>NZ_CP079947.1:0-4800000 GCF_019775695.1 Pseudomonas sp. AO-1
CACATTCACGCGATTGTGGGTAACTGGGGCTGGTCGATTATCTTCCTGACCATGCTGATCAAAGGGATCTTCTTCCCATTGTCGGCCGCCAGCTACAAATCCATGGCGCGCATGCGTGCCGTTGCGCCGAAACTGGCTGCATTGAAAGAGCAACATGGCGATGACCGGCAGAAAATGTCGCAAGCCATGATGGAGCTGTACAAGAAAGAGAAGATCAATCCGCTGGGCGGCTGCTTGCCGATCCTCGTGCAGATGCCGGTTTTCCTTTCGCTGTACTGGGTTCTGCTGGAAAGCGTGGAAATGCGCCAAGCGCCATTCATGCTGTGGATCACTGACCTGTCGATCAAGGATCCGTTCTTCATCCTGCCGATCATCATGGGCGCGACCATGTTCATTCAGCAGCGTCTGAACCCGACTCCACCGGATCCGATGCAGGCGAAGGTCATGAAAATGATGCCAATCATCTTCACCTTCTTCTTCCTGTGGTTCCCGGCTGGTCTGGTGCTGTACTGGGTTGTGAACAACTGCCTGTCGATTGCCCAACAGTGGTACATCACGCGTAAGATCGAAGCGGCGACGAAAAAAGCCGAGGCGTAACTTACTCTGTGGATAACACCACTCAAAACGCCCCCTAGTGGGGCGTTTTGCTATCTGCCACTTTTGTCTGGATTCCGGTTTATGAGCGCACCTCGTGAAACCATCGCCGCTGTCGCCACCGCTCAAGGTCGCGGCGGTGTCGGCATCGTCCGTATTTCCGGGCCGTTGGCCAGCGTCGCAGCCAAAGCCATCAGCGGCCGTGAACTGAAACCGCGTTACGCGCATTACGGTCCGTTTTTCAGTGATGATCAGCAAGTGCTGGACGAAGGACTGGCTCTGTATTTCCCGGGGCCGAACTCGTTCACCGGCGAAGACGTGCTGGAACTGCAGGGCCACGGCGGCCCGATTGTTCTGGATATGTTGCTCAAGCGTTGCCTGGAACTGGGTTGCCGTCTGGCCCGCCCCGGCGAATTCAGCGAGCGCGCGTTCCTCAACGACAAACTCGACCTGGCTCAGGCCGAGGCGATTGCCGATCTGATCGAAGCCAGTTCTGCACAGGCTGCACGCAATGCCTTGCGCTCGCTGCAGGGAGCGTTTTCCCAGCGTGTGCATAACCTCACTGAACAACTGATCGGCCTGCGCATCTACGTGGAAGCTGCCATCGACTTTCCGGAAGAGGAAATCGACTTTCTTGCCGATGGCCATGTGTTGAGCATGCTGGACAAGGTACGTGAAGAGTTATCCACTGTGCTGCGGGAAGCCGGACAGGGTGCCTTGTTGCGCGACGGTATGACCGTGGTGATTGCCGGTCGTCCGAATGCCGGCAAGTCCAGCCTGTTGAATGCCCTGGCTGGCCGCGAAGCCGCGATCGTGACTGAGATCGCCGGTACCACGCGGGACATTCTGCGCGAACATATCCACATTGATGGCATGCCGTTGCACGTGGTGGACACCGCCGGTCTGCGCGATACCGATGATCAAGTGGAAAAGATTGGTGTTGAACGAGCGCTGAAGGCGATCACTGAAGCCGACCGGGTGTTGCTGGTGGTCGATGCCACTGCGCCGGAAGCGGCGGATCCGTTTGCCCTGTGGCCGGAATTCCTCGAAACCCGGCCAGATCCGGCCAAAGTCACCTTGATCCGCAACAAGGCTGACCTGACGGGTGAGACGATTGCCCTGGAAGTCAGTGACGATGGCCACGTGACCATCAGCCTCAGCGCCAAATCCGCCGGCGAAGGTCTGGAATTGCTGCGCGACCACCTCAAGGCCTGCATGGGCTATGAGCAAACCTCGGAAAGCAGCTTCAGTGCCCGTCGCCGCCATCTGGAGGCCCTCCGCCATGCCAGTGCAGCGCTGGAACATGGTCGTGCACAGCTGACGCTGGCAGGTGCCGGTGAACTGCTGGCCGAAGATTTGCGTCAGGCACAGCACTCACTGGGCGAAATCACCGGGGCATTCAGCTCCGATGACCTGCTCGGCCGGATCTTTTCCAGCTTCTGTATCGGTAAATAAGCCCTCTGCTGTAAGCAGACAGGCCCATTCGTGGCCTGTCTGCACCCTCATTTCCAATTCCTTTCTCCAGTGCCGGGCAGATTCCCTCTCCCTCAGCGGATTTCCCTCGGCCGTCGTACAGTCACTCAGCGGATTTCTGTGGATTAAGCCCTGTGAATAACTGCCACTGAGGGCAGTTGATAACAGGGCGCCAAAACTGAATATAACTGCCTCTGTGGATAACAACCTCATTCATCCACAGGCTTAAACCGGTTATCCAAGGGCCTCATTGGCACCTGGTCACAGGGTTTTGAAACGCTGTACATATTGAAATATATAGCCTGTAGCGATCTATCCACAGAAAGGATGGTCAGTAAGAATAAACATAAAAACAAAGGTTTTATAAATTTCTCTCTTTTTTATTCTTTTGATCTCGAGTTCTCCACAGCTGGTTAAATTTTGTGCAAAGGGTTCTTTAGGAAGGGCGAAGTCCCTATACTTGTCGACCAGGTTCAGAAACCTGATCTCAAACTATTCCTGAATGACCTACTTAAGCAGGCACGAGGTGCGTGGTGGATTTCCCTTCCCGTTTTGAAGTGATCGTCATCGGCGGCGGTCATGCCGGTACCGAGGCAGCACTGGCCTCAGCACGTATGGGGGCAAAAACCCTGTTGCTGACGCATAACGTGGAAACCCTCGGTGCCATGAGCTGCAACCCGGCCATCGGTGGCATTGGCAAAAGCCATCTGGTCAAGGAAATCGATGCCCTCGGCGGCGCGATGGCCGTGGCTACTGACCTGGGCGGTATCCAGTTTCGTGTGTTGAACAGCCGTAAAGGCCCGGCCGTGCGTGCAACCCGTGCCCAGGCGGACCGGATTCTGTACAAGGCCGCTGTCCGCGAAATCCTGGAAAACCAGCCGAACCTGTGGATATTTCAACAGGCTGCTGACGACTTGATCGTCGAGCAGGAACAAGTGCGTGGTGTGGTCACACAAATGGGTCTGCGCTTTTTCGCCGATTCCGTGGTGTTGACCACCGGAACGTTCCTCGGTGGACTTATCCACATCGGTTTGCAGAATTTCTCCGGCGGTCGTGCCGGTGATCCGCCATCGATTGCCCTCGCACATCGTCTGCGCGAACTGCCGCTGCGTGTCGGTCGCCTGAAAACCGGCACACCACCGCGTATCGATGGCAAGTCTGTGGATTTCTCGGTGATGACCGAGCAACCAGGCGATACGCCGATCCCGGTGATGTCGTTCATGGGCAACAAGGAACAGCATCCACGCCAGGTCAGTTGCTGGATTACTCACACCAACGCCCGCACCCACGAAATCATTGCGGCGAACCTCGATCGTTCGCCGATGTATTCCGCTGCCGGCGAGATCGAGGGCATCGGCCCACGCTATTGCCCGTCGATCGAAGACAAGATCCACCGCTTTGCCGACAAGGAAAGCCATCAGGTGTTCATCGAGCCGGAAGGCCTGACCACCCACGAGCTGTATCCGAACGGGATATCCACAAGCCTGCCGTTCGACGTGCAATTGCAGATCGTGCAATCGATTCGCGGCATGGAAAACGCGCACATCGTGCGTCCGGGTTATGCGATCGAGTACGACTACTTCGATCCGCGCGACCTGAAGTACAGCCTGGAAACCAAAGTAATCGGCGGTCTGTTCTTCGCCGGGCAAATCAACGGCACCACCGGTTACGAAGAAGCCGGTGCGCAAGGTTTGCTTGCCGGGGCCAACGCTGCGCTGCGCGCCAAGGGCAAAGAAGCCTGGTGCCCGCGCCGCGATGAGGCGTACATCGGCGTACTGGTCGACGACCTGATCACCCTCGGTACCCAAGAGCCGTACCGCATGTTCACTTCCCGTGCCGAGTACCGCCTGATCCTGCGTGAAGACAACGCCGACCTGCGTCTGACCGAAAAAGGCCGCGAACTGGGCCTGGTCGATGACGCGCGTTGGGCGGCGTTCTGCAAGAAGCGCGAAAACATCGAACTGGAAGAGCAGCGCCTGAAAAGTACCTGGGTTCGCCCGGGCACGCAGCAGGGCGATGCGATTGCGGAAAAATTCGGCACACCGCTGACTCACGAATACAACTTGCTCAACCTCTTGAGCCGTCCGGAAATCGACTACGCTGGTCTGGTCGAAGTGACCGGGCAGGGCGCCGAAGATCCACAGGTCGCCGAACAGGTTGAAATCAAGACCAAATACGCCGGTTACATCGACCGTCAACAGGACGAAATCGCCCGTCTGCGCGCTAGTGAAGACACGAAACTGCCTGTGGATATCGATTACACCAACATTTCCGGTCTCTCCAAGGAGATCCAGAGCAAGCTCGGTGCAACGCGTCCGGAGACGCTCGGCCAGGCTTCGCGGATTCCGGGCGTGACCCCGGCAGCGATTTCGCTGTTGATGATTCATTTGAAAAAACGCGGCGCGGGCCGTCAGTTGGAGCAAAGCGCTTGAGTTCTAAGGTCACTTCGCAACACGCCGAAGAGTTATCCACAGGAGCCCGCGCGCTCGGTGTCAATCTCAGCGCAGCCCAGCACGAATTGTTGCTGGGTTACCTGGCCCTGTTGATCAAATGGAACCAGGCCTACAACCTGACTGCAGTGCGCGACCCGGACGAGATGGTCTCGCGGCATCTGCTCGACAGTCTGAGCGTGATGTCGTTTATCGAAAACGGTCGCTGGCTCGACGTCGGCAGCGGCGGCGGCATGCCGGGGATCCCGTTGGCGATCCTGTATCCGGACTCGCAAGTGACTTGTCTGGACAGCAACGGCAAGAAAACCCGCTTCCTGACTCAGGTCAAACTCGAACTCAAACTGGATAACCTGCAAGTTATCCACAGTCGTGTCGAAGCTTTCCAGCCTGCCCAGCCATTCAACGGGATCATTTCCCGGGCTTTCAGCAGCATGGAGAACTTCACCAACTGGACTCGCCACCTCGGCGATGCCGACACGCGCTGGCTGGCAATGAAGGGCGTTCATCCGGCCGATGAGCTGGTAGCATTGCCGGCAGACTTCAAACTCGATAGCGAACACGCCCTGGCCGTCCCCGGTTGCCAAGGCCAACGCCATCTGCTGATACTGCGCCGCACGGCATGATTGGGAACACAAGCAAGAATGGCTAAGGTATTCGCGATAGCGAACCAGAAGGGTGGTGTGGGCAAGACCACCACCTGTATCAACCTCGCAGCATCCCTGGTCGCGACCAAGCGCCGGGTGCTGTTGATCGATCTCGATCCACAGGGCAACGCCACCATGGGTAGCGGTGTGGATAAACACGGCTTGGAAAACTCGGTCTACGACCTGCTGATCGGCGAATGCGATCTGGCCCAGGCCATGCACTTCTCGGAACATGGCGGTTATCAGCTGCTGCCGGCCAACCGGGATCTGACGGCGGCCGAAGTGGTGCTGCTGGAAATGCAGATGAAGGAAAGCCGTCTGCGCAGCGCGCTGGCGCCGATCCGTGAAAACTACGATTACATTTTGATCGACTGCCCGCCGTCGCTGTCGATGCTCACGTTGAACGCTCTGGTTGCCGCCGATGGGGTCATTATCCCCATGCAATGCGAATACTTTGCGCTCGAAGGCTTGAGCGACCTTGTGGATAACATCAAGCGCATCGCCGAACTGCTGAACCCCAACCTCAAGGTCGAAGGTTTGCTGCGCACCATGTACGACCCGCGGCTGAGTCTGATGAACGACGTCTCGGCCCAGCTCAAGGAACACTTTGGCGAACAGTTGTACGACACAGTGATCCCGCGCAACATCCGTCTGGCCGAAGCGCCGAGCTACGGTATGCCGGCACTGGCCTACGACAAGCAATCGCGCGGCGCGCTGGCCTATCTGGCTCTGGCGGGCGAAATGGTTCGCCGTCAGCGCAAAAATTCACGCATCGCCGCTGCCCAGCCAACTTAAGGAATCCCCATGGCCGTCAAGAAACGAGGTCTCGGACGTGGACTGGATGCACTGCTGAGTGGTCCGACCGTCAGCGCGCTGGAAGAACAGGCGGCGCAGGCCGATACCCGTGAACTGCAACACTTGCCGCTGGACCTGCTGCAGCGCGGCAAATACCAGCCACGCCGCGACATGGACCCGCAGGCACTGGAAGAGCTGGCGCAATCAATCAAGTCGCAAGGCGTGATGCAGCCGATCGTGGTGCGCCCGATTGGCGGCGGCCGCTTCGAAATCATCGCTGGTGAACGCCGCTGGCGGGCCAGCCAGCAGGCCGGCCAGGAAACCATCCCGGCGATGGTCCGTGATGTGCCGGATGAAACCGCGATCGCCATTGCGCTGATCGAGAACATTCAGCGTGAAGACCTGAACCCGATCGAAGAAGCCGTCGCCTTGCAGCGTCTGCAGCAGGAATTCCAGCTCACACAACAACAGGTGGCCGAGGCTGTGGGTAAGTCCCGCGTGACTGTGGCTAACCTGTTGCGACTTATTGCACTGCCGGAAGTCATCAAGACCATGCTGTCCCACGGTGACTTGGAAATGGGTCATGCCCGTGCTTTGCTCGGTCTGCCGGACAATCAGCAGGTGGAAGGGGCGCGACATGTTGTCGCACGCGGCCTGACTGTGCGCCAAACTGAGGCACTGGTTCGCCAGTGGTTGAGTGGCAAACCGGAGCCTGTGGAAGCGGCCAAACCCGACCCGGATATCGCCCGGCTCGAACAGCGTCTGGCCGAGCGCCTAGGCTCTGCGGTGCAGATCCGCCACGGGAAGAAGGGAAAAGGGCAGTTGGTGATTGGTTACAACTCCCTCGATGAGCTTCAAGGTGTGCTCGCACACATCCGCTGAAACATTTCCTCATGTAGCGCGCAGTCGGAAATCACTACCTGACAGTTGAATAGGGGCAGAACCGCCCCTATACTCTGCGCGCATTTTGTCGGCACAAATTATGCCAAGTTATTGAATTTCGGCAGCCGACCATTGGAGAGCAAACGTGATGGAAACCCGCAAGCCAAACCGCCTGCCGTTCCATCGCCTGGCGGTTTTTCCGGTGTTGATGGCTCAATTTGTCATTTTGCTCATTGCCGCTTTGGCGCTCTGGCAATGGCACGGAGTCGTTGCCGGATACTCGGGACTTTGCGGAGGCCTGATAGCCTTGCTGCCCAATGTTTATTTCGCTCACAAGGCATTTCGGTTTTCCGGCGCCCGAGCAGCCCAGTCCATCGTCCGGTCATTTTATGCCGGCGAGGCAGGCAAACTGATTTTGACAGCAGTGCTTTTTGCACTGGTGTTTGCAGGTGTGAAGCCATTGGCGCCGATCGCAGTATTCGGCGCCTTCGTGCTGACTCAGTCGGTCAGCTGGTTCGCTCCCCTGCTGATGAGAACAAGACTTTCGAGACCTTAGGGCGTTTGAGGCAACCATGGCAGAAACAACCGCTTCGGGCTATATCCAGCACCACTTGCAGAACCTGACCTTCGGTCAGCTACCTAACGGCGGCTGGGGCTTTGCCCATTCCGCAGCAGAAGCCAAGGAAATGGGCTTCTGGGCTTTCCACGTCGATACCCTCGGCTGGTCGGTCGCGCTGGGTCTGATCTTCGTTTTCCTTTTCCGCATGGCGGCAAAGAAAGCGACTTCGGGTCAGCCGGGTGCTTTGCAGAACTTCGTTGAAGTATTGGTCGAATTCGTCGATGGCAGCGTGAAAGACAGCTTCCATGGCCGTAGCCCGGTGATTGCACCGCTGGCACTGACCATCTTCGTCTGGGTGTTCCTGATGAACGCCATCGACCTGGTACCGGTCGACTGGATTCCTCAGCTGGCCATCCTGATTTCCGGTGACCACCACATCCCGTTCCGCGCCGTGTCGACAACCGACCCGAACGCGACCCTGGGCATGGCGTTCTCGGTTTTCGCACTGATCATTTTCTACAGCATCAAGGTCAAGGGCATCGGCGGTTTCATCGGCGAACTGACCCTGCACCCGTTTGGCAGCAAGAACATCTTCGTTCAGGCCCTGCTGATCCCGGTGAACTTCCTGCTGGAATTCGTGACCCTGATCGCCAAGCCGATCTCTCTGGCCCTGCGTCTGTTCGGCAACATGTATGCCGGCGAGCTGGTGTTCATTCTGATCGCTGTGATGTTCGGCAGCGGCCTGCTCTGGCTGAGCGGCCTGGGCGTTGTTCTGCAGTGGGCGTGGGCTGTGTTCCACATCCTGATCATCACCCTGCAGGCGTTCATCTTCATGATGCTGACCATCGTCTACCTGTCGATGGCGCACGAAGAAAACCATTAAGACGAGTCTCGACTAGTCTGATGTCCTTCCCGGTCAAACGGGAAGGGGCTCCTAACCGGGCCTCTGAAACGATTTGTTTTACCGCTTTAATCTAAAAAACCTAAACCATACGACGTAAAAGTCGGGAGGAAAGATGGAAACTGTAGTTGGTCTAACCGCTATCGCTGTTGCACTGTTGATCGGCCTGGGCGCACTGGGTACCGCAATTGGTTTCGGCCTGCTGGGCGGCAAGTTCCTGGAAGGCGCAGCGCGTCAGCCAGAAATGGTTCCAATGCTGCAAGTTAAAATGTTCATCGTTGCCGGTCTGCTCGACGCCGTAACCATGATCGGTGTTGGTATCGCTCTGTTCTTCACCTTTGCGAACCCGTTCGTTGGTCAGATCGCTGGCTAATTACCCGGATTCTTCCGAGTAATTTGATGTGATGGACAACGTAACTGCGAGGTGTTGGCGTGAACATTAATGCGACCCTGATTGGCCAGTCCGTTGCGTTCCTGATTTTTGTACTGTTCTGCATGAAGTTCGTATGGCCTCCGGTCATTGCGGCACTGCACGAACGTCAAAAGAAGATCGCTGATGGTCTGGACGCTGCCAGCCGAGCAGCTCGCGACCTGGAGTTGGCCCAAGAGAAAGCGGGTCAGCAACTGCGCGAAGCGAAAGCTCAGGCAGCTGAAATCATCGAGCAAGCCAAGAAACGCGGTAACCAGATCGTTGAAGAGGCTGTTGAAAAAGCCCGTATCGACGCTGACCGTGTGAAGGTTCAGGCTCAAGCCGAGATCGAACAGGAACTGAACAGTGTCAAAGACAAGCTGCGCGCCCAAGTGGGCTTGCTGGCTGTCGGCGGCGCCGAGAAGATCCTGGGTGCCACAATCGATCAAAACGCGCACGCAGAGCTGGTTAACCAACTGGCTGCTGAAATCTAAGCGAGGGCGATCATGGCAGAACTGACCACGTTGGCCCGACCTTACGCTAAGGCGGCCTTCGAGCACGCTCAGGCCCACCAGCAACTGGCCAATTGGTCAGCCATGCTCGGCCTGGCAGCAGCGGTGTCGCAAGACGACACCATGCAGCGCGTGCTCAAGGCCCCGCGACTGACGAGCGCAGAAAAGGCCGCCACGTTCATTGACGTGTGCGGCGACAAGTTCGATGCCAAGGCACAGAATTTCATCAATGTCGTTGCCGAAAACGACCGTCTCCCGCTTCTGCCGGAGATCGCCGCTCTTTTCGACCTGTACAAGGCCGAGCAAGAGAAATCGGTAGACGTTGAAGTGACCAGTGCTTTTGCATTGAACCAAGAACAGCAAGACAAACTCGCCAAGGTTCTCAGTGCACGACTCAACCGGGAAGTGCGCCTGCAAGTTGCGGAGGATGCTGCCCTTATAGGTGGTGTCGTTATCCGCGCCGGCGACCTGGTTATCGATGGCTCGATTCGCGGCAAAATCGCGAAACTTGCCGAAGCATTGAAATCTTGAGTTTGAAGGGGCAGCAGAGCAATGCAGCAACTCAATCCTTCCGAAATAAGTGAAATTATCAAGGGCCGCATCGAAAAGCTCGATGTGACCTCCCAAGCCCGTAACGAAGGCACTGTCGTCAGCGTATCTGACGGCATCGTGCGGATTCACGGTCTGGCCGACGTCATGTACGGCGAGATGATCGAGTTTCCGGGCGGCGTCTACGGTATGGCCCTCAACCTGGAGCAAGACTCCGTAGGTGCCGTTGTACTGGGCGCATACACCAGTCTGGCTGAAGGCATGAGCGCCAAGTGCACCGGCCGCATCCTCGAAGTTCCGGTAGGTAAGGAACTGCTGGGTCGCGTAGTCGACGCACTGGGTAACCCTGTTGACGGCAAAGGTCCACTGGGCAACACCGAGACCGACGCGGTCGAGAAAGTTGCACCGGGCGTGATCTGGCGTAAGTCGGTAGACCAGCCTGTACAGACTGGCTACAAGGCTGTCGATGCCATGATCCCTGTCGGCCGTGGCCAGCGTGAGCTGATCATCGGTGACCGTCAGATCGGTAAAACCGCTCTGGCGATCGACGCGATCATCAACCAGAAAGACAGCGGCATTTTCTGCGTCTACGTGGCAATCGGTCAGAAGCAGTCGACCATCGCCAACGTGGTTCGCAAGCTGGAAGAAAACGGTGCACTGGCTAACACCATCATCGTTGCAGCGAGCGCTTCGGAATCTGCAGCACTGCAATTCCTGGCTCCGTACTCCGGTTGCACCATGGGTGAATTCTTCCGCGACCGCGGTGAAGACGCGCTGATCGTTTATGACGATCTGTCCAAGCAAGCAGTGGCTTACCGCCAGATTTCCCTGCTGCTGCGCCGTCCACCAGGCCGTGAAGCTTACCCAGGCGACGTGTTCTATCTCCACTCCCGTCTGCTGGAGCGCGCATCCCGCGTTTCGGAAGAGTACGTAGAGAAGTTCACCAACGGCGCAGTAACCGGCAAAACCGGTTCCCTGACCGCACTGCCGATCATCGAAACCCAGGCTGGCGACGTTTCCGCGTTCGTTCCGACCAACGTGATTTCCATCACCGACGGTCAGATCTTCCTGGAATCGGCCATGTTCAACTCGGGCATCCGCCCTGCAGTGAACGCCGGTGTTTCGGTATCCCGTGTGGGTGGTGCCGCTCAGACCAAGATCATCAAGAAGCTGTCCGGTGGTATCCGTACCGCTCTGGCTCAGTACCGTGAACTGGCGGCATTCGCCCAGTTCGCTTCTGACCTGGACGAAGCGACCCGCAAGCAACTTGAGCATGGTCAGCGCGTTACCGAGCTGATGAAGCAGAAGCAATACGCACCGATGTCGATCGCTGACATGGCGCTGTCGCTGTATGCCGCTGAGCGTGGGTTCCTGACTGACATTGAAATCGCCAAGATCGGCAGCTTCGAACAAGCGCTGATTGCTTTCTTCAACCGCGATCACGCCGATTTGATGGCCAAGATCAACGTTAAAGGTGACTTCAATGACGAAATCGACGCTGGCCTCAAAGCCGGTATCGAGAAGTTCAAGGCCACCCAAACCTGGTAAGCCGCAGCGGGAGCCGCAAGGCTCCCGCTTGCTAACCTGATAGGTGTTACATGGCAGGCGCAAAAGAGATTCGCAGTAAGATTGCGAGCATCAAAAGCACGCAAAAAATTACCAGCGCCATGGAAAAAGTGGCGGTCAGCAAAATGCGCAAGGCACAAATGCGCATGGCTGCTAGCCGTCCTTATGCGGAACGTATCCGCCAGGTAATTGGGCATCTGGCCAACGCCAACCCGGAATACCGCCACCCGTTCATGATCGACCGTGAAGTAAAGCGCGTCGGTTATGTCGTAGTGAGCAGTGACCGTGGTCTGTGCGGCGGCTTGAACACCAACCTGTTCAAGGCCCTGGTCAAGGACATGGCGGTAAACCGCGAAAACGGCGTCGAGATTGATCTGTGTGTTGTTGGTAGCAAAGGTGCGGCCTTTTTCCGCAACTTCGGCGGTAACGTCGTTGCAGCTATCAGCCACCTGGGTGAAGAGCCGTCGATCAATGATCTGATCGGCAGCGTCAAGGTGATGCTGGATGCCTACCTGGACGGCCGTATTGACCGCCTGTCCGTGGTATCCAACAAGTTCATCAACACCATGACGCAACAGCCTACCGTGGAGCAGTTGATTCCACTGGTGGCGACCCCGGATCAAGAACTCAAGCACCACTGGGACTACCTCTACGAACCAGACGCCAAAGAGCTGCTAGACGGCTTGATGGTGCGCTACGTGGAGTCGCAGGTGTACCAGGCGGTGGTCGAGAACAACGCGGCCGAACAAGCTGCGCGGATGATCGCGATGAAGAACGCTACCGACAACGCCGGTGATTTGATCAGCGATTTGCAGCTGATCTACAACAAGGCGCGTCAGGCTGCGATCACCCAAGAGATCTCGGAAATCGTCGGCGGCGCTGCCGCGGTTTAACGGTTCAAATATTCAGAGGATCCAGCTATGAGTAGCGGACGTATCGTTCAAATCATCGGCGCCGTTATCGACGTGGAATTCCCACGCGACAGCGTACCGAGCATCTACGACGCCTTGAAGGTTCAAGGCGCCGAAACCACTCTGGAAGTTCAGCAGCAGCTGGGCGACGGCGTGGTACGTACCATTGCGATGGGCTCGACCGAAGGCTTGAAGCGCGGTCTGGACGTCAACAACACTGGCGCAGCCATCTCCGTACCGGTCGGTAAAGCGACTCTGGGCCGGATCATGGACGTACTGGGCAACCCGATCGACGAAGCTGGCCCGATCGGCGAAGAAGAGCGCTGGGGTATTCACCGCGCCGCTCCTTCCTTCGCTGAACAAGCTGGCGGCAACGAGCTGCTGGAAACCGGCATCAAGGTTATCGACCTGGTTTGCCCGTTCGCCAAGGGCGGTAAAGTCGGTCTGTTCGGTGGTGCCGGTGTAGGCAAAACCGTAAACATGATGGAACTGATCCGTAACATCGCCATCGAGCACAGCGGTTATTCCGTGTTCGCCGGTGTGGGTGAGCGTACTCGTGAGGGTAACGACTTCTACCACGAGATGAAGGACTCCAACGTTCTGGACAAAGTGGCCCTGGTTTACGGTCAGATGAACGAGCCGCCGGGAAACCGTCTGCGCGTAGCACTGACCGGCCTGACCATGGCCGAGAAGTTCCGTGACGAAGGTAACGACGTTCTGCTGTTCGTCGACAACATCTATCGTTACACCCTGGCCGGTACTGAAGTATCCGCACTGCTGGGCCGTATGCCTTCGGCAGTAGGTTACCAGCCGACTCTGGCTGAAGAGATGGGCGTGCTGCAAGAGCGCATCACTTCGACCAAACAAGGTTCGATTACTTCGATCCAGGCGGTATACGTACCTGCGGACGACTTGACCGACCCGTCGCCAGCGACCACCTTCGCCCACTTGGACGCCACCGTCGTTCTGTCCCGTGACATCGCTTCCCTGGGTATCTACCCAGCGGTAGACCCACTGGACTCGACTTCGCGTCAGCTGGATCCGAACGTGATCGGCAACGACCACTACGAAACCGCTCGCGGTGTTCAGTACGTGCTGCAGCGCTACAAAGAGCTGAAGGACATCATTGCGATCCTGGGTATGGACGAGCTGTCGGAAGCCGACAAGCAGTTGGTAAACCGTGCTCGTAAGATCCAGCGCTTCTTGTCGCAGCCGTTCTTCGTGGCTGAAGTCTTCACCGGTGCTTCGGGTAAATACGTTTCCCTGAAAGACACCATTGCTGGCTTCAAAGGCATCCTCAACGGTGACTACGACCACCTGCCAGAACAAGCGTTCTACATGGTTGGCGGCATCGAAGAAGCGATCGAGAAAGCCAAGAAACTGTAATCCCGGCGCCCGGCAACGGGCGCTAATTTAGGTTGAGGCAATCAGATGGCTATGACAGTCCATTGCGATATCGTCAGCGCGGAAGGGGAAATCTTTTCCGGCCTGGTCGAGATGGTGATTGCGCACGGTGCACTGGGTGATCTTGGTATCGCTCTGGGTCACGCGCCGCTGATCACTAATCTGAAGCCAGGTCCGATCCGCCTGATCAAGCAAGGCGGGGAAGCCGAGGTGTTCTACATCTCCGGTGGTTTCCTCGAGGTTCAGCCGAACATGGTCAAGGTGCTTGCCGATACCGTGCAACGTGCCGCCGACCTGGATGAAGCTCAGGCTCAAGCAGCCCTCAAGGCTGCCGAAGCTGCTCTGCACGAGAAGAGCGCAGATTTCGATTACGGAGCTGCGTCCGCACGTCTGGCCGAAGCTGCAGCTCAGCTGCGCACCGTCCAGCAGATCCGCAAGAAGTTTGGCGGTTAATCCGTCAGCCACTTGTTGTGCGATTGATAAAAAAGGGTAGCCTCGGCTACCCTTTTTTCTTTTCCGATTTTTACAACCCGGTCGCAGTTGCTGACCGCCCAGGATTGGTAGCCAGTCATGTCTCTCGAAATCGTTATTCTCGCGGCCGGTCAAGGCACCCGTATGCGATCGGCGTTGCCGAAAGTGCTGCACCCGGTTGCCGGCAATTCCATGCTTGGGCATGTTATCCACAGTGCACGGCAGCTCGATCCACAGCGCATTCATGTGGTGATCGGCCACGGTGCCGACGTGGTGCGCGAACGTCTGGCGGCTGACGACCTGAATTTCGTCCTGCAGGACAAGCAATTGGGCACTGGACATGCCACGGCTCAGGCGGTCCCGTTCATCAGTGCTGATACCGTACTGATCCTTTACGGTGACGTGCCTTTGATCGAAGTCGAAACCCTGCAGCGTCTGCTCAAGCACGTCGTACCGGGGCAGATGGGCCTGCTGACCGTTGAGCTGGAAGACCCGACCGGTTACGGCCGCATCGTGCGCGGCGCTGACGGCAAGGTTGCTGCCATCGTCGAACACAAAGATGCCAGCGAAGCCCAGCGCGCGATCACCGAAGGTAATACCGGCATTCTCGCTGTCCCGGCCAATCGTTTGGCCGACTGGATGAGCCGTCTGTCAAACAACAACGTGCAAGGCGAGTACTACCTGACCGACGTGATCGAAATGGCGGTCAACGATGGTCTGGTGGTGGCCACCGAGCAGCCGCACGACCCGATGGAAGTGCAAGGCGCCAATGATCGCAAGCAACTGTCGGAACTGGAGCGTCATTACCAGCTGCGCGCCGGCCGCCGCCTGATGGCGCAAGGCGTGACCCTGCGTGACCCGGCGCGTTTCGATGTGCGTGGCGAAGTCACCGTCGGTCGCGATGTGCTGATCGACGTCAACGTGATTCTCGAAGGCAATGTTGTCATCGAGGACGACGTGGTGATCGGCCCGAACTGCGTGATCAAGGACAGCACCCTGCGTAAAGGCGTGGTGATCAAGGCCAACAGCCACATCGAAGGTGCGGTGCTGGGTGAAGGCAGCGATGCCGGTCCTTTCGCCCGTTTGCGTCCGGGCACGGTTCTGGAAGCGCGCGCGCATGTGGGTAACTTCGTTGAACTGAAAAACGCGCGCATGGGCGAGGGCGCCAAGGCCGGGCATCTGACCTACCTGGGCGACGCGGAAATCGGTGCACGCACCAACATTGGCGCCGGCACCATCACCTGTAACTACGATGGCGCCAACAAATGGAAAACCGTGTTGGGCGAAGATGTATTCATCGGCTCCAACAACTCGTTGGTCGCGCCTGTGGATATCTCGTCCGGTGCAACCACGGCGGCTGGCTCGACCATTACCCAGAATGTGGATAACGCGCAGTTGGCCGTGGGTCGGGCGCGGCAGAAAAATATCGATGGCTGGAAGCGGCCGGAGAAAATCAAAAAGAGCTGAGTTTTCCACAGCAGTTTTTACATCAAAAGATCGCAGCCTTCGGCAACTCCTATAGAGGATGCCGGGGGCTGCGATTTTTTTATGGCCTGAGCTTGACGATTGAAGGGCAATAGGTTTTGATTGCTTACGTTATCTTTCGAAACGAAACTTAAGCCGCCATGTCGAAACGCAATACACCCCAGCGCCGCCACAACATTCTCGCCTTGCTCAACGAGCAGGGCGAAGTCAGTGTGGATGAACTGGCCAAGCGCTTCGAAACCTCGGAAGTTACGATCCGCAAGGATCTGGCTGCGCTGGAAAGCCATGGTCTGTTGCTGCGCCGTTACGGCGGGGCGATCACGATGCCGCAGGAGCTGGTGGCGGAACCCGGCCAAAGCGTTTCGAAGTACAAACAGGCGATTGCCCGCGCTGCCGTCAAACGTATCCGCGAGCACGCCCGCATCATCATCGACAGCGGCAGTACCACCGCCGCCATGATCCCCGAGCTGGGCCAGCAGCCGGGTCTGGTCGTCATGACCAACTCGCTGCATGTCGCCAACGCCTTGAGCGAACTCGAGCACGAGCCGGTGCTGCTGATGACTGGCGGCACCTGGGATCCGCATTCGGAGTCCTTCCAGGGCCAGGTGGCGGAGCAGGTACTACGCTCTTACGACTTCGACCAGTTGTTTATCGGCGCCGATGGCATCGATCTGGTGCGCGGTACCACCACATTCAACGAGTTGCTCGGTTTGAGCCGGGTGATGGCGGAAGTGGCGCGGGAAGTGATCGTGATGGTCGAGGCCGACAAGATCGGCCGCAAGATTCCCAACCTGGAGCTGCCGTGGAGCAGCGTCCATACCCTCATTACCGATGATCGCCTGCCACAAGAGGCCCGCGATCAGATTCAGGCCCGCGGTATCACATTGATTTGCGCGGCTGTCAGTCAGGAGAAATAAGCATGTGTGGAATTGTCGGCGCAGTTGCTGAACGTAATATCACCGCCATCCTGCTTGAAGGCCTCAAGCGCCTTGAATACCGCGGCTATGACAGTGCCGGGGTGGCAGTTTTCACCAACGACGAAAAGCTCGAGCGCATGCGCCGCCCGGGCAAGGTCAGCGAGCTGGAAGCAGCATTGGCCGCACAGCCGCTGGTTGGCCGTCTCGGTAT
Organism: Pseudomonas sp. AO-1; assembly: GCF_019775695.1. NCBI lineage: Bacteria > Pseudomonadati > Pseudomonadota > Gammaproteobacteria > Pseudomonadales > Pseudomonadaceae > Pseudomonas > Pseudomonas sp. AO-1. The sequence continues at coordinate 16,734 of NZ_CP079947.1, forward strand.
CGCCCACACCCGTTGGGCGACCCACGGTGCACCATGCGAGCGTAACGCGCACCCGCATTTCTCCGGTGATATCGCCGTGGTGCACAACGGCATCATCGAGAACCACGAAGCCCTGCGTGAGCAACTGAAAGCGCTGGGTTACGTGTTCACTTCGGACACCGATACCGAAGTCATCGCGCACCTGTTGAGCCACAAACTCAAGGATCAGCCTGACCTGACCGTTGCGCTGAAAGCCACCGTCAAAGAGCTGCACGGCGCCTACGGTCTGGCCGTGATCAACGCACAACAGCCGGATCGTCTGGTTGCCGCGCGCAGTGGCAGCCCGTTGGTGATCGGTCTGGGCCTGGGTGAGAACTTCCTCGCCTCCGACCAGTTGGCCCTGCGCCAGGTCACTGACCGCTTCATGTACCTGGAAGAGGGCGATATCGCCGAAATTCGCCGCGATAACGTGCAGATCTGGGACGTCAATGGCAACGCCGTCGAACGCCAGACCGTGCAGTACAGCGATGGTGCCGAAGCCGCCGACAAGGGCGAATTCCGCCATTACATGCTCAAGGAAATCCACGAACAGCCCGTCGTGGTGCAGCGTACCCTCGAAGGTCGTCTGAGCAACAATCAAGTGCTGGTGCAGGCCTTCGGTCCCCAGGCTGCCGAACTGTTCGCCAAAGTGCGCAACGTGCAGATCGTCGCCTGCGGTACCAGTTACCACGCCGGCATGGTTGCGCGTTACTGGCTCGAAGAACTGGCCGGTATTCCGTGCCAGGTCGAAGTCGCCAGCGAATTCCGCTACCGCAAGGTGGTGGTGCAGCCTGACACTCTGTTCGTCACCATCTCCCAGTCCGGTGAAACCGCCGACACCCTGGCCGCGCTGCGCAACGCCAAAGAGCTGGGCTTCCTGGCCAGCCTGGCAATCTGCAATGTGGGCATCAGTTCGCTGGTGCGTGAGTCCGACCTGACTTTGCTGACCCAGGCCGGTCGCGAAATCGGTGTGGCTTCGACCAAGGCGTTCACCACGCAACTGGTCGGCCTGTTGCTGCTGACCCTTTCGCTGGGTCAGGTACGCGGCACGCTGGGTAAAGACGTCGAGGCCACGCTGGTGGAAGAGTTGCGTCGCCTGCCGACCCGTCTGGGTGAGGCACTGGCCATGGACAGCACCGTGGAAAAAATCGCCGAGCTGTTCGCCGAGAAGAACCACACCCTGTTCCTCGGCCGTGGTGCGCAATTCCCGGTGGCGATGGAAGGTGCCTTGAAGCTCAAGGAAATCTCCTACATCCACGCCGAAGCCTACCCGGCTGGTGAACTGAAGCACGGCCCGCTGGCGCTTGTGGATAACGACATGCCGGTGGTCACCGTGGCGCCGAACAACGAACTGCTGGAGAAGCTCAAGTCCAACCTGCAGGAAGTCCGTGCCCGTGGCGGTGAACTGATCGTATTCGCTGACGAGAAGGCCGGGATGACCAACGGCGAAGGCACCCACGTGGTGCAGATGCCGCATATCCACGACATTCTTTCGCCGATCTTGTACACCGTCCCGCTGCAACTGCTGTCGTACTACGTCGCGGTGCTCAAGGGCACCGACGTCGACCAGCCGCGTAACCTGGCGAAGTCGGTGACGGTGGAATAAGTTATCCACAGCTGACATTGACCCGCTGGCTTTGAACAATAAAGATTGACACAAAACAATAAAGTTTGACACTCATGAACATAGATTGACACAAGGCTCAAACCCCCGTATCTACGGGGGTTTTTCCTTTCCAGGCTTTCCCTTTGGTCTGGATTCATCGCTTCAACTCTCTGCGGGTGTAGTCTAGAAAATGCTTTGAATATGGCCGCTACGGCGGTCGTGTTCTTCTACGACTTTTCTCGGCGTGAGGTGAAGCGGTCCGCATCGACTGAGGAGGCGTGGGTTGCGAGGTCGTAAGTTTGCATCACAGCAGGACATTGAACGGCACATTGCAAATGGATTTGGCGAAGGCGCCGGGGCAAGCTACGTGCCTTGGCTGCGGGTACAAGATGTCCCGTCGATAGGTCGTTCGCACAAAATCCAAGGTGTGAAGATCGAGAGGATTCATCACCTACTGTCAGATCTCGAGCGTTCGTACTTCCTTGTGTGTGAATTTTCTGAAGACGTCGTGGATATCCGTGAGCAATATCCGTTACTACCCACAGAGCGCGCGCAAGCGATAGCGTCGGCAATAGATGTACGTTATCCCAGATACCCTAGAACGACACTGCCCTATGTAATGACAACAGATTTCCTGCTAACCGTTAAGGACTTGAGCGGAAACTTTAAGTCGGTAGCTAGAACGGTGAAGTATCGATCCGACCTAGTTGGCAAAGGAAGTAACCGCACGCTTGAAAAACTTGAGATTGAAAAGCGCTTTTGGCAAAGCCAAGGTGTTGATTGGAAAATCGTCACAGATGAATTTTTTACACGAGATTTGATAAAAAATCTTGGACTAATCAGAAAATACTCGAAGCTCCCTCGCGATTTAATGAAAGTCCCTTTGCATTCGAGTTTTATCGAGTGCCTAGCAAACAGCCGGGAATATTCGTGGACTTTGGCCACCTGTCTAAGAAAAATAGCGTCCCTTCTGTCCATCTCTTATCTAGACGCTCAGGCAATTTTCTTCCATCTGGTTTGGAACAAGGTACTGAAAATAGATTTGATTAACACTCCTCTCCACCTTACTAGTCTAGTTCCTGAATTCGAAGTTTTCCAGATCCCTGTCCAAGGATCGTTGAAGGAGAAAATGTCATGACTGTCCTCGTTAATGAGGTTTTTGAGCCTGTTACCGATCTGTCGGTCATCGCTACGATAGCTAGGCTCATTTACCAAGATGAAACGCATGACTTGGCTGTGGTGATAGATCTAGCAGACCCACCCCGGCAGCCCTACGCCATTGGTCTCGAAGAGTTGCGTCGTTCGTTAGCGTCTGGTCACACGAAACCAGCAGCCATTACCACACCCGAGTTTATGCTTGTGCTTGAGGACCAGCTGGATGAGAGAGCCAAGCAAGGCCGGGACGAAAAGTGGGCGGTCATAGCCCCGCTGCTAGATCCTGAATATCCAGGACAAATATTTGTACGGGGAGAGTTAGGCCGGCTTGTTACCAAACGGGCGTCAGAGCTCGGAATTCAGCGAAAAACGATCTATCGGCTTCTTTACCGATATTGGTTTTATGGTCAAGTTCGAAACTCATTACTTAATAATTACTCGGCGGTAGGAGTTGCCGATAGAAAATATGATCCGAGTAGGCCTCCAGGGCGAAAACCTACGTTTCAAGGCGTTCTCACTGCGCCTTCCAAGATGCTCAGTGCGGTTGATAAACGATGCATACGAGTTGGATATGCCCTTTATGTAAAAGATAAGAAATCTTCTATTTCGAGCGCATATGACGAAATGTTGAGAAGATTCTACTCGGTTCGAGACATCTCTAAAAACAGTGAAGAAGAGCTTCGTTTGCTACCTAGCTTAGAGCTGCCCAGCCTGAGGCAATTCAGATATTGGGGACAGATTTTTTTCGACGAAATTGAAACCGAGCGTGGCCGTAAAGGGTTGAGGAAGTGGTTAAAGGACTGCCGTCCGCTTTCAGGTACCGTTCGCGATTGGCTGCGTGGACCGTGTCATCAGTTTGAAATCGACGCAACTATTGCCGATATTTATTTGGTCAATAGCTACTCTAGACGGATGCTTATTGGCCGGCCCGTAGTTTATATCGTTGTGGATAGTTTCTCCGGAATGATTGTTGGCCTCTATGTAGGATTGGAAGGTCCCAGTTGGAACGGGGCGAGGCAAGCGCTGTTCAACGCGTTTACCCCCAAAGTCGAGTTCTGCGCTCAGAACGGCGTTGAAATCAATTCAGATGATTGGAATTGTCACCACCTGCCCCACCAGATTTACGCCGACAGGGGAGAGATGTTGTCACTGGCAGCAGAGGGGCTATCGTCAGGCTTGGGAATTGAGATGGGCACGGCTCCGCCTTATCGGCCTGATTGGAAGCCTATGGTAGAAAGTCGGTTTGGCATTTTGAATGATTTGACGGGTATCAGATGGCTACCTGGCGGGGTAGCTGCGCGAGACAAAGAGCGAGGCGAGCGAGATTACCGGCTCGATGCCACGCTAAACCTCAAAGAGTTCACCCAGATCCTCATCAATTGCGTGCTCCACTATAACCGGCACCATCGACAGCCTGACCGACTGACTCAGGCGATGATGAATGACGGTGTTGAACCTACGCCCAACGGGATATGGAATTGGGCCTGCGAAAACGACCTGATCGAATCCAACAAACGTCCCGACGAGCTGGTTTACCTCCATCTCTTGCCGCGCGAGCGCGCGACCGTTCAAAAGGGCGGCGTGATGTTTCGCGGCATGCACTACGTTTGTGATATGGCCATAGAGAAAGATTGGTTTGCCAAGGCTCGCAAAGGGGGCGTTTGGTCAATAGAGTGTTGGTTCGATCCGAACTCTGCGGCGCACATCTGGATCCAGGGAGAGGCCAAGCAGTTTATCCGCTGTGATCTTCGACGATCGGATGCCGGTTACGCGAATTACCGCTCGGACGAGATTTTTGATCTGCTCGAAGCCTATCGCCAAAAACCGCCTACTCACCGGCGAGCCGAGCTGGAAAGCCGTGTGCAGCTTAGCGATCAGGTCCACCAGATCATCAGCCATGCGCTCGCAGAACGAAAATTGGAACCTGCTCCGCCCACCAAGGCGGAGGCCACTGGAAACATCCGCGAGAACCGCGCAGAAGAACGTCTCCGTGAGCGTGAAAATGCGGCTGTTCCTGAAGGCGTCAGGGCGGAGCCAGCTTCACTTCAATCTGAATCGACACCGAAAGCGCATGACTCATATGCCGGCGAGCGCACTGCGCAAGTTATCGATTTGCTCAAAAGAATTCGGCCAGGACAGGCAAAATGAAAGGTGCGCAGACGTTTGCCAATTACGTCAAACAGGACATAAGTGAGTATGCGGGCAATCCGCTTATCGAAGCTTTGCCTCCTATATTGTCGGAGGCGGCGGCTATTGAGCTGATCTCGAATTTTCCTCAGCCGGTGGATCCGAAAGAGCTGACCCTCGAAGGATCCACTCGAATTCACTGTATCGACCGATTAAGAACCGTGGTACAGCCGTTTTTGTTACACCTGGAACTGGAGGCCCTGTTTTCACTGCTCATCCGTCGAGGGTATGTTGGGCGTAACCCGATGTCGCCCGCTACCGTCCGGCATTTGCATTCTTTATCGGGGGCTCAGCGTTACCACGATGCGTTCAAGTCCACTGCTGAAACGTTTACCGTCGTCGGCCTGAGCGGTATTGGCAAGTCGACGGCACTCCACGCCATTTTGAGCCTTTATCCACAGACAATCCGTCATGAGCGCTATGAGGGAAAGCAGTTTGTTCATACCCAAATCACTTGGCTGAAGCTTGACTGCCCTCGGGATGGATCGCTGGCTGGATTTTGCCAGCAGTTTTTTTATGCGGTTGGTGACGCTCTAGGAGACAAGGACTATCACAAGCGCTACAGGCATCGAAATATCAATGATGCGCTGCAACAGATGGAGCAGGTGGCCAGCACGTTTTTCATCGGCGCCTTGTTAATCGACGAGCTGCAAAACCTCCACCTGGCGAAAACCGGTGGTAAGGAGAGCATGCTGAATTTCTTTCTGCACTTGGTTAACAACATTGGTATCCCGGTCGTTTTCAGTGGCACGAACTCTACGATTAGCCTGTTCTCAGAAGCCATGCGGACTGCCCGCCGAGTCTGTGGTGCCGGTACGCTGGAATTCAAACGATTCGAAAAAGAGGATGAGGAGTGGCGGTTGTTAGTCGAAAATCTCTGGAGCTATCAGTGGTGCAAGCAGACTGCTGAGCTGACTGACGAGATTTTCGACACGCTGTATGAGCACACTCAAGGCGTCACAGATTTCCTGGTCAAGCTGCTGGTATTGAGTCAGCGTTATGCGGTCCAGAGTGGCTCGGAGTGTTTGACTGCCGAGGTCCTGGTGAAGGTAAGCAACTCAAAAATGCAGATTCTAAAGCCAGCCCTTTCAGCTCTGCGTAGCCGAGATCCGAAGCGGATGCGGCAGTTCGACGATTTGCTGCCGATTGAGGATCAACTGAGCGAAATGATGGTCTTCGACGGTTTGGCACGAGAGGATCGCCTCGCCTTGCTTCGAAGCGTTGTGTCCCGTGAGAAGCCGGCAGACCAATCTCCAACCATTCTTGCGAAGGATCACCCATCGCCTATTGCAACTGGTGTGGAAAACTCAGAGGCTAAAGCCCTAAGCGAACAGGACGCTCCCCTCGATGCTCTGCGAGCTGCGGGCTGGCTCAACGAGGACTTGTTTGAGTTCTCACCGATGTATCACAAAGCGTGAGTCGGGGGGTGGCGAAGTGCACCTTAAACTCCATTTCTTCCCCACCGCGTTCCCCGATGAGACGCTGCACAGCGTGATATCTCGCTATGCCCGTCTTTGCGGTGTTCGTAATTGCCAAGCAGCATTTGCCGGCCTGAAATCGGCGGCAGCATTTTCGCAAAATGTGGCATTCCCAAGTCATTTAGGGGAGTTTGTCGACGCGCTACCCAGCGGTACCGAGCTATCGATAGCCGAGGTCCTTATGCGTCACACGCTATTACCCTACTATGCGCCGTTTTTGACTATGAGCCAGGTAGAACACGCTCGGACGCTGATGACTGCCGATGGGAAGGGTTTGATGTTGAAGCTGGGCGTCAACGCGAGCCGTATTGGATTCGCCTCCCGAGTGCGGTTATGCCCAGAATGTATCGCCCAAGATCAGGCCCAACGGGGAGTTGCTTACTGGCACAGGGTTCACATGCTTCCAGGCGTGCTGGTATGTCCGCATCACGGGACGTCACTTAGTATCCTTGATCCTCGCTGGTCCAGCCGCAGCTCTCGACAACTCAATCTGCCGAGTGATGAGAATGTGCAAGCTCACACGTTACGTCTCGATACCCCGTCGCTGAGCATGCCGCCGCTTCACGAAATAGCGTTGCGCTCACTTCAGGTCATCGAGTCTGAAGTCAGTGCTTTGTCAGCGGAGGCGGTGCGCTACACGTTTTTACAAAGGGCAACGCAGCTTAACCTTGCCTCTGATAACCATCGCTTGCACATGCACATGCTGGCGCAGCACATGGCCGATTTTTTTGCCGCACTCCCGCAAGAATGGGAATTTTCCATACTCGGAGAAGTTCGTGCAGGTACACCCGCCTCGTGGGTCACGAAGCTGCTTCGTACGCCAATAACCTCCCACCACCCGCTCAAATACATTTTATTGGCCGGTGCTCTGGGCATTGACATGGTGAACTTGCTGCATGGTCAACGCCCGGTGAAACAGGCGGTGGCGTGTGGTCCGATAGCTCACATTCAACTTCACACGCGCCTTTCTCCGGTGATGCCCGGTGAAGGCATGGACTGTTCGTCAGCCGCTGTGTGGAAACATGCTCTTGAGGGCGCTGATGCCAAAAAGATCGCTGCCGTTCTAGGCGTTTCATTGGCGTATGTCTATCGTCACATCCGAAATGTAGCCGGCGGGCAAGGTGCTTGGAGTGAGGCAAGATTTCACATTGAGCTATGCGCAAGACGCACGGCTTTCGAGGCTGATTATCGTTTTTACAAAGCACATGCATGCAGGGGGTATGCGTGGCTGTATCGCCACGATAGGCGGTGGCTTTCGGAGTCAACTGTAAACCCAAGCCCCCATCGTACGCCCCGTCTAAATAGCGCCGAAATGTTCGCTGCCCTCGATGCGAGACTGGCCGGCGAAGTCCGTCAGTGTGCTGAAGCGCTTTATGCTCTTGCGGGTAAGCCTGTCCGCATCTCGCGTACCAGAATTGGCCGGGAGCTTCATGTTCTGTCTCGCTTCGAAAAGCAGCTCTGCAAGCTTCCTCTCTGTGCAGCAATGCTCGACAAAGTATGTGAATCAATCGAAGGCTTCCACGATAGGCGTCTGCGATGGGCTAGAAGCAAATTGCTCTCGGAGGGCAAGCCTATATCACGTTCTTCGCTTTACAGGGTCGCGAGCATTCGGCCCACGCTGTAATCCAGCCAGCCATTCCCTCGATCTAAAAAAGTTCTGAATTTAATTCAACGTAAACACATTATTTTTCTGTTAATGAATATTTGCACCTTCCAGAATAGCTACGGCATACGCTGGATGACCACGATCAGCAAGTAAAACGTACTAACCCGCGATCAACAGAAATAGTTTTGCAATTGCCATGGGCTGACCTGCGCAGGTTATCGATACGTGTTTTGTATTCAAGAGTACGATCGCGGCAGGGCTTAGATGAATTCACTACGGTTAAAAGTTGAGCGGCTGGGTATCATTTCCAAATCGATACCGGATACAGAATTTGACGGGTTGCATATATACTGCCCCCGGATGCATATTCTCTTCGAGCCCTACCTTTAATCGGTAAATGATGTCTGATCTATTGTTTTTCCCCGTGTCGATGCCGGATGAAATGCTGCACTCTCGTGTCACCCGATATCACTATCTGTCAGGCAACAGAACCGCGACAGAAACCTACCGCGATTTGTTCGCATCGAAACCCTTTTGCATTGGTGGCATCGTACCCAATCAGATCGAGAGGCTCGCCCACAGACTGCCGGGGCAATCGGAGAGCAATCTCGCAGAGCTGATCAGTAGCAATACCACTTTTCCTGCTTACCGGCCTTTTCTTGGGGTTAAGCAGGGTCCGGAGAACAACGTAGGTCCGCTGGGTTATGACGGGGTGGTACGGGTGCCCCGCAGAGAGGAGTCCACCCATGGCAAGGCTAAGCTTTGTCCTACCTGCGTTCAGGAGGATTTGATTGATCGGGGTTCTGCCTACTGGCATCGATCTCACCAAATACCCGGTGTTGCCGTCTGTTGGCGTCATGGCGACACATTGATCCATGCCTGCCCCGAGTGCTCTCGCCCGTTCTACCGAAAATTGAAGCTACTTCCCAATCTGACTGAGCCATGCGCATGCGGTTGGAGCCCCTTAAACAGCGCAGCGACTCACAAGGGCTCAAAACTGGAACAGAAAGTCGCCCTGTTCGCACACGATATCTTGCAACGCAATATTCCTCCGATAGGCAGTACGGTATTAAGTTCTTGCTACGTCCGCCAATGCAAGAAACGCGGATATATTTTCGGAAAAAATGCAGGTATCGCAAAACTATTCGACAGCATCCAAAGCGCTTACGGTGATGAGCTTTTGTCGCAGATTGATCCAGCCTATAACACCGGGAAACATGAGCAATGGATCCGGCTCAAATCAGACAAAGGTCAGCTAAATATGCCGCTCGCGAGGCATTTGATCATTGCTCTTCATTTGTTTTCCAGTGCAGATGACTTTGAAGAGGCTCTGAAGAATGAGTCTATTCTGCTGAGTGCCTCTGTTTCTCCGCGAGCGTCCAAAGTTGAAGAATCGCATCCTAGCCAAAAAACTAGGTATCGCCAAAAAATTGAGTTGCTTTTAGCGCTACGTAACGACGCCGATGTCGAGTACCTCTGGAAGAAGGCGTACAAACCTACGCAATGGATTCTAGAACATGATAACGCATGGTTAATGGCAAAACTCCGTGCACCTAAAAAAATTGCAGTTACGGTCGAAAAGTCTGTCGACTCAAGAGACGGCGCGTATGCGGCCCTTATCGAAGCGGGCGTAGATGAGCTATATAAAGTTACGAAAGATCCGAAGAGAGTGAATATTCGGAATTTGCAATCGCTACTCCCAGGTTCGTTACCTCATGAGCTGGATCTACGCAAGCAGAGGTTTCCCCTTACTTATCAACAGATAAAGATTCATCAAGAGTCAGTATGGCATTTCCGTCTAAGAACTTTGATATGGACTGTCTCTGAACTCATCCGGATGAAGCTCCCGGTGAATTACTCGACGGTAAGATTGACTTCAGCGGTAGCAAGCAAGGTTTTCCTGGTATTTTCCAGTTTCTTCGAGTGGGATCTGACAAGCCTGGAAAAAACCGGAGTCGACGCGGAGGCCTTGCTCAGATCTACCGGCGTATCGAGGAATTGGGAGGGGCCACCGGTTCCAATAAGCTTTTGAGGTCATCTGTGTTCCGTCAGCGTCTGCCAACCTTTGGTGATAACAAAAATGCCATCTGGCTTGAAAGCGTAAACGCGGAGTAGGGTTCACCTTTCACATTAGTAACCTTCGCGGCAGCTTTCTGAAAGCTTTCACTTGTTACTCTTTAACTCAGAAAATTGAGCTTAGGAGAAAATCATGAAAGCAATGACAGCAGTGAAAGCGTTTTGCGCCGCTTCGGTTTTGACCTTATCTTCATTAGCCATGGCTGAAGGAGGCGGTGACCGCGTGTATGGTCGGATGATGCAAGAAAACCAACAGGCGATGGAGCAATATGCCTTAAGAAATGGTAAGGCCGTCCCTGAAGTTGTTCATTATGAATATGGTATGAACCTCGATATTCAGAAGGTGATCAGTGTCACACAGGCCAACAAAAACTGTAGTGTTGCGCCTTCGCGCATGACCTATGAAGATTCGGCGGGCAAGCTTAATACCGTGGAATACAAGATTATGGGTACCGACTGCCCACATGGGAGTTAGCCCCTTAAGGTCATGTCTACATCAAATCATTCATTTACGCTTTTTAAGCATGCTTGCTGGTCGCTGACATAGAAGTAATTTTCAGGTCACGCTGAAGTTATCTTTTGTATGAAATTATGTCTGTCGGCACGTAGAGGGAATCCCTATGTGCCGGTGGCTTTTTATAATGATAAAAATATTTCATAAAGAAACTCTGCCAAGCAAAAGCCTGGAGTGTTAAATGAACAATAAAAGCTTTTATGGTCTTTCTCTCATTGCCCTTGGCATGAGCATGGGGCAAGTTGCAGTGGCCGTTGAGCAAAAACCTGAGGGGTTCATTGAAGGGAGCTCCCTTAGTCTTCTCAATCGTAATCTCTACTTCAATCGTGACAATCGAAAGGGCCAGTCAAGTCCCACAGGCAATGGTTACGCTGAAGAATGGGCTCATGGGATTATCGGGCGATTTGAGTCTGGCTTCACCCAAGGCACCGTCGGGTTCGGCATAGATGCATTTGCAATGGTAGGACTCAAGCTTGATTCGGGTGATGGGCGCTCGGGGGCTCGAAGCTCAGTGGATGTCATGCCCTACAACAGCAAAGGCCAACCTGAAGACTCTTACTCAAAAGTAGGCGGAGCCGCGAAGGCTCGCTTTATGGATACGGTGGTCAAAGTAGGAGATGTCTTTCCATCCACGCCTGTCGTGGCATATGGCGATTCTCGACTGCTGCCAGAGAGCTTTAAGGGGGCAACGTTCACCAACACCACCATTAAAGACCTGACCATTCAGGGGGGGCGGCTGCATGCGATGAGCCAACCCAACTCCAGCAGCATGCGTGACGGCTTTTCGACTTTCTATGCCGGTGCTGTTGATGCTCCATGGATTGCTTACCTTGGGGGCGATTACACCGTTAATGAGCATGTTGGTGTGAGTCTTTACGCCAGCCAATTTAAGGATGTTTGGAATCAGTATTACGCAGGCACTTCCCTGAGCTACCCGCTCTCAGAGAGCGTCGCGTTGATCGGTGGATTTAATTACTACCGCGCGGTCGACGAGGGTAAAAAACTCCTGGACAGCTTTGATAACAATATCTGGAGTGGCAAAGCCGGGGTTAAATTCGGCGTCCACACGGTGACCGTTGGCTATCAGCGCAGCAACGGCAATGACGACTTTGATTACCTGCGCCAATCGGACTCGATTTTTCTGGATAACTCCATCCAGTACAGCGACTTCAACTCACCGAAAGAGCAATCCTTGCAGCTTCGCTACGACCTGGATATGCAAGCGTTCGGCATCCCAGGCCTTAGCTTCATGACCCGCTACGCGAAGGGGTGGGACGCTGATTATTCCAACGCGAACAGCGTGTATATGCGTCGCGGAGCAGATGGAGCGCCATTGCAAGACCAAAAGCGTTGGGAGCGAGACATTGAGGCTAAGTACATCATCCAGTCAGGCTCTCTGAAGGACATGTCGCTGCGTGTTCGCCAAGCAACCACGCGTGCTACCGATTTCGAATCTGATTTGGATGAGGTCCGACTGATTGTCGAGTACCCACTGCAACTGCTTTAACGAGCGCTAACCTGCGGCACCAATTGTTCGACTACCAGGTACACCCCGTCTCCTTGTTTCTCCTTTGGTTTGGGAGGCGGCTTAGGCGCCCTAGTGGCGCCTTTTTTTGTGTGGATTGACATAAGTGCGGGACGTCCTGTTGTCAGTACCTGTGTTCGCCCCGCTTGGCAAACCTGCTGTCTAGGAGCTTTTGATCCGTTGACAGGCAATCTCCATTCATAACTGAGACTGAAGGTGCAGAGTCATCGTCGATATTCACTTCGACTGCGTGCGCATCGTTTAGCTGAGGGCGTTATAGAGTGGGGCTGGGGGGAACAGCAGGAGAGACGGCCAACAGTAGCTCATTGTCTTTGCGTGTTACTTGAGCGCGGAATGGACAGTATGTGTCCCGCTGCATGGCTATGTCGCTAACCACGCAGGGACAGGATTGAGGGGCCAGATTAGTTTCCGGGGTATTCAGCAATGACCTGGTCTGCGCCTGCTTTGGACAAACCGATTACCTGGTAAGCATCATGTTTTCCGTTGACTTCCATGCCCGGGGATCCAGCCGGCATGCCAGGAACGGCGATCCCGAGAAGGTCGTCACGTTTGCTCATCGCAATGATTTGCTCGGCGGGCACGTGACCTTCAACAAACTTTCCATTGATCATTGCTGTGTGGCAGGACGAGAGTCGTGGAGCAACACCGAGATCCTGCTTGACCGCGCTCATGTTGGTTTCTACATGATCAACGACGGTGAAGCCGTTAGCTTCAAGGTGCTGGATCCACTTCTTGCAGCATCCACAGTTAGCGTCACGATGGACGTCGATCGTCAGCGACTCTGCTGCATGACCAGCTGAACTGATAAACAGAGCCGCAAATGCAGCGAGGCGAAGTGCCCGACCGGGACGAAGAAAGTTATTTCGCATGGGTATGTTCCTTCCCATCAGCGTGGGTATGAGTTTTTGGCTGAGTGGCCGGAGTTGCAGGGGCGTCATGTGAAGCCTCCACAACCTGAGGATGGGCGTGTTCGGTACTTTCATCCTGAGAAGGCGCTTCGGCCGCCTCATGGGCATGAGCGCTGTTTCTCTCGCCATGATGGTCGCCTGCTTCGGCTATTTCTTCGCCTGTACCCGCATCATGATGCCCCGCGACAGCGCCTTTTTGGCCCTCATGCTGGCCTTCATGGTTATGCATTTTGCTCTCGCCGCCACCGTGTTGATGACCACCGCTGCTGGTTGCGAGAGCTTTGTATTGCTCTGCATCCATTGAAGGCAGCTGCTGGAGAAATGCGACCATTCCCCATATGTAGGGATCGGCCATGCTTTTACCCCAAGCGGGCATGCCTGTGGATTTGATTCCATGCTTGATGATCCAGAAAGCTGCGGCAGGGTTTCCATCAACGCCCAGTTTTGAAAGATTCGGAGGTGCGGGGTAAAGGCTATTACTTAACTCGGTTCCTTCAATACCCGGAGCGAGATGGCAACCGATGCACATAGAGTTGTAGTTGCCAGCACCTGCGCGGATTAGAGCTTCTTCGCTCAGGTCGGGGACTTTAATGTCGCGTGAGCGCACTTCGATCGAGCGATCCCGAGCGGTGGAAAGTAGCGCGTAAACGGGATCGGAGTGTGGTTCATCCGCCCCAACATTGATCACACCAAAATAAACCACGCCGGCACCTGTTATTGCGGCAACCACCCCGGCAGCAGTCAATGTTTTCAACGTTCTTTTCATGTCAGGCTCTTAAAACCACATCCGAATACCGGCGACAAATCGCGCCTCGTTCGCATGCTCTCCTTCATCGCTGGCCAGGTCTGCCGTATTGCCGTAGGAGCGGCTCCAGCTAACCCCAATGTAAGGGGCAAATTGGCGAACAATCTCATAACGCAATCGGAGCCCTACTTCGGTGTTTGCCAATCCAGACCCAATGCCGCGTTGAGGATCATTTTTTCCGTAAAAATTGGCTTCGGCCGTTGGCTGCAAGATCAGGCGATTGGTCAGCAGAATGTCGTAGTCGCCTTCCAATCTAGCAGCGGTTTGACCGTTCTCACCGATATAGGCAGTCGCTTCGGCTTCAAAGTTATAGAGGGCCATGCCCTGAATACCGAGCGCTCCCCAAGTTTGTGGTGATCCGGGCTTGAAGTCTTGTCGTACGCCGGTGACGACATCCCACCATGGACCGATGGAGTGCCCCCAAAGGGCTGAGAGTTCAGCGTTTTCCGTTACGCCATTGGTACGTTCGCCTTCCGAACGCAACCACAGTCGGTCAACGTCACCGCCGATCCATCCTTTTGCATCCCAGGCCAACGCACTACCGTTGTCAGCATCCTGGTACTCAAACTTATCCAGCAGCATGAAGGAGTTGACCTTCTTGTCGTGAACGCCATGACCAGCCACATCAGGGAACGCGGCTGCACGGTCAGCGTCGGTCAGTACAGGGATTGGAGTTCGGCTGGTGGTGGTAGCCCCTCCATCCATACTTTCCATACCGTCCATTGCTCCATTGTCCATGCTCATCTTGCTGTGATCCATTGCCCCCATCTTGCTATGGTCCATAGCTCCCATCGAGCCGCGATCCATCTTGGAGTGATCCATCTCTTCTGCCGCCTGGGCCATGAAAGAGAAAGCAGGACTGGTAGAGACTGCCAGTGCCATCAACGTTGGACGTAAAAACTTACTGGTCATGATCTCAATCTGCCTTTTTGGTTTTTTGGTCATGACCCATCGACTCATGGCTCATCTTGCTGTGATCCATTGATCCGTGATCGGGCTTTGATTCTTTTGTCGCAGTTGCAGGCTTGCTCGTTGGCTCCGCAGGAGTAGCAGGTGAATGAACACTACTATCCTCGACTGCCAGCGCCACGGACGAGAGTCCACCCATCAAGCCGACGGCAAAGAGGCAACCGACCAGCGATTTACGATTTAGGTATGTGCTCACAGATCGTCTCCTTTACTCATCAACCCGTACTTCACGGAACATGCCCATTTCCATATGGAAAAGCAGGTGGCAGTGATAGGCCCAGCGACCTAAGGCATCGGCGGTGACTCGATAGCTGCGCTTGGTACCTGGTGGCATGTCGATTGTGTGCTTGCGCACCATGAACTTGCCGTTTTCATCTTCAAGGTCGCTCCACATTCCGTGAAGGTGAATGGGGTGCGTCATCATGGTGTCGTTTACCAAGGTGATGCGAAGACGCTCCCCATACTTGAGACGAAGGGGCTCAGCGTCAGAAAATTTGATGCCGTTGAAGGACCAGGAAAACTTTTCCATGTGACCGGTCAGATGTAGCTCAATGGTGCGATTGGGCTCGCGGCCATCAGGGTCCTCGAAAGTGCTTTTCAGGTCTGAATAGGTGAGGACTCGACGACCATTGTTCCGCAAACCGATGCCTGGATCGTTTAGCTTTGGCGTCGGGGTCATGGCTTGCATATCAACCAAGGGGTTGTTGGTTTCGGAGGCTGGGTGAGTCTGCATTTCTCCACCCATACCGCCCATGCCAGCCATCTTGCTGTGGTCCATACCGGCCATGTTGGACATATCGCCTTTGTCCATGCCCGCCATCTTGCTATGGTCCATGCCAGCCATGTTGGCCATGTCGCCTTTGTCCATACCAGCCATCTTGCTGTGATCCATACCAGCCATGCTAGTCATATCACCGCCGTCCATGCCGGTCATCCCGGTCATGTCACTTTGGTCCATGCCCGCCATCTTGCTGTGATCCATGCCAGCCATGCCGGACATGTCGCCGCTGCCCATACCAGCCATGCTGCCATGGTCCATACCAGCCATACCGCCCATTCCCATGTCATCCATGGACAAAAGAGGCCTAGGGTCGATCGCAGGCACTTGTGCCTTTAATCCTTCGCGAACTGCGAGGGTTCCGCGTGCATACCCGGTTCTGTCCATAGACTGGGCGAAGATGGTGTAAGCCTCTTCACTGGCGGGCTCAACTATCACGTCATACGTTTCAGCTACGGCGATGCGGAATTCGTCGACGCTGACCGGTTTGACGTGTTGGCCGTCGGCGGCCACAACGGTCATTTTCAAGCCAGGAATTCGAACGTCGAAATAGCTCATCGCCGAGCCGTTAATAAAACGAAGGCGCAGCTTCTCACCTGGTTTGAAAATACCGGTCCAGTTACCGTTGGGCGCCTGGCCATTCATGAGGTAGGTGTAAGTATCTCCACTGACGTCTGCGAGGTCAGTGGGGTTCATTTTCATTTCTGCCCACATCTTTCGGTCGGCTACGGTAGATGACCAGCCTTGCTTGCTGACATCGTCGATGAAATCGCCAACGGTACGTTTGTGGTGGTTGTAGTAGTCAGATTGCTTCTTAAGCTTCGCCATGACGCGACTAGGATCTTCATCGGTCCAGTCAGTCAACATCACCACGTAGTCGCGGTTGTATTGAAAAGGTTCAGGTTCTTTCGAGTCGATAACGATTGGCCCGTAAACGCCTGCCTGCTCCTGTAAGCCCGAGTGGCTGTGATACCAATACGTACCGTTCTGATGGATCTTGAATTTGTACTCGTACATACCGTCGGGTGCGATGCCATGGAAGCTTAATCCGGGTACGCCGTCCATATTGGCCGGCAGGATGATCCCGTGCCAATGGATGGAAGTGTCCTGGTCCAAACGATTTTTCACACGCAGTGTGACTGTCTCTCCTTCGCGCCAACGCAGCAAGGGTCCTGGCAATGATCCATTGATGGTCATGGCCGTGCGCGGCGAGCCGGTGATGTTTACAGGGGTTTCACCAATAAACAGATCAAATTCGTTGCCGGTGAGGACGCTCGGCAAGCCTGGACTGGTCACTGCCCATACAGGAGTGCGCCACAGACCAAGGCCGCCAAGGATGCCACCGGCGGCCAGGCCTTTAACGAATGTCCGTCTAGAGGTTTTGGAATGCATGCCGTTTATTTCCAATCAGTCAAAAGGGAGCCGTTCAAAACAACCCGTGAGTTGGCAAGATGAGCTTCGCTTACCGTTAAAAAGACGAATTTTTACAGCAAGCGAGCTCAGAAATTGCCACATCTAAACCACCTTAGTGATTACATTTCTGTCAGGTTGGCCGCGTGCCTAATCGTTCAGCAGTTTTTATGATCCATCGCTTTCGCTTTGCTCTCAGCGACAGGCGGTTGAGAGCTCTGCGTTTGAGCTACCTGGTACGATTCCATCGAATTATTTTTGGCCAATTCCATACGTGCGAAAGTCCGATCACCACCGCCCTCAGCCATAGCCAAAGATGAAATGCTCAGAGCAGCGATGACGAACAAGGATTTGATAGTGTTCATTTGGGGTTTCCTCAGATCAGTACTGGCCGCCCCTGAATCCAATCGTGCATTGATTCGTAGCGGGTGAGCATTAGGCTCAATAGGACTATAAGGGTCACCCGCTGTCGGGAAGCTTAGGCCAATATTACAGTTGCGTCAGGTTGTGATATTTCTCTTGAAGAACATCGTATTTAGTCCTTAAGGTCTCGGTCTTCCAGCGCGCATCGATATTACTCACCAATAATATCAACGGGCGAACCTTTGTAGGTTTTCGTTACTCAAGGTGACTATGTCTTTGAACCTCTATTGGTCGGAGATGTGAATCCGGAGGTATCGCGTAGTAAATAAGTGAGCTTGTTGAGGATTATTGCTTGAGTATTAGTTTCGAAAAAGCGGTCGGCGTAGCGGAAAGAGCTTTGAATCTTCGTAGCCAAAGAGCCGAAATCCTGAGTAACAACATCGCAAATGCTGATACGCCGAACTACAAGGCCCGAGATTTAGATTTTTCTACTGTGCTCGCCCGCGAAATAGAAAAAACACCTGCCACTCTATTTTCTTTGGAAACAACAAATGTAAAACACATTGCCGGAATAGAATCCGTAAGCGATATTTATGGAATTAGTTTGCTTTACAGTACACCGGCTCAACCTGCCATTGACCAAAATACTGTCGATCAGCAGGTTGAGGTCGCAAAGTACACAGAAAATGGAATACGTTTCGACGCCGCTTTTACTCGGTTGAATGGAGCATTCAAAGGTTTGCTCAAAGCTCTGCGAGGTGATTAGTAGCGCAGGGGCTTGCGAGCGGTAATTGTGGTCGACGCTGCTATGGTATCCCTGAATGTTCACCAAGTGGATCCCCCCTGCAACGGGCGTCTGACCAGGGGCAGCTGTCAGCGCTTCAAGCGCTGATCTGGCAAGGAAAACCTACCGCCTCGACAGCTTTACGAATCTGCTCTGGGCTTTCGCTGCTTTCAACTCTCACCTTACCGGCTGACCGATCCACGGAAACCGTAGCTTCGTTATCCATTGACTGAATCGCCTTGGTGATTTTGCTGACGCAACTGCCGCAACCAATGCCGGAAACATTTAAAACGAACATGGTTTTTTACCTCTCAAGCTGAGCGGTTTCTTTTCGCCGCACCAACAGCATCGACGTTGACACGATGGCAAGGTCAACAGTTATCTGTTTCGGGTTGTGACCGTCATTGTGATGGGTAGTTGGGCAGACTTGACCACTCGTTTGCATTTGACCTGACCAACCATTTGCAGCGTATTCGACTTTGGCCATCGCCGGCAGAGAACGGTTAGAGGCGGACATTACAGCTCCTCTCGCTCCTCGCTCGCACTTGAGGCCTCTTTTCTGCCAGGGACTGTAGATGCTCTCTCCGCTCTATGATCTTGCATAGGCATAGGGGGTATGCCTATCATGCGCAATACATAGGTAGGGGGGGTATCCCATGGGCCATATTGCAGCAAACAAAGAAAATCTTCTCAAACGCGTAAAACGCATAGCCGGACAAATCCAAGCCGTTGAACGAGCATTGGAATCGGATCTCGATTGCGCAAAAACATTACACCTTGTTGCTGCCACTCGCGGAGCAATCAACGGCTTAATGGAGGAAATCATCGAGGACCACGCGCGGGAGCATGTCGCGAACCCTGCGCTCAGCGAAGAAGAGCGTAACAGGGGCGTCGAAGAGCTTCTTGAAGCCATTCGCCGTTACGCTAAGTGAACGCATCTAGGTACACACTCATGAGCAACACCAACATCAATTACACACACGACCACGTGTTCCTTGGCTCAGCGCACGACGAAAATGCCAAGCGTACGCTTTGGGTTGTGGCACTGACGGTGCTGATGATGGTCGGCGAGATCACCGCCGGCTATATTACGGGTTCGATGGCGTTACTGGCCGATGGCTTCCACATGGCAACCCATGCCGGCGCATTAGGCATCGCGGCGGCCGCTTACGGATATGCAAAACGCCATGCTTCCAGCGAGCGCTACAGTTTCGGTACCGGAAAGGTTGGAGACTTGGGCGGATTCGCCTCGGCACTGGTTCTCGGTATGGTCTCCCTGGGAATTGGCATTGAGTCTGTCATGCGCCTCTTGCAGCCAACGGAAGTTCAGTTCGGCACCGCTACGCTCATCGCGATTACCGGTTTGATTGTCAACATTGTCAGTGCGTTGTTGCTGGGCCACGGGCACAGTCATGAGCACGACCATGATGATCATGCCCATGCCCATGCCCATGCCCGTCACGGGAACGACAACAACCTGAAATCTGCGTACGTCCACGTTATCGCGGACGCGCTCACTTCAGTTCTGGCCATTGCGGCACTGCTCGCCGGGCGTTATCTCGGTTGGGTTTGGCTGGATCCGGTCATGGGTATCATCGGCGCCATTGTTATCGCGCGTTGGGCCTGGACCTTGATGGGGGGCACCGCAGGTGTGCTGCTGGATCAGACAGATGCGCACGTTGCCGAGGAAATCCGCGAACTGGTTGAGAAGCCGGGGGATGCCATCATCACTGACTTGCATGTCTGGCGGATTGGGCCGCAAGCCCATGCGGCCATCGTCAGCGTCGTTGGTAAGGCCACTGCGAACGCCGACAGCATTCGTGAACGTCTCAAGCCGGTTCACGAAGTCAGCCATCTGACGGTCGAGTTTCGACCGGCCTGATTCAGAGCCTGCCCTCCATTGTCTCCAAAGGAACCCGCAATGCCACCAGGGAAACGCGAACTGGCGCGGATAGAACGCCGGTTGATACCAGGCTCACCGAAGCGTGTGAAACAGCAAAAGGTGAAATCAAAGGCTTTATCTGGCTCACCCATACCGCTGACCTCAACGCGCTGGCTGAAACCCTGAAGGTCATCTGGGTATTCGAAACCTTGGCGGATAGAAAGCTCGCCTTGTTTGACGCGAAGGCGCGCATCTTTGAGCTGACGGCTATCGCGTTGAAGGAGGCCGACATCGTCCTGACCCCTTCAGACCACAGCGTCCACTTCGACTCTGAGGAGGAGTGTCAGCGAACTCACGGAGGTTACTGGAACACCCGCCTGACTCAATACGTGTGTCCAAAGGTGGCTGACAATGGCTAAAGAAATCGAGAATCCCTGCATCTCAGTTTGTCAACTCAGTGGTGATCTGTGTATGAGCTGTGGGCGAAGCAAGGAAGACATCAGAAAATGGAAACGCATGAAGCGGCCTGAAAAAATGGCCGCTGTGCAAAGGGCGAGTGTGCGCTTGAAGGACTGAAGAAAACACATGGGTAGTCCCTTGCCCAGATTTACCGCTTTGGGTCGTTATGAGCCCCTCAGCTTTGATGTCTGGTTGGTCAAATTCTCAATCACAGATCAGTCAAATGCGAATGACTGGTCAGGTTCTATGCAAACGCATGGCAAGTGCGCTGCAATTTTGAAGTTCAGTCAATTCGGGTATTCCTCAGTCTCAATGCATTGAAAACTACAGATGCAGAACTGACGCTCATGGCTATGGCAGCGATCATTGGCGACAAGAGGTGTCCCGTCAGTGGATAGAGCAAGCCTGCGGCAAGGGGGATACCCATCGAGTTGTAAAGAAAGGCGAAACCCAAGTTTTGCCGCATGTTTTTTACTGTTGCGACCGAAAGAGCCCTTGCTCGCAAAATCCCCATCAGGTCGCCTTTTACTAGCGTGAGTTGCGCGCTATTCATCGCAACGTCAGTCCCTGTCCCCATGGCAATGCCCACATCTGCTCGCGCCAGGGCTGGTGCATCGTTGATACCGTCACCGGCCATGGCGACCTTCCGGCCGTTTTGCTGAAGGTCTGCGACCAGACGCTCCTTGTCCTGAGGTTTCACTTCACCGTGGACTTCTTCAATCCCCATCTCCCTGGCGACAGCCCGAGCGGTGGTGAGCCCGTCGCCAGTAGCCATGATGATTTTGATGTCATCAGCCTTGAGCTTGGTGACTGCTTCTTTGGAGGTCGGCTTAATCGGATCTGATACTGCCAACAACCCTGCCAATACCCCGTCGACTGCGAGGTAGATGATGCTGATGCCGTCAAGTCGCAACAACTCTGCACGCTTTTGTAGGGGCTTGGTGCTGACACCTGCGGCTTCCATCAACGCGGTGTTCCCCAGTTGGATCTTCTTGCCATCAACGATGCCACTGACCCCGATACCTGAACCAGACTCAAAGGATCCTGGCTTGGTGAGCTTAATGTTCTCGGTTCGGGCGTGATCGACGATTGCATGAGCCAAGGGATGTTCGCTGCCCTGATCAAGGCTGGCAGCAAGCTGAAGAACATCGTGGGGATTGAAACTGGGTGTGGCCTCCACACTGTGAAACACTGGCCGTCCCTCTGTCAGGGTGCCTGTCTTATCGACAATCAGTGTGTCGATCTTGCATAGGTTTTCGATGGCACTGGCATCCCTGAACAGCACGCCCATGCTGGCTGCTTTACCTGTCGAAACCATGATCGACATGGGCGTAGCAAGACCCAACGCACAGGGGCAAGCGATGATCAGCACGGCGACAGCGTTGATCAGACCAAACACCCAGCTGGGCTCAGGGCCAAAAAGCCCCCAACCAACAAATGTCAGTATCGCAATCGCGATAACACCCATCACAAAGTAGCCGGCAATCGAGTCGGCCATTCGTTGCATTGGTGCTTTGGATCGCTGAGCCCGAGCGACCATCTGTACGATCTGTGACAGCATGGTCTCGGCGCCGACCTTCTGCGCCTCCATTACTAAGCTCCCATGTGTATTGAGCGTGGCACCGATCAGACTATCTCCAGCTCTCTTCATTACCGGCACTGGTTCGCCAGTAAGCATGGACTCATCCACCGCACTTTCACCTTCCAGTACTGAGCCATCAACTGGAACCTTTTCACCGGGTCTGACCCGTAGATGGTCTCCAAGGTGGACATGGGTGAGAGGAATGTCTTCTTCCTGTCCATCGGTATTGATCCGGCGTGCTGTCTTGGGCGACAGGCCGAGAAGGGACTTGATGGCGGCGGAGGTTTGCGATCGTGCTTTGAGCTCAAGAATCTGCCCAAGCAAGGTGAGTGAGATGATGACCGCTGCGGCTTCGAAGTAGACGCCGATGCGTCCATCTTGCATGAAGGTGGCCGGAAAGCTTTGAGGTAAGAGCGTTGCCATGACGCTGTAAAGGTATGCTGCGGCGGTACCCAACCCAATCAGTGTCCACATATTTGGGCTGCGATTTCTAATAGATGCTATGCCTCTGACAAAAAAAGGCCAACCTGCCCACAAGGTCACCGGTGTCGCCAGAGCCAGCTCGATCCAGTTTTGGATCGGGCCATGGAAAAGTTGTAACGTGTGTCCCGCCATGGCGAGCAAGGTCACTATCACGGTTAATGGCAGCGACCACCAAAAGCGGCGGGCGAAATCCCGGAGTTCAGGATTTTCTTCTTCATCGAGCGCGGGTATGACCGGCTCTAATGTCATGCCACATTTAGGGCAGTTGCCGGGTCCGGGCTGGCGTATTTCCGGGTGCATCGGACAGGTAAACTCAGTGCCTGTTTGTACCGCAGGCTCTGGAGTGGTGACGCGGGACTCGGCGCTCGAAACATTACTGCTGAAGCGTTCAGGATCAGCTCGAAACTTCTCCTGGCATTTCAGGCTACAGAATTGATACTTCTGTCCCTGATAAGACTCACCAAATTTACTTGATGAAGTGACTGCCATTCCGCACACCGGGTCACGTAGATCATCGTCATTTAGCGGAGCAGCATGGGCGTGACTGTGGTCGTGGTGGCTCGATATGTTAGGCATGTCTATTTCCCTTCTTTGTCCTTGTGGGTTGCTGCCTGATCGCCATGGCTATGTCCGCCATGGCTATGTCCAAAAAAATGCATTAATGGACAGATCAACAGAATCAGATAAGGCCAAAATGGATAAACGTGGCTGAAATGCTCCCGCAACACGTAGAAGGCACCAATCGCAATGAGCATGATTAGGACAACGCCTGTTTTGCGCCTCCAATATGGTGCGGTGGTGTTTCCATCCAGGCGCTGATGGTTACTCATGATCTAAGCCTCACTGTGTACTCTGCAACAGAGCGTAGCCAACTCCTGTGTCGAAGCGGTGGGAGAAGCCGGCTTAGGCTTATTTCAGGTCAAACTGACCGACCATTCCCGATTGGTAATGTCCGGGCACATTGCAGGCAAACTGAAGGCCTGTACTGTTGTTGAAGGTCCAGATCAGCTCTTGGGTTGCGCCAGGCTCAATCAGGACGCTGTTCGGGTCGTTGTGCTCCATTCCGACCATCTTCATTCCACCCATGCTGTGGCTCATACCGCTCATCGTTTTTCCGGTACCGGTGGGGTTAAGCGTCCCGTTCTGGAACATGCTTGCCATTTCTTTTTGGTGTGCTGCATGAGCAGAGGCTTTGCCGATGTTGAACTCGTGCAGCAGCGAACCATCATTGCGAAGGACAAATCGAATGGTTTCACCAGGCTTAACGTCGATGCTTTCAGGTTTGAAGAAAATATCGCCCATCTCGACCTCCACCGTACGAGTAACCTGAGAGGCGACTCCAGGCTGGCCGATGTCCTCTTTCCCATGCCCTGCGCTGGCCATAGCCGTAGCACCGAAGAGGAGAGTGATTGCTGCGATGACAGGGGTAACGAGCTTAGCTTTCATAGTGACCTCGAGAGTAAGAGGAGTGGGAGCACTGGCTATGCTAAAGACATGGAGCTGCCAGTTAACTGACCTGAACACTACATTTCTGTCAGTTTTCAAAAAAGCACGGCGTCCAAATGACGCCGTATTTAACGTTACTGTTCAAAAAGCCCATTGGAAGCCGGTTTTCACTGATGATTCTCTGAAAGCATCAATTTGTGCTCGCGCTGCATTTGGTTCAAAACGTCATCGACGATTTTGTCGTGCTTTTCCATCCAGGCGAGGTGCTGCTGAGGAGACATTGAGGCGTCTGGATGATCTTTATGGAGTTGGCTCATGAGCTCTCCCAGCATCTTCATATGCTCAGTCATGTGGACATGACGCTGACCTTCAGGAGCGTTTTCAGCTTGTATCAGGACAGCTTCTGCCTTGTTGCGCAGACCCTCCATACGCTCTATAACCCGGTCTCCGCCACTTTCAGCCCATACAGAAGCTGAGACGAGTATTGAGCTCACAAAAAACAGAATTTTCAGGCGATTCATGGGGCAACTCCTTATGGAATTGTTTTCCGGCTCCTAAACGTTTCATGCTGAAGAGTCGGTCGAGCACTAGGAAGTACTCATGCTTGAACCCTAGACAGCGCTCGCTGACATCTACCTGAAGCCAATATTACTTTTCTGTCAGTTGCTGGTTGGCTGCCGGTTTTCGTTGCAGACTCCGCTTCATCACTATCAGAGAACGACCTCATGAGACTTCTTGTCGCTGAAGACGAACCAAAAATAGGTATCTATTTGCAGCAAGGACTCACCGAGGCGGGGTTCAATGTTGATCGTTTTACTAATGGAAAAGAGGCGCTTCAGCACGCTTTGAGCGAAGCGTATGACCTGTTGATTCTCGACGTCATGATGCCTGGATTGGATGGCTGGGAAGTTCTGCAGAAGGTTCGCGCTTCCGGGAAAGACGTCCCCGTACTCTTTCTCACAGCGAGAGACCGCGTTGAAGATCGAGTTAAAGGACTTGAACTCGGCGCAGATGACTACCTGATCAAACCCTTCGCATTTTCTGAATTGCTTGCTCGAGTCAGAACGTTGCTGCGTCGCGGTAACAGCGCGCCTTCGCAAACCTACATGAAATTGGCTGATCTGGAGGTGGACCTACTCAAGCGTCGGGCCATTCGTGCAGGTAAGCGCATCGACCTTACGGCCAAAGAGTTTGCGTTGCTTGAGCTGTTGCTGCGACGTCGTGGGGAGGTGCTGCCAAAGTCACTTATCGCTTCCCAGGTTTGGGATATGAACTTCGATAGCGACACCAACGTTATCGAGGTTGCGGTTAGACGGTTGAGGGCCAAGATAGATGACGACTTTGAGGTCAAGTTGATTCATACCTCGAGGGGAATGGGTTACATGCTAGACGCGCCTGATTCGGAGTCGGAATGAATCGGATGTCCCTGACAACTCGCATGAGTCTGATGTTCATGCTCGCGGTAACGGCCGTGCTTACGGTCGCCGGACTTAGTTTCAACAACCTCAGTCGGCATCACTTTAAGATGCTGGATCAGCAGGCATTGAACGAAAAGCTCCACTCGACCCAGAGAATTTTGTCCGGGTTGAACACCATCGATCAATTCAGCGAATTTAAGCCTGAGCTGGAAGCGCTGCTGGGTGCTCACCGGGATTTGACGGCCCTAATAATCGATGGTGAAGGCAAGCTGCTGTTCGCAGATCCCGGTCCGGTAGATATTCCGAAGGAGTTCCGCACAACCACAAACAACAACGTCTGGGAGTGGCGGGAGCAAGAGCAGATGTTCCGTGGCGTGACAGCACAAGCCGTTGTGACGGGGCAAGACAAGCCGTTGACAGTCATTTTGATCTTTGACGTTACTCAGCATATGTCCTTTTTCGAGACGCTTGAGCGCTGGTTTTGGATAGGGCTGGTAATTAGCGCGCTGGTCAGTGCGGCGCTTGGCTGGATGGTAGCAAGCAGTGGCATGCGGCCTATTCGCCAGGTCACGCGGGTCGCCGCCTCTATGTCAGCAAAATCACTAAAAGAGCGCATCCCTTTAGCGCCTGTTCCTAAAGAACTTCAGCAAATGGTGCTGTCCTTTAACGCAATGCTGTCCAGACTCGACGATGCATTTGTCCGGTTATCGAATTTTTCCGCAGACATTGCCCACGAACTACGGACTCCTGTAAGCAACTTGATGACCCACACCGAAGTCGTGCTTTCAAGAAAAAGGAATATAGAAGACTACGAAGACAACCTGTACTCAAATCTTGATGACTTGAAGCGTATGAGTCGGATGATTGATGACATGCTATTTCTGGCGAAGTCAGACAATGGTCTGATCACCCACGAGAACAAACCAATAGATTTGGTGGAAGTCGTGGAGAAACTGCTTGAATACTACCGTCTTTTGGCAGATGAGCGAGGGATAGAACTGAAGGTTTCAGGAAGGGGCAGCGTCCGAGGCGATGTCCTTATGCTCCACAGAGCTATATCTAACCTGCTCTCTAATGCGCTTCGCTACACCTCGGAAGGGAAGATGATCAGTGTCGAAATCCTCCAGAAGGAGATGTCGGTATTGGTCGTCGTGGAGAACCAGGGTGAACCCATTGCCCCCGAACATCTTGAAAAGCTCTTCGATCGTTTTTATCGCGTGGACCCAGCGCGCAGGGAAGGAAGCCCAAGCAACGCAGGGCTAGGTTTGTCGATTACCCGATCAATTATTGAGGCGCATGATGGCAAAATCTGGTGTACGTCATGTGACGGTAAAACGGCCTTTCATCTCGAGTTTCCTAGTGTTGACTTGCAGGTCAGCTGAGCAATGCCGCATTTGTGATCAACGGCGTTAGCGCGACTTGGGCCTGCATCCAGTTTCGTAATTTTTTGAATGAGTGAATACCCCAGTATTTGCGGCGTGCGGTCTCGTTTCTAAGACTTGCGACCTTCGCCAATTCGATCCCAAACAGCGTGTCAAGCTGACTGAAATGTAATCGAACAGTTTGCGTTCGTGTGGCATCGTGTTCTTGCACTGTGACGTTGGGGCTTAGCGAGATTTTCGTGTTCAACCTGCACTAGAGATGGAAGCTCCGAGTTAACCATCAGTGGTTTTAAATTGAAAATTACAAACTAGTTCTTCCCAAACAAACCTCAAATCAACAGCTCTTGCTGTGAGGAGTCTTGCATGTCATTCCTTAAAACTACGACCGTAGCTGTTGCACTTACTGCTGGTTTGCTTCTGAGTGCCGTAGCTCAAGCACATCCAAAGCTCCTTTCTTCCACTCCGGCGGAAGGCTCGGATGCGGCGGCCCCTTCGAAAATTGAACTGCACTTTTCCGAGAATCTCACCACTCAGTTTTCCGGTGCAAAACTGATCATGACTGATATGCCTGGCATGCCGAACTCTCCAATGGGTGTAAAGGCCGCCGTCGCTGCTGGCGGTGATCCGAAAACGATGGTGATTACGCCGGCTGCACCTCTGACGACCGGTACCTACAAAGTTGAATGGCGTGCAGTCTCCTCGGACACCCACCCGATCACCGGCAACTTTTCCTTCAAAGTGAAATGATCCATGAGCGACTCAATAAATATTGTGGTTCGCTTTGCTCTCTATTTTGACCTGATGTTGTTATTTGGATTGGCCATATTTGGCTTGTACAGTCTCAGGGGAAAAGAAAGGGTATCGGGCACGGTCTTGAATTTTGAGTCGCTTCTTTACGGTACTTCTGTTGCAGGTGTAGCTCTGTCCCTTGCCTCGATGTTGTTGCTTGCGAAAGCAATGAGCGGTGTATCGGAGCTTATGGAGCTACATCACCACATTTTTGAAATGGTCATCATGGGCACCGACGTTGGGTTGACCTGGATGGTCCGAATAGCCGCCTTGGTTGGGGCAATTATGGGCGTCGCGTTGAACAAACGATTTCCGACACCCAGCCTCTGGATCGTCACCGTGTGTGGAGCAATCGCGTTGGCCACGCTAGCCTGGACAGGGCACGGTGCCATGGACGAAGGCAGCCGCCGCTACTGGCATTTTCTGAGCGATATTTTCCATTTATTAGCGGCAGGTGGCTGGTTGGGTGCTCTAGCGGCCTTCGCTCTACTGCTGCGGTTGAAATCGCTGAAGGGCGAGGAGGAAGCACGAATTCTTGCCCGCGTGCTGACTGGCTTTGAGTCGGCCGGCGGTGTGATTGTTGCGATCATAAGCGTAACGGGAGTCGTGAATTACCTTTTCATCGTCGGTCCAAACCTTGATGAGGTCATGCTGAGTACCTATGGTCAGCTGCTGTTTTTGAAGATCCTGCTCTTTGCCGGGATGATCGTTTTAGCCACACTGAACCGCTTTCACTTAAGCCCGCAGTTGGAGCGCTCAGTTCGCAATGGTCAATACTCTGTAGCGGTTAATGCCTTGCGCCGCAGCATGAAATTCGAATTCCTGATGGCAATCCTCATCATCTGTCTGGTCGCATGGTTAGGCACGCTAAGTCCTGAAATGGAAATGAGCGCGCAATAGAGGTTTCTGGCAGCTAACCAAGAAGCCGGGAACGGGATTGTTAGCACCATTTCTACTGGCTACACTTCAGTCCATGACACGCTATGTACGGTTTTGCCTGATATTCCTGATTAGCTTGGCGCTTCCCCTCAGTGGGATGGCGGGTGTTCAGGCGCCGACAGAGCCGTGTCCCATGCAAACCATGGGCATGGCGATGATGGACGGCATGGGCCAAGACTGCTGCCATGACATGAAAAGTCCCACCGAGCATGGTAAACCCTGCAAGCCGGGCCAGGAGTGTAAGACCGGCGGCATGCTGCAAGTCTCTATCATCAAGCCTCTGGTCCCCCTATCTAGCCCCCTCGAAGCGTCCATCTCCATAGACTCCCATCCTGTCCAAACCCCTTCAGGGGTATGGCGACCGCCCCGCATTTGATTCCTGTACCACACTGAGCCTCATTCCGCGTTAGCGGGATGGCATATCTGCGTGCATGTCTGATGAAGCGCGCAGTGGATCATCACAGGAATCGTGAACATGAACTCCAAGTGCTATTGCACAGGGTGGTCCCTCGTGGCCGGCCTGGCGGCAAGCGTACTGGCATTGCCGAGTCTCGCTGCCGCATTGACACTCGATGAAGCTTTGCAGCTGGCTGAAAACAATGCGCCGTCGCTGACTGCACAAGACGCGAAAATTCAGGCTGCCAGTAGTGCGGCCATCCCCGCTGGTGAACTACCCGATCCCAAGTTGCTGCTAGGCGTACAGAACTACCCCATTGGGGGGCCGGATCGCTGGAGCATCGACCAAGACTTCATGACTATGCGAATGGTCGGAGTCAGTCAGGAGATGCCCAGCAGCGCTAAGCGCAAAGCCCGAATCGAGGTCGCTGATGCGGCCATTGAACGCGCCGCCGCTGAGCGCCGGGTCGAACGTCTAAAGGTTCGTCAGGCCACGGCGTTGGCCTGGATCAACAGCTACTCGGTTGAGCGTAAAGACACTCTGTTTCAGGACCTCTACAAAGAAAACCGTCTGCTGGCCGATACCGTCCGGGCACAAATTGCCGGTGGCCGCGCTCAACCTGCTGATGCAGTAACGCCCAAACAGGAAGCGGCACAACTGGAAGAGCAGCAGGACGATCTGATTCGTCAGAGAGCGCAGGCCCGAGCTGCCCTGAAGCGCTGGATTGGACCAGCCGCCAATGACAAACCTGTGGGCAGCTTGCCTGAATGGCCTGTCGAAGCCTCTGACTACTCTCATAAGCTGCAACATCACCCAGAATTGGCAGCTTTTGCGCCAATGACCCGCGAAGCGCAAGCCAAGGTCCGTGAAGCCGAAGCGGAAAAACAGTCGGATTGGAGCTGGGAAGTCGACTATCAGAATCGCGGCCGACAGTTCGGCGACATGGTCAGCGTGCAATTTTCCTGGGATCTACCACTGTTTCCTGACTCTCGGCAAAACCCCAAAATTGCGGCCAAGCACGCTGAACTCAACCAGCTAGAGGCCGAGCGGGAAGCCCTGTCACGCAAGCATACCCAGCAACTGGAGGACGATCTGGCCGATTATGAACGCTTGAATCGTGCCGTTCGCCGAACCCTGGACAGTCTGCTGCCTCTGGCCAAGGAGAAGGTCGAGCTCAGCATGGCCAGCTACCGCGCCGGCAAAGGCGATTTGAACTCCGTCGTGGCTGCTCGGCGCGAGCTTATCGAAGCCCGTCTCAAGCAGATTGATGTTGAAGAGCAGCGTGCTCTCACCAGCGCTCGCCTGTATTTCGCCTATGGGGAGTCCGCTCAATGATCTCTAGAACACGGAAAGGGGTATTTGTTGTCAGCATCTCAGTTGCTTTGGGGGTTGCCGGTGGTTACTGGTTGGCCCAACCGAGGGTGAGCTCGGTACCGGATGCAGCACCGGAGCAGAAGCCTGAGTCATCAGTCGATCGCAAAGTTCTGTATTGGTACGACCCCATGTACCCACAACAGAAATTCGATAAGCCGGGTAAGTCGCCCTTCATGGACATGCAAATGGTCCCTCAGTACGCGGATAGCAAGGGGGACAGTGACACTGTTCGCATTGATCCAAGCCTGACCCAGAACCTCGGTGTGCGACTGGCTACCGTCAGTCGAGGTGTGTTTGCTTCGAGTCTGGACGTTGTCGGAGTGTTGGCTTTCAACGAACGGGACGTCGCCGTCATTCAAGCCCGTACGGCGGGTTTCGTCGAGCGCGTGTATGCCCATGCTCCTGGCGACGTGATCAAAGCCAATGCCGCCATGGCGGATATCCTTGTACCTGAGTGGGCTGCGGCTCAGGAGGAATTTCTCGCACTCAAGCGCAGTGGCGATACAGGCTTGCTGGCAGTGGCTCGCCAGCGCTTGCGGCTCACCGGGATGCCGGCGGCATCAATTGCTCAAGTAGAGCGCAGTGGCAAAGTCCAACCAAACCTGACCCTCACCAGCCCTATTAGTGGTGTGCTGCAAGAGCTCAATGTGCGCGAGGGTATGACGGTGGCCGCCGGCGAGACACTGGCACGCGTTAATGGTTTGAGTAGCGTCTGGCTGGCCTTGGCCGTTCCGGAGACTGAATCTGGATCGATCCTCATGGGGCAAACGGCAGAGGCGCATTTGCCCGCGTTCCCTGGGGTTGTGCTCAAGGGCGTCGTCAGCGCGATTCTTCCGGAAACCAATCCGGATAGCCGCACCCTTCGCGTACGCGTCGAGTTACCCAACCCAGAAGGCCGTCTCAGGCCGGGTATGACCGCACGAGTGAGCCTCAATCGTTCAACGGAGCAAAGTGTGTTGTGGGTGCCGAGCGAGGCCGTCATTCGCACCGGTCGACGTGCTCTGGTGATGCTTGCTGAAGACGCTGGCCGCTATCGTCCTGTTGAAGTGTTGATCGGGCAGGAAAACGATGACAAGACGGCGATCTTGAAAGGTCTGGAAGAGGGCCAGAAGGTGGTTACCTCTGGCCAGTTCCTGCTCGACTCGGAGGCCAGTCTCAAGGGCATCGTTGCAAGCTCGGAGGAAGAGTCACCACCCAGCGCAGCAGTCTCCAGTTTTCATGAGGCGGATGGGCAGATCGTTGAGATCAACGACAAAGAAGTCACACTCGCCCATGGTCCCTTCAAAACGTTGGGCATGCCTGGCATGACGATGACGTTCCCACTCGCTACTCCGGCGCTGATGCTGGGCCTCAAAACGGGCGATAAGGTTCGGGTTGCGGTGAGTCAGACCGACGATGGCCTGCGTGTTGAGCGTCTAGACAAATCGGGGAGCCAGCCATGATCGCCGCCCTGATTCGCTGGTCAGTGGCCAACCGATTCCTGGTGCTACTGGCGACACTTTTTGTCACGGCTTGGGGCATCTGGTCGGTGCAGAGCACGCCCATTGATGCGCTGCCGGATCTCTCCGATGTTCAGGTGATCATCCGCACCCCGTATCCGGGACAGGCACCGCAGATTGTCGAGAACCAGGTGACCTATCCGTTGGCCACCACCATGCTTTCGGTGCCTGGCGCCAAGACCGTGCGCGGCTACTCCTTCTTTGGTGACAGCTTTGTCTATGTGCTGTTCGAAGACGGTACTGACTTGTATTGGGCCCGCTCGCGGGTGTTGGAGTACCTGAGCCAAATACAAAGTCGCTTGCCGGCCAGCGCCAAACCGGCGTTGGGGCCAGATGCGACAGGCGTTGGCTGGATTTTCCAGTACGCGCTGGTAGATCGCAGTGGCGGACACGATCTGGCGCAACTTCGTGCACTTCAGGACTGGTTCCTCAAGTTCGAACTCAAGACTCTGCCCAATGTTGCCGAGGTGGCCACCGTGGGTGGGATGGTCAAGCAGTACCAGGTGCAGCTTGATCCACTCAAATTGGCCAGCCTCGGTATCACGCAGGCCGAGGTGACCGAAACGATCGGCAAGGCCAATCAGGAAACCGGCGGCGCCGTCCTAGAGATGGCAGAGACCGAGTTCATTGTGCGGGCTTCCGGCTACTTGAAAACGCTCAATGATTTTCGGGCGATCCCACTCAAGCTGGGATCGGGCGGTGTGCCGGTGACCCTTAGCGATGTCGCCACGATCCAGTTGGGTCCGGAAATGCGGCGTGGCATCACCGAACTCGACGGCGAAGGCGAGACGGTTGGCGGTGTGGTAATTCTGCGCAGCGGCAAGAATGCTCGCGAAACCATTGCGGCGGTCAAGACCAAACTCGACGAGTTGAAAAGCAGCTTGCCGGCGGGGGTGGAAATCGTCACCACCTACGACCGCAGCAAGCTGATCGACCGCGCCGTGGAAAATCTCAGCCACAAGCTAATCGAAGAGTTCATCGTCGTCGCGTTGGTCTGCGGGATCTTTCTCTGGCACCTGCGTTCATCTCTGGTGGCAATCATCTCCCTGCCGGTGGGGGTACTGATTGCCTTCATCGTGATGCGCTATCAAGGGATCAACGCCAACATCATGTCCCTGGGCGGGATTGCCATCGCCGTCGGCGCCATGGTCGACGCTGCCGTGGTGATGATTGAAAACGCGCACAAGAAGGTTGAGGCCTGGCACGCGGCCAATCCTGGGGAGGAACTGAAAGGTGAACGTCATTGGCACGTGATGACTGAAGCGGCGGCGGAGGTAGGACCAGCACTGTTCTTCTGTTTGTTGATCATCACGCTGTCGTTCATTCCGGTGTTCACCCTGCAAGCGCAAGAGGGGCGGCTATTCGGCCCGCTGGCTTTCACCAAGACCTACGCCATGGCCGCGGCGGCGGGATTGTCAGTGACCTTGGTGCCGGTGTTGATGGGCTACTGGATTCGGGGACGAATTCCCAGTGAACAACAGAACCCGTTGAACCGCTGGCTCATCCGGATCTACCAGCCGGCTCTGGATGCAGTCTTGCGACGACCGAAGATCACGCTGCTGGTCGCGTTGCTGGTTTTTATCAGCGCATTATGGCCAATGTCGCGCTTGGGTGGCGAGTTTCTTCCACCGTTGGACGAGGGCGACCTGCTCTATATGCCTTCGGCTCTGCCGGGATTGTCGGCGCAGAAAGCGTCGCAACTGCTGCAACAGACCGACCGCCTGATCAAGACCGTGCCGGAGGTCGAACATGTCTTTGGTAAAGCCGGTCGTGCTGAAACTGCCACCGACCCGGCGCCGTTGGAGATGTTCGAAACCACCATCCAGTTCAAGCCGCAGGAGCATTGGCGTCCAGGCATGACTCAGGAAAAGCTAGTGGAAGAGCTGGATCGAGTGGTGCGAGTTCCTGGGCTGACCAATATCTGGATACCGCCGATTCGCAACCGTATCGACATGCTGGCTACGGGGATCAAGAGTCCTGTTGGGGTGAAAGTTGCCGGCACCAATCTGACGGAGATTGATGCCGCGACTCAGGCGGTCGAGCGAGTGGCTAAGGGCGTACCCGGTGTCAGTTCGGCTTTGGCCGAGCGATTAACCGGTGGGCGTTACATCGACGTGGATATCGACCGAAAAGCCGCCGCCCGCTACGGACTGAATATCGCCGATGTGCAGTCGATCGTGGCCGGCGCTATCGGCGGTGAAAATGTCGGCGAGACCATTGAAGGGCTTGCACGCTTCCCAATCAACGTCCGCTACCCTCGGGAGTGGCGGGATTCGCTCGGTGCTTTGGAGCAGTTACCGATCTACACCCCACTAGGCAGCCAGATCACCCTTGGCACCGTGGCGAAGATCAAGGTCAACGACGGGCCGCCAATGCTCAAGAGTGAGAACGCACGGCCTTCAGGCTGGGTGTACATCGACGTGCATGGCCGGGACATTGCCTCCGTGGTGGCCGATCTACGCCGGGTCGTCAGTGAGCAGGTAAAGTTGCAGCCCGGCATGAGCTTAAGCTACTCAGGTCAGTTCGAGTTTCTTGAAAGGGCCAACGCACGACTCAAACTGGTGGTGCCTGCCACGCTGTTGATCATCTTCGTGTTGCTCTACCTGACATTTGCACGCCTTGATGAGGCTTTGCTGATTATGGCCACGCTGCCATTCGCTCTCACGGGCGGGGCATGGTTTCTCTATCTGTTGGGATTCAACCTGTCGGTCGCCACCGGGGTCGGCTTTATCGCCTTGGCCGGTGTTTCTGCAGAATTTGGCGTGATCATGCTGCTCTACCTGAAAAATGCCTGGGCCGAGCGTCAAGACCTCGGTGACAACACAGAACACGGGTTAATGGCCGCGATTCGTGAAGGCGCTGTGCAGCGCGTTCGACCCAAGGCCATGACCGTTGCGGTGGTTATCGCTGGTTTGTTGCCAATACTTTTGGGAAGCGGTACCGGCAGCGAGGTGATGAGCCGCATTGCCGCCCCGATGATTGGAGGTATGGTTACGGCGCCCTTGCTATCGCTGTTTGTGATCCCGGCGGCCTATCACCTCATGCGTCGTCGACACTTGTCCGTTGAGCCTGGCAAGCACTGACGCGTAAAAATGCATACAAAAGGGGCTGCGCTTGCAGCCTCGTTTGAACTGCACAGCCCGTTTTCATCAGTCCTACGCGCGGTATGTATCGAAATTAGCAAGTTTATGTCTTTTGCATAAACTCGCTAATTTCGATACATACGCTGTGGTCAGTGCCGTTACCCACCAGCACTTGCCAGAAAAACGAACGCTGCCCTACTGTGTTTCGATGAGCCACAAACAGCATCCTGCTCAAAGCCGACTCAGCATTCGTCACCCTCAGATCACTCTTGAAATCGAGGCGAATGACCTTAATATGATCTTATCTTGCCATCATCGTTTTCAATCATGGATGTTTCTCTGGGGTAGGTCGGAATGGCAGAACAAGAAGACGCTAAACCCGCAAGCGGGCGCTTCAACACAAATGATGAGACGAAGCGGATCGTATGGACACAGACCGCTGGTCATTGTGAACTGTGCGGCACGGATCTGACGTTCGATTATCGTGCCGGCAAGCCAATGAAATGGGGCGAAGTGGCGCATATCCTGCCCGCCAGTCCCAAAGGCCCTCGGGGACGCGCGGATCATGATGCTGAGGCGCACACAAACAATACCGCTAATCTGATGCTCCTGTGCCCAGGTTGTCATGACAAAATTGATCGTGACGCAGATGGGTATCCTGAAAATGATTTGAGTGGTTTACACCAAGCGTACCTGGAACGCATCCGGCTCGCGGCAACGACCCCCGATGGTGGCAGAGCCATTCCGCTCATCGTCCAGAGTCAGCATTTTCAGACGATCAACGATATCCCCGTTCGCGATCTGTTGACTGCGATGTCCGCCGAGGGATTAACCGCCTTCGATCAAGGCATCAAAATCACCTTCGCTGCGCCCGGACCACGTGGCAGGGACACTACCTATTGGCAGAACGTCAAAGACAGCGTCCAGTATGAGCTGGAGCAGCAACTCAAGCGTCGCGGCGGCACCTATGGCGACTCGCCTGCGCTAGCAGTAGTCGGCTTGGCCGACATTCCGGCTTTGATGATGTTGGGCCAGAGTATCGGCGACCGTTCCAAGCGCTTGATCTTCTCCTTTCACCGCGAGCATCTTTTGCGCTGGCCAGATCAGTCCGCTGAGCCGCCCGCTTTTTTGTTTACACCTCCCCCCGACGGCGACGGGCCACTGGCGCTTGTGCTCTCCATTTCTGCGCAAGTTCCAGTTCGCGACGTGGCCGAAGCTCTGCCCGGTGCACGTATTGCAGAGCTGTCGATCCCAGAGCCAAGCTATGCGATGGTACAAAACCGTCGGGTGATTCATGCCTTTCGTGACGCACTTCAAATACGACTGAGCCAGCTTGAGGCTCTGACTCCTGACCCTATCCACGTCTTCGCCGCCATTCCTGCGGCATTGGCCATCGAGTTTGGCGCGTTGCTCACAACACAGCATCAACATACATACCTGATCTTCGATCGGGACAAAGAAAACCAAGATCGGTTTACGCAAACACTGCAATTGGGCTTGGTGGCCCAGGAGGCTAGGTAAATGCTTTTGAGCAACGAACAGACCAAGCGCAGCAGTTGGGAATATTTTCTGCTTCGCGCTGCGCGGGAAATCTCGCTGTCGGAAGCGCAGTACGAAAAAATTAATGACCGCTACTCCCAACTGGAAAAAATCCTCTCGGCTTCCGACAACCCGCTGCTCGCTGAGGCCCATATCTTTGTGCAAGGCTCGATGCGGCTGAAAACGACCATCAAGCCAATCCCCGGCGCGCCTGCGGATCTGGACACCATTGATGCGGACGCGATTATCTGGCTCCCTCACGCTCAAGGCGCTAGTGCGAAGGAAGTTCTAGAAGCGATTGAGCAGCGTTTTAGGGAAGGCTCCCGCGTCCAAGAAGAAGTTAAGCAATTACGTCGTGGCATCCGGATCGTTTATGCCGACGAAAATCCAGGTTTCCACATCGATGTCACGCCTGCCCGCGCGATCAACGGAAATGGCGAAGCAAACGGCGAAGGTAAGCTGGAGGTTCCGGATCGGGTCACAGGGTGGAAAGCAAGCAGCCCTATCCCTTACTCGAATTGGTTGCAGGTTGCTTCTGCCCAAGAGATCTCTCTGGAAAGCTTGGTAGTTGCCAAAAGCCAGCGGATGCTTGATGCCGCGACACAAGATCCTTTGCCGCATTATCAGGATTACATCGATCAAGATCCCCTGCGTGCAACCATTAAGCTGCTCAAGCGGCATCGCGATGAATGGGCCATTAAGACAAGGAGCGCTGATACTCGCCCAATATCTGCGGTCATCACCACCCTGGCCACGCACGCATACCTGGATGTCGTAAAGGAGTCGCAGGCGAAGCCTCTGGCACCGCTCGATGCAATTTTGGAAATCGTTCGCAGGATGCCGCAGCACATCGGGCAGAGAGGTAGCGACTGCTATGTCTGCAACCCTGCCGATAACGGCGAAAACTTTGCAGAGAAGTGGAATCGACCGGGCGAGGGGCAAGGCTATCGCCAAGCATTTGCCAAATGGCATGCGGACGCCAGTGCATCTGTTTCATTGGGTTTGGAAAGTTTTGAATCCAACGATTCCTTTGCCGAGGCAGTGAAAAAGAATTTCGGTATTGCACCGGCATTCATTACGGCAGTGAACAATGAGATCCCTGCGAATTGGACTATGCCCGGCCGACCGGATGGCACTACTCGAAACTCTGCTTCGATGGGTTCGCTCTTCGGAGGGGCCAGCGGTGGCGGAACCTCTCAGTCGAGCGTAAAGCCAGTTGGACGCCTTGGCTGATCCTCTTAAGACGCCATTGCAGCGCGGAATCGCCGCGCTGCGAAATACCCTAGGTCAGGATGCAGCCGATGCATTGCTCCAGCTCGCACCCATGCGGGCTGACGAAGCGGCGTGCTTTCACTTCCCCTTGCCCATCGATTACACGGGGCAGGAGCGGCGTCTGCGTATTGGTTTCCCCTCCAACTTTCCCCGTGGACTCTTGCGGCTGAACGTCGAACCCTCTCCATGGCTGGTTTGGCCGCATGCCACCAAGTCGGGGCTTTGCCTTCATGGCTTTCAGGAACGCCCCATCATGGGCTCCCCAGAGGTCGTGGTAGAGGACAGCCTTGCTCGCTTGGCCCAGATTGTTTCGTTGTCCAAGATGGGATCAAGCCAGGCAACGCGCGATATCGAATTTCAGAATGAGATCACTACCTACTGGTCGTTTCAGCACGGTCAGTCATTCCAGAACCTCTTACTGTTGGATCGACCTCAGACTGCCTCGCAGTTGTTTGCGCTCAGCGATCCGCGCCGGGCTGTGCCATCCGGTCAGGAAACGGTTTGGTTAGCATCGAATGTAGCAGCACTCAAAGGGCATTACCGGCGGGTTGTCGGGCGCTCCGCTGTCATTCGCGCGGCCGAAACTCCCGGTTTTTACGTCAAGCTTCAGACTTATCCGGATATCCGCACCCCGGATCCAGAAGATTTATTGCTGTGGCTAAAGCCACACCTTCAACCTGACGATGCCGAGCAATTGCTGGCATGGTTTGAGCTGCATGGAACGTTGGCGAGTCGATGGATTGTTCTGGAGCTTCCAGGAGGGGCAGGTGCTCCAACATATTGTCTCAATGTGCGCTCGCTCGGCGTACAGCAGGAGCGGGGGGCAAAATTCGGCTTGCGTACAGCGCGCCGGCGGCCAGCTATCGCAAATGCACATCCTCCGGCACTTGTCCGCGCAACTGCCCTGGACGTGCTTGATCGAGCGTCCATTCTGTCCCGCGATATAAGTGGCACTGCACAGCACCTTGAAAATGCTCGAGTCGTTTGTGTTGGCGTTGGCTCATTAGGCAGTGCGGTGGCAATACAATTGGCACGATCCGGTGTCGGCCACCTTACCCTCATCGATCCTGACACTTTGGTGTCAGCCAATCTGGGGCGGCACGTTCTGGGAGCGGATAGCCTAGGGAGACTGAAAGCCTCAGCGTTGAGGGACAAGATTCTGTTAGATCTTCCGACTACAGAATGCACCGCTTATTCGACTTTCGCCGAAGTAGTTATGAGCAGCAAACCAGAAGTGTTCGATAACGCAGATCTTGTGGTGATTACGACAGCGGACTGGCAGTCGGAGGTCACTGTATGGCGAGCCAAATCCAGCGGCGTTTCTTGGGGACTTTTACAAGCCTGGAGCGAACCGTATACCCAGGTAGGCCACGCGCTATTCGCACCAGCCGGTACCTTTGATGGCCGTCATTTATTCACGGACATCGGCGATTTTCTTCATAAGTTTACCGAGTGGCCGGGAGGAGGTGTGGTTCCACTGCCCGCTTGTGGGGAGAGCTTTATTCCAGGCGGATCGCTGGGGATGACCAATATCGCCTCTATGGTGTCGCACACGGCTTTACGTGCATTGACCTGCAACATCACCACTGCATCTTGGGTCAGCAGTATCTACAGGCCTGAAGATGTGCCGAGCCTAGGAGGCCAATACCATGGGCCCAAACTTCCAGAGGGGGCGCAGCAACTCCTACTCGAGCGCGGATGGCCGGAACATAAGGATGAAATGGTATGACGGATATCGCTTGGCGCTGGAGATGGGCGGAGGTGGATTCCGAGCTATTGGTGTCGCAAGCTGTCGCGGACATCTTGGATAGTCATCGGCAGGGCCTCTTTGGCGTGGAGCGAGGGGGACAGTTATTCGTCAACCCGGTTAATCCGAAAGGGTTGCTGCTGGCCTTGGCCACGTTGCCTCATCGCGCCGATCGGTCAGGCTGGTCTTGGCTAGAGTTGGATGCGGAGCGGTGCCGTCAGGAGATCCAAGCTGCCAACGAACAAGGGTTACGTCTGGTGGGCTATTGGCATACGCATCCCCAATCTGTTCCGGTGATTTCTCCGGCAGACATAGGAAGTTTCTCCAGATTTGCTGCGCGTTACACGCAGGATCTACCGCACCCAATAGCCGTTATCGTTGGCAAGTCCGAAAAACCAGAAGGCATCAAGGCTTGGTCGTTCAGGGGCGGCAGATATGTTGAAGCAACTTGGCTTAGATAAGCTTCAAGTCAGTGCCATGGGAGGCGTCAGCGGTTACCCTTACCCGCCAGCATTAGCGCGAAGAGCTCTGCCTGAAAGCGAGCATCATCCAATGCGTTATGGTTCGGTTCGCTGAGTGGCTTCAGCGCAGCGGTCATCTTGGATGATTTTGTTTCCTGCCAGCTGCAACCTACAGCTCCCATGAAGTAGGCCTTCATGTCGATAGCGGTAAAACCAAAGGGGTTGGTTTCCAAGTATTTGTGGAAGTAGTAGTTGACGAATGACCAGTCAAACGGTGCATTGAGTCCTACGAAAATGACCTTCTGCCCCGTTTGGCAGGATGATTTCAGCCATTCACCAAATGTCAGCATCGCCTGTTGCGGAGTGAGTCCTTCGCGCTCCAGCTTCTCCAGACTCAGCCCCGATACTGCCAGTGCTTCTGGGTCGTGTTTTGGACTGTCAGGTCGTAGTTCAAGATAGATGGACGTGGCAGGTTGATCTACAAGGCAAGCTCCAATGGAAAGCAGGCTGTATTCGCCTGGTATAGGTCCAGAAGTCTCGACGTCGACGGAAACATAAAGCTCATCAGGGTTCATGTCATATCCTTTTCGTGTAGTTGCCAGATCACGCTCAAGCTCGGTAAGCGTCTGCCGAACACATCTTGTACCAGCCCGTTTGGTGTAGACGGACGCTCGAAACACCCTGTCGAGGCTATCGCGCTATTCGGTTTCGATGGCAGCTTGCTCCCCCTATGCTCTTGACTCGTCTAGGAGCAGCAACCAGAGCGAACCCCAGCAGCAGGTTCAAAAAGTGACTCAACAATCGTGCAGTCTGGAGTGTTCAAACCTAGGCATGTTGACTCACACATACCTGCCATTGAGAGCAGCTCTACCCGGATTTGCTGAAGCTTTGCTACCTTCGACTCTACTTCCGCTAGGTGCTTCTTGACCACCGAAAGCGCGTCAGCGCACGGACGATCAGCATCTGCTGCGAGCGCGATGAGTTCTCGGATATCTTCGAGCGGGAAACCCAATTCACGATTCTGCCGGATGAAGACGAGTCTTGATCGATGCTTTTCAGTATAGATTCGATGCCGCCCAGTCGACCGCAGGGCGGGAGGTAAAAGGCCTATTTTCTCGTAGTAGCGAATCGTTTCAATGTGGCAACCCGTTGATTTCGACAGCGCCCCGATTCCTGACATGCAAACTCCCCAAGCATTTTCTTGAACCTGTAGCAGCTACAGATATTAACCTGTCTTCAGAAAATAATTTCACGCGCTTGAAGGGCATTTTGTGGACAGAGAACAGCTAGAGACTAACCAGATTCCCATTTACTTCGTCGCGGTCATTGTCGCGGCCCTCGGAGGCCTGCTCGCCCCCAATGCGTCTGAAGCATTAGGGTCGACGGTGACACCCACCATCGCAGTGCTGATGTACGCCATGTTTCTACAGATCCCGTTCTTGGATCTCCGTAATGGCCTCGCAAATAAGCGTTTCATGGCAGCGCTGCTCACAGCCAACTTCGTGGCCATCCCCTTGCTGGTTTGGGCATTGACGATGGGGATAACCAATCACCCGGCGATTTTGGTGGGTGCCCTGTTGGTCTTGCTGACGCCTTGTATCGACTATGTGGTGGTTTTTACCCATATCGGTAAAGGCGACTCCAAACTCACTCTGGCGGCCACCCCATTGCTTCTTTTGATGCAGCTTGTGCTGCTGCCGGTGTACCTGACCTTCATGCTGGGTAACGACTCAACAGTGGTCATTTCTATAGGCCCATTTGTTGAGGCCTTTGTGATGCTGATCGCTTTGCCTTTGGTCTTAGCGGTAGCAACAGCTGCCGGGGCAAAGAGATCACGCATCGTTGAAAGCTGGAACAACGCATGGGCCTGGATGCCTGTACCGGCTATGGCGGCTGTATTGGTCGTAGTGATCGGCGCTCAGATTTCAA
This sequence comes from Pseudomonas sp. AO-1, assembly GCF_019775695.1. Lineage (NCBI taxonomy): Bacteria > Pseudomonadati > Pseudomonadota > Gammaproteobacteria > Pseudomonadales > Pseudomonadaceae > Pseudomonas > Pseudomonas sp. AO-1. The sequence goes on from NZ_CP079947.1 coordinate 58,618, forward strand.
CGGTGGTCAGAGACATCGACAAGCTGCTGCCTGTTATTCCCGCCTACATTGGTTTCACGCTCTTGGCACCGGTGGTAGGTGCGCTGGTGGCTCGGGCGTTTAAGTTACCGGCCAGCACGGCAAGATCAGTCGCTTTCAGCAGTTCGACACGAAACTCATTAGTGGTTCTGCCATTGGCATTGGCCTTGCCCGAGGAAATCAGAGGGCTCGCTGCGGCAGCAGTCATTACTCAAACGCTGATTGAGTTGGTCAGCGAACTAATTTACATCCGAGCAATTCCTGCTTTGGTGTGGCGCAAAATGTAGATGCCAGGGCAGACACCCTGCGCGATTAAACAGGCGCCCACATGTGCGGCAGCAGCTTGTTAATCTCACTCGCGCGCTGCGTCGGCAGGCGCATGAGAACATCCTTTAGATAGGCGTACGGATCATGGCCATTCAGCCGTGCTGACTGGATCAAGCTCATGATCGCCGCAGCCCGTTTTCCGCTGCGTAGCGACCCGGCGAAGAGCCAGTTCTTGCGCCCAAGAGCCCATGGCCGGATCTGGTTCTCCGCCCAATTATTATCAATGGGAACCGCCCCGTCATCGAGGTAGCGCGACAGCGCTGCCCAGCGTTTAAGGCTGTAATCGAGTGCTCTGCTGATGGCCGAACCTTCGGGCACAAGATCACGCTGCGCGATCATCCAGGCATGCAGCCTATCCATCACCGGTACGGCTTTTTCTTGCCGTATTCGGCGCCGTAAATCCGGCTCCAGGTCTCTGACTTCTCTTTCGATTTCGTACAACAACTGGATATAGCGCAGGGCTTGCTCGGCGAGCGTGCTTTTATTCGTAGCGTGCAGTTCGAAGAACTTGCGCCGTGTATGGGCCATGCAGCCGATCTCTGTCACGCCGAGTTCAAAGCTGGCCTTGTAGCCGCCAAAATCGTCGCAGACCAACTTGCCCTTCCAGTCCTGAAGGAAGTTGCGAGCATGCTCTCCGGCGCGACTGGAGCTGAAGTCATAAACCACCGCTGCCACATCCGAGAACTGGCTGGTAGCGTAGGCCCACACATAGGAGCGATGGGTTTTCTTTGTTCCCGGCATGAGCATCTGCACCGGTGTTTCATCTGCGTGGATGACTTGTTGCCCAAGCACTACTTCGCGCAGCGCATCGACCAGCGGCTGCAACTGAACTCCGGTCACGCCAACCCATTGAGCCAAGGTTGAACGTGGAATCGCCAGGCCCGCTCGACCGAAGATCGATTCCTGACGGTAAAGCGGCAGATGGTCAGCAAACTTGGCGATCATGACCTGTGCGAGCAGGCCCGAAGTCGGGATGCCCTTATCAATGACCTGCGCCGGAACCGGTGCCTGGATCAGCGTTTCGCAGTTATCGCAGACCCACTTGCCACGGACATGGCGCTCGACGGTGAACACGCCGGGCGTGTAGTCCAGCTTCTCGCTAACGTCCTCACCTATGCGCTTGAGGGCGCAGCCGCATGGGCAGTGAGTGTTGTCCGGTTCGTGATGGATCAACGTTCGCGGAAATTCTGCCGGCAATGCCGTGCGCTTGGGCTTTTGCTTTTCCTCGGTCGCCGTTGGTGCTATTTGCAACGCCTGAAGCTCGGCCTCAATCGCCGCGATATCAGTATCGATCAGGTCATCTAGCAGGCTGGCCTGTTCAGGATTCATCTGCTCGCTGCGCTTGGCAAACTTCAAACGCTTGAGCTGGGCGATCTCATGGGTCACTTTCTCAATGACTGTTTGATCACGGTTGATTTTCTTGCCCATAGTGTCGACTTGCGAGAGCAACTGCGCTGCGAGGACGCGCAGTTGAGTGGGAGACAGTTGGTCGAGATTGGGCGAAGAAGTCATACGCCGGACTTTGCCAGAGCAGGCGTTTCGCGACGATAGACCGATAGGCTAATGGCAGCCGTTAAAGCAGTATGATCGAGCCTCCAGAACCTGCGCGTTGCCATGGCAGCCCCAGCACCAATGCTTGAAGTTGCTCGGCATCCAGTTCCATCTCAGAACCATGGCGAATGCCAGGCCAGTGGAACTTGCCTTGGTTTAACCGGCGCGCCGCCAGCCATATTCCGAAGCCGTCATGCACCAGCACTTTCATGCGATTGGCGCGACGGTTGGCGAACAGATAAGCGCAGTGCGGCTGCGCCGCACCGAACACCGCGATCACCTTGGCTAGCGCCGTTTCGGTGCCTGCGCGCATGTCCATCGGTTCGGTGGCGAGCCAGATAGAGTCGATGCGAATCATCGCAGAATATCTCGAAGAAAAGCCGCGCAGGCGGCAGCACTTTCAGTGGGCCAGTTCACTTTGATGATGCCGCGCGGGTGCTGTATTTCAACGCAGATATTCGATGATGCTGGATGGGAGTTCGCCCCGGCCAGCGGCATGGCTAACGGAATAAATGCAGGTGGCGGCGCCGGGATTTTCTGCGCTTGCAGCCGAATCCATTTGTGGACGAGGTTTGCGTTGAGGCTATGACCGAGCGCGACGCTGGCAACCGAAGCGCCTGGTTGGGCGCACTCTTGAATGATCTGGGCTTTAAAGGATTTGGAATAGGAACGGCGTGTTGGCTGCATGAAATACCCGCTTAAAAGGCTAGAACTGGTGTCCACTTAATTTAAGTGCACACCATGTCTTCGCTTTGCAGGGCTGGGTAGATGACTTGGCCGGACGGTTACCAAGCTCGTAACCATGTGACGGTGGAAAGGCGGCAAAGCCATTGCCCCATTTTTTGCTGTTGCACTCGCTATCCGGCGTTCGAGCAGCGGCAGTGCATGTCTACTGGAGGAGTGCACGTTCCTTTGGTCAGCTCTGCGCCCGAGCATAATGATGTGTGTCATTCTCTAGTCGCGGATGAGGGCCGGACAATCATGAGCGAGCATTGGATAGTCAAGTGCCAGAATACTGAGGACGGTACTGGCGACATCATCATTGACCTACCTCCAGAGTTGCTTGACCAAATGGGGTTAGGTGTTGGTGATCATTTAGAGCTAACGATAGCGAATGGCACATTAGTGCTGACGCCCATGAACAGTGCAATATCAGTACGGCCGATGTTTGCTGGAGTCCTGCGTGAGGATGCCTATCATGCTTACCGCAAGCGGTTGGCTGCGTATCTCCATATCCCTTCCAACGCTTCGGATCAAGACATTCACGACATGATAGTAGCTGGCTTTTCGGCCGGCCTGATTTCATCGCTTTGTGCTGATGGCACCGTAAATCCGCAAGAACGCGACATAATCATTCACCCCAAAACGCTCAAAACAAAATTGGCAAGCGATCAGCTTTTAACGTCGGATGAGAGCGATCGCCTGTTCCGGTTCGCACACATTACCGCCATGGCCGAGATCATGTTCGGGGACGAAGGGAAGGCCAAACAATGGCTTTCCAAACCCAAAGCCCGTTTTTTGGGAAAAAGCCCACTGGCAATGGTCACTACGTCTCACGGCACACATCTAGTTGAAGAAATGCTGATTCAGGTGTCTGAAGGCATGTCATTTTAATCCTGCCACAGTTAACAGTGTGGACGGAAATAACGGGCAGCAGCATGCCCACTTCTATGACTATCACTGAATCTGAGAGTCAATCACTATGATCAACGCAAACGCTCTAGCCGGTATAGGCATCAAAGCCCAAGCGTTGGTTCATCCCTCAACGGCGTGCGTTACGTCATTGCACCTGCGACTCTTGATACCGCCAAGACGGAGTCGAAACCACCACATAGTCGATATAAATGATCAGTTCATTCAACAGGACTCCCGCCAAAATTGTGGGGTGGCCGGTTAGCATCCTTAACGGGGATTGGACATCGACTCGATAATACGGCACTGCTCGATCACGCCGCCCTCGCAACAAGCAATCAAACGCTCCAACTCCACCTCCAAGCCTTGCAGGTCTCGGATGCGCATTCGAACCTGCTCTAACTGCCCCTCGATTTTTGCGTCCACCCTGGCGCAGGAAGCGTCGCGGTTATCCGCAAAGCCCAGCAACTCTCGAACATCGTCAAGGCTGAAGCCCAGTGTGCGGCTACGTCGGATGAACAATAGACGGTCGCGCTCCTCGTCGGTGTAGAAGCGATAGCCTGATGCTGAACGCCCTGCAGAAGGCAGGAGGCCGACCTGCTCGTAATAGCGGATGGTCACCGCTTTGGTATCAGTCGCCTTCGCCAGATCACCGACTGTGTATTTGGTCGAACTCATTTCGCTTGACCTTATAGTTGCTAGAATCTTCATTCTACGCGCCTTAGGCGATAAGCAAATCTGCGTGCGCTCAATAGAAAAGTGGACTGAATCCTATGGAAGCCCCCTTAAAACAACATCAATCCGGAGCTTGGGCGCTGTTGCTCTGTGCCTGGTTGCTTGCTCTGGTATCAACAATCGCCGTGCTATTCGTTGGTGAAGTCATGGGGCAACTGCCCTGTGTGCTCTGTTGGTTTCAACGAGCCTTCATGTTTCCACTCGTCCTGGTATTGGGCGTCGCCTGCTGTTTATCGGACACCGGTGTTTGGCGCTATGCACTGCCATTAGCAGTCATGGGTTGGCTCATCGCTCTGTATCACAACCTGCTTTATTTCGGACTGATTCCTGAAAGCATCAAACCTTGCGGGGCCGGCCCTTCCTGCTCCGGTGCCGACATGACCATCCTCAGTGGTGTTCCGCTGCCACTTTTATCGCTGGGCGCGTTCAGCCTGCTGATCATTTTTCTCGTTCTTATCCGTCGGAGATTTACCGTATGAGCAGACGCGCCGTCGTCCTCTCCATCAGCGTGCTAGCCATCGTAGGCTTTGCCGTCGCAGCATTTTTCTACAATCGTGCTGCCACTGTGCCCCAGGCTACAGCACCTGTACCGCAAACCAGCGCGCTAGTGCGGTTTAACTCACCAAGCTTCGGCCCTGCCGACGCCCCGGTGACAATCGTAGAATTCTTCGATCCATCTTGTGAAAGCTGCCGTGCCTTCTACCCCATCGTCAAAAAGATGATGTCACAACACCCAGGCGATGTTCGCTTAGTGCTGCGCTATGTGAAGCTTCACGTAGGGTCTGAAGAAGCCATACGTCTGCTCGAGGCTTCACGTAAGCAGGGTGTTTTTGTGCCGGTACTTGAAGCTGTCCTCGCTGCTCAACCGCAGTGGCATGACGATGCGAAAGCATCAGCAGCTTGGGACGTAGCGGCCCAAGCGGGCTTGGACGTGGCTAAGGCTCGTGAGGACATGATGTCGCCGGAGATCACCGCCACGATAGAAAGAGATGCCGCTGATGCCAAAACTGTAGGTGTGAAGGGAACACCGACATTTTTCGTTAACGGTAAACCCCTGACTAACTTCGGCGCTCAACAGCTCTACGATCTGATTTGGAGCGAAATCAACCAAGCTCGTTAATAAGGGCGCGTGCGGAATGCGGAATGAAAAAAGCTCACCGGGCTCGACAATCCGCTTGACCTTATAGTGGCTATAGGGTGTTCACTCTTCACAATAAATTGTGGAGAGTGCCTTTATGAAAAGCTGTTGCGGTGATGAACAAACACCGAAAAGTGACGCCGCCGTTGAGGTATTTGACCCGGCAGCACCGACCGGCTGCTGTGCACCTGCCGCGACTATGTGTAATACAACTACAGCACAGTCCAACAGTAGTTGCTGCTCCGCGAAAACTTTGGACGTCAGCTCAGCGCCTTCTTCAGTAAAGGGCGCGGGTTGCTGCTCCCCCGGCTCCGATATCAGTAAATCGAACTGCGCTGTCGTAGCACCGCCATCTGCCCTGTACAGCCTTGCCGAGCCGAGCCAGCCTGCTGCTACGGTTGATAATGACCTTTTTATCGATGCTTGCTGCCCACCATCTGCTGCGGGTAGTCCCAAAGTCGGCATCGAAAACGTGTCTCCCACCAATACCGACGAAGCGACTCGTTTCAGCAGTTTCAGGATTGGGCAGATGTGCTGTCCTTCCGAGCAGACCATGATCGAGGACAAGCTCGCGAAGATGAGCGGCATTCAAAAGCTCGAGTTCAACATGATGAACCGCACGATGGCTGTCTGGCACGAGCTACCCGACACCTTGGGTATCGAGGCAGCAGTGCTATCGCTGGGCATGCACGCCGAACCTTTGAGGGCTAATGGCAATGCAACCAGCGCAGATACGCCAGAAGTCCTTCCCCAGGCGGAATCACCTAAGAGCACATGGTGGCCATTAGCGCTTTCCGGTGTCGCTGCCGTGGGTGCTGAAGTCCTGCACTTCACTAACTCCGCGCCTGAATGGGTGATAGCGGTCATAGCCTTGTTCGCCATCGTGCTCTGCGGGCCTACGACCTACAAGAAGGGTTTGATCTCGATCAAACACCTCAACCTGAACATCAACGCGCTGATGAGCATCGCGGTTACCGGAGCGGTGTTGATCGGACAGTGGCCAGAAGCCGCGATGGTCATGTTTCTCTTCACCGTTGCGGAAATGGTCGAAGCGAAATCGCTGGATCGTGCGCGCAATGCGATCAAGGGGCTGATGGACTTGACCCCTGAACGAGCTACCGTGCGCCAACCCAACGGTAGTTGGCTGGAAGTCGATGTAAAAACGGTCGAGATTGGGGCCTTGGTTCGTGTCCGCCCCGGCGAACGAATTGGCCTGGATGGTAAAGTCTCTTCTGGTAACTCTACTGTTAACCAAGCGCCCATCACGGGCGAGAGCTTGCCCATCGAAAAAGATGTCGATGATCCTGTCTATGCCGGCTCCATTAACGAATCCGGCTCCTTCGAGTATCGAGTGACAGCTGAGGCCAACAATACGACCCTTGCTCGAATCATTCACGCGGTTGAAGAAGCCCAAAGTTCGCGAGCTCCAACCCAGCGGTTCGTTGATAAGTTTGCCAAAATTTATACGCCAGGGGTGTTCTTTTTCGCCGTCGCGATTGCGGTATTCCCACCACTGTTTATGGGCGGATTGTGGACTGACTGGATCTATCGTGCACTGGTGCTTCTGGTGGTTGCTTGCCCTTGTGCGCTGGTCATTTCCACTCCGGTGTCCATCGTCAGTGGTCTGGCGGCAGCGGCTCGCAAAGGCATTTTGGTTAAAGGCGGCATCTACCTGGAAATAGGCGCCAAGCTGAGTTTCGTCGCGCTCGATAAAACCGGCACCATTACCCATGGGAAACCGGTTCAGACAGACTACATTCCGGTAGCCGAAGACTCAGAGGTACATCCTCAGATTGTTGCCGCCAGCCTCAGTGCACGCTCGGATCACCCCGTATCACAGGCAATTGCCAAGTACGAAGGCTCGGACGCATCAACGTTCCTGCAAGTGGAGAGTTTTGAGGCCCTTCCCGGTCGCGGGGTAAAGGGGATGATTGAAGGCCAGCTCTTCTACCTGGGCAATCACCGACTGATCCAGGAGTTGGGGCTCGGTACTTCGCAGTTGGACGAATCTCTGACTAGCCTGGAGCGCCAAGGCAAAACAGTCGTAGCCTTGACCAGCGCCAGTCAGGTTTTTGCGTTGTTTGCTGTAGCCGATACCGTAAAGGACTCAAGCCAGACAGCGATCAAGGAGCTGCATGCATTGGGTATCAAGACCATGATGCTTACAGGCGACAATTCGTACACGGCTGATGCGATTGCCAAACGAGTTGGGATAGATGAGGCGCGGGGAAACTTGTTGCCCAGCGACAAGCTTTCAGTAATTGATCAATTGAAGGGCCGTAAGCACGTGGTGGGGATGGTCGGTGATGGGATAAACGATGCACCTGCATTGGCCAAGTCTCAGATCGGATTCGCCATGGCCGCGGCTGGCACGGGAACCGCTATTGAAACGGCTGACGTTGCTTTAATGGATGATGATCTGCGCAAGATTCCGGCCTTCGTCCGCCTGTCACGCGAGACAGCTGTGATTCTTAAGCAAAACATTTTGTTCGCCTTAGGTATTAAGGCCATTTTCCTTGTGTTCACCCTCATGGGTTTGGCCACCATGTGGATGGCTGTTTTTGCAGACGTTGGAGTGAGCATACTTGTCGTGCTCAATGGACTTCGATTGCTAAAGAAGTAGATCGCGAGGTGAGGATGAAAGATAAAAGCGTCTTCGCCCGGCCAAGCAACTTTGTGGATGGCTCTTTTCGCCGATATGGGGACGAGCCCGCTTGTGGTATTCAATGGACCACAACTATTGCGGTATTGATTCGAAAGCTACATTGTCAAAATTGATTACTCACATAAGGAATTAAATATGCAATGTCCTATCTGCAAAGATATAGCTTTAGTAATGACTGAGCGCCAGAGCATAGAAATTGACTATTGCCCGCAATGCCGCGGTGTCTGGCTTGACCGAGGTGAACTCGACAAGATTATTGAGCGTAGTCAGCGACAAGAGACCGTTAGATTGCTTCCACAGAACCTCACATCACCTGTCCAAAGTTCGACGCCAGCAGAACAACCTGGTTACAACCAGTACGGGAATAAGCATGGTCATGGAGATCGAGGGAGCCACAGCGGTGGATGGAAAGAAGGTGGCCATCAAAGTCAAAGTGGGCATCAGGGACAACCGAGTCGCAAAAAATCGTTTTTGCAGGAACTATTTGATTAAGATGGCGATTTCTCGCTTATGATCTGAATACTACATCAAACCAGTATCCACCTTTGAATGATTGGTTTGATGATATGGAACGGTTTGGGTGCTAGTAGGTCTTTATATTCTACAGTCCACTCGTTGGATCTTCATTAGGCTACATTTGGGGAAAAATCATGAGTTCAGGGCACAGTCACGGTCAAGTACGTGCGGGTCATGAAAAGATGTTATGGATCGCACTCGCCCTGACGACAAGTTTTATGATTGCTGAGGTCATCGGAGCCTTTGTCACGGGCAGCCTAGCCTTACTGTCGGATGCTGCGCATATGCTGACAGACGTTGTGGCTTTGGCAATATCCTTGCTGGCTATTCATATTGCCAAACGCTCTGCTGACAGGAAGCGCACGTTCGGGTATGCACGATTCGAAATACTTGCAGCCACATTCAATGCTGTCTTGTTGTTTTTAGTCGCTATATACATTGTCTATGAAGCGTATCTTCGACTTAACGCCCCCGCAGAAATTCAGTCGACGGGCATGTTAGTAATTGCAGTGATGGGACTGATAGTTAACCTCATTTCAATGCGTCTGTTGAGTGCCGCTAGTGGGGAAAGTCTCAATGTGAAGGGCGCTTATTTAGAGGTTTGGAGCGATATGGTGGGGTCTATTGGCGTCATCATTGCAGCGCTTGTAATCCGCTTCACCGGTTGGAGTTGGGTTGATTCACTTGTTGCAGCAGGTATCGGATTCTGGGTGCTGCCTAGGACTTGGTCACTGCTCAAGGAAAGCATGAATATATTACTGCAGGGCGTTCCAGAGGGCATCGATATTCAAAAGGTGGAGGCGAAAATATACGGAATCGTAGGAGTAAAAAATGTGCACGATTTGCATATATGGGCTTTAACCAGTGGTAAGAGTGTAATGAGCGTTCACCTGGTCGCTGACTATACCTCCCGCAGTGAACAAGATATTTTAACTGAAGTCACGTCGCTTATGAGTGAAGAGTTTCAGATCAGTCATACTACTGTACAAATGGAAAAAGCAGATTTCCATAGCCAATTAGTTGACGATTATGAAGGCAAGGTCCACTAATTGAGTTCCACTTTTAAGACAAGTTGTTATTTCGGGGATCCACCCCAGAGGGCTAGTTAAAATGAAAAAATTATTTTAAATTGTGCTCTGCATGATAATGCTTTTGTCTCTAACAGTAGAGCCGGTTTTGTCGAGCCCGGCTAGACCAGAAAAGGTATTCGGGTGGATTGAAGAAGGGATACTTTTACCAGAAAATATCGCCGTGAAAATAAAGTTGGATACTGGGGCTCTTACGTCATCCATGGATGCGAAGGACTTAAAAAGATTCCAAAAAGATGGAGAAGAATGGATTCGGTTTAACGTTAAAGTCAAAGACACCAAAACTAAGAAGGTGAGTAGCGCACTCTTCGAACGACGGATTGAACGAAATGTAAAAGTTAGAGGTGCCGGCGGCGCTGAACATCGTCCAGTCGTCATGATGACGATGTGCATAGGAGATAAAATTTATAAAGAGGAATTTTCTCTGAAAGATCGAGGCGAGATGAACTATCCCGTACTGATAGGACGCCGAACATTGGAAGCTTTGGGAGCGGTCGATGTTTCGCGCAAATTCACCGAGGAACCCCACTGCAGTTAATTTTAAATATATTTATATTATAGTTTTAGAGTTACTTTATTTGCAAAGCACCTGGAAGGCATACTCGTATTGAGTGTTGCAAAGGCCGACTGAATCGTCAAATAAAAAGACGGACAGTCGGTCGCAGTTTTTTTAGATGCTTGAAAACTTACCATTCTAATATGAATGGCTCTGAGTGGAGTGTGCGTTAATTTTAATGATGATCTTTAGACTTCATTCTTGCCACTAGTTGGCTGCTATTACTGCTGCTGGCCAGTCATTGAAGTAAGTTTTAATGAGGCCAAGGCTTTGGATTGACATGCGCTAAACAGATCAAGCTCAGGTCGATATGCCGAAGTTTGGATATTCATCAATCCTAATATCGAATGGAATAAGTTGTCATGGGATAGTGATGCGCCTCGCTGTTCCCTCAAGCATTGAACGTCTAGTTTTTGACGAGATTGCATGTTTTTGGAGATCCAGAGAACCATGGGAATGCTAGTCTGCTCTTTGGGCGCCATAGCATAAGGCAGTCCGTGCAAGTATATCCCGTTCTCGCCGAGAGACTCACCGTGATCAGAGACGTAAAGCATAGCCGTATCAAAGCGCTCAGCGTTGCGCTTTAGCAAGTCAATCGTTTGTCCAAGTACATAGTCTGTATAGACGATACTGTTATCATAGGCACTGACTATGCTCTCGCGCGTACATCGCTCTAGTTGGTTATTATCACAAACGGGACCAAATCGCTCGAATTCGCGTGGGTAGCGCTTGTAGTAGGATGGGCCGTGACTACCTTTCATGTGGAGAACCACGACTGAATCACCCTGTTGTTGATCCAAGTAAGCTTGCAGGTCTTGCAATAAGACTTCGTCGTAACACTCGCCTGCTCTGCATAATCCTGATGTTTTCTGATTGTTCAATTTCTCATTTTTTACTCGGTCACAAATACCTTTACAACCCGAATTGTTATCTCTCCAAAGTACCGATACTCCGGCCCGCTGCAACACGTCTAATAAGCCTTCTCTCCGTAACGCCATACCGTCTTTATAGCCTTGTTTACCCGCATCCAAGAACATGCAAGGTAAGGAGATTGCCGTAGCTGTTCCACATGAACTGACATTGGTAAAACTTAAGACACCACGCCGAGTCAATTCCGGATTGGTATCGCGTGTGTAGCCATTAAGCGAGAAGTTCGCGGACCTAGCGGTTTCACCCACAATTAACAACGTCAGGCGTGATTTTTTTACACTCGCAGTAGTTTCTCCTTGGCGGGCATCAGCACCAATGATTTTTAGTTCTGTGGGCTGTGCTAGCTGGCGACGCATATACCCATGGATTGCCGAAACCACATTCGAAGGAACTAACATCAATCTGAGTTCGCGATGGTTACGTACGAGCGATGCATAAGATTGGTAAAGCGTAAATACGATGATTGCCAAACAGGTAAGTGCTGCCGCCAGCCCCATCAATCGATGAGCAAGCGCGCGGGTGCGCGATCGTTGTATCAAACGGACTCGGGTGATAAGCAGCACCGGTAGAACACCAAAACCCAGCATCCATCGCAGTAACTCCCAGTTCAGCAGGTCCGTGGTCTCAGAGATGTCTGTTTGAATAACATTCGTTAGCATGCTGTAGTCAATTACAATGCCGTAGCTATTCATAAAGTAACTCGCTGCTGCCGCAACCAACAGAACAATGGCTAGCACAGGCTTTATGAAGCGTCCCCAAGCCATCGCGCTGAGTAACACGTACAGCCACATCAACACGAACCAAGGCAGGCTAAGCACAAATAAGATGCTTCCGTCTTGTAGGCCTCCCACGCTTTTCCAAACAACTCGCCAAAATGGCCAGTTACTGAACAACAGAAGCCAAGTTGAAACTGCAATAATTAATTGATTGCTACTGAGTATAATTTTCGTACTCAGAATTGGTATTTTTTTATTCATGGGTATCTCGGAATATCTCGACATGATCGTGCGCGCAAACTGTCACTGGACTGCCGCTACGTTTTAGGGAAGAAAAAATCAGCAACAGAGCGATGTAATTCATGGATGCACCAGTGACCCTCAACGCTTTCCTCGGTTGGTTGAAGCTCCACGATTAGCCAAACCGCCAAAACGCCAAAACCGATGAGGATTTTTTTCATGAGATGCCCCCCAAGTAAGTGTTGTACTGATAGATCCGCTCGACTTGACTTAAAAAACAATTTTTTTTGGAGCGAAATGATGGTGGTTGGGTCGCGGGGGTATGGTTTTCTTGCTGACGTTGCGCATCTGTCTTAGTATCGAAGGCATAGGTGATGAAATTGTTTAGATCACTATTCTGATAGGCGCGACTAGTTGTCTAAAAAGGAATTCTAGTTGCGGATGAGAGACCAAAGCGGTCTTGATGCGCTTACCAAGTTCACCACTTTCGAATGCCGATAATCCTCATTGCGCGAAACATCGCCGTACTCGCATAACGCACACTCCTCGGAGTCAGGCGACGCCTTGCAGTTGATTTCAAATATTCGTTGAAAGCTTTGGCAGCCGTTTTTAGTACGGCATCGGGGTTCAAACTCTGTTAAAGCCTGGCTGCGCTATTCTGTATTTCCCGCTCGGCGTCTGCGAGTCTTGGCTCATTTGATAATACGGGTTGGTGACTGTTCCTCGTCTTACATTGGCTGGCTCATGCGCGGTCGTCATCAATGATTCCCGAGGCAGGGAATCAGCCGACCACAACATTTTTCTAATGCGAGATGGCATCACAAAATTTTCGCCCCCAAGGCGCGCCGTTTTCATCGTTTAACAGTAGGGACATCTGCAGCGTCTAGAGTGTTTAGATATATTGCATGCTCAATGTACTGCATAAGAGTTATCGCGAGGGTGACTGAAGAATTACAAATTTGTAATAAGACCATCTATCGTCATCAAGTAGTCTAAAATCTATTTGCCGTATGGTCGTGTGTCTCAATTCACTCATTTAACAGAAACTGAAAAAATGCGCGATATTCTGTAATGGCTTAACTCATCCAGTTGAGATGCTAAAGTGAACCGGTGAGTAAAGTTGCCTAAATGAGTGTGGTGGTATTTTCAATTAGTATCGAGACTTTATAATAAATGCGTATCTTGATAATAGAAGACGATCCGAAAACCGCTCATTATTTGCGCCAGGGTCTGACTGAAAGCGGCTTTATCGTTGATTGCATACAAAACGGAATCGATGGCATAAACTTAGTCTCCCAACAGGCTTATGACCTTGTAGTACTAGACGTAAACCCCCCGCAAAGTGACGACTGGGATCTACTTGTAAGTATTCGCGAGGTAATTATTACCCCGATCATGATGCTTACCGAGAAAGGTAGTGTTGAGGATAAAGTCTTGGGTTTTGATCTAGGCGCTGACGATTACATGGTCAAACCAATTGAGTTTCCTGAGTTGTTAGCTAGAGTCCGTACTTTAATGCGTCGAACTGGGTCGTCGGCATCGCTAAATGTGCTTCGCGTTGGCGATTTGGAGCTCGATCTGGGTAGGCACAGGACCTTTCGCGCTAACCAGCGAATTGACCTGACTAACAAGGAGTTCGCCTTGCTACACTTTTTGATGTGTCAATCAGGCACGACGCTATCGCGCACGCAGATTAAGTCTTCTGTCTGGGGTCTGAGTAGTGATTGCGACACGAACGTTGTTCAAGTAGCAATGAGGAGGCTTCGAGCTAAAATTGATGATCCTTTTGACGACAAGCTTATCCATACATTGCGAGGTGCTGGATATGTCCTTGAGTCGCGTGCCCATTAACCCCGTTTAGCCATTCTTATTTTGATATTGTGCGAAATAATTGGATTGCACTAAATTAAACGCGCTGAAAATATTGATTATAGAAAGGCAGTTATGTAATCTCTAAAATTGTCTCAGGAAGCGGAATGGTTCTGCAGTAGGGATTTAATTTTGCACCAAGCGCTTAAGATAACGTTAAAATCTAGATTGCACGAAAGTCTATACGATTTGCAGTTTAGAATAAACATGCTGAATTTAGCTTAATTCCGAAGTAGGGGGTTGCGACGCTATATCTGCAAGACCACACACTCTCGAGTGATTATCCATGAAGGCATGATCAACCTGCGTAATAGGTGGGTATCACAAAGATCGGTACCAATAGATGTTCACGTTGGATTGCTCTTGGGCACTAGTAATGTATCTTGACGAAGGTTATATTTTGCACAGGGCTATTAAATCTTCACTATCCATTGGTGAGTCATCGGTTTCATCTCTGGCTGAGCAAAAAGAGTAATGTTGTCTTTGGGTTTTTAAGCATCGATCCCCACTTATATATTACCTAGTGATCTGACTCGTGCAGCCAAGCTGTTTTATATTGCTTTTGATTAAATTAAATCCTAACTAAAAACCTCCCCCGGTCTTTGAGAGTTTAAGTTACTAGTTGAAATGTTCTTCGGGAATGTAATTCTGAAGGTTGTCGGATGCCCTGGTATACTAAAGACATCTGCTGTTCCATGATGGAGGCTCATGATAGATCGGACAATAGCCAATCCTAATCCAGTGCCACCTTCAGCTCGTGAGCGACTATTATCCACTCGATAGAAACGATCGAAGATATTAAGCAAGTGATGGCGTTCAATTCCCACTCCGGGATTGCTTATTGAAAGGGAGACTTCTTCGGTTCGCGTTTCAATGGAAATAACAACCGACTCTTCTATCGGGCAGTGACGAATGGCGTTTGATAAAAGATTCGAAATGGCGCGCTGAATCATGAGTCGATCGCCTGAAACTTTACCCTGACCACTGACGGTTATGCCGACGCACTTTTCTTCAGCCGAAAGAGAAAAAAGATCAATTACTTTTAAAGCTTCGTCTTCCAGCAAAATGTTTTCGAATGGTACAAGTGCGGCTGGGTGACTTACTTGGGCTAAAAAAAGCATATCAGATATAATTCTAGTGACTCGCCCCAACTCTTCGGTGCAAGACTCTAGTACAGACTTATACTCCTTTACTGAGCGATCACGAGAAAGAGTTACCTGTGCTTTCCCCATAAGGTTCGTAATCGGTGACCGCAACTCATGCGCCAAATCATCTGAAAACTGAGTGAGTTGTTGGACTCCGCTATCAAGTCGGTGAAGCATGAAATTTATGCCATGAGCTAGCTCACTGATCTCTTGGGGCATATTGACAACGGAGAGTCGGTGACTGAGATCTTGGGTTGATACCATTCCCGCAACTTCACAGAATTCCCGGAGTGGGGACAATCCGCGTTGCACTATCGCCCAAGCACTGATACCAATAAGGATCAACAACAGCGGAACCGCTACGATGGTTGAACTCAAATAAGAGCTTAACAGTGATTCATCATTCGAGCGGTCCATAGTCAGCAAGACTGATACGAATTCACCATCTTTTAGCCTCATGAGTTTCGCTGCTGTGAGGATGTGATTTTCGCTTTCCTGTGCCGAGGAGTAGTAAGAAATCTTAGTGCTATCGGTTGCTCCGATTTTGCTCCTAGAAACTACGGTTATATCTGCTCCAAAACTCAGGACAGGGACACTCAGATTTTCATCATCAAAAATAGTGAGATTAAGATTGTCATGCCCTAGCACTTGATCTAATAGTGCGTGTGGCTTTAGGCTCATGTTGCTAGTACTGATATCCATCAGTAAACTGTGCTCAATTTGATTCATTTTCTTTTCTAAGCTGTTTTTTGCACGCAAATCAAGCTCGTGGGTAAGCGCTAAATAGGCCAGAATCGCTAAAGAAACTACTAGTACTGCTCCCATTATACTTACTGTCAAACCCAATCGCATTGACAGGCTGACTTGCTTCATTTTCTCTCCTCCAGTACATAACCTACGCCGCGGAGCGTATGGATTAATTTAGTTTCAAATGGGTCATCTATTTTAGCTCTGAGCCTACGTATCGAAACTTCGACAACATTGGTGTCGCAATCAAAATTCATGTCCCAAACCAATGAAATGATCTGAGTACGAGATAACACCTCTCCAGATTGACGCATTAATAGATGGAGCAGTGCGAATTCTTTCGTCGTCAAATCTATGCGTTGTTTTCCGCGAAATGCGCGATGCCTTCCTTGATCAAGTTCAAGATCAGCAACTTTTAACACTTCTTGAATTGGTATGTGTTCGCTACGACGCATTAGAGTGCGTACTCTTGCCAGCAACTCTGGAAATTCAAATGGCTTGACAAGATAGTCATCAGCCCCCAGATCCAATCCTCTAATTTTATCTTCTAAGCGTCCTCTTGCAGTAAGCATCATTACCCTAGTACTGCTAGACCGCCGAATATTTTCAAGAACGTCCCATCCGTGCATTTCAGGAAGATTTACGTCAAGTAATACCAGATCATAAGCTTGCTGCCGTGCCAGATGGAGTCCATCAGCTCCTGTCGATGCGCAATCTACAATATAGCCACTTTCAGTTAGACCCTGATGTAAGTATTCAGCAGTCTTTGGCTCGTCCTCTATCACAAGAATACGCATAGGAATTAACCCTTCTTAAAGTGGTTCGTAATGGCTCTTTTCGTAGAATCTGTTTAAAGTTAACCATCTGTTTAAACGTTGGATTCTGGTTGCATTTTTAATTTTCTGGGATCATAGAGTTTAAAACTAACAAGGTTTCGTGCGACCCTCGTCACCCTGTAGTACAAGAGCCGCCTCCCGTTTTTGTCTAGGGATGTCGCTTGGTGCGAGCACTTATTGCCCTAATCCTAATGCATTAAGTGAGGCTTATTCGTTAGATAACGTATTTGTAATTCTTCAGTCACCTTGTTGATAGGTGTACGGAATTATATTTGCCTCATGGGAAATTCTTTTTGTATAAAGGTTTTGGGGAATGATGGAATTACTTCGGTTTAGAAAGTTTATTGCTCACCCAATCACGCATAAAACCATGCTACAAGCAGGTCTTATTTCGATCCTTGCTCTTTTGAATGCTCCTTTGTTAGCCGCAAACGCTCAAATGCTCACAATGGATCAAGCGCTTGAAACTGCATTTTCCAACAACCCAGACCTAGCGGCCGCTCAATGGGAGACAGGTATTGCTCAGGGAGAGCGACAGCAGGCTGGATTGATTCCAAACCCTGAGGTTTCCTGGGAGGCTGAAGATACTCGGCGAAACTCGCGCACCACGACGGTAATGATCAGCCAGCCGATAGAGCTTGGCGGTAAGCGTGGAGCTAGGATTGAAGTGGCCAATAGAGCTCAGGACGCAGCGGGGATTGAGTTGGAGCGCAAGCGTAACGTTCTGCGTGCCGATGTCATTCAGGCTTTTTATAGTTCCTCAACGGCTCAGCAAAGACTGCTGCTGTCACGTCAATCACTTGAGCTCGCCGAGCGCGGTTTGCGTGCAGCGCAAGGTCGCATCAAGAGTGGCAAATCCTCACCCGTTGAAGGTACGCGCGCAGAGGTTCAGCTATCAGAAGTGCGCCTAGAGTTGAGGCGGGCTGAGCGGGATGAGGCCAGTGCCTACCAGAGACTCGCTCAGGTCATGGGGGCGCCTTTGCCTGCATTTGTGTCCGTAGGTGATCCAAATCGGTCGATGCCAACCGTGCCCGATTCGTCGCTGCTGTTTAGCCGAATTGGTGAAACTGCAGAGCTACGATTAGCAAAACTGCAAATAGATCAGCGGGAAGCCTCTCTTGGTCTTGAGAAGGCTCGTCGAATTCCGGACCTGACCGTGAGTATCGGGAGTCAATACGACGAGCGTGAGCGCGAGCGGGTGAATGTCGTAGGGCTATCTATGCCCATCCCGTTGTTTAACCGTAACCAAGGCAACGTACTGGCCGCAGCCCGCCGTGCCGATCAATCTCGCGACCTTCGGAATGCCAGTGAGTTACGACTGCGCACAGAGATCCAAACCACCTTAGATCAGTGGCTGACTGCTAACACTGAAGTGGCGTCGTTCAATCAAACCATCCTGCCTGCAGCGCAAAGTGCCGTCGATACCGCTACCCGAGGTTTCGAAATGGGTAAGTTTAACTTTCTCGACGTGCTCGATGCTCAGCGCACATTGATTAGCGCTCGCACGCAATACATCCAAGCCATCGCCGAGGCGACAGACGCCTGGGTGCGTATCGAGCGAATTTTCGGTGATGTTGCCATTCTCACTCGTACCCCGTGAATTTCATATAACGCTTTTTTTACCGCTGCTCAGTATCGCAATACCACGTTAATCCGTGAATGCCGACTGGGTTGCGCAGGGAGTCTCCATGGATAAAAAACTAATCCTCGTCTCGGCACTAACCTTGGCAATAGGTATAGGCATCGGTTCGTTTTGGATGACAAGCCCATCGGTGCCTTCAGCTGAAGCTCAGACTCAGGAGGGCAAAGGCTATGACGATCACGGCGATGAAACTGCTGACGGAAAACCGGCCGAGGGCGAACACGCAGAAGGCGAAGCTGAAGAGGGTCATTTGACTCTGAGCGAAGAGCAGATCAGCTCTGCCGGCATCCAACTGGTTGAAGCGAAAGCGCAGAGCATCAGCCTTTCATTGCCCTTTCCTGGAGAAATCCGTTTTGATGAAGACCGCACTGCGCACGTGGTGCCCCGCGTACCTGGTGTCGTTGAGTCGGTTCATGCCAATCTTGGTCAACCAGTGAAAAAAGGTCAGTTGCTGGCCGTAATCGCTAGCCAACAAATTTCTGATCAGCGCAGTGAACAAGCCGCTGCGCAACGTCGTCTTGAGTTGGCGCGTACTACCTACGAGCGAGAGCGACAGTTATGGCAGGACAAAATCTCTGCAGAACAGGACTTCCTGCAAGCCCGCCAGGCTTTGCAAGAAGCTGAAATTGCTCTCAGCAATGCTCGGCAAAAAATTAGCGTACTGAGTGGTAGCTCGGTCGCCAGCGGGGGTAATCGATATGAATTGCGTGCGCCGTTTGACGGGGTTGTAGTCGAGAAACATTTGGCCCTCGGTGAAGTTGTCAGCGAAACCACCAATGCCTTTACGCTCTCCGACTTGTCGCGTGTGTGGGTGACCTTTGGAGTCTCACCAAAGGATTTGAACAAGGTACTCGTAGGCAAATCGGTCAAGGTCAGTGCGCCGGAGTTGAATGCTGAAGTCACTGGAACCGTGGCCTATGTCGGCAGTTTGTTGGGCGAGCAAACCCGTACAGCCACGGTCCGCGTGACATTGGAAAATCCACAAGGTGCATGGCGTCCGGGGCTATTTGTGACCGTGCAGGTTGACACCGGTACTCGGCAGACAAAGGTCGCTGTACCAGAGGCGGCTCTTCAGACGGTCGAGGACAAGCAAACTGTTTTCGTTCGAACGGAGGACGGGTTTAGAGCTCAGCCAGTGGAGACAGGTGGTCGTTCGGCGGGTCTGGTCGAGATCAAGGAAGGCCTGGAGCCCGGAGCTCAAATCGCCGCCGCCGGTAGTTTCATTTTGAAATCAGAATTGGGTAAAGCCTCGGCTGAACACGCCCACTGATCCGCCATTTCCACGAGAAGGTTCTCATGTTCGAACGCCTGATCCAATTTGCCATCGAGCAGCGCATTATCGTACTGCTCGCGGTTTTCCTCATGGCCGGCCTCGGTATAGCAAGCTATCAGAAGCTGCCGATCGACGCGGTTCCCGATATCACCAACGTCCAGGTGCAAATCAACACGGGGGCAGCAGGTTTTTCACCACTGGAAACCGAACAACGCATCACGTTCCCCATCGAAACAGCAATGGCTGGTTTACCGGCTCTAGAACAAACTCGTTCGCTGTCACGCTCGGGTTTGTCGCAAGTTACTGTTATTTTCAAAGAGGGCACGGACCTCTTCTTCGCTCGGCAATTGGTCAACGAACGATTACAGGTGGCCAAAGAGCAACTGCCAGAAGGTGTGGAAGCTGTCATGGGACCGATCTCAACCGGTCTTGGTGAGATTTTCCTGTGGACGGTCGAGGCTGAAGAGGGGGCTGTCAAGGAGGACGGCAGTCCCTATACGCCGACCGACCTGAGGGTGATTCAAGACTGGATCATCAAGCCTCAACTGCGCAATGTTCCTGGGGTCGCCGAAATCAATACCATTGGCGGGTTTGCCAAGGAGTATCAGATTGCGCCCGATCCAAAACGCTTGGCCGCTTACAAGCTCACGCTGACTGACCTTGTTACAGCGCTGGAGCGCAACAACGCTAACGTCGGTGCCGGTTACATCGAGCACAGCGGCGAACAGTTACTGATTCGTGCACCTGGTCAAGTAGCAACCACCGACGATATCGCCAATATCGTCATGGCCAATGTCGACGGTACGCCAATACGTGTGAAGAATGTTGCAACCGTGGATATCGGCCGTGAATTGCGCACGGGAGCAGCGACCGAAAACGGTCGTGAAGTGGTGCTCGGCACAGTGTTCATGCTAATCGGCGAGAACAGCCGCACCGTGGCGCAGGCCGTTGCCAACAAGCTTGAGCAAATCAACCGTTCACTGCCAAAAGGGGTTGTAGCAGTCACTGTCTATGACCGTACCAATCTTGTGGACAAGGCGATTGCCACGGTAAAAAAGAACCTGATCGAAGGTGCAATCCTAGTGATTGCGATTCTATTCCTGTTCTTGGGAAATATACGTGCAGCGCTGATCACTGCCATGGTTATCCCGCTCGCTATGTTGTTCACATTCACCGGCATGTTTACCAATAAAGTTAGCGCCAACCTGATGAGCCTTGGGGCTTTGGACTTTGGCATCATCGTCGACGGTGCGGTGGTAATTGTTGAAAACGCCATCAGGCGTTTGGCCCATGCGCAGCAACACCACGGGCGCATCCTCACTCGCTCTGAACGTTTTCACGAAGTATTCGCTGCTGCCAAGGAAGCACGCCGACCATTAATTTTCGGTCAGTTGATCATTATGGTCGTGTACCTACCGATTTTTGCGCTTACTGGCGTCGAAGGAAAAATGTTCCACCCGATGGCCTTCACCGTAGTGATCGCCTTACTGGGGGCGATGTTGTTGTCAGTAACTTTTGTCCCTGCTGCGATTGCGATGTTCGTGACCGGCAAGGTCAAGGAAGAAGAAAACGTCATCATGCGTGGCGCCCGCCGGATGTATGCTCCAGCTTTGGACTGGGTCATGGGCCATCGATCGTTGGCATTCGCCATGGCATTAGGCGTGATCACAATATGCGGTGTGGTCGCAAGTCGGATGGGTAGTGAGTTTGTGCCGAGTCTCAGCGAAGGCGATTTCGCGTTGCAAGCATTGCGTGTCCCAGGTACCAGCCTGACGCAATCGGTAGAGATGCAGCAACGCCTTGAAACCCTGGTATTGGCAAAAGTACCGGAGGTCAAACGGATGTTTGGTCGTACAGGTACTGCCGAAATTGCCTCCGATCCAATGCCTCCAAACATTTCTGACAGCTATGTGATGCTCAAGCCGAAGAGTCAATGGCCTGATCCGAATAAATCAAGGGAGGCATTGATAGACGATATTCAAAAAGCTGCAGCTGCGATGCCCGGAAGCAACTATGAGCTTTCTCAGCCTATTCAACTGCGTTTCAACGAGTTGATTTCAGGCGTACGTAGTGATGTGGCGGTCAAGGTATTCGGTGATGACATGGCGGTGCTCAACGGCACCGCTGCAAAAATCGCCGCATCAATGCTGAAGATCAATGGTGCCTCCGAGGTCAAAGTTGAGCAAACGTCGGGACTGCCGGTACTGACCATCAACATCGACCGCGACAAAGCCGCCCGTTACGGACTCAACGTAGGCGACGTGCAAGACACCATTGCGGTGGCAGTTGGCGGTCGACAAGCCGGTACGATGTATGAGGGAGACCGCCGATTTGACATGGTGGTGCGTTTATCCGACGCGATGCGTAAGGATCTCGAGGGATTGTCCACATTGCTAATCCCGGTACCGGCGTTGCTCAACACCAATGCTGACCAGATCGGATTCATAGCTCTTTCAGAGGTGGCGACCCTCGATCTAGTGTTGGGACCTAACCAGGTCAGCCGAGAAAACGGCAAGCGTCTGGTGATCGTCAGCGCCAACGTGCGTGGGCGTGATATCGGCTCTTTTGTACAGGAGGCCAGTAGCGCCATTGATAAGGAAGTGCAAATCCCATCCGGTTACTGGACCACTTGGGGAGGGCAGTTCGAGCAGCTCCAATCCGCTGCCAAGCGACTACAGATTGTAGTGCCGGTTGCCCTGCTTCTGGTGTTCGCACTCTTGTTCATGATGTTCAACAACCTCAAGGATGGCCTACTGGTGTTTACTGGTATTCCGTTCGCATTGACAGGGGGTGTCATGGCTTTATGGCTGAGAGACATCCCGCTATCGATCTCGGCAGGTGTTGGTTTCATCGCGTTGTCGGGAGTGGCGGTGCTAAACGGTCTGGTGATGATCGCTTTCATACGTAATCTACGCGAGGAAGGACATTCTTTAAGTTCCGCAATTAATGAAGGGGCTCTCACACGTTTACGTCCGGTGTTGATGACAGCTCTCGTGGCCTCTCTTGGGTTTATTCCGATGGCACTGGCAACCGGAACGGGGGCAGAGGTTCAAAGACCCCTAGCTACCGTAGTAATCGGGGGAATCCTATCCTCAACTGTGTTGACTCTGCTGATACTGCCTGCTCTTTATCAATGGGTGCACCGCCGAGACGAGGAAGAAACCAAAGACGACAAAATAGCATCCATATAATTTAGTTTTCTCAAAGCCTCCTATCGAGATTCGATGGGGGGCTTTTTTATGTGCGCAACATAACGAATCTGTAATCTAGGCGCCACCGTGTTGATAGGTTCGAATTGATACCCTAAGAGTGTCAACTAGATGAGGTGTCAGTATGAAAATTGCTCAAATTTTTGCTCTTGCGAGTGCTTTAGTCCTTTCTTCAGTTGCTTTAGCCGAAGGTGGCGGAGACAGAACCTTTGAGAAAATGATGGTCGCAAATGATCTAGCAATGGAGAAGTACGTGGCTAAAGAAGGAAAAATCGAGCCAGTAGTGTCAAGTGATGCTAAAGATGAGACTGATGAAATGTAAATGTAGCAGTACGCTGAATAAAAAAAACCGCTTCCGGTTTCCGGTTGCGGTTTTTTTTGGATGGCAGATTGGACATCGGTAATCCTGGCGCCACACCTACGCAATGTTCTAGTTGATATTCTGGTAACTGTTAATATATGAGGTACTCAATATGAAATTCATGAGCATTATTACTCTCGCTGGAACTCTGGCGTTATCCTCTCTTGTCTCTGCTGAAGGGGGAGGAGACAAAACCTTTGAGAAAATGATGGCGGCTAATGCTAAAGCTATGGAGCAGTATGCTATTAGCCAAGGGAAAAGCGCACCTGTAGCGAAACAATACGAGTACGGAATGAAGATGGATGTTGTGAAAGTGATCAGTGTGGTGCGGCCTGCAAAAGTCTGCGCGGTGGTGCCAGCCGCCATGACTTATGAAGATTCAAATGGGCAGCTAAATACGATTAGGTACACTGTGGCTGGAGAGTGTCGCAAACGTGGTGGCTAGTAGCTATCCTACTATCTGAACAATCTATAACGCTCGACTGATATGAAAAATAGGAATCGGGCGTTTTTTAGATTCGCTTCGAACAGGTATAAAAAAGACGTCCCGAGGGACGTCTTAAAAATTCACCCTTTTCCGAAGGAGCTTCTAAAGGTGAAATTGTAGCTTTAACTGAGCAACAATGAGTTTCCAGATTTTCACAGGCTTGCTACTTGTCTGTAGAGATCTAACCAGATGCGCTAGCTAGATTCCTAATAACTCCCACTCACTATAAGCAATCCTAGTTAACGTGGAGATGATTGAAAAATTACAATTTTGAAATTTTCAATCAAAAATGGGACAATTTAGAAGAACCGAGAATTTTCCCGTTTAGGTATTACAGAATGGCGAGTGGGTACTCAACAATCACACGGACCTCATCCAGATCCGATTCAAAAGCGGTTGCGCGAGTATTCGCTTGCCGCAAGCGGAAAGACATATCTTTCAAGGAACCTGTCTGAACGACGTACTTCACCTCAATGTCGCGCTCCCAACGTTTCTGATCTGTCAACGGGTTCCCGTCTGCATCGCGCCTCATGTATGTTGCGTTAGCGTTGGAATAGTCAGCGTCGGTGCCGCGACCATAACGTGTCATAAACGACAGGCCTGGTACGCCGTACGAGCTCATGTCGAGGTCGTAGCGAACCATCCACGAACGTTCTTTTGGCGAGTTAAAATCGCTGTATTGGATCGAGTTGTCGAGAAAGATAGAGTCCGACTGACGCAGATAGTCGAAGTCGTCATTACCATTATTTCGCTGGTGAGAAAGTGCAAGTGAGTGCGCACCATACTTCACGCCAACTTTAGCGCTCCAAATATTGTTGTCGAATTCTCCCAGCAGTTTCTTTCCTTCATCAACGGCCTTGTAGTAATTCACGCCACCGAATACAGAAAGCTGATCAGACAGTGAGTAATTCAATCCCGTGCCCGCATAGTATTGATTCCAAGCGTCTTTGAGGCGACTGGAATAGAGACTAACGATGATATTTTTGTTAACGTTGTAGTCGCCGCCGAAATAGCCTACCCAAGGTGAATTAACAGGCCCTGCATAGAATGTCGCGAAGTTGTCGCGCATATTGCTGGAGACTGGTTGGCTCATGGCGTGCAGGCGACCACCTTGAACAGTCAGTCCTTCAATGCTGGTATTGGTCGCGGTTACACCGCGGAAACTTTCGGGTAGTAGTCTTGAGTCGCCAGAAGCCACGACGGGGTTCGCTGGAAAAACATCACCAACTTTCACTACTGTGTCAAAAGCGCGAACCTTTGCTGCCCCACCGACTTTTGTGTACTCATCTCGAGCCTCACCATCGCCATTGACAGGCAGTACATCGAACGAACTACGACCACCATTTCGACCGTCACCCGTATCAAGCTTCAACCCAATCATCGCGAAAGCATCGACGCCCACACCGACAGTGCCTTGAGTAAAACCGGATTCAAATTTACTGATGATCGCGTGCGACCAAGTCTCTGAATAACCATTGCCTGTGGGGCTTGATTGCCCGTTACGATGGTCACGATTGAAGTAGAAATTTCGATTTAGCACGGAAAGACTACTATCTTCGATAAATCCCCCAGTCTTTTCCTCTGCGAATGCCATGGAAGGCCCAGAACTGACAACCAACGCTAAAGCGGCCATTGAGAATTTTGTATTGTTATCCATTAATCACTCCTTAGGTTTGGCAGAACTAGTAAGTTCTTCGGCTGGAATTATTGTTTACGGAAAGCGCGTTGCGCTTTCGTATCGTCGCCGACTTGTATCGTTGCAATTTGAAGATAACAGGGAGATGATTGAAGAATTACAATTCTGTAATGTCTGTATTTTTTTTCAAAAAAATATTTCTGCGGCACATACCCACCGATGAGTGGCTCCTATTTACAACGAATCTTCGCATGTGTCTCCTGACGGGCGGCATGATTTAAACTTGAAGCGCATGCGTAGGGTCCGACTGGTTTTTAAGTGCGAATCCGGCGGTGACGATTGCTCGCGTGTTCACCAATACATTCTCGGGGATACGGATGTCAGACGTAGCGCTGTTCATCATCGCGCAGTTTTTCGGTGGGTTAACGGCGCTGTTCCTGGCGAAGGTTCTCGGTGCTAAAGACGTTGTCGTGGATATCCCGCAGCCTAGTCCCCATGAGCAAAAGCTCACAATTCACTGAACGATGCTCTCTACGGTTCGTGGATGCGGTAAGCCCGCTCAAGGCGTAGTTCACGTTCCTATCGCGACATCCTGAAGGGCTAGGCCTTAAGGTGGTTCAGCCTTTCAAACGCGATTTTTTAAAGGGGCAGTAAGGAAAGACATGAATTACAAAGTGAGGGTTGCTACACCATCTGATGCCCCTGCCATCCAGATTATCTATGCTCCAATGGTTTGAACTCAGTCATCTCGTTCGAGCTGATACCACCGACTGTTGATGAGATGGCATCAAGAATAACCGCAACACTACCGCCGCATCCCTATCTGGTAGCCGAGGTGGAGGGCAACGTCGTTGGATACGCTTACGCAAGCGAGCATCGAGCGAGAGAAGCCTATCGATGGTCGGCGGATGTCACCGTGTATGTTGATCCGGCTGTGCACCGAAAAGGGGTTGGTCGTGCGCTTTATCAGCAGCTTCTACCAGTTCTAGAGAAACAGGGGATTCATGCAGCCTATGCCGGCATTGCCTTACCCAACGCAGGAAGTATAGGTATCCATGAAGCACTCGGGTTCACCCACATCGGCACCTACCCAGAGGTTGGGTTCAAGCACGGCCAATGGCATAGCGTGGATTATTGGCGTAAACCGATTTGTGCTGTGACGCCGCCAATAGAAATCATCCCGTTCAGTGAGATAAAGGGAGAGTTGAGAAACCAGGTGTGAGGCGACCTGGCTACTATTCGTCGCCATCGGTACCAGGCTGTTCGCTGAGAGCTATGCTTATGGATGATTCACGTTCGAGTCAGTTTACCGACCGGCTGGAGGGATGAATGAATTTGGCGGCGTTTACCTCGCTGCTTTCCGCAGGCGAAAACATAAACGGGTGCCCACTCCCCGATTTAGATGCAGTGACATTCGCAGGTCTGCATTTTCCTTCCCGTGCATATTGCCTTGTTGCTGATTGGGTAATCTTGGATCTCGAAGTTACAACACGTCAACGAATAGCCATCACCGATAGAGGGCTTATCCCTGCCTTGGTTTACGCATTGACGGTTATCCAAGATAGAAAAGGTCGTTTTGCGCCTGGTGATTGGGTCAGATCAACGTTGGGGGTTTCCTTCACTCACAACTGCTTGTTTGAGACGAAAAATACGGTTTATGTGCTTATGGGAGCCGGCCGTAGGTTGCGCACAGATTTAGACATCGCACTGAGCTTGTGCTGAAGACCGCAGATTATGCTGCTCCCCTCCTGACCGCTTACTTCAGTTGTTGGTGTCACACTATGTTGGGAGCAGCCCGGCCCTGTATTTGAAGCGCAGCCCATCTGTGTCAATCTATGTTGCTGTTGTCTTTATCGCGAATCATCCTACAGACCCCGATTTACGCGATGGGTTGTGTCAAACTATGTTGTTGGTACCCACCCGCAAAAATCGCAGCCTCGGCTGCGATTTTTGTATCCGACTCGAGGGCATCCATGGACCGCTTCCAGGAAATGCAGATCTTCGCCACGGTGGCTCAGGAGCAGGGCTTCTCGGCAGCGGCGCGACGCCTTGGCTTGTCCGCCGCCAGTGTCACTCGCGCGGTTGCAGCGCTGGAGCAGCGTATTGGCACGCAGTTGCTGATCCGTACCACGCGCAGTGTGCATCTGAGCGAAGCGGGTCAGCGTTATCTGGAAGACTGTCGGAGAATTCTCGCCGAAGTGCAGGAAGCCGAGGATTCGGCGGCCGGCAGTCACGCCCAGCCCCGTGGGCAATTGACGGTGACTGCGCCGGTTTTGTTCGGTGAGTTGTTTGTCACGCCACTGATGACCAGTTATCTGACGCAATACCCGGACGTTTCGATCAATGCGCTGTTGGTTGATCGGGTGGTGAGCATGGTCGAGGAGGGCATCGATGTCGCGGTGCGCATCGGTGAGTTGCCGGACAGCAATCAGCACGCGATCCGGGTTGGCGAAGTGCGGCGGGTGATCTGTGCGTCGCCGGCCTACCTGGCCCGGTACGGCCGCCCCGAGCATCCACAGGCGCTGGCCGGCGCGCCGGTGGTGGCGACCTCGGCCATCGGCCAGTTGCGCAGTTGGCCGTTTGTGGATCAGGGCGAAGCGATCAGCGTGCGGCCAGAACCGAGGCTGGTGGTCACCGCCAACCAGGCGGCGATTACTGCGGCTTGCCTGGGCTTGGGGCTGACCCGGGTGTTGTCTTATCAGGTCGCCGGCAAGGTGGCCTGCGGTGAGCTGGAAATTGTCCTCGCCGACTTCGAACTGCCGCCGCTGCCGATCCATGTGGTGTATCAGGGCGGGCGCAAGGCGCCGGCGCGGGTACGCAGTTTTGTCGACCATGCAGTGAAAGCCTTGCGAGAGCATCCGGCGTTGCAGAACGCAGCGTTATTTCATCCAGTGAAATAATCGATTGCGATTGCTGGTGATTCTGTTGCTTTGAGGATGGGGGGAAGATGGCCTCCACCGGCGCTGCCATCCCGAACGGCGCCACCTCCAGCGGAGTCGACCATGCAAGCGATCAAACTCTACAACTTCCCGCGTTCCGGCCACGCCCATCGGGTGGAGCTGATGTTGTCCCTGCTGCAACTGCCGACCGAACTGATCCTGGTCGATCTGGCCAAGGGTGAGCACAAGCAGGCGCCGTATCTGGCGATCAACAGCTTCGGCCAAGTGCCGGCGATTGACGATGACGGCGTGGTGCTGGCCGACTCCAACGCGATTCTGGTGTACCTGGCGCTCAAGTATGGCAATGGTCGCTGGCTGCCGACCGATCCGCTGGGCGCTGCAAGGGTTCAGCGCTGGTTGTCGGCCGCCGCAGGGCCGATCGCTTTCGGACCTGCTGCAGCCCGATTGGTGACGGTGTTTGGCGCACAGTTGAATGCTGAAGAAGCGATTACCCGTGCGCACAACCTGCTCAAAGTGATGGACGTGGAACTGGGCAAGACCCCATACCTGGCCGGCAGCGAGCCGACCATCGCCGACGTGTCCGCCTACAGCTACATCGCCCATGCGCCGGAAGGCAACGTGGCACTGGACGACTACACCAACGTGCGTGCCTGGCTGGCGCGGGTTGAAGCCTTGCCCGGTTTTGTCGGCATGCCACGCACGGTCGCTGGTCTGCAAAAGACTGCCTGAGGTTCAATCCGATCTGATCGAGTTATCCACAATGCGCCGGCGGCGCGGGGAGAGGCGTGATGGAACGTTCACCGTGGCACGCTGGCGAGCAACAACTGCAGGCCCATGTCGGCGTTGCCGAGCGCATGGAGGCCTTTGGCCGAAAAGTGATTCGCGACTGGATGCCGGATCAACACCGCGCCTTTTATGAGCAATTGCCGTTCATGCTGTACGGCGCGGTCGATGGTGACGGGCGTCCATGGGCCAGTGTGCTCGAGGGCGCGCCAGGGTTTGCTCATTCGCCTGATCCCGGGCACCTGCATTTCGCCAGCCAACCCGCTGCTGATGATCCAGCGCAATTGCGCAATGGCGAACCGATCGGGTTGCTCGGTATTGAATTGCATACTCGCCGCCGCAATCGCCTCAACGGTCATGTCGCCAATCTCACCGAGCAGGGTTTCGAGGTGAGCGTGGATCAGGCTTTCGGCAACTGTCCGCAATACATCCAGCTACGCCAGTTCCAGCGCGTGCCGCTGACCGATCCGCAGACGCGGCCAGCGCAGCACGGCAACGGTCTTGATGACGCGGCCCGGGCGATGATCGAAGGCGCCGACACCTTCTTTGTCGCCAGTTACGTCGATGCCGACGGACAACGTGCGGTGGATGTTTCCCATCGTGGCGGGCAGGCCGGATTTGTCCGGGTTGAAGGTCATCGCCTGACCATCCCGGATTTTGCCGGCAATCTGCACTTCAACACGCTCGGCAATCTGCTGCTCAATCCCAAGGCTGGCCTGCTGTTCATCGACTTTTCCACAGGCGATGTGCTGCAACTGAGCGGGCGGACCGAAATCATCCTTGAAGGGCCGCAGATTGAAGCGTTCCAGGGCGCCGAGCGTCTGTGGACATTCGAGGTCGAGAAACTCGTGCGGCGTCCGGCGGCACTGGCCCTGCGCTGGCGCTTCGACGGTATGTCGCCCACCAGCCTGTTGACCGGCAGCTGGGCCCAGGCTGATGCACGTCTGCAGGCCAAGGCTCTCGGTGACCGCTGGCGGCCGCTGCGGGTAACCCGCATCGAAAGGGAGAGCCAGCACATCCGCTCGATCTATCTGCAACCGGACGACGGTGCAGGGATGCCGGTGTTTCAGGCCGGCCAGCATCTGCCGCTGCGCTTCATTCTGGGTGGAGAAACGCATATCCGCACCTACAGCCTGTCGAGTGCGCCATCGGATGATTTCCTGCGCATCAGTGTGAAACGCGAGGGCCTGGTTTCAGGCCATTTGCACCAGCAGATCCGGGTCGGCGATGTCCTCGAGGCACGGGCGCCACAGGGGCACTTCACGGTGGCGCCGCTGGAACAACGGCCGCTGGTGCTGCTGGCGGCGGGGGTTGGCATTACGCCGTTGCTGTCGATGCTGCGCGAGGTGGTGTATCAAGGCCTGCGCACTCGGCGGATTCGGCCGACGTGGTTGCTGCAGAGTTCGCGCAGCCTGGCCGATCAACCGTTTCGCCAGGAACTTGATCGCTTGCTGGACAGTGCTGGCGACGCGGTTCGGGTGATTCGCCTGCTCAGCCAGCCGGAAGCCGATGTGCATGAAGGCGTGGATTTCGACCGCCGTGGGCGTATCGACGGGGCACTGCTGCGCGATCTGCTGGAGGTCGAGGATTACGACCAGATCGATTTTGCTGTGTGTGGCCCCGGCGCTTTCACCCAAAGTGTCTACGACGGGCTGCGTGAGCTGGACATTCGCGACGCACGGATTCACGCCGAAACCTTCGGCCCTTCAACGCTCAAGCGCCAGCCAGACCCGGATGCGCTGGTCATCGAGCAGCCACCGGCCGCGATCACGTCAGTGCCGGTGATGTTCGAACGTTCTGCCAAGGAAGCGCGCTGGCAGCCGGACGGCGGCAGTCTGCTGGAGCTCGCAGAAAGCCGTGGCCTGCGCCCCGAGTTCAGTTGCCGTGGCGGTTCGTGCGGCACCTGCAAGACGCGCTTGGTCAGTGGCGCGGTGAATTATCCACAGCCCCCGGCGGACATGCCGGAAGCGGGGCAGGTGCTGATTTGCTGCGCGGTGCCGGCGCAGAGCGAGCAATTGCTGGTGCTGGATCTGTAACGCAACTCCCCCTGTAGGAGCTGCCGCAGGCTGCGATCTTTTGATCCTGGGTTTTTACAATCAAAAGATCGCAGCCTGTGGCAGCTCCTACAGAGGATTGATGTGTTGTGGTGGATCAGGCGTAAGACAGGTCTTTCTCTTCGAGCAGCTCCTGATACAACGCGGTCCACTTGCGGCCCATCTCGTCGGCGGTGAACAACTGCCGGTAACGCGCTTCGGCCTTGACGCCCATGGCCGCCGCGCGTTCGGGGTTTTCCCAGAGGGTACGCATCGCCTCGCGAAATGCCTGTGGATGACTCGGTGGCACCACCAACCCGGTTTCGTTGTGGATATTGATGTAGCTGGTGCCGGTGCCGATCTCGCTGGAGATCATCGGCTTGCCGTACATCGCGCCTTCGAGCAGCGAAATGCCAAACGCTTCGGAGCGCAGATGCGAGGGGAACACGATGG
Source organism: Pseudomonas sp. AO-1 (assembly GCF_019775695.1). Lineage (NCBI taxonomy): Bacteria > Pseudomonadati > Pseudomonadota > Gammaproteobacteria > Pseudomonadales > Pseudomonadaceae > Pseudomonas > Pseudomonas sp. AO-1. The sequence continues at coordinate 90,104 of NZ_CP079947.1, forward strand.
CGTAGCTCAGTTGCAGCAGGGCAACTTTGTCTTCATCGCCCAGACGCCCGAGGAAGTGGATATTACGCAGGCCCAGCGCGGCGGCCTGGGCATGCAGTTCCAGTTCCAGCGGCCCGGCACCGACGATGACCACCGGATAATCCACGTCCTTCAAGGCATCGAGCAGGATGTGCAGACCCTTGTAATAACGCATGACCCCGACGAACAGGAAAAACTTGTCCCCAAGCTGTTGGCGCCAGCGATTTATGCGTTCGCTGTCGGCCTGTGGATAACCCGCCTTGTTCAAACCGTATGGAATCACCCGGGTCTTGTCCTGGAACTGCTGCAACACGTCGCTGGTGTGCAGGTAGTTCGGCGAGGCCGCAACAATCCGGTCGGCGCTGGCGAGGAAGCGGTTCATCAGCGGGCGGTAGAGTTTGAGCAGATGCTTCTGGCGAATGATGTCGGAGTGGTAGGTCACCACGCTCGGTTTGTTCAGGCCGCAGGCAAAGTGCACCAGGTCCATGAACGGCCACGGAAAGTGATAGTTGACCACATCGGCTTCGGCCGCCAGTTCGCGAAACTGTTTGAACACGCTCCAGGAAAACCCGGTGGAGGCGAACTGGATGTCGAGTCTGGCGCGATGCACTTCGTGTGAGCCGAGTTGCATCACGGGAGGGGTCGGGTCGGCGCTGAGGGTCAGCACCTGACCGTCGATGCCGTGATGCGCGCCGCTTTCGCAGAGCTGGAAGATCACTTGTTCGATGCCGCCGACCGAATCTGGCAGGTACGTCTTGAAGAAATGAAGAACTCGCATTCAGCCTCCCATGGCCTGGCGGTAGGCACCGGCGGTGGCCTGTGCGCAACGTTCCCAGGAAAATAGCCGCGTCCGGTGCAATCCGGCTTCTCGGCAGGCCTGCCAATGCGCTTGATCGTCGATCAGGCGGATCAGCGCATCACGCAAGCCCTGTGCATCATCAGGTTCAATGTAGTTGCCCGCCGCGCCGGCGACTTCCGGCATGGCTGAAGAACGGGTGAGAATCACCGGAGTGCCACTGGCCATGGCTTCCAGTACCGGCAATCCGAAGCCTTCATACCGAGACGGAAACACCAGCGCCCGAGCGCCGGCCAGCAGTTGTGCGACCTGTTCATCCGGCAGATAGCCGAGCAGGCACACATGCCCCGACGCGAGGGCCTGACGCAGTTCATCGCTGAACTGGGCCTGTTGCCAACCGGCCATGCCGACGATCAGCAGCGGAAAACGCTGGCGCACGGCCTCCGGCAGCAGGGCATGGGCGCGCAATGCCAGGCTGAGGTTCTTGCGCGGCTCCAGAGTGCCGACACACAGGAAATATTCGCGCGGGGCAACGGCATGTGCCTTGAGCACCGCTTCGATGGCGTCGGGTTGCCGTGGGTGGAAGCGCTCGGCCACACCCAGTGGCGCCACCACAAAACGCTCGGCCGGCAGACCAAAATAAGCCTGCGCCTCGTCGGCAATCGCCTGCGAGTCGGTGATGATCCGTTGCGCCTGTTGCACGCCAGCCGCCAGACGCCGTTCGATTTCCTTGAGGCGCGCCAAGGGCTGGGTCTCAGGGAAGTGCAGATGGGTCAGGTCGTGCAGGGTGATCACGGTCGGGCCATCGAAGGCCAGCGGCCACAGGCTCGGCTCGTGATACAGGTCGATGCCTTGCGTGCGGCCCTGATCGAAACGTTTCTGCTCCAGCCAGCGCCGCGCTTGATAGGCCCCGGGGATCTGCCGCAGCAGTGGCGTCAAGCGCGAGTAGCCGGGCATGGCCGCTTCCGGCAGGGCCGAGCTCCAGCCCCAGCCGTGAAACAACGCCACCTCGACTTCAGTGCTGGCGCGCAGGGCGCGGACCAGTTCGGCGACGTAATGGCCGATGCCAGTGCGTGGCGCCTGAAGAATCCGCGCGTTAAGAGCAATGCGCATGCTGGCCTTCGGATGCGGGCAGTGGATGGTTCAGGTTGCGCTCGATGCGCTGCACCAGTTGTGCGCTTGCTTCGCGCCAGCTCAGCCAACGCCATTGGTCGAGGCTCAGAGGTGCCGGAAACTCACCCGAGCGCTCCATCCCGAGCACCAGGTCGGTAAGGCTCTGCGGATTGTGCAGGTCGAAATACGCCATGTAATCGCCGCCGATTTCGCGGAACACCGGGATGTCGCTGGCCATCGCCGGCAGCCCGCGTTGCATGGCTTCCACCAGAGGCAGGCCGAACCCTTCGACATGCGACGGGAATACCAGCGCGGTGGCGTGGGAGTAGGCGTGCTCAAGGCTTTTGTCCGAGAGCGAGTTGAACATGAACAGGCGACGGTTCAGTTGTGGGTGCTGGCGGATCCGCTCGATCAGGGCTTCGCACTTCCAGCCGATTTTCCCGGCGATGCACAAGCGCGCTGTGGAGCCAGCCGCCCAGGCACGTTCGAACGCATCGAGCAGGTAGGCGTGGTTCTTGCGCGGCTCGATGGTGCTGACCATCAGGAACACCGGCTCCGGGGTCTTGAACAGGTTCAGCAGGTTGCGATCGACCTCGGCTGCGGCGTCGGTCAGATCCAGTTCGGAACCCAGGTGGAAGTAGTCGAACCAGCGCTGCTGGACCTGTTGCGTGCCGATCCGGCGCAACATCTCTTGGCGCACCTGATCACGAATGGTGGTCGAGATCGCGACATAGCCATCGGCCGTGCGTGCAATCCAGTCGAACCAGTCATTGAACACCTTGACCAGACCCGCGTCGCAAAACTGCGGATGGGTCAGCGGGATCAGGTCGTAGATCACCGAAACGATACCCACGCCATCGCGTTTGAGTTGTTCGGCCAAGGGGAAAAAGTTGGCGTGCCAGGAGGAATCGAGCAACACCAGTTGATCGCCGGCCCGATGTTGCAGCGGCACGCAACGCTCGGGGATCGGTTTGCCCTTGAGCAGGCGCCCGAGGACGCGCATCGGCAGGCTGAAACAGGCAAACGCCGTGAGCCGGCAGAGCACATACAACACCCGCCGGGCGAAATGCGACTGGCTGAAAGGCCGGCGTCGTTCCAGAGCGCGATGGCGCAACCAGAAGCTGTTGGCCCACTGTTCCAGCTTCACCCGCAGGCTGGTCAGATTGATTCTCGGGGTTTTGATCGGCGCCAGGCTTTTCACCTCATACAGGGCACCGTCGAGCATCACCACCGGGATGCATTCGCGCTCGGCGTTGGCTTCTGGCAACTGTTGAATAACGTTGCGCACCACGCGTTGAATGCCCGAATTGGCGGACGGGTGTTCGAAAACGTAGGTGCACTCCATCAACAGTCGTGTCATCGCGAGATCTCCCTGTCTGGCTGCGGCGTTGCGTGTTCGCTGGAGCGGCTGATCTCGGTCCGGGCTTGCAGCCATGAGCAACCGACAAAGTCTTCCTGACGGTTGTTGATGACGTGGAAGACCAGACCGTAATCGCGCCATTCGAAATTGCGATCCAGATGCGAATCCAGACGCGACAGGCTCAGCGCCACCGAATAGCTGCCCTTGCCCAGGCGCATATCGAAGGCGAAGCGGAACGTCACCTGTTCACCGGCGCTCAGGTCGCTGATCGCCTGGTCCTGGCGATGGGTATTGATGCCGTAGATCGCCTGGCCGAGGCGATCCTTGATCAGAAAGCCCAACACCAGTCGTTCGATGTCCTCGCGCACCTCGGTCTGCACTTCCAGCACCACTGGCTGGCCGACTTCCGCCACTTCCAGGCTGCGCCCTTGAGCGTCGAGCAGGCGCACGCTGACGATTCCCGCTTCACCGGTCCCGGAAATGGTCTGCACCTGGCCGTTGGCGAGCATTTCCTGGCGCACGATCTGCCCTTCGCGCTGGGCAAGCATGGCGTTGTAGTAGTCCATGACCTCTTCGGGTTTGCCGCGCATGGCCAGACGGCCGTTCTCCAGCAGGATCGCGGTGTCGCAGATCGACTGAATCGCCGAACGGTCGTGAGACACGATCAACAGCGTGGTGCCAGCCTTGCGAAAGTTGCGGATGCGCTCGAAGCTTTTGTGCTGGAAGTAGGCATCGCCCACCGACAGCGCTTCATCGACGATCAGGATGTCCGGACGGCGCGCGGTGGCGACACTGAAGGCCAGGCGCATCTGCATGCCGCTGGAATACGTGCGCACCGGGTGATCGATGGCTGCGCCGATTTCGGCAAAGCTTTCGATCTGCGGCATCAAGACTTCGATCTCTTCGACCTGCATGCCCAGTAACTGGCCGGCCATGAACGCGTTCTGACGCCCGGTGAAATCCGGGTGGAAACCCATGCCCAGCTCCAGCAGCGCGGCCACGCGACCTTGCAGTTGAATCTGCCCGCAGCTGGGTTGCGTGGTGCCGGTGATCATCTTCAGCAGCGTACTTTTGCCCGCGCCATTGACCCCGACGATGCCGACGGCTTCGCCGGGCTGAATCTCGAAATCGATGTCCTGCAGGATCCAGTGCAAGTGGTGCCGCGTGCCGGAAAACGGCACCAGCCACTCGAACAACCGGCTCCAGCGATTGGGGTATTGCTTGTAGGCCTTGCCCAGGCCACTGACGCGTATATGTCCCATCAGAGTTCATCCACCATTTCGCCGACACGTTGCCGGAACAGGCGCAGGGCCATGGCGCAGAACAGCAGGCCGAGGATCAGCAACGGCAGCAGCGATGACCAGTTTGGCCACTGGTTGTAGAGGAACACGTTCTGGTAACTGGTCATCAACGCCGTCATCGGGTTGAGGCTGATCAGGTGCTGGATGCCCGGCGGCAGGATCGACAGTGGGTAAACGATGGGGGTCAGCCAGAACCAGAATTGCAGGCAGATGCCGAACATCTGTCCGACATCGCGGAAGAATACGTTGAGGATGCCGAGGATCATCCCCAGCCCAGCGGCGAAGATCACCTGCACCAGCAACAGTGGAATCAGCGCCAGCAAGGCCATGCCGGGCAGGCGCCCGCTGATCAGCAGAAAACCGAAGAACAGCGCGAGAATGATCGCGAAGTTGATCCCGGCGTTGAGCAGCGCAATCACCGGCAGGCAGATCCGCGGGAAGCTGATTTTCTTCAGCAGGTTGGCGTTTTCCAGAAACATGCTCTGGCTGCGCGAGGTGATTTCCGCGAACAGTCCCCAGGTCAGCAGGCCCGCGCACAGGTACACACTGTAGGCCAGGCCGTCATCCACACCCGGCAGGCGCGCGCGCATGATCTGGGAAAAGATCACCGTGTACACGACGATCATCGACAATGGGTTGAGCACGGTCCACAGCGCGCCGAACAGCGAATTGCGATAACGCGCCTGAAACTCCCGCTTGACGCTGCCGAGGATGAATCCGCGGTAGCTGCGCAGCGAGCGATACAGGGAAAGCAGCATCAAACCGTCCTGCCGTATTGGTCTTCGAAGCGCACGATATCGTCTTCACCCAGGTATTCGCCGCTTTGCACTTCGATGATCACCAGGTCGATCACGCCGGGGTTTTCCAGGCGATGGCGATGGCCAGCGGCAATGAACGTCGATTCGTTCTTGGCCACCAGGTGAGTGCCGGTACCGTTGTTGGTGACCTTGGCCATGCCTTCGACCACCACCCAGTGTTCGTTGCGGTGATGGTGCATTTGCAGCGACAGCTTGCCGCCGGGCTTGACCACGATGCGCTTGATCTTGAAGCGCGGGCCTTCCTCGAGCACGGTGTAGGTGCCCCACGGACGGCTGACCGTGCGATGCAGGCGGTAGGCTTCGTGGGACTTGTCCTTGAGCTGCTTGGCGACGCGCCGTACATCCTGGGCACGGTCGGCGTGGGCCACCAGCACGGCGTCGGCGGTGTCGACGATGATCAGGTTATCCACACCCACGGCAGCCACCAGCCGGCCTTCGCTCTGCACGAAGTTGTTGTGACTGTCGATGAACACCGCTTCGCCGCTGGCGCGATTGTTGTCGGCATCGGCCGGTACCAGTGCGGCCACGGCGCCCCATGAACCAATGTCGCTCCAGTCGAAACCGGCGGGCACCACCACGACTTTGTCCGAGCGTTCCATCAACGCGTAATCGATGGAGATGTCGGTGATTTCAGCGAACAGCGCTGCTGACAGTTCCTGTTGCAGACAGCCGACGGTTTCCACCGGGGCGCTGGCCTCCATGCAGGCGCGGGTCTGTTCCAGCAACTCCGGCGCGTACAATTGCAGCTCGTTGATCAGGGTCGCGGTGGTGAAGCAGAACATGCCCGAGTTCCACAGGAAGTTGCCGCTTTCCAGGTAATGCGCGGCGGTTTGCAGGTCGGGCTTTTCCACGAAACGCTGCACTTTTGCCGCGCCTTTGGCATCCAGTGGCGCGCCGGTTTCGATGTAGCCGAAGCCGGTTTCCGGGGCGGTCGGCAGCACGCCGAAGGTCACCAGATAACCGTCCTTCGCCAGGTTGACCGCGTGTTCGACGGCGCTCTTGAGGGCTTGCTGATTAACGATCAAATGGTCGGCGGGCATCACCACCATGATCGCGTCGTCACCGTGCAACGCTTGCAGTGACAAGGCCGCCGCAGCAATCGCCGGGGCGGTGTTGCGCCCGGTCGGCTCCAGCAGGAAATGTCCGCGATGGCGCGACACGTGGGCGGCGCAATAGTGATCCTTGCTCTGGAAGTAGTATTCGCGGTTGGTCACCGTAACGATGTCGCCCCAGCCGTCCAGCAATGCGGCGGCACGCTGATAGGTCTTGCCCAGCAGCGACTGGCCGTCGGGCAGGGTCATGAACGGCTTGGGATGGCCCTCGCGGGACACCGGCCACAGACGAGTGCCGGCGCCGCCGGACAGAATCACGGGGATCAGCATGGCCTACTCCTTGGCGACGCGTTTCATGTCCGCATCCATCATCATGCGGATCAGGGTGTCGAGGTCGGTTTTCGGTTTCCAGCCCAGCACGCGCTGCGCCTTGGCCGGGTTGCCAAGCAGCACTTCGACTTCGGCGGGGCGGAAGAACGCCGGGTCGATCTTCACGTAATCGCGGTAGTTCAAACCGACGTGATCGAAAGCGATGCGGCACATCTCGCGCACGGTGGTGGTGACGCCGGTGGCGACCACAAAATCGTCAGGTTTGTCCTGCTGCAGCATCAGCCACATGGCTTCGACGTAGTCACCGGCAAAGCCCCAGTCGCGTTTGGCGTCGATGTTGCCCAGGGCCAGTTCCTGCTGCTTGCCCTGTTTGATGCGGGCAGCGGCGTCGGTTACCTTGCGGGTGACGAATTCAATGCCGCGCAGCGGCGATTCATGGTTGAACAGGATGCCGCTGCTGGCGTGCAGGTCGAAACTTTCACGGTAGTTGACGGTGATCCAGTGGCCGTAGAGTTTGGCGACACCATAGGGGCTGCGCGGGTAGAACGGCGTGTTCTCGTCCTGCTGCTCAGCCTGGATCAGGCCGAACATTTCGCTGGTCGAGGCCTGATAGAAACGGGTGTGCGGGCTGAACTGGCGGATCGCCTCGAGCAGGTGGGTCACGCCCAGGCCATCGACGATACCGGTGGTCACCGGCTGATTCCAGGACGCGGCGACAAAGCTTTGCGCGGCCAGGTTGTAGACTTCGTCCGGCGCCGACTTGATCACCGCGCGTTGCACCGAGCAGGCATCGGCCATGTCACCGTCAAGGTAGACGATGTCGCCTTCGACGCCCATCTCGCGCAGGCGCCAGCGTGAATCGCTGCTGCGCCGTGCGACCAGACCGTGAACCTTGTAGCCCTTGTCGAGCAGCAGTCTGGCCAGATAAGCGCCGTCCTGGCCGGTGATCCCTGTGATCAGTGCACTTTTCATTCTTGTCGTACTCGCTGCTCCCAGTCGGACAGGATCGCCCGCAGGGATTGTTGTGTTGTAATTTTCGGCGCCCATCCCGTGACTTGGGCAAGCCTTGCATGACTGCCGCAAACGCGACGCTGATCCGCGCGGCGCATGCGCGCCGGATCCTGGACCAGTTGCAGGTCGACTTCGGCAAGGTCGGCCATTTGCTCGATCAAACTGCGGATGCTTTGCTCGCGGCCCGAGCAGATGTTGTAGACCTGCCCCGGCGTGCCTTTTTCCAGCAAGGCGAAATACGCCGTGATCACATCGCCGACATCGAGGAAATCGCGCGTGACGTCGATGTCGCCGACCTCCAGTTGCGCGGCTTGCAGGCCTTGTTTGATGCGGTTGATCTGGCGTGCAGCACTGGCGATGACAAAGTTGTCTTTCTGCCCGCTGCCGATGTGATTGAACGGCCGCGCCACCAGCACCGACCAGCCTTCGCTCAGGCCCCATTGCAGGCAGAGGAATTCCGCCGACAGTTTGCTCACGGCGTAGGGATTGCGCGGGCAGGGCGGTTGCAGTTCGGTAATGGGCAGGGCGCTCTCGTCGACTTGTCCATAGACGTCGCCGGAGCTGACATACAGGAAAGTCCCCTGAAATCCGCGCGCCTTGAGCGCCTGTAACAGATTAAGGGTACCGAGCAGATTGATTTCGAGCGTTCGGGACGGGTCACGGAAAGCTTCGGGAACGAAGGTCTGACCGGCCAGGTGAATCACCGCGTCGGGCAATTGTGGCCACAGATCGGTGAGGCTGGTCGCAGCCGTGAGATCGTAGGGCGCCGCCGCAGACAGCAGTTCCCACGTCGAGCCAGGCTGTTCCAGATGCGACTGGAGATGTTGTCCCACGAACCCACTGAGGCCCGTGATGAACAGACGTTTTTTCAAACACTGACCCCTTGGTCTTTAACATTCGCCACTTTCCCATAGGCTTTGGGGGAGGAGTCGTCAGGCCGGATAAAAAAGTCTGACAGGACAATCGGCGAAGTCATTGTTGTAGTTATTTGTTACCAATCTGTGCCAAATGCTCGGCAATTTCAACACCGTAAACCGTGACCGGTCAGTTCTCGTCAGCGTAGCCCTATTTATTCTTGTCGGGCGGTTCCCGGATTCGCAAAGGATGTGTTTAGAATGGCCCTCGTCGCCATCTCCCCGGATTCGCCGGGGATGTTGCGCAACAGGGTGAAACCAGCCACTAAAACAAGAACGAAGACGAGCTCAGGACGAAGGACGAGCAGCGGTGATCCCGACTCGATTCAGCGCCTGGCCGTCATAGCGTGAAACTGCCGGGATGGTGGTGTCACCGTGGGATGCCATGAATTTCATTCTTTACTCGGACGTCAATGACCGCTCCATCAGCCAGAGTCTGGGGCGTCCGGAATACAGCTATTACTTCGTGCTCAAGGCCTACCGTCCTGTGCTGGAAAGCCTTGGACAGGTGCACGTGGTGTCGTCGGCGGCCGAAGTCGACCCGTTGTATCGGCAGTTGCAACTGGCCGGTCAGGAATGCCTTTTTCTTTCGTTTGCGCCGCCGCATAAAACCCCGACCGACCTGCAATGCCCCGTGGTCTGCGTGATCGCGTGGGAGTACGACTCGATCCCGGATGACCCTCGCGATGACGATACGCGGCACGACTGGAGCCGGCTGCTGGCCAGCCATGGTCGGGCGATCACTTTGTCCAGTCACACCGCACAAGCCATTCGCCGGACCATGGGCGAAGATTTCCCGGTCCTGGTATTGCCGACACCACTGTGGGAAAGCTTTGCCGGGGTGCGCCAGCGGTACCCTGCTGCGCCGGTCAACCCAGGCACGGTGTTGCAGATCAAGGGCTGCATTATCGATAGCCGCACGCTCGGGTTGTCCGCCGATGGGCTGATCGCACCCGCCGTCGATGTGCAGGAGCCGCCGCCCGACGCGGTGGTTACACCCGAAGCAGCGCCATTACCGCCACTGACCTTGCGCCGACGTGCGTTCATCACCAAACACTACCTGCGCGAAAGTTATCGCGCCGCCGCGACCCCGACTGACCACGGGCCGCTGTTTTTGCTCAAGCACAATCTGTTGTTGTGGTATCGCGAAGCCGTTCGCGACTTGCTGCCGCTCGCCCTGCGCCGCCAGCTCTTCCGGTTGCGTAGCCCGGCCCCCGAGCCGTTGCCGCCGGCTGTCATCGTCGAAACACCGCCGGTGGTCGAGCATCCGCAGGCCAGCCTGCCGGACACCAGTGCCACGGTACAGACCGAGGTCAGCGGTGTGGTCTATGTGAGCGTGTTCAACCCTGAAGATGGACGCAAGAACTGGCATCACCTGATCACGGCGTTCTGCTGGGCCATGCGCGATGTCGAAGATGCCACGCTGGTGCTGAAGATGACGCAGAACGATCTGGCGACTTACTACGTGCACCTGATCACCTTGTTGTCGCAGCTGTCGCCCTTCGCCTGCCGGGTGGTGGTCATGCACGGCTACCTGGAAGACGAAGAGTTCGCCAGGCTCTACGGTGCTGCCAGTTTCTACGTCAACGCGTCCCGCTGCGAAGGTTTGTGCCTGCCACTGATGGAATTCATGTCCTGCGCTCGTCCGGTGATCGCGCCGGACCACACGGCAATGCACGACTACGTCGACGAGCGCGTCGGCTTCATCGTCAAGTCCAGCCGTGAGCCGACGATCTGGCCGGATGACGTGCGGATCCTCTACCGCACCCTGCGCCATCGTCCGGATTGGGGCTCGTTGAAAATCGCCTACGAAAACAGTTACGCCATGGCCAAAAACGATCCGGTGGCTTATCAGGCCATGGCCCTGGCGGCCAATGAGCGCATGCGCGATTACTGCAGTTTTGCCCCGGTGCAGCAGCGTCTGGCGCAGTTTTTTCAACTGACGCCGAGTGCAAGCCCACAGCTGATCGCCGAGGCGGGGACTGCATCATGCTGATCATCATTCATTCGGAAACCAACAAGAGCAACATTCAGCAGAACCTCGGCCGGCCCGAGTACAGCTATTACTTCGTGCTCAAGGAATTCCGCCCGGTGCTGGAACGCCTTGGGCAAGTGATTGAAGTGAGCAACCCGGACGAACTGGTTGATCGCCTGTACTTCGATTGTCTGAGCCGTGGCGAAGCGTGCGTGTTCCTGTCGTTCTCGCCGCCGCATCGCACACCGATTCATTACGCCTGCCCGACCATCCCGGTATTTGCCTGGGAATTCAGCACTATCCCCACCGAGAGCTGGCACGGTGAGCCACGTCACGACTGGCGCGTGGTATTGAACGCCTGCGGCATGGCGATTACCCATTCGAGTTTCACGGTGAACGCGGTCTGCGACGTGATGGGCGCGGACTATCCGATCTGCGCGATACCCGCGCCTGTCTGGGACCGTTTTGCCGCACGCGGTGCGCAGTTGCGCAAGCAGCCTGTGGTCGAAGCGGTGCAGTTGAGGTTGCGTGGCCTGTTGCTCGACAGCCGCACGGTGGATCTGCGCGCGTACGGTCCGCCGGGGTTGTGCGAAGGCACGCCAATGTCGTTTGCCGGGCCGCCGCAGGACTGCCAGCTGCAACTGGACGGCGTGGTCTACACCTCGGTGTTCAACCCGTACGACGGGCGCAAGAACTGGCAGGACATGATCAGTGCCTTCTGCACCACGTTCCGTGACGTCGCCGATGCCACCCTGGTGCTGAAGCTCACGCACCATGACATCGCCAATGCCCTGAATGACATGCTGCATCACCTGTACAAGAACCAGTCCTACCAGTGCCGGATCGTGCTGATCCACGGTTATCTGGCGGACGCCGATTACGAAGCGCTGGTGCAGGCCACCAGCTATGTGGTCAACAGCTCCTATGGCGAAGGGCAGTGTCTGCCGCTGATGGAGTTCATGTCCTGCGGCAAACCGGCGATCGCCCCGCTGAACACGGCGATGGCCGACTACGTCGACAGCGACAACGCGTTCATCGTTGATTCCACCGACGAGCTTACGGCATGGCCCCACGACCCCCGTGCGGCTTACCGTACCTTGCGCTACATCACCGATTGGGACTCGTTGTGCGCTGCGTACCGCGACAGTTATGAGGTGGCAAAAAACGACGTTGAACGCTATGCGCGAATGTCCGGGCATGCCGTTCACAACCTGCAGAAGTTCTGCAGTCAGGCGAGTGCAGAAGAACGCCTGCGGAGGTTTTTTGCGCAGCGCGCGCAGGCCCTCAAGCCGTTGTCCGTGGAAGCCTCGGGCGCATGATCCGGCGTCTGCTCGCACGCTTGCTCCCGGCTCCGTCGCCTGCTGCACCTGAGCCAAGCGCGCAGGTCTCGCCACGGGATGTGGGGTTGCATGACGCGATTCTCGACGGCTGGTTTTTGCCGGGCAGCGGCGAGTTGCTCAAGGGCTTCGCGATCACGGCTGACGACACCTTGCTCGACGTCGGTTGCGGCGAGGGCGTGGCGACGCTGTTCGCTGTGCGGCAGGGCGCCTCGGTGATCTTCACCGACAGCGAACATGACAAGGTTCGCGATCTGGCCCGGCAGGTGGAGGCGCAGAGCACAAAGCCGAATCTGGGGCTGGTCAGCAACAGCCTGCCATTGCCGCTGGCCGCCGGTTGCGCGAGCAAAGTGGTATGCATGGAAGTGCTGGAGCATATCGATCAGCCGGAACCGTTCATGGCCGAACTGGTGCGCATGGGCCGTCCCGGTGCGCAGTATCTGCTGAGTGTGCCGGCACCGGTGGGCGAGCACCTGCAACAAGGCATCGCCCCGGCCAGTTATTACCAGACGCCCAATCATGTGCAGATTTTCACCGAGCAGCGCTTTGCCGAACTGGTGGAGAACGCCGGGCTGGTGATCGAGCATCGGCAGGCCAGCGGCTTCTTCTGGGTGATGGGCATGATCTTCTTCTGGGCCAGCGAACGCGCTGCCGGCCGGGACCTCGGTGGCGCGGTACGCGACCGGATTCAGGCGCCGTATCCGCCGCTGATGGAAAGCTGGGCACGGACCTGGCAAGACCTGCTGGCGCAGCCTGACGGTTTGGCGATCAAGCAGATGCTCGACCGCTTCATGCCCAAGAGCCAGGTGATCATCGCCCGCAAACCGCTGGCTGGCGAAACCTGCACCGGGGGCCAGCCATGAGCGCCAGGCGGATCATGGACATCGAGGTGCTGCGTGCCATCGCCGTGCTCGGCGTGCTGTTCCATCACTTGCAGGGCAGCCTGTTCACCGACACCGTGCCGCTGCTGGAAAAAATCCACGCCTGGGCGCAACCGTGGTGGGGCGTTGATCTGTTTTTTGCGATCTCCGGCTTCGTTATCGCGCGCAGCCTGATCCCCGCGCTGCAAGGCTGCACCACGCGTCAGGAGTACTGGCAGCAGACGCGCAATTTCTGGCTGCGCCGGGTGTTTCGCCTGTTGCCGTCGGCCTGGTTGTGGCTGGCACTGATTCTCCTCGCGTGTGTGTTTCTCAACCGCTCCGGTGCCTTTGGCAGCTTGCACGCCAACCTGCAGGCGACGCTGGCGGGGGTGTTGCAGTACGCCAATTTCCGTTTTGCCGACAGTTTCTTTCATTACGAGTACGGCAGCAGTTTCGTCTACTGGAGCCTGGCGCTGGAGGAGCAGTTTTACCTGCTGTTCCCGCTGCTGATTGTGCTGTGCCGCAAGCATCTGGTCTGGGCCTTGCTGGCGCTGGTGGCGGTACAACTTTTCACCCTGCGCACGCCGTTGTTGATGGTGGTGCGCACTGATGCCCTGGCGCTCGGCGTGCTGCTGGCGCTGTGGAGTGCGCAACCTTCTTACCAGCGCTGGCAGCCGACGTTTCTGCGGCGACCGTGGGCTGGCGTGTCAGTGTTGATCGGCGTGGCGCTGCTGATGAGTTTCATGGCCACCGACCGTTTCACTTTCGCGCCTTATCGCATCGGCTCGATTGCCGTGCTCGGCGCGCTGCTGGTGTGGATCGCTTCGTACAACCGCGATTACCTGCTGCCGGCAGGCCACCTGCAGCGGCTGATGGCGTGGATCGGCAGTCGTTCCTACGGCATTTACCTGATTCATATCCCGGCCTATCTGCTAGTGCGGGAGCTGATCTTCCGTTTGCAGGCTGCCGGTTTACCGAGCCCGGCCGGGCACCCGATTCTCACCTTGCTGATCGCCTTCGGCCTGATCGTGCTGCTCAGCGAGCTGAACTACCGCTTCATCGAAATGCCGATGCGTAATCGCGGTGCCGCCCTGGTACGGCGCCTCGACACGTCCCGAACTGCCGTTTCAACCCCCGGAGCCACCTCATGCTGAGCCTATTGAAAAAACTCACGGCGGCGGCGCCTGCACCGGCCCCCGCGCAACCTGTCGCCCCGGTGGCGGACAAGGTCGATCCGTACATGCTCGGCCTCTACGATGCCAAGCTCAGCGGCTGGTTCAACCAGGAGACCGGCGAGCTGTTCAAGGGCTTCCCGGTGACCGCCGATGACACCTTGCTCGATGTCGGCTGTGGTGACGGCGGCAACGTGCATTTTTGCGGCATGCGCGGGGCGAAGATCATCATCGCCGACATCGACGGCGCCAAGGTCGAGGCCACCCGCCAACGCCTGAGCGATACCCCGGCGCGCAGCGTCGAGTGCCACGTCACTGACTGCAATCCGTTGCCGATCGCCGACGGCACCGCTACCCGTGTGGTCTCCACCGAAGTCATCGAGCACGTCGACGACCCGGCGCAGTTTCTCGCCGAGCTGGTGCGGGTCGGCCAGTCCGGTGCGCTGTACCTGCTGAGCGTGCCGCACCCAAGCTCGGAAGACTTGCAGAAGGACATTGCGGCGCCGGAGTATTTCCAGAAGCCCAACCACATTCGCATCATCAGTGAAGATCAATTCAAGACGCTGGTCAGCGACGCCGGGCTGGAGATCATCAGCCACAGCCAGTACGGTTTTTACTGGTCGATGTGGATGCTGTTGTTCTGGGAAGCCAAGGTCGATTTCAGCAACCCGGATCACCCGTTGCTCGAGCATTGGGCCAACACCTGGCAAGCGGTGCTCGATTCGCCCCGGGGTGCGCAGATCAAGCAGGCGCTGGACGCGGTCGTGGCGAAGAGTCAGGTAATCATTGCCCGCAAGCCTTGAGTCGCTCCTCCAGGGATTTGTGTACCCTGCATTTTTGTATCGGCAGGGAATAAGCATTTCATGCGGTTCGGCTTTTCGATTTTGATCGCGGCAACGCTGCTGCTCGCGGCTTGCGAGCGGCAGGATGCCCCCGCCCTCGATCAACAACTTTATATCTGGCAACGTCAATGGACGCCGGCCCATGACGCCGCCCTGCGCGAAAGCCGCGAGAGCTTCTCGACACTGCGCGTGCTGGCCTTGCAGGCATTCCCCAATGACGGCTGGTATCGGGCGCAAATTGATGCGCCGTTGCTCAAGCACGATGGCCGACCGCTGATTGCGGTGGTTCGTCTCGACGGTCAGCTCAAGGCGCTCGATCAGCAACAGGTGAGCGCACAGATCCTTCAGATGCTGGCTGACTGGCAAGCGCAGGGCCTGACGGTAAGCGGGGTCGAGATCGATCACGACGCCGGTAATGCGCGTTTGCTGGCGTACAGCGAATTTCTCGTGCATCTGCGTGGCGCATTGCCGGCCAACTTGCCGCTGAGCATCACTGCGTTGCCGGCGTGGCTCGACAGTTCGCAACTGCCGGCACTGCTGGCCAGCGTCGACAGCAGTGTGCTGCAGGTGCACGCGGTCAGCGATCCGCGTCGTGGTCTGTTCGACGCCGAGCAGGCGCGGCGCTGGGCCAAGGCCTGGGGGCGAGTGAGCGACAAACCGTTTTATCTGGCGCTGCCGGCCTACGGCGTGGCGCTGCTGCCGGATGCCGATGGCGTTCCGGTGGTGGAAAGTGAAGTGCCACTCGAGCGCGGCGGCCAGCGGCGCGAATTGCTCGCCGATCCGCAACAACTGAGCCGACTGGCCACTGACATGCGCGAGGATCGCCCGGAACATCTGGCCGGTTTGATCTGGTTTCGTCTGCCGCTACCCAATGATCGCCGCGCCTGGAGCCTCAGTACGCTGCGCGCTGTGGCCCGTGGCGATACGTTGAGCAGCCGGCTCGGTCTGACGTTCAGCGACCACGATGGCCTGCAGGACATCGCCCTGCGCAATGTCGGTAACCTCGACAGTGCCTGGCCCACGCGCATCACCGTCAAGGCCAGCGCTTGCGAGGGCGCCGATGCGCTCGCCGGTTACGCGTTGCAACAAAGCGCGGATCTGCTTACCTTCACCCGCCTGCGCGACGGTCGTCTGCCGGCGGGCGGACAACGCGCCATCGGTTGGGCGCGCTGTGCATTTATTGATCAAGGAGGTTCGCATGTTGACCCGTAACTGGCCCCGCCATCTGCTCTGCCTGAGCCTCAGCCTGCCGCTGGGTTCGGCGCTGGCCTGCGGCCCGGACTTTCCGATGCGCCTGCTCGACAATCGTGGGCAAAGCCTGGCCGAACTGCCGGAGGGCAACTTCAACTTCGAGATCAGCCGCCTCGGCAAAACCATTGCCGGGCTGAAGAACGTCACCGCCGCGACGCACAATCCCGACGACATGTACGGTGACGAAAGCGAGCCTGCGGCGCTTCGCGAAAAAGCCGAACAGGTGGGTCTGAGCGCCGAGCAACAAGCACTGGTCAAGCAACTGCGCGGCCTGACCGACGCGCGTCAGGTCGAGGCGCAGGGCGCCAGCCTGCCGGCGGAAATCCGCTTGTACGTGGCCGGCGCGGTGGCGTTTGCCACTGGCGATCATCCGCTGGCGATCGAATACTTCAACAAAGTGCTGGCGCTGCCGGCCGATCAGCGTCCGCTGCGCAGCACTTGGGCGGCTTACTCCCTGGGCCGCGCCTGGTTTGCCATGAGTGCCGAGGCGGGCGATGTCATTGAAGTGCTGGAGGACGCACGCGCAGCCTTCCGTCAGGCCCGACAACTGAGCATCGATGGCTTCAGCGATCCGCTGGAACTCGGTGTCGCCAGTCTCGGTGAGGAGGCGCGAGTGCTGCGCAACGCCGGTGACTGGAACGGCGCCATCGAACTGTACGAAGCGCAGAACCTGCACGGCTCGGCCGTGGGTTATACCTCGCTGAAACAACTGATGAATGAGCTGGCCGAACTGCCCGAGCCGCAACTGGCCAAGTTGCTGGAGCGCAAGGCTGTGCAGCAATTGGTTACCGCCTCGTTGATCAGCCGGATGGGCTGGTCGTTCGACGAACAACCGCCGAACGAGAAGAAGCTGATCAAGCTGCTGCAGGACAGCACCCGTGGCAGCCTGGAAAACGCCGATCGACTGGCGGCCATGAACTATCAACAAGGTGATTACGCCAGCGCCAAAGCCTTCCTGGAGAATGCCGGTGACGGCGGACTGGCGTGGTGGCTGCGAGCCAAACTGGCGGTGCGTGACGGTGATAAAAATGCCGCGGCTGCCGCCTATGCCAAAGCTGCGCAGGCTTTCCCGCAGAGCGAGGATTGGGGCTACCGGCGCACCCCGGACTGGGACTTTGAAACCGTCCAGCCGAAATGCCGGGTCGAAGGCGAGAGCGCGATTCTCGCGCTGCAACGTGGCGAATACCTGCAAGCGTTCGTGCAGTTGTATCGCAGCAACAGCATCTACTGGTTCGACGCGGCGACGGTGGCCGAGCGCGTGCTGACGGTCGATGAGCTCAAGCGCTATGTCGATGACAACGTGCCGGCGCCGCCGGCGCTGACCCAGCAGCAGCGCGACAACTATGTGCCGCTGCCGGTCGCCGCCAGCCTGCGCAATCTGCTGGGACGGCGCTTGCTGCGTGAAGGGCATTACGAGGAAGCGGTCGGCTATTTCGACAATCCCGACCTGCAGCACAAGGCCCGGCTCTACGGCGAACAACGGATGAAGGCCGACGCTGCGTGGTGGCCGACCAAACGCGCCAGCGCCTTGTACAACGCGGCGTGGACCGCGCGTGAATGGGGCATGGACATTCTCGGTTACGAGATGGCGCCGGATTACGCCACGTTTGGCGGCAATTACAGTCTGGAAAGCACCGAGCTGAAAGTCGGGCCGCTGGTGGCCGAGGCTGAAGTCCAGCGCCAGAAGGCCAGCCAGGCGCAACCGGACGAGCGTTATCACTACCGTTTTGTCGCTACCGCGCTGGCCAGCCGGGCTGCCGACAACTTGCCGCACACCAGTCAGGCGTTTGCTGCGGTGTTGTGCAATGCCGCCGGTTTCAACAGCAGCCTTGAAGAGCAGAGCGCGTTGTATCGACGCTACGTCAACGAAGGCCCATACGTGCCTTGGGCGGTGGACTTCGGCAATCAATGCCCGTACCCGGATTTCGAAAACGCCGACAAGCGTTACGTCACCCAGGTTACCGATGCCGTACGCAATACGTTGCGCCCGTATAAATGGCCGGTGGTCGGTGTCCTGGTGCTGTTCAGTGCGGGCGCCTTGGTGTTGCTCAGTCGTCGGCGCAAGGCACGCAAGCCCTAAGCCTGCTGGATAAACGTCAGGCGCACGGCAAAGCCGATCAACAGGCTGCCGAACAGCCATTGCTGAACGCGTTGGGCGGTTGGACTGTGTTGCAGCCAACGGCCCAGCGCCGCGCCGGTCAGGGCATAGGCGCTGTCGAACAGCAGCCCGACGCCCACCAGCAACACGCCGAGGGTGGCAAATTGGGTCAGTACCGCTGCGCCGTCATTGACGATGAATTGCGGCAACAGCACCGAGCAGAACAGCAACGCCTTGGGATTGAGCAGATTGGTCAGCAGGCCACGGCGAATCGCCTCGCGCCATTGTCCTTGGGCGTGTGTCACGGCGGGCGTGTTCAGGTTCGGCAGCCAGCTGCTGCGCAGGCATTGAATGCCGATCCACAGCAGGTACGCCGCCCCGGCCAGACGCACCATATCAAACGTCCACGGCGCCGCCTTGAACAGCGCCGCCAGACCCAATGCCGCCAATGCCACGTGACAGCCTCGGGCGATCGCCAAGCCAACGGCGGTTGCCAGCGCCGCACCGCGACCCTGGCGGGCACCGGTTTGCAGCAACAGGATCATGTCCGGCCCCGGCAACAGGAAGACCACCGCCAATGCCAGAAAAAACAGCCAGATACTTGTCATGTCGCAGCCCTTTCGTTGTCGATTCGGTGAGCAAAGTTTATGGCGCAAGGGCGGGGCAGGTGCTTGCGAAGTCAGCTTCAAAAACCCTTGGGATTGGCATAACCTGCTTTCTTTTTGCGCCTTGACCAGCAGGATCTGCCAAACATGAAACTCGACGCTTTTGATCGCAAGATTCTCGCTGCCTTGCAGCGCAACGGACGGCTGAGCAATGTCGAGCTGGCGGACGAGATCGGCCTGTCGGCGTCACCTTGCTTGCGCCGGGTGCGGATGCTGGAGGAGGCCGGGGTGATTCGTGGCTACCAGGCCAACCTCGATCGCGATGAAGTGGGACTGGGGCTGACGGTGTTTGTCGGGGTCAAGGTCGAGCGCCACAACGATGAGCAGGCCGAAGCCTTTTACGCGGCAGTCACCGCCCTGCCGGAGGTGATCTCGGCGTTTCTGGTGTCGGGCGAATCGGACTTTCTGTTGCAGGTGGTGGTGCCGGACCTGCGCGCATACGACCGCTTTCTCAGCGGCTGCCTGCTGAAGCTGCCGGGGGTGAGTGACATTCGCAGCAACTTTGCAATTCACACGGTGAAGACGCCGGGGGCGTTGCCGTTGGGGCATCTGCCGCGGTAGAGCGGGTTGCTCCCACATTCGACCGCAGTCCTCCAGCAGGAACACGGTCAACTGTGGGAGCTGGCTTGCCAGCGATAGCGGTGTGTCAGCGACCGCAACGGTTACAGGACTGACGCCATCGATGGCAAGCCAGCTCCCACAGGGTTTGGGTGACCACCTACATCTGCGTCGCCATCCCCTCGACATTCATCGCCGCCTGACGCAGCGCCTCGGAGCGAGTCGGGTGCGGATGGCAGGTCAGCGCGATGTCTTCGGCCGAGGCGCTGAACTCCATGGCCACGCAATATTCACCAATCATTTCGCTGACGCTCGGGCCGACCAGGTGCACACCGAGGATTTCGTCTGTGCGTTCGTCGGCGAGGACTTTGGCAAAGCCTTCGGTTTCGTGATTGATCTTCGCCCGACTGTTGGCGGTGAACGGGAATTTGCCGACTTTGTAGGCACGTCCTTCGGCCTTCAGTTGCTCTTCGGTCTTGCCGACGCTGGCCAGTTCCGGCCGGGTGTAGATGACGTTGGGAATCAAGTCGTAATTGACCTCGCCGGCCTTGCCGACGATCTGCTCCACACAGGCCATCGCTTCGTCTTCAGCCTTGTGCGCGAGCATCGGCCCGGACGTTACGTCGCCGATTACCCAGACGCCATTGGCTTCGGTGCGGTGCTGGCGGTTGGCGAGCATGCCACGCTTGTCGGTGCTCAGGCCGACGTTCTCCAGGCCCAGGCCTTTGGTGTACGGGCGCCGGCCGATCGCGACCAGTACGTAGTCGGCTTCCAGTAACTCGGCGCTGCCGCCCGCTGCAGGTTCGACGCTGAGCTGCACACCGTTGGCCGAGGTCGTGGCGCGGGTGACTTTCGAGCTCAATTTGAAGCTTATGCCTTGCTTGCTCAGCGAACGCTGCAAGGTCTTGCCGGCCTCGGCATCGACGCCCGGACAGATGCGGTCGAGGTATTCGACCACGGTCACCTGGGCGCCGAGACGCCGCCAGACCGAGCCCAGCTCCAGGCCGATCACTCCGGCACCGATGACCACCAGATGCTTCGGTACTTCACTCAGCGACAGCGCGCCGGTGGAGTCGAGGATGCGCTGATTGTCGATCTCGACGCCGGGCAGGGGCGTGGGTTCGGAGCCGGTGGCAATGATGATGTCCTTGGCGCTCAGTTCGGTCTTGTTGCCTTGATCGTCGGTCACCGTGACTTTGCCCGGACCCTCGATGTGGCCCCAGCCTTTGATCCAGTCGACCTTGTTCTTGCGAAACAGGAATTCGATGCCTTTGGTCAGGCCGCTCACGCTGTCGTCTTTCTGTTTCATCATTTGCGCGAGGTTGAGCGTGGGTTTGACCTCGATGCCGAGGTTGGCGAACTCCGCACCCATGGCCGCGTCGTACAGCTCCGAAGCATGCAGCAAGGCCTTGGACGGCATGCAACCGACGTTCAGGCACGTGCCGCCGAGGGTGGCGCGGCCTTCCACACACGCGGCTTTCAGGCCCAACTGTCCGGCGCGGATCGCCGCGTTATAACCACCGGGGCCGCCGCCCAGAATGACCACGTCGTAGTGACTCATGCTCTTGCTCCTCGTTGGGGATGCGGATCGCTAAAAGTAGTAGGCGATTAAAATTACGAACGTAATATGTGCGTTTCCGGACATTTCGGTCAAGGCTTCAGGCAAGCGACAGGTTGCGCATCTTTAGATAGGTGTATTTGTGTACGAATATTTCACGCTTTTCGTTATATCGTAACGATAAGACAGGTGAATCAATGGCTTTGGGGTGATATGCAAGTCGATCTGGATGTCGATGGCACGCAAGTGACCGGGTTGCCGCGCTTTCAACAAGCGGCTGCGCAGGGGCGACGATTGCGCCGCCTGGCCTTCGGCCTCGGCGGATTGGCTGGGGCAGGGTGGGTGCTGGCGTTGTTTGTCGAGCTGTTTGCCGCGCAATCGATATGGCCGGCCTTGCTGGTGAATCTGGGCGCGGCGTTGCTGGTGCTGGTCGCCGGACTGCAGTCGGCGTGGTGGGTGACTCAATGGCGCGCACGGGTCATGCACCCAGTGGCGCAGCACCCTCTGAACGAGGTCGAGCAAACCGCTCTTGACGGCTGGTACGAACGGGTGCTGGAGCGATTGAGTCAGCGCGGTCTGCACCTGCTCGGTCAGATTGGCGTGGCCACGTTGTGGCTGGGCGGCTGGTCAGTGCTGATTGTGCTGGCCATCGGGCAGGTGTGGAATCTGACGTTGCCTGCCGCTGCAATCGGGTTATCGGCCACGGTGGGCGCCGCGCTGATGTTGCTGTTGGGTTTCGGCTTGCTGGTGCTGGAGCGGCAACTGGCTCAGGAAAACCCCGCGCAATGGCCGGAAGCCGGGTCCCTTGCGCAACTTGCGCGGGTGGCGATCATCAGTCTGGTACTGGGGGCGTTGTGCCTGCTGTTCGCCAGCGAGGCTTCGGTGTGGCCCGTGCGCCTTGCGGTATTGATCGGGATCTTGCCGGGATTGATCGCGATCGAGTTGCTATTGCGCGCAGTTTTGTCGGTATTCAGCCCTCGACGCGAGCAGCTGGAACCGACTCTGCTGGCGCGCAGTTTTGTTGCCGATATGCTGCGTTGGCCACCACAGCCATTACTCGCTTTGCAGCACGAACTGCACAACCGGTTCGGCATCGATTTGCGTCAGATCTGGGCGTTCAGCTACATGCGCCGCGCTTTTCTGCCGGTGCTGGCGCTGGTCGCCGCCTTCGGATGGCTGCTGACCGGGATCCACGAAATCCCGCTGCAAGGGCGCGGTATCTACGAGCGCTTCGGCAAACCGGTACAAGTCTTTGGCCCTGGCTTGCACGCCGGTTTGCCGTGGCCACTGGGCCGTGTATTGAGCGTCGAGAACGGCGTGGTGCACGAATTGGCAACCAGCGTTGGCGATGCTCCGGCGCCAACCCAGGCTGAGCCTGCCGAAGGCCCGGCGCCGATGACCGCCAACCGCTTGTGGGATGCCAGCCACGTCAACGATAAATCCCAGGTGATCGCCAGCAGCCGTGGCGATCAGCAGAGCTTCCAGATCGTCAACATGGATGTGCGCTTCGTCTATCGCATCGGGCTGCGTGACCAGGATGCCTTGGCGGCTACCTATAACAACGCCGATGTGCCGACGCTGATCCGCAGCACCGCGAGCCGGATTCTGGTGCACGACTTTGCCTCGCGTACCCTCGACGGTCTGCTCGGTGCTGACCGGGTTGGGCTGGGCGAAGAAATCGGTCGCGCGGTGCAAGGCGATCTGCAGAAGCTCAACAGCGGCGTGGAAATTCTCGCCACCGTGGTCGAAGCGATTCATCCGCCAGCCGGCGCCGCCAATGCTTATCACGGTGTGCAAGCGGCACAGATCGGCGCGCAGGCGTTGATCTCCCGTGAGCGCGGCGCTGCGGCTGAAGCCAGTAACCAGGCGTTGTTGCAGGCCAGCCTTGCCCGTGATCAGGCCAGTGCCAGCGCTCGCGAAATCAACGCCACGGCGCAGGCGGCAGACCTGAAGTTCAGCGCTGAACAGAAAGCTTATGCCAGCGCTGGTCAGGCATTCGTGCTGGAGCAATACCTCAGCCAACTTAGCCACGGTCTGAGCAAAGCCAAACTGTTGGTACTCGACCACCGATTAGGCGGCAGCAGCAATGCGCCGACCATCGACCTGCGTACGTTCACGCTGCCGGCTGATCCGACGCCCGCGCGCACCACCGCTCAACCAGGAGTTGCCCCTTGAGCCAGTCGCACACTCACGATTCCCATGATCACAGCGGCCACGATCACGGCCACGCCGGGCATCACCATCATCATGGGCATCATCACCATCACCACGGTGCGCCGGAGGACGCGGGACCGTTCCCTTGGCGGCGGATGGGCTGGGCGCTGTTGCTGGTGGCGTTTGCCATTGCGGCGGCGAGCCTGGTGCAAGTGCGCTCGGGTGAAGCCACGGTCATCACCCGTTTCGGCAATCCTTCACGGGTGCTGCTTGAACCCGGTTTGAGCTGGCGCTGGCCGGCGCCGTTCGAAGCGGCGATCCCGGTGGATCTGCGCCTGCGCACCACCTCCAGCGGTTTGCAGGATGTCGGCACTCGCGACGGTTTGCGCATCATCGTTCAGGCCTACGTGGCGTGGCAGGTGCAGGGCGATCCGGATAACGTGCAGCGTTTCATGCGCGCGGTGCAGAACCAGCCGGACGAAGCGGCGCGGCAGATTCGTACCTTTGTCGGCTCGGCGCTGGAAACCACCGCCAGCAGTTTCGACCTGGCGGATCTGGTGAATACTGATGCCGGCAAAGTGCGTATTGCCGATTTCGAGGCGCAACTGCGTCAGCAGATCGACCAGCAGTTGCTGGCCACTTACGGTGTGCGCGTGGTGCAGGTGGGCATCGAACGCCTGACCTTGCCTTCGGTCACGCTCACCGCCACGGTCGATCGGATGCGCGCGGAGCGTGAAACAATTGCCACCGAACGCACCGCCATCGGTAAGCGGGAAGCTGCACAAATTCGTTCTGCTGCCGAGCGCGATGCACGAATTGTTCAGGCTGACGCGACAGTTAAAGCCGCAGAAATCGAAGCGCAATCCCGAGTCGAAGCGGCGCAAATTTATGGCCGTGCCTACGCTGGGTCGCCGCAGTTGTACAACCTGCTGCGTTCGCTGGACACCCTAGGCACTATCGTCACGCCGGACACCAAGCTAATCCTGCGCACCGACGCCGCGCCATTCCGCGTGCTGGTGGACGGCCCGCCGAATGTCGAAAACAAATCCGGATCGCAGCCATGAGTGATGAAGTTCCACGTGGAACACATTCGCTGAGCAGTCCGTGGATTCAGGCCGGACGTTTGGCGTTTTTTGCCTTGTACGCGGTCACGGTGTTGGCCGCGTTGGCGTGGGCGTTTTCCAATGTGCGGCAGATCGATCCGCAGAATCGCGCCGTGGTTCTGCACTTTGGCGCACTGGAACGCATCCAGAATGCCGGGCTGTTACTGGCTTGGCCACAGCCGTTCGAGCAGGTGGTTTTACTACCGGCAGCGGATCGGGTGATCGAGCGTCGAGTGGAAAACCTGCTGCGCAGCAGTGAGGCGATCAAGGCTGATCGTGTAGCGACTTTCGCCACACCGCTAAGCGATGCATTGGCCGGTTCCGGTTACTTGCTGACGGGGGACGCCGGCGTGGTGCAACTGGATGTGCGGGTGTTTTACAAAGTGACCGACCCTTACGACTTCGTCCTGCAGGGTGGTCATGTGCTGCCGGCACTGGATCGGCTGGTCACCCGTAGCGCTGTGGCTTTGACCGCTGCCCGGGATCTGGACACGATTCTGGTCGCCCGTCCGGAGTTGATCGGTACTGATAACCAGGCCGCCGAAAGACGTGAGCGTCTGCGCGGTGATCTGGTGCAAGGCATCAACAAGCGCTTGGCTGAGTTGAAGGCGAGCGGGCAGGGCATCGGCATTGAAGTGGCGCGGGTCGACGTGCAGTCGAGTCTGCCGGACCCTGCGGTCAGCGCTTTCAATGCGGTTCTGACCGCCAGCCAGCAAGCCGACAAAGCCGTTGCCAACGCACGCACCGAAGCAGAAAAACTTACCCAGACCGCCAACGAACAAGCCGACCGCATCCTGCAAGTGGCCCACGCGCAGGCCGGCGAACGGTTGGCAAAAGCCGCTGCCGATACCGCCACGGTGCTGAGCCTGGCCAAGGCGCAACAACAGGGTACCGACCCGCAGATGCTCCTGCGGCTGTACCGTGAACGCATGCCGAAGATTCTTGGCCAGGCCGGTTCAGTGACCACGGTCGATCCGAAAGACGATTCCCGCCTGATCATTCAGGGAGCCAGCAAATGACTGCGACCACTGCCGCACCGAGCCTGTTGTCCTCGGCCGAACAGCGCCGCGCCGCACGGCAATTGACGCTGGCGATGCTCGCCCTTGGCTTGCTCGGCCTCGGTCTCCTCTGGCGCTGGCTGTTACCGGAGCAAACCGGTGTCAGTCAGTTGCTGCTGGGTTTCGCTTCTCTATTGGTGGCGGTGCCGGTGATGCGCTCGGCGTGGTACAGCCTGCGCTACCCAAGCCTGCACGGCATCACCGATCAATTGATCGCCCTGGCGATGCTCGGTGCGTGGGCGACCGGCGATCTGCTGACCGCCGCGTTGCTGCCGATCATCATGATCTTCGGCCACGTGCTGGAAGAGCGCAGCGTGATCGGCTCGCAGGAAGCGATTCACGCCCTCGGCCAGTTGACCCGCAGCCACGCGCGCAAGATTCAGACTGATGGCTCGATCATCGAAGTCGATAACGGCACGCTGAAGCCCGGCGACACGGTAGAGGTGCGCGCCGGAGATCGGGTGCCAGCGGATGGTCGAGTGTTGTTCGGCCAGGCCAGCCTCGACACGGCGTCGATTACCGGTGAGTCGGTTCCGGTGGAAACGGCGGTAGGCATGACTGTGTTTGGCGGCGCGATCAACCTCGACGGCTTGCTGCGCATCGAGGTGACCCGTACCGGCGATCAATCGACGCTGGGCAAGGTCATCGCGCTGATGCAGAACGCCGAGCGCTCGAAGCCGCCCATCACGCGCCTGCTTGAGCGCTATGCCGGTAGCTACATGGTGCTGGTGTTGCTGCTGGCGGCGGTGACCTGGTTTGTCACCCATGACGCGCAGGCGATGCTCGCGGTGCTGGTGGCGGCATGTCCCTGCGCTTTGGTGCTGTCGGCACCGGCCACGGCGATTGCCGGCGTGGCGGTGGCGGCGCGCCACGGCATTCTGATTCGCAGTTCAGCGTTCCTTGAGGAGTTGGCAGATCTCACTTCACTGGTGGTCGACAAAACCGGCACGCTGACTTACGGCACCTTGCGTTTGCAATCGATCAGCAGCCCACGACTGGATCAGGCCTCGGTAATGGCGCTGGCCGCCAGCCTCGGGGCGGCCAGCAGCCATCCGGTCAGCCGCGCCTTGGCTGGGCTGGTCAGCCAGGACCAGAGTCTGCCGCTGACTGATATTCATGAGCGTCAGGGTCTCGGTGTAGTCGCCACGACCGCCCAAGGCGAGGCGGCGTTGGGCCGGCCCGAGTTGTTCGCGCAACTGGGCATCGTCACCACCACCGTTCCCGAGCACGACGGGCCGATTGCCGGATTGGCACTGAACGGCGAATTTGTCGCCTGGCTGTTGCTGGCCGACAGCGTCAAACCGGAAGCTCGCTTTGCCCTCAGCGAATTGCGCGAGCTAGGTCTGGGTCGCCAGTTGCTGCTGACCGGCGACCGCCTGAGTGTCGCGCAGACCCTGGCCCGCGAGGTCGGCCTGCAAGAGCTGGAAGCGCAGGCGCTGCCCGAGGACAAACTCAACCG
Source organism: Pseudomonas sp. AO-1 (assembly GCF_019775695.1). NCBI lineage: Bacteria > Pseudomonadati > Pseudomonadota > Gammaproteobacteria > Pseudomonadales > Pseudomonadaceae > Pseudomonas > Pseudomonas sp. AO-1. Next base: position 116,907 of record NZ_CP079947.1, read on the forward strand.
CGTACTGAAGGAAATCGACAACGGATTTCGGCCGATGGTGGTGGGCGACGGCATCAATGATTCGCTGGCGCTGAAGGCTGGTGTGGTCGGTGTCGCAATGGGCGCGGGCGGCGCTGACATCGCGCTGGCCTCGGCGGATATCGTCTTGATCGGCAGTGATCTGCGCCGCCTCGGAACCTGTGTGCGGCTCAGTCGCCAATGCCGACGAACCTTGCAGGTTAACGTGATCATCGGTCTGGGCTGGACCTTGGCGATTGTCATCTTTGCTGCATTTGGTTGGCTCGGCGCGGCCGGGGCGATGATCGCCGCGCTGCTGCACAACCTGAGCACGTTGCTGGTGTTGGGCAATGCCGGACGGCTGCTGCGGTTTCAGGAGCCATTGCTCAAGCTCAAGGACGGTCATTGAAATGATTTGCAGCGAACTGTGCGCCGAATAGGCAGTCATCTATATAGAAGGCGCACACGTCATTGCCGGTTTCCGTGTCGAAAACACGGGTTGCATTCCGGCCTGCTGGCGCGTCTGAAACGATAGTCTCGGCTAATTAAATCGATAGCCTGCTATTTTTCAAGGATGGTCTACCCTCAGATCTGACGTCTGAAACAAGGGGGGATTTTCCATGCTCGCGCAACTTCCACCGGCCTTACAGAATCTGCAGCTTCCGCTTCGCCTGCGACTCTGGGACGGCCATGAGTTCAATCTGGGGCCGACGCCCAGCGTCACCATCGTGGTCAAGGACCCGACGATGGTCACCCAGTTCACCCATCCAAGCCTCGACGCGCTGGGGGCGGCGTTTGTTGAAGGCAAGCTCGAACTGGAGGGCTCGATCAGCGAGGTCATCCGGGTCTGCGACGAATTGAGCAGCGCCTTGCTCGATGAAGATGAAGGCGCTCAGCCAGTGCGTGCAGTGCACGACAAGGAAACCGACGCCAAAGCCATTTCCTATCACTATGACCTGTCCAACGCGTTCTATCAGCTGTGGCTGGACAGCGACATGGCGTATTCCTGCGCGTATTTCGAAACGGGCAGCGAAACCCTGGAGCAGGCGCAGCAAGCCAAATTCCGCCATCTGTGTCGCAAGCTGCGTTTGCAGCCGGGCGATTACCTGCTGGATGTCGGTTGCGGCTGGGGTGGTCTGGCGCGTTACGCCGCGCGTGAATTCGGCGCCAAAGTGTTCGGCATCACCTTGAGCAAGGAACAGCTGGAACTGGCCCGCGAGCGCGTCAAGGCCGAAGGCCTGGAAGACCAGATTGAACTGCAATTGCTCGACTACCGCGACCTGCCGCAGGACGGGCGTTTCGACAAGGTGGTCAGTGTCGGTATGTTCGAACACGTCGGCCACGCCAACCTCGCCGAATACTGCAAAGTCCTGTTTGGCGCGGTGAAGGAGGGCGGTCTGGTGATGAACCATGGCATCACCGCCAAGCACACCGACGGCCGCCCGGTGGGACGCGGTGCCGGCGACTTCATCGAGAAATACGTGTTCCCCAACGGCGAGTTGCCACACCTGGCGATGATCTCGGCCGAGATCAGCGAAGCCGGGCTGGAGATTGTCGATGTCGAAAGCCTGCGCCTGCATTACGCGCGCACGCTGGATCACTGGAGCGAGCGGCTGGAGGATAACCTCGAGGCCGCCGGGAAACTGGTGCCGGATCAGGCGCTGCGCATCTGGCGCCTATATCTGGCCGGGTGTGCCTACGCGTTTGCCCGGGGCTGGATCAATCTGCATCAGATTCTGGCAGTGAAGGCTCATCCGGACGGCAGTCATGAACTGCCCTGGACCCGTGACGACATCTACAATCCTTGATGCCTGAACCCTGCCCTCTCCCTTGGAGAGGGTGATGGGCTTCTAGAGAATCGGTGAAATAAGCCGGGCGATCCGCATGCCGAGCTGTTGTAGGCGGTGGATCTCCCGGCTTTCCTCTTTGGCAACTTCATAAGCCTGCTCGAAATCATCGTTGAGCATACGTTCCACGTGGGCGGCGAATTCGCTGTCGACGGTCAGTAGCATCACTTCGAAATTCAGCCGGAACGAACGGTTGTCCAGATTGGCGCTGCCGACGGCGCTGATTTCGCTGTCGATCAACACCACTTTCTGATGCAGGAACCCCGGTTCGTAGCGGAACACCCGCACGCCGGCGCGCACCGCTTCGAATGCATACAGGCTGGACGCGGCGTAGACGATGCGGTGATCGGGGCGCGATGGCAGCAGCAGGCGTACGTCGACGCCGCGCAGCACCGCCAGACGCAACGCGGCGAACACGGCTTCATCGGGAATGAAGTACGGGCTGGTGATCCACACCCGCTCGGTTGCGGCGTGGATCGCTTCGACGAAGAACAGCGAACAGGTTTCGTAGGCGTCGGCCGGGCCGCTGGCCAGCAACTGACAGAGCACGCCGTCGTCCGGGTAAACGTCCGGCAGGATCAGCGGCGGCAATGTGCGCGCGGCCCAGAACCAATCCTCGGCAAATGACTCCTGCATGCAGGCCACGACCGGCCCGCGCACTTGCACATGGGTATCGCGCCATGGCGCCAACGGCGGCTTCTCGCCCATGTATTCATCGCCAACGTTGTGCCCGCCAACAAAGCCGAGCACGCCATCGACCACGACGATTTTGCGGTGGTTGCGGAAATTCACCTGGAAGCGATTGAGCCAGCCGCTACGTGTGGCGAAGGCTTTGACCTCGACACCGCCATCGCGCAACGCCTGTACATAACTGTGGGGCAGGGCGTGGCTGCCGATGCGGTCGTAGAGCAGATAAATCGCCACGCCTTCGGCAGCTTTCTTCAGCAACAGATCGCGCAGGCGCTGCCCGAGGCGGTCGTCATGGATGATGAAAAACTGGATCAGTACGGCTTCGCGCGCTTGATCGATGGCCTGGAAAATCGCCTCGAAGGTCGCGTGGCCATTCACCAGCAGTTGCACTTCGTTATTCGCCAGGCATGGCATCCGCCCCAGTTTGGGCATGGCCCGTAGCGAGGCATAGGCATTTGAGGCGCGGGCGGTGAGGGCTTCTTCGACCCACGGTCGCCAGTTCAACTCGGAAATTGCCTGACGCATCTGTTCGTTGGCCTGGCGCCGTGCCTTGATATAGCCGTCGAAGGTGCTGCGGCCGAAGACCAGATAAGGGATGAGTGTCAGGTAGGGAATGAAAATCAGCGACAATGCCCAGGCGATCGAGCCTTGGGCGGTGCGAACGGTCAGCACCGCGTGGATCGCGGCGATCAAGCCGAGGCTATGTATGAGGGCGATCAGATAGCCGAAAATGTGCGGTCCAAAATAATCCATGGGGCAGCCTTGCTCCTGAAGACTCAATGCGTAACAGACCATGTTCCGAGGCGAATGTCGCTATTTAATTGGTGCATGAACCGAAGCAATCGGCCGACGTCTAACGGCCACTACTGATGAGGAGTTTTTTCGATGAACGTTCGTCTGCTGGGTTTGGCGCTGGGCCTGGGTTTGGCAATGCCGGTGGTTGCGCAGGCGCAAATGCTGCAGCCGGGGCTGTGGGAAATGACCTCGAGCAACGTCAAGGTCGATGACCAGCCCATGGATGTGCAATCGATCCTCGGCCAGTTGCAAGGCCAGATGACCCCGCAACAGCGCGCGGCGCTGGAGAAGAACGGGATCAACATCGGTGGCAAGGGCATTCGTGCCTGCCTGACGCCGCAGCAAGTGGCGACCAACGACATCCCGCTGGCCGATCCGCAGTCGGGCTGCAAACAGCAGATTACCGAGCGCACCGGCAACCAGTGGAAATTCCGCTTCAGCTGCCCGAAAGCGCAAGGCACGGGTGTCGCGACGTTCCTCAGTGATCGTGAGTTCACCACCGTGGCCAACGGCACGTTCAACGCCATCGGCATCAACCAGAAGGGCAGTCTGGAAACCCGTGCGGTGTGGTTGGGTCAGGATTGCGGCACTGTGAAGCCAAGAGCTTAAAAGCTTCGCGAGCAAGCTCGCTCCCACAGGGCCAGCGCGACTCCTTGTGGGAGCGAGCCTGCTCGCGAAGACGTTCTGTCAGACACCTGATCATTTAACGCATAAACCGCAGCGGCAGCCCCTGACAGCTTTCGTTGATGCGCTGCTCCCGCCATGCAATCTGCCCCGACACCAACGTGGTATTCACCCGATAGCGGAAAGTCTTGTCAGCAAACGGCGTCCATCCGCACTGCGACAGAATCGGTTGCCGCGACACCTCCATGGCCGCGGGCTCAACCAGCACCAGATCCGCCCAATACCCCTCGCGCAAATAACCCCGATCCGGAATCGCAAACAGATCCGCCACGCGATGGCTGGTCTTCGCCACCAACGTGGTGATCGGCAGCACGCCATCGGCCACCAGCTCGAGTAGTGCCGGCAGGGCGTGTTGCACCAGCGGTAACCCGGACGGTGCTTCGGTGTAAGGACGCTGTTTTTCCGCCCAGGTATGCGGTGCATGATCGCTGCCGATCACATCCAGCCGGTTGCTCAGCAGCGCCGCGCGCAAGGCGTCTCGGTCGGCCTGGGTCTTGATCGCCGGGTTGCATTTGATCAGGTTGCCGAGTGCTGGATAGTCGCGGTCATCGAACAGCAGGTGGTGCAGGCAGACTTCAGCGCTGATGTGCTTTTGAGTGAGAGGTTTGTCTTCGAACAGCTCCAGCTCGCGAGCGGTAGTCAGGTGCAAAACGTGCAGGCGGGTGCCGTGACGTCTGGCCAGTTCCACCGCCAGCGAAGAGGATCGGTAGCAAGCCTCGGCATCGCGAATCAGTGCATGGATATTCGCCGGCAGGCGTTCGCGCAGACGTGCTGCATTGGCCTCGATGCTTGGTGTGTGTTCGCAATGCGCCAGCAGAATCGTCGGCACTTCGGCGAATAAGCGTTCGAGAATCTTAGGATCATCCACCAGCATATTGCCAGTGGAAGCGCCCATGAACACTTTGACCCCGGCCACTTCGCAGGGGTTGAGCGCGGCCAAGGTGTCGAGGTTGTCCTGACTGACACCGAAGTGAAATCCGTAGTTGGCCACGGAGTTGATCGCCGCCCGACGCTTTTTATCCGCCAGCGCTTCGAGGGTAAGCGTGGCCGGTTGGGTGTTGGGCATGTCCATGAAACTGGTGATGCCACCCGCCACCGCTGCGCGCGACTCGGAGTGAATACTGCCCTTGGCCGGCGCTCCCGGTTCGCGAAAATGCACCTGATCATCAATCATGCCCGGCAACAGCCATTGGCCATTGGCGTCGATCTCCACACGGGCATTTTCACCGTCGATGCGTCCCGCGATCTTGACGATGCGACCATGGCTGACCAACAGATCGCCGTCAAACTCGCGCCCTTCATTAACCAGTCTGGCGTTGCGAATCAGCACGCTGCTCATGGCTCAGAACTCGTTCTGCAAGGCTTTGTAGCCGCGTACCAGATCGACATTGGTGCGCGCCACGTCTTCGGAAAACTCCGAGGCGCTGACACTCACCGGCGGGAACTGCGATAGGTCGGTGTTGGGGCCGATGCGGGTGGTGGAGGGCACATAGAACGCGTCCGGTAAATCACGGCCATCGACCACCGAGTTGTGCCGCACCACACAGCCGTCACCGACCACGCAATTGAACAGCACGCTGTTAAAGCCGATGAACACCCGGTCGCCGACCACGCACGGGCCATGCACGATCGAGCGGTGAGCGATCGAGGTGAATTCGCCGATGGTCACGGCAGCGCCGGATTTGGAATGGATCACCACGCCGTCCTGGATGTTCGAATTGGCGCCGATGGTGATCGGCTCCATTGTGCCCGAAGCGTCTACTTCGTCGGCGCGGATCACCGCGTAGGGGCCGACGAACACATTCTCGCCAATGACCACCTTGCCGCAGATGATCGCGGTTTTGTCGACGTAGGCCGACTCGGCAATTTGCGGCAGATCGCCTGAGGGATTTTTGCGGATCATGGTTGGCTCAGCGCGTCATAAAGGGTGTTGAGGTTGTATTCGAACAGTCCGGTAAAGGTGCTGGCCGGGCCACTGGCGGCGAGGGCATCGGAGTACAACGTGCCGCCGATATGCGCGCCGCTTTCATCAGCGATCTGCTTGAGCAGGCGCGCGTCCTTGATGTTTTCCATGAACACCGCTTTGACCTTGGCCTGACGGATCTGCGTGATCAGTGCAGCGACTTCGGCGGCCGATGGTTCGCGCTCGGTGGAAAGACCTTGCGGCGCCATGAAGTCAATGCCGTAGGCCTGCCCGAGATAACCGAAGGCGTCGTGGCTGGTGACGATCTTGCGATTGCCTGGTGGCAGCGAGCCGAGCTTGGTCTTGGCTTCGGCGAGCAGGGCGTAGATCTGTTTCAGGTAGGTCTGGCTGTTGCGTTGATAATCGGCCTTGTTCGCCGGATCGGCAGCGATCAGCGCCTTGGTGATGTTGGCGATGTACAACTCAGTGTTGGCCAGGTTGTGCCAGGCGTGTGGGTCGGGAATGGTTTCACCGTCTTCATCGAGCGAGCGCGGAATCACACCGTGGCTGGCACTGATGAGCGGGGCTTGGGTGCCGGTGCTGGTCATCAGTCGATCGAGCCATGGTTCGAAACCGAGGCCGTTCTTGATGATCAGCTTGGCTTTGAGCAGCGCTTTGGCGTCGTCCGGTGTTGGCTCATAGGTATGCGCATCGGCGTCCGGGCCGACCATGTTGGTGATCTGGATATGCTCGCCGCCGACCTGATGCACCATGTCGGCGAGGATGCTGAAGCTGGTGACCACCGGCAATTTTTCCGCCGCCGATAACGACATCGACAGCAGCAAGCTGAACAACACGAGTAGAACGCGCATCGGGAAACACCTCATTGGGATGTGAGCAAAGGCGGGCGGCGCAGCAGCCCGTGAACCGGTCCGAACACCACGGACAGCAAGTAGGCGAACCCCGCGACCAGCACGATGGCCGGCCCGCTGGGCAGCGAGTAGTCGAACGACAGCAACAATCCGAGCCACACCGACAGGCAGCCAATGAGTGCGGAGATGGCAATCAGGCTCGGCAGACGACGACTCCAGAACCGTGAGGCAGCGGCAGGCAGCATCATCAGACCCACCACCATCAATGCACCGATGGCCTGGAAGCCGATCACCAGATTGAGCACCACCAAGGTCAGGAACACGCCGTGTGCGAGAGGGCCGAGGCGGCTGACGGTTTGCAGGAATAGAGGATCGAGGGTGTCGAGCAGCAGCGGTTTGTAGATGACTGCCATGGCGATCAGGCTGAGGGCCGAGACCCATAACATGCCGTTGAGGGTCGATCCGTCGACGGCGAGCGCCGAGCCGAACAGCAAGTGCAGCAAGTCGAGGCGTTTGCCAGCGATGCCGAGAATCAGAACGCCACTTGCGAGTGAGATCGGGTAGATCGCGGCGAGGCTGGCATCTTCGCGCAAACCGGTGCGACGGGTAATCCACGCAGCCAGCCCGGCCATGCTCAGGCCCGCACCCAGACCACCGAGCGTTAGCGCGGGCAGACTCAGGCCGGCGAACCAGAAGCCCAATGCGGCGCCGGGAAGAATGCCGTGAGCGACGGCGTCGCCGATCAGGCTCATGCGCCGCAGGATCAGAAATACGCCGAGCGGTGCTGTGCTGCAGGCCAAGACCAATCCGCCGAGCAGCGCTCGGCGCATGAACAGGAATTCGCTGAACGGTTGCCAAAGGTGGGCGACGGTGAGCATCAAGCCACCTGCGTGCCGGGTGTTTGCTGGATCAGTTCGACGCTGGCGCCAAACACGCATTCGTGGTTTTTGATCAGCAGTGTCTGCGGTATGTGTTGGCGGACGGCGGCCAGGTCGTGGCAGACCACCAACAAGGTTCGACCTTCGGCGTGCCAGGCCTGGATGTGTTGCCAAAGCAATTGCTGACCCAGTTCGTCGAGCGCAGCGTGGGGTTCGTCGAGAAGGAGTAGTGGCGCGTCAGCCAGACTCAAACGGGCGAGCAATGCGCGTTGTAGTTCGCCACCGGAGAGCGCCATCAGCGGGCGTTTCTCGAGTCCGCTCAAGTGCCAATTGTCGAGTGCGTGAGTGAGGCGCTGTGCGCGCAATTGCGTCGACAATCGACGGCCCCAGAACCCGGCAGCCACCAGTTCTTCCAGACTGATGGGAAACTGTCGGTCGAGGTGTTGCTGTTGCGGCAGGAATGACAATCCTCCTTGGCGGGGGACGCCTAGCGCGACTTTTCCGCTCAAGGGTTTCTGCAACCCGGCGATGACTTTCAGCAGGCTGCTTTTACCGCAGCCGTTGGCGCCGACGATAGCGCTCAGACTGCCGCTTTCCAGCGTGACCGTCAGTGGTGAAGTCAGCGGTTGCCCGGGGGCGCCCCAGCTCAAGGAATGGCAGCGGATCATGCGTGTTCTCGATGCCAGTGGCTTTCGGCGACGGCGTCGTGGGCGTGCAGACTTTCAGCGTGGATCACTCGCAGGTGGAACCCGCTGACACCAGGGCAGCGACGCAGGGCCAGATTGAGTCGTCGCGCGGCGTCCTCGCAGAACATCAGGTTCTGCCCGTTGGCCAGCGCGAAGGCTTGTTCGTCGGCGCGTTTCACGGCGGTTTGCACGGCGGTGCCCAGTGCGGCTTCAGCGTCGTTGATGATCACGCTCAGGGGCAACTCATCGATAAACTCCTCCAGATGCATGTGCAATTCCGCGGTGCTGCGTTGGCTGTGCGGAGTGGCAACGATGCCGTGGCTTGAGCCAAGCCAAGCCAGAACTTCAGCGTGCTGCAGTGGCTTATTGGCAAAATCATCGATGAACTGCTGCTGGATCAGTTGCCTCGCTAATGCGGCTGAGCACGGGCAGGTCGAGGAGTAGGGCACATCGATCTTGAGTTCCACGTGGAACACTTTGTTTTTGAGGCTGGCAGAAATGCTCACTGGATAGCTTTTCCACCCCGCCAGTGGGCTGACCAACGCGGGTCGTTTCAGCAGCACTTCGCTGTGGATATTCAGGTAAGCATTGCTGGATAAGCCCTCGTGGCTCGCCAGAAAATCGTCCAGTACCTGATGCAAAACCCGTGGAGAAAGGTTCTGCTGCTCAAGCCTTGCCAGGGCCAGATACAAACGCGACATGTGAATGCCACGCGCCTCACCATCGTCAAGACTGACGCCTGCATCTGCCTTCGCGCTCAGACGTTGGCCATCCAATAAAACCGGCAAGGCAATGCCGCGCATTCCCACCCACTCAAGCGGTAATGCTTGTCGAGAGGCTTGAGTGGCGATATCCGGAAGTGTCAGCGAATTCATGTTCGGAACCATCGTGTTGACTGAATTGGATGTTACATTATAACAATTCAAATCTCGATGCTTTTTTCATGAACGGGTTTTCATATGCACAGACGCCACTTGCTCAGTTTGTTTTTGGCCAGCGCAGCCTTGGCTCTGCCCTTCAGTGTCTCAGCAACCCAAGTGCGAAATGCGCGGCTCTGGCGTTCGCGTGAAAAGCTGCGACTGGTCTTCGATTTGAGCGGCCCGGTGCGCTACAAAACGTTCACGTTGAGTGCTCCAGAGCGTTTGATCATTGACCTGTCCGGGGCGAGTCTGAGTGGTGATTTCAGTCAATTGCCGTTAGCAGATACGGCCATTCGCTCGATCCGCGCCGGGCATTTTGGTCAAGGCGATACCCGGATCGTTCTCGATCTGAACACTCCCGTTCTATTGAACAGCTTTGTTTTGGCACCGCAGGATGGTCAAGGACACCGTTTGGTGCTCGACTTGGTGAACGCCGATAAAGTCCTGAGCACCGCAGTGGTTCCACGTGAAACATCCACGAATAACCATCACCTTAAACGCGACATCATTGTCGTGGTTGATCCCGGACACGGTGGTAAAGACCCTGGCGCCGTCGGCGCCAAGGGTGAGCGGGAAAAGGACGTGGTGTTGTCCATCGCCCAATTGCTCGCCAAACGTCTTAAAAAGGAGAAGGGCTTCGACGTGAAGTTGGTGCGCAATGACGATTTTTTCGTGCCCCTTCGCAAGCGTGTAGACATTGCCCGTCAGCACAAGGCCGACATGTTTATCTCCGTGCACGCCGATGCAGCGCCGCGTCTGACGGCGTCGGGAGCTTCGGTGTATTGCCTGTCAGAAGGGGGTGCGACGTCAGCGACTGCACGCTTCATGGCACAGCGCGAGAACGGCGCGGATCTGCTCGGCGCGACCAGTCTGCTTAATCTCAAGGACAAGGATCCGATGCTCGCCGGCGTGATCCTCGACATGTCGATGAACGCCACCATCGCCGCCAGTCTGCAACTCGGCAGCAGCATATTGGGCAGTCTGCAAGGCATCACCACATTGCATCAAAAGCGCGTGGAACAGGCGGGATTTGCGGTGCTGAAGTCGCCGGATGTGCCGTCGATCCTGGTAGAAACCGGCTTTATTTCCAATGCGCGTGACAGCCAGCGTCTGGTGACAACTCGACATCAGCAGGCTGTCGCTAACGGGTTGTTTGAAGGATTGCAGCGCTATTTCCAGCAGAACCCGCCAATCGACAGTTACCTCGCCTGGCAGCAGGCGCAGCACAAGGTGCAGGTTTAGCAGCCAGTGATCCGGCTGCAGGTGAACTTCGCGCTGCTGCCGCCTGAGCTGGAGAAGCGATTGATCGTCGTCCAGCCAACGCGACGGGTGTAGCCGACCCAGGCTTCACCGTCAGAGGCGATGCCGGTGAAGAACGTCAGTTGGCCGAACCGACTATTGGTCTGCGCCCAGTAGCGATTGCCGTCCTTTTCAAAGCCGCGCAGGTAAATCGTGCGGCCCACCGTATTCACGCTGTAGGCGTTGCCTTGCGCATCGACGCATGCCAGCAGGTTAGCGCTGTGTGTGCACTTGGCGAGCACGGGCGCTTGTCCCCATACGTTGGCACCCGACAGCAATGCCAGACTCATTAGCGAGCATTTCAGGACATTTTTCATCACGGTTCCCGACGGGCAGATGGCATGCAGCTTCATGCTCTTTATCGGTTTGGGCAAGAGCAGGTCTGGCTAATTCATATTGTTATACTATAACATCAATTTTATTGAGCCTGAGTCCGCCGATTTAAAGCGTCAGCTTCTGCCGTCACTCTGTCTTGAAGCTCTAGAACACGGCGCGTTACGCCAAATCCGGCATAAACGCCCATCGGCCACCATCTGATGAGGATTATCCAATGTCATCTCCGCTTCCCGTGACCGTTCTTTCGGGCTTTCTCGGCGCTGGAAAAAGTACGGTTTTGAATTACGTACTACGTAATCGAGAAGGTTTGCGCGTTGCAGTCATCGTTAACGATATGAGCGAAATCAACATTGATGGCAGCGAAGTCCAGCGCGATGTCCGCCTGAACCGTGCTGAAGAAAAACTGGTAGAGATGAGCAACGGTTGTATCTGCTGTACGTTACGCGAGGACCTGTTGGAAGAGGTCAGCAAACTTGCTCGTGAAGGCCGTTTCGATTATCTGCTCATCGAATCCACCGGTATTTCCGAGCCGCTGCCGGTCGCCGAAACCTTCACCTTCCGCGATGAGCTGGGTCAGAGCCTCGCCGACGTTGCTCGACTCGACACCATGGTCACGGTAGTCGACGGCGTGAACTTTCTCTTCGACTATCAGGCTGCCGAGAGCCTCGCGTCCCGTGGCGAGACCTTGGGCGATGAAGATGAACGCTCGATCACCGACCTGTTGATCGAACAAATCGAGTTCGCCGACGTATTGCTGATCAGCAAGATCGACCTCATCAGCCGCCAGGCGCGCGACGAACTCACGGCAATTCTCAAGCGCCTCAATGCCCAGGCGGAAATTATCCCGATGGTGATGGGCGAGGTGGTGCTGGAGAAGATCCTCAACACGCGCCGATTCGATTTTGACAAAGCCGCCCAAGCCCCGGGCTGGCTGCAGGAATTGCGCGGTGAGCATGTGCCGGAAACCACCGAGTATGGCATTGCTTCCACGGCTTATCGCGCACGCCGCCCGTTCCACCCGCAGCGCTTTTACAGCTTCATTGATCGTCCATGGACGAACGGTAAATTACTGCGCTCCAAGGGTTTTTTCTGGCTCGCCAGCAAGGTCACGGATGCGGGCAGCTGGTCGCAGGCGGGCGGCCTGATGCGCCACGGTTTCGCTGGACGCTGGTGGCGTTTCGTGCCGAAAAACCAATGGCCGCAGGATCAGGACAGTACCGCAGCAATCATGGAAAACTGGACGCCGAGTGTCGGAGATTGTCGTCAGGAGCTGGTATTCATTGGCCAGAACATCGATTTCGTACAGCTCAAGTCGGAGCTCGATGCCTGCCTGCTGACTGACGAAGAAATGGCTGCTGGCGTAGACCGTTGGCGCACGCTGCCGGATCCGTTCGGCCCTTGGCACGAAGAGGCCGCCTGATGCTTGCGCTCAAACTGCAGCAGAATCGAGTACGTCATCAGCATCAGGGGGCGACGCCGAAAACGCTGACGCGAATCCTCGAAGACGACGTCAATCTTGCGGTCTGGCAGCGCCAACTGCCGCTGCACATCGCCGATTTCGCAGCGTTGGTGCTGTCGCGCAACGAGCCACTGGCGCAGTCGCTTTGCCTCGAATTGCCGGACGAAGACGGCGAGCCTGATCTCAGTGGACTGGCTGCCGGGTTCCGTGACCTGGAAGGCTACGAAGGCTTTGTCGCTGATCTGGGATGGCTGGTCAGTGCCTTCGCCTGCCTGCTGGGTGCACGGCGTATCGGCTTGCGCCTGCGGGTGCTGGACAAGGCCATGTGTCCGCGTTTCCACGTCGATCATGTGCCGGTGCGCCTGATCACCACGTATGGCGGAATCGGCAGTCAGTGGCTCAAGGAGGGCGCGATGGACCGCGAGCAATTGGGTCAGGCGAACGCTGAGCCAAACGACATGGCAAACATCCAGCAACTGCGCAGTGGCGACGTGGCGCTATTGAAAGGCGAGAAATGGCACGGCAACGAAGGCTTCGGTCTGATCCATCGTTCTCCGCAACTGCCAGCGGGTGAACGACGGTTGCTGCTGACGCTCGACTGGCTCGGTTGACGGCTCAAGGCTTGAGCCATTTACCCTGGCTCTGGCCTTCGCAATACGGCTTCAAATACGCCATGTCTGAAGCCACGCCGTAATAGTGGATATCCTGGCGATAGGGCATATTGGCGACTTGCGCGTTGCTGCACACGCCGAACGCGCCGCTCGGGCATTGATCGACGTACTGCACCTCGACTTTCTGCCCGGCCAGGGTCGGTTGGCAGAACCCGTCGCTGAACAGCTTCTCGGGAATACTGCGGTTTTGCTGGCAAACCTTGACGTCGAGTCGCTCGCCCTGACTGTGCACAACGCAGGCTTGAGCCAAGGCTTCGCTCGACAGCAACATCAACAGCAACGACCATCCCATCCAACGCATGTCCAATCCCCTCAGAAAACGCCCAGTCATGTTGCAGAACATTCCTACCCATGTCATCGCCGGCCCTTTGGGCGCCGGCAAGACCAGTCTGATTCGCCAGCTCATGGCCCAACGGCCGGAAGGCGAGCGCTGGGCGGTGCTGATCAACGAGTTCGGTCAGATCGGCCTCGACGCGGCGCTGCTGACCCGCGATGGCGATGGTATCGCACTGGGCGAAGTTGCCGGGGGCTGTTTGTGTTGCGTCAACGGCGCGCCGTTTCAGATCGGCCTCGGCCGTTTGTTGCGCAAGGCCAGGCCGGATCGGCTGTTCATCGAGCCGTCCGGGCTGGGCCATCCGGCGCAATTGCTCAAGCAGTTAGGCGAGGCGCCGTGGTTGGGTGTGCTGGCGCTGCAGCCGTGTGTGTCAGTGCTGGATGCCCAGGCGCTGGCCGCCGGGAAAGCGTTGCCACCCGCTCAGCAGGACGCTTTGGGCAGCGCCGGTCTGCTGTTGCTGAACAAGGCAGAAGGTCTGGATGAGGCTGTGCGGCAGACCATCGCCGAGCGTTTGCCGGCGGTCAAATTGATCTGGACGCAGCAGGCGCACCTGTCTTTACGCGAGTTGCCGGGTGTGACGGCGCAAGCAATGGCGGGTGTGGATAACCTTGTTGTGCCGCAGGGGGCGGGACCGATTCCGGCGTTCTGGAGCGACCCGGCATCGCCGATCTGCCTGAGTCAGGCACAAGAGGGCGGCTGGAGCATCGGCTGGCGTTGGCACCCGGGGCAGACGTTCGATACGCATCGTCTGAGCCAATGGCTGCAGAGCCTGAACTGGCGGCGGGCGAAACTGGTTATCCATAGCGTCGAGGGCTGGGTGTCGGCCAATGCCGTGGATAACGCTGAACTGGATTGGCAGCCCAGCGAGTGGCGACGGGATTCGCGTATAGAGCTGATCTTTGCCGATGCGCGAAGTATCGATGCTTTGCAGTCAGGCTTGACGCAATGTCGAGTTCAAGCGGATTAGCTTACGGCTTCCACTTATTGTGTTCCTGACGCCACTGGCTCAGTTCGATCACTTCGGCCCGTGGGCGGGTAACTTCGACCACCGGTGGCGTGTCGTCGAACGGCGCCGGATAGGGCGCCAGTTCAATCTGAGCGCTGTGCGCACCAAACTGGGTGATGATGCCGTTGTGCCGGGTTTCGCCAGTCACGGTGAACTCGAAGTTGTAAACCCGGGCCAGACGCCGCCGACCGCTGGCATCCTTGATCAAGCCGATTTTTTTCAACGCGACGTTACCGTCCAGCAGTTCAACGCCGACGTTGATGCAATGCTGCTTGACCCGCTCCAGCGCCCGCTCGCGCAAGCCGTGGTTGTGCCAAAGCCATGCGCCGGCAGCGGCGAACAGCATCAGCACGAAGATGTTTTCAAGGGTCAGCATCAACAGGAAACTCCAAAAGATAAGCTCAGCTTAACTGCGTCGCCGGTCTGTCGTACAGGCTGTGTTTCGTCGCATACTGCGCGGCTTGAATTTCAATCGTTTTACGGAATAACCCGAATGAAACGTACGCCTCATCTGCTCGCCATTCAGTCCCATGTGGTCTTTGGCCACGCCGGCAACAGCGCTGCGGTTTTTCCGATGCAGCGGGTCGGGGTGAATGTCTGGCCGCTCAACACGGTGCAGTTCTCCAACCATACCCAGTACGGCCAATGGGCCGGTGAAGTGCTCGCGCCGCAGCAGATCCCCGAACTGGTCGACGGCATTGCCGCCATTGGCGAACTGGGCAACTGCGACGCTGTGCTCTCCGGCTATCTGGGCAGCGCGGCGCAGGGTCGGGCGATTCTCCGTGGTGTCGAGCGCATCAAATCGGTCAATCCGAAGGCGTTGTACCTGTGCGACCCGGTGATGGGCCATCCGGAGAAGGGCTGCAGTGTGCCGGCCGAAGTCAGCGACTTTCTGCTGGAAGAAGCCGCGGCGGTGGCGGACATCATGTGCCCGAACCAACTGGAGCTGGACAGCTTCTCCGGGCGCAAGCCGCAGTCGCTGTTCGATTGCCTGGCGATGGCTCGGGCGCTGCTGGCGCGCGGGCCGAAAGCGGTGCTGGTCAAGCATCTGGATTATCCGGGCAAGCCGGCGGACGGTTTCGAGATGTTGTTGGTGACCGCTGATGAAAGCTGGCACTTGCGCCGTCCGCTGCTGGCGTTTCCGCGTCAGCCGGTGGGCGTGGGCGATCTGACGTCCGGGCTGTTCCTCGCGCGGGTGCTGCTGGGCGACAGCCTGGTGGCGGCGTTCGAGTTCACCGCAGCGGCGGTGCATGAAGTGCTGCTGGAGACCCAGGCGTGTGCCAGTTATGAGCTGCAACTGGTGCGGGCGCAGGACCGGATCGCGCATCCGCGGGTGAAGTTCGAGGCGACGGCGATCAGTCTGTAATCGCGTTATCGTTCAAAAGATCGCAGCCTTCGGCAGCGCCTACAGGGTGAACATTAATCCTCTGTAAGAGCTGCCGCAGGCTGCGATCTTTTGCTTTAAGCGTCGCCCTTGATCTCCTGATAACGCTTCTCCAGCTCCTGGCGAATTTGCCGACGCTGCTGCGCCTGCATATAACGACGCTTGTCTTCACTGTTTTGCGGCTGCAGCGGCGGCACGGCGGCCGGTTTGCGCTGGTCATCCACCGCAACCATGGTGAAGAAGCAGCTGTTGGTGTGGCGCACCGAGCGCTCGCGGATGTTCTCGGTCACCACTTTGATGCCGACTTCCATCGAGGTGTTGCCGGTGTAGTTGACCGACGCGAGGAAGGTCACCAGTTCGCCGACATGGATCGGCTCGCGGAAAATCACCTGATCCACCGACAGCGTCACCACGTAGCGGCCGGCATAGCGGCTCGCGCAGGCGTAGGCCACTTCGTCGAGGTATTTGAGCAGGGTACCGCCGTGGACATTGCCAGAGAAGTTGGCCATGTCGGGGGTCATCAATACCGTCATCGACAGTTGGGCGTTTCCGGGTTCCATAACGTTCTCACGGATCAAGGCTGGATGGCTGGACGCACCTCTGCGGGTGCCTGGTGGCTTTTTCAAAAGCACCGTTATCGGGACGCCAGACGGCTGGCTGCCGTCACGCCGCGACCGATCTGTTTCCTTATATTGCACCGCCTTCCAGCCGGAAGTCGCGGTGTTAACCTGCAAAAGGCCCTGCCCAAGGGCAATTCCTACATGAAAAGCGGATTTTTACCCAACTCGCTCAGAGCTTTTTGAAGTCTGACGGCGGGTCACGTCATACAAGGAGCCCACACCATGCATGCCATCAGCTTTATTCAGGACCTGGCAGTGATCATGTTGGTCGCAGGTGTGGTCACCGTGTTGTTTCACCGTTTCAAGCAGCCGGTGGTGCTCGGCTACATCGTCGCCGGTTTCATCATCGGCCCGCACACCCCGCCATTCGGTCTGATTCACGACGAAGAAACCATCAAGACCCTCGCCGAACTGGGGGTGATTTTCCTGATGTTCTGCCTCGGGCTGGAGTTCAGCCTGCGCAAGTTGTTCAAGGTCGGGGCCACGGCGTTTATCGCGGCGTTCCTCGAAATTGTCCTGATGATCTGGATCGGCTATGAAATCGGCCGCTGGTTCGACTGGAACACCATGGACTCGCTGTTCCTCGGCGCAATCCTCGCCATCTCCTCGACTACCATCATCGTCAAGGCGCTCAACGACTTGAAGATGAAGAACGAGCGCTTCGCCCAGTTGATCTTCGGCGTGTTGATCGTCGAGGACATCCTCGGCATCGGCATCATCGCCTTGCTGTCGAGCATCGCAGTCAGCGGCACGGTCAGTTCGGGCGAAGTGTTTTCCACGGTCGGCAAGCTGTCGCTGTTCATGATCGTCGCGTTGGTGATCGGCATTCTGCTGGTGCCGCGCCTGCTGGCGTACGTCGCCAAATTCGAAAGCAACGAGATGCTGCTGATCACCGTGCTGGGCTTGTGTTTCGGTTTCTGCCTATTGGTGGTCAAGCTCGAATACAGCATGGTGCTCGGCGCCTTCCTGATCGGCGCGATCATGGCCGAGTCGCGGCAGTTGCTGAAGATCGAGCGCCTGATCGAACCGGTTCGCGACCTGTTCAGTGCAATCTTCTTCGTCGCTATCGGCCTGATGCTCGATCCGATGATCCTGCTGCAATACGCCTGGCCGATCGCGGTAATCACCGTGGCGGTGGTGCTCGGCAAGATGTTGTCCTGTGGCCTCGGGGCGTTTATCGCCGGCAATGATGGACGCACCTCACTGCGGGTCGGGATGGGACTGTCACAGATTGGCGAATTTTCCTTCATCATCGCCGCACTCGGGATGACGCTGCAGGTCACCAGTAACTTTCTTTATCCGGTGGCGGTGGCGGTGTCGGTGATCACCACGCTGCTGACGCCGTACCTGATCCGCGCGGCCGATCCGCTGTCGATCAAACTCTCTGCGGCGGTACCCAAGCGTCTGGGCCGAGTATTCGGCATGTACGGCGAGTGGCTGCGCAGCATTCAGCCGCAAGGCGAGGGCGCGATGCTGGCGGCAATGATCCGGCGGATTCTGTTGCAGGTCGGGGTCAACCTGGCGCTGGTGATCGCGATCTTCTTCAGCGGTGCGTTCTTTGCCGGACGGCTGTCGGAGTGGATGCAGGACTGGGTCGCTGATCCGAGCTGGCAGAAGGCGTTGATCTGGGGCGGGGCGCTGCTGCTGTCGCTGCCGTTCCTGATCGCGGCGTATCGCAAGCTCAAGGCGCTGTCGATGCTGCTGGCGGAGATGGGCGTGAAGCCGGAGATGGCCGGACGGCACACGCAGCGAGTGCGGCGGGTGATCTCCGAAGTGATCCCGATCCTCTCGCTGCTGGTGATCTTCCTGCTGTTGGCAGCCTTGTCGGCCAGTATCCTGCCGACCAACAAGTTGCTGGTGCTGGTCGCCGTAGTCGCGGCCGCCGTGGCGGCGCTGCTCTGGCGCTGGTTCATCCGTGTGCACACGCGGATGCAGGTGGCCCTGCTGGAAACCCTCGACAATCACAAGGAGTCGTCGGGGCACTGACCGACCCGGGCGTTTAGCGAATCAGCTTTCCAGCCAGACGTCCCGCGCCCAGTGCCACACCGATTCCCAAGACTCTTCGGTGATCAGCTCTTCTTCGCCGGACCACAGCACCACGGTGCCGTCTTCCTCCACGCAGTAGTAGTCGTCGCCGTCCTGGCAGATCGGGATCAGGTCGCGCGGCACACCGATGTCCCAGGCGTTGGCTGCAACCTCCGGCAGGTAGGTGTGCGATTGCGGGTCGGTGACGGTCACCGGCTCGAGGCTGCCGTAAACCACATCACTGACGGTCAGCAGAAACTCTTTGAAGACGAACGGGATGTTGATGAAGAGTTCTTCTTCGATCTCCACCAACTGGTCTTCGTCGGGCAACTCCAGGGGAACCGGTACGGGTTCGTTGGCTTCGCGCAGTTGTTCGATGATTTCTTCCACGTCCGGGATCCTCTTGCTTGAATGGCGCGGTTTATATGGGCCGGTTTATACAGTAGCTCGCTATAGATGCAACCGCGAAATAGAAAACCCCGGCCTGAGCCGGGGTTTTATTACCACATGCGTAACGCGATGGGGATCAGCCGTTCTGGCGGATACCGGCCACCAGCCAAGGCTGGTTCTCGCCCTGTGGACGTTCCATGTTCCAGCTCTCGCTGAACACTTCGCCT
Organism: Pseudomonas sp. AO-1; assembly: GCF_019775695.1. Lineage (NCBI taxonomy): Bacteria > Pseudomonadati > Pseudomonadota > Gammaproteobacteria > Pseudomonadales > Pseudomonadaceae > Pseudomonas > Pseudomonas sp. AO-1. Next base: position 135,930 of record NZ_CP079947.1, read on the forward strand.
TGGTCGAAACGCGAGGTCTTCGACACGCCGCTGAAGGTCAGGGTGGCGATGGTCTTGTCGGCGCGATCATCCACGCCGTCCAGCTGCACTTGCAGGTTGTCGATGTAGGTCGACTGGAAGCCGTCGCCCAGATCCGCACGCTCGCGCTTGAGGAACTCGAGCATCTGCGGGGTCACGAACTCGGCGATCTTGTCCATTTCGTTGGCGTCCCAGTGCTGCTGCAGCGACTGGAAGTGGCTGCGCGCGGCTTCAAGGAAGCGCTGTTCGTTGAACCAGGCTGGTGCGTTGATCACCGGACGAGCGGCAGCCGGAGCAGCCGAACCACCGAAGATCGAACCCATGGCAGCAGGCTTCTGTTCGAATACTTCACGCTGCATCGGCGCGCCGGCCGGAGCCAGGTGCTCCTGCTGCTTGCGTCGACGAGCGGCGATGAAGCGGAAGATCACGAACGCGATCACGGCCATGATCAGGATGTCGAAGATCTGCATGCCCTGGAAGCCGCCGCCCATGAACATGGACGCGAGCAGGCCACCGGCGGCGATACCGGCCAGAGGGCCGAGCCATTTCGAAGCGCCGCCAGCCTTGGCCGCGGCACCGGCAGCGCCGGCTGCACCAGCGGTCGCTGCTGCGCCGCCCATGCCTGGGGAAGAAGGAGCCATCTGGCTGGTCTGGTGCGTCGGCGCAGCGCCTGCACTTTTGCCACCACCAAAGCGCTTGGCGTTGGCGTCGAGGCTCATCGTCAGGCCGATGCACAACGCCATGGCGATGCTAAGAAAACGTTTCATAAAGGGAATTCCCGTTTGTGGAGACACGCGCGCCATGTTGCACAGCTGAAGTGTTACTGGCTAGCGAGAGAGTGTTTCGGGCTTTTGCCTGACAGGTTACGTTCAGCTCGGTCGAGGCAATCAGGCCATGTACTTTTGTCTGTAGGAAAATGGGATAGGTTCAGCGGGAAACTTGCTTATCGACGCAACGCCAACATCACCACACCCGCGGTGATCAAGCCGATACCGCCCCATTGGCGCAGGTCGAGTTTCTCGCCCAGCAGGATCACGCCGAGCACCGCCACCAGTACCACGCTGAGCTTGTCCACTGGCGCGACCAGCGAAGCCGGGCCGACTTTCAGCGCGCGGAAGTAGCACAGCCACGACGCGCCGGTACCCAGGCCGGACAACAGCAGGAACAGGTAGCTCTTGGCGGAAATTGATCCCAATGACTGATATTGGCCCGTCGCGTACAAAATCAAGGCCAGACTGACCAGTACCACGATAGTACGCAGCAGAGTGGCGAAGTCGGAATTGACGTTTTCGATGCCGATCTTGGCAAAAATCGCCGTCAGCGCGGCGAACGTCGCCGAGAGCAAGGCCCAGAATGTCCAGGAAGAGAAGAAGCCTGAGCCCATGGATATGTCCTTGTTAGATCATCCAACGCCGACCCCTGTGGGAGCGAGCCTGCTCGCGAAAGCCACACTGCGGTTTATCAGATCAACCACGGTGATGTCATTCGCGAGCAGACTCGCTCCCACAGAAAAGCGAAACCGGCGTCAGATCGCTTCCAGCTTGGCGTACCCCAGCATCAGCCACTTGCTGCCTTCGCTGAAATTCACCTGCACCCGTGCCTGCGCGCCGGAACCTTCGAAGTTGAGGATCACGCCGTCGCCGAAGATTGAATGGCGTACTGCCTGACCCAGGCTGAAGCCGGTTTCCGGAATCTCGCTGCCGCTGAACAGGTTGCTGCCGCTCATCGACTGGTTGCCGCCAAACGGTCGGCTGACGCTGTTCGACAGACGCACTTCCTGGATCAGACCCTTCGGCACCTCGCGGACGAAACGCGAAACCTTGTTGTAGGTCTCGCTGCCGTACAGGCGTCGTGTTTCAGCATAGGTCATCACCAGATTCTGCATGGCGCGGGTGATGCCGACGTAGGCCAGACGGCGTTCCTCTTCAAGGCGCCCCGGTTCTTCCAGGCTCATCTTGTGCGGGAACAGGCCTTCTTCCATGCCCACCAGGAACACGTAAGGGAATTCCAGGCCTTTGGCGCTGTGCAGGGTCATCAGTTGAATGCTGTCTTCATGCTCGTCGGCCTGAGTGTCGCCGGCTTCCAGCGACGCGTGGCCGAGGAATGCCGCCAGTGGCGTCAGCTCTTCGTCTTCTTCGGTGTTTTCGAAGTTGCGCGCGGCGCTGACCAGTTCCTCAAGGTTTTCCACCCGGGCCTGGCCTTTCTCGCCTTTTTCCGCTTCGTGATAGGCGATCAGCCCCGATTGCTCGATGACGGTCTGGGTCATCAAATGCAACGGCATCTCCATGCACTTGGCGGCAAGGTTCTCGATCAGCTCGATAAACGCCCCCAAGGCGCCGGCAGCACGACCGGTCAGGCCTTTATTGGCGACCAGTTGCCGCATCGCTTCCCACATCGACACATCGCTGTGACGGGCATGGTCGCGGATCGCCTCGACGGTTTTTTCGCCAATGCCGCGGGCCGGGACGTTGATGACCCGCTCCAGTGCCGCATCGTTGCCGCGACCTTCCAGCAAACGCAGGTAGGCCATGGCGTTCTTGATTTCCGCGCGCTCGAAGAAGCGCTGGCCGCCATAGATGCGGTACGGAATGCGCTCGCGCAGCAAGGCTTCTTCCAAAACGCGCGATTGGGCGTTGGAGCGGTAGAGAATCGCGATATCGCTGCGAGCCAGGCCGGTTTTCAGCGCGCTTTCGATGGTTTCGACAACGTAGCGTGCTTCGTCGTGTTCGTTGAACGCGGCATACAGGTTGATGGCTTCGCCATCGCCACCGTCGGTCCACAGCTCTTTGCCGAGGCGTCCGGTGTTGTTGGCGATCAAGGCGTTGGCCGCCTTGAGGATGCCAGCGGTGGAGCGGTAGTTCTGCTCCAGGCGAATGGTTACCGAATCCGGGAAGTCGGACGAGTACTGATGAATGTTCTCGATTTTCGCCCCGCGCCAGCCGTAGATCGACTGATCGTCGTCGCCGACCACCATCAGGCTGTCACCGCCCTTGCCGAGCAGGCGCAACCAGGCGTACTGCACGGCGTTGGTGTCCTGGAACTCGTCGACGAGGATGTGGCGAAAGCGCTTTTGATAGTGCGCCAGCAGACCCGGGTGATCGCGCCACAGGTCGAGGGCGCGCAGCAGCAGTTCGGAAAAATCGATGACCCCGGCGCGCTGGCAGGCCGCCTCGTAGGCTTCATAGATGCCGCGCATGGTCGCCAGGTACAAGTCGCCGCTGGCCTGAATGTGCTGTGGGCGCAGACCTTCGTCTTTCTGCCCGTTGATGAACCACTGGGCCTGACGCGCCGGCCAGCGTTGCTCGTCCAGCCCCAGCTCGCGGATCACCCGCTTGACCAGTCGCTGCTGGTCGTCGCTGTCAAGAATCTGGAAAGTCTGGCTCAACCCGGCTTCCTGCCAGTGCGCCCGCAACAGGCGGTGCGCCAGGCCGTGGAAGGTGCCGACCCACATGCCGGCCGGGTTGATACCCAGCAACTGCTCGATGCGGTGACGCATCTCGGCAGCGGCCTTGTTGGTGAAGGTCACCGACAGAATGGAGTGGGGCGAGGCGTTTTCGACCTGGATCAACCAGGCGATACGGTGCACCAGCACTCGGGTTTTACCGGAACCGGCACCGGCCAGGACCAACTGACGGCCAACGGGGGCTGCTACGGCCTGGCGTTGGGCATCGTTGAGGGAGTTCAGCAGAAGGGAGAGATCATCGCGCATCGGGGCATTCTAGGGTGCGCCGCAGGCCCGGGCAAACCGAGCTTTGCATTAGCCGATGAAAGCGCCGTCGATGACGACCGGTCGGTCACTGGCTACAGGCTTCGGCCCGCCTCGCTTTGCGGGTTTTGCCGGTGATCGGACGGGAAAAGTTTCCGGCAAATTATGATCTGGAGCAGTTTGGCAACGGGGTCTGCTTGTGTATGCTCCGTCCACGTTTCGGGCCCAATGCTCACTCTTATAAGAACAACAACATTGCACAAGACCCTCAGCTCAGACCTGTCGGGCCCCTCTGTGGAACCCCGGGTCATCCGCAAGCATTACGCCGTCGAAATGGCGGTCGAACGCACGCGCCTGCTGTATCAGGGCTCGCTGCTGCCGACGATGTTCATGTTGCTCAATGGTCTGGTCTGCGCCGCTTTGCTCTGGAGCCCGCAGCGCTATTTCGTGGTCAGCATCTGGCTGGTCTGGTTGTTGTCGCTGGTGGCACTGCGGGTGATTCAGGTCGCGGCGTTCGATTCGGCGATCCCGGATCGCCAGGCCCAGCCGATCTGGTTTCGCATGTTCCTGCTCGGCTCGACCATGACCGGTCTGACCCTGGCCGGTGCCGGCATCGCCCTGGTGCCTGCCGACAACTTCATGCAGCAAGCCTGGGTGTTCGGCCTGATCGGTGCCGCGACGTTATCGGCCAGCGTTGCCTACGCCGTCAGCCTGCCGGCGTTTCTGTCCTTTACCTTGCCGTGCCTGCTGCCGGCGATAGGCTACCTGTTCTGGGGCGGTGATGAGCAGGCGCGCGGTTGGGGCTGGCTCGGGCTGATTCTGCTCGGTTCGCTGAGCGTGGTCGCCTGGCAGGTCAATCGGCTGATTGATCGTGGCTTGCTGCGACGGTTTCAGAATCAGCACCTGATCGAACACCTGCAGCAAGCGCAGAACCGCAGCGAGCAGCTCAATCAGGCGCTGGCCAAGGAGATCGAACAGCGGCGCTGTGCCGAGGGCCAATTGCGTGAAGCGCAGATCGAGCTGGAAGACCGGGTGGCACAGCGCAGCCGCCAACTGGACGTGGCCAACCAGGCGCTGAGCAAAAGCGAAGCCCGCCTGGCCCTGGCGTTGAAGGCCAGTGAGCTGGGGCTGTGGGACTGGAACCTGCAGACCGACGAAGTCCATCACACGCAGATTCAGGAGCTGTTCGGCCTCGCGCCTGAATATGTCACGGCGATCCTGCGCGACCTCAAGCCACGCCTGCACCCCGAGGATGTGCCCGGACTCAAGCAGGCGCTGATCGAGCACCTGAAGGGGCGCTCCGAGGACTATCAGATCGAATACCGCGTACGGCACGGTGACGGCCATTGGGTATGGATCGAAGACCGCGGTCGCGCCGTGGAGCGCAGTGACAGTGGCCGGGTGATCCGCATGGTCGGCACCCGGCGCGACATCAGCGCGAGCAAAAGCCTCGAAGAACAGCAGCGACTGGCGGCCACGGTGTTCGAAGCGGCCAGCGAAGGCATCGTCATTCTCGACCCGAACTACGCGCTGATCGCGATCAATCAGGCGTTCAGCCGGGTCACCGGTTATGACATCGAAGACATGCTCGGGCGCAATGTCGTCGAGCTGCCGTGCAGTCGTGATGCGCGGCGACATTACGTTTCGATCCGCCACGCACTGGAGCAGCACGGCAGCTGGCAGGGCGAACTGGTGGAAACCCGCAAGAACGGCGAGCTGTATCCGCAGTGGCTGCAACTCAACGCGGTGCGCGACAGTCGGGGAAACGTCAGTCATATCGTTGGCTTCTTCGCCGATCTTTCCGCGCGGCGCGAATCCGAAGAACGCATGCGCTACCTGACGCACTACGATGAGCTCACCGGGCTGGCCAACCGCTCACTGTTCCGCGAGCGCCTGCACGAAGCCCATCAGCGCGTGCGTCAGGGCGGCCGGCGCAGCCTGGCGCTGCTGCACATCAATCTCGATCGCTTCAAGCTGCTCAACGACAGCCTCGGTCACGAGGTCGCGGACCAACTGCTGCAGAAAATGGCCCGACGCCTGGTCAATGCATTGCCGGAGGCTGACACCATCGCGCGACTGTCCGGTGACGAGTTTGCCGTGCTGTTCGATGCTTACGGCAACCTGTCGAGCCTGGCACGGGTCGCCACGCGGCTGTCGAGCAAGCTGCGCCTGCCGTTGACGGTCGAAGGGCATGAACTGGTGGTCAGTGCCTCGATGGGCATCAGCATGCTGCCGGACAACGCCCGAGAGATTTCCGCGCTGGTCAGTCAGTCGAACATGGCCATGCAACACGCCAAGCACCTGGGCGGCAACAATTTTCAGTTCTATACCGACAGCTTGCAGGCCAGCACCCTTGAACGTCTGCAACTGGAGAACCAGTTGCGCAAAGCCATCGAAGACAAGCAACTCAAGGTGTTCTACCAGCCGAAGCTGTGCCTGCAAACCGGGCGCCTGAATGCGGCGGAAGCGCTGGTGCGCTGGGATCATCCGACCATGGGCCGGGTGCCGCCGGGGGACTTCATCGGTCTGGCCGAGGAAACCGGACTGATCGGCCCGATCGGCGAATTCGTGCTGCGCCAGGCCTGCTGGCAGGCGTGCGAATGGCAGCGTCAGGGGCTGGCGCCGATTCGGGTATCGGTGAACCTGTCGGTGCATCAACTGCGGCAGGGCAAACTGGTCAGTCTGGTGCGCCAGGTGCTGGAGGAAACCGGGCTGGCGCCGCACTACCTCGAACTGGAACTCACCGAAAGCCAGTTGCTCGACAGCGTCGAACACATCATCGCGACCTTCCAGCAACTGCGCGATCTGGGGGTGAAGCTGGCAATCGACGATTTCGGCACCGGCTACTCGTCGCTGAGTTACCTCAAACGGATTCCGGTGGATTACGTGAAGATCGATCAGGCGTTCATTCGTGGGCTGGGGCAGGGCAGTGAGGATGCGGCGATCACCCGGGCGATCATCGCCATGGCTCACGGGCTGTCGTTGAAGGTGGTGGCCGAAGGTGTCGAGCGGCAAGAGCAGCTGGAGTTTCTACGCGTCGAGCGCTGCGACGAAGTGCAGGGTTATCTGATCAGTCGTCCGGTGGAGGCCGACCGTCTGGCCGGGCTGTTGCGCGAACAGGAAAAACCGCTTTAAGGGCTACATGCACTCCATCGCGCCTGATATGGGGACATGGAGTTACGCATTGAGCAGGCAAAAAGCCAATTCATGTAGTATAACTACAAGCGTGCTACATCCTTGCCCATAAGAAGAGTCCAGCCCCTTGAATCTGCTGCAACACATCGCCCAGTCACGTCACCTGTTACGCAAGTCGGAGCTCAAGGTCGCCGACCACGTGCTGCTTGACCCTGCGGCGGTGATGCACAGTTCCATGGCCGACCTGGCCCACAGCGTCGGCATCAGCGAGCCGACCATCGTGCGCTTCTGCCGTGCCATTGGCTGCTCCGGGTTTCAGGATCTCAAGCTCAAACTGGCGCAGAGCCTGGCCGCCGGTGCCAGCTTCGGCCAGTTCGCGATCCATGAAGACGACTCGGTCGCCGACTACAGCCTGAAAATTTTCGACACCACATTGCATACGCTGATGGAGGTTCGCGAGAAGCTCGATCCGGTGGAATTGCAGCGTGCCGTGACGCTGATGTCCCAGGCGCAGCGCGTCGAGTTCTACGGCTTTGGTGCGTCGGGCGCGGTGGCGGCGGATGCGCAGCACAAGTTCTTCCGTCTGCTGCTGACCGCTGCGGCGTATTCCGACCCGCACATGCAGGCGATGTCGGCGGTGACCTTGAAGCCGACCGACGTGGCGATCTGTATTTCCCAGTCCGGGCGTTCCAAGGATCTGCTGATCACTGCCAACCTGGTGCGCGAGAGCGGCGCCTCGCTGATCACTTTGTGCCCGAGCCAGACACCGTTGGCCGAGCTGTCGACGGTCAACCTGGCCATCGATGTACACGAAGACACCGAGATCTACACACCGCTGACCTCGCGCATTGCGCATCTGGTGGTGATCGACGTGCTGGCGATGGGCGTGGCGATGGCGCGTGGGCCGAGTCTGGTTAACCACCTGAAGAGCGTTAAGCGCAGCCTGCGCAGCTTGCGGCTGTCCCCCAAGGCCGTGAAAGCTCTGGACGACTGAAGCCTGCTTTTGTGGCGAGGGAGCTTGCTCCCGATGGGGCGTGCAGCGGCCCTGAAAGGCCGGGCCTGCTTCGCAGTCCAGCGGGAGCAAGCTCCCTCGCCACAATGAAACGCAATTTGCAAAGTTTCATCGCACTGTCATCCCCGCGCAGCCAAACCGTCATCCCCCACGCCTATCGTGAAACTCCCGTACTCGCCTTGGGAGACTCGAAATGGCTCAGCCCTACGAAGAACGCAACAGCGCCGCGAAAACCCGTCGTCAGCAGGAAGACCAGCGCCGCATGGAATTCCGTCGCGCCATCGAAGATCGCTTCGAACTCCGTCAGCTTCAGAGCGAAATCAGCGATTTTCCCGAGGACATCGAACTCAACTACTGGCAGGCCGCACCGGCAGTTTCCCGTCGAAACGCTCAACCAGCGCGCTGATCTGCACCCGCTCGCTGCGGATAAACGCCAGGAAGGCATGCGCCACCGGTGACAGCCGTTTGGCCTTGGCTTGCACCAGACACCAGCTGCGAAACAGCGGCAACTCTTCGACCGGCAGCTCCACCAAACCGCCGGTCGCCAGTTCCAGGTTCAGGGCGTGGCGCGTCAACAGCGCCAGGCCCAGGCCCGCCACGACGCATTCACGTTGAGCTTCGGCCGAGGCCACTTCCTGAGTCTGGGTGAAGTGCACGCGTTTCTCTTTGAAATACTCTTCACAGGCCAATCGCGTACCTGAACCCGGTTCGCGGATCAGCAGCGTGTAAGGCTCAAGATCCTGCAGGCGCAGCGGCCCCATGTGCGCCAGCGGATGGTCCGGGCGCGCCACGGCGACAATCGGGTTGTTCAGAAACGGCAGAAACTCCAGCCCCATGTCCTGCGGCACCATCGACATGATCACCAGATCATCGCGGTTGTCCGAGAGGCGGCGAATCACCTGGCCGCGGTTGACCACAGTCAGCTGCAGGTTCACTTCCGGGTGCTGGCGCTTGAACGCGGCGAACAGGTGCGGCACGAAGTATTTGGCACTGGATTCCACTGCCAGCTTCAACTGGCCTTGCAGCGAGCCCTGCATGTCCGACAGCTGCATGTCGAGGTTTTCCAGGCGGCCGAAAATATCCCGGCTGGCGCGCTGCAGGGCTTCGGCGGCCTCGGTCATGTAGAGTTTTTTGCCGACATAATCGAATAACGGCTGCCCGATCAGCTCTTCCAACTGACGAATCTGTAGGCTGACGGCCGGTTGTGTGAGAGACATTTCATCGGCAGCGCGGCTGTAGGAACGTAAATCACACACTTCGTTGAAGATCTGCAATTGGCGTAATGTCATACGCATCAAGGACTTACGCATTTCTTATAGGCTCTGGCTACAGGCTGATGGCTTAACTATAAGTCTTTGCTTATGCCTGACCCAATTTTTATTCATTTTTGTTAATCCCTTGCGAGCGCTAGTGTGGGGCTGCGACTAAATTGAAACATTTAGTCACGCGTCGACCTGGGTCTAGCAGGTCGTGGTGCCACCGGCTCAAGGGAACCTCCAAGTGATAACAAAGATCCTGATCGCCAACCGTGGTGAGATTGCCGTACGAATCGTGCGAGCCTGCGCCGAAATGGGCATTCGCTCGGTTGCGATTTTTTCCGACGCCGACCGCCATGCCCTGCATGTGAAGCGCGCGGACGAAGCCCACAGCATTGGTGCCGAGCCTCTGGCCGGTTATCTGAACCCGCGCAAGCTGGTGAATCTGGCGGTGGAAACCGGTTGCGATGCATTGCATCCCGGTTACGGCTTCCTTTCGGAAAATGCTGAGCTGGCAGACATTTGCGCCGAACGCGGAATCAAGTTCATTGGCCCGTCGGCGGAAGTCATTCGCCGCATGGGCGACAAGACCGAAGCCCGGCGCAGCATGATCAAGGCCGGCGTCCCCGTCACCCCAGGCACCGAAGGCAACGTCTCCGGTATCGAAGAAGCCTTGGCCGAAGGCGACCGCATCGGTTATCCGGTGATGCTCAAGGCTACCTCTGGTGGTGGCGGGCGCGGCATCCGTCGCTGCAACAGCCGCGAAGAACTCGAACAGAATTTCCCTCGGGTGATTTCCGAAGCGACCAAGGCTTTCGGTTCGGCGGAAGTGTTCCTGGAAAAATGCATCGTCAACCCGAAACACATTGAAGCGCAGATCCTCGGCGACAGCTTCGGCAATGTCGTGCACTTGTTCGAGCGTGACTGCTCGATCCAGCGCCGCAACCAGAAGCTGATCGAGATTGCCCCGAGCCCGCAACTGACCCCGGAACAGCGCGCCTACATCGGCGACCTGTCAGTGCGTGCGGCCAAGGCTGTGGGTTACGAGAACGCCGGCACCGTGGAGTTTCTGCTCGCCGAGGGCGAGGTGTACTTCATGGAGATGAACACCCGGGTGCAGGTGGAGCACACCATCACCGAAGAAATCACCGGGATCGACATCGTCCGCGAACAGATCCGCATCGCCTCCGGCCTGCCGCTGTCGGTGAAACAGGAAGACATCCAGCACCGTGGTTTTGCGTTGCAGTTTCGCATCAACGCCGAAGACCCGAAAAACAACTTCCTGCCGAGCTTCGGCAAGATCACCCGCTACTACGCCCCCGGCGGCCCGGGCGTGCGCACCGACACGGCGATCTATACCGGTTACACCATTCCGCCGTTCTACGACTCGATGTGCCTGAAACTGGTGGTCTGGGCGCTGACCTGGGAAGAGGCGATGGACCGTTGCCTGCGCGCGCTGGACGACATGCGCCTGCAAGGCGTGAAGACCACCGCCGCGTACTACCAGGAAATCCTGCGCAATCCGGAATTCCGTAGCGGCCAGTTCAATACCAGCTTCGTTGAAAGCCACCCTGAACTGACCAACTACTCGATCAAGCGCAAACCCGAAGAGCTGGCTCTGGCCATCGCCGCCGCCATCGCCGCCCACGCAGGCCTGTGAGGATTATAAGAATGAGCAAGAAGATCTTTGTCACCGACACCATCCTGCGCGACGCTCACCAATCGCTGCTCGCCACCCGTATGCGCACCGAAGACATGCTGCCGATCTGCGACAAACTCGACAAAGTCGGCTATTGGTCGCTGGAATGCTGGGGCGGTGCGACGTTCGACGCCTGCGTACGCTTTCTGAAAGAAGACCCGTGGGAGCGCCTGCGCCAACTGCGCGCCGCGTTGCCCAACACCCGCCTGCAAATGCTTCTGCGCGGGCAGAACCTGCTCGGCTACCGCCATTACAGCGATGATGTGGTCAAAGCCTTTGTCGCCAAGGCTGCGGTCAATGGCATCGACGTATTCCGCATCTTCGACGCAATGAACGATGTGCGTAACCTGCGCGTGGCCATCGAAGCGGTGAAAGCTGCCGGCAAACATGCGCAAGGCACTATCGCCTACACCACCAGTCCGGTGCACACCATCGACGCGTTCGTGGCGCAGGCCAAGCAGATGGAAGCCATGGGTTGCGACTCGGTGGCGATCAAGGACATGGCCGGTCTGCTCACGCCATATGCCACCGGTGAACTGGTGCGAGCGTTGAAGGCCGAGCAGTCGCTGCCAGTGTTCATCCACTCGCATGACACGGCTGGTCTGGCGGCGATGTGCCAATTGAAAGCCATTGAAAACGGCGCCGATCACATCGACACCGCGATCTCCAGCTTCGCCTCGGGCACCAGTCATCCGGGCACCGAGTCGATGGTTGCTGCGCTCAAAGGCACCGAGTACGACACCGGTCTGAACCTGGAGCTGCTGCAGGAAATCGGTCTGTACTTCTACGCCGTACGCAAGAAGTACCACCAGTTCGAAAGCGAATTCACCGCAGTCGATACCCGTGTGCAAGTCAATCAGGTGCCGGGCGGGATGATCTCCAACCTTGCCAACCAGCTGAAAGAGCAGGGCGCGCTGAACCGCATGGCCGAAGTGCTGGCGGAAATTCCGCGGGTACGTGAAGACCTCGGCTTCCCGCCGCTGGTGACTCCGACGTCGCAGATCGTAGGCACCCAGGCGTTCTTCAACGTGCTGGCCGGCGAGCGCTACAAAACCATCACCAACGAAGTGAAGCTGTACCTGCAGGGCGGTTACGGCAAGGCGCCGGGCGTGGTGAATGAAAAACTGCGTCGTCAGGCCATCGGCAGTGAAGAGGTGATCGATGTACGTCCGGCCGATCTGCTCAAGCCGGAGATGACCAAGCTGCGTGCCGACATCGGCGCACTGGCCAAGTCCGAAGAAGACGTGCTGACTTTCGCCATGTTCCCGGACATCGGCCGCAAATTCCTCGAAGAGCGTGCCGCCGGCACCCTCGTTCCGGAAGTGCTGTTGCCGATCCCTGAGGCCGGTGGTGTGGCGAAGGCCGGCGGCGAAGGCGTGCCGACCGAGTTTGTCATCGACGTCCACGGCGAAACCTACCGCGTCGACATCACCGGTGTCGGCGTGAAGGCCGAAGGCAAGCGTCACTTCTACCTGTCCATCGATGGCATGCCGGAAGAAGTGGTGTTCGAACCGCTCAACGAATTTGTCGGCGGTGGCAGCAGCAAACGCAAGCAGGCGTCGGCACCGGGCCATGTCAGCACCACCATGCCAGGCAACATCGTCGATGTGCTGGTCAAGGAGGGCGACACCGTCAAGGCTGGCCAGGCTGTATTGATCACCGAAGCGATGAAGATGGAAACCGAAGTCCAGGCAGCGATTGCCGGCAAGGTCACCGCCATTCATGTGGCCAAGGGCGACCGGGTCAACCCGGGCGAAATCCTGATCGAGATCGAAGGCTGAGATAACCGCCGCGATCCAACGCTTTAAACCTCGGGGGGGCATGTGCTCCCCTTTTTTTTCGCCTGCAATATGCTGTTCTTTGTAGGGGCTGCCGCAGGCTCGGGCCTGCGGCAGCTCCTACACGTAGCGTTGTGTCAGAACGCCATGCGCCACTGGCCTGTCACGCCGTAACTGCGGCTGTCGTTGCCGGCCTCGCCGCTGAGGCCAATGCCCAGAGTGTTACGGGCGGACAGGGTCAGATCCAGACCTGCATCCAGCGTGAAGCTGTTGCGATCCATCTCGGCGCCAGTGACTTCAAAGCTTTTGCCACCCTTGACCAGGTGCTGGCGCGTTACGTTATCCAGATCGCCGTAGGTGTGTTTCACGCTCGCGCTCAAACGCGGCGTCAGTTGCATACCGTTGGACAGCTGGCTGGTGTTCGCCAGGCGCAGGCCGAGGGTGCTGCTCGGATTCGCCTGGGTCTGACCCTGAACCTTGAGCGCCGCATCGCCACCGTTCTCGGTGTAGCCGTCACGTTGATAGCGTTGATAACCGACGCTGGCGAACGGCTCGATGCTGACGTTGCCACGACCGAGGTTGTAGCCGACTTCGGCAAACGCGTGCTGGGTGCTGGCGTCATAGCGACCCTTGAGCCGATCGCTGAAACCATTGAAGTCGACTCGACGTTTGCCGCTGCCGTCATGGCTGCCGTACGAGGCGCCCAAGCGCAAGGCGAACGGGCCATCCTGACGCAGCGCGTAGGCGCCGAGGTGCCAGCTGTCGAGATCACCGTCGAACTGTTGGGCATCGAAGCGGGTTTGCGCTTTTGCACCCATCAGGCCGACATGCCATTGTTCGTCGATTCGCCAGTCGGCCCCCATGACCAGACCTTGGGTGGAATGCTTCAGAACACTGGCGGCGTCACGATCAACCTGGCCGCCATGCCCCAGTGCTTGCAGCCAGACCCGCCCGTTGCCTTCGCCACCAGCCGTCAGACGCGGTGCATTCCCAGAGCTCGGCGCGCCATTGCCGCTGTCCAGTTGATGCATGGCCGAAAGCATGCTGGCGCCGAGCGGATTGACGCTGCTCAGTGTGGCTTTGGCGAGGTTGGCGTTGCTGCCGGCGGCGAGTTGTTCGAGGGCCAGGCTGGCCGTCGGCTTGCTGGAGCCGAGCAGGGCCGTGACGGCAGCATTTTGAGGTGTGGCCGCGCTGATGGCTTTGCTTGTCTGGCGAAGTGCCTCAGGCTCTTGAGGTTGCTGAGGTTGCTGAGGTTGCTGAGGTTGCTGAGGTTGCTGAGGTTGCTGAGGTTGCTGAGGTTGCTGAGGTTGCTGAGGTTGCTGAGGTTGCTGAGGTTGCTGAGGTTGCTGAGGTTGCTGAGGTTGCTGAGATGGGGAAGGTGTCTCGTCAATGCTCTGGGCGAGCGCCTGACTACTCTGCGTGGTCGCAAGTTTTTCGAGCGGCACATCGTTACGGGTATAGAGCAAGCCCACTCGTTGTGCTTCGTAGTGCAGCGTCGGGGTCATGTAGGCCAGATCGTTTTCAACGGTGCCAAACTGTCCCTCAATCTTTTCCGCTTGCAGAACAGTGTGCTGACTGCTTTGCAGATAGTCGCCGGCGGTGACGAGTTTCAGGGTGGCGTCACCCAAATGAGCGGTTCCTTTTACGACCACCGTCTGACTGTTGCCGGAGGCATCCACGGCATAGGCCAGTACGGCAGAACGGGCCAGGCGCAGATCTCCCGCGATCTTGGGGGCGCCATAGACATCGTCGACGGTCATGCGTCCGTGCAGGTTCAAATGATTAACCGCACCATTCCCGGCTATATGGGCGTTTTCATGAACATCCACCGTGCCGTCGATGAGGCCCTGGTTGGTCAGGTCACCCCCAGACGCGACAGTGGCGCCGCCATTGATCGCTCCTTTGTTGATCAGAATCCCCTCGGTCACTGCCGTACCCAGAATTTGCCCATCGTTGACCAGCATTGCCTTCGGATGGACCAGTACGCCGATGTTGAAATCACCCGGTCCGCTACGGGTCCAGTTCCCGCGCCTGACCTCCAGCCCGCTGAAGTTACGGGTTTCACCCAGCACGCCTTTCTTGTTCGCGTCGAGTTGCAGCAGATTGTCGCCCCCGCCACCGTCGACCAGACCGGCGAAACTGCCGCGAGATTGCACGGTGACAAGATCGTTGCGGCCATCGAGCGCCAGCGCTACACCTTCCTGCGCCGGATACGCTTTGCTGACCTTCAGTTGGACGGTGTCCGGATGATTGGCGAAAGCGTTGATCGCTGATTTGAACGTTTCAGAGGGGGCGGGAGAGATGCCTTGAGTGTCGGGCGGTGTGTCCTGAGCCATGGACAGATCAGCACATCCCATCGCCAGAGTAATGGCCAGTGTCAGGTGTTTCGGTCGAAAGTGGAATTGAACGGGCATCGAGTTCAGCCTCTCTTGGAAGGAGGCCAAACTCTAAGTTGGAGGCTGCAGGCACCGATGTCAGCCGGATCGCCCGGTGCTGCGGGCTACGTCGTTTTGATCGGCGGAAAAGGCCGGATCAACGCAGATTTGCGCATTACGTCCTGCCGGCCTGCTGCCCTTTCCTACAAGTTGTGTTGTCACTGGCCGCTGGTAATGATCAGAAACTCATCTGCCACTGCTCGATCCGCCCGTGGTAGATGTCTGTCGACGCATCAGCTCAGCTACGCCGCACATAAGCCTTGCCATAATGCCGTTCCATGCGCGCCTGAATCAGCTCCAGACCGATCGACATCAGCCAGTAAATGATCGCCGCCGTGGTCAGCATCTCGATGTAGCGGTAGCTCGAGCGTCCGTAGGACTGCGCCAGAAACATCACTTCCCAGACGCCCATCACCGAGATCAGTGACGAGTCCTTGAGCATCGAGATGAACTGGTTGGTGGTCGGCGGGATGATTGTGCGCATCGCCTGGGGCAGGGTGATGCGCCAGAAGATCACGCTCTCGCGCATGCCCAGCGCCAGCGAAGCTTCGCGTTGGCCGTAGGGCACGCCGAGAATGCCGGCGCGGAAAATCTCGCTCAGGTACGCGCCATAGTTGAGTGACAGGGCAATGATCCCGGCGACCACTGCGCCGGGCACCACGCCCAGTTGCGGCAGGCCGAGGTAGATCAACAGGATCTGGATCAGCAGCGGCGTGCCGCGAAAGAACGAGGTGTAGAAACTGGCGATCCCGAACGCCACGGCGCTTTTCGACAGGCGCGCGAGGGCGGTGACGAAGCCCAGCAAGGACGAGGCGACGATGGCGCACGCGCAAAGAAACAGGGTCAGCGCCGCGCCCTGCAGAAAGCCGTTGGGCGCCAGGTGCACGCCGAGCAGATTCGGCAGCTTGTCGAGGATGATCGAGAGCTTCAGATCGAAGCTCAGGAAAAACCCGGCGAACAGGCTGAACATCGCCGCCCAGGTCAGGTACAGGCGCGTGCGGAAACCGAACAGCCGTTGCAGGCGCGATTCAGCCACCGGTTGCGGCGGCTGTGGAGGTGTCGGGAAGGCAGTCATTGGCTGATATCGGCGCCGATCCATTTCTGCGACAGCGTGCTCAGCGTGCCGTCCTGCTTGAGTTGCGCAAACACCTCGCGCACCTTGGCGTCCCACTCGGCATCACCCTTCTCGATGGCCACCGAGTTCGGCTCCGAGTACAGCGGCGCGCCGGCCAGTTTGAAGCGCTGGTCCTGATTCAGGCGCGGCTGCGCGGTCACCAGATTGGTGAGGATGGCGTCCAGGCGCACACCGGCGCCCAGGCCCAGGTCCTGGAAGGCGACGTTGTCGGTATCGTACGGAGCGATCTGCACATCTTCGAACGGGTACTCCAGGTGCGTGTCTTCGGCGCCTTCAATGACCAGATTCTTGTTCAGATAACTTTCGTAGCTGCTGGCGCTGGTCAGGCCGACTTTCTTGCCGCTCAAGTCCTTGGCGCCGTGGATGCGATCGTCCTTGGCGTTGACCACGATCACGGCGGGCGAGGCGTAGTACTCGACCGGGAAATCGAACACTTCGGCGCGCGCCTTGCTTGGGGTCATGGAGCAGATGCAGATGTCATAGCGCCCGCTCCAGCGGCCGGCAGCGATCACGTCCCAGGATGGCGTTTCGAGGCGCAGCTTGACCCCCAGTTTTTCCGCGACGGCTTTGGCGACGTCGACGTCGAAGCCGTCGAGTTGATTCTGCTCATTGAGAAACGAGAAGGGCGGGTAGCTTTCCATCAGCACGCCGACCAGCTCTTTTTTCTGTTCGACGCGATCGAGTGTGGCGCCGCCGAAGGCTTGAGTGGACGCGGCCAGAATCGTCAGGCCCAAGGCCAGTAGCGGTTGAAGTTTCACAGTCGACACCTGAAAAAAGGGGTTGTTATTAACCGAATGGTGCGTATTAAATAGTTATAAGAACTACTCTGGTAGTGAGTAATTTTCATAAGCATATGAGCGAAAAGCATATGGGCACAGCAAGCACGGTAATTCTCGATGGCGGCATGGGCCGTGAGTTGCAACGCGCCGGGGCGCCGTTTCGGCAGCCCGAGTGGTCGGCGCTGGCCCTGATCGAAGCGCCGCAAGCGGTCGAAGCGGTGCACGCCGCCTACATCGCCAGCGGCGCCAATGTGATCACCAGCAACAGTTATGCGGTCGTGCCGTTTCATATCGGCGAGGCGCGGTTTGCCGCTGAAGGCCAGGCTCTGGCGGCGTTGGCGGGCGAGCTGGCACAGCGTGCGGTGCAGGCGTCGGGCAAAGCGGTGCGAGTGGCCGGTTCGTTACCGCCGCTGTTCGGTTCCTATCGCCCGGATCTGTTCGAAGCGACGCGGGTGAACGAATTGCTGGCGCCACTGGTGACCGGCCTGGCGCCGCATGTCGATCTGTGGCTGGCGGAAACCCAGAGCTCGATCATCGAGGCGCGTTCCATTCGTGCCGGTCTGCCGCAGGACGGCAAACCGTTCTGGCTGTCGTTTACTTTGAAGGATGAAGACACCGACGAAGTACCGCGTCTGCGTTCCGGTGAGCCGGTGGCTGAGGCAGCGGCCGTGGCGGCGGAGCTGGGCGTCGAGACGCTGCTGTTCAACTGCAGCCAGCCGGAAGTGATCGGCGCGGCGATTGACGCAGCGCGCGCCACCTTCGAACGCCTGGGCGTGCAGATTCACATCGGCGCGTATGCCAATGCATTTCCACCGCAACCGAAAGAGGCAACGGCCAATGACGGTCTCGATCCGTTGCGCGACGATCTGGACCCGCCGGGGTATCTGCACTGGGCGATTGACTGGCAGCAGCGGGGCGCCAGCCATTTGGGCGGTTGCTGCGGGATCGGGCCGGAACACATTGCGGTGCTGGCGCAGAAACTGGGGTAAACAACAGATCAAAAGATCGCAGCCTTCGGCAGCTCCTGCATGGGATTGACGTTCACCCTGTAGGAGCTGCCGATTTTGCTTTGACGATTTAACTACGGCACTCGACCAAGCCTTTCACCTGCCCGGTCGGCGTCTGGTTGGCATCGCTCAACCACTGCTCGAACCCTGCCGCAATCGCCGGCCATTCTGAATCCAGAATCGAATACCACGCGGTATCGCGGTTCTGGCCCTTGACCACCATGTGCTGGCGGAACACGCCTTCGAAGCTGAAGCCCAAGCGTTCGGCGGCGTATTTGGAGCGGGCGTTGCCGTTGTTGCACTTCCACTCCAGGCGCCGGTAGCCCAGCGCGAAGGCATATTTGGCGAGCAGGTAAACCGCTTCAGTGCTTTTCGGCGAGCGCTGCATCGACGCGCCGAAGGTCACGTGGCCGATCTCGATGCGGCCTTGCGCCGGGACAATCGACATCAGACTCAAAATGCCCTGCACCTGACCCGAGGCGCGGTCGATGATGCTGAAGAAATACGGATCGCTGCTGGCCGCATGGTTGTTCAGCCAGTCATTGAACGCGTTGCGCTGCGGAAACGGCCCGTAGGGCAAGTAATCCCACAGCTTCGGGTCGGCGCCGGGGCCCTCAAGGGCGTTGAACAGCTCGTCGCCGTGGCGCGCCGGGTCAAGTCTTTCCAGGCGGATAAAGCGGCCTTCGAGCAGTTTGCTGGTGGGCGCCGGGACGCCTTTCCAGTCGGCGAGTGAAGTGGTCATGTACGCGGCTCCTTAAATGGCTTTGCGAAACTGGATGAACCCCGGGCGCTCGGCGATGCGCTCGTAGAGCTGGATCGCGGTAGCATTGGTTTCGTGGGTCAGCCAATGCACCTTGCAGCAACCGTCTGCCTTGGCGGTGGCGTAGACGTGTTCGATCAGCCGGCGTCCGACGCCAGTGCCACGGGTCTCCGGCGTCACCAGCAGGTCCTGCAGGTAACAGGAGTTTTCGATGCTCCAATTGGAACGGTGATAGATGAAATGCACCATGCCCACTGCTTTACCGTCGGCCCAGGCGAGGGCGGCATGAGTCGGTTCGCTCGGGTCGAGGAAGCGCTGCCAGGTGCTGTGCGTGACGGTGTCCGGCAACTCGGTGTTGTAGAAGCGCAGGTAGGCCTGCCACAACGGCAACCAGGCGGTGTGATCACCGGCAGTCACCGGGCGGATCTGGATCTGACTCATGCTGATTTCCTTAACGCATCAAGTGGGCGAGGGTCTGGTCATTGATGTCGGGGCTGGCAGCCAGGCCTTCGCGCACGCCGGCAATGTCTTCGGCGCTGCGGTTCTGGCTGAGCTTGCGCTTGCCTTCGAGGCGGTCGATGGGAATGGCGAAACCGACGATGGCCTTGAGCATGCCGTCGATGTAGTCGGCTGGCGCGTCGTCGACCTTCCACGGCTGCGCGCGTCCGGCTTCATGGCGATCAGTCAGTGTGCTGACGATGTCGAGCAGGCGCCCGCCGTCGCTGAAGGTTTCGGCGTGGCCGTAGGCGTGCACGGCGACGTAGTTCCAGGTCGGCACGACTTTGCCGTGCTCGGCCTTGCTCGGGTAAAACCCGGGGCTGACGTAGGCGTCGGGGCCGGCAAAAATCAGCATCGCTTCAGCGCCGTCGCGCAGGTCTTTCCATTGCGGATTGGCTTTGGCCAGGTGCCCGTACAGCGTGCCGTTCGGACCCTGTTCGCGGTGCAGCAGCACTGGCACGTGGCTGGCTTGCAGACCGTTTTCACCGTGACTCACAAGAATGGCAAGGCGAGTGGCGAGGATCAGTTCGTGCAATTGCGACAGGTCGTCGATGGCGAAGGCGCGGGGCGTGTACATGGAGAGATTTTCCTTGGCGAATGCCTGCATCCTAGGCAGGCTATTGGTCTGTTGTAAGAGCCATTGATGACCAATTTCATAGGTCCATTGCCATGCCCGAATCGACCACACTGTCTATGCCGTTCAATCCGGCCGGAATCGAACTCGACCGCCGCCAAGGCTTGAGCCGCCAGCTCTATCAGGCATTACGATTGCGCGTACTGGACGGGCGGCTGTGCAGCGGCACGCGGCTACCGGCCAGTCGTGATCTGGCGGCGGCGCTGGCCATTTCGCGTAACAGTGTGGTGCGCGCCTACGATCAACTGTATGCCGAAGGCTTCATCGAAGGTCGGGTCGGTGATGGCACTTACGTTGCGCATTTGCCTCACGCAGCGTTGCCAGCGAAAAAGTTGTCCACAAAAGTATCCACAGGGTTTTCAACAGGCTTACCCACAGTCTTATCCACAAAATGCCCGGATTTACCTGTGGATCCATCCAGCAACGTTATCCACAACGATCCGCTGACCCGGGTCAGAAATAACCATTTGGCCCGGCCGCCCAGTGGTCCGCCCCGGGCTTTTCGGGTCGGTGTACCGGCGTTTGATCTGTTCCCGTTCGACGTCTGGGCCAAGCTGAATGCGGCTTTCTGGCGAAAACCGGATTTGCAGCAGCTGTGTTATGGCGATCCGGCCGGTGATGCACGGTTGCGCGGGATGATCGCTGCCTATCTGCGCAGTTCTCGGGGCATGCAATGCACAGCTGAACAAATTGTGATCACCAGCGGTGCGCAGCAGGGAATAAGCCTTTGTGCACAGTTGCTGGTAGAGCCGGGTGACGGCGTCGCGATTGAAAATCCGGGGTATCGAGCAGCGGGTCACGCCTTCGCCGTGGCCGGTGCGAAACTGCACGGTGTGGCGGTGGATAACGAGGGCATCGACTGTGCCGAACTGACGAGGTTGAACGACTGTTGCCTGACTTATGTAACGCCTTCCCATCAATATCCCACCGGGGTGGTGATGAGTCTTGCCCGACGCCTTGAACTGCTTGCCTGGGCCGAGCGCACAGGAGGCTGGATCGTCGAGGACGACTACGACGGCGAGTACCGCTACAGCGGCGCGCCGCTGGCCCCTTTGGCGGCGCTGGATCGGCAGGGACGGGTGCTGTATGTCGGCACGTTCGGCAAGGTGGCGTTTCCGGCATTGCGCCTGGGGTATCTGGTGCTGCCTCCGGGGTTAGTGGAGGCGTTCGCTCAACGGCGTGCGGTGGATGTAAGGCATTCCGAAGTCAGCACCCAGGCGGTCATGGCCGAATTCATGGCGAGCGGACACTTCCAGCGGCACATCCGCCGTATGCGGCGAGCGGCGCTGAGCCGGCGCGACACGCTGCTCAAGGGGTGGCCGGCGAACATCCCGGGAGTCGGCCCGTTGCCCGTCGTGGCCGCAGGCCTGCATATGACCGTGCCAGTCGACAGCGTGGCGCGTGAGCGGGAGTTGATCGAATTGGCCCGTGACGTCGGGGTCGAGATCAATGGTTTGAGCAGCTATTGGTTGCCAGACGCCGGCGCTGAGCTGGAGCAGCGCGCCGGTCTGGTGATGGGGTTTGCTGCGGTGCCTGAACCGGCGATCGACGCCGCGCTGGACAGGTTGCGCAGGGCCTGGCAGGTGGATTGAAAGGGGCGGGCTCCAGACCGCCCCGTCGCCTGAGTCAGGGCTGGGGTTCGAGATTGAAAAACAGCGCCGGGTCGCTGATTCGTCGCAGCACATAGTCGATCGGTGCCAATGTGCCGAGTGCCTCGCGGCGTTCGGCAGTGAATTGCTGCAAATGCGCATCAGCGATTTTCAGGTGCGCCGCTGTGAAGCTTTCCAGTGGAGCCTCCAGCGAGTCGTAGTGAAAATGCGCCAGCCACAATGGTTGATGCTTGTTGGTTACATCCAGAATCCGGTATTCCTGAAAGTAATCGCGACGTTTTTTGGTCCTGATCCTTCCCTGAACATTGCGTTCGATTTGCACTTGATGATTGTCCAGCATCCATTGCAGATAAGCCTGACGAGGCTGGCGCTGCTTGAGCATGCTGGCGCGGAGGTTGACGCCTTCGGTCCGTAATCGCTGGGCATCGGCGGTGAGATACGCCCCGATATTGCCCACCGGCGGCGTTGCGCCGCCAGTTGCGCGAATGCGGGCGAGGGCCTGGGCAGCATCGGCCGCCGCTCGCTCCAGAAGCGCTGCTCGTTGATCGAACAGATCCTGCATGTCCGCCGGAATCCGGTTGGGCCGTAACGCGTCCTTGCGTGTCTGTTGCGTGAAAGCCTGCACGTCATCAACCAGTTTCAGGCTATTGGCGACAATATCGATGTCTGCCAACGGCGGTTGTCGATTCGGACGCGGCCTCGGCGGCAGTACGCTCTCCAGAGGTTGCTCGGTTGTGGTTGAAGCGTGGGCGGATTGCGGTTCGCGAGGACGGCTCTTGGTCACTTTTATGGCTGGGCGGGAGGGCCCCGCAACGGCCGGTCTGGGAGGGACGGGTGGGGCGCTGACAACGTTCTCGGGCAGCAGCGCGTTCAATTGATCCTGAGCCAGTTGCCGGAACTCGTTGATCAGGCCGCGTATTCGTTCAAGCTGGGTCGGCTCCAGTTTGTCCGGCATTTCACCAGGAAGGTCTGTGAGGCGCTGATCGGTGTCGGCATAAACATCGATCAGCTTGCTCAGACGTTCGATGTGCAGCGCGATTGCATCTCTCGCGGTCGGCGTTTTGAGCAATTGTGCATGCTGATGGGTGGCGGTAGCTGCCTCGATGATCAGCAATCCCACCACGTCACGCTCCGGCGCGGCCGCTGCGTTGGCCGAGTTACGCATGCACAGCTCGTGGGACATGCCGATTTCGTTGGACTTCAGATCCCACTCGGTGAATGACGGCAGCAACGCGCGCAAGCGTTGTGCAGCGGTGATACCGGCACTACCCAGGGTTTCGAGAGCGGCCAGTGAGCTCTGGGACAATCGCAGGCGCGTCACCATGTCCTGACTCAATGCCAATGTCTGTCTGACATTTTCGATATGAGTTTGCAGTGCGGTGTCCGATTCGATCTCGTTGTTCTCGACCAGCTTGTGGGTAAGGCTGGCATAGGCGTTGCGTTTGAGGGAAAACCACAGGGCGAGGTTTTTCTGCAGCAGCGTGGTCAGGCGCAGCACATCATGCAGATAGCCTTCGCTGCCGCCTTTCTGGCGCCATTGCTCGAGGTTTTTCAGGGCGGCGTCATAATCGCCAATCAGCGTTTCAACCTGTGCGAGATAGCGCTCGGTGGCTTGCTCGTGCGCAGGGCCGCTGGCCGCGAGCATTTCATCCAGTGCCTGTTGCAACGCGGCATCGGCCGCGGGTTCCTGGCGTTTGAAGTCATTCAGCGCGGTTTCCAGCTGTTTTCGCTGTTGCTCCTTTTCCCTGCGTTGGCTCCTGAGCCGGTTTTGCAGACTCTGCCCACCGGCTCCCCCGCGCAGGCGCAGACGCGTATCGACCACCCACTGGCCTTGAGCAAATTGCGCCAGAAGCGGCCCGGTTTTCCGCGGATTGCCGGCAAATACGATCTGCAGCTGTTGATCATCGTTTTCGATCACCGTGTACCAGTGTTCGCCGACCTGTGCGTACAGCTGATCATTGAGCCTGTACAGGCTGGCACGACCGCGCCGCAAGGTCTGCACATTCGGATCAGTCAGGTCCGGGGCCGGGACTGCGGCATCTTGCAGATACGCGATCAAGGCCGCAGGGCTCCTGCGAGGTATGGAGCCGCTGGCTTCCAGTGAATTGTAATGAGCGGGAGGCAGTTCATCGGTCAGTGGCGTGGGAATCAGGGTCACGACAGGTTTGGCGGGCGCTACGGCCGGTTTCTGCGGCAAGTCGGCTACGTTGTCGTCGATGTCTGACCATGGGCGTGGGCCGGCCTTGCGGCGTACGGCAGCGTGATGGGCCAGGAGAATGCCCAAGGTCAGCAACATGTCGCCCACCGAACTCCATTCGTTGAGCCTGTCGCCGCGTTGATGCGCCTCCAGCGCATGTTCGATTTCAGTGAGGCTTTGCCAGATCCAGATGGCCGCGCCAGCCGGGCCGCTGAGAAAGTTCGCAGCAACATTGAACACGGCCCAGCCGCTGTCTCGCAGCAAGGCCCAGCGGCGTTCGGCATTGGATTGCGATTGCCGGTCAGCCAGTTGTGCCATCGCTTGGGCATGGGACTGGAACAATTTGGCGAATACATCGCCGCTCAGTTCCTGCGACCCGAGCTCGACAGGCCCGGCCCAGTTCACGGAGGTCCAGGGTTCCAGCAGCAACTCAGCGCCGAGCCATGGAGTGGGCAGGCCGATCGGGAAGGTGAATTGAGCGTATTTGAAGCTGATGGCTGCATCGGGCAACCACGCCAGCACCGAATCCCTCAGCTCTCCCGGTTGGTGCAAGGCGTACAGCAGGTTTTGCGCAGAAGGGAACTGCATCAGCGATTGTTCGAACAGTGGCCGGTACAGCACGCAGGGGCCGGCCTCGGGCTGACGGGGGCCGATGATGAACATGTTGTCCACCGTATCACCGATGCTTTCTCCGGAGCGGATGAAGGTCAGAGGGCGTATCACCACCGGTTGCGGATGAGCGGGTGTCGGTTTGAGCCATTCGCACACATAGCGATGGCCCTGCTCATTGAAACCGGCGATGCGACGGATTTTGTTCTCCAGTGCAACAAGCGGCAGCACAGCCTGGAGTTGTCTGATATAGAACTGTGCTTGTAATGCAGCTTGCGGCCGATCATTGATCAGTTTTTCCTTGATCAACTGTGGATAGGCCAGGCCGATGTTGACCTGGCTCGCCATGTTTGTCAGATAGGTCTCATTCAACCAGCGGGGAACGGTTTGCGGCGGATTGAAGCGCAGGCTTGCCTGGTAGGGGGCGGCGTTCTGCAGTGCAAACTCACCCAGGGTTTCCGTATGAGTATCGTTGGGGTTGGGCAGCGTCAGGCCCCCCGACTCGAAGCTGTTGGTGATGGTGATTTCGAGGGTTTCCAGCGGCAGCCCGGCCGCAGATTTTTTATCGGCCAGAATGGCTTCGCGCATACGCCTGCCAGCGAAGGTCGTGATGGACGCAATCCGGAACAGGTTCTTGTCCGCCAGTTTGTATAGCTTGCCCAGCGCACTGACCGATCGGCTGTAGCGCTCCATGTCCGCCGCCGAGGCGCCGATCAGCCAGTCGGGAATGGCATCGTCCAGTCCGGTATCGCGGGGATGGTCGGCACGGGTCAAGTCCGGGGCGTACGGCGTGCGATCGGCGGCGAGTTCTGCGCTGGTGATCGAGGCGATGGCATCGAGTTGACTGGCAATCAACGCCCAGGCCATATGATCGAAGAAATTGCCCGCGGGCTCGAACAACTGCCACTTCAGGTTGCGCCCGGCCAATTGGTCGGGCAGGCGATCAGATAAAGACGCTCCCAGCGATTCCAGAGTGTCGAACGACTCATAACCTTTCTCTACCGAGTACATCATCACCAGGTCGCGCTGCCGATAACGCCCCGTGAGCACGGCCGCGCCGCCGACGATCAGATGCCGGGTCTCGCCCTTGTCATCGACCGTATCGACGTCGATCAGGCAGGCCTTGATCGACGAAACCTCGGGAGCCCGAGTTGGCCTCTGCTGCTTGTCCGGGAACTGCGAGACGGCTCTGGCCACGTGGCATTGGCTTTCATCCCAGCCACTGTCGGTCTGCACATCAAGGGCTTTGCGCAGGGCATCGGACAACTCCTGCCAACGCGTTGACTTGGGTCCGGCGCTGTTCCAGTAATCCAGCTGACGTTCGCCAAAGGCGGTGAAAAGCAGGGGCGCGTAGTCGTTGAGCAGGGTGGCGATGGCTTCGATGCCGATGTCCAGGTGCAGCACGGGTGTGGCTTGCGGATCGGTTGTCAGGAAGTGTTCGCCTTCCAGGTAATTGGCGCTGGTGGCGGTGAAGAACTGCCGGACTACGGCCTGGGTCAGAGACTCGAACCGGATGGGCATTGCCGTCAGCGTACCGTCGTCCCATTGCCATTGAGGGGTGCCGATGAGCGTATGGTCGGGGTCGATATCGCGTTCGGGAAACCTCTCTTTCAGCGCTTTACGCAGCATCTGAGCCGCCACTTCGTCGACGGTAGGGCCTTGGCTCGTCTGCCGCACGACGAGGTTTTTCTTCAGCAGGACGGGGGGGCGGAGGTTGTCGACAGAGTCGGTCATTGTCAGTTTCCTTTTTGACATTTCAGGCATGCGAAAAAAACAGGGCACGAGCCAGTTGCGGGCTGATCTCGCTGCGATAAATCGCGATGAGCTGTGGGTTTGCAGTGTCGGCGCGTACGTCGAAAGCGCCGGCCAGCAAGCGCTGCTCCCGGGTCTTCAAATGAGCAGCGGTAAAGGCGTTGATGGCCGCGTCGAGCCGGGGATAATGAAAGTGCGCGTACCAGAGAGTCGCTGCCCCACGACGCTCGCGAATCTCGTATTCCTGAAGAAAATCCTTGCGCGGTCCCTTGAGCCGGCGCCGATCACCGTTGCGCACGATGTCGATTTCACCTTTGCTCAGCAGCCATTCCACCCGCGCCGCCGTCGGCGGTTGCCGTTTGATCATGTCGACGCGAACCCGGTAACCCTCGTCGTACAGTCGCTCCTTTGCTTTCTCAAGCGCCGCCTGCAGTCGGGTGGCGGTCTGGCTCTGGCCGTCAATCGTGCTGAGAGGGGTCATGGCTTGCGCCAGGGCACTGGCGCTTTGTCCGACGTGTTCGGCTTGTTGTCGAAACAGCTCCTCGGTTTCCACCGGGATACGGCCGGGTTTCTTCGATTGGGCTTCGGTTCGCCGAATGAAATCCTCCAGGCCATCAAGCAGTGCCTGGCCCTGCACCAGCTGTACTGCCAGCGCCGGTCCAGGTGCGACCGGACGGCGCCGCGGGGCCGGGATGCGTTCCAGCCAGACCCCGGGTGTCTTTTCGTGAAAGGTGGCGATGACCTTGCCGGTCACGGGGGCGCGAACCTCCAGCAAAACGGGTTCACCGGGAGCCGAAGGGCGCATTTCGCCGACCACGGTGCCTTTGAAGCGCGTTTTGATGACCCGTTTGCGCGAGGTTCGCGGCGGTTGTGAAGGTACGGAACGTGGCTCCGTCGTCGGCAGTTCACGCAGCAATTGCGCCAGATGATCTTCAGTGTCTTTGTGGAATTCGCTGACCCGTTTGCGCACTTGCTCGAAGGAAGGCTGGATCAGCACTTCCTTGTGGCTGAGGGACATGTCTTCGAAGGCTTGAGTAATGCCCGTGAACTGCTCCAGCACGCCATCAAGCGCTTCGACGCGCTGGATAATCCCCTCGGCGCTGTCTTCCTGAATCAGTTCCTGTGAGGTCTGGATCGCCAGGTTGGTGGTGTCGAGCAGGCGGGTGAAGTCGCCTCGCGCCTCATTCAGAGCAGCGCCGTCGCCTGCTTCGAAGCAGACCTCACGCGCCAGTGAAACTTGCAGCGCCTTGAGGTCATTCACGCTGAAAGCGGGTAATTGCCTGCGGTACTTATTGGTGATCTCGGCAGCGTTTCTGCCTAGCCTGCTCAGCGCCTGGAACCGCGAGTGGGCAAACTCGATCTTGCCGATTACGCCTTCAGCGAGATCAATCATCTGTCGATAGATCGTCTGATCGCCCGAGCCCGCGGCAGTCTCTTGCGCCTCCAGCAGTGCCAGGGTTTCACGCAGTGTCCGGCTGAAGGTGGCATTGTTCTCATCAAGCCAGCTCTGGTTGAAGTACAGCTGGGTATCCAGCATCGAAGTCATGGCGGAGCGGTAGTTGGGCAAGCTTTCAAGCAGGCTGAGCGCCTTGAGCTGTTCGATGGGGGCTTCGTACTGGCTGCTGCGCTGCTCGAGCAGGTCTAAAAATTGTTGCTGCAAGGCCGGTCGAGCCTCGGTGCTGGCAGCTTTCATCTGGTTGTAAGCGGCGATCAGTTCGGTTTTGGCGTTGGCGCGTTCCTCATCAAACGTGGCCAACTGTTGCTTGAGCTCGGCGATCCGTTGAGCGTTTTGCTGTTTGATCGCTTTGCGCCGGACAGACAAGCCGCCGCCTCGCAGACGCAGGCGGGTGTCGACGAACCATTGCCCACGGGAATTGCCGATCAACGGCGGCCCTTGGCGTGGAGGTTGTTGGCGAGCGTCGATGATCGAGACCTCGCCGTTTTCCTCCACGGCCACCTCGAACCAGCGCTCCCCGACCTGGGTGTAGTAGCGGTTGTCGTGGCTGTAGAGATGTCGGTACGCACCGCTATCGGCAGCGGGCGGAGTCAGAGGCTCGGGTTTGCTGATTTGGAAGCGGTCGAGCGTTTCCCTAAGGCTCAGGGCCGGGCCGGTCAGTAGGGATACAGGGTGCCGGGCAGTAGCGGAATCGCCTGCCCTGTCGGGCAGTTGCACGATAGAGGCCGGCGGCGGTTCGACGGCCTGCCGAATCTCGGTCGTGACGGCACCGACAGGCTTTTCTTCGATCTGGCGGGCCGTGGTATGACGCGTCGCACCGCGGTGCGCGAGGACCATGGCCAATGTCAGCAACAGATCGGTCATCACGGCTTTCTGCTGGTCACGGTCGCCTGTTTCTGTGGCGTCCAGGCCTTGTTGCAGGTCCTCCAGAATCTGCCAGACCCACGCGGCGGTACCGACGGTACTGCCCAGAAAGGGCAGCGCCGCATTGAGGATCGACCACGCCGCCTGTTTGAAAGTCGCCCAGCGGTTTTGCGCGTTGGACACCGATTGCCGCTGTGCCAGATCCACCAGTGCCAGGGCGTTGCTCTTGAACACAGCAGCCAGGTAATCGTTGGCAATGACTTGCGTGCCAAGGGACAGCGTGCCGCCCATTTGCAGAGGGGTCAGCGGGTCTGCCAACAGCTGCGAGAGCGACCAGACCGAGGGCAGGCTGCCGGTGAATACGTAGTCGGAGTAATGGCTGCGTACCCTGTCCGGTAACCAGGCAAGTACCGATTGGCGCAGGGTGGCCGAATGCTTGATGGCATAAATCAGGTTGGCCGGTGTCGGGTACTGGCTCAAGGACTGGTCAAGTAATGGCTGGTAAAGCAGGCAGGGGCCCTTGTCCATCTGTCGAGGACCGATGACAAACATGTTGGCCACTTCGTCCGCAGAGGCAAGCAGCCGCCAACCGGGATTGAATGCCAGTGGGCGAATGACAATTTCCTGGCCGTCGACCCGGCGATTGGCATCGAGCACCTGCACCACGGCCGCGACATAGCGATAGCCGAGCTCATTGATCCCGCCCAGGCCGCGAATCTTTTGTTGCAGGGCCAACAGCGGTAGCTCAACCCGCAAATGGCCGGTGAACAGATTCTGCCGGCGCAGGCTTTCCAGAGGATCGTCAAGCAATTTGCCTTTGATCAGGGCCGGGTAGGTCCTGCCGATGTCGACACTGACGATCAAGGCCTCCAGGTACGCCGCGTTCATCCAGGACGGCAGCGTCGAGGCACTTTTGCTGCGCACGGTCTTGTCACCCAGGGGGACGGCGATCAGGTTTTGCAGCGCCAGATCGACCAGGCTCAAGGTGCTACGTTGTGGTTCCGTCGGTGGCACAAAAGTGCCCCAGACCACGACACTGTCGACCACGATCTCGATGTCTGCCAGATCCAGATCTGCAGCCTCGGGATGTTGCTTGAGCATGGCCTCGCGAAGTCTCTCCAGGGTGTACTCGCGGATCGGCTTGATCCCGTCCTGAAACGACTGGTTGGCGTTCTGTGTGCGAAGGGTCGCCAAGTCCATCAGATGACGACTGTAGGCCGTGAGATCGACGGAGGACGCGTTGAGCATCCAGTCCGGCAACCCTTGCTCGACCCGGTTGAAGCGCGAGGGTGCCTGCCTGTCCGTCGGGTCGTGTCCATCTGCCGCCCGACTGATGTGGGGGGCCAGATCGCGGTTGCGGATGTCGGTATCGGTCGCCAGTGCACCGATCGCATCGGCTTGCAAGGCAATCAGGTTACAGGCGAGGTGGTCGAAGTAGTTGCCTTCGGGTTCGATCAGGCGCCACTGCCAGGCATTGCCGGCGTCATTTTCTGCGGTGTAGCTCAGCAGGGACTCGCCCAGCGCCTGCATTGACTCGTAGCTCTGAAAACCACCGGTTATGGTGTAAGTGAGGATCAGTGTGCGAGTGCCCAGCGTTCCGGTCAGCACCGCCATGTCGAGGGTGTTCAGGTGTCTTGCAGCACCGTCGTCGACCTGGTCGAGGTCGATCAGGCAGGCCCGCGATTGATAGCGGTCGTTGGTCGTGCGAGCGTCCTTTTCCGGATAAGTGAACAAGTGGCGGGCCATGGCGACCTGATCGGCATCCCATGATGGCCCGGGTTCAATGTTCCAGCGCTCGCGCAGTGAGTGGGACAACTGCTTCCAGCGTGGCGTCGAGGGGCGCGTGAGCTGGTTCCAGTAATTGAGCTGTTGCTCCTGAAACGCAATGAACAGCAAGGGCGCAAGTTCGTTGAGCAAGCGCCCGATAGCCTCGATGTTGACCGGCAATTGCACCGGTACCGGCGCCAGAGGTTCCAGGGTGAGGTAATGCTCGCCATCGAAATACAGCACGGGCGTGGATGCCACCCCATGACGGACCAGGGCGCCCGTCAGTGATTCGTAGCGTCTTGCGCCGGGGATGACCTGCGTTGCATCAAAGGCCCAGGTCGGTGTCACCACCATGGCCAGACGCGGATCGATGATCAGTTGCGGGTAGAGGGTTTTCAGGGCCGGCAACAGCGCTTGGGTGGCGACCTCCCTGATCGAGGGTCCTGCCACCAGTTGGGTGAGCAAGTCATTCTGATTATTCGGGAGGGCGGCGGGTGGGGCGGAATCTTCGCTCATGGTCACTTCCTGTGAGGTGGGCGCAGGTACCGTTGGGCGTTCGGTGCGCGTTCGGGCTCAAGGTAATGACCGTCGGGGCCGGCATGGCGGTATATAGATATCGCGGACAAAAAAAGGCCTGCATCAACGCAGGCCCGTAACTGAACCGAAGTGACGGTCAGGTGCCGGACTTGATCTTGGTCCAGGCCCGTGTGCGCGCCCGTTCGGCATCACGCGGCAGCGGTTGCAGGGTGTAGAGCGTGCTCATCGCCGCATCGGTCGGGTACAGGTTGGGGTTGTTGCGGATCGCCGGATCGACCAGCCCGGTAGCGTCCTTGTTCGGGTTCGGGTAGCCGACGAAATCGCTGACCGGGGCGATCACCGCCGGTTGCAGCAGGTAGTTGATGAAGGTGTAGGCGTCTTGCGGATTCTTCGCGCCCTTGGGAACGGCGAGCATGTCGAACCAGATCGGTGCGCCTTCCTTGGGCAGGCGCATGTCGACCACGACACCGTTCTTCGCCTCTTTGGCGCGATTGGCCGCTTGCGAGAAGCTGCCGGAATAACCCACTGCGACGCAGATGTCACCGTTGGCAATATCAGCCATGTATTTGGAGGAGTGGAAGTAAGTGACGTACGGGCGGATCTTCATCAGCAACGCCTCGGCCTTGGCATAGTCCGCCGGCTTTTTGCTGTTGGGGTCCAGGCCCAGGTGTTGCAGGGCCAGCGGCAGGATCTCCGACGGCGAGTCGAGCAGGGCGACGCCGCACTGCTTGAGCTTGCTGATGTTCTCTTCCTTGAAAATCAGGTCCCAGCTGTCCACCGGCGCGTTGTCACCCAGTGCGGCCTTGACCTTGGCCGGGTTGAAACCGATCAGGATGGTGCCGTACATGTATGGCACGGCGAACTGGTTGCCCGGGTCGTTGGCCTCGATCAGCTTCATCAGTTTCGGATCGAGGTGATTCCAGTTCGGCAGTTTGCTGCGGTCCAGCGGCTGGAACACCCCGGCCTCGATCTGCTTGGCGAGGAACACATTGGACGGCACCACCACGTCATAGCCGGAGTTGCCGGTCAGCAGCTTGGCTTCCAGCGCTTCGTTGGTGTCGAAGATGTCGTAGACCAGTCTGGTCTGGCTGTTCTGCGCCTTGAAGTCTTCCAGCGCCTTGGGCGTGATGTAGTCGAACCAGTTGTAGACGCGCAAGGTGCGTTCTTCGGCGTGGGCGCCGAAGCTGAGCAGCGCCGCGCACAGGGCTGGCGCCATGCAGTGCTTGAGTCGGTTCATTGTTCGAACCCTTCCAGCACGTTCACCGCGTTGATGCCGATCTCTTCGACGGCGTAGCCACCTTCCATCACGAACAGGGTCGGTTTGCCGAGGGCGGCGATGCGCTTGCCCATGGCCAGGTAATCCGGGCTGTCGAGCTTGAACTGCGAGATTGGATCGTCCTTGAAGGTGTCGACGCCCAGCGACACGACGATGATGTCGGCACCGTAGCTGTCGATCTCGTTGCAGGCCTGTTCCAGCGCCGCGCTCCACACCTTCCAGCCGGAGCCGGCCGGCAGCGGATAGTTGAAGTTGAAGCCTTCACCGGCGCCTTCGCCGCGTTCATCTTCGTAGCCGAGAAAGAACGGAAACTCCGCTTCCGGGTGGCCGTGGATCGAGGTGAACAGCACGTCGCTGCGCTCGTAGAAAATCGACTGCGTGCCGTTGCCGTGGTGATAGTCGACGTCGAGGATCGCGACTTTCTTGTGGCCGGCATCGAGGAATGCCTGAGCGGCAATGGCGGCGTTGTTGAGGTAGCAATAACCGCCCATCAAGTCGCTGGCGGCGTGGTGTCCCGGTGGCCGGCACAGGGCGAAGGCGCTGCGCGCGCCGCGCTGGATTTCCGCTTGGGCAGTCAGCGCCACTTGCGCTGCACTGTAGGCGGCTTGCCAGGTGCCGGCGGTGATCGGTGCGCCGCCGTCGAAGCTGTAGTAACCGAGCTGGCCGTGCAGGCTGGTCGGTTTGATCTGGCGCAGCGTGCGTGCCGGCCAGGTGTACGGCAGCAGGTCGCCGTCGGTGTTGAATTCGGTCCAGCGCGCCCAGGCGCCTTTGAAGAAGTCGAGGTAGTCGCGGCTGTGAATGCGCGCGATCGGTGCGAGACCGAAATCCTTTGGCGCTTCCACCGAACCGAGGTTCTGGTGCTGTACCCGTTGCAGTACGTGGTCGGCACGCGATGGCATCTCGAAGCACGGCTTGAGCTGGCCGTCGATGAGCTCGCAGCGGCCGTGGTGCAGGTGGTGATCGTCCGAGTAGATGGTCAGCATTTGTTGTTCTCCGCAGGGGCTGATTCGGTTGCCCCCAGTGTTGCGGCGCGCGGCGCAACGGAGAACGGCAGGAAAGGCCAAAAGGGGATCGATATGGCCAAAAACTCTGACCGCAATTCGCCCCTTTCCAGCAGATCAAAAGATCGCAGCCTTCGGCAGCTGCTACACAGATCGGCGTAGGAGCTGCCGAAGGCTGCGATCTTTTGATCTTCAGGGTCTGAACTGGCTCGGCGCCACGCCGCTCCAGCGCACGAACGCATGGCGGAAGCTTGCGGTTTCGCTGAAACCCAGGGTCTCGGCGATGCGGTAGATCGGCAACTGATCCTCACACAGCATCTGCTTGGCGCGCTCGAAACGCAGTTCGTCGAGCAGCTCCTGATAACTGCTGCCCATGTCCTTGAGGTGACGGCGCAAGGTGCGCGGCGAGCATTTCATCTGCTGGGCCAGCCCCTCGAGGCCTGGTGCTGCATTGAGCTGGGCACTGAGCAGCTGGCGAATCCGCCCCAGCCACGCCTGCCGTCCGGTGAACTCGATATTCTGTTTGCGGCAGCGATCGGCCATGGCCTGGTGGGTGATGCTGTCGGCCAGTGGCAACGGTTGATCGAGCCAGCGCCGGTCGAAGGCGAAGGCGTTGTCCTTGGCGGCGAAGTGCAGCGGGCTGGCGAAGTGCTCGGCATAACTGTCGCGATAATCCGGCGCAGCATGTTCAAAACGCGTCGCCAGCAATGGCAGTGGATGCCCGAGCAGGTCGTCGCAGATGACCTTCAGCGACACCAGGCAGAATTCCGCGTTGAACACCGCCATCTCCGGGCTCTCGCGGTAATCGGCAGCGACGAACCAGACGCGCTCGCCATCGTCTTCCAGGCTCAGTTCGAAAAGTGTTCCCAACAGCGCCGGATAGCGAATCGCCAGGCGCAAAGCGTCACCGAAGGTGGCACAGGTCAGCAGCGCGTAACCGAGGATGCCGTAGCAGGAAACGTGCATCCGCCGGCCCAGTTCCAGGCCAATGTCGTGCTTGAGCGCGACCGCGTTGGCGCACACCTGCATTTCCTGATTGGTGGTGATGCGCGTGTCGGCGCGGTTCAGATCCGCTGCACTGATGCCGCTGCCGGCCAGCAGCGCTTCGCTCGACAGGCCTTCGGTCTTGAAGGTGTTGAGCACCAGTGAGACGGCGTTGAGCGTGGTGAGGTGGGAGTGGAGCATAAGATCTTCCAGCCTTGGGGGTGCTGGAAACGGCAGCAAGTTATATGCCGGGTGAAGATCAAACGGTATGAGGGCTGTTGTGGCGAGGGAGCTTGCTCCCGCTGGGGCGCGTAGCGGCCCCAAAACACTGCGACTGCTGCGCAGTCGAGCGGGAGCAAGCGCCCTCGCCACAGGGGCTCACTCCTGCAAGGGTTCGGGTGGTGTCAGATCAGCTCGCCACACAGATCGAGTTCGATCAGCCGGCGCACTTCGGTCGATTCCAGACCTGCACCCAACAACGCCTGCAACTTGCCGAACGCCGCCTCGCGGGTCATGCCGCCGCCGGATAGCACGCCCACGCCGCGCAAACGGCTGCCGGCTTCATACACATCCAGCTCGACCCCGCCTTCATGGCACTGCGTGACCGCGACCACCACTACACCGTTGTCCCGCGCGCGGCCGAGGCTGGCGAGGAATTCTGGATTGTCGCTCGGTCCGGTGCCGCTGCCGTAGCACTCCAGCACCAGACCTTTGATACCGCTGGCCAGCAGGCCATCAACCACCTCGGCGCCGATGCCGGGGAACAGTGGCAGCACAGCAACCTTGGCCAGTTGTTTCGGCTGGTTGTAGTTCAGTGCGGCTGGAATCGACGGCGCTTTCACCCCGCCGCCCTGACGCTCCAGGCGCTTGAACGGATGCCGGCCGAAGCTGCGCACTTTCGCGCAACGGGTCGGCGCCAGCAGCTCGCCATGGAAATACAGGTGCACGCCCGGCGCCAGACCCTGACCCAGAGCAACCAGCGCACCACCGAGGTTTTCCCAGGCATCGCTGTCAGTCACGCCGGCCGGCAGCATCGAGCCGGTGAAGCACACCCGCGCCTGCAGGCCGAGTAGCTGAAAGCTCATGGCCGCGGCGCTGTAAGCCAAAGTGTCGGTGCCATGCAGGATCAGCACGCTGTCGCAGCCTTGCACGTCCACCGCATCGACCACCGCTTCGCGCAGTTGTTGCCAGTAGGCCGGGGTCATGTTGGCGCTGTCGATCAGCGGCGACATTTCCCGGAAGCGCCACTGCGGCACCACCAGTTCGGGCTGGCTGTGCAGGTAGTCGCGCATGCGGGCTTCGAAACCGGACGCAGGGGCCAGGCCGTTGGCGCTGGCCTGCATGCCAATGGTGCCACCGGTGTAGAGCACCATGACGTGTTGGGCGGCGGGATAAGTCGAAGGGTTCATAGGATTCTCCGAAACGATGAGTTCCTGTGGGAGCGGGCTTGCTCGCGAATGCGGTGGGTCAGATACCAGAATGTCGACTGATCCGCCGCTTTCGCGAGCAGGCTCGCTCCCACAGTTTTACGAACTGTAACTGACGGGCGCAGGGGATGCGCCCGTCATTCACCTGTCAGCGTTGCGCTGCAGGGATGCCTTGCGGCTCGACTGCGGTCTTGCCGACGGCTGGCGCCTCGGTCGGCCAGGCCTTCAAGTCCAAATCCAGATCGGCAAATTTGCTGGAATCGAACACCGGCTGCTTGATGCCCGCACGGCGCTGCTCGTCGTAGTCGCGCATGACACGCATGCCGACCTTGAACAGCATGGCCAGGGCCATCAGGTTGACGAAGGCCAGGCAGGTCATGGTGATGTCAGCGAAGGCGAACACGGTCGACAGATCCTGCATCGAACCCCATACCACCAGCGCCAGCACCAGACCGCGGAACACCATCAGCAACGCGCGGTTGCGGCTGAGGAACTGCAGGCTGTTTTCGCCCAGGTAGTAGTTGTAGAGGATGCAGGTGAAGACGAACAGCGACAGCGCAACGCTGACGAAGATGCGGCCCCAGTCACCGACCACGGCGGCCAGCGAGTTCTGGGTCAGGACGATGCCGTCACCTTCGAAACCCGGGGTGTAGAAGCCCGACAGCAGGATCAGCAGCGCGGTGCAGGTGCAGATCACGAAAGTGTCGAGGAACACGCTGAAGGCCTGAACCACGCCCTGAGCGCCCGGGTGTTTCACCGAGGCCACGGCGGCGACGTTCGGCGCACTGCCCAGGCCCGCTTCGTTGGCGAACACGCCACGCTTCACGCCCATGACGATGGCGCTGCCGAGCAGGCCGCCGAAGGCCGGGTCGAGACCGAAGGCGCTTTTGAAGATGGTTTCCAGCATGGCTGGCACGTGCTCGATCTGGGTGCCGATCACGTACAGGGTCACGCCGATATAGGCCAGGGTCTTGACCGGTACCAGCAGGTCGGACACTGCAGCGATGCGCTTGATGCCGCCGATGAAGGTGATGGCCAGCAGCACCGCCAGGACGATCCCGGTGTGGCGTGGGTCGAAGGCAAAGGCGTTTTGCAGCGAGTGGGTCACGGTGTAGGACTGCAGGCCGATGAAGGCGAAGCCGTAGGTGACCAGCAGCAGGACCGAGAACACCACCGCCATGCCTTTGAGCTTCAGGCCGTGCTGGATGTAGTAGGCCGGGCCGCCACGGTACAGACCGTCACCGTCGGCGCGCTTGTAGACCTGCGCCAGGGTGCATTCGAAGAAGCTGCTGGACATGCCGACCAGTGCGGTCACCCACATCCAGAACACCGCACCCGGACCACCGAGGGTCACGGCGATGCCGACACCGGCGATGTTGCCTGCACCGACGCGGCCGGCAAGGCTGAGCATCAGGGCCTGGAACGAGCTGAGTTGCCCGCCGCTGCTTTTGAGGCTGTCGCGGAACACCGCGAACATGTGGAAGAAGTGGCGCAATTGAACGAAACGCGAGCGAATCGTGAAGTAGCTACCGAGCCCGACAATGAGCACGATCAGTACTTTCCCTGAGAGGAAGTCGTTGATGACTTCGAGCATGGATTTTTCCTCGCTGTTTTTTGTGTAAGCAAATGCTGGATGTTCAGAAACATCGCGTTACACCGGTTTGCGCGCGGCACGACAGGTGAGGCGAAGGTTTCGTCCCGGTCCATTTCGCGGGTTTGTTATTAGTTCGGGTTTCGCATGGGTTATGGCCTCGTTACCGACGACCGCTCACGCGAAGAGGGGCGGCACTATACCGATCAGTGCGGCGCCCGTCTGCACGCTCGTGGTGCAAGCGACGAAACGAAGCTTTGAAGCACCCGGCGTTACCGGCGCCGGGCTTGTGCGGGAACTGCGTTTCTGTAGATGCAAACCCTGTGGCGAGGGGATTCATCCCCGATCGGCTGCGAAGCAGTCGCAAATCATTGCACGCGGTGTACTTGTTACATCGCGATGGCAGGTTTTGGGGCCGCTTCGCGACCCATCGGGGATGAATCCCCTCACCATAAGGGCTCACCTCTACATTGTTCAGTCCCCAGACATACGGGTCTCAGGATCAGAAAGTTAAAAAAAAGGGCTTGGGGACAAATCCCCAAGCCCTCAAAAGGTGAGAGGTGTCTAGTCCCTCGACCTGGTGAGCGGTGCTACAAATAACGCGTCGGCTCAGGCTTTGAGCGGAACCAGACGCGGGGCAATCATGTTTTCCGGGCGCAGGATGTCGGCGAGCATGGCTTCGTCGAGCAGACCTTCTTCGCGCACCAGTTCCAGCACGCCGCGGCCGCTTTCAAGGGCGATACGGGCGATGCGGGTGGCGTTTTTGTAGCCGATGTACGGGTTCAGCGCGGTGACCAGACCGATCGAGTGCTCGACCAGTTCGCGGCAGCGGGCTTCGTTGGCGGTGATGCCGACGATGCAGTGCTCGCGCAGCATGTCCATGGCGCGTTGCAGCAGACGGATCGAGTCGAGGATCTTGAACGCGATCAGCGGCTCCATCACGTTCAGCTGCAGTTGGCCGCCTTCGGCTGCCATGGTCAGCGCCAGGTCGTTACCGATGACCTGGAAGGCCACCTGGTTAACGGCTTCCGGAATCACCGGGTTGACCTTGCCGGGCATGATCGAGCTGCCTGGCTGACGCGCCGGCAGGTTGATCTCGTTGATGCCGGTGCGTGGGCCGCTGGACAGCAGGCGCAGGTCGTTGCAGATCTTCGACAGCTTGACCGCGGTGCGCTTGAGCATGCCGGAGAACAGCACGAAGGCGCCCATGTCGGAAGTGGCTTCGATCAGGTCGGCAGCGGGCACCAGCGGTTGACCGCTGATCAGCGCCAGACGCTGAACGGCCAGCGCTTGATAGCGCGGGTCGGCGTTGATGCCGGTGCCGATCGCGGTGCCGCCCAGGTTCACTTCGGTCAGCAGTTCCGGGGCCAGCGTCTTCAGACGGGCCAGGTCTTCGCCCATGGTGGTGGCGAATGCGCGGAACTCTTGACCCAGGGTCATCGGCACGGCGTCCTGCAGCTGGGTACGACCCATCTTCAGGACGTGGTTGAATTCTTCACCCTTGGCGGCGAAGGCCTGAATCAGGCTGTCGAGGCTGGCCAGCAGCGAATCGTGACCCAGCAGCAGACCCAGGCGGATCGCGGTCGGGTAGGCGTCGTTGGTCGACTGCGCCATGTTGACGTCGTCGTTCGGGTGCAGGTACTGGTACTCGCCTTTCTGGTGACCCATTGCTTCGAGCGCAATGTTGGCGATCACTTCGTTGGCGTTCATGTTGGTGGACGTACCGGCGCCACCTTGAATCATGTCGACCACGAACTCTTCGTGGAAATCACCGCGGATCAATCGGGCACAGGCTTCGCTGATGGCAGCGTGCTTGGCTTCGCTCAGATGACCCAACTCACGGTTGGCGTCAGCGGCGGCCTGTTTGACCATCGCCAGACCCACAACCAGTTTCGGGTAATGCGAAATCGGAACGCCGGAGAGACGGAAGTTGTTCACCGCTCGCAGGGTCTGGATGCCGTAATACGCTTGAGCCGGTACTTCGAGGGCGCCAAGCAGGTCGTTTTCTGTGCGGAAAGATGCAGCGGAGGACATGATAGAAATCATCTCGATATGGACCCGGTCTATGCCGGAACGCTGCGAATGCTAGGCTTACAGGATTTTTTGGGCCAATGCTGTTAAACACTGGCCTATGCACATTCGGCATAATGCCCATGTGACGCCGCCTGCGCGGCAGACGTGTGACCTGTTTTGGTGCGTTCCCGGGAGGGCGTGATGAATCTGGAAAGCAAATGGCTCGAGGACTTCAGTGCTTTGGCCGCCACCCGCAGCTTCTCGCAGGCGGCCGAACGGCGCTTCGTGACCCAGCCGGCGTTCAGTCGGCGGATCCGCAGCCTCGAAGCGGCGCTGGGCCTGACGCTGGTCAACCGCTCGCGCACGCCGATCGAACTGACGGCGGCCGGGCAATTGTTTCTGGTGACCGCGCGCACCGTGGTCGAACAGCTCGGCGAAGTGCTGCGCCACCTGCATCACCTGGAAGGCGGGCAGGGTGAAGTGATGCAAGTCGCCGCCGCGCACTCGCTGGCGCTGGGATTCTTCCCGCGCTGGATCGCGCAACTGCGTAATGAAGGGCTGAACATTGCCACACGGCTGGTCGCGACCAACGTCGGCGACGCGGTGCACGCGCTGCGCGAAGGCGGCTGCGACCTGATGCTGGCGTTCTACGACCCGGACGCAGCGATGCAGATGGATCCGGAAATCTTCCCGTCGTTGCACCTGGGCCAGACCGAGATGCTCCCGGTGTGTGCGGCGGATGCCGAAGGCAAGCCGCTGTTCGATCTGGAAGGTGACGTCAGCGTACCGTTGCTGGCGTACAGCGCCGGGGCGTTTCTCGGGCGCTCGGTAAATGGTTTGCTGCGTCAACGTCAGCTGCGCTTTACCACGATCTATGAAACCGCCATGGCCGACAGTCTGAAAAGTATGGCCCTGGAAGGCCTCGGCATCGCCTGGGTACCGCAACTGAGCGTGCGTGCCGAGCTGGCCCGCGGCGAACTGGTGGTCTGCGGCGGCCCGCAATGGCATGTACCGCTGGAAATTCGCCTGTACCGCTGCGCACTGGTGCGCAAGGCTAACGTGCGGTTGTTGTGGCGCAAGCTTGAAGGCGGCGCTGCGCAGGCTTCCTGAGCCCACCCAACAACTCTGTGGGAGCTGGCTTG
This sequence comes from Pseudomonas sp. AO-1, assembly GCF_019775695.1. Classification (NCBI taxonomy): domain Bacteria; kingdom Pseudomonadati; phylum Pseudomonadota; class Gammaproteobacteria; order Pseudomonadales; family Pseudomonadaceae; genus Pseudomonas; species Pseudomonas sp. AO-1. The sequence goes on from NZ_CP079947.1 coordinate 176,008, forward strand.
CCAGCGATAGCGGTGGGTCAGTCACCGCCTGTGGTTACTGATCCGACGCCATCGCTGGCAAGCCAGCTCCCACAGGTATCGAGTGATGCTGGAGCGCTGACCTTCAAGTCAATAAAACCGGGCCTTTGGCTGATTTGACAGATGGTCGTTTCGGGGGCTGTTTATTGGCTTCTTTGCGGTATACTGCGCGGCCTTCGGCCGGTACGTCCGGCCATTTTTCGTACAATCAAGCCACGCAATCCTGCGTGGCTTGTTGTTTTTGACGCGCCTGCGGGCGCCCAGAGAGAAGAGGCGCGACGATGAGTGCACTGGTTGGCGTGATCATGGGCTCCAAGTCCGATTGGTCCACCCTTAGCCACACCGCCGATATGCTGGAAAAGCTCGGCATCCCGTACGAGGTCAAGGTGGTTTCTGCCCACCGCACCCCGGATCTGCTGTTCCAGTACGCCGAAGAGGCTGAGGGCCGCGGCATCGAGGTGATCATCGCCGGTGCCGGTGGTGCAGCCCACCTGCCAGGCATGTGTGCGGCCAAGACCCACCTGCCGGTGCTGGGCGTTCCGGTGCAGTCGTCGATGCTCTCGGGCGTCGATTCGCTACTGTCGATCGTGCAGATGCCGGCGGGCATCCCGGTTGCCACCCTGGCCATCGGCAAGGCCGGCGCGATCAACGCCGCGCTGCTGTCGGCGAGCATCCTCGGCGCCAAGCATCCACAATTCCACGCGGTACTGAAAACCTTCCGTGCCGAGCAGACAGACAGCGTCCTGGACAATCCAGACCCACGTATTGCCTGAGGTTGTTGAGATGAAGATCGGTGTAATCGGTGGCGGCCAGTTGGGCCGTATGTTGGCGCTGGCGGGCACTCCGCTGGGCATGAACTTCGCTTTCCTCGACCCTGCGCCGGACGCTTGTGCCGCCGCGCTGGGCGAACACCTGCGGGCCGATTACGGCGATCAGGATCACCTGCGCCAACTGGCTGACGAAGTCGACCTGGTAACCTTCGAGTTCGAAAGCGTCCCGGCGGAAACCGTGGCGTTTCTCTCGCAATTCGTCCCGGTCTATCCGAGCGCCGAAGCCCTGCGCATCGCCCGTGATCGCTGGTTCGAGAAGAGCATGTTCAAGGACCTGGGGATTCCGACTCCGGCCTTCGCCGACATTCAATCGCAAGCCGACCTGGACGCCGCCGTGGCTTCGATCGGTCTGCCGGCCGTGCTGAAAACCCGCACCCTGGGTTACGACGGCAAGGGTCAGAAAGTCCTGCGCAAGCCGGAAGACGTGGTCGGCACCTTCGCCGAGCTGGGCAGCGTGGCCTGCCTGCTGGAAGGCTTCGTGCCGTTCACCGGTGAGGTTTCGCTGATCGCCGTGCGTGCCCGCGATGGTGAAACCCGCTTCTACCCGCTGGTGCACAACACCCACGACAGTGGCATCCTCAAGCTATCGGTGGCGAGCACCAATCACCCGCTGCAGGCGTTGGCCGAAGACTACTCCAGCCGTGTGCTCAAGCAGCTGGATTACGTCGGCGTGATGGCGTTCGAGTTCTTTGAAGTCGACGGTGGCCTCAAGGCCAACGAGATCGCCCCGCGCGTGCACAACTCCGGGCACTGGACCACCGAAGGCGCCGAGTGCAGCCAGTTCGAAAACCATCTGCGCGCCGTAGCCGGCCTGCCGCTGGGCTCGACGGCCAAGGTCGGCGAGAGCGCCATGCTCAACTTCATCGGCGTGGTTCCGCCGGTTGAGAAAGTCATCGCCATCGAAGACTGCCATCTGCATCACTACGGCAAAGCCTTCAAGGCCGGGCGCAAGGTCGGTCACGCCAACCTGCGCTGCGCCGACATGGCCACGCTGCAGGCGCAGATCGTCAAGGTCGAAGCGCTGATCGCCGAGTAACGACAGTTTCATCTGGCAGCGGCGGAACCATTCAGGGCTCGCCGTTCTCTCATGGCAGGATGCCAAAGTCTGACTAGGCTTTGGCATATCTACTATTGAGTGTCAGAGGGAAATGCCATGGGAATTATCGGAACCATCTTTATCGGCTTGATCGTCGGCCTGCTGGCACGCTTCCTCAAACCGGGCGATGACAGCATGGGCTGGATCATGACCATCCTGCTCGGTATCGGCGGTTCGCTGGCGGCCACTTACGGCGGCCAGGCCCTGGGTATCTATCAGGCAGGTCAAGGCGCTGGCTTCATCGGTGCGCTGGTCGGCGCGATCGTGCTGCTGGTGATCTACGGCCTGATCAAAAAGAACTGATCCAAGCGACCAAGTCCTCTCTGCCAACGCGGCAGGGAGGGCTAGAATGCTCGGCGATTCAACGTCCTTCCTTTATCCGAGCATTTTTTACCGAGCACCTCCATGCGCCGTCTTTTGTTGACTCTCCTTTTGCTGGGCAGCGGTCTGGCCCACGCCGGCGAACTGCCGGAAACCGACTGGCTGGAACTGATGCCCAAGTCGGACCAGAAAGCCCTCGAGGCCATGCCCGAAATCGACCACAACTCCCCGGAAGCCACCGGCACCTTCACCGAGAAGGGCGGGATGAAGCAGGCCAAGGGTTTGCCGGCGGTGATGTATTCGACCAAGACCGTGGCGTCGATGAACGACAAGCACATCCGCATCGGTGGTTACCCGGTGCCGCTGGAATCCGATGCGAAGGGTCGCAGCACGCTGTTCTTCCTGGTGCCATACCCGGGCGCGTGCATCCACGTACCGCCACCGCCGCCGAATCAACTGGTGCTGGTGCGTTATCCCAAGGGCTTGAAGCTGGATGACATCTACACGCCGCTGTGGGTGACCGGCACGCTGAAGATCGAGAAGGTCAGCAATGACCTGGCCGATGCGGCGTATGCGCTGGATGCGGACAAGGTGCGGGTGGTGCAGGAGTCTGATCTCTAACACCTGAACAATTGTAGCGAGGGGATTTATCCGCGATGGGTTGCGCAGCGACCCCCGCTTTGAATCAAGGGCAAGGGCCTGCTCGGCAGGCCATCGGGGATAAATCCCCTCACCACAAAGGCTTTCATTCACATTGAGATTGCGGTGTTCGTTAGAGCGGTTTGCTGCCGATGCTCACACCCATGGTATGGCTCGCATCCGAGCCTAGCGTGACCACATCATTCATCACATTCGCCGTCTCGATGCACAGCATGCGCTGCCAGCCGTCGTTGTCCATGTCGCTGAACGCGGCGGCGCGGTCGATCCACGGGTTCCAGATCACTGCGGTGCGTGAGCCGCTTGCGGTCAGTACGATGAGCCGCTCCCAGGCCGGGTCGACGATAATCAGTTGCGGCGGAGCCTCGAGGTAGATGCGGTCGGTTTCCCCGGCGAAGCGCAGTGCGCCTTGCTGGTGGTGAGTGTTCCAGTTGTCCAGGGTCTCGATGTACTCCAGACCGTCCACACCGTCGATGTGCACGTTGCGCACATCGCTGACTGCGAAATAAGTGTGCAGCGCCTGGCTGATGCTGACGGTTTCGACACCCCGGTTATGGCTGGTCAGGCTGATGTGCAACTGATCATTCAGATGCAGGGTCAGGGTCAGATCGACCTGATGCGGCCAGCCCGGCAGGCCACCTTCGGGGTAGGGCAGCTTGAATTCGACCTTGACGCCGTCAGCCTCTGATTCGATGCCGCCCAGCTCCCAATCCATCGCTCGCACCAGACCGTGTGCGGGTGCCGGTTGCTCACCGGTGTACATGGCCTGCACGTGCTGCGGGTTGCGTTCGAACTTGCCGAACCACGGCCAGCACACCGGCACACCGGCGCGGATGCTCTTGCCGGTCTTGAACACAGCCTTGTCGTTGAGCCAGATGATCGGCGGCTGGCCGTCGATCTGATAACTGAGGATGTGCGCGCCTTGCTGGGCCACCAGCACTTCGGCCTGACCGTGGCGGATGCGCCAGCAGTTCAGTTCATCCAGTTTCACGGCTTCAACGTTGGGCGTGTTCATGGGACAGCTCTCGATCAGACACTTGGGACGACTATCGACCGCAAAACCGCGGCGATGTTTAACGCGCGCGCGGTGGCACTGAGCGGGTGCGACCGCTGCCGTCGATGGCGACGAAGACGAATACCGCCTCGGTCACTTTACGCCACTCGCTGGACAACGGATCGTCGCTCCACACTTCGACCATCATCTGGATCGAGCTGCGGCCGATTTCCAGGGTCTGGGTATAAAAGGACAATTGCGCACCGACCGCGACCGGCACCAGAAAGGCCATGCGGTCGATGGCCACGGTCGCCACACGGCCACCGGCAACGCGGCTGGCCATCGCGGTCCCCGCCAGGTCCATCTGCGCCACCAGCCAGCCGCCGAAAATATCGCCAAAGCCGTTGGTCTCGCGCGGGAGTGCGGTGATTTGCAAGGCCAGGTCGCCTTGCGGGATCGGATCTTCTTGTTCGAGCTCTATCATGCCGGGGGTGCCTCTGACCCGTGACTCTTCGTTGGTATTGCTGGTGGTAGCCGTCTTCAGGAAAAACGATTCAGCACCGAACATACTGCGTTCGTCACGTTTTCCATAGGCGTCTAAAGGGAAACTCTGCGAAAGCGGCTGGATCCACGCACCAGGGCGACCAACGACGTTTTCGCACAGCAACCCCCTACAAACCGGAGCAAGGTTGCGAGTATATCGGTCGGTAGACTCCACGACGACCATCGGGTTCTGATTTTGACCGTCAAATACGCGCCTCTATGTGCTTTTTCGAACAATTTGCTATGGTGCCGAACCTGCCCAAGCCACAGCCAGCGTTGTTGTGGCGGTAGATCCGCCTATAAGAGAAGCCCTTGCCATGACCACAGCGCCTTCGAGCCTCGCGCAGCCCGAGCAACCTGCACGCCCCCTGACCCGCAATGATTACAAGACTCTGTCGCTATCGGCCTTGGGCGGTGCGCTGGAGTTTTACGATTTCATCATCTTCGTGTTCTTCGCCACCGTGGTCGGCAAGCTGTTCTTCCCGGCCGACATGCCCGAGTGGCTGCGCCTGATGCAGACCTTCGGCATTTTCGCCGCCGGTTACCTTGCGCGGCCGCTGGGCGGCATCGTCATGGCGCACTTCGGCGACCTGCTGGGGCGCAAGAAAATGTTCACCCTGAGCATTTTCATGATGGCCGTGCCGACCCTGATCATGGGCCTGCTGCCAACCTACGCACAGATCGGCCTGTGGGCGCCGATCCTGCTGTTGCTGATGCGAGTGATCCAGGGCGCGGCGATTGGCGGTGAGGTGCCGGGGGCGTGGGTCTTCGTTTCCGAACACGTGCCGCAAAAGCACATCGGCTACGCCTGCGGGACCCTGACCAGTGGCCTGACTGCCGGCATTTTGCTCGGCTCGCTGGTCGCCACCGCGATCAACAGCATTTATACGCCGGTGGAAGTCGCGGATTACGCCTGGCGGATCCCGTTCCTGCTCGGCGGCGTATTCGGCCTGTTCTCGGTCTATCTGCGCCGCTGGCTGCACGAAACTCCGGTGTTCGCTGAGCTGCAACTGCGCAAGGCGCTGGCCGAAGAAGTACCGCTGCGCGCTGTACTGCGTGACCATCGCGGGGCGATTGCGATCTCGATGCTGCTGACCTGGCTGCTGTCCGCCGGGATCGTCGTGGTGATTCTGATGACCCCGACCGTGCTGCAGACGGTCTATCACTTTTCGCCAACGGTGGCGCTGCAATCGAACAGCCTGGCGATCGTGTTCCTCAGCGTCGGCTGCATCATCTCCGGTGCCATGGCCGACCGTTTCGGCGCCGGCCGGGTGTTTGTCTTCGGTAGCCTGGGCCTGTTGATCAGCTCCTGGACCTTCTATCACAGCCTCGCCGACCACCCGAACTGGCTGTTCCCGCTGTATGCCCTGACCGGTCTGCTGGTCGGCACCATCGGCGCGGTGCCTTATGTGATGGTGAAAGCGTTCCCGCCGGTGGTGCGCTTCAGCGGGCTGTCGTTCTCGTACAACGTGGCGTACGCGATCTTCGGTGGCCTGACGCCGATGGTGGTCAGCCTGCTGCTTAAAGAGAGTGCGATGGGCCCGGCCTACTATGTGGCGGTGCTGTGCACGATGGGGATTCTTGTTGGCGCGTGGCTCTGGAACAAGGGGCGCTGATCCCGAATTTCCTCCAGCAGTACCGGCCCCTTCGCGAGCAGGCTCGCTTCCACATTGGAATGCATTTCAACTGTGGGAGCGAGCCTGCTCGCGAAGGGGGCCACTCGAATCATTCAGTAAAACCCAGATGCTGGCCTTTCATCCAATTGTCATATTTCAGCCATAGAGTGTTCACACGGCCTGCTGATACTTGGCCCCGACTTAACACACCCTATCTGCTAGGAGTAAGGCATGAAACTGAAGCGTTTGATGGCGGCAATGACTTTTGTCGCTGCTGGCGTTGCGACTGCCCACGCGGTAGCCGCTGGCGTTGACCCGGCAATTCCGGCTTACACCAAGGTCACCGGTGTATCGGGCAACTTGTCCAGCGTTGGTTCCGACACTCTGGCCAACCTCATGACCCTGTGGGCTGAGAACTACAAGAAAGAATACCCGAACGTAAACATCCAGATTCAGGCCGCTGGCTCCGCCACCGCGCCACCTGCGCTGACTGAAGGCACCTCCAACCTGGGCCCGATGAGCCGCAAGATGAAGGACACCGAACTGGCGGCCTTCGAACAGAAATACGGCTACAAGCCAACTGCTATTCCGGTGGCCGTGGACGCCCTGGCGGTGTTCGTGCACAAGGACAACCCGATCCAGCACCTGACCATGGAACAGGTTGACGCGATCTTCTCGTCCACCCGTCTGTGCGGCGCCAAAGCCGACGTGAAAACCTGGGGCGACCTGGGCGTGACCGGCGACCTGGCCAACAAGCCAGTGCAACTGTTCGGTCGTAACTCGGTATCCGGCACTTACGGCTACTTCAAGGAAGAAGCCCTGTGCAAAGGCGACTACAAGCCTAACGTCAACGAACAACCAGGTTCGGCGTCGGTTGTGCAGTCGATCAGCTCCTCGCTGAACGGCATCGGTTACTCGGGCATCGGCTACAAGACTGCCAGCGTGAAGACTGTTGCTCTGTCGAAGAAAGGCAGCACTGACTTCATCGAAGACACCGAAGAAAACGCCCTGAACGGCAAGTACCCACTGTCGCGCTTCCTCTACGTTTACGTGAACAAGGCCCCGAACAAGCCTCTGGCCCCGCTGGAAGCTGAGTTCGTGAAACTGGTTCTGTCCAAACAGGGCCAGGAAGTGGTGGTGAAAGATGGCTACATCCCGCTGCCGGCGAAGGTTGCTGCAAAAGCACTGGCTGACCTGGGTCTGCAGGAAGGCGGCGCTGAAGTCGCAAAAAAGTAACAAACTGAGTCAGGGGTAAACCCCGCCTGACTCATGTGGGAGCGAGCCTGCTCGCGAAGCGGCCTTCAGAACCGGCACTTTCGCGAGCAAGTTCGCCCCACACTCCCCGAATTCTTTTATCCACTGCCAGTGCCCTGCTGGCGGCGGATTTGCTGCGTCACTGCATTGTCATCTTTCTGTCATACAGGATCGCTAGGGTGTGCGCATGAATGATCTGGCCAATTCCAAAATGACTACGAACCCTCCCAAGCGCATTGACTTCAATACGCCTGAGTTGCAACGCAAGCGCCGCATCCGCGCGCTCAAGGATCGCTTCACCCGCTGGTACGTCCTCGTTGGCGGTCTGGCGGTGCTGGCAGCCATCACGCTGATCTTCTTCTTCCTCGCCTACGTCGTTGCCCCGTTGTTCCAGGGTGCCAGCCTGACCGCGAAAGATGCCATTACCCCAGCCTGGATGCAGGACGCCGGCAAGCCGCTGATGATTTCGCTCGAAGAGCAGAATCAGGTGGCGATGCGCGTTTCCGACAAGGGCCAGGCGCTGTTCTTCGACATCGACAGTGGCGCTGAATTGAAGCGCGTCGATCTGCCGGTTCCTGCTGGCGCTACCGTTACTTCCATTGGCGAAGATCAGCCAGGTCATCCACTGGTAGCGGTGGGCCTGTCCAACGGCCAGGCGCTGGTGTTCCGTCACACCTATAAAGTCAGCTATCCCGATGGCAAGAAAACCATCACCCCGGCCATCGAATACCCGTACGGCGAAGCGCCGATCGCTGTGAACGAGAGCGGCGGGGCACTGGAGCACGTGAGCCTCAATGCGACCGATTCGACGTTGATGCTGGTGGGTTCGACCGGTGCGCAACTTAATGTGCTGTCGCTGACCAGCGAAGAAAACATGATGACCGGCGAAGTCACCAACGAGCAGAAGCGTATCGAACTGCCGCAGATGACCGAGCCGGTGAAAAACATCTTCGTCGACCCGCGCCAGCAATGGCTGTACGTGGTCAACGGGCGCGCCCAGGCCGACGTGTTCAGCCTGCGCGACAAGAGCCTCAACGGTCGCTACAAACTGCTGGAAAACGCTGACGCCGAAGTCACTGCGAGCACGCAACTGGTGGGTGGCATCTCGCTGATCATCGGTGACTCCAAGGGTGGCCTGGCCCAGTGGTTCATGGCCCGTGACACCGATGGCGAACTGCGCCTGAAGCAGATCCGTACCTTCCAGATGGGCACCACGCCGATCGTTGAAATCACCGCCGAAGAGCGTCGCAAGGGCTTCGTGGCCCTCGATGCCAGCGGCAAGCTCGGTGTGTTCCACAGCACCGCGCACCGCACGTTGCTGGTCGAGCCGGTGGCCGAAGGTCAGGGCCTGTTCGGCCTGTCGCCGCGCGCCAACCGGGTGATCGTCGAGGCCGGCGGCAAGCTGCAACCGCTGCTGCTCGACAACCCGCACCCGGAAGTGTCGTGGAGCGCGTTGTGGAGCAAGGTCTGGTACGAGAACTACGACGAGCCTAAATACGTCTGGCAATCGACGGCGGCCAACACCGATTTCGAACCGAAACTGAGCCTCTCGCCACTGACCTTCGGCACCCTGAAAGCGGCGTTCTACGCGATGTTGCTGGCGGCACCGCTGGCGGTTGCTGCTGCGATCTACACCGCCTACTTCATGGCCCCGGGCATGCGCCGCAAGGTCAAGCCGGTGATCGAGCTGATGGAAGCGATGCCGACGGTGATCCTCGGGTTTTTCGCCGGTCTGTTCCTCGCCCCGTATGTGGAAGGGCATCTGCCGGGCATCTTCAGCCTGCTGATGCTGTTGCCGATCGGCATTCTGGTGGCCGGTTTCACTTTCAGTCGTCTACCCGAGTCGATCCGCCTGAAAGTCCCGGATGGCTGGGAAAGTGCACTGCTGATTCCGGTGATTCTGTTCGTGGGCTGGCTGTCGTTGTACATGAGCCCGTACATGGAGAACTGGTTCTTCGGCGGTGACATGCGCATGTGGATCTCCCACGACCTGGGCATCACCTACGACCAGCGCAACGCTCTGGTGGTGGGGCTGGCGATGGGTTTTGCGGTGATCCCGAACATCTACTCGATTGCCGAAGATGCCGTGTTCAGCGTGCCGCGTGGCCTGACCCTTGGCTCCCTGGCGCTCGGTGCCACGCCGTGGCAGACCATGACCCGGGTGGTGATCCTCACCGCCAGCCCGGGCATTTTCTCGGCGCTGATGATCGGCATGGGCCGTGCGGTCGGCGAAACCATGATCGTGCTGATGGCCACGGGTAACACCCCGGTCATGGAAATGAACCTGTTCGAAGGCCTGCGCACCCTGGCCGCCAACGTCGCGGTGGAAATGCCTGAGTCGGAAGTCGGCGGCAGCCACTACCGCGTGCTGTTCCTCTCGGCGCTGGTGCTGCTGTTGTTCACCTTCGTCATGAACACCCTGGCAGAACTGATTCGTCAGCGTCTGCGCAAGAAATACTCGTCGCTTTAAGAAAGGTAGAAGTCTGTGAAACAGAACTCCCTGAATGGATGGTTCAAGAGCGGCGCCCCGGGCGTCTGGATCAGCGGTGGCGCGGTGTCCATCGCGGTCATCATGACCATTGGCCTGCTGGCGGTGATTGCCGTGCGCGGTCTGGGTCACTTCTGGCCGGCGGACCTGATCCACGCCAGCTACGACGTACCGGGCCAGGCCAATCACCTGGTCATCGGCGAAGTGGTCCAGAAAGAAGAAGTACCGCGCGCACGCCTGAAAAGCGCCGGCCTGCCGGTGCCTGATCAGGGCCCGGAATTCATGACCCGCGAGCTGATCAAGGTCGGTAACCGCGACCTGAACGGCAACGATTTCACCTGGGTGGTCGGCGAGTGGCTGACCAAGCAGACCACGCCGCCGGAACTGATGGCGATCGAGCGTCGCGAGTGGGGCAACTTCTACGGCTACCTGGTCAACGTCAAACAGGACGGCAAGGTCATCGCCGAAGGTGAAGCGGCGTGGCCTGAGCTACAAGCGCGGATCAACCGGGTGAACGGCCTGGCTGCACAGCTCAAATCGCTGGAAAAGACTGACATCGGTGCGATCAACGCAGGGCTGGAACGCATCCGTCTGCACGGGCGCAAGCTGGAACTGGACGGCAAGCTCGACGCCACCGCGCAAGCGGACATGGACGCCGAGCGTGCCGAGCTGAACGCGCGTTATCAGGATGTCGAAGCACGCCTGAGCGATCTGCATGCGCAGTTCAACCGCGACGCGTTGACCGCCCGCGATGCAAACGGCAAAGAGATCGAAATCAGCCTGGGCAAAGTGGTTCACGCTTACCAGCCGAACGCCATGGGCACGATGACCAAGATCGGTTTCTACTTCGGCAAGGTCTGGGAGTTCCTCTCGGATGACCCGCGTGAAGCGAACACCGAAGGCGGGATCTTCCCGGCGATCTTCGGCACCGTGATGATGACCCTGATCATGGCGATGATCGTCACCCCGTTCGGCGTGCTGGCGGCGGTGTACCTGCGTGAATACGCCAAGCAGAACACCCTGACCCGAGTGATCCGCATCGCGGTGAACAACCTCGCCGGTGTGCCGGCGATCGTCTACGGCGTGTTCGGTCTGGGCTTCTTCGTCTACGTGCTGGGTGGTTCGGTCGACCGTCTGTTCTTCCCTGAAGCGCTGCCGGCGCCGACGTTCGGCACACCGGGTCTGCTCTGGGCTTCGTTGACCCTGGCGCTGCTGGCGGTGCCGGTGGTGATCGTGGCGACCGAGGAAGGTCTGGCGCGTATCCCGCGCACCGTCCGTGAAGGCTCGCTGGCACTGGGCGCGACCAAGGCTGAGACGCTGTGGAAGATCGTCCTGCCAATGGCCAGCCCGGCCATGATGACCGGCATGATCCTCGCCGTGGCCCGCGCCGCCGGTGAAGTGGCGCCGCTGATGCTGGTGGGTGTGGTGAAGCTGGCGCCGTCGCTGCCGGTGGACGGCAACTACCCGTACCTGCACCTGGACCAGAAGATCATGCACCTGGGCTTCCACATCTACGACGTCGGCTTCCAGAGCCCGAACGTCGAAGCGGCACGACCACTGGTGTACGCCACGGCGCTGCTGCTGGTGCTGGTGATCGCCACGTTGAACCTGTCGGCGGTGTGGATTCGTAACCACCTGCGCGAGAAGTACAAAGCACTGGATAGTTGACACAAACCCTGTGGGAGCTGGCTTGCCAGCGATGCAGACGACTCGGTCTGCCAGTAACACCGCGGTGATGCCATCGCTGGCAAGCCAGCTCCCACAGGAATCGCGACAGACACAGAATTTGAGTAACCCGCTGGCGTTGTCCGGCGGTACAACGAACCGAATTTGTTAGCACAGGGAGCCTCCCATGCAGCACGAAACACATACCCACGGCATCAACATGTCGGCCCTGGGTCGCGACAAGCAGAGCCTGAGCCTCGAGCAGGAAACGGTGGCCATCGAAGTCCCGGGCCTGAGCCTGTTCTACGGTGAGAAGCAGGCGCTGTTCGACGTCAGCATGAACATCCCGAAACAGCGCGTGACCGCGTTCATCGGCCCGTCCGGCTGCGGCAAGTCCACGCTGCTGCGCACCTTCAATCGTATGAACGACCTGGTTGACGGCTGCCGTGTCGAAGGTGCGATCAACCTGTACGGCAACAACATCTACCGCAAGGGTGAAGACGTCGCCGAGTTGCGTCGTCGCGTCGGCATGGTGTTCCAGAAGCCCAACCCGTTCCCCAAGACCATTTACGAAAACGTGGTCTACGGTTTGCGCATTCAAGGCATCAACAAGAAGCGCATCCTCGACGAAGCCGTCGAGTGGGCGTTGAAAGGTGCTGCACTGTGGGATGAGGTCAAAGACCGTCTGCACGACTCGGCACTCGGCCTGTCCGGTGGTCAGCAGCAGCGTCTGGTGATTGCCCGCACCATCGCGGTTGAGCCGGAAGTGTTGCTGCTCGACGAGCCGTGCTCGGCCCTCGACCCGATCTCGACCCTGAAAGTCGAAGAGCTGATCTACGAGCTGAAGTCCAAGTTCACCATCGTCATCGTCACCCACAACATGCAGCAGGCCGCGCGGGTTTCCGACTACACGGCGTTCATGTACATGGGCAAACTGGTGGAATTCGGCGACACCGATACCCTGTTCACCAATCCGGCGAAGAAACAGACCGAAGACTACATCACCGGTCGTTATGGCTGACAGTTGCGGTTATTCACAGAATTGACGCTGCGGCCCACCGCACCTTACCGGACGCTCCAAGGACGCCAACATGATTAGTAAAGAAGGCCTTACCCACCACATCTCCGCGCAGTTCAACGCCGAGCTTGAGGAAGTGCGCAGCCACCTCCTGGCCATGGGCGGGCTGGTCGAGAAGCAGGTCAACGACGCGGTCACCGCGCTGATCGAGGCCGATTCCGGTCTGGCCCAGCAGGTGCGCGAGATCGACGACCAGATCAATCAGATGGAACGCAACATCGACGAAGAATGCCTGCGCATTCTCGCCCGTCGTCAGCCGGCGGCGTCCGACCTGCGTCTGATCATCAGCATCTCCAAGTCTGTGATTGATCTGGAGCGCATCGGCGACGAAGCGACCAAGATCGCCCGCCGCGCCATCCAGCTGTGCGAAGAAGGCGAAGCGCCGCGCGGTTATGTCGAAGTGCGTCACATCGGCGACCAGGTGCGCAACATGGTGCGCGATGCGCTGGACGCCTTTGCCCGCTTCGACGCCGATCTGGCGCTGTCGGTGGCGCAATACGACAAGGTCATCGACCGTGAATACAAGACCGCGCTGCGTGAGCTGGCGACCTACATGATGGAAGACCCGCGCTCCATTTCGCGGGTTCTGAGCATCATCTGGGTGCTGCGTTCGCTGGAGCGTATCGGCGACCACGCGCGCAACATCTCGGAGTTGGTGATCTACCTGGTACGCGGCACCGATGTGCGGCACCTGGGCCTCAAACGCATGAAAGAAGAAGTTCAAGGCACAAGCGGCGAAACCGCTAATGTTCCGGGCGATGCTGACGATAAGTAAGATTGCCTGAGAAAAGCGCCCGGCCCTTTGGCCGGGCGTTTTTGTTTATGGCGCTTGAACAGAGAATCGAATTGAAAAGCAGCACCCGCGAACGAAAAGTCCCGGCGTGACTGAAGATTGTTGGCAATGTGCCATCAGCAAAGCGGTATGCTTGCCGGGATTTTTATAGGGGTGTTGGATGAGCAAGATCAGTGTGTTGGTCGTGGACGATGCTTCGTTCATTCGCGACCTGGTGAAAAAGTGCCTGCGTAATTACTTCCCGGGGATCCGCACCGAGGATGCCATCAACGGCAAAAAGGCTCAGGCCATGTTGGCCAAGGAAGCATTCGACCTGGTGCTGTGCGACTGGGAAATGCCGGAAATGTCCGGTCTTGAACTGCTGACCTGGTGCCGCGAGCAGGACAATCTCAAGACCATGCCATTCATCATGGTCACCAGCCGTGGTGATAAAGAGAACGTGGTGCAGGCGATTCAGGCCGGCGTTTCCGGCTACGTCAGCAAGCCGTTCACCAACGAGCAACTGCTGACCAAGGTCAAGCAGGCGCTGAACAAGGTCGGCAAGCTCGACACCCTGATGAACAGCGCACCGACCAAGATGAATTCGGCATTCGGCAACGATTCCCTGAGTGCGCTGACCGGTGGCAAGCCTGCGGTGGTCGGTGCTGCGCCGGCCTCTGCTGCGGCCAATCCGTTTGCCAAGCCTGCCGCTGCGGCGGCGCCTGCTGCGGTGCCGTCCCGCGGCTTGCTCAACAGCCCGCCAGTCCAGGCTCCGGCCGCCTCCAAAGCGCCGGCCGGCGGTCGTGGCCAGGGCCAACTGCGCCTGCCAAGCGGCACCCAGCAATGCGTGATCAAGGCCCTGAGCATCAAGGAAGCGCTGTTGGTGGTGAAACGCACCGATGCCCTGCCGCAGATTCTCGACAGCGCCGTGCTCGATCTGGAGCAGGGCGACAACGCCGAAATCGCCCGCCTCAACGGCTACCTGCACGCTATCGTTGCCCACGAACAGAAAGCCGACAGCGACTGGCTGCAACTGACGTTCCGTTTCGTCGACCAGGATGCGCAGAAGCTCGACTACATCTCCCGCCTGATCGCCCGCGGTACGGCGCAGAAGCACTTCGTTCCGGGCGCGTAAGCGGCGTCTGTGAAAAGATCGCAGCCTGCGGCAGCTCCTACATTGGAATGCATTTCCCTGTAGGAGCTGCCGCAGGCTGCGATCTTTTGCTTTGTGCGCTGGGCAACTTGAAACATCTGTCGACTAGCCTGGTCTGTCTCAGCTGCTAGGCTCTTTTCCAGGCCTTCCTTCGACAGATTCCTGCCCATGCTCGCGCGCCTGCTGTTTCTCTGTGGTCTTTTCCTGGCCTCCACCTCGACTGTGGCCATGACCATCTACAAATCCACCGATGCCAACGGTGTCGTCTCGTACAGCGACCGACCGAGCAAAGGCTCGCAGGTGTTCGTGTTTCAGGACCGCATGGTCGAACATCTGGAGCGCCAGGTGTACCTCGACATCAAGAAGCAGAAGGGCGCCGACGTGGTGTTCGTGCGCAACGATCTGTATGCGCCGGTCGAGATTGCGCTGGCGTTTACCGGGATGAGCAACGTGCGTGGCGTGCCGGCCCAGACCATCCGCCGAGTGCTGCCTGCGCGCAGTAATACCCGGTTGGCGCTGCTCACAGCGATTACCCAGGGTCAGCCGCTGGTGTATTCACCGCAATTTCAGTATTCGCTGGGTGACCCTGCAGGCGCCGCGCAGAGCTATCGCTATCCGTTGCCGTGGCGGGGCGGGCCGTTCCGTCTGAGTCAGGGCGCCAACGGCCAGTACAGCCATTACGGGCCGAAGAACCGGTATGCGATGGACATCGCCATGCCGGTCGGCACGCCGATCATTGCCGCACGGGCCGGGGTGGTGGTGAAAACCGAAAACTCACAGAGCGGGCGCGGCAATGATGCGTCCGGCAATTTCGTCCGGGTGCTGCATGACGACGGCACGATGGGTGTGTACCTGCACCTCAAGCAAGGTTCGGTGAGCGTACGCGAGGGGCAGCGGGTGACGGTCGGCAGCCCGCTGGCGCTGTCGGGCAATACCGGCAACAGCAGCGGCCCGCACCTGCACTTTGTGGTGCAGCGCAATACCGGGCAGGGGCTGGTGTCGATTCCGTATCAGTTCAACCAGCCGCTGGGGGCGTTGCCCAACTTTGCGTTGGGCAAACAGTAAAACCGTTAGGGGGCCGCTGTGGAGGGGCTTCTGTGGTGAGGGGGATCAATCCCCTCACCACAGAAGCGTCCCCCAAAACACCCGTCAATCCAGCATCAACACCTTGGCCAGCACAATCTTCGGCCCTTTCATCTTCTTGATGATGATCCGCAGGCCTTCGACTTCCAGCACCTCTTCCTCTTCCGGGACGCGCTTGAGGGTCTCGTAGACCAGCCCGGCGAGGGTTTCCGCTTCGATGTGATCCAGGTCGATACCGAGCAGGCGTTCAACTTTGAACAGCGGCGTGTCGCCGCGTACCAGCAGCTTGCCCGGCTGATACGCGAGGATCCCGCGCTCGGCCTTGCGGTGTTCGTCCTGAATGTCGCCGACCAGCACTTCCAGCACGTCTTCCATGGTCAGGTAGCCGATGATGTTGCCGTCGGCTTCTTCCACCACGGCGAAGTGCGAGCCGCCCTTGCGGAACTGCTCCAGCAGCTGCGACAGCGGCATGTGCCGCGACACGCGCTCCAGCGGGCGGGTCAACTCGGCCAGGTTGAACGACTCCGGAATATGGTCCAGCGCCGCCAGTTCCAGCAGCAGGTCCTTGATGTGCAGCAGGCCGACGAACTCCTGGCGCTCGCTGTCGTACACCGGGTAGCGGCTGAACTTGTGGCGACGGAACATCGCGAGGATTTCTTTCAGCGGCGCGTTGAATTCGAGGGTGATCAGGTCTTCGCGGGAGTTGGCCCAGTCGACCACTTCCAGTTCGCCCATCTCCACCGCCGAGGCCAGCACGCGCATGCCTTGGTCGCTCGGGTCCTGGCCACGGCTGGAGTGCAGGATCAGTTTCAGTTCTTCGCGGCTGTAATGGTGTTCGTGGTGCGGGCCGGGTTCGCCTTGGCCGGCGATGCGCAGAATCGCGTTGGCGCTGGCGTTGAGCAGGTAGATCGCCGGGTACATCGCCCAGTAGAACAGGTACAGCGGCACTGCCGTCCACAGCGACAGCAGCTCCGGTTTGCGGATCGCCCATGACTTGGGCGCCAGCTCACCGACCACGATGTGCAGGTAGGAAATGATGAAGAACGCGGTAAAGAACGAAATGCCTTTGACCACTTCCGGCGACTGCACGCCGACCGCGCTCAGCAGCGGCTCGAGCAGGTGCGCGAACGCCGGTTCACCGACCCAGCCCAGGCCAAGGGAGGCGAGGGTGATACCGAGCTGACAGGCCGAGAGGTACGCATCCAGTTGACTGTGAACGGTGCGCAGGATGTGCCCGCGCCAGCCGTTCTTGTCGGCGATGGCCTCGACCCGGGTCGAGCGCAGTTTGACCATGGCGAATTCCGCCGCAACGAAGAAGCCGTTGAGCAACACCAGGATCAGAGCAAAAAGAATCATGCCGAAATCGGCGAAAATCGTAGCGAGGGACAAGCCAGGGGAAGGGTCCATGATGGAGTTTTGCAGGTTCCGTGTGATTCGTAAGAGAGAAAAAATCGCGCCTGAAAGGCAGACGCAAGTCAGCCAATGTAGCGGCTGACTTGGCGATTGCCTAGTGGCGCGTGCTGGCCGGTATCACTCGGCGGCGCTGATGGCCCGTGCCTGGGCCACCTGGGCCGGGGCGAAGTGGCAGGTGAACGTGCTGCCATGACCAGGCACGCTGCTGATCTCCATCCGTGCGCGGTGGCGCAGCAACACATGTTTGACGATTGCCAGGCCCAGCCCGGTGCCGCCGGTGTTGGAGTTGCGACTGGAGTCGACACGGTAGAAGCGTTCGGTCAGGCGCGGCAGGTGCTTGCTGTCGATGCCGATCCCGGAGTCCTGCACGCTCAGGTGCGCGCCTTGCTCGTCGCCCCACCAGCGAATGCGGATGTTGCCCTCGGCCGGGGTGTACTTCACGGCGTTGAACACCAGGTTGGAGAAGGCGCTGCGCAGTTCCGCCTCGCTGCCCTTGAGCAGGATCTTGCCGTCGGCTTCGAGGGTGATTTTCTGGTTTTTCTGCCCGGACAACTGCTTGGCGTCGCTCTTGATCGATTGCAGCAGGGTGTCGATCTGCACCGGCTGATTGTCCGACGGGTAATCGGTGGCTTCCAGTTTCGCCAGCAACAGCAGGTCGTTGAGCAGGGTCTGCATGCGCCCGCCCTGTTGCTGCATCTGCTGCAGGGCGCGGCTCCAGCGCGGATTCACTTCCTCGACATTGTCGAGCAAGGTTTCCAGGTAGCCGCAGATCACCGTCAGCGGCGTGCGCAGTTCGTGGGAGACGTTGGCGATGAAGTCTTTGCGCATCTGTTCCAGCTGATGGATGCGCGTGACGTCGCGCACTAGCATCAAGTGTTCGTTGTTGCCGTAACGCGTGAGGTACAGCTGGATGCGCACACGATCATTGGTGGGCGAAGGGATTTCCAGCGGTTCGGCGTAGCTGTCCTGCTCGAAGTATTCCTTGAAGCGCGGATGGCGCACCAGGTTGGTCACCGGTTGGCCGCTGTCCTGCGGGGTCTTGAGGCCGAGCAGGGTTTCGGCGGCGCGGTTCCACCATTCCAGGTTGCCGTCGCTGTCGAGCATGATCACCGCATCTTTCAGCGCGGCGGTGGACTCCTGCACCCGGTCGATCACCGCTTGCAGGCGCCCGCGTACCCGTTGGTCGCGGCGTTGCAGGTGGTAGATGCTGTCGAATACCTCGCCCCACAGGCCATAGCCGTCGGGCGGTGCTTCATCGGGTTGGTGCAGACGCAGCCATTCGTGCAGGCGCAGCAGTTGCTTGAGCGTCCAGGCCAGATACAGGCCCAGGCCTGCAGCGAGGCTCCAGCCGTAATAGCCGCTGATCAAGCCGATCACCAGGCAGGCGGTGACCAGCAACAGCATGTGGCGAATCAGGGTGCCATG
The DNA here is from genome assembly GCF_019775695.1 of Pseudomonas sp. AO-1. Taxonomy (NCBI): domain Bacteria; kingdom Pseudomonadati; phylum Pseudomonadota; class Gammaproteobacteria; order Pseudomonadales; family Pseudomonadaceae; genus Pseudomonas; species Pseudomonas sp. AO-1. The sequence continues at coordinate 194,414 of NZ_CP079947.1, forward strand.
CCAGTTTTGATTCACGGAAAATACGGTCCTTGTCAGCGAGTCTGGCGGTCGGATCAGGCCTTGGTGGAAAACCGGTAGCCGGTGCCGCGCACGGTTTGTACCAGATTTTCGTAGGCATCGCCGAGGGCTTTGCGCAGGCGCCGGATGTGCACGTCGACGGTACGCTCTTCAACATAGACGTTGCCGCCCCAGACCTGATCCAGCAACTGCCCGCGCGTGTAGGCGCGTTCCTGGTGGGTCATGAAGAATTGCAGCAGACGGTATTCGGTCGGGCCCATCTCGGCCGGACGGCCGTCGATGGTCACGCGGTGGCTGATCGGGTCGAGCAGCAGGCCGCCGACTTCGATCGGCGCTTCGCCATCGGTCGGGCCGGCGCGGCGCAGCACAGCCTTGAGGCGGGCGACCAGTTCGCGTGGGGAAAACGGCTTGGTGATGTAGTCGTCGGCGCCGACTTCAAGCCCCTGGATCTTGTTGTCCTCTTCGCCCTTGGCGGTGAGCATGATGATCGGGATGTCCCCGGTCAGCTCGTCACGCTTGAGGCGGCGGGCCAGTTCGATGCCGGAGGTGCCGGGCAGCATCCAGTCGAGCAGGATCAGGTCCGGTTTGCGGTCAACGATGATGGCGTGTGCCTGCTGCGAGTTCTCCGCCTCGAGGCAGTCATAGCCGGCCATTTCCAACGCAACGGCGATCATTTCGCGAATGGGCGCTTCGTCGTCGACGATCAGAATGCTCCTGCCAACCATGCCTTAATCCTCTTGTCATTTAACTGTCTTGCGCCGCATTAGATAACGGAATTATTGCAGTCGTGTGACAGTATTTTAGTCGCCCGGCGGTTGGCGTGATCCTGGGCTAAGCTCTAAGTCCGAATCCTGACAACCACAAAAGAAGGTTTCCATGACTCAAATGACTGCTTCTTTCAAAGCCCTGCTGATGGCTGCTGCCGTTGCATTACCATCGATGGCGTTCGCCGCTGACCCGGTCATGATGAAAGACGGCATGATGACCGATCACAAAGGCATGACCGTGTACACCTTCGACAAGGACACGGGCGGTAAATCGATGTGCAACGGCGATTGCGCGAAGAACTGGCCGCCGATGATGGCGCCGGCGGGTGCCAAGGCTGAAGGCAAATTCACCCCCATCAAGCGTGATGACGGCACCATGCAGTGGGCATATGACGGCAAGCCGCTTTACACCTTCAAAATGGATGAAAAACCGGGCGACATGAAGGGGGAAGGGTTCAAGGACATGTGGCACATGCCTAAACACTGATTCCTGCAGCAACTACATCCCTGTGGGAGCGTGCCTGCTCGCGAAAGCAGTGTGTCAGTTAACACATTGGCTGACTGACACGACGCCTTCGCGAGCAGGCTCGCTTCCACAGGTTTTTGTGGATCAGCGCAACGCGTAATCCAGCACGATCCCGACAAAAATCGCCAATCCGGCCCAATGGTTGTGCAAGAACGCCTTGAAGCAACGCATGCGGTCGCGATCGCGGGTGTACCAGAACTCCCACGCATAACAGCCCGCGGCCACCAGCAGGCCGAGATGGAACCACGTCCCCAGCTCGAACTTCGACCCGGCCAGCAGCAGACAGCCCAATGACAGCGCCTGCAGGGTCAGGATGATTACCCGATCCGCATCACCAAACAGAATCGCCGTGGATTTCACGCCGATCTTCAGGTCGTCATCACGGTCAGTCATCGCGTAATAGGTGTCGTAACCCACCGTCCACAACAGGTTGGCGATCCACAGCAGCCACGCGGCGGCAGGCAGTTCGCCGGTTTCGGCGGTGAACGCCATCGGCATGCCCCACGAGAACGCCGCGCCGAGCACCACTTGCGGGTAATAGGTGTAGCGCTTCATGAACGGATAGGTGAACGCCAGCGCCAGGCCGCCCAGCGACAGCCAGATGGTCGGCGCATTGGTGCACAGCACCAGCAGGAAGCTCACGCCCATCAGCAGCGCGAAGAACACCAGCGCCTCTTTCGAACTGATCTTGCCGCTGGCCAGCGGTCGTTGCGCGGTGCGTTTGACGTGGCCATCAACCTTGCGATCCGCCCAGTCGTTGATCACGCAACCCCCGGCGCGGGTCAGTACCACGCCGAGGACAAAAATCACGATATTGGCCAGCGAGGGCGAGCCCTTACCGGCAATCCATAGCGCCCATAGCGTCGGCCACAGCAGCAGGTAAATGCCGATCGGCTTGTCCATGCGCGTCAGCTGAATGAAATCCCAGGCGCGCGGGTTCAAGCGGTTCAGGGACTTGAGCAGGCTCTGGTACATCAGCTGTTCTCCGGATGGGCGCGGGCGGTGCTCCACAGCGTCGGCAGGAAAATCTCTGCCACCAGCACGCTCAGGGCGCCACGGTCGAAGCGCGAGCGGCGGCCCCACAGTTCCGGCGCGCGGCATTCTGACGGCAGCCAGTCCTGCGGGTAGTGGCAGACCTCGATGGCGCGGCGCTGGAAGGCGTGGTCGCAAAACAGCAGTTCGCCCAGCGAGCGGCTGCCCAGTTCGTCCATGTGCAAGCCGTCGCCTTGCAGGGCGGCGCGTGACGCCACGCTACGGGCGAACACCCAGGCCTCGCCGTGACCGCGCAGATACACCTCGCGCACCCAGCCTTCGCTGCCTTCGGCCAGATCCAGCGCCGCGCATTCGTCACTGCGCAGAGTGTCCCAGCCTTCGAACAACGGTGTGACGCTGAAGCCGTCATTCGACAGCCGCGTCAGGCGGCGGGTCAGCGAGCCTTCGTCGAACAACCAGTTCAGGGTCAACGAATCGGGAAGGGGCGTCAGTCGGCTTTGAGTCAGCCAGAGCGGGGCCGGGCAGGCATTTGAATGGTGCACAATGAGTCATTATTGGCCGCAAATGAGGCGGCGAGCTTAACATGGCGTGCTGCGAATTTGATGGATCCGGGTCGCCGTTGCGCCGAACAGGCTTGCATCTGCCCGGCACCCTCAGTACAAAACGCCCTGAGCCGGACGGCAGCGCAACCACCATCGACCGTCCGCGCCGACCAAAGCCTGAATTGAGGAAGTACCTGAATGAAAAAGTGGCAATGCATCGTCTGCGGCCTGATCTACAACGAAGCCGAAGGTTGGCCGGATGACGGCATCGCGCCAGGCACCCTTTGGCAGGACGTGCCGGAAGACTGGCTGTGCCCGGATTGCGGCGTCGGCAAGTCGGACTTCGAAATGATCGAAATCAACTGAGAAAAACCAAGGAGTAAGGCATGAACGCACCTGTCGTAATCGTCGGCACCGGGCTCGCGGGTTACAACCTCGCCCGGGAGTTTCGCAAACTCGATGGCGAAACCCCGCTGCTGCTGATTACCGCCGACGACGGGCGCTCTTACTCCAAACCGATGCTCTCCACCGGTTTCGGCAAGAACAAGGACGCCGATGGCCTGAGCATGGCCGAACCCGGCGCCATGGCCGAGCAATTGAAGGCCGAAGTGCGCACCCACACGCGCATCAGCGGCATCGACGCCGGCCACAAGCGCCTGTGGATCGGCGAAGAAGCGGTGTACTACCGCGACCTGATCCTCGCCTGGGGCGCGGAAACCGTGCGGGTGCCGATCGAAGGCGATGGCGCCGAACTGGTATTCCCGATTAACGATCTTGAAGACTACGCACGCTTTCGTGCCGCCGCTGCGGGCAAGCGCCGCGTGTTGCTGCTGGGAGCGGGCCTGATCGGCTGCGAATTCGCCAACGACCTGATCCTCGGCGGCTACGAGGTGCAACTGGTGGCGCCGTGCGAGCAAGTGATGCCAATGCTGCTGCACCCGGCCGCTGCGGCCGCCGTGCAGGCCGGGCTGGAAAGCCTGGGCGCGCGTTTTCACCTTGGCCCGGTGCTCACCCGCCTGCAAAAAGTCGCGGACGGGCTGGAAGCGCATCTGTCCGACGGTCAGGTGATTGCCTGCGATGTGGTGGTGTCGGCCATCGGCCTGCGTCCGCGCATCGATCTGGCGGCGGCTGCCGGGGTGCAGGTCAATCGCGGCGTTGTCGTCGACCGTTATTTGAAAACGTCCCACGCCAATATTTACGCCCTGGGCGACTGCGCCGAGGTCGATGGGCTGAATCTGTTGTACGTGATGCCCCTCATGAGCTGTGCGCGTGCGCTGGCACAAACCCTGGCCGGCAATCCGACGGCCGTGAGCTACGGCGCGATGCCGATCACGGTGAAAACCCCGGTATGCCCGTTGGTCGTTTCGCCACCGCCACGGGGCAGCGAAGGCGTCTGGACCGTCGAAGGGCAGGGCGCCGACATCAAGGCCCTGTGCCACAGCGCCGAGGGTCAGTTGCTCGGTTACGCGCTGACCGGCGCGGCAGTGATGGAAAAACTTGCTCTGAACAAACAGCTTCCGGCCCTGCTGGCGTAAATACCGGTCGTTCTGTCGGAATCACCCCGCTTTTGCCCCTACAAAGGTCGCGGGGAGACTGGCGCCGCCGGTATCCGCGTGCCATTCTCACTCCCGTCTGCCGCAGAGTAGAGCCTGCGGCGCCTTGGGCGCTGTTCCAACGAGAACAGCACGGACATAACAACAAAAAACCGTCAAAGGGGCTTCACTAATGCGTAAACCAGAACTCGCCGCTGCAATCGCTGAAAAAGCGGATCTGACCAAAGAACAGGCCAACCGCGTTCTCAACGCCGTCCTCGAAGAAATCACCGGCGCTCTGCACCGCAAGGACAGCGTCACGCTGGTGGGCTTCGGCACCTTCCTGCAACGCCACCGCGGCGCCCGCACCGGCAAGAACCCGCAAACCGGTGAACCGGTGAAAATCAAGGCCAGCAACACTGTTGCATTCAAGCCAGGCAAGTCGTTGAAAGACAGCGTCAATCCTTAAATTGCGGCGAACTCCCTGAGAAGCGGGGAGAACTGCAATAAAAAATGGGCACACCGATTGCGGTCGGGTGCCCATTTTTTGTGGCTGTAAATCGGTTTACTGACGTCGGAAACAGGCCTTGCCGTTGCCGAAATCCACGGCCAGACAGTTCGGCTCGATTGCCAGTTGCAGATCCTGAAACAGGCCGGACAAATCGCTGTTCGAGGCCGGTTTGGTTTCGCTCTTCAGCGTCACGGTGTTGTTCTGCACCTGCCAGGTGCCTTTGGCAAAGCCGTCTGCGCTGCCATATGCCACGCCTGCGTCAAACGTGCCGTCCTTGCGCAGCAGCAATTCGGCGCCCATTTCCATTGCGCCGGTCAGATAGTAATGACCGTCCAGTGGTGGGGTATCTGCGGAGGCTTGAGAGACGGGTAGCGACAGCAGTGCTGCGAAAAGCAGGGGTTTCAATTCCATGAGGTAAAGCTCCTTACCAGCTCCCGAAGGGGATGCCGAATTTTTCGATGTAGGTTTTTGATTCAGGTGATAGGGGCAACGCGTACCGCCCCTCGTTTTTTCCTTGATAGGGGCCTTGTTTCACTACACTTCCTTCGACCCGAGCAATCTCTAGAGACTTGAGGCAAGGTCCTCCAAGCCAGACCTTCACAATGCCGCCGGGAGCCAAGCCGATTCCGACGCCGTCGCGGTAGTCGGTAATCCATTTGCCATCAGCCCTGCAAAAAACTTTCTCCGGCTTGCGCATGATCTCCCGGGCTGATTCGGGGATGACGATATAGGCTTCATAAGTCTGAGGTTCGGCCAGAGATTGCCAGCGTACGTAGATCAAGCGGGGCAGGTCAGCGCCGATGACATCACGCCCTGCGCCACTTCCGGGGTTTTTGGGCCAACCTGCCGGTGTGCCTTTGTTATCGGCCGGGACTCTTACCGAAGCAATGCCGGCTCCGGCGCGTCGGAACACTCGCTCCCGGATATCCACCACATCGGCGGTTTCAATCCAGACCTCCATGTAATCCGGTGCTCCAAAGCCAAGGAACCAGGGCTGATTATCTTTCGCTTGAGCATGGATTTGAGTGCAAACTGCCAGCAGAAATCCGAAAAGCAGGCATAAGTATTTGCCTATGTTATGGCTTGGATTCCCCGGTGAGATAACCGGATTGTGATTACCACGAGCCATAGGGAATGCCGAATTTTTCGATATAGGCTTTGGATTCTTCCTGTAGAGCAGAGTATTTCCCGTCTCTGAGCCCGCTATTCGATCCCTTTGAGTGGATTATGCCTTCTACACGTGTGACTTCGACTCCCGGAAGGCATGGTCCGCGAACCCATACCTTGGCAATACCACCCGGGGCCAGTCCCACTACCAGCCATTTTCGGAATTGCGTTATGACTTTTCCATCGAACGCACAAAAGCTTTCCTTGCGTTCAAGCATCAGCTTTCGAGTGGCCTCTGGAATTCTGATAACAACCTCGTAGGTTTGGGGTTCAGCGAGAGACTGCCAGCGGACATAGATACGTTCGGGCAGGTTCGCGCCTGAAGTCGGTCGACCTTTCCCCCAAGGGTCTTCGGGCCACCCGGCAGGATTGCCTTTGAATTCGCTCGGTGTGCCTTTTCTGTACGGGTTCGGATAGCGTTGTGCTGCGACGCTGCTGCCGACGTTACTGAATAGCCGGTTATCTATATCTACTGCCGCGGTAGACTCAATCACTACATCCATGTAGTCAGGAGAGAAAAACTGCACTGTCCATGCGTCGTAGGGCAGAGAGCGATCAGAAGGTGAAGTACATCCGCTCAAAAGCAGTGCAAGCGACAAACTGCAAAAAATGCTGCAGGAGACATATTTCTCAAACATTAGGATGCACCGCACGTATAAAGTTTTCGGCGGGCCGGTTGATGAACACGATGCTGAGTTCGCTCCCATCCAATCCTCTTGCAGCGTTCCAATTTGCGGATAGATGAATGTAGCGAGCTACGAGCAGAGCTTCTTCGGCCAGTGTCAATCCGATACGGCGGCTTTCACCGAGCGCGTAAGCCATTAATTTTCCTGCGATGGTGTGTAGTTCCTTTGGCAGCGCATACCGACTGTCGTCTTCTTTAATGATTTTGAACTGGACGCCATGTTTCACGCCCAATTCCCGCATGACTCGCAAATAGATCAATGACAGATCATTGCGTACTTCACGCTCGCAACTGATGACTGCATGCACTTGTTTCCAACGGGCTCTGTCGCCCTTGGCGTTTCGGGTGAATATCTTCTCCCAAGTACGTATTTGCAGTGGTAATCCATGCAGATTGAGCTGGTCTTGCAGTCGCCTGAGTTCATACTGTGTGACCCTGTAAGCATCGGATTCATGATGGGGCAGGCGCACATCCTCCGGGCTTTGGCGGGGTTTGCTGAGTAAAACACGCTCGGTGATACGGGGCACATACCCGCCACCCAGATCGGAGTGCACGCCTGGCAATACGATATCGGCGGTATCGGCGGTGTTCAGCGAAAAATTGTGACGGCGCTCGTCCCTTGCCACGAGATGCACAACTTTTTTTGCAACGTCTGGCGCGAGGTAAAGGTTTACGCCGGGGTTTGCGGCGTCGTGAACGCTAAAATCGCCGAAGGACATTTTTGCGACGGCTGCAGCAGTGTCGAAAATGCCAATGAAGTTGATGGCGATGTCATCCCGGCTGAAACCCTCGACGGTCATAGGTGTGTTCGCGAATACCTCCGCCAAGATGTTTTTCTCGCTTTTCAGCACTTCATTGGCAAAGTGCCTCGCAGCCGCAGCGCCTCGGCTGAATCCGAAAATATCAAACTCGATTCGAGCGACTTTCCTATCTTCATTGTGCTGATGAAAAAAACGCAGCCGCTCTAGGATGAGTGAGGGAGTTTGCTCGACTCTTGCCAAGACGCCCTGTGCGCCGTCTCCAGTTGCTTGCGAGTACAGCGAGTCCTCCGCTCCGCTGCTGGTGCCGATGCCTTCCACATATACCGGGATGAATCCAGTAGGTTCATCACTTTCCAATCTTCGTTCACTGTCATCGCGATACAAGTCATATAGCCTCGCCACATTGCTCAGGTCGTTGCCGTAACTGGTATCGGGTGCTCCGCCCCATTCGTCATAACCTTGGCTCATGCAGAACTTTTGGATTTCTTCCGCCTGCTCCGCCAGCCCCACCTCGCGCGCGTAACAGCCAGCGGTCATTTGGCTGTTCACTCGATTATTCCCCGTGCCATCGAAAAACACCCCGATACGCAAAGTTATTCCCCCCGGCGTCTCATCCTCCAGGTCGACTTCTTCCTCCTCTTCCTCGAGCTCTGCCTCTGCGCGTTCGTGTACCGCTGGCGCAACGGGTAATGCGCCATCCAGTCCAGGCCGCAGCGGCTGGGGCGCTTCACTGTCTTGCGGCTCGCGGTCCGTTTCGATTTCAGTGCTGCTGAAAATGCCACCGCTATCGATCACGAGGTGATGGCCGCCAGCCTTCAGCGTAATGCTCGCGCCGGCATCCAGCACCACACTGGCGCCAGCCTTGAGCAGCACTTGCTGGCCGGCCTCGATGTCGAGAGACCTTCCGGCACGGGTGTAACTGTTGCCATTGATGGTTTCGCGGCGCTCGTTGCCCACTTCCAGTTGAAAGCTGTTGCCGATTTTTTGCGCCATGTCGCGCTGTGCGCGCACATGGATGAGCTCTTGCCCGGCGCGATCCTCGATCGACAGTTCGTTGTAACCGCCGTTGCGCGGCGAGCTTTCGCTGCGCAAGACAGTTCGGGTCTTGTGATCGGGTAATGAGTAGGGTGGCGCGGTAACTCTGTTGGACACACAACCGGTGATCAGTGGTTTGTCCGGGTCGCCCTCCAAAAAGGACACCACGACTTCCATGCCAACCCGCGGAATGGTCACTGCGCCAAAATGATCGCCGGCCCAACTGCTCGCTACGCGTACCCAACAACTGCTGCGCTCACTGTTGAGTTCTTTGCGATCCCAGGGAAATTCGATCTTCACGCGACCGAACTCATCGCAATAAATCTCTTCGCCTTCGGGGCCGGTAACCCGTGCGGTCTGAGTCACCAGCGGACGGCGTGGCGGCGGCAGTGCAGGCCTGAATACCACCTCGCCAGGAATCACGCTAAAGCGATTGCGGTAGCCTTGGGTAAAACCATCGGCGGGTTCGACGTTGCCGGTGCCGGTCTCCTCAAGCACTTGCGGCTGGCGGCCTTCGTGAGTAACGCTGAGCAGCAGCCACAGATCGTTGCACTGTTTGCGCGGGTGTCCGTTCAGCTCAAACAAGTGGCCGCTACGCAGACTCGTCTGATCGCTTTCGCCGTCGCCCCGTTCGTAATCACTACGGTGGCGCTCCAGCGCTTGCCGGGCAACTTGCTTGCCGCGCCTGTCGTTTTCAATCAATAGCGGATAACGGTAGTCCTCCAGTGCTGGAGTGAAGCCGGCAGTGAAGCGGGCTTCAAGCAACAGGCTCGGGCGTTTCAGGTCGTAGTCACGACGAGTGACGGTGCTGGTGCGCGTACTGTTGCGCACACTGAATCGGCTGACCACCTGATGCTCGGCCACCATGCCGGATTCCTGCAGATACGGCATCGCAGCCAACGTGGGGAGAAACACCTGGTCATCGGTGAACACCAGCAGGTGGCCGTCCGCCGAATGCTGGTGATGCCAAGCGATTCCGTCCTCGGCGCACAGGCGCTGTATGAACTCAAAGTCGCTTTCCGCGTACTGAGTGCAATAGTCGCGTGGCGGATTCGAGGCGACATGAAAGGTAAAAGCATCACCTTGAATGCCATGCCTTTTGAGCACCTGCGCGATGATCTGCGGCACCGTACGCTGCTGAAAAATCCGTTGGTCATGACTGAACTGCAGATAATGCAACGCAGGCACCAGCGTCAGCTCATAGTGGGTCAGGCGTTTTCCGCTTTCACCCACCCGTACATCTTCAATGCGCCCGTGAATCCCTTCGTTGTTGAACCCGAATTGCAGAAAAGCCGGCTGACTGAGCAGGCTTTCCAGATCGATATCTGCACGTTCGCTGACCAGCTCGACCCGGAACGCGTACAGGCGGCTGATGGCTTCTTCACCATCAAATGCGAGCACCTCGAAGTCATGGCGAGCGCCGGGAATGTGCAGGGAGAAAGGCGCGCAGCTGCCCGTACTGAACATACGCTTGTCCTTGGCATAGTGAGTCGATGCGCGGTGTTCGATCCTCCCTGATCGCCACGCGAAAAGAATTTGCCAAGGCACGCTAGCGACGCAGGAAATAAATTGATGTAAGAAGTATCCCTGACATTTGTCAGAGTATTCCGGGCGTGAAAGTGTTGTGCGGATTGGAGGAAATGTCTGTGGGAAGTCACTTCGATAATTATTGAGTTAGCACTGAAGTACAGCATTCACGAGCTGAATAAAGTTTCAGAAAAATGAATTGCCATCAAATTGATGGCACTTTTGTTGTTGAGTGTTGTCGTCGGTAAATCGTTTGTAAAATCCAATGCATTTTCGGAAGAGTCCTACTTCTATTTTTTTCGAGAGTTGTCATGCTTGCCGCCGTGTATTGGGACGGGTGTTCGAGGCGATTCGCACACAGCGGGTTGGGCCGCTCTGGATCAAGGGTTCTGAGGGGGTGAGGCAAATGCGCGCAATATAATTCGCCATCAGGGATTCCCCTGCCATATATAGGGCGATCTCTTACACACCCCACTGAACACTTCGTCTTGTTGTTTAATCAGATGCTTGCTAGTGGCCATCATAGTGATTACGATGCGCCCACTTGAAAGAGCACATCTCAATTGGATGAGTCGCTTCACCGCTCTTCGATACTGTCCCGCGCCGCGGTAACTCCAATAGGCGCCTGACTGTAATCCTGAATAAAGGCCATGGATGTCCTACTCAAGCAAACTTTCCGCCCATTACCTCGAACTCGCAAAAGTCTCTGTTTCCAAAGAGAATTTCGCGGGCGAAGACGTTCGTTTTTCGAGCGAATTCGAGGCGCTGGAAAGCGAGCTGGCCAAAGCCTCGTCGATGCACGAAAGCGGGCAGATCGACTGGCTGAAAATCCGCGAAAACAGCGAAAACCTGCTGCGCACCCAATCCAAGGATTTGCGTGTCGGCGCCTGGCTGACCTGGTCGCTGTACCAGCGTGAATCCTTCCCCGGGCTGCTGGCCGGCCTCGGTCTGCTGCACCATCTGTCGGAAAACCACTGGACCTACGTTCACCCGCTCAAACCGCGCACCCGTGCCGCCGCCATCGGCTGGCTGGTGCCGCGTCTGGAGCAGGTACTCACTGAAAACATCGCGATCAAGGAACAGCTGCCGATGTTTCGGCAGTTGTCCGAGCATCTGGCCGGGCTCGATGCCGCGTGCACCGAGCACCTGGGCGACGACGCTCCGCTGTTGCTGCCGCTCTCGCGTCGCCTGAAAACCATGATCCAGCGTGCCGCCGACAATCAGCCGGCCCCCGGTGTGGTGGGCGCAGCAGTGGCGCAGGTCAAGCAGGCCGCGAGCCAGTTGCTGACCCCCGGCGCACCGATCGACAACGAAAAAGACGCCTACAAGGCTCTGCGCGCCCAGCAGGAAAGCGCGCGTCCGTTGTGTGCCTGGTGGCTCAAACAGAAAGCCACCGACCTGCGCGCCTTGCGTCTGAACCGCACTTTGCTGTGGCTGCCGATCGACGCGGTGCCCGAGCGCAACGCCGAGCAGATCACCGTGTTGCGCGGTCTGCCGGTGGACAAGCTCAAGCAGTATCAGGATCGCTTCGATCAGGGCAAATACGCCGACCTGCTGGTGGAACTGGAGGCGAGCCTGGCGAAGGCGCCGTTCTGGTTCGATGGCCAGAGGATGGTCTGGGAATGTCTCCAGAACCTCAACGCCGAGATGGCAATGCGCGAAGTGGAAATCCACTTCGCGCTTTTGGTTCAGCGCCTGCCCGGCATCATCGAATGTCGCTTCCATGACGGCGCGCCGTTTGCCGATCCGTCCACCCGGGCGTGGATTGCCGGCAATGTCATGCCGCACCTGCAAAGCGCCAGCGCGCCGCGCAAGGTCGAAACCGACGACGTCGAAACCCAGCCCGCCTGGGAAAAAGCCCTGCAGGACGTGCTGCCGCTGCTGCGCAAGGAAGGCCTCAAGCCTGCCGTGCAGATTCTCAAGCAAGGCTTGCAAACGGCCCACGGTGGACGCGAGCGGTTCTTCTGGCAGTTCGCCCTCGCGCGGCTGTGCTTCATGGCCAAGAAATACGAACTGGCCAAGAACCAGCTCGAAACCCTCGATCAGACATTACAGGACTCAGGCCTGCACGCCTGGGAGCCCGATCTTGCATTGGAAGTGCTGCACCTGCTGCACAGTTGCTGCGAGCTGTTGCCGCAGAACCATGCAGTGCGTGAACGCAAGGAAGAGATTTATCGCAGGCTGTGCCACCTCGATCTCGAAGTGGTACTCGAATAGGCCCCAGGGCCACAACCGCAAGGAGAAAAGCCATGGCCAAAGAAGGCTCGGTAGCCCCCAAGGAACGCATCAACGTCACCTTCAAACCCGCCACCGGCGGTGCTCAGGAAGAGATTGAACTGCCGCTGAAGCTGCTGGCAATCGGTGACTACACCCACCGCAAGGACGATCGCAAAATCGAAGATCGCAAGCCGATCAGCATCGACAAGATGACCTTCGACGAAGTGTTGGCCAAGCAAGAACTGGGTCTGACGCTGAGCGTGCCGAACCGTCTGCAGGAAGATGGCGAGGCCGACGAGCTGGCTGTGCAATTGCGCGTCAATTCGATGAAGGACTTCAACCCGGCCAGCCTGGTCGAGCAAGTGCCTGAGCTGAAAAAACTGATGGAACTGCGCGATGCGCTGGTGGCCCTCAAAGGCCCGCTGGGTAACGCACCTGCGTTCCGTAAAGCGATCGAAGGCGTGCTCGCCGACGACGAATCCCGCGGTCGCGTACTCGGTGAGCTGGGCCTGAACGCCGCAGCCCCGGACGCCTGAGACTCCAGCCAAGGAAGCCAACACAATGAGCACTAGCGCAGCACAAGAGAAGAGCGCCGAAAGCGGCGAATACAGCATTCTCGACAGCATCATCGCCGAAACCCGTCTGACTCCGGACGACGAAGCCTACGACATCGCCAAGCGTGGCGTGTCGGCGTTCATCGAAGAACTGCTCAAGCCGCAGAACAACGGTGAGCCGGTCAAGAAGGCCATGGTTGACCGCATGATCGCCGAGATCGATGCCAAGCTCAGCCGTCAGATGGACGAGATCCTGCACCACCCGGATTTCCAGGCGCTGGAGTCGTCGTGGCGTGGCCTGCAGTTGCTGGTCGACCGCACCAACTTCCGCGAAAACATCAAGATCGAAATCCTCAACGTCTCCAAAGAAGACTTGCTGGACGATTTCGAAGATTCGCCGGAAGTCATGCAGTCGGGCCTGTACAAGCACATCTACACCGCTGAATACGGCCAGTTCGGTGGTCAGCCAGTCGGCGCGATCATCGCCAACTACTTCATGTCCCCAAGCTCGCCGGACGTGAAACTGATGCAGTACGTGGCCAGCGTTTCGTGCATGTCCCACGCGCCGTTCATCGCCGCCGCCGGCCCGAAATTCTTCGGTCTGGAAAGCTTCACCGGCCTGCCGGATCTGAAAGATCTGAAAGACCACTTCGAAGGCCCGCAATTCGCCAAATGGCAGAGCTTCCGTACTTCGGAAGACTCCCGCTACGTCGGCCTGACCGTGCCGCGTTTCCTGCTGCGCAACCCGTACGATCCGGAAGAAAACCCGGTCAAATCGTTCGTGTACAAGGAAACCGTTGCCAACAGCCACGAGCACTACCTGTGGGGCAACACCGCGTTCGCGTTCGGCACCAAGCTGACCGACAGCTTCGCCAAATTCCGCTGGTGCCCGAACATCATCGGCCCACAGAGCGGTGGCGCGGTTGAAGATCTGCCGTTGCACCACTTCGAAAGCATGGGCGAAATCGAAACCAAGATCCCGACCGAGGTTCTGGTTTCCGACCGTCGTGAATACGAACTGGCCGAGGAAGGCTTCATCTCCCTGACCATGCGCAAAGGCTCCGACAACGCGGCGTTCTTCTCCGCCAGCTCGGTGCAGAAGCCGAAGTTCTTCGGCATCAGCGCAGAAGGCAAGGCGGCAGAGCTGAACTACAAGCTCGGCACCCAACTGCCGTACATGATGATCGTCAATCGCCTGGCTCACTACCTCAAAGTGCTGCAGCGCGAGCAACTCGGTTCGTGGAAAGAGCGTACCGACCTCGAGCTGGAACTGAACAAGTGGATCCGCCAGTACGTGGCCGACCAGGAAAACCCGAGCGCCGAAGTGCGTGGCCGTCGTCCGCTGCGCGCTGCGCAAGTGATCGTCAGCGACGTTGAAGGCGAGCCGGGCTGGTACCGCGTCAGCTTGAACGTGCGTCCGCACTTCAAGTACATGGGTGCCGATTTCACCCTGTCGCTGGTTGGCAAGCTGGACAAAGAGTAAGAGCGACTCATGGACGGATACGGCAGCCTGTTCGAGCGCCTCAACGGCGACGCGCAACTACGCAAGGGCAACAGCCTTGAGGCTTGTGCCATGGCGTCAGTGGCTGCCCATCTGGCCAAAATGCTCAGCACCCGGGCCGGCAGCGTGCAAACGCTGGCCGACTACGGGTTGCCCGATCTCAATGACATGCGTCTGAGCCTGCACGACTCCCTGAGTCAGGCCCGTCTGGCCATCGAAAACTTCATCGAAGCCTACGAGCCGCGCCTGAGCAACGTGCGTGTCATTTCCCTGCCGCGTGACCACGACCAGCTACGGCTGGCCTTCAGCATCGAAGGCCTGCTGGAAGTCGAGGGTTTCAAGCGTCAGGTCAGTTTCTCCGCGCGCCTGGATGGCAGCGGTCAAGTGAAGGTCACCTAAGGAGATTCCCGATGTCTGGCAAACCCGCAGCACGCGTATCCGATCCCACCGCTTGCCCACTTCCTGGCCACGGTACCAACCCGATCGCCGCCGGTTCCGGCGACGTGTTCTTCGACGGCCTCGCGGCCGCCCGCCAAGGCGATGCCTCGGCGTGTGGTGGTGCGTTGGTCGGCGATCTGGCGACGACGGTTTTGATCAATGGCAAACCGGCTGCCACGGTTGATTCGGTGGGAACCCATGGCAACAAGGTCACGGCGGGGTCCGGGACGGTGATTATCGGCAATTCGCATTCGCCGGCGCCGTTTGTGCCGCCAGTTCCAATGCCTGGCTACTTCAATGATTTTTTTGTTTTGCGGGATGAAGAGGGTAATCCAGTAGCAAATTATGGCTACCGATTGGAGACCGAGTCAGGTGAAGTTTATGAGGGTGTGACAGACGCGAACGGGCATACCAAAGCCGTTAGTACTGGCAAAGCTTCCCAAGTACTGAAAGTTTCTCTGCTTACTCCTGCAGGAGTCGCAAATGTCTAACGCAACGCCTTTGGCGCAGGCTCCTTCCACTCCTTCTACCAATCTTGAAGGGCAGGTAGCGATCGTAAAGCTAGCAAAGTTATCAACTTATGAGTTCAATATAAGATCGTTTCATCCGGGTAAAACATTTGGGTGGAGCGGCTTTAACTTTGAAGGCGATGCGCGTGGTTTTTCGTTAAAGCCGAGCGGCCTCTCTGGTGTTCAAGGTACGCTAATAACTTCACGGGTATGGCATAAGTTCTTTGTTAAGCTTCTATCAAATGAAGTCACAGATACCCAGACGGAGTCGAACGATTCCGGGAAGGCTGGCGCGGAGCACACCCACTACGATGCAGAACTAAAGCCGAAAGGTGGAAGTTGGCCATCAATCAAAATGGAAAAAGGCGCAGTCACTACTGTTTGGGTAGAGGGCGGATATGCTGGTGAGAATCACGCGTTTCCAATGTCTGCGATGACAAAAAAACTCACGGGCCTTACGTTTGTACCAAGTCTGGATGTCAGTTACAAAATAATAATGACACTAGATCGAGTTGCAAAGCATCTGGATGTTGTTACTTATATTTCCGGTGATGGCTTTCCAAACTGCGAGGCATTTATTTCTGATCCGACTGGGAAGTCGATTTTTCTTGGAGTTCACGTACGCAAAGGGGCCGCTGCCGTTTCTTTATTTGGTGATAAAAAATATCCAATGATCTCTTCGGCTATTCGTATTGAAGTGGATGATGAAGGGAACTTTAAGGATCAGCTGGGAAACGAGATGAGAAGAAGGAAACTCAAAAAGGAGCAGCTTGAAATGCGCCCGATTACAGAGTGGAACGATTTCTTTATCAATCTTAGCCCCAATGATGGCCGCTGGATGGGCATTTGGGAGGAACCTATGCCGGATTCTAATACAGAGTCGACGTTGAAATGACATATGCAAGTTATTTCAAAGTGGCTGTTTGGATGCCCGCAATTTTGTTGCCGATTCTGTTGGCAGTGGACGCATTCTATTTTTCCAAACCACTAAGCGGTGGAGTAGAGCAATTTGTTCTCGTTTACGTTCTTGGTTTCGGATTGGCAGCGTACATTTTATTTGCGGCATTTTCGTCTCATGTGATTTCTACAAAAACTGAGACTGAAATAATAAGGCTTGCTTGGTGGGCGCCGTTAATTTTTATCCCATTTTATGGTGCGCCTTGGGTTTTGTATGGTGTCGGATGTTTGTTAGCTGGCAGGTCTGCTGGTTTTGGAATGATATTTATGTGGCTGGCCTATATACCCTATTTTTTGTTTTTTGGTGTGCTGGCGTCGATTGTTGCCATTTTTCTTTTCAAGTTAATGAGTAAGTTTTCTCTGTTCTCTGGCAGAGGAAGATGATTGTGGAGGGTTTCTCTATGAAAAAAGGGACTGTCCCTGATATTAATAAGCACAGGAAGGCGGCTTTCTGTGTGGCTGTATTGTTTGTGGTTTTTTCTGTTTCATTATTTTTTGTTGTATCTGCCATGCGGAATTATCCTGCTAGTTCGACGGTAATCAGCCCATCCGGCCGATACGTTATGGAAAACGTGCGGGTTGGGAGAATTCTTACCCTCGGTGGAATGGCCTATTTGAGAGTTGTTGACAGGCAAAATCCGCAAGAAGTTTATCGTACCCCACTGTATGACACTCAGTCATTGGACATGAGGACCTCAGAGGATGAGTCAACTGTCGGTATTGTATGGATATATTTTAATAAGAGTAAGAAAACGTTCGAGATAGGGATGCCTCAATGGGAAGAAAACTGGCTGAATATTTTCATCAGTAATACACCCTACGAGATTCTGGAAAATTGATAGCAGTATGAACAGCTACGTTCGTCTCGCCCTATGCCTATTAATCCACGCCCTCGGATGCGTGGCTTATGCATTTTTGAATGACGCGGTTGTACATGCTTACAGGCTTTTGAACGGCGGATTTACCTCCCATGGTGTCGCCATCGGCATTGCGACTTACGCACTGTTTTACATTTTTCTGGGCGTCAACCTGATCGTTGCGCTGATTCCAGGTCTGGTCGCCAAGCTGGCCATCCTTTTTCTGATGGTGGGCTTCATCCTGCTCTGGATGCTACCCGACAACCCGTTAAGAGCCCTGTTTTACGGCGTAGCTCAAGGCTGCGTCACGTTGCTGGCGATCCTCACCACTCAAGTCATCGAGTTGCGTTGGGCTTTGCGAAACATCGCACGTCGCATTCAGCCAAGTCAGCCTGCAGGTGCCATCCAATGACCAGGTCGGACATCAAGCGTAATCCGCAGGACAGTTATTCCATGAGTTCCACTACCAGGCAGGTAACCCGTGTCCTTTAACCACTACTACCAAAGCGAACTCACCGCACTGCGCCAACTCGGTCGCCGTTTCGCCGAGCGTAGTCCGGCGTTGGCGCCGTTCCTGGGCCAGGCCGGACGGGATCCGGATGTGGAGCGGTTGCTGGAAGGTTTTGCGTTCCTCACCGGGCGTCTGCGGCAGAAGCTCGATGACGAGCTGCCGGAGCTCAGCCATTCGCTGATGCAGTTGTTGTGGCCGAACTACATGCGCCCGCTGCCGGCGTTCAGCATTCTGCAGTTTGATCCGCTGAAGCGTTCGGGGCCGGCGCTGGTGGTCGAGCGCGATACGCCGATCGAAAGCAAACCGATCGAAGACGTGCGTTGCCGCTTCCGCACCTGCTACCCGACGGAAGTCCTGCCGTTGGACTTGGCCGCGCTGAACTACTCGGTGAAGGGCGACGGTTCGCTGCTCAGCCTGCGTCTGGAAATGAGCGCTGACGGCCACCTCGGTGAGCTGGAACTGAGCAAACTGCGCCTGCATTTTGCCGGCGAGCGCTACATCAGCCAGATGCTGTACCTGAGCCTGCTGCGCAACCTGGAAGGCATCGAACTGATCCCGCTCGACGGCGCCGGCAAGCCAATCGATGGCGTTGCAGGCAAACCGATGGCGTTCAAGATTCCCGGTGACCGGGTCAAGCCGGTGGGTTTTGCCGAAGAAGAAGCGTTGATCCCGTATCCGCTGAACACTTTCCGTGGCTATCGCTACTTGCAGGAATACTTCGCCTTCCAGGACAAGTTCCTGTTCGTCGACGTCAACGGTCTGGACATCCTCAAGGCGCTGCCGGAAGACACGCTCAAGCAGATGCGCGGCCTGGAGCTGCGTTTCGATATCCGCAAGAGCGGGATCATGCGCATGCGGCCGACCCTGGATAACGTGAAGCTGTTCTGCACGCCGATTGCCAACCTGTTCGCGCACGACGCGCTGCCGATCCGCCTCGATGGCAAACAGGATGAATACCTGCTGCTGCCGGCGGAATACGATCTGGAAAACTGCGGCGTGTTCTCGGTGGAAACCGTCACCGGCTGGAAGCCCGGCGGCCTCGGTTATCAGGAGTACGTGCCGTTCGAATCGTTCGAGCACGACCCGAGTTTCGACGTGCCCAACAGCCGTCCGCATTACAGCATCCGCCAGCGTTCGTCCTTGCTGCATGACGGCCTCGACACCTACCTGAGCTTCGGCATCCGCCACACCGAAGCCCACGAAACCCTGTCGATCGAGCTGATGTGCACCAACCAGAACCTGCCGCGCAAGCTCAAGCTTGGCGACATCTGCATGGCTTGCGAAGAGACCCCGGAGTTCCTCAGTTTCCGCAACATCACCCCGGCCACGTCGAGCTTTGCGCCGCCGCTGAACCGTGACTTCCTGTGGAAGCTGATCAGCAACATGTCGCTCAACTATCTGTCGCTGGCCGACGTCAACGCGTTGAAGGTGATTCTCGAAACCTACGACCTGCCGCGCTATTACGACCAGCACGCGGAGAAGGTCAGTAAACGCCTGCTCGGCGGCCTCAAGCACATCAAGCACCACCACGTCGACCGGCTGCACCGTGGCTTGCCGGTGCGCGGTCTGCGCACCGAACTGACCATCGACCCGGAAGGGTATATCGGCGAAGGCGACCTGTTCGTTTTCGCCTCGGTTCTCAACGAGTTTTTCGCGCTTTACGCCAGTCTCAATTCGTACCACGAGCTGCGGGTAAAAAGCACACAGGGAGAGGTGTACCAATGGACACCACGTATGGGCCTGCAGCCCCTGCTTTAAGCGGGCTGACCAAGGTAATACGCGAGTACTCGCTGTTTCAGGCCGTGCTGCTGGTGATCGACCGGCTGCGCGAGGCGCACCCGTACCTGAGCGAAGACGATCTGTACGACCAGGTGGAGTTTCAGGCCAACCCGAGCCTGGGCTTTCCGCGCAGCGACGTCGATCGCGTGGAGTTTTTCGAAGAGCACGGGCAGATGCGCGCGCGCATGCGTTTCAACCTGATCGGGCTGGTCGGCTCCGGTTCGCCGCTGCCGGCGTTCTACGGCGAGCAGGCGCTGGGCGACAGCGAGGACGGCAATCCGACGCGCAATTTCCTCGACCTGTTCCACCATCGCCTGCAACGGCTGATGCTGCCGATCTGGCGCAAGTACCGCTATCGCGCCAGCTTCCAGAGCGGCGCGATCGACCCGTTCTCCTCGCAGCTGTTCGCGCTGATCGGTCTGGGCGGCGACGAGATCCGCAAGGCCAAGGAGCTGAACTGGAAGCGCCTGCTGCCATACCTTGGTTTGCTCAGCTTGCGCGCGCACTCGGCGGCACTGATCGAAGCGGTGTTGCGTTACTACTTCAAACACGAAGACCTGGTCATCGAGCAGTGCATCGAGCGCCGCGTGGAGATTCTCGACGAGCAGCGCAACCGCCTCGGCCGCGCCAACAGCCTGCTCGGTGAAGACCTGGTGCTGGGCGAGCGGGTGCGCGACCGCAGCGGCAAATTCCGCATTCACATCACCGAACTCGACTGGGAGCGATTCCACGAATTCCTGCCGATCGGTTTCGGTTACCAGCCGCTGTGCGCGCTGGTGCGGTTCACCTTGCGTGACCCGCTTGATTACGACATTCGCCTGGTGCTGCGCCCGGAAGAAATCCGCGAACTGCGCATTGGTGAGAAGAACGACTGTCGCCTGGGGTGGACCAGTTGGCTGGGCTGCGAAAAAGCAGACGGCGTGGTCACCCTGGGCAGCAAAATTCATTAAGGACGTGAGCCATGATCAACGTAGACCTGCAACAACTCATCCAGGCGCTGGACGCCGAAACCCGTCGTGATCTGGAACGTTCGGCCGAACGTTGCGTGGCTCGTGGCGGCAGCAAGATCCTCGTCGAAGACTTGCTGTTGGGCCTGCTGGAGCGTCCGAACGGCTTGCTGTCGCGCGCATTGCAGGATGCGGATGTCGACGCCGGTGAACTGAGCGCCGCACTGCAATCTCGCGTTGAACACAGCGCCTCGCGCAACCCGGTGTTTGCCCCGGAACTGGTGCAGTGGCTGCAAGACGCGCTGCTGGTGGCGAACCTTGAACTGGGCCAGACCTCGGTGGAAGATGCCGCGCTGATCCTCGCGCTGCTGCGCAACCCGATGCGCTACGCCGGTAGCCGTTACCAGCCGTTGCTCGCCAAGTTGAACATCGATCGCCTGAAGGAATTTGCCCTGTCGCAACAGGAGCAACCGGCGGCCAACGGCAAGCCGGCGGCGCAGGGCGAATCGCTGCTGCAGCGCTTCACCCACAACCTGACCCAACAGGCCCGCGACGGCAAACTCGACCCGGTGCTGTGCCGCGATGGCGCGATCCGCCAGATGGTCGACATCCTTGCCCGTCGCCGCAAGAACAACCCGATCGTGGTCGGTGAAGCTGGTGTGGGGAAGACCGCCATCGTCGAAGGCCTGGCCTCGCGCATCGCGGCCGGTGAAGTGCCGCAGGTGCTCAAGGGCGTCGAGCTGCTGTCGCTGGACATGGGCCTGCTGCAGGCTGGCGCCAGCGTCAAAGGTGAATTCGAGCGGCGTCTCAAAGGCGTGATCGACGAAGTCAAAGCCTCGCCGAAACCGATCATCCTGTTCATCGACGAAGCCCACACCCTGATCGGCGCGGGTGGCAATGCCGGCGGTTCCGACGCGGCCAACCTGCTGAAACCGGCGCTGGCTCGCGGTGAACTGCGCACCATCGCCGCCACCACCTGGGCCGAGTACAAGAAATACTTCGAGAAGGACCCGGCGCTGGCCCGTCGTTTCCAGCCGGTGCAGTTGCACGAGCCGACCGTCAGCGAAGCGGTGACCATCCTGCGTGGTCTGGCGCAGGTCTACGAGAAGAGCCACGGCATCTATCTGCGCGATGACGCGGTGGTCTCGGCGGCGGAATTGTCGGCGCGCTATCTGGCCGGTCGCCAGCTGCCGGACAAAGCCGTCGACGTCCTCGACACTGCGTGCGCCCGCGTGCGCATCAGCCTCGCCGCTGCCCCGGAAAGCCTCGAACGCCTGCGTGGCGAACTGGCTGAAGGTGGCCGTCAGCGTCAGGCCCTGCGTCGCGATGCCGAGGCTGGTCTGCTGATCGACCACGAAGCGTTGGATGCGCTGGAAGCGCGGCTCGACGAAGCCGAAAGCGAAATGGTCGCGCTGGAAAGTCTGTGGACCGAGCAGAAACAACTGGCCGAGCGTCTGCTGGAACTGCGTCAGCAACTGGCCAAGGCCCGCGAAGCTGCCGCTGTCGAGCCGACCGTCAGCGTTGAAGAAGACGCCGAAGGCACGGTGATCGAAACCATCGCCGCCGAGGTCGAGGAAGGCCAGAGCGTCGAAGCGCTGGAAGCCCAGCTCAACGAAACCCACAGCGCCCTGACCGCGGCTCAAGTCAAAGAGCGTCTGGTCAGCTTCGAAGTCTGCCCGCGTCTGGTGGCCGAAGTGATCAGCGCCTGGACCGGTGTGCCGCTGGCGCAACTGGCCCGCGAACACAACGCCAAGGTCGCGAGTTTCGCCACCGACCTGCGCACGCGCATCCGTGGTCAGGAACAAGCCGTGCACGCGCTGGATCGCTCGATGCGCGCCACTGCCGCCGGCCTGAACAAGCCTGACGCACCGGTCGGCGTGTTCCTGCTGGTCGGCCCGAGCGGCGTCGGCAAGACCGAAACCGCGCTGGCTCTGGCTGACCTGCTGTACGGCGGCGACCGTTTCATCACCACCATCAACATGTCTGAATTCCAGGAGAAGCACACCGTCTCGCGTCTGATCGGTGCGCCACCGGGCTACGTCGGTTACGGCGAGGGCGGCATGCTCACCGAAGCGGTGCGCCAGAAGCCGTACTCGGTGGTGCTGCTCGATGAAGTCGAGAAGGCCGATCCGGACGTGCTCAACCTGTTCTACCAAATCTTCGACAAAGGTGTGGCCAACGACGGCGAAGGTCGCGAGATCGACTTCCGCAACACCTTGATCCTGATGACCTCGAACCTTGGTAGCGACAAGATCAGCGACCTCTGCGAAGACGGCGCTCGCCCGACCGCCGAGCTGCTTGAGGAAACCATTCGCCCGGTGCTGAGCAAACACTTCAAACCGGCGCTGCTGGCGCGGATGAAAGTGGTGCCGTACTACCCGGTCGGCGGCCCGGTATTGCGCGAGCTGATCGAGATCAAACTCGGTCGTCTGGGCGAGCGCCTCAATCGCCGTCAGCTGGATTTCAGCTGGTGCCAGAACCTCGTCGATCACCTGTCCGAGCGTTGCACGCAAAGCGAAAGCGGCGCGCGCCTGATCGACCATTTGCTCGATCAGCACGTGCTGCCGCTGGTGGCCGACCGCTTGCTCGATGCAATGGCCACCGGTGAAAGCCTCAAGCGTGTGCATGCCACGCTCGACGGCAACGCCAGCGTGACGTGCGAGTTCGCCTGAGGTGGGTGTGATGTTCACTCAAGTGCCGCAGCCACTGGTCTATGCCGAAGCCTTGCTGGCGCAGTTTGCCAGCCTGTCGCGGGCGGCGGACGGTGCTGCGCTGCTGGGTGACTTCGTGCGCGGGTTGGCCGAGTTGAGCGGCTGCGAACTGACGCAGCTGTACCTGCTCGACGCCACCCACACTTGCCTGGGGATGAACGCCGAATGCCTCGACGGCGCGCTGCAACCGCGCGCCGCCACCAGCCTGCCGGCGGACTACAACGGTGAGCAGCTGCTGCAGTTTGCCCTGTGCCAGAACCGCGTGGTGTGCCTCGACGACCTGAGCGGCAGCCTGCACGAGACCAGTTTTCTGCCGGCTGCGGCGACACCGTGGCAATCGCTGCTGTGCGTGCCGCTGGTCAATCAGCACAAAGCGGTCGAAGGCTTGTTGCTGTGCGCCAGCCGTCGCCGTGTGGACTTGCAAGGCTTTGCCGATTCGCTCGGTCAGCTCGGCTCGTTCGTGCTCGGACAATTGCACTTGCTGCAGCGTCTGCGCCAGCCGCTGGCCGAGTCGGCCACGGTGGCGCGCAGTGTGCCGAGCATCAACGGCTATGGCCTGATCGGCAAAAGCGCCGCCATGCGCCAGACCCACTCGTTGATCAGCAAAGTCCTGCACAGCCCGTACACCGTGCTGCTGCGCGGCGAGACCGGGACCGGCAAGGAAGTCGTGGCCCGGGCGATTCACGATTGCGGCCCGCGTCGCTCTCAGGCGTTCATCGTGCAGAACTGCGCGGCCGTCCCGGAAAACCTGCTGGAAAGCGAGCTGTTCGGCTATCGCAAAGGTGCCTTCACCGGCGCTGACCGTGACCGCGCGGGGCTGTTCGATGCGGCCAACGGTGGCACGCTGTTGCTCGACGAGATCGGCGACATGCCGCTGTCGCTGCAAGCGAAGATTCTGCGGGTGTTGCAGGAGGGCGAGATTCGCCCGCTGGGTTCCAACGACACGCACAAGATCGATGTGCGCATCATCGCCGCGACGCACCGCGATCTGTCGACGCTGGTCAGCGAAGGCAAATTCCGCGAGGACTTGTATTACCGCCTCGCGCAATTCCCGATCGAGTTGCCGGCCCTGCGTCAGCGCGAAGGCGACATCCTCGAGCTTGCTCAGCACTTCGCCGAGAAGACCTGCGCGTATTTGCAGCGCGACCCGGTGCGCTGGTCGAGCGCGGCGCTGGAGCACCTGTCCGGTTACACCTTCCCCGGCAACGTGCGCGAACTCAAGGCACTGGTCGAACGCGCGGTGCTGTTGTGCGAGGGCGGCGAGTTGCTGGCCGAGCATTTCTCCCTGCGCATGGAGCCGATGCCCGAAGACCACAGCGGCCTGAATCTGCGCGAACGTCTGGAAAAAGTCGAACGCACGTTGTTGCTCGATTGCCTGCGCAAGAACGACGGCAACCAGACCCTCGCCGCCCGTGAACTGGGCTTGCCGCGCCGCACCCTGCTGTACCGCCTCGGGCGCCTGAATATCAACCTGGGTGATTTCGATGGTTGACCTGAACCTGTCTCTTGCAGTGTGCACAACTCCTGTCTTGAACGGCTTCTCTGTGGCGAGGGGATTCATCCCCGATCGGCTGCGCAGCAGTCGTAATCGAGCAAGCGCGGTTCTCCTGCAAGAACCGGTGATCAGGTCTTGGGGCTGCTTCGCAGCCCATCGGGGACAAGTCCCCTCGCCACAGATTGCTCACTGGCCACAGGAGGTGCGTACGCCTCGGTGGTCTGGCTCAAGGCCCCGATGCAGAGCCTTCGAGACCACCCAAAGAATTAATTTCAGCGCCGCCCGCAAGGGTCGGCGCTTTGTGCTTTGTCTACCCCTGGAGACCCTCTGATGTCTGTTCGTCACTGGCACGCTGTCCTGCTGACCCTCGTCGTTCTATGCGGCCTTGGCGGCTGTAGCGGCAATTACAAATTCAACGACAACGACTATCGCCCGTTGGGTGATCCGCAAGCGGTCAATCGCGGCAAGTGACCGCAAGGAGCATCAAACATGGAACTGGTTTTCGAAATGCTGAACACCAAGCAGTTCGTGCCTACCGAGTTGTGCCAGAAGACCTTCAAACAGGCCGGTGGCGTGATCGGGCGGGGCGAGGACTGCGACTGGATCATTCCTGACCGCAAGCGTCACCTGTCCAATCACCACGCGATTGTCAGCTACCGCGAAGGCACGTTTTTCCTCACCGACACCAGCAGCAACGGCGTCCAGGACGGTGACAGCGGCGCACGCCTGCACAAGGGCGAACCGGTGCGCATCGAGCACGGCAGCACCTACGTGCTCGGCGATTTCGAGATTCGTGCGCGGCTGGTGCGCGATCCGGCGACCTTCGACGGTGAAGTCGGCCGTCCGCGTGCCGCCGGCAGCATCATTCCGGACGACGCCTTCCTCGACCTTGATCCGTTGAACGCGATCGAACAGCAAGAGCGCGTCTACTCGGAAATCGACGAACTGCTGGCCCCGACGGCCAAGCCCGAGGACTCCCGTCAGCGCGCCGACTATGCGCGCATCGACATGGAAAGCCTGATGGTGCCCGAACTGGTCGCCCCGGTTGAGCCCGAGCCAGCTCCGGCCCCGAAAGCCGTCGAGCGTCAGAGCGAAGGTTTCTGGGAGCATTTCGGCGCGGCGCTGGGCGTGGATGTTAAAGGCCTGGATCACGACGCTCGCGAAGCGCTGGCGCTGAACGCTGCGCGGCTGCTGCGCCAGAGCATCGGCGGTTTGCAGCAGAGCCTGCGCACCCGTTCGGAGCTGAAGAACGAACTGCGTCTGGCCCAGACCACCGTGCAAGGCACCAACAAGAACCCGCTGAAATTCGCCGTCGATCCGAGCGAAGCGCTGCAGATTCTGTTGCAGCCGCACAAGCCCGGTCATTTGCCGGCCGAGCAGGCGATCTCCCGTGCGTTCCGCGATCTGCAGGCGCACCAGGTGGCCTTGCTCACCGCCAGTCGCGCCGCCGTGCGCGGTACGCTGGAGCACTTCTCGCCGGAACAGCTGACCCTGCGTTTCGAGCGCGACAACAAACCGTTGATCGCCACCTCGGGCGGACGCTGGAGAGCGTTCGGCCGTTACCACCAGGCCCTGCGTCAGGACGATGACTGGAGCGAGCGTCTGCTGGCCCGCGATTTCGCCCAGGCCTACGAAGAACAGATCCGCCTGATCTCCACCCTCCACACCGACCACCAAGGATGATGCGCATGTCTCGCCGCTCGACCGCTTTTTTCAAGACGCTGACTGCGCTCACCGTGCTGGTGCTGCTCGCCGGTTGCTCGTCGCTGTCGCCGTACTCGAAAGTGACCAAGATCAACCTGAAGCTGACCGGCAGCGATCAGCTCAACCCGGACCTCAATGGCCGTCCCTCGCCAATCGTCGTGCGCCTGTTTGAACTCAAGCACCCGGTCACCTTCGAGAACGCTGATTTCTTCAGCCTCTACGAGCGCGCCAAGGAATCCCTCAACCCGGATCTGGTGGCCAGCGAAGAACTCGAACTGCGCCCGGGTGAAACCGTGGAAATGAAACTCAGCGTGGAGGAGGGCAGCCGCTACGTCGGCGTTCTCGCTGCGTACCGCGATCTGCCGGAAACCAAGTGGCGCTACACCGTTCAGGTCACCCCGCTGGAGCTGACCGAGGCCGATCTGACCCTCGATCAAGCCGGGATCCGCAATACCCATGAAGCGCTCGCCAAGGCGGATGACTGAAGATGAATACCCATAAAGTCATTTGGCAGGAAGGCATGCTGCTGCGGCCGCAGCACTTCCAGCACAACGATCGCTATTACGATCACCAGATGAAAACCCGCACCCAGTTGCTGGGTGGTTACACCTGGGGTTTCCTCAATCTGGAGATCGACTTGCAGTTCCTCAACATGGGCAAACTGGTGATCAGTGCCGCGTCGGGGATCCTGCCGGACGGCAGCCTGTTCGAACTCGGCGGCAACACCGAGCCGCTGGCGCTGGACGTGCCGCCGAACACCGGCAACACGCCGATTTACCTGGCGCTGCCGCTGGTCACCGGTAACCACATCGAAGCGCGTCGCCCGGAGCAGTCCGACGTGCTCGCGCGTTACACCGCGTACGACGCCGAAGTGGCCGACTCCAACGCCGGCGACGATTCCGCCAGCCAGGTCAGCTGTGGTCGCCCGGACTTCAAACTGCTGCTCGGCGAGCAGCAGAGCGATCAGGCCTACGTGAAGCTGAAGATCTGCGACGTGCTCGACACCACGCCCGACGGCGTGATCAGCCTCGACCCGGATTTCGTGCCGACCTACATTCAGGCTCACGCGTCCAGTTATCTGCTGTCGTGCCTCAAAGAAGTCATCAGCATGCTCAACCACCGGGGCGACACGATTGCCGAGCGGATCCGCTCCAACGGCAAGGTCGGCGGTGCGGAAGTCGGCGACTTCATGATGCTGCAACTGATCAACCGTACCGAACTGCTGCTGCGCCACTACCTCGGTCTGGAGCAGGTGCATCCGGAAGAGTTGTATCGCACGCTGCTGACCATGCTCGGCGATCTGGCGACCTTCTCCAGCGACAGCAAACGCCCGCGTCTGGACAGCCGCTATTCCCACGCCGATCAGGGCGCGAGCTTCCGCAAACTGATGGAAGCGATTCGTCAGGTGCTGTCGATGGTGCTCGAACAGCACGCCATCGAACTGATTCTGCAGGCGCGTCAGTACGGGATCATCGTGTCGCCGTTGCACGACCACAAACTGCTTGGCTCGGCGTCGTTCGTGCTGGCGGCGAGTGCCAACTGCGACTCCGAAGAACTGCGCCATCGCTTGCCGGCGCACCTCAAGGTCGGCCCGGTGGAGCGTATCCGCCAACTGGTCAACCTGCACTTGCCGGGGATCAAGGTCAAACCGTTGCCGGTGGCCCCGCGGCAGATCGCGTTCCACTCGAACAAAACCTACTTCATCCTCGAACTCAGTTCCGAAGACCTGGCGCAACTCGAGCGCTCCGGCGGCTTCGCGTTCCACGTGTCCGGCGAATTCGCCGAGCTTGAACTGAAATTCTGGGCCATCAGGAACTGACCGACATGATCAAGGAAACGGATTACAACCAGGACGACAAAACCGTCCTGCTCGATCGTCAGGGCCACGGACCGGCAGCCAGTCCGCTGACCGACTTCGCCGCGCCGCCGCGCTTCGAGCAACTGGAAGAACGGATGATCTACGCCGCGCGCCTGCGCCCGGCGGAGGCGTTCAACATCAGCCTGAATTCGCTGGTGGCGGCGTCGTCCGAACTGCTCTCGGAAGTGGTGCGCCTCAAGCACAGCGAAACCCGCGAAGACCTCTACGCGCTCAACGAGCGCCTGACCGCCGGGCTCAAACTGTTCGAAGTGCGCGCCCTGCACAACGGCGCCGAAAGCAGTCAGGTGATGGCCGCCCGTTACGTGCTCTGCACCGTGGTCGACGAAGCTGTAGTGACCACGCCGTGGGGCAACGAAAGCGAGTGGTCGCAGATGAGCCTGCTCAGCAGCTTCCATAACGAGACGTTCGGTGGCGAGAAGTTCTTCCAACTGCTCGATCGCCTGTCGAAGAACCCGGTCAAACACCTGCCGATGCTCGAGCTGATGTACCTGTGCCTGTCCCTCGGTTTCGAGGGCAAGTACCGCGTACAGGCCCGTGGCATGCTCGAACTCGAAGGCATCCGCGACGCCCTGTACCGGCAGATCCGTCAGTTGCGTGGCGACGTGCCGCGTGAATTGTCGCCGCACTGGGAAGGCCTCAACGACCAGCGCCGCAATCTGGTGCGCATCGTGCCGGCGTGGATGGTGGTGCTGTTCACGCTGGTCTGCCTGGTGGTGATGTATTCGGGCTTCGCCTGGGTCCTGGGCGAGCAGCGCGACACCGTTCTGCAACCTTATCAGCCGCTTGATCCGGCCGCGGTGCAACCGCAGTCGCAGCCGTAAACAGGGACGTGTGATGAAAAAGTTTTTCAAGAAAGTCGGCGCCTTCCTGCGCCAGACCTGGGTCTGGACTCTGCTGCTGGTGCTGTTCGTGGCGCTGCTGGTGTGGTTCGTCGGCCCGTTGTTGGCGGTGGATGACTACAAGTTCTGGGAGAGCGCGACCTCGCGCCTGCTGACCATCAGCGTGCTGTTCCTGATCTGGGGCCTGACCATGGTCTTCGTCAGCTGGCGCGCAGGCATCCGCAAGAAAGCCGTCGAAGAAACCGAAGACGGCCAGGATCGCATCCGTCGTGACGAGCTGATCGAAGAAGAACAGAAAGAGTTGAAGGCGCGCTTCAAGGACGCGCTGAAAACCCTGAAGACTTCGAGCCTGTATCGCGGCCGCAGCGAACGCTGGCGCAACGACTTGCCGTGGTACCTGCTGATCGGTCCGCAGGCCTCCGGCAAGACCAGCCTGCTGGACTTCTCCGGGCTGGAATTCCCGATCAACAAGATCGACCGCAAGCTGACCCGCGACACCCTCGGCACCCGGCATTGCGACTGGTACTTCGCCGATCACGGTGTGCTGATCGACACCGCCGGGCGCTACACCACCCAGCCGGACGCGGAAGTCGACGGCAATGCCTGGACCACCTTGCTCGAACTGCTGCGCAAGCGTCGTCGCGGGCGTCCGTTGAACGGTGTGCTGGTGACCATTCCGGTGGAATCGCTGATCGGTGGCAGCGAGCAGGACATCGACACCCTCGCGCGCCAGGTGCGCGGTCGTCTGCAAGACGTCTATCAGAAACTGCACGTCGATGTGCCGGTGTACCTGGTGCTGAGCAAGGCGGACAAGCTGCTCGGTTTCGACGAGTTCTTCGATCAACTGACTCGCGAAGAAAGCGATCAGGTGCTGGGCACCAGTTTCCGCAAGGATCAGGTTGGTACCGACGTCGCGGTACTGCGCGGCGAGTTCGAAGAGCTGCTGCGGCGCCTGAACAATCAGGTGATCATGCGCATGCACTCCGAGCGCGATACCCAGCGCCGTGGCCGCATCCTCGACTTCCCGCATCAACTGGGGCAGATCGGCGAGCGTCTGTGCCTGTTCGTCGACATGGCGTTCACCGGCAACCGTTATCAGCGCGCGTCGCTGCTGCGTGGTTTCTACCTGACCAGTGCGCCGCACCTGACCCAGGAAATGGACGCGACCACCGCCGGCATCGGCGCCAGCCTCGGCATGAGTGCCGGCGTGCTGCCGACCCTGCGCAGTGGCCGTTCGCGCTTCATCCATCATCTGTTCAGTCGGGTGATTTTCCCCGAGTCGGATCTGGCCGGCCTCGACAAACGCGAGCGCAGCCGCATCCATTGGGGCCAGCGTGCGTTGTACGTCGGCGCACTGGCGGCACTGGCGCTGTTCGGCATGCTCTGGGCCGGTGGTTTCTCGGCCAACTACGAGCGTCTGGAAAACCTGCGCACGCTGGCGCAGAACTGGACTCAGCAACGTTCGGCGCTGACCCCGCGTGATGACGCGATGGGCGTGCTGAAAACCCTCGACACCAGCTACGCCGCGACTCAGGTGTTCCCGAAGAAGGGCGACGTCTCGTACCACGAGCGTGGCGGTCTGTATCAGGGCGAAGACGTCAACCCGGTGGTCAAGCAAGCTTACGAGCATGAGCTCGAAGCGCAGTTGCTGCCACGGGTCGCGACGATGCTCGAAGGGCAGATCCGCGCCAACATGAAGGACCGCGACAAGCTGCTCAACAGCCTGCGTGCCTACCTGATGCTGAACATGAAAGACCGTCGTGACGCGGCGTGGCTCAAGGACTGGGTCGCCACTGATTGGTCGCAGCGCTACACCGGCAACACCGCGGTGCAGAATGGTCTGAACACTCACCTTGAGCGCTTGCTGAAGCAGCCGTTCATCTACCCGCTGAACGATCAACTGGTCACTCAGGCACGTCAGGTGCTGCGCGCCGAATCGCTGGCCACCGTGGTCTACCGCATGCTCCGCGAGCAAGCGCGCAACCTGCCGGAATACCGTTTCAGCCAACACCTCGGCCCGCAAGGCTCGCTGTTCATCGGCACCGAATACGTGATCCCGGGGTTCTACACCCAACAGGGTTATCAGCAGTATTTCTCGGTGCAGGGTTCGGCGCTGGTCACCGACATCCTGCGTGACAACTGGGTGCTGGGCGAAGGTGCGGGCATCAGCGACATGGACTTGCGTCGCCTGATGGTTGAGCTGGAGCAGCTGTATTTCCGCGACTACGCCAACTACTGGAGCGAGGCCGTTGGCCAGGTGGCCTTGCCGCCGATCAGCGACGCCGGTGAAGGCGCCGAGCAACTGGCGGGCCTGACCTCGGCCAACTCGCCGGTGCTGGCATTGCTCACGGAAGTGCGCGAGAACACGCGCTTCCCGGCTGCCGCCGATCCGGTGGACGAAGCCGGTGATGCCGCCGATGCACTGGCCGGGCAGAAGGGCAAACTGGGCAAGGTCGGCAAACTGGCGTCTGCCGTGGCGGACAAGGCTTCGGCGATGGCCGTGGCGAAAAGCCTGCCGGACACCGCGAAGAAGTCGCTGCAACGCCGCTTCGAGCCGCTGCACCGTTTGCTCGATGACAACAACGGCCCGGCCGCTGACCTGACCCCGGCCATCAGCGCGCTCAACGACCTGCAACTGCAACTGTCCGGTCTGGCCCGTTCCAGCACGCCGGAACAAGCCGCGTTCGAAATGGCGAAAACCCGCATGAGCGGCCAGCGTGATGCGCTGACCAACCTGCGTGCGGCCTCGGGTCGCCTGCCGCGTCCGCTGAGTGTGTGGTTCAACGTGCTGGCTGAAGACTCGTGGCGCCTGGTGCTCAACGACGCTTACCAATACCTGAACGGCCGTTATCAGAACGAGCTGTACAGCGTGTATGGCAAAACCATCAGCAAGCGTTATCCGTTCAGTGCCAGCAGCACCAGCGACGTGGCGATCAGCGACTTCCGCGAGTTCTTCCGGGCTCAAGGCACCGTCGACCGCTTCTTCGACAGCTACATGCGTCCGTTCGTCAGCGGTGATCCGGGCAACTACCGGATGCGTAGCGTCGACGGTCACAGCCTGCCGGTATCGAAGATGTATCTCGACCAGATGGCAGCAGCCCTGACGATTCGCCAGAGCTTCTTCTCGATCAACCCGGCCGAGCCGACCGTGCAGTTCAAACTGGAGCCGTACACCCTCGACCCGGCCGTCAGCCGTTCCGAGTTCAAGTTCGGCGACAAGACCATGGAATACCGCCACGGTCCGATCCTGCCAATGACGTTCAAGTGGCCGACCGATGCTGAAGACGGTCGCACCAGCCTGGTGATGGACAAGATGGCGGGGCGTCCGATCGGTATCGAGAAGAACTCCGGCCCATGGTCGCTGTTCCGTCTGTTCGACCTGATGCAGACCGAGTACCTGACCGGTCGCGACGTGCTGGTGCTGAAAGCCGACGTGGGTGGCCTGCGCGCCAACTACCTGCTGACCAGCCAGCGCACGCCGAACCCGTTCGACATGGGCGTGCTGCGCACCTTCCGTATGCCGGTGCAGCTCTGATGCTGGTGGCCAGTCCCTGGCGCAGCGCGGCGCGTACCGACCCGGGCAAGGTGCGGGCGCGCAACGAAGATGCCTTCCTCGACAATCCGCAGCAGGGGCTGTGGGTGGTCGCGGACGGCATGGGCGGTCATCAGGGTGGCGACATCGCCAGCCAGTTGATCGTCGCCAGCCTGGCTGAACTGCCGCAGCACGAGGACTTCGACGAACGCCTCAAAGCCATCCGCCATTGCCTGCACTGGCTGAACCGGCGTTTGGGGCAGGAGTTGACGGTCACTGCCGGGCGCCACGACAGCATCATGGGCAGCACCGTCGTGGCGCTGCTGGTGGAAGGTAATCGCGCGGCCTGCATCTGGGCCGGCGACAGCCGTTGTTACCTGTGGCGTGGGCAGCGGCTGTATCAGCTGTCCAAAGACCATTCGCTGCAACAGCAACTGATCGACGAGCAACAGATGAGCGTCGAACAGGCCGCAGCGCACCCGGCGGCTCAGGCGTTGACCCGAGCCGTCGGCGCGGCCGAACAGCTGACCCTGGATGTCCTCGAACTCGAGGTCTATCCGGGCGATGCGTTTTTGTTGTGCAGCGATGGTTTGTATCAGGGCCTGAGCAGCGATGCCCTTGGCAACGCCCTCAGCCTCAGCGCGCCGCATGTGGCGCTGGAACGTCTGTTCGACGGCGCCCTGCGTGGCGCCGCCCGGGATAACCTGACTGCCGTGGTGATCCGCCAATGACTGAAATCGAATCCTCAGTCGATGACTTGCTGATGAGCGAAGAGCAGGCCAGCAACCTGACCTACTTCGCCTTCGCCAAGGCAAACAACGCCGAGCCGTTGCTGGCGCCGACCAAGGCCAGCATCGGTGCATTGCCGGACGTACTCGCCGGCCGCTACCACCTCGAGCGTCTGCTCGGGGCGGGCGGCATGGGCGCTGTTTACCGGGCGCGGGATCTGCTGCACGAGCAGTTCGGCGATCCCGACCCTTACATTGCGCTGAAAATCCTCAGCGAAGAATTTGCCGAATCGCCGGACGCCAGTGCCTTGCTCTACAGCGAGTTCGCCCTGACCCGATGCCTGCGCCACGACAACGTCGTGCGTGCACACACCTTTGAAGTCGACACCGACTGCCAGCGGGCCTTCATCACCATGGAATACATGCGTGGCCTGACTCTGGACAAACTGCTCTGCGAGCGGCCCCTCGGCCTGCCGTGGAAAGAAACGCGCGACATCGCGCTGCCGCTGCTCGACACGCTGGCCTACGCCCACCGTCGCGGCGTGCTGCACGGTGACATGAAACCGAGCAACGTCATGCTCAGTGAAGACGGCCTGCGCCTGTTCGACTTCGGTCTCGGCCAGGCAGACGAGGGCGTGTTGCCCGGCCTGCCGCACCTGAGCCGCGAGCGCTTCAACGCCTGGACCCCGGGCTACGCCGCCCCCGAACTGCTTGAGGGCCAACCGTTGTCGGCCAGCGCGGACGTGTACGGCGTGGCTTGCGTGATCTATGAACTGGCGAGCGGCAAACACCCGTTCCGCCGCTTGCCCTCGACCCAGGCCCGCGACGAGCACCTAGAGCGCGAGCTGCAAGCCCCGGCGAACTTACCGAAACACGGCTGGCCAGCGCTGCGAACCGCGCTGAGCTTCAATGCGGCAGAACGCACCATCACTGCCGATCAATTGCGTGACGCCTTGGGCGCCACTTCGTCCTGGCTGCAACGGTTGCGACTTCGGGCGTAACGGACGACATTCGAACAGGGAGCGCTTTATGTTCAACCCAGCTAACGAAACCCACTTCAGCCTCAAGGTCGAAGACTACGTGGGCGACCTGCAAGTGCTGTCGTTCACCGGCACCGAAGGCATCAGCCAGCCGTTTCGTTTCGACCTCGAACTGGTCAGCGAAAACCCCGATCTGGACCTGGAAAAACTCCTGCACAAGCAGGCGTTCCTCGCGTTCGATCCACAGGGCTCGGGCATTCACGGCCAGATCTACCGCGTCGCCCAGGGCGATGCCGGCAAGCGCCTGACCCGCTACAAGGTCTCGCTGGTGCCGCAACTGCAGTACCTGCATCACCGCACCAACCAGCGCATCTACCAGCAGATGTCGGCGCCAAAAATCATCGCGCTGATCCTCGACGAACACGGGATCAAGGGCAACGCCTACAGCTTCCAGCTCAGCCAGCCGTGCCCGGATCGCGACTACTGCGTGCAGTACGACGAAACCGATCTGCACTTCGTCCAGCGTCTGTGCGAAGAGGAGGGTATTCACTACCACTTCCAGCACAGCGAAAAAGCCCACCTGCTGGTGTTCGGCGACGACCAGACCGTGTTCCCCGACCTCGGCCAGCCGACCGCGTACGTGCAAGGCAGTGGCATGGTCGCCGAAGAGCCGGTGATCAAAGGCTTCAAACTGCGTCTGGAAACCCGCACCAGCCGCACTACGCGCCGCGACTACGACTTCGAAAAACCGCGCCTGCAGATGGAAGCGGCTTACAAGCCGGATGGCGAGAGCACTGAGCCGGATCTCGAAGACTACGACTACCCGGGCCGCTTCATTGATCGCGCGCGCGGCAAGTTCCTCAGCCAGCGCGCCCTCGAACGCCACCGCGCCGACTACCGCCAGGCCGAAGGTCGCGGCGACCAGACCAAACTGGTCAGCGGCCACTTTATGGCCATGTCCGACCACCCGCGCAGCGAGTGGAACGACCTGTGGCTGCTCACCGAAATCTTCCACGAAGGCAAACAGCCGCAAGTCCTCGAAGAAGGCGTGACCAGCGACACCACCGACAACAAGGACGACTTCCACCAGGGCTACCGCAACACCTTCCTCGCCACCCCGTGGGACGTGTTCTACCGCCCGGCCCTCGAACACCCGAAACCGCGCGTGCTCGGCAGCCAGACCGCCATGGTCACCGGCCCCAAAGGCGAAGAAATCCACTGCGACCAATATGGCCGCATCAAAGTCCAGTTCCACTGGGACCGCGAAGGCCTGGCCGACGACAAAACCAGCTGCTGGCTACGCGTCTCCAGCTCCTGGGCCGGTGACCGCTACGGCGCCATCAGCATTCCGCGCATCGGCATGGAAGTCCTCGTCACCTTCCTCGAAGGCGACCCCGACCAACCCCTCGTCACCGGCTGCCTGTACCACAAGGAAAACCCGGTGCCCTACGCCCTGCCGGCGAACAAAACCCGCAGCGTCTTCAAAACTCTCAGCTCCCCGGGTGGCGGCGGCTACAACGAACTGCGCATTGAAGACAAAAAAGGCGCGGAGCAAATCTACATCCACGCCCAGCGCGACTGGGATGAAAACATCGAGCACGACCAGAAGATTCGTGTCGGCAACGAACGTCACGACACCGTGGTGAAGAACACTTACACCGAGCTCAAGGCTGAAGAACACCGCACCACGATTTCCGACCGCAAGATTGAAGCGAAGCTGGATGATCACCTCACGGTTGGGCAGAACCAGCATGTGAAACTGGGCACGGCGCAACTGACCAGCGTGGGCAAGGAGATTCACCTCAAGGCTGGGGACAAGATTGTTATTGAGGCGGGGACAGAGCTGACCATTCTTGGGGGTGGGAGCTTTATCAAGCTTGATGGCGGTGGTGTGACGGTGGTTGGGCCGGTGGTGAAGATTAATGCGGGTGGCTCTCCGGGGAATGGCACCGGGATCGGGATTAAACCGCCGTTGCTGCCGGGGGCGGCGGATAAGGATAAGGCGGGGAGTTTGATGGATCAGGCGTTGGGGAATGCGGTGCCTGAGAAGGTTAAGCCGAAGGCTTTTTTTGTGTTTTCTGAGTGATCACTCATTTGTCTAAAGGGGTTGATACATGAACTGCCAACGTAAATTTTTTATTGCATTGATAATGTCAATGTTTGCATTTCTTTCAAACTGCGCAATGGCAAGCGGAGCTGATTTAAAATCTTGTCCATCGACGACGTTCTCAGAGTTTCTCTCTGTTTATCTGGAAAATCCTTCTGTTCAACAGAAATTTACCCATATTCCGTTAAAAAAAATAATTACTGTAGATGCTGAGCCTGAACCTGAGCAAAAAACAGTCCTGCTGGATAAGAATCAGGTAGTGTTTCCAGTAATTTTCGGAAAAGAGAAACGAGTTGCCGCCGGCGTTGAAGTGACAGTCTTAGAGAATTTCAACGGTGTTGCTAAAATAAAAATAGAGAAGCCGGATACCGATTACCAGGTTTTTTATGTGTTTAAGTTGGAAGGGTGTTGGTTTTTGGACGAAATTCAAGACTATTCACTTTGATAGAAGTTTAATAAGGAAATTATATGTCTTTCAATGAAGTGATGCTCCGTGTTCTGCCGCCAGTTGATGGTCACCAACCTCATATTACAGGAGTTTATGGCGAGCAGCGTGCGAGTGGCCCTCACGGAGGGACCGATTTTAATTATATTGGTGGCCAAAACGGGATAAATCTGGAGAACCCCAAAGTCTATGCGCCAATAGCCGGTACCGTAACATTTACCGGTGGGAATTACGGGACGATAAAAATCAAAGATGCGGATGGCAATAGCCACGAGATTCTGCATACGAGCAGCCATGTTGTAAGTCAGGGATCTACCGTTGCGGCGGGTGATGAAATTGGCACTATGGGGGGGAAAGGGCCGAATGGCGTAACTCAGTATCCACGCCATGTTCACTATCAAATGAAGGATCCGAACGGCAACCTTATTAGTCCAGAGGTCTGGTGGGGGCAACAGACTGTTGCTCCGAGCTCAGCAACACCTGAATCAACTGTGTTTAGCCTTCTTAATTTTCAGTTTCCGTTCCGAAAACCCGGTGGCGGACGGTATAAAGATGCGGAAGAGATTTTTTCTGCAATCCAAGGTGAAACTTCAGGCAATTACCTTCTAGGTAGTCACAAATTTTGGCATGGGGGGATTCATATAAGTAGTTCCAGCGCTCCTCAATGCATTAGTGATGAGCCTATTCGCTGTATGGCTGATGGAGTGGTCGTCGCCTACCGCCTGAACAAAGATTACGAGAAATCAGAATTCGAGGGTGAGGGTGAGCTTAAGTACTCAAGCTCTTTTTGTTTAGTGCGGCATGATTACAAATCTCCGCCAAATACTGAGGTTACACCTAGTACGAATAACACGCTGACGTTCTACAGCTTGTACATGCATTTGCTGCCATTTCAGCATTACCCGCTAGAACAGGGTGGAGGAACTATTGCTCGTTCGAAACCTGGGTATTGGCAAGGTAAAGTTCGTGCAAAAGTCACTGGTAGTGGTCTAGTCTTACGGAATGCACCTGCTACATTGACTGATGGAGCCAACGCCGGAGCGAAAAAAGGCAGCTCCATGGTCTTGAGCACTAATAGTATTATCGAATTCGATAGTTCGAAAATCCTCAATCTTAAGCTTAATGGAAAACTGCTTAGGATGGCCGAGTGTGTATTTATTCCGAGCTCCTCGAATCCACCCACCGGACTAAAAAATCAAAGTACAGCTGTGCCGTCAAGCTTTTGGGCGTGCGTAGAGGATGTAAGTCCAAATCGTGTTGTCGAATGGCAGGAGTTAATGCCGGCGAGTTTTGATGCAGTTGTACCAATGAATATGAAAATTAAAGCGGGAGACACGATTGGATACCTTGGCTTGAATGAGGTCTTGGCTGGGCCTAATGGGGGAGTAGCCCGTAAGCATCAAGTTCATTTAGAGATTTTTACACTTGATCCAAAAGTCGACGATTTTCTGAAAAATACGGCTGGAATAAAAAAGGGAAAACGATATGTTCACCTACCCTCTGGTACTGTTTTGACCAAAAAATCTCCCGAGGTAGGAAGTGTGACGCTGGAAGTTGATCATTGTGTTGAGTTGAGCAAGTCTCCGATATTTAAAGACCCTACTGAATGGTACGAAATATCTGTCAAGGAAAACGGTCAAGATATTAAAGGGTTAATAAAGAAGGCAGAAGCCAAGCTCGTAACTCAACATGACTGGGAAAAGCTGGGCTTTCGTGTTGTAAAAGAAAGCAATTCGAATTCTGACGGTTTTTTGGATCCTGATGAAATGCCACCTTTTTTCCAAGAGCTATATGATGATCTGGATAAATTTGGCAATCACGATGACAAGGTGACGCCAGAAGATTTTCCTGAAGCAATGAAAAATGCAGAGTTTCGAGAACACTGGTCTAAGTTGGTCGCATGCCATCCCACTGAGTGGAAGGAAAAATCAGAATCTGCAAAATGGAGTCGTCTAAACCAGCTTCTTGAAGGATCTCCGGCGATTCTTAAGTTAGAAAAGGAACGAATTGATAAGCTGGTTTTTTGGGATGACCCAGTTATTCAAGAAAAGGGTCTTGGTGATGGAGTTATTTGGCATTTTCATCCGATCGCAATGATCGGAAATTTCTTAGCAAAGGACGCGTCAAAGGCTGGTCAAATTACCTATGATGCTGAAGGCAATGACATCCCGGGTTCACCGTTTTTCAGCCGCCATATTCACTGGCCGGGAAATGACTTGTCAGGGGTTACCTTAGGGCGTGGATATGATATGGGGTTTAGATCCGAAACGGAAATATACAATCATATGATCGCTGCTGGGGTAGATGATGCTCAAGCTACGAAGATATCTAAAGCTCGGCAGTATAAGGGGACTAATGCAAGAAACTTCGTGGCTCAGAATCGCGCCGATATAGGAACGATAACGCTTGAGCAGCAAGAAGCTCTATTTGATTTGATTTATCCGGGATATGTTGCTAAGGCAATTGCAAACTATAATCACTGGACGACTCCTTTCTCAGAGCGTCTGGAGTGGGATGCATTAAGCCAGATCGTTAAAGATATTCTGGTGGATTTTGTATACCAGGGGTTCACAAAAGGGGCAAATCCAATGAAGGCAGGGATGAAGGATGATGTTGATCAGTTAATAAGCTATATTGAGAACAATCCTACAATTAGACAGTACGAAGAAGGTCGAAAACGTGCTGCTTATCTGAGAAAAAATCGTTAGGAAAATATATGAGAAATCTATTCATTTTTTCTGCTCTCTTGATCCCCTTGTCAGTTGCTGCGGCACAACCGGACTGTGCTAATATTTCTACCAGTCAACAAGTAGATGTCTGCGCAAAGCATGCAAAAGAATCTGCAGATGCGAAGCTTAATAGTAGCTATAAGGATTTAATAAAAAGGGTTGGATCTCAATATCAAGCTGACGCTAATCTTCACGACGAATTCATGAAAAAGCTGAAAGAGTCTCAGCGTGCGTGGCTGAAACTACGTGATACGAATTGTGCTCTTGAGGCATTTGAAGTAGAAGTTGGGCAGCCAGCTTATGTAACTACTGTGAATAACTGCGTCGCGCGAATGAGTCTGGATCGCTCTGTTTATTTAGATAAAACTTTACCTGATTTGTAGTAAAGAGGGGGGGCTTTATTTTATCTGTCCCCCCCCCTTGTTTTTTGAGTAAGAGGGATAATGAAAGGGGTTCAAGAAAAGGACGCTGTTTTTTTTGCTCGAGGAGAGATTTTTAATAGATGTTACCAATTTTTTTCACTTTGTCTGGGCCTTCATGCGAACTATCTGGAAATCTGGGCGGTGACTGCACGAATGAGCCGCAGTTGTTTAGGCCTCGAAGTTGTTGCGAACGCAGCGCTAGCCCTAGAGCGTAATATTTCTGGTGCATTCGGCTTGATAGGCGTGGGAAGTGGCGTCGCGGGGGAACGGTACGGATTTATTAGTTTGGCATGCTTGCAGGAATAACAGATTCCAAGCCCTTGCTGCGCAAATGAATATCAATATTAGGTCATTCGCTAATGTTACGCTTTTTCATGTTTGCTTTCGTTTTGCTTATAGCGAACTCCAGTAATGCCCAAGATGTGGGTTACCTTCTGGGGCGAGTGATTCAGGGCCCGTTTAAAACTAATGTTGTAAAGGGAGGGGAACTCTCCTTTTTGCAGACAGGGAGCGCGGAGTTTCCGGTTGCCTTGGTTTTGGATGTTGTTGATACCGATGATAAAAAAAATAGAAGTCTTGTCGATAAGTATGATGTCGCAGGCTCTGACCCAAAAATCGAGTCGATTTTCTTTTATCCGATAAAAGGTAAGAAAAATGTACTTGTTTTGGTTTCTTGGGAAATCACGAGCAGGGGAATTGGAACGTATGGAACCCTTTATCAAGTTTATGGGTATGAAAAAAGTTTGGGCAATAAATTGGTTGTGAATAACCTTGTCAGGTTTGATAAGAACTTGAGTGGGATGGAAGGGTATCAAGAAGGTGAGGAGCAACATTTTCCTTACGTTAATGCAGGTTTGATAAAGACCTATATTGATAAAGTGATTGGGTCTAAATAATTAAAGATAATCTTGGCAACAAAAGGGAGCGGATTTTTTTGGCTCAGTCCGACCCCTTGTCTAGCTATATTTCATGCCTTGATTCTTTGTAGTCAATGCTAGCGTCGCCCGAAGAAATGCGATGGAAAGAGCTTGCTTGTCGCGCTCCGAAAAGTTTCAAATTTGAAATTTGTATCACCCGTTGAGACTTAATTAATGGCTGAATCAATGAGAAAAACATTTCCAGTTTCTGGAATTTTAACATTAACCTTTTTGTTTTTTAGTACGGTTGCGCATTCCGCGAGTTTCGACTGCGGTAAAGCTTCGACGGACGTCGAAAAGAAAATTTGTGGTTCTTCGTCTGTATCCATTCTGGATGAAAAACTAAGTGAGCTTTTCAAGCCGTTAAAGAGTCGACGGGCTTTTCAAATAATCGAAAGCGATTGGCTGGAGTCGGAACGTAATGCTTGTGAGTCGGTTGAGTGTCTAGAGGATGCTTATACTCAGCAGATACAGTTTCTGTCGCCGATTTCTATTGCGCCTAGGCCGACCCAGAAAGATATTAAGTTGATTTTGGGCGATAAGCCATATACGCAGTCTGAGCGCTCATGGAAGGTCGTTGATTTAGCATGGCTTCCCAATGAAAAGGGGGTTGTCGAACGATTTTTAATCTCCGCCGAAACAATCTCAGGCATGTTGCATGTCATCGTATTTGAAGGGCATTTTGATCCAGCGATGATAGCGTACAGGGGCAATCTTTATGAGTACGTTGATCGCAATGACAGGCAAATACTGCACACGATTGCGAAAGATATCGGTTTTGATGGTGCTCTGAGTCTGGGGTCGAATGACGAAGGCAAAAGGTTTGCGGGAATTCTGGACGGGTCGTTTTACTATCGACAGCAGCTTTCGAAAAATCAGTTGCGGGGGATGGTTTATAAACTCGGCTCCAAGCTGCCGCCGGTTGAAAGTAGTTTATTGTTTCAGCAGTGGCCAAATACTAATGAAAATGCTGTAAGTGGTTTGACATTCGGCTGGGGTGGAGAGTATGGAAAGTTGCAAGCGTACTATTCGCATACCCCAGGGTATGAAACGATAGCTCCGGTTGGTGGGCCGGATGCTAGTTGGAATATTTATAATCCAATCTGGAGCAAATCAAGGCCGACGTTTTATTTCAAGAATGGCGATAAAACTGTTTGGCGTGCCAATGTTGTGGATAAGACGCTGACGAAAATTGCGAAGGCCAGTGATGAAGGAATGATTCAGAATCCTACGCCTATCGATGTTAACGGGCGCGAAGCGATCGTTTATCTGAATGGATCTACTCTGAAAATGGCTATCTCACTTGAAGAATAAGTACGACTTAAAAACATGCGTTAGAAAGTTTTTTGGATTTTTTATGTTGTCCTTCCTTTAAACTCTCCACCCCAAGTAATGCGCTCAGGACACGGAATGCCAGCCCCCTCGACCTCGCTTCGCCCCGCGTTAGTGCTCTGGCTATACGCCGCCGCAATCGTGCACATACTCGCCGGCCTCACCCTGACTTGGGCCGGTCACTCCGGTTTACTCGACGGCTATCTGCACATCCTCGAACTCGCATTCTGGGGCGCCGATGCGGTGCCCGCCGCCGGCCACGAACAACAGGTCTGGTGGCTCGCGCTGTTCGGCGCGACGCTGCAAAGTTATTCGCTGTACATGCTCGCGCTGGTGCACTTGGGCAATCGCTCGAAAGCCCCGGCA
This sequence comes from Pseudomonas sp. AO-1, assembly GCF_019775695.1. Classification (NCBI taxonomy): domain Bacteria; kingdom Pseudomonadati; phylum Pseudomonadota; class Gammaproteobacteria; order Pseudomonadales; family Pseudomonadaceae; genus Pseudomonas; species Pseudomonas sp. AO-1. The sequence goes on from NZ_CP079947.1 coordinate 236,934, forward strand.
GTGTGGGGCTGGTTGATCGCCGGCATCCTGTTATGGGCGCCGCAGGACATGTGGCTGTCTGCGCAAAAGCAGGTCTGGTCGCATCTGTGGCTCGATGGTTTTGCGTTGCTCGTGCTATTGCCGCCGTTGATCTGGCTGTATGTCCAGGACCGCCGAAAAATCGCTCAATAAATACGCACTGGGCATATTGGTATCGAAGGAGTTATAGCGTGAAAGGATTTTCGATTCTTCTCTGCTGTTTGGCATTGGCAACCTCTACTGCGGCACTTGCCGCAGAAGTGTGTAATCCAGACAGCTTTTCCAACCCCGACTTGATCATTTGCGGGCAGCAAACCTTCGAGAAGGTCGATGCTGTGTTGAACGAGCAATATAAAAAAGCGCTGACGAGTTTGGCTCCTGCGGAGCAGAGCCATCTGAGAGATGTGCAAAAGAACTGGGTGCGTTTCAAAGAGTCGTTTTGCGAGGAGCTTTATCAATCCACTTTGCCGGGCGCTGAGGCGCCAATCGAGAGACTGGGGTGTCTGGTACAAACGACCAATGCCCGGTTGGGAGAGTTGATTGCCCTGCAGACGGGCTTACCGCTAGATGGCTTTTACAAAGCCGCATCTGCGATTGCAGGGAAGGATCGTGAGAGAAATTTAGCGGCCGCCATTGAGCGACTGGGAGGGGATGAGTTCAATGATCCCCTTTGGAAGACGTACGCAGAAGGGCATTGTGAGATGGCTGGCCGTCTGTGGCGTGAAGACGTCGCCTACTGCGCGGTGAGGATGCGTTTTCAATTACCCATGAACCGCTAAGGAACGCTTCGCCAGAAACAGGCTGTCAGTGGTGAGCCGGGGATCATTGAGAAAGGGGACTTAAAGTCCCCTTTTTTCATCCGCAAATTCCGCTACGGCTTGGCTGCCAGGTTCCGCACTTCAATATGATCGAGCGTCCCTTCCACCATCAATCGCACCCCATCCGCCATTCTGCTCAGGGCCAGTGCTACCGAGCGGCGGGAGCCGTGGAGGTCGTCGGCGAGGTCGCAGGCGATGGCGCTGATGGACAGGAGGTCTTCGGAGGCGTTGGCCATCAGGGCTTCGGCATCGGTGCCGGGGGTGAGGCTGAAGAGGCCGGTTTCGCGTTTGGGTTGGGATTCGGTGCGCGGTTTGAAGTGGTGGTCGAGGGCGCGTTCGGCGGCTTCGTGGAATTTCTTGGATTCCAGCGATTCGTAGGGCGATATGTCTGGGGTTTCGGGGGGATTGGGTGTTGGTTTGATCATGGTGCAGCTTCCTGGAGTTGTGAGGCCGACACCTATTCGCTTTGCACTTCGAAAGAGGTGGCAGCTGTGCGTTGGTGTGCAAGACCGGTCCAGGTGGCCGGCAGACCCGAAGGTCTCCGACGCACAGCCGCCATAACGATCCGCGAGCATAGGAAAACGCTCGGCGAAATGCCATCAACGAATGTGCACCTGAACCGGACTTGCACGTCCGAGTCGCCGATTTTGCGGCGACACACAGAGGCTATCGACGAACTGCCAACCTGCCTAGTTCATAGGTATCGCGGCACTTTGCAGGAAATTTCCCATAGGTTTGCAGGCTGGAAGATCAAAAGATCGCAGCCTTCGGCAGCTCCTACAGGGATGTGTTTCAACAGGTGTAGGATGATGGGGGCAGAAGTGTGACTTGGCGGTCATCGTGCGGGAAATGGTCTGCATCATCTTCCAATAGCGGCCGATAGTGGCGTTATCGTCCGAATCCCTTACACTGCCCCGGCCGTTCATTTTCCTTTTGAGGCTGTGCGCATGAAATTTCGTTTTCTTCTGTGGATGATGGGTTTGTTGATGGGTAAGGCCAGCCGGACAAATCCTGCGTTCCAGCAGCAGTTGGGTGACAAGGATCTGGTGTTTCAGCTGCAGACGCTGGACGGGAAGGTGGCGCGGCATTTCGTGGTGAAAAATCAGCGCGTTACCAGCAAGTCTGGTGTGGTGGCGGAGCCGGCGTTTGCGATTGCGTTCAAGGATGCGGGTTATGCCTTTGCCACGATGCAGGCGAAGAACAAGCAGTTGGCGTTCATGCAGGGGATTCAGGACAAGTCGATTCAGCTGAAGGGGAATCCGGCGCTGGTGATGTGGTTTCAGGGGTTGATGAAGTATTTGAAGCCGAGGAAGGCCAAGCCGAAGGCTTGAGTAGACGGGCTTGAGTGGAGGGGCTCTTGTGGTGAGGGGATTTATCCCCGATGGGCTGCGCAGCGGCCCCAAAACCTGAGACCTCGATATAACTGACACATCCTGTTGGTTGGGTTTGCGACTGCTGCGCAGCCGGTCGGGGATAAATCCCCTCACCACAGGTTTTGTGTCAGGCAGGTAGATTGGGGTGGATTCTTCGCGAGCAAGCTAGCTCCCACAGGAGGTCACCGAAACCTTGTGGGAGCGAGTTTGAACTGGCCTAATGATTTTGGACACCTCAATCGGGCGCTATGATGGCGCCCAAATCTGAGGTGTTTGGATATGCGTAAATCTTATTCAAGTGAGTTCAAACTCAAGGCTGCCAGCATGGTGCTGGACGAGGGGCAGTCGGTTCCCGAGGTCTGTGCCAGTTTGGACATGGGCCCTACGGCCTTGCGCCGCTGGGTCGATCAGGTTCGTAAGGAGCGCTTGGGCTCGACTCCGGTGGGAGCCAAGGCGATTACTGCAGATCAGAGAGAGATTCAGGAACTTAAAGCCTTACTCAGGCAAAGAGACCGGGATATCGAAATCCTAAAAAAAGCCAGTGCTCTCCTGCTTTTGGACGCCAAAGATCACTCTCGTTGATCTGTGAGCTGGGCGAGCAGTATGGCGTTAACGATTGCTGTCGTGTGTTCGGAATAAACCGCAGTAGCTTTTACGCATGGCGTCAGCGCCAAGGCAAAGTGAGCCCTAGGCGAGAGAAGCTCAAGGCCATGCTGGTCAAGCATCACAAGGCGTCGAGAGAGTCCGCGGGCGCTCGTACCTTGGCTAAACAGCTGCAAGCAGGCGGGCATGATGTCGGGCGGTTCATGGCTCGCAGCTTGATGCGAGAAGCAGGCATTGTCAGCCGTCAACGCCGGCGCCATAAGTACAAGTCACCTGGCGTGGAAGCGTTGGTGGCACCGCATGTGCTCAAACGCAAGTTTGATGTTACGGCGGTCAATCAGGTGTGGTGTGGGGACGTGACGTACATCAAAGTCGGCAAGCGCTGGCTGTATTTCGCGGCGGTTCTGGACTTGTTCGCTCGCCGGATTGTGGGCTGGTCATTTTCGATGATCTCCGATGCCACGCTGACCTGCGAAGCCCTGCGGATGGCGATTGAACTACGCGGTCGCCCAAAAGACGTACTGTTTCACTCCGACCAAGGTTGCCAGTACACCAGCCATAAATTCAGAAATGAACTGCTGGAACATGGACTCCGGCAGAGCATGAGCCGTAAAGGCGAATGCTGGGACAACGCTGCGATGGAGCGTTTCTTTGGAAGTTTGAAATCAGAGTGGGTGCCAGAAGCAGGCTACGAATCGGAGCATGAGGCCCGAGCGGATGTGCAGCGCTATGTATCGCGCTACAACATCACCAGGCCACATAGCTACAACGACTATCGGTCACCAGTCGCCAGGGAGAAGTTGGCGGCGTGAAACCTTAATCAGTGTCCAAGATTACTTGACCAGTTCAGTTTGCTCGCGAAGTTTTCAAGCCTGGCTGAATTGCGAAGCTAGCTCACGCAGCAGGACTTCAGCCTCAAGCACTTTGCTGACCACGTCGTTGGCTTTGTCGCGGGTCAGGCCGACGCGTTCGAGCAGGGCGTCGGGGATGTCTTCGTCGGGGCCGGAGCCGATGCCGCGGCTGCGCAGCAGGCGCACGGCCAGGCAGACGAGGTTCGGGTATTCGGCGTAGGCGCCGTCGTAGCTTGGGTCGTGCTGGAAGCGCAGGGCGGTGGCCAGTTCATCGGGCATGTCCCAATAGCGCATCAGCCACGAGCCGATCTGTTCGCGGCTGATGCCCAGCAGGTGCTGCTCGATGTAGCTGTGGCACAGGTGCGGGTTGACCTCCAGGTGGCGGCAGATCAGCGAGAAGTGCGGCGGGAACACGTGGGCCAGCAGCAGGTAACCGAAGTTGTGCAGCAGACCGGCCAGATAGGTCAGGCCGGCTTCCGGGCGCTGGGCGCGCGGCATGGCGCGGGTCAGGCCTTCGATGACGGCGGCGGTGTAGATCGATTGCTGCCAGTACGGCGTGGTGTGTTGCGGATGGTCCTTCGGCAGGCTCAGGGTCTTGCCGAGGGCCAGGCCCAGCGCGAGGTTGATCACCAGATCGAAACCGAGCACGCGAACGATCGCGTCTTCCACCGAGCGGATCTTGCCCGGCGAGGCGTAGTACGGCGACGCCGCCCAGCTCACCACTTGTGCAGCCAGCGCCGGGTCGGTTTCGACCACGCCGGTGATGTCGTCGATGGTGGCGTTGGGGTCGACGCGCAGCTTGATGATTTTTTGCGCCGTCTCGGCCAGCGGTGGAATCTCGATGGTCGCTTCCAGACGCTGCTGGATCCGGCGTGCAGTGAACGCCTGCACGGCCTGGGTAATTTCCTCGCGGTCATCGTCGGGGCGATCGAGGTTCGGGCGGATGCTGCTCAGGGCTTCGCCGAAGTTGGCGGCGCTGGCCTTGGTCAGCATGCTCTTGAAGGCTTCGCTGGTGATTTCCAGCAGCACGCCCGGCTCGCCAGAGTTGATCAGCAGCTTCGGCTCGCGCAGCAGGCTTTCTTCGTAGAGGCACGGCGAACTGGTGAGTGCCGGCAGGCCCGGCAGCAGGCTCAGGCTGTGTTTGCCGAGCATCTTTTCCAGGCGCTCGGTCGAGACGGCGGTCAGGCGTCGGCCCGTCAGCTCGGCGAGGCGGTTGAGGTCGAGCAACTGGCTCTGCGGAAACAGCACCATCAGCGCGCCGACGGCATCGTCCAGCAACACGGCTTGTACCTTGCGCGAAGCATTGAGGCCGTGGTGGTCGAGCACTTCTTCGTAGGCGATACCCAGCTTGCCGAGCAGTAGCCGAATTACAGACGGCGCGTGCGGAAGTTCGGGGGCGAGAGCTGCGTCAGTCATGGTCTGTATCCGTTTTTGAAACAATGGCAGGAGTATAACCAGCTCTGTCGGAACGATCCTTCACAAACTGCGACGGTGCTCACACTTGGCCGTATTGCTGCCCATGACGCAGCCAGCGGTCGAGCAATGGGCTGACGTGGGTTGGCCAGCGTTCCAGCAGCGCTTGCGCGGCATCGCGCACGGCGGGCAGCAAGTCGGCGTCGCGCATCAGGTCGGCGACTTTGAATTGCAGCAGGCCGGTCTGACGGGTGCCGAGCATTTCGCCGGGGCCGCGCAGTTCGAGGTCTTTTTCAGCGATGACGAAACCGTCGTTGGTCTCGCGCATGATGCCCAGGCGCTGGCGGCCGATCTGTGACAGCGGCGGATGGTAGAGCAGCACGCAATGGCTGACCGCGCTGCCCCGGCCGACGCGACCGCGCAACTGGTGCAGTTGCGCGAGGCCGAGACGCTCGGGGTTTTCGATGATCATCAGGCTGGCGTTGGGCACGTCGACGCCGACTTCGATCACGGTGGTGGCAACCAGCAGTTGCAGATTGCCGGCCTTGAATTCAGCCATGACTGCCGCTTTTTCCGCTGGTTTCATGCGCCCATGGATCAGCCCAACCTTGAGCTCACCGAGGGCGGCGGTGAGGTCTTCGAACGTGGTTTCGGCGGCCTGACAGGTCAGCTCTTCCGACTCTTCGATCAGCGTGCACACCCAATAGGCCTGACGCCCTTCGGCGCAGGCGCTGCGCACCCGTTCGATGACTTCGACGCGGCGGGTGTCGGTGACCAGCACGGTGTTGACCGGGGTGCGACCGGGCGGCAGTTCGTCGAGGATCGAGGTGTCGAGGTCGGCGTAGGCGCTCATCGCTAGGGTGCGTGGAATCGGCGTGGCGGTCATGATCAGTTGGTGCGGGCACATGCGCCCGCCGACGCCTTTCTGCCGCAATGCCAAGCGTTGCTGCACGCCGAAGCGGTGTTGTTCGTCGATGATCACCAACGCGAGGTTCTTGAACTGCACTTCGTCCTGGAACAGCGCGTGGGTGCCGACCACCATCGGCGTGCCGCTGGCGATCTGTTCCAGTGCGCTGACGCGGTTCTTGCCCTTGAGCTTGCCGGCCAGCCACGCGACGTCGATGCCCAGCGGTTCGAGCCAGCGCTTGAAGGTGATGAAGTGTTGCTCGGCGAGGATCTCGGTCGGCGCCATCAGTGCGACCTGATAACCGGCCTCCAGCGCTTGCAGTGCCGCGAGGGCGGCGACCACGGTTTTGCCCGCGCCAACATCGCCCTGAATCAGTCGCAGCATCGGTTCGTGCTGGCTGAGGTCGTAGGCGATTTCGTTGCCCACGCGTTGTTGCGCGCCGGTCGGATTAAAGCCGAGGTTGGCCAGGTATTTCGCCGGCAGCTTCGTAGCCTTTGGCATCGCTGGCGCGCGTAACGAACGCAGGCTTTCGCGCAGACGCTGCTGCGACAGTTGATGGGTCAGCAGTTCTTCGAAAGCCAGCCGATGCTGCGCCCAGTGATGACCGAGGGCGAGCTCATCGACATCGGCGTCGGCGGGCGGGTTGTGCAGGTAGCGTATCGCATCGGCCAGCGGCGCCAGTTGGTAGTCGCGGGCCAGTTCGGTCGGCAGCCAGTCGGGCAGGGTGTTCGGCTTGAGCAGGGTCAGGGTCTGCATGCACAACTGGCGCAGGCGCTGTTGGGTCAGGCCTTCGGTGAGCGGGTAGACCGGGGTCAGGGTTTCATCCACGGGCGGCGGTTCGTCACCGGTGATGGCGCGGTATTCCGGGTGGTAGATTTCCAGCCCCGAAGCGCCGGGCCGTACTTCGCCGTAGCAGCGAATCCGTGTGCCGCGCTTGAGGCCTTCTTTCTGCGCGTTGCTGAAATGGTAGAAGCGCAGACTCAGCCCGCCAGTGCCGTCCTGCATGCGCACGACGAGGCTGCGGCGCCGGCCCATGACCACGTCGGCACCGCTGACGGTGCCTTCGACCACCGCGTCCTGGCCCGGGCGCAAGTGGCCGATCGGCACCACGCGGGTGCGATCCTGATAACGCAGCGGCAGGTGAAACAGCACGTCCTGGAGATTCTCCAGGCCGACCTTGGCCAGTTTCTCGGCCATGGCTTCGCCGACACCCTTGAGTGCCGTCACCGACACTTGCGACAGCTCGGTCATGACCCTGGCTTAACCGGCCGTGACCGGCGCGGCGGGCTTGGCCACCGAGCACAGGCGAACGGAGTCGGCGAGGATCTCGATGGCTTTCGGCCGTGGGAAGCTGGCGCGCCAGGCGATGGCGACGGTGCGGAATGGCACCGGCGCCGACAGCGGCCGCACTTCGATCACGCCTGGGGCGTAGTGATGGCTGTCCACCGCCGACAGCGGCAGGATCGAGATTCCCAGGCCGGAGGCGACCATGTGGCGGATGGTCTCCAGCGAGCTGGATTCCACCGTGGTGTGTTTGGCGCCGTCGTTGCCCTTGGTCAGGGTCGGGCAGGCTTCCAGCACCTGATCGCGGAAGCAGTGGCCTTCGCCGAGCAGCAACAGGCTCTTGTCGTTGAGCAGGCCCGGGTCGATGGATTCTTTTTGCGTCCACGGGTGCTGGGCTGGCATCAAGACGTAGAACGGCTCGTCGTACAGCGGCAGGGTCAGCACGTCGGCTTCGTTGAACGGCAGGGCGATGATGATCGCGTCGAGCTCGCCGTTGCGCAGTTTGTCGCGCAGCACGTGGGTGAAGTTTTCTTCGATGTACAACGGCATCTGCGGGGCGACCCGGTGCAGTTGCGGAATCAGGTGCGGGAACAGGTATGGCCCGACGGTGTAGATCGCACCGACTTTCAGCGGCGCGGTCAGCTGGTTCTTGCCGGCCTGGGCCAGTTCACGGATGCCTTGCGCTTGCTCCAGGACTTTCTGCGCCTGGGCGACGATGCCTTCGCCGACCGGGGTCAGGCGCACGGCGCTTTTGCTGCGCTCGAAAATCAGCACACCGAGTTCGTCTTCAAGTTTTTTCACGCCCACCGAGAGAGTCGGCTGGCTGACGTGGCAACGCTCGGCGGCGTGGCCGAAGTGCTGCTCTTGGGCGAGGGTAACGATGTAGCGTAATTCTGTGAGGGTCATAGCGAGCGTCCATGAAGTTGCGGGCCAAGCATAACGGCTGCAATCGATAGACGCACGTTATCAGACTGAGTGAGGAATGCGACACCGGGCAATGTGAGTTTGCAGTGTGCAGATACGCAAAAGGCACCTTTCGGTGCCTTTCTGGTTGGGTTCTTCTGGCTGACACAGAAACCTGTGGGAGCTGGCTTGCCAGCGATAGCGGAGGGTCAGCTCATAAATCCTTGTCTGACACACTGCAATCGCTGGCAAGCCAGCTCCCACAGGTTTTGCATCGCGTTAGCGGCGTTTTTCCAACGAGTACACAAACGGCGCCACAATTTCGATCGAGCCGTTGTTCAGCATATCGGCCGGTGGCTTGGGCAGCGGTTGCGCGCGGCGGATCATTTCCAGGGTGGCCCGATCCAAGTCGGCGTTGCCCGAGCGGCCCACCAGTTCGAATGACAGCACGTTGCCTTCAGCGTCGACCACAAAGCGCAAACGGTTCACGCCTTCCTTGCCGCGAGCCTGTGCGCTGGCCGGGTACTTCTTGTATTTGCCCAAGTGCGCGAGCAGGGTGCCTTGCCAACTGGCCTTGGCGGCCATTTGTGCCGGCGACGGGCCCGGTGCGGGCTGGGCGGATTTCTCCGTCGGCGCCTGAGTCGGTTGGGTGTCAGCCGGTTTTTCCTCGGCCGGTTTTTCCTTCACCGGCTCCGGTTTCTTTTCGACGGGCTTGGGCGGCTGCGGTTTCGGCTTTGGCTTGGGTTTGGGCTTCGGTACGGCAATCTCGGCCTTGGGTGCTTCAGCCAGTTTCGGGATCGGCAACTCTTCGACCGGAGCTGGTGGCTGCGGCGGTGTGACGACTTTCGGCGGAGCAGGCGGTGGCGGGGCCGGAACCGGTGCCAGTTCGACCATCATTGCCTGCGGCGGCAGTTCGATGGGCGGGCGGGCGGTCCAGTTCAGCGCCAGCGCGATGGCCAGCGCATGAACGCCCAGCACCACGGCCAGGCTACCGCTGTAACGCGTCAGCTTATGGCGCGTCGTGATCATTTCTTGGCTGCGCTCTCAAGTCCTACCAGACCGACCTTCAGGTAACCGGCCGAGCGCAGTTTATCCATCACGCTCATCAGGTCGCCGTAGTCCACGCCCTTGTCGGCCTGGAAGAAGATGGTGGTGTCTTTCTTGCCCTGGGTCTTGGCGTCGAGCGTCGCGCCGAGGGTATCGGCGTTGACTTCATCGTCGCCGATGTACAGGCGCTGATCAGCTTTAACGCTGAGGAACACCGGTTTCTCCGGGCGCGGCGCCGGTTTGGCGGTCGAGGCCGGCAGGTCGACCTTGATGTCCACAGTGGCCAGTGGCGCGGCCACCATGAAGATGATCAACAGCACCAGCATCACGTCGATGAACGGCGTGACGTTGATTTCGTGGTTCTCGGCCAGATCGTCGTCTGCGCCTTCTTTCAAATGCAGGCCCATGGCCGATTACCCCACTTTCACCATGTGTGGTTGCGAGCTGCTGCGCTCAGGCTGGTGATCGAGGTCACGGCTGACCAGCAACAGGACCTGCGCCGAAGCGTCGGACACCTGCGCCTTGTAGCCGGCGATGGAGCGGGCGAACACGTTGTAGATCACCACCGCAGGAATCGCAGCAACCAGACCCAGCGCGGTGGCCAGCAGCGCTTCGGCGATACCCGGCGCCACGACGGCGAGGTTGGTGGTCTGGGTCTTGGCGATGCCGATGAAGCTGTTCATGATGCCCCACACGGTGCCGAACAGGCCGACGAACGGCGCGGTGGAACCGATGGTGGCGAGGACGCCGGTGCCGCTGCTCATGTTGCGGCCACAGGCGGCGACGAGGCGCTCAAGGCGGAAGCTGACGCGCTCCTTGATGCCTTCTTTCTCGCGGCTGTTGACCGACAGGCGCATCTCTTCGAGGGCGTCGTGCACCAGCAGGTTGGCCAGGGTGCCTTCCTTTGCCGCAGTGGCGCTGGCTTCCTTGAGGGTGGCGGCTTTTTTCAGGGCAGCGATTTCACCACGCAGACGCCGCTTGGCGCCCATCAGCTCGAAGCCTTTGGCGATCCAGATGGTCCAGGTGATGATGGAAGCGATGGCCAGGCCGATCATTACGATTTTCACGATGATGTCGGCGTTCTGGTACATGCCCCATGGCGACAGGTCGTGGGCCATGCCCAAGGTGTTGTCGGGTTCGAGCACTTCAGGGGCATCTGCCGGGGCGGCGTCTACTGCCTGCACCGGGTCAGTGGTGGCTGGCGCGGCTGCAGTTGGTGCGTGCTGTTCGGTGGCAGCCGGAGCGGTTGGCGCTTGTGCGTCGGCGAAAGCGGCGGTCGGTGCCAGCATCAGGCTGAGCAGCAGGGCCGCCACTGCGCTGAAGGCGCGAGGTCGTTTGGTTGGCGAAGCGGGGTTTTGATTACGTGTCATGCTGGCCGGACCTGAGGTAGAAAAACGGTAATGCTCTTCCAGGCCTCGTGAGGCCGAGAACAAAAGTGGGGTGCATTATTGCAAGTAATTCTTGTTAACAAAAGTAATAGAGTTTCTTTTTTTCCTTCATTGCTAGCCGTTCGTCCTGTACGAGGGCTAGTCTGTTCCTTTCTTTTGGGAGTTTTTTGATGTCCGCGCCTTCTGTTTTGATTGCCGGTTGTGGTGATGTCGGCAGTCGTCTGGCTACGCAATTGTTGTCCGCCGGCTGGGAGGTGCAGGGTCTGCGCCGTGATGTGTCGCGTTTGCCGGATGGCGTCATCGGCGTCGCTGGTGATTTGTTCAAGGAAGATTGCCCGGAAAACTGGCCATTCGGGGCGGTGGACTATCTGGTGTATTGCGCGGCGGCGACCGATCACGATGAAGCCGGTTATCGTGCGGCTTATGTGCAGGGTTTGCAGAATGTACTGAGTTGGTTGGACGACTACGGGCAGACGCCTGATCGGCTACTGTTCGTTTCCAGCAGCAGTGTGTACGGGCAGCAGGAAGGGGAGTGGGTCGACGAACATTCAGCGACCGTCGCCAGCGGCTATTCCGGGCGAGTGATGCTCGAAGCTGAGCAAGTGGCGCTGAACAGCGGCATCCCGGCGAGCATTGTGCGACTGACCGGTATCTACGGCCCGGGACGTGAGTGGCTGCTGACTCAGGTGCGTCGTGGTTATCGAGTGGCGGTCGAGCCGCCGCTGTACGGCAATCGCATCCATGCTGATGACGCGGCGGGGCTGATGGCGTTTCTGCTGCAGGCGGCTCATCAGGGCAAGCCGTTGCAGGATATCTATATTGGTGTGGACGATGCGCCGGCACCGCTGGCCGAAGTGGTCGCCTGGCTGCGGGAGTATCTGGGGGTTACCGAATGGGCTGACGACGCCAGCGTACGCCGCACTGGCAGTAAACGGTGCAGCAATGCTCGTGCGAAGGCGCTGGGCTGGACGCCGAAATATCCGAGTTACCGCGAAGGTTATGCGGCGATTCTTGAAGGCAAGTGCTGACTTTCTAACGCCACAAACCACTGTGGGAGCGGGCTTGCCCGCGATGGCGGCTTGGCAGTCAACTAAAGTGTTGAGTCTGATGGCCTCATCGCGGGCAAGCCCGCTCCCACAGGGTTATATATTGTTCTCAGGCGCGGTTACTGTTTCTCAAGCAACCACTTGCGCTCACCCGGGGTGAACTGCGGCATTTCATCCGCCAGTGCGGTATTCACTGCCTGGAAGATTTCCAGCGCCTTGCCTTTGCGGGCAAAGATCCAGTTGTTGCCTTGACCGTTGAGCTGCAGCCACATGCTGTCGTGGTCGCTGTTCATCGAGGCGCAGTCGCCTGCCAGGCACAGCGCATAACGGTCGGCGCCGGGCAGGCCGGACACCTGGCCGTCGGCCTGGAATTGCACGGTGTTGCCTTCGCCGTCGCCGCTGGCAATCTTCCAGCTGCCGCCCAGATAGGCTGAATACAGTGCGCGTTCGAAGCTGGCGCCGATTGGCGCGCCTTCCGGTACGGGGATTTGTGCGCGGTCGAACAACTGATCCGGCTCGTTCTCGGTGGCGGCTTGTTTCATCCGGCCGCCGTCGCGTTTCAGCTCGCTGCCGGAGCTGCCATAGAAGTCGACTTTCCAGGCGCCGGACTGTTCGCCCTGCAGCCGTCCTTCGACGTTCTCGAAACCGTTGGTGTAGCGGGCCTGACCGGCCTTGGTATTGACGTCCCACTCCAGGTTCGGGCCATAGGCCTGAAGCGCTTCGCGCAGGGGGGCGCCCTTGGCAGCGGCATCGATCGCCACCTGGTTGATCCAGGTGCCGCTGATGTCACGGTCGGCGGGGTCGCTGGCACAGCCGCCGAGGAAAATGGCGAGCAGCGAGAGAGCAAGCGCTTTGCGCATGGTGGAATCCTTTCAAAACCTTTTCTTTACCGCAGAGCAGTCGGCGCAGCGGTTGAAGGCTGCGCCGTGTGCATTACTCGATGACCAGGATGGCATCCATTTCGACTTGCGAACCCTTCGGCAGGGCTGCAACGCCGATGGCGGCGCGGGCCGGATAAGGCTGGTCGAAGTATTTGCCCATGATTTCGTTGACCTTGGCGAAGTGGCTCAGGTCGGTGAGGAAGATGTTCAGCTTGACGATGTCCTTGAACGAACCACCGGCAGCTTCAGCTACGGCTTTGAGGTTCTCGAACACCTGGACGGTCTGGGCTTCGAAGCCTTCAACCAGCTCCATGGTCTTTGGGTCCAGAGGAATCTGGCCCGACATGTAGACAGTGTTGCCGGCCTTGATCGCCTGGGAGTAAGTACCGATGGCGGCTGGGGCCTTGTCGCTGGTGATAACAGTCTTGGTCATGTATGACTCCTTGTTAGGTGTGAATTAGGCACGCATGCGGGTGATACGGATGACCCCGGTCAGGGCGCGCAGCTTCTTGATCACGCGGGCCAGGTGCACACGGTCGTGGACGCTGACCACCAGTTGGACGACGCTGATGCGGCCATCGCGCTCGTCCATGCTGATTTTCTCGATATTGCCGTCGGCTGCGTTGACACTGCTGGCCAGCAGCGCGATCAGGCCGCGCTGGTGCTCCAGCTCGACGCGCAGCTCGACGTTGAATTCGCCGGTGACATCCTTGGCCCACGAGAGCTGGATGCATTTTTCCGGGTTGTGCCGGATTTCGCTGATGTTGCGGCAGTTGTCCAGGTGCACGACCATGCCTTTGCCCGCCGACAGGTGGCCGACAATCGGGTCGCCCGGGATCGGCGTGCAGCACTTGGCGTAGCTCAGCACCAGCCCTTCGGTGCCGCGAATCGCCAGCGGACCTTCCGGACTCGGCAGCTGCTCGCCTTCGCCGAGCAGACGGCGCGCCACGACATAGGCCATGCGGTTGCCCAGGCCGATGTCTTCGAGCAAATCTTCGATCAGTTCCAGACGATATTCGGCGAGCATTGCCTTGACGCGCTCGGCCGGGATCTTCTCCAGCGCGCTGTCGAAACCGTTGAGCACTTTGTTCAGCAGGCGTTCGCCAAGGCTGATCGATTCGGAGCGGCGCTGCAGTTTCAGCGCATGACGGATGTGCGTGCGCGCCTTGCCGGTGACCACGAAGTTGAGCCACGCCGGGTTCGGCCGTGCGCCGGGCGCGCTGACGATCTCGACCGTGGAGCCGCTTTGCAGCGGTTCGGACAGCGGTGCGAGGCGACGGTTGATCCGGCAGGCGATGCAACTGTTGCCGACGTCGGTGTGTACCGCGTAGGCAAAGTCGACCGCCGTGGAGCCTTTGGGCAGCTCCATGATCCGGCCTTTGGGCGTGAACACGTAGACCTCGTCCGGGAACAGGTCAATCTTCACGCTCTCGATGAATTCCAGCGAGTTGCCGGCACGTTGCTGCATTTCCAGCACACCTTTGACCCACTGACGGGCGCGGGCGTGAGTGCCTTTTGGCTGCTCGTCACCGCTGGATTTGTACAGCCAGTGGGCGGCAATGCCGTTGTTGGCCATCTCTTCCATTTCGCGGGTACGGATCTGGATCTCGATCGGTACGCCGTGCATGCCGAACAACGTGGTGTGCAGCGACTGATAGCCGTTGGCCTTGGGGATCGCGATGTAATCCTTGAAGCGCCCCGGCAACGGTTTGTACAAATTATGAACAGCACCCAGTACGCGGTAGCAGGTGTCGACCTTGTCGACGATGATCCGGAACGCATAGACGTCCATGATCTCGTTGAAGGCCCGACGCTTGCCGCGCATTTTCTTGTAGATGCCGTAGAGGTGTTTCTGGCGTCCGCTGACTTCGCCCTGGATGCCGTCGATGGCGAGGCAATGGCCAAGGGATTCTTCGATCTTGTTGACGATTTCCTTGCGGTTGCCCCGGGCGCGTTTGACCGCCTGGTAGATCCGCGCGGAACGCATCGGGTGCATCGCCTTGAAGCCGAGGTCTTCGAACTCGATACGAATCGCGTGCATGCCCAGCCGGTTGGCGATGGGCGCGTAGATTTCGAGGGTTTCCTTGGCGATGCGGCGGCGTTTTTCCCCGGACAGCACTTCCAGCGTGCGCATGTTGTGCAGGCGGTCGGCAAGCTTGACCAGGATCACGCGAATGTCGCGCGCCATGGCCATGGCCATTTTCTGGAAGTTTTCGGCCTGGGCTTCGGCCTTGGTCTCGAAGTTCATCTGGGTCAGTTTGCTGACCCCGTCGACCAGTTCGGCCACGGTTTCACCGAACTGCGCTTGCAGCGCTTCTTTGGCGATACCGGTGTCTTCGATCACGTCATGCAGCATCGCGGCCATCAGGCTCTGATGGTCCATGTGCATGTCGGCAAGAATATTCGCCACCGCAAGAGGATGCGTGACGTACGCCTCGCCGCTGCGGCGGCGTTGGCCGTCGTGGGCTTGTTCGGCGTAGAAATACGCTCGGCGGACCAGGTTGACCTGGTCGTTGCCGAGGTAGGTCGATAAGCGATCGGCGAGGGCGTCTATGCTCGGCATGATGACTCCTGCCGTAGGCTGTGTTCCCGCGCCGTGCTACGTCGACCAGGCATAGGCTTAGACGGCCTCGTTGGACTCGTCCTCGAAAGCAGCGAAGAGCGGTTCATCCTGGACGATTTCCTGCTCGGCGATGAACTCGTAGCTCATCAGGCCTTCAGCGATTTCACGCAGGGCGACAACGGTCGGCTTGTCGTTTTCCCACTGGACCAGTGGCTCTTTGCCGCCGGTGGCCAGTTGACGGGCACGCTTGGTAGAGAGCATGACCAGCTCAAAGCGGTTTTCCACGTGTTCTAGGCAGTCTTCAACGGTTACGCGGGCCATGGTATTCCTCGGAGCGAATGCAATATGCGCGCTGCCCGGTTGGGCGAGCGGACTCAACAGTTTAAAAAATCACCAGCGATTAGGGAAGCGCTGATTTTTTGACCAGACCCTTCAACGCGCTGCAGGCACCAATGTAAAGCGCTTGCAGCGGTTTTGGGAAGTGCTGATTAACCCAGCAATTCAGCCAGCAATCTGCCGAAACGCACTTGCTGGCGCTTCTGCTGCAGCTGATTGGCACGGAAAATCGCTTTCAGATCGTCCAGCGCGTGGGCGAAATCATCGTTGATGATCAAGTAATCGTATTCGACGTAGTGGCTCATCTCGCTGACTGCTTCGCGCATCCGGCCGTCGATGATCTCGTCACTGTCCTGGCCACGGTTGGTCAGGCGCTGGTGCAGGGCCTGCAGCGACGGCGGCAGGATGAAGATCGAGCGGGCTTGCGGCATCAACTTGCGGACCTGCTCGGCGCCTTGCCAGTCGATCTCCAGAATCAGGTCGTGGCCTTCGTCCAGCGTCTGCTGCAGACGGCTTTGCGAGGTGCCGTAGAAGTTGCCGAAGACTTCGGCGCGTTCGAGGAAATCGCCGTGCTCGCCCATCTTCACGAACTCTTCGCGGGTCACGAAGTGATAGTTCACGCCATCCACCTCACCCGGACGCATGGCGCGGGTGGTGTGGGAGATCGAGACGCGGATCTCCGGGTTGGTGTCGGTCAACGCCTTGACCAGGCTGCTCTTGCCCGCGCCCGAAGGGGCGGAAATGATGTACAGGGTGCCGGTGTGGTGGGTCATGTCTGTAGCCTTACTCAATATTCTGCACTTGTTCGCGCATCTGCTCGATCAACACCTTGAGGTTGACGGCGGCCTGGGTGCTGCGCGGGTCGAAGGCCTTGGAGCCCAGTGTGTTGGCTTCGCGGTTGAGTTCCTGCATCAGGAAGTCGAGGCGCCGGCCAGCAGCACCGCCGGACTTGAGCACCCGGCGGACTTCAATGATGTGGGTGCTCAGACGATCCAGTTCTTCGGCCACATCGCTCTTTTGCGCGAGCATGACCATCTCCTGTTCCAGACGCTGCGGATCCAGTTCGGCCTTCATGTCGGCGAAGCGGTCGAGGACTTTCTGGCGCTGGGTCGCGAGCATCTGCGGCACCAGTTCACGCAGGGTCACGACGTCTTCTTCTATGGAGGTCAGGCGCTCGTTGATCAGGCGTGCCAGCTCCGCGCCTTCGCGCTCGCGGCCGGCCTTGAGTTCCTTGAGACCTTGATTGAACAGCGCCAGCGCATCGGCGTTCAGCGCTTGTGGATCAGTGGCGTCGGCCACCAGTACGCCGGGCCAGGCCAGCACTTCCAGCGGGTTGAGTGCTGCCGGGTTCTTGATCAGGCCGGCAACGGTTTCGGCGGCGGCGACCAATTGCGCGGCGCGCTCGCGGTCGACCTGCAACGGCTTGCCGGTGCTTTCTTCGGTGAAGCGCAGGGTGCATTCCAGTTTGCCCCGCGACAGGCCCTGACGCAGGGCTTCACGCACTGAGCCCTCGAGGTCGCGGAACGACTCCGGCAGGCGCAGGTGCGGTTCCAGATAGCGGCTGTTGACCGAGCGCAGTTCCCAGCTCAGGGTGCCCTGGGCGCCGGCTTTCTCAACGCGGGCGAAGGCGGTCATGCTGTGCACCATGGCGGTGACCTCGCAATGCAGATCGGCGCAGAAGGGATGTTCCGCAGGCTCGATATCAATGAATTTAAGCCGACTGGCAGCAAAGGCGCAGGATTGTAGCGCAGTGCGGCGGATGCGCCCAAACACACGGTGTGACAAAGGGCTGCAGGCCGTCGGTTATGCGTGTTTCAGGGCCGTGGGTCGACGGCCGGAATTTTTAACCCGTGCCCAGGCGCGGTGCAGCGCTCTATAATGCTCGGCAGTTTTCCGTCCCCAGTACAGGTATTCCCTATGAAACGTCCAAGTGGTCGCGCTGCCGATCAGCTCCGCTCGATCCGCATTACCCGCAACTACACCAAACACGCCGAGGGATCCGTACTGGTCGAATTCGGTGATACCAAGGTCATCTGCACCGTCAGCGTCGAAAACGGCGTGCCGCGTTTCCTCAAAGGCCAGGGCCAGGGCTGGTTGACTGCCGAGTACGGCATGCTGCCGCGCGCCACTGGCGAGCGTAACCAGCGTGAAGCGAGCCGTGGCAAGCAGGGCGGTCGCACCCTGGAAATCCAGCGCCTGATCGGCCGTTCGCTGCGCGCTGCGCTGGACATGTCCAAGCTGGGCGACGTGACCCTGTACGTCGACTGCGACGTGATCCAGGCTGACGGCGGCACCCGCACCGCCTCCATCACTGGCGCCATGGTGGCCCTGGTTGATGCACTGAAAGTGATCAAGAAGCGTGGCGGCCTGAAAGGCGGCGACCCGCTCAAGCAAATGATCGGCGCTGTGTCGGTCGGCATGTATCAGGGCGAGCCGGTGCTGGATCTGGACTATCTTGAAGATTCCGCTGCCGAGACCGACCTCAACGTGGTGATGACCAGCACTGGAGGCTTCATCGAAGTCCAGGGCACCGCCGAAGGCGCGCCGTTCCAGCCTGAAGATCTGAACGCCATGCTGGAACTGGCCAAGAAAGGCATGAACGAAATCTTCGAACTGCAAAAGGCCGCACTGGCCGACTGAGCAGGTTCGTAACCCGCAAGGAGGACGCGATGAGTGATGAGCAAGAGTTGCTGCCCAAACCGAGCCAGGAGGTTCGCCAATGGGCGATGTTTTGTCACTTGTCCGCCTTGCTGGGGATCTGGATTCCGTTCGGCAACCTGATCGGGCCGCTGATTCTGTGGCAGATGAAGCGCGAAACTGATCCGTTCATCGACGCTCAGGGCAAAGAGGCACTGAATTTCCAGATCACCGTGGCGATTGCTGCCGCGATCTGTCTGCTGCTGATGGTGTTGATCATCGGCTTCTTCTTGCTGGGCCTGCTGGCCATCGGGGCGCTGGTGCTGACGATCATTGCCGGGGTGAAGGCGAACGAAGGGTTCCCCTACCGTTATCCGTTCACCTGGCGGTTGATCAAATAACGATCAGCACAAATGACCTGTAATCAGCGCGCACAAAAAAGCCGACTGTGATGTCGGCTTTTTTGCATTCACGAATCGACGCTTAGATGGTCAGCGTCCAGTCGTAGTCGACGATCAGCGGCGCGTGCTGCGAGAACCGTGGCTGCCGCGGCAGGCGTGCACTGCGCACGAAACGCCGCAGGCCCGGGGTCAGGATCTGGTAGTCGAAACGCCAGCCCAGATTCAGCATCTCGGCCTGTTCGTTGTCCGGCCACCAGCTGTACTGGTCGCCTTCGCGGCTGACTTCGCGCAGGGCATCGACGTAACCCATGTTGCCGACAATCTCGTCCATCCAGGCGCGTTCTGGCGCCAGGAAGCCCGGGGATTGCTGGCTGTCGCGCCAGTTCTTGATGTCGAGCTTCTGCTGCGCCACGTACAGCGAGCCACAATAAATGTACTCGCGACGTTTGCGCCGCTGCTTGTCCAGGTACTTGCCGAAGTCGTCCATGAGCTTGAACTTCTGGTTCAAGTCCTCATCGCCGTTCATCCCCGAAGGGAGCAGCAAGGTGGCAATACTGACTTTGTCGAAATCTGCTTGCAGGTAGCGCCCGTAGCGGTCGGCCGTCTCGAAACCGAGACCGCTGATGACAGCCTTCGGTTGCAACCGCGAATACAAAGCCACGCCACCTTGGGCAGGGACTTCAGCATCGCAGGCATAAAGGAAGTAGCCATCCAGTTGGAAGGCTGGGTCATCCAGTTCAAAGGCGGAGGCACGGGTGTCCTGCAGGCAGATGACGTCGGCATTCTGAGCTTGCAGCCAACTGAGCAAACCACGCTCGACTGCCGCCTGAATACCATTGACGTTCACACTGATGATCCGCATAAATGGCCCCAAAAATCGCGTGCGTGTATGATACACGGCGTCAAGCTAATTAGCTAAATCCGTGGTATTTGGGGTTTTTTTCATGCAAGCGTATCAGCGCGATTTCATTCGTTTTGCCATCGATCGCGGCGTTTTGCGCTTCGGTGAGTTCACCCTTAAGTCCGGGCGCACCAGTCCTTACTTCTTCAACGCCGGCCTGTTCAACACGGGCTCGGCCCTGGCGCAGCTGGGGCGTTTCTACGCGGCAGCCATCGCCGAAAGCGGCATTTCTTTCGACGTCCTGTTTGGCCCGGCCTACAAAGGCATCCCGCTGGCGGCAACCACTGCCGTCGCGCTGGCCGAGCATCACGACCGCGACCTGCCGTGGTGCTTCAACCGCAAGGAAGCCAAGGCCCACGGCGAAGGCGGCAGTCTGGTGGGCGCACCGTTGACCGGCGACGTGCTGATCATCGACGACGTGATCACCGCCGGCACCGCGATCCGTGAAGTGATGCAGATCATCGCTTCCCAGGATGGCGCCAAGGCCGCTGGCGTGCTGATCGCCCTGAACCGTCAGGAGCGTGGCAACGGCGAGTTGTCGGCAATCCAGGAAGTCGAGCGTGATTTCGGTATTCCGGTGATCAGCATCGTTTCGCTGAACCAGGTGCTGGAATTCCTCGCTGACGATCCGCAGCTCAAGCAGCATCTGCCAGCCGTGGAAGCGTACCGCGCCCAGTTCGGCGTCTGATGCGCTGCCCTTGTAGGAGCTGCCGAAGGCTGCGATCTTTTGATCTTGTTTTTTGAAAGCAAAACGTCAAAAGATCGCAGCCTGCGGCAGCTCCTACAGGGATTGCAGGCAAAAAAAGACCCCGCTCAGTCAGGCTGAGCGGGGTCTTTTTGTTTGCGCGACGCCTTACGGACGCTTGCGATTGCTGATCAGCGTACCCACACCGGTATCGGTGAAGATTTCCAGCAGGATCGCGTTCGGTACGCGACCGTCGATGATCAGCGAGCTGCCAACGCCACCCTGAACCGCTTCCAGTGCGCAACGGATCTTCGGCAGCATGCCGCCGTAGATGGTGCCGTCGGCGATCAGATCGTCGACCTGCTGGGTGCTCAGGCCGGTCAACACGGTGCCGGACTTGTCCATCAGGCCGGCGATGTTGGTCAGCAGCATCAGCTTCTCGGCTTTCAGCGCTTCGGCGACTTTACCGGCCACCAGGTCGGCGTTGATGTTGTACGACTCGCCGTTCTCACCGACGCCGATCGGCGCGATCACCGGGATGAAGTTGCCTTTGACCAGCAGGTTCAGCAACTCGGTGTTGATCCCGACCACTTCACCGACCTGACCGATGTCGATGATTTCCGGCTGGGTCATCTCCGGGGTCTGGCGGGTGACGGTCAGTTTCTTCGCACGAATCAGCCCGGCGTCTTTACCGGTCAGGCCGATGGCGCTGCCACCGTGACGGTTGATCAGGTTGACGATGCTTTTGTTGACCTGACCGCCGAGGACCATTTCCACCACGTCCATGGTCGCGGCGTCGGTGACGCGCATGCCATCGACAAAGTGGCTTTCGATCGACAGGCGCTTGAGCAGATCACCGATCTGCGGGCCGCCGCCGTGAACCACCACCGGGTTGATGCCCACGGCTTTCATCAAGACGATGTCGCGGGCAAAGCCGGTTTTCAGCTCCTCGCTTTCCATCGCGTTGCCGCCGTATTTGATCACCAGGGTCTTGCCGACATAACGTCGGATGTAAGGCAACGCTTCGGACAGGACCTGGGCGGTGTGGGCGGCGGCTTCGCGTTCGAGGGTCATTCAGGGCTCCGGGTGAATCAGAACGGTAGTTGGAGATCAGGTGCAACGCGTTTCAGTTGGGTGTGGAACACCGCCTTGATACGCGCAAGTTCTGCCTCGTCATCGGCCTCGAAACGCAGCACCAGCACCGGTGTGGTGTTGGAGGCGCGTACCAGGCCCCAGCCTTTGGCGTAATCGACTCGCACGCCGTCAATGGTGGTCAGGTCAGCGCCTGGGCCCCACTGTGCGTCGTGCAGTGCATCAATGATGCTGAATTTGCTCTCTTCGGTCACATGGATATTGATTTCCGGCGTAGAAATATCGTTCGGGAAGGTCGCAAACAGCTCTTCGGCGGTGGATTTTTCCTTGCTGAGAATCTCCAGCAGCCGTGCGGCGCTGTAAATACCGTCGTCGAAACCGAACCAGCGCTCCTTGAAGAAGATGTGCCCGCTCATCTCGCCGGCCAATAGAGCGCCGGATTGTTTCATTTTCTTTTTGATCAACGAATGACCGGTCTTCCACATTAGCGGGCGACCACCGTACTCCTTGATCAGCGGCACCAGGCGGCGGGTGCATTTGACGTCGAAGATGATTTCCGCGTCGGGATTGCGCGCCACCACGTCACGGGCAAACAGCATCAACAGGCGATCCGGGTAGACGATGCTGCCGGTATTGGTCACCACGCCGACACGGTCGCCGTCGCCGTCGAAGGCCAGGCCGAGATCAGCGTTGGTTTCCTTGACCTTGGCGATCAGGTCGACGAGGTTTTCGGGCTTGCCCGGGTCCGGGTGGTGGTTGGGGAAGTTGCCGTCGACTTCGCAGAACAGCGGGATGACTTCGCAGTTCAGCGCTTCGATCAGTTGCGGGGCGATCACGCCGGCCGCACCGTTGCCGCAGTCGACCACGACTTTCAGGCGGCGGGCCAGTTTGACGTCCTGGACGATTTCGGTGGTGTAGCGGTCAAGGATTTCGACTTGAGTGACGCTGCCCTGACCGCTGGTCAGGTCATCGGTCTTGATGCGCTCGTGCAGCACCTGGATCTGCTCGTTGGCGAGGGTGTCGCCGGCGATCACGATCTTGAAGCCGTTGTAGTTCGACGGGTTGTGGCTACCGGTGAGCATTACGCCAGACTTGCCGGCCAGCACGTTGGCCGCGTAGTACAGCGCCGGGGTCGGAACCAGGCCAACGTCGCTGACATGGCAGCCGCTCTCGGCGATACCGCGGATCAGTTCGGCAACCAGCTCCGGGCCGGACAGACGCCCGTCGCGGCCGACCGACACGTTCGGTTCACCCTGGGCCAGGCTCTGCGAGCCGATGGCGCGGCCAATCCAGTACGCGGTTTCGGCATTGAGGAATTCCGGCACGGTGCCGCGAATGTCATAGGCGCGGAAGATGCTGTCAGGTAGCTTCGGGGCGATCTTGGCTGGGGTGCTCATCTGCACAAATGCTCCATCTCGAAAGTGGCGGGACAGACCGACGATTCACTCGGCGGCAGGCTCAAACTGAAGGGTATGACGGCGTTTTCCGCAGAGAGTTCGTGGTGTGAAAGGGCCATGACGCCTCGTCTGGCGTGGCCTGCGGCCGGCAAAACCTTGATTTTCGGTGTTAAAACCTGCTGCCGAAATGCACGAATTTTGTGGTGAGGGGATTTATCCCCGATGGTTGCGCAACAGATCCAAAAGTCTTGGGGCCGCTTCGCAGCCCATCGGGGATAAATCCCCTCGCCACAATAATATTTCAGGGTTATTTAGTGCCGGTATGGCCAAAACCGCCCGCGCCGCGTTCGGTTTCGACGAACTCTTCAACCATTTCGAAATGCGCCTGCACCACCGGCACCAACACCAGCTGCGCCAGACGCTCGCCGACGGTCATGGTGAAGTCGTTCTGACCACGGTTCCAGCAGGACACCATCAGCGGGCCCTGATAATCCGAGTCGATCAGGCCGACGAGGTTGCCCAGCACGATGCCGTGCTTATGGCCCATGCCCGAGCGCGGCAGGATCAGCGCGGCGAGGTTCGGGTCGCCGATGTACACCGACAGACCAGTAGGGATCAGCACGGTTTCACCCGGCTTGATCACGATGTCCTGTTCAAGCATGGCGCGCAGGTCGAGGCCGGCGGAGCCTGGGGTGGCGTATTGCGGCAGCGGGAATTCGCTACCGATGCGTGGGTCGAGGATCTTGGCTTGCAAAGCGTGCATGTAAATTAAACCTGATTCAGACGTTCGGCGATAAAAGTGACCAGTTGGCGAGCGATCTTGCTCTTGCTGGTCTGGGCGAAAACAGTGGCATGAAGCTCACGGTCGATCACGCTGCAGGCGTTTTCTTCGCTGTTGAAACCGATGCTCGGGTTGGCCACGTCGTTGGCGACGATCAGGTCGAGATTCTTGTCTTTCAGCTTGCGTGCAGCGTAGTCGAGCAGGTGTTCGGTCTCGGCGGCGAAGCCGACACTGAACGGGCGGTCGGGGCGGGTCGCGATGGTGGCCAGGATGTCCGGGTTACGCACCATTTGCAGGACGAAGCCGTCGCCGCTTGTAGGGTCTTTCTTGAGTTTTTGCGGGGCAACCACTTCCGGACGGTAGTCCGCCACCGCGGCCGAGGCGATGAACACATCACACGGGATGGCCGATTCGCACGCTGCAAGCATGTCGCGGGCACTGACCACATCGATGCGCGTGACGCGATCCGGCGTCGGCAGGTGCACCGGGCCGCTGATCAGGGTCACGCGGGCGCCGGCTTCCACCGCGGCTTCGGCCAGAGCGAAGCCCATTTTCCCGGAGCTGTGGTTGGTGATGTAGCGCACCGGGTCGATGTTTTCCTGGGTCGGGCCGGCGGTGATCACTACGTGCTTGCCGGTCAGTGCCTGACGCTGGAAGCAGTCTGCCGCGCACTGCGCCAGATCGGTGGCTTCCATCATCCGGCCCATGCCGACGTCGCCGCAGGCCTGGCTGCCAGAGGCCGGGCCGAAAGTCTTCAGGCCACGGCTTTCAAGGAGTTGCAGGTTGGCCTGGGTTGCCGGATCGCGCCACATCGCCTGATTCATTGCTGGCGCGACGGCCACCACGGCGTCGGTAGCAAGAACCAAAGTGGTCAGCAAATCATTGGCGATGCCTTGGGCCAGACGGGCGATCAGGTCAGCGGTAGCCGGGGCGATCAGCACCAGATCGGCCCATTTGGCCAGTTCGATGTGGCCCATCGCCGCTTCGGCGGCCGGGTCGAGCAGATCCAGGTGAACCGGGTGCCCGGACAGGGCTTGCATGGTCAGCGGGGTGATGAACTCGGCGCCGCCATGGGTCATGACCACGCGCACTTCGGCGCCCTGGTCGATCAGGCGACGAACCAGATCGGCGCTCTTGTAGGCCGCAATGCCGCCGCCGACGCCCAGAACGATGCGTTTCCGATACAGCCGCTGCATAGGTCTGCCTTTACATTTCGTGGGTGACATACGTGGCGAAACCCCCTCCCCAGGGTGAATTCGCCCGCAAAAAAGATGGGCTACGATATCACAGCGACCGCTACGGAACAGCGGTGCCCACAGACAAGGAAGGTGTATGAGTATTCGCGATTGGCCTGCGGCGGAGCGGCCGCGGGAGAAGCTGCTTGAACAGGGCTCGGGAAGTCTTTCGGACGCCGAGTTGCTGGCGATTTTTCTTCGAACCGGGGTCACGGGAAAAAGCGCGGTGGATCTGGCGCGACACCTGTTGACGCAATTCGGCAGCCTGCGCGCGTTGCTGGAAGCCGATCTTGCGGCGTTCAGCGGACAGTTGGGATTGGGGCCTGCGAAATTCGCGCAGTTGCAGGCGGTGCTGGAAATGGGGCGGCGACACCTGGCCGAGCGCATGCGTAAAAAACCGGCGCTGGAGAATCCGCAGGCAGTTCGGGACTATCTGAAATCCATGCTGCGCCACGAGCCACACGAGGTGTTTGGCTGCCTGTTTCTCGATTCCAAGCATCAGGTGCTGACGTTCGAGGCACTGTTTCGCGGCTCGATCGATAACACCAGCGTGCATCCCCGGGAAGTGGTGAAACGCTCATTGGCCAACAACGCGGCGGCGGTGATTCTCTGCCATAACCACCCGTCGGGGAACAGCGATCCGAGCCAGGCGGATCGACAACTGACCAAGCGCTTGCAGAAGGCTCTGGACCTGATTGATGTACGGGTGCTGGATCACTTCATCATTGGCGACGGCGAGCCGCTGTCGATGGCGGAGTGTGGCTGGATGTAGCTTTCAACAACAAACACCAACCCCTGTGGGAGCGGGCTTGCTCGCGAAGGCGGTGTGTCAGTCAATAAGAGTTTGGCTGATCCGACGCCTTCGCGAGCAAGCCCGCTCCCACAGGTGAATTGTGTTGTGACGGGTTATTTCAGGGTGACCTTCGAGTAGTCCTGCCGCCCGAACGGGCTGACGGAATAACCCTGCACATCCTTGCGCGTCAGCGCATAGGCAGTCGGGTGCGCCAGCGGCAACCACAGCGCCTGCTGCTGAATCTGCGCCTGTGCCTGTTCGTACAGTTTGGTGCGCACGCCTTGCTCGCTGGTGGTCTTGCCGGCGCTGATCAGTTTGTCCAGGTCGGCATTGCAGTAGCGGGCGAAGTTGGTGCCGGATTTGACCGCCGCGCAGGAAAACTGCGGCGTGAGGAAGTTGTCCGGATCGCCGTTGTCGCCGGCCCAGCCCATGAACAGCAGGTCATGCTCGCCAGCCTTGGCGCGGCGAATCAGTTCGCCCCACTCGATCACGCGGATTTCCGCCTGAATGCCGATTTCCGCCAGATCCGATTGCAGCAATTGCGCGCCCAGACTCGGATTCGGGTTAAGCAGGCTGCCGGACGGACGCGTCCAGATGGTGGTCTGGAAGCCGTCCTTGAGTCCGGCCTTGGCCAGCAACGCCTTGGCTTTGGCCACGTCGTGCGGATAGCCCGGCAGGTTCTTCGCGTAGCTCCAGGTGTTCGGCGGGTAAGGGCCGTTGGCGGGTTCGGCGGTGTCTTCGAATACGGCTTTGACGTAGTTGGCCTTGTCAAAGGCGAGGTTGATCGCCTGGCGCACTTCCGGCTTGTCCAGCGGTGGATGCTGGCTGTTGATGCCGACGAAAGCGGTCATGAACGCGTCAGTCTTTTCCACTTTCAGCGTCGGCTCTTCCTGCGCGGCCTTCACGTCCAGCGGTTTTGGCGACAGGGCGATCTGGCATTCGTTGCGCCGCAGTTTTTGCAGGCGCACGTTGGCGTCCGGGGTGATGGCGAAGATCAGCGGATCGACCGCAGGCTTGCCGCCAAAGTAGTCCGGGTTGGCCTTGTAGCGCACCGAGGCGTCTTTCTGGAATCGCGTGAACACGAACGGGCCGGTACCGATCGGTTGGCTGTTGAGCTTGTCGGTGGCGTCGGCCTTGAGCAGCTTGTCCGCATATTCGGCGGAATAGATGGAGGCGAAGCCCATGCTCAGTGTCGCGAGGAACGTCGAATCCGGGTGGTCAAGGGTAAAGCGCACGGTCAGCGGGTCGAGTGCGTCGATCTTCTTGATCAACGTCGGCAACTGCATGGACTGGGCGTGCGGGAATCCGCTTTGCGCCACTTTGTGCCATGGGTTGGCGGGATCGAGCATGCGATCAAAGCTGAACTTGACGTCTTCGGCGCTCAGGGTGCGGGTCGGCTTGAAATAGTCAGTGCTGTGAAACTTCACCTGCGGGTGCAGCTTGAACACGTAACTCAGGCCGTCGGGGCTGACTTCCCAGCTGTCGGCCAGGCTTGGCACGACTTTGCCGCTGGCGGTGTCGAAGTCCACCAGGCGGTTCATCAGTACGTCGGCCGAGGCATTGGTGGTGGTCAGCGAGTTGTATTGCACCACGTCGAACCCTTCAGGGCTGGCCTCGGTGCACACGCTCAGGGCGGCAGCCTGGGCCAATGGGCTCAGCAGAAGCGGGGCGAGCAACAGGGGTAGGGCAGCGAGGCGCATGGTCGGCTTCCTTTACAGATCGAAGGCCCATCTGCAGGTGCAGTCTGGAAAAGGGTTACCCTAGAGGGCTGGATTGCAAATGACTATCCCCTTTTTGCATTTTTCGGGCCGGGACAGTGGTGTTTTTCAGACCACGGTGCACGAGGAAAAGTCGGGAACCTCTTTTAGAGCGGTTTTCTGCGACGAGTGGTCAAAACGCGCCTCAGCCTTTATCCAAAGCGCCCGCAGCCGGAAAATGCGCGTTTTTACCGGTCGATTGCACATCCATTGTTGTTGCACCCCGGTCTTTCTGGTATAAAGCAGCGCTCTTTTCTAGGGGCCCGGTTCCTTCACTGTAGGTGTAGCCGGTAAGACCTCTAAAGAAACGCGGCGCCTGGCGCCAAATGACTGAGAGATTAAGCGGCCAACCCATGCCGGGTTGGGCATGTGGTTTTAGAGGGCTGAGGCATGTCGAGAGTATGTCAAGTTACCGGTAAGGGTCCGGTAACCGGGAATAACATTTCCCACGCAAACAACAAAACCCGTCGTCGTTTCCTGCCGAACCTGCAGCATCACCGCTTCTGGGTTGAAGAAGAGAAACGTTTCGTACGCCTGCGCGTTTCCGCCAAAGGCATGCGTATCATCGACAAGCGTGGCATCAGCGTTGTGCTGGCCGAGCTGCGTCGCGACGGCAAGATTTAAGGGAGCTAATCATGCGTGAATTGATTCGTTTGATTTCGAGCGCCGGTACTGGTCACTTCTACACTACCGACAAGAACAAGCGTACTACCCCGGACAAAATCGAGATCAAGAAATATGATCCGGTTGTTCGCAAGCACGTGATCTACAAGGAAGGCAAAATCAAGTAATTGATTTTTCCCGACTTACGAAAAAGGCCCGTATCTCACGACACGGGCCTTTTTTGTTGCCTCGGATTTCTGCGGTGTCAGGCCGGGCCTCATCGCTGGCAAGCCAGCTCCCACAGTGATTACCGGTGTTCACAATGTTGGTGTTAATCACAAAACCTGTGGGAGCTGGCTTGCCAGCGATAGGGCCGGATCAGTCAGCGAAAGTCCTCAAGCCTTCTGTTCAAAGATCACATAGACCTTGCGGCAAGCCTCCAGCACTTCCCAGGTGCCACGGAAGCCCGCTGGAATCACAAAGCGGTCACCCACGCGCAAGGTCTTGGCATTGCCATCGCTGTCACGCAGCACCGAAACTCCCTGCAGGATTTCGCAATATTCGTGTTCGGTGTAATTGACCGTCCATTGGCCAACCGCACCTTCCCACACGCCAACACCCATTTGCCCGCAAGGGCTGTCGTATTGATTGAACACCGCTTGCTCGGGATCACCCTCGAGCACTTTGGCCGGGTCCGGGCGATAGCGTTCGGCTTCGCTGCTGGTCAGGCTGATGTCGACGACGTTCTGGATGTTCATTGTTGTTTTCTCCCGTGATGACGGCGCGGTGGCTTGAAAGGGCCAGAGTCTATGTTTATTAAAATGAACACCGCAAGGTCGTATGGCGCGCTTATGTCAAATATATTGAAACAAACCCGGCCGCTGGTTTAGGGTGGCGGGTGCCTTGGGCCGAAAAGCAGGCTGGCCGGGCAGCATTCCTGAAGACGACCGCGAAGAACGCGGCGCTCTATTCAACAAGAGGAGGACACTCGAATGACCACCCTGACTCGTGCCGATTGGGAACAACGCGCCCGCGACCTGAAGATCGAAGGCCGCGCCTACCTCAACGGTGAATACACCGACGCCGTCTCCGGCGAGACTTTCGAGTGCATCAGCCCGGTCGATGGCCGTCTGCTGGGCAAGATCGCCAGCTGTGACGCCGCCGACGCTCAGCGCGCCGTGGAAAACGCTCGCGCCACCTTCAATTCCGGCGTCTGGTCGCGCCTGGCACCGACCAAACGCAAAGCCACCATGATTCGTTTCGCCGGCCTGCTCAAGCAGCACGCCGAAGAACTGGCGCTGCTCGAAACCCTCGACATGGGCAAGCCGATCAGCGATTCGCTGTACATCGACGTGCCCGGCGCGGCGCAGGCCCTGAGCTGGAGCGGCGAGGCGATCGACAAGATCTACGACGAAGTCGCCGCCACTCCGCACGATCAACTGGGTCTGGTGACCCGCGAGCCGGTCGGCGTGGTCGGCGCCATCGTGCCGTGGAACTTCCCGCTGATGATGGCCTGCTGGAAACTTGGCCCGGCGCTGTCGACCGGTAACTCGGTGATCCTCAAGCCGTCGGAAAAGTCCCCGCTGACTGCCATCCGCATCGCTGCGCTGGCCGTTGAGGCCGGTATTCCGAAAGGCGTGCTCAACGTGCTGCCGGGCTACGGCCACACCGTTGGCAAGGCGTTGGCGTTGCACAACGATGTCGACACGCTGGTGTTCACCGGTTCGACCAAGATCGCCAAGCAGTTGATGATCTATTCCGGCGAATCGAACATGAAACGCGTGTGGCTGGAAGCCGGCGGCAAGAGTCCGAACATCGTCTTCGCCGATGCGCCGGACCTGCAAGCCGCTGCCGAATCCGCCGCCAGCGCCATTGCTTTCAACCAGGGCGAGGTCTGCACCGCCGGTTCGCGTCTGCTGGTCGAGCGTTCGATCAAGGATAAATTCCTGCCGATGGTGATCGAGGCGCTGAAAACTTGGAAGCCGGGCAATCCACTGGATCCGGCGACCAACGTTGGTGCGCTGGTCGATACCCAGCAGATGAATACCGTGCTGTCGTACATCGAATCCGGTCACAGCGACGGCGCCAAACTGGTCGCTGGCGGCAAGCGCATCCTCCAGGAAACCGGTGGCACCTACGTCGAGCCGACGATTTTCGACGGCGTGAGCAACGCGATGAAGATCGCTCAGGAAGAGATCTTCGGCCCTGTGCTGTCGGTCATCGCTTTCGACACCGCCGAAGAGGCGATCCAGATCGCCAACGATACGCCGTATGGCCTGGCCGCAGCAGTGTGGACCCAGGACATCTCCAAAGCGCACCTGACCGCCAAAGCGCTGCGCGCCGGCAGCGTGTGGGTCAACCAGTACGACGGCGGCGACATGACCGCACCGTTCGGCGGCTTCAAGCAGTCGGGCAACGGTCGAGACAAGTCGCTGCATGCATTCGACAAGTACACCGAGCTGAAGGCGACGTGGATCAAGCTGTAAATCGTTGATGGGAGCCTGAGTGAATCAGGCTCCCTAATCGAGCAGAGATCCCTGTGGGAGCAAGTCTCTGTGGTGAGGGGATTTATCCCCGATCGGCTGCGAAGCAGTCGCAAAACCAGTGCATTTGATGGTGCAGGTTTTGAGGTCGCTGCGCGACCTGTCGGGGATGAATCCCTTCACCACTGGGTTTGCTCCCACATTGGTTTTGTGGTGTACATAAAAATAATCCACAGGAGCGTGGACCATGCGTTGGGCGACGTATTTCGCCGTGTTGGCGTCTGTCTTGAGTGTCGGTCTGGCCCTGGGGGTCAGCATGCCGCTGGTGTCGTTGCGTCTGGAGGGTTGGGGCTATGGCTCTTTCGCCATCGGCGTGATGGCGGCGATGCCGGCGATTGGCGTATTGCTGGGCGCGAAGATTTCCAGTCATCTGGCGGCGCGTTTCGGTACGGCTAACCTGATGCGCCTGTGCCTGTGGGCCGGCGCGTTGTCGATTGGCTTGCTGGCGCTGCTGCCGAGTTATCCGATCTGGCTGGTATTACGCCTGATGATCGGGGTGATCCTGACCATCGTGTTCATCCTTGGCGAAAGCTGGATCAACCAACTGGTCGTCGAACACTGGCGCGGGCGGCTGGTCGCGCTGTATGGCAGCAGTTATGCATTGAGCCAACTGTCTGGTCCATTGCTTCTGGGGGCGCTGGGTACTGAACATGATTATGGATTCTGGGTCGGTGTCGGGCTGCTGACGGTTTCGCCTTTTCTGTTGATGGGCCGCAGCGGGGCGCCGAGCAGTGAAGCCAGCAGTGTGACTTTCGGCGATCTCTGGGGATTTGCCCGCGAGTTGCCGGCGATTGCCTGGGCGGTGTCGTTGTTCGCCGCGTTCGAGGCGATGATCCTCACGCTGCTGCCGGTGTATTGCCTGCAGCAGGGCTTCACTGCCGAGATTGCGCTGGCGATGGTCAGCACCGTGGTGGTCGGCGACGCGCTGTTGCAACTGCCGATTGGCGCATTGGCTGACTACCTGTCGCGGCGCACGTTGTTCACCGGATGCGCGGTGATCCTGATGCTGTCGAGCCTGGCGATTCCGCTGTTGATCGATACGCTGCTGATCTGGCCGTTGTGGGTGTTGTTCGGGGCCAGTGCCGGTGGCCTGTTCACCTTGTCACTGATCCTGATCGGCGAGCGTTATCGCGACGATGCGCTGGTGCGGGCCAATGCGCACATTGCGCAGCTGTGGGGTGTGGGCTGTCTGATCGGGCCTTTGCTCGCGGGGGCGGGCAGCCAGTGGATCAGCGGGCATGCGTTGCCATTGTTGATGGCGGCCGGGGCGTTCGGGCTGGTGATTCTGCTGATGCGCCAAGGTGCATTCGGGACGGTGCAAACGGCTTAAGGTCAAAAGATCGCAGCCTGCAGGGAAACCGCATTCCTCCGCTGTAGGAGCTGCCGCAGGCTGCGATCTTTTGCTTTTTAAAGCATCCGTTCCAGGCCCACCGTGGTGCTGAACCACGCATTGAAGCGCCGCCACCAGCTCCCGGGTTCCTGGGTCAGCGTGTGCATCTGTCCGTTGTCCTCGGTCACCCAGACAATCTTCCCATCCTGCAATTTCGCCTGATAACTCAGGGCCGGCGCCATGCCTTGCAGCGCCAGTTCGCGCACGTGTCCGGCCAGCTCCGGGCTGTCCACCAGCACCCCGACTTCGGTGTTCCACAACACTGAGCGCGGATCGAAGTTGAACGAGCCGATGAACGCTTTCTGTCGATCGAAAATCATCGCCTTGCTGTGCAGGCTGGAGTCCGAGCCGCGGAACGACTTGCTGTAAAACAAATGCGGACCGCTGCCATAGTTGTCCCCGGGCTGACGGCGCAGTTCATACAGTTTCACACCGTGTTCCAGCAACGCCTTGCGGTACGGCGCGTAACCGCCGTGCACCGCGGGCACATCGGTGGCTTCCAGCGAATTGGTCAGCAGGCTCACCGAGACCCCGGCGTCGGCGCGTCCGGTCAGGTACACCAGCCCCGGCTGGCCGGGTACGAAGTACGCCGAAATCATGATCAGTTCTTTGCTGACGCCGCGCAGCTCCGGCGCCAGTTGCGTGGTCAGCAGCAGTTGCGGATCCGGCTCGTCCTTGGCCAGCACCTTGCTCGGCGCGTCCCACAGTGCCTGGTTCCAGGCCCAGATCAGTTCCTTGCGCCAGATATCCATGCGCGGCGCGGTCTTGAACGTCATCAACTGTTGATACAGCGCGTGGTTCTGTTTGCGGGTTTCATCCAGCGATTCTTCCAGGCGTGTGCGGGTGTTTTGCAGGTCTTTGATGCTCGGTTTGCTGGAGAGGAATTCGTCGATTGGCTTGCTCAGCGCGCTGTTCCAGTACTGATCGAAACTGTGCCCGAGCTGTTCGGCCACCGGGCCCACGCTGAGCATGTCGATGTCGGTGAAATTCAGGTTCGGCTCGGCATCGAAGTACTCGTCGCCCAGATTGCGCCCGCCGACGATGGCCACGCTGTTGTCGGCCAGAAACAGTTTGTTGTGCATGCGCCGGTGTTGCAGCGACAGGTTGAACAGGCGTCCGGCAGCGCGGGTCACGCCGGTGCTGCGGCCCAGGTGCAGCGGGTTGAACAGGCGAATCTGAATCTGTGGGTGCGCCGCCAGCGTGGCGATGATCGTGTCCAGACCGTCGCTGGTGGTGTCATCGAGCAGGATGCGTACGCGCACGCCGCGGTCGGCAGCCTTGAGCAGTTCTTCCACCAGCATCCGCGTGCTGACACCGTCGTGAACGATGTAGTACTGCAAGTCGAGGCTGGTTTGCGCATTGCGGATCAGTTCGGCGCGCGCGGTGAACGCTTCAGTGCTGTTGGACAGCAAACGGAAGCCGGAACGGCCCTGCCAGGGCGCGGCCTGGGCCTGGATCGAGCGGCCGAATACGGAGCCGGAGGCCGGCAACACCTGGCTGGGTTCGCGCGGTACATCAAGGGTTGCGCAACCACTGGCCAACGAACACAACACGCAGACAGCGAGCAATTTTTTTCCGGGTCGCACGTTGCTTTCTCGGCTGGAGGCTGGGGGGCGGAGTATGGCATGCAGAGGATTTCAAAGACCCTTCAAGGCAGATCCTCGCCACATTGGGTAAACCATTAGTCGTTCGAAAGTAGGAATGAGTTCGCATTTGGCTTTGGACTATTTGCTTTGTCGTTTTTTCTGTTTTGGCTTGGTGCCTATTCCTACATACGGAGCCTACAAAAAACGAAATCATCGCCCCGGCGTTCACGGCCTCGAGAAAGCGATGCACTGAACCACTGCCATTTATAAATAGCCGAACAGGTAGGGACTGATGAAAACATCAACATGGATGGCCGCCGTTGCGGCTGCAGTAATACCCACACTGGCGGTTGCCGAAAGCGTGGACCTGAGCGTGATCGGAACCATTATTCCGACGTCGTGCATTCCCGCGTTCGCCGGTGGCGGCACGGTAGATTTGCGCAAGATATCGGCAGCCACGCTGAACAAGACCACGCAGACGCTGCTGCCGACTCACGATATATCGCTGCACATCAACTGCGATGCGCCAGCACCGGTGGAAGTGTCGGTCAGAGACAATCGCGCGGCGACCAAACTGCCGGGTATCAGCGATGGCGCCGGTAACAGCGATGCGGCCTTGTTCTATGGCCTGGGTGAAATCAACGGCATCCGTATCGGTGGCTTTGCGCTGCGCCACGGGCGTCCGGAGGCCGACGGCATCCAGCAGACCCTGATCACCCGAAGCCTGGCGGCGCCGACGTGGCAACTGCCTTCCTCGCCGCTGGTAAGCAATGCCCCGGCGCTGTACTCCTGGGGGACGGGCGTGGCCGCTGGCCCGGTCGCGGCGCGCCACCACGGATTTCCGATGAGCCTGCTGCCGATCATTGGTCCGAGTAACGCACTGCCGATCACCAGCGAGATTCCGCTCGATGGCTCGGTCACGTTCGATATGTACTACCTCTGATCGTCAGAACCCGGCCATGGCCGGGTTCTTTCTCGCTCTTTCGGCGCGCCCTTTGACGGGGGCGTTGCCATTCCCAGCGGAACAATACCGATGTCGATTTCGATGTGTCGTCCTGTCTTCAGGGCGCTGCCACTGTGCCTGCTCGCCCTGCTTTTGATGCCTGTCGTCCACGCTGCGGGCATGGTGCCGCAGACCCCTGTGTTGGTGGTGGATGAGGGCGTGGGCGAAGCAACCATGAACGTGCGCAATACCGAAACGCGTCCGGCCCTGCTGCATACCACGGTCGTAGACATCGAGCCGCATGATCAGACGCTGTTGCTGTTCAGCCCGTCGGTGGCCCGGGTCGAGGCCGGCGCGGTGCAGCAGGTACGGTTTATTTTGCAGAGCGCCGAACCGTTGCAGACCGAGCGTCTGAAGCGGGTGATCTTTGAGGGGATCAATCCTGTCGCAGGTGTCGACGGCGCCCGGGTCAATCTGGGGGTTCGGCAAAACCTGCCGGTGATCCTGCGCCCCGCCGGCCTGCCAGTCGAGCGCGAGCCATGGAAGCGGCTGCGCTGGTCGGCCACGGCTGAAGGCCTGCTGGTCAGTAATCCCAGTCCTTACGTTGTGCGGCTGGCGAAGGCGATTGTTCCGCTGCCGGGCACGCAGGTGGTGGAGCTGCCGCGTACCTGGATCCTGCCCGGAGAGCGCCTGTCCGTCCGGTTACCGTTGAGTTCAACGGTGCGGGCCATGGCTGTGCGGATTTTTCCGGTCACCACCTATGGCTTTGCGGTGGATCACTTCGATGCTCCGGTAACGCATTGATGCGCGGTTCTGCCCGTCGGGGGCTGGCATTGGTGATGGTTCAGGGTGTGGGGGTGGCGCTGGCCGGCGAGGTGGTGGAGTTCGACGCGCAGATGCTTCGCGAACGCGGACTCGATCCGGCATTGGCGGCGTACTTTCGCCAGGCACCGCGTTTCTCCCAGGGCACACGTCTGGTCGCGCTGGAGGTCAATGGACAGCCTCGGGGTCGGGTGTTCGTGACGTTCGATGCCGAGGGCGAGCCGTGCCTGCAACCGGCCTTGCTCAAGGCTGCCGGCGTGCGCGCACAAGCGGCACCGGCGCCGGTCGAGCCGTGTCTGACACTGCGCGAAGGTCTGCCCTCGGCCATCGTCGAGCTGCATCCCGGTCAGGAGCAGATCGACCTGCTGCTACCGACCGACCTGCTGGCGTTGCCGGAACCTCAACCGCACACCTTCACCAACGGCGGTGTCGGCGGCGTATTCAATTACGATGCGTTGGTCATGGGCGGCCAGTCAGGGAAGCAGCGCAGCGATTTTCGCAGCCTGGGTTCGGAGATTGGCTTGAACGCTGGCAACTGGGTTTTGCGCAGTCGCCAGTCCTATACGCAATTGCCCGACAGTACGCGCTTCGAGCATCTGTATGCCTATGGCATGCGCACCCTGGAAGACTACGAAACCAGCGTGCAGATCGGTCAGTTGAACCTGCAGTCGCCCTTGTTTGCCGGCGAAGCGTTCAGCGGTGTGCAGATTCTGCCGGAGGATGCATTCGCGCAATTGCGCGCGGCACAGCAGGGCGCGCGTGGCGAGGTCGAGGGCATTGCCTGGTCGCCCTCGCGGATCGAAGTCCGACAGAACGGCGTGCTGATCTACACCACGCGGGTTCCCGGTGGGCCATTCACTCTGCGCGCGCTGCCATTGTTGAGCACCCAACTCGACCTCGAGGTCAGCGTGCACGAGCAAGAAGGGCAGGTGCGGCGTTTCCGCGTTCCTGCAGCCAGTCTTCAAGACGCGCAATCAGACCGTGCGGACGGCTTCAATCTGGCGCTGGGCACTGTGCGACGCCAGGGTGCGGATGATCGTCAGGCGCCATCGTTTGCCACCTTTGGCCGGGAATGGAGTCTGTCGCGAGCGTTGCGCGTGAGCGGCGGGATCCTGGGTGGGGCGGACTACCTGTCGGCAGGCTGGGGGCTGCAGCGTCAATGGCCGGGCAATCTGAGCACCGGTGTGCGCCAGGTGCTGTCCAGTGATCGAGAGACAGGTATTGCAGGGCATCAATTACAAATGACCGTCAGTGCCGTGTTGTCGCCGAATCTGTCCACCAGCGTGGTTGCCGTGCGCCGTGGTCAGGGCTTTCGCACCCTGTCAGACACAGGGTGGAACCAGCAGCAGGGGCGCGCCGAGGCCCCCGGGCGCGATCACTGGACATTTTCGCTCAACGGTACTGTCGAGCGCTGGGGGGCATTCGGCATGACCTGGTCGCGCTACACCAGCGTGGACGAACCGCCACACATGCGCCTGGGTTTGTCCTGGTCGCAGACGTTGCCCGAGCGGATCAGCCTGTCGTTGAGTCTTGAGCGCAGCATCGGCGATGCCGACGCGTGGCGTCGGGGTACCTCGGCTTATCTGACGGTCGGGATGCCATTGGGTGAGCAGCGCAGGGCTCGTAGCTATGTGCGCAGCGATCCGCGATCCGGAGTGCGCAGTGGCGTGTCGATGAGCGAGGTGCTCAGTGAAACCCTGGCTTATAGCGCCAGCGCCGAACAGCGTGAAGCCGCAGCGCCATCGCTGGGATTGCGGGTCAACGCACTCACGCATTACAGCCGTGTGGACCTGGGCCTGAACCAGCGTGACAGCGCAAGTGAGTTCGACGTGGGCCTGCGTGGCGGCATGGCGCTGCATCGCGACGGTGTGACGCTGTCGCCGTATCCGCTGCGCGAGACCTTTGCCGTGCTCAAGGCTGGTGACCGTGCGGGTCTGAAGCTGTACACGCCGCAAGGTCCGGTGTGGACGGACGTTTCGGGCCGGGCAGTAGCGGCGAGTCTGCCGCCCTATGCGGCGGCCAGGCTGGAGGTCGACCCACTGAGCCTGCCGCGCAATGTGGAGGTGCTCGACGGTTATCAGGAGGTGGAGGCCGGGCGCGGCTCGGTTCAGCATCTGGATTTCACCGTCACTCGTGTGCGGCGTGTGCTGTTGAAGGCCAGAACGGTTGATCGGCAATGGCTGCCCAGTGGTTTGCTTGTTCAAGACCGGCAAGGCGCATTCGTGACCACGGTGCTTGAGGCCGGGACGATCTTTCTTCCGGATATCAAACCCGGGCAGCTGCTGCGGGTGCAACTGTCGGATAGCGCGCACTGCGACCTGCAATTCAATCTGGCTGAAACGCCGGACGAGCATGCATTGATCGAGCCCGTCGACGCGCTCTGTCAGCCGTTGAACCTCACATGAGCGAGTTATTGCGCATGCTTCGACGGATTATCCTGATCACGCTGGGAGCGCTGGCAGCAACGTCGGTCATGGCCAGCGACGCCTGTCAGATGACGCTCTCACCGAGCGCTGTGGACTATGGCATTTCGACGCGGCCGGAGCTGCGCGCTCGGCAATCGGGCAATGACGGCAGTTTTGGGGTGCGCACGGTTCACCTACGGATTCAATGCCCGGTCGCGCGTTCGTTCACCTGGTCGTTTTCTGCCCCGAACAGCGATGCGCTGGATTATCGCTGGGCAGCGGGACGCTTGCAGCTACGCATGGTGGCGGCGCGTCTGGATGGCGCGCCGGTGCAATGGCAGCGCGAGGGAGGCCGGACGGGCGCGGCGGATCTGCTGCAGCCTGGTGATCGCATCGTGAACCGGCGCGCGGGCAGCATCGCCGCCGGGCGCCATCTGGAGGTGGAGCTGCAGATCGAAGCCCGCGTCAGCAATACCTCAAGCCGTGTCGCCGACCTTCAGCGCTTCGAGGGGTACGGTACGTTTCAGCTCGAGTGATTCGGACTCGGCCAGCAGCCGGATCGCCGCCGCGCCGACCTTGCGCACTGCTTCTTCGATCTGCGGTGTCGGTTTGGCCGCGTAATTCATCCGCAAACAATTGCGATACTTGCCCGACGCGGAAAAGATGCTGCCGACGGCAATCTGCACGCCTTGGTCATGTAATGCACGATTGAGCTTCAGCGTATCGAAAGCCTCCGGTAATTCGACCCAGAGCATGAAGCTGCCTTGCGGACGACTGGCGCGAGTGCCGGCCGGGAAGTAGCGGGTGACCCAGTCAATCATCGTGTCGCGATTGCGCTGGTATTGCGTGCGCATCCGCCGTAAATGCGGCTCGAAGTATCCACCTTTGAGAAATTCGGCAATGGCAATCTGCGGCTGTGGCGCGGTGGAACCGGTGCTGATGTATTTCATGTGCAGCACCCGTTCCAGATACCGTCCCGGCGCGACCCAACCGATGCGCAGCCCCGGCGCCAGGGTCTTGGAAAACGAGCTGCACAGCAATACGCGGCCATCTTCGTCGAAGGATTTGATCGTGCGCGGACGCGGGTAGGTGTAGGCCAGCTCGCCATACACATCGTCCTCGATGATCGCCACGTCGAAACGCTGCGCCAGCGTCAACAACGCGCGTTTGCGCGACTCCGGCATGATGTAGCCCAGCGGGTTGTTGCAGTTGGGGGTGATCTGGATGACCTTGATCGGCCACTGCTCCAGCGCCAGTTCCAGCGCTTCGAGGCTGATGCCGGTCAGTGGATCGGTGGGGATTTCCAGGGCTTTCATGCCCAGCCCTTTGAGGGTCTGCATGGCGCCGTGGAAGCTCGGCGAATCCACCGCGACGATATCGCCCGGCTCGCAGATCGCGTGGATGCTGGTGGACAGCGCTTCGTGGCAACCGGTGGTGATCACCAGATCGCTGGCGCTCAACTGACAGCCGGAATCGAGCATCAGCCGGGCGATCTGCTCGCGCAGTT
The DNA here is from genome assembly GCF_019775695.1 of Pseudomonas sp. AO-1. Lineage (NCBI taxonomy): Bacteria > Pseudomonadati > Pseudomonadota > Gammaproteobacteria > Pseudomonadales > Pseudomonadaceae > Pseudomonas > Pseudomonas sp. AO-1. Next base: position 275,843 of record NZ_CP079947.1, read on the forward strand.
CGAGGGTGCCGTGGATGTTGTCGTAATACAGCCCGGGCATGTCCTGCCGGCGGCTGATCCGTGCCAGCCCACGCAGCAGTGGTTTCAGGGTGGGCGTGGTCACGTCGGGCATGCCGCGACCCAGTTGCACCACGTCCTTGCGCGGTACTGCGCGAATCAGCTCCAGCACTTGATCCCACTGCGAAATCTCCACCGGCCGCTGCGCCGGACGCCCGACGGCGGGCAGCTCCGGCAGCTCGCGACCGACCGGCACAAAATAGCCGGACTTGGGTTTCGGCGTTGCCAGGCCGCTGTCTTCAAGCATGCGGTAGGCCTGCTGCACGGTGCTCAGGCTGACCCCGTGTTCTACGCTCAGGGCGCGCACCGAAGGCAGGCGATCACCGGGACGGTAGAAGCCTTGTTCGATGCGGGTGCCGAGCAGCTCGGCGAGGTTCACATACAGGGTCATGGCAATGCCTCGATGCAGGTGATTCGTTAAACCAGTACAGATGCAGCAAAAATCGGTGATTCAGACGCAGAAACGGCAAATCTGTATGGGATTAATACAGATGTGTTGAATCTGTAATGCTTTTGCGGACCCGCGCATCATGGAATCTCTGGCTACCCAAGTAAACAGGAGCGACAAAAATGAACGGCTTGAGCGATGTGCGGCTGACGTTACACAGTCAGGAACTGGCGGCAGGGCAGGAGGACAGCGCATGGAATAGCGCCATGCGCAACGCGCCGTCCGGCCTGAGTCGCTGGGGCCTGTTCTGGCATCGTCTGCACACGCGCAAGGCGTTGCTGAATCTCACGCCGGAGCAGCTCAAGGATGTCGGGTTGACCCGCGAGCAGGCGCATGAAGAGGGGTTGAAGCCGTTCTGGCGGATCTGAAACCTGTATTTTTCTGGCGGGCCTCATCGCTGGCAAGCCAGCTCCCACAGTAATTTGGTGTTCACAATATTTGTATTCGCCGCAAAAACCTGTGGGAGCTGGCTTGCCAGCGATGGCGGCTTCAAGGACGCAGCAAAAGCATCAGACCAACTCTTTGAGCCGATGCCACAACATCCCCAACGCCAGCAACGGCGAACGCAAATGCTTGCCGCCGGGGAAAGTGATGTGCGGCACCTTGGCAAACAGATCAAAGCCGCCGCTGTGCTGCCCGCTGATCGCCTCGGCCAGCAACTTGCCGGCCAGGTGCGTGGCATTTACCCCGTGCCCGGAATAGGCCTGGGCGTAATACACGTTCGGCTGGTCATTGAGTCGGCCAATCTGTGGCAACCGGTTGGCACCGATGCCGATCATCCCGCCCCATTGATAGTCGATCTTCACGCCTGCCAGTTGTGGAAACACGTCGAGCATCTTCGGTTGCATGTAGGCGCCGATGTCCTTCGGATCACGCCCGGAATAATGGCAGGCACCGCCGAACAGCAGACGCCGATCCGCCGAAAGCCGGTAGTAATCCAGCGCCACCCGCTGGTCGCAGACCGCCATGTTTTGCGGCAGCAGGCTGTGCGCCTGGGTTTCGCTCAACGGCTCGGTGGCGATGATGTAGCTGCCGGCCGGGAGCACTTTGCCGCTGAGTTGCGGATTGAGGTCGTTGAGGTAAGCGTTGCAGCCCAGCACCAGGGTTTTCGCCCGCACTGAACCTTGAGCGGTGTGGACGCGAACCTCGGTGCCGTAATCGATCCGCGTCACCGCCGATTGCTCGAACAGCTTCACACCCAATTGCTGTGCGGCAGCGGCTTCGCCCAGCGCCAGGTTCAGCGGGTGCAAATGCCCGGAACCCATGTCGATCAAGCCCCCGACGTAACGTTTGGAGCCGACCACGGTGTGCATTTCATCCGCTTGCAACAGGCGGGTTTCGTAGCGATAGCCGAGGCTGCGCAGCTCTTCGGCGTCTTCGGCGAAGCCTTCGAGGTCGGCCGGCTTGTTGGCGAGGTCGCAGTAGCCCCAGGTCAGATCGCACGGGATCTGAAAGCGCTCGACGCGCTGACGGACGATTTCCACCGCTTCCAGGCCCATCAGTTTCATCTGGCGTACGCCGTCAGCACCGATGACATTGGCGAACTGGTCGAGGCCGTGGCCGACCCCGCGAATCAACTGTCCGCCGTTGCGGCCACTGGCGCCCCAGCCGATCCGGTGCGCCTCCAGCAACACCACGCTGAGGCCGCGTTCGGCCAGTTCCAGCGCGGTATTCAACCCGGAAAACCCGCCGCCGACCACGCACACGTCGGCCATCACTTCACCTTGCAGCTGCGGATGATCGGGCTGCGGCAGGCTGCTGGCGGCGTAGTAAGAGGCAACGTGGGGTTGGCTCGCGAAGGTTCGGGCGCGGGCGTTCATGGGCGTCATCCAACGGCTGAGTGTCGAGAAAATTTGACGGAGCATAAGCCGCACGCCCGAGCACGGGCAACACTGGTCGGTCGTTGCTGTCTGGATCACGGCTTTTGCGGCACAATTGCCGCCTATTTCATGTGGATTACCGTTTCGATGAGTTGCAACCGCCAGACCATTCGCGACCTGCGTCAGCAGATCCCCACGTTCGAGTGCGTGCCAGGCTGCCATGACTGCTGCGGGCCGGTGACCACTTCCCCGGAAGAAATGTCACGTCTGCCGCGCAAGACCCGCGCCGAACAGGATGCGGCGATGGAAGAGCTGAACTGTGTGCACCTGGGCCCCAATGGTTGCACGGTGTATGGCGAGCGTCCGCTGATTTGCCGCTTGTTCGGTACCACTAAAACCCTGCCGTGCCCGAACGGGCGCGGGCCGGTGGAGCTGATTCATCCACAGGTGGAAAAGCAGATCTTCGAGTACATGGCTTCGAATCGGCAGGTGCTGGTCTGAAAAGATCGCAGCCTTCGGCAGCTCCTACATGGAAATGCATTCACCTGTAGGAGCTGCCGAAGGCTGCGATCTTTTGATCTTCCAAATCTCAGTCTGGAATCGGCAGGCTCAGGCTCTCCTTCACCTCTTCCATCACGATATAGCTTTTGGACTCACGCACATGCGGCAGCTTCAACAGAATGTCGCCCAACAGCTTGCGGTACGAAGCCATCTCGGAAATCCGCGCCTTCACCAGATAGTCGAAATCCCCTGACACCAGGTGGCATTCCAGCACGTGCGGCAGTTTCAGCACCGCGCGGCGAAACTCCTCGAACGTGTCGCCGGATTTGTAGTCGAGGCTGATCTCGACGAACACCAGCAGGCTACCCTTCAAGTGCTGCGGATTCAGGCGGGCGTTGTAGCCCATGATGATCCCCTCACGCTCCAGCCGTCGCACCCGCTCAGTGCACGGCGTGGTGGACAAACCAACCTTCTCCCCGAGTTCGGTAAACGATATGCGCCCGTCTGCCTGCAGGATCCGCAAGATGTTGCGGTCGATCTTGTCCAGCTCACGTTTGGTCTGAGTGTTGGTACGCATAGGGGATGCGCCTCCGTGAAAAGGGTTTTTGCCGAGAATTGTCGCCAAATATAGGCGCTTATATAGTGAAATGCACTGGCCATTCTTTTTTACACTGCGCGCATCATTGCTCTAACAACAGACGTACGCGGCCCCGCCGCGATGAGGGATACAAAAATGCGCGTAATGGTCTTGGGTAGCGGCGTCATCGGTACCGCCAGTGCTTACTATCTGGCCCGTGCCGGGTTTGAAGTGGTGGTGGTCGACCGGCAGCCAGCCGTGGCCATGGAGACCAGTTTCGCCAACGCCGGCCAGGTGTCGCCGGGTTACGCTTCGCCGTGGGCCGCGCCGGGCGTGCCGCTCAAGGCCATCAAATGGCTGCTGCAGCGCCACGCGCCGCTGGCGATCAAGGCCACTGCCGACATCGACCAGTACCTGTGGATGGCGCAGATGCTGCGCAACTGCACCGCCAGCCGTTACGCGGTGAACAAGGAGCGCATGGTGCGTCTGTCCGAGTACAGCCGCGACTGCCTCGACGAACTGCGTGCCGAAACCGGCATCGCCTACGAAGGCCGTAGCCTGGGCACCACGCAATTGTTCCGCACCCAGGCGCAGCTGGATGGCGCCGCCAAAGACATCGCCGTGCTGAAAGAATCCGGCGTGCCGTTTGAAGTCCTCGACCGCGCCGGCATTGCCCGCGTCGAGCCGGCGCTGGCCAATGTCACCGATATCCTCGCCGGCGCCTTGCGTCTGCCGAACGACCAGACGGGCGACTGCCAGATGTTCACCACGCGTCTGGCGGAAATGGCCGTGAAACTCGGTGTGGAATTCCGCTTCGGTCAGGACATCCAGCGCCTCGACTACGCTGGCGACCGCATCAACGGCGTGTGGATCGACGGCAAGCTGGAAACCGCCGACCGCTACGTGCTGGCCCTCGGCAGCTACTCGCCGCAACTGCTCAAGCCGCTGGGCATCAAGGCCCCGGTGTATCCGCTCAAGGGCTACTCGCTGACTGTGCCGATCACCAACCCGGACATGGCCCCGACTTCGACCATTCTCGACGAGACCTACAAGGTCGCGATCACCCGTTTCGACAACCGCATCCGCGTCGGCGGCATGGCGGAAATCGCCGGTTTTGACCTGTCGCTCAACCCGCGTCGGCGCGAAACCCTGGAGATGATCGTCAACGACCTTTATCCTCAGGGCGGCAATCTGACCGAGGCGAGCTTCTGGACCGGTTTGCGTCCGACCACGCCGGACGGCACGCCAATCGTGGGTGCCACGCCGTTCAAGAACCTGTTCCTCAACACCGGTCACGGCACCCTGGGTTGGACCATGGCGTGCGGTTCCGGTCGTTTGCTGGCCGATCTGATGGCGAAGAAAAAGCCGCAGATCAGCGCCGAAGGCCTCGATATTTCCCGTTACGGCAACAAGCCTCAGGAGTCCGCAAAACATGGCAATCCAGCGCCAGCTCACCAATGAGCGCATGAGTCAGATCGTCACCCACAACGGCACCGTGTATCTGGCCGGTCAGGTCGGCGATGACTTCAACGCCGGGGTCGAACAGCAGACCCGCGACGTGCTCGCCAACATCGAGCGTTTGCTGGATCTGGCAGGGACTGACAAGCAGCACCTGCTGTCGGCGACGATCTACCTGAACGACATCGAGGCGCACTTTGCCGGGATGAACTCGGTGTGGGATCAGTGGCTGCCCAAAGGCGCCGCGCCGGCCCGCGCCACCGTCGAAGCGAAGATGGCCAAGCCGAGCATCCTCGTCGAGATTTCCATCGTCGCCGCGTTGCCGTAACCGTTTCAAAGATCCCTCTCCCGGCGCTGTTGGCGGTTCACGCCGTCAGCCAGCGCCGGTTTTTATTCCCATGACCGCCTAGAAGTCTGCCGCCATGCGTCCTGCCCGTGCCCTGATCGACCTAGAAGCCCTGCGCCACAACTACCGAATTGCCCGCGAAGTCACCGGCGCCAAGGCGCTGGCGGTGATCAAGGCTGATGCCTACGGGCACGGCGCGGTGCGTTGCGCCCAGGCGCTGGAAGCCGAGGCCGACGGGTTCGCCGTCGCCTGCATCGAAGAAGCGCTGGAGCTGCGCGCGGCGGGCATCAAGGCCCCGGTGTTGTTGCTCGAAGGCATTTTCGAAGCCGATGAACTGGCGCTCATCGTCGAGCATGATTTCTGGTGCGTTGTGCATTCGTTGTGGCAGCTCGAAGCCATCGAGCAGGCGGCATTGAGCAAACCGATCACCGTGTGGTTGAAGCTCGATTCCGGGATGCACCGTGTGGGCCTGCATCCGAAGGATTACGCGGCGGCCTATCAACGCCTGCTGGCCAGCGGCAAAGTGGCGAAGATCGTGCTGATGAGTCACTTCGCCCGTGCCGATGAGTTGCACGAGCAGAGCAGCGCCGATCAAGTGGCGGTGTTCGAGGCGGCGCGTCAGGGCCTGGCGGCCGAAGTCAGCCTGCGCAATTCGCCGGCGGTGCTCGGTTGGCCGCAGATCCCCAGCGACTGGGTCCGCCCGGGCATCATGCTCTACGGCGCGACCCCGTTCGAAGAAGCCAACGCCGTGGCCGAGCGTCTGCAACCGGTGATGACCCTCGAATCGAAAGTTATCTGCGTGCGCGAACTGCCCGCCGGCGAGCCGATTGGCTATGGCGCCAAATTCATTACCGATAAGCCGATGCGCATCGGCGTGGTCGCCATGGGCTATGCCGACGGCTACCCGCGTCAGGCACCGACCGGCACGCCAGTGCTGGTGGCCGGTAAACGCAGCCGGATTCTCGGTCGCGTGTCGATGGACATGCTGTGCATCGACCTCACTGAGGTGCCGGAAGCAGACCTCGGTTCGACCGTCGAGCTGTGGGGCAAGAACATCCTCGCCAGCGAAGTGGCGCAGTGGGCGGACACCATTCCGTATCAGATCTTCTGCAACCTGCGTCGGGTGCCAAGGCTCTATTCCGAGGGTTGACGCCGCTGCGGGGGCCAAGTGTTGTAAATACTGAACGCTGTCGCCATGATAACGCTCAATATTCTTACAACATCAGGAGGCTCCCGCCTTGGACGTCGGTGAACGACTGCAATCGATCCGCAAGCTCAAAGGGCTTTCCCAGCGTGAACTCGCCAAACGCGCGGGCGTCACCAACAGCACCATTTCGATGATCGAAAAGAACAGCGTCAGCCCTTCGATCAGTTCGCTGAGGAAGGTACTGGGCGGGATTCCCATGTCCATGGTCGAGTTCTTTTCCGAAGAAATCCTGCAGGAAGTCCCGACCCAGATCGTCTACAAGGCCAACGAGCTGATCGACATCTCCGACGGCGCCGTGACCATGAAACTGGTCGGCCGCGCGCACCCGAGCCGCGCCATCGCGTTTCTCAACGAAATCTACCCGCCGGGCGCTGATACCGGCGAAGAAATGCTCACCCATGAAGGCGAGGAAACCGGGATTCTGGTGGAAGGTCGTCTGGAACTGGTGGTGGGGCTGGAAACTTTTATTCTCGAAGCCGGCGACAGCTACTATTTTGAAAGTACCAAGCCGCACCGTTTCCGTAATCCGTTCGACGCGCCTGCGCGACTAATCAGCGCAGCCACGCCGGCGAATTTTTAAACACAGAGGCGCCAGGCCATGACGGCGAAGGCATCCGAAGAGTTTTTCCACTGCGCGGTATAACCCCTTCGACTATGGGGTTGTTTCAGTGTGGCGGGCTACCCGCTATACTTGCGCCCGCCTGCGAACCGTGGCCGCAGGCGTGAATAGCCACCATTGAGGGTGAACGCGTGAACCTAATTATGAAAATGCTGGCCGCACCAGCAACCGTACTGGCCCTCTGGGCTGTCAGCGCTCAAGCTGCGACGAATGACGACATTGCCAAGCGCCTCGAGCCAGTGGGCCAGGTGTGCGTTCAGGGGCAGGAATGCAAAGGAATGGAAGTCGCTGCCTCTGCGGGCGGCGGCGGTGGTGCGAAGACCCCGGATGAAGTGATTGCAAAACATTGCAACGCTTGCCACGGTACTGGCCTGTTGGGCGCACCGAAAATCGGTGACACCGCCGCCTGGAAAGACCGCGCCGATCATCAGGGCGGCCTCGACGGCATCCTGGCCAAGGCCATCACCGGCATCAACTCCATGCCGCCTAAAGGCACTTGCGCCGATTGCTCGGATGACGAGTTGAAAGGCGCGATCCAGAAGATGTCCGGCCTGAAATAAGCCGCGCTTCTGACGAAAAAAACCGTCTTCGGACGGTTTTTTTGTGCCTGCGATTCGCGACGTGGGCTGTCCTTTGCAGCAAAGTCGAGGCAAGCTCGGTCTACCTCTATTCACGGAACGGGCAGGAGGCTTCAGATGGTGCAGTTGTGTTCGATCGAACAGGCAGTGGACGAGGTGCTCGTACGCTTGCCGGCGCATATCCACATGGGCATGCCGCTGGGGCTGGGCAAGCCCAATCATTTCGTCAACGCGCTGTACCGGCGCATCAAGGATCTGCCCGAGCGACAACTGACGATGTACACCGCGCTGTGCCTGGGGCGCCCGACACTGGGCGACGGTCTGCAGAAGCGCTTTATCGAACCCTTCGTTGAGCGCGTGTTCGGCGACTACCCCGAATTCGATTTCCTCGCCGATCTGCAGCGTGACAGCCTGCCCGCCAACATCCGTATCGAACAGTTCTTCATGCAGCCCGGCAGCCTGCTCAACAGCGCACCGGCCCAGCAGGATTACGTCAGCAGCAACTACAGCCACGCCGCCCGCGATATCAATGCCGCCGGCCTCAATCTGGTGGCGCAGTTACTTGCCAGCAGCAGCGAACATCCCGATCGGTTGAGCCTGAGTTGCAACCCGGACATCACCCTTGACCTGCTGCCGATGATCGCCAAGCGCCGCGATGCCGGGGAGACCATTTTGCTGGTGGGTCAGGTGCACACCGACCTGCCGTACATGCCCGGCGATGCCGAAGTCGATATCGACACCTTCGACCTGCTGATCGACGCAAAGGACAGCAGCACGCTGTTTTCCACGCCGAACATGCCGGTGGGCTTTCAGGATCACTTCATCGGCTTGCACGCCAGTACGCTGGTGCGCGACGGCGGTACGTTGCAGATCGGCATCGGCTCGATGGGCGATGCACTGACCGCCGCACTGCTGGCGCGGCAGGCAGATAACGCCGGTTACCAAGCGTTGCTCGATGACATCAATCTCAGCCAGTGGGCGCAGTTGATCGAGCGCGAGGGCGGTACCGCGCCATTCGCCAAGGGCCTGTATGGCTGCAGTGAAATGTTCGTCAATGGTTTGCTGGTGCTGGCCGATGCCGGGATCATCCGGCGCAAAGTCTACCCCGACGTGCAGACTCAGGAGCAGGCCAACGCCGGCACCCTCGATGAAGCGGCGCAGACCGATGGCATCTCGGTGCACGGTGGCTTTTTCCTCGGCCCGCGCAGTTTCTACGAGCGCCTGCGCGAGCTGCCGCAGAGCAAGCGCCTCGAATTCAACATGACCCGCATCAGCTACATCAACGAGCTGTACGGTCAGGAAGAGCTCAAGCGCTTGCAGCGCCTCGATGCCCGGTTCATCAACACCGTGTTCACCATGACCCTGATGGGCGCGGGCGTGGCCGATCAACTGGAGGACGGGCGGGTGCTTAGCGGGGTTGGCGGGCAATACAACTTCGTCGCCCAAGGCCACGCGCTGCATGATGCACGCTCGATTCTGATCCTGCGCAGCTGGCGCGAGTCCGGCGGCGAGGTCAGTTCGAACATTGTCTGGGAGTACGGCCACTGCACGATTCCACGGCACCTGCGTGACATCGTGGTCACCGAGTACGGCATCGCCGACCTGCGCGGCAAGGCCGATGCGGTGGTGATCGAGTCGTTGCTCAATATCAGCGATTCGCGCTTCCAGCCGGGGTTGATCGAGCAGGCACAGAAGGTCGGCAAGCTGCCGAAGGACTTCCGCCTCGATCCGCGATTTGCCGACAACACCCCGCAACGCTTGCAGGCCATCGCCGCAAAGCATCCGAACCTGTTTCCGGAGTATCCGCTGGGTTGTGATTTCACCGCGATCGAGCGCGATCTGCTGCGAGCGCTGAACTGGCTGAAAAGCAAGTTCAAGCTGAGCGAGATTCTGGAATTGGGCAAGGCTGCGCTGGATGCGCCGGAGGCTTCGACGTTCCCCGAACACCTTGAACGTATGCAGCTGACCAACCCGGAAGGCTTGAAGGAAGACCTGTTCCAGCGCCTGCTGCTCACCGGCCTCAAAGCCACCGCACAATAATTGTCTACCGCAAACCTGTAGGAGCTGCGGCACGCTGCGATCTTTTGATGTTGATTGTAAAAATCAGGATCAAAAGATCGCAGCCTCGTTGCACTCGACAGCTCCTACAGGGGAGCTGCGGTGTGGCTTTATTCGATGAAGGTCACGACGCCATCCTTCAGCGACTTCACGCGAGCCAGCGATTCAACACGATAGCCCTGCGAGTCCAGCTCGGCACGCCCACCCTGGAATGACTTCTCGATCACGATGCCCAGACCGGCAACCGTGGCGCCAGCCTGTTTGATGATCGAGATCAGCGCCTGCGAAGCCTTACCGTTGGCCAGGAAGTCGTCGATGATCAGCACGCGGTCGCTGCTGGTCAGGTGACGCGGCGAGATGGCCACGGTGCTTTCGGTCTTCTTGGTGAACGAGTAAACGGTCGCCGACAGCAGGTTTTCGGTCAGGGTCAGGGACTGTTGCTTGCGGGCGAAGATCACCGGCACGCCGAGGTTCAGACCGGTCATGATCGCCGGGGCAATGCCCGAGGCTTCGATGGTGACGATCTTGGTGATGCCCGAATCCTTGAACAGCGTGGCGAATTCGTCGCCGATCAGCTTCATCAGGGCCGGGTCGATCTGGTGGTTCAGGAAGGCGTCGACCTTCAGGACCTGGTCGGAAAGCACGATGCCTTGTTCGCGGATTTTCTGGTGCAATGCTTCCATGAAGCTGTCCTCATTTGGCGCTTTGTGCGCCGAAGGTCTAGTAAAAAGTGGTCAATTCTAGCGCTTTAACATCGCGCGTATATCAGCCAGTGCGCTGTTGCCCCGCACGGCTTTGACTTCGGTCGGTGTGTCGTCGTTGCCTTCCCACGCCAGATCGTCCGGCGGCAGTTCATCGAGGAAGCGGCTGGGCGCGCAATCGATGATCTCGCCGTACTGTTTGCGTTTGGCTGCGAAGGTGAAGGCCAGGGTCTGACGCGCGCGGGTGATGCCCACGTAGGCCAGGCGGCGCTCCTCTTCGATGGTGTCGGCTTCGATGCTGGAGCGGTGCGGGAGGATTTCCTCTTCCATGCCCATGATGAACACGTAAGGGAATTCCAGGCCCTTGGACGCATGCAGGGTCATCATCTGCACGCCTTCGGCGCCGTCCTCTTCTTCCTGCTGACGTTCGAGCATGTCGCGCAGGACCAGTTTGCCGATGGCGTCTTCGACGGTCATCTCGCCGTCTTCGTCTTTTTCCAGAGTGTTCTTCAAGGCCTCGATCAGGAACCAGACGTTGCTCATCCGGTAGTCCGCAGCCTTGTCGCTGGAGCTGTTGGTGCGCAGCCAGTTCTCGTAGTCGATGTCCATGACCATGCTGCGCAGGGCCGAGATCGGGTCTTCGCCGGCGCACTGTTCACGGACCTTGTCCATGAAGCGCTTGAAGCGCGACAGGCGATCGGTGAAGCGGCTGTCCAGATGCTCGCCCAGACCGATTTCGTCGGTGGCGGCGTACATCGAGATCTTGCGTTCGGTGGCGTAGTTGCCGAGCTTTTCCAGCGTCGTGGAACCGATTTCCCGGCGCGGCACGTTGATTACCCGCAGGAAGGCGTTGTCGTCATCCGGGTTCACGATCAGGCGGAAGTAGGCCATCAGGTCCTTCACTTCCTGACGCCCGAAGAAACTGTTGCCGCCGCTCAGGCGATACGGCACCTGGTGGTGCTGCAACTTCAGCTCGATCAGCTTGGCCTGGTAGTTGCCGCGATAGAGAATCGCGAAATCGCTGTACGGGCGGTCGGTGCGCAAGTGCAGGCTGAGGATTTCCATGGCCACGCGCTCGGCTTCGGCGTCCTCGTTGCGGCAGCGGATCACGCGGATCTCGTCGCCGTGGCCCATCTCACTCCACAGTTGCTTTTCGAATTCGTGCGGGTTGTTCGAAATCAGCACGTTGGCGCAGCGCAGGATGCGGCTGGTGGAGCGGTAGTTCTGCTCCAGCATCACCACTTTCAGCGACGGATAGTCGTCCTTGAGCAGCATCAGGTTTTCCGGCCGCGCGCCGCGCCAGGCGTAGATCGACTGGTCGTCGTCGCCCACCACGGTGAACTGGTTGCGCTTGCCGATCAGCATCTTCACCAGCAAGTACTGGCTGGCGTTGGTGTCCTGGTATTCGTCGACCAGCAGGTAACGCACCTTGTTCTGCCACTTTTCGAGAATGTCGGCGTGCTCTTCGAAGAGCTTTACCGGCAGCAGGATCAGGTCGTCGAAGTCCACCGCGTTGAACGCCTTGAGCGTGCGCTGGTAGTGGGTGTAAACGATGGCGGCAGTCTGTTCCTTGGGATTGCGCGCGTTTTCCAGCGCTTGGGCCGGCAGGATCAGGTCGTTTTTCCAGGCGCCGATCATGTTCTTGATCTCGTCGACGCCGTCGTCGCCTGCGTATTCCTTCTGCATGATGTCGGTCATCAGGGCTTTGACGTCGGTCTCGTCGAAGATCGAGAAACCGGGTTTGTAGCCCAGCCGCGCATGCTCCTTGCGGATGATGTTCAGGCCCAGGTTGTGGAAGGTGCAGACCGTCAGGCCGCGACCTTCACCGGCACGCAGCAGGGTGCCGACCCGCTCCTTCATCTCGCGCGCAGCCTTGTTGGTAAAGGTCATGGCGACGATGTACTGGGCGCGGATGCCGCAGTTCTGGATCAGGTGCGCGATCTTGCGGGTGATCACGCTGGTCTTGCCGGAGCCAGCGCCGGCGAGCACCAATAGAGGGCCGCCGACGTAGTTCACGGCTTCTTGCTGCCGGGGATTGAGTCGGGACATACGAAAATTCGGGAGTCGTTGACGAAATGGGCCGGCATTTTAACAGGCTCAGCGATTTGTGCTGCTCTCTCCGACTTGTGACGCACCACGCGATTCAAATTTGCCGGTTTTGTTACTTTCGCGGAGGATACACGGTGATTTTGCGGCTAATGTTCTCATTCGTGACACAAAATAACGTTCTGATAATCGTTGTCATTGAACATCGCAACGGCATAATGCCCCGCCCACATCATTGCAGAGTCTAGGGAGCTAGCTTGTCTACGCCTGTCGAACCCTTGCGTTTGCTGCTACTGGCCGAAGAGCCAGCGTGGACAGCGTTATTGCGCGAGTGTCTGGCTCCGATGGGGAGCGCGGCGGTGCTGATCAGCGCGCCGAGCTGGGAGTCGGTCAGCAGTCTGTTCGAAGACAATCGCCATGCGGTGTTGTTGACCGTTCCCGCGCTGCAGCCGGCCCCGGGCCGTTGCAGCCTGCCGACGGTGTTGCTGCTGGAGCACGAACCCTCCACCGCGCCGGTGGGTGTCAGTGACTGGCTGGTGTTCGACGCGCTCGACGCCGGCATGCTGCGCCGCTGCCTGCGCCACGTGCGTGAGCGCGGCGTGCTGGAAAACACCCTGCAACGCCTCGCCGAACAGGATCCGCTGACCGGCATCGCCAACCGCCAGGGTTTCCAGACCTTGCTCGCGGCGCGCCTGGCGGAAAACGACGGTCGCGGTCTGGCCCTGGGGCATCTGGATCTCGACAACTTCCGTCACGCCAACGACGCCCTCGGCCATCAGGCCGGCGACCGGCTGATCCTGCAGGTCGTTGCGCGGCTGAAAAGTCAGTTGGAGGCCGGTGATCAGCTGGCCCGCCTGGGCAGCGATGAGTTTGCCCTGCTGATCGACACCCGCCGTGCGCCACAACGCGCCGAGTGGATGGCCGAACGCATCACCGAAGCCTTGTCCGAACCGTATTGGGTCGATGGCGAAAGCCTGTTGATCGGCTCCAGCCTCGGCATCGCCCATGCCCGCGCACAAGGTGGCGCCGATCCGCTGATGTGGCACGCGCACATCGCCATGCAGCAGGCCAAGAGCACCCAGGGCTGCACGTTCCATATCTTCAACGAACGCATCAATCGCAACGCGCGGAGCATGGCCGACCTCGAAAGCGAACTGCGCCGGGCCTTGCGTCGTGATGAGCTGGAGTTGCACTACCAGCCACGCCTGAATCTGGCGGACGGGCAAATCGTCGGCCTTGAAGCGCTGGTGCGCTGGCGTCATGGCGAGCGTGGTCTGCTGCCGCCGAGCGAATTCGTGCCGCTGGCTGAACAAAGCGGTTTGATCGTGCCGCTGGGTTACTGGGTGATTTCCCGCGCCCTGCGTGACATGCAGGCGCTGCGCGAGCGCGGGCTGCCGGCGCTGCACATGGCAATCAACCTGTCGTTCCGCCAGTTTCAGGACAGTCAGTTGCTGCCGACGCTCAGTCGGCTGATTGCCGAGCGTGGGGTCGAGGCGCAGTGGCTGGAGTTCGAACTCACCGAAACCGCCGTGATGCGCCGCAGCGATCTGGTCAAACAGACCATGGACGCCCTCGGCCGCCTCGGCGTGCGTTTCTCGCTGGATGACTTCGGCACCGGGTTCTCGTCGTTCGTGCACCTCAACAGCCTGCCGATCACCTTGCTGAAGATCGACAAGAGCTTCGTCGGCGGCATGGAACAGCGCGAAGAGAACCGCAAACTGGTGCACGCGATGATCAACCTCGCGCACAACCTGCATCTGGAAGTGGTGGCCGAAGGCGTGGAAACACCGGAACAGCTGGAGTTGTTGCGCGGCTTTGGCTGCGACCAGGTGCAGGGGTATCTGATCAGCCGGCCGTTGCCGTTGGCGGAGTTGGTTGAGTACCTGACGTTTGGCTCAAGCCAGCAGGTTTCTGTGGAGGCCGTTTAAAAGATCGCAGCCTGCGGCAGCTCCTACACAAATCCCTGTAGGAGCTGCCGAAGGCTGCGATCTTTTGATCCTAATCTGCGCGAACGGCCTCAAACCTCTGTGACACAGGCTCCAACCGGATCATCCGCTTCATCTTCCATTCAAACGCCAGCGTCAGGCTCACCGCCGCACACGCCAGACCCAGCGCCAGACCCCACCAGACGCCCGTCGGCCCCCAATGCAGGTGGAACGCCATCCACCACGCCGCCGGCGCGCCGATCAGCCAATAGCAACCGAGGCCGACCAGAAACGTGGTTTTTGCGTCCTTGAGTCCACGAATGCAACCCATGGCAATCGTCTGCGTACCATCGAACAGCTCAAACCATGCCGCCACCGCCAGCAGGCTCACCGCCAGGCGGATCACCTCGGCAAACGCCGGGTCGTGGTGATCGAGGAACAACCCGACCAGTTGATTCGGCAACAGCCAGAACACCATGGCGAAACCCAGCATCACCACTGCACCGAAGACGATGCCGACCCGGCCGGACAGGCGTGCATCGCTCAGTTGCCCGGCGCCGTAGTGCTGGCCGACGCGCATGGTGATCGCGTAGGACATCCCCGCCGGCACCATGAACGCTACCGAAACGATCTGCAGGGCAATCTGGTGTGCGCCCAGTTGCGTGCTGCCCATGGTACCCATGCACAGCGCGGCGAAGGCGAACAAACCGACCTCCACGGCATAGGTGCCGCCAATCGGCAGGCCGAGTCGCCACAGTTCTTTCAGATACTGACGATTTGGCCGCGACAGGCCGGCGCGCAACGGGTAAGCGTCGTAGGCCGGGTGCCGGCGGATGTGCCAGGCCAGCGCGAGCGCCATGCAGTTGGCAACGATTGCCGTGACCAGTCCGATGCCGGTCAGCCCCAGTTTCGGCAGGCCGAACAGGCCGGTGATCAGCGCGTAATTGAGCAGGAAGTTGGCCACGGTGCCACCCAGGCTGATGACCATCACCGGCGTCGCCCGGCCGATCGCACTGGTAAAGCCGCGCAGGGCCATGAAGCTCAGATAGCCGGGCAGGGCAAAGGGCAGGGCGATGAGGAATTGCCCGGCGGCCTGGACGTTGGTTTCGGTTTGGCCAAACAGCAGTAACACCGGTTTCAGATTCCACAGCAGCAGACCGGCGCCCAGCGCCATCAGCCATGCCAGCCATAATCCGGCCTGAGTCAGGCGGGCCGCGCCGATGATGTCGCCGGCGCCCTGACGGATCGCCACCAGGGTGCCGACCGCCGCGATCACGCCGATGCAGAAAATCGACACGAACGAATAACTTGCCGCGCCCAGTCCGCCACCGGCCAGCGCCTCGGGACTCAGGCGCGCCATCATCAGGGTGTCGGTCAGCACCATCAGCATGTGCGCCAACTGTGAAGCAATCAACGGCCCCGCCAGCCGCAGGATGGCCCAGAGTTCGGTACGCACAGGATGCTGCATGGTCATCACCACCCATCAATCAAAGGGAACAAGAGACCGTCGATTCTCGGCGCTTGGCAGGGTTTGCACAAAAGGATAAAAAGGATGGGTGGCATGATTAAAACTCATCATGAATAAACCTCGCCGGGGTGGCCGGATGCCGCCAAAGGAGCTTTGTGTATGTCCCGTCGTCTTCCACCCTTGTATGCCCTGCGCGCATTCGAAGCGGCGGCGCGGCACAGCTCGTTCACCCGGGCGGCCGAGGAGTTGTCGATCACCCAGAGTGCCGTCAGCCGGCACATCAAGACGCTGGAAGAGCATTTTGCCTGCAAGCTGTTTCACCGCAGCGGACGCAACCTGCAACTGACGGAATCGGCGCGGATGTTGTTGCCCGGCATTCGCGAGGGCTTTGCAGCCCTTGAACGCGCCTGCAACACCTTGCGCGCCGAGGACGACATCCTGCGCATGAAAGCGCCATCGACCCTGACCATGCGCTGGCTGCTGGCGCGACTCAGTCGTTTCCGCCATCTGCAACCGGGCAACGAAGTGCAACTGACCAGTGCCTGGATGGACGTGGATTCGGTGGATTTCAACAATGAGCCATTCGATTGCGCGGTACTGCTCAGTGACGGGCACTTCCCGCCGGACTGGGAGGCCAGCCTGCTGTTTCCCGAAGAACTGATCCCGGTCGGCGCGCCGAACCTGCTGAACGATCAACCCTGGGATGTGGCGCGGCTGGCCTCCACCGAGTTGCTGCACCCGACCCCGGACCGGCGTGACTGGCGCAGTTGGCTGGAGCACATGGGGCTGTCCGATCAGGTCTCGCTCAAGGGCGGGCAGGTGTTCGATACCCTCGAACTGGGCATGATCGCTGCAGCCCGAGGCTATGGGGTGTCGATGGGGGATCTGCTGATGGTCGCCGAGGATGTGGCGCAGGGCCGCTTGAGCCTGCCGTGGCCGACTGCCGTCGCCAGTGGCCTGAATTACTACCTGGTGTGGCCGAAAACCCGTCCGGGAGGTGAACGTTTGCGCCGCCTCAGTGATTTTCTGCAAGGCGAAGTGCGCGCCATGTCGCTGCCGCAGGTCAAGCGCTTGAGCTGAAACGTTAGAGCCGCCACAATGCCGGCCTTGCGCCATAACCCCGCTATTTACTCAAGTATTCGGTTTGACCGCCGAAAATGAGCATGTGGGACCGTCGTGCCGGTCTCCACGATTCCACCCCCATTATTAGAATTTTCCGAGCAGGTGCTGCGATCAAGGAGGATCCGGTGGCTCGGCCAGGAGCTGTTCATGTCTCAACCTCGCGCTCGGATCGCTTCGCAGCTGGGCCTCGCGCTCGCTGTGATACTGGCGATCGTCATCAGCGGCAGTACGGTATTCGCCCTGCGTTCGCTGGATTCCGCCAATCTCGCCACCCGTGAGGAACACCTCGCCAGTGAGGCGCGGCTGCTGGCTGACCAGTTGAGCACCTTCCACGGCACGCTGCGCGAGAGCACGCAGCGCCTGAGCGGGTTGTTCGAGAAGCGCTTCAGCGCGGGCCTGAGCATTCATCCGGATGAACCGGTGAACGTCGCCGGCACCCAGACCCCGGGCCTGCACCTGGGCAGTGAAGTGCTGAACAACAACTTCAAGGAAGTCGACGAGTTCAAGCAGATGACCGCTGGTGTCGCCACGCTGTTCGTGCGCAGCGGCGAAGACTTCGTGCGCGTCAGCACCTCGCTGACCAAACAGGACGGCACGCGCGCCATCGGCACCTTGCTCGATCATGCGCACCCCGCCTATGCCAGGTTGATGGCGGGGCAGGGCTACGTCGGCCGTGCCTTGTTGTTCGATCGTTCCTACATGACCCAATACACCCCGGTGCGCGACAGCAGCGGCAAGGTGATTGCGGTGTTGTTCGTTGGTTTTGACTACACCGATGCGCAGAACGCCCAGTTTGCCAATCTCAAGCGTTTCCGCATCGGCCAGACTGGTTCGTTGGCGTTGCTGGATGAGCAGAATAAATGGCTGGTGGCGCCGGCCGGCGTGCAAGCGCTGGATCAGGCCGTTCCGGTGATCAAGGGGCTGGCGGCGAAACCGGGCAAGGGTGAGTTCTGGAGCGACACCTCTGAGGACTTTTACAGCATTGCTGTTTCGTTCGAGGGCGGGCCGTGGTCGGTGGTGGCGAGCATGCCGAAAACCGAGATCCGCGCGGTGACCTGGAGCGTCGGTACGCAACTGGCTATCGGCAGTCTGTTGGCGATGTTGTTGGCGGTCGGTTCGGTGGTCTGGCTGCTGCGCAGCAAACTGGCGCCATTGAGCGATCTGGTACGTCAGGCCGAAGCCTTGGGCGCCGGTGATCTGAGCGTGCGCCTGAACGTGTCGAGCAATGACGAGATCGGCCAGCTGTCCCGCGCGTTCAACCAGATGAGCCAGGCGCTGTCGACCATGGTCGAGCACATCCGCCGCGCTTCGCAAGAGGTCAACAGCCGCGCCCAGGCGCTGTCCGGTTTGTCCGGTGGTGCGTACGAAGGCATGGAACAGCAGTCCGGCGAAATCACCAGCATGGCCGGCGCGGTGGAAGAGTTCAGCGCGACCTCGCTGAACATTGCCGACAACATGGGCGCGACTCAGCGTCTGGCGCAGGAAAATGCCCAGCAAACGCAGATCGGTCGCAGCTCGATGGAAGAAGCTTCGTCCTCGCTGGAGCAAATCGCTGGCGCGCTGAACACCACGGCGTCCGTGATCAACACGCTGGGTCAGCGCTCTCAGGAAATTGGCGGCATCGTCAGTGTGATCACTTCGATTGCCGAACAGACCAACCTGCTGGCGCTTAACGCGGCGATTGAAGCGGCGCGGGCCGGTGAACAGGGGCGTGGTTTTGCTGTGGTGGCTGATGAAGTGCGTAACCTGGCGTCGCGCACCCGTCAGGCGACCGATGAAATCTCCGGGATGATCCACAGCATCCAGCAGGAAACCGGCAACGCCATCAGCACCATGGAGCAGGGCAATGTGCTGATGCAGGAAGGCCTGTCGCGCAACGCCAACGTGGCGTCGGCGCTGGCGCGGATCGATGAGCAGAGCCGTTCGGCAGGGCAGCAGTTCGCCGCGATTACCACGGCGACTCAGGAGCAGAGCAGCACCGCGACATTGTTGAGCAGCAATTTGCAGAGCATTGCGCTGGCCAACAGTGAGCAGCGTGAGGTTGTGTCGAACCTGGCTGTTACGGCTAAAGAGCTGGAGAAACTGGCGGCGGACTTGCGTTCCGAGGTTGATCGCTTTCGTTGATACAGCCTTGATATAGCTTTCGCGAGCAGGCTCGCTCCCACAGTTTCCGGCGTGAATCACAGATTCTGTGAACACCCGAGATCCCTGCGGGAGCGAGCTTGCTCGCGAATGGATCCCCGCCAATTCTTGGGAAATCACACGATCGCAAGCTCCATTGCACTTGCTGAAACGTTTCCGCAGCGCTATAAAAATGGCACAACTCCAATAAAGGCTGCTGCCATGACCCTGCTCAAACTCGCCGTTGCCCTCGGCGCACTCTCTGCTGCTTCCCACGCGATGGCTTGGGATTACGTACTCCTCGATACCAACAAGCCCGCGCAAAACTGGACGATCACCAGTGAGCAGCTCGGTGTGAAAACCGGAAAACCTTTCTCCATAAGCCTGCGCACCCTGCACGGTGGGCGACAGGAAGGTGTCAGCATCGTCGATATCGATAACGGCACGATGAAACTCTCGGTGGTGCCAACCCGTGGCATGAATGTCCTGCAGGCCTCCGTCGGCAATGTACGCATGGGTTGGGATTCGCCGGTCAAGGACGTGGTCAACCCGGCGTTCATCGAACTCAATGGGCGCGGTGGTCTGGGCTGGCTGGAAGGCTTCAATGAACTGGTGACCCGCTGCGGTTACGAATGGGTCGGCCATCCTGGCATGGACAATGGCGAGTTGCTGACCCTGCACGGCCGCGCTGCCAATATCCCGGCCAGCAGCGTCACGCTGCACATCGATGAAAAACCACCCTATGCCATCAGCCTGCGCGGCGAACTCAAAGAGCAGGCGTTCAAGAAAGTCGACTTTTCGGTGATGACGGAGCTTGTCACTGAGCCCGGCAGCACCCGTTTTGCCCTTAACGATACGCTGACCAACAACGGCGATTATCCAAAGGAATACCAGGCGCTGTACCACAGTAACTTCAGCACGCCGTTCCTCGAGCAGGGCTCGCGGTTCGCGGCACCGGTGAAACAGGTCTCGCCCTTCAACGACAAGGCCAAAGCCGAGTTGGCCGACTGGCAGACCTATCGCGGGCCGACCAAGGACTATGACGAAACCGTCTACAACGTCATACCCTACGCCGACGCCAAAGGCGAAACCTTGACCGTGCTGCATGACAAGGCTGGCAGCCTCGGTGTCTCCGTCGGCTTCAATACCCGGCAGCTGCCGGTATTTTCTCTGTGGAAAAACACCGACACCCAAGGGCAGGGCTATGTCACGGGCCTTGAGCCGGGAACCAGTTTTTCCTACAACCGCCGCTATCAGCGTCCGCTGAACCTAGTACCGACCATTGCGCCAAAGGCCAGCCAACAGTTTCAGATCAGCTACAGCCTGCTGGCAGACAAAAGCGCTGTGGATAACGCATTGAAGCGCGTGACCGAGATTCAGGCCGGGCGCGAAACCGAAGTACGGCAGGCGCCGCTGGTGGATTTGACCGAGCATTAAGGCGTTGCCGGGCGGTATTGCAGCGCCTCGGCCAAGTGCTCACGCTTGATCGCATCCACTTGCTCAAGGTCCGCCAGTGTGCGAGCGACCTTGAGCAAGCGATGTGCCGAACGCAGTGAGAGTGTCAGCCGTTCACAGGCTGACTCGAGCCATTTCTCATCGGCTGTGGATAACTGGCAGTGCCGCTTGAGCGCCGGTAGATCAAGAAAGGCGTTGGCACAACGCTGGCGCTTTTGCTGGCGTTCTCGTGCCTCGGCCACCACGGCTGCCGCACTGGCACTGTCCTCGCCCGGTTTGACCAATGGATTCAACGCCGTCGCTTCCCGCGCCACCGTCAGGTGCAGATCGATCCGATCCAGCAACGGCCCCGATAGCTTGTTGCGGTAGCGCTGCACCATGTCCGGTGTACACGAGCACTTGCCGCTCGGCTCGCCCAGATATCCACAGGGGCAGGGGTTCATCGTGAAATTTTGTGAGCGAACGTTATTGAGGGAAATAGAAACGTAGTCGAGCATACGCGCGAATTCGTCTTCTGGAGGTCAAAAGATGGCTGAGTGCACAAGCTCCACCCAGGGAAAAGGTTCATCCGGGAAAAAGAAATCAAGGCTGGAACTGACGGTAAGGAACGATGGGCGCCAATCAGGGGTTTCTGTTGTTTGCTTTGACTTCCTATTTGATTGGTTGGGTGAAAACGCTGCTAGCTTTTTGAATGGAATTTCGCGGTTCTCTAGACGCTACTCAAGTGCAGCTCCAACATACGCTGTTCGGCGTGTTCTCGAGCACTGGGCCGGCATGCATAAAAAAAGAGGCTGGAGTAATCCAAAAGATACAGATGCTAATGACTTCAAATTCTTGCTTTCGGAGCTTCGGGAAAGCTTCTACACAGAAGAAACAGCTAAAGGATTGGCCCTCACAACAACAACAAATAAATGGACTGCCTTCGTAACGCTTCTTGAGTACTTATCAACTACTGGCGTAGTCCCAATAGTTGGCAAAGGAGCATATGTGCTAGCTCCAAGAGGCCCAGAAATATTAACCCATAGGCAATCTGCTGTTGATGGTGTGGAGGTTATTACCATACCTAAATCGTTTAGGCCTGATAAAGATTCGTTCAATGACGATCTCCTAGAGCCGATATCCCTAACTGCCTCCGATGAAAGCTACCTGATCGAGTATACTGCTAAGCTAAATAGCGCTATGGCTGCAATTAGGTCATGTGCGCTAGCTGATTTTAATATATTGAAGTCTAAACAGATTGAGGGTGCTGCTTTAATAGAGAAGACTGGCTGTGGTTATCAAACCGACATGAAAGAAAATCCGTGGTTGGTGAGATATTACGACTTCACTACAAGGAGGCATTATTTCGAGTCTGATGGTGGGCACCCGAACTTGTTGGGCAATTTGCTTTCAGTGGTTCACCATGAAATGGAGGGGATTCCTAAACCACATCGGAAATTCAAGGGGGATTCAAAGCATGCGGTATCTCACAGCGGAAATTCCCATTGGCAATATATCGCCAAATATGGGAAAAACAAACTAATTCCGTATTTAGGGATAATGAATAGTGAGGCTGCATCTGTTTGCATGTTGTTGTTAATGTTGGAGCATCCTAAATTTAACTCGACTTCATTGTATAGAGCAAAAATAGAAGATGAAGATGGTTTCTCAGTCCTATTGTCCTCCGCTGAGGGGGATAAGCTACGCCTCACAGTTAAGAAACCGAGAGCTAGGGAAGAGAAATCGGAGATTTTGAGTGATGTGGCGAAAGATGTTATTACGAAAGTAATGGAATGGACCTCGCCAATTAGGCAAGAAATGAGAAGACAGGGGCGTGAGCAAGAGGCCTCTAACCTTTGGGTGGGAATAAGCTCTCTAAATTACGACTTGAAGGCTTTCTCCGAGAAAGCGCTTGTAGCCGGGCTTTACACCAACCCGTCTTGGCGTAAGAGAGGCAAGGAGGAGGTGAATACAAGGGTGTATTCATTTGTAGATAGGCATACTGATCTTATACCTTGGAAGGATAAAATAAATTTCAAAGCAATTCGTGTGAACGCTGGTGTGGCAGCATATCTGAATTCGGATGGAGACTTGGTTGCTACAGCAAAGGCATTTGGTCACAAGAATATTAAAACTACGATTAATAATTATATCCCGCTCGCGTTGCAGCGTGCCATATTTGAGCGGCAAATCCGTAGGCATCAGAATTTTCTAATAACGTCGGCGATGAACGAAGAAGGCGAAATGCTGATGGCGTCAGATTTCAGAACAGTAGAACAACTCCATGAATTCCTCCGGTCATGTAGTAATTACTTATTTGATCCTGAGTTGGAGGCGCAAAAAAGGGAGAGCGAGAAGCCTGTTGTCGATGCAGCTGTTATGTCCCGCCTCGTAGTAGCAAACGATCCCGAAGCTCTTGCAGTTGCAATGCTTTACCGTGATTCTCTCGATAAGGCAACTCCCTCGTTTATCAACAAACCAGATAATGTTACTGGGGTTGCGCCAAAATTTTGGATGGATTTTATTGATGCTGTAATGGCTCCTCTTCCTTTAGCGCTAAACGATCTAAGTAAGCTTGTCAATAAGGCGCTTATCAGGAAAGCAGCAATATCTTCAGTGATTGTACTACCAGAGATAGGGTGATGAGCAAAAGGGAGCTCCCGGCGGGGATTGTAGACTTTTTTAAGAGGACAACTAGGAAGATAGACAATCTATACAAACCGGCATGGTTGCTTAGTGAAATAGACAGTCATTCATGGATCGTTGATGCGGGTGCCGCTGTTCGAACTGTAGATGGGGCTATCAAGGGCGGAGTTCGTCTTAACTGGGACAGATTGTTGCCAGAGGGCAGCTTCATAAGCCCTATATATGCGGTGCCTTTGGAGCAGGCAAGAATGATGGTTGTATACGCTCATGATGGGGCGATATTGCTCTCCAAGTCATTAAGAGGTATCAGTCACTTTCATCTGTATCTCTTATGGCTTGCTGAGTTTCTTGCCGTTCGTTATAGGGAGAGTTTTATTAATGAAGGATTTTCTATTTTTGGAGTGGATGACATAACTGAGTTTCTCGGGGCCGCTGAAGAGGGCGGTGTTTGTGGCACAGGGGCTTTCATTCAGCGGTGGGAAAATTTCCTCGCCTCTTCTCAGAAGGGGGTTGTGTCGGGTTCGCTTGAAGAGCATTTAGGAAATATAGGTGCGCTGGACAAAGCCGGCGCAGTCAAATTGCGCTTCGCAGCAGACGCTCTGAGCATTGATTACTTTCGCTTATCTCAGTCTGCCGATTTTAAGCTCCACTTATCTCGTGATGTTAGTGATGAGCCGGAGACTCGGCGAAAAGACTGCGGAGCAGACAGAAAAGTATCAGCTCTCGCAAATTGGATAGTCTTGTTTTGTGAGGTGCTAGCCTCACTTCCTATTAATTCAAGCGTTGAGCTGTCTGACTCTAGCCTGGTATCAGATGTTGTACGCCCATTCCGTATTGGAGTAAGCGGACGTACAAAGACTTTGCCTTTGTCCACTGGAAGAAGCCTGATGTTCGGCTGTGCTAAGTGGATGATCGATACTTATCCTGTGCTTCTAAACTATTACAATGAAATTATTCCTGTTTCATGCTCGATAATGGAGGGCTCTAAAGTTTCGGCATTTTCAGCACTGTATATATCAGAAGAGATTGTTCCGCTCCCATTTGGTCTGCTCTCATCTTTTGACGTGTACAAGCGAATGCAGGCGGATCCGCTTTTACCTGAGGCAAGAGTTAGAACTAAGTTTCCTTATTCGATTTTTATGTTGAGGCTTCATGCAGCAGTTTGCTTCTGTTTGATCGGTGTACTTTCTAGTTGCCGCAGAAGTGAGTTGGTGGAGCTGGAAAGCAGCGCCAGTTATTGGGTTGATGGGAAATGTTACCTTTCTGTTTTATTGAGAAAAACTGGCTTTGATAACATTCGAGAGCCTATGCAGAAACCTGTTCCAAAACTTGTTGACGAGTGTCTGTCTTCGTTAAGCTCGCTGAAGGACATGTTGATAAAGATTTCACCTTCAAATGACATCTTGTTCGGTACACAGGCGTTTTTTAAAGTTAATCTCCGGGGGGCTTTCCCATTCAATGTTGCTGACTCGTATGTGGTTCTTAAAGAACTGAGTGAGTTTCTAGGGCTTGTTGATAACTCCGGAGTACGCTGGGTGGTGCTTCCTCACCAACTTCGACGTTATTTTGCCATGACATTTTTTCACTTCGGAGGTTTGGAGAACTCTTTGCCTGCGCTTTCTTGGTTTATGGGTCATGATGATATAGGTGAAACCTGGCGCTACATTAAGGAAGGTTTATCAGGTAAAGAAATAAGTGCGTCTGAAGCTGCTTTAGCTACTTCAGCTGTTTGCTCTGATGATCAATCTCATGGAGTGAAAAAGCTCAGAAGTATCCTTGTTAAGCATTTCGGCACAGATAAGATTAACGTCATGCACGAAGATGAACTAAGAGATTACTTAGAGATGTTATCTGAGCGAGGTGTCTACACTGCTACACCAATTCAGATAAGTGCGGGGAAGAGAAAAAGATATACGGTTATGATTTCGGTCAAGGAGAGTGCCTGTGGCTAGACTTTGTAAGGGGCAGCTTGCTCCAAGCGTCAAAAATCTGTCTGCTAATGCTGCTAGTAGTGTCGCAAATAGAATTTATGAATTCCATAGGCTAAGAGGGTTGTCTTCTCTATCCCGCACTGATATATCAGTATTTAAAACTGTTACCAGCCTAGCTGATTGGAATAATGAATCACTAGGGATTACTCCTGTAAGTCCTAAAACCTTGCGAAAGTATGTTAATGGATTCTATGAGGGCGGTCTAGCGCAGCTACTACGCGATGCTGCCTTGCTTTCGGGGGATTCGCAGCGGCCGCTGACTAAACTATCTGCTAACGATAAAAAGCTTAAATTTAATGCTCAACTAGCTGTTGATGCCGCCCTAGATATGACTGCGCGTTACTTGGATTTACTTGAACGCATGAAGAGATTATCTATTCGGTCAGATGCTGTTGGGGCTGAGTTGCAGCGTCATTATCAGCGATACGATAAGCATCCTCACATTAAGGTTGTAAAATGATCGCTGCTGGCAGGCTTTGGTTAACTTCCTCTAAAGATTTTTATTTGCCAGGTTATCCGAATCTGAGGAGATCACCTCGATGGGCCGCACCTGAGATGAGGGTTGTTTATTGGCCAAATGGTTGTATTAGCTGGCAGCTAAACTTGTATTTATTGCATGTCAGGCGCTCAGGTAGCACTATTTCCACAGTTAATACTTACGCCTCAGAGCTATCTTTGCTGATTCGTTTCTTGTTTGAATTTGAAATCTCGATTGAAGAAATAAGTGATGATGTGCTTGTTTTCTTTTCAGAATGGTTGCTTCGGAGAAAGAAGTCTTCAGGAAATCATATAAATAGAATTATATTGCGTGTTATATCCTTTCTTGAATGGTATCAAACCTTGTTGATTGACAGGGTTTTGGTAGGTGCATTGGGGCAGGGTGCTCAAGTAACAATTTCCCTGCGGCTATTAAAGGGCGGGCGTGGTCCTGTAAGAATTCGAACGCAGCATCACGCGATGGTGCCTGCAAGTATTCCTCGTTCAGTTCATCCTGTTTCTTCTGGCTCGGTATCAGCTTTACTAGATTCGTGTGAATGGACAGCGAAAACTAATTTTCGTCGAAACCGTGATCGGTGCATGCTTGTTCTCCTCGCAGATACAGGTATACGTAGGGAGGAGCTAACGTGGATCAGCGTTTCTGATGTAATAGGCGCATCTGGTGATCGGAGATTACCTGTCAGAACATCAAAGAGAAAAGGCAATCCTTTCAGGCTAATTCCTATCTCTGATGTGACACATAGAATGCTTATGGAGTATATAGATGTTACTCGTAGCATTCAGGTTAGAAAATTAAAGAGAAGGAAAATTGGCTACGAGGATTTGGGATGGCTTTTTTGCACTAGGGAGGGACTAAAGATGGCTCCCTCGACGGTTTCCCAGTTATTTTCTGATCTTCGGGCTACGGCAAGTATTACTGAGCGGGTGTCTGCTCACATGTTTAGGCATCGGTTCATCACATTGCAGGTTGTCGCAAGGCTGCGATCGTTGAGTCAACGGGGATCAATTGGTGTTGAGGCAATGACCACTGTGCTTTCGAAAGTTGCGAGTCTCAGTGGTCACTCTTCGCTCGATAGTATGTGGCGCTATGTAGATTGGGCCTACGAACAGCTCGAGTCTGACTATAACGATTCAGCCAAGATTGCGGACGAGGCACTGAGAGTCGTCGAAGCTTTGATGGGGGATGCGCAAAACAACGATAGTCAACTAGCAGAGTCATTTTCTATAGTGAAAGAGGCTTTGTCACAGCTGAGAACAAAGAGCTACGAGTTACCAAGTGTTGTGGCGCATTCCCTCCGCGGCTCTGGGAACAAGTCTCGAGATTGAGCACTGCGCATGCGCCTTTGCGGATTGCTTGTTTCAAACACTCAACGTAACTGAATCTCTTGTAATTCTGACTCAATCCGTTTGAGGACCTCGGCAGCGTTTGAGTTTTCCTCTGCGTAGATGTACCCAGCAACGATGATGGTAGCTGGATGGACGCCGAGTACAGAGGCCATCTGTTCAATTTTCTCCAATGAAGGACTCCACCTTCCTGTCTCTAAGTTGCTGATATAGCTCTGGCTTGGGCCCATTCCTTCTTGCGGAATCTGGCGCTTGATTCGATAAGCCCGGAGGGCCGCCCCTAAGGCTTTCTTCAGTACCGATCGCATTTCATCTGCTCACAAAAGGAACGATGAAGCCTTCTCGGAGTAAGTTGGGCTATGCTATACACAGCATATTTGGGGGATCAGCGATGTTTTTGACTCATTTGCAGGCGCGAGTGATGGACGCAGATCTGTTCAGCGACGTCATTACGTGGCGATACGTCGAGCATTCAATACATCGACCTTGGCTCTATGTGGCTGCTGTAGAGAAGAATCAAGATTTTGATCTGCGGCCGATGCTGATGATCGGAGACGTTAACCTTCTCCAGTCTCTTCTTTCAGACCAGGGCAGCGGGCTACAGGTGGAAAGCATCTTGTTGGTGACTCCGGATCACATGAATCGATCAGGTCGGTGGATGATGGAACCACTTGTCTCTATCGATAAAGTCGTAGCACCTGATGCCGTTGCCTACGTTTATTCTGTTGAAAGTGGTCGCGCATACATCGAAGGAGATCCTGAGGTCTCTACGCGTACTGATGCGCAGCGTGTCGGGATTTTCACGCCCGACATGCTAAGTCAATGCGTTCCAAACTCAGTTTGAGTGTAGTAGTGACGGGAGCCCAACTGGAAACAGGACGCTGCCAAGGGCTTCGCGCTCTTTTACTTGGTGTCGCATGGAGAGTGATTTTTAGGGGGGCACCTCTGCCTGATTGCCTTGGCCTCTAAGAGCCACGCCTTAGTGGCTGACGGGTCAACGAGCCGAGTGCTAGCTGAGACCTTGATGCAAGTCAGGGAAAACAAGCTGCGCAAACCACACGGGAAGCCCTGGATACACCTCTCGAGATTTCGGTGTTGGTGCTTCAACCAATTGGAGCTGGATAAGGACCTTCAATTGCTCGATAGCCGCTCGATCACCAAGTCCTAGAAAGACCTTAAAATCTGACCGCGATGCTTGGCCTTGGATCAGCAGCATGTGCAGTGCACGAGCAGCCTCCGGTCTGACCCCTGCGTCAATGAACCGCGGCTCGTAGCGCACAATGCGCTCCAGTCGATCACGCAGGGTGTGCACGGCCATGGCTTCGGTCGTGTAGAGGACCTGTTCCTTGCAGACCTCGAGCATGAAGCGAACAAAGTTGATTAGCCCGGCCTGCGTTAGTTGGCCGCGGCCATCAAGGTCTCCCCGGCGAGGCTGATCAGCAGCGCGAAGTTTGGCGTAGTAGTCATCCCGGCGCCGAGCGAGGCCTCGGGAAATGGACCATAGCGGCGAACCCAGGCCGATCTTCACCAGCTGCAGGTGCGTCATCATCCGAATCAGTCGCCCGTTTCCGTCCTTGAACGGGTGCGTGAAGGCTAGGCGGTGGTGGAAAGCCACAGCCCCGAGCAATTGGCTCCGAGGATCCTGGGCCGCCCCGTAGACCTCTTTCATGCGTGCAATCATCGCCCCCACTGATTCCCACCCAGGCGCAGCATGGTCGCCGACGAAGACGTTCTTCTGCGCTTCATCACGAAGCTTCCCAGGCATCATCAGCTGGCCTGCCTCAACCCGCAGGTCGTCATCAGAGGCGCCCTCGAAGAGGCGCCTGTGCACTGCGCCGAGTACTTCGCGAGAGAAAAGCATCTTCCATGTGAGGTCTGGATACCGATTAACCGTCCGCTCCAACACCTCCTGAACCACGACGTGAGTAAATGCCAGCTCGCGAAGCTCCTTCGGTACACGAACCTTCACCCACGGAGCCAGACTGGCTGGCTCGATGAACTGCCCCTCGATCAGATTAGAGTAGTAGCTGTTCGTGATGCGCATGAGCTCGCCGACGCGCTTGGCGGTCTCCGGCGCAATGGAGCCCTGCAGGCGACCAACGAGCAAAGGTAGTTCGTCAGCGATCGCAAGCACATCCGCCGGATATCCGCCGGATGGAGTAAGGGGCTCAAGCCAATGGTTGCCTTGAATAAACTGAGCCGACATCGCACACCTTCTATTGGAAATGGCATTCGGGGTGCAAATTTCCGCGCACAATATTTTTATAGCAACTCCTCGAATTTAAAGGCTTACAGGGAAAGCAATTTTTTGAACAGAAATTTGTGCAGATTTTTAGGAACGAAATTGGTAATGAATTTGGAGCGGAAATTGGAATGGAATTGGGCAAAAGTTTGGAAGAACCCTTGTCGGAATTTCAGAAGCACAATTTTGTTCGCTAGAGCCGAGTCAGCCTCTCACCCCAATCCGTTCATGCCAGCATATTGTGTAGCGCAGGCTCAGCATCGCACGGCGCACAGCCCATTTGGGCTTTTCGGGAATTCGTCCTATGCGTATGGCACCACGGCCTTCCTTCAGGTTGATTCGGTCGACCGCAGCCATCAACTGGTATGCACAAGGTCGAGGGTTAGGTGCGAACAGGTTCGGCGTCAGCTCCCCACGTTGGCTGAAGTTCTTCAGAAAGATGGAGCACTTTGAAAATGGGTATCTAGGTCGGTAGATCTGCCCCCAGTCCTTGCTGTTCGGCCGCTAAAATCTCGCGACGGCATCAGTTGCTGCCGGCAGGGCCTGGGTGGCGATGAGCGCAATACATGAGTGATGCAGGCCGACGGTTCCGATGGAGCTATTGGAAACGGCATAAGCCGGAATCCATCATGACCAGAGCCAACGTTTGGAATCAGAACTCGTCAGGGCTGTCGGCTGGCATTTGGATCGTAAGTTTGCCAAGGGATAATTTTATGAAAGCATCACTTTTCGCAACAAATCGCCAAGTGGCGGACATTTACGGCACAGGAGATGTCAATAAATGGAATTATGCAAAATTATGTGAAAATTCATAATTAGATGTCACGCCAGTCAATGTGCGGGTAAGGGCGCATGCTGAGTTCTTCCCTCTGAGCTGCCTCATAATGACGAGCTGACGGAAATTTTCCTACGCCCCCAATTGGCCCAATAGATGGCCAAGCAAGTTCTTGAGCACTCGGTACTAGATCTGGAGCCGCGAGCCGGGGTTTTTATGTTTGGGCCTTATGAAGAGCAGCTACCGGTCAAAAGCGGACGCCCAACCACCCACTCGTCACTGGCGCTGAACCCTATACGTACCGTCCGTTTCTACCGGTCATATACTGAGGGCTGCGTCATGTATGAAGATAGAAAGGCGAATGCACTGGAAACTTGGGAGCGACTGCTCAATCATTCCGAGATACGAACGAGCGCACCTGAGCAGTACGATGAATTACTGCGTCTTGCCGAGGAGTATTGCGAAGAGGGGTTCATCACCAGGGAAGAGCGCCGGGCAATGATTGAGAAAGCGACGGCAAATTATCGGCGGGCAGTCGAAGGCATAGGCCAAGGGACCTAGAGGGTATTGCCGGTTATAACTACCGTGGTCCAGCTTAAGTGCGAGGCCTGTCGTCCGTTGCGACGACAGGCCTCATTCACTTCCCAGTTCCGCCACGCTCAGCGGCCGACACCTATGCTTACCTTCAGGCGACTGGCACCATTGGCGGAGTTTCATTGACGTCGGAGAGGGGGACGTCGGTGCTGCCGGGAGTCAGAATAACCTTGCGGCAGTTTTCCTGTTTTTTGTCGAAGATCCGGTAACCTTCAGCCGCCTGCTCCAGGGACAACCTGTGGGTGATAATGGCTTCAGGTTGCAGACGTCCCGTCTCGATGTGTTCCAGAAGCTCAGGCAGGAATCGCTGTACATGGGTCTGACCCATCTTGAACGTCAGCCCCTTGTCGAAAGCGTCGCCGAATAGAAAGCCGTGAATGAACCCTGAGTACACTCCCGGCACACTTACCACACCCCCGCGCCGCACGGCGGCGATGCACTGGCGCAGTGCTTTACCACTACTGCCTTCAAGCTTGAGCGTGGCCAGCACCGTTTCGGTGGTGCTGCCCTTGGCTTCGAATCCGACCGCGTCGATCACGCCGTCCACACCCCTGCTGCCCGGTGTCTGGCGAATGATGGTGTCAGCCGGATCATCGTCGTCATCGAAATTTATGGGTATCACGCCATAGGTACGCTGCGCGTACTCCAGACGATACGGATGATGGTCGACCATGAAAATGCGCTCCGCCCCGAGCATGCGGGCGCAGGCAGCACTTAACAGCCCCACCGGGCCGGCTCCGTAGATCGCCACGCTGGATCCTTGACTGATGTTGGCATTGAGGACCGCTTGCCAGGCGGTTGGAAGAATATCGGAGAGAAACAGCACCTTCTCGTCCGCCAGCGTGCCTGGAACCTTGAATGGCCCGGTATTGGCTTTGGGCACCCTCACCAGTTCAGCCTGACCGCCCGGAATACCGCCGTACATTCGGCTATACCCGAACAGCGCCGCCGGCGGCGGAATCAGCTTCTTGTTCATCGCAGCGCCCGGGCCCGAATTGGTGGTCTCGCACGCGGCGTAAAGCTCCTGTTGGCAGAAAAAACAATCACCACAGGCGATGACGAAGGGAATCACGACCCGATCACCACGCTGCACGGCCGTGACAGCAGAACCGGTCTCTTCGACAATACCCATGAACTCGTGACCGAAGATATCGCCATGTTCGACGGTGGGAATCTTGCCGCGGTACAGATGCAAATCCGAACCGCAGATGGCCGTGGCGGTAACGCGCAGAATAATATCGTCAGGGGCTTCCAGTATCGGGTCCGGCACGCTTTCAACTCTGACGTCATGGGCGCCGTGGTAGGTCATTGCTCGCATGGTGATGTCCTCGTACTTTGGAAAGACAGACATTTGTCTTCATACGGAAGGACTTGGGCCGACATGAGTTCACTATGCTTTCGCAAAGTCAGATCAACGGACTGGTACGAAGAAGTATGCAAAACAGTCTTGTGGTGACCTGTCATGAGCCAGTTCGATCTTGACTGGGTACAGTGGCCAGCGATGGTCGTGACTGTACTTGCTGCCTGGTGGATTGGCTCCCAACGGCCGAGTCGCCGTATGGCGGGATTCATACTTTTTATCATCAGCAATGCATTGTGAGTCGTGTGGGGGTATCACACCCATGCGTATGCGCTGATCATCCTTCAGGTTTTCCTGTTCGCGATGAATCTTCGTGGATTCAGAAAAAATGCGAAGGAATGATCCGTAGCTCACCTCAACCCGCCAAGCACTGACCGGACAGCGATCGACGGCAATTCGGGATCCTGCGTCTTTCAGCTTTTTTCCTGTGCGCGAACCTTGCCGCTAAAAACACTGAAGCCGTACGTGTTGTAAATCAGCGTCACCGGTATCAACACCGCAAAGTCGACGAGCATGAAGATCTGGCTGTCGGGCTTTGAGGTGGCGGCTTGCAACGTCAGATCCGGCGGGATGATGAGGGGATACAGCGCGACGAGCATCAAGGCGAACGCCAATACGAATACCCCCAAGGCGCAGAATAGCGGCATCCAGTCAAAACGACTGCGAAACCCCGCTCTGAACGTCACCAGCAAACCAGTCAGAATTGAAAGCGCCGGCAGCCACACCACCGGCGCCGTCAGCCGCAGCAAGTACTGACCGTGCAAAGTCGTTGTCCAACCGATCAACACCAGCAAAAGCCCAATGGTGACCCAGGCCAGCTGCTTCGCCTGACGCGCAGACCGACGTTGCAGTTCATCAACGGTTCGCCAATACAGCCAGCAAGCGCCCAGCCATGTATAGCCCAGCACGAGTACCAAGCCGCAAAAAAGCGGAAAGGGTTCGAGCCATTCGCTGCCATCGCCACTGTACTGGCTGCCCTGGTGAGGAACGCCTTTGACCAGGGTGCCAAGCACCACACCTTGAATCAGTCCGGTGCATAGCGAGCCACACAGCAACCCACCATCGATCAGCCGCTTGATGCCCTCGCTGGGCGCGTGATCACGAAACTCCAGCGCCATGGCGCGCAGTATCAACGCCAGAAACATCGCAATAAAGGGCAAGTACAACGCGGGGAGCAAAATGGCGTAGGCCAACGGAAACAAGGCCAGAAGCCCGCCGCCGCCGAGGACCAGCCAGGTTTCGTTGGCGTCCCAAATCGGCAGGATGGTCACAGCCATGGCGCGTCGATCGCGGCTGCTATGCGTCAGGCCCAGCAGTATGCCGACACCCAGATCGGTTCCGTCGAGCAGCACGTAGTTCATCACCGAGAATGCCAGCGCTGCTGCACACAACAGGGTCAACCAGTCAGTGTCCATCGACTCGTATCCTCAAGTTTGTCCGGTTTCGTCAGGCAATGATGGCTGTGGTCCCGGCTCGCCACGGCGCGGTGGCTCACGGAGCACACGCATCAGCACCCACAAACCGATGCCGAACACCAGCCCATAGAACAGTAAGATCACCCAGGTCGAGGCCATCACCTGCTCGCGTGAGACCCGTGACACACTGTCGGCCGTGCGCAGCAACCCGTAGACGGTAAAGGGCTGACGCCCCACCTCAGTGACCGTCCAGCCACTGATCATCGCTACAAACCCTGCAGGGGCCATTAACACACAGCTCCATAACCACCCGCGGGCAATGTACAGTCGCTTGCGACAGCGCAGAACGAGACTGACGATGCCTTGCGCGAACATCATCAAGCCCAACCCGACCATCAAGCGAAACGCGAAAAACACCGGCGGTACCGGCGGAATGTCCCCAGGCGCGAATTCGTCCAGTGCGGCGATGGTGCCGCTCAGGTCATGGCGAAGGTACAGCGAGCCAATGCGCGGGATCGCCACTTCCCAGTGGTTTCGCCGCTCGGACATATCCGGCCAGCCGAACAGTCGCAGCGGTTCACCTGCACCTGGGGGTGGACGTGTCCATGAACCTTCAATGGCGGCAACCTTCTGAGGTTGCACCTTCAACGTGTGTTCGCCATGCAGATCGCCGACCAGGATTTGCACGGGAGTTAGAACCACGACCGTCCATAAGGCCATGGACAATTGCAGGCGAGCGCGGGGATTGTGCGAGGTCTTGAGCAACTGCCAGGCGCTGGCCCCCGCCACCAGCGTCGCCGAGCCCAGCAGCGCGGCCAGTATCATGTGCGTCAGGCGATAGGGAAACGAGGGATTGAAAATGATCGCCCACCAGTCTTCGGCCAGAAAGCGCCCGTCCGCCGTCATCGAATAGCCGGCGGGCGTATGCATCCACGAACTGGCTGACAGAATCCAGAACGCGCTGATCAGCGAGCCCATGGCTACCGCGCCGGTGGCGAAGAAATGCAGACGTGGGCCGACCTTCTTCAACCCGAAAAGCATGATGCCCAAGAAGCCGGCTTCAAGGAAAAATGCCGCCAGCACTTCGTAGAACATCAACGGCCCGAGGATATCGCCCGCCTGCACCGCCAGACGCGACCAGTTCAGCCCAAACTGATATTCCAGAATCAGCCCTGAGGCCGTGCCCACCGCAACATTCAGGGCGAACACCTTGAGCCAGTAGCGATAGACATCCAGATAGATTTCGCGACGGCTCTTGAGCCACAACGCCTCTAGTACCAGCAGAAAGTTTGCCAGACCAATGGTGAACGCTGCCAGCACGATATGAAAACTGATGGTGATCGCGAACTGGGCTCGCGCCGCCATGAGGGCTGAGTCGAGGGCTTCCACGAATGGCTCCCGGCCTGTCAGGCGGTTAAACTGCCGCTACATCTGATTTCTACCATGTGCAGTAATCGCGACAGTGTTCGGCGAATCGGCAAGTGAAACGAAGCGTCGTGTTGCACCATCCAACGCATCGATACAGCCGGCCTCGATGTCGTAAACCCACCCATGTAGATTCAGACGTCCTTGCTCCAGCGCGAGGGCCACGGAGGGGTGTGTACGCAGATTCGCCAGCTGCGCAATCACGTTTTCACGCACGAGCCCATCCAGCTTCGCCCGAGGGGTGTCGTACTCGTGCGCGGCATTGATCGCTTTCGCGGCATCCGAGTGACGAAGCCAGTTGGCGACCGCCGGAAGATGGTCCAGACACGTGCAGCGCGAAATCGCACCCATCGCTCCGCAGTCCGAATGACCGCAGATCACAATATCCTTTACGCCGAGCACAGCGACCGCATATTCGACGGTGGCCGAGACGCCGCCCGGTTCAGGGCCGTAGGAGGGCACAATGTTCCCGGCGTTACGAATCACAAACAGCTCACCAGGTTCACGCTGAGTTAGGAGTTCGGGCACTACGCGACTGTCCGAGCAAGTAACGAACAACGCCTTGGGGTTTTGTTCAGTCGCAAGCTGTTTAAACAGCTCGATGCGTTGCGGATAGACCTCACGCTGAAAGCGCAGGAATCCGTCGATAATGTCTCGCATGAAATGCCTCCAAGAGAACGTCATTGGCAGGCACGAGCCATGAATCACGCCGTACCCGCCGTATGCTTCATTATTGCAGAACGTACGCCCTTGGTTGGGCTCCGCCAAGTCAGCGGCCGGTCGCCGGCAGCGCCGCGTTTTCCCGCTGTAGCACAAACCAGTCGAGTGCCTCATTCCAGAAATCCGTACTGGCGGTGCGAAAATAACCCATATGCCCAATAGGTTGTCTTTTCGTTCTGGGATGAAGATCGACGGTCAAAAAGGGCAGATTTCGGTAGCCTTTGATGAAGGCGTCGCGCGATATGGGAGGCGCCCAGGGATCGTCCACCGCATTGGCAAAAATGCACGGCATGCGCACTTGCGCGTAAAGGCGTGCGACCGCGGCCATGGTCGGATCATCGAAGAAATAATGCGGATGAGCGCACCAGCGCCGCCAATCTTTGTAGACGCTCAGCGGCAGGTCTTCACCCATCCCCAGCATGCTCCAGGCCATATATCCCTTGTACGAGACAATGAGCGGTAGCACGCAAGACCACAGCAGGCGAACCTTCAACGCCTCATGCCAAGGCATCCATCCAGCCCATCCGGCGCCGGTGCCGAAACAGTAGGCAGCAGTGATTTTGTGGTGGTTGGGCAACAAGCCCAAAGCGTGCCCGCCAAAGGAGTGACCGATCCAAAAAAGCGGAACATCGTCGCTGTCCATGAACTCAACGGCCGCCGCCAGATCGCGGATCCCCCAGTCCAAATAGGACATCTCGAAACCTTTCAGCGTTTGAGGCCGGGAGTCACCGATACCTCGGTAATCGATGGTTAGAACGTTGAAGCCCTGCTGGCTGGCGTGCTCGGCAAAGCGGCGATAGAAGCGCTGCTGCACGCCTGTTGCCCCCGCCATGATCAGGTTGCCTTTCAGATTTTCCTGTGCGTTATAGCGGGTAGCGGCGAGGCCATAGCCGTCGTCGGCCACGAGCATCAATTGTTCAATCGTCGAGGTGGCTGCTGAAACAGACTGGGTCATTCAAAAAACTCCTGCTGTTCGGCGACCCGATGTTTTTCGCAAAATGCGTTCACGGTGGTTCCGATAGGTTTTCTGACAACAGAGGCAATGGCTCTGCAAGCCTCCCACTCATTTGAGCGAGGTCGTTGACCCTTCCAGTGATGCTGGGCCTCCTGCATCTCCTTGCCCCTGCTGGATGGATCAACGGCCTTTGAAGACCGGCTCACGCTTTTGCATCATCGCCATCACTCCTTCGCGCACGTCCTCGCTCTTGATCAGTGAGAACAGCAATTCGTTGAGCTTGGAGAGCGCAGCATCATCACCGTCGTCACGCGCCTGGAAGGCAGACTGCAAGGTCGCCTTGATCGCCAGAGGTGCGGCTTTGGCGATGCGCTCGGCATACTCAATGGCACGCGACAGCTCCTGGCCGGGTTCGACGACTTCGGTCAGTAAATGCATGGCCAACGCCTCGTCAGCACCGAACTCTTCACCGGTCAACATGTAGCGCATGGCATTAGTCCAACCGGCGGCCTGCGTAAAACGGACCGTGGAACCGCCGGACGGCGAAATGCCGCGCAGCACTTCCAGGTGAGCGAAACGGGTGTTGCGCGCGGCAATGGCGATATCGGCGTTGAGTACCAGTTCAATGCCGGCGGTCCAGCAGGTGCCTTGCACAGCAACCACCACTGGTTTGGTGCGGCGCGGTTTAGCGACGCCCCAGGGATCGATGCCTTCATCCGGGTACTTGAATCCACCCGAGGCCAGCTTCGGCGTCAGCTCCATCAGATCCAGGCCCGCAGTGAAGTGATCCCCATGCGCAAATACAACGGCGCAGCGCATCTCATCATTACGCTCGTACTCACCTAGGGCCAAGGCCAGATCAGTCAGCATGGCGCTGTCGAAGGCGTTACGTTTGCCGGCCCGGTCGAGGCCAATAAGGAACAGATGACCACGCTGTTCTCGAGTGACGCGACCTGCACCGCTGTTTGCTTCGCTCATGGGGACTTTCCTTTTGTAAGGTGCTGCCTGAATTTGAAAAGAGCTTAGTTACTTACCAATCGTTCGGTTTAAAGAAACTAAACAAACATTCGGTAACCGTCAAATTGAGACGCTATCTCTTATGGCATAGAATCAATCTGCATGATTTAGATCAGGAGCTGCCCGTGCGCCCTTTAAAAATCCCACGCGACGAGCTGCTGCAGCGTTGCGCCAATACCTTCAAGCGCCTCGGCTATCACGGCACCACCATGGACGCGCTATCCACTGCGTGCGGACTGACCAAAGCGTCCTTCTACCATCACTATCCCAGCAAGGAATCGCTCCTGGTGGACGTGCTGGCCTGGACGCATGAGCGGCTACAGCAGTCGTTGTTTTCGATCGCCTTCGATGAAGCCTTGCCTGTGCCAGAGCGATTCATACGCATGGGGCGCAAAGCTAAAAAGCTTTTTCAGGATGACTCTATCGGTTGCCTGATGGGCGTTATGGCCGTCGATTCCACCTATGGCAAGGTGGAACTCATGGAGCCGATCCGGCGCTTTATGGATGACTGGGCGGCCGCGTTCACCCAGCTGTTTGGCGCCGGTTACAGCCAAGAGCAGGCGCAGCGGCTGGCAAGGCAACTGGTAGCCGACTATGAGGGGGCTATTTTGCTGGCTCGCATCTACGGTGATCTGAGCTACATCGATGCGGTGACTGAGAGAGGTTTGCGTCAGCTGGAGGAGGCGGGCGCACCGTCCAGAACCTGATCCCGCGAATAAGCTGTGGCACTTGCTGCAGAGTCAGGCCGTGAAGCCCTGTTTTTCAATTGGCGATCACGCTCATGTTTCGCCCGCTGGTTTTGGCGATGTAGAGCGCTTTATCCGCAGCACCGATCAGCGCGTCCGGCGTCTCTTCGGCTTTGGGGTTATACGCACTGACCCCGATGCTGATGGTGACGATGCCCTGGTCGCTGTCTTTATGTTCGATGTGCGCGAGCAGGACAGCGTTGCGAATCTTTTCCGCGACGATAAAGGCTCCGACGTAGTCAGTGGAAGGAAGCACCACTGCGAATTCCTCACCACCAAATCGTGCGGCCAGGTCGCCGGGCCGTCTGATGTTTTCCTGGATGATTCTGCTCAGGTTGCGTAAGCATTCGTCGCCCACCAGATGGCCATAGCGATCATTGAAGCGTTTGAAGTGGTCGACATCGATCATCAGCAAGGCCAAGTGAGTTTCCCCGCGCTTGGCCCGGCCAATCTCGGCCTGAGTGAACAGATCGAACTGGCGACGATTTGCCAATCCGGTCAGGGCGTCTTCCAGAGCAAGCAGTTCCAGGGTGCGATTGACTTCCAGTAGCTTGTCCTGGGTCCCCAGCAATTCGTGTTGAATTCGATGCTGTTGTTTCATCAATCGGATGAAGCGGTACCCGATAGCACCCAAAACGGTCATGAGCGAGATGACGATGATGGTGCTCATCAACGTTTCCTGTCGCCAGCTCGCCAAGACCTCCTCTTTGTTCATGGCTGTGAAAACCACGAGCGGATAATCATTGACGCGGCGAAACCCGACGACGCGCTCGACCCCATCCACATATGATCTGACGGTGGCCGTTCCTGAATCGCCTTTGGGTAGAAGTTGGGTGAAGAGCGGGCCGTTGGCGACACTGGTGCCGATGATCGCTTCATTAAAAGGACGCCGCAGGACGATCCGGGCATCGGCGGAAATCAGGTTGATGACCCCGTTGTTGCCAATGTCGATGCTGTTGTAGAGCTTGAGAAAATGGTCGAGGTAGATCGTGGCCAACGCTACGCCGGCAAAGCTGCCATCCGGGTTATTGATTCGGCGCGAGACGGGCAGCACCCATTCCCCCGTGGAGCGGCTTTGGATCGATGGCCCCACGTGTGGGCCGCGCTCAGGATGATCGCGATGGTAAATAAAATACTCGCGGTCGGAGTTGTTCGCGTGGGCAGGCAAGATACCGCTGGAGTCTGCTATCCAGGCACCACTTGCGTCGTAAATGAACAACCCGTGCAACTGCGATAACTCATTGCGCTGGGCATTGAGCAGACGTTTCAAGACCGGTAGCTGATCCGGGCCCATCCCTCCTGCTTCAATACGGTCGACCAGACT
Organism: Pseudomonas sp. AO-1; assembly: GCF_019775695.1. NCBI lineage: Bacteria > Pseudomonadati > Pseudomonadota > Gammaproteobacteria > Pseudomonadales > Pseudomonadaceae > Pseudomonas > Pseudomonas sp. AO-1. The sequence goes on from NZ_CP079947.1 coordinate 315,381, forward strand.
GAACAGCACGGTGTCCGCTTGCTTGATCGACGCTTGAGCCTGTGACGACAAGGTTTGCGCAAGGTTCGCCATCGCCACTTCTTTGTCGTGCAACCGGTATTGTCGTGAGCTCCATCCCTCCCACAAGGCGACCAGCATAAGGGACAAGCACACCGCTAACAGAAAGCGGACGGCTGCCTGCACTCTGTCATTCGTCACTGCGTGCTCGGACGATGTGAACACTGCTTCTTTAACTTTGGCTATGCCCGCTGCGAAACTCTGATGAGGCATGATGCGCCCTTAATTATCTGTACGGCCACACATTCCCTTGGCCGCTTCGTGCCCATCTTGCGCACGCCTGATGGAGACATGGTGGTACATATACGACGTATGTCATCGCGCTGGCAATACACGCACTAAGGACGCATCTACAGGGCTGAGTTAAGCCCCAGACTGTAGGCTGGGCCCCTCGCTGCCTATTTCAAACGAATTACCGATCGTCTAATCGGTCAGTCAGCAGTGCCCATTGATGACACACTGCCAGCACCGGACAAGTACATTCATAGCCCGGACCTCTCTCTTTTTTATGCCGTGTGCCTGCATGTCCACCCACGAAGAATTTCGCTTTTCCTCCCACCACCTGCTCATCGAGCTGGATGCCGCAACCAACCGCCTGATGATGCTGGTAGTCGCCAAAGAAGTCTCAGGACCACGTTGGGACGAGGCGGCGACACGCCAGAAGCGCGCCTTTGAAGCTTGGACGGTACTGCTCAACGACTTCGAGTCGTTGGCTGAAAAAGATCAAGACACAGGCCCAACTTCATGACTAGTGCTCAATACATTGGGCTGGCCAATTCTCCTTCACCTAAATGCCGACAAGCGACACCGACGTGATTGCCTATACTCCAGATGGACTCACGTCGGCATGGGGAGTTGTCCTGAAAGTCTGAACATTGCCTCAGTGAGTACCTCTACATGAAGTGACACTGGATCAAGGACGAGCGAATGGACATCTCCACGTACGCAATTCCCCTCCCTTCACGTCAAAGTGCTGTAACTCGACGCTTGGCATTCGCGGTAGGCCTGTTGTTCGTTGTTGGAGTGATCTCGGCCGCCGGCGCCCTGTTCACCATTGCAAATCATCTGGATAGCGACGATGTGCACGAAACGCAGTTTTATTCTGCTCGCGCATTGGAAAACAGAATCACTGCGTCAAAAAACTACATCACCAGCTATGCGTACTGGACCACCGCCTTCGAACACCTTAGTGGCGAAGTTGACGTGGGATGGGCCTATACCGACCAGAACATGGGCAAGACGCTGTTCACCACGGATGGCTACGATGGCGTGTTCGTCCTGGATCGGGAGCACACCAAATACGCCTTGGTTAAAGGCCAACTAGTCAAGTCCGATATCTCAGCCTACCTTCAGGCATCGGCGTCTGCCCTGGTCGATCAGGTACAGACTCAAAGCGATCTCACCAAACCCATCAGCACCTATTCGCTCTTTGAGGGGTGGCCTGCGCTGATCACCGCGTCGGCAATTTTGCCCAATGATGAGCGCCCGCTGGGCGATCCCAAGACGACATCCGTCCTGGTTTTCGTCGACAAATTGACCCCCACCAAACTGCGCAAACTGGGCAGTGCCTACGGCCTGACCAACCTGACCTTGGCGCTTGATGAAACGATCACGGACAGCCCACAAAAAGTCCCTCTGGACAGCACCGGTTACAGCCTGATCGCCGAGCTGGAGCGCCCGGGCCATCACCTGCTGTGGTCATTGTTGCCCATCCTGGCCGGTGTCCTCGTGGTCCTGACGTTGCTGACGGCGTTTCTCTTCCGGCACGCACTGCGCTCATCCCGATACGTGGACACCAGTTTTGACGCCATGCAACGCTCCAACAAAGCGCTGGAAGATGCCAATCATGCCCTTGAAGCCAGCGAAGAGCGCTTCCGAGCGGTCGCCGAAGCGGCCTCGGACTGGATTTGGGAGACGGACAGGCGCCTGGTCATTACCTACCTGTCCGGTCGCTTCAGTGCGGTAACTGGATTTTCCGATCGGCAGTGGTTGGGGCAGAACTTCGAAGAGCTGCTGCAATGTGACACCACGCCGCTTTCCCTGTGGTTCAGCAAACTGACCGAGGAGAGCCATGCCAGTGACCTTCGTTGCACGTATCGGGATCAATCAGGACAAACGCGTTACTGCCGGGTTTCAGCACGCCCGATAGTCGATAAGAGCGGTGTGATCGGATATCGCGGCACGGCCAGCGACATCACCGATGAAGTCGCCGCTCACGCTCAGATCCAGCATCTTTCGATGCACGACGCACTGACCGGGCTCCCCAATCGCAACAAGCTCAGCCGTTTTCTGGAGGAAGCCCTGCTGCTCAATGAGCACTCCATGCCATTGTCCGTGCTGATGATTGATCTGGACAATTTCAAGCCAATCAACGACTCCCTGGGGCACCCGGTAGGAGACGTAGTGTTGCAGGAGGTCGCCCATCGTCTGCGGGATTGCACACGCGAACACGATCTGGTCGCGCGGCTAGGCGGCGATGAGTTCGTCGTCGTGCTCAACGGGATGGACACTCATAGCGAGATCGACAAGTTCTGCACCCGACTGATCGGTAGCCTGCATCAACCGATCGATCATGAGGGGCACGCCTTGCACATCGGGGCCAGCGTGGGGGTGGCGGTCAGCCGTCGACAGGGCTATATCGCCAGTGAGCTGATTCGCTGCGCGGACATCGCCCTGTACCAGGCCAAGGCCGATGGCAAAAACACCTGGTGCTACTTCGAATCGCACATGAGCGACCAGATCCAGTCGCGCCGTCAGATGGAAGATGACCTGCGCTTGGCCGTCAAGAATCATGAGTTCTTGTTGCACTACCAGCCACGCTATAAGGTGGATGGCAAAGAAATCGTTTCCGTGGAGGCACTGGTCAGGTGGCAGCACCCCACTCAGGGGTTGCTGGGACCGGATCTGTTCATCCCGCTGGCAGAACAAACCGACCTGATTGTTCCTTTAGGGCGTTGGGTATTGCGCGAAGCGTGCGAGACCGCGTTGACATGGCCTCACGACGTGTTGCTTTCGGTGAACCTGTCACCGGCGCAGTTTACCCACAGTGATGTGGTGGAAGATGTACGCGAGGTCCTGGTGGGCACCCGGTTCCCAGCGAGCCGGCTGGAACTTGAAATCACCGAAAACGTCATGCTCAACGATACAGAAGGCGCCTTGAACACCATGAACGCCCTTAAGCAGTTAGGGGTGCGTTTGAACATGGATGATTTCGGTACCGGGTATTCGTCCTTGGGCTATCTGCGAGCCTACCCCTTTGACGGTATCAAGATCGACAAGCGATTTATCGCCTCCATCGGCAACGGTGAGAATGACCGCGCGGTGGTGCAGGCCATCATCAGCCTCGGCAAAGCCATGGGGTTGACCGTCACCGCCGAAGGCGTTGAGACCGAGGAGCAACTGGGTATTCTGGGCAAAGATGAATGCCATGAAGTCCAGGGTTACCTGATGAGCAGGCCGCTGGACAAGACGACGTTTGCAAAGCTGCTCAAAGCGTCGAGATTCGAACAGCAACTCGACCCTCGCGTCCTCTGAACACTTGGCTTACCGCCGAGACCGGCATTCCGGCTCCGGCCGGCGGTATTCAAGCCACATGGGAACGTCCGCGACGTGCGACACCACATTGGAGTGTTTCATCCCCCCCCTTAACATTCCACAGCGCAAAGTTGTCATCAGCCCTGGTAAGGAAAGAACCGAAAGTTGGACAGGGCTTGAAGAGAATCTCAGCGGCGCGGGGAACACATCGCGCTCTTCGGACTCCTATTTCCACCGCCGGCGTACAGTGGCTTTGCTAGCTGGCGCTCGTCAGTTGTCGGTCTACAATGCGAGTTCGACTTCCTCAATAGACCTTGAGTAGGGATCAGGAAATTGAAGCTCAATTGGGAAGGTTTGTTGCCCGTATCCGGCAAAGTCATTGTCATAGAGGATGACCCTACGCTCCGCACGCTGATGGTCGACATCCTGGCGGAGATTGGCGCCCCCTCTCTGGCCTTCGCCACAGCGGATGATGCACTCACGCATTTGCTCGAAGCTCATGTCCCGTGTCCCTTGGTGGTGGTCGATCATGCGCTGCCAGGGCAAATCCAAGGGGCCGAATTTATCGAGATGGTGAAGGGCAAATGGCCGTCGACGCGTTCGATCCTCATTTCGGGGTATATGTTGGAACCTGCGACCATTCCTCATTCGACGACCTATCTGCAAAAACCCTGGTCCATGGATGATTTCATCGACGCGGTGGCAGGGGTGTTACAACCCGGTTATCCCTTACGCAAAATCTGACCCGTTGGCTTTCAGTGTTCCTTGGGGATCACTGAAATCTTCCCGTTTCGCTCCAATATCGCGAATTTGATCTCCTCCACGGTCTCGATGCCCTGGCTTGAACGTGCGGCCTCCATGAGGTCAGCCTCGATTAGGCGCGCGTGACGCAAGCGTTCGTACAGGATCTTGCCGTGTTCGACGAGGACCGTGGGCTCGCCATCGATGAGTCGGGAAACGAACGAGGAGCGTCGTTTCAAAAGCGACAGTCCGACATCGACGGCGATCAGCGTGACTATCACGACGATGGAATTGGTCAGCGAAAAGTCATCCCCAAGCAATGCCTGCTGCGTAGCCTCGCCGATGATCATGAGCAGCACGAAATCGAAGGTCGTCAACTCCGCCAAAGACCGCCGGCCGGCAATCTTGAACAGGATCATCAACGCCACGTACATGGCGGCCGCACGTAAAACCGAGTCCATAGCGCACCTACGGCAGAATGTATTGAGTAACGTTCACCGGCGAAGATCCCGGCACCGATAGGCGGCTGGTGTAACCGCCGAGGCCATCACCTCGCAGCGTCAGATAAAGCGTCGCCCGTCCTTGAGGATCCGTTTGCAACCAGACCTTGATCCCGTCCCCGGCGCTGACTGACTTAACAGGCTCAGGTTGCATGGATTCAATGCTGAAGCCGTCGAGAAAATCACCCGAAAGCTCAATCTCCACCGGCGACTCTGGCCGACCACTGACAGCAATCTTCATCGGGTTCGTCGAACCGTTGCGGTGAAAGATCTCGTAGTGTGCCGAAAGCCTGCCGTCTGCGCTGTGGACTTCCCGAGCGCTAAGTGGCCCGCGTGAAAACACGCCTAGTAGGCCCATCAGCACCACGGCGACCAGGGCATACCAGCCCCATCGCTCAAACCGCCAAACCTTCAGTTGATAAGGCATGTCTTCGCACACCGGATGCTTGCGGCTTTCCAAATCAGAATGCTGATGCTCATCCATGGCCACTGTCCTCAGGCTTGCTCGCCGGCGAGGGCCCGCTGATGGAAATGAGCGAGTGCCTCCAAAGCATGCTCGGCGGCCGCCAGTTGCACTTCACAGCGAGAGCCAAAAAACCGAAGCTGACGGGTGAATACACTCTGGCCCTGATTCGTCTGAAAGGCCCAAGCAAAACAGATGGTCCCGGCCGGAATACCGTCGACATCGTCGGGGCCGAGAATGCCGGTGGTGGCCAACGCGACATTGGCGGGACTGTAGCGCAAGGCGCCAACTGCCATTTCTCGCGCCACCTCACAGCTGGTCAGGTTGAACGTCTCGATGGTGCTCGGGCTGACATTCAACAAGCGCTGTTTCGCCTCCGGCGAATAGACCACGTAGCCGCTCTCGATCAACTCGCCACTGCCTTCGACCTCAGACAGGAGCGTGATGATTTTACCGGCGGTGCACGACTCGGCCGTAGTTAACCGCAACGCGTTTTGGCGTAGATAAGAGACCGTGACGTCAGCCGTGGACATGCATTCTTCCTTGCCAGTCATGGTAGTCAGCACCTGCGACTGCTTGCAGGTAGGCCTTGTCCGCCGTCATCCGCAACTCTCGCCACTCCTGCCAGGTCACGACGTCCAGCCGTTCCATTTCATCAGCCTGGCGCAATAGCTCCTCGTGGTACGCGTCCGGACAGTCCATTCGCAGCGAGCAATCATCCAGTGCCCTGTGCCATCGTGCGTAGGCACGCAGCTTGGCCTCCTGTTCTGGGGAAAGAACATTTCTGCAGGTGTTCATGGCGAGAGTTCTCGGGCACGGTTTGAAGGTTGAGCCTAAGAAATCAGAGACAGTTCACCAGAGTCGACCAAAGGAAGCGCTGCCCTTCATCAACCAGTTAAAGGGGGCGGCTGAAAGTGGTCGTGACAAGAAGAGTGCTGCATGTTTTTTTGGAATTTATCAGCCCCGGATCGCTCCTTAGCATATGAGCATAAGGAGGGCCTCATGAGTCAGAACGATCTGTACGTCATTGAATATCTGCTACATGGGAAGCCGAAGTCATTCGTCATTCGTGCTCCCAAAATGCGTAACGCCGATGCTTGGCATTGGGCTTGCTGCGACGCGGACCTGGCGCCCATTCCAAAACCCGGAAAGCCGCCGCTCAAAGTGTTCAGCAAACCGATGGCCGAACGATTTGGCGTGACGGATGTAAAATGGCGTGAAACCACCAAAATGGAATGGACTGAGGCGGCCTCACCATGAGCCAGACCACGCCATCGCCAGCTGACCAGAATGATGATGAGCTGGCACGTAACGCCGCTCTCTTCTTCGAGGCAGACCGCCTGGAAGCGTATGCCTACAGCCTGATCGAGGGCGATTCGACCAGTGCTCTGTCGTGGGAGCGCTTTAGCGAGGCAAAGAGGTTGGCGGATGCCAAGCGCAGCGAGGCGCAGCAGGATCTGTTGCGCATTCGCGGTCAGTCTTCGACTGCTGCACCGACGGAACCAAGCAGCGACGCGTCGGGGCCTGAGTCGCCCGGCGAGTTACAGACTAACCAAAGGGATCAGTGAGCTGGATGGCGATCGCCCACAAACCCAGCACGATCCAGAACGTCGCAAAGATCCACGGTGTGCGTACCGAGAACAGCAGCGCCTTGCGGTAGCCCTTGTGAGTGGATTCCCGCTCGCAGAACAACGGTGATTCGTCATACGCCATGCCCATCACCGGCTCGCTACGCAGCAATTCACTTTGTTTGTAATACCAGTGATCAATGATGTCGTAAGCCGCCCTGATGCCTGGCCAGGCGTTAAGCGTGCTCAACAGTCCCAGCAGCGCGAGAAAGGGCGGCACAAACAGCGTGAACAGCTTGCCCCACTCAGGGTTGAGGTTGCCCATGCAGGACGCAAAAGCGATCACGAGAAAGGATTGCGCTGCCAGGTAAGCATCGGTTCGATTGGCCAATATCGCCGTCTCGTAGTGAATCTCCCGCCGGTAGAACTCCAAACGCTCCTTGGGTGATCCAAACATCTTGGCATTGTGTTCAGTCAGCTCATCTTCGCTGGTCTGGGAAGTCAGGATCCGTGGCAAAGCGTATTACCCCAAAATGACCTGCAGATACCGGTCATCCTTTGCTGTGTTCGGGTGAAGATGGCCCTTTAGTGACACCGCGCGGCCCGGCCACGCCCCAGATCACCACACCCAGTAATGGCAGCAGGAAGATCAGAGCCGTCCAGCCCGCCTTGGTACCGGAAGACTTATCGCTTCTCAAAACGCTGTTCATTGCCCAGAGGTCGAGCAGCAAGAGAATGGCTGCAAGGGCAATCCAAAAATACTCGGTTTGCATGATCCACCTCCGTCTTCGTATTCGCAGGGACCGAAGAGGCCATGGCCTCGATCCGATTAAAACGCCACGGCGACCAGAATCGCCGTGGCGCTCATACCGATACTGCCGAGTTATAAGAATTACTTTTCAAGCGTCGCGGCCTGGTTCCCACCCTGTTCGGCGATCTTCGACAGCTTCTCGTCCGCGCCTTTCTCCTCGGCCAAGGTAGCCGCGAGCAGCGTTGCAGCGTCGTCGAGCTTCAGATGCTTGGCCATTGCAATCAGAGTGCCGTAGCTGGCGATCTCGTAGTGCTCGACTTTCTGCGCTGCACCGATCAGTGCCGCGTCCAGCACCGCACCTTTGTCGATCTCATCCAGCAACTCTTTGGACTCCTCGATCAGGCCCTCCATGGCCACGCACTTCATGCGTTTTAGCTTCAGGCCCGTTAGCTCGACCAGCTGATCAATGCGCTCGATCTGGCCCTGGGTTTCTTCAAGATGTGAGGTGAACGCGTCGGCGAGCAGTGGATTGGTCGCGGCCCGGGCCAAACGCGGCAACGCTTTGGTGATCTGCTTCTCGGCGCTGTAAACATCGGAGAGTTCATGGATGAACAAGTCTTCAACGGTCTTTCTGGCCATGTCTAAGTCCTTCTGGTCGTCTGGTCTTTGGATGTTTACCTGAGGCGGGGCGAGAGAGTTTCCCGGCCGCCATCCTGGCGTTCATAAAAACTGACTCAGGCGTTTACCCGAGCGTTCCCAGTTTTTTTCCATTCACGGATGAAGGGCATTGAGCTAACCCAACGCCGTATCGAGAAACATCATCACGCCGAAGCCGAGCATCAAACCCAGGGTCGCAGGCGTTTCGTGTCCATTGCGGTGCGTTTCAGGAATAACCTCGTGCGAGACCACGAAGATCATCGCGCCGGCCGCCAGGCCCAAGGCGACGGGATAACCCAAGGCGAAACCGCTCGATACACCCAGGCCCACGATTGCGCCCAACGGCTCCATCAACCCGGAACCAATGGCGATCAGCGCCGCCCGCCACGCCGATATGCCGGTGACCCGCAAAGCCAACGCCACGGCAAGACCTTCCGGGATGTCCTGGATGGCGATGGCGGTGGTCAACGGCAGGCCCACTTTCATGTCGCCATTGGCAAAGCTGACGCCTATCGCCATACCCTCGGGCAGGTTGTGCAGAGTGATGGCCAGGACGAACAGCCACACGCGATTTATGCGTTGGGAGTCAGGCCCCCGCCTGCCGCTTTCCTGGTGCTCGTGAGGTACGAACCGATCCAGCCCGATCATCAGCGCAACACCCAAAGCCAGACCGACCACGACAACACAGGCGGCCAGCAATTGGTTACCACACAGTGTCTGAGCGGCTTCGATGCCAGGAAGGATCAACGAGAACGAGCTGGCTGCCAGCATCATGCCGGCGGCAAACCCCAGCATGATGTCCTGGGTGCGTGAGGCGATATCACGCAGGATGATCGCCACCACCGCGCCCAGAGCGGTCGCCGCAAACCCGGACAGGCCGCCCAACGCCGCCAGGCGAAGGTTTTCCTTTTCAGCCCCGACCAGCGCAGAGTAACCGCTGATCAACAACAGCACCGTGACCAGCAGCAGGATCGCCCAGAACAGCACCGCAGGCCAGCCGCCACTGGACGCCATCCCCCACCAGCTGCGCAGCGGGGTTCTTGCAGGCGATGGGGAAAGTGACATGTCGCCTCCTATCGTCCCGTTGCAGGCTTCCCATTGGAGCTCACCATGGATGAGCGCAATGTTCGGGCGATCCGCATGGCGGTACGATCATAGGACGCAGCAGTTGCGTGAAATCGCTCAGACAGAGACCGCGCCAAACCATCGCTGAAAACGCCGGTGTTCGAATTCATGTTGTGTACCTCTGGTTGTGCAGAAAAAACCGCACGCCATTGCGGCGTGCGGTGCTGGCCATCAATCTTTCGTTTCCCCCTGAACACCCGCACCCAAATCGGCGCCGGTGATGGGGTTACTGTCCGGGTCGGACATGGTTCGAGCCTTCATATCCAGCAGCAGTGCATCTTCCTCAGCGCTGAGCTGAACACTGGCGGTACCGTCGCCGCCGTCCACCGCGGGCGTAGGGCTTTCCACAAACTCCCAGTCATCTCCCTGATTCCACGGACCTCGGGTGCTGCCTTCGCCTTGCGACATGTTGAAGTACACGTTGGTGAACTCAGGCATGCCGGGCAACTTGCCTTGTGGGAAGTTTGGCTGGATGGCGTGCAAGGCTTTCTCGAAGGACAGCTGATGGGCAATTTCACGTGTCATGAGAAAGCCCAGGGCCTCTTTCACGCCAGGATCGTCCGTCACGTTCATCAGCCGTTCATAGACGATTTTTGCGCGCGCTTCGGCGGCGATATTGGAGCGGAAGTCGGCCGTCGGCTCACCGATCGTATCGACATAGGCGGCTGACCATGGCACACCGGCGGAGTTGGTCAGCGGTGCGCCGGCGCCGTACAGCAGGCTGGTGATGTGTGAATCGTTGCCGGCACCGTTGATGGCGCGGTACAACTCACCTTCTTCCTCAACGCCTTCGGCCATTCGGCCTTTGGCGCCTTTGTTCAACATGACGATGATGGAGCCGACGATTTCCAGGTGGCTCAGCTCCTCAGTCGCAATGTCCATCAGCAGGTCTTTGCGACCTGGGTCATCCTCGGCCAGCGCTTGGGTGAAGTACCGCGATGCCGCCGCGAGTTCTCCCTGGGCGCCGCCAAACTGCTCCAGTAGCAGATTGGCCAAGCCTGGATTGGGCTCAGCAACACGCACGGTGTATTGAAGTCGCTTGTTATGTAGAAACATGACAAATCTCCTCAGGTCAGGCGAGGCCCGATGCTCATTCAAGAAAGATCGAATGCGAGCCCACAGACTTCTGAGGCGAATCCCGAGCGAGTAATTGCAATTTATTTGCACTCACGGCGACCGACGGTTTTGCTGGGTGATAAGGAGGCAAAGTGCCTCCAAGGAGCGAGCACGTCGCAAGGAGATAAAAGGCTAGATGTAACAAAGAATTTCAGAGCGCGGTTACGGTCGAAAAGTTACTTACCTCTAGGATTCACGGCCATGAAATTCGCAAAGTTTTGCCAAGCGCTCTCGAACTGGTCGGGCAGCTCGAAAACATTTTTGACGGCCATCCTGCTGATTGCCGCTTGGGCCTTAACAGGGCCGTACTTCCATTACAACGACACGTGGCAGCTGATTATCAATACGTCCACAACGATCATCACCTTCCTGATGGTGTTCCTCATCCAGAACACACAGAATCGAGATAACGACATCTTGCACCTTAAACTCGATGAACTGATCCGGGCCACGAAGGATGCGCAAAACGCCTTCCTGTCATTGGATCACTTGGATAGCAAGGAATTACGGGAGCTGCGCAAACGTTATTGCACGATGGGTGAAGAGGAAGAGGTGAGTGTTGACTGCACGCAAACTGCATCCGTACAGGCGGCGGACATTCAAAAAGCCGCAGCACTGCCTCCGGCTGAAACTCCAATGCCGTAAGAGACGCGCCGAGGGCTTAGAATCGACTAAGCCCTCGGCACATCTGGCCATCTGCGAAAGGCGGCGGTGCCCGTCAGATTCTTCTGCTTGTTCGTAGCCAGATCGTAGCGCAGTTCGGCAATCAACTCGGAGATTGCTCGTGGACTCACCAATGTGTTCGTGGAAATGCCGGTGACGAGCAAATCCACCCGGCCGGTTTCAGGGTCCGTCACTCTGACTTGAAGTGAGTTTCCAGGCGTAAGGGTGCATTGGCACTCCAACGGCCGGAAGCTTTCTTCAATAATCCGGCGTAGCTCCAGGGTTGAAATCATTCATTCCTCCAGTGTCGTGTTCCCGAAGCAAGGTATTAAGTGTGGAGTCTCAGACATCGGCTCTAGGATCCCTTCGAGCCACTGCGGTCATGACGATACATTTCTGGCGACAAAAGTTTGGCTTTCAAGGCTCAAACAAATGACTGGTTCACATTTTCCCGGCATTTAACTGCGCATCGGCATGAACCTTGACTGAAATGCATCCGCTCAAATGCCCGCACGGGTGGTGTCAGCAGCCCATCGGTAAGTTTAGGTCACACCGGTAAAAGACGATTGAAGACCGACACAAGGACATAGGCAAACCGGATTGGCCAAAATGCCTGTCCGGAGGGCGGCCCAAATTGATTGCGAGTACGCCAACTTCCTATGCCGAGATCCGGAACGCCGGCTTATCGACCACAGGCTTTTCTTCGCCGTGCGGTTGCTGAAGGAACTCGCGTATCGCATCGGCCGTCTGCGCCGCACGGGTCACCACGAAAAAATGACCTTCACCCTGCAAAACATGCAGTTCAGCACCGCGAATGGCACGGCGTAAAATGTGCGCGTTATAAAGGCGCACCAATGGATCGCGATCGCCGGCGAGAATCAGCGTGCGCTGGCGAAGACGGTACAACCGAAGCAAACTCGTCCAGCCGACCAATGCGGCCAATTGCAGGTAATAGGTTCGCGGGTGAACGGAGAGCATACCGTTCGCGACCCCGAAGGACATCAGCGCCTTTACCGAACGGCGCTGGCCCTTTGGCTCATGCGGTTTGAGGCTTTTGCCTATGCTCAAAAAATCCAGAACGTCGGCGGGTTTCACCAGCATTGCCGGCCCGGCGGAGGTCGCTGCGAGTATGAGGCGACGTACCATGCCGGGATAACGCAGGGCGAATTCTTGTGCCAAAGCACCGCCCCAACTCACGCCGAATACGTCCACCTGGTCGAAACCCAATTGCGTGAGCACCTGCGCAATCGTGTCGGCATGGCGGGGTAAACGCATCGGCCAACGCGGCGCCTGAGATTTTCCGACGCCGGGCACGTCCAACGTGATGGTCGTGTAATCAGACAGTTCATTCCTCAGCGGGTCGAAGGCGCGGATCAAACCACCCAATCCATTGAGCAGGAGCAGCGGTGATCCGTCACCGCGAATGGAAACGTTCACCTGCAAATCGTAAATGGATAATTTTTGCGTTGGCATGACGCCCCCCTAGCCCCTGATCCCTGCAGGCCACTGTACGCAGGTCGCTTGTGAAAAAGGAAACCGTAATCCTGCACCCATCGCACACTCTCTTCGCGTTGTGTACGAAGCTTGATCGGGGGGCCGGGCCTTTTCATGGCGAAATCATTCAGCAACGCCTGCCACTTTGTGCCAAGCGTCCGCTTTCGGCCAGAAGCTGACATTCCGTGTGCTAAAAAATTAGGAGTGATGCAAAGTGGTCGGGAGGAACCTCAGCTTCGTATAGCTAGTGAGTCGACTTCGTGATGTCAAAGCAGTATCGTCAGTTACGGCTATTAGACAGTAGCATTGAGCAGGGAGAGCAAAAGATGGGCGTGGCGAAAAAAGTATTATCTGACGAGGCTATGCCATTTTTGGCGCGATTTGCGATTGCAAGAACGGGCGAGGACAGATTGCCCGGTTACTACTCAACCGAAATGGCGATGTGGGTCGTAGATTCAGAAGCTGGCCCTGTTCCCATTATTGACCATTTTGCTTTAGCCGAGCTTATGACGAAGACCAAAGTGAACGCGGAGCAGGATGACGAAGGTCTTTATTCGCTGGACGAGCTGAAAACTATAACTGAGGTACGGGCAGAAAGTGATGATGTTGACTCTGCAATGAGCCATCTGTTGGAACTTGTGACCAAGACAGACACCGTTGTCGAAAAAGACGATGCTGCGAACGATTTTAACCAGTTTTTGGAGCTCGTTACCAAGACCAATGTGCAGGTGGAAAAAGATGATAACGGCGATCCGGCGTCTGGCTTGGAGTCTCAGTATTTCAACGATTAGCCAAAGGAATGACGATGATTTTATTGGTTACCAATCGACGGGATATAACGATGGACTATGTGGTCGCCGAACTAAGGCGCCGCGAGATACCGTTTTACCGGCTCAACACTGAACTCTTGCCGCATTCAATCAGTACCATGTCGGGACGAGAGCGTAGAAAATGGTCGATTCGCATCGGCGACCACGAGATTCGAGGAGACGAGGTCACAGCAGCCTACTTCCGCCGTCCTGGAGCACCTAATGCCTTGGATTCCGTGAAGGATCAAGCCGAGAAGAGATACGTGGAGTCCGAGTGGGGTAGTTTTCTCAAAAGCTTGTATATGCGTCTTGAAGATGTCTGGTTTAGTAGCCCTACGCAGATATTTTTAGCTGAAGACAAACCTCGACAATTAATCCTCGCTCACGAACTGGGTTTCGAAATACCAGAAGGCTTCGTTACTAATGATTGGACGTTGGTGAAGAAGCTGACAAATCAGCACCGATCGATTGGAAAACCTTTGCGAGAAGCCGTTCTTTCTGGCGATAACGAGCGCGTAATGTTCACTCATCGCATCGATGAGCTGAGTGAGAGCGATGCTGAAGCTGTCGCTCTAGCTCCCTTCATTGTTCAAAAGGAAATTCTTAAACGTTACGATGTGCGGGTAACGGTGGTCGGTACCAACATTTTCGCGACTGCAATTTGGTCGCAGACCAATGCAGAGACTGAAGTAGATTGGCGTCAGGGCACTCGAACCGATTTGAAACATGAGAGGATTGAGCTCGAGGAATCGATTAGTCGTCGCTGTATTGCTCTCGTTAGGGCGCTAGGGCTGAAATTTGGTGCCATCGATTTTGTGCGCGACCAAGAGGGCAAGCTTTGGTTTTTGGAGGTCAACCCGAACGGGCAATGGGCGTGGATAGAGAACTTGACGGGTTATCCGATTTCCAAAGCCATTGTTGACGAGCTGGAAGAGATATCCTTCGGATGAACAGAATTCGCGAGTTTGTTTGGCCCATTCTCGAAAAGCAAACTGTCGCGGAGGCCCAAGCCCTAAGCGATTCTGAGAGCAAGCTTCGGGCCTCCATTCAGCAGGATAATTGGAGACCAGGCGCCGCTGTTGCGCTTGATGAGGCACGTCGTCTTTATGATGCAGAAGCTGAACGCCGCAGAAGCGCTGACACAAAAGCTGGAATCTACTTTGCCGCGATCACTGCGCTTGTGCCGGTTTTGACATCTCTTATCCCCAGTATCTGGAACGATAAGGCGAGCGCAATATTTTCGGGTGCGTCCCTACTGATATTTGCATTGGCCGTCTGTTACTTGGTCAACGCCGGCCTATGGGCATTTCATACGCTGAGGGTATCTCAATTTAACCAAATTCACTCGAGTGATTTGGTCCGCCTCGCAGGTAGCTCCGAATCACCAACGATACTCATCAAGGAAATCACACTTGCCATCCACTTGAATTATCCGTTGGTGAACGAAAAAGTTACCTGTATAAAAATGACCCATGTTTTTCTATTGCGAGCATTTTTGACTTTCGCATTGCTGATGGTTATTCAGGGTCTTTGGCCTCCAGTGACGTCCGCATTTGATTGGGCTAAAAAGAAATACTTACCCAGCAATCCCGCTCCAGTAGTGATGTGCTACTCGTGACATAGATCCATGAGTCACTCGTAGTTTCGTAGATTCATTTGGAGGTATACCTTTGGCCGATAGCAGGCGCTTGCGAGAGACTTTGCGGATGCAAGAACTACGAAGTGGAAGGAGCCTGCTTCAATTCTATTGGCGCATTCTAAGTGCTGTAATTTAATGCGCCACGATATCAAACTACTAGGCGGAAATTTTATGGACGAGTTCTCGTTAGAAAAAATGTCAGACAGTATTCATTATGGCAGGACAAAAGAGTATTTCAGAGAGGTTTTGTCTTCATATCAAAACGGAAATTATAGATCGGCAGTCGTGATGCTTTGGTCGGTAGCGATATGCGACATTGTTTATAAGTTACAAAATCTGATCGATCTGTATGATGATGGGTCAGCGAAGGCGATATTAGATGAGGTCAGTAAGATTCAAGAGCTAGATCAGAAATCTGCCGCTTGGGAGCTGAAGTTGATTGATGAGGTAAATGATAAAACAAATTTGCTGGATAGTTCCGAATACGAAAATTTAAGATATCTGCAAAAGCAAAGGCACCTTTCAGCGCATCCTGTTTTGAACAGGGAGCGTGAGCTGCATTCACCCAACAAAGAAACTGTTAGAGCATTAATTCGAAATACTTTGACCGATGTTTTAATCAAGCCTCCTTTCTATACCCAGCATATTCTTCAAGAATTACTTGATGATATTTCAGAATCTCGCGAAATACTTAATGACAGATCAAAAGTAAAAAAATATGTTGTGAATCGGTATTTTGATAGAACTACCGTGCCAGTTGAGTTAAATATATTTCGCTCGCTATGGAAGATCGTGTTTAGAGTTGAAAATGAGCAGTGTGAAACTAACAGACTAATCAACCTTCATGTGCTTGAGGTGATAGCTACCAGAAATAAAGCTTTGCTTCCTGAAGCAATACGAGGAGATGTTGATTTCTTTAGTAATCTGGCTAGCGCTGGTAGCCCTTTGCAATATCTTATATTCTTCCTTTCTGAAAATCACGAATTGTTCCCGATTTTAAGCGACGCTGCTCGTCTAAAAGTTGAACATTATATAGAGAGCGACCCTATAGGTAAAACTGCAGGATGGTTTGTAAAGGAGAATATTTTCAAGCATGGCGATGATCTACAGGAGTGGATTGTAAAAGACAAGCCGGTTTTCAGTTCATACCAATTTGATTACATACTTAAACTCTCCGATTCTGAAGAGTGGCAAGAGAAGTTCTGTATGATTGCCTCAACTTACTATGGAGTCAGCGCAAACTATGATCAGGCGGATTCGCGCTTTCAAGTATCGATCCCTCAGTACATAAAGCTATTTAATAAAAACTCCATTAAATATCTGGCCGGACAAATTGAAAAAAACTCTCAATGCCACGATAGAGGTCGCGCTCGTCATGATTACACAATCATCAAAGCGAGAATAGATGAATTGTTTGGAGGCGCATTTGACTATACAGATTATTACTGGTTTAGCAGAAAGCTTGGCCTTGCTGATTGAGCTATAAATCCGATCTCCAAGGGCGTGAGGTTGAGCGTCAGCTTATGGCCGATAGCAGTCGCTTCCGAGCGTCCGCTTTATTGCCGTTCTCTGCCGGCCATGCCCACGCAGCTTGATGGTCAAATCCGATGTAAATGATCAGGCCGAATGCAATAGGGTGGCCATGTCTATGTAATTACACATATGACCCAAGCCATTGTCACTGAGCAATCGCAATCCCAAGAGAGCAGTTGGAAATAACCCCGCAACCTGGGCAGCAGTAGCCGCCATCGGTATCTGTGCAATCGCACTGGTAACGGCGGAGTTCCTACCGGTTGGGCTTTTACCGAATTCGCAAAAGATCTTTCGGTCTGTGAAGGTCAACTTGGCTTGAAGGGGACCATTCAAGGTGTGTTGGCAGCGTTTGCCGTGCTCCTGACTATTGGTGTTACAGGTCGGTTTGATCGACACCATGTCCTCTGGTTTCTACTGAGCCTGCTCGTTATGTCTAACCTTCTGGTGGCCTGCGTAACCAGTTTTAGTGTGTTGTTACTGGGGGGAATGTTTCTCGGCATTGCAGTCAGTGGCTTCTGGACCATCGGCGGTTCGCTAGGGCCAAGGTTACGTCCCGAGGCAGCGGGTAAAGCAGCGTCCATAATATTTTCAGGTGTGTCGAGGGGAAACATAGCGGGCGCACCGGCAGGTACATTGCTCGAAAATCTGATGGGTTGGCGCATGGCCTCCGGCGCATCCTAAGCTGTGGCGTTGCTGGTTGTACGCGCCTTGATTTGGTTGTTCCCCCCCCTGCGACCCTAACGCTCGTCAGGTGTCGTTTCAAAGTGAGAGAAGGCATTGTTCGGGGATGGCTGTGATTTCTATCTCCCTGATCTGAGTATTCGCTCACAAAAGCTGCTACCAGCTGGAAACGCGCGGGGAATCGCACGCGATCCTTGGCTCTGGCGATCACGATATATCCGGATTCCAGAGGTTCGCGCAGTACCTCCAACACCTTGCGATCAAATTCCGGAATTTTGCTGTTTGAGACGTCAATCACAAAAAATTGTCAAAAATACGGTGATCACCGCTCCGCCGTGATTACTCGATTTTGGTGCCCGGGTTGCCATGCAATGCAATCTGTCCGTTTCACTGTCCATTTCATTCCCTTGATTACGGAGCGCGAAAGACGGCGTTCTGTATTGACCCAGCACCGCGTTTGAAGGCGAGGTTACCAGTCTTCAGTTGAGGAGCAAAAAACGGTACCGATTGCACCTATCCCTAGATTTTTCGCTTGCTCTTCTATCCGGCCAGCCTGGAGAACATCGCGCTTGGTAGGAAAGTGGCGTAAAAGAAACTGAGCATTTTGTCTAACGCGTTCGGGCACTTCTGTGTCGCGAGAAAGTTTCGTTAAGAAATCATAGGTCTGTGCGACAGATCTGGTCCGTTCAAACGGCATCGTCATTTCAGTCTCCACCCTTCAAGGCTGCTCTGGTTGATCTGAAGGAACTAGCAATCATCATGCGGTGCCGGAATTCAATAATAAGCAAGAATCTCTGTTCGAAAGTTTGAAGAGATATCCAGTTCGTAGAGACCTTTTCTCTCTATATCCCCTAAAAAGGATATTTCACCCTCTATTTGAGGAGTTGGCCGGCGTATCGAAATCTGAGTCGAGCCGTCGAAGGCGACTTCGCTCTCACTATTTTTAGCCCATGCAAAATGCGAACTGGCGCCCTGAACATAATTCAGAACGGCCAGATCCTCTGGAAGATCCTCGGTGTGTAATTGCAATCAATTGACCAACCGTTTGCATAGCAACTGACCACCTGTTTGCATTCGACTTGACCAGTCATTTGCATTCGAAGTGACCAGCGAACTTGTCGTTGCATCATTCCCATCTTGCAGAATCACGCCATTTCTTGATCGGCGGTGAAACCGCTCTGACTACTACCCAATCTCCACAGCCGAGTGATGGCTTGTGGGCACTGGAATTTCTGAGGCGCAACCAACGCAGGTAGATCAACACGCCGGGTTGATCAGAGTTGCGGAAGGGTCACTAGGCTTATTTGGATGATGGAGGAGCCCCATAATTAACGTAACGACAGCCTCTGAACACCAAAGATCAGTAAGTATCTGCTTGAAACGCGTAAAACTCGGGGGCCAGTGAGCACCTATGGCAATTCGTCAATGAAGGCCTGACGTTACGTCCACCAAGACAGTGCCGATGCAAAAGCCATGGAAGCTACAACAAGCTGAACTACAATCCCTTGAAACAATCAACCTTGCTGCTATACGATCTGGGCAGGAGATGGCATTCCTCCTTATAACCGCCTCTGCGCTGATGATGCCTACGTAAACCCTGGACAGGGTGCGTAGGCGTGCACACCTGTCCTTCAAGCAAGGACAGACTGTGAAAAGCTATCAGCAACCATCCCGCTTTGTACTCAAATCAGCATCTCCCGGCCTGTACAGACGGCATGGAGACTTGCGTTGATGATGAAATCATTACTAGTCATAGCCATTGGGGCTTCCCTGGGTGCTTGGCTGCGCTGGTTGCTTGGCGTGAAACTCAACACCCTATTTCCAACGGTCCCTCCAGGTACCTTGATCGCTAATATGATCGGGGGCTACATCATTGGCCTCGCCATCGCTTTTCTGTCTGCGACACCATCACTCAGTCCCGAATGGCGACTGCTGATCATCACCGGCTTTTGTGGCGGTCTCACCACGTTCTCTACGTTCTCAGCAGAAACCGTCGAATTGATTCAAGAGGGCCGGTTCAGCTGGGCAATTGGAGCCATCGCGCTCCATGTCATGGGCTCTTTGGCTATGACGGCCGCAGGGCTTCTCTCGTATCAACTGTTTAGCGCACGCTAAAGGAGATTGATCATGAATGGTTTTCTGGTGATTTTTTTTACTCAGCAGAATCGACGCTATCAAGGAAAAATGCTCGGCGACTGGATCATCGACCTAGCGAAGCAGATGGGGCTGCGTGGCGCCACGCTTTCAACCGCTATCGAAGGCTTTGGGCATACCGGTCGACTTCACTCAGCTCACTTCTTTGAGCTTGCTGACCAGCCAACCGAAATTCGTTTAGCCATCACGCAAGAAGAATGTGTTCGCTTGTTCGAGCGCCTGGAGGCTGAGGATATTTCCTTGTTCTACATAAAGGCACCGATTGAGCTGGGCACCATTGGCAAAAAAGCTGACAAATCCAACAACCCATCCTGATGAAAATGGAGAAGTGAATATGAGCTATGCCGACGTTCCTGCGGGCAAAGGGATTCCTGATGACTTTTTCACCGTCATCGAGATTCCGGCAAACCACTCCCCAATCAAATATGAGGTGGATAAGCCCAGCGGACAGATGTTCGTCGACCGTTTTCTCAGCACGCCGATGTTCTATCCCGCCAACTACGGCTTTATCCCTAACACACTCAGTGAAGACGGTGATCCTCTGGACGTGCTGGTAATCACCCCTTATCCAGTTTCTCCGGGGGTAGTCATCCGAAGCCGTCCAGTGGGCGTGATGTACATGACCGATGAAGCAGGCCCAGACGCAAAAGTCATTGCAGTCCCTCACGACAAGCTCAGCTCCCTCTACCACGATGTGAAGGAGTGCAGTGATTTGCCCTCATTGCTACTGGCTCAGATTCAGCACTTTTTCGAAAACTACAAAGCTCTGGAACCGGGCAAGTGGGTGAAGATGGGGCGTTGGGGTAGCGCTGATGAAGCGCGGGAGGAAATTCGCAAGTCGGTTGCAGCCTACGTACCGAAATAGTCTGCACGGCGTACCTGCAACGACAACGAGAGGTGAGATGGGCGGTAATCAAGCCATTTTACTTTGAAATTGTTACTAGGTATGATCGGCCACGCTGGAGATGGCATTCCTCCATGAACCGCTGCGCTTGCCGCAGCTGATGATGCCTACAGACACCTGATCATAGACCAGGTCTGTAGGCGCTCGCGTTCACATTCCTTGTTTTTGGTCAGGCCCCGATTTCTTCGTGTGGCTGACCCAATGTCTCGATTCCGACGTCCTGAACAACTCGAACTTCTGCCCTATATTGGCAAGTGGCTTGTCCTCGCAGGCCTGATTGCTTTCCTGGCTGGCACCGCTTCAGCTTTCTTTCTGTTTGCTTTGGATCATGCGACCAACTGGCGTGAGACTCATCGCTGGGCGATTTGGCTGCTTCCAATAGCAGGTTTCGCCGTCGGCCTTGTGTATCACTTGATGGGTAAAACCGTCGACGCCGGCAACAACCTGATCATCGATGAGATTCACGATCCCAAGAAGGTTGTGCCATTGCGCATGGTCCCGCTGATATTGGGCGGTACGGTCGTATCCCACTTGTTTGGTGCCTCAGTCGGTCGTGAGGGGACGGCAGTGCAGATGGGGGGGGCGCTTGCAGATCAGCTCACGCACCTGTTCCGTATGCGCCGTGAAGATCGCCGAATAATATTGATGGCGGGTATTGCCGCTGGTTTTGCTTCGGTGTTTGGAACGCCATTGGCCGGTGCGCTCTTTGGGCTGGAGGTGCTTGCGATTGGACGTATGCGTTACGACGCATTGTTTCCGTGTGTGGTTGCCGCAATCGTGGCCGACCAGGTAGGTCAGGCTTGGGGAGTGCTTCACACCCACTATGCGATTGGTGAGGTTGTACCAGTAGCGTTCTGGAGCGTAATGGCGGTGGTGGCTGCCGGCATCATCTTTGGCCTTACCGGTTTGATTTTCGCAACAGCTACGCAAAAGCTCAGTGCATTTGTTAAACGCTGGATCACCTACCCACCCTTACGTCCTTTTGCAGGCGGGGTCGTCATCGCGACTGCTGTATGGGCGCTTGGGACTTACCAATACATTGGGTTGGGCATTCCAAGCATTGTTCAGTCATTCGAGGTGCCCATGGCTCCATGGGACTTTCTCGGCAAGCTGGTGTTTACCGTCACTTCGCTGGGGACTGGTTTCAAGGGTGGTGAAGTAACCCCTCTCTTCTATATCGGCGCAACGCTGGGGAATGCCTTGGCACCGCTGTTACATCTGCCATTTCCGATGCTGGCAGGAATTGGTTTCGTAGCAGTGTTCGCGGGTGCTGCTAACACGCCATTGGCAACCACTGTCATGGCCATGGAACTCTTCGGGCCGGAAATCGGCCCCCTCGCCTCGATTGCATGCATAGCGAGCTATCTCTTCTCCGGACACACCGGCATCTACCACGCGCAGCGACTAGGTCACAGCAAGCACCGTCGCGAGCTGCCAGAAGAGTTACGTCTGGCGGATATCAAGCAGTTCCGTAAGAACAACCCACCGAAAACCGAACAAGAAATCACCGTCCTGGACGAAGCACAATGACCATTAAAGCATCGAAGAAACACATTACCGCGCTGCATCTGTACTTTCCTGCTGCGAGCCGCGCCAAGGTTACGCGGTTCTGGCATCGCCTCAGCCCTCCGGTACTGGCCCACCATCTTTTGAATGTCGCCCGACGTGCAAATATCAAGCAGGCCATGCTGCGGTCAATCAGCGCTGGTTACCTTCCGGGCCAACGTCTGTCGCACCACCACCCCGAAGTGAGTTCGATGCGCCATCCGCAATGTCTGGAATTGTTGGACACGGAGGAGCGTCTGCGCGCGTTCATGCATGAGCACGCCGAAGAGTTACGCAAGGTCAGAGCGGTGCTGTTGCTGTGCGAGTTGCCGCTTGAGCAGGGCGAATTAATTTTGGATTAAAGAGCAATCCAGCCGCAGGGAACGCTAGTCGCTGCTGCGAGAGCCGCCTCACTTCTCTAATTCGTAATCGTCGAAAGGAAGTACCCATGAAAGGCTATCAACTTACGTTTTTCACTGAGCAAAACGCCCGGCACCAACATAAACCGATGGGCGAGTGGCTACTGGATTTTGCCAAGCAGCAAGGTGCACTGGGCGGCACATTGGTAACGGGGGCAGAGGGTTTTGATCAGGCAGGACACTTCCATTCAGCGCATTTTTTTGAGCTTGCTGATCAGCCTATTGCTGTCACCGTTTCGATGGACGAGAAAGGCTGCCAAAGACTCCTGACTGCCCTGGCACAAGAGCATGTCGATGTGGCGTACGTCAAAGTTCCGGTCGAGTACGGACGCATCGGAGCGGCATCGTGATAAGTGGTAAATATGCGCAATCTCATAAAACAACAACAGGAGACACGTCATGTTAAGAGTTCGATACCTTCGTCCTGAACCTACGGTTAACGATTGGGCCCGCGAACACCAGCGACTACTCGTAGGGTTACTACTCTGGGCATTCGCGATGTTATGGATCGCCGGAACAGGCCAAAACGTGACCAAAACGGGTTGGTATACCCTCAGTTCTGTGGAGGGGGCATTGGTTCTGACACAGATGATTAGTGAGGAAGCATGCAAAGCAAATGTATTGGGTGGTGCCCTCGCGTGTGTGTCAGGTGTGGAGACGGTGGGCAATGATTCTGAGTAGCTTTGAATTGTCGTCCTCCTTGCTCACAGTTAGGGCGACCGAGCTATGCGGAGGCTGGTCATGAAAGTTTATGTGACCAGTCTCACCCTTGGCTCTGTAGTCGGATGTCTATGCACCAGCTCGATGCCTGGCTTGGTGGGGCTTTTTCTCGCTAGCATCGTCATGAGCTTCTTGATCAGCCGCCTAATACCTCATCGAAGTACTCGATTTGAGGCTTTGACTTGTTATTGCCTGGGCGTTCTGGCTTTTTCGCAAAAGATGTCGCAGTTATTGAGCATGACCTCGAAAGGCGAATACGCCTCAGTTTTTTGGGAACTACCCGAATTAATCATCGGTGTGCTGTTGGTACCCTTAATGGGCATTATCGCAGTGCACTTAATAAACCTCTTGATGGAAGATCGAATTTATTGAAGTTGTCACTCATTCATTTTTGTCTGAGAAATTGTCAGCCAAGGCCATTGGGTCCGGCTGATGATCAAAAAGGTGAGTCGCCATGGCTATACCCAACCAAACTTTTGCGAAACGTAAAGAGCTTGGCAGTCGCCTTGCGATGCGGTTCGTGCTGCTGATCGGCGTACTTAGCTTTTTCGCCGACCTTACGCACGAGGGCTCGCGAAGCATCCTGGGTCCGTTTCTGGCCTCGATGCAGGCGAGCGCTTTTGTGGTCGGCGTAGTAACTGGTTTCGGCGAGTTGGCCGGGTATGGGCTGCGCTATTTCTCGGGACGATTTGCCGACGCAACGGGCCGATTTTGGCCCACGGCAATCACCGGTTATGTGATTCAGATGTCCGCAGTGCCTATGCTGGCGCTGACTCATAATTGGCAGAGCGCTGCCGTGTTTATAATCCTTGAGCGGATTGGCCGCGCGATTCGAATGCCGCCGCGTGATGTAATGCTCTCGTATGCGGCCAAACATATTGGTGGTTATGGGTGGACGTTTGGCATCCATGAGGCGTGTGACCAGTTCGGCGCCATGTTCGGCCCGTTACTGATGGCTATCGTACTGACCCATTACGGTAGCTATCGAATGGCCTTTGCTGTGCTGCTCGTGCCCGCAGCACTCAATTTGATTTTCGTGCTGATTGCTCGACTGATCTACCCTCGGCCGCAGGAACTGGACGAAGGCTTAGCTCAGGACGCTAGAAATAGGGGCTTTTCGCGTACTTTTTGGATTTATTTGATGGGTGCCTGCCTCGTGGCGATGGGCTTTGCAGACTACCCGCTGCTGGCTTATCACTTCGCCCACACCGATGCGATGCCCTCGCAGTGGATCGCCATTTTCTACTCAGTGGCAATGGCGGTCAGCGGTGGCTCGTCGCTGCTATTTGGTCGGTTATTTGACCGCTTTGGGTTTCGAGTGCTGGTTGTGCTCACGTTGTTCGCCTCGTTATTTGCTCCGCTCGTGTTTCTCGGAAGCTTCAAGTTGGCGCTATTGGGCGCAGCGATCTGGGGGATGGGCATGGGGGTGCACGAGTCGATCATTCCTGCGGCGGTCACACCGCTGGTGCCAAGCGAGCATCGCGCCGCTGCCTTCGGGCTTTTTACCGCTGGCTACGGCATTTTCTGGTTTATCGGCAGTGCGGTGATCGGATTTCTCTACGATCGATCAATCACTGGAACCATCGCGTTTTGCGTGGTCACCCAACTGCTCGCAATTCCCTTGTTCATATGGGTGTGGCGGCACTACCCATCTGTATCTCAGATCCCGGAGGAAAAAGCGGCATAAACACCATAATCGGTGTCCGTGTTACTTGACCAGTTCAAAGCGCGCTCCTATGAGATGTTCATAGGGCTGGTTACGCCAACGCTCGAGTTTGTTGCGCGCGCTTCATTTCAAAAATAACGCAGCCTATCAAAAGCCAAAAACAGCCGGTTAAAAATCCGGCGACAACGTCGCTCAGGTAATGAAGGCTCAAAAATATTCGACTGAAACAGATGGCGCCGATTAAAACTGCCGACCAGAAACTGGCTTCATATCGTTGTTTAAAATTCGGTAAATCCCGGGCTATTATATATCCAATAAAACCGACAACCGCAGTTGCCGCAGTTGCGTGTCCACTTGGGAAAGAGGGGTTCAACTCAGTGATGCCATCCAAGAATGATGGTCTGGAGCGGTCAACAGCATACTTGATGATCCAAGTAGTAATCTCCGCGCCCATGAATGTTGTCCAGAATGGGAGCAGTGCTTGGCGACGATTAAATGACCAAAGCAATGCGGACGAAACAAATACCGTCAAGCCCATTACTGCAATAGTACCAAGGGAGGTCACTTCTACGAATAATTTAACAAGCAATGGAGAGCGAAAGGGGGCGAAAAAAGAGTTTACCGTCTGGTCAAGAGTTGCGAGGCTGTCGCTGAGCAGCAGCGCACTTAGTAGCGCCACCATCAAGGCAACAATTATGGCCGCCAAAAAAAATAAAATTGTTATCGGCAGTCCGCAGAACTGGTTGGGGTTTAGTCTCCTGGCGATGTAATGAACGCGATGGAAAGGTTGTATGGTTTTTTGTTTGTTGACTGCTGTATAAGCTGATTGAATTAATATTTTTCCTTTTTTAATTGTGTATGCAGTTATATGTTGAAATATTATTCGCATTGTCAGGATCACTGCAAAACTGATCAGTAGCGTAATCAAAAGGTTTGTTTTTTCAATCATGAACTGCCCTTGTTTTTGCGGCGGACTTCAGTGGTAGTTTGTTACGGCTTTTTTAGTTTGATTCACTACGCGTGAAGGATATGTGAAATGACCAAAGCCTTTATGGATCTCGGCGAGCGCGCGAGAGTTCTCTCGCTATCGACATGGATCCGTTCATCTCAAGGCCCCCCTGCCGACCCACGCTCATGCTCCCCAACAGTAACCGTTGCGCTCGCATGAGCGGCCTTGAGCTAGCGAGCTAGCCTGAAATGTCAATTTGGTGCACTATAAAGTCATTGATTCGACACTTGAAATGTAACGGTCGTAACATTAGGATTGAGCAATGAAGACACAAAATTGGTTACTGCTTACGTACAAGGTCCCATCCGAGCCTGCCAAAAAACGCATCGGATTGTGGCGAAAACTCAAGGGTATGGGAGCTGTCTATCTCCAAAACGGGGTATGCCTTCTGCCTAAAAGTGACGACCACGTCCGACGGCTGAAGATGCTGGAAAACGATATTGCGGAGATGGCGGGCGAGTCGGTCATTTTGGAAACTATTGCGCTTGATCGTTCCCAAGAAGAAAAAGTCGTGGGTCGTTTCAAGGCAGACAGAGACGAGGAGTACCAGGAGCTTTTGGATAAGTGCACTGATTTCGAAGCTGAAATTGCAAAGGAAACGGCCGCCGAGCACTTCACCTATGCCGAGTTGGAAGAAAACGACGTGGATCTGAAGAAGTTGCAGGCATGGCTCGAAAAAATTCGAAAACTCGATTTCTACGGCGCCACCTTGTTCCACGAGGCAGAGCAACGGCTACTGACCTGTGAATCGCTCCTCGATACCTACGCTCAACGGGTATTCGAGGCCCAGGATGAAAATCGCTAGCCACACTTAAAGGGGAAATCCGTGAAACTGACTGTGCTGACTTACAACACTCTGTTTGGTGGGCGAGACGGTGTCGATAATCGCCGTGCACAGGCCCAGACCGAATTGATCAACGACCTGAAGCCTGATGTATTTCTCATGCAGGAGGCTAAAGGCTTTGATCTTAACGGGAGCGCCCTGCTTTATGAGTTGGAGCAGCGTTTGGGGATGCGAGGTTTCATGGCGGCTGCACCGCGTACCGGGCAGAATGTGGTGATTTTTATTCGGTCACCTTTGCAGCCTCTGAGCTTTGAATCGGACAGTGCGCACTTTCACCATGCACTTGCCACGCTGAAAGTTTCGATACCTGGAGTTTCTCGTACACTGACATTCATCTGTGCGCACCTTTGCCCAAATGGTCCGGCCGTAAGGCGTCGAGAAGCGGCTTATCTGGCCGTTCAGGCGAACCCCGATGTCTATACGCTATTAACCGGTGACTTCAACTCATCCTCTCCCCGAGATCCTGAACCGGTCGGGTTCCACGAGTTACCCCCACATCATCGCTTCCGCTATCTCTCAGATGACTTGAGGAGCGTCGACCATTCGGTGATAGCGGGTCTCGAAGCTGCGGGATGGATCGATATCGGATACACGCTAAAGCAAAGCCAGGTACCAACAGTTCCCGCAGCTCAATTTATCGGCACTGAGTTTGCGCACATGCGATGTGACTACATGTTTGCGTCGCACGCGTTGGCAGGGTTTGCGCGGACCTATGAAGTGATACGCAGTCCTGTGACGGACATGGCATCTGATCACTACCCCGTATTGGCAACCTTCGAGATTGACTAATGATTCCTCATACGCTCGCCCAACGTTTGGGGATTAAAGCTCCTTACTACAGAGACGCCAAAATGACGAAACCGGACGAAAAATCGATTGAGGCCAGTGCCGCCGCAGAGATCGTTACATCCCCAGAACCGTCATGGCTCAACCGGACAGTGGTGGGTGCAGGATTGACCAGCGCACTGGGGGATTTTTGCTACGAAACAACGACGGTCATCCTGCCTGGTTTTCTTGCCGTATTGGGCGTGCCAGCCGCGGCACTGGGGATTATCGAAGGGGTCGCCGATGCCCTAGTGAGCTACACCAAAATGGTGTCAGGCTACATTGCCGACAAGCTGGGCCACCGCAAACTTTTGGTTCTAGTGGGCTACGGCTTGACTCCTGTTGGTCAAATATTGCTGGCACTGGCTTTGGGCTGGCCGCTGATCCTTGTAGGTCGTTTAATCTCATGGTTTGGCAAGGGATTACGAGGCCCGCTGCGCGATGCCATCGTGATCCAGGCGGTGACGCCTGAGACACGCGGGCGTGCCTTCGGCTTTCACCGGGCAATGGATACGCTGGGGGCCGTGATCGGCCCTTTACTGGGCGTTGCGATACTGGGTTGGGCTCAGACAATGCCTTGGGAGGATGCTGCGGGACCATTTCGCTTTGTGCTGTGGCTCAGCGTGATTCCTGGAGCGCTGGCGGTACTCGCCTTCCTGACCCTAGTGAAAGACCCTGAGCACTCACGTAACCCCGAGCTGAAGTTTTTCGCAGCACTTCGACAGTTGCCTACACGGTTCAAGCGCTATCTGGGTGCAGTGGGTGTCTTCGGCGCAGGCGATTTCTCCCACAGTCTGCTGATTCTCGCGGCGACACAACTTCTCACTCCGTTAATGGGAATCGTGCCTGCGGCACAAGTTGCCGGGCTTCTTTACGTCTGGCGGAATGTGGTGCAGGTCGCCGTTTCCTATCCAGTCGGCATGCTGGCAGATCGTTTCGGATCGCTACCCATGTTGGTGGCGGGATACGCGCTGGGCACCTTGACTGCGGTTCTTACTGCGTTGGCATTCTTGGTCAACCTGGATGGCATCGCCATGTTGACCATTATCTTTTTCGTCGCAGGCTTGTATGTCGCCGTGCAGGAGGCGCTGGAGTCGACGGTGACGGCGGATATGGTGAGCAGTGAGACCCTGGCCATGAGCTATGGCGCGCTGGGCACTGTCAATGGCACAGCCAAGTTGATTGCCAGCACCGCAGTCGGCGTACTCTGGACCGCCATTTCGCCAATATTTGCCTTTGCTGTTGCGGCATTCTTAATGGCCGCTGGAACCTTAACGTTGGCCCGTCTCAGGAGGTCATAGCTGCGAGAAACGGGAGAGCTCTCTGCATGCTAGTCGTCGAGCGGACACATACTTCTTGTGCGTGGCCCCACAAAATGGTGCTACGCTGGTTTTCAGGAGATGGCATTCCTCCTTTTTAACCGCCTTGTGCTGATGATGCCTACGTAAACCCTGGACAGGGTGCGTAGTGTTGCGTCCTGTCCGCTTTACGAGGACAGGACAATGGACCTAAAGGTCTCGCATACTTCTGGTATTGATGATGTAGAGCAAGCTGCATGCTACATCTGCCCGCCCCATATCACTTCCGGCCCTGTGTGCAACACAGAGCCTTCCCTTGCATTTCACAGCATTCTCTTTCCCGGTCAGGTTGACGCTAATATCTATCCAGTTCAGGTGTCTCCGAACTACTTAAGGGACTTGAACCTTGATCAGATTATTGATGCGGTCATAGGCAAAGATGAATATGCTTTAAGGCAATTATTTTATAGCCC
Source organism: Pseudomonas sp. AO-1 (assembly GCF_019775695.1). NCBI lineage: Bacteria > Pseudomonadati > Pseudomonadota > Gammaproteobacteria > Pseudomonadales > Pseudomonadaceae > Pseudomonas > Pseudomonas sp. AO-1. Next base: position 344,569 of record NZ_CP079947.1, read on the forward strand.
TCTAGACACTCTTGATAAGGTTTTGTATCGCCAGGAAGTCATGAGGGAAATTGAAAGCTCGCCCGTTCGGGCAGATATTGAGTTCTTTTCAAGCTCTATGCGTGTGATGCGAGAGCAACTGGCTCAGGCGGAAAAGCTCTATTATAAACTTCAGAAGGAACGGTACTTCTTAACTGCAGTAGAAATGTACTGTGAATCGCTTGTTTGCTTTGAGAAAAGCCTGAGTGCCTATCTTTTTACGTCACGAGGATTAAGGCGAATTCAAGCCTATTTGAACAGTTATGTTGCTTCTGTGCAATTTGTGACGCTAAAAACTGAAGCGGGACGGCTGGCATCTAAGTTGTCGTCGATAGAGTACAACCTCTTGATAAAGGATGACCAGGTTGCCGTCAGGCATTACGCTGCTGAGGTTGATTTTAGTGTTCTTATCGATAGAACGTTCGCTCGGTTTCGCCAGAAAGATGTGAAAGACTATAAATCAAAATTTATAGAGTCACCCAATATGGATCATGTTGAGGCCGGAATTCTAGAGCGGGTGGCGAAGCTATTTCCTGATGTTTTTCTGGAGTTGGAAAATTACTGCATAAAAAACCACCACTATCAAGATGAGCTCGTTGTTAATTTCGATCGTGAAGTCCAGTTTTATATGAGTTATCTGGCTTACCTGTCTCCTCTCAAGCTGGCAGGATTAAGCTTCTGTTATCCGAAAATATTAACAAATAGTAAGGAAGTAAATGCCATTGGCTTTTTTGATTTGGCATTGGCAAAAAAACTGGTACGAAATGATATATCTGTTGTGGGCAACGACTTTTACCTCAAGGAAAATGAACGGGTATTGGTCGTCTCTGGCCCCAACCAAGGCGGCAAGACCACGTTCGCCCGCGCCTTTGGGCAGGCCCATCATCTGGCCGCCCTTGGGTGTTCGGTTCCCGGCGTTCAGGCAGAACTTTATCTGTCAGATAAAATCTTTGCGTTATTTGAGAGGGAGGAGGACGTTAAGAATTTGCGAGGAAAGTTACAGGATGACTTGGTCAGGGCCCGAGAAATATTAAAGGCTGCAACGTCGAAAAGTATAATAATCATCAATGAAATCTTTTCCTCAACAACCGCCAGTGATGCCGAGTTTCTAGGGCGCAAGATTATGGAGCGGATCTTAGGTTTAGACGTGATTTGCGTCTGTGTGACCTTCATTCACGAATTGTCGTTTATCAGCGATAGCACAGTAAGCATGCTAAGTACGGTCGATGAAGACGACCCATCAAAGCGCACCTTCAAAATTGTGAGGAGGCCTGTTGAGAGGTTTATGTACGCGTTGGCCATAGCCAAAAAACATCGACTCACCTACGACCTCTTAAAGGAGCGCATCCCATCATGAAAGCGTTCTTAATGCACAGATCTCGGGATTTTGATTTAAACCAACCACTTCCTGAAAACGAAGCGGACTTGTGTCAGGACCTCGAGTTGGAAACCCTTTTTGACACCATGGCTCGAGGGGATAAAATCCTGGGGGGCGTTGCTAAGGTGGCTGTGTTGTGCGGATTGAAAATGGAAGTGGATGAGATTGTTTTTCGTCAGGACGTTCTGAAGGACTGCTTGAATAATTCCGAGGTCATCAAAAGCATTTATGCTGTCGCAGTAAAGGCTGTTGAACTTGAAAAAAGTATCTATTTGAGCATTTTTAGTCGATATCCAGTCACGATCATGCACCGGTCGTTAAAGTTACTCGGCATGCAAACAGAAATGCTAAAACAGCTGAGGGATATTGCCGATGAGCATGCTGGAAAATTTAGCTCTGATGGTTTTTCATTGTTTTTTGATGTCATCAAAGATGAGATCTCTGACGAATATTTTAAGGAGATGGGGGCGCACCTTACGGAGCTTGAATTGCCGAAGGGATTTCTTGTCAGTGCACAGCTAGGAGCCGGCAATAGAGGTATTAATTACACGCTCAGAAAACCTACCAAGAGTAACGATCCCTGGATTAAAAGGATTTTTCAGAAAGCCCCCATTTCTTACACGCTCCATATTGCCGAGCGTGACGAGACTGGAGCAAGGGCACTGTCAGAATTAAAGGATCGAGGTGCGAACCTTGTAGCAAATTCGCTCGCGCAAGCAGCAGACCATGTCACCAGCTTTTTTGAGATGCTGCGCATGGAGCTGGCTTTTTACATGGGATGCTTGAATTTACACGAGCAGCTAACGCAGAAAAAACGTCCTGTCTGCTTTCCGGTACCGACAGCTCCTGATCAGCGCACGCACAGGTTTGACAGCCTCTATGACGTCTGCCTGACGCTCATCTCGCGCAGCCCGGTTACCGGAAACGATGGGGATGCGGATGGCAAAGACTTGATCGTAATTACGGGGGCAAACCAAGGTGGAAAGTCGACGTTTCTTCGTAGCGTGGGTATCTGCCAGCTCATGATGCAAAGCGGTATGTTTGTGCCCGCAAAGAGCTATTGCGCCAATATTTGTGATGCGCTGTTCACCCACTACAAAAGGGAAGAGGACAGCACGATGACCCGCGGCAAACTGGATGAGGAACTGAGTAGATTCAGTCATCAGGCCGACCTGATTACCTCCCACTCCATGCTGCTTTTCAACGAATCGTTCGCGGCGACCAATGAACGCGAAGGATCGGAAATTGCGCGGCAGATTACCCGGGCGCTGATTGAAAAACACGTTAAGACCTTCTTCGTTACACACCTCTATGATTTCGCCGAAAGCATCTACGCACTACGGCTGAAAAACGCCATGTTTCTTCGAGCCGAGCGGTGTGATGACGGGCGCAGGACGTTCAAACTGATCGAAGCTGCACCACAATCTACCGCTTACGGGACAGACCTCTATAACGAGATTTTTTTGAATCCTTAAAGGGCTTGGGACCGTCGCAATCGAGCATGGTCGCGACCCGGTTCCCACCACGACAAGCAAGCTAACCCTGATCGCAAGCTGGAGATGAGTATGAAGACTGCCATTCAAACCATTCACGCTAGAGAAATCCTGGACTCACGCGGTAATCCAACGATTGAGGTCGATGTCCTGCTTGCGGGTGGGGCGCAAGGACGCGCCTCTGTACCGTCGGGTGCGTCCACGGGGGTTCACGAGGCAATGGAGCTACGTGATCAAGACCGAAAACGATATCAAGGCAAGGGTGTAAGAAACACAGTCCATTCTGTGAATACCGAGATGGCGAATGCCTTGCGAGGCAAAGACGCTCTGGATCAGACCGCGATAGATCGATTGATGATTGAGCTGGATGGGACTTCGAATAAATCCCGGCTTGGCGGCAATGCCATTCTTGGGGTCAGCTTGGCCGTTGCGCGGGCAGCGGCAGTCGCCTCTGAGCAGCATTTGTTTCGCTACCTGGGCGGTGCTGATGCCAAGCGCATGCCCGTTCCGATGTTCAACATTCTCAATGGCGGTGTGCATGCCAATTGGCAAGGGCCTGACTTCCAGGAGTTCATGATCGCCCCGACCGGTGCTAGTAGCTTTGCTGAAGCCTTGCGTTGGGGAGCTGAGGTTTATCACCAGTTGAAGATGGTCTTGAAGGAGGAAGGTTATTCCACGCTGGTGGGTGATGAGGGCGGTTTTGCTCCGGCGCTAAAGCGAAACGTAGACGCGGTGGAGTTGATCCTCAGGGCCATCGAGGGTGCCGGGTATGTGCCAGGTGATCAGTTCGAAATAGCCATTGATCCGGCCTCAAGCGGCTTCTATGAAGATGGCCTTTACCACCTGCATTCCGAGGGACGAAAAGTCGGTGCCGAAGAACTCGTTGCCTTGTATTCAGATTGGGTCGACAGGTACCCGATTGCAGTACTTGAAGATGGTCTGGCCGAAGATGATTGGGCTGGCTGGAAACTTTTGAACACTGCCCTGGGCGAGCGAATAGAACTAGTAGGTGATGACCTGTTTGTCACGAACGTGGAGCGTATACAGCGCGGCATCAACGAGAAGGTCGCGAACGCTGTGCTGATCAAGCCCAATCAGATCGGCAGTCTTACTGAAACGAGAGCTGCCGTCGAGCTAGCCTATAAAGCCAACTGGGGGGCGATGGTTTCGCACCGGAGCGGGGAAACGGTTGACAGTTTCATCGCCGATTTGACCGTCGCCCTGGGCACTGGGCATCTCAAAACAGGCGCCCCCTGCCGTGGAGAACGAGTAGAAAAATACAATCAACTGTTGAGGATTGAAGAGGCACTAGGAGACTCGGCGATCTACGCCGGTCATCAAGCCTTCATTCGCTAGTACGCTCAGACCGCGCCGTCTTGTATCGGCCTCATGTCCTGAGGCTCGCGATAAGGCGACGCGGTTCCAGTAACAAGTCGAGAGCCAGTTGGACGCTTTGCACGACCAAATCAGCCCTTGTCAGGGTATTCATTGCGACACCTTCTCCTCCCATGACCGCGATCCCCAGCGCAGCTCTAGCTAACATGTGACGATCATTGCTGCCGTTACCAATGGCGACGACTCCGGCTGCACCCAGGGTGCGTAAATAGTCTTCCTTGGCGATGCCCTGGTCCTTGACGGGAAGAATCATCAGATTGATATCCAAAGGGCTGAGTTGTTCTTGTGCGGTGCCGAATGTGTCACCTGTCAGCACATGGATGGAAACCTTTGAAGACAGCGCCTGAAGCTTCTCCTGCACGCCCTCAAGCAGAGTCCCATCGAAAGCCAGCGTGCCGTTGTAATCGCACACCAAGTGTTTGAGTTCCAGCTTGCCTCGGCCTGGGATATCAATCGATAACATATTTTCCTCCGTCAAAACGGTTAAGACTCTGAAATCAACCCCGGATAACGGTGACCGCACAAGGCGCGTGGTCAATGACCTGCCTTGCCACCGAGCCCAGTAGCCAGCGTTCGAAAATAGAGTGTCCACGGTGCCCAACCACAATGTGATCAATGGCATTCGCTTCGGCATAGCGCACTATTTGTTCGGCTGGGTGACCGATGACCACTTTTATTATTGGAGGATGCTCGCTGGCATGTTGGTGGTGCTTGAGGCTTTTCAGCATATGGCTGTGATGCGCTCTTGACTGCTCAACGACCGCTTCCGTTTCAACCTCATCTCCGAATTCTGGTGGCTGACAAACGGCAACAATGTGCAAACGTGCATTGAAACGGCTGGTTAGTTCGTTGGCAAAATTCAATGCCTTTTTGGCAGCCTCCGAACCATCATAGGCAATGAGAACCTGCTGGATCATGATGTTCTCCTTCCACCTGACGCGGGCGGACATTACGGATTTGCGATTGGTACTCGAATGCAGGTGCTTACTCGTAGATGTTGAGCCACCAGCGTTCAAGGCTCTTGAACATCGGCACTGTCGTCTTTCTCCTCAGCCTTGGGTGTGGCCGGTAATAGATGTCGCGGGAGGAAAAAAGCATTGGCAATCAAGGTTGGTAAAACGGCACTGCCGATAACGGCGGCAACCAGTGCTGAGTACTGCCCCTTATCGATCAAATCATGCGACAAGCCGAACAATGCCGAGATGGTGCCGAATGTCAGTCCGGTGGACATGAGCAGTGTTGTGTACATGCCCTCCCGGCGAGGAGAGCCGTAAGCTTGGCTGAGTGGATAAACACCGATCATTTTGGTCGCCATCTTGACCAGCAATAGCAAGAGAAAGGCGGCAGGAGTCGCAATCAATGCAGGGAGCGAAACGAGGGAACCTGCGCGAATGAAATAGAAAGGCGTCAGCAACCCGAAAGTCATCGTTCGCAAGCGACGGATCAATGCATGGTTTTTACCTACCGTGCCGGCCAGGACCATGCCAATCAGATACGCGGGTAACACTGCTTCGCTGTCAGCCCAGGTTGCTAACGCGCCCAGGGAAAACAGGCACAAGATCAGAAACTTTGCTTCCAGCTCAGAGGGGCGGCCACCAAAGCGCCGGAAAAATCTTGGCGTCAGCCACGGCAGCAAGAAGGCGGCAGCAACCAATGCGGCAATAAATACGAGTGTTCTTATCGTGAATGGGGCAAAGATCAGCCCAAGGGCGATCACGGTGGCCAAGTCTGTTACGAAGCACGCAGCAAGTACGGTTTTGCCGTAGTCGCTGGTGTTGATGCCGAGTTCCAGCATCACTGCATACACAACGGCTACCGAGGTGGTAGACATCGCAATCCCAGCAAGCCAACTCGCCTGTATGCTCCAGCCAAGCCCCCAGAATGCGAGTGCAGCACATCCCAAAAAGGGCACGATGAAGCTGACCAACCCAATCGCTAAGGCTTGTTTCCACTGCTTGCGAAAGACCACTGGATCAAGTTCTGCACCGGCAAGAAATGTCAGCAGTATTGCCCCAGCACCAGAGAGAAACTTTATCCAGCTAGCGTCTCCCTGAAGGATTGCAACACCGAGCATTGCACCGATGACCAGCTGGGCGATGGTCCCGACCACTATCTCGGACAGTGCGGTTGCGATCTTCAAAAAGATCGACATTAAGGTGGCGGCTAGCGCCAACCCCAGCCATAAAGCCGCCTGCGCCCATATCTCAGTCATGACGATCACCTCTATCCGAGGTGCGAACGCGTGACGGCACCCTGACCATTGAATAGGGGTAGATCGCTTTGTCGGTTGGCTGAGCTGGGCAACCAAAGATGAGTGGATAGAAATAGGCCAGGAGCAAACACGGCAATCGAATACCATTCAGATTGCGGTCGTGCTGACGAAGGTGAGGACGGTTCATAGCATCTGCCCCTGATCATAGTCATGGACAGATAGACAGACAGAGCCTACGCGTCCACAAGGGATATATGCGTAGGCATCATTAGCCGGAGGGCGGTTTAAGGAGGAATGCCATCTCCTGCCATAACTCTAGCACTGCATTCCTTTCTTGCATGCAGGTGGTCGGATTGATCACTAGCCGTTTTTGTAGACAAAAAGGAATATGACCAGTGAGCGAGCCCATGAAATACAGTTACGGTCCTCGATAAATGTGATGTGGGTTTAATGGATCACAACTTGTTGCTTGCGCGCCGCATGAAATAGACCGGCGTGCCGCGAGAGCATGTACACCACCCTGCTGATTTTCGCAGGGCACAACTTGGCACCATCTCGATGCTGTTTGCCCCGTCCCGCGTGCTCGGCGCAGATGCTGGCCCAAATCGGCAGCGCAGTGGTTCCGACCCTATCGCCAATGCGCTCTTCCTGTCCCGCTGGCCGGCAAACGTGACTCCACACGGAGAAAGTTGAGGCCCGGGAAACAAAGCGGCAATGCCCGGTACGAACAGATCGTGCGCTATGCTGAAGAGCACACGATCGACCACATCTTCACCGGCCATTTCGGTCATTTAAGTTTCGAACGCTGGCTACTCGGCCCAACGGCGCGCCAAGAGATCGACCACGCGGCCTGTGCGGTGACGGTAATCAGCGGTTTACGCGGTGGAGGGAAGCCATGCTGCAAATCGATATTCCCGGGGTGGGACCGCTGCAGCTCAAGCACCTGATATGCGACTACAACGGCACCCTAGCGGTGGATGGCCGGCTGATTGAGGGGGTAGCTGAACGCTTCGAAGTGATAGGCCGGCAGCTCTCGCTGCACGTGGTCACCGGGGATACCTTCGGCAGCGCCGAGGCCGAGTTGGCGGCGCTAGATGTCAACTTGCTAGTGCTCTCCGACACGGACCACGCGATATGCAAGGAGGATTACCTGCGTACCTTGGGTGTGCGCGGGGTGGTGGCAATCGGCAACGGTAGCAATGATCGCCACATGCTGCAGCAGTCGGCGCTGGGCATCGCGGTGATCGGTTCGGAAGGCGCGGCCTCTGTCGCCATGGTCGCGGCGGACTTGGTCGCCTTGGACATACTGTCCGCTCTGGATATGCTGACCCATCCGCAGCGTATCATCGCTAGCCTACGTTGCTGACCTTCGAGCGGAAGGAATAATTGACACGAATCATCCTGCCCGCTTCGGCGGGCGCACAGAATTGACCCTGCCCGAACTGGGCAGCGTCAGGCCGAGACGGCTACGCTATGTATCGCGGAGAGAGCAGGCAGGCAGAGGCCATTTCCACCAGCCCGCAGTCGCGCTGTGTCGTTAGCGACTACGTCCAAAAGCAGGCGCCGGGCGTCTATCTGTTGGATGAATGTCGTGATATCGCTCTCCTTCATTCGTTCGAATGCGTCCGTGGCAGGTGCACTAGGTTGCGCTTACAACTGAGGGCGCAGATAGCCGCCGGTCACGCCGTGCTTCGACAACACCCACTGCCAGAGCTGGATGTCGCGTGCGCGGAAGGCCCCGGCGCAGGACAGCAGGTAGTAGCGCCACATGCGCCTGAAGCGTTCGCCCAGGTGCGAGAAATGTGGCCAGGCGGCTTCGAATTTGGCGTGCCAGGCCATCAGTGTGCGGTCGTAATCGGCGCCGAAGTTGTGCAGGTCCTCGACCACGAAAAGGCCGTCCGCAGCGTCGCCGATTTGACCTATGGAAGGCAGGTCGCCATTGGCGAAGATGTATCTGTCGATCCAGGGATCAGGATGGCCGTGGCGACTGTTCTTGCCAATGTTGTGCAGCAGGAACAGTCCGTCATCGGCCAAGCAACGGTGGGCCACTTGCATGAACTCTCTATGGTTCTTGTGCCCGACGTGCTCGAACATGCCGACGCTGGCGATGCGGTCAAACTTTTCCGTCAGGCTCCGATAGTCCTGCAGGAGGATATCGACGGGCAGGTCACGGTAGCGGTTCCTTGCCCAGTTAGCCTGCTCTTGGGAAATGGTCACCCCTACGCACTCCACGCCGTAGTGCTGCGCGGCATAACCCATTAGGCTGCCCCAGCCACAGCCGATGTCCAGCAGTCTCATGCCGGGTTCGAGGCATAGCTTGCGGCAGATCAGCTCAAGCTTATCTTGCTGCGCCTGTTCAAGGGTGGAGGCCTTTTCCCAGTAGCCGCAGCTGTAGGTCATGCGCGAGTCGAGCATCGCCTGATAAAGATCGTTGCCCAGATCGTAGTGCTGCCTGCCCACCTGCCAGGCGCGCCTGGAGTTCTGCAGGTTCAACAGGCGGTAGCGCACGCCATGCATGAGTAGGCGTAACGGTTGTACTTCGCGATCCAGATGCGCGCTGAGCAGGCGGTGGAAGAACTTATCGAGGTGACGGGCGTCCCAGTCGCCGTCCATGTAACTTTCGCCCAAACCGAGGCTGCCCTGTGCGAGCGCACGTTCGAAGACTTGCGGACGGAGCACCTGCATGTCCCAAGGACGCAGACCGTTGATCCTAATGTCGGCCTTGTTTAGCAGCTCCGCCGCCAGTTCGCATAGTTCCGCACGCTTGCCGGTGTTCGAATCCAGCGACTGGTTTCTCGATAGCTCGCTCATGCTTGGCTCTCCGTTCCGTTGGCGGGAGCGGCATGGCAGTGGCGAGCGATTGCCTGACGCACACGCTGCTCAGCCAGGGAATCGCGGTAGAAGTCCACACGGTAGATGCAAATATTGCTGGCAAGGGTTTCGAAGCGCAGGCAGCAGTAAGCTTCCCAGGCTTCTCGTGGTTCCGAGAAAACCAGGTACCGTGCGGCACTTTCGATCAGCAGCGCCGAGAGTTTCAGGTCCTGCGCATACAGTGCATTGGCCAAATGCTCCTTTTGCTCACGAGCCAAGGCGGCGCTATCGGGATAATTGATTTTCAAAAGAGCGTGGTGTGCCGGGATCACTTGGAGAAAGTTTTCAATATCGTCGGAAACCAAGCTGATTACCGACGAAGGACACGCGGCATCATTGGATTGGGATATGTCCACTGCAACCTCCAGATATCGTTGCTCGACGTTGCCAAGCGGCATCTTCAATGCGTGCCTGGGCGTAACTTGAACGAAATGGGGTGCGAGGAGGCATGAAAATGCCTACCGCACCCGCCTTCGCGAGTTCGGTAGGCATCATCAGCTGAAGAAGTCAGCGGTTAATGGAGAATGCCATCTCCTGTTGAAACTCTAACACCAGTTTCCGGACTTGCAAGCAACCCGAGGACTCGCTGCCATAATTCTTCACAACGCCTAATACGCACTGCCTCTTTGGAGGCTCTGGTGACGATGTGTTGGGCATGGGTGACGAAAATCAAATCATCACTTAGCATGAGAATGTGCATTCCGTGCCATCGTAAATCTTAAGGAAAGTTACCCATGTCTCGTTTGGCTGAATTTCGCATGCTTGAACAAAAACTGGCTGAACAGCTCGCAGAGCTCGAGTCGATGAAAAGCGATTCCGGCCTCAAGGCCGAAATGGAGTTTGAGAGCAAACTGCGGGCGTTGCTGGGGGAGTATGGTTTCAGTCTGCAAAATATCATCAACCTACTTGACCCTCAGACGGGTCGTCGTCCCGCGGTTGTTCGCGCACCGAAGACAGTCCGCAAAGCTCGCAACGTGAAGATCTACAGAAACCCAAATTCGGGTGAGCTGATTGAAACTAAGGGCGGCAACCACCGTCAGTTGAAAGATTGGAAAACAGAGTTTGGCGCAGACGTTGTCGAGTCTTGGCGTACTCAGTAATACCGGGTTGATTACTAAGGGCCCATGTATGGGCTCTTTTCTTGGGATGGAGAACCTTGGTTCGAAGATCATTAGGAACGCGCTGCTACTACGCCGGCTAAAAAGTTCAGGTTTCTGTTTAGCAGGTGATCGGACAGAAGGGAACGCCGGAGCACATTCATGACTACGAACTCAGCTTTTCATATGGTCCCCTTTACAGGAGCAGATCTACTGGAGGGAAATGCTCTGAACGCCCTTCAAGGATACATCTCCAACCCCATGTTCGAAGAGCAGATGCACGCTCGAAATCTTTGACAAGTTCTGTCGGAATGTCCTTCAGATCCGACTTAAGCTCAAACTGAGGTTTCATGGCGTACTCAACGTCCATTCCCATTTTTCCGTGAATCAACCTCTGCATAACTTTTGTTCGTTGGGGCCAATCCAGGCTTTTCCCTCGCGTGTTCTTAGTCTGATAAACCATCGCATTCAAATGCGCTGACGCATGCACGTAGTCGCTACTGATCATCCAAACTTTCAGGTGGGGTAAAGTGCCTAGGGGCAAGATGTGCTCAATGATCCAGTCCAAGAACGGAAGTGCAATGTGCCTAGCTTGGAGCTCAACGCCAATCATTATGAGCGCATTGTGTAGCGTAAGTGCAATTTTTACAGCGGTGACACTGCGCTTTTGCTGTGTCGCCTCAAGAACCAAGCAAATCAGACAAGCTACACAGTCGAGACTGACTCGTTTTTCAAGTTTATCCAGCAGTCGTTGTGTGACGGGTTCGCGCTTTGAGTACGCGGACAATCCTGAAAATCCTGACGAAAATATTACAGCTTGTACGTCGACGCTCAGTGTTCTCATATAGGCGTCCGCATCAAGATTCTTGTGATCTACGCATCGCATTATCTCCCAGAGTGGATGTTCTAACTCTTGCGTTGAACCAGGAGCAAGAAGCTCAACGCGTTTAAGTGTTTTAGACTTCGGGGTATTTAGGTCTTTCTCGTATCCTGACCATTTGCTCCGATAATGACGAATCGTCCCATTACTATTTCGTTGAAACGATTCCTTCTCGAAATGCCGCTCCAGTGCATACGCGGAAGACAGGGACGTGCGCTGCTTCAGGCCTTCGTACCAATAGCGAACTCGCATCGTTTCGATTGGGCACCGTCGGGAATCGTTTTTTTCACAAAAAAAGTTCCGCATTTCATGTGAAAACGCCGAGAATATTTCAACTATTCTATGAAAATCAGACATCTACGACGACTCCAAAAAATCCCGTACCGTAAAAAATGTAGAAGTCTTACGGCTGGAAGGCAAGAGCCCTGTTAATTAACATGAAGCGTGACTACACAGGACAAGCCGCGTCATGCAAGAACACATCGAGATAGAGATTCTTGCCTCCGAATTGGAGGACGACCTAGTAGACCGCTACGGACTCATGCTCGGAAGTACCGCGTTGTGGCGGGAGTTGGGCTACGCGTCGCACGAGGCGTTTCGTAAAGCCAAACAACGAGGGCGAATAGAAGTGCCTTTGTTCGATGTGCCGAACCGGCGCGGATCCTTTGCTTTATCGAAAGAGGTTGCAACCTGGATTGCCAAGCAGCGCTTTGCCGCACCTCCACATCGGGCTGGGGCGATGCAAAAAGAGGCTCAATGACTTGATTGATACGATCAGCTATGGAGAAAGGAGATATCGACATGAAAGGTGACTGAACCGTTATACGGTGGTTCAGGAGCACGAAAAAGCCCGGGGTTGGCGCCCCAGGCTTTTTTTGGTTATGTCAGGTTTCGAGTCCAGGACATTGCCATTCTGTGTTCCCCCGCGTTCGGCGTCAAGCCGGCCAAACCCCGTTCATCTGTAAATTTCACACGGCGCGATTTGTGAGGCGTTCACACGCCTGTTGCAGGGAGAAACGATGAGGCTACCAGTAGAGAGACAACGCGAGGTGCTACGCCTTGCGGCCGATAACAAGCTATCCAACCGGGCCGTTGGCCGGTTAGCGAAGGTATCTCACAATACGGTTCGCACACTCCGAGATCAGTTGAAGCAAAGCGGCGAAACCTGGGAAAGTATCAGGTCACTCGACAATAAAGCGTTCACTGCCCGGCTGTGCAGCGACCTAAGAGGACCAATCAACAGGAAGGTTTGTCCGCAGTGGCTGGAAGTACACGACCAGCTTCGATTGCCTGACATGACACTGGAACTGCTGTGGCAGGAATTTAGGGAAAAAGAGCCTTCTGGCGTCTCATATGCTCAATTCACCCGCCTCTACCGAGGTTGGCTGAATACGCAAAAGGTCAGCATGAGACAGGTACACCTACCGGGTGACAAGATGTTCGTAGACTTCTGCGGACGAACGATGCGTATAACAGACTCAGTAACAGGAGCGGTCAGCACCGCTCAAATTTTCGTTGCTACTTTGGGAGCCTCGGGATACATATTCGCGACAGCAGTCGCAAGTCAGACAACTCAAGATTGGTTACGTTGTCACGTGCGTGCATTAGAATTCTTTGAAGGGGTGCCCAGGTTTGTGGTTCCCGATAACTTGAAAGCAGCGGTGCTCAAAACGACGCGCGACCAACTTGTATTGAATCGCGCATATTCCGAACTTTCCGAGCATTACGGAATAACCATCACGCCCGCGAGGCCTCGCAAGCCCAAGGACAAATCATTGGGCGAGATTGGTGTTCAGATTGTACAGAGATTTATTCTTGCCAGACTCCGAGCACGTACATTCTTCTCACTAGATGAACTTAATGAGCAAATTACTTACTGGACTGGCGTTTTGAACGACAGAGTTACTCGAACTTATCCAAAAAGCAGGATGGTGCGTTTCCTTGAAATTGAATCTCCAGCTTTGCAGCCACTTCCTGAGAGGGGCTACAACTATAGCCAATGGATTTACCATGTTCGGGTCGGGAGCGATTATCACGTTGAATTTAACGAGCATAATTATTCAGTCCCTTATCACTTCGCCAATCAAGTTGTAGATCTGCGCGTTAATGATGAGTGGCTTGAAGTCAGCTTCCAACGGCAAATTATTAGCACACATCGGGTGGAACTCAGCCGGGGTGTCAGCACATTACGAGAACACCTGTCCCCCAGTCATGGGCAGTTCCAGGACTCTCAGCCGGAGATGTTGTTAGCTTGGGCACAAAGTATCGGTCCAGAAACCCTGTATTACGTCAAAAAAAATCTCGATGACAGAAGGGACTTCGCCACAGGGCTTCGAGCGGTGGTAGCGCTCAGACGCGACGTGCGCAAAGGCCAGATTGTATCGTCTAGATTGGAGTCGGCTTGTGCCTACGCCAACTCGCTCAACATCCTGAGTTCGGAACGGCTACGGTCAATTTTACGTAACGGGTCTGACCTGCGACCTGCGTTGAGGATTTCCACGCCGCCTATTGAGCATTCAAACATTCGCGGAGCCCAGTACTACGCCACGCAGGGAGATGAGCCGGTATGAAACAAGTATTGAACACCGCGCAAGGGTTGCTGAACCTTGGATTGAATGGAATGGCGATCGCGTATGAGCGCCAGCTCGAAGAGCCCGCTCTGCTTAAACAGCCTTTCGACACGAGACTCGGCCTGATGATGGAGGCGGAGACATCTCAGCGCGAGACCAGAAAAATTGAGCGACTACTCAAAGCAGCCAAACTCCGCGAGTCGGAAGCGACCCTCGAAAACATTGAGTTCAAAGCTAATCGAGGCCTTGATCGCAACGAAGTCATGACCTTGGGTGAATGCGAGTGGCTGCGGCGCCGGCAAAACATAATCATCACTGGCGCAACCGGTACTGGGAAAACCTGGTTGGCTTGTGCCTTTGGAAACCAGGCCTGCCGCCTTGGGTCACATACGGTTTATCGCACCGCCACAAAGTTATTCGAAGAAATATCTCTATCTTACGCGGATCACACGCTCCCAAAACTGCGCCGCCAATTGATCCGGGCCGAGCTCTTGATCATTGATGATCTTGGCATCGGCGGAATAGATGCGCAGCTTGGCCCTTTCCTTCTGGATGTCATTGATCAACAGTCTCAGAACGGCTCTTTGCTCATTACCAGCCAGTATCCGAAGGAGAAATGGTACGACTTGTTCACTGACCCAACGATTGCGGACGCTATCCTTGACCGCATCGTACACAAATCTCACGTTCTTCAGCTCAAGGGAGAATCGATGCGCAGGGTCAAAAGCCGGAAGCGCTGAGGCTCTCCCCCAACTGAAGGATCATATGGTGTTACGGCGATTTGCGATGAAGTCAATGGCACTGCGAGTGGTCAAGTCGGATGCAACTGGTCAAGTCGAATGCAAACGCTTGGTCAGATGCCATGCAACTGATTGTTCGATAGCTATATTCTCCATGGTGCCTCGCCCGAATTGGCCGTTCGGCTGCCTACCATGCATCAAAGCTGTCTTCGGGACTTTCCTTGAGCGGTTTATCAGCCTTGAGGAATAATATGTCTAGCCTAGATCTTTCAAAATTACTCGCTCAAGTTACCGAGGTTGTTGAACGCGCAGGCGCTCTGCTCTCTGAAGAGTGGAATCGTCCGGATGGACCTCGTGGTCGGGGTGACAAGGCTGTTATTGATGTCGAAATCGAACAGTTTTTGCGGCCTGAACTTCTCAGCCTGCTCAGCTGCGATTTTTGGGGTGAAGAGACGGGGCATGTCCTTACAGGGCATGCCTGGTGTTGGGTTGTAGACCCTAACGATGGCACAAGTGATTTTTTGAAGGGCTTGAAGGGATCAGCGATATCGGTTGGGCTACTGCATAACACCATCCCCGTGCTCGGGGTTGTATACGCACCAGTCACTTCTGAGGGGCGACCCGATTGCATCAGTTGGGCGGAGGGCAGACCCCATTTAATTCGCAACGGTCGATCAGTCGATGAGTGTCTCGATGATAAACAGCTTTCGAACGAAAGCATGATCATGGTCAGTGCAGCAGCGGTGAGTCACCCAGAACTCAATCGAGAACTGTGTGATCCAGGGCATTTCCATGCAATGCCATCGATCGCATACAGACTGGCAAGGGTTGCCGCAGGTGACGGAATATGCGGCGTCTCTCTCTATGCTGTTTCAGCGCATGACGTTGTGGGTGGGCATGCGCTGTTGAGAGGTGCCGGAGGCGTATTGCTGGATGAAAACGGAGTCGCCATACGCTATGCGACAGAGGCAAAAATGGCGACTGTTTCGCAACGCTGCTTTGGTGGATCACCTTCAGCATGTCGCGAATTGATAACTCGTGAATGGGGACGAGTGTTCGGAGGGACGAGCGCTAAGGATAATAAGCCGGACGGATGACCGTCAGAACGCGTCAGGACCAGGCTCGACACCAGTAAACGTGATTTCCACTGGCTCGCCTTCACGCTGCCAAGCCAGTTGATAGAGCAGCCACTGGTGTTCCCCCTCACAGCGATCTGCCACGAGCAATAGTGTCCAGCCAGCCCTCAGTAATCGATTGGCGTTTTCCTCGCTACGGGTGCTGATCAACGTTTTCGTCTGCTCGATACCCACGCTAAATGTTCCCTCACTTCAACATGATTGTTCTGAAGGCCAACCTCCAGGGTATGCCTTTCCCCCAGATTACGCTGAGACGAATTCCTCCGCCAGCCAGCCCATTTACAGCGAGAGACCAATTCAAATCCGGATGGTCACTTCGAATGCAAATGACTGGTCAAGTCGAATGCAAACAGGTGGTCAGTAGCTATGCAAACGGTTGGTCAGTAGCTATGCAAATGGGTGGTCAAGTGAGGTGCAATTTCGCACCTCGGCAATCCGCTGGGAGAATTGTTGCAAAAGGGGCTCTGCAAGCGCATATAGCCAGGCATGCTCATCAATGTCCCCCATGCGTCTCAACACCCGTCCCAGCACCTGCCGGTAATGTAGTTCTGTGCGAATCCTACTGAGATAGCAGCAGACCTGCAGTCTTGGAATATCGGTGCCCTCGCTAATCATCCCCACTGCCACGATCCAGCGCTCATTACTATTGCGAAACTTATCAATGAGACCTTGAGCTCCGGGAGTCTGGTTTGTGACGACCAGACAATTTTCACCGCGAGCCCTCAAAATAGAGGCAATCTGATTGGCATGCCGGACGTTAGTCGCTACCACCAAGCCCGCGGCATTTGGTGTGACCTTCCGGATCTCATTTAGCCGTTCACAGCCCAATTCGATGGTCTGTTGCACGATCTCATCGTTAGAGAGTAAGTCCTCAAAACTAACGGGAGACTCAGTGAGGAGTTGGGCAATGCTGGGATAAACAACGTCCGTTGAGCTGTTACCCATTTGCTCTGTCAGCCTTATCGCATTGTTATCGATCAGCACGATACGGGGAGGACGGCATACCTTGTCTGATATTGCCTCCTCGATGCCGTAGCGAAAGTCGCAGATCAGGCGGCCCTCAGGATTTGAGTACCTTGCCAATGCGATAGCTCTCTCATCAGACCGCCAAGGTGTACCTGACAGCGCAAGGGTATAGGCAGCTCTATCTTGAACCCTCTGCAGAATGATCTGCCCCCAAGAATTGCTAAAAATGGGGTCATGGCCCGCACAGTGGTGGATCTCATCGAATACTGCGAAGACTCGATATTTATCAAGCAGCCTCCAGAACTCTTCACCCTGATGATGCATGCCTTGATAAGTAGTGGCGACGCCAACAGAGCCTAATAGGCCATCAAACTGACGGTTTAATGCGCCTGAAAATGTATTCCTCAATCCCTCTGCTACTTGGCAGGACGGAGCAAAACAGAGCACAAGATCAATCTCACCGGAGAGCAATAGTTGACGGGCGATTTCCGCCGCCATTCTACTTTTTCCTGCACCAGGGGTTGCTTGGCAAAAAAAATGCGGAGAATGCTTGTAACAAGACAGAGCTGCATCAACGCATGCAGCCTGCCAGGCGCGAAGAGACATACTCATGCGGCTAGCGACTTTAAGGTCTTCTCGACAGCCTTGAGGTGACCAAGAAGCCGAGAGCTTCGATCGCGGGCCTCAACGTAATTATCTTCAACCCAGACTTTCAGCTGTGGCATTTCATTCAAGAGCTGTTTATATCGCTCAGCCTCACCCATGGATGTGAGCAAATCCAACCGAATTTCTTTGGCCAACGTCTCAAGCCGTTGGGAAGGCGCCTCAACCGGTTTAAGAATACCCGCAGTAGGGCCTTGACCTTGCGGAGGGGAACAACTCATGAAATTGCAGTCGACGAGTTCAACAGAAAGTAGCTCTGGCTTGCCTAGCACGTGAAAGACCTGTCCTCGTTTTCGACGCACTTCATCTTGCCGAATCCAACCGACATGCTTCAAGCGGCGGACCTGCTCATAAATATATTTCCAGAGCTCACCGAGACCGATATCTGATGAGGCTATTTTCTGAGCGTAGGCATCACGAAGGTCGAGAGTGGTGAATCGTTGGAGTTTCCCTTCCTGGAGTAACTCGAAGATGTGCCTGTTTAACTTAAATGTCGCCGGTTTCATGCAGGCACCTAGGAATGAGAATAGCTATGCAAAATGCGGATTATAATCCGTCGCCACTTAGTCCGCAAACGACGGATAGTTTCGCCTTGAGTAAGGCGAGGCAGTTATGCAGCAGCTGGCGAAGGATCTCGGGCAGAACATCCGTGAGCGAAGGATATCGGTAGGTCTATCTCAAGATGCTTTAGCGCACGTATGTATGATGGATCGCAGCTATGTCGGTAGGATCGAGAGAGGAGAAGTCAACCTTACGATCGAGAAGCTCTACCGCATCGCATACCAATTGGATTGCCAACCTCACGCCCTGCTGCCATACATTAGTCGTTAGAAATCTGACTCTAGGGCGACCCCTCGCTGAAAAAACAAGGGACCGATCCTTACATGCATAATGATTGTCCACGTTCCATTGAAAACGGACGCTGCCTGTTTTGGCGCAAGGAAATGCCAAGGAAGAAAGGGGGGCTAGGTGTTCATTGACGTCAGATGTGCTGTATTCGTAGCTTTAGGATTCGTGCCCAATGAGTCCCATCGATCAGCGCTTATAGCCGACGAAGCCTATACCTTTATCGAAACGAGGGGATTCCAGTTAACGGCGATAGCAGCTCATCTTCGTCCATGAGATGTCTTTCGATGTCAGGTAGGATCAAAACTCCTAGCGTGTAATTGAATCCACTACCCTCGATTACAAAGGCATGTTCTTCAATTTCAAGCTCTGCTGATTCTCGCGAAAGCCAGGCGCTCGCAGGAATGATGCCGGACGTTCCAGTCGCTGATCGCACCGCATTGTTCAGTACTGACTGAGCGGGAGGTTCAATGGTTTCGTTCCGAGTGGCGAAGTAAGCACCAGATCGGAATGCCCGCTCGTTTGAGCAGGACCAGTCAAGGAAGCCGTCTTTGGCTGATAGAACGATAACCCTACCCGGTGCTACCTCACGCCATTTTAAGGCGGCTGCGGTGATTGAAACACCGTATCGATCTGCACAGTGACGAAGCAAGTCCATCGAGAACGGATGCCCATCTACCTGTGCCCGGAAATCGTTGAGCGGCATCAGCAAATACGATGCGAAGGTATCGGCTTCAACCTCAATATCACGCCCATGGGGATCCCAGGAGTGCATGTCTTGATTTGAGCAATTGAAGCGAGATTGGCGTTCGCGATGGAGCATGTAGTGCCCAAACTCGTGGGCAATGGTGAAGCGAATCCGGCCTTCTGACTCAACGTCCTCGTTAACGCCGATCATCCACCCATTGCCCTTCGGACTCTTGGCTAGCATCCCCTCGAACGAAGGTAGCGGAACTGTTTTGATAGCCAGAATTGGCTGATCAGGACAGGTCTGCGACGACCACTCGAGCGCTAACGCTCTCACATCGACCGGAAAACGGTCACCCCCTAACACCTGCTCCAAAACTCGAGATATACGAATCGCTTCGCTCTTAGGGGTAATGGCCATGCTAAATCAGCTCCACCAATCGTCAACCATTTTCCGAAGCCGCTCTTTGTCCTTATCGTCCAGGTCTTGGTATTTGCGGAAGAACTCTTTGTCCGCCTCTACTGCCAGATCTGGAGAGGAAGAGCCTAGCAACGATTCTGGCGATAGACCCAACGCCATTGCGATTTTGGTCACCTTGTCTAAGGACGGGTTTGGCTTGTCGCGATTCTCTAGCTCCCACAAGTAGCTTTTACTCGACTCGGTAAGAGTCGCCAGCTGCTCCAGCGACATGCCTAAATCCCGCCTCCTAGCGTTAATTTTTTCTCCAAGGGGTGATGCCACGGGCGCCTCCTTCGTAAGTGGGTCGACCACTATACCATTATAACGAACGAATTCGTACCTGTTGACAGATACGGCTGGGCGGAGCATTGTGGCCCTGTCGTTCGGTCCCACCGAACAAAAATGTATCTAGATGGAGAACAAGGCAATGACTACCAACCTTCCTCTCGACCCATTTCATCAGTCGAACGTAAGCCGCTCCGCCGTAGTAAAAATTAATGGCGAGCTTGTAGGTGTTCACGACTGGACGCCTACAGCTCGCCAGATTCTGGCTGCGGCTGACTTGCAGCCAGCTACAGAGTACGCACTTTTGAGCTGGCCAGAACACGGGCCGACCGAAGAGCTTGGCCTCGACGAAACCATCCCGTTACCTCGCAACGAACAGGTAGCGGAATTTCTAGCGATGCAAGCAGATGGGGTTTTCTACTTCATGCTGAACGACGAACGCTTTGCCTGGGCAGGCCCGCTCAGCGCAGAGGACGTTCGTAAGGTTGGTCGTGTGCCAGTAACGATGGAATTGTGGCTGGAACGACGCGGTGAGCCTGATTTGCAACTTGAGAAGGGAGATGTTGTTGATCTCCTGGCTCCAGGGGTTGAGCGTATTTACACTCGCCGGCGCAAATGGAAACTGGATGTACACGGGGTAATCGTCGAGTCGTCTGAGCCGCAGATTATCGTTCGCGATGCTCTGATCTTGGCCGGGATCGATCCGGACCAGGGGTGGATCATTCGTCTGAAGGTGCGTGGCGAGCCCAAGCGCGAAGTCGGATTGGCGGACAGCATTGACCTGACGAAGCCTGGCATCGAGCGCCTTCAGCTCCTCTCTGACACGATCAATAACGGCGAAGTCGCGTGTTCCATGCGGCGGAATTTCGTATTGCTGGCTAAAGACGAGACCTATCTGGATGCTCGGGGGCTGGCTTGGGAAACAGTTGATGATGGCAGACGTTGGTTGCTGATCCGGGACTACCCAGTGCCGCAGGGATATCTCCAAACAAGCACCTGCGTGGCCATAGAAATTCCGCAGAACTACCCGGCCGCAGAGATCGACATGTTCTATTGCAACCCGCCGCTCACTTTGAAAAGCGGTGGCCAGATTGCGCAAACTGAACATCGTCAGGTGGTAAACGGCGACGAATTCCAGCGCTGGTCTCGCCACAGAAATCCAGGGCAGTGGTCTCCCGTGCGCGATTCTGTGATCTCCCACATGGGGCTGATTGACGAGTCCATTGCCCGGGAGCTAGGGCAATGAGTGCTAACACGACGTTGATATTGACAGGCGCGCTGCATACGCGCCTTCAACAACACCTTCTTCCACCTGACGGTCTGGAAGCAGCGGCAATTTTACTCTGCAAGCGTATGCAAACAGAGAAAAGGCTGAAGTTATTGTGTAAGGAGGCAGTACTAGTTCCTTATGGCCAGTGCACTCGAGTTCATGACCATCTTGAGTGGCCTGGAAGAAGCCTTCTTGAGGCACTCGACCTAGCGGAACCTGAAGGCCTTTCACTCGTACTAATCCATTCCCACCCAGGAGGATTCTACGATTTCTCCCTTGCGGACTCGGAATCTGATGCCTTGGTCATACCTCAGGTGTTTGCCAATCTCGAGCAAGGTGATCATTCAGAAGTGGTTCATGGGAGCGCGATCATAGTGCCGGGAGGGGCCATCAAAGCCCGGACATATGACTGCAACCATCAGATGGAACCGATCAATTTGGTAGCGGTGTATGGGGACGATATCCATCTCTTCTGGAGTGATGACGACCAGCCCTCGCAGCGCCCAATGGCTTTTTCAGAACAAATGCGATCAGAGTTGGGCAGGCTTGCTGCAGCGGTAATTGGCTACTCAGGCACTGGCAGCATTGCTGCAGAACAGCTCGCGCGTATTGGCTTCGGTGAAATGGTAGTCGTTGATTTCGACCAGGTCGAAGATCGGAACCTCAATCGGATCATCAACTCCACAGTCGCTGATGCTCTTACTGGTCAGTTGAAAGTGAACGTGCTCCGTAGGGCCGTGGCTGGCTTTCGACCCGACATGCGCTTGCAATGCGTGCCGACTTCGGTCGCTACAAGGGAGGCAGTTCTTGCTGTGGCCGAGGCCGATATCCTGTTCTGTTGCGTAGACAGTGAGGAGGGGCGCTTTATCTGCGATGCAATTGGCGCCGCGTTCATGATGCCGCTCTTTGATGTTGGAGTAGTCATTCCGGTGCGCCGAGACAAAAATGGCAAGCTCGCAATTCTCGATGTCCATGGTCGGGTCGACTACGTTCAGCCTGGTGGGTCGACCTTACTGGATCGCAAGGTCTATACCCCAGCGTCCCTGAGAGCGGAAGAGTTAGCTCGACGGGATCCTGCGGCCCATGCAGAACAGGTGAAGGCCGGCTATATGCCCGGCAGTCTAGAGCAAGCTCCGTCAGTGATCACCGTTAACATGCAGGCCGCAAGCATGGTTGTTCAGGAGCTGATAGCCAGGCTCTACCCATATCGCCTGGATGGAAATAGTCGCTGTGCACGAACCATGTTTAGTCTGGCCGAGAAGGAGTTCGAGTACTTTTCAGAAGCTGACTTTGCCGCTAAAGAATCGTTAACACTGGGTTCTGGCCTAAGCGAACCTCTACTGGGTCTACCCTCTCTGAGAGGCGAACAATGACTTGGCTGACTCGGATTTGGGCAGCAATTCGGAAGGTTGCCTCCAGATGGTTTGAAACGGAGCTCCGGACTTACCGAGTCAATGGCGACACTCTACCGAAATACATCCGCCCGAATCAGCTGATCCATCTGGTTGATGATGGAGAAAGCTGGTCAGCTGCATTCATGTGCCCGTGTGGCTGTGGGGATGTCCTTGAGGTAGCTCTGATCAAAGACGCAAGGCAGAGTTGGACTCTTTCTGTGGATGTTGAAAATAGACCTACCCTACATCCGTCCATCTGGAGAACTACAGGGTGTCGCTCTCATTTTTGGATCAGGAAGGGACGCATTCATTGGTGCGGTAAAACAGGCTAGGAGGAGAGGTGCTGCAATGGATAGCCAAAATTTTGAGAAACTAAAAGCTCACATCTTGAGTCTTTCCGTTTCAAACATTTTCGATGTGGCGCGTCGAGAGTGGAAGCTTGTGGCTGTCGAGGTGACTGAGGATTTCGATCAGTGCCCCTGTGGTCAGGACATAAAAGAACACTGCTATATCAGGAACAGCTTGAATGGCAATCAAATCTATGTCGGTAACGTCTGCATTAACCGCTTTCTCCAGATCGATACTGGCAATTTGTTTGAGGGGCTGAAGCGCATCGCGGGCGACCTCAAGGCGAATGCAAATCACGACTTGATCGAGCATGCGTGGAAGATGGGTTATCTCTACAGCGAAAAGGAATATAGCTTTCTTCTTCAAACGATGCGAAGCCGAAAGCTCTCAGCAAACCAGTTGGCATGGAAGGAGAAGATTAATCGCCGGATAGTCCAGCAGACGGTCGTTAAGAGTCGCACCCGTCTCACATGAACTCGACCGTAACCAGCCAGTGAACCTCCCCAATTCGCAGATAATATTGGAAGTCCGCGTTTGCCCGATTGCTGCCTGACACGAAGGGCCGTAATCAACCGATTCTGTTGAAAAAGTCGGCCATGGCTTCCACGGCAGAAAAGTACGCGCTTGAGATTGAAATCTTTACTTTGTGCTGAGGATTCCGAGCTCAGATTTCGCGTAGCTGCGCGCAAAAAAGGCGTTTCCAGCAGCCAGTACGCGGGCGATCTGGAAGAACCGACTTTTTCAACACAATCAACCCATAGCGGACATTTGGAAATGCCCTTTCACGTGCGCACCGTTCATCTTTTTTGCTCCTTTACCGGCGCTGGTTAATCAGTGGAACAGTACGAGTCACCCTCCTTTGAAGGTTGGTCGCAATACGTCAGGAGATAGTGAGCTAGCTGACACAGTAATGTTGGCTTAATACTGACGCGCTTGTATCACGTGCATTCAGCGCCTTGCGCAAGGCAGCTACAAGCATGTGTTCAATTGATTGTTAGTGCCATATCTGACGGCTACACTCCAACCCCATGAAACGCTACCTGCGGTTTTTCATCATCTTCGTGATTAGCTTGGCGCTTCCCCTCAGTGGGATGGCGGGTGTTCAGGCACCGGAACCGTGCCCGATGAAGACGATGGGCATGGCGATGATGGATGACATGGGCATGGACTGCTGCAACGACATGAAGAGCCCGACCGAGCACGGCAAACCCTGCAAGCCAGGTCAGGAATGCAAGACAGGCGGTATGCTGCAAGTCTCGATCCTCAAACCTCCTGTTACCTTGTTCAGCCCTGTAGTGCTTCCCTTTTCCAGCGATTCCGTACCTGTGCCCACCTCGTCCGGAGTATGGCGACCGCCTCGCGTCTGATTCCTGTCCCAAATTGAGCGTCATCCCGTTTTAACGGGATGGCATAGCTGTGCGCATGTCTTTTGACGCGTGCAGTGGATCATCACAGGAATCGTAAACATGAACTCCAAGTGCTATTGCATAGGCTGGTCCCTCGTGGCCGGCCTGGCGGCAAGCGTACTGGCATTGCCGAGCTTCGCTGCCGCATTGACACTCGACGAAGCATTGCGGCTGGCCGAAAACAACGCGCCATCGCTGGCTGCACAGGATGCAAAGATACAGGCCGCCAGCAGCGCTGCTATTCCAGCGGGTGAATTACCTGACCCAAAGTTGCTGGCCGGTGTACAGAACTACCCCATCGGCGGCCCTGATCGCTGGAGCATCAACGACGATTTCATGACCATGCAAATGGTCGGGGTCAAGCAGGAAATGCCCAACAGTGACAAGCGCAAGGCCCGTATCGAGGTCGCCAGCGCCGCTGTTGATCGCGCTGCCGCCGAGCGTCGGGTCGAACGCCTGAACGTGCGCCAATCCACGGCGTTGGCTTGGATCAGCAGCTATTCGGTTGAACGCAAAGACGCGCTGTTCCAGGACTTCTACAAGGAAAACCGGCTGCTGACTGATACCGTCCGGTCGCAGATTGCCGGCGGTCGCGCTCAACCTGCCGATGCAGTGACACCCAGGCAGGAGGCAGCTCAACTGGCAGAGCAGCAGGACGATTTGATTCGTCAGCGCGCTCAAGCTCGCGCGGCGCTGAAACGCTGGATTGGCCCTGCCGCCAACGAAAAGCCGGTGGGCAGCTTGCCGCAATGGCCTGTCGATACTTCAGGCTTGCCCCATAAGCTACAACACCACCCCGAGTTGGCAGCGTATGGGCCGATGACCCTTGAAGCGCAAGCCAAGGTCCGGGAGGCAGAGGCGGAGAAGAAGTCAGACTGGAGTTGGGAGCTTGATTATCAGCATCGCGACCGTCAGTTCGGCGACATGGTTAGCGTGCAGTTTTCATGGGACCTGCCGCTGTTTCCTGACTCACGCCAGAACCCGAAAATCGCGGCCAAGCAGGCGGAACTCAGTCAGCTTGAGGCCGAGCGCGAAGCCCTGTCACGCGAGCATACCCAGCAACTGGAGAGTGAACTTGCTGACTATGAGCGCCTGAGTCGTGCGGTCCAGCGCAATGAGCAAAGCCTGGTGCCACTGGCCAGGGAAAAGGTCGAACTCAGCATGGCCAGCTACCGTGCCGGCAAGGGCGATTTGAACGCCGTCGTCGCCGCAAGGCGTGAACTCATCGAGGCTCGCCTCAAACAAGTCGACGTGGAGGAACAGCAAGCGCTGACCCGTGCGCGACTCTATTTTGCGTATGGGGAGTCCAGCCAATGAAGCTTAAATGGAGCGGGGTATTGCTGGCGGGCGTTTCGACGGTATTGGGGGTTGCCGGTGGTTATTGGTTTGGTCACCAACGCATAAGTGGAGTGCCGGGTACTGCCCCTGAGCAAAGCCTCAATGTGCCGGACGAACGCAAGGCGCTGTATTGGTATGACCCGATGTACCCGCAGCAAAAATTCGATAAGCCCGGTAAATCGCCTTTCATGGACATGCAACTGGTCCCTCAATACGCCAGTGGAGGTAGCGATCATGCGACGGTCAGCATCGATCCAGGTCTGACTCAGAATCTCGGTCTGCGATTTGCGACGGTCAGCCGTGGGGTCTTTGAATCCAGCCTCAACGTAACCGGTGTCCTGGCGTTTAACGAACGGGATGTCGCCGTAATACAGGCCCGCACCCCCGGCTTTGTGGAACGGGTCTATGCCCATGCCCCCGGTGATGTGCTTAAAGCCAACGCGGCATTGGCGGATATCCTGGTGCCAGAGTGGGCGGCCGCACAGACAGAGTTCCTTGCCCTCAAGCGCAACGGTGATGCTGACTTGTTAGCGGCGGCCCGCGAGCGACTTCGGCTCACAGGGATGCCGGCCGCATTGATTGCTCAGGTAGAGCGTAGCGGCAAGGTTCAGCCTTACCTGACACTGACCAGCCCTATCGGCGGTGTACTACAAGAGTTGAATGTCCGGTCGGGAATGACTGTCGCCGCAGGCGAGACGCTGGCTCGCGTCAATGGTTTGAGTAGCATCTGGCTGGCCGTGGCTGTTCCAGAAGCGGAGGCTGGATCAATCATCGTGGGGCAAACTGTTGACGCGCAATTGCCTGCCTTCCCGGGGACAAAGGTCAACGGCAAAGTCAGTACGATTCTGCCGGAAACCAACCCGGACAGCCGTACCCTGCGGGTACGTGTGGAACTCGCCAATCCAGACGGACGCCTCAGGCCCGGCTTGACCGCGCAAGTACGCTTGAACCGTTCAACTGAGCAGAGTGTGATATGGGTGCCAAGCGAGGCCGTCATTCGCACAGGCCGACGTGCCTTGGTGATGCTGGCCGAAGACGCTGGCCGCTATCGCCCCGTGGAAGTGCAACTTGGGCAGGAAAGCGATGGCAAGACAGCCATCGTCAAAGGTCTGGATGAGGGCCAGAAAGTGGTCACGTCGGGTCAGTTCCTGCTCGACTCAGAGGCCAGTCTCAAGGGGATCGTGGCCGGTTCAGCGCAAGAGTCGCCTCCCAACGCAGCTACCTCCGGATTGCATGAGGCAGACGGGCAGGTCGTCGAGATCAACGATAAAGAAGTCACGCTCGCCCATGGTCCCTTCAAGACACTCGGCATGCCTGGCATGACGATGACGTTTCCGCTCGCCAGCCCGGCATTGATGCAAGGCCTTAAGGCGGGGGACAAGGTTAAAGTCGCGGTGAGCCAGACCGACGATGGTTTGCGGGTCGAGCGCCTGGATAAGTCGGGAGGTCAGCCATGATCGCCGCCCTTATTCGTTGGTCAGTGGCCAACCGGTTCCTGGTATTACTGGCGACGCTGTTCGTCACGGCTTGGGGCGTTTGGTCGGTGCAGAGCACACCCATTGATGCATTGCCGGATCTCTCAGACGTGCAAGTCATCATCCGTACGCCGTTTGCGGGACAAGCCCCGCAAATCGTCGAAAACCAGGTGACCTACCCATTGGCCACCACCATGCTTTCAGTGCCGGGTGCCAAGACAGTGCGTGGCTACTCGTTCTTTGGCGACAGCTTTGTGTATGTGCTGTTCGAGGACGGGACTGACTTGTACTGGGCTCGCTCGCGGGTGCTGGAGTATCTGAGCCAGATCCAAAGCCGGTTGCCGGCCAGCGCCAAGCCGGCGTTGGGACCAGATGCGACGGGGGTGGGTTGGATCTATCAGTACGCGCTAGTGGATCGCAGTGGCGGACACGATTTAGCGCAGCTCCGCGCACTTCAGGACTGGTTCCTCAAGTTCGAACTCAAGACCCTGCCCAACGTCGCGGAAGTGGCCACCGTGGGAGGCATGGTCAAGCAGTATCAGGTCCAGCTTGATCCCCTCAAACTGGCCAGCCTCGGTATCACTCAGGCTGAGGTGACCGAAGCTATCGGCAAGGCCAATCAGGAAACGGGTGGTGCGGTGCTGGAGATGGCAGAGACCGAGTTTATCGTGCGTGCTTCCGGCTACCTGAAGACGCTCAATGACTTTCGGGCGATCCCGCTCAAGCTGGCTTCGGGAGAAGTGCCGGTAACCCTTGGCGATGTCGCCGCGATCCAGTTGGGACCGGAAATGCGGCGTGGCATTACTGAACTCGACGGCGAAGGCGAGACC
Organism: Pseudomonas sp. AO-1; assembly: GCF_019775695.1. NCBI lineage: Bacteria > Pseudomonadati > Pseudomonadota > Gammaproteobacteria > Pseudomonadales > Pseudomonadaceae > Pseudomonas > Pseudomonas sp. AO-1. The sequence goes on from NZ_CP079947.1 coordinate 372,327, forward strand.
GTCGGCGGCGTGGTGATATTGCGCAGCGGCAAGAATGCTCGCGAGACCATTGCCGCAGTCAAGACCAAGCTCGACGAACTGAAAAGCAGTTTGCCGGCCGGCGTGGAAATCGTCACCACCTACGACCGTAGCAAGCTGATCGATCGCGCTGTGGAAAATCTCAGCCACAAGCTCATAGAAGAGTTCATCGTTGTCGCGCTGGTCTGCGGGATCTTTCTCTGGCACCTGCGCTCATCCCTGGTGGCGATCATTTCGCTGCCGGTGGGGGTGCTGATTGCCTTCATCGTCATGCGCTACCAGGGCATCAACGCCAACATCATGTCCTTGGGCGGGATAGCCATCGCCATCGGCGCCATGGTCGATGCCGCCGTGGTGATGATCGAGAACGCCCACAAGAAGATTGAGGCTTGGCACGCGGCCAATCCGGGGGAAGAACTGAAGGGTGAACGTCATTGGCATGTAATGACCGAAGCGGCGGCAGAGGTAGGCCCGGCGCTGTTCTTCTGTTTGTTGATCATCACTTTGTCGTTCATTCCGGTGTTCACGCTGGAAGCTCAGGAGGGACGGCTGTTCGGTCCTTTGGCTTTCACCAAGACCTACGCCATGGCCGCAGCGGCGGGATTGTCAGTGACTTTGGTGCCGGTGCTGATGGGCTACTGGATTCGAGGACGAATTCCCAGTGAACATCAGAACCCGTTGAACCGGTGGTTGATTCGGATCTATCAGCCAGCCCTGGATGCAGTCTTGCGTCGACCAAAGATCACGCTGCTGGTGGCGCTATTGGTTTTTGCCAGTGCGCTATGGCCAATGTCTCGCTTGGGTGGCGAGTTTCTCCCCCCGTTGGACGAGGGCGACCTGCTCTATATGCCTTCAGCTCTGCCGGGATTGTCAGCGCAGAAAGCGGCACAACTGCTGCAACAGACCGACCGTCTGATCAAGACTGTGCCTGAGGTCGAACACGTCTTCGGTAAAGCGGGGCGCGCTGAAACCGCCACCGACCCCGCACCGCTGGAGATGTTCGAAACCACGATCCAGTTCAAGCCGCACGAGCAATGGCGTCCAGGCATGACCCAGGAAAAGTTAGTGGAAGAACTGGATCGAGTGGTACGAGTCCCTGGGTTGACGAATATCTGGATACCACCGATTCGCAACCGTATCGACATGCTTGCCACGGGGATCAAGAGCCCTATCGGCGTGAAAGTTGCCGGCACCAACCTGACGGAGATCGATGCGGCCACCCAGGCGGTCGAGCGAGTGGCCAAGGGGGTCCCCGGTGTCAGTTCGGCTCTGGCCGAGCGACTGACCGGTGGCCGCTACATCGATGTTGATATCGACCGCAAAGCCGCCGCTCGCTACGGACTGAATATCGCCGATGTGCAGTCCATCGTGGCCGGCGCTATCGGCGGTGAAAATGTCGGTGAGACCATTGAAGGGCTCGCACGCTTCCCGATCAACGTGCGTTACCCACGGGAGTGGCGTGACTCGCTCGGTGCCTTGGAGCAATTGCCGATCTATACCCCGCTAGGTAGCCAGATCACCCTCGGCACAGTGGCGAAGGTCAAAGTCACGGACGGTCCGCCGATGCTCAAGAGCGAGAACGCACGCCCCTCTGGTTGGGTTTACATCGACGTGCGTGGCCGGGACATTGCCTCGGTAGTCGCCGATCTACGCAGGGTGGTCAACGAGCAGGTCAAGTTGCAGCCCGGCATGAGCCTGAGCTACTCAGGGCAGTTCGAGTTTCTCGAAAGGGCCAACGCACGACTCAAACTGGTGGTGCCTGCCACGCTGTTGATCATCTTCGTGCTGCTCTACCTGACTTTTGCTCGCTTCGATGAGGCCTTGCTGATCATGGCCACTCTGCCATTCGCACTGACTGGCGGGGCATGGTTCCTCTATCTGTTGGGGTTCAATCTGTCAGTCGCCACCGGGGTCGGCTTTATCGCCTTGGCCGGTGTTTCTGCCGAGTTTGGCGTGATCATGCTGCTCTACCTGAAAAATGCCTGGGCCGAACGTGAAGACCTTGGCGACAACACTGAGCGGGGGCTGCTTGCGGCGATTCGTGAAGGGGCTGTGCAGCGCGTTCGTCCCAAGGCCATGACCGTTGCCGTCATCATTGCTGGTCTGCTGCCCATATTGCTGGGCAGCGGAACCGGTAGTGAGGTGATGAGCCGCATCGCCGCGCCCATGGTCGGCGGCATGGTCACGGCGCCCTTGCTGTCCCTGTTTGTCATTCCGGCGGCCTATCGCTTGATGCGCCGCCGAAACCTCCTAATCGAACCCGTCACCCTTGAAGGAAAAATCGTATGAAACTGACCCTAATTGCAATTGCGAGCACCATAGTTACGCTGTCTTTTTCTGCAACGGCAGAGGACATGCCGGGCATGAAAATGGACGGTATGGAAGGCATGCAGATGAAGCAGGAGTCGAAGCAAACGCCTGTTGCCAATGCCGAGGGCACGATCAAGGCGATCGATCCTGCAAAGCATACGGTGACCCTCGCTCACGGCGCCGTTCCAGCAGTGCAATGGCCGCCGATGACCATGGCCTTTTCCGTGGCCGAAGATCAGTTGGCAGGGCTGTCGGTTGGAGACCGTGTATCGTTTTCTTTTCGACTAGAGGGTGGAAAAGCAACGATTGTCTCCATCAAAAAGTGATGTTTCAGTAACCGGCACGCATTGTCGTGCCGGGTTTTACCACCTACCTTCACAACAATTAGCACTTCGGCGACGGGTGTGAATGACTGCTTCTGGCCGATTCTGTTGAAAAAGTGGCGTTACCACGGTGGCATCGTCTTCTCAATCAGATCGACTGACGTTACTTGAGGCAATCAGTCATGCGATTGAGGAGGGTAACATTCATGGGGTGTCGCATTTCGGCTCCACGGTGAAGGTCCGTGAGGCATCAACCGCTCCAATACGCGCTAAGGTACTGCGCCCAATCAGCACGGGATAATTCATCTTGCCCCGATCCTTCAGCGAGAACTCCTCATCATACATACGCGATCCGATACATATTTTCATCATCACAACCGGACGCCGCTCCGCGCCGCCGGCGCCACGCACTTTTACGTTACGAACGACCTTGCGCTCAAAGGATGAGTTGGTCATCTTGCCAGTCATGTTGTCTTTGACTTCCACGTTAAAGCGGACCCACCTCTCGTTGTCCTTTTCAAACCGTTCCAGATCCTTCGCATCCATGGACGAGGTTAAAGCTCCGGTATCGAGCTTGATTTTCACCGAGATGTTTTCTGGTTGAATCTGCCCTTCCTCCACCCACCCAAATACCTTCGGGGGTGACTTCGTCTCGGCAAATCCGGGCGCCATCGCCAAAGCAAAAACCCCCGCAATCAACCATCTTGTCGTTCGATACGGCATAAAGGAAACCTCTTTTATGGGCTGAGAGAGTTGTTTCTTGTGCTGTAGGGAGCTTAGGTTGTCTGCTGCTCCGTCAATGACGAGCCCTAAACATCCTCGTAACTGCGGCTGTTCGCCCATTCCAACTCATGCTGCAGCTCCAGGTGGAAGGCCTCATAGAGCAACCAGGCCTTCTGACAGTTCTGCTCCAGAAGTCTCTCTGCCTCAGCGCTGATGCCCGACTGCTCGCGCAGTGCCATCAACTTCAGGTAGACAGCATAAGCCGCATCTCGACTCTGGACGGCATGCCCTTCGGCGATAGTGCGGTTTAAACCCGCCATTAACTGCTCTATCTCAAGCGTGTAATTATCAGTCATACGTCACGAGCCTCTGGTTGGAGGAAAGGCGTGAACAGCAGCCAGCAAATGCCCCTAAATCACGCTTTCAAGGCCAGAATTCGGCGTGCCCCATTTAAGACGATGAGGCCCACAACAGTACCAATCACCAAATCTGGATAGGCAGAACCTGTCCAGGCGACCAGCACGCCGGCAACGATAACGCCAAGGTTCGCCAGCACGTCGTTGGCTGAAAAAATCCAGCTTGCTTTCATGTGTGCACCGCCTTCGCGATGGCCATAGATCATCAAGAGACAGCTGACGTTGGCAACCAGTGCGACTGCGCCAATACCCATCATCAGCATCGACTCAGGTTCGCTGCCGTAGAGAAAGCGTCTCGCCACTTCCACGAGTACACCCAGGGCCAACACGATCTGAAAGAAACCCGCCAGGTGCGCAGCGCGAACCTGCAGCCGTGCACTTCGGCCGACTGCATAGAGAGCCAGGCCATAGACGGCAGCATCAGCAAACATGTCCAGTGAGTCGGCCACCAGGCCAGCCGACTGGGCGATCAAACCTGCGCCCATCTCCATGACAAACATCGCGGCATTGATACCGAGTAGGATTTTGAGCGTGCTTGCCTCCTTGGCAGTAGTCAGCTCTTCATTGGAACTGTTGGCCGAGGCCGCTTCCTGACTGGCCGGTTCAGTCCCCAGTAACGTTGCGCCCAGGCCAAGTGACTCCAGTTTTGTAGTGATCAGATCAACAGGCCCGTCATGGAAAGCGCGTACCTGCCTGCTCGCCAGATCAAAGGACAATGAATGGAGCTCAGGCAAGCCATTTAATGCGAGCCGAATCATCCGTTCTTCTGACGGACAATCCATTTTGGGCACCAAAAAACTGCTAACCCATGTTCCATCATTCGACGACGAAGATGCCGCTTCAGTGGTTGTTGACGCGGGGCCACAACCACAGGATTTATCACAGGCGCTCATGATCCACTTTTCCTATCGGTTTCCACTCTGGCCATTGAAAACCATATAGTAGGTATAGGGTCAAGCGTAGATATACTAGATTTTTATCGAGGAACCACTGATGCGCATCGGTCAACTAGCACAGCTGACAGGAGCGGATATTCAGACCATTCGTTTTTATGAGCGCCAACGTCTGCTTCCACCGCCCAATCGTCAGGCCAATGGCTACCGCGCCTATGAAGCGGAACATGTGGAAAGACTGCTGTTCATCCGTCGCTGCCGGTCGTTCGGTATGTCGTTGGAGGAAATCGCTGTTTTGCAGAGCTTTCAAGCACAGCCGCAGCAACCTTGCGCGGCGGTGAATGCGCTGCTTGATAGTCATATTGTTCAGGTCAGAACCCAAATCACGTCCTTGCAAGTCCTGGAAGAGCAATTGGTGAGATTGCGCCGCTGCTGCGATAACGAACGACAAAGCTTGGACTGCGGAATACTTTCGGGCTTGGTGGAGGGCGGTTCAACACACTCCTGATGCACGCGCCCCTTCGCTTTTGCTCAAAAATTTAGTCCTTGACCATATAGCGACTATAGGGTGTTCACTGCGCAACAACAGAGGAGACGCCATAATGGCTAATTGTTGCGACGACACCCCGAAAAAAAGCTCCTGCGGCGATTCTGCGGAGACAAGCTGCAGTGCAACGGCTTGCGCGGCACCGGCAGCACCGGTAGGCGAACTGAGCAGCTTTCGCATTGAACAAATGGATTGCCCTACTGAAGAAGCGCTGATCCGCGGCAAACTGGAGAAACTGCCCGGGGTGCAGGCGCTGCAGTTCAATCTGCTAAACCGAACTCTCGACGTTCGTCACGAGCCGCTGTCTCCACAGGTGCTTGTGGAGGCCATAGCTTCATTGGGGATGAAGGCTGAGCCATTGACCGCCGCGCAGGGCACTCGTGTGGTAATTGCGCAAATGGACTGTCCCACCGAGGAGCGACTGATCACCGACAAACTGTCCGGTATGCCGGGCATCTCGGCACTGCGGTTCAATCTGCTGCAACGAACACTCACCATCAGCCATGAGCCGGAGGCACTGGCGCCCGCGTTGGACGCGATCCGCGCGCTCGGCTTCACTCCCCAGCTTGCGGCCGAAACCCAATCCTCGACCGAACCGCATCCACCGACCAACGCTTACTGGTGGCGGCTTGGGCTGTCCGGAGCCGCCGCCGCATCCGCGGAGATCTTGCACTTCACCCAGTTGGTGCCCGAATGGGGCGTTGCGGCCATTTCCCTGGCGTCCGTGTTGCTGTGCGGGTTGGCCATCTACAAGAAAGGCTGGATCGCCCTCAAGAACCGCAACCTCAACATCAATGCGCTGATGAGTATTGCCGTTACGGGCGCGATTCTAATTGGGCAATGGCCCGAAGCTGCCATGGTGATGTTCCTGTTTGCGGTCGCGGAATTGATCGAGGCCAAATCCCTCGATCGCGCTCGGAATGCTATCCGCGGCCTGATGGACCTGGCTCCGGACAAGGCGACGGTGCAGCAACCCGATGGCCGTTGGATCGAGCTGGAGGTGGCCACGGTCGGCATCGGAAGTCTGGTCCGGGCTCGCCCAGGTGAGCGTATCGGCCTGGATGGGGAGGTGGTCAAAGGTAATTCAACGATCAACCAGGCACCCATCACCGGCGAGAGCCTGCCTGTGGAAAAGGGGCCAGGCGATACGGTGTTCGCCGGCACCATTAACCAAGCTGGCGAATTGGAGTATCGCGTCACGGCGGAAGCCAGCCATACCACCCTGGCTCGAATCATCCACGCCGTCGAAGAGGCTCAGGGTGCCCGTGCGCCAACCCAGCGCTTCGTTGATCAGTTCGCGCGGATTTACACGCCGACGGTGTTCCTGTTCTCGCTGGCTGTGGCTGTCGTACCGCCCTTGCTGATGAACGGGATGTGGTTCGACTGGATCTATCGTGCCCTGGTATTGTTGGTGGTGGCGTGCCCCTGCGCCCTGGTGATTTCCACCCCTGTCACCATCGTCAGCGGCCTGGCGGCCGCCGCTCGCAAAGGCATTCTGATCAAGGGCGGGGTGTACCTGGAAAGCGGCCGCAAGATCACGCACCTGGCTTTGGACAAAACCGGCACCCTCACCCATGGCAAGCCGGTTCAAACCGACTTCCTACCCATTGGCACAGACCTGCCAGCGGAATACCTCTCGGCGGCGGCGAGTCTGGCCAGTCGCTCTGACCACCCAGTGTCGCAAGCCATTGCCAACCAGGCTGCTGAGCGCTCAATACCGTTGCTGGCCGTAGAGAGTTTTGAAGCTATTGTTGGGCGCGGCGTCCGCGGTGTTATTGACGCTCATCAGTACCATCTGGGCAATCATCGATTGCTAGAGGAGCTCGGTCTTTGTTCGACTGGATTCGAAGCGTTATTCGAACGATTCGAGCGTCAGGGCAAAACGGTTGTCATCCTCTCCAACAAAACTCAGGTGCTGGCCCTGTTCGCCGTGGCCGATACGGTGAAGGACAGCAGCCAGGCTGCCATTGGCGAACTCCACGCACTGGGCGTGAAAACGCTGATGCTGACGGGCGACAATCCGTACACCGCCGAAGCGATCGCCGCGCAGGTGGGCATCGACGAAGCCAAAGGTAACCTGTTACCGACCGACAAGCTCAGCGCCATTGTAGACCTGATCAACAACGGAGCTACCGTGGGCATGGTCGGGGATGGCATCAACGATGCCCCCGCACTGGCTCGTGCCGATGTCGGTTTTGCCATGGGCGCGGCGGGTACCGATACCGCGATCGAGACTGCAGATGTGGCGATCATGGACGATGACCTGCGCAAGATCCCGGCCTTCATCCGCCTCTCCCGGCAAACCGCTGCGGTGCTTATGCAGAACATCGGACTGGCTCTGGGGATTAAGGCGATCTTTCTGGTAGTCACGCTGGCCGGTCACGCCACGATGTGGATGGCGGTATTCGCCGACATGGGGGTAAGTCTGTTGGTAGTCCTGAATGGATTGCGCCTGCTGCGCAAGTGAGGGCGAGATGAACAGCGAACTACGTACTGCCATCGGCATGGCCTTCCAGCAAGCCGAGCAGGCACTTGCGGCCAAGGAGCCTTGGCGCGCATATCCCTGGTTGGAGCGCGCCCACATTCTCAGTCAGCGCCTGCCAGTGCTGCACGTATGCAGCCATTGGTTGATGCTCCGGGCTGGCTGGCAACAGCGCGACTACCGGGAAATGCTTGGCCAAACCACACGGATAATGGCCGCCTTGCTGTTCAGCAAACTCTGGGTACCAATCGGCAACACCGGACGGGCCAGGATCAGTGCATTCCGCTCGATGCCAGTACCAAAGGATCTGCAACGACTACTGCAAGGTAAGCACCAGTGAAGGCACATCAGGAAGCAACGCACTACGTCACACCTTGGTTTTGGTGGGGACTGGCGACTGCAGTTGCCACCCTCGATCAAGGGTTCAAATCCATCGTTGAGCGTCTATTCGCGCTGGGTTCAACGCTTCCCTTGAGTTCATTTTTCAATCTCGTGCATGCCCGGAATACCGGCGCAGCCTTCAGCTTCTTGGCTGAAGCGGGCGGTTGGCAGCGTTATTTTTTCATCGCCATCGCTTTGGCCGTGTCCGTGGTGCTCGCCCTGCTGCTTCGTCGTGCGCGCCCCCCGAGCGAAGCCTTGGGTTATAGCCTGATCTTGGGCGGCGCTATCGGTAACCTCATCGATCGGTCGTTCCGCGGCTATGTTGTCGACTACTTGGACTTCTACTACCAGACATGGAGTTGGCCGGCGTTCAACCTAGCGGATATCGCCATCGTCGGTGGTGTTCTACTGTTGTTCCTGAGCAGCCTGTCGCAACCGAGTCCACAAGCAGGTCGGACGGGATGAAGGTGCCCGCAGCGGTCGACTCGCCTCGCTGGTCCGGTCGTGCGTGGATTGCCCCTGGCATGGCTATCTTCATCGGCCGCGCCGGGCATCAAGACTGGCACCATCATCAGGCACACCAGATTGCACTGGGAGTGAATGCGCTCGTCTCCGTAGAGTCCCCCCAGGGTTGCCACACCGGGGCCGCGGTTCGCATTCCTGCGGGTGTTCGCCATCGGCTCAGCGGCGACATCGTCATGTCGATCTACCTAGATGTATTGTCGGATGAAGCCCGGGCTCTGCCCGAGGGCAGAACCCTGGCGCCGCTCGAAATTGCTACGGCCGACGTGACGAGGCTGATCGATGCCTTAGACGAGACGACCCTCGATGTCCGAAGGGCAGTTCGGAGGGCGTTGGGAGTAATCGACCTGCCGACAACCGACCCGCGCCTGGCTGCGGTCAGCGCAGCCGTGCACAGCGGCAGCGTGCGGCGTGACCAACTCGCCGCCTTGGTGCACCTGTCTCCGACGCGTTTTTCCCATTGGTTCGTGGAGCAGACCGGCCTGCCGATGCGTAGCTATGCAAAATGGCTGCGCCTCACCCATGCAGTTCAGCTATTGGCCAGTGGGCTATCGATGACCGAAGCGGCACACGCGGTAGGCTTCTCCGATTCCGCCCATTTTTCACGAACCTTTCGTGCGCTGCTGGGCATAGATCCATCCTCAGCGCTTGCCGAGGTTCGCCTGCAGGAAGGCTAGCTCTTTCGTTCAAGCTGCCAGCGCGTACCCACACATATCGTAAAGGCTCACAACTCAGGAGCCCGATAATGTCCAGCATTTCTCGTTTCGCCATTCGAAGGTTGAGCTATCCCTTAGTATTTGGCGGCTGTGCGGCCTTCATGGTGTGGGCGTTATACGCTGGAATGCCCTATTGGCCGACATCCCCCCTTGTTGCTGCGGTCGGGCTGCTGGCCATCGCGGCATTGGAGCATCTTCAGCCGTTTCGGCAGGCGTGGCTGGAAGATCACCAGGACACCCAGACGGACTTGCTGCACTTGCTAGTAAACCTTTCCGTCATTCAGTTCACGGCAGAAATCGTGGCCAAACTGGGGGATGCGGTACCTGCCTCGATGCGTCTATTTCCCACTGAGAGCCCATTGTGGCTGCAGCTGTTGCTGGTTGTGGTGGTGCTCGACCTGAGTCTGTACAGCATGCATCGAATCAGCCACCAGGTGCCCTGGCTGTGGCGTTTCCACATGGTTCACCACAGTGCCGAACGGCTGTACTGGATGAACGGTGAACGGCGCCACCCCCTCCACGCTGCATTCATGGCCGGCCCTGGGCTGGTAGTGCTGCTCGCTTCAGGGGCACCCGCGGCGGTGGTCGCGACCTGGTTTGGCATTTTGAGCGTGCACCTGGCCTTCCAGCACTCGAACCTGGATTACCGGGTGGGCTGGTTACGACATGTGTTTGGGGTCGCCGAAATCCATCGTTGGCACCACAAGCGTGACTTCGAAGATGCCCAAGTGAACTTTGGTGAGTTTCTGATGGTATGGGATCGGTTGTTCGGCACGTTCTACGACAGCGCGGGGAAGCTGGGCGAGGCAGAGGTTGGACTGCATGAACGGGGATTCCCGCAGGGTTATTTGGAGCAGCTTGTTGTGCCCTTTGGAAAAGCAACCTTGCCCCAAATAAACCGCGATGATACGTGACATATAATGGCATGACCGTGTGCCTACACCATCACTCGACGGACGAGCTGGTGTTGCTTAGGTTGACGGCCTTTTTTTGATACCCGAGGGGAGCGCTATGGATAGGGACGCACTTGAACAGAACCAAATACCGATCTATTTCGTCGCGGTCATTGCCGCAGCAATCGGTGGGTTCATGGCGCCTGTGGCTGCTCAGGGGTTGAACGCTTTGGTAACGCCAACCATCGCCGTGCTGATGTACGCGATGTTCTTACAGATTCCCTTTCTTAATCTGCGTGAAGGACTGAGCAATAGACGCTTCATGTCAGCCCTGCTGATCGCCAACTTTGTACTGATACCGCTGTTGGTATGGGGGCTCACTCGGGGACTCACGGATCATCCGGCGATCCTTGTTGGTGCTCTCCTGGTACTGCTGACCCCCTGCATCGACTACGTGGTGGTCTTTACTCATATTGGCAAGGGCGACTCTCGTGGAATCCTTGCAGCCACACCAATCCTGCTGCTGCTTCAGCTGGTTCTGCTACCCGTGTACTTGGCCTTCATGTTGGGTGGGCAGTCCGAAGTCATGATCTCGGTAGGCCCCTTTGTTGAAGCCTTTCTCGTGTTGATTGTCGCGCCGTTGTTATTGGCCGTGATTACAGCGGCGCTGGCGAAAAAGTCGAAAATCGTCGGCGCTTGGAACGCCGCCTGGGCCTGGCTACCCGTCCCAGCAATGGCAGCGGTTTTGATCGCGGTGGTCGGTTCTCAAATTTCCTCGGTAGTTCGCGACATTGACCAGCTGGCACCGGTCATCCTCGTGTACATCGGCTTCATGCTATTGGCTCCGTTGGTTGGCGCTTTGGCTTCGAGAGCTTTCAAGCTGCCCTCCACGACTGCCAGAGCAGTGACATTCAGCTCGTCAACACGCAACTCTTTGGTCGTCCTCCCACTGGCCCTGGCATTGCCTGAAGAAATTCGGGGCCTTGCGGCTGCGGCGGTGATCACCCAGACGCTAGTCGAGTTGGTGGGTGAGCTAATCTACATCCGCGCAATACCGGCACTAATTTGGCGGAAAAGTTCGCAGACTGCGTCAATAACGCGATAGAAATCGAAGCGTCGCGACATGGTTTTGATCAAGCTTGAATGACTGCTACTGGCCGATTGTGTTGAAAAAGTCGGTCCTTCCATACTGCCCTCGTACTGACTGCTGAAAATGCCTTTTTTGCGCGCAGCTACGCGAAATCTGAGCCCGGAATCCTCTGCTCAAAGTAAAGATTTCAATCTCAAGCGCGTACTTTTCTGCCGTGGAGAACATGGCCGACTTTTTCAACAGAATCGGCCGATTTCTGCCTGTCGTGAAGGGCTGAATTCGGCCATGAACTGCGGCCTGCGCAATTGCACCCCCTAGGGCCATTGCCGCCAAGCTCATACGCGACGAGGTCGTCGAAGGTGCGATGGCTGAATCAACTGATGACTTCATTCTGGAATCGGGATAGTTATCCTGGAAAGTGCTAGGTTCAGGTTTGAGCCCGAAGAGGCGTCGATGCCTTGTTGTTGATCTGGTCCTGCAAAGCCGCTAGGTCAGCGAGGATTTCCTCAAGGGTAAAAACATGACCATTCAGCATCCCGGATGCCTGCATGGCATCGTAGTCACGTCCGAGCTGAACGACGTTCTCGGCGTTCGGGATGAGCACGAGTGCCCCTGCTAGGCACAGCTCGTATTGGCTAGTGGCCCTTCGGAAGAACACATTCTTGATGTCGATCACCTCCGCTAGTAGGGAGCGGTCGGCAACTGCGCGCTGGCCGCAGTCATGTCGCGACAGCATCGCCAAGTCGTACCAATGCCGGGAGAGCCGTCCAGAATCCACTGAGATCCCGCGGTTGCATTCGTCATGGATGAGGGTCACCTTTTCCCAGAAAGTTCGCTCGGCCGCGAGGACAACCACGCCCTCGGCCGTTGGAAACTCAACATTAGGAAAGAGGTCCACCACATCGGGGACAATTGTGTGAACTGCATTGGGTTCAATGATGTTTCGACCGCCAAACTCCACTTTTACGTGCTGCAACATGTACGTGCCACGCTCGGCGACACGCGAAGGGTAACCCACTAGAAGCGTTTCACCTTTCTCGTCGGCTGAGACAGTGCATTCATCTCCGCAGCCCAGCGTGTGGAGTCTGGCTAGCAAATACGGTTGAACAGTATTGGAGGTGTAATCTTTGACCTTGGCCTTGAGTTCATCGCTCACTTTGTCTCGCTTACCACGGCTTAGCCCTACCAGATCCGCCAATGTGTACTCACATCCAAGCTCGCGGTAGTCAATCGTGATGTCAATATCCTCCGAGAATCGATGGATCACCGAGTAAACTTTGGAAAGTGAGGTGCCACCTTTGAATGCCATAAGCTTGCGCTCTGGCATTGAAAAAAGTTCTCGGAGCACCACGGACACCCAAATGTCCTTCTCGATTACGGCCTGGGCTCGGCCCGTCTCAATTTCAGCTTGAGCTAACAGGCTGCCCTGGTCTTCTGCTGACAGGTCGAAATAAGAGGTTGCCACTCAACGTCCTTAGCAGCCTGCTCCAAGGCTGGCTGCATCCATTCCGGCTTACTACAGGCCTGGAGTTTTCTGAATTCTTCACGGTTCAATGATCGCAAGATCCTCTGAATAACCGACGTGGAAGCTTCTTTCCTCCCGAGGTAAAACAACGCGACAAGCGCCACGCCTACCCTGGTGCCAGCTTCCTGTAAGTGCTCGCTGGAGACGTGCTGCAGGCGAACCACAGCTCTCCCGACTCGAATCTCACGGGTCGAACCGCTTGTGTAATAAACTGTTTGAACCTGCATTTGAGTGCTGATGCCTAAACGTCGGACAGCTTCTGCCCCATGGATCTGGAGTTTTTCTCTACGTCGCCGGGCCACCGCTTCGACTACCTGAATCGGGCTTGGCCGAACACGCCCAAGGACTTTGCTTTCCTTGGGCCGCATGTAAATACCACGGATCACGCGCTCGAGCTTCCCCTCCTGCACCAGCCTTGAGAGAGCTTTGTCGACAGACGTGCGTGTCCCAACCTGAGAGAACACAGAACCAGCGAAAGGCTGGCCTTTTCTCATGTGTTTGATTCGGTTTGAGATAGTTTCCGCGACAGACATTCCGGGCCTCCGATGTCAGAAGAATGTGCTTCTATTTCTGACAGACTACGTAACTATAAGCCTTGTTTTATGGGCTTTCCAGCCTAGTGACTGATGACTGACCGACGGGCCCAGTGCTTTATAGTAATAAATGCAAAAAATGAGCAATAGATGCATTCGCTGGCGTGACCGGTGAGATGATTTATCTCCCTAACACTCATCGTGTACAAAATGAACTGGAACCCGGGGGCCAGCGCGAGACGACTTTTCTAATCGGGAAAATCCCGAATACCTAATGTATGCGCTGGAGCAACGCCTGGGGGTGAAAAGCCAATCGCTGGCGGCGGATATCCAAGCTGAACTGGATAAGCTGTTGTGGGCCGACCTGCTGATCCTCAACTTCCTGATCTTCTGGTTCTTCGCCCCGGCCATGCTCAAGGGCTGGATCGACCGGGTGAAATTGTCTTCGGTAGAGTCGGCATGAACAGGCGCGAAATTTCAGGCACCTTGAGCAATGTCATTGGGCTATTATGATAAAAAGCGTGTTCAGCTACACCACCTTGGTTGATCCAGCTGATGAAGAAATAAGGATATTTCGATGCCCGCCCCGGATCCGTTGCTGACGACAGTGCCCTTTCTATCGAAATCTGCGCAAGTGCATGCTGCTCGTTTGAGCGGCGGTTTTGGCGTGGATGATAGAAAAACGCCAGAGAGTTTTTCATGAATTACTTTACCGACACTGCCGTTAATATTTTAGGCAACAGTAAGCTGCGGACGCCTCAAATTGAGGCCTATATCAAGGCTCAAGAGCATTTTGCGAGCGACCCTGACCAGGATGCGCTGATCGTGCTGCCTACAGGCACGGGCAAGTCAGGGCTGATTTCCATCGTGCCATATGGATTGGCGAAAGGGCGTGTCTTGATCATCACCCCTGGCCTTGTGACCAAGCAGAGCATCAGGAAGACTCAGGACCTGCTCGAGGACAATTTCTGGATTAACTTTGATGTAATCTTCAGCGGAAATGACCTGCCCGTCACCTGCGAATTCAGCTCACTGACGCTCCAGCGCAGCCTGGAGCAAAGCCACATCGTTTACTCCAATATTCAGCAAATTCACAGCGACCGCTCTACGTGCCTGACCAAGCGAGTCCCACCTGACTTCTTTGACCTGATCATCGTCGATGAAGGGCATCATGCGCCGGCTGAAACTTGGCAAAAGACACTTGGCTACTTCGCCAAGGCTAAAAAGCTTTTTGTAACTGGAACCCCATTTCGTGGTGACAACCAGGAAGTGCCCGGAAAGCTGATTCACACAACGCCGCTGTCTGAGGTGATGAGAGACCGCTACGTCAAATGGCTCAGAAAAGAAACGGTCAATGCTCACGAGCTCTATTTCACATTGGCTGATCAGCCAGGCGTTAAGCTGTCAAAGGAGGAAGTACTTGGTTTCAAAGACCCTGAATGGGTCCAGCGCAGCGTTGCATTGTCCAAGGAATGCTCACTGGACGTGATTAACCAGAGCATTTACAACCTTACCGAACTGAAGAAAGCGTCACCTGAAGTGCCTCACAAAATCCTCGCTGTGGGCTGCAGTATTGCCCATGCCGAGGATTTGCGTACTTGGTACGAGGCCAAAAATCTGAGAGCGGCGATTGTTCATAGCTACATGGAGCAGCCGGACATCGATGCCGCTTTCAGAACGATCGATAACAATCAGTGCGACGTGGTCATCTCCGTGAACATGCTGATGGAAGGATATGATCATAGATACCTTACGGTTCTCGCACTTTTTCGACCCTATCGAAGCCTGAATGCTTTTGCTCAAATCGTCGGCCGGGTGCTACGCGCAATTCCTAAAGAGGAGATCACAGCGTTCGAGATTGATAACAACGCTGTTGTGATCTACCACGAGGAAACCGGCCTGGATGCGATGTGGAGCTCGTTTCAAAAGGAGGTGGATCGAGCAAAACATCAACGCACCAAGGAATACATAATTACTGACCAGGAATACGATCGAAAAGAGGAGTCCCTGGCGGGGGTAGGTTCCTCCGAAGCTTTTGTAAGTGATCAAGATTCCTATTTGGAAGACCTGGACTTCAACAAGATTTTCTCTGATAAGCGAGCTGAAATCGATGCTTTTGCGGCCCAGAAAGTTAAAGAGTTGCCAGGTATAGAGGGTTACGACGCTGACGTGCTTGCACAGTTGACGAACGTCATCCGCAACGCTGAGATGAAGAAAGCCGCCCAAGTCATCGACCCTACCCTCATGGAAAAGCGACCAGAGATCGCGCGGAAGCAGCTTCGAGAGATCCTTACAAAAAAAGCCCAAGATGAAGTTGCCACGCTGCTCAGTGACCTAGGAATCGACGAGAAAAGCTCTACGCTCTATCGGAAATTCGCAGCCCACGTTCCGATGGCAAAGCCGAATACGCCCAACGACGGTATACTGGTGAACTTTATCAACACCAAGCTGGCTAAGAAGTACGGCAAGGTAGCTGAGCGTGATAATACCTCGCTTTCCGAGTCGATCGCGCACGTGGAAGTAGTCATCGCTGAGCTGAGGAAAATGCTGAGATGAGCCTCGAATCTATCAAATTACTCGTTGACGAGCTGACGACTCTCCATTTCAGCCGAGGCGTACAGCCTAGTGACCTCATCGACAACCTGTTCGAAAATGCCTACGTCGAATCAACATCACGTAAGACATCGAATGGTGTGGTATTTGAGATCACCTTTCTCGAGTCCGATGAAGACGGCTGTCCTGTGAAAGTGGCGATGCGGTACACCTACGACAGTAGTCGCAACTTGGTGCTCATCGAGCAGAAGGTCGCAGCAAAGAAATACGCAATTCAGTGGGATCGTGCGGTCTCAATAAGCCAACGTGTTGAAAGACTCGAAGCAATGCTGGCCACCAGCCTTCCAAAAGAGAAAGTGACGGCCATACTTGCCACTATCCCAGACGATTTTGTGGCCATGTTTCCTCATCTGAAGCTCGTCGCCTAGTTCACGTATAACTGGACATATACCGCTCGGAGAGTTCCCCGTCCTGTGTGGCACGATTGGGTGACCCCGTGGAGTTCAATTACTCGCGTAGAGCATGGTTTTGACCGATCCTGATGGTCAATCGTCAGGTTTCTAATCAATAGCGTTAAAACCCCCGAGCACCAGATTCCATTCACGAGCTTTCAACTCGCGACATGCTGAGGGTGATCCACCAAAGCAGCGTTGCGAAACTGCCGTCATCTGTGCCTCTGTCGCATAGCGAATCTCGGACCCATTTTCATCCAGTAAGACGCCTCCGGCACCTCTCAACAGCGCATGACCAGCCACAACATCATGCGCTGAAACAGCGTAGAGAGAGATGCCGCAAATTCCGTCACCCGCAGCCACTCTTGCCAGTCTGTACGCGATCGATGGCATTGCATGGAAATGTCCTGGAGCACACAGTTCACGATTGAGTTCTGGCTTTGTCACCGCTGCTGCACTCACCATGATCGTGCTCTGATTCGAAAGCTGTTTATTCTCGAGGCGTACAGACACTGCTCGACCGTTGCGAATCAAATGGGGGGTGCCCTCAGCCCAACCGATGCAGTCGGGGCGCCCCTCAGAAGTCACTGGTGCGTATACGACCCCCATCACGGGAGTGGTGTTATGCAGTAGCCCCACTGATATCGCTGATCCCTTCATGCCATTCAAAAAATCACTGGTGCCATCGTTAGGGTCTACAACCCAACACCACGACTGCCCTGTCAGAACGTGCCCGGTCTCTTCGCCCCAAAAATCGCAGTCGAACACGCTGAGAAGTTCTGGCCGCAAAAAACATTCGATTTCGACATCGATCGCGGCCTTGTCACCAATGCCTCGAGGTCCCTCTGGAAGACTCCACTCGGCCGCGAGGAGAGCGCCTGCGTGTTGAACGATCTCTGTTACTTGAGCAAGTAGTTCAGAAAGATTTGGACTATGCATAAGGCTCCTCAAGGCTGATAAACCGCTCAGGGAATGTCTCCAAGGCTGCTGTGGCGCATGATAGGCATGCTGATTGCAATTCGCATCGTCTATAGCAAGTCGTTCCATAAACGCCTACATCGATACCCCCAGGATCATCATGAGAAGACCAAAGAAGATACTTTTAAAGCTTAAGCAGATTGTCGAATACAGGCGGATAGCCCGCTCTGTTCTGGAAAAGCGGTCTCTCAAACAGAGCAGATTCTTGGAACGCGCAGCAAGCTATGACCGAGATTTTGAGCCAGTTGGAGGCCTGGCTGGTGCAAGCAAACATTCGCCTAAATACATATCTGCAGAAGATAAGGAGGCCTGACAATTCTCTCCAGCCTCAGGGCCGGCATGCGACTTTAGCGAATTTTACGCCAATGGTTAACGAGGGGGGGGAAGCGATTCGGATAAGCTAATCGCTGTGCAATGTACGTGAACGGCCACTCGACAATATCGGCCCTGATCTCATTTGCTCTTGATTTTGGTGTGCTAGTAAGAGGTTGGTAGTTCCAAATAACGCTTGTTAGGCCGAGTGCTGAAGCTCATTTAGATATTCGGATATCGTATTCAGCAGCTCATTAACTGATGATGAGGAAAATCCCGCTTTTATTTCTGCTTGGGCCATTTTGACAGTTTGTAGTAACGATGAAAGGTGCTCGCTGCGGATTGCCGCCTCCACAACTTCTTTTCTGTTGGATATATCTGAGAAAGCAAGATGTATGTAGTTATCTAAAGAATTAATGTTTGTGTGACCTGTCCATTGTTGCACCTCACGTTTGAAGGATTCAGTGTTGATTAGTAAGTTCCTGAACTCATCTGAGTTGTTAAAGTCATGCTGAATAATCAATTTTATGAAATATTGAGTGATGAAGCGATGTCTGTACATGTGCGGAGATAAGCGCTCATTGATGCCAGCTAGTCCTGCCAGCTCTGAGATCTCTTGTGTGATCGTATTTGGCATAAGGCCCTTTCCAGTACGTGCACTGATAAACAGCAAGCCATCGTCCTTAACTCCCAGAGATTTAATTTTTGGGAGTCGGTTAAATTCAATATAAGAAACGATGAATTTCAAATCCGGAATTGAGATGGGCAAGTATCGATGATGGATTGAGTTTCCGCGCTTTTTCGCCGTCATCAATTTTAAGCCGATGGTTGGCTCATGAAGTGCTGCATATACATCATGCGTCGTTATCGAAACCAGTTCAGAACGTCGGCAACCAGTATGGGCAAGTAGTTTAAGCATGACGAATCTACGCTTTCTGAGAAATAGGTCCTCAGTACCAGCGGCCGCGTCGATAATGGCATTAGAATGAGCCTCAGTAATCGGGAATCTTTTCTTATCAGGAGATGGTTCAGGAAATGAACGGTGATGCCAATAATATTTGGTGATGCGCTTTCTTCCCTTCCCGATATCTATTTCAGTTTTTCTTTTTTCAGCTTTGATCACTCCATCTTTACCGACAAACTCATCTCTACCGGTGATCTTTCCGATATAGGCCAGTAAGTCGATACAGTTCTTCCCTATCGTAAGTATTGAAGTTGTCGACCGAAGTGCGTGTGTCGTAGACAATGATTTCTTGTCGTTAAGCAACGTCTGCATGAATAGTATAAAAAGGCTATCGGTCATTTGCGCAACATCAATAGCGTTATCCGAACAAAAACGTAGTAAATGGCTTATATTACCTGCATAGGTTTTTAATGTTCCGCCTTTGTTGTTACGCGACAATCCTTTTTTATAAAGAGAATGCATGTAACAATTAGAATAGTGGCACCATGTGCCGTTAGGATAACGAAGCATTGGGATGTATGAAGCTGAGTTGAAAATATAAGTTTGATCGGAAAGTAGTGCTAAGGGCAACTGAAAGCGCTCTGAAGTCAAACGATAAAGTTTAGTCATTGGCAGTGGCCCTGGGATGTTTCAATAGCGCATAAATTTCTGATTGTTGTTTTTCGCAGAGCTGAACATTTACTATATTGTTTGTCTTCTTGGCGTACGCTCTCGCCTGTTCCATGCTTGTTTCTAATGCGATGGTGTAGCAAAGGATTTCTTCGTTGAGAAACTGTATTTCTCTTTTGAGGGCAATGACGTCATCTTTTAGCGTTCTAGGTTTGTCTTGAGCAGAAATAACAGCCTTTACTGGCGAAAATGATTTTAATGCCGAAATTCTTGCATGGTCCATAGCCTCAAAGCCTCCTGCAAGGAAGCAATCCGCACGGGTTTTCAACGTGTTTAAAGAGCATGGATAGATATTATTATCCGGAGCTGAGTATCCAGATAATGAGCCTTGTGATTTTAAGAAAGCTCCTGTTGATGACTCTCGGTATTTGTGTGGATGAGAGGCAATATCGAGAAGTAAATCGTAGAGGTTGATTGTCGAATGAAGTTTTTTGCTCATATTGATTTTATCAGCTTTGTTACAAGTCTATAGGTAGTTACGTCGTCTACTTTAATAAAATGCGGCTCGACGGTCAGCGAGTGGTTTTCGATTAGCATTTCCAAGTAGATTTCTACTTCTTGAGAATCCAATATGGTGAATTCAGATGTTCCAAAATGTGAAAATAGAGCTTCCGCGAGTTCATTGGATACCTCTTTGTCGCCAGCCGCTAAGGAGTCTGCTAGGTAAGCTGCTTTTACTCCGCGAAGTACTTCTCCAGGAGTCGCTTCAGTAATGTAATGATAGAGGTGCTCAAGATCCGCATGGCCCAAGAACCATCGTAATGTGTCAAGACCACCAAACGAATTGCCCCAAAAAAATATCATCGAAAAGCCGCGCCTGAGTTGGTGCTGGCGAAAATAAAATCTTGATCCTTCGCTGTTTCGAGGTACCTCAATATAGTCGCAGAAAAAATCAATGCTTCTATTGTATGCGGGCGAATGTAAGCTCTTTTTTAGTCCTTTTGCATATCTGTCAGGTGGGGCGAACAAATAAGTACGTTCAGTGATTAATTTATTTTTGAGCAGCAGGCTTTGGAAGTTTTCCAAGGTTTCAATAATGTGAACCCCGATACTTGGAATGGGTCTCTTTAAAACTTGTTTATTGGATAAAAATCCGGACTTTGCGTTAAAAAAAACTAAATTGCGCTTTGATTCATCAAGGCACTCAAACGGCATCAGGCTTGTAAGTTCCGATTGGCGCCGCGCCATCAGTAATCCGATGATTAATTGCGCTGCGCCATAATATACTCGTAGCAGTTCCCACAGCCCCTCGTTATTGCGAAGTCTCTTAAAGTATTCCTGAACTTTGTTTTCTCTAAGTTCTTTAGAAAGTTTTTTGCCAGCCAGCATCTTGGAGCTGAGACTCCAGCACTGTACTCCTAATTCAGCTAAACGAGGTGCGATAGCTTTGCGAACCCACCAATCCGAATCCGGATCATTTACGCTCTCACCATACTTTGCTTGAGCAGCAATAACAGCAGAAGCAGATTGGAAAATGTCATCCCGTACTCGTAAATAAAATCGATAGCCTTCTGCAGAGCGGGTAATAGGATGCTCGGCCTCAATGTCTTAAACCGCATGGTTTGCGCTAAATTTAGGTGCGCTTTCAAAGAACTCAAACTGAGCGTAGTAAAAGCATGACTGGGAATTTCAATTCCTAATTCTGGAAGTTTGTTTATCGCCATAAAAGTTGCATAATATTTGGTAAACTGTCGATCTGACATCGTATCTTCATTTGCCGCGCGAACGCTAACTACATTGTACTCAGTTGTCATCCCTGGATAAGGAGCCAGATTTAGCTCAGGTAAAGCACTTTTTATAGCTCCCCCCACAAGGGTGTTTTTATAGATTTGTGATGCCAGTCGGGTGATGTTTACCGATAACCTGTACCCTGAGCTAAGAATGGGATTGTAATAATCGTTCTCGTGTAGCCATATTTTGACTTTAAGAGTTTCGCTAGGCGAAAGGCCATACGCTGTTTCATTTTGAATCATTAAAAAATAGAGATCGGGATTTTCTTCAGCGAAACGTAAAACAATCTGATCGCTACACTCACTGGATCTTCTTAGGAAATCGACCACGGTTTGCCGCCAGTTATAGACCCCTTCGGCAATTTTCTCCGAACTCGACAACTGATAAAAAAACGATGCGACATCGTTTTCTGTTAGAAGATTCAATCCATGGCTGGCGAGCTTAAGGCGCGAACTGTTCAGCAAAAGGTAGTCAATGATGTTTATCGCTCTTCGCGTGTTAGCGTACGCGGTGATACTGCCTGGTTTTACCCCTTGATTTAAATTTTGGGTATTCTGAACGGTTATCCAGTTTTTGAACAATTGCAGTAATTTTTTGTTTTTGGGGTCGGAAAGTTTAGACCCGTCCTCGAGCTCTAAGTTGAAATTTATACAAAATCTATGCCCGCGCGCGAAATCAAAGCACCATGTATTGGAATCAAAGTCCGAGGTCAACCATTCGCTTTCAAACCGAGTTTTCTGAGAGGGGAACATTTCTTCCAGAAAGGCCAATGCGTGAATGTTTTCGTTCGCGCTCATTTAAGTGGTTATCCCTAGTTTGTTTTTAGCGTTAGAGAGTGCAAGCTGAATGTCTGGTCGATCACTAAGGCATGAGTCAACGTGAGTGATAATTTTAGAGCTGAGATCTCTCCAAAGACTTGATTGTAAATGGCTGCTAGATTTGTACTTTGAATCATTAAGCTTTAATAGTTCTTCAAAAATTTGTTCATTCAATGATACCAATATAGAGCTGTCGGGCTGCGCCTCGCTAAAGCGAGTGGTTGATTCCTCAGGGGGGAGTTTTATCGAGTGGTTTAATAAAAACTCCTCTACCTGCTCTAAGCTGTCAAAACCTGAAGCCTTCAGTTTGTATGGGCTCCCATTCATCGCTTCGATAATTATTCCTGCTTGAAAAATTCTAATCCATCGATCCTGAAAGAAATCCCAAATGGGTGCTGGGAGATAGCGAGCTAACAACGATGGATCAAATGATTTATGGCCAAGAGCTTCGGACATTTTTTTTGCGCTTTTTGATTCTAAATAGATAATTACTCCAGCGGTCGCGCGAATTGTGGAGAGATTAGCGCGTTGTGCGAGGTACGTAGCTTCAGCATGATTTAAGTTCGTGTATTTTTTTAAGCCGGATACGAGTCTTTCTATTGGGATGGGTGATGTGGTAACCGAAGCTAACTTTGGTCGTTGAAATTTGCCGAAGCTTCTAACTGCGGATAATAATAAGTATCTGTAATTATCATCTCCAGTAGATTGCAGGTATCGTCTGCCGTAGTCGGTGACGTCGATTATTTGTTGAACAAGATATGCACCGTACTCGCAAAGGCTAATAACCTGCTCAGCTTCACGGTGCCCTCTACGGAGTTTGTACCCAACTAATTGATACCCGTTGTCGGTTGGAATGAAACCGATTTTTTTCCCATGCTCATCATATATCTCCAAGTTTTCCAAGAAGCCAACGGTGATTTTTGGATACATACTTACGAGTAGTAGGCAGTGTGGGTACAATGAGCCTGTTGTTGCTAACCCTAGCTCATATGCTGTTTCTGAAAATGGCGAAGCAAAAATTTGGACAGCTCGCTCCATTATATATGAATAGGAGTGCTCTTCGATATTTCGTGCTGCATTAGCAAAGCACGCGGGATTCTTGCGATCTCTCATCCATTGAATTTGGCCTCCCTCGTTTTCTCCAGATCCACCGATCCAGCGCAGTGTTCCATTCGGTGCTTCTCGCAGTCGACGATTTAGTCTGGCATCTAGATCTGCGACTTCAGCTTTAGCCCAGGATGTTAAGTCGTTCATTGATGAGTGTAGGCTGTCAAAGATGTGGTAGATAGCCGCTTGGTCGGTAATCTCTAGTGGAATATCGTGCAATAATTTTGAATGAACGAGTGTTCCATCATTTCCAGTGCTGATTCTTGAAGCCGCATCGGTATAAAGTCTCTTTGGTAACACGGGTAATCCAGCATACCCCCCACTTAGTAGAGATGCTGGAATGAGTTGGTTGCGCACAAAAGCTGAGAATTGTACATTCCAGGCCGATGCGATGGTGCTTAGTTTCTGGCCTTTTCCGCTATCATATGCTGTTGTAACGTAATACTTCACAAAACGATCCCAGAATTCGCTCATGAACACGTCTGAACTTAAGTGTGTAGGTGTGATATCTGATGGTTGAGTCTCTATAAAATGTCCTAAATTCGATAGCAATGGCATTGCTCGATAACGCCTTCCTGATAGGAAAATCTGAGTTTCAGAATAGAGTTTCCTTGTAAAGTCGGCACCAAGCTTTCGGTAAAATGCCCATAAGGGAAGAAAATGCGTCCCTCCAGAAACATTTAGCAACGGCCACCCTCGCCAATATTCTATTTTTCTGGGGCATTGTTCTAAGCTATTCAGCACACTTATGTATTTGTTTATTGCTTCGATAGTCAAGGGGAATGAATAATCTTTCTTGATGGGGTATTTCTCTGATAGGAAAGGAATTATTGATATGAAAAACCTCGCTCGTTGGGTGCGAAGTTGCGGAGTCGTTTCAATATGTTTTTCTGAGTATAAAAAACCTAGGAAGCCTTCCGCCACTTTTCGGAATTTCGATTGCGATCGCGGAGTTGCCAGCTGACGGGTTATCTGGAGGTAGCACTCAAAACTTTTAAGCGTAATCTGCTTCACGGATGAACATAGCCGACCACGGCTCGACGTTGCGTCGGTAAATATTGCCCTTTGGTATTCATTCAGCTGCTCATACGGATAGTGATCATAATGGACCCCATTTGAGAAGATTGGCAACGATTCTACGGACGGAAATGTCATGGTAAACCCTTGATCTGACGGTCAAAATTCGATTTTTGACAGCCAAACCTAAAAAGTCAAAACACGAGCTCGTCGAGAAACAGCACGCCGTGGTGAGCGAGGGTGATTTCGCCAGGTTGTGGTTTCGAGCTGCCACCGACCAGCGCCGGCCCCGATGCAGAATGGTGCGGTTGACGGAATGGACGCTGCGGCCAATGAGTCAGCGGCACACCGCTGGCGACCGATTGAATCGCCGCCACTTCCAGCGCTTCGGATTCGGACAGGGGCGGCAGCAGGCCTGGCAAGCGACTCGCCAACAACGTTTTGCCAGTGCCCGGCGGCCCGCTGAACAGCAGGTTGTGTGCGCCCGCCGCCGCAATCAGCAGAGCCCGTTTCGCGGCCATCTGTCCTTGCACCTCATTGAGGTTGGGATAAGGTTTCGCCGCGTGGATCAGCCCGTCCGAGACATAAGGCTCGACCGGAGTATGTCCGTTGAAATGCGCCACGGCTTCCAGCAGATGATCCACCGCAAACACTTTCAGGCCCGAAGCCAGACAGGCCTCCTCGGCATTCGCCCGCGGCACCACCAGTGCCCGCCCGGCCTTGCGCGCCGCCAGCGCCGCTGGCAACACCCCGCGCACCGGCCGCACCGCGCCGGACAGCGCCAGTTCACCGAGGCATTCCACCTCATCCAGCGTGAGACACGGCACCTGCACACTTGCCGACAGAATCCCCAAGGCAATCGCGAGATCAAACCGCCCGCCATCCTTGGGCAAATCCGCCGGCGCCAGATTCAGGGTGATCCGCCGCGCCGGAAACTGCAGCCCGGAATTGATGATCGCGCTGCGCACCCGATCCTTGCTCTCCTTCACCGCCGCCTCGGGCAGGCCGACCATGGTCAGCGACGGCAGGCCGTTGGCCAGATGGACTTCGACGGTAACGGCAGGTGCATCCACGCCTATCTGGGCGCGACTGTGGACGATGGACAGGGACATGGTCGTTCCTTGAGCTGAATCGGGGGCCGCTTCCTGCGGGTTTTTGAAGGGTAGTCGGGGAAAGGGGAGCTGGCGGGCGCGAACTTTCACTGGATGTTGCGGGAGGAGGTCAACCAATTTCGAGGCGAAAAAAAACCGCCTTGAGTAGACGGTTTTCAGTTTGCAGGCATCGG
This sequence comes from Pseudomonas sp. AO-1, assembly GCF_019775695.1. NCBI lineage: Bacteria > Pseudomonadati > Pseudomonadota > Gammaproteobacteria > Pseudomonadales > Pseudomonadaceae > Pseudomonas > Pseudomonas sp. AO-1. The sequence continues at coordinate 397,585 of NZ_CP079947.1, forward strand.
TGAGGCCAAGGCCTGCGTATCCTTTGCGGACACACTCACGTGCGATCAGGTTATGCATGTTTGCTCATTGGCGCAAGTATCAGATGGACTTGAAGGGGGGCAACGGTCCTGTTGCTAGCGCATCCTAACGACTTGATACAAGTTGTTTAAGTCGCTTTCTAAGGTCTGTCATAAAGTCCGCAATGACGATGCCCACTCATGAGGTATTCGCGAAGTGTGGCCGGGAGCGCAAAGACTTCATGTTCCTCGACACGGTGTGAGACCCGTGCCGGTGTTGTATTCGGGGAACCCACACCCGGCCGCCTTGGCGGACACACTCACGTGTAGTCCCGAAGGTGTTCGTACGCCGGAAAGTGCATCGGAGGTTTGGCCCCACGCAAGGAGGGCCAAAGTATGTCTAAGTTTCTTAAACATATGTGGCGCCTCGTCAGAATCGCGTTATGGGCTTTTCGCCTGTACGAGTTTCTGCGAGACCGTTGGAATAATTCGTTGTAGAGGATTGATCTGACGGAAACCGCTCCTGCCTCGGCGGGGGCGGTTTAATGTCTACTCGCAAACTTGAAGGCGTCTCGGCCCAGGGGCTGCAGTCTTACTCGGCCGGCGGCGTCAGCCTGGCTTCCAGTTCTGCGACTTTGGCTTCAAGGCTTTCAAGGCGGGCGCGAGTTCGAGCCAGGACGACCATCTGGCTATCGAATTCTTCACGGCTCACCAGATCCAGTTTGCTGAAAGCACTTTGCAGCAGCATCTTGAACTGGCTTTCGATTTCGGCTTTTGGCAGCGGGGTGTCGCCGCTGAACAGGCGAGAGGCAGTGCCGCTCAGGGCGTCGAGGAAGTCTTTGGGCGCGAGCATGGAATGTGTCCTGTAAACAGTGGCGCGCAGTGTATCACGCAGTGTCTATAGTCATTGACGCAGGCCCGGATGCACGCTTTTCGCGCAAGCGGACGGACGGCAGCGCACCGTTGTTGTGCGTAACCGTCGGGCGTTTTTCGTGCAAACGCCTGCGGCAGCGGCCAAGGGACTGAAATCAGAGGAATTTGGCGAGATGGCAAGCTTTCTGCTTAGTCGGTAGTGACCCATGCACTGATGCAGTCGCTGTGACGAATGCAGTGCGGCAGGCGGAGCGGGGAGTTTCGCCGGCAGCGGTTAGCTGGCGTCAGTCGGGCAGGTAAGGCCGACGATGCGTTACAAAGCCAGGCACTGCGCTTAGACTTGAGTCGGGTTTGTTTTCCTGGGGCAAGTCCACCAATTCGGGAGAGAGTTTCATGAAGCTAGTCACTGCCATCATCAAGCCGTTCAAGTTGGACGACGTGCGCGAGTCGCTGTCCGAAATCGGCGTGCAGGGCATTACCGTTACGGAAGTCAAAGGCTTCGGCCGGCAGAAGGGTCACACCGAGCTGTATCGCGGCGCGGAATATGTGGTCGATTTTCTGCCCAAGGTGAAAATCGACGTGGCCATCGACGACAAGGATCTGGATCGGGTTATCGAGGCGATAACCAAGGCGGCCAACACCGGCAAGATCGGTGACGGCAAGATCTTCGTGGTCAATCTGGAACAGGCGATCCGCATCCGTACCGGCGAAACCGATACCGACGCGATCTAAACGCCGCCACAAACCCAACGCCCCAGGAGAAAACAATATGACTCTGCGTAAATTCGCAGGGCTAGGCGCCCTGTTGTCCATCGTAATGCCCGGCCTGGCCATGGCGGCAGATCCGGTGGCGCCTCCAGTCCTCAATTCCGGCGATACCGCCTGGATGCTGACCTCCACAGCCCTTGTGCTGTTCATGACCATTCCCGGCCTCGCGCTGTTCTACGGCGGCATGGTTCGCTCCAAAAACATTCTTTCGGTGATGATGCAGTGCTTCGCCATTACCGGTCTGATCAGCGTCCTGTGGGTCATTTATGGCTACAGCATCGCGTTTGACACTACCGGTATGGAGCAAGGCGTCGTCAACTTCAATTCCTTCGTCGGCGGCATGGGCAAGGCCTTTCTGGCCGGTGTCACTCCGGCGAGCCTGACCGGCCCGGCGGCGTTGTTCCCTGAGGCGGTGTTTGTCACCTTCCAGATGACCTTCGCGATCATCACCCCGGCGCTGATCGTCGGTGCGTTCGCCGAGCGGATGAAATTCTCGGCGATGCTGATTTTCATGGGCGTGTGGTTCACCCTCGTCTATGCACCGATTGCACACATGGTCTGGTCCGGCAACGGCGGCCTGTTGTGGGACTGGGGCGTACTCGACTTCGCGGGCGGCACCGTGGTGCACATCAACGCGGGTATCGCCGGCCTGGTAGCGTGCCTGGTACTGGGCAAGCGCAAAGGTTTCCCGACCACCCCGATGGCGCCGCATAACCTCGGTTACACCCTGATGGGTGCAGCGATGCTGTGGGTCGGCTGGTTCGGTTTCAACGCCGGTTCCGCCGCTGCTGCCAACGGTACTGCCGGTATGGCGATGCTGGTTACTCAGATTGCAACCGCTGCTGCTGCGCTGGGCTGGATGTTTGCCGAGTGGATCACCCACGGCAAGCCAAGTGCACTGGGCATCGCCTCGGGTGTGGTTGCCGGTCTGGTTGCAATCACTCCAGCGGCTGGCACCGTGGGCCCGATGGGCGCACTGGTGATCGGTCTGGCGGCGGGTGTGGTGTGCTTCTTCTGCGCCACCACCCTGAAACGCAAGCTTGGTTATGACGACTCCCTGGACGCATTCGGCGTGCACGGTATCGGCGGTATCCTCGGTGCGATCCTGACCGGTGTATTCGCTGCACCGTCGCTGGGCGGCTTCGGCACCGTGACCGACATCGCGGCGCAAGTGTGGATTCAGTGCAAAGGCGTCGGCTTCACAGTGATCTACACCGCGATTGTCACCTTCATCATCCTCAAGGTGCTGGACGCCGTGATGGGTCTGCGTGTGACCGAGGAAGAAGAATCGGTTGGCCTGGACCTGGCACAACACAACGAACGCGGCTACAACCTGTAAGTACGCGCATCGAAAAAACTTGCCCGGCTTGCCGGGCATTTTTTTGTCCGGGATTTGTCATTGAGAGAGCAACTGAAAGGATTTTTCGTACGGCTTTCGTCGTGTTTACGATGGGCATTTTTCTGCGGCCAATGGCTTACATCATTGCAGGAATATTAGGGCCTTTGTTTTTTCCCAGAGCGCGCTAGAATGCGCCCCGAACGTGCGGAGAACTGTATGTGGCAACAGACTCTGATAACCCTGCGGGCACGGCCCCGGGGCTTTCATCTGGTAACGGACGAGTTACTCGCCGGCCTGCCTGAACTCAAGGCGTGCCGGGTCGGTCTGTTGCATTTGTGGCTGCAGCATACCTCGGCGTCGTTGACCATCAACGAGAACGCCGATCCGGCGGTCCGTCGCGACTTCGAACGATTTTTCAATCGTCTGATCCCACAAGGAACAGACGGCTATGAGCATAACGACGAAGGCCTGGACGACCTCCCGGCGCACTTCAAGGCCAGCGTGCTTGGCTGCCAGATCAGTCTGCCGGTATCGGCTGGGCGTCTGGCTCTGGGAACCTGGCAAGGCGTTTATCTGGGCGAGCACCGTGATCATGGCGGTGCCCGTAAAGTCCTCGCCACCTTGCACGGTGAAGGGGCGTAAACCGCTGGTCACCAGCGGTTACCGATTTTTTTCCGGCGACTTTCGACAGTCGCCAAAGCTGGTCTATAACTAATCTGCTTTTCGCAAGTCATGAGGTAGAACATGAGCGACGATGATCTGGAAAACGACGACCTCGAAGTAGGCGACGAAGACGAGGCCGAGGACGGTCTGGAAGCAGCAGCGGAAGACGTTGCTGAAGACGATGGCGGTGACGATACGCCGGCCCCGGCTGCCAAAGGCAAAGCCAAGGCTGCGGTGTCGGTCGACGAGTTGCCGAGCATCGAAGCCAAGAACAAGGAGCGCGACGCCCTGGCCAAGGCCATGGAAGAATTCCTTGCGCGCGGCGGCAAGGTGCAGGAAGTGGAGGCCAACGTGGTCGCCGATCCGCCCAAGAAGCCGGACAACAAGTACGGCAGCCGCCCTATCTGAGGCGTGCCACTTGCTTGCTGAAAAAGCCCGCCGTCGCTGCGGGCTTTTTCATGCCTGGAACAAATACTCCAGACGCGCCGCGATCCCTTTTAGGGGTGAGCCTTGTGGTGAGGGGATTTATCCCCGATGGGTCACGAAGCGGCCCCTAATGCAGCACGCCCCACAGTCCTGACACACCGCGCAAGATGACTTCACGGCTGCTGCGCAACCGATCGGGGATAAATCCCCTCGCCACAAAAAAGCGGTTGTGTGTCAGCAGGCGGTGGCATTCCAACGTGCGAGAACGGCCGGCAAATCAGTCAGGCTACGAATCTCGGCATCCGGCTGACGCTCCGCTTCCCAGACCTTGCCCGCCGGGTTGAACCAGATCGCGCGCATGCCCGCTTGCTGCGCGCCGGCAATGTCATCGCCTGGATGATCGCCGATATGTACGGCGGTTTCGGCTGTGGCACCACCACGCTGCAACGCCTCGTGAAACAGCCGCGCATCCGGCTTGGCAATACCGATGTCTTCGGCGCACAACGCAAACTTGAAGTAATCGGCGAGCCCGAGGCGGCGCACGTCAGCGTTGCCATTAGTGACCACGCCGAGGGCGTAGTGGTTGGCGAGGATTTCCAGGGTGGGTTCGACCTCGGGAAATACCGTGATCTGGTGCCGTGCCTGCAGGAACACTTCAAAACTTTTGTCGGCCAGATCCGAAGCTTCGCCGTGGGCGTACCCGGCGTCTTCCAGTGCGTGGAACAGCACCCGCCGGCGCAGCGCGCTGATGCGGTGCTTGAGGCCCGGTTCGCGGGTCAGCACCCGTTCGCGAATCGCCCACAGATGCTCCACCGGCACCGCGCCCAGGTTCGGTGCGTGTTCGCTCAGCCATTCGCGCAATACCGCTTCGGCGCTGACGATCACCGGCGCGGTGTCCCACAGAGTGTCGTCGAGGTCGAAGGTGATCAACTGGATGTTCATGAATCGTCGCCTTTGCTGCGTTTGGCCCGTGGGTGGGTGCTGTCGTAGACCGCCGCCAGGTGCTGGAAGTCCAGGTGGGTGTAGATTTGCGTGGTCTTGATGTCCGAGTGGCCGAGCAGTTCCTGCACCGCGCGCAGATCCTGCGAGGATTCCAGCAAGTGGCTGGCGAAGGAGTGCCGCAGCATGTGCGGGTGCAGGTTCTGCCCCAGCTCGCGCTCGCCGGCCAGTTTCACCCGCACCTGAATCGCCCGTGGACCGAGGCGTCGGCCTTGCTGGCTGACGAACACGGCGTCGTCGGCCGGGTTGGTCATGGCCCGCAGCGGCAGCCATTGCTCCAGTGCTTCGCGGGCCTTTTTGCCCACCGGCAGCAGGCGGGTCTTGCTGCCCTTGCCGAGCACCTGAACCATGCCGTCGGCCAGATCCAGCTGATCGAGGTTGAGCCCGGTCAGCTCGGACAGGCGAAGGCCCGAGGAATAGAAGAGTTCGAGAATCGCCTGATCGCGCCGCGCCAGAAAATCATCCTCGACGGCACCTTCCAGCAGTTGCAACGCACGGTCGGTGTCGAGGGTTTTCGGCAGGCGCCGTTCGCCTTTCGGCGGCGCCAGACCGGTCGCCGGGTCGTGGTCGCACAGACCTTCGCGATTGAGGTAGTGATAGAGCCCGCGCACCGCCGAAAGCAATCGGGCGAGACTGCGTGACGATTGTCCCTGAGCATGCAGCCGGGCGATCAGGCTGCGCAGACGCTGAATATCCAGCGCCGCCCAGCTGCCGATGTTCTGCTTGATGCACCAGCCGAGGACTTTATCGAGGTCGCGGCGGTAGGCCGACAGGGTGTGCGGCGACACCTGTCGCTCACTGCGCAGGTGTTCGCAGTAGGCGTCCAGCTGTCGTTCCATGCTCAGCGTACCGAGCGCAGTGAGCTGTTGACCCGTGGCAGCACGCGGCCCATGACTTCGGCGATGTAGCTGAGAAACAGCGTGCCAACCGAACTCTTGTAGTGCTGCGGATCACGGCTGGCGATGGCCAGAATACCGTGGATGCCTTGGTGGCTGATGGCGACCACGGCGGTGGAGCCGATCTGCTTGCGCTGCTCTTCGCCGAACAGGAAGTCCAGCTCATGTTCACGCAGAGTGCCGCTGACGCTCTTGCCTTCGGTGAGCAGACCGCCGATCGCGGTTTGCGCGTCGGCATGAGTCACCCAGCGGCCAACCGGTACCGGGTTGTCGCCGAGCAGGATCAGGCTGACAAAGGGCACCTGGAAATCCTGACGCAGACTGTCTTCGACACTGATCACCACGTCTTCGAGGCTGGCGGCGTCCATCAGCGACAGAATCAGGCGACGGGTCTTGTCGAACAGCCGGTCGTTGTCGCGGGCGACGTCCATCAAATGCGAGAGGCGATGACGCATTTCGATGTTGCGGTCGCGCAAAATGCTCATCTGCCGTTCGACCAGCGATACGGTGTCACCGCGCTGGTGGGGAATGCGCAGGGCGGGCAGCAGTTCTTCGTGCTCGACGAAGAAGTCCGGATGAGCCTCCAGGTATGCGGCAACCGCTGCCGCCTCCAGGCTCTCGGACGCTGATTCGTCGGACTGTCGGGCGGGTACCTGAGGCTTATCGGTCATGGCTTCTGCTCACTCAAAGACGCACTTGTCCTTCGTATACACGCACTGCCGGGCCGGTCATCAGCACCGGATGGCCGGGGCCTGCCCATTCAATGGACAGACGCCCGCCGGGCAGGTCGATCAACAGCGGCGAATCCATCCACCCCTGGCTGATGGCCGCGACAGCCGCGGCGCAAGCGCCGGTGCCGCAGGCCTGGGTCTCCCCGGCGCCGCGTTCCCAGACGCGCAATTGCGCGCGGTGACGGTCGATGACCTGGATGAAACCGACGTTGACCCGCGCCGGAAAGCGCGGATGGTGTTCGATTTTCGGTCCCAGTTCATGCACCGGTGCGGTATTGATGTCCTGCACGCGCAGCACCGCATGGGGGTTACCCATCGACACGGCGGCCAGTTCGACCGTGGTGCCGTCGACTTCCAGCTGATAGCTGGACGCCTGCGCCGGTGCGTCGAACGGGATGTCCGCCGGGATAAGGCGTGGTGCGCCCATGTTCACGCCGATCTGGCCGTCGTTACGCACATCCAGCTCGATGATGCCGCCCTTGGTCTCGACGCGAATCTGCCGTTTGGCGGTCAGGCGTTTGTCGAGCACGAAGCGCGCGAAGCAGCGCGCACCGTTGCCGCACTGTTCGACTTCCGAGCCATCGGAGTTGAAGATCCGGTAACGGAAATCCACGTCCGGGTTGCTCGGCGCTTCGACGATCAGCAACTGGTCGAAACCGATACCGGTGTGCCGGTCGCCCCATTGCTTGGCGTGCTTGGGCTGAATATGCGCGTGCTGGCTGACCAGGTCGAGAACCATGAAGTCATTGCCCAGGCCGTGCATTTTGGTAAAACGCAGCAGCATGGGTTACTCCGGCAGCAGGCTTTCGCCGGCAAACAGCTCGGCCACGGTTTCGCGGCGGCGCACTTCAAAAACCTGATCACCGTCTACCAGCACTTCAGCGGCACGGCCGCGGGTGTTGTAGTTGGAACTCATCACGAAGCCATAGGCGCCGGCCGAATGCACGGCCAGCAGGTCGCCTTCTTCCAGCGCCAGCTCACGATCCTTGGCGAGGAAATCGCCGGTTTCGCAGATCGGGCCAACCACGTCGTACTGGCGCGCGGCGCTGTCACGCGGCTTGACGGCGGTGACGTCCATCCAGGCCTGATACAGCGCCGGGCGGATCAGATCGTTCATCGCCGCGTCGACGATGGCGAAATCCTTGTGTTCGGTGTGCTTGAGGTATTCGACCTGGGTCAGCAGCACGCCGGCGTTGGCGACGATAAAGCGGCCTGGCTCGAACACCAGTGCCAGGTCACGACCGTTCAGACGCTCACGCACAGCCTTGATGTAATCGCCGGCCAGTGGCGGCTCTTCATCGCGATAACGCACGCCCAGGCCACCGCCGAGATCGATGTGGCGCAGGTGAATGCCGCAATCGCCGAGGCGGTCGACCAGGTCCAGCAGACGGTCGAGGGCATCGAGGAACGGCGGCAAGGTGGTCAGTTGCGAGCCGATGTGGCAATCGACACCGATCACTTCCAGGTTCGGCAGGTGCGCGGCACGCACGTACACATCTTCGGCGTCGGCGATCGCGATGCCGAACTTGTTCTCTTTGAGACCGGTGGAAATGTACGGGTGGGTGCCGGCATCGACGTCCGGGTTGACGCGCAACGAGATCGGCGCGCGAACGCCCAGCTCGGCGGCCACCACTTGCAGGCGCTCCAGCTCGTCGGTGGATTCGACGTTGAAGCAGTGCACGCCGACTTCCAGCGCGCGACGCATGTCGTCACGGGTCTTGCCGACACCGGAGAAGACGATCTTGTCGGCGCTGCCGCCAGCGGCCAGCACACGCTCCAGTTCGCCACGGGAAACGATGTCGAAACCGGCGCCGAGACGGGCCAGGACATTCAGCACGCCGAGGTTGGAATTAGCCTTTACGGCGTAGCAGACCAGGTGCGGCATGCCCGCCAAGGCATCGGCGTAGGCCAGATACTGGGCTTCGATGTGCGCACGCGAGTAGACATAGGTGGGCGTGCCGAAGCGGTCGGCGATGGCGGACAGCGCCACACCTTCCGCGAACAGTTCCCCGCCACGGTAGTTAAAAGCGTCCATGGCGATCCCTTATTGGTAAACGTCGTGCTTGTGTGCTTTGGACGGCTGCTTTTGCGAAGACTGGGCTTGCTCGGCCGGGTCCTGATCGTCATCCGGCAGGTACAGCGGGCCTTTTTGACCACAGGCCGAAACGAGGCAGGCAACCGCGACGAGCGCAGCAAGGGAAGAGATCAGGCGCTTCATGGCGAAATCCTTGAAAATGCGTTAATTGCGCCGGAGTATACCGGCCACCCGGCAGCTTGCCTATGCGAGGGGGTTCCCGTCCGGCGGGGCTCTCTGGATAGACTTGAAGCCTTGTGGGAGCGAGCCTGCTCGCGAAGAGGCCGGCACATCCGATATGTTTGCTGGCTGACACACCGCTTTCGTCGGATCGCCGCCCGGAGCCGGCTCGCTCCCACAGGCGCCAGTGCTGGATGGGAAACGGTGCTTGGTCGTTAATCTTTGCAATCGGCCGGCAGCGCCCGTATCTTGCGGCGCTTGAGCCTGACCCGACATTTTTTGAGGTTGCCACAATGAGTTTGTCCGAAGCGCGTTTCCACGATCTGGTCGATGCCACCCAGCAGGCGTTGGAAGAGTTGCTGGAGGATCATGCCGACGATATCGAGATCACGGCCGGCATGATGACCATCAAGTTCGACAACGGCAGCCAGCTGATCATCAGCCGCCAGGAGCCGCTGCGTCAGCTGTGGCTGGCGGCGCGTTCCGGTGGTTTCCATTTCGACTACGACGAAGAGTCGGGCAAATGGAGCTGCGAGAAGTCTGAAGAACTGCTCGGTGAAGTACTGGCTCGTTGCGTTCAGGACCAGACCGGCCTTGAGCTGGATTTCGAAGAGATCTGATCGTGACCGAGGTTGCCCCGCGCCCACCCAAGCCGCTCTACAGCAACGTCAGCCCAGCGGTGCCGTCACCGTGCACTGGCGTTTGCCGGCTGGATGAGCAGAAGGTTTGCCTTGGCTGCTTCCGCCATGTCGAGGATATTCGCGAATGGCGCTCGGCCGATGATGAGCGGCGGCGGGTGATCGTCAGCCAAGCCCGACAACGCCGAATTCAGGCCTGACTCGATCCTGTAGCGAGGGGATTTATCCCCGATGGGTTGCGCAGCGGCCCCAGCCTTTTGAGACTGCTGCGCAGTCTATCGGGGATAAATCCCCTCACCACAAAGTTTCCTCAGGGCTGAGTGGGGCTGTCGGGTGGGTGGCTTGTATATTTTTTGAGCTGTGATAGTGTCCGAACACGCCTCAACCCATCGAGGCCTGGTGAAAACCCCGTCTTTTTTGGCGGGGTTTTGCTTTTTTTGTGTGCAGAAGAAAGGAGTCTGCCCGAATCATGACCGCACCTTCCATCACCCTTACCCGTCTGGACGTACAACGTCTGGAGCGCCTGATCGACAACCTGAACGAGAAAGACCAGGCTGCGCCGGGCGTGATCGCGCTGCAAACCGAACTGGACCGCGCCGATACACTGGTCGGCCACGATGAAGTGCCCGCTGATGTCGTGACGATGAATTCCCGCGTGCACTGCCGCGAAGAAGGCAGCGGCAAGGATTATCACCTGACGCTGGTCTACCCCAAGGATGCCAACGCCGACGAAGGCAAGATCTCGATCCTCGCGCCGGTCGGCAGCGCGCTGCTGGGCCTGAAGGTCGGTCAGCACATCGACTGGCCCGCGCCGGGTGGCAAGACCCTGAAACTGACCTTGCTGGAAGTCGAGTCACAACCAGCCAACGGCGGTGATTTCCGCGAGTGACCCCGCCTCAGATCTGTTCGAGCGCCTCGTTCAGGGCGCGCTCCAGGTCGGCCTTGTAGCGCAAATACAGATTGCTTGAACTCTGCCCGTCACCAAGCAGGCCCGAGAGGTCCAGGTCGGTGATGTAGCAGCGATAGCGCTCGGTCTCGCGGCGCTGTTCGACGATCTCCCGGGCGACCACGCGAAACAGCTGGTCGCCATGTTCGAGCTCGCTGAATTCTCGTTGATTGCAATACAGGGTGACGTGCACTTCGCCCGGTGCGGCTTTGCCAATGATTGCCTGCACATCGTAGAACGGTTTGTTCACCGGGGTTTGCGGCGCCGGCCGTGCTTCGACCCGGCGCGCGCGCCCCGGGCCTGAAGGCAATAACTGGTAATACAAGGTTTCGAGGCTGATCGCCGGGTTGCCGTCCATCGGCAACAGTGCTTCTCGCCGGTACTGAATCGATTGCAGGAAGCGCTGCAGCGGCACCAGCAGGCTCTGTTCGTCGTGATACGGCAGATGCTGTTGCCACAGCGCGTTGAACTCATCCAGCACGTACAACTCGGCCTGTTGTTCGGTAATCCGGTAGAACACCTGAATCGCCTCCGGCTGACCCATGGGCAGAATCAGCGCGAGGTCATGATCCTCCAGCGCCATCGGATCCAGGTGCAGCGGGCTGTAGCGCGGCTGTTCTTCACCCAGATAATCCAGCAGCGCCGGCAAGGTGGCGAGCGCGACATGATTGACCTGGCCCGGCACCAGTTCCAGCACGTGATAGTGCTGTTGCACCTGAATCAGGTAGCGATGATTGAGTTCGCTGAGCAGCAGGGTCTGCGCGGTGTCGATGACTTCTTCGACGCGCCGGGCGATGAACTGTGCGCGGTTGTGGCAGAAGCAGCGCACTTTCAATGACGGCTGCTGCGGGCCGCGCGGCAGGTTGTTGAGGTAGTCGCGCAGGCAATCGAGCAGTGCGTGGGGACCGTCGAAGCGGTTGACCAGCACTTCGTTCCAGCTGTTGAGCGTGACTTGATCGAGGGTCAACACAAGGTTTTCGCGCACCCCGGCGTAACTCAACGAATCGGTGCGCTCGGTGGTCATCAGGATGTTCAGGTCGCGATGATGCTTGAGCGGGTCGACACCGACGTTGACCAGTATCAGCACCTCGCTCGGCATCGCGGCGCGCAGCAGCGGCTCTTCTGCAACGGTTGGCAGGGGCAGGGCGATGCACTGCTGCAGGCTGCCGAGCAGGTTGAACAACTCGAACTCGCTCATGTCGCTGCTGCCGGGATGAAGGGCCAGGCGCGTGCTGCTGTCGATCACGCCGTTGCGATGGCACCAGGTCAGCAGCTCGAGCAACTCGCGGCTGCGCTTGATCGGCGCAAAGTGCTCCCATTCCAAAGCGTTCAGACTGCCGTTGTACAAGCCCCACTGGGTTTGCCCGGGTTCTTTCTTGTTCGGCGACTGCACCAGGGTCAGGGTGTCTTCGGCCAGGTCCGGGGCGATGCCGGGATTGATGAATTCGACCTTGTCGGCCTTGCGCTCGAACGCCGCGTACAGGCGGCGCCCGAGCACGTTGAGATCGCGCTTGTTGATCAGGCTGACGGTCTGTTCGCTGCGGGCGAACTGGGTCAGGAAGCGGTAGCTGTAATTCAGCTCATTGACCAGGGCGCGGCGTTCAGCGCTGACTTGGCGGACTTTCCATTGGCTGCGGCTGTCGAGCAAGGCCAGTTGGCGCTGATCCCAATGCCATTCGTGCGCCAGGCGTTCCAGCAGCGAGCGCTGCCAGCTCTGGGTGCGGCTGCTGCCAGTGAGCTTGCGGTTGACCTTGAGGTACAACGCGCGTCGAACCAGCTCCAGCCGCTCCGGCTCGTTGCGGGCGGTCAGGTACTCTTCAATGCGTCGATACACGACCATGTACGGATCCAGCTCATCCAGATCCAGTTGATTGGCAAACACAGCCTGCTTGTAACGCAGACTCAGGCACTGCACGTTCGGGTGTTCGCTGGCGTAGACCTCGGTCAGCAACAACTTGAGTACCGATTTGTAGGGCGACTCAATGCCCTTGAACAGTTGCCACAGGCCGGCGCCGATGAACTCGCCCGGCGGAATCCTCGCCAAATGCCCGAGATCCAGCGTCTCGTCGGCGCGAATGAAGCGCTTGGACAGCAAAGTGTGGGTGTACAGGTCGTACGCACTTTCTTCGTAGACCGGCACCAGCCACCAGATCGGCGTGCGTCCGCCCAGCCAGATCGCGGTGCGATAAAACTCGTCCAGCAGCAGATAGTGCTGAGTGCTGCCGCAATTTTCGGAGCTGAGTTGGCTGTCGCGTTCGCCTGTGACGAAACGCACCGGGTCGATCAGAAAGAAGTGCGCCTCGGCGCCCTGGGTCGCGGCCCAGGCTTCGAGCAGCTGGCATTTTTTGCGCAGCTCGGCGATCTCGCTTTCGCCCAGATCCGGCGCATGGCAGACCCACACGTCCATGTCGCTCTGATCGGCCTGGGCCAGGGTACCGAGGCTGCCCATCAGGAACAGCCCGTGAATCGGCCGTGGCGGGTTGCTGCCGTGGCGTGGTTTGTAGGAGAACGAGCGAGTCAGGCGTTGTGCTTCGGCGAGGGCGGTAGCGTCCGGTTCATAGTTGGACAGCCCGGCTGGCGTGCTGCCGGAAACATAGCCTGGCAGCAGCGGGTGATTGACGTGGAAGAACAGCGGCAGCAGGGTCAGCACGCCTTGCTGGCGGGTCGACAGACCTTCGAGTGCCCGGCCAAGGCGACCTTCATTGAGCTTGAGAAAACGCGCGCGCAGCTGGCTGAGTACCTTGCGGTCGATGCCTTCGTCCAGATCGGGGCGGATTTCATGGGTACGCGTCATGTCAGCTCAAACCGGCTCGTGGGCTCGGACGAAGAGGGTCTCGGAATGGGAGGCAGTTTAGCCTTTGCACGGCGGGACTTTTAAGCTGAATTTGTTTTTTGACGTCAGATTTTTAGCGCGAGGGCCAGGCAGGCCCGCGGAAATCCCGTGGCAGGAGTTCCCGTGGGCAAAAGAAGGGGAATCAGGCGGTTTCCTGCTCTCTCAGAATGGTCAGCACGGTTTGCACATTTTGCGCGGCATCGCGACCCAGGCTGGTCAGATACCCGCCATCGGGCTGGTCGGTGAGTTCTTTTTCGAAGAGGCGTTTGGCGGCGGCGATGTGTTTCGGGGCAGCGGTCTGATGAATTTTCAAACCTTCCTGGGAACTGTCCAGGTTGAAGAGTGCGAGGACTTCCAGTTCGGCAACCAACTCAGGGGTAAGCGACATAAGGACTCCAGACTTTCTAGGAATTGGACGACAGCGTCCCTAAGGTGAACCCGCTTTTGCGGCATGTCCAGTGCTCAGATCAGGGATTTTGTCTTGAGGCGGATTCCAGTGTAGTCGGGGCCGGAGAGATGGCTGGATGGATGGGTGACAAATTGTGTGGGAGCGAGCCTGCTCGCGAAAGCGGTGTGTCTATAGCGTTGTTTTTGCTGATACACGGCATTCGCGAGCAGGCTCGCTCCCACAAGGGGATGTGTTTTGCTTACTGCTTTTCCGGTGGCAGCTCTGGCAGCGCACGCAGTGCGGTTTCATACCACTCGGTATCGAACGCGCGGTCTTCGTCGAGCATCGCGTCAATCTCGTAGGCCAGCACGTGCGCCATCAGGTTAAGGATCTCTTCGCGCTCGACACCCACCAGGGTCAGCTTGTTGAAGGTCGCCTTGGCGGCTGGCGGGTTGTCGCTTTCGATCTGGTTCTCGATGGCTTCGATCAGCGTCGCCTCGGTGAACTCTTCTTCGTCGTTGTCGATGTCTGTCGGCTCGCTCATGGCAGGCTCCTCAAGGAAAGGCGCCAGTTTACCCGCATTCAGCGCCGTGATGCTGCTGGCAGGATCGTGACGGGCGATCTATAAACAGTGCCTGCCCACCCCGCACGGCCTGGAGGCTATGTGATGTTCAAGCTCTATGGATTCGCTGTCAGCAACTACTACAACATGGTCAAACTGGCGCTGCTGGAAAAAGGCCTGGCGTTCGAAGAAGTCACCTTCTACCCGACGCAGACCCCGGAGTCGCTGGCGATCAGCCCGCGCGGCAAAGTACCGGTACTCGGTGTCGATGCCGGATTTATTAACGAAACCGCGATCATCCTCGAATACCTTGAGCAGACCCAGAAAGGTACGCCGCTGTTACCGAGCGATCCATTCGAGCGAGCGCAGGTGTTGGCAATTGCCAAGGAAATCGAGCTGTACATCGAGCTGCCGGGGCGCGCCTGTTATGGCGAGGCGTTCTTCGGCGCGACGGTGCCGGACGCGATCAAGGAGAAAACCAAAGCCGAGCTGTTGCTGGGTTTTGCGGCACTGGGCCGACACGGCAAGTTCGCGCCGTACGTGGCGGGCGACAGCCTGAGCATTGCGGATCTGTACTTTCTGTACAGCGTGCCGCTGGCCTGTGCGGTCGGGCAGAAATTGTTCGGGATCGATTGGCTGGCGCAGATGCCGAAAGCCAAGGCGCTGCTGGAGCAGCTTGAGCAGAATCCGCATGTGCAGAAGATTGCTGCGGACAAAGAGGCGGCGATGCCGGCGTTTTTGGCGATGATCGCTGCCAAAAAGTGAGTATTGTGGCGTTTGTAAATAGGTAATCGCTGGCAAGCCAGCTCCCACAGGTCTTTGGGTCGAACGCAAAATTGTGTTCCAACAAAGAACCCTGTGGGAGCTGGCTTGCCAGCGATGCTTTTAGCGACTGGCGATCAGGGCCTGACCGCGAACCACCGCTGCCTTGACCTGTGCCGGCGCAGTCCCGCCGATATGGTCACGGGCATTCACCGAGCCTTCCAGCGTCAGTACGGCAAACACGTCCTGCTCGATCTGGTCGCTGAACTGGCGCAATTCTTCCAGGCTCATCTCGGCCAGATCCTTGCCGGTATCCACGCCGTATTTCACCGCGTGACCGACGATTTCGTGGCAATCACGGAACGGCAGGCCACGGCGTACCAGGTAGTCCGCCAGGTCGGTGGCGGTGGAGAAACCGCGCAGGGCCGCTTCACGCATGATCGCGTGTTTCGGCTTGATCGCCGGGATCATGTCGGCAAAGGCGCGCAACGAATCGCGCAGGGTGTCGGCGGCGTCGAACAGCGGTTCCTTGTCTTCCTGATTGTCCTTGTTGTAGGCCAATGGCTGGCCTTTCATCAGGGTCAGCAGGCCCATCAGCGCGCCGAATACACGGCCGGTCTTGCCGCGTACCAACTCCGGCACGTCCGGGTTTTTCTTTTGCGGCATGATCGAGCTGCCGGTGCAGAAACGATCCGGCAGATCAATGAACTGAAATTGCGCGCTGGTCCAGAGCACCAGCTCTTCTGAGAAGCGCGACAGGTGCATCATCGCAATGCTCGCGGCGGAGCAGAATTCGATGGCGAAGTCGCGATCGGAAACGTTGTCCAGCGAGTTGCCGCCGACGGCGTCGAAGCCCAGCAGTTGCGCGGTGTATTCGCGGTCGATCGGGTAGGTGGTGCCGGCCAGCGCAGCGCTGCCCAGCGGCATGCGGTTGGTGCGCTTGCGGCAGTCGACCAGACGCTCGTAGTCGCGGCTGAGCATTTCGAACCACGCCAGCATGTGGTGGCCGAAGGTCACCGGTTGTGCGGTCTGCAGGTGAGTGAAGCCGGGCATGATGCTCGCCGCTTCACGGTCGGCCTGCTCCAGCAGGCCTTTTTGCAGGCGAGTGATTTCGGCCAGGATCAGGTCGATTTCGTCTCGCAGCCACAGACGGATGTCGGTGGCGACCTGGTCGTTACGGCTGCGCCCGGTGTGCAGTTTCTTGCCGGTGATGCCGATGCGGTCAGTCAGGCGCGCTTCGATGTTCATGTGCACGTCTTCGAGGTCGACGCGCCAGTCGAACTGGCCGGCCTCGATTTCGCCCTGGATGGTCTGCAGGCCATCGATGATGCTGTCGCGCTCGGCATCCGTCAGCACGCCGACCTTGGCCAGCATGGTGGCGTGGGCGATCGAGCCCATGATGTCGTGGCGATACAGGCGCTGGTCGAAAGTGACGGAGGCGGTGAAGCGGGCGACGAAGGCGTCGACGGGTTCACTGAAGCGGCCGCCCCAGGACTGATTGGTCTTGTCAGTGCTCATGAATTCGCTCGTATCGGCTTGGAGAAAGAAGGCGTGAAACGCTGGCGCGGATAATAACAGGGTTGCCAATCCTGTCGCTGACACCGGTCGATACGTTTTTTTCTCATCTGCTCGTTCATAGTCGGCGCTGTCTGCAGGGAATTTGCGCAAGGATATTTTTCGATTGAGCAATATCGGCCCGGCAAGCGTCTACAGTTGGACATAAGGGTCGGCGCGACTGCAGATCGCGCTAAGGTCTGGACGCCGACTATAAGAAGAGGGGGTGGGTGGATTTGTCCTTTGGCATACCCCGTGAAAAACGCAGAAAACAGCGGGCTTTGAGCAGTACGACCCGGACACTGGCAAATATTGCTGGCCGACGTACGGCACTTTTTGGCGCTCGGGCTAGTCTTAGCGTGGATCGCGGTGACGGACGTCACTTCACCTGTCTACGCTATCCTTGTGCGAGACTCACGCAGGAATCCAGCGCAATATGAATGTCCTGATCGTTGATGACGAACCACTGGCTCGCGAGCGCCTCAGCCGAATGGTGAGCGAGCTCGAGGGTTATACAGTTCTGGAGCCCAGCGCCACGAATGGCGAAGAGGCGTTGGCGCTGATCGACAGCCACAAGCCGGATATCGTGCTGCTCGATATCCGCATGCCGGGCCTCGATGGCCTGCAAGTGGCTGCCCGTCTGTGCGAGCGTGAAACGCCGCCGGCCGTGGTGTTTTGCACCAGCCCCGATGAATTTGCCGTGGAAGCCCTGCAGGCCAGCGCCGTGGGCTATGTGGTGAAACCCGTGCGAACCGAACATCTGCATGACGCCCTGAAGCGGGCTGAACGTCCCAACCGGGCGCAACTTTCGGCCCTGACCCGGCCTGCCGCCGAAAGCGGCAACGGCCCGCGCAGTCATATCAGCGCCCGAACCCGAAAAGGCATCGAACTGATCCCGCTGGATCAGGTGGTCTATTTCATTGCTGATCACAAGTACGTGACCCTGCGCCATGAAAGTGGCGAGGTGCTGCTGGACGAGCCGCTCAAGGCCCTCGAAGACGAATTCGGCGAGCGTTTCGTGCGCATCCACCGTAACGCGCTGGTCGCCCGCGACCGTATCGAGCGTCTGCAACGCACGCCGCTGGGGCATTTCCAGCTATTTCTCAAAGGCCTCAATGGTGATGCGCTGATCGTCAGCCGGCGGCATGTGGCCGGTGTGCGCAAGATGATGCAGGGCCTCTGACCCGGCCTTCGCGCGCGGTTGCACGTTCTTCTGCCGGGCATTGCAGGCCAGGGAGGCCACGCCGTTTCTGATTCAAGTCAAAGTGGATTTGGCTGAGCTGTTATTATCCGCCGTATCTATTCAGTACGGATTGATCCATGTCCTCTCGCGAAATCCGCATCGCCACCCGTAAAAGTGCGCTGGCCCTCTGGCAGGCCGAATACGTCAAAGCCCGTCTGGAGGAGGCCCATCCGGGTCTGCTGGTGACGCTGGTGCCCATGGTCAGTCGCGGCGACAAGCTGCTCGACTCACCGCTGTCGAAAATCGGCGGCAAGGGCCTGTTCGTCAAGGAACTGGAAACCGCGCTGCTGGAAAACGAAGCCGACATCGCCGTGCACTCGATGAAAGACGTGCCGATGGACTTCCCCGAAGGCCTGGGCCTGTTCTGCATCTGCGAACGTGAAGATCCGCGTGATGCTTTCGTTTCCAATACCTATCAAAGCCTGGACGCGCTGCCTGCCGGCGCCATCGTCGGCACTTCCAGCCTGCGTCGTCAGGCACAACTGCTGACCCGTCGCCCGGATCTGGAAATCCGCTTCCTGCGCGGCAACGTCAACACCCGTCTGGCCAAGCTCGATGCCGGTGAGTACGACGCGATCATTCTTGCGGCAGCCGGCCTGATTCGTCTCGGTTTCGAAGACCGCATCACCTCGGCGATCAGTGTCGACGATAGTCTGCCGGCCGGTGGCCAAGGCGCGGTCGGCATCGAATGTCGTAGCGCCGATACGCAAATCCACGCCTTGCTCGCGCCTTTGCACCATGCCGACACCGCTTCGCGCGTGACCGCTGAACGCGCTCTGAACAAACATCTGAATGGCGGTTGCCAAGTGCCGATCGCCTGCTACGCCGTGCTTGAAGGTGAGCAATTGTGGCTGCGTGGTCTGGTGGGCGAGCCGAGCGGCGGCAAGCTGCTCAGCGCCGAGGCTCGTGCGTCGCGCGCCGATGCCGAAGCACTGGGTGTGAAGGTCGCTGAAGACCTGCTCAGTCAGGGGGCCGACGACATTCTCAAAGCGGTGTATGGCGAGGCAGGTCACGAGTGACTGCCTGGCGCCTGCTGCTGACGCGTCCTGCGGATGACTGTGCGGCGCTGGCCGGGGTGTTGGCCACAGAAGGTTTTTTCAGCAGTTGCCTGCCGCTTCTGGACATCGTGCCGCTGCCGGTCTCTGACAAGATACGTCGGGCACTGGCGCAACTGTCGGGTTGCAGCGCGGTCATTGTTGTCAGCAAACCGGCGGCGCGGATTGCACTTGATCTGCTGGACGCTCATGGGCCTGAGTCGTTGTCGATGCCGTGGTTCAGCGTCGGCGCGGCGACCGCGCAGATTCTTCGCGATCACGGTCTCGACGTACACTTTCCCGCCGACGGCGATGACAGTGAAGCCCTGCTGCAATTGCCGCGTCTGCGCGAAGCGGTCAGCGGGTCCGACGCGCAGGTGCTGATCCTGCGCGGGGAGGGAGGTCGCGAGCTGCTCGCCGAGCGCCTGCGTGCGCTAGGTGCTAGTGTCGAGTATCTGGAGTTGTACAGGCGTGACCTGCCAGCCTATGCCCCGGATGAACTGCCACGACGGATCGAAGCGGAACGCTTGAACGGGCTGGTGGTCAGCAGTGGACAGGGTTTCGAGCACCTGTGCCAGCTGGCCGGCGCTGCCTGGCCGGCGATTGCGCAGTTGCCGTTGTTTGTGCCAAGCCCAAGGGTCGCCGAGCTGGCACGTGCCGCCGGGGCCCAAACAGTTGTGGATTGCCGTGGCGCGAGTGCTGCGGCTTTGCTGACGGCGTTACGGGAGCATCCCGTGCCCGTTCTCTAATGCAAAGGATGGATACGTGAGCGAAACAGCCTTGCCTAAAGATGATGTCCAGCCTGTGATCGATGCCCAGGTTGAAACGCCACTGCCGGCCCAAGCGCCGCGCCGAGGCAACGGCCTGGCCATCGTCGCCCTGTTGCTCGGCGCTGCCGGCGTGGCGATTGGTGGCTGGGGTGTCTGGCAGGTGCGTCACCTGCAGACCAACACTGCGCAACAGTCTGGCCAGGTGCAGGCGTTGAACGATCAGGCGCAGAGCCTCAAGCTCAACGAACAGCGTCTGACCGAGCGTCTCGCGCAACTGCCCGGTGCCGATGAGCTCGCCGAGCGCCAGCGTCTGGTGACGCAACTGCAGGGTGATCAGCAACGCCTCAATCAGCGCCTGGAAACCGTCCTTGGTGCCAGCCGCAAGGACTGGCGTCTGGCCGAGGCCGAGCATCTGCTGCGGCTGGCCAGCCTGCGCCTTTCGGCCTTGCAGGACATCAGCAGCGCTCAGGCGCTGGTGCAGGGCGCTGACGAAATTCTTCGTGAGCAGAATGATCCGGGATCGTTCGCCGCCCGCGAGCAAGTGGCGAAAACCCTCGTCGCGCTGCGCAGCACCGAACAGCCGGATCGCACCGGCCTGTTCCTGCGCATTGGCGCCTTGCGTGACCAGGTTATCGAACTGACCGAGCTGGCCCCGGAGTACAAGGATCGTGGCGAGTCACTGCTGGGCCTGACCGCTGATGGCGATGGCGCCAGTCGCTGGGCGCAGTGGTGGGATCAGGTGTCGCGCTACATCCGCATCGATTTCAATGCCGACAAGAACGTGAAGCCACTGCTGGCCGGGCAAAGCCTGAGCCAGGTGCGTCTGGCCCTGAGCCTGGCGCTGGAGCAGGCGCAATGGGCGGCGCTCAATGGCCAGGCGCCCGTCTACACCCAGGCGCTGACCGAAGCGCGGGACGTGCTCAAGGGCAATTTCAACCCGGACAATCCGCAGAGCAAAACCATGCTCGAACAGGTTGCCGAGCTGAGCCAGCAACCGGTCACCGTCAAGACGCCGGACCTGACCGGCACATTGAGCGCGGTGCAGGCTTACCTGGAGCGGCGTAACGTCAACGCTGAAGAGTCGGTCAAACCGTTCGCCAAACCTGCCGCCAGCACCGCGCAGGAGACCACGCCATGAAACGCCTGTATGTGATCGTGTTTCTGGTGATTGCGGCGACAGCGGCACTGGGCCTGGCGATTGCCGAGCACTCCGGTTACGTGCTGATCGCCTACAAGAGCTTCCGTTATGAATCCAGTCTGTGGGCGACGCTGGCACTGATTGCGGTGTTGTGGCTGCTGATCTGGGGCATCAAGGCCCTGGTCGAGCTGGTCATGGCCTCCAGTGGTGTGGTCAATCCGTGGTCGCGACGTAATCGCAGCCGGCGGGTGCAGGTGGCCATCGAACACGGGCAACTGGATCTGGCCGAAGGTCGCTGGGCCAGCGCGCAACGTCACCTGTCTCGCGCCGCCGAGGCCGAGCGCCAGCCGCTGTTGTATTACCTCGGCGCGGCACGCGCGGCCAACGAGCAAGGCAAGTACGAGGAGTGCGATCAGTTGCTTGAGCGTGCGCTGGAGCGCCAGCCGCAGGCCGAACTGGCGATTGCCTTGAGTCATGCGCAATTGCAGACCGATCGCGGTGATACCGACGGCGCCCTGGTGACCCTGCAAGCGATGCACGAGCGGCATCCGCATAACGTGCAGACTTTGCGGCAGTTGCAGCGTCTGCATCAGCAGCGCGGCGACTGGTCGGCGGTGATTCGCCTGTTGCCGGAACTGCGCAAGGACAAGGCTCTGCCGCCAGCCGAACTGGCTGAACTGGAACGGCGAGCCTGGGGGAACAACCTGTCGCTGGCGGCGCATCGTGACGAGGACGGCAAAGTTGGTCTGCAATCACTCACCCGTGCCTGGGAGCAATTGACGTCCGCGCAGCGTCAGGAACCGGCGCTGGTGCTGGCCTACGCCGAGCAACTGCGTCAGCTGGGCGCACAGGTTGAAGCGGAAGAAGTCCTGCGCAGCGCCCTCAAGCGCAAGTACGACAGCCATCTTGCTCGGCTGTATGGCCTGGTGCGCGGCAGTGATCCGGCGCGTCAGTTGCAGACCGCCGAAGGCTGGCTCAAAGAGCATCCGGCGGATCCGAGCCTGTTGCTGACCCTCGGTCGTCTCTGTCTGCAAACCAGTTTGTGGGGCAAGGCACGGGATTATCTGGAAAGCAGTCTGCGGCTGCAGCGCAATCCGGAAGCCTGTGCAGAGCTGGCGCGTCTGCTTGCGCAACTGGGTGACACCGAGCGCAGTAACCAACTGTTCCAGGAAGGTCTCGGATTGCTGGACGAGCGCCTGCTGGCCGCGCCGTTGCCAGTGCCGGTTCACGCCTGATTTCGCGAGGGAGCATGCTCCCTCGTGAACGTTCAGTGAGCGAATAATTACCACCGGCGGGCGTCTTGGGCGAAGTCCTACAGGGGACTACGCCTATTCCTCTCGCGTCTGTCGGGTTTTCCCTACACTTCTGGTGAACTGTCGCCAGAGCTCCGCCTTGAAAGGCTGACAAGCTTTCCTCTACCGTAACTGCCTGTCTCTATTGCTACGGAAAAGCCATGTCGTTGGCCTGTTCACGCTCCTTGTTATTCACGGCTTTCACTGCAGGGGCTATGGCCCTGGGAGCTTCCTATTATCTCGAGTATGCGGTCGGGCTGACGCCCTGCAGCCTGTGCCTGGCGCAACGGTTCTTCATGGCGGTGCTGACGTTATGTTGCGGGGTGGCGGCAGTCCATGGCCCACGGCGTGTCGGCCTGTCGCTGTACTGGGGCGCCGCGCTTGGCCTGAGCCTGGGCGGGACGACGGCGGCCTGGCGACAGGTGTTGCTGCAGAGTGACCCGCTGATGCAGATGACCCGCTGCGCGCCTGATTCCGAAGCGTTGTTCAGCAACCTGCCATGGTTGTGTGCCACGGTGCGGATGCTCAGAGGCGGTGGAGATTGCGCAGAAATTTCCTGGACACTGTTCGATTTGAGTATCCCCGAGTGGAGTCTGCTGTTCTTTGTGGCAATGTTCATCCTGTCTGTGTACCAATTGCTGCGGCTGGTCTGGAGCGCTCTGCAGCGCTCCCCCAGCGGCGAAGCGTCGCACCGCACGCTGGTCAGGGATTAAACACTTGTATGAACTTTATCTCCTGCGTACCTTGAAGCCACAGGCGTGCGGGCATAATCTGGCCCGCACGTGTCATTGGATTTATGTTGCTCGATGACGCTCTGCCCGGTCCGCCTCCAAGCGATAACAGCCAGAAGAGGGGCGCGGGTGTAGAGCAGCATGACCCACAAGGGAAGAGAGATCGCCATGCTCGAAAGTTGTCAGAATGCTCAGGAACGCTGGGGTGGAGTTCATCTGCTGATCGACCGCTGGTTGCAAGAGCGTGAAGATCTGATCGGTGCCTACGACAAGTTGGGCGACAAGCCACAGGCTCTGTCCGAGAACCGTAAACCCTTGCTGGAATTCTGCGGTGTGCTGGTCGATTACGTCTCGGCCGGGCACTTCGAGATCTACGAACAACTGACCGGTGAAGCCAAGGCGTTCAACGACAAGCGCGGCCTCGAACTTGCCGAAACCCTTTACCCGCGTATCGACGTCATCACCGAAAAACTCCTCGCGTTCAACGACCTTTGCGATGCAGGCAAATGTGTCGCCGAGAAGTTCAAGGAACTGGGTGGCCTGCTGCACGAGCGCTTCGAGCTGGAAGACTGTCTGATTGAAGTGCTGCACACGGCACACAAGCAGGAAGATCCGGTTCAGGCCTGACAGGTTTCTCGCAGACATGAAAAAAAACGCGGTGCGCCGAAAGCGCATCGCGTTTTTTTATGCCCGTGAATCGGCGTGAATCAGCTCGTTGCGCCGCGCAACTCGACTTCAAACACCAGTGGTGTAAATGGCGCGATCAGATCGCCCGCACCGTCGGCGCCATAGGCCTGGTCCGACGGAATCACCAGTCGCCACTTGGCACCTACCGGCATGTTCTGCAGTGCGGTACGCCAGCCGGCAATCACACTGTCGAGGCTGAACCATTGCGGTTGAGTGTTCTGGTCGAACACCGTGCCATCCGGCAATCGACCGACGTACAGCACCTGCACTTTCCCATCGGGGCCGGCCTTGGCACCGGTGCCCGGGGTCAGCTCGGTCAGCAGGATGCCGTCGGCCAGTTCCTTCACGCCTGGCTTGGCTTTTTCGGCGGTGAGAAAACGTTGTTCGTTTTCCATCGCAGCATCGCTTGAAGGCAGCGTGGAGTGTTCGGCGTTTTGCGACTCGTGATCGGCGAGGATCTGCTCGATCCGTGCTTCGCTCAGTGCCAATGGCTTGCCTTGATAGGCCTGCTGCAATCCGTCGACCAATGCCTGAATCTGCAATTGCGGGACCTCTTGGCGCAAGCGCTCACCGAGGCTGGCGCCGAGGCTGTAGGCCAGATCGTGAGCATCGTTCGCGGTGGTTTTTTCGTCGGCGTGGGCGGCGGAAAAAATCATCCAGAGGGATAAAACAAGGTAGCGCGACATGGGCACACTCCGTCCTGAGATGCGGGCGATTATGCCAGCGCGAACGTCTGCAACGGTGAACTGCTTTTGTCTTTGTGCAGAACATTTTCGCTTCGTTGCAACGCAACGGTTTCGTTACTGTCAAGATGACCTAGCGGCGGTAACTGCAGAGGTCTAGTATGAGCCGCACTCACGTCAGCCAGGAGGTAAACCATGTCGGCCACCAAGAAGCCTGTAAACACTCCGTTGCACTTACTCCAACAACTCTCGGGCAGCCTGCTCGAGCATTTGGAAAACGCTTGCTCCCAAGCCTTGGCTGATGCTGAAAAACTGCTCGCCAAACTGGAAAAGCAACGCGGCAAGGCGCAAGAAAAGCTGCACAAATCCCGCACCAAATTGCAGGACGCAGCCGCTGCCGGTAAAGCCAAGGCGCAGAACAAGGCCAAGGCTGCCGTCAAAGAACTCGAAGATCTGCTCGATGCGCTGAAGAATCGCCAGTCCGACACTCGCAGCTACATTCTGCAACTCAAGCGCGACGCCCAGGAAAGCCTGAAACTGGCCCAGGGTGTCGGTCGTGTGCAAGAAGCCGCCGGCAAGGCGTTGACCTCTCGCGCAGCAAAACCTGCAGCAGTGCCTGCGAAGAAAGCGGCCGCGAAACCTGCGGCGGCAAAAGCGCCGGCGAAAACTGCTGCAGCCAAACCAGCGGCAAAACCAGCGGCCAAGGCACCGGCTAAAACCGCCGCCAAACCTGCTGCCAAAACCGCAGTGAAAAAACCGGCTGCGGCGAGCGCTGCGAAACCGGCTGCTCGTACTGCCGCTGCCAAACCTGCAGCGACAAAACCGGCTGCCAAGCCAGCGGCAAAACCTGCTGCGCGCAAAGCCGCTCCGGTAAAAACCGCTGCTGCTAAACCAGCTGCCAAAGTCGCGGTAAAACCGGCTGCCAAACCTGTCGCGAAAACCGCCGCTGCGAAACCGGCAGCAAAAACTGCGGCCAAACCGGTCGCGGCAAAACCTGCTGCCAAACCAGCGGCCAAGCCTGCTGCTAAAACCGCGGCCAAACCAGCTACCAAACCTGCAGCAGCAAAACCTGCGACCGCTGCGGCCAAGCCTGCTGCCAAACCAGTAGCCGCTAAACCCGCCGCCAAGCCGGTTGCAAAACCCGCCGCGAAAAAACCGGCGGCTGCCAAACCCGCTGCCGCCAAACCGGCGACTGCACCGGCTGCCAAGCCAGCTGCTCCGGCGCCGGCCGCTGCACCTGCTCCAGCCGCTTCTACCTCGACCACCACGACGGCGCCAACGCCAGCCGCTGCGTCGAGCGTCAGCAGCAACCCGACCAGCGCTTCCTAAGTGCCGGTTGCCGCGACGCGCAGCACTTGCAGCGCGTCGCGGTTCGGGCTGGTGGTCGATCCCGCCAGACTCTCCAGCCATTGCCCGGACGCTGATACTTCATCACGCGGCCAGTCCTGCGCAGCCTGTTCCAGTTGCCACAGCAGATGCCGTTCGGCTTCCAGCTCCAGCGCTTTCATTTGTTCTCGCAACCCTTTGAGTACCGAATCTTCCTCGGCCAGGGTTTTCCATTGAGTGCGCAACGCACGCAGTGGCTGCACCACCTCCGCATCCCAAGGCCCCACCAGCGTTTTCAACTGCTCCAGGCGTTGTTCGTCGCAGGCCACGCCACGTTGTTCCAACCACAGACCGCACAGCAGCAGGCAGACGTTGGCCCCCGCCGCTTGCAGTTGCAGGCAGGCAGGTTCCACGCCCGGTCGGGCGTAGGTGGCAAGGGAAAAGCTCCACAGGTCAGAGGACATCGTGCTACTCGCGCCAGTTGTGAGCGAAGCTGGTAGACTCCGCCGCCATTATGATCCGACTTCAGAACCTGACTTTACAGCGTGGCCCGCAACGTCTGCTAGAAGACGCCGAGCTGACCCTGCACGCCGGCCATAAAGCCGGCCTCATCGGTGCCAACGGCGCCGGCAAATCCAGCCTGTTTGCCTTGCTGCGCGGCGAGTTGCACCCGGACTCGGGCGATTGCCTGCTTCCGGCCGACTGGCGAATCGCGCACATGCGCCAGGAGGTCGACACCCTCGAGCGCCTGGCGGTCGACTATGTGCTCGATGGCGACCTGCGTCTACGTGAGGTACAGCGTGACCTCGCCGTGGCCGAAGCGGCCCACGATGGCACGGCGCTGGCTCGCCTGCACGCCGAACTCGACAGCGCCGACGGCTATACCGCCGACGCGCGGGCGCGCAAGTTGCTCGCCGGTCTGGGTTTCACCAACGAGCAGATGGATCGTCAGGTAGGCGATTTCTCCGGTGGCTGGCGGATGCGTCTGAACCTGGCGCAGGCTTTGATGTGTCCGTCGGATTTGCTGCTGCTCGACGAACCGACCAACCACTTGGATCTCGACGCGATCATCTGGCTCGAAGAGTGGCTGAAAAGTTACCCGGGGACCTTGCTGCTGATTTCCCACGACCGCGACTTCCTCGATGAAGTGGTCGATCACGTGGCCCATGTCGATCAGCGCAAACTGACCCTGTACCGGGGCGGCTATACCGCGTTCGAGCGTGCCCGTGCCGAGCGTCTGGCCCAGCAGCAACAGGCCTACGAGAAGCAGCAGGCGCAACGTGCGCACATGGAAAGCTACATCGCCCGCTTCAAGGCCCAGGCCACCAAGGCCCGTCAGGCGCAGAGCCGGATCAAGGCGCTGGAACGCATGGAAGAGCTGTCGGCAGCCCACGTCGATTCGCCGTTCGACTTCGTCTTTCGTGAATCGACCAAGATCTCCAGCCCGCTGATCGACCTGTCCGATGCGCGTCTGGGTTACGGCGACAAAACCATCCTGGAGAAGGTCAAGCTGCAACTGACCCCGGGTGCGCGGATCGGTCTGCTCGGGCCGAACGGTGCCGGCAAGTCGACCCTGATCAAGAACCTCGCCGGCGAGCTCGAACCGCTGGCCGGGCGTCTGACACGCGGCGAGAACACCGTGGTCGGCTACTTCGCTCAGCATCAACTCGACTCGCTGGATGCCAAGGCCAGCCCGTTGCTGCACCTGCAGCGTCTGGCGCCGACTGAACGCGAGCAGACCCTGCGCGACTTCCTTGGCGGTTTCGACTTCCGTGGCGCGCGGATCGACGAGCCGGTACTGAATTTCTCCGGTGGCGAAAAAGCGCGTCTGGCCCTGGCGTTGATCGCCTGGGAGCGGCCGAACCTGTTGCTGCTCGACGAACCGACCAACCACCTCGACCTGGAAATGCGCCTGGCGCTGACCATGGCGCTGCAGGAATTCAGCGGCGCGGTACTGGTGGTGTCTCACGATCGGCACTTGCTCAAGAGCACCACCGACAACTTCTACCTGGTCGCAGACGGCAAGGTCGAAGAGTTCGATGGCGACCTTGAAGATTACGCGCGCTGGCTGGTGGAATACCGCCAGCGCAACGCGCCGGTCAGCAACACGCCGGTTAACCCGGACAAAACCGACAAGAAGGCCCAGCGCCAGGCCGCCGCTGCATTGCGTCAGCAACTCGCGCCGCACAAGCGCGAAGCCGACAAGCTCGAAGCCGAGCTCGGCAAGCTGCACGAGAAACTCGCCAAGGTGGATGCCAGCCTCGGCGACAGCGATATCTACGAGCCGGCGCGCAAGAACGAGTTGCGTGATCTGCTGGCCGAGCAGGCCAGGCTGAAAGTGCGCGAAGCCGAGCTGGAAGAAGCCTGGATGGAGGCGCTCGAGACGCTGGAAAGCATGCAGGCGGAGCTGGAGGCGCTGTCCTGATGGACGCGTTCAAGTGGCCATTGCCGGCGGTGTGGGTCGAGCCGATCTGGCTCGGCGTGCAGATTCTGCTGATCCTGCTGGCCGGCTATCTGGCCCAGCGCTTCGTTGCCAAAGGCCTGACCCGTCTGGGTGAGCGCTACCCGTTTCCGCCGCAGTTGCTGATGCCGCTGCGTGGCGGTCTGCGCTGGCTGATCATGGGCAGTGCGCTGATCTTTGTGCTGGAGCGCCTCGGGGTGTCGGCCACGGTGTTGTGGACGGCGCTGTCGGGTTTCGTCGCGGTGGCGGCGGTGGCGTTCTTCGCGATGTGGAGTGTGCTGTCGAACCTGCTCTGCGCGATCCTGATCTTCACCGTCGGCCCGTTCCGCCTCGGCGATGTGGTGGAGCTGGTCGACACCACTGACAAACCCGGGGTCAAAGGCCGGGTGGTGGCGATCAATCTGCTTTACACCACGTTGATCGAGGCAGAGGAACTGGGCACTGGCAGCGCCATGGTACAAGTGCCGAACAGCCTGTTCTTCCAGCGCTCGGTGCGGCGTTGGCGCGGCAGCGATGTGTTTCCGTCCAGCGGGTTCGAGAAGTAGTTTTTCCAGACAAGATCAAAAGATCGCAGCCTGCGGCAGCTCCTGCAGGGATCGTATTTCAATGTAGGCGCTGCCGCAGGCTGCGATCTTTTGCTTTTAGGCCCAAACCGCATTAGCTTTGACGTCTGTCACGATTCAGAGTCGAGGTGTGCGATGGAGCTTCAAACATGGCTGGCATTCTTTGCCGCCTGCTGGGTGATCAGTCTGTCCCCGGGTGCTGGCGCCATTGCGTCGATGTCCAGCGGCCTGCAATACGGTTTCTGGCGTGGTTACTGGAACGCATTGGGCCTGCAAGTCGGCCTGGCGGTACAGATTGCGATTGTCGGTGCTGGGGTCGGCGCGATCCTCACTGCTTCGGCCACCGCGTTCTATGCGATCAAATGGTTCGGTGTGGCCTATCTGGTCTATCTGGCGGTCAAGCAATGGCGTGCGCTGCCCATGGACATGAGCGATGACGCAGCAGTCCGGCCGATCGGCAAACCGCTGGCGCTGGTGTTTCGCGGCTTCCTGGTCAACATCAGTAACCCCAAGGCGCTGGTGTTCATGCTGGCGGTGCTGCCGCAGTTCATCAATCCCCACGCACCGCTGCTGATGCAGTACCTGGTGATCGGCGTGACCATGATCTGCGTGGATCTGGTTGTCATGGCTGGCTACACGGGTTTGGCGTCCAAGGTGCTACGCCTGTTGCGCACGCCGAAGCAGCAGAAACGCATGAACCGCACGTTTGCCGGGCTGTTCATTGGTGCGGCGGCGTTTATGGCGACGTTGCGTAAAGCGGCGGTCTAAAAGCCCCGGCCAGAAAAAAGGCGACCTATCGAGGTCGCCTTTTTCGTTTCTGACGATACATCTGGGTTACATCCAACTGTGGTGAGGGCGCTTTGTGTTGAGGGGATTTATCCCCGATGGGCTGCGTAGCAGCCCCTTCTTTCAAGATCAAGAGGGGCTCGCTTCGCGAGCCATCGGGGATGAATCCCCTCACTACAGAGTTGTTCACTCAGCTGGTCAGTGCAAAATTACCGGCGCAGTATCACGCGGCAGATTGTTGCGCTGCTGTGCCTCGCGCGGCTGCTCGTAACCGCCGCCACCGAGCTGCATGCTCAGTTGCCCGGCGACGTCTTCGCCCAGAGCTTTCGACACTTCACGCACCACCCGCGGGCGGTTCAGCGAGATCTTGATGTCGCGGCCGTTCACCAGTTTGGTGTCCTGCGCTTCGCCCATCGCCGTGAAGGCCGAGGTGATCTCGTAGGTCTTGGTATTGATCAGGCTGAAATCCGCCACCAGCGTCAGGCCCAGCACCGCCGAATAGCTGTCGGTGTGCGCCAGCTCGTTCATGTCCTGGGTGAAGTCGATGTCGGATACGGTGCCGAACAGCACGTAGTCGGCGCCTTTGAAGCTGCCGGCCTTGATCCGCTTGATCACGTCATAGACGTCACCCTTGGACGACGCGGTGTACGGCGTGCCCTGCACCAGCTGGAACATCCCGGTGCGCAGGATCTCGCCCTTGATGTCGCCGGTGAATTTACGCAGTTCACCCTGTTCGATGTAGCTGGTGGTCGCTTCCAGCTCGTTGTAGTTCGACGAACCACTGGAGCTGTAGTAACCCTCGCGGTAATTGCTCTGCGCCGAAACGATGTGGATGTACTGCTCCACACGTTCCTGATACGCCAGATCCGTTACCGCGACTTTCGGGGCCGCTTGCACGCTGAACGCGCAAGCCAGGGCCATCATGCCAATCCATGCGCGCATCAATTAACGCTCCGTGGTTTTGCGGATCTCTTTTTCGTCCATCCACTCGGCCAGACCGCTTTCGACGTCGATCAGTTGCAGGCTGAATTTGTAGAAGACGTCCTTGTAGTCGCTGCTGCGCTTGACGATCGAGCTGATCGAGCCTTCCAGGCGGTACTTGGCGGCGATCATGTTGCCGGTCTTGGCCACGGTGCTCTTCTTGTACAGGCCGCTCTGGTTTTGCAGCTTGAGCTGATCGACCTGGCTCTGCATCGCGGTGTTGTCGCTGGCGAAGCGGGCGGTGCCGGATTTCATCAACTGAGTCTTGATGCTGGTGGTGATTTCGCGGGTATCGATGTACTCGCTGGTCTTGTTCTTCACGTCGTAGACCTGCACCACCGGGCGGCCCTGCAGAATGCCGGACTGGGCCAGGGAGCGGGTCATCGATTCGGCGATCATCTGCAGGTCGGTCGAACCGAATTCGTTGGTCACGGTTTCAACCGCTTTGGTGTCGCCGTAGCTGATGTTCTTGCTACCCAGGGTCGGCGAGGTGTTGGCGCAACCGGAGGCCAGCAGGGCGAGGACAGCGATCAGGGAAAAGCGTGCAAACATGGGAATGCTCTCTAATACAGGAATAGGTTGGCGGGCTTAAGGCGTCTTGAGTTCGAGACGGAAGTCCACGGCTTTCGGGGTCGGGGCGATGCCCTGAATGAAGCTGGTCTGAGCGCCGTACATCATCTGGCTTTTCCAGACTTCTTCCTCGGCGATCGGGAAACCTTCCGCACCGAGCCAGGCGAAGCGGTAGTAGAACGTCTTGTTGCTGTTGAGGGTGTTGGTCAACTGCACATTGACGGTCATGAAGCCGTTCTCACGGGCGACGCGCATGGCGCCGACCGCGATGTGTTTCTGCGGGCCCATGGCCACGACCTTGCTCGCGGCGCTGCCCGGCTCCGGTGGTGGCGGGGTGGCGCAGCCGCTGGCCAGCACGGCGAGAGCGGCAACGGCGAAGAGTTTCAAGCGCATGCAAAGACTCCGTTCTTAAGGTTGTTTGAGGCTGGCGACGTTGGTCGCGCCGGCGCTCGGGATGACATGGGCGGCGACGCCGCCGGCAAATACCTGATTGCCCACGGCACGCAGGCTGATCACTTGATAACGCTGATCGACGGTGACCTTGACCAGCGAACCGCCGACGGCGCTCGGCAGGCTGACTTGGTGCTCGCCTTTCTTCAAGCGCAGACGCACCACTTGGGTGTTGTCCGGCAGGGTGCGCCACGTACGGGTATCGGCACCTTCCAGCACGGCTGAAGAGATACCCACGGCCAGACCGGCCAGCGGATTGGTTTCGTTGATCTTCTTCTGCGCCACGCCTTTGGTGATTGCGCGCACGGTGGTGCGCACAATGATCCCCGGCATGTCATCGCGCAGGGCGCGGCGGGACATGGCGGTGGTGCTGTTGAGGGCCGTCAAGTTGACTTGCTGGCCATCGACACCGATCTGCGCGAACGGTGCGGTGGAGGTGTCCGGCTTGATGATCGGGAACGACAGTGGAGTGATCACCACATTGTTGGAGATCGGCAATGGCAGCGGCACGCGGATCGAATCGCGCGAAGGTGCCAGACCGCTTTGCACCACGATCAGGATATCGCTGTCGTCGGATTTGCTCGGCTTGTCGAGGTTGACCAGCGCCTGCTCCAGCAACGGGGTGTTCGGGCGCAGTTCCGCCGCCTTGCGGTAGCCCGGTGCAGCCAGGTCTTTCTCGCCCAGGGCTTCGTAGACGAAACCGGCCAGGTAATGGCTGAACGCACTCTGGTAGCTGTTTTTCAGGCTGACCACTTCCGGCGCGTCGAGGCTGGCGACCGGGTAGCCTTGCAGATCCTTGTACTGAGTCTTGATCCCTTCTTTTTCGGCCTCTTCCTCACTCTTGAGGTATTCCTTGTCGCGCAGGTCGGCGATCACCGCTTCACGTTCGTGGGTTTTCTTGATCGCGGTGCGGGCGCCATCGAAGTCGTTGACGGCCAGCAGGTTGAGGGCCATCTGGGTGGTCAGCATGACTTTCTCGTAGTCGTAACCTTCGTAGCGACGGACCTTGTCGTTGACGATGAAGCTGCCGAACTGGGCCAGGTATTTGCCGGAGTCGAGCTTGACCGAATCCTCCCACTGACCGACCACCTGGTCGGCGCTGGTCCAGGCGTTCTGGCTGCCGGACAGGTCACCCTTGGCGCGTAGCAACTCACCTTTCTCGAAGTAATAGAGCAGATCTTTGTCGGGGCCGGTGTTGTTCTTTTCCAGCAGGGTCAGCGCGGCGTCGACGTTGCCGGTGGCCAGTTGCTGGTTGGTCTGGGCCAGTTCCGAATCGTAGTTGCGAAACGCCGAACAGCCGGACAGCAGAGTGACAGCGCTGAGCGCGATCAAGGTGGGAGTGCGCAATGCCATGGGGGTACTTCTTCCCTGAGCTAGTAACTGCATCAGCCGCCGGTGCTGGTCGGGCTGGTGTGACCCATCGACAGTGGCGCTGGCCTCCTGCCAATTCCTCATAACCAGAGGAGCTTTTATGCCGCGTCGCTATAGCGAGGGCGCGGCATTATAAGCGGGCGATGGTGGCCATGTAATAGCTTTTTAATCGCACTTGTTAGTTTGGTGCCATTACTTATTTCAGGCTGGATACTCGATTTTCCAGCGAGGTGCGGGACTGAAAAGCGCTGCCGTTGGCGTAAATCTGTCCACCGAGCACGCGCAGGCCGATCATCTGCCGGTGCTGGTCGATACGGATCTTCAGCGGCGCCGTGGTATTCGACAGGCTGATCAGATGCTCGCCCTTTTTCAGGCGCAGGCGCACAACCTGCGTCAGGTCAGGCAGGGTGCGCCAGGTGCGGGTGTCAGCGTGTTCGAAATTGTCCCAGTGAGTCACGTAGGACGCCTTGCTCGGGTTGCGTCGATTGTCCGTGCCTTGAACATCTGCGGCGAGGAATGCCCGATAGGTCGTGCGCTGGATAATCCCGGGCATGTCGTCACGCAGCGTGCGCAAGGACATTTCGGTGATGCTGTTGACCGCGATCAGTTTCTTCTGGCGACCATCGATACTCACCTGACTGACCGGCGGGGTTGAGGTGTCCGGCACCATCACCGGAAACGAAATGTTGGCGACGATGACTTGCCCGTCTGCCAGCTTCACCGGGTACGGCACGCGTACTGAACTGCGGGCAGGTGCCAGCCCGCTTTGCACAATGATCAGCACGTCGCTTTCATCGGCCTTGAGTCCGGGGCTGTCGAGGTCGCGCAGTGCCTGTTGAAAAAAGGCTACGTCCGGACGCAGTTCAATGGCCTGACGATATCCGGGTGCGGCAAGATCCTTTTCACCCAGCGCTTCATAAGTGAAGCCCGCGAGATAGTGACTGAATGCACTTTGGTAACCGTTTTTCAGGGCAATCACCGCAGGCGATTCGAGCATTACCACCGGGTAGCCCTGCAGATCCCTGTAATGCACACGTGCGCCCTGGGCCTTGGCTGCTTCCTCGATTTTTTCGTATTCCAGCTCCCGTTGCCGAGCGATCAGCGCTTCGCGCTCGTGGGTTTTCTTGATGTCGGCGCGAGCGCCATCGAAGTCATTTAGCGCCAACTGATTGAGGGCCATTTGCGTGGTCAGCATGACCTTTTCATAGTCGTAGCCATCGTAGCGGCGCAGCTTGTCGTTGATGATGCTGCCCCAGTGATCGCCCATTGCTGCAAGCAACTTGTCACCAGTGGTCTGGATTGTGTCCTGGCGTTCGATAATCATCTGTTCGGCGCTGCGCCAGGTGGTCTGGCTTTGCGCAAAATCGCCGCCGGCACTCAGTACGGCGCCTTTTTCGAAGTAGTAGAGCAGGTCTTTTTCCGGGTCCGGATTGTTCGCTTCGATCACCGACAGGGCACCTTCGATGTTGCCGTTTTTGAGCGGGGCGGTGGTCTGTTGCAGTTCCAGATCGTAATTGCGATACGCACCGCAACCGTTCAACTGCACAACGGTGGCGATCAACAGGGGTAGCAGCAAGCTATGGCGCATGAAGAGGGTTCGTCCTTGAGCGGCAAATGCAATGAGGTGGCGCAGTATAGAGTGCGGTAGTGGCTAAGTGATTCGTCCGTTTTCTCAGGTTCATGGCACCCGTCCCAGGTGGCGTACGTCGACAACGCTTGAGTGAAAAGCGTTCGAAGTGAACAATATGTAACTTCGCATTTCCATTTGAGACTCATTCATGACTGCCGCGTCCCGATTTCTGGCCTGGCTGGTGTTCCCGTTGTGCGCCCTGAGCAGCTTCAACCTGCTGGCCGACACGGTGGAAGGCGCCCCGCAAGCGTTGCACCTGCTCGATTACATCAGCGCCGACTACCCGCCGACGGTCGAGGCGGGCAAAGTTGTCGATGACGGCGAATACCGCGAGCAGCTGGAATTCACCCAAGTGCTGCAAGGACTGATCAGCGGTCTGCCGGCCAAACCGGAGAAGGCTGCGCTGGAGCAGGGCGTCGCGGCTCTGCATGCGGCAATCACGGCGAAGCAGGACGGTGCCGACGTCGCCCGTCAGGCCCGGCAACTGGGGGCGAAACTGGCGGTGGCGTATGAGGTCAGCCAGGCGCCGATCATCACGCCGGATCCGACCCGTGGCGCGCCGCTGTATGCGCAAAACTGCTCGGTTTGTCACGGTGCCAACGGAGCCGGTGACGGTCCGGCGGGCCTCGGCATGGCGCCGCCACCGGCCAACCTGCGCGATGCCGCGCGGATGGATCATCTGAGCCTGTACGCGATCTACAGCACCCTCGGCCAAGGTGTCGAAGGCACCGACATGCCGGCGTTCGCCGATCAACTGGACGACCGTCAGCGCTGGGATCTGGCGACCTACATCGCCGGCTTCAGTGCCGACCCGGCCGCCGCCAAGTCCGACAAGACCTTCAATATCGCTGATCTGGCACGCCAGACGCCGGCCGAGGTACAGGCCGCCGAAGGTGCGCCAGTCGCCGCGACCTTCCGTGCCCAGCGCGCGCAGCCACCACAGGTCAAACGCGGCCCGGCGCAATTGCTCGACTACACCGCCGCGACGCTGGACAAAAGCCTGGCGGCATACCGCGCCGGTGATCGTGATCAGGCCTATGACTTGTCGGTGGCGGCGTATCTGGAAGGTTTCGAACTGGTCGAAAGTTCGCTGGATAACGTCGACGCCAACGTACGCAAGGACACCGAAAAATCGCTGATGGCCTACCGTCAGTCGTTGCAGGATGGTCTGCCGGTGGCGCAGGCCGAAGAGCGCCTGGACGCGGCCAAGGGCAAGCTCAAAGCGTCTGCCGAACTGCTTGGCAGCGATGGCCTGAGCTGGTCGCTGAGCTACATCTCCGGTCTGCTGATTCTGCTGCGCGAAGGCCTCGAAGCGATTCTGGTGCTGGCGGCGATCCTCGCGTTCCTGCGCAATACCGGCCAGCAATCGGCGGTGCGCAGCGTCAACGTCGGCTGGGGCCTGGCGCTGCTCGCCGGTCTGGGTACCTGGGCGCTGGCGGCGTATGTGATCGACGTCAGCGGCTCGCAGCGTGAATTGCTCGAAGGCGCGACGGCGCTGTTCGCCAGCGTCATGGTGCTGTGGCTCGGCGTGTGGATGCACGACCGGCGGCACGCCGCGGCCTGGCAGGATTACATCAAGCAGAGTCTGGTGGGCGGCGGCGGGCGCTTTGGTTTTGCGATCCTCGCGTTCTTCTCGGTGTACCGCGAGCTGTTCGAAGTGATCCTGTTCTACGAAACCCTGTGGCTGCAGGCCGGCCCCGCCGGGCATGATGCGGTGCTGGCCGGTGGTGCGACGGCGCTGGTGCTGCTGATCGGTCTGGCCTGGGTGATCCTGCGTGGCTCGGCGAAACTGCCGCTGGCGCTGTTCTTCAGCATCAACGCCGGTCTGCTCTGCGCGTTGTCGGTGGTGTTCGCCGGGCATGGCGTGAAGGCGTTGCAGGAAGCCGGGATCTTCGGCACGCGACCGGTGGCGTTCTTCGATTTCGACTGGCTGGGGATTCATGCCGACGCTTATTCGCTATCGGCGCAGGCCGTGGCGATTCTGGCGATTGTCGTGTTGTATGGGCGCAGCCGGATGGTTGAGAAGAAGCGGGTGATTGCTTAAGAGCATTCGCTGCGCTCACATTCGCGGGCAAGCCACGCTCCCACAGGTTTAGCGTTAACCTTGTGGGAGCGCGGCTTGCCCGCGATGCTTTTAGAAGAGGAAAAAATGATGCGCGTATGGATCGATGCCGACGCCTGCCCGCGGGCCGCCAAGGAGCTGGTGGTGAAGTTCGCCCTCAAGCGCCGGTTCGAAGTGGTGCTGGTGGCGGGGCAACCGCAGATCAAACCGGGGCTGGCGATCGTCAAGCTGATCGTGGTGCCCAGCGGCCCGGATGCGGCGGACGATTATCTGGTCGAGCACGCGGTGCCCGGAGAGCTGGTGATCTGCAGCGATATTCCGCTGGCCGATCGCCTGGTGAAGAAAGGTGTAGCGGCGCTTGACCCGCGCGGCAAGGAGTTCGACGCGCAGAACATGGGCGAGCGCCTGGCCGTACGCAACCTGTTTACCGACCTGCGTGAGCAGGGTCAGATCAGCGGCGGCCCGGCGCCGTTCGGCGAGCGTGAGAAACAGGCGTTTGCCAATGCGCTGGACCGGATTCTCACCCGCCTTGCACGTCAGTCCTGATTCAACCGTATTCCTGTGGTGAGGGGATAAATCCCCTCACCACAAAAACCTTCAGAAAGGTCGTGTCAGGCATCGTTCTCGTGGGTTAGTTCGAGCACCCGGTCGACCAGCTTGTTGATCCCCGAAGCCGCTTCACTGATGTTCTGCGCCAGCATGTAGGCCGGGGTCGTTACCAGTTTGCGAGCCTTGTCTTCGATGATGTCAGTCACCGCGCAGTCTTCGTGGCTGGCGCCCATCTTGGTCATCGCGGTGGCGGTATCGGCATCGTTGCCGATGGTGCAGGTTACGCCCGGGCCGTAGATTTTCGCCGCCAGTGCCGGCGAGATGCACATCAGGCCCACCGGTTTGCCCGCTTCGGCAAAGGCTTCAGCCAAGGCCAGCACCTCAGGCTGCACCGTGCAGCCGGCACCTTCGACGGCGAAGTTCGAGAGGTTCTTCGCGGCGCCAAAGCCGCCGGGCACGATCAGCGCGTCGAAGTCTTCGACGTCGGCCTCACGGATGTCCTTGATGTTGCCGCGGGCAATGCGCGCCGACTCCACCAGCACGTTGCGCGTCTCGGGCATTTCTTCACCGGTCAGGTGATTGATCACATGCAATTGCGCGATGTTCGGCGCGAAGCATTGCACCTGTGCGCCGCGTTGATCCAGGCGCAGCAGGGTGATGACGCTTTCATGGATTTCGGCGCCGTCGTACACGCCGCTGCCGGACAGGATCACTGCAACTTTTTTGCTCATGGGTTTCTCTCCAGATTCATGGCGCTAAATGTCCACTAAATTGTCGTACGTTGCCATAGGGGAAAAGGGCGGCTAGACCTAGGATCTGTCGATAGAATCCGACCGGGGCGCGCCATGGACTTCATTCTGTATGCAGTGCCATTTTTCTTCGTGCTGATTGCCGCCGAACTGCTTGCCGATCGCTGGCGCGGGACCCGACACTATCGCCTCGCCGACTCGGTCAACAGCCTCAGCGCCGGGGTGTTGTCGACCACCACCGGCCTGCTGACCAAAGGCCTGGGGCTGGTGACCTATGCGTTTGCCCTGGAACACCTGGCGTTGCTCAGGTTGCCGGCAGACCGTCTCTGGGTCTGGGTGCTGGCCTTTGTCTTCTATGACTTCTGCTATTACTGGCTGCATCGCCTGGGCCACGAGCGCAACATTCTTTGGGCCGCGCATTCGGTGCATCACCAGAGCGAGGAATACAACCTCTCCACGGCGTTGCGCCAGACCAGTACCGGATTTGTGCTGGGCTGGATCTTCTACCTGCCGATGGCCGTGCTTGGCGTGCCGCTGCTGGTGTTCGTCAGCGTCGCGGCGATGAATCTGCTGTATCAGTTCTGGGTTCACACCCGGCACATTCCCAAGCTCGGCGGGTTCGAGTGGTTCTTCGTCACGCCATCCAATCATCGGGCCCACCATGCACAGAACGCTCTCTACATGGATCGCAACTACGGCGGGGTGTTCATTCTTTGGGATCGGTTGTTCGGTACGTTTCAGGAAGAGGACGACAACGAGCCGGTGATTTTCGGTGTGACCACGCCGCTGGCGAGCTGGAATCCGCTGTGGGCCAATATGCAGTTCTATGTGCAGTTGTGGGACGACGCACGCCGCACCCATAGCCTTTGGGACAAGCTGCGGATCTGGTTCATGCGCACCGGCTGGCGTCCGGCGGATGTGGCGGCGAAGTACCCGCTGACCAAACCCGACTTGAGCCGCTTCCGCAAGTACGAGGTGCCACTCGACAGCCGTCGCCAGTGGTATGTGGCGCTGCAGTTCTGCGTCTATATCGCGCTGGGCAGTGACCTGATGGGGCAGGCGCAACATCTGTCGACCGCCGCGCTGCTACTGGGGTGGGGTGTAGTGGCGTGGGGTTTGTTCGCGCTGGGGGTGATGCTGGAGAATCGCCCGTGGGCACTGAAGGTCGAGCTGCTGCGGCTGGGGTCGAATGTGCCGCTGGTGTGGCTGGCGCCGCTGCTCGGGCTATGGCCAGCCAGCCCGTTGGCCTGGGCTGGTCTGCTCGGTTACAGCCTGCTCAGTGGCATCGGGCTGTATGGCTGTCGCCAGCGTGTTACTCGGCTGGCGTCTTAGGCTCGGCGGGTTTGGTGTGTTCTGCCTGAAGCAGGCGCGCGGCTTTTGCGGCTTGTTCATCGGCGTAAACCTGCTTGGCCAGGCGCGCATTCTTGAAGCGGCGACGCAGCCACAGACCAACGCCAAGAATCAGCAGCGCGCCGAGCACCCACAACTCGTACTTCTTGATGCTGCCGAGCATGCCTTCGAGCACCGCGCCGAAGTGGTAGGCGGCGGCCGCCAGAGCGGTGGCCCAGATCGCTGCGCCGATGCCGTTCAGCAGCAGATAACGTCCTGGCGGATAACCCGACAGGCCGATCGCCACCGGCATCACCGTGCGCAGGCCGTAAACGAAGCGGAAGCTCAGGACCCAGATGTCCGGATGCTTGCGGATATGTTCCAGCGCCCGGTCGCCCATCATCTGCCAACGCGGCTTGCGCGCGAGCAATTTGCGCCCGTGCTTGCGCCCCAGGAAGTACCACAGCTGATCGCCGGCATAGCTGCCGAAGAACGCCACGACCACCACCAGGTTGATGTCCATGTATCCACGGAACGCGAGGAAGCCTGCGAGTACCAGAATGGTTTCGCCTTCGAAGAACGTGCCGAGAAACAGGGCAAAGTAGCCGAAGTCATGCAGAAATTGTTGGAGCATTGTCTGGGTGCTGGCGAAATGAACGCGCAGCCTAACCCTTCGGACACATTCAGGAAAGTGTCGAAATGTGTCTCGACGTGAACAATTCCTACGCTAACAATGGAATGCGGCTACATGTCACGGGGTACGCACAACTGTAATCTGTTCGTCATAATGGCCGTCTATAACTGTCACGCTTGCCCGTTTGCGCGGGCTCAGGAGTCTGCCGTGAGCTTTACCCCTGCCAACCGTTTGTTCCCCGCTACCCGTTTGCGCCGCAACCGTCGCGATGATTTTTCGCGTCGACTGGTGCGGGAAAACGTGCTGACGGTCGATGACCTGATCCTGCCGGTGTTCGTGCTTGACGGTGAGAACCGTCGCGAAGCCGTGGCCTCGATGCCCGGCGTCGAGCGCCTGACCATCGATCTGCTGTTGGAAGAAGCGGCGAAATGGGTCGAACTGGGCATTCCGGCGCTGGCGCTGTTCCCGGTTACGCCTGTCGAATTGAAATCCCTCGACGCCGCCGAAGCCTGGAACCCGCAGGGCATTGCCCAGCGCGCCACTCGTGCGTTGCGTGAGCGGTTTCCCGAGCTGGGAGTGATCACTGACGTCGCCCTCGATCCGTTCACCACCCATGGGCAGGACGGCATTCTCGACGAAGAAGGCTACGTGCAGAACGACATCACCGTCGACGCACTGGTCAAGCAGGCGCTGTCCCACGCCGAAGCCGGCGCTCAGGTCGTGGCACCGTCAGACATGATGGACGGTCGGATTCAGGCGATCCGCGAAGCGCTGGAGATCGCCGGCCACGTCAATGTGCGGATCATGGCCTACTCGGCCAAGTACGCCAGCGCCTATTACGGGCCGTTCCGCGATGCCGTGGGTTCGGCAGCGAATCTGGGCAAGGCCAACAAAGCCTCGTATCAGATGGACCCGGCCAACAGCGATGAAGCGTTGCACGAAGTCGGCGCGGACTTGTCTGAAGGCGCGGACATGGTCATGGTCAAACCCGGCATGCCGTACCTGGACATTCTTTTCCGGGTAAAAGATGCCTTCAAAGTGCCGACCTTCGTCTATCAGGTTAGCGGCGAATACGCCATGCACATGGCGGCGATCCAGAATGGCTGGTTGAGCGAGGCGGTGATTCTCGAGTCACTGACCGCCTTTAAACGTGCCGGCGCTGATGGCATCCTGACTTACTTTGCTGTCCGCGCCGCTCAATTGTTACGAGAGCAGAAATAGCCCTCCCAGGAACATTCGATGAATACCGAAGGACTCACTGAAGTTGCAGTAAAAGAAGCTCAACCGGTGGTGGAGCAAATCACCGAAACCCCGCCGGAACTCGAACCTGCGCCGCCCGCGCCGGTCACCGAAGCCGTCGCGGCGGCGCCAGTGATTGCGATCCCGGGCCTGGATGACAGCAGCCTGTATATCCATCGCGAGCTCTCGCAACTGCAGTTCAACATCCGCGTGCTGGAGCAGGCGCTGGACGAGTCCTATCCGTTGCTGGAGCGGCTGAAGTTTCTGCTGATCTTCTCCAGCAACCTCGACGAGTTCTTCGAAATCCGCGTCGCCGGCCTGAAGAAGCAGATCACCTTCGCCCGGGAACAGGCCGGTGCCGATGGTCTGCAACCGCATCAGGCGCTGGCGCGGATCAGCGAGCTGGTGCACGGTCACGTTGATCGCCAGTACGCGATCCTCAACGACATCCTGCTGCCGGAGCTGGAAAAGCATCAGGTGCGCTTCATCCGTCGCCGTCACTGGACGACCAAGATCAAGACTTGGGTGCGCCGCTACTTCCGCGACGAGATCGCACCGATCATCACCCCGATCGGCCTCGACCCGACGCACCCGTTCCCGTTGCTGGTGAACAAGAGCCTGAACTTCATCGTCGAACTGGAAGGCATCGACGCCTTCGGTCGCGATTCCGGTCTGGCGATCATTCCGGCACCGCGCCTGCTGCCTCGGATCATCAAGGTTCCGGAAGAAGTCGGCGGCCCGGGCGACAACTATGTGTTCCTGTCGTCGATGATCCACGCCCACGCCGATGACCTGTTCCAGGGCATGAAGGTGAAGGGCTGCTACCAGTTCCGCCTGACCCGAAACGCCGACCTGGCGCTCGACTCCGAAGACGTCGAAGACCTTGCGCGCGCCCTGCGTGGTGAGCTGTTCTCGCGGCGCTACGGTGATGCGGTGCGTCTGGAAGTCGCCGACACCTGCCCGAAACACCTCTCGGACTACCTGCTCAAACAGTTCAACCTGAGCGAAACCGAGCTGTATCAGGTCAACGGCCCGGTCAACCTGACCCGCCTGTTCAGCATCACCGGTCTGGACAGCCACCCGGAGCTGCAATACACGCCGTTCACCCCGCAGATCCCGAAACTGCTGCAGAACAGCGAGAACATTTTCAGTGTCGTCAGTAAGCAGGACATCCTGCTGCTGCACCCGTTCGAGTCGTTTACCCCGGTGGTCGACCTGCTGCGCCAGGCGGCGAAAGACCCGCATGTATTGGCTGTGCGCCAGACCCTGTACCGCTCCGGCGCCAACTCGGAAATCGTCGATGCGCTGGTGGACGCCGCGCGCAACGGCAAGGAAGTGACGGCGGTCATCGAACTGCGTGCGCGCTTCGACGAAGAGTCCAACCTGCAACTGGCCAGCCGTCTGCAAGCGGCCGGTGCGGTGGTGATTTACGGCGTGGTCGGCTTCAAGACCCACGCCAAGATGATGCTGATCCTGCGTCGCGAGGCCGGCGAGATCGTGCGTTACGCGCACCTCGGCACCGGTAACTACCACGCCGGCAACGCCCGTTTGTACACCGATTACAGCCTGCTGACTTCCGACGATGCCCTGTGCGAAGACGTCGGCAAACTGTTCAGCCAGTTGATCGGCATGGGCAAGACGCTGCGCATGAAGAAGCTGCTGCATGCGCCGTTCACCCTGAAAAAGGGCATGCTCGACATGATTGCCCGGGAAACCCAGTTCGCCGTTGAAGGCAAGCCGGCGCACATCATCGCCAAGTTCAACTCGCTGACCGATCCGAAGATCATCCGCGCACTGTACAAGGCCAGTCAGTCCGGCGTGCGCATCGATCTGGTGGTGCGCGGGATGTGCTGCCTGCGTCCGGGCATTGCCGGGGTTTCGCACAATATCCATGTGCGCTCGATCATCGGTCGCTTCCTTGAACACACCCGAGTGTTCTACTTCCTCAACGGCGGCGAGGAGCAGATGTTCCTCTCCAGTGCCGACTGGATGGAGCGCAACCTCGACA
Source organism: Pseudomonas sp. AO-1 (assembly GCF_019775695.1). Taxonomy (NCBI): domain Bacteria; kingdom Pseudomonadati; phylum Pseudomonadota; class Gammaproteobacteria; order Pseudomonadales; family Pseudomonadaceae; genus Pseudomonas; species Pseudomonas sp. AO-1. Next base: position 440,500 of record NZ_CP079947.1, read on the forward strand.
AGCGCGTCGAGACTTGCTTCCCGGTGGAAGGCAAGAAGCTGCTGACTCGCGTCAAGAAAGAGCTGGAGCTGTACCTGACCGACAACACCCACAGCTGGAGCCTGCAGTCGGATGGCCGTTACATCCGTAACACGCCAACCGGCAACCAGAACCCGCGCAGCGCGCAGGCGACGTTGCTGGAACGCCTGGGCAGCCCGATTTTGCCGGTGAGCAGCTAAGCCTCGGTTTCAGGCGAAATAAAAAGGCGATCCTTCGGGATCGCCTTTTTTGTACGCCAAACACCGACCTGTGTAGGAGCTGTCAATGGACGGTTAGGACAATGCCCACCCGGGTCAGCCAGTCGGCCTCAAGGCCAAAGTCAGCCTGAGTCAGCTGGTTCTCATCCAGCCAGTTTTCCGGGAATTCCACGTCGAGGTTGTTGCCTTTGGCATGCAGCACCACTTGCGGCATCGCCTGGGTGCCACGGATGTGGTGGAACAGGATCGCGAAGCGCAGCAGCACGCACAGGCGGATCAGCTTGTCGCCGTCGTCACCGAATTCGGCGAACTTGTCCTTGGGAATGTTGCGGCGGTGGCCGCGCACCAGCAGGGCGAGCATTTGCTGGTCTTCGCGGGAGAACCCGGCAAGGTCCGAGTGTTCGATCAGGTAGGCGCCGTGCTTGTGGTAGTGGTAGTGCGCGATGTCGAGGCCGACTTCGTGGACTTTCGCCGCCCAACCGAGCAGTTCGCGCCAGATACCGTCATCCAGCTCCCAGTCCGCAGCGACCTGATCAAAGGCGTGCAGCGCTTTGCGTTCAACGCGCGCCGCTTGTTCCAGATCGACGTGATAGCGCTCCATCAACGAGGTCAGGGTGCGTTCGCGCACGTCTTCGTGGTGATGGCGGCCGAGCAGGTCGTAGAGCACGCCTTCACGCAGTGCGCCTTCGCAGTGATCCATGCGTTGCAGTTCGAGGGCGTCGAAGATCGCTTCGAGAATCGCCAGACCTGCGGGGAAGATCGCCCGGCGGTCAGGTTTGATGCCTTCGAAATCGATCTTGTCGACGTCACCCAGTTTGAACAGGCGACGCTTGAGCCAGGCCAGGCCTTCGGCATTCACTTCGCCGGTGCCATGCCCGCCGGCCTTCAGCGCCAGGCCGATGGCGCGGATGGTGCCCGAGGAGCCGATGGCTTCATCCCAGGTCAGGCGGTGCAGGGCGTGTTCGATGCTCATGATCTCCAGCCGCGCCGCCGTGTACGCCTGAGCGTAACGAGCCGGGGTGATCTTACCGTCCTTGAAGTAGCGCTGGGTGAAGCTGACGCAGCCCATTTGCAGGCTTTCGCGCAGCAGCGGTTCAAACCGCTGCCCGATGATGAATTCGGTACTGCCGCCGCCGATGTCGGCCACCAGACGCTTGCCCGGGGTGTCGGCGAGGGTGTGTGACACGCCCAGATAAATCAGCCGCGCTTCTTCACGGCCGGAGATGACTTCCACCGGGTGACCGAGGATTTCTTCGGCGCGGTGAATGAATTCCAGGCGATTGCGCGCTTCGCGCAGGGCGTTGGTGCCAACGATCCGCACAGCGCCCAGCGGCATGCCGTTGATCAGTTGGGCAAAACGCTTGAGGCAATCGAGCCCGCGCTGCATCGATTCTTCATTGAGATGGCGCTCGTCGTCGATGCCGGCGGCAAGCTGCACTTTCTCCCCGAGGCGCTCCAGAATGCGGATTTCACCGTTCTGGGCCTTGGCCACGACCATGTGGAAGCTGTTGGAGCCCAGGTCGATTGCGGCGATCAGGGACAGATTCTTGGCTTTGGATTGCGGCATGGTCAGGGGGTCTCGGTCGATAACCCCGCCATCGTGCCACGATCAAACGCTGGCGCCAACGCGCATGGTTCAAACCCTTGATCCAACACAGCTTCTGTGGCGAGGGAGCTTGCTCCCGCTGGGCTGCGAAGCGGCCCCTAAGCCATTCACCTTGATATTCAGGTAAATCGCGGTCGGCGGGTTTCACGACTGCTGCGCAGCCGAGTGGGAGCAAGCTCCCTCGCCACAGGAGCGTGCCGGCTCAGTTGGCGGCTTCAACGGTGCCAATGAAATTCGCCAGCTCCGCCGTCTGCGGATGGGCAAACAACACCTTCGGATCCCCCACTTCATGCACCTTGCCATGGTGCATGAACACCAGTTTGTCGCCGACCTCCCGGGCGAAACGCATTTCGTGGGTGACCATGATCAGCGTCATGCCTTCTTTCGCCAGTTGGCGCACCACGGCCAGCACTTCATTGACCAGTTCCGGGTCCAGCGCCGAGGTGATCTCGTCGCACAGCAACACTTTCGGCGACATCGCCAAGGCCCGGGCAATTGCCACGCGCTGTTGCTGCCCGCCAGACAACCGATCCGGAAACGCATCGAACTTCTCTCCCAGGCCGACGCGTTCGAGCATCTTGCGCGCCAGTTCGGCCGCCCTGGCCTTCGGTACTTTCTGCACCACTTGCGGCGCGAGCATCACGTTTTCGCCCACGGTCAGGTGCGGGAACAGGTTGAACTGCTGGAACACCATGCCGACTTTCTGCCGCAGGCTGCGCAGGTCGGCGCGGGCGGCGTCGAGGTACTCGCCGTCGACTTCGATTACCCCGTCATTGATCGACTCCAGGCCATTGAGGGTGCGCAGCAGGGTCGATTTGCCCGAGCCGCTGCGGCCGATGATCGCCACCACCTGGCCTTCCTCGACGCTCAGGTCGATGCCTTTGAGCACGTGGTGATCACCGTAGTATTTATGCAGGGCGGAAATTCTAAGCAGAGGCATGCAGTCTCCTTTCCAGGTAGCGCGCACTGAGCGACAAGGGGTAGCAGAGCAGGAAGTAGCCGAGGGCAACGAGGCCGTAGACCATGAACGGTTCGAAGGTGGCGTTGGCGAGCATGCCGCCGGTCTTGGTCAGCTCGGTGAAACCGATGATCGAGGTCACCGCCGTGCCCTTGACCACCTGCACCGAGAAGCCCACGGTCGGCGCCACCGCGATGCGCAGCGCCTGCGGCAGGATCACGTAGCGCAACTGCTCCAGCGGATTCAGCGCCAGGCTCGATGACGCTTCCCACTGACCGTGAGGGATCGCTTCGACGCAACCGCGCCAGATCTCCGCCAGATAGGCGCTGGTAAACAGCGTGAGGGCAATCGCCGCGGCCATCCACGGCGAGATTTCGACCCCGGCCAGCGCCACGCCGAAGAACACCAGAAACAGCTGCATCAGCAGCGGTGTGCCCTGGAACAGTTCGATCCAGGTGCGGGCGATATTGCTCGGTAACGGGTTTTTCGAGATGCGCATGACCAGAATCAGCAAGCCGACGATCCCGCCACCAATGAACGCCACCAGCGACAGCGCCAGCGTCCACTGCAGGCCGGTGAGCAGGTTGCGCAGGATGTCCCAGAAGGTGAAGTCGCTCATTGGCTGCTCCTCGCGATATAGCGGCGGCCGATCCAGTTCAGCAACTGGCGGATCAGCAGCGCCATGCACAGGTAGATCAGCGTGGTCAGCGCATAGGTTTCAAAGGCGCGGAAGTTGCGCGACTGAATGAAGTTGGCAGCGAAGCTCAGCTCCTCAGTGGCGATCTGCGAACACACCGCCGAGCCGAGCATGACGATGATGATCTGGCTACTCAGTGCCGGCCAGACCTTGCCCAGCGCCGGCAGTAGGACCACGTGGCGGAATGCTTCGAAACGGCTCATCGCCAGTGCGGCGGCGGCTTCCAGTTGCCCGCGCGGAATCGCCTGAATGCCCGCGCGGATGATCTCGGTCGAGTACGCGCCGAGGTTGATCACCATCGCCAGCACCGCTGCCTGCCACTCGGAAATCTGCACCCCAAGCGACGGCAGGCCGAAAAAGATGAAGAACAACTGCACCAGAAATGGCGTGTTGCGGATCAACTCGACGTAGACGCCGAAGAGTGCCGAGAACGGGCGAATGTTCCACGCCCGCACCAGCGCGCCGACGATGCCGACGCCGACGCCGAGCACTGCGCCAATGGCCGTCAGTTCCAGGGTGAACAGAGCGCCGCGCAGCAGCAGGTCGGTGTTTTGCACCACCGGCATGAAATCGAACTGATAAGCCATCAATTGTCTCCCGCGCGATCGATCAGAGATCGGCCGGCAGCGGCTCTTTGAGCCAGGTCTGCGAGTTTTTCTCCAGCGCGCCGTCGGCCTTGGCGGTGGCGAGGATCTCGTTGACCTTGCCCAGCAGCGCGGGCTCGTTCTTGTTCACGCCGACGTAGACCGGCGAATCCTTGAGCTTCACTTTCAGCGCCGGCACGCGTTTCGGGTTCTTCTCGCTGATCGCGACCATCACCACGTTGCCGCTGGCGATCAGGTCGACTTGCCCTGCGAGGTAGGCGGCGATGGTCGAGTTGTTGTCCTCGAAGCGCTTGATGGTCACGCCTTCGGGGGCGACCTTGGTCAGCTCGATGTCTTCGATGGCGCCACGGGTGACACTGATGGTCTTGCCCTTGAGGTCGTCGAGGCTGCTGATCGCTGCGTCAGGCGGGCCAAACACCGCCAGGTAGAAAGGCGCGTAGGCGTGGGAGAAGTCGATGACTTTCTCGCGCTCCGGGTTCTTGCCGAGGCTGGAGATCACCAGGTCGACCTTGCCGGTGGTGAGGAACGGGATGCGGTTGGTGCTGTTGACCGGGGTCAGTTCGAGTTTGACCTTAAGTTGATCAGCCAGCAGCTTCGCCGTGTCGATATCCAGGCCACGGGGTTTCATGTCCGGGCCGACCGAGCCGAATGGCGGGAAGTCCTGAGGCACGGCAACTTTCAGTGTGCCGCGTTTGACCACGTCTTCCAGGCCATCGGCGTGGGCGGGGATCTGGCTCAGCATCAGGCTGGAAAACAGAGCGGCGAGGAGGGCTCGGTAACGCAGGGTCATGGCAAATCTCCGGATCGACGGGAAGTGATTTCTGCGATCGGACAGAGCACGGGCCGTGCCAATACCCGGATTTATCCCCGGCAGGCCGCGGGTTTGCCGGGTTTATTCGGTCTTACTGGTCTGAACAGTCAGGTTGTTTTTCGCACCCCGATGGCGCACCGGCAGCGGGCGCCGAACCCCGCTGGGGCACGACTTGCCGGATCCGGCGAATAGCTTTACAACTAGCCGCACCTTGGCCTGGCTCGTCTGAAAAACCATGAACTCGATCTCCCGCGCCGTACCCGAAGTGGCGCTGCAAGCCATACGCAAACTGATCACCGAGCAGGGTTTCGGTGCGGGCGATGCGTTGCCGTCGCAACGGGATCTGGCGGTGCAACTGGGGGTCAGTCGGGCGTCGTTGCGCGAGGCGCTGTCGTCGCTCAGTGCGCTGGGCGTGGTCAGCATCCAGCCGGGTAAAGGCGTGTTCGTGCAGGCACCGGTGGACATTGCGCAGGGTGACAATGCGCCGGGCTGGCCGTTCGCAGCGCAGGCCTCGCCACTGGACATCTTTCAGTTGCGCTATGCGCTGGAGGGGTTTGCCGCCGGGCTGGCGGCGGTGACCTTGAGCACGTTTGACCTGGATGCGCTGGAGGACAACGTTGCGGCGATGCGCGAGCAATTGAAGGCCGGCGACTTCGAGGCCGCGGCGAAACTCGACTTCGAATTTCACCGGCGCATTCTGCTGGCCAGCGGCAATCAGGCGATGCTGAGCATCCTCACCGCCAGCGCCGAGATCTTTCTGGAGAGCCAGAAGCTACCGTTCATCCGCGCCGAACGGGCGATGGAAACCTGGCAGGAACACCGCAAGATCCTCCGCGCCCTCGCGCGCCGGGCCTCCGCCGCCGCCCAGAAGGCCATGCAAGAGCACGTGCGCAACGCGGCGCTGCGCACCGGGATCGCCTTCATCGCCCCCGCCACCGCGTGACTTGGGCTATACCCAGACTCATGGGGTGCCATAGCAAGACTCAATCAACTGCGGCTTCCTGAACAAGGGAAGGGCGGATATGATGGGCCACGTTTTTTTGCTTACAACCTGGAGAATTCCATGAGCAGCGATCTGATCAAACACGTTAGCGACGCCAGCTTCGAAGCCGACGTACTCAAGGCCGAAGGCGCTGTACTGGTCGACTACTGGGCTGAATGGTGCGGCCCTTGCAAAATGATCGCTCCGGTTCTGGACGAGATTGCCGAGACCTACAAAGGCAAGCTGACCGTTGCCAAACTGAACATCGACGAAAACCAGGAAACCCCGGCCAAGCACGGCGTGCGTGGTATCCCGACGCTGATGCTGTTCAAGAACGGCAACGTTGAAGCGACCAAAGTCGGCGCCCTGTCGAAGTCGCAACTGGCTGCTTTCCTCGACGCCAACATCTAAGCGTCGCTGTAAATCGCCGAAAAAAAGCCTCGCAATTTGCGGGGCTTTTTGCGTATTCAGGGCTAGACGCTCCGAAACTCAGGTGGTACATTCGGCCCCGCACTGGTTTCTCCACTGCCCCCTGCTAGCCGTCGCCGACGCACTCCTTTTCGAACAAGTTCGCGATCCTGTCGCCTTCTCCGCGGCGCGGCCTCATTAAGCCAAAAGCTTAATTTCCCCCCCTCCATAAATGATTACGTCATTCCTATATGAATCTGACTGAACTCAAGCAAAAGCCGATTACCGAACTGCTCGAATTGGCCGAACAGATGGGCATAGAAAATATGGCCCGTTCGCGCAAGCAGGACGTGATTTTCTCCCTGCTGAAAAAGCACGCGAAAAGCGGCGAGGAAATCTCCGGTGATGGCGTGCTGGAGATTCTCCAGGACGGCTTCGGCTTCCTGCGCTCCGCTGACGCTTCCTACCTCGCCGGCCCGGACGATATCTACGTCTCGCCGAGCCAGATCCGTCGTTTCAACTTGCGCACCGGTGACACCATCGTTGGCAAGATCCGCCCTCCAAAGGAAGGCGAGCGTTACTTTGCCCTGCTCAAGGTCGACACGATCAACTTCGATCGTCCGGAGAACGCGAAGAACAAGATTCTCTTCGAGAACCTGACCCCGCTGTTCCCGACCGTGCGCATGAAGATGGAAGCCGGTAACGGTTCCACCGAAGACTTGACCGGTCGTGTGATCGACCTGTGCGCCCCGATCGGCAAAGGCCAGCGTGGTCTGATCGTTGCACCGCCGAAAGCCGGTAAGACGATCATGCTGCAGAACATCGCGGCGAACATCGCGCGTAACAACCCTGAAGTGCACCTGATCGTGCTGTTGATCGACGAACGTCCGGAAGAAGTGACCGAAATGCAGCGCACCGTGCGCGGCGAAGTGGTTGCCTCGACCTTCGACGAGCCGCCGACCCGTCACGTGCAGGTTGCCGAAATGGTGATCGAGAAGGCCAAGCGCCTGGTCGAACACAAGAAGGACGTGGTGATCCTGCTCGACTCCATCACCCGTCTGGCCCGTGCCTACAACACCGTGATCCCGAGCTCCGGCAAGGTGCTGACCGGTGGTGTCGATGCTCACGCCCTGGAGAAACCGAAGCGTTTCTTCGGTGCTGCGCGCAACATCGAAGAAGGCGGCTCGCTGACCATTATCGCCACCGCGCTGGTTGAAACCGGTTCGAAGATGGACGAAGTGATCTACGAAGAGTTCAAAGGTACCGGCAACATGGAGCTGCCTCTGGATCGCAAGATCGCCGAGAAGCGTGTGTTCCCGGCCATCAACATCAACCGCTCCGGCACCCGCCGCGAAGAGTTGCTGACCGCCGACGACGAACTGCAGCGCATGTGGATTCTGCGCAAGCTGCTGCACCCGATGGACGAAGTGGCGGCCATCGAGTTCCTGGTCGACAAGCTGAAAACGACCAAGACCAACGACGAGTTCTTCCTGTCGATGAAACGCAAGTAACATCGCCAGTTGAAGCGGAAAAAGGCGCCCTCGCGGGGGCGCCTTTTTTTTGCATGAAATTTGTCCCGGCAATGAGCGATTCCTGATCTGTTAAGGTCTGTGATCGGGCAATACAACCAGCAGCGCTCGCGAGCCTCTTTTATTCAAACTCGCGCTGTACAAAAAACAACCACCTGATTGGCATTAAAGATTTTATGAGCACACTCGCTTATCGAAGGGATATCGACGGCCTGCGCGCAGTCGCAGTGATCGCCGTGGTGCTGTTCCACTTTGGCGTTCCGGGGTTTACCGGCGGTTTTGTCGGCGTGGACGTGTTCTTCGTGATCTCCGGTTACCTCATCACCTCGATCATCTGGAACCAGCGTCAGGCTGGCCGTTTCAGCTTCGTCGAGTTCTGGGCGCGGCGTGCGCGGCGCATCCTGCCGGCGCTGTTCGCGATGATCATTGCGGTGCTGGCGGTGGGCTGGTTCCTGCTGGCGCCCAAGGACTACGAAGAGCTGGGGCGTTCGGTGCGCTATCAGGTGACGTTCGTCTCGAACATCCTGTTCATGCGCCAGGACGGTTACTTCGACGTCGCCTCTGACCTGAAACCGCTGCTCCATACCTGGTCACTGGCGGTGGAAGAGCAGTTCTACATCTTCTTCCCGCTGCTGCTGACGTTGCTCTCGAGCCGGTTGAAACACTGGCGGCTGGCGCTGTTCGCTGTGCTGCTGGTGTCGTTCGGGCTGAGTGTGTGGGCGATCCAGCATCATCCGGAAAAGGCTTTCTTCCTGTTGCCGATGCGTGCCTGGGAGTTGCTGGCCGGGGCGATGCTGGCGATTGCGCCGAAACACGCCTGGCGTTTGAAACCGTTGGCCGCCCAGGCCTTGAGCCTGCTGGGCATGGGGTTGATCCTGCTGGCGGTGTTCGTCTACGACAAGTCGACGCCGTTCCCAGGGGCGACCGCGCTGCTGCCGGTGCTGGGCGTGGTGCTGCTGATTCTGGCCAACGGTCATCGCGAAACGCTGGTTGGTCAATTGTTGAGCAGTCGGGTGATGGTCGGCCTCGGCCTGATTTCCTATTCCTGGTACTTGTGGCACTGGCCGGTGTTCGTGTTTTCCAGCTACGCCAGCGTCGATGAGCCGGGCGCGCTCGATACGGCCGGGTTGATCCTGCTGACCCTGGTGCTGGGTTATCTGTCGTGGAAATTCGTCGAAACGCCGTTCCGTGAACGGCGTTTGCTCGCCGGTCGTCGGCAGATTCTGCTCGCCGGTTTATGTGGCATCCTGGTGCTCGGTCTGGCCGGGCAATCGCTGCGCTGGACCGATGGCCTGCCATGGCGCCTGTCCGAACAGGCCCTGCAATACGCCAAGGGCCGCGAGTGGCGGCCGGAGCTGATGGCCTGTCTGGCGGATGACAAGACCCCGGACGACAAGCTGTTCTGCCATTACGGCATGACGGACCTGCCGAGCCGCGCCATGGTCTGGGGCGACAGTCACGCCACGGCGCTGATCCCGGTGTTCGATGACGGCGCCAAGGCCTACGGCGTGAGCGTGATCCTGGCCAGTTCTCCCGGCTGCATTCCGGTCGATGGGCTGGAACATGACGGTGTCTGTGCGCGTTTCAACCAGCGTGTCGAGCAGGGGCTGAAGGCGCAATCGGTCAGCGATGTGGTGCTGGTTGCGCGTTGGAGCCTGTACCTGTACGGCGATGCCAAAGGTGATCTGGGCCATGTGCTGAGAACCACCGATGGTCGCTATGATCGTGCCGACGCCGAGCGGCGCCTGGCCGAAGGTTTGCGGGCCCGAGTGGCGCAATTGCGTGCCGGCGGGCATCGCGTGTGGCTGGTGAAAGAAGCGCCGTTGCAGGCGTTCAGTCCGCCCTATCGGCTGACACGTCTGGCAATGCTTGATCGTCCGGTCGATGACGTCGGGCTGGACGTCGAGGCGCACCACAAACGCCAGATGTTTATCAGTCAGCTGTTTGCGCAACTTGCGCAGGAGGATCCGGCCGTGCGCGTGGTCGATCCCGCGCCACGGCTGTGCGATGACAAAGGCTTGTGCCACGCTGAACTTGGCGGCTATTCGCTGTACACCGACGACAACCACTTGTCCGAAGTGGGTGCACGCTTCGTTGCGCCGATCCTCGAGCCGCTGTTTATGAGCCTGCAAGCCCGGGAAAACCGTGGGAAAGCGCAGACCAATGCAGCCAAGTAAGCAGCGACAGGCTGCCACAGGGCTGCATAGCAGGTAGGATGTACGCCTATTTTGAGGGTGCCATCGTCAATGAAATTCAAGGATCTTCGGGATTTCGTGCAGCAGCTTGAGCAGCGCGGAGAGTTGAAACGCATCCAGATTCCCGTCTCGCCGGTGCTGGAAATGACCGAGGTGTGCGATCGCACGCTGCGGGCCAAGGGCCCGGCGCTGCTGTTCGAGAAGCCCACCGGTTACGACATTCCGGTGCTCGGCAACCTGTTCGGCACGCCCGAGCGGGTGGCCATGGGCATGGGCGCCGAGTCGGTCAGCGAACTGCGCGAGATCGGCAAGCTGCTGGCCTTCCTCAAGGAGCCGGAGCCGCCGAAGGGCTTGAAGGACGCGTGGTCGAAACTGCCGATCTTCCGCAAGATCATTTCGATGGCACCGAAAGTGGTCAAAGACGCGGTGTGCCAGGAAGTGGTTATCGAAGGTGACGACGTCGACCTGGCGATGCTGCCGGTGCAGACCTGCTGGCCCGGCGACGTCGGTCCGCTGATCACCTGGGGCCTGACCGTCACCAAAGGCCCGAACAAGGAGCGCCAGAACCTCGGTATTTACCGTCAGCAAGTGATTGGCCGCAACAAGGTGATCATGCGCTGGCTCAGCCACCGTGGCGGTGCGCTGGACTTCCGCGAGTGGTGCGAGAAGCATCCGGGCCAGCCGTTCCCGGTGTCGGTCGCGCTGGGCGCCGATCCGGCGACCATCCTCGGCGCCGTGACGCCGGTGCCGGACAGCCTTTCCGAATACGCTTTCGCCGGCCTGCTGCGCGGTAACCGCACCGAGCTGGTCAAGTGCCGTGGCAACGACCTGCAAGTGCCGGCCACTGCCGAGATCATCCTCGAAGGCGTGATCCATCCGGGCGAAATGGCCGATGAAGGCCCGTACGGCGACCACACCGGTTACTACAACGAAGTCGACAGCTTCCCGGTGTTCACCGTCGAGCGCATCACCCACCGGATCAAGCCGATCTACCACAGCACCTACACCGGTCGTCCACCGGATGAACCGGCAATTCTCGGCGTTGCGCTGAATGAAGTGTTCGTGCCGATCCTGCAGAAGCAATTCCCGGAAATCACCGACTTCTACCTGCCGCCGGAAGGCTGCTCGTACCGCATGGCCGTGGTGACGATGAAGAAGTCGTATCCGGGGCATGCCAAGCGCGTGATGCTCGGTGTCTGGTCGTTTTTGCGACAGTTCATGTACACCAAATTCGTTATCGTCACTGACGACGATATCAATGCCCGGGACTGGAACGACGTGATCTGGGCCATCACCACGCGCATGGACCCCAAGCGCGACACGGTGATGATCGACAACACGCCGATCGACTACCTCGACTTCGCCTCGCCGGTCTCGGGCCTGGGCTCGAAAATGGGCCTGGATGCCACCCACAAGTGGCCGGGCGAAACCACTCGCGAGTGGGGCCGTGTGATCGTCAAGGACGACGCCGTCACCCAGCGGATCGATGCCATCTGGAATCAGTTAGGAATAGATTGATGCGTGTAACCCTGCAGCCCTCCGGAGCGGTGCTTGAGATACGGCCCGGCGAGCGGATTCTCGATGGTGCGCGGCGCCTGGGCTACGACTGCCCGCAAAGCTGCCGCAACGGCAATTGCCACGTGTGCGCGGCGCTGTTGGTGGAAGGCCGGGTCGAACAGGCCGGCAAGGTGCAGGACCACGGCGAGTTCTACACTTGCATAGCCGAGCCGCTGGAAGACTGCGTCCTGCTGTGGGATGGCGTGCTCGCGCTGGGAGAACTGCCGGTGCGCAGCCTGTCGTGTCAGGTCATCGAATGCCGGGACGTCGGCGGCGACACCTGGCGCGTGCGCCTGCGTGCGCCGGCCGGCAAGCCACCGCGTTATCACGCCGGGCAGTACCTGATGATCGAGCGCGAGAACGGTGAAAAGTCAGCGTTCTCGATGGCCTCGGCACCGCACGGCGGACGGGATCTGGAAATCCACGTGCTGGCCCGTGAGGCCAGTGCGCTGAGCCTGATCGAGCAACTGCAGCGCAACCCGCTGGTGCGCGTCGAACTGCCGTTCGGCGACACCCACCTCGCCGAGTTGCCTGACGGGCCGCTGGTGCTGATCGCCGCCGGCACCGGCATGGGCCAGATTCACAGCCTGATCGAACACTGCCGCGCCAACGGCTTCAAACACCCGGTGCATCTGTACTGGGGCGTGCGTCGCCCGGAAGATTTCTACGACATCGAGCATTGGGACGAATGGTTGAAGCTGCCCAATCTGTTCCTGCACAAAGTGGTCAGCGACCAGTGCGGTTGGGAAGGGCGCTGCGGGATGTTGCACCAGGCCGTGTGCGAGGACTTCGCCGATCTGAAGGCCCTCCACGTCTACGCCAGCGGCTCGCCGGCGATGGTCTACGGCACGCTGGATGCGCTGGTGGAAGCGGGCATGGATGCGCACCAGATGCGCGCCGACGTATTTGCCTACGCGCCGCGATCTTGAGCCCCGCCCCTAGAAACGTACGCCGCTAGTCACCATCGCCGCATTGGCGCCGAGAAACACCAGCTCGGCAGCCAATGGGCCGTAGTGAGTCCCGATGGACGGAATGATCACTGGCGCAACGCCATAGCGGTTCAACGGGATCTTGTCCTTGTAATCACCGCGATAACCCTGCAACAGCCCGCCCGTGACTTTCAAATACACCGGATACTCACTGCTGTCATAGCGCTTGCCGGCATAGGCGTAGTTCGAGCGCTGGCGGAACGAGTTACGGAAAGTTGCCCCGCCAAAGACCCAGCCCGAAGCCTGATTGCGTTCGATGCCGATCAAGTCCTGATGATTATTGTGCTCGGGGTCGGGCGAATAATGTCGGGTGTAGACGCTGGTCTGGGCATACCAGAAGCCGGTGTCCTGCGCATCGTCCGCGGCCAATGCATGGCCGGTCTGAGTCATCAGCAATACGGTCAGAAGTCTTCGGATGTTCATTGTGCAGCCTCGGTTAAACGGGATGGCTTGCGCCAGAGGAAGGCCGTTATACGTAGGCGTTCAGCGACGGAGAAGAAAGAAAGTCCGACATTTTAGTAGGAAGTTTCCCGCGCCTTCATGAACGAAACCTGAACAAGCGAAGGCTTATGCATATTTCATTCGGGTATTTAAGATATTCCTGCAAGGGTATTAGGCTATATAAAACCGGATAACCGGGCAGATGATCCCGCATTATCATTGTCAGGCGGGTCATACATCCTTTAGCACTTTTCGTTTTACAGTTACTGCTATATGTTCTATCAAGCGAATTGTGCTTACATCTTGTAATACTTGCGGGGCCGAACACTTCCGTCATGACCGCCATTGAATCTGCTTTTGTGAATCTGGCTTACCCTCCGCGGCTCGATCTGGGGCCGCAGCTGACCCACGAACAACTTCTCGTCTCGATGCAATCGACCATGGCGCGCCACAAGGGTGGGCCGGTGTGGCTGTTTGCTTACGGCTCGCTGATCTGGCGCCCGGAGTGCACGGCGGTGGAGCGGGTGCGCGGGCGAGTTCACGGTTACCATCGCGGCTTGTACCTGTGGTCGCATGAGCATCGTGGAACGCCGGAAATGCCCGGGCTGGTGTTCGGTCTGGATCGTGGCGGTTCGTGCAGCGGCTTCGCTTATCGGCTGCCGGAAGAAAATCTCGACGCGGCGCTGTACGCGCTATGGAAACGCGAAATGCCGTTTCCGTCCTATCGCCCACACTGGCTCAACTGCCGGCTCGAAGATGGCAGTCAGGTTCAGGCGTTGGGGTTTGTTCTGGAGCGACACCTGCCCAGCTATGCCGGCAACTTGCCGGATCATGTGCTGAGTCAGGTGTTCGAAAGCGCTTGCGGGCGCTACGGCACCACTCGCGATTATGTCGAGCAGACCGCCCACGCCCTGCGCAGCCACGCCATGCCGGATCGAAATCTGGAGGCGCGGCTCAAGCGCTGTCAGGCAAAAGCCGATCAGGCGACGGCTTCGCGACTCTGACTGGCGACTTGCTTGTGCCATAGCGTCGGGGCCAGGAAGGCCATCGACAGCAGGCAAGCGCCCACCAGCAGGACAAAACCACCGTCCCAGCCGAAGTGGTCAACGGTATAGCCCATCGCCGCACTCGCCGCGACCGAACCGCCCAGATAGCCGAACAGACCGGTGAAGCCTGCTGCCGTGCCGGCGGCTTTCTTCGGTGCCAGCTCCAGCGCCTGCAGACCGATCAGCATCACCGGGCCGTAGATCAGAAAACCGATCGAGAACAGCGCGATCATGTCCACGGTCGGGTTGCCGGCCGGGTTCAGCCAGTACACCAGCGTCGCCACGGTCACGAGTGCCATGAACACCATGCCGGTCAGGCCGCGGTTGCCACGGAAGATCTTGTCCGACATCCAGCCGCACAGCAGCGTGCCCGGAATGCCCGCCCACTCGTAGAAGAAGTAAGCCCACGAAGTCTTGTCGACGTCGAAGTGCTTGGCTTCTTTCAGGTAGGTCGGCGCCCAGTCCAGTACGCCGTAGCGCAGCAGGTAGACGAAGACGTTGGCCATGGCGATGTACCAGAGCATTTTGTTGCGCAGCACGTATTTGACGAAGATTTCCTTGGCGCTGAATTCGTCTTCGTGGCTGGCGTCGTAGCCTTCCGGGTAATCGTTCTTGTACTTCTCGATCGGCGGCAGGCCGACCGATTGCGGGGTGTCGCGCATGGTGATGAAGGCAAACACCGCTACGCCCAGCGCCACCGCTGCCGGGACGTAGAACGCTGCGTGCCAGTCATTGAACAGGCCCATGCCGATCAGGAACAGCGGGCCGATCAGACCGCCGCCGACGTTATGCGCCACGTTCCACACCGAGACCACGCCGCCCCGTTCCTTCTGCGACCACCAGTGCACCATGGTGCGTCCGCTCGGCGGCCAGCCCATGCCCTGAGCCCAACCGTTGATGAACAGCAGGATGAACATCATGGTCACGCTGGACGTCGCCCACGGCGCGAAACCGAAAATGAACATCACCCCGGCCGACACCAGCAAGCCGAACGGCAGGAAGTAGCGCGGATTGGAACGGTCGGAGACCAGGCCCATCAGGAACTTGGACAGACCGTAGGCGATGGCAATGGCCGACATCGCCAGACCCAGATCGCCACGGCTGTAGCCCTCGTCGATCAGGTACGGCATGGCCAGCGAGAAGTTTTTGCGCAGCAGGTAGTAACCCGCGTAGCCAAAGAAAATACCGGCGAAGATCTGCCAGCGCAGGCGTCGGTAAGTGCTGTCTATTTTTTCTTCAGGCAATGGAGCCTGATGTGCGGCAGGACGAAAGAAAGCAAACATTCAAGAGCTCCAGATTTCTTGTTTTGACTGCGGATGCGAATGTTACAGTTTCGTTACCGAAAATAGCACCGGTTCGCATCGGCAAAACAGTGGAAAATGTTGGAAGTCGCATGTTCTTTTACGAACCTGTCGCTCAGCTGTAAAAACACGACGTTTTCACCACTTATCAACAGGGTGTGGCATAGACTCGCGGCCCGTTCAGCCAATTGATCAGCAGAGATAGGAAATGGCCCTGAAGGTTCGCATGTTGGTGCCGAGGTTCTTGGTGGCGGCGGGGCTCGCCGTTGTGTTGCTGACATTGATCGTCACCGATCATCCTTCCCATTCCGGCCTGCGCAACGCCACGGTGCTGATCATCCGGCATGCGGAAAAACCGGATGTCGGATCTGTGCTCAACGCCCGGGGCGAACAGCGTGCAGCCGCCTACGTCGACTATTTCTCTGCGCTGCAACTCGACGGCCAAGCGCTCACCCCGCAGCGTTTGATCGCTGCAGGCGACACCCCGGAGAGTTCGCGCTCGCGCCTGACCCTGACCCCGCTGGCCCAACGCCTGAACCTCGCGATCGAGCAGCCCTACGTCAATGGCGATCTGCATCAATTGGTCAAACTGTTGCGCAAGAGCAATCAGGCGCAAACGGTGCTGATCGCCTGGCACCACGGCCACATCAATAAACTGCTCAAGGCCTTTGGTGGCGATCCCACAGCGCTGATGGGCCAGGAAAAATGGCCGGATGAGGTCTTCGACTGGCTGATCGTTTTGCGCTTCGATGACAAGGGACGGCTGATTCCGTCCCGCAGCCTGAAGGTTCAGGAACATCTGTTGCCGGGTGACGCGGCAGCGACCAGTGGCGGCTAAACATCCGTCAGAAAATGTACCTGAAGCCCGTTGCGCAGGGCGTTCGTCTGTTTTCTTGTCAGGATCGGGAAATGTCCTGCATTCAATAGCGAAGCTGCGCCATTCAGTTAACAGGCAGTGCTCCGTAACCTTTCTGTTGTTGCCGGACAGGCATCTCAATCGGGAAGGGGCGAGATCATGCGGTGGTTCTTTGCTGGGCTTTTATTGACGATCTTCAGTCTTGCGCTGGCAGCGGAAGGGTTACTCATACCGGAAAACAATCCCAAGCCGATTTACCCGAAGCTGTTGCACAGGGCCGGGGTCGAAGGCGAAGTCAGGGTCAGTTTTGTCGTCAAGGCGGATGGTTCGGTCAGCGCGATCAGCATTGTGCAAAGTGATCACCCTGATCTGGCTGAGGCGGTCAAAGACGCGATAACACAGTGGCGCTTCAAGCCCTGGACGGCTGAAGACGGGCGGCCTGCAGAACAGCCCGTGGTGGCACCGATGCTCTTTCGACTGGGCCGGGACCAGCCGATCCACCTCAATCAGTGGCTGAAGTCAGTGAAGTGTCATGTCATCAATGGCAGTTTCAGGAACATGCCTGAGTACGCCTGGGTCGACGCGGACGTGTTTCATTACACCCGCGCTTACCTTTCGAACGCGATCCACAAGAGTCAGTTGGCCGATGATCAACGTCTGGCAATCATCGCCAGGATGAATCGGCGCGTACCGATGATCGTCAGAGGCTGCCGGGAGGACCCCATGCGGAGATACATGAGTTTTCTGCCGGGAGAGGTTCGTGAGTTGCTTTGATAACCAGCGCCGCTGAGAGTGAAGCTGAGTCGCTGCCTGGCGCGAATCGGGCCGGCTCCAAGGGGCGCCGGCCGGGAAAAACTCAGCGCACCTGCACCACCACCTTGCCCACCGCCTTGCGCTGCCCCAGATCGTTGATCGCCTGCGCCGCGTTGCTCAGCGGGTACACCTGCGACACCAGCGGTTTCAGCTTGCCTTCGGCGAACCAGCCGAACAGTTGCTGGAAGTTCGCTGCGTTGTCCTGTGGCTGGCGCTGGGCGAAGGAGCCCCAGAACACGCCGAGCACGGCTGCACCTTTGAGCAGCGCGAGGTTGACCGGCAGTTCGGGGATGCGTCCGCTGGCGAAGCCGACCACCAGCAGGCGGCCGTTCCAGGCGATGGCGCGAATGGCCTGGTCAAACAGGTCGCCGCCGACCGGGTCGTAGATCACGTCGGCGCCCTGGCCGTCGGTGAGGCGTTTGATTTCGTCCTTGAGGCTGGTTTCGCTGTAGTTGATCAGTTCATCGGCACCGGCGGCCTTGGCCACGGCGAGTTTTTCCGCGCTGCTGGCGGCGGCAATGACCCGGGCGCCCATGGCTTTGCCGATCTCCACTGCCGCCAGGCCGACGCCGCCCGAAGCGCCGAGCACCAGCAGGGTCTCGCCCGGTTGCAGGTTCGCCCGTTGCTTGAGGGCGTGCATCGAAGTGCCGTAGGTCATGCTGAACGCGGCGGCGGTGTTGAAATCCATCGACGGCGGGATCGGCAGCACGTTGTAGCCCGGCACAGCGACCTGTTCGGCGAAACTGCCCCAGCCGGTCAGGGCCATGACCCGGTCGCCCACTTTCAGATGGCTGACCTTTTCACCGACAGCACTGACCACCCCAGCCGCTTCGCCCCCGGGGGAAAACGGGAAGGGCGGCTTGAACTGGTACTTGCCCTCGATGATCAGCGTGTCCGGGAAGTTGACCCCGGCGGCGTGCACCTCCAGCAGGATTTCGTTCTTCTTCGCGACAGGACTGGCGACGTCTTCCAGCACCAGCGATTCGGCAGGGCCGAAGGCTTTGCACAGCACGGCTTTCATCAGGGCTATTCCTTTGGGAGTGATGGCCGATAAGTGTAGGTATGTCAGTCAACGGGTCAACGAGCATGCCCGGCCCTGATAGTCAGCCATAAGCTTGTGCTTGCGCGGCGGGTCGTTATGCTAGGCCGCAAACCGGATAAGGAGCGAATTGTGAAAGCGTGGATCATGTTGTTGCTGGCCCTGTCTCTGCCTGTGGCAGCGCTGGCCGAAGAAGCCAAAGAAGGCGAGGCGCCGAAAGTCAATTACATCACCCTGAGCCCGCCGTTCGTGGGCAATTACGGGCTGGACGGCACGCCGAAGCTGAAGGTCTACAAGGCCGACGTGGCGCTGCGTGTGACCGGTGAAGAGGCGACCAAACTGGTCAAGGCCAACGAGCCGCTGATCCGCAATCAACTGGTGGCGCTGTTCACTCAGCAGACCACCGAGGCGATGGGCAGCATCGAAGGCAAGGAAAAGCTGCGTCAGGAAGCCCTGAAGCAGACCCAGCAAGTGATGAATGACGAGACCGGCAAGCCGGTGGTTGAAGATCTGCTGTTCAACAACCTGATCATTCAGTAACCACGCTGGCGGCTGTTCAGGACGCCAGGCTCTTGCGAAAGCGTGCCAGCGCAATGAGGAAGAACAGCAGGCCGATGGCCGTCAGCGCCAGCAAGTCCGGCCAGACCACGCTCAGCCCGGCGTCGCGAAACAGAATCGCGGCGCTGAGGCTGACAAAGTGCGTGGACGGCGAGCCCTGCATCACCCACTGCAACCATTGCGGCATGCTGTCCAGCGGTGTGCTGCCGCCCGACAGCAGCAACATCGGGATGATCACTGGAATCGCCAGCAGGCCGAACTGCGGCGTCGAACGCGCCAGCGTCGCCAGAAAGATGCCCAGCGCGGTGCTGGCAAACAGATAAACCGCGGTCACCAGCAAAAACAGGCTCATCGAGCCAGCCAACGGCACATCCAGCAGGCCTTTGACCACCACTTCCAGCGACAACCAGGTGCACAGCACCACCACCAGCAGGTTGCTCCAGATTTTCGCCAGCATGATTTCCAGCGCCGTCAGCGGCAGCACCAGCAAATGGTCGAGCGTGCCGTGTTCGCGTTCGCGCAGCAGCGCCGTGCCGGTGAGGATGATCGCCAGAATGGTGATGTTGTTGACGATCTGAATCACCGCCAGAAACCAGCCACCCTCCAGATTGGTGTTGAACAGGGCGCGAGTAGTCAGTTGCACGGGTGCCTTGGTCGCTGCTTCACCCTGACCTGCATAGTCGAGTAACTCGCGCTGGAAGATCCGGCCAATGTAGCCAGCGCCCATGAACGCCTGGCTCATGGCCGTGGCGTCGACATTGACCTGAATCGCCGGTTGCCGCGCCGCCAGCAGATCGGTTTGAAAGCCCGCCGGGATGTTGATGACGAAGGTGTATTGACCGCTGTCCATCACCTGGTCCAGCTGAGGGTAAGGCAACAGCACCGGCGTCTGGAACTCCGGCGGCTGCAGGGCTTGGGCCAACTGGCGCGAGAGGGCGCTGTGGTCTTCGTCAACGATCGCCACGCTGGCGTTGTGCACGCCGATCACAGAGCCGGCGGCGGGCATGTAAATCGCCACGGTGAAGGCGTAGAACAGGAACAGCAGCAACACGCTGTCATGGCGCAGGCTGGTCAGTTCCTTGAGGCCCAGGCGCAGGATATGTGCGAACTTGTGCATCAGGCCTCCTGCTTTTTCAGCATGATCAGGCTCAGCCCGGTGAACCCGACAAAGAACCCGAACAGCGCCAGGCACTGCGGCCACAGCTGACGCACGTCCAGCGCTTTGGTGAACGTGCCCACCGCGATGTCGAGGAAGTGCCCCGCCGGAAACAGCATGCCCATCACCGCGGCCGCACCCTCCAGCGACGAGCGCGGCACGATCAGCCCGGAGAACTGGATGGTCGGCAAGCTGGTGATGATCATGGTGCCGAGGATCGCGGCGATTTGTGTGCGGGTGAACGCCGAAATCAGCAGGCCCATGCTGGTGGTCGCCAGCACGTACAGCAGGCCGCCGAATGCCAGTGTCAGCAGGCTGCCCTTGAACGGCACGCCGAACAGCCAGCGATTCATCGCCACCAGCACCGCGAGGTTGACCAGACTGACCAGCAGGTACGGCGCCTGCTTGCCCAGCAGAAACTCCAAGCGGGTCAGGGGCGTGGCGTAGAAATTGGTGATCGAGCCCAACTCCTTTTCGCGCACGATGCCCAACGCCGTCAGCATCGCAGGAATGAAGGCGAGGATCAGCGCCATGACCCCGGGGCCGATGGCGTTGACGCTGACCACGTCCTGGTTATAGCGAAAACGGGTTTCCAGACTGGCCGCTGTCGGGTGGGCCAGCGCGGGGCTGCTTTGCTCGGCCAGTTGTTGCAGATTGGCCAGGTGCACGGCTTCAACATAGTTGCGGCTGGTTTCGGCGCGAAACGGCATGCCGCCATCCAGCCACGCCGCCACAGCGGGTTGGCGCCCGGCGTACAAATCGCGGCCGAATCCGGGCGGGATTTCCAGTGCCAGTTTGATTTCCGAGCGTTGCAGGCGCCGGTGCAGTTCCTGTGGATCGTGAATGGCCGGCTGTTCGTCGAAGTAGCGGGAGCCGCGAAACGCCTCAAGATAAGCCCGGCTCTGCGGCGTCTGATCCTGGTCGTACACGGCGAACGCGAGGTTTTCCACGTCCAGGGAAATCCCGTAGCCGAAAATCACCATCATGAAAATCGCCCCCGCCAGCGCGAATGCCATGCGCACCTTGTCGCGCAGCAGTTCCTTGCCTTCGCGACGGGCCACCGCCAGCAGGCGACCGAGGCTGAAACCGTGGCGGGGCAGCGGTGTTGTCGCTGCGCTCGGCGGCGCCATTTGCGGTTCGGCCGCAGGCGCTGGTGGCTGAGCGCCCTGAGCCTGTTCCAGGCAAGTGACGAAGGCCGCTTCCAGCGTCTCTCCCGCAAACTGGCGTTGCAGCGCCGCCGGGGTGTCGCAGGCGAGGACCTTGCCCGCGTGCATCAGCGAGATGCGGTCGCAGCGCTGCGCTTCGTTCATGAAGTGCGTGGAGAGGAAGATCGTCACGCCTTCTTCACGGGACAACTCGATCAACAGTCGCCAGAAGTCATCGCGGGCTGCCGGATCGACGCCGGAGGTCGGCTCGTCGAGGATCAGCACTTCCGGGCGGTGCAGCACTGCCACCGCCAGCGACAGACGCTGGCGCAGCCCCAATGGCAATGCCCCGGATGGCTGGTCGGCGACCGCGAGCAGATTGAAGCGCTGAATCAATGCCTCGATGCGCTGTGCGCTCTCGGTTTTGGGCAGGTCGAACAGCCGCGCGTGCAGTTCGAGGTTCTGTCGCACACTGAGTTCGCCATACAGCGAAAAGCTCTGCGACATGAACCCGACCCGCTTGCGCGTGGCCAGATCCTTGGCGTTCACCGGGTTGCCGAGCAGCGTTGCACTGCCTTCACTGGCCGGCATCAGCCCGGTCAGGACTTTCATGGTGGTGGTCTTGCCGCAGCCGTTGGAGCCAAGAAAACCGAAAATCTCGCCACGCCCAATGGCAAAACTGACGTGATCCACGGCGGTGAAATCGCCGAAGCGCAGCGTCAGGTCGTGGGCTTGAATGGCGATGTCGTTGCTGTTGCCGGTGCGCGGTGGAATCACCAGCGGTTGAGCGTCGTGCTGGCTGTCACCCTGGAAATGGGTAAAGGCGTCATCGAGTTTGCCGCTGGGGGTGACGGCCGCCAGCTCGCGGCTCAGGCCGGTGGCGATCAACTGGCCGGCGTCGAGCATCAGGCAATGCTCGAATTGCTCGGCTTCTTCCATATACGCCGTGGCGACCAGCAGCGTCAGTTGCGGGCGCTGGCTGCGCACATCGTCGACCAGCTCCCAGAAACGCCGGCGCGAGAGCGGGTCGACGCCAGTAGTCGGCTCATCGAGGATCAACAGGTCGGGCTCATGGATCAGCGCGCAGCACAGCCCGAGTTTCTGCTTCATGCCGCCGGACAACTTGCCGGCGGGGCGCTCGGCAAATTTCAGCAAGTCGGTCGCGAGCAACAGGCTGTGCATGCGTTGCTCGCTTTCAGCCCTGGACAGGCCAAACAGCGTCGAGAAGAACTGGATGTTCTCGCGGATCGACAGCTCGGGGTACAAGTTGCCGCCCAGCCCCTGCGGCATGAAGGCGATACGTGCATAGAGTGTGTCGCGATGCCGGCGATCCTGGATCGCGCCTCCGAGCACTTGCAGTTGCCCTTGTTGCAGGGTTTTCACGCCGGCGATCAACCCCAACAGGCTGGACTTGCCCGCGCCATCGGGGCCGATCAACCCGCAGCGGGTTCCGGCGGGCAGGCTGAAGGCGATCTCGTTCAGCGCTTGCTGTTTGCCGTAGCGGTGGGCGATACCGTTCGCTTGAACCGCAAGGCTGCTCATTGCAGATTGGCCGGCCATTCGACGGGGGCGATGCGCACATAGCCGGCGCCGGGCATGCCGGGCTTGGCCTGTGGCACGGCGCTGGGTTGGGTCAGGCGCAACTTGACGCGGAACACCAGTTTTTGCCGCTCGTCGCGGGTCTCGACTTCTTTGGGGGTGAATTGCGATTTGGCCGCGACGAAACTGATTTTTGCCGGCAGCGGTTTATCGGGCAAGGCATCTAGCAACACGCGCGCCTCATCGCCCACGGCCAGGCGCCCGGCCACCGCAGCTGACAGATAGAGGTTCATGTACTGGTCGTTGGGATCGATCAGCAACAAGACCCGGCCGCCGGCACCCAGCACTTCGCCGGGTTCGGCCATGCGCAGCTGGATCACGCCATCAATCGGCGCGCGCAGAAGACTGTCGTCGATTTCGCTGGTCAGCTGTGCCACCTGCGCCTGCGCTGCGCCGATTGTTGCGCTGACGGCCGATACCTGGGCGCGGGCTGCGGTCACCGCAGCGTTGCCGGTGCCAATTCGCGACTGCAGTTGATCGATGATCTGCGCGCTGACGTAACCGTGCTTGAACAGTGACTGCGAGCGGCCGAGCTCTTGCTGGGCCAGCAGCAGCTCACTCTGACGCAACTGCACATTGGCCTGAGCGGCGTTGAGATTCTCCCGGGCGCGCAGGACTTCGGCTTCGGCCTGATTGCGCTGGGCTTCGAGGGTGCGGGTGTCCATGCGCGCCAGAAGTTGTCCTTTGCTGACCTTGTCGCCTTCATCCACCAGCACCTCGGCCAGGCGCCCGGGCGTCTTGCTGGCGATCTGCACCTCGGTGGCTTCCAGGCGCCCGTTGCCCATCGACAGCCCCTCGACCAGCCGGCTGCTGATCGACATCCAGTAACCGAGGCCACCCGCGGCGGCGAGTAACACCAGGAGCGAACCGGCATATAGAAGTGAAGAACGGCTGTGCGTCGACATGGGGGCATCCTGCGGCTGTGGCGTCCAGTCTGACTGTTCAAGCGTTTCACTCGCTTGATGTCAGTCAAATGAGCGCCAAGCCTAGCCCTTTTTTCGGGTAAAAAACCGTGACCGGAGAGTTCTCAGCGCAAACCGAGCACGACGGCCCACTGTTCGGCGGTCACCGGCATGACCGAAAGACGGCTGCCTTTTTGCACCAGCGGCATCTCGGCCAGTGCGGTCTGCTGTTTCAGATAATCCAGTTTCAGCACCCGGGCAAAGGTCTCGACGTGTGCCACATCAATTGCACTCCAAGCGTTTTTCTCGGGCGTGGCTTTCGGGTCGAAGTAATGGCTTTCGGGGTCCAGTGCGGTGGGATCCGGGTACGCTGCCTGAATAATCCTGCCGATCCCGGCAATCCCCGGCTCCGGGCAACTGGAGTGGTAGAAAAAGAACTCATCCCCGACCGCCATCGCCCGCAGGAAATTGCGCGCCTGATAGTTGCGAACCCCGTCCCAGCGCGCTTTCCCGAGTGTCTCCAGGCCTTTGATCGAGAGTTCGTCCGGCTCGGATTTCATCAGCCAATAGGCCATGTCTTTTGCTCCTCAAGCGGTGATTGGACAGGTTGTCGGGCAATTTTATGACAAACCGACGGTCGGTTGACGTCAGCATTTGCGCCCGGGTTCACGTTGTCGCAAAATGCCGGCCTTTAAAGCTTGACGCTGCTGCACGGCCTACGAACGGAAACCGCTGCTGTCATCGTGATGATGTGCCTTGAGGGGGGCAATCGATGAAACGCAAACCGGATTTGCTATGGACTTTGGTTATTTTGTTCGGCCTCGGCGTCGTAACCACCGGTTATGCGCAAAGTCTGTGGACGAGCAAGACCGATGCACCGATTGAAGTCGCGCAGCAGGTCCAACAGTCGACCGCGTTCAAGCGCTGAAACAACCTTCCCGACGCCGCTGACCTGCGCGGCGTCTACCCTGCGAAATACCACGCCTTATCGGTGACCGTGCCCTGCAACGGTACATCCCAGCTGGCCTGCGCCAGGCGTTCGACCTTCTGACATTCATGGGCCAGCCCCAGCAACGTCGGCTTGCGCCAGTTTTTGCGCCGGGCCAGGTAGGCCAGACTGCGGTCGTAGAATCCGCCGCCCATCCCCAGCCGTCCGCCGACATCGTCAAATCCCACCAGTGGCAACAGCACCAGATCCAGGGTCCAGATCCTGCGTTGCTGAGCCAGATTGGCCCGTGGTTCGAGAATGCGGAAGCGATTGGGCTTGAGCTTGTCGCCCGGGCGAATCCGCTGGAACACCATTTTGGTTCGCGGCCAGGCACTGAGCACTGGCAGGTAGGTGGCCTTGCCGCGCCGCTGGGCTTCGCGCAGCAGCAGGCGCGGGTCGATTTCACCGTCGGTGGGCAGGTACAGGGAAATGTGTCTGGCCCGGCGAAAGTGCGGGTCTTGCGCCAGTTGGCGGACCAGACCTTTGGCGGCCTGGCGTTGTTCGCTCGGGGTCAATGCGCGGCGCGCCTTGCGCAGAAGGCGGCGGAGTTGCGGGCGGGGCAGCAGCGCGGGTTCGGTCATGGTTCGGCTTCGGCAGGTGAGGGCGAAAACGCACGCATAAAAAATCCGATGCCGGCAAAAACCGGCATCGGATTCGAATCAGGCTCCCCGGATGAACCGCTGTCAACTTAGCCCTTGAACCCGAAAGTTCAAGGTGGAGGATGCAGTAGACTTTAAGGCTTTCCGTCTGGCGGACATGCACACCAGCCCAACGTGCAACCTCCAGGGTAGTGCAAATCGGCTCAGGGACATCGTCAACTGGCAAGCACCCCAGGGAGTGCCGCGAGTATACCTCAAGCGGCCCGGCGAATCAGCCCTTGGTGACGTCCGGATCGGTCGCCAGCACCAGATCGACACGATCGAGCAAGTCGCGCACCTGTTCACGGGTCGAGCCGCTGGCCTGGATGTCCGGGCGCTCTTCTTTGTGCAAGAGGTCGTGGGTGATGTTCAGCGCTGCCATCACGGCGATACGGTCGGCGCCGATGACTTTGCCGCTGCTGCGGATCTCGCGCATCTTGCCGTCCAGGTAGCGGGCGGCGCTGACCAGATTGCTGCGTTCTTCCTGGGGGCAGATGATCGAATATTCTTTGTCGAGGATCTGCACGGTAACGCTATTGCTTGAACTCATGAGTCTTGCTCCAGGGCCTTGAGGCGCGAAATCATCGATTCGACCTTACGCCGGGCGATTTCGTTTTTTTCAATGAGGTGAGCGCGTTCCTCGCGCCAGGTCTTTTCCTGAGCTAGTAAGAGTGCGTTTTGACTCTTAAGTTGCTCCACTCGACTAATCAGCAGTTCGAGTCTGGCCATCAGCGCTTGCAGGTTGGTGTCTTCCATTGTGTCCACTGAGTCGGAGTCTGTCTGATGGGATAGCTGGCGGACAGCCTTTAATAGTCTTGGCGAGTCTGTCGATGTAGGATACAAGGCCTTCATTCTAGACATAGCGCCGTCTGGCGCCTAGCTGCCCATGACCATTGCGAATTCCCCGTACCAAGCCTTTGCCACCCTGCTGACTGCCAGCGGCCACAACGTCTCGCCTGCCGAACTGCATGGCCTGCTGCTCGGCCGCAGCTGCGCCGGCGCCGGCTTCGATAACGAAGGCTGGTTGATCGACGCCGCCGAACTGCTCGAAGGCGATATCCAGGACAACGTCCGCAACGCCCTGATCGGCCTGCAAGAAATGGTCAAGGGTGAGTTGACTGGCAGCGACGTGACCGTCGTTCTGCTGCTGCCGACCGATGATGCGCCGCTGGCCGACCGCGCCGCTGCACTGGGCCAATGGTGCCAGGGCTTCCTCAGCGGTTTCGGCCTGAACTGCCGCGACAGCAGCATGCTCAGCACCGAAGCCACCGAAGTGCTGCAGGATCTGGCCGCCATTTCCCAGGTGCAAGATGCCCTGGAAGAGTCCGAAGACGGCGAAACCGACTACATGGAAGTCATGGAGTATCTGCGCGTCGCGCCGCTGCTGCTGTTCTCGGAAACCAAGAAAGCCGACGTGCCGCCAGCCGCCAAGCCGTCGCTGCATTAATCGCGTGCCAGGGAAAGCCATCTGCCCATGACCCATATCCCCAAAGCGGAATACAGCCGTCGCCGCAAGGCCCTGATGGCGCAGATGGAACCCAACAGCATCGCGATCCTGCCCGCCGCCGCAGTCGCGATCCGCAACCGCGACGTCGAGCACGTCTATCGTCAGGACAGTGACTTTCAGTACCTCAGTGGATTCCCCGAACCGCAGGCGGTCATCGTCCTGATGCCCGGCCGCGAGCATGGCGAGTACGTGCTGTTCTGCCGTGAACGCAACGCCGAACGCGAGTTGTGGGACGGTCTGCGCGCCGGGCAGGAAGGCGCGATCCGTGATTACGGCGCTGACGACGCGTTCCCGATTACCGACATCGACGACATCCTGCCGGGCCTGATCGAAGGCCGCGATCGGGTGTATTCGGCGATGGGCAGCAACCCGGAGTTCGACCGGCACCTGATGGACTGGATCAACGTGATCCGCTCCAAGGCGCACCTCGGCGCCCAGCCGCCGAACGAATTCGTTGCCCTGGATCACCTGCTGCACGACATGCGCCTGTATAAATCGGCGGCAGAAGTGAAGGTGATGCGCGAAGCAGCGCGGATTTCCGCTCAGGCGCATATCCGCGCGATGCAGGCCAGCCGGCCGGGACTGTACGAGTACAGCCTGGAAGCCGAGCTCGATTACGAGTTTCGCAAGGGCGGGGCGAAGATGCCGGCTTACGGCTCGATTGTCGCCGCCGGACGCAACAGCTGCATCCTGCATTACCAGCAGAATGACGCGCTGCTCAAGGACGGCGATCTGGTATTGATCGACGCCGGTTGCGAAATCGACTGCTACGCCAGCGACATCACTCGCACCTGGCCGGTCAACGGCAAGTTCTCGCCAGAACAAAAAGCGATTTACGAGTTGGTGCTGGCCTCGCAGGAAGCCGCATTCGCTGAAATCGCCCCGAACAAAAACTGGAATCAGGCGCACGAAGCCACGGTTCGGGTGATTACCACGGGGCTGGTAAAACTTGGATTGCTGCAAGGCGAGGTCGACGAATTGATCGCGACCGAAGCTTATAAAGCGTTTTACATGCACCGTGCCGGGCACTGGCTGGGCATGGATGTACACGACGTCGGCGAATACAAGGTCGGCGGCGAATGGCGGGTGCTGGAGGTCGGCATGGCGCTGACCGTGGAGCCGGGCATCTACATCGCCCCGGACAACCAGAACGTAGCAAAGAAATGGCGCGGCATTGGCGTGCGCATCGAGGATGACGTGGTAGTGACCAAGACCGGTTGTGAAATATTGACCAGCGGCGTACCGAAAACCGTCGCCGAGATCGAAGCGCTGATGGCGCAAGCACGGACCCACGCGGCATGAGTCGAGTCAATCTGGCAATCATCGGCGGCGGTCTGGTCGGCGCCAGTCTGGCGCTGGCCTTGCAGGCTGGGGCCAAGGCGCGCGGCTGGAAGATCGTCCTGATCGAACCGTTCGCCCCCGGCGACAGTTGGCAGCCGAGCTACGACGCCCGTTCATCGGCGCTGTCCTTCGGTTCACGGCAGATCTATCAGCGGCTGGGCGTGTGGCAGGAGATTTCCCGCCGCGCCGAGCCGATCAAACAGATTCACGTCTCCGATCGGGGTCGCTTCTCCACCGCCCGTCTGTCGGCGATGGAAGAGGGCGTGCCGGCGCTCGGTTATGTGGTGGAGAACGCCTGGCTCGGCCAGTGCCTGTGGCAGCATCTGGATAAAGACGTGATCAGTTGGCGTTGCCCGGCGGAGGTTACGCGCATGGAGCCGCTGCCCGACGGTTATCGCCTGACCCTCAACGATGAAACCAGCATCGAGTGCGATCTGGCGGTGCTCGCCGATGGTGGTCGTTCCGGTCTGCGCGAACAGTTGGGCATCAATGTGCGCAAGCGTCCGTACAACCAGAGCGCGCTGATCGCCAACATCACCCCGAGCGAAGCCCACAACGGCATGGCCTTCGAGCGTTTCACCGACGAAGGGCCGATGGCCTTGCTGCCGCTGCCGGACAACCGTTGCGCACTGGTCTGGACCCGCCTGGGCATGGACGCGCAGCGTTTGGCCGATTTGAGCGAGCGCGATTTCCTCAGCGAACTGCAGGGCGTGTTCGGCTACCGCCTCGGCACCCTGAAACAGGTTGGCGCGCGGCATCTGTATCCGTTGTCGCTGGTCGAGGCCGAAGAGCAGGTGCGCTCGCATCTGGCCGTACTCGGCAATGCCGCGCACAGCCTGCACCCGATTGCCGGGCAGGGGTTCAACCTGTCCTTGCGCGATGCCGATGCCTTGGCCGCCGCACTGCTCGCCAGCGACCAGCCGCTGGGTGACTTCGCCACGTTGCAGGCCTATCGCGAGCGCCAGCGGCTGGATCAGGACCTTACAGTAGGCTTCTCCGATCAGGTCACCCGCCTGTTCGGCAGCACCCAGCCGCTGGTGTCGCTGGGGCGCAACATTGGCTTGCTCGGTCTCGATCTGCTGCCACCGGCCAAGCGCTGGTTCGCCCGTCAGGCCATGGGGCTGGGGACGCGGCCGGATGCTTGAGCGGCGGGTCGGCACTTTCACTTTCAGCAGCGCGCCGCTAACTGGCGCGCTCGCTAAAACCCTTTACGGGCGGCGCATGCCGCCAGCGAGACAGGCTTAAAGCATGGAAATGCGCGCAGATCTGCTGATTGTCGGAGCCGGAATGGTCGGCAGCGCCCTCGCGTTGGCGCTGCAGGACAGTGGCCTGGAAGTGCTGCTGCTCGATGGCAGCCCGCTGAGCGTCAAACCGTTCGACGCCGCCGCGCCGTTCGAGCCGCGAGTGAGCGCCTTGTCGGCGGCCAGCCAGCGGATTCTCGAACGCCTTGGCGTCTGGGACGGCATCGCCAAACGCCGCAGCAGTCCCTACACCGACATGCATGTGTGGGACGGCAGCGGCACCGGGCAGATTCATTTTTCGGCGAGCAGTGTGCACGCCGATGCGCTGGGGCATATCGTCGAAAACCGTGTGGTGCAGGATGCCTTGCTCGATCGTTTGCACGATTGCGATCTGGGTATGCTGGCCAACGCACGGCTGGAACAGATGCGCCGCTCCGGTGACGACTGGCTGCTGACCCTGGCCGACGGTCGCCAGTTGCGTGCGCCGCTGGTGATTGCGGCGGACGGCGCCCATTCGGCGGTGCGCCGGCTGACCGGCGTTGCCACCCGCGAGTGGGATTACCTGCACCACGCCATCGTCACCAGTGTGCGCAGCAGCAAGCCGCACCGAATGACCGCGTGGCAGCGTTTCACCGATCACGGGCCGCTGGCGTTTCTGCCGCTGGAGCGTGACGGGCAGCAAGACTGGTGCTCGATCGTCTGGTCGACCACGCCGAGTGAAGCCGAACGCCTGATGGCGCTGGATGAAGCCGCGTTCTGCCGTGAGCTGGAGCGTGCGTTCGAAGGTTGCCTGGGCGAAGTGCTCAGCGCTGACTCACGGCTGTGCGTGCCGCTGCGTCAACGTCACGCCAAGCGCTATGTCGCCGAAGGGCTGGCGCTGATTGGCGATGCGGCGCACACCATTCACCCGTTGGCCGGGCAGGGCGTCAACCTGGGTTTCCTTGATGCGGCGGTGCTGGCTGAAGTGTTATTGCAAGCCGCCGAACGTGGCGAGCGCCTGGCTGATGTGAAAGTGCTGAGCCGCTACGAGCGTCGGCGCATGCCGCACAACCTGGCGCTGATGGCGGCGATGGAGAGTTTCGAGCGCTTGTTTCAGGCCGACCCGTTGCCAGTGCGCTGGTTGCGCAACGCCGGGTTGAAGCTGGTGGAGCAGATGCCGGAGGCCAAGGCTCTCTTTGTTCGTGAAGCACTTGGCCTCACAGGCGACCTCCCCGCGCTCGCCAAACCCTGAGTCGATAACGCTCTCTGTAGGAGCTGCCGAAGGCTGCGATCTTTGATCTTGGTTTAAGATCGAAAGATCGCAGCCTCGTTTCACTCGGCAGCTCCTACAGGGGGTGTGTTGCCCTGTGCAACATCTGGTAACTCCTTGCCCAAGTGTTCGATTGAGCTGGTAAATGTGAGTCCTTATCATTTGGCCCACATTTTCCGACCGAGAGATCACTCCCATGTTGGCACCCAAGCGTCTTCTGACCGCACTGGCCCTGACCCTGATCGGCAGCACCACCGCCCAGGCCGCCGACGAGGTGGTGGTCTACTCATCGCGTATCGACGAGCTGATCAAACCGGTGTTCGACGCCTACACCGCGAAAACCGGGGTGAAGATCAAGTTCATCACCGACAAGGAAGCGCCGCTGATGCAGCGGATCAAGGCCGAAGGCGAAAACGCCACCGCCGACCTGCTGCTGACTGTCGATGCCGGCAACCTCTGGCAGGCCGAGCAGATGGGCATTCTGCAGCCGTTCACCTCGAAGACCATCGACGCCAACATTCCTGCGCAATATCGCTCCTCGACCCACGCCTGGACCGGCCTGAGCCTGCGCGCGCGGACCATCGCCTATTCCACCGAAAGGGTTAAACCGGGCGAGTTGACCACCTACGAAGCGCTGGCCGACAAGAACTGGGAAGGACGCCTGTGTCTGCGCACGGCGAAGAAGGTCTACAACCAGTCGCTGACCGCGACCATGATCGAAGTGCACGGCGCCGAGAAGACCGAGAAGATCCTCAAGGGCTGGGTCAACAACCTGTCCACGGACGTGTTCTCCGACGACGTCGCGGTGCTGGAAGCGATCAACGCCGGGCAGTGCGACGTCGGCATCGTCAACACCTACTACTACGGTCGCCTGCACAAACAGAAACCGGACCTGCCAGTGAAACTGTTCTGGCCGAATCAGGCCGATCGCGGCGTGCATGTAAACCTGTCCGGTATCGGCCTGACCCAACATGCACCGCACCCGGAGGCAGCCAAGGCGCTGGTCGAATGGATGACCACACCTGAAGCACAGAAAATCTTCGCCGACGTGAACCAGGAGTTCCCGGCCAACCCGACGGTGGCACCTTCGGAAGAAGTGGCAGCGTGGGGCAAGTTCGTCGCTGACACCTTGCCGGTGGAAGTGGCGGGCAAGCGACAGGCTGAAGCGATCCGCATGATGGATCGGGCGGGCTGGAACTAAAACCTTGGTTATATCCTGTGGCGAGGGGATTTATCCCCGATGGGGTGCGAAGCACCCCCAATGCCCTTAATCAAAGCGTACTGATACACCGCGGGCGTAGTTTTTACGAATGCTGCGCATCCGATCGGGGATAAATCCCCTCGCCACAATTGGGGCTGGCATTACGCTTACGCCGACCCACGATTTATTAGAGAACCCCCTTGGCCCACCCCGCCCAACGCCGCTGGTATCCCATCGTCCTCGCCATTGCCGCGCTGGTGCTGTTGCCCCTGAGTGTCCTGCTGCTGTCGTGGCAGACCATCGATCAGCAGATCTGGTCGCACCTGTGGCAAACCCAGATGCCGCGCCTGCTCGGCAACACCCTGACGCTGGTGCTGGGCGTCGGCGTCGGCGTGACGCTGCTCGGTGTCAGCCTGGCGTGGCTCACCAGCCTCTGCGAATTCCCCGGGCGGCGCTGGCTCGACTGGGCGTTGATGCTGCCGTTCGCCATTCCGGCCTACGTGCTGGCGTTCGTCTTCGTCGGTCTGCTGGACTTCGCCGGCCCGGTGCAAACCCTGTTGCGTGAGTGGTTCGGCAGCGGCCTGCGCCTGCCGCGTGTGCGCTCTACCGGCGGGGTGATCGTGGTGCTGGTGCTGGTGTTTTATCCCTACGTTTATCTGTTGGCGCGCACCGCGTTTCTGGCGCAGGGCAAAGGCCTGATGGAAGCGGCGCGGGTACTCGGGCAATCGCCCTGGCAGGCGTTCTGGCGGGTGGCGCTGCCGATGGCGCGACCAGCGATTGGTGCCGGTGTGGCACTGGCGCTGATGGAGACATTGGCGGATTTCGGCGCGGTGTCGGTGTTCAATTTCGACACCTTCACCACCGCCATCTACAAGACCTGGTACGGCTTCTTCAGCCTGCCCAGCGCGGCGCAACTGGCCAGTCTGTTGCTGCTGGTGGTGATGCTGGTGCTGTACGGCGAGCGGCGCGCGCGCGGCGCCAATCGGGCGAGCAACGAGCGGCCACGGGTCAAGGCGTTATATCACCTGCGCGGGATCAAGGCGTTCGCGGCGACCGGCTGGTGTGCTCTGGTGTTTGCTTGCGCATTCGTGATTCCAGTCCTGCAACTGATTGTCTGGTTCTGGCAGCGCGGGCGCTTCGATCTCGATGAACGTTACGCCGGGCTGATTCTGCACACCCTGTATCTGGGTGGCATGGCGGCGTTGATCACCGTCAGCGTCGCATTGCTGCTGGCCTTCGCCCGACGACTGGCGCCGACCCGGGCGATCCGTTCCGGAGTCAGTCTGGCCAATCTCGGTTATGCGTTGCCGGGTTCGGTGCTGGCGGTGTCGATCATGCTGGCGTTCAGTTATCTCGATCGCGAACTGGTTATTCCGCTCTCGGGCTGGCTCGGCGGCGCCGGCAAGCCGCTGCTGCTGGGCAGTCTGGCGGCGTTGCTGATGGCCTATCTGGTGCGTTTCATCGCGGTAGCCTACGGGCCGCTGGAAAACAGTCTGGCGCGTATACGGCCTTCATTGCCCGAAGCGGCACGTAGCCTCGGTGTCAGTGGGCCGCGACTGTTTTTCAAAGTGTATCTGCCGCTGTTGCTGCCCGGCACGCTGAGTGCGGCGCTGCTGGTATTCGTCGATGTGCTCAAGGAAATGCCCGCGACCCTGCTGATGCGGCCGTTTGGCTGGGACACGCTGGCGGTGCGGATCTTCGAAATGACCAGTGAGGGCGAGTGGGCGCGGGCGTCGCTGCCGGCGCTGACCCTGGTGTTGGTCGGCCTGTTACCGGTCATTGGCCTGATCCGCCGCTCGGCGCACCGAAACACTTAGTAGTGAGAGCTGAATCATGCGGCTACAATGCGCGGCATTCGGTGCGGTTCGTCTGACAGACCCGTTCGCTGAAATCGGCTGAAAGCCTTCTATTTAGCGGCTTTCACCCCGTGCAGCGGCTGTCCGCACCTTCGCCACGCCCGGAAGGAGAAACCCATGGGACAGCGTACGCCTCTGTATGACCTGCATCTCGCCCTCGGCGCGAAGATGGTCGATTTTGGCGGTTGGGACATGCCACTGCATTACGGCTCGCAGGTCGAGGAACACCATGAGGTGCGCCGCGATTGCGGGGTGTTCGATGTTTCCCACATGACCATGATCGATGTCACCGGTGTCCAGGGCAAGGCCTGGCTGCAGCATTTGCTGGCCAATGACGTCGAGCGCCTGCACCGCCCCGGCCGCGCGCTCTACAGCACGATGCTCAACGAGCGTGGCGGCATCGTCGACGACATGATCGTCTATCGCCTCGAAGACCGTTATCGTCTGGTATTCAACGCCTCCACCCGCGACCAGGATCTGGCGTGGATGCAGACGCAGATCGCCGGTTACGACGTGCAATTGCATGAGCGTCAGGATCTGGCGATGCTCGCCATTCAAGGCCCGCAGGCCCGGCAGAAAATTGCCGAACTGGTGACCCAGTCCCGCGCCGAACTGATCAAACATCTCAAACCGTTCGAAGCTCACGTCGATGGCGACTGGTTCATTGCGCGCACCGGCTACACCGGTGAGGATGGTCTGGAAATCGCTTTGCCGGCCGAGCAGGCGCCGGGATTTTTCAACGATCTGGTCGGTGCCGGTATTTCGCCGATCGGCCTCGGCGCCCGCGACACGCTACGGGTCGAGGCCGGGATGAACCTCTACGGCCAGGACATTCATCAAGATGTCTCGCCGCTGGCATCCAATATGGCCTGGAGCATTGCCTGGGAACCGACCTCGCGGCAGTTCATCGGGCGTGCTGCGCTGGAAGCGGAAAAAGCCGCCGGCGTTGCGCACAAACTGGTGGGGCTGGTGCTTGAGGAGCGCGGTGTTTTACGTGCCCATCAGGTGGTTCGTATCGCCGATGTTGGCGAAGGAGAGATCACCAGTGGTAGTTTCTCTCCTACGCTAAGCAAATCGATTGCCCTGGCGCGTGTACCGATGGCCACCGCCGACCGCGCCGAAGTGGAAATCCGTGGCAAGTGGTATCCGGTACGAGTGGTCAAACCGACCTTCGTGCGCCATGGCAAAACCTTGATCTGACCTTTTCCGGCGGGCCTGACCGCTGACAATTTCTTGAGGACACCGAGCATGAGCAATATCCCCGCTGAACTGCGTTTTGCCGAAAGTCATGAATGGGCACGCCTGGAAGCCGACGGCACCGTTACCGTGGGCATCAGCGATCACGCGCAGCAAGCGCTGGGCGATGTGGTGTTTGTTGAGTTGACGGAAGTAGGCAAGGTGTATGCGGCCGGTGAGGCGGCTGGTGTGGTCGAGTCGGTGAAAGCGGCGTCCGATATCTACTCGCCGATCAGCGGCGAAGTGATCGCGGTCAACGAAGCGCTGGCTGACGCGCCGGAAGAGCTGAACAACGATCCTTACAACGCCTGGATTTTCAAGCTCAAGCCAAGCGACAAAGCCGAGCTGGACAAACTGCTGGACGCCGAGGGCTACAAGGCTGCAATCGGCGAATAATCCTCGCCCCCTGTAGGAGCTGCCGAAGGCTGCGATCTTTTGATTTTGTTTTTAAAGACAAGATCAAAAGATCGCAGCCTGCGGCAGCTCCTACATTAAGAGCGCTTCAGGGTTTCAATACGGCTTTCACCGCCGCCACCGACCGCTCGACATCTTCCTTGGTCATGGTGTTGAACATCGGCAACGACACAATCAGTCGCCCGACGCGCTCGGCCACCGGCAACATACCTTCCTTGAAACCGCGCTCGCGGTACAGACTCAGCAAATGAATCGGCGGGTAGTGATAGCCGATGCCGATGCCGTGTGCCTGCATCTGTTCCATGAACGTAGCGCGGGCCGGCAAGCCGTCCTTGCGCTCCGGCAGTACCAGCTGAAACAGGTGCCAGTTGCTGTGAGTGAAATCCGCGGGCGGCAATTGCGCGCCATAGATCGCTTCGAAGTCATCGCCAAACCAGTTGAAGTAATGACGGGCCAGTTCCTGACGATGGGCGGTCAGCGCCTCGATATGGGCGAATTGACCCAGACCGATGGTCGCGGCGACGTCGGTCATGTTGAACTTGCCGCCGAGCACATCAACGTCGAGACCGTCGAAGCCGTTGCGGGTCACGCCCTGCAGGCGATATTTCTCCGCCAGCCGCGCTTCTTCCGCAGTGTTCAGCACCAGACAGCCGCCTTCGGAGCAGGTCACGTTCTTGTTGGCCTGGAAACTGAACGACACGAAGTCGCCAGTGGCGCCGATGCGCTGGCCGTTCCAGCTCGAACCCAACGCCTGCGCGGCGTCTTCGACAATCCGCAGATTGTGTTTGCGCGCGATGGCATATAGCCGATCCATGTCCACCGGCAGGCCGGCGAGGTACACCGGAATCAGCGCTTTGGTGCGTGGGGTGATCGCTGCCTCGAGCTTGTCCAGATCAATGTTGCGGGTCACCGGGTCGATGTCGGCGAACACCGGGGTGGCGCCGACTTCGAGGATCACGTTGGCGGTGGCGACCCAGGAAATCGGCGTGGTGATCACTTCGTCACCCGGGCCAATGCCGGCGATGCGCAGGGCGATTTCCATGGTGCAGGTGCCGGAGTTGAAGGTGCGCACCGGGCGTCCGCCGAAATATTCCGACAACTGCGCTTCAAAGGCCTGGACCTTCGGCCCGCTGGTGATCCAGCCAGAGCGCAGTACATCGCCGACGGCGGCAATTGTGGCTTCATCAATGACAGGTTTGGAAAACGGCAGGAACGGCAGTTGGCTCATGAGGGTTCGATCATCCGGAAGTTGGACGCCTGATGCAGGCGCTACAGCATGCCCCGGAACCCCCGCTGCCGCCAAGCCGTGCGCGTCGGAATCGGCTGCTATGCTGGTTTGACCGTGTTGCATTGACGCCGAGCAGCCAAGAGAGAGCCCGTCATGTCCCAGTTGCCATCCTTGAGCCAGTTACGCGACCCCGAAGCCTTCCTGCGCCGCCATTTGGGCCCCGACGTTGCCGAGCAACAGGCGATGCTCGACAGCCTCGGTCTGGGCAGCCGGGTTGAACTGATCGAGCAGACGGTGCCGCCGGGCATTCGCCTGAATCGGGCGCTGGACTTGCCGCCGGCCCTTGATGAGCAAGCGGCGCTGGCCAAGCTGCGCGGTTACGCCGAGCAGAATCAGGTCTGGACCAGCCTGATCGGCATGGGCTACCACGGCACGCTCACGCCGACGGTCATCCTGCGCAATGTGCTGGAAAATCCCGGTTGGTACACCGCCTACACCCCCTATCAACCGGAGATCGCCCAGGGCCGTCTCGAAGCGTTGCTGAATTTTCAGCAACTGACCATCGACCTCACCGGACTTGAACTGGCCAACGCCTCGTTACTCGACGAAGCCACCGCCGCTGCAGAAGCCATGGCGCTGGCCAAGCGTGTGGCGAAGTCGAAGAGCAATCTGTTTTTCGTCGATGAGAACTGTCATCCGCAAACCATCTCCGTGGTGCAGACCCGCGCCGAAGGTTTCGGCTTCGAGCTGATCATCGACGCTGTGGATAACCTCAACCAGCATCAGGTATTCGGCGCGTTGCTGCAGTATCCCGACACTCATGGCGAGATCCGTGATCTGCGTCCGGTCATCGATCAGTTGCACGCGCAGCAGGCGTTAGCGTGTGTCGCCACCGATCTGCTGAGCCTGTTGCTGTTGACGCCGCCGGGTGAACTGGGCGCGGACGTGGTGTTCGGTTCGTCCCAGCGCTTTGGCGTACCGATGGGCTACGGTGGCCCGCACGCAGCGTTTTTTGCCAGCCGTGAGGAGTACAAACGGGCGATTCCGGGGCGGATCATCGGCGTGTCGAAAGACGCACGCGGTAACGTCGCGTTGCGCATGGCCCTGCAAACCCGTGAGCAACATATTCGCCGCGAGAAGGCCAACTCGAACATCTGCACCGCGCAGGTGCTGCTGGCCAACATCGCCAGTTGCTACGCGGTGTATCACGGGCCGCAAGGCTTGAAACGCATCGCCCAGCGCGTGCACCGCTTGACCTGCATCCTGGCGGCGGGCCTTGAGCGCCATGGTATTGCGCGGGTCAACGGACAGTTTTTCGACACCCTCACGCTGGAGGTGGGTGGTGCGCAGAGCGCGATCATCGACAGTGCCAGGGCCGCGCAGATCAACCTGCGGATTCTCGGCCGTGGCCGAGTGGGGTTGAGCCTCGACGAGACGTGCGATGAAAACACGGTGGCGAAGCTGTTCGATGTGCTGCTCGGTGCCGATCATGGTTTGAACGTCGACGACATTGACGCAGAAGCACTGGTTTCCGGCATTCCCGACCATCTGCAGCGCAACACGCCGTACCTGCGCCACCCGGTGTTCAACGCGCATCACAGCGAAACCGAGATGCTGCGCTACCTCAAGCAACTGGAGAACAAGGATCTGGCGCTTAACCAGTCGATGATCCCGCTGGGCTCCTGCACCATGAAACTTAACGCCACCAGCGAGATGATCCCCATCACCTGGCCGCAGTTTGCCAACCTGCACCCGTTCGCGCCTCGGGAGCAGGCAGTCGGTTACACCTTGATGATCGAAGAACTGCAGCGCTGGCTGTGCGCGATCACCGGGTTCGATGCAATCTGCATGCAGCCCAACTCCGGGGCTCAGGGCGAGTACGCCGGGCTGCTGGCGATTCGCAAATATCACGAGAGCCGGCATCAGGGCGCGCGGGATATCTGCCTGATCCCGTCCTCGGCCCACGGCACCAACCCGGCCTCGGCGCAGATGGCCGGGATGCGCGTGGTGATCGTCGAATGCGACGAGGCCGGCAACGTCGATCTGGACGACCTGAAAACCAGGGCGGCCGAGGCGGGGGACAAATTGTCGTGCCTGATGGCGACCTATCCGTCGACCCATGGTGTTTACGAGGAGGGCATCAGCGAAATCTGCGAAGTTATCCACCAGCACGGCGGGCAGGTGTACATGGACGGCGCCAACCTTAACGCGCAGGTCGGGCTGGCGCGGCCGGCGGACATCGGCGCCGATGTGTCGCACATGAACCTGCACAAGACGTTCTGCATTCCCCACGGCGGTGGCGGGCCGGGCATGGGGCCGATCGGCATTCGCGCGCACCTGGCGCCGTTCGTCGCCAATCATCCGGTCGTGCCGATTGACGGCCCGCTGCCGCAGAACGGCGCGGTCAGCGCGGCGCCGTGGGGCAGTGCGAGTATTTTGCCGATCAGCTGGATGTACATCGCGATGATGGGGCCGCAATTGGCGGATGCCAGTGAAGTGGCGATCCTCGCGGCGAACTATCTGGCCCAGCACTTATCCGGCGCATTTCCGGTGCTGTACACCGGGCGCAACGGGCGGGTGGCCCATGAATGCATTCTCGATCTGCGGCCGTTGAAGGCGCAGACCGGGATCAGCGAAGAAGATGTCGCCAAGCGCCTGATGGATTACGGTTTCCATGCGCCGACCATGTCATTCCCGGTGCCGGGGACGTTGATGGTCGAGCCGACCGAGAGCGAATCCAAGGCTGAACTCGACCGCTTTATCGGCGCCATGCTGAGCATTCGCGCAGAAATCACCGAAGTGCAGAACGGCAACTGGCCGGCGGAAGACAACCCGCTCAAGCGTGCTCCACATACCTTGGCCGATGTCACCGGAGTCTGGGAGCGGTCTTACAGCATCGAGCAGGGCATCACCCCGGATGCACACACCAAGGCGCACAAGTATTGGCCGGCGGTGAATCGGGTGGATAACGTTTATGGGGATCGCAATCTGTTTTGTGCTTGCGTCCCGGTGGACGATTACCGCTGAAGAGCAAAAGATCGCAGCCTTCGGCAGCTCCTACACTGATCCCTGTAGGAGCTGCCGAAGGCTGCGATCTTTTGCTTTTTGCTTAAAAAAATGCCGCTCGATCGAGCGGCATTTTTGTTGGCGCCTGGCTTACTCGGAGGCCACTGCGTTCTTCGCCAGAATCGCATTCGCCAGTTCCATGTCCGTGGCCTGCAGGCCCGGATTGTCGGCGCGGACTTTCTGCATCGCTGCTTCCAGGTACGGCCCACGGATGCCGCCATCGCTGGCAACGAAGCTGCCGGCATCGTCCTGTGCGGCAACGATCAGCTTGTGATCCTTGAAGGTCAGGTAGGTCGAACCGGTGGTGGCGCCGGACGAAATGACGTTACGCCAAAAGCTGTCGGCCATCGCTGAACCAACGGGAAGGGACAGCAAGGCAAGGGTGGCGACAGCAAGTTTGAGACGCATGATTGAGTGACTCCTGGGGGTTAACTACGGCGTTGGATAACGATTCCCCGATCCGGTTCCGTAGCGGCCTATTTCTGCTCGCTCTGCGGTGTCACCCGCAGCACTTCTTCGAGGGTGGTCAGCCCCGCCGCGACCTTCTGCGCACCCGACAGGCGCAGGCTGCGCATGCCTTCCTTGAAGGCTTGCCGGCGGATGGCGGTGAGGTCGGTGTCGGGGGTGATGAGCGCTTTGAGGCTATCGCTCAACTGCATGATTTCGTAGACCCCGGCGCGTCCGCGATAACCGGTGTCGCGACACTCCAGGCAGCCGATCGCGCGTTGCGCATTGCCCGGCAGCGGCGCCTGCCAGGGGCGGGTCAGGGTCTGCCAGTCCTCCTCTTCCAGCGTCAGCGGCGCCTTGCAGTGCGGGCACAAGGTACGCACCAGACGCTGGGCCATGACCCCGAGCACCGTGGCCTTGATCAGGTAGTGCGGCACGCCGAGTTCGAGTAACCGGCTGATAGCGCTGGGGGCATCGTTGGTGTGCAGGGTCGACAGCACCAGGTGGCCGGTGAGTGCCGCCTGAATCGCCATTTCCGCGGTTTCCAGGTCGCGAATCTCGCCGATCATGATGATGTCCGGGTCCTGTCGCATCAACGCACGCACCCCAGCGGCGAAACTCAGCTCGATGTTGTGCTGCACCTGCATCTGATTGAACGCCGGCTCGACCATTTCGATCGGGTCTTCGATGGTGCAGAGGTTGATCTCCGGCGTCGCCAGTTTCTTCAGCGTGGTGTAGAGCGTGGTGGTCTTGCCCGAACCGGTTGGCCCGGTGACCAGGATGATGCCGTTGGGCTGGCGGGTCATGTCCTGCCAGCGGCGCAGGTCATCGGCGGAAAAGCCCAACTGATCGAAGTCCTTGAGCAGCACTTCCGGGTCAAAAATCCGCATGACCATTTTTTCGCCAAACGCGGTGGGCAGCGTCGAGAGCCGCAGCTCCACCTCGCCGCCGTCCGGGGTCTTGGTTTTGACCCGGCCGTCCTGGGGTTTGCGCTTCTCGGCGACGTTCATCCGCCCGAGGCTTTTCAGGCGGCTGACGATCGCCATGGTCACTTGCGGCGGGAATTGATAGACGTTGTGCAACACGCCGTCGATACGAAAGCGCACGGTGCCCTGTTCGCGGCGCGGTTCGATGTGGATATCGCTGGCGCGCTGCTGGAAGGCGTACTGGAACAGCCAGTCGACGATGTTGACGATATGCGCGTCGTTGGCGTCCGGTTCCTGATCGCTGGCGCCGAGGTTGAGCAGTTGTTCGAAGTTGCCGAGGTTACCGCTTTGCTGATCGGCATTGCTGGCGCCGCTGACCGATTTGGCCAGGCGGAAGAACTCGACACTGAAGCGCTGGATGTCCACCGGGTTGGCGACCACCCGTTTGATCGGCAACTTAAGCACGTGTGTCAGGTCAGCCTCCCAGCCGGTGACGTAGGGCTGGGCGCTGGCAACGACGACGGCGTCGCGGTCGACCGCCACCGCAAGAATCCTGTGCCGCTGGGCAAAGGCGTAGGACATCAGCGGGGTGATGGCGGCGACGTTGATCTTCAACGGGTCGATGCGCATGTACGGTTGGCCGGCCTGCTGCGCCAGCCACAGGGTCAGGCTTTCCAGATCCAGATGTTTACCCGGACGGCTGAGGTCATCCAGTTGCTGGCTGGCAATGAACTCCAGCGGGTGCTGCTGGCCGTGGGTCGCGTGGCGGCGTCGGGCATTGAGCGCCTGCTCCGCCGAATCCTGGCTGATGAAGCCTTGGGCGACCAATTCACGCAACACATCGTTGAGATCCAGCCAGCGGTCCTGAGTGGCGAGTTGAACGGACATGCGGGCTCCTTTTGAACGACAGTTCGCAAAGGATAGTCGTGGCCCCGCAGACCGTTGGGCCACTACCCGACAAAGCCGTTGCCGGATTTTTCAGCCAACCGCTTGCGCGGGCGTATCCCACGCCGCGTCGGCGTTTTGCAGGTTCACCGAGCAGACGCTGATCAGGTTACGAAGTTTTTCCGCAATTACTTGGGCGCGATGCCAACTGAAACCGCCCATGACGATGTCGATCGACATCAAGTCGTCCATCCGCTGCACATTGACCTGTTCAGGCGTGAGGAACTGCAGCGCAAACAGGTTCAGCACCCGCACCAGCAGATCCGGCTCGGCTTCGGCGAGGATCTGATACTGCGCCAGGCAATGGCTGTTGTTGACGTTCCAGACATCGGCCCGGGTTGGAGCGGTATTCACGGCTTCGAGGTGCGGCATGGCGAGTCTCCAAAAAACACTGGAGAAATTTTTACATTCGGTGCCGGGCATTTCTTGGCTAAGATCGATGTTATTGGCGAATGATCGACCGGTTTGATTCGCATGAATTCATATTTGAGGTTTTTCTATGCACAGCGAGCTGGACAGCTACGACCGCAGGATTCTCGCCCTGCTGCAAGAGGACGCTTCCTTGTCCAGCGCTCAGATCGCCGAGCAGGTGGGCCTGTCGCAGTCACCGTGCTGGCGGCGCATTCAGCGGATGAAGGAGGAGGGCATCATTCGCGGTCAGGTGACCTTGCTTGATCGCAAGAAGATCGGCCTGAACACGCAGATCTTCGCCGAGATCAAACTCAACGCCCACGGGCGGTCGAACTTCACCGAATTCACCGAGGCGATTCGCGGTTTTCCGGAGGTTCTGGAGTGCTACGTGCTGATGGGCGCGGTAGATTTTCTGTTGCGGATTGTCGCGGCGGACATCGAGGCGTATGAGCGGTTCTTTTTCGAGAAACTGTCGCTGGTGCCGGGGATTCAGGAAGTGAATTCGATTGTGGCGCTGTCGGAGATCAAGTCCACCACCAGCCTGCCGGTCATGCGCTGATGGCCTCTGTGGCGAGGGGATTTATCCCCGATGGGTCGCGAAGCGGCCCCGCTTTAGTCGAAAGCAGGGACTGCTGCGCAGTCCATCGGGGATGAATCCCCTCACCACACAGTCATCACATGCGCAGCAGCATTTTCCACGCACGATTCTGATAAACCGCAATCGCCTGCTGCTTGCGCGCATCGAGCAGTTCGTCAGTGATGGTCGGTTCGTTGGCCAGTTGCGCCAGTTTGTTCAGCTCGCCGTACAGGCGATCCATTTCCGCAATCTCCAGCACGTTGCGCGCGTGGTGCAGCCAGACCTGGATGCGCTCGATGCGCGGCAGTTGCTCGGCCAGATCTTCCGGTTGCTGCTGATAGCGCTGCAATTGCAGGGACGTGGCTTCCTCGCCCAGCAGGCGCGGCAGCCAGCTGTGCAGTTGCGCGGCGCCCTGGCGGTTGCCGCGGGTGTTGCGCTCGGCGGTCCAGGCGCGGGCCAGCAGCCAGCGTGATGCGGTCAGCGAGAACAGGCCCCAGCGCGGGTCTTCCAGTTCTTCGAGGAATTGCTCCGGCGCCGCCTTGCGTACGTCTTCGTCTTCGATGCCGACCTGAACCAGCGGGCGCCAGTCTTCAAGCAATGCGTCCAGCGCCACGCGCAGGTCGTGAGTGGCCGGACGCGGTGCCGCCTGGCCGAGGCTGCTGAGCAGGGCGCGCATTTCGGCGAGGTTCTCGACCCAGTCCTGCAGCAGGCGCCAGTGGCCATTGAAACGATATTGTTCGGCCAGACGCTGGCTGCTGCCGAGCAAGTGCCAGGCCAGTGCGGCGAAGGCGTCGTCGAGTGGGGTTTCCGGGGTCAGTTGCGGCGCCGGCAGGCTCAGCGAGTAGCTGTTGGCGTCGTACAGACGGTAGCCGCGCTCGGCCTTGCTGATGTCGCACGGCATCAGGGCCAGGGTTTCGGCCAGTTCGGCGGCCAGTTCCAGCAGTGCGGCCGGCTCGCCTTCGCGCAGCTCCAGTTCCAGCTCGCAGATT
The DNA here is from genome assembly GCF_019775695.1 of Pseudomonas sp. AO-1. Taxonomy (NCBI): domain Bacteria; kingdom Pseudomonadati; phylum Pseudomonadota; class Gammaproteobacteria; order Pseudomonadales; family Pseudomonadaceae; genus Pseudomonas; species Pseudomonas sp. AO-1. The sequence goes on from NZ_CP079947.1 coordinate 484,189, forward strand.
TCTTCTTTCTGCTTGCCGACCACAACGTGGCCCAGATCCAGCGCAGCTTCGATGACCACTTTGGCCTTGCCGCGGCCCCAGGCGATTTCCGCACGCTCGCGGACGAAATCGGTGGTGAAGATCGGCTTCAGGGTTTTCTTGTCCAGCTCGGCCAGCGACTCGGGCCAGCATTCGCCGTCGAGTTTCTTCACGTCGAGCTTGGCTTTGGGCAACTTCCAGTCGTATTCATTACGCTCGGACAGACCGGCAACACTCTGGCCGCGGGTCTTGAGGGTCTGAATCACTTCGTCACCGTCCTTGCGCAAGCGCAGGGCGACTTTGGCCTGGGCCAGGTCGCGCTCGGGGGTGTCGAAGTACTGGTTCATCAACTCACGGCGTTCCCAGCCATTTTTGTTGCGTTTTTTCAGTAGCGGGTGCTCGCGCAGGGCAGCGAGGGTTTCGCGGCTGACGCGGAGTTTGATTTCGGTTTCTTTCTGCATGGCCGGAAAATCCAGGATCGGGAGCGCAGCCGGGGGAATGTGTGGCTGCCAAGGCCGTGCAGTGTACAGGACTCAAACTTCCTACGCCCTGCGGCGGTTTATTCCTGGCGCCGGATGGCTCTATGATGGACTTCAAATCGGAGTTGGAGTCAGCGATGCCTTTGCCGTCCATGCAAGACCAGTTCGCTGCACTGATCGCCGCACCGTCGGTCAGCTGCACCCAACCGGGCCTGGATCAGTCCAACCGGGCGGTGATCGATTTGCTCGCCGGATGGCTGGGTGATCTGGGTTTCAGCTGCGATATCCAGCAGGTCAGCCCCGGCAAATTCAACCTGCTCGCCAGTTACGGCAGCGGCCCCGGCGGTCTGGTGCTGGCCGGGCACAGCGATACCGTGCCTTATGACGATGCGCTGTGGCAGACCGATCCGCTGAAGCTTACCGAAGTTGACGGCCGCTGGGTCGGGCTGGGCAGTTGCGACATGAAGGGCTTTTTCGCGCTGATCATCGAGGCCGTGCAGCCGCTGCTCGACCAACCGTTCAAGCAACCGCTGCTGATTCTCGCCACCTGTGATGAAGAAAGTTCGATGTCCGGTGCTCGCGCGCTGGCCGAGGCCGGCAAGCCGCTGGGCCGTGCGGCGGTGATCGGCGAGCCGACCGGGCTCAAGCCGATTCGCATGCACAAGGGCATCATGATGGAGCGCATCGATATCCTCGGGCAGAGCGGCCATTCGTCGGATCCGCGTCTGGGGCACAGTGCCCTCGAAGCGATGCACGATGCCATCGGCGAACTGCGCGGTTTGCGCCTGCTGTGGCAGCGTGAATTCAACAATCCGCAGTTCAGCGTGCCGCAACCGACGATGAACTTCGGCTGTATTCATGGCGGAGATAACCCCAACCGCATCTGTGGCCAGTGTTCGCTGGAGTTCGACCTGCGCCCGCTGCCGGGCATGGACCCGAAAGTCCTGCGCGCGGAAATCCTGCGCAAGCTCAATCCGGTGGCCGAGCGGCATCAGGTGAAGATCGATTACAAACCATTGTTCCCGGAAGTGCCGCCGTTCGAACAGGCCGAAGACGCCGAATTGGTGCGCATCGCCGAAAAGCTCACCGGCCACCGTGCCGAAGCAGTAGCGTTTGGCACCGAAGCGCCTTATCTTCAGCGCCTTGGCTGCGAAACCATCGTGCTCGGCCCCGGCGACATCGCCTGTGCCCACCAGCCCGGCGAATACCTCGAAATGTCACGTTTGCAGCCTACCGTGCACCTATTGCGGCAGTTGATTGAACATTACTGCCTGAAGAATTGAACACATCCCTTGTAGGCGCTGCCGAAGGCTCGGGCCGCGTTCGGACGATCTTTTGATCTTGTCTTTTAAAAACAAAGTCAAAAGATCGCAGCCTGCGGCAGCTCCTACAGGGAAAGTCGTTAAATTAGTGGGAATCTAACCCGTATTCATGAGGAGAGCGCGCGTGTCGCCAAGCCTGTTCCGACGATAACCATCAGCCCGCTGTGCGTTTTCCGTTTCGCCCTTTTTTCCGGCTGCTATTTATTACAGGCCTAGGTTCATGCCCGAATACGTCAATTGGCTTCGTCACGCGTCCCCTTACATCAATGCCCACCGCGACTGCACGTTCGTCGTCATGCTGCCCGGCGACGGTGTGGAGCATCCGAACTTCGGCAACATCGTCCACGACCTGGTGCTGTTGCACAGCCTCGGCGTGCGTCTGGTGCTGGTCCACGGTTCGCGTCCGCAGATTGAAACCCGCCTCGCCGCTCGCGGCCTGACCCCGCACTATCACCACGGCATGCGCATCACCGATGCGGCAACCCTGGAATGTGTGATCGATGCAGTCGGTCAGCTGCGTATTGCCATCGAAGCGCGGCTGTCGATGGACATGGCCTCGTCGCCGATGCAAGGCTCGCGTCTGCGGGTGGCCAGCGGCAACCTGGTCACGGCGCGGCCGATCGGCGTGCTCGAAGGAGTCGACTATCACCACACCGGCGAAGTGCGCCGGGTCGACCGTAAAGGCATTAATCGCCTGCTCGACGAGCGCTCGATCGTGCTGCTGTCGCCGCTGGGCTACTCGCCGACCGGGGAAATCTTCAACCTCGCCTGCGAAGACGTCGCCACCCGCGCCGCCATCGACCTCGGTGCCGACAAACTGTTGCTGTTCGGCGCTGACCTCGGTCTGATCGACGAAAACGGCAAACTGGTGCGCGAACTGCGGCCACAACAGGTGCCTGCGCATCTGGCGCGTCTGGGCAACAATTATCAGGCCGAACTGCTGGATGCCGCCGCCGAGGCCTGCCGTGGCGGCGTCGCGCGCAGCCATATCGTCAGCTATGCCGAGGACGGTGCACTGCTGACCGAACTGTTCACCCGCGATGGTGGCGGTACGCTGGTCGCTCAGGAGCAATTCGAACTGGTGCGCGAGGCGGCGATTGAAGACGTCGGCGGTTTGCTTGACCTGATCAGCCCGCTGGAAGAGCAGGGGATTCTGGTGCGTCGCTCGCGCGAAGTGCTGGAGCGCGAAATCGAGCAGTTCAGTGTGGTTGAGCGTGAAGGGATGATCATTGCTTGTGCGGCGCTGTACCAGATTGCCGATTCGGACGCCGGTGAGCTGGCGTGCCTGGCGGTGAATCCGGAGTACCGCCATGGCGGTCGCGGCGATGAACTGTTGGAGCGCATCGAGACCCGTGCCCGGGCGCAAGGGTTGAAAACCCTGTTCGTCCTCACCACCCGCACGGCGCACTGGTTCCGCGAACGTGGCTTCGAGCCTAGCAGCGTCGAGCGCCTGCCGGCGGCGCGGGCGTCGCTGTACAACTATCAGCGCAATTCGAAGATCTTCGAAAAGACCCTCTGAAGATTAGCGAAGGACTTTTGTGGCGAGGGGATTCATCCCCGATGGGCCGCGCAGCGGCCCCCGCTTTAGCAAAAGCAGGGGACTGCTGCGCAGTCCATCGGGGATGAATCCCCTCGCCACCTATTCAATTGTTTTCGGTTACAAACTTCGCACTGACGTACGGCGAGTAGTCCGGCAGCACCGTCTCGACCTTGCCTTGTTCCTTCAAAAACTTCGCCGTCTCACCTATCGCCTTGGCCGTGCCGCCATCCAGCAGTGCGGTGGTTTGCTGCGCCTTGGCATCCGGGAAGGCCGACCCGGCCAGCAGCTCCGGCACATCGGCCGCATTGGCACCGGTCAATTTGGCGATTTTCTGCACCGGCGCCGAGTCCGGCGTCCAGCTGTCTTTATGGCTGGCGTAATCGGCAAATGCGTCTAGAGTGACCTTGGCAAACTTGGCCACCACCTCAGGATGCTTCTCGGCGTAGTCCTTGCGCGCGACCCAGACTTCGAAGGTCGGTGCGCCCCATTGGCCGACTTGTGCGGCATCGGTCAGGGTCTTGCCGGTCTTGCGGATTTCCCCCAGCGCCGGCGACCAGACAAACGCACCATCTATATCCCCACGCTTCCATGCCGCTGCGATTTCTGCGGGCTGCAGGTTCACCACTTTGACTTTCGAGGTGTCCAGGCCCCAGTGCTTGAGTGCGCCGAGCAAGCTGTAGTGGGAGGTGGAAACGAAAGGCGTGGCGATGGTCTTGCCGACCAGGTCCTGCGGGGTATTGATCCCGCTGCCATTGCGCACCACCAGCGCCTCGGCGGCGTTGATCTGCGCTGAAACAATGAAAGCGACGATCGGCAGATTGCGAGAAGCGGCCGCTGCCAGAGGGCTGGAGCCAAGGTTGCCGATCTGTACGTCGCCCGATGCAAGGGCTGTCACAACTTCCGGGCCGCTATTGAAGCGACGCCAGTCGATTTTCTCGCCGATGGTCTTCTCGTAGACGCCGTCGGCCTGAGGGACTTTGCTCGGGTCGATACCGGTTTGATAGCCAACGGTAAGGTTGGCGGCATGGGCGGAAAAAGAAATCAGCGCTGATACACAAACTGTAACAAATTGACTAGATAGTGCGCGTTTGGCCATCATGGCGTCGCCTTTTCGATAGGGTTTGACGAATCGGGGTTGCGCCAAAGCTAATCGATATAAAAAAAGGCTAACAAATACCATTTAGGAATGAGCTTAGTCGCCGATACGCTGTTTCCCGGCGGAGGTGGCACGATACTGGCCATATTTCGAAATGATATGAAAAAGAATGAATAAATTCTTTTTGGGTTTATCAGGAAATCTTTACTCTGCACGGACCAAATCACTGCGATTAGACCTTGGTCGTAGACACACAAGGTTACGATTGACTTGTCAGTCACGGTCTGGCGCTAATCGCGCATCTTAGGATCCAGGGCATCAGACCCCGGGCCAGGAACACAAGAATTAGAAACGAGAGGAGCTTTACATGAACAAGTCCACCTTGGCCCTGGCTGTGGCCGTAGGGGTTTTGGCGCAGCAGGCAGGCGCCGCCGGTTTCATCGAAGACAGCAAGGCCACCTTGGGGCTGCGTAACTTCTACATCAACACCGACAACCGTGATGGCGCTGGTGCGAACAAGAACGAAGAGTGGGGCCAAGGCTTCGATCTGCGTTTCATCTCCGGCTACACCTAAGGCACCGTGCAGTTCGGTGTTGACGCGATCGGCCTGTACGGCGTGCGTCTGGATTCCAGCCCGGCCACCAGTGGCAACTCCGCCGGTACCGCGTCGGGCGGCACCGTGTTCCCAAGCGATGGCAACCGTGCCGTGCATGACTTCGCCAGCCTGGGCGTGACCGGCAAGGTCAAGATCTCTCAGACCGAACTGAAAGTCGGTACCCTGATGCCGAACAACCCGGTCATCAAGTACAACGACGGCCGTCTGCTGCCGCAAACTTTCCAGGGTGAAGCGATCACCTCGAACGAGTTCAAGGATCTGACCCTGACTGCCGGTCAGGTCGAGGCCGTGAAAGGTCGTAACTCCAGCAACAACGAGAACATGTCGATTGCCGGTGCGAACGCTGGTTCGAACTATGACAAAGGCGTGTTCAGCAACAAGTTCTACTACGGTGGTGCGGACTACAAGGTCACCAAAGACCTGACCGCTTCGTACTACTACGGTGAGCTGAAAGACTTCTACTCGCAGAACTTCCTGGGTCTGGTACACAACTGGGCAATCGGCCCGGGCGTACTGAAAAGCGACCTGCGTTACTACCGCAGCCGCGACAACGGTGCCAACGGCGATACCGCTGCCTACTACACCAGCGGTTACTACGGTGGCAAAACCGTCAAGGGCAAAGTCGACAACGATCTGTACAGCTACCTGGCCCTGTACTCGGTTGAAGGTCACACCTTCGGTGCCGGTTACCAGTACACCAAAGGCGACAGCGACTTCCCTTGGCTGAACCAGGGTGACGGCTCGTCGAACAGCACCATCACCGACATGCAGATCCAGAAGTTCGCCCGTGCTGGCGAGCGTACCTGGCAGGCTCGCTACGGCTACGATTTCGCCAAGATCGGCGTTCCTGGCCTGACCGCCAACGTGATCTACCTGCGTGGCAACAACATCGACACTCCGCTGGGCGAAAAAACCGAGTGGGAACGTGACCTGACCATCGGTTACGTGATTCCGGAAGGTCCGCTGAAGAACCTCGGCGTTGCCTGGAAAAACGCGATGTGGCGTACCGACCTGGCGAACACCCGTTCCCAGGACGAAAACCGCCTGATCGTCAGCTACTCGATCCCGCTGCTGTAATAGCGCGCTCAAGCGGCTGATGTAAAAAAGCCCCGTCCGGCATTGCGCCGGACGGGGCTTTTGCATTTTCGGGTCAGGCTCACCCCCGTAAGCCTGTCCCGAAATTTCCCTCTTTTGCAGCTACTCAAGGCCTTCTCGAACCTTGGGGTCGATGTTCGTCGCGATGGCGGCGAGCGTCCAGTGAACGATGTTTAATATTCTTTTAAGTGCTAGATATCTAGTTATTTATTCTTTTTCATGATGGCAAATCCCAAGCTACAGTTGAGTTCTCCAACAACTCATCAGGAGCAGCATCATGAGCCTCAGACTCGGCGACATCGCCCCCGATTTCGAACAGGATTCCAGCGCCGGCAAGATTCGTTTTCACGAGTGGCTGGGCGATAGCTGGGGTGTGCTGTTCTCCCACCCGGCCGACTTCACCCCGGTGTGCACCACCGAGCTGGGCTTCACCGCCAAGCTCAAGGATGAGTTCAGCAAGCGCGGCGTCAAAGCCATTGCGCTGTCGGTGGACCCGGTGGACTCGCACCACAAGTGGATCGAAGACATCAACGAAACCCAGAACACCATCGTCAACTTCCCGATCCTGGCCGATGCCGATCGCAAGGTGTCCGATCTCTATGATCTGATCCACCCGAACGCCAACGACACGCTGACCGTGCGTTCGCTGTTCGTCATCGATCCGAACAAGAAGATCCGCCTGACCATCACCTACCCGGCGAGCACCGGACGCAACTTCCACGAGATCCTGCGGGTGATCGATTCGCTGCAGCTTACCGACAACTACAAGGTGGCTACCCCGGCCAACTGGCAGGACGGTGAGGAGGTGGTGATCGTGCCGTCGCTCAAGGATGAGGAAGAGATCAAGCGGCGCTTCCCCAAAGGCTATCGTGCGGTGAAACCATACCTGCGCCTGACGCCGCAGCCGAATAAGTGAATCCAGTGAGATATTTCTTGTAGCTACCGGCGCTTTCGTCGGAACGCCGCCCGGAGCAGGCTCGCTCCCACATTTGAAATGCAGTCTCCCTGTGGGAGCGAGCCTGCTCGCGAAGGCGTCAGTCCGGGCAGTACAGAATTCAGAACCACAAAGCAGGGGATTTCAGGCCGTTTTCACGGCCTGTTTTTTTGCCCGGAACAAAGCAAACATCATATCTCTTAAATGCATAACCAAATGAATAAATATGATTTATGGATATATAAATCAGCTGGTAAGGTCACTCCATTGAAGCGAGATCGCAACCCGCGAATCGCCTGTAACGCGCAAGGAATTGTCTGAATGCTGGTCGTCTCACTCGGTGGCAGTCCCAGCCAGCGCTCCCGTTCCGGGGTGTTGCTGGAGCGCTCGCAACGCTGGTTGCAGGAGCAGGGGGTGGAAGTGGTGAGTTATCAGGTGCGGGACTTCCCGGCCGAAGACTTGCTTCACGCCCGCTTCGACAGCCCGAAGGTGCTCGACCTGCTGGCGCAGATTGAAAACGCCGACGGTCTGCTGATCGCCACGCCGGTGTACAAGGCGTCGTTTTCCGGCGCACTGAAGACCGTGCTCGATCTGCTCCCGGAACGCGCCCTGAACCACAAGATTGTGCTGCCGATGGCCACGGGCGGCAGCATCGCCCACATGCTGGTGGTCGATTACGCCCTCAAGCCAGTGCTGTCGGCATTGAAAGCCCAGGAAATGCTCCAGGGCATTTTCGCCGAAGACAGCCAGATTGCTTACGGCGAAGGCAGTGCCCAGGCGCAACTGGCGCCGGCGCTGGAGCAGCGTCTGCACGAAGCACTGGAGCAGTTTGTCAGTGCCATGGCCCGCCGGCCGAAACCGCTGGAGCCGGGCCTGTTGAATGAACGTTTGTTGAGTGCTCGCTGGAGCATTTGAGCCTTACCCGAATTTGCTCCACTCACCTTACTCAGCCGCTAACGGCCAAGCAGGTGCAGCCAAAACCCAACAGCAAAAAGGAGAGCGCTATGCGCCCTGTATTTTTGCGTCGTGGTCTGGTCGCTCTGTTTGCTGCGGCTGTGTCCTTCGGCGCCATTACTCAAGCTCAGGCCGAGACTCTACGGATCGGTTATCAAAAATACGGCACGCTGGTGCTGCTCAAAGCCAAAGGCACTCTCGAAAAACGTCTGGCCGCGCAAGGCGTGGACGTGCAATGGACTGAATTCCCCGGCGGCCCGCAACTGCTCGAAGGCCTGAACGTCGGCTCGATCGACTTCGGTGTTACCGGCGAAACCCCACCGGTATTCGCTCAGGCTGCCGGCGCTGACCTGCTCTATGTCGCCTACGAACCGCCAGCGCCGAATAGCGAGGCGATCCTCGTACCGAAAGACTCGCCGATCAAATCGGTCGCCGATCTGAAGGGCAAGAAAGTCGCGCTGAACAAAGGCTCCAACGTGCACTACCTGCTGGTGCGCGCCCTTGAAGATGCCGGCCTCAAATACGCTGATATCCAGACCGTATTCCTGCCGCCGGCCGATGCCCGCGCCGCGTTCGAACGCGGCAGCGTCGACGCCTGGGTGATCTGGGACCCGTACCAGGCCGCTGCCGAGCAACAGCTGCAAGCGCACACCCTGCGTGACGGCAAAGGCATCGTCGACAACCATCAGTTCTACCTCGCGACCAAACCCTACGCGCAGAAAAATCCCGAGGTGATCAAGACCCTCGTCGAAGAAGTGCGCGCCGTTGGCGAGTGGTCCAAAGCCAACCCTGAAGACGTGACCCAACAGGTCGCGCCACTGCTCGGCCTGCCGGCGGACATCACCCTGACCTCGGTGAAGCGCCAGGGCTACGGTGCGCTGTTCCTGACCCCGGACGTGGTCGCCGCGCAACAGAAAATCGCCGACACCTTCTACCAGCTCAAGCTGATTCCCAAGCCGTTGAGCATCAAGGACGTGATCTGGACCCCACCGGCCGCTGTGGCCCAAAGCTCGGTTACCCAAGCCCAGTAAATCGAATCCCCAAGGAGACCACTCCATGAGCCTTAATATCTTCTGGTTCCTGCCTACCCACGGCGACGGCCATTACCTTGGCACCGCCGAAGGCGCCCGCGCCGTTGACCACGGTTATCTGCAACAGGTCGCGCAAGCGGCGGATCGTCTGGGTTTTGGCGGCGTGCTGATTCCCACCGGCCGTTCGTGCGAAGACTCGTGGCTGGTGGCCGCGTCGCTGATCCCGGTGACCCAGCGTCTGAAATTCCTTGTCGCCCTGCGCCCCGGGATCATTTCCCCGACGGTGGCCGCGCGGCAGGCAGCGACCCTGGATCGTCTGTCCGGCGGTCGCGCGCTGTTCAACCTGGTGACCGGTGGCGACCCGGAAGAGTTGGCCGGTGATGGTCTGTTCCTCGATCACGAAGCGCGTTATCAGGCTTCGGTGGAATTCACCCGCATCTGGCGTCGGGTGCTGGAAGGCGAAACCGTCGATTACGACGGCGAACACATCAGCGTGAAGGGCGCCAAACTGCTCTATCCGCCGATCCAGCAACCGCGCCCACCGCTGTACTTCGGTGGCTCCTCGGAAGCGGCGCAGGATCTCGCTGCCGAACAGGTCGAGATGGTCCTGACCTGGGGCGAGCCGCCAGCGGCAGTCGCCGAGAAGATCGAGCAGGTGCGCGCCAAAGCCGCCAGACTCGGACGTACTGTGCGCTTCGGCATTCGTCTGCATGTGATTGTGCGCGAAACCAACGCCGAAGCCTGGCAAGCAGCCGACCGGCTGATCTCGCATCTGGACGACGACACCATCAAGCGTGCGCAGGCGTCACTGGCGCGCTTTGATTCGGTTGGTCAGCAACGCATGGCCGCGCTGCACGGCGGCAGTCGCGACAACCTCGAAGTCAGCCCGAACCTGTGGGCCGGCGTCGGTCTGGTGCGGGGCGGTGCGGGTACGGCGCTGGTCGGCGATGGCCCGACCGTGGCCGCCCGTGTGAAGGAATACGCGGATCTGGGCATCGATACGTTCATCTTCTCCGGTTATCCACACCTCGAAGAGTCGTATCGCGTCGCTGAACTGCTGTTCCCGCACCTCGACATCGAGCGTCCGGAGCTGCCGAAAAGCGCCGGTTACGTCAGCCCGTTCGGCGAGATGGTGGCCAACGACATTCTTCCCAAAGCCGCGTCGCAGAGCTGAGGCGCGCCATGAACAAATTTATCCACAGCCTCGCGCCCTGGGCGTTGCCGGTGCTCCTGCTGGCGGTGTGGCAGTTGTCGGTGTCGGCCGGTTGGTTGTCGACGCGGATCCTGCCGGCACCGGTGGCAGTGATCGAGGCCGGTGTCAGTCTGGTGCGCAGCGGCGAGATCTGGACGCACCTGGCGATCAGCGGCTGGCGCGCGGCGCTGGGCTTCACCATCGGCGGCAGCATCGGCCTGGTGCTGGGCTTCATCACCGGCCTGTCGAAGTGGGGCGAACGCCTGCTCGACAGCTCGGTGCAGATGATTCGCAACGTGCCGCACCTGGCGCTGATTCCGCTGGTGATCCTGTGGTTCGGCATCGACGAGTCGGCGAAGATTTTCCTGGTGGCGTTGGGCACGTTGTTCCCGATCTACCTCAACACTTATCACGGCATCCGCAACGTTGATCCGGCGTTGGTGGAGATGGCGCGCAGTTATGGCTTGAGCGGTTTCAGCCTGTTCTGGCAGGTGATTTTGCCGGGCGCGCTGCCGTCGATTCTGGTCGGCGTGCGCTTTGCGCTGGGCTTCATGTGGTTGACGCTGATCGTTGCCGAAACCATTTCCGCCAGCTCCGGCATCGGCTATCTGGCGATGAATGCCCGGGAGTTTTTGCAGACCGATGTGGTGGTGCTGGCGATCCTGCTTTACGCGGTGCTCGGCAAACTCGCCGACCTCGCGGCCCGTGGACTTGAACGTGTGTGGTTGCGCTGGCACCCGGCTTATCAGGTTGCCAAGGGAGGTGTGGCATGACCGCTCAACAACCTCCACGCCTGCTGCGCGGGATTCCGCTGGTGGTGCGCAACCTGCAGAAAACCTTTGGTGCGCGGCAGGTGCTGCGCGACATCGACCTGCACATTCCAGCGGGGCAATTCGTCGCCGTGGTCGGGCGCAGCGGTTGCGGCAAGAGCACGTTCCTGCGTCTGCTCGCCGGCCTCGACCAACCGACGGGCGGCGACCTGTTGGCCGGTGCCGCACCGCTGAGCGATGCGCGCGAAGACACCCGGCTGATGTTCCAGGAAGCACGGCTGCTGCCGTGGAAAAAGATCATCGACAACGTTGGCCTCGGCCTTAACGGCAACTGGCGCCCGCAAGCGCTGGAGGCGCTGGAAGCGGTGGGTCTGGCCGATCGTGCCAACGAATGGCCGGCCGCCTTGTCCGGTGGGCAGAAGCAGCGTGTGGCGCTGGCCCGGGCGCTGATTCATCAACCGCGCCTGCTGCTGCTCGACGAGCCGCTGGGTGCGCTGGATGCGCTGACCCGGATCGAGATGCAGCAACTGATCGAACGCCTCTGGCAGAAACATGGGTTCACCGTGCTGCTGGTGACCCACGACGTCAGCGAAGCGGTGGCGATTGCCGACCGGGTGATTCTGATCGAGGACGGCGAAGTCGGCCTCGACCTGCCAGTGGAGCTGCCACGCCCGCGAGTGCGCGGATCGCATCGACTGGCGGCGCTGGAGACCGAAGTACTCAACCGTGTTCTGTCCCTGCCCGGCGAGCCGCCGGAGCCGGAACCTGTTTCACCACTGCCTACGCAATTGCGCTGGGCTCAATAACTCAAGTTACCTCCAACGACAGGAATCAAAGCCATGACTATCAAAGCCATCAACGTGCGCAACCAGTTCAAAGGCTCGATCAAGGAGATCGTTCTCGGCGACGTGCTGTCGGAAATCGACGTGCAGACCGCCTCCGGCATCGTCACTTCGGTGATCACCACCCGCTCGGTCAAGGAGCTGGAACTGGCGGTGGGCAGCGAAGTGATCGCCTTCGTGAAGTCCACCGAGGTGTCGATCGCCAAGTTGTAAGCCTGTGAGTAAAAAATAACCCCGAAAGGCGTGAGCCCTTCGGGGTTTTTCTTTTTGAAGATCAAAAGATCGCAGCCTTCGGCAGCTCCTACAAGGGAATGCGCGCCTGTAGGAGCTGCCGAAGGCTGCGATCTTTTAGCGTTTAGGCAGATAAGGCGGCAGATACAACCCGAGATAGGCATCAAACACCCGCATCCCTTCCTCGGCCATGCGCGGCGTGATCTGTCCGTGCTGCTGCACCGAGCGCGCATACACGCGGTCGCCCAGTTCCATCGCCAGCGCAAACACGTCGACATCGGTCGGCAGTCGCGGCAATTCGAAGTGACGGTCGAACAGCTTGTGCATCAGGTCGCCGAGTTCGATGTCGTGTTGCCGGTCGGCCTGGGTCACTTCGGTCAGGCCGTGCTGGGCGAGGATCAACTGACGGGCCGCCGCGTCTTCGTCGTAGATCTCCAGCATCCGCTCCTCGACCAGTCGCGACAGGTCACGCCAGTCGCGCAGGGCGTCGTGGTCGATCGGCGCTTGCAGGCAGGCGCGAAACGCCGCGTGCACGTCGGCGGTCAAGGCTTCGAGCAGCGCCGGGACGCTGGCGAAGAAGTGGTAGACCGAGGAGGGCGGAATCTGCGCGCGTTCGGCGACGCTGTAGATCGACAGGCTGGCCACACCCTCGGCAGCCAGCAGCGTGCGCGCGGCGTCGAGTATCGAGTCGATGCGCGCCTGACTGCGGGCACGGGGTTTACGGACGGGGGCGGGACGCGTCATGGAAGTCTCCTGCGGGGCAGCGGGCATTGTACGAGCCGGGTTCGATGTTGTCTGCCCGGACGCCATCGCTGGCAAGCCAGCTCCCACAAGGAATGTTTTTGTACTTGGAATCTATGCTCGACGAAGAGCATGTGGGAGCTGGCTTGCCAGCGATCCGCCGCAGGCGGCCCTTCACACCAAACACAGGGGTTTGTGTTCTGCCATAAAAAAACGCTGCGGGCTGTAATGGCCGGCAGCGTTTTTTATTCCTGCAAACCGCTTAAACGGTATGCAGATACCAGTTGTACTCAAGGTCGGAGATGGAGTGTTCGAACTCCTCCAGCTCGCTTTCCTTGCAGGCGACGAAGATATCGATGTATTTCGGATCGATGTACTTGGCCATCACCTCGCTGTCGTCCAGCTCACGCAGGGCATCGCGCAAGTTGTTCGGCAGGCTTTGCTCGTTCTGCTCGTAGCTGTTGCCTTCGACCGGAGCGCCCGGTTCGATCTTGTTCACCAGACCGTGATGCACACCGGCCAGAACCGAAGCCATCAGCAGGTACGGGTTGGCGTCGGCGCCGGCCACGCGGTGTTCAATCCGCACGGCATCGGCTGAGCCGGTCGGTACGCGGATCGCCACGGTGCGGTTGTCCAGGCCCCAGCACGGCGAGTTCGGTACATAGAACTGCGCGCCGAAGCGACGGTACGAGTTGACGTTCGGGCAGAGGAAAGCCATCTGCGCCGGCAGGGTCTCGAGCACACCGCCGATCGCGTGACGCAGCGCGGCGTTCTGCTCGGGATCCTCGCTTGCAAAGATGTTCTTGCCATCTTTGTCGAGCACCGAGATGTGGACATGCAGACCGTTACCCGCCTGGCCCGGATACGGCTTGGCCATGAAGGTGGTGTCCATTTCATGGTCGTAGGCGATGTTCTTGATCAGACGCTTGAGCAGGACCGCGTAGTCGCACGCCTTGATCGGGTCGGCGACGTGGTGCAGGTTCACTTCGAACTGCGCCGGGGCACTTTCCTTGACGATGGCGTCGGCCGGGATGCCTTGTTCTTTGGCACCTTCCAGAATGTCCTGGAGGCAGTCGACGTATTCGTCGAGGTCGTCGATCAGGTAGACCTGAGTCGAGTGCGGGCGTTTGCCGGAAATCGGCGAGCGTGGCGGCTGAGGGCGGCCGTTCACGTTTTCCTGGTCAATCAGGTAGAACTCTAGCTCGAAGGCTGCGCAGATGGTCAAGCCGAGCTCGTCAAACTTTGCAACAACTTGACGGAGCACTTCGCGCGGATCGGCGAAGAACGGGTCGCCTTCGAGTTCGTGCATGGTCATCAACAGTTGCGCGGTCGGGCGCTTCTGCCATGGCTCGTTGCACAGGGTATCCGGGATTGGATAGCAGATCCGGTCGGCGTCGCCGATGTCCAGACCCAGGCCGGTGCTTTCCACCGTAGAACCATTGATATCCAGAGCAAATAGAGAGGCCGGCAGGTTGATGCCTTTCTCGTAAACCTTGTGGAGGCTGGTGCGTTCGATGCGCTTGCCGCGCACCACACCATTCATATCCGCAATCAGAAGGTCAACGTACAGAACCTCAGGATGTTCCTTAAGGAACGCGTTCGCTTCGTTAAGCTGAACGGCACGCGGGGGTACCGACATGATGCAACACCTTTGTTGTTAAAAATATCAATCATTGATCTTTTCTGGTTTCAGTCAACCCGAACGGCATGCCGAAGTCAAGCGAGGCCTTTTTTGCCCTAAAAAAGCGCTGCAAGGGCATTTATGGGGCACTTTGGGGCAGTTTTTTGTCCTTGGGACGCTTGGCACCCGCGGGCTTGAGCAGGCCGTGTTGTATTTTTTACGGGGGTGTTGTGTAAAAAAATGAACAAGGCTAAGCTCCGATCAAACCCATAACAGCAATAATACCGGGGTGCTTCATGTCTCGCCTGCCGTTAATCGGCATCACCGACTGCTCGCAACAGTCCGGTCTGCATGCTCAACACATCAGTGGCGACCAATCCGTCCGTAGTGCAGCCCGCAAGGCTCGCGGGCTGTCGACGATGTCCTCGTCCGCATCAGGCCAAACGGCAGCGTCCGTTATTCTGGACGTACGGCAAAGCATTCTCTTTATGGCGCCTTCCTTCAATATAGATCCCTTTGAGTCCCAAAGCCTGTGCCGCTTCCCCAGCCGTGCTCATGATTCTGCACGCCTTGAATGTGCACAGGAAATGCAACGCCAGCGTAAAGGGCAGGTAAGCTCCTCTTTCATTGTCGATGCGCGGTGCCAGGCGTAAGCCGGCACTGCGCGCAAGCAAACCCCCTTTAACGCGACGCCACGGCGTCAAACTTTGCCTGACACGATGTCAGGAGACTCAGCCCAGAGGCATTTATGAGTAACAACCTCGACCAGCTCACCGATTGGTTGAAAGACCACAAGATCACAGAAGTCGAATGCATGATCGGCGACTTGACCGGTATCACCCGGGGCAAGATCTCGCCGACCAACAAGTTCATCGCCGAAAAGGGCATGCGCCTGCCGGAAAGCGTGCTGTTGCAGACCGTGACCGGCGACTACGTCGAAGACGACATCTATTACGAACTGCTCGACCCGGCCGACATCGACATGATCTGCCGCCCCGATCAGAACGCCGTATACCTGGTGCCGTGGGCCATAGAGCCGACCGCTCAGGTGATCCACGACACCTACGACAAGCAAGGCAACCCGATCGAGCTGTCGCCGCGCAACGTGCTCAAGAAAGTCCTGAAACTCTACGCCGACAAGGGCTGGCAGCCGATCGTGGCGCCGGAGATGGAGTTCTACCTGACCAAGCGCAGTGACGACCCCGACTATCCGCTGCAGCCGCCGATCGGCCGCTCGGGCCGTCCGGAAATCGGGCGTCAGTCGTTCTCCATCGAAGCGGCGAACGAATTCGACCCGCTGTTCGAAGACGTCTACGACTGGTGCGAACTGCAGGAGCTGGACCTCGACACGCTGATCCACGAAGACGGCACGGCACAGATGGAAATCAACTTCCGTCACGGCGATGCACTGTCGCTGGCCGACCAGATCCTGGTGTTCAAGCGCACCATGCGCGAAGCCGCGCTCAAGCACGACGTGGCCGCCACCTTCATGGCCAAGCCGATGACCGGCGAGCCGGGCAGTGCGATGCACCTGCACCAAAGCATCATCGACATCGAGACCGGCAAGAACGTGTTCTCCAATGAAGACGGGACCATGAGCCAGCTGTTCCTGCACCACATCGGTGGCCTGCAGAAACTGATTCCGGAATTGCTCCCGCTGTTCGCGCCGAACGTCAACTCGTTCCGCCGCTTCCTGCCGGACACTTCGGCGCCGGTGAACGTGGAGTGGGGCGAAGAGAACCGCACCGTGGGCCTGCGCGTCCCGGATGCCGGCCCGCAGAACCGCCGCGTGGAAAACCGCCTGCCGGGCGCCGACGCCAACCCGTACCTGGCGATTGCCGCGAGCCTGCTCTGCGGTTACATCGGTATGGTCGAAGGCCTCAACCCGAGCGCGCCGGTGGTCGGTCGCGGCTACGAACGCCGCAACCTGCGCCTGCCGCTGACCATCGAAGACGCGCTGGAGCGTATGGAAAACAGCGCAACCATCGAGAAATACCTGGGCAAGACCTTCATCACCGGCTACGTCGCGGTCAAGCGGGCCGAGCATGAAAACTTCAAGCGCGTGATCAGTTCCTGGGAGCGTGAGTACCTGCTCTTCGCCGTCTGATACGCCGGGCGCGGCTGGCAGCAGCCGCGCCTTCACCGATAACAAGGAGAATTGGCATGACCAGCAACAACCCGCAAACCCGTGAGTGGCAAGCCCTCAGCAGCGAACACCACCTGGCCCCGTTCAGCGACTTCAAGCAGCTGAAAGAAAAGGGTCCACGGATCATCACCAACGCCAAGGGCGTGTACCTGTGGGACAGCGAGGGCAACAAGATCCTCGATGGCATGGCGGGTCTGTGGTGCGTGGCGATCGGTTATGGCCGCGATGAGCTGGCTGACGCAGCCGCGAAGCAGATGCGTGAACTGCCTTACTACAACCTGTTCTTCCAGACCGCGCACCCGCCGGCGCTGGAACTGGCCAAGGCCATCGCCGACGTGGCGCCGGAAGGCATGAACCATGTGTTCTTCACCGGCTCCGGCTCCGAAGGCAACGACACCATGCTGCGCATGGTTCGCCACTACTGGGCGATCAAGGGCCAGCCGAACAAGAAAGTCATCATCAGCCGCAAGAACGGTTACCACGGTTCCACCGTGGCCGGCGCGAGCCTGGGCGGCATGACCTACATGCACGAACAGGGCGACTTGCCGATCCCGGGCATCGTCCACATCGCGCAGCCGTACTGGTTCGCCGAGGGCGGCGACATGTCGCCGGAAGAATTCGGCATCTGGGCCGCCAATCAGCTGGAAGAGAAGATTCTCGAAGTGGGCGTGGACAACGTCGGTGCGTTCATTGCCGAGCCGATCCAGGGCGCTGGCGGCGTGATTATTCCGCCTGATACCTATTGGCCGCGCATCAAGGAAATCCTCGCCAAGTACGACATTCTTTTCGTCGCTGACGAGGTGATCTGCGGTTTCGGTCGTACCGGCGAGTGGTTCGGTTCGGATTTCTACGACCTGAAGCCGGACATGATGACCATCGCCAAAGGCCTGACCTCCGGTTACATCCCGATGGGTGGCCTGATCGTCCGTGACGACGTGGTGAAGGTGCTCAACGAAGGTGGCGACTTCAACCACGGCTTCACCTACTCCGGGCACCCGGTGGCGGCAGCGGTGGGTCTGGAAAACATCCGGATTCTGCGCGACGAGAAAATTATCGAGAACGTGCACAACGAAACGGCACCGTATTTGCAGAAACGTCTGCGCGAACTCAACGACCACCCGTTGGTGGGCGAAGTGCGCGGCGTCGGTTTGCTGGGGGCGATCGAGCTGGTGCAGGACAAGGCCACTCGCAAGCGTTACGAAGGTCGGGGCGTGGGCATGATCTGCCGGCAGTTCTGCTTCGATAACGGCCTGATCATGCGCGCCGTGGGCGACACCATGATCATTGCGCCGCCGCTGGTGATCAGCAAGGCGGAGATCGATGAGCTGGTGACCAAGGCACGCAAGTGCCTGGACCTGACCCTCAGTGCGTTGCAAGCCTAAGTGCTAGGCTTCGAGCGGGGGAGCTGCGGCGCTCTCGCTCGA
This sequence comes from Pseudomonas sp. AO-1, assembly GCF_019775695.1. Lineage (NCBI taxonomy): Bacteria > Pseudomonadati > Pseudomonadota > Gammaproteobacteria > Pseudomonadales > Pseudomonadaceae > Pseudomonas > Pseudomonas sp. AO-1. The sequence continues at coordinate 502,241 of NZ_CP079947.1, forward strand.
AGGTGTCAGAAAGGTGGGCCTTTTCTTGAAAGACCGCCTCCGATCTTGCCAGACTAGCCGCAGTTCCAGTTGTCGGGGTTCGGCCGCTGAACAAAGTGGTTCAAAAAAGAAAAATTTGGAGCATGACGCATGAAGGCATTAGGTAAAAAGCTTGCTGGCAAGACTCTTCTCGCGCTGTCCGTCGCGGGCATGATGGCGGGTGCGGTTCACGCGGACGACAAGGTACTGCACGTTTACAACTGGTCCGACTACATCGCTCCGGACACCATTGCCAACTTCGAGAAAGAGTCCGGGATCAAAGTCGTTTACGACGTATTCGACAGTAACGAAACCCTGGAAGCCAAACTGCTGGCGGGCAAATCCGGTTACGACGTCGTTGTGCCGTCGAACAACTTCCTGGCCAAGCAGATCAAGGCCGGTGTTTATCAGGAGCTGGACCAGTCCAAGCTGCCAAACTGGAAGAACCTGAACCAGGACCTGCTCAAGGCCGTGTCGGTCAGCGATCCGGGCAACAAGCACGCCTTCCCGTACATGTGGGGTTCGATCGGTATCGGTTACAACCCGGAGAAGGTCAAGGCTGCGCTGGGCGTCGACACCATCGACTCGTGGGACGTGCTGCTCAAGCCGGAAAACATCGCCAAGCTCAAGGGCTGCGGTGTGAGCTTCCTCGATTCGCCGACCGAAATGCTCCCGGTCGCACTGCACTACCTGGGCCTGCCTACCGACACCCAGAAGAAAGAAGACATCAAGAAAGCCGAGGACCTGTTCCTCAAGATTCGTCCTTCGATCACCTACTTCCACTCCTCCAAGTACATCTCGGACCTGGCCAACGGCAACATCTGCGTAGCGGTCGGTTACTCGGGTGACGTGCAGCAGGCCAAGTCCCGTGCCGCCGAGGCCGGTGACAAGGTGAAAGTCAGCTATGCCATTCCGAAAGAAGGCGCTGGCAGCTTCTTCGACATGGTCGCCATCCCTAAAGATGCCGAAAACGTCGAAGGCGCCTACAAGTTCATGACCTTCCTGCAGAAGCCTGAAGTCATGGCCGGCATCACCAACGCCGTACGCTTCCCGAACGGTAACGCTGCTGCGACCGCTCTGGTGGAAAAAGACATCACCAGCGATCCAGGCATTTACCCGCCAGCCGACGTGCAGGCCAAGCTGTATGCGATCGCCGACTTGCCGGCCGCTACCCAGCGCGAAATGACCCGCAGCTGGACCAAGATCAAATCCGGTAAATAAGCCGGTTTGAAGCAGCAACCGCTGGCTGTCGTCGCCATGACGGCGGTCAGCGGATCAATTAAATGACAGAAAGTTTTGCTGGATCGGTTTTTCGAAGGTAAGTTGCGCGCCGGTTTTGTTGCCGGGCAACCGTGACTGTCGTGCAGCACGGGGCAACTTGGGCCCAACTAAATTAGAGGACCTCCACTTGCCTATTTTTTCTTCTTTGCGCAAAGCCCTGCTGGCCACTGCCGGCCTGACGATCGCTGTCGGAGCCCAGGCCGCCGGTACGGTGCATATTTATAACTGGTCGGATTACATCGGCGAGACCACCCTGGCCGACTTCCAGAAAGAAACCGGGATCAAACCGGTGTACGACGTGTTCGATTCCAACGAGACCCTGGAAGGCAAGCTGCTGGCCGGGCGTACCGGTTACGACGTGGTCGTGCCGTCGAACCATTTCCTTGGCAAGCAGATCAAGGCAGGCGCGTTCCAGAAGCTCGACAAGTCGCAGCTGCCGAACTATGCGAATCTCGATCCGGTGCTGCTCAAGCGCCTGGAGCAGAACGATCCGGGCAACCAGTACGCGGTGCCGTACCTGTGGGGCACCAACGGCATCGGCTACAACGTCGACAAGGTCAAGGCCGTGCTCGGTATCGACAAGATCGACTCCTGGAGCGTGCTGTTCGAACCGGAGAACATCAAGAAGCTGCACAGCTGCGGCGTCGCGTTCCTCGACTCGGCCGATGAAATGATGCCGACCGTGCTCAACTACATGGGCCTGAACGCCAACAGTACCAATCCGAAGGATTACGCCAAGGCCACCGACAAACTGCTGGCCGTGCGTCCTTACGTCACCTACTTCCACTCCTCGAAATACATCGGTGATCTGGCCAACGGCGACATCTGCGTGGCCATCGGTTTCTCCGGTGACATCTTCCAGGCCAAGCACCGTGCCGAGGAAGCCAAGAAGGGCGTGAACATCGCCTACTCGATTCCGAAAGAGGGCGGCGCGCTGTGGTTCGACATGCTGGCGATTCCGAAGGACTCGTCCAACGTCAAAGAGGCCCACGCCTTCATCAACTATTTGCTGAAACCTGAGGTGATCGCCCAGGTCAGTGATTACGTCGGTTACGCCAACCCCAACCCGGGGTCGGACAAGCTGATGGAGCAGTCCATCCGCACCGATGAAGCGGTTTATCCACCGCAAGCAGTCCTCGACAAGACTTACGTGTCGGTCGAGTTGCCACCCAATATTCAGCGTTTGATGACCCGTAGCTGGACCAAGGTCAAGTCGGGCAAGTAAGGCACAAACTATCCTGGGTTCGTCCGCATGGGGCGAACTGCACTGTTTTTTTCTGGGAGTTTCGTAAATGGCAGTTGCCTCCGGCGCCTATAAGAAAGCCCTCGAGGGCGACCAGACACCTAAGCAGGTGTTGGTCAAAATCGACCGGGTCACGAAGAAGTTCGACGAGACGATTGCCGTGGACGATGTGTCCCTGGAAATCAAGAAGGGCGAAATTTTCGCCCTGCTCGGCGGTTCGGGATCGGGCAAATCCACACTGCTGCGGATGCTGGCAGGGTTCGAACGGCCCACGGAGGGGCGCATTTTCCTCGACGGCGTCGACATCACCGACATGCCGCCGTACGAGCGACCGATCAACATGATGTTCCAGTCGTACGCCTTGTTCCCGCACATGACCGTGGCGCAGAACATCGCCTTCGGCCTCAAGCAGGACAAGATCCCCAACGCCGAGATCGATGCGCGTGTGGCCGAGATGCTCAAACTGGTGCAGATGAGCCAGTACGCCAAGCGCAAGCCGCATCAACTGTCCGGCGGTCAGCGGCAGCGTGTGGCACTGGCGCGTTCGCTGGCCAAGCGGCCGAAACTGCTGCTGCTCGACGAACCCATGGGCGCACTGGACAAGAAACTGCGTTCGCAGATGCAGCTGGAGCTGGTGGAAATCATCGAGCGCGTGGGCGTGACCTGCGTGATGGTGACCCACGACCAGGAAGAGGCCATGACCATGGCCGAGCGCATCGCGATCATGCACCTGGGCTGGATCGCCCAGATCGGCAGCCCGATCGACATCTACGAAACCCCGACCAGCCGTCTGGTCTGCGAATTCATCGGCAACGTGAACATCTTCGAAGGCGAAGTGATCGACGACGCTGAAGGCCACGCGACCATCACCTGCAAGGACCTCGACCGGCAGATCTATGTCGGCCACGGCATCAGCACTTCGGTGCAGGACAAATCCGTGACCTACGCGATTCGTCCGGAGAAGCTGCTGGTCACCGCCGAAATGCCGACCTGCGAATACAACTGGTCCAGCGGCAAGGTGCATGACATCGCCTACCTCGGTGGGCACTCAGTGTTCTACGTCGAATTGCCGAGTGGCAAGCTGGTGCAGTCGTTCGTCGCCAACGCCGAGCGTCGCGGCCAGCGTCCGACCTGGGGTGATCAGGTTTACGTGTGGTGGGAAGACGATAGCGGCGTGGTACTTCGCTCATGAACATGCGCAAATTCAAACGCCGGCTCAATCGAATAATTCCCGGTGGCCGCCAGTTGGTCATCGGGGTTCCCTTCATCTGGCTGTTCCTGTTCTTCATGCTGCCGTTCTTCATCGTCCTGAAGATCAGCTTTGCCGAAGCCGATGTGGCCATTCCGCCTTACACCGAGATCTACACCTTCGCCGAGCAGAAGCTGCAACTGCTGCTGAACCTTGGCAACTACGCAATGCTCGGCGACGACGAGTTGTACATCGCCGCGTACCTTGGCTCGCTGAAGATGGCGTTCTTCAGCACGCTGTTGTGCCTGCTGATCGGCTACCCGATGGCCTACGCCATCGCCAGCGCCCGTAAAGAGCTGCAGACGGTGCTGGTGCTGCTGATCATGATGCCGACCTGGACCGCGATCCTGATCCGTGTGTATGCGTGGATGGGCATTCTCAGCAACAACGGCCTGCTCAACGGGTTCCTGATGAGCATGGGCTGGATCGACGAGCCGCTGCAGATCCTCAACACCAACCTCGCGGTGTACATCGGTGTTGTCTACTCGTACCTGCCGTTCATGATTCTGCCGCTGTACGCCAACCTGGTGAAGCACGATCACAGCTTGCTGGAGGCCGCTGCCGACCTCGGTTCGAGCACCTTCAACAGCTTCTGGAAAATCACCATTCCACTGTCCAAGAACGGGATCATTGCCGGCTGCATGCTGGTGTTCATCCCGGTGGTCGGTGAGTTCGTGATCCCGGAACTGCTCGGCGGTCCGGAAACCCTGATGATCGGTAAAGTGCTCTGGCAAGAGTTCTTCAACAACCGTGACTGGCCGGTGGCGTCCGCCCTGGCGGTGGTGATGCTGGCGATCCTGATTGTGCCGATCATCCTGTTCAACCGCAGTCAGGCCAAGGAAATGGAGGGTAAAGAATGAAGCGCTTCCGTTTCTCCAGCCTGATGCTGGTACTGGGTCTGTTGTTCATCTACCTGCCGATGCTGATCCTGGTGATCTACTCGTTCAACGCCTCGAAACTGGTGACGGTATGGGGCGGCTGGTCGATCAAGTGGTATGTCGGCCTGCTCGACAACACGCAACTGATGGGCTCGGTGGTGCGCTCCCTGGAAATCGCCTGCTATACCGCGGTTGCCGCGGTGGCGCTGGGTACGCTGGCCGCCTTCGTGCTGACCCGCATCACCCACTTCAAGGGCCGCACGCTCTTCGGTGGCCTGGTGACGGCGCCGTTGGTGATGCCGGAAGTGATCACCGGTCTGTCGCTGTTGCTGCTGTTCGTGGCCATGGCGCAGATGATCGGCTGGCCGCAGGAACGTGGCATCGTCACCATCTGGATCGCCCACACCACGTTCTGTGCAGCGTATGTGGCGGTGGTGGTGTCGGCGCGTCTGCGTGAGCTGGACCTGTCGATCGAAGAGGCAGCCATGGACCTCGGTGCGCGGCCGTGGAAGGTGTTCTTCCTGATCACCATACCGATGATCGCGCCGTCGCTGGCGGCGGGCGGCATGATGTCGTTCGCGCTGTCGCTGGACGATCTGGTACTGGCGAGCTTCGTCTCCGGCCCGGGTTCGACGACCCTGCCGATGGAAGTGTTCTCGGCGGTGCGTCTGGGTGTGAAGCCGGAGATCAATGCCGTGGCCAGCCTGATTTTGCTGGCGGTATCGCTGGTGACCTTCCTGGTGTGGTTCTTCAGCCGCCGCGCCGAAGAAGCGCGCAAGAAAGCCATCCAGCAAGCCATCGAAGAAGGCGCTGCCGATTCGTGGAAACAACCGGACGTGCGCCGCGCGCCTGCGCCGGAAGCGGCCTGACGGGCAAAAAGATCGCAGCCTGCGGCAGCTCCTACAGTGGATGCAATCTCTGTAGGAGCTGCCGCAGGCTGCGATCTTTTGCTTTTGGAGCTCAGGAAATCCAAGGGGATGTACGGATGACCTCGACAAAGTTCATCGGCCTGAACCCCGGCTCCTGATCCACCAGCACATCGGTCTTCACATTGCCGAACGTGGTCTGCGGACGATGGCGCAAGCCGTCGGCAAACGCGCAGATGATGCATTCCTTGAAACCTTCCCCGCGTGGATGCGCATGCACCACCGCCTCGCGCTGGGTACTGCTGAACGCCGCGTAATCCATCCCCAACACGTCCATCTCGACACCCGCCGTCACCAGCGCCACAGTCGGCCGCAGATGTTTGGGCACGCCCGGCGTGGTGTGCAGGGCAATCGACAGCCAGACCTGTTCGATGTCGTCTTCGCTGAGCCCGTACGGTTTGAGAAACGCCGCTGCCGCGTTGGCGCCATCCACTTCGAAACGCTCGTCGTCACTGCGATAGCCCTCGACCAGTCCGAGGTCGTGGAACATCGCGCCGACATACAGCAGCTCCGGGTTGTAGGTCAGTTGTTGGCGTTCGCCACTCAGCGCACCGAACAGAAACACCCGGCGCGAGTGGTGGTAGAGCAGGTCGGATTCGATGTCGCGAATGTACTCGGTGGTGGCCCGGGCGAGGGCGCTGTCGGGGATTTTGATGCCGGCAATGGTCGTGCTCATAAGGTGTTTCCTCGTCGAAAACGCCGTTGTGGCGCTGATGGACAAAGTCTGTTCCCCGAGGCACTGCACGAACAATCAACCCATGGCTGCGATCCTTGCCAATCGACCTGCAAATCGTGCCAACTCACTTAAAACAGCAGACACCGAACCTGTGGCGAGGGGATTCATCCCCGATGGACTGCGCAGCAGTTCCAAAACCTGCTATTTCGGCGAATCAGGTAAACCGCGCAGTGAGGATCTACGACTGCTGCGCAGTCCATCGGGGATGAATCCCCTCGCCACAAAGATCCCCAAGGAGGCTTATGAACAGAACCATCGCCATCGTGGTGTTTCCCGGCGTGCAGGCGCTGGATGTCAGCGGGCCGATGGATGTGTTTGCCGAGGCCAATCGTTTTCTGCCCCCCGAGGATCACTATCGGCTGGAGGTGATCGGCGTCGAACGCGGGCCGATGGCTTGCTCCAATGGCCTGAACCTCAGCGCTCACCGGCACTTCAGCGAGGCGCTCGACGCCTGGGACTTGCTGCTGGTCGCCGGCGGCCCGCAGTTACCGTTTCTGGATTTCGGCAAAGGCTTCGACACCTGGCTGCGCGAGGCTTGTGCCCGTGCGCGGCGTTTTGGCTCGATCTGCAACGGCGCGTTCATGCTGGCGCGGGCGGGGCTGCTGGACGGGCGAACGGTGACCACTCACTGGAACGATGCCCAAGCGCTGGCGCAATTGTGTCCATCGGCGCGGGTCGAAGCCGATCGCCTGTATGTCGAGGACGGTGCGCTCTATACCTCGGCCGGGGTGACGGCGGGGATCGATCTGTCGCTGTACCTGTTGGCCCGCGATCACGGCGCTGACGTGGCGCTGAGCGTGGCCAAACGGCTGGTGGTGTTCACTCAGCGCTCGGGCGGGCAATCGCAGTTCAGCCCGTTCCTCACACCGCATGCGGAGTCGACGTCAGCGGTGGCGATGGTGCAGTTGTATGTGCTGGCCAACCTCACCGGGGATTTGACGATTGCCGATCTGGCGAACGCGGCGAACATGAGTGCGCGCAACTTCTCCCGGGTGTTCGCCCGTGAGGCTCGGGTCACCCCGGCAGAGTTCGTCGAAAGTGCGCGAGTGGATGCGGCGCGGGTGCTGCTGGAAAGCACCACGGCACCGCTGAAGACCGTGGCCTATCAGTGCGGGTTTCGCGATGCGCAGCACATGCGCAGTGTGTTCAATCGCCGGTTGGGGGTGACGCCGCAGCAGTTTCGGCTGAATTTTGCGTTGATGCTCTGAAGGTCTCTTGTGTTCTTAAGGGCCCCATCGCTGGCAAGCCAGCTCCCACAGGATTTTCAGTGAAGACAGATTATGTGAACACCCGAGAAACCTGTGGGAGCTGGCTTGCCAGCGATGGGGCCAGACCAGCCAGCACAAATCTATTGCGCAGCCCGCGCCGGCAACAGCTTCAACGTACTGCGCGTATTGGCCGTCACCTCTTCCTCGCTGAAATGCGCCTGCACATACATCCCCTCGACGTACTCTTCAGCCTGATCGTCATAGTGGCTGTCGAACGGCACGCCGCTCTGGCCGACCGGGTTGATGGTCAGGCTGTGTGCCGGGTCGGCGAAGTCCACCAGTCGCCGCGTCGAAGGCCCGTAAGTCACTGGCCATGGCGCCGGGCCAAGCTTGGCCGAGAGGTTGTTCGGCACTTCGTGGCTGCCCGGCGCAGCGAACGGCCCGACATTGACGATCCGGTCCAGCGGCTTCTGCTGACCCAACGGATGGCCATGGGTCAGGGTGTGCGCCGTGCCCCATTGCCAGCCCGACGGATTGTCGCCGAGGGTCTGTTTCAGGTGTGCGATGCTCGCCTGCCACGCCGCTTTGACGATGTCGGCGCGAGTCTCCTTGTTCGGCGTGGTGCGGTTGTCCCACCACGGTGAATCGGCGTTCGCCGCCAGGCGCGGCAGGGCGGCGTCGATCACCCGGGTCGAGAGCAGTGTTTCGAAGAAGTCGTTGCCCAACTCATCGCGCATCGCCGCATCGGCGAGGTCGTAGAGGAACTGGTTGAACACGGTGGCGCTCACCGAATCCAGCGGATAGTCGCCTTGCCACTGCGCCAGTTGCTCGACCAGTTTCAGTTGCGCCGGATCGCTCACCACTTCACGCAGCACCGGCAGCAATGGCGCCAGGGTACGCGGGCCATAACCGGTGGTGGTGCCCAGTTGCAGCTGCTGGTTGGCCTCGTTGCTCCATTTCACGTTCTTGTCACTGAGCTGGCGATTGAGCTGCTGGCCGCGATCAGCGAGGTTGTAGTAACCGGGAATCTCCATCCCGGTCGGCGACAGCGGCTGAAAGTTGGCCGAGACGATGTAGCCGCGCGCCGGATTTTCTTCCTGCGGGTTGGCGCTGAACGGGTAGTAACCATCCTTGTCCGCCTGATTGCCGCTGCCGTCGAGAATGAACTCCGGTCTGACCCCGGCCGGGCGTTTGGGCAACAGCGCCGAAGCCCACCAGGCGATGTCACCCTTAGCGTTGGCGTAAACGATGTTCAGCCCCGGCGCCTGCACCTTCGCCGCCGCAGCGCGGGCCTTGGCCAGGGTGTCGGCGCGGTTGAGCTGGTAGAAGCCTTCGAGGATCGGGTTCGGTGTTTCGAGAAACGCCCACCACATGGCGATCGGTGTCTTGCCGGCGGCAGTGCCGAGCGCATCGTTGACGATCGGGCCATGGGGCGACTGGCGCAAGGTCAGCGTCACCGGCGCCTGGCCCTTCACCGCGATCTGCTGCTCGGTGCTGAGCAGATCGCTCCACTGGCCGTGGTACCAGACTTGATTCGGGTTGTCCGGGTTGACCTTCTCGGCGATCAGATCCAGATCGTCGTTCTGGAACATGGTCAGGCTCCAGCCGAAATCCAGGTTGTGCCCCAGGAACGCGAACGGCACCAGCGCCTGATGATGGCCGTAAAGCTCAAACCCCGGCGCCGACAGTTGTGCTTCGTACCACACCGAAGGCACCGAGAAACGAATGTGCGGGTCGCCGGCCAGCAGCGGTTTGCCGCTCTGGCTGCGACTGCCGGCAATCACCCAGGCATTGCTGCCTTCGAATTGCGGCAGGCCGTTTTCAATCAGCGCCTGCTCGCTGAGGCGGGCGAGAGCGTTGAGGTCTTTCCAGTCGTCGGCGGCAAGGGTCGGCGTCTTCTTGGCGTGACCTTTGGCGAGCACGCCTTGGGGCTGCCAGTCGAGGTCGAAGACGTTGAGGTAATCGGCGCCGAGTTGGTCGCGCACGTAGGTCAGCAGCGGTTCGGTGCGAAACGCGGCGGCAAAGCTGTAGGCCATGTAACCGGCGACGCTGATGCTGTCTTCGGCGGTGAACGGCCGCTTGGGGATGCCCAGCACGTCGAACTCGATCGGCGCAGCGTGGCTGTCCTGATACTGGTTGATGCCGTCCAGATAAGCTTGCAGGGCCTTCCACGCCGGTGACTGCTTATCGAGACTGGCGACATAACGGGCGGCGCGTTCGCGGATGCGCAGGCTGCGGAACAGTTTGTCGGTGTCGAGCAGCTTCGGCCCGAGCACTTCGGCCAGCTCGCCGCGGGCGAGGCGGCGCATGGCTTCCATCTGGAACAGGCGATCTTGAGCGTGCACGTAGCCGAGGGCGCGATACAGATCGATTTCGTTCTCGGCACGGATGTGCGGCACCCCGCGTTCGTCGTAACGCACGGTCACCGAACCCTGCAGGTTGCGCAGCTCCACCTGGCCCTGACGCGTCGGTTGCTTGCTGTAGAGGTAGGCGCCGACGCTGGCGAGCAGGACAACGATGAGCAAGGCAAGAACGGTGAAGACGCGTTTCATGGTGACTCCTTGTGCATGCGGGATTGCCGCCCGTCGGGCTGCAAACAATTAGCACAGACCTTCCGTGCCGTGCATCGCTGTCCTCGAAAAGTCCGGAATGCCTTACTGCACCACCACCGGCCAAGGGCAGTAACAACCGACCGCCAGGGTGTGGGTGGCGTTGACCGGTCGATCATCCATCAGCGCGTTGAGGATCGGTTCAATAAAGCTGTTGCTGGAGTTGCAGGTCAGGCCTTCACTGTAGGGGCCGAAGTACGCCAGTTTGCCGCTGCGGTCCCAGATCGCCACGGCGGGGCTGGCCGGTACCTGCTCGGAACCGGGCAACACCGTGATGTTTTTCAGATTGCTCAGGGTCGCGGGCAACTGGCCGTGGCTGCCAGCTTTTTGCACGGCGAAGAATTCCACACCGCGCGGACCGAACTGCTCGACCATTTCCGTCAGGTGCTGTTGATTGCCGACGTTGCATGGGCAGGCCGGATCCCAGAAGTGCACGAGGCGGATTTTGCCGGGACCGGCCAGTTCATCTGGCAGGCGCAGCGAATCACCGGAAAACACCGCGGTGTGCTGACTGAACGCACGCAGATAGCGCCCTTGAAACCAGTCATACGCCGCCCACAGCACTCCGGCACACACAAGCGCGAGCAGGCTGGCAAACAGTGCGGTGCGGTAGGGCGAGCGCATGGTTTTTCGATCCTCGAAGGGGGGCTAGCTTGCCATGCTTGCCGCAACAGATGAATATCGCAGGCCGATAAAGTATGTTTACCGCTTTGGAATACCCGCATGCCTGACACTTTCGATGCCGATCATTTACGCGCCAGCCTCAAGCCTTTGGCCCAGTGGCAGCCGTTGTCGGATGAGGCGAAAGCGTATCAGCGGTTTTATAAAACCGACTTCCCCGAGCGCGATGTCTGGCGCGGCATGGGCCGGTTCGAAGTGGACGGGTATGAGCTGGTCAGCCATTGCTGGTGGCCGGAGAAGGTCAAGGGCACGCTGTTTCTGCTGCACGGTTTTTACGATCACACCGGGCTGTATCGGCATGTGATCGAGTGGGCACTGGATCAGGATTTTGCTGTTATTGCCTGCGACTTGCCGGGGCATGGTTTGTCGAGTGGGCCGCGGGCGAGCATCCGTGATTTCTCTGAATATCAGGACGCCTTGCAGGCGCTGTTCGCCGAAGCCGGTTCGATTGCCCTGCCGCAACCCTGGCACCTGTGCGGGCAAAGCACCGGCGGCGCGATCGTCGTCGACCATGTACTCAATCATGGCGAGGGCAGCCCGGCGCAAGGCCATTTGATTCTGTTGGCGCCGCTGGTACGTCCGCGCGCCTGGGGCTGGTCGCAGCTCAGTTATTACCTGCTCAGACCTTTCGTGCGAGGCATCGCCCGGCGCTTCAGCGAGAACTCCAACGACCCGGATTTCCTGCCGTTTCTGCAAGCCGACCCGTTGCAGCCAAAGCGCTTGCCGACCGCGTGGGTCGGTGCACTGTCGCGCTGGATCATCCGCGTCGAACACGCGAAAAAAAGTCCGCGACGGCCGCTGATCATTCAAGGGCAGGCGGACATGACCGTGGACTGGCAGCACAACTTGCAGGTGCTGAAGTGGAAATTCGACCGGCCGCAGATTCTGTTGCTGCCAGAGGCGCGGCATCATCTGGCGAATGAGACGCTGGAGATGCGCGAGGAGTATTTCGAGTTTCTGAACAAGCGGATCAGGGGGCGGAATCTCTAGGGGATTTGCTGGCCTCATCGCTGGCAAGCCAGCTCCCACAGGTTTTCCGGCGTTCACAAACTCTGTATTAGATGAAAATCCTTGTGGGAGCTGGCTTGCCAGCGATGGCGGTCTGAAAGGCGATAAAGATTACTGGCCAAGGTTCGAGGAGCTTTGCCCCACCGCCAACCCCGCCCGGATCGCTGCCAGCGCCGCCTGGTAATACGCCTTGCCCTCAGTGGATTCGGCAAAAGTCGCGAACTGCTCCAGTTCATCATCCGACAGATCGCGATAAACGTAGAGCAGCGTGTTGTTCAAATCGGCGCCGATCTGCTCCATCAGGCGCTGGCGCTGACCGTTCAACATGCCTTGCGCCTGACCGCCGCCGAGCAGGCCGGGGATCATCGAACTCAGGCTGTCCGCCGCCACGCCGGCAATCGCCAGACTGACTTCGGCGCCGGCCTCGCGCGCCGGCAGGGCTTGCGCCAGATGGCCGATGATCAGCAGACGGCTGTCGCTGACCTGCATCTTCGGCAAGCCTTTGGCGTTCTTCGCCAGTTGATCGCGACGGGTGGCGAGCAATTCAGCGGCGACGATTTTCTTGCCCAGCGGCGATTGAAAAAAGGTCAGCGCCGGTTGTGGATCGGCAAGGTGCTGGCGCAGCTGCGCTTCGGCACGCTGATCCATGGCCTGGGGGGCGAAGCGCTGGTTGCTGTTATTGACCAGGGCCTGGAACACCGCCGGTGGCAGGTTGTTCTGGTAGCGCTGCTGTGCGGCGCTCAGGGCATCGTTGAAATGCGCACGTTGATCTGGCCAGCCGGCGATCTTGTACAGCTGATCGTGGCCGTCCGCCCAGGCGGGCAAAACGCAGAACATCAACAGTGAAAAAAGCAAACGGCGCATAGGGACTCCTGTCAGCAGCGGACTATTCTCCGTGCGGTGCCGGTACTTGTCGAGAATTCGTATCAAGCCGCCGCGTGGCTCTGTCGGATTTCCTGCCGCCGGCATACTATGCGCGCCATGCAAATATCCTCTGAACACCCGCTGCTGTTACGCATCGTCGACGACCTGGCCGAGCATGGCTGGTCGCAGCAGAACATTTTCCTGCCCGCGGGTTTGACCCGTGAGCTGGCGGCCGAGTGCCGCAAACGTGAGGCCGAGGGCGAACTGGCGCCGGCGGCGGTAGGCCGTGGGCCGTTTTCGGAGATTCGCGAGGGCATTCGTGGCGACCACATCCAGTGGATCGACCCGGGCCAGGCCGAGGCCAGCGACCGTTATCTGAATCTGATGGAGAGTCTGCGCGAGGCGCTCAATCGCGGGTTGTTCCTCGGGCTTGAGGATTTCGAGTGCCACTTCGCCCTGTATCCGCCGGGCGCGTTCTACCGCAAGCACGTCGACCGTTTTCGCGACGATGACCGGCGCATGGTCTCAGCGGTGGTCTACCTCAATGACGCCTGGCTGCCGGAAGACGGCGGTCAGTTGCGCATGTACCTGAGCGAGGACCGGGTGCATGACGTGCAACCCACAGGCGGCTGCCTGGTGGTGTTCCTCTCTGGCGAAGTACCGCATGAAGTGTTGCCGGCGCAGCGCGAGCGCCTGTCGCTGACCGGCTGGTTTCGTCGCCGTGGCAACGAGCCGTTCTGAGATGCAGAAGATTCTGGTCAGCCGTTGCCTGTTGGGCCACCGCGTGCGTTACGACGGCGGGGCCAGCGGGCCGTTCGATCTGCTCGAACAGTGGATCGCCGAAGGCCGTGTAGTGCCGCTGTGTCCGGAAGTGGCCGGTGGTTTGCCGACCCCGCGTGCCGCGGCGGAAATCCCGGGCGGGCAGGGCACCGACGTGCTCGATGGCAAGGCGGCGGTGATCACCACCGAAGGCGAGGACGTCAGCGCGCAGTTTCTCGACGGCGCGCGGCAGGCGCTGGCACTGGTACAAAAGCATGGCATCCGCGTCGCGGTGCTCAAGGCCAACAGCCCTTCCTGCGGGAATCTGCTGACTTATGACGGGACGTTCAGTGGGGTGAAGGTCTCGGGAGAAGGCGTGACGGCTGCGCTGCTCAAACGCCATGGGGTTCAAGTCTTCAGTGAACTCGAACTTTCTCAGGCCTCCATGGCCCTGGCCCACCTCGACTAAAAGCCCACCACAAACCCCCTGTAGGAGCTGTCGAGTGAAACGAGGCTGCGATCTCTTGATCTTCAAAATCAAGATCAAAAGATCGCAGCCTGCGGCAGCTCCTACGGTTCGGTGAACCACTTCGCGGACAACGCCGCCAACCGCCCATCGGCCTTGATCCGCTGCAACGCACCTTCCAGGCTGGCGTGAAATGCCGGATTACCCTTCTGAAACGGAATCGCCAGCTCCACCGGGGTCGCTTTCGGCTTCTCTTCGGTCAGCGCCTGCACCAGCACCATTGGCCGTGGCTGCTCATCTTTCTTCGCCCATAGTTGCGAGTCGACCTTGCCGTAAGGCTCGCTGAAGTCGAAACGATCCTTGAGTTCAGGTGTCAGTGCTATGTGGTTGAGCGCGACGTCGTACTTGCCGCTTTCAACGCCCTGGAGCAGGTCGGCTTCGTCGGTGACGATGAAGTCGGCGCGTACATCCAGCTCGTTGGCCAGCAGTTGCCCAAGCTCGACCTCGAACCCCGTGAGTGTGTCGCCATCCTTGAAATTGAAGGGCGGTGTATTAGCCTCAAGGGCAATGCGCAACTCGCCACGGTCGTTGACGTCATCAATCAGTTCGGCGTGAGCCAGAGGGCTCAGAAGGGGTAGCAGGCAGATCAGGCCAGGCAGAAGGCGCATGGTCACTCCTTTGAAATCATTATTGCGATGCTCTGAGTCAGGCTCGCTTTGCTATGGTTGTCGAGTGCCTTCGACAACGAATGGTCATGAAGTTGTCATGACCGCGCGGATTTTACGGAAAAACTGGAGAAGAGAATGAAAACGTTTATGTCACGAGCAGCCTTGGCTGGCCTGTTGATGGGTGTTTCAGTGCTGGCCAGTGCAGCGACCCCGGCGCCTAAAGGTGCCGAAGTGTTCATCGTTTCTCCCGAAGACGGGGCCACGGTTTCTCAGGAGTTCAAGGTCAAGTTCGGGGTCAAGGACGTTGCGCTGGCACCGGCCGGTGACGTTACCAAAAACACCGGTCACCATCACCTGCTGATCGACGTCGACCAAATGCCGGCGGCGGGCGCACCGATTCCGAATGACGCCAATCACATGCACTTCGGCAAGGCGCAGACCGAGGCCACGATCAAACTGGCCCCGGGCAAGCACACCTTGCAGCTGGAACTGGGCGACAGCGGCCACATGCCGTTCGATCCGCCAATCGTCTCGAAGAAAATCACCGTCAACGTCAAATAAGTTTCCGGCGGTGCATGAAAAAGGGAGCCCGAAGGCTCCCTTTTTCATTGCTCGGCGTTCGATCAGAACAGCACGCGGCTACGGATGGTGCCGTTGACGTGTTGCAGCTTCTCTTGCGCCAGCTCCGAGTACTCGGCGTCGACGTCGATCACCACGTAACCGACTTTCTCGTTGGTCTGCAGGAACTGACCGGAGATGTTGATGCCGTTTTCGGCGAAGACCTTGTTGATCTCGCTCATCACACCCGGAATGTTCTCGTGGATGTGCAGCAGACGGTGCTTGCCAGGGTGAGCCGGCAGGGCCACTTCCGGGAAGTTCACCGACGACACCGAAGTACCGTTGTCGCTGTACTTGACCAGTTTCTCCGCCACTTCCAGACCGATGTTGGCCTGGGCTTCGGCAGTCGAACCACCGATGTGCGGGGTCAGGATCACGTTGTCCAGGCCACGCAGCGGGCTTTCGAACTCTTCGTCGTTGGAGCGTGGCTCCACCGGGAACACGTCGATGGCCGCGCCGATCAGGTGCTTGTCCTTGATCGCGTCCGCCAGGGCGTCCAGCTCGACCACGGTACCGCGCGCGGCGTTGATCAGGATGCCGCCCTTCTTGATGGCGCGGATTTCCTTCTCGCCGATCATCCACTGGGTCGCAGCGGTTTCCGGAACGTGCAGGGTAACGATGTCGGACATGCCCAGCAGCTCGTGCAGGTTGCCGACCTGAGTGGCGTTGCCCAGCGGCAGCTTGGTCACGGTGTCGTAGAAGAACACCTGCATCCCTAAGCCTTCCGCCAGAACCGACAGCTGCGTACCGATCGAGCCGTAGCCGACGATGCCGAGTTTCTTGCCACGGATCTCGAAGGAGTTGGCTGCGGACTTGATCCAGCCGCCACGGTGGCAGGACGCGTTTTTCTCAGGGATGCCGCGCAGCAGCAGGATCGCTTCGGCCAGCACCAGTTCCGCGACGGAACGGGTGTTGGAGTACGGCGCGTTGAACACGGCGATACCGCGCTCGCGGGCAGCACTCAGGTCAACCTGGTTGGTGCCGATGCAGAAACAGCCGACCGCGACCAGCTTCTTCGCGTGATCGAAGATCTCTTCGGTCAGTTGGGTGCGCGAACGAATGCCGATGAAGTGAGCATCAGCGATCTTTTCCTTGAGCTCGGCTTCCGGCAAGGAGCCTGTCAGGTATTCGATGCTGGTGTAGCCCGCCGCCTTGAGGACGTCGACAGCCGATTGGTGGACGCCTTCGAGAAGAAGGAACTTGATCTTGCTCTTATCGAGAGAAGTCTTGCTCATCTGCGTAAACCTGTATCCCGGAGAAAAATGGCAGGGAGGGGAGCAGCCTGGAGCTGACCCGCACGGCAAGAAAGCCGTCACCGCAGAACTGGCCTTGGGCACTGGCCTGCGGGGTCGGTATGCTAGCATAGCCACCCCGCGAAACACTCATTCCTGCGACGTGAAGCGTCTTCAGGATGACCATGAATTGTTCGAGAGTTCTGTCGATGACCAATCCTGCCCTGATTGATGAACTGAAGACCCTGGTCGAGCCTGGCAAGGTCCTGACCGACGCCGACTCCCTGAATGCGTACGGCAAGGATTGGACCAAGCACTTCGCGCCCGCGCCGAGCGCCATCGTGTTTCCCAAGACCATCGAGCAGGTGCAGGCCGTCGTCCGCTGGGCCAATACCCACAAAGTGGCGCTGGTGCCGTCGGGCGGGCGCACCGGGCTGTCCGCCGCCGCCGTCGCCGCGAATGGCGAAGTGGTGGTGTCGTTCGACTACATGAACCAGATTCTCGACGTGAACCTTACCGATCGCACCGCCGTGTGCCAGCCCGGCGTGGTCACCGAACACCTGCAAAACGTCGCCGAAGAAAACGGCCTGTATTACCCGGTGGACTTCGCGTCGGCCGGTTCCAGTCAGATTGGCGGCAACATCGGCACCAATGCCGGCGGGATCAAGGTGATTCGCTACGGCATGACCCGTAACTGGGTCGCTGGCCTGAAAGTGGTCACCGGCAAGGGTGATGTGCTGGAGCTGAACAAAGACCTGATCAAGAACGCCACCGGTTACGACCTTCGCCAGTTATTCATTGGTGCCGAGGGCACTTTGGGTTTTGTGGTCGAAGCGACCATGCGTCTGGATCGCGCGCCGAAAAACCTCACCGCGATGGTCCTCGGCACCGCCGACTTCGACTCGATCATGCCGGTGCTTCATGCCTTTCAGGGCAAGCTTGACCTGACCGCGTTCGAATTCTTCTCCGACAAGGCCCTGGCCAAAGTGCTGGGCCGTGGCGACGTACCGGCGCCGTTCGACACCGAGTGCCCGTTCTATGCGTTGCTGGAATTCGAAGCAACCAGCGAAGAAGTGGCCAACACCGCGCTGGAAACCTTCGAACACTGCGTCGAGCAGGGCTGGGTGCTGGACGGCGTGATGAGCCAGAGCGAAACCCAGCTGCACAACCTGTGGAAGTTGCGCGAGTACATCTCCGAGACGATCTCGCACTGGACGCCGTACAAGAACGACATTTCGGTCACCGTGTCGAAAGTCCCGGCATTCCTGCAGGAAATCGACGCGATCGTCGGTGAACATTACCCGGATTTCGAAATTGTCTGGTTCGGCCATATCGGTGACGGCAACCTGCACCTGAACATCCTCAAGCCGGATAACCTGAGCAAGGACGAGTTCTTCGCCAAGTGCGCGACCGTCAACAAGTGGGTGTTCGAAACCGTCGAGAAATACAACGGTTCGATCTCCGCCGAACACGGCGTGGGCATGACCAAGCGCGACTACTTGACGTACAGCCGTTCGCCGGTCGAAATCGAGTACATGAAGGCGGTCAAAGCGGTGTTCGACCCGAACGGCATCATGAACCCGGGCAAGATCTTCGCGGTTTGATTGGCAATCCCCTGAATCAATGAAGGCAGGAGTCGGTAAATGAGCTATCAGCACCAGTACGTCGACGGCACGCGCATTCACTTCCCGATCGGGAAAGTGGTGTGCATTGGCCGTAATTACGCCGAACACGCCAAGGAACTGGACAATCCGGTGCCTACCGAACCGTTGCTGTTCATCAAGCCGGGCAGTTGCGTGGTGCCGCTGGAAGGCGGGTTCAGCATTCCGACCGAGCGCGGCTCGGTGCACTACGAAGCGGAAATCGCCGTGTTGATCGGCAAGCCGCTGTCGACCAAACCGAGCCGCGAAGAAGTGCTGGATGCGATCTCCGGTTTCGCTCCGGCGCTGGATCTGACCCTGCGCGACAAGCAGGCCGAGCTCAAGTCCAAGGGCCTGCCATGGGAAATCGCCAAGTCGTTCGACGGCGCGGCGGTGATCGCGCCGTTCGTGGTCGGCAGCACGTTCCCAGACCTGACCGACATCGGCATTCGCCTGACCATCAACGGTGAAGTGCGTCAGGACGGCAACAGCAGCGCGATGCTCAACCCGATCGTGCCGATGATCCAGCACATGGCCGGCTGCTTTTCGCTGCAGGCCGGCGACGTGATCCTCACCGGCACACCAGTGGGCGTCGGCCCGCTGAACGTCGGCGACGACATCGTGCTGGAACTGGTTGGCGCGAGCCGCTTCAGCAGCAGCGTGTGCTGACCGCGAAACGGTAACACCCTGTGTGCGAGCCTGTTGTGGTGAGGGGATTTATCCCCGATGGCCTGCGCAGCAGTCCCAGTTTTTGGGGCCGCTTCGCAGCCCATCGGGGATAAATCCCCTCACCACAGTGCTCGCTCCCACATTGCTTTGTGGTGCCCGGAAGATGGCTGGCAGCGCACGGCAATCCCGCCATTTGCCGTTTTTTTCACATTCTGTCCGGATAATTCCTCTCATTCTGGCGTCTGAGCCGGCCTCTTTGTGCTATTACCCATAGCCTGAATTTTCGGAACGCGTCCCTGATGTCAGCTCAAACACAGCTCAATCCTCCTCGTCGCTCACGTTTTGCCCTGCGCTGGTATGTCTGGCTGTTGCTGGTGCTTGCCGCCGCGTATGGCCTGGCGTTTGCCATGCATTGGGACGACCGTGGCCTGCTCTGGTTGCGCGAGCGTTTCGAAAGCCAGGCCGAGCAAAAAGCGAGCATCTGGTTGCCGGACTATCGTGTGGTCATCGACGGCAAACTGCTGCCGGGCATGGAAAAGGACGAGGCCTCTGACCTGTCCTACAACCCGCAGACCAAAACCCTGTTTTCAGTGATGGGCAAGAACCCGTTTTTGGTCGAACTGACCCTGCAGGGTGATGTGCTACGCAAGATGCCGCTGGTGGGCTGGAGCAATCCGGAAGGCGTGACCGTGTTGGAAAACGGCCTGATGGCGATCGTCGATGAGCGCGACCATCTGCTGACCATCGTCAAGGTCGATGCCAATACCCGCGAACTGAATATCGCCGATTTCCCGAAATACGACCTCGGTCCGTCGAAAAACCAGAACAAGGCATTTGAGGCAATCACCTGGGATCCGCGCAACCAGCAGTTGCTGCTGGGCGAAGAGCGGCCGCCGGCGCTGTTCACCTGGAAAAGCGACGGCAGCCAGATCCTCAAGGGTGACAAGCAGAAGCTGGTCAATGATGAGTTGGATATCCGCAACCTCTCGGCGCTGGCCATCGACCCGCGTACCGGCCACACCTTGGTGCTGTCCGCTGATTCGCATCTGTTGCTGGAGCTGGACGAGAAGGGCGAGCAAGTCAGCTTCATGACCCTGCTGGGCGGCTTCAACGGTTTGAAGAGCACCATTCCCCGCGCCGAAGGCGTGACCATGGACGACGCGGGTACGCTGTACATGGTCAGTGAGCCGAACCTGTTCTATCGCTTCGAAAAGCAGAAATAACCACCTTTCACTAATCCTCATGTAGGAGCTGCCGCAGGCTGCGATCTTTTGCTTTTGTTTTCAAGATCAAAAGATCGCAGCCTGCGGCAGCTCCTACACAGGGGCGTCTTGTGGCCTGAGGCAAGTGGCCATTAAGCTTCAGTTCAGACAGGCGTGATATTTCATCCGCCTGTTTTGATCCCGAGCCTGCCTGAATGCGTCGACTTGCCCGTCCCAAGCCCCTGTTTGCCATCCTGTCAGTGATTGCCCTGATCGCGTTGATCGCGATCGGCCAATACCTGCGCCTGTTCGAGCGCGCCTGGTTCAACCTGCACAGTGTGTGGCAACCGCTAAGCAGCCAGGCCATCGGTCTGGATCAGTACCGGGTCGAGGTCGAGGCCAGGGTCATCGACGGGCTGAACGACGATGTGTCGGCGTTGACCTACGATCCGCTGCGCAAAAGCCTGTTCACCGTGACCAATAAGCACGCCGAATTGGTCGAGTTGTCGCTCGACGGCAAGCTCCTGCGGCGCATCGCACTGATCGGCTTTGGCGATGCCGAAGCGGTGGAGTTCATCAGTGCCGACACCTATGTGATCACCGACGAGCGAGAGCAACGGCTGATCAAGGTGCATCTTGAGCAGGACACGACCTTCCTCGATGCGGCGGATGCCGAACAGATGACACTTGGCGTGCACATGAGCGGCAACAAGGGCTTCGAGGGCCTTGCGTATGACTCGGTGGGCAAACGCCTGTTCGTGGCCAAGGAGCGCGACCCGATGCTGATTTATGAAGTGCACGGATTTCCGCACTTCAATCCAGAAAAATCCTACGCGGTGCACGTGATCAATAATCCCAAGCGCGATGCGGGGATGTTCGTGCGCGATCTGTCGAGCCTGCAATACGACGAGCGCAGCGGCCATTTGTTGGCGCTGTCCGACGAGTCGGGGCTGATTCTGGAACTGGATGTTGATGGACGTCCGCTGAGCACCTTGTCGCTGAACAAGGGCCGGCAGGGTTTGCACAAGAGCGTGCCGCAAGCCGAAGGCATGGCGATGGATGATGACGGAACGTTGTATCTGGTGAGTGAGCCGAATCTGTTTTACGTCTTCAAGAAACCTGCACAGCCTTAACTAACACCACAAAACACTGTGGGAGCTGGCTTGCCAGCGATGGCGGCCTGTCAGTCAACATTGTTGTTGAATCTGACGGCCTCATCGCTGGCAAGCCAGCTCCCACAGGTTTACTCGCCTGCCCATAACTGGTGGGCGGCTGACTTACTCAGCCTTCAGCGTCTTCACACCTTCGCTGGTGCCCAGCAACAGCAGATCCGCCGGGCGCGCCGCGAACAGACCGTTGGTGACCACGCCGACGATCGCGTTGATCTGCGCCTCCAGCTCCACCGGGTTGGTGATCTGCAGGTTATGCACGTCAAGGATGATGTTGCCGTTGTCGGTCAGCACGCCTTCGCGGTACACCGGGTCGCCGCCCAGTTTCACCAGTTGGCGGGCGACGTGGCTGCGGGCCATCGGGATCACTTCGACCGGCAGCGGGAATTCGCCCAGCACCGGCACCAGTTTGCTGGCGTCGGCGATGCAGATGAAGGTCTTGGCCACGGCCGCGACGATCTTCTCGCGGGTCAGGGCCGCGCCGCCGCCCTTGATCAGGTTTAGGTGAGCGTCGCTCTCGTCGGCGCCGTCGACGTAGAACTCCAGGTCGCTGACGGTGTTCAGCTCATACACCGGAATGCCGTGGCCCTTGAGGCGTGCGGCAGTGGCTTCGGAACTGGCGACCGCGCCATCGAACGCGCCCTTGTGCTGGGCCAGCGCATCGATGAAGCAGTTGGCGGTGGAGCCGGTGCCGACCCCGACGATGCTCTTGTCATCGAGTTTCGGGAGGATGAAGTCGACGGCGGCCTGAGCCACTGCCTGTTTGAGTTGATCCTGGGTCATGCGGGCTCCGGAAGCGGGCAAGGTGAGTTCGGAAAGGCCGGCATTATAGCCCCCATGCCCGGCGAAAACTCCTGTGGTGAGGGGATTTATCCCCGATGGAGGGCGAAGCGCTCCCAGCACCCCTCGCAAATATTGCGCTCTCAGGTTGACGACGGCTGAGCCGCCGATCGGAGATAAATCCCCTCACCACAATGAGGTTTACATCACAAACTGTTCGCCCCGGCTAAAACCCCCTGTTCAGTGTGGTCGCCCGGGCAAAAGCCGGGTTAGACTCGTCGGTCCCGCCCAATCGCCAGTGATGCTTTCCGATGCTCGAACAGTACGTCAAAAAGATCCTCACCTCGCGCGTTTATGACGTTGCCGTAGAAACCCCGCTGCAGAACGCTCGCCAGCTCTCCGAGCGGCTGGGCAATGACATTTGGCTCAAGCGTGAAGACTTGCAGCCGGTGTTCTCGTTCAAGATTCGCGGCGCCTACAACAAGTTGACCCAGCTGACCGACGAAGAGCGCGCCCGTGGCGTGGTCACCGCGTCGGCGGGCAACCATGCGCAGGGTCTGGCGCTGGCGGCGAAAGTGCTGGGCGTGAAAGCGACCATCGTGATGCCCAAGACTACTCCGGAGATCAAGGTCGAAGGCGTGCGTTCGCGCGGCGGCAAAGTCGTGCTGCACGGCGATTCGTTCCCGGAAGCGCTGGCCTACTCGCTGAAACTGGTCGATGAAAAGGGCTACGTCTACATCCACCCGTACGACGATCCGCACACCATTGCCGGGCAGGGCACCGTGGCGATGGAAATTCTGCGCCAGCACCCGCAACCGCTGGACGCGATCTTCGTGCCGGTCGGCGGCGGCGGTCTGATTGCCGGTATCGCGGCGTACGTGAAATACCTGCGCCCGGACATCAAGGTCATCGGCGTCGAGCCGGACGACTCCAACTGCCTGCAAGCGGCCATGGCCGCCGGTGAGCGCGTGGTACTGCCGACCGTGGGCATCTTCGCCGACGGCGTGGCGGTGGCACAGATCGGCCAGCACACCTTCGATATCTGCAAAGACTACGTTGACGAAGTGATTACTGTCAGCACCGACGAGATCTGCGCGGCAATCAAGGATATCTACGACGATACCCGCTCGATCACCGAACCTGCCGGCGCCTTGGGCGTGGCCGGGATCAAGAAGTACGTCGAACTGCGCGGCGTCAGTGGCCAGACCTTCGTCGCCATCGACTCCGGAGCCAACGTCAATTTCGACCGCCTGCGCCACGTCGCCGAGCGCGCCGAGCTGGGCGAGGGTCGCGAGGCGATCATCGCCGTGACCATTCCTGAGAAGGCCGGCAGTTTCAAAGCCTTCTGCGAAGCGATTGGCAAGCGCCAGATCACCGAATTCAACTATCGCTACAACACCGGCAGCGAAGCACACATCTTCGTCGGCGTGCAGACGCACCCGGAAAACGACCCGCGCAGCGCGCTGCTGGCGAGCCTGACCGAGCAGGGTTTCCCGGTACTCGACCTGACCGACAACGAACTGGCCAAGTTGCACATTCGTCACATGGTGGGCGGCCATGCGGCGCACGTGATCGACGAAGTGGTGTTCCGCTTCGAATTCCCGGAACGTCCGGGCGCGC
This sequence comes from Pseudomonas sp. AO-1, assembly GCF_019775695.1. NCBI lineage: Bacteria > Pseudomonadati > Pseudomonadota > Gammaproteobacteria > Pseudomonadales > Pseudomonadaceae > Pseudomonas > Pseudomonas sp. AO-1. Next base: position 525,765 of record NZ_CP079947.1, read on the forward strand.
TGTTCAACTTCCTCAACAAGCTCGGCGGGCGCTGGAACATCTCGATGTTCCACTACCGCAACCATGGTGCGGCAGATGGCCGGGTGGTCGCGGGCCTGCAAGTACCGCATGACGAGCGCCATCTGGTGCCGGCGGCGCTGGAAGAAATCGGTTACCCATATTGGGATGAAAGCGAAAACCCGGCCTATCAGTTGTTTCTTGGCTGAGCGGCTACGCTGATGGGCAGGCCCTGAGGAAATCGAACAATGGAAACGTTAACTGCCCTGAAAGCCGCGCACATGGTCGCCACTGTAGTGTTGCTGGCCGGTGCGCTGGGTCTGGGAATCTGGGTGTTTCTGGCAAAACGCAAGGGTGATGCAACGGCTGGCAGCCGCACTCTGCAGCGACCACGGGTGTTCATCTGGCTGTTGATGGGCCTGGCGTTGTTGAGCATGCCGTTCACCGGCTGGGGCATGGTGCATCTGGTCGGCTGGCCGCTGGGGCAGACTTGGCTGCTGGCTTCCAGCGTGCTGTACACCGTGGCGGCGCTGGCGTGGTTCTGGTTGCTGGTGCGGTTGAATCGCTTGCGCAAGGCGCCGGGCGGGGTTGGCAGGTTCACTTTTGCCTTGGCGTTGTTCAGTGTTGTCTGCTTTATCGCGATTGCCGGGTTGATGGGCGCCAAGCCTGTTTAAGGCTTGAGACCGCGTTGCTTCAATCGCTGGCAAGCCAGCTCCCACAGGATCTGTAGCGAACACAAATGGTGTGACCACCTGAAAAACCTGTGGGAGCTGGCTTGCCAGCGATAGCTATATCAGCCGCGCAGACTAATGACTGGCCATCCGCGCTTCTCGGCCTCGGCCCGCAGATTCGGATCCGGATCTACGGCCACCGGGTTCGCCACCTGCTCCAGCAGCGGCAGGTCATTCATCGAGTCGCTGTAGAAATAGCTGTCATCCAGTGAATGCCCGGTTTCCTCCAGCCAGCGATTCAGGCGCGTCACCTTGCCTTCGCGGAAGCACGGAATGTCGGTGCTGCGCCCGGTGTAGCGGCCATCGACCATCTCGCACTCGGTGGCGATCAGGGTTTCAACGCCCAGACGCACGGCAATCGGCGCGGTGACGAAGCGGTTGGTGGCGGTGATGATCACCAGTTTGTCCCCGGCGTCACGGTGCTGTTTCAGCAACTCCAGCGCCTTGGGCAGCATGATCGGCTCAATGCAGTCGCGCATGTAATCGTTATGCCACTGCTCAAGCACGGCCATTTCGGTGCGACCGAGGATTTCCAGGCAGAAGTTCAGGTACGCGGCGTTATCCAGCTGGCCGGCCAGGTAATCCTGGTAGAACTCGTCGTTACGCTGCTTGTACGCCACCGGATCGAGGAAGCCGCGCTCGCACAGATAGTCGCCCCAGGCGTGATCGCTGTCGCCGCCCAGAAGGGTGTTGTCCAAATCGAATAGAGCCAGGCGCATTGCAGTTACCCGCTGAAAAGTCAGTAAAAAGGCGACAAGAATACGGTCTTTTCACAAGAGTGCACATAAGGTAGGAACCTTCGTTGCCGCCTTATCAAGCTTTGTGGAACAATGCGGCGACATGCGTTTGCGAGGTTGTTGCCGTGATCGACCCCGATGGTTTCCGCCCCAATGTCGGGATCATTCTGACGAATGACGCCGGCCAGGTGCTATGGGCTCGCCGTATCAATCAAGATGCCTGGCAGTTTCCGCAAGGGGGAATCAACCCCGAGGAGACGCCGGAAGACGCCTTGTACCGCGAGCTGAACGAAGAAGTTGGCCTGGAACGTGAAGATGTTGAAATACTGGCCTGTACCCGGGGCTGGTTGCGCTATCGTTTGCCGCAACGTCTGGTGCGTACCCACAGCCAACCGCTGTGCATCGGCCAGAAACAGAAATGGTTTCTCCTGCGCCTGATCTCCAACGAGCAGCGGGTGCGGATGGATTTGACCGGTAAACCGGAGTTCGATGGCTGGCGCTGGGTCAGTTATTGGTATCCGTTGGGCCAGGTGGTGACATTCAAGCGCGAGGTGTATCGACGCGCCCTCAAAGAGCTTGCCCCGCGCCTTTTAGCGCGCGACTGACGACGGAGTTCGACCCCGAGCCATGCTCAATACGCTGCGCAAGATCGTCCAGGAAGTTAACTCCGCCAAGGATCTCAAGGCGGCGTTGGGGATTATTGTGTTGCGCGTCAAAGAGGCCATGGGCAGCCAGGTCTGCTCGGTCTACCTGCTTGATCCAGAGACCAACCGCTTCGTCCTGATGGCCACCGAGGGCTTGAACAAGCGCTCGATCGGCAAGGTCAGCATGGCACCCAACGAAGGTCTGGTGGGTCTGGTCGGCACGCGTGAAGAACCCCTGAACCTCGAAAACGCCGCGGATCACCCGCGCTACCGCTACTTCGCCGAGACCGGCGAGGAGCGCTACGCCTCCTTCCTCGGGGCGCCGATCATTCACCACCGCCGCGTCGTCGGCGTGTTGGTCATCCAGCAGAAAGAACGCCGCCAGTTCGATGAAGGTGAAGAAGCCTTCCTCGTGACCATGAGCGCGCAGCTCGCTGGCGTGATCGCCCACGCCGAGGCCACCGGTTCGATCCGTGGCCTGGGCCGTCAGGGCAAGGGTATTCAGGAAGCCAAGTTCGTCGGCGTACCGGGTTCGCCGGGTGCTGCCGTCGGTACTGCGGTGGTGATGCTGCCGCCAGCGGATCTGGACGTGGTGCCGGACAAGCACATCACCGACATCGACGCCGAACTGGCGCTGTTCAAGACCGCCATCGAAGGCGTGCGCGCCGACATGCGCGCCTTGTCCGCCAAACTTGCGACCCAGTTGCGTCCGGAAGAGCGCGCGCTGTTCGACGTCTACCTGATGATGCTCGACGATGCCTCGCTGGGCAGCGAAATCACCACCGTGATCAAGACCGGCCAGTGGGCCCAGGGCGCGCTGCGCCAGGTGGTCACTGAGCACGTCAACCGTTTCGAACTGATGGACGACGCCTACCTGCGCGAGCGTGCGTCGGATGTCAAAGACCTTGGCCGGCGCCTGCTGGCTTACCTGCAGGAAGAGCGTCAGCAGAACCTGGTCTACCCGGAAAAAACCATTCTGGTCAGCGAAGAACTGACGCCGGCGATGCTCGGCGAGGTGCCGGAAGGCACGCTGGTCGGTCTGGTGTCGGTCCTAGGTTCGGGCAACTCCCACGTCGCGATCCTGGCCCGGGCCATGGGCATTCCGACGGTGATGGGCCTGGTCGATCTGCCGTACGCCAAGGTCGACGGTATCGAAGTGATCGTCGATGGCACCCGCGGCGAGGTCTACACCAACCCTGGCGACGTGCTGCGCAAGCAGTTCGCCGAGGTGGTCGAAGAAGAGAAACAACTGGCGCTGGGCCTCGATACCCTGCGTGACCTGCCGTGCGTGACCCTCGACGGGCACCGCATGCCGTTGTGGGTCAACACCGGTCTGCTGGCCGATGTGGCGCGGGCGCAGAAGCGCGGCGCCGAGGGCGTCGGCCTGTACCGCACCGAAGTGCCGTTCATGATCAACCAGCGCTTCCCGAGCGAGAAGGAACAACTGGCGATCTACCGCGAGCAGCTCGCCGCGTTCCACCCGCAACCGGTGACCATGCGCAGTCTGGACATCGGCGGTGACAAATCGCTGTCGTACTTCCCGATCAAGGAAGACAACCCGTTCCTCGGCTGGCGCGGGATTCGCGTGACCCTCGACCACCCGGAAATCTTCCTGGTGCAGACCCGTGCGATGCTCAAGGCCAGCGAAGGCCTGAACAACCTGCGGATCCTGCTGCCGATGATCTCCGGCACCCACGAACTCGAAGAAGCCCTGCACCTGATCCACCGTGCCTGGGGCGAAGTGCGCGACGAAGGCACCGACGTGCCGATGCCGCCGATCGGGGTGATGATCGAGATTCCGGCGGCGGTGTATCAGACCAGGGAACTGGCGCGCCAGGTGGACTTCCTGTCGGTCGGCTCCAACGACCTGACCCAGTACCTGCTGGCGGTCGACCGCAACAACCCGCGAGTGGCCGATCTCTACGACTACCTGCACCCGGCGGTGCTGCAAGCCCTGCAGACTGTGGTGCGCGACGCGCATGCCGAAGGCAAGCCGGTGAGCATCTGCGGCGAAATGGCGGGTGATCCGGCAGCGGCGGTGCTGTTGATGGCGATGGGCTTCGACAGCCTGTCGATGAACGCCACCAACCTGCCGAAAGTGAAGTGGATGCTGCGTCAAATCAACCTGAGCAAGGCCAAGGACCTGCTGGCCGAGCTGATGACCATCGACAATCCGCAGGTTATCCACAGCTCGCTGCAACTGGCGCTGAAGAATCTCGGCTTGTCGAAGATGAATCCGCCGGCGGTCAACAATGCCCTTTAAAAGGCTGATGGCCCTGTGGCGAGGGAGCTTGCTCCCGCTGGAGTGCGGAGCGCTCCCAATTCGGTCAATGAGATTCTTCTGAGAGATCGCATTGGCTGGGTTGCGGCTGCTTCGCACCCGAGCGGGAGCAAGCTCCCTCGCCACAATGGTTGCTCACTTTCAGGTATTGATCTCCACCTCCCCCAAATGCCCGCCATACGGCCCGAAACTGCGCTCGATCATCCGCCGCGTGCCGTCCGCCTGCACAATCAACGCCGTACTCGCCCGCGTCCCGTAACTCTGGCTGGCAATGAACACGCTCGACAGCAGTGATTCAGTCGCCAGCCCGACTCCGGTGTCCGGCAGTTCGGCAAACGGTGCGGTTTGCGCATCGCCCAGCAACTCCAGCAACCGCGCAGGTTGTGGATCGTCCAGCACCGCGCTCAGGGCAGCCTTGGCCTTGAGCAGTTTCGGCCACGGCGTATCCAGCCCGGCATTCGACAGCCCGTAAACCCCGGGTTGGAGCATCACCGGCTCGGACGTTCGCGCATTGAAGTGCCACAGCTCGTGGGCATTGCCCAGTAGCAGGTTGAACCCGGCGTACTCCGGCGAGCGCGCGACCACATCGCTTAAATAATCATCAATCGACGCATCGCCCGCGAGAAACCGCGCCACCAGCTCGCCCCGCGATTTACGCGCCGGAGGCTGGTGTGGATCGCGGATATTGGTCAGCGCGGCAAAGCGCCCATTGGCGCCGATCCCCAACCAGGTCCCGCCCGCCTCAAGATCGCGCCCGGCATGTACGTGCGGCGCGTCGGTCCATGGCGCCAGCGGCAGGCTCGGGCGGGCGTAGAACTCGTCACGGTTGGCCGCGACGATCAGCGGCTGGGCATGGCCCGGACGCCAGGCGAAAACGATCAGGCACATAAGGTGGTCCTTGTGTGTTTTCTGCTCACTCTACGCAGTCGGCGTCCGTGCATCCATCGCAAGTGGAGCCGGAGGGCATGCATCCGTTACCATGCCGCTCCGGTTTTGGGGATGCGTCTGGGAGACGGTCATGGAATTTCTGCTCTATCTGGCGTTGGGCGCCTGTGCGGGCGTGCTGGCCGGGCTGTTCGGGGTGGGCGGCGGGATCATTATTGTCCCGGTGCTGGTGTTCAGTTTTACCTTGCAGGGATTCGATCAGTCGATCCTCACGCATCTGGCGGTAGGGACATCGCTGGCGACCATCATCTTCACTTCGGTCAATGCCGTGCGTGAACACCATCGACGTGGTGCGGTGCGCTGGCCGATCTTCATGTGGATGACCGTGGGCATTCTGCTCGGCGCCGGTTTTGGGGCGCTGACCGCCGAGGCGATTTCCGGGCCGAACCTGCAGAAGATCATCGGCGTGTTCGCCTTGGTGATTGCCGTGCAACTGGCGCTGGAGGTCAAACCCAAGGCCAGTCGAACGGTGCCGGGCAAACTCGGTCTGACCGTGGCCGGCAGTGTGATTGGCTGGGCCTCGGCGATTTTCGGGATCGGCGGCGGCTCGCTGACCGTGCCGTTCCTGACCTGGCGCAGCGTGCCGATGCAGCAAGCCGTAGCGACGTCGTCGGCTTGTGGCCTGCCGATTGCGCTGGCCAGTGCCTTAAGTTTCATGATTCTGGGCTGGCATGATCCGTTGTTGCCGCCGCATAGTCTCGGTTTTGTTTATTTGCCGGCGCTGCTGGGCATTGCCCTGACCAGCATGGTGTTCGCCCGTCTCGGCGCGCGTCTGGCGCACAAGTTGTCGCCGCGCTTGCTGAAACGGCTGTTCGCCGCTTTGCTGTTCTGCGTGGGCCTGAATTTCCTGCTCTGAGCCTCTGGTTCAGAGTAGGCCGCAATCCTGGCTTAATCCTGAGGTGGCAGCGTCGCCCGGGAATTTTGGTTTCAACTCTAACGAGGAGTCGCAATGCTGCCTTACCCGCAGATCGACCCGGTGGCCCTGGCCATCGGTCCGCTGAAAATCCACTGGTACGGCCTGATGTACCTCGTCGGCATCGGCGGCGCATGGCTGCTGGCGTCGAGCCGGCTCAACCGTTTCGACCCGACCTGGACCAAGGAGAAGCTCTCCGATCTGGTGTTCTGGCTGTCGATGGGGGTGATTGTCGGTGGACGTCTGGGTTACGTACTGTTCTATGACCTGAGCGCCTACATCGCCAACCCGACGCTGATTTTCGAAGTGTGGAAGGGTGGCATGTCGTTCCACGGCGGCTTCATCGGGGTGATGCTCGCCGCGCTGTGGTTCGGCAAGCGTAACGGCAAGACCTTCTTCCAGCTGATGGACTTCGTTGCGCCGATGGTGCCGATCGGTCTGGGCGCCGGGCGTATCGGTAACTTCATCAACGCCGAGCTGTGGGGCAAGCCGACCGACGTGCCGTGGGCGATGATCTTCCCACCGTTCAGCGATCCGGCGCAGCTGCCGCGTCACCCGTCGCAGCTGTATCAGTTCGCGCTCGAAGGTGTGGCGCTGTTCCTGATCTTGTGGCTGTTCTCGCGTAAACCGCGTCCGACCATGGCGGTATCGGGCTTGTTTGCGCTGTTCTACGGCATCTTCCGTTTCATCGTCGAGTTCGTCCGCGTACCGGACGCGCAACTGGGCTACCTGGCCTGGAACTGGCTGACCATGGGTCAGGTGCTGTGCGTACCGATGATCGTCGGCGGGCTGTTCCTGATCTGGCTGGCCTATCGTCGTGCGCCGGCAGCGCCGCTCGCGCCGACCGCTTAAACTACGAACCCCGGCGCGCGACGCCGGGGCTCAAAGGACACAGGTAACTCATGAAGCAATATCTCGAACTGGTCTCGCACGTCATCCAGAACGGCACCAAACAGGCCAACCGCACCGGCATCAACACCATCAGTTTCCCGGGTGCGATGCTGCGTTTCGATCTGCAGGAAGGTTTCCCGGCGATCACCACCCGCAAGATGGCCTTCAAATCGGCCATCGGCGAGATGTGCGGTTTTCTGCGTGGGGTGAACAATGCCGCTGAATTCCGTGCGCTGGGCTGCAAGGTCTGGGACCAGAACGCCAACGAAAACGCGCAGTGGCTGGCCAACCCGTTCCGTCAGGGCGAAGACGACCTCGGCGAAATCTACGGCGTGCAATGGCGCAAATGGCCGGCGTACAAGCAGATCCCGCTGAGCAACACCGCCGCTATCGAACAAACCCTGAGCAACGGCTACAAGCAGATCGCCCAGGGCGAAGAAGACGGCCAGGCTTACGTGGTGCTGTACAAAGCCATCGACCAGGTGCGCCAGTGCGTCGACACGATCATCAACGATCCGGGCAGCCGCCGTATTCTGTTCCACGGCTGGAACGTCGCCCAGCTCGATGAAATGGCCCTGCCGCCGTGCCATCTGCTGTACCAGTTCCACCCGAACGTCGAGACCAAAGAGATCTCCCTGACCCTGTACATTCGCTCCAATGACCTGGGTCTGGGCACGCCGTTCAACCTCACCGAAGGCGCTGCGCTGCTGAGCCTGATCGGGCGCCTGACCGGTTACACGCCGCGCTGGTTCACCTATTTCATCGGTGATGCGCACGTCTACGAGAACCATCTGGACATGCTCAACGAACAGCTCAAGCGCGAGCCGTTCGCCATGCCGAAACTGAAAATCTCCGACCGCGTACCGGAGTTTGCCAAAACCGGTGTGTACCAGCCGGAGTGGCTGGAGTTGGTGGAGCCGAGTGATTTCTCGCTGGAAGGCTATGAGCACCATGCGCCGATGACCGCGCCGATGGCGGTCTGACAGACTGCCATTAAACCTGTGGGAGCTGGCTTGCCAGCGATGACGGCAGCACATTCAACATTGATGTGTCTGTAAAACCGCTATCGCTGGCAAGCCAGCTCCCACAATATTTTGTGGTGTTGTCAATGGCCGTGACTGCGGCCTACGTGGGAATGTTCGACTTCGGTTGCGACGACGCCACCACTCACCTCCAGCCGCTGCAAAATCCCGCACTGATCCGCCCCCGGCCCTTCGCCACAGCGTTGGCGCAGGTCGAGCAGTTGTGTCTGCAGCGCCAGCAAGCCGTCAATCCGCGCTTTCACGTGCTGGATGTGTTCGTCGATCAACGTATTGACGCTTGCACACTGATCCTGCGGGCTGTCACGCATGGCCAGCAGGCTGCGGATTTCTTCGAGGGTCATGTCGAGGGTGCGGCAGTTGCGGATGAAGGTCAGGCGTTCGGCGTGGGCCTGGGTGTAGACGCGGTAGTTGCCATCGCTGCGCGCCGGTTCCGGCAGCAGGTTTTCGCGCTCGTAATAGCGGATGGTTTCCACGGCGCAGTCGGTGAGTTTCGCCAGTTCTCCGATCTTCATGACGGCCATCTCCAAATGGGTGCTTGACCCTATAGTGGCTACAGGGTCTTTACTTGGCAACAGGCACCTTCATGGACGCGACCAATGAGCGATTCCCAGCACACCCACAAGCCCGGCGACGGGCACGATCATAGCCACAGCCATAAATTGCAGCCTTTGCATAAGCACGAACATGGCGGCGATTCCTGCTGCGGGTCGAAAGCCGCAGCACCGGCACCGGTTCATTCGCACGAAGATTCTTGCTGCTCGTCGACAGCTGCTGCGCCTGCGTTGGTGCAACTGAGCGAGAAAACCAGCGCTGACGTCCGACTGAGCAGTTTCCGCATCGAAGCGATGGACTGCCCGACCGAGCAGACGCTGATCCAGAACAAACTCGGCAAGCTGGCCGGTGTGCAGCAGCTGGAGTTCAACCTGATCAACCGCGTGCTCGGCGTGACCCACAATCTGCCCGACACCGCGCCGATCACCGAGGCGATCACCTCGCTGGGCATGCACGCCGAGCCTTTGGAGGCGGGCGTCGAAACCCCGGCCCCGGCACCAGTAAAAAAACACTGGTGGCCGTTGGCGCTGTCCGGCGTCGGCGCGCTGGCGGCGGAAGTTATCCACTTCACCAACGCCGCGCCAACCTGGGTGGTGGCGATCATTGCGCTGGTGTCGATCCTCAGCGGCGGCCTGACCACCTATAAAAAGGGCTGGATCGCCCTGAAGAACCGTAACCTCAACATCAATGCGCTGATGAGCATCGCGGTGACCGGTGCGGTGTTGATCGGGCAGTGGCCGGAAGCGGCAATGGTGATGTTCCTGTTTACCGTGGCCGAATTGATCGAGGCGCGCTCGCTGGATCGCGCGCGCAACGCCATCAGCGGCCTGATGCAAATGACCCCGGAACAGGCCACGGTGCAGCAGGCCGATGGCAACTGGATCGAACAAGAGGTTAAAAGCGTCGAACTCGGCGCCCGTGTGCGGGTAAAACCCGGCGAGCGCATCGCCCTGGACGGTGAAGTCGTCAGCGGCAGTTCCACCATCGATCAGGCGCCGATCACCGGCGAAAGCCTGCCGGTGGAGAAAACCGTGGGCGACAAAGTCTTCGCCGGCACCATCAACCAGGCCGGTTCGCTGGAATACTCGGTGACTGCGGCGGCGAACAACTCGACCCTGGCGCGGATCATCCACGCCGTCGAGCAGGCTCAGGGGGCGCGGGCGCCGACGCAGCGCTTCGTCGATCAATTCTCGAAAATCTACACCCCGGTGGTATTCGCGCTGGCGCTGGCCGTGGCGATCATTCCGCCGCTGTTCATGGGCGCGGTGTGGTTCGACTGGATCTACCGCGCGCTGGTGTTGCTGGTGGTGGCCTGCCCGTGCGCACTGGTGATCTCCACCCCGGTGACCATCGTCAGCGGCCTCGCGGCGGCGGCGCGCAAAGGTATTCTGGTCAAGGGCGGCGTTTATCTGGAGGGCGGTTTCAAGCTCGATTATCTGGCGCTGGACAAGACCGGCACCATCACCCACGGCAAACCGGTGCAGACCGATTACCTGTCGCTCAACCCGACCGCTGACGCCAGCGCTCCGGCGATTGCCGCCGCGCTGGCCGGGCGCTCCGATCACCCGGTGTCGCTGGCGATTGCCAATGCGGCTGTGGATAAAAACCTCGCCGTGCTGAGTGTGGATAACTTCGAAGCGCTGGCCGGTCGTGGCGTGAAGGGCCAGGTCAACGGCCAGACCTATCACTTGGGCAACCATCGTCTGGTCGAGGAGCTGGGCCTGTGCTCGCCGCAACTCGAAGAGAAGCTGTTTGCGCTGGAGAAACAGGGCAAATCCGTGGTGTTGCTGCTCGACAGTTCTGGTCCGCTGGCGCTGTTCGCCGTGGCCGACACGGTCAAGGAATCCAGCCGCGAAGCGATCCGTCAGTTGCACGCCCTCGGGGTGAAAACCCTGATGCTCACCGGCGACAACGTGCACACCGCGCAAGCCATTGCGGCGCAGGTCGGTATCGATCAGGCCAAGGGCGACTTGCTGCCAACCGACAAGCTGCAAGCCATCGAAGCGCTTTATGCACAGGGTCATCGGGTGGGCATGGTCGGCGACGGCATCAACGACGCCCCGGCGCTGGCGCGGGCCGAAATCGGTTTCGCCATGGCGGCCGCCGGCACCGACACCGCGATTGAAACCGCCGATGTCGCCCTGATGGACGATGATCTGCGCAAGATCCCGGCGTTCATCAGCCTGTCGCGCGACACCGCGAGCATCTTGAAACAGAACATCGCCTTGGCCCTGGTGATCAAGGCTATCTTTCTTGGGGTAACCTTCGCCGGACTCGCCACCATGTGGATGGCGGTGTTTGCCGACATGGGCGTGAGCCTGCTGGTGGTGTTCAACGGTTTGCGCCTGCTGCGTAAATAAACGATGAGGGATGGTTGTGCTGAGTGCCGAGCTGAAAGCGTTTTATATGGTCGCCCGCCTGGGCAGCATTACGCTGGCGGCGAAAAAGCTCGGCCTCAGCCAACCCACCGTGACCACGCAGATTCGCAATCTGGAAAGCCAGTATTCGGTGGAGCTGTTCTACCGTGGCGGCCGTCGTTTGAGTGTCAGCGACGAAGGCGCGCGGTTGCTGCCGATGGTCAAGACGCTGTTGCAGCAGGAGGCCGACATCGAGTTCTTCCTGCGCAACAGCGGTCAGGTGCAGGGCACGTTGCGCATCGCTGCCACTGCGCCGTATTACATCCTCGATCTGGTGAAGACCTTCCGCGAGCGTCTGCCGCAGGTGGAGGTGTCGGTGGAAATCGGCAACTCGCAACAAGTGCTCGAAGCGCTGGAGGATTACCGGGTGGATGTCGCGGCGTCGTCGCAGTTGCTTGAGGATGCGCGGTTGATTCGCCGGGTATTGGGTAGCGATCCGCTGGTGCTGGCGGTGCATCGCAATCATCCGCTGGCGGCGCAGGAGCATGTGGCGTTGAGTGCGCTGGCCGGGCATACCTTGCTGATGCGCGAGTCGGGTTCGACCACCCGCCGTTTGACCGAGGAGTTGCTGGAAAGCGCCGGGGTCAGTTTTGGCCCGTTGCTGGAGATCGGCAGCCGTGAGTCGATCCGCGAGGCGGTGCTGCGCAATATCGGCATCAGCATCATTGCCCGCCAGGAAGTGCCGCATGATCCGCAGTTGCGCGTGCTGACCATCGAGAATGCGCCGCAGATTCCCGAGTACCTCTATTGCCTCAAGGAGCGCAAGGGTGCGCGGTTGCCGGCGGCCTTCCTCGGCTTGGCTCAGGAAATGTCCCCGGCCTGATTTCTTCACTGCTAGTACTGGCCCCATCGCTGGCAAGCCAGCTCCCACAGGTATTTCAGGTGTTCACAAAATCTGCATTCACTGAAGATCCTTGTGGGAGCTGGCTTGCCAGCGATGGGGTCAGACCAGCCAACCCATGACTTGAAACCTTAACCAAAATCCCCGAATACCACTATCAGCCGTTTTTGCCCTACTGCCACATGACGGACGCATTACAACTCTAGGATTGGCCCCATCTGCTTGATGAGGTCTGTCCATGAATCCTGCCATCGCAACTGCCCTGACCAACCCCGGTGCGCCGATGAAAGTGCGCGGCGTGCAGAAACGCTTCGGCGCCTTCACCGCACTGGATAACGTCTCCCTTGATGTCGCGGCCGGTGAGCTGGTATGCCTGCTCGGCCCGTCGGGCTGCGGCAAGACCACGCTGTTGCGCTGCATCGCCGGGCTGGAGAAGCAGGACAGCGGCGAGTTGTACCTCGGCGACCGCGACGTCTCGCACCTTGCGCCGCAGGCCCGGGATTACGGCATTCTGTTCCAGTCCTACGCGCTGTTCCCCAATCTGACCGTCGAAGCGAACATTGCCTACGGCCTCGCCGGCAGTGGTCGTGACGAAGTACGCCGTCGCGTCGGGCAGATGCTGGAGCTGGTCGGCCTCAGCGGCAGTGAGAAAAAGTACCCAGGCCAGTTGTCCGGCGGTCAGCAACAGCGAGTCGCGCTGGCTCGCGCCCTGGCCCCGGCACCGTCGCTGCTGTTGCTCGATGAACCGATGTCGGCGCTGGACGCCCGCGTCCGCGAGCATCTGTGCACCGAACTGCGCCAGCTGCAGCGCAACCTCGGCATCACCACCCTGATGGTCACCCACAATCAGGACGAAGCCATGCTGATGGCCGACCGCATCGCCGTGATGAACAACGGTCGGGTCGAGCAGTACGCCACCCCGCAGGACATCTATAACCGCCCGGCCACGCCGTTCGTGGCCGAGTTCGTCGGGCAGGGCAACTGGCTGCCGTTCCAGCGCAGCAGCGCCAGTCACGCCCGGGTTGGCGGGATGGATGTGCGTCTGGCGGATGGCAGCGTGAGCGGCGCTTCGGGCCGGTTGTTCTGCCGCCCGGAAGCGATCAACGTCAATCCGCTGGTGCACGAAGAAAACCTGTTCCCGGCCAAGGTTCGCGAGATCACGTTCCTCGGCAATCGCTGCCGCATGAGCTTCGAACTCGATCAACTGCCGGGCCACGCTCTGCTCGCCGAACTGGCGCCGGAAGCCATGCCGCGCCTCGGCGCCCAGCAGATCATGGTCGCCTTGCCACCGCGCAGCCTGCAGGTGTTTGCCTGATGAGCGCGAACATCGCGCTGCCGCTACCGCACAAGCAGGCGCGGCGAGTGTCCGGGGCCGAGGTCGGTGACCGGATCTTCGTCCTCGGCGGCAAACTCGTGCTGCTGTTGCTGCTCGGTGTCGCGGTGCTGATGCCGTTGCTGGCGATCTTCTGGCGCGGCTTCAGCAGCGAGGCCGGGCAGGGCGGTGGCTGGCTCGCTGCGAAGGCGCTGGTGAGCAGCGAGAATTTCCACTGGCTGCTCGGCAACAGCCTGAAGGTTTCCCTCAGCGTCGCGGCCATCGTCGTCCCGCTGGCCTACCTGTTTGCCTACGCTCTGCAGCGCACTCTGATTCCGGCCAAGGGCCTCTGGCGCGGGATCTCCCTGCTGCCATTGATGGCGCCGTCGATGCTGCCGGGTATCGCACTGGTTTATCTGTTCGGCAACCAAGGCATGTTGCGTGGACTGCTCTCGGACAACATCTACGGGTTCTGGGGCATTGTGTTGGGCGAGGTGATCTACACCTTTCCCCATGCGTTGATGATTCTGCTGTCGGCGTTGTCGCTGGCCGATGCGCGGCTGTTCGATGCGGCGTCGAGCATGGGTGCCAGTCCGGCGAAAGCCTTTCGCAGCATCACCTGGCCGGCGACCCGGCAAGCGGTATTCGCCGCGTTCTGTCTGGTGTTCACCCTGACCATCACCGATTTCGGCGTGCCGGTGGTGGTCGGTGGCGACTATCAAGTGCTGGCACTGGAAGCCTACAAAGCCGTGGTCGGCCAGCAGCAATTCGGCCGCGGCGCGTTGATCGGCATGGTGCTGTTGCTGCCGGCGCTGTTCAGCTTCGGCGTCGATGCCTGGCTGCGCCGCCATCACGGCGATTCCATGAGTGGCCGTGCACAAGTGTTCAAACCGACGCCGTCGAAGTTGCGTGATGGCTGCTATCTGGCGATTGTTTTGTTGATCAGTGCGGCGTTGCTGCTGGTGTTCGGCATGGCAGTGTTTTCGTCGCTGGTGAAGTTCTGGCCGTACAACCTGTCGCTGTCGCTCAATCACTATCAGTTCAACGAGACCGCCGGCGGTGGCTGGCTTGCGTACAGCAACAGCTTGAAGATGGCGCTGGGCACGGCGCTGATTGGCAGCGTGCTGATCTTCACTGGCGCTTACCTGATGGAGAAAACCCGCAGCCAACGCGGCCTCAACCTGACGTTGCGCATGCTCAGTTTCGTGCCGATGGCAGTGCCGGGGCTGGTGCTCGGTCTGGGTTACGTCTTCTTCTTCAACCTCAGCGGCAACCCGCTGCACGTGCTGTACGGCACGATGACCCTGCTGATCGTCTGCACCATTGCTCACTATCTGACCACCGCACAAATGACCGCGACCACCGCGCTGCGCCAGCTCGACGCCGAGTTCGAGGCCGCCGCGCTGTCGCTCAAGGCGCCGCTGTACCGCCACTACCTGCGCGTCACCGTGCCGATCTGCCTGCCGGCGCTGCTGGACATCGTGCGCTACCTGTTTGTCTCGGCGATGACCACGGTTTCCGCAGCGATCTTCCTCTACAGCCCCGACACCATCCTCGCGGCGGTGGCGGTGTTGAACATGGACGACGCTGGCAACGTCGGCGGCGCGGCAGCGATGTCGACCCTGATTCTGTTCACCTCGGCGGGCGTGTCCTTGCTGCTGGCGTGGGCTTCGCGCGGCTTGCTGCGCCGTTCCCAGGCCTGGCGGCAAACCGCGCCCGGTCACTGATTTTCCCAACCTCAACTCAAGACAGGAAAACGATCATGTTCAAGCCTATGGCCCTGGCCGCTGCTGTGCTCGCTACTTTCAGCCTGAATGCCTTCGCGGCAAAAACCGAGTTGACGGTGTACACCGCCCTCGAAGCCGAGCAACTGACCGCCTACAAGGCTGCGTTCGAGAAGGCCAACCCGGACGTCGAGATCAAGTGGGTGCGCGACTCCACCGGGATCATCACCGCCAAGCTGCTGGCCGAAAAGGCCCGTCCACAGGCTGACGCGGTGTGGGGCCTGGCCGCTTCGAGCCTGGCGATCCTCGATCAGCAGGGCATGCTGCAAAGCTACGCGCCGAAGGATCTGGGCAAGATCGGCGCGAACTACCGCGACGCCGCCAACCCGCCAGCCTGGGTCGGGATGGACGTGTGGGCCGCGACCATCTGCTTCAATACCGTCGAAGCCGAGAAGCAGGGCTTGAGCAAACCGGTGAGCTGGCAGGATCTGACCAAGCCTGAGTACAAGGGCAAGATCGTCATGCCGAACCCGGCGTCGTCCGGCACCGGTTTCCTCGACGTCAGCGCCTGGCTGCAAACCTTCGGCGAGAAACAGGGCTGGGCCTACATGGACGGTCTGCACCAGAACATCGGCCAGTATGTTCACTCCGGTTCCAAGCCTTGCAAACTGGCTGCTGCGGGTGAGTTCCCGATCGGCATTTCCTTCGAATACCCGGCGGTACAGCTGAAACGCCAGGGCGCGCCGCTGGACATCATCCTGCCGAAAGAAGGCCTGGGCTGGGAGATCGAAGCGACTGCGGTGATCAAAGGCACGCCGCATGAAGACGCGGCGAAAAAACTCGCGGACTTCTCCGCCAGCGCCGAGGCGATGGATCTGTACAAGGAGAACTTCGCGGTTCTTGCGCAGCCGGGCATCGCCAAGCCGCAGACCGAACTGCCGGCCGACTACGAGCAGCGCCTGATCAAGAACGACTTCGCCTGGGCCTCGAAGAATCGCGACGAGATCCTCACCGAATGGCGCAAACGCTATGACGGCAAGTCCGAGAAAGTCGCTGCCAAGTAAGATTTTTATCGACTGACAGGGCCTGATCGCTGGCAAGCCAGCTCCCACAGGGTTTTGCGGTGAACACGAATTTTGTGAACACCTCGATACCTGTGGGAGCTGGCTTGCCAGCGATGACGGTCTCTCATTCAGGACACCTCTAAATGACCCAACACAAAGATCTGTTGATCGTCGGCGCCGGCATCCTCGGCCTGTCCCACGCCTACGCCGCCGCCAAACGCGGTCTCAAGGTCAGCGTTTTCGAACGCACCGCCACGCCCCTCGGCGCCTCGGTGCGCAACTTCGGTCAGGCGCTGGTCACCGGCCAGCCGCCGGGCCAGATGCTCGAACTGGCCAAGGCCAGCCGCGAGATCTGGGGTGACTGGGCGCAACTCGCCGGTCTGCAGCTCAAGCGCAACGGCTCGTACCTGTTCGCCCGCAGCGAAGCCGAAGAACACTTGCTCGAAGCTTTCTGCAACGGCCGCGCCGTGGAGCACGGGTACAACGTCGCCTTGCTGCGTGGCGCTGCCCTGCGTGATCTGTATCACGGTCAGTTCAGTCACCACCGTGCGGCGTTGCACGGCGTGGACGATCAACAGCTGTACTCGCGCGAAGCGATTCCGGCGTTGATCGACTATCTGCGCCGCGACCTCGGCGTCGAGTTTCACTTCAGTACGCTGGTGCGCGACGTCGAACCGGGGCACCTGCACAGTACCGCCGGCAGCTTCACGGCAAAGCAAATCATCGTCTGCTCCGGCCACGATTATCAGACCCTGCTGGCCGAGCCGATTGCTACGCTCGATCCGCAGATCTGCCGCCTGCAAATGCTCCGCGCCAAACCGCAAGTCGAGCTGAATCTGCAACACGCCCTGCTCACCGGTTTGAGCTGCGTGCACTACGGCGCTTTCGCCGACCTGCCGCAAGCGGCGGCGGTGCAGGCGCAGATCCTGCGCGAACAACCGCACCTGCACGACAACGGCATTCACCTGCTGATCAGCCCGACGCCGTATGGCGAGCTGATCATCGGCGACTCGCACCATTACGGCAGCGATCCGTCGCCGTTCAACGCCGAGCAGGTCGACAACTGGATGCTCGATCTGGCCGAACAGACGCTGGGCTGCAAGGTGCAAGTGCTCGAGCGCTGGCAGGGCGTCTACGGTGCGCGTGGGCCGGGGCCGTTTTCGTTGCTGCGCCCGGCACCGGGGCTGAGTGTGGCGCTGATGCACACCGGCGTCGGCATGAGCATCGGCCCGGCATTGGCCGAGCGCAACGTCGCGCAGTGGCTGGAGGAAATCTGATGGATCATCCACAAATCGTCGCTCGGGTATTCGGGTTGTACGAGCGCTTCGGCACCAGCGATTACATCGGCGAGCCAGTGTCGCAGATCGAGCACATGTCTCAGGCCGCGCAGTTGGCGATGGCTGAAGGGTTTGATGATGAAGTGGTGCTGGCGGCGTTCTTCCATGACATCGGCCATTTGTGTGCCGAGGGCGCCGAGAACATGGGCGGGTATGGCGTGGTCAGCCATGAGCGCCTGGGTGCGGATTATTTGCGTGAGGCGGGTTTCAGTGAGCGTATGGCGCGGCTGGTGGAATATCACGTTGAGGCCAAGCGTTACCTGACGTTGCGTGAGCCTGGGTATTTCGAGCGCCTGAGTGAAGCGAGTCGCCGGACGCTGGAGTATCAGGGCGGGGTGATGAGCGAGGCTGAGGCGGATGTGTTTGAGCGGGATCCGTTGTGTGCCGTGAGTTTGCGCATGCGCCAGTGGGATGAGTTGGCCAAGGAAACGGCGGTGCCGGTGATGGATCTAAAGGTGTTGAAGGAGAAAGCGGTGCGTCTTTTGTCTTCTCAGATCTTGGAACCGAGTGGCTGCCATCGCTGGCAAGCCAGCTCCCACAGGTATCTCGATTGATCACAAAATGGGTTTTCACCGAGAACCCTGTGGGAGCTGGCTTGCCAGCGATGGGGCCAGTCCAGGCGCTACAAATCTGCAGCCAGAAACTCAATCTGCTCCTGCCGCTCCGCCTGATTCAACTTCGCATGCGGATTGAGCGACGACCACTGCGGATGCGCCCGCGCCTTGCTCAGCGCATCCGGCAACTTGCCTTCGCGCCAGCTCTTGTCCTGCGGGGTGGCGACCTGAACCGCGTCCATCGCCGCATGTCCGCGTTGATCCAGCGCTGACAGCAACTGCCGCTGACGCAACGCCAGCAGCCGCAGCACCCCGTCATCCACGGTCAACTCGCGCTGGCCCTTGATCTTGCCGAGCAGACGGCTGCCATAACTGCGCGCCGTTTGCAGCGCGCCGCCCGCAATCGCTCCGGCCAACGCCGCAGCGCCAAGGGTGATCCCGCCCACCAGCAAATCCACGCCAGCTCCGGCCGCCGCGCCTGCCGCAATCCCGCCGCCGACGCGCACGCCGAGTTGCTTGAGGGTTTCCGGATTGAACAGGTCATCGCCCCAACGCCCATCCAGCAGCGGCAGATCACTGGCCGCCGCGTCCTGCGGGCGAAACGCGTAGAGCTTGAGCAGCGCCTCGACGCACTTCTGTTCACGCTGACGCACGGCTTTGCGCAGTTCGCTGATGGCTTGCTGTTCTTGCTCGGCCTCGCTGACCACGCTGCGCCGGCACGCCGCACAATCGATCAGCAGCTCAGCGATCAAGCGCGCCGCACTTTGCTGGCGCGCCAAGCGCTGGGCCTGTTGATCGGCGATCAAGCGTTCCAGTTGCGGCCGGGCGTTTTCCAGCAGCAGCGCGAGGCTTTCGTACAGGCGCCGCTCGCCATCTTCCGGCGGCGCAACGCTGTCGAACCGCACCAGCGCATGCAGGCCGAGCCGCGCCAACGCTTCGCGCCAGTCCGGTTCGCGATGGTTGGCGCTGCTGACGAAATTCAGCACTGGCAACAGCGGCTTGCCGCAACTGGCGAGCACTTCGAGTTCGTCACGATACTTGGCCAGCACCGGTTCGCGGGCGTCGATCACATACAGACCGGCGTCGGAGGCGAGCAGTTGCCGCAGCACTTTCGCTTCCTGTTCGAAACGCTGACGTGCTTCGCTGCCGTCGAGAAACCGCGCCAGTCGCGCCGGACCGTCGAGACGTTCGCCGGGGCGTTCCAGACGCTCAAGGAAATCCAGCAGGGCGATGGCGTCTTCCAGCCCCGGCGTGTCGTAGAGATCGAGCAACGGCTCGCCGTCCACCGACAACCGCGCGCCTTCGACATGGCGGGTGGTACTCGGGCGGTGCGAGACTTCGCCGAAACCGACGTCACGGGTCAAGGTGCGCAGCAGCGAGGTCTTGCCGACGTTGGTGTGGCCGACCACCGCGAGTTTCAGCGGGGCTTTGCGGGCATCAGTCATGACCGTTCTCCAGCCAGTTCATCGGTGCGCAATCGGCGAACGGCAATTCCAGCTGTTGCAGCGCGACATGCCAGTCGCCGAGGCGGGCGCTGTCCAGCGCTTCACCGGGCGGTGCTTGCAGCAGCCAGACGCGGGTGGCGCTGGCGTTGCGCGCCAGTTCGGCGATCAGCGCGAGGCTGCCGCGATCCGGCGAGCGTCGCGGGTCGCAGGCGATCAGCAGGCGCGCCGGGGGGAAACGGCTGAGTTGTTCCAGGAGTTTGTTGCGCGATTCGCGGCTGTCGAGGATTCCGGCGTTGCTCACGGTTTTCGGCAGCGCTGGCGGCCAGGAGCGTTGATCGTCGAGTTCGATGGCGACCAGCAGGGCACCCTCGCTGGCGTGTTCGCTGACGCTGCTTTCGACGCGATGCAACTGCTCAGGTGCCGCGTCGTTAATGCCGAGACGTTCGCTGGTCGGCATCAGCCGTTCGCGCAGCTGGGCGTAGCCGGGCAAGTTCAAGTCCAGCGTCAGCGCGTTTTTGCCGCGACTCCAGCGCCAGAAACACAACGCGGCCAGCAGCAGGCGCGGCAGCACGCCGTAGACCACCAGCACACCGACCAGCCAGGTCGCCCAGGCCTGTCGCGCGTTTTCGATGTCCAGCGCGGCGGCGCCGCTGGCGCGGATCATTTCCATGGTCGGTACGTTGAAACCAAGCAGCGCCGGCAGCGCACCGAGGGCCTGGGTCATGTTGATGAAAGTGTCAGCGCTGAGGATTGTGGTTTCCCAGACGAAGCCGTAGCGCCGGGTCGCCATCAGCGTCAGCAACAGCACCAGTGCGCTGAGCATCGCCAGCAACCACAGGCCATTGACCAATGTGCCGAGGGCCCAGCGATTGAGCTTTCTGCGCTGTAACATCAGCAGCAGGGCCGGTGCGAGTTGCGCGGCTTTGGCGTCGCGGGCGAATTTTTCGCTGAGCCACAACCAGAGGCGCCCGAGGGTGGCGCCGTGTTCTCCGGCAAAGATCAGCCCCAGCGCCCAGCTCAGCAGCAGAATCAGGTTCAGCCCGAGCAGGCTGCCCAAGGCCCAGAACACATTCACCGGTGACTGGCTCAGTGCGGCGAAGGCCAGCCCGGCGCCGCTCAGCAGCGCGAAAATCACCAACAGCACCAGCGCCAGACGCGCGCCCTGCAGCCAGTGCTTGAGTGCCGTACTCAGCCCGTCGCGCTCGGCCAGCCACGCCGCCCGGCGCTGAATACGGCTCGGCAGATCGCCGCCGGCCGCGCGGGCCAGTCGATTGGCTTCCAGATCCTCCAGGGGACCTGCGTGTTCTTCGCGCAGGCGGATGGTTTCCGTCAACCAGAGGTTTTGCAGGGGAGTCAGTTCAGTCACGCGCCATTCCGTTGCTCGATTGAGCCGTGAGCATAACCGCTGTGGCGCTTATCGGGTCAAGCGAGGCTCTGGTATCCTCGCCGGCATGACTAAATCACTCCCCCTCAGCCTGATCGCAGCCCTCGGTGAAAACCGTGTGATCGGCGTCGACAACAGCATGCCCTGGCACCTGCCGGGGGACTTCAAATACTTCAAGGCCACGACCCTCGGCAAGCCGATCATCATGGGCCGTAAGACCTGGGATTCGCTCGGTCGTCCGCTGCCGGGGCGCTTGAACATCGTCGTCAGCCGCCAGCCAGATTTGGTGTTGGAAGGCGCGGAGGTGTATCCGTCGCTGGAAGCCGCGGTGGTGCGTGCCGAGGAATGGGCGAAAGCGCAGGGCGTCGATGAGTTGATGCTGATTGGCGGCGCGCAGTTGTATGCGCAAGGGCTGGCGCAGGCCGATCGTCTGTATCTGACCCGTGTGGCGCTGAGCCCGGAAGGGGATGCGTGGTTTCCGGAGTTTGACCTGAACCAGTGGAAGCTGGTGTCGAACGTGCCGAATCCGGCTGAGGGCGACAAGCCCGCGTACAACTTCGAAGTCTGGGAAAAAGCCTAAAAGATCGCAGCCTGCGGCAGCTCCTACAAGGTTTACGCATGTCCCCTGTAGGAGCTGGCGAAGCCTGCGATCTTTTGATCTTGCTTTACATCAAGCCTGAGCAAGCTCCGCATGCTCATCCGCATCCAGCAGCGCTTTATCCGTCTGCTGCATCACCTGACTGGTAATCGCACCGGCAGTGATCGAACCACTCACGTTCAACGCCGTACGGCCCATGTCGATCAGCGGCTCAACCGAAATCAGCAGCGCCACCAGTGACACCGGCAAACCCATCGCCGGCAGCACGATCAGCGCGGCAAACGTCGCGCCGCCACCAACACCGGCCACACCGGCCGAGCTCAGGGTCACAATCGCCACCAGCGTCGCGATCCACAGCGGATCCAGCGGATTGATGCCGACCGTTGGCGCCACCATCACCGCGAGCATCGCCGGGTACAGGCCGGCGCAACCGTTCTGGCCGATGGTCGCACCGAACGAGGCGGCAAAACTTGCCACTGACTGCGGAATGCCCAGACGACGGGTCTGCGCTTCGATGCTCAGCGGAATACTCGCCGCGCTGGAACGGCTGGTGAACGCGAACGTCAGCACCGGCCAGATCTTGCGGAAGAACCGCAGCGGGTTGATCCCGGCCGCTGACACCAGCAGGCCATGCACCACGAACATCAGGCCCAGACCGAGGTACGAAACCACGACGAAACTGCCGAGCTTGATGATGTCTTGCAGGTTGGAGCCGGCGACCACTTTGGTCATCAGCGCCAATACGCCGTACGGGGTCAGCTTCATCACCAGACGCACCAGACGCATCACCCAGGCTTGCAAGGTGTCGATGGCGTTGATGACTTTCTGGCCTTTTTCGACGTCATCCTTGAGCAGTTGCAGCGCCGCGACACCGAGGAAAGCCGCGAAGATCACCACGCTGATGATCGAGGTCGGCTTGGCCCGGGCCAGGTCGGCGAACGGGTTCTGCGGAATGAACGACAGCAGCAGCTGCGGCACATTCAGGTCGGCGACCTTGCCGGCGTAGTCGGTCTGGATGGTTTGCAGACGGGCCATTTCCTGAGTACCGGCGACCAGGCCTTCGGCGGTGAGGCCGAACAGGTTGGTCAGGCCGATACCGATCAGTGCCGCAATCGCGGTGGTCAACAGCAGCGTGCCGATGGTCAGGAAACTGATCTTGCCCAGTGACGACGCGTTGTGCAGACGTGCCACCGCGCTGAGGATCGAGGCGAATACCAGCGGGATCACGATCATTTGCAGCAACTGCACGTAACCGTTGCCGACCAGATCGAACCAGCCGATCGAGGCTTTCAGCACCGGATTGCCGGCACCGTAAACGGTGTGCAGGGCCACGCCGAACGCCACGCCCAGCACCAGTGCGAGCAGGACTTTTTTCGCCAGGCTCCACGTCGTGTGGCGGGTTTGCGCCAGACCGAAGAGCAGGGCGAGGAACACCAGCAGATTGAGGATCAGCGGCAGATTCATGAAGACTCCGATAAGACTTGTGCCAGTCGCCTTCTGGGGCAACTGCGAACCGGCAAGCCTAACAGTTTGATTTCCAATGAATTAATACCGAAATAGCAGGTTGTCCGTCGTTTTTGGAATAAGCGCTTGTCGCTCTCGGCAATGCAACTGGCGTTGAGGAGACGTAAGCGGTCGCTGACAGACGAGGACTGTCACACTTATTTGTTAGCGTCGATGTCTTTCAGTCAGGGAGAAAACGTCGATGAAGTTCGCACCGAAAATGCTCGCTGTGGTGCTTGGATTGGGCTTGGCCGCTCACGCATTCGCCACCGATCTCAAGCACTGGCCGGCGGATCAGGCCAAGGCACTGGACGCGATGATCGCGGCCAACGCCAACAAAGGTAACTACGCGGTGTTCGACATGGACAACACCAGTTACCGCTATGACCTCGAAGAGTCGTTGCTGCCGTTCATGGAAAACAAGGGCCTGATCACCCGCGACAAACTCGATCCCTCCCTGAAACTGATGCCGTTCAAGGACACCGCCGACCACAAGGAAAGCCTGTTCAGTTACTACTATCGCCTGTGCGAAGTCGACGACATGGTCTGCTACCCGTGGGTGGCGCAGGTATTCTCCGGCTTCACGCTCAAGGAACTCAAAGGCTACGTCGATGAGCTGATGGCGTCGGGCAAACCGGTGCCGGCGACCTATTACGACGGCGACGTGGTGAAGAACCTCGATGTGCAGCCGCCGAAAGTCTTCACCGGCCAGGCCGAGCTGTACAACAAGTTGATGGAGAATGGCATCGAGGTCTACGTGATGACCGCTGCCTCGGAAGAACTGGTACGCATGGTCGCGGCCGATCCGAAGTACGGCTACAACGTCAAACCGCAAAACGTGATCGGCGTGACCACGCTGCTGAAGAACCGCGAAACCGGCGAACTGACCACTGCGCGCAAACAGATCACCGCCGGCAAGTATGACGAGAAGGCCAACCTCGGCCTCGAACTGACGCCGTACCTGTGGACCCCGGCGACCTGGATGGCCGGCAAGCATGCGGCGATCCTGACCTACATCGACGAGTGGAAAAAACCGGTACTGGTGGGCGGCGACACCCCGAGCAGCGACGGCTACATGCTGTTCCACGATGTGGATGTAGCCAAGGGCGGCATTCACTTGTGGGTCAACCGCAAGGACAAATACATGACTCAATTGAACGGCATGATGGCCAAGCACGCGGCGGCGCAGGCCAAGGAAGGGTTGCCGGTGACGGCGGACAAGAACTGGGTGATTGTGAAGCCAGAGGAAATTCAGTAAGACCGGGTCGCTCCCATCGCTGGCAAGCCAGCTCCCACAGTGTCCAAGGTGAAACACAAATGTTGAGAACACCATAAATCCCTGTGGGAGCTGGCTCGCCAGCGATGGGGCCCTCGTGTTCACCCATTGATTCGATCAAGCAAAAAAATGCCCCGCACTTGGCGGGGCATTTTTATTCGGCGGCTAAAACTTACAGCCCGTCGAGCATCGCCTTGTTACGCACGGCGCCCTTGTCCGCGCTGGTCGCCAGCAGGGCGTAGGCCTTCAGGGCGGTGGTCACTTTGCGTGGACGCTGTTCGACCGGTTTCCAGCCTTTCTTGTCCTGCTCGACCCGGCGTGCAGCCAGTTCTTCATCGCTGACCAACAGGTTGATCGAGCGGTTCGGAATGTCGATCAGCACTTTGTCGCCATCCTTAACCAGACCGATCGCGCCGCCGGCCGCGGCCTCTGGCGAAGCGTGACCGATCGACAGACCGGAAGTACCGCCGGAGAAGCGACCGTCGGTGAGCAATGCACAGGCTTTGCCCAGGCCTTTGGACTTCAGGTACGACGTCGGGTAGAGCATTTCCTGCATGCCCGGGCCACCTTTCGGACCTTCGTAGCGAATGATGACGATGTCGCCTTCCTTCACTTCGTCGGCAAGGATGCCGCGCACCGCGCTGTCCTGGCTTTCGAAGATCTTCGCGTTGCCTTCGAAGACGTGGATCGACTCATCGACGCCGGCGGTTTTCACCACGCAGCCGTCGAGGGCGATGTTGCCGTACAGCACGGCCAGGCCGCCTTCTTTCGAGTAGGCGTGTTCGAAGCTGCGGATGCAGCCGTTTTCACGGTCGTCATCCAGGGTTTCCCAACGGGTCGACTGGCTGAACGCGGTCTGGGTTGGGATGCCCGCCGGGCCGGCCTTGAAGAAGTGATGCACGGCTTCATCGTCGGTCTGGGTGATGTCCCACTTGGCGATGGCTTCTTCCATGCTGCGGCTGTGCACGGTCGGCAGGTCGGTGTGCAGCAGACCGCCGCGTGCCAGCGAACCGAGGATGCTGAAGATGCCGCCAGCGCGGTGCACGTCTTCCATGTGGTACTTCTGGATGTTCGGCGCCACTTTGCACAGTTGCGGCACGCTGCGCGAGAGACGGTCGATGTCGCGCAGGTCGAAATCGATCTCGGCTTCCTGGGCGGCAGCCAGCAGGTGCAGGATGGTGTTGGTCGAACCGCCCATGGCGATGTCGAGCATCATCGCGTTCTCGAACGCCTTGAAGTTGGCGATGTTGCGCGGCAGCACGGATTCGTCGTTTTCGCCGTAGTAGCGCTTGCACAGCTCGACGATGGTGCGGCCGGCCTGCAGGAACAGCTGCTCGCGATCACTGTGGGTAGCGAGGGTCGAACCGTTGCCCGGCAATGCCAGGCCGAGGGCTTCGGTCAGGCAGTTCATCGAGTTGGCGGTGAACATGCCGGAGCAGGAACCGCAGGTCGGGCAGGCGCTGCGCTCGTACTCGGCGACTTTCTCGTCAGAAGCGCTGGAGTCGGCGGCGATCACCATGGCGTCGACGAGGTCGAGGCCGTGGGAAGCGAGTTTGGTCTTGCCGGCTTCCATCGGACCACCGGACACGAAGATCACCGGAATGTTCAGGCGCAAGGCGGCCATCAGCATGCCGGGGGTGATCTTGTCGCAGTTGGAGATGCAGACGATGGCGTCGGCGCAGTGGGCGTTGACCATGTATTCGACGGAGTCGGCGATGATCTCGCGGCTCGGCAGCGAATACAGCATGCCGTCGTGGCCCATGGCGATGCCGTCATCCACGGCGATGGTATTGAATTCTTTCGCGACGCCACCGGCGCGTTCGATCTCACGAGCGACCAGTTGACCGAGGTCTTTGAGGTGCACGTGGCCCGGCACGAACTGGGTAAAGGAGTTGGCAATGGCGATGATCGGCTTCTTGAAGTCGTCATCTTTCATCCCGGTGGCGCGCCACAGTGCGCGGGCGCCGGCCATGTTGCGGCCGTGGGTGGATGTTTTCGAGCGGTAATCTGGCATGGAGCACTCCGGGCGGCTAAATCAGGTATCAAAAGGGAGTGAGCTTCTATTGACGTCTGGAACACTCAGAAATGGCCGTGTGTCCTGGATGTTGCCGATGACTTTGCGGGATCGCCGCTTGCCTCAGCCTGAGCTCATAAACCCGCCGGGGGATGAATGGCGATGAATCAGCCGATTCTACACCGCTGGCGCCCGGAGGGAATGGCGCAAAGCGTTGTTCCTGTGCCGACGGTGCGTGTGGCAGGACGACTGGCAGGCTCAATCGCTGCCAGAGGGCGTGACGGCGCCGCTTTCGATGACGCTGGCGCGATGGCTGATCCGCTTGTTCAATGCCAGTGCGATGCAACTGAGCAGAACAAAACTGTAGCCGAGGGTCGCTTGCAGATTGCTCGGGCTGAGGCTGATCAGTGCGCTGATCAACCCACCACAAATAAAAATGATTGTGCTGCCGGCCGAGGCTGACGTACCGGCGTTCTCCGGGAACAGGTCCATGGCTCGTGAGGTGGCGGCCGGGCGTGAGATGGTGGTGCCGGCGGTGCAGATCAGCATCGGGATCAATACCGTGGCGGGCGAGAGCGCGAAGTGCTGCGACAGAAATAGCATCACCAGCCCCGCCAGCAGGATCAGGCTCAACCCGGCCACGATCTGTTGCGCAGAACTGATGCGTCGGCTCAATAGCGCGGCGGCAATTCCGCCTGTTACATAGGCCGCACCGTAGATCAGCAGGATCAACGAGAAGTCGAAGGCGGACAGCTGCAATTGATCCATGAAGATCAACGGCGAAATGACGATGAACGAGAAGTGGCAGGCGAATGCGAAAGCTGAAATCAGCCAGTAGCCGACGAACTCGAAATCCCCGAGCACCCGTCGATAGGCGCTGAGGAAATTGAGCGGTGTAGCGTTGACGTCTGGCCGACCACCGTCGAGAAACAGCCAGGCCTTGAGCAACACCGCAGCCGCCAGGGCGATGAACAGCCAGAAGCTGCCGCGCCAGCCCAGGGCCGCTTGCAGGAAGCTGCCAGCCAGCGGTGACAGAGAGATGAAGATCCCGGTGGCGGTCACCATCAGGATTCGCAGGCGATCGCGCTCCTTGCCATCGAACAGATCCTGTACCAGCGCCTGCGACAGGACAAAACAGCCGCAGCCGATGGCCTGCACGATGCGAAAGGTCATGAACAGCGTGTAGTGACTGGTCATCACGCAACCGATGGCGCCGAGGATCGAGACTCCCATGCCGGCGAGTAAAAGTCCCTTGCGCCCGATGACGTCGGACAACGGCCCGATCATCAGTTGGGCAAAGGCAATGCCCACGGCGAACAGGCTGATCGACAGGGCAATATCGGCTGGAGTGCGGGCGAAGTGTTCGGCCAGCGCCGGGAACGAAGGCAGCAGAACATCCAGCGGAAACACACCCAGCAGCACCATGGCCAACAGCAGACTGACCGCCCCGCGGCGTTGTCGGGTTGTGACTGCCTTTCTTCCTTCACGCATCGATCAGTCCTGCCTTGGCGAAAAGTTTGCGGTTGTTGGGTAGCGCGAAAAATCCGGCCCTTTCGAGTGCGGCAAGTGTGGCCACGGCTCCGGATCTGGCACGCTGGCGGCTGGCGTGCTCGTTGGTCAGGCTGTCGAGGATTTCCTTGATCGCACCTTCGCCGATACCGGCGCGGCGCAGGCTTTGGTGCAGCCATTGCTCGTCCACTTCGAAGAAGGTCGCCAGGGTCTCCAGCAAGGTTCTGGCAACGAAGGCGCGCTGGCGGCTGTTCAGGGTCAACCAGAGGTAGTGGAAGACTTCGGAAAAAAACCGGCTGTGGCGCGCTTCGTCAGCGAGATGATCGCGCAACATGTCATTCACGCTGCTGACCAGCGTTTCCCGACACACATCCAGCAGCTCCCGGGCAATGATGGTTTCCGAGACGAAACCCAGCAGAAACCATGCCAGTGGGCGTTTACTCTCCGGCGTTCGGGCAATCTGACCGGTCAGGCGGGTGATGCGCAGCGGCATCTGCGGGCGACCGGTAAAACCATGCAGTTCGGCGATCTGTTCGGCCAGATGATGGGAGAACAGCGCGTGATAACCCTCGTCGGTATACAGTTGCAGCGCGGCGGTTTTCATCCGTGAAGGAATGTAGGCGGGCAACTCGCCGTGGACGATGGTTTCCACGGCGCGGTTGACGATGCGGTGTTCAAGCAGCGTGGTGTAGTCCAGGAAGTGCACCAGGTGGCTGGCTGCCAGCCGATGCATGACCTTGCTGCCTGCGGCTTCGATGGCCGGATGGGACAGATACGGCAGGAAGGCCGGCGGGAACCAGAAGCGGGTCTGCAGTTGCAGCTGCAGGTCTTCCGGCAACTGGTAGTCGTGCCGGCTGGTGCGTACCGAAGCGTGGTTGTTCCAGTCGCCGAGGGTGAATCGAAGCGCCCAGGACGTTGGCGCTTCGGGAAGATCCGTGGATGGCACGTTCATTTCCGCGTCTCCAGCAACAGCTCGCGCATTTCCTGACACATTGCCTGACCGTCGCTGGCACCGCAGCCGACAAAGAACAACGGTTGTTCAGCGCTGCCTTCGAGCTTGAGCAGGGCTTCGACCTGCCGATCAGCGAATGCCCCGGTCAGCCACGTTCCCAGGCCCAGCGCCGTGGCCACCAGTTGAAAGGTCTGCGACAGATGACCCGCCTCGACGAACGCCATGCGATAGGCGCGCGAGTGTTCATACTTCCACCAGAGCTTGTCGAAACGAGCGGTGATGAACAGGCCCAGAGGCAGGTTATTGATGAAATGCTGGCCCGCCAGCAAATGGCCGAGCGCAGGTTCGGGCAATGGGTTGACCCGGGTGAGCGCGTGTTCTGCCGGGTGATAGGCGTAGAGGCCCGGTTCAAGACCCTCGATATTGCGTGCCAGAAGAAAGCCTTCACAGGCATTCAGTCCACCTCCGGAGGGACTGCTGCGACGGGCGCCGAGGCCTTCGGCGATGCTTTCGTCGCGGTCATGGTCGCGATGGTGAAGAAAACCCAGTGTGAGATACATCAGCGTGCCGACGTCGCCGAGCGTGATCGCTTCGCCAGTAAAGGAGCGGCAGGTTTTTCTCAAGCGCAGGACATTACCCAGGCTGGCGACGGTCAGGGCCGCAGAGGCGGGGAGGGCGATTCGAGGTGCGTCTTCAAGTATCGGGCGATCTTGAGCGGGTGCCGGTGTGGTCAGCACCGCACTGCAATGGTTCAGGTATTGCCTGGACCACTCATGAATATTCTGGGGCGTCTGTTCGCAGGGAATGTTCTGGGTACCAATATGATAAATCTTCGACAGCTCGTCCCAGCCCCATGGCGGACTGTCTATTTTTGCAACGGTTAATATGCCTGCGTTTAGAAGTTGTGAGTCTATTATGTTGCGTCTGTCGAACTGTTCCGGATCATTGATTAGTTGTGCAAGTCGACAAGAGTAGCTCAGGTCCAGTTCATGTTGAGTGTGGTCTTTGTAGTTCCAGACTATTTGTCCGGGCGAGCGCGGCAATATGAATAAATAAGGATTGATGTACATGTTGTATTCATCACTCTGGGCGTAGTCGAAAGAACGCTGGGGTGCCGGCACTCCCCAGCGTTCCGGTTTACTTAGCGGGCTTTAGGCGCAACCAGAAAAGCCAGGTTTGCGATTTTGTTGGTTTCCAGAGTAATTGCTTTCATAAGTATGAACTCCTTGTTCATTGAGAGTGAATGTCACCGTCGTGGTGACAACTTAATAATAGGTTGTAATGAATTATTGGCAAGCGATACTTGGGTAGGAAATTTCTATTAATTTTGTCGGAGTGGATGTGCTGCAAGGTCAAGTTTGTAAGTATTAGTTCTTGAAATTCAACGCGCAGGGAAATGTCCTGCGTACATGTAGGAAGTTAGTTGTAGGAAAAGGAAAGAAATTCGACGATATTGCATCGCCGTAAAGCAACGGGAAGCCCGCAGGCTCCCCGTTTCATGAGCCTATCAGCTGTTCGGCAGCAGACGGCAGGTGATGCTCTTGATGTAGCGAGTCTCGGCGATTGCCGGGTGTACCGGATGGTCCGGGCCTTGACCGCCGCGTTCGAGCAACTGGATGTTGCGGTCCAGGTGACGGGCGCTGGTCAGCAGGATGTTCTGCAGGTCGTCTTCCGGCAGGTGCATGGAGCATGAAGCGCTGACCAGAATGCCGTCCTTGGTCAGCAGGCGCATGGCTTGCTCGTTGAGCCGACGGTAGGCGCCTTCGCCGTTCTTCATGTCTTTCTTGCGCTTGATGAACGCAGGCGGGTCGGCAACGATCACGTCGAAACGTTCTTCGCTGGCCTTGAGTTCCTTCAGCGCTTCAAAGACATCGCCTTCGATGCAGGTCATCTTGTCGGCGAAGCCGTTCAGCGCGGCGTTACGCTCGACGCCGTCGAGGGCAAAGCCCGATGCATCGACGCAGAACACTTCACTGGCGCCGAACGCCGCAGCCTGCACGCCCCAGCCACCGATGTAGCTATAGAGGTCGAGGACGCGTTTGCCTTTGGCGTAAGGGGCGAGGCGGGCGCGGTTCATGCGGTGGTCGTAGAACCAGCCGGTTTTCTGGCCGCCAATGACCGGCGCTTCGAATTTCACACCGTTCTCTTCCAGGGCTACCCACTCCGGCACCAGGCCGAACACGGTTTCGACGTAGCGGTTGAGGCCTTCGGCATCACGGGCGGCGGAATCGTTCTTGAACAGGATGCCGCTCGGCTTGAGCACTTGGGTCAGTGCAGCGATCACAGCATCTTTATGCGCTTCCATGGTCGCCGAGGCGATCTGCACGACGAGGATGTCGCCGAAACGGTCGACTACCAGACCTGGCAGCAGATCGGAGTCGCCGTAGACCAGGCGGTAGAACGGCTTGTCGAACAGACGCTCGCGCAGTGACAGGGCCACGTTCAGGCGGTGCACCAGCAGCGACTTGTCCAGCGGCAACTTGATGTCGCGCGACAGCAGACGCGCGCAGATCA
This sequence comes from Pseudomonas sp. AO-1, assembly GCF_019775695.1. Taxonomy (NCBI): domain Bacteria; kingdom Pseudomonadati; phylum Pseudomonadota; class Gammaproteobacteria; order Pseudomonadales; family Pseudomonadaceae; genus Pseudomonas; species Pseudomonas sp. AO-1. The sequence goes on from NZ_CP079947.1 coordinate 556,943, forward strand.
GGTTGTTCGGGCTCATGGCGACGATGCCCAGCGGCTTGCCGCCAGCGGCTTCGAGGATCGCCTGATCGCCGGCCTTGAAGCCGTGCAGTGGCGTGGCGGCCACATCGATTTCGTTGCTGTAGACCCACAAGTGGCCGTTGCGCAGGCGACGGTCGGCGTTGGCTTTAAGGCGCAGGCTAGGCAGGGACATGACGTCGCTCCGGAAAAAAGAGCGGGAGTATAGCGTGTTGCTCAGCCTGATTGGCTGGTGAGTGGACATGTGGCAAGGGCAATCAGTGAAGAAGGAGTTTACTGTGGCGAGGGGATTTATCCCCGATCGGCTGCGTAGCAGCCGCAAACCCCGAACGCAGTTGTCTGACTGACCGCGTGAATCGATTTGGGACAGCTGCGCTGTCCATCGGGGATAAATCCCCTCGCCACATAAATCCCCTCACCACATGAATTCAGTAGCCCACGGATCAGGCTGACAGCGCGTCGATCAGCTCCTTGTTGAACGCCGGAATATCATCCGGCTGACGGCTGCTGATCAGATGACCGTCCTTGACCACTTCTTTATCCACCCAGTTGGCCCCGGCATTCACCAAGTCATCCTTGAGCGTCTTGTAACTGGTCATGGTTTTGCCGTTGACCAACCCGGCGGAAATCAGCAACCAGCCGCCATGGCAGATCACCGCAATCGGTTTGCCGGCGGAGGCCCCGGTTTTCACCAGATGCTGGGCGTCCTGGTCGATGCGGATGGTGTCGGAGTTCTGCACGCCGCCCGGCAGGACGATCGCGTCGTATTGTTCGCTGCTGGCGCCTTGGAAAGTCTGATCAACCTTGAAGTCATCCGCCGGCTTGTCGTGGTGCCAGCCTTTGACCTTGCCGGCCTCGGCCGAGAGGATGTCGACCTGAGCGCCGGCTTGCTCCAGTGCTTGCTTGGGCCCGGTCAGTTCGACCTGTTCGAAACCGTCTGTTACCAAAATGGCGACGCGTTTGCCGGTGAGGGAGGTAGTCATCGATAAGCTCCTGAGTCTGCGGGAAATTACCGCCGCGCCGGTGCTTGATTGTCCGGTCGGCCTTACAAAGTCCGAAGCCTGAGCGTGAATGAAAGTTCCTGACAATTGCCCACTGGTGTGTCGTCGTGCGGTTTTTAGAGGTTAGAATCGCCGCCTGTCCCAGAGTGTGTACTTATGTCCCAAGAGCTGACCACCGAACAGATTCAACAATCCCTGCAAGGCATCAGTGTGCCGGCGCAGCCGCAGATCATGGTGGATCTGCAAATGGAGCAGTACATGCCCGACCCGGACCTGGAGGTGATCGCCAAGCTGATCTCCCAGGATCCCGGTCTGTCCGGTTCGCTGCTGAAAATCGTCAATTCGCCGTATTACGGCCTGAGCAACAAGATCACCTCGATCCAGCGTGCGGTGAACCTGTTGGGCAGCCGTTCGATCATCAACCTGATCAACGCGCAGTCGATCAAGGGCGAGATGAACGATGACACCATCGTCACCCTCAACCGTTTCTGGGACACCGCCCAGGACGTGGCGATGACGTGCCTGACCCTGGCCAAGCGCATCGGCACCCAGGCCGGCGACGAAGCCTACGCCTTGGGCTTGTTCCACGACTGCGGCGTGCCGTTGATGCTGCAGCGCTTCCCCAACTACATGTCGGTACTGGAAAAGGCTTATGCCAACGCCAGCGCCGAATGCCGGGTGGTGGACACCGAAAACAGCGAGTTCAACACCAACCACGCCGTAGTCGGCTATTACACCGCCAAGTCGTGGCGCTTGCCGGAACATGTCAGCACGGCGATTGCCAATCACCACAATGCGCTGGCGATCTTCAGCGACGAGTCCTCGCGCAACAGCCAGATGAAGAATCTGCTGGCGATCCTGAAGATGGCCGAACACATCTGTGCGTCGTATCGGGTGCTGGGCAACCAGACCGAGGACCACGAGTGGAACAGCATCGGTGCGCTGATTCTCGATTACGTGGGCTTGTCGGACTACGATTTCGAAACCCTCAAACAGACCATCCGCGACCTCGGCGCGCATTGATTCGAGGACGCCATGCCTGAACTGCCGGAAGTCGAAACCACCCGCCGGGGCATTGCTCCGCACCTGGAAGGTCAGCGTGTCAGCCGGGTCATCGTGCGTGATCGCCGGTTGCGCTGGCCGATTCCCGAGGACCTCGATGTGCGCCTGTCCGGGCAGCGCATCGTGCTGGTCGAGCGGCGGGCCAAGTATTTGCTGATCAACGCCGAGGTCGGCACGCTGATCAGCCACTTGGGCATGTCCGGTAACTTGCGGCTGGTTGAGGCCGGGATGCCGGCGGCCAAGCATGAGCATGTCGATATCGAGCTGGAATCCGGGCTGGCCCTGCGCTACACCGATCCGCGCCGGTTCGGTGCGATGCTCTGGAGTAGCGACCCGCTCAATCACGAACTGCTGATTCGCCTCGGGCCGGAGCCATTGACCGATCTGTTCGACGGCGAGCGGCTGTTCCAGTTGTCACGCGGGCGTTCGATGGCGGTCAAGCCGTTCATCATGGACAACGCGGTGGTGGTGGGCGTCGGCAATATTTACGCGACCGAAGCGCTGTTCGCCGCCGGGATTGATCCGCGGCGCGAAGCCAAGAGCATTTCCCGGGCGCGTTACCTGAAGCTGGCGATCGAGATCAAACGCATCCTGGCCGCAGCCATCGAGCGCGGCGGCACCACGTTGCGTGATTTCATTGGCGGCGATGGGCAACCGGGGTACTTCCAGCAGGAGCTCTTCGTTTATGGTCGTGGCGGTGAGCACTGCAAGGTCTGCGGCACCGGTCTGCGGGAAGTGAAGCTGGGGCAACGGGCCAGTGTGTTCTGTCCGCGCTGTCAGACCTGAGGCAAAAAGCTGAAAAAGTCCTACGGTCTATAGTGAGTGGTCTCACTGTTCAGCCCGAAGGATCGTGCCATGAAGTCCTTGCAAGTCCTGTTTGTCACACTGCTGCTGTGTTTCAGCCTGGCCGTTCAGGCCACGGAAAACGGCAGCGGTGATCCGCGCTACGCCATCCAGAACCCTCCCGCCTACGCCATGATCGGCGATTTGCTGATTGCCCGACCTTTATTGGTGGTGGCAACGGTGCTGGGTGCGGGGGTGTTTGTGGTGTCATTGCCGTTTACCGCGCTGGGTGGCGGGGTGGGCGATGCGGGACAGGCGCTGGTGGTGGATCCGGCGAAAGCTGCTTTTGTGCGGTGTCTGGGGTGTACGGGGGAGGGGTTTGAGCAGCGTGAGTGAGCTGATCCGAGATCAGCGGTGTCATTGATGGCCTCATCGCGGGCAAGCCCGCTCCCACAAGGATTTCGGTGTTCACACGATTTGTGTATCACCACACAACCCTGTGGGAGCGGGCTCGCCCGCGATGGCGTCGGAACAGGCGCTGAAGGACTCAGGCCTTGCCGGTGATCTTGCGGTACTTTTCCATCAACTGTTCTTCAGTCTCCGGATGCGCCTCGTCCAGCGGAATGCAATCCACCGGGCAGACCTGTTGGCACTGCGGTTCGTCGTAGTGGCCAACGCACTGGGTGCACAGGTTCGGGTCGATCACGTAGATCTCTTCGCCTTGGGAAATGGCAGCGTTCGGGCACTCGGGTTCGCAGACGTCGCAGTTGATGCAATCGTCGGTGATGATCAGGGACATGCTAACTCCAGCCGGGGCGGCAGGCCCGGGCGCAATAAATCAATGCGCGCAATTGTGCCGCATTGGCGAGAACAGTGCACGCGGCTGCGATCAAGGGCACGAGACTGCAATCTTTAAAAGCAAAAGATCGCAGCCTTCGGCAGCTCCTACTTTTTGAAGCGTAGGGTCAGGGCATCGGCCACGGCCGGGTGCACGAACTTGCTGATATCGCCGCCCAGCGCGGCGATTTCCCGCACCAGCGTCGAGGAAATGAACGAATAACGCTCGGACGGGGTGAGAAACAGGCTCTCGACGTCCGGGGCCAACTGGCGGTTCATGTTGGCCAGCTGGAATTCGTATTCGAAGTCCGACACCGCACGCAGGCCGCGCAGAAACACATTGGCGTTCTGCTCCTTGGCGAAATGCGCCAGCAGCGTCGAGAAGCCGACCACTTCGACGTTGGGCAGGTGTTTGGTGACCTCGCGAGCCAGCTCAACCCGTTGTTCCAGCGGGAACAGCGGATTTTTCTTCGGGCTGGCGGCGACCGCAATGATCACGTGATCGAACAGGCGCGAGGCGCGTTCGACCAGATCGCCATGCCCTTTGGTAATAGGGTCGAAGGTACCTGGGTACAACACTCGGTTCATCGCGTCGTCCTGGCGGGAGTCCGTTGGGGAGTCGGATGGTATCGCAGCCGTCCCGGTCGGCCAAGTCGCCTGTTGGGTAAGAAAGCACTATAGACGACGCGATAAACCGTTTTTTTCACGGATTTCTCAGCCGATCGGCGAGGGATGTCGCCAGTTGTGCGGTCAGTCCATACACCGACAATTGCGGGTTGGCGCCAATGCTGGTGGGGAACAGCGAGCCGTCGTGAACCGAAAGATTGCTCAGTTGATGATGCCGGCCAAGGCTGTCGGTAACCGCGTTTTTCGGGTCTTCACCCATTGCGCAACCGCCCATCACGTGGGCACTGCCCAGTCGCGTGCGGTAGAGCTCAAGGCTCAGACCGTCGATCAATTTGCGCGCCTCGGCCAGGGTGTTTACGTAGCGCGCATCGGCGTGCATCGGCATTACCGCTTTCGCGCCGCCGGCGAACTGGATCTCGGCCATGCTGTGAAACGCGCGACGCAAGCCCTCCCAGGCGTAAGGCGAGACTTGATAGTCGAGCACTGGTGAGCCGTCGCCGCGCAATTCGACACTGCCGCCGGGGCTGTCCGGATGGAAACCGTCGCGCAGCAGCGCCAGCATCGCGTGCGTGCGCGGCAGATCAGCCATGTGTTCGGCGTTCTGCTGGCCGAAGCCGCCGAGCAGCGTTGCCGCCAGAGCCGGTTGCAGCGGTGGCACTTCGAGTTTGTAGCCCATCGGCCCGCTGGTGCCGTCCTTCCACTGGAAATGATCCGAGTAGATCGACTGCGGCGCGCCGTAGAACGGATTGATCACCTCGTCGAAGCGCCCCGCAGACATGTTAACCAGATGCAAAAAGGTGCGTTTGCCGAGGCGCTGATGCGGGTCCGGCGCGTCTGAACGCAAGAGCAGGGCCGGGCTGTTGATGCCGCCGCCGGCCAGCACGTAATGCCGGGCCTTGACCGTGATTTTGCGTCCGGTCGGCGCGACGCAGCGCTCGTCCATCGCCACGCATTGCAGGCCGGTGATTTTGTCGCCGCTGATCAACAGTTTTTCCGCGCGGGCCAGGTACAGCAGCTCGCCGCCCTTTTCCAGGGTCGCCGGAATGGTGGTGACCATCATCGACTGCTTGGCATTGGTCGGGCAGCCCATGCCGCAATAGCCAAGGTTCCAGCAGCCACGGACGTTGCGCGGGATCACGTGCCAGCTGTAGCCGAGTTGCTCGCAGCCCTTGCGGATCACGTCGTTGTTGGCATTGGGCGGGACCCTCCATGGCGCGACGCCGAGGCGCTGTTCCATTTTCTCGAACCACGGCGCCATCTCGGCCGGGCTGTGGCCTTTGACGTTGTGTTCCCTGGCCCAGTGTTCGAGGGTCGGCTCGGGCGTGCGGAAGCTCGACGTCCAGTTGATCAGCGTGGTGCCGCCCACCGCACGACCCTGCAGAATGGTGATCGCGCCGTCCTTGCTCATGCGGCCGATGCCTTCCTGATAGAGGCTGCTGTAGGCCTGGTCTTCAAGCATTTTGAAGTCGGAACTGGTCTTGAGCGGGCCTTCTTCGATCAGCAGCACTTTGTAACCGGCGGCGCTGAGGATTTCCGCCGTGGTGCCGCCTCCGGCACCGCTGCCGATGATGGCCACGTCGGTTTGCAGCGTCAGGTCGTCGGTCAGTTGGGCGCCGTTGTAGGTTTTCCAGCCACGGGCGAGGCCTTCGCGGAACGGGTCGGGTACGGGCATTGATCAGGTTCTCTTGTTCTTGTTGTTCTGGCGGGCCCCTTCGCGAGCAAGCTCGCTCCCACAGGAGGAATGCGGTGCAAATGTGGGAGCGAGCCTGCTCGCGAACGGCGCGACTCGGTATTAAACAGTAGGCGGGCCGGGGTAGCCGCAATGGCCCCAGGACTCGGCGCGGGTGTACCAGGCCATCATCACCATCTGCTGCAAAGAACTGTGGCCCATGCGCAGCAGGCTCAATGAACTGTTCTGCCAACGTTCGAGGAAGTGACGCATCGCCTCGGGGCTGGCGTTTTCCCAACTGCCCCAGATGCCGGTGAGCGGCCCGCGGGTGACGGCCATGCCGAGCACGTCGAACAGTTGTCGGGTGAGTTTGAGCATCTCCGGCGACAGGTGATCGAGGCTGAAGTCCAGCGACTTCAGAGTGGCATCCACCACACCGGGCATTTTCTCGGTGGCCACGGCGCCTTCGAGCATCACCGGAATCAGTGCCCGCAGGAACAGCAGGTCGCCGTCGCGCAAAGTGACGAAGCCATTGGCCGCGACACTCGATGAACAACCACTGAGGCTGGCGCCGAGGCCGGCGGTGGCGAGGACCGCGGTGGCACCGAGGCTGAATTTCAGCAGGCCACGGCGCGACAGGGCAGGTGTTTCGGTCAGGCTTGGGTGCATTGTTGTTATTACCCGGCGGTGACGACGATTAGCGGATGAACAGCTTCTGGATCAGTTTCTGGATCGATTTGCCGTACGGCGGATAGATCAACTTCGCGGCGTTGAAGCGCTGTTTGATCAGTACGCCCTTGGCCTTGCTGAAAGTCAGGAAGCCTTCGTGGCCGTGATAGTGGCCCATGCCCGACGGGCCGATGCCGCCGAATGGCATGTCGTCCTGCGCCACGTGCAACAAGGTGTCGTTCAGGCACACGCCGCCGGAGTGGGTCTCGTGCAGCACGCGGTTCTGTTCGCGTTTGTCGTAGCCGAAGTAGTAAAGCGCCAGAGGACGCGGGCGCTGATTGATGTAGGCAAACGCCTGATCAAGATCCTGATACGGCACGATCGGCAGCAGCGGGCCGAAGATTTCGTCCTGCATCACGGTCATCTCGTCAGTGACATTGAGCAGCAGGCTGTGCGGCATGCGCCGGCCCTGGCCTTGTTCGAACAGCGGAATCAGCAGCGCGCCCTTGCTGGTGGCGTCGCTGACATAACTGTTGAGCCGCGTCAGTTGGCGCTCGTTGATGATCGCGGTGTAGTCCGGGTTGTCGGCGAGGGTCGGATAGAAATTGTTGACCACCTGGCGATAGGCTTCGACGAACGCGCCGACACGGTCTTGCGGCACCAGCACATAATCGGGCGCGACGCAGGTCTGGCCGGCGTTGAGGGTTTTACCGAAGGCGATGCGTTCGGCGGCGTCCTTGAGCGGTACGTCGCCGGAGACAATGGCCGGGGACTTGCCGCCCAGTTCGAGTGTTACCGGGGTCAGGTTTTCCGCCGCCGCGCGCATCACATGCTTGCCGATGCTGGTGGCGCCGGTGAACAGCAAGTGATCAAAGCGCAGACGGGAGAACGCCACGCCGATGTCGGCCTCGCCGAGCACCACGCAGACCAGGTCTTCGGGGAAAATTCGTCCCAGCAGGGTTTTGAGCAGTTGGCCGGTGGCCGGGGTCGATTCGCTGAGTTTGAGCATCACCCGGTTGCCCGCCGCGAGTGCGCCGACCAGTGGACCGATGGCCAGATACAGCGGGTAGTTCCACGGGACGATGATGCCGACCACGCCGAGCGGCTGGTACACGACTTTCGCTGACGCCGGCTGAAAGGCCATGCCGACTTTGCGTCGCGACGACTTCATCCAGCCCTTGAGGTGGCGGCTGGCGTAATGGATACCGTGCAGGCTGGGCATCAGCTCGGCAAGCAGGGTTTCATCGGCGCTGCGATGACTGAAATCTGCGCTGATGGCGTCGATCAAGGCCTGGCGCTCATTGCTGAGCATCTCGCGCAACGCTTTGAGCCATTGCTGACGCTGGGCCGCCGGTGGCATCGGGTTGGCTGTGTAGGCGGCGCGCTGTGCCGCGAACAGCCGATCCAGCTCTTCCAGGGGCTGTTGCAGCGTTTGCAGATAAGCAATGTCGGCAGTCATCGTCGGCTCCGGATTTATTGTAGTGAGGACTTTTTAGAGTCTATGCTCTAGAAAGTCAAATGACTTCCCGACACAGCTTTGTTTTATCCAATTCCGGTTAGGTCGTAAGATGCCCCTCACCGCACTCTGAATTAAAGCTCAAGCCATGGCCCCACGAATAAAAACCAGCGAGCGCATCGTGCAGAACAGCCTCGAACTGTTCAATCAGCAGGGCGAGCGCAGCATCAGCACCAATCACATTGCCGCGCACATGGAGATTTCTCCGGGCAATCTGTACTACCACTTCCCCAACAAGCAGGCGATCATCGCCGTTTTGTTCAGTGAGTACGAAAGTTTGGTCGACAGCTTTCTGCGCCCGCCGCAGGGGCGTGCCGCTACCGTCGAAGACAAGCGCTATTACCTCAAGGAGCTGCTGTCGGCGATGTGGGGCTACCGCTTTCTGCATCGGGATCTGGAACACCTGCTCGACAGTGACCCGGATCTGGCCGCGCGCTACCGGCGTTTTTCCCAGCGCTGCGTGATCCAGGGCATGGCGATCTACGAGGGCTTTGTCGCCGCCGGCATCCTCAAGATGGATCGGGTGCAGATCGAGTCCCTGACGATCAATGCCTGGATCATCCTCACCTCGTGGGTGCGCTTTCTGTGCACCACCCGGGAAAACTCCAACCACCTCAGCGAGCAGGCCATCAAGCGTGGCGTGTATCAGGTGCTGGTGCTGGAAGCCGGATTCGTCACCGATCAGGCCCGCGAAGAGGTGAATGCCTTGTTCGACGAGTTCTACGTACCGCTGGCCCAGGCCCTCGAGGAAGGGCGGTAACCCATTTCGAAGTCGCTCACAGGAGTCCGTCATGCCGATTGCGCAACTGCTCAGCCCGACCGCACTGGATGCCCGCAAGGAGCAGCCGGGGCTGGTGATTCTCGATTGTCGTTTTGCCCTCGAAGACCCGGACTACGGGCAGCGCAGCTATGCCGAAGGGCACATCGCCGGCGCCCGCTTCGCCGACCTTGAACGCGACCTCAGTGGCAAAGTGGTCAAAGGCGTGACCGGACGTCACCCGTTGCCCGAGCCGGCGGCGTTGATCGAGCGTCTGCAGGCCTGGGGCATCAATGCCGACAGCGACGTGGTTTTGTACGACGACGGCCCCGGTGCCTATGCGGCCCGCGCCTGGTGGTTGCTGGCGTGGCTGGGCAAGCGCGATGGCGTGTTCATTCTCGACGGCGGCCTCAAGGCTTGGCACGCGGCGGGGTTGCCGCTGAGCCTGGATGCGCCGTCGGTCAGCCGGGGCAACTTCAGTGGTCAGCCAGACATGAAACTGCTGCTGAGCGCCGAGCAATTGCACAAGCGCCTTACGCAGCCGTCGCTGACATTGCTCGATGCCCGGGCCTTGCCGCGCTTCAAGGGTGAGGTGGAACCGATCGACCCGATTGCCGGGCACATTCCCGGGGCGCAATGCGCGGCGTTTACCGAGAACCTCGGCAGCGACGGACGCTTCCTGCCAGCGGAGCAGCTCAAGCAGCGTTTTGCGGCGAAACTTGGTGATCGTTCGCCAACGGACCTGGTCGCTTATTGCGGTTCCGGGGTGACGGCGTGTCACAACCTGTTTGCGTTGTGCCTGGCGGGGTATCCGCTGGGTTCGTTGTATGCCGGGTCGTGGAGTGAGTGGATCAACGAGCCTGCTCGGGGCATCGCCACAGGCGATTAAAATCAAAAGATCGCAGCCTTCGGCAGCTCCTACATTGGAATGCATTTCCCTGTAGGAGCTGCCGCAGGCTGCGATCTTTTAGCGCTCCACGCGGGCACTGCGATACGCCGCCGGCCCCACGCCATACACCTGCTTGAACTGCCGGCTCAGATGACTCTGGTCGGCAAAACCCAACTGCATGGCGACTTCCACCGGCAGGCAACCACTCTGCAATAAACCCCGGGCCGTGGCGATGCGCTGCTGCATCAGCCAGGTGTGCGGCGGCATGCCGGTGGCGCGGCGGAAGACACGGGCGAAGTGGAAGGGCGACAGATTCACAGCGGCCGCCAGTTCTTCCAGCGATGGCGGCGCCGCCAGTTGCGCGTGCAGCAGCTCCTTGGCCATCACCACCGCGCGATGTTCCTTGCCCGGGCTGCCGTTGATCTGCACCGCCGCATGTCGCTGCAACAACAGCATCATCATTTCGCGCCACACCGTCTGCTGTTGCAGTGCGGTGGCGGGGCTTTCCAGCAAACGGTGCAACTGACAGAAGCCGTTGACCAGATCCGGGTCGCGGTACAGCGTCGCGCCAAACGCCGGCATCGGCGCGCAGGGCAGTTCCAGTTCTTCGAGCAAGGACACGATCTGTCCGGTATCGGGATAAAACGCCCGGTACAGCCAGCCATCCTCAGTGCCCTTGTGCCCGGTGTGCAATTCGTCCGGATTGATCAGCACCAGCGTGCCGCTGCCGGCGAGGTGTTCGGCGCCGCGATAGCGATAACGCTGGGCACCGGCCATGATCATGCCGATCACATAACCGTCGTGGACGTGCGGGGCGAAGCGATGCTCGATGTAGCGCGCCGACAGCAACTCGACCCCGGCCAGCGGCGCGGTTTGCCAGAAGCGGATCGACTCGCCCTGATCGCTCACGACGTCACACGGGCCAGCCATTGCGGAATGCGCCGTTCCAGGTAATAGCCGGGCTGGCGGAACGTGCCATCGACAAAGCCGACGTGCCCGCCCTTGGCCTGCAATTCGAACTGGGTGCTGGCGGACAGCTCCTCGGCAGTCGGCAAACTGTGCGGAAACACGAACGGGTCGTCAGCCGCCTGAATGATCAGGGTCGGGGTGCGGATTTCACCGAGAAAGTAACGACTCGACGCCCGTCGATAGTAATCCTCGGCATCGGTGAAACCGTGCAGCGGCGCGGTGACCCGGCCGTCGAAGTCCCAGAAGGTGCGCATGTTCTCCAGCGAACCGAGCGCCGCCAGGGCTGCCAGGCCATCCTCACGCCCGTCATGCTGGAACTGGCGCTGCTTGTTCTTGATGTAGGCGACCATCTCGCGCATGAAGTGTGCTTGATAGACCTTGGAGAAACCCTGGCCAATGCGGTCGGCACACTGATCAAGCCGAAACGGCACCGACACGGCCACCGCGCCGAGCACGCCGCTGTCGCTGCCGGTCTCGCCCAGATGCTTGAGCAACACATTGCCACCCAACGAATAACCAACCGCATACAGCGGCGCCAGCGGGCGCTTGGCGCGCAAGTGTTTGATGGCTTCGGCGAGGTCTTCGCTGGCACCGGAATGGTAGCTGCGTGGCAGCAGATTGGGTTCGCCGGAGCAGCCGCGCCAGTTCAGCGCGACACTGGCCCAGCCTTGGGCGGCGAGCGCGGCCTGAATTCCGGCGACGTAGGGCGAATTGGAAGAACCGGTCAGCCCGTGCAATACCAGCACCAGCGGCGCCTCGGCGCTGTGCGGGCCATGCCAGTCGAGATCGAGAAAATCCCCGTCGTCCAGCCACAGGCGTTCCCGCTCGCGATCAAGGTGGACGGTTTTGCGCCACAGCGGCCCCCACAAGGTTTGCAGGTGCGGATTGCCGAGGCCGAAGGCGGGGGTGAAGCGTTCAGTTTCCAGAGGACACACACCTTTTGTGGCGAGGGAGCTTGCTCCCGCTGGGGCGCGAAGCGGCCCTTTTTGGGGACTGCTGCGCAGTCTAGCGGGAGCAAGCTCCCTCGCCACAGGGTTGTTCAATATGTTCAGTTAACGGCCATACGTTGCCACAACGCGTAGTACACCCGCCCGGATTTCTGCTCGCGGTGCAGGCGCCAGTTGCCCGGCAGGCCCAGCGTCGAAGGCGCGGTCTCGCTTTCAGTGTAGATCCACGAATCCGGCGCCAGCCATTGGCGCTCTTCCAGCAGGGTGCAAACGGCCGGCAGCAGGTTCTGGTTGAACGGTGGATCGAGGAACACCAGGTCGAACGGCGTGGCGACCTGGGTTTCCAGATAGCGCAGCGCATCGGCGGTCTGCACCTGACCATTGGTGCAGCGCAGGGTACCGAGGTGTTCTTTCAGACTCGAAACAGCAACGTGGCTGGCATCCAGCGCCTGACCCATGGCCGCGCCACGGGACAGTGCCTCGAGAAACAGCGCGCCACTGCCGGCGAACGGATCCAGCACCTTGGCCCCGGCCACATACGGCGCGAGCCAGTTGAACAGGGTCTCACGCACGCGATCCGGTGTCGGGCGCAGGCCCGGCGCATCGGGGAAGCTCAGTTTGCGGCTGCGCCATTCGCCGCCGATGATGCGTAGCTGGTTCACACCGTTGTGAACGTTCTGCGCAGGTTTTTTAGGACGAGTAGCCATTAATGCTCCGGAACCCCGAGCGGTTGCTCGGCAGGTTTATCAGATGGGGCCGGTAACGGCTTTTGCGGCACGGTCGGGCCAGCGCTGACGATGACCAGTTTGTCCGTGCTCAGGTGTTTGTTCATCGCGTCTTTGACCTGCTCGACAGTCAGGCTCTGGGACTGACGCATGAAGTCATCCAGATAGCTCAACGGCAGATTATAGAAGCCCATGGCGCCCAGTTGGCCGACGATATCGGCGTTGCTTGCGGTGGACAGCGGGAAGCTGCCGGCCAGCTCGCGCTTGGCGTCGTCGAGTTCTTTCTGGGTCGGGCCGGTCTTCAGATAATCGGCGAGCACGTCCTGCACCAGTTTCAGCGTGCCTTCGCTCATTTCCGCGCGGGTCTGCAGGTTGATCATGAACGGGCCGCGGGCCTGCATCGGGCTGAAACCCGAATACACGCCATAGGTCAGGCCGCGCTTCTCGCGCACTTCGCTCATCAGCCGGGTGCCGAAACCGCCGCCACCGAGGATCTGGTTGCCCATCGACAGCGCCGCGTAATCCGGGTCGTCACGATCGATGCCCAGTTGCGCGAGCAACAGGTTGGTCTGCTTCGACGGGAACTCGATGTGATTGACGCTGGCTTTCGGTTCCTGCGGCTGGGCGATCTTCGCCAGCGCCGGGCCTTTAGGCAGGGCGCCGGAGACCTGATTGGCAATCGCCTCGGCTTCGGCGCGAGACAAGTCACCGACCAGCGCGATCACCACGTTGCCGGCCGCGTAGGCCTTGGCGTGGAATTCACGCAGTTGCGCCAGAGTGATCTTCGGCACGCTCTGCGGGTTGCCGTCGCTGGAATGCGCGTAAGGGTGGTCGCCGTACAAACGTTTCATCAGCTCGAGGCTGGCGAGTTTGCCGGGGTTCTGTTTCTGGTATTCGAAACCGGCGAGCATCTGATTCTTGATGCGTGCGAAGGAGTCGGCCGGAAAGGTCGGTTTGCCCACCACTTCGGAGAACAGCTTCAGCGCCGGCTCGCGCTGGTCGGCGGCACTCAGGCTGCGCAGCGAAGCCAGCGCCATGTCCTTGTAGGCGCCGTTGCCGAAATCCGCACCGAGGCCTTCGAAGCCTTGGGCGATGGCGCCGACGTCCTTGCCGGCCACGCCTTCGTTGAGCATGGCATTGGTCAGGACTGCCAGGCCCGGCGCATTGCCGTCCTGGCTGCTGCCCGCGGCGAAGATCAGGCGCATGTCGAACATCGGCAGCTCATGGGCTTCGACGAACAGCACCTTGGCGCCTCCGGCGGTGTTCCAGGTCTGCACGTCGAGCTTGCGGCTGGCCGGGGCCTTGCCGTCGAGCTCGGCCAGCGATTGCAGCTTCTGGTTGGTCTTGGCGTTATCCAGCGCTTCGCTGGCGTCGGTTTTGACTCCGGGCATCAGATAGAACGCGGCAGAGCCGATCACGGCAATGGCGATCAAGCCGAGCAGCAGGCGTGGGGATTTGCGCTCACTCATGAGTCGTCTCCAGTGGCAGGACATGGGCGACGCTGAGACGTTCGCGGGTGAAATACAGCTTGGCGGCGTTCTGGATGTCTTGCGGGGTCACGCTTTCCAGATCGGCGAGTTCGGTGTCCATCAGTTTCCACGACAGACCGACCGTTTCCAGTTGGCCGATCGCGGTGGCCTGGCTGGTGATCGAATCACGTTCGAACACCAGGCCGGCGATAACCTGTGCCCGCACGCGCTCGAGTTCTTCGGCGGACGGTGCGGTGGTTTTCAGCTGTTCCAGCAGTTTCCACAGACCGGCTTCAGCTTGCGCCATGGTCTTGTTCTTCTGCGTGTTCGGCGTCGCCGACAAAGTGAACAGGCTGTCGCCACGGGTGTAGGCGTCGTAGCTCGACGAACCGCCGGAAACCAGCTCTTCGCCGCGCTCCAGTTGCGTCGGGATGCGCCCGCTGTAACCGCCGTCGAGCAGCGCCGAGATCAGGCGCAGGGCGTTGACCGAGCGCTTGTCTTCAGCAGTGGCGATGCTGGGCACGTTGAAACCGAGCATCAGGCTGGGCAGTTGGGTCTGCACATGCAGGGTGATCTGGCGCTCACCCGGCTCGGCCAGTTCCAGCGGTTTCTTCGCTGGCGGCACGTCGCGCTTGGCAATCGGCCCGAAGTAACGTTGGGCGAGGGTTTTCACTTCATCGGGGGTGACGTCGCCGACCACCACCAGCGTGGCGTTGTTCGGCACATACCAGGACTGATACCAGTGGCGCAGCTCTTCGACCTTCATCCGGTCAAGGTCTGCCATCCAGCCGATGGTCGGCGTGTGGTAGCCGCTGGCCGGGTAAGCCATCGCCTTGTAGCGCTCGTAAGCCTTGGACATCGGCTTGTCGTCGGTGCGCAGGCGACGCTCTTCCTTGATGACTTCGATTTCCTTTGCGAACTCGTCGGCCGGCAGGCGCAGATTGGCCATGCGGTCGGCTTCCAGTTCGAAGGCCACGCCCAGACGGTCGCGGGCCAGCACTTGGTAGTAGGCGGTGAAGTCGTCACTGGTGAAGGCGTTTTCTTCGGCGCCCAGGTCGCGCAGGATCAGCGAGGCTTCGCCGGGGCCGACTTTCTCGCTGCCCTTGAACATCATGTGCTCGAGCGCGTGGGACAGACCGGTCTGGCCCGGGGTTTCGTAGCTGGAACCAACCTTGTACCAGACCTGCGACACCACCACTGGCGCGCGATGGTCTTCGCGCACGACGACCTTCAGGCCGTTGTCGAGGGTGAATTCGTGGGTCGGTTGCGGGTCGGCCGCCAGGGCCGAAAGGGGCAGGCAGACTGTGCTGAGCAGCAGGCCTGCAGCGCGGCGGGCTAGAGCATTCATTCGTTTTTTAACCTGTTGGGCTGCCCGCTTGGTCTTAGCGTCGGCGGGCGAGAGGGTGCTAGGATACTGATCCGTTTTACCGGCGACCACGCCTATCAGGTTTTCAGGCCTGATCCGGTTGTATAGGTTGGCGGCAGAAAGCTGCGGTTTATCGACTAGACTTCGCTTTTTCGCCGATTTTGCCGGTTTAGTCCTTCGTTAATACGAATCTTTGGGGTGCCGCTGGCGCCTCGACAAAATGTTGCGCGTGAACAAGCTGGATGAAACACAGTCTGTTCTGCATCGAATATTTATTTGCCGGGGCGCCCTTATGGCGCGTCGCTACCGTGAGATAGCCGTCCTCCATGTTTGGTTCCAACGACGACAAGAAGACCCCAGCTGCGGCTGGCGAGAAGAAAAGCCTGTTCGGATGGCTGCGTAAGAAACCGCAGGAACCCGTCGTCGAACAGCCGCCCGCGATTCCTGAACCGGCTCCGACGCCAGCGCCTGCTATAGAAGAAGAGCCGGCGCCGATCGTGCTGCCGATTGCCGAGCCGGTGCTGCAACCGGTCGAGCCCGAGCCAGAACCTGAAACCCCGGTGGCGGCCGAGCTGCCACTGACTCCGGCGGTCGAGCCGTGGCTGACCTTGCCGGTGGCGGAAGAGCCGGTGGCGTTGGTCGAAGAGGCCGCGCCGCATGTGACGCCGCCGATTCCGGCGCCTGCCGCGTTCGTCCCTGAAGTCGCTCCGGCGCCAGTGGTTGAGCCGGTTGTCGAGCCTGCGCCGGTTGTTCCCGAACCCGTGGCCCCGGTGTTCGTCGCCCCTGTTGCGCCGGTCGTTCAGCAGCCTGCACCTGCACCGGTCGTCGCTGCTCCGGTGGTGCCGGTAGAAGTCGTCGCTGAAACGCCAGTGGAAGCCCCGCGCAGCGAAGAAACCAAAGTCGGCTTTTTCGCCCGCCTCAAGCAAGGCCTGTCGAAAACCAGCGCCAGCATCGGCGAGGGCATGGCCAGCCTGTTTCTCGGCCGTAAAACCATTGATGACGACCTGCTAGATGAGCTGGAAACCCGTCTGCTGACCGCCGACGTCGGTGTCGAAGCCACTACGCAGATCATCCAGCGCTTGACTCAGAAGGTCGCCCGCAAGGAGCTGGCCGATGCCGACGCGCTGTACAAGTCGCTGCAGGCCGAGCTGGCGGCGATGCTGAAACCGGTCGAACAGCCGCTGAAAATCGCCTCGCAGACCAAGCCGTTCGTGATTCTGGTGGTTGGCGTCAACGGCGCCGGCAAGACCACCACCATCGGCAAGCTGGCGAAGAAGCTGCAGCTGGAAGGCAAGAAAGTCATGCTCGCCGCC
The DNA here is from genome assembly GCF_019775695.1 of Pseudomonas sp. AO-1. Classification (NCBI taxonomy): domain Bacteria; kingdom Pseudomonadati; phylum Pseudomonadota; class Gammaproteobacteria; order Pseudomonadales; family Pseudomonadaceae; genus Pseudomonas; species Pseudomonas sp. AO-1. The sequence continues at coordinate 573,557 of NZ_CP079947.1, forward strand.
GGTGACACCTTCCGCGCCGCTGCCGTTGAGCAGTTGCAGGTCTGGGGTGAGCGCAACAAGATCCCGGTGATCGCCCAGCACACTGGCGCGGACTCGGCTTCAGTGATCTTCGACGCCGTGCAGGCCGCCAAGGCCCGTGGCATTGACGTGCTGATCGCCGACACCGCCGGTCGTCTGCATACCAAAGACAACCTGATGGAAGAACTGAAGAAAGTTCGCCGGGTGATCGGCAAGCTCGACGCCGACGCGCCGCACGAAGTGTTGCTGGTGCTCGACGCCGGCACCGGTCAGAACGCCATCAACCAGGCCAAGCAATTCAACCAGACCGTCGAACTGACCGGCCTGGCGCTGACCAAGCTCGACGGCACCGCCAAGGGCGGGGTGATTTTCGCCCTGGCCAAGCAGTTTGGCCTGCCGATCCGCTACATCGGCGTCGGTGAAGGCATCGACGATCTGCGTACCTTTGAAGCCGAACCCTTTGTCCAGGCACTGTTTGCCGAGCGGGAGCGTTCATGATTCGTTTCGAACAGGTCGGTAAACGCTACCCGAACGGTCACGTCGGCTTGCATGAGCTGAGCTTTCGAGTCCGTCGTGGCGAGTTTCTGTTTGTCACCGGTCACTCCGGTGCTGGTAAATCCACGCTGTTGCGCCTGTTGCTGGCGATGGAGCGTCCGACCAGCGGCAAACTGCTGCTGGCCGGGCAGGACCTGAGCACCATCAGTAACGCGCAGATTCCGTTCCTGCGCCGGCAGATCGGCGTGGTGTTCCAGAATCACCAGTTGCTGTTCGATCGCACGGTGTTCAACAACGTCGCGCTGCCGCTGCAGATTCTCGGGTTGTCCAAGGCCGAGATCGCCAAGCGCGTCGATTCGGCGCTGGAGCGCGTGGCGCTGTCGGATAAAACCGATCTGTACCCCGGCGACCTGTCCACTGGTCAACAGCAGCGCGTCGGTATCGCCCGCGCCATCGTCCACCGTCCGGCGCTGCTGCTGGCGGACGAACCGACCGGTAACCTCGACCCGCGCCTGGCGGCCGAGATCATGGGCGTCTTCGAAGACATCAACCGGCTGGGCACCAGCGTGCTGATCGCCAGTCACGACCTGGCCCTGATTGCGCGCATGCGGCACCGCATGCTGACCTTGCAACGCGGCCGACTGATCGGCGACGGGGAGGCCGGCGTATGAGTGCGACACGCAGTCCGAAGGTTTCCGAGCGCGTGGCCCCGAAGGCCGCCGACCCGCAACCGCCGAAGAAGAAAAAACACGACGATGACGATGGCCCGGACTTCTCCACGCTGTTGCGTTCGTGGATCGAAAGCCATCGTGCCAGCCTGCTCGACAGCCTGCGTCGCCTTGGCAAGCAGCCGATCGGCAGCTTCTTCACCTGCATGGTGATGGCCGTGGCGCTGAGCTTGCCGATGGGCCTGTCGCTGCTGATCAACAACGTCGAGCGTCTAGGCGGTTCGTGGCAGCGGGCGGCGCAGATTTCGTTGTATCTGCAACTGGATGCCACGCCCGCGCAAGGCGAGTCGTTGCGCGAGCAGATCAAAGGCATGCCCGGCGTTGCTGATGCCGAATATGTCGGTCGTGATCAGGCGCTGGAAGAGTTCCAGCAGCAGTCCGGTCTGGGCGAAGCCCTGCGCGAGCTGCCGGAGAACCCGCTGCCGGGCGTGGTGCTGGTGACCCCGAACGAGGTCGACAAGCCGACCCTGGAAGCATTAAGACAAAAACTTTCCGAGCTGCCCAAGGTACAACAGGCGCAACTTGATCTAGTCTGGGTCGAGCGTCTGGCCGCCATCCTCAAGCTCGGTGATCGTTTTGTCTTCGGTCTGACGGTGCTGTTGGTTTCTGCATTACTTTTGGTGATAGGCAATACCATTCGTCTTCATATTGAAAACCGCCGCACAGAGATAGAAGTGATTAAACTCGTCGGCGGCACTGACAGCTATGTGCGTCGCCCCTTCCTTTATATGGGCGCGTTGTATGGCTTCGGTGCAGGTGTTCTGTCCTGGGGTGTGCTGGCGTTCGGCCTGAACTGGCTGAACGACGCGGTGGTTGGATTGGCCGGCTTGTACGGCAGTGATTTCGCGCTGGCCGGAGTGCCAGTTGCCGACGGTCTGTCGCTCTTGCTTGGCGCGGTGCTGTTGGGTTATATCGGTGCATGGATTGCAGTCGCACGTCATCTCAGGGAGCTGGCGCCGAAGTAGAATCTTTTTTGCGCGTGATTGACCTTGCGGTTTTTTTGGGAACTTGCACTTGAATTCCCGGTCAATTTTTCGCAGTGCCGAGAGGCACGAGTATGTAAGTGGGAGGTTTTTTCGCATGACCAATTCTTTGCAACCTGCGTACGCGTTGGTTCCGGGTGCGAACCTGGAAGCCTATGTGCACACCGTCAACAGCATTCCATTGCTGACGCCGGAGCAGGAGCGTGAACTGGCCGAGAGTCTCTACTATGAGCAGGATTTGGGGGCGGCTCGGCAGATGGTGCTCGCCCACCTGCGATTTGTCGTACACATCGCCCGTAGCTATTCCGGCTACGGTCTGGCTCAGGCTGACCTGATCCAGGAAGGCAACGTCGGCCTGATGAAGGCTGTAAAGCGCTTCAACCCGGAAATGGGTGTGCGTCTGGTGTCGTTCGCCGTGCACTGGATCAAGGCGGAAATTCACGAGTTCATCCTGCGCAACTGGCGCATTGTGAAAGTCGCGACCACCAAGGCCCAGCGCAAGCTGTTCTTCAACCTGCGCAGCCAGAAGAAGCGTCTTGCATGGCTGAACAACGAGGAAGTCCACCGTGTGGCGGAAAGCCTCGGCGTCGAACCGCGTGAAGTGCGCGAGATGGAAAGTCGCCTGACCGGCCATGACATGGCTTTCGACCCGGCTGCAGAAGCTGACGACGACAGTGCTTTCCAGTCGCCGGCCAACTATCTGGAAGACCACCGGTACGACCCGGCGCGTCAGCTGGAAGATGCCGACTGGAGCGACAACTCCAATCACAACCTGCACGAAGCGCTGGAAGTGCTGGACGAGCGTAGCCGTGACATCCTCTACCAGCGCTGGCTGGCAGAAGAGAAAGCCACGCTGCACGACCTGGCACAGAAGTACAACGTGTCGGCCGAGCGGATCCGTCAGCTCGAGAAGAGCGCGATGAACAAGCTCAAGTTGTCGATCGCCGCGTAACTGGCGCTCAGGCAAACAAAAACGCCCCGATCAGCGATGATCGGGGCGTTTTTTATGCGCATATGTCAGGGCGGCATTAATCTCTGTGGGAGCTGGCTTGCCAGCGATGGCGTCGGGTCAGTCATGTAGATGGTGGCTGAACTACCGCTATCGCGGGCAAGCCCGCTCCCACAGGGATTTTCAGTGTCTATAAGAACAGTGAGGGCTATTGCGCCCAAGGCGCCCGACGCGAATCATCCAGCCCCAGCAAATAACTGGTCCCGCCCAACTGGCTCATCTGCTGGCGAATCCACCCGGCCCGGCGCGATACATAAGCTGTCGGATGGCTCGCACTCCACACTCGCGGATTGGGCAGTACTGCCGCCAGATAACTGGCCTGCTGGCGCGACAGTGACTTGGCGCTCACACCAAAGTGATGACGTGCTGCGGCTTCGGCACCAAACACCCCGTCATCCCACTCGACGCTGTTCAGGTAAACCTCAAGAATCCGCTGCTTGGGCCAGAACACTTCGATCAGTCCGGTAAACCAGGCTTCCAGGCCTTTGCGCAGATAGCTGCGCCCCGACCACAGAAACAGGTTTTTCGACACTTGCTGGCTCAGGGTGCTGGCGCCGCGAATCGAACCGCCGAGTTCGTTGTGGGCCAACGCCGCCTGGATCGCGCCGAAGTCAAAACCCCAGTGCTCGGGAAATTTCTGATCTTCGCCGGCCATGACCGCGACTTTGAGGTCATCGGAGATTTCGTCCCACGATTTCCAGGTGCGCTGCAGGTCAATCGGCTCGCCGTCGACCCAGGATTCGATCTTGCGCTCGACCATCAGCGCCGTGCCCGGCGGCGGCACGAAGCGAAACAGCAACACCAGCAACACACTGCCGCCCGCGAACCAGAGCAGGGCCTTCGTGAGACGACGCAAAAGTGAACGCAGCATAGAGATGGCTTGGCCGAACCGATAGAGCGGGCCATTATACAGACCCTGCCGAACGAGTCTGACTGGAGTTCCACATGCTGCGTGGCTTTCTGATGCTGGCCGCTTTCTTTGGTTTTACCGGTGTGGGCCTTGGCGCCTTCGCCGCTCATGGCCTGAAAAACCGCCTGACCCCCGAGTATCTGGCGATTTTCCACACTGGCGTGACCTATCAGCTGGTGCACGCTTTGGCGTTGTTTGGTGTTGCACTGTTGGCCTCGCAGATTCAGGGGCGTCTCGTCGCTTGGGCGGGGGCATCGTTCACCCTCGGTATCCTGCTGTTCTCCGGCAGTCTGTATGTGCTGACCACCACCGGCATCAGCAAGCTCGGCATCATTACCCCGTTCGGCGGTCTGGCGTTTCTGGTCGGCTGGCTGTGCCTTGGGCTTGCCGCCTGGCGCCTGCAGTAAACCGCTTGACGCTTGGTGCTGACCTTTAGGTCATGATCGGGCTAGAATGCCACCCCCTAAAAATGATGGCGGCCTGGCGCATGCGCATTCAGTTGAACGGCGAATCCCTTGAACTGCCCGACGGTGAAACCGTTGCGGCCCTGATTGCCCGTATGGACCTGACCGGTCGGCGGGTGGCAGTTGAACTCAATCTGGATATCGTCCCGCGCAGTCAGCATGCCGACACCGTTCTCAATGATGGCGACCATGTTGAAGTGGTGCACGCCATCGGCGGCGGCTAGTCGCCCGGCCCGCAAGGGCACAGAATTCTGCAAGACCCTCACCCCTAAAGAGGATTCCCCATGAGCATCGTTCGTAGCGACAAGCCTTTCGTCCTGGCCGGTCGTACTTACCAGTCGCGTTTGCTGGTCGGTACCGGCAAGTACCGTGACATGGAAGAAACCCGTCAGGCCATCGAAGCCTCGGGTGCCGAGATCGTCACTTTCGCCGTGCGCCGCACCAACCTCGGCCAGATCGAAGGCGAGCCGAACCTGCTCGAAGTGCTGTCGCCGGATCGCTACACCTTCCTGCCGAACACCGCCGGTTGCTACGACGCTATCGAAGCCGTGCGCACCTGCCGCCTGGCCCGTGAGCTGCTCGATGGTCACAACCTGGTGAAGCTGGAAGTGCTGGCCGACCAGAAAACCCTGTTCCCCAATGTGATCGAAACCCTCAAAGCCGCGGAAACGCTGGTCAAGGAAGGCTTCGACGTGATGGTTTACACCAGTGATGACCCGATCATCGCTCGCCAACTGGCGGAAATCGGCTGCATCGCGGTCATGCCGCTGGCCGGTCTGATCGGTTCCGGTCTGGGGATCTGCAACCCGTACAACCTGCAGATCATCCTCGAAGAAGCGAAAATTCCGGTGCTGGTGGATGCCGGTGTCGGTACCGCCTCCGACGCCACCATCGCCATGGAACTGGGCTGTGACGCCGTGCTGATGAACTCGGCCATCGCCCATGCTCAGCAACCGGTGATGATGGCCCAAGCCATGCAACACGCGATCGTCGCAGGCCGCTTGGCCTATCTCGCCGGCCGCATGCCGAAAAAACTCTATGCCAGCGCCTCTTCGCCGCTGGATGGTCTGATCAAGTAAGAGCCATTGATGACTGAATCGAACGACACGCCTCTCCAGACGGAAGAGGGCGACGAGCGCCAACACCGCCGCATCAAGAGCTTCGTGATGCGCGCCGGGCGCATGACCGAAGGCCAGCAACGTGGTCTGGACCAGGGCGCGCCGCTGTACGTGCTGCCGCTGGCCGACGCGCCGGTGGATTACGATCAAGTGTTCGGCCGTTCGGCGCCGCGCTCGCTGGAGATCGGTTTCGGCATGGGCCATTCGTTGCTGGAAATGGCCGCGGCGGCGCCGGATGAGGACTTCATCGGTGTTGAAGTGCACCGTCCGGGTGTTGGCGCGCTGCTCAACGGCGTGCTGACTCAGGGCCTGACCAACCTGCGCGTCTACGATTGCGACGCGATCGAAGTGCTCAACCGCTGCATCGCCGACAACAGCCTCGATCGCCTGATGCTGTTCTTCCCGGACCCGTGGCACAAGAGCCGTCACCACAAGCGTCGCATCGTTCAGGCGTCCTTCGCCGAACTGGTGCGCAGCAAGCTGAAGGTTGGCGGCATCCTGCACATGGCCACCGACTGGGAACCGTACGCCGAGTACATGCTGGAAGTGATGAACGTCGCCCCGGGCTACCGCAACCTCGCCGAAGACGGCAAATGCGTACCACGCCCGGCCGAACGCCCGATCACCAAGTTCGAACGCCGCGGCGAACGTCTTGGGCATGGCGTGTGGGATCTGAAGTTCGAGAAAATCGCTTAAGCAACATGCAATAAAAACGGTGGGAGCGAGCTTGCTCGCGAATGCGATGGATCATTCAACGCTGAGTTGACTGACACTACGCCTTCGCGAGCAAGCTCGCTCCCACAGTTGTTTTGGGTGTTCGAGAAATTACAGGGTAGAGATGAAGCGCACCGGTACATGCTCTGTCAGCCAAACGCCGTTTTCGGCCTGATAGAACTTCAAACCCTGTTCTTCCATCTGCCGTGCGGCGACTTTCAGAATCACCACGGTGCCATAGCGCTGCCCGACGGCCGAAGCGGTGCCGATGTCTTGGGAAAGGTGCACGTGATGGCGTGATCCCGGGATCAGACCCTGTTCTTTGATTGAATCAAGAAAGCGCGTTGCTGTGCCGTGATACAGCGTTTGCGGTGGCTGTTTCTGCTCGAACTGCAGATCCACGCTTTTCGTTGAGTGGCCCTGAACCGCACGAATCAGTTGGCCGTCCTCGGAAATCGAGAAGCGCTTCTTGTCGCTACTTGTCACGATCGCTTCAATCAGTTCGCGATCCAGTTCACGACCGTCACGCGCAGCGCCGCTGATCAGTGCGTCGATATTCGCCCAGCCTTCAGAATCCAGCACCAGACCGATCGCCTGAGGTTCGTGGCGCAATACGAAGCTGAGAAATTTGCTTGTTTCGTCCAACAGTTTTTTGCTCATGAACTTCCCTGTCTCTTGACGCAATCGAATGTAGGAGCTGCGGCACGCTGCGATCTTTTGATCTTGATTTGAAGATCAAAAGATCGCAGCGTGCCGCAGCTCCTACAGTTGTTTTGGGGGTACTGAAAGATCAGCGGCGGTCGGCGACTACGCCTATCAACACCAGCACCACCAGCAACACCGGCGCCAGGCTGTAGTTGTTGAACTGGCTCAGGCCCTTGACCACCCACGGCGTCGCGTAGATCAGCGCGGCACCGCTGCCGATCACGCACAGCAGGGCCATCAACGGTACGCGCAGGGCGCCGGCGATGCTGCCCAGGCGTTGCTCGACCCAGCCTTTGAAGTCGGCACCGAACAGCACCAGCAGGCAGCCCACCAGGGCCAGGGCGATTTCCGAGAGATTGCTGCGACTCCAGCGGGACACGGTAGCGAGCAGGTCGAGTATCAAATCCATGGGTTTTTCCTTGGGGCGGGCGTCAGGCTCAGCTCAGAAATTTCTGCAGCAAGTCGTTGAGGAACAGTTGTCCGCGCTCGGTGGCCGCCAGACGTGACGGTTCGACCTGCATCAGGCCGCTTTGTTCGGCCTCGCGGCGGTGTTCGGCGAGACTTTCCAGCGGCAGGCCGGTGCGTTCCGGATACAGGCGCGATTCCACCCCGGCCGTCAGGCGCAGGGCATTCATCAGGAACTCGAATGGCATCTCATCGTTGCTCAGCGCTTTTTCGCCAGCCTGGAAGCTCTTGGCCGGGTTGAGATAGTCCTTTGGCAAGCGCGTCTTCCAGGTGCGCACAATGCGCCCGTCCGGATGGCTGAGCTTGCCGTGGGCGCCGGCGCCGATGCCGATGAAGTCGCCGAAACTCCAGTAATTGAGGTTATGCCGCGCCGGACGCCCGGGCTGGGCATAGGCCGAGACCTCGTATTGCGCGTAACCGTGCGCGGCCAGCAGCGCTTGTCCGGCTTCCTGAATGTCCCACAGCGTGTCGTCTTCCGGCAGCACCGGCGGCTGGTTCCAGAACACCGTGTTCGGCTCCAGCGTCAGCTGATACCAGGAGATGTGCGTCGGTTTCAGTTCGATGGCCTGGCGCAGATCGCTCAAGGCATCGTCCAGCGACTGGTCGGGCAGGCCATGCATCAGATCGAGGTTGAAGTTATCGAACCCGGCCTGACGCGCCATACCTGCCGCGCGCACCGCTTCGTCGCCGTTGTGGATACGTCCGAGGGCTTCGAGTTTCTGCTGCTGGAAGCTCTGGATGCCGATCGACAGGCGATTGATCCCCAGCTTGCGATACGCGACGAACTTCTCTTGCTCGAAGGTGCCTGGATTGGCCTCCAGGGTGATCTCGATGTCGTGCGCAAACGGGATGCGCTGCTCGACGCCTTTGAGCAGGCGCCCGAGGGCTTCGGCGCTGAACAGACTCGGCGTACCGCCACCGAAGAAGATCGAACTGATTTCACGGCCATACACCGCGTGCAGGTCCTGATCGAGATCGGCCAGCAACGCGTCGACGTATTCCTCTTCCGGCAGCACCGGGCTGGCGGTGTGCGAGTTGAAGTCGCAATACGGGCATTTGCGCACACACCACGGAATGTGGATGTACAGCGCCAGAGGCGGCAGCGTCGGCAGCGGCGCCCGAGGCGAAGAGGCGCCGCCGATGATCAGCGACGACGCGGGGTGACTATCGGTCATTTCAAACCCAGACGCTGGCGCAGCAGATCCATTGCACGGGCGCGGTGGCTGATCTGGTTTTTGTCGGCCGGGCTCAGTTCGGCGCTGGACACGTCACGCTCCGGCACCCAGAACAGCGGGTCGTAGCCGAAACCGTGCTCGCCGCTGGCGGCGGTCAGGATGCGCCCGTGCCACAGGCCTTCGCAGAGGATCGGCAGCGGATCATCGGCATGCCGCACCAGTGCCAGCACGCAGACGAACTGCGCACCGCGCTCGGCTTGCGGCACGTCTTTAAGCGCGTCGAGCAGTTTGGCGTTGTTCGCCGCATCACCCTTGCCGTCGGCATAGCGCGCCGAGTAGATGCCCGGCGCGCCGCCAAGGAAATCCACCGCCAGGCCGGAATCGTCGGCCAGCGCCGGCAGCCCGGAGATGCGCGCGGCATTGCGCGCCTTGAGGATCGCGTTCTCGACGAACGACAGACCGGTTTCTTCCGGTTCGACCTTGCTCCATTCGCCGATCGAGCGCAGTTGCACCGAATCGCCGAGCATGGCCTGGAGTTCCTTGAGTTTGCCGGCGTTATGGCTGGCCAGTACGAGTTGCGTGAGGTTCATCATTCGCCGGGAAAGAGTTCTTGGTTGAAGTTGATGGTGTTGATCTTGTCGCCGTTCTGCACCTTGATTTCAAAGGTGCGGGTTTCCTGCTGCTCCACCGGGTACTGCGCGATGTAGTAGATCGCGCCCTGTTCGGTGACCTGGCGGAAGTTCAGCGGCACGCTCTGGCTGGTCAGGTCTTTGACTGTGCCAGTGACGTTGGCGATCAGCGGTTTGCCGTCCTTGATCACCGAGACGTTGATCACGCCCTGGTTCTTGCTGCGGATCAGCTCGGCTGCCTTGGCGATGTCGGGTGTCAGGAAGGTCGAGTTGAAGGTGTTGTAGTGCACGGTAACGTCACCGAACACTTCCTTGCGTTCGCCCTTGATGGCATCGGCGGCCACCGCCGACAGACTCAGGCAGGCGGCCAATAGCACAGTAATCAAGCGACCCATGATCGTTCTCCTCGAAATGTCGTGGTTCAGACCGCGACCCGATGATCTGCAAGCACCGGGCTGCTGACGCGGTAGATACCAATCTCACCTAACAGATTAGGCCATAGCTTACTGGCCCACCCGTGGCGGTGCTGTTGATCCACGGCAAGCCGATCAATGACCTTCGCATCACGTTCGCGACAAAGTTCTTCAAAGTCTTCGAAGGTGCAGAAGTGAATGTTCGGCGTGTTGTACCAGGTGTACGGCAGAAATTCCGACACCGGCATCCGGCCCTTGCTTGCCAGATACCAGCGGCATCGCCAGTGACCGAAGTTGGGGAAGGTGATGATGCACTGACGACCGACCCGGAGCATTTCGTCGAGGATCTTGTCCGGGTAATGCACGGCTTGCAGGGCCTGGGTCATGACGACGATGTCGAAACTGTTGCTGGCGAAGTTGCCCAGGCCCTTGTCCAGGTCCTGCTCGATGACGTTGATGCCCTTGGCCACGCATTCGGCGATGTTGTCGGCGTCGTTTTCCAGGCCATAACCGGTGACGTTCTTGTTGTCGCGCAGCCAGGTCAGCAGTTCGCCGTCGCCGCAGCCGAGGTCGAGCACGCGGCTGCCGGCGGGGATCCATTCCTGGATGATTTCCAGATCAGCTCTCATGGCTTGTTCACACCGTAATTCGGTTCATGTAATTGCCGAACGCCTGCAAATAGCGCGGGATCGGAATCAGGAAGGCGTCGTGGCCCTGTGGCGCATCGATTTCCAGATAGCTGACGTCTTTGCGTGCCGCCATCAGCGCGTCCACCAGTTCTCGCGAGCGGGCCGGGGAGAAGCGCCAGTCGGTGGTGAACGACATCACGCAGAACTTGGCCGTGGCGTTTTCGAAAGTTTTCGCCAGGTTATCGTCGAAGTTCGCTGCCGGATCGAAGTAGTCCAGCGCCTTGGTCATCAACAGGTAGGTGTTGGCATCGAAACGACCGGAGAATTCTTCACCCTGATAGCGCAGATAGCTTTCGACCTGGAACTCGACGCTGTGGAAGTCGTAGTTGAGCTTTTCACTCTTCAGGCCACGGCCGAATTTCTCGCCCATGGAGTCGTCGGACAGGTAGGTGATGTGCCCGACCATCCGCGCCAGCATCAGCCCACGCTTGGGGATCACACCTTGTTCCTGGAACGAGCCACCGTGGAACTCCGGGTCGGTGAGGATCGCCTGACGCGCGACTTCGTTGAAGGCGATGTTCTGCGCCGACAGCTTGGGCGCCGAGGCGATAGCCAGGCAGTGACGCACGCGATCCGGGTAGGTGATCGTCCACTGCAAGGCCTGCATGCCGCCGAGGCTGCCACCGATCACGGCGGCGAACTGACGAATGCCGAGCCGGTCGGCCAGACGCGCCTGGCTGTGCACCCAGTCTTCCACGGTGAGCACCGGGAAGTCGGCGCCGAATGGCTTGCCGGTTTCCGGATTGATACTGCTCGGGCCGGTGGAGCCGTTGCAGCCGCCCAGATTGTTCAGGCTGACCACGAAGAATTTGTTGGTGTCGATCGGTTTGCCCGGGCCGATGCAGCTGTCCCACCAACCGGGCTTGCGGTCGTCGACGCTGTGATAGCCGGCGGCATGATGATGCCCGGACAAGGCGTGGCAGATCAGCACGGCGTTGCTCGCCTGTGCGTTCAGCGTGCCGTAGGTTTCGTAGATCAGGTCGTAGGCGGGCAGCGAACGGCCGCAGGCCAAAGCCAGAGGTTCACTGAAATGCGCCGTTTGCGGCGTCACCAGACCAACAGAATCGGGGGGAAAGGCAGCTGGCATCGACCCTGCTCTCGTTGAAATGAGGCGTAAGTCTAAAGACCGGGGGGGTTAGCGGCAAGCAACGATAAGGCCTGATCGTTGATTGAACGAAGTCCTTGTGGTGAGGGGTATCCCCGATGGCTGCGTAGCAGCCCTGTCATCTTTGGCCGTGCCGGAAGAATGGGGTTGGCAACAACAAGGGGGCCGCTTCGCGACCCATCGGGGATAAATCCCCTCACCACAGTGGATCAGGCTGGACGCGTCAGATCAGGCAAATCTGGCAGCTTCTTCGGCGAGCAGATCTTCACCCGTTTCTGCCGGTTCAGCTCGCCGCTGAGCAAGCTGACCTGGCTTTTGGACACGCCAAACGCCTTGGCCAGAAAACCCATCAGATATGCATTGGCCTTGCCCTCGACCGGCGGCGCGGTGAGGCGGATCTTCAGGCGGTCACCGTGCAGCCCGGCGAAATCATCGCTGCGGGCTGCCGGTTGCAGATGACATTCGAGGATCAAATCGTCCCCGTCCCAGCGAAACCAGCTCACATCAGCAGGCGCAGGATTTCCGGCATCATCGTCATCGCCGCCAGATTGTTGATCACCAGCATGTCGATCAGCTTCAGCGCGAGGAAGGCGAAGATCGGCGACAGGTCCAGGCCGCCGAGGTTCGGCAGAATCTTGCGGAACGGTGCCAGCGCCGGCTCGCAGATCTGGTTGACCAGTTCAGCGCCCGGGTTGTGGCTGCCTGGGGCGACCCACGACAGGATCACGCTGATGATCAGGGCGAAGAAGAAGATCTTCAGGAACAGCGCGGTCACGCCGATGATCGACCAGATGAACAGCTGCAGCGGGTTGCCGGTGGTGCCGTAGGTCAGCAGCAGGGTCAGGGCCATCAAGGCCAGTTGCACCAGAATTGCCAGCACCAGCGATGACATATCCAGGCCGAACAGGCTCGGGATGATCCGGCGCAGCGGCTTGAGCAGCGGCTGGGTGGCCTTGACCACGAACTGGCACAGCGGGTTGTAGAAATTCGCCCGCACCAGTTGCAAAACGAAGCGCAACAGCACGATCAGCAGGTACAGACTGCCGAGGGTTTGCAGCACGTAAACCGCTGCGGTGTTCAATCCAATCATGTAAGGCTCCTTATTTGCCCAGTTGTTCGGCCATTTCGGCCGAGCGGTGCGCGGCGGCGCCGAGTGCTTTTTCTACCAGGGCTTCGAAGCCGTCAGCCTGGAATGATTTGATCGCGGCCTCTGTGGTGCCATTTGGCGACGTCACGCGGCGGCGCAGTTCGGCGGCGTCGACATCGCTGGATACCGCCATGTGCGCGGCGCCCAGCGCCGTTTGCAGGGTCAGTTGCTCGGCGATTTCCTTGGGCAGGCCGAGTTTGACGCCGGCAGCGGTCATCGCTTCGATCAGCAGGAAGAAGTACGCCGGGCCGGAGCCGGAGACGGCGGTCACCGCATCGAGTTGCTGCTCTTCGTCCAGCCACAGCGCAATGCCCACGGCGGACAGCAGCTCTTCAGCCTGCTGACGCTGTTCGGCAGTCACTTCGCTGGTGGCGTACAAACCGCTGACGCCCTGACGCAGCAGCGCCGGGGTGTTCGGCATGCAGCGCACGATCGGCTGCTCGCCGAGCCACGCAGTCATGCTCGCGCAGGTGATGCCGGCGGCGATCGATACCACCAGTTGCTGCGGTTTCAGGCTTGGACGGATGGCTTCGCACACGGCTTTCATCGCCTGTGGCTTGACCGCCAGCACGATCACGTCGACACCGTCGATGGCCTGCGCGTTGTCAGCGAAGGTTTCGATGCCGTGTTCGGCGCTGACGCGTTGGCGGGTTTCTTCGCCCGGATCGCTGGCGCGGATGTGGCTGGCTTGCAGACCCTTGGCGCGCAGGCCGCCGATCAGACTGGCGGCCATGTTGCCGGCACCGATAAAGGCAATACGTGTGTTGCTCATGTCAGGTCCTTTTTCAGATGGCTGTCGGTCATTGCTGACCGTAATCTCTGGCACCAAACAGGGCGGTACCGATCCGCACCCAGGTGGCGCCTTGGGCGATGGCCGACTCGAGGTCGTGGCTCATGCCCATGGAAAGTGTGTCGAGCGGCAGATTCAGGCTGGCCTGCAAACGTTGCACGGCAGCAAAAGCGGCGTCTTGTTCGGCGCGATCTTCGGTCGGCTCGGGAATCGCCATCAGCCCGCGCAATTTCAGCCGGGGCAGGGTGCTGATGGCCTCGGCCAGCGCCGGCAGGTCGGCCGGGGTGCAGCCGGACTTGCTGGCCTCACCGCTGACGTTGACCTGAATGCAGATGTTCAGCGGCGGCAGGTCGGCCGGGCGCTGTTCGGACAGGCGTTGGGCAATTTTCAGGCGATCCACGGAGTGCACCCAGTCGAAATGCTCGGCGATAGCGCGAGTCTTGTTCGATTGAATGGGGCCGATGAAGTGCCAGATCAAGGGCAGGTCGGCCAGTTCGAGCTGTTTGCCCAAGGCTTCCTGCAGATAGTTCTCGCCAAAGTCACGCAGGCCGGCGGCGTAGGCTTCACGCAGGGCCTGCGCCGGTTTGGTTTTGCTCACGGCGAGCAACTGGACGCTGTGTTCGTCACGACCGGCCGCTCTGGTCGCGGCCTGGATACGCGAACTAACCTGGAGAATGTTGTCTGCTATCGTGGACATCAAGAGGCGCCGGCGGTCTGAAGGTTCGCGGCATTCTACTGGAATTGAGGGACGCTATGGATATCACTGAACTGCTGGCGTTCAGCGCCAAACAGGGCGCTTCCGACCTGCACCTGTCGGCCGGTCTGCCGCCGATGATCCGCGTCGATGGCGATGTACGGCGGATCAATCTGCCGGCGCTGGATCACAAGCAAGTGCACGAATTGATCTACGACATCATGAACGACACCCAGCGCGTCGACTTCGAGAAACACCTGGAAACGGATTTCTCGTTCGAAGTCCCCGGCGTCGCGCGCTTTCGGGTCAATGCGTTTAACCAGAATCGTGGCGCCGGCGCTGTGTTCCGCACCATTCCGTCGAAAGTTCTGAGCATGGAAGACCTCGCCATGGGCGATGTGTTTCGCAAGATCACCGATGCGCCACGCGGGCTGGTGCTGGTGACCGGGCCGACCGGGTCCGGCAAATCCACCACGTTGGCGGCGATGATCGATTACCTCAATACCCATCGCCATCACCATATCCTCACCATCGAAGACCCGATCGAGTTTGTCCACGAATCGCGCAAATGCCTGATCAATCAGCGCGAAGTCCATCGCGATACCCGCAGTTTCGCCACGGCATTGCGCTCGGCGCTGCGCGAAGACCCGGACGTGATCCTGGTGGGGGAGATGCGCGACCTGGAAACCATCCGCCTCGCACTGACTGCCGCCGAGACCGGGCACCTGGTATTCGGCACGCTGCACACGACGTCGGCCGCCAAGACCATCGACCGAGTTGTCGATGTGTTCCCGGGCGACGAGAAGTCCATGGTGCGTTCAATGTTGTCCGAGTCGCTGCTGGCGGTGGTGTCGCAAACGCTGATCAAGAAGATCGGCGGCGGGCGGGTGGCGGCGCATGAAATCATGCTGGGAACGTCGGCGATCCGGAACCTGATCCGCGAGGACAAGGTGGCGCAGATGTATTCGGCGATTCAGACCGGTGGGTCGTTGGGGATGCAGACACTCGACATGTGCCTGAAGGAGCTGGTGACCAAGGGCTTGATCAGCCGCGAGCATGCGCGGGAGAAGGCGCGTACGCCGGATAATTTCTAAAAAGGCCAAAAGCAAAAGATCGCAGCCTTCGGCAGCTCCTACAGTGATTTGTGTAGGAGCTGCCGAAGGCTGCGATCTTTTGATCTTGATTAGAAAGCTTAGCGCTGAACCACGCGCATCTGCTTGCCGCCCGGTTCTTTCGGCAGCACACGCTTGGCAACCACGTAGTGCTGTTCCCAGTACGGCTTGTTCAGCGTATCGATGCTGACCGCTTTGCCACGGCGTGGTGCGTGGATGAAGCGGTCGTTGCCCAGGTAGATGGCAACGTGGTTGACCCGGCGGCTCTTGATGTTGAAGAAAATCAGGTCGCCCGGTTTCAGGTCCTTGCGTTCGACTTTCTCGCCATGCCCGCTGGCCATGGCGTTAGAGGTGCGTGGCAGGTCGAACGTGGCGTCGTTGAACGCATATTTGACCAGACCGCTGCAGTCGAAGCCTTTACTTGGGCTGCTGCCGCCCCAACGGTAGGGAGTACCGAGGACGTTCACCGCACGGCTCAGGACGTTGCTGCTTTCCTTGTTGGCCATCGGTGGCACCAGCTTGCCGTGACTCTTGCTGGCGAGCGTGGTGTGTTTCGTTTGTTTGCTGCTTTTACTCGAAGGAGCCGAAGCATGGGATTTAGGGGTGAAACCGTTAACGTTGGGAAGACGTTGCTCACGATTGGTGGCGTGGGCGGCCAGTGGCATTAATAGGCAAATAGTTAGCCATGTCTTGAAAAATGGTCGCATTAGGCGTGGCTCTTAGGTGGTAGCGCGCAACTTTATAACAGCTTTTTTGTCCCTTCCGAGGCCGTTGGTCGATTCAATCGGGAGGCAACGGAACCAAACAAGCGGCAAATGGACGCGATTGTCCGACAGAAGTCCGGTGGTATAAGGCTTTGACGGACGACACATTAACATTTGCCGTACGTCGGCTCCCTGTAAAAAAGTCACAAAGAATTAAAGAAAATTTATCTATCGTGTGAATCGAGGTCTTCATGAACCGCTATCAGCAGGTCGCTGCACCGCAGGATACGCACAGCAAAATCATCGGTTATCTGCTGTGGATTTTTGGTTTCACCGGCGCTCACCGCTTCTATTACGGCAAGCCGGTGACCGGGACGATCTGGTTCTTTACCTTCGGTCTGCTGGGCATTGGCTGGCTGATCGACGTGTTCCTGATCCCGGCAATGGATCGCGAGGCGGATCTGCGTTTCACCGCAGGGCCGATCGAATACAACGTGGCGTGGATTCTGCTGACGTTCCTGGGCGTGTTCGGCGTGCACCGGATGTACCAGGGCAAGTGGATCAGTGGATTGCTGTATCTGCTGACCGGCGGGTTGTTCTTTGTCGGGGTGCTGTATGACTTCTGGACGCTGAATGATCAGGTGTCGGTGCGCAACGCGCAGAATCGCGGCGCCTTTCAGTAACCTGTGGCGAGGGGATTTATCCCCGATGGGGCGCGTAGCGGCCCTAAAACATTCAACCGCGGAGGAACTGAAATCACCGCGGTTGTAGATCGAGGGCTGCTGCGCAGCCCATCGGGGATAAATCCCCTTGCCACAATGTCCCTCAGCAGCCGGTTACGCCTGGTGGCTGATCCGCCCGTCCACCAGCGTATAGCGCACCACACCCGGCAGACTGTGCCCGAGGAACGGGCAGTTCTCGCCCTTCGACAGCCAGCCTTCGCCGGCCACGGTGGAGGCTTTCGGGTCGAACAGCACGATATCCGCCGCACCACCGACTTCCAGTTTGCCCGCCGGCAAACGCAGCGCGTCCGCAGGCCCAGTGCTCAGGCGCGCCAGCAGGGTCGGCAGATCCAGCAGACCATCCTCAACCAGCGTCATCGCCAGCGGCAGCAGCAACTCCACACTGCTGATGCCCGGCTCGGTTGCGCCGAACGGCGCCAGTTTGGCATCGCGTTCGTGCGGTTGGTGATGGCTGGAGATCGCCGAAATCACCCCTGACTTCACCGCCTCACGCAGGCCGTCGCGGTCGGCGCGGGTGCGCAGCGGCGGTTGCACGTGATACAGGCTGCTGAAGTCGATCAGCGCTTCATCGGTAAGGATCAGCTGATACAGGGCGACATCTGCAGTGACCTGCAAGCCACGGGCCTGCGCCTGAGCGATCAGGGCCACGCCGCGCGCGCTGGTCAACTGGCTGAAGTGCGCGCGCACGCCGGTCTGCTCGACCAGCAGCAGATCGCGAGCGAGGGCCACGGTTTCCGCAGTTTCCGGAATGCCCGGCAAGCCAAGGAAACTGGCAACGGCACCTTCATGGGCCAGACCGCCATCGGCCAGATCGTGATCCTGCGAATTGAAAATCACCGTCAGGTCGAAAGTGGCCGCGTAATCCAGTGCCCGGCACAGGGTGCGGGTGTTGCGGAAACTCTCCAGGCCATTGCCGAACGCCACACACCCGGCGTCGCGCAGCACCACCAGCTCTGCCAGCTGTTCGCCGTCCAGGCCTTTGCTCAGCGCGCCGATCGGAAACACCTTGGTGTTGCCGGCTTCGCGGGCGCGGTCGAGGATCAGTTCGGCCACGGCCGAGGTATCGAGTACCGGTTTGGTTTTCGGCGGGCAGCACAGACTGGTCACGCCGCCCGCCGCCGCCGCGCGGGTTTCGCTGACGATGCTGCCTTTGCGGCTGTAGCCCGGTTCGCGCAGGGCGACGTTCAGATCGACCAGCCCGGGCGCGGCAACGAGGCCTTGAGCGTCGATGGTTTCAACGGCAGTGAAACCGGCGGGTGCGGCGCCGAGGGCGACGATCTTGCAGGCTTCAACGTGGATATCGGTGATTTGATCCAGGCCGCTGCTTGGATCGATGACGCGGGCGCCGAGAATGCTGAGCTTCACTGGGCGTTCTCCTGCTCGAATTGACGTTGCGCTGTTTGCCCGCTCATGGCCATCGACAGCACGGCCATGCGGATCGCGATGCCGTAGGTGACTTGATTGAGGATCACCGAGTGCGGGCCGTCGGCCACCGCGGACTCGATTTCCACGCCACGGTTGATCGGCCCCGGGTGCATGACGATGCAATCAGGCTTGGCTCCGGCCAGACGTGCGGTGGTCAGGCCGAACAGGCGATAGAACTCGCCTTCACTCGGCAGCAGGCCGCCGCTCATGCGCTCACGCTGCAGGCGCAGCATGATCACCACGTCGACGTCCTTGAGGCCTTCGTTCATGTCGGTGTAGACCTTGACGCCGTACTGCTCGATGCCGATCGGCAGCAGGGTCTTCGGCGCGATCACGCGGATGTCAGGGCAGCCCAGGGTCTTCAGGGCCAACATGTTCGAGCGCGCGACCCGCGAGTGCAGGATGTCGCCGACAATTGCCACCGAGAGGTTTTCGAAACCGCCCTTGTGCCGACGGATGGTGAGCATGTCGAGCATGCCCTGGGTCGGGTGCGCATGACGGCCGTCGCCGCCGTTGATGATCGCCACCTGCGGGCAGACATGCTCGGCGATGAAGTGCGCGGCGCCGGAATCACCGTGGCGCACGACGAACATGTCGGCGGCCATCGCTTCGAGGTTGCGCAGGGTGTCGAGCAGGGTTTCACCTTTGCTGGCCGACGAAGTCGACACGTTCAGGGTGATCACGTCCGCCGACAGCCGCTGGGCCGCCAGTTCGAAGGTGGTGCGGGTACGGGTGGAGTTTTCGAAGAACACGTTGCACACGGTCTTGCCGCGCAGCAACGGGACCTTCTTCACCGCCCGGGCACCGACTTCGAGGAACGAGTCGGCAGTGTCGAGGATTTCCGTCAGCAACTCGCGGCGCAGGCCGTCGAGCGAGAGGAAGTGGCGCAGCTGGCCCTGATCATTGAGCTGCAGCGGGCGCTTGGTATCTAGAGGCGTCATCGCGAGGGGGACTCTCAATAAGGGCGGGTTAAGGATTCAGGTCTTGCAGTTCGAGCGTCAGCGGCTCCGGGCCGGACAGCTTGACGCGCTCATTGGCGGCCAGCGACAGGGTCGCACCCACCACGTTCGGGCGGATCGGCAGCTCGCCGGCGTCAAGGTCGAGCAGGCAGACCAGGGTCACGCTGGCCGGGCGGCCGTAGTCGAACAGTTCGTTCATGGCGGCGCGGATGGTGCGGCCGCTCATCAGTACGTCATCGATCAGCACCAGATGCTGGCCTTCGATCTCGAAGGGCAGGGCCGACGGACGCACTTGCGGGTGCAGGCCGTTCTGGCTGAAGTCGTCGCGGTAGAAGGAAACATCCAGCGTGCCCAGCGGCGCGTCACTGCCCAGTTCCTTGAGCAGGGCCTGCGCGACCCAGATACCACCGGTGCGAATGCCGATGTAACGCGGCTCGCGGATATCACGCTGTGCAAGGTGCGCCTTGAGGCGGGTCGCCATCTGGCTGATCAGATCGGCGGGATTGGGCAGACTCATGGTTGCTCCTTCTTGGGGCCGAGCCGGGTCCTTGGACGCGGCTCGGGTCGTAGCTCAAAAGAAAAGCGCCGAAGCGCTTGTCAGGATTCAAACAATGCAGTGTTTTCGTCGAGCCAGCCCTGCAACAGCAGAGCGGCGGCGATGGCGTCCACCGGGTTGTCGCGGTAACTGCCTTTCTGCCCGCCGCGCACCAGTCGCTCACCCTTGGCCTCAAAGGTGGTCAGGCGTTCGTCGTGGGTATAGAAGGGCACATTGAAGCGGCCATTGAGGCGGCGGGCGAATTTCTCCGCACGCAGGCACATCTCGCTGGGCGTGCCGTCCATGTTCAGCGGCAGGCCGACTACCACGGCGTCGGGCTTCCATTCCTTGAACAGCGCTTCGACCTGATTCCAGTCGGGCACGCCGTTCTGCGCTTTCAGGGTGCACAGCTCGCGGGCCTGGCCGGTAATCACCTGGCCGACCGCAACGCCGATCTGTTTGGTGCCGTAGTCGAAGCCGAGAATCAGGCGCAGGGCCATCAGGCGTGCCCCGCCTGGCTGGTCAGCAGGCTGAGGTTGATCCCCAGGTGCCGTGCCGCCGCTTCCAGACGCAGCTCGCTGCTGGTGTTGAACAGGATGTCGGCGTCGTACGGGCAGGTCAGCCAGGCGTTGTCGGCCAGTTCAGCCTCCAGTTGCCCGGCTTCCCAACCGGCGTAGCCGAGGGTGATCACGCTTTTCGCCGGGCCCACGCCGTCAGCGATGGCGAACAGCACGTCCTGCGAAGTGGACAGCGCCAGATCACCTTCGAGCTCAACGGTGGCCTGAAAGGTCTTGCCGGCCGGGTGCAGGACGAAACCGCGATCAGTCTGCACCGGGCCGCCGATGAAGATCGGCACATGCTGGCACAGCGCTGGCGGATCGATATCCGGGCGCAATTGCTCGAGGATGTCAGCCAGATTCAGCTCTTGCGGTCGATTGACCACCAGCCCCATGGCGCCATTGGCCGTGTGCTCGACGATGTAGGTCAAGGTGTGGGCAAAGTTCGGGTCGGCCATGTGCGGCATGGCGATCAGGAAGTGATGCTTGAGGTAGCTGGGGCTGACGTTTTTCATGAGCGATAGTGTGGCGTTCAAGGGGCGAACTGACAAGCTGAGGATCAGAGAACAACGCAGATCCATTGTTGAAGTTGAACCTTTGTGGTGAGGGGATTTATCCCCGATGGGGTGCGAAGCGGCCCTCAATCCATTGACGTGATATGCCTGACATACCAGCGTGTGCTGGTTTTGCGACTGCTTCGCAGCCGATCGGGGATAAATCCCCTCACCACAAAAAAACTGTATGCCGGCGGTCAGTTACTGGAGAGTTTGTCGCCCCGGGCGAATTTCCAGGTGCGGATGATTTCCAGTCGGTCGATATCCGACAGATCGCCGGTAAACGGCGCGAACGGTGCCGCCAGTCGGACGATGCGCTGCGCCGCCTGATCCAGCAGCGGCTGGCCGGAGGACTCCAGCACCAGCACTTCATACAGCGAGCCGTCGCGGTTGATCGAAACCATCAGGCGCAGGTTGCCGTAAATCTGCTTGCGCCGCGCTTCTTCCGGGTAATTGAGGTTGCCGATGCGCTCGACCTTCTTGCGCCAGTCATCCTTGTACCAGGCGCCCTTGTCGCGCATGGTCGAGGCCGCGCTCAAGCGGTGAATCCGCGGGCGCTTGGCGTACAGCTGCTGTTCGTTGGCCAGTTCGGCTTCGAGGCTGGCGATGTCGCTGGACAGCTGTGAACTGTCGAACGTCGGCGCGTTGACCGCGGGTTTGGTCTCGGTTTTGGTTTCTTCTTTCTTGGTCGGCGCCTTTTGCTGTTTCGGCGCCACCGTGGTCACCGCAGCCTTTGGCGCGGCTTCGCGCACTTCCGGTTTGGCGGCCGGGGGCGGGGTGACCTTCTTGACCTGATTGTCCTGGAACGGCGCGACTTCTGTGGTCTTGGGAATCGCCTTCTTGTCGAGGGTGCCGCTGCCTTCCTGGTTTTCCTGAGCGAGGAAGTCAGCCTTTTTCGGCTTGGTTTCGCTCTTGAAGGTGGCGAGGGTGATTTCCAGGGTTTTGCTGATCTGCTTGGGCTCGACCATGGTGAAGCCCACGCCAAGCAGCAGCGCCAAATGAATCAGCGCCGCGAGAAACAGGGTAAATCCGAGGCGATCGGCCGGGCGCACGCCACGGTGGGCGAGTTCTGCGGGCAGATCGGACGGGAGGGTCATGACAAGAAAACCAACATCGCGTTTTTCAGAGGCTGCGCATGATAACGCAATGTTGGTTTCACGCCTTGGGCTTCACGCTTCAAGCGACAGACTGCATGTGACGTGCATCAAGCTTGTGGCTTTTTGCCGGCGGCTTGCAGCTTCTTGTCGATCGCGTCCATCAGCATGCCGCCGATATCGGTACCGAAAGCGTTGTCGATTTCGCGGATGCAGGTCGGGCTGGTGACGTTGATTTCGGTGAGGTTTTCGCCGATCACGTCCAGACCGACGAACAGCAGACCTTTCTCGCGCAGGGTCGGGCCGACCTGGGCGGCAATCCAGCGATCCTTGTCGGTCAGCGGCCGCGCTTCGCCACGACCACCGGCCGCGAGGTTGCCACGGGTTTCGCCCTGGGCCGGAATCCGTGCCAGGCAGTAATCCACCGGCTCGCCGTCGATCATCAGGATACGTTTGTCGCCGTCGACGATGGCCGGCAGGTAGCCCTGAATCATGATCTGCTGCTTGCCGTGCAGCGTCAGGGTTTCAAGGATCACCGACAGGTTCGGGTGACCGGCGGTATGACGGAAGATCGACGAACCGCCCATGCCGTCCAGCGGCTTGAGGATGACGTCGCCATGGTGGTCGGCGAATTCACGCAGCACGTCCGGACGACGGCTGACGATGGTCGGCGGCGTGCACTGCGGGAATAGCGTGGCGAACAGCTTCTCGTTGCAGTCGCGCAGGCTCTGCGGTTTGTTGACCACCAGCACGCCGGCGGTTTCGGCCTGTTCCAGCAGGTAGGTGGAGTAGACGAACTCCATGTCGAACGGCGGATCCTTGCGCATCAGGATCACGTCCAGGTCGCTCAGCAGGTTGTCCTGCTCGGCGTCCAGTTCGAACCATTTTTCCGGGTTGGCGAAGACTTTCAGCGGCTTCATGCGCGCCCGGGCCTGACCTTCGGCCTGATACAGGTCGCGCTGCTCCATGTAGAACAGTTCCCAGCCACGTTTCTGCGCGGCCAGCAGCATGGCCAGCGAGCTATCCTTTTTATAGGAAATGCTGGCGATAGGGTCCATGACAATCCCGACGCGAACGCTCATTGGGTTTTCCTCGACAATTGGCTACCGGATCGGTATTGAAAAAGTGCCGCCAGAGTGGCGCTGGCAGGGTTTTCGGTCAAGGAAAAACCCGTCGATAGATTGCATCTGGAGACTGTGCTAAAAAGGCTGGCATAGCGTGCTGGCCCTTGAGCATCAAGGGTTTCCAGCCATTACTCATCGCAAAACGGACAATTTGATTCGCAAAGGCGACGGTAGAGCCCCCTTATGGAACAGCAGTCCAGCGCCTTGAAGGTCATGGTGATCGACGACTCGAAAACGATTCGTCGCACCGCCGAAACGCTGTTGAAGAATGTGGGCTGCGAGGTCATCACGGCCATCGACGGCTTCGACGCGTTGGCCAAGATCGCCGACAACCACCCCGGGATCATTTTTGTCGACATCATGATGCCGCGTCTGGATGGTTATCAGACCTGCGCTTTAATCAAGAACAACAGTGCGTTCAAGGCCACGCCAGTGATCATGCTGTCGTCGCGTGACGGGCTGTTCGACAAGGCCAAGGGGCGGATTGTCGGTTCTGATCAATTTTTGACCAAGCCTTTCAGCAAGGAAGAACTGCTCGACGCGATTCAGGCCCACGTTCCGGGCTTTGCCGCCGTTTTGCCGCAGTAAGACACGTACAGTGACGCTCGGCCAGCGGGCCGGGTGTCGACAAGAAAAATGGGGAAGACCATGGCACGTATCCTGATCGTCGATGATTCGCCGACTGAAATGTACAAACTCACCGGCATGCTGGAAAAGCACGGCCATGAAGTGCTCAAGGCCGAGAACGGCGCCGACGGCGTGGCCCTGGCCCGTCAGGAAAAACCCGACGCCGTGCTGATGGACATCGTCATGCCCGGCCTCAACGGCTTCCAGGCCACCCGGCAACTGACCAAGGATGCCGAGACCAGCCATATTCCGGTGATCATCATCACCACCAAGGATCAGGAAACCGACAAGGTTTGGGGCACGCGCCAGGGCGCCAGGGATTACCTGACCAAACCGGTCGAAGAAGACATGCTGATCAAGACCCTGAACAACGTGCTGGCCGGTTGATCGCGCGGCCATGAACCAGTCGCTGACCGCGTTCGAGCTGCTGTGGCAGATCGACCAGCGCTGCCGTCTGCTGGCGGCGGATCTGCCGTCGCAGCCCGGCCGTCAGGATCGCTGGAGCGGCATCGGCTTTCGCCTCGGTGAGCATTGGTACGTGACGCCGATGGGCGAAGTCAGCGAAGTGCTGCACGAGCCGCGCTGCACGCAGTTGCCCGGGGTCAAGCCGTGGGTCAAAGGGGTGGCTAACCTGCGTGGGCGCTTGCTGCCGATCATGGACCTGTGCGGCTTCTTCGGTCACGAGCTGTCGCCGTTGCGCAAACAGCGGCGTGTGTTGGTGGTGGAGCACAACGATGTGTTCGCCGGGTTGCTGGTGGATGAGGTGTTCGGTCTGCAGCACTTCGAGCAGGACAGCTTCGAGCCGATCTCGATCAGCAAACGCCAGGGTTCCAAGGCCGAGTTCGTCAAAGGCTATTTCCGGCGCGAGCAGAACTGGCGGGTGTTCAGCCTGTTTGCGCTGGCCAGGTCGCCGGTGTTCATGAGCGTCGCGATATAGCCGAAGCACCATAAATCTATGGGGTGGGAGTCTGTGGCGAGGGGATTTATCCCCGATGGTTGGCGAAGCCAACCCAAAACCTGCATTCGCGATGTTCCAGATACCACTCAGTTTTGGGGCCGCTGCGCGACCCATCGGGGATAAATCCCCTCACCACAAATCCCACAGTGGACCGTGGCAGGTTTCATAGGCGAGGACCGATGACAAAAGCAAAAACAGGCAAGTCGGCAGAAGGGTCGCGCAGTCGTTCGCAGATCATCGTGCTGTTCATCGCACTGATCGTGTTCATCATGCTGCTGTTCGCCAACTTCGCCTATCTCAACACCCAGGCCAATTACGACAAGCAGTACATCGGCCACGCCGGTGAACTGCGGGTGCTGTCGCAACGCATCGCCAAGAACGCCACCGAGGCCGCCGCCGGCAAGGCCGCTGCGTTCAAGCTGCTGAGCGATGCGCGCAACGATTTTGCCCAGCGCTGGGGTTACCTGAAGAAGGGCGACCCGGCCACCGGCCTGCCACCCGCGCCAGCCGCCGTGCGCCCGGAAATGCGCGCGGTGCAGCTGGATTGGGAACGCCTGCTGAAAAACACCGACGCGATTCTCTCCAGCGAACAGACCGTACTCTCGCTGCATCAGGTCGCCGCGACCCTGGCCGAAACCGTGCCGCAGTTGCAGATCGAATACGAAAAAGTCGTCGAAATTCTCCTGCAACGCGGCGCCCCGGCGGCGCAAGTGGCGATGGCCCAGCGTCAATCGCTGCTGGCCGAACGCATTCTCGGCGCGGTCAACACCGTGCTCGCTGGCGACGAAAACTCGCAGCAGGCGGCCGACGCTTTTGGCCGCGACGCCACCCGTTTCGGCCAGGTGCTCAACGGTATGTTGCAGGGCAACCCGACCCTGAAAATCAGCCAGGTCGAAGACCGCGATGCCCGTGCGCGCCTGAGTGAAATTTCCGAGCTGTTCCAGTTCGTCTCAGGCTCCGTGGACGAAATCCTCGAAACCTCGCCGGAGCTGTTCAAGGTCCGTGAATCGGCGAGCAACATCTTCAGCCTGTCGCAGACCCTGCTCGATGAGGCTTCGCACCTCGCCAGCGGTTTCGAAAACCTTGCCGGCGGACGCAGCACCGACACCATTGGCGGCTACGTCCTGGGCTTGCTGGCACTGGCCTCGATCATCCTGATCGGCATGGTCATGGTCCGCGAAACCAACCGCCAGTTGCGCGAGACCGCCGAGAAGAACGAGCGTAACCAGAACGCGATCATGCGCCTGCTCGACGAGATCGAAGACCTCGCCGACGGTGACCTGACGGTGACCGCCTCGGTGACCGAAGACTTCACCGGGACCATCGCCGACTCGATCAACTATTCGGTCGACCAACTGCGCGATCTGGTCGCGACCATCAACCTCACCGCCGGCCAGGTGGCTGCCGCCGTGCAGGAAACCCAGGCCACTGCCATGCATCTGGCCCAGGCCTCGGAGCATCAGGCGCAGCAGATTTCCGAAGCCTCGACCGCGATCAGCGACATGGCCCAGTCCATTGATCAGGTGTCGGCCAACGCCGCTGAGTCCTCGGCGGTGGCCGAGCGTTCCGTGGAAATCGCCAACAAGGGCAACGAGGTGGTGCACAACACCATCCACGGCATGGACAATATCCGCGAACAGATTCAGGACACCGCCAAACGCATCAAGCGTCTCGGCGAGTCGTCCCAGGAAATCGGCGACATCGTCAGCCTGATCGACGACATTGCCGACCAGACCAACATCCTCGCGCTCAACGCGGCGATTCAGGCGTCGATGGCCGGGGATGCCGGACGCGGTTTTGCCGTGGTCGCCGACGAAGTGCAGCGACTGGCCGAACGTTCGTCCGCCGCCACCCGGCAGATCGAAACGCTGGTGAGGGCGATTCAGACCGACACCAACGAAGCGGTGATTTCCATGGAGCAGACCACCACCGAAGTGGTGCGTGGCGCGCGACTGGCGCAGGATGCCGGTGTGGCGCTGGAAGAAATCGAAGGCGTTTCGAAAACCCTTGCGGCGCTGATCCAGAGCATCTCCAACGCGGCACAGCAGCAGACCTCGTCGGCCGGGCAAATCTCGCTGACGATGAACGTGATCCAGCAGATCACCTCGCAGACTTCGTCTGGCTCGACCGCCACCGCCGAGAGCATCGGCAACCTGGCGAAGATGGCCAGTCAGCTGCGCCGTTCGGTATCCGGTTTCACCTTGCCGTCGGCGTCCGCGACGGACAAGGCGTGAGTGGAGTGGTTATGGGTGACCGGCACGACTACGTGGCCCTCGAATGGGTCAAGGGTGAAATTGCCGAAACGCTGAGGCAGGCGCATCAAGCGATTGAAACCGTGCTCGATGACCCGCAGGCCGCGCCGGGGCTGGATGAGTGCCTGGGCTATATCCATCAGGTGCACGGCAGTTTGCAGATGGTCGAGTTCTACGGCGCGGCGTTGCTGGCCGAAGAAATGGAGCATCTGGTCGAAGCCTTGCAGCAGGGGCGCGTCAGCCACCGCGACGAAGCCCTGCACTTGCTGCTGCAAGCCTTCGGGCAATTGCCGATCTATCTTGATCGGGTGCAGAGTGCCCGCCGCGATCTGCCATTGGTGGTGCTGCCGCTGATCAACGACCTGCGCAGTGCGCACGGTGAAAGCCTGCTCTCGGAAACCAGCCTGTTCAGCCCGCCACTGCCGGACTTGCCGCCGTTGAGCGCAGAAGCGCTGGCCGCGCTGGAGCCGGCCGAATGGCCCAACGTATTGCGCAAGTTGCGCCAGATGCTGCAGATGGCGCTGGTCGGGTTGCTGCGCGAGCAGGACGACCTGACCCACCTCGACTACCTGGCGAAAGTCTTCCAGCGCCTCGAAGCGCTCAGCGCCAATGCGCCGTTGAGCCCGCTGTGGCAGGTCGCTTCAGCGCTGGTCGAAGGCATGCGCGAAGGCGCCATCGCCAACAGTCCGGCGCTGCGCAGCCTGTTCAAGGACGCCGACAAGGAACTCAAGCGCCTGCTCGAACAAGGCCCGCGCGGCCTCAATCAGCCGCCCCCGCCGGAGTTGCTGAAAAGCCTGCTGTTCTATATTGCCAAAGCCGAACATCCCACCGGGCAGATGCTGACCATGAAAGATCGCTACTCCCTGGACGACGCGTTGCCCGACAGCGCGATGGTCGACGAAGAACGCGCGCGCCTGGCCGGCCCCGACCGCGATGCGATGCGCTCGGTGCTGGCGGCGCTGTGCGAAGAGCTGGTGCGGGTCAAGGAGCGCCTCGACCTGTTCGTGCGCAGCGACCGTCAGCACACTGCTGATCTGGAGAGCCTGCTGGCGCCGCTGCGGCAGATCGCCGACACCCTCGCGGTGCTCGGTTTTGGCCAGCCGCGCAAAGTCATCATCGATCAACTGGCGGTGGTCCTCAGCCTCGCTCAGGGCCAGCGCGAGCCGAATGACGCGACCCTGATGGACGTGGCCGGCGCGCTGCTCTACGTCGAAGCCAACCTCGCCGGAATGGTCGGCACCGTCGAGCCGGAAAGTCCCGAAGACGCGCGCCTGCCGACCACCGACCTGACGCAGATCCATCAGATCGTGATCAAGGAAGCGCGCATCTGCCTGCAACAGGCCAAGGACATGATCGTCGATTACATCGACGCCGACTGGGATCGCCAGCAACTGCAACCGTTGCCGGAGTTGCTGACCCAGGTGCGCGGCGCGCTGGCGATGATTCCGCTAAGCCGTGCGGCGGGTCTGGTCGAGGCCTGCAACAGCTTTATTCGCGAGCATTTGCTGCTCGATCCGCACGAGCCGGGCTGGCAGCAACTGGATCATCTCGCCGACGTCATCACCAGCCTCGAGTATTACCTCGAACGCCTGAGCGACGACCCGCAGGCGCCGAATGAACAACTGCTGGATGTCGCGCAAAAGAGCCTTGCCAGCCTGGGGTTCTTTCCACATGAGCAGCACGTGCCGCTGCTCGACGATGTGCTCAGCCCCAGCGAAGCGCTGGTGATGCAGGATCTGCAAGCGCTGGATGACCCCGATACCGTGCAGTCGCTGGCCGACGTGCTGGCCAGCCCGGTCTCGGCGGTCAACCCGCCGGCCTTGATCACCCCCGGCAGCCTGATGCCACCACCGGCCGATGAAGAACCGGTGGACGATGAACTGCGCGAAGTGTTCCTCGAAGAGACCGACGAAGTCCTCGAAGTCCTGCACGAATACCTGCCGCGCTGGTCGGCTGACACCCATGACCGCGCCGCCCTGACCGAACTGCGTCGGGCCTTTCACACCTTGAAGGGCAGCGGGCGCATGGTTCGTGCGCTGATCCTTGGCGAACTGGCCTGGGCGGTGGAAAACCTGCTCAACCGCGTGCTGGAACACAGCGTCGAGCCCGGTGCGCAGGTGCAGCAGTTGCTCACCGACACGGTGTTGCTGCTGCCGGAACTGATCAGTGAATTCGCCACTCAGCGCCAGCGTCAGCGCAGCGATGTCGATCAACTGGCGGCCCGCGCGCATGCGCTGGCCAAAGGTGTCGAGCCGCTGGCGGCCGAAGACGTCGACGATGTGGCGGCCCTCGATCCGCTGTTGCTGGAGATCTTTCGCAACGAGGCCGAAACCCACCTCGCCAGCCTCAACCGCTTCCTCGATCAGGCCGCCGAGCATGTGCCGCTGCCGGCCAGCGACGAATTGCAGCGCGCCTTGCACACGCTCAAGGGCAGTGCGTCGATGGCCGGCGTATTGCCGATTGCCGAACTGGCCGCACCGCTGGATAAACTGGCGCGCGAGTTCAAGGCGCATCAGTTGCCACTGGATCTGGATGAAGTGGAATTGCTCCTCGAAGCCGAAGGCCTGTTCCGCGTCGGTCTGCGCCAGCTCAAGCACGATCCGCTGGCGCCGATTGTCGGTGCGCAGTCGCTGATCAAACGCACCGAAACGCTGCTCGCCGAACGTCTGGAAGCGATCCTCAGCTCGCCCAATACTGGCCTGCGGATCAAGCGCGATCCGCAACTGATCAACAACTTCCTCGCCCAGGGCATGGACATCCTGCTCGACGCCGAAGGCCTGTTGCAACGCTGGCAGCAACACCCCGGCGAGCGCCAGGAACTCAGTGCGCTGCTGGATGAGCTGACCACGTTGGGCGAAGGCGCGCACCTCGCCGATCTGCTGCCGGTGGATGTGTTGTGCGAAGCCTTGCTCGACCTCTACGGCGCGGTCGAAGAAAGCAGCCTGGCGGTCAGCGACAGGTTTTTCCACGAAGCCCAGAGCGCCCACGAAGCGCTGATCAACATGCTCGACGAACTGGCTGCCGGCCAGGAAATTACCCCGCAGCCGCAGCGCATCCGCGCCTTGCACGAACTGCTCGATGAAAGCCTCGATCCGACGGCGATGGGGCTGATCCGCAGCGACGGCAGCCGCACTTTGAGCATCAGCGAACTGGGTGCCGCCACCGCCGAACTGTCCCGCGCCAATGCCGAGACGGCGCCGGACGACGAGATCGTCGAGATTTTCCTCGAAGAAGCGGTAGACATTCTCGACAGCGCCGGGCAAGCCTTGCAACGCTGGCTGAGCGACCCGGACAACGCTGCGCCGCTGTCGTCGTTGCAGCGCGATTTGCACACGCTGAAGGGTGGCGCGCGGATGGCCGAGGTCGACGCCATCGGCGATCTGGCCCATGAGCTGGAAAGCCTTTACGAAGGGCTGGTGGATCGTCGCTACAGTCACAGCGAAGCGCTGGGCCGCTTGCTGCACAAGGGCCATGACCGCTTGGCCTTGTTGCTGGAGCAGTTGCAGGCGCATCAACCATTGCGCCCGGCGCAGGATCTGATCGAGACGATCCGCCAGTTCCGCCAGGGCGCCGCCGGTACTGCCGAAGCGGCGCAACCGACGGCTGAATCCGACAGCGCGGCGCATGATCCGGAGCTGCTGGACATCTTCCTCGAAGAGGGTTTCGACATCATCGAAAGCTCCGGCGCGGCGTTGCTGCGCTGGCAGGCCGAGCCTGGCAATCGGCAGGAAGTGGAAACCCTGCTGCGCGATCTGCACACGCTCAAGGGCGGCGCGCGGATGGTCGAGATCGGCCCGATCGGCGACCTCGCCCATGAGCTCGAATTCCTTTACGAAAGCCTCGCCACCGGCGTGCTGCAGCCGTCCGCCGAACTGTTCGCGCTGGTGCAGCGCGGGCATGACCGCCTGGCGCAGATGCTCGACGGCGTGCGCGCCGGGCAGCCCTGCCCGCCGGCGGATCGGCTGATCAATGCGATCCAGAATTTCAGCCATCCGGCGACCCCCGACACGCCGCCGTTGCTGCCGATTCCGGCCAAGACCGAGCCTGCGGCACCCGCCGCTGATGCCGGCGCGGACATGGTCAAGGTCTCCGCCGAACTGCTCGATGAGCTGGTCAACCTGGCCGGGGAAACCTCGATTTTCCGTGGGCGTATCGAGCAGCAAGTCAGCGATGCGCAAACCGCGCTGAACGAGATGGAAACCACCATCGAACGCATGCGCGATCAGTTGCGCCGGCTCGACACCGAAACCCAGGGGCGGATCCTCAGCCGTCAGCAAGTCGATGCCGAACGCCTCGGTTACGAAGAGTTCGACCCGCTGGAAATGGACCGCCATTCGCAGTTGCAGCAACTGTCGCGGGCGCTGTTCGAGTCTGCCTCCGACTTGCTCGATCTCAAGGAAACCCTCGAGCGCCGCAACCATGACGCCGAGAACCTGTTGCAGCAACAGGGGCGGATCAATACCGAATTGCAGGAAGGCCTGATGCGCACGCGCATGGTGCCGTTCGAGCGGATGCTGCCGCGCCTGAAACGCATCGTGCGGCAGGTCGCCGAAGAGCTGAACAAGGACGTCGCCTTCATCATCGGCAACGCCGAAGGCGAGATGGATCGCAACGTGCTGGAGCGCATGGCCGCGCCGCTGGAGCACATGCTGCGCAACGCCGTCGACCATGGTCTGGAGTCGGCCGAAGTGCGGCTGGCGGCGGGCAAACCGGCGCAGGGCACGATCACCCTGGACCTGACCCGCGAGGGTGGCGACATCGTTTTCGATATTCGCGACGACGGCGCCGGGGTGCCGCTGGAAGCGGTGCGGCGCAAGGCGATCAAGCGTGGCCTGCTCGCACCGGATGCCGAACTCAGCGACCGCGACGTGCTGCAGTTCATCCTGCAGCCGGGTTTCTCCACGGCGGAAAAGATCACCCAGATTTCCGGGCGCGGCGTCGGCATGGACGTGGTTCACGAAGAAGTCCGTCAGCTCGGCGGCACCATGAGCATCGACTCGGTGCCGGGGCAGGGCGTGCATTTCCGGATTCGTCTGCCGTTCACCGTGTCGGTCAACCGCGCGCTGATGGTGCAGTGCGGGGAGGATCAGTATGCGATTCCGCTGAACACCATCGAAGGCATCGTCCGGGTGTTGCCGAATGATCTGGAAGCGCACTATCGCAACGATCCGCCGAGCTACCACTACGCCGGTCAGCGCTACGAACTGTGCTATCTGGGCGAGCTGCTGAAAACCGTGCCACGCCCCAAACTGCTCGGCCAGAGCCTGCCATTGCCGGTGCTGCTGGTGCAGTGCAATGACCGGCACATCGCGGTGCAGGTCGATGCGATGGCCGGCACTCGCGAGATTGTGGTCAAGAGCCTCGGCCCGCAGTTCGCGGCGGTGCAGGGCGTGTCCGGGGCGACGATTCTCGGCGATGGTCGGGTGGTGCTGATTCTTGATTTGCTCGCGCCGATCCGCGCGATGCAGGCGCGGATCGCCCAGCATCCGGCGCAGGCGGACATCGACAGTGAGCCGCAAAAACCCCTGCTGGTGCTGGTGGTCGACGACTCGGTCACCGTGCGCAAGGTCACCAGCCGTTTGCTCGAGCGCCACGGCATGAACGTGCTGACCGCCAAGGACGGCGTCGACGCGATGCTGCTGCTCGAAGAACACATGCCCGACCTGATGCTGCTCGACATCGAAATGCCGCGCATGGACGGCTTCGAAGTCGCCACCCAGGTGCGCCACGACGAACGTCTGCAACACCTGCCGATCATCATGATCACCTCGCGCACCGGGCAGAAACACCGCGACCGCGCGATGGCCATCGGCGTCAATGATTACCTCGGTAAGCCGTATCAGGAATCGGTGCTGCTCGAAAGCATTGCCCACTGGAGCAAGAAACATGCATGAGCGCCGCCACAACGCGCGCAGCAGCCAACTCACAGGCCTGTTGCTGCCACTGGCCGACCGCAACCTGATCCTGCCTAACGTCGCCGTCGCCGAGCTGATCGACTACCAGGCCAGCGCCTTCGACCTCGACACGCCGCCGTGGTACCTGGGGCGGGTGAGCTGGCGGGAGCGGCAGATTCCGCTGCTGAGTTTCGAGTCGGCGTGCGGGCAGAAAATCGTTATCGGCGAACGCGCGCGGATCGTCATCCTCAATGCTCTCGGTGGGTTGCCGCAGCTGAAATTCATCGCGCTGCTGGTGCAGGGGATCCCGCGTTCATACAAGCTCGACAGTCAGTTGAGTTATGTCGATGTGCCGTTGTGTGCGCTGGAGCAGGCGGCGGTGCAGGTCGGGGAACAGGTGGCCAAGGTCCCGGATTTGTTGGGGTTGGAGCAGTTGTTGGTGAAGGCTGGGCTGGTTCACTGATCCAGCCTTTGTGCTGCCCTGACTGGCCTCTTCGCTGGCAAGCCAGCTCCCACAGTGTCCGCGTCGTATTCGGATTTTGTGAGTCACACAAAACCCTGTGGGAGCTGGCTTGCCAGCGATGGGGCCAGTTGAATCAGCAAATTCTTACAGGCAAATCTTCAATTTCTGCAGTGCAATAAACACATTCTGGCACAGCTGTTTAAAGACACTCAGTGTTACGCCTCACCAGCCTACAAATCCTTGCGCCACTGCCTACGCATGCACCAGAATCCGCCGGCTTGTGCGCCCTCGGCAGCCTGCGTAACTTGATTGCGTCACTGATTCCCAGTGATCGGGTTTAGCAGCCCGGCTTCGTTTTATTCCGGTCGTACAAGTCTCATCCGGTCAGGCATTCGCCTGCGCTTGATGGTGGCTGTGTGCATGGCACCTTCGGGTGCGCCGGGTTCCGGAATGACCGGTCTGCTAACTTGCGCACAGCCGCCACCCTACCGTTTAGCAGCGAGATGGTGCGGCCTCACAGAGGTACATTCCGATGTTCAAAGTAACACCTAACCCGCCGGTCACCGACACGGCATCCCCCTACGAAGCCCCCGAATCAAAGAAATTCCACGAAGCCGCCGAACGCGCCCTCGACCATTACCTCGGCCCGCCAAAACCCGACCTCATGGCCACGCCCTACACCCCCAACACGCTGTACATGGCCAACCCCGACGCCGACAGCGAATCCCTGCTGGCCGACGCCAGTGAATCCCTCGGCTCGGCCACGGTCATGCTCAACAATCATGCGGCGCTGGTGCAAGGCACGCACCGCAAGACGCTGCAGGGCATTGCTCAGGTGGTGATGGTGGCGGAGATGGCGGTGAATCGGGTGTTGGACAAGTGGGTGCCCGCAGACTGATCCAGTCGTTGCGGTGTGTTGACCGGCCCTATCGCTGGCAAGCCAGCTCCCACAGTGTCCGAGTTGTTTTCGGATTCTGATAATTACCCAAAAACCTGTGGGAGCTGGCTTGCCAGCGATGAGGCCAGTGAACGTTACGCTCAGCGTAATGATTCACCACCGCGCTTGATTGATGCCCCCACCCGACACTCCTAAGGTAGCTCCACGACAGCGAACCCCGTGGAGTGAGCATGACAACAACAATTTCCCCCGACTCGCGCTGGACGCGGCGGCGTGACGAGAAGCAGCGGCGTCTCGACAAGGTGCGCGGGCTGGCCGACGGTGTGGTACTGCCAAGCGACAAGATCGTCGCCGCGCTCGAAGCGCTGATTCATCCCGGCGACCGGGTGGTGCTGGAGGGCAACAACCAGAAGCAGGCGGATTTCCTTTCCCGTTCGCTGGCCAAAGCCGATCCGGCCAAGCTGCATGATCTGCACATGATCATGCCCAGCGTCGGTCGCTCCGAGCATCTGGATCTGTTCGAACGCGGCATCGCCCGCAAGCTCGATTTCTCCTTCGCCGGCACCCAGAGCCTGCGCATCAGCCAGTTGCTCGAAGACGGCCTGCTGGAAGTCGGCGCGATTCACACCTACATCGAACTCTACGCGCGGCTGGTGGTGGACCTGATCCCCAACGTCGTGCTTTCGGCCGGGTTCATGGCCGACCGCAACGGCAACATCTACACCGGCCCCAGCACCGAAGACACCCCGGCGCTGATCGAACCGGCCGCGTTCAGCGACGGCATCGTCATCGTCCAGGTCAACCAGTTGGTGGATGACGTCAGCGAGCTGCCCCGCGTGGACATCCCTGCCTCATGGGTCGACTTCGTGGTGGTGGCCGACAAGCCGTTTTACATCGAACCGCTGTTCACCCGCGACCCACGGCACATCAAACCGGTGCACGTGTTGATGGCGATGATGGCGATCCGCGGGATCTACGAAAAACACAACGTGCAGTCGCTGAACCACGGCATCGGTTTCAACACCGCTGCCATTGAGTTGATCCTGCCGACCTACGGCGAATCCCTCGGCCTCAAAGGCAAGATCTGCCGCAACTGGACGCTCAACCCGCACCCGACCCTGATCCCGGCGATCGAGAGCGGTTGGGTCGAAAGCGTGCATTGCTTCGGCACCGAACTCGGTATGGAAAACTACATCGCCGCGCGCCCGGACGTGTTCTTCACCGGCCGCGACGGCTCGCTGCGTTCCAACCGGATGTTCTGCCAACTCGCCGGGCAATACGCGGTGGATCTGTTTATCGGCGCGACGTTGCAGGTCGATGGCGACGGCCATTCCTCGACCGTGACCCGTGGTCGCCTCGCCGGTTTCGGTGGTGCGCCGAACATGGGCCACGACCCGCGCGGTCGGCGTCACGGCACCCCGGCGTGGCTCGACATGCGCCACGACGACGCGCCGCAACCGATACTCGAACGCGGCAAGAAACTTGTCGTGCAAATGGTCGAGACCTTCCAGGAGGGCGGCAAACCGACCTTCGTCGAAACCCTCGACGCGGTGGAAGTGGCGAAGAAAAGCGGTATGCCGCTGGCGCCGATCATGATCTACGGCGACGACGTTACCCACCTGCTCACCGAAGAGGGCATCGCCTACCTGTACAAGGCGCGCTCGCTGGAAGAACGCCAAGCGATGATCGCTGCGGTTGCGGGCGTGACTGCCATCGGCCTGCGCCACAACCCGAAAGACACTGAACGCATGCGCCGCGAAGGCCTGATCGCCTTGCCCGAAGACCTCGGCATCCGCCGCACCGACGCCACCCGCGAACTGCTGGCGGCGAAAAGCGTGGCCGATCTGGTCGAGTGGTCCGGCGGCCTGTACAACCCGCCCGCCAAATTCAGGAGCTGGTGATGCACGCACTCAACCTGCAAGCGAAACCCCTGAGCCTGAGCGAACGCCTGGCCGATCTGGCGGTGGATGCGCTGATCGACGAAGCCGATCTGTCACCGAAACCGGCGCTGGTCGACCGACGTGGCAATGGCGCGCACACCGATCTGCACTTGGGCCTGATGCACGCTTCGGCGTTGTCGTTATGGCCGGCGTTCAAGGAAATGGCTGAAGCGGCGGTTGAAATCGGCGAAGTCGATTCAACGTTGCGCGAAACGATTGGCCGCATCGGTCGCGAAGGCGAGCAAGCCATGCTCGCGACCACCGACGGGGTGAATACTCATCGCGGGGCAATTTGGGCACTGGGTTTACTGGTGACCGCCGCTGCGCTGGAACCGAAATCCTCAAGTGCCAACGCCGTCTCTGTTCGCGCCGCACGTCTGGCCTTGCTGGATGATCGCTACGCACCAAAACCGCTGAGCCACGGCGCTCAGGTCGCCCTGCGTTACGGCGCACGCGGCGCTCGGGAGGAAGCGCAACTCGGCTTCCCGTCCGTGCTGCAACGTGGTCTGCCGCAACTCAAACGCAGCCGCGCCAACGGTCACGGCGAACAGAACGCCCGGCTCGATGCGCTGCTGGCGATCATGACCGATCTGGCCGACACCTGCGTGCTCTACCGCGCCGGTGAACAAGGCCTGCAGGCCATGCAACACGGTGCGCAAGCGGTGCTCGATGCCGGCGGCAGCGCCAGCCTCAGCGGGCGTCGGCGCCTGCACGCACTGGATCAACAACTCATCGCATTGAATGCCTCGCCCGGTGGCGCCGCCGACTTGCTCGCCGCCACGCTGCTGCTCGATCGAATCGAGCGCGACGGCATCCTTCAGGGAGCGTTTTGATGGAAACCTTATCCTTTGAATTTCCCGCCGGGCAGCCGCCACGCGGGCGCGCGCTGGTCGGTTGTGTCGGCTCGGGCGATCTGGAAGTGCTGATCGAACCGGGGCTGGCCGGCAAGCTGACGATCAATGTGCAGACCTCGGTCAACGGTGCGCAGCAGCGCTGGCAGCATCTGTTTGCGCGGATGTTCGACGGCACCACCCCACCGGCGATGGCCATCGATATTCACGATTTCGGCGCCACGCCGGGTGTGGTGCGCCTGCGTCTGGAACAAGGTTTCGAGGAGATCGACTATGACTGACAGCACAGCGCTGTTGCACAAGCACAGCTTTGTCGAACTCGGTGCGCGGCAACGGGCGAAAGCCTTGCTCGACGCCGGAACCTTCCGCGAATTGCTCGACCCGTTTCAACGGGTCATGTCGCCGTGGCTCGAACGCCAGGGCGTGGTACCGCAAGCCGATGACGGCGTGGTGATCGCCAAGGGCAGCGTCGACGGTTTGCCGGTGGTGATCGCCGCCATCGAAGGCGCGTTCCAGGGCGGCAGCCTCGGCGAAGTCGGCGGGGCGAAGATTGCCGGCGCGCTGGAACTGGCCGCCGAAGACAACCGCAAAGGCATCCCGACCCGCGCCGTGTTGCTGCTGGAAACCGGTGGCGTGCGTTTGCAGGAAGCCAATCTCGGGCTGGCGGCGATTGCCGATATTCATGCGGCGATTGTCGATTTGCAGCAGTACCAACCGGTGGTCGGTGTGGTCGCGGGCAGTGTTGGTTGTTTCGGCGGCATGTCGATTGCCGCTGCGCTGTGCAG
This sequence comes from Pseudomonas sp. AO-1, assembly GCF_019775695.1. NCBI lineage: Bacteria > Pseudomonadati > Pseudomonadota > Gammaproteobacteria > Pseudomonadales > Pseudomonadaceae > Pseudomonas > Pseudomonas sp. AO-1. Next base: position 611,283 of record NZ_CP079947.1, read on the forward strand.
TTATTTGCTGGTGACCCAGGAAGCGCGCCTTGGGTTGAACGGCCCACAGGTGATCGAGCAGGAAGCCGGGATCGAGGAATACGACTCCCGCGACCGGCCCTTCATCTGGAGCCTGACCGGTGGCGAGCAGCGGTTCGCCAGTGAGCTGGTGGATCGTTATGTCGCTGATGATGTGGCGCAGATTCGCCAGCAGGTTGGTGAATTGCTGCAGCAGGGTTTGCCCGGTAAGCCGCGCAGTCAGAGTGCCGATTGGTTTCTGCAACGTCTGGCGAGCCTGGACACCGATAAGCAAATCGAGCCTGCGGTGGTTCGCGATCTGTATCAAGGAGAGCGCTCATGAGTGGTTATTCCGTGCGCGGTTTGAACTGGTTCAACGCCCTGAGCGTTGGTACGAAAGCGGTCGAAGGTTTGCCGCCCTCGTTGAAGGTTGCTGACGGTGAACTCGGACGATTGATCGCTGTGGTCGCTGACCCCGACAACCGTTTCCCACGGGCTCGCAACGGCGAAGTCGGATTGCTCGAAGGCTGGGGCTTGGCCAAGGCTGTGGATGACGCGATCACGGCGGATCGCGACAACACACAGAAACGCCCGATCATCGCCATCGTCGACGTACCGAGCCAGGCTTACGGTCGTCGCGAAGAAGCCCTCGGCATTCATCAGGCCCTGGCCGGTGCGGCGGACAGTTATGCCCGCGCCCGTTTGGCCGGGCATCCGGTGATTGCACTGCTGGTGGGCAAGGCCATGTCCGGGGCGTTTCTTGCCCACGGTTATCAGGCCAACCGCTTGATTGCCCTGCGCGATCCCGGGGTGATGGTGCATGCGATGGGCAAGGCCTCGGCGGCGCGAGTGACGCTGCGCAGTGTCGAGGAACTGGAAGCACTGGCCGCCAGCGTGCCGCCAATGGCCTATGACATCGACAGCTACGCCAGCCTCGGATTGCTCTGGGAAACCCTCTCGGTGCAGCAGATCGAGCAGCCGACAACGGAGGATCTGGCGCGGGTGACCGAATGCCTGAAACAGGCCATCGACGATATCTCCAGCACTGACTTGCGCAAGCGTCTCGGCGCGAAAAATCGTGAAGCGTCCAGCCGCGTGCGTGAACTGCTGAGGGCGCAGTGGTGAACCAGCCACTGGCCCATGACCTGCTGTGGGGCATGACCCCGGCGCAGTTGCCGGCGGATGCGCCGCGGTGGGCGATCGAGTCGCTGGCTGCCGGGCAACCGGTGGTGGTGCGGCGGGCGGTGAGCGCTGAAGGTTGGGTCGCGGTGGGCGTGCGCGGTGTGTTGCGTGAGCAGCGGCTGGCGGCGTTCATGCCGGTCGATTCGATTGCCTGTCGCGTTAGTCCTGAGGCGCTGTGTCATGTTGAGTGCGAGCGCGATTTACTGGTGATGCAGGCACTCAAACAACTGCGGCCGATGCTCGATGATTGCGGTTGGGTCTGGGGCATCAGCGGCAGTGTCGGGTTTGAGTTGGCCAGTGGTTTTGTCGCGATGCATGAGGCCAGCGATCTCGATCTGATTCTGCGTACCCCGCAGCTGATCACGCGTAATCAGGCACGCAAACTGGTCGCGGTTTTTGATCAAGCCGTGTGCCGGGTCGACATGCAATTGCAGACGCCGTTCGGTGCGGTCGCGTTGCGCGAATGGGCCGGCGGGTCTGCACGGGTGCTGCTGAAAAACGCCCATCAAGCCTGTCTGGTGGCTGATCCGTGGAACCTGCAGGAGCAGGCAGCGTGAGCAGACTGTTGGTGTTCCCCGGCCAGGGCGCGCAGCAACCGGGCATGCTCCAGCGTTTGCCTCGGGAAACCTTGACCGAGGCCAGCGACGTGCTCGGTGAGGATATCTCGCTGCTCGACTCTGCCGATGCGTTGCGCAGCACCCGGGCGGTTCAGCTGTGCCTGTTGATCGCCGGGGTCGCCGCCTCGCGGCAGTTGCTGCAGGACGGACTTACGGCGGATTACGTCGCCGGCCTGTCCATCGGTGCGTACCCGGCAGCGGTGGTCGCCGGAGCCCTGAGCTTCAGCGATGCGTTGCACCTGGTCAGCCTGCGTGGCGAGTTGATGCAGCAGGCTTATCCACAGGGCTATGGCATGACCGCGATTATCGGTCTGCAGTTATCCACCGTCGAAACGCTGCTGGCGCAGGTGCACAGCGCGGAGTCGCCGGTGTACCTGGCCAATATCAATGCCGATAACCAGGTGGTGATTGCCGGCAGCGACGCGGCGATGCAAGCGGTGGCGGAGCTGGCGCGCAGTTGTGGCGCCGGTCTGGCGAAACGCCTGGCGGTGAGCGTGCCGTCGCACTGCCCGTTACTGGAAAAACCTGCGCAAACCCTCGCCGAGGCTTTCGCCAAAGTTGAACTGAAGACTCCGAAAATCGCTTACCTGAGTGGCAGTCGCGCGCGTCCGCTGGTCAAGCCAGATGCCTTGCGCGACGACCTCGCTTTCAACATGTGCCGCGTGGTGGACTGGCGCGGCACCGTACAAAGCGCCTACGAGCGCGGTGTACGTTTACAAATCGAACTGCCGCCCGGTGCGGTGCTGACCGGGCTGGCGCGCCGGGTGTTCGAATCGGGCACGGTCACTGCTTTCGACAGTGCGCGGCTCGATACCCTGCAGGCGCTGTTGCGAGAGGAGGGAGACCGCCGACCCTAAACCGCCGCGACTCAGGCTTCGAACAACAAAAACAACATTCGACGATGCACTTTGAGGACTACAACAATGATTATTTACGGTGTGGCGCTGTTGGCGATCTGTACGCTGGCAGGGGTGATCATGGGCGACATGCTCGGCGTGTTGCTGGGCGTCAAATCCAACGTCGGCGGGGTCGGCATCGCCATGATCCTGCTGATCTGCGCGCGGTTGTGGATGCAGAAACGCGGCGGCATGACCAAGGATTGCGAGATGGGCGTCGGCTTCTGGGGCGCAATGTACATTCCGGTGGTGGTGGCGATGGCCGCGCAACAGAACGTCGTCACCGCCCTGCACGGCGGCCCGGTGGCGGTGCTGGCGGCCATCGGTTCGGTGCTGGTCTGTGGCTGCACCATTGCCCTGATCAGCCGCACTCATAAAGGTGAGCCATTGCCTGACGAACCGGTGGAAGTCACCCCGGTCGGCACCCCGGTAGGAGGTCGCTGACATGTGGGCTCTCATTGAAAACGGTCTGGAACACAACGGCCTGATCACCGCGTTCGCTTTCGTCGGCGTGATCATGTGGGTCTCGGTGATTCTCTCCAAACGCCTGACCTTCGGGCGCATTCACGGCTCGGCGATTGCCATCGTCATCGGTCTGGTGCTGGCCTGGGTCGGCGGCACCCTGACGGGCGGCCAGAAAGGCCTGGCGGATCTGACGCTGTTCTCCGGCATCGGCCTGATGGGTGGGGCGATGCTGCGTGATTTCGCGATTGTCGCCACGGCGTTCGAAGTGCAGGCGACCGAGGCGAAGAAGGCCGGGTTGATCGGCGTGATCGCGCTGCTGCTCGGTACGGTGTTGCCGTTCATTGTCGGCGCGTGCATGGCCTGGGCCTTCGGCTATCGCGATGCGGTGAGCATGACCACTATCGGCGCGGGCGCGGTGACCTACATCGTCGGCCCAGTGACTGGCGCAGCGATTGGCGCGACATCGGATGTGATGGCGCTGTCGATTGCCACCGGGTTGATCAAGGCGATTCTGGTGATGGTCGGCACGCCGGTCGCGGCGCGCTGGATGGGCCTGGATAATCCGCGTTCGGCGATGGTGTTCGGTGGTCTGGCCGGGACGGTGAGCGGGGTGACGGCGGGCCTGGCGGCGACGGATCGGCGGTTGGTGCCTTATGGTGCGTTGACGGCGACGTTCCACACCGGGCTTGGGTGCTTGCTGGGGCCTTCGCTGTTGTTCTTCATTGTTCGCGGGATTGTGGGCTGACTTTCGGATTCTGTGTTGTCGGGTCTAACGCCATCGCTGGCAAGCCAGCTCCCACAGGTTTTGTGTTGTAAGAAGATTTCTGAATCAGCACAAAACCCTGTGGGAGCTGGCTTGCCAGCGATGCAGGCGACGCGGTCTCAAACCTGGCGATTGGCATACATCCGACACTCCGCCAGCAACGCCAGCAGATTCGGATCGCGCTCCTTGGCCTTCAAGAACACCACGCCAATGTGCTGCTGCAAGCGGTACTTCTCCTGCAACGGGATCAGCTTCACCCGATTCTCGTACACCGCCGCAATCCTTCCTGGCAGCAGCGCATAGCCGACCCCGGAGCTGACCATGCTCAGCAGGGTGAAGATGTCGTTGACCTGCATCGCCACCTTCGGCTCGAACCCCGCTTGCTTGAATACCCGAATGCCGTCCTGATGGGTGGCGAAGCCTTGGGTCAGGGTGATAAAGGTTTCGTCGCGCACCTCGGCCAGATCGACTTCACTGCGTTGGGCGAACCTTGAATCTGCCGGTGTGGCGAGGAAAATGTCGTCGGAGAACAGCGGGATCTGCTCGCAGTCCGGGTCGCTGACGGTGTCGTCCAGCGACACCAGAATCGCATCGACTTCCATGTTCTTCAGCTTGTACAGCAGGTCGATGTTGGAGCCGAGGATCAGGTCGATGTTGAGTTCGCTGCGGCGGATCTTCAGGCCCATGATCAGTTGCGGTACGGTTTTCACCGTCAGCGAGTACAGCGAGCCGAGTTTGAAGCGTTCAGCGGAGAACCCGGCGGCCTCGCGGGTCAGGCGCACACTCTCGACCACGTCCTGGATCAGCTTCTGCGCGCGTTCTTCGAGCACGTAGGCGCTTTCCAGTGGCGTCAGGTTGCGCCCTTCGTGCTTGAACAGCGGGCAGCGCAGGGCGCTTTCCAGCGAATGGATCGCCCGGTGTACGCTGACATTGCTGGTCTGCAACTCGGCTGCGGCACGCGCCAGATTACCGGTGCGCATGAAGGCGAGGAACACCTCGAGTTTTTTCAGGGTCAATTCTTCGTCGATCAGCATGGCGCGGACTCTTTTTAGAATGCGTCGATTGTGCCCGGTATGCGCCGCTCTTTGTAGGAGCTGCCGAAGGCTGCGATCTTTTGATCTTTTAAACGGAAACATTGCGCTTTTACGCTCAAGGCCCGAGCCTTGCGCGTTGCGGTAACGAATCTTGAGGTGAGCGACACATGTATCACGGGGAAAAACTCAACGCCTGGACGCATCTGGTCGGGGCCGTGGCTGCGTTTATCGGCGGCGTGTGGATGCTGGTGATTGCCAGCCTCGACGGCAGTCCGTGGAAGATCGTCAGCGTGGCGATCTACGCCTTTACCTTGCTGGTGCTCTACAGCGCTTCGACCGTGTACCACAGCGTGCGCGGGCGCAAGAAAGCGATCATGAAGAAGGTCGATCACTTTTCCATCTATCTGCTGATCGCCGGCAGCTACACGCCGTTCTGCCTGGTGACGTTGCGCGGGCCGTGGGGCTGGACGTTGTTCGGGATTGTCTGGGGGCTGGCGCTGATCGGCATCCTGCAGGAGATCAAGCCACGCTCGGAAGCACGGATCCTGTCGATCGTGATCTACGCGGTGATGGGCTGGATCGTGTTGGTGGCGGTCAAACCGTTGATTGCGGCGTTGGGCACGGCAGGGTTTGCCTGGCTGGCGTCGGGCGGGGTGTTGTACACCGTGGGGATCATCTTTTTTGCCCTGGATCACCGGTTACGGCATGCGCACGGGATCTGGCATTTGTTCGTGATCGCCGGGAGTCTGCTGCACTTTGTGGCGATTCTGTTTTATGTCCTTTAGAACATCACAAATCCTATGGGAGCGGGCTTGCCCGCGATGACGGACTGTCAGTCACTCATGTGTTGATGGGGCCACCGCAATCGCTGGCAAGCCAGCTCCCACAGGGACCAGGGTTTGCAGTTGTATCTGCGCGCGTCTGCTGAATATCTGCAACAAGTCGCCGAGGGTATGCGGTGGCGGTTCGGTGGCGCGGGTCACTGCGTACAACGTGATCGGCAAGGGCGGCGCCAACGGGCGGATTACGGTGCTGGTCGGCGAAGCACCGAGTGCCGTGAAAGGGTCGATCACCGCCACCCCGGCGCCAGACTCCACCATCGCCCGCGCCAGCGAATACGTCTGCACGGCGATCCGCACGCGAGGCGGTGGCACGACCGCTTCCAGGTAGCTGTCGAGTCGGGCAGCCAGCGGGTCGGCGCTGGATAGCCCGATCAGCGGTGCTCCCGCCAACGCCATCAGCGGCAACGGCTGACCGGCTTCTTCCTCCGGCCAGTAACCTTTCGGCGCCAGCGCCACCAACACGCCCGAGGCCAATGCCTGCGCCTTCAATCCCGGATGATCCGGCAACTGCAACGTCAGGGCCACGTCCACTTCGCGCATCAGCAGGTTCTGCATCAGCTCGCGGCTGTGGGCGCTGGAGAGTTCGCAGGCGATGTCCGGGAACTGTGCCGTCCATTGCCGGATCGCCGGCGGCAGCAACGACAGCGCCAGCGCCGGGGTCGCGCCGATCCGCAGGCTGTGGCCGGGCTCGCGGCGCAGGCTCTGGGCCAGGCGTCGCACGCCTTGCAGACTTTCCGTGACCTTGTCGACTTCGCGCTCCAGCTCCAGCGCTTCCGGAGTCGCCTGCAATTTACCGCGCACCCGCAGAAACAGCGGAAAGCCCAACTGCTGCTCGGCGTGCTGCAGCACTTTGGTCACCGCCGGCTGAGAGACGTGCAGCAATTGCGCAGCGGCGCTGACCGAGCCGGTCTGGCGAATGGCCTGAAAAATCTCGATGTGGCGAAGGCGCATGGCGAGTCCATAACCGTTGTTTATAGGTCTGGCATCTTTATTCATTGTTCGGCGCCTGTCACCTCATCCTAACCTCAGCCTCGTCTTCACATAGAAATAGGGACGGACATGGCTCAGCGTGTGTGCATCATCGGCGGCGGCGTGATCGGGTTGGCAACGGCCTATGCGCTGGTGCGCGACGGTTTCGAAGTAACAGTGGTCGAGGCGCGGCAGTCGCTGGGCAGCGAAACCAGCTTCGCCAACGGCGGCCAGTTGTCCTACCGCTATGTGGCGCCGCTGGCCGATGCCGGCGTGCCGTTGCAGGCGATCGGCTGGATGCTGCGCGGCGACTCGCCGCTCAAGCTGCGCCCGCGTCTGGACCCGGCGCAGTGGCGCTGGATGGCGTCGTTTCTCGCCGCCTGCCGCACCTCGGTCAACCGGGAAAACGCGGCGCATCTGTTGCGTCTGGCGCTGTTCAGCCAGAGCACGCTGAAACGCTGGCGCGAGGATGACGGGCTCATCGGTTTCAACTGGCGGCGCAACGGCAAACTGGTGACCTTCCGCAATGCCGCCAGCTTCGACCATGCGCGCAAGGGCTTGGCCGATCCGCAGCAACAACAGGTGTTGTCCGCCGCCGAATGTGCGCAGCTGGAACCGGCACTGACCGATGCGCCGTTTGTAGGCGCGATCTACACGCCGGATGAAGAAGTCGGCGACTGTCACGCCTTCTGCCAGCAGTTGGCGGCGCGATTGACGGCGTCGGGTCGCTGCGAGTTTCGCCTCGGTCAGGCAGTCACCGGCATTCGCCACAGCCACGGCGTCGTTACGGCGATTGAGCTTGGCAACGAAACCCTGCCAGTTGAACAACTGGTGATCGCCGCCGGGCACCGAAGCCCTTTGCTGGCGCTGCCCGGCCTGCGCCTGCCGCTGTATCCGCTGAAGGGTTACAGCCTGACCGTGCCGATCGGCGATGAGCATCGGGCGCCGGACGTGAGCATCACCGACTACGACCGCAAGATCGTCTACGCGCGCATCGGCGAACAGTTACGGGTGGCGGCGATGGTCGACATCGTCGGTTTCGACCCGGCGGTAGATCCCGAGCGGTTGGCACTGATCAAGCGCCAGGCCCGCGACACCTTTCCCGATGCCGGCAATTACGACGCGGCTGTGGAATGGGCGGGCATGCGCCCGGCCACCCCCACCGGCGTACCGTTGTTGGGCGCCACGGCGTATCGCAATCTGTGGCTCAACCTCGGCCACGGCGCGCTCGGTTTCACCCTGGCCTGCGGCAGCGGGCAGTTGCTCAGCGAACTGATCGGTCAGCAGCGTACATCCATTGACCTGCACGGGCTCAATCCCCGTGCGGCGTGACAGTTTCTGCTAAAACACCCCAACCACAACGGAGAATAACAATGCAAAAAATCACGTTGCTCGGCTGCACACTGGCGCTGTTCATCGGCGCCCAGGCACAGGCCAATGAAGTGCCGCTGACCGGCGCGCTTGGCAAGATCGCCAGCGCCAACAGCATCACCCTGGGCTATCGCGATGCGTCGGTGCCGTTCTCGTATGTGGGCGATCACACCGGGCAGCCGATGGGGTATTCGGTGGAGCTGGCGGGCAAGATTGTCGAGCGGATCAAGCAGCAACTGGCGTTGCCGGAGCTGAAGGTAAAGTACAACCTGGTGACGTCGCAGACGCGGATTCCGCTGGTGCAGAACGGCACGGTTGATCTTGAGTGCGGCTCCACCGGGGTGACGGCCGAGCGGCAGAAACAGGTGGCGTTCTCCTACGGTTTCATCTACGTCAAAGGGCAGTTGCTGACCGCAAAGGACAGCGGCATCCACAGCTTCGATGACCTGCGCGGCAAGAACGTGGTGACCACCGCCGGCACCACCAATGAGCGCTATCTGAAGAGCTACAACCTTGACCACAAACTGAACATGTTCGTGATCAGCGCCAAGGATCACGGCGAGGCGTTCCAGATGCTGCAGTCGGGACGGGCAGCGGCCTTCTACATGGACGACGCATTGCTCTACGGCGAGCGGGCCAAGGCGCGGGACCCGCACAACTGGGTCGTGGTGGGGGAGGAGCAATCGCGGGAAATCTACAGCTGCATGGTGCGCAAGGATGATCCGCCATTCCTCGCGCTGGTGAACGGCGCGCTGGCCGATCTGTACAGTTCGGGGGAGATCAACGGGATCTACCGTAAGTGGTTCGAACAGCCGATCCCGCCGAAAGGCTTGAACCTTGAGTTCCCGATGACCAGCGAACTCAAGGCAATCATCGCCAAACCGATCAGTGATCCGGTGCAGTGACGGGTTAGAAATCACCCCACAGTTGCTGCGCCACTGCCAGTGCCACAACCGGTGCGGTCTCGGTGCGCAGCACGCGTGGGCCGAGTCGGGCGGCGTGGAAACCGTTGGCCTTGGCTTGCTCGACTTCGGCGTCGGACAAGCCGCCTTCGGGGCCGATCAGGAACGCCAGGGTCGCCGGTTTGGCATGGCTCACCAGCGGCTCGGCCACCGGGTGCAGCACCAGTTTCAACTCGGCCTGGGTTTGCTTCAGCCAGTCGGCCAACAACACCGGCGGATGAATCACCGGCACCCGCGAGCGACCGCATTGCTCGCAAGCGCTGATCGCCACCTGACGCCAGTGCAGCAGGCGCTTGTCGGCGCGTTCGTCCTTCAGGCGCACTTCGCAGCGGTCGCTGAAGATCGGGGTGATTTCCGTCACGCCCAGCTCGGTGGCTTTCTGGATCGCCCAGTCCATCCGTTCGCCCCGGGACAGGCCTTGGCCGAGGTGGATCTGCAGCGGCGATTCAATCTGCCCGGCGAACTGCTCGTCGATCTGTACGACGACGCGTTTCTTGCCGACTTCCACCAGCGCGCCGCGAAACTCATGGCCGGAACCGTCGAACAACTGCACCGCATCGCCCTCGGCCATGCGCAGCACGCGGCTGATGTAATGCGCCTGGGCTTCCGGCAGTTCGTGTTCGCCGGTGCTCAGGGGGGCGTCGATAAAGAAGCGGGACAGTCTCATGGTGGGTCTCTAGAAAATTGGCACGTATTGGCTGTAGTGCAGAGCTTTGTGGAGAGGGGATTTATCCCCGATCGGCTGCGCAGCAGTCGTGAAATCATAGAGCGCGGTTATTCTGAATCACCGCGATTGCTGATTTTGGGGCGGCTTCGCCACCCATCGGGGATGAATCCCCTCGCCACAGGGTTCTTCTCAAACTTTTGATGGACATCAGCCCGGATCACGGAAACCGGGGTGGAAATCCTTCGGCACCGCCACGCTGACGCTGTCGCGAGTGGCGATGTCGATGCCTTCGCTGGCGACTTCGGCGAGGAAGTCGATCTGCTCCGGGGTGATCACGTACGGCGGCAGGAAATACACCACACTGCCCAGCGGCCGCAGCAGCGCGCCACGCTCCAGCGCATGCTGGAACACCTTCAGGCCGCGACGTTCCTGCCAAGGGTAGGCCTCTTTGGTGGCTTTATCCTTGACCATTTCGATGGCTAGGACCATGCCGGTCTGCCGCACTTCGCTGACGTTCGGGTGATCGACCAGATGCGCAGTGGCCGAGGCCATGCGCCGGGCCAGTGCCTGGTTGTTCTCGATGACGTTGTCCTGCTCGAAGATATCCAGGGTCGCCAGCGCCGCCGCACAGGCCAGCGGGTTACCGGTGTAGCTGTGCGAATGCAGGAAGGCGCGCAGGGTCGGGTAGTCGTCGTAGAACGCGCTGTAGACCTCGTCGGTGGTCAGGCACGCCGCCAGTGGCAGGTAGCCGCCGGTCAGGGCCTTGGACAGGCAGAGGAAGTCCGGGCGGATGCCGGCCTGTTCGCAGGCGAACATGGTGCCGGTGCGGCCGAAGCCGACGGCGATTTCGTCGTGGATCAGGTGCACGCCGTAGCGGTCGCAGGCTTCGCGCAGCAGCTTGAGGTACACCGGGTGATACATGCGCATGCCGCCGGCGCCTTGAATCAACGGTTCGACGATAACTGCCGCCACGCTGTCATGATGCTCTGCCAACGTCTGTTCCATGGCGGCGAACAGGTTGCGCGAATGTTCTTCCCAGCTCATGCCTTCGGGGCGCAGGTAGCAATCCGGGCTCGGCACCTTGATGGTGTCCATCAGCAGCGCTTTGTAGGTTTCGGTAAACAGCGGCACGTCACCGACCGCCATCGCCGCCATGGTTTCGCCGTGGTAGCTGTTGGTCAGGGTGACGAAGCGCTTCTTGTTCGGCTGGCCACGGTTGAGCCAGTAGTGAAAGCTCATTTTCAGCGCGACTTCGATGCAGGACGAACCGTTATCGGCGTAGAACACCCGGTTCAGGCCTTGCGGGGTCATCTTCACCAGACGCTCGGACAGCTCGATCACCGGTTGATGGCTGAAACCGGCGAGAATCACGTGCTCCAGCTGATCGACCTGATCCTTGATGCGCTGGTTGATGCGCGGGTTGGCGTGGCCGAACACGTTGACCCACCAGGAGCTGACGGCGTCGAGGTAGCGCTTGCCTTCGAAGTCTTCGAGCCACACGCCTTCACCGCGCTTGATCGGGATCAGCGGCAGCTGTTCGTGGTCTTTCATCTGGGTGCAGGGATGCCACAACACCGCGAGGTCGCGTTGCATCCACTGGTTATTCAGGCCCATTTACAGTCTCCTCGAGGCGGCTCGCGTCAGGCGCGGGCAAACAATCGCGCAAGCCTATGCAATGCATCGCGTCGGAACAACCCATTGTGTCGATTGAGCTACTTTGTATGGGCCGATAGACGTCGCTGGCGGCGTTTTGATGGCTGACGTATTCTTCGCGGTTCTTTGGGTCGTCTGACCCGCAAAAACTGCTTTTTCCTACGTGTATTTCCGGAGTTCGCTGAATGTCTGTCGGTTGGCTGCGCGCCTGTGCGCTGGTGATGTTGGGGCTGTTCAGCGTTACGGCGCTGGCCAAGGATAAAACCGCAATCGTGATCGGCGGCGGCCTGTCGGGCCTGACCGCGGCTTACGAGCTGCAAAACAAGGGCTGGCAGGTCACCCTGCTGGAAGCCAAGCCGAGCCTGGGCGGTCGCTCGGGCATGGCCACCAGCGAGTGGATCGGCAACGACAAGACCCAGCCGGTGCTGAACAAATACGTCTCGACCTTCAAGCTGAGCACCACGCCGGCCCCTGAATTCGTGCGTACACCGGGTTATCTGATCGACGGCGAGTATTTCTCCGCAGCCGATCTGGCGACCAAGCAACCGGCCACCGCCGATGCCTTGAAGCGCTACCAGAAAACCCTCGACGATCTGGCCCGTTCGATCGACGACCCGCAGAACCCGGCCGCGACCAACACCCTGCATGCGCTGGACCAGATCAACGTGTCGAGCTGGCTCGACAAGCAGAACCTGCCGGCCACCGCGCGTCAGTTGATCAACCAGGACATCCGCACCCACTACGACGAGCCTTCGCGTCTGTCGCTGCTGTATTTCGCCCAGCAGAACCGTGTGTATCGCGGCGTCTCCGACCGCGACCTGCGTGCTTCGCGTCTGGTCGGCGGCAGCCAGGTGCTGGCCCAGGCGTTCGTCAAACAGATCAAGACCATCAAGACCAACTCGCCGGTGTCGGCGATCACTCAGGACAAGGATGGCGTGACCGTCAAGGTCGGCAGTGTCGGCTACCAGGCTGATTACGTGGTGCTGGCCGTGCCATTGCGCGCGCTGAACAAGATTGCGCTGACCCCGGCACTGGACGCCCAGCATCTGGCCGCGATCAAGGGCACCAACTACGGCTGGCGCGACCAGATCATGTTGAAGTTCAAGACGCCGGTGTGGGAAAGCAAGGCGCGCATGTCCGGTGAAATCTACAGCAACGCCGGCCTCGGCATGCTCTGGATCGAGCCGGCGCTGAAGGGCGGCGCCAATGTGGTGATCAACCTGTCCGGCGACAACGCCCGCGTGATGCAGGCGTTCGGCGACAAGCAGATGGTCGATCAGGTGCTGATCCGTCTGCACGCGTTTTATCCACAGGCCCGTGGCTCGTTCACCGGTTATGAAATCCGTCGTTACAGCACCGATCCGTCGATGGGCGGCGCTTACCTGGCTTACGGTCCGGGCCAGATCAGCAAGTTCTGGCGCCTGTGGGAGCGTCCGCTGCAACGCGTGACCTTCGCGGGCGAGCACACCGACACCCTGTATCCGGGCACCCTGGAAGGTGCGCTGCGCACCGGTCAGCGTGCGGCCAGTCAGGTTGAAGACCTGGCCGCCGGCAAGTCGTTTGAGCCGGTCAAAGTGGTTCCGGCTGCAGCAGCGGCGGGCGCGGCGGGTGCCGTGGCGGCGAAGAAGGGTAACTTCTTCAGCAACCTGTTTGGCGGTTCGGACGACGAGAAGAAGCCAGAGCCTGCGAAGGCGCCTGAGCCGGCTCCAGCGCCAGCGGCCCCAGCGCCTGCACCGGCTCCGGCACCTGCGCCAGCTCCGGTGGAAGCGCCGAAACCCGCTGCTCCGGTGAAAACCGAGCCGGCGAAGAAAGCGCCAGCCAAGCCTGCGGCGAAGAAGCCTGCAGCGAAAACCGAGGCGAAGAAACCTGCGGCCAAACCGGCGGCGAAAAAGGCTGAGCCGGCGAAGAAGCCAGCGGCGAAACCTGCTGCAGTGCCGGCTCCGGCGGCAGGCACGGACAGCAAAGCGCAGTAAGGCTTTGCGGTGAATGAAAAGCGCGGCTCCGGCCGCGCTTTTTTATTGCCTGTGAGAACCTCATCGCGGGCAAGCCCGCTCCCACAGATTTTGCGGTGGGCGCAGAGTTTGTGTGCGCTATTGTCCACTGTGGGAGCGGGCTTGCCCGCGATGAGGCCTGTTCATACAGCACATCATCAGGATCTTCCACCTGACATCCCGCCACACTTTTCCCGTTTAATCTTTCCTTAACAAGCCACTTACAGACTCTTGATCGTATTTCTCGATATTTCAAAGCAAAATTTTCCGCTTTAATTCGATAGATAACTCGCTAGTCTTGGTTCGCAGTTCTCACAGGATTTGGGCAATGCAGCTACGTAACTCTGCTTCACGCTATGGTTGGGTCAGCATCTTCATGCACTGGGGCGTGGCGCTGGCGGTCTTCGGACTGTTTGCGCTGGGTCTGTGGATGGTGGGGCTGGATTACTACAGCAGCTGGCGCAAAGACGCGCCGGATCTGCACAAGAGCATCGGTCTGGTGCTGCTGGGTGTGATGGTGTTGCGGGTGTTGTGGCGCTTTATCAGCCCACCGCCACCGACGCTGCAAAGCTACAGCCGCATGACCCGCATCGGCGCCAAATTCGGCCACGGGTTTCTGTACGTCGGGCTGTTCGCTGTGATGCTTGCCGGTTACCTGATTTCCACCGCAGACGGTGTCGGGATTCCGGTGTTTGGTCTGTTTGAAGTGCCTGCACTGGTTTCCGGGCTACCGGATCAGGCAGACACCGCAGGGGTGATTCATCTCTGGCTGGCATGGGCGCTGGTAATTTTTTCCGGTCTCCATGCGTTGGCAGCATTGAAGCACCACTTTATCGATCGTGATGCGACCCTGACGCGAATGCTCGGTCGCAAATCCTGATATTCAACCTCGACTCAAAGGAAAAGAAAGCATGTTGAAAAAGACTCTGGCCGCTCTGGCAATCGGTTCGGCCGTACTGTCCGCGAACGTGATGGCTGCTGATTACACCGTCGACAAGGAAGGCCAGCACGCTTTCGTCGACTTCAAGATCAGCCACCTGGGCTACAGCTACATCACCGGTACCTTCAAGGACATCGACGGCAAGTTCAGCTTTGACGCTGCCAAGCCTGAAGACAGCAAAATCGAATTCAACGTGAAGACCGCCAGCGTGTTCACCAACCACGCCGAGCGCGACAAGCACATCTCCAGCAAAGACTTCCTGGACGTGGGCAAATACGCTGACGCCAAGTTCGTCTCCACCAGCGTCAAATCCACCGGCAAGAACGCCGCTGGCAAAGACACTGCAGACGTGACCGGCGACCTGACCCTGCACGGCGTGACCAAGCCAATCGTGGTCAAGGCTGTATTCCTGGGTGAGGGCAAGGATCCATGGGGCGGCTACCGTGCCGGTTTCGAGGGCACCACCAGCATCAAGCGCTCTGATTTCGGCAAGATGATGGACCTGGGTCCACAGTCCGACAACGTCGACCTGTACATCTCGTTTGAAGGTGTGAAAGCGAAATAACTTCGCCGCCACACAAAAACGCCCCCGGTCGCAAGGCCGGGGGCGTTTTTTATTGCCCACCACACGCACACATCCACCCTGTGGTACGGGCTTTTGTGGCGAGGGGATTTATCCCCGATGGGTCGCGCAGCGGCCCCATGACCGTCAACCGAGGGGTATCAGGCATACCGCGTTGAATGGTTTGGCGACTGCTTCGCAGCCGATCGGGGATAAATCCCCTCTCCACAGTGTTGGGTCTACACAGGGGGATATGCAGTGATTCAGGGATATTCGTGACGGCATAAAAAATGCCCCGGCTCTTTCGAACCGGGGCATTTTTCATTGCAGCGATAACTCAGCGATTGCGGGTCAGCAAGGCTGGTTTTTCGCCGCGCGGACGGGTCGGCAGTTGATCGAGTTGCTCAGGCGTCGGGAAGCGGTCGGCTTTCGATTCCTTGTGCATGATCTTCGGCCCGGTGCTGCGCGGGTTCTGCACGGCCGGTTCGGCGCGTTGCTGATCGTCGCGAGCCGGACGGCGGTTGCGCGAGGACTCGTCACGACGGCCCTGGCCGTCACGTGGAGCGCCGTTGCGCGGACCGTTGCGTTTGCCCGGCGGGGTGCCGGTGCTCGAACCATTGCTGTTGCGCGGGCCGTTCTGGCGACCCTGCGACTGACCGCCGCGTGGAGCGCCGGCACCTGCACCTTGTGCCGGAGCACCCGGACGACGGCCACGACCACCGGCCGGAGCGGCTTTGGGCACGTAGTCAACGCGGTTACCAAAGTTATCGATATCGTCGTCGAGGAACTCGTCCGGTGCACGATCAGCCGCCGCGCGTGGTGGCTGGCTCGGACGCTGTTCGCGGGCCGGGGTGCCTTCGCGTGGTTTCTGCTGACGGGCAGGGCGCTCGCCGCGTTCGCCGGCGGGTTTTTCCTTGCCCTTGTCTTTGCCTTTGTCTTTACGACCGCCGCCGCCATTCGGACCGTCGCCGCGCGGACCGCGGGAGTTGCGCGGGTTGCGCATGTCCGGACGCTCGCGCACTTCAGGCTTCTCGGCCTCGATGGTGCTGGCATCGAAGCCCATCAGGTCGCCGTCGGCGATTTTCTGCTTGGTCATGCGTTCGATGCTTTTCAGCAGTTTTTCTTCGTCCGGCGCGACCAGCGAGATCGCCTCGCCCGAACGACCGGCACGGCCAGTACGGCCGATGCGGTGCACGTAGTCTTCATCGACGTTCGGCAGCTCGAAGTTGACCACGTGTGGCAACTGGTCGATGTCCAGACCGCGAGCAGCGATGTCGGTCGCTACCAGAATGCGCACTTCACCGGCCTTGAAGTCGGCCAGGGCTTTGGTGCGGGCGTTCTGGCTTTTGTTGCCGTGGATCGCCACAGCCGGCAGGCCGTGTTTGTCCAGGTATTCGGCCAGACGGTTGGCGCCGTGCTTGGTGCGGGTGAACACCAGCACCTGTTCCCAGGCGCCGGCGGTGATCAGGTGCGCCAGCAGGGCACGCTTGTGGCTGGCCGGCAGACGGAACACGCGTTGTTCGATGCGCTCGACCGTGGTGTTCGGCGGCGTGACTTCGATACGTTCCGGGTTGTGCAGCAGTTTGCCGGCCAGATCGGTGATGTCTTTGGAGAAGGTCGCCGAGAACAGCAGGTTCTGACGCTTGGCCGGCAGACGCGCGAGGACTTTCTTCACATCGTGCACGAAACCCATGTCGAGCATGCGGTCGGCTTCGTCGAGGACGAGGATTTCGACGTGGGACAGGTCAACGCTGCCTTGGCCGGCGAGGTCAAGCAGGCGACCCGGGCAGGCGACGAGGACGTCAACGCCACGGGACATGGCCTGGACTTGAGGATTCATGCCGACACCGCCGAAGATGCAGGCGCTGACGAATTTCAGGTCACGGGCGTAGATCTTGAAGCTCTCGTGAACCTGGGCCGCGAGTTCGCGGGTCGGGGTCAGGACCAAGACGCGCGGTTGGCGCGGGCCATGACGCTGGGATTTGTCCGGGTGACCGTTGGGGAACAACCGCTCCAGGATCGGAAGGGCGAAACCGCCGGTTTTACCGGTACCTGTCTGTGCCGCAACCATCAGGTCGCGACCTTGCAACACGGCGGGAATGGCCCGCTGTTGCACCGGAGTAGGCTCGGTATAGCCCGCATCTTCGATGGCACGGACTAAAGCCTCGGAGAGACCGAGGGAAGCAAAGGACATGAGTAATCCTGTTTTAGTTAGGGCTTGGCCCAATGGGAGTCTTGCCTGGCGCGAATCGCGTTTAAGAGGACGCGATCCCGTCCGGTCCTGCTGCGGTCTCGAAGGCACGTCAGGAGCGCTCGCGCGGGCTGAAAAGCTGCGCTGTAGCGGGACTGGAGGCCTGTTACGGTTCCGGGCGTCCGGGCGTGAGCCTGGCGGGAACGCCGGAGTATAACAGAGCAATCACTGCGCGCTGCTTTCCTGCTGCTCAACGGTTTTGCGGCTGGCCGAGACGTTGCTCATTGGCGCGGCATCGACCGGGGCTGCGCCGTAGCGTGCGCTGAGCTCGGCGTAGGCCGGTTCGCGCTTGAAGCGCTTGAGCTCGGCGCCAAAACGCGCCACCAGCAGATCCATCCCGGCATTGCGGCGAACGGCCAGATATTGGCTCTGGCGGCTGATAACTGTAGGGTTTTCGCTGATTTGATCGCGGATATTCAACTGATCGAGCAAATGCTGACCGACGCGGCGATCGGTGATCAGCAAGTCGATACGCCCGCGCAGCAGTTTGCCGAAGTTGGCTTCGTGGGTTGGCGCCGGTTCGCGGGTGAACAGTGTCGATTCGCTGAAGTCAGGGCTGTACAGATAACCCGGCGAGGTGCCGATGGTCAGGCCTTTGAGTTCTTCGAGTTTGCTGAACGGGTGTGGCCGGTCGTTGGCGTAGAACATCACGAACTCGACGTCCGACAGCGGTTCGATGGGGTAGAGCAGGGTGGCGTCGCGCTCGTCGCTGTGAAAGATGTCCAGTGCGCCGTCAGCCTGACCGGTTTCGAGCATCGACAGGCAACGTTTCCACGGCAAAAATTGCCATTCGACCTCGATTCCCAGACGCTTGAACACGATGGCCGTGGTTTCGTAATCCAGCCCGAGGTTCTTGCCGTCCTCTTCGTACACGTACGGCGCCCATGGCTCGGTGACAATACGCAACTTCTCGCCCCGAGCGGCAAAGCTCAGGCAAGCAAAAACCAGCACCGTGAATAATTGCGCGATCAAAGGCATGGCTTGAGATTACGACGAGAAACGCGAAAGAGCCAGAAAGTGCCTGCACAAGCTCTAATTCGGGGATTCAAAAACAAAAAATCGCAGCAACGACACCCCTGTAGGAGCTGCCGAAGGCTGCGATCTTTTGATTTTGCTTAGATGCTTTTTAGCGCGGCAACTTCAGGTTATTCCAGATCGCCAGACTAGGCTCGGCCTGGTTCATGGAATAGAAGTGCAGCCCTGGTGCGCCACCTTGCAGCAGGCGTTCGCACATTTCGCTGACAACCTGCTCGCCGAAGCGCTGAATGCTCTGGCTGTCGTCGCCGTAGGCTTCCAGTTGCTTGCGGATCCAGCGCGGGATTTCCGCACCGCAGGCATCGGAGAAACGCGCCAGCTTGCTGTAGTTGGTGATCGGCATGATCCCCGGTACCACCGGGATGTCCACGCCCAGCACCTGCAAACGGTCGACAAAGTAGAAGTAGCTGTCGGCGTTGAAGAAGTACTGGGTGATCGCGCTGTCGGCGCCGGCGCGGGCCTTGCGCACGAAGTTGGCGAGATCGTCTTCGTAATTGCGCGCTTGCGGATGCATCTCCGGGTAAGCGGCAACCTCGATGTGGAAATGATCACCGGTTTCTTCACGAATGAATTCAACCAGTTCGTTGGCGTGACGCAGCTCGCCGCTGGTCATGCCCATGCCGGACGGCAGGTCACCGCGCAGCGCAACGATGCGCTTGATGCCGGCAGCCTTGTACTCGTTCAGCAGGCCGCGCAGGTCGTCCTTGCTGTCGCCGACGCACGACAGGTGCGGTGCGGCCGGTACTTTGACTTCGCTTTCCAGCTGCAGAACGGTGTTGAGGGTGCGATCACGGGTCGAACCGCCAGCGCCGTAGGTGCAGGAAAAGAAATCGGGGTTGTACGTTGCCAACTGACGGGCAACGTTGAGCAGTTTTTCATGCCCAGCATCGGTCTTGGTCGGGAAGAACTCGAAGCTGTAGCGACGGTCTTGGGACATGGTCATACCCTTGGAAACACGTAAGCCGGACGCTGTACCCCTGTAGGAGCTGCCGCAGGCTGCGATCTTTGAAGATCAAAAGATCGCAGCCTGCGGCAGCTCCTACACAGAGCGGTCAGCAGCGCCAGTCAGGCAACGCGGTGCGCCAGGCACACCGCGTTGACGCTCAGCCAATCAGTAGCGGTAAGCGTGCGGCTTGAACGGGCCTTCGACGGTGACGCCGATGTAGTCAGCCTGTTGCTTGGTCAGTTGAGTGACCACGCCGCCGAAGCCGCGCACCATTTCCAGGGCCACTTCTTCGTCGAGTTTCTTCGGCAGTACTTCAACGGTCAGACGCTCGGCTTTCTGGGCTGGCGACAGGTCGGCGTACTTCTGGCCGAACAGGAAGATCTGCGCCAGTACCTGGTTGGCGAACGAGCCGTCCATGATGCGGCTCGGGTGACCAGTGGCGTTGCCCAGGTTCACCAGACGGCCTTCGGCCAGCAGGATCAGGTAGTCGTCGTTCTGCGCGTCGAAAGCGCCCGGGCCGGTACGGTGGATCTTGTGTACCTGTGGCTTCACTTCTTCCCATGCCCAGTTCTTGCGCATGAAAGCGGTGTCGATTTCGTTGTCGAAGTGGCCGATGTTGCAGACAACAGCGCGCTTCTTCAGAGCTTTGAGCATGTTCGCGTCGCAAACGTTGACGTTACCGGTGGTGGTCACGATCAGGTCGATCTTGCCCAGCAGCGCTTTGTCGATGCTCGCTTCGGTGCCGTCGTTGATCCCGTCGATGAACGGCGAAACCAGTTCGAAACCGTCCATGCAGGCCTGCATGGCGCAGATCGGGTCAACTTCGGAAACCTTGACGATCATGCCTTCCTGACGCAGGGACTGCGCGGAGCCCTTGCCCACGTCACCGTAACCGATGACCAGCGCTTGCTTGCCGGACAGCAGGTGGTCGGTACCACGCTTGATCGCATCGTTCAGGCTGTGACGGCAGCCGTACTTGTTGTCGTTCTTGGACTTGGTCACCGAGTCGTTGACGTTGATCGCCGGGATCTTCAGCTCGCCCTTGGCCAGCATGTCCAGCAGGCGGTGAACGCCGGTGGTGGTTTCTTCGGTCACGCCGTGAACGCGGTCCAGCACCTGTGGGTATTTCTTGTGCAGCAGCTCGGTCAGGTCGCCGCCGTCGTCGAGGATCATGTTGGCGTCCCATGGCTGGCCATCTTTCAGGATGGTCTGCTCCAGGCACCACTCGTACTCTTCTTCAGTCTCGCCTTTCCAGGCGAAAACCGGGATGCCGGCGGCAGCGATGGACGCAGCGGCCTGATCCTGAGTCGAAAAAATGTTGCAGGACGACCAGCGCACTTCGGCACCCAGGGCAACCAGGGTTTCGATCAGCACGGCAGTCTGAATGGTCATGTGGATGCAGCCGAGGATTTTCGCGCCCTTGAGCGGCTGCTCGGAGGCGTACTTGCGGCGCAGACCCATCAGGGCCGGCATTTCCGATTCGGCGATGATGGTTTCGCGACGGCCCCAGGCAGCCAGGGACATGTCGGCAACTTTGTAATCGTTAAAATCTGCAGGCGTGATAACAGCGCTCATGAAGAGCCTCCATTCGTAATGTATGCGAATGGGCGCCGTTGTGCGTTTAGTGTCCGGCCGTGGCCAGTCAACGCCCCATCCGAGCCTGACAGGTTGATCCTGCTGCAGCGCCCCTCGGACAGGTGGCGGGAAAACGGTAACAAGTGAAGGTTACCGTTTTGAAACGGGGGCGATTATAGCCGTCTAGACTGATCTTCCAAAGGGTTTCTGTCGGCCAGATGAAGATCGTTAATAGCGACCATAGTAGAAGGCTCATGGAGCCTGACCGCCCGGTCTGCCAAGATGGCGCCATCTTTCGGCAAACGCTCAGGAGTGAACATGAATTTCCACACCCGCAAATGGGTAAAACCCGAAGACCTGAACCCCAACGGCACCCTGTTTGGCGGCAGCCTGCTGCGCTGGATCGACGAAGAGGCGGCGATCTACGCGATCGTCCAGTTGGGCAATCAGCGCGTGGTGACCAAGTACATTTCCGAAATCAACTTCGTCAGCGCCTCGCGCCAGGGCGACATCATCGAACTGGGCATCACCGCCACCGAGTTCGGCCGCACCTCGATCACCCTCACCTGCGAGGTTCGCAACAAGATCACTCGCAAGAGCATCCTCACCGTCGAAAAGATGGTCTTCGTCAACCTCGGTGAAGACGGCCTGCCAGCGCCGCACGGGCGGACCGAGATCAAGTACGTCAAAGATCAGTTCAAGGAAGATGAGCTCGTCACCAAGTAATGCAAGCCCTGTAGGAGCTGCCGAGGGCTGCGATCTTTTGACTTTGTTTTGGTCGAGCAAAATCAAAAGATCGCAGCCTTCGGCAGCTCCTACAGAACGTATTCCGAACGGCAAGGGTCGTAGCTAAAAGCCCCCCACCCGGTTCCCACGCCATGACCACCCCGACAGACGGCAAGACCCCCAACCTCTCGACCGATGAACAACATGAAGTCGAGAAAAACCAGCCGCCTCGCGCAGCGGTTCTGCATGAAATCATCCGCACGCAGGGCGATCAGGAACTGGAGCGCAGCATCGCCGCGTTGTGGTGGTCGGCGCTCGCGGCCGGATTGACCATGGGCCTGTCGCTGATGGGCATGGGCCTGCTCAATTCGCGCCTGCCCGAGGGCGACGAATTCAAGGTCATCGCCAGTTTCGGCTACTGTGCCGGTTTCCTCGCGGTGATTCTCGCCCGCCAGCAGCTGTTCACCGAAAACACCCTGACCGCCGTCCTCCCGGTGATGACCAAACCGACCCTGGCCAATTTTGGCCGGTTGATCCGCTTGTGGGGCGTCGTCCTGTTCGGCAATTTGTGCGGGACGATTCTGGTGGCGTACGTGATGCTCGAGCTGCCGATCTTTGACACCAAGACCGATCACGCCTTCCTTGAAATCGGCCGCAAGGTCATGGAGAACCACGCCAGCCAGATGTTCGCCAAGGGCATCGTCTCCGGCTGGATGATCGCCACCATGGTCTGGATGATCCCGTCCATGGAGAGCGCGAAGATGTGGATCATCATCCTCATCACTTATCTGATGGCGTTGGGCGACTTCACCCACATCGTGGTCGGTTCGGCAGAAGTCTCGTATCTGGTGTTTGCCGGCGAGTTGCCGTGGAGTGATTTCTGGATGGTGTTTGCCGGTCCGACGCTGGCGGGGAATATCATCGGCGGCAGTTGCATCTTTGCCCTGATCAGCCATGCGCAGATCCGCAGCGAAAGCGGTGCGCCAAAGGAAACAGGCAAGGCCAAAGGGGCTGCGGATCAGGCCGAAAAGCCTGACCCGCAGCAGATCAGAAAATGATCAGTGGTGCGCGGGCTCGGCTGCTGTGGCCGGCTCGTCGCGGGTGGCGTGCTTGACCAGTTTGCCGATGGTCAGGCCCTGCAACAGGATCGACGACAGCACCACGATGTAGGTGATGCTCAACAGCAAGTCGCGCTCCGGGCCCAGCGGCAGGGCCAGCGCCAGTGCCACCGAAACACCACCGCGCAAACCGCCCCAGGTCAGGATGCGGATGGTGCCGCGTGGCACTGTGCGCCAACGCCGCAGCAGGACGATGGCCGGGGCCACGGTGAGCAGGCGCGAGAGCAGGATCGCCAGTGCCAGCAAACTGGCCGCCGCCACATGCGCCCAGTTGAACGGCAGCAGTAACAGCTCCATGCCAATCAGCGCGAACAGCAGGGCGTTGAGCATGTCATCGAGCAGCTCCCAGAAGCCGTCGAGGTACTTGCGGGTCATGTCGTTCATCGCCAGGTTGCGCCCCAGGTTGCCGATGATCAGGCCGGCCACCACCATCGCAATCGGCGCCGAGACGTGCAGCTCGGTGGCCATCGCTGAACCGCCGATCACCAGCGCCAGGGTCAGCATCACCGTGATCTGATGCTGCTGGACGCTTTTGATCATCCGGTACACCCCATAACCGATCAGCCCGCCGAACAGCACGCCGCCAAGGGCTTCATGGACGAACAGCATGGCCGTGGCGCTGAGGGTCGGCGTCTCACCCAACTGAGCGATGCCCAGCAGCACGGTGAACACCACGACCGCCGTGCCGTCGTTGAACAACGACTCGCCGACGATGGTGGTTTTCAGCGGTTTCGAGGCATTGGCGGTACGCAGTACGCCGAGTACCGCGATCGGGTCGGTCGGCGAAATCAGCGCGCCGAACAGCAGGCAGTAGAGGAAGCTCACGTGCCAGCCGAACAGGGCAAAAATGTAATAGGCGAGGCTGCCGATCACAGCGGTGGCAATCAGCACGCCGAACGTCGCCAGCAGGCCAATGGGCCAGCGATAGCTGCGCAAATCGTTGAGGTTGACGTGCAGGGCGCCGGCGAACAGCAGGAACGACAGCATCCAGTTCATCAGCAGGTCGCCGAAGTCGATCTGGCCGATCAGTTGCTGCACGCGTTCTTCGAGGCCGGGGTAGCCGAGCACGCTCAGGCCTTGCAGCAACAGGGAGAACATCAGCGCGGTGACCATGACGCCGATGGTCGGCGGCAGGCCGATGAAGCGGTAATTGACGAAGGTGAGAAGGGTGGTGAGGCAGATAAAAGCGGCTACAAGTTCTAGCATCCGGGCTCCATTGGATGGGGGGAAAGACAGCGCCCCGATTCTTCGGCGCGAAAGTTGGATGGGCTGTTTCGGGGTGGGGACACAATCACATCCCTCGGTTGGTCAGTGGTACGCATTGGTGTAGGGTCAACAAAAAATCAAGGAGTGGGACGTGGCGGCGACAGTTCTGGTGTTGATGGCGGCGCTGTTGCATGCGACGTGGAATACCCTGATCAAGTTCAGTGCCGAACGGCTGTTGGTGGTGGCGTGCATGGACACGGTGGCGCTGTTGTTCGTGGCGCTGGCCTTTCCATTCATCAGCCTGCCACCGGCGCACATCTGGCCGTGGATTCTGGCGTCGGCAGCATTCGAGCTGCTGTATCGCTATCTGCTGATCCAGGCTTATCGGGTCGGCGACCTCGGATTGGTCTATCCCTTGATGCGCGGCTTGTCGCCGCTGGTGGTGCTGGCGCTGACCCTGATCTTCGCCGGTGAAGTGCTCACCACGCAGCAGATCTTCGGGATCATGCTGATTCCGCTGGGCATGGTCTGTCTGCTCTGGCAGGGCGGTGGTGGTAAACATTTGCCGTGGTCGATGCTGCCGGTGGTGGCGCTGATCGGGCTGTGCATTGGTTGCTACACCTACATCGATGGCCAGGCCTTGCGGCGCTGGTCGCATCCACTGGATTACCTGGTCTGGGTCACGCTGCTCAGCGCCTGGCCGTTTCCGTTGCTGGCGTGGGTCGCCAAACGCCCGGCATTTCTGGTGTTCTGGCGCGAGCAGTGGAAGCTGGGGCTGGCGGTCGGGTTCTGTGTGTTGTTCAGCTACGCTCTGGTGCTGTGGGCAATGCAGTTGGGCTCGATTGCCGAAGCGGCGGCCTTGCGTGAGATCAGCGTGATTCTGGTGGTGCTGTTCGGCATGCGCTACCTGAAAGAACCTTTCGGCAGGCCGCGGCTCTTAGCCTGTGGGCTGGTATTGATCGGCATGCTGGTGATGAAGTTCTGACCGCCCGCCATTTCCAACACTCGAAAAAAGGACGGCGTTATGACGGTGGCTCTGTGGTGTGTATTGATCGCGATTTTCCTGCCGTATGTGTGCACGATTGTGGCCAAGGTCTCGGGCGGTTTTAGGCTCAGTGACAATCATGATCCTCGGGATTTTCTCGATAGCGTGGGCGGCGTCGCCCGACGGGCGCATGCGGCGCAGCTGAACAGCTTCGAAGTGATGCCGGCATTTGCTGCCGCAGTGATTGTTGCGCATCTGGTGGGAACGGCGCAGCTAGTGACCGTGAATGTGCTGGCAGTGCTGTTTATCACCAGTCGGCTGCTGTACATCATCTGCTACCTGGCGGACTGGGCGATCTTGCGGTCGCTGGTGTGGTTTGTCGGGATGGGGCTGATTGCTGCGTTCTTCTTTGTATCGGTATAGGTAAAGCAAGATCAAAAGATCGCAGCCTGCGGCAGCTCCTACAAGGTTGATACATGTCCCCTGTAGGAGCTGCCGCAGGCTGCGATCTTTTGCTTTTCAAGGTTTGTCGGCGACCTGGGGCACTTGCGGCAACGCCGCACCTTTAGGCCAGAGCATCCAGATCTGCCCCTGCTGTTTCATGTCCCCGGCCAGTTGCCCGGCTGCGTCGCCGGTGCCCCAGAACAAGTCCGCGCGCACCTCGCCAGCAATCGCGCCGCCAGTGTCCTGCGCCGCGACCGGGCGAACCAGAGCGGTGCCATCCGGACGGGTGGTCGACAACCACAGCAGACTGCCCAACGGAATCACCTTGCGATCCACCGCCGCGCTGTACCCGGCGGTCAGCGGTACGTTCAGTGAACCACGTGGGCCTTCGTTGCTGTCCGGGTTACGGGTGAAGAACACATAACTCGGGTTGCTGCCCAACAGCTCCGGAATGCGCGACGGGTTGGCCTTGGCCCAATTGCTGATCGCGCTCATGGTCACGTCTTCTTTCTTCAACTCGCCCTGTTCCACCAGCCAGCGGCCGATCGGCCGGTACGGGTGGCCATTCTGGTCGGCGTAGGCGATGCGCAGTTGTTTGCCGTCCGTCGTCTGAATTCGCCCGGAGCCCTGAATCTGCAGGAATTGCAGGTTCATCGGATCGGTCAGGTACGCCACCACCGGGGCTTTGACGCCTTTGGATTCGATGGTTGCGGCGTCGTCATACGGCTTGAGCACCCGACCTTCGAGGCGACCGCGCAGGCGCTTGCCCTTGAGTTCGGGGTAAATGCTGTCCAGCGAGACGATGATCATGTCTTCGGGCACACCATAGACCGGCACGTTGGCTGTTGCGGTGGGGGTCAGGCTGCCGGGGTAGACCGGCTCGTAGTAACCGGTGATCAGGCCGTTGGGGTTGTCGTGTTCGGCGCGCAACCCGAACACATCCAGGTTCTGCTTGAGAAACGCGCGAATTTCGCCGGCGCTCTGCGGCACGTTGGCAGCTGCCGCGCAGGTGCCGCCCCAGATCGGATCAGCCTTGAGTCGGGTGCAGGCGCTGCGCCACGAGCCGAAACCGGCGACCAGGTCGCTGTCGGACACCGCCGGCAGGGCTTCCCAGGTGGCGCTGGAATAAGTCGCCAAGGCGTGGGTTTTCGGTTTGGCATTGTCGCCGCCCGTACAGCCAGCAAGGATTGCCAGCAGCGGCAGGGTTGCGATCAGCGGGTGACGCCAGGCCTTGAAACGGCTGTTCATGGAGTGATTCCTGTGCCGGTTGCCCGAGTGCTCCATGCGCTCGGGCAACCCGTATTTTTAATAGGGCTATTGGTGTTTGACGGCGACGCGAGGATACTGGCCGCCGAATTCCGTGACCTGAAGCCACCATGACTCTTAAAAGAATTACTGTTGTATTGCTGGCCTGTCTGACCTTGTCCGCCTGTGGCGGCGTCGATCCGAATTCGCCGCTGGGTCAACGTAAGTCGATCTTCAAGCAGATGCTCAAGACCGGTGAAGACCTGGGCGGCATGTTGCGCGGACGCATTCCGTTCGACGGGCCGAAATTCGCCGAAGGCGCGGTGAAGCTTGATGCGTTGTCTCATGAACCGTGGAAGCATTTCCCGCAGGTGCGCGAAGAAGATCACACCAGCGCCAAGGACGATGTCTGGCTGCGTCAGGCCCGCTTTCAGGAATTGGCCCGTAACCTTGAGGCGGCCACCGGTGAACTGGTGATCGCCAGCAAGGTTCAGCCGTACAAGGCCGGCAACCTGGGACCGGCGGTGCAGAAAGTCGAAGATGCCTGCAGCGCTTGCCATAAAGAGTTTCGAGATCATTGAACTGCTGAGCAATTGTGGCGAGGGGATTTAGCGAAACGTCGCACCGCCCCGATCGGCGGCGCAGCCGTCGTGAACCTGCTGTTCTTTCTGAAAGACTCGGTTGAATGGTTTTGGGGCTGCTGCGCAGCCCATCGGGGATAAATCCCCTCACCACATAAATCTCCCTCACCAAACCTTCGGTTACTTATCGATCTGGTCCAGCGCATCCTGCAGTTCTTTGCGCGACTCGGCGAGTTTGTTTTTGCGCTTGTCGATCTTCTCCGGATCACCTTTCTTCATCGCCTTGTCGAGATCAGCCTGACGTTTGCTGACTTCGTGCTTGGCTTCCAGCACCTTGTTTTCGCGTTCTTTCTTCAGGCCGGCATCGGTGCAGTTCTTGGTCACTTCATCCAGAGCGGTTTGCAGACCGGCCTGCTGATCGGTGTTGCCCCGGGATTTGGCCTGTTCGAGCTGATTGATGATGCCCTGCTTCTTCGCGGCGCAACCGGTCAGGCCCGGTGCATCTTCGTCAGCCATCACAGGCGCGGCCAGAACGCCACAGAGAGTCAGCAAGGCGAGCGGTGCAAGAAATTTCATAAAAGCTCCATGTGCAAAGGCAGTCGGGTCGGGGGCACTGCGCTGTTTGAGCGTCTGACGGCCCTTGGGTTCCCGGCTGCCGGGGATTGCGTGATCAGAAACCGTCGATTCCGGCGGCGCGTAAGGTTTCACTCAAGGCCAGCACCTGCGGATCGCGGAAGAATGCGCTCAATTGCGCCGCGCGGCCCGGGCCGATTCCAGCCTCTGCCTGCCATCGTTCGGTGTCGCGTTGTGCCAGCGCCTGCCACGAGTCGGCCAGCTGTGCCTGACCGGTTGGCGGTAAACCCAAGGCTTTGAGCCACTGGGTGAACGGCCGTTGGCGGGCGCTGTGAAAACTGTTGATCAGACGTGCGCTGCTGCGCTCGCCGAAGCCGGCAATGTTAGCAAGCTCTGGCTCGTCGAGGGTCAACCAATCCAGCAGGTTGTTCAGGCGGCCTGTTTCCAGAAGTTTCTCCCAGGTGCCGCGTCCGACATTCTGCAGCGCCAGCCCTTGTTTGCCACTGAGCCAGGTCAGGCGCGCGAGAAACTGGCTTTCACAACCGGGAGTCGGTTGCCAGCAGCTCAGGGCGTGGAAATCACGCTTGTCAGGAATATCGAGAGCGGCTCGTTCGGTAGTGCGCAGCACCACGCTGTCGAGTCGCGGGATGGTCAGGCCGGCCAGGCTGATTGCCACTTGATCGCCGGGGCGGATATCCAGCGTCTGCCAGCGCTTGAGGGAGCCGGCGCTGACGCGTTTGATCTCGCGGTCATCGAGC
The DNA here is from genome assembly GCF_019775695.1 of Pseudomonas sp. AO-1. NCBI lineage: Bacteria > Pseudomonadati > Pseudomonadota > Gammaproteobacteria > Pseudomonadales > Pseudomonadaceae > Pseudomonas > Pseudomonas sp. AO-1. The sequence continues at coordinate 639,637 of NZ_CP079947.1, forward strand.
ATCACCGGCGACAACTCTAATACCGGGGTGATGCGTCCGCTGCGGCCGACCTTGAAATTCACTTTGCGCACCTCGGCCAGCGCTCGGGTAAACGGGTATTTCCAGGCGACGGCCCAGTAGGGCGCGCTTGCCTGCCAGCGCTCGGCCAGTGGGCGCTGGCTCTGGCGCAGGACAATGCCGTCGGTGGCGAAGGGCAGAGGCGATCGATACCAATGCTCGCGCCATTTTTGTGCATCGGCAAAGTTGGCGATGGCCTGGCTGAATGGCGCCGTTGCGGCGAATCCCAAGGTTGCCAGCGTCGATATTCTTTCCGGCAGACTCGCTGGCCCTTGTGGCCAGTCCCAGACAAACAGGCCGATTCCGGCTGCCTGTTCTGCATTCAAGGTTTTGCGGTTCATCAGCCCGGCAACGGTGGCGCGGGCATTGACGCTGCCGGCGCTGGCTTGCACATGTTGCTGCAGGCGCCAGTAGAGTTCGCCTTGCACCAGCAAGTCCAGCGGTTGAGTCAGATGTTGCGGAATGGCGCCGATCTTTTGCGCCGATGCTGTCCAGTCCTGACCGCTGATGCCGTCACCGCGACTGATCGCTTGCTGCAACAGGCCGCGACGGTAGATCAGCGTGACGGCCACACCATCGACCTTGGGTTGTACCCAGACATCCTGCCGATTCTTCAACCACGCTTGAACGGCGACGGCTTCGTGAAGCTTGTCCAGACCGGTGTGGGCGATTGGATGAGCGATGGCGCCTGAGGCAGTGCGCAAAGGTTCGGGCGCTGAATGCTGCTGGAAGCACTGTCGCCATTGGTTGAGCCGCAGGCGCGATTGATCGTAGAGCTCGTCGGCAATCAGCGAGCGGCCTTGGCGGTGGTAGGCGTCGTCCCATTGGTCGATCTGCTGTTGCAGGGCGGTGATTTCAGTTTTTGCCCTGCTGGTAGACCAGTCGGGGCAGGCTGAGTAAGCGATCAGAGTGATGAAGCTCAGCAGAACAGCGGAAAACAGGCGCAGCGTGGCAAGCATTTTGAGCGTCCTTGCTCAGGGGGAATGTTTGAAGGCTAGGCGAGGATTGCGGGTCGGGTAGCCTGGGTGTTTTGCGGGGTGTTGCGCAGCGTTAAAGTCAAAAGATCGCAGCCTTCGGCAGCTCCTACAGGGGGATGCGTTGTGTAGGAGCTGCCGAAGGCTGCGATCTTTTGATCCTGGCAAGCATGAAAAAGCCCCGCGCGGCGTGAACCGTGCGGGGCTTTTTTTGCAGCCGGGGAGGGCTTACAGACCAGCAGCGGAACGCAGAGCGTCGGCGCGGTCGGTTTTTTCCCAGGTGAAGGTGGAGAAGGTGTCTTCGCCAACTGTCTTGGTCTGCGGAGCACGACCGAAGTGGCCGTAGGCTGCAGTTTCCTGGTACATCGGGTGCAGCAGATCGAGCATGGTGGTGATTGCGTATGGACGCAGGTCGAACACTTCACGCACCAGTTTGATGATCTTGTCATCGCTGATCTTGCCGGTGCCGAAGGTGTTCAGCGAGATCGAAGTCGGCTGAGCGACACCGATGGCGTAGGACACCTGGATCTCGCAACGCTCGGCCAGGCCGGCAGCGACGATGTTCTTGGCAACGTAACGGCCGGCGTAGGCGGCCGAACGGTCAACCTTCGATGGATCTTTACCGGAGAACGCGCCGCCGCCGTGACGGGCCATGCCGCCGTAGCTGTCGACGATGATCTTGCGACCGGTCAGGCCGCAGTCACCTACCGGGCCGCCAATGATGAACTGGCCGGTCGGGTTGATGTGGAACTGGGTGTCTTTGCTCAGCAGTTCGGCAGGCAGCACGTGCTTGACGATCAGCTCCATCACGCCTTCGCGCAGGTCTTTGTACGACACTTCAGGATTGTGCTGGGTCGACAGTACAACGGCGTCGATACCGACAACCTTGCCGCCTTCGTAGCGGCAAGTCACTTGCGACTTGGCGTCTGGACGCAGCCACGGCAGCAGACCCGATTTGCGGGCTTCGGCCTGACGCTGCACCAGCTGGTGCGAGAAGGTGATCGGCGCTGGCATCAGCACGTCGGTTTCGTTGCTGGCGTAGCCGAACATCAGGCCCTGGTCGCCGGCACCCTGATCTTCAGGCTTGGCGCGGTCAACACCCTGGTTGATGTCAGGGGACTGCTTGCCGATGATGTTCATCACGCCGCAGGTAGCGCCGTCGAAGCCGACTTCGGAGCTGGTGTAGCCGATGTCGCAGATCACGTCACGAACGATCTGCTCCAGATCAACCCAGGCGCTGGTGGTCACTTCACCGGCCACGATGGCAACGCCAGTCTTGACCAGGGTTTCCACGGCAACGCGTGCGTGTTTGTCCTGGGCGATAATGGCGTCCAGCACCGCATCGGAAATCTGGTCGGCGATTTTGTCCGGATGTCCTTCAGACACGGACTCGGAGGTGAAGAGGGAGTATTCGCTCATCTCGATGTTTTCCTGAATTTACCGATGGTGAGTGTCGCCAGCCGGTCGCTGAAAGTGGCGAACCTGGATCTGGAAACCATTACGTAAGCCTACATAGAGGCTGTCCCCGGGAACGAGTCCCGCAGCGGTGGCCCAACGGGCCAAATCGTCCTGTTCAAACCCCAACCACAGATCACCGCAGGCCTCCCTGGCCCAACTCTGGTTGTGGCTACATAACTCTGTCACGAGCAGGCTACCGCCCGGTTGCAGCAGGCCGGCCATGTGCTTGAGCGCTTCGGCCGGCGCGGCGAAATGGTGCAACACCATGTTCAGTACCACGCAATCGGCCGTCAGGCTTGTGCCATTCAATGCATCGGCCAATTGCAGGCTGACGTTAGCCAGCCGTTCACGTTCACATACCTGACGCGCCAGTTCGAGCATCGCCGGGCTGTTGTCCAGCGCGGTTACGGTGCCGAAGCGGCGGGCCAGTTCCGGCAGAAAAGCACCATCGCCGGGGCCGACTTCAATGGCCGTGGCAGCACCATTGAAGTTCAGTTTGTCGAGCAGGGCCAGCACGCTGTCGCGGTACTGCGGCAGGCCTGCGATCAAGTCTTGCTGGGCGCGGAATTTTTCTGCGACCCGGGCGAAAAAATCCTGGCTGGCGGCTTCACGTTGTCCGTGGACCTGAGCGATCCGTGCCTGCACGTCCTCCGGCAGCGCCAGATTGTCGACTTCTTCTAACAGTGCTGCATGCAACTTGCCGCCCAGCAATTCAGTGTGGGGCAGGGCGCGACGATAGAAAATCGCGTTGCCCTCGCGGCGCGTCGCTACCAGATCGGCCTGGGCCAGCACCTTGAGGTGGTGGCTCATGCCTGACTGACCAATGCCGAAAATCTGCGCCAGCTCCAGTACGCCGAACGAATCGTTGGCCAGCGCGCGCAATACATTCAGGCGCAGCGGGTCGCCACCGGCCTTGCACAGGGCCGCCAGCTCGTCGCAATCGTCATGGCGAATGGAAGGCACGCGTAAGTTCATGGGGCGGCAGTCTAGTGACGGTGGGAAATCGCTGCAAGGGCAATATCAAAAAGTTTTGATATTGCTCGATAGATGGCACTTCTCACTGACTGGTTAACTCTACAAACGAACAGCGGAAAGGTTTCACCAGACGAAACCGCCGTCCAGCACGGGAAAAACGCCTTCGGATGACTATCTGTCATTGCCCCGAGGCGCTCCGGTGAGGGAAAATGCCCTCCTTTTTTCCGTTTCAATCTATTCACACCCAGGAGATCAGCGATGCCTAGCCGTCGTGAGCGTGCCAACGCCATTCGTGCCCTCAGCATGGATGCCGTGCAAAAAGCCAACAGCGGCCATCCCGGTGCCCCTATGGGTATGGCAGATATCGCCGAAGTACTTTGGCGCGACTACCTCAAGCACAACCCGAGCAACCCGTCGTTCGCCGACCGTGACCGCTTCGTGCTGTCCAACGGCCACGGCTCGATGTTGATCTACTCGCTGCTGCACCTGACCGGTTACGACCTGTCGATCGATGACCTCAAGCAGTTCCGTCAACTGCACAGCCGCACCCCGGGTCACCCGGAATTCGGCTACACCCCGGGCGTCGAAACCACCACCGGCCCGCTGGGTCAGGGTCTGGCCAACGCCGTCGGCTTCGCGCTGGCTGAAAAGGTTCTGGGCGCGCAGTTCAACCGTCCTGGCCATAACATCGTTGATCACCACACCTACGTGTTCCTCGGTGATGGCTGCATGATGGAAGGCATTTCCCACGAAGTCGCTTCCCTGGCCGGTACGCTGGGCCTGGGCAAGCTGATCGCCTTCTACGATGACAACGGTATTTCCATCGATGGTGAAGTCGAAGGCTGGTTCACCGATGACACGCCAAAGCGTTTCGAGTCCTACAACTGGCAGGTGATCCGCAACGTCGACGGTCACGATCCGGAAGAGATCAAGACCGCCATCGAAACCGCGCGCAAGAGCCCGCTGCCGACCCTGATCTGCTGCAAGACCACCATCGGTTTCGGTTCGCCGAACAAGCAGGGCAAGGAAGACTGCCACGGCGCCCCACTGGGTGACGCGGAAATCGCTCTGACCCGCCAGGCGCTGAACTGGAACCACGGCCCGTTCGAAATCCCGGCCGACATCTATGCCGAGTGGGATGCCAAGGAAAAAGGTCGTGCCGCCGAAGCCGAATGGGATCAGCGCTTCGCTGCCTACTCTGCTGCATTCCCGACCGAAGCCAACGAACTGATCCGTCGTCTGAGCGGCGAACTGCCGGCTGACTTCGCGGAAAAAGCCTCGGCTTACATCGCTGAAGTCGCGGCCAAAGGCGAAACCATCGCCAGCCGTAAAGCCAGCCAGAACACCCTGAACGCGTTTGGCCCGCTGCTGCCGGAACTGCTCGGCGGTTCGGCTGACCTGGCCGGTTCCAACCTGACCCTGTGGAAAGGTTGCAAAGGCGTCAGCGCTGAAGATGCCAGCGGCAACTACATGTACTACGGCGTGCGCGAATTCGGCATGACCGCGATCATGAACGGCGTGTCCCTGCACGGCGGTCTGGTGCCTTACGGCGCGACCTTCCTGATGTTCATGGAATATGCGCGCAACGCGGTGCGCATGTCGGCGTTGATGAAGAAGCGCGTGATCCACGTCTACACCCACGACTCCATCGGTCTGGGCGAAGACGGCCCGACGCACCAGCCGATCGAGCAATTGACCAGCCTGCGTTCCACGCCGAACCTCGACACCTGGCGTCCAGCCGATGCCGTTGAATCGGCGGTGGCCTGGAAAAACGCGCTGGAGCGCAAGGACGGCCCATCGGCGCTGATCTTCTCGCGTCAGAACCTGCAGCATCAGGAACGCGATGCCGGCCAGATCGCCGACATCAGCCGCGGTGGTTACGTGTTGAAGGACTGCGCAGGCGAGCCTGAGCTGATCCTGATCGCCACCGGTTCGGAAGTCGGTCTGGCCGTTCAGGCCTACGACAAACTGACCGGGCAAGGCCGCAAGGTGCGCGTAGTTTCCATGCCTTGCACCAGCGTGTTCGATGCGCAGGACGCCGGCTACAAGCAATCGGTTCTGCCGCTGCAGGTCAGCGCACGTATCGCAATCGAAGCGGCTCACGCCGACTTCTGGTTCAAGTACGTGGGTCTGGAAGGTCGCGTGATCGGCATGACCACCTACGGCGAATCGGCGCCGGCTTCGGCACTGTTCGAAGAATTCGGTTTCACCCTGGACAACATCCTGGGTCAGGCTGAAGAGCTGTTGGAAGACTAAAACATAGCGCGGCGACCCAAGTCGCCGCGTTCCCTGTAGGAGCTGCCGGAGGCTGCGATCTTTTGATCTTGATCTAAAAACAGGATCAAAAGATCGCAGCCTCCGGCAGCTCCTACATGGGGTTGTGTTGTTAGCGAATACTATCGAGAACCCCATGCCTCAACCGCGTCCCTACAAAGTTGCACTCAACGGCTACGGCCGGATTGGTCGTTGCGTCTTGCGTGCGTTGTTCGAGCGTGGCGAGAAGGCCGGGTTTGAAATTGTCGCGATCAATGATCTGGCGGACATGGCCAGCATCGAATACCTGACACGCTTTGATTCCACTCACGGCCGGTTTCCCGGCGAAGTGCGTGTAGAAGGCGATTGTCTGCATATTAATGGCGACTGCGTGAAGGTCCTGCGCAGTGCCACCCCCGAAGGCATCGACTGGGCGGCGCTGGGCGTCGACCTGGTGCTCGAATGCTCCGGCGCCTACCACACCCGTGAAGACGGCCAGCGTTTCCTCGACGCCGGCGCGCCCCGCGTGCTGTTCTCGCAACCGATGGCCAGCGAGGCGGATGTCGACGCCACCATCGTCTACGGTGTCAATCAGGATTGCCTGACCGGCGATGAACTGCTGGTGTCCAACGCCTCCTGCACCACCAACTGCGGTGTGCCGCTGTTGCGTCTGCTGGACAAGGCGATCGGCCTGGATTACGTGTCGATCACCACGATTCACTCGGCGATGAACGATCAGCCGGTGATCGACGCCTATCACCACGAAGACCTGCGCCGCACCCGTTCGGCGTTCCAGTCGGTGATCCCGGTGTCCACTGGTCTGGCGCGTGGCATCGAGCGCCTGCTGCCGGAACTTGCCGGGCGAATTCAGGCCAAAGCCGTACGCGTGCCGACGGTCAACGTGTCCTGCCTCGACATCACGATGCAGACCGCCACCGCGACCGATGCGGGCGAGGTCAACCGGATCCTGCGTGAAGCCGCCACCAGCGGCCCGCTCAAGGGACTGCTGGCCTACACCGAGTTGCCGCACGCCAGCTGTGATTTCAACCATGACCCACATTCGGCCATCGTCGATGCCAGTCAGACCCGTGTTTCCGGCCCCAAACTGGTGAACATCCTGGCCTGGTTCGACAACGAATGGGGTTTTGCCAACCGAATGCTGGACGTTGCAGACCACTATCTGCAAACAGCGATTTCAAAAAAACCTGCTCTCTAAGAACAGTTACTCAGGAAGTGCGACCCATGACCGTGTTGAAGATGTCCGACCTCGATCTGCAAGGTAAGCGCGTATTGATCCGCGAAGACCTCAACGTCCCAGTCAAGGACGGTGTTGTCACCAGCGATGCGCGTATCCTGGCTTCGCTGCCGACCATCAAGCTGGCCCTGGAAAAAGGCGCGGCGGTGATGGTGTGTTCGCACCTGGGCCGTCCGACCGAAGGCGAGTTCTCCGCCGAGAACAGCCTCAAGCCAGTCGCTGACTACCTGAGCAAGGCTCTGGGCCGCGAAGTGCCGCTGGTGGCGGATTACCTGGGCGGCGTTGACGTCAAGGCCGGCGACATCGTGCTGTTCGAAAACGTGCGCTTCAACAAGGGCGAGAAAAAGAACGCCGACGACCTGGCCCAGCAATACGCCGCCCTGTGCGATGTGTTCGTGATGGACGCCTTCGGCACTGCTCACCGCGCTGAAGGTTCGACGCATGGTGTTGCCAAGTTCGCCAAGGTCGCCGCGGCTGGCCCGCTGCTGGCCGCTGAGCTGGATGCACTGGGCAAGGCGCTGGGCGCACCGGCCAAGCCAATGGCTGCGATCGTTGCCGGCTCCAAGGTGTCGACCAAACTCGACGTCCTCAACAGCCTGAGCCAGATCTGCGATCAACTGATCGTTGGCGGCGGCATCGCCAACACCTTCCTGGCGGCCGCCGGTCACCCGGTCGGCAAGTCGCTGTACGAGCCGGACCTGCTGGACACCGCGCGCGCCATCGCCGACAAGGTCAGCGTGCCGCTGCCGGTGGACGTAGTCGTCGCCAAAGAATTCGCCGAAACCGCAGAAGCCACCGTCAAGCTGATCGCTGACGTTGCCGCTGACGACATGATTCTGGACATCGGCCCGCAAACCGCGGCCAACTTCGCCGAACTGCTGAAATCGTCGAAAACCATTCTGTGGAATGGCCCGGTCGGCGTGTTCGAATTCGACCAGTTCGGCAACGGCACCAAAGTGCTGGCCCAGGCCATCGCTGACAGCGCCGCGTTCTCCATTGCCGGCGGTGGCGACACCCTGGCGGCCATCGATAAATATGGCGTGGCCGAGCAAATCTCCTACATTTCCACCGGTGGTGGCGCGTTCCTCGAATTCGTCGAAGGCAAGGTGCTGCCAGCTGTTGAGGTCCTGGAAAACCGGGCCAAGGCCTGAGGCCGCCCGTTTGGCCAGGCAAAGGAGTGTTCAGATGGTCAAGTCGTTAGCGCTGCTGTTGCTGACCGGTACGCTGGCGGCCTGCGGGAGTAACCCGAAGGCCGAGGCCACGCCCGCGCCGGATGCAGCGCAGAAAGGCTGCTACCAGGCCGACTGGCAGGCTGAAACCAACCCGGTGCTGAACAAGCGCTCGGGGCCGGACGGCCTGGACAAATATGAGACGCAAACCCCGGCCAAGGAACATGGTTGTCCTTGACCGGTCTGACTCTTTAACGCAGGGCTGGCGGCGTGCGCTGTCAGTCGAGGAACACGGATGAAAGGCTTGATCGCCATTGCGGCGTTGGCATTGTTGGGCGGTTGCGCGCAGATGAACCTGTTTCAGTCGTCCGCGCCTGCGGACAACTGGACCACCTGGACCTGCGACAGCCAGGCCAAAGTGCTGTGGCGTTACGCCGATGCCGGCCAGAAGGAAGTCGATGTTCGACTGGGCGGCGGTGATCAGGTCTATCGCCTGAAAGAAGAGCCGGGCGCCTCGGGCGTGCTGTACAGCGACGGCATGCTGGCGTTTCACGTCAAGGGTGACGAAGGCCTGGTGTACTGGGTCGCCACCAATGACCTGATTGGCCGCGGCTGCAAGGCGCAGTAACTGACACACCACCGATCTGATGTGGAAGCGGATCCCAATGTGGGAGCGAGCTTGCTCGCGAAAACACTGGTTCAGCTTGCAGTTGTGTTGAATGTTGAAATGCATTCGCGAGCAAGCTCGCTCCCACAGAGTTCTGCGTAGTTCTCAGAATTTGCTTTATCGAATCACCAGGCCGGGCCTCAACCCCCGATCTGCAATCACTTGAATAGCCGCCGCCGCTCCGGCAGGCTGGCACGATTAACGACCCTCAACCGGGAGAGACACACACAATGGCACTTATCAGCATGCGTCAGATGCTGGACCACGCAGCCGAGTTCGGCTACGGCGTTCCAGCCTTCAACGTCAACAACCTTGAGCAGATGCGCGCCATCATGGAAGCCGCTGACAAGACTGACTCCCCGGTGATCGTCCAGGCTTCGGCCGGCGCTCGCAAATACGCCGGCGCGCCGTTCCTGCGTCACCTGATCCTGGCCGCGATCGAAGAATTCCCGCACATCCCGGTGTGCATGCACCAGGACCACGGCACCAGCCCTGACGTCTGCCAGCGCTCGATTCAACTGGGCTTCAGCTCGGTGATGATGGACGGCTCCCTCGGCGAAGACGGCAAGACCCCGACCGACTACGACTACAACGTCCGTGTGACCCAACAAACCGTCGCCATGGCTCACGCCTGCGGCGTTTCGGTTGAAGGCGAGCTGGGCTGCCTGGGTTCGCTGGAAACCGGCATGGCCGGTGAAGAAGACGGCATCGGCGCTGAAGGCGTTCTGGATCACAGCCAGATGCTGACCGACCCGGAAGAAGCCGCTGACTTCGTCAAGAAGACTCAGGTCGACGCCCTGGCCATCGCCATCGGCACCAGCCACGGCGCCTACAAGTTCACCAAGCCACCTACCGGTGACGTGCTGGCGATCGACCGCATCAAGGAAATCCACAAGCGCATCCCGAACACCCACCTGGTGATGCACGGTTCCTCGTCCGTGCCACAAGAGTGGCTGGCGATCATCAACCAGTACGGCGGTGACATCAAAGAAACCTACGGCGTACCGGTTGAAGAAATCGTCGAAGGCATCAAGTACGGCGTGCGCAAGGTCAACATCGACACCGACCTGCGCCTGGCATCCACCGGTGCCATGCGTCGTCTGATGGCCACCAACCCGAGCGAATTCGATCCACGTAAATTCTTCGGCGCAACCGTGACGGCGATGCGTGATGTGTGCATCGCTCGTTATGAAGCGTTCGGTACTGCCGGTAATGCTTCGAAGATCAAGCCGATCTCGCTGGAAGCGATGTTCCAGCGTTATCTGAAGGGTGAGTTGAACGCTAAGGTGAACTAAGCCTGGGTGTTGAGCTGCTTTTATGAAAAACCCGCCGAGAGGCGGGTTTTTTGTGGTCGATGATTTTTTGAGTAATCCCTCTATCCAAAGGTACGGGAAAATGGTGCTGCTGACTGCTCAATTGCAGAAATCACATGAGCTGCTTGCTCCCGATACTGGGAGTAGCGCTTAAGTACTGTTTCTACTGCGTTGAGCAAGTTCTGAATGCGCTCCCTCGGCCGCTCGATCTCACAGGTGTGTGCGAACTCCAGGAGTCCTTGCCGTGAGGCAAACATTGATTTGTTTCCGAGCAGATCCAGCGCTAGAACATCTTCCGGGATATAGGCGGTGGTATTGACGATGTCGTACGCCGGAGAGAGGTGCGCATCACGTTTTGTCGGGTCGGAGTAGAGTAAGCCGAAGTTTTTTAAATGAGCGTCGCCATTCCCGACAATGCAACTTAGGGCGACGCTATCGAAGAGCTGATCAAGAGAGCTGCGCAGATTTTTTGCCGGGCAGAACAGACGAATCGCCTTGGCGATGGCTGCATAACTCTTGCTGTACTTCTGGCTGGTCGATAACCCCATCAATACCGCCATGTCTTCAAACCCGAGCGGGTTGAGCTGATCGTCGCGGTCAAAGCGGCGCATGACAAACAGCTGGGCATTATCGGAAAGGTAAAACGGTGGAACCGGAATGCCAGCTTCTTTGGCAATGGACATGCAAATGAACTCGTTGATCGCCAAGCCGGGAAATTCGTCGCGGCCACTTTTGATGATCAGATCCGAGGTCTTCGATGTCACTCGTGGCTGGGCGGTTTCTTGTCGCTCAGGCACCAATACCTTGGGTTGAACGCCAGAAATCCCTGCTCGCAGGATGTAGCGGTCAAGCATGTCAGCGAAGATATCTTCGGTGCCATCCCAAGTCAGGATTTCTTCAAGTTTTTCGCCCGGAAATTGTTGCATCTCCAGCAGGGCATCAACTGTTTCAGATCGCACCTGAACCCGGCCAATTGGCGAGGTGCTGCCGGTCAGTGCCAGCAACAACATCGGGTCGAAATTCACAGTTTTCGCCAAGCGATTGCGTAGTTGTTCCAGCACGTAGCCTTCTGGCAGGTTCATCTGAAAAACAGGATGAAGCTCGTGCCGTCGGAATTCTTCATGCCTTACTGGCATCGACAAGCTGATGGCCATCTCTGGTAACGCATCTTCGTGATAACGGAAGGTGTAGTTCTCGGTATCGCTGAAAAGCCTGCCGCTAGCCCCTTCAGGTGTACTCACTTTGAGCGAGGTCATTTTCATTCAAACAAGTCCCCTAGCTCTTCAAGTGTCGGCATTGCTGCTGGAATGACAGCCAGTTCACAATCCAAAGCACCCAGGACTCGCGCATAGGCGATCATCCCGACGGACAGGGTGCCTTTTTCTACGGCAATGACTTTGTGGCGCGTCAGGCTCGCAAGTTCGGCAAGCTGTGCTTGCGTCAAGCCGCGGCTCAGGCGTTTTTCGCGAATCTGGGTACCTAGTCGGCTGATTACCAAGGTGTGATCCATGTTCTGTCACCGTTACATTTTTCGTTGAATGTAGCGTATACAGGACATTTTATCTACGTGGGTGATTTGCTGCCGTCACCGGATGGAGCACGGTTCCCTTTGGTTGCTATCTGAATAGCCAAGCGCTCATCCACCAGTACGGCGGCGACATCAAAGAAACCTACGGCGTACCGGTTGAAGAAATCGTCGAAGGCATCAAGTACGGCGTGCGCAAGGTCAACATCGACATCGACCTGCGCCTGGCATCCACCGGTGCCATGCGTCGTCTGATGGCCACCAACCCGAGCGAATTCGATCCACGTAAATTCTTCGGCGCGACCGTGACGGCGATGCGTGATGTGTGCATCGCGCGTTATGAAGCGTTCGGCACCGCCGGTAACGCTTCGAAGATCAAGCCGATCTCGCTGGAAGCGATGTATCAGCGTTATCTGAAGGGTGAGTTGAACGCTAAGGTCAACTGAGCCTGAGCGTCAAACCGCGCTGTTGAGAAACCCGCCGTGAGGCGGGTTTCTTATAGGTGGTGATTTTCTCATTGAGAAAAATTAACGATTCGCGACATAAAAATGCCCACTAAAACGGACATTTTTAGATTTTTACTCAAAGAGTCCGAGATGGGTGACATTTCCCCCATCGCCCGGCGGATGTTGACGGAAAGATGTCACCTGTGAATGTATAGGTTTGTTTGATAAAAAAACCTTTCTTAGGGGCGCCATTTTTATAACCAATCGAAGTTCCTTTCGTCAATTTGCATAGTGAACGTGGCTATTCCGTCTCCTCCTCTGCTAACCAGGTAAGCTGTATAGTTAATATTGCTTTCGGTTATATTTTTTTTATCATAAAGTTCTAATCGCATTCCTTTACAAGCAATCTGCACATTCACTATGTCTGAAGTCAAGTCGCTGAGGTGAAGTGTTTTTTCACCCTGTCGTATTGTAAATCGGCTATTAGTCGCTGGAGGGCCTATGGTGAAGTAACCAAGATTAGTAAGTGTAAGGCACTTTCCGTAGTGAAAATTCCTGTCTCTGCTGTATATTATGTAGTTGTCTTCCTTTATTCTGTATGCAAAATAAAATTGTACGGCTGTTGAGTTTCTATAAGTGTTGGCGCGTAAGTAATCGGTTTTTTTAAATGCTAGGGAGGGGGTGTATTCGTTTCCGTATCCCCCTGCACTAGCTTTTCCAGCACCGGCATTGTTAATGGTCGATGATGAAGTATCCATGAATGCTTCTTCAAAACCTATCGCCGCAGAGACTGGTACGCTTCCATGTAAATTTGTAATACAAAGCCTTGCTAAGAAAGATTCCGCTACGTTTTCGTCTGAGTTATTCATTCCATTTCCCCTTCGCGAGTATCGTGCCGAATTCTTTGTAAAAGTCCAGCTCTTCGGCGGTTTTAGCTGGTTTGGCTCGCTCCTTAGCCTCAGCGTCCATGGCCTGTTGCTCAGGCTGTGTTTTAGCTCTGGCCAACTCTGCAATGTATTTTGTTGGACTCAAAGGCCCACTAGCCCACATGCCCGTATCAAACATCCACAGGGAGCGTAATTTTTGTCGAGCCTGCATTCACAGCCATACGGACGCCAGATACTGAATGTTGCAAAAATATAGTTTTTAGCCATGTTGTTTGCTCCATTTAAAAAGGAGAAGAGGACTAAAAGGGACTGATAAATTTGTCGCCCTGTCCTTTTTCGTGATCCTTAGAAGAAGGTTAGGACATACAAGATGAGAGGTCACCTGTAAAATCTGACAGTTACTAAGATTTATTTGGTATAACGAAAATTAAGAAACGCTATAGAGTAAATGAGAGACAGATTTATTTAATCGTCATTTAATCGGCTTCTTAGAGTCGCTTTGCGGCCTACCGCGTCCTCGCTGCAATATTCGTCGGCCGGTGATCTCTTCGACTTCATCCGTAAAGAATTTATTTCCGGTGAGTTGACTGCGTTGAAGGGCGTTTCTGATCAATTGTAGTTCGGGCGTTGGAATACACTGTTCCACAAAAGACTTATAGATTGCACGACGCTTCGCATCGGTCTCGCCGAGTTCGTTGAAGCATGGGTCCTCATCCAGCCAATGGTTCCCGGTGGTTTCGTTGAGACGAAGATGAAAGCTGGACCAAGGATAATCTTGGGCATGTTCAACCATCCGCGCACGTGGGCGTCAAGGCATACAAGCCGGCGGATTCTGGCGTACCTGTAGGCGGTGACGCAAGCCGTTGTAGGCTTCATGAAGTAACGCTGAGTGTCTTTAAACGTTGGCGTTTAAGTGGGGCCTGATGCCGGTCAGTAAAGAGATGGAGTCGGACATAAAGAACCTGTGGCGAGGGAGCAGCCCTACGGGTTTTGTAGATGCCAAGTTCGTTCCTTGCCTGTAGCAGCTATCGAGCCCGTGAGGCTGCGTTCGGCTGCGCAGCAGTCGTAAAGTCAGACGCCGCGTTATTTCAGGTAAAACGTATGCGCCGGATTGCGACCGCTTTGCGGCCGAACGCAGCCTCGCGGGCTCGGCAGCTGCTACAGGGGGGGGGGCGAGTCGCCTTAGGTATCGTGGTCGATGTCGAGTTTGCTGAAGGTGACCTGGCCGCCTTCGCTGGTGTAGCCGGTGTTGTCCTGCACATATACCCCGGCCTTGAAGTACAACGGCTTGTTGCGCCAGGTCGCGCTGATCTGTGAATCCCACTGGTAACCCGCCGCGCTCACGCCGAGTGCGCCGCCGGGGCTGAGGTGGATCAGGTAGTTGAATTCGCGATCCAGCTTGATCCCGGTGGCGAGGGTGATAACGCGGCTTTCCTGATCGTCGGGGTGCATGCGGACTTTGATCACCAGGTTGCCGTTCTGGGTTTTTTCCTTGTACTGGTATTCGAGCTTGACCATCGGGCGCTGGCTTTCATAAGCATGGATCTGGCCGATGACGATCTTGCCGGAGCTGGGCACTTTGTTCACGGCGAGGGTCGCGCGCAGGGTGTTGTCGGCGTCGGGGTAGTACCAGTTGCGCAGGGAGCCGTTGCTGAAGGTTTCGCGCAGTTCGGTGCGCGGGTAAATGGCGTTTTCGGTTTTTGACCCGGTCACCGGCGACCAGAAGAACAAGGTGCCGGTGTCGGAATGGAAGTACTGATCCTTGAAGCCATTCACCAGTTTGGAGGTTTCGACGGTGTACGGCGGACTGCCGACGGGAACGCTGAGGTTCCAGGTTGCGAGATCGATCATGTCGGTTCTTCCACTCAATTTTCCTGTACGCGAGTGCCAGAAGCTCTAGCCCGCGCTTTTTCAGGCGGCAGTTATAAGCGTAGAGGTGTTTTTTGTTAACGCCCGTTTGGCAGATGATTGGCGTCAACATCCTGTCGAAATGCCATCTGTGCCGGTTTTCGGGGGCTGCAGGGGTGACCGTTAGTCGGTAAATTACAGCTTTGGCTAAATGATGGCGGCGTGGCAGCTTCTGCTTTCACAGATCCGGGACTAGAGTGATGGCTCAGTAACTGTACGGTTTTCACAAAAAACCGGCCGATAGTCCGACAAGAGATGTCCCGACAAGAGAAGCAGCATGGAATGCGCGCAACCCCAGCCAGGTGAAGGCAGCTCTGTCCTTTTGATCGTTGATGACTACCCTGAAAACCTGATCAGCATGCGCGCGTTGCTGCAGCGTCAGGATTGGCACGTCATGACCGCCGCCTCCGGTTTCGAGGCGCTCAATCTGCTGCTCGAACACGACGTCGATCTGGTGCTGCTGGACGTGCAGATGCCGGGCATGGACGGCTTCGAAGTCGCGCGGCTGATGCGCGGCAGCCAGCGCACGCGTCTCACACCGATCATTTTCCTTACCGCCAACGAGCAATCACAGGACGCCGTGATCAAGGGTTACGCCAGTGGCGCGGTGGATTACCTGTTCAAGCCGTTCGATCCGCAGATCCTCAAGCCGAAAGTCCAGGCATTGCTCGAACACCAGCGCAACCGCCGCGCCTTGCAGCGTCTGAGTCATGATCTGGAGGTCGCGCGGGCCTTCAATGCCTCGGTGCTGGACAACGCGGCGGAAGGCATTCTGGTGCTCGGCGAGGACGGCCTGATCCGCTTCGCCAACCCAGCGATTTCGCGATTGCTGAATGCGCCGGTGAAAGAGCTGGAGGGCAAGGAATTTCTCGATTTTCTGCAGAAACCGCATATCCCGCTATGGGCCGGTTCCGAGTTGCTGGCCGGCTATAAACGCGGTGAGACCTTGCGTCTGCACGATGCGTTGTTGCGCACGGCACCGGGGCAGCAGGTGCCGGTGGCGTTGTCCTGTGCGCCGTTGCCCGCCGAGCAGCGGGCGATGGTGGTGACGGTGCTGGACATGTCGGTGGTGCGTCACCTGCATCAGCAGCTGGAATTTCAAGCGGTCACCGATCCGCTGACCGGTCTGCTCAATCGCCGGGGCTTTTATCAGACGGTGGAAAACCTGCTGCTGCGCGGTGAACGCAGCGACAGCAGTTGGGTGCTGCTGTATCTGGATCTGGATGGCTTCAAACGGGTCAACGATTCCCTTGGCCACGATGCCGGCGACCGGGTGCTGCGCTGGGTCTCCGAGCAGTTGAAAGCCTGTCTGCGACCGTTCGACATTCTCGCGCGCATGGGCGGTGACGAGTTCACCGCGTTGCTCGATCTGGAGTTTCCCGAGCAGGCAGCAAAAATTGCCGAGAAGCTCATCGAAAGGGTGTCGATCTGTCAGCAGATCGAAGGACTGGACATCGCTCTCGGCGCGAGTATCGGTATTGCCACTTACCCGGACTGCGGCGCGAACCTCGACGGTTTGCTGCGCGCCTCCGACATCGCCATGTATGAAGCCAAGCGCGCCGGGCGGCAGCAATATCGTTTTTATGATCACGAAATGAACGGCCGCGCCCGCTCGCGGCTGATGCTCGAAGAGAGCGTGCGCAACGCCATCGAAAACCGGGATTTCAATCTGGTGTATCAGCCGCAAGTGGCGATCGACAGCGGGCAGATTCGCGGTTTCGAGGCGTTGCTGCGCTGGCAGCACCCGAGCGTTGGCGATGTGCCGCCGGGGTTGTTCCTGCCATTGCTGGAGGAAGCACGGCTGATCAGTCGGCTCGGTAGCTGGATCTATCACCGTGGCGCCGGCCAGCGCAAAGCCTGGGAAACCCTGTTCGCCGAGGATCTGGTGCTTGGCGTGAGTTTGAGCAACACCCAGTTCGGTCTGCCGAACCTGGTCACCGAGTTGCGTCAGGTGCTGGAGCGGCATTCGCTGCAGCCGCGGCAACTGGAGGTGGAAGTCACCGAAGACGCGCTGATGCACCACCCTGACGAGACCCGCAAACAGTTGCGCCTGCTGCGTAATCTCGGGGTGCGGGTGGCGCTGGATGACTTTGGTTCGGGCCCGTGTTCGCTGGCGTATCTGCGTGATCTGGAGCTGGATACGCTCAAGCTGGATCGACACCTGATTGCGCGGCTGCCGGACTCGACGCGCGACGCGGCGCTGGTCAGCAACGTGATCAATCTATGCAAACAGTACGGTTTGCTGGTGATCGCCGAAGGCGTGGAAACCGTTGAACAGTATCAATGGCTGCAGGCGCATGGCTGCGAATACGTGCAGGGTTTCCTGGTGGCGCGTCCGCTGACCTCCGAGGACGCCGTCAGCTTTGCCAAACCCTTTGACTGGAGCGCGCTGCCGGTTTGAATTCGCTACACTGGCGCTCTTTTCGAACCGTGCTGCCGTGTCCATGACTGCGTTGAAATACCTCCAGGCCTATCCCGCGCAACTGCAGGATCAGGTGCGCCAACTGATCGCCGAACAGCGTCTGGGTGACTACCTGAGCCAACGCTATCCGGGGCGTCACGATGTGCAGAGCGACAAGGCGCTGTACAGCTACGCGCTGGACCTGAAGCAGGCATACCTGCGTAACGCGCCGGCCATCGACAAAGTGCTGTTCGACAACCGCCTCGACCTGACGCATCGCGCGCTGGGCCTGCACACCACGGTCTCAAGGGTGCAGGGCGGCAAGCTCAAAGCCAAGAAAGAGATTCGCATCGCCTCGTTGTTCAAGGAGGCGGCGCCGGAGTTCCTGAAGATGATCGTCGTGCATGAACTGGCGCACTTCAAGGAATCGGATCACAACAAGGCCTTCTATAAGTTGTGTGAACACATGCTGCCGGGGTATCACCAGGTCGAGTTCGACTTGAGGGTGTACCTGACGTGGCGGGATTTGCAATGAAGATCAAAAGATCGCATTCCAACTGTAGGAGCTGCCGCAGGCTGCGATCTTTTAACGTTGGGAGTGTTTAGATGGACGTAAGCAAGACCAAAAGCAGCTTTTACCGGCGCCTGTACGTGGCCTACCTGATCGACAGCGGCCTGGCCCCGAGCGTCCCGACGCTGACCGAAGTGACCGGCATGCCCCGGCGCACGGCGCAGGACACGATCGCCGCGCTGGCAGATCTGGATATCGTCTGCGAATTCGAACAGGAAGAGGGCGCGCGCAACCATGCCGGGCGCTATCGGATTCGCGAGTGGGGGGCGATTGATCGCGGGTGGATCGAGCGCAATCTGCGGCAGATCAAGGCTGTGCTGGAATATCCCTGAGTTTTGCAGTGTTTGAGCTGACGCAATCGCTGGCAAGCCAGCTCCCACAAGGGTCTCCAGTCAACACGTTGTTGTGAGCAACGGATGAACCTGTGGGAGCTGGCTTGCCAGCGATGAGGGCCTCAGGGACGACGCATGCCTATGTGCGGAATGTCATCCTCCAGATACTCCTCACCCACCACCACAAACCCGTACCTGCCGTAATACCCCTGCAAATGCGCCTGCGCCGACAGGTAGATCGGCACCTGCGGCCAATGCTTCTCGGCCTGTTTCAGCGCCTGCTCCATCATCTCGTGCCCCAGCCCCTTGCCGCGGCCCTGTGGCGCAATGATCACGCGGCCGATCACCACGTCACCGCCTTGGGATTCTGGATCGAGCAGGCGCAGATAGGCCATCAACTGATCGTCTTCCCAGCCCATCAAATGGTGGGTATCGCCGTCCAGATCCTGGCCGTCGAGGTCTGGGTAGGCGCATTGCTGTTCGACCACAAATACGTCCGAGCGCAGTTTCAGCAGTGCGTATAACTGCTCTTTGCCCAGATCGCTGTGATGCTTGCAGATCCACTCGATTGTCATTTTCCGACTCCTTGAACTCCGTCGCCCGATACTAAGTGCACAGGCGCTGAATGTCTGTATGGCGGAAGAGTCTGTGACAAAGGTCAAAATGCCATCATTCCTTTCTCGCGGTGGCGGCCGCTTTGTGTAATCTGCTGGAAAGCGCTGTGCACTGGCTTCAATGAGCTACTGTTAGGGCCTGGGTTTCGCCGGTACGGGGCCTTGGGGTTTTGACTGGAAAACACGCCGGGCCAACCGCCCGCTAAGGATTTTCAAGCATGCCGCGACTGCATCGAGCCTTTGCCTTGATCGGACTGCTCTTGCTGGCCCAACCCGCCGCTGCGGACAAGCTGCGACTGGTATTTGATATCTGGCCACCCTTTACCGACGACACCCTGGTCAACGGTGGCCTGGCCACCGACATCGTCAGCACCGCGCTGGCGCGGGCCGGTTATGCCAGCGACTATGAGCAGGTGCCGTGGGCGCGGGCGTTGTTGGGGGTGGGCGAGGGCCGGTACGACGTGCTGGTCAACGCCTGGTACAACGACGAGCGCACCCGGATCGGCCAGTTCTCTGGCGAATACCTGCTCAACCGCATCCGCTTTCTCAAGCGCAAGGACACTCCGCTCGAATACAACAGCCTGGAGCAACTGCACACCTACCCGGTGGCGGTGGTGCGCGGTTATGCCTACTCGCAGGCGTTCGATGCCGACACGGCGTTGCAGAAAGTACCGGTGCACAACTTTGCAATGGCGGTGCGCATGCTGGCGGCGGATCGGGTCAAGCTGACGCTGGAAGATGAGTATGTCGCACGCTATTACCTGGCGCGCGAATCACCCAAGGTACGCAACGCCGTGGAGTTCCTGCCCAAGCCGTTGAGCGAGAACAGCCTGCATATTCTGGTGAGCCTGAAGAACCCCGAGCATGAGCAGATTGTGGCCGGGTTCGACAAGGCAATTGCGGCGATGAAGGCGGATGGCAGTTATGACAAGTTGCTGAGGCAGCATGGAATGTGAGCATCTGATCCCGGAGTTGCGTTGTTGCTGATGCCCTCATCGCTGGCAAGCCAGCTCCCACAGGTATTGCGGTGTACACAAATCATGTAGGAGCTGGCTTGCCAGCGATGGGGCCAGTCCGGTCACCTTAAGCCTCGCTGGTGTCTTTGATCAAATGCGCCGCCAACGTGCGCAACGGCCCCAGCTGCCGGCAGATCAATGCCAGTTGCGTCTGCACCAGCCGCTGCCCTTCATCGATCTCGTCCGGCATCTGCTCCAGCTCATTGGCCAGCGCTTCCTCGTCGTCGCTCTGGATCGCCACTGGCTGCTTGTTCGCCAGGCCCTGGGCGATTTCATCGATGCTCGCGGCCAGTTTCACTCCAGCACCGTCGATCAGGTGTTCGCGGACTTCCGCCGGTAGCTGCGTTTCGCGATGTGCGCCCAACCCGGACAGGTAGCTGAGCAAGGTGTGCGACAGCACCAGAAAGCGGAAACCGACATCCGCTTCCTTCCGGAAATGCCCCGGCTCCATCAGCATGTTCGCCAGCGTCGTCGACAGTGCCGCGTCGGCGTTGTGCGCGTTACGTCGGGCCAGGCGATAGGCGAGGTCATCGCTCTTGCCGGCGGCGTATTGCTGCATGATTTGGCGCAGGTAGATGCTGTTGCAGGTCAGGGTGTTGGCCAGCACTTTGTTCAGGCGTCGACCCTGCCAGTCCGGCAGGAACAGGAACACCGTCAGACCGGCGATCAGGCTGCCAAGCAGGGTATCGAACAGGCGCGGCAGGAACAGCCCGTAGCCATCACCGATCTGGTTGAAGCAGAACAGCACCATGATCGTGATCGCCGCCGTCGCCACGGTGTAACGCGTGGTGCGGTTGGTAAAGAACACCACCCCGGCGGCAATGGCGAAGCACGACTGCACCAGCGGGCTGGGGAACAGATCGAACAGCGCCCAGGCCACGGTCAGACCGATGGCGGTGCCGAGAATCCGCTGCCCGAGTTTGCGCCGCGTTGCGCCGTAGTTCGGCTGGCAGACGAACAGTGTGGTGAGAATGATCCAATAGCCCTGCGACGGGTGAATCAGGTGCACCATGCCGTAGCCGATACTCAATGCCAGCGGCAGACGCAGGGCGTGGCGGAACAGCAAGGACGTCGGTGTCAGCTGCGTGCGCAGACGAATCCACACGTCCTTGAGGTTGCGCGGCGAGCGGTCGAGCAGGCTGCTGTCGGTGGCATCTGCCAGCGCGTCAGGGTTGCTCGCGTCGCTGAGCAAGCGGTCGAGGGTGCCGAGGTTGGCGGCCAGAGCACGCAGCGAACGCAGGAGGCCGCGCCACGCCGGGTTGCTCTGGATGCGCAGGTGTTCAAGAGATGCGTCGAGGTCAGTCAGCGCTTCGGCAAAACTGGCGTCGTAGACGAACGGCTGGCGCATCTGGATCGATTCGGCCAACGCGCGACAGGCCTTGCCCTGCTGGCGCAGCAAGCGCTGGCAGCGGAACAGCACGTCGCTGTGGAAGAACGCCTCGGCCAGCGCGTTGTAAGGATAGTGCGAAGAGCTGGCGCGTTCGTGAATATCCTGGGCGAGGAAGTACAGCTTCAGATAACGGCTGACTTTCGAGCCCGGGCGACCGTTGCCGACCCGGTGCAGGATGATTTCCTTGGCACTGTTCAGCGCCGCCACCACCCGACCGTTCTGCTGCGCCAGTTCCAGCCGTCGTGCTTCGACGTCCAGCTGACGGATCGGCTCGAACAGCGAGGCTTTCAGCTTCAGATAGAAGCCCAGTTCACGGAACAGCCGCGCCAGACTCTGCTGCACCGGCTGGTTGGAAAACAGCGCCTGCCACAGCACCGAGAGCAGGCCGTACCACGCCGCGCCGGCCACCAGCAGCATGGGTTCGTGCCAGAAATCGGTGACCGCGCCGCCGCGCTGATCCACGCCGATCATGGTGTAGACCGACAGGATCAACGTTGCCGAAGCAATCGCACCGTAACGCTCGCCGAGCGCACCGAGCATGGTCAGGGCGAAGCTGGCCAATGCCAGGGCGATGGCAAATACGATGGGGTAGGGGAAGAGCAGTTCCACCGACAGCGCGGCGATACTGAAACACACCAGTGTCACTGCCAGGGCATTGAGGCGGCCTTGCCAGCTGTCGTCGGTCTCGGCCAGGGCGCTGGCGATGATCCCCAGGAACAACGGGATCAGCAAGCCCATTTCATCCTGATACCAACACAGCGCCATGCTGCCGGTCAGGGCGATGAACACCCGCACGCTGTAGCTGAATTTATCCAGCGCCCACAGGCGCCGCAAAGACTGACGAAACGAGGTCGAGGACATGAAGTGCGAAGGCCTTCCGAGGCGATGCCGCTAAATTGAGCCAGTAATGACGCCGACGCAATGGCGCCGATCACATCTGACAGCAAAAAGTGTTCCTTGATTGCCCGCTACCCCTTCGGCAGCTCCTACAGGGGAGTGTTGTTTCAGTCAGACGTACTGCGCAGCCGCGTAGCCGGAGGCCCAGGCCCACTGGAAGTTGAAACCGCCCAGATGCCCGGTGACGTCGAGCACTTCGCCGACAAAATACAGGCCCGGGCTTTTCAGCGATTCCATGGTCTTGGACGACACTTCGCGGGTATCGACGCCGCCCAGCGTGACCTCGGCGGTGCGGTAGCCTTCGGTGCCGGCCGGGACAACTTTCCAGCTGCCGAGCTTGTCGGCGATCTGCGCCAGTTCGGCGTGGGTGTACTGCTTCATCGGTTTGGAGACGAACCAGTTGTCCGCCAACAGGTTGGCCATCTTCTTGGTGAAGATCTCGCCGAGCAGGGTTTTCAGTTCACTGTTCGGGCGTTCGGCCACTTGCTGTTGCAGCCATGCGGCGGTGTCGTGATCCGGCAGCAGGTTGATCTCCACGGTGTCACCCGGCTCCCAGAACGACGAGATCTGCAGAATCGCCGGGCCACTGAGGCCGCGGTGAGTGAACAGAATGTTCTCGCGAAAGCTCTGCTCGTTGCAGCTGACCAGACAATCCACCGACGTACCGGACAACTCGGTGCACAGTTCCTTGAGCTGATCGGTGATGGTGAACGGCACCAAGCCGGCGCGGGTCGGCAGCAGTTCATGGCCAAACTGTTTGGCGACCTGATACCCGAAGCCGGTGGCGCCCAGCGTCGGGATCGACAGCCCGCCGGTGGCGATCACCAGCGATTGGCACTGAACCTGGCCGAGGGTGGTGTCGAGCAGGTAACCGCTTTCGACCTTCTCGATGGTCTGGATCGAGGTGTCCAGGTGCAGCTCGACGCCGACCTGATCGCACTCGTCGAGCAGCATGCCGAGGATGTCGCTGGATTTGTTATCGCAGAACAGCTGGCCGAGTTTTTTCTCGTGGTAGGGCACGCCATGCTTGGCGACCATGCCGATGAAATCCCACTGGGTATAACGTGCCAGTGCCGATTTGCAGAAATGCGGGTTACCCGAGAGGAAATTGCCCGGCTCGGTGTACATGTTGGTGAAATTGCAGCGGCCACCGCCGGACATCAGGATTTTCTTGCCGGCCTTGTTCGCATGGTCGAGCAGCAGCACCTGACGCCCACGCCCGGCGGCGGTCAGTGCACACATCAACCCTGCGGCGCCAGCGCCAATGATCACGACTTCGGTAGAGCGCAAAACGGTGTCCTCTGAAATATCACCACAAAACCAACTGTTGTAGGAGCTGTCGAGTGAAACGAGGCTGCAATCTTTTGATCTTGCTCTTTAAAAACAAAGTCAAAAGATCGCAGCCTGCGGCAGCTCCTACAGGGGGTGTGCGTTGTTCTTAAAGGACGCGCACGCGCAGCGAACGGCCCTTGATCTTGCCGTTGTTCAAGCGCTGCAGCGCCTGCATGACCACGGTGCGCTCGACGGCCACATAGGACTGGAAGTCGAAGATCGCGATCTTGCCGACCTGGGCACCCGGGATGCCGGCGTCACCGGTCAGTGCGCCGAGGATGTCGCCCGGACGCACCTTGTCCTTGCGCCCGCCAGCGATGCACAGCGTGCTCATCGGTGGCTGCAGCGGGGCGCCGCCTTGGGACTTGAGGTTGTCGACCTGATCCCAGTTCAGCGGAGCCTTCTGCAACTGTTCGATGGCTTGCGCACGATGCGCTTCGGACGGTGCGACGAGGCTGACCGCGATGCCTTTCTCGCCAGCGCGACCGGTACGGCCAACGCGGTGAATGTGGATTTCCGAGTCGCGGGCCAGTTCGACGTTGATCACCATGTCCAGCGCATCGATGTCCAGACCACGAGCGGCCACGTCGGTGGCGACCAGAACCGACGTACTGCGGTTGGCGAACATCGCCAGTACCTGATCGCGGTCACGCTGTTCCAGATCGCCGTGCAGGCCGACGGCGGAAATGCCTTTGGAGGTCAGGTGGTCAACGGTTTCCTGCACTTGCTGCTTGGTGAAGCAGAAGGCCACGGTGGAGGCCGGGCGGAAGTGGTGCAGGACCTTGGTCACCGCACTCATGCGCTCTTCCGGGGAAATCTCGTAGAAGCGCTGCTCGATCTGGGTGTCGTCGTGGAACGCTTCGGCTTTCACCGTTTGCGGATCGCGCATGAACTTCGACGCCAGCTGCTTGATGCCCACCGGGTAGGTGGCCGAGAACAGCAGGGTCTGACGACGGGCCGGGGTTTGCTCGATGATGTCTTCGATGGCGTCGTAGAAACCCATGTCGAGCATGCGATCGGCTTCGTCGAGGATCAGCGTGTTCAGGCCGTCGAGGACCAGCGAACCCTTGCGCAGGTGCTGCTGGATACGCCCCGGGGTGCCGACGATGATGTGTGCGCCGTGCTCCAGCGAGGCGATCTGCGGGCCGAACGACACGCCACCGCACAGGGTCAGGACCTTGATGTTGTCTTCGGCGCGGGCCAGGCGACGGATTTCCTTGGCGACCTGGTCGGCCAGCTCACGGGTCGGGCAGATCACCAGCGCCTGGCAACCGAAGTAGCGCGGATTGATCGGGTTCAGCAGGCCGATGCCGAACGCGGCAGTCTTGCCGCTGCCGGTCTTGGCCTGGGCGATCAGGTCCATCCCCTTGAGGATCACCGGCAAGCTCTGCGCCTGGATCGGCGTCATCTGGGCATAACCGAGGGAGTCGAGGTTAGCCAGCATGGCGGCGGACAGCGGCAGAGTATTAAAAGCGGTGGCGATGGTGGTCACGGGACTGGCCTGCAAAACAAAATGTCGCGCAGTGTAGCAGCCCCGTGCCACTTTCCTCGAAAGTTCTGGACGAACAGTGCCTGAATCCCGAGGCGAGAGGGTTCAACCGTGGTGAGTGGATTCCTCTGTGGTGAGGGGATTTATCCCCGATGGGCTGCGCAGCAGCCCCAGAATCTGTCACTTCAGTACATCAGGCTGATCGCATTCAACCTTTCTAGGGGGCGCTTCGCACCCCATCGGGGATAAATCCCCTCACCACAGGGCCTTCACTGCTCAATTCAAGCTCAGTGTTCGATGTGTTCGTCGGGATGTTCATCCGGGCGTTTGACCCGGCGACCGTCTTCTTTCGACAGTTGCGAGAAGATCGTCGCCGCCAGCATTGCCATCACTCCGACGGTCACAAACGTCAGCTGGAACGCCCCCAGCACGGTCTCGACGCCGTCGTTGCCGATCTCCGCCGTGAAGCCGCCCAGCAAGGCGCCGGCACAGGCCACGCCCAGGCTCAGCGACAACTGCGCCACCACCGACAGCAAGCTGTTGCCGCTGCTGGCGCTGGCGTCGTCGAGGTCAATCAGCGTCACGGTGTTCATCGCGGTGAATTGCAGCGAGTTGATCGCGCCGAGAACCGCCAGCAGGCACAGCAGCAGCCAGTACGGCGTCTGCTCGTTGACCAGGCCCATGCTCGCCAGCATGATCCCCAGCGCGAGGGTGTTGCCGGTGAGCACGATGCGATAGCCGAGGCGTTCGATCAGCGGTCGCGCCATCCACTTGGCAAACATCGCGGCCGCCGCCAGCGGCAGCATGCTCATCCCCGCTTGCGATGGCGAATAACCCAGCGCCACTTGCAGCAGCAACGGCACCAGAAACGGCAGGGCGCCGCTGCCCAGGCGGGCGAACAGGTTGCCGATAATGCCGACGGCAAAGGTCCGGGTCTTGAACAACGAAGGGGCGAACAGCGGATTTTCCACACGCCCGGCGCGCAGCCAGTACGCCGCCAGGCAGGCCAGGCCGCCGAACAGCAGCAACATCACCCGCAGGTGCGGCAAGTGCAGTTCGCCCAGACCTTCCATGGCGATGGTGATCAGGATCATTGCTGCGCCGAACAGCAGGAAACCGAGGCTGTCGAAGCGCGTGCGTTCGCTGCCGCGCAGGTCGGGAATGAACTTCCACACCGCATAGCAGCCGATGGCGCCGACCGGCAGGTTGATCAGGAAGATCCAGTGCCACGTCAGGTATTGCACCATCCAGCCGCCCATGGTCGGACCGATCAACGGGCCGAGCAGGCCGGGAATGGTGATGAAACCCATGATCCGCACCAGTTCCGAGCGCGGATAGGCACGCAGCACCACCAGCCGTCCGACCGGCAACATCAATGCGCCGCCCAGGCCCTGGATCACCCGCGCGCCGACCAGCATGCTCAGGCTGCTCGATAGCGCACAGAGCAGCGAGCCAATGCTGAACAGCAGGATCGCGCCGAAGAAGATTTTCTTGGTGCCGAAGCGGTCGGCGATCCAGCCCGAGGCCGGAATCAGCAAGGCCACGGTGAGCATGTAGGCGATGACCACGCCTTGCATGCGCAACGGGTCTTCGGCCAGATCCCGGGCCATGGCCGGCAGGGCGGTGTTGAGGATGGTCCCGTCGAGGGACTGCATGAAGAACGCAATGGCGACGACCCACGGCAACCAGCGGGCGGTGATGGCGTCGAGAGGCGGGCGTGTGGGCATGGAACCTCGGGTGGGTGGTTAATCCAAATGGCTTGTCGTGAAGAAACCCTGTGGTGAGGGGATTTATCCCCGATGGACTGCGCAGCAGTCCCCTGCATTTGATTTTAAAAGCGGGGCCGCTACGCGACCCATCGGGGATAAATCCCCTCGCCACAGGGTCCACTCCAGCACTTGATCCTTGGGGGTACTGGAGGTTTTCAGTTACAGGGTCAAGGTCAATCGGCTCACCAGCGCCCCCGGCAGCAACGCCGACGAGGTATTGCGCTGGCTATACGTGCTCGCCGACAGCAGCAACTCACGCTCGGCCGTCAGTGCTTCCAGCTGCGAACCCAGCAGGCTGTAGGCGCTGTCGTCGAAACGCATGGTGCTGACCGGCGCCTGAATCTCGCCGTTCTCGACCCAGAAGGTCGCGAAGCGGGTCATGCCGGTCAGTCGCGCCGCCGGTTGATCGGAGTAATTCAGATACCACAGGTTGCTGATGTAAAGCCCGGTGCCCAACTGCTTGAGAATTTCTGCCTGTGACAGATCACCGGCGGCCATGTTCAGTGCACTCGGCATTTCACCGCCGCTGGCGCCGTTGGCGGTCAGGCCGTATTCGGCGGCACTGCGCGAGCCGACCAGTTGATCGCCGGCCTTGCCTTCGATGACCAGCCGCAGATCGCTGCGCGGATAACCCTCGCCGGAGAACGCCGGGCTCAACGATCCGCTGACTTGCTCATCCAGCGATACCAGCGGACTGAACGCCTGATCACCGACATACAGCTTCTGCAGCGGACTGCTCTTGCTGGCGATCGACTGTGCGGAAAAACCGCCCCAGCTAAGCATGCCCATGATTTCTTCCAGTGCGGCCGGCGCCAGATACGCCCGATATTGCCCCGGTGCGAGGGTGCGCAACGGTCGACCGAGAAACGCCAGTTGCTCGCGCGCCTGCTGGAAGCGCCGGGCGAAGCCTTCGCTGCTCCATTCGTGCCCGGCGTAGCTGGCCTTGACCGCTTCGCCGTTTTCGTGGAACAGGCTGAAGTCGAAGTTGAAGCTGTTGGCCTGATGCCAGCCAAACGCTCCCGAGGAGCTGGCGAAACCACGGCTGATCGGGCCGGCAGCATAGAAGCCGACCAGATCCAGACCTTCAGCCGCGGTGCAGATTTCCTCGACCACTTGCTCGGTGTCCGGCAGCGGATGTTGCTGCACGTTGTTGCTCTGCCAGCCGTTGTGGTTGAGCAGCAGGTACGGATCCTGTGGCAGCAGCGGCAGGGTTTCGCGCAGTTGTTGCAGGCCTTCGGCGAGGCGTTGCAGATCGGCTTCCTGATCACCAGACAGGGTGATGTGCAGGTCGGCATGGCGGCCGTCATTGATCAGCTTCAACCCGACATCGGCCTGCTGCACCTGACCGGCCTGCCGCACCTTGGCGTGGTTGAAGCGCACGAACGCCGAAGATTCGGCGGCATAGCTGAGGGTGAATTGTTCCGGCTCGCGCACGCTGTCGCGCAGCCAATTGACCATGATCTTGAAGGCGTCGGACTGACTCTTCGAAATGCTCATCAGGCGTCTCCCCCAAACACATCAACGTTGCTGAATACGCAGGCCGGCGAAGCGTGGCCGACGCGGATCACCTGGTTCGGCTCGCCCTTGCCGCAGTTTGGCGTGCCCAGCACTTTACGGGTGCCGGCATCGCCGACCGCGCGCAGACTCTTCCAGAACTGCGCGGAAATGCCTCGGTAATTCGGATTTTTCACCACACCCTTGAGTTCACCGTTCTCGATCAACTGACCCCACTCGCAACCGAACTGGAATTTGTTACGTGCATCGTCAATCGACCACGAACGGTTGGTGCTCATCAGAATGCCATGCTCGATGCCGCTGATCAGTTGCGTCAGCGACTGATCGCCCGGCTCGATGTTGAGGTTGGCCATGCGGTCGATCGGCGGCCGGTTCCAGCCGCAGGCGCGGCTGTTGGCAACGCCGTCGAGGCCGGCGCGGAACTGCGACAGTGCGCCGCCCAATGGCCGCAACAACAAGCCTTGGCGAATCAGGAATTGTTTGCTGGCCTTGCTGCCGTCGTCATCGTGGCCGTAACTGGCCAGCTCTTCGGGAATGTCCGGGTCGAAGGTCACGTTGAGCAGCTTCGAACCGTATTGCAGGCTGCCGAAGTCGCTGGTTTTGACGAAGCTGGTGCCGGCGTAGTTGCGTTCGTCACCGAGGATCCGGTCGAGCTCCAGCGGGTGCCCGATCGACTCGTGAATCTGCAGCATCATCTGATCGGGCATCAGCAACAGATCGCGCGGGCCTTGCGGGGTATTTGGCGCGAGCAGCAGTTGCAGGGCCTGATCGGCCACTTGCGGGCCGGCGCCGACCAGACCGCAACGGCTGATCACGTCGGCGCCACCCTGCTGACCGAAGTTCTCGCGGCCCAGGGAGCGGGTCTGGCTGTCGTTGCCGTCGTAGGCGGTGACATCGAGACTTGGATAAACGAAGCGCTGGGCCTGGCGCAATTCGGCGCCGGCACTGCTCAGGTAAATCTGTTCGACGTGGGTGATGCCGATGCTCGCTTGCCAATGCACCAGGCGCTCATCCTTTGGCACCGCGGCGGATTCCGCGCCGAGCAGCTCGAAGCATTCGCTCAGGGACGGGAAGGGTTGATCGAGATTGGGCGAAAAGTAATCAGCGCGGTCACTGGATACCGGCTGATCGCGCAGGTCGAGCAAGGCGTGGGGCTTGAGCCGACGGGCCTGCTGTTCGGCGCGCTCCAGGGCGGCTTGCAGGCCTTGTTGCGACAGGTCATTGGTCGCGGCGTAGGCTTCGACGCCATTGACGCGGACGGTGAGCATCGCGCCTTCGTCGCGGCTCAGGCTCGGCGGTTCGGCGACATTCTTGCGCACCGACAGGTACTGGCCGGACTCGCGTACATACCGCAAGGAAAAAAACTCGGCGCCCGTGCGCAAGGCAGCGAAGCGCTGCTTGAGCTGGGGGTGGAAATCGAACATTCGGGAACCTCCTTGTTATGGAGTTGCGGGGTGACGCGATTCGGCGGGGAGGGGTGAAACGATTGCGCGAGGTCTAGAGTAGGCCTGCGTGGGGGTAGGATCAAGTGAAGAGGGGGTATAGGAGGATTTACTGTGCAGCAGGGAAATGGATGCTGATTTGCAGGGCCTCATCGCTGGCAAGCCAGACTCCCACAGGTTTCTCGGTGACCACAATATCTGTGAACGACGCAAAACCCTGTGGGAGCTGGCTTGCCAGCGATTTGCCGTGACGCGGTATCAAGTCTTACTGGGCAACAGGCGTGATATCACGCATCGGCTTGCCCTTCACCGGCGCACCGCCAGCAACATAGTAGGCAGCATTGCTACGCGGCAGCGGCTTGCGGCCACGGATCTTGTCGGCGATTTTCTCGGCCATCATGATCGTCGGCGCGTTCAGGTTACCGGTGGTGATGATCGGCATGATCGAAGCATCGACCACACGCAGGCTCTGCATGCCGTGCACGCGGCCTTCGCCATCCACAACCGCCATCTCGTCGGTGCCCATCTTGCACGAGCAGGACGGGTGGAACGCAGTTTCGGCGTGCTCGCGGATGAACTTGTCCAGCTGCTCATCGGTTTGCACGTCGATGCCCGGGCTGATTTCGCGGCCACGGAAGGCGTCCAGCGCAGGCTGTTGCATGATTTCGCGGGTCAGGCGGATGCCGTCACGGAATTCCTGCCAGTCCTGCTCGGTGGCCATGTAGTTGAACAGGATGCTCGGGTGCTGACGCGGGTCCTTGGATTTGACCTGGATGCGGCCACGGCTCGGCGAACGCATGGAACCCATGTGCGCCTGGAAACCGTGCTCTTTCACACCGTTGCTGCCGTTGTAGTTAATCGCCACCGGCAGGAAGTGGTACTGGATGTTCGGCCATTCGAATTCTTCGCGCGTACGGATGAAACCGCCGGCTTCGAACTGGTTGCTGGCGCCGATGCCGGTGCCGTTGAACAGCCACTCGGCACCGATGGCTGGCTGGTTGTACCAGAGCAGCGACGGGTACAGCGAGACCGGTTGGGTGCAAGCGTATTGCAGGTACAGCTCAAGGTGATCCTGCAAATTTTCACCGACGCCCGGCAGGTCATGGACGACCGGGATGTCGAGGCTTTCCAGCAGTTTCGCCGGGCCGACGCCGGAGCGCTGCAGAATCTGCGGCGAAGCGATGGCGCCGGAGCACAGCAGAACTTCCTTGCGTGCCTTGGCTTCAACGCGCTCTTCCGCCGAACCGACCAGGTAACGTACACCGACCGCACGCTTGCCTTCGAACAAAATCTTGTCGGTCAGGGCGTGGGTAACGATGGTCAGGGTCGAGCGTTTTTTGGCGACGTCGAGGTAGCCTCGGGCAGTGGAAGCACGACGGCCGTTCGGCGTCACGGTGCGGTCCATCGGGCCGAAGCCTTCCTGCTGATAGCCGTTCAAGTCTTCGGTGCGCGGGTAACCGGCTTGCACGCCGGCTTCAACCATGGCGTGGAACAGCGGGTTGTTGCCGGCTTTCGGCGTGGTCACGCTGACCGGGCCGTCGCCACCGTGGTAATCGTTCGGGCCGATGTCACGGGTTTCCGCTTTACGGAAGTACGGCAGGCAGTCGAGGTAGGTCCAGTCTTCCAGGCCTGGCAGTTTCGCCCAGCCGTCGTAGTCCATCGCGTTGCCACGGATGTAGCACATGCCGTTGATCAGCGAGGAACCGCCGAGGCCCTTGCCGCGACCGCATTCCATCCGGCGACCGTCCATGTGTGGCTCCGGATCGGTTTCGTACGCCCAGTTGTAGCGACGACCCTGCAGCGGGAATGCCAGCGCGGCCGGCATTTGCGTGCGGAAGTCGAAACGATAGTCCGGGCCGCCTGCTTCGAGCAGCAGCACGGTGACGCCTTCGTCTTCAGTCAGACGGGTCGCCAGGGTGTTACCGGCCGAGCCGGCACCGATGATGATGTAATCGAATTCTTGGGACATTGAATGCACCCTCTTAGAGGTTGGTCAGGTCAAGATCGCCGGGACGCTGCAAAACCAGTGGTGAGGAGAGAATCCTCTGTGGTGAGGGGATTTATCCCCGACCGGCTGCGCAGCAGTCGTAAAGCCAGCGAATGAGTTCTGTCTGGAGAGTTGCAGGGTCTGGATGGGGGCTGCTTCGCAGCCCGTCGGGGATGAATCCCCTCACCACAAAGGCCCCATCCAGACTCTGAGTCAGATCAGAACACCGAGACGTAATCGCCCAGCTCGACCTGTACCGATTTGATGCGTGTGTAGTTGGTCAGCGAGCTGATGCCGTTTTCACGGCCCACGCCCGACTGCTTGTAACCGCCCACCGGCATTTTTGCGTCGGACTCGCCCCAGGCGTTGATCCAGCAGATACCGGCTTCCAGTTGATGAATCACGCGGTGTGCGCGGTTCAGGTCTTTGGTGACGATACCGGCGGCCAGGCCGAAGTCGGTGTCGTTGGCGCGGCGGATCACTTCTTCTTCGGTTTCGTAGGACAGGATCGCCATCACCGGGCCAAAGATTTCTTCACGGACGATGGTCATCTCGTCGGTGCAATCGGTGAACACGGTCGGTGCGACGAAAGCGCCCTTGGCGAATTCGCCGTCGGTCAGACGCTCGCCGCCGCACAGCACGCGGGCACCTTCTTCTTTACCCTTGGCGATGTAACCCAGCACGCTTTCCATGTGGGCGAAGCTAACCAGTGGGCCGAAGTTGGTGTTTTCGTCTTCCGGGTTGCCGATGCGGATGCGCGCTACGCGCTCGACGATCTTGGCTTCGAACGCGGCTTTCAGGTGGCTCGGTACGAACACGCGAGTACCGTTGGTGCAGACCTGACCGGAGCTGTAGAAGTTGGCCATCATTGCGGTGTCGGCGGCGCGATCCAGGTCGGCGTCGTCGCAGATGATCAGCGGCGACTTGCCGCCCAGTTCCATGGTCACGTCTTTGAGCGAGGAAGCCGAAGCGCTGGCCATGACTTTCTTGCCGGTGTCGGTGCCGCCGGTGAAGGAAACTTTCTCGATGCGCGGGTGCTCGGTCAGCCAGGTGCCGACTTCACGGCCGCTGCCGGTCAGGACGTTGAACACGCCGTTTGGCAGGCCGGCTTCGGTGTAGATCTCGGCCAGTTTCAGGGTGGTCAGCGAAGTGACTTCGCTTGGCTTGAAGATCATCGCGTTACCAGCGGCCAGGGCGGGTGCGGATTTCCACAGCGCGATCTGGATCGGGTAGTTCCACGCGCCGATACCGGCAACCACGCCCAGCGGTTCGCGACGGGTGTAGACAAAGGAAGTGTCGCGCAGCGGAATCTGCTCGCCTTCGATCGCCGGCACCAGGCCTGCGTAGTATTCCAGCACGTCAGCACCGGTGACGATGTCGACGTACTTGGTTTCGGAGAAGGCTTTGCCGGTGTCCAGGGTTTCCAGAGCAGCCAGTTCATCGTTGCGCTCGCGCAGGATGTCGACGGCGCGACGCAGGATGCGCGAACGCTCCATGGCGGTCATCGCGGCCCAGATCTTCTGGCCCTTTTCAGCGCTGACCACAGCACGCTCGACGTCTTCCTTGGTCGCGCGTTGCACTTGGGCGAGGACTTCACCGTTCGCCGGGTTGATGGCTTCGAAAGTGGCATCGCTGCCAGCGTCGGAGTACGCGCCATCGATGTAGAGTTTTTGCAGTTCGAAACGGGCCATAGTGTCCTCGCAAGTGCATTAGTGGTTGGCGTCGACCACCGCGCTGAAACTGCGGTGGCGGTTCAGGTACCGAGCGTTTTCTGTGTGCTCTGGCTCACCTGCTTGGCCAATTGGAAATCCATGTATTCGTAAGCGATCTGTTGCGCCTGCGCGGTGTCGAAAGCGTCTCCCGACAGCGCGCCGCGCAACCACAAACCGTCGATCAACGCTGCCAGTCCACGCGCAGCGCTGCGCGCATCTTCGAGCGGCAACACACGGCGGAACTCGCAGCACAGGTTGGAATACAGACGGTGATCGTTGATCCGCTGCAACCTGTGCAAAGACGGCTGGTGCATGCTGGTGGCCCAGAAGGCCAGCCATGTTTTCATTGCCGGGCCATTGACCTGGCTGGCGTCGAAGTTGCCTTCGATGATCACCTGCAGATGCGCCCGTGGGCTGCTGTCTGCCAGCGCCTGCCGGCGCGCGGTGACGTTCTCGCTGAGGACATTCATCAGATACCGCATCGTGGCGGCAATCAGGCCGTTCTTGTCCTGAAAATAGTGACTGATGATGCCATTCGAGACACCGGCCAAACGGGCGATCAGCGCAATGCTGGCGTCCCCCATACCGACCTGATCGACCGCCTGCAACGTGGCTTCGATCAGTTGTTGGCGGCGGATGGGTTGCATACCGACCTTGGGCATCTTGCACATCTCCTTAGGCCTTCCGACGGGCGATAAACGCCAATCGGATTGAGGGCCAGTCTATTTTGTTTTGATTGAACGTTCAATCAACAAAGAATAAGATCTGCGACAAATCGTCGCTGCCTACAGATTTTTTCTGCTTGTAAATGGCGATAAAACGACCTCCGGAAATCCTTGAAACCTGCGTGGGGCATGGCGCGGTTCGCTATTCGATGGACGTGCTGAATGGGCAAGACGCTCGGGGCCAGGTTTCGGATGAACGTCCGCACAGCTTTGGCCACGAAAGCGATTCGCAACGCCATTTCGGCAGGTTCGGGCTTTTTTCGGGGTGTCTTTATATCACCCGCCGGTCGGCTGCCAACTAACCGATTGGTCGGGTTCCGTGTTGCCTTGTGTTCTTCTCTCGCACTGCCTGGAGCATTTGTGCCATGAGTTCTGCCTCGCTTATAAAGACCCCGCCCGAGAAGGTGACGGTCAACGGTTGGGTGTTTTACACCTCGACCGCGTTGATTCTGTTGTTGACCGCCATTCTGATCATCGCCCCGCAAGAGGCCGGCAGAATGTTGGGTATGGCTCAGGCCTGGTTGTCGCGCAGCTTCGGCTGGTACTACATGGTGGTGATCGCCGCCTACCTGGTGTTTGTGGTGGGCCTGGCGTTTTCCTCCTACGGCAAACTCAAACTGGGCAGCAAGGACGATACCCCGGATTTCAGTTACGGCGCCTGGGCGGGGATGCTGTTCTCGTCGGGTATCGGTATTTCGCTGCTGTACTTCGGCGCGTCCGAGCCGCTGGACCATTACTTCAATCCGCCGGAAGGCGCAGCGGCCACCAATCTGGCTGCGCGTCAGGCGGTGCAACTGACGTTCCTGCACTGGGGCCTGCACGGCTGGGCGATCTATGCGCTGGTCGGTCTGGCCGTGGCGTACTTCGCTTACCGTCATAACCAGCCATTGGCCCTGCGTTCGGCGCTGTATCCGCTGGTGGGCGAGCGTTGGGTCAAAGGCGCGGCCGGTCACGCAGTGGACGGCTTCGGCATGTTCGTGACCCTGCTGGGTCTGGTGACCAACCTGGGGATCGGCTCGCTGCAAGTGTCCTCCGGCCTGGAAAACCTGTTCGGCATGGAACACAGCAACACCAACTTGCTGATCGTGATCATCGTGATGAGCACCGTGGCGACCATCGCTGCCGTGTCCGGTGTGGAAAACGGCATCCGTCGTCTGTCCAACCTGAACATCGTGCTGTTCAGCGGTCTGCTGATTTTCGTCCTGTTGTTCGGCCCGACCCTGCACCTGCTCAACGGCTTCGTGCAGAACATCGGCGATTACCTCAACGGCGTGGTGCTGAAGACCTTCGACCTGTACGTCTATGAAGGCGACAGCGCCAAGTCCGACCGCTGGCTGGGCCTGTGGACTCTGTTCTACTGGGCCTGGTGGATTTCCTGGGCGCCATTCGTCGGCATGTTCATCGCGCGTATTTCCCGTGGTCGTACCGTGCGTGAGCTGGTGGCTGGCGTGCTGCTGATTCCGCTGGGTTTCACCCTGGCGTGGCTGTCGATCTTCGGTAACTCGGCACTGGATCTGGTGATGAACCAGGGCGCGGTGGAACTCGGCAAGACGGCGCTGGAACAGCCGTCGATGGCGATCTACCAGTTGCTGGAACACTACCCGGCGTCGAAAGTCGTCATCGGTGTGTCGATCTTTGTTGGCTTCGTGCTGTTCCTGACCCCGGCCGACTCCGGCGCGGTGATGATGGCGAATCTGTCCTGCAAGGGCGGCAACGTCGATGAAGATGCGCCGCACTGGCTGCGGATCTTCTGGTCGGTGGTGATCACGCTGGTGACTATCGGTCTGCTGTTCGCCGGTAACTTCGAAGCCATGCAAACCATGGTGGTGCTGGCCGGTCTGCCGTTCTCGGTGGTGCTGGTGTTCTTCATGTTCGGCCTGCACAAGGCGATGCGTCAGGATGTGCAGATCGAACAGGAGCAGGCGCAATTGGCTGAGCGTGGTCGTCGTGGTTTCAGCGAGCGTCTGACCCAGCTGGATCTGCAGCCGAGCCAATCGGTGGTGCAGCGCTTCATGGACAAGCAGGTCAGCCCTGCGCTGGAAGATGCGGCCGCGCAAATGCGTGCACAGGGTCTGCAAGTGCAGACGCTGCTGGGCAAGTCCAAACGCTGCATGGGCGTGCGCGTCGAGATGGAAGAGGGCAACCCTTTCGTCTACGAAGTGAGCCTGGACGGTTATCTGGCGACCCCGACCGAATCGGCCCAGTCCGATGAGGCGCGCCAGCGCTATTACCGTGCCGAGGTGTACCTGCACAACGGCAGCCAGGACTACGACCTGATGGGCTTTACGCAGGATCAGATCACACGCGATGTGCTCGATCAGTTTGAAAGCCATCGGCAGCTCCTTGGCCGGGTGTATAGCTAAACAGCAAGTGCGCGGTGTTTCAGTCTGAAGCACCGCGTTGTTCCTTTGAAAGATCGCAGCCTTCGGCAGCTCCTACATGGATCGCATTCCCCCTGTAGGAGCTGCCGAAGGCTGCGATCTTTTGCTCTTCAAACAAAAACGCCGCGATCCTCTCGCGGCGTTTTTGTGTCCGGGGTTCTTACCCCAGGTTCTTGCCCAGCAACGCGTGATACAGCTCACTGTCGCCAAGAATCCCCACCACATGGTTGTTGTCGTGCAGCACCAGTTTGTTGCCGGTCTGGTAGCGAATCTGCAGCGCGTCACGCATGCCGATGTTCGAGTCCACCAGCGTCGGTTTGCGCTCCAGGCCTTCCACGGCCTGGCCCGGCGCCCAGTTCTGCAGGTTCAGCACCGAACCGTTCTGCCGCGCGCCTTTGATGGTGTTGCCTTCGGCCAGGTCCAGCCACGAGTCGCCGCCCGGGTCGAGGCACACCGAACCGTTGATGCGTTTGCAGTTGTCCAGCGTGCGCATCAGGCTGCGCCCGCAGAGTACGTTGAGCGGATTGGTGTGGGCCACGAAGGTGCGCACATAGTCGTCCGCCGGGTTCAGCACGATCTCTTCCGGCACGCTGTACTGGATGATCCGGCCGTCCTTCATGATCGCGATGCGGCTCCCCAGTTTCAGTGCCTCGTCGAGGTCGTGACTGACAAACACGATGGTCTTGCTCAGCTTGCGTTGCAGTTCCAGCAGTTCGTCCTGCAGGCCCTGGCGGATCAGCGGGTCGAGTGCCGAGAACGGTTCGTCCATCAACAGAATGTCGGCGTCCATCGCCAGCGCCCGCGCCAGTCCGACACGCTGTTGCATGCCGCCGGAGAGTTCATCGGGCTTCTTGTTGCGCCATTGGGTCAGGCCCACCAGTTCGAGCTTGTCGTCGACCAGCTTGCGCCGTTCCTTTTCCGGTCGGCCCTGCATTTCCAGACCGAAACTGATGTTCTCGCGCACCGTCAGCCACGGCATCAGGGCGAACTTCTGGAACACCATGGCGATGCGTTTGGTGCGCATCATTTTCAGTTCGGCGGGGGTGCAGGAAGCGATGTCGATCTGCTTGCCTTCGTGCTCGACGAACAGCTTGCCGCGACTCACGGTGTTGAGGCCGTTGATGCAGCGCAGCAGGCTCGACTTGCCGGAGCCGGACAGGCCCATCAGTACGCAGATCTCGCCCTTGTTGATGTCCAGGCTGGCCTTTTCCACGCCGACGATCTGCCCGGTCTTTTTCAGGATCTCGCTGCGGGTCAAACCTTGATCGAGAAGTTTCAGTGCTTCGCGCGGATCCTTGGTGAAGATCACGTCAACGTTATCGAAGCGAATTATGCTCATGCGTCACCCCCTGCTTTGGCGTCGGGTTGTTTGCAGATACGGTCGAGCATGATCGCCAGCAGTACGATCGCAAGGCCCGCTTCGAAGCCCAGGGCGATATCAGCAGTGTTCAGTGCGTTGACCACCGGTTTGCCGAGTCCGTCGGCGCCTACCAGTGCCGCGATCACCACCATCGACAGCGACAGCATGATGCACTGGGTGATGCCGGCCGCGATGCTCGGCATGGCGTGAGGCAGTTCGATCCGTGAAAGCAATTGGCGACGCGAGCAGCCGAAGGCCTTGCCGGCGTCCATCAGTTCTTGCGGGACATCGCGGATGCCCAGGTAGGTCAGGCGGATCGGCGCAGCGATGGCGAACACCACCGTGGAGATCAGGCCCGGCACCACACCCAGCCCGAAGAGGGTCAGGGTAGGAATGAGGTAAACGAAGGTCGGTACGGTCTGCATCAGATCGAGTACCGGACGCATTAAAGTGTAGAACATCGGCTTGTGCGCGGCGACGATGCCCAGCGGCACGCCGATGACCACGCAGACCAGGGTCGCGAACATGACCTGGGCGAGGGTTTCCATGGTTTCCTGCCAGTAACCCAGATTGAGGATCAGCAGGAACGAGGCGATGACGAACACCGTCAGCCCCCATTTGCGCTGGATGAAGTGGGCCAGCAGGGCGATGAGGCCGATCAGCACCAGCGGGTTGAACCAGGTCAGCGCAAACGTCACGCCGTGGATCATCGTTTCCAGTGTCACGGCGATTGCGTCGAAGGTGCTGGCGCCGTGTTGCGTCAACCATTCAACGAAGCCCGCGATGTACTGGCCTAAAGGGATTTTCTGATCAATCAGCATGGTAGTGAACGTCCGCATGCAAGGAATAAACAGCCCGGGCGAGCGAACTCGCCCGGCGTAAGGCAATTACTGTGCGAGCTTGGCTTTCACGGCTTCCAGGCCAGGTTTACCGTCAATGGTGGTCACGCCAGCGAGCCAGGTATCAAGCACCTGTGGGTTCTTTTTCAGCCAGGCCTTGGCGGCCGCTTCAGGCTTCATCTTGTCGTCGAGGATGTTGCCCATCAGGGTACTTTCCATGTCGACGGTGAACTCCAGGTTCTTCAGCAACTGACCGACGTTGCTGCATTCAGTGGTGTAACCCTTGCGGGTGTTGGTCGCCACGGTCGCAGCACCGAAATCGGGGCCGAAGAAGTCATCGCCGCCGGTCAGGTATTGAATCTTGAAGCGCTTGTTCATCGGGTGCGGCGCCCAGCCGAGGAAGACCACGGCGGTGTCGCGTTTCTGTGCGCGGTCAACCTGCGAGAGCATGCCCGCTTCGGAGGATTCGACGACTTTGAAACCGGCGTCCTTCAGGCCGAAAGCGTTCTTGTCGATCATGCTCTGGATCAGGCGGTTACCGTCATTGCCGGGCTCGATGCCGTAGATCTTGCCGTCGAGCTCTTTCTTGAATTTGGCGATATCGGCGAAGTCATGCAGACCCTTGTCGTACAGGGCTTGCGGTACGGCGAGGGTGTACTTGGCACCCTTGAGGTTGGTGCGCACCACTTCGACGGTGCCGGCATCGCGGTAGGCCTTGATGTCGTTTTCCATGGTCGGCATCCAGTTACCGAGGAACACGTCCATGTTCTTGCCGTCGGCCAGCGACTTGTAGGTCACGGGCACGGAGATCATGGTGGTCTTGGTCTTGTAGCCGAGGGCGTCGAGTACCACCGAAGTGGTGGCGGTGGTGGCGGTGATGTCGGTCCAGCCGACATCGGAGAAGTTCACGGTACTGCACTGAGCGGGTTCTGCAGCGTGAGCCAGTAACGGCAGACTCAGCATGGCGGCCAACAACAACGACGGGGAACCTTTCATGGATGGACTCCTTGGTGTTTTTTTTGGCAGTGTTCCGACTGTGGACCACCGCACTTATAGGTTGCGGTTGGATGGCGTTCTGGAGACAGCTCTACCACGGCGCCTTGCAATCGAGTCATAACGATCATGTACCAGTGAAAATCTGACGCCTACAGGGTGGGTCGTATCCAGTACAGGGATGGTCGCATCCAGTGTCAGTGACGTCGTTTACAGCTTTTTTCTACCCCGTTTGGCCATCTGAACCGCATAAAAACGGCGGAAACAGGGGAGGAAACCGGCACGGCGTTGGTGGGCATGAGTGCGTCGGTGTCAGACGCCGGGCGACCTGACAAAAGCCTGATGATGCGGGCATTCCGGCGGATCGCAGCTTGAGCGTAGCAGCTCCGCCAGCGGGCGCTTAACGCCCGGGAACGGCATCCTCAGGAGCTCTGCAGCAATGGCTATCAGCGTTTTCGACCTGTTCAAAATCGGCATCGGCCCGTCCAGTTCCCACACCGTCGGCCCGATGCGCGCCGCGGCCCTGTTTGTCGAATCGCTGCGCGACCGGCACCTGCTCGAACAGGTGCGGCGTATAGAAGTGCAACTGTTCGGTTCGCTGTCGGCCACCGGTATCGGCCACGGCAGCGACAACGCAGTGATCATGGGCCTGATGGGCGAGTGGCCGGACGCAATCGACCCGTCGCAGATTGGCCCGCGAATCCAGGCCCTGCGTGAAACCCACACGCTTCTTCTGGACGGCCGTTTGTCGGTGCCGTTTGTCTGGGCGCGCGACATGCGCCTGATCGACGAGAACCTGCCGTTCCACCCCAACGCCATGACCCTGATTGCCGAAGGCGATCACGGCGAGATTCATCGCGACACCTACTATTCGGTCGGCGGCGGATTCGTGGTGGATCAGGCGCAGGCATCCAGCGGTGTGGTCGATCTGG
This sequence comes from Pseudomonas sp. AO-1, assembly GCF_019775695.1. Lineage (NCBI taxonomy): Bacteria > Pseudomonadati > Pseudomonadota > Gammaproteobacteria > Pseudomonadales > Pseudomonadaceae > Pseudomonas > Pseudomonas sp. AO-1. The sequence goes on from NZ_CP079947.1 coordinate 680,221, forward strand.
ATCGCACTGAATTGCCCTATGACTTTTCCAGCGCGGTGGAACTGCTACAGCTGTGCCAAAAGAACAATCTGCGCGTCGCCGAATTGATGATGGCCAACGAAAAGGTCTGGCGCAGCGAAGAAGAAATCCGCGCCGGCCTGATGAAACTGTGGCGGGCGATGCAGGATTGCGTCGAGCAGGGCCTCAAGCACGAAGGCATCCTCCCCGGCGGTTTGAATGTGCGTCGGCGTGCGGCGAAGTTGCATCGCAACCTGCAGGAATTGAACAAACCCAACGTGATCGGTTCGACGTTGAGCGCGATGGAATGGGTCAATCTGTTCGCCCTGGCGGTCAACGAAGAAAACGCGGCGGGCGGGCGTATGGTCACGGCGCCGACCAATGGCGCGGCGGGGATCATTCCGGCGGTGTTGCACTACTTTATGAAGTTCAGCGAAGCGGTCACCGACGCCAACGTCGTCGACTACTTTCTGGGTGCGGCGGCGGTGGGGATTCTGTGCAAGAAGAACGCCTCGATCTCCGGTGCCGAAGTCGGCTGCCAGGGTGAAGTGGGTTCGGCCTGCGCGATGGCGGCAGCGGGTCTGGCAGAGATTTTGGGCGCGACGCCGGAGCAACTGTGCAACGCGGCGGAAATCGGTCTGGAACATAACCTCGGCCTGACCTGCGATCCGGTCGGCGGGCTGGTGCAGGTGCCGTGCATCGAACGCAATGCGATTGCGGCGGTGAAAGCGATCAACGCGGCGCAGATGGCCTTGCGCGGCGATGGTCAGCACTTCATCTCGCTGGACCGGGTGATCCGCACCATGCGCGATACCGGCGCGGATATGCATGACAAATATAAAGAGACCTCGCGTGGTGGTTTGGCCGTTAGCGCGGTTGAGTGCTGAGACCGAGATGTCCTGTGGCGAGGGGATTTATCCCCGATGGGCTGCGAAGCGGCCCCAAATCCTGCAATCGAGTGTTGCCTGACACACCGCGCTGAATGGTTTTACGGCTGCTGCGCAGCCGATCGGGGATAAATCCCCTCGCCACAGGATTTATGTTTGATTTGGAAGTGCCAGACCAGTCAAAACTGCTCACCAAGTGCACACGCTGATCAAATCACGCCACCTTTTAGCGCGTCGCAATCAGATAAGAGCTTTTCCCACTCGCAGTGCGCCATTCGCACTCCCTACCGTCCGTCACCCGTGCCTGCGGTGACACTCCCCACAAACTGCGCGCAGGCCAGTTCCCACAAGTGCTACCGATCTGCTCACAGGCAGCGGGGCAGGGCGCTCACCGCCGCTGATGGCACTTCGAAACAGCTGTTGGCCGACGTCTTGAATAGACACGTCGCGACGTCGTTTTCAGGAGTTATTGAACGGCCATTCAATTTTAGGCATGGCATTTGCTCTGTCATAACAAAGCCCGTCTCCCACGTGAGAACGCCGGCAATAACAAGAGCCTCCGCCTGAGGCCATCACCCGCTTTGTGTGAGGAGATACCGCGATGACGTCGTTCAACTCCGGGGCCCAACCCCAGAACCGTGCGCCTCAATCCATCGGCTTTCTGCTGCTGGACAATTTCACGCTGATTTCTCTGGCCTCCGCAGTCGAGCCCCTGCGCATGGCCAACCAATTGTCCGGTCGTGAGCTGTATCGCTGGAGCACCCTGACCGTCGATGGCGGCCAGGTGTGGGCCAGTGACGGTCTGCAAATCACCCCCGATGCCTCCATGCACAAAGCCCCGCCCCTGGACACCGTGATCGTCTGCGGCGGGATCGGCATTCAACGCACCGTGACCCGCGAGCACGTGTCATGGCTGCAGAGCCAGGCGCGTCAGTCCAAGCGGCTGGGCGCGGTGTGCACCGGCAGCTGGGCCTTGGCTTGCGCCGGGCTGCTCGACGGTTTCGATTGCAGCGTGCACTGGGAATGTCTGGCAGCGATGCAGGAAGCTTTCCCGCGTGTGGCCATGAGCACTCGCTTGTTCACCCTCGACCGTAACCGTTTCACCAGTTCCGGTGGTACCGCGCCACTGGACATGATGCTGCACCTGATCAGCCGCGATCACGGTCGCGAACTGTCTGCTGCGATCTCGGAAATGTTCGTCTACGAGCGCATCCGCAACGAGCAGGATCACCAGCGCGTGCCGCTCAAGCACATGCTCGGCACCAACCAGCCGAAGCTGCAGGAAATTGTCGCGCTGATGGAGGCCAACCTCGAAGAGCCGATCGACCTCGACGAACTGGCGGTGTACGTCGCCGTGTCGCGTCGACAGCTGGAGCGCCTGTTCCAGAAATACCTGCACTGCTCTCCGTCGCGTTACTACTTGAAGCTGCGCCTGATCCGCGCGCGGCAGTTGCTCAAGCAAACGCCGATGTCGATCATCGAAGTGGCCTCGGTGTGCGGTTTCGTGTCGACGCCGCACTTCTCCAAATGCTACCGCGAATACTTCGGCATTCCGCCGCGTGACGAACGCGTAGGCTCCAACACCACGCAGCAAGTGGCGATGCTGCCGCTGCCGCAGGCCATCGTGATGTCGCCGCTGTCGGGGCCGATGTCGGCATTGAGTCAGGCGCGTAATGAGTCGACGTTTGCCAGCGTAAGGCTGTAAAGCAAAAGATCGCAGCCTGCGGCAGCTCCTACAGGGGATCGCATTTCAACTGTAGGAGCTGCCGCAGGCTGCGATCTTTTGATCTTCTGTCAGGCGCTATGGCTTTGCTGGTAATCCGCCAATGCCGGCAACAACTGCTTGTCGATCGCCTGGCGCACCGCAGGCTGGATACTGGCGCCGCTGGTGTACATGTCCTTGACCATCTTGCGCAATTCAAACGCGCGAACATTGTCCAGACCACGCACCGCACACTCGCAGGCCTGCTCCGCTGTGGAGCCGCTCGGCACCTGAAACCCCAATGCCTTGAGCTGGCCCAACAAGTCTTCCTGATCGATCAAATCGGCATACATCATGGCGCGCTTCCTTCTTCGGCAATGGAGGTCGTGGCTCGATTCTGGTGGGCATGCGCAGGCACGGCAAGGGTGATTTGTCGCAGTGGCCGCGACGGCTATGAACAGGTCGTTTTCGGCTAACTCAGTGCCAAGGGGAGTGGGCACACTGGCCTCAGCTCGCTACAGACGGTTTGGTCACCCTCGACTGGCAGCTCCTCAACAGTACCCTCTGCCCCGATCCTGTCACGGCTTGTATCGGGGTTTTTTTTAATTTTATGAAAGTCAAAAGATCGCAGCCTCCGGCAGCTCCTACAGTTGAAATGCGATCTCCTGTAGGAGCTGCCGGAGGCTGCGATCTTTTGCTTTTAGCGGTCTAGCGTTGCAACACCAGAATCCGCGACAACAACTCATCCCGATCGATGTAGCAACCCTGGAAATGCCGCGCCCCGGTGGCCGGGTCAAACGCATTGCGCGCATGCAGCGTACGGCGATTATCGAAACACCACAGCTCCCCCGGATTGAGTCGCTGCATCAGCCGAAATCGTGGCTCGCGGGTCATCGCAATCAAGCGCCGATAGGCGCGATACAGCAGCGGCATCTGCTCCACCGACGTATCGAACGCTCCGCGCAGAAAGTTCGCCATGCGCACCTCCGCGACCCGGCCCAGCGCATCCAGCGCAATGATCGGCGCCAGGCAACGATAGTCGCTGTGGCGGTCCTTGTTGCGAAACTCCACGGGGATTTCGCACAGTGCCTGAAACAGCTCCGGTGCTTCCTGACGCAACGCGTCGGCAATCGCATAACCGTCGACAAAAATACTCTCGCCACCTTCGGCGTCATTCACCAGGCAATGCAGAAACTGCAGGCCCGGTTGCAACTCCCGGGTCGGCAAATCGGTGTGCAACGGCAGGTTGAAAGCGGTGTAGGCGTTGCTGTCGGCATCGGCCTTCGATTGCACGTTGAACAGCACGCCGAAATTGCTCTCGCGGATGAACGAAATGCGCTGGGCGATCAGCTTCAGTGAACCCGGTTCGGTGGGCACGCCGCGCACCTGAGTCAGGCCGATGTCGCGCACCGCGATCAACCATTGCAGCAGCGCACCGTTATCGTTCATCAGCGCTGAATAGTCGAATGCCGGTAGCTGCAAATTGCTGCGCCACAGATAGGGCTGGGGTTTAGCCGCCAGACGTTCGGCGCGGGACTCGTCGTCATAGGCGTGGGCGCGCAGCCAGCCCGGATCGAAGCGACTGTGGTGGCCGTCCTGCCAGTCGATCTGCAGACAGCCGTCGCTGTCGATGTGCGCGTTGACGGGAGCCAGATCCGGCGCGGCATCGACGATCTCGAATACCTGCTCACGGGTGACGTTGTAGACGCACTGCTCGCACGGGCAGTTATCTCGCAACCAGACGTGATGGAACGGGCTGACGCGGCCGTCGGCCCAGGCAAGCGAAACGCGATCCGCCAGGTTCTGCACGCCGCTCAGCGCGCTGATCAACGGATAAGTACGGAAATCGGCAACAGCGGCAGCGGTGTGCATGGCGGCTCCTTGCGTGGGAGGGATTAACGGGCGGGTGGCAGAGCGATGACACGGCCGATGTAAGCCGGGGCGGGCAGATCGACTTGCTCGGCGGCGATGGCTTGCAGGCGGCTCAAGGTGTCCGGGGTGAACGGCGCGGAACGTGGGCCGGCGAGATCGACGTGCAACAGCATCTGCTCGTTACCGGCCAGTTCCTTGTCGTCGCCGGCCAGGTGCAGGCTGTGATAGAGGTGCAGGCGTTTGCTGTCGTGGCCGATGATTTGCGTGCGCACCTCGACCTCGGCGCCGAGCTTCACTTCGTGCAGATAATTCAGGTGCAGTTCGAGAGTAAACAGTGAGTGGCCGCTGGCCTCGCGGTTGTTGCTGTCCATGCCGAGACGGTCCATCAGGGCGTCGGTGGCGTAGCTGAAGATCAGCAAGTAGAAGGCGTCGCGCAGATGGCCGTTGTAGTCGACCCAGTCGGGGATGATGGTGGTTTGGTAGGTGGTGAGGGTGGGCATGGTTGAACTCCATAGATCGCTGGCGCAATACACATTGTGGCGAGGGAGCTTGCTCCCGCTGGGCTGCGCATCAGCCCCAAAACCTCTGATCGCGGTGCGTCGGTCAGACAGCATTCGCTGGTTTTACGACCGCTTCGCGGCCGAGCGGGAGCAAGCTCCCTCGCCACAGGGGAAGGCGATTACTCGCTGAAACTCATCCCGTGCTTTTCCTTGGTGGTCTTCACCGCCTCCAGCACCGCCAGCAGGCAGTCATCACGATAGCGCTCCAGCGCTGAAATGCTGTGGCGGCCGAGCTGATCACTGGTGCCACCGACCACATCGTCAATCAGCTTGTCAGTCAGCTCCGGTGCCGGCAGATACGTCCACGGCAACTGCAACGCCGGGCCGAACTGCGACATGAAGTGACGCATCCCCGCGTCGCCACCGGCCAGCGTGTAGGTCAGGAACGTGCCCATGAACGACCAGCGCAGACCGGCGCCAAAACGGATCGCGTCGTCGATCTCGCCAGTCGTCGCCACGCCGTCGTTGACCAGGTGCAGCGCCTCACGCCACAGCGCTTCGAGCAAACGGTCGGCGATGAACCCTGGCACTTCCTTGCGCACATGCAGCGGGCGCATGCCGAGGGATTCGTAAACCTTCATCGCGGCTTGCACGGCCTCGGGCGCGGTGTGCTTGCCACCGACCACTTCCACCAGCGGCAGCAGGTAAACCGGATTGAACGGGTGACCGACCACGCAGCGTTCAGGGCGGGTCGAGCTCTCGTAGAACTCGCTCGGCAACAGGCCGGAAGTGCTCGATCCGATCAAGGCATTGGGCTTGGCCGCCGCGCTGATTTTGCTATGCAGATCGAGTTTCAGCTCGAGGCGTTCCGGGGCACTTTCCTGAATGAAATCAGCATCGCGCACGCATTCCTCGATGGTCGCGACAAAGCGCAAACGATCCTGCGAGGCGCCGGGTGCCAGACCGTTTTTCTCCAGCGCACCCCAGGCATTCGCCACGCGTTTGCGCAGCGCAGCTTCAGCGCCGGGCGCCGGGTCCCAGGCCACCACGTCGAGGCCGTGGGCGAGGGCACGCGCGACCCAGCCGCTGCCGATGACACCGCTGCCGAGGGCGGCGAAGGTTTTGATGTCGGTGATAAAGCTCATGGTGATTTCCTGAGAGAGTTCGGTGGTCCTGTGGAAACTCTGTCTTGTGGCGAGGGGATTTAGCGAAACGTCGCACCGCCCCGATCAACTGCGAAGCAGTCGTAAAACCAGCACTCTCGGTCTATCTGATGCCCCGGGTTGTCAGGTCTTGGGGCGGCTTCGCCACCCATCGGGGATAAATCCCCTCACCACAGAATTCATTTCACAGAGGGAAATGGGTGGTTGGGTCAGCCGCGCTGGGTCAGGCCCATCTTCTTGCGCCCCTCAGCCGGGGTCAGCACCCGGGCGCCGAGGCGGCTGAGGATCTCGGTGGCGCGTTCGACCAGTTGGCCGTTGGTGGCCAGCACACCCTTGTCCAGCCACAGGTTGTCTTCCAGGCCGACCCGCACGTTGCCGCCGAGCAGCACCGCTTGCGCGGCCATCGGCATCTGCATGCGGCCGATGCCGAACCCGGCCCACACCGCGTCCGCCGGCAGGTTGTCGACCATGGCTTTCATGGTGGTGGTGTCCGCCGGAGCGCCCCACGGGATGCCCAGGCACAGCTGGAACAACGGGTTGTCGAGCAGGCCTTCCTTGATCATCTGTTTGGCGAACCACAGGTGGCCGGTGTCGAAAATTTCCAGTTCGGCCTTCACCCCCAGCTCGGTGATGCGCTTGGCGCCGGCGCGCAGTTGCGCTGGCGTCGAGACGTAAATGGTGTCGCCGTCGCCGAAGTTCAGCGTGCCGCAATCGAGGGTGCAGATTTCCGGCAGCAGTTCTTCAACGTGGGCCAGACGGGTCAGCGGGCCGACCAGATCGGTGTTCGGGCCGAACTCCATCGGGTGCTCGCCAGCACCGATTTCGAGGTCACCGCCCATGCCGGCGGTGAGGTTGACGATGATGTCGACGTCAGCCTCGCGGATGCGCTCCATCACTTCGCGGTACAGCGCCACGTCACGGCTGAACTTGCCGGTCTGTGGGTCGCGCACATGGCAGTGCACCACCGTGGCGCCGGCCTTGGCCGCCTCTACTGCGGCAGCGGCGATCTGTTTCGGGGTGACCGGCACATGCGGGCTCTTGGCGGTCGTGTCGCCAGCACCGGTGAGTGCGCAGGTGATGATGACGTCGTGGTTCATGGTGCGGTTTCCTTCAGGCGTAATGGGTCTGTTCGCAGCCCTGTTCGGGGCTGCGAAGCGTTGATTTCCGGTGATTTATTTGCTGGTCAGTTGCAGGTTTTCAGCGGCCGGTTTGCCATCGAAGGTGGTTACACCTTCCAGCCAGCGCTGCTTGTCTTCGGGGTGATCCTTGAGCCATTGCCTGGCCGATTCGAACGCGTCCTTGTGATCGAGCAGCGGCTGCATCATCCGGCTCTCGTCTTCGGCGGTGAATGTCAGGTTGCTCAGCAGGCGACCGATGTTCGGGCACTGCTCGGCGTATTTCGGCGCGGTGACCGTCCATACCGTGGCCATGCCTTCGTTCGGACCGAGGGCGTCCTCGCTGCCGGTCAGGTAAGTCATCTTGACGTTCACGTTCATCGGGTGCGGCGCCCAGCCGAAGAACACCACGGCTTCCTTGCGGCGTACGGCGCGGTCCACGGCGGCGAGCATCCCGGCTTCGCTGGATTCGACCAGCTGGAATTTGCCGAGGCCGAACTGGTTCTTGGCGATCATTGCCTTGATCTGCGTATTGGCGCCCGAGCCCGGTTCGATGCCGTAGATCTTGCCGCCCAGTTCCTTCTCGAATTTGGCGATGTCGGCGAAGGTTTTCAGGCCCTTGTCCGCCAGATAAGTCGGCACGGCGAGGGTCGCGCGGGCGTCTTTCAGGCTTGGTGCTTCCAGGACTTTGACCTGGTTGGCGTCGACGAACGGGGTGATGGTCTGGGTCATCAGCGGGTTCCAGTAGCCGAGGAACAGATCCAGCCGCTGATCACGAATCCCGGCGAAGATGATCTGCTGGGACGCGCTGGTTTGTTTGGTGCTGTAGCCGAGGCCGTCGAGCAGCACTTGGGTCATGGCACTGGTGGCGATCACGTCAGTCCAGTTGACGACGCCCATGCGCACGTTCTGGCACGACGCAGGTTCGGCCGCCATGACGCTGGCGCTCAAGAAAGCGGTACCGCTGAGTGCAAGAACACAGCTGCTGATCAGTCGTTTCATGTCGGGTTCCTCGGCAGGTCGTTTATTGTGAGTTCCGGCATCTGGCGTGCCGGTGATGCAAAGTTACGCAGCTGTAGGCCTTTGAAAGCGCACTGCGGCGACTGGCTCTTGCACTGTAGCGACCTGTGCTCTTGAACGCTGACGACAATCGGCGTATCAACGATCCACGCTACCCGCTAACCGAGTGCGCACATGTCCCAGGATTTCTACTTTCTGCTGATGCCCGGTTTTTCCGCCATCGGTTTCATCTCGGCGATCGAACCGCTGCGGGTGGCCAACCGCTTTCGCGGCGAGTTGTACCGCTGGCACGTGCTCAGCGCCGATGGCGGGGCGGTGCTGGCGAGCAATGGCATGTCGGTCAACGCCGACGCGGCGCTGGAGCCGTTGAAGAAAGGCGCGACGCTGCTGGTGGTGGCCGGGTTCGAACCGCTGAAGTTCGCCACGCCAACCCTTGAGCATTGGCTGCGCCGGCTGGACAACGAAGGCGTGACCCTCGGCGCCATCGATACCGGCAGTTTCGTTCTCGCTGAAGCCGGCCTGCTCGACGGCCATCGCTTGACCCTGCACTGGGAGGCGATCGATGCGTTCAAGGAATCTTATCCACAGCTGAGCGTGACCCAGGAGCTGTTCGAGATTGACCGGCGGCGCATCACCTCGGCGGGCGGCACCGCGTCTATCGACCTGATGCTCGATCTGATCGCCCAGGCCCACGGCCCGCAACTGGCGATTCAGGTCAGCGAGCAGTTCGTGCTGGGGCGGATTCGTCCGCGCAAAGACCACCAGCGCATGGAAGTCGCCACGCGCTACGGCATCAGCAACAAAAAGCTGGTGCAGGTGATTGGTGAGATGGAGCAGCACAGCGAACCACCGCTGACCACGCTGCAACTGGCGGAATCGATCAAAGTCACGCGGCGGCAGCTGGAGCGCCTGTTTCGGCTGCATCTGAACGACACACCGAGCAATTTCTATCTGCGCCTGCGATTGGAAAAAGCCCGGCAGCTGTTGCGCCAGACTGATATGAGCGTGCTCGAAGTCAGCATCGCCTGCGGGTTTGAGTCGCCGTCGTATTTCACCCGCAGCTACCGCGCACGCTTCGCCCGTTGCCCCCGGGAAGACCGGCGTACCGCTCAGGCCTGAAATCAAAAGATCGCAGCCTTCGGCAGCTCCTACATTGGAATTCATTTCCCTGTAGGAGCTGCCGAAGGCTGCGATCCTTTGATCTTACTTCTTCACCAACGCCGAACACGCCGCTTTATAAGCCTCATGCTGATACTTGTTCAACGTCCCCGGCAGCTCGAAATTATGCTTCTTGGCTTGCGCATTGATCGTCTGCGGCGACAAAAGCGTCACCTCACACCCATCGAGCAACTGAAACACACCTTCGATCTTGAACGTGGTCGGCCCACCGGCAAATTCACCTTTCTTGCTGCGCTTCTTGATCGCAATCCGTTCAATCGAGTGTTCGCGCACAAACGAGGCAACCTGCGTCGCGAAGCGTTTGACGTTGGCCGCCTCGTCATCATCGTCGAGGGCGATTTTCTTGGTGTTGAGCGCCACGTGGCTCAGCGTTGCCCCGTCAAGGGAGGCCACGGCGATGATCGCTTCGCTGCCTTTGATTTCGATGCCGCAGATGTTCATGAGTGTCCCTTGATTGGCTATATGAGGTGCAGCTTACAGCGCAGCTCCTCACTCCTGCCCAATCGACTCCAAAAACTCCGACCGCTCATCACTCATCCGTGCCACACAGTCATTCTGCGCAATCTTGAACGCCTTGCTGCCTTCGGTGGCGGGGAACGCTTCCACGGCGCAATCGGCGTCGCGGGTTTTCAGCCATTGTTGCTGGGCGGTTTTCAGTTTGGCGGTGATGTCGGCCAGTTGCGCGGCGTTTTTGCCGTAGGTGGCCTGCATGCGCTCGTTGAGGCTGGCGTAGTTGTCTTTGAGCAGGTCTTCGGCGGTGCTGCGGCTGTAGGTCGAGCATTCCAGGGTCTGGACGTCGTTTTCCACCGCGTCGCACGGGTTGTTGTCGGTCTCTTCGGCGGCGTGTACGCCGGTCGCAATCAGTGCCAAGGCCAGGAAGATCGATTTCATGGTTGTCGCCGCTCTAATCCAGTGGTGTATCCAAGATGCGCCAGATTCTGGCTCAAGCTGGCGGGCTTGAACAGGTAGCTGATCGGAGCGCCTGGCGACCCTTTGTCGCGGATTGACGCTTTCGGCAATTCCCCTGTCGTTTTTGCACCCGGTCGCCCCGGCACCGAGGCATATGCTGGCCCCAAAGCGCCGGCAGACGATTCGGCGCATGAATCGCCAATAAGGGGACGCCTGATGAGCCCAGCCGAATTACACGCCGACAGCATCGTTATCGACGGTCTGATCATTGCCAAATGGAACCGCGAGCTGTTCGAAGACATGCGCAAGGGCGGTCTGACGGCGGCCAACTGCACCGTGTCGGTGTGGGAAGGCTTTCAGGCGACTGTGAACAATATCGCCGCCAGCCAGAAGCTGATCCGCGAAAACAGCGATCTGGTAATGCCGGTGCGCACCACCGCCGACATCCGTCGCGCCAAGGAGCAGGGCAAGACCGGCATCCTCTTCGGCTTCCAGAATGCCCACGCCTTCGAAGACCAGATCGGCTATGTCGAGGTGTTCAAGCAACTTGGCGTCGGCATCGTGCAGATGTGCTACAACACCCAGAACCTGGTCGGCACCGGTTGTTACGAGCGTGACGGCGGCCTGTCGGGCTTCGGCCGCGAAATCGTCGCCGAGATGAACCGCGTCGGCGTCATGTGCGACCTGTCCCACGTCGGTTCCAAGACGTCCGAGGAAGTCATCCTCGAATCGAAAAAACCGGTCTGCTATTCCCACTGCCTGCCGTCGGGTCTGAAAGATCACCCGCGCAACAAGTCCGATGCTGAACTGAAGTTCATCGCTGACCACGGCGGTTTTGTCGGCGTGACCATGTTTGCGCCGTTCCTTGCCAAGGGCATCGATTCGACCATCGACGATTACGCCGAAGCCATCGAATACACCATGAACATCGTCGGCGAAGACGCCATCGGCATCGGCACCGACTTCACCCAGGGTCACGGCCAGGACTTCTTCGAATACCTGACCCACGACAAGGGCTACGCCCGTCGTCTGACCAGCTTCGGCAAGATCATCAACCCGCTGGGCATCCGCACCGTCGGCGAGTTCCCGAACCTGACCGAAACCCTGCTCAAGCGCGGCCACTCCGAGCGCGTCGTGCGCAAGATCATGGGCGAGAACTGGGTCAACGTTCTCAAGGATGTCTGGGGCGAATAAGCCGCCGCACTTCTGAATCCTTTCCCCCGGTCGTCCGCGCCGGGGGCAACAAACCGAATTTTCTGGAGTTAAGTTTCCATGGCCAAGATCGCCCCGCAATTGCCAATCGAAGTCGACAGCGAAACCGGTGTCTGGACCTCCGACGCCCTGCCGATGCTCTACGTGCCACGCCACTTTTTCGTCAATAACCACATGGGCATCGAGGAAGTGCTGGGCGCCGACGCCTATGCCGAAATCCTCTACAAGGCTGGCTACAAGTCCGCCTGGCACTGGTGCGAAAAAGAAGCTGAATGCCACGGCCTGGAAGGCGTCGCAGTGTTCGAGCACTACATGAAGCGCCTGTCGCAACGCGGCTGGGGCCTGTTCAAGATTCAGGACATCGACCTCGACAAAGGCACCGCCAGCGTCAAGCTCGAACACTCGGCGTTCGTCTACGTCTACGGCAAGGTCGGGCGCAAGGTCGACTACATGTTCACCGGCTGGTTTGCCGGCGCCATGGACCAGATCCTCGCCGCACGCGGCAGCAAGATTCGTACGGTTGCCGAGCAAGTCTACGGTGGCTCCGAAGAAGGCCACGACGACGGCCTGTTCACCGTCAAGCCGTTGTAAGTCGAGGAACCCGCCATGGCTTTCGAAGCAATGTTCCAGCCAATTCAAATTGGCAAACTGACCATCCGCAACCGCGTGCTCAGCACCGCGCACGCCGAGGTCTACGCGACTGACGGTGGCATGACCACCGAGCGCTACGTCAAATACTACGAAGAGAAAGCCAAGGGCGGCATTGGCCTGGCGATCTGCGGCGGTTCGTCGGTGGTCGCCATCGACAGCCCGCAGCAATGGTGGAGTTCGGTGAACCTGTCCACCGACCGGATCATTCCGCACTTCCAGAATCTGGCCGACGCCATGCACAAGCACGGCGCCAAGATCATGATCCAGATTACCCACATGGGCCGTCGCTCCCGTTGGGACGGTTTTCACTGGCCGACCCTGATGTCGCCGTCGGGCATCCGTGAACCGGTGCACCGTGCGACCTGCAAGACCATTGAGCCGGAAGAAATCTGGCGGGTGATCGGCAACTACGCGCAAGCCGCGCGCCGCGCCAAGGCCGGTGGTCTGGACGGTGTCGAACTGTCGGCCGTGCACCAGCACATGATCGACCAGTTCTGGAGCCCGCGCGTCAACAAGCGTACCGATGAATGGGGTGGCAGCTTCGAAGGCCGGATGAAGTTCGGTCTGGAAGTGTTGAAAGCCGTGCGCGCCGAGGTCGGTGACGATTTCTGCGTCGGCATGCGCATCTGTGGTGACGAGTTCCACCCGGACGGTCTGTCCCACGAAGACATGAAGCAGATCGCCAAGTATTACGACGATACCGGCATGCTCGATTTCATCGGCGTCGTCGGCTCGGGTTGCGACACCCACAACACCCTGGCCAACGTGATTCCGAACATGAGCTATCCGCCGGAGCCGTTCCTGCACCTGGCGGCCGGAATCAAGGAAGTGGTCAAGGTTCCGGTGCTGCATGCGCAGAACATCAAGGACCCGAACCAGGCCACGCGCATCCTTGAAGGCGGTTACGTCGACATGGTCGGCATGACCCGCGCGCACATCGCCGATCCGCACCTGATCGCCAAGATCAAGATGGGCCAGATCGACCAGATCAAACAGTGCGTCGGCGCCAACTACTGCATCGACCGTCAGTACCAGGGTCTGGACGTGCTGTGCATCCAGAACGCCGCGACGTCCCGTGAATACATGGGCGTGCCGCACATCATCGAGAAGTCCACCGGGCCGAAACGCAAGGTGGTCATCGTCGGTGCCGGCCCAGCCGGGATGGAAGCTGCGCGTGTGGCGGCCGAACGTGGCCACGACGTGACCCTGTTCGAGAAGAAAGAATTCATCGGCGGGCAGATCACCACGGCGTCGAAAGCGCCGCAGCGTGACCAGATCGCCGGGATCACCCGCTGGTTCCAACTGGAACTGGCGCGATTGAAAGTCGACCTGCGTCTGGGTACGGCGGCGGATGCCGACACCCTCATGGATCTGCGTCCGGACATCGTGGTGCTGGCCGTCGGTGGTCATCCATACCTTGAGCAGAACGAACACTGGGGGGCCGCCGAAGGCTTGGTGGTCAGCAGCTGGGACGTGCTCGACGGCAAGGTTGCGCCGGGCAAGAACGTGCTGGTCTACGACACCATTTGCGAGTTTACCGGCATGTCGGTCGCCGACTTCCTCGCCGACAAGGGCAGCCAGGTCGAGATCGTCACCGACGACATCAAACCGGGCGTGGCCATCGGCGGTACGTCGTTCCCGACCTACTACCGCAGCATGTACCCGAAAGAAGTGATCATGACCGGCGACATGATGCTGGAAAAGGTCTACCGCGAAGGCGACAAGCTGGTGGCGGTGCTGGAGAACGAATACACCGGCGCCAAAGAGGAGCGGGTGGTCGATCAGGTGGTGGTGGAGAACGGCGTGCGGCCGGATGAGGAAATCTACTACGCGCTCAAGGAAGGCTCGCGCAACAAGGGTCAGATTGACGTCGAAGCGTTGTTCGCGATCCAGCCACAACCTTCGCTGAGCAGCACCGGTGACGGCTACTTGCTGTTCCGCATCGGCGACTGCGTGGCGCAGCGTAATACCCACGCTGCGATCTACGACGCGTTGCGGTTGTGCAAAGACTTCTAAGGGCTTGCACATGACCCTGTAGGAGCTGCCGAAGGCTGCGATCTTTTGACTTTTGTTGTTCAAAGCAAGATCAAAAGATCGCAGCCTGCGGCAGCTCCTACACATAGACCGTGTTTCTCCAGGCTGTACTGGTGGGAGCTTCACCATGTTGAACACCCTTCTTCCAATCCTGTTGTTCGCAGCCCTGGCCCTTGCGGTGCTGGGTGCTTTGCGGCGGGTGGCCATGTGGCGTCGGGGCCGGGCCTCGAAGGTCGATCTGATCGGCGGCCTGTTCGCCATGCCCAAGCGTTACATGGTCGACCTGCACCACGTGGTGGCGCGGGACAAATACATCGCCAACACCCACGTGGCCACGGCCGGTGGTGCGGTGGCGTCAATCGTGCTGGCGATTCTGGTGCACGGTTTCGGCCTGCATAACCGCATCCTCGGCTATGCGCTGCTGTTGATGACGGCAGTGATGTTCGTCGGGGCAATCTTCGTTTATCGGCGTCGGCTCAACCCGCCGTCGCGGCTGTCGAAAGGCCCGTGGATGCGTCTGCCGAAAAGTCTGCTGGCGTTCTCGGCGTCGTTCTTTCTGGTGACCTTGCCGGTGGCCGGGATCCTCCCGGAGAACTTCGGCGGCTGGCTGCTGGCGGCGATTCTCGGGATCGGCGTTTTGTGGGGCGTGTCGGAATTGTTCTTCGGCATGACCTGGGGCGGGCCGATGAAGCACGCCTTCGCCGGCGCCCTGCACCTGGCCTGGCACCGCCGCGCCGAGCGCTTTGGCGGCGGTCGGTCCACTGGTTTGAAACCGCTGGATCTGAATGATCCAAGCGCGCCGCTCGGCGTGGAAAAGCCCAAGGATTTCACTTGGAACCAGTTGCTCGGTTTTGACGCCTGCGTGCAGTGCGGCAAGTGTGAAGCGGCGTGCCCGGCCTTCGCTGCCGGCCAGCCGCTGAACCCGAAAAAGCTGATTCAGGATATGGTCGTCGGCCTGGCTGGCGGCACTGACGCGAAGTTTGCCGGTAGCCCTTATCCGGGCAAGCCAATCGGTGAACACAGCGGCAATCCGCATCAACCGATCGTCAACGGTCTGGTCGATGCCGAAACCTTGTGGTCGTGCACCACCTGCCGCGCCTGCGTCGAGGAGTGCCCGATGATGATCGAGCACGTCGACGCCATCGTCGACATGCGCCGCCACCTGACGCTGGAAAAAGGCGCGACCCCGAACAAGGGCGCCGAAGTCCTGGAAAACCTGATCGCCACCGACAACCCCGGCGGTTTCGCCCCGGGCGGGCGGATGAACTGGGCGGCGGATCTGAACCTCACTCTGCTCAGCGAGAAGAAGTCCACCGACGTGCTGTTCTGGGTCGGCGACGGTGCCTTCGACATGCGCAACCAGCGCACCTTGCGCGCGTTCGTCAAAGTGCTGAAAGCCGCGAAAATCGACTTCGCAGTGCTCGGCCTCGAAGAGCGCGACAGCGGCGACGTGGCCCGACGTCTCGGTGACGAAGCGACGTTCCAGTTGCTCGCCAAACGCAATATCCAGACCCTGGCCAAATACCGCTTCAACCGCATCGTCACCTGCGATCCGCACAGTTTCCATGTGCTGAAAAACGAGTACGGCGCGTTCGACGGCAACTACCTGGTGCAGCACCACAGCACCTACATGGCGGAAATCATTCAGGCCGGTGCGCTGAGCCTCGGTCAGCACAAAGGCAACAGCGTGACCTACCACGACCCGTGCTACCTCGGTCGCTACAACGGCGAATACGAGGCGCCGCGTGAAGTGCTGCGCGCCCTCGGCATTGAGGTCAAAGAGATGCAACGTTCCGGCTTCCGCTCGCGCTGCTGCGGCGGTGGTGGCGGTGCGCCGATCACTGACATTCCGGGCAAGCAGCGGATTCCTGACATGCGCATGGAAGACATCCGCGAGACCGGCGCCGAGCTGGTGGCCGTGGGTTGTCCACAGTGCACGGCGATGCTCGAAGGCGTGGTCGAACCGCGTCCGCTGATCAAGGACATCGCTGAACTGGTGGCCGACGCGCTGCTTGAAGATGCCGCGCCAGACAAGCCTGCCACGCCGGCCAAACGTGAACCTGCGGAGGCCCACTGATGAGCGACATTATCCGCCGCGACCCACGCGCCGAATGGATTGCGCGTAACCGTTTGCACCCGCTGCACGCGGCCATGCAACCGGCGCAACACAGCTGGATGGGCCCCAACGGGATCATCCGCAAGAACCTGCACGGCATCGGTTTCATCGGCCCCAACGGCATCAAGCGTATCGACCGCAGCGGCGCGCAACAGGGCGGGGCGGTCAAGCGCTCGGCCACGGTTGAAGTGCAATTGCCGCTGCATCAGGTGCCAGCCCCGGCGTTCTATATCAGCGTGGTGCCGGACATGGTCGGCGGCCGCCTGAGCAGCCACGACCGTGACCTGTTGGGCCTGGCTCATCAACTGGCCGGCAACGACGGTGCGGTGCTGGCGGTGGTGTTTGGCGAACACAAAGAGAGCGCCTTCGCCACGGCCGGCGTCGATCGCTTGCTGGTACTGGAGGGCGACCAATTCAGCGGTTATGCACCGGAACAACGAATTCAGGGCCTGCGGGCTGTGGATAACCAGTTCAATCCGCGCCACTGGCTGCTGCCGGACAGCCGCAGTGGTGGTGGTGAACTCGGTCGGCGTTTTGCCGCGGCACTGGGCGAACGCCCGGCAACGCGGGTCTGGCAGGTCAAGGATCAGGAGTGTATCGGTCGCGCTGGCGCAGGCCTGCAAGACCTGGCGCGACCGGTCGCACGCTTGATTCTGGCCGCAGCCGAATGCGCGGAACCGGTCAGCGAAACCCGTCACGAAGCGCTGCCGGTGGAGTTATCCACACCTGTGGCGCGCAGCCTGTCGCGGATCGAAGATCTGGGCGCGGTGGCGGTGGACCCGGCGGCCATTCCGATGGCCGAAGCCGAGTTCATTTTCTCCGGCGGCAACGGGGTCAAGGACTGGGCGCTGTTTCACGAGACGGCGGCGGCGCTCGGCGCCACCGAAGGCGCCTCGCGGGTGGCGGTGGACGACGGCTTCATGGCCCGTGACCGGCAGGTCGGCGCGTCCGGTACCTGGGTCACTGCACGGGTTTATGTGGCTGTGGGTATCTCCGGGGCGATCCAGCACCTGCAGGGTATCGGTGCCTGCGACAAGGTGGTGGCGATCAACCTCGACCCGGGATGCGACATGATCAAACGCGCCGACCTGTCGGTGATCGGCGAGAGCGCGGAGATTCTTCAAGCCTTGATCGCGGCGGTAGCGGCTTACCGCAACGACGCCAAGCGCGATGCGGCTTAAGGGAAGGACACAGTTATGAACACCAATGTCATCAGCCTGGTCTCCATCGGCGCCCACCCGACCTCGGGCCGGCCACGCCGTGCCGAACAGGACGCGCGCGCCGTGGAACTGGGCCTGCAGCTGGCTGGGGATAACCTGCAAGTGCTGCACGCCGGGGACGTTGCCGAACCGGCGCTGCGCGCCTATCTGGGCATGGGACTCGCGCAGATGCACGTGCTGGAGCAACCCGCTGGCGCCGACGCCTTGCCGGCGCTGACTGCGTATCTGCGCGATGCCGGCGCCCAGGTGGTGCTGACCGGTACGCAGGCGGAAACCGGCGAAGGCTCGGGCATGTTGCCGTTCCTGCTCGCCGAAGGACTGGGCTGGCCGCTGGTGGTAGGACTGGCGCAGGTCGAATCGATCAGCGACGGCTCGGCGCTGGTGCTGCAAGCCTTGCCCCGTGGGCAGCGACGGCGGTTGAAGGTGAAGCTGCCGTTTCTGGCGACTGTGGATAACGCCGCACCCAAGCCACGGCAGAGCGCCTACGGCCCGGCGCGGCGCGGTGTGCTCAATGCCGAAGACGTGGAAGTGCTGGACGATGAACTGCTGGCGGTTGCTACGTTGCAACCGGCCAAGCCACGGCCGAAACGTCTGAAGGTGATCAAGGCCAAGAGCGGGGCGGACCGGATGAAAGCGGCGACGGCCAAGGCCAGTGGCGGTGGGGGGCAAGTGCTCAAAGGCGTCACCGCGCAGGCCGGCGCTGAAGCGATCCTCAAACTCCTGATCGAAGAAGGCGTCGTCCGCTGACCCCTGTAGGAGCTGTCGAGTGAAACGAGGCTGCGATCTTTTGATCTCTAAGATCAAGATCAAAAGATCGCAGCGTGCCGCAGCTCCTACAGGAGTTTGCAGATCGCCAATATGGTATTGTTTACCCACAATCCCTGTTGGCGGATCTGTGGATAACGTGTTCGCCCATCCCTGTACCCCACGCCAATCAAGCCCTCCAGGCCCCAGCTCAAAAAACAACCAGCCTAAGTCACGGTTTTACCGGGCTTTTTCTCCTGAATAACTTCAAGAGTTGCCCCCAATCTCTGTTGGCGCTTCTGTGGACAAGATGTTCGCTGTCCGCTGCAAGGTATATAAACCGTGGCTTTCAGGGATTTGATCAATAAATGATCGATTAAGCGTTTCAGGCTGATAATCCCTGCGCAACGCCCGATTTCCCACAGCCCTCAGCACTTTTCCACAGCAGCCACAAAGTTACCCCCGAACTCTGTTGGCGCTTCTGTGGATAACGTGTTTGCCATCCTCTGCAGCCCATGTGAAACGTGACGTGTAGATATTTGATCAAAAAATAGTCAATCACTCCTGCAAACTATCCTTCTGGATAAGTCACGATTTTTCTTCACAAATCAGGCAGTTATTTTTCCATTCATCCACAGTTACCCCCATTTGCTGTGCATGGCTATGTGGATAACTTGTTCGCTGAACTGCACAGGCCCCGGCCGGCTTAGTCCAAACCGCAATTGATCAGATTTCATACAGTTCTAAATCGTTGCCTTGACTTCGATTCCTGCGCTGTCTTCACTGCAATGGCACAAGGACAGCCGTCACTTATCCACATCAGGTTCTGGGAGAACGCATGATGGATAGCCGCCCACACCGCCATCCCCCCACGCCCCGCAAGCGCACGTTACGTCGTGCGGCCTATCAACACGCTCGCCTGTAGCGACCTGCTGCTCCAACCGTTGTGCTGTCGCCGGGCTCGCCCCGGAGGCCAGGTGCCCGTTCGCCCATTGATTGCAGGCAACCGCAGAGTTGCCCCCCATCTGCCTGAGAGAGGAACACCCTCATGACACGCATCGCAACGCCCATCAGTGAAATCAAGGAACACTATGACGTGATCGTTATCGGCTCCGGCTATGGCGGCGGCATTGCTGCGTCGCGGCTGTCCCGGGCCGGCAAGCAGGTGTGCCTGCTTGAACGCGGGCGGGAAATTCAGCCCGGTGAATACCCCAACACCATGATTGCCGCGACTGAAGAGTTGCAGATCCACGACCCGGACGGCCACATTGGCTCGCGCACCGGCCTGTTCGATCTGCACGTGAATGCCCAGCAGAATGTGGTGGTCGGTTGTGGCCTCGGCGGTACGTCGTTGATCAACGCCAACGTGGCACTGGAGCCAGAGCCCGGGGTGTTCGACGACCCGCGCTGGCCGCAAGCGGTACGCGAACACCGCGATACCTTGCTCAAGGACGGTTACGCCCGCGCCCGGGAAATGCTCAAACCGAATCCGTACCCGAACAGCGCACCGAACTTGCCCAAGCTCGACGCCAACAAAAAGTCGGCGGACTACCTCAAGCAAGGCGCGCACTTCTACAAGCCACCGATCAACGTGACCTTCGACAAACTGCCGAACAATCTCAACCACGTCGGCGTCGAACAACTGCCGTGCAACCAGTGCGGCGACTGTGTATCGGGCTGTAACAACAAGGCCAAGAACACCACGCTGATGAACTATCTGCCGGATGCCTGGAACCACGGCGCGGAGATTTTCTGCCAGGCTGAGGTGCGCCATCTGGAGCGCGACGGCGATGGCTGGATCGTGCACTTCCAGTACCTCGACAGCGGTCGCGAGAAATTCGACGCGCCGACGCTGTTCGTGAAGGCCGATATCGTCGTGGTCTCCGCCGGCACTCTCGGTTCTACCGAGATCCTGTTGCGCTCACGGGACAAGGGCCTGGTGATGTCCGGTCAGCTCGGCGAGAACATGAGCGGCAACGGTGACATCCTCGGTTTCGGCCACAACTGCGAGCAGACCATCAACGGCATCGGTTTCGGCGCGCATTCGGCCAAGGAGCTGCAACCGGTTGGCCCGTGCATCACCTCGGTCATCGACATGCGCACCGAAGGTGACTGGCGCAGCCGCATGGTCATCGAGGAAGGTTCAATCCCCGGCGCGCTAGGCCGGCCAATGGTGCCGGCGATGGCCGGGTTTGCCGAGATGATCGGCAAGGCCACCGACGACAGTTTCAGTGGCAAGCTTGGCTACAAGGAGCGCGAGGCCGAAAGCTTTCTGCGCGGCCCGTATTACGGCGCGCTGCATAACATGCAGACCTACCTGATCATGAGCCACGACAGTGGCCAGGGCCGGATGCTGCTCGACAACAAGGACCAGTTGCGCATCGACTGGCCGGGCGTCGGCGAGCAGGAAAACTTCAAGCTCGGCAACGAACGGCTGTACCAGAGCACCAAGGCACTGGGTGGGGTCTGGGTCGAGAATCCGATCTGGACCCAGCTGCTCAAGCACAGCATCGTCTCGGTGCATCCGCTGGGCGGTTGCGTGATGGGTGAAGACGCGGCGCAAGGCGTGGTCAATCACAAGGGCCAGGTGTTCAGCGGCGCGGCCGGCACCGATGTCTACGCCAGTCTTTACGTGACGGACGGCGCGGTGATCCCGACCTCGCTGGCGGTCAATCCGCTGCTGACCATCTCCGCCGTGAGCGAGCGCAACATGGGCCTGCTCGCCGCTGACCGGGGTTGGCACATCGACTACACACTGCCCTCGGCACCGCGCAAACAGGTGGCCCCGCCGACCCTCGGCGTGCAGTTCACCGAAACCATGAAGGGCTATTTCTCCCGCGCTTTCACCGCCGCACAAAGCACCGATCTGAAAGTCTACGAAGCGGCGGCCAAACGCGGCGAGGCGGACAACTCGCCCATCGACTTCACCCTGACCATCACCGCCAACGACCTCAACCGGATGATCAAGGAGCCGCAACATGCCGCGACCATCGTCGGCACGGTCAACGCCCCGGCGCTGTCGCCGCAACCGCTGACCGCCAGCAATGGCGTGTTCAACCTGTTCGAGCAATTCGAGCAGCAGGTCGACACGCGGCACATGAAATACGACATGAAACTGACCGCCGAGGACGGCACCGACTATTACTTCAGCGCCTTCAAAACCGTACCGGAAGACAACGGCGTGCTGAACATCTGGCACGACACCAGCACCCTGTACGTGACGCTGTACCGCGGGTCGGACAAGTCGGGCGAGGTGATCGGCTCCGGGGTGATGCACATTCATCCGACCGATTTCGCCAAGCAGATGACCACCATGAAAGTGCTCAACGCGCGTAACGAGCGTGAGCGCATCGAAGGCCTGGCGCGCTTCGGCAAGTTCTTCGCCGGGATTCTCTGGGAGAGTTACGGCGGGGTGTTTGCCGGTGACAAATACTTCAACCCCGACGCGCCGCCACGCTTGAAACGGCCGCTGGATGCGCCAACCCCGGCGGTGCATTTCTTCCCCACCGAGGACGGCGTCGAACTGCGCCTGACCCGTTATCAGGCCGGCAACAAAGGCCCGGTGATGCTGGTGCATGGCTTGGGCGTCGGCTCGAATATCTTTTCCACCGACACCATCCAGACCAACCTGCTGGAGTACCTGTGCAAGCACGACTATGACGTGTGGCTGCTGGATTTCCGGGTGAGCATTCTGCTGCCGGCGAGCAAGAAAGAGTGGAATGGCGACCAGATCGCCGAGTACGACTTCAAGGCTGCCATTGCGCAAATTCAGCAAGAGACCCAGGCCAAAGACGTGCAATGCGTGGTGCATTGCTACGGTGCGACGACGTTCTTCATGTCGCTGTTGGCGGGGTTGCAAGGAGTGCGTTCGGTGGTCTGCTCGCAGATTGCCGCTGACACCGTGGTCGCCACGGCCACCGGGTTGAAGGCCGGCCTGCACTTGCCGGGGATGCTCGACGCCATCGGTATCAAATCGATGACCGCTTACGCCGACAGCAAGGAGAACTGGTTCAACCGCCTCTACGACAAAGCCCTCAACGGCTACGCGCGGATCGAAGCGCAGGGTTATTGCACCAACCCGGTGTGCCACCGCATCACCTTCATGTACGCCTCGCTGTACCGCCACGACACCCTTAACGAAACCCTGCACGACAACCTGCATGAACTGTTCGGCGAGTCGAACATCGAGACCTTCGAGCATTTGGCGCTGATCGTGCGCAAAGGGCATTTGGTGGATTTCAAGGGCAACGATGTGTACATGCCGCACTTCGAGCGGCTGACGATGCCGATCTGCTTTATCAGCGGCGCGGAGAACCAGTGTTATCTGCCGGAAAGCACCCTCAAGACCTACCAGCGCGTCTGCGCAGTCCACGGGCCGGAGCGCTACAGCCGGCATGTGGTGCCGGGTTACGGCCACATCGACTGCATGTTCGGCAAGAACGCGGTGGTGGATGTGTACCCGCTCATCCTTGAGCACCTGGAGAAAACTGCCCTCGGTTGAGATCGATTACTGATTTCTGTGTGGAGGAGATTCTCTGTGGCGAGGGGATTCATCCCCGATCGGCTGCGCAGCAGCCGTAAAACCTGAGCGCGCGGTGATCCTGACAAACCGCGCTGGCAGGGTTTGGGGCCGCTTCGCGACCCTTCGGGGATAAATCCCCTCACCACAAGGGACATTGCAGGTTGGTGGTCAGAAGGAAATGGATGATATGGACAGCTACATCCGCTGGTTTCAACGCTTCATCTGGCTCGGCATTGCGATGAACATGGTGTTCGCGATCCCCGCGCTGTTCGCGCCGGGGTTGCTGACATCGGTGGTCGGTCTGCCGCCGCAACTCTCCGACCCGTGGCTGGAAAACGCCGGGATGCTGCTGGTGGGCATCAGCGTGTTTTACATGCCGTCGGGCTTCAACGCGCCGCGCTATGTGGTGCATTCCTGGCTGTGCGTGCTGACGCGGCTGATCGCCGTGGTGTTCTGGATTTACCTGATCAACACCAGCAGCCAAGGCTCGGTGTTCGTGCCGATGCTGCTGGGCGATCTGAGCTTTTTCCTGATCCTCGGCATTCTGCTGTACCTCGGCACCACGCCCGCGAACCGGCCATGGGCGCTGCTGTGCGATGGCTGTCGCGAGTGGCGTGCTGCCTGGGCGCGGCAATGGCAGAGCCACGCCTTCAAGGTCGGCACGCTGGTGGTTGTCGCGGTATTGGGGTTTATCGGTTACGAGACCTGGTACCAGATGCTGCGGGTTGTGCCGGAGCAGGAATACGCCTCCGACGAAGATCACTACAAATACGCCGCGATTGGCCTGGGTATCGAAGCGCGGATCCCGTATTACCTGTTCGCCGTACTGCCGCAGATGTGCCCGGAAAAACTGCCCAAGCCCGGCGGCTGGGAGGTCTTCGGCTTTCTCTATGAGAACGGCAAGGACCTGCCGATCGGCATGGCCAAACGGCAGATCGGCTACCCGACCGTGGAACCGAACTGCGCGCTGTGTCACACAGGATCCTATCGGGCCAATGCCAGCGACGTCGCGGTCAACGTGCCCAGCGCGCCGGCCAACACCCTGCAACTGCAGGCCTTCCAGTGGTTCGCCTACGATTGCGCCAGCGATCCGACATTCACCACCGACGCGGTGATGGCGGCGATCAACAGCAAATTCCAGCTGGGCTTTTTCGAGAAGCTCTACAACCGCTACCTGATCATCCCGATGGCGAAAAGCGCTTTGCTCAAACAGAAGCAGGCCTACGCCTGGCAAAAGCTGCGTCCGCAACAGGGCCCGGGCCGCACCGACACCTTCAACCCGACGAAAATGGTGGTGTTCGGCTTCCCGGATGACTCGACCATCGGCACCGTCGATCTGCCGCAAGTCTGGAACCAGAAGCCGCGGGAATCGATGTACCTGCACTGGGACGGCAATAACAACAAGATCCACGAGCGCAACTACGCCGCGGCAATGGCCGTGGGCGCGACCCCGGAATCGGTGCTGCCGCCGAGCTTCAACCGGGTGACCAACTGGCTGCTCGGGCACAAGGCGCCGGCGTGGCCTTGGGCACTGGATCAGGCCAAGGTCGCCCAGGGCAAACCCATCTGGGACGCCAATTGCGCCGCGTGCCACGACTTCGGTCGCGCCGACACCGGGCAAGTGACCACCAACATCGATCAGCTTGGCACCGATCCACATCGGCTGGACTCGTTCACCACCGGTCTGGTGACGGCGTTCCACACCTTCAAGAAACCGCCGTTCGACTTCGGCGCGTATCGCAAGACCCAGAGCTACAGCAACACGCCGACCGACGGCATCTGGCTGCGCGCGCCGTACCTGCACAACGGTTCGGTGCCAACCCTGTGGGACCTGCTGCAACCGCCGGAAAAACGCCCGGTGGTGTTCATCACCGGTTCCGACGTCTACGACCCGGTCAACGTCGGTTTCGTCACCACGGGTGCCCAGGCCAAAGCCTCGGCGGATTTCAAATACGACACCCGCCTGGAGGGCAACCACAACAGCGGTCACCTGTATGGCACCACGCTGTCGGACGCCGACAAGCGTGCGTTGATCGAATTCATGAAAACCCTGTGAACCCTTACGGATAGAGGATTACGCCATGTCAGCGGTCGGTCATCTGAAGCATGAATACGACAAGGTAAAGGTGCGTCTGCACGGCCTGTTCACGCGAGTGGAAATGGCCTGGATGAAGCTCATCAGCGAACTGGAACCCGAGGAGTTCCAGGCCATCATCAAGTTGCTCCAGCGCGGCCACGATCAGGCGCAATACGTGCTGAAAAATGGCGAGCTGCCGGACGACGAACCGGCGGTGCCGTGGGAGTTGTCCCATGGTCTGTCGATCCTGCGCATCGGCAATGCCACGCCGTTGCCGCAATCGCCCGATCAATTGCAGACCAAGGTGCTCAAGGACGGCACGCTGCTGGGATGTCGCAAATGGGAACTGCTGGATCTGCTGTGGAGCGAGGCGCTGCTCAAGTGGATCGAAAACCTGCGCCATCACGCGACCTTCGGCACTGACCCGGCGATGGTGACCATGGATCGCGAAGTGACGCTGGCGATTGCCGGTGACTGGGGCACCGGGCCGTTCAACAGCCACGCGCCGGCGGTGTCGGTGGCCAATCAGATGCAACTGGCGAACGCTGATTTCACCATTCATTTGGGGGACGTTTATTACGCCGGCAGCCACTCCCAGGAAGACACCGACATGGCCGGCTGGCCGATGGGCACCCACGGCTCGTTCACCCTCAATTCCAACCACGAGATGTACAGCGGCGCCCACGGTTACTTCAAGGAACTGGCCGCGCGTTTTCCGGGGCAGCAGGGCACCAGCTACTTTGCCCTGATCAACGACGACTGGCTGATTGTCGGGCTGGACACCGCGTACGCTTCGGATGTCATGAACCTGTACATGGACGGCACCCTCAACAAACCGCAGATCGAGTGGATGAAGGGCTTGCCGAAACGCAAGAAACTCATGGTGCTCAGCCACCATCAGGGCTTCGACATCACCGGGCACCACAAGACCGCGCTGTATCAACCGGTGTGCGATGCGCTGGGGCGCGAGCCGGATTACTGGTATTGGGGGCATCTGCACAACGGCATCGTTTACGCCGCCCAGGGCGGACTGCATGCGCGTTGTGCCGGCCACGGAGCCATTCCCTATGGCACCACCAGCGAGCTGAACGGCCATTCGCGGGTGCTGTTTTCGGAGACGCAGGACGCGAACGATCCGGACTATCCGCTGCGGGTGCTGAATGGGTACGCGAAAATCCGGCTGGTGGGGGAGGAGATTTTTGAGGAGTTTATTGGGGAGGATGGCAGTTTGAGGTGGTCATCGAAGTGATGCGATGACAGTGATGACGCTATCGCTGGCAAGCCAGCTCCCACAGGTTTTGCGGTGTACACGGTATCTGTAAACACCATCGACCACTGTGGGAGCTGGCTTGCCAGCGATGCTTTTAGCCCTGGACAGGCACGCCTTTGAGGTACGGCGCCGGCTCGGCCCCGAGGTTGTTCAGCATCCGCTCGCTGTACCAGTCCACGAAGTTGACCACGCCAAACTCATAGGTCTTCGAGTACGGCCCCGGCTGATAAGCCGTGGAGTTGATCCCGCGCTGGTTTTCTTCGGCCAGACGCCGGTCCTGGTCGTTGGTCGCGTCCCACACCTGGCGCATGCGTTCGACGTCGTAATCCACGCCTTCGACGGCGTCCTTGTGCACCAGCCATTTGGTGGTGACCATGGTTTCCTGGGCGCTGATCGGCCACACGGTGAACACGATGATGTGGTCGCCCATGCAGTGGTTCCACGAGTGCGGCAGGTGCAGAATGCGCATCGAACCCAGGTCCGGATTCTTGATCCGGCCCATCAGCTTGGCGCAGCCCTGTTTGCCGTCCAGGGTCATCGACACGGTGCCCTTGAGCAGCGGCATGCGCACGATGCGGTTGCGCAGGCCGAAACTGGCGTGGGCGTAAGGGATTTTCTCGGCTTCCCAGGCAGCAGCAGACGCGGCAACGTGATCCTTGAACGCCTGATCGGCGCGCGGGTCGGTGACGTCGTCCCATTCCAGCAGGGTTTTCAGCAATTCAGGGTGCGAGCCGCCGCAGTGGTAGCACTCGCGGTTGTTTTCCAGCACCAGTTTCCAGTTGGCCTTTTCCATCAAGGTGGTTTGTACCGCCACCTTGGTGTTCTCCATGTCGTACGGTTCCATGTAGTGGTTCAGCGTCGACAGGAAGTCATCGATGGCCGGCGGGTTTTCCGCCAGGCTGATGAAGATGTAGCCGCCGGCCGTCTTCACGTTCACCGGTTTGAGGCCGTACTGCTTCATGTCGAAGTCGGCGCCCATCTCGGTACCGGCGAACAGCAGGCGACCGTCCAGCTCGTAGGTCCATTGGTGGTAGTGGCAGACCAGTTTGGCAACCTTGCCCTTGTCGCTGGTGCACAGGCGCGAGCCTCGGTGGCGACAGACGTTGTGGAACGCATGCACCACACCCTCGGCGCCACGAATGACGATGATCGGGTTCTTGCCGATCTGCAGGGTGATGTAGTTGCCCTTGGCCGGGATCTCGCAAGTCATGCCGGCGATCAACCATTCTTTCTGGAAGATCTCCTGCATATCGATATCGAACAGGCGCTCGTCGCTGTAGAACGGTTGTGGCAGCGAGAACGTGCGTTCGCGCTCCTGCAGCATCTGTGCGGTGGCCTTGCGTGCGGGTTCCAGCGGATCGCCCAGGCTGATTTTTGCGGTGACGTCCATCGATGTATTCCTCAAGGCCATCTGCGTGGCCGCGAAAGTGGCTGATCAGGGTTGCTACGCAAGGTGTAAAGAATTCGTCTTGGTGTGTGGCGAGTGTGGGGCCGGCGCTGCCCGGAACCTTATCCATGGGCGACATGGTGCAATCTGTTCCCGACGCGCAACCCCCGGCGGTTGGGGGCTGGTCGCGATAAGTATGCCGATGTCGCGGATAGGTAAACGGGCGGTTCACGCTATACGCAGAATCGCCACATGAAGGCCGACAGTCGGCCGTGGAGAACAGCATGTCCAACAGCTTCCTGAATCCGGTCACCACCCAGACCTGGGCCAATGGCCGACACATCGTCCGTTGCGTCAAAGTCATCCAGGAAACCTGGGACGTACGCACCTTCTGCTTCATGGCCGACCAGCCGATCCTGTTCTTCTTCAAGCCTGGGCAGTTTGTAACCCTGGAGCTGGAAATCGACGGTCAGCCGATCATGCGTTCGTACACCATTTCCAGTTCGCCGTCGGTGCCGTACAGCTTCTCGGTGACCATCAAGCGCGTGCCGGGCGGCAAGGTTTCCAACTGGTTGCACGACACCCTGCATGAAGGTCAGGAGCTGGCGGTGCACGGGCCGGTCGGGCTGTTCAATGCCATCGACTTCCCGAGCCCGAAAGTGCTGTATCTCAGCGGCGGCGTGGGGATCACCCCGTGCATGTCGATGGCGCGCTGGTTCTACGACACCAACGCCAATGTCGACATGACCTTTATCCACAGCGCCCGTTCGCCGAAAGACATCATTTACCACCGCGAGCTGGAGCACATGGCGTCGCGGATCGACAACTTCAGCTTGCACCTGATCTGCGAGAAACACGGGCTGGGCGAGCCGTGGGCCGGCTATCGCGGCTACCTCAATCACAAGATGCTGGAGCTGATGGTTCCCGACTTCCTTGAGCGCGAAGTGTTCTGCTGCGGCCCGACGCCGTACATGACCGCCGTCAAGCGCCTGCTCGAAGCCGCCGGCTACGACATGTCGCGTTATCACGAGGAATCCTTCGGCGCCACGCCACCGGAAGCTCGCGCCGACGCGGTGGAGCAAGCCGAACAGGCCGCCGAGGCACCGGAAATCGATGCGGCGGATCTGCATCAGGTCGAGTTCACGGCTTCCGGCAAGAGCATTCGCGTGGCCCCGGGCGAAACCGTGCATGCGGCGGCGGCCAAGCTGGGCCTGATGATTCCGAAAGCTTGCGGCATGGGCATTTGCGGCACGTGCAAGGTGATGAAACTGGGCGGCGAAGTGGAGATGGAGCACAACGGCGGGATTACCGAGGACGACGAGGCGGAAGGGTACATTCTGTCGTGCTGCAGCGTGCCTAAAGGCGACGTCAGAATCGAATTCTGAGCCGGATCCCTGTAGGAGCTGCCGAAGGCTGCGATCTTTTGATCTTAAAAGCAAGATCAAAAGATCGCAGCCTTCGGCAGCTCCTACAGGGGGGATTCAATCCACGAACAAGTCAGGCATCAGGGTTGCATTACTGTCCGGATCAAATCGGTAGTGATCGAATTCGGTCACGCCGTTCTCGCGCAAAATCTCCTCATCAATCAGCAGTCGTCCAGTGATCTGCCGCTGGCTGCTATTCAGAATCACATGCGCCGCATCCGCCATGATCGAAGGCAGGCGCGCATGCTTGAACGACTCGCGGTTCCCCAGCTGAAACTCGATCGCCGCCGTGGCAATCATCGTCTGCGGCCACAGCGAATTGACGCTGATGCCGTAACTGGCGAATTCCTCGCTCATGCCCACCGTCAGCATGCTCATGCCGTATTTGGTCACGGTGTAGGGGCTGTACTGGGCGAACCATTTGCTCGCCAGGTTCAGCGGCGGCGACAGGTTGAGGATGTGTCCGGCGGATTTCTTCAGATAGGGCAGGGCGGCCTGGCTGCATAGCAGCACCGCACGGGTGTTGATCTGGTGCATCAGGTCGAATCGCTTGAGTTCGATGTGTTGCACACCGGTCAATTTGATCGCCCCGGCATTGTTCACCAGCGCATCGATGCCACCGAAATGCGCGTTGGCCTGGGCCAGTGCACGGCGCACCGCATCTTCATCGCGGACGTCCAGTTGCAGCGCCAAGGCGTTGCCGCCGGCCGCTTCGACTTCTGCGGCGACGCTGTGGATGGTGCCCGGCAATTTCGGATGGGCTTCGGCGCTCTTGGCCGCAATCACGATATTGGCCCCGTCCTTCGCGGCCCGCAGCGCAATCTCACGCCCGATGCCACGGCTGGCGCCGGTGATGAACAGGGTTTTGCCTTGTAGCGACATGCCGATGCTCCTGCTTGTTGTTATGTGAGCGGAGGGCTCGACAGACAATGTAGACCAAGCAGCTGTCGCGATAGGGATGGGCGGTGATGACTTGTGGTGAGGGGATTCATCCCCGATGGGTTGCGCAGCAGCCCCAAAACCTATGAACGCGATCTACCAGTAAGACCGCTATCTCAGGATTCACGACTGCTGCGCAGCCGATCGGGGATGAATCCCCTCGCCACAGGGGATCAACTCATTACCGGAGATCCCCTCACCCAGAAGATCATTTGCCAAGAAATCAGGCGGACATGACTTCGCGGATGTCGCGCGCCAGTTCGCGCACGCGTTCTTCTTCGGTGTCCCACGAGCACATGAAACGCGCGCCGCCCTTGCCGATGAAGGTGTAGAAGCGCCAGTTCTTGGCGGTCAGCGCGGCGATGGCCGGTTCCGAGAGTTGCAGGAACACGCCGTTGGCCTGCACCGGGAACATCAGTTCCACACCCGGGATGTCGCTGACCAGCTCGGCCAGCAGTTGCGCGCAGTGGTTGGCGTGGCGGGCGTATTTGAGCCACGCATCGTTTTCGAGGATGCCGACCCACGGTGCCGACAGGAAGCGCATTTTCGACGCCAGTTGCCCGGCCTGTTTGCAGCGGTAATCGAAGTCTTCGGCCAGTTTGTGGTTGAAGAACAGGATTGCCTCACCCACCGCCATGCCGTTTTTGGTGCCGCCGAAGCACAACACATCGACGCCGGCTTTCCAGGTCAGGTCGGCTGGCGAGCAGCCGAGGAACGCGCAGGCGTTGGAGAAGCGCGCGCCGTCCATGTGCAGGTGCAGGCCCAGTTCCTTGCAGGTGGCGCTGATGGCGCGGACTTCTTCCGGGGTATAGACGCTGCCGACTTCAGTGGCCTGGGTCAGGGTCACGACCCGTGGTTTCGGGTAGTGGATGTCCTGGCGCTTGAGCGCGACTTCGCGGATCGACTGCGGGGTGATCTTGCCGTTTTCGGTGCCGGCGATCAGCAGTTTCGAGCCGTTGGAGAAGAATTCCGGGGCGCCGCATTCATCGGTTTCGACGTGGGCGGTTTCCGAGCAGATCACGCTGTGGTAACTCTGGCACAGCGACGACAGCGCCAGCGAGTTGGCGGCGGTGCCGTTGAACGCGAAGAACACCTCGCAGTCGGTTTCGAACAGCTTGCGGAAATGGTCGGCCGCGCGTGCGGTCCATTCATCGTCGCCATAAGCGCGTTGGTGGCCGTGGTTGGCCTGTTCCATGGCGGCCCAAGCTTCGGGGCAGATACCGGAGTAGTTGTCGCTGGCGAATTGTTGGCTCTTGTCGGTCATGGCCGGCTTCCGTGGTCGAGACTCTTGTGAAGGCTCGTGGTCAATGAGGGTGCGCACTTTACCGAAGATCTTCCGGGGAGCACACGGGATGTCACTGTCAGGAAATTACCAGTTTGTTACCCGATTATGCACGTGACTAAACGCGACGGCGCACTCGATCTGCTCAAGTGGCTGGCGCTGCTGAGCATGCTGCTCGATCACCTGCGATATGTCGGGATCAGCGCCGATTGGCTGTATGTGCCGGGGCGCATGGCATTCCCGTGGTTCTGTCTGGCGATGGCGGCGAACCTGGCCCGTGCCGGTGCGCAGAAGACCGAGTGGCGCTATCTGGGCTGGTTGCTGCTGTTCAGCGTGGTCAGTGAAATTCCTTATCGTTTGTACATTCCTGATCCCGACACCTTGAACGTGATGCCCACCCTGGCGCTGGGGTTGCTGGTGGCGCGGGGCTGGCAGGATCGTACGTCGTTGTCGCGGCTTTTGGGCGTGGGCGCCTTGCTGCTGGCGGCGCTGTTTTCGCAGTGGCTGATGTTCGGCGTGTTTGGCGTGCTGTTGCCGCTGGCGCTGCTGTGGGTGATCCGTCGCCCGTGGTATTTCGGCCTGCTGCCGGGGCTGGTGTGTCTGGCGGGCAATCAGTGGCGGGTGCTGTATGAGGCGGCGGAGTTCGGCAACTACGTGGCGGTGTTTGGTATCGCGGCGTGTCTGTTTGCGCCAATGCTCGGGGTGTTCCTGTTGCGACACGCGCGACATCTCCAGCCGCCACCGATGCGGCGCTGGGGCTACGCCCTCTATCCTGCACATTTCCTCTTGCTGCTACTTATCCGCGAAGTCGCCGCATAACCGTGTGGGAGCTGGCTTGCCAGCGATAGCGGTGGGTCAGCCGTCATCAATACCAGATGTGCTATCGCCATCGCTGGCAAGCCAGCTCCCACAGGGTTCTTCAGTGTTTTCGAGATCGAGTCTGGCAAGACCATTTCGAGTCATGTCGTAAACGCACCTTTGTGTGGCGTCCGTAGGCATCTGGGCTGTCTGCGCCGGCCATACCATCGCATCAAAGGGCACCTCCGCAAGCCGCGTGCCTGACCAAGACGAAATGGCGCACCGACGCCGCTGGGAGAGACGCGATGTTCAGCAAGCAAGACCAGATCCAGGGTTACGACGATGCACTGCTGGCGGCGATGAATGCCGAGGAGCAACGTCAGGAAGATCACATCGAGCTGATCGCGTCGGAGAACTACACCAGCAAACGCGTGATGCAAGCGCAGGGCAGCGGCCTGACCAACAAATACGCCGAAGGTTATCCGGGCAAGCGCTACTACGGTGGCTGCGAGCATGTGGATAAAGTCGAAGCGCTGGCCATCGAACGCGCCAAGCAACTGTTCGGTGCCGATTACGCCAACGTCCAGCCGCACTCCGGTTCCTCGGCCAACAGCGCCGTGTATCTGGCACTGATCCAGCCGGGCGACACCATTCTCGGTATGAGCCTCGCTCATGGCGGTCACCTGACCCACGGCGCGAAAGTCTCGTCCTCGGGCAAGCTGTACAACGCGGTGCAGTACGGGATCAACACCGACACCGGGCTGATCGATTACGACGAAGTCGAGCGTCTGGCCGTCGAGTGCAAGCCGAAGATGATCGTTGCCGGTTTCTCTGCTTATTCGAAGACGCTGGACTTCCCGCGCTTCCGCCAGATCGCCGACAAGGTCGGTGCGCTGCTGTTCGTCGACATGGCCCACGTCGCCGGTCTGGTCGCTGCTGGCCTGTACCCGAACCCGCTGCCGTACGCCGACGTGGTCACCACCACTACCCACAAGACCCTGCGCGGTCCACGTGGCGGTCTGATCCTGGCCAAGTCCAACGAAGAAATCGAGAAAAAGCTCAACGCCGCGGTATTCCCCGGCGCCCAGGGCGGCCCGCTGATGCACGTCATCGCCGGTAAAGCGGTGTGCTTCAAGGAAGCGCTGGAGCCCGGCTTCAAGGCCTATCAGCAACAAGTGATTGATAACGCCAAGGCCATGGCCAGCGTGTTTATCAAACGTGGCTACGATGTAGTGTCCGGCGGTACCGACAACCACCTGTTCCTGGTCAGCCTGATCCGTCAGGGCCTGACCGGCAAAGATGCTGACGCCGCCCTTGGCCGCGCGCACATCACCGTCAACAAGAACGCCGTACCGAACGACCCACAGTCGCCGTTCGTGACCTCGGGCCTGCGCATCGGCACCCCGGCCGTCACCACGCGTGGCTTCAAGGTCGCCCAGTGCGAAGCGCTGGCCGGCTGGATCTGCGACATCCTCGACAACCTCGGTGACGCCGACGTTGAAGCGAATGTGGCCAAGAACGTCGCGGCACTGTGCGCCGACTACCCGGTTTATCGCTGAGCGGTTTGGAGTAAATGACTATGCAACGCTATTCGGGCTTCGGCCTCTTCAAACACTCCCTCAGCCACCACGAGAACTGGCAGCGCATGTGGCGCACGCCGACGCCGAAGAAGGTCTACGACGTGGTCATCGTCGGCGGTGGCGGGCACGGTCTGGCGACCGCCTACTACCTGGCGAAAGAGCACGGCATCACCAACGTGGCCGTGGTCGAGAAGGGCTGGCTGGGCGGCGGCAACACCGCGCGCAACACCACCATCGTGCGTTCCAACTACCTGTGGGACGAGTCGGCACACCTGTACGAACACGCGATGAAATTGTGGGAAGGTCTGTCGCAGGATCTGAACTACAACGTGATGTTCTCCCAGCGTGGCGTCTACAACCTGTGCCACACCCTGCAGGACATCCGTGATTCCGAGCGTCGGGTCAGCGCCAACCGCCTCAATGGCGTCGACGGCGAACTGCTCAACGCCAAGCAGGTGGCGGACGAGATCCCGTACCTCGACTGCTCGAAAAACACCCGCTACCCGGTGATGGGCGCGACCGTGCAGCGTCGTGGTGGCGTCGCTCGTCACGACGCCGTGGCCTGGGGCTTTGCCCGTGCCGCCGACGCCTTGGGCGTGGACTTGATCCAGCAGACTGAAGTGATCGGTTTCCGCAAGGAAAACGGCGTGTGCATCGGCGTTGAAACCAATAAGGGTTTCATCGGCGCCAAACGCGTCGGCGTGGTCACCGCCGGTAACTCCGGACACATGGCCAAGCTCGCCGGTTTCCGTCTGCCGATCGAATCTCACCCGCTGCAAGCGCTGGTGTCCGAGCCGATCAAACCGATTATCGACAGCGTGATCATGTCCAACGCCGTGCACGGTTACATCAGCCAGTCCGACAAGGGCGACCTGGTGATCGGCGCCGGTATCGACGGCTACAACGGCTATGGCCAGCGCGGTTCGTACCCGGTGATCGAGCACACCATCCAGGCGATCGTCGAGATGTTCCCGGTGCTGTCGCGGGTGCGCATGAACCGCCAGTGGGGCGGCATCGTCGACACCACGCCGGACGCTTGCCCGATCATTTCGAAAACCCCGGTACCGAACATGTTCTTCAACTGCGGTTGGGGCACCGGCGGCTTCAAAGCCACACCTGGCTCGGGCAACGTGTTTGCCGCGAGTCTGGCCAAGGGTGAAATGCACCCGTTGGCGGCACCGTTCTCCATCGACCGTTTCCACAACGGCGCACTCATCGACGAACACGGCGCTGCTGCCGTCGCCCACTAACAGGAGAAATTCCCATGTTGCATATCTTCTGTCCTCACTGCGGCGAACTGCGCTCCGAAGAGGAATTCCATGCATCCGGTCAGGCGCACATCCCGCGTCCGCTGGATCCGAACGCCTGCACCGATGAAGAGTGGGGCGACTACATGTTCTTCCGCGACAACCCGCGTGGTCTGCACCACGAGCTGTGGGATCACGTCGCCGGCTGCCGCCAGTACTTCAACGTCACCCGCGACACCGTGACCTACGAGATTCTCGAAACCTACAAGATCGGCACCAAGCCGCAATTCACCGACAAGGCTGATACGGCAAAAACAGCCACGACGGCGCTGGGAGAGAAGGTATGAGCCAGACCAATCGCCTGTCCAACGGTGGACGGATCGACCGCAATAAAGTGCTGAGCTTCACCTTCAACGGTCAGAGCTACAAAGGCTTCGAGGGCGACTCCCTGGCCTCGGCACTGATCGCCAACGGCGTCGACATCATCGGCCGCAGCTTCAAGTATTCGCGTCCTCGCGGGATCTTCGCCGCCGGTGCCGAAGAGCCGAACGCGGTGCTGCAGATCGGGGCCACCGAAGCCACGCAGATTCCCAACGTGCGCGCCACGCAACAGGCGCTGTATCAAGGCCTGGTCGCCACCAGCACCAACGGCTGGCCGAGCGTCAACAACGACATGATGGGGATTCTCGGCAAGGTCGGCGGCAAGCTGATGCCGCCGGGTTTCTACTACAAAACTTTCATGTACCCGCAATCGTTCTGGATGACCTACGAGAAGTACATTCGCAAGGCTGCAGGGCTTGGCCGTTCGCCGACCGAAGTCGATCCGGACACCTACGACTACATGAACCAGCACTGCGACGTGCTGATCGTCGGCGCCGGCCCTGCCGGTCTCGCCGCGGCCCTGGCGGCTGCGCGCAGTGGGGCGCGGGTGATTCTCGCCGATGAGCAGGAAGAGTTCGGCGGCAGCCTGCTCGATTCTCGCGAAAGCCTCGATGGCAAACCGGCGATCGAGTGGGTGGCCAGCGTTATCGCTGAATTGAAAAACACTCCGGACGTGCTGCTGTTGCCGCGCGCCACGGTCAACGGTTACCACGACCACAATTTCCTGACCATTCACGAACGCCTCACCGATCACCTCGGCGACCGCGCGCCAATCGGTCAGGTGCGTCAGCGCATCCACCGGGTTCGCGCCAAGCGTGTGGTGCTGGCGACCGGCGCCCACGAGCGTCCGCTGGTCTACGGCAACAACGACGTGCCGGGCAACATGCTCGCCGGTGCGGTCTCGACTTACGTGCGCCGTTACGGTGTGGCACCGGGCAAGAAGCTGGTGCTGACCACCAACAACGATCACGCCTATCGCGTTGCGCTGGATTGGCTCGACGCCAGCCTGCAAGTGGTGGCCATCGCCGATGCACGGAGCAATCCGCGTGGTGCACTGGTAGAAGAAGCCCGTGCCAAAGGCATTCGCATCCTCACCGGCAGCGCCGTGATCGAGGCCCGTGGCAGCAAGCGCGTCACCGCAGCCCGCGTTGCCGCAATTGACGTCAAAGCGCACACCGTGACCAGCCCGGGCGAATGGCTCGACTGCGACGTGATCGCCAGTTCCGGCGGTTACAGCCCGGTGGTGCACCTGGCTTCGCACCTCGGTGGCAAGCCGATCTGGCGCGAAGACATCCTCGGTTTCGTACCGGGCGAAGCACCGCAGAAACGTGTGTGTGTCGGCGGCATCAACGGTGTTTACGGCCTCGGAGATTCGCTGGCCGATGGTTTCGAAGGTGGCGCACGCGCTGCCAGTGAAGCCGGTTTTGCGGTGGTCGAAGGCACGCTGCCAAAAGCGCTGAGCCGTCTCGAAGAAGCGACCCTGGCGCTGTTCCAGGTGCCGCACGAGAAGGGTACTTCGCGGGCGCCGAAGCAATTCGTCGACCTGCAGAACGACGTCACCGCCGCCGCCATCGAACTGGCGACCCGCGAAGGTTTCGAGTCGGTCGAACACGTCAAACGCTACACCGCGCTGGGCTTCGGCACCGATCAGGGCAAACTCGGCAACGTCAACGGCCTGGCCATCGCCGCCCGTTCGCTGAACGTGACCATCCCGCAGATGGGCACCACGATGTTCCGCCCCAACTACACGCCGGTAACCTTCGGCGCCGTGGCCGGTCGTCACTGTGGGCACATCTTCGAGCCGGTGCGCTACACCGCGCTGCATCAATGGCACCTGAAAAACGGCGCCGAGTTTGAAGACGTCGGCCAGTGGAAGCGTCCATGGTATTTCCCGAAGAACGGCGAAGACATGCACGCGGCGGTGAAGCGCGAATGCAAAGCCGTGCGCGACAGCGTCGGCCTGCTCGACGCTTCGACCCTCGGCAAGATCGACATTCAAGGCCCGGATGCCCGTGAGTTCCTCAACCGCGTGTACACCAACGCCTGGACCAAGCTCGACGTGGGCAAGGCGCGTTACGGCCTGATGTGCAAAGAAGACGGCATGGTCTTCGACGACGGCGTCACGGCCTGCCTGGCCGACAACCATTTCGTCATGACCACCACCACGGGCGGCGCCGCGCGCGTGCTGCAATGGCTGGAGCTGTACCACCAGACCGAATGGCCGGAGATGAAGGTGTACTTCACCTCGGTCACCGACCACTGGGCGACCATGACCCTGTCCGGCCCGAACAGCCGCAAGCTGCTCAGTGCCGTGACCGACATCGACCTGGCCAACGAAGCGTTCCCGTTCATGACCTGGAAAGAGGGTCTGGTCGGCGGTGTGCCGGCGCGGGTGTTCCGTATCTCGTTCACCGGTGAGCTGTCGTACGAAGTCAACGTCCAGGCCGACTACGCGATGGGCGTGCTGGAGAAAATCGTCGAGGCCGGCAAACAGTACAACCTGACCCCGTACGGCACTGAAACCATGCACGTCCTGCGCGCCGAGAAGGGTTTCATCATCGTCGGTCAGGACACCGACGGCTCGATGACCCCGGACGACCTGAACATGGGCTGGTGCGTCGGTCGCACCAAACCGTTCTCGTGGATCGGCCAGCGCGGCATGAATCGCGAAGACTGCGTGCGTGATCAGCGCAAACAACTGGTGGGTCTGAAGCCGATCGACCCGAACGTCTGGCTGCCGGAAGGTGCGCAACTGGTGTTCAACACCAAGCAGGCGATCCCGATGACCATGGTCGGCCACGTGACCTCCAGCTACGCGCACAACTCCCTCGGCTATTCGTTTGCCATGGGTGTGGTCAAGGGCGGTCTGAAGCGCATGGGCGAGCGGGTGTTTGCACCGCTGGCCGATGGCAGCGTGATCGAGGCAGAGATCGTTTCTTCGGTGTTCTTCGATCCGAAGGGGGATCGGCAGAACATCTGACAGCTTCGAACCCTGTGGTGTGGCGGATATCGCCTTCGCGAGCAAGCTCGCTCCCACAGGTTTCGGGTTGTTAATGGAATTTGTGTCAGGCATCAGTCCCCTGTGGGAGCGAGCTTGCTCGCGAAGGCGGCAGTGCAGCCACCACAAGGACCGGACCAACAGAATTGAGATAGGTGCTTTATGACCACAGCCAACGTGTACCAACAACGCCCGACCACCGGTGCCCGTGCCGAGTCGTCGCTGCACCATGCCGACCTCGCCAGCTTGGTCGGCAAGGGTCGCAAGAACGCCGGCGTCATCGTGCGTGAAAAGAAACTCCTCGGTCACCTGACCATTCGTGGCGATGGCCACGATGCCGCGTTCGCCGCCGGCGTGCACAAGGCCCTCGGCATTGAGTTGCCCGGCGCCCTGAGCGTGATCGTCAAAGGCGAAACCAGCCTGCAATGGATGGGCCCGGACGAGTGGCTGCTGATCGTGCCAGGCGGTGAAGAATTCGCCGCCGAACAGAAACTGCGCGAAGCGCTGGGCGACCTGCACATCGCAATCGTCAACGTCAGCGGCGGCCAGCAAGTGCTCGAACTGAGCGGGCCGAACGTGCGTCAGGTGCTGATGAAATCCACCAGCTACGACGTGCACCCGAACAACTTCCCGGTCGGCAAAGCCGTGGGCACGGTGTTCGCCAAGTCGCAGCTGATGATTCGCCACACCGCCGAAGACACCTGGGAACTGCTGATCCGCCGCAGCTTCTCGGATTACTGGTGGTTGTGGTTGCAGGATGCTTCGGCCGAGTACGGCCTGAGCGTTCAGGCCTGACCTGTTGTGACTGCTTTGTGGTGACGGGATTCATCCCCGATGGGCGGCGAAGCCGCCCCAGACCAGCCACCGCGTTTATCAGGTAGATCGTATACATAGGTTTTGCGACTGCTTCGCAGCCGATCGGGGATAAATCCCCTCACCACAAAAGCAGTTCAGTGTAGGTCAGCCCAGTACAGAGTTCACTCTGCTCACAGATGTTGAAACAGGAGTCACCGCACCATGAGCCGCGCACCAGACACATGGATTCTGACCGCCGACTGCCCCAGCGTGCTCGGCACGGTGGACGCGGTGACGCGTTTTCTGTTCGAGCAGGGTTGCTACGTCACCGAGCACCATTCGTTCGATGACCGGCTCTCGGGCCGTTTCTTCATTCGCGTGGAATTCCGTCAGCCCGACGGTTTCGACGAGCAGTCCTTCCGCGCCGGCCTCGCCGAGCGCGGAGAGGCATTCGGCATGGTCTTCGAGCTGACCGCGCCGAACTACCGGCCGAAAGTGGTGATCATGGTCTCCAAGGCCGATCACTGCCTCAACGATTTGCTCTACCGCCAGCGCATCGGCCAGTTGTCGATGGACGTGGCGGCGGTGGTGTCCAACCACCCGGATCTCAAGCCGCTGGCCGACTGGCACCAGATTCCCTACTACCATTTCCCCCTCGACCCCAACGACAAGCCGTCGCAGGAGCGTCAGGTGTGGCAGGTGATCGAAGAGTCCGGCGCCGAACTGGTGATCCTCGCCCGCTACATGCAGGTGCTGTCACCGGAGTTGTGCCGCAAGCTCGATGGCAAGGCGATCAACATCCATCACTCGTTGCTGCCGGGGTTCAAGGGTGCCAAACCCTATCACCAGGCCTACAACAAGGGCGTGAAACTGGTCGGCGCCACGGCGCACTACATCAACAACGACCTCGATGAAGGGCCGATCATCGCCCAGGGTGTCGAGGCGGTGGATCACAGTCATTACCCGGAAGATTTGATCGCCAAGGGGCGTGATATCGAGGGCCTGACTTTGGCCCGGGCCGTGGGTTATCACATCGAAAGAAGGGTGTTTTTGAACGCCAACAGAACCGTTGTTCTTTAGATCGCCATCGCTGGCAAGCCAGCTCCCACAGGGATTTGTGTCGTACACAATTTTTGAGTTCCACCCGAAACCTATGGGAGCTGGCTTGCCAGCGATGAGGCCATAACAGGCAACACAACAATCAGCATCTGTACCCGAGCACTTAACGCGCTGCCTGCCTGGGCAACGCGGTTCCATAAAAACAACAGCGAGGTGAAAGCATGTCTGGCAATCGTGGTGTGGTGTATCTCGGCGCTGGCAAGGTCGAAGTACAGAAAATCGACTATCCGAAAATGCAGGACCCGCGTGGCAGGAAGATCGAGCACGGGGTGATCCTGCGTGTGGTGTCCACCAACATTTGTGGCTCCGACCAGCACATGGTGCGCGGCCGGACCACGGCGCAGACCGGTCTGGTGCTGGGCCATGAAATCACTGGCGAAGTGATCGAGAAGGGTTCCGACGTCGAGAACCTGAAAATCGGCGACCTGGTCTCCGTACCGTTCAACGTGGCTTGCGGGCGCTGCCGTTCCTGCAAGGAGCAACACACCGGCGTCTGCCTGACCGTCAACCCGGCCCGCGCCGGCGGTGCTTACGGTTATGTCGACATGGGCGACTGGACCGGCGGCCAGGCTGAATACGTGCTGGTGCCGTACGCCGACTTCAACCTGCTGAAACTGCCGGATCGCGACAAGGCCATGGAGAAAATCCGCGACCTGACCTGTCTCTCCGACATTCTGCCGACCGGCTATCACGGTGCGGTGACGGCGGGCGTTGGCCCGGGCAGCACCGTGTACATCGCGGGCGCCGGCCCGGTCGGTCTGGCCGCTGCGGCCTCGGCGCGCTTGCTGGGCGCGGCGGTGGTGATCATCGGCGACGTCAACACCATCCGCCTGGCGCACGCCAAGGCTCAGGGTTTTGAAGTGGTCGACCTGTCCAAGGACACGCCGCTGCACGAGCAGATCGCCGCACTGCTGGGCGAACCGGAAGTCGATTGCGCGGTGGACTGCGTGGGCTTCGAAGCGCGCGGCCACGGGCATGACGGGGTGAAAGCCGAAGCGCCGGCCACCGTGCTCAACTCGCTGATGGGCGTGGTGCGCGTGGCGGGCAAGATCGGTATTCCGGGCCTGTACGTGACCGAAGATCCGGGTGCCGTGGACGCCGCCGCAAAAATGGGCAGCCTGAGCATCCGCTTCGGTCTGGGCTGGGCCAAATCCCACAGCTTCCACACCGGCCAGACCCCGGTGATGAAATACAACCGCCAGCTGATGCAGGCGATCATGTGGGACCGCATCAACATCGCCGAAGTGGTGGGTGTGCAAGTCATCAGCCTCGACCAGGCGCCGGAAGGTTACGGCGAGTTCGATGCCGGTGTGCCGAAGAAGTTTGTGATCGATCCGCATCGGTTGTTCAGTGCGGCGTAAGTTTTACGCATAGGAATAGGCAACCCGATGGG
Organism: Pseudomonas sp. AO-1; assembly: GCF_019775695.1. Classification (NCBI taxonomy): domain Bacteria; kingdom Pseudomonadati; phylum Pseudomonadota; class Gammaproteobacteria; order Pseudomonadales; family Pseudomonadaceae; genus Pseudomonas; species Pseudomonas sp. AO-1. Next base: position 721,754 of record NZ_CP079947.1, read on the forward strand.
TTGCCTTTTTTGAGTAACCAAACTATTTAAATGCGCACTTGCTGGCATCGCCGTCAGCGGTTGCACAATCTTCACCTTTCCAATTGCTTCCGGTGGCTTTTACCGGAACGCCGAGCCGCAGGCCCGAAGACGCACCCATATCGTTCTTGCCTTCATATCGGCAGATGACAACCGAATCGGCTGTGTCTTTGTCTTTAAGGCGTGCTGAGGTAAAGGTGAGATCTTCAGCGTCTTGAGAGTGAGTGATCGACACCGTCGGGCAAGTGGCTGCGTAAGCGGTGCTCATCATGGCCAGGCTGATTACGATGCCCGTGGCAATTGTCAGCTTCATCATTTGTACTCCGTTACATAAATGGGAGCCGCAATGATCGCGTGCATGATTAGTAACGCCTACTGTCAGATCTGACAGGTTCATGGATCGTTTTGAAATATCGATTAGCCTGACGCGCAACCAACGGGCCTAAAAGATCGCAGCCTTCGCCAGCTCCTACAGGGATCGATGTAGGAGCTGCCGAAGGCTGCGATTTTTTGATTTTTGCAATCAGAGGGCTGCCAAAGCGCCTTGGTAAAGCACCGGCCCGGTCGGCTGTCCGCTCGGCGAACCACCTTTCGGCTCCAGACTCACCGCCAGCGCAATCGGCTGGCCGATCAAGGCTTTCTGCGCCGCGCTCAGTTCAACCTTGCCTTTGCCGCCTGCAGGAATCACCCCCAGCGAAATCGGCTTGCCATCGGCGGGTATCGCCCACAGTTCCAGGCTGCGATCTGGCCCGACTGCCGCCAATGTCAGCGGTTCGACCTGCAGATAGTCCGCATGCGCCTCGACCTTCAGCGCCGGTTGCGCGTCGGCGCTCAGCAGGGTGGCGCGGTAGCGGGCGTCGTCGCGGTTGTACAGGGAACCGAGGAACACCAGCACCACGATCGAACACAGCGCGGCAGTGACCCGCAGCCAGTTCCAGAACGGACGTTTTTCCGGGACGTGCAGTACTTGCGGTTCGATGCGCGCAGTGATGCCTTGCCACACCCGATCCGGCACCGGTTGCTCTGGAACCGCGTCGGTCAGGCTGGCAAGGCTTTCCTGCCAGTGAGCGAGTTCTGTGCGCAGTGCTGCATCGTCCAGCAGCAATTGTTCAAAGCGCCGACGCGCCGCCGCCGACATCAGGCCGATGGCGTAATCGGCAGCGAGGGCGCGGCGCAGGGCAGGGGTCTGGTAGTTCATGATTCAAGGCACCTGCGCAGACGTTCCATGCCACGGCGAATCCACGATTTCACCGAACCCAGCGGCGCGGCCAGGTGTTCGGCGAGTTCCGAGCAGGACAGGCCCTGAAAGTAGGCGACGCTGATCGACTGGCGCTGCATGCCGTCGAGGGTGTCGAGGCAACGGTGCAACGCGCTGGCTTCGCGGCTGCTGTTCAACAGGTCGTGGGCCGAAGGGCCTTCGTCCGGCAGGGTGGCCTGTTCGAAGTCGGTCAGCGGCCGGTCACGCTGTTTGCGTAACTGGTCGATGGCCTGGTGGCGAGTGATGTTGATCATCCAGGTCAGCGGCGCCGACAAATGGGCTTCGTAGCGCGAGGCGTTGTTCCAGATGCGCACGAAGCTTTCCTGCAGCACGTCCTCGGCCAGATCTGCCCGGCCCATGAAACGCAAGGCGACACCGTGCAAGCGCGGGCCGACGCTGCGATAGAGGGTTTCGAATGCACGCCGATCGCCCAGTGAACACTGGGCCAACAACTGGCGCAACTGATCGGTGTCGGCGGTGGAAATGACGGTTCTCCAGGCAATGGGCGGACGACGAGGGCGCTGCTCGGGCTGTTCACAGGCTAGTTCAGCGACAGCGCTTGTGCCATTCATCTCGGGTTATCCACGGTTTCACGTTTTATATACGTGGCTATCCTGAAAATGGATGCGCCAGCGAGGAACATGCCGGCGCAAACCCGGTCAAACCGGCAGTTTTGCCGCCCATAAGCGGGCGGTTACCACAGCGCAAGAGGATGTCTGAATGAAGATTTCACGCGGTATGGCCTTGGCTTCACTGATGACCCTTGCAGCGAGCCCGGTGTTTGCCGGTTTCAGCTTGAACGATGTCGCCGGTGCAGTCTCGGGTATGCAAGGGGGTGAAAAGGCTGCCGCCGCTGCACCGACTTCGGAAACCGCTGGATTGCTGAGTGCCTTGAGTGCGCTGAACGTCACGCCCCAGCAAGCTGTAGGGGGAACCAGTGCGATGTTGGGCCTGGCCAAGAACCAATTGAGCAGCACCGATTATTCGCAGTTGGCCAAAGAAGTGCCGGGCATCGACAAACTGTCGGGCGGTAGCGGCAATCTGGCGGCATTGAGCGGGTTGCTGGGCTCGTCGGGCAAGTCAGCCGGGTTGGAAAATGCGCTGGGCAACGTCAAGACCACCAGCGACCTGAACAACGCTTTCAGTGCGCTGGGCATGGACAGCGGCATGGTTGGCCAGTTTGCCCCGGTGATCCTGCAATACCTGGGTCAACAGGGTGTTGGCGGTTCGCTGTTGAGCAGTCTGGGCAACATCTGGGGCGCCGGCAGCGGCAGCTGATTCAGCCGCGCTCACCGCGCAGTTCGCTGATGCGCTGATCCTTCTCGGTCCAGAGCTGGTTGACCCAGTTCTGGACCTGCTGGCGAAACTGCGGATCGTTCTCGTAATCGCCCTGCGACAGCGCCGGGTCGAGTTCGCGGGTCTGGATGTCGACGATCACCCGCGGCACGCTGCCGCTGATCAGATCCCAGAACCCGGGAATGTTCTCCTGTGGATAAACCACGGTCACGTCGAGCAGCGCATCCAGCTGCTCCCCCATCGCCGCCAGCACAAACGCCACGCCACCGGCCTTGGGTTTGAGCAGGTGCCTGAACGGTGACTGCTGCTGCGCGCTTTTCGCCGCGGTGTAGCGAGTACCTTCCAGATAATTCACGACCGTTACCGGCTGGCGCTTGAACAGCTCGCAGGCCTGTTTGGTGATTTCCAGATCCTTGCCCGCCAGCTCCGGATGCTTCGCCAGAAACGCCTTGCTGTAGCGCTTCATGAACGGGTAATCCAGCGCCCACCACGCCAGACCAAGGAACGGCACCCAGATCAGCTCTTTCTTGAGGAAGAACTTGAAGAACGGCGTGCGCCGGTTGAGGGTCTGGATCAGCGCCGGAATGTCGACCCACGACTGGTGGTTGCTGACCACCAGATACGAGGTGTCACCGCGCAGATCTGCGCCGCCGCGAATGTCCCACTGAGTGGGGATGCACAGACGAAAGATCAGTTTGTCGATTTCCGCCCAGGTCTCGGCAATCCACATCACCGCCCACGAGGCGTAATCGCGCCAGCGCCCTGGCGCAATCAGTTTGAGCAGGGCAAAGACCATCAACGGCCCGATCAGGATCAGGGTGTTGAGCAATAGCAGCAGGGTGACGAAACAGCCGGTGAGCAGGCGGCGCATAAGCAACTCTATGAAGGCGGATGGGCGCGCCATGATAAGTGGCTTCGGGCGACAGGCCAAATCGGCGGTGACGAATGTTTCACTTTTGGGCGGCTATGCTGGAGCCAATTGGTGAGGCTTGTGCTGGCCCCATCGCTGGCAAGCCAGCTCCCACAAGGATCTCCAGTGCATGTGATTTCCGTGAATGGCAGAGAAACCTGTGGGAGCTGGCTTGCCAGCGATGCGATATCAAGGGCGAACGAATTCCTTGATGGCTGTCTAAAATCTCGCGTCTGACGCCCTCATTTTCCAAGGAAGCCCTCTACGTGAAATCCCTCCTTGCACTGTTTGCCCTCGTCGCCCTGCCGGTCATGGCCGCCGAACCGACCCTGTACGGGCGTTATGAATACATCGCGCTGCCGGAAATCGGTGGTGAGGTGCTCAAGGCCAAGATGGACACCGGCGCGCTGACCGCCTCGCTGTCGGCCAAGGACATTGAGACCTTCACCCGCGACGGTGAAAACTGGGTGCGCTTCCGCCTCGGCACCAAGGACGCCAGCAACAAAGTGTACGAGCACAAGATCGCGCGGATCAGCAAGATCAAGAGCCGCTCGGACGAAGAGGACGAGGGCGACAGCACTGAAGTCGCCAAACGCCCGGTGGTCGATCTGGAACTGTGCCTGGGCAACGTCAAGCGTACCGTTGAGGTCAACCTGACCGACCGCAGCAACTTCAACTACCCGCTGCTGATCGGTGCCAAGGCCTTGCGCGAGTTTGGCGCCGCAGTGAACCCGGCGCGGCGTTTCACCGCCGACAAGCCAGACTGCTAAGTGGTCTCATTGACGTAAGGTCAGGCTTGGGGCACCGTTCGCGCACTTAACCCATGGGCTCGGACGCCATGCCTCATATCCTGATTGTCGAAGACGAAGCGGCGATTGCCGACACGCTGATTTTTGCCCTGCAGGGCGAGGGGTTCACGACCACGTGGCTGAGCCTTGGCGCCGCGGCGCTGGAGCATCAACGGCAGACCCCGGCCGACTTGATCATTCTCGATATCGGCCTGCCGGACATCAGCGGTTTCGAAACCTGCAAGCAGCTGCGGCGCTTCAGTGAAGTGCCGGTGCTGTTCCTCAGCGCCCGGGACGCCGAGATCGACCGGGTGGTGGGGCTGGAGATCGGCGCCGACGATTACGTGGTCAAGCCGTTCAGCCCGCGTGAGGTGGCGGCGCGGGTTCGGGCGATTCTCAAGCGCATGGCGCCGCGTCCTGCGGTTGAAGCGTCCTCGACGCTGTTTCGCATCGATGCCGAGCGTGTACAGATCGTCTATCGGGGACAGCCGTTGAGCCTGACCCGCCATGAATTTCGCCTGTTGCAATGCCTGCTCGAACAACCGCAGCGGGTGTTCAGCCGCGAGCAACTGCTCGACGCGCTGGGGGTTGCTGCCGACGCCGGCTACGAGCGCAGCATCGACAGCCACATCAAAAGCGTGCGCGCCAAATTGCGTCTGGTGCGGGCCGACGCCGAGCCGATCCAGACCCATCGCGGCCTCGGTTACAGCTACAGCCCGGGGCACAGCTGATGTCGCTGGGGCTGCGGATTTTTCTGGTGTATGTGCTGTTTATCGGCCTGACCGGTTACTTCGTGCTCAACACGGTGATGGAAGAAATCCGCCCCGGTGTGCGTCAGTCCACCGAAGAAACCCTGGTCGATACCGCCAACCTGATGGCGGAGATTTTGCGTGATGATTTCAAGGCCGGCACGCTCAGCGAGAACCGCTGGCCCGAGTTGTTGCGTGCCTACGGCGAACGCCAGCCGCAGGCGACCATCTGGGGGTTGCCGAAAAATCAGGTCAACCATCGCATCTACGTCACCGACGCCAAAGGCATCGTGGTCCTGGATTCCAGTGGCGTGGCGGTCGGGCAGGATTACTCGCGCTGGAACGACGTCTACCTGACCCTGCGCGGCGCATACGGTGCGCGCTCAACCCGCAGCGATCCGAACGACCCGGCGTCGTCGGTGATGCACGTCGGCGCGCCGATCCGCGACAACGGCAAAATCGTCGGCGTGGTCACCGTGGCCAAGCCCAATAGCTCCTTGCAGCCTTACGTCGATCGCACCGAGCGGCGTTTGCTGTTTTACGGGGCCGGGCTGATCGGCCTCGGCCTGCTGTTCGGTGCCTTGCTGTCGTGGTGGCTGAGCCGTGCGCTGCACCGTTTGACCGGTTACGCCAAAGCGGTCAGTGAGGGGCGCCGGGTGGAGGTGCCGCATTACCGTGGCGGTGAACTGGAGCAACTGGCGACGGCGGTGGAGCAGATGCGCACCCAACTGGAAGGCAAGGCTTACGTCGAACGCTACGTGCACACGCTGACCCATGAATTGAAGAGTCCGCTGGCGGCCATTCGCGGTGCCGCGGAGTTGCTGCAGGATGAAATGCCAGCGATTCAGCGCCTGCGCTTTGTCGGCAACATCGACAGTGAAAGCGCGCGGATGCAGCAGTTGATCGAGCGCCTGTTGAATCTGGCTCAGGTGGAACAGCGCCAGGGTCTCGAGGAGCGCGTGGCGGTGCCGCTGGCGGCGCTGATCGATGAATTATTGCGCGCGCAGGCAGCGCGGATCGAAGGCCGGCGGCTCACGGTCGAGCAGACCATTGCGCCGAATTTGCTGCTGATCGGCGAGCCGTTTCTGCTGCGTCAGGCGCTGGGCAATCTGCTGGACAATGCACTGGATTTCACCCCGATCGCCGGGTTGCTGCGTTTCAGTGCCGAACGTGTCGGGGAGCAGGTCGAGTTGCGCGTGTTCAACGAAGCCGCCCCGATTCCCGATTACGCCTTGCCGCGCTTGAGTGAGCGGTTTTATTCGTTGCCGCGTCCGGACAGTGGGCGCAAGAGCACCGGGTTGGGGCTGAACTTTGTTGAAGAGGTGGTTAAGTTGCATGGTGGGTCGATGCAGATTCGCAATGTCGAGAGCGGTGTGGAAGTGATTTTGCGCCTGCCTTGAAAGCGTAAAAAAGATCGCAGCCTTCGGCAGCTCCTACAGGGGAACGCAATCCCAAGGAGCTGCCGAAGGCTGCGATCTTTTGATCTTTCCACACAATCTCCATATTCCCCCCACATTCCCCTCATACATCAACAGCAGACTCTGCCCATCCAAACAGGGAGAGTCCCATGAACAAAAATCTGACCATAAAGCTCGGGGCCATTGCCCTGTTGATCCTGCTGTTGCTGATCCCGCTGCTGATGATTGACGGCATCATCGACGACCGCCAGCAACTGCGCGACGGCGTGCTCGAAGACATCGCCCGCAGTTCCAGCTACAGCCAGCAACTGAGCGGGCCGGTGATGGTGGTGCCGTATCGCAAGGTGGTACGCACCTGGAAGACCAACGAGAAAACCAGTCAGCGCTATGAAGAGCTCGGCGAGGAACGCGGTCGTTTGTACTTTCTGCCGGAGCGCTTCGAGCTCGACGGCCAGGTGCAGACCGAGCTGCGCGCCCGGGGCATTTACCAAGCGCGATTGTTCCATGCTGACAATCGCATCAGCGGGCATTTCTCCTTGCCGGCGCAGTTAGGCATCAAAGAAGACTTTGCCGATTACCAGTTCGACGCGCCGTTTCTGGCGGTGGGCATCAGTGATATTCGCGGCATTGAAAACGCGCTGAAACTGGAACTCGACGGCCAGCGTCTGGACTTTGTGCCTGGCACCCAGGTGGGCTGGCTCGGCGAAGGCGTGCGGGTCATGTTGCCGACACTGGACACCCGTAACGCCACGGAGCTGACCTTCGGTTTCGACCTGCGCCTGCAGGGCACCGGTTCGCTGCAGGTGTTGCCGGTGGGCAAAACCAGCCACGTCAGCCTGGCGGCGAACTGGCCGCACCCCAGCTTCATCGGCAACTTCCTGCCGGGCAAACGCGAGATCAGTGATCAGGGTTTCAGCGCCGATTGGCAGACCTCGTTTTTCTCCACCAACCTGCAAGAAGCGATGAATCGCTGTGTGATGGGCAATGATTGCGAGGCGTTCAACGGGCGCAGTTTTGGCGTGAGTTTCATCGACCCGGTGGATCAGTACCTGAAGAGTGACCGTGCGATCAAATATGCGTTGTTGTTTATTGTCCTGACCTTCGCCGGTTTCTTCCTGTTCGAAGTGCTCAAGAGCCTCGCGGTGCACCCGGTGCAATACGCGTTGGTCGGGGTGGCGCTGGCGTTCTTCTACCTGTTGTTGCTGTCGCTGTCGGAGCACATCGGCTTTGCTTTGGCCTATCTGCTGTCGGCCAGTGGCTGTGTGTTGTTGATCGGATTTTATGTCTGTCACGTGCTGCACAGCGTGCGCCACGGCCTGAGTTTTTCCGCAGGATTGGCGGCGTTGTATGGCCTGCTGTATGGCCTGCTGAGCGCCGAGGACTATGCGCTGCTGATGGGTTCGCTGTTGCTGTTCGGCTTGCTCGGGGTGTTCATGGTGCTGACACGCAAACTCGATTGGTACGGGATCGGGCAAAAACCGGCCAAGCCGCTGGCGTTTGATGTGGAGGCGATGCAATGAGCGGGTTGGGATTGCGTGAAGATCAGCGAGAGGTGGAGGTTTTGGTGACGCTGATTGTTGCAGCACTGCCGTCGCAACCCAGGTGGTGCCATCGCTGGCAAGCCAGCTCCCACAGGATTTGTGCTGAAACAGAGGGTTCTGTCATACCCAAATCCATTGTGGGAGCTGGCTTGCCAGCGATGAGGCCAGAACAGGTTCCGCCGATTTAAGGCTTGGGCAGGGTAGCGACCATGGACGGTCGCTGACTCATTTCAAAGAACCAGTTGGCCAGTTGTGGATTGGCGCTGCGCCAGTCCAGATCCGGATGACGCAGATCGATGTAACCCAATGCGCACGCCACGCTGATGGCGGCCACGTCGAAATGGCTGGTCAGCTCGGCGATGGCGTCACTTTCCAGATAGGCCAGGGCGCGGCGGATCTTCTCGCGCTGGGCATCGAGCCATTCGTCCCAGTGCTTTTCCGGGGCGCGCAATACCAGTTCGTAACGCACCATCACCGAGGCATCCATGATCCCGTCGGCCAGCGAGGCCAGGGTCAGACGGCGCCAGCGGGCCGCGCCGTCGCGGGGGATCAGCGGGTTGCCGACATGCTGCTGGTCGAGGTATTCGAGGATCACGCGGCTGTCATGGATGACGCTGCCGTCGGCCAGACGCAGGGCCGGGATCTTGCCCAGCGGATTGTCGGCGTTGAGCGCAGCGTCCGGGCTGACCGGGCTGAGCACGCAGTCTTGCAGAGCGACGCGATCCTGCTGGCCGGTCTCATGCAGCAGCACCATCACTTTGCGCACGAACGGGGAGAGCGTGTTGTGGAACAGGGTCATGCTGGGGGCGGACATTGGCAAACCTCGGTGGTCATCGAAGAACAGCAGGTTAGCCGTAGGAGCTGCGGAACGCTGCGATCTTTTGATCTTGATCTTGAAAAGCATCACGAGCAAAAGATCGCAGCGTGCCGCAGCTCCTACAGGTGTTCAGTTTCGCTGCAACAAACCTCTAATGGCCAGATACGCCGGAACGCCCAGCCCGATCCAGCTCAACGCATCCCAGATCCCATCCCCCAACAACGCCGCAAACAACCCCGCCGCACTCAGCAGCGCAATCACCAGCGGCGTGCTGAAGACCTTCCAGAAATTGCTCTGACGCGGCTTCATGCGGCCGCCTCCACCGTCACCGGTTTCGCCGCTTTACGCCGCACCACCCACAGATACACGCCACTGCCAAGGACGATGATGGTCAGCACGTCGAGGGTCGCCCAGAGGATTTTCATCGGCATGCCGCCGTAGTCACCGAAGTGCAATGGCTGCGACAGGCCCATGGCGTCCATGTACCACGGGCGCTCGGCCACGGCAGTGACCTGCAGGGTGCCGGCGTCGATCAGCACCGGCGTCAGCAGGTGCGAGGTCAGGTGCGTGCCGCCCTTCATGAACACCGCGTAATGATGCTCGCTGGAAAACCGCGTACCGGGGAAGGCGATGAAGTCCGGGTTCATCCCCGGCGCCACGTCCCGAGCGATGTCGAGCAGGCGGGTGGCCGGGGCCAGTCGGGTCAGCGGCGGGGCATCGCGGTAGGGCGCGACCATGGCGGTCAGCGAGTCATTGCGCCACGCGGCGATGATCAGATCGGCACAGGCGCTGATCACTCCGGTGACACCGACCACCAGCGCCCAGGTCAGCGTAACCACGCCGATCAGGTTGTGCAGGTCGAGCCAGCGCAGCCGGGAGGACTTGTCCTGGCGCACGGTGCCGAACTGCAAGCGGCGCATGAACGGCAGGTACAACACAGTCCCCGAAATGATCGCGACCACGAACAACAGACCCATGAACGCCAGCAGCAACTTGCCCGGCAGGCCGGCGAACATGTCCACATGCAGGCGCAGGATGAACAGCATCAGCCCGCCATTGGCTGACGGGGTTTCCAGCGCTTCACCGGTGCGCGCATCGAGCATGAACGTGTGCGAAGAATTCGGCTCGGTACCGGCGGTTTTCGCCATGATGGTCAGCACGGCGTTGGGCTCGTCGTCCTCGAAACCGAAGTACTGCACCACTTCGCCGGGGCGATGCTTTTCTGCGGCCTCGACCAGTTGCGCCAGGTTCAGGCGCGGGGTGTCGGCGGGCATTTCGCGCACTTGCGGGGCATCGCCGAGCAGGTGCTCGATCTCGTGATGGAAAATCAGCGGCAGACCGGTCAGTGCCAACAGCAGCAAAAACACGGTGCAGATCAGGCTGGTCCAGGTGTGGATGAACGACCAGCGGCGAATTGTTTTACTTTTCATTTCATGACCTTCAAAAACACCGAAGCCGTCCACGGGGGACGGCCTGGTGACAGGACCTGTTTCAGCTCACGCGCTTACCACTTGTAGGTGGCGCTGGCGACGACGCTGCGCTGGTCGCCGTAGTAGCAATAGAAGCCGTCGCAGGTGGAGATGTAGTCCTTGTCGAACAGGTTGGTGGCATTGACCGCCACTGATGCACCTTTGAGGCTGTTGTCCAGGCGACCGAGGTCGTAATGCACGGAGGCATCGAACACGGTGTAAGCATTGGCCTTGCCCAGCCAAGTGTTGCCCTGATCGCCGTAGGTGTTGCCGGTGTAACGCACGCCACCGCCGATACCGAAGCCGTCGAGTACGCCGTTGTGCCAGGTGTAATCGGTCCACAGCGAGGCCTGTTGGTTCGGCATCAGCTGCAGGCGGTTGCCTTTGTAGTCGCCTTTCTGCACTTCGGATTTGGCCAGGGTGTAGGCGGCAATCACTTTCAGGTTATCGGTGACGTCCGAGGTCGCCTCCAGTTCCAGGCCTTTGACTTTCACTTCGCCGGTTTGGCTGGTGATCGGGGTGTTGCCGACGGTGGTGGTGACTGCGACGTTTTTCTGCGTCAGGTCATACACGGCGGCGGTCAGCAGGGTCTTGCTGCCCGGTGGCTGGTACTTGACGCCCATTTCCCACTGCTTGCCTTCGGTCGGCTTCAGCGAACCGGTGGAGGAGGCGTCGGCGCCGGTGGTGGGCTGGAAGGATTCGGCGTAGGAAATGTACGGGACGAAGCCTGAGTCGAACACGTAGCTGAGGGCTGCGTTACCGCTGAAGTTCTTGTCGCGCTGGGTGTTGGTCGCGTCGGCCTTGTTGAAGAATTTGGTGCCGGTGTGGACCCAGTCTTCACGACCGCCCAGTGTCAGGCGCCATTGGTCGAGGGCCATCTGGTCCTGCACGTAGAGGCCGGTCTGGTAGGTCTTCTGGTCGTAGTCGTAATACGCGGTCGAGCGATCCGGACGAACGATCGGCTGGCCGTAGATCGGCTTCAGCACGTTGGTTTTCAGACCGTCACCGTAGATCGACAGGTAGTTGGTGTTGCTGCGCTGGTGATCCAGCCCCAACAGCACGGTGTGGCGAATGTCACCGGTGGCGAAGTCGGCCTGGAAGTTGTTGTCCACCGCGAACTGGCTGATGTCTTCGTCAACGCTGGTGCTGGTGCGCCCGACGTTGCCTTGATCGTCCACCTGGGTGTACGGGTAAGAACCGACAGTCAAGGCCTGGAACGACAGATCCGACTTGGTGTAACGCAGGTTCTGCTTGAACTGCCAGACATCGTTCAGCCGGTGTTCAAACGCATAACCGAGCGCGTAGTAAGTGCGGTCGTAGTATTCCCAATTCGGGTCGCCGAGGTTTTTGTGGTGCGAGACGCTGCCGAACGGCATGTCGATCTTGGTGCCCTGCACCGGCAGGAACTGGCTGGTAATGCCGGTATCGTCGCGGGTGAACTGGCTCAGCAGGGTGAGTTTGGTGTCGTCGTCGATGTTCCAGGTCAGGCTTGGCGCGATGTTGTAGCGCTTGTTTTCGATGTTATCGATCTGCGTGTCGCTGTCGCGCACCACCCCGCTGATGCCGTAGAGAAACTGGCCGGCGTCGTCGATCTTGCCGGTGCTGGCGAAGTTGATCTGGCGGTGGTTGTCGCTGCCGTACTGCAGCTGGATTTCGCTGCTGGCGTCGCTGCTCGGGCGCCTGCTGACCATGTCCAGCAGGCCGCCCGGTGGGGTCTGGCCGTAGACGGAGGAGGCCGGGCCGCGCAGCAGGGCGAGGCGATCGAGGTTCCAGGTTTCCTGTTTCGGGTTGGCGTACACGCCTTTTGGCAGTGGCAGGCCATCGAGGAACTGGGTCGGCTCGAAGCCACGCACGCGCAGCCAGTCGGCGCGGGTGTCACTGCCGTAGCTGCTGGCAGTGATGCCCGGCATATAACGCACGGCGTCATCGAGGCTGTGCACGCTGCGGTCGTCCATTTGCTGGCGGGTGGCGACCGAGATCGAGCGCGGTGCTTCGACCAGCGCGGTGTCGGTCTTGGTGCCGGCGGCGGTGCGGGTGGCGGTGTAGCCTTCGACCGGACCCCAGGCCGTTTCCAGGTTTTCCACGCCGATCACGGCGGTTTCCGGCAGCGCCAGTGTCCCTTCAGGCACGGCAACCAGGCTGTAGGTGCCCGTGCTGCTTTGTTCCAGTTGCAGACCGGTGCCTTGCAGCGCTGCGCGCAGAGCGCCGGCGGCGTCGTATTGCCCGTTGACCGGCGCCGAGGTCTTGCCCGCCGCCAGCGACGGATTGAGCGACAGCGCCAGGCCACCCTGGCTGGCGATCTGGTTCAGCGTGGTCGACAGCGGCGCCGCCGGCAGATTGTAGGTACGCACGTTGGACGCCTGTTCAGCGGCGAGCAACGGGTTGCTGATCAGCGGCGCGCTGAGGGCAATGGCGACGGCCAGCAGACTGGGGCGCAACAAGGTGTCTAGCGAACGGGACATGCGAAGGCTCCTGAATGGAAATATTTCTCAATTGCCTGTGTGCCGGACGAGAATTGAAAAGTGATAGGGCTGGATGAAAATAATGTCGATTAACTGGGAGTGGGGCAGCCGATTCGCGTGGCAACATTGGTTTTGTGCAGTTGCGGGCGGCCTCATCGCTGGCAAGCCAGCTCCCACAGGTTCAGCGCAGCTCACAGAATTGGTATTCACCATCGATCTCTGTGGGAGCTGGCTTGCCAGCGATGGCGGCCGCTCGGGCACCAGATAAATCAGGGTTTTGTATCTGCTTTGGCCACCGTGACCCAATACGGCGTGTGCTGCTCGATCTGCACCGGCAGGGTCGGCAGCAGGGCGCTCAAGGCCTTGTCGGTGTCGTGCAGCGGGAAACTGCCGGTGATGCGCAGGTCAGCGACTTCCGGCGCCACGCCCAGATGCCCTCGGCGATAACGACCCAGTTCATGCACCAGATCTTCGAGCCGCGCGTTATCCACCACCAGCATGCCGCGGGTCCAGGCGTCGGCGCCGGGCGTGAGCGCGGCGACCGCGTCGAGGCCGTCATTGCGGATCAACACCTGCTGGCCTTCGCGCAGGATCTGCTCGTCAGGATGACTTTGCGGATGCGCCGCCACCGCCGATTGCAAGACGCTCAGACGCGTGCCTTGGTCTTCACGCTTGACCAGAAACCGTGTCCCCAATGCGCGCATGCTGCCTTCGCGGGTTTCGACGATGAACGGCCGCGCATCACCGTGACCGGTCTCGACCATGATCTCGCCTTCCTGCAATACGATCAGCCGCTGCCTGGCATCGAAGCGCACATCCACCGCGCTGTGGGTGTTGAGATTGAGCACGGTGCCATCGGCCAGGCGTACCGTGCGCTGTTCGCCGGTGGCGGTGCGTTGATCGGCAAGCCAGTAATCCAGCGGCAAATACCGATCACCGGCAAACAGCGCCAGACCGATCACCGCCACCACGCTGGCCAATCCGCTGCCGAGCTTGCGCACGCGCCGCCGAATGCCTTCGCGCGATTGCAGTAACGCAGCGCGGGCCGGGCCGTTGGCGACGTTGAAGCGCTGATCGAGCATGCCCAGTTGGCGCCAGGCGCGGGCGTGTTCTTCATGGGCCGCATGCCATTTGGCGAACTCCTCGCGCTCCAGCGGACTGCCGGAATCCAGCGACAATTGCCAGGCAATCGCCGCGTCCAGCACCTGGGCCGAGACCGGTTTGGAGCTGGCCGGATTCATGTCGGCTCACCGTAGAGGGCGATGTAGCACTGGCGAATGCCTTGCGCGAGGTATTGCCGCACGCGGGGCGCCGAGACGCCGAGCTTCGCGGCGATTTCGGCGTGGCCGAGGCCGTCGAGGCGGTTATAAAGGAAAGCGGCGCGGGCCTTGGTCGACAGTTTGCCGAGCAGACGGTCGATGGCCTTGAGGTCTTCCAGGATCAACTGCTGTTCCTCCACCGAAGGTTGTTCGCCTTCGGGGATCAGCATCAATTCGGCGAGATAGGCCTGTTCCAGCGCGGCGCGACGGAAGTAGTCGAACAACAGGCCCTTGGCGATCGCCACCAGAAACGCCCGGGGTTCGCGCGGGGTCAGCAGTTGATCGCGACCGAGCAGGCGCACGAAGGTGTCTTGGCTCAGGTCTTCGGCCCGTTGCGGGCAAGCTACATTGCGCCGCAGCCAGCTCAGTAGCCAACCGCGATGGTCGCGATACAACGCACCGACGATTTCACTGTGAGGGCTTGGGACTGACGACACCAGACGCACCGATTGGGAAATGTTAACCAACGAGAATTGTTCGCGATTCTCGCAGAGGTGGGAATGGTTAGCAATTGGCCACTGGTCGGGTGAAGTTAACGGTGAGCCCTGTAGGAGCTGCCGCAGGCTGCGATCTGTTGATCTTGCTTTAACAACAAGATCAACAGATCGCAGCCTGCGGCAGCTCCTACAGGGGATGTGGTTCGGCCGAAAATCTAGAAGGAGGGTGCCTGCTGACGGCGTTTCCATTGACTCAAGCGCTGCTGCAGATTCAATGGACTATGAATCTGCTGCTGCCGCGCCCGGCAGAACAGGATCAACGCCAGCTCCGCTGTGGCCAGCGCATCGGCGCTCGCGTTGTGCCGCTCGAACACCTCAAGTTTGAACCAGTCGATCCATTCATCCAGCCCGGCCTCGCGAATATTCGCCTGCGGGCACAACAGCGGCGCCATGTCCGCGACATCCAGAAACACGTTCTGCAGCTTGTAGCCCAGGTGTTCCTTCAGTGCGCGTCCGAGCATGTGCTGATCGAAGGGCGCATGAAACGCCAGCACCGGGCTGTCGCCGATAAACTCCATGAGTTCCAGCAGCGCTTCGGCCGGGTCGCTGCCGGCGGCAGCCGCGTTCGGCCCCAGGCCATGAATCAACACACTGGGGCTGAGCTTCAGCTCGCGGCATTGCAGGGTGCGTTCGAACTGCTGGCTGAAGTCGATTGCGCCGTCCTCGATGACCACTGCACCGATCGACAACACGCGATCCTTGTTCAGGTTCAGCCCGGTGGTTTCCAGATCGAGCACCACCCAGCGCTGCTCGCGCAGGCTGCATTCTTTCAGTTCGCCAATGGTCGGCAGTTTTGCCAGGCGCTGTTGCAGGTCTGCCGACAGCAGTGGGCTGGCCGGCCGCAGCCACGAAAACAGGCTCATAACTGATACCGCAAGGCCAGGCTGCTTTGCAGGCGCTGCGCCTGGCGCAGCGATTCACGCAGGATGCGCCGGTCCAGATGATTGAGGCTGTCCGGGTCGACGCGGTTGGACCAGGGCAGATTTTCACGGGTCTGGATCTGATGCTGCTGCATGCGCGTCTGTTGGATGAAGTGATAAGCCTCTTCATAAGCTGCGCCGTCGAGCCGTTCGATGACTTGTTTTTCGACCAGCTGACGCAAGCGTTCGAGGGTGTTGTTGGTTTCGATGCCATGCGCCAGCGCCAACAGGCGCGCGCCATCGACGAAGGGCGTCAGGCCCTGGACCTTGAGATCTAGGGTGGCTTTCTCGCCGTTTTTGCGCGCCAGCACAAACTCGCGGAAACGCCCCACGGGCGGGCGATTGCGCAGGGCGTTCTCGGCCATCATGCGCTGGAACAAACGGTTGTCGCCGACCTGGTCGAGAATCCCGCGGCGCAGTTGCGCACAGCCTTTCTCGTCACCCCAGACCACCCGCAGGTCGAAATAGATACTCGAACCGAGCAGGTTCTCCGGCGTCGCCTCGCGAATGAACGCTGCAAAGCGTCGCGCCCATTCTGCCCGGGACAGGCACAGCTCGGGGTTGCCGGCCATGATGTTGCCCTTGCACAGGCTGAAGCCGCACTGCGCCAGACTCTGGTTGATCTGCTGGGCGATCGGCAGCAGCTTGCCGCGAATCTCCGCCGCCTGCGCCGCGTCCCTCGCTTCGAAGAGAATGCCGTTGTCCTGATCGGTGTGCAGCGTCTGTTCGCGCCGGCCCTCACTGCCGAAACACAACCAACTGAACGGCACGCCGGGGTCACCTTTTTCGGCGAGGGTCAGTTCGATCACCCGGCACACGGTGTGGTCGTTGAGCAGGGTGATGATGTGAGTGATCTGCGTCGAAGACGCACCGTGAGCCAACATGCGTTCGACCAGTTGGCCGATCTCGCCGCGCAGACTCACCAGTTGCTCGATGCGCTGGGCACTGCGGATGGTCCGGGCCAGATGCACCAGATCGACCCGTTGCAGGGAGAACAGATCGCGCTCGGAGACCACGCCACACAAGCGCTGATCCTTGACCAGACAGACGTGGGCGATGTGCCGTTCGGTCATGGCGATCGCCGCGTCGAAGGCGCTGTGATCCGGCGACAGAAAGAACGGCGAGCAGGTCATGTGGCGCTCGATGGCTTCGCTGAAATCACCGCTGCCATTGGCGACCACTTCGCGCAGATCGCGCAGGGTGAAGATCCCCAGCGGCGCCTTGTGTTCATCCACTGCGACGATGCTGCCGACTTGTTGCTCGTGCATCAGCTTCACTGCTTCGCGCAGTGGCGTGTCGGGGCTGCAGGTCACCGGATGGCGCATCGCCAATTCGCCGAGGCGGGTGTTCAGCGAATACTGGGTTCCGAGGGTTTCCACGGCTTTCTGCTGGACTTGCTGGTTGACCTGATCGAGCAGGCTGCTGACCCCGCGCAAAGCGAAATCGCGGAAGCTGTTGGACAGGGCGAACAGTTTGATGAACGCCGGTTTGTTCAGCTGCAGGCAGAAGGTGTCTTCGCCAGCCAGGTGTTCGGTACGGGTGGCCCGTTCGCCAATCAGTGCGGCCAACGGGAAGCATTCGCCGGTGGTGATCTCGAAGGTGGTTTCGGTGCCGGGCCGGGTGATGTGCTGACGCTCGCCGATCACGCGGCCTTGTTTGACGATGTAGAAATATTCGACCGGCCCGTCGGCAGGTTTGATGATGCTTTCGCCCTGGCCATAGAAGCGCAGCTGACACTGCTCCACCAGAAAAGCCAGGTGGGCGTGTTCCATCTGATTGAAAGGCGGGAAGCGCTGGAGGAATTGCAGGGTGCCCTGAATGTTCTGCAACACCGCGGTCTTCCCTGCCTGGGTGAAGGCGTCCGCTTTACTCATAACCATTACCGCAGTCTTTTTTGAATTGTTGTTGTCGGATCGTTGCAGCCATGGTCGGCCCCTGCGTGCAGGGTGCCCATTGGACGTAAGTCTAGGTTGGGGTTGCCGTTCGGCACATTTGGGAAGAACCCTACAAAAACAGTCGGAAATTCTCGCGTCAGCCTCTTGGAAAAAAATCCGACGAAGTGCACATTGAAGCTGTGCTTAGCGATGTCTGACGACTGTGCCAGGTGACTGAATTGAAAACGTAGAGAGTGCCATGTCCGACCACGATATTTTGAGCGACGCCGAGCGTGAAGCGCTCAGCGCTGTCATGCTCGAACCCGACTTGCCGCCGCAGCGTGTGCTGATCGTCGATGACGACAAGGACGCCCGGGAGCTGTTGTCGGAGATTCTCGCGTTGGACGGTATTCACTGCATGACCGCCGCCAGCGGTGAAACCGCGCTGAAGATGCTCGCGGAAAAACCCTCGATTGGTCTGGTGATCACGGATCTGCGCATGGGCAACGTCGATGGTCTGGACTTGATCCGCCAGGTACGCGAATCGGTGCGGGCAGCGATGCCGATCATCATTGTTTCCGGCGATGCCGATGTAAAAGACGCGATTGCCGCGATGCATCTGAGCGTGGTGGATTTTCTGCTCAAGCCGATTGATACGGCCAAGTTGCTGGGCCTGGTCAAACACGAATTGGGCATCGAACCGTAAATCGTGTTTAGCCGCTACCCTTGTGGCGAGGGAGCTTGCTCCCGCTGGGCTGCGAAGCGGCCCCAAACCCTGCATCCACATTAATCCTGACACATCGCATTCGCTGAATT
Organism: Pseudomonas sp. AO-1; assembly: GCF_019775695.1. Lineage (NCBI taxonomy): Bacteria > Pseudomonadati > Pseudomonadota > Gammaproteobacteria > Pseudomonadales > Pseudomonadaceae > Pseudomonas > Pseudomonas sp. AO-1. The sequence goes on from NZ_CP079947.1 coordinate 739,906, forward strand.
TACGACGGCTGCGCCGCCGAGCGGGAGCAAGCTCCCTCGCCACAGGGATTACTGCCTGCTTGGGGTTTCAGCCCAAACAAAAAAGCCCTGATCGCAAGATCAGGGCTTTTTCATGTCCGGCAGTCAGCGCAAGTTACAGGCCATTGGCCTTCTTGAACTCGCGACGACGACGGTGCAGCACCGGCTCGGTGTAGCCGTTCGGCTGTTTGGTGCCTTCGATCACCAGTTCGACCGCCGCCTGGAAGGCGATATTGCTGTCGAAGTTCGGTGCCAGCGGACGGTACAGCGGGTCGTTGGCATTCTGCCGGTCAACCACCGGCGCCATGCGCTTGAGGCTTTCCATCACTTGCGCCTCGGTGACGATACCGTGGCGCAGCCAGTTGGCGATGTGCTGGCTGGAGATCCGCAGCGTCGCACGGTCTTCCATCAGGCCGACGTCGTTGATGTCCGGCACTTTCGAGCAACCCACGCCCTGGTCGATCCAGCGCACCACGTAACCGAGAATGCCCTGGGCGTTGTTGTCCAGTTCGTTCTTGATCTGCTCCGGGGTCCAGCTCGGGTTGACCGCCAGCGGAATGGTCAGGATGTCGTCCACCGAAGCGCGGGCACGCTTGGCCAGTTCGGCCTGACGGGCGAACACGTCGACCTTGTGATAATGCAGCGCGTGCAGCGCAGCAGCGGTCGGCGACGGTACCCAGGCGGTGTTGGCGCCGGCCAGCGGGTGAGCGATTTTCTGTTCGAGCATCGCTGCCATCAGGTCGGGCATCGCCCACATGCCTTTACCGATTTGCGCACGACCTTGCAGGCCGGTGCTCAGACCGATATCGACGTTCCAGTTCTCGTAGGCGCCGATCCACTTTTCGGCCTTCATGTCGGCCTTGCGCACCATCGGGCCGGCTTCCATGGAGGTGTGGATTTCGTCACCGGTGCGATCGAGGAAGCCGGTGTTGATGAACACCACGCGCTCGCTGGCAGCCTTGATGCAGGCCTTGAGGTTGACCGTGGTGCGGCGCTCCTCGTCCATGATCCCGACTTTCAAGGTGTTGCGGGCAAGGCCCAGCACGTCTTCGATTCGACCGAACAACTCGTTGGTGAACGCCGCTTCTTCCGGGCCGTGCATCTTCGGTTTAACGATGTAGACCGAGCCGGTGCGGGTGTTCTTGCGCGAGGTGTTGCCGTTGAGGTTGTGCATCGCCGCCAGACAGGTCACCAGACCGTCGAGGATGCCTTCCGGCACTTCGTTGCCATCCTTATCGAGGATCGCATCGATGGTCATCAGGTGACCGACGTTACGCACGAACAACAGCGAGCGACCGTGCAGGGTCAGTTCACTGCCATCGACCTTGGTGTAGGTGCGATCCGGGTTCATGGTGCGGGTGAAGGTCTGGCCGCCCTTGGCGACTTCTTCGGACAGGTCGCCCTTCATCAGGCCGAGCCAGTTGCGATAGATCACCACTTTGTCGTCGGCATCGACAGCAGCTACGGAGTCTTCGCAGTCCATGATGGTGGTCAGTGCCGCTTCCATCAGGATGTCTTTGACGCCAGCGGCATCGGTCTGGCCGACCGGGGTGCTGGCGTCGATCTGGATTTCGAAATGCAGGCCGTGGTTTTTCAGCAGGATCGCGATCGGGGCATTGGCATCGCCCTGGAAACCGATCAGCTGAGCATCGTCGCGCAGACCGGTGTTGCTGCCGCCCTTGAGGGAGACCAGCAGTTTGCCGTCAGCGATCTTGTAACCGGTGGAGTCGACGTGGGAGCCGGCAGCCAGTGGCGCCGCTTCGTCGAGGAACGCACGGGCGAAGGCGATGACCTTGTCGCCACGCACCTTGTTGTAGCCTTTGCCTTTTTCCGCGCCACCGTCTTCGCTGATCGCGTCGGTGCCATACAGGGCATCGTACAGCGAACCCCAGCGGGCGTTCGAGGCATTGAGGGCGAAGCGGGCGTTCATCACCGGCACCACGAGTTGCGGGCCGGCGGTGCGGGCGATTTCATCATCGACGTTTTGCGTCGTTGCCTGGAAATCAGCCGCTTCTGGCAGCAGATAACCGATTTCTTGCAGGAAGGCTTTATAGGCCACGGCGTCGTGCGCCTGGCCGGCGTGTTCCTGATGCCAGGCATCAAGACGAGCCTGGAAGTCATCGCGTTTGGCGAGTAGGGCTTTGTTCTTCGGCGCCAGGTCATGAATGACCTTGTCGGCACCTTCCCAGAATTTTTCGGCGGTGAGGCCGGTACCGGGAATGGCTTCGTTGTTCACGAAGTCGAACAGGACTTTGGCGACCTGCAGGCCACCGACTTGAACGTGTTCAGTCATTGCTTGCCTCACTCTGCTCAGCTATTTCGCTTTTCAGCTCTTCAATTTAACAATGAAGCCTCTGGCCATTTAAACCACAAACCTTCCGACCAGTACATGCCATTGCTGGCGGCTGGGCTGGGACCAATCAACGGCTTGGGGGCCTTGCTGACGGGGCTTTCAGGATTGCGAACGTGCCTTGGGCAGACATCGATCCAGCGTTATGTAGTGCGCGCTGCGGCATACTACATGATGAGTTGCGCTTGTGAAAATCAGACTAATTACGTCGTTCTGCGACCTCATGCCGCATTGCGGTCACGTCGCGGAACGGGATGTTCTCAAAAAACCAGCAGATTGTTCCAGTTAAATATAAAAAGTTGTACACATAAATGCTTTCTGCCTGCTATGGCATCCCCCTGCGGTGCACACTGCTGTAGTGAGGGGATTTATCCCCGATGGGTGGCGAAGACGCCCCCTGCGCGCTGACAGGTAGACCGAGCTGACAGGGTTTACGGCTGCTGCGCAACCGATCGGGGATAAATCCCCTCGCCACAGGTTGCATCCAAAACCAGGACACGGGTCTGCTGCCTGGGCTGAATCAAACCCTTGCCTATACTTGCCTTTCTATAACAAAAGTCATGACAAGAGGGCTGCGCCATGGACCATCTCGTACTCACTGTGTTTGCCCCGGACAAGCCCGGGCAGGTCGAGCGCATCGCCCAATGCATCGCCGAGCATGGCGGTAACTGGCTGGAAAGCCGCATGTCACGGATGGCCGGGCAGTTCGCGGGGATTCTGCGGGTGGCCGTGCCGGCGGAGGCTTACGACGAATTAGTCGATTCCCTACAAGCACTGTCGGCGCAGGGCATTCGTGTGCTGATTGCCGAGAGCGGCATCGAGCAGTCCTGTACCTGGAAACCGATCGCCATGGAGCTGGTGGGCAACGACCGTCCGGGCATCGTGCGCGACATCACCCGTTTGCTCAGCGAGCAGGGGGTGAACCTCGAGCGGCTGGTGACCGAAGTGCGCCCGGCGCCCATGAGCAGCGAGCCGTTATTCCACGCCGAAGCAATTCTCGCGGTGCCGCTGACCCTGTCGCTGGACGTGCTGCAATCGCGCCTGGAAACCCTGGCCGATGATCTGATGGTCGAACTGGTGTTACGCACAGACGTTTAAGCGCCGCCAGGGTTATCCAGTTTTAACGTGCACCTGCCTGTGGATAACCTGTAGAGACCGGGCGCAACGCCACGCAGGCTGTGGCTTGCCGGGAACTGATCAAAAAACCGCCAGCATTCAGTGACTTGCGCACAAACGGCGGGGATCACGCTGTGGATAACCTTGGGAAGGAACGTTGCAGGCCACGAGAATCGTGGCCTGCAAAGCTTTGTGCGTTTTTTGATCAGCTGCGCCGACGCAAACTGATCACCGCATCGACGCTGTAAACGGCCAGACCGGCCCAGATAAAGATGAACGCGATCAGGGTGCTCGACGACAAATGTTCGCCGAACAGCAGCACTGCCTGCAGCAGCACCAGGGTTGGTGCCAGGTATTGCAGGAAGCCGATGGTGGTGTAAGGCAAGTGGCGCGTGGCAGCGTTGAAGCACACCAGCGGCACCAGCGTCACCGGGCCGGCGGCTACCAGCCACCAGGCTTGCGAGGTGGTCCAGAATTCGGGTTGTGCGCTGGTCGCGGTCTGGTTGAACAACAACCAGACAATGGCGATCGGCACCAGCATCCAGGTTTCCACGACCAGCCCCGGCAAGGCTTTGACCGGCGCCTGTTTGCGGATCAAACCGTAAAAACCAAAGGTCAGCGCCAGCACCAGCGACACCCACGGCAGACTGCCGACCTGCCACACTTGCTGCGCCACGCCGATGGCCGCCAGCCCCACAGCGATCCACTGCATGCGCCGCAGGCGTTCGCCGAGAATCAACATCCCCAACAGCACGTTGACCAGCGGGTTGATGTAGTAACCGAGACTCGCTTCGAGCATGCGTCCGTTGTTCACCGACCACACGTAGGTCAGCCAGTTGGCCGCGATCAAGGTACCGCTCAGGGCCAGAATCGCCAGGCGTTTGGGGTTGTCGAGCAATTCACGCAACCAGCCCGGATGCTTCCACACCATCAGCAACAGTGCGCCGAACAGCGCCGACCACAACACGCGGTGAATGATGATCTCGACAGCGGGGACTTCGGCGATAGCCTTGAAGTAGATCGGGAACAGGCCCCAGATGATGTAGGCACTCAGGCCCAGAATGTACCCGCGACGCGGGTTGGCGGCTTGCATGCAGAATCCTTGCTTAGGCAGCTAACAAAGGAGGGATTGTAAGGAGGTTGTATAGAAGTGTCGTGTCAGAAAGCGAAAAGATCGCAGCCTTCGGCAGCTCCTGCAGGGGAATGCGATCCATGTAGGAGCTGCCGAAGGCTGCGATCTTTTGATCTTGAATTCAGAACAATTTCAAAGGTTCTTCGTTGAGCGCCGACAGTTGCTCACGCAGCGCCAACACCTGATCGCCCCAATACCGTTCGGTGCCGAACCAAGGAAAGCTGTGCGGAAACGCCGGGTCGTCCCAGCGCCGCGCCAGCCACGCGCTGTAGTGCATCAGCCGCAGGGCGCGCAGCGGTTCGATCAGCGCCAGTTCGCGCGGATCGAAGTCGTGGAATTCGTTGTAGCCATCCATCAGTTCCGAAAGCTGGCCGAGGCATTCCTGACGATCGCCCGCCAGCATCATCCAGATGTCCTGCACAGCCGGGCCCATGCGGCAGTCGTCGAGGTCGACGATGTGGAACATTTCATCGCGGCACATCATGTTGCCGGGGTGGCAGTCGCCGTGCATGCGGATGTTCTGGTGCGGCGTGGCGGCGTAGACGTCTTCGACACGCTTGAGCAAGTCGCGGGCCACAGACTCGTAGGCTGGCAGGAGGCTCTTGGGGATGAAGTTGCCTTCAAGCAATATTGCCAGCGAGGCATGGCCGAAGTTCTGCACGCCGAGTGCTTCACGGTGTTCGAACGGCTTGGTGGCGCCGACTGCATGAATGCGCCCGAGCAACTGGCCGAGGCGATACAACTGATCGAGATTGCCCGGCTCCGGCGCACGGCCGCCGCGACGCGGAAACAGGGTGAAACGGAAACCGGCGTGTTCGTGCAGGGTCTGGCCGTTGTGGATCAGCGGCGCCACCACCGGGATTTCGACGTCGGCCAGTTCGAAGGTGAACTGGTGTTCTTCGAGGATGGCTTCGTTGGTCCAGCGTTGCGGACGGTAGAACTTGGCGATCAGCGGTTCGGAGTCTTCGATGCCGACCTGATAGACGCGGTTTTCGTAGCTGTTGAGCGCGAGAATGCGCGCATCGCTGAGGAAACCGATGCTTTCGACGGCATCGAGCACGAGATCGGGTGTAAGGGTTTCAAACGGGTGGGCCATGCTGACTCCTGCGCGCAGCAGGCTGCCGCGTCCGGCCCAGCATGGTAGCGCAGATGGCAGCGGGGGAGTGGGTTGGTGTCTGGGAGGACGCTATCGCTGGCAAGCCAGCTCCCACAAAGTCTTGCACTATTTTCAAATCAGCGCAGAACCTGTGGGAGCTGGCTTGCCAGCGATTAGGGCCTGTCAGGCGCCGACGATCCCGCCATCCTCACGGGTAATCGCCATCACCGATGAACGCGGCTTGCCATTCGGCAGATGCTCGGGGAAGGTCGAACCACCGTTCTCGCCCGGGTGCTGAATCCCGACAAACAGGGTCTTCTGGTCCGGCGAGAAGCTGATCCCGGTGACTTCGCAACCAATCGGCCCGACCATGAAGCGGCGAATCTCGCCGGTCTTGGGGTCGGCACAGAGCATCTGGTTGTTGCCCATCCCGGCAAAGTCGCCGGCATTGCTTGAGTCGCCGTCCGTCAGAATCCACAAGCGCCCGGCCTTGTCGAAGCCCAGCCCGTCGGGGCTGTTGAACATGTTCTGCGAGGTGATGTTCGACGAGCCGCCCTTCGGCGTACCGGCATGGACGCCTGGATTGCCGGCGACCACAAACAGATCCCAGGCGAAGGTCTTCGAGGCGTGATCGTCGCGGTCGGTGCGCCAGCGCAGGATCTGCCCGTAGACGTTTTTCGCGCGTGGGTTCGGCCCGCCCACCGGCTGCCCGTCTTCGCCGCGTTTGGCGTTGTTGGTCAGGGTGCAATAGACCTGGCCGTCCTTCGGGCTGACGACGATCCATTCCGGGCGGTCCATGCGCGTGGCGCCGACCACGCTGGCGGCGAGACGGGCGTGGATCAGCACTTCGGCCTGATCGGCGAAACCGCTGCTGGCGTCGATGCCGTTCTTGCCATGGGTCAGTTCGATCCACTGGCCCTGGCCTTTCGGGTGATCCGGGTTGCCGTCACCGGCATCGAATTTCGCCACGTACAAAGTGCCGTGGTCGAGGATGTTGCGGTTGGCCTTGGCGTTGCGGTGGTTGATGCGGTCGCGGCTGACGAATTTGTAGATGAACTCGCCCCGTTCGTCGTCGCCCATGTACACCACGGCGCGGCCGTCGTCGGTCTCGGCCAGTGCGGCGTTTTCATGTTTGAAGCGACCCAGCGCGGTACGTTTGACCGGGGTCGATTGCGGATCGAACGGATCGATCTCGACCACCCAGCCGTGACGGTTGAGCTCGTTGGGGTTCTTGGCCATGTCGAAGCGTGGATCGAACGGATGCCAGTTGATCTCGCGGCTGGCCGCCGACACGCCGTAACGCTTCTGCGCCGGATCGAACTGCTGCTGGGCGTTGCTGCTGCCAAAGCAGTCGGTGAAGTTTTCTTCGCAGGTCAGATAGGTGCCCCACGGTGTCTTGCCGTTGGCGCAGTTCTGGAAGGTGCCGAGGACTCTCTTGCCGTGCTTGTCGGCGGCCGTCTTCATCAGCTCGTGACCCGCCGCCGGGCCACTGATGCGCAACGGCGAGTTGCCGTGGATGCGCCGGTTGTAGCGCGAGCCCTGGACGAACTGCCATTGGCCGTTCTTGCGCTGCACTTCGATCACCGACACACCTTCGCAGGCCAGCGCCTTGCGCACGTCTTCGGCCGATTGCGGCATGCCGCCGTGCGGGTAGAGGTAGCGGTAGTTGGTGTATTCGTTGTTGATCGCCATCAACGCGCGGTTTCTGTCGTCGGGGAATTCGAACAGGCTCATGCCGTCGTTGTTGTCACCGAACTGCACTTCCTGTGCGGCGGCGGTGCCATTGCCGCTCGGGTCGAACGCCGGGCCGTTCTTGTGCAATGGCTGACCCCAACTGATCAGCACCGAGGACTTGTAGCCCTTGGGCAGGCTGATGACGTCGGTGGTGGCGGCGGGAATGCTCTCGAAACCCAGCAAGCGGCTGTTGCCGGCGCTGATGCCGGTGGCCAGCGCGCTGCGGCTGAGCAGGTTACCGCCGAGGAACATGGCGGCGCCGCACAGCGCACCGGCGCTGATGAAACCGCGACGGCTGAGGCCGACCATTTTTTCCAGGTCTGTCGATTGGTTTTCTTCTAATAGGCTCACATCAGGCTCCCTGCTTGGTTTTGGCAGCCACCTTAATGAGCGTCGATTACGCTTTCGTTGCAGCGCCTGATTACAGCGGCGTGCCGATCAGCACATTGGACGGCGAGAACTGCACCTGCACCGGTTGCCCGACACTCAGCCCGCGGGTGCGAAGCTGCAGCGGCTCAGCCAGAGCGCAGAGCGTCTGGCCGTTGGGCAAAGCGATGCGCACTTCGCTGGGGCCGTCCTCGGCATCGAGAATGGCTTCGAGGGTGCCGCTTAGTAGATTGTGTCCAGATGTTGCAGCTTGGTCCGCCGCCAGCAGTTCAAGCCAGCCGGCCTTGATCAATGCCACCACTTCAGTGCCCGGTTGCAGTTCCAGATGCACGGTGCTGTCGTGGGTAATCTGCGCGTTGATCCACAGGCCTTCGGCCAGTTCGAGGCGGATCAGGTCATTGCGACCCTGACCTTCGATGGCCACGACTTTTCCGTGCAGTTGATTGCGCGCGCTGGTTCTGAGCATCAATCGCCCAAGCAGATCCAGATCGCTGGCGTCCTCAGCGGCCTCCAGCACCTGTGCCTGTAAAGCTTGCAGCTTTTGATACAGACGCAACACCCGCTCGCCTTCGCTGGACAATCTGGCGCCACCGCCGCCCTTGCCGCCGACCGCACGTTCCACCAGTGGCTTCTGCGCCAGGTTGTTCAACTCATCGATCGCATCCCAAGCGGCCTTGTAACTCAGCCCGGCGCTTTTTGCGGCGCGGGTGATCGAGCCCTGTTCGGCAATGTGTTGCAGCAGGGCGATGCGCTGCGGACGGCGGACGATGTGCTGGGATAACAGAGACGGCATGGACATGGAGGGGGGCTTTTCACGATGGCGGTGGAAAGTGAAGTTGGCGGCTTGAGCCACAAGAGTCAAGCCACACACTGTCCTCCCACAAGGGGATTGTGCTGACTTCAATTCCCTGGTTTTGGGGTGCGCGCCAGGCAATACACGTCAACCCGCGCTGCGCCTGCATTTTTTAGCAGTCGCGCCAATGCCTGGGCCGTGGCGCCGGTGGTCAGCACGTCATCGATCAATGCGAAGTGCCGACCTTTCACATCGGTGTCAGGGTTCAGCGCGAAGGCATGACGCAAATTGCGCTTGCGCGCCTTGGCGTCGAGATCCTGCTGGGCGCTGGTGTCGTGGACCCGCCGTAGCGCCTGTTCCTCAAAAGGCAGATCCAGCTGTTGGCTCAACCATCGCCCGAGCATCGCCGCTTGATTGAACCCGCGTTGGCGCAGTCGTTTGCTGGCCAATGGCACCGGCACCAACGCGTCGGGTCGTGGCAATCCCTCATCGAAGCGATGTTGCAGGTATTGTCCGGCAACGTCGGCGAGCAGGTGACCAAACGGCCATTTCGCCTTGTGTTTAAAGCGTGTAATCAGACTGTCCACCGGGAAGTCATAGCGCCACGGCACGACCACCTGTTCGAACGCCGGCGGCTCTAGCAGGCACTCGCTGCAGGTCAGACCGACAGCCGGCATCGGCAACGCGCACGTCTGGCACTGGTCGCCGAGCCACGGCAGCTCGGTTTCACAGGCGACGCACATTGGCAATTCTGCTTCTGCGGGCTCATCGCACAGCAAGCAGGTCTGTACGTTTTTTAAACAGATGTAAACCTGTTGTGCGTATCGTGGTTGACAGCGCATGACTCTTCCTTAAATATGCCGAACATCCGTGTCGCGCCTGTGGGTATTCCGTTCCCGCAGCCGCCAGCCAAGCATAACCAAGGAACTGCCCATGAGCGCCAGCACCTCTGCCACCCTGCGTCACGACTGGTCTTTAGCCGAAGTCAAAGCGCTCTTCGTACAGCCATTCAACGACTTGCTGTTCCAGGCGCAGACGGTGCACCGCGCACATTTCAACGCCAACCGCGTGCAGGTTTCGACCCTGCTGTCGATCAAGACCGGTGCTTGCCCGGAAGACTGCAAGTACTGCCCGCAGTCCGGTCACTACAACACCGGCCTGGAAAAAGAAAAGCTGATGGAAGTGCAGAAAGTCCTCGAGGAGGCTGCCCGCGCCAAAGCCATCGGCTCCACGCGTTTCTGCATGGGGGCGGCGTGGAAGCACCCGTCGGCCAAAGACATGCCGTATGTGCTGAAGATGGTCGAAGGCGTGAAAGCCATGGGTCTGGAAACCTGCATGACTCTCGGTCGTCTCGATCAAGAACAGACCGAAGCGCTGGCCAAGGCTGGCCTGGATTACTACAACCACAACCTCGACACCTCGCCGGAGTTCTACGGCAGCATCATCACCACCCGTACTTACAGCGAGCGCCTGCAGACCCTGGCCTACGTGCGTGAGTCGGGGATGAAGATCTGCTCCGGCGGCATCCTCGGCATGGGCGAGTCGCTGGACGACCGCGCCAACCTGCTGATCCAGCTGGCCAACCTGCCGGAGCATCCGGAGTCAGTGCCGATCAACATGCTGGTGAAAGTCGCCGGCACGCCGCTGGAAAACGCCGACGACGTCGATCCGTTCGATTTCATCCGCATGCTTGCCGTGGCGCGCATCCTCATGCCGCAATCCCACGTGCGCCTGTCCGCCGGCCGCGAAGCGATGAACGAGCAGATGCAGGCGTTGGCATTCTTTGCCGGTGCCAACTCGATTTTTTACGGCGACAAACTGCTGACCACTGCCAACCCGCAGGCCGACAAGGACATGCAACTGTTCGCGCGTCTGGGTATTCAGCCAGAAGCCCGTGAAGAGCATGCCGATGAGGTGCATCAGGCCGCGATCGAGCAGGCGCTGGTGGAGCAGAAGAGCAGCGAGCAGTTCTATAACGCTGCCATCTAAGTTTTTTGATGCGATGCAAAACACTGTGGGAGCTGGCTTGCCAGCGATAGCGGAGTGGCTGTCGACATCTATGTTGAATGTGTCACCGTCATCGCTGGCAAGCCAGCTCCCACAGGGTCTGTGTCCGTCTTGATTCATCTGATCTGACTGTCGAGGCCTGCATGTCTTTCGATCTCGCCGCACGCCTTGCTGCCCGCCGTGCTGAAAATCTCTATCGCCAGCGTCCGTTGCTCGAGTCCCCGCAGGGGCCTGAAGTGGTGGTCGACGGGCAGCCGTTGCTGGCGTTCTGCAATAACGACTACCTTGGTCTGGCCAATCACCCGCAGGTGATCGAAGCCTGGCGCGCCGGTGCCGAGCGCTGGGGCGTGGGTGGCGGAGCGTCACATCTGGTGATCGGCCACAGCAGCCCGCATCATGCACTGGAAGAAGCACTGGCTGACCTCACCGGCCGGCCGCGTGCGTTGCTGTTCACCACTGGCTACATGGCCAACCTCGGTGCGGTCACGGCACTGGTGGGGCAGGGCGATACGGTGTTGGAAGACCGCCTCAATCACGCCTCGTTGCTGGATGCCGGTCTGTTGTCCGGCGCGCGTTTCAATCGTTATCTGCACAACGATGCCGACAGTCTGGCCACGCGTCTGGAGAAAGCCACGGGCAACACGCTGGTGGTCACCGATGGCGTATTCAGTATGGACGGCGACATTGCCGATCTGCCCGCGCTGGCCCGGGAAGCCAAGGCCAGGGGCGCGTGGCTGATGGTCGATGATGCCCATGGCTTCGGCCCGCTCGGCGCCAATGGCGGCGGGATCGTCGAGCATTTCGGCTTGAGTCAGGACGATGTGCCGGTGCTGGTCGGCACCCTCGGCAAGGCGTTCGGCACGGCGGGTGCTTTTGTCGCCGGCAGCGAAGAGCTGATCGAAAGCCTGATCCAGTTTGCCCGGCCGTACATCTACACCACCAGCCAGCCACCGGCGCTGGCCTGCGCAACGCTGAAAAGTCTGGAATTACTGCGCACGGAACACTGGCGTCGTGAACATTTGCAGACGCTGATCCGCCAGTTCCGCCACGGCGCCGAGCAGATCGGCCTGCAATTGATGGACAGTTTCACCCCGATCCAGCCGATTCTGATCGGCGATGCCGGTCGCGCCGTGCGCCTGTCGCAGATGCTGCGCGAGCGCGGCTTGATGGTCACGGCAATCCGTCCGCCGACCGTCCCGGCGGGCAGCGCACGCCTGCGCGTGACCCTGACCGCTGCCCACAGCGAGGCGCAGGTGCAGCTATTGTTGGAAGGACTGGCCGATTGCTTTGCCCAACTGCCGCCGGAGCCAAGCCATGCGTGATCGTCTGATTCTGCTGCCGGGCTGGGGCCTTGGTATTTCGCCGCTGGAGCCTTTGACCGCAGCGTTACAGGGACTCGACGAGCATCTGTATGTCGAGATCGAGCCGTTGCCCGAGCTTGATTCCAGCGACTTGCAGGAGTGGCTCGACGATCTCGATGAACGTATTCCTCAGGATGTGTGGCTGGGCGGCTGGTCGCTGGGCGGCATGCTTGCCTCTGAATTGGCAGCACGGCGCGGCGAGCGTTGCTGCGGTCTGCTGACGCTGGCGAGCAATCCTTCTTTCGTGGCCCACGAGCATTGGCCGAGTGCGATGCCGGACGAGACGTTCGATGCATTTCTCGGCGGCTGCCAGGCCGATCCGCGAATGACCCTCAAACGATTCTCGCTGTTGTGTGCTCAGGGCGCGCAGGACCCGCGCGGCATGTCGCGACTGCTGCTCGGCGGTGCGCCGAATTCGGCCCCCGAAACCTTGTTGGCCGGGCTGGAACTGCTCGCCCAACTGGATACCCGGGAAGCGTTGCAGGCGTTTCGCGGACCGCAGTTACACCTGTTCGCCGGGCAGGACGGCCTGGTGCCGGCCGAAGCGGCGGGGGCGTTGTTCGCGCTGTTGCCGGATATCGAAATTGGTCTGATCGAACAGGCCAGTCATGCGTTTCTTCTGGAAGACCCCCATGGCGTGGCGGGTGCGATCCAGGCTTTTCTACACGAGTGCGGTGATGACTGATTTGTCTCTTGTTGCGCTGCCCGGCGGCTTGCCCGACAAGCGCCAGGTCGCGGCCTCTTTCTCCCGTGCGGCGGCCAGTTACGACAGTGTTGCCGAATTGCAGCGTGATGTCGGCTCACAGTTGCTGCAGCGGTTGCCGGAAGATTTTCTGCCGTCGCGCTGGCTGGATCTTGGCTGCGGCACCGGCTATTTCACTCGCGCATTGGCCGAGCGATATGTCGAGGGGCAGGGGCTGGCACTGGATATCGCCGAGGGCATGCTCGATCACGCACGGCCACTGGGCGGCGCGCAGCATTTCATCGCGGGTGATGCGGAGCGTCTGCCATTGCAGGATTCGACCTGCGAGCTGATCTTCTCCAGCCTCGCGGTGCAGTGGTGTGCGGACTTCGAATCGGTGCTCAGCGAAGCTTTTCGTGTGCTCAAGCCGGGCGGGATTTTCGCGTTTGCTAGTCTTTGTGTCGGGACGTTGTACGAATTGCGCGACAGTTGGCGGCAGGTCGATGGGCTGGTGCACGTCAACCGCTTCCGCGAATTCGCCCGGTATGAGCAGTTGTGCGCCGCCAGTGGCTTGCGTTCGGTGAGTCTGCAGAATCAGGCGCATGTGCTGCACTACCCGGATGTGCGCAACCTGACCCACGAACTCAAGGCGCTCGGTGCACACAATCTGAACCCCGGGCGGCCGGGTGGTTTGACCGGGCGGGCGCGGATCCTCGGCCTGATCGAGGCGTACGAACAGTTCCGTCAGCCGCAGGGATTGCCGGCGACTTATCAGGTGGTTTACGCCGTGTTGGAGAAACCCTTATGAGCGCAGCCTATTTCATCACCGGGACTGACACCGATGTCGGCAAGACCACCGTGGCAGCCGGATTGCTGCATGCTGCGCGCTCGGCGGGGCTGAGTACGGCGGCGGGCAAACCGGTGGCTTCGGGGTGCGAGGTAACCGCCAAGGGCTTGCGCAATGCGGACGCGCTGGCGTTGTTGGCTGAATGTTCGGTGTCGCTGACTTATCAACAGGTCAATCCGGTCGCGTTCGAGCCGGCCATCGCGCCGCATCTGGCGGCGCGCGAGGCGGGTGTCGCGCTGACCGTGCAATCGCTGTTGGCGCCGATGCGCGAAATTCTGGCGCTGCATGCCGATTTCACCTTGATTGAGGGGGCCGGTGGCTGGCGAGTACCGTTGGCGGATCAGGACAATCTGTCGGATCTGGCCATCGCGCTGAAGCTGCCGGTGATTCTGGTGGTGGGCGTGCGCCTGGGCTGTATCAGTCATGCCTTGCTGACGGCCGAGGCAATTGCCCGCGATGGCCTGCAACTGGCCGGTTGGGTGGCGAATATCATCGATCCGAAGACCTCGCGGCTGGAAGAGAATCTGGCGACGCTGGCCGAGCGGCTTCCCGCGCCGTGTCTGGGACGCGTGCCGAAACTCAAGGCACTCAGTGCCGAGGCGGTCGCGGATCATCTGCAACTCGATCTGCTGGATTAATGTTTTTGGCTATGACAGGGCACTGTGCCATCAGTATTTTTGACGGGTGTTTTTCTGGCACCTCTGCTTCAATGGCAACCATTGATCCTTCCCAAGGATGAGAACTCCCATGGAAATCACCGGTAACACAGCTTTTTATGCGGGTTTGAGCACCATTCAAACCGGGCAGAATCGTGTCGATCAGGCCGCCAGCCAGATCGCCAATAATACGATCGAGCGTTCGGTTACCAGCCAGTCTTCCGAAGCGCAGGTCGATCGTCTGCGCGGTATCGACCGCAGTCAGCAAATGGATCCGGGCAGCGCCATGGCCGAAATGGCCCAGGGCAAGTTTCAGGTAGAGCTGGGCACCAAGGTCGCCAAGGCTTCCGATGAAATGCTCGGTACGATCATTGATACGTTTGCCTGATTTTTTGCGGTCCCTGCCTGCTGAACGCCGCGCTTTGTCGCGGCGTTTTTCGTTGTAAGTCCTTCTCCCTCAACTAATCTTTTTTCATTGCCCGTGGCGCTTTGCAGTTCATGGCGGTTTGCCGTGTCCGGCATTTGAAAAAAGTCATGACGAACGGCAAAAGATCGACGCTTGACAAGATTTCGGCGTAAACGTATGTTTCAAACAACTGTTTGACCGTCATAACAAATCAACACGGTCGTTCATTCCCGGTTACATCAGCAGAGGTTTATCGCTATGCCTGACTACAAGGCCCCCTTGCGTGATATTCGCTTCGTTCGTGACGAACTGCTCGGCTACGAAGCGCACTATCAGAGCCTTCCAGCTTGCTCCGAAGCAACGCCGGACATGGTTGACGCCATCCTCGAAGAAGGCGCCAAGTTTTGTGAGCAGGTATTGGCACCGCTGAACCGCGTGGGCGACCTCGAAGGCTGCACCTGGAGCGAGTCCGGTGTGAAAACCCCGACTGGCTTCAAAGAGGCTTACAAGCAATTCGTCGAAGGCGGCTGGCCGAGCCTGGCGCACGACGTCGAGCACGGCGGTCAGGGCCTGCCGGAGTCGCTGGGTCTGGCTGTGAGCGAAATGGTCGGTGAAGCCAACTGGTCGTGGGGCATGTACCCGGGCCTGTCGCACGGCGCGATGAACACCATCTCCGAGCACGGCACCCCTGAGCAGCAAGAAGCCTATTTGACCAAACTGGTTTCCGGCGAATGGACCGGCACCATGTGCTTGACCGAACCGCACTGCGGCACCGACCTGGGCATGCTGCGCACCAAGGCCGAGCCTCAGGCCGATGGCTCCTACAAGGTTTCCGGCACCAAGATCTTCATCTCGGCCGGTGAACACGACATGGCCGACAACATCGTCCACATCGTACTGGCCCGCCTGCCGGACGCACCGGCTGGCACCAAAGGCATTTCCCTGTTCATCGTTCCAAAATTCCTGCCGAACGCCGATGGCACCATCGGTGCGCGTAACGCAGTGAGCTGCGGCTCGCTGGAACACAAGATGGGCATTCACGGCAACGCCACTTGCGTGATGAACTTCGACGGCGCCACCGGTTTCCTGATTGGCCCGGCGAACAAAGGCCTGAACTGCATGTTCACCTTCATGAACACCGCACGTCTGGGTACCGCGCTGCAAGGTCTGGCCCACGCCGAAATCGGCTTCCAGGGCGGCCTGAAATATGCTCGCGATCGTCTGCAAATGCGCTCTCTGACTGGCCCGAAAGCGCCGGACAAGGCCGCTGACCCGATCATCGTGCACCCTGACGTACGTCGCATGCTGCTGACCATGAAGGCCTTCGCCGAAGGCAACCGCGCGATGGTGTACTTCACCGCCAAACAGGTCGACATCGTCAAGTACGGCGTCGACGAAGAAGAGAAGAAGAAGGCCGACGCACTGCTGGCGTTCATGACGCCGATCGCCAAGGCGTTCATGACCGAAGTCGGTTTCGAAGCCGCCAACCACGGGGTGCAGATCTACGGTGGTCACGGTTTCATCGCCGAGTGGGGCATGGAGCAGAACGTTCGCGACAGCCGCATTTCGATGCTGTACGAAGGCACCACCGGCATCCAGGCACTCGACCTGCTGGGCCGTAAAGTGCTGATGACTCAAGGCGAAGCCCTGAAAGGCTTCACCAAGATCGTTCACAAGTTCTGCCAGAACAACGAAGGCAACGAAGCCGTCAAAGAATTCGTTGCACCGCTGGCTGCACTGAACAAGGAATGGGGCGAGCTGACCATGAAGGTCGGTATGGCCGCCATGAAAGACCGTGAAGAAGTCGGCGCGGCCTCCGTGGACTACCTGATGTACTCCGGTTACGCCTGCCTGGCCTACTTCTGGGCTGACATGGCGCGCCTGGCTGCTGAAAAACTGGCTGCCGGCACCACCGACGAGGCGTTCTACACCGCCAAGCTGCAAACCGCGCGCTTCTACTTCCAGCGCATCCTGCCACGTACCCGAACCCACGTGGCCACCATGCTGTCGGGCGCCAATAACCTGATGGACATGAAAGAAGAAGACTTCGCACTGGGCTACTAAGCCTCAACGCGGTCTGACCAAAACCGCTGCTCTTCCGGGGGCAGCGGTTTTTTTTGTTGCTGAATCGCTCAGCAACCCGGCTTTTCTGCCGTTAAAGAGACTGCCTGTGATCTGGATCACATTGTGTGTGCTTAACTGGCCACATTGCAGGCACAATGCCATCTCTTTGATATGACGGGTCGGAGCTTTACCCTTGCCGCGTTCTTCCGCTGTACGTTTCAGTCATTTCCTGCCTTCACTGCTGTTATTGCTTGCGGGGTTGGCGGCTGCGTACGTCAAAGACCTCAATGTGTTCTTCACATCGCTGTTCAACGTGTTGCCGACTCTGGTGCTGCTGTTGGGCGGCGCTTACTGTGCGGTTTACCGACGTCAGCGCGAACTGTTTCTGATGCTCACGGTGTACATCGCCTACTTTCTGCTCGACACCCAGACTGACTATTACCGCGATAACGGCAAAGTGCGCGAAGACGCCGCGGTGGTGTTTCATCTGGTCTGTCTGCTGTTGCCGCTGTTGTTCGGCCTGTTCGCCGCGTGGCAAGAGCGCACCCATCTGTTTCAGGACATGGTCGCGCGGTTCGCCGTGTTGCTGGCCTTTGGCAGCGTCGCCCTCGGTCTTGAGCAAAGTTATCCCCAGGCGTTGCTGATGTGGCTCTCGGAAATCCGCTGGCCTGCGCTGCACGGCGCCTGGATGAGCCTGATCCAGATGTCCTATCCGGTGTTTCTCTCGGCGTTCCTGCTGCTGGCCTGGCAATACTGGCGCAACCCGCGCCCGTTGCATGCGGCGCAACTGGTCGGCTTGCTCGGGTTGTTCTGGATGCTGCCGAAAACCTTCATCCTGCCGTTCACCCTGAACATCATGTGCAGTCAGGTGATGCTGATGATTGCCGCCGCCGTGGCGCATGAGGCCTACCAAATGGCCTTCCGCGATGAGCTCACTGGTTTGCCAGGGCGGCGCGCGCTTAATGAGCGCATGCAGCGCCTGGGTCGCAATTATGTGTTGGCGATGAGCGACGTCGATCACTTCAAGAAATTCAACGACACCCACGGTCATGACGTTGGTGATCAGGTGCTGCGCCTGGTCGCGAGCAAACTGTCGAAAATCAGCGGCGGCGGCAGGGCATATCGCTATGGCGGTGAGGAATTCGCCCTGGTGTTTGCGGGCAAAACCCTCGAGGAATGCATGCCGCACCTGGAAGTGATCCGCGAGTCGATTGCTTCCTACAACATTCAGCTGCGTAATCAGGAAAACCGTCCGCAAGATGACCAGCAAGGTCGTCAGCGGCGTGGCGGCAGCGGTGCTTCCAGTGTCTCGGTGACGGTCAGTATCGGTGTTGCCGAACGCGTCGAGCAGCGAACGCCGGAAGAAGTCCTCAAGTCTGCCGACCAGGCGTTGTACAGCGCCAAGGGCGCCGGGCGTAACTGCGTCATGGCGTTCGGACAGAACCGTCGCGGCGCGGTGCGGATGGACAGCGCCGCTGGCTGACTCAAGCCACACGTCATCACTCAAAAGCCCGCTGATTGCGGGCTTTCTTTTATCTCTGAATGCTGGTGACCAAAAATAACAAATCAGTCACCGGTTGACCCTATGTGTCGCAAAAGTTGTTGAGGTACACTCGGCCTCAACGAAAACACTCTTCCACGAATCACCTGTTTAGATCTTGCGAGGTTTGCCATGGCTGACTACAAAGCGCCGCTGCGCGATATGCGCTTCGTCCTCAATGAAGTATTCGAAGTCGCCAAACTCTGGGCCGAACTGCCGGCCTTGGCCGAGACTGTCGATGCAGAAACCGTAGAAGCCATTCTCGAAGAAGCCGGCAAGGTCACCAGCAAAAGTATCGCGCCTCTGAGCCGCGCTGCCGACGAAGAAGGCTGCCACTGGAAGGACGGCGCCGTCACCACGCCGGCCGGTTTCCCGCAGGCCTATCAGACTTACGCTGAGGGCGGCTGGGTTGGAGTCGGTGGCGATCCGGCCTACGGCGGCATGGGCATGCCCAAAGCCGTTTCGGCGCAGGTCGAAGAAATGGTCAACTCCGCCAGCCTGTCGTTCGGTCTGTACCCGATGCTGACCGCCGGTGCCTGCCTGTCGATCAACGCCCACGCCAGCGAAGAGCTGAAAGCCGCCTACCTGCCGAACATGTACGCCGGGATCTGGGCCGGTTCCATGTGCCTGACCGAGCCGCACGCCGGCACCGACCTGGGCATCATCCGCACCAAGGCCGAACCGCAGGCCGACGGTTCCTACAAGGTCAGCGGCACCAAGATCTTCATCACCGGCGGTGAGCACGATCTCACCGAGAACATCATCCACCTGGTGCTGGCGAAATTGCCGGACGCCCCGGCTGGTCCGAAAGGCATTTCGCTGTTCCTGGTGCCGAAGTTCATGGTCAATGCCGATGGTAGTCTGGGCGCACGCAATCCGGCGAACTGTGGCTCGATCGAACACAAGATGGGCATCCAGGCATCCGCGACCTGCGTGATGAACTTCGACGAAGCCGTGGGTTATCTGGTCGGCGAGCCGAACAAGGGCCTGGCGGCGATGTTCACCATGATGAACTACGAACGTCTGGGCGTCGGCATTCAAGGCCTGGCCAGCGGCGAGCGCTCTTATCAGAACGCCGTCGAATACGCGCGCGATCGTCTGCAGAGCCGTTCGCCGACCGGCGCGCAGAACAAGGACAAGGTTGCCGACCCGATCATCGTCCACCCTGACGTGCGTCGCATGCTGCTGACCATGAAAGCCTCGAACGAGGGCGGTCGCGCCTTCTCCACTTACGTGGCGATGCAACTCGACACCGCCAAGTTCAGCGAAGACGCCACCACCCGCAAGCGCGCAGAAGATCTGGTCGCGTTGCTGACGCCGGTGGCAAAGGCATTCCTCACTGACCTGGGCCTGGAAACCACCGTTCACGGCCAGCAGATTTTCGGCGGCCACGGCTACATCCGCGAGTGGGGCCAGGAACAACTGGTGCGTGACGTGCGCATCACCCAGATCTACGAAGGCACCAACGGCATTCAGGCACTGGATCTGGTCGGGCGCAAGATCGTCGGCAGCGGCGGCGCGTTCTACAAGCTGTTCGCTGACGAGATCCGCCACTTCACCGCGACCGCCAGCGCTGACCTCGGCGAATTCACCAAGCCGCTGAACGATGCCGTCAGCACCCTCGACGAGTTGACGGCGTGGCTGCTGGATCGGGCAAAAACCAATCCGAACGAAATCGGCGCAGCCTCGGTCGAATATCTGCAAGCGTTCGGCTACACCGCTTATGCCTACATGTGGGCACTGATGGCGAAAGCCGCGCTGGGCAAAGAAGCGCAGGACGATTTCTACGCCAGCAAGCTAGGCACCGCGCGCTTCTATTTCGCCCGCCTGCTGCCGCGTATCCACTCGTTGAGCGCATCGGTGAAGGCGGGCAGCGAGTCGCTGTTCCTGCTGAACGCTGAACAGTTCTGATGATGTAACGTCATGTAAGCATTCTCTTACATGACGTGCTGCTGTTCTCCCATAGGCGTAGATTGGATCCACAGCTAATCTACAACTCATGGACGTCGCGCAGGAAGCGCAAAGCAACAACACGGACACGTAGGATTCTGCCAGGGTGGCGGAGTGAAATGGATGTCAGGGAAACAGTCTGCAAAGCCCCGCTTCGGCGGGGTTTTCTTTTGTCTGAAGAAAAGTTTTCAGGGCAGCGGATCCAGTGGTGGCGCGGCTTTCAGCGGTTTGTCTTCACGCTGAATCACCTCTTCCAGCAACGTGCGCAGCAACGCCAGAGACGCCTGCTGGCGCTGCACATCGCGACACACCAGGCCAACCTGCAGGGGCACCCGTGGCTCGCTCAGCGGCTTCCACAGCAGATCCTGATCGTCGTATTCCCTCTGTGAGCGCCCGGGCAGCACCGTCGCCAGTTTGGTGTGCGGCAAACTGTCGAGAATCCCCAGCATATTGTTCAGCTCGGCCTGCACTTGCGGGCGTCGCCCCAGGCTGGTCAGTTGCGCCTGCCAGATCTGCCGGATCTGAAACTCTTCGCCCAGCAGCAACATCGGCAATTCCGCTGCCTGTCGCATCGAGACCTTCTTGAATTCACGCAGCGGATGATCCGCCGGGATCACCAGCGTCAGCTCATCTTCATACAGCATCACGCCATGCAGCCCGGGTTGTCGCGGTGGCAGGTAGCTGATGCCGATATCCAGCGAGCCGTTGAGCAGGCGGCGCTCGATCTCCAGACCGGTCAGCTCGTAAATCTGCACCACCAGGTGCGGCTGCGCTTTGCGTACCCGCTCGAGCATTTGCGGGACGAGGCTGGTGTGCACGGTTTGCAGTACACCGATCGCCAGGGTGCGCAAGGCCTGGCCCTTGAAATTGCCCAATGCCTCGCGTGCTCGCTGCAGTCCATCAAGCAGTGGTAGCGCGTGGTTGTACAGAGTGTGCGCGGCGAGGGTCGGCAGCAGGCGTTTGCTGCTACGTTCGAACAGGGTGACGTCGAGGTTCTGCTCGAGTTGGCGGATCTGTTGCGAGAGCGCCGGTTGCGAGATCGACAGACGCTCAGCGGCCCGGCCCACATGGCCTTCTTCGTAGACCGCGACGAAATAACGCAGTTGTTTGAAATCCATAAGTAATACTTATCGAAAATGCTGGTAAATCGAAATGGCTCGAAGCCCGCTCTGAGCCTAGTCTAACCGCAATCACAAGGCTTACAGGGCCAGAAAGCGCGATGAATAGCGTTTGCTTCGACAGTGTTTGCATAGGCAGTTCAAAAAACCTCAAACGAGGTTTTTTTCAATGAATCTGTTCAGTTTGCGGCGCCAGGCGCCGAGTCTCGATGACCTCGCGTTCGAGCCCAATCCCGCCGGGGCAGGCGACAGTCTGAATGCCGAGCGCTTGATGCCCAGCGTCGAGCGCCCGCTGCAGGTGTTCGTTCGTGGTCAGGGTTCCTGGCTGTGGGACAGTCATGATCGCGCCTACCTCGACTTCTCTCAGGCCGGCGGTGCCAACAGTCTGGGGCACAGCCCCTCGGCGCTGGTCAAAGCGATTGCCAGTCAGGCTCAGGCACTGATCAATCCCGGCTTCAATCTGCACAATCGCGGCATGCTCAACCTTGCCGAACGTTTGTGTGCCAGTACTTCCAGCGACCAGGCTTACTTGCTCAACAGTGGCAGCGAAGCCTGCGAGGCAGCGATCAAACTGGCGCGCAAATGGGGTCAGCTGCATCGTGGTGGGGCGTCGCGAATCATCGTGGCGAAGCAAGGCTGTCACGGCCGTAGTCTGGCGACGATTTCCGCGTCAGACAGTTGCAACCTGCACAACCGTTTCGCTCCGCTGCTGCCAGGTTTCGATCTGGTGCCATTCAACGACTTGCCGGCGCTGCACGCGGCTGTCGATGCGCAAACCGTGGCGATCATGCTCGAGCCGATTCAGAGCGATGCCGGGGTGATTCCGGCCACTGAGCATTACCTCAAAGGCGTTGAACGGCTGTGCCGCGAACTGGGCATTCTGCTGATCCTCGACGAAGTGCAGACCGGTATCGGCCGCTGCGGCAGTTTGCTCGCCGAGCAGTCCTACGGTGTGCGCGCCGATATTGTCGTACTCGGCAAGGGCCTGGGTGGTGGTGTGCCGCTGGCAGCGCTGCTGGCCCGAGGCAAAGCCTGCTGCTTTGATGCGGGTGAACTGGGCGGCACTCATCACGGCAATGCACTGATGACCGCGGCCGGTCTGGTGGTGCTCGACAGCGTGCAGGACCGGGCATTTCTCGAACAGGTCAAAGACCACGGTCAGCACTTGCGCGAGGGACTTGCGCGCCTGGCGCACCGTTACGGCCATGGCGAACTGCGTGGTCAAGGCCTGTTCTGGGGACTGAGCCTGTCAGAGGATTGCGCCGATGCCGTAGTCAGTGCCGCCCTGCACGAAGGCCTGCTGCTCAACGCGCCGCAAGCCGATTGCCTGCGTTTCACCCCGGCACTCACCGTCAGCAAGGCCAACATCGACGAAATGCTCCTGCGCCTGGCCCGCGCTTTCTCGCGGGTGCGCACCGCGCAACTGCAATGTCGCAAAGGGATTGCCGTCTGAACTGAAGTTTCCTGCCCGATTTCAAGAACCGTCTCGCGGTATAACGCACGCCTCACGCCTGATTCTTTTGGCGTGGGGCGTTTTTTTATGCCCGATAGTGGCGATCAAATGGCGTTTGCACTGAACCCTGACGAACGGCGCAGGTCGATTAGCTTGTATGGCTCATGTGAGCCAACCCCCATTCAGGAGCTGACCCATGGACTTCATTCGTATCATCATCGCCATTCTGTTGCCGCCACTGGGTGTGTTTCTGCAGGTCGGGTTCGGCGGGGCGTTCTGGCTGAACATTCTGCTGACGCTGTGTGGTTATATCCCGGGGATCGTTCATGCGGTGTACATCATCGCCAAGCGCTGAGTTCAGCGGCGCAAGATAAATTGCTATCGCGGGCAAGCCCGCTCCCACAGTGTTTTCGGTAGGTCACACATTTTGTGTACACCAAAGAACCTGTGGGAGCGGGCTTGAACTGGCCTAATGATTTTGGACACCTCAATCGGGCGCTATGATGGCGCCCAAATCTGAGGTGTTTGGATATGCGTAAATCTTATTCAAGTGAGTTCAAACTCAAGGCTGCCAGCATGGTGCTGGACGAGGGGCAGTCGGTTCCCGAGGTCTGTGCCAGTTTGGACATGGGCCCTACGGCCTTGCGCCGCTGGGTCGATCAGGTTCGTAAGGAGCGCTTGGGCTCGACTCCGGTGGGAGCCAAGGCGATTACTGCAGATCAGAGAGAGATTCAGGAACTTAAAGCCTTACTCAGGCAAAGAGACCGGGATATCGAAATCCTAAAAAAAGCCAGTGCTCTCCTGCTTTTGGACGCCAAAGATCACTCTCGTTGATCTGTGAGCTGGGCGAGCAGTATGGCGTTAACGATTGCTGTCGTGTGTTCGGAATAAACCGCAGTAGCTTTTACGCATGGCGTCAGCGCCAAGGCAAAGTGAGCCCTAGGCGAGAGAAGCTCAAGGCCATGCTGGTCAAGCATCACAAGGCGTCGAGAGAGTCCGCGGGCGCTCGTACCTTGGCTAAACAGCTGCAAGCAGGCGGGCATGATGTCGGGCGGTTCATGGCTCGCAGCTTGATGCGAGAAGCAGGCATTGTCAGCCGTCAACGCCGGCGCCATAAGTACAAGTCACCTGGCGTGGAAGCGTTGGTGGCACCGCATGTGCTCAAACGCAAGTTTGATGTTACGGCGGTCAATCAGGTGTGGTGTGGGGACGTGACGTACATCAAAGTCGGCAAGCGCTGGCTGTATTTCGCGGCGGTTCTGGACTTGTTCGCTCGCCGGATTGTGGGCTGGTCATTTTCGATGATCTCCGATGCCACGCTGACCTGCGAAGCCCTGCGGATGGCGATTGAACTACGCGGTCGCCCAAAAGACGTACTGTTTCACTCCGACCAAGGTTGCCAGTACACCAGCCATAAATTCAGAAATGAACTGCTGGAACATGGACTCCGGCAGAGCATGAGCCGTAAAGGCGAATGCTGGGACAACGCTGCGATGGAGCGTTTCTTTGGAAGTTTGAAATCAGAGTGGGTGCCAGAAGCAGGCTACGAATCGGAGCATGAGGCCCGAGCGGATGTGCAGCGCTATGTATCGCGCTACAACATCACCAGGCCACATAGCTACAACGACTATCGGTCACCAGTCGCCAGGGAGAAGTTGGCGGCGTGAAACCTTAATCAGTGTCCAAGATTACTTGACCAGTTCAGCTTGCCCGCGATGGGGACGGCGCTATTTTGAAAGAGGCGCAGTGCTCAGTCCACCAACCCCATCACCCGCCGATAAAACTTCCACTCCTGCTCCAACGCATGCGCCTGATTCACCGCCCGGCGAAAACCATGGCGCTCCTCGGTGTAGTAATGCGCCTCGACCGGGATGCCATTGCGTTCCAGTGCCGTGACCATGTCGCGGGTCTGTTGCGGCACCACCACGGCATCCAGTTCACCCTGAAAGAAGATCACCGGCACCCGGATGTTGTTCGCGTGCAGCAAAGGTGTGCGTGCGGCGTAGCGCTCGACGTCCTGCTGGGGATCGCCGATCAGCCAGTCGAGATAATCGCCTTCGAACTTGTGGGTCGCGCGGGCCAGTGCTACCGGGTCACTGACGCCGTAGAGGCTGGCGCCCGCGCGGAACACCTGGTGAAACGCCAGCGCACACAACGTGGTGTAACCCCCGGCGCTGCCGCCGCGAATAAACGCGCGCTCGCCGTCGATCAGACCTTGTCTGGCCAGATACGCCACCACCGCGCAGGCGTCCTCGACGTCCACCTCGCCCCAGCTCAGATGCAACGCTTGACGGTATTCGCGGCCATAACCGCTGCTGCCGCGGTAGTTGAGGTCGGCGACAGCAAAACCGCGTTGCGTCCAGTACTGAATGCGCGGGTCGAGCATCGGGTAGCAGGCCGAGGTCGGGCCGCCGTGGATGAACACCACTAGTGGTGGCTGCGCTTCCTCGTTCATCGCCGGATAAAAGAAGCCGTGGGCCTCCCCGCTGCCGCTCGGGTAGCGCAAGGTCTGCGGCCGGCTGATGCGCTCCGCCGGCAGTGGCGCAATACCACCGGCCAGCACTTGCACCGAGCGAGTCGAGCGATCAATGGCGATCACCGCCGACGGGCTGATTGGCGAGGCGGCGATGCAATAGATGAATTGCTGATTTAGCGCCAGGTGCCGGAAACGGCTGTAGTCGCCGGTGAAGTCTTCGCCGTTCAGCGCCAGGCGACCAAAACCGCCCTCGGTCCAGCTCGCCACAAACGAATCACCCACCGGCAACCAGGTGCAGCCACCCAGTTGCCAAGGGGCGGGCGCATGATCGGCCTCGGCGCAGGGCAGTCGCTGCAAACCGTCAGACGTTTCGCCCCACGGCTGCCAGAAACCGCCGCGATCGGTCAGGCAGTACAGGCGATTTTCAGTGTCGAATCGCGGTTGCTGGATCGACTCTTCACGCTCGATGCCAGCCACGCATATCGGGGGCGCAAATGCTTCGTCGGTCAGACGCTCAGTCACCATCAAGCGAGTTGAAGTCCATGGCTGATGCGGTCGGCTCCACTCGATCCACGCCAAACGTCGGCCATTCGGGCTGATGGTGGGCGCGGCATAGAAGTCCGCACCTTCAGCCAGCAAATGCCGGGTGCCGTCAGCCAGATCAATGGCGACGAGTCGATGCTGATCTTGCTGCTCCTCAACCGCCAGAACCTGCCCGCAAGCAAAATGCAGATCACCATAACGACACTCGCCTGACGTCAGCGCCTCAGGCGCACCCTGCAACGCCTGCCGATACAACTGCTGATCCGCCTCATTGACGAAAACCACCCCGTCCGGCGTCAGACAAAACGCGCCACCGCCATATTCGTACACCCGGCTACGCACGCTGAAGCCATTCGGCGTCAGACATTTCGCCACGCCGTCGCGCCAGTGCCAGATCCGGCACGCGGCGTCTTCGGGGCGATATTCATTCCAGAATAAACCGTTGGCACCGAGTTGCAGTTCGGCGAAGTCCATTCCGGCGGCGACGGCCTGGGTGGCGCTGAAAGGCTCAGCCCTTGGCGATGAGGCGTGAGTTTCGTTCATTACGGAAGGCCAGTTGTTCGATGGTCTGGGTGGCGGTCTCGGCTTCTTCGCGGGCCTTGAGAATCACGCCGTGATGGTCGGACTTGCTGCACACCGGATCGGCGTTACTCGCGTCCCCCGTGAGCATGAACGCCTGACAGCGGCAGCCGCCGAAGTCCTGTTCCTTTTCGTCGCAGGAGCGGCACGGCTCGGGCATCCAGTCGTATCCGCGAAAGCGGTTGAAGCCGAACGAGTCGTACCAGATGTGCTGCATGCTGTGGTCGCGCACATTGGGAAATTGCACCGGCAGCTGTCGGGCGCCATGACAGGGCAGGGCGGTGCCGTCCGGAGTCACCGTCAGAAAGACGCTGCCCCAGCCGTTCATGCAGGCTTTCGGGCGTTCTTCGTAGTAATCCGGGGTGACGAAAATCAACTTGCAGGGATGTCCTTCGGCTTCCAGTTTGACGCGGTATTCGTTGGTGATGCGTTCGGCGCGCACCAATTGTTCCTTGGTCGGCAGCAGGCCGACACGGTTGAGCTGCGCCCAGCCGTAGAATTGGCAGGTGGCAAGCTCGACGAAGTCCGCTTCGAGCGCGATGCACAGCTCGATAATGCGGTCGATCTTGTCGATGTTGTGCCGATGGGTGACAAAGTTCAGCACCATCGGATAGCCGTAGGCCTTCACCGCGCGAGCCATTTCCAGCTTCTGCGCGAAAGCCTTTTTCGAGCCGGCGAGCAGGTTGTTCACCTGCTCGTCGCTGGCCTGGAAACTGATCTGGATGTGATCGAGACCGGCCTTCTTGAAGTCACTGATCTTCTGCTCGGTCAGGCCGATGCCTGAGGTAATCAGGTTGGTGTAAAAACCCAGCTGCCGCGCTTCACGAATCAGCTCGGCAAGATCCTGGCGCACCAGTGGCTCACCACCGGAAAACCCCAATTGCGCGGCGCCCATCTCCCGCGCTTCGCGGAACACCTTGATCCACTGCTCGGTGCTCAGCTCTTTGCCCTGCTCGGCGAAATCCAGCGGATTGGAGCAGTACGGGCATTGCAGCGGGCAGCGGTAGGTCAGCTCGGCGAGCAGCCACAGCGGCAGGCCGACCTCGGGCCTGGACGGCACATCAGTCAAGGGTGATCCAGTGCTGCGCACGGGCAACCTCCATGAATTGCTCGATGTCTTCACCGAGCTCGGGCACGCCGGGAAACTGCTCGTCGAGTTTGGCGATGATCGCCGCGACATCGCGCTCACCGTCGATCAAACCGCCGATCAGCGCGGCGCTGTCGTTGAGCTTGATCATGCCCTCGGGGTAGAGCAGCACGTGGCCTTTTTGCGCCGGTTCGTACTGGAAACGGTAGCCGGGGCGCCAGGTCGGGATCTTGCTGCGATCGAAACTCATAAGGTGATTCCTTTGTGCCAGACCCGTTGTTCAGTGACGCTGTGGTACGGCGGGCGGTTCAGTTCGTAAGCCATGCTCATGGCATCGAGCATGCTCCAAAGAATGTCCAGTTTGAACTGGAGAATTTCCAGCATGCGCTCCTGACCCTCGCGGGTCTTGTAATGCTCAAGCGTGATCGCCAGACCATGCTCGACATCGCGCCGCGCCTGACCGAGGCGGGTGCGGAAATATTCGTAACCGGCCGGGTCGATCCACGGGTAATGCTGCGGCCAGCTGTCGAGGCGCGACTGGTGGATCTGCGGCGCGAACAGCTCGGTCAACGAGCTGCTGGCGGCTTCCTGCCAACTGGCGCGGCGGGCGAAGTTGACGTAGGCATCGACAGCGAAACGTACGCCGGGCAGCACCAGCTCCTGGGAGCGCAACTGATCCGGATCGAGGCCGACCGCTTGCCCGAGGCGCAGCCAGGCTTCAATCCCGCCGTCTTCACCGGGGGCGCCGTCGTGGTCGAGCAGGCGTTGAATCCACTCGCGACGGATCTCGCGATCCGGGCAATTGGCGAGGATCGCCGCGTCTTTCAGGGGGATGTTCACCTGATAGTAAAAGCGGTTGGCGACCCAGCCCTGAATCTGCTCGCGGGTGGCACGGCCTTCATACATCGCCACGTGATACGGGTGGTAGATGTGGTAGTAGGCGCCTTTGGCGCGCAGGGCGGCTTCGAATTCGCTGGGGGACAGCGGGGTGTCGGTCATTGCGGTTCTCCGGGGAACAACCGTTAAAATCTTGGGTGTCTGGTCGGACGTCATCGCTGGCAAGCCAGCTCCCACAGTTTTTGTGTACGCCACAGAACCCTGTGGGAGCTGGCTTGCCAGCGATGGGGCCATTCGCTACAGCACAATACTCATGCCATCGAACGCCACTTCAACATTACGCCGCGCCAGCTCCGCGCGCTCCGGCGAATCCTCATCGAGAATCGGGTTGGTGTTGTTGATGTGGATAAGCACTTTGCGTTGCTCAGGCAACTGCTCCAGCACTTCGAGCATGCCGCCGGGGCCGTTCTGTGCCAGGTGGCCCATTTCACGACCGGTGCGGGTGCCGACGCCACGGCGCTGCATTTCATCGTCATCCCACAGCGTGCCGTCCACCAGCAGGCAGTCGCTGCCGGCCATGATTTCCAGCAGCGGCGCGTCGACCTTGCCCAGGCCCGGGGCGTAGAACAGTTTGCCGCCGGTGTTGAGGTCTTCGACGATCAGCCCGATGTTGTCGCCCGGGTGCGGGTCGAAACGGTGCGGCGAATACGGCGGTGCGGCGCTGCGCAACGGCAGCGGAGTGAAGCGCAGGTTCGGGCAGGCAGCGACGGTGAAGCTCTGGTCGAGTTCGATGCGGTTCCAGTTCAACCCGCCGTTCCAGTGGGTGAGCATCTTGAACAGCGGGAAACCGGTGCTCAAATCCTCGTGAACCATGTCTGTGCACCAGACCTGATGCGGGCAGCCTTCGCGCAGGCTGAGCAGGCCGGTGGTGTGGTCGATCTGGCTGTCCATCAGGATGATCGCGCTGATGCCGGTGTCACGCAGGGCACGGCCCGGTTGCATCGGGGCGAAGCTCTGCAGCTGCGCGCGGATGTCCGGCGAAGCGTTGCACAGCACCCAGTTCACGCCGTCGTCGGAAATCGCGATGGACGACTGGGTGCGGGCCTTGGCATTCAGGCTGCCGTCGCGAAAGCCTGCGCAATTGACGCAGTTGCAGTTCCACTGCGGAAATCCGCCACCGGCGGCCGAACCCAGAATCTGGACGAACATGAACGCTCCCATCTTTCAACGCTGAAAATAAAACGCCCCGGCGAGCCGAGGCGTTGCACTGCAAGTCTGCGTAGGCAGAACTCAGCGGCTGGCGAAGTACATGGTGACTTCGAAGCCGATACGCAGGTCGGTGTAAGCCGGTTTTGTCCAGGACATGGGTGTCTCCTTCAGGGTGGGTGGGATAGCGCTGTCCATAGTTATAGTCCACGGCAGCGCAGGGATGTTCCAAATAGTTAGGCTGCTATGTTACTCAAAATTTCAACGGTATTGCCCGTGAATCTTTGAGAAAGCTCCTTGCAGCCTTGGTAATGATCATTTTGTCGCTTGCCACGGTGCGCCGGGTGACGGTGCGCTGGCCAGGCAGCACCAGCCGCCCTCGGCGTTGAGCATGCGCTGCGCTGCCGCCAGCAATGCCGAGCGTTGCAGTTGACCAATGGCCGTGTGCAGTTGTGCCAGATAATCCGACGAGTGGCCCGCGAGTTTGGCCTGCCACAGCAACTCGGCGGCGTCTTTTCCGGACAGCTGACGCTCATCGAACTGATCGGCGAGTGACTGGCGTTGCTGGGTGAAATGCACGTCGTCGAGGTTTTCGATCAGCGCAGGAATGTCTTTGAGGAACTGCTGGATATGGCCGAGCAGCTCAACGGGCGCAGTCTCTGGCGACTGCACACCGAACAGCAATCCACTCTGACCATGTACCTGTCGCAAGGCACTGAACACCGCGTAGCCCAATTGCAATTCGACTCGCAGGCGCTGATAGAACGGGGTCTGGCACAGCTGCGCGAGCAGTCGCCAGGCGGCTTCGTCAGCGATTTCGTGGCCTGCGGCCGGGCAGAACAGCAGCAGTGCATGCTCGCTGGAGGCGGTGTCGATGCGGCTCCACAAATGTTGCGTATTGATCGTCGGCACTGTCGGCAGTTGATTGTCCGGTGTACCGGGGATGCGGCTCAGGGCCAGACCCATGGCCGATTGCGTCTGTGCGTTAAGGCCAACGGCCAATCCGTCCCAGCGCGAAGTTGTCCACAGCTGTCTGGCGTCGTTCGACTCGACGGCCGATGGCAGGCAATGTTCAGGCAACGCCTTGAGCAGCTGACGGATTGGTATCAACGGCGCTTCCGGCCCTGCGTTGGCTGAATCGGCGTCAATTTGCGTCAGACATTTCAGCGCGTGTTCCAGGACACCGGGCATCGGCTCCTGCAGTCCCGTCAGTTTCAGCAGCCACTGAGTGCCGCTGGCACTGAACGCGATTTCGACGCCGGCCTGCCGTGCATCTTCCTGAGTTTCCTGCAGACTGCGTTGCAGCTTGCCTTGCAGATCGACGCCAGCCTGCGCTGCGGTTTGCCAACGCAAGTAGATCGCGCCGTGATCAGTGTGGTCCGGCAGCGCCTGACTGAACTGCATCGGTGAACGCTCACGCCGCCCGCGCGAGCGATCCTGAGCGAAAGTGCGCAATCCACGATGGGCGCTGGTCTGGCCGCGGATCAGCCCGGCGTTGGCCAGCGGTTCGCTGGAACCGAGGAATGGGTTGGCGGCAGGCCGATGCCAATGCGCGCTGAAGTTATCCACAACACCGATGTCGCGCAGGATGTGTTTGAGCACAACGACGCCGTTTTCCGACAAGCCGTGTTCAAGCTGTTCGCTGTCGCGGCGCGCCAGTTGCAGTGCGCCACTGACTTGCTGCTGGCGTTCCAGCAATTTGGCGTATTCCTCGCGTAGCGCTGCCCAATCCTGTTGCGCGGCGAAGAAGCTCAACCAGTCCAGCAGCTGTACACGAATGGCGCTGAGGGATTCGGCGGGGGCGGTGAATTGCAGGTGCAGCAACGCTTGCCCGGCGAACTGATACAGCGGCACCGCTTTCAAACCGTCCGCGAGGCGTTGTTGCTGCAAATGGGCGAGCAAACCGCCGGGCTTGGCGCTGTTCAGCCAATGGCAGAGAAACGCCAGCGCTTCGGCGGACGAGTCGGGCAGCGCTTCGAAAGCGAACAACAGATGGCTGCTTCGCTCGCCGACCTGTTGATAACTGTTCACCGCCAAAGGCAGGGTCGCTGCCTGTTCGACCTTATCCCCAACCGGCAGCGCGCCGGCAAACTGCTGCGCCAGTACGCGCAATTCTTCAATGCTCTGCGGTCCGACCAGGCTCAGCGTCATTTGCCCGGTGCGATAAAACTGCTGATGGAAATCCTTCAGCGCCTTTTGAAAGGCTGGTAACTCAACTTTCAGGCTGTCGCGATTCCCCGCATGAAATCCGCGCAGCGGATGTGTGGCCGGCAATCCCTCGTACAGCGCCAGTTCCTGCTGAGCTGTGGGATCTTGCGACCACGCGACAAATTCCGCGTCCAGCACTTCCCGTTCGCGCAATTGATCGTCCGGATTCATACGCGGTTGGGCGAGCATGTCTGACAGACGCTCAAGCCCGGCACTGAAGGCAGAGGTCGGCAGTTCGAAAAAGAAGTCGGTGGTGCGTTCGCGGGTGCTGGCGTTCACTTGGCCACCGTGACTTTGCACGTAGGCCATCAACGCCTGACTCGCAGGAAAACGCTCGGTACCGAGAAACAGCAAATGCTCAAGAAAATGCGCCAGCCCCGGCCACTCGAGTGGCACATCATGGCTACCGGCCGCCACCCGCAACGCAGCGGCGCTGCGCTTCAAGCCGGGCACCTGACGCAGGGTCACGCGCAAGCCGTTGGCCAGGGTTTCAGTGTGGGGGCGAGGGTGAGTCGGCGCAGGCATGGGCACTTCCAGAACAGTGAAGTGCCCATGCTAGCGGATTGCATGGGGTCAGCGCTTGTTCAACGCGTGGTAAAGCTCAGGGCGACGGTCGTTGAGGTAGCGATTGGCGGCGCGGGAATCGGCCATCAATTGCCGATCCAACTCACCGACGATCAACGCTTCATCGAGGCCGGCCTGGGCGATACGGCTGCCGTCCGGCGCAGCGATGCTGCTTTGCCCGCAATAGTGGATCTCGCCTTCCTGTCCGCAGTAGTTGGCGTACGCCACGTAACACTGGTTTTCGAAGGCGCGGGAACGCACGGTGACGTCGGCGACGAAATCGAACGGCATCATGTTCGCCGTCGGTACCAGAATCAGCTCGGCACCGGCCAACGCCAAACGCCGCGCATTCTCCGGAAACTCCAGGTCGTAGCAGATCAGGAAACCGATTTTCCAGCCGTTGAGTTCGACGATGGGAAAGTCATCATCCCCCGGGCTGAACATCGACCGATCCAGATCGCCGAACAGGTGGGTCTTGCGGTAATTGCACAAGCGCTCGCCGTGCGCGTCGATCAACTGCACGGCGTTGTAGATCTGCCCGTCGGCCGTGCGCTCGGGGTACCCGTAAGCGATCGCCAGCCCGGCGGCTTTGGCGATTCGACCGATCTGTTGCGCCCATTCGCCGTTGTAGACCTCGGCCAAGGTGCTGACCGCTTCCTTGCCGATGTTGTAGCCGCTCAGAAACATTTCCGGCAGCACCAGCAGGTCGGCACCCTTGGCCTCCATCGCCAGTTGCTGCAGGCGATGCAGGTTGGCGGCGGGTTCCAGGGGCAGCGGTGGACATTGGTAAAGGGCTACACGCATCGGGGATTCCTCTTACTCGGGCAGGGCGATAGGGCCGATGTCTTTGAACACATCACCCGGGCCCGGGTTCTCTTTATGTGTCGAACCGCCGAAGTGTTTCATGATGCCCCACACCGCGTTGAGTGAAGTCTGCACCGCGCCTTCGACCCACGCCGGTGTCCACGACACATCGTCGCCGGCGATGAAAATCCCGCGCTGCTCCGCTGGCATGTCGTCCTGCATGAAGTGCGCGTACATCCGCTGGTTATAGCGATAATGGCCGGGCAGGGCGCCTTTGAATGCACCGAGGAAGTACGGATCGGCTTCCCACGACACGGTGATCGGATCGCCGATGATCCGCGCGGCGATATCGACTTTCGGGTAAATCTTCTTCAGCGCGTTCAACGCCAGTTCCACACGTTTTTCCACAGGGTGCGGCAGCATCTTCAGTGCGTCGCTCATCCACGAGTACGACAGACAGATCACGCCGGGCTTGTCGTCACCGTTGTCGAACAGATAAGTGCCACGGGTCAGGCGATCGGTGAGGGTCATGCTCATCAGGTCGCGGCCGGTTTCCGGATCCTTGTCCTTCCAGAATGGCCGGTCGACCATCACGAAGGTCTTCGACGACTGCATGTAGCGCGTGCGATCCAGTGCCATCCACATCTTCTGCGAGAACAGGGTTTCGTCGCATTCGATCTGGGTGGTCAGCAGCCAGCTCTGGCAGGTGGTCAGCACGGCGGCGTATTCGCGGGTGTCGCCGTTGTTGTCGGTGACAGCGAAACGGCCGTCCGGCGCGTGGGCGATTTTCTTCACGCCGGAACGCGGCGCGCCACGGTGCAGGGATTTCAGGCTGGTGCCTTGCGGCCAGTGCACGCAGCGCTCCGGCACATGGCGCCAGATGCCTTGCGGCACTTGCTCCACACCGCCCACCACCAGGTGCTGGTGATCGTCGCAGTTGGTCATCACCACGCGGAAGATTTCCAGCATCGAGTTGGGGAAGTCCGAATCCCAGCCGCCCGTGCCGAAACCGACCTGACCGAACACTTCGCGGTGATGAAACGACAGTTTGGCGAAGGCCTTGGAGGTGGCCACGAAGTCGTAGAACGTTCGGTCGTCCCACAGCGGCACGAGTTTGTTCCACAGTTCTTTGAGGCGTGGCACATCGCGGTCACGGATGGCTTGCTGGATATCAGCGAACTGCGAGCCCGCCTCCAGCGCATCCGCCCAGGCGTCAGCCACTTCCTGAAACAGTGCAGGAAGATCCTTCAGGCTCTGTGCGTAATGGGTTTTGCCTTCCAGATCGATCACCGTGCTGCCGGAGGCTGGCGTCAGCGGGTTCGGGAACGGTTTGGTCTCAAGCCCGAGCTTGTCGACGTAGTGGTAGAACGCCGTGGAGGACACCGGGAAACGCATGCCGCCCAGTTCCGCGACGATGCCGTCGGTACCGTTGAACGCCTGCGAACGCAGGCGTCCACCGAGCTTCGAAGCTTCGTATACCACCGGTTTCAGGCCGAGCTTCATCAGCTCGTACGCGGCCACCAGACCAGCGATACCGGCACCGACAATTGCCACTTCAGCGCCATGGTGGTGTTCAGGAATGCTGCCGAGACCGGCCGGGTGTTCGATCCAGTCGTCAAACGCGAACGGAAAGTCCGGGCCGAAAATGGTGACGGGTTTCTTACCGTCTGCAGGATGGCGATTGTTCTTGTTCATGGCTGACCCTGTTGGCGACCCGACGCAAGACGCGCGTCTGAGTATAGGAAAAGATGCCAGCCATTTTAGGGAGCGTAGAACACGTTAATAAGACGCAATGTGTCGTCGTTTTGCCATTTAACTGATCAATATGACGATGGGTGACTGCATACCGACCAGGTGTAGAAGCGAACCTGCTCGCGAAGAGTCCCTCTCAGCCAACACATTTAAACCGGCTGCCCCCGATCGATCTTGCTACTCAAAATGATCGACGTTGTCGTCTTCTCCACCCCATCCACACTGCCAATCTGATCCAGCAACTGATCCAGCTGCTCCGGCGAGTCCGTGCGCAACCACGCCACATAATCAAACTCGCCACTCACCGCACACAACTGCTGCACCTGCGCCATCGCGCTCAACCGGCGCAGCACTTCCTTGCCGGAACGCGGCTGTACCTTGATCCCGACATAGGCCTGCAACCCGCCATCGACCACGCGCTGCCCCAGACGCACGCCATAACCGGTGATCACCTTGGCCTTTTCCAGCCGCGCCAACCGCGAAGTCACGGTGGTGCGGGCAATGCCCAGTTGCCGGGCAAGCATCGCCACGCTTTCGCGGGCGTTGATTTGCAGGGCGGCGATCAGCTGGCGGTCGATTTCGTCGAGGGCGGGGGGGCGGGTGTCTGGCAAGGGGCGGCTCCATGACTGTCGAGTGCGGATGAGTTCGCATGTTACAGGCACTATCGGCGACACGCTGCTGACGATGACTGAGCACGTCACTTATGCGTGGAGGCAATCGTTGCGCCAAAACAAACATCAAATATTTGGTTTGACTTGCCGGGCCTATTTATCAAGAATGCCAACAAGAGCGCGAAATCTGCTGCCTTGCAGGGCTTTAGCGGACGTAGGTACCTCAGCGATGCTGCAACATCGGTGTAAGGTGAGACCTCTTCATCCCATTTCCTGAGGATGCAAATATCAGGATTCAAATATCAAGGGCAGCCAACGGGCTGCCCTTTTCTTTGTCTTCAAGAATGTACCGCTTGTACAAAAGATCGCCTTGGCGGTGCTTGTTCATTGCTCTTGACGGAGCGTGCATGAAATTCCAGAGAACGTGCCCGTTCCGCACATCGACCACGACGAGCATGTCGTTTTTTGCCTCATAGGCGTTGATGAATGCCAATCGGAATCCGCCATTATCATAGAGGACTTTCCATACTTCGAAAGGCCCCGCCAGCGTGTCGATGGCATGTCGAACATAGCGTTCTCGGGAGTCTGGACGTTTCTCGACGATATGGGCCAGTTTGTCTCGCATGACTGCAACGTTTCCAATAGGCGTGAGGATAGTAACGGCCAGTACGGAATCGTCGACGAACCCAAAGTGATTCAGAAGGATTTTGAGAGCACCTTCGGCGTCGTCAGCCCTTTTTACTTCTTCGATTGCGGCTGACCGAATTTCTCTTGGCAATGTTCTTAGATCTGGCAGAGCAAGGTCGATCCAGGTTGGTTGGTCGGCTGCTTCCTTTATCAGTGGCGCAGCATTCACAAGCATAAAAACAATCCTGGACGGGCAGTGGCGTCCGGAGATTACTTGTCTGGGGAAACAGTCAACAAGGCGCGGGGAGGGAAGAAAAAACAGCTTCGGAACTTGCCTACAGACTCCGGGGAAGTCTTCCGAACATTGCGCTCGTAGAAATTGTTCCCCCAACCGATCGCCCAAGAAAAAGCCGCGCATGTAGCGCGGCTTTCAAATGTGGTGGGCCCACACGGACTTGAACCGTGGACCAAAGGATTATGAGTCCTCTGCTCTAACCAACTGAGCTATAGGCCCTCAGTAGGTCGCGGATTATAACGACGGTTTCTCGGCTGTGCTATCCGAATAATCCGATACGGTTACACGAAGAAACGTTGCGGCGAATTCTTCCGGGGGCAGCGGCAGGCTGACGATGTAGCCCTGGATCTGTTCGCAGCCCTCAGCCGCCAGAAATTGTTGTTGCGCCTGGGTTTCCACACCTTCGGCAATCACGGTGAATTGCATGCTCCGGCCCAGTGCGATGATCGCCCGCACAATCGCCGCGTCGTGCGGGTCGTCGGGCAGCCCGCGAACAAAAGACTGGTCGATCTTGAGGATGTCCAGCGGCAGGCGTTTCAGGTAACTGAGCGAAGAATAACCGGTACCGAAGTCGTCGATCGCCAGTTGTACACCCAGGTGTTTGAGCTGGTGCAGCACCGCCAAGGCCTCTTCGGCCTGACTCATGATGAAGTTTTCGGTAATTTCCAGTTGCAGTAAATCCGGCTGCAAACGGTTGTCCCTGAGCAGTTGTTCGATACGCCCGAGCAGATTCGGCTGGCGCAGTTGCGCGCCGGCCAGGTTGACCGACAGCGGGCCGAGGCTGTCATAGATCTGATTCCACTCGAACATCTGCCGGCAAGCGGTCTCGAGCACCCAATCACCGATCTGCAAGATCATGCCGTTTTCTTCGGCCAGCGGGATGAAGTGCTCGGGCGGCACTTCGCCGAAGGTCGGGTGGCGCCAGCGGATCAGTGCTTCGGCGCCGACCAGGCGATGGTCGTCGAGGCTGATTTTCGGTTGGTAGTAGAGGAACAACTCTTCGCGTTCGATGGCCCGGCGCAGTTCGTGTTCCAGTGCCACGCGTTCGCTGGCTTGGGCGGTGAGATCGCGGGTGTAGCTTTCGACGCGGTTGCGGCCCTTGGCTTTGGAGCGGTACATCGCGGCGTCGGCGTTTTTCACCAGGGTGGCAACGTCACAGCCATCCCGTGGGTAGAGGCTGGTGCCGATGCTGGCGCTGA
Source organism: Pseudomonas sp. AO-1 (assembly GCF_019775695.1). Classification (NCBI taxonomy): domain Bacteria; kingdom Pseudomonadati; phylum Pseudomonadota; class Gammaproteobacteria; order Pseudomonadales; family Pseudomonadaceae; genus Pseudomonas; species Pseudomonas sp. AO-1. Next base: position 777,404 of record NZ_CP079947.1, read on the forward strand.
TGAAAAACTCGTGCTCACCGGCCTGAAACGGTGCGCCAAAGCAGTTGAGCAGTTTGATAGCGATGTTATCGGCATCACTGGCTTGTTGCAGGCCCGGCAGCAGGATAATGAATTCATCCCCGCCGAGTCGGGCGACAGTGTCGATATCGCGCAATTGCTCCTTCAGGCGTACGGCAATGCCTTTGAGCAAGAGGTCGCCAACCGGGTGCCCAAGGCTGTCGTTGATGTGTTTGAAACGGTCGAGATCGAGAAACAGCACGGCGCCCTGACCGCCATTTTCCTGCTGACTGTTCAGCGCGGTGAGCAGGCGACTTTCGAACAGGGTGCGATTCGGCAGGCCGGTGAGTGGGTCGTGGTGCGCTTGATAGTCGAGTTTGGCTTGTGCGTGTTTGAGGCTGGAGATGTCAGCAAACACCGCGACGAAGTGGGTGATGAATTTGTCGCGGTTGCGCACGGCGCTAATGGTCAGCCAGCTCGGGTACAGCTCGCCGTTCTTGCGCCGGTTGGAAATCTCGCCTTGCCAGTGACCCTCGTCGGTCAATTGGTGCCACATCGCCGCGTAAAACGCGCTGTCATGCAGGCCGGAGGCGAGCAGGCGCGGGGTGTGGCCGAGGGCTTCGCTTTCGCTGTAGCCGGTAATTTCGGTGAACGCACGGTTCACCGCGCTGATGTGCTGCTGGGTGTCGGTGATCAGCACGCCCTCGGCGGTGCTCTCGAAAACGGTGGCGGCCTGTTGCAGCTTTTCCTGCATCAGATGGCGTTCGGTGATGTCCCGGGCGATGGTCAGCATGCAGTCTTCTTCGCCGATCGGCAGCGGTCGGCTGGACACTTCGCACAGGCGGATCTGCCCGTCGCTGCGGCGGATATGGCAGGTGAAGTCGCGCACGAAGCCGTCGCGGTGCAACAGGTCGAGCATCTGCTTGCGTTCGTTGAGGTTGACCCAGATCCCCAGGTCCAGCGCCGAGCGATCCACCGACATCGCGCTATTGAATCCGGTGATGCGGCTGAAGCCCTCGTTGACTTCCAGCAGCAGGCCATCGCTCTGACGCGACAGCAGCAAGCCGTCCGGTGAGGCATGAAAAGCCTTGGCGAACTTCTCTTCGGAGGTTTGCAGTTGTTGTTGGGTTTCCTTGAGCTGAGTGATGTCGCGCACCACCACCACCAGCGCTGGAGTGGTGTCGAGGTCGAAGGGTTCGGCGGAGATCAGGCCGGTGAATACCTGGCCGTTGTTGCGGCGAAAGGGCATCTCCAGGTTGCGGATGCTGCCGGCCTGCAAGCGCTGGAGCAGTCCTGGCCCGACCCCGGGAATGCCCCAGATGTTGAGTTCCGTGGCGGTCTGGCCTATGACTTCTTCGGCCTTCAAGCCGATCTGTTCTTCAAAGGCTTCGTTGACCTCCAACAGGCAGCCATCGGACAGCCTCGCGATGACCAGAATGTCCGGGCATTGCTGGAACACTGAAGCGAACTTCTGCTCCGACAGCCGCAATGCTTCTTCTGTACGTTTGGTCTCGCTGATGTCGATCATCAGCCCGCGCATCACCGGCTCATGGCCGTGCTCGATCAGGCTGACAATATCGCGCACCCACAGGCAGCGCCCGTCTGCGGTAATCACCCGATAATCGAGGGTGTGATCGCGCCCTTCGCGCACCGCCTCATCGCAGATGGCCTGGGCACGCGTCAGGTCGGCGGGGTGGATGATATTGCGCCAGAAACCCGGAATCAGCCAGTGCGCCTGTGGATAACCGAGCAGATCCTCGGCATGCGGCGACACATAGCTGTAGGTGAAGTCGCTCATGCGCGCTTCCCAGGCGATGGCCGACAGGCTCTCCACCAGTCCGCGGTAGTGGTATTCGCTGCTGCGCAATTCCTGTTCGAGGTCGACGCGGCGGGCAATTTCCGAACTCAGGCGGCGATTGATGCGAATGACCACGGCCAGGATGATCATCAGCAATAACAGGCCCGGCAGGCCGTAAATCAGCAAATCCGACCAGAATGTCCGATGATCGAGGACATTGCCGACCCAATGTTCCTGAATGCTGCTGATTTCCTCCGGGCTCATGTCCGCCAGGACCTTGTCCAGAATGCCCACCAGCATTTTGTTGTCACGGGGCACGCCCATGGCCAACTGGTAGCGGTACGGGGTTTCGCCGCTTACGTACAAGCCGTCGAGCTTGAGCTGGCGCAGGCTCCAGACGCTGGAGGCGAGATCGCCGACAACCGCATCTACTTCGTCGGTAGCCAGGGCCTGCAAGGCCGAGCTGACATTGGGCATGGCCACCAGATTCAGATCCGGATGGTGGGTGCGCAACAGTTCGTGGGGGGCGTAGTTTTCCACCACGGCGATCTTCAGTCCGTACAGGTCTTCGATTTTGCGCGGTTGCGCGCCGCCGATATGGGCGAGGATCACGATCGGGAAATCGAGATAAGGGCGAGTAAACGACAGATAGTTCTGGCGTTCGGGCGTGGACATGATCCCGGGCAGCAGATCAATCTTGCCGGTTTTCACCTGCGCCAGCACCTCAGTCCAGCTCGACGGCTCGACCGGGGTGAGTTTGACGGCCAGGCGCTGGCGGATCACGTCGATGTAATCAGCGGCCAGGCCTTGATAGCGATTCTGTTCATCGCGGAACTCGAACGGCGGCCACGAGGCGTCGACACCCAGGCGCAAGTCCGGGTGAGCCGCGAGCCAGCTACGTTCTTCATCGGTCAGAGTCAGCGCGTTAGCCGTTGCGGTCCAGATCATCAGTGACAGCAAGAAAAGCACGGGCGCCAGTCTGGGCATAACCGTCTCGTTAGGGCACGGGATTGATTGTTTCGAGTGTAGACGGGGTATGCGGGGGAGGGGCGGTGCGAGGGATTTAATCTGCCGTATAAACAAAACCCCCGGCCTGGGCCGGGGGTTCTGGTATCACTCGTCGAGGAAGGAGCGCAGATGCTCGCTTCGCGTCGGGTGGCGCAGCTTGCGCAGCGCCTTGGCTTCGATCTGACGGATCCGCTCGCGCGTTACGTCAAACTGTTTACCCACTTCTTCGAGTGTGTGGTCGGTGTTCATGTCGATACCGAAGCGCATGCGCAGTACTTTGGCTTCACGGGCAGTGAGGCCGGACAGCACTTCGCGGGTTGCTTCTTTCAGGCTTTCAACGGTTGCCACATCGATTGGCGACTGCATGGTCGAGTCTTCGATGAAGTCACCCAGATGAGAGTCTTCGTCATCACCGATCGGGGTTTCCATGGAGATCGGCTCTTTAGCGATCTTCAACACCTTGCGGATCTTGTCCTCAGGCATTTCCATGCGTTCGCCCAGCTCTTCCGGAGTCGGTTCGCGACCCATTTCCTGCAGCATCTGGCGGGAAATGCGGTTGAGCTTGTTGATCGTCTCGATCATGTGCACCGGAATACGGATGGTGCGAGCCTGGTCGGCGATCGAGCGAGTGATCGCCTGACGGATCCACCAGGTGGCATAAGTCGAGAACTTGTAACCACGACGGTATTCGAACTTGTCCACCGCTTTCATCAGACCGATGTTGCCTTCCTGGATCAGATCGAGGAATTGCAGGCCGCGGTTGGTGTACTTCTTGGCGATCGAGATCACCAGACGCAAGTTCGCTTCAACCATCTCTTTCTTCGCGCGGCGGGCCTTGGCCTCACCGATCGACATGCGACGGTTGATGTCCTTGATTTCAGCGATGGTCAGACCGGTCTCGGTTTCCAGCGCGATCAGCTTCTGCTGGCAACGGATGATGTCTGGCTGCACGCGACCAATGGCTTCGGCGTATTTGCTCTTGCCTTTGGCCAGGGCGTCGGACCAGCTTTCATCGACTTCATTGCCCGGGAACTGACGCAGGAAATCGGCGCGTGGCATACGTGCATCACGTACGCACAATTGCATGATCGCGCGCTCTTGCTGACGCAGACGATCAAGGGCACTGCGAACACGCTCGACCAGGGCTTCGAATTGCTTCGGCACCAGTTTGATCGGCATGAACAGCTCGGCCAGGGCCAGCAACTCGGCAACGGCGGCCTTGTTGTGACGACCGTGCTTTTTCAGGGCCTTGCGGGTGATTTCCATCTGGTCGGACACAGCGCCGAAACGCTGGGCAGCGATGACCGGATCCGGACCGCTTTCGGCTTCTTCTTCGTCATCCGAAGCTTCGGCGTCATCGTCGTCGGTATCGTCGTCAGCCTTGGCGGCTTTCGCGTCGATCGGCGGTGGCACTTCGGCAGCAGGCGGCGCAATGCCGTCGTCCGGGTCGATGTAACCGCTCAGAACGTCGGACAGGCGACCACCTTCGGTGGTGACGCGAGTGTACTCGGAGAGAATGTGGTCAACCGTGCCTGGGAAGTGCGCGATAGCGCTCATCACCTCACGGATGCCTTCTTCGATACGCTTGGCGATTTCGATTTCGCCTTCACGAGTCAGAAGCTCGACCGTACCCATTTCACGCATGTACATGCGCACCGGGTCAGTGGTGCGACCGATATCGGTCTCCACCGCGGCCAACGCGGCGGCTGCTTCTTCCGCAGCGGCCTCGTCGGTATCGGCGTCGGCCAACATAAGGGCGTCCGCATCCGGAGCACTCTCGTGTACGGGGATCCCCATGTCGTTAATCATGCGGATGATGTCTTCCACCTGCTCCGGATCTGAAATATCCTCGGGCAGGTGGTCGTTGACCTCGGCGTAAGTCAGATACTTCTGCTCACGACCCAGTTTGATCAACTCAATAATACGAGACTGCTGTTGCGCTTTTCCGGACATAACACCCTATCCACTGAAGGTCTTGGCGGGCAAAAAACAAGCCGAGGATTATACCTGAGCTATGACCTCACGCGCCAGTTGAGGTCGGGTTTGATGCGGAAACATTGCGACTTAGTAGGTCGCGCAGTTGATTTTTCTCTTCGGCGCTCAGTTCGCTTTGACGCGCTTTCCTGAGCAACTGTTCCAGATTTCGCTCGCGTTGGCGGGCTGACAAGCTAGTAATGGTGTCGAAAAACTGTTGTTCAAGGTTTTCTCCGTCAATCAGCCACTCCTTTTCCGCCAGCGCCTTGAGCAAGCGACCCTGTTCAGTGCCATGCCATCGCGCGATCAACTGAAATGAGTTTAGCTTGGGATTCTTCTGTACGGCTTCAAGCAGCGCCACGAGCAACTGGGCATTGGTCTGATTTTCGTCCGCAATGTGCCCGGCGTCTTCGACACGTTCGGCCAGTTGCGGGTGGTGCAGCAACGTACGCAGGGCGGTCAGCGTCGGGGACTCGACGCCAATCGGCGTGCGCGGGCGCTGTTGATCGCGATCGCCGCCACGCTTGCCGTTCTTGTCCCAGGGTTTCTTGTCCCATTTCTTGCCGCCGGCGCCGGGTTTCTTTGGCGTCCACTCCTGCTGCGGCACATACATGTCCTGTGCCTGCGGCTGATGGTAGTCGCTGTAGTCCGGCATTGCGTCGTAATCGATGCCCGGATCGTAGGCCGGAGGAGCTTCCTGCGGCGCACTTTGCGCGAGCTGGCTGACCGTTTCGCTGCTCAGGCCGGTGATTTCGGTCAGGCGCTGGCGCATCAGAATACGCAGGTTGGCGCCCGGCACTTTGTCGATCAGCGGCGCGGCGAGGGTGGCCATGTGGGCCTTGCCTTCGAGCGAGCGCGGATCGGCTTCCTCGGTCAGTTGCTGGAAGAAATAATCTGCCAGCGGCTGGGCATGCTGATTGATGCGGGCCTTGAAGGCGTCAGTGCCTTCGGCGCGAACCAGCGTATCCGGATCTTCGCCTTCGGGCAGGAACAGGAAGCGCGCACGGCGCCCGTCCTGCAGGCACGGCAGTGTCGCTTCCAGTGCGCGCCATGCAGCATTGCGGCCGGCCTGGTCGCCATCGAAGCAGAACAGAACGTTGGGCACGACGCGAAACAGGCGCTTGAGGTGCTCTTCGCTGGTCGCCGTGCCCAAGGTTGCGACGGCATTGCGCAAGCCTTGCTGGGCGAGGGCGATGACGTCCATGTAACCCTCGACGACGATGATTTCGTCGAGGTTGCGGTTGTTCTTGCGTGCTTCATAGAGGCCGTAGAGTTCCTGGCCTTTATGGAAGACCGGGGTTTCCGGCGAGTTCAGGTATTTCGGCTTGTCGTCACCCAGTACCCGGCCACCGAAAGCGATGATCCGGCCACGGGTATCGCGGATCGGGAACATCACGCGATCGCGGAAGCGGTCATAGCGTTTGCCGGTTTCGGCGTTCTCGATCAGCAGGCCGGCGTCGATCATGGCCTTCTGCTGCAAAGTGTCGCTGCTCAAGTGCTTGAACAGATTGTCCCAGCCCGGCGGCGCGAAACCGAGACCGAAGTCCCGGGCGATCTCGCCGGTCAGGCCGCGGCCCTTGAGGTAATCCACCGCAGCCTTGCGCGCCGGATGGCTCTTGAGCGCCTGGCGGTAGAAGTCGGCGGCGGCGGTGAGCAGCGGATACAGCGGCGAGTCGGTTGGCTGTCGCGGTTTGTGCGGCCGGCCGCTTTCTTCGCGGGGGACTTCCATGCCGGCGGCTTTGGCCAGGTCCTCGACAGCCTGGGGAAAATCCAGGTTGTCGTGGTCCATGAGAAAGCCGAGGGCGTTGCCGCCGGCGCCGCAGCCGAAGCAGTAATAGAACTGCTTGTCGGGGCTGACGCTGAACGACGGGGTTTTCTCTTTGTGGAACGGGCAGCAAGCGGTGTAGTTCTTGCCGGCCTTTTTCAGTTGCACGCGCGAGCTGACCACGTCGACGATGTCGGTGCGGTTCAGGAGGTCGTCAATAAAGCTCTGGGGAATCAGCCCGGCCATGGCGTTCTCGTATGCGCTGTAATGAGTCCGATGCGAAGGGCGGCCGGACACAGGTCTTGAGTGAAGCGCACAAAATGGGCGGTTCGACCGGTCGGTGCATATTCACTGTCGGGAAGTGTATCTGCCGAAAATCCACTGACGTTAGTAATCATCAGTTGTCGACTATTTGAAAGTGTTGCGCTGAATCCGCTGGCGGCCGATAAATGGCCTCGGATAGCTCAATAAAGCGGGCACGCATGGAGGTGCCTTGGGCTGATCGTCGTGAGAGGAATCAGTAGGTGTGCTCGTCAGTAGCCTTGAAAGACTCGTCAGAAAAGACGTGCACCGCTGGCAAAAGAGCCAGGTCTGACGCGTGAAGCAGATTTGTCTCGGTCGCGTGTGCGGCTTCGACGGTGAAGCATCAAGCGTTTTACGCAAATGCCATTAGCCCGGCTGAAGGCCGGGCTTAGGCAAGAAGCTTGCTACGAACGTCTGTGTATTAGTACAGACGAACGGCGCGGCGCTGTTCGCGCTGAACTTTCTTGGCGTGACGCTTAACAGCGGCTGCTGCTTTGCGCTTACGCTCAGAAGTTGGCTTCTCGTAAAATTCGCGGCTACGAACTTCAGCCAGTACACCGGCTTTTTCGCAGGAGCGCTTGAAACGACGCAGAGCTACGTCGAAGGGTTCGTTCTCTTTAACTTTGACGGCTGGCATCCAGAGCTACCTTCATTCATTACCGGGGTCAACATCCTCGCGGCAAAAGAGCACTTGAAGACGTCGGTTTTTAAGGGTTGCGGATGTTAACCCCTCATCGCTCGGAATGCAAAGCCTCTGATCGAAAACCGCTAGTCGGGGCATCGCGTGGCGACTATTATGCGCGCCTTCGAATTCAGCCTAAACAAGGCGCAAACCCATGCTAGTACTGGGATTAGAAACCTCCTGCGACGAAACCGGCGTCGCGCTATACGACAGTGAACGCGGCCTGCTGGCCGACGCGCTGTTCAGCCAGATCGACCTGCACCGCGTCTATGGCGGCGTGGTGCCGGAGCTGGCCTCGCGTGACCACGTCAAACGCATGCTGCCCTTGATTCGTCAGGTGTTGGCCGAGGCCGACTGCGTGCCGACCGAGATCGATGCGATCGCCTACACCGCAGGCCCGGGCCTGGTCGGCGCGTTGCTGGTCGGTGCCTCGTGCGCTCAGGCGCTGGCGTTTGCCTGGGGCATTCCGGCACTCGGTGTGCACCACATGGAAGGCCACTTGCTGGCGCCGATGCTGGAGCCAAAACCGCCGGAATTCCCGTTCGTCGCTTTGTTGGTGTCCGGTGGGCACACGCAACTGGTTCAGGTCGATGGAATTGGCCAATACAGCCTGCTTGGCGAGACCCTCGACGATGCCGCCGGTGAAGCGTTCGACAAAACCGCGAAAATGATGGGCCTCAATTATCCGGGCGGGCCGGAAATCGCCAAGCTGGCCGAGAAGGGCGTTGCGGGACGTTTCACCTTCCCGCGTCCGATGTGTGATCGCCCGGGCCTGGATTTCAGCTTCAGCGGCTTGAAGACCTTTGCCCTCAACACCTGGCAGCAATGCGTCAGCGCCGGGGACGACAGCGAGCAAGCCCGTTGCGACATTGCGCTGGCGTTCCAGCAGGCCGTGGTGGAGACTTTGACCATCAAATGCAAGCGCGCCCTGAAACACGCAGGCATGAAACGTCTGGTGATCGCTGGCGGCGTCAGTGCCAACAAGGCGTTGCGCGCGTCGCTGGAAAAGATGCTCGGCGATATGAAGGGCGATGTGTTTTACGCCCGTCCCGAGTTCTGCACCGACAATGGCGCGATGATCGCGTTTGCCGGTTGCCAGCGTTTGCAGGCCGGTCAGCAGGAAAGTCTGGCGATCAGCGTGCAGGCGCGCTGGCCGATGGAGCAGTTGTCGGCGCTGTAATGTGCGGCGCTCATGGGCGGTATTTAAAAATGCCGTTCGCGCCCGGCAAACAGGTCGCGTAGATTGCCGCGGTGGCGCCAGACGATCAGAAGCGTCAGCGCGCTCATCGGCAGCAGCGCCTCCGGCTCTTGCCAGGCAAGTAGGGGCAAGGTCAGGGGCGTGGCGATCAGCGCCGCCAGCGAGCTGGTACGGGTCAGGTAGAACGTCAGCAGCCAGGCGCACACCGCCAGCAGCGCGGCGGGTGGATACAGGCCCAGCAGCATGCCGGCAGCCGTGGCGACGCCTTTGCCGCCGCGAAAACGGAAATACAGCGGGAACAGGTGACCGATCACGGCGCACACGCCGATCCAGGCCTGATCCTGCAGCGAAAGGCCAGCGGCTGCTGCGATCAGCACCGGCAACAGGCCTTTGCACAGATCACCGAGCAAGGTCAGGATCGCCAGTTTGCGACCGGCCAGGCGCAGCATGTTGGTGGCGCCGGCATTACCCGAGCCACTCATTCGCGGGTCCGGATTTCCGGTCAGGCGGCTGAGCAAAATGGCGAAGGACAGAGAGCCGAGCAGGTAGGCGAGAGTCGCCAGTAACCAAAACATGCTAACTATTCCGGGCGAGGACGCCCTGATTCTAACGGCGCATTGCGCCCTTGTCGTGCAGCGGAGAGAAGTGCTTGGACAGAGTGTTTATCGAGGGCCTGGAAGTCGACACCGTGATCGGTGCCTATGACTGGGAGCGCGGCATCCGTCAGTGCTTGCGTCTTGATCTGAGCTTCGCCTGGGACAATCGCCCGGCCGCCGCCGGTGACGACCTGACCCTGGCGCTCGATTACGCCAGCGTTTCAACGCGCATCCAGGCCTTTGCCGAACAAGCGCAATATCAATTGGTCGAGACCTTTGCCGAGCGTCTCGTCGAAGTGCTGATGACCGAGTTCAAGATTACCTGGGTTCGCCTGAAACTGACCAAGCCGGGCGCCGTGCCGGCCGCCAAGGGTGGCGTGGGTGTGGAGATCGAGCGCGGATGTCGCTGACTCAGGTGTACCTCGGGCTCGGTAGCAATATCGAGCGCGAAACCCATTTGCGCGCCGGGCTCGACGCTTTGGCGACATTTCTGGTGGATATCCGCTGTTCGGCGGTGTTCGAGAGCCAGCCAGTGGGAATCAAGAGCGGACCGTTCTTCAATTTCGTGGTCTCGGCGTTTACCGATCTGCCCTTGATGGAGCTGGATCGGCGCTTGAAATTCATCGAGGCCGATAATGGTCGCTACGCCCCTGATCGCAAGGGGTTGCCGCTGGATATCGATGTGCTGCTGTACGGTGATCTGACGGGTAATTTCGACGGTTTGATCCTGCCGCGTGCCGAAATTCTGAAAAACGCCTTTGTGCTGTGGCCGCTGTCGCTGATTGCGCCGGACCGGGTGCATCCGGGTGTGGGAAAAAATTTCGCGACGTTGTGGGCTGAGGCGCAGATTGATCAGGTGTTGGCACCGGTGGGATTTGAATGGCGTGGCGAACAGCTCACGCCTTTGAACCTTTGAAGCAAAAGATCGCAGCCTGCGGCAGCTCCTACACGGGGACGCGCGTTTCCATGTAGGAGCTGCCGCAGGCTGCGATCTTTTGATCTTGTTTCAAGCGTTCTCTTTGTACGCCTTCAACGCCTTGAGTCGCTCGCGTTTAAGCGCTTCGCCCAGTTCCGGGCCTTTGAATCCCTTCTCCAGCAACGGCTGCACTGCCACGCCACGCGCCGCACTGGCAGCGCCGCGTAGATAATCGGCCTGTGGATAACTGCGCTGTTCCAGCCCCTTGCGTCCGCGCGCATCCATCTCGCACGCGACGATGAACTCCTCGAAACGCTGCGGGCGACGATACACGTCAAAGCTCTGCAAAAGCTCCAGCAAGGTCGATGCCTTCAGCTCCAGGGCGCGGTGGCCGTGGGTGTGGTACTGGCCGACCAGCAACGCCAGTTCCTGACAGTCCTTTGGCGCCTTGAAGCGTTCGTTGACCGCTTTGATCAGCTTCAACCCCGTGTGTTCATGGGCGATGTGCCGTGGCCAGGCTTCTTCAGGAGTCAGGCCTTTGCCAAGATCGTGCAGCAGGCAGGCCCAGCGTACGGTTAGCGGTTGTTTGTGCAGCGCCGATTGTTCCAGCACGCTGAGTGTGTGGAGCCCAGTATCGATTTCCGGGTGATGCGCTTCCGGTTGCGGCACGCCAAACAGCGCGTCAACTTCCGGCATCAGTACTTTCAGCGCGCCGCAGTCGCGAAGCACCTCAATGAATACCTGTGGCTGATCCTCCATAAGCGCGCGGGAGATTTCTTTCCAGCTGCGCTCGGCGGTCAACGCTTCCAGCTCGCCGGATTCGCTGAGCTGACGCATCAATTCCAGCGTTTCTGAGGCAACGGTGAAACCCAGTCCGGCATAACGCGCGGCAAAGCGCGCAACGCGCAGTACCCGGAGCGGATCTTCGGCAAATGCGGGAGAAACGTGACGCAGAATGCGCGCTTCGAGATCGCGCTGGCCATGGTACGGATCCGTCAGGTTCTGCTGATCATCCTCGGCCATTGCATTGATGGTCAGGTCGCGGCGGATCAGGTCCTCTTCAAGGGTGACTTCGGGGCTGGCGTGAAAGGTGAAGCCGCCATAACCGCGACCGCTTTTGCGTTCGGTACGGGCGAGAGCGTATTCCTCGCCGGTTTGCGGGTGCAGGAATACCGGAAAATCCGCGCCCACCGGGCGATACCCCTTGCCTATCATCTCGTCCGCCGTGGCGCCGACCACTACCCAATCAATATCGGTCACCGGTAACCCGAGCAAGCGATCGCGTACCGCACCGCCAACCTTGAAAATCTGCATAAAAAACCTCCGTTAGCCCGACAGGATAAACCTTGTGCCGGACTTTCGGAGGTCAGAACCGCAACTAGAGATGAATCACGGCCAGGTCGAGTCGACCGTAATCACCCTCGCTGTGTTCACTGCGTGGCGGCACGTGGTGGGTTTTCATGATCTGGTCGCCCTGCAGGGTTTCCAGATGAATGTCGAAGCCCCACAGCCGGTGCAGATGCTTGAGTACCTCATCGGTGGAGTCGCCCAGCGGTTTACGGTCGTGTTGCTGGTGACGCAAGGTCAGCGAGCGGTCGCCGCGTCGGTCGATGCTGTAGATCTGCACGTTCGGCTCACGGTTGCCGAGGTTGTACTGCGCAGCCAGGGTTTCACGGATGATCCGGTAACCGGTTTCGTCGTGGATCGCCGGCACCAGCAAATCGTCCTTCTGGTCGTCATCGAGGATGCTGAACAGCTTGAGATCGCGGATGACCTTGGGTGACAAGTACTGCAGGATGAAGCTTTCGTCCTTGAAGCTGCTCATGGCGAACTTGATGGTCGAGAGCCAGTCGGAACCGGCAATGTCCGGGAACCAGCGCCGGTCTTCCTCGGTAGGGTTTTCGCACATGCGGCGGATGTCGCGATACATCGCAAACCCCAGTGCGTAGGGGTTGATTCCGCTGTAATACGGGCTGTCGAAACCTGGCTGGAACACCACGCTGGTGTGCGAGGTAAGGAATTCCATCATGAAGCCGTCGGTTACCAGGCCTTCGTCATACAGGTCGTTCATCAGCGTGTAGTGCCAGAACGTGGCCCAGCCTTCGTTCATCACCTGTGTCTGGCGCTGTGGATAAAAATACTGGGCGATCTTGCGCACGATGCGCACGATTTCCCGCTGCCACGGCTCCAGCAACGGTGCGTGCTTCTCGATGAAATACAGGATGTTTTCCTGCGGCTCGGCCGGGAAGCGGGCGTTGTCTTTGTCGCTGTATTTGTCTGCGCCTTTGGGAATGGTGCGCCACAGATCGTTGATCTGCTTCTGCAGGTGCTCTTCGCGGTCCTTCTGCCGCCGACGTTCCTCTTCAGCAGAAATCGGATAAGGACGTTTGTAGCGGTCGACGCCGTAGTTCATCAGCGCATGGCAGGAATCGAGCAGGTCCTCCACCGCATCGATACCGTGGCGCTCCTCGCACTGCATGATGTACTGCTTGGCGAACACCAGGTAATCGATGATCGAGCTGGCGTCGGTCCAGGTGCGGAACAGGTAGTTGCCCTTGAAGAAGCTGTTGTGGCCATAGCACGCGTGCGCCACAACCAGGGCCTGCATGCAGATGGTGTTTTCCTCCATCAGATAGGCGATGCACGGGTCGGAGTTGATCACGATCTCGTAAGCCAGACCCATTTGCCCGCGGCTGTAGGATTTCTCGGTGCTGAGGAAGTGTTTGCCGTAGGACCAGTGGTGATAGCCCAGTGGCATGCCAACCGAGGCATAGGCGTCCATCATCTGCTCGGCGGTGATCACTTCGATCTGGTTGGGGTAAGTATCCAGAGCATACCGGGCCGCAATCCGGGCGATCTCGCGGTCGTAGGCCTGAATCAGCTCGAACGTCCATTCGGAGCCGGTGGAAATGGGTTGGCGCTTCTGCTCTTTGGCGGTCATGTCACTAACCTGCGCTGGAAGAGTTCACGGAAGACCGGATAAATATCCCCGGCCGAGACCAGCTGCTGCTGGGCAAACGTGTCGGAAAAGGCTTCGGCGATGCGTTCGTATTCGTACCAGAGGGCCTGGTGTTCGCGTGGGGTGATCTCCACATAAGTGTAGTACTGCACAAACGGCATGATCTGGTTGATCAGGATGTCGCGGCAGATCGGTGAGTCGTCGTTCCAGTTGTCGCCGTCGGAAGCCTGCGCGGCGTAGATGTTCCACTCGTTGCTCGGATAACGCTCGGCCATGATCTCCTGCATCAGTTTCAGGGCGCTGGAGACGATGGTGCCGCCGGTTTCCCGCGAGTAGAAGAACTCTTCCTCGTCCACTTCCCGGGCGCTGGTGTGGTGGCGGATGAACACCACGTCGATCTTGTCGTAGTTACGTTTGAGGAACAGGTACAGCAGGATGAAAAAGCGTTTGGCGATGTCCTTGGTGGCCTGGGTCATCGAACCGGAAACGTCCATCAGGCAGAACATCACCGCTTTGGAGCTGGGGTTGGGCTGCTTGACCAGCAGGTTGTATTTGAGGTCGAACGTATCGAGAAACGGCACCCGGTGGATGCGCGCGCTGAGTTTTTCGATCTCTGCCTCGAGTTCCTGAATATCGCCGAAGTTGTCCGGCTCTTCGCGTTTTAATCGCGCCAGTTCCTCTTTGGCCTCGCGCAGCTTGGCGCGGCTGCTGCCGGACAGGGCAATGCGCCGGGCATGGGCCGAGCGCAGGGTGCGGATGATGTTGATCCGCGACGGGTTGCCTTCGTTGCTGATCCCGGCTCGCACGGTCTTGAACGTGTCAGTCCCGCTGAGATTGCGTTTCACCAGATTCGGCAGTTCGAGGTCTTCGAACATGAATTCGAGGAATTCTTCCTGAGTGATCTGGAAAACGAATTCGTCCATGCCCTCGCCGGAATTGCCAGCCTTGCCGGGACCGCGTCCGCCGCCACCTCCCGGTGGCCGGGCGATGTGTTCGCCGGCAGTGAATTCCTTGTTGCCGGGGTGAACCACGGTCTGTTTGCCGCCGCGGCCGTGGTGAAGCACCGGTTCGTCGATGTCGCGACCGGGAATGCTGATCTGCTCACCGTGTTCCATGTCAGTGATGGAACGCCGGCTGACCGCCTCTTCGACAGCCTTCTTGATGTGATCACGGTAACGCCGCAGGAAGCGCTGGCGGTTCACCGTGCTCTTGTTCTTGCCATTGAGACGTCGGTCGATCACATAGCTCATGACTGCTCCTTAGAAGCTGTCCTGCAAAGGCGGGAGCGGTCATGCAGCATTGAGCCGAATGCCAAGGGGTGTACACGCTCCCCCAAGCGCTCTGGATGCTGCCTGTACCTCGCTACCGACTTGCGAACACCTTCCAGAGGCCTGTGTAGCAGAAAATGCGGGCACAGGCCTCGGGCTGACGACAACCGGTCTGACCGGCCGCGGTTTACTGTGACTTTCTGACCCGCAGGTACCACTCGGACAGCAGTCGTACCTGTTTGTCGGTGTAGCCGCGTTCGACCATTCGAGTAACGAAGTCGTTGTGTTTCTGTTGATCCTCTTTGCTGGCCTTGGCATTGAAGCTGATGACTGGCAGCAGGTCTTCGGTGTTCGAGAACATTTTCTTCTCGATGACCACCCGCAGTTTTTCGTAGCTGAGCCAGGTCGGGTTCTTGCCGTTGTTGTTGGCTCGGGCGCGCAACACGAAGTTGACGATCTCGTTGCGGAAATCCTTCGGATTGCTGATGCCGGCCGGTTTCTCGATTTTCTCCAGTTCTTCGTTCAAGGCGACGCGGTTGAGAATCTCGCCGGTTTCCGGATCGCGGTATTCCTGATCCTGAATCCAGAAGTCCGCATACAGCACGTAGCGGTCGAAGATGTTCTGCCCGTACTCGCTGTAAGACTCCAGGTAAGCAGTCTGGATCTCCTTGCCGATGAATTCGATATAACGCGGCGCCAGGTACTCCTTGAGGTAGCGCAGGTAGCGTTCACGGGTTTCAGCCTGGAACTGTTCCTGTTCGATCTGCTGTTCCAGCACGTAGAGCAGGTGTACCGGGTTGGCGGCGATTTCATGCGGATCGAAGTTGAACACTTTGGACAGGATCTTGAAGGCAAAGCGGGTCGACAGACCGTTCATGCCTTCGTCGACGCCGGCCGAATCGCGGTATTCCTGAATCGACTTGGCCTTCGGATCGGTGTCTTTTAGGTTTTCCCCGTCGTAGACGCGCATCTTCGAATAGATGTTGGAGTTTTCCGGCTCCTTGAGGCGCGACAGCACAGTGAACTGCGCCAGCATCTTCAGGGTGTCCGGCGCGCAGTGGGCCTTGGCAAGGGAACTGTTGAACAGCAATTTGTCGTAGATCTTCACTTCGTCGCTGACCCGCAGGCAGTACGGTACTTTGACGATGTAGATCCGGTCGATGAAGGCTTCGTTGTTCTTGTTGTTGCGGAAGGTGTGCCATTCCGATTCGTTGGAGTGGGCGAGCAGGATCCCGGTGAACGGAATCGCACCGAGGCCTTCGGTACTGTTGTAGTTGCCTTCCTGGGTGGCGGTCAGCAATGGGTGCAGCACCTTGATCGGTGCCTTGAACATTTCGACGAATTCCATCAGGCCCTGGTTGGCCCGGCACAGCGCGCCGGAGTAGCTGTAGGCGTCGGCGTCGTTCTGTGGGTATTCCTCGAGTTTGCGGATGTCGACCTTGCCCACCAGCGCGGAGATGTCCTGGTTGTTCTCGTCGCCCGGTTCGGTCTTGGCCACGGCGATCTGATTGAGGATCGACGGGTACAGCTTGACCACACGGAACTGGCTGATGTCGCCGCCAAATTCAGCCAGGCGTTTGGTCGCCCACGGCGACATGATGGTGTTGAGATAGCGCCGTGGGATGCCGAAGTCTTCCTCAAGGATCGCGCCATCTTCGGTGGCGTTGAACAGACCCAGAGGTGATTCGAATACCGGCGAGCCCTTGATCGCATAGAAGGGCACTTTTTCCATCAACTGTTTCAGCTTCTCGGCCAGGGACGACTTACCGCCACCGACGGGGCCGAGCAGGTAGAGAATCTGTTTCTTCTCTTCCAGGCCTTGGGCGGCATGGCGGAAATACGAGACGATCTGGTCGATGCATTCTTCCATCCCGTGGAAGTCTTCAAAGGCCGGATAGCGACGAATCACCTTGTTGGAGAAGATCCGCGACAGCCGCGAGTTGGTCGACGTATCGAGCAGCTCGGGTTCGCCAATAGCCATCAGTAGACGCTCGGCGGCGGAAACGTAAGCGCTGCGATCCTTTTTGCACAGCTCCAGGTACTCCTGCAGCGAGAGTTCTTCCTGGCGTGTGGACTCGAAGCGTTGTTGGAAGTGGCTAAAGATACTCATGACGTCACCTCGCTCGATACGTGGAGCCGACGCCGGATCACTCAGTCGATGCTGGCAAGCAGCCGTGGTGGCCGCTTGTTTACCCCCCAGAACACTTTCGCGGTCGACAACCTTGAAAGTCACTCCCGATGACCCGTGCGCCGGTGTACCGGCTCTCCCCTGTTTTGGATGGCCTGGGCTTAAGGATAGTTGGGAATTCGAGAGGTAAAGGCGAGATACGTAATTAGTTGTGGCAGACCGTTCGTCTGTCACGCGCAGGCCCGCGTGAGCCGGGGCCTGCGCGTGACAAAAAAATTATTCTGCGGTGCCTTGCGCGGTTTCCGACGGATAAGTCGTACGCCACAACTCGAAGCCACCGTCCATGCTGTAGACGTCGGAGAAGCCCTGGCTGGCCAGATAGGCTGCGGCGCCTTGGCTGGAATTGCCGTGATAGCAGACGACAACGGTCGGTGCATCGAGGTCGGCGCCTTGAATGAAGGCGTGCAGCGAGTGATTGTCCAGATGCTTCGAACCACTGATATGCAGGGCGGCAAAAGTTGCAGGATCACGGACATCGACCACGACTGCGCCTTGTTCACGCAGGGCCTGGGCCTGTTCCGGGGGGATTCGTTTGAATTCGCTCATAGCGGGTTCCTGTAGCTCGGCAGAATGCGCAGTCTAACGCGGGACGCTGACTGGCGACGTTTCGGGGATAAGTGGGGCGACGGTCGGGGCAAGTCCGCCGTGCTCATCGCATTTGCACGACACGCGCTCGCCGCTGTCGACGTTCATCAGGGTCAGGCTGCCGCCCCAGACACAACCGGTGTCCAGTGCCGAGACGCCCGGTTCACGGACATCGCCTTCCAGTGCGGCCCAGTGGCCGAAAATGATCCGCAGGCCACGGGTTTTACGCTCCTTGTGCTGGAACCACGGTTTGTAGCCCGGTGGCGCGGTGTCGAGGCCTTCCTTGCTCTTGAGGTCGAGCTTGCCGTCGGCGGTGCAGAAGCGCATGCGGGTGAAATAGTTGGTGATCACGCGCAGCCGGGTCACGCCGGTGAGATCGCTGTCCCACTTCGCCGGCTCGTTGCCGTACATGCCATCGAGGTACAACGGAAACAGGTTGTCGTCACGCAGCGCGGCTTCGGCTTCGGCGGCGTACTTCAAGGCCTTGCGCAACGACCACTGCGGGGGGATGCCCGCGTGCACCATGGCGACTTCGCGCTGTTCGTCGTAGTGCATGAGTTTCTGTTGGCGCAGCCATTCGAGCAGGTCAGCCGCATCGGGGGCTTCGAGAATCTCGCGCAGGGTGTCGGATTTCTTCAGGCGCTCGATGTTGTTGGCGGCGGCGAGCAGATGCAGATCGTGGTTGCCGAGTACGCAGACCAGCGACTCGCGCATGCCATAGAGAAACCGCAGGGTCTCCAACGACTGAGGGCCACGGTTGACCAGATCACCGACCAGCCACAGCCGATCAAGCTTGGGGTCGAACGCGACTTGCTTGAGCAGGCATTTGAGCGGTGCAAGGCAGCCTTGCAGGTCGCCGACGGCGTACGTCGTCATCAGTGCAGGGCTCCAGGCACGGCGAGGCGAAAAGGCTTGATGATTGCGTCGAAATGCTTGCCATCGTCGGCGACCATTTCGTAAGTGCCCTGCATGGTGCCGACCTTGGTGGTCATCACTGTGCCGCTGCTGTAAGTGTGACTTTTGCCGACCTCGATCAGCGGTTGCTGGCCGACAACGCCGGCGCCGCGAACCTCTTCGACATGCCCGTCACCGTCGGTGATGACCCAATGTCGTGACATCAGCTGGGCAGGGCGCTCGCCATTGTTCTGCACGGTGATGGTGTAGGCGAAGGCGAAGCGGTGGTGCTCGGGTTGCGATTGGTCTGCCAGGTAGCGGGTAACGACACTGACATCGACCTGATAACGAGGATCGGACATGCAAAAGGGCCTTAAGCAAAGCGGAACGCGAGGCGTAGCTGATGGGGAATCAGTCTAGGCAAGTATCGGGCAGTAAACCAGAGTGGCGTCCTGCCCGATAGCGTTCATCGCCGGTCAGTCGGCGACAGGAGTTTGCGGGGCTTGTTCGCTGAGCTTGTCGGCCAGGCGCACGAATGCGGCCAGGTCCAGTTGCTCGGGGCGCAGGCTGCCATCGACACCTGCGGCTTCGATCTCGGCAGCGGTCATCAATTGCTTGAGGGTGTTGCGCAGGGTCTTGCGACGCTGGTTGAAGGCTTCGCGAACGACGCGTTCGAGCAGGCGATGATCCTTGGCCGGGTGCGGCAGCACCGCGTGCGGCACCAGACGGACGATGGCCGAGTCGACCTTCGGCGGCGGATTGAACGCGCCCGGGCCGACGTTGAACAGGTGCTCCACGCGGCAGTGGTACTGAACCATGATCGACAGACGCCCCCAGTCGCCGCCGCCCGGGCCAGCGGCCAGACGCTCGACCACTTCCTTCTGCAGCATGAAGTGCATGTCGCGAATGATGCCGGCGTTGTTCAGCAGATGGAAAATCAGCGGCGTGGAAATGTTGTAAGGCAGGTTGCCCACCACACGCAGACTGTTCGGCGCGGCGTTGAGGGTGTTGAAGTCGAACTTCAGCGCATCGCCCTGATGCAGGTTGAAGTTGCTCTTGCCGGCGAACTGCTGGTTGAGGATCGGGATCAGGTCCTTGTCCAGTTCCACCACGTCGAGTTGTGCGCCGGAGTTGAGGATGCCGGCGGTCAGTGCGCCCTGGCCCGGGCCGATTTCCAGCATGCGGTCGTCAGGCTTGGCGCTGATGGAGCGCAGGATGCGGTCGATGACGCCGGCATCGTGTAGGAAGTTCTGGCCAAAGCGTTTGCGCGCCTTGTGTTGGTATTGCTCGGTCATAAACGGGTCTCGGCCATCTGGTAGGCGGTTTCCAGGGCGACCTGCAGGCTGCCGGTGTCGATCTTGCCGCTGCCGGCCAGATCCAGGGCAGTGCCGTGGTCGACCGACGTGCGGATGATCGGCAGGCCGAGGGTCACGTTGACCGCCGCGCCGAAGCCTTTGTACTTCAGCACGGGCAGGCCCTGGTCGTGGTACATCGCCAGCACTGCGTCGCAGTGCTCCAGATATTTGGGGGTAAACAGAGTGTCGGCAGGCAGCGGGCCACGGAGGTCCATGCCCTCGCCGCGCAGGCGCTCCAATGTCGGTTCGATGATGTCGATTTCTTCATGGCCCAGATGTCCGCCTTCACCGGCGTGCGGGTTGAGTCCGCAGACCAGAATACGTGGCCGGGCGATGCCGAATTTGTCTTGCAGGTCGGCGTGCAGAATTCGCGTGACCCGCTCCAGCCGCTCCGGTGTGATTGCATCGGCAATCTCGCGCAGGGGCAGGTGAGTGGTGACCAGGGCCACGCGCAAACCGCGAGTAGCGAGCATCATCACCACTTGGGCGGTGTGGGTCAGGTCGGCGAGGAATTCCGTGTGTCCGGAGAACGGGATACCGGATTCGTTGATCACGCCCTTGTGTACCGGAGCGGTGATCATCCCGGCGAAGTCGCCGTTCAGGCAGCCGTTGCCGGCACGGGTCAGGGTTTCGAGGACGAAGGCGGCGTTAGCCTTGTTCAGTTGTCCAGCGACCACCGGAGCGCTGAGTGGAGTATCCCAGACATACAGGCTACCGGCGGGGGCTGGAACAGCCGGCCAGTTGTCAGGCGCAACCTCAAGCAAAGAGACGGCCAGCCCCAACTGCGCGGCCCGCTCGGTAAGCAGGTCGCGGCTGGTGATGGCAATCAGGGGATGTGGCTGGGCTTGCGAGGCGAGCAGCAGGCACAGGTCGGGACCGATGCCGGCTGGTTCGCCGGGTGTCAGCGCGAAACGCTTGGGTTTCACTGCGCTGCCTGGTCTGCACCAGGGAGTTTGATTTCTACGTAGGCTTCTTCACGAATCTGACGCAGCCAGTTTTGCAGCTCTTCATCGTATTTTTTGTTACGCAGAACATTCATTGCCTGTTGCTCGCGTGCCGATTCGGTGCTGTCGGTGGCGCGGCGGCCAAGGACTTCCAGCACGTGCCAGCCGTACTGGGTCTGGAACGGCTTGGACAGCTGACCTTGTGGGGTCTTGGCCATCACTTCGCGGAATTCCGGTACCAGTGCGTTCGGGTCGATCCAGTTCAGGTCGCCGCCGTTGAGCGCCGAGCCCGGGTCTTCGGAGTAGTTCTTCGCCAGTTCAGCGAAGTCTTCACCGGCCAGGATGCGCTCGTACAGCGATTGCACCAGGGCTTTGGTCTTGGCTTCGTCGCGGATCGGGCTTGGCTTGACCAGGATGTGGCGCACATGCACCTCATCACGCATCTGGGTTTCGCCACCCCGTTTGGCCAGCAGCTTGAGGATGATGAAACCACCCGGCGTGCGTGCAGGCTGAGTGATGTCGCCCACCGCCATGCTGCTCAACTCGCGGTCGAACGGCGGTGGCAATTGCGCAGCTTTACGCCAGCCCATGTCGCCGCCTTCCAGGGCGTTGTCGCTGCCGGATTTGGCAACGGCCATCTGACCGAAGTCAGCGCCTTGCTTGAGTTGCTGGTAAACGTCCATGGCCTGACGGTAAGCGCTCTGAATCGCTTCAGAACTGGCGCTTTCCGGCGTCGGGATCAGGATGTTGGCCAGGTGCAGTTCTTCGGACAGTTGCATCTTGCCCAGGTCGGAAGCGAGGAAGTTCTTCACTTCCTGCTCGGAGACCTGAATGCGTTCTGCCACGCGGCGCTGACGCACGCGGCTGATGATCATCTCGCGCTTGATCTGGTCACGGGCGTCGTCATAGGACAAACCGTCGTGAGCCAGGGCGGCGCGGAATTGATCCACGGTCATGTTGTTGCGTTGGGCGATGGTGCCGACTGCCTGGTTCAGCTCTTCGTCGGTAATGCGGATGCCGGAACGCTCGCCGATCTGCAGTTGCAGGTTTTCGACGATCAGGCGCTCAAGCACCTGCTGATCCAGCACGCCTGGAGGCGGCATGCCGCCGCCACGCTTGGCGATGGTCTGCTGAACTTCGTGGACGCGCTGGTCCAGTTGGCTCTGCATGACCACGTCGTTATCAACGATCGCGACCACTTTATCGATGGACTGTACTGCGGCGTTGGCCGCAGTACCCAGGAACAGCGCGCCCAGCAGCAGCGGGCGCAGAGAATCAGAAAGCTTGGTCTTCACGTTGACGATAACCTTGGATGCCTTTGTCGAGGAAGCTCTCTACCTTGGCGCCAGTCAGGCCGCCGAGTCCCTTCAGAACAATTTGGAGGAAGACGCCGTGGTCGCCTTTTTCGTTTTGCGGAGCTTCCTGACTGAATTCGTCGTAGGAAACCCAGTAACGGTTGATCAGGCGCAGTTTCCAGCAGCAGTTGTCGTATTCGAAACCACCGAAGGCTTCCAGCGTACGGTTGCGGTTGTAGTCGTACTGCCAGCGGCTGATCGCGCTCCACTGCGGAACGATCGGCCAGATGACCGAGAAGTCATGCTGCTGGATCTTGTAGTAGTCCTTCACGTAGCCAGGCTGCCCCGGGGTGCCGTAGTCGCCACCACCCACCGACCATTTGCCGGTGGTCTGATCGTAACGAACCTGGTCGTTGCGATAGCGATAACCGACGTTGACCACCTTGTTCGGGTTGTCTTCTGGCTGGTAGTGGAACATCGCGCTGCCGGAGCGTGGGCTGCGGCTGTCCGGGTCCCAGTTGTAATCGGCCGTGGTGCGCCAATCGCGGTTCCAGCGGTATTCGTATTCCAGCGCGTATGGCGACACGTCGGACTGGGCATCCTTGCGATCCTTGAACGCGATGCCTGGCAGTTGGACTTCACGATCCTTGAAGTAGTAAGCCTGACCGACGCTGATGCGCTGACGCTCGAATCCATCGTCTTCGATCCAGCGGCTGGTCACGCCCAGCGACAGTTTGTTCTCGTCACCGACACGGTCGGCACCGGAGAAGCGGTTGTCACGGAACAGCGAAGCGTAGTTGAAGGTGTATTCGCTGGTGTCGAATACCGGAATGTCTTCCTGATCAACCTTGGGTACATACAGGTAGAACAGGCGCGGTTCCAGGGTCTGGCGATAGTTCTTGCCGAAGTACGACGTGTTGCGGTCGAAGTACAGGCCGCTGTCGACGCTGGCGATCGGTACGCCACGGCTCTGATTACGACTATAGTTTTCGCCGGCCAGCAGGGTGTCTTTCCCTCGCTGATCCAGATCAAGGTCGTACTGGGTGTACTGGTACTTGAGCGATGGTTTCAGGAAACCATAGGTCCAGTTCATCGGCAGGCTGACGCCTGGTTTCAGATTCAGACGGTCGCCATTGGCGCGCGCCAGACCCTGTACGTTGGTATCGAGGCGTGGCGAGACGTTGCCGTCTTCATCCGTAAAGCTTCCTGTTTTCAGATCACGATCAAACCGCACAAGCTCGGTCTCGTAATCGAAATTCAAACCTTCCGGGTGATACGGCAACTGACCATTGAAGGTGATCTGCGGCAGACGGCCGTACGGCGTAATGTTCGAAACAGTAGCCAATTGGTACTGCTGAGCATTCAGGCGTGCGGTGTAGCTGTCACCGCGGTAGGTCACCGATCCCTGCTGGTTCACATAGTCAGCGCTCTTCACACCGATCTGATCGGTGCTCAGGTCCTGGAAGTAGTACGGATCGCTGATCTTGGTGTAGTCAACCTGAGTCATCACGCGGGAGTCGAGACCACCCTTGTGCTGCCAGTTGTACATGTAGCGATTTTTTTCGTAGTCGGTCTGCTTGCTGCGATCGGTATCTTCGTCGTTCAGATACGCCGCACCGAACTGGCCTTCGCTGGACTTGGTCAGGTAACGGAACTCGCCTTCGACCAGCATGCCGCGCTTGCTCATGTAGCGCGGGTACAACGTGGCATCGTAGTTCGGCGCCAGGTTGAAGTAGTACGGAGTCACCAGCATGAAGCCGGTGTCGCTGCCGGTGCCGATGGTCGGCGGCAGGAAACCCGACTGACGACGGTCGTCGATCGGGAAGTAGATGTACGGCGTGTACAGGATCGGAATGTCCTTGACCCGCAGTGTCACGTTGGTCGCGGTACCGAAGCCGGTGGCCGGGTTCAGGGTGATGTTGTTGCCCTTGAGCTGCCACGCGTTGCTGTTCGGCTCACACGTGGTGTACGTGCCGTCCTTCAAGCGGATGATCGCGTTCTCGGCACGCTTGGCGTACAGCGCGTTACCGCGGATGCGCGATTTGTGCATCACGTATTCGGCGTTGTCGACCTTGGCTTCACCGGTGTCGAGCTGCACATCGGCGTGGTCGCCGACGATCAGTGCACCGTTGTCGCGAATGCGCACGTCGCCATTGAGTTCGGCACGGCTCTCGGCCTGATACAGGCTGGCCTCGTCGGACTCGACCTGCATGCTGCCCTGACGCAGGACCACGTCGCCGGCCAGCGTACCCACCTGATCTTCGGTGTTGTAGCGCGAGGCCTTGGCGCCGATAAAGGTCGGTGCGTCACTTTTATTCGTCTTGTCATTCATGCCAGGACGAATCGGTTCGATATAGGAACCAGAGCAGTAAGGACCGGTCTCGGCCAATTGGGCGGCGGTGAGCTTCTCGCGCGGAACCCAGTCGAGGTGACTGTAGTCTTCGCTACGTGATTTCAGACCGCGGCCCTTGGCTTCGGTGACCAGCACAGGCTTGGCGCCGGTGTCGGATGTGGAACCGTTCTGGGCCGGGGCTTCGCCGGCGGCGCTGACGGCGCTGCCGTCATGCACCGGACGCGGCGGCAATGCAGCTGCCGGCGTCTTGGGCGCACACGCCCAGCCACCCGTTGCCGAGACGGCGCAGTCATACTGCTCGGCGGCAACAACGAATTGACTGGCCAGAGGTTGCATAGCCAGCAGACTGCCGGTTACCAACAACGGAAATTTTTTACGAAACGCGGGGGATTTCAATGCCATCTTATTAGTCCGGGCTTCCTGCGTGCCATCTGCCCGCGGTGTGGGCCGCACGCCTCTCGATGGTCTGAAAAAGATGCTGGATAATAAAGCATGACCCGCTTGACGGCTAGCGCCGTCGGAGACCCTTGCAATGCCTGACCAAGATGTACGCTTGCAACACCTGAAAGTTTGGCTCGATGAGCAGTTGGCAATCCTGTTTGCAGATCAAGGCTGGGGCGCCGTGCCCCCGGCCACGTTGACCGCGGCCAGCAGCGACGCGAGTTTCCGCCGGTATTTCCGCTGGGAAGGCGCGGGCCGCAGTTTCGTCGTGATGGACGCGCCACCGCCCCAGGAAAACTGCAAACCGTTCGTGGATATCGCCTTTTTGCTGGCGAAATCCGGAATTAACGTGCCGAAAATTTATGCAGAAGACCTCGAACGCGGTTTTCTTTTGCTCAATGACCTGGGCAACAAGACCTATCTCGACGTAATCGACGGCGAAAATGCCGATGCTTTGTTCAGCGATGCCCTGCAGGCGCTGTTGGCTTTTCAGCAATTGCCGATGATCGCACCACTGCCGAGCTACGACGTCGCGCTGCTGCGCCGTGAGCTGGAATTGTTCCCCGAGTGGTACGTGAAACGCGAGCTCGGCATCGAGTTCGACGCAGCACAGCAGCAACAATGGCAGTCCGTCAGCGAGCTGCTGATCGACAGCGCCCTGGCCCAGCCGAAAGTCCTGGTGCACCGCGACTACATGCCGCGCAACCTGATGCTCAGCGAGCCGAATCCCGGTGTGCTGGACTTTCAGGATGCGGTGTATGGCCCGGTCACCTACGACGTCACCTGCCTGTTCAAGGACGCCTTCCTCAGCTGGCCTGAAGAGCGCGTGCGCGGCTGGCTGGAAAGTTACTGGCAGCAAGCCTCGGCGCTGGACATTCCGGTGCAGGCCGACTTCGAAGACTTCCTGCGTGCCAGCGACCTGATGGGCGTACAACGCCACCTGAAAGTCATCGGCATCTTCGCCCGCATCTGCCATCGCGATGGCAAGCCGCGCTACCTGGCCGACGTGCCGCGTTTCTTCGCCTATATAGAAGCGGTGATTGCGCGTCGTCCTGAACTGGCGGATCTGCAGGCATTGCTCGCCAGTCTGCGTGGTGGAGCGATCGCATGAAGGCGATGATTCTTGCGGCAGGCAAGGGCGAGCGCATGCGCCCGCTGACCCTGACCACACCCAAGCCGCTGGTGCGTGCCGGCGGCGTGCCGTTGATCGAATACCACCTGCGGGCGCTGGCGGCGGCCGGTTTCAGTGAAATCGTGATCAACCATGCCTGGCTCGGTCAGCAGATCGAGGATTACCTGGGCGACGGTTCGCAGTTTGGCGTGAGCATCCAGTACTCGCCGGAAGGCGAGCCGCTGGAAACCGGCGGCGGGATTTTCCGTGCTTTGCCGTTGCTCGGTGACGACGCCTTTTTGGTGGTCAACGGCGATATCTGGACCGACTACGACTTCAGCGTACTGCACCAACCGATCAACGGTCTGGCGCATCTGGTGCTGGCGGACAACCCGGCCCACCACCCGCAAGGTGATTTCATCTTGACCGACGGTCAGGTGATCGATGGCCAACCGGACGCGGCAACCCTGACCTACAGCGGCATCGCCGTCCTGCATCCGCAGTTGTTCGATGGCTGCACGCAAGGGGCCTTCAAGCTTGCACCGTTGCTGCGCAAAGCCATGGCAGACGGGCAGGTCAGCGGTGAACGTCTGAAAGGCCATTGGGTGGATGTCGGCACGCATGAGCGTCTGGCCGAAGCCGAAGCATTGATAGAAGCGAGTCGTTGATATGTTGTGGCCAGGGACTCTGATTGGAGCCGGAGCGGGTTTTGCGATCGCCAGCATTCCGGGGGCCATGCTTGGGGCATTGTTGGGGCAGGCGCTGGATCGGCGCCTGCACTTGCAGAGCTGGGGGCATCTGCGGGAAAAGCTCGGCGGACGGCCGATGTTGCGCAACGACGAATTGTTGTTCGTGTTGCTCGGGCGTCTGGCCAAGAGTGACGGACGGGTGACGGACGGCCATATCCAGCAGGCGCGCAATGAAATGAACGCGCTGGAAATGAGCGAGCCGGCGCGGCGGCGGGCGATTGCGGCGTTCAATCGTGGCAAGTCCGGTGGCGACCGCCTGCGCGGTTATCTGCGGCGCCTGAGTGCTCAGCCGCATGCCGCCGAAGGTGTGTTGCGCGCCTGCTGGCGGATGGTCTGGGCCGACGGTCGCGCGGGCGTCAGTGAGCGTGAATTGTTGGCGCAGTGGGGCAAGTGGCTGGGTTGGACAACCCACCAGATTCAGGCGCTGGCCAATGATTACGAGCCGAATAAACGGCCGATTGTCAGTGCGGCGGTGAGTTATCAGGAAGCGATGCGCCTGCTCGGCGTGTCGGCGACCAGCGAGCCGGCACAGATCAAGCGTGCCTATCGACGGCTGCTCAGTCGTCATCACCCGGACAAGATCGCCGGCAGCGGAGCGACGCCTGAGCAGGTGCGCGAGGCGACCGAGAAAACCCGTGAGCTGCACAACGCGTTTACCCTGATTCGGGCGCGGCGGGATTTTCGCTAGCGATCAAAAGAGCAAAAGATCGCAGCCTGCGGCAGCTCCTACAGGAAAGGCATTCCGAGGTAGGAGCTGCCGCAGGCTGCGATCTTTTGCTTTTGTTTCTATCAGTCAGTCTTCTGCGGGTTCAACCAGCCACGCACCCGCCGAAACAGCTGTTCCTGCTCAGCCTTTTTGTCCGGCAACGCCTTGAGCGCCACCTGGCTGAACGCCGAAGTCTTCAGGCGCTTGCTGGCCTGCATGCGCTCGAGCGCCGCGTTGCGATCCAGCGCCTTGTCCATGTAGAAAATATCCGCCGTCGGCAACTTCAGGGTCGGTGTCAGCTCGGCCAGTTGTGGCTTGGCCTTGCTCGGCGTTTGCGCATCGACCATCAGCAGTTTCTCAACCTGAGCAGTCTGCCGCTCGCTGAGGAAGCGTGCGGCCCAGTAGGCACCTGTGCCGTGACCGAGGACCACGACCCGGCGTGCGCTTTGTTGCTCGGCGTAGGCAATGGCCGCGTCGATCCGCGCAAAGATTCGCTCGGCATCCGCCTTGGATTGTTCTTCAGTCGTTTCGGCCACGACCTGATCCGCCACGTCCGCTTCGCCGCCCGCGGCCTGTTCGATCGGTTGCGCGGTGGTGGCATCCTTGCTGCCACTTTCCGCGGCTTTCGGCGCGGCGGCGGGCGCAATCACGCGTGGAGCGATGACATCGCTTTGCAGATCCGGCAGGGTGATACTCAGGCTGCTCCACTCGACGTCGGGCAATTTGTTGCGCAGCGGGCCGATTACTTGCGGCCAGTCAGCGGTTTCGCCGGCGCCAGGGACAATAATCACTGCACCTTTGGGTTCGGCAGTGTTGGCCGGTTTCCACAGGGCGAGGAAAGTGTCGGCGCCGGCCCGCAGTTGCTGCTGTTCTTGTGCCGGGACTTTGCGTTCGAGTGCTGCGGCTTCTTCCTGACTACGCTCAAGCAGTGGCTGGCGTTCGGCGGGTTTTTCGGCGGCCGGTTGCTCGACGGAGGAGGCGGGCGCCGGATCGGCGGCTTCGACGGAAAACGCACAAGGCAGGATCAGCGACAGGCACAATGCTGGCATTGCCAGGCGATAGACAGAGGGCATCGGTTATTCCAGGCCAGAAAAGTATCCCGGCAGCCTAATGGGTTGGTCAGAATTTGTCAGTGTACGAGACTTCAATGATGCGTTTTTGCTGCCTGTGGGTTATCGGCGGGTTGTGTTTTCCCTTGATGGGCTGGGCGGCGTCTGCGCCGGCGGCGCATGCAGCGCTGTTGACGCCCGCCGAGCAGCAATGGCTGGCGCAGCACCGTGAGTTGCGTGTGGGCCTGGTGCTGCAGGCGCCGTACGCGCAATACGACCGACGTCTGCAGCGCTTGTCCGGGGCCAATGTCGAATTGATGAAGTCACTGGCCAAGACCTTGAACGTCGAGTTGAGCTGGCGCAATTTTCAGGATCTGGCGCAACTGGAGGAGGCCGCCCGCGACGGCGAAATCGACATCGCCCCGGGCCTGACCCAGACCCCGGGTGCACTGCGTCTGTGGCAGTTTTCCGATCCCTACATGCGGGTGCCGCAACTGGTGGTCAGCGACCAGAAGAGCGGCGGCGTGGTCGAGCTGGAAAAACTCGACAGCCTGTCGCGCGTCGCCGTGCGCATGCCCAGCGTGACGGCAGACTATTTGCGCAGCACC
Organism: Pseudomonas sp. AO-1; assembly: GCF_019775695.1. NCBI lineage: Bacteria > Pseudomonadati > Pseudomonadota > Gammaproteobacteria > Pseudomonadales > Pseudomonadaceae > Pseudomonas > Pseudomonas sp. AO-1. The sequence continues at coordinate 806,146 of NZ_CP079947.1, forward strand.
TATCCCCATCTGAATCTGCAAGGCGTGCCGCTGGAGCGTCAGGCGCTACAACTGCTGTTGACCCAGCAGGCGTCCTACGCGGTGGTGGATGAAGCGCAACTCGGACGGTTGTCTGCCGAACCTGAGTTCGCCGGGTTGGTGGTGGTCGGCGATATCGGCTTGCCGCAGCTGTTGCGGATTGCCACACGGCGCGACTGGCCGGCGTTGGCCGGCATTGTTGAAAGTGCTCTGCGGGCGATTCCTGCGAAGGATCTGGAACGCCTGCACACGCAATGGCTGCAACCCAAATACCCGCGTCTGTCGGAGTCGCCGGGGTTCTGGCAGAACCTCAGTTTGCTGTTTGCGGTGTTGTTGCTCAGTTGTGTGGCCATTGTGGTCTGGCAACGACGCCAGCAACACAGTCTCGAACACCGCCTGCTGGCCGCCCGGGAAGACATCGCCCTGCGCGCGGCCAGCGAAGAAGCCTTACGCCTGACCCAGTTTTCCATCGATCAAAGTACTGTCGGCATTCTTTGGGTCAACTGGGACAGCCATGTGCGTTACGCCAACCGCGCGGCGGAAAGCATGCTCGGTTATCCACAGGGCGCGTTGATCGAACGGCCGCTGATCGATTTCGAACCCGGTCTGCACATGGACCGCTGGCTCAACCTGTGGAAACGCGCGCGGGCCAGTGAAGAAGGACCGCTGAGCTTTGAAACCAGCTGCGTGCGCGCCGATGGCAGCGTCCTGCCGGCGGACGTTTCGCTGAGTTTTCTGCGCTTTCGCGACAGCGAGTATCTGGTGGTTTATCTCACCGACGTCACCGAGCGTCGCCGCGCGCTGGCCGCGTTACAGGAAAGTGAAGCGCGCCTGCAAGGCATCGCCGCCAACGTACCGGGGCTGGTGTTTCGCCTGGAGCGGGCGCCAGTGACCGGGCAGATCGATTTCGCCTACATCAGCGAGGGCAGCGAGAGTCTGGTCGGCTACGCGCCGGCCGCCATCGCTCACCGCGACATGGGCTTGCGCAGCCTGGTGCACCCGGACGACAAGGCCAGTTACCACCAGACCCAGGATCAGGCACTGGACACCGACAGTGACTGGTCGTGGCAGGGCCGCATCCTCACCCGTCAGGGTGAACAGCGCTGGGCCGAGATCAAGGCCATCACCCGCCAGCTGGAGGATGGCGCCTATGTCTGGGATGGCATCGTCTGGGACATCAGCGAAAGCAAGCGCATCGAACTGGAACTGGCGGCGTCCCGCGAGCAGCTGCGCGAGCTGTCGGCGCACCTGGAAAGCGTGCGTGAAGAAGAGAAGGCACGCATCGCCCGCGAAGTGCACGATGAGCTGGGGCAGATGCTCACGGTGCTGAAACTGGAAACCTCGATGTGCGAATTGGCCTATGCACAACTCGATCCGGGCCTGCACGAACGGTTGAACAGCATGAAACGCCTGATCGCCCAGCTGTTCCAGCTGGTGCGCGATGTGGCGACGGCGCTGCGCCCGCCGATCCTCGATGCCGGGATCGCCTCGGCGATCGAGTGGCAGGCGCGGCGATTCGAGGCGCGCACGCAGATTCCATGTCTGGTGCAGGTGCCGGACAATCTGCCGGTGCTCAGCGACGCCAAGGCGATCGGGCTGTTCCGCATCCTGCAGGAGGCGCTGACCAATGTGATGCGCCACGCCCAAGCGCATACTGTGGAGCTGACGCTGGCGCTGAAAGGCGACGAGTTGTGTCTGACGGTCAGCGACGATGGCGCAGGCTTTGTCGCGACGGCGCAGCGGCCGACATCCTTTGGCCTGGTCGGCATGCGCGAGCGGGTGTTGATCATGGGCGGGCGGTTGGTGCTTGAGAGTGAGCCGGGCGAGGGCACCAGTCTGAAGGTGTGGGTGCCGGTGAGTGAGGTTTGAAGGTTTGTGGTGTTTGAGCTGACGCTATCGCGAGCAAGCTCGCTCCCACAGGGTTTGGTGTGTACCTGAAATCTGGAGAGAAAATTTGATCCGCGTACTGGTAGCCGAAGACCACACCATCGTCCGGGAAGGCATCAAGCAATTGATCGGCCTGGCCAAGGACCTGCAAGTGGTGGGGGAGGCGAGCAATGGCGAGCAGTTGCTCGAAACCCTGCGCAGTGTGCCGTGCGAGGTGGTGCTGCTGGACATCTCGATGCCTGGCGTCAACGGCCTGGAGGCGATCCCGCGGATTCGCGCGTTGAACAATCCACCGGCGATTCTGGTGCTGTCGATGCACGATGAAGCGCAAATGGCCGCCCGCGCGCTGAAGGTCGGCGCTGCTGGCTATGCGACCAAAGACAGTGATCCGGCGTTGCTGCTGACGGCGATTCGCAAGGTCGCGGCGGGTGGGCGCTACATTGACCCGGAGCTGGCCGACCGGATGGTCTTCGAGGTCGGCCTGACCGACACGCGACCGTTGCATTCGCTGCTGTCCGAGCGCGAATTCTCGGTGTTCGAACGCCTGGCCCAGGGCGCCAACGTCAATGACATCGCCCAGCAACTGGCGCTGAGCAGCAAGACCATCAGCACCCATAAGGCGCGGCTGATGCAGAAGCTCAACATCACCTCGCTGGCCGAACTGGTCAAATACGCGATGGAACACAAACTCCTTTAGCAACACTGTAGAAACTTGTGGGAGCTGGCTTGCCAGCGATGACGGACTGTCTGCTAATTCAATGCCGACTGACCCACCGCTATCGCTGGCAAGCCAGCTCCCACAGGTTCAGTGTCAGCATGCCCATTAGCGACAGCCTGTAAATCCGCTAAAGCCTTTACTTGCAGCTTGCAGCCCATCGCTTGCCGCTGCGCTTGCCAAAACGCGCCATCCTTGTAGGGCAATCCCTACCCCCAACCTTCCATCCGGCTGAGGCGATTCTCTCCTGCGCCCCGATTTGCGCGGCTGGCGCCAGCCACTAGGCTTAATCCACAGCAGTTACCAATAACAAAGGTGTGGGTATGAGCCAGGTCGATTCAAACGCAGGGGCCAGTGACGTGCTGGTCAGCTTTCGTGGAGTGCAGAAGAGCTACGACGGCGAGAACCTGATCGTCAAAGACCTCAACCTGGACATTCGCAAAGGCGAGTTCCTGACCCTGCTCGGGCCGTCCGGCTCGGGCAAGACCACCAGCCTGATGATGCTCGCCGGGTTCGAAACCCCGACCGCCGGCGAAATCCTCCTGGCCGGTCGTGCAATCAACAACGTGCCGCCGCACAAGCGCGACATCGGCATGGTGTTTCAGAACTACGCGCTGTTCCCGCACATGACCGTGGCCGAGAATCTGGCCTTCCCGCTGACCGTACGTGGCCTGAACAAGAGCGACGTCAGCGACAAGGTCAAGAAAGTCCTGAGCATGGTCCAGCTCGACGCGTTCGCTTCGCGTTATCCGGCGCAACTCTCCGGCGGTCAGCAGCAGCGTGTGGCGTTAGCGCGGGCGCTGGTGTTCGAACCGCAACTGGTGCTGATGGACGAACCGCTGGGCGCACTCGACAAGCAATTGCGCGAACACATGCAGATGGAGATCAAGCACCTGCACCAGCGCCTCGGCGTGACGGTGGTCTACGTGACCCACGACCAGGGTGAAGCGCTGACCATGTCCGACCGCGTCGCCGTGTTCCATCAGGGCGAAATCCAGCAGATCGCGCCGCCGCGCACCCTCTACGAAGAACCGAAAAACACCTTCGTCGCCAACTTCATCGGCGAGAACAACCGCCTCAACGGCCGCCTGCTCAGCCAGAGCGGCGAGCGTTGCGTGGTCGAGCTGGGTCGGGGTGAGAAGGTCGAGGCGCTGGCGGTCAACGTCGGCCAGACCGGCGAACCGGTGACCCTGTCGATCCGCCCGGAGCGCGTCAGCCTCAATGGTTCGAGCGACCAATGCGTCAACCGCTTCTCAGGGAGGGTGGCGGAATTCATCTATCTGGGCGACCACGTCCGGGTGCGCCTGGAAGTCTGCGGCAAGACCGACTTCTTCGTGAAACAGCCGATTGCCGAGCTCGATCCCGCGCTCGCGGTCGGGGACGTGGTACCGCTTGGCTGGCAGGTCGAGCACGTTCGCGCGCTCGACCCACTTCTAGAGGCGCACTAAAACGCCCCCGCAATACCAACACCAACCCTGCACGTGGAGAGAACAATAAATGTTGAGATCCCTGAAGTTCACCGCCCTGACCCTGGGCCTGATGGGTGCGGCCAGCGCGATGGCCGCCGGTCCCGATTTGACTGTGGTGTCGTTTGGCGGGGCGAACAAGGCGGCGCAAGTCAAAGCCTTCTACGCACCGTGGGAAGCAGCGGGCAACGGCAAGATCGTTGCCGGCGAGTACAACGGCGAAATGGCCAAGGTCAAAGCCATGGTCGATACCAAGAGTGTGTCGTGGGATCTGGTGGAAGTTGAATCGCCGGAGCTGTCCCGTGGTTGCGACGAAGACATGTTCGAACAACTCGACCCGGCGCTGTTCGGCAAAACCGAAGATTACGTCAAAGGCGCGATTCAGCCTTGCGGCGTGGGCTTCTTCGTCTGGTCGACCGTGCTCGCGTACAACGCTGACAAGCTGAAAACCGCGCCAACCAGCTGGGCCGATTTCTGGGACACCAAGAAATTCCCGGGCAAACGCGGCCTGCGCAAAGGCGCCAAGTACACTCTGGAATTCGCGCTGATGGCCGACGGTGTGGCGCCGAAAGACGTCTACAAAGAACTGGCGAGCAAGGGTGGTCAGGATCGTGCGTTCAAGAAACTGGATGAGCTGAAACCGAACATTCAGTGGTGGGAAGCCGGCGCCCAGCCACCGCAGTACCTCGCTTCCGGTGACGTGGTGATGAGCTCGGCCTACAACGGTCGCATCGCCGCCGTGCAGAAAGAATCCAACCTGAAAGTGGTGTGGAACGGCGGCATCTACGACTTCGACGCCTGGGCGATCCCGAAAGGTCTGGACAAGACCCGCGCCGATGCAGCGAAGAAATTCATCGCCTATTCGGTCCAGCCGCAACAGCAGAAGACCTACTCGGAAAACATCGCTTACGGCCCGGCCAACACTCAGGCAGTCCCACTGCTGAGCAAGGACGTGCTGAAAGACATGCCGACCACTCCGGAAAACATCGCCAACCAGGTGCAGATCGACGTCAGCTTCTGGGCTGACAACGGCGAGCAACTGGAGCAGCGCTTCAACTCCTGGGCTGCGAAGTAACCACAACCTGAAGGAAGACTTTGTGGCGAAGGAGCTTGTGTGGTGAGGGGATTCATCCCCGATGGGTTGCGAAGCAGCCCCCGAAGCCATACCCGCTCGGTGTGTCAGATAAACCGGATTCTCAGGTTTTACGACTGCTGCGCAGCCGATCGGGGATAAATCCCCTCGCCACAAAAACTCATCTGAGAGTTTTGGTGTTTCAACACAACAGAGGTGGTTCGCCACCTCTGTAACGATCAAAGATTTGCGGAGTACGTCATGGCCATCGCCGTTCCCCTGAACGAGGGCGCCAGCCCCACCTTGAAGCAGAAGCTCAAGCGCGCCGAGCGGGTCAACCGCTGGAAGGCCCAGGCGTTGATTGCGCCGCTGGTGCTGTTTCTGTTGCTGGTGTTCCTGGTGCCGATCGTGGCGCTGCTCTATAAAAGCGTCGGTAACCCGGAAGTGGTCGGCGGCATGCCGCGCACCGTGGCGGCCATCGCCAGTTGGGACGGCCGCGGCCTGCCTGCTGAGCCAGTCTACAAAGCGGCTGGCGAAGACCTCGCCGAAGCCCGCAAGAACCAGACGCTGGGCGATCTGTCCAAGCGCTTGAACATGGAGTTGGCCGGCTATCGCAGCCTGCTGACCAAAACCGCCCGGGCGCTGCCTTTCGCCAGCGAACCGGCCTCCTATAAAGAAGCCCTCGAAGCGCTCGACGAGCGCTGGGGCGATCCGGCCTATTGGCAAGCGGTCAAACGCAACACCAGCAGCATCACCCCGTATTACCTGCTGGCGGCGGTCGATCACCGTATCGATGATCTCGGCGAACTGGCCCCGGCCACCCCGGATCAGGCGATCTACCTCGACATCTTCGCCCGGACGTTCTGGATGGGCCTGATCATCACCGTGATCTGCCTGTTCCTCGCATATCCATTGGCTTACCTGCTGGCCAATTTGCCATCGCGGCAGAGCAACCTGCTGATGATTCTGGTGTTGCTGCCGTTCTGGACCTCGATTCTGGTGCGGGTTGCGGCGTGGATCGTGTTGCTGCAGTCGGGCGGGCTGATCAACAGCGCGCTGATGGCCATGGGCATCATCGATAAACCGCTGGAGCTGGTGTTCAACCGCACCGGGGTCTACATCTCGATGGTGCACATTCTGCTGCCGTTCATGATCCTGCCGATCTACAGCGTGATGAAAGGCATCTCGCCAACCTACATGCGTGCTGCGATTTCGCTGGGCTGCCATCCGTTCGCCAGTTTCTGGCGGGTGTATTTCCCGCAGACCTATGCCGGTGTCGGTGCCGGGTGTCTGTTGGTGTTCATCCTCGCCATCGGCTACTACATCACCCCGGCGCTGCTCGGCAGTCCGAACGATCAGATGGTCAGCTACTTCGTCGCGTTTTACACCAACACCAGCATCAACTGGGGCATGGCCACTGCGCTGGGCGGCTTGTTGCTGCTGGCGACCGTGGTGCTTTATCTGATCTACAGCTGGCTGGTGGGCGCCAGTCGCCTGCGCCTGAGCTAAGGGGAATTTGAAATGCTGAGTCCTTATATGTCGCCCATTGAACGGGTGTGGTTCTACAGCTTGCGGATCCTCTGCGGCCTGATCCTGCTGTTCCTGATTCTGCCGGTGCTGGTCATCGTGCCGCTGTCGTTCAACTCGGGCAGTTTCCTGGTGTATCCGCTGCAAGGTTTCTCGCTGCACTGGTATCAGGACTTCTTCGCCTCGGCGGAATGGATGCGTTCGTTGAAGAACAGCATCATCGTCGCTCCCGCCGCGACCGTGCTGGCGATGGTTTTCGGCACACTGGCCGCGATTGGCCTGACCCGCGGCGATTTCCCCGGCAAGGCGCTGGTGATGGCGCTGGTGATTTCGCCGATGGTGGTGCCGGTGGTGATCATTGGTGTGGCGAGTTACCTGTTCTTCGCGCCGCTGGGGCTGGGTAACAGCTTCTTCTCGCTGATCGTGGTGCACGCGGTGCTCGGCGTGCCGTTTGTGATCATCACCGTGTCGGCAACGTTGCAGGGTTTCAACCACAATCTGGTGCGGGCGGCGGCGAGCCTAGGGGCTTCGCCATTGACCACGTTCCGTCGGGTGACTCTGCCGTTAATTGCGCCGGGGGTGATTTCCGGGGCGCTGTTTGCCTTTGCCACTTCGTTCGATGAAGTGGTGGTGACGCTGTTCCTCGCCGGCCCCGAGCAAGCGACGCTGCCCCGGCAGATGTTCAGTGGGATTCGCGAGAACCTCAGCCCGACGATTGCGGCGGCGGCAACACTGCTGATCGCCTTCTCCGTCATCCTGTTGCTGACCCTTGAATGGTTGCGTGGCCGTAGCGAGAAACTGCGTACCGCCCAGGTCTGACGCTGATCCCCTGTAGGAGCTGCCGAAGGCTGCGATCTTTTGATCTGGCTTTTTAAGATCAAAATCAAAAGATTGCAGCCTTCGGCAGCTTCTACATAGGAATGTTCGTGCGTACAGAAAATCTATGTGTGGTTGTCATTCATGGGGTGAATGGCAGACAACCCGGTTTCCCCAGCTACGCTTGTGCTCAGCTCCCACATCTATAAGAGGCTGCGCACAATGAGTCTGTCCCAGTTCAAAATCGCTCACAAACTGATCACCGGCGCCGGGGCCATCGAGCAACTGGCGGCGGAACTCACGCGGCTGGATATCGACAACCCGCTGATTGTCACCGACGCCGCGCTGGTCAAGTCCGGCACTGTGGAGCTGGCGCTGTGCCAATTGGGCGGGCGCGAGTACGAGATTTTTGATCGGGTGCTGCCGGACCCGGAAATCGCCATCGTCGAAGATTGCATGCGCGTGTACCGCGAGGGCGGGCATGACGGTTTGATCGGCCTCGGTGGCGGCAGTGCAATCGACATCGCCAAAAGCGTGGCGGCGTATGCCGGATACCACGGCGCGCTGGAAGACCTGTTCGGTGTCGATCAGGTGCCGCGCAAAGGCCCGCCGCTGATCGCCATCCCGACCACCGCCGGCACCGGCTCGGAAGTGACCAACGTCGCCATTCTCTCGGACAAGGTCGCGCAACTGAAGAAAGGCATCGTCAGCGACTACCTGTTGCCGGATGTGGCGCTGGTCAGTCCGCAGATGACTTTGACCTGCCCGCGCAGCGTCACCGCCGCCAGTGGCGTCGATGCGCTGGTGCATGCGATCGAATCCTATCTGTCGGTCAATGCCTCGCCCATTACCGACTCATTGGCTATCGGCGCTATCAAGTTGATTGCCAAAGCCCTGCCCAAGGCCTATGCCAATGGCAGCAATCTGCAGGCCCGGGAAGACATGGCCACCGCCAGCCTGATGGCCGGCATGGCGTTCGGCAATGCCGGGGTCGGCGCGGTGCATGCGTTGGCGTATCCGCTGGGCGGGCGTTTCAACATCGCCCACGGCGTCAGTAACGCCTTGCTGCTGCCGTATGTCATGACCTGGAACAAGATGGCCTGCGTCGAGCGCATGCAGGATATCGCCGAAGCCATGGGGGTGAAGACCGCTCATTTGAGCGCGACCGAGGCGGCGGACAAAGCCGTGCAGGCGATGACCGAGTTGTGCGCGTCAGTGGAAATTCCTGCCGGGTTGCGCAGTTTTGGCGTCCCGCAAGAGGCGATCCCGGCCATGGCCGTGGAGGCCGCGGGAATCGAGCGTTTGATGCGCAACAACCCGCGCAGGCTCAGCGCTGCTGATATCGAGAAGATCTACCGAGCGGCGTACTGATCATCGCGGTCACGGTGCGCGCACGGAAACTTGAGGTATACAATGCGCGCCATCGTGATTTAGCTCAGAAAAGGTGCGTCATGCAGCCCTTCGTAATTGCTCCGTCGATTCTCTCCGCCGACTTCGCCCGCCTCGGCGAAGAAGTGGACAACGTTCTGGCCGCCGGTGCCGACTTCGTCCACTTCGATGTCATGGACAACCACTACGTGCCGAACCTGACCATCGGCCCGATGGTTTGCGCGGCATTGCGCAAGTACGGCATCACCGCGCCGATCGACGCGCACCTGATGGTCAGCCCGGTGGATCGCATCGTTGGCGACTTCATCGAGGCCGGGGCCACCTACATCACCTTCCACCCGGAAGCCACGCTGCACGTCGATCGTTCGCTGCAACTGATCCGTGAAGGCGGCTGCAAATCTGGCCTGGTGTTCAACCCGGCGACCCCGCTGGATGTGCTCAAGTACGTGATCGACAAGGTCGACATGGTGCTGCTGATGAGCGTCAACCCGGGCTTTGGCGGGCAGAAGTTCATCCCCGGCACCCTCGACAAACTGCGCGAAGCGCGGGCGATCATCGATGCCTCGGGGCGTGATATCCGTCTGGAAATCGATGGCGGCGTCAACGTCAACAACATCCGCGAAATCGCGGCCGCTGGCGCTGACACCTTTGTGGCCGGCTCGGCGATCTTCAATGCGCCGAACTATCAGGAAGTCATCGACAAGATGCGTTCCGAACTGGCGCTGGCCCGCCCATGAGCGGTTTTGAGCAGCTGTTCCCGGGGCAACTGCCACGGTTGGTGATGTTCGATCTGGATGGCACGCTGATCGACTCGGTTCCCGACCTGGCGGCGGCGGTGGACACCATGCTGCTCTCCCTCGGCCGCAAGCCTGCCGGTATCGAGGCGGTACGCGAGTGGGTCGGCAATGGCGCACCGGTGCTGGTGCGCCGGGCGCTGGCCGGTGGCATCGATCATTCGGCGGTGGATGACGTCGAGGCCGAGCACGCGCTGGAAGTCTTCATGGAAGCCTATGGCGCGAGCCACGAGTTGACCGTGGTCTATCCCGGCGTGCGCGACACCCTCAAGTGGCTGCACAAGCAGGGTGTGGCCATGGCGCTGATCACCAACAAGCCGGAGCGTTTTGTCGCGCCGCTGCTGGATCAGATGAAGATCGGCCGTTACTTCAAATGGATCATCGGCGGCGATACCTTGCCGCAGAAGAAGCCTGATCCGGCCGCGCTGTTCTTCGTGATGAAAATGGCCAACATCCCGGCCTCACAATCGCTGTTCGTCGGCGACTCGCGCAGCGATGTGCTGGCGGCGAAAGCGGCGGGGGTCAAGTGCGTGGCGCTGAGCTACGGCTACAACCACGGTCGACCGATTGCCGAGGAATCCCCGGCACTGGTAATCGACGATCTGCGCAAGCTAATTCCCGGTTGCCTCGGTACAGCCGCTGAGATAACGTTGCCCGACGCTTCTCAATCCCATTCTGGAAACGCCATCGTGGTGGTCACCCGCAAACTCTGGATGAAAGTCATCAAGGCCCTGGCTCGCTGGCGTTGGCGCGCCTGACTGGTTCCTGGCCGGCTTGCCGGCGCGTTTGCACACCTGACTGATTTGCCCCTCACACCACGAGGCACCCCATGATCCGCGAAGAATTCCTGCGCCTGGCCGCTGATGGCTACAACCGTATTCCGTTGGCCTGCGAAACCCTGGCCGACTTCGACACCCCGCTGTCGATCTACCTGAAACTGGCCGACCAGCCAAACTCCTACCTGCTCGAATCGGTGCAGGGTGGCGAAAAATGGGGCCGTTACTCGATCATCGGACTGCCGTGCCGCACCGTACTGCGGGTTCACGACCATCACGTGAGCATCACTGTCGATGGCGTCGAGACCGAAAGCCATGACGTCGAAGACCCGCTGGCCTTCGTCGAAACCTTCAAGGCCCGCTACAACGTGCCGACCATCGCCGGTCTGCCGCGTTTCAACGGTGGGCTGGTCGGATACTTCGGTTACGACTGTGTGCGCTACGTGGAAAAGCGACTAGGCAAATGCCCGAACCCGGATCCGCTGGGCGTGCCGGACATTCTGCTGATGGTGTCCGATGCGGTGGTGGTGTTCGACAACCTCGCCGGCAAGATGCACGCGATTGTCCTCGCCGATCCGGCGCAAGCCGATGCTTACGAGCAGGGGCAGGCGCAATTGCAGGCACTGCTGGAGAAACTGCGCCAGCCGATCACCCCGCGCCGTGGCCTGGACTTCAGCAAGCAACAAGCGGCGGATCCGCTGTTCCGCTCCAGTTTCACCCAGAGCGACTACGAAAAAGCCGTCGACACCATCAAGGAATACATCCTCGCAGGCGACTGCATGCAAGTGGTGCCGTCGCAGCGCATGTCGATCGACTTCAAGGCCGCGCCGATCGATCTGTACCGCGCCCTGCGTTGCTTCAACCCGACGCCGTATATGTACTTCTTCAACTTCGGCGACTTCCACGTCGTCGGCAGTTCGCCGGAAGTGCTGGTGCGGGTCGAAGACAACCTGATCACCGTGCGCCCGATTGCCGGCACCCGCCCGCGTGGCGCCACCGAAGAAGCGGATCTGGCGCTGGAAGAAGACCTGCTGTCGGATGACAAAGAGATCGCCGAGCATTTGATGCTGATTGACCTGGGTCGTAACGACACGGGCCGTGTTTCGGAAATCGGTTCGGTGAAGCTCACCGAGAAAATGGTCATCGAGCGTTATTCCAACGTCATGCACATCGTCTCCAACGTCACCGGCCAGTTGAAGGCCGGGCTGACCGCGATGGACGCGCTGCGGGCGATTCTGCCGGCGGGCACCTTGTCTGGCGCACCGAAGATCCGTGCGATGGAAATCATCGACGAACTGGAGCCGGTCAAGCGTGGCGTGTATGGCGGTGCGGTCGGTTACTTCGCCTGGAACGGCAACATGGACACCGCGATTGCGATTCGTACCGCGGTGATCAAGAACGGCGAACTGCACGTGCAGGCCGGTGGCGGCATCGTGGCCGACTCGGTGCCGGCGCTGGAATGGGAAGAAACCCTGAACAAGCGCCGCGCGATGTTCCGTGCCGTGGCCCTGGCCGAGCAGACTCCGGACGCCTGATCCACATTGTCTCCTGTGGGAGCGAGCCTGCTCGCGAAGTGGGCGTGCCAGTCGCTATAGATGTTGGCTGATGCCCCCCTTCGCGAGCAGGCTCGCTCCCACATGGGCTTTATGGTCAGGCATAAAAAACGCGACACCCGTAAGGGGGCCGCGTTTTTTGTACCTGCCAACCCCCTGTAGGAGCTGGCGCAGCCTGCGATCTTTTGCTTTTCCGCCTCAGAAGTCGAGACTGACCCCGACGTTCACCCCTTGCTGGGTAAAGTCATCATCCTTGCGCACGTTGTAGCTGGCGCGCAACGCCAAATCCTGCGTGAGCTTATGGCTCACGCCCAGGTTCAGGCGATTGAGGTTGGTCTGCGGCTCGTAGCCTTCGAGCGTGAAACGGTTGCCCGGCAAGCTGTTGAGGTTGATGGTCAGATCCTGGCGATCGTCGTTGTACTCACGTTCGTGAGCGAACTCGCCGAACACTTCAGTCTGCGCGGTGATCTGGTACTTGCCCTGGATACCCACGCCCAGACGCCGCGAGTTGCGCGACTGGTCGTCAAAAGTCAGCGCCGTGGAGTCAGCGCCTTTTTCCGAGTAGCCATCGACTTCGGTCTTGCCAAAGTCGGCGCTGACGAACGGCGACAGGTGCCACGGGCTGCTGGCCTGCTGCGCGATGTCGTAGCCGAGGCGGCCGCTGATCGCCAGCACGTAACCGTCGGTATCGCCTTTCTCTCCGCGCTCGTTGACCCCAAGCTGGAATTTACGTTTGAGGCTGTCGTAGTCGAGCTTGCCGGCGGTCATCGCCAGATCGCCCCACCAGCGGTTTTGTTGATACTGGGCGAACGCGGTGCCCATGTAGGAGTTGAGTTTGTATTCCGAATCGGCGTCGCCGGCCTCGAGTTTCTGGTTATAGAAACCGGCGGCCAATCCGACACGCCAGGCGTCGTTGACGCGATAGCTGCCGCCGATGTTCAGGTTGTAGCCGTTGCCGTCGGCACTGGCGGCGCTGTGCTGGCCGTCGAAGTCCTGATGCTGTCCGCCACCGGCGACAATCGCCCGCCATTGGCCCACGGCCTGCCAGTTTTCCCAGTCGGCCAGCCATTGGTTGCGCAGTTCATCCTGATGCGCGCGTAACGAACCTTGGGCCATTTCCGGCAGCAGGGTCAGTTCCCACGGGGCGGCCAGCAGCGAGTAGGCGTAGTCGGCAATCAGGCGCTGGCCAGCTTCGGTCGGGTGCACCGAGTCGTTGTAGATCAGCTTGGTCGGATCCGGTGTAGCGCTGTTGATGCCGTATCGGGCGTTCTCGGTGCAACTGTTGCCGCTGAAGCAGGTGGCCGTCAGGTTCTGGTCGGTCGCGAGGCCGAACTGCGCCGGGTTGGCGAACGCTTCTTTGAGCAGCACCGGAATGTTCAGTGGAATGATTTCGGCGTTGATGCCCTGCAACTGGCTGACCAGTTCGGTGTTGAATTGGGCGCTGAGCTGCGAGGTGAAGCTCTGCAGCGGCGAGCCGTTGATCGCCGGGGTCAGGCCGATGTCTGGCAACAGCCAGACCATGATGTATTTGGCGCCGGCACCTTGCAGCGTGCGCACGCTGTCGGCCAGTCGGTCAGCCGCCGAGCTGGCCTGATCGAGGCTGAGCACGCGGCCCTGAAGGAAGTCGTTGCCGCCCCCGGACAGGTAATACAGCGCGTTCGGATCAGCGCGGAAGCCATTCGACGGCAGATAACCGCTGCGCGTGCGTTCACCGGTGGCGGACTGGGTGGTGATCGAGTCGAGGATCTGGTCGGTACGGTAACCACCCACCGCCCAGTTGTTGCCATCGGCCAGACCTTCACCGGCGCGCACGGCCGAGGACGAGGAGGCGGTCTGATCGGGGCTGAAACCCAGTTTGCCACCGATGATCTGGGTGGCGTTGAGGTCGCGGTTTTCCCCGGTGCCATCCTTGTACAACGGGCCGGTGCGGTTGGTGTAGCGCTGCGTGGCGCCGGCCGGGCCGCCGCTGTCCTTGAAGGTCCCGGCATCGTTCAGGCTGTCGCCGAACACGATGAAGTTGGAATAGGGCGCGGGTGCTGCGTAGGCCTGGGCGCAAGCCATGGCGAGCAGGCAACCGGCGAGCGGTACAAACAACGTCTGTTTGATCATGAGCAAGTCCGTTTATTTATTGTTGTAGGTGAACGAAACGACAGTACCAAAAACTCCCGGCATTTTGCCATCGGTCGCGAAGCCTCCCATAGTTTTGTCCCCCGTCAGCCCCGCCATATTGCACGCTCTGCCCAGCTAAGTTACTGTGCCGGAACGTATGAACGAGACCTTCCCCGTGTTGATCGTCAGCAAACTTCTGGATCAAGTCATCAAGGCACACGCCCGTTGGCGTTGGCGCGCCTGAATCCTTTCTGCCGGCCCGGCCGGATCTGTATCGCTTTGCCTTCCTTACCCGTTTGAAATGCCGCTGTGCCGACGCGCTCTGTGCGTCCGACATCGTGCAGCGCCCTGCGGGCAAGTCATCTGAAGGCTGTCTTCAAGTCAGAATTCAAGAGGTTCGAAACGCCATGTTGCTGATGATCGACAACTACGACTCCTTTACTTACAACGTTGTGCAATACCTCGGCGAGCTGGGTGCCGAGGTCAAAGTGGTGCGCAACGACGAACTGACCGTCGCCGAAATCGAAGCGCTCAACCCCGAGCGCATCGTGGTCTCGCCAGGTCCGTGCACGCCGACCGAAGCCGGCATCTCCATCGAAGCCATCAAATACTTCGCCGGCAAACTGCCAATCCTCGGCGTCTGCCTCGGTCATCAATCGATTGGCCAGGCGTTCGGCGGCGATGTGGTGCGTGCCCGTCAGGTGATGCACGGTAAGACTAGCCCGGTATTCCATGAGGACAAGGGCGTTTTCGCCGGTCTGAATCATCCGCTCACGGTTACCCGCTACCACTCGCTGATCGTCAAGCACGATACTTTGCCCGAGTGCCTTGAGCTGACCGCGTGGACGCAGCACGATGATGGTTCAGTCGACGAAATCATGGGCCTGCGGCACAAGACCCTGAACATTGAGGGCGTACAGTTCCACCCCGAGTCGATCCTCACCGAGCAGGGTCATGAACTGTTTGCCAACTTCCTCAAACAAACCGGCGGCACGCGCTAAGGACTCCCATGAATATCAAGACAGCCCTGAGCCGTATCGTCGAACACCTCGACCTCAGCACCGAAGAAATGCGCGACGTGATGCGCGAAATCATGACCGGGCAATGCACCGACGCACAGATCGGCGCGTTCATGATGGCCATGCGCATGAAGAGCGAGAGCATCGACGAAATCGTCGGTGCCGTGTCGGTGATGCGTGAGCTGGCCGACCAGGTCGAACTCAAGACCCTCGACGGCGTGGTCGATGTAGTCGGCACCGGCGGTGACGGTGCGAACATCTTCAACGTGTCGACTGCTTCGGCGTTCGTTGTCGCGGCAGCCGGTTGCACCGTGGCCAAGCACGGCAACCGTGCGGTGTCGGGCAAGAGCGGCAGCGCCGACTTGCTGGAGGCCGCCGGTATCTACCTGAACCTGACCCCGGTGCAGGTTGCCCGTTGCATCGACAACGTCGGCATCGGTTTCATGTTTGCCCAGACTCACCACAAAGCCATGAAGTACGCCGCCGGCCCACGCCGTGATCTTGGCTTGCGTACGCTGTTCAACATGCTCGGCCCGCTTACGAATCCGGCCGGTGTGAAACATCAGGTGGTGGGCGTGTTTACGCCCGCGTTGTGCCGGCCATTGGCCGAAGTCTTGCAGCGCCTGGGCAGCAAACATGTGCTGGTAGTGCATTCGAAGGACGGTCTGGACGAGTTCAGTCTCGCCGCGCCGACCTTCGTCGCAGAGCTGAAGAACAACGAGATCACTGAATATTGGGTCGAGCCGGAAGATCTCGGCATGAAGAGCCAGAGCCTGCACGGTCTGTCGGTCGAAGGTCCGGAAGCATCGCTGGCGTTGATCCGTGATGCGTTGGGCAAACGCAAAACCGAAAGTGGCCAGAAAGCTGCTGAAATGATCGTGCTCAATGCCGGTGCGGCGCTGTATGCCGCCGACCTGGCGACCAGTCTCAAAGAAGGCGTGGCGCTCGCGCACGACGCCCTGCACACCGGTCTCGCTCGGGAAAAACTCGAGGAGTTGGGTGCCTTTACCGCGGTATTCAAAGTGGAGAATGAGGGATGAGTGTACCGACGGTTCTGGAAAACATTCTGGCGCGCAAAGTCCAGGAAGTCGCCGAGCGCAGCGCTCGCGTCAGCCTGAGCGAGCTGGAAAGTCTGGCCAAGGCGGCCGATGCACCCCGTGGTTTTGCCCAGGCATTGCTGGCGCAGGCCAAGAAGAAGCAACCGGCGGTGATCGCCGAAATCAAGAAGGCTTCGCCGAGCAAAGGCGTGATACGCGAGAACTTCGTGCCTGCCGATATCGCCAAGAGCTACGAGAAGGGCGGGGCGACCTGTCTTTCGGTGCTGACCGATATCGACTACTTCCAGGGCGCTGATATCTACCTGCAACAGGCCCGCGCCGCGTGCAAATTGCCGGTGATCCGCAAGGACTTCATGATCGATCCGTACCAGATCGTCGAAGCCCGTGCGCTGGGCGCCGACTGCGTGCTGTTGATCGTCTCCGCACTGGACGACGTAAAAATGGCCGAGCTGGCCTCGGTGGCCAAAGGTGTCGGTCTCGATGTGCTGGTGGAAGTGCACGACGGCGATGAGCTGGAGCGCGCACTGAAAACCCTCGACACACCACTGGTCGGGGTCAATAACCGCAACCTGCACACGTTCGACGTCAGCCTGGAAACCACCCTCGACCTGCTGCCGCGCATTCCGCGCGACCGACTGGTGATTACCGAGAGTGGCATCCTTAACCGTGCCGATGTCGAGCTGATGGAAATCAGCGATGTGTATGCCTTTCTGGTGGGCGAAGCGTTCATGCGCGCGGAAAGCCCGGGCACCGAACTGCAACGCCTGTTCTTCCCGGAACGCGGCGTACCGGTCAGTGGTTCGACCCTCGACTGACCGAGTCGACCTCATTCGCGAGCAGGCTCGCTCCCACATTGGAATGCATTTCCCCTGTGGGAGCGAGCCTGCTCGCGAAGAGGCCCTCAAAATCCCTAAAGATTCCAGATCTGCCGGAGCCCTCCATGTCGCTGCCCATCTTCCTGACCATCGAGGCCGGCCTGCAAGCCGAACAAGACTTGCTCGCTTCCGTCTGCGCCGGCGACGCCGAATTTGGTCTGCTGTTCTGGCAACCCAGTGATAACGCCCTGGTCATGCCGCGCCGCCTCAATCGTCTGCCCGGTTTTGATCACGCCTGCGAAGTCTCCGCTGCAGCCGGTTGGCCAGTATTGCTGCGGGAAACCGGCGGTGAACCCGTCCCGCAGTCCTCCTCAACGATCAACATCGCACTGGTCTACGCCCCGCCCCGCAGCGAGGGCGATCTGAATCGCATCGAAACTGGCTATCGGCGTCTGTGCGATCCAATCTGTGAGTTGCTGGATGAGTTGGGCGGCACATCGTCGTTGGGCGAAATCGACGGTGCGTTCTGTGACGGCCGCTTCAACGTCAATCTCGACGGCCGCAAGATGGTCGGCACTGCTCAGCGCTGGCGCCAGAGTCAGGGCGGTCAGCGTCCGGTGGGGTTGGTGCACGGGGCAATGTTGATCGATAACGAGCGCGAGTCGATGGTCGCGGCGGTCAATCGTTTCAATGAAGCTTGCGGTCTGGAGCAGCGAGTGCGGGCTGAAAGCCACATTGCCCTGCATGAGAAGTTCGTCGCGCCAAATGCTTTGGCGCGTCTGGATGAGTTGTTTCGACGGATGCTGGCGCAGGTCTACAGCGCCTGATTCGGCGCGCTTAGCGGGTGCCGAAGACCACCATGGTCTTGCCTTTCACATCGACCAGGTTGCGTTCTTCAAGATCCTTGAGCACGCGACCGACCATCTCCCGCGAACAACCGACAATCCGCCCGATTTCTTGACGGGTCACCTTGATCTGCATGCCGTCCGGGTGAGTCATTGCGTCAGGCTGTTTGCACAACTCCAGCAGGCAACGGGCAACACGACCGGTAACGTCGAAGAACGCCAGATCGCCGACCTTGCGCGTGGTATTGCGCAGACGTTGTGCGATTTGTCCGCTGAGGACGTAAAGAATGTCGGGATCCTGCTGTGACAGTTCGCGGAACTTCACATAACTGATTTCGGCGATTTCACATTCAACCTTGGCCCGCACCCAGGCGCTGCGTTGCTGTTCCTGGCCTGCCTGCTCAAACAAACCCAGCTCGCCAAAGAAATCCCCGGCGTTGAGGTAGGCGATGATCATTTCGCGGCCGTCGTCATCTTCGATCAGGATCGTGACCGAACCCTTGATGATGAAGTACAGCGTGTCCGAACGATCGCCGGCGCAGATGATGTTGCTTTTGGCCGCATGGCGACGGCGTTGGCAATGCATCAACAGTTTGTCGAGGTTTTTGATTTTGGGTGTGGGGGTAATAGCAACCATGGTTGTATCCCGAAAAGACTGCACGGTGATGTTTGATTTTTATATGAGGCGCTGAAGGCGGTCGCTACACAGGCTGACAATTGGCGCCAGCGAATTGGCGCCAGCTTACCAGACACTTCGTCGAAAATTCGAGAAATTACCTACGCAGCATAGGCATCCTTCCCAGGAACGTGGGGCGCTGTCAGAGCAAAGGCCTGTGCTAAGCTGGCGACCCTTTTTTCTACAGTGGAGTCTTGGCGATGAAGGCACGCATCCAATGGGCTGGCGAAGCCATGTTCCTCGGCGAATCCGGTAGCGGTCATGTCGTGGTGATGGACGGTCCGCCGGACGCCGGTGGTCGTAATCTGGGTGTTCGCCCGATGGAAATGCTCCTGCTGGGCGTTGGCGGTTGCAGCAACTTCGACGTGGTCAGCATCCTGAAGAAGTCGCGTCAGGCGGTTGAAAGCTGCGAAGCGTTCCTCGACGCCGAGCGCGCGACCGAAGACCCGAAGGTGTTCACCAAGATCCACATGCACTTCGTGGTCAAGGGCCGGGGCCTGAAAGAAGCCCAGGTCAAACGCGCCATCGAACTGTCTGCCGAGAAATATTGCTCGGCCTCGATCATGCTCGGCGCGGCCGGCGTGGCGATCACTCACGATTATGAAATCGTCGAACTCGGTTGAACCGACATTCAACTATCATAAAAGCAGTGCAGACTCTGGCGATCCCTCGCTGACGTCTGCATAATGCGCCACTTTTTTCAGGGCAGTGATCGGTCAGCCGACGGGTCATCCGCCTGAACAGATAACCAAAATCGCCATCGCGAAGAGGTGTTAACCGTCCTACGCAGGTGCGTTGTTCGCATTTGACGGGCATGCTTGATCACGCGGCTGCGCCGCATACATAGAGAGTTTTTAACGGTGAAAAGCAAACTCAAGCTCCACGGGTTCAATAACCTGACAAAGACCTTGAGCTTCAACATCTATGACATCTGCTACGCGGAAACCCCGCAAGACCAGCAGGCTTACGTCGAGTACATCAATCAAGAGTACAACGCCGAACGTCTGACGCAGATCCTCACGGAAGTTGTCGAAATCATTGGTGCCAACATTCTGAACATCGCGAGTCAGAACTATGAGCCTCAGGGTGCCAGCGTCACGATTCTGATCTCGGAAGAGCCGGTGACCCCGACTGACAGCCAGATCGAAGAGTCCCCGGGTCCATTGCCCGAAATCATCCTTGCCCACCTCGACAAGAGTCACATCACGGTGCATACCTATCCGGAAATCCATCCGGACGCCGGTATTGCGACGTTCCGTGTGGACATCGACGTGTCGACCTGTGGTGTCATTTCACCGCTTAAAGCGCTCAACTTCCTCATTCACCAGTTCGATTCGGACATCGTGACTGTGGATTACCGTGTGCGCGGCTTCACCCGTGACGTTGAAGGCAACAAGCACTTCATCGACCACGAGATCAACTCGATCCAGAACTACCTTTCCGAAGACACTCGCGACGCGTACCAGATGACCGACGTGAACGTGTACCAGGAAAACCTGTTCCACACCAAAATGCTGCTGAAGAACTTCGAACTGGATAACTACCTGTTCGGCGACGCCACCAGCAACCTGTCCTCCGAGCAGCGTGCTCAGGTGACCGAGCGTGTGAAACACGAAATGCTGGAAATCTTCTACGCGCGCAACATGCCGGCGTAAGATTCCCGGGCACAAAAAAGGCGACTACCGTGCGGTAGTCGCCTTTTTTATTGCCGAAACAGAACCCTGTGGGAGCGAGCTTGCTCGCGAAGGGGCCCTGCCAGACAACACTGAAGTCAGATCCTGTAGGTACTCTTGGTCATCACCTTCGCCAGCAGACTCATCCCGAACTTCACCGGTGCCGGAAAACGGAAACCACCCGCATCCAGTGCACTCTCCGCATGATGTTCTTCATCAATGCGCATCTGCTGCAAGATTGCCCGGGACTTCTCGTCTTCTGCCGGCAATTGCTCCAGGTGCTCGTTCAAGTGCTTGCACACCTGATGCTCGGTGGCCGCGACGAAACCGAGACTGACCTTGTCACTGATCAGGCCGGCCACAGCGCCGATGCCGAATGACATTCCATAGAACAGCGGATTGAGCACGCTGGTATGGCTGCCCAGCTGATGGATGCGCTGTTCGCACCACACCAGATGATCGATTTCCTCTTCGGCGGCATGCTCCATGGCGGCACGCACCTGCGGTAACTTGGCGGTCAGCGCCTGACCTTGGTACAGCGCTTGGGCGCACACTTCACCAGTGTGGTTGATGCGCATCAGGCCGGCGACGTGGCGAGTGTCTTCATCGCTCATCTGCACTTCCGGCTGCACAATCGCTGGCGACGGACGGTACGGCTGACCACTGAAAGGCAGCAGGGTACGCATCGCGGCATCGGCTTGCAGCAGTAGACGGTCAATCGGCGAGTAGTGACGTTGGGTAGTCATGCTGACCTCCGGGAAAAATCTCGACCGCCAGTTTAACCGAATCGGCCGGGGAAGGTTTGCGCTGGGTCATCAGTCACACTGGATGGGCTTTTTGCTTTATCTAGGAGCTGCCGAAGGCTGCGATCTTTGGTTCTTGTTTTTGATACTCGAAGATCAACAGATCGCAGCCTTCGGCAGCTCCTGCACAGGTTTGCTGGTATCAGCCCGGCGGCCAGTTCATCTGGCGCTGACCGAGTACATGCATATGAATGTGATAGACGGTCTGCCCACCTTTTTCATTGCAGTTCATCACCACCCGGAAGCCTTCTTCGCAGCCCAGTTCCAGCGCCAGACGCTGGGCGGTGAACAGGATGTGTCCGGCCAGTGCCTTGTCGTCTTCGGTCAGGTCGTTGAGGGTGCGCACCGGTTTCTTCGGGATCACCAGAAAGTGCACCGGTGCCTGAGGGGCGATGTCGTGGAACGCCAGAACCTGGTCGTCTTCGTAAATGATCTTGGCCGGGATTTCCCGGTTGATGATCTTGGTGAACAGAGTATCCACTGCTGTTTTCTCCGTTGTGGGGGCTGGCCTGAGTGTACTCATGGGAAATGACCGCGCCCAGTGATTTGCCGTAGGACAGTTCAGCGCGGGCAGTAAGCCTTGTTGATCATGCCGACGAGGGTGCGATTGAGCCAGCGCGAGCCGAGGCGCGGCAGGAACGCCAGCCAGCGGTTGCGCCGGCCGGGGATAATGATTGCGCGGTTTTTCTCCAGCGCACGCACGGTGTACAGCGCGACTTCCTCGGGGCTCATCAGCAGTTTGCTGTCCTTGAGTTTGTCGCTGTTGAGCTGCGCGGTGCGGAAAAATGCGGTGCGGGTCGGGCCGGGGCAGAGCACCGAAACCTTGACCGCGCTCTGTTTCAGTTCAACCCGCAGCGCTTCGGAGAAGTGCAGAACGTAAGCCTTGCTGGCGTAGTAAGTGCTCATCCACGGACCGGGATTGAACGCCGCCACTGAGGCGACGTTGAGGATCTGCCCGCCGCCCTGCAGCGCCATGCTGTTGCCGATGGCATGGCACAGACGGGTGAGGGCGAGGATGTTGACTTCGATCAGGTCCTGCTCGGTCATCCAGTCCTGGGCGAGGAATGGGCCGCAGGTGCCGATGCCGGCGCAATTGACCAGCAGATCGATCTGCCGGTCGCCTTCTTCCAGCTCCAGCAGGAAGCCGGACAAGCGCAATGGCTCGCCCAGATCGCAGGCGCGGAACAAGACTTCCACGCCAAAGCGCTGGGTCAGTTCGATCGCGATACTTTCCAGCTGATCACGCTGGCGAGCCACCAGAATCAGGCTGCGGCCACGTCGGGCCAGCGCTTCGGCCATGGCCAGGCCGATGCCGCTGGAGGCGCCAGTGATCAGAGCGTAACGGGTCATGCAATTCTCCATCGCAACAGCTCCACGCCAGCGACGCAGGTGTCACGGCGGAGAGCGTTGTTCATTCTTTCGCAGAGTCTACAGGGGCCGGGGCCGCTTCGGCTGCATCGTCCACGGAATTCGCAGGTTCAGTTTCGACCTCGACTTCATCGGTGGTGACCGAGCCGCTTTCATAGCTGCTCTCAAGGTTGGTTTCATATTCTTGCTGAATGGCCGAAATACCGCCGAGCATGCCGCCGGCAAATACCAGGGCGAAGAACACGATCCACAACGAGCACAGCACTTTGACCGCAGTACTGTTGGGCGGTGGCGGCGGCCCGTAGCGGTTGGCCCCGGTGTTGCCCGGCACGACCATGATCACCAGCGGGAAGAAGCTGCCCACGAACGGCACCAGATTCAGCAGCCAGAGCCAGCCGGACCAGCCGATGTCGTGCAGGCGCTGCACACTGAACAGAATGCTGACAATGATAAAGCCGAGGAACAGGAAGAACGCGAGTATCCCGCCGATGATCAGGCCGGTGGTTGAGTCGCCGCTGACCAGTCCGAGCCCGATAAACGCGAATATCGCCACGATCGGCAGAGTCACCAGGCTCAGCACCATCGTCCAGGCCAAAAAGCGCAGGCGACCGATCCGGCCTTCGACACTGAAGGGCTTGAGGGCGGCGAATGCTGGCAGGTTTTCGCCGACGTTGGCCCGAGGGGGCGCATAAGGTGATGCGGGTTCGTTGAAGGTCGCCGTTTGCTCATGTACGTCCGCAAGACTCAGTTCAATCGCCGTTTCGCTTTCGATCCGCGCATCGATCCCGGTCTTGCTCAGTGCTTGCAGGTAGGTCTGCGCATCGCTGTGGGTCAGGTCGCGTTTGAGGGCGACGGTGCTGCCGTTGAACAGGCGCTCGATGGCGGCAACATCGCTTTTGAACAGGGCCGCCAGATTGAGCTTGGCGGTGGTGAGATCGACACCGGGCTGTAGAGCACCGTCGAAAACGATCTTGTAGCGAGGTTCGCTCATGGCCGAGGCATCCTTGTCGCGAATGAATTGAAGGTCAGCAAGTGTAAGGCCAGTCACTCGAAGACTGGCCTGAATTTTCTCAGCGTGGCCAACGCTTCGGCAACTGCGCCGCATGCTCCAGCGCCTGACGATATTCCGCGTCGAGCCGGGCGATCAACTGATCCACGCTCGGCAGGTCGTCAATCTGGCCAACGCCCTGGCCGGCCGACCACACGGTCTTCCAAGCCTTGGCTTCGTCGTTGATCGGTTTGAGCTTGTCGCCAAAATTGACTTCGCCCTTGCCCTGCAGTGCGGCCATGTCGAAACCAGCAGCTTCCAGACTTTGGCGCATGAAGCTCGCCGGTACGCCAGAGACCGCAGGCGTATGAATGATGTCCGCCGCTTTCGCTGTCAGCAGCATGTCCTTGTAGGCGTCAGGCGCATGGCTTTCGGTAGTGCCGATAAATCGTGTGCCGAAGTAGGCCAGATCCGCGCCAAGCAGTTGTGCAGCCAAAATCTCATGGCCGTGGTTCAGACATCCGGCAAGCAGCAGGGTTTTATCGAAGAACTCGCGGATCTCGGCGATCAGCGCAAATGGGCTCCAGGTGCCGGCATGGCCACCGGCACCCGCCGCAACCGCGATCAAACCGTCGACTCCGGCTTCGGCGGCTTTCTCGGCATGCCGACGCGTGGTCACGTCGTGGAACACCAGGCCGCCGTAGCTGTGCACGGCATCGACCAGTTCCTTCACTGCGCCGAGGCTGGTGATGACAATCGGCACCTTGTGCTCGACGCAGATGTTCAGATCCGCCTGCAGGCGCGGATTGCTGTTGTGCACGATCAGGTTCACTGCATACGGCGCCGGGTTGTCCAGTGTCGCCAGGCCCGCTTCAATCTGCTCCAGCCAGGCCTTGAAGCCGCTGCTTTCACGCTGGTTGAGCGCCGGGAAGCTGCCGACCACACCGTTACGGCAGCAGGCGAGCACCAGCTCCGGGTTGGAGATCAGGAACATCGGCGCCGCCACTACCGGCAAGCGCAGACGTTGTTCGAGCAGAGCGGGCAGCGACATTGGAAATCCCCCGAGGTGTGATGCTGTTATGAAGTTAGAACGGCTTGACCACGACCAGAATTACGATAGCCAGCAATATCAGAACCGGCACTTCATTGAACCAGCGATAAAAGACATGGCTGCGGGTGTTCTCGCCACGGGCGAAGCGTTTTACCTGCGCGCCGCACATGTGGTGGTAGCCGATCAGCAGAACCACCAGGGTCAGCTTGGCGTGAATCCAGCCGCCCATACTGAAGATGCCTGGATTGAGGTAGATCAGCCAGCCGCCGAAGATCAGCGTTGCGATCATCGCCGGACCCATGATGCCGCGATACAGCTTGCGCTCCATGAGGCTGAAGCGTTCATTGCTGATCGTATCTTCACTTTGCGCGTGATAAACGAACAGCCGCGGCAAGTAGAACAGCCCGGCAAACCAGCAGACGACGCTGACGATGTGAAACGCTTTGATCCATAGATAGAGCATTTTTGGTTATTCCCAGGTTCACGGTAGCCGGGATAGTAGAGGCTTGAGCGTCCGCACGTCACCTTGATGGTTGTCGCAGGGGCGCGCGGCCCCTATTATCGACGGCTTTCCAGTGGGTTCGTTGAGGGCAGGTTTATGGTCAAGGTCGGTATCGTCGGCGGCACGGGTTACACCGGTGTCGAACTGCTGCGTCTGTTGGCACAGCATCCGCAGGCAGAAGTGGTGGTGATCACTTCCCGATCCGAGGCCGGTCTGGCCGTGGCTGACATGTACCCGAACCTGCGCGGTCACTACAACGGTCTGGCGTTCAGCGTGCCGGACATCAAAACCCTGGGCGCGTGTGATGTGGTGTTCTTCGCCACCCCGCACGGCGTTGCTCATGCGTTGGCCGGTGAACTGCTGGCTGCGGGCACCAAGGTCATCGACCTGTCCGCGGACTTCCGTTTGCAGGACGCTGAAGAATGGGCCAAATGGTACGGCCAGCCACACGGCGCGCCCGAGTTGCTGGACGAGGCGGTCTACGGCCTGCCGGAAGTCAATCGCGAGCAGATCAAAAAAGCGCGTCTGATCGCTGTGCCGGGTTGCTACCCAACCGCTACGCAGTTGGGTTTCCTGCCGCTGCTTGAAGCGGGTCTGGCTGACACTTCGCGGCTGATCGCCGACTGCAAATCCGGTGTCAGCGGTGCCGGTCGTGGCGCATCTGTAGGCTCGCTGTACTCTGAGACGTCGGAAAGCATGAAGGCTTATGCGGTCAAAGGTCACCGTCATCTGCCGGAAATTCGCCAGGGTCTGCGTCGCGCTGCGGGCAAGGATGTCGGTCTGACCTTCGTTCCGCACCTGACGCCGATGATCCGTGGCATTCACTCCACGCTCTACGCGACCGTGGTTGATCGTTCGGTGGATCTGCAGGCTCTGTTCGAAAAGCGTTATGCCAACGAGCCGTTCGTCGATGTGATGCCGGCCGGCAGCCATCCGGAAACCCGCAGCGTGCGTGGTGCCAACGTCTGCCGCATCGCCGTGCACCGCCCGCAGGATGGCGATCTGGTGGTGGTGCTGTCGGTGATCGACAACCTGGTCAAAGGCGCGTCGGGTCAGGCGGTGCAGAACATGAACATCCTGTTCGGCCTGGATGAGCGTTTCGGCCTGTCCCACGCCGGTATGCTGCCGTAACACGTTCGGCAACACAGCAAAAAGGCCCGTCTGACGGGCCTTTTTGCATTCCGGACAGTTAGTAGGGTTTATTGATATACCGTAACAATAGTTGACCGATTTTCTAGGACAAGCGGATAATGCGCGTCATCACGCATTATGGCGGCGTAAACGCCGGGAGATAGTCAGCATGAGCGTCGAATCCTTCACCCCCACGGCTTTGCAATTCACCCAAGGTGCTGCGCACAAAGTGAAGAGCCTGGTCGATGAAGAGGGGAATGATCGCTTGAAGCTGCGCGTATTTGTTACGGGCGGCGGTTGTTCAGGGTTTCAGTACGGCTTCACCTTCGATGAAGATGTGGCCGAGGACGACACCATCGTCGAGCGCGAAGGCGTGAGCCTGGTGGTGGATCCGATGAGCTTCCAGTATCTGGCGGGTGCCGAAGTGGATTACCAGGAAGGTCTGGAAGGTTCGCGCTTTGTGATCAAGAACCCGAACGCCACCACTACTTGTGGTTGCGGCTCTTCGTTCTCGATCTGATCGCTCCTCGCTGCACACAACAAAACGCCGCAGAGCCTTACGGTTCTGCGGCGTTTTTTGTTGCCTGCGTTTTGCTCAGTTGGGGTAGATGGCGCCGAGTACCCGCAGACCTTTGGCGCCCGTGACGCTCGGGCGGTTGGCAGCAATGCCTTCGAGGCAGCAATGAGCAAGCCAGGCGAAGGCCATGGCCTCGACCCAGTCCGGATCGACACCGTGAGTAGCAGTGCTGGCGACGATAGCGTTCGGCAGCAGATCGGCCAGACGCTTCATCAGCGTGGCGTTATGAGCGCCGCCGCCGCAGACCAGCATTTCCCGGGTATCGGCTTGAGCGCTTTGCAGCGACTCGACGATGGTCAGTGCCGTCAGTTCCAGCAATGTTGCCTGGACGTTTTCAGCAGCAAAGGTTGGCAGTCTGGATAGGTGTTGTTGCAGCCACGGCAGGTTGAACACTTCGCGGCCAGTGCTCTTCGGGCCCTTTGTCACGAAGAACGGGTCGCTGAGCAGCGCTGTCAGCAAGGCGGGCTCGACCGTACCGCTGGCTGCCCACTGACCGTTGCGATCATAGTTCTCGCCGCGTTGCTGATGAATCCAGGCATCCATCAGCACATTTCCGGGGCCACAGTCGAAACCGGCTACAGGCCGCGTCCGCTCTATCAGGCTCAGATTGCTGAAACCGCCGACATTCAAGACTGCACGGTTACCGCTACGCTCTTCGAACAAAGCTTCATGGAAGGCTGGCACCAGCGGCGCACCCTGGCCGCCGGCGGCCACATCGCGGCTGCGGAAGTCGCTGACCACGGTGATACCGGTCAGCTCCGTGAGAAGCGCAGGATTGCCGATCTGTACGGTGAAGCCGCGAGCGGGCTCATGGCGAATGGTCTGGCCGTGGCTGCCGATTGCACGAATGGCGTCAGGCTTGAGTTGCTGCTGATCAAGTAGGGTATGGATGCCCTGCGCGGCGAGTTTTACCCAGTGCTGTTGGGCGCTCGCCGAGCGGGCGATCTCGTCAGGGCCGCTGGCGCACAAGCCAAGCAGCTCGGCGCGCAGGGATTCAGGCATGGGGATGTAGTGCGTGGCGATCAGTTTGATCGCCGAGGTTTGCTCGATCAGGGCGATGTCCAGCCCGTCGAGACTGGTGCCGGACATCACGCCGATATAAAGAGCCATGGCTTAGCGCTTGCTCGAAGCCAGCATGGTGGCCTTCTCTTGATCCATGCGCGCCATCAGCGGCTGGCTCTGCGCAAGGAAACGTGCGCGTTCGGACTTGGCGATCGGATCCGCCATCGGCAGCTTCTGGCCCAATGGGTCGACATGAACACCGTTGACCTGGAACTCATAGTGCAAGTGCGGGCCGGTAGACAGGCCGGTGGTACCAATGTAACCGATCACTTGGCCCTGCTTGACGCTGCCGCCGGTTTTCACGCCTTTAGCGAAGCCTTGCATGTGGCCATACAGCGTGCGGTAGGTGTTGCCGTGCTGGATGATCACCGTGTTGCCGTAGCCACCGCGGCGGCCGGCCAGCAGCACTTTACCGTCACCGGCCGCCTTGATCGGCGTACCGCGTGGCGCTGCGTAATCGACACCTTTGTGGGCACGGATCTTGTTGAGGATCGGGTGTTTGCGGCCCATGGAGAATTTGGAACTGATGCGGGCGAAGTCCACCGGTGTGCGGATGAATGCCTTGCGCATGCTGTTGCCATCGGCGGTGTAATAGCTGCTGTTGCCTTGTTTGTTGGTGTAACGCACGGCGGTGTAGGTCTTGCCGCGGTTGGTGAAACGCGCCGACAGAATCGGGCCAGTACCGACGGCTTTGCCGTTGACCACTTTCTGCTCGTAGATCACGTCGAATTCGTCGCCCTGACGGATGTCCTGAGCGAAGTCGACGTCGTAGCCAAATACGCTGGCCATGTCCATGGTCAGACTGTGGGACAGGCCTGCGCGGGCAGCGGATTGTGACAGGGAGCTATTGATCACGCCGTGCACGTAAGCCGTGCGAACGGTCGGTTTTGCGGTGACGCGGTTGAATGCATAGCCCTTGTCGTTCTTGGTCAGGGTGATGGTTTCAACGTCGCTGACCTTGCTGTGCAGGCTGGTCAGTTGGCCTTGCGGGTCCAGTTCGAACTCAAGCTTCTGGCCGTGCTTGAGCTGGCTGAATTGTTTGGCTTGTTTGTCGCTCGCCAGGACTTCATGCACGGCGGCGGCTGGCAGACCGACTTTCTCGAACAATGTAGAGAGCGTATCGCCTTTGGAGACAACGACTTCGCGGTGTCCTGGAGCTTTTGGTTTTTCGGCAACCGGAGTGGGCGCAGGTGCGGCTTCAGCGGTTTGCGGAGTGTTTTCGGTGCTGTTTTCGATCTGGGCGAAAGGTGAGGCTACTGGCTCATTTGTGGCTTGAGCCGCGTCAGCAGCGTCTTGATCTTGTGTCAGTTGTTCAGCAGGACTTTCCAGTTCAAGGCTCAGGGTCGTCTTTTTGGCTTCAACATCACTGGAAGGGAATACCAGGAGCGCCAAGCTGAGAAGGGCGGCGATTCCACTTGCGGCGAGCAGGTGGGTCTTCGGGTAAAGCGGTGGCGCTTTAGACGGTTCAGTGGTCATAAGTATTTTTGACTTTGAAAAAAGATGAATTGGAAAAGATGAATGACATGATGAAGATGAAATAACTGTATAAAATATAACCAAATCATCCCCGAAGCAAGTCTACAGACACCCTGTCTGCAGATTGGTGTCCGTGCGCCGGGCAAAACTTGTAATTGGTGCACGATCTTGTATGGTTGGTTCCCTTTGAATCTGAGCCTTGCGGGTCTGTTATGAAGTCGGTTGAAGAGCAGCTAGCGCTGATTAAACGTGGTGCGGAAGAACTATTGGTCGAGTCCGAGCTGATCGAGAAGCTCAAGCGCGGCCAGCCGCTGCGTATCAAGGCTGGTTTCGATCCAACCGCCCCGGATCTGCACTTGGGTCACACCGTGCTTATTAATAAGCTGCGCCAGTTCCAGGAATTGGGGCATCAAGTGATCTTCCTTATTGGTGACTTCACCGGAATGATCGGTGATCCAAGCGGCAAGAGTGCGACTCGTCCTCCTTTGACTCGCGAGCAGGTTCTGGAAAACGCCGAAACGTACAAGACTCAAGTGTTCAAGATTCTTGATCCGGCGAAAACCGAAGTTGCATTCAACTCCACCTGGATGGATCAGATGGGGCCGGCGGACTTCATTCGTCTGACTTCGCAATACACTGTCGCGCGTATGCTGGAGCGTGATGACTTCGACAAGCGTTACACCACCAATCAGCCGATCGCTATTCATGAGTTCCTCTATCCGCTGGTTCAGGGTTATGACTCGGTTGCTCTGCGCGCGGATGTCGAGCTGGGCGGTACCGATCAGAAGTTCAACCTGCTGATGGGGCGTGAGCTGCAGCGTGGATATGGCCAGGAAGCTCAATGCATTCTGACCATGCCGTTGCTCGAGGGGCTGGATGGCGTGAAGAAGATGTCCAAGTCGTTGGGCAATTACGTCGGTATCCAGGAGGCGCCAGGTGTCATGTACGGCAAGCTGGTTTCGATTCCGGATGCGCTGATGTGGCGTTACTTTGAGCTGCTCAGCTTCCGTTCGATGGATGAGATCAATGCCTTGCGTGCAGATGTGGAGGCGGGGGCCAACCCGCGCGACATCAAGATCAAGCTGGCGGAAGAGATTGTTGCGCGTTTCCACGGTGAGGAGGCTGCGGCCAATGCTCATCGGGCTGCAGGTAACCGTATGAAGGATGGTGAGTTGCCGGATGATCTGCCGGAGATCGAGCTGGCCTCTGCTGAGGATATGCCAATTGCCGCCGTTCTTAATAAAGCAGGCCTGGTGAAGAACTCGGCGGCGGCGCGCGATCTGTTGGCTTCCGGTGGTGTGCGTGTTGATGGTGAGGTGGTTGATCGCTCCTTTATATATGTACTGGGTGCGACTCACGTCTGTCAGGCGGGCAAGAAGGCGTTTGCGCGCATCACGCTGAAATCTGAATAAAGTTTGAAATAAGGGTTGACGGCGAATTTTAGAAGTCTATAATTCGCCCCACTTCCGGTGCAGTCGAAACGGAAAACTCCTTGAGATTCAATGAGTTACGCAGTTTTCGACAGTGGATCGCTTCAGTTCATCGAAGCCTGGAGGGAGTTGAAAGAGTGGTGATGTTTAGCTCTTTTGACGGTTCGATCTTCTCGGTCGAAAGCGGAGAAAAAGAGGTGTTGACAGCAGCGTGTAACGCTGTAGAATTCGCCTCCCGCTAACGAGAGATCGGAAGCGCAAGTGGTTGAAGTTGTTGAAGAATTCTTCGAAAACTTCTGAAAATAATCACTTGACAGCAAATGAGGCTGCTGTAGAATGCGCGCCTCGGTTGAGACGAAAGATCTTAACCAACCGCTCTTTAACAACTGAATCAAGCAATTCGTGTGGGTGCTTGTGGAGTCAGACTGATAGTCAACAAGATTATCAGCATCACAAGTTACTCCGCGAGAAATCAAAGATGTAACCAACGATTGCTGAGCCAAGTTTAGGGTTTCTTAAAAACCCAAAGATGTTTGAACTGAAGAGTTTGATCATGGCTCAGATTGAACGCTGGCGGCAGGCCTAACACATGCAAGTCGAGCGGATGAAAGGAGCTTGCTCCTGGATTCAGCGGCGGACGGGTGAGTAATGCCTAGGAATCTGCCTGGTAGTGGGGGACAACGTTTCGAAAGGAACGCTAATACCGCATACGTCCTACGGGAGAAAGCAGGGGACCTTCGGGCCTTGCGCTATCAGATGAGCCTAGGTCGGATTAGCTAGTTGGTGAGGTAATGGCTCACCAAGGCGACGATCCGTAACTGGTCTGAGAGGATGATCAGTCACACTGGAACTGAGACACGGTCCAGACTCCTACGGGAGGCAGCAGTGGGGAATATTGGACAATGGGCGAAAGCCTGATCCAGCCATGCCGCGTGTGTGAAGAAGGTCTTCGGATTGTAAAGCACTTTAAGTTGGGAGGAAGGGTTGTAGATTAATACTCTGCAATTTTGACGTTACCGACAGAATAAGCACCGGCTAACTCTGTGCCAGCAGCCGCGGTAATACAGAGGGTGCAAGCGTTAATCGGAATTACTGGGCGTAAAGCGCGCGTAGGTGGTTTGTTAAGTTGGATGTGAAATCCCCGGGCTCAACCTGGGAACTGCATCCAAAACTGGCAAGCTAGAGTATGGTAGAGGGTGGTGGAATTTCCTGTGTAGCGGTGAAATGCGTAGATATAGGAAGGAACACCAGTGGCGAAGGCGACCACCTGGACTGATACTGACACTGAGGTGCGAAAGCGTGGGGAGCAAACAGGATTAGATACCCTGGTAGTCCACGCCGTAAACGATGTCAACTAGCCGTTGGGAGCCTTGAGCTCTTAGTGGCGCAGCTAACGCATTAAGTTGACCGCCTGGGGAGTACGGCCGCAAGGTTAAAACTCAAATGAATTGACGGGGGCCCGCACAAGCGGTGGAGCATGTGGTTTAATTCGAAGCAACGCGAAGAACCTTACCAGGCCTTGACATCCAATGAACTTTCCAGAGATGGATTGGTGCCTTCGGGAACATTGAGACAGGTGCTGCATGGCTGTCGTCAGCTCGTGTCGTGAGATGTTGGGTTAAGTCCCGTAACGAGCGCAACCCTTGTCCTTAGTTACCAGCACGTTATGGTGGGCACTCTAAGGAGACTGCCGGTGACAAACCGGAGGAAGGTGGGGATGACGTCAAGTCATCATGGCCCTTACGGCCTGGGCTACACACGTGCTACAATGGTCGGTACAGAGGGTTGCCAAGCCGCGAGGTGGAGCTAATCCCATAAAACCGATCGTAGTCCGGATCGCAGTCTGCAACTCGACTGCGTGAAGTCGGAATCGCTAGTAATCGCGAATCAGAATGTCGCGGTGAATACGTTCCCGGGCCTTGTACACACCGCCCGTCACACCATGGGAGTGGGTTGCACCAGAAGTAGCTAGTCTAACCTTCGGGAGGACGGTTACCACGGTGTGATTCATGACTGGGGTGAAGTCGTAACAAGGTAGCCGTAGGGGAACCTGCGGCTGGATCACCTCCTTAATCGACGACATCAGCTGCTCCATAAGTTCCCACACGAATTGCTTGATTCATTGAAGAAGACGATAGAAGCAGCTTTAAGCTCCAAGCTGATAGCTCTGAGCTAATCAGTTACGCGCTCGAAATTGGGTCTGTAGCTCAGTTGGTTAGAGCGCACCCCTGATAAGGGTGAGGTCGGCAGTTCGAATCTGCCCAGACCCACCAATTTTGTATGGGGCCATAGCTCAGCTGGGAGAGCGCCTGCCTTGCACGCAGGAGGTCAGCGGTTCGATCCCGCTTGGCTCCACCATTAACTGCTTCTGCTTGTTAGAGCTTAGAAATGAATATTCCAGTGCGAATATTGATTTCTAGTCTTTGATTAGATCGTTCTTTAAAAATTTGGGTATGTGATAGAAAGATAGACTGAACGTTACTTTCACTGGTAACGGATCAGGCTAAGGTAAAATTTGTGAGTGACTCTTAAGAGTTTTGCGAATTTTCGGCGAATGTCGTCTTCACAGTATAACCAGATTGCTTGGGGTTATATGGTCAAGTGAAGAAGCGCATACGGTGGATGCCTTGGCAGTCAGAGGCGATGAAAGACGTGGTAGCCTGCGAAAAGCTTCGGGGAGTCGGCAAACAGACTTTGATCCGGAGATGTCTGAATGGGGGAACCCAGCCATCATAAGATGGTTATCTTGTACTGAATACATAGGTGCAAGAGGCGAACCAGGGGAACTGAAACATCTAAGTACCCTGAGGAAAAGAAATCAACCGAGATTCCCTTAGTAGTGGCGAGCGAACGGGGACTAGCCCTTAAGTGGCTTTGAGATTAGCGGAACGCTCTGGAAAGTGCGGCCATAGTGGGTGATAGCCCTGTACGCGAAAGTCTCTTAGTCATGAAATCGAGTAGGACGGAGCACGAGAAACTTTGTCTGAATATGGGGGGACCATCCTCCAAGGCTAAATACTACTGACTGACCGATAGTGAACTAGTACCGTGAGGGAAAGGCGAAAAGAACCCCGGAGAGGGGAGTGAAATAGATCCTGAAACCGTATGCGTACAAGCAGTGGGAGCCCACTTTGTTGGGTGACTGCGTACCTTTTGTATAATGGGTCAGCGACTTATTTTCAGTGGCGAGCTTAACCGAATAGGGGAGGCGTAGCGAAAGCGAGTCTTAATAGGGCGTCTAGTCGCTGGGAATAGACCCGAAACCGGGCGATCTATCCATGGGCAGGTTGAAGGTTAGGTAACACTGACTGGAGGACCGAACCGACTACCGTTGAAAAGTTAGCGGATGACCTGTGGATCGGAGTGAAAGGCTAATCAAGCTCGGAGATAGCTGGTTCTCCTCGAAAGCTATTTAGGTAGCGCCTCATGTATCACTGTAGGGGGTAGAGCACTGTTTCGGCTAGGGGGTCATCCCGACTTACCAAACCGATGCAAACTCCGAATACCTACAAGTGCCGAGCATGGGAGACACACGGCGGGTGCTAACGTCCGTCGTGAAAAGGGAAACAACCCAGACCGTCAGCTAAGGTCCCAAAGTTATGGTTAAGTGGGAAACGATGTGGGAAGGCTTAGACAGCTAGGAGGTTGGCTTAGAAGCAGCCACCCTTTAAAGAAAGCGTAATAGCTCACTAGTCGAGTCGGCCTGCGCGGAAGATGTAACGGGGCTCAAACCATACACCGAAGCTACGGGTATCACGTAAGTGATGCGGTAGAGGAGCGTTCTGTAAGCCTGTGAAGGTGAGTTGAGAAGCTTGCTGGAGGTATCAGAAGTGCGAATGCTGACATGAGTAACGACAATGGGTGTGAAAAACACCCACGCCGAAAGACCAAGGTTTCCTGCGCAACGTTAATCGACGCAGGGTTAGTCGGTCCCTAAGGCGAGGCTGAAAAGCGTAGTCGATGGAAAACAGGTTAATATTCCTGTACTTCTGGTTATTGCGATGGAGGGACGGAGAAGGCTAGGCCAGCTTGGCGTTGGTTGTCCAAGTTTAAGGTGGTAGGCTGAGATCTTAGGTAAATCCGGGATCTTAAGGCCGAGAGCTGATGACGAGTTACCTTTCAGGTGACGAAGTGGTTGATGCCATGCTTCCAAGAAAAGCTTCTAAGCTTCAGATAACCAGGAACCGTACCCCAAACCGACACAGGTGGTTGGGTAGAGAATACCAAGGCGCTTGAGAGAACTCGGGTGAAGGAACTAGGCAAAATGGCACCGTAACTTCGGGAGAAGGTGCGCCGGTGAGGGTGAAGGACTTGCTCCGTAAGCTCATGCCGGTCGAAGATACCAGGCCGCTGCGACTGTTTATTAAAAACACAGCACTCTGCAAACACGAAAGTGGACGTATAGGGTGTGACGCCTGCCCGGTGCCGGAAGGTTAATTGATGGGGTTAGCTAACGCGAAGCTCTTGATCGAAGCCCCGGTAAACGGCGGCCGTAACTATAACGGTCCTAAGGTAGCGAAATTCCTTGTCGGGTAAGTTCCGACCTGCACGAATGGCGTAACGATGGCGGCGCTGTCTCCACCCGAGACTCAGTGAAATTGAAATCGCTGTGAAGATGCAGTGTATCCGCGGCTAGACGGAAAGACCCCGTGAACCTTTACTATAGCTTTGCACTGGACTTTGAATTTGCTTGTGTAGGATAGGTGGGAGGCTTTGAAGCGTGGACGCCAGTTCGCGTGGAGCCATCCTTGAAATACCACCCTGGCAACTTTGAGGTTCTAACTCAGGTCCGTTATCCGGATCGAGGACAGTGTATGGTGGGTAGTTTGACTGGGGCGGTCTCCTCCTAAAGAGTAACGGAGGAGTACGAAGGTGCGCTCAGACCGGTCGGAAATCGGTCGTAGAGTATAAAGGCAAAAGCGCGCTTGACTGCGAGACAGACACGTCGAGCAGGTACGAAAGTAGGTCTTAGTGATCCGGTGGTTCTGTATGGAAGGGCCATCGCTCAACGGATAAAAGGTACTCCGGGGATAACAGGCTGATACCGCCCAAGAGTTCATATCGACGGCGGTGTTTGGCACCTCGATGTCGGCTCATCACATCCTGGGGCTGAAGCCGGTCCCAAGGGTATGGCTGTTCGCCATTTAAAGTGGTACGCGAGCTGGGTTTAGAACGTCGTGAGACAGTTCGGTCCCTATCTGCCGTGGACGTTTGAGATTTGAGAGGGGCTGCTCCTAGTACGAGAGGACCGGAGTGGACGAACCTCTGGTGTTCCGGTTGTCACGCCAGTGGCATTGCCGGGTAGCTATGTTCGGGAAAGATAACCGCTGAAAGCATCTAAGCGGGAAACTTGCCTCAAGATGAGATCTCACTGGAACCTTGAGTTCCCTGAAGGGCCGTCGAAGACTACGACGTTGATAGGTTGGGTGTGTAAGCGCTGTGAGGCGTTGAGCTAACCAATACTAATTGCCCGTGAGGCTTGACCATATAACACCCAAGCAATCTGAATGCTCGAAAGAGACCAGATTGCGGTGTGTGAAGACGCAATGAACCGAAAGTTCGCGCAGCTCACAAAGCACCTGTATCACATACCCGATTTGCTGAAGCGAGGCCAGCCGGTCACGAGTCAGTACCCGAATTTCTTGACGACCATAGAGCGTTGGAACCACCTGATCCCATCCCGAACTCAGAAGTGAAACGATGCATCGCCGATGGTAGTGTGGGGTTTCCCCATGTGAGAGTAGGTCATCGTCAAGATTAAATTCCAAAACCCCAATTGCGAAAGCAGTTGGGGTTTTGTTTTGTCCGCAGGAAAGTGGTGCGCTTGATTTCTATGCAATCGCCCTGCTCATGGCTATTATTCGGGCCTCATTGTGAGGCGAGACCTGCATGCTGACGTTGTTGAATCTTTTAAAGGATGGTCGATTCCATTCCGGTGAGGCCTTGGGGCTTGCCCTGGGAATCAGTCGAAGCGCGGTGTGGAAGCAGCTTCAGCATCTTGAGGCTGAGCTCGGATTGTCAATTAACAAAGTCCGGGGCAGAGGCTATCAACTGGCTGCGCCCCTGACGCTGCTCGACCCCCTGAAGATTGGTGCCTTGGCAGCGGTTTGGCCGATTACAGTCTTTGACTCCATTGACTCCACTAACGCAGAGGCGCTTCGCGCGATCAATCAAGGTCGAGCGGCGCCGTTTCTGGTATTGGCAGAGCGACAGATTTCCGGTCGTGGTCGCCGTGGACGTAAGTGGGTAAGCCCTTTTGCTGAAAATCTCTACTACAGCCTGGTTCTGCGCATAGAAGGTGGCATGCGTCAGCTTGAGGGCTTGAGTCTGGTGGTCGGTTTGGCTGTTATGCACGCCTTGCGAAAGTTGGGGGTGGCGGGCGCAGGATTGAAGTGGCCCAACGATGTGCTGGTCGGAGACAAGAAAATCGCCGGTATTCTTCTTGAGCTGGTCGGGGATCCTGCAGATGTTTGCCATGTGGTGCTGGGTATTGGCGTTAATGTAAACATGCAGGTTGCCGAGGAAGTTGACCAGCAATGGACGTCGATACGACTGGAAACGGGCAAAAGCTGCGATCGCAACCTCTTGGTAGCTGAGCTGAGCGAGCAGCTACGCGGCTATATCCAGCGCCATCAGGTTGATGGTTTCTCTGCGTTCCAGGAAGAGTGGGAAAAGGATCACATGTGGCAAGGTCGCCCGGTTTCTTTGATTGCCGGCGTTAGTCATATAGAAGGCGTTGTGCTTGGCATCGATAGTCAAGGTGCGCTGCGCTTGAAGGTGGACGGCGTGGAAAAAGTTTTTAGTGGTGGTGAGCTCAGCCTGAGGTTGCGTGATGATTCTTGAGCTCGACTGTGGGAATAGCTTTATCAAGTGGCGGGTATTGAATACGGCCGCTGGCGGTCTTTTCGCGGAGGGTGTTGTCGACTCGGATCAAGCTTTGGTGGATAGCTTGAGCGCATTTGACAGCCTGTCGTTGCGTAAATGTCGATTGGTGAGCGTAAGAACCAGCGAAGAAACTGCCGCGCTCACCCGGATTCTTGAGCAGGAGTTCGGTGTCTCGGCCGTGTGCGCCAAGTCGGCCAGTGAGATGTCTGGTGTCAAGAATGGCTATGACGAGTATGAACGCCTGGGGCTAGATCGCTGGTTGGCGATGCTTGGTGGCTTTCATTTGGCTGCGGGCGCCTGTCTGATTCTGGATTTCGGCACTGCAGTGACGGCCGACTTTATTAATGCCGAAGGTGAGCACCTTGGGGGATTCATTTGCCCAGGGATGCCCTTGATGCGTAACCAATTGCGTACGCATACCCGGAAAATCCGTTATGGGGACTCGGCTGCCGAAAGAGCGCTGACGAGCCATGCTCCGGGGCGCAGTACCGTCGAAGCGGTGGAGCGTGGATGCTCTTTAATGTTGAGAGGTTTCGTTCTGACCCAGATGGAAATGGCTCGATCCTATTGGGGAGAGCGCTTTACTGTTTTTATTACCGGTGGCGATGCTCTGTTGGTGGCGGACGTTGTGCCTGAAGCGCGGATCGTCCCTGACCTGGTATTCATAGGGTTGGCGATGGCCTGTCCTTTAACTTGAGGTTTGTATGCGTTGGTTGTTCCTGCTGCTCGTTGTTCTCAATGTGTTTTATTACGTCTGGCATCAGCAGGAAGCACCCTTGCGTGCGAAAGATGTCACGCCCCTCAGCATCTACCGCGGGTCTCAACAAGATATTCGCTTATTGAGTGAGGCGAATGGTGACTCTGGGGGAGGGCAGGGCGCGCGCCGTGGCGGACAGGAGTGTCTGTTTTTGGGTGGTTTGACTCAAGAAAGCAGCATTTCCGCGCTGCAGCTGCGTCTAGCGGCCCTGGGAGTGAAGGTTCAGGCGTCGCAAAAGGATCTCCCCGAGCTTGGTTACTGGTTGCGCATTGCGCCCGAAAGCCAGCGTTTATTGGGGGATGTGCAGTTGCAGAACCTTTCCAAGGAATTCAATGAGTTAAAACATAAAATAATGCTGTGTGAGGGGGTTGCACCGCTGGAATAGTTTGCATAGAATGGCGCCCGCTCCACAGCGAACACCTAAACAGGTGGTCAGCGCGGAGCGGTGTCAATGCAGCTAACCTCAGGTTTTTAATGAGAAAATGCTTGACAGAAGGCTGGCATAGTATAGAATGCCGGCTCGCTTAGGAGGGGTTCCCGAGCGGCCAAAGGGATCAGACTGTAAATCTGACGTCTACGACTTCGAAGGTTCGAATCCTTCCCCCTCCACCATTTTTAGCGTGAGCTGCAAGCTCCGCGGGTATAGTTTAGTGGTAGAACCTCAGCCTTCCAAGCTGATGATGCGGGTTCGATTCCCGCTACCCGCTCCAAGTTTGCAGGTTGTGCAAAGTGTTACGCTCT
This sequence comes from Pseudomonas sp. AO-1, assembly GCF_019775695.1. Classification (NCBI taxonomy): domain Bacteria; kingdom Pseudomonadati; phylum Pseudomonadota; class Gammaproteobacteria; order Pseudomonadales; family Pseudomonadaceae; genus Pseudomonas; species Pseudomonas sp. AO-1. Next base: position 845,125 of record NZ_CP079947.1, read on the forward strand.
TGTAGCTCAGTTGGTAGAGCACACCCTTGGTAAGGGTGAGGTCAGCGGTTCAAATCCGCTCAAGAGCTCCATATAACAAGGCAGATATGAAAATATCTGCCTTTGTTTTAATGGTAGATATTGTTCGTCTAATTCTTCTGTTGAGGGTGTTATCGATGGCTAAGGAAAAATTTGATCGTTCCCTGCCCCACGTCAACGTAGGGACCATTGGTCACGTTGACCACGGTAAAACCACTCTGACTGCTGCTCTGACTCGCGTCTGCTCCGAAGTTTTCGGTTCGGCCGTAGTTGAATTCGACAAGATCGACAGCGCTCCAGAAGAAAAAGCTCGCGGTATCACCATCAACACCGCGCACGTTGAGTACAACTCGCTGATCCGTCACTACGCTCACGTTGATTGCCCAGGTCACGCTGACTACGTGAAGAACATGATCACCGGTGCTGCTCAAATGGACGGCGCTATCCTGGTTTGCTCGGCCGCTGATGGTCCGATGCCACAAACCCGTGAGCACATCCTGCTGTCCCGTCAGGTAGGCGTTCCGTACATCGTGGTTTTCCTGAACAAGGCTGACCTGGTAGACGACGCTGAGCTGCTGGAGCTGGTTGAGATGGAAGTTCGCGACCTGCTGTCCACCTACGACTTCCCGGGCGATGACACTCCAATCATCATCGGTTCGGCTCGTATGGCGCTGGAAGGCAAAGACGACAACGAGATGGGCACCACTGCCGTCAAGAAGCTGGTTGAAACTCTGGACAGCTACATCCCAGAACCAGTTCGTATGATCGACAAGCCATTCCTGATGCCAATCGAAGACGTATTCTCGATCTCGGGTCGCGGTACTGTTGTGACTGGTCGTATCGAGCGCGGTATCGTTCGCGTTCAAGATGCACTGGAAATCGTTGGTCTGCGTGACACCACCACCACCACCTGCACCGGTGTTGAGATGTTCCGCAAGCTGCTTGACGAAGGTCGTGCTGGTGAGAACTGCGGCGTTCTGCTGCGTGGTACCAAGCGTGACGACGTTGAGCGTGGTCAGGTTCTGGTCAAGCCAGGTTCGGTTAAGCCGCACACCAAGTTCACCGCAGAAGTTTACGTTCTGAGCAAGGAAGAAGGCGGTCGTCACACTCCGTTCTTCAAAGGCTACCGTCCACAGTTCTACTTCCGTACTACTGACGTGACTGGTAACTGCGAGCTGCCAGAAGGCGTTGAAATGGTAATGCCAGGTGACAACATTCAGATGACTGTTACCCTGATCAAAACCATCGCGATGGAAGACGGTCTGCGTTTCGCTATCCGTGAAGGCGGTCGTACCGTCGGCGCTGGTGTCGTGGCTAAAATCATCGAATAAGCGGTTGTAATGTATTTTTCGGGCCGGCATAATGGTCGGCCTGATTTTGTTTTAGGTCAGTAGCTCAATTGGCAGAGCGACGGTCTCCAAAACCGTAGGTTGGGGGTTCGATTCCCTCCTGACCTGCCAGATTCACTCGGTGTGTCTGGCTTTCTTTTCACAGGATCTTCATAGATGACTCCTAAGGCTGAAGCTCAAGGCTCTCGCTTCGATCTGCTAAAGTGGCTTGTGGTAGCTGCTTTGGTGGTTGTGGGTGTAGTTGGCAATCAGTATTACGCTGCTTCGCCGATCCTGTACCGTGTACTCGCACTGCTCGTGATTGCTGCTGTTGCTGCCTTTGTAGGCCTGCAGACTGCAAAGGGCAAGTCGTTCTTCGTACTGGTTAAGGAAGCGCGCACCGAGATTCGTAAAGTCGTATGGCCAACTCGCCAGGAAACTACGCAGACAACGTTGATTGTTGTTGCTGTGGTTATCGTTATGGCGTTGCTGTTGTGGGGTGTTGATTCCCTGCTCGGCTGGCTTGTTTCCTTGATTGTCGGCTAAGGGTGTCCCGTGGCTAAGCGTTGGTACGTTGTGCATGCTTACTCGGGTTACGAGAAGCATGTCATGCGCTCGTTGATTGAGCGCGTTAAGCTGGCTGGCATGGAAGATGGCTTCGGCGAAATTCTGGTTCCCACTGAAGAAGTGGTTGAAATGCGTAATGGCCAGAAGCGCAAAAGCGAACGTAAGTTCTTCCCAGGTTATGTGCTGGTACAGATGGATATGAACGAGGGTACTTGGCACTTGGTCAAGGATACTCCTCGGGTGATGGGCTTCATTGGCGGTACCGCCGACAAGCCTGCTCCAATCACCGACAAAGAGGCGGAAGCCATTCTGCGTCGCGTGGCCGATGGTAGTGATAAGCCGAAGCCGAAGACTCTGTTTGAGCCGGGTGAAGTGGTTCGTGTTACCGATGGTCCATTCGCTGACTTTAACGGCACCGTCGAAGAAGTTAACTACGAAAAGAGCCGTGTCCAGGTGGCAGTGCTTATTTTCGGTCGCTCTACCCCGGTAGAGTTAGAGTTCAGTCAGGTCGAAAAGGTCTAACTGAACAAGCATCCCAACCCCGCAGCCCTAGGCTGTGGGGTTTTGTCGTCACTGGGATAAACGCGCAAGTAACCGGGGAGCCTTTCGAGGCGTTCGAACCCGTAATTGGAGTGCCTCATGGCCAAGAAGATTACCGCTTACATCAAGCTGCAAGTGAAGGCCGCTCAGGCTAACCCAAGCCCACCTGTTGGTCCTGCTCTGGGTCAGCACGGCGTGAACATCATGGAATTCTGCAAGGCTTTCAACGCCCGTACTCAGGGTCTTGAAGCAGGTCTGCCGACTCCAGTGATCATCACTGTCTACAGCGACCGTAGCTTCACTTTCGAAACCAAATCCACCCCTGCTTCGGTTCTGCTGAAGAAGGCGGCCGGTCTGACCAGCGGTTCCGCTCGTCCGAACACCGTTAAGGTTGGCACTGTTACCCGTGCTCAGCTGGAAGAAATCGCGAAAACCAAAAACGCGGATCTGACTGCAGCTGATATGGATGCAGCCGTGCGTACTATCGCCGGTTCTGCTCGTAGCATGGGCCTTAACGTGGAGGGTGTGTAATGGCTAAGCTGACCAAGCGTCAAAAGGCTATCGCCGGCAAAATCGAAGCAGGCAAGGCCTACAACATTGTAGACGCTGCTGCTCTGCTGGCTGAGCTGTCGACTGTCAAGTTCAGCGAGTCGTTCGACGTTGCTGTAAACCTGGGTGTAGACCCGCGTAAATCCGACCAGGTTGTTCGTAGCGCTACTGTGCTGCCACACGGCACTGGCAAGACCGTTCGCGTTGCTGTGTTCACCCAGGGTCCAGCTGCTGAGGCCGCTTTGGCTGCCGGCGCTGACCGTGTAGGCATGGACGACCTGGCTGCCGAAATGAAAGGCGGCGACCTGAACTATGACGTAGTGATCGCATCCCCGGATGCCATGCGCGTTGTAGGTCAACTGGGTCAGATCCTCGGTCCACGTGGCCTGATGCCTAACCCGAAAGTCGGCACCGTAACTCCAGACGTAGCTACCGCGGTTAAAAACGCCAAGGCTGGTCAGGTTCGTTATCGCACCGACAAAAACGGCATCATCCACACTTCCGTTGGCAAGATCGGCTTCGATGCCGTCAAGCTGAAGGAAAACGTTGAAGCCCTGATCGCTGATCTGAAGCGTATCAAGCCAGCTTCTTCGAAAGGTATCTACGTCAAGCGCGTTACCCTGAGCACCACTATGGGCCCAGGTCTGGTTATCGACCAGAGCTCGCTGGACGCGTAAGACAAAGGTTGGCGCGTTTGATCGCGTCAATTGAAAGATTGGGGTCCCTGCCTGGCGGGGGCTATCCAAGACCGTAGGCGACGCAAGTCTTAAACCATAAGCCTACGCAGATGGTGCTCCCGGTTCCTTACCGAATCAGACACCAAAACGACATTCGGTTTCGACCGAGTGAAACGGTAACAAGCAGGAGTTAAACCCGTGGCAATTAATCTCGAAGACAAGAAGGCCATCGTCGCTGAAGTCAACGAGGCTGCCAAAGTCGCTCTGTCCGCTGTCGTGGTTGATGCCCGTGGCGTAACAGTAGGCGCAATGACCGGACTCCGTAAAGAGGCTCGTGAAGCTGGCGTTTACGTACGTGTTGTACGTAACACCCTGCTCAAGCGCGCTGTTGCTGACACTGAATACAGTGTCCTCAACGACGTGTTCACCGGCCCGACCCTGATTGCATTCTCGAACGAACATCCGGGCGCTGCTGCCCGTATCTTCAAAGAGTTTGCCAAGGGTCAGGACAAGTTCGAGATCAAGGCAGCTGCGTTCGAGGGCAAGTTCCTCGCAGCTAATCAGATCGACGTACTGGCAACTCTGCCGACCCGTGACGAAGCAATTTCTCAGCTGATGAGCGTGATTCAAGGCGCTACCAGCAAATTGGCTCGTACTCTGGCGGCAATTCGCGACCAGAAAGAAGCTGCCGCAGCCTAAGGCTCGTCGACTTCTCGCGTTTTTTGTTTATTTCGATGGTCGCGTAGGCCGTCCCCCAATTCAGGAATTGAGTCATGTCTCTGACTAACGAACAAATCATCGAAGCAATCGGCCAGAAATCCGTAGTGGAAATCGTTGAGCTGATCAAAGCGATGGAAGAAACCTTCGGCGTTACCGCTGCTGCCGCTTCGGCTGGCCCAGCTGTAGCTGCTGCTGCTGTTGAAGAGCAAACCGAGTTCAACGTTGTCCTGGTTGAAGCCGGCGAGAAGAAAGTAAACGTGATCAAGGCAGTTCGTGAACTGACCGGTCTGGGCCTGAAAGAAGCCAAAGAGAAAGTAGATGGCGCTCCTCAGGTTGTAGCTGAAGGCGTTTCGAAAGAAGCTGCTGAAGACGCTAAGAAGAAGCTGGAAGAAGCAGGCGCTAAAGTCGAGCTGAAATAAGTATCGACTTTGCTCCTCCAGCCCGAGCGTCAAGCGACAGGCTGATGGCTGGTGGCTCTTGCCACCGGCCTTTTTCCGTTATTGGCAGCCGACTGGGTCGGTGCTGATAAAGGCGCTGTAACCACCCGATGCGGTGGCGCAAACCATGGGGTTTGCACGATTTTCTGGCTGCTCCCGTCGGGAGGGGCCAAACAAGCAGGTGACCAAGCTGGGGAACGCTGATGGCTTACTCATATACTGAGAAAAAACGTATCCGCAAGGACTTTAGCAAGTTGCCGGACGTCATGGATGTGCCGTACCTCCTGGCCATCCAGCTGGATTCGTATCGTGAATTCTTGCAAGCGGGAGCGACTAAAGATCAGTTCCGCGACGTGGGCCTGCATGCGGCCTTCAAATCCGTTTTCCCGATCATCAGCTACTCCGGCAATGCTGCGCTGGAGTACGTCGGTTATCGCTTGGGCGAACCGGCATTTGATGTCAAAGAATGCGTGTTGCGCGGTGTAACTTTCGCCGTACCTTTGCGGGTAAAAGTGCGCCTGATCATTTTCGACAAAGAATCGTCGAACAAAGCGATCAAGGACATCAAAGAGCAAGAAGTCTACATGGGCGAAATCCCATTGATGACTGAGAACGGTACCTTCGTAATCAACGGTACCGAGCGTGTTATCGTTTCCCAGCTGCACCGTTCCCCGGGCGTGTTCTTCGACCACGACCGCGGCAAGACGCACAGCTCCGGTAAACTGCTGTACTCCGCGCGCATCATTCCTTACCGCGGTTCGTGGCTGGATTTCGAGTTCGACCCGAAAGACTGCGTATTCGTGCGTATCGACCGTCGTCGCAAGCTGCCGGCCTCGGTACTGCTGCGTGCGCTCGGCTACACCACCGAAGAAGTGCTGGACGCGTTCTACACCACCAACGTATTCCACGTTAAAGGCGAAGGCCTGAGCCTGGAACTGGTGCCTCAGCGCCTGCGCGGTGAAGTGGCTGTCCTTGATATCCAGGACGATAAAGGCAAGGTTATTGTCGAGCAGGGCCGTCGTATTACTGCCCGCCACATCAACCAGCTGGAAAAGGCCGGGATCAAAGAGCTGGACGTGCCTCTGGACTACGTCCTGGGTCGCACCACCGCCAAGGTCATCGTGCATCCGGCTACCGGCGAAATCCTGGCAGAGTGCAACACCGAGCTGTCGACTGAAGTCCTGGCGAAAATCGCCAAGGCCGGCGTTGTTCGCATCGAAACTCTGTACACCAACGACATCGACTGCGGTCCGTTCATCTCCGACACGCTCAAGATCGACTCCACCAGCAACCAATTGGAAGCGCTGGTCGAGATCTATCGCATGATGCGTCCAGGCGAGCCGCCAACCAAAGACGCTGCCGAAACCCTGTTCAACAACCTGTTCTTCAGCCCTGAGCGCTATGACCTGTCTGCGGTCGGCCGGATGAAGTTCAACCGTCGTATCGGTCGTACCGAAATCGAAGGTTCGGGCGTGCTGTGCAAGGAAGACATCGTCGCGGTCCTGAAGACTCTGGTCGATATCCGTAACGGTAAAGGCATCGTCGATGACATCGACCACCTGGGTAACCGTCGTGTTCGCTGCGTAGGCGAAATGGCCGAGAACCAGTTCCGCGTTGGCCTGGTACGTGTTGAGCGTGCGGTCAAAGAGCGTCTGTCGATGGCCGAAAGCGAAGGCCTGATGCCGCAAGACCTGATCAACGCCAAGCCAGTGGCTGCGGCGGTGAAAGAGTTCTTCGGTTCCAGCCAGCTGTCGCAGTTCATGGACCAGAACAACCCGTTGTCCGAGATTACCCACAAGCGTCGTGTCTCTGCACTCGGCCCTGGCGGTCTGACTCGTGAGCGCGCGGGCTTTGAAGTCCGTGACGTACACCCGACTCACTACGGTCGTGTCTGCCCGATTGAAACGCCGGAAGGTCCGAACATCGGTCTGATCAACTCCCTGGCTGCGTACGCTCGCACCAACCAGTACGGCTTCCTGGAAAGCCCGTACCGTGTGGTGAAAGAGGGTGTGGTCACCGACGAGATCGTGTTCCTGTCCGCTATTGAAGAAGCCGATCACGTGATCGCGCAGGCTTCGGCGACCATGAACGAGCAGAAAGTCCTGATCGACGAACTGGTAGCCGTACGTCACCTGAACGAATTCACCGTCAAGGCGCCGGAAGACGTCACCTTGATGGACGTTTCGCCGAAGCAGGTAGTTTCGGTTGCAGCGTCGCTGATTCCGTTCCTCGAGCACGACGACGCCAACCGTGCGTTGATGGGTTCGAACATGCAGCGTCAAGCTGTACCAACCCTGCGCGCTGACAAGCCGCTGGTAGGTACGGGCATGGAGCGTAACGTGGCTCGCGACTCCGGCGTTTGCGTCGTGGCTCGTCGTGGCGGCGTGATCGACTCCGTTGATGCCAGCCGTATCGTGGTTCGTGTTGCTGATGACGAAGTTGAAACCGGCGAAGCTGGTGTCGACATCTACAACCTGACCAAATACACCCGCTCGAACCAGAACACCTGCATCAACCAGCGTCCGCTGGTGAGCAAGGGTGATCGCGTTCAGCGTAGCGACATCATGGCCGACGGCCCGTCCACCGACATGGGTGAACTGGCACTGGGTCAGAACATGCGCATCGCGTTCATGGCATGGAACGGCTTCAACTTCGAAGACTCCATCTGCCTGTCCGAGCGTGTGGTTCAGGAAGACCGTTTCACCACGATCCACATTCAGGAACTGACCTGTGTGGCCCGTGACACCAAGCTTGGCCCAGAGGAAATCACTGCGGACATCCCGAACGTGGGTGAAGCTGCACTGAACAAGCTGGACGAAGCCGGTATCGTTTACGTAGGTGCTGAAGTAGGCGCAGGCGACATCCTGGTCGGTAAGGTCACCCCGAAAGGCGAGACCCAACTGACTCCGGAAGAAAAACTGCTGCGTGCGATCTTCGGTGAAAAAGCCAGCGACGTTAAAGACACCTCCCTGCGTGTACCTACCGGTACCAAAGGTACTGTCATCGACGTACAGGTCTTCACCCGCGACGGCGTTGAGCGTGATGCTCGTGCTCTGTCGATCGAGAAGTCCCAGCTGGACGAGATCCGCAAGGATTTGAACGAAGAGTTCCGTATCGTAGAAGGCGCGACCTTCGAACGTCTGCGCTCCGCTCTGGTAGGCCACAAGGCTGAAGGCGGCGCCGGTCTGAAGAAAGGTCAGGACATCACCGACGAAGTTCTCGACGGTCTTGAGCATGGTCAGTGGTTCAAACTGCGCATGGCTGAAGATGCTCTGAACGAGCAGCTCGAGAAGGCTCAGGCCTACATCGTTGATCGTCGCCGTCTGCTGGACGACAAGTTCGAAGACAAGAAGCGCAAACTGCAGCAGGGCGATGACCTGGCTCCAGGCGTGCTGAAAATCGTCAAGGTTTATCTGGCAATCCGTCGTCGCATCCAGCCGGGCGACAAGATGGCCGGTCGTCACGGTAACAAAGGTGTGGTCTCCGTGATCATGCCGGTTGAAGACATGCCGCACGATGCCAATGGCACCCCGGTCGACGTCGTCCTCAACCCGTTGGGCGTACCTTCGCGTATGAACGTTGGTCAGATCCTTGAAACCCACCTGGGCCTCGCGGCCAAGGGTCTGGGCGAGAAGATCAACCGGATGGTCGAAGAGCAGCGTAAAGTCGCTGAACTGCGTACCTTCCTCGACGAGATCTATAATCAGATCGGCGGTCGTAACGAAGATCTGGATAGCTTCTCCGATCAGGAAATCCTGGATCTGGCGAAAAACCTGCGTGGCGGCGTTCCAATGGCCACTCCAGTGTTCGACGGCGCCAAGGAAAGCGAAATCAAGGCCATGCTGAAACTGGCAGACCTGCCGGAAAGCGGCCAGATGCAGCTGACTGACGGCCGTACCGGCAACAAGTTCGAGCGTCCAGTTACCGTTGGCTACATGTACATGCTGAAGCTGAACCACTTGGTAGACGACAAGATGCACGCGCGTTCTACCGGTTCGTACAGCCTGGTTACCCAGCAGCCGCTGGGTGGTAAGGCGCAGTTCGGTGGTCAGCGTTTCGGGGAGATGGAGGTCTGGGCACTGGAAGCATACGGTGCTGCTTACACTCTGCAAGAAATGCTCACAGTGAAGTCGGACGATGTGAACGGCCGTACCAAGATGTACAAAAACATCGTGGATGGCGATCACCGTATGGAGCCGGGCATGCCCGAGTCCTTCAACGTGTTGATCAAGGAAATTCGTTCCCTCGGCATCGATATCGATCTGGAAACCGAATAACACGTGACGCGATCGAGAGCGGGGCAGGACTGCCCGCTCTCTGCTCCGCCAGGAGGAAAGGCCTTGAAAGACCTACTGAATTTGCTGAAAAACCAGGGTCAAGTCGAAGAGTTCGACGCCATCCGTATCGGATTGGCCTCGCCTGAGATGATCCGCTCGTGGTCGTTCGGTGAAGTTAAAAAGCCGGAAACCATCAACTATCGTACGTTCAAACCTGAGCGTGACGGTCTGTTCTGCGCCAAGATCTTTGGCCCGGTAAAGGATTACGAGTGCCTGTGCGGTAAGTACAAGCGCTTGAAGCACCGTGGTGTGATCTGCGAGAAGTGCGGCGTTGAAGTTGCACTGGCCAAGGTTCGTCGTGAGCGCATGGCGCACATCGAACTGGCTTCGCCGGTTGCCCACATCTGGTTCCTGAAATCGCTGCCGTCCCGTATCGGCCTGCTGATGGACATGACCCTGCGTGATATCGAACGCGTTCTCTACTTCGAGAGCTACGTCGTTATCGATCCAGGCATGACCACCCTTGAAAAAGGTCAGCTGCTGAACGATGAACAGTACTTCGAAGCGCTGGAAGAGTTCGGTGACGACTTCGACGCCCGTATGGGTGCTGAAGCTGTCCGTGAACTGCTGCACGCTATCGACCTGGAGCACGAGATTGGTCGTCTGCGCGAAGAAATTCCGCAAACCAACTCGGAAACCAAGATCAAGAAGCTGTCCAAGCGTCTGAAGTTGATGGAAGCCTTCCAGGGTTCCGGCAACCTGCCAGAGTGGATGGTGCTGACCGTTCTGCCGGTTCTGCCGCCAGATCTGCGTCCACTGGTCCCGCTGGATGGCGGTCGTTTCGCGACTTCCGACCTCAACGATCTGTATCGTCGAGTGATCAACCGTAACAACCGTTTGAAGCGCCTGCTTGATCTGTCCGCTCCGGACATCATCGTGCGCAACGAAAAGCGCATGTTGCAGGAAGCTGTCGATGCACTGCTCGACAACGGTCGTCGTGGCCGCGCTATCACCGGTTCGAACAAGCGTCCTCTGAAATCCCTGGCTGACATGATCAAGGGTAAGCAGGGTCGCTTCCGTCAGAACTTGCTCGGTAAGCGCGTTGACTACTCCGGTCGTTCGGTAATTACCGTAGGTCCGACCCTGCGTTTGCACCAGTGCGGTCTGCCGAAGAAGATGGCTCTCGAGCTGTTCAAACCGTTCATTTTCGGCAAGCTGGAAATGCGTGGTCTCGCGACCACCATCAAAGCGGCCAAGAAGATGGTCGAGCGCGAGCTGCCAGAGGTTTGGGACGTTCTCGCGGAAGTGATTCGCGAACACCCGGTTCTTCTCAACCGTGCACCGACCCTTCACCGTCTGGGTATCCAGGCGTTTGAACCGGTACTGATCGAAGGTAAGGCTATCCAGCTGCACCCTCTGGTCTGCGCCGCGTACAACGCCGACTTCGACGGCGACCAAATGGCCGTGCACGTACCGCTGACGCTGGAAGCCCAGCTCGAAGCGCGTGCGTTGATGATGTCGACCAACAACATTCTGTCGCCAGCCAACGGTGAGCCAATCATCGTTCCGTCGCAGGACGTTGTATTGGGTCTGTACTACATGACTCGTGAAGCGATCAACGCCAAGGGCGAAGGTCGTGTGTTCGCGGATCTGCAGGAAGTTGACCGTGTGTTCCGTGCCGGCGAAGCCGCACTGCACGCCAAGGTCAAGGTTCGTATCAACGAAACCGTCAACGACCGTGACGGCAACAGCGTGAGCAACACTCGTATCGTCGACACCACTGTCGGCCGTGCGCTGCTGTTCCAGGTTGTGCCAAAAGGTCTGTCGTACGATGTCGTCAACCTGCCGATGAAGAAAAAGGCGATCTCCAAGCTGATCAACCAGTGCTACCGCGTGGTTGGTCTGAAAGAGACCGTGATCTTCGCTGACCAGTTGATGTACACCGGTTTCGCTTACTCGACCATCTCCGGCGTTTCCATCGGTGTTAACGACTTCGTTATCCCGGATGAAAAAGCCCGCATCATCGGTGCAGCCACCGACGAAGTGAAAGAGATCGAGAGCCAGTACGCCTCCGGCCTGGTAACCCAGGGCGAGAAGTACAACAAAGTGATCGACCTTTGGTCGAAGGCGAACGACGAAGTTTCCAAGGCGATGATGGCCAACCTCTCGAAAGAGAAAGTCATCGACCGTCACGGCGACGAAGTCGACCAAGAGTCCTTCAACTCGATGTACATGATGGCTGACTCGGGTGCGCGGGGTTCCGCAGCACAGATTCGTCAGCTGGCCGGTATGCGTGGTCTGATGGCCAAGCCGGACGGTTCCATCATTGAAACGCCGATTACTGCGAACTTCCGTGAAGGTCTGAGCGTACTCCAGTACTTCATCTCGACTCACGGTGCTCGTAAAGGTCTGGCGGATACCGCGTTGAAAACTGCGAACTCCGGTTACCTGACTCGTCGTCTGGTAGACGTGGCGCAGGATCTGGTTGTAACCGAGATCGATTGCGGCACCGAACACGGTCTGCTGATGACTCCGCATATTGAAGGCGGTGACGTTGTAGAGCCGTTGGGTGAGCGCGTATTGGGTCGTGTTATTGCCCGTGACGTATTCAAACCAGGCACCGAGGACGTTATCGTTCCTGCCGGTACCTTGGTAGACGAGAAGTGGGTCGAGTTCATCGAGCTGAACAGCATCGACGAAGTGATCGTGCGTTCGCCGATCAGCTGCGAAACCCGCTATGGCATTTGCGCCAAGTGCTACGGCCGTGATCTGGCTCGTGGTCACCAGGTGAACATCGGTGAAGCGGTCGGCGTTATCGCTGCCCAGTCCATCGGTGAACCGGGTACCCAGCTGACAATGCGTACGTTCCACATCGGTGGTGCGGCAAGCCGTACTTCCGCAGCCGACAGCGTTCAGGTGAAGAATGGCGGTACCGTCCGTCTGCACAACCTGAAACACGTTGAGCGAGTGGATGGCCACCTGGTTGCTGTGTCCCGTTCCGGTGAGCTGGCAATCGCTGATGACTTCGGTCGTGAGCGTGAGCGTTACAAGCTGCCGTACGGTGCTGTGATTTCGGTTAAAGAAGGTGACAAGGTCGACGCTGGCGCAATCGTGGCCAAGTGGGATCCGCACACTCACCCGATCGTTACCGAAATGAAAGGTACCGTGACCTACGTGGGCATGGAAGAAGGCATCACGATCAAGCGTCAGACTGACGAATTGACCGGTATGACCAACATTGAAGTACTCGACGCGAAAGATCGTCCAGCTGCGGGCAAGGAAATCCGTCCAGCAGTGAAGATGGTCGACGACAACGGCAAGGATCTGTTGCTGCCAGGCACTGACGTTATCGCTCAGTACTTCCTGCCAGCCAACGCCCTGGTCGGTGTTGCGGACGGTGCGAAGATTGCGATCGGTGATGTTATCGCTCGTATCCCGCAAGAAACTTCGAAAACCCGCGACATCACCGGTGGTCTGCCGCGTGTTGCCGACCTGTTCGAAGCTCGTCGTCCGAAGGAAGCGTCGATTCTGGCTGAAGTCAGCGGCACCATCGCGTTCGGTAAAGAGACCAAAGGCAAGCGCCGTCTGGTCATTACCCCGAACGACGGTAGCGATCCGTACGAAGAGCTGATTCCGAAGTGGCGTCACCTGAACGTGTTCGAAGGCGAACAGGTAAACCGCGGCGAAGTTATCTCCGACGGTCCAAGCGATCCGCACGACATCCTGCGTCTGCTGGGTGTGAGCGCGCTGGCCAAGTACATCGTGAACGAGATCCAGGACGTTTACCGTCTGCAAGGCGTGAAGATCAACGACAAGCACATCGAGACCATCCTGCGTCAGATGCTGCGTAAAGTTGAGATCTCCGAGTCCGGCGATTCCAGCTTCATCAAGGGCGACCAGATGGAACTGACTCACGTGCTGGTAGAGAACGAGCGTCTGAACGCGGAAGACAAATTTGTCTCCAAGTTCACTCGCGTTCTGCTGGGTATCACCAAGGCGTCGTTGTCCACCGAATCGTTCATCTCGGCGGCTTCCTTCCAGGAAACCACCCGCGTACTGACCGAAGCGGCAGTCACCGGCAAGCGCGACTACCTGCGCGGCCTGAAAGAAAACGTGGTCGTGGGTCGTCTGATCCCGGCCGGTACCGGTCTGGCATATCACAGCGAGCGCAAGCGTCGCCGTGATGCGGACAAACCGTTGCGCGTAAGCGCCAGTGAAGTGGAAGCTGCACTGACCGAAGCGCTGAACTCGAGCGGTAACTGAGTTCTGCGGTAAATGAGCTGAGGCCCTGATCGCTCCGTTCGTCGAATCGAGACAAATTGTCAAGGCTCGACGGGCGGGGAGGTCGGGGCCTTGCCTTGACTGGGGGCAAGATCCTCTTTAGACTCTTGATCCCCTAAATTTGGCGGGAATCCGTTCCTGTCATTTTGCTTTTCTTGCAAGACAATAGCGTCGCAAGACAACAGTGGAGCTAGTAGATGGCAACTATCAACCAGCTGGTACGTCAGCCGCGTAAGCGTATCGTCGAGAAATCCGACGTGCCTGCGCTGCAGAACTGCCCGCAACGTCGTGGCGTGTGCACCCGTGTGTACACCACTACGCCGAAAAAACCTAACTCGGCACTGCGTAAAGTATGCCGTGTGCGCCTGACCAACGGTTTCGAGGTTTCCTCGTACATCGGTGGTGAAGGTCACAACCTGCAAGAGCACAGCGTGGTACTGATCCGCGGCGGTCGTGTAAAAGACTTGCCAGGTGTTCGTTACCACACCGTTCGCGGCTCCTTGGATACTTCCGGCGTTAAAGGCCGTAACCAGGGTCGTTCGAAGTACGGTACCAAGCGTCCGAAGTAATCGGCCGTTTTGCAGATTTTCATTTTATTGAGTCGATAAGAGTAAGGTCGGGCTTGCATCCACTGGATCTGTCCCGAACTAACCTGAAGACCGCTTGAGGGCTTATCATGCCAAGACGTCGCGTAGCAGCAAAGCGTGAGATTCTGGACGATCCGAAATACGGAAGCCAGATCCTCGCCAAATTCATGAACCACGTTATGGAAAGCGGCAAGAAAGCCGTTGCCGAGCGTATCGTTTATGGTGCCCTGGAAACCGTGAAGGCTCGTAAGGCCGGCACCGATCCCCTGGAACTCTTCGAAAAAGCACTCGACGCCATCGCTCCGCTGGTCGAAGTGAAGTCGCGCCGCGTTGGTGGTGCTACTTACCAGGTTCCGGTCGAGGTTCGTCCTTCCCGCCGTAACGCTCTGGCAATGCGCTGGTTGGTAGACTTCGCCCGTAAGCGTGGCGAGAAGTCTATGGCTCTGCGCTTGGCTGGCGAACTGCTGGATGCTGCTGAAGGTAAAGGTGCTGCTGTTAAGAAGCGTGAAGACGTGCACCGTATGGCCGAAGCCAACAAAGCTTTCTCGCACTACCGCTTCTAATTTTAGCTTCACTAATTTTGCGAGGGCTTTATGGCTCGTACTACTCCGATTAGTCGCTACCGTAACATCGGTATCGTCGCTCACGTGGATGCTGGTAAAACCACCACCACCGAGCGCGTCCTTTTTTACACTGGCAAAAGTCACAAAATGGGCGAGGTGCATGACGGCGCCGCGACCACAGACTGGATGGTGCAGGAGCAGGAGCGTGGTATTACCATTACTTCTGCTGCCATCACCGCCTTCTGGAAAGGTTCCGAGAAGCAGTATCCTCACGAACACCGCTTCAACGTCATCGATACCCCGGGCCACGTAGACTTCACCATTGAAGTTGAACGTTCCCTGCGCGTACTCGACGGCGCTGTCGTTGTATTCTGCGGTACTTCGGGTGTTGAGCCTCAGTCGGAAACCGTATGGCGTCAAGCCAACAAATACGGCGTTCCACGTCTTGTTTACGTAAACAAGATGGACCGTGCTGGTGCCAACTTCCTGCGCGTGATCGGTCAGATCAAACAGCGTCTGGGTCACACTCCAGTGCCGATTCAGCTGGCTATCGGTTCGGAAGACAACTTCCAGGGCCAGATCGACCTGATCAACATGCAGGCTGTTTACTGGAACGACTCTGACAAGGGTATGGTTCCTGTTCGCAAGGAAATCCCTGCGGACATGCTCGAGCTGGCTACTGAGTGGCGCAGCAACATGGTTGAGGCTGCGGCCGAAGCCAGTGAAGAGCTGATGAACAAGTACCTGGAAGGCGAAGAACTGTCGATCGAAGAGATCAAGGCTGCTCTGCGTCAGCGCACTATCGCTGGCGAAATCGTTCTGGCTGTGTGCGGTTCTTCGTTCAAGAACAAGGGTGTTCCCCTGGTTCTCGACGCCGTTATCGACTTCCTGCCTGCTCCAACCGACATTCCTGCGATCAAGGGTTCCAACCCTGATAACGAGGAAGAGGAAATGGAGCGTCACGCAAGTGACGACGAGCCGTTCGCGGCACTGGCGTTCAAAATCGCTACTGACCCATTCGTGGGTACCTTGACCTTCGTCCGTGTTTACTCGGGCGTGTTGAACTCCGGCGACGGCGTGATCAACTCGGTTAAAGGCAAGAAAGAGCGCGTGGGTCGTATGGTGCAAATGCACGCAAACGCCCGTGAAGAGATCAAGGAAGTGCGCGCTGGCGACATCGCGGCCCTGATCGGCATGAAGGACGTCACCACTGGTGAAACCCTCTGCAACGCTGACAAGCCAATCATCCTGGTTCGTATGGACTTCCCGGAGCCGGTTATTTCGGTTGCCGTAGAGCCTAAGACCAAGGATGACCAGGAAAAAATGGGTATCGCACTGGGCAAACTGGCTCAGGAAGACCCGTCTTTCCGCGTTAAGACTGATGAAGAGACTGGTCAGACGATCATCTCCGGCATGGGCGAGTTGCACCTGGACATCCTGGTTGACCGGATGCGCCGTGAGTTCAACGTCGAAGCCAACATCGGCAAGCCTCAAGTTTCGTACCGTGAGCGCATCACGAAGAACTGCGAAATCGAAGGCAAATTCGTTCGCCAGTCCGGCGGTCGCGGCCAGTTCGGCCACTGCTGGATCCGTTTTGCTCCTGCTGACGAAGGTCAGGAAGGTCTGCAATTCCTGAACGAAGTAGTAGGTGGTGTGGTTCCTAAGGAATACATCCCGGCTATCCAGAAGGGTATCGAAGAGCAGATGAAGAACGGCGTTGTTGCCGGCTATCCGCTGATCGGCCTGAAGGCTACCGTGTTCGATGGTTCTTACCACGACGTCGACTCCAACGAGATGGCGTTTAAAGTGGCTGCTTCCATGGCGACCAAGCAACTGGCCCAGAAGGGTGGTGGTGAGTTGCTCGAGCCGATCATGGCGGTAGAGGTTGTTACGCCTGAAGACTATATGGGTGATGTGATGGGCGACCTTAACCGTCGTCGCGGCATGATCCAGGGTATGGAAGACACAGTGTCCGGCAAGGTTATCCGTGCCGAGGTTCCACTGGGTGAGATGTTCGGTTATGCGACCGACGTTCGTTCCATGTCCCAGGGTCGCGCAAGCTACTCTATGGAATTCAAAAAATACGATACGGCTCCGTCGCACATCGTCGAATCCGTAACCAAAAAACAAGGCTGATTCAGCCCCTTTAGGCTAGGAGTTAATTGTCGTGGCTAAAGAAAAATTTGATCGTTCCCTACCGCACGTCAACGTTGGCACCATCGGTCACGTTGACCACGGTAAAACCACTCTGACCGCTGCTCTGACTCGCGTCTGCTCCGAAGTTTTCGGTTCGGCCGTAGTTGAATTCGACAAGATCGACAGCGCTCCAGAAGAAAAAGCTCGCGGTATCACCATCAACACCGCGCACGTTGAGTACAACTCGAACATTCGTCACTACGCTCACGTTGACTGCCCAGGTCACGCTGACTATGTGAAGAACATGATCACCGGTGCTGCTCAAATGGACGGCGCTATCCTGGTTTGCTCGGCCGCTGATGGTCCGATGCCACAAACCCGTGAGCACATCCTGCTGTCCCGTCAGGTAGGCGTTCCGTACATCGTGGTTTTCCTGAACAAGGCTGACCTGGTAGACGACGCTGAGCTGCTGGAACTGGTTGAGATGGAAGTTCGCGACCTGCTGTCCACCTACGACTTCCCGGGCGATGACACTCCAATCATCATCGGTTCGGCTCGTATGGCGCTGGAAGGCAAAGACGACAACGAGATGGGCACCACTGCCGTCAAGAAGCTGGTTGAAACTCTGGACAGCTACATCCCAGAACCAGTTCGTATGATCGACAAGCCATTCCTGATGCCAATCGAAGACGTGTTCTCGATCTCGGGTCGCGGTACTGTTGTGACTGGTCGTATCGAGCGCGGTATCGTTCGCGTTCAAGATGCACTGGAAATCGTTGGTCTGCGTGACACCACCACCACCACCTGCACCGGTGTTGAGATGTTCCGCAAGCTGCTCGACGAAGGTCGTGCTGGTGAGAACTGCGGCGTTCTGCTGCGTGGTACCAAGCGTGACGACGTTGAGCGTGGTCAGGTTCTGGTCAAGCCAGGTTCGGTTAAGCCGCACACCAAGTTCACTGCAGAAGTTTACGTTCTGAGCAAGGAAGAAGGCGGTCGTCACACTCCGTTCTTCAAAGGCTACCGTCCACAGTTCTACTTCCGTACTACTGACGTGACTGGTAACTGCGAGCTGCCAGAAGGCGTTGAAATGGTAATGCCAGGTGACAACATTCAGATGACTGTTACCCTGATCAAAACCATCGCGATGGAAGACGGTCTGCGTTTCGCTATCCGTGAAGGCGGTCGTACCGTCGGCGCTGGCGTCGTAGCAAAAATCATCGAGTAATTCTCTTTTATAGAGTCTGCTTGATGAATTGAAAAAGCCCCCGCTCAGCGGGGGCTTTTTTATTGGGTTGACACCTATCTGGGGCGTCTATAGAATTGCGCCTCCTTTTAACGGGCGTATTGCGCCCGGTGGGAATAGCAGCCGGAGTCTGAAATCCAATGCAAAATCAGCAAATCCGTATCAGGTTGAAGGCTTTCGACCATCGCCTGATCGACCAATCAACCCAGGAAATCGTGGAAACCGCGAAACGTACTGGTGCTCAAGTGCGTGGTCCAATTCCACTGCCTACCCGTAAAGAGCGGTTCACCGTTCTGGTTTCCCCGCACGTCAACAAAGACGCGCGTGACCAGTACGAAATCCGCACTCATAAGCGCGTTCTGGACATCGTCCAGCCAACGGATAAAACCGTTGATGCACTTATGAAGCTTGATCTTGCGGCCGGTGTGGAAGTGCAGATCAGCCTCGGCTAAGACTCGGTCTTGGTCGTGTAACGCTCTGAAATGGGCGGCCATAGCGGGTGAAAGCCCCGTACACTCATGAGGTTTACAACATGACTATTGGTGTAGTCGGTCGTAAATGCGGTATGACCCGTATTTTCACCGAAGAAGGTGTCTCCATTCCGGTCACGGTCATTGAGATCGAGCCGAATCGCGTCACCCAGTTCAAAACTGAAGAGACCGATGGCTATCGTGCAGTGCAAGTCACTGTCGGCGAGCGTCGCGCTTCGCGTGTAACAGCAGCTCAGGCTGGCCACTTCGCTAAAGCGAACGTTGCCGCTGGTCGCACCACCATGGAATTCCGCCTTGAAGAAGGCGAGTACCAGGCTGGCGATCTGATCAACGCTGAAATCTTCGCCGCTGGTCAGCTGGTTGATGTAACCGGTCAGTCCAAGGGTAAAGGCTTCCAGGGTACGATCAAGCGTTGGAATTTCCGCGGGCAAGATAACACCCACGGTAACTCCGTATCCCACCGCGTCCCAGGCTCTATCGGCCAGTGCCAGACTCCTGGTCGTGTATTCAAGGGCAAAAAAATGTCCGGTCATATGGGCGCTGAGCGCGTGACCGTGCAGTCCCTGGAAGTAGTGCGCGTGGACGCTGAACGCAATCTGTTGTTGGTCAAGGGCGCTGTTCCTGGCGCTACTGGCGGCAACCTGGTTGTACGTCCAGCAGCCAAGGCTCGCGGTTAAGGGGAAGCTGACATGCAATTAAATGTAAATGACGCTCAAGCGATCGAAGTTTCCGAACTGACATTTGGCGGCGAATTCAACGAGACGCTGGTTCACCAAGCAGTCGTGGCCTACATGGCCGGCGGCCGTCAAGGTAGCAAGCAGCAGAAGACCCGTTCCGACGTTCGTGGTGGCGGCAAGCGCCCATGGCGTCAGAAAGGTACTGGCCGTGCTCGTGCCGGTACTATCCGTAGCCCAATCTGGCGTGGCGGCGGTACCACTTTCGCAGCTCGTCCACAAGATCACTCCCAGAAGCTGAACAAGAAGATGTATCGCGCAGCAATGCGTTCCATCCTTGCTGAGCTGGTGCGTACTGATCGTCTGGTCGTGGTTCAGGATTTTGCTGTTGAAACTCCGAAAACCAAAGATCTGCTGGGCAAACTGAACAACATGAGCCTGACCGACGTTCTGATCGTGTCGGACGCTGTTGATCAGAACCTGTACCTGGCTGCTCGTAACCTGCCACACGTAGATGTACGTGACGTGCAAGGTTCCGATCCAGTTAGTCTGATCGCATACGACAAGGTGTTGATCACCGTGTCGGCCGTGAAGAAATTCGAGGAGCTGCTGGGATGAACCAGGAACGCGTATTTAAAGTTCTGCTTGGCCCGCACGTTTCCGAGAAGGCTACGGTTCTGGCAGACAAGAAAGGCCAGTTCGTTTTCAAGGTTGCTACTGATGCAACCAAGCTGGAAATCAAGAAGGCCGTCGAAAGCCTGTTCAGCGTGAAAGTAGAGCGCGTCACTACCCTGAACGTTCTGGGTAAGAGCAAGCGCACTGCTCGCGGTCTGGGCAAGCGTAATGACTGGAAGAAGGCAGTTATCTCCCTTCAGCCAGGCCAAGATCTCGATTTCAGCAGCAGTGCTGAGTAAGGAAGGGGTGCATCATGGCAATCGTTAAATGCAAACCGACTTCCCCTGGCCGCCGTTTTGTGGTCAAGGTGGTCAACCAGGAGCTGCATAAAGGCGCTCCTCACGCACCGCTGCTCGAGAAAAAATCGAAGACTGGTGGTCGTAACAACAATGGCCGTATTACCACTCGTCACATCGGTGGTGGTCATAAGCAGCATTACCGTATGGTCGATTTCCGTCGCAACGACAAAGATGGCATCGTCGCCACTGTCGAGCGTATCGAATACGATCCAAACCGTACCGCTCACATCGCACTGCTCTGCTACGCAGACGGCGAGCGTCGCTACATTATCGCCCCTAAAGGCGTGAGTGCTGGCGACCAGCTGATCGCAGGCGCTCTGGCTCCAATCAAGCCAGGTAACGCTCTGCAACTGCGCAACATTCCAGTCGGTTCTACCGTACACGGCATCGAACTGAAGCCAGGTAAAGGCGCACAGATCGCTCGTTCCGCTGGTGCTTCGGCTCAGCTGATCGCTCGTGAAGGCGTGTACGTTACCCTGCGTCTGCGTTCCGGTGAAATGCGTAAAGTCCTGGCTGAATGCCGTGCGACCCTGGGCGAAGTCTCGAACTCCGAGCACAGCCTGCGTTCGCTGGGTAAAGCTGGTGCCAAACGCTGGCGTGGCGTTCGCCCAACCGTTCGTGGTGTTGCCATGAACCCGGTTGACCACCCACATGGTGGTGGTGAAGGTCGTACCTCTGGTGGTCGTCATCCGGTATCGCCATGGGGCTTCCCGACTAAGGGCGCGAAGACTCGTGGTAATAAGCGTACCGACAAAATGATCGTCCGTCGTCGCAAGTAAATAGAGGGATACGACAGTGCCACGTTCTCTGAAAAAAGGTCCTTTTATTGATCTTCACCTACTGAAGAAGATCGAAGTGGCGGCGGAAAAGAACGATCGCAAACCAATTAAGACTTGGTCGCGTCGTTCGATGATCCTGCCACAAATGGTCGGTCTGACCATTGCTGTACACAACGGCCGTCAGCACGTCCCAGTTCTCGTGAACGAAGACATGGTTGGCCATAAACTGGGCGAGTTCGCCGGTACCCGCACTTATCGTGGGCACGTGGCTGACAAGAAAGCCAAGCGTTAAGGGGTAAGGAAATGGAAGTAGCCGCTAAGTTGTCGGGCGCTCGAATCTCCGCCCAGAAAGCCCGCTTGGTCGCCGACCAGATCCGCGGGAAGAAGGTGGGCGAAGCGCTCAACCTGTTGGCTTTCAGCAGTAAGAAAGCCGCCGAGATCATGAAAAAAGTGCTGGAGTCGGCCGTAGCCAACGCCGAGCATAACGAAGGCGCAGACGTTGATGACCTGAAAGTCAGCACCGTTTTCGTCAACGAAGGGCGTTCGCTGAAGCGCATCATGCCACGTGCCAAAGGCCGTGCTGATCGCATCGTCAAGCGGTCTTGCCATATCACTGTCAAGGTTGCTGACAAGTAACGGAGTCGAAGAGATGGGTCAGAAAGTACATCCCATTGGCATTCGCCTGGGAATCGTCAAGGAGCACACCTCCGTCTGGTACGCAGACGGTCGGACTTATGCGGACTACTTGTTCGCAGATCTGAAGGTGCGTGAGTATCTCCAAGACAAACTAAAAAGCGCGTCCGTAAGCCGTATCGATATCCATCGTCCGGCTCAAACTGCACGCATCACCATCCACACCGCTCGTCCAGGTATCGTTATCGGGAAGAAGGGTGAAGATGTTGAGAAACTGCGTCAGGACCTGACCAAGCAAATGGGTGTGCCTGTGCACATCAATATCGAAGAGATCCGCAAGCCGGAGCTCGACGGTATGCTGGTTGCGCAGAGCGTAGCTCAGCAGCTGGAGCGTCGTGTAATGTTCCGTCGCGCTATGAAGCGCGCAGTACAGAACGCCATGCGCATTGGTGCCAAAGGCATCAAAATCCAAGTGAGCGGTCGTCTCGGCGGTGCTGAAATCGCACGTACTGAATGGTATCGCGAAGGTCGTGTGCCGCTGCACACCCTGCGTGCCGACATCGACTATGCCAACTACGAAGCTCACACCACTTACGGTGTGATCGGTGTAAAGGTTTGGATCTTCAAAGGCGAAGTAATTGGTGGTCGCCAAGAAGAGCTGAAGCCACAAGCACCAGCGCCTCGTAAAAAAGCTGCTAAGTAAGGGGTACGCCAAATGTTGCAACCTAAGCGTACGAAGTTCCGCAAGCAGATGACCGGCCACAACCGTGGTCTGGCACTGCGCGGTAGCAAAGTCAGCTTCGGCGAGTTCGCGCTGAAGTCTGTTGCTCGTGGTCGTCTCACCGCTCGTCAGATTGAGTCAGCGCGTCGTGCTCTGACCCGTCACGTAAAACGTGGCGGCAAGATCTGGATCCGTGTATTCCCGGACAAGCCGATCTCCAAAAAGCCTCTCGAGGTTCGTATGGGTAAAGGTAAGGGTAACGTGGAATACTGGGTTGCCCAGATTCAGCCAGGCAAAGTCCTGTATGAAATCGAGGGTGTTTCTGAAGAGCTGGCGCGTGAGGCTTTCGCCCTGGCTGCTGCAAAGCTGCCGCTCGCCACCTCCTTTGTTAAACGGACGGTGATGTGATGAAAGCGAATGAACTTCGTGAAAAATCCGCACAGCAGCTGAACGAGCAACTGCTCGGCTTGCTGCGCGACCAGTTCAATCTGCGCATGCAGAAAGCAACTGGCCAGTTGGGGCAGTCTCATCTGCTCTCGCAAGTTAAGCGTGACATCGCTCGCGTGAAGACTGTGCTCAACCAGCAGGCAGGTAAGTGATCATGGCTGAAGCCGAAAAAACTGTCCGTACGCTGACTGGCCGTGTTGTCAGCGACAAGATGGACAAAACCATCACCGTTCTGATCGAGCGTCGCGTTAAGCACCCGATCTACGGTAAATACGTTAAGCGTTCGACTAAGCTGCACGCGCACGACGAAACCAATCAGTGCCACATCGGCGACAAAGTCACTATTCGTGAAACTCGTCCGATGGCCAAGACCAAGTCTTGGGCGCTGGTTGATGTTCTCGAACGCGCTGTGGAAGTCTAAGGGCTAGGGGTCGGAGAAATTATATGATTCAGACTCAATCCATGCTCGATGTGGCCGATAACAGCGGCGCTCGCCGTGTTATGTGCATCAAGGTGCTGGGTGGCTCCCATCGTCGTTACGCTGGTATCGGTGACATCATCAAAGTTACCGTGAAGGAAGCAATTCCTCGCGGTAAAGTGAAAAAAGGCCAAGTGATGACTGCTGTTGTAGTCCGCACTCGTCACGGCGTACGTCGTGCTGATGGCTCCATTATCCGCTTTGATGGCAACGCTGCTGTTCTTCTGAACAACAAGCAAGAGCCGATCGGCACCCGTATCTTTGGGCCAGTGACCCGTGAACTTCGTACTGAGAAGTTCATGAAGATCGTCTCGCTCGCCCCAGAAGTGCTGTAAGGAGATCCGACATGCAAAAGATTCGTCGTGACGACGAGATCATCGTGATCGCCGGCAAAGACAAAGGTAAGCGCGGTAAGGTGCTGAAGGTTCTTGCTGACAACCGTCTGGTTGTTGGTGGTCTGAACCTGGTCAAGCGTCATACCAAGCCTAACCCGATGTCGGGCGTACAGGGCGGTATCGTCGAGAAAGAAGCGCCACTGCACGCTTCCAACGTCGCCATCTTCAACGGCGAAACCAACAAGGCTGACCGCGTTGGTTTCAAAGTAGAAGACGGTAAGAAAATTCGTGTCTTCAAGTCGACCCAAAAAGCGGTTGATGCTTGAACACTGCTAGGTAGAAGACCATGGCACGACTAAAAGAGATTTACCGGAAGGAAATCGCTCCGAAACTTAAGGAAGAACTTAAGCTTTCGAACGTGATGGAAGTTCCGCGCGTTACCAAAATCACCCTGAACATGGGTCTGGGCGAAGCGATCGGCGACAAAAAAGTCATCGAGCACGCTGTTGCTGACCTGGAAAAGATCACCGGCCAAAAAGTCGTTGTGACTTACGCTCGTAAATCCATCGCTGGCTTTAAAGTCCGTGAAGGATGGCCGATCGGCGTCAAAGTGACTCTGCGCCGTGAGCGTATGTACGAGTTCCTGGATCGTCTGCTGTCGATCTCCCTGCCTCGGGTTCGCGACTTCCGCGGCCTGAATGCCAAGTCCTTCGATGGTCGTGGCAACTACAGCATGGGCGTGAAAGAGCAGATCATTTTCCCGGAAATCGACTACGACAAGATCGATGCTCTCCGCGGTCTGGACATTACCCTGACCACCACTGCCAAGAACGATGATGAAGGCCGCGCTTTGCTGCGTGCTTTCAAATTCCCGTTCCGCAACTGATTGGAGTAGGAAAATGGCCAAGAAGAGCATGAAAAACCGTGAGCTGAAGCGTCAGCTCACTGTTGCCAAGTACGCCGTCAAGCGTGCAGCGCTGAAAGCTATCATCGTTGATCTGAACGCAAGTCCAGAAGCGCGTTGGGAAGCGACCGTAGCTCTGCAGAAGCAACCACGTGACGCAAGCGCTTCGCGCATGCGTAACCGTTGCCGCCTGACTGGTCGTCCGCACGGCGTTTACCGCAAGTTCGGCCTGGGCCGTAACAAACTGCGTGAAGCGGCAATGCGTGGTGACGTTCCAGGTCTGGTTAAAGCCAGCTGGTAATCGCTGTCAAAGCCTTGATGGTCGGGGTCGCAAGAACCTGACCATCGGTGGCCTTGAATTTGAATCAAGCCCCTTTTGGGGCTTGATTCATTTCTGGGGTGTGTCTAGAATGACCGGCTCGCCTGAGCCCGTGTTTTTCGTGCCCGGAATTTCTCGGCGACAAGTAGTAGCCGCAAGGCTAATTTTTCTGTATTAGGAGCGTCTAGCCCATGAGTATGCAGGACCCGTTAGCGGACATGCTAACTCGAATCCGTAATGCCCAGATGGCTGAAAAGTCTGTCGTAAGCATGCCGTCTTCCACGTTGAAGGTGGCTGTAGCAAAAGTCCTGAAGGACGAAGGTTACATCGCGGATTTTCAGATCACCACCGACGCTAAGCCGTCGTTGTCCATCTCGCTGAAATACTTCGAAGGCCGTCCGGTCATCGAGGAAGTCAAGCGCGTTAGTCGTCCAGGCCTGCGTCAGTACAAGTCCGTTGAAGATCTGCCGAAAGTTCGTGGCGGTCTTGGCGTGTCTATCGTCTCCACCAACAAAGGTGTGATGACGGATCGTGCTGCGCGCGCTGCCGGTGTCGGCGGCGAAGTTCTTTGCACTGTGTTCTAAGGGGGGATAAGCATGTCTCGCGTCGCTAAGAACCCCGTTAAGCTGCCAGCCGGTGTCGAAGTCAAATTCGCAGGCCAACAGCTTTCGGTGAAGGGTGCCAAGGGTACTCTTGAACTGAACATCCATTCGTCCGTTGAGATCGTTGAAGAGGCTGGTGAGCTGCGTTTCGCTGCTCGCAATGGCGATCAACAGACTCGCGCAATGGCCGGTACCACGCGTGCGTTGGTAAACAACATGGTCCAAGGCGTAAGCCAAGGCTTCGAGCGCAAGCTCCAGCTGGTCGGTGTTGGTTACAAGGCGCAAGCAAAAGGTCAGGTGCTGAACCTGGCTCTTGGCTTCTCGCACCCAGTGGATTACGAACTGCCGCAAGGCATCACCGCTGAGACTCCTAGCCAGACCGATATCCTGATCAAGGGCATCGACAAGCAGCTGGTAGGTCAAGTGGCCGCTGAGATCCGCGACTTCCGTCCACCAGAGCCGTACAAAGGCAAAGGTGTGCGCTACGCGGACGAAGTCGTCCGTCGTAAAGAAGCCAAGAAGAAGTAGGGCATAGCAAATGACCGACAAAAAAGTTACTCGACTGCGTCGCGCTCGCAAAGCACGCCTGAAAATGCACGAACTCGAAGTCGTGCGTCTCTGCGTGTTCCGCTCGTCGCAGCACATCTACGCCCAGGTCATCTCGGCCGACGGCAACAAAGTCCTGGCAAGTGCCTCGACTTTGGATAAAGAACTGCGTGATGGCGCCACTGGCAACATCGACGCGGCCACAAAGGTTGGCCAGCTGGTCGCTACGCGTGCTAAGGCCGCTGGCGTCTCGCAAGTGGCTTTCGACCGCTCTGGCTTCAAGTACCATGGCCGCGTTAAAGCGCTGGCTGATGCTGCTCGTGAAGCTGGGCTGGAGTTCTAAGTTATGTCAAATAACGACCAAAAGCGCGACGAAGGCTACATCGAGAAGCTGGTTCAAGTTAACCGCGTAGCCAAAACCGTTAAAGGCGGCCGTATCTTCACTTTCACCGCGTTGACCGTGGTTGGTGATGGTAAAGGGCGTGTTGGCTTCGGCCGTGGCAAGTCGCGTGAAGTGCCTGCTGCGATCCAGAAGGCAATGGAAGCTGCTCGCCGCAACATGATTCAAGTTGACCTGAACGGCACCACCCTGCAGTACGCAATGAAGTCCGCTCACGGCGCTTCGAAGGTGTACATGCAGCCTGCTTCTGAAGGTACCGGTATCATCGCTGGCGGCGCTATGCGTGCTGTCCTCGAAGTTGCTGGCGTTCAGAACGTTCTGGCCAAGTGCTACGGCTCGACTAACCCGGTAAACGTGGTTCACGCCACTTTCAAGGGTCTGAAGGCTATGCAATCTCCTGAGTCCATTGCTGCCAAGCGTGGCCTGACTGTCAAGGAGATCTTCTGATCATGGCTACCGTTAAAGTTACGCTGATCAAAAGCATGACCGGCCGCATCCCTAACCACAAACTGTGCGTTAAGGGTCTGGGTCTGCGTCGCATCGGTCACACTGTAGAAGTCCAGGATACTCCCGAGAATCGCGGGATGATCAACAAGGCTTACTACATGCTGCGTGTCGAGGGTTAATCGATGAAACTCAATGATCTGAGTCCAGCGCCGGGTTCCCGTCGCGAAAAGCATCGTCCGGGCCGTGGTATCGGTAGCGGTTTGGGTAAGACTGGTGGCCGTGGCCACAAAGGTCAAACCTCCCGCTCCGGTGGCACTATTGCTCCAGGCTTTGAAGGCGGTCAACAGCCGCTGCATCGTCGCCTGCCGAAGTTCGGTTTCGTTTCCCTGAAAGCCATGGATCGCGCAGAAGTGCGTCTGTCCGAGCTGGCCAAAGTGGAAGGCGACATCGTCACCGTGCAGTCCCTGAAAGATGCCAACGTGATCAACGTCAACGTACAGCGTGTGAAAATCATGCTGTCCGGTGAAGTGACTCGCGCTGTCACTATCGGCAAGGGAATCGGCGCCACCAAAGGTGCGCGTGCGGCTATCGAAGCAGCTGGCGGCAAGTTCGAGGAATAAATGGCTAAGCAAGGTGCTCTCTCTGCGCTCGGCAAAGGCGGTATGTCTGAACTCTGGGCTCGTCTGCGTTTTCTGTTCCTGGCGATTATCGTCTACCGAATAGGCGCACACATCCCGGTTCCAGGTATCAACCCGGACCGACTCGCAGACCTGTTTCGACAGAATGAGGGGACCATTCTTAGCTTGTTCAACATGTTCTCCGGCGGCGCGCTGGAACGGATGAGCATCTTTGCACTGGGGATCATGCCGTACATTTCGGCATCGATCATCATGCAACTGATGACCGCCGTCAGCCCGCAGCTGGAGCAGTTGAAGAAGGAAGGTGAAGCTGGCCGTCGCAAGATCAGCCAGTACACCCGCTACGGCACCGTCGTCCTCGCTCTCGTTCAGGCTATTGGCATGTCCATTGGCCTGGCGGGGCAGGGCGTTGCGTTCACTGGTGACTTTGGCTTCCATTTCGTCGCGGTATCCACTTTTGTGGCTGGTGCGATGTTCATGATGTGGCTGGGTGAGCAGATTACTGAGCGTGGTGTAGGCAACGGTATCTCGATGTTGATTTTTTCGGGTATCGTCGCCGGTCTTCCGAGAGCAATCGGGCAGTCTTTCGAGTCTGCGCGTCAGGGTGATATCAATATCTTCGCCCTGGTTGCCATCGGTTTGCTGGCAGTAGCGATTATCGGTTTCGTGGTGTTCATTGAGCGTGGTCAGCGTCGTATCGCTGTTCACTACGCCAAGCGTCAGCAGGGCCGCAAGGTTTTTGCTGCGCAGACAAGCCACTTGCCGCTGAAGGTGAACATGGCCGGTGTTATTCCGGCTATTTTCGCGAGCAGCATTCTGCTGTTCCCGGCTTCGTTGGGTGCCTGGTTTGGTCAGTCTGAAGGTATGGGCTGGTTGCAGGACATCTCGCAGTCGATCGCTCCTGGTCAGCCGTTGAATATTCTGCTGTTTAGTGCAGGGATTATTTTCTTCTGCTTCTTCTATACGGCGTTGATGTTCAATCCGAAAGACGTAGCGGAAAACCTGAAGAAGTCCGGTGCCTTTATTCCGGGCATCCGTCCAGGTGAGCAGTCTGCACGCTATATTGATGGCGTTCTGACTCGCTTGACCATGTTCGGTGCTCTTTACATGACGGCCGTGTGCCTGTTGCCCCAGTTTCTGGTGGTTGCAGCAAACGTTCCGTTCTACCTTGGCGGGACCTCGTTGCTGATCGTGGTCGTGGTTGTGATGGACTTCATGTCCCAAGTACAATCGCACCTCGTTTCGCACCAGTACGAATCCCTGATGAAGAAAGCCAACCTGAAGGGTTACGGCAGCGGCATGTTGCGCTGAGTACCCATAAGGTTCGAGGAGTTGGTGATGAAAGTTCGTGCATCGGTGAAAAAGCTGTGCCGTAACTGCAAGATTATTCGCCGCGAAGGTGTTGTTCGAGTAATTTGCAGCGCGGAACCGCGTCACAAACAGCGCCAAGGCTGAGTGTGATTGTGCTTCAAGCCCGGCAGCTAGTGCGCTGCCGGGTTGATTATTTGTTATTACAGCGATATTATCTCGCGCCCTATTTCTTGGCTTCCGGGGCGTAGGTAGCTGTCAATTGGAGTCCCACTGAATGGCCCGTATTGCAGGCGTTAACATTCCAGATAACAAGCATACTGTTATCTCGCTGACCTACATCTATGGTGTCGGTCGCACTACTGCGCAGAAAATCTGTGCAGACACTGGGGTAAACCCAGCAGCAAAGATCAAAGATCTGAGCGACGAGCAAATTGAACAGCTGCGTGGCGAAGTGGCGAAGTTCACCACTGAAGGTGACCTGCGTCGCGAAATCAACATGAAAATCAAGCGCTTGATGGACCTCGGTTGCTATCGCGGTCTGCGTCATCGTCGCGGTCTTCCAGTACGCGGTCAGCGTACCAAGACCAACGCGCGTACCCGTAAAGGTCCGCGTAAGCCGATCCGCAAGTAATCGCCCCAGCGAATCGACAGGAATTTAATCATGGCAAAACCTGCTGCTCGTCCTCGTAAAAAAGTTAAAAAGACAGTGGTTGATGGCATCGCCCACATCCATGCTTCTTTTAACAACACCATCGTGACCATTACCGACCGTCAAGGTAACGCTCTTTCCTGGGCTACCTCCGGTGGTTCGGGTTTCCGCGGTTCCCGCAAGTCCACCCCGTTCGCTGCTCAAGTAGCTGCTGAGCGTGCTGGTCAAGCTGCGCTGGAATACGGCCTGAAAAACCTCGACGTTAACGTCAAGGGTCCAGGTCCAGGTCGTGAATCCGCAGTCCGCGCTTTGAACGGCTGTGGCTACAAGATCGCCAGCATCACCGACGTGACGCCAATCCCGCACAACGGGTGCCGTCCGCCGAAGAAGCGCCGCGTGTAATCCAGGAGATTGTAAAGAATGGCTCGTTACATTGGTCCAAAATGCAAACTCGCTCGTCGCGAAGGCACCGATCTCTTCCTGAAGAGCGGCGTGCGCGCGATCGAATCGAAGTGCAACATTGAAGCAGCACCTGGTATCCACGGCCAACGCCGCGGTCGCCAGTCCGACTACGGCACCCAACTGCGTGAAAAGCAGAAGGTCCGTCGTATCTACGGCGTTCTCGAGCGTCAGTTCAGCGGCTACTACAAAGAAGCTGCTGGCAAGAAAGGTGCAACCGGTGAAAACCTGCTGCAACTGCTCGAATGCCGTCTGGACAACGTTGTATACCGTATGGGCTTTGGTTCGACTCGTGCCGAATCCCGTCAGCTGGTATCGCACAAGTCGATCAGCGTTAACGGTCAGACCGTAAACGTTCCGTCGTATCAGGTTCGTGCTGGTGACGTGGTCGCAGTTCGCGAGAAAGCAAAAAACCAACTTCGCATTGTCCAAGCTCTCGATCTGTGTGCCCAACGTGGCCGCGTAGAATGGGTAGAAGTAGACACTGAGAAGAAGTCGGGCGTTTTCAAGAACGTTCCTGCTCGCAGTGATCTGTCCGCCGACATCAACGAAAGCCTGATTGTCGAGCTCTACTCCAAGTAAGGGCTAGAAAATAGGTGCATCCATGCAGATTTCGGTAAATGAGTTCCTGACACCCCGCCACATTGATGTGCAGGTTGTCAGTCCAACCCGCGCCAAGATCACTCTCGAGCCTCTCGAGCGTGGTTTTGGCCACACCCTGGGCAACGCGCTGCGCCGCATCCTGTTGTCCTCAATGCCCGGCTGCGCAGTAGTCGAGGCCGAGATTGACGGTGTGCTCCACGAGTACAGCGCCATCGAAGGTGTACAGGAAGACGTAATTGAAATCCTGTTGAACCTTAAAGGTCTGGCCATCAAGCTGCACGGTCGTGACGAAGTTACGCTGACCTTGTCGAAGAAGGGTTCGGGGGTGGTTACCGCTGCCGATATTCAGCTGGATCATGATGTCGAGATCGTTAACCCCGATCACGTAATCGCTAACCTGGCGTCTAACGGCGCCCTGAACATGAAGCTCACCGTAGCTCGTGGTCGTGGTTATGAACCAGCCGACTCGCGTCAGAGCGATGAAGACGAAAGCCGCAGCATTGGTCGCTTGCAGCTCGACTCTTCGTTCAGCCCGGTTCGCCGTATCGCATACGTGGTGGAAAACGCCCGTGTCGAGCAGCGTACCAACCTGGACAAGCTGGTTATTGATCTGGAAACCAACGGTACTCTGGATCCTGAAGAGGCTATCCGCCGCGCTGCAACCATCCTGCAACAGCAGTTGGCTGCGTTCGTCGACCTCAAAGGTGACAGTGAGCCAGTGGTTGTCGAGCAGGAAGACGAGATCGATCCGATCCTGCTTCGCCCGGTTGACGATCTGGAACTGACTGTACGTTCGGCTAACTGCCTTAAGGCGGAAAACATCTACTACATCGGCGACCTGATTCAGCGTACCGAAGTAGAGCTGTTGAAGACTCCGAACCTGGGCAAGAAATCCTTGACTGAAATCAAGGACGTTCTGGCCTCCCGCGGTCTGTCCCTCGGCATGCGCCTCGACAACTGGCCGCCTGCAAGTCTTAAGAAGGACGACAAGGCGACTGCCTGATCGTCGTAATCACCGAACGTAGTGTTTGGTAAGGAATGAACCATGCGTCATCGTAAAAGTGGGCGTCACCTGAGCCGCACCAGCTCGCACCGCAAGGCCATGTTCCAGAACATGGCGGTGTCGTTGTTCGAGCACGAGCTGATCAAGACTACTCTGCCAAAAGCCAAAGAACTGCGCCGCGTTGCCGAGCCGCTGATCACTCTGGCCAAGACAGACAGCCTGGCTAACCGCCGTCTGGCTTTCGACCGTACTCGTTCGAAAGCTATCGTTGGTAAGCTCTTCAACGACCTGGGCAAGCGTTACGCTACCCGTGAGGGTGGCTACCTGCGCATCCTCAAGTGCGGTTTCCGCGCTGGCGACAACGCGCCTATGGCGTACGTCGAGTTGGTTGATCGTGCTACTGCTGGCGAAGCTGTATCCGCCGAGTAAGACGTCAGTCTGAAACGAAAAACCGGGCCTAGTGCCCGGTTTTTTGTGCCCGCAAGAAAATGCGCTGTTTGTACAAGCTTCTGACATTGTTCTTTTGTCACTATGTGTTGGGAAACATAATTAGTAATTATCTATCGATGACTACAAGTTAATGAATTTGTAGGTGTTACACCGATGATCAATACTTCCCAGCAAGCCGATTAGCCGGCAGTTTCAAGACTGACAGAGGAAGAAGACCGTATGAGCCAGATCAAAACGCTTACGACCGCCAGTGGCGCACCTGTTGCTGATAACCAGAATTCTCGCTCCGCCGGCCCTCGTGGCCCGCTGCTGCTCGACGATTTTCACCTGATCGAGAAGCTTGCCCATTTCAACCGTGAAAACATTCCGGAGCGTCGTGTGCACGCCAAGGGCTCAGGTGCTTACGGTACATTCACCGTGACCCGCGATATCACTGAATACACCAGCGCCAAACTGTTTGAGTCCGTGGGCAAGCAAACCCCGACGTTCCTGCGCTTCTCCACTGTAGGCGGTGAACGCGGCTCGGCCGACACCGAGCGTGATCCACGTGGTTTCGCCCTGAAGTTCTACACCGAGGAAGGCAACTGGGACATCGTTGGCAACAACACTCCGGTGTTCTTCATCCGTGATCCGCTGAAGTTTCCTGACTTTATCCACACCCAGAAGCGTCTGCCGCAGAGCAACCTGAAAAGCGCGCAAATGATGTGGGACTTCTGGTCGCATTCTCCAGAAGCGCTGCATCAGGTGACCATTCTGTTTTCGGATCGCGGCATTCCCGACGGCTATCGTCATATGCATGGCTTTGGCAGCCACACCTACAGCCTGATCAACGCTCGAGGCGAGCGTCACTGGGTGAAATGGCACTACAAGACCCAGCAAGGGATCAAGAACCTCGCGCCGGCCGAGGCTGCGCGTCTCGCGGGTACCGATCCGGATTACGCTCAGCGTGACCTGTTCGAGGCCATCGAGCGTGGTGACTTCCCGAAATGGCGCGTGTGCATTCAGATCATGACTGAGGCTCAGGCTGCAGCGCACTATGAGAACCCGTTCGACGTGACCAAGACCTGGTCGCAGAAGGAGTTCCCGCTGATCGAAGTCGGCGAACTGGAGCTGAACCGCAACCCGCTGAACTATTTCGCCGAAGTCGAGCAAGCCGCATTCGGTCCAAGCAATATGGTGCCAGGTGTTGGTCTGTCGCCGGATCGCATGCTGCAAGGTCGCGTATTCGCTTACGCCGATGCACACCGCTACCGCGTCGGCACCAACCACCAGCAATTGCCGGTCAATGCGCCGCGCAGCCCGGTCAATACGTACCAGCGCGACGGCTCGATGGCGTTCGGCAGCAACGGTGGTGCAGCGCCTAACTATGAGCCCAACAGCTACGTGGAATCACCGAAGCAGGCGCCGCGTTATGCTGAGCCTTCGTTGGCCTTGAGCGGTCCGGCAGATCGTTACGATCATCGCGAGGACAGCGATTACTACAGCCACGCCGGTGCGTTGTTCCGATTGATGAATGACGAACAGAAAGCGCTTCTGGTCAGCAACATCGCCGGCGCCATGAGCGGTGTTTCACCCGACGTGGTTGACCGTCAGTTGCAGCATTTCTTCAAAGCCGATCCGGCGTATGGAGAAGCAATCGCAAAGCTGCTGGACGTACAGCTTAACGAAGTCTAAACGAGAAGCAGAACCGCCCTCATTGAGGGCGGTTTTTGCGTTATTTAGCCAACTTTTCTCAGAATTTCTTCGCTTTTATTGCGCGAAACGGGTGACCTTCCGGTCAGCTTGGTTCAAACTACAGACTTTCAAGCAGGGAGATGTAGGGCGATGCAAGGCCACCCAGACGTTATCGATTACCTCAACACGTTGCTGACCGGCGAACTGGCCGCGCGTGACCAATATTTTGTTCACTCGCGGATGTATGAGGACTGGGGTTTCACCAAGCTCTACGAACGAATCAACCACGAGATGGAAGAAGAAGCCGGTCACGCCGACGCACTGATGCGCCGGATCCTGATGCTCGAAGGCACGCCGCGCATGCGTCCGGACGATCTCGACGTCGGTACCACCGTGCCGGAGATGCTCGAAGCCGATCTGCGTCTCGAGTACAAAGTTCGCGCCGCTCTGTGCAAAGGCATTGAGTTGTGCGAGCAGCACAAGGATTACGTCAGTCGCGAGATCCTGCGTGTTCAGCTCAACGACACCGAAGAAGATCACACCTACTGGCTGGAAAAGCAGTTGGGCCTGATCAAACTCATCGGTCTCGAGAATTACCTGCAATCGCACACCTGATTGCGCAGACACAAAAAAAGCCCCTGTCACTGTACAAGTGACAGGGGCTTTTTCATGCCCTCAGATCAGGCCCGATCGCGAATCAGCAATGGCTTGAGGTAGTGACCGGTGTGAGATTGCTTCATCTCGGCCACTTCCTCCGGCGTGCCGGTGGCGATGATCTGCCCACCCTTGGAGCCGCCTTCCGGCCCCAGGTCCACCAGCCAGTCGGCGGTCTTGATCACGTCCAGGTTGTGTTCGATCACCACCACCGTGTTGCCGTGGTCGCGCAGGCGATGCAGCACGTCGAGCAATTGCTGGATATCCGCGAAATGCAGGCCGGTGGTCGGCTCGTCGAGGATATACAGGGTCTTGCCGGTATCGCGCTTGGACAGCTCACGAGACAGCTTGACCCGCTGTGCTTCACCACCGGACAGCGTGGTCGCAGACTGCCCGAGCTTGATGTAAGACAGGCCCACATCCATCAACGTCTGCAGCTTGCGCGCCAGCGCAGGCACCGCGTCGAAGAACTCCCGTGCCTCCTCGATAGTCATCTCGAGGGTTTCGTGGATGCTCTTGCCCTTGTATTTGATCTCAAGGGTTTCGCGGTTGTAGCGCTTGCTCTTGCACACATCGCACGGCACGTAGATGTCCGGCAGAAAGTGCATTTCGACCTTGATCAGACCATCGCCCTGACAAGCCTCGCAGCGCCCGCCCTTGACGTTGAACGAGAAACGCCCAGGGCCGTAACCACGGGAGCGTGACTCGGGCACGCCGGCAAACAATTCGCGGATGGGGGTGAACAGCCCGGTGTAGGTCGCCGGGTTGGAGCGCGGCGTGCGGCCGATCGGGCTCTGGTCGATATCGACGACCTTGTCGAGATGCTCCAGGCCCTTGATGCTGTCGTGCGCGGCCGCTTCCAGCGTGGTGGCACCGTTGAGTGCAGTAGCGCTCAACGGGAACAGCGTGTTGTTGATCAGCGTGGATTTGCCGGAGCCGGAAACGCCGGTCACGCAGGTCAGCAGGCCGATCGGGATTTCCAGATCGACATTGCGCAGGTTGTTGCCGCGCGCGCCTTTGAGCGACAGCGTCAGCTTCTTGTTGCGCGGCGTGCGTTTGGCCGGTACTTCGATTTTCACCCGGCCCGATAGGTATTTACCGGTCAGCGAGTCCGGGTGCGCCATGACTTCGGCGGGCGTTCCTTCCGCCACGATC
The DNA here is from genome assembly GCF_019775695.1 of Pseudomonas sp. AO-1. Lineage (NCBI taxonomy): Bacteria > Pseudomonadati > Pseudomonadota > Gammaproteobacteria > Pseudomonadales > Pseudomonadaceae > Pseudomonas > Pseudomonas sp. AO-1. The sequence goes on from NZ_CP079947.1 coordinate 880,394, forward strand.
TGCCCGCCATGCACGCCGGCACCCGGGCCGATATCCACCACATAGTCGGCCAGGCGAATCGCGTCTTCATCGTGCTCGACCACAATCACCGTGTTGCCGATATCGCGCAGGTGCTTGAGGGTGCCGAGCAAGCGGTCGTTATCGCGCTGGTGCAGGCCAATGGACGGTTCGTCGAGGATGTACAGCACCCCGACCAGCCCGGCGCCGATCTGGCTGGCCAGACGAATCCGCTGTGCCTCGCCGCCGGACAAAGTGTCAGCGCTGCGGTCGAGAGACAGATAGTCCAGGCCGACGTTGACCAGAAACTGCAGACGTTCGCGGATTTCCTTGAGGATCTTGTCGGCGATCTCGCCACGCCGCCCGGTCATTTTCAGCTCGCCGAAGTACTCGCAGGCATCGCCGATCGGCAGGTTGGTCACCGCCGGTAGGGTTTTCTCGCCGACCCAAACGTGCCGCGCTTCACGACGCAGACGGGTACCTCGGCAATCCGGGCAAGCCTGGGTGCTGAGAAACTTGGCCAGCTCTTCGCGGACGCTGGCCGATTCGGTTTCGCGGTAGCGACGCTCAAGGTTAGGCACGATGCCTTCGAACGGGTGCGAACGTTTGACGATGTCGCCGCGGTCGTTGAGGTACTTGAAGTCGACATTCTGTGAGCCGCTGCCGTGCAGGATGTGCTTCTGCTGTTCGGCGGTCAGTTCGTTGAATGGCTTCTCCAGGCTGAACTTGTAATGCGACGCCAGTGAGCCGAGCATCTGGAAGTAATAGACGTTGCGCCGGTCCCAGCCGCGAATCGCGCCCTCGGCCAGGGTCAGTTCACCATTGGCCAGGCGCTTGATGTCGAAGAACTGCTTCACGCCCAGACCATCGCAGGTCGGGCAGGCGCCGGCGGGGTTGTTGAAGGAGAACAGCTTCGGTTCCAGTTCGCTGATCGCGTGGCCGCAGATCGGGCAGGCAAAACGCGCGGAGAAGATCATCTCTTCACCCGGTTCATCGTCCATCGGCGCTACCAAGGCAATGCCGTCCGCCAGCTTGAGAGCGGTTTCGAACGATTCGGCCAGGCGCTGCTGCAGGTCGGCACGGACCTTGAAACGGTCGACGATGACATCGATCGAGTGCTTCTTCTGTTTGTCCAGTTTCGGCAGCTCGTCGAGCTCGCAGATGCGGCCATTGACCCGCGCCCGAACGAAGCCTTGGGCGCGCAGCTCTTCGAAAACCGACAGGTGCTCGCCCTTGCGTTCGCGAATAACCGGCGCCAGCAACATCAGTTTGCTGCCTTCCGGCTGCGCCAGCACCAGGTCAACCATCTGGCTGACGGTCTGCGCTTCCAGCGGAATGTCATGATCCGGGCAGCGTGGCGTACCGACGCGTGCATACAGCAAACGCAGGTAGTCGTAGATTTCGGTGATGGTGCCGACCGTAGAGCGCGGGTTGTGCGAGGTCGACTTCTGCTCGATGGAGATGGCCGGCGACAGACCTTCAATGGTGTCGACGTCGGGTTTTTCCATCATCGACAGGAACTGTCGGGCGTAGGCCGACAGGGATTCGACATAGCGGCGCTGACCTTCGGCGTACAGCGTGTCGAAGGCCAGGGACGACTTGCCGGATCCGGACAGGCCGGTGATAACGATCAGTTTGTCCCGTGGCAGGGTCAGGTCGATGTTCTTCAGGTTGTGGGTACGGGCCCCACGTATCAGGATCTTGTCCAAAGTGGCCTCGCTCGGCGGGCGTCGAAAACGTAGGAGTATACGGGCAAATACTGGATGGATGCACACTATCAAACGAAGGGTTTTTTGCCTTGCATGAAGAGAGTTTCATCTATACGCGTCATAGCGTCGCGATATACCCCGTCTTTCGATGGGACTGGTAGAATCGCCGCCGGTTCACACGAGGTTTTTCCATGCACGATCCCCACAGCGAACGCATGAGTGGCAGCGAGACCCGCGCAGCGAGCGGTCTGGCCCTGGTGTTCGCCTTCCGTATGCTTGGCATGTTCATGGTGTTGCCGGTCCTGGCGACCTACGGCATGGACCTGGCGGGAGCGACCCCGGCCCTGATCGGGCTGGCGATTGGCGCTTACGGCCTGACCCAGGCGATTTTCCAGATTCCGTTCGGGATCATTTCCGACCGCATCGGCCGGCGTCCGGTTATTTTCCTCGGGCTGGTGGTCTTCGCCCTCGGCAGTGTGCTGGCGGCTCAGGCCGATTCGATCTGGGGCGTGATTGCCGGACGCATCCTGCAGGGGGCCGGGGCGATTTCTGCGGCGGTGATGGCGTTGCTTTCCGACCTGACCCGTGAACAACACCGCACCAAAGCCATGGCCATGATTGGCATGACCATCGGTCTGTCGTTCGCCGTGGCGATGGTGGTCGGGCCGTTGTTGACCCGGGCCTTCGGCCTGTCCGGACTGTTTCTCGCCACTGGCGGCATGGCGCTGGTCGGCATCCTGATCATTATGTTCATGGTGCCGAAATCCACCGGGCCGCTGAGCCATCGTGAATCCGGCGTGGCGCGTCAGGCCTTGATGCCGACACTCAAGCATCCGGATCTGTTGCGCCTGGACCTCGGCATCTTTGTGTTACATGCCATGTTGATGTCCAGCTTCGTTGCCTTGCCGCTGGCACTGGTGGAAAAAGCCGGGTTGCCCAAGGAGCAGCACTGGTGGGTCTATCTCACCGCGCTGCTGATCTCTTTCTTCGCCATGATTCCGTTCATCATCTACGGCGAGAAGAAACGCAAAATGAAACGAATTTTGCTTGGCGCCGTCCTGACGCTGATGTTCACTGAGCTATTCTTCTGGCAGTTCGGTGACAGCTTGCGGGCGCTGGTGATCGGCACGGTGGTATTCTTCACCGCGTTCAATCTGCTGGAGGCTTCGCTGCCGTCGCTGATCAGCAAGGTTTCACCGGCAGGCGGGAAGGGCACGGCGATGGGCGTGTATTCCACCAGTCAGTTCCTCGGTTCGGCACTCGGCGGGATACTCGGCGGCTGGCTGTTTCAGCATGGCGGTCTGTCGGTTGTGTTCCTTGGATGTGCCGGTCTGGCTGCCATCTGGCTGGCCTTTGCTGTTACCATGCGCGAACCTCCCTATGTGACGAGCCTGCGCTTGCCGTTATCACCCGAGGCGATCCGCGAAGCGGGTCTGGTCGAGCGCCTCAAGGCCCTCGTAGGGGTAACAGATGCAGTGATAGTTGCTGATGAAGCAGCTGTTTACATCAAACTGGACAAAGAATTAGTGGATCGCGACACCCTCGAACGCCTGGTGAACAACCCGGCCGAGGCTGCTTGCGAAGCCTAGGAGAACGTTATGGCCCGTGGGGTTAACAAAGTCATATTGGTCGGCACTTGCGGCCAGGATCCCGAAGTTCGCTACCTGCCTAACGGTAACGCCGTGACCAACCTGAGTCTGGCAACCAGCGAACAGTGGACCGACAAGCAAACCGGTCAGAAGGTCGAGAAGACCGAGTGGCACCGTGTTTCGATGTTCGGCAAGGTTGCGGAAATCGCCGGCGAATACCTGCGTAAAGGTTCGCAGGTGTACATCGAAGGCAAGCTGCAGACCCGCGAGTGGGAAAAAGACGGTATCAAGCGCTACACCACAGAAATCGTGGTCGACATGCAAGGCACCATGCAACTGCTCGGCGGCCGTCCACAACAGGGCGACCAACAAGGCGGTGGCAACAACTATCAGCAGCAGGCGCCACGTCAACAGGCTCCGCGTCCGCAGCAATCGGCTCCGCAACAGCGTCCAGCCCCGGCTCCACAGCAGGCCGCACCGCAACCGGCTCCGGATTTCGACAGCTTCGATGACGACATTCCGTTCTAATTGGATGCTGCATCCACGCTGAATAAAAAAGGCCCGTCGTTCAAAACGACGGGCCTTTTTTGTGGGAGCGGATGCGTGTGCCTCAGTCGAGGATCAGGTGCGGCAGAAACCGGCTCGAATCCTTTGTAATCAGACTATTGTCCTCCCGCACGCCGATCCCCGCCGCCTGATCACCAATCACCCAAGAGCCGATCAGCGTGTAGCTGTCGTCGAACTTCGGCAATGGCGCAAATTCCTGCAGGATGAATGGCGCATCGGTGTAGGGCCCGTCTTCTTTGACGATCAGACCTTCTGCCGTGTGCAGTTCGATATTCGCGCCTTCGCGGGAGAAGTACGGTTTGCGCACCCAGCCCTTGGGCACCGCACTGGCCGGATTCGGATCAAGGTGTGCCGCCAGCAGGTTCGGGTGGCCCTTGTGCAGTTCCCATAGCAGTGGGAGTGCGCCTTTGTTCGACAGGATCGCTTTCCATGCCGGTTCGAAAAACTGTGTATCGCACTCGGCAATCGCCGCGCCGAACGGCTCGTGGAAGATGAACTCCCAGGCGTGCAGTTTGAACAGGTGCGGGATCCAGCGATCCTCAAGGTCAACGAAGCGACCCTCGGCGGTCAGGCCGATGTCTTCGATGTCGATGTGCCGGGATTCGATGCCGACCTTTTCCGCGATCAGGCGCAGGTAGTCAGTCGTGCCTTTGTCCTCGACCGAGTCTTTCATCGAGGAAAAGTAGAACGGACGCTTGAGCTGCAACTCGGCAAACGCCTGATGCAGCCTGGTATCGATGCTGTTGAACTGGTCGGCGTGGCGCGGCAACATTCCGCGCTCGATGCATTGCTCCAGCCAACCCCACTGAAACGCCGCGGCCTCATAGAGGCTGGTCGGCGTGTCGTAGTTGAGCTCCAGCAGTTTGGCAGGGCCATTGCCGCTGTAGGAAAAGTCCATGCGTCCGTACAGATGCGGATGACCTTCCAGCCAGGAAGTACGAATCATGTCGTAGTACGACGCCGGGATGCTCAGGCGATCCAGCAGCTCTTCGCTGTGCACCACGCGGTCGACCAGATCCATGCACATCTCGTGCAGTTCGGTGGTCGGGTCCTCCAGATCGTTTTCGATCTGCGCGAGCGTGAACTGGTAGTAGGCGCTTTCGTCCCAGTACGGCTCGTCGTCGATGGTGTGGAACAGAAAGCCGAGGCTTTCGGCTGTCTGTTTCCAGTCTGGGCGCTCGGCGCAGTGGATCTTCTTCATGGTCAGCTGCTCGAGCGTCCGGAACTGCTGCCCCAGCCACCCCAACCGCTGCGAGCGGAAGACTGGCTGCCGAAGCCGCCACGGGAGGTCGACGAGGCGACGTTCACCGGTTTGCTTTTGCTGCTCTCGTAGTCCGGTTGACTGCGCGGCGCCGATTCGATTTTGCGGTACTGCGTCGAGGTGTTGTAGGGCTGACGCGTGTCGCGATCGCGGTAAACGGTGCGGTTGGCGTTGTTGCTCATCGCATTGCCGATCAGCCAGCCCGTGAGCCAACCGTTGCCGCCACCACCAGAGGCGTGTGAAATGCTTTGCGCGTTCTGCGCAGCCGCTGCTTCATCGGCAGGCATCTGCGCGTTGGCAAGCGCATTCAGGTCCTGCGGGGGCTCGCCGTTCTGCGGTACCTTGAAACCGCCGAGTTTGGGCACGAAGCGGCCGTCGGAGTTTTTCTGGCACCAGTCGGCGGCGAAGTCAGCGTCGCACGTGGCCTTGTCGGCGTAGGCCGGGGCAATGCGTCGGTGCTCGGTCAATGCCGCGACGTAGGCGTTGGAGCAGACATCGGCGGCCACTTCGGCGCCGACGCACTCCTCGACCGATTGGAAGCGTTGCTGATCCTGCGCGGCAACCTCGCCGGAAATCGCCAGCGCCACCGAAGCGGCGAGGGACAGTTGAACGTACTTGCTGCGTTTCATCGAAGGCTTCCTGCCGATCAGTTGGACGGGGTCATGCACGCGGCATTGAGCATGCCGACACTGATGGCCACTGCGGCCACGTAGATGCCCGAAGCGATTTCACCGTTGGCGATCCGCTTGGAGGTGCCTTTGAGAACCAGGCCGGTGGCGAGGAACGCGAGCAATTGCACCACCGCCGCAATCACTGCCCACAGCACGAAATCGAGGACGTTGACCGAAAACGCGATGACATTGCTGGCCGGAATCGCAAAACCGATGATCGCGCCGGACAAAGCGATCGCGGCAGCGATGTTGCCGGAGCGGATCAGCTCAAATTCTTTGTGTGGCGTGATGCGCGTGTAGACGAACTGAAACAGCATGAACAGCAGCACAGCGCCGATCAGGTAGACGACGAAACCGACCAGCGCGGTCTTGTTCAGGGAAACGGCCAGCACTTCCAGCATGGAAAACGTCCTTTTTAAATGGTGCTCAGATCAGTCGTGTACAGCGAAATACCCAGCGAGGTGCTCAGGCTGACGGTGCCTTCTTCGTCTTGTTCGACGGAGAACAGCAGCAATTCGCGGCGATCGGTCAGACCAGTCTCGCGCGCATAAAGCATTGAGTGGTGTTCGATGGTGTAACTCTCGTCCGGATTGACCACGTGTTCGGTCAGCGGGACCAGTTCGGTCTGGCCCAGCTCGGTGCCCCATTCGCGGCTGTACTGGACGCCGTCGTGGGTGTAGGTCGGCAGGCCGATCGGGCTTGCAGGACCGGCCAGGCGCTGGAGCTCGGCGTCACTGTTGATGGTCACGTAGTTGAGGTAGTTGAACAGGGTGACCGACTCGATCTGGTCGTCACCGGTGACGTGGATCTGCAGCCAGAAATCCTCGTTGTTGAGGTAGTAGCGATGCAGTTTGTTGGATTGGCCAAGGTCGATCCAGCCAGCGCTCCAGATTGCCTCTGCCGCCGGAACCTGCACCGAGGTGCTGCCATCAAGCAGTAAGGCCAGGGTCGAATCGAATCGCACGCCTTTGCCCTGTGCCATTCCGAGTGGGCCGCCGGCTACCGGAGCGGGCGCAGCCGGCTGCCAGTTGCTGGTGCCCAGCAAATCTTTTAACCATCCCATGGGTACATTCCTTGAGCCGGGTGGAGGTGTTCGTCGGTAAAAAAACGTCGCTAGTGTACCGGGCCGGGCGGCGAACGAGCAGGCAAAATGCAAATATTCTGGGTGCAAAAAACCTGTAAGAGCTGCCGCAGGCTGCGATCTTTTGATCTGGATTGAAGATCAAAAGATCGCAGCCTGCGGCAGCTCCTACAGGAGAGCGATTTTACTGCGCGGACTTCTGTTTCAGACGCTCAAGAATCGCATTGGCGCTGCCTTCGTTCGGCGTGATGCCGGCGTCGCGCAGTTTGCGTTCCAGGTCGTTGCCGGTCGAAGCGTCGGCCAGTTCGTCGGCGGCGCTCAGCTCGGCAGCGCGTTGCTGCTGCTTGGCCTGCAGACGGTTCAGGGTGCCGACGGCGGTTTCCAGTTTGCCGTTGGCGCCGCCGCTGGCGATGGACGCGCTGACCTGCGCCTTCTGCACGCTTTCACGGGCCTTGGCCATGTCCACCTGCTGGCGCAGGCTCTTGATTCGCGACTCGGCCTTGGTGATGTCCTTGCGCATGTTTTCGGCGTAGGTGCCGAACTCGTCGCTCTGGGCTTTCTCGGCGGTCAGGTCGTTGGTCAGGGTCGAAATCGCTTCGGCCACTTCCATGGCCAGGTCTTCGCGGCCAGCGTTCAGCGCGGCAACCGCCTTGGCTTCCAGATCCTTGATCTTCGCGTCGTACTCGCTCACGCGGTCGGCGGCCAGCTTGTGCTTGGCCATGATGGTGACCAGCTCGCGGCGGGCGTTGGACAGCGCGGTGTCGGCGTCGCGGATTTCCTGATCGAGGATGCGCAGGGCCTGCTGGTCGACGATCGCTTCGCCGACTTCATTGGCGCCGCCGCGCAGAGCGGTGAACAACTTGCTCCAGATGGACTGAGTCATTGGATATTCCCTGTTGATTACTTGAAGAAGTGTTCGAAGGCTTCGCTCGCGCGCTGCACGTTGTCGACCAGAGTTTTCACCTCGGTGACGACGTTGGTCAGGCTCGAGTCGGCGCTGAGAGCGCCAAACATGTTGTAAACGGTCTGACCGTTGGGCATCGACTCGATGCCGATCGACGACAGCGGGAACATTTCCCGGCTGCGCAGCACGGCGTCGTTGAAGGCGCGCACGTCAGTGATCGAATCGATGTCCACCAGCACGGTGTCGACGATGATCTGCTGACCGGCCACGGCGATGTGAATCGGCAGACCGCCGAATTCGTTCATTTCCAGCTTGATGCTGGGTTCGGAGCTCTGGATCAGAGACAGCGTGATCTCGTGCGAAGCCACCTCGTCCAGAGCCTTGAGGGCGTTGAAGAGGCTATCGATGTTCCAGTTGTTGCCTGCGCTCATGTAATTCTCCGACATGAATGAGCCAGCCAGAATCGGTTGGCGTAGCTGTTGCTCCATCTGCTTGAGCAAGCTTCGGTTTTCCGGAAGCACCCAAGTTTCGTGTTTCACATAACCGGCGGCAGCCAGGCCCGCGCGCATCTGCTTCATGTAGAAGCTCGACGGTTTTTTCGCGGACGGTTTCGAGCGCTCTCCCTTTGGGCTCTCTGACGCAACAGTGGGGGAGCGGCTTTTCATGGCAATGACTCCGTTATGAACATCTCACGCGTGAGCCACACTACAACCAATTCAAAGTGCCATCAATGGCTCACGCGTGAGATTTTCATGACAGACGAAAAAACGCCCGCAACGTGGCGGGCGCAAGTTTTTACCGGGTGTGTCGTGATGGATCAGCGCCCCAGAAACTCCTCGGCCGAGACCACGCTGGCGTAAGCGAAACCCAGTGCCGACATGAATGCCGCGTGGACCTGAGCGGCAGGCACCGTGACCCCGTTGAATTCCAGGTCACGGCAGGCGCAGGCGTCGTGGATTACCGTGACGCCGTAGCCCAGGTCGGCCGCCGCACGGCTGATGCCGTCGATGCACATGTGGCTCATGCTGCCGACAATCACCAGATCCCTGATGCCTTGTTCATCGAGAATCGATTGCAGCTCGGTCTCCCGGAACGAATTGACGAAGTGCTTGAGCACCACCGGTTCGTCCGGACGATTGAGTACTTTGGGATGCAGTTTTGCGCCGTCCGAGCCCGGGGTGAAAAACGGTGCGTCGGCCGAAGTGAATTCGTGGCGAATGTGCACCACCGGATCGCCCGCTTCGCGGAACGCGGCGAGCAGTCGTGCGGCGTTGTCGGCGGCGGCTTCAGCCCCCACCAGCGGCCACTTGCCTTGGGGGAAGTAGTCGTTCTGGATATCGACTACGATGAGCGCTTGTCTGGTCATGGTGTGTCCTCGATGCATGGGCTGGAAGTGGATTCAGTATTGGCGCTGGCCGACGTTTCGAGGATTGGCCGGACCGACAATAAGCAGGGGAAAACTGACATGGGCGCAGAAAGGGCCGCCACGGTGGAACTGGGCGTACTGATGTACCCCGGCGTACAACTGGCGGCGGTGCATGGGCTGAACGATCTGTTTGCGGTCGCCAACCGGATAGCTGCCGAGCGTCAGGCGGCGCAGTTACCGGTGCTGCGCGTCAGTCACTGGAAAGCCGACGCCGCGCAGACGCCGCAGCGGGTGTACGACAGTCATCCCGGCGCTGACAGTCATTTGCTGGCAGTGCTGATTCCACCGTCCCTCGGCAGTTTTTCTGCGGCCAGCGTTTCAGCGCAATGGTTGCAATGGCTACGTGATCAGCATGCCCGTGGTGCAACCCTCGGCGGTGTCTGTGTGGGGTCGATGCTGCTGGCCGAAAGCGGCCTGCTCGACGGGCGTAGCGCCACCACGCACTGGACCTCGGCCAAGGCGTTTGCCGAGCGTTATCCGAACATCCGGCTCAAGGCGGATACGCCGATTGTCGATGACGGCGACTTGATCACCACTGCCGGGCTGATGGCTTGGTCGGAGCTGGGTTTGCGCCTGGTCGACCGGCTGCTCGGGCCGAGCATCGCCAGCGGCACCGCGCGCTTTCTGGTGATGGAACACAGCGACAGCGCCAGTGCCTGCGGGAGCAATTTTGCACCGATCCTCAGTCATGGCAACGCGGCGATTCTCAAGGTTCAGCATTGGCTGCAAAGCACCGGCGCCACTGATGTTTCGCTGACCTCGATGGCAGAGCGGGCGGGGCTGGAGGAGCGCACGTTTCTGCGTCGCTTCCGTGCGGCGACCGGGTTGAAACCCACCGAATATTGCCAGCATCTGCGGGTTGGCAAGGCGCGAGAACTGCTCGAATTCACCAATGGCACCATCGACCACATTGCATGGACGGTGGGCTATCAGGACCCGGGAGCGTTTCGCGCGATCTTCAAGAAAATCACCGGGCTGACGCCAAGTGATTATCGGGCGCGGTTTGGTGTCTCGGGATAGTCCAGACACGCCATGACCTGTGGGAGCAAGCCCCACCCACATTGAAATCTGGGGCGCTGAAATCGTGCAAATTACCGGGCCCTGGCGCCCGGTCGTGCAGATTGAAACGGGCCTGATGCCATCACGTTTTCCGCAAGCATTTGATTCACCGAAGTTTTCCACAGACCCCCGATTGGCCTGATCTCTGCACCGTTCATCACTCCATTCACCCATCCGCTGCAAGGGGGACGCATGACCCCGACGCCAGGCAGAAAAATCGTCGTCGCGCACTCGGTGCGCGCTGGCGCGCCACACCATGAAGTGCAGACCAACAAGGCGCTGGCCCGTTGGCTGGCGCAGATTCTCGGGCTCAGATTTGCTGGCAGCTACGACCCGGAAAAGCACCGTGGTCGGGATCTGTACTGGCTGCCGACGCAAACCATTGTCGGCGCCAGTCAGGCACAGGCCTTGGGCATCAAAAGCGCGGATGATTTATGGGGCGGATTCGTCGAACACGATTTCATCTGCACCAAAGCCATCAGTCACGGCCTGCGCAGCCACCTGGCCCACGCGCCGCAAGGCTGGGCGCCGCAGTTCTGCGAGCGTGTGCGCGACGTGGTGCTCGATGGCTTGACCGTGTTTGCCCTGGAAGACGCGCGGCCCGCCGCCGAGCACTTGCTGTACAGCGGCCCCATTCGCCTCAAGCCGATTCACGCTTGTGCCGGTCGCGGTCAGGAAGTTATCAACAGCCTCGACGCGTTCGACGAGGTCCTCGCTCGAGTGGATGCAGCAGCGTTGTTCCGCGATGGCGTGGTGCTGGAGCAGGACTTGAGCAAGGTCGTCACCCACAGCGTCGGTCAGTCATTCATCGGCGGCAAGGTGCTGAGCTACTGCGGTGATCAATACTTGACTCAGGACGCCCATGGCGAGGACGTCTACGGCGGTTCGAATCTGCTGGTGGTGCAGGGCGGTTACGATCAGTTGCTGGCGCTGGATTTAGCGGATGACGTGCGGCTGGCCATCGAGCAAGCGCGGATGTTTGACCGGGCGGCAGACGAGGCCTACCCGGGTTTCTATGCCTCGCGGCGCAACTACGACATCGCTCAAGGCCTGGACAGCAATGGCAAACCGCGCAGCGGTGTGCTCGAACAATCCTGGCGTATGGGCGGTGCCAGCAGCGCTGAACTGGCCGCGCTGCAGAGCTTCGTCAACGCTCCGCAGATGCGGGCGATCCGTGTGTCGACCGTAGAAACCTACGGTGATCAAAGCCTGCCGGCGGACGCCATCGAAATCTATCGCGGCCCGGCCGAGAACAGCGACTTTCTCCTCAAATACGTAACGGTCAAATCCTATGACGGCTAGAAGCGAAAGCATTCAGATCGACATTGATGACGAACAGATGAGCGGGACGTTTCTCAGTCCCAAATCGAAAGTCCCCGGCGTGTTGTTTGTGCACGGCTGGGGTGGCAGCCAGGAGCGTGACCTGGAGCGCGCCAAGGGCATCGCCGGGCTGGGTTGTGTGTGCCTGACCTTCGACCTGCGCGGACACACCGGTGGCACCGGCATTCCGCTGACCCGGGTCACGCGCGAAGACAACCTGCGTGACTTGCTCGCGGCCTATGATCGCCTGTTGGCGCATCCGGCGCTCGACACCTCGGCGATTGCGGTAGTCGGCACCAGTTATGGCGGCTATCTCGCGTCGATTCTCACCTCATTGCGCCCGGTGCGCTGGCTGGCGTTGCGGGTGCCGGCGCTGTATCGCGACGAACAATGGCATACGCCCAAGCGTGATCTGGACAAGGCTGATCTGCGTGACTATCGGGCGACGCTGGTGCGTGCCGACAGTAACCGCGCCTTGCACGCCTGTTCGCAGTTCACCGGGGATGTGTTGTTGGTGGAATCGGAAACCGATGACTACGTGCCCCACGCCACGATCATGAGTTATCGCGCCGCGTGTCAGCAGACGCATTCGCTGACGCACCGGATCATCGACGGTGCTGACCATGCGCTGAGCGACCCGGTTTCGCAGCAGGCCTACACCTCGATTCTGGTGGACTGGATTACCGAGATGGTGGTCGGGGAGCGGTTGAGCATCATTCAGTCCACTTGAGCACATCCCCCTGTGGCGAAGGATGACTAGGGCTTCTTCTCGATCCGCAACGCCTTCGCCTTGGCCTCGACCAGCAGATACATCACCACCGTGATCAACAACGGCAAAAGAAAATAAATCGCCCGATACGCCAGCAATCCCGCCACCAGACTGCCCCGCGAAACTTCGTGCTGCAGCAGCGCGACGAACACCGCTTCCAACACTCCAAGCCCCGCCGGAATGTGGGTGATGACCCCGGCAATCGCACTGATCAACAGCACGCCAAGCACCAATGGATAATCCAGCTTGCCCGGCAGCAAGGTGAAAATCACCGCCGCCATCAGCGACCAGTTCAGCGCACCCAGCAGCAGTTGCAGAACGGCCATGCGCAGGGACGGCAGGTTGATTTCCACCCCGCGAATCGACCACTCGCGGCGCTTGGAGAACTGGCACGCGGCGAGGTAACCGGCACTCAGCAGCAGCAACAGCACGCCAATGCCCTGCAGCGCATCGCTGCTGATTTTCCAGCCCGGCGGCATGCTCACCAGGCCACTGCTGAACACCGCGCCGGCAATCGTCATGTAGCCGAACCAGTTGGTGGCCAGGCTCAAACCGAGAATCTTGGCGATGTTGCCTTTGCTCACCCCCAGGCGCGAATACAGCCGATAGCGCATGGCGATCCCGCCGACCCAGGCGCTGAGATTGAGGTTGAACGCATAGCTGATGATCCCCACCGGGAGGATCTGTTTCCAGGTCAGGTCCTGGCGGATGTAGGTGCGCCCTATCAGGTCGAAGCTGGCGTAGGTGAGAAAGCTCAACAGGGTCACGGCGGCGGCGATGAGCAGTGTGCGCACCTTGAAGTCGGCCAGGGTCTGCAGCACTTCCGCCCATTCGATGCGCGTGGCAAACATCGTCAGCAACACGATCAACGCGAGGAAGAACAGCAGCGTCAGTGGGCGTTTCCAGCGACTCCATCGAGAATGCACGGCGGGCGCTGCTTGCGCTGAGGAATGGCTCATGACATGCGCCCCCGAAACGGCTTGAGCCGTGGTTTGTGCGCCGGCAGCCAACCGGCCATTGCCGGGAAATGCCGCAGGAAGTGGAACACCAGAAACCCCACGGTCATGTGCCAGATCCGTCCGCGTGGCACCTTGCTCGGGTCCATCGCCTTGCAGTGGTTGTGGCTCAGGTCTTCGAGGCGCTGGAACAAGTGCTGATTGAACGTGCGATCGCGGATCAGCACGTTGGCTTCCAGGTTCAGTGACAGGCTCAGCGGGTCGAGATTGCTCGAACCGACCGTGCTCCATTCCTCATCCACCAAGGCGACTTTGCCGTGCAGCGGGCGCTGGCAATATTCGTGGATCTGCACCCCTGCCTTGAGCAGATAGTCGTAGGTCATGCGCGCCGCCAGTTTGGCCACCAGCATGTCCGGTTGACCTTGCAGGATCAGGCGCACCTCGACGCCTCGGCGCGCCGCGTTGCGGAGCTCGCGCAGCAGGCGGTAGCCGGGGAAGAAGTAGGCGTTGGCGATCACCACCCGGCGTTTGGCCCGGCGCAATGCGTGCAAGTACACGTCTTCGATGTCGGTGTGGTGCTGATCGTTATCACGAAACACCAGGCGCACCTGACCGTCGTGATCGTTGAAAGCCATGTCTGCCCGACGCTGGCGCCGACGTTGCCACCAGAAGCGTGCACGGCCTGGCCGACCACTTTGCAGCAGGGCGAAATGATGGATGTCAGCGACCGCCGGCCCTTGAACCTGCACCGCGTAATCCTGTTTCGCTTCGGGGCCGAAGTCGGCCAGGTGATCGCCGGAAAAGTTGATCCCGCCAATGAACGCGATCAGTCCGTCGACCACCACGATCTTGCGGTGCAGACGGCGGAACCAGTTGGTGCGAAAACCCAGGTGCTTGGGCGCCGGATCAAACATTTGCAAGTGCACGCCGGCGTCGCTCAATGCCGCGAGATAACCAGTGGTCAACTCACCACAGCCGAAACCGTCGAGGCTGACGGTGGTGCGCACGCCGCGCCGGGCGGCGTCGATCAGGATCTGCTGCAACTCTGCGCCGACCTTGTCTTCGAAAACGATGAAGGTCTCCAGCAGGATTTCACTCTGCGCCGCACGCATGGCGTCGAACACCCGGGGGAAATATTCCTCGCCGTTTTCCAGCAATTCGACGCGGTTGTTGCCCTGCCAGCTGTACTCGACATCGACAGGCCCGGGCTCGCGTACCGGCGGGTTGATGCTGATCGGTTCCACGGCGGATTTCTCCAGCGGTGCGCTGCTCATAGTTCGATCTCCACCGATAACGGGGCGTGGTCGGAAAGGTGTGACCAGGGCCGTGTTGTCAACACGTTTGGCTCGCTGGCCTTGAGGTTACGTACGTAGATGCGGTCCAGGCGCAGGATCGGCAGACGTGCCGGAAAACTGCGCGCCGGTTTGCCGTGATGTTCGGCGAACACTTCGCGCAGGCCGCAGGGTTCGAGCAGCGCATCGGCGCGCTGGCGCCAGTCATTGAAGTCACCGGCGACGATCACTGGTGCATCAGCCGGCAGTTGCGCGATGCGCTCGCCGAGCAGTTTCAATTGCGCATTACGATGGCTTTCGCGCAGACCCAGATGCACGCAGATCGCATGCACTTCGACGCCATCGCCCGGCATGCGTAGCACGCAATGCAGCAGCCCGCGGTTCTCGTGGCCGCTGATCGACACGTCGAGGTTGTCGTGGCGGATGATCTGGAATTTCGACAGCAATGCATTGCCGTGATCGCCCTCCGGGTACACCGCGTTGCGCCCGTAGGCGAATTGCGGCCATAGACTGTCGGCGAGGAACTCGTATTGCGGCATCGTCGGCCAGTTGCTGTAGCGCTTGGGATGATGCTCATGGGTGCCGTGGACTTCCTGCAGAAACACCACGTCGGCGGCCACGCTGCGCACGGCTTCGCGCAACTCCGGAAGGATGAAACGTCGGTTGAGCGCAGTGAAGCCCTTGTGGGTGTTGACCGTCAGCACGGTGAAACGACGCACCGACACTTCAACGCTGGTCTGCTCGTCGGTGAACCCGACCGGCTCTGGAATACTCATGTCAGCACCCCTTCGGCAGCGGGTTCGCCGGGGGCGGTGGCGAGTGTTTTATCCAGCTCAAAACAGTGGAGCAACCGGCGCGCGTCGTAGGGCGCGCGGACTTTGATGTCGTTGTCGAAATAGCAGAACACTTCGCGGGACTTGCGCGCCCGGGGCTTGAGGCGTGGCGCGATCAGGTGCGCATCGCCGGGCTGTTGACCGTGGTGCCAGGCGTCGATGCGTTTGGCCCAGTTCTGCAGCGCCGATTCGCTGTAGCCGCTGGCGTAGAGTTCTTCGGCACCGTGCAGGCGCAGGTAGACGAAATCGCTGGTGAGGTCTTCGCGGTACGGCCATTTGCCGGCGGTGTCGGCGATCACCAGGGCGGTGTTGTAGCGTTTCAACAAACGCACGAAGTCGGGGTCGATGAACGTGTCATTGCGCACTTCCACGGCATGGCGCAGCGGTTTTTTGCGCCAGGCTTTCAGGCTGGCGTGGCCGTGCAGGTGCGCGTCGTGCTGACGGGCGAGGGCGGCGGCCGCCTCGGTATCGTGGGGCAACAATGAGAGGAAGTGTTCGAAGCGCTCGGGGTCGAATTTGAAGTTCGGCGGAAACTGCCAGAGGATCGGCCCGAGCTTTTCCTTGAGCTCCAGCACCCCGGAGGCGAAGAAATTCGCCAACGGTTTTTCGATCTCGCGCAAGCGGCGCACGTGAGTGATGAAACGCGGCGCCTTGACGCTGAAGACGAAGTCGTCCGGCGTTTCGCTGTACCACTGCGCATAACGTTCGGGCCGTTGCAGGGCGTAGAACGATCCATTGATTTCGATGCTGTTGACCGCCCGTGATGCGAATTGCAGTTCGCGCTTCTGGGTCAGTCCCTTCGGGTAGAAATCCCCGCGCCACGGAGCGTAGCGCCAGCCGGAAATACCGATGTAAATCGTTGCCATGCCGCCCCTCCCGTGGTCAGTCCTCATACAGCCTGTGTCTGTTGATGACTGTGGGCGGTTCGGGAAAGTTTCGGTGGCGTTACGGACGGTAGTCTGTAGGAGCTAACGGAGGCTGCGATCTTTTGATGTTGTTTTTCAAGATCAAAAGATCGCAGCCTTCGTCAGCTCCTACAGGGGGATATCATTGAGACAGCTATTTGATCAGTGACCGGTGACGACTCGTGTAGTGCTTTCGGCATAGGTCGGACCAAGGCGATCCAGTCGCCCGCTCCAGGCCGTCAGCGCGAGCGCCACCAACACCACCAGCCCGCCGATCCACGCTGTGTGAATCAGGCCAAGGTGTTCGACGATCAGCCCGC
Organism: Pseudomonas sp. AO-1; assembly: GCF_019775695.1. NCBI lineage: Bacteria > Pseudomonadati > Pseudomonadota > Gammaproteobacteria > Pseudomonadales > Pseudomonadaceae > Pseudomonas > Pseudomonas sp. AO-1. Next base: position 897,053 of record NZ_CP079947.1, read on the forward strand.
CGCCCCATGCGCCACCGGCAATCCCCAGGTTGAACGCCGCGATGTTCAGCCCCGATGCCACGTCCACCGCCTGCGGCGTGTGATGTTCAGCCTGACGCACCACGTACACTTGCAGCCCCGGCACATTGCCGAACGCCACCGCGCCCCACACCAGCACCGTGGCCAGCGCCAGCCATGGGTTGCTGGCGGTAAAGGTCAGTACGAACAGCACGGCGGCGAGCAGGGCGAAGATGATTTTCAGGGCGCTGATCGGCCCACGCTTGTCCGCCATTTTACCGCCCCAGATGTTGCCGGCCGCCACCGAGACGCCGTACACCAGCAGCACCAGGCTGACGGTACTGGCGCTGAAACCGGAGATGTCCTGCAGGATCGGCGCCAGGAAGGTGAAGGCGATGAACGAGCCGCCGTAACCGATCGCGGTCATGGCGTACACCAGCAACAGGCGCGGTTGTTTCAGCACTTGCAGTTGTTGCAACAGCGACGCCGGTTTGCTGTGGGCGATGTTGTTCGGCACATACAGCAGGCTGCCGATGAAGGCGATCACACCCAGCGCCGAGACCGCGAGGAAGGTTTCACGCCAGCCGAAATGCTGACCGATGAACGTGCCCAGCGGTACGCCGGTGACCAGCGCCACGGTGAGGCCGGTGAACATGATCGCAATCGCGCTGGCGGCTTTTTCCTTGGGCACCAGGCTGGTGGCGATGGTCGAGCCGATGGAAAAGAACACCCCGTGCGCCAGGCCCGTGACGATCCGCGCCAGCACCAGTGATTCATAACTGGGCGCCAGCCAGGCCAGCAGGTTGCCGAGGGTGAACAGCACCATCAGCGACAACAGCAACAGTTTGCGCGGGACTTTGCCGGTCAGGGCGGTCAGCACCGGCGCGCCAATGGCAACGCCCAGGGCATAGAGACTGACCAGCAGGCCGGCGGACGGCAGACTGACGCCGAGGTCGGCGCCGATGGTGGGTAGCAGGCCAACGATGACGAACTCGGTCGTCCCGATGGCGAAGGCGCTGAGGGTCAGCGCGAGCAAGGCAATGGGCATGACAGCACTCCGGTAGAGGTTTGAATGGAGCGCAGTGTCGAGGTTTGGCTTGTGCGGAAAAATACAGGGCTGGGCATTTGATATTTGCCGCTGACGCAAATATCCACAGTCTGCTGTGAACCCTGTGGTGAGGGGAATGCAGTGGGCACTGGGGTTATTCAGGCAAAAACCGAACTTGTCCGCCATTCACCGATCAGTTCCTTACAGGTTCAGCCAAGAGGGATCGCAGTTTTGATCAAGTTCAGGATCGCCATTCTGCTGGGAGCGCTGCTGTTTCTCGGCGCCAGCGAACTCGAAGCCGCCGCGCTGCCGGGGGTTCCGGCTGCCGCTGAAGAGCCGGCCAAACCCGAGCCGATTGTGCAGGGCGGTCTGCTCGGCGCGATCAGTTCGAGCATCGACGACGTGCAAGACAAACTCGACCTCAATGAACATCTGGTCGACGCCTGGCGCCTGCGTGCCGATCGCGCGGCGGACGAGGTCGACAAGCTGGTTAACCAGCCGTCGAACCGCTCCGGCTGGAGTGTCGCCGGGGATTTCCTGATGTTGTCCGGCGTGTGGCTTGGCGCCTTCGCGCTGCTCACGGTGCTCGGCAGCCTGCTGGCCAAGCGGCTGAGTCAGGGCCGTTGGCTGCGCACCCGCCAGCGCAGTCAGGACCTGGTGGGTTACTTGCTGCCGTACACAGTGCCAGCGCTGATCTGCCTGCCGCTGACACTGTACGTCAGCCACTTTCTGCAGGCCTCGGTCGGTCGGGCGCTGGCGCTGTGTCTGGCGTATGCCACCAGCAGCGGTATTTTCTCCACCTCAATGTTGTTGTGTGTGGTGGTGATGTTCAACGTCGGGCACAAACGGCCTGCCGCGCGGATCATCCGCGACTACTGCCCGAAACCGCTGTTCCTGATCGGCTTCCTCGCGGCCCTCAGTGACGCGTTGACCAGCCCGCAGATCGCCCGTCAGCTGGGCGGCAACATCACCAGCAGCGTCGCGGTGTTCACCGGGCTGATCGCCTCGATCATCTTTGGTCTGCTGGTGATTCGCCTGCGCCGGCCGGTGGCACATCTGATCCGCAACCGGCCGCTGGCCCAGCGCCTGAAGCAGCCGTCGATGCAGGAATCACTGCGGATTTTTTCCGGGCTCTGGTACTGGCCGATTGTGTTGATGGTGCTGGTTTCGGCGGTCAATCTGATCGGCATCGGCGAGGACAACCAGAAGGCCCTGCGCTGCGCGTTGTTCACCACGGTTTTGCTGATCGGCACGGTGTTCCTCAGCACTATCCTCCAGCACCTGTTCAAGTCGCGCAAAGCCGAAGCGATTCAGCGCAGCAGCGCCTACAAGGAACGCTTTCTCAGCCTGTTGCACGCCTTGCTGCGGATCGTCATGGCGATCGCCTTCATCGATATTCTCGGGCGGATCTGGGGCGTTTCGCTGCTCGATTTTGCCCAGAGCAGCACCGTCGGCCGGGCGATCAGCAATGCGTTGAGCAGCATCGGCCTGATCTTCCTCGTCACCTGGCTGTTGTGGGTGGTGCTCGACACGGCGATTCAGGAAGCGCTGAAACCACCGGTCAGCAAACGCTCGTCGCGCCAGCCCAGCACCCGGGTGAAAACCATCCTGCCGCTGCTGCGCAACGCAATCAAAATCATCCTGGTGGTGATCTGCGCGATCACCACCATGGCTAACCTCGGCATCAACGTCGCACCACTGTTGGCGGGTGCCGGGGTGGTCGGTCTGGCCATCGGTTTCGGCTCGCAACAACTGGTGCAGGATGTGATCACCGGGCTGTTCATCATCATTGAAGACACGCTGTCGATCGGCGACTGGGTGGTGCTCGATTCCGGGCATGCCGGCACCGTCGAAGGCCTGACCATTCGCACCCTGCGCCTGCGTGACGGCAAGGGGTTTGTACACTCGGTGCCGTTCGGTCAGATCAAGGCAGTCACCAACCAGTCACGCCAGTTTGCCTTCGCGTTTTTCTCGGTGCAGTTCACCTACGACACCGATGTCGACAAGGCCATCGAACTGATCCGCCAGACCGGTGATTCAATTCGCGAAGACCCGTTCCTCAAGTACAACCTGCAAGGGCCGCTGGATGTATTTGGCGTGGACAGAATGGACTTGAACGGCGTGGTGCTGACCGCGCAATTCCGTACCGTGTCGGGCGGGCAGTATGCGGTGAGCCGGGCGTTCAATCAGCGTTTGAAAAAGCTTGTGGATAACAGCGCCGAGGTGCATTTCGCGCAGACTTATCCACAGCAGGTTTTGTTGCCGAGGCGGCAGGGTGAGGGGGAGTTGGTGGCGAGCGAGGCGCCACAACGGTCGAGTACCTGACCGCCGGATTTTGTGCTGGGATTGCCGGCCTCTTCGCGGGCAAGCCCGCTCCCTCATTGGATTTGTGAACGACGCAGATCCCCTGTGGGAGCGAGCTTGCTCGCGAAAGGGCCGGAACTGTCGACATCAATGCCGGATCAGCTTGCTGCGCACTTGCTCCATGGCCACCTGATCCAGCTCAGTCCAGAAAACCTGCTTGCCAGCAATCTCGGCAGCAACCGGCATCCCATCGCGATACACCAGCCGATTACTCACCAACGCCGGTACTTTCGCCCCTGGCAACAACGTCCCGGCCAGGTTCAGCGGATCAACCCCGCACACCGCAACCAGACTGCCGTCATGCGCCCGGCGCCGAACCTCGCGCAGTAATGGAATCGCCTCGGGCAAGGCAAACTGCTCCCCCGCCAGACCACTGACAAAGCGCCCGCCACGAATCTCGCCACGGGCCTCCAGCCGATGAAACGTGCGCAGCAATTCGCGCCAGCTCGGCAGCCATTCCGCTTCGCGCTCCAGCAGGCGCCAGAACACCACGCCATAGCGGCGCAGCAACGTCATGGCGACATGTTCGAGGGTTTCCGGTGAGGCCATATGAGCGCTTTCCTGCCGTGGCCCGCGGCGCAACAACGCCCAGCGCCCGGCATCGTCCATGCCACCGACAAACGCGCCGCGCCCACGACGACTGCTGCGTTGCTGGCGCTTGCTCGCCGGGGTGATCAAGGCGCGCAAGCCGGCGAAGCTGTCGGCGTTTACCAGGCCGGCGCCGACCAGTTCCTGCAAGGCGATTTCCAGCTCGGTGCGCAGCAGATGCGCCTCGTGAATCAGCTCATCGAAAAACAGCGCGCCGTGCTGACTCAGCGCCTCATAAACCTTTTGCGTTTTCGGCGACAGTTCGCTGACCGGCGTCTGCTCGGCCAGTCCACTCCACAAGCCGACCTGACTGCGCGGCAGCAGCACAATCGGCGTACTGCGCAACGCCGTGCCGCTGACTTTCTGTCGGGCGCTGAGGCGCGTCCACACCAGTTTGCCGTTGCGACACAGCTCATCAAGCCAGCTCGGCGAATAGTCTTTCAGGCGCGCCGGGAGAAGGTCGCTGTCCCACGCCGAAGCCGCTGCCGGGTAACCTTCGAACTGGCCGATAATTGCCGGCAGCACCGCGTGGCCCTGACCGCGCGTAGCAGCGGACAGGTGCTGCCAGTCGAACAGAAAGCGCATGAAATCCTGCAACGCCACCGGCTCGATTTCCCGGCGCAGACGCTTGACCGTGTAGCGATGAATGCGCGCCAGCAGATGCCGTTCGCACCACTCCTCAACGGCTACGCCCGGGGTGAAATGCCCGCGCAACACATAGCCTTCTCGCTCCAGTTGCGCGAGGGCCTGATTGACCTGCGGTATCGGCAACGCGAGTGGTTCGGCAATGGCGGCTAACGGCAGCGGACCGAAGGCGCCGAGTCGGGCGCGGATCACTTCGATCAATGCGTCATCGACCGTCCAGATATCATCGAACCCGGGCAGCGCTGCTTGCGGCGGTTGCAACGTGGCCTGTGGATAAAGCGCTTGCAGACACTTCAGGCGCTCGCGCGCGAGCCACAACGAGCCAGGTTGCGGATGAGTAGTGACTGTGAGGCTGTCTTCGCGAGCAGGCTCGCGAAGCTTTTCTTTTGCTGGCGGAACGGTCAAGCGGCAGGCGCGACCGCTCGCAGTCAGCGCGTCAAGCCATTCGCGCCAGTGTTCGCCAGCCTGAACTTCAAGGTCGCTGACGCACGCCAGGCTCATCAGCGCCTCGTGCATTTCATCGACGTTGGCCGGCGTCGGCCACGCTTGCTCGCGCACCGCGTTGATGGCGTCGGCGTCGAGTGCACCGAGATCATCGGTGGATTGCGGATCGCTCCAGCGTCGGTTGATCACCGCTTGGGTGCGGCGTTCTTCCAGCGGTGCATCGTCGAGAAAGCTGTACGGTCGCGCACTGAGAATTTCCGCCGCCAGCGGCGATGGTGCCGGCAGATCGCAGCTGATCAACCGCACCTCGCCACGCTCCATGCGCCGCAGCAGCGTGAGCCAGCCGGCGCTGTCCATGGCCTCGTGCAAGCAATCGTCGAGCGTCTGTTCCACCAGCGGATGCTCGGGAATTTCCCGTTCGCCGGCGAGGTTTTCCAGGCAGGCGATCTGATCGGGGAACACACTGGCAATGAGGTCTTCGCTTTTCATCCGCTGCAACTGCGGCGCGACTTTGCGCCCGCCGGTAAAACGCGGCAACGCCAGGGCCACGCCGGCATTCCAGCGCCAGCGCACGCCGAACAGCGGCGCGTCGAGAATCGCCTGAATCAGGATGTGCTCGGCGCTGTTGCTGTGCAGGTACCGCCAGACATCATCCAGTTCGAAACTGTGGCTGGTGGACAGCGACAGGACGATCGCGTCTTCGCTGGCAGCTGCCTGCAACTCGAAGTTGAACGTGCGGCAGAAACGCTTGCGCAAGGCCAGGCCCCAGGCGCGGTTGATGCGGCTGCCGAACGGTGAATGGATGATCAACTGAGTACCGCCGGACTCATCGAAAAACCGCTCCATCAGCAGCGTGTCCTGCGAGGGCAGGGCGCCGAGGGTCAGGCGAGCGCGGGCGAGATACTCCACCAGTTGTTCGGCGCTGGCACGGTTCAGGCCCAGGGTTGCGGTCAGCCAGTCGAGCGCCGGTTGCAGATCGCCGGGGCGGACGCCAAGCAGTTCATCGAGGGTCGCTTGCAGGCGCGCCACCGCCGCCGACAATTCATCGCTGCGCCCCGGGGCTTCGCCGAGCCAGAACGGAATGGTCGGCGGCTGGCCCTGGGCATCCTCGACGCGCACCTTGCCGGTTTCCACCCGCAGGATGCGGTAGGAGGTATTGCCGAGCTGGAACACATCACCGGCGATGCTTTCCACGGCGAAGTCTTCATTGACGCTGCCGATGTTCAGGCCCTGCGGTTCGAGCAACACGCTGTAGTCGGCATTGTCGGGAATGGTGCCGCCACTGGTCACGGCGGTCAGTTGCGCGCCACGGCGGCCGCGTAGCGTGCGGCTGACGGCGTCGCGGTGCAGGTAGGCGCTGCGGATGCCCTGACGACCGTTGTAGCCTTCGGCGAGCATGGTCAGCAGCGCCTGATAGTGTTTTTCGTCGAGATCGCGGTACGGCGAGGCTTGGCGGAACAGCGCCAGCAGCACATCTTCCGCCCATTCCCGGCAACTGACTTCGGCGATGATCTGCTGCGCCAGTACATCCAGCGGCGCTTCGGGGATGTGCAGGGTGTCGAGTTCGCCACGGCGCACGCAGTCGAGCAGGGCGGCGCACTCAATCAGGTCGTCGCGGGTGGTGGCGAACAGGCGACCTTTGGGCGTGCCGCCGACCTGGTGCCCGGAACGACCGACTCTTTGCAGAAACCCGGCAATCGAACGCGGCGAGGCGATCTGGCAGACCAGATCGACTTCGCCGATATCGATGCCCAATTCCAGCGATGCGGTGGCGATCAGCACTTGCAGTTCGCCGCGCTTGAGCCGCTGTTCGGCGTCGAGGCGGAATTCCTTGGCCAGGCTGCCGTGGTGCGCGGCCACAGCGTGTTTGCCGAGGCGCTCACTGAGGTGTCGACTCAAGCGTTCGGCCAAGCGCCGGGTATTGACGAAAATCAGCGTGGTGCGGTGTTCGCGGGCCAGTTCGGCGAGCCGGTCATAAACCAGCTCCCAGACGTCGTTAGCCATCACTGCCGACAACGGCACCGGCGGCACTTCGATGCCGAGGTCTCGGGGGCGAGCGTGGCCGATGTCGATGATTTCGCAGGGGCGATCAGTGCCGACCAGAAACCGTGCCACGGCCTCGATCGGCTTCTGTGTGGCGGACAAACCGATGCGGGTCAAGGGTTCGGCGCACAGCGCCTGCAGACGCTCGAGGCTCAGCGCCAGATGACTGCCGCGTTTGCCGGCAGCGATGGCGTGAATCTCGTCGATGATCACCGTGCGCGTGCTGCCGAGCATTTTGCGTCCGGACTCGGAGCCAAGCAGCACGTACAGCGATTCCGGGGTGGTCACCAAGATGTGCGGCGCGCTCTTGCGCATGGCGACGCGATCTTTCTGTGGAGTGTCGCCGGTGCGTACGGCGGTGGTGATTTGCAGTTCGGGCAGGCCCATCTGGCGCAACTGCTCGGTGATTCCGGCCAGCGGATTTTGCAGGTTGATGCGGATGTCGTTGGATAAAGCCTTGAGCGGTGAAACGTAGACCACCAAGGTTTCGTCCGGGACGCCGTCGGGGTTTTCCAGGCCACGGTGGACGAGGTCGTCCAGTACGGCGAGGAATGCGGTGAGGGTTTTGCCGGAGCCGGTGGGCGCGGCGATCAGCGTCGAGCGGCGCTGGCGGATCAACGGCCATGCGCGGGCCTGGGCGGCGGTGACCGACGGGAAGGTGCTGCTGAACCAGGCGCTGACGGCGGGGTGAAAGCCAGCCAGGGCGGCGTCCTTGGGGATGGGCAGATTCATGCTCAAGTTATGCGGGTGGGGGCGGCAAGATGCAAGTACCGCTGGGGATCTGCGCTGTTCATCAGGGCCTCATCGCTGGCAAGCCAGCTCCCACAGTGATTGTTGTTGTTCAACAGTTTGGCAATCAACACTGAACCCTGTGGGCGCTGGCTTGCCAGCGATGGGGCCAGTTGATTCAGCACAATTCCCGGCGATCTACACTTTACGGGTGACGGTTGCGCACTAAACCCGCAAAATGCAACGATTCCGGCAATTATCGATGACGGTGTCACCAGCACCGTCGCTAAAGCCATCGTTCCAATCAGACTGGGCCTGCTGACTCTATGCGAATGCGCCTTATGTTACTGGGCGGCGGAAATGCCCTTGGGCAGGCGCTGATTCGCCTCGGTGCGGAAGAAGACATCGGTTTCCTCGCCCCCCGCCCGCCAGAAGACGGCTGGGATGCCGCGAGCCTGACGCAACTGCTCGACGATACCCGTCCGGATGCGTTGATCAACCTCGCCTACTATTTCGACTGGTTCCAGGCCGAGACCGTCAGCGAAAGCCGTCTGGCCGGCCAGGAGCGCGCCATCGAACGGCTGGCGGAACTGTGCCAGCACCACAACATCATTCTTGTGCAACCGTCCAGTTACCGGGTATTCGACGGTTCGCGGGCGACTGCCTACAGCGAAAAAGACGAGCCGGTGCCGCTGGGCCTGCGCGGCCAGGCGCTGTGGCGCATCGAGCAAAGTGTCCGCGCGACCTGCCCGCAACACGTGTTGCTGCGCTTCGGCTGGCTGCTCGATGACAGCCCTGAAGGCACCCTCGGACGTTTCCTCGCCCGCGCCGAACAGCCGGATGAATTGCTCATGGCCGATGACCGCCGGGGCAATCCGACCCCGGTGGACGATGCGGCGCGAGTGATCATTTCGGTGCTCAAGCAACTCGATTGCGCGGCGCCGCTGTGGGGCACTTACCATTACGCCGGCCACGAGGCGACCACACCGCTGGCGCTCGGTCAGGCGATTCTGACCGAAGCACGCAGCCTGCATCCGCTGGCGATCGAAGCACCGACCGCTCAGGCCCATGCCGCGCGGCCGGATGCCGCCGAGGAACCGCAGCACGCGGTACTCGCCTGCAAGAAAATTCTGCACACTTTCGGGATCAAGCCTCGCGCCTGGCGCGCCGCACTCCCGGCTTTACTGGATAGGTTTTATCGTCATGGCTGAAGGCCCTGTTTTAATCACCGGCGGCGCCGGTTTCATCGGCTCGCACCTGACGGACGCATTGCTCGCCACCGGCCATTCGGTGCGGATTCTCGATGATCTGTCGACCGGCAAACGCGCCAACCTGCCGCTGGACAACCCGAAGGTCGAACTGATCGTCGGTGACGTCGCCGATGCCGCGCTGGTCGCGCAGGCCATGCAAGGCTGCAGCGCCGTTGCGCATTTGGCGGCAGTCGCTTCGGTGCAGGCGTCGGTGGACGATCCGGTGAAGACGCACCAGAGCAATTTCATCGGCACCCTGAATGTCTGCGAAGCCATGCGCCAGGCCGGGGTCAAGCGTGTGCTCTATGCGTCGAGCGCAGCGGTGTACGGCAACAATGGCGAGGGCGAGTCCATCGACGAGGACACGCCGAAAGCCCCGCTGACCCCGTACGCCTCGGACAAACTGGCCGGCGAGCACTACTTCGATTTCTACCGTCGCCAGCACGGTCTGGAGCCGGTGATCTTCCGCTTCTTCAACATCTTCGGCCCACGCCAGGATCCGTCCTCGCCGTATTCCGGGGTCATTAGCATCTTCAGCGAGCGGGCGCAGAAAGGTCTGCCGATCACCGTGTTCGGCGATGGTGAGCAGACCCGCGATTTCCTCTATGTCGAGGATCTGGTCGACGTGCTGGTGCAGGCAATCGACAAGCCTGAAGTGGAAGTGGGCGCGATGAACGTCGGCTGGAACCAGGCGATGAACCTCAAGCAGATGTTGCAAACGCTGCAGGCAGTGGTCGGCGAGTTACCTCCGGTCAGCTATGGCCCGGCGCGCGCCGGCGACATCCGTCATTCGCGGGCGAACAACGCGCGTTTGTTGCAACGCTTCAAGCTGCCAGAGCCGACGCCGATGCGTGTGGGACTGGCGCGGTTGCTGGGACGCTAAATCGAAAAAACAAAAAAGGCGCCTTTGCAGGCGCCTTTTTTGTGGGCGGGGTATCGCTTTGACGCTTGTGCAATCCCTGTGGCGAGGGAGCTCGCTCCCGCTCGACTGCGCAGCAGTCGCAAATTCAGTCAACGCGGTTTTTCTGAAGCACCGCTTTTGCCTGGTTCAGGGCTGCTTCGCAGCCCAGCGGGAGCAAGCTCCCTCGCCACATTAGCCCGCATTCACCACCACGCGAATGTTCGAATGTTGCTTAGAACTTGTAGCCCAGACCCACCATGTACACAAACGGATCGACATCAACATTCACCTTGGCACGGGTGCCCGGTGCAACGGCGTTGTTCTCGACAGTCGCGCGGGTGTCGATGTCGATGTAGCGCACCTGGGCGTTGAGCATGATGTTGTCGGTCAGCATGTAGTCGGCGCCGACCTGCCAGGCCAGGCCCCAGGAGTTTTTCGCCTTGAAGTTGCTGAAGCCGTTGGACTGAGCTTCGCTGCCGACGTGCTCGTCGTAGATCCAGGTGTAGTTGATGCCGCCACCGATGTAAGGCTGGAACGGCGATTTCGCATCCAGCGGGTAGTACACGACGCTGAGGGTGGGCGGCAGGTGTTTCAGGGTGCCGAGTTTGCCGTTGGCCGCTGGCAGCGCGGTGCCTTTGATCTTCACGTCATGCTCGAACGGCGAGGCCGCCAGCAACTCGATCCCGATGTTGTTGGTCAGCATGTAGGCGAAGTTCAGACCCAGTTGGGTGTCGCTGCTCATGGTCGCCTTGCCGCCCAGGTTGGTGCCGCTCAACGGACCCTGATCGACTTTGACGCTGGAGCTGTCGGCCTTCGGGTTGACGGTGATCGCACCGGCGCGAACGATGATGTCACCGGCTTCGTGAGCGTGGGCGAGCGGGGCTGCGAGCGCGACTGCAAACAGCGAGGCGCTGAGCAAGGACTTGTTCATGGGAGCTCCAAAAGGACGTTAAAAATGTCTGATGTCCTATGGTATGAAGCCAACTGATACGGTCTTTTGACTCAGCTCAATGAAACAGTGATGCCCCGGTTTTTTGTGGAACCTTTGCCGACCCCTTCGCTGGCTTGCCAGCGAAGGGGCCATTAAAAACATCACAGAAGTGCCGGAATTACTCCGGCAGCTCATACACATAAATCTTGTCCGCCGCCATCTGATACCCGGCATCGGCCAGTTCGCTGGTGGACGCCTTGACCTGCAGCGGTCCCTCGACCCAGTACGGCTGATACAGCTCGTCGAGCTTCACGCCCAGCTCGCTTTTCACATGCACGATCTGGTTCGACGGCGGTGGCGGCACGTGGATGCAGGCGCCGAAGTAAGGCACCAGCAGAAACTCCGTAGTGCGTCCTTCTTCATTGACTTCCAGCGGCACGATGTAGCCCGGCAGGCGGATGTTCTGCCCGTCCAGGCTCTGCACCACCGGCGCGTTGGGCATGTCCTGTTTCGCCGCCGGCGCCGACTCGGCGGACAGCGCGTCGCCCATCTTCGACAGGTCGTGCAACGGCGTCATGTTCGGCACTTCCGGCGCGGCGTCCGGCGGGATCATCTCCGACCAGGTCAGGTCTTTCGGTGCCGCTGCCCACACGGGCAGGGCGACCAGCAACAGCAGCGCAAGCACAGCGCGGGGCATGGTGAATATCCTCATAAACGGATCGACAGGCCATCGGCCAAGGATTGGCGATACGCGCGCCAGGCCGGCACGCTGCCCATCAGCAGCGCGGCCGCCAGAATGCCACCGAGCAGCGTCCATTCATACTCGCTCGGCCACGCCAGCGGCAGATACAGCCCGTAATTGGCCTGCACGTAACCCTGCGCGGCGGCGATGCCGAGGTACAGCAGCGCCAGTCCGGCGATTACGCCGGTCAGTGCCAGCGCGAAGGCTTCCAGCACCAGCAGACTCGCGATGTGCCACGGCCGCGCGCCGACCGAACGCAAAATCGCCATCTCGCGGCGGCGCTCGTTGAGGCTGGTGAGAATCGCCGTGAGCATGCCGATCAACCCGGTCAGCACCACGAACAGCGAGACCACGAACAGTGCCTTTTCAGCGGTGCTCATCAGGCTCCACAGTTCCTGCAAGGCCACGCCCGGGAGGATCGCCAGCATTGGCTCGCCACGGAATTCGTTGATTTCGCGTTGCAGGGCGAAGGTGGAAATCTTGCTGTTGAGGCCGAGCATGAACGCGGTGATCGCCTGTGGCGTCAGGTCCATGTTGCGTGCCTGATCTGCGGTGATCCGGCCGTTGCCCCGGGCCGGCACGCCGTTGTGCCAGTCGATGTGAATCGCCTCCATGCCGCCGAGGCTGATGTGCAACGTGCGATCTACCGGCGTGCCGGTGCGCTTGAGAATGCCGACCACGGTGAACGGCTTGTCGTCGTGTTTGACCAGACTGATAGCCGCCACACCATGGGCCAGCACCAGTTGGTCGCCGAGCTTGTAATGCAGCGCCTCGGCGACTTCGGCGCCGAGCACCACTTCGAACGGATCGGTGGCGAAGGCGCGGCCGTCGGCCAGTTCCAGGTGCTGCTGGCGGCCGTACTGGTAATGCTCGAAATACGCTTCAGTGGTGCCCATCACCCGGTAGCCGCGATGGGAGTCGCCGAGGGACATTGGGATTGCCCATTTCACTTTCGGGTTGCTGGCGAAATGTTCGAAGCTGTCCCAACGAATGTTGTTGGTCGCGTTGCCGATGCGGAACACCGAGTACAGCAGCAGGTTCACCGAACCGGAGCGAGCGCCGACGATCAGGTCGGTGCCGCTGATGGTGCTGGCGAAACTGGCTTTGGCCTCGGTGCGCACGCGCTCGACCGCGAGCAGCAGGCACACCGACAGGGCAATGGCGAACGCGGTGAGCAGGGCGGTGAAGCGGCGGTTGGCCAGGCTGGCCATGGCCAGACGAAACAGATACATCTCAGACCTCGGCAGACGTGGCGGCGCGATTGAGTTCGGCCAGGGACAGGTGACGGTCGAACAGCGGCGCCAGGCTCTGGTCGTGACTGACGAACAACAGGCTGGAACCGGCCTCGCGGCATTCGGCGAACAACAGACGAATGAAGTTTTCCCGGGCGTCGTAATCCAGCGCCGAGGTCGGTTCGTCGGCGATCACCAGTTCCGGCTGGCCGATCAAGGCCCGGGCGGCGGCGACCCGTTGCTGCTGACCGATCGACAGTGAATCGGCGCGACGGCCGAGGATGCTTTCGTCCTTCAAACCCAGGTGAGCGAGCAGGGTGGCGGCGGCCTGGTCGACGCTGCCGTGACGCTGTTTCGCCCGCTCGGCACGCAGTTTGGAGAAGTGGCAGGGCAACTCGACGTTCTCGCGTACCGAAAGAAACGGCAGCAGGTTGAATTGCTGGAAGATGTAGCCGGTGTGATCGACACGAAAGCGGTCGCGGGCGCCGGCACCGAGTTCGGTCAGTTCCTGGCCGAGCAAGCGAATGCTGCCGCGCCCGGGCTTCTGCACGCCACCGAGCAGACCGAGCAGGGTGGTCTTGCCACTGCCGCTGGGGCCTTTGAGGAACAGGGTTTCGCCGGGCTCCAGGCGAAACGCCGGGATGTCCAGCAGCGGTGGGTGACCGGGCCAGTTGAAGCCCAGGTCGGATAGTTCGATGAGTGCTTGGGTCATGGCACCGGTTTCATGTTTGATCACGGGCCCGCGTAGGAGCTGCCGAAGGCTGCGATCTTTTGATCTTGCCTTTAAAAACAGGATCAAAAGATCGCAGCCTCCGGCAGCTCCTACAGGGGATTTTTCAGGCAATCAGAATTTCAGGGCGGCAGCCTTGGCCGTCACTTCCGTACCCTGCTGGCCGCTCGGGCCGATCAGTTGTACCTGAATTTTCTGTGTGGCCGGGAAGGTATTGAAGAGGTTCGCCAGATCCAGGGTCTTCAGAGCACCCGAGGCCGCGCAGCTGAATTGATAGTGGGCGTGGATTTCGCTGTGATCGTGGTGATGCGCTTCACCACCCTTGGCATCTTCGTCGTGGTCATCATCGTCATGCTCGTCGGCAGCCGGTTTGTCGCCGAACAGCGGGCTTTCCAGTTCCTGGCTGGTGACCTTGCAACCGGCGGCGGCTGGCAGGCTGAACAGCGCCAGCGGGTTTTCCAGTTTGGTGCGTGCGGCGGCGACCTTGGCCTTGTCGGCATCGCTGGTGGCGGCATGTTCGAAGCCCACCAGGTTCATCGCCGGGCTTTCCAGTTCCAGCTCCAGAGTCTGGCCGTCGAGCGCGGCGTTCAGGCGGCCGACGCCATGTTCGTGGGCACCGAGGCTGCCGTGCTCGTGGTCATGATCGTGCTCATCGGCAGCATGGGCGACGGCCAGCGGCAACAGGGCAAACGGCAAAGCGAGCAGCAGACGACGCATGGCGGTCTCCGGAAAGTAAAGTGAAGAGTTTGTTATGTAATCTTATAACGAAAGTCCGCAGAGTTTGCCCGTGCGCTTGGCGTTGCACAAGTCCCGTGGGAGCATGCAGGTCAGAAATGTGCAGGAGCGAAGCAGATGTTGCGGATACGCGGAACCGTTGGCGCGACGCCGGTGGATTTGACGGTGGAGCTGGATGACAGCGATTGGGTGAAGCTCGGCGTAGCCCTTGGCGCGCAGCCGCAGGGTGATCAGCCTGAAGCGGCATTGAGCACGCCGGCAGCGAAACCACTGAACCAGGACGATGCGTTGTGGCAGGTCGCGCAGGATCTGTTGCGCAAGGCCGGGCAGCTCAGCGGGCCGGATTTGCTGGAGCAGTTTGAGGGATTGACTGGCAGCGCGGCTGCAGGCAAACGGCTGTTGGTACGTCTACGCCACAGTTCACAGGTGAAAGTAGCGAGCGGCGGGGATACGCCGCTCTATAGCTGGATCGAGTAAGCCGCAAAAGATCGCAGCCTGCGGCAGCTCCTACAGGTTCAGCGTTCCTGCGCAAAATAAGCGGTGAATACGATCCTTTGTAGGAGCTGCCGAAGGCTGCGATCTTTTGATCTTAATAAAGCGCAGCGAACACTTTACGGCGGTAAGCGGTCACCAGCGGATGATCGTTGCCCAACAGTTCGAACACCTGCAGCAAGGTCTTGTGCGGCAGGCCTTCACCGTAGCTGCGGTTTCGGATGAAGAGCTTGAGCAAGGCCTCCAGCGCCGCTTCGTATTGCTGACGCGCCAGTTGTTGGATCGCCAGTTGATACACCGCTTCGTCGTCCTGCGGATTCTGTGCAAGGCGTGCCTTGAGGTCGGCGGCATCCGGCAGGTCGCGGGCCAGGCCAAGGAATTTGATCTGCGCTTTGGCGCCGGCCAGTGCAGCCTTGTGCTCATCGCTCTTGACTGCGTCGAGCACGGTTTGCGCCTCACCCAGTTCGCCGCGTTCGGTCAGGCAGCGGGCGTAGAGGATCAGCGCTTTGGCGTTGCTGTTGTCTTCGGTGAGCATCACCACCAGCGCGGCTTCTGCTTCCGCGTAACGACCTTCATCGAACAGTGCCTGCGCCTGTTCGAACGGATCGGCAGCGGCCGGCGGTGGCATCTGTACATGCGGTTCGAGCAGGGCGCGCACGGCGGACTCCGGCTGCGCACCGGCAAAACCGTCGACCGGTTGACCGTCCTTGAACAGCACCACGGTCGGAAGGCTGCGAATGCCGAAGCGGGCCACGATGTCCTGCTCGATGTCGCAGTTGACCTTGGCCAGCAGCAGTTCGCCCTGATAGCTCTCGGCAATGCCTTGCAGCATCGGCATCAACGCCTTGCACGGCGCACACCATTCGGCCCAGAAATCCACCAGCACCGGTTTGTTGAAGGAAGCTTCGATCACCGACTGGTCGAAATCGGCAGTCGTGGCGTCGAAGATGTACGGCGTTTGCTGACTCATGGGGGATCTCGTAAAAGCGTGGATGGGGCAACTATACGGCTTGGCGGGGTGTGGCCGGAAGCGGGGCAGATTTGAGAGGTGTACCGCTAGGCAGGACGCCATTGCTGGCAAGCCAGCTCCCACAGGATTCTGTGTCGTAGAAGAAATGTTGGTTCGACTCGGTCACTGTGGGAGCGGGCTTGCCCGCGATGCTTTTGGTTAGCGCCGCGCATGGTAAAGACTGACATGTCTGAACTCTTCCGGCTCCGCCAGATCCGGCAACGTCATCGCCTCAAGCATTTCAATGCGCTCATACAACGGATGACGAAAATCCCGAACCCGCGAATCTGCTACCAGCGCCTCGCGGCCACGGCTCAGAAACGCGTCGAGCAGCGGCAGGTTCTCGCGATCGTAGAGCACGTCCGCCACCAGAATCAGGTCGAAGCGATCAGCCTCGGCAAAGAAGTCCGTCGAATAACTCATCTGCACATCATTGAGTTGAGCGTTGGCCCGACACGCAGCAATCGCCAGCGGATCCAGATCACAGGCCACCACTTCCAACGCCCCGGCCTTGACTGCCGCAATCGCGGCGATCCCGGAGCCGGCGCCGAAATCCAGCACCCGCTTGCCACGCACCCACTCGGGAAACTCCGCCAGATAACGCGCCATCGCCAGGCCGCTGGCCCAGCAGAAACACCAGTAGGGCGGTTCGTGAAGGATGCGCCGGGTTTCATCCGGGCTGAATTCACGATCCATGTTGTCGCCGTCGATCAGCCACAACTGCAAATCGGTGCCCGGTAACGCACAGGCCTTGAGCCGCGCATCACCGAGCAATTCACCCAGCGCCTGTTGCAGGTCGAGCGGTACGTTCATGGTGCTTTGACAAATTGCAACTGGCCCAGCGCCTGTGTGGTCGGCTGGGTGATGGTTTGTGACGGCAGGTGCAGGATCAACTGGCCCGATTGCGTGGCACGACCGCGCAGTTCAACTCGTGCGCCAGCCGGAAAGGCTTCCGGATTGAAGCGCAGGCGAAACGGCAGGATCTGGTTGTTGCCAATCAGGCTGGAACTGGCGAGCAGTTGTTGCGGACGCGATTTTTCATCGATCACCAGCAGCGCCAGTTCGACTTCGGCCCCGGCCGGCACGCCTTGCAGGGTACCGCTCAGTTCCCGTTGATAGGCAGGCAGCGGACCCAGGTCGGCGGCTTCCTTGGCTTTTTTCTGCGCCTGTTGCGGCGCCGGGCCCGGTGTTGGCGGTTGCGGTTTGGGTTTATCGCTACCGCAGGCCACCAGCAGGGCGAAAAGACTGAGCAAAACGAGCGGTCGTAGCGACATTGGCAGCTCCAGAAAATGAAATCCGTGGATCAAACGATCATGGCAGTCTGTATACCGCAAACCCTATGGCTTGTCTTGCCACCGGGATGCGCTACCATGGCCCTCCCTTTTTTTGTTGCCAGCCACCATGCACTGTCCCTTCTGCGGTGCCAACGACACCAAGGTCATCGACTCGCGTCTGGTCGCCGAGGGCGAACAGGTGCGCCGCCGGCGTGAATGCCTGGCCTGCGGCGAACGTTTCACGACATTCGAGACGGCCGAACTGGTGTTGCCGCGCCTGATCAAAACCGACGGCAGCCGCCAACCGTTCGACGAAGAAAAACTCCGCGCCGGCATGCAACGCGCGCTGGAGAAACGTCCGGTGAGCGTCGAGCGTCTCGAATCCTCCCTGGTCCACATCAAGCACAAGCTGCGCGCCACCGGCGAGCGCGAGGTCAAATCCCTCGTGGTCGGCGAACTGGTGATGGCCGAGCTGCAAAAGCTCGATGAAGTCGCCTATATCCGTTTCGCTTCGGTATACCGACGCTTTCAGGACCTCAACGAATTTCGCGAAGAGATCGACCGCCTCGCCCGCGAACCGGTGAAAGAATGACCAGCGCCGCCGAGCAGGCGATCCTCGACGCCCGTTTCATGGCACGCGCGCTGGAACTGGCGCGCAAGGGCCACTACACCACCCATCCCAATCCCCGGGTTGGCTGCGTGATCGTCAAGGACGGGCAGATTGTCGGCGAAGGCTTTCACGAGCGTGCCGGCGAACCCCACGCTGAAGTCCACGCCTTGCGCGCAGCCGGTGAGCTGGCCCGAGGCGCCACGGCTTACGTGACCCTTGAGCCGTGCAGCCACCATGGCCGCACGCCGCCGTGCGCCGATGCGCTGGTAAATGCCGGAGTTGCCCGGGTGGTCGCCGCGATGCGCGATCCGAATCCGCATGTCGCCGGACGTGGCTTGCAGCGCCTGGCCGATGCCGGCATCGCCACCGAAAGCGGCGTGCTGGAAGCCGAAGCACGTCAACTCAATCAAGGTTTTCTGAAACGCATGGAACACGGCTTGCCGTTCGTGCGGGTCAAGTTGGCCATGAGTCTCGACGGTCGTACGGCGATGGAAAGCGGCGAAAGCCAATGGATCACCGGCCCAGCGGCGCGTTCCGCCGTGCAGCGTCTGCGCGCGCAGGCTGCAGTGGTGCTGACCGGGGCCGACACCGTGCTGGCCGACGGTGCGCGCCTGACCGTGCGCGCCGACGAACTGGGTCTGGATGCCGAGCAAACCGCACTGGCCATGAGCCGTCCGCCGCTGCGGGTGCTGATCGACGGGCGTCTGCGGGTGCCGCTGGACGCGCCGTTCTTCAAGGCCGGCCCGGCGCTGGTCGCCACCTGCATGGCGGTCGAAGAGCAATATGCCAATGGCCCGGAGTGCCTGATCGTGCCGGGTGATGACGGTCAGGTCGATCTGCATCAGTTGCTGATCGAACTGGCCAACCGTGGCGTCAATGAAGTGCTGGTCGAGGCCGGCCCGCGTCTGGCCGGCGCGTTCGCGCAGCGTGGGCTGGTCGACGAGTTCGTGATCTTCATCGCCGGCAAGTTTCTCGGCTCCACGGCGCGGCCGCTGCTGGACTGGCCGCTGGCCTATATGAAGGACGCTCCCGAGCTGAAAATCACTGAAATCCGCGCGGTTGGCGATGACTGGCGAGTCACTGCGACGCCAGTCGTTTCGGCGAGCGTATAATTCCCGGCCATCGCCTTAGCGCTGGCTTCGTTCTCAAGGAGAACCCCATGTTTACCGGCATCATCGAATCCATCGGCAGTATCCGCGCACTGACCCCAAAGGGCGGTGATGTGCGGGTGCATGTCGAAACCGGCAAGCTCGATTTGAGCGACGTCAAACTTGGCGACAGCATCGCGGTCAACGGCGTGTGCCTGACGGCGGTTGAGCTGCCAGGCAACGGCTTTGCTGCCGACGTCAGCCGCGAAACCCTCGATTGCACCGCGATGAATGACCTGAAAAGCGGCAGCCCGGTCAATCTGGAAAAAGCCCTGACCCCGACCACCCGTCTTGGCGGGCATCTGGTCAGCGGTCACGTCGACGGTGTCGGCGAAGTGGTGTCGCGCAGCGACAATGCCCGCGCCGTGGAATTTCGCATTCGCGCGCCGAAGGAACTGGCCAAGTACATCGCCCATAAAGGCTCGATCACCGTCGACGGCACCAGCCTGACCGTGAACGCGGTGGATGGCGCCGAATTCCTGCTGACGATCATTCCGCACACCCTGAGCGAAACCATCATGGCCTCCTACAAGCCAGGCCGCCGGGTGAACCTGGAAGTCGATTTGCTGGCGCGTTATCTGGAGCGTTTGCTGTTGGGCGACAAGGCTGCAGAGCCGACGTCCGGTGGTATCACTGAAAGCTTTCTGGCCGCCAACGGCTACCTCAAATCCTGACTGAAGGGGGTGCCTTGTGGCGCTCAATAGCATCGAAGAACTGGTTGAAGACATCCGCCAAGGCAAGATGGTCATCCTCATGGATGACGAAGACCGCGAGAACGAAGGCGACCTGATCATGGCCGCCGAATGCTGCAAGGCCGAGCACATCAACTTCATGGCCAAGCACGCCCGTGGCCTGATCTGCATGCCAATGAGCCGCGAGCGCTGCGAGCTGTTGAAGCTGCCGCTGATGGCGCCGCGCAACGGTTCCGGTTTCGGCACCAAGTTCACCGTGTCGATCGAAGCCGCCGAAGGCGTCACCACCGGTATCTCCGCCGCCGACCGTGCGCGCACCGTGCAAGCGGCGGCGGCAAAAGACGCCAAGGCTGAAGACATCGTCAGCCCGGGCCACATCTTCCCGCTGATGGCCCAGGCTGGCGGTACGCTGGCCCGTGCCGGTCACACCGAAGCCGCCTGCGACCTGGCGCGCATGGCCGGTTTCGAGCCGAGCGGCGTGATCTGCGAAGTGATGAACGACGACGGCACCATGTCCCGTCGCGCCGAGCTGGAAGCGTTTGCCGCCGAACACAACATCAAGATCGGCACCATCGCCGACCTGATTCATTACCGGATGATCCACGAACGTACCGTTCAGCGGATTGCCGAGCAGCCGCTGGACAGCGAACTGGGCCAATTCAACCTGGTGACCTATCGTGATTCGGTGGAAGGCGACGTGCACATGGCCCTCACGCTGGGCACCGTTTGCGCCGAAGAGCCGACCCTGGTGCGCGTGCACAACATGGACCCGCTGCGCGACCTGCTGATGGTCAAGCAACCGGGCCGTTGGAGCCTGCGCGCCGCGATGGCTGCGGTGGCCGAGGCCGGCAGCGGTGTGGTGCTGTTGCTCGGGCACCCGCTTGATGGCGACGTGTTGCTGGCGCACATCCGCGAAACTGCTGATCAGGCGGCGGTGAAAAAACCGACCACCTACAGCATCGTCGGTGCCGGTTCGCAGATCCTGCGTGACCTCGGTGTGCGCAAAATGCGCCTGATGTCGGCACCGATGAAATTTAATGCGATATCCGGTTTCGATCTGGAAGTTGTAGAATACGTGCCCTCCGAATAATGACCCGGTGAATTCGGCATTGTTGATGTAGATCCTTGTGGTGAGGGGATTCATCCCCGACGGGCTGCGTAGCGGCCCTATTTGGTTGGGACTGCTGCGCAGTCCATCGGGGATGAAGCCCCTCGCCACAGGGTGTAGTCGAACAGCAATGCGGTGTTTCCGGTCATGAATTTGTGGCTAATATCACTGAGGGATGCGTACGAGACGCGTCCCGGCTCTTTAAGAGATCTGACGAATGACCCTGAAGACCATCGAAGGTACCTTCATCGCCCCTAAAGGCCGCTACGCTCTGGTAGTGGGCCGTTTCAACAGCTTCGTGGTTGAAAGCCTGGTCAGCGGTGCAGTTGATGCCCTGGTTCGCCACGGCGTGAGCGAAAGCGACATCACCATCATCCGCGCACCTGGCGCCTTCGAAATCCCGCTGGTTGCGCAGAAAGTCGCCCAGAAAGGCGAGTTCGCAGCCATCATCGCCCTCGGCGCGGTCATTCGTGGCGGCACTCCGCACTTCGAATACGTGGCAGGCGAGTGCACCAAGGGTCTGGCCCAGGTGTCCATGGAATTCGGCGTACCGGTCGCGTTCGGCGTCCTGACCGTTGACTCCATCGAGCAAGCCATCGAACGTTCCGGCACCAAGGCCGGCAACAAAGGTGCTGAAGCTGCCCTGTCCGCTCTGGAAATGGTCAGCCTGCTGGCGCAGTTGGAGGCCAAGTGATTAGCGACGATAGCGATCGTTTCAACCCGCGCGATCCGAAACCTGCGGATGCCGGCAAGCCATCGAAGAGCGCCAAGCGCCGCGAAGCCCGTCAGCTCGCGACTCAGGCCCTGTATCAGTGGCACATGGCCCGGCAATCGCTGAACGAGATCGAAGCGCAGTTTCGCGTTGATAACGATTTCACCGATGTCGATGGCGCCTACTTCCGCGAGATCCTGCACGGGGTTCCGCAGTTCAAGAGCGAAATCGACACCGCGCTCAAGCCATGCCTGGACATCGAAATCGAAGAGCTGGACCCGGTTGAGCTGGCGGTTCTGCGCCTGTCCACCTGGGAACTGCTCAAGCGTGTCGATGTGCCGTACCGCGTGGTGATCAACGAAGGTATCGAGCTGGCGAAAGTCTTCGGTTCGACCGACGGCCACAAGTTCGTCAACGGCGTACTCGACAAGCTGGCTCCGCGCCTGCGTGAAGCTGAAGTGAAGGCGTTCAAGCGCTGATACGCGCTTGAGACCTCATGGGCGAGTTTGAGCTGATCCGCAATTTCTTCGCCGCCGCGCCTTGTGCGCAGGGCGGCGAGGGCGTTGCTCTGGGGATCGGCGATGACTGCGCCTTGCTGGCGGTTCCCCCCGGGGAGCAGCTGGCGATTTCCACCGATACGCTGGTGGCCGGCGTGCATTTCGCCGATCCCTGCGATCCGTTTCTGCTCGGTCAGCGCTCGCTGGCCGTCGCGGTCAGCGACCTGGCCGCCATGGGCGCTACGCCCGTTGCCTTTACCCTTGCCCTGACTGTGCCGACGGTGACCGCCGATTGGCTGCAAGCCTACGCCCGCGGTTTGAATCGCATGGCGCAGAGCTGCGGCATCGCGCTGGTCGGCGGTGACACCACGCGCGGGCCGTTGAGCTTGACGGTGACCGTATTCGGTCGCGTTCCGGCCGGGCAGGCCTTGACCCGCAGCGGCGCACAACCGGGCGATCTGCTCTGCGTCGGCGGCGAGCTGGGCAATGCCGCCGGGGCGTTGCCGCTGGTGCTTGGCCAGCGTGAGGCCGAAGCAGATATCGCCCAGCCGTTGCTCGATCATTACTGGTCGCCGCAACCGCAACTGGCGCTCGGTCAGGCCTTGCGTGGCAAGGCCACATCGGCCCTCGACATCTCTGACGGCCTGCTCGCCGATTGCGGGCATATCGCTCTGGCCTCGGGGGTTCGACTCGAAGTTGAACGCGAGCGCGTACCGTTGTCCGATGCTTTAGTGGCGTTTCTCGGTCAGCGCGGTGCCGAACGGGCAGCGTTGAGCGGCGGCGACGACTATGTGCTGGCCTTCACGCTACCGTCCGTCGAGTTGCCGGCGCTGCTGGCCGATGGTTGGCCGATCCATGTGATCGGGCGTGTGGCGCAGGGCCAGGGTGTGGTGCTGCTGGATCGCGAAGGACACGACATCACCCCGCAAATCCGCGGTTATCAACATTTTCAGGAGACACCGTGACAGATCACCCGAAACAGGTTCCGGCCGAATTCGTTCCGCCGTCGGTCTGGCGCAATCCCTGGCATTTCCTCGCGTTCGGCTTCGGCTCCGGCACCTTGCCGAAAGCACCGGGCACGTGGGGTTCGTTAGTTGCGCTACCCTTTATCCCGTTGTGGCAGATGCTGCCCGACTGGGGTTACTGGCTGATGCTCGGAATTACAATGCTGTTCGGCTTCTGGCTGTGCGGCAAGGTGGCCGACGATCTGCGGGTGCACGACCACGAAGGCATCGTCTGGGATGAAATGGTCGGGATGTGGATCACCCTGTGGCTGGTGCCGGAAGGCTGGTACTGGTTGCTCGCGGGGTTCCTGGTGTTCCGCTTCTTCGACATTCTCAAGCCATGGCCGATTCGCTGGATCGACCGGCATGTCCACGGCGGCGTCGGCATCATGCTCGACGACGTGCTGGCCGGCGTGTTTGCCTGGCTGGCGATGCAGGGGCTGGTGTGGATTTTCGCCTGATCCGGATCGTCAGGGTTAAGTGAGGAAACGAGGGATGGCTCGACGCTGGCTGGCGCTTGTGTTTTTGACCTTGCTGGGCACTGTTGCCAGTGCGCAGGAAGCTGCGCCGACGCCTGCGGTCATCCATCTGGCCAGCGAAGACTGGGAAGATTACACCGCCGCCGACGGCCATGGCCTGGGCTGGGACGTGCTGCGCAAGGTGTTCGAACCGGCCGGGGTGAAGCTCGATATCCGCACTGAACCCTATACGCGCTCCGTCGGTCTGGCCGAGCGCGGCGAAGTCGATGCCTGCGTTGGTTCGTATAAAAACGAGGCCGGCGACCTGCTATACCCGCGCTGGAACTTCGACACCGATCACATCTACGCCCTGGGCTTGGCGAGCAATCCGTCACCGACCCCGGAGACCCTCGGCAACTATCGCCTGGCGTGGGTACGCGGTTACGACTATCAGGATTATTTGCCCAATGTGCGCAACTACAATGAGGTCGTGCGGCGCACCGGCATCCTGTCGATGCTCACCCACAACCGCGCGGACTATTACATCGATGCGCAGACCGAAATCGATTATGTGATCGGCCGGGCCAAGGATCCGACGCAGTTTCGCAAGACGCATATCGCCGAATTGCCGCTGTACCTGTGCTTCGCCGACACGCCGCAAGCGCGCACACTGATGGCGCTCTTCGACAGGCGCATGGAGCAATTGGTCAAGAGCGGGGAGCTGAAGCCGGTTTTCGAGCGGTGGAAGCAGCCTTATCCATTCGAGTCGAACTGACGCCCCTCCCTGTAGGAGCTGCGGTACGCTGCGATCTTTTGATCTTGATCTTAAAAAACGGATCAACAGATCGCAGCCTCGTTTCACTCGACAGCTCCTGCAGGGATCCCTGTTGTCCGAGGTGTTATCAAACTTTTTGATCGTTATGCCCGATAATTCAGCCTAAGCGTCTGCAGGAACCTGCTGTTACAATGCCGGCCTGCGAATCTTCAGACTTTTAGATCAGGAGCACACCGGTGCCTGTCGTTTTTGTCGCCGCTTCCAAGCTGCCAACGCCTTTTGCACAATTCACCATGCACGGTTTTCTCGATGAAGCCACCGGCCGCGAGCACGTCGTGCTGAGCCTCGGTGAAATTGACGACGGTGCCCCGGTGCTCGGCCGGTTGCACTCCGAGTGCCTGACCGGTGACGCGCTGTTCAGCCAGCGCTGCGACTGCGGCTCGCAACTCGAAGCGGCACTCAAGGCCATCGCCCGTGAAGGCCGTGGCGTGCTGCTGTACCTGCGTCAGGAAGGTCGCGGCATCGGTCTGCTGAACAAGATCCGCGCCTACGAGTTGCAGGACGGCGGCGCCGACACCGTTGAAGCCAACGAGCGTCTTGGGTTTGCCGCCGATCAGCGTGACTACGCCATGTGCCTGCCGATGCTCGAGCATCTGGGCGTGAAGTCGCTGCGTCTGATGACCAACAACCCGCGCAAGGTCAAAGCCCTGACCGACATGGGCATCGTCGTTGCCGAGCGTGTGCCGCTGCACACCGGGCACAACCCGCACAACAAACTGTATCTGGCAACCAAGGCCAGCAAGCTCGACCACATGATGGGCAACGAGCATCAGGGCGAGGTAGACCGCGCGTGACCCGCGGTCAGGTGCGGCGCCGCCTGGCGGTCGACTGGTGGAAGTATCTGGCGCTGGCGCTGCTGCCGCTGTTTGTCCTGAACCTGCTGTTCGGTCAGGGCGAGGGCATTGTGCCGGTGCTGACCATGCCATTGTTCATCGCCGGCGTTGCGTCGATGTTTGTCAGCCTGAAGTTCTTCGGGCGCTACAAACACGCGCTGATCGCCACGCAGAAAGCCCTCGACACCCCTGATGAACCGACGGCCTGGATTGCTTTGGCCACCCAGCGCCGTATTGCCTTGCTCGCGGCATCGTTGCCGGCATGGATCGGTGCGCTGGCGGTATTCGTCGGCCTTGAAGCCGTACCGCTGATGTTGCTGGCGCTGTCCACGGCCGTGCTGTTCTACCTCTACCGTATCCCGCGTCAACTCGGCTGATGCGTCGTCTGTGGCTGGCGGTTCTGCTGCTGGCCTGCGCCGGCCCGGTGCTGGCGAGTCTGCGGGTGGTCAGCCTCGCGCCTTCGCTGTCGGAAATCGTCGTTGAGCTGGATTCGGTGGACCTGCTGGTGGGCGTACTCGATGCTGGCGAGCGTCCGGAGGAACTCAAGGATATCTCGTCAGTGGGCCACTACGGTCAGCTGGACATGGAACGCCTGCTCAGCCTGACGCCTGATTTGTTGTTGCTGTGGCCCGGCAGCGTCGGTCCGGCGCAACGCGATCAACTCAAACGCCTGAATATCCCGACTTACGTCGCCGAACCGCACAGTCTCGAACAACTTTCTGCACAGATCGAAGCTATTGCCGCGCAACTAGGCCGGCCTGAGCGCGGAGTGAAACTGGCGGCGCAACTGCGCCAGAAACTCGATGACCTGCGCCAGCGCTACCGCCGGGACACGCCGCTGAACGTGTTCTATCAAGTCTGGGACAAGCCGCTGTACACCGTCGGTGGCGGGCAGATCATCAGCGATGCGCTTGAGGTGTGTGGCGCTCGCAACGTGTTTGCCGACCTGAGTTTGCCGGCGCCACAGGTGAGTATCGAGGCGGTGTTACAGCGCGATCCGCAGGTGATTCTGGCTGGCGATCAGGCGCAGCTTGATGCGTGGAAAGCCTGGCCGCAAGTGGCGGCGGTGAGGAGAGGACAATTGCTATTGGTCACGGATAAAGGCCTGGAGCGCCCAAGCGGCCAAATGATCGAAGCGACCGCCAAACTCTGCCAACTCATTCAGCCACACCGCTGACCCCTGTAGGAGCTGCCGAAGGCTGCGATCTTTTGATCTTGCTTGTGGCTGACTTGGAGTCGCTGAGGATCAAGATCAAAAGATCGCAGCCTTCGGCAGCTCCTACAGGGAGTTCAGTTAAGTCCTGGAGTCCAGGTGACCCCAAACATCCAGACTCGACCTTCCTCGCGATAGCCATACCGGCTGCCGTCATAGCTGTAATTCGCCCGGCTGTAGCCTTTGTCGAAAACGTTATCGACCTTCAGATCCAGCTTGATCTCGCGGTTCAGCGCCCAACTGCTGCGCAAGCCGAACAAGGCGTAGCCACCCAGCGGGTTTTCATTTTTCAGGTCGTCATAACTGCTGCTAACAGCCTGCCAACTCGCTCCGACGCCGATCTGGTCAAACTGCCGATCCAAATCCCAGCTCAATGTACGCCGCGCACGACGCGCCAGAGTGTGCCCGGTATCACGATCACGCGGGTCGATAATCGCCACACCGAGATTGCTTTGCCAGCCGAACAGTTCCTGTTTCAACGCCGCTTCAAAGCCATTGATCCGCGCCGAGGCCACGTTCTCCGGGCGTGAGTTGCTGCCGAAGATAATCGCGTCTTGCAGATCCGTGCGGTAGATCGACGCTTCCAAACGGCTGCTATCGGTCAACTGGCTGCGCCATTGCAGTTCGTAGCTTTTCGAGGTTTCCGGTTTCAGGTCCGGGTTGCTGAAGTCCGGGTAGTACAGGTCGTTGAAGGTTGGCGCGCGGAAGCCTTCGCTGTAGCTCAGCAGCAGGTCGTTGTCCGGGTTCAGCGGCAGGGTAAAGGTGCCGCTCCAGGTGTTCTGGCTGCCGAACTGCTGATTATCGTCGTGACGCAGACCCAGTTCGGTGGAGAAGCTGTCGGCCTGATAGCGATGCTGAATGAACGCGGCGCGGTTCCAGCGGCTGTCTTCGTTGAATGCGGTGCTGCTGTTGACCCGGTCCTCGTACCAGTCGCCGCCGAGGAGCAGGCTGTTGCGCGCATCCAGGGTCAGGTCGTTCTGCCAGTTCACCGAGTCGCGATAGGTATTGAAAACCGTGCGCTCGTCGCTGAGTTTGTCGAAGGTTTTCTCGCGATTCTCGCTGTGACCGAATTCGACGCGGGTTTTCCAGATTTCGTTGACCCGCGCGTCGACGTAGCTGCTGACACTGCTGACGTTGAAGTCGCTGTAGGGCTGTTGCTGCACCGACTCGAAGGTGCTCGTGTCAAAGCGGCCAAACGGATTGTCGAACTCGCTCTTGCCACGGTTATCCAGCAGGTTGGCGCCGACTTCGATGTCATCGGTCAGTGCATGGCTGAGACTCAGGCTGACGGATTTATTGCGATAGGCATCATGATCGCTGTCGCTGGGGTAGGACTCGTGGGTACGGTCGATACCGGCGGTGTCATCGAGGCTGGCGCCGAGGTTGAAGCGGGTTTTGTCATCGCCCCCGGACAGGCCGAGGCTGCGTTCCCAGGTCTGGTTGCTGCCGAAGCCGACGTGCAAGCGCGGCTGCAGGCCCTGCTCGTTGCCGCGCCGGGTGAAAATCTGAATCACCCCGCCAATCGCATCGCTGCCGTAAATCACTGAACGCGAACCGCGCAACACTTCCACGCGCTCGATCTGGTCGATGTTCAGGTGCTGCAGATTGCTGTCGCCGGAGGTCGAACTGCCGATGCGCTGGCCGTCGACCAGCACCAGACTCTGCGCCGATTGCGTGCCGCGAATGTAGATCCCCGGCAGACTACCGCGCCCGCCGGCCTGTGCCACCTGCACGCCCGGCACCCGTTGCAGCAGGTCGGTGACGCTGCCCGGTTGCAGGCGGTCGATGTCTTCGCGGGTGAACACGGTGTTGGCGGCGCTGCTGTCGTTGCGCGCTTCGACCTGGCGGTTGGCGCTGATCAGCGTGTCCGGCAGTTTCAGGGCCTGATCGCGTTCGAAGGTGTCGGCGAGGGTGTTGGCGGTGGGAAGCAGGAAGAGGGGCAGGGCGAGGCGCGAGAGGTTCATCGGTGTTCCGTTGGTATTTCTGGTGTGCACAAAATTTCTAGCGACACAAAACACTGTGGGAGCGGGCTTGCCCGCGATGGCGTCGGTACATCCAACATCAATGTTGACTGTGCCGACCTCATCGCGGGCAAGCCCGCTCCCACAGGCATGGTGATTACTTGTTGAGCAGAGTCAGACGCTCGCGAATCGAGGCTTCGATGCCCGCTTCATCCAGCCCGCACTCGGCCAGCATTTGCGCCGGTTTGGCGTGTTCGACGTAGATGTCCGGCAAGCCCAGGTGCAGCATCGACCTGAGGATGTTCTCCCGCGCCAGGAATTCGCTGACCGCACCACCGGCGCCGCCCATGATCGCGTTCTCTTCAATGGTCACCAGCAACTCGTGGCTGCCGGCGATCTCGCGTACCAATGCTTCATCCAGCGGCTTGACGAAGCGCATGTCGACCACGGTCGCATCCAGCTTCTCGGCGACTTTCAGCGCTTCGGTCAGTTGTACGCCGAACACCAGCAGAGCGACTTTGCTGCCCTGACGACGGATGATGCCCTTGCCGATTTCGATCGGTTCGAGATCCTTGTCGATGCTCGCATTCGGGCCGGTGCCGCGCGGATAACGCACTGCCGCCGGGCCGTTGTACAGGTGGCCGGTGGTGAGCATCTTGCGCAGTTCGTTTTCATCGCTCGGGGTCATGATGACCATGCCCGGAATGCAGCGCAGGTAAGACAGGTCGAAGCTGCCGGCGTGGGTCGGGCCGTCTTCGCCCACCAGACCGGCGCGGTCGATGGCGAACAGCACGTCGAGGTTCTGCACCGCGACGTCGTGCACCAACTGGTCGTAGCCGCGTTGCAGGAACGTCGAGTAGATCGCCACCACCGGTTTGGCACCTTCGCAGGCCATGCCGGCGGCGAACGTCACGGCGTGCTGTTCGGCAATCGCCACGTCGAAGTAGCGCAGCGGGAAACGTTCGCTGAACGCCACCAGGTCCGAGCCTTCCTTCATCGCCGGGGTGATCCCGACCAGACGCGGGTCAGCCGCGGCCATGTCGCACAGCCACTCGCCGAACACCGCCGAATACTTCGGCCCGCCGGCCTTTTTCGGCGCAGCGGCCGGGGCGTCGAGCGGTTCGAGCTTGGTGATCGCGTGGTAACCGATCGGGTCGACTTCCGCCGGAGCGAAGCCTTTGCCTTTCTTGGTGACGATGTGCAGGAACTGCGGGCCTTTCAGATCGCGCATGTTGCGCAGGGTGGCGATCAGGGTTGGCAGGTCGTGGCCGTCGATCGGGCCGATGTAGTTCCAGCCCAGCTCTTCGAACAGGGTGCCGGGAACCAGCATGCCTTTGGCGTATTCTTCGGTGCGACGGGCGATTTCCCAGGCGCCGGGCAGGCGCGACAGGACTTTCTTGCTGCCTTCACGCATGCTCGCGTAAGTACGGCTGGAAAGAATCTTTGCCAGATAATTGGACAGGCCACCGACGTTGCGCGAGATCGACATGTCGTTGTCGTTGAGGATCACCAGCATGTTGGCGTTGACTTCCGGCGCGTGGTTCAGCGCCTCGAACGCCATGCCGGCGGTCAGCGCGCCGTCACCGATCACCGCAATCGCCTTGCGATCGCTGTTTTGCAGGCGGGCGGCAATCGCCATGCCCAGCGCTGCGCTGATTGAGGTGCTGGAGTGGCCGACGCCAAAGGTGTCGTACTCGCTCTCGGCGCGACGCGGGAAGGCGGCGATGCCGTCCTTCTGGCGCAAGGTTTCCATGCGCTGGCGACGACCGGTGAGGATCTTGTGCGGATACGCCTGATGACCGACGTCCCATACCAGCCGGTCATCCGGGGTGTCGAAGACGTAATGCAACGCGATGGTCAGCTCGATGACGCCCAGGCCGGCACCGAAATGCCCACCGGTCTGGCCGACCGTGTAGAGCAATTCCAGGCGCAACTCATCGGCCAGGGTTTCCAGCTCGGCTTCGCCTAACCGGCGCAGGCCGTCCGGCGTGTTCGCGCGGTCGAGCAGGGGCGTGGTCGGGCGCTTGCGGGGAATCTCATGAAACGTCGTGGGCATCAGGCGAATCGTTATAGGTATAAAAGATGCGGCAGTTTACCTGATGCATCGCCCCCTGCCCACGCGTTGGTCTTTTTTGGCAGGTTGGCGTTCAGTTGCGCCGCTCGACGATATACCGGGCCAGGTCGCGCAAAGGCTCGGCGGCCGCGTCAAACGGTCGCAGCGCGTGCAGGGCTTGATCGCGCAGCTCAAGGGCATAGGCCTTGGCCACGTCCAGTCCCAGCAGGGCCGGGTAGGTCGGTTTGTCGCGAGCGATGTCGGCGCCCTGGCGTTTGCCGAGGGTTTCGGTATCGCTTTCGACGTCGAGAATGTCGTCCTGCACCTGAAAGGCCAGACCGATGGCCTGTGCATAAGTCTGCAGAGCCTTGAGTTGATCTTTTTCGGCACGGCCGCTGGCCAGAGCGCCGAGTTTGACGCTGACCTCGATCAGCGCGCCGGTCTTGTGCCGGTGCATCTGCTCCAGCGCTTGCTGATCGAGCTTCAGACCGACCGAACCGAGGTCGATGGCCTGACCGCCGACCATGCCCGCCGGGCCTGCCGCGTGCGCCAGCGCCGTGACCTGTTGCAGGCGGATGTCGGCATCCAGATTGCTCAGGCGCGGATCGAGCAGGGCGCTGAAGGCCAGGCTCTGCAAGCCGTCGCCGGCGAGGATCGCGCAGGCTTCGTCGAATTTCTTGTGGGTGGTGGGCTGGCCGCGACGCAGATCGTCGTCGTCCATCGCCGGCAAATCGTCGTGCACCAGCGAGTAAGCGTGGATCAGCTCCACCGCGCAGGCCGCGCCGTTGGCTTGTTCAGCCTTGCCGCCCAGCGCTTCGCACGCGGCGTAGGCCAGCAGCGGACGCACGCGCTTGCCGCCAATCATCACGCTGTAGTACATCGCCTCGTACAGGCGCGACAGCTCCGGCAGCGGTGCCTTGAAGAGGATTTCCAGTGCTGCATTGACCCGCGCCTGGCTGGTCGCCGAATACGCCGCAATCATTCTGGCTGTTCCGCGTCGAAGGGTTCCTCGGCGAGTTCGCCATCGCGCTCCAGCAGCACTTGCACCTTCTGCTCGGCCTGGGCCAGCGCTGCCTGGCAGTCACGGGTCAGACCGATGCCCTGCTCGAAAGCGGTCAGCGAGTCTTCCAGCGACAATTCACCGTTCTCCAGACGCTCGACCAGTGTTTGCAGGTCGGCGAGGGACTGTTCGAAATCCAGTGCAGCTTTTTTGCGGGCCATGGCGGCGATTTCCGGTTGACGTTAAACCGGCGCGACACTAGCAGATAGGGGGTTTATGGGCAAATGAGTGGGCCGACGGACAAGGGTGTCAGTCGGTCGAGTCACCCGGATATTGAATCTGATACCGAGTGCTCCGCCCCCCGCCCGGAAGACGTTGCAGGCAGCCTTTTTCCAGCAGTTCCGCCAGATGTCGGGTGGCCGTGGCTTTGGAGACCTTGGCCACACTCTGGTATTGCGCTGCACTGATACCGTGCTCGAAACCGCGCTCACCACCGTCGAGCAAACGATTGAGCACTTTGATCTGCTCCGCCGACAGCCCGGATTCGCGGTGCGCCTGCCAGAAGCGTGATTTTCCCAACACACTTTCAATCCGCGCGATGGCCTGTTGCAGACTGCGCAGTAAGGTTTGCAGGAACCATGTGAGCCAGTCGGTAATGTCCAGCGTGGCTTTCTGACTGGATTCGAGAATCCGGTAATAGCCCGCACGATCATCGAGGATGCTGGCGGACATCGCATAAAAACGAATCGCCTGCGCTTCGCTCTGAGCCAGTGCCAGATCGGTAAGGGTGCGAGTCAGGCGTCCATTGCCGTCGTCGAACGGATGCAAGGTGACGAACCAGAAATGTGCGATACCAGCTCGCAAGAATGGATCGAGGCCTGCCTGTTGCCGACTGGCGTCGAACCACTTGAGAAAACTGTCGAGTTGCCGCTCAAGGCCTTGTCGCGGTGGCGCCTCGAAGTGCACGGTCGGACGGTCGATTCGCCCTGAAACCACCTGCATCGGCTCATCGCCGCGTAATGCGCCGACATTGATTGCACGCGAAAGGAAACCACTCTCCTGTTCTGGAAACAGCCATGAATGCCATTCCAGCAATCGTTGCAGTGTCAGCGGTTCGGCAAAGCGTTGAGTGGCATCGAGCATCAGTTGCGCGAGCCCTTCGCTGCGCTTGCTGACGTTGTCGCCATCAGGCGATTCCAGCCCCAGGCGTCGTGCCAGTGAAGAACGCACGGATTCAACATTCAATTGTTCCCCCTCGATGGCCGAGGAGGTCACGATGTTTTGCAGCAACGCGTCCAGTTCAGTCTGAGCGCTCAATGAATTGCCCACTGATCCCGCCATGCCCATCAATTGTCCCTGCGCCTGAACGCATTCGCGCAACAGCGCAGTGAGACGCTCTGCCTGCCAGTTGAAGTCGGGCCAGTCGGGCTGCTGCCAGATCCAGTGAGTTGCCATGAAATGCCATTCCTGAGTGCGTGAGCCGAATAGAAACGCTATTCGGCTCATTTCGTGAGCCGAATATGACGCCTATTCGGCTCATCGTCCACCAAGCGGACGTGATTCTTACCGCAAATCCAGATGTATCCGATTGTTAAAAAACTGCCGAATCGCTAATCTTCGCGCCTTCTACGACCCGCTAGTCACGGGGTCTTTCAGACGAAACGCAGTTTTCACCGCTGTTAAGTACCGAGGATCGGGTGCAAGGTTTCGTTCAGGCATGGCAGGAGGCATTACATGCGTTCATTTCTTTGGCTGCTGATCGGTTGGGCTTGCGCGCCTGCGCTGCTGGCGGCGCCGACTGCCGAGCTGTCAGAACCGTCCGGTGGCTGGCGTTATCACGGCCTGCTTGATCGCAGTGAAAACCCGCAAGTCGCCTATCCCACGCCGCCGATCGATCGCGGCATTCAGCGCAATCGCACGATGATCCAGGGCCAGCTCAAGGCCATCGGCAATCAGCGCGGGCCGCACACGCTGGCGGTCAACGGCAATCCATTGAATCTGTACACCGACGATGACGGGCGATTCGCCCGGCCCTATGCGTTCGGCGCCGGTTCCAACAGTGTCGAAGTGCGCAGTGCCGAGGGTCAGTCGCTCAAGCGTGTGCAGTTCTATGAAGCGAACAACCTGCGCACCCCGGCGAAGATTCGTGTGGTGCTCGGCTGGGATGATCCCAAGGCCGAGCTCGATCTGCACATCATTACCCCGGACGGCCAGCATGCGTTTTTCGCCCACACGGCGTTGACCAACGGCGGCGGTCTGGATCCGGATGGCGTCGATGGCCCCGGCCCGGAAATGTTCACCATGACCGCGCCGCTGCATGGCACCTATCTGGTTTACGTCAACTATTGGGGCAACTTCGGCGACGGCGGCTATAACTTCGAGGAGGCCAGCAACCAGAACGAGGTCATCACCTCGCAAATCACGCTGGTGCTCAACGAAAACACGGTCGACGAAAAACGCGAAACATTCATCGTGCCCCTGCGGGCGATCGGTGACCTGCTGCTGGTCAAGACTTTCAACTATTAAGCATCCCGCTCCACGGATGAACTTCGGGTTTTGTGAACATGAGTGATAACGCTGCTTCTCCGGCCGTCCCGACACCTGCCGGCCAACCTTCCCGGCGCTGGCCGGCGCTGCTGATCGGGCTGGTCCTGGTGGCCGGGGTGGCCGGTGGTCTTGGCTGGCTCCTGCACAAGCCCAAGGTGCCGGCGGCGGCACTGGCCAGTGACAGGCTCGGCCTGAGCCGTCCGGATGCGCTGCTGGAAACCCGCTCCCTGAGCCAGTTGCCCAAGGACCTGCTGACGGTGCCGTTCCTCAAGGCTACGCTCACCGAGGATTTCGTCTTCTATTACGAAACCCACGCCGATCGCCTGGGGCTGATCGGCAGCCTGCGGCGGATCATCTACGAACACGACCTGAAGCTGCAGGACAGCCTGATCGAGCAGCTTTTCGATCAACCGGCCGACGTCGCGCTTTGGCGTGGTGCCGATGGCCGGCTCAAGGATTTCCTGCTGGTGATGGATCGCGGCGGCCTGGCGAAGCTGCTTGAACCGTTGGCGAAAGTGGCGCTGGACGATTCT
Source organism: Pseudomonas sp. AO-1 (assembly GCF_019775695.1). NCBI lineage: Bacteria > Pseudomonadati > Pseudomonadota > Gammaproteobacteria > Pseudomonadales > Pseudomonadaceae > Pseudomonas > Pseudomonas sp. AO-1. Next base: position 931,411 of record NZ_CP079947.1, read on the forward strand.
CAACTCAGCGTCTTTGGCAGCCTCAAGGTCGGCAGCGACGAAGTGCCGCTGTACCAGCTCAGCTACAACGCCAGCAAATCGCTGCTGTTCGCGTCGCGCGGCGACAAACTGGTGGTGCTGTCCAACCCGAACAAATATTACGACCCGGCCAATGGCGAATCGGAAGAGTCCGGGCACGTCTCGCCGCAAGCGCTGGCAGCGCTGCTCAACGGCGACAAACTGTTCCCCGAGGCTTTCGGTCTGCCCGCGAAGGCGCCGGAGATCAAACAGCGGCTGTCGGTCAATTCCAGCGTCCTTGCGATGGGCTATCAGCGCTTCATCCCGAACTTCGCCGGGCTGCGTTTCGACATGGATGACAAGGGCTGGCACAGCTACCTCGCCATGGACGAACTGGATAATCAGCCGGACTTCGATTTCAAACCGGTGTGGCAAGCCATGCCGCTGGGCGCCAGTGCCTGCGTGACCTTGCCGGTGGCGGCCGAACCGCAGAAACCGCTGCTGGTGAAACTCGGCGCCGACGAAGCGGTGGCGCAGAAGCTCACCGAGCATGTGGCCGGCGCGGCGGGCCTGTGCTGGTACGCCGATTCACGGTTGTACACGCCGTTGCTGGTCGCCAGCCTGAAGAACGAAGACAGCAGCAAGCTCGATGGCGACCTGGGCACGTTGTTCGGTTCGATGGTGGGCGCCTACGAGACGAATGTCGATGAACACGCATTCCCGGTGGTCGAGAAGCAGGAAGGCCAGAGCCATGTCTGGCAGCGTCAGGTCAGCTCCAATTTCGGCCCGTACGCCGCCAAGACTGCCGAGAATCCGGACGCGATCAGCGGCCGCGCCTTCATGAAAGTCAGCCTCGCGCGCCACGGTTCGACGCTGCTGTTTTCCCTCGACGACAAACTGGTGGACAAGGCTCTCGGTACTCTCGACAAGCGCTTCCCGCCGATGGCCGACGTGCTGCCGAAAGATGTGCTGATGCCGATCTACTTCGGTCCGGATTCGATGGCGCAACTGATGCAGCAGGAAACCCTCGACAGCCTGCCGCAGGACATGGAGCCGGTGTTCTACAACGCCGCGCAAACCTACCTGATTCCGAAACTGCGCACCCTCGGCGGCTACGGCAAATACGCCCTGACCCTGCCGGAAGGCAGCGAGCCTGACGGCCACTGGCAATGGCTGCCGCTGGAGTGGAAAGCGCTGTGACGACACTGATCCGCAGCCTCGGCCTGCTCGCGCTACTGCTCAGCGCGGGCGCCCGAGCCGTCGAAACGCCGGCGCTGGATCCGGCGCAGTCCCAGGTATTCCGCGCCTGGTTCGTGCGCATCGCTCAGGAACAACTGAGCCAGGGCCCGAGCCCGCGCTGGTATCAGCAGGACTGCGCAGGCCTTGTGCGTTTCGCCGCCAACGAAGCGCTGAAAGTCCACGACGACAAATGGCTGCGCAGCAACGGCCTGTCCAATCGCTACCTGCCGCCGGAACTGTCGCTCAGCGATGAGCAGCGCAAGCTCGCCCGGCAATGGCAGCAGGGCGGCGGCAAGGTCGGGCCGTACGTCAACGCGATCAAACTGATTCAGTTCAACAGCCATCTGGTCAGCCGCGACGTGTCCCAGGCACGCCCCGGCGACCTGATGTTTTTCGATCAGGGCGACGATCAGCACCTGATGATCTGGATGGGCCGCTACATCGCCTATCACACCGGCACCACCACCCCCACTGACAACGGCATGCGTTCGGCAAGCCTGCAGCAACTCATGACATGGAAGGACACCCGATGGATACCCGACGCAGCCAACCCCAACTTCATCGGCGTCTATCGACTGAACTTTCTCTCCCAATGACCGGTGCCCGCATGCTGCGACTCTGCGCTCGAATTCCTCTGCTGCTGGCGCTGTTGCTGCCATTGGCGACCGTCAACGCTGAAGATTCGGTGGAGCCGAGTGGCTACACGCCGGTCGCCGGTGAAAGCTTCTTCCTGCTGGCCGACAGCAGTTTCGCCGCCGACGAGCAGGCAATGGTCCGACTCGAAGCGCCGGGCCGCGACTACCGCCGCTTTCGTATGGAACCCTATGGCGGCGCCGACATTCGCGTGTATCGCATCGACAAGCCGCTGGATTTCCTCAAGCGCCAGAAGAACCTGCACCGCGTGGTCAGCGACGGTCAGTTCAAGGGCGAAGGCCTGTCCAACACCCTCGCGTACCTGTGGGACAACTGGTACCGCAAGTCGCGGCGGGTGATGCAGCGTGCGTTCTCCTATGAGTCGCGCAAGCAGGTCACCGAAGAAGTGCCGGAATTGAAGATGGGCAACGCCATCGCCGCGCCGACCCCGTACGACGCGCAGCCGCAATTCGCGCTGATTCCGGGTCTGCCGGTGGTCAGCCAGTTCCGTTATCCGCTGTGGCAGGCCAAACCGATCCAGCCGCCGGCCGGTGTCAATCTGGCCGGGTCTTCCAGCGAGTTCGTCAGCGTTGCGCCGGGTAACGTGTACATCCCGCTAGGCAACCTGAAACCGGGCCTGTACCTGGTCGAAGCGCTGATCGGCAAGTACCGCGCGACCACCATGGTCTTCGTTTCCAACACCGTGGCGGTGAGCAAGATTGCCGGCGATGAATTGCTGGTCTGGGCCGCGCGCAAACACGAAGGCAGTTCGGTGCCGAAGGTCAATGTGCTGTGGACTGACGGCCTCGGCGTGATGAGCAGCGGTGCCACCGATGCCGATGGTTTGCTGCGCCTGAAACACGTCAGCCCCGAGCGCTCGTTCGTCATTGGCGAGGATGAAGAGGGCGGGGTGTTCGTCTCGGAAAACTTCTACTACGACAGCGAAATCTACGACACCAAACTCTACGCGTTCACCGACCGGCCGCTGTATCGCCCGGGAGATTGGGTGTCGCTGAAAATCGTCGGTCGCGAGTTCAAGAGTGCGCGGGATTCGGTATTGCCGGGTGCGGCTGACGTCACGGTCAGTGTGCTTGATGCCACCGGCACCGAGCTGCAGCACCTCGACCTGAAACTCGATTCCAAGGCCGGTACACAAGGCCGGTTCCAGTTGCCGGACAACGCCGTGGCCGGTGGCTACGAGATCCGCTTCAACTACAAGGATCAGGCCTACAGCAGCGCCTTCCGTGTGGCCGAATACATCAAGCCGCACTTCGAAATCTCGCTGAACCTGGCCAAGCAGGATTACCGCACTGGTGAGCCAGTGAAGGGCAGTCTGGTGTTGCTCTACCCGGACGGCAAACCGGTGGCCAACGCCAAATTGAGCCTGAGCCTGCGCGCCCAGCAACTGTCGATGGTCGACAACGAGCTGCAATACCTCGGGCAATTCCCGGTGGAACTGACCAGCACCGAACTGACCACCGACAGCAAGGGCAACGCGACCCTCGACCTGCCGGCCGCCGACAAACCGAGCCGCTACATGCTCACCGTGTTTGCCAGTGATGGCGCGGCGTATCGGGTCAAAACCACCAAGGAAATCCTCATCGACCGTGGCGCCGCGAGCTTCCGCCTGAGCGCGCCGCAACGCTTCAGCGCGGTCAACGACAAAGTTGCGTTCCGCTACGTCAACGATGGCGGCAGCGAGCAGAGCAAAGCGGTCACCCCGAGCAGCTACAACTGGGTGCGCCTGGAAGACCAGAGCACCGGTGAAGGCAAACTGGCGGCCACCGACAAGGGCTTCAGCATTGCCTTCGAACGTCCGGGTACTTACAACCTGACGCTGAAAGATCAGCACGGTCGTGTCCTCGGCGCCACCGGCCATTCGGTTACGGGGGAGGGCGTCAAAGCGGTGCCGGGCACTGTGGAAATCGTCCTCGACAAGCCTGAGTACAAGGCTGGCGATGAAGCACTGGCGCTGATCACCTTCCCGGAGCCGGTCAGCGATGCCCTGCTGTCGCTGGAACGCGACAAAGTCGAAGCCACCGCGCTGCTGGCCAAGGGCGGCGACTGGCTGAAGCTGGAAAAACTCAGCGACACCCAATACCGCGCGCGGATTCCGGTGAAGGACAATTTCGCGCCGAACCTGACCTTCTCGGTGCTGTACACCAAGGGCGGGCAGTACAGCTTCCAGAACGCCGGGATCAAGGTGGTCGCACCGCAAATCGACGTGGCGATCAGCACCGACAAAGCGCTGTATCAGCCGGGCGACACCGTCACCGTCGATCTGACCACGCAGTTCGCCGGCAAAGCGGTACCGGCGCACCTGACCGTCAGCGTGGTCGATGAAATGGTCTACGCGCTGCAACCGGAAGTCGCGCCGACCATCGACCAGTTCTTCTATCACCCACGGCGCAACAACGTGCGCACCAGCGCCAGCCTGTCGTTCATCAGTTACGACGTCGCGCTGCCGGGCAGCCCCGGCGCACCGGGCAAGGCCAACCGCAGTGAGCGCGGGGTGAAAGTGCTGGAGCGTCCGCGTCGTGAAGACGTCGACACCGCCGCATGGCAGCCAGAGTTGTTGACCGGTGCCGACGGCAAAGCCCGTTTCACCTTCAAGATGCCGGACTCGTTGACCCGCTGGCGCATCACCGCGCGGGCCATTGCCGATGACGGCCAGGTCGGGCAGAAGAAGCAGTTTGTCCGTTCGGAAAAACCGCTGTACCTGAAGTGGAGCGGGCCGAGCAAATTCCGCAAAGGCGATCAGCCGCAACTCGGTGTGTTCGCCTTCAGCCAGGCCGAAAAACCGGTCAAGGCAGAACTGGTCACCCATTACGCTGGCGCCGAACAACGCCTGCCGGTGACCCTGAACAACGGCATCAACTACGTGCCGCTGCCAGCGTTCGCCCTGGCCTCGGGTGAGTGGACCGCCGAGTTGGTGCAGGACGGCAAAATCGCTGACGCCCTCGCCGTGCGCCTGAGTGCGACGGGTGACGGCTGGCAAGTCACGCAAACCCAGAGCCTCGACGTGGCCAGCGGCGACACACCGTTGAGTTTGCCAGCAGATGCCACCGATATTCGCCTGCGTCTGGATGACAGTCCGCAAGCGCTGTTCCGTTCCGCGCTCGATGATCTGCTGAGCTATCCGTACGGTGGCGTCGAGCAGACCGCCAGCCGCTTGCTGCCGCTGAGCATTGCTTATCCGTCGCTGGCGTCGAACCCGCAGATCCGCGATCGACTGCGCCTGATCATGCAGAACAGCCGCCTGCGTCTGGTGCAAATGGCCGGGCCGTCGGCGAGCTTCACCTGGTGGGGCTTCGACGGCGAGCCGGACGCGTTCCTGACTGCTTACGCCTACTACGCCGACTGGAACGCCAGTCAGGTGCTGGAACTGACTCTGCCGCCGGAGCATTGGCAGCGGGTGCTGGAGGTCTACGCCAAGCAAGCGCCGAACACGCCACTGCTGCAGCGGGCGCTGATCCTGTCGTTCGCCAAGCAGATGCACCTGCCGGTGAATACCCTGCTCAGCGGTTTGATCGACGATCTGGCCAAGGCCGGTGAGGGCAACGCCGAAACCCTGATGGACGACGGCGAAGACAGCCTGGTGATGAGCGATCCGGATTCGGCGCTAGGGCTGGCGGCGGCGCGGGTATTGACTGCGGCGCTGGCGACCCAGTCGAAAGTCGCGTTGCCGGAGGCGTTCAATCGACAGGTCGGTGCGGCGCAACAGCGTCTGGCGGTCAGTTCGCAGCCGTTTGCCGAGGCGCTGAACCTGTCGCTGCAAGCGTTCGATCAGGCCCGCGCGACGGCGTTGCTGCAACGTCTGCTGCCGCAGCAATCGACCCTCGAACGTGCGCTGGCGCTGAGCTGGTTGCAACGCAGCATCGCTCAGGCCTCGCCGACCATCGCGCTGCTGCCGGGTGAAGGCTGGAAGAAAAACTACGGCACCACCGGCGAGATCTACTGGACCTGGCAGGGTGCGACGCCGGTGCCGAGCGTGTTGTCGGTGTCCGGCACTCAGGAGCGTCCGCTGCGCGCGGCGTTGAGCTTCCAGACTGCGCAACCGCCGGTCGATCCAATGGCCGTGACCATCACCCGGCGTCTGTCGCGACTGGTGCCGGGCGACGAAGCGTTCACCTTCAAACTGGAGCCGGTCGGCGCTAAACCGCTGTCCAGCGACAGCCTGTACCTGGACGAAGTGATCCTCACCAGCAAGGCGCCGAAACCGCTGCGCTACGGCATGCTTGAAGTGCCGCTGCCACCGGGTGCCGATGTCGAGCGCACTACCTGGGGCATCAAGTTGCAGGGCAAGGACGGTACCGAACCGACCGCGCTGGAGAAAGCACGCTTCGAACCGGGGCAACTGGCCTACGCGGTGCCGGTGGATGCACTGAGCGGCGAATTGCGTTTGCGCCATCTGGTGCGATTCTCGCAGAAGGGCCAGTTCAACCTGCCGCCGGTGCGTTTCACTCAGGTCTACGCGCCGCAGCATCAGGCCCAGGAAGCGAAAGCCGCCCTCGGTCAGGTCACGGTCAACTGACATGAACCGGCCGCTGCTGTGGCTGCTGATGTGTGTGATGCCTGCGCTGGCGACGGCGCAGGATGAGCCGCTGCGGCTGGCGTACAAGGGTGAGTTGCTGTCGTTGAATCACACGCAACTGATCGCGCGCGAGCCGTTGCCGCCGACGCTGGATACGCCGCTGGGCAGTCTGTGGAAATTGTTCGTCTACGCGTGGCTGGTGGATACCGGTGCGCGCGAGCCGGCGTATGAATGTCGCGGGCAGTCGAAGGACGAGGTTTATTGCTGTTCGGCGGGCGGCAGGATCGAGCGTGATCAGGCGTTGGTCAAATCCTGCGGCTTGTACTTCGAGCCTGCGCGGTTGGGCATCGCAGCTGCCGATTGGCGCACGTATTGGCAGGCGCGGCAGGCGCCGGCGTGGTTGCTGGATTTGCCAGGCGTGCAACCGGCTACCCGGGTTTCCGTGGCTGATTTGCTGAAAGTGTTGTCGTTGCTGCCGGCACAGGAGCAGATGCGCCGCGTGTTGCTCGACGTCGTGCTGAACGCGGCGGACGGCAATGTCGTCGGTGAGCTGGGCGGGCGCCTGCGGGTGAAAACCTGGAGCTGGCTCGGCGATCAGGATCCGCAATCGCGCCAGGGTGGTTTCGCCGGTTGGACGGCGGACGGCTCGCCGATCTGGGCCGGTGGGCGTGGCACCAGTCAGATGGTTTTGCGCCATTACGGGCAGGCGTTGGCGACGCTGTTGCCTGCTTCCTGGCCGGCGGAAGCAGGGCGTTGTGTTGAGGTCGGACTGTTCTCGCGTTATCCGCTTTCGCGAGTCCTGTCGGGTGAGCGCGTCGCTGGCTCTGGGCCTTTGCAGGGCGACTACCGCGTCGAATTCGCCAACGGCAATGCGCTGGATATCCACAGTGCCGGCGAACTGTTTCTGCTCAACGACAAACTGGTCGCCAGACTTGATCGCGAAGAATACGTCGCCCGCGTCCTTGAGCGTGAAGCCAAACCGGAACCCGCCGAAGCCGCCAAAGCGCTGGCCGTGGCGATCCGCACCTATCTGTTGCAAAACGCCACGCGCAACGGCGATTGCCTGAGCATCGACGACAGCAGCAACCGTCAGCGCGTCGCTCCGCGTCCGGCCTCCGCCGAGTCGCGCAACATCGCCGCATGGACAGCGGATCTGGTGCTGGCCGGCAGCACCGTCACCTATCACTCCGACCAGCCCGGCCCGGACAGACTGGCCTGGCAACAGGCCGTCGAGCAGGCCAATGCCGGTCAGCGCTACGACGCGATTCTGCTGCACGCCTATCCGCGCGCGAGCCTCAGCCGTTGGGACAACCCGGTGGCCTCCTGCGAAGCACTGCCCGCCGCGCAAGACTGGCTGCAAAAGCAGCGTCGCGGCTGGCGTCCCACGCTGGAAAGCGAAACCGGCTACAACGAAGTCAGCACCTTCGCCGTGTGCAAACTGGCGTTCGGCCACCCGTTTGTCGATCGCGAACGCCAGCGCATTTATGTGCGCGGCGTGCTCACGCTGCAGGATCGCCTCGACCTGACTCACGAATACCTGCACCTGGCCTTTGAAGCACATCCCAACGGCCAGGATGAAACCTACATCGAAGGGCTCGCCCGTCACCTCTTGCTGGAATAGACCATGACACTCCGTTATCCACAGGTCTTGCTGTTGCTCTGCGCGTTCAATGCATGGCCGATGGCAATGGCCGCTGACAGCGTCAAACTCGATACCCCGGTCGGCGGCTGGCGCACCGGCGCGCCCGAGGGCGAAGGCGAGAACTTCCGCCAGACCGTCAACTACCCGGCCTCGTCGGTCAACACCCCGGTCGGCCAGGCCAACACCGCACGCATCAGCGGCGAAATCAAAGCCACCCCCAAGAGCAAGGAGCCTGGGCGACTGATCGTCAACGGCGTCAGCATGCCGCTGAAAATCGACGACAGCGGCCGCTTCGACCGCCCGTTTTCCTTCCCCAACGGCAGCAACAGCGTCGAAGTGCGCAGCCCCGACGGCCAGCAACGCCACCGCACGCAGTTCCTCAACGCCAGCGGCGGCGCCACCCCGGCCAAACTGCGCGTGTTGCTGTCGTGGGACAGCGACGGCACCGACCTCGACCTGCACCTGATCACCCCCGACGGCGCGCACATCTGGTACGGCGACCGCGTCGCACCCAACGGCGCCGCGCTCGACGTCGACGTCACCACCGGCTATGGCCCGGAAATCTTCGCCATGCCGGCGCCGATCAAGGGCCAGTATCTGGTGTATGTGAACTACTTCGGTGGTGGTTATCGCGGGGATGATGAGGGCGGGGAAGAGGCGGTGCAGCCGCTGACCACGGCGCAGGTGACGGTGATTACCGAAGAGGGGACGCCGAGCGAGAAGATGGAGACGTTTGTGGTGCCGATGCGAGCGGTGGGTGAACTGACGCTTGTGAAGTCGTTCAGCTATCCCTGAGCAGCAGCCTGCTCAGGGTTGCACTAGAAACCAGGCGGAATGTAACCAGGCACGAACGGCACGTTGATGCACTTGCCGTGAATGATCTTTCCGTCCTCGATCCTGAACAGCACGATCTTTTTCGCCTTATTGACTGTGGCTTCGAGTTTGCAATCGGAACTGTGGCCGACCGTCTGGTAATACTCGGTGTAAACCATGCCGTTACCGGTGTGATTCATTGAAGTACCGGCCGCTTCCGTGGTGGTCCAACTGGACGATTTATACCAAGTGAGCACAGCGAGGTTCTCGCCATTGGCGCCGGTCTGCTTTTTCATCGAGTCGGGTTTGCCGAACAGATCGAGCGCTTCCTGAACATCGCGTCCTTCCCAGCGCGACTGGGCAATCAAGTGGCAACCATTGATCAGCAAAACAGCGGGCGTTATCAGCAGCGCCAATAACGTTTTAGTCCATGGGTTCATTGTGATTCCCGCCGCTTACTTGTTGCCCAGGATCGAGTCGAGGTTGTCCATCATCTGGCCTTTCTCCTGAATCGGCGCCAGTTTGAAGAACATCTGCTGCATACCTTGAATCATCTGCAGGTACTCCATCTTGCCCAGCGCAATCATGTCCTTTTTATTGGGTGAGCAAACAAACTCGCTGGTGCGCTGCACCCAGAACTCCTTCGGCTGCTGCCATTGGTCGTTAACTTTCAAGTTGCGCATCATGTAAGCGATGCGATCAACCGACTGGCCATTGAGCATTCGGACCTTATTCGTCGAACACTGAACTTCGAGGTTGTAGGCATCGATCATCGGTTTGCCGGGTTCCTCATAGACCAGCGTCACGGCGACCAACTTGGCCCCCTTGGTCTGCTTCGACGGCACGACTGAAGTACTGTCGGCGACATACATGATGTTCTTGTGGGGAATACCGTTGCCGTAAATGATCCACCAGTCACCAACAAGCTTCGGCTCGTCCGCCAAGGCTGAAGTGGTAGCGGTCAGGAGTGCGGTCAGCAGAACAGCGGATTGAGTGAGTTTGAAAAACGACGACATGGTGTTGCTCCATTCCTTGGCGCTTTTGTAATGCACAAAAACAGAATGGAAATTTAGTGGTGAGGTTGGGCGCGGGGCAATTAGGGCGGATGTGCTAATGGCTTAGTGCGATGCCTGACTGGCGGGCACTGTCCGGTTAGTCTTGCGAAAGGCTCAGGTATAAAGAACGCAGGGTTTGTACGCGGTTTCTTCTCTGGTCTTTAGTACCGTATAGCACCTGATCGGCCTCCGAGAGTTGGCGCGACCGGTCGTAGCCGGACTCGCGAGTGGTCGCCACGCCCATACTGAACTGTCAGCTCCGGCCGATGGCGGGCATGCGGGCAAAACAGAGGGTATGGGTGTTGGGTGGGATTTAGCAATGTGTGGAGGGGGTGGCAAGCGTTTGGTTGCCGAGGTGCACCAAGGGTGAGGGGGAATCAATTTGTGCAGTGGCTTGCTGCACAAATTCAGTGCGCCGACAGTGGAGTTATCAGCACTCAGGCTCCAATCGATCCTGTGCGGCCTCGTAAGCAGCCTCTCGCTCACGCTTCCCGATAGCGACTACAAACACAACGATCTCCTGATCAAGCACCTGGTAGATCAAGCGATATCCAGCGCTTTTCAGCTTCACTTTGTAGCAATCCGGTAGCTCGCGAAGTCGATTGGCTTCTATTCGAGGACTCTCCAATACCTCTAGGAGTTTCTTTTTGAATTGTTGGCGAACCGTATCGCCCAGTTTGTTCTACTCCTTTAAAGCACGACGATCGAATTCAAGACTATAGGTCATCCAGACTTACCTTGACTCGTTGAGGGGAAGCGAGACGTTCGCTAACAACGGCAATGAGCGCTTCATCTTCTTCGCTGATAAGTGCGGTCTTGAACGGCAGTTTTCCCCGATCAGCAACGTATTGAAGTGTTTGGCGCAGAAGCTCTGAAGGTGTGACGCCGAGCTTCTCCAACTCGGCGAAGGAGCGTTGTTTCAGCTCATCATCAATGCGGATGTTGATGGAGGCCATGATGCAATACCTGTAATGACGTTTGTCGTTACGGTAGCAGGGGGCACCGAACCAGGCAAATGGGAATTCAGGTTTCAGACGGTAGGCCTGGCTTTCTTTCAGGCATTAAAAAGCCGGCTTGTGGCCAGCATTGTTGTGCTGTTTTGGCCTTATTTTGCTGGTGCTTTTGGCAAATTGTATTTTTGTCCCCCCATTTGCCCCCCCACTTTGAGGTTTCGTTCTTACAGAGGAGCCTGAGCCTTAGGCAGAATAGTAACCTAAGCGGCCCGATAACGCCCTGCCGAGCCCTTAACGTGAGGGGTAGGTGCTGCTCGGGTGCCAGATTGACCTGGGCTTCTCATTTGATGCCCAAAACCTATTAGTGGAATTTCTGGCTTTCTGGCTTTCTGGCTTTCTGGCTTGCAAGAAATGCAGAATTACTATGATAATCCGAGCTTAATCTGTTGTTTTTAGGCTAAAAGATGCGTAAGACAGGTTCTGTAAAGAGCTATCAAAACGAGGCTGAGAGGTTCGGTTCGCTGAATTTTAAAGTCGATCCGGATTTCAAAAAAGCGTTCAAAGGCTATGCCGTAAGTCAAGGAATGACCATGGTGGATCTGCTCAAAGAAGGTTTTGCCCTGAGTAAAAAACAACGTGAGCTATCATGAACGATCATAAATGTACCGTGCATGACGAGGCCGCTCGTGGGTGAGTTTTCTAAACCAGAGTCTTGGCTTGCATCGCTTGGTTCGGAGCGAGATTGCGACGTTGACGGCTTAGTGATCGTCGCTACTTATGGCGGCGAGAGTAAATGGCCTGAAGAAGTAGCAATGATGGAGAAAGCTCGTGCATATGGGGCCTATGCGGTTTTCTTCGAGGCAAGTCGTAGTGGACGCGCACCTGTAGCACAAGCTTTCATATTTCTTTCTTCGGGGCCAGATGAAGATGGTGCTTTCGCTCAGCTTCATAAACGTCTTTGGAGCTGGGGTGGTGTACCCCTTGTTTACCGAAAGAGTCCTGGGCTAGTTCAACTTTTCCGTTGTGCACATAAGCCCGACTTCGCGACTCCAGAAGGCGTCCCAGTCTGCCGTCCTATAAAGATGTTTGATCTTGCTGCCAAAGTGGCCTCTGCGAGTGCTTGGTGGGATGCCACCCAGCTACGTAATGGAACACTCTGGGATGATCCAGTTGTTTGTAAGTTAATGCTATCTTCGTCTAAGTCCGCTCATAGAAGTTTGGTTGAGGCGGTGAGGCAGCTTAGTAAAGACTTGAGCCAGCAAGATCTACTTAGTAAAGACTTGCGCCGTCATCTTCTCATTTTGTCGCTTCTAATTGCCTACCTTGAAGAGCGCAAGATTTTATTGCCAGACTATTTCTCAAAACAAAAGTCTGGTGCAACTCGATTCTTTGAAGTGCTTGAGGATGGGCCGGCCTTAGTAGCTATGCTTAAGGACTTGGAAGCACGTTTTAACGGGCATGTTTTCACGTTGACAGATGAGGAGCGTGAAGCGCTAGTATCATCGCCAGATATGGTCAGGTTTGCGCGCCTAATTGAGGCGCATGAAGAAGCTAGTGGTCAGCTATCTTTCTGGAAATTGTATTCATTTAAAGATTTGCCTGTTGAGCTAATTAGCCATATCTATCAACTATTTGTAACCGATAGTAGTAGTTCGGTTTATACGCCGCCAGCGCTTGTGCGGCTTATCTTAGAAGAAGCTTTGAGTTGGGGTCGACTAGATCGTTTGATTGAGCGAGAAGAGGTTATTTTAGACCCTTCCTGTGGTTCTGGGGTATTCCTCGTAGAAGCATATAAGCGCCTAGTCTTGCACTGGCGTAGCCGAAATTCGTGGGCTAAACCGAATGTCGACGAGCTTCGAGCACTTCTTACGCATGTTCATGGTGTTGATCTCGAAAAAGGGGCGGTTGAGCTCGCAGCATTCAGCTTGTGTCTCGCTCTTTGTGACGCTCTGGAGCCTGAAGCAATTCGGGTGAGCGTTAAGCTATTTCCTTCTTTGAATGGATCTTCTCTTCATCATAGTTGTTTCTTCGAAGCTAAAGAAAAAGGGTTGTTGTCTAATAAGGTTGGTGTTGTTGTTGGTAATCCTCCCTTTGTATCTCGACTAGCTACGCCGGGAGCGCGGAGAAGCCGTGATAGGTATGATCAGGATGATAGTCACGGGCGATTGCCGGACAATCAAGTTGCTTATCTATTTCTTCATGAAGCTATGGGGTTAGTTGTTGAGGGTGGTGTTCTCGCCATGCTTCAGCAATATGGCTTTATTTATAATCAGAAGTCGGCTGAATTTCGTGATTCATTTTTAGATAGGTGGAATGTTCGTGAGTTACTGGACTTTATATCGGTGCGCGGCTTGTTTCAGAAGGGTGGTGCTGATACAAAAGTTGTAGTGGTAGTAGCGGAGGCTAAGCGTCCTGAGCCAGAAAATAAAATCCTGCATGCGATTTTTCGAAGGACTGGCAGAGCAGACGCTGAACAAGTTTTTGATATTGACTACTATGACATGCATTGGGTGCCTCGCACTCTATTACGTAAATATCCGGTAATTTGGCGTTCGAATTTGCTTGGTGGTGGTCGGGTGTTTAGCTTTATGAAGCGCCTGATGGAGTATCCAACATTACGTGATTATGCGGGCGAGCAAGGTTGGGACTTTGGGGAAGGATTTATTGAGGGCGCTGATGGGAAGTCAAGTCCTGCGGAACATTTGATTGGGCGTCCACTGTTACCCCCCAATGCGGTGGCAGATGACGGTGTTGACGTGACAAAAATTGGCGTGGTTCCAGAGAAAAAAATAGAAGGACCTCGTTCGGTTGCACGATTTACTCCACCATTTCTTGTAATTAGAAAGCACGCTAATCTCCAACATGCGGTTTGGGGGGGGGAGTATCTTACCTACAAAAGCGAGTTGGTGGGCTTTGCTGCTAATGGTGCGCCTCGTGACGGTTTGGAGCGAGTTTCTAACTGGATTTCCAGTGAAAATACAGCGCTGCGAGCATATGCTGCGGGTATCAGTACACGGCTACTCACTCGCAAGGCAACAGCGTTATCTAGCGCTGACGTAATGTCATTGCCTTATTGGGATGGTGCCTCATTGGAGTTGAGTGAGAATGAGGAAATTATAGCTTCAGATATTGTGCAGTATCAGTGTGATTTCGTTCGATTGGGTGATGAGTCCAGCTTATTGAAGGAAAAGGGTGAGGCTGCTTTGCAACGCTTTGCAGATTGCTATGTCAGCCAAATTAATGCTGTGTATGGGGATGTTCCGCTTACGCCTCTTCAGCCGCAGATATGGCCAGGTGTGATCTGCTATCCATTTGCATTTGGTGAGGGGCATGTCGATTGGGAAGGTGCTGATAGATTGCAGGGTAAGTTGAACTCTCTTCTGTGCGAGCAACGTGGATCTGCTTTATCTATTACACGTATTGCACGTATTTACGACCGTAGTTTTATTTTTTTGCTGAAGCCAGACCGACTCCGATATTGGTTGCGTTCCATTGCTTTGCGGGATGCTGACGAGACCTTGGCTGATCTGCGAATGCAAGGATTCTAATATATGCTGGCAGATGATGGATCGCCTCAAATTCAGTCTGGTTCTATTACGAAAAGTTTTTTTCTAGAGTCTGCGTCGCTGTTTAAGCTAATTGAGTTTATCGCGGGTGAGCTACCTAGATGGCGTGATCGTTCAGAGCGTAAGCCCGCAACGTCCGAAACGGTATTAACGTCTAATTTTTGCGCTCATATGAACAGCGCGTCACGTAACTCTAAATGGGACTATATCCAATTTCGGACAGAGGAGCCTGACGACGTAACTGCTGGTCGGAAAATTGATCTTGTTCCTGCTCCCAGCGGGTGTGTTGTTTGGATTGATGGAAGAAAACATTACGACTTCGATCCGCTATTGCCGATCGAGTGTAAGCGACTTCCTACACCTAGCGGAACTTATCGTGACAAGATGGAATATCTGCGTAGTAGGCATTACTCTACTGGAGGGGTTGCCCGTTTCAAAGAAGGGCACCACGGAGCCTCACACAAATTAGGTGCAATGATTGGCTTTATTCAGGATGAAGCAATATTGCCTTGGGAGAAAAAGTTGAGTCATTGGACTAATATTCTCGTTCGAGCTAAGAAGCCTGGTTGGAGAGGGGCAGATAGAATTATTTTAAGTAAGCATGATACTGCTTTGAAACTAGGGCTTCTGCAGTCTTGCCACTCTCGGACTGGTGGGTTGGGGTCTATCGAGTTACGACATCTGTGGATTGAAATGCACTAGTAAGACCCTGTTTTTGAAATGGCTTGCTCGGAAATTTTGCGTGTTAAAGATACAAACTTCCACTTGGTTAGCTAAGTGGAAGTTTGCGCGTTTGGTTGTGGTGCGGATGAGATTTTAGAGTAAGTCTCAAGCAGCCCGCCTCAAAGTCGCAAGCGGGCTAATAGATGGGCCTGTTTCAATCCACACCCATTGCCTTAAATACAGCCTCTACTGGTTCGCCATAAAAGCTGGTCTGAAATTTGGTGAACAGTTCGGCTGGGATGCTGGGGATGTCCTTGGCGCTGCTCATTGGAAGCGCAACGCGCTTGCCTCCCGCGTCAAAAGCCACTTGCAGGCACTCGGCGATACTTTCAACTGGCGTGATACTGCCGCCCAAGCTCATATCGCCGAGCACGACCATTTGACCTTGCGCAGGCCTGCCCATGAGGCCAGACGCAAAAGCTACTAGGCTGGGTAGGGCCATATGTGTAAGAGGGCCGGTGTTTTGCAGTTCAACAACATGTAAATGGAAGTCGTGCTCCAGCACCTTAGCTGAGGCGCTGATGCGCGAGGCGTTGGCCTTGAAGTAGTCAAAGGCAATCTTCACCTGTTCTTTGGCAGAGCTGGAGTTCCATAGGCCGGAGGTAGCTAGCTTGCCAGTACCCTTGGTCACCTGCAGTTCGATGCGATATAACCCGGGCATGCCTTTGCCACTCAAGCCTATAGTGTGGATAAAGCCGGGCTTTCCTGGCCCTTCAGGGATAAGACCACCACCGCCTTGCTCTTTCACGATGACGAAGTGTTCTTCGAGGGTTTCGTTGTCGATGTAGCTGAAGTGAACATCGTAGAACTCCATTCCACCGATCTTCTTCAGCTGTTCCTTCACTCGTCGGCGGACCTGTAGTGCGTACTCGAGGCACTGGCGCACGTCTTCTTTGGTGAATACGTCGTGCGGGTAGAGCAGCTTGAGCAGGCCAGATACTGTTTTGCGTACTGCGATCACATCGCGCTGGTTTAGGTTGTTGCCCAGTTTGAAGTGTTTGTCGATGGCGTCGGCGAAGCTGCGCTTACGCATTTCGCGGAAAAACTCAGCCAGGTAATCGACAATTAGCCCGTACCTGTTGGTGAAAAATTCCGGGCGCATTTTCGGGATTTCCCAGCCAGGAATGTAAGCGTGGAATCTGTCGAAAAAGGCTGCGTCGATCATCTGCTCAGGAAACGGGGCCAGCAGATGGCTGGTATTAACCAGCGATTCAACGCTCTGGTTAATGTTACCTACGAAGACCATGGAGGCTGAGGCTTCCATCTGCTCGCGACCGCGACCAAACGAACCGGAGGCCATGAAATCCTTCATGATCTGCACGCCGTCCTTGTCCTTGAAGTTGATGCCGGCCACCTCATCGAAGGCCACCACATCCCAAAGACCGACCAGACCGATGCGGCGACTGCTCATGTTGTAGAACAGGTTAGCGACGGTGGTTTGGCCGCCGGACACCAGCATGCTGTTCGGTGAGCACTCCTTGTAGATATGGCTCTTGCCTGTACCGCGTGGGCCGAGTTCGCAGACGTTGTAGTTGTTCTCCACGAAGGGAACCATGCGGGCCAGTAAATGCCACTGCACGGACTCATCCAGGGTCGAGGGCTCCATGCCGATGGAGCGGATCAAAGCCTCGCGCCATTGCAGTGTATTCAGCGCTGCGCGCCCGGCGAACAGCTCCCGCATGTTCATGTTCGGCATTTGGATCGGCTTGAGCAGCGTGACGCCAAAAGGCGACCCCGATTGGCCTTCCTCGTGGTAATAGCTCAGGGTTGCGATCACCCAGATGCCGCCCACAAGGAGCTTTTCGTATTCCTTGACGATGCCGGCAGAGATCTCAGCGTCCTTGATGCCGAGGTTGCTGAAAGAGGCTTCGTAGCGATCTTTTTTCTCATTCAATCGCACGGTGACCCGGTCAATCACCTTGTACGTACCGCGCTCGCGAACTAGAGACTTGACCTTCTCGGCCTCATCCGGGCGAACATAGTTTTCCGCTAAAACCGTCTTGACGTTCTTCAGGCCCTGTTCGATCACCTCTGAGTCATCGGACGCGCAGTACATACCCAGCAGGTACTCAAGGACGTAAACCGGTACGTTCGCACCTTCCTTTATCAGCTTGGTCAGATCCTTGCGCACCACGCGACCGGCGAAGTGCTCGTTGAGCAACTGATCGAGATCTTTATCCACTTGGGTTTCCATTTAGTCTCGTGCTCTCAAAAAAAGTCGTCGGTGAAGGCCAGGTCAATCGTCACACGGTAGCGCTCAAGCTCAGTGTTCAGATCTTTATCGCGGATCACCAGGAAGTAATCTTTCTGCCGGTCGAAGTCGCTGCCTGATAGTGACAGGCGTACCTGTTTAAGGCGCTCGCTCATGGAATCCGTCGCGCAGTCGAACGTCACAACCTCCTCACTGGAGACCGGCTGCTCCCCTTCGTAGATCGCCACTGCAACCGTAACCGACAGCACCTGTTCGCTGACCGACTCGGTCTGGATCAGGTCAAAGCGCTGGATATTGGTGACCATCTTCAGGGCTGACTTCGGCGAGATCACCCCGACTTTGCGTTTGGTGCGTTTCTCCGCTTTCTCACCGCGTAACTGGTTGACCGTCAGCACAGGAACAACGATTTCCTGAGGCATGGCTCCGCCATGGACGAAGCGTGCACCGCCGACAAAGTGGAAACGATTCGCGCCTTTGGGTATCCAGAACTGAGTGTCCGATGTTGTGCCCGCAGTCTGCTTGGTCGATCCCTGCCAGACATCCTTGGCAGCAGGCAGCGTATGGCCAATGACATAGCGTTTCTTACTCTTGATCGCACTATCCGGCTTCTCTGCGAGTGAGGTGCGATCCGCTGCCTCAAGCTTGCTCTGCTGGAAGAGGAACCCATGATCGGCCGTGATCAACACCGTGCTGGTGTTGAAGTGCATGAGGATCTTGCGGGTCAGCTCGGTCAGCTCCTCAATGGCGAACTCGACGTGGTGGAAGGTATCTACCTCGGAGCCACCGCCCTTGTCGCTGCGGTCATCGATCACGTTGTGATAGACGTAAACCAGCTGCTGATCCTTTAGCGCTTCACGTCCAGCGTCACGGGACCACTCTTTGACCTGCAGTGCCGTCACGGCCATGCCGCCATGCTGGGCAAGAACCTTGTCGCGAGCGATGGTGTTGCCAGTATTGAATCCGTCTACAAAAACACCATCACTGCCCTCGCGATACTCCAACGTCTGGTGTGGCAGCAGGGACGCCATGCCCAACGTGGTGTAACTCGGCAATACGCCCAACTGGCTATTCAGGCTGGCCTTACTGTAGCGCTTTTCATTGATGCGCTGGCACAGCTCGACGGCGGCTTCATAGCGGAAGGCATCGCTGATAATCACTACAACGCGCTTGCTACGATGCCCCTCCAATAAGGGTGCTACCCAACGCTCATAGAAATTATGCTGGTTAGGAACGCCAGGTATTTTCCAGTAATCCAAGCGCTGTTCGGCCTCAACTCGGTCGCCCCAGGAGCGTCCGAGCTGATCGAGATACCAATACGCATAGCACTGCTCGACGGCCTCATCAAGCTTCTTCAGCAGCTCGACGTGGGCGCGCTGAGAGGCGGCGAAATAATGGCGGTAAGCCGTGTCAAAACGGTACAGCTCGCTTTCATAGGCTTTGTACAACGCCTCGGTACTGGCAAAGTGAAAGCCTGCAGCGTGCTGGTGACGCTGCGTAAAGAGGTCGATTGCAGCTGACAGCGCCGTGTATAGCCGCCGGTACTTGCGGCGTGTCTCATCGTCCTTATGGCGAGTCGCCCAGTAGTTATCCAGTCGCTCGGAGATGATCTTCGCAAACAAACCGAGGTCACGCGGATCAGCCTCTGGAATAGCCTTGGTCAGGTCGACAATGATCTGCCGCTCGACGGCTTCGAAGGTCGCAACATTGGCCAAGCTCTCCAAGGAGATTTCACCAATCTTCTGGGTGATATGCAGAGCCTCACCGACCCAGCCGGAAATCTCATCGTAGGCTTGGTAAAACCGTGAGCTATCACGCCAGCGGGAAAGTAGTGCGCGTGAAGTAGCGCGTGCGCTGGCCGAGGGAATAGCAATCGCTGATGCCCAGCTGGGTATTTCGCCGATGCTTTCGCAGAACCCAGTCGCTAGCAGTCGAATAAGGAAATACCCAAAGCTGAACGGTTTATCACCACTGATTTCCTCGATGGAGGCCTGATAGCCAACCTCTTCACGCAGGGCCTGCAGCAATGCCGGCATTAGGCCGAATTTGTACAGCTCATCGATGGCCGCAGGATTCTGCTCAAGACCCAGATCGTCACGTACGGCACCATCAGCCAGGGTGCAAAGCAGCGTCATGACGTCACTGCCACTTGCACACAGCACAACGGCAATCATCGCCAGATCCAACTCATGCTCGGTGTCAGTTGGTTGGGTCAAGCGCTTCAGGCTGGCTAGGCGAGCCTTGCTGCTAAGGAAGCGCTCACGGCTGGCTAGATGCTCCCGGAGCACCTGTTGGTGCAAGCCCAGGTCATTGAAGATCAGGGAGACCTTGTCAGCATAGAAACTGCGCGAGTAAAGCTTGATGTCCAGCAGCCAGTCACCATCTACGTCTGGTTCGGCGCAAGGAAAATAGAGCAGGTACTTACCTTCAGTGTCCTCAAGCTCCAGCTTGAGCTTGGTGCCGAAGGTGGACTCGCCCTGCATGTTTAGCACTTGCACATCTGGCAGATCCAGCTGCGCTAGCTCTTCGGTAAAACTCCGTTCGGGGTCGTACCAAAAAACAATGCGCTGGTTCTCCGCAAAAAAAGCCCGCTGCAGACCTTGGATCAGTTGCTGGGTGTTCATTCGTTCAATCCTTGTTCAATTCGTAACCCAGTTGCCCAAGCTGTTGTCGCCGGTCAGGAAGTTCAGGGGTGGCTTGAATTCTACAGCCGACTTGGCTGCTGTGGACTGCTCAACATGAGCAGTGTCCTCTCGTGGCGTACTTGGCGTCAGTTGCCGAGTTGTTGTTTTAGGCCAGCAAACGTTTTTGC
This sequence comes from Pseudomonas sp. AO-1, assembly GCF_019775695.1. Classification (NCBI taxonomy): domain Bacteria; kingdom Pseudomonadati; phylum Pseudomonadota; class Gammaproteobacteria; order Pseudomonadales; family Pseudomonadaceae; genus Pseudomonas; species Pseudomonas sp. AO-1. The sequence continues at coordinate 951,587 of NZ_CP079947.1, forward strand.
ATATTTTGCACAAATGCTTGCTCCGCCAGATAAGGGCCGATTATCCACGATTTGGGGTTGTTTCCTGACATTCAGATGCCGTCCCGTGTCATCGGCTGAAGTCCACGAGCCAGATTCCAGCGCTCTGGTCGAGCGTCTCGCCTGTGCCATGGGCCAGAGAGCCGAGCCGACTTGCTTGAGATGGTGATTTATCTCAAGATCCCCCTCGGTTGCGAAGAGCCTACTCCCATAGGGGCTGTGTCGTTTGGAAGACCGATTTCCCCGTGAAAAATACACGGCTCTTGCCGTGCCTTTTGCGTCGCGCTCTGAGAAAATACCCGTACTTTTTTTGCGGATGCCAACATGACTGCCCTCAAGAACGACCGTTTCCTTCGTGCCCTGCTCAAGCAGCCTGTAGATGTCACCCCGGTGTGGATGATGCGTCAAGCTGGGCGCTACCTGCCGGAATACCGCGCCAGCCGCTCTAAGGCAGGTGATTTCATGAGCCTGTGCATGAACCCGGAGTTCTCTTGCGAAGTCACGATGCAGCCGCTCGACCGTTATCCACAACTGGATGCGGCGATCCTCTTCTCCGACATCCTGACCATTCCCGATGCCATGGGCCAAGGCCTGTACTTCGAAACTGGCGAAGGTCCGCGCTTTAAGAAAGTCATCAGCACCCTGGCTGACATCGAAGCCCTGCCGATTCCTGATCCACACAAAGACCTCGGCTACGTGATGGATGCCGTCAGCACCATCCGTCGTGAGCTGAACGGCCGCGTGCCGCTGATCGGCTTCTCCGGCAGCCCGTGGACCCTGGCCACCTACATGGTCGAAGGCGGCTCGTCGAAAGACTTCCGCAAGACCAAGGCGATGCTCTACGACAACCCGCAAGCCATGCACCTGCTGCTGGACAAACTCGCGCAGTCGGTCACCAGTTACCTCAACGGCCAGATCAAGGCCGGTGCCCAGGCGGTACAGATCTTCGACACCTGGGGCGGCAACCTGTCGGCGGCGGCGTACCAGGAATTCTCCCTGGCCTACATGCGCAAAATCGTCAGCGGCCTGATCCGCGAGCACGAAGGCCGCAAAATCCCGGTGATCCTGTTCACCAAAAACGGCGGCCTGTGGTTGGAAAGCATCGCCGACTCCGGCGCGGATGCCCTGGGTCTGGACTGGACCTGCGACATCGGCAACGCTCGCGAGCGCGTCGGCAACAAAGTTGCCCTGCAAGGCAACATGGACCCCACCGTGCTCTACGCCAAACCGGAAGCAATCCGAGCCGAAGTCGCCCGCATCCTCGCCAGCTACGGCAAAGGCAGTGGCCATGTGTTCAACCTCGGCCACGGCATCACCCCAGAAGTCGACCCGGAACACGCTGGCGCCTTCCTGCGTGCGGTGCATGAGCTTTCTGCGCAATACCATCAGTAATCCCTTCCTGGCTTAACTGCAGCCTGCCGGACAGGCTGTTTTGCTCCGTGAGTTTCCCCCTTCTCGTGCAAGATGCTTAGACACTCTGCGCTTCTTTAGCTTCTCATTTGGCGCTGCAACCCGATGCCGCATGGCTCTATGTCATGAAAATGGTTTGCGCCATTCCTTCGTTTAAATTGCTTCAGGCACTTGCTCTGGTTCCAGTTATTTTTACTTTCTACATGACGAATTTTAAGAGCTGAGGCCGAAAAAGCGTAACTGATCCATAACCCCACCTACTAACCGAAGGGGGGGCTCAGCTCCTGCAATCGACATTTTATGGCTATGGGCTTAACCTGTTGGATCGCAGCTCATTTGTCTACTGGTTGCGCCCACAGAGGGCCTAATAGTCCTTCTCCTGTGGGCTAACGGATTTAATTTCAAGCTTTTTCCCCTGTCACGGTTTTCACTTCCGCTAACAAGTCCCCAAACCTCCCGTAGTTCACCTTCACGCCGTTATCCAGATCTAGGCTGATGCGCAGGTCTGCATAGTGGCGAAGTTTTTCGTCGAAGGTTGATAGTTCGGCTTGTTGGTTGTGCAGCGTGGTTAGCTGTTTTTCGAGAGCCTTCCTTTCGGCAGTGCTAGTACTAGCGTTGATATCTTGTTCGAGCTTGTTAGCATAAGTATTGAGTTTGGCAGTGAGGGGAATGACGTACTCGGTACGCATGCGCGCCAAGGTGACTTCATTGTACCGATGTAGGTATACCAGACACTCGAAGGCCTTGTGCTTTCCGGAGCTAAACAGCCAGTAGATCGGTCGCTTCTTGTAGGTCTTAAGATGATCCTTGAAGAACTGGATACTAAGATAACGGCGGATGGTGTCCAGTGCAGACTCGCCGCGCTTGGGCTTGATGGCTTGTAGACACAGGCTTTCAGCGACGAAATTGAGGTTTTCTTGCAGGTGCTCTTCGCCCCAAACGATGCGGACAAACTCGCGGAAGCGATTGCTGGCATCATCGGTGAACCATTCCTGATCAGTGAGTGGCAGGATGCCGTCGCTATCGGCGGGGAAGGTTTTATAGGCACCCGCAGCAATTAATTCGGCAAAGTCTAGATTGCCGACATGGGCATAGACCAGTCCTTCGCAGTCGAGGGAGTAGCGGCCCATAACACAGCCAATAAAATAACTGATTATTTCCACTAAAAGCTCTGAGCGATATTGGCCTTCAACTTCCTCTAGAGAGGTGCCTTTTTCTATAGCTCCACGATATCTGTATGGCAAATTAGAAAATAGGGTTAAATCACCTGCTATCACTTTACTGTTGATTTCACCAGAAAGGCCATAGGCGTTTGACCAGAATAGATTGTTTTCCTCTTCCAGTTCAATAAGCTGTTCAGTTTTCCTGTTTGAGATGCTCCTGAAGTTAGCGAGGCTCTCAAAAATGCTTCGTGCCCCACCTGAGATAGGGTGTCTTTTGAAGTCAAAACTTAACTCTTGATTGTCATAGTCGCTCTTTGCTATTGAGATGGCTTCTTCAGTAATTCGTTTGGGTGTTGATTCGTCCGTAACTAATGGTAAAGGGATTTCGGATACAGTGCCGCACCTATATGTAACAGTGGGCATCAATGTCTCCGCTATGTGTGTGAAAGTTTTTGAGTTTAAAGCGGAAATCAGATGATAAATATTTTTTGAAACGCAGGCAGGGCCTTTTTGGTCAAAAAGGAAGCCCTTTGGATAGTATTTTACTCCAAAGCCTTTTGTCCCGATGTCAGACCATGTGGCTCCTTCCAAGAAGTATAAATTTTGACTAGGCCTGACATGACTTTTAAGTTTAGCCATTTCCTCTCTAGAACGTTTGTCGAAAGCCAGAACAAATTCATAGTAGCCATACCACCGATAACAACCGCCGCCTTTATTGTACGGGATCCATTTTGCATCGAAATCATCAATGTCGCTGATGCTTTCTGCGGTTCTTAGTGTTTTACGACTGCTAACCTCCCACCAGCTTCTTATATATGTTGGGTTGTCTCCAGTATGTATTCCTTCTCTGATTGAGCAGTATTCGCCTATTGGCAAGTTTTTTTCATATAGTTTGGCTAGGAAGTCTCCCTTCCAGAATACGAATGGCTGGCTTTTGACTCTTGTTAGCTCGCTCTGAACTAGGGTGTAGTTGTTTTGCGAGTTGAAAAACTCACTTTCTTTGCTATTTCCATTTGCATCTGAGAGCTGCTTGAAGTTGGATATGTATCTTTTTTTGTAACCATTTCCGAATGTAAACATTGTTGTGGATACAATTTCTCCGCCAATGGATTCGAATGCTCCTGAGCCAAGGTGTATAAGGGATTTGATGGTGGTTTCGTTGATGATGGATAGCCTAAAATCCTCATATGAGTCGGTAAACATCCAGCTCCGCATGGTTACCATTGAAACATCTTTATCTGGATTGCACAGTCTCAATAATCGTTGAATAAATACCACGCAGAGGTCAGTTCTGGTAATTTTGTATCCATTTCTCTTAAGTTCATTTTTTAATGTTGCATTGAAATTGTTTGAACCTAAATATGGCGGATTCGCCACCACCGCGTCGTAGCGCTGCGCCAATAGCCAAGCTTGCTGTACGTAAGGAATCAGCTGCTCCGATGCCGGTTTTTGCATCACATCACCGTCTCTGGCCAGTTGACGCAATTGCACCAGCAGCTCGCTTAGCTGCTTGGCATCCTCCGCTGGCACCTCTATCAACGAACCGAGGGTCTTTGCTTGGATAAAGCGCGCCAGGATATTTTGAAGAAATTGGTAGCGGTTGTCGGCGCTGGCGGAACTCAGATCCCTCTGCTCGCTTTCAAATAGACTTTGTGACTGACCGAGCCGCCACTCACTGGTCAGGTTAAGGGCCTTCCACTGCTTGTCGAAATCAACATGGCGACTTTCTTGCATGGATAGGACGTTGAGTTGAATCTCGCGAGTAAAAATGCGGCGGTCGTCTTCGCGGGCCAGCATCATTAGGGCGAAGCCGGCAAGCTGGCCGGCGCGGTCATCGATGTCTAGGCCGTAGAGGTTGTGTTGCAGAATTAGCTGCGGAATGTCGCGCGAACGATAGCCACGCTCTTCGTAGATGGCCTTGAGCACCTTGTAGGCTTCGACCAAGATATGCCCGGAACCGCAGGCAGGGTCGAGTACCTTGATGGTCATCGGGTCGATGTTATCCGGTGTGATGGCGGCCAGCTGGTCCCATACTTCGGGCGTCTGCTCGGCTGGCTCGATGTAGTAGGGCATCTTCTTTTTCAGTGGCGAGTCAGGGTAGGTTTGCAGCCACTGACGGCCCACGGAGTTCTGCACCAGGTACTGGACGATCCAGTTGGGGGTAAACAACTGAGTGGCAGCGGGTATGTCCTCACTCTTCACCACCTTGCCGATGACCTGATCTTTCTTCTCAGAGATGTAGAACTGGTACAGCCAGCCGATGATCTCGACGTTGCCCCAATTCTCCTCGGGGATAGCTTCCACCAGTTCGCGAATCAACGAGTCGGTCTTGGTCAGGTTGTTCGGCAGCAGCAGCTCCAAGGCATCGTCCACAGCCTCAAACAGGAATGGCATGGCTTGGTGAAGGGCGTGGCACTGAGCCAGCAGCAGCTCGTGATAGAGTTCCTCGTCTTTGGTGCCGTCGAGTTTGAGCTCGGCGATGCGCTGCTTATCCAGCCCTTCCAACTCAAAATCCAGGCACTCATCAAGGATTTGGAAGCCGCCGGGATGATCTGGGTGACTGAGCACACGACGACCGTGATCCAAATAGCCCTTTAGCTCCATGTAGCGAATAGCACAAAGACGGTTGAACCAGCTGTAAGCTGCTTGCTCCATAGCCTGGGCAAAGCCCATTTGCTCGACCTTTTTCACCAACGCAGCGCGGGGTCGGATGATGCTGGCCGGGAAAGGCCGATCGCCGATCAGGGCTAGATCGCCTTTCTGCTCCAGCGGCTCAATGCCCTGGCTAGGGATGCTGGATTCGCGGATGCCAAAGAGCGCCGCGCGCTTTGTCATGGCGGCGATAAAGGCGGTACGCGCCTTGGGGGCGTAGCGCTTAATGTTGCTAGTGTTCATGGGCTTTCCCTATGTATTGGTCCGAGCGATGCGGAGCGACTTGAGCCGATGGTCACACACGATCTCTCTCTTGCCTCATCGCCTTATGCACGGCATCTTGTAAGGCATTTTTGAATTCGTTGAAGGAGTCCATGTCAATACGCTGGGCATCTATCTCGCCGCTGATGACACGTTGATTTATTTGCTGGGTGCTGTTTTCCGCAGCAAGCGCGACTCCCAATTGGTCTTTCAGTGGGTTCATGCCGCGATCATTACCTGACTCGGACTCAAGCAGATTGCAATGTTGGTATGGGCTCGCTTTGACTGCGCAGAGTAACCAGGCTTCAGATTTGGGCTTAGGGATCATGGGCACACCAAATGCAAAGGCTTCTGCTTGGAAGCCGGCAATCATCGACTGCCTTTTTTCGCGCCACTGGCCGCGCCCGGCCGATGCAGTGCCATCGCCATCACGAAATAGCACAGCAATGACTGTGTCGGTGAGTTCAGTTGCTTTGTCTGTCGCTGCTATGGCCAGAGCACGGGCGTTGGCATAGTAGTAATGAGTTTCTTTCGGACTTTTCTTGCCCGGTATTGACATGCTTTTGCGTGAGCGAACGGGTTTGTTGGCTGCTAGATAGCTTTCTGACAAGTAAGTGACGCATTCATTACCGAGGTGCGAGAACTCATAACCTTGAAAGATCTCTACCAGCTGGTCAACGAACCAGGCCATTGGGCCAGGCCGGAATTGCTGCGCTGTGCAATGGTCCGCCGCCGGGTTACACGTGCCAATATCACCAGGGCCTTCACCGCTCAATAGAAGATGCATCCATGCCCCCTTTGTTCACGTGTTGCACTGACTCGATTTCCTGATAGAGATGGGTAAGATCAGTATCAATAAATGCCTCGCCTGGCCCCATGAATTGCAGTTTTTCTTTCAGGGACGGGATGTCAAAGAGCTTGATGCTACGGGTGAAGCCTTCACGTGTTTTGTATAGATAGACCACGCTTTCAGCTGCGACGCGGTCGTCCATGTAGTTGATGATCATCGGGCTATGGGTGGTGACCATGACCTGGTGATTACTACTGACCAGCCGATCGACCAGATACTCAACGAGTTCTGGGTTTATGCCATTTTCGATTTCATCAAACAGCAGAAAGTGATGCTGTGATGCCAGTTGAGAGAGGATCGCCATCAGACGCAACATGCCATCGTTCATGTGGCGGGCCGAGGTTTTTAGTTCCTGATCGCCGAAGCGCTCGACAATATCCAGCTGCTTCCAGCCAGATCGCAGGGCGCGGGTTTCAATTTTTTCTAGCTGTTGATAAACCGTGCTCAGTTGCTGGCGCAGGCGCTCCTTTTGCTCAGGGCGGGCCTCGTGGATATAGGCAGAAAGTCTTTCGCCACCAAGCCCTAAATGGCCTTCTGCGTCTCGCGTTTTAGATCTGAGCAGCTCCGGTGAGAGCAAATCCAGCGAATGGATTTGGCTGACGGCTGATTTAAGTGCGAGCAATTCTGGGCTGAGTTGGGAGTCTTTTAGTGCTGAAAGAATCGAACCTTGATACTCAAAAACGATTTTGCTGCGCTCCAGACTTTTCTGTGGAGCAGCGGGATTAACGATGCTGTAGCTGCCTTCTTCCACTTTCAGCAAGGTCGCTTCATCGGCTGTTACGTGCTCTTGCGTACAATTTAGGGTGGTTCTATTGATGCTGCCACTCCAGACCAGAGTGCCAAAATTGGCATCTTCAAAGGTGATCCTGAATTCGATATTGCTGCGTTTGGTTAGTTTGGAGTTGATGTCGGCCTTGTCCCACTGACGCTGTTTCAGCCAGCCGTCCAAGTCGCCGAGCATTAACCGGGCGATAAAGTCTATGGCTTGTAAAACAGTGGATTTACCGGCTCCGTTTAATCCTACTAAGCAGGTGAAACTAGCCAGTTGTAGGTCGAACTTCACCAGTGATTTAAAATTATCTACCCAGATGGATTTGATCATATTGTGCTAACCCGAATGTGATGGCGCTGGCTCAGTGGCCGATTATCCGTTCAGACTGGTGACATTATCAGCTTTTAGAGCAAGTCCTTTTGCTCCTTCGGCTCACGCTCACCGCTGATAGCTGACCATGGCTTCAGCGGATCCTAACGCGCGTGTCTTGTTTGATTGCAACTTCCAGCTCAACCCTGAGTGCCTCGATAAAACGTTCAATGTCATTCTGGCTTTCTAGATACAGGCCGTTGCCGAGCTTGTTGAACACGCTGGTGGCGGTTACCTCGACTACTGGCTTGGGCGGCGTTACAGGTTTGGGTGTGGGCACCAAGGCAGGCGCTCGGTCTTCCTTGACTCCGCTTGCCAAATTGGCTGATTGTGCGGCCTTGGCCTGCTCCTGCTGAAGTTTCTGCTGGCGCTCGGCCTCGACCTGGATGGCACGTTCCAGATCGAATACACCGTCATGCAGGCGCTCGTCAGCGGTTTGGGTTTGCAGCATGTAGATGTTGGCGATGCTGGTTTCTGTTTCCAGATCCGCCTTGACCAGTTGCAGTGGGCGCAGAAGACGGTTACTCAGCTCGGCGGTTTCGATACCGCTCTTTGCAATCTCGGCCTGCAATTGGGCGATTTTCTCGTCGACACGAGCCAGAGCGTACTGACGCTTTTCAGACAGTATTGCGGCGTTAATGGCTTCTACAGTTTCAACCAGAGTAGCGACCTGGTGCAGCTGGCCATAGGGCGAGGCGTTCTGCTCGATGGCCCTCAGCTCGGTCAGTGCTTTGCAGGCTTTCTCGTCTTTATCCAGCGCTTGTTTATTTTTGTCGAAACGACGCAAAGCTTGCTGAAGTTGCTGCCAGGTATGGAGCTGATTGGTGAAGAACTCATGTAGATCACGGTAGTCCTCTTCCAGATCCAGGAAGTCATCCTTGTTGTCGACCACAGCTTTGAAAAAATCGACGCTGTCGGTGTTGCTTAGAAGGCGCTGCAGGCTGAACAAGGCCTGCTCTATGGCCTCTTTGCCAGGGAACCGCCCGGCGCTAACCGTTGCTTTGTATTTTTCCAGGTTGATGCGCCAGTTGCCGAAGTGCACGCAGTAGTACTCGAACAACTCCTTCTCGCCTGCTGGGCCAAGGGCGTTGAATAGCTCCTGGGTCAGATTACGTGCTTGCTTGAGCAGTCCTTCGTCGGTCTGGCGCTTCTTCTGCACCGAGACTTCACGGCGCTTACGGCTGTTGGTGAGGTACTCGAAGGCGTCCGGCAGCGGCATGCTGGGGCCTGCGGCGTGGAACGAAATACGGCTTGAAGCGGCCAGGCGACCGAGAACTAGCAGGATCTCTCCATCCGGCCAGCCATAGGGACGCTTACTGAAGCGCTCGATGATGTCTGAGACCAGCAAGCGTTCGTTACCGGAGGCGCGCAGCGAAATGAACTGTTCAACTTCCTTGATGGCCTGCGGATTGCCTTCGTCACCATCGAGGGTCAGGCCGAGTTGGCCGATGTCGTTGGTGTGCAGAATGGCGTGGAGTTCACGCTCTGGCTCCTGCTGTAGTACTCGCAGGTAGCCCAGTTTGGTGAAAGTGTTTTCAAGGAGATACTGGCACGCCTCGTCGAACTTGCTGACGATATTGTTGCTGTTGAGCTTCAGGTGCTGCCCCTGCGCATAGATCTCTGCGCGCTCGGCCAGCTCTTCTAGTAGCAAGCGCAGGCGCTTTTTACGCTCCTGGTTCTCGCGGCCGCGTTCGGCGAGGATCTTGCTCAGCTCAGGCTGGCTGCCGTCGTCGTTGAGGCGGATAAATTTGTTGGTCTTCAGCCAGGTGCGTAGCTCGGTGAAGAATTCCTTGCTGTCAGGTAATTTGAACAGTGCCATGCCGGCAGGAGCTTCGTTGCTTTTATTGATGCAGCCGGCTTCGCCATAGAGCGCGTAGTCGAGATCCAGTGGCGAGATCACTTCGACACGGAGGTCGTGCTCGTAGCGGCCTTCCAGGCTGTGGCCGTCGAGGTAGCGACCGATGCTGTAGTCGGTCTTGTTGACGCTGTAGCGGAACTTGTTCTTGTCCTTGAGCAGGTCTTTGTAGATCAGGTCCGACAGTGCCTTGTTCTCTTCTGAGCCGGCGATCTCTGTGGCCTTGATCTTGCGAGTGATGTCGCGCTCCTCGTTTGTGAGGAAGACAAATTCGTCACCATTGCGGGTGATCAGGCTTTCCTTTTCAAGGCGCTGGAGGGTTTCTTCGATGCGGCGACGCAGCGCTAGTTTATCTTCGTCGACCTGTTCAATGGAGAGGGTGACGAGGTTGTCGAGGGTGCCCTTGATCAAGTCGACATAGCGGATCATGAACAGGGTGCGCAGGATTTGTACGTCGAAGGCGTCGAGGACGCTGCTTTCGCCCGCCTGATCGATGGTGCGCTTGACGGCGGTATCGAGGAAGCCTTCGACGGCGCGGTAGAAGCTGTACATGGGAATCAGCGCGCCGAGCGGTTTCTCCGCAATGGCCATGGCTGCCATCTGGAAGGCATCGAGCATGGAACGCTCGCCGTAGGCCAGGTGCGCCCCGGTGGCACCGACCTTGCGGATTTCCTCGAAGACCTTTTGCACCAGCTGGAAGTGGTACGGCGCAAAGGGGTAGTTGCTGATGAAGCTTTCCGGACCATCGAAGTTCTTCAGGGTCGGGCCGGAGCGGTCGAAGGTGATCTGGTTGCGCAGGATGTCGCCTTTATGTTCCCAGAGGGCGCGAAGTTCGGCTTCAGCTTCCGGTGTTTTACGCAGCAGACGCTTCTGGATGACCTCGTCAGTGTTGGAGCTGGACAGTGAAAGTCGGGTTTTGAAGCGCCCGGCAATTTTCGAGAAGTCGTTGGCCTTGGAGGCGGACAGCTCGCCCAGTACGGCATCCATATCGGCTTGAGAGGTGACGATGATCCAGGCGCGGCCTTTGCAGATGGTGCCGAGGTTTTCGGTGATGGTCTGCAGGGTTAGCATCAGTTTGGTGTCGCTGCCGATGAACTGGCCGACTTCGTCCACCAGGAACAGCACGCGGTGTTTGGCTGGCTGGGTGTCGAGGTATTCCCGCACCCAGTTGCAGAAGTTCTCGACTGAGACGCTGAACGTTTGCTCGGAATCTTCGAACCATTTGTGCGCGGCTTCAGCAGACAGATCGAGGGCTGCGGCTACCGCTTGCTCAATGTCATCCTGGTAGAACTGATAGCCATCACGCTCCTCAGTCCAGTCCATCCCGGTGGAATCATTAAAGGCTTGCTTGAATCGCTCATAGACGCCGCGCTGGGCCAGATGACGCTCCATGTGGGCGATGTGGGGATGGTCGCCACTGAAACCTTGATGCTCGTTGAACACCCGTAGGAAGACATTGAGGATCGGGTTGCCAGCATCGTTGGAGCTGGCTTTGCTGTCGATGTTAAACAAGATGACATCGGCACTGTTGGCAACGGCCTTGTCGATGTCGGCACGGATGGTGGCATCACGCAGTTTGCTCGCATCAAAGAAAGAAACAGCCTTGCGAGCCTTGCCCCGAGCATCGCGGGCTTCGATGTTGGCCAGCAGGTATGACAAGGTCTTGAGGAAGTGCGACTTACCCGAGCCGAAGAAACCGCTGATCCATACGCCCACGCGGTTGGCGATGGAGGGATCGTTCAAGTCAGTACTGTAGGATTCGAAGAAGCTGCGGAAGTGTTTTTCCAGCTCGTTGGTGACAACGTATTCATCCAGCTCTTGGTGCACGGTTGCGTCGTCGGACTGATCCGCCTTAACCACGCCGTTGATCGGGCGATCGAGTTCCTTGAAGAAAATATCTTTAATGCTCACGGCAATCGTCCTTATTTATCAGGGAACCAGCTTGAAGGCGCGGTAGTAGTTGTTGCTGGGAATGCGGTCGAACAAGGCGAGTGACTGCCCTGAGTAATGACCGGGGTAAAAAAGAACCAGAGGCTTGTGGCCAAGCAGCGCGTGTAGCTTGTTGAGAAGGTTGTGGGCGCGAAGAACCGGCCAAACTGAGCCAACACCACTGATTAGCACCACGTCGTGTTGATCGGCGTCGCTGTGTTCCATTAGGAAGGGCGCGAATTTGTCCATATGCAGCGGTCCGGACAGCGCCTTGAGCAGCGCGAGGTCACCTTTGGCTTGCTGCATCTGAATGGCTTTTTCAGTGAAGCTGCGTTGATCCAGATATTCGCGCATAGCCTGCAGCAAATTGATATGAGCCACTTTGAGCTGGCTCTGCTTCTTGGCGAGGAACCCCTGCAGAAAACTGAGGTATTCGCGCACCTGCAGCTCATCCTCGGGGGCGTAGTCGAAGATCCAGAAACCGAGCTCATTGCCCAATCCTTGGCTCCTCAGGAACTCTTCGGTGAGGATTTTGTCTGCGATCTGGTTTAGCCGATCCTGCAGTTGCTGATTCATGCGAACACTCCTTATTCCACGCCCACTATCCGGTGGCATTGGATACTTCCAAACAGGCTTTTATGCGGTTGCGGTAGCTGTCATCCAGTAATACGCGGACCTCTGACCGAATCATCAGGTTTTGTAGTTTCATGTTGCGGGTGCTTTTCAACAGGCCGACCTCGGTCAGCATGCGATAGACGACCTGCGCCATCTTCTTGCGACTGGACTCCGTCCAGGTGGTGATGGCCGAATCTCGATGGCTGCGTTCATCCAGAAACTCACTCCAGTGGTAGGATTCGAGCACGCCGGCGCGGGTGACGAAAGCGTCTTTGAGGACGGTCTCGATGAATTCGACGAGGAGCAGGTTGCGCTCCAAGGCCGAGCAGAACACCACTTGGGTAGCGAGTTCATCATCTCCATCTCGAATTGCCCGCCAGAAAGGGGCATCCAATCGCTCCAGACGCTTGCGGATGGCTTGAGCCACACGCTTGGCCGAAGCCGGTGCGCGCTTCTGCAGCCGGTTCTGTTGCTGTATGACCTCATGCCATTGCTCAGGGCTGGCGTCCTGCAGCAGCAGGTCTGCAACGATGCGTGATTCACGCACCTGCAACGAGCCGCCGATTAAGTCAGAGTCGTAATGGAAGCTATGCATGCCTATTCCCCATCACTGCTAAAGAGGAGGGGAGTTAGCTTGGCGCGATCAGTTGGAAGCAATTGCAATGGATGCTCGCGTACTCGCTCGGCTTCTTCTGAGGTGATGGCAGCCTGATATCGTTGAAGGGTGTAGTGGGCAAGTGCTGTACGAACTGTTAGCTGTAGGCGGCCTTCTGGCATACCGAAATCGCGCTCAACTAAAGACTTTTGGGCATCGCTGAGTAGTTCATTAGGGATTAGTGTCAGGTTGACTTGGTCGTGCCAGCCACTGTCTGTACTCGATAAGGGAGCGTGAGCGTCGCACGATTTTGGCGTGCGATAGATACGTGAGAGTAAAAAATCGCGGAAGGCCTGGCGCTTATGGCACCAAGCGCGAACGTGCCAGCGGAAACCCGTATAAACGAGAGTGTGAGGTGAAATCACACGTTCATGAATTTGCGGGTTGGACATGGAGGCGTAGAGTATTTTCAGGCTGCCGGCATTGCGGCAGGCTCTGATTAACTCGCGAACCACTTCAGGGCGGGCTGCACGGTCTGGAAGTTGGACAGTAGTGACGCTGGGGTGAGCTTCCAAAATTTCAGACACGGGCTGATCAGATTGATCGCCGATGAGTGCCATGTACTCATTGATGTGCCCAGCGCTCAGTACGGGCTGAAAGCCAGCCGTCGGGACATAGCCTTTAACTGCAGGGCTGTGAATTAGCGAGCCTGGATTGAATTCGCAGTTATAGCGATTGATGTCGGATGAAGCTTGCTGGCGGCTGATGCCAAACCATGTCATCAACTGAGTGGTGACCAGGCGACCCTCCCAATAGCTGATTAGCTCTATCGCGCGTAGCCTGAGGAGGGCTTCGTGTTTGGGGAGCGGCATTGACATTCCTGAATGTGAGCTGGTCCAGATGATGCCTGATACGAGGCGCCAGTGTAAATTTATTTACTGTAAAGTTTTTTGCGTTTTGAGTGATTCCGCGTGGATTGCTGATAGCGTCGGCGTCCGATGCGTGAAAATAGCGTCGATCGATTTTTAACGAGCGCAATTCTTAAGGCCTGCAGCCCCCTTTCTTTACTGGCTGCCGCGCTTGCGGGGACATCTTTCGTAGCGAGTTCCGGAGGGGCGTTGCGCAAGGCCAATCGGCTCCAGTTGACTGCTAAAAGGCGTACCATCAACCGCCGACCAAGAACATCGGTCAGGTGCTGAAACCTGTCGATAGTCCCGATAACAGCTGCCGATCCGGCATTCTCGGCGGGCTACGTAGTCTTTCCAGGGCAAAAAATAAAAGGTTTCCCGTCCTGAAGGTTGCCCCTGGTGATGCCAGGGACAACCTTCTATGCGGAATCGGCTAGAGATAACCCCGTTCAGCCAACGATACGCAACCTTCATGGCCTACGACGACATGATCCAATATTCGGGTGCCGACCATGTTCAGAGCGTTCTTGAGGGTTGTGGTCAGCGTGCGATCTGCTTGGCTGGGCTCGGGATCTCCAGAAGGATGGTTGTGAACCATAATTACGGCCGCGGCGTTGTGCTCTAGAGCGATCTTGATCACTTCTCGCGGGTACACGCTAGCACCATCCAGGGTGCCTCGGAATAGCTCCCTGAAGCCTATAACCCGATGTTTGGTGTCGAGCAATAGCAAAGCAAAGACTTCGTACTCGTGGTACTGCAGCAGTGTTTGCAGGTGGCTGAAGACCTGCTTCGACTCAGTCAATGCCCGGCCTTTAGACAGACGACTCATTGCCAGTTGTTGCGCCATCTGCAGGATGTCGGCCTCGGTGACTGGTGATTCCATGACGTAGGTACCGGTCGTTTCACCAGCTTTGAGTTTGTGATATTTCATGGGAATTCTCTTGAGTTGGAAGACCTTGGGTCAGGTTGGAAGTGTGATCAGTGGGCGCGAGCAGAGTGGTCACTGCCGCTGTGGAGGGATTTGGATTCCAGCTTTTGTACCAGTGAGGTTTTGGCAGGGGTCGCTGGTTTGGGGGCGGCTTCTGCCTTGCTGGTCTGATCTTCAGCTGCGGGGAAGAACTCCTCGACGATGGCCCCGGTGTCCTCATCACTGTCTTCAAAGGCTCCGTTGCTAAAGCCCTGTTGTGCCGCGTGATCCAAGGCGGTCTGATCAAAGCCTGCGGCTTGCCGGGTTTCCTCCAGTTGCTTGGCTTCCAGCAAGGCGTCTTCTAGGCTCAGGCCGCTGCGAGCCGTGATATCGACGTAGAAGATCGGTGTACCGTGGCTCTGCCGAGTGGACTTACCACGCAGACGCAGCTCCAGCGGCAGACAGGCCAGGCGATTACCTGACATCGCGCTGAAGTACTGCAGACGTGCCGCCAGAGTGCGGATGCTGTTGAAACCGGTGGTACGGAAGACAAAACTGCCCAGCGGATCATCGTCGCCAATCACCACGTTCAGCCGTCCGTAAGGCTTGCAGGCATGGCCTTGAGCCAATGAACATGCATCTGGCGAAGGGCAGGGCAACGAGTGGATGCCATCCTTCGTCAGGCGCTTGCAGGTCTCTCCATTGCCGACGCACAGTGGTCGGCCAGTAGTGCGGTCGAACAGGCTGTAGTCCGCGCGAAAGTTCAGGTCCGGCTCGTTGAACAGCAAGCGGATCGGAATACTGCGCAGCTTGCCGTCCTGGCCATTGCGCAGTTCCTCATTGAGCGGGTGCATTAACCAGCCGTCGCGGCTTTGTACTTGCGAGGTGATGGTGAATTGATCGTCTTTCTCGGGCAGGCGCTTGCCGTTTTTCTCGACGACTTTGCCGATGGAAATGCGCCCGAGCACGGGTGGGGTAATGGCTAAACCTTTGAGCATGACGGTTATCCTTGATCTGAAAGTAAAAAAGCCACCGGGACGTAAACGGTCCAGGTGGCTTGGGTGAGGGGGAATGGTTCAGCCGATCAGGAAGCGGCGACTGCCTGTTTTGATCTTGGGATAGCGGACCTGCAGGTAGGGTTTGTCCTTGAGCATCCGTTCGACATCTAGCCCAGTGGTGTCCTTGGACTTCTTCCAGCTGATATAGCCTTCGGCAAACTCCGCACGGGTGGCTTCGCCCATGGCCTGCTGCAGGATTTGCTTGAGTTGCGCCTCGAGCGTCTCTTGCTGAGCAATGCTCTGGCGAACAACCTTGAGCTCCAGGTAGGTGGTGGCCAGCTCCGTGTGCTGGCTGAAGTCCAGGGTCTGACCGTTGTCCTCGGGGTAAAGGCAACGCAACGCCGCTTCGGCTGAAGCTGAACCATCGGCCGGAGGAGGGGTGTCACTGACTACGTAATCCCAGAACAACCGCTCCAAGTCGATCAGCCGAGCAATCATCGACTCGTCCCGGTCGATGCGGTGGATCTCCAGGTGCTGGCCACCCAGCAGTACCGCCACATCCGCCGCCTGCTTGCCAGTCACGGCCAGCTGGTGCATGACCTGCAACTGCACATACTCGGGCACACCCTCCTTCCAGAGGCGTGCGCCATTGATACCGGCCGTTTTGCATTCGAGGATCTGCACTTCTGACGCACCGATCACCTCACGGTCGATGTTGGCCAGCATCCAGCTTAGTTGCGGGTCTGGGTGTTGCAGTACGGCATTGACTCGCCGCACCCGATGACCACTGCGCCGAGTGTAATGCGCCGCCACGATAGGCTCTAAAATGTTGCCCCAGTAAGCCGGGCTTTCCTCATCCTGCGGATCGAGCTTGGGCAGTGAGGTATCACGGCCGGTTTTCTCCATCCACAGTTCCAGCTGGGATTTGTACGGGTTAAGCCCGACGGCAGCGGCTGCATCCGAGCTGCCGATTCCACGTTTACGTACCGCCAGCCAATCCTCACGCGGCAGTTGTTTGGTGCCCACCAGGCGCAACGCCGGACGGGGTTTGCTGCTGGGTTGTTGCAGAGTTTGCGTGCCCATGATGTTTTCCTGTGCGGTATAAAAACGCCCGGCCAGCAGAAGCTAACCAGGCGCTTTAACAGTTGAGTAAGTGGGACTAAGCGGCGAGTTGCAGTGCGGCCTGCAGGGCGCGTTGTTTGATGACAGCACCTTGGCCAAACCAGGCCGAGTCCATGCGGTATTCAGTACTTCGGGCGCGCCGCTCATGATCGACGTACTCGGTCACAGCATTGAGCAAGCCCCAGGCAGTTCCTTGAGCCGACACCAGTGTTGATCCGCGCCCCTGACCTTCATACAGGCTTTGCACCTTGCGCAGTGCGCGCTCATTCGGCAGGACTACGGGCAGTTTGCTATGGGGGGGTACGTCACACAGCACGTTCATGAAAAAGCCCATCGCTTCATGCCATTGCACTTTGCGTTCAGCCAGATTTTTCATTCGGTACATGAACTCGTCCCACTGGGAGACGGCGATGCCCAGCTGCTTTTTCACGGCCTGCGAATCGAAGCGGGTGTTGTGCGGCACCTTGATCGCACGGGCCGTACCATCCAGGGCGATGGTCAGCGTGTTATTGCAGACCACCCGCACGGTGGTGGGGGTGGCGGTGGTGGCCAAGGTGCCATCACAGGATGTGGCCAGCAGCAGGTAGCCATTCACCTGGTCGTTGCCCTTCAACGCCGTGCCTTGCCCAGTGCGGGCCAGAGCCCAGAACTTGCGACCACCTTTCAATACCCCGGCGGTTTCCAGCTCGTAGCCGGAAACTTCGGTCAGGTCGCGATAGAACTCCAGGACTTCACGCGGTTGTACGATTTGGTAGCGGTTGGAGACCACAGACAACGGAGCCTTGGTGTCGGAGCGGTAGAGTACCTTCTGTTCAGGGAAAGTATGAATACTTCCCAGGTGCCCGATGGCATCCGCCTTGAAGTGGACCGGGCTGTTCTGGATCTGCCAGTCCATCCCGGCTTCCCGCTGCCAGATTTCTAAGGGTTGTTTGGGGGAGAGGCGACTGCCCAGGCCGTGCCAGGGCGTTGTGCCAACGTAAGCCATTTGTTCAACGAGGTGAGCCATGGGAATGATTCCTTGCGAATGAATGGAAAAGAGCGTCGTTTCATCAACAAGCGACGCCTGTTCACAACGGCTTAACGGTTGACGCTGAAGCTGTAACCACAATGCAGGCACTGGTAGTTATTCAGCACCTTGTCATCCATTTGTGAGCCCAGCGTGGACCCGGCAATGCCACCCGCAACTCCGCCAAATAGTCCACCGAGAAGAGCCCCAGCAATACTGCCAATAGCGATCCCTACTGGCCCTCCGACCACGCCCAGCACCGCGCCAACTTCTGCGCCCGACAGGGCTCCGACGGCACCACTGGCCGCACCGCCTGCCGCACCAATTAATCCACCCGTTTGCTTACCGATATTTTTCGTGACGACGCGTCCAGAGTTACAACTTGGGCAAGGGGTATACATACGCAGATCCTCTCAAGTGATGAGCATGCAGAGCCAAAAGTTGGCACGCCAAATCCCCGACAGCAGTCGATACCGTGGGGCGTTCACTGGAGTGATATAGATTTGAGATTTTTTCGATTCAATTCGTGTCGGATCGTTACCTACGGCAGAGCCGCGAAAAGCCAGCCCTTTTGAGACCTCAACGCCATGAGTACGGCAGTGCTGTAAGTTTTTACAGGTCTGCGGTATGAAATGTCTATATGACTAAAAGTCGCTGACAGGCACTGTCGGCTCATCCGTTTTTATTTCAAATAAAAATGGAATCTTTTTAGAATTGAATAAGTAGGTTTCTTGCTGCAATTCTGGGGGATTCATTTTTCACGGAAACTATTTCTCGGAGGTTTTTGCAGGTACGGCATTACTGTTGTTACGGTTAAAGTAGTATGTATCTAAAAGGTACTCTGATAATAACGAATAATCTTCACGATTGTTATAGGTTGAAGAGTAACCGATAGCGATCACCAATAGAGTGCTATCGTGCTTATAGAAACCTACAAGACAGCTCTGCCATAAACAGAGCAGTAGCGTACAGAGTTGACTGCAAGTCAAAGCGTTGGGAAATTGTAATAAACGTATAAGCCGAAGCGAGGTGCCTGAATGCACCTGACTCCGTGTGCCTGCCGGTGGATCCTCCATACACGGCCGACAGGAAACCAACAATGTTCCATAATCAACCGAAGCGTCATCCCAGCAATACTAAACTCAAGCTGCACTACAGCAACGAATACCGTGGTTTCGCCGTGCAGCAGCAGCTGGCACATGGGCCGTTGATTGAGAACTATCTGGAGCGTGGACTTGAGACCCTACAGCACTGCCTCTCGGAACAGGCCCGCACCTTGGTCTGTCGAGTCGACTTGCGTTATCCCGTCGGCCTGATGCCGTCAGATGCGCTCATCAGCAACGAGGTGATGACTCGCTTCTTCTACCATCTAAATAAAGAGCTGACCTGGGCGAGTACAAAGTACACGACTGATATCCGCTACATCTGGTGCCGGGAGCGCAACAGCAGCCAGGCACCGCATTATCACCTCATGCTGCTGCTCAACTACAACGCTATCGGGGGCTTAGGGAACTACGGGCCCAGCGAAGACGGCACCTACAGCAAGGACAACTTGTTTCATCGCATCGTGCGTGCTTGGGCCTGGGCAATTGGCTGTAAGGAGCACGAGATGTCAGGGTTGGTGCATGCCTGCCAAGACAAGCTCAGTGGCCAGGTTTATCACTGCCTGGATCGACGCTTTCCTGACTCGCTCAGGCCGGTAATCTACGCCATGAGCTACCTGTGTAAGGCCTACAGCAAGTCACAGGAGCTAGGACAGGGCTTTGCCGTGTTCACCGCCAGCCGAATCTAAGTACGGCCACATACGTGTTCAATATACTTATTGTATGGCGCGGCAATGCCGCACCATACCTAACCAGAAAGGAGTCTTCCGCATGAGCTACAGCGAGCATTGGCGTCGTGAATTTCTCGAACGACATCCTGAGTATGAAAGGCAGTCACAGGTGCTTCAGCAGGAACCGGTGGCGCCGAATCCATCTGCACTGGCTGCTCCATTTCCCTGGTCTACCACGGCAAATACAGCACTGCCTACAGCATCGAATTTTGCATTTCCCTTATCTGGTTTTCTTACGGCCAACTCCGGATCTTCGGAGCAGCTTCCGCAGCAAGGGCCAAAGACGCGGCATGGTTCCATGCAGGACCAATCGATGTCTTCGGACATCACCAGGCAAGTATGTTGTCTACGCCAACGACTGAAGCTAACCCAGCAAGATCTCGCCAAGCAGCTGGGGATCAGCTCTCGAACTCTGCAGGACTGGGAACAGGGGCGACGACAGCCAAGCGGACCTGGCAGAGCCTTACTGCTGCAGTGGATCGACCAGCAGATTCAATATAGCAATTGAATTATTCAGACTAAGGGGTAAGGGGGTTGAGCGGGCGTAAGTGGAACGTAAGGCTGCTATTCCTGCTACTAGTAGCAGGAATAGCAGCCGCAGGTCCCTAGCAGATCCGATGGAGTGGGGGTCTGCCTAGCACAAAATGCTCGCGATATCTATAGATGTGCTTGAGGAATAAAAAGCATTTAGCACCCGCGACGACTAGGAGTGGCAAGGGCTTTAGAGTCCTTTGTCATTGAGTCCGTATTCGAAGAGGGTGTGGTAATGAGCAAAGAAAATAGTGGTAAGCCAATATTAAGAATTTTACGCATGCGGCAGTTACGAGACTGCCTGGGTCTTAGTAGATCGACCATCTATGATCGCCTAAATCCGATGTCGCCAAGATACGACAGCAAATTTCCAAAGCCGATTAAGCTGGGGGCGTCAGCTGTGGGTTGGATTGAGGAAGACATTTGCAGGTGGATTGATTCCAGGATTGCAGAAGGTCGGAATGTTTGCAGCGTGAATTCTTGAGGTGTTTAATTTATGAGTTTCTTTAATGGTGTATCTAGTTGGCTTCCTGCTCGGGGAGGGGAATTTCCTAGGCGTATGCCTTTGCCGACTATAGTGAGTGCGGTAGATGAGGCTGAAGGCAATATAAAGGCCCCGCGAGCGCTTGTTTTTTCATCCGCGTTAACGACCATTGCGACTGCTTCTCAAGGTTTGATTGATGTCTGTAAGCCAAATGGCCAGATCGTTCCGGCATCACTAATGCTGCTTACGGTGGCAAATTCTGGGGAGAGAAAGTCGACGGCGGAGAATGTATTTTTGAGAGGGGTTCGACGCTTTCAGGATGAGATGGATGTGATTTATCAGAAAGAGCTTTCTGACTGGAGTGCGAGGCAGTCGATTTGGGAGATTCGTCGAAAGGCTATCTTGAAAAAAACTCTTCTCTTAGATAACAAAGAGGGAGATGAGGCATGTAAACAGTTCATGGATCATCAGGCCAGTGTGCCGGTCAAACCTCGACGGTTTAAGTTCCTGTATGAAGACGCTACGTCGGAGGCTTTGTTTCTTGGATTGCACCAGAACATCCCAACGGCTGGGCTCATCTCTAGTGAGGGTGGGGGCGTGTTGACAGGTAAGGCATTTAATGATCTGTCAAAGCAGAATGCGCTATGGAGTGGGGATGTAATAACCGTTGATCGTGTGTCGTCTGAAAGTTATGAGGTAAGAGCGCGACTGACGGTGTCGCTAATGGTTCAAGAAAATTCTTTCTTTAGCTATATGAATAAGCATGGCGAAAGATCACGTGGATCTGGCTTGTGGGCTAGGTTCCTGGTTTGCAACCCCAGGTCTACCCAGGGAACTAGGTTAATTGTGGGAGGGGGGGCGCCTTGGCATTGTTGTGAAAGATTTTCTGAGCGCATCAGGGAAATACTTATAAAAAATGTTGAGTTTATGAATGAGCCCGCTAGTCAGAAGTTGGTGGTTCGGTTTTCTCAGGAGGCGGCTCAAAGATGGATAAATATTTTTAATGCGATTGAGTCGGAGATTAAGCCAGGGGGGCGGTACTTTGGCATGGGTGATCATGCGTCAAAGTTGGCAGACAATATCGCAAGGGTTGCAGCTTTGTTTCATTTTTTCGAGAAAAGTGGTGATGATATAGGGTTGGAAACATTGGAAGCAGCTGTTGATGTTTGTTTTTGGTACTCTGATGAGTTTCTGCGAATGTTTGTATCGCTGCCTCAAGAGGAAGTCGATGCCCATGAGTTGGATGCCTGGCTACAAGTAAAGCGTGAGTCCGGTGAAAGGGTTGTGGCAAAGAACTCCATACTGCAAAAGGGTCCCTATCAGTTGCGAAAAGTAAAGCGTCTAGACCCGGCTATTGATGTGCTGTTGGCGCAAGGGAAAATCTTGCTGTCGAGATTTAAGAATGTTACATATCTTGATATTCGCCCTGAGTGCTCGATGAGTAATTTTATTACTAGAACTATTTTATCCCCTTGCAAGCCTCTGATTTAGAGGCGCGAATCCAGTATTAGGTTGGGCGACACTCAGGATGTCTGTCTTTTTGTTCGGTGTTGCTGCTGTTGGCCATGAGAAAATAGCCTGCGACTTTCTCTCGATATGGGGGAGTGAAAGGATTTTCAGTTTGTGTGTGAATCGAGAGCGCCACCTGTCAAGGTGACGCTTTCATTTGGATAAATATCGCTCATTGGGCATTCGGGATAACGTCATCTAGTGATCGGGCCTCCTGTAACCGCTCCAGATAGCTTTGCAGTTGATCCAGATCGTTCGCAGCTTCCAGCGTTTCAATTGCTGAGCCCGGCAACTCTCCAAAGCGCTGCTCAAGTTGCAGAGTTAACACTGTTCTCACGCCTTCAATTTGTCCTAAGGTGCGTGCGGCGTCTAGGTCCATCTGGCGCGCTTCTTCCGAATCCCGCTTGGGAAACGAGTGGCGCAGAGAATATCCTAGCTGCAAGCGGTCTGCTTGCCGTCGGGTGCCGCGCATACCGTTACGGGTAAGTTCGAACAGGATGTTGCGCACCTGATACTTCAAGTCATCAAGATTAGAAATATCTAACATCTCGTATTCGCTGTTGGCTTTGAAGATGCGTGTTGCCATCTCGTCGGCCGCATCGGTTTTATCCCGTTTCTTGAAATTAGAATTTCTATAAAGCATGCCTTTGATCATGGCGTGAACAAGTTGCGAGGTCATCTTGTTGGAGGGTTGTTGGTTTTTAGCATGCCCTCCCATGGCAGCGCGTACACCATAGTGTTTGCCCTCTAGGTTCTTGAGCGCCTCGAGCATTGCCAAGTGGCGATTGGCGAATATCAAGGATGTGATCATGTCCTGTAGGCGAAGATCATATGCGGCGGCTGCTCCTGGCACACTCTGTGGCGGCAGGTGATTATCGTGGACAAACTGCACATAAACTGCATACCGTAGGGCAGAGTCGGCATGCTCGGTCAACTGCTCTTCAATCGCGACCTTGCCCTGGCGGATGATCAGGTCGACTTTCTTCTCCTGATGAGGCTGGATCTCCATCCTGTCATACAGTGTCTGCAAGTGCTGCATTTGCGCAGGTGGAGCGATTCCTAGCAGATCAAACACCTGCTGCACGACATTTTTTGCTTGGGTGAATAGCACGGCCACGGTACCCATACAAGGCGCCGCTGGCATTGGCTCCCCGCTATTTCTGAATGACACGTTAACGTCCTGATTTTGCGGATTGGAGCGACAGAGTAGCAGCGGTGTGAGGGGCGAGGTGAGTCTCGTTGCTCGGGGCATTTGCTCTTGGCGAGCTGGTATCTATTGGACCTCCTGCTGCGTTGTAGTTACCTGTAAGCGCCGTTCCTACGCTTTGGCTGCGTGCTGCTCATGAATGGACTCTTGAAGCAGCTCCTTAGAAGTTAAGTAGTTGGCCCATCTGCCCATTAGGGCGCGTCGCTTGTCGAGAAAATCAGTGCGAGAGTAGGCTCCCTCAGTCTGGTCGCGTTCGTCGTGAGCGAGAGCCATCTCGCAAACTTCGCGCGGGTACTGAGTGCATTCTCCCGCCCAGTCTCGAAATGATGAGCGAAAGCCGTGTCGCGTTATTTGTTTGTATCCCATTCCATGCAGAAGCGTCCTTACCGCGTTTGCATGCATGACCCCGGTCTTGCCCTGGCCAGGAAAAAGGAAAGGGCTTCCTCCATCTTGCGGAATGCTCTTCACCAGCTTTACGACTTCCTCGGCAAGCGGGATTACGAACGCTACACGCATTTTCATACGCTCATCTGGCAACGACCACGTCCCAGCGTCCAGATCAAACTCGTCCCAACGTGCAAACCTCACCATGTGGGCGCGAGCGCCAGTCATGATAAGCAACTGAGCTGCCAGAGCCGCAAGCGTTGTGTTGATACTGAGCTTGGTCATCAGCGCCGGCACATCCTGCCACCGCAAAGCTTCAAAGTGCTCACGCTTCCGAGCCTTCTTCTTTTCTGCACGGCTCAGTAGGTTGTCCAGGTGTCCACGCCAGTGAGCAGGGTTTTCACCCTCTCGCAGGCCACGTGCCTTGGCGGCGTCCAAAACCTGTTCAATCTGGCCACGTACCTCGTCGGCGGTTCTGGTTTTGGTGGCCCAGATCGGTTGCAGCACCTTGAGCACCTGAGGAGTACCGATCTCCTCGGCGGACAGCTTGCCTATGTGGTCAAACGCATACAGCTCCAGCTTCCGCAGCCAGCCTTTGCGCCACTTATCTGACCAGGTGCCTCCGTGTGCCTCGCAGTACTCTTTCGCGAGTGTCTCAAACTTCAGCTGTTTTGCTTCGCTGGTTCGCTGAGCTTCGCGTTGGGCAGCGCGTTCGATGTCGCGAGCGGCTAGAGGATCTACACCGTCGCTTAACAGGCTTCGTTTAGCACTAGCTTCTTGTCTGGCTTTCTTGAGACCTACTTCAGGGTATGAGCCCAAGCCCATTTCTCTGCGACGGCCTGCCAGTTGGAAGCGAAGTAACCAGGATTTACGCCCGGTAGGTTTGACGACCAAGCGAAGGCCATCACCATCTTCATAGGTGCCAGGTTCGGTCAGGTTTTCGACTTGCTTCGGATTCAGCTTACCCATTGGATTTCCCCTGTCGTCCCTTTTGTCCCCCCACCTGTCCCCCCACTTCATCGTCGGATGAGGTCAAATGGCATTGTACGCCATTGGACAGGGGAATGCCTGAAACCCCGGAATAGCTAGGCTATCAGGTGGAATCTCGGATGGGGTAGGATTATTTTGGACAATTAAAAAGCCGGCTTGTGGCCGGCTTCTCGGGGACTGGCTTGGTTTATTTTTGGTAAACCGCGTCAGCCTTCAAAATGTACACCCGGATCTGCGTCCGGCTGTGGGACTTGGTCAGACGTTGGTCTGCCGCGTCGGGCGTCATCTGGGCCGCGGGAGCGGGTCGATGCGCAAATGTGGGGCGCAGGATACTGAGTTTTGTCGGGGATTCCCAGTCTCAAGTGCGGAATAGAGCCACTGCGGGGGGCAAAATTCGTAATTTGTACTGATTTTCGGGGCCTCTTCGCGAGCAGGCTCGCTCCCACAGGGTTTGGTGCAGGGTTGAAGGTCGTATCCGATCAGAGAAACGGCACCACCGGCCGGCGTTTGCCCAAAGTCGACCACCAGAATACCCAGCCCAGGATATGGATTCGCTGCTCATCGATTTGCGCGGCGCGAAAGATTTCGTCCGGGTGTTCGGCGCTGTTGTGGCTGCGCAGGCGCAGGGCGTTGCCGGGCATGCGGTGCAGGTATTTGATGCGCAGCATGCCGTCGTGTTCGATGGCGTAGATTTCGCCGTCGACCACCTGGGTCAGGCCGCGGTCGATGCCGACGATGGAGCCATCTTCGATGCGCTCGGCCATGCTGTTGCCGATCATGTGTGCGCAGATGGCGTCGGTGTGGCGGATTTCCAGTTGGTCGAGGTGGGCGCGGGGCAGGCGGATGGTTTGTTCGGGGTCGAGGATGACGTGAGTTTTGCCAGCACCGTTGGTGATCGGCGTTTCCTTGAAAAACGGCAGTTCGATGTCCCTGGGGTCGATGACGGTGTAGACGCCGCGGATGGCCTCGGCATCAAAGGTGTCGCCGTTGCTGGCAGGCGTTTGCAGGCGCGGTGACTCTTTGCTGCCTTCACCGGTCTTCAGCCACTCGCTGTTGACCGAAAGCAGGCGTGAGACTTCCTCCATGCGATACGCCGGGACGCCCCGGGTGTACCAGTTATGAATGTTTTGGGCTTCCGTGCCCCAGAACTTTGCGAATCCCGTGGTGGTGATGTTCGCTGCTTCCAGGAGTGCCTTGAATCTTGGACCGCTAGTGTTCTTTCTCATAAACACCGAGTCTACGGCCGTGCCAGAGCGGTTTGAATAAACCGGGTGTTCAAAAAAAGGCTGTATTTTGCGACTGGATGTAAGACGTGCTTGTGGGAAATCACTCACTTCGAAACTTTTCTGTAGTCCGTGATAAACACACTGTTTAAAACGCCATTGCTCAGGCACAAAAAACCCCGGATCAACCGGGGTTTTCTTCAGGCATCTTGCAGTCAGCAGATGCTTAGCCTTTGTAGGCAGCAACCGACTTGGTGATCGCGTCGCGAGCGGCGTCAGCGCCAGCCCAGCCTTCGATCTTGACCCACTTGCCTTTTTCGAGATCTTTGTAGTTCGCGAAGAAGTGCTCGATCTGCTGGATCAGCAGCGGTGGCAGGTCGGTGTATTCCTTCACGTCGACGTACAGCTGGGACAGCTTGTCGTGTGGGACTGCGATGACTTTGGCATCGCCGCCGCCGTCGTCGGTCATGTTCAGGATGCCGACTGGACGCGCGCGGATCACCGAGCCTGGAGCAACCGGGTAAGGAGTCACAACCAGTACGTCGAGGGGATCACCGTCGTCAGCCAGGGTGTTCGGGATGTAACCGTAGTTGGCCGGGTAGAACATTGGGGTGGCCATGAAACGGTCAACGAACAGGCAATCGCTGTCTTTGTCGATTTCGTATTTGATCGGCGCGTGGTTGGCCGGGATCTCGATCGCGACGTAGATGTCGTTCGGCAGGTCTTTGCCAGCCGGAATCTTGCTGTAGCTCATTGGGCGTTGCCCCCGTAGTTGACCAAAAACACTTGGC
Source organism: Pseudomonas sp. AO-1 (assembly GCF_019775695.1). Classification (NCBI taxonomy): domain Bacteria; kingdom Pseudomonadati; phylum Pseudomonadota; class Gammaproteobacteria; order Pseudomonadales; family Pseudomonadaceae; genus Pseudomonas; species Pseudomonas sp. AO-1. The sequence continues at coordinate 977,970 of NZ_CP079947.1, forward strand.
CGGATTGACCAAAAAGTGGCGGCGATTATAGGCATATTCCTACGCCGACGCCACGTACCAGAAGTCGTGCAGCGCTTACGCGTGCGCCTGATAGACCGGGTCTGTGGCCTGAAGTTGCCGCAGCCTGCCCAACGGATCCTGCCTGTAGAAAAGCTGCAGTTGCAAGTAGACCTGTGGATAAGCCGCGTGCAGCAGATCCGGGGCGCTGAAAAAGTATTCGCTGGTGACCGCGAAGAACTCCGCCGGGTTTTCGGCGGCGTACGGGTCGATGGCGGTTTCGGCGTCGGGGTTGCGGTCGAGCTGGCGGTTGAGGTCATCGTAGGCGTGTTGCATGACCTCGGCCCAGTCGCTGACGCGCATGTCGGCGTGCAGCGGTGGCAGACCGTTGGCGTCGCCATTGAGCATGTCGAGCTTGTGCGCCAGTTCGTGGATCACCAGGTTGTAGCCTTCCCAGCCACCACTGGCCATCACCCCCGGCCAGGCGAGGATGATCGGGCCCTGTTGCCAGGCTTCGCCGCTGTGTTCACCGTCCCACTCGTGCTCGACACCGCTGGCATCGCGATGGCGTTGCGGGCTGAGAAAGTCATCGGGATAAAGGACGATTTCGTGGAAGCCCTGATACCAGTTCAAGTCGCCGAGATTGAGCAGCGGCAACTGGGCCTGGGCGGCAAGCAGCAGGCGTTGTTCCTGATGCAGTTCGACACCGGGCAGGGCGGTCAGGTGTTTTTCTTCGAGGAACAGGACGCAGGCTTCACGCAGCCACTGGTCTTCGGCGGCACTGATGCCGTCGAGAAAACTCAGGTGATGGCGCACCCGTTGCCACAGGTCGTCGGCAATCGGGTGCCTGGCCAGAATGCGCCGGCGACGCCAGGCGCTCAGTGACCACATCGGATCAGTGGGTTTCGACTTTGGCGCCGCCGAAACGGCTGCGCACCACACCGATGATCATCGGTACCAGCGACAGCAAGATGATGGCGACCACCAGCAGCGACAGGTTCTTTTTGATGAACGGCACGTTGCCGAAGAAATAGCCCAGGGTCACCAGACCGCCGACCCACAGCACGGTGCCGAACACGCTGAACGCGAAGAAACGCGGATAAGGCATTTTCCCTACGCCGGCGACGAACGGTGCAAACGTGCGGATGATCGGCAGGAAACGCGCCAGGGTCACGGTTTTGCCGCCGTGCCTGTCGTAGAAATCGTGAGTTTTTTGCAGGTAATCGCGACGGAAGATTTTCGAATTCGGGTTGCTGAACAGTTTTTCGCCCGCCGTTCGTCCGATCACGTAGTTGGTGCTGTCGCCGAGGATCGCCGCGAGCATCAACAGACCGCCCAACAGGACTGGATCCATGCCACCGCCCGCCGCCACCGCTCCGGCGATGAACAACAGCGAATCACCCGGCAGGAACGGCATCACCACCAGACCGGTTTCACAGAAGATGACAGCGAACAGAATCGCGTAGATCCACGGCCCGTAGTTGGTGACCAGCAAATCGAGGTACACATCGAGATGCAGGATAAGGTCGAGCGGGTTGAAATCCATGGGGGCACCTGTGGTAGCGGCCCGACTCGGCAGGCCTGTGCGGATGATTCGGGTGTAAGCCTACAGCGGGGTGTAGTTTTTCTTACAAGCCGGAAAGCTCGGGATTATACGGTCTGAGAGGTGAAAAGCGCGTTGGTTTTGTAGCGAGGGATGTCGGGGTGTGATGAATTGTCAGGAATGACGGGAGGGGCTAAAAAGATCGCAGCCTTCGGCAGCTCCTACCTTTGGAATGCGTTATCCCTGTAGGAGCTGCCGAAGGCTGCGATCTTTTGATTTCAGAGCTCGTCGCTGATCGGCAACACGTAGTTCTTGAACTCGGTGTCTTCCTTGAAACCAATGGATTCGTAGGTCTTCTGCGCCACTTCGTTGTCGGCACTGGTGGATACGCGCATACGCACGGCCTGGGTTTCCTTGGCCATTTTCTTCGCGGTGCGGATCAGGTTGTCGGCCACCAGTTGGCGGCGGGCATCTTCGGCGACGTAGATGTCGTTGAGAATCCACACGCGCTTGAGCGACAGCGAGGAAAAGCTCGGATACAGCTGGCAGAAACCCATCAACTTCTTGTCGTCATCATCGGCCAGGGCCAGATAAATCACCGATTCCTTGCGTCGCAGGCGTTTTTCGAGAAACGCGCGGGAGGAGTCCGGGTAAGGCAGGGAACCGTAGAACTCGCGATATTTGACGAACAACGGGGTCAGCAAATCCAGGTGTTCGAGGGTCGCTTGAATAATCCGCATGATAGGTCTCGTCTTCAAGTGGCTGTCTTCAACTGCTCTGACGGCGATGGGAAACCCTGCGGCCGTGCTTCGATCCTGCCTTAAAGCAGCGCAGAAACGCAATGCGGAAACGGTTCAGGTTGCGGGTGGATCAAGCAGGAAGTTTCCCTTCATGTCCGCACCGGTATCCGACTCCAGCGTCTGCACTTGCGCTTCGTCCTTCAGATTGACCCCCGACAGCTGCCGCCGACAGGCTTCGCGCATCAGATACAACAAGCGATGCGCCGCCATGCCATAGCTCAAGCCCTCAAGCCGCACGTTGGAGATGCAATTGCGATAAGCATCGGTCAGCCCGACTTTTGGATTGTAGGTGAAATACACACCGAGGCTGTCGGGCGAGCTGAGGCCCGGACGCTCACCGATCAGCATCACGACCATTTTTGCGCCCAGCAACTGACCGATCTCGTCACCGATGGCCACTCGACCCTGTTCCACCAGCACCACGGGGGCAAGTGACCAGCCGTCGGTACTCATCTGCTCCTCCAGACGGGTCAGAAACGGCAAGGTATGGCGATGCACCGCCAGCGCCGACAAACCGTCCGCCACCACAATCGCCACGTCGACCCCGCCGGGATTGGCCTGCGCGTGCTCACGCAGGGCCTGAGCCGAGGTGTCGCTGAGCTTGCGCCCCAGATCCGGACGTTGCAGGTAGCTGTTGCGATCGGTCGCCGCGCTGTGCAGCAACAAACTGTCGCGCCCGCGTTCGCGCAGTTGCGCGCTGAGCCCGGCATGATCGAACGGCAGATGCACCGCATCCCGCGCCTGAGCGTGGGCGAACTGGAAATCCAGCTGGGCACGGGTTGGCAGGCTGGTACCGGTGCGGCCCAGAGCGATGCGCGCCGGGGTCAGGCGACGCAGCTCCAGCCACGGGTTTTGCGGGTCCACAGGCGGTTTTTCCATCACACTCATCCCAGTTGCGCCAGCGCCTGGCGGAAGGCCGGCGGCAGGTTGTTGCCAAAGCGAACCTTGCCGTCCGCCTGGGTGAAAATACCCATGTTCGCCAGCCATTGCTCGAACTCCGGCGCCGGTTTCAGGCCCAAAGTCTGACGGGCGTAGAGCGCATCGTGGAACGAGGTGGTCTGGTAGTTGAGCATGATGTCGTCGGAACCGGGAATGCCCATGATGAAGTTGATCCCGGCGACACCGAGCAACGTCAGCAAGGTGTCCATATCATCCTGATCGGCTTCGGCGTGGTTGGTGTAGCAGATGTCGCAACCCATCGGCACGCCGAGCAACTTGCCGCAGAAATGATCTTCGAGGCCGGCGCGGATGATCTGCTTGCCGTTGTACAGATATTCCGGGCCGATAAAGCCGACCACGGTGTTCACCAGAAACGGCTTGAAGTGCCGCGCGACGGCGTAGGCCCGGGTTTCGCAGGTCTGCTGGTCGATACCGTGGTGGGCGTTGGCCGACAGCGCGCTGCCCTGACCGGTCTCGAAATACATCAGGTTCTGCCCGAGGGTGCCGCGCTTCAGGCTCAGCCCCGCGTCATAGCCTTCCTGCAATACATTCAGGTTGATGCCGAAACTGGCGTTCGCCGCTTCGGTGCCGGCGATCGACTGGAACACCAGATCCAGCGGCACACCACGATTGATCGCTTCGATCGAGGTGGTGACGTGGGTCAGCACACAGGCCTGAGTCGGAATGTCGTAGCGCTGGATGATCGCGTCGAGCATTTCCAGCATCGCGCAGATCGAGGCGATGCTGTCGGTGGCCGGGTTGATGCCGATCATCGCGTCGCCGTTGCCATAAAGCAGGCCGTCGAGAATGCTCGCGGCGATGCCGGACGGCTCGTCGGTCGGATGGTTCGGTTGCAGGCGGGTCGACAGGCGTCCGCGTAAGCCCAGGGTGCCGCGAAACTTCGTTACCACGCGAATCTTCTGCGCCACCAGCACCAGATCCTGCACGCGCATGATTTTCGACACGGCGGCGACCATTTCCGGGGTCAGGCCGGGGGCGAGCTTGCGCAGGCTGGTTTCGTCCGCCACATCGCTGAGCAGCCAGTCACGGAAACCACCGACGGTGAGGTGGCTGACCACGGCAAAGGCCTGTTTGTCATGGGTATCGATGATCAGTCGGGTGACTTCATCGGTCTCGTAGGGAATCAGCGCTTCCTGCAGAAAATGCGTGAGCGGGATGTCGGCCAGCGCCATTTGCGCGGCCACGCGTTCACCGTCGTTGAGCGCGGCAACGCCAGCCAGGAAGTCTCCCGAGCGCGCCGGGCTGGCTTTGGCCATGACGTCCTTGAGGCTGTCGAAGCGATAGGTCTGGGCGCCGACGGAATGGGCAAATGCGGCCACAATATCCTCCTGTAAACGATAAACCCCCTGTAGGAGCTGCCGCAGGCGGCGATCTTTTGACTTTGATTGTCTAAAAACAAGATCAAAAGATCACAGCCTTCCGCAGCTCCTACAGGGTTCCAGCACAGTGCCTGGATGGGCGCTGTGCACTTTTATAAGGCAGTCAGATACCTTCGAGCATAGCGTCTGCCGGGGCGTCGGCGCGTTGTTTGGCGGTCAGCTGGAAGTACAGGTAGCCAGCGGCCATGAAGCCGAGGAACACGCAGCCGATCAGCGTGTTGAACCACGCCATCGCCACCAGGCACACCACCGCCAGAAACAACGCAATCGCCGGCACCACCGGGTAGCCCGGGGCGCGGAAGGTGCGTTCCAGGTTCGGTTCGGTTTTGCGCAGTTTGAACAGGCTGAGCATGCTGATGATGTACATCACGATTGCGCCGAACACCGACATGGTGATCATCGCGGCGGTCAGGGTCATGCCTTGCAGGTTGACCAGGCCGTCGCTGTAGATCGCCGCGATGCCAACCACACCACCGGCCAGAATCGCCCTGTGCGGGGTCTGGAAGCGCGACAGCTTGGCCAGGCTTTTCGGCAGGTAACCGGCGCGGGCGAGGGCAAAGAACTGTCGCGAGTAGCCGAGGATGATCCCGTGGAAACTCGCCACCAGGCCAAACAGGCCGATCCACACCAGCATGTGCATCCACGAGGAGTTGTTGCCGACCACCGCTTTCATCGCCTGCGGCAGTGGATCGTTGATGTTCGACAGCTGGCGCCAGTCGCCGACGCCGCCGGCCATCACCATCACGCCGATGGCGAGGAATACCAGAGTCAGAATGCCGCTGACATAGGCCCTGGGAATCGTGCGTTTCGGATCCTTGGCTTCTTCGGCGGCCATGGCCGCGCCTTCGATGGCGAGGAAGAACCAGATGGCGAACGGGATCGCTGCGAAGATCCCGGGGATCGAACCCAGTGTGAACTCGTTGGCGCCCGACCAGCCGTTGAGTACGAAGTTACTGAAGCTGAAGCCCGGCGCAACCACGCCCATGAACACCAGCAATTCAGCGACCGCCAGCACCGTGACCACCAGTTCAAAGGTGGCGGCGATGCTGACACCGAGGATGTTCAGGGTCATGAATACGAAATACGCGCCGACCGCCGCGATTTTCGGGTCGAGTCCCGGATACTGCACGTTGAGGTAGGCGCCGATGGCCATGGCAATCGCCGGTGGGGCAAAGACGAATTCGATCAGCGTGGCGATGCCGGCGATCAACCCGCCTTTTTCGCCGAACGCTCGGCGGCTGTAGGCAAACGGCCCGCCCGCGTGGGGAATCGCGGTGGTCAGTTCGGTAAAACTGAAGATGAAGCAGGTGTACATGGTCGCGACCATCAGCGCCGTGACCAGAAATCCGAGGGTGCCGGCCGTGCCCCAGCCGTAACTCCAGCCGAAGTATTCGCCGGAAATCACCAGGCCGACGGCAATGCCCCAGAGGTGCAGGGTGCCGAGTGTGGGTTTGAGCTGTGTGGTGGAAGTCATAAGTCCTCTCTGTTTTTTATTGTTCGATCTGTTGGACTTTCGGGTGCAGCGGTTGAGGTGGATGGAAGCTGTTCACGCAGCGGCAGTTTTTTTGCAAAACCTGAATGACGGGTACGCAAGTGCCGTGCCAGAGCGGCCAGGCCTTGTGTCGTGTCATTTAGGACGCCATCGCTGGCAAGCCAGCGATAGCTATTGGGAGGGCAACACAGAAACATCTGTGTTGCCCCGGGTTTTAGAAGAAGCCCAACGGATTGATGTCGTAGCTCACCAGCAGGTTTTTTGTCTGCTGATAGTGATCGAGCATCATCTTGTGGGTTTCACGACCGACGCCGGACTTCTTGTACCCGCCGAACGCGGCGTGCGCCGGGTACAGGTGATAGCAGTTGGTCCACACGCGACCGGCCTTGATCGCGCGGCCCATGCGATAGGCGCGGTTGATGTCGCGGGTCCACAGGCCGGCACCGAGGCCGAACTCGGTGTCGTTGGCGATCGCCAGGGCTTCGGCTTCGTCCTTGAAGGTGGTGATGCTCACCACCGGGCCGAAGATTTCTTCCTGGAACACGCGCATTTTGTTGGTGCCCTTGAGCAGGGTCGGCTGGATGTAATAGCCGGTCGCCAGATTGCCCTCGAGTTTTTCCACCTGGCCACCGGTCAGCAGTTCGGCACCTTCGCCCTTGGCGATTTCCAGATACGACAGGATCTTGTCGAATTGCTGCTCGGACGCCTGAGCGCCGACCATGGTGTCGGTGTCCAGCGGGTCGCCGCGTTTGATCTGGCTGACTTTCTTCATCACCGCTTGCATGAATTCGTCATAGATCGATTCCTGCACCAGGGCACGGGACGGGCAGGTGCAGACTTCGCCCTGGTTGAAGAACGCCAGCACCAGACCTTCGGCAGCCTTCTCGATGAAGCTCGGCTCGGCCTGCATGATGTCTTCGAAGAAGATGTTCGGCGACTTGCCGCCCAGTTCCACGGTGGAAGGAATGATGTTCTCGGCGGCGCATTTCATGATGTGCGAGCCGACCGGGGTCGAGCCGGTGAAGGCGATCTTGGCGATGCGTTTGCTGGTGGCCAGTGCTTCGCCGGCTTCTTTGCCGAAGCCTTGCACCACGTTGAGCACGCCCGGTGGCAGCAGATCTCCGATCAGCTCCATCAGCACGCAGATGCCCAGCGGCGTCTGCTCGGCGGGTTTGAGCACCACGCAGTTGCCGGCGGCCAGTGCCGGGGCGAGTTTCCATGCGGCCATCAGCAGCGGGAAGTTCCACGGGATGATCTGGCCAACCACGCCCAGCGGTTCGTGGATGTGATAGGCCACGGTGTTGCCGTCGATTTCGGCCGCGCTGCCTTCCTGAGCGCGCAGGCACCCGGCGAAGTAGCGGAAGTGGTCGGCCGCCAGCGGGATGTCGGCGTTGAGGGTTTCGCGGATGGCTTTGCCGTTGTCCCAGGTTTCGGTGATCGCCAGGGTTTCGAGGTTCTGCTCGATGCGGTCGGCGATTTTCAGCAGGATCAGCGAGCGCGCCTGCACTGAGGTCGCGCCCCACGCGTCGGCAGCGGCGTGGGCGGCGTCCAGTGCCTTGTCGATGTCTTCGGCAGTGGAGCGGGGGAATTCGGCAATCGGCTGGCCATTCACTGGCGAGGTATTGGTGAAGTACTGACCTTTGACAGGCGCGACGAACTCGCCGCCGATGTAGTTACCGTACTTGCTCTTGAACGAGACTTTGGCGCCTTCAGTACCGGGGTGAGCGTAACGCATGATGTTGTTCTCCTTGGCTTTGTACTTATTAGAGAAACGCGCAAGTGCGCTTGCTATAAGCGTAGAGCAAAGGTCGGGCCATTGCCGTGCAAGGCAGGCAAATCAAGGCCTTGCGTGGTTTGTGTCGGACGGGCGGACGCAGCCTGTGATGGTTTCGGTACAGAGGGGGTGACAGTTTGTATCGCTTTTGGCACAGCCTGTGACCGGCTGGTCTAGCCAGCATTGCAATGCGTCGATGGCTGGAGGATGCTGACTGCCAATTGCCCAGATGCACCCTTGTGGTGAGGGGATTTATCCCCGATGGGTTGCGAAGCAGCCCCAATAAAAAATTGTGGCGACTCAGATTCACCGCGTATGCCGGATTTACGACTGCTGCGCAGCCGATCGGGGATAAATCCCCTCACCACAAGGTATGTGCCAGCCAATAAAGAGGCGGCACTGATCTCGGGGAGAATAATAAGAAATGCACGACAACCATTTGAGTCGCCATGCCCAGCAGGTTCTCACCGTCAGTCAGGGCAAGCCGCACCTGCACGGGCCGGGTGCCGATCCGTCGATTGCCCGCTCGTGGCTGCGCTGTCTTGAGGACTACCACCTCGATCCGGCCCTGACCATGGCGCCTACGGTGCTCGAACATGGGCGCGTCCTTGAAAGCCGCGAGCGTCTGCAACAGGTGTTGCAAATCGCCGGCAATGAAATGAGCAGCCTGCATCAACAACTGTCCGGCGCCGGTCATGCGGTGCTGCTGACCGACGCGCGCGGGGTGATCCTCAACTGCGTCACCGCACCCGCCGAGCGCAAGATATTCGAACGTGCCGGGCTCTGGCTCGGCGCCGACTGGAGCGAAGCCTGCGAAGGCACCAACGGCATCGGCACTTGCCTGGTCGAGCGCCAAGCGCTGACCATCCACCAGGACGAACACTTTCGCGGTCGCCACACCGGCCTGACCTGCTCGGCGAGCCCGGTGTTCGACCCGCACGGCGAATTGCTGGCGGTGCTCGACGTATCCTCGGCGCGCCACGACGTTTCGCGCCAGAGCCAGTTCCACACCATGGCGCTGGTCAATCTGTCGGCGAAGATGATCGAGAGCTGCTATTTCCTGCGCTGCTTCGATAACCAATGGCTGTTGCGTTTTCACTTGCAGGCCGAATCGGTCGGACTGTTCAGCGAAGGGCTGCTGGCGTTTGACGGGGAAGGGCGGATCAGCGCGGTCAACCAGAGCGCGCTGAACCTGCTCGGGCATATTCGCGGTGGTTTGCTCGGCAAACCGGTCGAGGCGTTTTTCGATTGTTCGCTGGATGAGCTGCTCGGTCGCGCCAGCGCCAATGCCAGCGCCAGTTGGCCGCTGCGCACCCGCGATGGGCGGCATCTGTTTGCCTTGCTGCGTGGCGAGTCGCGCAAACCGGCGAAGATCATGCCGGCCCCGGTCGTGGCCAAAGCTCAGCCACTGGCGGGCATCTGCCTCGGTGACGCCGCGCTGCAAGCGGATTTTCGCAAGGCGCTGCGGGTATTCGAGCGCGACGTGCCGCTGCTGATCAATGGCGAAACCGGCTCAGGCAAGGAAGCCTTCGCCAAAGCTGTGCATCACGCCAGCCAGCGCGCCAACAAAGCCTTCGTCGCCCTCAACTGTGCGGCGATCCCCGAGAGCCTGATCGAGAGCGAGCTGTTCGGTTATCGCGGTGGCAGTTTCACTGGCGCGCGCAAGGATGGCATGCGCGGCAAGTTGCAGCAGGCCGATGGCGGCACCTTGTTTCTCGATGAAATCGGTGACATGCCACTGGCGTTGCAGACCCGGTTGTTACGAGTGCTGGAAGACCGGCAGGTGGTGCCGATCGGCGGCGAACCGGAGGCGGTCAACGTGCGGATCATCAGCGCCACGCACCGCCATCTGCTGGAGCGGGTCGAAGACGGCAGCTTCCGTGAAGACCTGTATTACCGGCTCAATGGCCTCGAAGTTGCGCTGCCGGCGCTGCGCGAACGCAGTGATAAATCGCAGTTGCTGGATTTCCTGCTGGCCGAGGAGGCCGGCGGCGAGACAATCGTGATTGACGAGGCGGCCCGTCAGGCGTTGCTGGCGTTCAACTGGCCGGGCAACGTGCGGCAGTTGCGCAATGTTCTGCGCACGCTGGCGGCGTTGTGCGATGAAGGGCGGATCGGGCTGGACGATTTGCCGGCGATGATTCGCCAGGCGCGGCCGCCGTTGGAGCTGAGGGCGGCTGAGTCCGAGCATCCGCTGGAGGACGCCGAACGTCTGGCGTTGCTCAATGCGCTGGAGCAAACGCGCTGGCACATGACCCAGACCGCGCAGCAGCTCGGGGTCAGCCGCAACACCCTCTACAGAAAGCTGCGTAAACACGGTATCGCCCGAACCGCATAAATCCCCCCGCAGGAGCTGCCGAAGGCTGCGATCTTTTGATCTTGTTCTTTACAGGATCAAAAGATCGCAGCCTCGTTGTACTCGTCAGCACCTACGGGTGGGGTGATGGTGATCAGCTAAAGAGTGCGATTTCCCCCTCCCTGCGCTAACCTGCGGCCATGTTTTACGAGGTCGACTATGCACATTCATATTCTGGGTATCTGCGGGACTTTCATGGGCTCGATGGCGGTTCTGGCCAAAGAGCTGGGCCATCACGTGACCGGCTCCGACGCCAACGTCTATCCGCCGATGAGCACGCAGCTTGAGGCCCAGGGCATTCAGCTGACCCAAGGCTACGACCCGGCCCAGCTCGATCCGGCACCGGATCTGGTGGTGATCGGCAATGCCATGTCGCGCGGCAACCCGGCGGTGGAATATGTGCTGAACAAAGGCCTGCCGTACGTCTCCGGCCCGCAATGGCTGGCCGATCACGTGCTGCAAGGGCGCTGGGTGCTGGCGGTGGCCGGTACGCACGGCAAGACCACCACCAGCAGCATGCTCGCCTGGGTGCTGGAACACGCCGGCATGAGCCCGGGGTTCCTGATTGGCGGCGTGCCGCAGAATTTTTCGGTGTCGGCCCGTCTGGGCGGTACGCCGTTTTTCGTGATCGAGGCTGACGAGTACGACAGCGCCTTCTTCGACAAGCGTTCGAAGTTTGTCCACTACCGTCCGCGCACTGCGATCCTTAACAACCTTGAGTTCGATCACGCGGACATCTTCCCCGATCTGCCGGCCATCGAGCGGCAGTTCCACCACTTGGTGCGGACTATTCCGAGTGAAGGTCTGGTGATCCATCCGACCACCGAGCCGGCCTTGCAGCGCGTGATCGAAATGGGCTGCTGGACTCCGGTGCAAACCACCGGTGCCGGCGGTCAGTGGCAGGTCAAGTTGCTCAAGGACGACGGCTCGGCGTTCGAAGTGATGTTCGAAGGTGAGTCCCAAGGCACTGTTGAATGGGAATTGACCGGCCAGCACAACGTGGCCAACGCCTTGGCTGCTCTGGCCGCGGCGCGGCATGTCGGCGTGGTGCCTGCGATGGGTATTGCCGGGCTGAGCGCGTTCAAGAACGTCAAGCGCCGAATGGAGAAGGTCGCCGAAGTGCGCGGCATCACCATCTACGACGACTTCGCCCACCACCCGACGGCCATCGCCACCACCCTCGACGGTTTGCGCAAGCGCATCGGCGACGCACCGCTGATCGCGATCATCGAACCGCGCTCCAACTCGATGAAGCTCGGCGCGCACCGTGACGGTCTGCCGGACAGCGTGGTCGATGCCGATCAGGTGATCTGGTATGCCCCGGCCAACCTCGGTTGGGATCTGGCAGCCACCGCGGCGCTGTGCAGCGTGCCGTCGATTGTCAGCGATTCGCTCGAAGGCATCATCGAGCGGGTGAAGAGTCAGGCGCAACCCGGCACCCACGTGGTGATCATGAGCAACGGCGGCTTCGGCGGCCTGCACGGCAAGCTCGCCGAGGCACTGCAATGAACACGTTCGCCCAGAGCGGCGGTCCGGAACGCATCACGCTGGCGATGACCGGCGCGTCCGGCGCGCAGTATGGTTTGCGCCTGCTCGATTGCCTGGTGCGCGAAGATCGTGAAGTGCACTTCCTGATCTCCAAGGCTGCGCAGCTGGTGATGGCCACCGAGACCGATGTCACGCTGCCGCCCAAGCCGCAGATGATGCAGGCGTTTCTCACCGAGTACACCGGGGCCGCCGCCGGGCAGATCCGTGTGTACGGCAAGGAAGACTGGATGTCGCCGGTGGCCTCGGGCTCCGGCGCACCAGCGGCGATGGTGGTGGTGCCGTGTTCCACGGGTACCTTGTCGGCGATTGCCACGGGCGCGTGCAACAACCTGATCGAGCGCGCGGCGGACGTCACCTTGAAGGAGCGGCGCCAGTTGATTCTGGTACCGCGCGAGGCGCCGTATTCGAGTATTCATCTGGAGCACATGCTCAAGTTGTCGAACATGGGCGTGACCATCCTGCCGGCCTCGCCGGGTTTCTATCACCAGCCGCAGACCATCGACGACCTGATCGATTTCGTCGTCGCGCGGATTCTCAATCTGTTGGGCATTCCGCAGGACATGCTGCCGCGTTGGGGCGAGCATCATCTGAGCAGCGATGAATAAGCTGTTGGTGATTGCGCTGGCGCTGCAACTGGCCGGCTGCGCCACCGCGCGCACGCTGGATGCCGCCAAGCCGGGGGCGCCGGTGGTGTATTCCGGGACACGCCTGGATTTGTACGCGATGAATGGCGGGTGCTGTGCGATGGATCGCTTCGGTGCTGAGGCGCCGAGTTATCCGGGGGTGGACCTGCCGGCGAGTGCGTTGCTCGATACGCTGCTGTTGCCGCTGTCGTTGCTGACCGTGATCGGCGTTGGGTTTCAGGCGACGGGTGGATTGTAGGGGAGTGCTGCGCACTCCATTCGCGGGCAAGCCACGCTCCCACAGGGATTGAGTCGTGCGCTAAATCTGTGTTCGCTGAAGACTACTGTGGGAGCGGGCTTGCCCGCGAAGAGGCCAGCCCAGACACCACAAAACTATTTGCCGAGCTTGCGCAGCTCATCCGACTCAACCACCCGCACCCCATCCTGTTCTTCCAGCGCCAGACGCCACATAGCGCGGGCCAGTTGGCAGGCTTCGATGCCGCGGTATTTACCGGGGATCAGTTTGGAAAACGGCGCGGCCAGTTGTTCGCCCAGGCGCGGCTCGGTGCGATCGCCCAGCAACAGCGATGGTCGGCAGATGGTCAGTTGCGGCCAGTCCTGCGCGCGCAATGCCTGCTCCATCTCGCCTTTGACACGGTTGTAGAAAATCGACGATTTCGGATCGGCGCCCAGCGCACTGATCACGATCAAGTGCCGCGCGCCCATCTCTCGTGCGCGTTTGGCGAAGGCCACCACCATGTCCAGATCCACCGCGCGGAAAGCGGCTTCGGAACCCGCCTGTTTGATCGTGGTGCCGAGGCAGCAATAGGCGATATCGACGCGCCCACTGAGTTGCGGCAGAAACGCCTGCGGGTCGCCCACCGGGTTTTCCAGGTGCGGATGTTCCGCCAGTGGCCGGCGGGACGGGGCGAGCACGCGGGTGATCGTCGGCTCGTTGAGCAAACGGTCGAGCAGGTGCTCACCGGTCAGTCCGGTGGCTCCGGCAAGCAATACGTGCTGAGGCGTCAAGTACATAGTGTTTCTCCCTTGATACTGTTCAGCTTAGTTGCTGTTTGTGGCTCCGTCGTTCAACGCAGCACTCTGCAACGCTTTTCTGGCCTGCTGCTTACGCAGCAGTTGCCAGTGCGCCAGCACGGTTTTCGGTGCCCAGATCTGCGGCTCCGAGGCTTCGAAGTTGTCCGCCAGTTCGCGCTCGGCGACGGTGGCCTTGGCCAGTTTGAAGGCTTGCTCCAGATCGTCGGTCTGGTTCAGCGCCTGAGCGAACAGGGCGTCGCCGAAGTAGGTGAAGTTGGCTTCTTCCGAGCAACCGAACGACACGCGGTCGGCGCGCGAGGCGGTCATGATCAGGGTGCGCTCATCTTTCAGCGCGGGGATGAAACCACCGGAATAGCACGATGAAATCACGATCACCTTGTCGCGATTTTTCAGTGGCGCGAGCACGGCGGCGAGTTCGTCGGCGGGTAGATCGGCCAGCTCCATGCGCGGCTGATCGAGCACCAGCTCGTGTTCGGCGGTGCCGTGGCTGGTCAGGTAGATGAACACCAGGTCTTCCGGGCCGCTGCGCTCGGCCAGGGTCTGCGCGGCGCGGCGCAGGTTTTCGCGGGTGGCCATTGGCCGGTCGGTGAGGTGGTCACGGTGGTTGACCAGACGAATCTGGCCGTAAGCGCCGAAACGTGTGGTGAGCATGTTGGCGACGTAGTCGGACTCGCGCAGGAACACGCTTTGCTTGCCGTCGCCACCGAGGGTCAGGGTGTACAGCTCCACCGCCGGGGTCGAGGCGGGCACGGCGGCCAGCGCGTTATCGAGCAGGCGGCCCTGGGCCAGCAGACCGAGTTCGAGGGTGTCGGGCAGCAGCTTGCCGTCGGCGTCACGCACGCGCTGGCCGTTGATCCAGGTGCCGCTGAGTACGGTGCCGTCGGTCAGCACCAGGGTGCCGCGCCCGGCGTAGCTGTCGCTGTCGAACTCGCCGATGTAGAAGCTGCCGTCAGACAGGTTCAGGCGGCCCTGCCCGCTGAAGCGCCAGTCATTGAAATAGCCGATGTAGTGGCTGCCGTCGGCGCCGATCAATTCGCCCTTGCCGGTCAGCGCGCCTTCCTTGAACTGGCCGAGCCACACGTCGCCGTCGGCGTTTTCATAGCGGCCCTTGCCGTGCAGTTGGCTGTTCTTGAACCCGCCGACATAGATGTCGCCATCGGCACTGTTGAACGTGCCATTGCCTTCGAGCTGGCCGTTGACGAAATGGCCGCTGAAGGTGTTGCCGCTGGCATCGCCGCGCTGGCCTTCGCCGTTGGGTTTGCCGTGGGCGAACTGGCCCTGATAGGCGCTGCCGTCGTCCATTTCCAGACGCCCCAGCCCGGAATACTGGTCAGCCTTGAACTCGCCACGGTAGGTCATGCCGTTTTCTTTCAGCGTGCCTTCGCCATCGCGTCGGCCCTGCTTGAAACCGCCGGTGTAACTGCTGGCGTTGGTGGTCAGACTGCCTTGGCCGTCGAACAGGCCCTGCTGGAACTGGCCGCGATAAACCTCGCCGTTGCTGCCGTGCCATTCGCCCTGGCCATGCCATTGGCCCTTGTCGAACTGCCCGGCGTACCAACTGCCGTTGGGATAGTCGACGCGGCCCTGGCCTTGCAGCAAGCCGTTCACCAGTTCACCGCGATAGCGTCCGCCGTCCGGCAGGCGTGCATCCGGGGGCAGCAGCGATTCGCCGTCGCCGCACGCGGTGAGCATCAGGGTCAGGGCAAGGGGTGCAAGAGAAGCGAGTGGGCGCATAGCGGGATCCGGGCAATTAGGCGACCGAGTATGCCGCAGCCATGTGACCTTATACAGCCGGGAAAACAGCGCGGATGCGAAACAGCGTGCGCTGTTTCGCATCCGGTGACTTAAACGAAGCAGAGCGACAGCGGTTCGGCGATATAGGCGGGTTTGTCCGAGCCTTCTATCTCAAGCGTCGCGGTGGCCTTGAGCAGCCATTGACCGGGTTTTTTCTCGGTCACTTCGGCCAGGTCGACTTTCAGGCGCACTTTTGAATTGACCTTCACCGGCTGGATGAAACGCACGCTGTCCAGACCGTAATTGACCACCATCTTCAGGCCTTGCGGCAGCACGAGGATGTCTTCCATCAGTTTCGGGATCAGCGACAGCGACAGGAAACCGTGAGCAATGGTGCTGCCAAAAGGCGTTTGCGCGGCTTTGACCGGATCGACATGGATGAACTGATAATCCCCGGTGGCTTCGGCGAACAGGTTGATGCGCTCCTGATCGATGGTGAGCCATTCGGAACGTCCGAGTTCCTTGCCGACATAATCTTTGAGCTCTGCAACGGGAACATAGGGCATTGAGACTCTCCTTGGGTTCATCGGTTTTATAGTTTTTCAGGTGGGGGATTTGACCGCCCTGCGAACCACTGTAGATCATCATGGCGTTTTGCTCCGGTCAACCGACCATGCTTTTGGCGAATGCCGATCCATAGCGCCGCCGTGCTTATAATGCCGACGACTTGCGGGGGGAGATGTCTGATGTTGTTACGTGGCCTGACCATGCTGGTGCTGTTTCAACTGCTCGGCACGGCACTCAACCATTTGCTGTTGCCGGTGCTGCCGGGGCCGATCATCGGTCTGTTGCTGTTGCTGGTGTTCCTGATCATTCGCGGTGAAGTCGGCGAGCCGCTGAACCTCGCCGCCGGCAGCCTGTTGCGTTATCTGCCGTTGCTGCTGGTGCCACCGGCGGTGGGCGTGATGGTGTATGCGAGCGACATTGCCGCTGACTTCTGGGCAATTGTCGGCGCGCTGGTGCTGTCGTTGATTCTGTCGATGGCCTTCGCCGGGGTGCTGATGCAACGCCTGGTCAAGCGTCACGCACCGAACTCGGAGGACGCTTGATGCTCTTCGATTGGCAAGGTGCCTGGGCTTCGGTCATTCATCATCCGCTGTTCGGCATCGGCATCACCCTCGGTGCCTATCAACTGGTGCTGGCGGCGTTCGAGAAAACCCGCTGGATCTTTCTGCAGCCGGTGCTGGTCTCCATGCTGTTGGTGATCGGCGTGCTGGTCGGCTGCGGCCTGACCTACGCCGAGTACCGCAAGAGCACCGAAATCCTCAGCATTCTATTGGGCCCGGCGACGGTGGCGTTGGCGGTGCCGTTGTATCTGAACCTCAAGCGCATCCGCCAATTGTTCTGGCCGATTTTTACTACGCTGGTGATAGGCGGGGTAGTCGCCACGGGCATGGGCGTGTTGCTCGGCTGGTGGTTCGGCGCCGAGCACATGATTTTGATGACCATGGCGCCAAAGTCGGTGACTTCGCCGATTGCGATGCTGGTGGCCGAGCAGATCGGTGGTGTGGCGGCGCTGGCGGCGGTGTTCGTGTTGATCACCGGGGTGATTGGCGCGATCTTCGGCCCGGCGTTGCTGACCCGGCTCGGCGTGCACAGTCCTGAAGCGCGGGGCATGGCGCTGGGCATGACCGCACACGCGGTCGGCACCTCGGTGGCGCTGCAGGAAAGCGATGAGTGCGGCGCCTTCGCGGCGCTGGCGATGAGTCTGATGGGCGTGGCCACGGCGGTGTTCCTGCCGTTGGCGGTGTCGATGGTGGTCTAAGGAAATGTCTATGAGTCTGCCGCTTTTCCCGCTGAACACAGTGCTGTTTCCCGGCTGCAACCTTGACTTGCAGATCTTCGAGGCGCGCTACCTGGACATGATCGGCCGCTGCATGAAACAGGGTGGCGGTTTCGGCGTAGTGTGCATCCTCGACGGCCACGAAGTCGGCGTCGCGCCCGAAGGCTTTGCCCTGGTCGGCTGCGAGGCGCGGATCACCGATTTTCAGCAACAGGACAACGGCCTGCTCGGGATCCGCGTGCAGGGCGGCCGGCGTTTTCAGGTGTTGCGCACAGAGGTGCAGCGCGATCAGTTGATCCTCGCCGACGTCGAATGGCTGGACGATGAGCCGGAGCAACCGCTGCAGGACGAAGACGCCGATCTGGTGGCGCTGCTCAAGGCCTTGGCCGAGCACCCGATGGTCGAGGCGCTGAACATGGGCACCGAAGCGCTGGGGCAGCAGTCGCTGGCCAATCAACTGGCGTATCTGTTGCCGTTCGCCGAAGAAGACAAGATCGACCTGCTGCAACTCGACGATCCGCAGCAGCGACTGGATGCGATCCAGGCGCTGCTTGATGAGCTTCAGGGTGAGCTGTTCGCCTGAGCGAAAAAGATCGCAGCCTGCGGCAGCTCCTACATGAGATTCATTTCATACCCGCGCCATCGTGCGCATGTGAAATCAAAACCCTGTAGGAGCTGCCGCAGGCTGCGATCTTTTGCTTCTCAATAAGCGTAACGCAACATCGTGTCCGGCAAATGCCGCAGAACGAACAGGCTGAACAGCACCAGCAGTGCCGGCAGAATCAGCCACCAGACCTTGAACGGCATGGCATTGAGCGGCGCCTTGCGCTGACTCAGCCACAAGCCCGCCGCACACACGCATGCCGCCAGCATCGCACCCGCCAGAATATCTGTCGGCCAATGCGCGCCCAGATAGACTCGCGACAAAGCAATCGACAGCGCCGGAATGCAGCCGAGCAGCAGCCAGGTCAGACGCATGCGCGGCGGTTGTCCGCGACCGGCGAGAACCGCCAGCACCAGAAACAGCGCAAAGGAACCGGAGGCATGGCCGCTGGGCATGCTGTAGCTGGTCAGTGGATCGGTCAGCACCTCCGGGCGGACCCGGGCGAAAAACTGTTTGGTGACGGTATTGAGGAGCGCGGTGCACAGCAGCACGCCACCGGCAAAGATTGCCTGGCGCCATTGCCGGCACAGCAGCAACAGACCGGTGAGCAGGGCGCTGAACATCAGCATGTTGCGGAATTCACCGATCAGGGTGAACGTCACCGCGATTTCATCGAGCATTGGCTGGCGATGCTCCTGCACCAGGGTCATCACGCCCTGATCGAGGGCGTGCAGGTACGGATAGCCAATAAACAGCCCGATCAGAATCAACAGGCTCATGCTGCTGATCCAGATCGTCGCCCGGCGATGCTGGCGCAAGCTGCTGTTGACGCTCAGGCCGACCATCACTGCGATACTGGCGGCGACGATGCCGGCCTGCAGCCAGAAACCTTCCGGCAGCGGCAAGCGGATCGCCGCGCCGGTGGCCCAGCCCGGCAGCAGGTAGGCGACGCTCCAGCCGGCCGCCGCCAGCAGGCTGACGGCGGCAAAACGTGCAAACGGCATGTCGCACATCCCGGCGACCATCGGTAGCATCGGCCGCAGCGGACCGATGAAGCGCCCGACCAGCAGACTGGCGATGCCGTAACGCTGGAAGTAGGTTTCAGCCCCGGCCATCCATTCCGGATGGTGGCGCAGACCCGGCAGGCGGCGGATGTTCTGGTGGAAATGGCGGCCCAGGTAATACGACACCGCATCGCCCAGAATCCCGCCGAGGAAGCCCAGCAGCAGGGTTTCACTCAACGACAGTGCACCGCTGCCGGCCAGTACGGCCACGGCAAACAACAGCACGGTGCCAGGCACGATTATTCCGGCAATGGCCAGACACTCCACGAATGCGACGATAAACACTGCAGCGGCCAGCCACTGCGGATTGGCCGCCAGCCATCCGGTTACGCTATCGAGCCATGGGCCCATACCAAAAAACTCCAAACCATTGATGATCCCTGTAGGAGCTGCCGCAGGCTGCGATCTTTTGATCTTTTAACAGCAAAGATCGCAGCCTGCGGCAGCTCCTACAGGGTTACGTGTTTACAACAGGAAATAATCGCGCCCTTCGACCTGACCCCGGCGCAACGGGTTCCGCGTGCACCACTGGGCATACGTGGCGTCGACGAAGCGGTACATCAGGTGTTCGTCGCGGCCCTGGGGGATGCCCAGGCGTGTGGTCTGAATGATCTGCGTCGGCGCCGGGCCGGTGTCTTCCACCAGCAGCAGTTCATGGTCGAAACGCTTGGCGTCCCACATCGGCACTTTCAGCCCAAGCGCCTTGCACAGCAGTGTCTGCCCGGCGCAAAGCTTTTGCGAAGGACGCGGCCGGCCTTGGGCATCGGGATTGTTCAGCAGCATTTGCGCCAGGCTCGCCGGTCCGCTGATTTCATCGACCCACGGGTAGGCGGATTTGATCAACACCGCATTGCCGGGCCCCTGAGCGCTGAAGTTCAGTGAATCGCCGCCACGGGCGTAATACATATAAATGTGTCCGCCATCCAGAAACAAAGCCTTACGCTTTTCCGTGTAACCGAGGGAGGCATGACTGCCTTTTTCCGCGCAGTAATAGGCTTCGGTTTCGATGATCCGCGCGCTGAGCCATAGATCGCCGACCCGGTGGCGGATGACTTTGCCGAGCAGATCGCGGGCCAGTACTTGCGCGTCACGGTCGAAAAAATTGTCCGGAAGGCCCAGTGGCAGGCGCTCGGCGGTGGCGCGAACGGTCAGGTTGGACATGGCAAACGGTGTTTATCCAGGCGAAGGAGGTCGTGATGATAACAATCCGCGGCTTAATTACGGCTGAACGTCGGCAAATTGCAGTCCATTTCGACCATCCGCCTGTCACCGCTGTTAGTCCCGGGACGCGACAGCTATAATCTGCCGCTTTCCTCTTTGCCAAGACCCCAACAGACCATGACTGAGTCCGTTCTTGACTACATGACCCGATTGGGTCGCGCCGCCCGCGAAGCTTCCCGGGTCATCGGCCGTGCCAGCACCGCGCAGAAAAACCGCGCCTTGCAGGCTGCTGCCAATGCGCTGGACGCTGCTCGCGCCGAGCTGGCCGCAGCCAATGAACAGGATCTGGCCGCCGGTCGCGCCAATGGTCTGGAGCCAGCCTTGCTGGAACGTCTGGAACTGACTCCCGCGCGCATCGACGGGATGATCGTCGGCCTGCGCCAAGTGGCAGCACTGCCGGATCCGGTCGGTGCGATCCGTGACATGAGCTTCCGCCCGTCCGGCATTCAAGTCGGCAAGATGCGCGTGCCGCTGGGTGTGATCGGGATCATCTACGAATCCCGGCCCAACGTGACCATCGATGCCGCCAGCCTGTGCCTGAAGTCCGGTAACGCAACCATCCTGCGCGGTGGTTCCGAGGCGATTCATTCCAACCGGGCGATTGCCGCGTGCATCCAGCGCGGTCTGGCCGAGGCCGAATTGCCGGCAGCCGTGGTGCAAGTGGTCGAAACCACCGACCGCGCTGCCGTCGGCGCGATGATCACCATGCCCGAGTACGTCGACGTGATCGTGCCGCGCGGTGGCCGTGGCCTGATCGAGCGCATCAGCCGTGACGCCCGGGTGCCGGTGATCAAACACCTGGACGGTATCTGCCACGTATTTGTCAGCGAGCACGCCGATCTGGCCAAAGCCCAGCGCATCGCCTTCAATGCCAAGACTTACCGTTATGGCATCTGTGGCGCGATGGAGACCCTGCTCGTCGATCAAAGTGTTGCCAAGGATTTCCTGCCGTCGATGGCAGCCCAGTTCCGCGAAAAAGGCGTCGAGCTGCGTGGCTGCGAGCGCACCCGGGCGATCATTGACGCGAATGCGGCCAGCGAGGACGACTGGAGTACCGAGTATCTGGCGCCGATCCTGTCGATCCGCGTGGTCGACGGACTGGACCAGGCCATTGAACACATCAACCATTACGGCTCGCACCACACCGACTCGATTGTTAGCGAAAACCTCGCCGACACCCGACGTTTCGTCGCGGAAGTCGACTCGGCGTCGGTGATGATCAACACCCCGACGTGCTTCGCCGATGGATTCGAATACGGATTGGGTGCCGAGATCGGCATTTCTACTGATAAGCTGCACGCCCGCGGCCCGGTGGGTCTCGAAGGGCTGACCTGCGAGAAGTACATCGTGGTTGGTGATGGCCAGTTGCGCGGCCAGGCGACGGTCTGACTTGACCGACCTCGACCTGACAGTGCCGCAAACCGGCAGCGAGTCTCGCCCGCAACGCATTGGCGTACTGGGCGGCACGTTCGACCCGGTGCACATCGGCCATTTGCGCGGTGCGCTGGAAGTCGCCGAAGCACTGGCGCTTGACGAGTTGCGCATGATGCCCAGCGCCCGGCCGCCGCATCGCGATACGCCGCAAGTGTCGGCGCAGGATCGGCTGGCCATGGTTGAGTGTGCGGTGGCCGGAGTGCCGCCGCTGGTGGTGGACGCCCGCGAATTGCAGCGGGACAAGCCGTCTTACACCATTGATACCCTGGAGTTGATGCGTGCCGAAATGGCCGCCGAGACCCAGGTTTTTCTGCTTTTGGGCTGGGACGCATTTTGCGGCCTGCCCACTTGGCACCGCTGGGAGGAGTTGCTCCAGCATTGCCATATCCTGGTGCTACAGCGCCCGGACGCCGACAGCGAACCGCCGGATGCCTTGCGCAACCTGCTGGCAGCGCGTTCGGTGAGCGACCCGCTGGCCCTGAAAGGGCCGAGCGGACAGATTGCATTCGTCTGGCAGACACCGCTCGCGGTTTCCGCCACCCAGATCCGTCAACTGCTGGCCAGCGGTAAGTCGGTACGTTTCCTGGTGCCCGACGCGGTCCTGGCCTACATCGATGCGCACGGTCTGTACCGTGCGTCGAACTGAACAAGGCGTGCTTCACTGATACGAATCCACGTATCGCCAAGCCGCCGAATACATGAGCAAAACGAGTTTTATATGACCGACAAAGATGTAAGCAAAGTCAAACGCAAAGGCACGTTCAAGAGCGCGCCGCTGCCGGAAGTCGCCAACACCAACGAGCCGCTCAAGGGCGACGAGCTGGTCAAGGTTGCCGTGGCCGCCCTGGAAGACGTCAAGGCACAAGACATCCAGATCATCGATGTGCGCGACAAGCAGAGCATCACCGACTACATGATCATCGCCACCGGTACCTCCAATCGCCAGATCAATGCGATGCTGGACAAGGTCCGTGAAGAGGTCAAAAAGCAAGGCGCCAAGCCGCTGGGCGAAGAAGGCAAGGGCGACAGCGACTGGGTGCTGCTCGACCTCGACCTGGTGATCGTGCACATGATGACTGCCTCGGCACGTCAGTTCTACGACCTGGAGCGCCTGTGGGCCGGTGCCGAGCAAAGCCGTGCGGCAGACGCCAAGCACCACAGCCCGGAAAACACCCACGAGCATTTCACCAAGCTCAACAAAGACCAGCTGTAAGGGATTGCTGTGCGACTGCGACTGATCGCCGTCGGTTCACGCATGCCCAAGTGGGTGGAAGAAGGCTGGCATGAGTATGCCAAGCGTCTTCCGTCCGAGCTGGCGCTGGAACTGGTGGAAATTCCGCTCAATACCCGTGGCAAGAACGCCGACGTGGCCCGTTTCATCCGCCAGGAAGGCGAAGCCATGCTGGCCAAGGTCGGGCCGAACGAGCGGATCGTCACGCTGGAAGTGCACGGCAAGCCCTGGAGCACCGAGCAACTGGCGGTCGAACTCGACCGTTGGCGGCTGGATTCGCGCACGGTCAATTTCATGGTCGGTGGCCCCGAAGGGCTGGCGCCGGAAGTCTGCGCTCGCGCCGACCAGCGCTGGTCGTTGTCGCCGCTGACCTTGCCGCACCCGCTGGTGCGGATCCTGATCGGCGAACAGCTGTACCGTGCCTGGACCGTGCTGTCCGGTCACCCTTACCACAAGTAGTCCTGCCCTCATGTCTCAGCCGATCCGCATCAAGGACCACGAAAAGGACGCCCGCCTGGTGCGTAGCCGCGTCGTGTTCGGGGCTGTTGCGGTCATGCTGTTGATCGGCGTATTGATTGCGCGGCTGTACTACTTGCAGGTGATCCAGTACGAGTACCACTCGACACTCTCGGAAAACAACCGCGTCCATGTGCAGCCGATTCCGCCGACTCGTGGGTTGATCTTCGACCGCAACGGCGTGGTGGTGGCGGACAACCGTCCGAGCTTCAGCCTGAGCATGACCCGCGAGCGCTCCGGCGACTGGCAGCAAGTGCTCGACGTGATCGTCGAAGTGCTGCAGCTGACGCCCGAGGACCGGGTGATCTTCGAAAAACGCATGCGCCAGGGGCGCCGGCCGTTCGAGCCGGTGCCGATTCTGTTCGAGCTGACCGAAGAGCAGATTGCCCGGATCGCGGTGAACCAGTTCCGCCTGCCCGGGGTGGAAGTGGTCGCGCAGTTGGTGCGTCATTACCCGCAGGGCGCGCATTTTGCGCACTCGGTGGGTTACATGGGGCGGATCAACGAGAAAGAGCTGAAGACCCTCGACCCGGTCAACTACAGCGGCACCCATCACATCGGCAAGACCGGCATCGAGCGTTTCTACGAGCCGGAACTGCACGGGCAGGTGGGTTACGAGGAAGTCGAGACCAACGCCCGCGGCCGCGTGCTGCGCGTGCTCAAGCGGACTGATCCGATTCCCGGCAAGGACATCGTCCTGAGTCTGGACATCAAACTGCAGGAAGCGGCGGAAGCTGCACTGGGCGGGCGGCGCGGCGCGGTGGTGGCGCTCGATCCGAACACGGGCGAAGTATTGGCAATGGTCAGTCAGCCGAGTTTCGACCCGAACCTGTTCGTCACCGGCATCAGCTTCAAGGCTTATGCCGAGCTGCGCGACTCCATCGACCGGCCGCTGTTCAACCGGGTGCTGCGCGGTCTGTACCCGCCGGGTTCGACGATCAAGCCGGCGGTGGCGATTGCCGGTCTCGATGCCGGTGTGGTGACGGCGTCGAGCCGGGTGTTCGACCCCGGTTACTACATGCTGCCCAACTACGATCACAAGTACCGCAACTGGAACCGCACCGGTGACGGCTTCGTCGACCTCGACACGGCGATCATGCGTTCCAACGACACCTACTTCTATGACCTGGCGCACAAGCTGGGCATTGATCGCTTGTCGGCCTACATGAACAAGTTCGGCATCGGCCAGAAGGTCTCGCTGGACATGTTCGAAGAATCTCCCGGCCTGATGCCGTCCCGCGAGTGGAAGCGTGCGACGCGCAAACAGGCGTGGTTCCCGGGCGAAACCCTGATTCTGGGGATCGGCCAGGGCTACATGCAGTCCACACCCTTGCAACTGGCGCAGGCCACGGCGCTGGTGGCCAACAAAGGAATCTGGAACCGGCCGCACCTGGCCAAGACCATCGAAGGTGCCAAACCGGTAGATGAAAACCCGATGCCGGATATCGTTCTGCGCGATCCGTCGGACTGGACCAAGGTTAACCACGGCATGCAGCAAGTGATGCACGGCGCCAGAGGGACCGCGCGCAAGGCGGCAATCGGTGCGCAATACCGCATCGCCGGCAAGTCCGGTACCGCTCAGGTGGTCGCGATCAAGCAAGGTGAAAAATACGACCGTTCCAAGGTTCAGGAACGCCACCGCGACCACGCCTTGTTCGTCGGTTTCGCCCCGGCCGACAACCCGAAAATCGTTGTTTCGGTGATGGTCGAGAACGGTGAGTCCGGCTCCGGTGTCGCCGCGCCCGTCGTGCGTCAGGTCATGGATGCCTGGCTTCTGGATCAGGAGGGTCGATTGAAGGCCGAATACGCCGGTCCTATCAGTGCGGAGGCTACGGCCCGTGATGAATAATTTTGATCGCATGCTCTCCAGTGAGGATGTGATGCGTCGTCGTGCGACGCTGCTGCAACGTCTGCATATCGATGGCCCGCTGTTGATCCTGCTGCTGATTCTCGCCGCGGGCAGTCTGTTCGTGCTGTATTCGGCGAGCGGCAAGAGCTGGGATCTGCTGGGCAAACAAGCCACTTCGTTCGGTATCGGCCTGGTGTCGATGATCGTCATCGCCCAGTTCGAACCGCGGTTCATGGCGCGTTGGGTGCCGCTCGGTTATGTGGTCGGCGTGGTGCTGCTGATGGTGGTGGACATCATGGGCCACAACGCCATGGGTGCGACGCGCTGGATCAACATCCCCGGGGTGATCCGCTTCCAGCCCTCGGAGTTCATGAAGATCCTGATGCCGGCGACGATTGCCTGGTATCTGTCCAAGCGCACGCTGCCGCCACAGCTCAAGCACGTTGGTATCAGTCTGATGCTGATCGGTGTGCCGTTCATTCTGATCGTGCGCCAGCCTGACCTCGGTACGTCACTGCTGATTCTGGCCGGCGGCGCGTTCGTGCTGTTCATGGGCGGGCTGCGCTGGCGCTGGATCCTCAGCGTACTGGCTGCGGCCGTGCCGGTGGCGATCGCCATGTGGTTCTTCATCATGCACGACTACCAGAAGCAGCGGATCCTCACGTTCCTCGACCCGGAAAGCGATCCGCTCGGCACCGGCTGGAACATCATCCAGTCGAAAGCCGCGATCGGTTCCGGCGGCGTGTTCGGCAAGGGCTGGCTGCTGGGCACCCAGTCGCACCTGGACTTTTTGCCGGAAAGCCACACCGACTTCATCATCGCCGTACTCGGCGAAGAGTTTGGTCTGGTCGGCATCTGCGCGCTGCTGCTGATCTATCTGTTGCTGATCGGTCGCGGTCTGGTGATTACCGCCCAGGCGCAGACGCTGTTCGGCAAATTGCTCGCCGGTGCGTTGACCATGACGTTTTTTGTTTATGTTTTCGTCAACATCGGTATGGTCAGTGGCCTGTTGCCGGTGGTGGGGGTGCCGTTGCCCTTCATTAGCTACGGAGGAACTTCGCTGGTGACACTGCTGTCAGCGTTTGGGGTTTTGATGTCGATTCATACGCATCGCAAGTGGATCGCACAGGTTTGAATAAGGTGAAGAGTTCAATGCAAGTCATGCGCAGCTGGGCGACTCGTTACGCGCCGTGGGTCGGCCTGGTCGGCATCCTTGGCAGCGTGCAGCAAGCGCTGGCCGGCGATTACGAAGGCTCGCCACAGGTGGCCGAATTCGTCGGCGAAATGACCCGCGACTACGGTTTTGCCGGTGAGCAACTGATGGCGGTGTTCCGCGAGGCCCAGCGCAAGCAGGCGATTCTCGACGCCATCTCCAAACCCGCCGAGCGGGTCAAACAGTGGAAAGAATATCGCCCGATGTTCATCACCGACGCGCGCATCGCCCGT
Organism: Pseudomonas sp. AO-1; assembly: GCF_019775695.1. Taxonomy (NCBI): domain Bacteria; kingdom Pseudomonadati; phylum Pseudomonadota; class Gammaproteobacteria; order Pseudomonadales; family Pseudomonadaceae; genus Pseudomonas; species Pseudomonas sp. AO-1. The sequence continues at coordinate 1,004,440 of NZ_CP079947.1, forward strand.
GGTGTGGACTTCTGGCGCCAGCACGAGGCAGTACTGGCCCGCGCCGAACAGGAATACGGCGTACCGGCACAAGTCATCGTGTCGATCATCGGCGTCGAGACCTTTTTCGGACGTAATACCGGCAATTACCGGGTGATTGATGCGTTGTCCACGCTCGGATTCGACTATCCTCCCCGTGCCGAATTTTTCCGCAAGGAATTGCGTGAGTTCCTGCTGCTGGCCCGTGAAGAGCAGGTCGATCCATTGACCCTCAAGGGCTCGTACGCCGGAGCGATGGGCTTGCCGCAATTCATGCCGAGCAGCTTTCGCGCCTATGCGGTGGATTTCGACGGTGACGGTCACATCAATATCTGGACCAATCCGGACGATGCGATTGGCAGCGTGGCCAGCTATTTCAAGCGTCACGGCTGGGTCGCCTGGGAACCGGTGGTGAGCCGCGCTGACGTGCGCGGCGAGCAGGTCGACGAAGGTCTGACCACCGGCATCGAACCGACGAAAACGGTCGGAGAGTTGCGGGCGCTGGGCTGGTCAAGTCATGATGCGCTGCGCGATGATATGCCGGTTACTGCATTTCGCCTCGAAGGCGACAACGGCCCTGAATACTGGATGGGCCTGAAGAATTTCTACGCGATCACGCGTTATAACCGCAGCGTGATGTACGCCATGGCCGTACATCAACTGTCTGAAGAGCTGGTAAAAGCACGGGGCGTCAAGTAATGCGGGCATTGCCTATCAATAAACCCCTGAAGCTGGTGGCATTCGCCGCGTTGGCGGTGCTGGTCGCCAGCTGTTCGACCAGCCGCGCGCCAACCCAGAAGACCTCGTCCACCGCCGTACGTGCGCAGCCGGGGCTGGACATCAACCGCGCGCACAAAGACGGTGCGCCGTGGTGGGATGTCGATGTTTCGCGCATCCCCGACGCCACGCCGACCCTGCACACCGGCCCGTACAAGGCCAACCCGTACACCGTGCTGGGCAAGACCTATTTCCCGTTGCAGGAATCCAAGACCTACGTCGCCTCGGGTACCGCTTCCTGGTACGGCACCAAGTTTCACGGGCAGAACACCGCCAACGGCGAAGTGTATGACCTGTACGGCATGAGTGCCGCCCACAAGACTCTGCCACTGCCCAGTTACGTGCGGGTGACCAACCTGGACAACAACCGGAGCGTGATCCTGCGGGTCAACGATCGCGGGCCGTTCTATTCGGACCGGATCATCGACTTGTCCTACGCAGCCGCGAAGAAGCTCGGTTATGCCGAAATCGGCACCGCGCGGGTCAAGGTCGAGGGTATCGATCCGCAGCAATGGTGGGCCGCGAAGGGCCGTCCGGCGCCGCTGATGCTCAACGAGCCGCAAGTCGCGCAGAATAGCGCCCCGGTAATCACGGCGTCGGCCGGTACCATCGAGCAGTGGACCCCGCCGCCGCAGCAACATGCCTCTGACACTGTCCCTGTACAGATCAGCGCAAAAAAAAACGCTTCTGCACCAGCGTCTGGCCAGTATCTGCAGGTGGGCGCGTTCGCCAACCCGGACGCTGCAGAACTCCTGAGGTCGAAGCTCAGCGGGATGGTGAGCGCTCCGGTGTTCATCAGCTCGATCGTGCGCAATCAGCAGACCCTGCACCGGGTACGCCTGGGGCCGATCGGTTCGCCGGGTGAGATCGCCCAGGTGCAGAACAGTGTGCGCCTGGCCAATCTCGGCTCGCCGAGCGTGGTCACCGAGTAAGAAACGTAGCACTTGATTGACGGTTCACTTGCGGTTTTGGGGGGTGGACCAGGTTGTTGGCTCGTCGAAGAACAAAAGCCCGGCAAGGGTGACTGGAGTGAGCAACTGAACACGCGATGGCCCGTTAGAAGGCTGTCTGAATAGTTTTGCCTTCGGGCAAGTTTCCATTAGCGATTTCGAGAGACGGATGAACATCACCACCTTTGCCAAACGCCTGTGTCTGCTAGTCCCGCTGCTCCTCTCGCCAGCCGCTTTCGCGGCCGAGATGATGCCGTCGCCACCTCAACTGGCTGCAAAAGCCTACGTGCTCATGGACGCCAGCAGCGGCAACGTGCTGGTGGAGAACAACGGTGACCAGCGTCTGCCGCCAGCCAGCCTGACCAAACTGATGACCGCGTACATCGCTACGCTGGAAATCCGTCGTGGCCAGATCGGTGAAAACGATCCGGTGACCGTCAGCGAAAACGCCTGGCGTACCGGCGGCTCGCGGATGTTCATCAAAGTCGGCTCGCAAGTGACCGTCAGCGACCTGCTGCACGGCATCATCATCCAGTCCGGCAACGACGCCAGCGTGGCGCTGTCCGAGCACATCGCCGGCAGCGAAGACGCGTTCGCCGACCTGATGAACAAGACGGTCGCCGATCTGGGCATGACCAACTCGCACTTCATGAACCCGACCGGCCTGCCGAACCCAGAGCACTACTCGTCGGCTCACGACATGGCGATCCTGGCGCGCGCGATCATCCACGAAGACCCGGCTCACTACGCGATCTACTCGCAGAAAGAGTTCTTCTGGAACGGCATCAAGCAGCCTAACCGCAACCTGCTGCTGTGGCGCGACAAGACCGTTGACGGTCTGAAAACCGGTCACACCGACGAAGCCGGCTACTGCATGGTGTCCTCGGCTGTACGTGACGGCCAGCGTCTGATTGCTGTGGTGTTCGGCACTAACAGCGAAGTGGCCCGTGCTGCTGAAACCCAGAAGCTGCTGACCTACGGCTTCCGCTTCTTCGAAACCCAGACCTTCTATCAGAAGGGCACCGAACTGGCTCAGGCCCCGGTGTGGAAAGGTACCACCAGCCAGGTCAAGGCCGGCCTGGCTGAAGACCTGACCATGACCCTGCCAAAGGGCCAGCTGAAAAAACTCGCTGCCAGCATGACCATGAACCCGCAACTGACCGCGCCAATCGCCAAGGGCGACGTGATCGGTAAAGTCGAAGTGAAACTGGACGACAAGGTGGTGCACAGCGCCGACCTGATCGCTCTGGACGCTGTCGAGGAGGGTGGTATCTTCCGCCGCATGTGGGATAGCATCCGTCTATTCTTCTACGGCTTGTTCAACTGATTTGTGTTGACCTGCATGGCCCCGCCCCGATCCGGTGCGGGGCCATGTGCGTTACCACGGCTTGCGCTCTAGAGGCCGTTACGCCATGACCGATACCGAAGTAAAGGCGCCAAAGATCGAATTTCCGCAAACTGATTATCCGATTAAGGTGATCAGCGATACGGGCGTCGGCAACAAAGACAAGATCATCGACATCGTCAAGAAACACGCGACCATCAATGATGAGCGCATCGACGAGCGTCAAAGCAGCAACGGCAAGTACACCACCATCCAGTTGCACATTGTCGCGACAGACCAGGATCAGCTGTACAACATCAACAGCGAGCTGCGGGCTTCCGGTTTCGTGCACATGGTGTTGTGATGCCGGGCACGCTGGGCTTTCGCGAACTTGGCCAGATGGCTTACGAGCCGGTCTGGCATGCCATGCAACGCTTCACCAACGAACGCGGCAGCAATGCCGCCGACGAAATCTGGCTGGTCGAGCACCCCCCGGTGTTCACCCAGGGCCAGGCCGGCAAGGCCGAACACCTGCTGCTGCCGGGTGATATCCCGGTAGTACAGGTCGATCGCGGCGGGCAGGTGACTTATCATGGCCCGGGCCAGTTGGTCGCCTACCTGTTGCTGGATGTGCGCAAGCTGGGTTTCGGCGTACGTGATCTGGTCACGCGCATGGAACACTGCCTGATCGAACTGCTGGCCAGCTACGGCGTCACCGCCGCCGCCAAGCCAGATGCTCCCGGCGTCTACGTCGACGGAGCGAAAATCGCTTCTCTGGGTTTGCGGATTCGCCACGGTTGCTCCTTTCATGGCCTGGCCTTGAACGTGGATATGAACCTGGAACCGTTTCGACGGATTAATCCCTGCGGCTATGCCGGGCTGGCGATGACCCAGCTGAGCGATCACGCAGGATCGATTGAATTTGCCGAGGTAAGTGCCCGGCTGCGCGCGCAGCTCGTCAAACACCTCGACTATGCTGAGCAGACGACCCTGACGGGCGGAATCGACTGATATGACTACTGATGCAGTGCAAACCATGATCCCGACGCTCGACGTGACCGAGCGCCCGGCCCCGCGTCCCAAGGTTGAAGCCGGCGTCAAGCTGCGCGGCGCCGAGAAGGTTGCACGCATCCCGGTAAAGATCATTCCGACCACCGAACTGCCGAAGAAGCCCGACTGGATTCGCGTACGCATCCCGGTTTCGCCGGAAGTCGACCGGATCAAGAGCCTGCTGCGCAAACACAAATTGCACAGCGTCTGTGAAGAAGCGTCCTGCCCGAACCTGGGCGAGTGCTTCTCCGGCGGCACCGCGACCTTCATGATCATGGGTGACATCTGCACCCGTCGTTGCCCGTTCTGCGACGTGGGTCATGGTCGTCCGAAGCCACTGGACGTCAACGAGCCGGAAAGCCTGGCCATCGCCATCGCCGACCTGAAGCTCAAGTACGTGGTGATCACCTCGGTTGACCGCGACGACCTGCGTGACGGCGGTGCCCAGCACTTTGCCGACTGCATCCGCGAAATCCGCAAGCTGTCGCCGAACGTGCAGCTGGAAACCCTGGTCCCGGACTACCGTGGCCGCATGGACATCGCCCTGGAAATCACTGCCGCCGAGCCGCCGGATGTGTTCAACCACAACCTGGAAACCGTGCCGCGCCTGTACAAGGCTGCGCGTCCGGGTTCGGACTACCAGTGGTCGCTGACCCTGCTGCAGCGTTTCAAGCAGATGATGCCGCACATTCCGACCAAATCCGGCCTGATGCTGGGTCTGGGCGAGACCGACGAAGAAGTCATCGAAGTCATGAAGCGCATGCGCGAACACGACATCGACATGCTGACCCTCGGGCAGTACCTGCAACCGTCGCGCAGCCACTTGCCGGTGCAGCGTTTCGTGCACCCGGACACCTTCGCCTGGTTCGCCGAAGAAGGCTACAAAATGGGCTTCAAGAACGTTGCTTCCGGCCCGCTGGTACGTTCCTCGTATCACGCCGACGAGCAGGCGAAACTGGTCAAGGCCGAGCTGCTCGGTTCCTGATCCGGCGCTGAAGGCTTCACAAAATACCCGCTTCGGCGGGTATTTTTGTTTGGGTTGTTGAGCACTGAACCTTGTGGCGAGGGAGCTTGCTCGCGCTGGGTTGCGAAGCGACCCCCAATATCTTTGGGAGTGCTGCGCACTCCAGCGGGAGCAAGCTCCCTCGCCACAAGTCACGGGGCCACAGTGCCTCTTTTGTTTATCTCTGTTCCTGACTACTGTGTGCCCATGACTTTTCGCAGGGAGACCCATGGATGACCGTTCGACCGACTCACACCCTCGTTGCCCACAAACCTGTACCGGCACTGCCATCCGAAGGGCTGATTGGCGTGATCGCCCCCGCCGGGCCCGGTGCGCTGGACACCGAAAAAGCCGTGCAGTGGATGCGCGCCCGGGGTTACCGGTTGCGAGTGTTTCCCGGTGTCTACGAAAAGGATGGCTATCTGGCCGGCAGCGATGACGTACGCCTCCATGACCTGCACGCGGCATTCGCCGACTCCGAAGTCGACGCGATCATCTGCCTGCGTGGCGGCTACGGTACGCCGCGCCTGCTGGACCGGATTGATTACGACCTGCTGAGTCGTCACGCCAAGCCGTTTGTTGGCTACAGCGACATCACCGCGCTGCATCTGGCGATCAGTCGCTACGCCGGGTTCGTGACCTTCCACGGCCCGCTGCTCAACGCCGATCTGTTGGGTGACAAGGAGCCACCGACTGTCACCTCATTCTTCGCCATGCTGCGCGGTCAGTTGAAGGCGGGCAGTGTGCTGAGCCATCCAGTGGCTTATCCCTTGACCACGGTCGAACCGGGCATTGCTCACGGGCGCTTGCTCGGCGGCAATCTGGCGATGATTGCCTCGACGCTGGGCACGCCTTATGAAATCGACGTGGAAGGGGTGATTCTGCTGATCGAGGACGTCAACGAGCCGCTGTATCGCATCGACCGTTTGCTCACGCAGATGCGTCTGGCCGGCAAACTGGCCCGATTGCGCGGGGTGCTGGTCGGTGATGTGGCCGGGGTCGATATCGATGCGTTGAACCGCCTGCTCAAGCAGACGTTCGAGCCGTTGCGGATTCCGGTGCTGTCGGGGTGGCGCAGCGGGCATTGTGATCCGAACCTGACGCTGCCGATGGGTGCGCTGGTTCGCTTGGATGCAGGGAAGAAGGAATTGATGCTGGAGCAGGATGTGGTCACCCGATAATGCTCGGGTGACGCAAAAAGATCGCAGCCTTCGGCAGCTCCTACATTGGATTAGTGTTTACCCTGTAGGAGCTGCCGAAGGCTGCGATCTTTTGATTTTGCTTTATTGAGTACGCAGGCTCTCAAGCAACTTATGCGTCGGATACCCGTCCGCCGGCCAGCCAAACGCCTGCTGGGCACTGCGGATCGCCTTGCGCGTATTGGCGCCGATAATCCCGTCAGCCGTGCCTGCATCGTAATTACGCGCGCTCAGCAGGGTCTGCAATTCGATACGCTCGGTGCGGCTCAGTGGCAGGTCATCTTTCGGCCACGTGCCGTTGATCAGGCCAGCGCCATTGAAGCGCTCGGACAACAGGCTCACCGCCAGTGCATAGGATGACGAGTTGTTGTACTTGAGGATCGCCCGGAAGTTGTCGAGGATCAGAAACGCCGGGCCACGATAACCGGCGGGTAGCAGCAGGGCGGCGGACAACTGTTCCGAGCCGGCCGGTGCCTGAATGCCATTGGGCAGGCTCACGCCCAGTTGACGCCATTCAGCGACAGTTTTGCGAATCGCGCCATCGGCCAGGGTGTAGTTGAAGCTGTTCGGCAATTGCACTTCGAAGCCCCACGGTTGACCACGCTGCCAGCCGGAGCTTTGCAGGTAGTGCGCGGTGGAGGCCAGCGCATCGGCCGGGCTGCCCCAGATGTCGCGGCGACCGTCACCGTCGAAATCCACCGCGTGGGTATTGTAGGTGGTCGGAATGAACTGGGTCTGGCCCATCGCACCGGCCCACGAGCCCAACATCTTCTCTGGAGTGATATCGCCCTGTTGCAGGATCTGCAGCGCCGCAATCAGTTGCGCATGGGCAAAGCCCGGACGACGACCTTCGTAGGCCAGGGTCGCCAGCGAGTTGATCACTGACTTGGTGCCCTGGAACTGGCCGAAATTGCTTTCCATGCCCCACACCGACACCAGTGCCTGACGATCGACGCCATATCGCTGTTCGATGCTTTGCAGGATGTCGGCGTACTGACTGATCAGCGCTTGGCCCTTGCGCACTCGCAGTGGCGAGAGGGCGCCGTCGAGGTATTCCCACACCGGACGTGAGAACTCCGGCTGGCTGCGGTCGGCCTTGATCACGCTGGCATCGAAGCTGACGTTGGCAAATGCGCGATCGAACAGCTCGGCGCGGATCCCGGCCGCCAAGGCATCCTTGCGGAAACCGGCCTGCCATTCGGCAAAGGTCTGGGTGGGCTGAAGATCAAGAGGGTCAGCGGACGGCACTACCGGCGGAATGATTGCCGGGGCTGTTGCGACAGGGGCGGCTTGGAGAGGTTGCGCATCGGCGGCGGTAGGTTTTTCCGCGCAGGCGACAAGCAGAATGAAGCTGGAGGCAGCGATCAGTTGGCGAACGGGCCAACGACGGGAAAGACTGAAGGGCATGCACAGTTCCAGGGGATACGAATCAGGTGCAGACCTTAACATGACCAGGGGGTGCTGTGCTTCAGGCAGCCAGAAAGTAAGAAGCCTCCCAGCTATCAGACTGGAAGGCTTCGCGGCGGTAGCTGCCTTTGCCCTTGGACGGTCGTTCCTGGCGACTGCGGAACAGGGGTTGGGCGATGATGGATTTGGCCTTGTTCGGGCCATGTTTCGATGGCTTTTTGCTCATGAGGGTTCTCTCGAGTGAGTGGTTTTGCGGGGGAAATAATCTGCCGATGTTGGACATCTGTCCAGTCCCTGATGGGTAGGAATGTTCTGACGCTTTCGCGAGCAGGCTCGCTCCCACATTTGGATTGCATTTCAATGTGGGAGCGAGCCTGCTCGCGAAGGGGCGTTATGCGGTATGACAGATTATTCGGCGGGCAGTGAAAGGCGTTGGCCCGACATCAACAACACCAATCGGCTCAGGCTCATCCATGGCGAACCGGCGGCCTGACCCTTGATTTGCGCATCGATGCGCTGCGCTTCGAGCAACAATTGCGCCCAGCGTGGCGCCGAGTAGCGTTGCAGGGCTTTGCTCATCAGTGGTTTGCGTTTGTCCCAGACCGGCGGTTTCGCCTGGCTGAAGCACTTGTCCAGCGGCGTGCCCTGGCTGTACTGCAGCGAGATATTGGCCAGCAGGCGCAACTCCCGTGCCAGCGCCCAGAGAATCACCGGTGGCTCGACGCCTTCACCGCGCAGGCCTTCGAGCATGCGCAAGGCGTGGGCCGGTTCGCCGTTGAGTACGGCATCGGTCAGGCCGAACACGTCGAAGCGCGCACTGTCGGCCACCGCGGCCTGCACGGTTTCGACGGTGATCTGCCCACCTTCGGCCATCAACTTGAGCTTTTCGATTTCCTGCGCGGCGGCGAGCAGGTTGCCCTCCACGCGTGCGGCAATCAGTTCGACCGCGTCCTGACTGGCCGACAAACCGGCTTGCGACAGACGCTGACGAATCCAGCTCGGCAGCTGATTGGCATCCACCGGCCAGATCTGAATGAACTGGGTCTGCTGACCTTCAACCAGCGCCTTGCCCCACTTGGTTTTCTGCGCACTGCCGTCGAGCTTGGGCAAGCTGATCAGCAGCACGGTGTCTTCAGCGGGGCGCGAGCAGTATTCGATCAGCGCGGCAGCGCCCTTGTCACCGGGCTTGCCCGAAGGCAGACGCAGTTCCAGCAGGCGTTTTTCGGCGAACAGCGACATGCTGGCGCCGGCCTGCAACAAGGTCCCCCAATCGAAATTGGCGTCGGCAGCGAACACCTGGCGTTCGTCGAAACCTTGCTGGCGGGCAGCACTGCGAATGGCATCGGCGGCTTCCTGGCACAACAGCGGGTCATCGCCGCTGATGATATAGACGGGCGCGAGCGCGCCTTGCAGGTGTTTGCCGAGTTGAGCGGGAGCGAGCTTCATAAGAGAGGGCGAACGGGGCGCCTGAGCGCCCCGTACGTCTTACTGCTGCGGCAATTCGAGCGGCGACTGGCGCGGAGTTTCCGCTTCAGCCTTCTGTGCCGCCTTCAGCGCATCGGCTTCGGCCCGGGCACGGTCGTTGGCCGCTTGCTGCAATTGCTGCAGTTGGCCCGGCGTCAGCTGTTGCAGGCGCAGCATCATGCGTTGAACCAGTTCGCGACGGGTTTCGCGACGGGCGTCGTTGGCTTCCTGATCGGAGCCGACGAGGTTGTTGCCGTCGTGGATGAACACTTTCTGCACTTCAAGCTTGTCGCTCAGCAGGTTCAGATTGTGTTCGCCTACGATGTCGTAGTTCAGCACGGTGGTCACTTGGTACTCACCCGTACGACCGGCGCCGGCGTAGCTGAGGATGCGCTGGCTTTCCTGCTCGTCAGCCAGGTACAGCTTGTACGGTGCACCGTTGTAAACCTTGACGCCGCTGGACTCGAGCACCTGACGCAGTTGGGTGACGGTCTCGCCATAAGCGTTACGGGCGCTCAGGTCGAGCTCCTTGATCGTCAGTTCATTGGTGCCGGTACCACGCAGCTGGAAACCGCAGGCGCTCAGCAGAACGGCGAGGCCCATCACCAGCAGATTGCGTTTGATCATTGTGTTGCTCCCCTTGAAACCATGTGGGCCGACCCTGCGGCCCGAAAGGTTTTACAGGGCGCCAGGCGAACCTGGCGCCCAATCCAATTTAGCTGGCGACGATGTTGACCAGTTTCCCTGGTACAACGATCACTTTGCGAATGGTCAGACCGTCGACGAAACGCAGCACGTTTTCGTTGGCACGGGCAGCCGCTTCGACTTCTTCGCGGGTGGCGCTGGCCGGCATTTCGATCTGACCACGCAGCTTGCCGTTCACTTGAATGACCAGTTGCAGGCTGTCCTGTACCAGTGCGTTTTCATCGACCGCAGGCCAGCCCGCATCGATCACCGGGTCAGCATGGCCCAGTTGCTTCCACAGCTCATGGCTGATGTGTGGCGTGATCGGAGCCAGCAGCAGCGTCACGGCTTCCAGGCCTTCGTGAATCAGCGCGCGGTCCTGTTCGGTGCCTTGCGCGGCTTTTTCCAGCACGTTCATCAGCGTCATCACCTGAGCGATGGCGGTGTTGAATTTGTGGTTTTGGCCGACGTCGTGACTGGCCTGCTTGATGGCCAGGTGGATGGCGCGGCGCACGGCTTTCTGTTCGTCGTTGAGAGCGGCGACATCCAGTTTCCCCGGCAGGCCCTGGGTGACGTGGGTCTGCGCCAGACGCCAGACGCGCTTGAGGAAACGGTGCGAGCCTTCAACGCCGGAGTCCGACCATTCGGCGCTCATGTCGGGCGGCGAGGCGAACATCATGAACAGGCGGCAGGTGTCGGCGCCGAACTGGTCGATCATCGACTGGGGGTCGACGCCGTTGTTCTTCGACTTGGCCATTTTCTCGGTGCCACCGATTTCCACCGGCAAGCCGTCGGACTTCAGTTTGGCGCTGATGACCTTGGCTTTGCTGTCGCGCTCCAGTTCCACGTCCGCCGGGTTGAACCAGGTGTAGGCACCGTTGGCTTCGCGACGATAGTAAGTCTCGGCGATTACCATGCCCTGGGTCAGCAGGTTCTTGAACGGCTCGTTGGAGCTGACCAGACCTTCGTCACGCATCAGCTTGTGGAAGAAGCGTGCGTACAGCAGGTGGAGAATGGCGTGTTCGATACCGCCGATGTACTGATCCACCGGCAACCAGTGGTCGGCTGCGGATTTTTCCACCAGGCCACCTTCAAAGTGCGGCGAGGCGTAACGGGCGTAGTACCACGAGGACTCGACGAAGGTGTCCATGGTGTCGGTTTCACGCTTGGCAGGCTGGCCGCATTTCGGGCAGCTGCACTCGTAGAATTCCGGCATGCGCGCCAGTGGCGAACCGGCGCCGTCCGGCACCACGTCTTCTGGCAGGACCACCGGCAACTGGTCTTCCGGCACCGGCACGTCACCGCAGGTGGCGCAGTGGATGATCGGGATCGGGCAGCCCCAGTAGCGCTGACGGCTGATGCCCCAGTCGCGCAGGCGGAACTGGGTGCGCGAGGCGCCGAGGTTTTTCTTGATCAGGGCGACTTCCATGGCGTCGAAGGCGCCGGTGAAGTCCAGGCCGTCGAACTCGCCGGAGTTGATCAGCGTGCCGTGCTCGCCGTAGGCGTCTTGCCACGGAGCGGGGTTGGTGTCGCCGGAGCTGGTGCGCACCACCGATTTCACCGGCAGGTTGTACTTGTGGGCGAATTCGAAATCGCGCTCGTCGTGCGCCGGGACCGCCATCACGGCGCCGTCGCCGTAATGCATCAACACGTAGTTGGCGACCCATACCGGGAGTTTTTCACCGGTCAGCGGGTGCTCGACGAACAGGCCGGTCGGCAGGCCTTTCTTCTCTTGAGTGGCGACGTCGGCTTCAGCGACGCTGCCGCCCTTGCATTCGGCGATGAACGCTTGCAGCTCAGGATTGTTCTGCGCGGCCTGGGTGGCCAGCGGGTGCTCGGCTGCCACGGCAACGTAGGTCGCGCCCATCAGGGTGTCCGGACGGGTGGTGAAGACCTTGAGGGTGCCTGCTTCGCCGATCGAGTCGACGTTGTACGGGAACTGCACTTCCATGCCGCGGGATTTGCCGATCCAGTTGCGCTGCATGGTCTTGACCTGTTCCGGCCAGCCCGTCAGTTCGTCGAGGCTCTCCAGCAGCTCATCCGCGTAGGCGGTGATCTTGAAGTAGTACATCGGGATTTCGCGCTTCTCGATCAGCGCGCCGGAGCGCCAGCCGCGACCGTCGATCACCTGTTCGTTGGCCAGCACGGTCTGGTCGACCGGGTCCCAGTTCACGGTGCCGTTCTTGCGGTAGATCACGCCTTTTTCGAACAGGCGGGTGAACAGCCATTGTTCCCAGCGGTAGTAGTCCGGCTTGCAGGTGGTCACTTCACGGGACCAGTCCACCGCCAGGCCCAGGCTGCGCAGCTGGGATTTCATGTAGGCGATGTTTTCGTAGGTCCACTTGGCGGGTGCCACGTTGTTCTTCATCGCGGCGTTTTCCGCCGGCATGCCGAAGGCGTCCCAACCCATCGGTTGCAGAACGTTCTTGCCTTGCATGCGCTGGTAGCGGGAGATCACGTCGCCGATGGTGTAGTTGCGCACGTGCCCCATGTGTAGCTTGCCGCTGGGGTAAGGGAACATCGACAGGCAGTAGTAGGTTTCCTTGCCTGGCTGTTCACTGACTTCAAAGGACTTTTGCTCGTCCCAGAACGACTGGGCGGCGGCTTCGATTTCACGGGGCTGATATTGTTCGTGCATGGCTACTTTTGTACTGGATAGGGGTGGCCTAATCCTCTTCAACGCGCCCTCCGGGGGATGCTCCGGACAGGCTGGAAGTGGAATGACAGGAAGCGCCGTAGCATACATGACCGCGCTTGGCCTAGGGAAACCCTGATTACAGCTGTCTGGCCCCCGAAAACCGTGGCGAGGGCCGTTGGTCGCGGCGTTCAGCCGGTTTGTGCAGCGAAGCTAAGCTCTTATTGGGGAGTGAGTCTTATCTTCAATGAGGTGAGGGATGGTGGAGCAACGGCAAAAAAACGTGACGAAACCCGAGTTGTACGAACGGTTGATGGATCGTCTGGGCATGGCGCTCGACGCTGCCAAAACCGCTGGCCGGCTGCGCGACGAGCGCCCCGTGGAACTGGAATTGCGTGGCTTGAGCCCCGCCGAGTTCAAACTGGTCAAGGCCTATCTGGATCGCAGTGAGCGTGAAGCGCATGGATACCTGTCGCAGGCAGTGAAACAGCTCGATGCAGCACATTCAGCCAAGGTCATCTGGCTCAAGGACAAGGCGCCCGGCAGAGACACCGTCAAGGTTCGTTCTGTACAGGCCAAGTAAACGCATGGCAGGTCAAATAACGGATCTTTTCCAACAGGATCCTACCTATCGGTTGTAACGCATCATTAACACTCTTAGGCTTCGGGCATCTCTGGAGATGCCCCGATGCCTTTTCGTTACTTCATCAAACAACTTCTGTTGCCGCCCGGCATTCTCTTGCTGCTGTTGCTGATCGCCTGGTGGCTGCGCCGTTCCCGGCCGCGACTGGCAGGCCTGTGTTTTGCCATTGGGCTGGGTGGTTTCTGGCTGATGAGCCTGCCGGTGGTCGTGCAGTGGGGCGCCAAGGCACTGGAACGTGAGCCGCCGCTGCCCCGTGATGCCTGGTCAATCCTGGCGCAGCGGGCCGATGCCATTGTTGTGCTGGGTTCCGGGCGCGAGCGCGGTGATCTGGCCTGGGGTGAGGATCAGCCGACCGGCGTGGGGCTGGAGCGTCAGCGCTATGCGGCGCGACTGGCCAAGGCCTCCGGGCTGCCGATTCTGACCAGCGGTGGCCTGCATTACGGCACGCCGCCGACCGAGGCGAAGCTGATGGCCGATTCACTGCGCGATGATTTCGGCGTGACCACGCGCTGGCAGGAAGGTGAGAGTCGCACAACCTGGGAAAATGCCAAATTCAGCGCCGACATCTTGTTGCCACAAGGCATCAAGCGCGTCGTGGTGGTCACGCAGGCCTGGCACATGCCGCGCGCCGTGTGGTGTTTCCAGCAGGCAGGATTTGAAGTGGTGCCGGCGCCCGTAGGGTTTCTCGGGACCGATAATGCGCGACCGTTTGGTGGCTGGCTGCCGGAGTTCAAGTCGATCTGGCAGAGCGGACAGTTGCTGAATGAGGCGGTGGGGCAGGTGGGGTATTCGTTGTTTTACCGCTAATAGCACTGTTTTGAGAGGGCTTCCGTGGCGAGGGGATTTATCCCCGATGGGTGGCGAAGCCGCCCCAAAACCTGCATCTCGGTCTTTCAGGTAAATCGAGTGCAATGGATTTGCGATGACTGCGTCATCGATCGGGGATAAATCCCCTCACCACAGTGTTTATGGATCGCTTTTAAAGGGTTTTCGACATCCGGCTTGCCATCAGCGCCCAGCCAAACAGCAGCACACAGACGACGATCAGCGGCCACGAGCGCCATTGCAGGTACGGCGTCAGGTTGTGCATCGGCACCACTTCGCCATACAAAATGCCCTGCTCGAACTGCGGGATCTGCTCGGTGATCTGCCCGAACGGGTTGATCAGTCCGGTCACGCCATTGTTCGTAGCACGGATCATCCAGCGGCCCGCTTCAAGTGCGCGCATCTGCGCCATTTGCAGGTGCTGCAACGGGCCAATCGAGGTGCCGAACCAGGTGTCGTTGCTGATCGTCAGCAGCAAGTCGCTGCGTGCCGACAGACCTGCAGCGAACTCCGGGTACACCACTTCGTAGCAGATGAATGGCGCAATCTGATAACCCTTGGCCTGCAGCAGCGGCTGATCCGCCGGACCGCGAGCGAAGTCCGACATCGGCAAATCAAAGAACGCGATCAAGCCGCGCAGCAGATCCTGCAACGGCACGTATTCGCCGAACGGCACCAATTTCTGCTTGAGGTAGGTACCATCGCCTTCGCCGACCACGGTAATGCCGTTGAAGAAGCGTTTTTCGTGACGAACCGTCTCGCGGATCGGTACGCCGGTGATCAACGCCGATTTACGCTCGGCGGCGAAGTTACCCATCATGTTCAGGTAGCCCTCGGCGGACTCCTTGAGCACCGGCACCGCGGTTTCCGGCCAGATCAGCAGGTCCACCGGTTTGGAGCGGAAACTCAGGTCGCGGTACAGCGCCAGTTGCGCATTGAGCTGCGCCGGGTCCCACTTCATGCTTTGTTCGACGTTGCCCTGAATCGCGGCAACGCTCAGTGCCGGACCGGACGGACTGGTCCAGGCGTGGCCCTTGAGCGCAATGCCCGCCACCCATGGCCCGACCAGCAACACCAGGCCGGCCGCGATAAAGCCCTTGCGACCGGATTGCAACAAGCGGGGCGCGTTGTAGATCAGCGCCGCAGTCAGCGCCAGAACGAACGACACCAACCACATGCCGCCGACCGGCGCGAGCCCGGCCAAAGGGCCGTCGAGCTGGCTGTAGCCGGAGTAGAGCCACGGAAAACCAGTGAGGAACCAGCCACGAAACGCTTCCTGCCCGACCCACTGCGCGGCAAACGCCAGCGCATCGGCCAGTGGTGCTTCATTGCGGCGCAACCAGCGCGCCCAGACCCAGGCGGGCAGGGCGAAGAAAAAGGCGATCGCTGCGGTGAACAGCAACATCAGGAACCCGGCCAGCAGCACCGATGCGCCACCGAAATGGTGGATGCTGTAGTAGATCCAGCTGGTGCCGGCACCGAACAGGCCGAAACCGAAGCACCAGCCACGGCCCAGCGCCTGACGCGGTTTCAGCTCACGCAGGCCGGCGTAGAACAGGCCGACCGCGAGCAAAGCCAGCGGCCAGATGTTGAACGGGGCCAGGGCGAAGGTAGTGATTGCACCGGCCGCCACGGCCAGCAGGTTACCGGGCCAGCCGGGGCGGGTTGTCCAGCGCAGGGGGTATGTCATCAGCTATTTCCTGTATCGCGCCGGGTCTGCTGTTACGCAGGGCAAGGCGCGAGGAGTGAAGTTTGGTTTTTCAAATGAACGACGAGCAACGCAGCCCTGCGTAACAGCAGGCCCGGCCCTCCGGGTTACGCCTGAAAGCGGGCCATGCTGCGTTGCAGTCCTTGGAAAGGGAATGCCATTCCCTGCGGACTGCGCCTTGCCTGGCCCGCTTTCAGGCGCAACGCGATACAGGAAATAGCTGATGACATACCCCAATCCTTAGATTTAACGAGCGATTGGCGTCAGTCGCAGCAAATGAATCCGACGGCTGTCGGCGTTCAGGATGCGGAAACGATAGGCGCCGATTTCAGTGATTTCATTGCGTTTTGGCAAGTGCCCGAACGCGCTCATCACCAGACCGCCGACGGTGTCGAACTCGTCGTCGGAGAATTCGCTGTCGAAGAACTCGTTGAAGTTTTCGATCGGCGTCAGGGCCTTGATCAGGAAATCACCGCTGGGCAGCGGCTTGATGTAGCTGTCTTCTTCGACGTCGTGCTCGTCTTCGATGTCGCCGACGATCTGTTCCAACACGTCTTCGATCGTCACCAGACCGGCCACGCCGCCGTATTCGTCAATGACGATAGCCATGTGGTTGTGATTGGCGCGGAATTCACGCAGCAACACGTTCAGACGCTTGGACTCCGGTACGAAGGTGGCCGGGCGCAGCAGGTCCTTGATGTTGAAGCTGTCGCCGTTCTCCTTGAGGATCAGCGGCAGCAGGTCCTTGGCCAGCAACACGCCCATCACGTCGTCGTGGCTTTCGCCAATGACCGGGTAGCGAGAGTGCGCCGAGTCGAGCACGGCCGGAAGGAATTCACGAGGGGTCTGGGTCGCCTTGATGCTGATCATCTGCGAACGCGGGACCATGATGTCGCGTACTTGCAGGTCAGCCACCTGAATGGCGCCTTCGACGATGGCCAGCGCTTCGCTGTCCAGCAGTTTGTTCTGATGTGCATCACGCAGCAGCTCAAGCAGCTCCTGACGGTTCTTCGGCTCGTGGGCAAAAGCCTGGGTCAGTTTACCCAGCCATGACTTCTGCCCGTTGCTCGATCGATCTTCGCTCATAGCGATTACTCTGAATCCTTTGTTGTAACGATAGGGGATGTTTCGGTTTCGTCGTCCGCGTACGGATCGGGGTAGCCCAGTTCGGCAAGCAACTCGCGTTCCAGTGCTTCCATTTCTTCAGCTTCGTCGTCATCTATATGGTCGTAACCGAGCAGATGCAAGCAGCCGTGAATGACTAGATGTGCCCAATGGGCCTTGAGTTCCTTGCCTTGTTCGGCAGCTTCGCGTTCGACCACCGCCACGCAGATCACCAGATCGCCGAGCAGCGGGATGTCGAGGAATTCGTCCGGGACTTCCGCCGGGAACGACAGGACGTTGGTCGCGTAATCCTTGTGGCGCCAGGTGTGATTGAGTTCGCGGCCTTCTTCCTCGTCGACCAGGCGAATGGTCATTTCCGAGTCGGCGCTGCGCTGGCGCAGAGCCAGTTCGCACCATTGGCGGAACTCGGTTTCACTCGGGGCGCTCGCTTCGGTAGCGATTTGCAGATCCAGCTCAAGCATCGCGCGAGGTTTCCCTGGCGGCTTCGGCACGGGTCTCGAAGCGCTCGTAGGCCTCGACGATCCGCTGCACCAACGGGTGGCGCACGACGTCTTTGGGCTGGAAGTGGGTGAAGCTGATGCCCGGAACATCCTTGAGTACTTCGATCACATGATGCAGGCCGGACTTGGTGCCGCGCGGCAGGTCGACCTGGGTGATGTCACCGGTGATCACGGCGGTGGAGCCGAAGCCGATCCGGGTCAGGAACATTTTCATCTGCTCGACGGTGGTGTTCTGGCTTTCGTCGAGAATGATGAAGCTGTTGTTCAGCGTACGACCGCGCATGTACGCCAGTGGCGCGACTTCGATCACCTGACGTTCGATCAGCTTGGCCACGTATTCGAAGCCGAGCATCTCGTAGAGCGCGTCATAGAGCGGGCGCAGGTACGGGTCGATCTTTTGCGCCAGGTCACCGGGCAGGAAGCCGAGCTTCTCACCGGCTTCAACCGCCGGACGCACCAGCAGAATGCGGCGGATCTGCTCGCGCTCCAAGGCATCAACGGCGCAAGCCACAGCCAGATAAGTCTTGCCGGTACCGGCCGGACCAATGCCGAAGTTGATGTCGTTGCCGAGGATTTCCTTCACGTAGCGCAGCTGATTCAAGCCACGGGGGCGAATCATGCCTTTCTTGGTGCGCAGGGCGACGGAGGCTTCAGCGGGAGCGTGATTGTCCAGTTCGACGACGGCCGATTCCTGAAGGAACAGGTGCACCAGGTCCGGCGACAGCTCGGTACCCTTGGTTTCGCGGTACAGGCGGCGCAGCAGGTTTTCCGCAGACGTGGTGTGCTTGGGTTCGCCGATCAGTTCGAACTGGTTTCCGCGGTTGCGGATCTCGATGGCCAGGCGCTGTTCGATCAAGCGCAGATGCTCGTCGAACTGCCCGCACAGATTGGCGAAGCGGCGAGCCTCAAAGGGCTCGAGGATAAAACGATGTGGTTCTATGGGTGCGTTCAAGGTCGTATTTAGCCGCCCTGGGGCAATTAAGATGAAATCAAGGATAACGCCAGTGGCGTGGGTGCGAAAGCTCTTAAATGGATGAGTACATTTTGAAGAACAATGCTGTCCACTGTGGGAGCTGCGGTGCGACGATCCGACTTGCCAGCGATAGCGGTGCAGCAGGCGACATATTTGTCGTGGCTGATGGCCTCATCGCTGGCAAGCCAGCTCCCACAGGTTTCTCTGTGCCTCTGATATCTATTACTGGATCAACGAGCCGCGCAGCGAGTGCGGTTGCGCCGCGTCGATGTGCACGTCGGCGAACTGGCCGATCAGGGTCGGATTATCGCAGCGGAAGTTGACGATACGATTATTCTCGGTGCGCCCTTGCAGCTCGCCCGGGTCTTTCTTCGAATAGTCAGTAACCAGAATGCGCTGGATCGAACCGACCATTTGTCGGCTGATCTCGAACCCTTGCTGATTCAAGCGATGCTGCAAGGCGTTCAGGCGTTCTTTCTTCAGCTCTTCCGGGGTGTCATCGGCCAGATCGGCCGCCGGCGTGCCCGGACGCTGGCTGTAGACGAACGAATAGGAGAAGTCGAAGCCGACATCGGCAATCAGCTTCATGGTTTGTTCGAAGTCTTTTTCGGTCTCGCCCGGGAAACCAACGATGAAATCCGAACTGATGCAGATGCCCGGCACGGCAGCGCGCAATTTGCGCAGCTTGGACTTGTACTCCAGTGCGGTGTGGTTGCGCTTCATTGCGGCCAGAATTCGATCCGAGCCCGACTGCACCGGCAAGTGCAGGTGTTTGACCAGTTCCGGCACTTCGGCGTGGGCCTGGATCAGGCTGTCGGAGAACTCCAGCGGGTGCGAAGTGGTGTAGCGGATGCGGTCGATGCCGTCGACAGCGGCGACCACGCGGATCAGCTCGGCCAGATCGGCCAGGCGACCATCGTGGGTCAGGCCGCGATAGCCGTTGACGTTCTGCCCGAGCAGGGTCACTTCACGCACGCCGTTTTCCGCGAGGTGAATGATCTCGGCGATCACGTCATCGAACGGCCGGCTGACTTCTTCGCCACGGGTGTAGGGCACCACGCAGAACGTGCAGTACTTGCTGCAACCTTCCATCACTGACACGTAGGCGCTCGGGCCGTCGATGCGCGGCTCGGGCAGGTGGTCGAATTTTTCGATTTCCGGGAACGAGACGTCGACCTGCGGCAACTTGCTGCTGCGTGCGGCATCGATCATTTCCGGTAGGCGGTGCAGGGTTTGCGGGCCAAAGACCACGTCGACGTACGGGGCGCGATCACGGATCGCCGCGCCTTCCTGGCTGGCCACGCAACCGCCGACGGCGATCACCATGTCCGGGTTGGCCAGTTTCAGTTCGCGCCAGCGGCCGAGCTGCGAGTACACCCGATCCTGGGCGCGCTCGCGGATCGAGCAGGTATTGAGCAGAATCACGTCGGCATCTTCAGCGCGCGCGGTGACTTCCAGGGCCTGATGTTCGCCCAGCAGATCGACCATGCGCGAGCTGTCGTACTCGTTCATCTGGCAACCGTGGGTTTCGATGTAAAGCTTCTTGGCCATGGAGTAGGGTCGTCACGTGATTCAAAGAACCCGGCATTATAGGGAACAAGCCCTCAGGTTCCTACCGCTGCGCGTCCGGTGGCTATGCTATAGTTTGCGCCCTCATTTTTATCCCCGATGTTATCCCCCCGCCATGACCAAACGCGAAGCTCCAATCTATAAGGTGATTTTCCTCAACCAGGGCCAGGTGTTCGAAATGTACGCCAAGCAGATCTATCAAAGTGATTTGTGGGGTTTTCTGGAAGTGGAAGAGTTCGTCTTTGGCGAGCGCACGCAAGTGGTGGTCGATCCGAGCGAAGAGAAGCTCAAGGCGCAGTTCGAAGGCGTGGTGCGCAGCTTTGTGCCGATGCATTCGATCGTGCGCATCGACGAGGTGGAACGTCTGGGCACCCCGAAAATCAGCGAAGCCCGCGGTGCGGTCGGCAATGTGATGCCGTTTCCGATGCCGATGCCTGAGAAGTAAGCCCGGATCTGGATTTGAAATGATTTGTGGCGAGGGGATTTATCCCCGATCGACTGCGAAGCAGTCGCAAGTCCATTCAGCAAGGTATGTCAGAAGGAACTTGATTGCAGGGTTTTGGGGCTGCTACGCAACCCATCGGGGATAAATCCCCTCGCCACAAAAGCTCTTATGGCAATGGCGAAAACGGCGTACGCCCATCGGCGTTCTGCAGTTCCATCAGGTATTTACGGAAAATTTGCCCCAGCACCTGGGTCGCGGTTTCGAGGTCTTCGCGGGACATTTTTTCGGAGACTTCGTCGGCGGTGTCCAGCGCATCTTCGGCGCCGTTGACCGCGGCCATCTTCAGCACGATGTACGCCTGAATGTTGTTGGCCTGCACGCCTTCACCGTGGAAGAACATGGTGCCGAGCTTGAACTGCGCCTGAGCGTGGCCTTGCAACGAGGCCTTTTCGAAATAGCTCAGGGCTTGATTGAGATCGCGTGGCGCATTCTTGCCGTCGTAGTAGAACTCACCCAACTCGTATTGCGCTTGTGCATCCCCTTCGTCCGCCGCTTTCTGGCAGGCGGCCAGTGCCTGCGTGACGTCTTGCGGCTGGGTATTGAGGGTGCAACGACCCATCGCCGGGATCAACAACGAGTTGCCGCCTGCTTGTGCATGCGCGAGCAGGGGCTGAAGGAGCAACAGGCAGCCCAAGGCAAGGGTGCGGCCGGTGCGGTTCATGGGAATCGACTTACCTCTGAAGGGCACGCGGACCCATCGAGGGATCCAATAAGCGCGCATTATGAAATAAGCAGGGCCAACCTTACAAAGTCTTTACTCGTTTTTCTGCTGCGCGGGGAATATATCGCCCACTTTCTTGCCGATTTTTAGCAGGGGCGTGGGAAAAACGGCTTGGGTGTAGGTAAAAGCTGACGCTGGCGATGGCCAACGTCAGCGGCACGGCGATTACTTCAGTGCGGCGAAGGCGCGCTCGGCAGCGTCCAGAGTGATTTTCAGCTCGGCTTCGCCGTGGGCGATCGAGGTGAAACCGGCTTCGAATGCGCTCGGCGCGAGGTACACGCCGCCTTCCAGCATCAGGTGGAAGAAGCGACCGAACAGCGCAGCGTCGCTGGCCATCACGTCTTCAAAGGTGACGATGTCGTCGGCACCGCTGAAGTACAGGCCGAACATGCCACCCGCTTGCGTGGTGACGAACGGAATGCCCGCCGCATCGGCGCGTTGTTGCAGGCCGTCGAGCAGGCGCGTGGTGTAGTCGGTCAGCTCGGCGTGGAATCCCGGACGGCTGATCAGGCGTAGGGTGGTCAGACCGGCGGCCATCGCCAGCGGGTTGCCCGACAGGGTCCCGGCCTGATACACCGGGCCCAGCGGCGCAATGCGCTGCATGATTTCGCGCTTGCCGCCGAAGCAGCCGACCGGCATGCCGCCGCCGATGATCTTGCCGAACGTGGTCAGATCCGGGGTTACGCCGTAGTACGCCTGAGCGCCACCGAGGGCAACACGGAAACCGGTCATCACTTCGTCGAAAATCAGCACCACGCCATGCTTGTCGCACAGCGAACGCAGGCCTTCGAGAAAACCCGGTGCCGGCGGTACGCAGTTCATGTTGCCCGCCACTGGCTCGACGATGATGCAGGCGACATCCTGACCGACTTCGGCGAGCATCTTCTCCACGGCGTCGATGTCGTTGAACGGCAGGGTCAAGGTGTGTTTGGCAAATGCTGCCGGTACACCGGCGGAGCTCGGCACGCCTTGAGTCAGTGCGCCGGAACCGGCCTTGACCAGCAGGCTGTCGGAGTGACCGTGGTAGCAACCTTCGAACTTGATGATGCTGTCACGACCGGTGTAACCACGGGCCAGACGGATTGCGCTCATGGTCGCTTCGGTGCCGGAGCTGACCATGCGCACCATGTCCATCGACGGCACCAGCGAGCAGACCAGATCGGCCATCTCGGTTTCCATCGCGGTCGGCGCGCCGTAGGACAGGCCGTGTTGCAGTTGATTGCGCACCGCGTCGAGCACATCCGGGTGACTGTGGCCGAGGATCATCGGCCCCCACGAACCGACGTAATCCACATAACGCTTGTCGTCTTCGTCAGTGACGTAGGCGCCTTCGGCATGCTTGAAGAACAGCGGTGTGCCGCCCACGCTCTTGAACGCGCGAACCGGCGAGTTCACGCCACCGGGAATGTGTTTCTGGGCACTGGCAAACAGGGTTTCGGAACGAGACATGTTCGGGCTCTCAAATCAGATTTTCAGAAGTTCGTTGAAGGCGCGGGCGCGGCGAGTCACTTCGGCGGTGCTCTGGGCACCGAACAGGCCGTGGACCACCGCCAGCAGGTCGACACCGTGGGCCACCAGCGGCGCGGCGTTGTCGAGGGTGATGCCGCCAATCGCGCAGACCGGCAGATGCAGCTTGCGTTTGGCCTCGTCGAGCAGATCGAGGCTGCAGCTTGGCGCGCCGGGTTTGGTGCTGGAATTGAAGAAGCGACCGAAGGCGACATAACTCGCGCCTTCTTTGGCGGCTTGCTCGGCCAGTTCGAGTTGCGCGTGGCAGGTCGAACCGATGATGGCTTTGGAGCCGAGCAGGGCGCGGGTCGGCGACAGCGGGCCGTCGGTCTGCCCCAGGTGCACGCCGACGTTCAGGCGCGCGGCCAGTTCGGCGTCATCGTTGATGATCAACTGCGTCTTGTAACGCTCGCACAGATCACGCAAAGCTTCGGCCTCGCGCAGGCGGCGGGCCTCGTCGCTGCTTTTGTCGCGGTATTGCAGCAGGGTGACGCCGCCTTCCAGCGCCGCCTCCACGTACGACAGAAACTTGCCCGCCAGCAACTGGCTGTCGGTGATGGCGTACAGGCCACGTAGTTTCATCAGGCAGACCTCACGGCGTTACGAGCAAAAATCCAGCGGCAGACGACGCGGCACGAACTGGCCTTTGCCCAGTTGTTCGGCATCGCGCAGGGTGCGCCAGGTGTAATCCAGCGCGGTACGCACGGCGCTGGCGAGGTGTTCGCCCTGGCCCAGACGACCGGCGATAGCGCTGGCCAGGGTACAACCGGAGCCGTGATAGCTGCCTGGCAGACGCTGGCAATAGAAGGTTTCACGCAGGCCGTCACGGCCGTACAGGCGATTGTGGATTTCAGTTTCGTCGCCGTGGCCGCCGGTGATCAGCAGGTTTTTGACGAACGGCAGGAGTTTTTCCGCGCATTCGTCCGCGGTGCCTTCGGGCAGTTCAGCGAGGATCCGCGCTTCGGGCAGGTTGGGGGTGGCAATGATCGACAGTGGCAGCAGACGCTCGCGCATCGCGTAACCGACTTCATCCTTGCCCAGTCGTCCGCCGCCGCCGGCACGCAGCACCGGGTCGCAGACCACCGGCAGGTGCGGGTGTGCAGAAAGCAGTTCGACCACAGTGTCGACCATTTCCAGCGAACCGAGCATGCCCAGTTTGACCGCTGCGACTTCGGAGTCGTTGAGCACGGCATTGGCCTGGGCCAGTACCCACTCACGGTCGAGGACGCGGAAGTCAGTGACGTTGACGGTGTCTTGCACGGTCAGGGCGGTGACGGCCGGAGCCGCATGGCAACCCTGCGCAAGCAAGGCTTCGATATCTGCCTGCAAGCCGGCGCCACCACTGGGGTCGTGGCCGGAGAGACAGAGGACAACGGGGCGGGAGCTGTAGATATTCATGGTGCGCGAGCTTACCACCAAACCTGATTTTGGGGTTCAGTCCTGAAAGCGTTTGGCTAGAGATTGTCTGACACATTGCGGCCATTAGTCGGGTAGCAATGGTGGCGAGGGGATTTATCCCCGATGCGCTGCGAAGCAGTCGCAAATCCATTCTACGAATCGTGTCTGAAAGAATCTGGTTGCATGGTTTGGGGCCGCTTCGCGACCCATCGGGGATAAATCCCCTCGCCACAGAGGTATGCACAACATGCGCCGTTGTAGCGAGTTGACCAACTCAACAGCTCTAGTCCGCAGCTTTGCTCTGAAACGCCCGTTCTAGAGCCTTTGCAGGAAAAATTTCGATGGTGCTCAATGGCCATCAACGGCTATGCTAGTCTGGATCCAAACCAATAACAGGTAATACCGGTTTTACGTCTACTCAAAGGGAATGGGGGGCTTCCTGACACAACCGGACGAGCCACGCTGGGGCTTCAATGCGCTATTTGCTGATGTTGCTGTTCTGCTTGCCCCTCCTCGCAAGCGCCGTCGAGTTCGACGAAAATACCCAGAGCCTTCCCCTGGGTCGCTCCCTGCAGGTGTTCGAAGACCCGAGCGGTCAGGCGAACATCGCCGACGTTCGCGCTCAAGCGGCGGCGGGCAATTTCAAACCCCATGACAAAGCCACGCTCAATGCCGGTTACTCGCGCTCGGCGTTCTGGCTGAAGATCGACCTGCATTACCGTCCAGACAATCCGGCCGCGCAGCGCACCTGGCTGCTGGAGCTGGCGTATCCGCCGCTGGATCACCTCGACCTTTATATGGCCGATGCCAATGGCGACTATCGGCTGATCCGGCAAACCGGCGACGCTTTGCCGTTCGCCAGTCGCGAAATCCGGCAGAACAATTACCTGTTCGACCTGACCTTCGCCCCTGACCAGCAAAAAACCGTGTACCTGCGCCTGGCCAGTGAAGGTTCGATTCAGGCGCCGGTGACGTTATGGTCGAGCACCGCGTACCTCGAAGATCAACCGGTGCGCCTGTATGTGCTGGGGATCATCTATGGCGTGCTGCTGGGGATGCTGGTCTACAACCTGTTCATCTACCTGAGCGTGCGCGACACCAGTTACCTCTATTACATCTTCTACATCGCCTCGTTCGGCCTTTATCAACTGTCGGTGAACGGCGCGGCGGTCGAGTATTTCTGGCCGGACAATCCGTGGTGGGCCAACGCCGCCACACCGTTTTTCATCGGTTGCGCCGGGTTGTTCGGCAGCCAGTTCGCCCGCAGTTTCCTGCAGACACGAACCCACAGCCGCTGGCTCGACTATCTGCTGATCGCTTTGATTGCGTTCGGTGCGCTGGTGGTCGGGCTGTCGCTGATGACTAGCTATGCGCTGTCGTTGCGCCTGGCGACCCTGTTGGCGCTGGTGTTCACCGTGGTGATTTTCGCTGCCGGGATTCTCGCCTGGTGGCGCGGCTTGCGGGTGGCGCGTTACTTCATTATTGCCTGGTCGGCGTTTTTGCTCGGCGGTATCGTTAACACGCTGATGGTCCTCGGCTTGCTGCCAAACGTGTTCCTGACCATGTACGCCAGTCAGATCGGCTCGGCGATCGAAGTCGCGCTGCTGTCGTTGGCGCTGGCCGACCGCATCAACGCGATGCGCGAGCAACAGGCGCAGACCCTGTTCGACGCCGGGCAGAAACTCGAAGTGCTCAACCAGCAACTGGCGCACAGCAACAAGCTCAAGGATGAATTCCTCGCGACCCTGACCCATGAATTGCGCACGCCGATGAACGGCGTGATCGGCTCTCTGGAACTGATGCAGACCGTCGAGCTGGAGCCTGAACTGGAGCAATACCAGCAAACCGCCGCCGGTTCTGCGCGGGACATGATGCGCATGGTCAATGGCATCCTCACCCTCACCGAATTGCAGGCCGGCAAGCTGAAAGCGACGCCGGGCAGCTTCAGCCTGCGCGCGGTGGTCGAGGCCTTGCGCGTGCAGTTCGACGGCAACGCGGCGAGCAAGTCGCTGGACTTCAAGGTCGAGGTGCTGCCGACCCTGCCGGATCGCTTGCACGGCGACAGTGCAAAACTGGCGCAGTGCCTGGAGTGCCTGCTGGACAACGCGATCAAGTTCACCCGGGTCGGTGGCCTGGCTCTGCGCGTCACCGGCAAGCCGGCGGCGGAAAACCGCTTGGCGCTGTCGTTTGCGGTGATCGACACCGGCATCGGTTTCACCGATCTGGGCGAGGCGACGCTGTATCAGCGCTTCTTCCAGCTCGACGGTTCGATGACCCGCGAATACGGCGGCCTGGGCGTGGGGCTGGCGATCTGTCGGCAACTGGTGGAGTTGCTCGGCGGCAAGCTCACCCATCGTTCCGAACCCGGGCGTGGCAGCCGTTTTCAGCTGGACGTCGAGTTCGAACTGCCGGCGGTCGAAGCGGCGCCGAGCCCGGCCCCGCTGCAGGAGCGGATCCGTGCGCCGCAGGACTGCACGGTATTGCTCGTCGACGACAACAGCGTCAACCAACTGGTGATGCGCGGCATGCTGCTCAAGCTCGGTTTCCGCGTGCGCACGGCGGACCACGGCGCGGCGGCACTCGATTGTCTGCAACGGGAAAACTTCGATGCGGTGCTGATCGATTGCCAGTTGCCCTCCCACGAAGGGGCGTCGCTGTGCTGCCAGATTCATGCGTTGCCCGGCTGCGCCAGTCTGCCGGTGTTCATGCTGGCGCAGGGCACGGATCGCGAGCATTGCGCGCCGGGTACGCGCATCGATTACCTGAACAAACCGGTGAAATTCGAAGACCTGCAGACGGCGCTGGAGCGTCGGGTGCTCAGCGCGTAATAGGGTGAAAGCGCCGACAGTTCGGCGCATATGACACTTTGATCAGTCACGGGCCGGTGCTTAACTGAATCCCTTGGCTGACCAAAGGAGCCCCGTCATGAACCTGCATCAGTTCGCCGAAACCCACGAAGTCACCAACCAGCCGCCATCGCTGGACGGTGCCAACCTGTACCGCATCGACCTGCCATTGCAGGAGTGGTCGCGCCGCTTTGGCGCCGGTTGGGCCGAGTCGCGGATCGATGCCTACGGTGCGCTGGCCGGCGGACCGCTGATGGCAGCCGGGTTCCTCGCCAATCAGAACAAACCGGTGTTCGTCAGCCATGACCGTTACGGCCATCGCATTGATCTGGTGGAGTTTCATCCGGCCTATCATGAGCTGATGCGCACTGCGATCGAACATGGCCTGACCTCGTCACCCTGGACTCATCCGCAGGACGGCGCGCATGTTGCCCGCGCCTCGATGAGCTATCTGCACAGCCAGGCCGAGGCGGGTAGCGGTTGCCCGTTGACCATGACGTTCGCCAGCGTCCCGGCCCTGCGTTTGCAGCCGGATCTGGCCGAACAGTGGCTGCCGAAAATCCTTGCCACCGAGTACGACCCGCGCAATGTCGGTATGGCGCACAAGGCCGGCGTGACCATCGGTATGGCGATGACCGAGAAACAGGGCGGCACCGACGTGCGGGCCAATACCACCAAGGCTTACCCGGTGGGTGCCAGTGGCCCGGGCCAGGCCTATGAACTGGTCGGGCACAAGTGGTTCTGCTCGGCGCCGATGTGCGATGCGTTTCTGACCCTGGCGCAAACCGACAAGGGTCTGACCTGTTTCCTGCTGCCGCGCCATCGTCCGGACGACACGCGCAATCAGTTCTACATCCAGCGCTTGAAAAACAAACTCGGCAACCAGTCCAACGCCTCCAGCGAAGTGGAGTTTCGCGGCGCGCTGGCATGGATGGTCGGCGAGGAGGGGCGCGGCGTACCAACCATCATCGAGATGGTGGCGATGACCCGTTTCGATTGCATGGTCGGCTCCAGCTCGCTGATGCGTCAGGCGCTGACTCAGGCCAGCCATCACTGCGCGCACCGTTCGGTCGGCGGCAAACTGCTCAGCGAGCAACCGTTGATGCAGAACGTGTTGGCCGATCTGGCGCTGGAAAGCGAGGCCGCACTGGCGCTGAGCCTGCGCATGGGCAAGGCGCTGGATCATCTGGATGACCGCCACGAAGCACAATTCGCCCGGCTGGTGACGGCGGTGGGCAAGTACTGGATCTGTAAACGTGCCCCCGCAATGATCAACGAAGCCGCCGAGTGCATGGGCGGTGCCGGGTATGTCGAGGAGAGCATTTTGCCGCGGCTGTATCGCGAAGCGCCGGTCAACTCGACGTGGGAAGGCTCGGGCAACGTGCAGTGCCTCGACGTGCTGCGTGCACTGTCGAAAGAGCCGGGTGTACTCGATGTGCTGTTCAGCGAGTTGGGCAACGGCCATGGCGACAAGCGCCTGGCCGCGCATATTCAGCAGTTGCAGGCGCAGTTCAAGGACACCAGCGATATTCAATACCGCGCGCGGCAACTGACTGAAGATATAGCGCTGGGGTTGCAAGCCAAGTTGTTGCTGGAGGCGGGTAATGCGGCGGTCAGTGATGCGTTTATTGCCAGCCGTCTGAACGGTGGCGGCCGGGTCTATGGCGCATTGCCGCGGGGCCTGGACGTCGAAGCCATCGTCACCCGCTCAACCCCGCAGGGTTTCTGACCCCACACAAATCCCCTGTAGGAGCTGCCGCAGGCTGCGATCTTTTGATCCTGATCTTTTTAAAAGCAAGATCAAGAGATCGCAGCCTGCGGCAGCTCCTACAAGAGACCGTGTGTGACCGACATATTGTGCGGTTGCCAACATGCCACTGTTCCCGTGAGACCACGATGCAGGCAAGATGAAGCTCTGCAAGTCAGAACACAGGAAGCTGATCGTGACCGAAGCGTTTATTGTCGTTCAAACCGCCGAGCAAGCCGTGGATCGTCTGGCCGAGCTGCATGAGCGGGCCACCACTGCGCTGAACTCGGCGCTCAAGCGTTACCTCAAGGATCGCGTCGAGCCCGACGCCGAACAGCGCGCTCTGTTTCGTTATCCCGAACTGCGTCTGACCTACCTGTGTCAGGGCGAAGTCCCGCAGACCACCCGCGCCTATGCCAAGGTGCAACTGCCGGGCACTTACAGCGTCACCGTCACCCACCCCAAGGCGTTCCGCAAATACCTGCTGGAACAACTGGTGCCGTTGATGCACGACTTCACTGTGACCGTGGAAGTCGGCGTCAGCCAGCAGAACATTCCGTACCCGTACGTGGTCGAGCAGGGCGATGAGCTGGCCGGCTCCGGCGTCACCGCTGCGGTGCTGGCGCGAGTGTTCCCGAGTACCGACCTGTCCGCCGCCACCGATGGCATCGCCGACGGTCTCTACGACTGGGAAAACACCGATCCGCTGCCACTGGCGCTGTTCGACGCCGCGCGGGTCGACTTCTCGCTGCGTCGTCTGGTGCACTACACCGGCAGCGACTGGCGCCATGTGCAGCCGTGGATACTGCTGACCAACTACCATCGCTACGTCGACCAGTTCATCGTCCATGGCCTGGAACAACTGCGCAAAGACCCGCGTTTCGTGCGTATGGTCCTGCCGGGCAATGTGATCATCGAGAAGGGCATGGATCACGGCGAAGCCTCGGCGATTGCTGCTGGCGTGGTCTGGCACCGCTACCAGATGCCGGCCTATCACCTGATCGCCAACGACGGCCATGGCGTGACCCTGGTCAACATCGGCGTCGGCCCGTCCAACGCCAAGAACATCACCGACCACCTGGCGGTGCTGCGTCCGCATTGCTGGCTGATGATTGGCCACTGCGGCGGCCTGCGCCAGTCGCAGACCATCGGCGACTACGTGCTGGCGCACGCCTACATGCGTCGCGACGGGATTCTCGACCGTGTGGTGCCGCCGAATATTCCGATCCCGGCGCTGGCCGAAGTGCAACTGGCGCTGCAACAAGCTGCGGCCAATATCACCGGCGAGAAGGGCGAGGAGCTGAAAAAGCGTCTGCGCACCGGCACCGTGCTGACCTACGATGACCGTAACTGGGAATTGCGCTGGGCCCAGGAACGTCCGTTGATCAACCTGTCCCGCGCCGTGGCGGTGGACATGGAAAGCGGCACCATCGCCGCCCAGGGTTATCGCCTGCGAGTGCCTTACGGCACGTTGCTGTGCGTTTCGGACAAACCGCTGCACAGTGAAATCAAGCTGCCGGGTTCGGCCAACGCGTTCTACGAGCGTGCGGTCAGTCAGCACTTGAAGATCGGCATCGCGGCGGTGGATCTGCTGCGCACCGAACTCAACTCGCTGCACTCGCGCAAACTGCGCAGCTTCGACGAGCCGCCGTTCCGTTAACGGTTAGTCGTGGTCATTTGGCGGTCGGGGCACTAGCATTAGCAGCCCTGACCGTCAGATGTTCTTTTCGCCATGTCCCGTCCCCCGCGTCCTCCTTCCCGCCGCCCTGGCGCGAAGCCTTCCCCCTCAGCGCCACGTCGTGTCGCCAAGGCGCCGCCGGCCGAGCCGAAGCTGATCCTGTTCAACAAACCGTTCGATGTGCTGACGCAGTTCAGTGACGAAGGCGGGCGGGCGACGCTCAAGGATTTCATCGATGTGCCGGGCATTTATCCGGCCGGACGTCTGGATCGCGACAGCGAAGGTTTGCTGCTGCTGACCAATGACGGTCAGTTGCAGGCTCGGATCGCCGACCCGAAACACAAGTTGCCGAAGACGTACTGGGTGCAGGTCGAAGGCGAGCCGACGGCTGAACAACTGCAGCGTCTGCGCGACGGGGTCGAGCTGAACGACGGCATGACCCTGCCCGCCGAGGCGCGGCAACTGGATGAGCCTGAACTGTGGCCACGCAATCCGCCGGTACGCTTTCGCAAAAGCGTGCCGACCCGTTGGCTGGAGTTGGTGATTCGTGAAGGACGCAACCGTCAGGTGCGACGGATGACTGCCGCGGTGGGGCTGCCGACGTTGCGGCTGGTGCGGGTGCGGATTGGCGACTGGACGCTTGAAGGGCTCGATCAGGGCCAGTGGAAGGAAGTGCCGGCGCGGTTATAGAGCGCCGGATTCGATCAGGCCGATCACCACACTCTTGATGATGAACGCGGCCACGCCCAGACCCAGCACGAAGAACAGAATGAACGAGCCGAAGCGCCCGGCCTTGGACTTCTTCGCCAGATCCCAGACGATGAAACCCATGAAAATGATCAGGATGCTGACCAGGCCAGTCATCATCCACTCTTCGAATACTGCAGGATCCATCGGGCATCTCCGGCGCGCACAGGGCTGAAAGGGCTGGGCGATTATACGCCTGGGGTGGCTGGGGACGCATTGACCTGTGTCGGTGTGCCGCACCTTTACCACACGCCCCCCTGTAGGAGCTGCCGAAGGCTGCGATCTTTTGATCTTGATCTTGAAAAGCAAAATCAAAAGATCGTCCGATCGCGGCCCGAGCCTTCGGCAGCTCCTACAGGGGAGTGCAGGTTAGCTGCGCAGATGTGTCAGCGGCAACTCGGTGCTGTTGAGCACCTGATTCAGCACAAAGCTCGAACGCACGCTGGTCACCCCTTCAATCCGGGTCAGGTGTCCCAGCAGCAGCTTCTGATAGTGATCCATGTCCGGCACCACCACTTTCAACTGATAGTCGGCATCCACGCCCGTCACCAGGCTGCATTCCAGCACTTGCGGCAAGGTGCGGATCGCTGCTTCGAAGTTCTCGAAACGTTCCGGGGTGTGCCGGTCCATGCCAATCAGCACGTAGGCGGTCAGGCTCAGACCGAGCATCTTGCGATCGAGCAGGGCGACCTGGCGCGAGATGTAGCCGTCATCCTCCAGTTGTTTGACCCGGCGCGAGCAGGGCGAGGGCGACAGACCGATGCGCTCGGCCAGTTCCTGGTTGGAGATGCGGGCGTCGCGCTGCAATTCCGCCAAAATACTCAGGTCGTAACGGTCGAGTTTGCTCATGAATCAGTCCTTGGTTGTAACTATTGCGGCGGATTATCTATCCAGGGTTAAAAATTGCGCAAGCGGTGTTTATTTGAGCAATCTTCGCAATCATCTGTCGCGCGTTGCGGCCTATTCTTATCACCAGAATCACTGCTCGGTAACACAGTCCACTGCGGCCCGCCCAATCAGGCCCGCCGCGGCCGCCACCCCCACCGGGGATGTGCCGGCCCCCGAGCTGCACACTGTCCAGAAGACGGCGTGAGGTGAGCCGACGTCAAAAGCGTCGAGCCAGGACGAAGTTCTCTAAAGGGAGGCCGACGGGTCTCCCTTTTTCTTGTCTGCGATTTTTGTGCCTCGATGTACGGCTTCCCTCAATAAATAAGTTTCGTGACTGATAACCTGTCGCAGAACCCGGTGTGCGTATTCCCGGTCTTAGCTACAAGCCCTCTTAATACCCGCAGTGAGGAAAAGCATGAAGTCGCGCATCTGGCGTCTGGCCGGTGTTGGTTTGCTGTGTGTGAGCGTCGGAGCCCAAGCGTTGGCCGACGAGCCACAGAATCGTGGCCCCGAGAATAACGGGCACGGCGGTGAGCATCAGGGCAATCAGGGGCATGGCGGTGAGCGTCAGCCCCATGGGCAAAACAATCCGCCGCCGCAAAATCCGCCGCGGCCGCAGAACAGCGACATCATTCGCGGCGACAACAGCCGCCAATTCGAGCACAACGGCCAGCCGCACAATAACGGCCAATGGCAGAACCAGAACCGCGCACTCAATCAGCCTGCACCGGTTCATCAGGCGCCACCGCCACCGGCGAACAACCTGCCGATCCAGCCACGTCCCGACACCGTGCGCCAGACTCAGGAACCGCGTCAGGGCTACTACCGCGACGAGCGTCCGCAGAATGGTTACCACAACCAGCAATGGCAAACCGGCAACCGGCCCGATGACAATCGCTGGCCGGGTCGCCCGGACGGGCATGGCAACGGTTGGGGCCCTGGCCCGCAATACCGTCCGGGGCATGTGATCGACCGCTTCCCGGATCGTGAATATCGCGTGCCGTATCGCGGTCAGGATTACTTCTATTCCGGCGGCTACTGGTATCGCCCGCAAGGCCCGCGCTACATCGTCGTGCAGCCGCCACGCGGGATTCGTATTCAGTACCTGCCGGACTACGCCCGTGAAGTGTGGATCGGCGGTGCGCTGCTGTTCCTCGCTGCCGGTTCCTACTATGCGTATCAGGAAGCCACCCAGGATTACGTCGTAGTCGAACCCCCGGTGCAGCAACCGCCGCAACCGCAGCCACAATCCCAGGGCTATGACGTCGAGGCTTATCCGGCCAACGGGCAGTCGCCGGAACAGGTGCAGCAGGACGGTTATCAGTGCTACCAATACGCTGTGCAGCAGAGCGGTTTCGACCCGCGTACCGCGACCTATCAACCAGCGCCTGAAGTGGTGCAGGCCTACCGCCAGGCTCAGGGCAATTGCCTGAGCAGTCGCGGTTATCAGGTGTCTTACTGAAGCCGGGTCTGCGCCCGTTCAGCCCTGACCACTTCCTGCGGGTCGGCGTGCACCAGCACCTCGGCTCGCGGGTAGGCGGTGTGAATCGCGTCCGCCGCCTGATCGCTGATGCCGTGGGCCACTGACAACGTCAGCTCTCCCGGCAACTCCAGATGCAACTGCACGAACCAGTGATTGCCCGAAATCCGCGTGCGCAGATCATGTGCACCTAGCACGCCGGGTACGCCGCAGGCCAGTTCGAGCATGTGCTGACTGACATCGGTCGGCAGCTCCTCATCCATCAGCACCGAAAAACTTTCCCGGGCGATCTGGATCGCACTCCACAAAATGTACCCGGCAATCCCCAGACCGAACCAAGCATCGAGCTGATGAAAGCCCATGCCGGCGAGAACCAGCGCGATCAGAATGCTGCCGTTGAGCAGCATGTCCGAGCGGTAGTGCAGCGAGTCGGCGCGCACGGCGTTGGAGCCGGTCTGCTTGATCACCCGATGTTGCAGCGTCAGCAACGCCGCGGTCAGCAATAGCGAGAAAACGATCACACCGATACTCAGCCACGGTGCGCCCAACGGCTCCGGTTGCTTGATGCGCTCATACGCCTGAAACGCAATCAGCACCGCACTGCCACCGATGAACAGCGCCTGCGCCATGCCCGCCAGCGATTCAGCCTTGCCGTGGCCGTAACGGTGATCGTCATCTGCCGGGCGCAGTGCGTAATGCACCGCCAGCAGATTGAGCAGCGAAGTGACGCCATCCAGCGCCGAGTCGGTGAGGCCGGCGAGCATGCTCACCGATCCGCTGAGCCACCAGGCGATGGCTTTGGCGATGATCAGCGTGCAGGCCACCGCCACCGAGGCGCGGGTTGCCAGCCGCAGCAGGCGGGCGTGTTCGGGGCTGGTGGTCATGAGTGCAGAAATTCCTTATGGATCAGGCGGCGGGTTGCAGGCCGAACATGGCCAGTTGCTGGGTGCTGCCCTTGTGCTGGATCAGGCGTGGATCGTCCAGCGGCAGGTTGCGGCCCAGTTCAGTTTCGAGAATAGCCTGCAACTTGAGGTTATCGACCTGGCCGTCCGGGCCGATCGCTTGTTTGAGTTTCGCCGGATCGACCTGCGCCGTGTGGCCCGGTTCGAAATAGATCGCGCCCGTGGTGAAGTCGACCGCGAAAGCGATCAGCCCGGGAATGACGTAGAACAGCAGGCCGACGGCGTCGAGTACGGCAATCGCCGGGTCGATCTTGCCGTCGATCTGACCGCGACGATCCGGATAGAAAATCGAACCGCAGGCCGTGAGTTGAGTGAGCAGGGTGGCGACCAGTACACCGCCGATCAGGCGAGAAGGTAAGCGCATGTGATGGATCTCCTGAGTCATCTAAAAACGAAGCAGCGTTGTGTGGAATTAAGACCCTGACAAACGCCTGGCAGTTCGCCGTTATACTCGCGCCTCTGTTTGGGAGCCAGCATGATTTCTTTGCCGATCGATGAAGTTTTACCCGCCCTGCGTGAAGCCTTGGCGACACGCCACGAAGCCGTGCTCGAAGCACCGCCCGGCGCCGGTAAAACCACCCGCGTGCCTTTGGCCTTGCTCAATGAAGTCTGGCTGGCCGGGCAGACCATTCTGATGCTCGAACCACGCCGTCTCGCCGCGCGTGCAGCCGCAGAACGTCTGGCCAGCGAACTGGGTGAGAAGGTGGGCGAAACCGTCGGCTATCGCATCCGTCTCGACAGCAAGGTCGGCCCCGACACCCGCATCGAAGTGGTCACCGAAGGTATTCTCACCCGGCGTCTGCAGGATGATCCGGCGCTGGAAGGCGTCGGTCTGCTAATCTTCGACGAATTTCACGAACGCAGCCTTGATGCCGATCTGGCTTTGGCTCTGAGTTTGAACGGTCGTGAACTGTTCCGCGCTGAACAGCCGCTGAAGATTCTGCTGATGTCCGCCACGCTGGAAGGCGAGCGTCTGGCCGGGTTGCTGGATGACGCGCCGATCCTGCGCAGCGAAGGGCGCATGTACCCGGTGACGATGCGCTGGGGGCGGCCGTTCCAGCCTGGCGAATACATCGACCAGCGCGTGACCCAGACCGTCCTCGAAGCCCTGCACGATGAAACCGGCAGCCTGCTGGTGTTCCTTCCGGGGCAGGCGGAAATCCGTCGTGTGCATCAGCAACTGAGCGATGCCATCGGTGAGCGTAAAGATGTCTTGCTCTGCCCGCTGCACGGCGAACTGGACCTCAACGCCCAGCGCGCCGCCATCGACCCGGCGCCGGCCGGCCAACGCAAAGTGGTGCTGGCGACCAACATTGCCGAAACCAGTCTGACCATCAACGGCGTGCGGGTGGTGATCGACGCCGGGCTGGCGCGGGTGCCGCGTTTCGACCCGGGCAGCGGCATGACCCGGCTCGATACGCAGCGTATTTCCAGGGCCAGCGCCACCCAGCGTGCGGGCCGGGCCGGACGTCTGGAACCGGGCGTGTGTTATCGCCTGTGGTCGCAGGATCAGCACGAGCAACTCGCCGCTTACGGCAGTGCGGAAATTCTGTCGGCGGATCTGGCGGGTCTGGCGCTGCAACTCGGACGCTGGGGCGTCACGCCGGGCGAACTGGTCTGGCTCGATATTCCGCCGGCAGCAGCCTATGCACAGGCGCAGGATCTGTTGCAGCGCCTGGGCGCACTTGAAGGCGAGGCGCTGACCGCCCACGGTCAGGCCATGGCTGAATTGCCGGCACATCCGCGCATCGCTCATCTGTTGCTGCGCGGCCAGGCACTGGGGCTGGCGCACATGGCCTGTGACGTCGCGGCACTGCTCGGCGAACGCGATATTTTGCGCGGCGCCGGGGCGGATCTGCACAGCCGCCTGGTGCTGCTCTCTGGCGAGGAGCGCGCATCGCGTGGTGCTCAGGGCGGCGTGCAACGTGCGCGGCAACTGGCGCGGCAGTATCGCGGTTACCTGCGCGGCAAGGCCAGCGAGCCCGTCAGCGATCCCGATCATCCGCGCTGGCTTGGCGCATTGCTGGCGCTGGCCTATCCGGATCGCGTCGCCCAACAGCGGCGTGCCGGTGGCGCCGAATATCGGCTGGCCAATGGTCGCGCTGCGCTGTTCGCCGAAGCCGACAGCCTGATGAAGGAAGCGTGGATTGTGATCGCCGACCTCGGCAGTCGTCAGGGGCAGCGCGAGGAGCGGATTTACCTGGCGGCGGATTTCGATCCGACGCTGTTCGACTCGGTGCTCGCCGAGCAAGTGCGCGCCGTCGATCAACTGGACTGGGACGAGCGCGAAGGCGTGCTGCGCGCCGAGCGTCAGCGCAAGGTTGGCGAACTGATCCTCAGCCGCGAACCGTTGACCGGGCTTGACGAAGCGGCGCGCAGTCAGGCGCTGGTCAATCTGGTACGGCGCAAAGGTCTGGAGTTGCTGCCGTGGACACCGGAATTGCGTCAGTGGCAGGCGCGAGTCGCGTTGTTGCGGCAATTGGATCTGGCGACACAGGCC
Organism: Pseudomonas sp. AO-1; assembly: GCF_019775695.1. Classification (NCBI taxonomy): domain Bacteria; kingdom Pseudomonadati; phylum Pseudomonadota; class Gammaproteobacteria; order Pseudomonadales; family Pseudomonadaceae; genus Pseudomonas; species Pseudomonas sp. AO-1. The sequence goes on from NZ_CP079947.1 coordinate 1,041,272, forward strand.
GACAGCCAATGGCCGGATGTCAGCGACGGGACGTTGCTCAAAACCCTGGAGGCATGGCTGATGCCCTATCTGGGCAAAGTCTCGCGACTGAGTCATTTCGCCAATCTGGACCTGTCGAGCATCGTGCGCAGTCTGCTGCCGTGGCCATTGCCGCAGAAGCTTGATGAGCTGGCGCCGCATCACATCAGTGTGCCGTCGGGGTCATCGATTCGTCTGGACTACAGCGAGTCGCCGCCGATTCTCGCGGTGCGTTTGCAAGAGCTGTTCGGCCTCGCCGAGACGCCGCGAATCGCCGGCGGGCGGCAAGTGGTCAAGCTCCACCTATTGTCCCCGGCGCGGCGGCCGGTGCAGGTGACGCAGGATCTGGCCAACTTCTGGCGCAGCACCTATGCCGAGGTGAAAAAGGATCTGAAGGGGCGGTATCCGAAGCATTATTGGCCGGATGATCCGCTGGTGGCCGAGGCCACGGCGCGGATCAAACCGCGCAAGTGAGCCTTTGCCCGGGGTTGATCAGGCCTCGCCGTAGAGGCTTTGCGCAGCACGGCGGCGGTGCTTGATGTTGTGGCAGACCCACACCAGCGTGATCCACAGCGGAATCGCGTAGACCGCCATCCGGTTGACGGGGTCCATCAGCATGACCGCCATGATGAACACCATGAAGGCCAGACAGACATAGTTACCGTAGGGGTACCACAGCGCCTTGAACCGTGGTGTCTGCCGGGTCTCGTTCAGGTGCCGGCGAAATTTGCCGTGGGCCAGGCTGATCATCGCCCAGTTGATCAGCAGCGTCGCCACCACCAGCGATAGCAGTATTTCGAGGGCCTGCTGCGGGATCACGTAGTTCAGCACCACCGCCATCAAAGTCACTGCAGCCGTTGCGAGGATCGAGCGCACAGGAACCCCGCGCGAGTCGATCTTGACCAGGCTTTGTGGCGCGTCACCCTGCCGGGCCAGACCGAGCAGGATCCGGCTGTTGCAGTAGGTGCCGCTGTTATAGACCGACAACGCCGCGGTAAGGACCACGAAGTTGAGAATGTGCGCGGCGGTATTGCTGTCGAGCATTGACCACACACGTACGAAGGGGCTGCCGCTGTAGGTATCGCCAGAGGCATTGAGTGACGTTAGCAGGCTGTCCCACGGCATCAATGACAACAGCACAACGAGTACGCCGATGTAGAAAATCAGGATGCGGTAGATCACCTGATTGATTGCCTTGGGGATCACGCGACGAGGGTTTTGCGCTTCGGCGGCGGTAAAACCGAGCATCTCCAGCCCGCCAAAGGACAGCATGATGACCGCCATGGACATGGCCAGGCCGGCCATCCCGTGGGGGAAAAAGCCGCCGTGTTGCCACAGGTTGCTCAGCGATGCCTGCGGCCCTCCGTTACCGCTGACCAGCAGGTAGCTGCCCATGGCGATCATCCCGATCACCGCCAACACCTTGATGATGGCGAACCAGAATTCCGCCTCGCCGAACACTTTGACGTTGATCAGGTTGAGCGCATTGATCAGCACAAAAAACACCGCAGCCGATACCCAGATCGGTATCTCGGGCCACCAGTAATGCACGTATTTGCCGACGGCTGTCAGTTCGGACATGCCGACCAGGGTGTACAGCATCCAGCAGTTCCATCCCGACAGGAAACCGGCGAATGCGCCCCAATACTTGTGGGCGAAATGGCTGAAAGAGCCGGCAACCGGCTCTTCAACGATCATCTCGCCCAGTTGTCGCATGATCATGAAGGCGATGAAGCCGCAAATGGCGTAGCCGAGGATCATCGAGGGCCCGGCAGACTTGAGTGCGCCCGCCGAGCCCAGAAACAACCCCGTGCCGACGGCGCCTCCGAGTGCGATCAATTGGATGTGTCGATTTTTCAGGCTGCGTTGCAGTTGACCTGAGTGCGCATGGAGTCCGCTCATGAGAAAGGGTACTCGCAAGGTTGCTTGAGTGTTTGCAAGACACTTGCGCGGGGCGAGGCGGGCCGATGCAGTGACGCGACGGTGCCAACAGTGGGGGACAGGTAATTCTCCACAGTCATACGGATTCTGTTCCTTCAGATTATTTCTATTTTTATCAATCAGTTAGATCGAGTTTTCAGCTTGGTTACGCGCGATTTCGTGCGCGCCCCATGGAGAAATCTATTGGAAGAAACATATTTCTATCTGTTGAATTTGTAAATGGGGGATGGTATCTAATGCATCGCACAGGGACATGCCAACGATTCCAGGGACTGAGGAGTGATGACGGTGACGGGCTGCAATGCACTAGGGACATTCGATTTTGTGGTCGGCGCCGAGGCCGATCCGGCGGGCTATTTTTCAGTGGCGGCGCAGGACATTCGGGCACAGCTGCTGAGTGAAGGCGCGGTGCTCATTCGCGGTGCCACGCCGTGCAGGGATCCCGAGGTGTTTGAACGGGCCATCGGTGCGCTGGGTTTTCACACGCGCGATTACGTCGGCGGCAGCTCTCCACGCTCGACGATCCAGGGCAAGGTCATGGAGGCGACGCGCACCCCGCCCGACTGGTCGGTGATCCTTCATCAGGAAATGGCCTATGTACAACATCCGCCCGAAATCATCGCTTTCGTGTGTGTCGAGCCTGCGGAGCGCGGCGGTGAATCCGTGGTCGGGGACATGCGCAAACTGGAGCAGTTGATTGATCGCGCCACCCTGCAGCAACTGACCGATCGCGGGCTCAAGTTGCGCCGCACGCTGCCCGGCGAGGCGCGGGTGAATCTCAAGCCCGGGGTGAAAAAAAGCTGGCAGGAGACGTTCTCCACTTCCAGCACCGCCGAGGCAGAAGTGCTGTGCCGGACACGCGGTTGGGACTTCGAATGGAGTGGCGGCGACCTGATCCTCTGGCAGGACTGTATCGCCCCGATGCGCCGACACCCGCGCAAAGCGGCGGACATCTGGTGCAATCAGGCGCACTTCTGGGGCGCGGCCGCGATGATCGAATGGGCGCGTATCGACGGTCGTGAACAGGACGCCAGTGAATTGGCCGAGGCGCTGCGCAACACGCCGCAACTGTTGGAGGCCATGTGTTTCGGTGACGGCGAACCACTGCCGCAAGACCTGACTCTGGAGTTGTTCCACACCGTCAGACGTCTGGAACAGGATGTCGATCTGCGAGCGGGCGATATTTTGCTGCTCGACAATTTCCAGTATGCCCACGGCCGGCGCGCCTTTTCCGGCAACAGGACCATCAACGTGATCATCGCCGATTGGGCGGATGATCAGCCACATGCAGCTCAGGGATGAAAAGATGACGATTCAGGAAAGAAATTTCACGTCGGATAGCACGTTTGTACTGACCCCCGGCGTGGATGTCAGTCTCAAGGACTTGATCAGGTATTCCCGGCCCGGGGCAAAGGTGGTCGCTTCGCAAGCCACCCGGCAACGGGTTCAGGCATCGCGAGACGCCCTGGAAAATCTCGTTGCACAAGGCGCGGTGATTTATGGGGTGAACACCGGGATGGGTGGTTTCGTTGACCATCTGGTGCCCATCGACAAAGCCCACGAGCTTCAATCGAACCTGATTCAGGGCGTCTCGACCAACGTTGCCGAGCGGTTCCCGGACAGTGTGGCGCGAGCCACCATGTTTGCGCGGATCGTATCGCTGTCCCGTGGCAACTCGGCACTCTCGCTGGAGAATTTCGACCGCTATATCGCCATTTACAACGCCGGCCTGATCCCGGAAATCCCGAGCAAGGGCTCGTTGGGGACCAGTGGCGACCTGGGGCCGCTGGCGGCGGTTGCGCGGATGCTGACCGGGGACGGTCATGCCTACCTCGACGGTGCCCGGATTCCGGCGGCGCAGGCGCTCGAGCAATTGGGCCTGGCGCCGCTGCACCTGAGTTACAAGGAAGGGCTGGCGCTGATCAATGGCACCTCCTGCATGGTCGCGGTGGCGGCGATGAATGTGGTTGAGGCCCGGGAACTGCTCGAGCAATACACGTCGATCTCGGCCTTCTCGTTTGAAGCGCTGCAGGCTCGCGTGCGTCCTTTTCATCCGGATGTTCACCAGTTGAAACCGCACCTGGGCCAGCAAAAAATTGCCGAGGCCATCTGGGCCGATCTGCAAGGCTCGGAACTGGCGATTGACGATCTTGAACTCTCTTCGCAATTGAGCGCCCTGCGCACCGACCAGGTACGCCAGGAAGACATGCCCATCGAAGATGCCTATTCCATTCGCTGCACGCCGCAAATCCTCGGGCCAGTGCTGGAGACCATCGAATTTGTCGAGCGCGTGGTCGGCAACGAACTGAACTCGTCCAACGACAACCCGTTGATCACCCCTGAAAACGGCGAGGTTTTTCACAATGGCCATTTTCATGGGCAATACATCGCTTCGGCCATGGACTACCTGACGATCTCCATCATCACCCTGTGCAATCTTTCGGATCGGCGGATCGATCGCTTCCTGACCAAAGCCAACAGCAATGGCCTGCCGTCATTCCTGTGCGCGGAAAACGGTGGCCTGCGTTTCGGCCTCATGGGCGGGCAATTCATGTCGGCGTCGCTGACGGCGGAAAACCGTTCGCTGGCCACCCCCGTCTCGATCCAGACCCTGACCACCACTGGTGATTTCCAGGACGTGGTTTCCTTCGGCCTAGTCGCCGCGCGCCGGGTGACCGAAGTGCTGCAGAACACGCGTTACGTCCTCGCGTTTGAACTGATCTGTGCAGCCCAGGCCGCCGATATTCGTGGCAACGCCAGACTCGGGCCGAAGGGCCGCGCCTGGCATGCGCGGGTGCGTGAACACATTCCGTATCTGGATCGGGATGTGGCGTTGACCGCTTACCTGGAAGCGCTCGTTACCCAGGTACTGGGAGGGCACGGCCGATGAGTTCGTCGGGAAAGAGTGACCTGTTGGCAACAGCCATCACTGAGCCGGTCCGGCTGCATGCCAACGAAAATCCGCTGGGTGCATCGGGCCTGGCCCTGCAGCTGTGCGCCTCGATGCCGACGCTCCTCAGCGAATACCCCGAAGTCACTTACAAGTCTCTGCGCCTGGCAATCGGCGAGCGCTGGCGCGTTGATCCCGAGCGCGTCGTGGTGGGCGCCGGTTCGGACGAACTGATCGACATTGCGCTGCGTAGCCTGTTGAAGCCCGGCAGTCGCATCGTGACGCAACAGCACTGCTTCAAGATGTACAAAATCCGGGCCGCGTTGCTGGGGGCCGACTACAGCGAGATGACCCCGGATGCCAGCGGCGACTATGAGGCGGCATTGCAACTGGCTCTTGAGCAAAAGCCCGACGTCGTGGTGCTGGTCAATCCGTCCAATCCATTGGGCGACTATCTGTTGCCCTCGCAGCTGTTATCGCTGGTGGCGCTGATTCCACCCGGCACGACCGTCATCATCGACGAAGCGTACGCAGAGTTTGCGCCGGATCGGGAAAACACGGCTGGTATTCAGATCGTCAACAGCCGGGAAAACGCGATATGCCTGCGCACGTTTTCCAAGGCCTACGGTATTGCCGGCCTACGCCTTGGCTGGGCTTGCGCGAGCGGCGATCAGGTGCCTGCGCTGCAAGCGCGGCGTGCGCCGTACAACGTCAGTTCGTTTTCCGCCCTGGCAGGCGAATACGTCCTGCAGGACGGCGATCATCTGGACAACACGGCGGCGTATTGTCAGGCGTGGGGGCAGGAGCTCGTGAGCCTGTTCAAGTCTCACGGCATTGAAGCCAGAAGCCGCTACGTCAATTTTGTTTTCGTCGAATGCGTCACCGCGCCACGCTGCCAGGATTTGCATCAGCATCTGGAGAGGGAAGGTTTCCTGACGTCCCGGTTGACCGACTATGGTCTTGAGACGTGTCTGCGAATCTCCTTCGGCAACCAGGCGCAGATGACTCGGTTGCGCGCTGTACTGAAGCAAAAACTGCAAACCATGGAACTTGCCTGAGGCCAGCAGGGCAGGGAGCCTTTGGCGATTGCCCAGGGCTTCCAGGGCAAGATCAGTGAAACCTTGACTGAGGTAAAAATGAGCCAGACGCTGACGTTGTTTCACGCTGAACCCTACTTGAAGCAACTGGACTGCCGAGTTGATCGACTGGAGCGCGACGACGCCGGCCTGCCTTTCGCACTCCTCGGCGAAACCGTGTTCTACCCCCAGGGAGGCGGGCAACTGGGCGATCGGGGGGTATTGAACATTCCGCTCGCGGGGGAGGGTGAGGCACTGCGCACGCTGGAGATCGTCGCGACGAAAAAACGGGACGATCAGATCAGGCATTACCTGAGTATTGACGACGAAACGTTCGCTGAGCTGCAGACGCGGGTCAGCGACCAGCAGGCGACCGCCACGCTGGATTGGCCATTGCGATATCATCAGATGCGGGTTCATTCGGCGATGCATTTGATTCATTGCATGCTCGAGCGGACGCTCGGGCGAGCGATTGCGCATCCGGTTCGTTCGCCGTTGAGCGACGAGGGTGGCGAGAACCAATACGAGTTTGTCGGTGAGTTCGACGAAGACAGTCTGAGGCGCGCAACAGATGCCTTGAACGAGTTTTGCTCTGCAAGTCATGAGATTCGTACGGAAGCGGATACCCGCCAGGGACAGGGATTTCGTTGGTGGCAATGCGAAGACTGGTCAATCCCCTGTGGGGGCGTTCATGTGCGTAATACGCAAGAAATAGGCGTGGTGACTTCCAGTATGAAGATCAAGAAAAACACGACCAGAGTGCTTGTCACTCTGTCGGCAGAGGCGGAAGAGCTTGGATAGCAAACGTGCGTTTGGCGCATTTCTCATGCAGTTTCGAATCGACGCGGGGCATCTGAAGATCTCCACGTTTCTCGACGAGGTCAATATTCCGTTCTCGGCCAATTACTACCGCGACGTCGAGGCCGGAAGGAAATACTTGAGTATCGATGCTGCCGTCGAACTGCATGATCACCTTGGCATCGATTCGGCCAGCAAAGCCAGTTTTGATTATTTCTGGCACTACTTCAGGGATTTGTTGCCGGCGGACGTCCACGAAATGTTGTTCGGCAAAGGCGTCGAGGTGACCGATCTCTCTTCGCGCCTGGAACTGCGCGAACACGACTCCAGAATCTTGCGCCGGGCCCTGAGCCTGAGTCGCTACGAGCGTGAGTTCATTGTCACCGAAGAGGTGATCGCCGCGTTCGAGGCGCAGTTCGAACTGCTGCCATTGATGACGTATCTGTACATGGTCGACAGCGCCTCAGTGGCGGAGATTCAGCTGGTGTGCCAGCAGATCGGTCTGGCTTATGACCGGGACACTGAAGCGTTCCTGAACCTGGTGTCCAAGCCGCGCGCAACGCCGGATGACCCGTTTGTCCGGCATGCACCCACGTTGAGGATGCCCAGGACGGTGGATGCGTTGAAGTTGAAGGATCAGTTCCTGCGCCATGAAGTGGACCGGTCGCTGCTCAAGCCGGAGAAGAGCGAATACTTCGATGTTTCAGGCTCTTTCAAATACAGCTCGATGGTGACACTCAAGGACGCCGAAATAGAACAGATTCAGGACCGTCTGGTGGACCTGTTCTCGGTCATCGAAGTGCATAACAAGTCTGGTCGTCAGCTGGAGGATTCAGGCGCACAGCCTTATTTCTTCGGGCTGGTGGTTTCCGGGCGTCCGGAATACGACGGGCGCGCGGCCCGCGTCGGTGAAAAAGACGAGGAGTGAACAACTGCCGGGCGCTTCACCGCTTCTGTGTGGCATGGCCCGGCAAGAACCAACCGTTCACAGGAGTGCGCGGACAGTACAGAGAACGGGGCGCTGAAAAGTAACCCGGCCATCATCAGTCAGAACAGGGATGAGATGAATGAATGCTCCAGTCGTAGAAAAACTCCGTCAGTTGTTCGGCGAACGCTTGAGGCTCGAACAGGGAATCCGGCAACAGTTCTGCCAGGCGCCTCCCGGCATCGAGCTGAGTCCCCCCGATGCGGTAGTGACCGTTCGCAGCGAAGACGAAATCATTCAGGTCGTGAAGCTTTGCCGTGAGTACGGTGTGGCGCTGATCCCGTCGGGTGCGCGTTCGTCTCTCGAAGGGCAGATCAATGCGCCACAGGGTGGCGTCTGCGTCGACTGCTCGGAAATGAACGCGATTGTCGATGTGAACGTCACCGACATGACCGCCACGGTTCAGCCGGGCGTTACCCGCGAGCAACTCAACAGCCACTTGCGTGAGACCGGACTGTTCTTTTCCGTCGATCCTGGCGCCAACGCTTCCATGGGCGGAATGGCGGCGACCCGTGCATCGGGGACCAACTCGGTGCGCTACGGGACCATGGCCGGGAATGTCAAAGCCGCACGCTGGATCATGGCGGACGGCTCGGTCGCCGCCATTGGTTCCCGCGCGCCCAAATCGGCCATGGGTCTGGATCTGCTGGCGATTGCCATCGGTTCAGAGGGCACTCTGGGCATCTTCAGCGAACTGCAAGTGCGCCTGCATCCGGTGCCCGAGGCCATCGTTGCCGGTGTCTGTTCGTTCGACTCGGTGGATAACGCGGTACAGACGGTGGCCAGTGCCTTGGGCCAAGGACTCTCGATCGCCCGGATCGAGCTGCTGGATGCCACGGCGGTGCGTGCGTGCAATGCCTATTCTGCGGCACTGGGGCTGGTGGAAACGCCGCATCTGTTTCTGGAGTTCCACGGCGACCGGTCGACGGTCGCCAGCAGTGTCGAGCTGTTCAAGGATTGCGCCGGTGAGTACGGCGGGCAGGTCAGGATCTCCGAGCGCCTTGAAGAACGCACGGCCCTGTGGAAAGCCCGACATGACGCCTGGTGGGCCTTTCACGCTTTCTACAAAGGCCGCAAGGGGCTGGCCACCGATGTCTGTGTCCCGTTGTCCTGTCTGAGTGCCTGCATCAGCGCCACGGCCGCCGACATTGCTGCCTCCGGTCTTGATGCGCCGCTTATCGGCCATGTCGGTGACGGTAATTTTCACCTGCTGATCATGCTCGATGAAGGTGAAGACGAAAGTGCGGACATTCAGGCGTTCCTCAGCCGGCTGTCGAGTCGCGCGTTGTCGTTCGGCGGCACCGTCAGCGGCGAGCATGGGGTAGGGCAGGGAAAACTGAAGTGGATGTCGGCGCAACACGGCGCAGCGCTGCAGTTCATGAGGGCCATCAAATCGGCCCTGGATCCGGACAACCTGTTCAACCCCGGCAAGATGTATCAATCGTTACGGGTTGACGCTCGATAACTGTCGAATTTTTGTTTTTAAGGATGGATGTGAAAGGTATGGATCATATTTTGATAGTGGGCATCAACAAGGTCTCCATCAAGTACGTGTGCGAGGCGATCCGCGGTGCGGGCTTCGAACCGATACTGTCCGTTGATCCCTCGGGTTTTCATGGCGCGGCGAAAAACGTGTTCGAAGGGGTCACCTGCATTCCTGCCTTTACCGACAGAGTCGCGCTGTCCGCTTACCTGAACGCCCATCCCGCACTGGTTGGCGTGATTCGCAGCATCACGACATTCTTTGACGAGTTGTTCCCGGTCGTATCCGCGATTGCCGAAGAATTCGGCTTCAAGGCGCCGCCTGAGGTGTTTGCCCGGCTGTCCTCCAAGGGCTTCGTCGGCCGCTTGATCCCGGAACATGTGCCCGCCGAGACCTGTGTGTCGCTGAGCGATGGCGACGTGGTCATTCCCTGGCTGACACCCGGGCAACAAAACGATGTGGTGCTCAAACCCTCGGTCGGCTCTGGCGCGGTGGCCACCACCCTGCTCTCGATTGCACCGGACGCTGACCCTGGCGCAGTAATCCGCGCCGCCATCCTGAACAGCGGAATCGACGACCCGCAAGACACTGCCTGGATTGTCCAGGCGTATTGCACGGGTGATCTCGTTAGCCTGGAAGGCTTTGCCCAGGAGGGGCGGGTGGTCTTCCTCGGACTGTCCAGGCGCGACCGAGTGGGATTCACGGAAGTCGCCAACCAGTTCCCGGCCGACGCCCGCATGGCCTTGCCCGTGCGTGCGAAAATCGAGAAGGCGGTTCGCGATCTGATTGCCCGTTCAGGGTTCGACAATGGCTTCTTCCATTGCGAGTTCATTGCGAACGACGCCACGGCTTATCTGATCGATGCCAACATGGGGCGCCTGGGCGGCGCGAGCATCGTTGAACAGATTGCGCTGGCCTACGATCTGGCGCCAGCGACTGTCCTGCAACACGTGGCGCTGCTGCCACTGGGCTTGCTGGAGGCTGCGCTTGAATACCAGCCGGTCGAATCTTGCCGCCAGACCCTGAGCTACTGGTACTGCCTGGATCACGAAGCCGTCGTGCATGACTGGGAGATTCCGCCGATGGCTTCCATTCACACGCCCATTGCCAACGTCGGCAGCGTGATCCAGCCCATCGGTACGTCCGACTACGCCTGGGTCGGCATGCTCACCGGCTATGCCGATGTCGTTGCGCGCGAGATTGGCCAGGTACGTGTCCTGACCGATCGCGGCCCTAGAAGCCCGGTATTCAAATGATTTACTTCGTCCGGTTTCTTTCGTCCGCGGCCTGGAGCTGTTTCTATCCGTTCATGGCCATTTGGCTCAATGCGTCCGTGGGCCTCAGTACCAGTGCGGCGGGGGTCGTTGTCGGGTTCGCGATTGTCTCCAACCGCATCGGCGCATTGGCTTTTCAGGGCATGCTGGACAAGGTCGAGCGACGCCGGGAAATAGCCCTGGCCTTGTTCTGTGTGGCGGTGGCGGCGCTATTGATGCTGGTCACCGCCGCGATGGGCATTACCAACGTGTTGATCTGGGTCGTACTGGTTGTGGTGTTCGGTGTCTCCAATTCGATCGCCACGATCTCGCAGATTTCCTACATCGTGCAGTACTTTCGCGAGGGCGAGCACGAACGCGTGCTCTCTTACGAGAATGTTGCGGCGAACGCAGGGGCCGGGGTCGCGCCGTTCGTGGCGTCGTTGATTCTCGCCGGCACCGGTTACTGGTTTGTCGCCCTGCCGCTGTTGTTGGGCGTGCTGGCCACGGCTTCCACGCGGCTGATTCCGCAGGTCGCGCGTAGTGCAGGCGTGGCGTTTGCAGCGCGTGCTTCCACGCCGGGCGAAACCGAGGCATCGCCCAAGGTGGTGGCGTTCATGGCGATCAACTTTCTGACCATGATCGGCTATGCGCAGTTTTATTACGTGTTCCCTACCTATGCCACCGAGCGCTTTTCCAGTGAACTGGTCGGCGTGCTGTTTCTGGTGGCCAGCGGGATCATCATCTTCAGCCAGGTTTACGTGACCTCATTCGCGCAGCGAGTCTCGCGGTTGTGGCGGGTCATCGTTTCCAACCTGTTGATCGGCGCGGGCTGCCTGCTGTTGATCATTTCGTCACAGGCGCAGGCGATCCTGTTTGTCGTGGTGGTATTTATCGTGATCGGCGAGATGATCTGCGGCCCGCTGTACCAGGCTCAGGCCGTGAAGATCTGGCGCGGGCGCAGTTCCGTGGCGATGGCCGTGCAGACCTGTGTCTGGGGCGCTGCCGAAGCTACCGCCGCCGTGCTCGGCCTGCTGGCAGTGGCCAACGAGCTGAGCTTCATGTCGTTTCTGTTGGGGTTTGCTGCCTGCGTCATCGCCGCCGTGGGCGCCTGGGTATCGATTGCGCTCAAACGCCCGTTGATCGGCATCGATGTGGAACAGCGCTCAGTCCCGGTTTCCTGATGGCTCGGTGCGGCAGGCAGCGGTCTTGGCGGTCAACTGTTCGCGACAATAGTCGGCGAACAGCTGTGCCGGTTTGGTCAGTTGCCCGCGCTTGAGCCACGCGGCGACCAGACCTGAGCCGGTGACGTCTTCGACGATGTCCACGCACACCACTTTCTTGCCGTCATAGGTGCATTCCGAGTGGGGCCGGGTCACCAGGATCGAGAAACCGAAACCCTGCCCGACCATGCCCCTGACCATCTCGATCGACGGCGAGCTGAACTCGATGCGCGGGGTCAGGCCCAGTTCTTCGAACAGGCTGACGAAGTAGGTTCGGCTCGGCTGCACGTCGAGCAGAATCATCGGCTCCAGACACAGATCGCGCAGCGACACTTGCTTGTACTGGGCGAAACGGTGGTCGACCGGTAATAGCGCATACGGCCGTTGCGCCGGCATCAGCGGCTCGGTCTGGATGGTGGCATCGAGTTCGTGTTCATAGAGGATCACCAGGTCGAAACTGCCCGAGGTCAGGCCTTGCACCAGTTCCTGTTGCTCGCCGTCGCGAATACGGATTTTCACGCCCGGATACAGCGCAGAAAACCCGGCGATCAATTGCGGCAGGTACAGCGGCGCGACGGTTTCGAAGCAGCCGATGTCGATCTGCCCGGCGACGATGTCGTTGTCGGCGAGGGCGTTCTGCTCGAACTCCCGGGCCATGCGCAACAGCTCCTGCGCCTTGCGAAAGAACCGTGCACCGCTCGGCGTCAGGGATACGCCCTGAGCGTGATGGCGGATCAGCAGCTGCACCGCGAAGCTGTCTTCCAGACCTTTGATCGCCGTAGAGATCGCTGGTTGTGCGATGTACAGCTTGCGCGAGGCTTCGGCAACGCTGCCGCATTCGACGGTGGTGATGAAGTATTTCAACTGACGCAAATTGTAGGCGGCCACGGCAAACCTCAGGACGAGCGGACTCGACTTCCAAGCAATTTGTGCGCCGCCGCGTCCGCTGCGCGACGTTGTTTTTATCCTTGAACCTTAGTCATCCACAGCGGTTTTGGGGAAACCGATTGAGCAGTTTTTTCATTGCCTGCGAAGACATTTTTACTAATTTTCGCCCGTCCGGGCCTGCGCCACCATCGACTGCACAATAACGTCCAAGGAGCATTCGACGTGTTCGAACTTGCAGAGTGGCAGCGCCAGGCCGGTGCCTTGAAGTTTCCCGATCGAGCCGTGATCAACGGCCAGCACTGCACCGCGCAATCGGGGCAGACGTTCGCCGCGATCAACCCCGCCACCGGCCAGTTGCTGGCCAATGTCGCGGCCTGTGGCGAGGCGGATGTGGACGTGGCGGTGCGTAACGCGCGACACGTGTTCGAGGCTGGCAGCTGGGCGCAACGCCCGCCCGTCGAGCGCAAGCAAGTGCTGCTGCGCCTGGCCGAGCTGTTGATGGAACATCGTCAGGAGCTGGCCCTGCTCGACTCGCTGAACATGGGCAAACCGGTGATGGACGCCTACAACATTGATGTGCCGGGCGCCGCCGGGGTGTTTCGCTGGTACGCCGAAAGCCTCGACAAACTCTACGACCAGATCGCCCCCGGCGCCGCCAATGTACTGGCGACCATCACCCGTGAAGCACTGGGCGTGGTGGCTGCCGTGGTGCCGTGGAATTTTCCGTTGGACATGGCCGCGTGGAAGCTCGCGCCTGCGTTGGCGGCGGGTAATTCGGTGATCCTCAAACCGGCCGAGCAATCACCGTTTTCGGCATTGCGTCTGGCCGAGCTGGCACTGGAAGCGGGCCTGCCACCGGGCGTGCTCAACGTGTTGCCGGGGCTGGGCGAGCAGACCGGCAAAGCCTTGGGCCTGCACCCGGATGTCGATTGTCTGGTGTTCACCGGCTCGACGCAGGTCGGCAAATATTTCATGCAGTACTCGGCGCAATCCAACCTCAAACAGGTGTGGCTGGAGTGCGGTGGCAAGAGTGCCAATCTGCTGTTCGCTGATTGCCGGGATCTGGATCTGGCGGCGGAAAAAGCCGCGTTCGGGATCTTTTTCAATCAGGGCGAAGTGTGTTCGGCCAACTCGCGATTGTTGGTCGAGCGTTCGATTCATGATGCGTTTGTCGAGCGCCTCAAAGCCCAGGCCGAACGCTGGCTGCCGGGCGATCCGCTCGACCCGCAAAGCCGTGCCGGAGCGATCGTCGATCAGCGGCAGACAGTGAGCATCATGCGCGCCATCCGTGAGGCCGAGCAGGCGGGTGCGAGCCTGGTGTGTGGCGGTCAGCAACGGCGCTTCAACGGCTCGGACAACTTCATCGAACCGACGATTTTCACCGGCGTGAGTGCCGACATGGCGTTGTTTCGCGAAGAGGTGTTCGGCCCGGTGCTGGCGGTGGTGCCGTTCGATGATGAAGACGAGGCGGTGCGCCTGGCCAACGACAGTGTGTATGGGCTGGCGGCGTCGCTGTGGACCGATGATCTGCATCGCGCGCACCGCGTGGCGCGAAGGCTGCGGGCGGGCACGGTATCGGTCAATACCGTCGATGCGCTGGACGTGACCGTGCCGTTCGGCGGCGGCAGGCAATCGGGCTTCGGCCGCGACCTGTCGCTGCACTCGTTCGACAAATACACCCAGCTGAAAACCACCTGGTTTCAGTTGCGCTGAGACCGCGTAGACCCTATCGCTGGCAAGCCAGCTCCCACAGGTTTTGTGGTGTCCACCCATTCCGGGTACACCAACGATTACTGTGGGAGCTGGCTTGCCAGCGATGGCATTCCCCCAGGCAGTGAAAATTCCTGGCTTGCACCGACCGTGAGCATCCCCGCAAACCCCGCGCTTTTGCGGTGCACGCTAAGCAGTTTTTTCATCATTTGCTGCCAACAATTTCCTGATTTTCCTCAGCCCGCACATGGGCCACCATCGATCTTGCCAGCCCGGTGGTTCACGCCAGAGTCCAGCAGAGACCGCAGCGTGGATTCACATCATTGGTGCTGGCCGTACTGCCCATGACAAAACTAAATCAACAGCGTCGGGAGTGCTCCATGATCAAGTCCTTGTGTCTCCGTCTCACCCATCCACTGGCGATCACCGCCCTGGCGGCCACGGTCGCGACCGGCGCGCAGGCCGGTACCTTGTCCATCGGCCATACCACCTGGGTGGGTTATGGCACGCTGTATCTGGCTCAGGACCTGGGCTACTTCAAGGAAAACGGCCTTACCGTCGAGTTGCCGGTGGTCGAGGAAGCTTCGATGTACATGGCCGCACAGGCTTCCGGACAACTCTCCGGTTCGGCCTCGACCATCGACGAAGTGCTCAAGTACCGTCCGCAGTTCTGCTTCAAAGCCGTGGCGGCGCTGGATGACAGCCATGGTGGCGACGGCGTGCTGGTGGGCAAGGACGTGAAGTCGTTGCAGGAACTCAAGGGCCAGGCCGTGGCCGTCAACGAAGGTTCGACCTCGCAGTTCTGGCTCTCCTATCTGCTGAAGAAGAACGGCATGAAAATGAGCGACATCACCGTGCAGAACATGACTGCCGACGATGCTGCCACCGCGTTCATTGCCGGTCGCGTGCCGGCGGCCGTGACTTGGGAACCGCACCTGTCGATGGTGCGCGACAAGCAGCAGGGCAAAGTGCTGATCGACAGCAGCAGCACGCCCGGGGTGATTGTCGATGTCGTGGCGCTCAACTGCACGGTGATCGAGAAGCAGCCCGAAGACGTCAAGGCGCTGGTCGCCGGTCTCTACAAGGCGGTGCAATACACCAAGGACCATCCACAGCAAGCCTACGAAATCATGGCCAGGGGCGTCGGCGGTTATCTGTCCGATCCGAAGGAACTGGCTGCTGCAGCACAAGGCGTGCGTTTCTACGATCAGGCCATGAGCGAGAAGCTGCTGGGCAAACCGGGCGCGCCGGGTGACAGCGCACCGCTGATCAAACTGGCCAACGAAACCGCCAGCGAATTGCAGGGCAAACCCTACAACGTCAGTAACGATGATCTGGTGGATAACCGTTTCGTCAGCCCGCTCTAGGAGACTGGTCATGTTCAAGCGCAATTCATGGCTGAGTCGCTGCATCACACCGAAGACCGGCTTGCCGGTGCCGGTGGTATGGAGCGCCAGTGGTCTGGCCTGGGTGTTGCTGGTCGGGCTGTGGGCCGGGCTGTCCTACGGCGGCATCGTCCCGGGGATGTTTCTGCCGACGCCCGGCGCGGTGGTTGAAGCCGCCGTGCGCCTGAGCCGCGACGGCACCCTTGGCACCCATGTGTGGGCCAGTGTCGAAGTGGTGATGGTCGGGTTCATCGTCTCGTCGCTGGTGGCGGTACCGCTGGGGTTGCTGATGGGCAGCTTTCGCATCGTCCAGGCGTTCCTCGAACCGTTGGTCAATTTCATCCGTTACCTGCCGGTGACCTCGTTCGTGCCACTGTTCATCCTGTGGATTGGCATCGGTCTGGAGCAGCGGGTATCGGTGATCATCTTCGGCGTGTTCTTCCAGCAACTGGTGATGATCGCGGATGTGTCCAAGGGCATCTCCAAGGACCTGATCAACGCCTCTTACACGCTCGGTTCCAACCGCCGCGACGCGGTGCTGCATGTGATCGCCCCGGCCTCGGTGCCCGGCGTGCTCGACACCTTGCGCGTGACCATGGGCTGGGCCTGGACCTATCTGGTGGTGGCCGAACTGGTCGCCGCGTCGAGTGGCCTCGGTTACCTGAGCCTGAAAGCCATGCGCGGTTTTCAGGTCGACGTGATTTTCCTCGCCATCGCGATCATCGGCCTGCTGGGGCTGGTCACCGATCAACTGTTCCGCTTTCTCCGCCTGAGGGTTGCCGCATGGGCTCAGTAACTGCCGCCAATCATCGCTTTACCGAATCGCGTGCTGCGGCGCCGCAAGCTGCCCCGCGCCTGCAAGTGGACAAGGTCAGCCTGCGCTACAAAAAGCCTGATGGCGGTACGTTCACGGCGCTGGAACAGGTGTCGTTCGAGGTGCCGGATCAGCAGTTCGCGGTGCTGGTCGGGCCGTCGGGTTGCGGCAAATCGAGCCTGTTGTACCTGACCGCCGGCCTCGCCGAGCCAACCTCCGGCGAGATCTACGTCGGCGGCCAGCAAGTGCAGGGCCCCGGTGCCGATCGCGGCATGGTGTTCCAGAGCTACACACTGTTTCCGTGGCTGACGGTGCGGCAGAACGTCGAGTTCGGCCTCAAGCGGCGTGGCATGCCGGCGGCGCGGCGCAAGGAAATTGTCGATTACTACGTCAACGAAGTCGGGCTTGCCGGGTTTGCTGACAATTACGCCAAGCAGCTCTCGGGCGGGATGATGCAGCGCGTGGCGATTGCCCGGGCGCTGGCCAACGACCCGCAGATTCTGCTGATGGACGAACCGTTCGGCGCCCTCGACAGCCAGACCCGCCTGCAAATGCAGCAGTTATTGTTGCGGGTGTGGGGCAACAGCAAGAAGACCGTGTTGTTCGTCACCCACGATATCGACGAGGCGATCCTGCTGGGCGACCGGGTCTATGTCATGGGCGCCAAACCGGGGCGGATCAAGCAGATCCTCGACGTGCCGATCGAGCGTCCACGCTCACTGGACATGGTGATGGAGCGCTCGTTTATCGACATGAAGCGGGAGATTTTCGGCTTGCTGCATGACGACCTGGAAGAAGTCCATTGATCACATGAGTCCCCTGTAGGAGCTGCCGCAGGCTGCGATCTTTTGATCTTGTTTTTTGAAGATCAACAGATCGCAGCCTCGTTTCACTCGACAGCTCCTACAGCGGTAATTGGTGATCAGGGAGCCGCGGGCAGCAGGAACCGCGCAATCACCGGCAGATGATCGGAAATGCGCAAGGTATCGTCCTGGCGCACGCTCGCTTCGACCCGTTTGATCTTCGGGCTGTAGAACAGGTAGTCGACGGTGCGATCCGGGCCATTAAGGCCGGGGTCGTTGGGGTAGTGGGTCAGCCAGTGGGCGCGGTCGATACCGCTGGCTTCGTTGTTGGTCGGGATCATCGGGTACTTGTCCCACAACAGATGCAGGGCGCTGTCGACGGAGTAGGGCGTGCGCTGTTCAGCGGGCAGGCGTTGATACTGGCCCAGCGGCAACAGGTTGAAATCGCCGCCGATCAGCCACGCCAGGCCTTGGCTCTCATACTTGTCGAGCACCTTGGCCACCGCCGTCACTTGCGCGTGCAAGGTGTCGTCGGGTTGGCTGGCGCGATCCAGATGGGTGTTGAACACCGTCAGTTGCCCGCCGTCACTCAGCGGCAGCTTGGTGGCGAGCAACGCATCCTTGGGGGCGAACTGGCGAGCAATGACATTCGCCGGCGGCACCGGTAATTGCAGGCGTTCGGCGTGTTCGATGCGGTAGCGGCTGAGGGTCGCCAATTGCCGGCCAACGCTGCCGAAAATGTGCGGGTCGGGAACGAAATCGGCCTTCCAGTCGAACGCGTGAGCGCTGCACGGGTAGAGGTCGGTGACCCGTTCCTGCAGCAACTTGAGCTGGTTCTGGTAATCACTGGCCTTGGCGCCGTCATCCAGTTCCTGCAGCAGCACCACGTCGGGCTGCTCGTCCCGGATCACCCTTGCTACCTCGTCGAGGCTGAAAGCCATGTCTTCCGGGGTTGGCGCTTCGTCGGTGCCTTGGGCGAGGTCGTTCCAGAACACGTAGCGCTTGCCCGCCAGGTACTGCACGTTCCAGGTCATGACTTTCAGGGCTTGCCCCGGCACCAGTGTCGGTGGGGTGCCGGTGCAGGTGACCGGCAAGGTTTCGCGCGCGCCGGGGCGCCAGGTCAGGCTGTAGATCAGCCCGCCGATCAGGGCGATGGCGAGCACGATCAACAATAGGGTGTAGCGCAGCAGACGGGGCATGGCTCGGCTTATCGCGTTACAAAAGTGCTTGCGAGCATACCCGACCGCAGACGCTTGGCCCAAGTCTCCTGAAGTCAGACTGCTCCGCTACGTTTGTCAGGCAATTCGCTGATCAGCATGAACAGACGGAACAGCACCACGCTGGTGAACAGCTGCAGGAAGCTGTGCGCACTGTCGATCATTACCGCGATCAGCGGATTCTGCGGGTCGGGGTAGGCCGCCAGGGTCGCGCCCTTGAGCAGCCACAACGGCCCCATCACGCAGAGAATGCACAGCAGAATTCGCCAGAAATGCCCGCGGGTCAGACGCAGGCTTTCCTTCATCGCCTGCAGCGGTCCCATGCCACGCAGCACCAGCAGGTACTCACCAAATGCGAGCATGACCATCAACATCAAGCCTGGCAGGAAATACAACGACAGCCCCAGCAGAATCAGCAGGGTATTGAGCGCCGTGAGCAGGGCGAAACGCGGCCACAGACGCGCGGACATCGCCAGCAGGTCGACGGTGCGCGGGGCTTCGCCACGGGTGCGGGCGTCGAGGAACAGGATCAGCGCGGCGGTGTACAGCGGATACACCAGCAGACCGACCACCACGCTGGCGGCGGAAAAACTGTCCGGGTCGGTGACGTGATCCACCACTTGCTGCAGCGCCGCCTCGAAGATCACCAGCGGCAGGCACAGCTGCACGATGCTGCCCAGGTGGCGTTTGAAAAAATACAGAGAGTCGCGCAGTACATCGAAGGCATTCATCAGTCGGTATCGCAGGTGGAAAACAGTGGCTCACTTTAACCGATGATGCGTGGGCCGACACAAACGTAAACATTCGGTAAAGGTCGTTGAAACATCCTGTCACTGCCTCCATTACAGAGGTGCGCCATGTCCGCAGTGGGCACAGGCAACGTTATCCCCGGCAATCTACGAGGTCGCCATGAACAGCGAAGAGCAAACCCTGATCGATGGACTGTTTTCCCGGCTGCAACAGGCCGAAACGGAGGCAGCCCCGCGCGACGCCCAGGCCGAGGCGCGGATCAAGGAACACCTGACCCGCCAGCCGGCGGCAGGTTATTTCATGACCCAGGCGATTCTGGTGCAAGAGGCGGCCATCAAGAGCCTCGACGAACAGAACAAGCAACTGACCCAACAAGTCCAGCAGTTGCAGGCTGAACTGCAAGCGGCCAAGGCTCAGAGTGCGGCCCCGGCGCCAAGCGGCGGTGGCGGTTTCCTGTCGAGCATCTTCGGCGGCAGCAGCTCGCGTCCGACGCCGACCCAGAGCGCTCCGGCCTCCACCGGCGGCTGGCGTGAACCGGCACCGCAACAGAACTATGCGGCGCCAGCGCCACAACAGAACTATGCCGCACCACCGCCCAATTACGCGCAGCAAGCCGCCCCGGCTGCGGGCAGCAGCTTCCTCGGCGGCGCCCTGAAAACCGCCGCTGGCGTGGCCGGTGGCGTGATGCTGGCACAGGGCATCAGCAGCCTGTTCCATCACAACCAGCAGCCTGAAGAAATCGTTGAAGTGATCAAGGAAGAGCCGGCGCAGGTGGCCGACCAGAGCGGCAATGACTGGGGCAATGACCAGCGTGTGGCCGATAACGGTTTCTCTGGCAATGACCAGGGCGGGTTTACCGACACGGACTACAGCGATGACAGCTCGTCGTTTTTCGATGACGACGATTCGTTTGTCTGACTGATCAGCCCGCCAGTATCAAACCTGTGGTGAGGGGATTTATCCCCGATGGAGTGCGCAGCAGTCCCATTTTCGGGGCCGCTGCGCTGCCAATCGGGGATAAATCCCCTCGCCACAGTCCACCATCCGTCTGGAGTGGTGGGTCGATTATTCGCGCCACCTTCCTGTGGACTGGCATACTGAGCGCCTTTTTCGGGCCAGGCGCCTGATCCCGCTTCGTGCGCTATGCGCTCACAGGAATCCCGGTGAAAAAAATCGCAGTGTTCGCCGACGTGCAGAACCTCTACTACACCGTGCGTCAGGCCTATGGTTGCCATTTCAACTACGCCGCGCTGTGGGCGGATGTGAGCAAACACGGGCAGATCGTCGAGGCCTATGCTTACGCCATCGATCGCGGCGACAGCAAGCAGCAGCAGTTTCAGCAGATCCTGCGCAACCTCGGCTTCACCGTGAAACTCAAACCCTACATCCAGCGCAGCGACGGCTCGGCCAAGGGCGACTGGGACGTGGGCATCACCCTCGACATCATGGACGCCGCTGACCACGTCGACGAAATCGTCCTGGCCTCCGGTGACGGCGACTTCGACATGCTGCTCGAACGCATCATCAGCAAGCACGGCGTACAGGCAGTCGCCTACGGCGTGCCCGGGTTGACCGCCAACTCGCTGATCCGCGCCGCCAGCCGTTACGTGCCGATCGAAGGCGCGTTGTTGCTGAAGAATTAAGCTGAAAAATTGATTTGAACGGAGTTGAACCCGGTTTGGAACGCATTGCAGTCATCGACTTTGAAACCACCGGCCTGTCGCCGAACAGCAGCTGTCGCGCCACGGAAATCGCCGTGGTCATGCTGGAAAACGGCCGTATCGTCGAGCGTTACCAGAGCCTTATGAATGCCGGCGTGCGCGTCCCGGCCTTCATCGAACAACTGACCGGCATCAGCAACGCCATGCTGCGTACCGCGCCTGCGGCGGAGCGGGTCATGGAAGAGGTCAACGAATTCGTCGGCTGCACCCCGCTGGTGGCGCACAACGCTTCGTTCGACCAGAAATTCTGGGACTTTGAACTGGGACGGATCAAACGCACCCGTCTGCAGAACTTCGCCTGTTCACTGCTGCTGGCCCGGCGCCTGATGCCCGCGGCACCCAATCACAAGCTCGGTACGCTCACTGCATTTGCGCGCCTGCCGCACACCGGCCAGGCGCACCGGGCCATGGCGGATGCCGAGATGGCGGCCAATCTGATGGCGCATCTGGCGCAAGAGCTGCGGCACAAGCATGGCGTGCGTGAGCTGAACCATGACTTGCTGTGCAAACTGCAGAAAGTCCCGGCGGCCAAAGTCAGCGAACACCTGCAGCGCTACCGCTGATCCCCAGCCCGACACAGAACCTTTGTAGGAGCTGCCGAAGGCTGCGATCTTTTGATCTTGCTTTTAAAAGTCAAAGTCAAAAGATCGTCCGAACGCGGCCCGAACCTTCGGCAGCTCCTACAGTGGATTTGTGGTTGGCCCGAACTATTTGCCGTTGGCTTCTATATGGCTCAGCGGCACGCGCTTCTCGATTGCGCTGGACAACACAATCGAGGTCTTGCTGAAGCCAAACTTCGCCACGTGATTGATCAGTTCCTCCAGTTCGGTCATCGAGCCCACCGCGCCCTTCATCATCACGCATGGATCGCCGGTCACACGGAAGCATTCGGTCAGTTGCGGGATTTTCACCAGTTCGTCGTAGACCTTCTGGCTGCCGTTCTGGTGCAGGCGCAATTCGATCATGCACTGGATCGGCAAACCGATTTTCGACAGGTCGATGTTCGCCTGATACCCGGTGATCACGCCGGACGCCTCAAGCTTGGCCACCCGTTCGGCCACTGCCGGGGCGGACAGGTTCACCTTGCGCGCCAGATCGGCGTAGGACGCGCGACCGTTTTCCAACAGAGCGCTGAGCAGCATGCGGTCGTATTTGTCCAAGGCCGGACTCCTGAAAATGCCAGACTTTCGAAATCACGGCTTATCCCGTCGATCTCCGTTGTTTCAAAAGTGTACCGGCGCGATAAACAGGTTTTGTAACTTATTTTTGCTCACGGGCCTTTCTAGAATAATCCTCACCCTGCCTCTGACTGTCGAGCTGCCCATGCCTGCCTTGCGCCGTTTTTCCTTGCCGTTGATCGCCGCGTTTTTCGCGCTGTATGTGATTTGGGGATCGACCTATCTGGTAATCCGCCTCGGCGTCGAATACTGGCCGCCGCTGATGCTCGGCGGGGTGCGCTTCGTGATTGCCGGCAGCCTGATGTACGCCTTCCTGCGCTGGCGTGGCGCGCCGGCGCCGACCTGGGTGCAGTGGAAAGCGGCGGGGATCATCGGGATTCTGTTGCTCAGCTTCGGTAACGGCGCGGTCAGTGTCGCCGAGCACACGGGTGTGGCGTCCGGCGTGGCGGCACTGGCAGTGGCGACTGTGCCGTTGTTTACGTTGTTGTGCGGCTATTTCTGGGGCGCGCGTAATACCCGCCTCGAATGGGCCGGGGTGGCGTTGGGGATCGTCGGCATTGCCATGCTCAACATGGGTTCCAACCTGCAATCGAGTCCGCTGGGCGCGGCGTTGCTGATTTTTGCGGCGGCGACCTGGGCCTTCGGCTCGGTGTGGAGCAAACACCTGCCGTTGCCGCAAGGGGCGATGGCCAGTGCCGTGGAGATGCTGGTGGGCGGCGTGGTCCTGCTGATCGGCAGCGCGGTCAGCGGCGAACACCTGCAAGCCTTGCCACCGGTGGAAGGCTGGCTGGCCCTGGGGTATCTGATCTTCTTCGGCTCGATCATCGCTTTCAATTCCTACATGTACCTGCTCAAGCACGTGCGTCCAGCGGCGGCCACCAGCTATGCCTACGTCAACCCGGCGGTGGCGGTGTTGCTGGGGATCGTGTTTGTCGGCGAGACCATCGGCATGGAAGAAGCGCTGGCGATGCTGGTGATCATCAGTGCCGTGGTGCTGATCGGTCTGCCGCAATGGCGGCGGCCGGCGCAGCCGCTGGTCGCGGAGCCGCCGAAGACCGCCGTTCCAGCAGAACCGCGTGTGAATTAGGGTAAACTGCGCGCCATTGCACCCTTGTTTTGCGCAACCGCGCTGATTTTTCCTACGGTACTCCCATGACTTTCGCCACCCTTGGCCTGATCGAACCCTTGCTGCGCTCCCTCGAGAAGCTCGGCTACCAGACCCCGACGCCGGTCCAGGCGCAAGCCATTCCGGCCGTGCTGGCCGGTCGCGACCTGATGGCTGCGGCCCAGACCGGTACCGGCAAGACCGCCGGTTTCGCTTTGCCGCTGCTGCAGTTGCTGGCCATGGAAGGGCCGAAAGTCACCGCCAACTCGGTGCGTGCGCTGATCCTGGTGCCGACCCGCGAACTGGCCGAGCAGGTGCACGAATCCGTGCGCCAGTACGCAGAAAACCTGCCGTTGCGCACCTACGCGGTGTATGGCGGTGTCAGCATTAACCCGCAGATGATGAAACTGCGCGGCGGCGTCGACCTGCTGGTGGCAACCCCGGGCCGTCTGCTCGACCTGTTCCGCCAGAACGCGTTGAAATTCAATCAGCTGCAAACCCTGGTGCTCGACGAAGCCGACCGCATGCTCGACCTGGGCTTTTCCGAAGAGCTGGCGAACATCTATCGCGCGCTGCCGAAGAAGCGTCAGACGCTGCTGTTCTCCGCGACCTTCTCCGATGACATTCGCCTGCTGGCCGGGCAGATGCTCAACGATCCGCTGAGCATCGAAGTCAGCCCGCGCAACGTCGCGGCCAACACCGTCAAGCAGTGGGTGGTGACGGTGGACAAGAAGCGCAAGCCGGAACTGTTCGTGCACCTGATGCGCAAGAACAAGTGGAAGCAGGTGCTGGTGTTCGCCAAGACCCGCAACGGCGTGGACGCGTTGGTGGAAAAACTCCAGGGCCTCGGTGTGAACGCCGACGGTATTCACGGCGACAAACCGCAGGCGACCCGTCAGCGCGCGCTGGATCGTTTCAAACTCAGTGAAGTGCAGATTCTGGTGGCAACCGACGTCGCGGCTCGGGGTCTGGACATCGAAGATTTGCCGCTGGTGGTCAACTTCGACCTGCCGATCGTCGCCGAGTATTACATCCACCGCATCGGTCGTACTGGCCGTGCGGGCGCGACGGGCGAGGCGATCTCGCTGGTGTGCGCGGATGAAGTAAACATGCTCTCGGCAATCGAGATGCTCACCCGCCAGACCTTGAAGCGTCAGAACGAGCCGGATTTCGAACCTGAGCACCGCGTGCCGGATACCGATGCCAGCGGTCAGGTGATCAAGAAGCCGAAGAAACCGAAAAAGCCGAAAGCATCCGGCGGCGGTGGCAAGCGCAATCTGGGCAAGTGGGTCGACAGTGGCGACACCCAGGCGCCGGAGCCGTCGATCAAGCCTGTGCGTAAAGTGCCGGTGTTCAATACCGGGCCGCGTAAGCGCAAACCTTGATGATGTGGCATCGCTAAGGACACCTTCGCTGGTACGTCGGGAATGCATTTCCCTGTAGGAGCTGCGGCACGCTGCGATCTTTTGATCTTGTTTTTAACGGTCAAAAGATCGCAGCCTCGTTTCACTCGGCAGCTCCTACAGGGATTTGTGCTGAAGCCACTCGAGCAAGCCGAACCCCGCCGCCCGCCCGCTGGCAAAACACCCGGTCAGCAGATAGCCGCCCGTCGGCGCTTCCCAATCCAGCATCTCCCCCGCGCAAAACACTCCCGGCAAGGCCTTGAGCATCAAACGCTCATCCAGCGCCTCGAACGTCACGCCACCGGCACTGCTGATCGCTTCGTCCAGCGGACGGGTTTTCACCAGGGTCAACGGCAACGCCTTGATCGCCCGCGCCAGCAGCGCCGGATCATCGAAGGTTGCCGCGTCACTCAGCTCGCGCAACAACGCCGCTTTCACCCCATCAATCCCGACCTGACTGTGCAGATGCTTGGCCATCGAGCGCGAGCCGCGCGGTTTGCCCAACGCTACCTGCAATTTATCCACAGGCCGGCCGGGCAGCAGATCGATGTGCACCGTGGCTGAGCCGTGGGCGTTGATCGCCTCGCGAATCGGCGCTGACAACGCGTAGATCAGGCTGCCTTCAACGCCCGTTGCGGTGATCACGCATTCGCCCAGGCGCGGCACATCGTCGTTCAAACCGATGGCGACATTTTTCAGTGGTGCGCCGGCGAATTTGCTGACAAGGAACTCGCTCCAGGCCTGCACTTCGAAACCACAATTGCTCGGCTGTAACGGCACCAGTCCTACGCCTTTTTGCTCCAGCGACAGCATCCACGCGCCATCCGAACCCAGCCGCGACCAGCTGCCACCGCCGAGGGCGAGCAGGGTGGCGTCGGGTTTGACGGTGATTTCGCCATCGGGGCTGGCAATGCGCAGAGCGCCGTGTGCATCCCAACCGAGCCAGCGATGGCGGGTGTGGATAACCACGCCGCTGTCGCGCAGGCGTTTGAGCCAGGCGCGCAGCAGCGGCGCGGCTTTCATGTCGGTGGGGAACACCCGGCCGGAGCTGCCGATAAAGGTTTCGATGCCCAGTTCATGAATCCAGCGGCACAACGCGTCGGCGTCGAAACCGCGCAGTAACGGCGCGATCTGCGGCGCGCGTTCGGCGTAGCGCGCGAGGAACGCCGGGTAAGGCTCGGAGTGAGTGATGTTCATGCCGCCGACCCCGGCCAGCAGGAATTTGCGCCCCACCGAGGGCATGCCGTCGTACAAATCGACCCGCACGCCGGCCTGGCTCAGCACTTCGGCGGCCATCAGGCCGGCGGGGCCACCGCCAATGATGGCGACGTGAACGGGGAGGGGGGCGGAGGTCTGGGTCATGGCGTGCGCTGCGGTATGGCGGGATAAGGCGCGCATTCTAACAGCCGGGATCCGTGTAGGAGCTGCCGCAGGCTGCGATCTTTTGATCTTGGCCTTGAGAAAACAAAGATCAAAAGATCGCAGCCTGCGGCAGCTCCTACAGGGGGATCGACGGTAAATCTGGTGGCCTGGTTAAAAAACAACCATCGCGCTGTACACCGTGTTCGCTGCGGCCTGTAGTCCCTTTCGCTCAGGTTATCCACAGGCCGTTCCACAGCCATTGTGGGTAACGCAGCACAGCTTAATGACAACCGTGTGACGTCCAGACCCGTTGCGCGCTGTGATGCAGGATGCCGTGGCGGCGGGCGAGGGCGTGGCGATCCTTGCTGTAGCCACCGCCGATCACGCCAACCACCGGGATGTCGCGGCCCAGGCAATGGCGCATCACGCTTTCATCGCGGGCGGCGACACCTTCGTCTGTCAGCTGCAGATAACCGAGGGCGTCGTCCTTGTGCACATCGACCCCGGCGTCGTACAGCACCAGGTCCGGTTGATACAGCGGCAGCAGGTAGTTGAGGGTGTCATCCACCACCTGCAGATAGTCGGCATCGCCCATGCCTTTAGGCAGCGGAATGTCCCAGTCGCTTTCGGCCTTGCGTGCAGGAAAATTCTTTTCACAGTGCAGGGAAACGGTGATCGCCTCCGGCGTGTCGTGGAGGATGCGTGCGGTGCCGTCACCCTGATGCACGTCGCAATCAAAGATCAGCACCCGGTTCACCCGGCCGCTTTGCAGCAGGTAATGGCTGATGATCGCCAGGTCATTGAAAATGCAGAAGCCGGCCGGGTAATCGTAGTGGGCGTGATGGGTGCCGCCGGCGAGGTGACAGGCCAGACCATGCTCCAGGGCTTTTTCTGCCGCCAGAATTGAACCGCCGACCGCCCGCACCGTACGCCGCGCCAGCGCTTCGTTCCAGGGCAAGCCAAGGCGCCGCTGGTCTTCGCGGGACAACTCGCCGCTCATGTAGCGTTCGATATAGCGACGGTCATGGGCCAGGGCGAGGATGTCGTTGGGGCAGATCTCCGGGCGCAGCAGGTCGGCGTCGCGGGTCAGGCCGCTGTCGACCAGGTGGTCGCGCAGCAAACGGAACTTGTCCATCGGAAAGCGGTGATCCGCCGGAAACTCGGGACTGTAGTCTTCGTGGTAGATCAACGGCAGTGGCATGGCGACTTCATGTAGGAACGATGGAAAGAGTGAACGATCCTACCAGCGATGTAGACTTGCGGCATGGAAACGGAGGGGCATGATGGAGCCGATACTGCAACTGGAAAGTGCGCGATTGCTGATGCGCCAATGGCAGGACGAGGATTTGCCGGCATTTGCGGCGATGTGTGCCGATCCGCAGGTCATGCGTTACTTTCCACAGCCATTGAGCCGCCTGGAAAGTGCTTCGCTCATTGGTCGGGTGCGCGGCCATTTTGCCGAACACGGCTTCGGATTATGGGCGCTGGAGCGCAAGGACAGCGGCGAGTTCATCGGTTTCACCGGTCTGGGTGTGGTCGGTTTCGATGCCCCGTTCACGCCAGCGGTGGAAATCGGCTGGCGCCTGGCCCGCGAGCATTGGGGGCTGGGCTATGCCAGTGAAGCGGCATGGACCGCTCTGCGTTGCGGCTTTGACCGGTTGTCGCTGAAGGAAATCGTGTCCTTCACCGCCCAGAGCAATCTGCCCTCGGAGAAAGTCATGCAAGCGATTGGCATGCAGCACGATCCGGCCGATGATTTCGATCATCCCAAAGTTGCCGTCGATCACCCGTTGCGCCGGCATGTGTTGTACCGGATTACCAGGGAGCAATGGCTGCAAACCCTGCATGGCTAAGCCGACACGGACGTTTACAATGGCGCGACAATGGCTCGCGCCAGAACCTGAATGGGCCGCCGCAGCCAAGACTGCGCGGCATAGCGTTGTGTGAGGAGAGTCTGAATGAGCCAAGTGTTGGAAGATCTGGTCGACCTGCTGACCCTGGAGCCGATCGAGGAAAACCTGTTCCGTGGCCGCAGCCAGGACCTGGGTTTCCGTCAGTTGTTCGGTGGGCAGGTGCTCGGCCAGTCGCTGTCGGCGGCCAGTCAGACGGTTGAAGAGGCGCGCCATGTGCATTCGATGCACGGTTATTTCCTGCGCCCCGGCGACGCCAAATTGCCAGTGGTGTACTCGGTGGATCGCGTGCGTGATGGCGGCAGCTTCAGCACCCGGCGGGTCACGGCCATTCAGAAGGGCCACCCGATCTTCACCTGCAGCGCGTCGTTCCAGTACGACGAGGCTGGCTTCGAGCATCAGAGCCAGATGCCGGTGGTGGTCGGCCCGGAAAACCTGCCGTCGGAGCTGGAACTGACCCAGCAACGCGCGCACCTGATCCCCGAGCACATGCGCGAAAAACTGCTGTGCCCGAAACCGATCGAAGTGCGCCCGGTCACTGAAAAAGACCCGTACAACCCGCAGCCGGCCGATCCGATTAAATACGTGTGGTTCCGTGCCGACGGTGCGTTGGCGGATATACCGGCGCTGCACAAATACCTGCTGGCCTACGCCTCGGACTTCGGTCTGCTGACCACCTCGATGCTGCCCCACGGCAAGTCGGTCTGGCAGAAAGACATGCAGGTCGCCAGCCTTGATCACGCGTTGTGGTTCCACAACGATCTGCGCGCCGATGACTGGTTGCTCTACGCGATGGACAGCCCGTGGGCCGGCAATTCCCGGGGTTTCTCCCGTGGCAGCGTGTACAACCGCGCCGGGCAACTGGTGGCGTCGGTGACCCAGGAAGGCCTGATTCGTCACCGCAAGGACTGGGCATGAGCCTGAGCGATGTGAAGCACTGGGTGTTCGACATGGACGGCACGCTGACGATCGCCGTGCATGACTTTGCGGCGATCCGCGTGGCGCTGGCGATTCCGCCCGAGGACGACATTCTCACCCACCTCGCGGCGCTGCCGGCCGACGAAGCGGCGGCGAAACATGCCTGGCTGCTGGAGCATGAGCGCGATCTGGCGCTGGGTTCGAAACCGGCTGCCGGTGCGGTGGAGCTGGTGCGCGATCTGCACGGGCGGGGCTATCGCCTGGGCATCCTGACGCGCAACGCGCGGGAGCTGGCGCATGTGACGCTCGAAGCGATTGGCCTGGCCGACTGTTTCGCTGTGGAAGATGTGCTGGGCCGCGATGAAGCACCGCCGAAGCCGCATCCCGGCGGGTTGCTGAAACTGGCCGAGGCCTGGAACGTGCCGGCGCGCGAGATGGTGATGGTCGGGGATTACCGCTTCGACCTGGATTGCGGGCGAGCGGCCGGGGCGCGGACGGTGCTGGTGAATCTGCCGGATAACCCATGGCCGGAGCTGACCGACTGGCATGCGCAGGATTGTGTCGAGTTGCGGCGGATGCTTCTGGCCTAAGTTCTTTGGTGCCTGAGCTACCTCTTCGCGAGCAAGCTCGCTCCCACATTTGAAATACATTCCCCTGTGGGAGCGAGCTTGCTCGCGAAGAGGGCATAAAATCCGCCAAACAGTTTACTGATCAAACAGCGCTTTCTGCCCCTCCGGCGACGTCAACATCCCATCGCCGTTATGCCCGACCCCGGGCACTTCAACCAGCCGCTGATTCACCCCTTCCGGATGCCGGCGCAGCAGGTAGCCGAAAAACAGTTTGCCGCGTTCCAGTCGATACGCGCCCTGGGCTTCGGCGGCGCAGCTCTTGTCCAGCGCCGGATGCTGCGGGTCGATGTCCTGCTGACCGAGCAGATAAATCACCTCGCGCTTGATGTAACGGCTTTCAAGCTGCAACGGCGTTTGCCCGCCGGCGTACACCGGCATGTCGCTCAGGCCGTACTTCCAGCGATTAAACCCAAGGCACTGTGCGTGATCGAAGGCCACTGGCCGCTGTTCGTTGAAATACGCGTATGACGACGGGTTGGCCACCACGTACCGCAGGCGAATGCCATTGGCCTTCAGCGCCGGTTGATCCTTGGCCAGCAGGGCATAACGCTGCACTACCTGGCCACCACCCGAATGGCCGAAAATCACAATCTGTTTCACATCCGGAAACTGCTTGCGGTCGCTGACCCGGGCGACGATTTCATCCAGCGCGGCGTAGGAACTCAGCGGATTCGGCCCTGTGGATAACCCGCCGCCCATCCACTCGTTGCCTTTCCAGCGCAGCAACGTGTTGGGCAGCGAGTACAGGGCGACGTCGCTTTCATTGAGAAACTGCGGCGCGATCACCAGCGTGTGCGCGGTTTGTCCGGCCAGTTCGGTGGCGCGCTCGGCACTCTTGCGATAGGTCTCGGCGTTGCGCAGACGACCGTGAATGACGATCAGCACCCGTTCGATCTTTTCCGGCGCCGGGCCGATGCCCACGGCCATTTCGCCGGCCTTGAATTGCAGACGCCCGGAGCTGATGGCATCGACGCCCGCCGCGTGCGCGCTGCCGCCGATGATCAGTAAAGCCAAAAGCCATTTGTGCATTTACAGGTTTTTCGCCGCGAAGGTATCGCACTGGCCGACCTGGCCCTGGGCGAATCCGGTTTTGAACCAGCGCACCCTTTGCGCCGACGTGCCATGGGTAAACGAGTCCGGCACCACTCGGCCCTGACCCTGTTGTTGCAGGCGATCATCACCGATGGCGTTGGCCGCGTTCAAGGCCTCCTCGACGTCACCCGGTTCCAGCCAGTTCAGGCGCTGCTGCGCATGGTAGGCCCAGACGCCGGCCAGGCAGTCAGCCTGCAATTCCTGACGCACCAGCAAACCGCCGTCGCCCTGCATCTGCCGCCCCTGCTGACGGGCCGCCTGAATTTTCGCCGAGACGCCGAGCAGCGTCTGCACATGGTGGCCGACTTCGTGCGCGATCACGTAGGCCTGGGCGAAGTCGCCGGCAGCCTTGAAGCGCTGGGCCATTTCCTGGAAGAAGGCCATGTCCAGATAGACTTTCTGATCCGCCGGGCAATAGAACGGGCCGGTCGCCGAAGTCGCCAGCCCGCAGGCGGAATTCACCCGGTTGCTGAACAGCACCAAAGTCGGGTCCTTATATTGGCGGCCGGCCTGCTGGAAAATCGCGCCCCAGGTGTCTTCGGTATCGCCGAGGATCGAACGCACGAATTCGGCCTGCTGGTCGTTGGCCGGTGACGCCTGACGGGTTTGCGTCGAGGCCGGTGCCGATTGTTCGGTCATTTGCCCGGTGAGCTGGCCGAGGATCTGCAGCGGGTCCTGCCCGGTGATCCAGCCGATGCCGACGATCAGCAGGATCGCCCCGAGGCTCAGGCCTTTGCCACCACCGAAACGCATGCCGCCGCCACCGCCGCTATCATCGCCACGGGCATCGACGACGTTGTCACTGCGTCGGCCTTTTTTCCATAGCATGTGGGAATCCTCTATCTGTACGTGGTGATGAGTGTTGCTGGTGTGTGAGTGTGGCGCCAGTCCGGTCGTCCGTCCATTGGCGCACACGCAAGCAGGCCCGGCCTCGGGTGACGAGGGCGGGCCTGTTATTGACGAGCGTGTGCGCGACTAATTCAATCCGTTGGCGGATTTCTCCTTTCGCACTGTGCGTCAGCGATCGAAGGCGTCCCACACCGGGGCGAAATCCGGGCTGACCTGACGCTGATTTTTCGGCAGTGCGGCGATCAGTGCGCGGTCTTCAGCGTCCAGTTCAACCTGCAGTGAAGCCAGGTTCGCCAGTTGATTGGCCCGGCTGCTGGCTTTGGGAATCGCTGCCACGTTGTTCTGATCCAGCAGCCATTTCAACGCCACCTGAGTCGGCAGCACGCCGTGTTTTTCGGCAATCTGCTGAATCTGTGGAATCTCCGAGACCTTGTTGCGCGCCAATGGCGTGTAGGCCGTCAGTGCCAGATCGTGTTGGCGGGCATAGTCGAGCAGGGCGTTTTGTCCGAGCAAGACGTGGTACTCGACCTGGATCGCTGACAGAGGGATGGCGTATTCCTCGACGACTTTGCGCAGCAACGGCAGCGGAAAATTCGCCACGCCGATGTTGCGAGCCAGACCTTGCTCCTTGAAGGATGCGAGGGTTTCAAGCGTGCGCGGCAAGTCCCAGTCAGTGCTCGGCCAATGGATCATGAACAGGTCGACATACTCGCTGCGCAAAGCCTTGAGGCTTCGTTCCATCGAGTGGCGCATGGCGTCGGGTTGCAACTGGTCCCACCAGACCTTGGTGGTGACATGAATCTGCTCGCGGGGTGTCGGTGTGTTCGCCAACGCTTGTCCGACCGCGTCTTCGTTGTTGTAGGCCGCTGCCGTGTCGATATGCCGATAACCGAGTTCCAGCGCCTGCTCGACGGCACGGGTGCATTCGTCGCCGAGCATCGGCCAGGTGCCGAGGCCGAGTTTCGGCATGTTCAAACCCTGGGCGTTAACGATGTGCTGCATGGTCGATCTCCTGTTCGAAAGCAGTGATACCGGCGATATGCCGGGCGGCGATGTAGCCGAACGTCAGCGCCGGGCCGAGGTTGATCCCGCCTGCCGGATAGTGCCCGCCCATGATGCTGGCCATGTCGCCACCGGCGGCGTAGAGCCCGGCGATGGGCTGGGCATGGGCGTCGAGCACTTGTGCCTGCGGGTTGACCTTGAGCCCGGCAAAGGTGCCGAAACAGCCCGGTTGCACTTTCACGGCATAGAAGGGGCCGGCCTCTATTGGGGCAACGCAAGGGTTGGGAAGGTTCGCCGGATCGCCCTGTTTGCGGTTGTAGGGCGTTGCGCCGCGACCGAACAGCGGGTCTTCGCCAAGGCGGGCATGCGGGTTGTAGTGATCGACGGTGTGACGCAATCCGCCGGGGTCGATGCCGCAGGCGCTGGCCAATTCTTCAAGGGTGTTGCCGGTTTTCAGATAGCCGCTGCGGATAAATCCTGACAGCGGAACGGGAAATGGCCGCGACATGCCCAGGCCATAACGCCGTTGAAAGGCGCGGCTGCAGATCAGCCACGAGGCGACTTCCTCGCCTTCCGGGGTGGCGGCAACCATGGCGCTGACGTAGTCGAAGTAACCATTGGCTTCGTTGACGAAGCGCTGGCCGTTGCGCAGTACGCCGATGATTCCCGGTTTGCCGCGTTCGATGATGTGCGGGAAATGGCCGATGCTGCCGTCAGCATGCGGCACTTGCGAGACCGGCGCCCAGGCCACGGGCGACGCCACGTCGGTGTTGACCGTGGCACCGACGCTTTCGCCCAGACGCAGGCCATCGCCGTTGACCGCCAGCGGTGGCAGTGCCCAGTGTTCATGACCTGTGGGCGTGCGCGGAAACAAGGCCTTGCGCCGCTCGATGTCATTGGCGAACCCGCCGGCGGCCAGCACCACGGCTTTGCGTGCATGGACGCGAATCGGGCCTTTTGCGCTGTTGACCACGGCGCCGTAAACCCTTGATTCATCGCGCAGCAGCTCGCTCACCGGCGCCGACTCCCATAACAGGACGCCAAGGTCCTCGGCGGATTTCGCCAGCCTTGCGACCAGCGCCACCCCGTTGACCAGTTGCATGGCCCTGCCGTGTACCGCCAGATCCAGCAAGTGTCGGGTAAAACGACGGGTTACATGCCAAGCCGCTTTCAGCGAACGGGTGAGATTGAGGAACGCCGAAAGGTCGGCGCCGGCCATGATCGGCATGCCCATGAAGGACGTTTCGCGCATCGTTGTACGCAGGCGCTTGAGCAGGCGTCCGACTTGTCGTCCGTCGTAAGGTGCCGCGATGACCGAGCGCCCGCCCGTGCCAGCGCCCGGCGTATCGCCATGGATGTCGGCGATGGCGTTGCCGTCGGCAAATTGCAAAGCGGTCTGCTGTTCGAAAAACGCGACCATGTGTGGTCCGGCAGTGAGGAAGGCGTCGACCATGGCAGGGTCGTAATGCTCGCCGAGTTCGTGGCGCAGGTACGTGCGCGGTTGCTCGATGTCTTCGACGATGCCGGCGCGTCGCGCCAGTGGATTGCACGGTACCCACGCCCAGCCGCCGGACCACGCCGTGGCACCACCGAACAGCGGATCCTTTTCAACCACGATGACTTTCAGACCGTGCCATGCGGCAGTGACCGCTGTGGATAAACCGGCAGCGCCGGAGCCGACGACCAGCACGTCGCAGTCGATTTCGGGAAGTTCGGCAGGCATCAAACAAAGCTCCGCAACTGGATTTTATTGGAATTGGATTCCGAAATTAGCGAATGCAGCGCATCTGCCACAAGACCTGTTTCAGTAAAGTGGGCGGTTATCGCACTGCCAGTTCCGGATTTCGCTTTGTCTCGGATGTCTTCTAGAATCGGCAAAATTTCACTTGGACCTTCCCATGGCCGGCAGTCAGATCGAACGGGTTTTCAGTGTGCTGGAAAGCCTCACCAGTGAGCCGCGCGGGCTGCCGATGCAGACCCTGGCCGAACAACTGGACATCCCGAAAAGTGCCACCCACCGCATGCTCGCTGAGCTCATTCGCCTGGGCTATGTGCGGCAGAATGCAGACACTCTGCGCTATCACTTGTCGACCAAACTGGTGGCGATGGGTTTTCAGTATCTGGCGAGCAGCGGTGCCGACATCGTGCAACCGGTGCTGGATCGACTGGCGCAGGAAACCGGTGAGCTGGTGCGTCTGGGGGTGATCGATGGCGAGCGCCAGACCTGGATCGCCAAGGCGCAGGGCGCACGGACGGGCTTGCGTTATGACCCGGACATGGGCCGCGATGCGCCGCTGTTCTACACCGCTTCCGGGCACGCGTGGCTGGCCTGCATGAGCGACGCCGAAGCCTTGTCGCTGGTCGAGCGCCAAGGCGCGGAAGTTCCGATGGGCGTCGGGCCGAATGCGCCGCGCTCCAATATCGAACTGCTGGAGCGCCTGCGGCTGGCGCGAGAGCAAGGCTATGCCTGTGTCGAGGAAAGTTCGGCGGTGGGTACTTCGGCGATTGCCGCGGTGGTCAGGCATCCCGTTGACGGGCGGGTGATCGGTGTACTGAGCATTGCCGGGCCAAGCGCACGGATGCCCGGCGCGCGGCTGCATGAATTGGCGCCGTTGCTGATGAAGTTCACCGAGGAGTTGTCGGCGGCGAGCCTGGCGTCTGAATTGTTTGTCTGACCGATCCCCTGTAGGAGCTGCCGCAGGCTGCGATCTTTTGATCTTGAAAATCAAAGTCAAAAGATCGCAGCCTGTGGCAGCTCCTACAGGTTGAGCGTCAAGTACAAAGTTGTGCGGTGTTCGCACGGTTTTCCCATCACTGGGTGTTTGATTGTGGAACGCGGTTCTAAATTGTTACTGGAGTGACATTTCCAACAACAATCACAAGAGGATCGCGCCTTGACTCCGCCCCTTCGTATCGCCCTGATCGGCGCCGGCAACATGGGCCAACAGCATTACCAGCACTTGCAAACCCTCGATGAAGCCCGGTTGTGTGCAGTGGCCGATCCCGGCCCGCAGGCTCCCGCGCTGGCGGCGCAGTGGGGCGTGGCGAATTTCGCCGATCACCGGCAGATGCTGGAGCAGGTGAGGCCCGATGCGGTGATCGTGGCCAACCCGAATAATCAGCACGTCAGCACGGCGCTGGATTGCCTCGCCGCCGGGGTTGCGGTGTTGCTGGAGAAACCGGTGGGCGTGCATCTGGATGAGGCACGCGAACTGGTGGCGGCAGTCAAACGCAGTGGCGTGCCGGTGCTGGTCGGCCATCATCGGCGGCACAATCCGTTGATCGTGCGTGCCCACCAATTGCTGCGTAGCGGCGCACTCGGGCGGCTGACCACGGTTACCGCGCTGTTCCAGTTACGCAAACCCGACCGTTATTTCGAGGTTCCGTGGCGCCGTGAGCCGGGCGCGGGCCTGTTGCTGACCAACCTGATTCACGACCTCGATCTGCTGCGTCACCTGTGCGGGGAGGTGCAGTCGGTGCAGGCCGTCACCGACAACGCGGTGCGGGGTTTTGCCAACGAAGACAGCGTCGCGGTGTTACTGCAATTTGCCAGCGGTGCGCTGGGGACGCTGAGCGGTTCCGATGCGGTCGCCGCGCCGTGGAGCTGGGAGCTGAACTCCGCAGAGAACCCGGTTTACCCGCGTCAGGCCGATCAGCCGTGTTATTTGCTGGCGGGCACTGCCGGAGCGTTAAGCATTCCGCAACTCAAGCGTTGGCATTACGCTGCCGATCAAGTCGATGCCGGTTGGCACGAACCGCTGATCGCGCTGCAAGAACAGTGTGAGGGCGGGGACGCGTTGCGTTTGCAGCTGCAACATTTTGTGCAGGTCGCGCGGCGTGAAGTCGAACCCTTGGTCAGTGCCGCCGATGCCGCGCGAACCCTGGCGCTGGTCGAGGCGATTCGTGAAGCGGCGGCCAGCGGCCGTGCCTGTTCCCCGGCAGCGGTCGAGGCTTGAGCATGAACAAACGAATCCTTTCTCTGGCCAGTCTCACCGTACTCGAATTGTCGCCACCGCAAATGGTCGAGGTCGCGGCGCGTGCCGGTTACAGCCATGTCGGCCTGCGCCTGGAACCGGCGACGGCGGAGGAATATCACTTTCCGCTGGTGGCCGATGGTGATCTGCGGCGTCAGACGTTGAGGCGTTTGCGCGGCACTGGCATCGCGGTGCTCGACGTGGAAATCCTGCGCCTGAAACCGCACACCGTGGTTGCCGATTTCGACAAGCTGCTGGCCGTCGGCGCGGAGTTTGGCGCCAGTGAATTACTCGTCGCCGGCAATGATCCTGACGAGCAACGACTCACCGACAACTTTGCCGCGCTGTGTGATCTGGCGGCGCCTTACGGTTTGCATCCGCATCTGGAGTTCATGCCCTGGACCGATGCGTGCAACCTCGAACAGGCGTTGCGCATTGTTGCCAATGCCGACCGGGAAAATGCCGCGGTGCTGGTCGATGCCTTTCATTTCGATCGCTCCGGCTCACGGCTGGAGGATCTGGCCAGCGTCGCACCGGCGCGCCTGCGTTATGCGCAATTGTGCGATGTGGCGGGGCCGAGACCGGCGGACATGGCCGAGATCTTGCGTCAGGCTCGCAACGAGCGGCGGTTTCCCGGCGAGGGCGATTGCGACCTGCACGGTTTGTTGCGCAGTCTGCCAGCTAATATTCCCCTGAGCCTGGAGATCCCCACGGTAAAACTGCTGGAGCAGGGCGTCAGCGGATTGCAACGAGCGCAGATGGCGCTCGACAGGACGCGGGAATTGTTGGCGCAGTTGTAAGTCAGTGTGGGTGGCGGGGCGCCAGCGTCCCCACCACTGTTTATTTTTCCTTCAGAGATATCCAATGACCGTCAGCACCCCGCTCTCCGGTGTCAACCAACCCTTCAAGGGGATCTTGCTGATTGTCGTGGCGACCTTCCTGTTTTCCAGCCACGATGCGCTGTCGAAATACCTCTCGGGTTTCTACCCGATCGTCATGGTGGTCTGGGCGCGGTATCTGGTGCACACCTTGCTGATGGCGGGGATCTTCCTGCCACAATCGGGGCTTCGGG
The DNA here is from genome assembly GCF_019775695.1 of Pseudomonas sp. AO-1. NCBI lineage: Bacteria > Pseudomonadati > Pseudomonadota > Gammaproteobacteria > Pseudomonadales > Pseudomonadaceae > Pseudomonas > Pseudomonas sp. AO-1. Next base: position 1,078,721 of record NZ_CP079947.1, read on the forward strand.
TGTTGCGTACCAAACGGCCGTTGTGGCAGTTGGCGCGGGCGCTGTGTCTGCTCGGCACCAGTCTGTTTTTCACCACGGCGCTGCTGTATATCCCGCTGGCCGAGGCCACGGCGGTCAACTTTCTCGCGCCGGTGCTGGTGACGGCATTGTCGGTGCCGTTGCTCAAGGAACGGGTAACGCGCGGGCAATGGATTGCGGTGATCTGTGGATTCATCGGCGTGCTGATCATCGTTCACCCGGGCGGTGAATTGTTCACTCCAGCGGTGCTGCTGCCGTTCTGCTCGGCGTTGTTTTTCTGCTTCTATCAACTGCTGACGCGCAAGCTCAGTGAGGTCGATAGCCCGACCACCAGCAACTTCTTCGCCGGTCTGTGCAACACGCTGGTGATGAGTGCACTGGTGCCGTTCTTCTGGCAGGTGCCGACGTTGACGCACGCCGCACTGATGCTGGCGCTGGGCAGTTGCGGGATGACCGCGCACCTGTTTCTGACCCAGGCGTTTCGGCACGCCGCGCCGGCATTGCTGGCGCCGTTCGGTTACTGTCAGATCGTGTTTGCCGGGCTGTTGGGCTGGGTGGTGTTCAATCATACGCCAAGCCTGTTGACGGTGATCGGCATTGTGGTGATCTGTTGCAGCGGCCTGGCGGCGGCGTGGCAGCAGAGCCGTCGCTGAAGGATCCACAAATTCCTGTGTAGGAGCTGCGGCACGCTGCGATCTTTTGATCTTCAAAATCAAGATCAAAAGATCGCAGCGTGCCGCAGCTCCTACAGGGTAGGCCGGTTATTCGGTGACGTCTGGAATCTTGCGCGGTGCCATGAAGTACATCCAGGTCAGCGCAATGAAGTACATCGCCGGGATCAGCGTGAACAGCACCGTGTAGTTGTTGTTGGTGACGGTCAGGATATGGCCGACGATCTGGGTCATGAACATCCCGCCAATCGCTGCGCACATGCCGCCGAAACCGAACACTGTGCTCATCATGTGCTTGGGCGTGTAGTCCATCACCAGGCTCCAGATGTTCGCGGTCCAGGCCTGATGCGCGCCGATCGCCAGGGAGATTGCCGCGACGGCGACCCACAGATTGCCCGAACCGGCGGCCATGATCACGCCGATGATGCAGCAGGCGAACAGGAACATCGACAGCAGTCGCGCCTTGATCGAGTTCATGCCGCGACCGATCAGGAACGAAGACAGAATGCCGCCACCGACGCTGCCGAAGTCGGCCGTCACGTAGATGATGATCAGCGGAATACCCATTTGGGTGACGTTGATGCCCAGGTTGTATTGCTGGTTGAGAAACGGCGGCAACCAATACAGGTAGAACCAGAACACCGGCGCGGTCAGCGAATAGGCGAGGGCGAACGCCCAGGTGCCGCGCATGCGCAGGATGCGTGAGAACGGGACGCGGGCCTGTTCCGGTTCGACTTCTTTCTGGATGTATTCCAGCTCCGACTGTTTGACGCTCGGATGGTCTTCCGGGTTGAAGTATTTCAAGCCCCAGAACAGCAGCCAGATCCCGCCCAGTGCCGACATGCACAGGAACGCTGCCTGCCAGCCCCAGACGTGGAGAATCAGCGGCAGCAGCATCGGCGTGAACATGGCGCCGACGTTGGTCCCGGCGTTGAAGATGCCGGTGGCCACCGCGCGTTCGCCGGCCGGGAACCACAGGCGCGTGGTTTTCACGCAGGCCGGGTAGTTGGCCGCTTCGGTCAGGCCGAGGATAAACCGGCAGACCATGAAGCCGACGGCCGACGTCGCCAGACCGTGGGCGCCGGTGGCCAGGCTCCAGAGCAGCACCGCGCAGAAGAACACGCGTTTCACGCCGACCCGGTCGATCAGGCGTCCCTGCAGGACGAAGCCGATCGCGTAGCCGACCTGAAACCAGAAGTTGATGTTGGCGTAATCCATCGCCGTCCAGCTCATTTCCTTGGCAAGAATGGGCTGCATGACGCCGAGGGCGGCGCGGTCGATGTAGTTCAGGGTCGTGGCGAAAAACACCAGCGCCAGCATGCCCCAACGGGTCTTGCCGACGGCCATGGCGCCGCGGATCTTGTCGCCGATGCCACCCGTGGCAGTGCTCATGGCCGGAGCCATGCGGGAAGTCTGTGAAGGAATCATTGTTCCACCCGTTTTTGAATTTGTTATGTGGTGTTGTTTGCACGCACTGCGACCGAAGGTTCATATCCGGACTCAATGTGGAGTCGATGGTGGGCAGTGGACGAAAAATCGTCAATTCGTCGAAACGCCATAGTGTTCGATAATCGCACGCAAAACTAACCGGCTGGTACACTTTAAATTGCTGTGCGCAGTCATGCAGCCAATAATTTCCCAACGATAAAAAACATCCTGTGTAGGAGCTGCCGAAGGCTGCGATCTTTTGAATTTGCTTTTCAGGACCAGGATCAAAAGATCGCAGCCTTCGGCAGCTCCTACCTTAAAGATAAGCGCGGCGAAGTCCGGGAGTAGCAACATGCAGCGTTCCATTGCCACCGTTTCCCTGAGCGGCACCCTGCCGGAAAAGCTCGAAGCCATTGCCGCCGCCGGGTTCGACGGCGTCGAGATTTTCGAGAACGATCTTCTGTATTACGACGGCAGTCCGCGGGAAATCAGGCAGATGTGCGCTGACCTGGGGATCGCCATCACGCTGTTCCAGCCGTTCCGCGATTTCGAAGGTTGCCGGCGTGATCGGCTGGCGCGCAATCTGGAGCGGGCCGAGCGCAAATTCGACCTGATGCAGGAACTGGGCACCGACCTGGTGCTGGTCTGCAGCAACGCCTCGGCAGACAGCGTCGGCGATCAACAGATTCTCGTCGATGACCTGTGCCTGCTGGCCGAACGGGCCGGCGCGCGCGGGTTGCGCATCGGTTATGAAGCGCTGGCCTGGGGCCGGCACGTCAATACGTATCAACAGGTCTGGGACATCGTCCGCCAGGCCGATCACCCGGCCCTCGGCGTGCTGCTCGACAGCTTTCACACCTTGTCGCTGAAAGGTGATCCAAGCGCGATTGCCGACATTCCCGGCGACAAGATCTTCTTTGTGCAAATGGCCGACGCGCCGATTCTCGCCATGGATGTGCTGGAGTGGAGCCGGCATTTCCGTTGCTTCCCGGGGCAGGGCGAATTCGATCTGCCGGGCTTCCTCGCGCCGATCATCCAGAGCGGTTACACCGGGCCGTTGTCGCTGGAAATTTTCAACGACGGCTTCCGCGCCGCGCCACCTCGAGCGAATGCCGCCGATGGTCTGCGTTCGCTGCTGTATCTGGAAGAGAAGACCCGTCAGCGGCTGGAGCAGCAACCGACGCCGGTGGCCAACCGCGAGATCCTCTTCGAAACGCCGCCGGCCAGCGAGTACAACGGCATTGAGTTTCTTGAATTCGCTGTCGACGAAAGCCTCGGCGCCAAACTGAGCAATTGGCTGGAGCGCCTGGGCTTCGTCAAGGCCGGGCAGCATCGCTCCAAGAGCGTGAGCCTGCTGCGTCAGGGCGATATCAACCTGATCCTCAACGCCGAACCGTATTCGTTCGGCCACAGTTTCTTTGAGGCGCACGGCCCGTCGCTGTGCGCCACCGCCGTGCGGGTCAAGGACAGCGCCAGCGCCCTGGCCCGCGCCGTCGCCTACAAGGGCCAGCCCTATCGCGGCCTGGTCGGCCCCAACGAACTGGAACTGGCCGCGGTGCGTGCACCGGACGGCAGCCTGATTTATCTGGTGGATGAAGCGGCGGATGTCTATGGCACCGACTTCAATCTGCTGCCGAACGCCCTGGCCCGTGGCGGCCTCAAGCGCATCGATCACATGGCCATGGCGTTGCCGGCCGACAGCCTCGACAGTTGGGTGCTGTTCTACAAGAGCCTGCTGGATTTCGAGGCCGACGATGAAGTGGTGCTGCCCGATCCGTACGGGCTGGTGAAGAGCCGCGCGTTGCGCAGCCGCGACAGTTCGATCCGCTTGCCGCTGAATATCTCGGAGAACCGCAACACTGCGATCTCTCACGCACTGTCGAGTTATCGCGGCTCCGGTGTGCATCACATCGCCTTCGATTGTGATGACATCTTCGCCGAAGTCAGCCGCGCCAAGGAGGCTGGCGTGCCGTTGCTGGATATCCCGCTCAACTATTACGACGACCTCGCTGCGCGCTTCGATTTCGACGACGAGTTCCTCAGCGAACTGGCGTACTACAACGTGCTCTACGACCGCGATGCCCAGGGCGGTGAGTTGTTCCACGTCTATACCGAGCCGTTCGAGGGACGCTTCTTCTTCGAGATCATCCAGCGTAAAAGCGGCTATGCCGGTTATGGTGCGGCGAACGTCGCGGTACGTCTGGCGGCGATGGCCAAATCACGCAGCGGCGCGGTGCGCCAGGCGAAGTTGTAGGAATTTCGTAAACGCGGGATTAAACACGGGCCGCGTGGCTTCCTTCACTGTGCAGCGCGGCCCATAATCGCCCACCTGTGCAGTGATGGCCGTGAGCCCGCAATGACAATGACTTCAGAACTCCCCGCCGCCTCCGTCGTATCCGGCATCGAGCCGCGCAAGAGTCGCAAGAACAACCCGGAAAAGACCCGCGAGAACATCCTGCAGGAGGCGATCGTCGAGTTCGTCCAGCAGGGGTTGTCCGGCGCCCGCGTTGACGCGATCGCCGAGCGTATCCATACCTCCAAACGCATGATCTATTACTACTTCGGCAGTAAGGAGCAGTTGTACGTCGAGGTTCTGGAGAAGCTTTACGGCGATATCCGCAGCACCGAAAACCGCCTGCACCTCGCCGAGTTGCCGCCGGTGGTGGCGATCCGCCGACTGGTGGAGTTCACCTTCGACCACCATGACCGCAACGTCGATTTCGTGCGCATCGTCTGCATCGAAAACATCCACAACGCCGAATTCGTGAAGCGTTCCGATGCGATCAAGGCGATGAACAATACGATCCTCGATTCGCTGGGCGAGATTTTGCGCCGCGGTGCTGAAGAAGGGGTGTTCCGCGCCGGGCTCGACGCGCTGGATGTGCACTTGCTGATCAGCTCGTTCTGCTTCTACCGCGTCTCGAACCGCCACACCTTCGGTGAGATCTTTCAGATCGACCTGCCGGACGAAAGCATCAAGCAGCGTCATCGCGAGATGATCTGCGAGTCGGTGTTGCGCTACTTGCAGCCGTGACAAGCAAAAGATCGCAGCCTTCGGCAGCTCCTACACAAGGCCCTGTAGGAGCTGCCGAAGGCTGCGATCTTTTGATCTTTTAAACGTTCATGCTTTGAAAATGCGCCAGCATGCGCTGCGCATCCGGCACCACGCCGCTGAACAGCTCAAACGCCTTCACCGCTTGAAACACCGCCATGTTGCCGCCGTCCAGCGTGCGGCAGCCCAAGGCGCGGGCGTTGCGCAGCAGTTCGGTTTCCAGCGGGAAGTACACGATCTCCGCGACCCACAATTCCTTGCGCAGCAACTCCACCGGCACGGGCATCCCCGGCAGTTTGGCCATGCCCATCGGCGTGGTGTTCACCAGACCATCGGCCTGGTTCAGCGTACTCGGCAGATCGTGCCCGGCCACCGCGCGACCTGAGCCGAAATGCTGGTTGAGGTTGTTCGCCAGACTCTCGGCGCGCTCGCGATCGACGTCGAAAATACTCAGTTGCTGCACGCCTTCGCTCAACAGCGCGTGGGCCACCGCCGCCCCTGCGCCACCGGCACCCATCTGTACGACACGTGCACGCGCAGCGTCTTTCAGGCCACGGCGAAAACCTTCGGCAAAACCCAGGCAGTCGGTGTTGTGGCCGATGCGTTTGCCGTCCTTGAGCACCACGGTGTTGACCGCGCCGATGCCCCGGGCTTCCGGCGACAGTTCGTCGAGCAGCGGGATGATTGCCTGCTTGCACGGGAAGGTGATGTTCAGGCCGGTGTAGTTCATCCGTTCGGCGGCCTGCAGCAAGTCGGGCAGGGCATTGCTGTCGAGTTGCAACTGATCGAGGTCGATCAGCAGATACAGATAGCGCAAGCCTTGGGCATCGCCTTCGTGTTCATGCAGGGCTGGCGTGCGCGAGGCTTGAATGCCCGCGCCGATCAGGCCAGCCAGTATTACCGGTTTACGGGTCATGCTGCGCGCCCCTTCAGTCGCTGACTGAAATGCTCCAGAGCCAGGCGATAGCCATGGCTGCCGAAGCCGCACATTACCGCCGTGGCGATGGCCGAGACGAACGAGTGATGGCGGAATGGCTCGCGGGCATGCACGTTGGACAGATGCACTTCGATCACTGGCAACTCACTGGCGACCAAGGCGTCGCGGATCGCCACCGATGTGTGCGTCCAGGCTGCCGGGTTGATCACGATTCCGGCGCAACGGCCGCGTGCCGCATGAATCCAGTCGAGCAGTTCGCCTTCGTGATTGGTCTGGCGAAACTCCACGGCCAGGCCGAATTCTTCAGCGGCGCGCCCGCACAGGGCAGAGATGTCAGCCAGGGTTTCGTGACCGTAGGTTGCCGGTTCACGGGTGCCGAGCAGGTTCAGGTTCGGGCCGTTGAGCACCAGAACGATAGGGGGCATGGGGGCAAACTCCACTTATTGTTTTTGGCTTGGGCCGAAGGTTTCAGCCTGTGGAGGTAAAATGTACCAGATGGTTACCATGGTCAATTGAACGGCGTTGCCTCCGACGTTTTATGTTCGGTGATCGCACAGATCAAGAAACTGCACCCACAAAAAAGCCGTCACTCACGACGGCTTTCTCGTATCCGGCATTCGCCATCAACGGCGGGTCAGCAACACCCCGGACTCCATGTGATGCGTCCACGGGAACTGATCGAACATCGCGCAGCGGCTGATGCGGTGCGTGTCGTGCAGCTGGGCGATGTTGGCCGCCAGGGTTTCCGGGTTGCAGGAGATGTACAGGATGTTGTCGAAGCGCCGCGTCAGCTCGCAGGTGTCCGGATCCATGCCGGCGCGCGGCGGGTCGACAAACACACTGCCGAACTCGTAGCTCTTCAGGTCGATGCCCTGCAGGCGACGGAACGGGCGCACTTCGTTGAGTGCTTCGGTCAGCTCTTCGGCGGACAGACGTACCAGCGTGACGTTATCCACAGCGTTTTCGCTGAGGTTGCTCAGTGCGGCGTTGACCGAGGTCTTGCTGATCTCGGTGGCCAGCACGTTGCGCACGCGGGTGGCGAGCGGCAGGGTGAAGTTGCCGTTGCCGCAATACAGCTCCAGCAGATCGTCAGGACGATCGCCCAGTGCTTCGTAGGCCCAGTTGAGCATTTTCTGGTTCACCGTGCCGTTGGGCTGGGTGAACGCGCCTTCCGGCTGACGGTAGCTGAAGGTGCGACCGCCGACGTCGAGTTTCTCCACCACGTAATCGTGGCCGATCACTTCGCGCTTGCCCTTGGAACGCCCGATGACGCTGACGTTGAGATCAGCCGCCAACTTCGACGCGGCCGCATGCCAGTGCTCGTCCAGCGGACGGTGGTAGCACAGGGTGATCATCGCGTCGCCGGCCAGGGTGGTCAGGAATTCCACCTGGAACAGCTTGTGGCTCAGCGCCGCGCTGGCCTGCCACGCGGCCTTGAGCTGCGGCATCAACTGGTTGATGCGCAAGCTGGCAATCGGGAACTCTTCGATCAGGATCGGCGTGCGTTTGTCGTCCTGGGAGAACATCGCGTAGTGCCGCTCACCGGCCTCGCGCCACAGGCGAAATTCCGCGCGCAGGCGGAAGTTCTGCAGCGGCGAGTCGAACACGGTCGGCTCTGGTGCATCGAACGGGGCCAGCAGGTCGCGCAAACGCGTGACCTTGTCTTCGAGCTGAGTGGCGTAGGCCTGGGAATCGAAAGTCATGCGTTGAACCAACCCAACTTGATCACGAACAGAATCGACAGAATCACCAGCGCCGGGTTCAGCTCACGGGCGCGGCCCGACAGCAGCTTGATCACGGTCCAGGAGATGAAACCGAAGGCGATGCCGTTGGCGATCGAGTAAGTGAACGGCATCGCCAGCGCGGTGACCACCACCGGTGCGGCAACGGTGATGTCTTCCCAGTCTATTTCCGCCAGGCCCGAGGTCATCAGCACGGCGACGAACAGCAGCGCCGGTGCGGTGGCGAATGCCGGAACGCTGCCCGCCAGTGGCGAGAAGAACAGCGCCAACAGGAACAGGATCGCCACGACGATCGCCGTCAGACCGGTCCGGCCGCCAGCGCTCACGCCAGCCGCGGATTCGATGTAGCTGGTGGTGGTCGAAGTACCCAGCAGTGAGCCGGCCATCGCCGCGGTGCTGTCGGCGATCAGTGCACGACCCATTTTCGGCATGTGGCCGTCCTTGCCCATCAGGCCGGCGCGCTTGGCGACGCCGATCAGGGTGCCGGAGTTGTCGAACAGGTCGACGAACAGGAAGGCGAAGATCACGCTGACCAGACCGATGTCCAGGGCGCCCTTGATGTCCAGTTGCATGAAGGTCGGGGCCAGCGAAGGTGGCATCGAGGTCACGCCGCCGAACGGGGTGAAGCCCATGGCGATGGAAATGATGGTCACCGCCAGAATGCCGATCAGCACTGCGCCGCGCACTTTCAGTGCTTCGAGAGCGACGATCAGGGCGAAGCCGAGGGTGGCAAGGATCGGGGCCGGGGCTTTCAGGTCACCGAGGCCGACCATGGTCGCCGGGTTGCTGACCACGATACCGGCGTTGTGCAGGGCGATCAGCGCCAGGAACAGGCCAATACCGGCGGCAATTGCCGAGCGCAGGGGCAGCGGGATGCTGTTGATGATCCATTCGCGGATGCGGAAGATCGACAGCAGGAAGAAGCACACCGCCGAGATGAACACCGCGCCCAGCGCCACTTGCCAGGTGTGGCCCATGTGCAGGACCACGGTATAAGTGAAGAAGGCGTTCAGGCCCATGCCCGGGGCGAGCGCGATCGGGTAGTTGGCGATCAGGCCCATGATGGTCGAGCCGATGGCGGCTGCCAGACAGGTGGCGACGAACACCGCGCCCTTGTCCATGCCGGTCTCGCCGAGAATGCTCGGGTTGACAAACAGAATGTAGGCCATGGCCAGGAAAGTCGTGACGCCCGCCAGAATCTCGGTCCGCACGTTGGTGTTGTGTGCCTTGAGTTGAAACAGCCTTTCCAGCATGTCTGCTCCCCGTGGCGCGCGTGGCGCCGTGAATGTGTCGACCTCAACAGCAAAGCACAGACCGTCGCAAGCGCCTGGGAATTTGTGGTGGGCCGGAAAAAGCCGCGCATCATACCAGCAGCGTGAGGAATATGGCGGTTGTTGGTGTCGAACGTCGTCGAAGTTTTGTAGCAGGGTTATCTGCGCCATACTGCGCGCTGAATTTTTCGGGGAAACGCGATCACATGTGCAAGCGCTGGATGCAGGCTTTCGGGTTCATGGCAGGGCTGATGGCCGGGCCGACGGCGGTACTGGCAGCCTCGGCGCCACCGTTGACCGAAGTGAAAGTGATCAAGGTCCAGTCGCCGGCCTGTGGCCTGGAAGACATTGGCGATAACCAGCCGCAAACCCAATGTAATCACAGCGGCCCGAGCATCAAGGTGTATGTGCTGGAAATCGGCTATGGCCAGAACCAGCCGCATGCCACGCTGGACGGTTTTGAAGTGAATGGCACCCGCGCCCCGGTGTGCGCTTTCGATACCGGCAATCTGACCGAATGCACGCCCGGCAGCAAAACCGTTGGCTCGTTGTATACCTTCGATCTGGCTGGCAAGCAGGAAGGCACCTTCAGTTTCAGCAACACCTCGATCAACGCGCCACGCAACACGATGTCGACCCAGCTTTACATCAAGTAACGGCTGCCATCGAACAGGGCAAGGCAAAGCTGACTACGCTTTAAAGATCACTCAGCGGATGGCGCCCATGACCTTTAGAGCCCTGATTACCCTCGCCGAGGGCATCGATGATCTGCACAGCGTGACCCTGATCGACGTGCTGCGCCGCGCCGGCATTGAAGTGGTGGCGGCCAGCATCGAAGGCCGGCGCATGCTGACCTGCGCACGCGGTACGCGCCTGACGGCCGATGGCATGCTGGTCGATGTACTGGCGCAGACGTTTGACCTGATCGTCCTGCCCGGCGGGGCTGTCGGTTCTCAACATCTGGCGGCGCATCAGCCGCTGCAACAATTGCTCAAGGATCAGGCCAGCGCCGGACGCCTGTTCGCTGCCATCGGCGAAGCCCCGGCCATCGCCCTGCAAGCCGCTGGCGTATTGCGCCAGCGACGCATGACCTGCCTGCCAAGTGTCAGTCATCAACTGTCGGGCTGTACGTTTGTTGATCAACCGGTGGTGGTCGACGGCAATTGCATCACCGCCCAGGGCTCCGGCGCCGCACTGGACTTTGCCCTGACGCTGGTCGAGCAACTTGGTGGCAAGGCATTGCGGGCGAAAGTGGCGGGGGAGATGTTGGTGTGATGGCTTCAGGCGTGGGCAGCGATAGGCGTAATGGCGGGTTGCTCCCGATGCTCTGCTTGCCACAGATCGTAATCGGTTTGAACGCCTAGCCACACACGCGCCTTGCCAATGCCTGCTCGCTCCAGCCGTACCGCCAGATCCGGGCTGATCGGTGCATGGCCGTGCAATACGCGGGAAAGGTGAGGGCGGGCGAAGCCCAGATGTCTGGCCAACTCACTCACGCTGATGCCTAACTCTGGCAAGACATCCGTGAGCAGGGTTTCACCGGGGTGTGGCGGGTTGTGCATGGGCATGAGCCTGCCTCCTGTCAGGGGTAGTCCAGATAATCGACCAATTCGATGTCCGAACCGACAAAACGAAAGATAACCCGCCAGTTGCCTGAAACACTGAGCGACCAGTATTCGGACAGTTCACCCTTCAGTGGATGCAGACGCCAACCCGGCAAATCAAGATCTGCGGGAAGTGCTGCGCGATCCATGAACTGCAGCATACGCGCCAGACGTTTTGCGTGATCGGCGCGAATTCCGCGGGTCGAACCTGTTTCATAGAAACCACGAAGGCCTTTGTGCTGAAAGGATTTGATCATGGCGGCGAGTGTAAGGCGATACATTACACTTTGTGCGGTAACTATGTACCGCACCTTTTCGATCAATTTGTGCTTGGCGTGTTGATTTGGCTGATGTGCCTCAGACCTTCGCCTCCTCCACCGGCACATGCATCCGGTCGCGTTTGGCCAGGGTCGGGAACAGTTTGATCCACGTCCCGGTGACCACCAGTGTGCCGATCCCGCCCATCACTACAGCCGGGACGGTGCCGAACCAGTGTGCGGTGAGGCCGGATTCGAATTCGCCCAGCTGGTTCGAGGCGCCGATGAACAGGCCGTTCACCGCGCTGACCCGACCACGCATTTCGTCCGGGGTTTCCAACTGAACGAAGGAGGCGCGGATCACCATGCTGATCATGTCCGCCGCGCCGAGCACCACCAGCACCGCCAGTGAGAACCAGAACGAGGTCGACAGGCCGAAGGCGATGGTCGCCACGCCGAAGACGCCGACGGCGGTGAACATCACGCGCCCGACATTGCGCTCGACGGCGAATCGCGCCAGAAACAGCGACATCCCCAGCGCGCCGACTGCCGGCGCCGAACGCAGCAGGCCCAGGCCCCACGGCCCGGTGAGCAGAATGTCCTTGGCGAACACCGGCAGCAACGCGGTGGCGCCGCCGAGCAGCACGGCGAACAAGTCCAGCGAGATCGCCCCGAGGATGTCCGGGCGGCTGCGAATGAAACGGATGCCCGCCAGCAACGAGTCGAGCGTGGCTTTGCCTTTGTTCAGTGGCGTTTGTCGGGCAGGCAGGTTGAGCATCAAGGTGCAGGCGATGACATAGAGCAATACCGTCGGGCCGTAAACCCAGACGCTGCCGAACGCGTAAAGCAAGCCACCGAGGGCCGGGGCGACGATGGTGGCTGACTGTTGAGCCGATTGAGCTGCGGCGACCGCCCGTGGAAACAGGGCGCTGGGCACGATACTTGGCAGCAGCGCCTGGGTCGTCGGCATCTCGAAGGAGCGTGCGGCACCGAGCAAGAAGGCGAGGATAAAGATCATTTCCCGGGTGACGTGGTCGGTCGCACTGCCGATGGCCAGTGCCAGGGCAATCAACGCCTGCAACGACTGACAGATCGCCGCGACCCGGCGCCGGTCATAGCGGTCGGCGACGTGACCGGTGTGCAGCATGAACAGCACCCGTGGCGCGAATTCCACCAGACCGACCAGACCCAGGTCGAGCACGTTGCCGGTCAACTGATACAGATTCCAGCCGATCGCCACCGTGAGCATCTGAAAGCCACTGGCAGTGAAGATCCGGGCGAACCAGAACGCAAGAAAAGGACGATGGTGACGTAACAGCAGGGGCTCTTGGCTGGGCATCTGAAGGCAGGTCTGGCTCTGGGCGGAAGGGGGAGGTTATCACCAGTCTGTAACAGGAAGTTGCCATGACGAAAAATTTAGTTAGCCAGACATCTATCGCTCCCTGGCATACCTCATCTCAATGTGGTGAGGGGATTTATCCCCGATCGGCTGCGCAGCAGTCGTAAAAAATTGACGATGCACCAAAAGGCAGGATGTCTGTGGGGCTGCTTCGCCGCCCATCGGGGATGAATCCCCTCCCTACAGGTCGTGCCGCTCTGGGGGATGTATTTCAGAGCGTTACTCAGGCGCTGAGGCAACTTGTCACGCGGCAAACGACCACGCCGTTCTTCGTCGGAAATGGGACTACTCTTTTAACGTTGCTTGATCCAGATCAAGACCCTCCCGGGCCATGGTCTGGTGGCCCGACGGCCAGACTCCCTGCGTTGCGATGGTTATTAAAAAAGAACGAATCAGAATTCGCCGCACTCGATATCCGTGGGGGCAGTAGGTGCAGGGGCCACAAGCCCCATCGCCGGTATTACCTGACAGAGGAAGACTTATGTTCGGTTTAGAGGCGCTCGATCTCGCCCGAATTCAGTTCGCATTCACCATCTCGTTCCACATCCTGTTCCCGGCCATCACCATTGGTCTGGCGAGCTACCTGGCGGTGCTCGAAGGGCTGTGGTTGAAAACCCATAACGACACCTACCGAGACCTGTACCATTTCTGGTCGAAGATCTTTGCCGTCAACTTCGGCATGGGGGTGGTCTCTGGTCTGGTCATGGCCTACCAGTTTGGTACCAACTGGAGCCGTTTCTCGGACTTCGCCGGTTCCGTCACCGGACCGTTGCTGACCTACGAGGTGCTCACGGCGTTCTTCCTCGAGGCCGGTTTCCTCGGGGTGATGCTGTTCGGCTGGAACAAGGTCGGACGAAAACTGCACTTTTTCTCCACGGTGATGGTGGCGATCGGCACGCTGATCTCGACGTTCTGGATTCTCGCGTCCAACAGCTGGATGCAGACGCCGCAAGGCTTCGAGATCGTCAACGGTCAAGTGATCCCGACCGACTGGCTGGCCATCGTGTTCAACCCGTCGTTCCCGTATCGCCTGATGCACATGGCGACGGCGGCGTTCGTCGCCACGGCGTTCTTCGTCGGCTCGTCAGCGGCCTGGCACTTGCTGCGCGGCAGGGACAACCCGGCGATCCGCACCATGCTGTCGATGGCGATGTGGATGGCACTGATCGTCGCGCCGATCCAGGCCGTGATCGGCGACTTCCACGGCCTCAACACCCTTGAGCACCAGCCGGCGAAAATCGCCGCGATCGAAGGCCATTGGGAAAACAAAGGCAACGAAGCGACGCCGTTGATCCTGTTCGGCTGGCCGGACATGAAAGAAGAGAAAACCAAATTCGCCGTGGAGATCCCGTACCTCGGCAGCCTGATCCTGACCCACTCGCTGGACAAGCAGGTGCCGGCGCTCAAGGAGTTCCCGCCAGAAGACCGGCCGAACTCGACCATCGTGTTCTGGTCGTTCCGGGTCATGGTCGGCCTCGGTTTCCTGATGATCTTTACCGGTCTGTGGAGCCTGTGGCTGCGCAAGCGCGACACGCTCTATACCTCACGCCCGTTCCTGTATCTGGCGTTGTGGATGGGGCCGTCCGGCCTGATCGCGATCCTCGCCGGCTGGTTCACCACCGAAATCGGTCGTCAACCGTGGGTGGTCTACGGGCTGATGCGCACGGCGGATGCGTCCTCCAATCACAGCTTCATGCAGATGAGCATCACCCTGATCATGTTCGTTGTGGTGTATTTCGCGCTGTTCGGTGCAGGGCTCGGTTACATGATGCGCCTGGTGCGCAAAGGGCCGAAAACCGACGAAGGCAAGGAGACCAACGAAGGTGGTCCCGGCCAGAAACGCACCCCGGCGCGTCCGTTGTCCGCCGCCGATGACGAAGGCGCCGACGCTGACTCGCCGCGCAGCCTGGAAAAGGAGATTTGACTCATGGGTATTGATCTTCCGCTGATCTGGGCCGTGATCATCATCTTCGGCATCATGATGTACGTGGTCATGGACGGTTTCGACCTGGGGATCGGGATTCTCTTCCCGTTCATCCCGGGCAAGACCGACCGTGACGTGATGATGAACACTGTCGCCCCGGTGTGGGACGGCAATGAAACCTGGCTGGTATTGGGCGGCGCGGCGTTGTTTGGCGCGTTCCCGCTGGCCTATTCGGTGGTGCTGTCGGCGCTGTACCTGCCGCTGATCTTCATGCTGATCGGGCTGATTTTCCGCGGCGTGGCATTCGAGTTCCGCTTCAAGGCCAAGGACGACAAACGTCACCTGTGGGACAAAGCGTTCATCGGCGGCTCGGTGGCGGCGACGTTCTTCCAGGGCGTGGCACTCGGGGCATTCATCGACGGCTTGCCGGTGGTCAATCGGCAATACGCCGGCGGCTCACTGGACTGGCTGACACCGTTCACCCTGTTCTGCGGCGCCGCGCTGGTGGTGGCCTATGCCTTGCTCGGTTGTACCTGGTTGATCATGAAGACCGAAGGCAAGTTGCAGGAGCAGATGCACAACCTGGCGCGGCCGCTGGCGTTCGTGCTGCTGGCCGTAATCGGTATCGTCAGCCTGTGGACGCCGCTGGCCCACCCGGAAATCGCCACTCGCTGGTTCAGCATGCCGAACCTGTTCTGGTTCATGCCGGTGCCGATTCTGGTGCTGGTCACCTTGTACGGGCTGATCCGCGCGGTGGCGCGCAACGCCAACTACATGCCGTTCCTGCTGACCCTGGTGCTGATTTTCCTCGGCTACAGCGGTCTGGGCATCAGTTTGTGGCCGAACATCGTGCCGCCGTCGATCTCGATCTGGGACGCCGCCGCACCGCCGCAAAGCCAGGGCTTCATGCTGGTCGGTACGCTGTTCATCATCCCGTTCATCCTGGGTTACACCTTCTGGAGCTACTACGTGTTCCGCGGCAAGGTCACCCATGAAGACGGTTACCACTAGACTGCCGCCCCGCACACCTGTGGGAGCGAACCTGTTCGCGATGGCGTCCCTGGCGACGCCATCGCCTGATGGAGGAACGATGCAATGAACGGCAAACATTCCCTGCACGAGATTGAAGAAGCCGAAAAAAAGCCGCTGTGGCAGCGGCTCGGCTGGTTGGCCCTGATCTGGATCGGTAGCGTCGGCGCGCTGTTCATTGCCGCCAGTCTGATGCGCCTGTTCATGAGCGCGGCCGGCCTGACCACACACTGAGACATCCCGTCCCGTTGCCCTTGGGCACGGTTTTATGACCCTCTGTACCGCGGAGGGTTTTTTTTGCCTGATGCTTTACTTGCGGGCTTTGAGAATCACGAATTTCGGCGTGGCCGCCACTTGCTCAACGCCACGGAACAGTCGCGCCAGCTTGCTGTGATAACCCAGGTGCCGGTTGCCGACGATGTACAGCGCACCGCCCACCACCAGCGCCTCGCGGGCCTGCTGGAACATGCGCCAGGCGAGGAAATCGCCGACCACTTGCTGCTGATGGAACGGCGGATTGCACAACACCACGTCCAGCGATTGCGGCTCCTGCCCGGCCAGACCATCGCCAGCGCGCACGATCACTTCGCGTTCGCCGAGCGCGGCGCGCCAGTTTTCCGCTGCCGATTGCACGGCCATGAACGATTCGTCGACCAGCGTGTAGTGTGCGTCAGGGTTGTGCAGAGCACTGGCGATGGCCAGTACGCCGTTACCGCAGCCAAGGTCGGCGACCCGGGCGCTGCCGAGGTTTTTGGGCAGGTGCGGGAGAAAGGCCCGGGTGCCGATATCCAGACCTTCACGGCAGAACACGTTGGCGTGGTTGAGCAACTCGATGGCCGGCTCGTCGAGCTGGTAGCGCGACGGGTAGGGCGAGGTCGCCGGGGCTTTGGCCTCGGGTGCCGCGATCAGCAGGCGAGCCTTTTTTACCGCCAGTGAAGCGTGTACCGGGCCAATGTAACGCTCCAGCAGATCACCGGCGGCGCGCGGCAAGTGTTTGACCATGGCCGCTGCCACCACTTCGGCGCCGGGGGCCAGTTGCCCTTGCAGACGGATCAGTTGCTCTTCCAGCAGTGCGAGCGTCTTGGGTACGCGGATCAACACCTTGTCGAACGGCCCGACTAACGGCTCACTCGCCGCAATCCCACGCACGGCATCAAATGCCAAGCCGTTGCGTACCAGGTTCTTTTCCAGTCCCTGGAACGCGAGAAACGAATCGCCGCTGCTGCTGACCTGAACCTTGCCCGCCAGGCTCGCTGCCAAGGCCCCGAAGCTGTCATTGAGTACCAATACCCGAGTGTCTGCGGCCGGTTGTTGCGCGGCCAGATGATTGAGCAGGTACTCGTCAGCCGCGTCGAAGGCTTGCAGAGGTTCATTCTGCTGCTCGGGCTGGCGGATCAGGTCGAGTTGGGCAAAGGGCGTGTCGAGCAAAGGCATGGGGCGGGGACTCTGGATAATCAACGGGTGGCCCGCGGCCAAGGGAATGTGCGGCGGAACCGTCCGAGTGCAATACGACGTCACTGCTCACGTCATCACTCGGGAAGGCCTCAAATGGTACGTTTTTTTCTGTTGAAATACCCGTGGCTTTTAGGCGGAGGGGGCGTCGAGAAGGCCGCAGCGGCTGGCGGCGATGACGGCGGAGATTTTGTTGCAGACGTTCAGTTTGATAATCACGTTTTGCACGTGGTAATTCACGGTTCGTTCGCTCAGGCAGAGGATCCTGGCGATTTCATAGGCTGTTTTGCCGAGCGCCGAGAGCTTCAGCACTTCCAGTTCCCGCGGTGAAAGGTGCGGTTGTTGGGGTTTTTTCGGGGCTGTGGGCAGGGTTCTGGCAAACAGATCACTCAGATGACTGGTCGCGTAAAACATGTAGCCAAAATGCTCGTACAACTCGAGCGGGCTCAGAGGACCATTTTTCCTGACAAGGCTGAGTGTGCTGCACAGCCCGCTGGCTTCATGGTGAAACGACTGGGACCAACCGTGGCGCAATCCATGCTCCTGTTGCGCGTCCCACAACTGTGGAGTCGGCGCAAACAACTTTTCGGTCCAGACAATCGGCAGCATTGACTGGTTGCAGTGTATGACTACCGGGTCAACTTTGCTGTAGCTTTTCTGTTCATAGAGATTATTCCATTCTTTGGGATAGTTATTGATTTGCAAGGCTTTAAAGTCAGCGGTCCGATTGTTTGATGTCAAAGAGATAGCACAAAAGTTGAAGCCTATGTTTTGAGCGAATCTCAGCAGGATCGGATAAGCGGTCTCTATTTCTCTCGCGAAAGTCAGTTGCTTTAATTGCGACTCCTTCCACATTTCCATCACAAACTCTCCGTGAGTCGTTTTACGCGCTGGGCTGTTTGGATCCAATGAATCCATCACGCAATCGAGTGTAGGACATGTCCTACAGTTGGCGTTGAACTTTTTTGCTCTTTGCAGAGAAGTTTGATTGCAAGAATGTTATTAGTCCGGAGTAGAGCGTTGTATTCAAGGTGTCATTCAATTTCAGATTGAGATATGAAAGTTTCTCCATTGGTTGTATCTGAGTTTGTTTCTCATTGGCTTCGCTAAATGAAAAGACATTACAAAAACAGTGGTGTTTACAGTGTCAGTTTGCGCGAAACTGTCTGGGTTCTTTACAGTGGAGTGGCCCATGACTGTCAGTGCAGAAAAGTTTACTGCCCAGACCTTGCTCGACGTGCAGCCCTTGACCCCCAGCCTGTTCACTTTGCGCACCACGCGCGATACGGGTTTCAGGTTCCGCGCAGGACAATTCGCCCGCCTGGGCGTGACCAAGGCGGATGGCAGCACGGTGTGGCGTGCCTACTCGATGGTTTCTTCACCCTTCGACGAGTTTCTCGAGTTCTTCTCTATTGTGGTGCCGGGTGGCGAATTCACCAGTGAACTGAGCCGGTTGCAGGTCGGCGATACCGTGCTGGTGGAGCGCCAGGCCTTTGGATACCTGACGCTGGATCGTTTTGTCGACGGCCGGGATCTGTGGTTGTTATCCACAGGGACCGGCGTGGCGCCGTTTCTGTCGATCTTGCAGGACTTCGAAGTGTGGGAGCGTTTCGAGCGAATTATTCTGGTGTACAGCGTGCGCGAGGCAAGGGAGCTGGCCTATCAATCATTGATCGCTGAGCTTTCCACACGTGATTACCTGGCAGAGCATGCCCATAAATTACGGTTCATCCCCACGGTTACCCGCGAGCGCTGGCCTGGCGCCTTGCACGGTCGCATCACCACGTTGATCGAAAGCGGCGAACTGGAACGTGAGGCCGGCGTGGAACTGACCCCCGAGCACTCGCGCGTCATGCTGTGCGGCAATCCGCAGATGATCGATGACACCCGCGCGTTGTTGAAGAAACGCCACATGAGCCTGAGCCTGGCGCGGCGGCCCGGTCAGGTGGCGGTGGAAAATTACTGGTAAAAAAACGGCGCCATCAGGCGCCGTTTTCATTCATGAAGCCGTCAAGGCCGATTGTTCTGCGCCTTGAGCAGATCGCGGATCTCGCCGAGCAACTCTTCTTCTTTGGTTGGAACCGGCGGCAGGGAAGGGGCCACGGCTTCTTCGCGTTTCAGGCGGTTGATGGCTTTCACACCCATGAAGATCGCAAAGGCGACGATCACGAAGTCCAGAATGCTCTGAATGAATTTACCGTAAGCCAGTACCACGGCTGGGGCGTTGCCCTCGGCGGCTTTCAGCGTGATGGCCAGATCACTGAAGTCCACCCCACCGATCAACAGGCCGATTGGCGGCATGATCACGTCGCCGACAAACGACGAAACGATTTTGCCGAAGGCTGCACCGATGATGATACCGACGGCCATGTCGACCACATTGCCTTTGACCGCGAAGGCCTTGAACTCACTTAGCACGCCCATAGGTTATTTCCTTGTTACAGATGAGGTTGGTGTACGCAGTGTAAATCAGCAAAACGCGTCCTGCGCGAAACACCTTCTTACAATGCCCGTTTTTATCGACACATGAATCAACGATTAGTTTGCAAAGTGCCACTAATCGCGCGCGATTTACGCCGTAAATCGCTGATCACAAAGCCATTTTTTTCAATCGTCGAGTTACGAACTTTCTATTTATGTTCACCGCCATAGCCCTCTAGCCTCTGGTTTGCGCACCTGGATGCGCCCAAAAAACCAGAGGAACCTGATATGAACTCCACTCTTGGACTGGGGGCTTTTCCCCATCGCCGTACTTTCGGCGTGCTGGCCGCCAGCTTGCTGACTTTCTCCGTGCACGCTGCACCCCTGACCCGGGATAACGGTGCCGCGGTCGGCGACAACCAGAATTCGCAGACCGCCGGTGCCACCGGCCCGGTGTTGCTGCAGGATGTGCAACTGATCCAGAAGCTTCAGCGTTTTGACCGTGAGCGCATTCCCGAGCGCGTGGTGCATGCCCGCGGCACCGGGGCTCACGGGACCTTCACCGTGACCAACGACCTCAGCGATTTGAGCAAGGCCAAAGTATTCGCCGCTGGCCAGGTCACACCGGTCTTCGTGCGTTTCTCCGCCGTGGTGCACGGCAACCACTCCCCGGAAACCCTGCGCGATCCACGGGGTTTTGCCACCAAGTTCTACACCGCCGATGGCAACTGGGATCTGGTGGGCAACAACTTCCCGACCTTCTTCATCCGCGATGCGATCAAGTTCCCGGACATGGTTCACGCCTTCAAGCCCGATCCACGTACCAACCTGGACGATGACTCGCGTCGTTTCGACTTCTTCTCCCACGTACCGGAAGCCACTCGCACGCTGACCGAGTTGTATTCCAATTCGGGTACTCCAGCCAGTTATCGGGAGATGGACGGTAATGGCGTGCATGCCTACAAGTTGGTGAACGCCAAAGGTGAAGTGCACTATGTGAAGTTTCACTGGAAAAGTTTGCAGGGCATCAAAAACCTGACACCTGAACAAGTCGAGAAAGTTCAGGGCAAGGATTACAGTCATATGACTAATGATCTGGTCACCCATATTAACAAGGGCGATTTTCCGAAATGGGACTTGTACATCCAAGTGCTAAATCCGCAAGATTTGTCCAAGTTTGATTTCGATCCATTGGACGCTACCAAGATCTGGCCAAATGTTCCTGAGCGAAAAGTTGGACAAATGGTGTTGAACCGTAATCCGGCCAACGTGTTCCAGGAAACCGAACAAGTTGCGATGGCCCCGGCCAATGTTGTGCCGGGTATCGAACCTTCGGAAGATCGTCTGTTGCAAGGCCGAGTGTTTTCTTATGCCGATACGCAAATGTATCGTCTGGGAGCCAATGCTCTGCAGTTGCCGATCAACGCGCCCAAAGTTGCCGTCAATAATGGCAATCAGGACGGTGCGATGAACTTCGCAGCCACGCAGTCTGGCGTGAACTATCAGCCAAGCCGCCTGCAACCGCGTGAAGAGCCGCAAAGCGCGCGTTACAGCCAGCTGGCGCTGTCCGGCAGCACCCAGCAGGCGAAGATTCAGCGCGAGCAGAACTTCAAGCAGGCCGGTGATCTGTACCGCTCGTTCAGCCAGCAGGAACGTCAGGACCTGATTGCCAGCTTCGGCGGCTCGTTGGCCACCACCGATGACGAGAGCAAGCACATCATCCTGTCCTTCCTTTATAAGGCCGATCCGGAATACGGCACTGGCGTGACCAAAGTGGCCAAGGGTGACCTGAGCCGGGTCAAGGCGCTGGCAGCGAAACTGGTCGACTGATCTCGACGCCATGCAACGCGGGGCCTGATGCAGGCCCCGTTCTGCTCAAGGAGAAGGCTGATGCGATTTTGTCTGTTATTGCTGCTCGGTTGCCTGTCATGTACAGCGCTGGCCGAACAGAACCCCGAGGCGATCAAGGCCCAGTTGCAGGATTACTATTTCGATGCGGCCCGGCGTGGTGATGTGCCGATGCTCGAGACCTTCATCGAGTCCGGTTATTCCCTCGATACCCGCGACAGCAAGGGCTACACCGCACTGATTCTGGCAGCGTATCACGGCCAGGGGACGGCAGTTGAGCGACTGCTGGCGGCGGGGGCTGATGCCTGTGCGCAGGATCAACGCGGCAATACGGCGCTGATGGGCGCGATCTTCAAGGGCGAGATGCAGATTGCCCGACGGTTGATGGCCACCGATTGCAGCCCCGATCAGCGCAACGGCGCCGGCCAGACTGCGGCGATGTACGCCGGGTTGTTCAAGCGCATCGAGCTGCTCGACGCGCTCAAGGCCAAGGGCGCCGACCTCAATGCCGAGGATCCGCTGGGCAATAGCGCCGCGCGTCTGGCCAACGGCGAAATCCGCACCGCCGTGCCGCGCTGAGCGGTGGCTGCGTTATCATCGCGGTTTTTGCCGGGGGATCCAGATGGCCAAGGCCAAGCGCATGTACGGCTGCACCGAATGCGGCGCAACCTTTCCCAAATGGGCGGGCCAGTGCGGCGAGTGCGGCGCCTGGAATACCCTGACCGAAACCATGATCGAGAGCGGCGGCGCCACGGCGCCCACCGGGCGTACCGGCTGGGCCGGGCAGCAGGCGCAGATCAAGACCCTGGCCGAAGTCAGCATCG
This sequence comes from Pseudomonas sp. AO-1, assembly GCF_019775695.1. Classification (NCBI taxonomy): domain Bacteria; kingdom Pseudomonadati; phylum Pseudomonadota; class Gammaproteobacteria; order Pseudomonadales; family Pseudomonadaceae; genus Pseudomonas; species Pseudomonas sp. AO-1. Next base: position 1,100,598 of record NZ_CP079947.1, read on the forward strand.
AAGAGATTCCGCGTTTCTCTACCGCGTCCGGTGAGCTGGACCGGGTCCTGGGTGGCGGTCTGGTCGACGGCTCGGTGGTATTGATCGGCGGTGACCCGGGCATCGGCAAGTCGACGATCCTGTTGCAGACACTGTGCAACCTCGCCAAGAGCATGCCGGCGCTGTACGTCACCGGCGAAGAATCGCAGCAACAAGTGGCCATGCGTGCCCGCCGTCTCGGACTGCCGCAGGATCAACTGCGGGTGATGACCGAAACCTGCATCGAAACCATCATCGCCACCGCCCGTCAGGAAAAACCCAAGGTGATGGTGATCGACTCGATCCAGACCATTTTCACCGAACAGCTGCAATCAGCGCCGGGTGGCGTCTCGCAGGTGCGTGAGAGTGCGGCGTTGCTGGTGCGGTATGCCAAGCAGAGCGGCACGGCGATTTTTCTCGTCGGTCACGTCACCAAGGAAGGCGCGCTCGCCGGCCCGCGAGTCCTGGAGCACATGGTCGATACCGTGCTGTATTTCGAAGGCGAATCGGACGGGCGTTTGCGCTTGCTGCGGGCGGTGAAAAACCGTTTCGGCGCGGTCAACGAACTCGGCGTCTTCGGCATGACCGACAAGGGCCTGAAAGAAGTCTCCAACCCGTCGGCGATTTTTCTCACCCGTGCCCAAGAGGAAGTCCCGGGCAGTGTGGTCATGGCCACGTGGGAAGGCACGCGGCCGATGCTGGTGGAAGTGCAGGCGCTGGTCGATGACAGTCATCTGGCCAACCCGCGCCGGGTCACCCTGGGTCTGGACCAGAATCGTCTGGCGATGTTGCTGGCGGTATTGCATCGGCACGGCGGCATCCCGACCCACGATCAGGACGTGTTCCTCAACGTGGTCGGCGGGGTGAAGGTGCTGGAAACCGCGTCCGACCTGGCGTTGATGGCGGCGGTGATGTCGAGCCTGCGCAACCGGCCGCTGCCGCATGATCTGCTGGTGTTTGGCGAAGTCGGTTTGTCCGGCGAGGTACGCCCGGTGCCGAGCGGTCAGGAGCGCTTGAAGGAAGCGGCCAAGCATGGCTTCAAACGCGCGATTGTGCCCAAAGGCAATGCGCCGAAAGAGGCGCCGGCGGGGCTGCAGATCATTGCCGTGACCCGGTTGGAGCAGGCGCTCGACGCACTGTTCGAATAGCTGCCATTCCCTTGATTGAATGAAAACCTGTGGTGAGGGGATTTATCCCCGATGGGCTGCGCAGCAGACCCGGATTTATCGGGGCCGCTCCGTGCCCCATCGGGGATAAATCCCCTCACCACAAGAGTGTTCCCACAGGTTGATTTTGGGGGCTAGATTTCGATCAGAGCGCCCAGTTCGCGCTCCAGTTCGGCCTCATCCGCCAGATTCAGTTCGATCAACCGCCGCAAGCGCTGGATCGATTCCAGGCTGATATGCCGGCAGACAAACCCCAGTTGGCCGTGATCCTCATGGGCCAGATGCACATCCATCTGGATATCCACGTCATCGCTCAGATGAATGTCGACGAAGAAATCCTGTTCCTTATCCCCGAGCCAAGGCTCCGGCCGCTCGATCAGCAGCCCCTTGAGGGACAGATCGATCAGTTTCACCGGCCAGATGAATTGGCCCTGACTCAGCTCGGTTCTGGCATCGAACGCAATACGTTTGAAGCGACGGCGATTGGCTGGTTGTTCGCTCATGGCGCAATCCTCGGAAGCGTTCGCTGACTATAGACCCGACCGGCGGGTGGCTGCCAATCGACAAGGCGTCTAGACCAATGTCGGGGTATGGTCTTTACCGCCAGTAGCGCTAAACTCGGGGTGGCTGTCTTTCTTGTCCACCCTGGCTGGAATAATAAAATGAAAAATAATAATAGCCTGCTACGCCACTTACCCTGGCTAGTGCTGGCAATCGTAGGAGCGTGCGCCCTGGGCGTAGTGGCATTGCGCCGAGGCGAGGCGATCAACGCCTTGTGGATCGTGGTCGCGGCCGTGGCCATCTATCTGGTTGCGTACCGTTACTACAGCCTGTTCATCGCTAACAATGTGATGCAGCTGGATCCGCGTCGGGCCACCCCCGCCGTGCTCAACAACGACGGTCTGGACTATGTGCCGACCAACAAACACATTCTTTTCGGTCACCACTTCGCCGCGATTGCCGGCGCAGGACCTCTGGTCGGCCCGGTATTGGCGGCGCAGATGGGCTACCTGCCCGGCACGTTGTGGCTGATTGCCGGGGTGGTGCTGGCGGGCGCGGTGCAGGACTTCATGGTGCTGTTCATGTCGACCCGGCGCAACGGCCGTTCCCTGGGCGACATGGTCCGTGAAGAAATGGGCCGCATCCCCGGCACCATCGCCCTGTTCGGCTGCTTCCTGATCATGATCATCATCCTTGCGGTGCTGGCGCTGATCGTGGTCAAGGCCCTGGCCGAGAGCCCGTGGGGCATCTTCACCGTGATGGCGACCATCCCGATCGCAATGTTCATGGGCATCTACATGCGCTACATCCGCCCGGGTCGCATCGGCGAAATCTCGGTCATCGGCGTGTTGCTGCTGCTCGGTTCGATCTGGCTCGGCGGGCAAATTGCCGCTGATCCGGTGTGGGCCAAGGCCTTCAGCTTCACCGGTGTGCAAATCACCTGGATGCTGATCGGTTATGGCTTCGTCGCCGCCGTGTTGCCGGTGTGGCTGATCCTCGCGCCACGCGACTACCTGTCGACGTTCCTCAAGATCGGCACCATCATCGCTCTGGCGATCGGTATTCTGGTGACCATGCCCGAGCTGAAAATGCCGGCGCTGACCCAGTTCGTCGACGGCACCGGGCCGGTGTGGAAGGGCGGTCTGTTCCCGTTCCTGTTCATCACCATCGCTTGCGGTGCAGTATCCGGTTTCCACGCACTGATCTCGTCGGGCACCACGCCGAAGCTGCTGGATAACGAAACCAACGCCCGTTACATCGGTTACGGCGGCATGCTGATGGAATCGTTTGTGGCGATCATGGCGATGGTTGCCGCTTCGGTGATCGAGCCGGGCGTGTACTTCGCCATGAACAGCCCGGCCGCGGTGGTCGGTGGTGACGTGGCATCGGTGGCGCAGATGGTCAGCAGTTGGGGCTTCGCGATCACGCCTGAGGCGCTGCAAGCGGTTGCCCATGACATCGGTGAAACCACCATCCTCGCCCGTGCCGGCGGTGCGCCGACCCTGGCGGTCGGTATCGCGCAGATCCTGCACAGTGTCCTGCCGGGTGAAAACACCATGGCGTTCTGGTACCACTTCGCGATCCTGTTCGAAGCACTGTTCATCCTGACTGCTGTGGACGCCGGCACCCGTGCCGGGCGCTTCATGCTGCAGGACCTGCTCGGCTCCTTCGTTCCGGCGCTCAAGCGCACCGAATCGTGGACCGCCAACCTGATCGCCACCGCCGGTTGTGTGGCGATGTGGGGCTGGTTGCTGTATCAGGGCGTGATCGATCCGCTGGGCGGCATCAACACCCTGTGGCCGCTGTTCGGTATCTCCAACCAGATGCTGGCGGGTATCGCGCTGATGCTCGGCACTGTGGTCCTGATCAAGATGAAGCGCCAGCGCTACATCTGGGTCACCCTGCTGCCGGCCGCCTGGCTGCTGATCTGCACCACGACTGCGGGCTTCATCAAGCTGTTCGACGCCAACCCGGCGATCGGCTTCCTGTCGCTGGCCAAGAAGTACAGCGATGCCCTGGCCGCCGGCCAAGTCATTGCTCCGGCCAAGAGCATCGAGCAGATGCAGCACGTGATCTTCAACGCCTACACCAACGCAACGCTCACCGCGCTGTTCCTGTTCGTGGTCTTCAGCATCCTGTTCTACGCGCTCAAGGTCGGCATTGCCGCCTGGGGCAAAAAAGAGCGTACGGATAAAGAATCGCCATTCCAGGCCCTGCCGGACGCGTAACCAGAGGATTGCACCATGTTCAATGACCTGAGTCGCCTCGGTAAATACCTCGGTCAGGCCGCACGCCTGATGGTCGGCATGCCCGACTACGACACCTACGTCGAGCATATGCAAACCAAACACCCGGACAAGCCGGTGATGAGCTACGAGATGTTCTTTCGCGAGCGTCAGGAAGCGCGTTACGGTGGCAAGGGTGGGCCGAAGTGCTGTTGAGCTGACAGCCTGCGGTTGATGCAATCCCCCTTGTGGGAGCGAGCCTGCTCGCGAATGCGGAGTGTCAGTTGATGAATGATTTGACTGACACACCGCTTTCGCGAGCAAGCTCGCTCCCACATTTGTTTTTGTGTTGTTCATTCATTTTGTGAAGGGGATCTGTTTTGTCTTCTCCCATACCCGTAACGGTACTCAGTGGTTTTCTCGGTGCCGGCAAGACCACTTTGCTACGCCATCTGCTGAAAGCCGAGCACGGTCTGAAAATCGCCGTGATCGAGAACGAATTCAGCGACGCCGGCATCGACACCCAGTTGCTCGGCGACCAGCCGGTGCAAGTCATGACCCTGGCCAACGGCTGCGTCTGCTGCACCATTCACACTGATCTGACCAAGGCCCTGTACCTGCTGCTCGAACGCCTGGACAGCGGTGAAATCGCCTTCGACCGGCTGGTGATCGAATGCACCGGGCTGGCCGATCCAGCGCCTGTGGCGCAAACCTTTTTCATCGACGAAGAACTGCGTGAGCGCTATCTGCTCGACGGCATCATCACATTGGTCGACGCCGCCCACGCCGACCTGCATTTGACCCAGACCATCGCCCAGGCGCAGATCGGCTTCGCCGACCGCTTGCTGGTCAGCAAGACTGATCTGGTGGATGAGGCCACGTTCAATGCACTGAGCAAACGCCTGACGCGAATCAACCGCCGTGCACCAATCCGCGTGGTCGAGCACGGCAACATCGATCTGGCGGAACTGCTTGATGTGCGGGGTTTCAACCTCAACGCCGATCTGGGCGGCGGGGTCAGCCTGCGTCCGGTGAGCAAGGCGCCTTCCATCGATCGCATCTCCAGCCTGGTGCTGCGCACGGACCAGCCGCTGGATATCGATCGGCTCAGCGAATTCATGAATGAGTTGCTGGAAGAGCACGGCAAGCAATTGCTGCGTTACAAGGGAGTGCTGAACATCGCTGGCGAGGATCGGCGCCTGGTGTTCCAGGGCGTGCTGAAACTCTACGGTTTCGACTGGGACACCGAGTGGGCCGAGGGTGAGGCGCGGGAAAGCGTGATCGTGTTTATTGCCGATGATTTGCCGGAAGAGAAGATTCGGGCGGGGTTTGCCAAGGTGGCTACTGCCTGATGGTTCTTCGGTGTCAGGGCTGACGCCATCGCGGGCAAGCCCGCTCCCACAGGTTTATAGGTGTACACACAATCTGTGAACGACAATAACCCTGTGGGAGCGGGCTTGCCCGCGATGGCGATTCAACCGACAACGCAATGCTTGACGGTTGGCTCCAGCAGCGTCTGCTCCAGATCATCCAGATGCCGATTCATCAGTAGACTGGCCTTAACCCCATCTCCACATTCAACCGCCTCGATAATCGCCAGGTGCTCCTGCCACGCGCAACAACCGAGCGTTGATCCATCACACCGCGCAATCGCCAGCGACGTCAACGGCACCAGGCTGCCAAGAAAATGCGCCAGCGGTGCATTCCCCGCCATCTGCGCCAACTGCAGATGAAACTCGCCGGACAAACGAATCGCCGCCGCACGCCGTTCCTGAACCACGGCCAGGCGTTCGCGTTCGACCAGCGTGCGCAAGCGTTTCAAACCCTCCGCCGACGCATTCTGACAAGCCAGACGCACCAGCGTCGCTTCGGTCAGGCGCCGAGCGTGCAGGGTTTGTCGGGTCTGCTCTGCATCCGGTGCGGCGACCCGCGGCCGATGATTGGCGCGCAGCACAATCACCTGCTCATGGGACAACTGCGTCAGTACCCGGCGTACATCGGCGCGGCTGACGCCAAACATCTGCTTGAGACTGTCTTCGGTGAAGCGGCTGGCCGGGTCGATTCGCCGGTCCAGAATCGCCTCGAACAGCCGCGGGTACAGAGCATCTGCCGGCGCTCGCAGGCGCGAGAAGGGCAGAGGTGCCGACATCTGACGAGTGTGCGGCGACGTGGCAAGACTGTTCATGGCCGGTCTCCAGTGTGAGTTCTTCAGTGGCTGAGGTTGTCTTCCGGGATATTCAGTTCGATGCCCATCCGCTGGCCTTCGCGCAGGATGTGCCGACGCATTTCGGCGCTGGCCTGAGCGCTGTTCTTGCTGCGGATCGCGCGCACCACCGCTTCGTTTTCTTCCAGGCGCTCGGCCAGATGCTCAGGCGAATTGCGCAGCACTTCGGCGCTTTGCTTGAGGGCATTGCTGGTCTGCTGCACCACGCTCTGGAAAATCGGGTTCGAGGTCAGGGTGAACAGCTCTTCGTGGAAGGCGATGTAGGCGCTGACGCCGGCTTCGCTGTCGCCCGCTTCAAGGGCTTCGCGCATGTCCATCAGGGTCAGGCGCAACTGGCCGACTTCCTTGCTGCTGATCGACTGCGCGACCAGGCCGACAATGAACGGCTCAAGGGTGTAGCGCAGTTGCAGCACGTCTTCGAGGCTGGCGCCGGCGACCGCGCTGTCGTGGCTCTGGCTGTCACTGAGCTGGGCGTCGAGCACTACCACGCCTTTGCCCGGCATCGAGCGGACCAGGCCCAGGGTCTCCAGAACGATCACCGCTTCGCGCAGGCTCGGACGGCTGATGCCCAGTTGTTCGGCCAGTTCGCGCTGGCCCGGCAGCATGTCGCCGGAGCGCCACTGACCACGGGCGAGGGCGGCGCGCAGTTTTTCTACGACTGAGTTGACGACGGTTGATGTGGTGATCACTTGTCTAGCTCCGTAAGCCTATAGGGGATGCCGCAAACAAGATCAAAAGATCGCAGCCTGCGGCAGCTCCTGCAGGGTTGAAAATCAGAACTCTTGCTGGTGCGCCGGAGTTCCGGTTTTACGCGGTTGAAAGGTGTAGCCCTGCTGACCGCTGAGTACTTTGTTTGCGCGTTGTACGTCGATGTCCTTTTCCCAGCGGGCGATGGCCACGGTGGCGACACAGTTGCCGATCAGGTTGGTCAGCGCCCGGCCGATGCCCATGAACCAGTCCACCGCCAGCACCAGCACCAGCCCGACCACCGGAATCGCCGGGATCGCTGTCAGTGTCGCCGCCAGAATCACCAGCGCCGAACCGGGAATGCCGTGGGCGCCCTTGGAGGTGATCAGCGACACCAGGAGAATCGTCAGCAGGTCGGTCATCGCCAATGGCGTGCCGGTGGCGTTGGCGATGAACACAATGGCCAGCGTCAGGTAGATCGAAAACCCGTCGAGGTTGAACGAGTAGCCGGTGGGTATCACCAGCCCGACCGTCGAGCTGCCGATGCCCAGATGTTCGAGTTTGCGCATGATCTGTGGCAGCACGGCATCGGAGGAGGCGGTGCCCATGACGATCAGCAGCTCTTCACGCAGATATTTGAGCAATGGCCACAGGCGCAGGCCCGAGGCACGCATCACCACACCGAGGATCACGCTGACGAACGCGACGCAGGTCAGGTAGAACAAGCCGACCAGACTGCCCAGGTGCTGCAGCGAATCGAGGCCGTACTTGCTGGTGGTGAAGGCGATGGCGCCGAACACGCCGATGGGCGCCAGACGCACGATCATGCCCATGATCCGGAAGATCACATGGCTCAGTTCGTTGATCAGTCGCGAGATCCCGGAGGCCGCTTCACCCACCAGATTCAGTGCGCTGCCGAACAGCACCGAAAACAGCAGCACCTGCAGGATGTTGTTGTCGGCAAAGGCGCCGAGCACCGAGGTCGGGATCAGGTCCATCAGGAACTGCGTGGTGGTGTGCATGTGCTGGCCGCGTTCGGCGATGTCGCCCATGTCAGCGGCGGACAACTGCTCCAGATGGATATTCGCGCCGCTGCCGATCCCGGTGCTGAACGCGAACACCAGACCGATCACCAACGCAATGGTGGTCAGCACTTCAAAGTAGATCACCGATTTGAGGCCGATACGCCCGACCTTCTTCAGATCCCCTGCGCCGCTGATGCCACTGACCACCACGCAGAACACGATCAGGCCGATCAGCATCTTGATCAGTTTGATGAAGCCGTCGCCCAAGGGTTTGAGCTGAGCGGAATATTCGGGAAGGGTCAGTCCGCAGATGATGCCGAGCACCAGTCCGAGAACCACTTGGAGGAAGATTGAACGCGAGCACCATCTGAGCATGGGAGGAATCCTGGTCGGTGTCCTGGCTGCCGTGTGCGGAGCACATCAGATTCAGGACTTAATTATTGTGGTCTTACCGGTATGTCCAGTGCAGGCGCAGTCTACGCGCGGGATTTCTTGAAATACAAGAGGGAGGTCGGAAATTGGCATGACCGGTCTGACCAGTGGTGCTTTGCACGGTGTTGCCGTGGAGCCCGTTCGCAACGAGAAAGCCCGGCGATGTTCGGCCGGGCTGGTTTGTGCTGACGCTGGCGGATTTCAATCTGCTCAGTAAGGCACGTTGCGCTTCAGGATATTGAGCTTGAAGTCGAGAACACCGGCGCTGCGGTTCGAGTTGGTGCGTACGAACGTGCCGACTCTGGGGTCATGCTTGTTGCGACTTTGCCCGGCGCACAACAGCGCGCCGCTTCGGGTCTGGATTCTGACGGTGGGCGTATCCGTTTCGATCTGATCCAGCGTGATGATATTGCCCTTGGCATTGAGCAAGTTGAACGTGGTCTGGTCTCCATCTTCGGTTGCATAAGCGTTCAAGAAATCTTTTTCTTCACGGCTGATGGTTCTGTAGTAGTACTCGCCTGGCGTGAAGATATAGATAGTGTAGTAGTCGTCAAGGCAGCGGAAGTAAAGAGTCAGTGCGTCCGGTGCAACATCCGGCTTGAGAAAGAGATAGTTTGAAACATCCAGGTGGTGGGAGAACGTAAAAGCTTCATAATCAGGACGCGGAGTCGTGACCTTTCTGCCATACGTCAACTTGGGGAAGTGCGGGTAGCCATAGCGAGTGCTCAATGTTGCAATAAAGGATTTTTCCTGATTGGTGCTCATGGTATTTCTCGATTATTTGAGTGCTGATAAATAAACAGCGGACTGTTCAATGGCGTAAATATTGAATATTTGAACGTTGATGTCAGATTTCGTCGGGATCACTGAGAAACGATGCATTGCGCTCGATGATGTTCAGTGTGAACGGCAGGCCTGTGTTATCCGTCTCGGCCAGGTAGGTGTAGGGCGCGCCTCGTCGACGCAGCGCTGTTATCTGGCCAGCGTTGCGTGCCTTGAGCCGCACTCGCTGACGATCACCGCCCATATCCTGCAAGGTGATGATCCGGTTATCGTGGCTCAGCAAGTTGAAAGAGGTGGTATCGCTGCCCGCCGGCAGAAAAGCCCCTAATACCCCGGCGCGACCCTTGCTCAAGCAATAGCCGGTGTGCGTGGCGTGGTCGCGTATGTAAAGGTGGTAATAATCATCAGTGCAGCGGAAATAAATGTTCATGGGTTGAACATTCTTTACTTCCCTTTGGGGGCGGCAACCCAATAGATGGGCATCATCGATCGTTTTGGGGGCGCCTGTATAAAAACCGCCGGAAAATGAATTGTCATAACGCAAGACTGGGTTTTCATAAAGCGCGCCCAGGACGTTCAGATGGTGCTGATCCAGTGTTAGTGTTGCGATAAATGACTTTTGCCTGTTTGTTGTCATGAACTCTTCCTTGAGTTTTTGATGGGTGTTTCTTTGTTTTGTGTGGATTTTTAGTTGCTGTTGCGTGTTCTGTTTTTAACACTAACAGCTAATTTTTGTTGGTGTCCTGTTTTTCTTTGAAGTTGTTGTTTCAAGTTTTAAGTGAGGCGGCAGCGACTTTCACGCAGACGAAAAAAAACCGGCCAATCACTTGGCCGGTTTTTCATGCTGCTGATTTAACGTCGCATCAAGCGCCGTATACCGGCAGTTTCTTGCAGATGGCTTTGACTTTCTCACGAACGGCGTCGATCACCGCTTCGTTGTTCAGGTCAGCCAGGATGTCGCAGATCCAGCCGGCCAGCTCTTTGCACTCTGCCTCTTTGAAGCCACGAGTGGTCACAGCCGGAGTACCGAAGCGCAGGCCGGAAGTGACGAACGGCGAGCGTGGATCGTTAGGCACGGAGTTCTTGTTCACGGTGATGAACGCTTTGCCCAGCGCGGCGTCGGCGTCTTTACCCGAGATGTCCTGCTTGATCAGCGACAGCAGGAACAGGTGGTTCTTGGTACCGCCGGAAACCACGTCGAAACCGCGCGCGATGAACACTTCGGCCATGGCCTGGGCGTTCTTCACCACTTGTTCCTGGTAAGCCTTGAACTCAGGCTGCAGCGCTTCCTTGAAGCAGATCGCTTTAGCAGCGATCACGTGCTCCAGCGGGCCACCCTGGGCGCCCGGGAATACTGCAGAGTTCAGCTTCTTCTCGATGTCGGCGTTGGCGCGCGCCAGGATCAGACCGCCACGTGGACCGCGCAGGGTCTTGTGCGTGGTGGTGGTCACGACGTCAGCGAAAGGCACCGGGTTCGGGTAGACGCCAGCGGCGACCAGACCGGCCACGTGAGCCATGTCGACAAACAGGTAGGCACCGACTTTGTCCGCGATGGCGCGGAAGCGCGGGAAGTCCAGAATCTGCGAGTAGGCAGAGAAACCGGCCACGATCATTTTCGGCTTGTGCTCAACGGCCAGACGCTCGACTTCGTCGTAGTCGATCAGGCCATTGGCGTCGATGCCGTACTGCACGGCGTTGTACAGCTTGCCGGAGGAGGAAACGCTGGCGCCGTGGGTCAGGTGACCACCGTGGGCCAGGCTCATGCCCAGAATGGTGTCGCCACCTTGCAGCAGGGCCAGGTAAACAGCGGCGTTGGCTTGCGAACCGGCGTGCGGCTGAACGTTGGCGTAATCGGCGCCGAACAACTCTTTGGCGCGGTCGATGGCCAGTTGTTCAACGACGTCAACGTACTCGCAACCACCGTAGTAGCGCTTGCCCGGATAGCCTTCGGCGTATTTGTTGGTCAGTACCGAGCCTTGAGCTTCCATCACCGCAGGGCTGGTGTAGTTTTCCGAAGCGATCAGCTCAATGTGCTCTTCCTGGCGCTGAGCTTCTTGCTCCATGGCGGCAAAGAGATCGGCGTCGTACTTGGCAATAGTCAAATCACGGCTGAACATGGCGGTCCTCAAGGATCGGGGGCAGAAAAGGGGGGCATTCTAACCCAATGGGTTTTGGATGGCATATGAAACGACATCATGTCGCAGACAAGTGGCGTTCATGACAGATGTGCGGTGCTTTTGCCGGCCTCTTCGCTGGCAAGCCAGCTCCCACATTAACCTGGGTGAACTACACGACTTGTGATCGACATCAACCCTTGTGGGAGCTGGCTTGCCAGCGATGGGGTCAGCAGCCTTTACACAGAACCTCAGTCGAACATGAACAGCGCATCATTGCTGAACTGCGCTTCAAACCGGCTCGCCGGCATCGGCCGGCCGAACAGATAGCCCTGCACTTCATCGCAGCCGTGCTCGCGCAGGAAGTCCAGTTGCTCATGGGTTTCCACGCCTTCGGCGATCACCGCCAGATTGAGGCTGTGGGCCATGGCGATGATCGCGCGGGCGATCTGCGCGTCCTGCTCGCCGGACGGCAGGCCGTCGACAAAGGTGCGGTCGATCTTCAGCACATCGATCGGGAACTGCTTGAGGTAGTTCAGTGATGAATAACCGGTGCCGAAGTCGTCGACCGCAATGCTCAGGCCCAAGTTCTTCAGCCCGGCGAGAATCTGCATCGCCTCGCTGACTTCGCGCATCAGGATACTTTCGGTCAGCTCCAACTCCAGGCACGCCGGTGGCAGCCCGGTTTCCCGCAGGATGGTGGCGATCCGCGTGCCGAGCTGGCCATCGGAGAACTGTCGCGCCGAGATGTTCACCGACACCTTCGGCACGCGCACACGGTTCTGGTGCCAGGTCTTGAGCTGACGGCAGGCTTCGCTGATGACCCAGTCGCCAACGTCGACCACCAGACCGAGTTCTTCCAGCACCGGAATGAAATCCCCCGGCGGCACCAGCCCGCGACGCGGATGACGCCAGCGCAGCAGCGCTTCGGCACCGGTCAGGCGTTTGCCGTCGCCGCTGAACTGCGGCTGGTAATACAGGACGAATTCGTTCTGTTCCAGCGCATGGCGCAGATCGCTTTCCAGCTCAAGACGCTCCAGCGCACTGGCGTTCATGTCGGCCTGATAGAACTGGAAGTTGTTCTTGCCACGCTCCTTGGCGTGGTACATCGCGGTATCGGCGTTCTTCATCAACTGACTGAGTTCGTTGCCGTCCTGCGGACTCAAAGCAATGCCGATACTGGCGGTGACGAAGAACTCGCGGCCTTCCAGCACGAACGGTTTCACCAGGCTGGCAAGGATCTGCTCGGCCACATGAATCGCCCGGTTCAGCGCCATTTCGCGGCTGGAGCGGTGTTGCAGGAGCAGGGTGAACTCGTCGCCGCCCATGCGCGCCACGGTGTCGTCTTCGTCGACGCAGGCCAGCAGGCGCGTGGCCATGTCTTTCAACATGCGGTCGCCGGCGGCGTGGCCGAGGGAGTCGTTGATCGGCTTGAAGCGGTCGAGGTCGAGGAACATCAGCACCACCCACGACTTCTGCCGTTCGGCCGATTGCAGCGCAGTGTGCAGGCGATCTTGGAACAGCGTGCGGTTCGGCAAGTGGGTCAGGGCGTCGTAGTAGGCGAGGCGATGAATGCGTTGTTCGCTGGCCTTGCGCTCGCTGATGTCGCTGAAGAAACACACGTAACTGGCGAGGTCGCCTTCATCGTCGAGGACCGCCGTGATGCCGACCCATGCCGGGTAATGCTCGCCGTTACGCCGCTTGAGCCAGACTTCGCCTTCCCAGGTGCTGTGCTGATGCAGTTGCTTGAGCACGTAACGCAGGTGTGCGTCCTGTTGTTCGTCGACGGTGAGCATGTTCGGCAACTGATCGAGCACTTCCGAGACTGCATAACCGCTGACCCGGCTGAAGGCTTCGTTGGCCTGCACGATGTAACCGGCGGGGTCGGTGATCAGGATCGCCGAAGTCGAGTGCTCGAATACCGTGGCCGCCATACGCAGGTCTTTTTCGGCGCGGCGCTGCTGGCTGATGTCGCGGCCGACGCCTAGCACGCCTTCGAACGCGCCGTGTTCGTCCCACACCAGCACCAGGCGCAGCTCGATCGGAATCTTGCGACCGTCGGCGCGCAGGCAGTCGAACAGGAACATCTGCGTCTGCACCTGGCTTCGCAGCTGTGCGAGTTGCTCAGGCTTGTCGAGCGCTTTGCTGACCCGGTCCATCAGGGAATAGATGCCGCTCAGCTGTTGCGGGTTGGCGATGGTCGATTGCCAGCCGTTCTGGAAAATCCACTCGGCGTCGTAACCCAGCACCGCCTGCACCGACGGGCTGACGTAGTTCAACGACAGCTTGCTGTCGGTGGAGAAAATCACGTCGCTGATGCTTTCGGCGAGCATGCGGTAGCGCTGCTCGCTGTCACGCAGCGATTCACTGGCCTCGATCTGCTCGGTGATGTCCTTGGCCACGCCGATGATCCGCGTGACCTGATCGTGTTTGTCGCGGGCCAGCGCTTGCTCACGAATGTCGAAGCGCCGCCACTTGCCGTCACGATGGCGGAAGCGCAGCTGACATTGCAGCAACTGACTGTAACCGGCGTGCCGCTGCATCTGACGTGAGCGGTGGTAATAGTCGGCGTCTTCCGGGTGCAGGAGGATTTCCCAGAAATACTCGCCCATCTGGTGCAGCTCGGAGCGGTTGTAACCGAGGGTCTGGCCGAGGTGATGGTTGCTGAAGATCATCCGCTGGCTGATCACGTCCTGCACGTACAGATGATCTGGCACCGTGCGCACCACGTCCGACCAGAAGCCTTCGCGCTCCAGCAGCGACAGTTCGATCAGCTTGCGGCTGGTGATGTCGTTGATGCTCAGAATCACCGCTTTATAGTCGTGCAGCTCTTCAGGCAGGCGCAGAACCATCCACAGGTGCTGATCGCGACCGTTGATATCCGGCAGTCTGATTTCCAGTTCCAGTTGATTCTGTTGCTGCAGAACGGCGTCGAGCACCTGGTTACCGATGGCGCACTGGCTGTGCGGATGGCCGTCGATCAGCAGTTGCCAGGCGTGCTCGCAGGAATTGACATTGAGCAGCTGTAGCGCGACCTGATTGACCTCGGTAACGCGCAGTTCTTGCAGCAGTTGCTGGCGCTGGACCGGTTGGTCGAGCCAGGCCTTGAGCTGGTCGCTGGTCTGGATCTGCGCTTTGTCGAACACCTGCTTGAGGCCGGACAGATCGAGCACGCACAGCGCAACACCGGTGCCTTCGAAGATGTCCTGATAACGTCGGCGGCCTTCATGCAACTGGCGCTGGCGGCGACGCATGTTGAGCAGCGCGATCACCGGCAACATCGAGAACGCCAGACCCAGCAGGCATTTGCCGATGAACGCTGGCAGCAGTTCTTCGAGCACGCGTTGGCGATCGAACAGCCCGCGCAACTGCCAGTCGCTGCTGCTCAGCGGCACGGTTAAAACAGTGTTGGCCAGGTCGTCGGGGCTCAGCACGCCGGGCCTGGCTGAAGACAGCGCTTCGTCGCGGCTGATGATCTGGTGGTTGAGGCGGTTTTCCACCAGCCACAACGGGCGGATGCCGGTTTCGCCCTGCTGGGTCAGCGAGTCGAAGAAGGTCGGGGTCAGGCGCAATACCCAGTAGCCGCGCGTACTGCCGCTGGCTTGATGCAATAACAGATGCACCACCGAGCCGTCGTCGGCGTTGCTGAAGTAATGCGCCTGGGCGCGGCTGCGGCGCACCAGTTCAGCGAGGTAATCGGCGTCGTGGCTGTCGCTGGCGCTGTCGTTGAGGATTTTCCCGGACGGGCTGAGCAGGGCCAGGCTGCGCACGTCCGGCAGCGATTGCTGGAGCTTGCGCAGCAGCGCCTGCTGTTCGTCGGACGACTGTGGCTGTTCGACGATCGGTAGCAGGTTGAGGGCGATTTGCGCATTCAGCGACATGTTCAGGCTGACCTGCGAGGCGAGGTCGGCGGTGTAGTCGATGGTGTACTGGCGCTGGTTTTTCTGAGTCTCGCGCAATTGGTCGAGCAACTGCCAGAACAGCAATGCCAGCAGCAAAAGTACCAGCGTCGCCAAGGCACCCTTCAATGTTCCGCGCAGGGGCGAGCCGGTCCCCGGGTTGGACGCGCTCACAGAAGCTGGCGGGGTAACGTTGGACAAGCTGAAATCCTGCGGTTTGGCTGGACTGGCGCGACGTGCACTATAAGCCGGACGCCCGAAGGGCGGCTAGCATGCCTTGAGTTGTGGCGAAGTGCCAGCCCCACTCGGCTGGACTGCCTTCCGTCATTCAGGTAGCTTTGCCGGTTACGCGGGAGCGTTCCAGCTCCTAGACTCAGACTTTTTCAGCGCGCACGCATTGATGACCATCAAGTGAACGACGCGCATCGGTCTGGCCGGGCATCGCCTGCGCTCCAATCATTCATCTGTCACTGACCCAAGGTTCTCCATGGCTCAATACGTCTTCACCATGCATCGGCTGGGCAAAGTTGTTCCGCCGAAGCGGGAAATCCTGAAAAACATTTCGCTGTCGTTCTTCCCCGGCGCCAAGATCGGCGTACTCGGCCTCAACGGTTCGGGTAAGTCCACGCTGCTGAAAATCATGGCCGGCGTCGACACCGAGTTCGAGGGCGAAGCCCGTCCGATGCCGGACCTGAACATCGGTTATCTGCCGCAAGAGCCACAACTTGATCCGACCAAGACCGTGCGTGAAGTGGTCGAGGAAGCGGTCAGCGTGATCAAGGACGCGCAAGCGCGTCTGGACGAGGTCTACGCCGCTTACGCCGATCCGGATGCCGACTTCGACAAGCTGGCTGCCGAACAGGCCAAGCTCGAAGCGATCCTGCAGGCCAGCGATGGTCACAACCTGGAGCGTCAACTGGAAGTCGCCGCCGATGCGCTGCGTCTGCCGGCGTGGGATGCCAAGGTCGAACACCTGTCCGGTGGTGAAAAGCGTCGCGTGGCCCTGTGCCGCCTGCTGCTGTCCGCTCCGGACATGCTGCTGCTCGACGAACCGACCAACCACCTGGACGCTGACTCCGTGGCGTGGCTGGAGCACTTCCTGCACGACTTCCCGGGCACCGTGGTCGCGATCACGCACGACCGTTACTTCCTCGACAACGTCGCCGGCTGGATTCTGGAACTCGACCGTGGCGCGGGCATTCCTTATGAGGGCAACTACTCGGGTTGGCTGGAAGCCAAGTCCGATCGTCTGGCCCAGGAATCCAAGCAACAGTCGGCTCACGAAAAAGCCATGAAGGAAGAACTGGAGTGGGTGCGCAAAGGCGCCAAGGCCCGCCAGTCGAAATCCAAGGCTCGTCTGGCACGCTTTGAAGAAATGCAGTCGCAGGAATTCCAGAAGCGTTCGGAAACCAACGAGATCTACATCCCGGCCGGTCCCCGTCTGGGCGACAAGGTCATCGAATTCAAGAACGTCACCAAGGGCTACGGCGATCGCGTCCTGATCGACAACCTGTCGTTCTCCATGCCGAAGGGCGCCATTGTCGGTGTGATCGGTGGTAACGGTGCCGGTAAATCGACCCTGTTCCGCATGCTGATGGGCAAGGAAACGCCGGATTCGGGCAGCATCGAAGTCGGTGAAACCGTGCAACTGGCCTGTGTTGACCAGAGCCGTGAAGACCTCGACGGCAGCAAGACCGTGTTCCAGCAGATCTCCGACGGTTCCGACCAGATCCGCATCGGCAACTACGAGATCCCGTCGCGCACCTACGTCGGTCGCTTCAACTTCAAGGGCGGCGACCAGCAGAAGTTCGTCAAGGACCTGTCCGGTGGTGAGCGCGGTCGTCTGCACCTGGCGCTGACCTTGAAGGAGGGCGGCAACGTCCTGCTGCTCGACGAACCGTCCAACGACCTCGACGTTGAAACCCTGCGTTCCCTGGAAGAAGCCTTGCTGGACTTCCCGGGCGCCGCCATTGTGATCTCTCACGATCGCTGGTTCCTGGACCGCGTCGCGACCCACATCCTGGCGTACGAAGACGACTCGCAAGCGGTGTTCTTCGAAGGCAACTACACCGAGTACGAAGCCGACCGCAAAAAACGCCTCGGCGAAGCAGCGGCCCAGCCACACCGGGTACGCCACAAGAAACTGGCCTGATTCGGGTTGGTTGGATGAAAAAGCGGAGCCTTCGGGCTCCGTTTTTTTTGCCTGGGTTTCTTCAGCAATACCGGGTTGCGTTCATCGCTGGCAAGCCAGCTCCCACAGGTTTTTTGTTGTACCTGGAATGTGTGGACGCCGCGAAAACTGTGGGAGCTGGCTTGCCAGCGATAGCGGTGTAACTATTGGTGCATCACTTCAATCTGATCTCCCCATTCAGGTGCAAAATCAGATCAAAAAACCGCCTGATTTATATCCTGTGCACCATTTAATTTCATAACTGCGACATTTTGCGCTGTTCCTGTGCGCAATTCGTTTGTTACAGTCCGGCTCAATCGCTTCCAACGACAATAAATTTGCCGAGACTTTTCCCATGATCGAATCCGTCGAATCCTTCCTCGCCCGCCTGAAAAAACGCGACCCGGATCAACCCGAATTCCACCAGGCCGTCGAAGAAGTCCTGCGCAGTCTGTGGCCGTTTCTCGAAGCCAATCCGCATTACCTGACCTCAGGGATTCTGGAGCGTATCTGCGAGCCGGAGCGGGCGATTGTGTTTCGCGTGTCGTGGGTCGACGATCAGGGCAAGGTCCAGGTCAATCGCGGTTTCCGCATCCAGATGAACAGCGCCATCGGCCCGTATAAGGGCGGGCTGCGCTTCCATCCTTCGGTGAACCTGGGCGTGTTGAAGTTTCTCGCCTTCGAGCAAACGTTCAAGAACTCTCTGACCTCATTGCCCATGGGCGGCGGCAAGGGCGGTTCGGACTTCGATCCGAAAGGCAAGAGCGACGCCGAAGTGATGCGTTTTTGTCAGGCGTTCATGAGCGAGCTGTACCGCCACATCGGCGCGGACGTCGATGTGCCGGCTGGCGACATCGGTGTCGGGGCGCGGGAGATCGGCTTCCTGTTCGGCCAGTACAAACGCCTGAGCAACCAGTTCACCAGCGTGTTGACCGGCAAAGGCATGACCTACGGCGGCAGCCTGATTCGCCCGGAAGCCACCGGTTTCGGTTGCGTGTACTTCGCCGAAGAAATGCTCAAGCGCCGCGGACAGACCGTCGAAGGCAAACGCGTGGCGATCTCCGGTTCCGGCAATGTCGCCCAGTACGCGGCGCGCAAGGTCATGGACCTGGGCGGCAAGGTGATTTCCCTGTCCGACTCCGAAGGCACGTTGTACTGCGAATCGGGCCTGAGCGAAGAACAGTGGCTGGCGCTGCTGGAACTGAAAAACGTCAAACGCGGACGCATCAGCGAATTGGCCACGGCGTTCGGTCTGGAGTTTCGCGCCGGGCAGTTGCCGTGGTCGCTGCCGTGCGACATCGCGCTGCCGTGCGCCACGCAGAACGAACTCGACGCCAACGCCGCGCGCGCACTGCTGCGCAACGGCTGCGTGTGCGTCGCCGAGGGCGCGAACATGCCGACCACGCTGGAGGCTGTGGATATCTTTATCGAGGCCGGCATTCTGTTCGCCCCGGGCAAGGCGTCGAACGCCGGCGGGGTCGCGGTCAGCGGGCTGGAGATGTCGCAGAACGCCATGCGCCTGCTGTGGACCGCTGGCGAGGTGGACAGCAAGTTGCACGCGATCATGCAGTCGATCCACCATGCTTGCGTGCATTATGGCGAAGAGAACGGGCGGATCAACTACGTCAAAGGCGCGAACATCGCCGGCTTCGTCAAAGTCGCCGATGCGATGTTGGCCCAAGGCGTGGTTTAAGCCGGTTCGATGCGAATCACCTCAATCAGCTGATCGCCAGCGGGGCGCTGCCACAGCACCTCGTCATTGAGCCGGGCGCCGAGCAGCGCCCGGCCCAGCGGCGAGCCCCAGTTGATCAGGCCCTGACTGGCGTCGGCCTGATCTTCGCCGACCAGTTGCACCCGACTTTCGGTGTCGTGCTCGTCGGCAAAGGTCACCCAACTGCCAATCTGCACCTTTTCGGTAGAGGTCGCGGGAGCCGCGACTTGTGCACTGGCGAGGCGTTGGTTGAAGTAGCGCAAATCCCTTTCGAGATCGGCCAGGCGCTGCTTGTCGGCTTGTTCGCCCTTGGCCGATTGTTCGGCGTGCAGGGCTTGCAGCTCGGCGACTTTGGCCTGCAGCTGTGCCAGCCCCTGCGGTGTGACGTAATTGGGCTGCGCGCTGACCTGCCGTTCGACGGGCTGATCGGCTTGCGCGGCGGCATTGTCTTCGTTGACGAAAGCGCGGCTCATGCTGTCCTCCTCTGCATAGAGTTTGGGCCATGGACGCCGGCATTTGGTTTCACTGGATGTCTGGAAACGACCTATTGCGAGCGATAGGCCCGTCCGGCGTCCTGATCCTTCTGTTGCTGCCAGGCGCGCTCGCGCTCGTCCCAGTGTTCGTTGCGATACTCTTCGCGATCCTTGTTCTCGAGCATCGCCTGACACTGGCGAAAGCCGTCGGTCCAGCCTTCGGCGTATTGCTTGTCTTTGAGGTAGCGCGGCACGTTCTTGCGAAACTCGCCACTGATCGAGCCGGCGGCTTGCCGGCCACTGACGCAACCGTCATCGAAACCGTCGGCGAAGGCTGGTGGATAACCTTTGGCGATCAAGTCTTCATGGGTGGTCTGGCAACCCCCGAGCAACAGCAAAACACCCAACAGTCCCGCACACCGCCACATTGCACTCTCCTGCGCCGATTCTCAGCTGATAGGGAAAGTCTAGAAGGGGATTCGTTGATGGGGTGTGAAAGGAAGATCAAAAGATCGCAGCCTGCGGCAGCTCCTAAAGGAAAAATGCATTCCCACTGTAGGAGCTGCCGCAGGCTGCGATCTTTTAATAGTGATACCACTTCACTTCGAGCATCACTTCGTTTTCCGGCGTCGCCACATGACTGAACTCACGCTGCGCACTCAGGCGCAAACCGAGGTTGCGCGACAATTCCCACTGCTGGTTCAGGCTCAGGCTACGGCGCACTTCACCATTGAAGAAGTAATCGCCCTTGGCTTCCAGGCTGAGATTGCCCAGCGGGTTTTTCCACAACACGCCGGTATTGAAACCGCCGGCCGGGGAGACGAATTCGGCGAAGTCATTGTTGTGTTCGATGCGCACCGTGCCAAGGGCAAAACCGAGCGTGTCTTCGCCCAGTTGCCAGGTGCCGCCACCGCCGCCGTTGACGTGGCTGACCAGGTTTTCGTCATCGTGTTTGCCCGGTACGCGCTCAAGGCCGCCAGTGACTTGCCACGACAGCGGCTGCAGCAACTCATTGCGCGGGGTCAGCGAGCGAATGGTCGCCAGATCCAGTTGCTGGAATTGCCATTGGTTACCTTCGTACTGGCGCAACTTCATTTGCAGGATTTCGATCTGTGCGCCGAGGGGGAAGCTTTCGGCGTTGTCGTTGAGGTCGTGATAGGCCATGCGCAAACCGTACTCGCCGAACGCACGGTCGCCCCGGGTGCCGATGCCGGCCTGCCAGGTGCGTGATTCGTGGCCGTCTTCGGGCAGGCCCGGTTGGGGGATCTGCAGCTCCGGCGCCGGGTTTTTGTTGATCGCCCGCAGCAGTTCGAAGCTGCGCTGAGCGCGCTGCGGATCACGTTCCTGACCGTTGGCGCGGTAGCGTTCCAGGCGATACGCAGCATCGATGATCAGCGCCTGTCGATCCCGGGGCAGACCCTTGAAGGTCGGGTCTTGCAACACTTGCTGATCGGCGCTGACTTTCAGCACCCATTGCTGTTCGTCACTGCTCAACGGCTGGGCGCGGCTGAGCAATTCACGTTCACGGGATGGGCGGTATTCGATACTTTCCACCAGTCCGGCTTCCTTCACGGCTTTGACCGTGTCGGTAGGGATGGCAGTCAGCGGGAATTGCTCGGTCAGGCGCAGGCTTGGACGCGCCACCTGCAGCAATTCGAGCAGGCGATAGGAGCAGTTTTCGTCGAAGAAGAAATAGTCGAACTGGATCTGCTTCAGTTCCCACACATGTTCGACCATACGTGCGGTTTCTGCTTGCGTCAGGTTCAGCCGGTATTCCCACAGGTCGCGGTTTTCCAGGCTGCGGTACTCGGAGAGTTTTTCCTGATACGGCACCAGCGCGAACAGCCCCGGGTAGCCGCCCATCAAGCCTTTCCAGGCGTAGAGGATGCTGTTGTCGGAGCCTTCGATGTAGGCACCGAAGTTGATCGCGTAACTGAGCAGCGAAGTCTTGTCGCTTTGCACGTCAGCCTGATCGATGCGCAGCAGGGTGTGGCCGAACATCGACGACGGACTGTTGAGGTACGCCGCCGGGAAGATCATCACCGCGCTGTGCGGCGAGACGTCCTTGAACCATTTCTTGAATTCGGCGCAATCGGGGGCGGGCAGATCGGTCAGGTTGAGCTGCGCTTTCAGCCAGCGGGTGCGGGCCGGATAGACGCACTGCGCGTGCTGCTCGCCGAGACTGGCCGGGGCGTACAGCGCTTGCACGGTGGCGGCCAACTCATGGTCGGGGTGTTCGTTGCCATCAGGCGCGAGAAAGAATTTCCTGTCGCTGACATAGCTGCGCCAGCCGCCGAGCTTGGCGGTTTCGTAATGACCGAGGGAAATCCAGAAGCGGTCGTTGGCCAGTTGCTGCAAACGTTGAGGGTCGATGTGAGGCGCGGCGGACAGCGGGGCGCAGACACAGAGCGCCAGCCAGGCAAGGCGTTTGAGCATAAGTGGCAACTTAAGTCGAAAGAAAAAAACCGGATCGGGCTGCGATCACTCCCTGTGGCGAGGGGATTTATCCCCGATGGGCTGCGAAGCGGCCCTCATACCTGCAAAACTCGGTGTATCAGATACACCCAATTGAATGGTTTCACGACTGCTACGCAGCCGATCGGGGATAAATCCCCTCACCACAGGTTCAGCGTCACATTCGAGTGATTGCACTCAAAACAAAACCCGCTTCCCGAAAGAAGCGGGTGGGGTCGAGCTTAAGCCTGAGTGGCGTACTTGGCCAGACGTGGGTCTGATTTCAGTACAGCCAGGGTGTTGGTATGCACGTCTTCGGCGGTCACGTCAGCCTTGCTGAAGATTTGCTGGAAGTGCTCGTGAGTGACAGCGGCGAAATGCGCACGGTCTTCCGGCGCCACGCCCAGTACCACAGCGTAAGTCGTCAGCGCTTCGCCGTTGCCTTTTGCCATGTCTTCGGACAGCTCGTTCATCATGCCATTCATGGCGAACCAGGATTTACCGCCGTAGGTCAGCGACGCGTTGGTCGAGCAACCGTTGGTGCCGGAAGTCATACCGAACGTAGCGTTACCGGAGGTGCCGTTAGTGGTGGATGCCAGGAAGTGTGCCGGGGTGCCACGCTGACCTTCGAACAGCATGTTGCCCCAACCGCAATCCGGACCGCCTGGCGCTTGCGCCATGGCATTGAGGGAAACAACGGTGAAGAGAGTACCGAGAAGAATCCGTTTCATAGCTTTGTTCTCTTTGTGTGCATACCAATGGACAGGGTTCTGGCCCCCCAAGTGCTGCCTAGACAGACCCTTTTGAAGCCAGTGGGCCGGTTATTAGTTCCAGCCGCGCAGTTTGGAGTTTAGGCACGTTCCCGTGGTTCCGTGATTTTTTGCTGATTATTCGTTGAAAACCCCGGATTCACGGGGCGGGCCGCGCGGCTCGGCGCTTGTCTATGCTTTGTCGCATGGCGCGCCTTGCCAGTGGGGCACGGGCAGCGCCAGAATGCCGCTATCTGCCCCGCCTGATTGTTAAGGAAGCCCGATGCCTGATCCTGTTGCTGCCAGCTTGCGTCTAGCGCCCGAAGCGCTGACCCGTCCGTTTTCCGCTGAACAGTTCAGCTTCACTACCACCAATGATCTGGAGCCCTTTCGCGGTGTGCTTGGCCAGGAACGTGCGGTCGAAGCCTTGCAGTTCGGTGTGGCCATGCCACGCCCCGGTTACAACGTCTTTGTCATGGGCGAACCGGGCACCGGTCGCTTCTCGTTCGTCAAACGCTACCTGAAGGCCGAAGGCAAACGCCTGCAGACCCCGGCGGACTGGGTCTACGTCAACAACTTCGATGAGCCGCGCGAACCCCGCGCATTGGAATTGCCTTCGGGAACGGCCGCTGCGTTCATCGGCGACATCAACGGCTTGATCGACAACCTGCTGGCGACGTTCCCGGCGGTGTTCGAACACCCGTCCTACCAGCAGAAAAAAAGCGCCATCGACCGCGCCTTCAACCAGCGCTACGACAAGGCACTGGACGTCATCGAACGTCTGGCCCTGGAAAAAGACGTCGCCCTGTACCGCGACAGCAGCAACATCGCCTTCACCCCGATGCTCGAAGGCAAGGCGCTGGATGAAGCCGAGTTTTCGCAATTGCCGGAAGCCGAGCGCGAGCGTTTCCACGAGGATATTTCCGGCCTCGAAGAGCGGCTGAATGAAGAGCTCGCGAGCCTGCCGCAGTGGAAGCGCGAGTCGAACAATCAGTTGCGTCAGCTCAACGAAGAAACCATCACCCTGGCCTTGCAGCCGTTGCTCTCGCCGTTGTCCGAGAAGTACGCGGAGAACGCTGCGGTCTGCGGTTACCTGCAAGCGATGCAGGTGTATCTGCTGAAAACCGTGGTCGAGCAACTGGTCGACGACAGCAAGACCGACGCCGTGGCGCGCAAGCTGCTGGAAGAGCAATACGCGCCGAGCCTGGTGGTCGGTCATCCGCACAGTGGCGGTGCGCCGGTGGTGTTCGAGCCGCATCCGACCTACGAAAACCTGTTCGGCCGCATTGAATACACCACCGATCAGGGGGCGCTTTACACCACTTATCGCCAGTTGCGCCCGGGCGCATTGCATCGCGCCAATGGCGGCTTCCTGATTCTTGAAGCGGAAAAAATGCTCAGTGAGCCGTTCGTGTGGGACGCACTCAAGCGCGCCCTGCAATCGCGCAAACTGAAGATGGAATCGCCGCTGGGCGAGATGGGCCGTTTCGCCACCGTGACCCTGAATCCGCAGCACATACCGTTGCAGGTCAAAGTGGTGATCATCGGTGCGCGGCAGTTGTATTACACGCTGCAGGACCTGGATCCGGACTTCCAGGAGATGTTCCGCGTGCTGGTCGACTTCGACGAAGACATCCCGATGGTCGACGAAAGCCTGGAGCAGTTCGCCCAGTTGCTGAAAACCCGCACTTCGGAAGAAGGCATGGCGCCGCTGACCGCCGATGCGGTGGCGCGTCTGGCGACCTATAGCGCACGGCTGGCCGAGCATCAGGGGCGTTTGTCGGCGCGGATCGGCGATCTGTTCCAACTGGTCAGCGAGGCGGATTTCATTCGTCATCTGGCCGGTGATGAAATGACCGACGCCGGGCACATCGAGCGTGCGCTGAAAGCCAAAGCCACTCGCACTGGCCGCGTATCGGCGCGGATTCTCGACGACATGCTCGCCGGGATCATCTTGATCGACACCGACGGCGCTGCGGTCGGCAAGTGCAACGGGCTGACCGTGCTGGAAGTCGGCGATTCGGCGTTCGGTGTACCGGCGCGGATTTCCGCCACGGTGTACCCGGGCGGCAGCGGTATCGTCGACATCGAGCGCGAGGTCAATCTCGGTCAGCCGATCCACTCCAAGGGCGTGATGATCCTTACCGGGTACCTGGGCAGCCGTTACGCCCAGGAATTCCCGCTGGCGATTTCCGCGAGCATTGCGCTCGAGCAATCCTACGGTTACGTCGATGGCGACAGTGCGTCGCTGGGTGAGGCTTGCACGTTGATTTCGGCGCTGTCGAAAACCCCGCTCAAGCAGTGTTTTGCGATCACCGGTTCCATCAACCAGTTCGGCGAAGTACAGGCGGTCGGCGGGGTCAACGAGAAGATCGAAGGCTTCTTCCGTCTCTGCGAAGCGCGTGGGCTGACGGGCGAGCAGGGCGCGATCATTCCGCAGGCCAACGTCGCCACGCTGATGCTCGACGAGAAGGTGCTGGCGGCCGTGCGCGCCGGGCAGTTCCATGTGTACGCGGTGCGTCAGGCTGACGAGGCTTTGAGCCTGTTGGTCGGCGAGCCGGCCGGTGAGCCGGATGCTGACGGTCAGTTCCCTGAAGGCAGCGTCAATGCGCGCGTGGTCGAGCGTCTGCGGGTGATTGCCGAGATGATCAGCGAAGAGGATCTGAAAGAGGCCGAGAAGGAGTTGGCGCAGGAGGCGTTGGCCGAGGCCAAACCAGCTTAAAAAGTCTAGAGCAAATCCTGTGGGAGCGAGCTTGCTCGCGAAGGCGGCATACCAGTCGACATTTAGTTGCCTGAACATCCGCATTCGCGAGCAAGCTCGCTCCCACAGTTGTTTTCCAGATTGATTTTTGCGCTGATCATCAGGAAAAGTGCCACTACTCTGACGTCAACATTCACACAATGACCATTCGGCGCCTTCTGGTTCTATCCGGCTTGCGCGGCGGACTTTTCTTCTATTCTCAGCTCAAGGACATCGACAGTATCACTGGATCGAAACAGCCTTCGCGTGAAGGCTGAATACAGGTTTTACCGAGGGTCGCCGCCATGTCGCGCAACCTCTGCCTCACCCGTCAATGCCTGGGTCTTGTGACCCGTATCGAATGCGCCATCAAACCTCTGGCCGGCGATAACGGTATGTGGACCTTGCTTTTCGCTGCCGGCATGGCCGGCGAACAACCCTCCGCCATCAAGGCCCAGGGCCCGTTTCATGGGCCGGTCGCCGCCGAGTCGATTCTCGACACCATTGTGGAAAGCCTGACGATGCACGGCTACGAGCTGGCCAATGATCCGCAGATCTGGAGCCTGCACCTGCAGGCGCAGCTGCGCCAGATCAACGGTGGCCGTGGACGTCCGGTCGGCGTGTTCGACCATTAGGCGCAATCACCGCGCCGTGTCGGGCAACGGCACCTTGTCGAGCTTGACCTCAAAGCCGTATTGCACGGTATTGAGTTCAGTTCGCTGATAGGTCTCTACTTGCGTTGGACGGCCATAGAAGTAATGCACGCCGAACAGCGCCGGGCCTTGCGCACTCGCGTCGTGGCTGACCGAGAGAATCTGTTTCAGGTAGTTGCCGCTGTCGTCCTTGACGAAGAAACGCCAGGCGTTGGCCGGGAACCGTTTCAGGTCCACCACCAGTGTGTTGTTCTTGATCTCCAGGCCTTTGGGCAGGGCCTTGGCGTCGTAGGTTTTCTTGTCGACGCTCGCCAGAAACAGCGGCATCGAACCCACAGCAATTGCCGGAGTTTCCGGGAACAGGTTCAAATCGTAAGTGATGGTCGCTTGCAGCGGATCGACCTGATAGGCCTCGGGTGGCAGTTCGATCGGCTCGTCGAGTTTGCCGCTGCGTTTCTCGGTGAAGAACGTCACCGGGCTTTCTCCCGGGCTGAAATCATCGCCGAGCAATTCATCATTGAAGGTACGCCGGTGGGAGAACTCGATGCGCGCGGCGCTCGGATCCTCCACGGACTGATGGATGCGGATGCCGGCCTTCAACGCTTCCTCGGTCAGGCTCGCGCCCTTGAGCCAGTTCGGCGCCAGATCGTCATACACCACTACGTCCGGGTCCAGCGGCTGGATGGTCTTTTCCGTGGTGTGCTGACTGAAGGTGCGCACCGGCAAATCCAGTGCCTTGCGGGTCACGGTCGCCGATGAAAAATCCAGCACGCTGACTTCGAGGGTGTCGACGGGGCCGTTGAAGTAGACCTTGCTATAGCGGCGCGGATGCTGCTGTGCGAAGGCCTGCTGTTCGTCCTCAAGCTGTTTTTCCAGCGCCTCGCTCCAGATTTTCTGCTGTTGCAGATGTGCCAGTTGTTTCTCGTAGAAAGCCACCTGTGCCGGGCTCTCATTGATTGAGCCGGCGCGCACCAGGTATTGCCCGGTGGTGTCGCGGGCCTGAACGATCAACGGATTGAGCTGTGCACCCTCGACCTCGGGGGCCAATGGCAGGCTGTTGCTGAATTCGACTTCGGCGTAGTTTTTTGCAAGCTTCAGCAGGGTGACGCTGAGGTTGTCATCGGTGCGGGTCTGGCCGACATCCTTCTGACTCAGGTTGAAGCTGAACAGGCGGCGCGGCGTGATGACTTCGACGTTGCCCTGCAGGCTCACTGGCTGCGGTTGTGTCTTCTTGTCGACGTCCAGCCCCTCGATGAAAGGGTAGGTCACGGTCAGGTCATCGGGGTTGTTGACATTGGAACTGGACGGGCTCAACTGAATGCCGGGATCGGTTTCCGACCATTCCGGCTGATAGGTGATCACGCGCTTGTTGCTCAGGGTCACCGACTGCCATTCCACGCCATGCGGAAACAGAAAACCGCCGGGAATGTTCAGGTTGAACGGGAACACTGGCTGCAGGTCGGTGAGGTAGTCGGAGCTGGCGTCCTTGTGCAGTACGAACAGCCCGTTGATGAAAGTATCGACCAGCGCCTGCGGCGAAGGGTAGTGCTTGAGGATGCCGAGCGTGTCTTCGCCGTAGACGGTTTTCAGGGGTGTGCTGTCGAGCTTGAGTTGCGCGCGTTCGAGCAACAGCAGCGAACCGCCGAGTTCGGTCACGGCATCCTTGAGCTTCGGATCGGTGATGGCGTCCAGTGAATGTTCGAAGGTTGTCGTCTTCGCGTCGAGGCTGACCGAGGGTTTTTTCTCTTCGCCGGGAGAGCAGCCGCCCAGCAGCAGAGCGAGGCAAATCCCGGCAGTTTTCAACGGCAATCGCACATCCATTTCCAGTCGTCCTGTCCACTTTCGCTAGGCGGTCAATGGTTTGGACAGTAGCAGAAAAAAAATCATACACACACGCAGGTTGCGCTGATTGGAGGTGCGGGCCGGGCCGTTTCTGGCTGTCACGGTCGGCTGGTATACTCGCCGCCGATTTCAATCCTTATTGTGTGAGAGTCAATGGAACGCTTTATCGAAAATGCAATGTACGCCACGCGCTGGCTGCTGGCGCCGATCTATATCGGGCTGTCCCTCGGGCTGCTGGCGCTGGCATTGAAATTCTTCCAGGAAGTGTTTCATGTCATTCCCAACGTGTTCTCCATGGCCGAATCGGATCTGATCCTGGTGCTGCTGTCGCTGATCGACATGGCGCTGGTGGGCGGCTTGCTGGTGATGGTGATGATTTCCGGCTACGAGAACTTCGTGTCCGAGCTGAACATCGACGAAGGCAAAGAGAAGCTCAGCTGGCTGGGCACCATGGACTCCTCGTCGCTGAAGATGAAAGTGGCGGCGTCGATCGTGGCGATTTCCTCGATCCATCTGCTGCGGATCTTCATGGATGCCAAGAACGTCGATCCCGAGCACCTGATGTGGTACGTGATCATCCACATGACCTTCGTGATTTCGGCGTTCGCGATGGGTTACCTGGACAAGCTCACCAAGCACTGACTATTGTTTGATCGCTGCAAAAACACCGCCCGTCTGTTGCGAAACAGACGGGCGGTGTCGTTTGCGGCTTGTGCTTTGGTGCGCGCGGGCATATCCCTGTAAAGGTCCTGGCTCGCCATCGCACGAGGTGCCTTCATGAACCTGCAAGAGTTGAATGCGTTTGCCATCGCCAGAAAGGTCGATGAGCTGAACCTGATCTCCATGGAGGGCGGGATTTATCTGCTCGAAGCGCGGATGCATGGAGCCGCGTATCCGTTGAGTGATCTCAAGGGCGAGATGCTGCAGCTGCGTTCGGTGGAGCACGCGCGGGATTTGCTGCATAACTTTCCGGTGCTGCCGTTCAACCTCGTCCATACCTCGGTGCACGACGAAATGTGCGGCCTGGGCGTCAGTGACGAGGAAAGCCTGAAAGTGCCGCTGGCGTGGCGCTCGGCCCTGTAGGCGTTGCGCGCCATTGCTGGGCATCTGTGCTAGTCTGCTCGCCCTTTTAGGTTCCGGGCGCGCCGGGACGCGCTGTGCACGCACGGCAAGTCTTGCGGCCGTCCGCACAGCGGAGCAGTGTCATGTCCGAAGTAAATCTGTCCACCGACGAAACCCGCGTCAGCTACGGCATTGGCCGTCAGCTGGGCGACCAGCTGCGCGACAACCCGCCACCGGGTGTCAGCCTGGACGCCATCCTGGCCGGTCTGACCGACGCATTCGCCGGCAAGCCAAGCCGTGTCGATCAGGAAGCCATGTCCGCCAGCTTCAAGGTGATCCGCGAGATCATGCAAGCCGAAGCCGCCGCCAAAGCTGAAGCGGCTGCCGGTGAAGGCCGTGCGTTCCTGGCTGAAAACGCCAAGAAAGAAGGCATCACTACTCTGGCTTCCGGTCTGCAATTCGAAGTGCTGACTCAAGGTGAAGGCGCCAAGCCATCCCGTGAAGACACCGTGCGTACTCACTACCACGGCACGCTGATCGACGGCACTGTGTTCGACAGTTCCTACGATCGTGGCCAGCCAGCAGAATTTCCGGTGGGCGGCGTGATCGCCGGCTGGACCGAAGCCCTGCAACTGATGAACGCCGGCAGCAAATGGCGCCTGTACGTGCCGAGCGAACTGGCTTACGGCGCTCAAGGCGTTGGCAGCATCCCGCCGCACAGCGTTCTGGTGTTCGACGTCGAGCTGCTGGACGTTCTGTAAAACCTTTGTGGGAGCGAGCTTGCTCGCGAATGCAGGCGATCCGGTTCAAATCTGCAATCGCGTTGCTGCCTTCGCGAGCAAGCTCGCTCCCACAGGTTTTGGGTTGCTTTTCATATTTCGATCTTGTGATGCAGCTCATGGGTCGGGCGCAAGGCCCGGGCATAGCAGAACAGGAACAGATTACGCACCAGCTCCTTGAGCACCAGCGGCTCGCTGGAATTCAGGCTGCTGACGTCCAGATCGCCCTGATCCTGCAGCTCATGCAGGGCTTCTTCTTCCAGAACCGCACAGACTTCCCCGGTTTCCCGATGCAGGATTCTGAGGTACGGGTGTGGGCGATCCAGCCAGGCGTCGATCAAATAAGTCATGGGTCTCATCTCCTTGGAAGGTTCCAATGAGAATAATTCTTATTCGTCAAATAGCAAGCGTCTATTGGCGGAATGCGATTTTTTCCGGGTAAAGATTGCGTAAGGTCAAAACGGCTGGCGTCTGGCTATTACGCGAGTCTGCGGGAGCAAAGCGGGAGAGGGCGCAGCTCCATCCCACGCCGGGCGTGGGATGGCTGACAGCAGGATCAGACCTTTCTGACAAACTCGGACTTGAGTTTCATCGGGCCGATGCCGTCGATCTTGCAGTCGATGTCGTGGTCGCCATCGCACAGGCGGATGTTCTTGACCTTGGTGCCGACCTTGACCACCAGCGAGGTGCCCTTGACCTTCAGGTCCTTGATCACGGTGATGGTGTCGCCGTCCTGCAGGACGTTGCCGACCGAATCTTTCTTCACGGCATCATCGGACGCCACTTCGGTTTCGCCGTTGGCCGACCACTCGTGGGCGCACTCAGGGCAGATCAGTTGGGCACCGTCTTCGTAGGTGTATTCGGAATTGCATTTCGGGCAGGGTGGCAACGTGCTCACTAAGGCTCCTTGGGATGTGGATCGCTAAAAGTCGCACATTGTATAAGGTTTTAGCGCGTAGAGGGCAGGCAACAAAAAGCCGCAGGCTTCGGCGGAATGCTGCGGCTCTTTGATTGCGCGGTGATCAGTGCGTGCGGGCGACCGCAAACTCGCTCAGTTCTACCAGTGCATCGCGGTATTCGCTGGCCGGCAGCGCGTCGAGGCACTTGATCGCACGGGCCACGTAGTCACGGGCCAGTTGCGCGGTGTACTCCAGCGAACCCGAGGCTTCCACGGCGATGCGGATGCTTTCGAGGTCTTCGATTCCGCCTTTCTGGATCGCCTGGCGCACCAGGGCAGCCTGTTCCGGCGTGCCTTCGCGCATGGTAAAGATCAGCGGCAGGGTTGGCTTGCCTTCGGCCAGATCGTCACCGACGTTCTTGCCCAGGGTCTCGGCGTCGCCCTTGTAGTCCAGCAAGTCGTCGACCAGTTGGAACGCCACGCCGAGGTGATCGCCGAAGGTGCGCAGGGCTTCGCTCTGCTCGGCGGAGGCACCGGCCAGTGCGGCAGCGCTGTGGGTCGAGGCTTCGAAGAGCATCGCGGTCTTGCCGCGGATGACCTCCATGTAGGTTTCTTCGGTGGTGCTGGCGTCGCGCACCTTGGACAGTTGCAGCACTTCGCCTTCGGCGATGATGCGCGTGGCCTGGGACAGGATCTTCATCACCGGCATCGAGCCCAGTTCGACCATCATTTCGAACGAGCGCGAGTACAGGAAATCGCCGACCAGCACGCTCGGAGCGTTGCCCCACATGGCGTTGGCGGTCGAGCGGCCACGGCGCATGCCGGACATGTCGACCACGTCGTCATGCAGCAGGGTCGCGGTGTGCAGGAATTCGATGGTGGCGGCCAGCAGGCGCAGGTCGTCGCCTTCGCGACCCAGGGCCTTGCCGCACAGCAGCACCAATAAAGGACGCAGGCGTTTGCCGCCGGCCGAGGTGATGTAATCGCCGATTTTCGATACCAGCGGCACTCGGGAAGTCAGCTGCTTCTTGATGATGCCGTCGACGGCGCTAAAATCGTCCGCCACCGCGCGGTAGAAAGCTTGGGGTTGCATCAGCGACAGTTGCTCCAGAAGGGTTGCGCGGCATGCTAGGACCCCCACCGGGGCCTGTCAAGGCGCGATGGACGGCCTCTTGCGTGACTCTCGATGCTTGCGTACAATCGCGCACCCTGAACTTCCTGGGCAGCACCTGCCTTACGCAATTGCACTTGGGCCGTTCCAGCCCCATGCAGCCATGCCAGCCAATACCTCTTCTTATAAAGAGCTGGGTGAGCAGGATTATCGGAGAAATACCATGTACGCAGTAATCGTTACCGGCGGTAAGCAATACAAGGTCGCTGAAGGTGAATACCTGAAGATCGAAAAACTGGAAGTCGCTACTGGCGAATCCGTGACTTTTGACCGCGTTCTGCTGGTCGCCAATGGCGACGACGTGAACATCGGCGCACCTGTTGTTGCTGGCGCAACCGTCAAGGCTGAAGTGATCTCCCAAGGTCGTCACGATAAAGTCCGCATCATCAAGTTCCGTCGCCGTAAGCACCACATGAAGCGTATGGGCCACCGCCAGTGGTTCACCGAGATCAAAATCACCGGTATTCAGGCTTAATTACAGCCTAATTCCTCACTAGGAGAATTGAACTCATGGCACACAAAAAAGCTGGTGGTAGTACCCGTAACGGTCGCGACTCAGAAGCCAAACGCCTTGGCGTGAAGATGTATGGCGGCCAGGTCATCAAGGCCGGCAACATCATCGTGCGTCAGCGCGGCACCCAATTCCACGCTGGCTACGGCGTTGGCATGGGTAAAGATCACACCCTGTTCGCGAAAATCGAAGGCGTGATCAAGTTTGAAGTAAAAGGCGCCTTCGGTCGTCGTTACGTGAGCGTTGTCGCGGCTTAATCGCGAGATCGCTGGAAGAGCCCTGTCTTGCGACGGGGCTTTTTCGTTTGTGGGGTGAGTCTCTTGCAAAACTGTTTGTATGGGCTGTCGGCGTGCGATGCAGGTCGTGGTTTGGGGTCGCTGCGCTCATTTTTGCAAGAGTCTTATGTCTTGATTGTTTTTCGGCTCGTCCGTATGGCGAGAGGCGTTGAGTTATGAAGTTTGTAGACGAAGTATCGATCCGCGTAAAAGCTGGCGACGGCGGCAATGGCTGCATGAGTTTCCGTCGGGAAAAATTCATTGAGAACGGCGGCCCGAACGGTGGTGACGGCGGTGACGGCGGTTCCATCTACATGATGGCCGACGAAAACCTCAACACCCTGGTCGACTACCGTTACACCCGGCACTTCGATGCCGAGCGTGGCTCCAACGGCGGCAGCACCGATTGCACCGGCAAGAAGGGTGAAGACCTGATCCTGCGCGTGCCGGTCGGTACCACCGTGATCGACTCGGCCACCCAGGAAGTGATTGGCGACCTGACCAAGGCTGGCCAGAAACTGATGGTAGTGCAGGGCGGCTGGCACGGTCTGGGCAATACGCGTTTCAAATCCAGTACCAACCGTGCGCCGCGCCAGACAACTCCGGGTAAGCCGGGTGAGCAGCGTGACCTGAAACTGGAAATGAAAGTACTGGCCGACGTGGGTCTGCTGGGCTTGCCGAACGCCGGTAAAAGTACCTTTATCCGTTCGGTGTCGGCGGCCAAGCCGAAAGTCGCCGACTACCCGTTCACCACGCTGGTGCCGAACCTGGGTGTGGTCAGTGTCGATCGTTGGAAAAGCTTCGTCATCGCCGACATTCCGGGTCTGATCGAAGGCGCTTCCGACGGTGCCGGTCTGGGCATTCGCTTCCTCAAGCACCTGGCGCGTACGCGTCTGTTGCTGCACCTCGTCGACATGGCGCCGCTGGATGACAGCAGTGCACCGGACGCGGCTGAAGTGATCGTCAATGAGCTGGTCAAGTTCAGTCCGTCGCTGGCCGAGCGTGACCGCTGGCTGGTGCTGAACAAATGCGACCAGATCCTTGAAGAAGAGCATGAAGAGCGCGTCAAGGAAATCGTTGATCGCCTGCAGTGGGAAGGTCCGGTCTACGTGATCTCGGCCATCGCCAAAGAAGGCACTGAGCGTCTGACGCGCGACATCATGCGTTACCTGGAAGATCGTGCCGATCGTCTGGCTAACGACCCGGCGTACAAGGAAGAGCTGGCCGATCTCGATCAGCGCATCGAAGACGAAGCCCGTGCACAGTTGCAGGCGCTGGACGACAAGCGTGCCCTGCGTCGCAGTGGCGTGAAGTCGGTCCACGACATCGGCGACGATGACTGGGACGAAGAAGATGTGGATGATGAAGACGGTCCGGAAATCATTTACGTGCGCGACTGATTCGTTGCAGTAAACTTAAGCGCCGCTCAATCGAGCGGCGTTTTAGTATCTGGAAATCGCAAGTCACAAATAACGACATGGGCGGCGCTGGGTCGCGCTGCCCTCAAGCTAAGGTTGAAGATGATGCGGAGCAAGGTGACAGGTGCGCAGCGTTGGGTCGTGAAGATCGGCAGCGCTTTGCTGACAGCTGATGGCAAAGGGCTGGATCGCGCGGCAATGAGTGTCTGGGTTGAGCAGATGGTGGCCTTGCATGAGGCGGGTGTCGAGCTGGTGCTGGTGTCTTCCGGTGCTGTGGCTGCCGGCATGAGCCGTCTGGGGTGGACCGCACGACCCAGTGCAATGCACGAGCTCCAGGCTGCCGCGGCAATCGGTCAGATGGGCCTGGTGCAGGCCTGGGAATCGAGCTTTGCCGAGCATGGCCGGCACACCGCGCAGATTCTCCTGACTCACGATGACTTGTCCGACCGCAAGCGCTACCTGAACGCCCGCAGCACCCTGCGTGCACTGGTCGAGCTGAAAGTCATCCCGGTGATCAACGAAAACGACACGGTGGTCACCGACGAAATTCGTTTCGGCGACAACGACACGCTGGCAGCGCTGGTGGCCAACCTGGTCGAGGCTGATCTGCTGGTGATCCTCACCGATCGCGACGGCATGTTCGATGCTGATCCGCGCAATAACCCCGATGCGCAACTGATTTACGAAGCGCGTGCCGATGATCCGACCCTGGATGCGGTGGCGGGCGGCACCGGCGGTGCGCTGGGGCGTGGCGGCATGCAGACCAAGCTGCGTGCGGCGCGTCTGGCGGCGCGTTCCGGGGCGCATACCATCATCGTTGGTGGGCGTCTGGAGCGAGTGCTTGATCGTTTGAAGGCGGGTGAGCGCATCGGCACGTTGCTGTCGCCTGAGCGCGGCATGCTGGCGGCGCGCAAGCAATGGCTGGCGGGGCATCTGCAAACTCGCGGCACGCTGGTGCTGGACGAAGGTGCGGTGTCGGCATTGTCGCAGGGCCACAAGAGTCTGTTGCCGGTCGGTGTGAAGCTGGTTCAGGGCAGTTTTCGCCGGGGCGAAATGGTGGTCTGCGTGGCACCTGATGGTCGCGAGATTGCCCGTGGCCTGGCCAACTACAGTGCGCTTGAGGCGCAAAAAATCATCGGTCAGTCGTCGGATGCGATTGTCGGCGTGCTGGGCTACATGGCTGAGCCGGAACTGGTTCACCGTGACAACCTGATTCTGGTCTAAGGGAAATTACGCATGCGCATGGCAAAAGGATTGTTGGGGCTATTGATGGCGTTGCCATTACTGGCCTCGGCCGAGGAAATCGGTCAGGTGTCGACGGTGTTCAAGTTCGTCGGCCCGAATGACCGGATCGTGGTTGAAGCTTTCGGTGATCCGAAAGTCGACGGCGTGACCTGCTACCTGTCTCGCGCCAAAACGGGTGGGGTGAAGGGTGGTCTGGGTCTGGCCGAGGATCGCGCTGAGGCGTCGATTGCCTGTCGTCAGGTTGGTCCGATCAAGTTCAAGGGCGAGCTGAAGGATGGCGACGAGGTGTTCAAGGAGCGCACGTCGCTGGTGTTCAAAACCATGCAGGTGGTGCGTTTCCTCGACAAGAAGCGCAATACGCTGGTGTATCTGGTCTACAGCGATCGCGTGATCGAAGGGAGTCCGCAGAATGCGGTAACCGCAATTCCGATCGTGCCGTGGGTGCCGGTCCAGCAGTAACGGCGCAAAACCAATTGCAGGGGTGAGCTTGCTCGCTCCTGCATTTTTTTGCTCTGCGTTTATCAAATTGCAGGCAATAAAAAACCGACCCTAAGGTCGGTTTTTAATGACTACGTCGATTAAGCAGCTTCTTTCAGTGCTTTGACGTGGCCATTCAGACGGCTCTTATGACGAGCAGCCTTGTTCTTGTGGATGATGCCTTTATCGGCCATACGGTCGATAACTGGCACAGCCAGAACGTATGCAGCTTGAGCTTTTTCAGCGTCTTTTGCGTCGATGGCTTTAACTACATTCTTGATGTAGGTACGAACCATGGAACGCAGGCTGGCGTTGTGGCTGCGACGCTTCTCAGCCTGTTTTGCACGTTTTTTGGCGGAAGGTGAGTTGGCCACCGTCGAGCTCCTCGAAAGACTTTTTAGGAAATAGCAAACAAAATAGGCCGCGAATCATGCCGATGAAGAGAAGTCTTGTCAAGGGCGCTTGAAACGTTCCGCTAAGTGGTAGGTATAAAGAGGCGGGATATTTATTTCCGGCGCTTGACCTGTAAACTCGCGAGCTTTGGCTCTGTGCTGTTGCGGCGCGGAGTATCGCACAAGTGGGCGCATTGTTCGCCTGCTGTTTATCGACAGGCACTAATTTCCTCAATGAATCTGCTCAAATCGTTGGCCGCTGTCAGCTCTATCACGATGCTTTCCCGGATTCTGGGGTTCGTCCGTGACACGCTCATCGCTCGCACCTTCGGCGCCGGAATGGCGACGGACGCCTTTTTCATTGCCTTCAAATTGCCCAACCTGCTGCGACGAATCTTCGCCGAGGGGGCGTTCTCGCAGGCCTTCGTGCCGATTCTGGCCGAATACAAAAGCCAGAAGGGCGAAGAGGCGACTCGCACCTTTATCGCTTACGTTTCCGGTTTGCTGACCCTGGTGCTGGCGCTGGTTACCGCGCTGGGGATGATCGCTGCGCCGTGGGTGATCTGGGCCACGGCTCCGGGTTTTACCGACACGCCGGAAAAATTCCAGCTCACCTCTGATCTGTTGCGGGTGACGTTCCCTTATATATTGCTGATCTCCCTGTCCTCGCTGGCCGGGGCGATTCTCAATACCTGGAACCGTTTTTCGGTGCCGGCCTTCGTGCCGACCCTGCTTAACGTCAGCATGATCGTGTTTTCGCTGTTCCTGACGCCGTATTTCAACCCGCCGGTCATGGCGTTGGGCTGGGCGGTGCTGGTCGGTGGTCTGGCGCAGTTGCTCTATCAACTGCCGCACCTGAAAAAGATCGGCATGCTGGTGCTGCCACGCCTGAACCTGCGTGATACCGGTGTCTGGCGAGTGATGAAGCAGATGTTGCCGGCGATCATTGGCGTCTCGGTGAGTCAGATTTCGCTGATCATCAACACCATTTTCGCTTCGTTCCTGGTGGCCGGTTCGGTGTCGTGGATGTATTACGCCGACCGTTTGATGGAGCTGCCGTCCGGCGTGCTCGGCGTAGCGCTGGGCACGATTCTGCTGCCGACATTGGCCAAGACCTACGCGAGCAAGGATCGCCACGAGTATTCGCGGATCCTCGACTGGGGCCTGCGCCTGTGCTTTGTGCTGGTGCTGCCGTGTGCATTGGCGCTGGGGATTCTCGCCGAACCGCTGACTGTTTCCCTGTTCCAGTACGGGCAATTCAGCGCGTTCGATGCGTCCATGACCCAGCGTGCGCTGATTGCCTATTCTGTCGGTCTGCTGGGGATTATCGTGATCAAAGTGCTGGCGCCGGGCTTTTATGCGCAACAGAACATCCGCACCCCGGTGAAAATCGCAATTTTCACGCTGGTGTGCACGCAGCTGTTCAATCTGGTGTTGATCGGTCCGCTGGCTCACGCCGGTCTGGCGCTGGCGATCAGTGCCGGAGCCTGCCTCAATGCCGGGTTGCTTTTCTATCAACTGCGCAAGCAAAAGATGTATCAGCCGCAACCGGGCTGGTACATGTTCGGTTTCAAGCTGGTGGTAGCGGTGGCGGTGATGTCGGCAGTGCTGCTGCTGGGCATGCATTTCATGCCGGCCTGGGATCAGGGGCACATGCTGGAGCGCTTCCTGCGTCTGGGGGCGCTGGTGGTTGCTGGTGTGGTGGCGTATTTCGGTATGTTGCTGCTGCTCGGTTTCCGTCTGCGCGACTTCAATCGCAAGGCTTTGAGCTGAGGTTTCAGCCTTTATAACCGGGCACGGGCCGGCAGTTTTGTCGGCTCGATCACTTTGCGTTACGGTGTTGCCTGTCGTCGACCGTCGGGTGTGGTTATAATCGACCACTTTATGAGCAAGAAGCGCGTTATGCAGCTGGTTCGAGGCCTCCACAACTTGCGCCCCCAGCATCGGGGCTGCGTCGCCACTATTGGCAACTTTGACGGTGTTCACCGTGGTCACCAGGCTATCCTGGCCCGCCTGCGTGAGCGTGCGCTTGAGTTGGGCGTACCCAGCTGCGTGGTGATTTTCGAGCCGCAGCCCCGGGAGTTCTTTGCCCCGGAGACCGCGCCGGCACGTCTGGCCCGCTTGCGCGACAAATTGCAGCTGCTGGCCGCCGAAGGCGTCGACCGGGTGTTGTGCCTGGCTTTCAATCAGCGCCTGAGCAAGCTCAGCGCCAGTGAGTTCGTCGATACCATCCTGGTGGACGGCCTCGGCGTGCAGCATCTGGAAGTCGGCGACGATTTCCGCTTTGGCTGCGATCGCCTTGGCGATTTCGATTTTCTGCTGCAGGCCGGCCAGGTCCACGGTTTTACCGTGGAAGCCGCGCAAACCGTTGAGCTGGACGGCATTCGCGTCAGCAGTACCCAGGTGCGCAACGCGTTGGCCGCCGCCGATTTTGCCTTGGCCGAACGCTTGCTCGGCCGCCCGTACCGGATCGCCGGTCGCGTGCTGCACGGCCAGAAACTGGCCCGGCAACTGGGTACGCCCACTGCCAACATTCAACTCAAGCGTCGTCGTGTGCCGTTCACCGGGGTTTACTTGGTGGATGTGGACATCGACGGCAAGACCTGGCCTGGCGTCGCCAATATCGGCGTGCGGCCCACGGTCCAAGGTGATGGCAAAGCCCACCTTGAAGTTCATCTACTGGATTTTGCCGGCGATCTGTATGACCGGCGTCTGACGGTGGTTTTCCACCAAAAGCTGCGTGAAGAGCAGCGTTTCGCCTCCCTGGAGGCACTGAAAACGGCGATCAACGCGGATGTCGCCGCCGCCCGTGCACTAGCCGCACCTAGCGCCCATCGCTAATGAAGAGCCTTAAATGACCGACTATAAAGCCACGCTAAACCTTCCGGACACCGCCTTCCCAATGAAGGCCGGCCTGCCACAGCGCGAACCGCAGATCCTGCAGCGCTGGGACAGTATTGGCCTGTACGGAAAGTTGCGCGAGATTGGCAAGGATCGTCCGAAGTTCGTCCTG
The DNA here is from genome assembly GCF_019775695.1 of Pseudomonas sp. AO-1. Taxonomy (NCBI): domain Bacteria; kingdom Pseudomonadati; phylum Pseudomonadota; class Gammaproteobacteria; order Pseudomonadales; family Pseudomonadaceae; genus Pseudomonas; species Pseudomonas sp. AO-1. The sequence continues at coordinate 1,139,705 of NZ_CP079947.1, forward strand.
CACGACGGCCCTCCGTACGCCAACGGCACGATCCACATCGGTCACGCACTGAACAAGATTCTCAAGGACATGATCATCCGCTCGAAAACCCTGTCGGGTTTCGACGCGCCGTATGTTCCGGGTTGGGACTGCCATGGCCTGCCGATCGAGCACAAGGTTGAAGTGACCCACGGCAAGAACCTGGGCGCGGACAAGACCCGCGAGCTGTGCCGTGCCTACGCCACCGAGCAGATCGAAGGGCAGAAGACCGAGTTCATCCGCCTCGGCGTGCTCGGCGACTTCGCCAACCCGTACAAAACCATGGACTTCAAGAACGAGGCCGGTGAAATCCGCGCCCTCGCCGAAATCGTCAAGGGCGGTTTCGTGTTCAAGGGCCTCAAGCCGGTGAACTGGTGCTTCGATTGCGGTTCGGCCCTGGCCGAAGCCGAAGTCGAGTACGAGAACAAGAAGTCCTCGACCATCGACGTGGCCTTCCCGATCGCCGACGAAGCCAAACTGGCCGCCGCGTTCGGTCTTCCATCGCTGAGCAAACCCGCTTCGATCGTGATCTGGACCACCACCCCGTGGACCATCCCGGCCAACCAGGCACTGAACGTTCACCCGGAATTCAACTACGCGCTGGTTGATATCGGCGACAAGCTGCTGGTCCTGGCTGAAGAGCTGGTTGAGTCCTGCTTGTCGCGTTACGGCGTTGAAGGCTCGGTCATCGCGACCACCACCGGTAAAGAGCTGGAACTGATCAACTTCCGCCACCCGTTCTACGACCGCCTGTCGCCGGTGTACCTGGCCGACTACGTCGAACTGGGCGCCGGCACCGGTGTGGTTCACTCCGCTCCGGCCTACGGTGTGGACGACTTCGTGACCTGCAAGAAATACGGCATGGTCAACGATGACATCCTCAACCCGGTGCAAAGCAACGGCGTGTACGTGCCGTCGCTGGAATTCTTCGGCGGCCAGTTCATCTGGAAGGCCAACCCGGCCATCGTCGAAAAACTGACCGAAGTCGGTGCGCTGCTGCACACCACCGTCATCGAACACAGCTACATGCACTGCTGGCGCCACAAGACCCCGCTGATCTACCGCGCCACCGCGCAGTGGTTCATCGGCATGGACAAAGAACCAGTCAGCGGCGACACCTTGCGCGCACGCTCGCTCAAGGCCATCGAAGACACCAAGTTCGTGCCGGCCTGGGGCCAGGCGCGCCTGCACTCGATGATCGCCAACCGTCCGGACTGGTGCATCTCCCGTCAGCGCAACTGGGGCGTGCCGATCCCGTTCTTCCTCAACAAGGAAAGCGGCGAGCTGCACCCACGCACCGTCGAACTGATGGAAGAAGTCGCCAAGCGCGTCGAAGTCGAAGGCATCGAAGCCTGGTTCAAACTCGACGCTGCCGAACTGCTGGGCGATGAAGCCCCGCAATACGACAAGATCAGCGACACCCTCGACGTCTGGTTCGACTCGGGCACCACGCATTGGCACGTTCTGCGCGGTTCGCACCCGATGGGCCACGAGACCGGCCCGCGTGCCGACCTGTACCTGGAAGGTTCCGACCAGCACCGCGGCTGGTTCCACTCGTCGCTGTTGACCGGTTGCGCCATCGACAACCACGCGCCGTACCGCGAACTGCTGACCCACGGCTTCACCGTCGATGAGTCCGGGCGCAAGATGTCCAAATCGCTGGGTAACGTGATCGCGCCGCAGAAAGTCAACGACACCCTGGGCGCCGACATCATGCGTCTGTGGGTCGCGTCGACCGACTACTCCGGCGAAATGGCCGTGTCCGAGCAGATCCTGCAGCGCAGCGCGGACGCCTATCGTCGCATCCGTAACACCGCGCGCTTCCTGCTTTCCAACCTGACCGGTTTCAACCCGGCCACCGACCTGCTGCCGGCTGAAGACATGCTCGCACTGGATCGCTGGGCGGTGGATCGCACGCTGCTGCTGCAACGCGAATTGCAAGAGCACTACGGCGAATACCGTTTCTGGAACGTTTACTCGAAGATCCACAACTTCTGCGTGCAGGAGCTGGGTGGTTTCTACCTCGACATCATCAAGGACCGCCAGTACACCACCGGTGCCGACAGCAAGGCACGCCGCTCGTGCCAGACCGCGCTGTTCCACATCTCCGAAGCGCTGGTGCGCTGGATCGCGCCGATCCTCGCGTTCACCGCCGACGAGCTGTGGCAGTACCTGCCGGGCGAGCGCAATGAATCGGTGATGCTCAACACCTGGTACGAAGGTCTGACCGAGCTGCCGGAAGGCTTCGAGCTGGGTCGCGCCTACTGGGATCGCATCATGGAAGTGAAGGTGGCGGTCAACAAAGAGATGGAAATCCAGCGTGCGGCCAAAGCCGTCGGTGGCAACCTGCAAGCCGAAGTGACGCTGTTCGCCGAAGACGCGCTGAGTGCCGACCTGGCCAAGCTGAGCAACGAGCTGCGCTTTGTGCTGATCACCTCGACTGCCAGCGTGGCACCTTTCGTTCAGGCTCCTGCGGACGCGGTAGCCACCGAAGTCAGCGGCCTGAAACTGAAGATCGTCAAATCGGCCTTCCCGAAGTGCGCCCGTTGCTGGCACTGCCGTGAAGACGTCGGCGTGAACCCGGAGCATCCGGAAATCTGCGGCCGTTGCGTGGACAACATCGATGGCGCCGGCGAGGTTCGTCACTATGCCTAACGCCGTTGGCCGTTTCGGACGGTTGGGCTGGCTCTGGTTGAGCTTGCTGGTTCTGGTCATCGACCAGGCCAGCAAGTTCTACTTCGAAGGCAAGCTCGAAATGTTCCAGCAGATCGTGATCATTCCCGATTACTTCAGCTGGACCCTGGCCTACAACACCGGCGCGGCGTTCAGCTTCCTGGCTGACAGCTCCGGCTGGCAGCGCTGGCTGTTCGCCTTGATCGCGATCGTGGTCAGTGCGGTGCTGGTAGTCTGGCTCAAGCGTCTGGGCCGCAACGATACCTGGCTGGCCGTCGCCTTGGCGCTGGTGCTGGGTGGCGCGCTGGGCAATCTGTATGACCGCATTGCCCTGGGCCATGTGATCGACTTCATTCTGGTGCACTGGCAGAACCGCTGGTACTTCCCGGCGTTCAACTTCGCCGACAGCGCCATCACCGTCGGTGCGGTGATGCTGGCACTGGACATGTTCAAAAGTAAGAAAACCGGAGAAGCCGTTCATGACTGAACAGGTATTGGCTGAGCAACGCATCGGCCAGAACACGGAAGTCACTTTGCACTTTGCATTGCGCCTGGAGAACGGCGACACGGTCGACAGCACATTCGACAAAACCCCGGCGACTTTCAAGGTCGGCGACGGCAACCTGCTGCCGGGTTTCGAAGCGGCATTGTTCGGCTTCAAGGCCGGCGACAAGCGTACGCTGACCGTCGAGCCGGAAAACGCCTTCGGCCAGCCGAACCCGCAAAACGTACAGATCATCCCGCGCTCGCAGTTTGCCGACATGGAACTGTCGCCGGGTCTGCTGGTGATCTTCAATGATGCGGCCAATACTGAGCTGCCGGGTGTGGTGAAAGCGTTCGATGACGCGCAAGTGACCATCGACTTCAACCATCCGCTGGCCGGCAAGACGCTGACCTTTGACGTCGAGATCATCAACGTCAAAGCGATCTGAGTACACAGCAGAACCACTGTGGGAGTGGGCTTTTGTGGTGAGGGGATTTATCCCCGATGGGGTGCGAAGCGCCCCCGAATCCGATCACCGCGATCCAGAGCCGGAAAGCGTTGACTGTTTTGACGATTGCTTCGCAATCGATCGGGGATAAATCCCCTCGCCACAACAGGCTCGCTCCCACAATGTTTTCAACCGTTTTCGCTATTTCTTGCGCGCAAGACACGAGGCACAGCATGCAAATCAAACTCGCCAACCCCCGTGGCTTCTGCGCCGGCGTGGACCGGGCGATCGAAATCGTCAACCGCGCCCTGGAAGTCTTCGGGCCGCCGATCTATGTGCGTCATGAAGTGGTGCACAACAAATTCGTCGTCGAAGACCTGCGCAACCGTGGCGCGATCTTCGTCGAGGAACTGGATCAAGTGCCGGACGACGTCATCGTGATCTTCAGTGCCCACGGTGTTTCCCAGGCCGTGCGCAATGTAGCGGCCGGCCGTGGCTTGAAGGTATTCGACGCCACATGCCCGCTGGTGACCAAGGTGCACATCGAAGTCGCCAAATACAGCCGCGACGGTCGTGAATGCATCCTGATCGGCCACGCCGGCCACCCGGAAGTCGAAGGCACAATGGGCCAATACGACGCCAGCAATGGCGGCGCGATCTACCTCGTCGAAGACGAAAAAGACGTGGCCGAACTGCAGGTGCGTAACCCGGAAAAACTGGCGTTCGTGACCCAGACCACCCTGTCGATGGACGACACCAGTCGCGTGATCGATGCCCTGCGCACACGTTTCCCGGCCATCGGTGGTCCGCGCAAGGACGACATCTGCTACGCCACGCAAAACCGTCAGGACGCGGTCAAGCAACTGGCCGACGAGTGCGACGTGGTATTGGTGGTGGGCAGCCCGAACAGCTCCAACTCCAATCGCCTGCGTGAACTGGCCGAACGCATGGCCACGCCGGCCTACCTGATCGACGGCGCCGAAGACCTGCAGAAAAGCTGGTTCGATGGCGTTGAGCGCATCGGCATCACCGCCGGAGCCTCCGCGCCGGAAGTGTTGGTTCGCGGCGTGATCCAGCAGTTGCAGGCCTGGGGCGCGACGGGTGCCGATGAGCTGGCCGGCCGCGAAGAGAACATCACCTTCTCGATGCCGAAAGAGCTGCGCGTCCGCTCGATCTGACGTTCTTCGTCTTCAGGCACAGCGCCTGCTCAGCCTTTGCGCTGGTCAGGCGCACCCGACCGGTTGCCGCCAGCACCACCTGGAGTTGGCTGACCGGCTCGCGTGCCGAGCAGATATGTAGCGTCCCCGCCTGAAACGCCCGCCCGGGCATCAGCGGTTGTCCCAGACTGCTGAAACGCACATAACGACTCACCGCCCAATTGCCGACGATCGGTATTCGTCCGTCACTCGCCTTTTCCACCAGCAGCGGATTGCTGCTGTCCTGCGGCCCCTTGCCGTTGAGATCCAGAATGATCCGCCAGCCCTGACTCCAGTCGCCACCGATGCCATGGATTACCACACTCTGATTGCGGGTGATGGCCAGGGTGCGGGCGTTGCGAATGCCCTCGAGCAGTGACCGCGCTGCTTGCTCGCGATGGGTTGATTCGGTGAAGGCGGCGCACGCCGGACTGATCAGTGACAGAACAATTGCGCCAATCGCCAGTCCCATAAGCAATTCGATCAGGCTGAAACCCTGTTGCGGCATGACGACTCCCTCCGTGGAGCATGAAGCCCGGCACGATCCTTTTTACCGGGCAGGGCAAATCAACCGACGCAGGCCGGTCGAATGTTCTAGTTTGTAGAAGCAGGTATAGCCGACGGCAACGGAGGGCATCGATGGATCATCGTACAAAAGGTTTCACGCTGCCCGAGTTGTTGGCTGCGGTCGCCGTATTGGTGATCCTCATCACCCTGGCGGTGCCGGGTTTCACCCGCTCGATCCAGAGCAGCAAGGCCGATACGGAAATGGGCGACCTGCAGCGTGCCATCAACTTTGCGCGGCTGGAGGCGATTGATCGCGGCGTGACCACACGCTTGCGACCGAGCGCCGGCGGCAGCGTGTGGACCGGCGAATTGTCGGTCTACGATGGTACTGGCACTGCGGCCAATGTATTGCGGGTTGTTCCAGCGATGAGCAGCGGCGCGACTCTGACGCTACCCTCAGGAGTGTCCGCACTGGATTTCAATAATCTGGGTGGCCTGGCGGCGCCGTCGACAGCGGTGGTCATCAGTTACGTGCTGGGAACGCAAAGCAGGACGCTGAACGTGTGTCTGAACGGACGAATTCAATCGGGTGGAAGTTGCGGATGAGGGCAGGGAGCACACAGGCACAGGAAGGCATGTCGCTGATCGAAGTGCTGGTCGCGTTGCTGATTCTGACGGTCGGGATATTGGGCGCAGCCGCCGTGCAACTCAATGCGCTGAAATACACTGACAGTTCACGAATGACCAGTCAGGCCAGTTTTATCGCCTACGACATGATGGACCGCATCCGCGCCAACGCTGCCGCCGACTACACGGTGACGCCGCCGACCTCGGGCAATCTCGGTGTGGCCCGCGATCAGGATCTTTACGACTTCACCACCAACATCGTCAATTTCGGCGGGCCCACCGCCACGGGCACGATCACCCTCAATCAGCGGGTGTACACCATCACCATCAACTGGAATGACTCGCGGGCCGCGAATGCCACCGGCACCACACGCAGCTTTGTTCTGACCAGTCGCGCCACGGTCGACCCGGTGGCCACGCCATGAAGCATGATCAGCGGGGGTTCGGCCTGATCGAAATGCTCATCGCGCTGGCGCTTGGGCTGATCATCGTACTGGGGGTGGTGCAGACGTTCCTTGCGGCCAAAAACACTTACGTCAGCCAGAACACCGCCGCTGCGATGCAGGAAGACGCGCGTTTTGTCCTGAGCAAGATGATCCAGGAACTGCGCATGGTCGGCATGTTTGGCTGCCTGGGCACAATTACTGACGCGAGTTCGGCAGGGGATTTCTACGCGGCGCAGGTTACGCCGATCAACTGGGACAACAGCAACCTCAAGCTGACCCTGGTCACCGCCGATGTTGGCGGCAGTGGCGGCACACCGACCTGGACGGTGCTCTCCGATTGCCGCAACAGCGCCACGGCCTATACCGGGTTGCGGGCGGCGGCGAGCGGGCAGATCGCTTTTCCGATCCGCCGCTTGATCTACAGCTTCAGCAACAACCAGATTCTCATGGGCGCCGGCAGCGGCACCCCGACCCAACAGGTCCTGGTGAATAACGTCAGTGCCTTTAATGTGACCTTCGGCCTGGCCGCGTCCGCCACCGACGTCGCGGCTTCCTCCTACAGCGCCAACCCCAGCGATCCGGCGCGTATTCGCAGTGTGCGCCTGAGCCTGACCCTCACCGACCCGAACAATCGGGTGGCCAATCAAACCTTCAACGTGGTTGCCGCGTTGCGCAACCGCTTGCAGTGAGGGCCGGGCTGATGAACGTTGCATTCAACCAGCGGCAAAACCAGCGCGGAATGGCGCTGCTGGTCAGTCTGGTGTTCCTGTTGCTGTTGACCTTGATCGGGCTGTCCTCGATGCAGAGCGCCAACCTGCAGGAGAAAATGGCCGGCAGCGTCAGCCTGCGCAATCAGTCGTTCCAGACCGCCGAGGCTGCGCTGCGTATCGGCGAGAGTGCGGTGCAACTCGACAGTTATTCGCTGGCGGTGTGTGCCAATACCACGCAGTGTGCGCCGCCAGCAGAGTCCTCGGTGGTCAGTGCGGCGGGGCTCAATTCGACTTCCGGCGTAACGTGGATTGCAGCCGGTAACGGCTTTTATGGTGTACAGAATATCGGTACCACTCTGACGGCGGTCAACGTGCCGAGCAACACGTCGGCGACCCTGTATCGGGTTACGGCAGTCGGCATTGCCGGTACGTCGCGCAGTGTGGTGGAGAGTGTCTATGCGAAGTATTGAGCGCTGCTGGACACTGTTGACGGGCATGCTGCTGGGCTTGTATCTGGCGGCGCCGGCGTATGCGTTCACGCCGTCCGATTCGCCACTCTTGAGCGCAGCGGCGGTGCCGCCCAACGTGATGTTGCTGATCGACGATTCCGGCAGTATGAACAGCATCATTTACGCGGCAGGATTCGACCCGAACGTCACGCGCACCCCGGCCCGGCAGTGCAATGCGTTCCTTGGCCTGTGTTCGGCATTGAATGCGCCCGCGATTACCGGCGATCCGGTGTTTTTATCGAACCTGCCGACATCCGGTTGTTCCGGCGGTGCCTTCGCCTTTTACAACAACAGCATTGCACCGCTGTGCCTGAAACTGCCTGATCCGGTGGGCGGCGGCAATACGCGCTACACGGGGGATTACATTTCTTATGTGGTCAGTCTGGCGATCAACAGTGGCACCCGCGACTTCACCACCGGGGCGATTCCCAACGACTACCGGATCAACGTCGCGCGCAACGTGTCCACCGCCCTGGTCACCAGCAACCGTAACTTGCGCATGGGCCTGTCGACCTTCAACCCGGTCACCAACAACAATCCGGGGAATGGTGGCTACATCGCCCGCGCCATCAGCGACCTGTCTCCGGTGTCCGGCAGCGTGACCCAGGCGCAGGCCGACACCAACTACAACGCGCTGATTTCCTCGATTAACGCTTTAGGTGCCGTGGCCAACACGCCGCTGGCGGAAACCTACTACGAAATCACCCGCTACATGCGCGGCATGGCGCCGTACTACAACAGCACGCCGACGACTTACACCAGTCCGATCCAGTACCGCTGCCAGAAAAACTACGGCGTGGTCATCACCGACGGTTTGCCGACTTACGACCGCACCTTCCCGAGCAATGATCCTTTGGGTGGCAGTCGTCTGCCGAACTGGGACGGCATCAACAATGACGGCAACAACCTCAATGGCGATAACGAGGGTGACACGCTGTATCTGGATGACATTGCCAAATTCGCCTTCGACATCGACATGCGTTCGACGGGGACCGACGCTGCCGGCAAAAGCTGGAACGCGGTGGATTTTCCCAAGCAGAACATGAATACCTACACCGTCGGTTTTACCGCCGACAACGACATGCTCTCGGACGCTGCCAGCTACGGGCAGGGCCGCTATTACCAGGCGACCGACAGCACCGGTCTCAACACCGCTTTGTCTTCGGCGTTGAGCGATATCACCTCCAAGGCCGGTTCCGGCGGCGCGGGAGTCACCAGCGGCACCACGCTGGCCAGTGGCACCAGTTATTTCCAGACCAGCTACGACCCCAAGGACTGGCGTGGCACGATCAAGTCATTCGGCTTCACTTCGGCGGGCGCGGTGAACACCTCGGCGGCCCTGTGGACCACCGATACCACTATCGTCCCGGGCGCGACCGCACCGACCTATCAATCGTGGAACACCAGCAGCAACGCCGCCGTGACGCTGGCCTACGGCAACTTTTCCGCGGCCCAACAGACGGCGCTCAGCCAGAGCCTGCCCACCGGCATCAGCGGCAGCGATCTGGTGGAGTGGAGCAAGGGCACCAACAAGACCGGGCTCAAGGTGCGCAGCGTATTGCTCGGCGACATCATCAACTCGCCACTGGTGCTGGCTTCGCCCAGTGATAAAACCGCCTCCGACCTATCGGGCGACACCACTTACACCACGTACCTGACCACCAAAGCAGCGAACATGAATTCGAGTCTGGTGGTGAATGCCAACGACGGGTTCGTCAACGTGATCAACTCGGCCAACGGCACTCGACGTTATGCCTACATGCCGTCCAGCGTGTTGCCGTCGCTACGGCTGATTGCCGATCCGGCGTACATCAATGGTGTCAGCCACAAGTTTCTGGTGGACGGTCAGGTCGGTGTGTATGACGCGCAAATCAACAGCGCCTGGAAAACCCTGGCCATCGGCGGCACCGGTGCTGGCGGCAAGACTTTCTACGCGCTGCAACTGTTCGACGCGTCTGCGGGCAATGTGCTCAATGCCTTGTGGGAAGTCAGCGCACCCGCCACAGCGAACACAGCCAACGCATTTAATGATCTGGGTTATGCCTACGCGCGGCCGGAAGTGGCACGCTTGGCCGACGGTCGCTGGGCGGCGTTCATTGCCAATGGTTATGGCAGCAACTCCGGAGTGGCGGCTTTGTATGTGCTGGATGTGCGTGACGGTTCGTTGATCAAGAAGATCGTCATCGACAGCACCGAGACCACCAATGGTCTGTCGTCGGTCAAGCTCAAGGTCAATTCTTCGAACGTGGTGCAGGCCGCCTATGGCGGTGATTTGAAAGGGCGCCTGTGGAAATTCGATCTGAGCGCGACGTCGACCGACAGCTGGGGCGTGGCGTTTTCCGGCAAACCACTGTTCACCACGGCGGGCGGTGCGACTCAGCCGATCACCGCGCAGCCGCTGCTGGCGGACAATTCGCTGGGGGGCAAACAGATCTTCGTCGGCACCGGCAAATTCAACGAGACCGCCGACAAGACCAACAAGGATTTGCAGGCGTTCTACTCGGTGTGGGATGCCGACGGCGGTTCCGGACAGTTGACGGTCAGCAGTCTGCAGGCGCAGGCGGTGACCGGAGTGTTCTCCGGCAGCACCGGGCAGTTCATCACTACCAGCCAGAACGACACGACCTATCCGGGGGAGAAGGGCTGGTATCTGCCTTTGGTGTACAACAATGTGCTGACTGGCGAGCGGGTGATCAATCAGGCCAGTCTGGTGCTCGGACGCATCGTGTTTACCACCGCCAGTGTCGACACCACGGACCCTTGTGCCAGTTTCGGTACCGGCAAACTGGTCGAACTCGATGCGTTCAGCGGTAAGATGCTCAACTACGCGGTGCTCGACACCAGTTCCGATGGCGTGGTCGACAGCAACGACACGATCTCCAGTGGCGTGGTGTTCACCGGCGGGATTCCGACCCTGAACGCCATCGTCAACGGCGGGGCTCGCAAGTTTGTCAACGATTCCAGTGGCACCGTGACCACGCTGGTGGAAAAACCCGGTGGCGGCAGCCGTCGTATCATGTGGCGACAAATACAGTAAGTGAGAGTTTGAGGCATGCGCAGATTCAACCGGGGCTTCACCCTGATCGAAATCATGATCGTGATTGCGATCATCGGGATCATCATCACCATCGCCGCACCGAGCTACACCGAGTACCTGAAAAAGGGCCGGCGCGCCGAAGTGGTGTCGCTGCTTTCGGAACAGGCGCAAATCCTCGAGCGCTTTTACACCAAAAACAACGTCTACACCGGCATCACCGGTCTGAGCACGGGCAATGATTTCTACACCATCACCCCGACGATCGCTGACCAGACCTTTCTGCTGACCGCCACCCGCAAGGCCGGTACGACCATGGCGACCGACAAGTGCGGGGATTTCACCCTGACCAACACCGGCGTCAGAAGCATGAACAACGCTACCACCGGGCTGACCACCAAGGATTGCTGGGGCCGCTGAGGTAACTTCTTACGGGCGCCTCTTTGCGCCCGCTGTCTTTATTACGGTTGGATCAAACATGACCAGGCAACAGCAAGTGGTGATTGTCGGTGGCGGGGTGATTGGCCTGCTGACCGCCTACAACATCGCCTCCGAAGTGCGCAGCGTGGTGCTGCTGGATCGCTCGAACGTCGGCCAGGAATCGTCCTGGGCCGGTGGCGGCATCGTTTCCCCGCTGTACCCGTGGCGCTACAGCCCGGCCGTCACTGCGCTGGCGCATTGGTCGCAGGATTTTTATCCACAGCTGGGCGAGCGGCTGTTTGCCGATACCGGAGTTGATCCCGAAGTGCACACCACCGGCCTGTACTGGCTGGATCTTGAAGATGAAACCGAAGCACTGGCCTGGGCCGAACGGGAAAACCGTCCGCTGCGGGCTGTGGATATCTCGGCGGCGCACGACGCGGTGCCGGTGCTGGGTGGCGGGTTCTCCCGGGCGATCTACATGGCCGATGTGGCCAATGTGCGTAACCCGCGTCTGGTCAAATCGCTGAAAGCGGCGTTGCTGGCGCTGCCGAACGTGACGATTCACGAGCAATGCGAAGTCAGCGGGTTTGTTCGCGAAGGCGAGCGAGTGAGTGGCGTCGAGACGTCCAAGGGCCTGATCCGCGGCGAGCAGATCGTGCTGACGGCCGGGGCATGGAGCGGTGATCTGCTCAAGACATTGGATCTGACGCTCCCGGTCGAGCCGGTCAAGGGCCAGATGATTCTCTACAAGTGTGCAGCGGATTTCCTGCCGAGCATGGTGCTGGCCAAGGGACGTTATGCGATTCCGCGTCGCGACGGGCACATTCTGATCGGCAGCACGCTGGAGCACGAAGGCTTCGACAAGACCCCGACCGAGGTCGCGCTGGAGAGCCTCAAGGCTTCGGCAGTCGAGTTGCTGCCGGCGCTGGCGGAGGCCGAAGTGGTGGGGCATTGGGCCGGTTTGCGCCCGGGTTCGCCGGAGGGTATTCCGTATATCGGCCGGGTGCCGGGGTTTGACGGTTTGTGGCTGAACTGCGGGCATTACCGCAACGGCCTGGTGCTGGCGCCGGCGTCGTGTCAGTTGTTTGCCGATGTGATGCTCGGGCGTACGCCGATTATCGATCCGGCGCCGTATGCGCCTGAAGGTCGCATTTAAGGCAAAAGCAAAAGATCGCAGCCTGCGGCAGCTCCTGCATTGGAATGCATTTCCTGTAGGAGCTGCCGCAGGCTGCGATCTTTTAACGAATCAATCCAGACCGAGTTTCTTCAGCCGATAGCGCATCGAGCGAAATGACAGACTCAAGCGCTGCGCCGCTGCCGTGCGATTCCAGCGGGTTTCCTCCAGCGCCTGCAGGATCAGCTTGCGCTCGACGTTCTCCAGATAATCCTCAAGGTTGTCGATCCGGGTAAGATCGGCGATGCCACCCTCGACCGCGCAATTACCTTCGCTGAGGCGTAAGTCCGCCGCCTCGATCAACTGGTTTTCACACAGCGTGTGCGCCCGCTCGAGGACGTTTTCCAGCTCTCGCACATTCCCCGGGAAGCGGTAGCTTTTCAGCGCCTCAAGCGCCTGTGGGTGCAGGCGGGCCGCCGCTCGACCGCTGCCTGCCGCCAGACGCTGGAGCATGTGCGCAGCCAATACCTGAATGTCATCGCGCCGTTCGCGCAGGGACGGCACGCGCAGTTCGATCACGTTCAAGCGGTAATACAGGTCCTGGCGAAAGCGCCCGGCGGCGACCTCGGCCTCGAGATCCTTATGGGTCGCACAGAGAATGCGCACATCGACCACCGCTTCCTGCTGGCCGCCGACACTGCGCACGGCTTTCTCTTGAATCGCCCGCAGCAGTTTGACCTGCATCGCCAGCGGCAGGTCCGCCACCTCGTCGAGAAACAGGGTGCCGCCATGCGCGGCCTGGAACAGCCCGGGTTTGTCCTCGACCGCGCCGGTGAAGCTGCCCTTGCGATGGCCGAAAAACTCGCTTTCCATCAGCTCGGACGGAATCGCCCCGCAATTGACCGGCACAAATGGCTTGCTGGCGCGCGGTCCCTGTTCGTGGATCAGCCGTGCGACCAGTTCTTTGCCGCTGCCCGACTCTCCGCTGATGTAGACCGGCGCCTGACTGCGCGCCAGCTTGTCGATCTGTTTGCGCAGATCGCGCATGGGCAGCGAGTCGCCGAGCAGGCGCCGATCTATCGACGTGCCGGCGCCGCCCACCGCCGGTATGCGCAACGCGGTGCTGACCAGTTCGCGCAAGCGCGTCAGATCAACCGGCTTGGTGAGGAAGTCGAAGGCGCCAGCCTTCAACGCGTTGATCGCGGTTTCCAGACTGCCATACGCGGTGATCATCGCCACTGGCAGTTGTGGATGACGTTGCTGGATGTGCTGCACCAGGTCCAGCCCACTGCCGTCGGGCAGGCGCATGTCGGTCAGGCACAGGTCGAACGCATTGCGTTGCAACAGCGCCTGGGCTTCGCCGAGGTTGCGAGCACTGAAGGTGTCGAGTTTCATCCGTCCCAGGGTGATTTCCAGGAGTTCGCGGATATCCGGCTCGTCGTCGACGATGAGGATTTTTTGCCGTGGGCTCGTGTTCAACTTTGTTTCCGTCCGTGAGCAAAGGTGATGCGAAAGCAGCCGCCGCCTTGGCGTGGTTTGAAGTCTAGGCGCGCCTGGTTGCTTTCGCACAGCTCACGGGACAGATAAAGCCCAAGGCCGGTGCCCTGGCTGCTGGTGGTGAAGAAGGGTTCGAACAGATGCGGTTGTTGATCCAGTGGTACCCCGGGGCCATTGTCCTGGACTTCAAGCACCGCCAGCTGGCTCTCGGGGTCGATGAACAGCGCCAGCCAGACCTCGGCCTGCTCGTGCAGCAAGGCGCTGTGGCGCCAGCCGTTACGTAACAGATTGTCGAGAATCTGCGTGAGCTGATCCGGATCCATCAACGTGATGAAGTCCCCGGAATTGATCCGCAAATGAATCGACTGCCGCTCGCTCGCCTGTTCGCGGCTCTCGGCAACGAAGTGCTCCAGCCATGGCTTGAGATCCAGGCGCTGAGGGGCGCTCTGCTGGCGGCGCGACAGTTGCAGGACGTTTTCGATGACTCGGTTCATGCGCTGGGAGTGGTCTTGAATGATCTGCGTCAGACGCCGATCCGCACCATCGAGTTCCTCGGACTCGCCCAGCAGCTGCGCGGCGTGACTGATGGCGCCCAGTGGATTGCGGATTTCATGGGAGATGCCGGCGGTCAGGCGCCCGAGCGCGGCGAGCTTGAGTTGCTGGGCCTGCTGCGCGACTTGCGCCAGATCTTCGAGGAACACCAGGGTTTGCTGGTTGGGGCTCTGATCGAGGGCGATGAAGTTCGGTTGCAGTTCCAGGCCATTGCCGGGAATCTTCAGACTCTGCGGGCGCAGGGTCGGGTTGCTCAGCCACAGTTGCAGGCGCTCGACCAATGCCGGCGAATAGTCGCTGATCAAATGGCCTTCAAGATGCGACTGGGCCAACAGCGTCTTCGCACTGTGGTTGGCCAGCTGGACCCGGCGCTGCTCGTCGAGCACCAGAATGCCGGTACGCATGCGTTGCAGAATCAGAGCGTTGAGGGCTTCAAGGCTGGTGACTTCGCTGGCGCGCTGTTCGGCGAGATTTTCGCTGACTTCCAGGCGCCGGATCAGGCCCTGGACCAGCAGCGATGCGGCAAAACACAAGGCGCCCAAGGTTCCGGCTTGCAGATAGTCATTGGCGCTCAGGGGATGGCTCAAGCTCAGCAGGAAGCTTGAGCCGACAATGCCAAGTGCGCCGATGGCGGCGATCAGCAGGCCAATGCGCCGGCGCAACAAGGTGTTGCTGATCGCCACCGAGACAATCAGCAGGTTGCCGATCGCGCTGGCCACCCCGCCCGCCGCGTAGAACAAACCGCACAACAGCAGCACATCCACCAGCGCCAGACTGAACAGCTGCGAGGGCCGCCGGGTATTTTCCAGAAACACCACGAGCAGGATGTTCAGCACCAGATACAACCAGCTGCCACTGCGCAGCAGATCGTCGTCGGCCGACGTCAGCAGGCGATTGTCCATATTGCTGGAGATCAGCAGCACCAGTGTGATGCCGACACTCAAACGGTAAAGATGATAAAGGCGCAGCAGGCGCTGTGCCTGTTTACGGTCGGCGTTGGCGGCCTCAGCGATCACTGGCACCCGGGCCTTGCTCAAGATGAGCCTGGCTGCAATACCATTGTTGCTGAAGGTTCAGCGCGCGGTCGCGGGGCAGATGCACGCCGCAGTGGGCGCAGCGCACCATCGGTGCGGCGTCTTGCTCGCGGGGCGATTGAGCAGACGAGGCGGGCGCCTTGAATTTGCGCCACAGCCATACCGCGGCGAAAATCAGGACAATCCAGAACAGTAAACGAAGCATGATGGGCGGCTTTTCGGCTAATGATCCGGCAGTTTAGCCAAGGAGCCGGCAGGCGCACAGACTATTAACGCGCCGCCACAAAAAAGGGAGATCCGCAGATCTCCCTTTTCATGTAACCGATGTGATCAGTCGAACACGCCGAAGGTCATGTAGCTGAACCACGAACGATCTTCGTTGTTGCCTTCGGCTTCATGACGCTCTTCCTCGATCACGTCGCCGTTTTCGTCTTTAGGCTTGAGCTCGTTCGGGATCGCGTCTTTCGCGTCCTGGAACTGCTTCTGCACGTCCTGGTTGGCGCGGGTTTCTCCCGGCGGCAGCGGTGGACGCGACTCGATCAGGCCCAAAGTCGCCTTGCTCAGGAACGAGCGGTTGTCGGCTTCGGCAACCGATGGCACGAACTGACCGTCCTGCAGGCTCGGGTGATTCGGGTAGTTGAGTTTCAGGGTTTCCAGACTGGTAGCGGCCAGTTCGTCCAGGTGCAGACGCTGGTAAGCCTCGGTCATCACCGCCAGGCCGTCGCCGACCGATGGAGTTTCCTGGAAGTTTTCCACTACATAACGGCCACGGTTGGCGGCAGCGACGTAGGCCTGACGGGTCAGGTAGTAGTCGGCTACGTGGATTTCGTAGGCGGCCAGCAGGTTGCGCAGGTAGATCATGCGCTGCTTGGCGTCCGGCGCGTAGCGGCTGTTCGGGTAGCGGCTGGTCAGTTGGGCGAACTCGTTGTACGAGTCGCGGGCAGCGCCAGGGTCACGCTTGGTCATGTCCAGCGGCAGGAAGCGCGCCAGCAGGCCGACGTCTTGGTCGAACGAGGTCAGGCCCTTGAGGTAATAGGCATAGTCCACGTTCGGGTGCTGTGGGTGCAAACGGATAAAACGTTCGGCGGCGGACTTGGCAGCTTCCGGCTCGGCGTTTTTATAGTTGGCATAAATCAGTTCAAGCTGTGCCTGATCCGCGTAGCGACCGAACGGATAACGCGACTCCAGAGCCTTCAGCTTGGCCGTGGCGCTGGTGTAGCTGTTGTTGTCCAGGTCGGTCTGAGCCTGCTGGTACAGCTCGGCTTCGCTCAGGTTTTCGTCGACGACTTCCTTCGATGAGCAAGCAGCGGTCAATGCGAGGATGGCGATCAGCAGCAGGTGTTTCACTTGCATGGCGGCTTGCGTCCCTATGACGGCCGCTGTCTTGGGCGGGGCCGTCCTGTTATGATGAGCGCCCCGTTGAAAAGCCTCGGGGCAAAAGACGCCGTATTTAACCACAAGCGCGCAGCCGAAACCAAAGGCTGTGCCGACGCCCAGTCAGAGCATGTCCGATAAAATTGAACTTCGCGCAGAGGTGCCGTCCGATTTGGGCGGCCAACGCCTCGATCAAGTCGCCGCCCAACTCTTCGCTGAGCACTCACGCTCGCGCCTTTCCGCCTGGATCAAAGAAGGTCGCCTGACTGTGGACGGGGCGGTCATCCGCCCGCGCGACATCGTGCATGGCGGTGCCGTCCTTGAGCTGACTGCCGAGCAGGAAGCCCAGGGCGAGTGGATCGCCCAGGACATCGAGCTCGACATCGTCTATGAAGACGACGACATCCTGGTGATCAACAAGCCTGCGGGCCTGGTGGTGCACCCGGCTGCCGGCCACGCCGATGGCACCTTGCTCAATGCCTTGCTGCACCACGTGCCGGACATCATCAATGTCCCGCGTGCCGGTATCGTGCATCGGCTGGACAAGGACACCACCGGTCTGATGGTGGTGGCCAAGACCATTCAGGCGCAGACCAAGCTCGTTGCCCAGCTGCAGAGCCGTAGCGTCAGCCGGATCTACGAGTGCATCGTGATCGGTGTGGTGACCGCCGGGGGCAAGATCAACGCCCCGATCGGTCGCCATGGTCAGCAGCGCCAGCGCATGGCCGTGATGGAGGGCGGCAAGCCGGCCGTCAGTCACTACCGCGTGCTGGAGCGTTTCCGGTCCCACACGCACGTGCGGGTCAAGCTGGAAACCGGCCGGACCCACCAGATCCGTGTGCACATGGCGCACATCAACTTCCCGTTGGTCGGCGACCCGGCGTACGGCGGGCGTTTCCGCATTCCGCCGGCGGCGAACCCGACCATGGTCGAATCACTCAAGCACTTCCCGCGTCAGGCACTGCACGCGCGCTTCCTTGAGCTGGATCATCCGACCACCGGTGAACGCATGAGCTGGGAATCGCCGTTGCCGGAAGATTTCGTCTGGCTGCTGACCTTGCTCAAGCAGGATCGCGAGGCCTTCGTCGGATGAACTGGCTGACGCCGGACTGGCCTGCGCCGGCCAGCGTCAGGGCCTGTGTCACCACCCGCGAGGGAGGTGTCAGCGAGGCGCCGTTCGACAGCCTCAATCTGGGCGATCATGTCGATGATCGCCCGGACGCAGTCGCCGAGAATCGTCGGCGTCTGACCGAACATTTCTCTATAAAGCCTGCCTGGTTGCAGCAAGTGCACGGCATTGTCGTGGCTCATGCTGATCCGGGCGTGGTGGCCACCGCCGATGCCAGTTGGACGGCAACTCCCGGGATTGCCTGCACGGCGATGACTGCCGATTGCCTGCCGGCATTGTTCTGCAACCGGGCCGGCACTCGCGTCGCGGCGGCCCATGCCGGTTGGCGCGGATTGGCGGCCGGCGTACTGGAAGCCACCCTCGATCATCTCGACACCGCTGCGGCGGACGTGCTGGTCTGGCTCGGTCCGGCCATCGGCCCGAAAGCCTTTGAAGTCGGCCCGGAAGTACGCGAAGTCTTCGTCAAGCAACTGCCGGAAGCAGCAGCCGCCTTCGTGCCCAGCCACAATGCTGGCAAGTTCATGGCTGACATCTATCTGCTGGCGCGCCTGCGTCTGGCGGCCAAAGGTGTCACGGCGGTTTATGGTGGCGGTTTCTGCACGGTGACCGATCCGCGCTTCTTTTCTTACCGCCGTACGTCGCGCACGGGGCGCTTTGCCTCCCTTGTCTGGCTCACCCGCTAAGCTTGTCTGATCTACATCAATCTCCCGACGCTTGAATCTCCCAGAATCGACCGCATCTACAGTGGTATCTGGCAGGTTTCTTTATTCAGGATGGTTTTTAGGTCCGACCTGCTCAAAAGGAAGGTGACCCCATGCGTATAGACCGTTTAACCAGCAAATTACAGTTGGCGTTGTCCGACGCCCAATCCCTGGCCGTTGGCCACGATCATCCGGCCATCGAGCCGGCGCACTTGATGCAAGCCATGCTTGAACAGCAGGGTGGTTCGATCAAACCCCTGCTCATGCAAGTGGGCTTCGACGTCAACAGCCTGCGCAAAGAGCTGACCAAAGAGCTCGATCAATTACCGAAAATCCAGAACCCGACCGGCGACGTCAACATGTCGCAGGATCTGGCGCGTCTGCTCAATCAGGCTGATCGTCTGGCCCAACAGAAGGGCGACCAGTTCATTTCCAGCGAGCTGGTGCTGCTCGCCGCGATGGACGAGAACAGCAAGCTCGGCAAACTGCTGCTCGGCCAGGGCGTGAGCAAGAAAGCCCTGGAGAACGCAATCAACAACCTGCGCGGTGGTGAGGCGGTGAATGACGCCAACCACGAAGAGTCGCGTCAGGCACTGGACAAGTACACCGTCGACCTGACCAAGCGCGCCGAAGACGGCAAGCTTGATCCGGTGATCGGCCGTGACGACGAAATCCGCCGCACCATTCAGGTGCTGCAACGTCGCACCAAGAACAACCCGGTGCTGATCGGTGAGCCTGGTGTGGGTAAGACCGCGATTGCCGAAGGTCTGGCCCAGCGCATCATCAACGGCGAAGTGCCGGACGGGCTCAAGGGCAAACGCCTGTTGTCGCTGGACATGGGCGCGCTGATTGCCGGTGCCAAGTATCGCGGTGAGTTCGAAGAACGCCTCAAAGCGCTGCTCAACGAACTGTCGAAGCAGGAAGGGCAGATCATTCTGTTCATCGACGAGCTGCACACCATGGTCGGCGCCGGTAAGGGCGAAGGCTCGATGGATGCCGGCAACATGCTCAAACCGGCATTGGCTCGCGGCGAGTTGCATTGCGTCGGCGCAACCACGCTCAACGAGTACCGCCAATATATAGAGAAGGATGCGGCCCTCGAACGGCGCTTCCAGAAAGTGCTGGTGGACGAGCCGAGCGAAGAAGACACCATCGCCATCCTGCGTGGCCTCAAGGAGCGTTATGAGGTTCACCATAAGGTGGCGATCACTGACGGTGCGATCATTGCGGCCGCCAAGCTCAGCCATCGCTACATCACTGATCGGCAGCTGCCGGACAAGGCCATCGACCTGATCGACGAGGCCGCCAGCCGCATCCGCATGGAGATCGATTCCAAGCCGGAAGTGCTCGATCGTCTGGAGCGTCGCTTGATTCAGCTCAAGGTTGAATCCCAGGCACTGAAGAAAGAAAGCGATGAAGCGGCGATGAAGCGCCTGGAAAAACTCCAGGAAGAAATTGTCCGCCTCGAACGTGAGTATTCGGATCTGGAAGAAATCTGGAACTCGGAAAAAGCCGAGGTACAGGGTTCGGCACAGATTCAGCAAAAGATCGAGCAATCGCGTCAGGAACTGGAAGCCGCGCGCCGTAAAGGCGACCTCAACCGCATGGCCGAATTGCAGTACGGGGTGATCCCGGATCTGGAGCGCAGCCTGCAAATGGTCGACCAGCACGGCAAGAGCGAGAACCAGTTGCTGCGCAGCAAGGTGACCGAAGAGGAAATCGCCGAAGTCGTTTCGAAGTGGACCGGTATTCCGGTGTCGAAAATGCTCGAAGGCGAGCGCGACAAGCTGATGAAGATGGAAAGCCTGTTGCACCAGCGCGTGATCGGTCAGGACGAAGCAGTGGTCGCGGTGGCCAACGCCGTACGGCGCTCGCGTGCCGGACTGGCGGATCCGAATCGTCCGAGCGGCTCGTTCATGTTCCTCGGCCCGACCGGTGTCGGTAAAACCGAGCTGTGCAAGGCGCTGGCCGAATTCCTCTTTGATACCGAAGAGGCGATGGTGCGGATCGACATGTCCGAATTCATGGAGAAACATTCCGTGGCGCGGCTGATCGGGGCACCACCAGGCTACGTGGGTTACGAGGAGGGCGGTTACCTGACCGAAGCGGTGCGCCGCAAGCCTTACTCGGTGATCCTGCTGGATGAGGTCGAGAAGGCGCACCCGGACGTGTTCAACATCCTGCTGCAAGTGCTGGAGGATGGACGCCTGACCGACAGCCACGGACGTACGGTGGATTTCCGTAATACCGTGATTGTCATGACCTCGAACCTCGGCTCGTCGCAGATCCAGGAACTGGTCGGTGATCGTGAGGCCCAGCGTGCAGCGGTGATGGACGCGCTGACGTCGCACTTCCGTCCCGAGTTCATCAACCGAGTCGACGAAGTGGTGATCTTCGAGCCATTGGCGCGGGATCAGATCGCGGGCATTACCGAGATCCAGCTGGGCCGTCTGCGCAGTCGTCTGGCCGAGCGCGAGCTGAAGCTGGAACTGAGCCCGGAAGCGATGGACAAGCTGATTGCCGTGGGTTACGACCCGGTGTATGGCGCACGTCCGCTCAAACGTGCGATCCAGCGCTGGATCGAAAACCCGTTGGCGCAGTTGATCCTGTCGGGGCATTTCCTGCCGGGCGACACGGCAACCGGCAAGGTCGTGAACGACGAAATCGTTTTCGACTGAGCGGTAAAGCCAATGAAATAAGGAAGGCCTCGCTTTGCGAGGCCTTTTTTTCGTTAGGCTGTTGAACTCTAAGGAAAAGGCTTGTAAAGTGCGCCCCGCAGTCAGTCACCCGCAGCATCTCAGCTCACTGAGCTGAAATCTGAAATAAGTTGCAAATCATTAACTTGAAAGCGATTTAGGGGGTTGACAGAGGTGTTCTAGGTTGTAGAATAGCGCGCCTCAGACACACGAACGCAGCGATGCGAACGACGTCTAAGAGCTGTAAGTTTCACCGTTGTAAATTGAAATATGTAGTTCCGTGATAGCTCAGTCGGTAGAGCAAATGACTGTTAATCATTGGGTCCCAGGTTCGAGTCCTGGTCACGGAGCCAATTTCAAGCCGGGGTATAGCGCAGTCCGGTAGCGCGCCTGCTTTGGGAGCAGGATGTCAGGAGTTCGAATCCCCTTACCCCGACCATTTTTGGGTCGTTAGCTCAGTTGGTAGAGCAGTTGGCTTTTAACCAATTGGTCGTAGGTTCGAATCCCACACGACCCACCATTTTTGAAACCAGGTAACACTGGGATCGAATCTTAAGATCAGAGGCCAAAAGCGCTGATCGAAGAAGGCGATCTTTGAAAGGTCGCCTTTTTTTTACCGGGGTATAGCGCAGTCCGGTAGCGCGCCTGCTTTGGGAGCAGGATGTCAGGAGTTCGAATCCCCTTACCCCGACCATATTAAAAATCCTCGTATCGAAAGATACGGGGATTTTTTTTGTCCTCGCGTCAGACAATTCCTTTCAAGTCATCGTACAACTTGCCGATAGCCCGCTAACGAGAGGGGCTGCCACTGTTCGCCCCTTCAATCTGGCCAATACAAGAATAAGGGCGTTCGTCATGTTGCTTCGTCAGTTGAATATTGCTCCACGTGCCGCGCTGGGTTTTGCCCTGATCGCGGTCCTGGTGGCGTTGCTCGGCGTATTTGCCTTGGGGCAGATGTCGAGCATCCGTGACAGTGAGGTCGCGGTCGAGAGCCAGTGGCTGCCGAGCATTCGCGGCGGTGACGAAATTCGCGAGCTGATGTTGCGGATCCGTACGATTTCCCTGCGCATGGCCCTTGATCAGGATCCGCAGAACATCGCGACTTACCGCAGCCAGATGGACACCCGCGACAGGGAACTGAGCGAGAAGATCGCCGCCTACGACAAACTGGTCACCACGCCGGAAGGCCAGCAGCTCTATGACCAGTTCAAAAAAACCTTCGCTGCCTATCGCACCGGCATTGCGCAATCCTTCATCCTGGCCGATCAAGGCCAGCGTAACGAACTGACCAAACTGTTGCTGATTGATATGAAGACCGTGGTTGATGGCTCCGGCAAGCAGCTCAATGACCTGGCGGATCTGTTCGCCAGACAGGTTGCCGCGGAAAGCCAGAAATCCGCTGACCACTACCGGACCTCGCGCACCATCGTCAGCCTCTTCATAGCGCTGGCGGCGCTGGCCACGGTGGCGCTGGCGATGTTGCTCACCCGCAGCATCGTCCGTCCGCTGAGCAGCGCCGTCAGCGCTGCCGAAAGTGTGGCTCGGGGCGACCTGACCCGGCTGATCGAAACCCCCGGTAACGATGAAGTCAGCCGCTTACTCAAGGCGCTGGCAACCATGCAGCAAAACCTGCGGGAAACGCTGCAAGGCATCAGCGGTTCGGCCACGCAATTGGCCACCGCTGCCGATGAGCTCAACGCGGTGACGCTCGACAGCACACAAGGCCTGCAGCAGCAGAACAACGAAATCGAACAGGCAGCGACGGCGGTCAATGAAATGACCACAGCCGTTGAAGAAGTCGCTCGCAATGCCGTGTCGACATCCGATGCCACCCGCCAATCCAGTGAGTCGGCGCAACTGGGGCAGGCGCGGGTCATTGATACCGCATCGGCCATCAATGCGCTGGCCAGCGACGTGCAGCACACCGGCGAGTTGGTGCAATCGCTGGCCAACCAGTCACAGGACATCGGCAAAGTGCTGGATGTGATCCGTGCCATTGCCGAGCAGACCAACCTGCTTGCGCTCAACGCCGCCATCGAGGCGGCCCGTGCAGGGGAAAGCGGACGAGGTTTTGCGGTGGTCGCCGACGAAGTGCGGGCGCTGGCCTATCGCACCCAGCAATCGACGCAGGAGATCGAGCAGATGGTGCAGGGCATGCGCAGTGGTTCAAGCCTGGCGCTGGACTCAATGCAGGCCAGCGCTGCACGGGCCACGGCCACACTGGCATTGGCCGAGCGCGCCGGGGAAGCGCTGGAAACCATCACCGCTTCGGTGCATGAGATCCATGAGCGTAATCTGGTGATCGCCAGTGCCGCCGAAGAGCAGGCGCAAGTTGCGCGGGAAGTGGATCGTAATCTGGTGAACATTCGCTACCTGTCGGTCCGTTCGGCGACGGGTGCCGATCAAACCCGTGCGTCGAGCCAAGAACTGTCGCAACTGGCCAACGCACTGCAAGGCATGGTGCGCCGCTTCCAGCTCTGATGAGCGGTGATCGATTGCAGGAGTGAGCCTGCTGATTTTGTGAGCTGCACAAAACAATATGGGAGCGTGGCTTGCCCGCGATAGCGGCGGATCAGTCGACATCATCGCCGACTGAGCGACCGCTACCGCTGGCAAGCCAGCTCCCACAAGTTTTGGTTTTAGTGCAGCTTCAGGCGTGGCTCGGTACCGCGACCGATCTTGCTGCCCAGCATCAGCATTGCCGTGCGGAACGGTCCGTACAGCGCCATCTGGTGCATGCGATACAGCGACACGTAGAACATCCGCGCCACCCAGCCTTCGAGCATCACGCTGCCGGTCAGGTTGCCCATCAAGTTACCCACAGCGGAAAAACGCGACAGCGAGATCAGCGAGCCGTAGTCGGTGTACTTGTACTCCGGCAGGGTTTTGCCCTCGATACGCAGCTTCAGCGACTTGGCCAGCAACGATGCCTGTTGGTGTGCGGCTTGTGCACGCGGCGGCACGTTGCGATCCGAACCCGGTTGCGGGCACGCGGCGCAGTCACCGAAGGCGAAAATGTTTTCGTCGCGGGTGGTCTGCAACGTCGGCAGCACTTGCAGCTGATTGATGCGGTTGGTTTCCAGGCCGTCGATGTCCTTGAGGAAACCCGGTGCGCGAATCCCGGCGGCCCAGACTTTCAAGCTGGCCTTGATCACATTGCCATCGGCGGTGATCAGGCTGTCGGCGGTCACTTCGCTGACCGCCGCATTGGTCATTACATTGACCCCGAGTTTCTCCAGGGTCTTGTGCACTGGGCCGCTGATGCGCTCCGGCAGGGCTGGCAGCACCCGCGGGCCGGCTTCGATCAGGGTGATGTGCATGTTCTCCGGTTTGATCCGGTCCAGACCATAAGCCGCCAGTTCATGCGCCGCGTTGTGCAGTTCTGCCGCCAGCTCGACACCCGTGGCGCCGGCACCGACGATGGCCACGCTGATCTGCTCGACCACATCGGTCTGTCCGGCATGCGCGCGCAGATAGTGGTTGAGCAGTTGCTGGTGGAAACGCTCGGCCTGTTTGCGGGTGTCGAGGAACAGGCAGTGCTGCGCCGCGCCCTGGGTGCCGAAATCGTTGGTGGTGCTGCCGACGCTGATCACCAGCGTGTCGTAAGGCACTTCACGCGCCGGTACCAGTTCCACGCCGTTCTCGTCGTAGGTGGCGGCCAGCTGGATTTTCTTCTGCGCCCGATCAAGCCCGCTCATGCGCCCCAGCTGGAACTCGAAGTGGTTCCATTTCGCCTGGGCAACATAGTTGAGTTCGTCTTCGGAAGAGTTCAGCGATCCGGCGGCCACTTCGTGCAGCAGGGGTTTCCAGATGTGCGTCAGGTTCGCGTCGACCAGCATCACGCTGGCCGTGCCGCGCTTGCCCAGAGTCTTACCCAGACGGGTAGCCAGCTCCAGACCGCCGGCGCCGCCGCCGACAATGACAATACGATGGGACATAGGGATAACTCGCAAGGTTTTTAAAGGAAATCGGTGCGGTTACCCGAGCGAGCGCCAGGCAGCTCATAGCGTCAGGTAACTGATAAGTCGGCTCAGCAAGCCCAGACCAATGGTCACTGCCAGCACCAGCACCAGGAGCATCCACGGCCGGAAAGGCCGGCGCTCGACACGGTGTTGGGACAACTGCAGGTACTCTTCGACATGCTTCTGGTCTTCGGGGTTCAGGCGGCTGGTCATAAAGGCCTCGTCAGGTAGACGTTGCTGAAGGTGGAGACGCTACAGCGGTTTTTATCCCGGGTTGAACGCAGCATAGCCACTGGCCGGAACCGGTTCGACAGAAACACCGTCGTCGAGGCGGATGATCCCGCTTTGTAACACCCGGGCGGTAATTCCGCCATGCCCGCGCACCGCTTGAAAGGTGCCGGGGCCGAGGTTGTTTTGCAGGCGCGCGCAGGGCTGACACCAGCCAGTGGTCTCGAATATTGCCTGACCAATGCGAAAGCGCCGACCCTTGAGACTAAACAGATTGATACCGCTGATGACCAGATTGCGCCGAAGGTCTTCAGGCTTGACCGGATGATCCTCTGACCGGCCCATCAACGCGCTGATCACGGCCAGGTGTTCGAACTGAATCAACGTCACCTGCCGCGCGTTGCGTACTCCCGGCCGGGCGTGATCGCCAGTCAGTCCGGCCTCCAGTCGTGCTTCCACCGCGTCGAGTTCGATCATCGGCCCGCGAGACTCGGGGCGCACGCCGATCCAGCGCACGCGCCCGGTCTGCGGGACGTCGGCAATCAACTGCTGCAGCGGCGTCACAGGCTGATCCCGACATCGAAGACGATGCTGCGACCGAGGTTGCTGCGCAGGAAATCCGGTGCATCAGGATGCGCGAACAGCACCCGGGCGAAGGTCGGCCCGACCAGCGACAGCGAGCGCCAGCCCTGACGCAGATACTCGGTGGGCGGTGGGAAGTGGCTGTTGAGGTCCAGCACCTCGCGCTTGAGACTGGCGAAGGCGATGATGTCCAGTTCGCCCAGATCCATGCCGCGTTCCTTGTAGTTGTGCGCTTTTTTGCGCAAGGTCGGCGCCAGCCGCAGCAAGAATTCATTGGCCGGAATCCGCCGTGGCTTGGCTTCACGGCGCACCAGTTGGCTGAGGGAAAATGCACTGCGCCGGCGTTGCAGTTCGTCGCGCCATTCATCGTTGAGTCGGCGGCCTTCGTCGAGTACGAAAAACACTTCGAAATTGGCATCGCGAAACAGCACATCCGGCGGCTCGCCAGCAGGGGCAAACTCATCGGCGCGGTAAGGAATGTTCAAGCCTTGCAGCAGGCGCTGGCAGACCCAACGCTCACGCTCCCATTTGCGGGCATTGGACAGGAACGCGTTGGCTTGCTCGGCCGCGATGGTCAGCAGGCGTAAATAATCTGAGTCATCCATAAGCCCAAGCTTAGCGTTCAATTGCGACAAGCTGAAAGCACCACGCGGCAATGTGTGTCAGTGGGCGGTTGCAATGGGCGGTGTAGACTGAGGAAAACCGTCCATTAATGCCAAATCGAGGGGATGAACGTGAAATTTCGCTGGCTGCTGGTGTTGGCTGTGATTCCGCTGTGGGCCCAGGCGCTTGAAATCGGTGAGCGGCTGGCGCCCTGGACGTTGCTGGATCAATACGATCAGCCCTTTACCCTCGATAACCGCACCACGACGCTGCTGGTGGCGCGCGACATGGACGGCGCCAAGCTGATCAAGCAGGCGTTGAAAGACCAGCCAAAAGGCTATCTGGAGGCGCGTCACGCAGTGTTCGTCGCTGACATCCAGCGCATGCCGGCGCTGATCGCGAAGATGTTCGCGGTTCCGGCGATGCGTGACTACAGCTATCGGGTCATGCTTGATCGTGAAGGCAGGGTGGCGTCGCGTTATCCCGGCGCCGAAGGCTCGGTGCTGTGGCTGCAACTCAAGGACGGCCGACTGCTCGAGCAGCGTGAATACACCGACGCGGCCCAACTGCACGAGGCACTGGAGAAGGCCCGCCCATGATCGGCGCCGAGTTGCTGTCATCGCAAAGCCTGACGGTCGGCTGGCTGATCTATCTGCCGGTGCTTATCTGGGCGATCTGTCGTGCGCCGTGGGTCGAGTTGTTCAGTGACAGTCGCCGTCAGCACCTGCTGTTCGGCACCGTGTTCGCCGTGTTTTTGCTGTGGATGGTGCGCAGGGATTTCGACACCGGGGTTTCTTATCACTTCATCGGCATGACCGCGGTGACACTTTTGCTGGACTGGCCGCTGGCGATTGTCGGCGGGCTGGTGGCGCAGATCGGGTTGGTGTTGCTCGGGCGTCAGGATCTGCTGGCGGTCGGGGTCAACGGTACGTTGCTGATCCTGTTGCCGGTGTTGATCACTGAGTGCGTGGCGATCATCGTCGAGCGTGCCCAGCCGCGAAATCCGTTCGTGTATATCTTCTGTTCCGGATTCTTTGCCGCGGCGTTGTCGGCCTTGTTGTGCCTGACGTTGAGCCTGAGCCTGCTATGGTACGACGGTCTGTTTGCCATGCCGGAATGGCTGGAAGACTTCATCGGCTACCTGTGGCTGCTGATTTTCCCCGAAGCCTTTATCAACGGCATGGTGATCAGCGCGCTGGTGGTGTTCAGTCCCGAGTGGCTGGAAACCTTCAACCGCACCCGCTACCTTTCGGCGCCCTGGAAGGACGACGATCCCAAGTCTTGATCCACATCAAACCCGCCACCCGCACGGCATTTCATGCTCGGCCAAATTCCTTCAGGAGCAGCGGCATGAGTGTTTACGAGTGGGCGAGGCAGGAAACGCGGCAGAATCTGGAGATGGCGCTGGAGGTCGGTTTCGATCCGGGCCTGAGTTTGCGCGCCTTGCTCAGCGCGGTGGTGCAACAGAGCAAGACGGTGCGCAACGCCGAAGACCTGGCCGACGAGTTGCGCTTTCTCGCGGAAAACCTCGACGACGATCAGGACTACGGCTTCATGCGGCCCTGATCGCGATCAGTGACGCGGGTCGAAATCGCCGGAGAACATTTCGTCTTCGGCATCCGGGGCGACCGGAATCTTGTGCTCTTCGGACGCCCAGGCGCCGAGGTCGATCAGCTTGCAGCGATCGGAGCAGAACGGGCGGAATTTGTTCTCTGGGGTGAATTCCACGGGGGCGCCGCAGGTTGGGCAGTCAACGGTTGGGATTGGGCTCATGCTTGGCCTCCGGATAAAGTCAGGTAAAAGTGATGCAGGCGCTCGACTTCGCTGTGCAGCCAGGCGAGGTCACGGTCGTTGACCACCACATCGTCGGCACGGCTCAGGCGGTCTTCGCGGCTCGACTGGGCCTTGAGGATCGCCTGGACCTGCTGCTCGCTGGTCTGGTCGCGCTGCAAGGTGCGTTCGATCTGCAATTGTTGCGGGGCGTCGATCACCAGAATGCGTTGGGTCATCGCGTATTGTCCGGATTCGATCAGCAGCGGTGACACCAGAATCGCATAAGGCGATTTTGCCAGCGCCAGATGGTGAGCGATTTCCTCGGCGATCAACGGATGCAGCAGGGCTTCGAGCCAGCGGCGTTCTTCCGGCACTTCAAAGATCAACTTGCGCAGGGCCGCACGGTCCAGCGTGCCATCGGCTTGCAGGACGCCGGGCCCGAAGTGTTCGGCAATCTTCGCCAGCGCCGGACGCCCCGGCTCGACCACCCAGCGCGCTGCGTGATCAGCGTCGACCACATGGATCCCGAGATCGATGAAGTGCTGGGCCGCAGCGCTTTTGCCGCTGCCGATGCCGCCGGTCAGGCCGAGAATCCAGGGTTTTTCCACAGGGGTATTCATTTCAAACCGACAAACTGCCAATAGAAGTCGGTTATTTGACCACCCCAGAGCAAGGCAATCCAGCCGGCAATTGCCAGATACGGGCCGAAGGGCATCGGCGTCGAGGTTTTCTGCTCACGCAGCCGCAGCAGAATCACCCCGACAATCGCCCCCACCAGCGACGACAGCAGAATCGTCAGCGGCAGAATCTGCCAGCCGCCCCAGGCCCCGAGCAGCGCCAGCAGCTTGAAATCGCCGTGGCCGATGCCGTCCTTGCCGGTCAGCAGCTTGAACAGCCAGAACACCGACCACAGCGCCATGTAGCCGGCCACCGCGCCCCACAGCGCGGCGTGTAGGGAGACGAACAGCCCGAAGCTGTTGACGATCAACCCCAGCCACAACAACGGCAACACCAGCACATCGGGCAGCAATTGATGTTCGGTGTCGATCAGGCTCATCGCCAGCAGCCCCCAGGTGAGGACGATCAACAGACCGGCCGGCCAGCCGAACCCCAGATGCCAGGCGACGAATGCCGAGAGCAGGCCGCAGGCCAGTTCGGTCAGGGGATAACGTTTGCTGATGGGGGCGGCACACGCCGAACAGCGTCCGCGCAGGAACAGGTAGCTGAGCAGTGGAATGTTCTCCCATGCCCGAATCCGGTGGCCGCAGTGCGGGCACTGGGAGTGCGGCAGCATCAGGTTGTAGGTCGGCAGCGGCGTTTCGCTCGGCAGGCCAAGGACGTCCTGCGCCTGCTGGCGCCAATCGCGCTCGAGCATTTTCGGCAGACGCCAGACCAGCACGTTGAGAAAACTGCCGACCACCAGCCCCAGCAGCAGGGCGGCGAGTACGAAGGCCAGCGGATACAGACTGAAGAGTTCGTCGATAGGCATGTCAGATCGCTGAGCCGAGTTGGAAAATCGGCAGGTACATGGCCACGACCAGCCCGCCGACGATGACCCCGAGCACCACCATGATGAACGGCTCCATCAGGCTGGTGAGGTTGTCGACCATGTTATCCACTTCGTCCTCATAAAAACCGGCGACCTTGTCGAGCATGTCATCCAGCGCGCCCGACTCCTCACCGATCGCGGTCATCTGTACCGCCATGTTCGGGAACACTCCGGTGCTGCGCATCGAGAAATTCAGCTGCATGCCGGTGGCGACGTCCTGGCGGATACGCAGCACTGCACGTTTGAACACCACGTTGCCGGTAGCGCCGGCCACCGAATCCAGTGCCTCCACCAGCGGTACGCCAGCGGCGAAGGTGGTCGACAAGGTGCGGGCGAATCGCGCCACCGCCGATTTGTACATCAGCGTGCCCACCAGCGGCAGCTTCAGCAGCCAGGTGTCCTTGCGGTCGCGCAATGCCTGGGATGTCTTCAGCGCATGACGGACGCCGAACACTGCTGCAATCAGGGCGCCGAGCACCGCCCACCACCATTGCTGCATGAACTCGGAGATGCTGATCACCATCAGCGTGAAGGCCGGCAGTTCAGCGCCAAAACCGGAAAATACCGCCTGAAACTGCGGCACCACTTTCACCAGCAAAATCCCCGTGACCACCATCGCCACCAGCACCACGGCTGTGGGGTAAGTCATGGCTTTCTTGATCTTGGCCTTGAGCGCTTCGCTTTTTTCCTTATAGGTTGCGACCCGTTCGAGCAACGTATCGAGTGCACCGGATTGCTCGCCGGCATCCACCAGGTTGCAATACAGCTCATCGAAATACTGCGGCTTCTTGCGCAGGGCGGCGGCGAAGCTGTTGCCGGCCGCCACCTCTTGCTTCACTTCGTCCACCAGTTTGCGCATCGCCGGGTTGTCGAAGCCTTCGCCAATGATGTCGAACGACTGCAACAACGGCACGCCAGCCTTCATCATGGTTGCCATCTGCCGGGTGAAGAGGGCGATGTCCTGGGCCTTGATGCGTTTGCCGAGGCTGAGCAAGGACGTTGATTTCTTCCGTACCTTGCCCGGGTTGATGCCTTGTTTGCGCAGCTGGGCCTTGATCAGCGCGGGGTTCTGCCCGCTCAACTCGCCCGTGACTTTGCTGCCTTTGCGATCCGTGCCTTCCCAGGCGTAGATGCTGATTTTCGCTGCCTTGACCGCCATGTTCAGTCCTTGGTGACCCGGTTGATTTCTTCCAGGCTGGTGATGCCTTGCATGGCCTTGTGCAGGCCCGAGGTGCGCAGATCGTCGAAGCCGTCGCGACGCATCTGGCTGTCGATTTCCAGCGAGTTGCCTTCGGCCATGATCAGTCGTTGCAGATCAGGGGTGTTTTTCACCACTTCGTAAATCCCCACGCGTCCCTTGTAGCCGCCGTTGCAGTGATCGCAACCGACCGGCTCGTAGATCGTGAAATTGCCGATCTGTTCCGGCGGGAAACCTTCCTTGATCAGCGTTTCGCGGGGGATTTCGATCGGTTTCTTGCAGTGGTTGCACAGCTTGCGCGCCAGGCGCTGGGCGATGATCAGGCTTACCGAGGTGGCGATGTTGAACCCGGGAATGCCCATGTTGTGCAGGCGGGTCAGGGTTTCGGCGGCGCTGTTGGTGTGCAGCGTGGACAGCACCAGGTGGCCGGTCTGTGCAGCCTTGATCGCGATTTCGGCAGTTTCCAGGTCGCGGATCTCGCCGACCATGATCACGTCCGGGTCCTGCCGCAGAAACGAACGCAGGGCCTGGGCAAAATCCAGACCCTGTTTCGGATTGACGTTGACCTGGTTGATGCCTTCCATGTTGATTTCCACCGGGTCTTCGGCGGTGGAAATGTTGATGTCGACGGTATTGAGAATATTCAGGCCGGTGTACAGCGATACGGTTTTCCCCGAACCGGTCGGCCCGGTCACCAGAATCATGCCCTGCGGCTGCTTGAGCGCCGCCATGTACAGGTCTTTCTGCGCCGGCTCGTAACCCAATGCATCGATGCCGATCTGTGCGCTGGACGGGTCGAGGATCCGGATCACCACTTTTTCGCCCCACAGGGTCGGCAAAGTGTTGACCCGGAAGTCGATCGACTTGGTCTTCGACAGGCGCATCTTGATCCGCCCGTCCTGCGGTTTGCGCCGCTCCGAGATGTCGAGGCTGGCCATGACTTTCAGGCGTGCGGCGATTCGCCCGGCCAACTGGATCGGCGGTTTGGCCACCTCGCGCAGGATGCCGTCGGTGCGCACCCGCACCCGGAAGTTTTTCTCGTAGGGTTCGAAGTGCAGGTCGGAGGAGCCACTCTTGATCGCGTCGAGCAGCATCTTGTGCACGAAGCGCACGACCGGCGCGTCATCGGCGTCGAGCCCGCCGATGGCGTCCTGGCGGCTGTCGTCGACGGACTCGACATCCATGCCGTCGAGATCGACGTCGGCCATGTCCTCCAGACCGCTGGCGTGGGTGTCGAAGAATTTCTCGATGGCCTCTGTGAGCTTGTCGTCCTCCACCAGAATGGCTTCGGTGCTCAGCCCGGTGCTGAACTGAATGTCATTGATCGCCTGATGATTGCTCGGGTCGGAAATGCCCACGAACAGTTTGTTGCCACGGCGCCACAAGGGCAGGGCGTGGTGCTGGCGCACCAGTTTTTCACTGACCAGGCCTTTGGGCTGGGTTTCCTTGTCCAGGCAATTGAGGTCCATGAAGGCCATGCCGAAATGCTCCGACGCAATCTCGGCCACCTGTGAACTCTTCACCAGTTTGTTCTGTACCAAGTAGCTGACCAGCGACAGCCGATTGCGCTGCGCCTGTTGCCAGGCCTGCTGGGCGCTTTTTTCCGTAAGCAGTTCGGCCTGTACCAATTGCTTGGCCAGACCGCTCAGAGCGATGTCATTCATGGGGATTCCGGATGCTGACAGTTCATGACTTATAGCCTAGTCAAGTGACAGCGCCAAACACGCCCGGCACAGGTGACAAAAAGTGTCAGATAGTGCGGTTAGAGGTTGTAGGAAAGCGCGATATCGCGCGTTGATGCCCAGCGCACGGGGTCTGCAGGCGGTTGGCATGGCCTGTGCTGAGCCCTTTGCAGATCATGAGATTCCGACTCATGCATGGAGAGCCTGTCTATGAACAACCAAAAGGGTTTCACACTGATCGAGCTGCTGATCGTGGTGGCGATCATCGGCATTCTGGCGACTATCGCCCTGCCGCAATACTCGAAATACCAGGCCCGTTCGAAAGTGACAGCGGGTCTGGCAGAAATCAGCGCGCTCAAAGTGCCGTTTGAAGACACCATCAATCAAGGTACGGATCCGACGCTGACACTGGTGGCGGGCGGCGCTTCCGCGACCACGTCGAACTGCACACTGGCGGCCTCTGGGACGGCCTCGACCGGTGCCGGCACCATCACGTGCACACTGGTGAACGCACCGGGTCCGGTATTGGGTAAGACAATCACGCTCACCCGTTCAGGCGCTGCAACGGGCAGCACCTCTGGCGTGTGGACCTGCGCAACCACCGTCAACCCTGACTACTCGCCAAAAGGTTGCACTGCCAGTGGCACTTGATGCGAGGGCCTGAATGGCAAATGCCCCGATCTTCGGGGCATTTTCATTTCCAGAGCAGTAAAAAAAGCTTCAATAATTTCAGCCATTTAGGAACTTTCCAAAAAACCGCAACTTGCATGTCGATAATCCACGCGTCATGCAAATTGCATGATTTCGAAAATTTATCTAATTCATAGCTTATTGATTTATAACGATTTATTGTCTTTCGAAAAGTTGGCACAGCGTTCGCAATATACCCAGTAACCCTGCTGACAAGACAACCAGCAGACTTTCCAGAAAAACAGGAGTTACTCGTATGAAGAAGTTCGCTATCACTGCCGCTGCTGCTACCGCGCTGACCCTGACCATGGCTTCCGGTGCTTTCGCACAATCCACCCAGGCTACTCAGGCTCCAATGACTCTGGCTGCTGGTGAAATGACCAAGGCTAAAGAAGCTACTTCCGATACCTGGATCACGACCAAAGTCAAAAGCGACCTGGTAACCGAAAAAGGCATTCCTGGTACCGACATCAAAGTCGAAACCAACAAAGGTGTGGTTTCCCTGTCTTCTGACGTCGCTGTCACCGAAGCTCAGAAAACCACCGCTGTGAACATCACCAAGAAAATCAAAGGCGTCAAAGCGGTCTCCGCTGACGGCCTGAAAGCCGAGTAAGGCATGACTTCTCGCCTGGACCGGGAGAAGACGCGACAGACGGGCCGAGCAATACGTCTGCCGCAACTTTAGAGTTCATGCGAACGGTCACACGGATGTGACCATTACGGGCCCCGGCACTTGTGTCGGGGCCTGTTCTATTGGGTAGAAGCAAAAGATCGCAGCCTCCGGCAGCTTCTACAGTGGAATGCATTTCCCTGTAGGCGCTGCCGGAGGCTGCGATCTTTTGATCTTTCAGTTACCGCGCTTGCTGTTGATCTGCCGCAGGCGATTGCCTTCAAAGCGCAGGTATTGATACATGCCGTTGCTCGGGCCGTAGGTCCATTCCTCGACCTGAAATTCTTCGCGGCGGTTGGCGCTGCGCTTGTAGCCGAGGACATCGCGGCTGACCGGTTCGCCGCATTTCTGCAGCACTTCGCTGGCACGGTCGCCGAGACTGACCAGTTGGCTGCCACAGCGCAGCGTGTCGGAGGCCAGCGCAGGGCTGGCGGCGAGCAGCAGCGTCAAAGCCACCCGCCATTTGCGGTTCATCATTCGGCGTCCAGGTGCATTTGCGTCACGACCCGGCCATCGCTCTCGGCCTCGCCCAGATTGGCATCGATGAAGTACACCCGGTCATCGGCCAGTTGGCCCTTGTCGACGAGATAGTCCTTGATGCTGCTGGCGCGTTCCTGACCCAACTGCCGCAGCAGGACATCGCTGGAGCTCCAGAACTTGATCACGCCGTCACGCATTTTCGCCGTGCGTTCTTCCTTGCCCAGATCCTTCCATTCGGCCGGCGGCTGGGTTTTCAGACGCGTGCGGTAGATGCCTTCGAGCAACGGGCCTTTCTCGTTCTCCGGCACTTGCAGCAGGGAAGCCTGGGCTGGCACCTTGTCGCCACGGCGCTGGAGCATCTTGTAGTAGTTGTACTGGTATTCGCGTTCCAGACGCTGTTCGGCCAGCAGCGGACCGTCGCTGCTTTGCGCGGCGGTGCCTTCGATCTCCAGGCGCAGGGTCGGACGTTCCTTGAGCGCCTGGGACAGTTTGTCCAGCGCTGATTCGGCGTCTTTGCTCAGGTCGCTCGAACCTGGGGCAAAGGACACGGTGCCGAGGTCTTCAGAGCCGCCGCCACTGACCAGTCCGCCAATCAGCTTGAACGGCGCGGCAGCCGCTTTGACGATCAGATTGCGCAGGGTCTGCCAGACGATCGGCATTACGCTGAATTGCGGGTTGTTGAGGTCGCCGGTGACCGGCAATTCGATGGAAATCTTGCCATCGACGTCCTTGAGCAGGGCAATAGCCAGTTTCAACGGCAGGCTCACGGCATCCGGGCTGTCGACTTTCTCGCCGAGTTGCAGCTGCTCGACCACCACTTTGTTTTCAGCCTTCAACTGGCCCTTGGTGATCAGGTAGTGCAGGTCGAGATTGAGCCGACCCTTGCGGATGCGGTAGCCGGCGAATTTGCCGGAATACGGGGTGAGCGTGGTCAGTTCGACGCGTTTGAAACTGGTAGCGATATCGAGGCTGGCCATCGGGTCGAACGGATTGACCGCACCTTTGATGGTCACCGGCGCATAGCGGTCGACCTTGCCCTTGACGTCGACGCTGGCCGGTTTCGCCTGACGGCTGTCGATGGTGCCGATCTGGCCGTTGAGTTGCTGGATTGCCGTGGCGAAGTTAGGGGTCAGGCTGAAGTCGGCGAAGTTGGCCGAGCCGTCATTGATCGCGATACCGCCAATGTGAATGCCCAGCGGTTTCGAGTTACTGGCGGGTTTGGCTGCTGCCGTTTTCGCCCCGGAATCGGCAGGTTGCGGGATCAGCAAATCATCAATGTTGGTGGTGCGGTCATCGTTGATCATGAACCGCACATACGGCTGGAACAGGTTGACCTTGTCGATCGACACACTGTCACCGTGTTGATAGTTGATGCCTTCAACCACCACTTGCTGCCATTTGAGGAAGTCGCGGGTTTTCAGGGTGTCGAGGGTGTGCAGTTGATCGATCTGCGCGCGCCCGGTAACGCTGAGTGCCAGTGGCTCGGTGCTCTTGAGGTTGACCTTGAGGTCACTGCCGAGCATACCGCTGCGCAATTCCAGGCGAATGAACGGATTGATGTAGGACTGCGCGACACGCAGGTCGATGTCCTGGGTCTTCACGTTGAGCTGGGCGGTAACCGGTGCGAGGTTGACCACGCCGTCGGCGTTGATCTTGCCTTGTTTGCCCAGACCGCTGTCGAGCCTGACCTTGAAGGGCGAACCGTTGAGGCTGTCGAAATCCTGCAGGTCGATATTCAGCGGCGTCACATCCAGCGCTACCGGCGGGTTGGCCGAACGGTCTGCGAGATGCACGGTGTAGTTGCGCAGCTGCACATCCTTGAGCAGCACCTGCCAGGGCTTGCTCGGCGCGGCCGGCGCTTTAGGCGAGTCGGCGGCGGCCGGAGTGGTCTTGGGTTCGGCGGCGGCCTTGGCGGCAGGCTTCGAGGGTTGGCTGGCGAACAGTTTCTGCCAGTCGAGCTGGCCGTCGGCTTCGAGCGCGGCCCAGGTTTCCAGTTTGTTGCTGCGGATCTTGCCGACCACTACCTGCTGTTTGGCCAGGTCCAGCGAGGTCTCGCTGACATCAAGGCGTTCGAGTCTGGCCAGCGGACGTCCGTCCGGCGCCTTGATTGCGAACGGCGCGATATTCACCGCGACGTTGTTCAGCAGCAGTTCGGTTTCTTTCGACAGATTCAGTTTGTACTCGGTGCTGAGGTTGATCACACCGTCTTCGAGCACCAGCGGCAGCGCATCACGCACATAGGGCCAGAAGGATTTCATCTTGCCGTCGGTGACTTTCAAGGTGCCTTCAGAGGTGAACGGGATCAGGCTGAAGTTGCCCTTCCAGTCGATCTGCCCACCGGCCGGGCCGGCAGCCACCAGGGTCATGTCGGCATTGTCTTCGGGCAGGGTGCTGAGGTTTTTCAGTTCGAAGTCGAGTTTGTCGTAAAGGAACTCGATGGGCTCGCTCGGCCGCGCGTCCTCGAAATGCACGTTGCCGCCGGCCAGCTGGATGCGGTCGATGCGCAGCGGGAACGGTTTGGCATTCGGGTCGGCCGGGGTCGGCTCGCTGGCGGGAATCTTGAACAGACCGAGCAGATTGAGCTGGCCGTCCTTGGCGAAGAGAATTTCGGTCTTGGGCTTGTCCAGCTCGATATCGGCCAGGTGCAGTGCTTTGGTCCACAGGCTGTCGAGTTGCAGGTTGGCGTACAGCCGCTCGAAGCCGACCTGCTCCTTGCCCGGCTCACCGACGACCAGGCCCCACAGGGTGACTTCAAGGCTGAACGGATTGAGCTCGATGCGTTGGATGTGCGCAGGCACCGTGGCGTAGTTCGCCAATTGCTGGTTGGCAATGCGCAGGGCGACGCCCGGCAAAATCAGAAACCCCAGCAGGCTGTAGAGGGCCAGAGCAGTCAACAAGGCGCCAATCGCGCGGATCAATCCTTTGGGCATGTGCGGCTTCATCTGTCTGAATCGGAGTGCCTTGGAGTATGGCACGCGATTCTGGTTCCGAAGTACATCGTGGGGGACAGGATTGTTCAGATTTGTCTGCAATCCATGTAGGAGCTGCCGCAGGCTGCGATCTTTTGCTCTTGATTTTCAGCATCAAGGTCAAAAGATCGCAGCCTGCGGCAGCTCCTACAGGGAGTACGGTTACAGCTGCAGGATCAGGGTTTTCAGCGGTGGCTGTTGGTCCAGCGACGGGAAGTCCGCGCCCGGGGTCATCACGCTCCATTCGCGCACCGGTCGCCCGGCCTTCTCTGCACAACGCAGGACCTGTTCGCGCCAGTCGTCCATGCTGACTTTCGCCAGGTTGTTGCAGCAGATCAGCACGCCGTTGTCGGCGGTGGTCAGCAGCGCCGGTTTGAGCAGGCTTTGATAGTCGCGCAGCAGGTCGACGGTGCCGAACGCGCTCTTGGCCCAGGCCGGAGGATCGAGCAGCACCAGATCGTATTGGCGCTGTTCGAGGCGCTGATAGCTCGGCAGTTTCTGCCCGCGCCGCTGGCTGATCGGCAGCCCGGCGAGCTGACGGATCGCCGGGAAATAATCGGACTGGATAAATTGCATCTCGGGCAATTGCGGGTTGAGCAGGCCGTTCTCACGGCCGACCGCCAGATTGCCTTCGGCGAAATCCAGATTGCACACCTCGCGCGCGCCACCGGCAGCGGCACTCAGGCCGACGCCACAGGTGTAGGCAAAGAGGTTGAGCACACTTTTGCCCTTGGCGTGATCCTTGACCCAGCCGCGAGTGTTGCGCAGGTCGAGAAACAGCAGCGGATCCTGCCCGGCATGTCGCCCGCGCACGCGATAGTTCAGGCCCCATTCGTGGCCGACCAGATCCACCAGCGCGGCCTCGTCGGCTTTGTAGACATTGTCTTCACGGTCAACCCGCGAGTTGCCGCGGGAGCGGTCGTTGTAGACCAGCAGGGTGTCAAACCCCAGCGTCTGGTTGGCCATGGCGTGCAGTTGCAGCAGGTCGTCACGTTCCAGTGTCTGGTGAAAACTCTGCACCAGCAATTGCGGACCGTAGCGGTCCACCGTCAGGCCGCCGGCGCCTTCCTGGCTGCCGTGGAACAGCCGATAGCAATCGGTGCCCTGGCTGTGCAGCTCAGCGAGCAGATCCTGGCGTTGGTCGAGGGCGGCGCGCAGCGCCTGATTCAAGGAAGACATGCGTGCGCCTTGCTGGTGAGAATGTGGGCGCGGGAGTTTAGCATTGTGCAGCTACAGATGCCCTGAGCCATTGCTCAGACCTGTGGCGAGGGAGCTTGCTCCCGCTCGAGTGCGAAGCGCTCGCAACATTTCGAGAGTCGCTGCGCAACCCAGCGGGAGCAAGCTCCCTCGCCACAGGTTCTGTGTTTAGATCAGATCAGCAAACCCATCCGGCGTTTGGCTCGCTGCACCGAACCATTGCGCATCGCCCAGCGCAGCATCGGCGCGCTGCGCTTGACGCTGGCGCGGATCAGCTGGCGTTGCAGCGGATTCTGCCGTATGCCGAACATGGCGCTGGCCCAGTCCGGCAGCAGATCGATGCCAGCCTTCATCATCAGGTCGCCAAAAGGTCGGGCCAGCACGCTTGGGGCCGGGGCTTCGAGCAGCAGGCGCAGGACTTCGCGGCTGCGCTCATCACAGAGCAGTTGCGGGCGCAGGCGTTGCAGATAGTCGGCCACGGCCTGACGTGATTTCGGCACGTCCTGCGCACCCAGGCGCTCGGCGACCACGGCGATTTCTGCGTAGTAGCGATCCTGATCCGCCCCCGACAATTGCGGGTTGCGGTAACGCAGATGCGCGGCAAGAAAGTGACTGACCTCGGCTACGTGCACCCAGGTCAGCAGGTCCGGATCGCTGGCCGCATACGGTCGGCCGTCCGGCGCGGTACCGACCACTTGCAGGTGAATGGTGCGCACTTTGTCGATCAGCCATTCGGCGTCCTTGCGCGAGCCGAACGTGGTGCCGGAAACGAATTGACTGGTGCGGCGCAAGCGGCCGAGCATGTCCTGACGAAAGTTCGAATGATCCCAGACCCCGGCCAGCGCCAGCGGATGCAGGGCTTGCAGCAACAGCGCGCTGATGCCGCCGATCAGCATGCTGCTGAAATCGCCGTGCACTTGCCAACTGATCGAGTCGGGGCCGAACAGCCCGGGATCGCCCTTGGGGTTTTCCAGATCGAGTTGACCGAGGGACAGCCCGGTCAGGCTCATGAGTTGGTTTTCGATACGGCTGCGGATGAATTCCATGACAACTCATTGGTGATGAACGGGCGCGGCCGGGTGACCGCGCCACGGATGTTACTGATTGAGGCGCTTGTCGATCAAACCCTGCACCACGCTCGGATCGGCCAGGGTTGAGGTGTCACCGAGGCTGTCGAGTTCGTTGCAGGCGATCTTGCGCAAGATGCGCCGCATGATCTTGCCTGAACGGGTTTTCGGTAAGGCCGGCGCCCACTGGATCAGGTCCGGTTTGGCGAAGCTGCCGATCTCCTTGCTGACGTGGGCGAGCAACTCTTTCTTCAGCTCATCGCTCGGCTCGAAGCCGTTCATGGGAGTGACGAAGGCGTAGATGCCCTGGCCTTTGACGTCGTGCGGGTAACCGACCACGGCGGCCTCGGCAATGCTGTCGTGCAGCACCAGCGCGCTTTCCACTTCGGCGGTGCCGATGCGGTGGCCGGAGACGTTGATCACGTCATCGATACGCCCGGTGATCCAGTAGTCGCCGTCCTCGTCGCGGCGTGCGCCGTCGCCAGTGAAGTAATAGCCGGGGTAGGGTTTGAAATAGGTGTCGACCATCCGTTGCGGGTCGCCGTAGACGCTGCGGATCTGCGCCGGCCAACTCGACTTGATCGCCAGCACGCCGCTGCCGGCGCCTTTGATTTCCTTGCCGTGCTCGTCGAGCAACACCGGTTGCACGCCGAACATCGGCTGCGTGGCGCAACCCGGTTTGATCCGCTGGGCACTCACCAACGGGCTGAGCATGATGCCGCCGGTTTCGGTCTGCCACCAGGTATCGACAATCGGGCAGCGCTGTTCACCGACCACGTTGAAGTACCATTCCCACGCCTCCGGGTTGATCGGCTCACCGACACTGCCGAGCAATCTGAGGCTTTGGCGCGACGTTTCCTGCAGCGGTCCGGCACCTTCGCGCATCAACGCGCGCAGAGCCGTCGGCGCGGTGTAGAAGATGTTGACGTGGTGTTTGTCGATCACCTGCCAGAAGCGCGAAGTGCTCGGGTAGCTCGGCACGCCTTCGAAAATCAGCGTGGTCGCGCCATTGGCCAGCGGGCCGTAGACGATGTAGCTGTGGCCGGTGACCCAGCCGACGTCGGCGGTGCACCAGAACACTTCGCCCTCGCGGTAATCGAGCACGTACTTGAAGGTCATCGCCGCTTGCAGCAGGTAGCCGCCGGTGGTGTGCAGCACGCCCTTGGGTTTGCCGGTGCTGCCGGAGGTGTAAAGGATGAACAGCGGATCTTCGGCGTCCATCGGCTCCGGCGGGCAGTCGTCGCTGACGTCACGCACGGCTTGGTGATACCAGAGGTCACGGCCCTCGACCCAATCGACCTTGCCTTGGGTGCGCTCGACCACGACGACGGTGCTGACGTCCGGGCAACTGTGCAGGGCCTTGTCGACGTTTTGCTTGAGCGGTACGAATTTGCCGCCGCGCACGCCTTCATCGGCGGTGATCACCGTGCGGCAGTCGGCGTCGAGGATACGGTCGCGCAAGGAGTCCGGGGAGAAGCCACCGAACACCACCGAGTGAATCGCGCCGATCCGCGCGCAGGCGAGCATGGCGTAGGCCGCCTCGGGGATCATCGGCATGTAGATGCACACCCGGTCGCCTTTTTTCACGCCACGGCTTTTCAGGACGTTGGCCAGGCGGCAGACGTGGTGGTGGAGTTTTTTGTAAGTGATCTGCGCCGATTCGGCAGGGTCGTCGCCTTCCCAGAGAATCGCGGTCTGCTCGCCGCGTTGTGCGAGGTGGCGGTCGATGCAGTTGTAGCTGACGTTCAGTTGGCCGCCAGCAAACCAGGCCGCTTCACCGGTTTTCAGGTCGTAGCGCTGAACGGTCTGCCACGGTGTGCTCCAGTCGAGGAAGCGCGTGGCCTGTTCGGCCCAGAAGGTGCTGGGGTGTTCAATCGATTCGCGGTACAGGCGCTTGTAGTCGTCCTGACTCAACTGCGCAGCCCGGCGGACGGCATCGGCTTTGGGGAACGTGCTGATATCGAACATGACGGTTCCTTATTCTTGTTGTGCGACAGGAATAAAGATGCGCCGAGCGGCCTGGAGGTTCAAGTCATCCCTGAAACAACTGTGGGAGCGAGCCTGCTCGCGAATGCGCTGTATCAGCCACAAAGATGC
Source organism: Pseudomonas sp. AO-1 (assembly GCF_019775695.1). NCBI lineage: Bacteria > Pseudomonadati > Pseudomonadota > Gammaproteobacteria > Pseudomonadales > Pseudomonadaceae > Pseudomonas > Pseudomonas sp. AO-1. The sequence goes on from NZ_CP079947.1 coordinate 1,181,624, forward strand.
TGAATGACACACCGAATTCGCGAGCAGGCTCGCTCCCACATTGGAAATGGCTTGCCCACAGGATTTGTGGGCAAGCCATTCACCTCACCCGCGGTGACGGCCGCGGAAGTAGTTGATCAGGCCTTGGGTGGAAGCATCGTCAGCAACGGTTTCATCGCTGCCGACCAGACGGTTGTAAACGCCTTTGCCCAATTCCTTGCCCAGTTCCACGCCCCACTGGTCGAAGGCGTTGATGCCCCAGACCACGCTCTGCACGAACACTTTGTGCTCGTACATGGCGACCAGCGCGCCAAGACGACGCGGGCTGATGCGCTCGACCACAAGGGTGTTGCTCGGGCGGTTGCCCGGAATCACCTTGTGCGGTGCGAGTTTGCGCACTTGCTCTTCGCTCATGCCTTTTTCGCGCAGTTCGGCCTCGGCTTCCGGCAGGGTCTTGCCGAGCATCAGCGCCTGGCTCTGCGACAGGCAGTTGGCGTACAGCCACTGATGGTGATCGGAGACCGGGTTGAAGCTGACGATCGGCACGATGAAGTCGGCCGGAATCAGTTGGGTGCCCTGGTGCAGCAACTGGTGATACGCGTGTTGACCGTTGCAGCCGACGCCGCCCCAGATCACCGGGCCGGTATCGGTCGACACCGAGGTGCCGTCCTGACGCACGCTCTTGCCGTTGGATTCCATGTCCAACTGTTGCAAGTGCTTGGTGATGTTGCGCAGGTAGTGGTCGTACGGCAGGATCGCGTGGCTTTGCGCGCCCCAGAAGTTGCCGTACCACACGCCGAGCAGGGCCAGCAGCACCGGCATGTTCTGTTCGAACGGTGCGCTCTGGAAATGCTGGTCCATGGTGAAGGCACCGGACAGCAGTTCCTTGAAGTTGGACATGCCGATGGCCAGCGCAATCGGCAGACCGATGGCCGACCACAGCGAGTAACGACCGCCGACCCAGTCCCACATCGGGAAGATGTTTTCTTCGCGGATGCCAAACGCGACGGCCGCCGCGTTGTTGCTCGATACCGCGATGAAGTGGCGATACAGCTCGGCTTCCGAACCACCCTGCGCCAGATACCAGGCGCGGGCGGCCTGAGCGTTCTTCAGGGTTTCGAGGGTGTTGAAGGATTTCGACGAAACGATGAACAGTGTGGTTTCGGCGCGCAGCTTCTGCGTCAGCTCGTGGAATTCACTGCCGTCGATGTTCGCCAGGTAATGGCAGCGCACGCCTTTCTGCGCATAGGACAGCAATGCTTCGGAAACCAGCTCAGGGCCGAGGAACGAGCCACCGATGCCGATGTTGACCACGTCAGTGATCGGCTTCTCGGTGTAACCACGCCACAGACCGTCGTGGATGCGGCCAACCAGATCGGTGATCTGGTTCAGCACCTTGTGCACTTCCGGCATCACGTTGACGCCATTGACCGACAGCTTGTCGCCCACCGGGCGGCGCAGGGCGGTATGCAGCGCCGGGCGGCCTTCGGAGGCGTTGACGATTTCGCCGTCGAACAGCGCTTTGATCGCGCCTTTCAGATCGACTTCATTGGCCAGGCCCACCAGCAGGTTGCGGGTCTCGGCGTTGATCAGGTTCTTCGAATAATCGAGAAACAGTCCGCAGCTGCTGAGCGTGAATTGATTGAAGCGCTGCGGATCGGCGTTGAAGGCCTCGCGCATGCTGAAATCCTGCATGGCTTGGCGGTGATCTTTCAACGCCTGCCAGGCAGGCAGAGCGGTAACGTCATGAGGAGTGCGGTAGTACGCCATCGCTGCGGTTTTCCTTTTTACTTGAACGGCCTTTTGAACACAGAACAGACCGATACGCCCTGGTTGGGCGAGGGTCAAATGCGTCGACACGATTTTTCAACGCAGGGCGAATACAGTAAACCTCGCGCTGCGATCTGTCTTGACTTCTTCTGACCTGTTCCCTGTACTTTTTTAACATCAATACCGGGAACGGGCCGACCAACGGAAGGGAAGTGGCGCCTCGAAGCGGCTCAGGCGAGCTGAACCGGAATCGCGTTGCTGGTGTGGCTCAGCTCATTGCCCGGGGCCATGTACAGCATGCGCGGTTTGAAATTGACCAGCTCCGCTTCGCTGTAATGGGCGTAGGCGCAAATGATCACGCGGTCGCCGACCTTGGCTTTATGCGCGGCTGCGCCGTTCACCGAAATCATCCGCGAACCTTCTTCGCCACGAATCGCGTAGGTGGTGAAGCGCTCGCCATTGTCGACGTTGTAAATCTGGATCTGCTCGTATTCACGGATGCCGGACAAGTCCAGCCACTCGCCATCAATGGCGCAGGAACCTTCGTAATCGAGTACCGCATGAGTGACTTCGGCGCGGTGCAGCTTGGCCTTGAGCATGATGGCTTGCATGAGGGATTTCCCGGGTTGGAAGCGAACGGCGGGCAGTGTGCCCGAAGGCTTTGGGGGCGGCAATACAACGCAAAAGATCGCAGCCTGCGGCAGCTCCTACATGGACTCATGTGTAGGAGCTGCCGCAGGCTGCGATCTTTTGATCTTGCTTTAAACGGGGGTATCGAGGTTCAGGTGCAGGTTGTCGATCAACCGCGTGGTGCCGAGGAACGCGGCCACCAGAATCACCAGGTCGCGGTCTTCAGCCGTCGCCGGACGCAAGGTCAGGGCGTGGCGAATTTCCAGGTAGTCCGGACGCAAGCCGGCGGCTTCCAGCTGTTGCACCTGAGCGGCGATCAGTGCCGGGTAGTTGCGCTCGCCTTGCTTGATCGACTCGGCGATTGCGCTCAGGGTCCGATAAACCACCGGGGCCACCGCACGCTGGTCTTCGCTGAGGAAACCGTTGCGCGATGACAGCGCCAGGCCGTCGGCGGCACGCACGGTCGGTTCGCCGATGATCTGGATCGGCATGTTCAAGTCATGCACCAACGCGCGGATCACCGCCAGTTGCTGGAAATCCTTCTGACCGAAGATCGCCAAGTCCGGCTGCACCATGTTGAACAGCTTGCTGACCACCGTCGCCACACCTTCGAAGTGCCCCGGACGGCTGGCGCCACACAGGCCTTCAGACAGTTGCGGCACGCTGACCCGGGTCTGCCCGGCCATGCCGTCGGGGTACATCTCTTCGACGGTCGGGGCGAACAGCAAATGGCAGCCGGCTTGCAGCAGCTTTTCCTGATCCGCCGCCAGGGTGCGCGGGTACTTGTCGAGGTCTTCGCCGGCGCCGAACTGCAGCGGGTTGACGAAGATGCTGGCAACCACGAAGTCCACGCGCTGTGTGGCTTTGGTGATCAACGCAATGTGACCGCTGTGCAGATTGCCCATGGTCGGCACGAAGCCGATGCGCTTGCCTTCACTGCGGGCACGGGCCACGGCGGCACGCAGTTCGCGTACGGTTTTGACAGTGTTCATGCAGAGAATCCGTGTTCGAGGCCAGGGAACGTAACGCCTTTGACTTCGTTGACGTAGGCCTTCAGGGCGGACTGGATGCTGTCCTGACCCTGCATGAAGTTTTTGACGAATTTCGGTACGCGCCCCGTGATCGACAGGCCGAGCATGTCGTGCAGCACCAGTACCTGCCCGTCGGTATCGCTACCGGCGCCGATCCCGATGACCGGAATCTTCACGGCCTGGCTGATTTCCGCCGCCAATTCGCTCGGCACGCATTCGAGCAGCAGCATGGCGGCCCCAGCCTGTTCCAGCGAGATCGCATCGGCACGCATCTGCCGCGCCTGGTTCTCGTTGCGGCCCTGCACTTTATAGCCGCCAAGAATGTTCACCGCCTGTGGGGTCAGGCCCATGTGCGCGCAGACCGGCACACCGCGCTCGGCCAGCAGGCGGATCGACTCCGCCAGCCACAGCGCACCTTCGACCTTGATCATGTGCGCGCCGGCCTGCATCAGCGTGGCGCTGTTGGTCAGGGTTTGCTCGATCGTGGCGTTGGCCATGAACGGCAGGTCAGCCAGGATCAGGGCGTCGGTGTTGCCGCGTTTGACGCAAGCGGTGTGATAGGCCATTTCTGCGATGGTCACCGGCAAGGTGCTGTCGTGCCCTTGCAGAACCATGCCGAGGGAGTCGCCCACCAGCAGCACTTCGACACCGGCCTCGTTGCAGGCGTGGGCGAAGGTCGCGTCATAGCAGGTCAGCATGGTGATCTTTTCACCTTTCTGCTTGAGGCTCTGGAGCGTGGTCAGGGTGATGGCTGGCATGTAAAAAATCCTCGTTCAGGCGCTCTGGAAACTACTGCGAGTAACGCGCGTGATTCTTCATCTACTCAGGCGCACGGTCTTTTGTCGTGCTTATAAGGCCTGGATTGCGCCCGTATGTGCCGGGTTGGCGGCAGCGGGACGCCTATAGTCGTGAGGAGAACCTAGGAAGTCAATTGCGTGTGTTACCGCATTGTTACGAGGGGAGTGTTACCGGCGTTACTGATGCGATTCAGCGGCACGGCGGGACTGATCGGGAGGTTTTTTGTCCGACAAAAAACGAACACGGAACATCGCTTTTGTGGCGAGGGGATTTATCCCCGATGGGCTGCGGAGCGGCCCTTAAATGGTAGTACGCATTAATCAGTCACACCGTATTAGCCGGTTTTGCGACGGCTGCGCAGCCGATCGGGGATGAATCCCCTCCCATCCACAGGGGGAGATTTGCGTCAGGCGTGGGAGAGGCGTTCGAGGCCGACGAACGGGCAGGCGGCGAGCAGGTCAGCCAAGGCGCGGCCATCGGCCAGGTGCAGATCGGCGGGTGCCAGTTCGGCCAGAGGATAGAGCACGAATGCCCGCTCCTGAATCTGGTAGTGCGGGACTTTCAGTCGCGGCTCGTCGATCAGGCGATCACCGAACAACAGGATATCCAGATCCAGCGTACGCGGCCCCCAGCGCTCCAGGCGCTCCCGACCTTGATCGTTTTCGATGGCTTGCAGGGCATCGAGCAGGTCTAGCGGCGCGAGATCACTGTCGAGGGCAGCGACCGCGTTGGTGTAACGCGGTTGTCCCGGCAGCAGTGAATCGCTCTGATAGAACGCCGAAACACCAGCAAGGGAAGTTTGCGGCAATTGCCCCAGCGCATTGAGCGCGCTGCGCAGTTGTTCGGCCGGGTCAGCGAGGTTGCTGCCCAGACCGATATAGATGCGTTCCATGCCTTATTCGCCCGTCGAGCTGGAAGCCCCGGCGCGCTTGCGCTTGGAACCACTGCTGCGGCGACGTTTGCGTGGCGCACCGCTGGCGTCATCACCTTTGCCGCTGAGATCGCGGATCATGTCGCGACGTTCGCTGTCGTTGGCGTCCTGATAATCCGTCCACCATTCGCCCAGACCGTCGGTTTCCTCGCCAGCGCTTTCCCGCAGCAGCAGGAAGTCGTAACCGGCGCGGAAACGTGGATTGTCCAGCAGCAGGTCGGCGCGTTTGCCGCTGCGGCGTGGCAGACGTTCCTGCATGTCCCAGATCTCGCGGATCGGCATGGTGAAGCGCTTTGGAATGGCGATGCGCTGACACTGTTCGGCGATCAGCTCATGCGCGGCTTCCTGCATGGCCGGAATCGGCGGCATGCCACGCTCTTGCAGGCGCAATACGCGGGCCGGCAGGGCAGGCCACAGCAGGGCGGCAAACAGGAACGCCGGTGTGACCGGTTTGTTCTGTTTTATGCGCAGGTCGGTGTTGGTCAGCGCTTCGCTGATCAACGTGTGGGTGTATTCCGGGTTGTATTCCAGGGCGTCGGCACTGGCCGGGAACAGTGGGGCAAACAGTTGCAGATCGACCAGCATCTCGAAGGTGATCGCGCCGTGGCCGGAGAGGAACAGCTTGAGCACTTCCTCGAACAGGCGAGCGGACGGGATCTCGCGCAGCATCGGCGCCAGGTCGCGGATCGGCTGCACGGTGTGCTTCTCGATGCCGAAATTCAACTTGGCGGCGAAACGCACGGCCCGCAGCATCCGTACTGGATCTTCCTGGTAACGCTGCTTCGGATCGCCGATCAAACGGATCAGGTGATTACGGATGTCGTGTACGCCGTTGGCGTAATCGAGAATGCGCTCACTGACCGGATCGTAATACAGGGCGTTGATGGTGAAGTCGCGACGTTGCGCGTCTTCTTCCAGGGTGCCGTAGACGTTGTCGCGCAGAATCCGTCCGCTCTCGTTACGCGAAGACTGATTGCTGTCTTCGTCGTCTTCATTGACCGGGTGATTGGCGCGGAAGGTCGCGACTTCAATGATTTCGCGACCGAAATGGATATGCACCAGCTTGAAGCGGCGACCGATGATCCGCGCATTGCGGAATTCGGCTCGGACTTGCTCGGGGGTGGCGCTGGTGGCGACGTCGAAATCCTTGGGCGTGATGCCCAGGAGCATGTCACGCACGCAACCGCCGACCAGATAGGCCTGGTAACCGGCGCCCTGCAAGCGTTCGACGATATTCACCGCATAGCGGCTGAATTGCCCCTTTTGCAGCGAATGTTGGCCGCTGTTGAGCACTTCAGGAGTGCTGCGGATGTGTTGCGTACGACGCACGGGTGTTCGGAATGACTGGAACAGCTTCTTCAGCATGGGATGCACTGTTTGAAGGAATGTTCGGCCATACCAAAGAATGACCGCATGATGGGCGCAGATTCTAGCATTTAGTCGGGGGATGGTGTAGGACGCAGCAGATTTGCGCTGCAAGCCGCAGGCTACAGGCATCGGGCAGGGTCGAAACGGAGGTTTTTGCCGAAAGACAGAAACTACAAGGGGAGCCGAAGCTCCCCAAGAAGTAGTTGCGTGCTCTTTTTATTATTGATTCGGGCTTCTTGTTTTTGTTGAGTGCCCTCGCCATGAAGCTTTTCCTTCATGACCCTCCCAATCGGGAGCCAAGAGCAAACGGATTGCTTTGGTCGCTGTGTTGCAGTGATCTTGCGATCCAACCAGTACAGGCTCTGTCTTAGGACAGTTTTTGTTGTTCTCGGCCTGGTCGTGGGGCTAGCCCCAAATACAACGCCTCTCCAAAAGAATCAGTTAGCTGCGCCTCTCGCCGTCTTGTTTTTATTGTGCGTGAGTCGATTCGTCTTATTTTTATTGTCTTGTGCATTGCTTGTTATTGTTCTTGTACCAAACACATAGCAGGTGCCGTGCCAACTTTTGCGAAGCCCAATAAAACAAGGGGTTAGATCGATATAGCCGTTTTCTCGGGGCGAAAAAAAGCCGGGGTTTCGTTACCGATAACCCCGGCTTCTGTTACGTGAAAGGACTGAGGTAACAGTTTTTTCACATCTTCAAGCGTTACGCGCACACTCGACAGGTAACGTTCAGCTCTCGCTGGTGACCCCGGTCTTGCGCCGTGGAATGCCCAGGCGCTGACGGCGTTCCCACAGGCACTTGCGGCTGACGCCCAGTTTGCGCGCCAGTTCGGTCTCGGTCATGTGGTCCTGATGCTCAAGAACGAAGTGCTGGAAGTAATCTTCCAGCGACAGGTCTTCCGTCGGCTCATGGCTGCTGTTGCTGGTGTTACCTGCGGTTTGCGCAGGCAAGCCGATGAACTCGTCGTCTTCCAGATCGCTCAACTCGATGTCGATGCCCAGCAGGTCGGCAGAGATTTCCGGGCTTTCGCTCAGGATCACTGCGCGCTCGACTGCGTTTTCCAGCTCGCGCACGTTACCCGGCCAGGAATAGTGCCGGATGGCCTGTTCGGCATCGGCGGCAAATTTCAGGTCGGTACGGTTGATGCGCGCACTCTGGCGGGCGAGAAACGCCGTGGCGATTTCGTTGACGTCGGCGCCACGTTCGCGCAACGCCGGCAGTTTCAGGGCAATCACGTGCAGGCGGTAATACAGGTCTTCACGGAACTGGCCGATTTTCGCCAGGCTCTTGAGGTCACGGTGGGTCGCGGCGATCAAACGCACATCGACCTTTTGCGACTGCACCGAACCCACGCGGCGAATCTCGCCTTCCTGCAGCACGCGCAGTAGACGGGCCTGGGCTTCCAGCGGCAGTTCGCCGATCTCGTCGAGGAACAGCGTGCCGCCGTCCGCCGCCTCCACCAGACCGGCGCGACCGGCGCTGGCGCCAGTGAACGCGCCTTTTTCGTGGCCGAACAGTTCGGACTCGATCAGGCTTTCCGGGATGGCCGCGCAGTTCACCGAAATCATCGGTGCCTTGGCACGCTTGGACAGGTTGTGCAGGGCGCGGGCCACCAGTTCTTTACCGGTGCCGGACTCGCCCTGGATCAGGACATTGGAGTCGGTCGGCGCGACCTTGCGGATCTTGCTGTACAGGTCCTGCATCGGCGGGCACGAGCCGATGATGCCGATCTCGCCGTTGCTGTTGTCGACAGACGATTTGCCGCCACCATTGCTCGGTTTGCCGGCAAGCGCTTCGCCGGCGGCAGGTGCCGACTGGTGATCACGCAGGATCCGCGCGACCGCCTGAAGCATTTCATCGTGATCGAAAGGTTTGGCGATGTAGTCCACCGCGCCCATCTTCATCGAGTCGACCGCCGAGCGCAGGCTGGCGTAGCTGGTCATGATCAGCACCGGTTTACCCTGGCCAAGCTTGATCAGCTCGGTGCCGGGGGCGCCAGGCAGGCGCAGGTCGCTGACGATCAGATCGAATGTGGGAATAGTGAAGCGTTCTTGTGCTTCCTGTACTGAACCGGCTTCGCTGACCTGATACTGGTTACGTTCCAGCAGGCGGCGCAAGGCGGAGCGGATAATGGTTTCGTCTTCGACGATCAAAATGTGCGGCATTGATTCGATACTCTCGACGGTCTCAGTTCACAGCGGACGTCGCTTCGACATGGCGCGGTAAGGTCACCCGGATACGGGTGCCGCGCTGGCTCTGTACATCAGCCGGGCTGTCGATGGTGATTTGTCCATAATGCTCTTCAACGATGGAATAGACCAGTGCAAGGCCCAGACCGGTACCTTCACCTGGGTCCTTGGTGGTGAAGAAAGGTTCGAACAATCGGTCCATGATGTTCTGCGGAATACCACTGCCTTCGTCTTCGACGATCAGATCGACCGTGTGTTCGCCGGCTTCACTCTTGACCCGCACGGCGCTGCCCGCAGGCGAGGCATCACGGGCGTTGGAGAGCAGATTGATCAGCACTTGGGCGAGCCGCTGCGGATCGCCTTCGACCCAGTGATCCGGATCGCACAGGTTGTAGAACTGCACTTCGAAGTTACGCCGGTTCAGCGCCAGCAGACCGATGGCGTCCTGCGCGACTTCGGCCAGACAAACCGGTTCGTCGCTGTGCTGATGGCTGCCGGCGTGGGCAAAGCTCATCAGCGATTGCACGATGCGCGACACGCGCTTGGTCTGTTCGAGGATCTGCCCGCTGATTTCCGTCAGTTCGCCGTCTTCTTCGCGCTCTTCGCGCAGGTTCTGCGCCAGACAGGCGATGCCGGTGATCGGGTTGCCGATTTCATGGGCCACTCCCGCCGCCAGTCGGCCGATGCTCGCCAGACGCTCGGAGTGCACCAGTTTGTCTTCGAGCATTTGGGTTTCGGTCAGGTCTTCCACCAACAGCACCAGGCCGCTGTTGCCCGGGGCCAACGGTTCGTCGATCGCCGCTTTGTGCAGATTGAGCCAGCGGGTCTGGCCGTCGAGAGCCAGGTGCTGCTTGTGCAAGTGCTCGTCGGGCAGGTTGATGAAGCCTTGCAGCAATGGCTTCCACGGATCGGCGATGGTGCTCAGGCGCGAACCGACCACCCGTTGCGCAGCGATGCCGGTGAGTTCTTCCATGGCCTTGTTCCACATCAGGATCTCTTGATCCTTGGCCAGCGAGCAGACGCCCATTGGCAGCTCCTGCAAGGTCTGGCGGTGGTAGCGGCGCAGGGCGTCGAGTTCGGCGGCCAGCCCGGTGAGGCGCGAGTGGTAATCCTCGAGACGGCTTTCGATGAAGTGGATGTCTTCGGTCACATAGTTTTCGCCGCCGGCCTTGTACGGCAGGAAGGTTTCGACCATGTCCTGCGCCACGCTCGGGCCCATCAGGCCGGAGAGGTTGGCTTCGATGCGGTCGCGCAAGCGGCGCAAGGCATAAGGACGGCGTTCGTCGAACGGCAGATAGAGGTCGCGCAGGGCTTGCTCGACTTCTTTCTGCGCTGCCTTGGCGCCCAGCGGTTTGGCCAGTTGCGTGGCGAATTCCTGGGGCGAGGCCGCGTGCAGTTCGCGGCGTTGCGGACGCCGCACGTTATCCACCGCGCAGGCTTCGGCGGCGCTGGCTTCTTCGGGGCTGGCGTTGGTGAACAGCGAGATCAGGGTGAACATCAATACGTTGGCTGCCAGCGAGGCGATCGCCGCCATGTGCCAACTGGTGTCGTCCAGCACGTAAATCATGTTCAGCAGAGGGATGTAAAAACCCTGCAGATTGCCGACCAGCGGCAACAGCATGGTCACCACCCACACCACAATCCCCGCCAGCAGGCCGGCGATAAAGCCGCGCCGGTTGGCGGTCGGCCAGTACAGCACCGAAAGCACGCCGGGCAGGAACTGCAGCGTGGCGACGAAAGCGACGATGCCGAGGTTGGCCAGATCCTGCCCGGCGCCGAGCATCAGGTAGAAGCAGAAACCGGCCATGATGATCGCGACGATCAGCGCCCGACGCGTCCACTTCAGCCAGCGATAGATGTTGCCTTCGGCCGGCGGCTGATAGAGCGGCAGCACCAGGTGGTTCAGCGCCATGCCCGACAGTGCCAGGGTGGTGACGATGATCAGGCCACTGGCGGCTGAAAGCCCACCGACATAGGCCAGCAGTGCCAGCGGTTTGCTGTTGGCGGCGATGCCGATGCCGAGGGTGAAGTATTCCGGGTCGGTGGTGGCGCCGAGCTTCAGGCCGGCCCAGAGGATCAGCGGCACTGCCAGGCTCATCAGCAGCAGGAACAGCGGCAGGCCCCAGCTGGCGCTGACCAGCGAGCGCGGATTGAGGTTCTCGGTAAAGGTCATGTGATACATGTGCGGCATCACGATCGCCGAGGCGAAAAACACCAGTAACAGCGTGCGCCATGGTCCTTCCTGCAGGGGCGTGTGCAGGGCGGCGAGGGCGGTCTGGTTTTGCAGCAGCCACAGTTCGAGTTGTTGCGGGCCGTCGAACACGCCGTACAGCGCATACAGACCGACGCCGCCGAGGGCGATCAGTTTGATCACCGATTCGAAGGCAATCGCAAATACCAGCCCTTCGTGTTTCTCGCGAGTGGCGATATGCCGGGAACCGAAGAAAATCGTGAACAGAATGATCAGCGCACAGAACGCCAGCGCGACGCGGCTCTGGATCGGTTCGCCAGTGAGGATGCCAATCGAATCGGCCACCGCCTGAATCTGCAGCGCCAGCAGCGGCAGCACGCCGATCAACATGAAGATCGTGGTCAGCGCGCCGGCCCAGGTGCTGCGAAAGCGGAACGCGAACAGATCTGCCAGCGACGACAATTGATAGGTGCGGGTGATTTTCAGGATCGGATACAGCAGCACCGGTGCGAGCAGAAAAGCACCAGACACCCCGAGGTAACTGGACAGAAAGCCGTAGCCATACTGATAGGCCAGGCCCACCGTGCCGTAGAACGCCCAGGCACTGGCGTAGACCCCCAGTGACAAGGTGTAGGTCAGCGGGTGGCGAATGATCGCCCGCGGGATCATGCCCCGTTCACTGATCCAGGCAACGCCGAACAGCACCGCCAGGTACGCGGCGCTGATCAGGATCATCTGGGTCAGGCTAAAGCTCATCGGCATCTTTTTGGCTCTGCAGGATGAAGGTCACGACAATCAGGATCAACCAGAGCAGATACGGCCGATACCAGGCGCCCGTGGCGTCGATCCACCAATCCATGATGGCTGGCGAAAACAGATAGATTCCCACGACCAGAAGCAGGACCAAGCGATAGATGTACATCCCGGCCTCTCTTTTTTATGCGCGTGCCCGAAAACGTGCGGCGATGGTAACGGATGGGCGCGCCACTGCAAGTGTCGTCATTGCAGTTGCGCCTCGGGCAACGTCAGTGTGCGCGGGATCTTCGATGCATCCCAGTGGGCTGCGCCCCATTTGAGCAATTCCTCGGGGGTGGCATGCGCCAGTTCGGCACCGGGGTTTTGCCCCAACGCACGCAAGGCTCGCAACAGCAGCAGCGTGGCCTGATCGGCCTCAAGCGGTGGCGAACGGTAAGATTTGCCGAGCTTGTTGCCGTCCGGCTGCGTAATCAGTGGCAGGTGCAGATAGCGCGGCTGGCGCAGGCCCAGCAGTTCTTGCAGGTAGAGCTGGCGTGGCGTGGAGTCGAGCAGGTCGGCACCGCGCACGATGTCAGTGATGCCTTGCCAGGCGTCATCCAGCACCACCGCCAGTTGATAGGCGTAGAGGCCGTCGCGGCGGCGAATCACGAAATCGCCGACGTCGCGCCCCAGATGCTGGCGGAACTCGCCCTGCACGCGGTCGATGAAGTGGTATTCCAGTTCCGGCACGCGCAGGCGGATTGCCGCATCTTGCTGTTCATGACCGGCATTGCGGCACAAGCCCGGATAAATCCCGTGATATGGCTCCAGTTGCTTGCGCGAGCAGGTGCAGGCGTAGGCCAGGCCATGGTTGAACAGGCTGTCGAGCACTTCGGCGTAGGCGGCGTGACGGTCGCTCTGGCGCACCATCTCGCCGTCCCATTCGAAGCCGTAGCTTTCCAGCGCCTTGAGAATCGCCGCCTGCGCGCCGGGCTCTTCCCGGGGTGGATCGAGATCTTCCATGCGCACCAGCCAGCGCCCGCCGACCGCGCGCGCGTCGAGGTAGGAAGCGAGGGCAGCCACCAGCGAGCCGAAGTGCAGGTGGCCACTGGGGGTGGGGGCGAAGCGGCCGATGTAGGCGGGGGAGATTTTGGCTGTCATGGAAACGAAGCTACTTTTCAGGCGATACGCAGGTCAACGGGTGGGATCGAGCCTGCTCGCGAAAGCTTGATGTCAGACGATTAAATGTTGAATGACACACCGCTTTCGCGAGCAGGCTCGCTCCCACAAGGGCAAAAGGCAAAAGGCAGAAACAAAAACGGAGCGTTCGCACGCTCCGTTTTTCGTTCAGGTCGAGATTACTTGCCGACCTGCTTTTCCTTGATTTCCGCCAGGGTCTTGCAGTCGATGCACAGATCCGCAGTAGGACGGGCCTCGAGGCGCTTGACGCCGATTTCGATGCCGCAGGATTCGCACCAGCCGTACTCTTCGTCCTGGATCAGTTCGAGAGTCTTGTCGATCTTCTTGATCAGTTTGCGCTCGCGATCGCGGGCGCGCAGCTCAAGGGCGAATTCTTCTTCCTGGCTGGCACGGTCGGCCGGGTCAGGGAAGTTGGCCGCTTCGTCTTTCATGTGATCAACAGTACGGTCGACTTCCTGCATCAAGTCCTGTTTCCACTTGTTCAGGATCTTGGTGAAGTGCGCGCGCATCGGGGCGCCCATGTACTCTTCGCCGTCCTTCGGAACGTAAGGTTCGAAGCCGCTGATCGTCACTTGCTGCTGTTGCTTTGCTTGGGTGGGCATGAAATGGACCGCCTCTACTCTTGTAATCCATTGCGCAGGATTGCTCCATCACCGACACCTGCCGGCCCTGCGGCTGCAAGCGGGCGAACTTACCAGATCAATTCGGCCTGCGCTACTCCCGGATGTCGAGGCCCCGGCGGGTGGCGCTTGCAGAAGTTTGGCAAGTCATGTCTGACAGTGATGGAGGCCTGATCAATCTCTGATTTTAGTCAATCCTGGAGCGTACGCGCATATCGTTACAGTCCAGCGTTCTTGAGGCTGTGACCGCGACGGGTTCTCGCTCGTTCCGGCAGATGGGTAGAATCGTCTCTTTTGCCCCGTCGAAGGAAAACCAATGGCTCAGCCCTACAGTGCGCGCAGTCGTGCGATCGAACCGTTCCATGTGATGGCGCTGCTGGCGCGGGCCAATGAACTGCAGGCCGAAGGTCACGATGTGATCCACCTGGAAATCGGCGAGCCGGATTTCACCACGGCCGAACCGATCATCCGCGCCGGGCAAGCGGCGCTGACGGCGGGCAAGACTCGCTACACCGCGGCGCGCGGTATTCCTGAACTGCGCGAGGCGATTTCCGGGTTCTATCAATCGCGTTACGGTTTGAACATCGATCCGCGGCGGATCCTGATCACGCCGGGGGGCTCCGGTGCGCTGTTGCTGGCCAGTGCCTTGCTGGTCGATCCGGGCAAACACTGGCTGCTGGCGGATCCGGGCTACCCGTGCAACCGGCACTTTCTGCGACTGGTCGAAGGCGCGGCGCAACTGGTGCCGGTCGGCCCGGAAGTGCGGTATCAATTGACCCCGGATCTGGTGGCGCGGCACTGGGATCACGACAGCGTGGGAGCGTTGGTGGCGTCGCCGGCCAACCCGACCGGCACCATTCTGGCCCGCGACGAACTGGCCGGATTATCCACAGCGATCAAGGCGCGGCACGGCCATCTGGTGGTGGACGAGATTTATCATGGCCTGACTTACGGCACCGATGCCGCCAGCGTGCTGGAAGTCGATGACAGCGCCTTTGTCCTCAACAGTTTCTCCAAATATTTCGGCATGACCGGTTGGCGTCTCGGCTGGCTGGTGGCACCGGATGCGGCCGTCAGTGAGCTGGAAAAGCTCGCGCAGAATCTCTATATCAGCGCGCCGAGCATGGCGCAGCATGCCGCACTGGCCTGTTTCGAGCCGGGCACCATCAGCATTCTCGAAGAGCGCCGCGCCGAATTTGGCCGCCGTCGCGACTTCCTCCTGCCGGCGTTGCGCGAGTTGGGTTTCAACATCGCCGTCGAACCTGAAGGTGCGTTCTACTTGTATGCCGATATCAGCCAGTTCGGCGGTGATGCCTTCGCGTTCTGCCGGCATTTCCTCGAAACCGAGCACGTTGCCTTTACCCCGGGGCTGGATTTCGGTCGTTATCAAGCGGGCCATCATGTGCGTTTTGCCTACACGCAAAACCTCCCTCGCTTACAGGAAGCGGTGGAACGCATCGCTCGCGGTTTGAAGAGCTGGCAAGCCTGATGCGTTTTTATCCGGCTCTGGAAGAGGCGCGGCTGATTCGCCGCTATAAACGTTTTCTGGCTGATGTTGAAACGGTCAATGGCGAGCTGTTGACCCTTCACTGCCCGAACACCGGTTCGATGCTCAACTGCCAGGTTGAGGGCGGACAGGTGTGGTTCAGTCGCTCCAGCGACCCGAAACGCAAGCTGCCCGGCACCTGGGAAATTGGCGAAACTCCGCAGGGCCGGCTGTTTTGCGTGAACACCGGCCGTGCCAACGCACTGGTGGAAGAGGCGCTGCAGGCGGGTGTCATCGACGAGTTGAGCGGCTTTACGGCGCTTAAACGTGAAGTGGCGTACGGCCAGGAAAAGAGCCGCATCGATTTCCGTCTCGAGTACCCGAGCGGCCCGGCCTATGTGGAAGTGAAAAGCGTCACGCTGGGGTTCGACGGAACGAATGTCGCGGCGTTTCCCGATGCGGTGACCCAGCGCGGCGCCAAGCATCTGCGTGAGCTGGCGCATCTGGCCCGTGACGGCATTCGGGCGGTGCAGCTGTATTGCGTCAATCTCAGTGGGATTGACGCAGTGCGTCCGGCCGAGGAAATCGATGCGGCCTACGCCGATGCCCTGCGCGAGGCGGTGGCATGCGGAGTTGAAGTGCTGGCTTACGGCGTGCGCTTGAACCACGAAGAAATGGTGATCGACCGGCGGCTGGACGTGTTGCTCAACGGTTAAACATCGATCCACACCCCTTGGGCGTCTTCGCGGCAGGGTATGGCGATCAGGGATTGCCCGGCGCAGGGTCCGGCGACGCATTCGCCGTCCTCGATCAGGAACAGTGCGCCGTGGGTGGCGCACTGGATCAGGCTGTTGCTCGGGTCGAGAAACTGGTCGGGGTGCCATTCCAGGCCGACGCCACGATGCGGGCAACGGTTGAGATAAACATAGGCCTGTCCATTGCGGCGCACGGCAAACAGTTTGTTGCCGTGGATGTCGAACCCACGGCTGCCGGCCTCGGCGAGATCGGCGCCCGCGCACAAAAACTTCATGACTATCCTCAACTGTCTGCTCGTTTCAGGAAATGTCCGAGCTTGACGTTTAAATGCAAACAATTATCAAATGGCCGCCTTCGCCCACTGTGCGCGGCTGCCGCCAAGGATACTTGGCCTGCCGGTTCGCTGCCCGGGAAAACTGTTCAAGGAAAGCTGCGTATGCGCCTGATTATCCGCGTTGCTGTGCTGTGTGTCGGACTGTTCGCCAGCCTTCAGGTGACAGCTGCCGACTTGCCACAGCGTTGGGTCAGTGCCGGTGGCGCGCTTTCGGAGTGGGTCAGTGCATTGGGCGGCGAGTCGAAACTGGTCGGCGTCGACACCACCAGCCAGCATCCCGAGTCGCTGAAGAAACTGCCAAGTATCGGCTATCAACGCAGCCTGTCGGCAGAGGGCATTCTCAGCCTGCGCCCGGATATCCTTATCGGCAGCGAAGAAATGGGCCCGCCACCGGTGATCGCTCAAGTAAGGAGCGCCAAGGTGCAGGTCGAACTGTTCTCGGCACAGCCGGATCTGCCGACGCTGGAAAAAAACCTCACGCATCTCGGGCAGTTGCTCGGCGCGCAAGCCCAGGCGACGCAGTTGCTGGAAAGTTATCGACAGCAGCTCGCCATGCAGAAGGCGCGAGTCGCCGAGTTGCAGACCAGGCACAAGGCGCCCGGTGTGCTGGTGCTGATCGGGCATGCCGGCGGCAAACCGTTGATTGCCGGCAAGGACACTGTCGCCGACTGGCTACTGCAACGGGCCGGCGGACATAACCTGGCAACGCATACCGGTTACAAGCCGTTCTCCGTTGAGTCGCTGGCCGGGCTTGATCCTGAAGTGCTGGTGTTTGCGGATCGCGCGTTGAGCGGTGAGACGGCAAAAGCGGCGCTGTTCAAAGAAAATCCCATTCTCAATTCAAGCCGTGCGGCCAAGGCCGGACGGGTGCTGGAGCTGGATCCGACGCTGCTGGTCGGCGGGCTCGGGCCGCGTTTGCCGGCGGCGTTGAAGGGTTTGTCTGACGGCCTTTACCCGACTGCGAGCGGCCAATGACCGTACTGGTCAAACCACGCAGCCTGTTTATCGGGCTGACGCTCCTGTGTTTGCTGGCCATCTGGCTGTCGTTGGCGTTGGGGCCGGTGAGCCTGCCGCTGTTCGATACGTTGCGCGCGGCTCTGCGCATGCTCGGTGTGCCGCTGGCGCCGGACGGTCTGGAGCAGGCTGAGCTGATTCTCGGGCAGATTCGGCTACCGCGTACCTTGCTTGGCCTGGCCGTCGGCGGTGTACTGGCGCTGTCCGGCGTGGCGATGCAGGGTTTGTTTCGCAATCCGCTGGCCGATCCCGGGTTGGTCGGGGTCTCCAGCGGTGCGGCGCTTGGTGCGGCTGTAGCCATTGTCGGCGGTGCGTTTTTTGGCGGTTTGCCAGAGTGGTTCGGGCCGTATCTGTTGTCGGCATGCGCGTTTCTCGGCGGGTTGGGGGTAACGGCGCTGGTCTATCGGCTCGGACGGCGCAACGGCCAGACTAACGTCGCGACCATGCTGCTGGCTGGGATCGCCCTGACGGCGCTGGCCAGCTCGGCAGTCGGGTTGTTCACCTATCTGGCGGATGACGCGACCCTGCGCACGCTGACTTTCTGGAATCTGGGCAGCCTCAATGGTGCCAGTTACGCGCGTTTGTGGCCGTTGCTGATCATCAGCGCCGGTGTTGCGCTGTGGTTGCCGCGGCGTGCCAAGGCGCTGAATGCGTTGTTGCTGGGTGAGTCCGAGGCAGGGCATCTGGGGATCGATGTCGAACGGCTCAAACGTGAATTGGTGTTCTGCACGGCGTTGGGTGTTGGCGCGGCGGTGGCAGCAGCGGGGATGATTGGTTTCGTCGGGCTGGTGGTGCCGCATCTGGTGCGTTTATTGACCGGGCCCGATCACCGGGTGTTGCTGCCAGCATCAATATTGGCGGGGGCGAGCCTGCTGTTGCTGGCGGATCTGGTGGCGCGGCTGGCACTGGCGCCGGCGGAGTTGCCGATCGGTATCGTCACGGCGTTTATCGGTGCGCCGTTCTTCCTGTATCTGCTGCTGCGAGGACGTGCCTGATGCTGCGTGCGCACAATCTGCACATCCGTCGCGGGCGCAAGACCGTCCTCAGCGACGTCACCCTGCAACTGGAGCCCGGTGAGGTGCTGGGTGTGCTCGGACCTAACGGTGCCGGCAAAAGCACCTTGCTCGGTGCCTTGTGCGGTGAGCTGACGGCCAGTGACGGTGAGGTGTTGCTCGACGACAAGGTGCTGAGTCACTGGACAGGTACGCAGCGCGCTCAGCGCCTGGCGGTGTTGCCGCAGGTGTCGACGCTGGATTTTGCCTTTCGCGTGGAAGAAGTGGTCGGCATGGGCCGCTTGCCGTATCAAAGTGGTCGGGTGCGCGATGACGAGATCGTTGTGGCAGCGCTGGACGCTGCGGATGCCGGGCACCTGAGCGGGCGCAGTTATCTGGCGCTGTCGGGTGGCGAGCGCCAGCGTGTGCATCTGGCGCGGGTGCTGGCGCAGTTATGGCCGGGGCAGGCCGGGCAAACGCTGTTGCTGGATGAGCCGACCTCGATGCTAGATCCACTGCACCAACATACGACGCTGCAAGCGGTGCGCGAATTTGCCGACCGTGGCGCGGCGGTGCTGGTCATCCTGCATGATCTGAATCTGGCGGCGCGCTATTGTGATCGGGTGTTGCTGCTTGAAGGCGGGCGCCCGGTAGCGCTGGATACGCCGCAGCAAGTCTTGCGACCGGACTCGCTCAAAGCGGTGTTCGGTCTCGAAGTATTGGTGCAGCCGCACCCGGAGCGTGGGCATCCGCTGATCATCGCCCGCTGATTTCTCATCGAGGTGATGGCATGCGCGGGATCTGGTTGTTGGCGGTGTTGCTGCTTGCAGGGTGTCAGCATGTTGCTGCGCCGCCACCGGTCAGCGGTGAGATACGCGATCTGCACACCGGTCAGGTACTGACGGCGCAGGAACTGCTGACACGTCTGGCCGGTGCACAACACGTGATCATTGGCGAGCAGCATGACAATGCCGATCATCACGCTGCGCAGTTGTGGCTGTTGCAGTCGCTGGGTGAGCAACGCCCTCAGGGCAGTCTGCTGCTGGAGATGTTCACGCCTGATCAACAGCCGAAAGTTGATCAGGTTCGCCATGCAGCAACGCCGCCCTCCGATCTTGCCACGGCATTGGCCTGGCAGGATGGCTGGGACTGGAAGCTTTATGGGCCGATCGTTCGCTTCGCCCTCACACAATCCTATCCGCTGTTGGCAGCCAATCTGGACGACAGCGAAATCCGCGCCTTCTATCGTCAGCCGCCAACCCTGAGCGGTGTTCGCAGCAATGCGGCAGCGGTAAAAGCCACGCTGCTTGAGCAGATCAGCGACTCACACTGTGGCTTGCTGCCCAAATCGCAGATGCCGGCGATGCTCGCGATTCAGCAACAGCGCGATCGACGCATGGCCGAACGTTTGCTGGCGGCACCCACCCCCGCCATGTTGTTGGCAGGCGCCTGGCATGCGCGCAAGGATGCTGGCGTGTCGCTGCATGTGCTTGATCTTGGCGCAGCCCAGGCGCCCACGGTGCTGATGCTGGCCGAGCAGGGCGCTGAGGTCAGCGCGGCGATGGCCGATTACGTCTGGTACACCCCGGCCACGCCTGCGCAGGATTACTGCGCACAGATGCGCAAACAGTTCGGTCAATGACTTTTCCACAGGCAAAAAAAGACCCGGTAAAAACCGGGTCAAATAACCGTGATTAGCCTGATGAGGAGATAATCTGAGAGTCCGAACCAAGGGCTTTTCAGAATATCGACTGATCTCGCGATCAGTTGTGATAATCATAGCGATTCTCATTAACGAGTCAACCACTGTTTTTCCATTCGCGTGATTTAGTCGTGGAAATGTCCGGAATGCCCCGGAAAAACGGGACTTAAAGCGCAGCCTTGATCGCACTCAGTTGGGTGATTTGCTGGTTGAGCTGGCCAATGCGCCGGGCCATGCTCTCGATAAGGCTCTGGGCAATCTTCGGATTGTTGCGGGTCATGCTGAGAAACTGATCGCCGGGAATCAACATCACTGTACTTGGCTCGCGGGCAATGACCGTGGCGTTTCGCGGCTCGCCTGTGAACACTGCCATGGCGCCGAAAATCTCGTCCTTGGGCACGTCGCCAACCTTGTGCCCATCAACAAGCGCTTCGGCATGCCCATCGATGATCACGAAGACGTGATCGGCAGCATCGCCCTGCTGGATCAACACTTCACCGCTCTCGACCCGTTTAAAGCCATTGGTGCTGCGAAACTCCCGTGGCTTCAGTTCGGCCACCGCGTGTGCCAGCAGCGCCATCTGCCCCAGCAGATACTCCAGCCATTGCTCAGCCCGTTCCGGCTCGGCGTACAAATGTCGGAACAGATCGGTTCGCCGATAGGGCAACAAGCGCAATAATCCGTCGCTGCGCAGTCGGCAATCGGCCCAGGCGTCACCTTGCTGCAGGCCGATCAGATCGCCTTCCTGCCAGTAAAACAGCGCGCGGCCGCCGATGTAGCCGTGGATCACGCCTTCTGTCAGCAGAAACAGCTGATCGTGTGGGAGCTGCGCCATCAGGTCATCAGAGATTTCCGGCTCAAAGGCAGGCCCGCA
The DNA here is from genome assembly GCF_019775695.1 of Pseudomonas sp. AO-1. Classification (NCBI taxonomy): domain Bacteria; kingdom Pseudomonadati; phylum Pseudomonadota; class Gammaproteobacteria; order Pseudomonadales; family Pseudomonadaceae; genus Pseudomonas; species Pseudomonas sp. AO-1. The sequence goes on from NZ_CP079947.1 coordinate 1,202,227, forward strand.
CGGCGCAAGCCCTTCCAGCCAGCGCGCGGGCAAGCTCTGCAAACGATTGATCAGCGTATCGACTGGTGCCGATTGTTCCCCGAGCAGATACATGGCCGTCAGCGCCTGTTCAGTTCTTGTGACGCGAGGAGATGGCTTCGAGCTGCTTGTTCAAGGCGTCTTTGCGTTCGGCCGGGATATCGTTCCAGTGCACATCCATCAGCGCCCCTTCGATCGCGTACAACAACACCTTCGATGCGCGAAACCCGCGGGTACGCACGGCCCGATAGGCGTCCACCGCCCCCAGGCGACGCAAGTCCGAGGCGCTGTGGATGCCCACGGCATGCAGCCATTGCGCCGACGTCTTGCCAAGATTCTTCAGGTGTTGCAGTTCATCATTCATCAAGCCTCCTTGCGACGGCCGAATGGTGCGTGGGCGATCTTCTCAGGAGTGTAGCCATCAGTAGGAAAAGCGTGGTTGTTTGGTCGGATTAGACGCAAACGCTACTAAGAAAGGGCTGCAAACCCAGAAAGGAGGGAAGAAACGCGGAAACATGTGGGAGCGAGCTTGCTCGCGAGGGCGTCCTGTCAGCCACGAGATGTATCGACTGACACCACGCCTTCGCGAGCAAGCCCGCTCCCTCGCGGGAAAGGCGTCGGGTCAGAGAAAGATAAAAAGTATCAGCGGGTGCGATAGCGCAGGCGAGTACCAAAATTCATCGACATCAGGATCTCGTCGGCGCTCAGTTCCGGTGGGAAGTACGCACCGGAAATCTGCGCATGGGCCAGGCTCGCGCCTTCCAGGGCGGAATTACGGAAATCGATGCCGCGCAAATCGGCGGAGCGGAAGTAGGCGTCGCGGAAATCAACGCCGTCGGCGTTCAGTTCACGCAGATCGAGACCACGGAAGTCGCCACCGACCATGTCGATCGGGCCGTCGTTCGGGCGTTCCTTGTTGAAGCCTGCGATGTCGTCTTTGTGCAGCAGGGCATAAAGCGGGGTGTCGAGAAGTTTCGGCTGGCTCATGTCACATCACCTGTTGGTTTTATGACGCCAGTATAGTGCCACTATTTGACGACCGTGAAGCCAGTGAGGGCTTCACGGTCGAAATAGTTTCTTACAGGCCTGGCAGACGCTGGCGGATCTGCGCCACGACGGTGTCGAGGGTCCCGCTTTCATTGGTCTGTACGCGTTTGCTGCGCAGAATTTCTTCTGGCGTCAGTGCTTCGCGGCTGGCCTGTTGGGCCTCGATGACCGCCAGCGTGGCGTCGGAAGGATCCTTCTTGTCGGCCTGGCGGATCGCCAGCCAGCTTTCGATCACGGCTTGCGGAGCGTTGCAGTCGAGAATCAGGAACGGCGTGCCGGTCGCCTCGGCGACTTTCGCCGCGCTGTCACGTTGCTCGCGCTTGAGGTAGGTCGCATCGATGACGACCGGGAAACCGGCGTGCAGAATGACTCCGGCAATCTCATGCAAGCGGGCGTAGGTGGCAGCGCTGGCGTCGGCGCTGTAAATCCCGGCCTGCACGTCGTTGGCCACGGTTTGCTCGCCGAACAGACGCTTGCGCTCGACATCGGAACGCAGGCGGATCGCGCCCAGTGCTTCGACCAGGCGCATCGCCACGTGGCTCTTGCCGACGGCCGATACGCCGTGGGTGATCGCCATGAAGCGCGAAGGGATGGTGCTGTAGCTTTCCGCCAGATTGGCGTAGTTACGGTACTGGCGCAGGGTAGTGGCGCGCTGCACCGGGGTGGCGTCCGCCGGCATGCTGAACAGTGCAACTTTGGCGCGAACCAGTGCTCGGTAGGCTTTGTAGAAGTTCAGCACTTCCAGGCCTTGATAGTCGCCGGTCAATTCCAGGTATTGGCTGATGAAGCGGCGGGCCAGGGATTTCAGACCACGGTCTTCAAGGTCCATCGCCAGGAAACCGGTGTCGGCCCAGACGTCGGTGAAGCGGAACGGCTCGTTGAACTCGATGCAGTCGAAGATCACCACTTTGCCATTGATCACAGTGGCGTTGCCCAAGTGAATGTCGCCGTGGCATTCGCGAGTGAAACCCTCGGCCTTGCGCTGGCTGAACAGTGCCTTGAGACGGTCGAAGCTGCTCTCGGCCCAGGCTTGCAGGGCCTCGAGTTGCAGCAGATCGTTTTTGTCGCTGAGGAATGGCAGGATCTGTTCGAAGTTCTGGCGCACCGGGGCCATTACGCTTTCTGGCGTACCAGCGTCGTGTTCGGCCGGGACTTTTGGCGCGCTGAGGTGGAATCTGGCGATCTGCTCGGCCATTTCGTCGATGTGCTGAGTGGTCAGTTCACCGTTGGCTTGCAGGGTGCTGAGCAGGCCGGTCTGCGGGAATTGACGCATTTTCAGCACATATTCGATCACCGGGCCGTCGCCGCCCAGTTGCGGCGCTTCGACGCTGCCGGTCACCGGCAACACGTCCAGATACAAATCTTCGGTCAGGCGCTGATTCAAACGCAGTTCTTCAGCGCAGAAGTGCTTGCGCGCTTCGAGGCTGGTGAAGTCGAGAAAGCCGAAATTCACCGGCTTCTTCACTTTATAAGCAAACGACCCGGTGAGGATCACCCACGAGATATGGGTTTCGATGACCTGGAACCCGTCGACGGGGTGCGGGTAGAGGGCCGGGTTTTGCAGGGCAGCGATCAGTGACTGGCTCACGGGCGATCCTTCAGAGACTGGGAAATTCGAGGTCGCCATTATGGCCGCTCGCCAGCCTGACGCAAACCTCGGAGCGCTCCTGTTGAGGATGAATAAAGTGCGTATAATCCGCCGCCATGACTCGAACTCGATCCCCCCGTACCAAGAAAAAACCACCTGCCAAGGGCCTGCGGCCGTGGCTGGGGTGGGCCATTAAACTCAGTCTGGTCGGCCTTGTGGTGCTGGCCGGCTTCGCCGTTTACCTCGATGCCGTGGTGCAGGAGAAATTCTCCGGCAAGCGCTGGACCATCCCGGCCAAGGTGTACGCGCGTCCGCTCGAGCTGTTCGTCGGACAAAAACTGAGCAAGGACGATTTCCTCACCGAACTCGACGCCTTGGGCTATCGCCGCGAAGCCGTGAGCAATGGCCCCGGCGCTGCTGCCGTCAGTGGCAATACCGTCGATCTGAATACCCGCGGCTTCCAGTTCTATGAAGGCCTGGAGAAACCTCAGCCAGTACGCGTGCGCTTCTCCGGCGACTATGTGGCCGAACTCTCGGGGCTCAATGGTGGAAAATTGTCCGTGGTGCGGCTCGAACCACTGATGATCGGCGGCATTTACCCGAAAAACCTTGAAGACCGCATTCTGATCAAGCTCGATCAGGTGCCGCCGTATTTGCTCGATACTTTGGTCGCCGTTGAAGATCGCGACTACTACAGCCACTGGGGCGTGTCGCCGAAATCGATTGCCCGGGCGATCTGGGTCAACACCTCTGGCGGCAAGATGACCCAGGGCGGCAGTACGCTGACCCAGCAGTTGGTGAAGAACTTCTACCTCACCAACGAGCGCAGCCTGAGCCGCAAGCTCACCGAAGCGATGATGGCGATGCTGCTGGAGCTGCACTACGACAAGAAGGAAATTCTTGAGGCCTACCTCAACGAAGTCTTCGTCGGGCAGGACGGTCAGCGTGCCGTGCATGGTTTCGGTCTGGCCAGCCAGTTCTTCTTCGGTCAGCCTTTGTCCGAGCTGAAGCTGCATCAGGTTGCGCTGCTGGTCGGCATGGTCAAGGGTCCGTCCTACTACAACCCGCGGCGCAACCCGGAGCGCGCGCTGGAGCGCCGTAACCTGGTACTTGACGTGCTTGAGCAGCAAGGCGTGGCGACGGCCGAGCAGGTCGAAGCGGCGAAGAAAATGCCCTTGGGCGTGACCACCCGCGGCAAGCTCGCCGACAGCTCGTTCCCGGGCTTTATCGATCTGGTCAAACGCCAGTTGCGTGAGGACTATCGTGACGAGGACTTGACCGAAGAAGGCCTGCGGATCTTCACCAGTTTCGACCCGATTCTGCAGATGAAAGCCGAGGCGTCGGTTAACGACACCTTTAAACGTCTGGCCGGACGCAAGGGCTCCGATGATGTGGAAGCGGCGATGGTCGTGACCAACCCGGAGACCGGCGAAGTGCAGGCGATGATCGGTAGTCGTCAGGCCAGTTATGCCGGTTTCAACCGGGCGCTGGACGCCGTGCGGCCAATCGGTTCCCTGGTCAAGCCAGCGGTGTATCTGACGGCGCTGGAAAAACCGAGCCATTACACACTGACCAGTTGGCTGTCGGATGATCCGCTGTCGATCAAAGGCGCGGACGGCCAGGTGTGGAAACCGCAGAACTATGATCGTCGCTCCCACGGCACGGTGTTTCTCTATCAAGGGCTGGCACATTCCTACAACCTGTCGACCTCGCGTCTGGGTCTGGAAGTCGGTGTGCCAAATGTGCTCAAGACCCTCGCGCGCCTGGGTGTAACCCGTGAATTCCCGGCGTTCCCGTCGATGTTGCTCGGGGCTGGCGGCATGACCCCGATCGAAGTGGCGACCATGTATCAGACCCTCGCCAACGGTGGTTTCAATACGCCGATGCGTGGGATTCGCAGCGTACTGACCGCCGAGGGTGAACCGCTCAAGCGTTATCCGTTCCAGATCGAGCAGCGCTTCGATCCGGCGTCCATTTACCTGATCCAGAACGCCATGCAGCGGGTGATGCGTGAAGGTACCGGCAGCTCGGTTTACAACGTGCTGCCCAAGACCCTGACGCTGGCCGGCAAGACCGGTACCAGTAACGATTCGCGTGACAGCTGGTTCGCCGGTTTCAGTCAGGATCTGCTGGCGGTGGTCTGGCTCGGTCGTGACGACAACGGCAAGACCCCGTTCACCGGTGCGACCGGTGCGCTACAGGTCTGGACCAGTTTCATGCGCAAGGCCGATCCGCTGCCGCTGGACATGCCGCAGCCGGACAACATCGTTCAGGCCTGGGTCGATTCGCGTACCGGGCAAGGCTCGGATGCCAACTGTCCGGGAGCCGTGCAGATGCCGTATATTCGCGGCAGTGAACCGCCACCCGGTGCCGCGTGTGCAAGCGAAACGCCTGCTTCGCCGGAGTCGGTGATGGATTGGGTCAAGGGCTGGATGAATTAAGCAAAGAGGGTTTCAAGTGAACAAGTGGTTGATTCCAGCGGTGACCGCCGTGGCTTTGCTCAGCGGCTGCTCTACCGTACAGCGTGGTTCGATCCCGGTGGTGGATTCCGGCACAGCCGTGTCCAACAGTGAACGGCTGTCGGCCAATGGCGGTTTCCGCAAGACGACAGTCAAACGTCCAGTGCAGGGGCAGGCGCAATCCCAGGCCATTCCGCAAGGCGATACCGGTGTGGTGGTGATGGTGCCGGGTGGCGGTGCTGCGACATCGGCGCCGATCAGCTCCTCGCCGATCGTTCCTGGTCCGGCGTCCGGTGGGATTACGGCGGGTCCGTACAATCCTTCGCCGGTCGAGTCGGCACCGATCAACACCGGCAGCTACAGCATGCCTTCGACGCCGAGCGGTATTCCTTCGGCCAGCAGCGGCGGCGGTCTGTCGGCAGACGAGCAACTGGATGGCCCGGTACTCGCCTTGCTGACCACCGCCCAGCAGCAACAGGCCGGTGGCGACCTCAACGGTGCATCCTCCAGCCTGGAACGTGCCCAGCGCGTCGCTCCGCGTGAACCGCAGGTGCTTTATCGTCTGGCGCAGGTGCGCATGGCCCAAGGTGATGCGCCGCAGGCGGAACAGTTCGCCCGTCGCGCGCTGACCATGGCCAACGGCCGTCCGGATCTGCAAGCCAACCTGTGGGAAATCATCGCGCAGTCCCGTGAGAAGCAGGGCGACTCCGCCGGCGCTGCACTGGCTCGTCAAAAGGCCAAGGTTTCGCTCTGATGGACACCCGTTTCCCGAAAATCGCCGACCAGTTGCTGCTGATCGAGCGTGAGCTGCGCGCGCAAGGTTGGTGGGATGAAGTGCAGCCATCGGCCGAAGCCCTTAGTAGTGTCGAGCCGTTTTCGGTCGATACGCTGGATTTCGAACAATGGCTGCAATGGATCTTCCTGCCACGAATGAAGATGATCCTTGAGCAGGACCTGGCGTTGCCCAACGCTTCGGGCATTCAGGAAATGGCGGAGATGGTCTTTGCCCAGCGCAATCTGCAGGGCAAGGATCGCCAGTTGCAGGTGCTGCTCAAAGAATTCGATCTGCTGATCACCGCCTCCCGCTAAGCCTCTGTAGGAGCTTATTCGCAGGCTGCGATCTTTTGATTTTGCTTTCAAAGATCAAAAGATCGCAGCCTGCGGCAGCTCCTGCAGGTGCTTATTCGCAGTTCTGCGCAATCTGCTTCTGCGCTTCGACAATGCGCTCCTGGCGTTGCGCATCATCCAGCCGCCGTAGCTGCCCCTCTACTTCCTCCCTCAATCGCGGATTGTTCTGCAATTGCGCCAGGTTCGTCCGTGCCTGCTCGCAAAAGGCCTTGAGCTGAGTCTGTTGCTCCGCCACCTGTTTCTTCACCTTGTCATCAATGGCTTTCTGATCGCCCAGCGCGCCGCTGCCAGGCATTGCTGCAGGTTTCGGCGGGGGCGAGGAGGGCGTCTGCACGGTGCTGGCCGGTTGCCCTTGCGGCGGTTGCGCATCGAAGTGCGTGACGCCTTGTGCGTCGATCCACTTGTAGATCTGAGCGGCCGAGCACCAGGGGCTGAGGCCGATCAGCAGAGTTAACAGAAGCGTTCGCATGCTGATTCCTTGGCAAAATTGCGCAATTGACGCTAACAGAGTAGCTGTTTTCAGGTTTTTTCTTGCGTTCTCATGTGCTTACCCACAATTAAGCACATTGACGGCTTGACTTGGAGAGGGCGAAACAGAAGAATCCAAAGTCCGCTGTAGAGGGACTGCCAGAAGCAGACCCACTCGGCAGATCATGAGGCGCATATCCGCGTCGACCTGTTACACCCGCAACGCGTTACCTCGCGCTGGGTGGGAAAGGCCCGCAACACTTGGGACGATCCCAATACTTGCTCAGTCAGTGCTGACGTAGTCGGCGACCACCGTCGCTCATGCTCTGCCGAGAAGTAAACCTATTAAGACCCGCCCCTTTTGTGTGGACGGTATTCTGGCGTTTTAGAGGTGAACAACGTGGAGCTTTTATCTGGCGGTGAGATGCTCGTCCGCTTCTTGCGTGACGAAGGCGTCAAATATATCTACGGGTACCCGGGTGGTGCTCTCCTGCATGTTTACGATGCCCTGTTCAAAGAACCGGAAGTGACCCACATTCTGGTTCGTCACGAACAAGCGGCGACCCATATGGCTGACGGCTACGCCCGTGCCACCGGTAAAGCCGGCGTGGTATTGGTGACATCAGGTCCTGGCGCCACAAACGCCATCACCGGTATTGCCACCGCCTATATGGATTCGATTCCAATGGTGATCATTTCCGGTCAGGTGCCAAGCACCATGGTCGGCACCGACGCGTTCCAGGAAACCGACATGATCGGTATCTCCCGGCCGATCGTGAAGCACAGCTTCATGATCAAGCACGCCTCGGAAATCCCGGAAGTCATGAAGAAGGCGTTCTACCTGGCGCAATCCGGTCGTCCGGGCCCGGTCGTGGTCGATATCCCGAAAGACATGACCAACCCGGCCGAGAAGTTCGAATACGTTTTCCCGAAAAAAGCCAAGCTGCGCTCCTACAGCCCGGCCGTTCGCGGTCACTCCGGGCAAATCCGCAAGGCGGCAGAAATGCTCCTGGCGGCCAAGCGTCCTGTGCTCTATTCCGGTGGCGGCGTGATTCTGGGCAACGGTTCCGCACCGCTGACCGAACTGGCGAAAATGCTCAACCTGCCAGTGACCAACACCTTGATGGGCCTGGGCGGTTTCCCGGGTACCGATCGTCAGTTCATCGGCATGCTCGGCATGCACGGCAGCTACACCGCCAACCTGGCGATGCACCATGCCGACGTGATCCTGGCTGTCGGCGCACGTTTCGATGACCGTGTGATCAACGGCGCGGCGAAGTTCTGCCCGAACGCCAAGATCATCCACATCGATATCGACCCGGCTTCGATCTCCAAGACCATCAAGGCCGACGTGCCAATCGTTGGTCCGGTGGAGAGTGTCCTGACCGAAATGGTCGCGATCCTCAAGGAAATCGGCGAGACCCCGAACAAGGAGTCCGTGGCCAGTTGGTGGAAGCAAGTCGATGAGTGGCGCGGTGATCGCGGCCTGTTCCCTTATGAAAAGGGCGACGGCAGCCTGATCAAGCCGCAGACCGTGATCGAGACCCTGTGCGAAGTGACCAAGGGCGATGCCTTCATCACGTCCGACGTGGGCCAGCACCAGATGTTCGCGGCGCAGTACTACAAGTTCAACAAGCCTAACCGCTGGATCAACTCCGGTGGCCTGGGCACCATGGGCTTCGGTTTCCCGGCGGCCATGGGCATCAAGTTGAGCTTCCCGGATGACGACGTTGCCTGCGTCACCGGCGAAGGCAGCATCCAGATGAACATCCAGGAACTGTCGACCTGCCTGCAATATGGCTTGCCGGTGAAAATCGTCATTCTGAACAACGGTGTTCTGGGGATGGTTCGTCAGTGGCAGGACATGAGCTATGGCAGCCGTCACTCGCACTCTTATATGGAGTCGCTGCCTGACTTCGTCAAACTGGCTGAAGCCTACGGTCACGTCGGCGTGCGCATCACCGATTCGAAGGATTTGAAGTCGAAGATGGAAGAGGCGTTCGCCATGAAAGATCGTCTGGTGGTGATCGATATTTCGGTCGATACCAGCGAGCACGTCTATCCGATGCAGATCAAAGACGGCTCCATGCGCGATATGTGGCTGAGCAAGACGGAGCGTACTTAATCATGCGGCACATTATTTCCCTGCTTCTGGAAAACGAACCCGGCGCTTTGTCTCGCGTAGTCGGCCTGTTCTCGCAGCGCAACTACAACATTGAAAGCCTGACGGTGGCGCCAACCGAAGACCCGACGCTGTCGCGTCTGACGCTGACCACTGTCGGCCACGATGAAATCATCGAGCAGATCACCAAAAACCTGAACAAGCTGATCGAAGTGGTCAAGCTGGTGGACCTGTCGGAAAGCGCTCACATCGAGCGCGAGCTGATGCTGGTCAAGGTCAAGGCCACTGGCGCCCAGCGCGCCGAGATCAAACGCACCACCGATATTTACCGTGGACAGATCGTCGACGTCAGTGCCAGCGTGTATACCGTTCAATTGACCGGTACCAGCGACAAGCTCGACAGCTTCATTCAGTCCATCGGCACCGCATCGATTCTGGAAACCGTCCGTAGCGGCGTGACCGGCATTGCCCGCGGCGACAAAGTACTCAGCATCTAAAATTAGCGAATGGCCTGAACGGCCTGGATATATAGGGGAAATTCATGAAAGTTTTCTACGATAAAGACTGCGACCTGTCGATCATCCAGGGCAAGAAAGTTGCCATCATCGGTTACGGTTCCCAGGGCCACGCCCAGGCATGCAACCTGAAAGACTCCGGTGTCGACGTTACCGTCGGTCTGCGTAAAGGTTCGGCCACTGTTGCCAAAGCCGAAGCCCATGGCCTGAAAGTGACCGACGTGGCTGCTGCTGTTGCCGGCGCCGACCTGGTCATGATCCTGACCCCGGACGAATTCCAGTCTCAGCTGTACAAGAACGAAATCGAGCCGAACATCAAGAAAGGCGCCACCCTGGCCTTCTCCCATGGCTTCGCGATTCACTACAACCAGGTTGTTCCACGTGCCGACCTCGACGTGATCATGATCGCGCCGAAAGCGCCGGGCCACACCGTACGTTCCGAGTTCGTGAAGGGCGGCGGTATCCCTGACCTGATCGCGATCTACCAGGACGCTTCGGGCAACGCCAAAAACGTTGCACTGTCCTACGCCGCTGGCGTGGGTGGCGGTCGTACCGGTATCATCGAAACCACCTTCAAGGACGAGACCGAAACCGACCTGTTCGGCGAACAAGCCGTACTGTGTGGCGGTACCGTTGAACTGGTGAAAGCCGGTTTCGAAACCCTGGTTGAAGCTGGCTACGCGCCGGAAATGGCCTACTTCGAGTGCCTGCACGAACTGAAACTGATCGTTGACCTCATGTACGAAGGCGGTATCGCCAACATGAACTACTCGATCTCCAACAACGCTGAATACGGCGAGTACGTGACCGGTCCGGAAGTGATCAACGCCGAATCCCGTCAGGCCATGCGCAATGCCCTGAAACGTATTCAGGACGGCGAATACGCCAAAATGTTCATCAGCGAAGGCGCAACCGGCTACCCTTCGATGACCGCCAAGCGTCGTAACAACGCCGCTCACGGTATCGAAATCATCGGCGAGCAACTGCGCTCCATGATGCCGTGGATCGGTGCCAACAAGATCGTCGACAAAGCCAAAAACTAAGTCGTCATCCTTGTACGAAAAACGCGGCCTCGGCCGCGTTTTTTCGTTTGAAACCGATGGTTCTGGTATAAAGCTGCATCGTTTGTGGCCGAACCGTCGTCACAGGCACCTGTCGAAACTTTCCAAACCGTTGCAAGGTAATGTCCATGAGCGAACGTCCCGAAGAGCCGAACCAGGCTTCTGACGCCGAAAGCCTGCTGCCCATCGATGAACATGTCGAGGAAGGGCACGACGCAGAAGGTCGTAAAGTCCGGCATCGTGGTATCTATCTGCTGCCGAACCTGTTCACCACTGCGAACCTGTTTGCAGGGTTTTATTCCATCATCAACTCAATGAGTGCCCAGGCTGCCTTGAGCGCCGGGGATTCAGCGAATGCGAGCAAGTATTTTGCCTTTGCCGCGATCGCGATTTTCGTGGCCATGGTGCTCGATGGTCTTGATGGCCGCGTAGCGCGGATGACCAATACGCAAAGTGCCTTCGGTGCCGAGTATGACTCGCTGTCCGACATGGTCGCTTTCGGTGTGGCACCGGCGCTGCTGGCGTTCGGCTGGGCGCTGGGCGACATGGGCAAGGTCGGCTGGATGGTGGCCTTCATCTATGTAGCCGGTGCAGCGCTGCGTCTGGCGCGTTTCAATACTCAGGTCGGTACGGCCGACAAGCGCTACTTCATCGGTCTGGCCAGCCCGGCGGCGGCAGGCGTGGTGGCGGGGATTGTCTGGGCGTTCAGCGATTATGGTATTCAGGGTTCGAAGATGTCGTTCCTGGTCGCTTTGATGGTGGCGGCTGCCGGCATGCTGATGGTCAGCAACATCAAGTACAACAGCTTCAAGGAGCTGGATCTGAAGGGCCGTGTGCCGTTCGTGGCGATCCTCGCCGTGGTGCTGGTGTTCGCTGTGGTGTTCAGCGATCCACCGCGTATTTTGCTGCTGGTGTTCCTCGCCTACGCGGCTTCCGGCCCGGTGCAATACCTGTTGCATCTTCGTCGGCACAAAAACGCCGAGTGATGTAATTTCCCGCATACTCCGCAGTCTATGGGTGCATCTGTCCTCCAAAGCTGCGGAGTTGCCATGCTGATCAAAATCCCCAAAGCGTCCGACTGCCATGAGTCGGATGTCACGCCTGAATCCATTTATCTTTCTCGTCGCCAATTGCTCGGAGCTACTGCGGCCGGTATCGCCGTGAGCAGCCTGCCGCGTTGGGCCAGTGCCGAGGACGCGGCGCGCTATGCTGATGTCGAGCCAGGCAAGGCGCCTGCCTGGTTTGCCGAGAAGCTCCGTTCTACCAAGTGGGGCGCCGTCAACGTCAAGGATGAGGCGATCACGCCTTATAAAGACGCGACCCATTACAACAACTTCTATGAGTTCGGCACCGACAAGGGCGATCCCGCAGCCAATGCCGGCTCGCTGAAAACCGAGCCGTGGAGCGTGGTCGTCGATGGGGAGGTGGGTAAGCCCGGGCGTTACGCGCTGGAAGACTTCATGAAGCCGTACCAGTTGGAGGAGCGTATCTATCGTCTTCGCTGTGTTGAAGCGTGGTCGATGGTCATCCCCTGGATTGGTTTTCCGATTTCCGCGCTGCTCAAGCAGGTCGAGCCGACCTCTAACGCCAAGTACATTCGCTTTGAAACCTTGCAGGATCCCAAGAGCATGCCTGGGCAGCGCTCGGGTTTTGCGTTGATCGACTGGCCGTATGTAGAGGGCTTGCGTCTGGATGAGGCGATGAATCCCTTGGCGATTCTGGCGGTGGGCATGTATGGCCGCGAATTGCCCAATCAGAATGGTGCGCCGCTGCGTCTGGTGGTGCCGTGGAAGTATGGCTTCAAGAGTGTGAAGTCCATTGTGCGGATCAGTCTCGTCAGCGAGCAGCCCAAGACTACCTGGCAGAGCATCGCGGCAGATGAATACGGTTTTTATGCCAACGTGAATCCGACGGTCGATCATCCGCGCTGGACTCAGGCAAGAGAACGGCGTCTGCCGAACAGTTTGTTCAAGCCGAATGTACGTGATACCCAGATGTTCAACGGCTACTCGGATGAAGTCGCTTCTTTATATACAGGGCTCGATCTGCGGAAGAACTACTGATGCGATATCCGTTTTGGCGTGTAGGCGTTTTCATTGCGGCGGCAATCTGGCCACTGCTTTGGTTTTATCAGGCGTTCGCCGATTTGCTCGGTCCGGATCCCGGCAAGGTTCTGGTTGATCGACTGGGACTGGGGACGCTGGTATTGCTGCTGATCACGTTGAGCATGACGCCGTTGCAGAAATTGACGGGGTGGGCGGGCTGGATTGCTGTGCGCCGTCAGTTGGGGCTCTGGTGTTTTACTTATGTGGTTCTACACCTGTTCAGCTATATGGCGTTCATTCTTGGTTTCGACTGGTCACAGTTGGGCGTGGAGTTGCGTAAGCGGCCGTACATTATTGTGGGTACGCTGGGTTTTCTTGGATTGTTGGCACTGGCAGTAACCTCCAATCGTTATAGTCAGCGTCGTTTGGGTGTGCGCTGGAAGAAACTGCATCGGGTGGTGTACGTGATTCTGGGGCTGGGATTGCTGCACATGTTATGGATTGTGCGGGCTGATCTTAAGGAGTGGGTGATCTATGCCTTTGTGGGTGCAGCGCTTTTGCTGCTGCGAGTGCCTGCCGTTGCGCGTCGAATTCCGCGCTTGCTGACTAAAAAGCAGGTTTTGCAATAAAACTGAAATTAACGGTTGACGGCAGATTCTGGAGGTCTATAATTCGCCCCACTTCCGGCGCAGTCGAAACGGAAAACTCCTTGAGATTCAATGAGTTGCGCGGTTTTCGACAGTGGGTCGCTTCAGCTCATCGAGGCCTGGAAGGAGTTGAAAGAGCGGTGATGTTTGGCTCTTTTGACGGTTCGATCTTCTCGGTCGAAAGCGGTGAAAAAGAGGTGTTGACAGCAGCGTGTAACGCTGTAGAATTCGCCTCCCGCTAACGAGAGATCGGAAGCGCAAGTGGTTGAAGTTGTTGAAGAATTCTTCGAAAACTTCTGAAAATAATCACTTGACAGCAAATGAGGCTGCTGTAGAATGCGCGCCTCGGTTGAGATGAAAGATCTTAACCAACCGCTCTTTAACAACTGAATCAAGCAATTCGTGTGGGTGCTTGTGGAGTCAGGCTGATAGTCAACAAGATTATCAGCATCACAAGTTACTCCGCGAGAAATCAAAGATGTAACCAACGATTGCTGAGCCAAGTTTAGGGTTTCTTAAAAACCCAAAGATGTTTGAACTGAAGAGTTTGATCATGGCTCAGATTGAACGCTGGCGGCAGGCCTAACACATGCAAGTCGAGCGGATGAAAGGAGCTTGCTCCTGGATTCAGCGGCGGACGGGTGAGTAATGCCTAGGAATCTGCCTGGTAGTGGGGGACAACGTTTCGAAAGGAACGCTAATACCGCATACGTCCTACGGGAGAAAGCAGGGGACCTTCGGGCCTTGCGCTATCAGATGAGCCTAGGTCGGATTAGCTAGTTGGTGAGGTAATGGCTCACCAAGGCGACGATCCGTAACTGGTCTGAGAGGATGATCAGTCACACTGGAACTGAGACACGGTCCAGACTCCTACGGGAGGCAGCAGTGGGGAATATTGGACAATGGGCGAAAGCCTGATCCAGCCATGCCGCGTGTGTGAAGAAGGTCTTCGGATTGTAAAGCACTTTAAGTTGGGAGGAAGGGTTGTAGATTAATACTCTGCAATTTTGACGTTACCGACAGAATAAGCACCGGCTAACTCTGTGCCAGCAGCCGCGGTAATACAGAGGGTGCAAGCGTTAATCGGAATTACTGGGCGTAAAGCGCGCGTAGGTGGTTTGTTAAGTTGGATGTGAAATCCCCGGGCTCAACCTGGGAACTGCATCCAAAACTGGCAAGCTAGAGTATGGTAGAGGGTGGTGGAATTTCCTGTGTAGCGGTGAAATGCGTAGATATAGGAAGGAACACCAGTGGCGAAGGCGACCACCTGGACTGATACTGACACTGAGGTGCGAAAGCGTGGGGAGCAAACAGGATTAGATACCCTGGTAGTCCACGCCGTAAACGATGTCAACTAGCCGTTGGGAGCCTTGAGCTCTTAGTGGCGCAGCTAACGCATTAAGTTGACCGCCTGGGGAGTACGGCCGCAAGGTTAAAACTCAAATGAATTGACGGGGGCCCGCACAAGCGGTGGAGCATGTGGTTTAATTCGAAGCAACGCGAAGAACCTTACCAGGCCTTGACATCCAATGAACTTTCCAGAGATGGATTGGTGCCTTCGGGAACATTGAGACAGGTGCTGCATGGCTGTCGTCAGCTCGTGTCGTGAGATGTTGGGTTAAGTCCCGTAACGAGCGCAACCCTTGTCCTTAGTTACCAGCACGTTATGGTGGGCACTCTAAGGAGACTGCCGGTGACAAACCGGAGGAAGGTGGGGATGACGTCAAGTCATCATGGCCCTTACGGCCTGGGCTACACACGTGCTACAATGGTCGGTACAGAGGGTTGCCAAGCCGCGAGGTGGAGCTAATCCCACAAAACCGATCGTAGTCCGGATCGCAGTCTGCAACTCGACTGCGTGAAGTCGGAATCGCTAGTAATCGCGAATCAGAATGTCGCGGTGAATACGTTCCCGGGCCTTGTACACACCGCCCGTCACACCATGGGAGTGGGTTGCACCAGAAGTAGCTAGTCTAACCTTCGGGAGGACGGTTACCACGGTGTGATTCATGACTGGGGTGAAGTCGTAACAAGGTAGCCGTAGGGGAACCTGCGGCTGGATCACCTCCTTAATCGACGACGTCAGCTGCTCCATAAGTTCCCACACGAATTGCTTGATTCATTGAAGAAGACGATAGAAGCAGCCCGAAATTGGGTCTGTAGCTCAGTTGGTTAGAGCGCACCCCTGATAAGGGTGAGGTCGGCAGTTCGAATCTGCCCAGACCCACCAATTTTTGTGTGGGAACCTGTAGAAATACGGGGCCATAGCTCAGCTGGGAGAGCGCCTGCCTTGCACGCAGGAGGTCAGCGGTTCGATCCCGCTTGGCTCCACCACCACTGCTTCTGAAGTTTGAAAGCTTAGAAATGAGCATTCCATCGCTGTGATGGTGAATGCTGATTTCTAGTCTTTTGATTAGATCGTTCTTTAAAAATTTGGGTATGTGATAGAAAGATAGACTGAACGTTACTTTCACTGGTAACGGATCAGGCTAAGGTAAAATTTGTGAGTGACTCTTAAGAGTTTTGCGAATTTTCGGCGAATGTCGTCTTCACAGTATAACCAGATTGCTTGGGGTTATATGGTCAAGTGAAGAAGCGCATACGGTGGATGCCTTGGCAGTCAGAGGCGATGAAAGACGTGGTAGCCTGCGAAAAGCTTCGGGGAGTCGGCAAACAGACTTTGATCCGGAGATGTCTGAATGGGGGAACCCAGCCATCACAAGATGGTTATCTTGTACTGAATACATAGGTGCAAGAAGCGAACCAGGGGAACTGAAACATCTAAGTACCCTGAGGAAAAGAAATCAACCGAGATTCCCTTAGTAGTGGCGAGCGAACGGGGACTAGCCCTTAAGTGGCTTTGAGATTAGCGGAACGCTCTGGAAAGTGCGGCCATAGTGGGTGATAGCCCTGTACGCGAAAGTCTCTTAGTCATGAAATCGAGTAGGACGGAGCACGAGAAACTTTGTCTGAATATGGGGGGACCATCCTCCAAGGCTAAATACTACTGACTGACCGATAGTGAACTAGTACCGTGAGGGAAAGGCGAAAAGAACCCCGGAGAGGGGAGTGAAATAGATCCTGAAACCGTATGCGTACAAGCAGTGGGAGCAGACTTTGTTCTGTGACTGCGTACCTTTTGTATAATGGGTCAGCGACTTATTTTCAGTGGCGAGCTTAACCGAATAGGGGAGGCGTAGCGAAAGCGAGTCTTAATAGGGCGTCTAGTCGCTGGGAATAGACCCGAAACCGGGCGATCTATCCATGGGCAGGTTGAAGGTTAGGTAACACTGACTGGAGGACCGAACCGACTACCGTTGAAAAGTTAGCGGATGACCTGTGGATCGGAGTGAAAGGCTAATCAAGCTCGGAGATAGCTGGTTCTCCTCGAAAGCTATTTAGGTAGCGCCTCATGTATCACTGTAGGGGGTAGAGCACTGTTTCGGCTAGGGGGTCATCCCGACTTACCAAACCGATGCAAACTCCGAATACCTACAAGTGCCGAGCATGGGAGACACACGGCGGGTGCTAACGTCCGTCGTGAAAAGGGAAACAACCCAGACCGTCAGCTAAGGTCCCAAAGTTATGGTTAAGTGGGAAACGATGTGGGAAGGCTTAGACAGCTAGGAGGTTGGCTTAGAAGCAGCCACCCTTTAAAGAAAGCGTAATAGCTCACTAGTCGAGTCGGCCTGCGCGGAAGATGTAACGGGGCTCAAACCATACACCGAAGCTACGGGTATCACGTAAGTGATGCGGTAGAGGAGCGTTCTGTAAGCCTGTGAAGGTGAGTTGAGAAGCTTGCTGGAGGTATCAGAAGTGCGAATGCTGACATGAGTAACGACAATGGGTGTGAAAAACACCCACGCCGAAAGACCAAGGTTTCCTGCGCAACGTTAATCGACGCAGGGTTAGTCGGTCCCTAAGGCGAGGCTGAAAAGCGTAGTCGATGGAAAACAGGTTAATATTCCTGTACTTCTGGTTATTGCGATGGAGGGACGGAGAAGGCTAGGCCAGCTTGGCGTTGGTTGTCCAAGTTTAAGGTGGTAGGCTGAGATCTTAGGTAAATCCGGGATCTTAAGGCCGAGAGCTGATGACGAGTTACCTTTCAGGTGACGAAGTGGTTGATGCCATGCTTCCAAGAAAAGCTTCTAAGCTTCAGATAACCAGGAACCGTACCCCAAACCGACACAGGTGGTTGGGTAGAGAATACCAAGGCGCTTGAGAGAACTCGGGTGAAGGAACTAGGCAAAATGGCACCGTAACTTCGGGAGAAGGTGCGCCGGTGAGGGTGAAGGACTTGCTCCGTAAGCTCATGCCGGTCGAAGATACCAGGCCGCTGCGACTGTTTATTAAAAACACAGCACTCTGCAAACACGAAAGTGGACGTATAGGGTGTGACGCCTGCCCGGTGCCGGAAGGTTAATTGATGGGGTTAGCTAACGCGAAGCTCTTGATCGAAGCCCCGGTAAACGGCGGCCGTAACTATAACGGTCCTAAGGTAGCGAAATTCCTTGTCGGGTAAGTTCCGACCTGCACGAATGGCGTAACGATGGCGGCGCTGTCTCCACCCGAGACTCAGTGAAATTGAAATCGCTGTGAAGATGCAGTGTATCCGCGGCTAGACGGAAAGACCCCGTGAACCTTTACTATAGCTTTGCACTGGACTTTGAATTTGCTTGTGTAGGATAGGTGGGAGGCTTTGAAGCGTGGACGCCAGTTCGCGTGGAGCCATCCTTGAAATACCACCCTGGCAACTTTGAGGTTCTAACTCAGGTCCGTTATCCGGATCGAGGACAGTGTATGGTGGGTAGTTTGACTGGGGCGGTCTCCTCCTAAAGAGTAACGGAGGAGTACGAAGGTGCGCTCAGACCGGTCGGAAATCGGTCGTAGAGTATAAAGGCAAAAGCGCGCTTGACTGCGAGACAGACACGTCGAGCAGGTACGAAAGTAGGTCTTAGTGATCCGGTGGTTCTGTATGGAAGGGCCATCGCTCAACGGATAAAAGGTACTCCGGGGATAACAGGCTGATACCGCCCAAGAGTTCATATCGACGGCGGTGTTTGGCACCTCGATGTCGGCTCATCACATCCTGGGGCTGAAGCCGGTCCCAAGGGTATGGCTGTTCGCCATTTAAAGTGGTACGCGAGCTGGGTTTAGAACGTCGTGAGACAGTTCGGTCCCTATCTGCCGTGGACGTTTGAGATTTGAGAGGGGCTGCTCCTAGTACGAGAGGACCGGAGTGGACGAACCTCTGGTGTTCCGGTTGTCACGCCAGTGGCATTGCCGGGTAGCTATGTTCGGGAAAGATAACCGCTGAAAGCATCTAAGCGGGAAACTTGCCTCAAGATGAGATCTCACTGGAACCTTGAGTTCCCTGAAGGGCCGTCGAAGACTACGACGTTGATAGGTTGGGTGTGTAAGCGCTGTGAGGCGTTGAGCTAACCAATACTAATTGCCCGTGAGGCTTGACCATATAACACCCAAGCAATTTGAATGCTCGAAAGAGACCAGATTGCGGTGTGTGAAGACGCAATGAACCGAAAGTTCGCGCTGCTCACAAAGCACCTGTATCACATACCCGATTTGCTGAAGCGAGGCCAGCCGGTCACGAGTCAGTACCCGAATTTCTTGACGACCATAGAGCGTTGGAACCACCTGATCCCATCCCGAACTCAGAAGTGAAACGATGCATCGCCGATGGTAGTGTGGGGTTTCCCCATGTGAGAGTAGGTCATCGTCAAGATTAAATTCCGAAACCCCAATTGCGAAAGCAGTTGGGGTTTTGTTTTGTCCGCAGGAAAGTATTTTTACTTAGGCAGCGAACAATTTTGCACAGTTATTTTCGAATCAGAACACTAGAATAGCCCCATCTTTTTCGGAGCCAGAGCCTTTATGTCAGATCCGGTTGACGCCTCAGGGCTGTCAGATTTACCGCTGGAAGACCTGGTGGCCTGTCACGAGTGCGACCTGCTGATGCGCAAGCCCAAGCTTGCCCATGGTGAGAAAGCGCTCTGCCCGCGCTGCGGTTACGAGTTGTACGCCCACCGCCATAACGTGGTGCAGCGCAGCCTTGCCCTGGTGATCGCAGCATTATTGCTGTACATCCCGGCAAACTTTTTACCCATCATGCAACTCAATATTCTCGGACAATCTTCGCAGGATACGGTCTGGAGCGGCGTGCTCGGCTTGTTCAATACGGACATGCAGGGCGTTTCGATCGTTGTATTCCTGTGCAGTATGGCTATTCCGTTGCTGAAGTTGCTGTGCCAGTTATTCGTTTTGCTGACGATTCGATTCAACGTCGGACGCAGTTACGGCTTATTGCTCTACCGCATTTATCACCACCTCAAAGACTGGGGAATGCTCGAGGTCTACCTCATGGGCGTCCTCGTGGCGATCGTCAAACTGGCGGACATGGCGGCCATCACCGTCGGCCTCGGTCTGGCGTGTTTCATCGGTTTGTTGTTGGTTCAGGTCTGGCTGGAAGTGGTGATGTCACCGCATCAGATCTGGCAGGCGTTATCAGGAGAGGATGCCCATGCGGGCGATTGATGCGGGCATTCTGATCTGTACCGAATGCCATGAATTGAACAAACGGGATGCGGACACCGACGAGCAGACCTGCACCCGATGCGGCGCGCTGGTTCACGCTCGTCGTCCGAACAGTCTGGCCCGAACCTGGGCCCTGCTGATCACGGCTGCGATTATCTACATTCCGGCCAATGTGTTGCCGATCATGACCGTTAGCTCGCTGGGTCAGGGCGACCCCAGCACGATCATGTCCGGGGTCATCCAGTTGGTGCAGCACGGCATGATCCCGATTGCCGCAGTGGTGTTCATCGCCAGTATTCTGGTGCCGACGTTTAAACTGGTCGGTATCGCGCTGTTGCTGTTTTCTGTACAGCGCCGCCAGCCATTGTCTGCACGGCAGCGCATCTGGATGTACCGCTTCATTGAGTTCATCGGTCGCTGGTCGATGCTCGACATCTTTGTGATCGCCATTCTGGTGGCGGTCGTCAACTTCGGCCGGCTTGCCAGTGTCGAAGCCAATCTTGGCGCCATCGCTTTCGCCAGTGTGGTGATTTTGACGATGCTTGCCGCAGTAACTTTCGATCCCCGACTGATTTGGGATAACACGGAGTCGGACGACGACCATGACTGATTTGCCTGTAGCGAAAACCCGACCGGCCTCCAACTGGTCTGCCATCTGGGTACTGCCCCTGATCGCCCTGATCATCGGCGGCTGGCTTGGCTGGCGTGCCTATAACGAAACCGGTATCGAGATTCAGGTTCGCTTCGAAAGCGGTGAAGGCATCCAGGCCAACAAGACCGAGGTCATGTACAAAGGCATGTCGGTCGGTAAGGTGAAGACGCTCAAGCTCGACGACGAAGGCAATTCCAAAGGCGTGATCGCCACTGTGGAGATGAACAAGGACGTCGAACAATACCTCAAGACCAGCACCCGCTTCTGGTTGGTGAAACCAAGCGTCACCCTGGCTGGCATCACAGGACTGGAAACACTGGTCTCGGGGAACTACGTGGCCATCAGTCCCGGCGAAGGCGAGCCGACCCGCAAGTTCAAGGCCCTGGCTGAAGAGCCGCCCTTGTCCGATTCCAAGCCGGGTCTGCACTTGACCATCAAGGCCGATCGCCTCGGTTCGCTGAATCGCGGCAGCCCGGTGTTCTACAAGCAGATTAAAGTCGGTCAGATCAAAAGCTACGTGCTGTCTGAAGACCAGAGCACCGTTGAACTCAAAGTGTTCATCGAACCGACTTACGCCAAACTGGTGCGCAAACACACGCGTTTCTGGAATGCCAGCGGCATCAGTATCGACGCCAATCTGTCGGGTGTGAAAGTGCGCAGCGAGTCCCTGGCGAGCATTGTCGCCGGCGGTATCGCCTTTGCCACACCGGAGAATCGCAAGGACAGCCCACCCACTGATCCAAGCCTGCCTTTCCGTTTGTATGAGGACTTCGACGCCGCCGCTGCCGGTATTCGGGTGAAGGTCAAACTCAGTGACTTTGAAGGCCTGCAGGCCGGCCGCACGCCGGTGATGTACAAAGGCATTCAGGTCGGCAACCTGAAAGCGTTGAAAATCGATCCGGATCTCAACAGCGCCACGGCCGAACTGACGCTGGATCCTCTGGCCGAAGACTACCTGGTCGAAGGCACGCAGTTCTGGGTGGTTAAACCGTCGATTTCCCTGGCCGGTATTACCGGGCTCGAAGCGTTGGTAAAAGGCAACTACATCGCCGTGCGCCCGGGCGACAAAGGTGCTGCGCCGAAACGCGAATTCGAGGCACGGCCAAAAGCACCGCCACTGGATCTGCGCGCCCCGGGCCTGCACCTGGTGCTGTTCACCGATGTTCTCGGTTCGATCGAAGTCGGCAGTCCGATTCTGTACAAACAGGTCAAGGTTGGCTCGGTCCAGAGCTATCAGTTCTCCAAGACCAAAAAACAAATCGTCATTGGCGTGCATATCGAGAAGGAGTACGAAAATCTGGTCAACGCGTCGACACGCTTCTGGAATGTCAGCGGCATCACCCTCACCGGTGGTCTGACGGGCGGGATTCAAGTGAAGAGCGAGTCGTTGCAGACATTGATGGCCGGCGGTATCGCTTTCGAAACGCCGCAAGCCAAGGCGCCGCTGCAGAAGCGTATTCCACGCTTCCGTCTGTTCGCCAACCATGACGAGGCCAACCAGAAAGGCACGCTGGTGACGATCAAGGTCGACCGCGCCGATGGTTTGCGCCCGGGCACACCGATTCGTTTCAAAGGGCTGGATGTCGGCAAGATTGAAGACGTCGATCTGACCGCCGATCTGCAAGCCGTGATGATTACCGCGCGGATCACCGAAGTACCGGAGCGCATTGCGCGGGTCGGCAGTCAGTTCTGGGTGGTCAAGCCGGAGTTGGGACTGATCAAGACCCAGAACCTGGAGACGCTGGTCACCGGGCAATATGTGGAGGTGCAGCCGGCGGCGAAAAATCTCGGCCCGCAGAAGAACTTCGTTGCGCTGGCCAGTCCGCCGGAAGTGAGCAAGCAGGAGGCTGGCTTGAGTCTGGTGTTGAGCGCCGCGCGGCGTGGCTCGCTGAAACCGGGCGTGCCCGTGACCTACCGCGAAATCACCGTGGGCAAGGTCACCGGTTATGAACTGGGCCAGACGGCCGACCGGGTGTTGGTGCACATTCTGATCGAGCCTAAATACGCGCCGTTGGTGCGCAGCGGCAGCCGATTCTGGAACACCAGCGGCGTCGGTTTCGACATCGGCTTGTTCAATGGTC
Organism: Pseudomonas sp. AO-1; assembly: GCF_019775695.1. Lineage (NCBI taxonomy): Bacteria > Pseudomonadati > Pseudomonadota > Gammaproteobacteria > Pseudomonadales > Pseudomonadaceae > Pseudomonas > Pseudomonas sp. AO-1. The sequence continues at coordinate 1,224,610 of NZ_CP079947.1, forward strand.
TGACAGTGCGCACAGAGTCGCTGGAGACGGCGATTCAGGGAGGCATCGCCTTCGCCACGCCGGACGGTGAGCGCATGGGCAGCCCGGCACGGCCTGAGCAGACGTTCCCGCTGTTCGACAAGTTCGAGGATGAGTGGCTGACCTGGGCGCCGAAGATTTCGCTCGGTAAATAATTCTGAGTTGAGGTGGCGTCTACAAAGACGCCATCGCTGGCAAGCCAGCTCCCACAGGGTTTCATGTCGTATACAGAATGTGTGTTCAACGCAAAAACCTGTGGGAGCTGGCTTGCCAGCGATGAGGTCCTCCTATTCAGCACAAACCCAAAGCCATGAAAAAGGGCCGCGATCCCAACAGATCGCGGCCCTTTTTGGTTTTCAGCTAAAGCAGATCAAACCTCATCCAGCTCCGGCTCATCGGCTTGCACATTGACGGTGGCCTTCACCACATCATGCCGGCGGATGTACTTCCAGTCCGCCTCGTCGATGTAGATCCCCGCCGGGCCGCTGCCGCCTTCCAGGTCGATGGCGACGCTGGCGCAGACTTGCGGCTTCACACTCGCCAGAATCGGCACAAAGCCCAATTGCAGGCTGGTTTCCAGCAGCGCGGCCTGGTTCTTCTCGTCGATGTCTGCGGCCTCGTCGAGGTAGTACGGCAGGCGCACGCGACCGGCCAGGTCGCGATCCATCAAGTGCAGCAACAAGTACATGTTGGTCAGCGCCTTGATGGTCATGGTGGTGCCGTTGGAGGCCGCGCCGTCGATGTCGGTGTGAATCACCGGCTGACCGTTGACCTTGGTGATCTCGAACGCCAGTTCGAACAAGTCCTTGAGGCCGAGCTGGTTGTGGTTCGCCGCCACCAGCCGTGCGAGGTATTCCTTGGCCTCTTCGTTCTTGTTGTCCTGTTCGGCGCTCTGGCTCAGATCGAACACCGACAGGGTTTCGCCTTCTTCGTACTGACCGGCGCTGTGGATAATCTGGTCGATGTGCTTGAGTGCTTCCTTGTTCGGCGCGAGGACGATGCGGAAGCTCTGCAGGTTGGACACCTGACGCTTGTTGATCTCGCGGTTGAACAGCGCCAGTTGATGCTCGAGGCTGTCGTAGTCGCTGCGAATGTTGCGCAGGGTCCGGGCGATGTCGGTGACCGCCGCACGCCGCGCCTTGCCCAACGTCAGGGCCTCGTCGGTGCGGTGCGCGTAAGCGTTGATCAGCAACGACAGACGGCGCTCCATGTCGTCTTCGCTGTCGAACTTGGCCACGCCTTTCAGACGCACTTGCGCGTACAGCGCTTCGATCTGTCCGTCGGCGCGCAGCAGACCCTGCCAGCTGTCCTGATAGTCATTGAGCAGCGGCAGCAGGTTGTCCATCGAATCGTCGACCGGATCCATGAACGGCGTACCGAATGGCAGATCCGCCGGCAGCAGCTGACGACGGCGCAGGGCGTCGTCGAGCGTGCGCTGCTTGGCTTCCATGTCGGCGATCTGCCGGCCGACCAGTTGCAGCTTGGCCGACAGTTGCTGGACGCGCTCGGTGAACGCATCGCTGGAGCGCTTGAGTTCGTCCTGCGCGGCTTCCATCTGCGCCAGTTGCTCAAGCTTGTCGCCTTCTTCGGCGCTCAGCGTTTGAGTGCGACGGAAATCTTCCAGGGCTTTCTGCGCATCCAGCACTTGCTGGTACAGCGCTTCGGTCTGGGTCTTGCTCGCGGCGCGGTCGGCGGCCACGGCTTGCTGAGTCTTGAGCTGCTTGAGCTCTTTTTCCAGACGCTCTTTCTGGTCACGCAGCGCGGCGCGGTCGGCCAGCGCTTGCAGAGCCGGCGGCTCAATGTGCGAGATGTCGATCGACAGCCCCGGCACTTCGAAACGCTCGCCCTTGAAGCCATCGAGGATCAGCTCGACCGATTTGACCCACTCGCCGTCTTCGTCGAGGGTGATGCCATGTTCGCCCAGCGGCAGGCTGAACAGCGCGCTGTTGAACAGGCGCATCAGGCGCTCGACGTCCTGTTGTGAGAATTCTTCACGCAGGCGGGCGTAGCTGTTGTTGTCGGCGTGATCGAGTTGCTGTTTCACCGACTTCAGACGTTTTTCCAGGTCGCGCAGACGCTCTTCCAGATCCTCGGCGCTGAACTGTCGTGACTGTGCCAGCGCACCAGCCAGTTCGTCGTGGGCGTCCTTGGCCGCGAGCAGTTGTTGCTCCAGCACTTTGACGTCATCGACCAGCGCAAAGCGGTTCTTCAGCACCGACAACTCGCCGAGCCAGCGCTGAATGCCGGAGATTTCCCGCTCCAGGCGCATCAGCTCCTGGGTGCCGCCACGCTGGTCGTTTTGCAGGTCGTCCTGCTCGCGACGGTAGTGTTCGGCCTGAATCGTCAGTTCTTCCTTGCGTGCATTGGCGTAGTCCGACCAAGTGCCGAGCAACGAGTCGAGCAGCGGCGACAGGCGATGCAGTTTGCCGCGCAACACGTCACGCTGTTTCACGCCGTTGGCCAAGGCCTCGACCAATGGGCCGGCGGCGACCAGCGAGTTGTAGTCCTGCTCCATCCGGCGCACATCGCGGAAGGCTTCTTCGCACGCAGCAATGTAGTCGACGCTGCCGGAACGCAGGCTGTGCTCGAAGGCATCGAGGAACAGTTGCTTCAACTTGGCCGCAGTGATTTCGCGCATGTGCAGCAGGTTGATGAACAGCGCGCGGAAGGTCTTCAGGCTCTGCTCGCTGGTGGAGCGCAGCGGAATCAGCGTCAGGTCGAGCGGGATAGAGGTGTGCCCGCCCACCAGCAAACGACGCAGTTCGTCCGGCTTGAGTTCGTAGGCTTTCAGGCCTTCTTTCTCAAGGTTGCTGAACAGTTCCTTCTGACGCAGGCAGGTGTCGTTTTTCTGGTAATGCGCCAGATCGAGCTTGCCGGCGTAGGCGAAGAACTGGTGACCGAAACCACCGCCCGGGCCACGGCCGACCACGCCGATCACGTGCGAGCCGTGAGGCAGATTGACTTCGACGAGGATGTAACTGGTGTCGGAGGCAAAGTAGAAGCGCCGCGATTGTTCCAGGCTGTACTTGCCGAAACTCATGTCCGACATGCGCGCCAGAATCGGGAACTGCAAGGCGTTGATCGAGGCGGATTTGCCGAGGTTGTTCGCGCCGTAAACCGACAGCGGTTCTTCCAGCGGAAACAGGCCGAGGCTGTAACCGGCGGTGTTCAAAAGGGCAAAGCGGCGAATGCCGTAGCGTTCCTGGCTCATGCGTCGGACTCCTGTTCTTCGGCAATGGCGCGGGCCAGTGCGTCTTCTTCGCTTTCTTCTTCGAATTCGGACAGATCAAGCGGATCGTCGGTCTCGAGGAATCTGGCTTCGGCTTCTTCGTCGATCAGCACCGGTGCTGGCAGCGGCAGCACGCTGTGCACGCTGGCCGCCAGATCGCGGTCCTGCTGCACCGACAGGCACACGTCGAGGAAACGGTGCATCGGCGGCAGGAAGCGGTACACGCCGTTTTCTTCGCTGGCGAAACCGAGCTGGGTCATGCGACGCATGATCTTTTCTTCGAGTTCTTCGACGGTCTGCACTTCGGCCTGGATGAACAGGTCGCGGTATTTGTCCAGCAGCGACGGCAGTTCTTCACGGCCGAGGCTGCCACCGTCGAGCACGGCGATCGGGTCGCGGCCCTGATCGGCCAGGTGCTCGACGAGGATGAAGGTGAACAGCGCCAGGCGCTGAGCGGTCTTGTTCACCGCCGCAGCGGCCATGTCCGGCACGAAGTAGTAGAAGCCACGGGTGTCGCAGACCAGCTCGAACCCCAGCGCCTTGAACAGCGTGCGGTATTGATCCTGGAAGTTCGACAGTTGCGCGTACAGTTCCGGGTCGCGGCGGCTGACGTGGTAGCCCTTGAACAGCTCACGGAAGATCGGCGCCAGTTGGGACAGTTCGGATAGATCAAGATGCATTGGGGATGCTCGCAGAATCCTCGGCGGCGGAGTCGCGGGCCGAGAGCAGGGCGAAGGAGCGCAGGCTGACCTGGTGCTCGTGAGTGTGGTATTCGCGGCGTTCCAGACGCTCGCGGGTGAAGCGTTTTTCCCGCGACAGGCGCGAGAACCAGTAGAGCAATTCGTCGGTGGCGCCGTCCGGTTCCTGCTCCAGCAACCAGGTCATCAGATCCGGCATCGGCAGGGACTGTTCGCAACGCTCGACCATCTCGCGCACGGTGCGCGGTGCTCGCGGCGCATCGCCGGATTTCTGGGTCTTGTGCGCCTTGGGGAAACGCGCCGGTTTCGGCTCGAAACGCGCCAGGGCGTAGACGTAGGCTTCGACCTGACTGGCGCTGCCGAGGAAGGTGCTTTGCGGCCGGGTGAACAGCGGCATCGCCGCCTGCGGCACGGCATCGATGCCTTTGCGGCGGATCGCCGCCAGCGCCAGCGCGGCGCCACGGGTCACGGCGTTGTGTCGGCGCGCTTCTTCCCGCAGCGGCAGCAGCAGTTCGCGGGCATGACGCAGGGTCAGCTGGGCACTGGTCTGCATTTCGAGGATGCGCGCGTGGGTGCGCAGCAGCATGTCGTCATCGACCAGGTGGCCGAGGCGCTGCTGTTCGCTGAGCATTTTCAGCAGCACGGTTTCGACCTTGCGCACGCCTTGCTCGAAGGCACCGTCGGCGTTCACCAGGTCGATCATCGGCTCAACGTATTCGTCCCAGGTCGCCAGCACTTCGGCGTATCGCTGACGCAGCGGAATCTGTCGGTCGCTGGTCTTGGCCCGTTCGGCCACGGCCACCAGCGCCTGTTCGTCGTTGTCGAGTTTCTTCAGCACATCGCGTACGCGCATGTCGAGCAAACGCAGCTGACGGGCGAGGTCGTTGCCGTCGCGCACGTCGAACGCGTCCTGAATGTAGCCGGCCAGCCGTTCGAGGTGGCGCAGATAGGCTTCGATTTCCAGGCACAGGCCCAGCCGGTGTTCACGGCGCAGGTAGGCAAGGAAGTCGTGAATTTGCGCGTTGAGCTCGAAACGGTTCGGGCTTTTCGCCACGGGGACCAGAATGTCGAGGCGAATCCACACGTCGAGCAGGCTGGTGATGTCCTGCGGCGTACTGTCCAGTTGTTGGGCGGCCAGTTGCGTGCGCAGTTCGTTGAGGCTCAGGGTGCCTTGGTCGAAGTGCTCGCACAGTGGCTCAAGAAGTGCCCAGTGTTCAGCGAGGGCGCGCAAGACGCGCTTGGGTTCGATCATCGGAATGGCCGGCTGGTTGGCGATTAAAAGCCGCGATTGTACTGCATCAGGAGGGATGCGATTCACTCTCGGGACGGGCTGTCGCATTTTCTAAGGGAGCGAGCCCAGGTAAAGGCTATCGATCAACAGCAAGCGATCTTGAACGAAGGGCTGTAGAATCAGCCCACTTCAGTTATCCACAAGTGGCCGACCCTTTGCTTATCGAGTCCCGCCGCCGCGCCTATTTGAACGCCATGCAGGTGGTCAACTGGCTGCCGCGCACCGAATTGCCTTTCGCCGCCCCGTCGCGGCCCGAGCTGCTGGACATGCCCGAGCCTGAGCCAGAGGTCGTGGTGATGCCGGTTGTGCAGGCCGAAGCTCCAGTGCAGCCTGCCGCCCGTCCGGTCGAACGGCCGAAGATCGAAGTGCCACGCCCGTCGCTCGCCAGTACCCGCAATGGCGCCAAACCGGTGGAAGAGGTCGAGGAGGCGCCAGTTGCCGCCAGACCCGCGCCCGTGCCGCCACCGCGTTTTGCCCTGCAGTTGCTGCGCGCCGGGGCTTGCCTGCTGCTGGTCGAGTTACCCACAGGCGAAGCGTTCCAGAGCCGCGATCCGGCCTATCTGCTGCTTAAAGACATGTTGCGCTCCGCCGGTCTGCCGGATGCGCCACAAATCGTCGGCGAGCCGGTGCGCTGGCCGTGGCTGAACCGCGGCACTATGGATCAGGGCCCGGAAGCCGCGCGCGACTTTGTTCAGGGTTTCCTCTCGGTACAGATGGAAGCGGCACCCTGCGCCTGCCTGTGGCTGATCGGCCTTCCGGCAATACGCTTTGCCGGTGAAGCGGACGCCGAAGCGTTCAATAGTGAATTGCAGATCGAAGGCCTGGGCCTGGCCTGGGCCATTCCCGGTCTGGAATTGTTAATGGAAGAGCCACAGCGCAAGGCCGCTGTGTGGCAAGCCATGCGTCGGCTGATGGCGCGCTGGAAACCATCGAATGAGTGAAGCTGTATCGTTCCGCCCGATGACCGAGGCGGACCTGGACGCGGTATTGAAGATCGAATACGCGGCGTACAGCCATCCCTGGACGCGCGGGATTTTTCTCGACGGGCTGGGCAAATACCAGATCTGGCTAATGTTCGAAGGCCAGCAGCAAGTCGGCCACGGCGTGGTGCAGATCATTCTGGATGAGGCGCACCTGCTTAACATCACGGTCAAACCGGAGAATCAGGGGCGAGGGCTGGGGCTGACGTTGCTGGAGCATCTGATGTCGATTGCCTACAAGGCTGACGCTCGGGAATGCTTTCTGGAAGTGCGTGACAGCAATACCGCAGCGTTCAAGCTGTATGAGCGCTATGGCTTCAACGAAATTGGCCGGCGCCGGGATTATTATCCGGCGGTGGGCGGGCGTGAAGACGCCGTGGTCATGGCCTGCACCCTGGTTGACTGATCTCCTGTAGGAGCTGCCGAAGGCTGCGATCTTTTGATCTTGTTTTTAGAGGCAAGATCAAAAGATCGCAGCCTTCGGCAGCGCCTACAGTGAGTCGCGTCACATCAGGAGATCAGCGATTGCCATCCAGCGGATCACGCCGCGCCAGCTCCGCCTCATCCAGACCATTGCCGCCGCCGATATCGTCCTCGTCGACAATGCTCAGGTCCCAATCCGCCTGATTGCCTGCGCCAGCCTCTTCGGCATCGCGCGCACCATCTTCATGAATCAGTGTTTCCGGGCTCAGATCATCGTCGGTCGGCTCGTGGTCCGCCGTCGATGCACCGGTCAACCCGGCCTCACGCACGCGCTCGTTGGGCATCAGTTGCTCGCGTTCTCGCGCCGGAATCTCGTCACCAATCCTGGCGCTGGGTTCGTCTTCATCAAAATCCAGTTCATGCACCGAGCCCATGCGGTCCTCGTTATCATCGATCGGTTCCGGTTGCACCGCATCGTACGGACGTCGTGAATCAGTCATGGCAAATCCTCATACTGTGGGCCTTACTAAGTGGACTCACCGCACACCCAGGAATTCCAACGAAAACACTTGCGACCCTTGCGTGACCCCGACGGGTGGTCGTCTGTCATACCAGCGCATCTTTCTTGAGGCCTTAACCATGCACGACTTACAAGACCTGATTGATAACAACGAGCGCTGGGCTGACGCGATCACCAAGGAAGATCCGGAGTTCTTCGCCAAACTGGCACGCCAGCAGACCCCGGAATATCTGTGGATCGGCTGCTCCGACGCGCGGGTGCCGGCCAACGAGATCGTCGGCATGCTGCCGGGCGATCTGTTCGTACACCGCAACGTCGCCAACGTCGTGCTGCACACCGACCTCAACTGCCTGTCGGTGATCCAGTACGCGGTCGACGTGCTCAAGGTCAAACACATTCTTGTGACCGGCCACTATGGCTGTGGCGGCGTGCGTGCCTCGATGCAGGATCGCCAGTTCGGCCTGATTGATGGCTGGCTGCGCTCGATCCGTGACCTGTATTACGAAAAACGTGAAGAACTGGCCAAGCTGCCGACCGAGGAAGAACAGGTCGACCGCCTCTGCGAGCTGAACGTTATCCAGCAAGTGGCCAATGTCGCCCACACCAGCATCATCCAGAACGCCTGGCATCGCGGCCAGAGCCTGTCGATTCACGGTTGCATCTACGGCATCAAGGACGGTCGCTGGAAAAGCCTGAACACTACCATCAGCGGCTTCGAGCAACTGCCGCCGCAGTACCGTCTGCGCCCGGTCGGAGCGTTGTAACTCAGTCTGGATGTCGCCAGCGCTGCAAAAAGTGCTGGCCCTCGATCGTGGGTGGTTCATCGTAACCGGTGATCCACCCACGGCAGCGCGGCGAGCCGCAAGTACAGGCGAACTGTTGCAGCAAACGGTCTTCGGTGGCCGCGAAGTCGATGGTCAGGCGGTCTCCCGGCTGAATATCGCGCAGCGCCCATAGCCACAGTTCGCTCATGTCGAGGAACGCATTCGGGTCGCAGGCATGTTCGAGCAATCCGCAAAAACGCGGATCGTAGAGATGGATGCCGGCCAGTAGCTGGCGAGTCTGGCGGCAGCGATAGGGCAGCAGTTGCCCGGACACCCGACACATCCGGGTGATCCGCAGGAACGCCCGACGCGCCACCACCGACGCGCGGCCATCGTCGTGCTGAACGATTTCGAAGTCCTCGCTGGATGGGAAACCCAGGCGCACGGGCAATCCGGCAAACGGGTAAATGCCGGGTGCGTCGCGGGGGATGTGATGCTGATGGGCCTGATTGTTCATAACGATCCCTGTCGGCAAATGCTGCGACTTCCTTGATCTGACGTCCTGTCAGCGCTGCAACATGTTTGGATCCGATCCTCTCGCGTAAACGCCAAAGCGTCTACTGTCAGATCTGACAGGCGTGATCGGCTGCTTCCCGTGTCAGCATCGACTGACACGGGAAGGCTTTCAGCCCATCAGAGGTGTGGCGCGGGAACGCTGGTGTCCGGCATTTCGCCCTGAAGCTGTTGCAGTTGTGCCTTGATCGGCGTGGTCGAGCACTTGGCGGCAGCCTGGGCCGGGGTCAGGTTGCGGATCGAGGTGTAGAACAACTCGCAGGTCTTGCCCTTTTGCGTCACTTGCCAGGTTTGCGTACAGCTGCTGAGCAGGGTTTTCGCATCGGTGCCGGGCTTGCTGCCCATCCCGGCCTGCCAGCAGGCCGCGCTCAAGTCCTGGCCCATGACCTTCAAGCCGGCGGCATCGGCTTTCGCTTCATCGCCGTCGTAGCTGGCCGGATCGGCGGCGTACCAGATGTAGCTCGGATGGTTCGAACCCAGCACCGGCACGTTCACCCCCGCACTCGGGCTGATGGTCGCCAGACCCAGTACGGCGACGGTCGGGCCATATTGTTGCTTGATCCAGTTACGCACCGGTGCGCCGAACGCGACCATCGGCAGGGTGGTGCCGGCGCTGGTCTGGCTGAACTGCTTGACCAGCGTGGTCTGATAATCCTTGAAGTAGTCGTAGACACCTTCCAGGTCACTGCCGGCATTGGACGGCGCCGCGATGGGGGCGATGTCGATGATGGTCTGATAGGCCGGCGTCTGGTCGGCCGGAATGCCGTTGGCGCTCAACAGCGTGGCCCAGCGATCCGTGGTGTTCGAGCGCAGGTAATCCTGGGCCTGGGTCAGCGAGTAATCCGGCGGGAAGTGCAGCAGCTCGACGCTCTTGCGGTTTTCCAGGGCCATGCCCAACGGCAGGAACAGGTACCAGCTGTACGCCCATTTGCCATCGGCATTGAGCTTGCTGGCGCCGGTATAGGCCAGATCACCGGCGTCGAGCAGCGCCGACAGCGGCTTGTCGTAGCCTTTCGGTACGCCACTGATCTCAACGTAAATCTGCCCGTTATCGTTCTTCACCAGCACCTTGGCATTGGCGTAACCATCGCGCTGCACGCTCTGGCTCAAATAGTGAGCGACCGTCTGCTCCAGCGACCAGTTGCGATAGCAGATCACGCTGCAGTTGTTGGGGTAGGCAAAAAGGCGAGTGACGCGCTCGGTGCTGCCCAGCTTCAGATCGACATCGGCGTGGGCCGCCGCGCTCAATGTGAGCGCGGCGAGTGTCAGCGCGGCGGGGGTAAATCCTGCGAGTTTGAACATGCTCAGATCCTTTTCAGCGTGGGTTCCCCGGAGTTTGGGGCGCTTCATATTGGATCAGCCGTGTTGCACAGTGAAGCTGTCATTCGCGGATTTTTTCGTCAGCCCGCCGCACTCGGCTCACGCCTGAAAATGCAGGGCGTTGCTCAGATCGCCCATGGGTTTCTGGCCACGGGCGATCATTGCCTCATCGCGCTGCTTGAGGCCGTCGAGGGTTTCCAGTTGGAACACCCGGGTGATCAGGCGCAGGATCGACGCCGTGTCGTAAACCGTGTGATCCACCGTGCCTTTGCGGGCGAACGGCGACACCACCAGCGCCGGCACCCGCGATCCCGGCCCCCAGCGATCGCCCTTGGGCGGTGCCACGTGGTCCCACCAGCCGCCGTTTTCATCGACGGTGACGATCACCACCATGTTTTTCCATTGCGGACTTTCGCGCAGCACTTTGAGGGCGCGGACGATGTGCCGGTCACCGGAGGCCACGTCGGCATATCCAGCGTGCATATTCAGGTTGCCTTGTGGTTTGTAGAACGTGACCGCCGGCAACTTGCCGGCCTCGGCATCGGCGAAGAATTTGTTGGTGCTCGATTCATCCCCCAGCCCGGCATCGCGCAGGCGTTTGCTGCGCTCCTGCGGGTTTTCCGGGCCTTGTTGTTGGAAATAGTTGAACGGCTGGTGGTGATATTGAAAGTTGGGGATCTTCGGAATCCCGCCGGAATCCTTGTATTGATCCAGCGTCGCCTGCCACGCGCCGGCGTACCAGGCCCAATCGACATTCTTCTTCGACAGCTTGTCGCCGATGTGCTCGTGGGTCTGCGGCACCAGTACGTTGGGCAGATCCGGTTTGGAATACGCCGGACGCTCCGGGTCGCGAATCCATGTTGGCCAGTACGGCGGGGCAAGGGTGTTGACACCGTAACCGTCCGGCGTCAGCGCACTCGGGCCGAACTGCGGCGGGCCGCTCATGGCGCTGGCCGGCGATGCCTCCAGCGGCTTGAGGCGTGGATCGGCCGGGTCGGCGCTTTGCAGCGCGGCGATCTGCGACTTGGCCACCGAATTGGCCGCGTCCGGATAGAACGGCGCGGTGGCGCTGATCAGGTATTGGTGGTTGAGGAACGAGCCACCGAACGCGCCCTGGAAGAAGTTATCGCACAGTACGAATTCCTGAGCCACGTCCCACAGACGCAGGGAATAACGGCTCTGAGCGTAATGGCCCATGGTCAGCCCGCCGGAATCGGCCCAGGCAACAAAGCCATCGTTCTTGCCGCCGTTGATTTGCATCTGGTTCTGATAGAACACGTGCCACAAATCGCGGGTCACCAGACCGAATGGCAGGTCTTCGCCGTTCGGGCCTTTGAGGGCGAACGGTGCGTTGGGCAGGTTTTCCTGAAACTGCGTGGCGCTGGGGTAGGTCACGCCATCGAGGGTTTGCGGGCCGATCTGCAACACGCCGCCCCAAACGGGAGGCAGCGTCTGCAACAGACTGCCGTCGCGATCACGTTGCTGGTAATCGGCAGGTTTGAGCGCAGACAGCGGCTTCTCGACACCGGGGAAATCACCGAACAGGTTGTTGAAGCTGCGGTTCTCGGCGTAGATCACCACCACAGTTTTCACTTGATCGCGCAGGGCCTTGTCCAGCTCGGCTGACGTCAGCGGGCGCTCGGCCGGTTTGCCCGGCGCGTTGCTGGCGTTACCGCAGCCGGCCAACGTCGCGCCCACACCCAGGACGGCAACTCCACCGAGGAAGCGGCGGCGACTGGTGTCAGTGGGGGTGTCGGATTCAGGTGCGTCAGTGCTGTCTGTTTCGTCTTTCATCTGTCAGCCCGTTTTGCTTAATTGTTTCAGTTTGTTTCGGGCGGACGCTAGCAAGTGGATGTGACGGTTGGGTTACAGCTTAAAGTTGCAGTGGAACAAAGGTGGGAGCCAGCAGGCTGGCTCCCACGCGGGAATGACTTGGCCTGTCAGATCAGGTTTATGGCATTACCGGCGGCGTATACGCCAATGTCGTCCCCAGCACCCACAGCAGGAACAGCACCAGCGGCGTGTGCACCAGCAATTGCACGAACGAGAAGCCGATCAGGTCCCGCGCCTTCAAGCCGAGCACACCCAGCAGCGGCAGCATGTAGAACGGGTTGATCAGGTTCGGCAGCGCTTCGGCGGCGTTGTAGATCTGCACGGCCCAGCCGAGGTGGTATTGCAGATCGTTGGCCACTTGCATCACATACGGCGCTTCGATGATCCACTTGCCGCCGCCGGAAGGGATGAAGAAACCGAGAATCGCCGAGTACACGCCCATCAACAGCGCATAGGTGTCGTGGGACGCGATGCTGACAAAAAAGGTCGAGATGTGATGCGCCAGCGTCTGCGCATCGGCACCTTTGACCGTGGTCAGCAGCGCGGCAATCGAGCCGTACAGCGGGAACTGGATCAGCACGCCAGTGGTGGTCGGCACCGCGCGGGCCACCGCATCGAGGAAGCTGCGCGGGCGCCAGTGCAGCAGCGCGCCGAGCATGATGAACAGGAAGTTATAGGTGTTGAGCCCGGAAATCGCGGTGATCGCCGGTTTGGTCGAGAACTCGTGGAACAGCCATCCGGCCGCCAGCAACACCAGCAGAATGATCAGCAGCGGACTGTGCTCCAGCCATTCGCCGGGTCGGGTGCGTGGTTGCAGCGGTGGCAGGTTGAACGCCGGGTCGATGCCGCAATCCTTGGCATCGCGTGCAGAGTTTGGGCCGGGCGCGGTGGCGTAGGCGACGATGATCGAAATCACGATCAGCGCCAGCAGCATCGCACCGGACTGCCAGAGGAAAATGGTCTGCGTGAACGGAATCACCCCGGTGATCGACAGGATCGCCGGCGGCAGGCTGGCCGGGTTGGCCTGCAATTGCGCTGCCGATGATGACAGGCCCAGGGCCCAAACAGCGCCGAGGCCCAGATACGCCGCCGCACCGGCCGCGCGGTAATCCATTTTCAGATCGGTGCGGCGGGCGAGGGCGCGCACCAGCAAACCGCCGAACACTAGCGACAGACCCCAGTTCAACAGCGAAGCGACCATCGAGATCAGCGCGACCCAGGCCACGGCGGAGCGGCCGTTTTTCGGGATGCGCGCCAGCTTGTCGATCAGTTTGACCGCCGGCGGCGAACTGGCGACCACGTAGCCGCCAATCACCACGAAGGCCATTTGCATGGTGAACGGAATCAGGCTCCAGAACCCGTCACCGAACGCCATCGCGGCATCGGTGGGTTTCGCGCCCATGGCCAAGGTGGCCAGCGCGACAATGATTACGGCCAACGCGGCGAACACCCAGGAGTCGGGGAACCAGCGTTCGGCAAAGTTTGAACAGCGCAAGGCAAAGCGCGCGGAGCGGCTATCTTCGATATCAACGGCCACAGGGAGTACCTCGGATTTTTATGGTTATTGTGGTCCTTGGGACATTCAAACCCGACAACCCTGTGGCGAGGGAGCTTGCTCCCGCTGGACTGCGTAGCAGTCCCCTGCTTTTAAAGTTCAGAGGGGGCCGCTTCGCGACCCAGCGGGAGCAAGCTCCCTCGCCACAGAGGTAGACCTGATTCAGATGTGTCCCGCCAGACAAGCCTCAACAGTAAATCAACCGCCGCCATTTTGTGAGCAGGTTTCTGCCAAACCGTGACCATGGTCTAACGGGTTGTCCCCAGGCGGATTTGCGTAGACCATGAGCGCCTTGGTTTTTTGCCTGCCAGAGTGCTTTGCCATGACTGCCCAATCCCCAGCCCGACCGGCGCCGTTCAGCCGTTCCGACTACAAGACCCTCGGCCTTGCGGCCCTTGGTGGGGCGCTGGAGATCTACGATTTCATCATTTTCGTGTTCTTCGCCCTGACCCTCAGCCAGTTGTTCTTCCCGCCGGAAATGCCCGAATGGCTGCGGCTGCTGCAAAGCTTCGGGATCTTTGTTACCGGGTATCTGGCGCGTCCGCTGGGCGGGATCCTGATGGCGCATTTCGCCGATCGCCTGGGCCGGAAAAAGGTCTTCAGCCTGAGCATCCTGATGATGGCGCTGCCGTGCCTGCTGATCGGGATCATGCCGACGTATGCACAGATCGGTTATTTCGCGCCGCTGCTGTTGCTGGCGCTGCGCATCCTGCAAGGCGCAGCCGTTGGAGGGGAGGTGCCGAGTGCCTGGGTGTTCGTCGCCGAGCACGCGCCTGCCGGACATCGCGGTTACGCGCTGGGCTTTTTGCAGGCCGGGCTGACCTTCGGTTATTTGATTGGTGCGTTGACCGCGACTTTCCTTGCACAAGTGTTCAGCCCGGCGGAAATCCTTGATTACGCCTGGCGTTATCCGTTCCTGCTCGGTGGCGTGTTCGGCGTCATCGGTGTGTACCTGCGCCGTTGGTTGAGCGAAACACCGGTGTTCATGGCCATGGAGGCGCAGCGTGAAGCGCGGGTCGAATTGCCGCTGCGTACGGTGCTGCGCGAGCATCGACTGGCGATGTTGCCGGCCATGCTGCTGACCTGCGTGCTGACCTCGGCCGTGGTGGTGTTCGTGGTCATTACGCCGACCATGATGCAGAAAACCTTCGGCATGACCGCCAGCCATACCTTCGCCCTCAGTGCGCTGGGCATTGTCTTCCTCAACATCGGCTGTGTGATCGCCGGGCTGCTGGTCGACCGTCTGGGGGCCTGGCGCACCGTCATGCTCTATAGCCTGCTGCTGCCCTTGGGAATCGGCGTGCTTTACAGCTGCTTGATCATGGGCGGTCACTGGATCGGGCTGGCATACGCCATCGCCGGCCTGGCCTGCGGTGTGGTGGGGGCGGTGCCGTCGGTGATGGTCGGGTTGTTCCCGGCGCGAATTCGCGTGTCAGGCATCTCCTTCACCTACAACATTGCCTACGCCGCGTGGGCGAGCATGACACCGCTGTTGCTGATCGGTCTGATGCCGTGGAGTCCGTGGATCTGCGTGATGTTCTGTGCGGTGATGGGCGTGGTGGGGCTGTTGAGTGCGCTGTATTTCGGCTCGCGAATGCCGCGTACAGGGCAATGCCAAGTGGCCGGAACTGTCTGATCGCACGCCCGTGAACTATTTTTGACCGACGGGTCTCAAGCGCTCTTCAGAAAAGAAATTCAAGGCCGATGGCTAGTCTGCATCCCGCTTTCTTTCCATCGGTATCTGCCCATGTTCAACAAACGCCTCAAGCAAGAGCTGGCCACTCTTCGTGAAGAACTCTCCAGCCTGCTGCAGGTGAAGGAAAGCCTGGAAAGCGAGATGCTGGTGCTGACCCTGGAGCCCGATGGCCGGATTCAGTCTGTCAACCAGAACTTCCTCGGCGAAATGCTCTACAAGAGCCAGGATCTGGTGGGGCGCGCCATTGAAGACATCGTTCCGGCGCATGTGAAGGCCGATGACTTTCATCATCGTTTCAAGGCCGCCCTGACCCGTGGCGAACATTTCGCTGGTGCAGTGCGCCTGCTGCGCGGTAATGGCGAAGAAGCCTGGCTGCGCTCCATCGTGCAGCCGGTGCGCGCTTCGGACGGGCGGATCAAGCATTTTTCGATCTTCTCCAGCGACCTGACCCGCACCATCGAAGCCTCGCGCGAACACGAAAACCTGATCGGCGCTCTGGTGCGCTCGACAGCGGTGATCGAATTCGACCTCAACGGCAACGTGCTCAATGCCAACGAGCGCTTTCTGCATGGTATGGGTTACAGCCTGGCGCAGATCAAAGGCAAACATCATCGGATGTTCTGCACACCTGAGGAGTACAACAGCGCCGAGTACCAGAATTTCTGGCGTCGTCTGAACAATGGCGAGTTTGTCGCCGACCGCTTCAAACGGGTCGACAGCCATGGTCGTACGGTGTGGCTGGAGGCGTCCTACAACCCGGTGGTCGATGCCAACAACAAACTGTACAAAGTAGTGAAGTTCGCCACGGTGATCACCGATCAGGTCAACCGTGAACAAGCGGTTGCCGACGCGGCGAGCATTGCCTACAGCACTTCGCAGCAAACCGACAACACCGCGCAACGTGGCACCACGGTGGTCACCGAGGCGGTGAATGTGATGCGTGATCTGTCGCGCCACATGCAGGCGGCCGGTGAGGGCATCGAGGCACTGAACGAGCAGTCGCAGGTGATCGGTACCATCGTCAAAACCATCAGCGGCATTGCCGAGCAAACCAACCTGCTGGCGCTCAACGCGGCCATCGAAGCGGCGCGCGCTGGCGAGCAGGGCCGGGGCTTTGCGGTGGTGGCCGACGAAGTCCGACAACTGGCTTCGCGCACCAGTCAGGCGACCGAAGAGATCGTCGGCGTGGTGCGGCAGAACCAGGAGATGGCGCGTAACGCCGTGGCCCTGATGACCGATGGCAAGCTGCAGGCAGAACAAGGCCTGGCGCTGGCGGCGGAGGCGGGCACGGTAATCGTCGAGATTCAGGACGGCGCGCAGAAAGTGGTGGATGCGGTCGGGCAGTTTGCCAATCAACTTTCTAACTGATTCCCCCGCCAATACCTGTAGGAGCTGCCGAGTGCAACGAGGCTGCGATCTTTTGATCTTGATGTTGATTTCAAGGATCAACATCAAGATCAAAAGATCGCAGCGTGCCGCAGCTCCTACAGGTTTTCACCAGCAGCTGGCGCTACAATCTGTTCCTTTTCCCCGGAGCAGATCCCCATGAGCGCCTCCCACCGCCGCCCGGTGCCCCTGAACAAAGCCTACCGTCTGCTCAATCACGGGCCGACCGTGCTGGTCAGCGCCGCTTATGACGGCCAGCGCAACATCATGGCCGCCGCCTGGGCAATGCCACTGGATTTCGAACCGCCGAAAGTCGCCGTCGTCCTCGACAAGTCCACCTGGACCCGCCAGTTGCTCGAAGCGTCCGGCACTTTTGTGCTCAACGTGCCGTGCGTCAATCAGGCTGACATCGTGCAAACCGTCGGCAATACCTCGGGGCTGGAGATCCAGCAGAGTCAGGGGCAGGACAAGTTTCAGGCTTACGGCCTGCAAACCTTTACCGGTGAAACCGTCGAGGCGCCGTTACTCGAAGGTTGCGTGGCCTGGCTCGAATGCCGCTTGCTGCCCGAACCGCGCAACCACGAACAATATGACCTGTTCCTCGCCGAAGTCATCGCCGCTCAGGCCGATGAACGTGTGTTCAGCGACGGCCGCTGGCACTTCGACGGGCACGACGGCTTGCGCACGCTGCACCACGTGGCCGGCGGGCATTTCCTGACGATTGGCGATGCGGTGGACGGTAAAATCCTGTCGGTTTGATTCGCGAGCCTTTTGCGGCAGATGAGCACAATTTATCAGGCATAAAAAAGGCTTACCTCGCAGTAAGCCTTTTGTTTTCCGTGCGTAGCCTCAATCTCCCAACGCTTCCCCTTCACGCCGCGGATCCGCACCACCCGCCAACGACGCTTTACCCTGCGCATCCTTGACCCGCACGATGGCCTGCGTGCCGCTGGTCATGTCGATTTCATTCACAACATGTCCCTTGTCCTTCAGCGCCTGAATCAGCGCCGGGCTGAACTGGCCCTGTTCCAGTTCGGTCGGGCCGTTGCGGCTGCCGAAGTTGGGCAGGCTGATGGCGCTTTGCGGGTCGAGGTTCCAGTCGAGCAGGCCGACAGTGGTCTTGGCCACGTATTCGATGATCTGCGAACCGCCCGGCGAGCCGACGCTGGCGAGGAACTGGCCGCTGTTGCGGTCGAAGATCAATGTTGGCGCCATCGACGAGCGTGGGCGTTTGCCGGGTTCGACGCGGTTGGCGACTTTCTGCCCGTTCTCTTCGGGGATGAACGAGAAGTCGGTCATCTGGTTGTTCAGCAAAAAGCCCTGCACCATCAGGTGCGAGCCGAATGCCGCTTCGATGGTGGTGGTCATCGATACCGCGCCACCGAGGTCATCCACCGCCACCACTTGCGAGGTGGAGATACGCAGCGGTGAGCGATCCGGCGCGTAGGCCACCTGTACGCCCGGCGGGGTGCCGGATTTGGCACTGCCCATGCTGCGTTCGCCGATCAGGCTGGCGCGGCTGGCCAGATAGCCCGGATCCACCAGGCCTTTGACCGGCACCGGGACGAAGTCGGTGTCGGCGACGTATTGCGCGCGATCGGCGTAGGCCAGGCGTTCGGCTTCGGCGATCAGGTGCACGGCTTGTGGATCGGGTTCGATACCGGCCGGTTTGTTGGTTTTCACGGGTTTGAGCGGCGTCAGCGACAGGCGTGGATCGCGGCTTTCCAGCGCTTGCAGGGTGCCGAGAATCTGCGCCACGGCGATCCCGCCCGACGACGGAGGCGGCATCCCGCAGACCTGCCAGCGTTTATAGTCGGTGCACAGCGGAGCGCGCTCTTTTGCTTTGTAGCCTTGCAAATCATTGAGCGACAAGCTGCCGGGGTTGGCGTGGCCCTGCACCTTGGCGACGATCTCTTCGGCGATCGGTCCTTTGTACAGCGCGTCCGGGCCTTCGTTGGCGATGCGCTTGAGCACGGCGGCCAGCGCCGGGTTCTGCAGGCGCGTGCCGACCGCTTTGACGCTGCCGTCGCTGTTGAGAAAGTACGCGGCCATGTCCGGGGATTTGCGGATCACCGGGTCGGATTCCAGCAGAGAATGCAGGCGCGGCGAAATAGCAAAACCCTGCTCGGCGAGTTTGATCGCCGGTTCGAACAGCGTGGCCCACGGCAGCCGACCGTGTTGCTTGTGCGCCATCTCCAGTGCACGCAATACGCCCGGCGTGCCCACCGAGCGCCCGCCGATCTGTGCCTGCGGGAACGGCATCGGTTTGCCGTCGGCCTGCAGGAACAGCTTCTCGGTGGCACCCGCCGGCGCGGTTTCGCGACCGTCGTAGGTACGCACCTGTTTGCCGTCCCACAACACGATCATCGCGCCGCCACCGATCCCGGAGGATTGCGGCTCGACCAGGGTCAGCACGGCTTGCATGGCAATCGCTGCATCAATCGCCGAACCACCCTTGCGCAACATCTCGCGACCGGCCTCGGCGGCCAGCGGATTGGCGGCAGCGGCCATGTGTTGACTGGCGTGGCGAGTCTGCAGATCGGTGCGGTAACCGGAAGCGGCTTCCGGTGCCAGCGGCAAGGTCGAGGAGGACGGGGCGTTGCACGCGGTGAGGGTCAGGGCGCTGATGATCAGCGTCAGGGCAGGCAGGCGAAAGCGGCTCAGGGGCAGGGCTGGAAACACGTGGGGCTCTCCGTCCGTGGGGTAAAAGGTCTGACGGACTTTATCGACCGGCCGGTCGCGACGCAAACCACCGGGCATTTTTGTCTTTCTTTTCTGGGCGGATGTTCGCTAGGGTCAATGCCAAATTGATCGAACTGAAACAAAGCCCTTGTGGGAGCGAGCTTGCTCGCGAATGGGGCGTGTCAGGCAACCAAAATGTTGAATGCACTATCGCCTTCGCGAGCAAGCTCGCTCCCACAAGTACAAAACCAACAAGAGGCCGACATGCACAGCGAGTTTCCCACCGAATCCAGTTATCGTGATCAGCGCGAACAGTTTCTGACCGCCGCCCAAACTGCCGGAGCCACGCTCACCTCGTATGCCCATCCGCGTTGCGGCCCCTTCGGTGAACCCTTGAGCACCGACGTCGCTGTGCTCGGTGATCCGCAGGCCAAACGTCGTTTGGTGGCACTCAGCGGCACTCACGGGGTCGAGGGCTATTACGGTTCGGATTGCCAGATCGACTGGCTGCAAACTTTCGTTCCCGGCTCGCTGCCCAAGGATGTCGCGGTTGTGATGATCCACTTGATCAACCCATGGGGCGCCGCGTGGCTGCGCCGGGTCAACGAAGACAACATCGATCTCAACCGCAATCACCTGGATTTCGCCGGGCCGTTGCCGGACAACTGCGCCTACGCCACGCTGCACGAGATCTATGCCTGCACCGATTTGCACGGCCCCGAGCGTAAGCGCACCGATGCCTTGCTCGAAGCGCAGATTGCCGAACATGGCTGGCCGGCGGTGATGTCGATTGTCGAGGGCGGTCAGCACAGTCATCCCGATGGCCTGTTCTATGGCGGCCGCGCACCGAGCTGGTCGAATCGCACGTTGCATCAGATCATCGATGCGCATATGACCGGTGCTGAAACCGTGATGTGCTTCGACCTGCACACTGGGGCAGGGGAGTACGGGCATCCGATGTTGCTCACCATCACCCAGGCGCCTTATCCGGCACTCGCGCAGGCACAGGCGATTTATGGCCCATGGCTGTACACGCTGCACACCGGCGCCGACACCTTGAGTGAAACCGGTGTGGCAGCGACCGCTACCGGGTACACCTCACAGGCGCTGCTCAATGCGTTGCCCGACGTGCAACTGATGCCATTCGTGATCGAATGCGGAACGTATCCGGGGCCAGACGTGCATCGGCATTTGCGCGATGACCATTGGCTCCATCTGCATGGCGATCCGCTGGATGCGACGGGGCGGGCGATCAAGTTGAATCTGCTGGAGCAGTTTTATCCGGCCGATCCGGACTGGCGGGCGATGGTGGGGCTGCGGACTCGGCAGATCTGGGCGAAGGGGTTGGCGGCCCTGTCGGCAGAGCAGCCTGAATAGGTCAGGCTTGGCATTGTGGCTTTCTTCGGGGATGAAGTTGCTTATTGCTTGAAGCCGGGTAGCCCATTGGCGGCACGCCATTTTTTAATGGTTTCGGTCACGCCTTCTGCTGAATCGTCAGCGTCGTCCTCAGGGTAGAAAATCAAGTCGGACCCCTTCGGATGTCCACAAATTGAGTTGAAGTGAAATACAAGTCTGCCTTCTTCCTCCTCGCTCTCATCATTTCCCATGATGCGCTCAAGCAGGCCGAGGAACTCTTGTTCCGTGTAATCCGAGAAGTTGTTTTTAGTAGACATTTTTATTCCGTGTGAATCTCTATATGTCGTTTCGGAGTCATCACAGCGAGGTTATCCACATCATAAACCGCACCTCCATGCTGGATATGCTCGATGTGATGTAGTCCGTATTTGGCTTTCTTGAATATCTATATGGTTGAAGGGGGTGATGGCCCTGGCGGCAAAGCTACCTACACAGGTCAGGTTTGGCAGTGTGGTGAGGGGATTTATCCCCGATGGACTGCGCAGCAGGCCCGTTCGGTTTTTATGGGGAAAAGGGGCGCTGCGCACCCTGTCGGGGATAAATCCCCTCGCCACGGGTTCGGTGTGTCTCGAGGGATAAAAAACGCTTATTGCTTAAATCCGGGCAGACCATTAGCAGCACGCCATGCTGCAACTGTACGAGCTATACCAGCGGACGACGTGTCCGCTCCGGGTTCTGGATAGTAAATAAGGTCCATCCCGCTTGGATGACCAACAATCGAGTTGAAGTGCCGCACTAAGACGTCTGCACGCTCATCAGTGGGCGCCTTGTCTTCTTTTCTGATCTCGTCCACGAATTCAACGAAGTCTTGTTCGGTGTAGTCCGAAAAGCTGCGTTTGATGATCATATTTTGGGGTTCGACATCTATTGCTTGAAGCCCGGAAGTCCATTAGTGGCACGCCACTCCTTTACGGTCTTCGCAATGCCCTCAGCAGAGCTGTTTGCTCCTGGCTCGGGATAAAAAATCAGGTCGGTTCCATCCGGGTGACCGGTTAGCGTTCTGAACTGCGCCAGCAGTTCACCAAGCTCCGTATCCGATCCACATTTGTTGGTTGCCCGTATTTTTTCAATGAAGCGGATAAATTCGGTTTCTGTGTATTCGGATATTTTTACCATGTGCGTTCACTACTTTTTGTGCTGGCTGATGTGATTTCTAGGGGTGTTGATGCGGAGGTTGTCTATGTCGTACACAGCGCCGCCGTCTACGATCCGCTCGACGTGGTGTATTTCGAATACGCCTCGTGTGCCAACGGCCTCTCTATCTCGAACGGCGGGAGCATTGCCTGACACTAAACGATCTTGGGCATCCACATTGAACTGATTAAACAGGGCTGGATCATCCCGCACGGCCTGCCAGAATGCTTTCCGAAATGCATCGAAGCTTGAAAACTCCTTCCCCCTGAGCCTATCCGCAATCCGTGTCGGAATCGGCGCACCGATCCCCGTTCCCGCTCCAGCAAGCCATATCCCCGAAACATCCTCCCCCACCCCCGTCACCGTCCCCGGCATCAGCCTGGCCGGCCTCGAAAACACTACATAAAGCGACTTCAGCCCGGTGTCCGCCGGGAACACCAGAATACAATCCTCGGCGGTAATGTCTTCGCCGGGCGGGCCTTCTATCTGGGTATCAGTGTTCTCAGGAATCGGGTGGACAAGGATCGTGTTCAGTTGCTCGCGGTGTTCCGGATAAACCAGCGGCGGCATTGAACCGAGTGGCCCGCGTTGCGGCGTCCATACAATCGTGATGCCGTTGAGCCTGGCCTCCATCGCCGTCTTGTCGCTGTTCCACTCGACGTTGACGGTACGGACCGAGTCATCGCCCGAAGCGCCGGCGTGGATGCCGTAAACCTGCATGACGCCTTGGGCATCGCGCCGAAACTGGAAGCGCACGCGAGTGCTGGCGCGGCTCATGCGGCGTAGTTGTTCGTCGGTGTGCAATGTGCCGTCGCCCATGCGGGTCGGCAGCATCCCGAGGATGAATACGCTGGCCGCGCCGCCTGCGCCACGGATGGCCCAGTTGAGGCGTTGTTGCAGAATTCCGCCGCCGGCCATGCGCCCCAAAGCCAGGTCGGCGCCGAGCGCGGTCGCTACCGCGGTGCTGGCTGAGGGAAAGAGCATGGCCCCCGCGACCATGATCTTGCCGAAATTGGCGGCGGGCTCTGGCGCAGTGCCGGCGTCCGTTCGACACCAGTTATCCGGCGTGCAGGACTTGGCGAACACCTGGTCTTCGCGGGGCTTGGGCGTTGGCCATTCATCCTTTTCGATGTACACCGGCTCCGGCGGGGGAGGCGGATTCCAAGCGGCCCATGAGCCGGTCCTTCTCGGACGTTTCCAAAGCCAATCTTCATCGAAGAGAGATTTGAATCGAGCCATGCCAACTCCCTGTACGGCTTTGAAACGAGCCAGGGGAGCTTGTCGGTCAACGGGGAATTCGGGCAAACCGATGGGGTGGGGTTCAGGCGCGAGGTTTTACGAAAAATCCAATTCGTACACCGCGCGCACCTTTTTCCTGCAGTGCTTTCCCGGTTTGTTGACGTGCCATTAACCTTGGTCAGGGCCAATCAGGAATTATGGGGCAGCTGGATGGAGAGGGGCTGCTTTGCAGCCATCGGGGATGAATCCCCTCGCCACGGGAGGGTGGTTTTTTCGAGGCATAAAAAAACGGCCTACCTTTCGGTAAGCCGTTTTTAGTACTTGGTGGCTACACAGGGACTTGAACCCCGGACCCCAGCATTATGAATGCTATGCTCTAACCAACTGAGCTATGTAGCCAAGTGGCGCGCATTATTCCCCTGAAATGGAAAAGCGTCAAGCGTAAATTTAAAAAATTTTTCTACGCTTTCAACCGTTTATCAAAATTACTGGCTCAGCAGGGGCGAAGGGCAGCGTTCGAACCAGCGGCTGGCCTGTTCATAGGCGTGCGCCAGTTGCAGAACCGCGAAGTCGGCCTGGTGCCGGCCGATGATCTGCAGCCCCATCGGCAACCCCTGCGCATTGAAGCCGGCCTGAACGCTCGCCACCGGGCAACCCGACAGCGTGCCGGGGATGACTACCTCCATCCAGCGGTGATACGTGTCCATGCTCACGCCCTCGATAGACGTCGGCCAAGGCTGGGTTTTATCGAACGGGAAGACCTGTGCACTGGGCAGCAGCAGGTAATCGTAGCGTTCGAACAACCGGGAAATCGCCCGATACCAATCGCTGCGCACCACCGACGCGGCGAACACTTCGCTCGCCGAAAGCTTCAGACCGTTTTCCACTTCCCAGCAGGCTTCCGGTTTCAGCAGCTCGCGCTTCTGTGGATCAGCATAAGTTGCGCCCAGCGACCCCGCGACCATCCAGTGCCGCAACGTCCGCCAACTGCTCCACAACCGCTCAGGCGCGAACCCCGGCTGAACGGATTGAACGTGGCAGCCAAGGCTTTCAAAGTCGGCAAAGGTCTTCTCGCACAGCGACAGAACGCCGTTTTCCATCGGCAGATAACCGTTGAAGTCTCCCAGCCAGCCCAATCGCGTGCCCTTGAAATCACGCTCCAGCGGCGCGGCAAAGACCTCTCCGGATTCAGCGTTGGACAACGGCGCCCGGGCATCGCCCCCAGCCTGCACCGACAGCAGCAACGCCGCATCGCGCACGCTGCGGGCCATCGGTCCTTCATAGCCAAGTTGATCGAAAAACAGATCGGCACTGTCATCAAACGGCACGCGGCCCTGAGACGGGCGGAAACCAAAGATATTGTTGAACGCCGCCGGGTTGCGCAGCGAACCCATCATGTCGCTGCCATCGGCCACCGGCACCAGATGCATCGCCAGCGCCGCTGCTGCGCCGCCGCTGCTGCCACCGGCGGTTTTGCTCGGGTCATAAGCGCAGCCGGTAGCACCGAACAGCGTGTTATAGCTTTGCGAACCGAGGCCGAATTCCGGGGTGTTGGTCTTGCCGATGATGATCGCGCCGGCAGCCTTGATCCGCTCGACCATAATGCCGTCGCGCTCGGGAATAAAGTCCTTGAACAACGGTGAGCCGAGCGTGGTGCGGATGCCTTGGGTCAGCGACAGATCCTTGATCGCGTGGGGCAGGCCGTGCATCCAGCCACGGTATTCACCGCGCGCCAGTTCGGCGTCGCGCGCATCGGCCTGGGCCAGCAGAACATCCGGTGCCTGCAGGCTGATCAGCGCGTTGACCTGCGGGTTGAAGCGTTCGATATGGGCAAGATAAGTCTGCATCACTTCGCGGCAGGACACTTGGCGCAGGCGGATGCGTTCGGCGAGCTCATGGGCCTGCAGCAGGACCAGTTCGCTGATGTTATTGGAGTTCATGACAACGGCGCCTTTCAGACGGCTGAAGAAACGCCCCGGCGTCATGCCGAGGCGGCAGGAATCAACGCATCAGGTTGGTCCAGAGACGGTCAGCGAGGCGGATCGCGCTTTCACCGCAAGTCTTGCTGAACACCACGTGAGTGCCCTCGGGAATGTGCAATTCCGGCGCGTCCTTGAGCGCCGCATCGAGGAACGGTTCGACGCCTTTGATCGGGCTCTGGTGCTTGAGGAAGTTCTGGGTCATCGCCGCGTTTTCCGGCTGGCTGAGGAAGGCGATGAACGCCTTGGCATTCGCCGGGTTCTTGCTGCCGGTGGGGATGACCATGTTGTCGACCCAGGCCAGTACGCCTTCTTTCGGGTACAGGTATTTCAGGCTCGGTTTCATCTCGCGGGCGCGCATCGATGAGCCGCCCCAGAACATCGACATGTCGATTTCACCCGAGGCGAGGTTCTCGCGGATCGAGCCGGCCTTAGAGCTGTAAGTCTTTACGAACGGCTTCTGCGCCTTGAGCAGCGTTAGCACCTGTTGCATCTGTTTCGGGTCTTCACTGCACAGCGGAACATTCAGATAGAGGCTGGCCATGTCGACCATCTCGCTGGTCGAGTCGAACATGTTGATCCGTCCCTGCAACTCGGCTGGCGGCTCGTACAACACCTTGTAGCTGTCAGTCGGGCCTTTGTAGCGCGCGGTGTCGAGGACTACGCTGGTGGTGCCCCAGATGAATGGCACCGAGTACGCGCCCTCCGGGTCCCAACTTGGTTTTTTCAGGTTATCCACAACGCTGGCGTAGTACGGCTCCTTGACCGGATCGAAGCGCTCCAACAGGTTTTCCTTGATCAGGATCGGGATGAACTGGTGCGAAGGAATCGCCACGTCGTAACCGGCGCCACCCTGTTTCAGTTTGGCCAGCAGGGTCTCGTTGGAGTCGTAGGAATCGACGGTGACTTCGATACCGGTCTGCTTCTGGAACTTGGCGAGAATCTCCGGCGAGAAGTAGCCGCTCCAGCTCACCACATTGAGTTTTTCCGCGGCCTGAACGCTGCCGGTCATCGCCAGCGGCGCAGTCAGGAACAACGCAGTGCCGACGCTTTTTATCCACTTGCTCATGCTATTTCCCCACAGTTCTTGGAAGGTTCAGGCGTTCTTTTTGCCCAGCAGGTAAGAGAGGCTCACAAACAGCACCGAGACGCCGAGGATCAGGGTCGACACGGCGTTGACGTCGGGTGTCACGCCCATGCGCAACAGGCCGAAGATGAAGATCGGCAGCGTTGTCGTACCGGCCTGGGCGACCATCATCGAGATCACGAAGTTATCCAGCGAGACGATGAAGGCCAGCATCAGCCCGGAGAAAATTCCCGGCATCAGCAGCGGCAAGGTCACCTTGCGGAAGGTCCGCCACGGGCCGGCATACAGGTCGGCCGAGGCTTGTTCCAGCGACAGGTCCATGTCGTTGAGGCGAGCGCGAATCGGCAGGTAGGCGAACGGAATGCAGAACACCGTATGGGCGATGATCAGGTTGCCGTAGCCCAGCGACAGGCCAATGGTCGAGAACAGTGCAAGCGTCGCCACACCGACGACGATTTCCGGCAGCACCAGCGGCAACATGATCGCGCCCATCGACAGTTGCAGGCCCTTGAACTTCGCTCCGCGTGAGGTGCCGAGGGCGGCGAGGGTGGCAATCGCCGTGGCGATCATGCTCGCACAGACCGCGATCAACAGGCTGTTGCCAGCGGCCTGACGCAAGGCTTGATTGGCGAACGCGGCGCGATACCAGTCGAGGCTGAAGCCGGTCCACACCGTCGCGGACTGGTTGGCGTTGAACGAGAACACCACCAGCACCACGATCGGCGCGTACAGGTACAGATAGAACAGCAAGCTGAAGCCGCCGAAACCGGGAAAGTCCTGCACGCCCAGCCCTTTGCGTTTGAATAGCGCGAGCATCACGCACCTCCTTTGGCGATGCGCTGGCGCTCGGCGCGCAGGGCATACACGGTCAAGACCAGCATCACGGCGGCCATCAGCACCAGCGACAGCGCGGCGCCGAACGGCCAGTTACGTGCATCGCTGAACTGCCGGAAAATCAGGTTGCCGAGCATCATTCGCGTGCCGCCGCCGAGCAGTTCCGGGGCGATCATCGCGCCCAGGCATGGCACGAACGTGAGGATGGCGCCGGCGAGAATTCCCGGTTTGGCGATCGGCAATACCACTTTGCGCAAGGTGCGCACGCGGCCGGCGTACAGATCCTGAGCCGCTTCGAGCAAGCGAATATCCATCTTTTCCAACGTGGCGTAGATCGGCAGCACCACGAACGGCGCGTAGGTATAAACCAGCCCCAGCAGCACCGCGCCGTCGGTGTACAACAGCTGCAACGGTTCATGGATGACGCCCATGCCCAGCAGACTGTTGTTGATCACGCCGGTGTTGCGCAGCAGCAGAATCCACGCGTAGGTGCGGATCAGCAGGTTGGCCCAGAACGGCACGGTGATCAGGAAGATCAGCAGGCCACGCCGATGTGCCGGTTGCATTGCCAGCCACACCGCGACCGGGAAGCCGATCAACAGCGTGATGAGTGTGGTCAGCCCGGCAATGCCGACCGAACGCAGGGCGATGATCAGGTAGGAGTCGGCGAACGCCAGGCTGTCGTCCATCTGCCGTTCGAACAGCAACGAGGTATAAGCATCGCTGCTGAAGACTTTGTTGACCCCGCCGTAGGGGTTGGCTTCCATCAGCGAATAGCCGATGACGATCAGGATCGGCACCAGCAGAAACAGGCCAATGGCGACCAGCGCCGGGCTGACTCCGAGAAAGCTCTGGAAAGCCTTGCGGCGTTCCAGCGTGTTGGCAATCGGTAAGGTGTGCATGGCAACTCCTCGGGCTCAATCGTGCAGGACGCTGGCGCTTCCCCGGTCGAACAGCAGACCGGCCTGAGAGCCGACGGCAAAGCGCAGGCTCTGGTCGACGCAGTTGGGCGTGCGCACGGTGAGGCGCGAACCGTCGCTGAGGCTGACCTGATATTGCAGATCGGTGCCGAGGTAGATCTGCGCTTCGATCCGGCACGGCAGCGCGGCCTCGGTCGCGGCAGGCACCAGATGCAGGCGCTCGGGGCGCACAGATAACGTCACGCTGGCGCCGACCGTCACATCGCTGCACGCTTGCGCCGGCAGCGGATGCCCGGCCGGCCCGGCGAACCAGGCCATGCCGGCCTCGATCTTCGTCACCGTGCCCTGGATGAAATTGGTCTCGCCGATGAAGTCGGCGACGAAGCGATTGCGCGGGCGTTCGTAGATATCTTCCGGACGGCCGACCTGCTGCACTTCGCCCTCGGACAACACGGCGATGCGGTCTGACATGGTCAGCGCTTCTTCCTGGTCGTGGGTGACGAAGATGAAGGTGATGCCGGTCTTGGCCTGAATGGTTTTCAGCTCTTCGCGCATGGCCTGGCGTAGCTTCAGATCGAGCGCGGAAAGGGGTTCGTCGAGCAGCAGCACTTTGGGGTGTGGCGCCAGTGCGCGGGCGAGGGCGACACGTTGTTGCTGGCCGCCGGACAGCTGCGCAGGTTTGCGCTGGGCGAAGCGTTCCATCTGCACCAGCGCGAGCATCTCGCGTATGCGCTCGGTGATTTGCGCCTTGTTCAGCACCTTGCCCATCGGCTGCGATTCAAGCCCGAAGGCCAGGTTCTCCGCGATGGTCATGTGCGGGAACAGCGCGTAATGCTGGAACACCGTGTTGACCGGGCGCTGGAACGGCGGGCGATCAGCGATGTTTTCGCCGTACAGCAGGATCTCGCCTTCGGTAGGAAACTCGAAGCCGGCGATCATCCGCAGCAGGGTGGTCTTGCCGCAGCCGGAAGGGCCGAGCAGGGTGAAGAATTCGTTGTCGCGGATGTCCAGGTCGATGTTTTTCAACGCCACCGGACCGGTGTCCGGATCACCGTAAACCTTGCGCACCGAGCGGATCGACACCGCCAGCGTTTGCAGCGAATGCAGGGCATTCATGCGTTACCTCCGATTCCCCCATCGCCTGCGATTGCGCTGCGAATCAGCGAAGTCGTCGGGCCATGGATATTATTTTTCTGGGCAGGATCGAGATTGCGTACGGGGTGAAACCAGCTGTTTTATTGTTCTGCTGTGGCTCGATTATCAGCCAGTGCTTGCGTGAGGCGACACTTCAATTTAAACATGGCAGCTGTTAGTTAATTTAACAGCCAAAGGTGCCAGGAATCATGCCCGACCACCGTTTGCCGCCGCTCAACGCGGTGCGTGCATTTGATGCCGCCGCGCGCCTGGGCAGCTACGTCGAAGCCTCGAAAGCCCTGCACGTGACCCAACCGGCGATTGGTCGGCATGTGAAGTTGCTGGAGGGCTGGCTGGGCATTCAGCTGTTCGAACGCACCTCGCGCGGGGTCAATTTGACGCCGGCGGGTGAGAAGTACCACCGCAAGATCAGCGCGGCGTTGCAGTTGATCATTGAAGCCGGCAAGGAGGCGCGACCGAAAGATGCCGAGCGCTGGTTGCGGATCATGGTGGTGCCGGGGTTTGCCAAGCGCTGGTTGATGCCAAGGATCGAAACCCTGCGGCATCTGCGACCGGGATTGAAACTGGCGATCGAGCCAAACTCGACCTTCACCGAAGTCGACGGCAAAAGTGCCGATCTGGGCATCGTCTACGGCCTCGACGGGCAGTACGCCGACTCCCGTGCAGCATTGATCTGCCCGCGCGTATTTCCGATCTGCACCCCGCAATACCTCGCCAGCATCGAGCCTGTGATCGGCCCGGCGGATCTGGTTCGCCATGAACTGATCCACGTCGATGACGGCGAGTGGTGGAACCTGTGGTTCGCTGCCCATGACCTGGATATTCACCTCAATTCCGACATGCTCTACGTCAACAACGATCACGCGCTGTCGGTGGCCGAGAGCGGGCAGGGCATTGCCTTGGCCAATGAAGTGCTGGTTCGCGAGGAGCTCAAGTCCGGCAAACTGGTGCGCGCGGTGGACGCGCAGGTGAAGCTGGAAAGCTACCGGGTCCTCACGCCGTCCGCCGAACTGCCGGCGGATGTGGCGTGGTTTATCCAGTGGCTGAAGACCGAGCTGGAAGCGGACTTCCCCGAAGCGCGGATCAGCTGAGGCGGAAGCGTGCGGTGTTGTCGCTCAGAGCCTTGCTGCCCTGACTCAGGGTATCCGCCGCGAGATTCACTGCGCGGGCACCTTCAAGCAGACGCACCGCGGCCTGATCGACCTGCTGGATATTGCCGCTGACTTCATCGGCGGTGCTCGCCTGTTCTTCCACGGCGGTGGCGATCTGCGCCAGGGTGTCAGTGACACTCTGTACCGCGCTGGCGATTTCGCCGAGACGTTCACCAAGACCGGTCACGGCGTCGGCATCCGATTGCGCCTGGCCACAGGCGGCTTCCATCAGGCTCACCGCCTCGTTGACCGTGGCGCGCAGGCTGTCGACCGTGCCGGCGATTTGCGCGGTCGATGACTGGGTACGTTGCGACAGGCTGCGCACTTCATCGGCGACCACGGCAAAGCCGCGTCCCTGTTCGCCGGCGCGTGCGGCCTCAATGGCGGCGTTGAGCGCGAGCAAGTTGGTCTGCTCGGCGACGCCACGAATGGTGTCGACCACCAGTTGAATCTGCTGCCCTTGCTCGCTGACACGACCGAGTGCCGCTGCGGTGTCGTTCAGCCGTTGGTTGAGTTGCTGAATGCTCGCCGTGGTGCGCTGGCTGTCGCGGCTGCTGTCGGCAGCGATGCGCCGGGTCTGTTGGGCGCTGCTGGAGGCCTGTTCGCAACTCTGCGCCACACCTTGCGAAGTGGCGGCCAGTTGCGTCGCAGCGGCGGCGATCTGGCTGATCTGTAACTGCTGCGCTTCGACTTCGCTCAGCGCGCCGCTGGAGTGATCGTTGAGGCTGTGCACCGCGTGGCTCAGTTGCGAGGTTTCGTGATCGACCCCGAGCATGCTGGCGCGCAGTTGCACCACCGCGACGTTGAGCGCGGTGCTGATCGCCGCCAGCTCATCGCGGCCCACCACCGGCACTTGCAGGCTGAGATTGCCGTCACGCAGGGCCTCGGCCAGAAGAGTAATGCCGCTGGCGCTGCGCCGGATCGAGGCTTGCAGGCAGACGAACAGGTACAACGCCGCCAGCAACAGGCAACCGAACACCGCGGCGACCACGATGAACTGGCGAATCGCCGAAGCGTGGTAGGCGTCCAGGCGCTGATCCAGCGACAACAGTGATTGCTGGCGCAATGAGGCGAGATCGCCCAACAGTGTATCGAGGCTGCGTTCAAAGTCTTCCGGTTTGAGTGTAATGCTGCCGCCAAACACGCCGTCATCCAGCACCTTCAGCCCGGCATCAAGGCGCTTGAGGCTGTCGTGATACTGACCGGCCCAGATGTGCAGATCGCTCGGCAGACGCGCTTCGAGCAGGCCTGCGGTTTTGACAAGTTGCTCGCGGGCGTCGCCGATGCGGCCACGCAGATCGCGCAGTTGCAAGCGACTCTGCAAAGTGAATTGTCCCGAGACCACCGAAGCCTGGCCGACGGCGGCGAGGCGGCCCACGCGCTCGATCAGATCCGGTGCGTGCTGTGTGGAGATCTGCGTCAGCAGATAGGTTTCCAGCCATGGCGCCAGCGTCAGGCGGTTGTCCATGACGATTTGCTCGCGCAAGGCTTGCAGGGCGCTGAGGGCGTTGGTGAAACGATCGTAACCGTCCGGCCACCAACCGACGCTGCTCAGGCTTTTCGAGTCCAGACCACCGAGCGCGGTTTGCAGGGCTTGATAGCGGGCGAGGGTTTCGCCTTCGGCGCCTTCCTTGTTCAGCGCGTTGCTCAGATCGCTGGTGGCTTGCTGGAGGGCCGGTTGCACGGCGTCAAATGCAGCCATGGCGGCGAGGGTGGCCGGGGTCGGCTGGCGATTGGTTTCGGTGGCGCGCCAACGGGCGGCGCGGTCACGCTGGGCGGCGAGCAGGTTGTCCAGGGCATCGAGGCTGAGCAACTGGCGCACGCCGGCACGCTCACCGGCAATCAGATTGAGTTTGTTGCGATAGTCCTGACCAATCATCAACAGGCTGCCGGCCAACGGCAGAATGAACAGCAGAAACAACAGCTGGAATTTACGCGCGAAGCCAAACCGCCCCAGCAATTTGATCCCCGGTGAAAGGAAAGCCTGCATGCCCCATGACTCCTCTGGACACCACGCACCAATGGCGTGCATCGCGGTCGTGCGACCTCGATGTTGTGCCCTGCTAAAAGGCCTCGAAAGTTCACTCTCGCCCGCTCGGTAGGCCGGCTCTGTAGCGAAACTTCCCATTCTCGGCGACCTTTGTAAGGCCGCCGCGTTCGAGGGGAGAAGCAAGGCAAGATTCAGACCATGGCGTTGAGCTATCACCCTTTCCACCTGTAGGAGCTGCCGCAGGCTGCGATCTTTTGATCTTGCCCTTTAAAAACAGAATCAAAAGATCGCAGCCTGCGGCAGCTCCTACAGGGATTGATGAGTCATCGAACTGGACGTTAGTTAGCTGGCTAAGGGGATGGCGCTGGTGCACCGAAAAATGGCACATTGGCGCACCTGCCCGCGTGCACCCATCTGCTGTACGGAAACTTCCATGGCTATCAGCAACGCTCAGACCGCCGCTGCCTCGGCATCCTCTCCTTCCCAAAGCAGCCCGTTGGTGATGCGTATCATCGGCGCGGTGGCGCTGGCGCATTTGATCAACGACCTGATCCAGTCAGTGCTGCCGTCGATCTATCCGATGCTCAAAGCCAACTATGGCTTGAGCTTCACTCAGGTCGGGCTGATCACGCTGACCTTCCAGTTGACCGCATCGCTGCTGCAGCCGTGGGTCGGTTATCACACTGACCGCCATCCGAAACCGTGGCTGTTGCCGGCGGGCTCGATCTGCACGCTGATCGGCATCGTGATGATGTCGGTGGTCGGCAGTTTTCCATTGATTCTGCTGGCGGCGGCATTGATCGGTATCGGTTCCTCGACCTTTCATCCCGAAGCCTCGCGAATTGCCCGGCTGGCCTCGGGTGGACGCTTTGGTCTGGCGCAATCGACCTTTCAGGTCGGCGGTAACGCAGGCTCTGCATTCGGCCCGTTGCTGGCGGCGGCGATCATCATTCCGTTCGGTCAGGGCAACGTGGCGTGGTTCGGTCTGTTCGCGGTGTTTGCGCTGTTCGTGCTGTACCGCATCAGTCGCTGGTACGCCCATCACTTGAACCTGTTCAAGCTCAAGGCCGGACAGGCGGCGACTCACGGGCTGTCGAAGGGCAGGGTGATCAGTGCGCTGGTGGTGCTCGGCTTGCTGGTGTTTTCCAAGTATTTCTACATGGCCAGCCTCACCAGCTATTTCACCTTCTACCTGATCGAGAAGTTCGACCTGTCGGTGGCCAGTTCGCAGTTGCACCTGTTCCTGTTTCTCGGTGCGGTGGCGGCGGGGACGTTCTTCGGCGGGCCGATTGGCGACAAGATCGGGCGTAAGGCGGTGATCTGGTTTTCGATTCTCGGCGTGGCACCGTTCACCTTGCTGATGCCGCACGTCGATCTGTTCTGGACCTCTGTCCTCAGTGTGGTGATCGGCTTCATCCTCGCCTCGGCGTTCTCGGCGATTGTGGTGTACGCGCAAGAGCTGGTGCCGGGTAATGTCGGGATGATTGCCGGGGTGTTCTTCGGCTTGATGTTCGGTTTTGGCGGGATCGGTGCGGCGTTGCTCGGGCATCTGGCGGATGTGCACGGGATTGAGTACGTGTATTTCCTGTGCTCGTTTTTGCCGTTGTTTGGCGTGCTGGCGATCTTCTTGCCACGCACTAAAAAGGCCTGACTCCACATCACTTCCAACTGTGGGAACGAGCCTGCTCGCGAATGCGGTGTGGTATTCACACAGGTGTGACTGACACTCCCTTTTCGCGAGCAGGCTCGCTCCCACAGGGGAAATATGTTCAGCAGTAAATTTCAGGCACAAAAAAGCCGCGTATCAAACGCGGCTTTTTCTTGGACGTAACGCTTACACGTTAAAGCGGAAGTGCATCACGTCACCGTCCTTGACGATGTAGTCCTTGCCTTCCAGGCGCCATTTACCGGCTTCCTTGGCACCGGCTTCGCCCTTGTACTGGATGAAGTCGTTGTAGGCGATGACTTCGGCGCGGATGAAGCCTTTCTCGAAGTCGGTGTGGATCACGCCAGCGGCTTGTGGTGCGGTGGCACCGACGCGGACGGTCCAGGCGCGGACTTCTTCGACGCCGGCGGTGAAGTAGGTCTGCAGGTGCAGCATTTCGTAGCCGGCGCGGATCACGCGGTTCAGGCCAGGCTCTTCCAGGCCCAGGGCCTCGAGGAACATGTCCTTCTCTTCGCCGTCTTCGAGCTCGGCGATTTCCGCTTCGATCTTGTTGCACACCGGAACCACCATGGCGCCTTCTTCTTCGGCGATGGCCTTGACCACGTCCAGGTGCGGGTTGTTCTCGAAACCGTCTTCAGCGACGTTGGCGATGTACATGACCGGTTTGGTGGTCAGCAGGTGGAAGCCCTTGATGATCGCCTTCTCGTCGGCGCTCATGTTCTTCATCAGGCTGCGCGCAGGCTTGCCTTCGGTGAAGTGAGGGATCAATTGCTCCAGCAGGGCTTTCTGAGCCACTGCGTCCTTGTCACCACCCTTGGCATTGCGCGCGACTTTCTGCAGTTGCTTCTCGCAGCTGTCGAGGTCGGCGAAGATCAGTTCCAGGTCGATGATTTCGATGTCGCGCTTCGGGTTGACGCTGTTGGACACGTGGATCACGTTGTCGTCTTCGAAGCAGCGCACCACGTGAGCGATGGCGTCGGTTTCACGGATGTTGGCCAGGAACTTGTTGCCCAGACCTTCACCTTTCGAGGCGCCGGCCACCAGGCCTGCGATGTCGACGAATTCCATGGTGGTCGGCAGGATGCGTTTCGGATTGACGATGGCCGCCAGAGCGTCCAGACGCGGATCCGGCATCGGCACGATGCCGCTGTTCGGCTCGATGGTGCAGAAGGGGAAGTTCTCGGCCGCGATCCCGGATTTGGTCAGGGCGTTGAACAGGGTGGACTTGCCGACGTTAGGCAGGCCGACGATGCCGCAATTGAATCCCATGGTGTTTCCCCTCGGATTAGAGTCAGGCCTTCTGGCTGTGCAGGTTTTTCATCGCGCGGTTCCATTCACCGGCGAGGATATCCGGCAGCACGCCGAGGGCAAAGTCGATGCTGGCATCGAGTTTTTCCTGTTCGGCGCGTGGCGCACGACCCAGGACGAAATTTGAAACCATACTGGCGACGCCCGGGTGGCCGATGCCAAGCCGCAGGCGGTAGAACGTATTCTGATTGCCCAGTTGCGCGATGATGTCGCGCAACCCGTTGTGACCGCCATGGCCGCCGCCCTGCTTGAGCTTGGCGACGCCCGGAGGCAGGTCGAGTTCGTCGTGCGCCACCAGGATTTCTTCAGGCTTGATGCGGAAGAAACCGGCGAGTGCCGCCACGGCCTGGCCGCTGCGGTTCATGTAGGTGGTGGGAATCAGCAGACGAACATCCTGACCCTGATGCGAGTAGCGCCCGGTCAGGCCGAAATATTTGCGATCGGCCACAAGGTTCACACCTTGCGCGGCGGCGATGCGCTCAACAAAAAGGGCCCCTGCGTTATGCCGGGTCTGTTCGTATTCAGCGCCTGGATTACCCAGGCCAACGATCAGTTTGATGGCAGTCACGATAGGGGCCCTTCCTTGGAGTGGTGGTTAACATCGCCGCGATCAGTGAAGGCGGCGAAAGTGGACGAAAATTGCTCATTTACCATGAATGTAAACTCCGCGTTCTCGCCCGCTTTCTCGCTACGTTCCAGTCCGCGATGTTTCACTCACTCCGACGAACAGAGTGAAATTACTCTGCTGCGCCTTCTTCGGTAGCTTCTGGAGCAACACGTGGAGCGTGGACGTTGGCTACTGCCTTGTCATCGCCGTGTGCCAGAGCAACGAACTCGACACCTTTAGGAGCTTTGAGGTCCGACAGGTGAACGATGGTGCCGATTTCAGCGTTAGCCAGGTCGACTTCGATGAACTCAGGCAGGTCTTTTGGCAGGCAGGAAACTTCGATCTCGGCAACAACGTGCGAGATTTCGCCGCCTTTCTTCACTGGAGCAGCTTCGTTGATGAAGTGCACAGGAACGATAGCGGTCAGTTTCTGGCCAGCTACAACGCGTACGAAGTCAGCGTGCATCACGTGGCCTTTGGCCGGGTGACGTTGCAGGGCTTTGATGACGACGTTTTGTTTCTTGCCACCAACGTTCAGCTCGATGATGTGGCTGTAAGCCGCTTCGTTTTCGAGCAGTTTGGCAACTTCTTTGGCCAGCATGCTGATGGATTCAGGGGCTTTGTCGCCACCGTAAACAACAGCTGGAACCAGAGCGGCGAGACGACGCAGGCGGCGGCTCGCACCTTTCCCCAGGTCGGAACGCACTTCAGCATTCAGAGTAAAATCGTTCATTTTGTATCTCCAAAATAGCCATGACCGAGTGGCGTTTGCGACCAGCGCCAAACACGGTATGGGCAAAAAAGCCCCGCCCCGACAGGAATGCCGGGGCGGGGCGCTTTTCGTCAACGAGACATTTCGAGAAGGGCAGGGCCCTTAACGGAACATCGCGCTGATCGATTCTTCATTGCTGATGCGGCGAACCGCTTCGGCAACAACCGGTGCGATATCCAGTTGACGGATACGTGCACAGGCTTGTGCTGCAGCGGACAGCGGGATGGTGTTAGTCACCACCAGCTCGTCCAGCACGGAATTTTCGATATTCTCGATGGCCCGACCCGACAGCACAGGGTGTGTGCAGTAGGCAAAGACCTTGGCTGCGCCATGCTCTTTCAAGGCCTTGGCCGCGTGGCACAGAGTGCCGGCGGTATCGACCATGTCATCGACCAGAATGCAGGTACGCCCTTCGACATCACCGATGATATGCATCACTTCAGAGTGATTGGCTTTCTCACGGCGTTTGTCGATGATCCCGAGATCCACGCCCAGGGATTTGGCAACGGCACGTGCACGCACGACGCCACCAATGTCCGGGGACACGATCATCAGGTTTTCGAAGCGCTGATCTTCAATATCATCCACCAGAACCGGGGAGCCGTAGATGTTATCTACCGGAATATCGAAGAAGCCCTGAATCTGGTCAGCATGCAGATCAACCGTGAGCACACGGTCGATGCCGACTACGGTAAGCATGTCAGCAACGACTTTCGCGCTGATAGCCACACGTGCGGAACGCGGACGGCGATCCTGACGGGCATAACCAAAATAAGGAATAACAGCAGTGATACGAGTAGCCGAGGAGCGGCGGAAGGCATCAGCCATCACTACCAGTTCCATCAGGTTATCGTTGGTCGGGGCGCAAGTCGGCTGAATAATGAAAACGTCTTTACCGCGAACGTTTTCATTGATCTCGGCAGTAATTTCGCCGTCGGAAAACTTGCCGACAGAGATGTCACCGAGAGGGATATGCAGCTGACGTACAACACGCCGAGCCAGATCGGGGTTAGCGTTCCCCGTAAAGACCATCATCTTGGACACGCGCAGTACCTAGAGGCTGAGGGTAACCTGGATGAGTATAGAAAATGGCAGGGGCGGCTGGATTCGAACCAACGCATGGCAGGATCAAAACCTGCTGCCTTACCGCTTGGCGACGCCCCTGTATCTGTTGCTTCAAGTGCCTTGCACTTGATTCCTTTTAGAGCAGACTTTGCAGCTTGCGATGCAACATCGAAACGTTGCTTCCTTTTGCTACAAACCCTGTAAGGGTCTCTGTAAGAAGGGCCGAGACTTTATCAGCTTCAGCTTTGCTTGGGAAGCCCCCAAACACACAACTTCCAGTTCCGGTGAGTTTTGCTTCGGTAAATTTACCTAACAAATCCAATGCGTTACGTACCTCTGGATAACGCCTTGCAACCACCGGCAAGCAGTCATTACGACTGTTTCCCTCGGGAACGGGGCGCACTTTAATGGGCGGCGTGTTACGTGTCAACAAAGGATCGGAAAAAATTTCTGCCGTACTTACAGAGACTTGCGGCACGAGCACCAGATACCAC
This sequence comes from Pseudomonas sp. AO-1, assembly GCF_019775695.1. Taxonomy (NCBI): domain Bacteria; kingdom Pseudomonadati; phylum Pseudomonadota; class Gammaproteobacteria; order Pseudomonadales; family Pseudomonadaceae; genus Pseudomonas; species Pseudomonas sp. AO-1. The sequence continues at coordinate 1,262,395 of NZ_CP079947.1, forward strand.
GGTTCTTCGGGGTCGACCGGGGTCAGTTTTTCGCCCACGCCTTCGGCAAATGCCGCGTGACCCCGGACGAAAACCGGTACGTCAGCGCCGAGCGACAGGCCCAATGCCGCGAGGCGATCTTCATCCCAGCCCAATTGCCACAAGTGATTGAGGCCGAGCAGGGTGGTCGCCGCGTTGGAGCTGCCGCCACCGATGCCGCCGCCCATGGGCAGCACCTTGTCGATCCAGATGTCGATGCCCAGTGTGCAGCCAGACTGTTGCTGCAGCATTTTCGCCGCGCGTACGATCAGGTTGCTGTCGTGGGGCACGCCAGCGAATTCGGTGTGCAGATGAATCACGCCATCATCGCGCACGGCGAAGGTGATTTCGTCGCCGTAATCGACGAACTGAAACAGCGTCTGCAGTTCGTGATAACCGTCTGCACGGCGCCCGAGAATGTGCAGCATCAGATTGAGCTTGGCCGGCGACGGCAGCGTCAGGCGTGGAGCGGTCATGGGTTATTGCCCCAATTTACGCGGTTGCCAGGTCTTGATCACCAGCGTCACGTCCAGATCGGTGCCATGCAGTTTGATCCGCTCGGGCAGCCAGTAACCGTTCTGCTCGGCGTAGCTGAGGTACTCGACCTTCCAGCCGTCCTGTTCCAGATTGGCCAGGCGACTGTCGTTATCCAGGGTCAGACGGCTTTTGCTGCTGGGCGCCGGCAGGCCACGGACCCACCAGGCCAGATTCGACACGGGCAGCTTCCAGCCCAGTTGCTCTTCGAGCAGCGCTTCCGGCGACTCGGCGTCATAGCGGCCCTGATTGGCGACTTCCAGCGAGACCTTGCCCGGACGCCCGGTCAGACGCGCCGCGCCACGACCCAGCGGGCCGGACAGACGAATGTCGTAATAGTCCTGGCGTTGCAGCCAGAACAGCGTGCCGCTACCGGAATCTTTCGGTGCGCGGATGCCGATCTTGCCGTCGATCTGCCAGCCGTCGAGGCCGGTCAGCTGTTGTTTGTTTGCGGTCCACTGAGCCGGACTGCCGTGGCCCTCGACCGACTCGCGAGCACCGAAGCCCGCGCAACCGGCGAGCAGGGCGATGAAACTGAAAATAATAACGTGGCGCAAAAACATGAGTTAAAGAGTCTCGGATCCGGTCAGGCGCTTGATGGTGCTGCGCAGGATGGTGCTGTCGGGCTGATCCTTGAGGAATTTGCCCCAGACTTGTTTGGCTTCGCGCTGATTGCCCTTGACCCACAGGACCTCGCCCAGGTGCGCGGCGACTTCGTGGTCCGGGAAGCGCTCGAGCGCCTGACGCAGATACTTCTCGGCGTCGTCCAGATTGCCCATGCGGAAATTCACCCAGCCAAGGCTGTCGAGTACCGCCGGGTCTTCCGGATTGATCTGGTGCGCCTGTTCGATCAGGGCCTTGGCTTCAGCGTAGCGGGTGGTGCGATCGGACAGGGTATAGCCCAGCGCATTGAGCGCCATGGCGTTGTCCGGGTCGCGCTTGATGATCAGGCGCAGGTCTTTTTCCATCTGTGCCAGATCATTGCGTTTTTCCGCGAGCATGGCCCGGGTGTAGAGCAGATTCAGATCGTCCGGGTATTGCTGCAAGGCTTTATCCAGGGTTTTCCAGGCCTTGTCGTCCTGTTTGTTGGCCGACAGGGTTTCGGATTCGATCAGATACAGCTGGATCGCGTAATCCGGCTGGGCATCGCGCTCGGCCGCCAGTTTGCTCTGGGCTTCGGCGGTCTTGCCGTTGTTCATCAGAATATCGGCCTGACGCAGTTGCGCCGGCAGGTAGTCGTTGCCCGGGCCGACCTGCGCGTATTCGATCAGCGCGCCCTGCGGGTCGTTGCGTTCTTCGGCGATGCGACCGAGGTTCAGGTGCGCCGAGTCAACGTGGCTTTCCCGGGCGATCAGGTCTTCCAGGTAACCCTTGGCCTCGTCCCAGGCCTTGGCTTCCAGGCACACCAGTGCCAGCGAATAACGCAGTTCGTCGTCTTCCGGGTATTGCTGAACCAGGGTGGAGAACTCGACCTTGGCGTCATCCATCCGGTCCTGTTCAACCAGCGTGCGCGCATACGTCAGGCGCAGGCGCTTGTCGTCCGGGTATTTCTTGATGCTTTTCCGCAACAGCGGCAGGGCTTCGTCGCCACGATTCATGGTTTGCAGCAGACGCGCGCGCAGCAGGATCGGCGCAATCTCGCCTTCTTCCGGCGGGTTGTCTTCGAGCAGTGTCAGGGCGGCTTTATTGTCGCCGTCCTGTTGCAGCAACAGGGCCTTGCCGAAAATCAGCTGACTGTTCTTCGGGTGGCGCTGCAGCAGACGGTCGAAACTTTTCATCAAACCGTTGCGGGTTTCCTGATCGGTGTCGGCCGCCGACAGTGCGAGGAAGTCGAAATGAGTGTCGCCCTTGCCTTGCAGGACTTTCTCCATGTAGACCATGGAGTCGTCGTAACGCCCGGCGCGGGCCAGCTGCACGGCAGCGGCGCGTTGCGCTTCGAGGTCGTCCGGGGCGTTTTTTGCCCAGATCAGCGCGGTATCCAGCGCAGGCTGGTCGGCACCGAGGTATTCGGCGATGCGGAACGCGCGCTCGGAAACCCCCGGATCCTGGGTGTTGATCGCCTGGGTCACGTAGTTGTCCAGGGCAATGTCGAAACGATTGCGCTGGCCGGCGAGTTCGGCGCTCAACAGGCTGAAGACGGTTTCCTCGCTGAACGAGCTGTAAACCTTGGGTTTTTCAGGCGCGGGCGTGGTGTCTTCGACCGGCGGGGTACCGTCCGGCGAAACGGGTGCCATGGCCTGGCAGCCGCTGAGGAAGACAAAAGCAAGGAGCAACGCGGAAGATCTATTCATATAGGAGAAGGACGACTAACCTGCGGTCGGATCATCATGACACAAGCCTTCGGTCAAACATAACCGAGTCTCGAATGTGGCCTTTATAGTGGCCGACAATTGGGACAATAGTCAGCGGTAGTTGTTCTGAATCTGACGAAGTAGGACAATTGCCGGCTTCACGTCACCATCAGCGACCTTGAATGGCCTTCCTTGCACTCGGTATTAACCACAAGACTGCTTCAGTAGACGTCCGCGAGCGCGTGGCCTTTACCCCTGAGCAGCTGGTTGAGGCCTTGCAGCAGCTCTGCCGACTCACCGACAGCCGCGAAGCTGCGATCCTCTCCACCTGCAATCGCAGTGAGCTTTATATAGAACAGGATCAGGTTTCGGCTGATCTGGTTCTGCGCTGGCTGGCCGATTATCACCATTTAAGCCTCGATGAGCTGCGTGCGAGCGCTTATGTGCACGAAGATGATGCGGCAGTTCGTCACATGATGCGCGTCGCCTCCGGGCTCGACTCGCTGGTGCTGGGCGAACCGCAGATCCTCGGCCAGATGAAATCGGCCTACGCCGTGGCGCGTGAGGCGGGCACCATCGGCCCGCTGCTGGGGCGACTGTTTCAAGCGACGTTCAATGCCGCCAAGCAAGTCCGTACCGACACCGCCATCGGCGAAAACCCGGTGTCCGTGGCGTTTGCCGCCGTCAGCCTGGCCAAACAGATTTTCAGTGATTTGCAGCGCAGCCAGGCCCTGTTGATCGGCGCCGGCGAGACCATCACGCTGGTCGCCCGCCATTTGCACGAGCTGGGGGTCAAGCGCATCGTGGTCGCCAACCGTACGCTGGAGCGCGCCAGCCTGCTGGCCGAGCAGTTCGGCGCGCATGCGGTGCTGCTATCGGACATTCCGGCAGAACTGGTGCGCAGCGATATCGTGATCAGTTCGACCGCCAGCCAGTTGCCGATCCTCGGTAAAGGTGCCGTCGAAAGCGCGCTGAAGCAGCGCAAGCACAAGCCGATCTTCATGGTCGACATCGCCGTACCCCGCGACATCGAGCCGGAAGTCGGCGAACTCGACGACGTTTACCTGTACAGCGTCGACGATCTGCACGAAGTGGTCGCCGAGAACCTCAAGAGTCGTCAGGGTGCAGCCCAGGCGGCGGAAGAGATGGTCTCGGTCGGCGCCGACGATTTCATGGTGCGTCTGCGTGAGCTGGCGGCGGTCGATGTGCTCAAGGCTTATCGGCAACAAAGCGAACGCCTGCGCGACGAGGAGCTGCAAAAAGCCCTGCGCCTGCTGGCCAACGGCGGCAACGCCGAAGACGTGCTCGGGCAACTGGCCCGTGGCCTGACCAATAAACTGCTGCATGCGCCCAGCGTGCAGTTGAAAAAGCTTTCTGCCGAAGGCCGCCTCGATGCGCTGGCCATGGCCCAGGAACTCTTCGCCCTCGAGGGCTCACCGGATAGTTTTTCGGATAAAAAACCGCAATGAAAGCGTCACTGCTCAACAAGCTGGACACCCTCCAGGACCGTTTCGAGGAACTGACCGCGCTGCTCGGCGACGGCGAAGTCATTGCCGATCAGGCCAAATTCCGCGCTTATTCCAAGGAATACGCCGAACTCGAGCCGGTGGTACAAGGCTATAAAAAGCTGCTCGGCGTACAAAGTGATCTTGAAGGCGCCCAGGCGCTGCTCAAGGACAGCGACCCGGACATGCGTGAAATGGCCGTGGAAGAAGTCCGCGAAGCCAAGGAATTGCTGATCAGACTGGAAGATGATCTGCAGCGCATGTTGCTGCCCAAGGATCCCAATGACGGGCGTAACGTCTTTCTCGAAATCCGCGCCGGTACCGGTGGCGACGAAGCGGCGATCTTCTCCGGCGATCTGTTTCGCATGTACTCGCGTTACGCCGAACGGCGTGGCTGGCGCGTGGAGATCCTTTCGGAAAACGAAGGCGAGCATGGTGGCTATAAAGAAGTCATCGCCCGCATTGAAGGCGACAACGTTTACGGCAAGCTGAAATTCGAGTCCGGCGCGCACCGCGTACAGCGTGTACCCGCCACCGAATCCCAGGGCCGTATCCACACTTCGGCCTGCACCGTGGCGGTGTTGCCCGAGCCGGACGAGCGGGAAGCCATCGAGATCAACCCGGCGGATCTGCGTGTCGACACTTACCGCTCCTCCGGGGCCGGTGGTCAGCACGTCAACACCACCGACTCGGCGATCCGCATCACGCACATACCGACCGGCACCGTCGTCGAGTGCCAGGAAGAACGTTCCCAGCACAAGAACCGTGCGCGGGCGATGGCCTGGCTGTCGGCCAAGCTCAACGACCAGCAGACCGCCGCAGCGGCCAATGCGATTGCCAGCGAGCGTAAGCTGCTGGTCGGTTCCGGCGACCGTTCCGAGCGTATTCGTACTTACAACTTTGCTCAGGGCCGGGTGACTGACCATCGCGTCAACCTGACCCTGTACTCCCTGGATGAAATCCTCGCCGGTGGCGTTGAAGCGGTGATCGAGCCTTTGCTGGCCGAATACCAGGCCGACCAGCTTGCAGCGATAGGTGAATAAATGACCATCATTGCCAGTCTGCTGCGTGCCGCCGAACTGCCGGATTCGCCAACGGCGCGCCTGGATGCCGAATTGCTCCTGGCGGCGGCACTGGGCAAGTCGCGCAGCTTCCTCCACACCTGGCCCGAGCGCATCGTACCCAGCGAAGCGGTGCTGATTTTTACCGAGTACCTGCAACGGCGTCGAAGTGGCGAGCCGGTGGCCTACATCCTCGGTCAGCAGGGGTTCTGGAAACTCGATCTGGAAGTTGCGCCGCACACGCTGATTCCGCGCCCGGACACCGAATTGCTGGTCGAAGCCGCGCTGGAGCTGCTGGCGGCAACGCCGGCGAAAGTCCTCGATCTGGGCACCGGCAGCGGCGCGATTGCCTTGGCCTTGGCCAGCGAACGCCCGGCGTGGCAAGTCACGGCGGTGGATCGCGTGCTGGAAGCCGTGGCCCTAGCCGAGCGCAACCGCCAGCGCTTGAGCCTGAACAACGCCACGGTGCTGAGCAGCCACTGGTTCAGCGCCCTCCAAGGCCAGCGCTTCGATCTGATCATCAGCAACCCGCCCTACATCGCCGCTGCCGACCCGCATCTGGTCGAGGGCGACGTGCGCTTCGAACCGGCCAGTGCGCTGGTCGCCGGTGTGGACGGGCTCGACGATCTGCGCCTGATCGTCGCCCAGGCCCCGGATCATCTGGAAGCCGGCGGCTGGCTGATGCTCGAACACGGCTATGATCAAGCCGAGGCCGTGCGTGATCTGCTGCTCACTCGCGGTTTTGAACAAGTCCACAGCCGCACCGATCTGGGCGGCCATCAACGGATCAGCCTGGGGCGCCTGCCGTGCTGAATGATCAGGAATTGCTGCGCTACAGCCGGCAGATTCTGCTGCAACACATCGACATCGATGGGCAACTGAAGCTCAAAGACAGCCGCGTGCTGATCGTCGGCCTCGGCGGTCTCGGTGCGCCGGTCGCGCTGTATCTGGCGGCGGCCGGTGTCGGTGAGTTGCATCTGGCGGATTTCGACACGGTCGACCTGACCAATCTGCAGCGTCAGATCATTCATGACACCGACAGCGTCGGCATGAGCAAGGTCGACTCGGCGCTCAAGCGCCTCGGCGCGATCAATCCCGAGATTCAACTGGTGCCGCACCGTCAGGCGCTGGACGAGGACTCCCTTGCCGCTGCCGTGTCGGCGGTGGATCTAGTGCTCGACTGTTCCGACAATTTCTCCACCCGCGAAGCGGTCAACGCCGCGTGCGTGGCCGCGCGCAAGCCGCTGGTCAGCGGCGCGGCGATTCGTCTGGAAGGGCAGTTGGCGGTGTTCGACCCGCGTCGCCCGGAAAGTCCGTGCTACCACTGCCTGTACGGGCATGGCAGCGAAGCCGAACTGACGTGCAGCGAGGCCGGTGTGGTCGGGCCACTGGTGGGCCTGGTCGGCAGTCTTCAGGCGCTAGAAGCCTTGAAAGTGCTGGTCGGTTTCGGCGAACCACTGGTAGGCCGCTTGCTGCTGATCGATGCCTTGGGTTCGCGCTTTCGTGAGCTGCGGGTCAAGCGTGATCCGGGCTGCAGCGTCTGCGGATCGCACGATGCGTGAGGCACCGATCGCGGTGTTCGATTCCGGTGTCGGCGGCTTGTCGGTACTGGCCGAGATTCAGCGGTTGCTGCCCCATGAGTCACTGCTGTACTTCGCTGATTGCGGGCACATTCCCTACGGCGAGAAATCCCCTGAGTTCATCCGCCAGCGCTGCAAGGTGATGGCCGGTTTTTTCCGCGAGCAGGGTGCCAAGGCCCTGGTGATTGCCTGCAACACCGCGACGGTGGCCGCTGTTGCCGATCTGCGCCGGGATTTCCCCGAGTGGCCGATTGTCGGCATGGAGCCTGCGGTCAAACCTGCTGCTGCCGCGACCCGTAGCGGTGTGGTTGGCGTACTTGCCACCACCGGCACGTTGCAGAGCGCCAAGTTCGCCGCGTTGCTCGATCGTTTCGCCACCGACGTGCGCGTCATCACCCAGCCGTGCCCCGGCCTGGTCGAGCTGATTGAAAGCGGCGATCTGCACAGCGCCGAGCTGCGCGCATTGCTCCAGCACTATGTCGAGCCGCTGCTGGCCAATGGTTGCGACACGATCATCCTCGGCTGCACCCACTACCCGTTTCTCAAACCGATGCTCAAGTCGATGCTCCCCGAAAGCATCAGCCTGATCGACACCGGTGCCGCCGTTGCCCGCCAGTTGCAGCGGCTGTTGGCCGAGCGTGAGTTGCTCGCCAACGGACCGAACCAACCAGTCAGATTCTGGACCAGCGCGGATCCGGCGTCCTTTCGCAAAATCCTGCCCCTGTTGGGCCAGGCAGCCGGCGACGTCGAAAAATTCACCTTGTAAAAAAAATGTGAAATATCTAAAAAGTCAGCTGAACTTCTGCTCAAGCGCTGATTTCTATACCGCTGGGTTTACTAAAAAACCAAACGATCGTTCCGGAAAAGGAAGTTTCAAAGTGAAGCGACTATTCTGCTTGGCCGCGATTGCGGCTGCACTGATGGGGCAAAGTATTACCGCACAAGCGGCAGGCGTTGAGTTTGCAGTGGGTGCGACCAGCGATTCGACAATGACGTATCGCCTGGGCATGAATTTCGATTGGGACAAGAGCTGGCTGCAAAGTGACGTCGGTCGCCTGACCGGTTACTGGAGCGGTGCCTACACGTATTGGGAGGGTGACAAGACTTCCAGCAACAACAGCCTGTCGTTCTCGCCGGTGTTCGTTTACGAGTTTGCCGGTCAGTCGGTCAAGCCGTATGTTGAAGCGGGCATTGGTGTCGCAGCGTTCTCCAACACCAAATATGAAAGCAACAACATCGGCGGCTCTTTCCAGTTCGAAGACCGCATCGGTTTTGGCCTGCGCTTCAATGGCGGGCATGAAGTCGGGATCCGAGCGACGCACTATTCCAACGCCGGCCTGGCCAGCAGCAACGACGGTGTAGAAAGCTACGCGCTGCATTACACGATGCCGCTGTAAGCAAGATCAAAAGATCGCAGCCTGCGGCAGCTCCTACAGGAAAACCCAATCCCCTGTAGGAGCTGCCGCAGGCTGCGATCTTTTTGCATCTAATCAACGGTAGGCCGTGGCAATGCCTTTGCGTTCTTCAATGCACTCCGGTGCACCCATCTCGAACTCGCGACAGATCAGCGGACGTCGTTCGTAGATCGTGCACATCATGCTGTCGCGATCCAGCGCCGCGCACCAACCGTCGTCCAGACGCAGCATGACTTCACCGCCCCACTCATCGGTATCGATAAAGCGCTCAGGCACGCCGGTGTCGGTGATCAGCATCACTTCAAGCTGGCAGCAGCACGCTGCGCAGGTCGAACAGGTGACCGCTGGCTCGGTGATTTGCTGGTGGGGAATGGTTTTCATGCCGGGCAGTGTAAGGCAGCCGCCGGGTATCGTGTGAAAGGTCTGACAGACGCTCAGTCGCTCAAGCGCCGCGCCATGGCATGCAACAACGGAAACAGCAGGGCCCACAGCAGGCCGATGCCGATCAGGGTCGGCACTTCACCGTAGGGGAATCGCACGCCGGCCAGATGTCCGCCGCCGTAATAGGATACGGCGCCGCCCACTGCACCGAGTGCGCTGGCCAGCCACCAGGGACGGGCGCTCCATTGCAGGCAATGACGCAACGTGGTGGCGAGCAAGGCCCAGAGCAGCATCAGCCACAGCGGAATCAGTGGCGACAGATCCTGGAATTCGAACACCCCGGCAGCCCGCAACAGGCTGTCTACCGCCGTGCCGACAATCACCACGCTGAGGATCAGGCGACCTTCCGCCGCCCAACTGCTGATCCAGCCCAGATGAATCACCAGCACCACCAGCGCCAGCAGCAGCCACAGACTGTTGCCGCCGATGACACAGGCCAGCCAGCCGACCTGAAACAGCACGGCATTGGCCACTCGCTCAAGCATCGAAGCGCCCGAGCAACGGCGCCGGCATGGCCGCCGGTTTCGCCAGCAGCAATTGCGCCGTGCCGATGGTGCGCTCCAGAAACCCGCCTTCGCAGTAGCACAGGTAAAACTCCCACAGCCGCAGGAAGTAATCGTCGTAACCCAATTCGCTCAAACGGCCATGGGCGCGGCGGAAGTTTTCGTGCCACAGGCGCAGGGTACGGGCGTAGTGCAGGCCGAAGTCTTCCATGTGCAACAGGTTCATGTCGGTCTCGCGGCTGACCACTTCAAGCATCTTTTGCACGCAGGGCAGGGCGCCGCCGGGGAAGATGTAGCGCTGGATGAAGTCGACGCCGCGCTTGGCCTGTTCGTAGCGCTGCTCGCGGATAGTGATTGCCTGCAACAGCATCAGGCCGTTGCTCTTGAGCAGGTGCGCGCATTGTTTGAAGTAGGTCGGCAGGAAGCGATGACCGACCGCTTCGATCATTTCGATCGACACCAGTTTGTCGTACTCGCCGGTGAGGTCGCGGTAATCCTTGAGCAGCAGCGTCACCCGATCCTGCAACCCCAGGGCTTCAATGCGCTTGGCAGTAAACGCGTACTGCTCTTTCGACAGGGTCGTGGTGGTGACGCGGCAACCGTAATGCTGCGCAGCATAGAGCGCCATGCTGCCCCAGCCGGTGCCGATCTCCAGCAGGTGGTCTTCGGGTTGGAGCGCGAGCTTCTGGCAGATCCGTTCCAGCTTGTTCAGTTGAGCCTGTTCCAGGCTGTCTTCAGGCGTGAGGAACTGTGCGGCTGAATACATCATGGTCGGGTCGAGAAACTGTTCGAACAGATCGTTGCCGAGGTCATAGTGCGCCGCGATGTTTTTCTGCGACCCCTTGCGCGTGTTGCGGTTGAGCCAGTGCAGGCCTTGCACCAGCGGCCGGCTGAGGCGGGCCAGACCGCGCTCCATGGCGTCGAGCACGTCGAGGTTGCTGACGAACACGCGTACCACCGCCGTCAGGTCCGGCGAACTCCAGTAACCGTGGATAAACGCTTCGCCGGCGCCAATCGATCCGTTGCCGGCGACCATGCCCCAGACCGCCGCGTCCTGCACATGGATTTCGCCGAGCAGGTGGCTGCCCGGCGTGCCGAACATCAGGCGTTCGCCATCCTCGACCACCAACAACTGCCCGTGTTTGAGTCGGCTCAGTTGCCGCAATACGCCGCGCCGCAGCAGCGAGCCGGTCAAGCCGTTGGTGCTGAAGCGACTGACAGTCAGGCTAGAGGATTTCATGGCGGTGCTCCTTGGGAGGCACAGTGGCGATTTGGAAGCTGCCGTCGGCAGCCTGATGAGCAAAAATCGGCGCGCGTTTGAGCAACAGGCGCAGGGCTTGCCAATAAATGGCCAGACAGGTTTTCGCGGTCATCCACGGAAAGCGCCGCAAGTAGCGGTGCAGGCTGCGGCGATCAAGGGGCTCGCGCTGCAAGTTCAACGTGGCGTCGAACAGCTTGAGGTCGCCCTGCCAGTCGGCCATGTGCACGCCGAGGTTTTGCGCGGCCGGGCTGAAACTCATGCGGTACTCCAGATCGCGCGGCAGGAACGGCGAAACATGAAAGGCCTTGGCCACGGCGAAATGCTGATGAAAGTCTTGCAAGTGGGTCGGCGTGCGTGCGGGCAATACGTAGTGATAACGTTCGCGCCACGGCGTGTTGGTCACTTCGCAGAGAATCGCCGCCAGTTGCCCGTCGGCCTCGTGACAATAAAAGAAACTCACCGGATTGAACGCCAGACCCCAACTGCGCGGCTGGGTCAGCAGGCAGACCGAACCTTGCGGCTGGTAGCCAAGGGCGGTTGCGACCTGCTGGCGCACCGCGTCGATCAGGCGCATGCCGCTGCCGGTAAAGGTTTTCAGGTAATCGGTTTCGCGAAATGAAAACGGCGCAAAACGGCTGCGGCTGGCAAACGGCGACAGTTCGAACACGGCGTCCTGTTCGGCCAGATCGAGGTACAGCAGACCGATCCGGTAGCGGAATTCGTGGCGTCTGGGTGCAAAGCGTCGATGGCCGATCCAGCCGCTGTACAGGGCGCTGTTCATAAGCTTTCCCCGAACGCGGCGGCCACGCGTAATGCGCTGACCACGCCGTCCTCATGAAAACCGTTGGCCCAGTAAGCGCCGCAGTAGTGGGTGTGCTGCTGACCGTCGATTTCGGCCCAGCGGTTCTGCGCCGCGACCGCCGCGAGGCTGAATTGCGGGTGGGCGTAAGTGTATTTGGCCAGCACTTTGAACGGGCTGATGCCGGCGCTCTGGTTGAGGCTGACGCAGAACGTGGTTTCGCTGTGAATACCCTGCAGGATGTTCATGTCGTAAGTGACGGCCGCGTGTGTATGGCCGGCGCCGCTCAAGCGATAGTTCCAGCTGGCCCACGCGAGTTTGCGCGAGGGCAGCAAGCGGGTATCGGTATGCAGCACGACTTCGTTATCGGCATAGGGCAGGGCGCCGAGGATCGAGCGTTCATCAAGGCTGGGAGAGGCCAGCAGTTGCAGGGCCTGATCGCTGTGGCAGGCGAGCACGACCTTGTCGAAACGCTCAATGCCGGCCGGGCTGTGGATAACCACGCCGTGCTCGTCGCGGTCGATACGGGTCACTGGGCAACTGAGGCGGATCTTGTCTTTGAATGCAGCCGTCAGCGGCGCGATATAGGCACTTGAACCGCCCTCGATCACTTGCCATTGCGGGCGATCACTGACTGACAACAGGCCATGGTTCTTGAAGAAGCGCACGAAGAATTGCAGCGGAAAATTGAGCATCTCGGCCATCGGCATCGACCAGATCGCCGAGCCCATCGGCACGATGTAGTGCAGGATGAAACGTTCACCATAACCGCCAGCCTTGAGGTAATCGTCGAGGGTGGTGTCGGCGGCGATCCGCTGTTCGGCGAGGTCGCGCTGGGCTTCTTTATTGAAGCGCAGGATGTCGCGCAACATCCCCCAGAACCCCGGGGACAGCAGGTTGCTGCGCTGGGCGAAGAGGCTGTTGAGGTTGTTGCCGTTGTATTCCAGACCGGAATCCGGGTCGGTCACCGAGAAGCTCATTTCGGTCGGTTTGAACGACACCCCGAGCTGGCCGAGCAAACGAATGAAGTTCGGGTAGGTCCAGTCGTTGAACACGATGAAGCCGGTGTCCACGTGGTATTCGCGGCCATCGACGGTTACCTGCACGGTGTGCGTGTGACCGCCGACCCAGTCGCTGGCCTCGAACACCGTGATGTCGTGTCGGCGATTGAGCAGGTGAGCGCAGGTCAGGCCGGCGATTCCGCTGCCGACAATGGCAATCTTCATATCGGGTCTCGCAGCGGTGGGTTGCTGCGCACCATGCGCTTGCCGATCGCCAGTTGCAGACGCGCCGGCAGTTTCGACAGGGGCCACAGTGCCGCCATGAACAGTGCCGGAAAAGCGATTTCCAGAGGCCGGTTATCGAGATGGCTGAAGATATGCCGCGCGGCTTTATCCACAGGCCAGCTCAACGGCATCGGGAAGTCGTTCTTTGCGGTGAGTGGCGTTTCGACAAAGCCCGGGCTGATGATCGTGACATCGATGCCCTCGACCGCCAGGTCGATACGCAGCGATTCAAACAGGTAACGCAGCCCGGCCTTCGACGCGCCATAGGCTTCGGCCCGGGGCAACGGCAGATAGGTGACCGAGCTGGCCATCCCGACCAAGTGCGGCGTGGTACCTTTGCGCAGCAACGGCAAGGCGGCTTCGATGCAGTAACTGCTGGCGAGCAGGTTGGTACGCACTACGTGTTCGATGATCGAGGCGTCGAACTGTCGGGCGTCCACGTATTCGCAGGTACCGGCATTGAGAATCACGCTGTCCAGTGAACCCCAGGCCTGTTCGATCTGCTGACCGATTTCGCGCACGGTCTGACTGTTGGTCAGATCGCCCGCCACCACCAGCACTTGCCCCGGATAGCGTTGCGACAGCACTTTGAGCGGTGCCACCTGACGCGAGCTGACCGCCAGATGCGCGCCGCTTTTCAGAATCTCTTCGGCCAGCGCTGCGCCGATGCCGCTGCTGGCACCGGTCAGCCAATACCGCCGTGGAGGTGTACGACTCATCCCATTCTCCTTTTCAGCCAGGCGATCACCCGGCCCAATACGGGTAAATGTTCATACAGCATGGCCCCGGCATCGAAATAATCCCGGTGGCGATAAACCTTGTCGCGCCACAGCAGGTGTGAACACCCGGAGACGCGAATCAACTGACCACTGGCCAGGCGCGGGTGGCGGTAACTCATGACCCAGCGCAGGTAACCTTCACCGTCAGCGATCTGGTCGAAACCGTGAAAGTCGAAGCGCAATTCGCTGACGTTGGCGTAGAGCTCGCTGAAGTAGTTGCGCAGTTGCTTGAGCCCCTGCACTTCATGCAGCGGATCGGTGAAGTGAATGTCCTCGCTGTACAGGTCGCTCAGGCGTTGCAAGTTGTCCTTGTTCAACTCGGCGAACTGACGGGCGAAGCGGCGCAGGAATTCACTCATGGGCATCTTCCATGGACGAACGCGCCGGCAGGTTCTTGAAGGCCGCCAGCGCGCGTTCGCGCGAGGCCCCCAGATTGACGATCGGCGCCGGATAATCCGCCACGCCGAACAGTCCGCCGGCGCTGGCCGGGTTGTGTACTTCCTTCTTGTTCAGGCCAGCCAGTTCAGGCAGCCAGTGCTTGATGAACAGGCCTTCGCTGTCGAATTTTTCCGATTGGCTCAACGGATTGAAGATGCGGAAGTACGGCGCCGAATCGGTGCCGGTCGAGGAGCTCCATTGCCAGCCACCGTTGTTCGCCGCCAGATCGCCGTCGATCAGGTGGCGCATGAAAAAGCGCTCGCCTTCACGCCAGTCGATCAACAGGTTTTTGGTCAGGAACATCGCCACCACCATCCGCAGACGGTTGTGCATCCAGCCGGTTTCCAGCAATTGGCGCATGGCCGCATCGATGATCGGCAAACCGGTGCGCGCTTCTTGCCACGCGGCCAGATCGTCCGGCGCATCACGCCAGGCCAGGGCCTCGGTTTCCAGGCGAAACGCGCGGTGACGCGACACCCGTGGATAACCCACCAGAATGTGCTTGTAGAACTCACGCCACAGCAGCTCGTTGATCCACGTCACCGCGCCGACCTTGCCGCTGTCGAATTCGCCCTGATTGTTTTGCAGGGCCGCATGCAGGCATTGGCGCGGCGAAATCACCCCGGCAGCCAAATAGGCTGAGAGTTGACTGGTGCCGGGTTTGGCCGGGAAGTCGCGTTCGCTCTGGTAGTAGTCGATTTGCGCGTCGGCGAAGGTGTCGAGACGCCGCCGGGCTTCCTGCTCGCCTGCCGGCCAAAGAGCGCGCAATGACTCGCTCGGTGCTGCAAAACCTTTGATTGAGGCCGGCACCGGATCGCTGTCGATATTCAGCTTCGCTTGCTTGCCGGGGGCTTTTACCAACGCTGGTACCGAGCGATGCAGGCGCTCATAGCAGACCTTTCGGAATTGGCTGAACACCTGAAAGTAGGTTTCGGTTTTGGTCAGTACCGTGCCGGGTCTGAATAGCAGTTGGTCGAGGTAGCTGTGAAAAGTGATGCCTCTGGTTTTCAGGGCCGCAGCGACGGCGGCGTCGCGCTGGCTTTCGTGGACGCCGTATTCTTCATTGACGTGCACGGTTTCCACGTTCAGTTGCCGGCAAAGCTCAAGCAACACCGCCGGGGCCTGATCCCAATGGTCGGCAGTGCGCAGCAGTAACGGGATATTCAGCGCACCAAGGCTGGCACTCAATTCACGCAGGTTGCGCAACCAGAAGTCGATCTTGCACGCCGCGTCGTCATGTTCCAGCCATTGCTGCGGGCTCAACAGATACACGGCAACCGTCGGGCCGCGCGCAGCGGCAGCCGCGAGGGCGGTGTTGTCATGTTGGCGCAAGTCGCTGCGCAGCCAGATCAATTGCATCGCGGTTTCCATTAAATCAGCCCACGCTGAACGAGTACCTGATGGGCCGAGAGTGAATCTTCGGCCAGGATCAAATCAGCGATCTCAAGGGTTCTTACGGACAACTCGGTCTGGTGGATGCATACCGTTGGTCCGACGAGCATTTTTGCCGCGCTGATGCCGTTCAGCAGTTTCGGCAGCTGCGCCAGGTTCATTGCCTTGCTGGAATAAAGCAGCACTCCTCGCGCTTGCAGGTGATCGACCGCCAGCGCCAGTTCTCCGGCCGGAAGAGGCCAGTCGAACACTTGTACCGGGCAGTCGGCACTGCTGATCAGCCACGCGCAGAGCCACAGGTGTGGTTCCAGCGCCAGGTCCGAGTGATTGATCAGCAGCAGCGGTGCAGCGTGCAATTGCCGATTGTTATGGTAGATGCGCGCGCCGAATTTGCTGCGCAACCACGAATAAAAGAACACACGCTCCATCTGCGCACCGAACTGTCCTTGCCAACGCTGTTCGAGTTCGGCCAGCAGCGGCAGGAGTAATTGCTCGCACAGCGTGCGTGGCGGGTACAGGGCCATGGCCTGGTTGATGCTGTCGTCGAGATTGCGCTCATTGAGCTGGATGACGGCGCCGAGCAAGGACTGACGCTGTCGTTGCCAGTCGTTCTCCACCGTCTCGGTGAAGGCTTGCGGCGCGTCGAGCAACGGTTTGACCTGACTGACCGCCACGCCTCGGTTGAGCCAGGTCAGAATGGTCAGGATGCGTTGCACATGTTCGCTGGAGTACAGGCGATGGCCCTTGGGCGTGCGCTGCGGCACGATCAACCCGTAACGGCGCTCCCAGGCGCGCAGGGTAATGGCGTTGACGCCGGTCTGCCGCGCCACTTCGCGGATGGGTAGCCAGCCCTCGTCGAGGGCTTTCTTGAAGTCCGCACCGAGGTCTTCCCGGGCGCTGCTGTCGAATGTGTCGTTCATCAAATGGCGTTTCGCAGGCTGAGGTTTTCCGGATGCGGCTGCAGGTACACCTGTTGCGCGATGTACGGATCCGGGTGTTGGCGAAAATGATGTTTGAGCAAGGTTAGCGGCACCACCAGCGGCACGATGCCGTGACGGTACTGGCCGATGACATGCTGCATTTCCTGTTTGTCTTCAGGGCTGATCGCCTGTTTCAGATAGCCGCTGATGTGCTGCAGGACATTGCTGTGAGTGCGGCGGGTGGCACATTTCTTCAACGCGCTCATCAACTCGCTGAAATAGCGCGGGCCGAGTTCGACCGGATCGGTCTGGGCCATGTTGCCCAGCAATTTGCCCAAGGCTTTGTATTGTTCAGGGTTGTGCGCCATCAACAGGTATTTGTAGCGCGAGTGGAATTCGGTCAGTGCGCGGCGGCTCAAGCCTTGTTTGAGCACTTGTTGCCAGGCGCTGTAGGCGAGTACGCGGGTGATGAAGTTTTCCCGCAGCACCGGATCGTTCAGGCGTCCGGCTTCTTCTACCGGCAGATCAGGGTGCTGCGCACAGAACGCCTGAGCGTAGATGCCACGGCCGCCGCCGTTCACCGGCGCGCCGTTGGCGTGATAGACCTTGACCCGCTCCAGACCGCACGAAGGCGACTGCTGCATGAAGATATAGCCGCAGATGTCATTGAGCTCGCCGGCCATTTTCTGCCCGTAGGCCGCCAGCGGTTCGGTGACATTGATCTGCGGGTTGACGGTGCCGACCGCTTCAGGAGCGTCCGGATCCCCGACCAGGCGGATCGGCTCGCGAGGAATGCCCAGGCCAATCGCGACTTCAGGACAAACCGGGACGAATTCGAAATGCTCGGCGAGGGTGCGGCTGCACAGCCGCGATTCCTTGTGCCCGCCGTTGTAGCGCACTTCGGCGCCCATCAGGCAGGCGCTGATGGCGATTTTGGGCCGCAAAGCAGAAAGATCGGACATGCACACCTCGAATCTATTCCTGTACAGGTATTTATTTCTGTACAACTTTTCCTCAGCATAGATTCATGCGTGTACAAGTCAACTCATTTGTATAAGTTTTTTCCAGGTTTAACGCTCTCAACTGTGGGAGCGAGCTTGCTCGCGAAGGCGTCGGATCAGGGGGTAGTGTTTACTTCCAGCCCTGGAGCCACTCAGTCGAAATTTTCAGGCGCTGCCAATCAAGCCTTTCGCTGCGCTGCGTCAGGACCGCCTGCAATTCAATCTCCAGCACCGTACCTTCCTCATCACGGAATAGCTCGGTGACCAGAAAATGCTTTTCACGGTTTTGCGGGTGGGCTGCTGTCCACTTCGAGAGCAGCAGCTTTTGCGGATTGATGCGGTTCATTGCAGGTGTTCGTGCAAACGGCGTGCAGCTTCCTGGCCGCTGAGCCAGGCCCCCTCGACGCGCCCCGACAGGCACCAGTCGCCGCAGGCATACAGGCCCAGATCGGCGTCGGCCAGCGTGCCCCATTCGTGGCCGGTCGCAGGGCGCGCGTAGAGCCAGCGGTGGGCGAGGCTGAAGGTCGGCGCGGGCATGGCGCTGTGCAGCAGTTCGGCGAAGGCACCGTGCAGTTGTTCGATCACCGCTTCCTTGGGCAGGTCGATGTGTTGCCGGCTCCAAGCGCTGCTGGCGTGCAGCACCCACGTGTCGCACGTCGTGTCACGTCCCGGTTTGCTGCGGTTGCGTGCCAGCCAGTCGAGCGGGCTGTCCTGCACAAAGCAACCTTCGATCGGTGTGTCCAGTGGCGTATCGAAGGCGAGGGCGACGGCCCAGGTCGGGTCCATTTTCACCCCGGCGGCCGCGCCGGCGAGTTTCGGTGCGGCGGCCAGCAATGCGGTGGCTTGCGGCGCCGGGGTGGCGATCACCACATGGCTGAAGGGGCCATGGGTGAAGCCTTCGGCGTCCTGCAAATGCCAATGTTCTTCGCCGCGAAACACCTCGGTGATGCGGCAGGCAAAGTGCACTTCCAGGCCATTGAGCAAGCCGCGGGTGATGGCGCTCATGCGCGGCGTGCCGACCCAACGGGTCTGCTCGTCCGGCGACAGATTCAATTGCCCGCCCTGACAGGTGTAGAGCTGCGGTTGCCATTCGGCGACCCAGCCCTGGCTTTGCCAGCGCTGCACCTCGGTGACGAAGCGTCGGTCGCGGGCGGTGAAATATTGCGCGCCCATGTCCAGAGAACCGGCGTCGCTGCGTTTGCTCGACATGCGCCCGCCGCTGCCGCGGCTTTTGTCGAAGAGCTGGACGGTGTGTCCGGCCTCTGTCAGCGCTTGCGCGGCGGAGAGTCCGGCGATGCCGGTGCCGATGATTGCGATAGGTACAGTCATAGGGGCCTCGTTTACCTTTCTGTACAGACTACGCCGTCAATGAAACCTGTACAATTTTGTTTTTTGGTATAACTTCTAGCGTTCTCGTTCTGACAGCTTGGCCTATGGTTAAACAATAGAGCCTGCCCGATAGAAAAGATCCCTGCTTATAAAAATAGACTAGTGATCCGGGTAAAACGCCACGCGAGGAAGATGTCATGCGCATATTGCTGACCGGCGGTACTGGTTTGATCGGACGTCAGCTCTGTCAGTATTGGTCCAGGCAAGGCCATCAACTGACGGTGTGGAGTCGGCGTCCGGAGAAAGTCGCGCAGATCTGCGGTGCGCAGGTGCGTGGTATTGCCCGTCTCGAAGACTTCGGCAACGAGCCACTGGACGCAATCGTCAATCTGGCTGGAGCACCGATTGCGGATCGGCCATGGACCCATCGGCGCAAAGCGGTGTTGTGGAGCAGCCGCATCACCCTGACCGAAACCCTGCTGGCCTGGCTGGAAACACGACAACAGAAACCGGCGTTGTTGATTTCCGGTTCTGCAGTCGGTTGGTACGGTGACGGCGGCGAGCGCGAGCTGACCGAGGACTCACCGCCGGTGATCGACGATTTTGCCAGCCAGTTGTGCATCGCCTGGGAGGAAACCGCGCAGCGTGCCGAAGCGTTGGGCGTGCGCGTGGTGCTGGTACGAACCGGGCTGGTGCTATCAGCCGAGGGCGGCTTTTTGTCGCGGCTGTTGCTGCCGTTCAAGCTTGGGCTGGGCGGGCCTTTGGGCAATGGTCGGCAGTGGATGCCTTGGATTCATATTGATGATCAAATCGCCCTGATTGATTTTCTTCTGCACCGCGATCAGGCGAGCGGTCCTTATAATGCCTGCGCACCGAAACCGGTGCGCAATCGCGAGTTTGCCAAGACGCTGGGCAGCGTGCTGCATCGTCCGGCGTTCATGCCGATGCCGGCCCTGGCGCTGAAGGTCGGGCTTGGCGAAATGTCATTGCTGTTACTGGGTGGCCAACGCGCCATGCCGGCACGCTTGCTGGAAGCGGGTTTCACTTTCCAGTTCACGGATTTGCGCGCGGCTCTGGATGATCTCTCCGGCCGCCTTTGAAATAGGACGATGCATGACCGATCACGCCTTGCTTCTGGTCAACCTGGGCTCTCCGGCCTCGACTTCGGTGGCCGATGTACGCAGCTACCTCAATCAATTTCTGATGGACCCGTACGTGATCGACCTGCCGTGGCCGGTGCGGCGGCTGTTGGTGTCGCTGATCCTGATCAAGCGCCCCGAACAATCGGCCCATGCCTACGCGTCGATCTGGTGGGAGGAGGGTTCGCCGCTGGTGGTGCTGAGTCGTCGTCTGCAGCAGCAGATGAC
Organism: Pseudomonas sp. AO-1; assembly: GCF_019775695.1. Classification (NCBI taxonomy): domain Bacteria; kingdom Pseudomonadati; phylum Pseudomonadota; class Gammaproteobacteria; order Pseudomonadales; family Pseudomonadaceae; genus Pseudomonas; species Pseudomonas sp. AO-1. The sequence continues at coordinate 1,282,315 of NZ_CP079947.1, forward strand.
CACCCGGTGGACCCATGGCCCGGTGGAGCTGGCCATGCGTTACGGCGAGCCGTCGATTGAAACGAAATTGCTGCAACTGGTCGCCGCCGGGCACAAGCGCATTACGCTGGCGCCGCTTTATCCACAGTTCGCCGACAGCACCACCACCACGGTGATCGAAGAAGCCAAGCGGGTGATTCGCGAGAACAGACTCGACGTGAAACTGTCGGTGCTGCAACCGTTTTACGATCAGCCGGAATACCTCGATGCACTGGTCGCCAGTGCCCAACCGCACTTGCAGCAGGACTACGATCACTTGCTGCTGAGCTTCCATGGCTTGCCAGAGCGGCACCTGACCAAGCTCGATCCGACGGGCAATCACTGCCTCAAAAACGAAGACTGCTGCAAGAATGCCTCGCCGGCTGTGCTGGCCACCTGTTACCGCGCCCAGTGCCTACGCACCGCCGCCGAGTTCGCCAGGCGCGCGGGCATTGCCGATGGTAAATGGTCGGTGTCGTTTCAGTCGCGTCTGGGGCGGGCGAAGTGGATCGAACCCTACACCGAGGCGCGGCTGGATGAGCTGGCGAAAAGCGGCGTGAAAAAGATTCTGGTGATGTGCCCGGCGTTTGTCGCCGATTGCATCGAGACGCTGGAAGAGATTGGTGATCGCGGCCAGGAACAGTTCCGCGAAGCGGGGGGCGAGGAGTTGGTGCTGGTGCCGTGCCTGAATGACGACCCGCAATGGGCGAAGGCGTTGGCAACCCTGTGCGAGAGAGCGCCGTTGGCGCTGTAGCTGTTGTGGCGAGGGAGCTTGCTCCCGCTGGGTTGCGAAGCAGCCCCAAACCCTGCGAACGCGGTTCACAGGAAACCGCATCCGCCGAGTTTATGACTGCTTCGCAGTCAAGCGGGAGCAAGCTCCCTCGCCACAGGTCATGAGCAGATTTTAGATCAGCGGCTCATCCGCCTTCTTGTGCTTCCAGCTGTCATTGCCCGGCAGGATCAGGTTCAGCGCAATGGCCACCACCGCGCACAACGCGATGCCTTTGAGGCCGAAGTCGTCCGGGCCAGTGCCGGTGCCGACCAGCACACCGCCGATACCGAATACCAGGGTCACCGAGACGATCACCAGATTGCGCGCTTCGCCCAGATCGATCTTGTGACGGATCAGGGTGTTCATCCCCACCGCGGCAATCGAGCCGAACAGCAGGCACAGAATCCCACCCATCACCGGCACCGGAATGCTTTGCAGCAGCGCGCCGAACTTGCCGATGAACGCCAGGGTGATGGCGAAGATCGCCGCCCAGGTCATGATTTTCGGGTTGTAGTTCTTGGTCAGCATCACCGCGCCGGTCACTTCGGCATAGGTGGTGTTCGGTGGGCCGCCAAACAGGCCGGCGGCCGTGGTAGCGATGCCGTCACCCAGCAAGGTGCGATGCAGGCCCGGCTTCTTCAGGTAGTCACGACCGGTCACGCTGCCCACGGCAATGACGCCGCCGATGTGTTCGATGGCCGGCGCCAGCGCCACCGGAACGATGAACAGGATCGCCTGCCAGTTGAACTCGGGTGCCGTGAAGTGCGGCAGGGCGAACCATGGCGCGGCAGCAATCTTCGCGGTATCGACCACGCCGAAATAAAACGACATGGCAAAACCGACCAGCACCCCGGAAATGATCGGCACCAGACGGAAGATGCCTTTACCGAACACCGCCACGATCAACGTGGTCAGCAGCGCCGGCATCGAGATCATCATCGCGGTCTGGTAATGGATCAGCTCGGAACCATCACCCGCCTTGCCCATTGCCATGTTCGCGGCAATCGGCGCCATGGCCAGGCCGATGGAAATGATCACCGGACCAATCACTACCGGTGGCAGCAGACGGTCAATGAAACCGGTGCCTTTGATCTTCACGGCAAGGCCGAGGAAGGTATAGACGAAACCGGCCGCCATCACGCCGCCCATGGTCGCGGCGAGGCCGAACTGGCCCTTGGCGAGAATGATCGGAGTGATGAAGGCAAAGCTCGACGCGAGGAACACCGGCACTTGACGCCCGGTGACGATCTGGAACAGGATCGTCCCTAAACCCGCGGTAAACAGTGCCACGTTCGGGTCAAGACCCGTGATCAGCGGCATCAGCACCAGGGCGCCGAAAGCCACGAACAGCATCTGGGCACCGGACAGCACCGTGCGCCAGAGCGGATCGTTGAACTCTTGCTGCATGTTTACGCGTCCTTCTGCTTGGTGCCGAAGATCTTGTCACCGGCGTCGCCAAGCCCAGGGATGATGTAACCGTGCTCGTTCAAGCGCTCATCGATGGACGCGGTGTAGATGGTCACGTCCGGGTGAGCCTTTTCTACGGCAGCAATGCCTTCCGGCGCGGCGACCAGCACCATTGCGCGGATGTCCTTGCAGCCGGCTTTCTTCAGCAGGTCGATGGTCGCGACCATGGAGCTGCCGGTGGCGAGCATCGGGTCGATGATCATCGCCAACCGTTCGTCGATTTCCGGAACCAGTTTTTCCAGGTAGGTGTGCGCTTGCAGGGTTTCTTCGTTGCGGGCGACGCCCACTGCGGAAACCTTGGCACCCGGGATCAGACTCAGCACGCCTTCGAGCATGCCGATGCCGGCGCGCAGGATCGGCACGACGGTGATCTTCTTGCCGGCGATTTTCTCCACCGACACGGTGCCGCACCAACCTGGAATATCGTAGGTTTCCAGGGGCAGGTCTTTGGTAGCTTCATAGGTCAACAGGGCGCCGACTTCCTGAGCAAGCTCACGGAAATTCTTGGTGCTGATGTCAGCGCGGCGCATCAGGCCGAGTTTATGGCGGATCAGCGGATGGCGGATCTCGAGGATGGGCATGGAAAAACTCCGGCGGCGGGCAAAAAAACCGGCCTAGATTAATCTATCCGAGGGTGATGTCCTATAGGACATTGAGTACGTTAGTCCATTAACGCTTGATTCGACCTCGCGGGATGCGTACCTTTGCCCGCTTTTCCAATTCCGCCACCCCTGGAGAGCGCCATGTCCGCTGATCTCGAGCATATCCGTCAAATCATGCGAGAGGCTGACTGCCTGTACACCGAAGCTGAAGTCGAGGCCGCCATCGCCCGCGTCGGTGCACACATCAACGAACAACTGGCCGACAGCAACCCGGTGGTGTTCTGCGTGATGAACGGCGGCCTGATCTTCTCCGGCAAACTGCTGACTCATCTGCAGTTCCCGCTGGAAGCCTCCTACCTGCACGCGACCCGTTATCGCAACGAAACCAGCGGCGGCGACCTGTTCTGGAAAGCCAAGCCGGAAGTCTCGTTCATCGACCGCGACGTGCTGATCATCGACGACATCCTCGACGAAGGTCACACCCTGGGCGCGATCATCGACTTCTGCAAACACGCCGGCGCGCGCAAAGTGCACACCGCCGTGCTGATCGACAAGGACCACGACCGCAAGGCGCGTCCTGACCTGAAGGCAGACTTCGTCGGCCTGCCGTGCGTTGACCGCTACATCTTCGGTTACGGCATGGACTACAAAGGCTACTGGCGCAACGCCAACGGGATCTTTGCCGTTAAAGGCATGTAAGCAAGATCAAAAGATCGCAGCCTTCGGCAGCTCCTACAGGGGGATTGATGTACACCCTGTAGGAGCTGCCGAAGGCTGCGATCTTTTGCTTTTAATCCCATGCTAGAGTGCTCGGCCTCGCCCCCGGAGCCTGTCATGAGCCTTCTGATCCGCAGCTTTGCCGCCCTGTTGCTGACCCTCAGCCTGCCTCTGGCCGCCGCCCCGGCGCCGATGCACAGTCAGATTCTACCGCCGGACGATTTGACCCTGCGTGATGCCGAACCCGAGCAGCAACAACTGCTGCAGGTCACCGATTATTCGGTGGTGATCGGTGCGCAACGCCAGTCCAATCAGCAGCCGATTCCGGTGACCTCACCGCTGATGATCCGCCTCAAGGGCAAGTCGCTGAACAAGGGCGCGACCATCACCCAGGTGCTGGTCAATTTCGATGGCGAAAGCAAAAGCCTGAAAAAACCGGTTTATGACGACAAGAGCAAGACCCTGACCCTGTTCTACCCGTTGGCCCAGTACCGGGTGGTGGTCGATCTGCTGCGCAACGACACCGTGTATGTACAGTTCCTCAGTTACGCCAACGGCCACATCTGGGCCGATCTGCACACCGGGGCCGTTCGTGCGCGTTGAGCCTTGTGGCTGGGCAGGGGTAAACTGCCCGCCCCGTGTAATGTCTGCGAGCTGGAGTCGGCAATGCGTAAAGATAAGAAACAGGTGATTGGTGACGAGATCGGCGATGAGCAGATCAAGCTGTTCCTCGATTTTGAGCCGGTCGACGCCACTTCGCCGTCGCTGCACAAACTGATCAAGGCCTACCGTGGCCTGCGCATCGACGATTTCGAACGCTTCCTTACGTTCTTCGTGGCTGCCGGTTATGACGTGGATGGCAAGGACGAGCACGGTCAGACGTTTGTTGATTTGATCAAGGACCAGCGTAACGCGGCCGAGTACATCGAGCTGATCGACAAGGCTCGCGGTTAAGATCAAAAGACAAGATCAAAAGATCGCAGCCTTCGGCAGTTCCTACACTGGATTTGTGTTTACCCTGTAGGAGCTGCCGCAGGCTGCGATCTTTTGCTTTTCAGGGTCAATAAAAAACGCCCCGCACTCACTGAGTACGGGGCGTTTTTCATGCCGCAAGATCAAGCGAAGCTTGGGGTCTCGCTGCTTTCTTCAACCAGTTCCAGGGCGATGTTGTTCTGCGTGTTGATCTTGCGATACAGCGCAGCATCGGTTTCCAGAACCTTTTCACGGGCCGGGAAGATTTCCGCCAGTTTGGCTGCCCACTCACCCTTGGCCTTGGCCGGGAAGCATTTCTCGATCAGCTCGAGCATGATCGAAACGGTCACCGAAGCGCCTGGCGAAGCGCCGAGCAGGGCGGCGAGGGAGCCGTCTTTCGCTGCGACCAGCTCGGTACCGAATTGCAGGATGCCGCCCTTTTTCGGGTCCTTCTTGATGATCTGTACCCGTTGGCCGGCCACTTCCAGGCGCCAGTCTTCGGCTTTCGCCTCCGGGTAGAAGCGGCGCAGGGAGTCCAGACGCTGCTCCATCGATTGCATCACTTCGCTGACCAGGTACTTGGTCAGGTCCATGTTGTTTTTCGCCACTGCCAGCATCGGCCCGATGTTGCCGGCGCGAACCGACAGCGGCAGGTCCATGAAGGAGCCGTGCTTGAGGAACTTGGTGGTAAAACCGGCGTATGGCCCGAACAGCAGGGATTTCTTGCCGTCGACCACGCGGGTGTCCAGGTGCGGCACGGACATGGGCGGCGAACCCACCGCGGCCTGGCTGTAGACCTTGGCCTGGTGGTGCTTGACCACTTCCGGGTTATCGCAACGCAGCCACTGGCCACTGATCGGGAAGCCGCCGAAACCTTTGCTTTCCTCGATGCCCGAAGCCTGCAGCAGCGGCAGGGCCGCGCCACCGGCGCCGAGGAAGACGAATTTGGCATCGACTTCACGGCTGTTGCCGCTGTTGACGTCCTTGATGCTGACGGTCCAGCCGGCGCCATTACGCTTGAGGCCGGTCACGCGCTTGCAGTATTTGACCTGGGTGTCCGGTGCGCTGGTCAGGTGCTTGAGCAACTGATTGGTCAGGGCGCCGAAGTTGACGTCGGTACCGTTCATCACGCGGGTCGCGGCCAGGACCTCGTCCGGCGAACGGCCCGGCATCATCAGCGGCATCCACTCGGCCATCTTGGCCTTGTCTTCGGTGTATTCCATGTCGGCGAAGGCGTGGTGCTTGTGCAGCACGTTGAAGCGTTCCTTGAGGAACGACACGCCTTTGTCACCCTGGACGAAGCTCAGGTGCGGCACTGGGCTGATGAAGGACTTGCACGAGCCGAAGGTGCCTTTTTTGGTCAGGTACGACCAGAACTGCTTGGACACTTCGAACTGGGTGTTGATGTGCACGGCTTTCTTGATGTCGACGCTGCCGTCGGCGGCCTGCGGCGTGTAGTTCAGCTCGCACAGGCCGGCGTGGCCGGTACCGGCGTTGTTCCACGGGTTGGAACTCTCCGCGGCCCCGGAATCCATCAACTCGACGACTTCCAGCTTGATCGTCGGGTCGAGTTCTTTGAGCAGTACTGCCAGGGTGGCACTCATGATGCCGGCCCCAACCAGAACTACGTCGACTGCTTCGTTATGCGCCATTTAACGCGTCTCCAAAATCTGCAGCACCAAATTGTCGGCATGGCTGCCAGGGCGTGGCGGGGCAGGTCAGTTGCGCCCCGGATAACCCATGGTCAGGTTCGTCATGTCCGAATCTTCGCAATTTTTCGCAACTTCGACGGATGCATGCGGCCTGGCTTCAAGAGTTGCATCAACTCATTTCAGCACGCGGCTGGCAATTCGACTTATGGTCGAGACATCCGTTTTGTGCAACCAAATCCGTAGCGGACAGGCTTCAGGCTCCGATGTTCGAGGTTTCCCCGGTCCTGTGTCGTTGGGCTGTTACAGACGCTAATGGTGCATGTTCAGACGCAAAACTATTCATTTGCTCGCCACACTCTTGTGAAGTTGTGAAAACCCGTTTTTTTCACGCTCTTTTGAAGACGTGAACCTCAAAAAAGGGCTGTCCAGGCCTGGCACCGTGCCCGCAAAGGCAAAACAACGCGGTGGCCGAGCGTATGACAGCTCTGCAGATTCGCGAAAAGCGGGGTTTTTGCCGGAAGAACAGGCAAGCGCGCCAACTTCACTCGATCTGTGTGGGCGGCTCTCTGTGGGCGATTTTGATGGCGAATGCAGGGCATTGCCGGTGTTGCGGGGCCCGATCAGGAGACGTCCTTATAATCGGGGGGAGATTGTATCGAAGAAATGCGGGCAGTTGGTCGAGTTTAATGACTTTTATTAGGCATCCGGTCAGATGCTCAACATCGCCTGGGCACGTGCGCGAGGCTGTTGCTCGATGACCCGGGCGCTGGCGGGCAGCGGCTGGTGCAACCAGTTGAGGCGGATTTCTTCGATTTCCACCCAGCCGTCGCCCATTGGCTTGAGGCTGCACTGTTTGAAGGCCTGGCAGTGACCGTTGCGATCCAGCAGGGCGAAGCTGCGGTGCAGCGGACGTGGCGCGAACAACGAGATCAGATAACGCATGGCAAGTACCTTGTTGGGGACTGGTTTGAAGCTTGCCAGGCGGCCGTGACGCCAAGGTGTATGGGCGGTGAATAATCTGTGACAGGAACCGCATTCTCTCGGCTGGGTCAGACATTTGAGTATTCACTGTCGAGTGCTGGTGACCCGCAGTGGCCCACCGCTATACTGCCGGCCTGTTTGTGCCTGATTCTGGAGAAAAGAGCATGTTGCAACGCCTGTTGTTCGGTTTGATCACTGTGACCAGTTTGACCCTGGTTGGCTGCGCCCACAGCCCGCAACAACTGAGCCCGGAACCGAAGCTGACCACGCAGTTGGCCCCGGTCGGCCATGGCCAGCAAGTGGTGGTGCGCGTGGTTGACGGTCGTCCGTCGCCAACCCTCGGCACCCGTGGCGGCCTGTACCCGGAAACCAGCGCCATCACTGTACAGCGCGAGCAGATCCTGCCGAAGTTGCAGGCCCAGGCTGAAGCCGCCGTGCGTCTGCTCGGCTTTACCCCGACCAGCAACGCGATGAATGCGCCGCAACTGACTGTGACCCTGACCGAGCTCAAGTACCAGTCGCCGAAAGAAGGCATGTACGTGACCGAGGCCACCATCGGCGCGACCTTCCGTTCCGACGTGCAGAGCGGCAACCGTCGCTACAGCGGCCGCTACGGCGCTTCGCTGGACCAGCGTTTCGGCATGGCGCCGAACCAGGAAACCAACACCAAGCTGGTCAGCGACGTGTTGAGCGACGCCTTGACTCGTCTGTTCAAGGACCCGACCGTGGGTCAGATCCTCGCCGAGTAAGCTTCGCGGCTGATGTGAAAAAGCCCGGGCCAGTGATGGCGCCGGGCTTTTTCATGCCTGCAGGACGACGCTAATCCCCTGTAGGAGCTGCCGAAGGCTGCGATCTTTTGACTTTGATTTTTAAAACAACATCAAAAGATCGCAGCCTGCGGCAGCTCCTACAGAGGACGATGTGGGTCAGGCGGCCTGGGAGTAGAAGTCGAGAACGCTCACACCGGTCAGCAGGTCAGTCTCCGGCAAATCCGCATGCTGATGCCCGCCGAGGGCGCAATACACCAGCCAGTGGCGATCCTGAACATTGAAGGCGAGGCTGCCGACGAGGCTTTGTTGTTCGTCGGTCGGGGTGATGAGGTACAGGCGATCCTGGTTTTCGGCGTGAAGCATGTCGCGTTCCATGTGTGTTTCGAGGCGCGCATGGTGGCCGATGTAAATGACGATGCCGTGACACAGGACAGCCATCGGTCGATTGTCAGGTTATTTGTCGCAAAGGGTAGGGTAGTGCAGGCGTGTTTCGGTAGAATCCGCGCCGCAGTCGTCGATCAGGCGTCTGCCACACCGATTCAGTTCCGAGGTCTGTGATGTCGCTGCACTTGATGACGCTGTTTACCGCCCATCCCGCCAAATTGATCAACCTGCTGGCGTTGGCACTGGCCTTCCCCGGCAGTTGGCTGCTGCACGCGACCCGCCGTCGTGAACAGCGCGCCATGGCCAGCATCGCCGCTCAACGCCAGGCCCAGCCTAACGCCGAGCCGATTCTGGATTGGGCGACGTTGCGCATGAACCGCTTTTTCTACCGCTTCGGTTTTGCCTGCCTCGGGCTGGCCCTGGTCGTCTCCTGGATCAGCACCCGCTTCTGAAGCGAATGCAAAACCTTGTGGCGAGGGGATTTATCCCCGATGGCCTGCGCAGCAGGCCCATGATTATTCAGGCAGAATCCTGGGGCCGCTTCGCGACCCATCGGGGATAAATCCCCTCGCCACAGTGTGATTTGCCAACAGTTTTTACAACGGCAACCCGGCTTTTACGCGGTACTGATTACGCACCGGCGTCGCATATTGCAGCACCAGATACGGACGGTGCTCTTCAGGGCAGGCGTCCAGCCGGCGCTGCCATTCTTCCTGCGCCTTGGCCAGTTCGTCGGCGGGGAACACCTCGGCAGCCTTCGGCACGTTCAGTTGCGGATCGGCATCGGCCCACATCGCATACGCCAGGTAATGCACCGGGAACAGGCGATAACCGCCGAGAATCTGCTTGTCCATCTCGACCGCCAATTGCTTGGTGTCTTCGAACAGCTCGGTGATTGGCGCGGCGAAGTTCACGTGCACCCGGCCCTTGTAGCCCGTAATGCCCTTGGCAATGCTCACGTCATCCTCGCCCGGCGCCTTGGCGTAGGTGCCGGTGGTAGCGCGGATGTACAGCTCGCGGGCCTTGGCCTGGTCGCACGGGTCGTATTCGTAACTGATCGACACCGGAGTCAGGTTCAGCGACTGGATCACTTCGCCGAACGGCTCGTCCTTGCGGCTCATGTGGAACATCTTGAGGATCGCCGACTCGGTACGGTCGTCGCCGTCCTTGGCCCGGCCTTCGGCCTGCGCGATCCAGATCGAGGCGCAATCGTTGCGGATCGAGTGGTTGATGTACGCTGACAGTAATTGATACGCCGCCATCTTCTCGCGGCGCCCGGTGATCGAACGGTGCACGATGAAGCTCTTGTTCAGGCGCATCAGATCGCTGACAAAAGGCTTTTGCAGCAGGTTGTCGCCGATTGCGATGCGCGGCGTCGGCAGGCCGGCGTGGTACACCGCATAGTTGACGAAAGCCGGGTCCATCACGATGTCGCGGTGGTTGGCGATAAACAGATAAGCGCTGCCGGACTTGAATTGCTCGACACCCGTGTAGGTCACGCCGTCGGTGGCGCGCTCGATGGTGTGGTCGACGTAGGACTCGATCTTATCCTGCAACGTCGCCACCGAGGTCACGCTGGCGAACTCACGACGCAGCCGATGGGCTATAAGTGGTTTGAGCATCCAGCCGAAGGCACCGGCAAAACGCGGGAAGCGGAAGTGGGTGAGGATATCTAGAAACGCCTTGTCGCCGAGCAGTCTTGCCAGTACCACAGGTACTTCGCTGTCGTCGTAAGGTCGGATGGCATCGAATTCGCCCATCATGCTCTCTTGTTGGAAACGGCTAGGGTAAGTAAAGGTTTTGATCGAAAACCAACGGGGCACGGTCTGAAAAAGTAGCCAGACAAAAATAGCCCTGCAAATAGACCGACGATTATACGCACAAGTCACCTGGGAGACCGCGATGCTGGAAAGCGCACTGTATGAATGTCCGTATTGTGGTGAAGAGGTCGAGACAACAGTGGACTTGTCTGACGGCGATCAGACCTACATCGAGGACTGTCAGGTGTGTTGTCGACCGATCACCTTTGTCCTGCAGGTGCATGGCGAGGACTGGTTTCTGGAAGTGTTCAGTGAAAACGAATGAGGGGCGCCCATGCAGCGAATCTACGAGCCGGAAAACCTGATGGAAGGCGAGATGCTCAAGGGCATGCTCGCCAGCGAAGGCATCGAGGCGCACCTGGTGGGCCGGGATCTGCTCGGCGGCACGGGGGAGTTGCCGATTTTTGGCCTGCTGGGGTTGTCGGTCGAAAACGATCAGGCCGAATACGCCCGCGAGCTGATCACCGCGTACAATGCCGCGCTGCCGCTGCCCGGCGATGAACCGGAGAGCTTCCCCGGGACGCTGGTCTGTTAGGCTGACGTTCGTTTTATTGCTGAGTCGTGTTGCCCCATGTGTGGACGTTATGCCCTGTTTCGCTGGAACCGCGACTTCGCGGCCCTGCCCGGATTTCCCGCCGATCAGCAGGCGCAGTGGAATATTTCTCCCAATGATTCGGTGTTGATGCTGCGTGCCGAGGCCGACGGCCAACGCGCGCTGGCCCGCGCCCGTTGGGGGCTGACGCCGCCGTGGCTGACCGATCTGTCGAAAACCCCGGCGCATGCCCGGGCGGAAACGGTCGCCGAGCAACCGATGTTCCGCGAGGCGCTGCGCCTGCGTCGTTGTCTGTTGCCGGCCAACGGTTTCTACGAATGGCGCGGCAATCTGCGCAAGCGCCCGTACTGGCTGACGCCGGGTGAGGGTTCATCGCTGTTTTTCGCGGCGATCTGGGAGGCGTATCCGGTGCAGGAGCAGGTGTGGCTGAGCACCGCCGTCATCACGCAGCCGGCGGCCAGTCAGCGCCGACCGTTGATTCTCGATGAGGCGGGGCAGGCGGCCTGGCTCGATCCCGCGACGCCGCTGCATGTGCTGCAGGGTTTGCTCGCCAGTGAGCCGGCGGCATTGCGCGAGCGGGTGCTGGCGAATCTGGTGAATGATCCGAAGCTCAATGGGCCGGAGTGTCTGACCCCGGGTTGATGTGAAAGCGAAAAGATCGCAGCCTGCGGCAGCTCCTGCATCGATTCTGTAGGAGCTGCCGTAGGCTGCGATCTTTTGATCTTGCTCTCAAACCTTGAACTGATTGATCAAGCGCCGCTGCTGCTCCGCCAGTTTGGTCAGGCCGGCACTCGCCGAACTCGACTCATCCGCACCGCCCGCCACTTCATTGGCCACCTGACCGATATTGATCACGTTGCGGTTGATGTCATCCGCCACGGCGCTTTGCTCTTCAGCGGCACTGGCAATCTGCGTGTTCATGTCATTGATCACCGACACCGCCTGAGTAATCGTCTCCAGCGCTTCGGCGGCTTTCGCCGCGTGCTGCACACTTTCGTCGGTGCGGTTCTGGCTGTCCTCCATGACCCGCACTACGTCGCGGGTGCCCTGTTGCAGTTGCTGGATCATGCTCTGGATTTCTTCGGTGGCCTTCTGGGTCTTCTGCGCCAGATTGCGCACCTCGTCCGCGACCACGGCAAAGCCGCGCCCTTGTTCGCCGGCACGCGCCGCTTCGATCGCCGCGTTCAGCGCCAGCAGGTTGGTCTGCTCGGCGATCCCGCGAATGGCCGTCAGGATCGCGTTGATGTTTTCACTGTCCTTGGCCAGGGTCTGCACCACGCCCACGGCTTTGCCGATTTCCAGCGCCAGCGCACCAATCGAATTCGAGGTATCACGGACGATCTGCATGCCCTGGCCAGCGGCCTGATCCGCATGGCTGGCGGCTTGCGCCGCCTGGGTGGCGTTGCGCGCCACGTCTTGCGCAGTGGCGGTCATTTCCTGCACGGCAGTGGCGACCTGATCGATCTCGGCCATTTGTTTCTGAATGCCGATGTTGGTGCGAATGGCGATGTCGGCCGTGTGTTCGGAGGAATCGCTGACGCTCTGCACCGACGTCACCACCTGCGTGATCATCGCCTGCAACTTGGCGAGGAAGGTGTTGAAGCCTTTGGCAATCGAGCCGAGTTCATCGCTGCGATCACTGCTCAAGCGGCGGGTCAGATCGCCTTCACCTTTGGCAATGTCATCGAGCATGGCGACCATCTGCTTCAGAGGGCGGGCGATGCCGTGGCCCACCAGCCAGATCACCAGCAGGCCGATGCCGGCGATGATCAGACCGACCATGGCCATACCGAAGGTGTCGGATTTGCGCTGGGCATCGAGGTCGGCCTGAAGTTTCTGCAGATCGGCCATTACCGCATTCAGCGGCAGTTGCAGCATCAGGGTCCAGCGCGCGTCGGTCTGGCCGATGCCGAATGGCAGGTACAACTCGATGCGGCCCTTGTCCTTGTTGACGGAGTAAGTGACTTCGCCGCGTTTGAGATTGGCCATGTTGGCAATCTGTTCGGCGTCGAGAATGTCGCTGACCTTTTCACCGAATTTGCTCGGGTCCTGGGTGTAGGCCACGATCCGCCCGTTGCCGCCGATCAGGGCCATTTGCCCGGCGCCGCTGTACAGCTTCTGGTTGGCGGCGAGGAGCATGTCCTGAATGAAGTTCACCGACAGATCGGCGCCGACGATGCCCTGAAAAGCGCCGTTGAGCATGATCGGTTCAATGAACGAGGCGAGCATGACGACTTTGTCGCCGACTTTGTAAGGCGCCGGATCGATCACGCAGGGTTTTTTGGTTTCCTTGGAACAGAGGTAATACTCACTGGCGCGCACCCCGGTGGACAGGGTTTTCTGATCGTCGACATCGGCCAGTTTGTCCACGCCCAGACTGCCGTCGGTATTGCGGAACCACCACGGCAGGAAGCGTCCGTTGGCAGGGTCGATACCGATCACGGCGCTGCCAACGTAGGCCGCGTCATGGTGATCCAGTGCGTTCTTTTCCCAGCCGATGTAGGTGCCGAGAATTTTCGGGTTCTGCTCGACGTTTTCCTTGATCAGGCTGATCAATTGCTCGCGGCTGATGTTCAGTCGCGGCTGGCCATCGGCGCCCGGTGTGCCGAGCAGCGCATTGACCCGCACCAGCCCCCCGGCAATCAGCAGCGGTGCTTCGAGTTCGCGCTGGATCTGGCTGACCTGGGTCTGCGCCAGCGAGGTCAGGCGCTGTTCGATGACCTGCTCGAACTGCGCCTGGGTGCGCTGTTGCACCATGTCTTGAGTGCGGGCGCCGGAGAACAGCGCGTACAGCACCAGCGCGGCGACCACGCTGAGGACGATGGCGCCGGCCAGGGCGGCGACGGAAAACTGGATCGACTTGAACTTCATGGGAGCTCCGCACGCAAGAGGACGTCTGCGCTGTTGTATCGGCAGCAGGCATTGCGCCATGAGTGTTGGACGGAACAAAGGGCGGAGGATGTCGCAAATGGATCGGTGCACGACGCAGCGGCAGCAGACTTGCCGGTTGCTGTGAATTTTTTACGACAACAGCGGTGGGAAACTTCCGAAAGACGCTGCAACACGTCTGTTGTATCTGGCGCCGATACAATTCACCCCCTACGATACGCGGCAGGTTTTCAGGGAGCTTTTGAATGAACAAGACATTGGTTGTAAGTGCACTGAGCGCAGCGCTGTTGCTGGCCGGTTGTCAGTCGGTCAACACCACCAGCGGCGGAGCCGTGGGCGTGGAGCGCAAGCAGTACATGTTCAGCATGCTGTCCTCGCAAGAGGTCGACCAGATGTATGCCCAGTCCTATCAGAAGACCGTCGGCGAGGCGTCGAGCAAAGGCGTGCTGGACAAGACCAGCCCGGAGGCCAAGCGGGTTCAGGAAATTGCCAACCGGCTGATCGCCCAGGCACCAAATTTCCGCCCGGATGCCGCGCAGTGGCAATGGGAAGTCAACCTGATCAAGAGCGATGAGCTCAACGCCAACTGCGGCCCTGGCGGCAAAATCATTTTCTATACCGGGCTGATCGACAGCCTGAAGCTGACCGACGATGAAATCGCCGCAGTCATGGGCCACGAAATCGCTCACGCCCTGCGCGAGCACGGTCGTGAAGCGATGTCCAAGGCTTATGGCATTGAAATGGCCAAGCAGGGTGCCGGTGCGCTATTCGGTCTGGGCCAGGACAGCCTGGCGCTGGCCGACACCGTGGCCAACTACGGCATGACCTTGCCCAACAGCCGCGCCAATGAAAACGAAGCCGATCTGATTGGCCTCGAACTGGCCGCCCGCGCCGGCTACAACCCGAATGCCGCGATCACCTTGTGGAACAAGATGAGCAAGGCCTCGGAAGGCGCACCGCCGGAATTCATGAGCACTCACCCGGCCTCGTCCAGCCGGATCGCTTCGTTGCAGGCGGCGATTCCGAAGGTGATGCCGTTGTACGAGAAAGCGCCGAAATCCTGATAGGCATTCCGGGCAAGTCGAACCTGCTGCTGTAGTGAGGGGATTCATCCCCGATGGGCTGCGAAGCAGCCCCAAAACCTATGACTGCGGTGTACCAGGTACACCGAGGTGGTCAGCTTTGGGGCGCTTCGCAGCCCATCGGGGCGGTGCGACGTTTCGCTAAATCCCCTCACCACAGATTTTGTGGGGTTCAGTAGATTGGGTTAAACCCAGCCACTGCTCTGCATCGCCTTGTACACCGCAACGATCGCCAGAATCAGGAATGCCGAAGCCGCCAAGCGACGGATCAGCGTCAGCGGCAGTTTCTCCGCGGCAAAGTTACCCGCCAATACCACCGGCACGTTGGCAATCAGCATGCCTGCCGTGGTGCCGATAATCACCAGCCACAGCTCAGGGTATTGCGCCGCCAGCATCACGGTGGCGATCTGGGTCTTGTCACCGATTTCCGCCAGGAAGAACGCGATCAGCGTGGTCAGGAAGGGCCCGAACTTGCGCGCGGTGCCGGCTTCATCGTCATCCATCTTGTCCGGGACCAGCGTCCACAGTGCAGTGGCGGCGAAGCTCGCGGCAAGAATCCAGTGCAACACCGCGTCGGAGAAGAAGCTGCCGAACCAGGCGCCTACCGCACCGGCTGCTGCGTGGTTGGCCAAGGTCGCGGCGACGATACCGGCAATGATCGGCCAGGGTTTGCGAAAGCGAGCGGCGAGAATCAGCGCGAGCAGTTGCGTCTTGTCGCCGATTTCGGCCAAGGCAACGATTGCGGTGGGAACGAGTAACGAGTCCAGCATCAGGATTTCCTAAGGGGCGGGTCGACACGGCTATGACACGTACAGCCTTCCCGCCCCGGGTAAGGTGTGCGTGTCATAGGTCTTGTCAAACCCTGCGATCCGTCTGGTGCGGACGCTTGGGTCGCATACGCCATGATCTGAGGATCAAGTATGTTGACGTATGCCGGACGAGCGTGGCGCTCGTGGGAGACTACTCCCCTAGGACGGAGCGGATTCTGCCTAGGCAGAATCCATTCGGCAAGTGCTAATTTTCAGCCGCGCTTGGCCCGGTAAATCCGGAAACCATTGCCTTCGGCCTTGATCGCGCACACGCCCAGATGCTCTTCGATCAATGGCTGATACTTCAGGAAGCTGTTCGCAACCAAGCGCAGTTCGCCGCCGTTTTTCAGATGTTTGGCTGCTTTTCGCAGCAAGTTCTCGGTAGCGAAATAGTCTGTATGCACCCCGACATGGAACGGCGGGTTGCTCAGAATCGCGTTCAAACCCATGGGTGCAGCATCGATGCCGTCACCGGTCAGCACTTCGGCTTCCAGACCGTTGGCCGCTAAAGTAAGACGACTGCTGGCGGCGGCGAAGGCATCGACGTCGAGCAAAGTCACCTGATTGTGCGGATAACGCCGTTTGACCGCCGCGCCCAACACCCCGGCGCCACAACCGAAATCCAGCAGATGACCGCTCGGCAGTTTGTCCAGATGCTCCAGCAGCAGCGCGCTGCCGCGGTCCAGTCGACCATGGCTGAACACGCCCGGCAGGCTGATGACTTTAAGCGGGCCTTCGGCCAGTGGCAGCTCGTAAGTCTGCGCCAGGCTTTCCAGCGATTTGGCTTCCGGCGCATTGGCCACGGTCACTTGCCACAGTTGGCAGTGACGGGCGCTGTCGAGTTTGCGCGGTTTGCCAAACGGGTTGAGCTGCTTGGAAGCGCCCTCGATACCGCTGCGTTTTTCCCCGACCAGAAACACCTCGCGCCCGGGCAGACGCGCGGCCACGGCATTGAGGATGTAATCGGTCAGGTCCTTGGACTTGGGCAAAAACACCACGGCGCTGTCGAACTCGCGCTCCGGCACGTTTACGCCGAAATGGCTGCGACCTTCGAAGCGCGCATCGAGAGCGGCCTGATCGCCGGCATGCCAGCACCAGCCGAACGCATTGGGCAGGCGCCCGAGCAGATCGTCGGCAGGCAAACCGGCCAACAACAGCGAACCCTGGAATAACTCGGCCTGACGAAGCAGTACTTCACTGCGCGGATCCATAACTGCTCCTTGGAAAAAAAGTGCCGCAGTTTATCAACTGACGACCCGCAGCGCTTTACCGCTGAAGAATGCCTGGGCGTTTTCGGTCAATTGGCCGACGATGCGTTGCCGCGCTTCGCGACTGCCCCAGGCGTTGTGCGGAGTGACGATCAGCCGTGGAATGTCGGCGGCCAGCAGCGGATTGCCGTTGACCGGCGGTTCGACGCTGAGCACATCGGTCGCCGCACCGCCGAGGTGACCGTTGCGCAGGGCATCGGCCAAGGCTTGCTCGTCGATCAAACCACCGCGAGCGGTGTTGACCACAAAGGCGCCGGGTTTCATCGCTGCCAGCTCGCGGGCGCCGATGAAGTGTCGGGTGTGTTCATTAAGCGGGCAGTGCAGGGTCAGGGCGTCGATCTGCGGCAGCAATTCGTTCAGCGGCAGACGGTCCGGGCGTGCCGGGCGGCCGGGAATCTGCCCGAGCAACACACGCATGCCAAACGCTTCGGCCAGCCTTGCGACCGCGCCGCCGAGCTCACCGTGACCAAGCAGGCCAAGGGTTTTGCCCTCCAGTTCGACAATCGGGTAGTCCAGCAGGCAGAACTGTCTGGCTTGCTGCCAGCGACCATCGCCGACGGCTTTTTGATAATCGGCCAAGCGGGTGGCGAGGTTGAGCAGCAACATGATCGTGTGCTGCGCCACCGACGGCGTGCCGTAACCCTGACAGTTGCACACGGTGATGCCGTGGGCGCGGGCCGCGTCCAGATCAACGTTGTTGGTGCCGGTGGCGGTGATCAGGATCAGTTGCAGATCCGGATTGGCGGCCATCGCGGCGGCGTCGATGCGGATCTTGTTGGTGATCGCCACGCGGGCACCGTGCAGGCGTTCGGCGACTTGTTCCGGTGCGGTCTGGGCGAACAGTTGCAGGTCGCTGAAGCAGGCGCGCAACGGGCTGAGGTCAAGATCGCCGAGATCCAGAGACGGGTGATCGAGGAATACGGCGCGGCGCGGGTTCGTCATCAACTGTACCTTTTGTGCTTGGAACGGAAGGCGTAATCTGCCGAGCCTACCAGATGAAACAATTGGTTACTCAGAGCCAGAGGTACTCACAAGTTCTTTGGGAGCGAGCTTGCTCGCGAAGAGGGCGGATCAAGCGAATTGCTGTTGTCTGACACACCGCTTTCGCGAGCAAGCTCGCTCCCACAGGGAAAACATCTGCGCCATGAGTCCGATTTGACTGATTACTTCCAGAGGAGCCCCCATGTACTGGACCGAGTTCTTGACCGTTGCCCTGATCCACCTGCTGGCCGTGGCCAGCCCCGGCCCGGACTTTGCCGTAGTGGTGCGCGAGAGCGTGACCCATGGTCGTCGCGCCGGCACCTGGACCGCGCTGGGTGTGGGCACGGCGATTTTCCTGCATGTGGGTTATTCGCTGCTGGGCATCGGCCTGATCGTGTCGCAGTCGATCGTGCTGTTCAACGCCTTGAAATGGGCCGCCGCCGCTTACCTGCTGTACATCGGCTTCAAAGCCTTGCGCGCGCAGCCGGCGAAAACCGTTACCGATGACCTGCACAAGGAAGCTGGCGTGCGTACCGCGCGCGGCGCCTTCACTTCAGGCTTCGTCACCAATGGCCTGAACCCGAAAGCCACGCTGTTTTTCCTGTCGCTGTTCACCGTGGTGATCAACCCGCACACGCCACTGGCGGTGCAGGCGGGTTACGGGGTTTACCTGGCCGTTGCGACCGCGTTCTGGTTCTGCCTGGTGGCGATGCTGTTCAGTCAGCAACGTGTACGTGCCGGTTTTGCCCGCATGGGCCATTGGTTCGACCGCACCATGGGCGCGGTGCTGATCGCTCTCGGCGTGAAAATCGCGTTCACCGAGATGCATTGATCAATACTCACCTGTAGGAGCTGCCGCAGGCTGCGATCTTTTGATGTTGCTTTTAGAAGATCAAAAGATCGCAGCCTGCGGCAGCTCCTACAGAAGAGCAAGCGGCCTGATCGGCGCTGAATACCGGCAAATGCTGGCGCAAAGCTAGCATTTGTACGGCTGTGCAAATCATTCCTTCGGCTGATTTGGCTGGGGTATAACGGCTCTAGAGTAATGCTCTCTACGCCAACACCGTGCAGCCAGAAAAGGGATTCATATGTTGCAGACTCGCGTCATTCCCCCGGCCGATGGGGCCTACCAGTATCCATTGCTGATCAAGCGGTTGCTGATGTCCGGCGCCCGTTACGAGAAAACCCGCGAGATCATCTATCGAGACCAGTTGCGCTACAGCTATCCGACCCTGATCGAGCGGGTTGCGCGGCTGGCCAACGTGTTGACGGCGGCCGGGGTGAAGGCGGGTGACACCGTGGCGGTGATGGACTGGGACAGCCATCGCTACCTGGAATGCATGTTCGCCATCCCGATGATCGGCGCGGTGATTCACACCATCAACGTACGGCTGTCGCCGGAGCAGATCCTCTACACCATGAACCACGCCGAGGACCGCTTCGTGCTGGTCAACAGCGAGTTCGTCGGACTGTATCAGGCCATCGCGCCGCACCTGACCACGGTGGAGAAAACCCTGCTGCTGACCGATCTGCCGGAAAAGACCGCCGAGCTGCCGAATCTGGTCGGCGAGTACGAGCAACTGCTGGCCGCCGCCAGTGCGCACTACGACTTTCAGGATTTCGACGAAAACTCCGTCGCCACCACGTTCTACACCACTGGCACCACCGGCAATCCGAAGGGCGTGTATTTCACCCATCGGCAACTGGTGCTGCACACCATGGGCGTGTCGACGATCATGGGCGCGATCGACAGCGTGCGCCTGCTCGGCACCAACGACGTGTACATGCCGATCACGCCGATGTTCCATGTGCATGCCTGGGGTTTGCCGTACGTGGCGACGATGCTCGGGCTCAAGCAGGTTTATCCGGGGCGTTACGACCCGGAGTTCCTGGTCGAGCTGTGGCGCAAGGAGAAGGTCACGTTCTCCCACTGCGTGCCGACCATCCTGCAAATGCTGCTCAACGCCAAAGGCGCGCAGGGCACCGATTTCGGTGGCTGGAAAATCGTCATCGGCGGCAGTGCGCTCAATCGCACGCTGTATGAAACCGCCAAGGCCCGGGGCATTCAACTGACGGCGGCGTACGGCATGTCGGAGACCGGGCCGCTGGTCTCGTGTGCGCACCTCAACGACGAACTGATGGCTGGCACCGAAGACGAGCGCACCACTTACCGGATCAAGGCTGGTGTGCCCGGGCCGCTGGTGGAAGCGGCGATCGTCGACGCCGAGGGCAACTTCCTCCCCGCCGATGGCGAAACCCAGGGCGAGCTAGTGTTGCGCGCGCCGTGGCTGACCGAAGGCTATTTCAACGAGCCGCAGAAAGGCGCCGAACTGTGGGCCGGCGGCTGGCTGCACACCGGCGATGTGGCAACACTCGACGGCATGGGCGTGATCGACATCCGCGACCGCATCAAGGACGTGATCAAGACCGGCGGCGAGTGGATCTCTTCGCTGGATCTCGAAGACCTGATCAGCCGTCATGTGGCGGTACGTGAAGTAGCAGTGGTGGGCATCGCTGATCCGCAGTGGGGCGAACGGCCGTTTGCGCTGCTGGTGATCCGCGAAGGGCACGAGATCGGCGCGCGCGAGCTCAAGGAACACCTCAAGCCGTTCGTGGAATTGGGACACTTGAGCAAGTGGGCGATTCCGAGCCAGATCGCCCTTGTTACGGAAATTCCCAAGACCAGTGTCGGCAAGCTCGACAAGAAGCGCATCCGCCTCGACATCACCGAATGGCAGGCCAACAACAGCACCTTCCTCTCGACACTTTAAGTGTCTGCTGGCGCGCCGAAAACGGCGCGCCAGACCCACCAAGCAAGCGCTTGGCTTGTTAAATCGAAAAAATCAGCCATCCTTGCCGAGCCGACATCTGTCGGACTGGCGAAAGGACTGTTCCAGAGTGGCCGGCAGCTGCAAATCACACTTTAGAGGGATCAAGCGATACCCGCCTGCTGGCTATAGTCCGCTCAAGGATTTTTAAGAACGGGGCACACGCACGACACGGGGCGATGCAACTTTGGAGTGACGTCGGGCAGCTACTGGCTCCCGGTCTTCCAGGCGTTTTTAAAAGTACTCAATGCCATAACAATAATGCACATGGAGTAGCGTCGATGACATCAGTAAACCAGTTCTGGCGCCGGGCTAAACTGCCTCTGGCCGTCAGTCTTGCCTCTACGCTCGCCGGGCCCGCATTCGGCGTCAGTTTCAACGTCGGTGAAATCGAAGGTCAGTTCGACTCTTCGCTCTCCCTGGGCATGAGTATCTCGACTCAGCAGCCGAACAAGGACCTTATTGGTGTCAACAACGGCGGCAAGGGCCTGTCCCAGACCTCCGACAACGGCCACCTGAACTTCAAGAGCGGGCAAGCCTTCTCGAAGATCTTCAAAGGCATCCATGATCTCGAATTGAAATACGGCGACACCGGAGTCTTCGTTCGGGGCAAATACTGGTACGACTTCGCGCTGCAGAACCAGGACCTGGAATACAAGGACGTCAGCAACCACAACCGCGATGTGGCGGCGCGTTCTTCCGGCGGGCAGATCCTCGACGCCTTCGTTTACCACAACTACTCGATTGCCGATGAGCCAGGTTCGGTGCGCCTGGGCAAGCAGGTAGTGAACTGGGGCGAAAGTACCTTCATCGGCGGTGGTATCAACTCGATCAACCCGATCGACGTGTCCGCGTTCCGTCGTCCGGGTGCCGAGATCAAGGAAGGTCTGATCCCGGTCAACATGTTCTATGTGTCGCAGAGCCTCACCGAAAACCTTTCGGCCGAAGGTTTCTATCAGATCGACTGGCAGAAGACCGTCACCGACAACTGCGGCACGTTCTTCTCGCAGCCGGACATCGTCACTACCGGTTGCGACGATAACCTGCGGGTACTGAACAAGCGCTCGACCATCCCGGCCATCGCGCTCGGCCCATTGGCAGGCGCGGGTGTCGACGTCAACGAAGAGGGTGTGCTGGTGCGCCGTTCGCCTAATCGCAATGCGCGTGACAGCGGACAGTGGGGCGTTTCCGCCAAGTACATGTTCGACCCACTGGCCACCGAGTTCGGTGCCTACTTCATGAACTATCACAGCCGCGCGCCGATCTTCAGCGCCACCGGCGCGCCACAGTCGATCTATAACGGCGTGGCGGCATTGCCGGGGCCATTCCGGGCGCTGGGACCACTGGTGGTCGCGGGCAACTCGGAATACTTCATCGAATACCCTGAAGACATTCGCCTCTACGGTCTGAGCTTCTCCACCACCCTGCCTACCGGTACGGCGTGGAGCGGTGAGGTCAGCTACCGGCCGAATGCGCCGGTACAGTTGAACTCCACCGACATCCTGTTCGCCGGTGTGCGTCCGCTGGGTGGCGCGTTGACCAATGCGTCGGTCCTCAACGGTGTGCCGGGCCAGGACCTGCACGGTTACAACCGCAAAGAGATCACCCAACTGCAAACCACTCTGACGCACTTCTTCGATCAGGTGATGGGCGCCAACCGTCTGACCCTGGTGGGTGAAGTCGGCGTGACCCACGTCGGTGGTCTGGAAAGCAAGTCCGAAGCCCGTTACGGCCGCGACCCGGTGTTCGGCCCGGGTGAATTGCCTGCCACTGGCGGTCTGAACACCTGCTCGCAGATCCTCAACACCTCGACCATCAACGGTGCCGGTCCGGGGGCGTCGCGCGATAACGTGTCCAGCAACTGCAACAACGACGGTTTCACCACCTCGACCTCGTGGGGCTATCGCGCTCGTGCGATCTGGGATTACAGCGACGTGTTCGCCGGTGTGAACCTCAAGCCGAACGTGGCCTGGTCGCATGACGTGAAAGGCTACTCGCCAGGCCCAGGCGGCAACTTCGAGGAAGGTCGCAAGGCGATCAGCCTCGGTCTGGATGCCGAATACCAGAACACCTACACGGCGAGCCTGGCCTACACCAACTTCTTTGGCGGCGACTACACGACCGTGGACGATCGTGACTTCGTTGCCCTCAGTGTTGGCGTGAACTTCTAAGCACAGTTTTTTCAGGACGAACACACATATGAAAATAACAAAGAGTCTGTTCCAAGCCGGTGTTCTGGGGCTGTCGCTGCTGGCGACCAGCGTCATGGCGGCCGTTCCCGCCGCCGAAGCCGACAAACTGGGCAAGAGCCTGACGCCGATGGGCGCTGAAATGGCTGGTAACGCTGACGGTTCGATTCCGGCCTGGAAACCGCTGCCGAAAAATGCCGGTACCGTCGACAGCAAGGGTTTCCTGTCCGACCCGTTCGGCAGTGAAAAACCGCTGTTCACCATCACCGCGCAGAACGTCGAGCAGTACAAGGCCAAGCTCGCTCCGGGCCAGTACGCGATGTTCAAGCGCTACCCGGATACCTTCAAGATGCCGGTGTACCCGTCCCATCGCGGCTCGACCGTGCCGGATGACGTGTTTGCCGCGATCAGGAAGAACGCCACCACCACCAATCTGGTTGCCGGCGGTAACGGTCTGGAAAACTTCGACACCGCCGTGCCGTTCCCGATTCCGAAAAGCGGTCTGGAGGTGATCTGGAACCACATCACCCGCTATCGCGGTGGCAGCGTGACCCGTCTGGTCACCCAGGCCACGCCGCAAACCAACGGCTCGTTCAGCCTGGTGTATTTCCAGGACCAGTTCGTGTTCCGCGACAAGATGAAGGATTACGATCCGGCCAACCCGGGCAACATCCTGTTCTACTTCAAGCAGAAAGTGACCGCGCCGGCACGTCTGGCCGGTACCGTGCTGCTGGTGCACGAAACCCTCGACCAGGTGAAGGAACCGCGCAAGGCCTGGGTTTACGCCACTGGCCAGCGCCGTGTACGTCAGGCACCGCAAGTGTCCTATGACGGGCCGGGTACTGCCGCGGATGGTCTGCGCACTTCCGACAACCTCGACATGTACAACGGTGCGCCGGATCGCTACGACTGGGCGCTGGAAGGCAAGAAAGAGATGTACATCGCCTCCAACAGCTACAAGATCGACTCGCCGACCCTCAAGTACGCCGACATCATCAAGGCTGGCCACATCAATCAGGATCTGACCCGTTACGAGCTGCGTCGGGTCTGGCACGTGGTGGCGACCCTGAAACCGGGTCAGCGCCATATCTACGCCAAACGTGACTTCTACATCGACGAAGACACCTGGCAGGCAGCGGTCATCGACCATTACGACGGTCGCGGTCAGCTGTGGCGTGTGGCCGAGGCGCATGCCGAGGATTACTACGACAAGCAAGTGCCGTGGTACGCGCTGGAAGCCCTGTACGACCTGCAATCGGGCCGTTACCTGGCACTGGGCATGAAGAACGAAGAGAAATCAGCGTATGACTTCGGCTTCTCTGCCACCAAGAGCGAATTCCAGCCGGGCAACCTGGGCCAGGACGGTATCCGCTAAGCTTTGACCCGAGGCCGCATCCTCGAAAAAACGCCCCGACTGGTTCGGGGCGTTTTTTTTCGTCGCGCTTTTACGCACTAGCGCCTGCTGGCTCGTAGTCTTTTTGTAGCCATTTGTAGCAATAACCTTCAAACCCTCTACGTTTACCGCTAGTCTGCGGACATCTGCTACGCCGCCAACCGCCATTCAAACAAGAGCCGGCCATGACTGATCTGTCCCCGCTTCCGGATCCTGCAAGCGCTGCCGTTGCGACGCTGGACGGGCGTTTTTTTCGCCCGCCGTTGCCCGACGGCCATGTGTCGCGACCGCGTCTGTGTGAGCGCCTGAGTGCGGGGCTTGCGGGGCGCCTGTTGCTGGTCTGTGCGCCAGCAGGCTTCGGCAAGAGCTCGCTGGCGGTGGAGTTCTGTCAGAGCCTGCCAGCGCACTGGCGAAGCCTCTGGTTGGGCCTGAGCCCGCGGGATAACGATCCGGGACGTTTTCTCGAGCGCTTGCTGGAAGGACTGCAGGACTACTTTCCGAATCTGGGCAGTCGCGCGCTGGGCCTGTTGAAGATGCGCCAGCGCCATCAGCCGTTTGCCTTCGAAGAATGGCTCGACGGCTTGCTCGATGAGCTGGCGCTGCAACTGCAGCCAACGGCGCCACTGCTGCTGGTGCTCGATGATTACCATCTCGCCCAAGGCCCGGTGCTCGACCGCTGCCTGCAGTTTTTCCTCAATCACTTGCCCGATGGCTTGCTGGTCATGGTCACCAGTCGGCAGCGTCCGGACTGGCATCTGGCGCGCCTGCGCCTGTCGCGACAACTGCTGGAACTGCACGAGCAGGATCTGCGTCTGACCCATGACGAAGCACTGACCCTGCTTGATCGACACAGCAGTTCATTGCGCGGTGAAGCCCTGGAAAATCTGATCCAGCGCAGCGAAGGCTGGGTGGCCGGGCTGCGTTTCTGGTTGCTGGCGGCATCTGAAGCCGGCAGCGAGGCCGCGTTACCGCAAGCGCTGAACGGCGGGGAGGGGCTGATTCGCGACTATCTGCTGGAGGAAGTCATCGATTGCCTGCCCGCCGAGGTACAGGCATTTCTCTACGACACCGCGCCTCAGGAACGCTTTTGCAGCGAACTGTGCGACGCGGTGCGTGAAGCCCACGACAGCGCCGAAATCCTGCGGTTTCTGCTGGCGCATCAGGTGTTTCTGGTACCGCTGGACGAGCACGGTCACTGGTATCGCTATCACCATTTGTTTTCCGATCTGCTGCGCAGCCGGCCCGTGACCCAGACGCTGGTGCCGGCGGCGACGCTGCATCTGCGCGCCTGCCGCTGGTTCAATGCTCAAGGGCTGCTCGACGAAGCGGTGGAGCAAGCCTTGCGCGCCGGCCACCTGGATGTGGCGGCGAATCTGGTGCAGAACCTGTCCGAGGAGCAACTGCTCGCCGAGCAGAACGTGGGCATGCTGCTGCGCTGGAAAATGGACTTGCCCGACAGTCTGCTGATCAGCACGCCACGCTTGATCGTGCTGTACAGTTGGGCGCTGGGGCTGGCCTGTCAGTTGGATGCCGCTGAAGAGCTGGCCAGTCATTTGAGTCGCTTCCTGCCAGCGCCTTCGGCCTCTGCGCAGAAGTCGATGCTTGCACAATGGCTGGCGCTCAGCGGGATCATCGCCCGGGGCCGTGGCCAGCGTGAACTGACTCACCGCTATTGCAGCGAAGCGCTGGAAAGCCTGCCGGTAAAACGTTACGGGCAACGTCTGATGTGCCTGTCGACCTTGTCCAATCTGGCGATCGCCGACGGCGACCTGTGGCGCGCCCGGGGCTTGAATCGCGAATCCCTCGAGCTGGCGCAGCGGGTTGGCAATCCGTTGTTCGAAGCCTTGGCGCATTACGACCGGGCACGGGTACTGCAGTCGCGCGGGGAAATATTGCGCGCGCTGGATGAGGTGCATCAGGGCCTGGAACGGTTGCGTGGACTGTCCCCGCAACGTCTGTATGCGGTACGTGCGCGGCTGACGCTGTACGAAGGTTTTCTGTTGTCCATGCGCTTGCAACCCCAGCAGGCCCGGGCGCGGTTGCTGAGCGGTGTGGCGGAAGCGCGGGCTTGCCGCGATATCAGTGTGTTGATCGGCCACTGCGTGATCGCCCGTCTGGACGGCGGTGCCGGCGAGTTTGCCAAAGCCTTTGCCGAACTTGCCGAAGCCGAGCGCCTGATGCACATCTGGGACGTCCCGCCGATCTACTATCTGGCAATGATCACCCTGGTCAAATGCGAACTGTGGCTGGTGCAGGGCCGTACCGATCTGGCCGAGGCCTGGCTGGCGCGTCTTGGTCAGACCTACACCGGAGAACGTGCGGCAGCGCCGCCGGAGTTTCATCCACAGTTGCCATTGCACGTCGAACTGCAGCAGGCGTTGCTCGATGTTATCAAAGGGCAGCCGATGCTCGCCGAAGGGCGCTTGAATGTGCTGCTGGAAAACGGTCAGCAAACCGGTCGACAGTTGCTGTGTGTAATGGCGCTGGCGCAGAAGGTCGCCTTATTGCTGGGCACTGGCCGCGAAACGGAAGCACGCAAGGTCTTGAGTCAGGCGCTGGAAGCGGCGGCGGGCGGCGTGATACAGCCGTTTGACGCCCTCGTCAGAGAACATCCGGACTGGTTGCGCAGCCAATTGCACGCTTCACCTGCGCTGGCCGGACAGCACTTATTGGCGCATTTTCCGCTGGTGGCTACTCGTCCAGTGGCCGAGTTCACCGCTACCGAACAACTCAGCAGCCGGGAGCTGGCGGTGCTGCGTTTGATTGCCCAAGGCTGTTCCAATCAGGAGATCAGTGAGCAGCTGTTCATTTCACTGCACACGGTGAAAACCCATGCGAGTCATATCAACAGCAAACTTGGCGTTGAGCGGCGTACGCAAGCGGTGGCGCGGGCTAAGGCCCTCGGAGTCCTGAGCTAGGCATAAAACATCGACAAAAAAACGCCCCGAGCCAGTCGGGGCGTTTTTTATCTATTTCTTCGCAGGTCTGTTTTCCCGTCAGGCCAACAAATCATTGGCACTGAAGCTGTTGACGCCAACCAGTTGAATTTCAAAATCGGCCCCGCTGTTGCCGCTGACATTCCCTGACAGAACGTGATCAACGAAGCGCAACTGCCCGGCTCCCGAAAACTCATTCGAACCAATGAATGTAAAACCATTGAGACCATTCTGAAGCAAGTTCGCGTCGATGAGTTTCAAGTCGATTTTGTCGCCTTGCAGGCTGTTGAAGTCGGTAATGACATCACGGCTGGAGTCTTTGCCCATATCGTTGAGAGCGCTGAACCTGAAAATGTCCGCGCCTGCTCCGCCGGTAAAAGTGTCCGTACCGAGACCGCCATCCAGAGTGTTGTTGCTGCTGTTGCCAATCAGTGTGTTGTTAGACGTATTGCCGATGACGTTGAACTGACCGGCGCCGAGCAGGGTGACGTTCTCGAAGTTCAGCAGGTTGCTGGTGCTCAGATCGACCGTGTTGGTCTGCTCCGTGGAGGCGTAGGTGATGTAAATAGTGTCGGTGCCCTCGTTGGCCAGTTCCTTGACCAGCGCCAGCTCACCGATTTGATCGACCAGGTAGGCGTCGTTGCCCTTGCCGCCGATCAGGGTGTCGAGCCCCCCCTGGCCGCTGAGTTCGTTGTTGCCATCGTTGCCGATGATCACGTTGTCCAGGGCGTTGCCGTAGCCGGCGATATTGCCGGTGCCGGTCAGCGTGAGGTTTTCCAGGTTGGCGCCCAGCACCCAGTTGACCGAGGAACGCACGGTGTCGATTTCGCTGGCGAGGGTGCTGGTTTCGACGATCACGTCGCCCGAGTTGTCGACGATGTAGGTGTCGTTGCCGGCGCCGCCGATCATGCGGTCGATACCGGCACCGCCGTCGAGGATGTTGTCACCGCTGTTGCCGGTAAGGGTGTTGTTGGAGGCATTGCCGATGACGTTGAACTGACCGGCGCCGAGCAGGGTGACGTTCTCGAAGTTCAGCAGGTTGCTGGTGCTCAGATCGACAGTATTGGTCTGCTCCGTGGAGGCGTAGGTGATGTAAATAGTGTCGGTGCCCTCGTTGGCCAGTTCCTTGACCAGCGCCAGCTCACCGATTTGATCGACCAGGTAGGCGTCGTTGCCCTTGCCGCCGATCAGGGTGTCGAGCCCCCCCTGGCCGCTGAGTTCGTTGTTGCCATCGTTGCCGATGATCACGTTGTCCAGGGCGTTGCCGTAGCCGGCGATATTGCCGGTGCCGGTCAGCGTGAGGTTTTCCAGGTTGGCGCCCAGCACCCAGTTGACCGAGGAACGCACGGTGTCGATTTCGTTGGCGAGGGTGCTGGTTTCGACGATCACGTCGCCCGAGTTGTCGACGATGTAGGTGTCGTTGCCGGTGCCACCGATCATGCGGTCAATACCGGTGCCACCGTCGAGGATATTGTCGCCGCTGTTGCCGGTTATGACATTGTTTCGCTCATTGCCGGTGCCGTTGATGTTTGCGGTACCCAGCAGTGTGAGATTTTCCAGGTTGGTGCCCAGGGAATAGCTCAATGTCGACATCACAGTGTCTATTTCGTCAAGCAAGGCACTGGTTTCAACAATCACGTCGCCAGCATTGTCGACGTAGTAGGTATCGTTGCCCGCGCCACCTTTCATTGTGTCGGCGCCGGCACCACCGTTGAGGGTGTTGGCGTCGGCGTTGCCCAGCAGGGTGTTGTTCAGGTCGTTGCCGATGATATTGAACTGGCCGGCGCCGAGCAGGGTGACGTTCTCGAAGTTCTGCAGGTTGCTGGTGCTCAGGTCGACGGTATTGGTCTGCGCCGTGGCAGCGTAGGTGACATAAAGGGTGTCAGTACCCTCGTTGGCCAGTTCCTTGACCAGCGCCAGCTCACCGATTTGATCGACCAGGTAAGCGTCGTCGCCCTTGCCGCCGATCAGGGTGTCGAGCCCCCCCTGGCCGCTGAGTTCGTTGTTGCCATCGTTGCCGATGATCACGTTGTCCAGGGCGTTGCCGTAGCCGGCGATATTGCCGGTGCCGGTCAGCGTGAGGTTTTCCAGGTTGGCGCCCAGCACCCAGTTGACCGAGGAACGCACGGTGTCGATTTCGTTGGCGAGGGTGCTGGTTTCGACGATCACGTCGCCCGAGTTGTCGACGATGTAGGTGTCGTTGCCGGTGCCACCGATCAGGGTATCGGCGCCTGCACGACCATCAAGGAGGTCGTCGCCGGCACCACCGTTGAGGGTGTTGGCGTCGGCGTTGCCCAGCAGGGTGTTGTTCAGGTCGTTGCCGATGATATTGAACTGGCCGGCGCCGAGCAGGGTGACGTTCTCGAAGTTCTGCAGGTTGCTGGTGCTCAGGTCGACGGTATTGGTCTGCGCCGTGGCAGCGTAGGTGACATAAAGGGTGTCAGTACCCTCGTTGGCCAGTTCCTTGACCAGCGCCAGCTCACCGATTTGATCGACCAGGTAAGCGTCGTCGCCCTTGCCGCCGATCAGGGTGTCGAGCCCCCCCTGGCCGCTGAGTTCGTTGTTGCCATCGTTGCCGATGATCACGTTGTCCAGGGCGTTGCCGTAGCCGGCGATATTGCCGGTGCCGGTCAGCGTGAGGTTTTCCAGGTTGGCGCCCAGCACCCAGTTGACCGAGGAACGCACGGTGTCGATTTCGCTGGCGAGGGTGCTGGTTTCGACGATCACGTCGCTCGAGTTGTCGACGATATAGGTGTCGTTGCCGGCGCCGCCGATCATGCGGTCAATACCGGTGCCACCGTCGAGGATATTGTCGCCGCTGTTGCCGGTTATGACATTGTTTCGCTCATTGCCGGTGCCGTTGATGTTTGCGGTACCCAGCAGTGTGAGATTTTCCAGGTTGGTGCCCAGGGAATAGCTCAATGTCGACATCACAGTGTCTATTTCCGAGGCCGATGTACCACGCTCGATAACCACGTCTCCGATGTTGTCGACGTAATAAGTGTCATTCCCGGCGCCGCCGTCCATGGTGTCGGCGCCCTCCATACCATTGAGAACATTGTTCAGCGCGTTGCCTGTCAGCGTGTCGTTGAATACCGAGCCAATGGCGTTTTCGATTTTGGCGCCAAAAGCAATCGCCAGGCCGTCATTGATCTGGGTGTTGTTGTTCAAATCCGTGAATGCTTTGCCGATCTTGCTGTAGGTGCCTTCATTGAGGTTGATATTGACGAATGTCAGTTGATTGCTGCCATCAATGGTGTCGTTACCACCTGCGTCCCAAATTGTTTCAAAAACCGACTGGTTGGCATCCCACTTGTAGTAGTTGTCGCCGGTTTGCCAGAGCATGTTTGCGCCATACAGACTCTGCATCGCAATGATGTCCAGCACCATTGGTGTTGTCGGCTGATAGGAATAGTTGCTGTTGTAGCTCATCACTGTGAAGTGAGCATCATCCAGCGACGGATCCAGAAGGGTCTTGTTGGTCGCACTGGTATCGAAGGGATGCTTGAGACCCAGCGCATGGCCGATTTCATGCACGAACGTCATGTAGTCGTAAGTGCCCTTGATTGGATTAGGGTCGCTGGTTTCTGTGCCGACCCAGACGTCACCGGCGGCCGGAAGGTTGTCAGGAAAGTAGGCCCAGGCTGCAGTCTTGTTGTCCATCAACCGATAGCCACCAAAACGCAAGTCGCCAACATTGTTGATGTTGTCGCTGGTCAGCGTGAACGTCAGGTTGGCGACGGCACTCCATGCACCCAGTGCACTGGTGATCGCAGTTTTTTGCGCGGACGTCAGTTCATACAGCGCGTTATATTCGTTTTTCGGACTGTAGTTAGTGGCGAAATACGAGGTCTCTGGAGCCATAAAACTATAGCTCAGACTGGTCGTCCCACCCAGTGGCCAAGTGGAGCCCAGCCAGTATTTACCGCCAATCAGGCTGTCGACGACAGCATTGCCAGTCAGTGAGGCGGGGAACGCGAAGGAGAACGTAATAGGCGTAGGCATGCGGGGATTTCCTGAGTGCGCTGCGGCCCTTCCTGAATGCGACCGCTACAAAAAAATGCGATTTTGCACCAGAAACAATACATTTGACATCATTAAGCCATCATTTTTTCGGATTAGTGGCGTCAAATAACTGACCGGGCAAATTGTATCGGCATGTGCAGTAGAATTCTGAAATAAGCCTTACGACCGTTCGTCCAGGATTTTCCATGACCGCCCCGAGCCCAACTCTGATTCGCGAAACCTTCCCCGTCGGCCCGCTCCAGTGCAACTGCACAATCATCGGCGACCCGATCAGCAAAAAAGCCATCGTCGTCGACCCAGGCGGCAATCCTGACCTGATCATGGCGCGCCTTGATGCTCACGGTCTGAAAGTCGTCAGCATCATCCACACCCACGCGCACCTCGATCACTTCCTCGCTTCCGGGCAGATGAAAGAGAAAACCGGCGCAACCTTGCATCTGCACAAGGAAGACCAGTTCCTGTGGGACAACCTTGAGATGCAATGCCAGATGTTTGGTGTGCCGTACACTCCGGTGCCGTCGCCGGATCGCTGGTTGAGCGACGATGAAGAACTGGCTTGCGGCTGTGGTGTCGCGCTGCATACGCCGGGACATACGCCCGGTTCCATGAGCTTTTGGTTTTCCGAGGCTAAGCTGTTGATTGCCGGCGACACGTTGTTTCGTCGCGGGGTAGGGCGCACGGATTTGTGGGGCGGCGATCAGGCGACCATCGTGCGATCGATCAAGCAGCGGCTGTACACGCTCGACGAAGACGCCATCGTGGTTGCCGGGCATGGTCCGGACACGCGTCTCGGGGATGAAATGCGCGAAAACCCGTTCGTGCGCGCCTAAACATTTTGTCACGAGTGTGCAGCGGAATTTTTCGGCATTGTCATGATCCAACGCCCGCAAAGGTCTATTGCCTAGGGCCGCTGCCACACAAAATGCAAAAACCAGGAGCACTTCATGTTCACCACGCCTCGTTTGATTATTGTTGCTACCGCTGTGGCCATGTTGGCCGGTTGCGCCTCGCCCAACCCGTATGACAATCAGGGGCAGGCCGACGGTGGCTCGCAAGGCATGAGCAAAACTGCCAAATACGGTGGTCTCGGCGCTCTGGCCGGTGCCCTGGCGGGTGCCGCCATCGACCACAACAACCGTGGCAAGGGCGCCTTGATCGGCGCGGCGGTGGTCGGTGCTTCGGCCGCCGGTTACGGTTACTACGCCGACCAGCAAGAGAAAAAGCTGCGCGCCAGCATGGCCAATACCGGGGTTGAAGTGCAGCGCCAAGGCGATCAGATCAAACTGATCATGCCGGGCAATATCACCTTCGCCACCGATTCGGCGAACATCGCACCGAGCTTCTACCAACCGCTGAACAACCTGGCGAACTCGCTGAAAGAGTTCAATCAGAACCAGATCGAAATCGTCGGCTACACCGACAGCACCGGCAGCCGCCAGCACAACATGGACCTGTCCCAGCGTCGTGCGCAGAGCGTGGCCACCTACCTGACCTCGCAAGGTGTCAGCGGTGCCAACCTGTCGGCCCGTGGCGCCGGCCCGGATAATCCGATCGCCAGCAACGGCGATGTCAATGGCCGCGCGCAGAACCGCCGCGTCGAGGTCAACCTGAAGGCGATTCCGGGTCAGCAGTATGGTGGTCAGCAGCAACAGCCGGGTACGGTTCAGCAGTATCCGTAACTGAATGCTTGAGTGAAGAAATGCCCGGTCTTGTGACCGGGCATTTTTTTGCCCGAACGCAGTCACCCTGTAGAAGCTGCGGCACGCTGCGATCTTTTGATCTTCAGGTTCAACAACAAGATCAAAAGATCGCAGCCTCGTTTTACTCGACAGCTCCTACAGGGTTGTTGGGCCTGTGCAGGCACCACAAACTCAACAGATACAAAAAAGCCCCCGGACAACCGAATTGTCCGGGGGCTTTTTGTTGGGCGCGAAACCCGATTACTTCTTCAGACCGTAATGCTCATCAAGCATACCCGGTGAGTTCGGGGCTTTTGGCGCGTAATCACGCGGCGGCTCCTGATCGCGCGGTGGCGTCAGACGTTCGCGCGGTGCCTGTGCGGCATCGGCGTGCAAAGCGGCGATCAGACGTTGACGGGTCTGCTCGTCCAGGGCCAGGCGGTTGGCGCCCTCGGCGAGATGATCCTGCACTTCCTGATAGCTTTGGGTCAGCTTCTTGACCAGCATCGCGGTGCTGTTGAAGTGGGTGACCACCTCGTTTTGATAGCTGTCGAAGCGCTCCTGGATATCATCCAGTTGACGCTGCGTGCGGCTCGGCGCGGCATTCGGTGCGACGCGAGCGATCAGGAATCCAATGGCGACACCCACAACCAGGGCAAGAGTCGGTAACAACCAAACTAAGAGCGAGTGTTCCACGAGTCCTTCCTCTATAAACGGCTTTGCTTTACGTTAACGGCTCGAACCTGCGCTGTATACCGCGATTCACTCGCAATAGATTGGCACAGACAATTTGCTAGACGAGTCGACCCGATTCGAGGTCACGGAGTTCCTTCCTTGCTGATGCGTGAAACCCCTGTAGTGATTGATGGCCCAGTCGGCCAAATCGAAGCGCTGTACCTCGATAACGAGCAGCCAATCGGCATCGCGCTGATCTGCCATCCGAACCCGGTGCAGGGCGGCACCATGCTCAACAAGGTCGTCTCGACCCTGCAGCGCACTGCGCGCGACGCCGGCCTGATTACTTTGCGCTTCAACTATCGCGGCGTCGGTGCCAGCGAAGGCTCCCACGACATGGGCAGCGGTGAAGTCGACGACGCCCAGGCCGCTGCCGCCTGGCTGCGGGAAAAGCACCCGGATCTGCCGCTGACCCTGTTCGGTTTCTCCTTCGGCGGATTTGTTGCAGCAAGTCTCGGCGGTCGTCTCGAAGCCCAAGGCGTGCAGCTCAAGCAGTTGTTCATGGTCGCGCCGGCGGTGATGCGCCTGGGCGATCAGGATCAACTGCCAGAGCACGGCGAGCTGACCGTGATCCAGCCGGAAACCGACGAAGTGATCGATCCGCAGTTGGTCTACGACTGGTCGGAACAACTCCAGCGCCCCCATGAGCTGCTGAAAGTGGCAGAATGCGGACACTTTTTTCATGGCAAGCTGACCGATCTCAAGGATCTGATCCTGCCGCGTCTCTCGAATTGATTGCAGTCTGACAAGCGATTACCCATGACGAACCGTACCCGTATTCTCACCGGCATCACCACCACCGGCACGCCGCACCTGGGCAACTACGCCGGCGCCATCCGCCCGGCGATCCTCGCCAGCCGCGACAGCAATGCCGATTCGTTCTACTTCCTGGCCGACTACCACGCCCTGATCAAATGCGATGACCCGCTGCGCATCCAGCGCTCGCGTCTGGAAATCGCCGCGACCTGGCTGGCCGGCGGCCTGGATGTCGACCGTGTGACCTTCTATCGCCAGTCCGACATTCCGGAAATTCCCGAGCTGACCTGGCTGCTGACCTGCGTCGCCGCCAAGGGCCTGCTCAACCGTGCGCACGCCTACAAGGCTTCGGTGGACAAGAATGTCGAGAGCGGTGAAGACCCGGATGCCGGCATCACCATGGGCCTCTACAGCTACCCGGTGCTGATGGCGGCGGACATTCTGATGTTCAACGCGCACAAGGTCCCGGTCGGTCGTGACCAGATCCAGCACGTGGAAATGGCCCGCGACATCGGCCAGCGCTTCAACCACCTGTTCGGCCAGGGCAAAGAGTTCTTCACCATGCCTGAAGCGCTGATCGAGGAAAGCGTGGCGACGTTGCCAGGCCTCGACGGGCGCAAGATGTCGAAGAGCTACGACAACACCATCCCGCTGTTCTCCAGCGCCAAAGAGATGAAGGACGCGATCTCGCGGATCGTCACCGACTCCAAAGCGCCGGGCGAAGCCAAAGATCCGGACAACTCGCACCTGTTCACCCTGTTCCAGGCGTTCGCCACACCGACGCAGGCTGACGAATTCCGCAGCGAACTGCTCGGCGGTCTGGGTTGGGGCGAGGCGAAGAATCGTCTGTTCCAGTTGCTCGACAATGAACTGGGCGAGTCCCGCGAACGCTATCACCATCTGATCGAGCGTCCGGCGGATCTGGAAGACATCCTGCAACACGGCGCGAAAAAGGCCCGTGCGGTGGCGACGCCGTTCCTCAACGAACTGCGTGAAGCGGTCGGCCTGCGTTCGTTCGTCAATCAGGTGCAAGTCGCGGCGACCACCAAGAAGAAAGCCGTGAAAGCTGCACGTTTCGTCAGCTTCCGTGAAGACGACGGCAGCTTCCGTTTCCGTCTGCTGGCGGCCGATGGCGAGCAACTGCTGCTGTCGCGCAACTTTGCCGACGGCAAAACCGCCGGCCAGGTGACCAAGCAACTGCAAACCGGTCAGGCGCTGGACATCCGCAATCAAGACCTGAGCTTCAGTGTGTGGCTGGAAGGCGAGTGCGTGGGTGACGGCCCGGCGTTCGCTGATGCTGCTGCGCGGGACGCCGCGATCGAAGCTTTGCGCGTAGCGCTGACCCCGGTTCAGGACTAAACAACGGTGCGGCCCGACCAAGGGCTGATTGCCATTCCTACGGGCCGTCGCTACAGTGACGGCCCGTTTTTGTTGCCTTGCTAACGAATTATGACGCCCCTAGAACGATACCAAGCTGATCTGAAACGCCCGGACTTCTTCCATGACGCCGCGCAGGAAACTGCCGTGCGTCATCTGCAGCGCCTGTACGACGATCTGATCGCGGCCGAGCAGAACAAGCCGGGTTTGCTGGGCAAACTGTTTGGCAAGAAGGATCAGACGCCGGTCAAGGGCCTGTACTTCTGGGGCGGCGTGGGTCGCGGCAAGACTTACCTGGTCGACACCTTCTTCGAAGCGCTGCCGTTCAAGGAAAAGACCCGCACCCACTTCCACCGTTTCATGAAACGTGTGCACGAAGAGATGAAAACCCTCGGCGGCGAGAAAAACCCGCTGACCATCATCGCCAAGCGTTTTGCGACCGAGTCGCGAGTGATCTGCTTCGATGAATTCTTCGTCTCGGACATCACCGACGCGATGATCCTCGGCACGCTGATGGAAGAGCTGTTCAAGAACGGCGTGACCCTGGTTGCGACCTCGAACATCGTTCCGGACGGCTTGTACAAGGACGGCCTGCAACGCGCACGCTTCCTGCCGGCCATCGCGCTGATCAAGCAGAACACCGAAATCGTCAACGTCGACAGCGGCGTCGACTACCGTCTGCGCCATCTCGAACAAGCGGAGCTGTTCCACTATCCGCTGGACGAAGCCGCGCACGAAAGCCTGCGCAAGAGCTTCAAGGCATTGACGCCGGAATGCACGGCGGCGGTCGAGAACGATGTGCTGATCATCGAGAACCGCGAAATCCGTGCCCTGCGCACCTGTGACGACGTGGCCTGGTTTGACTTCCGTGAACTGTGCGACGGCCCGCGCAGCCAGAACGACTACATCGAGCTGGGCAAGATATTCCACGCCGTGCTGCTCAGTGGTGTCGAACAGATGAGCGTCACCACTGACGACATCGCCCGACGCTTCATCAACATGGTTGACGAGTTCTACGACCGCAACGTCAAGCTGATCATTTCTGCCGAAGTCGAGTTGAAAGACCTGTACACCGGCGGACGCCTGACGTTCGAATTTCAGCGTACGCTGAGCCGTCTGCTGGAGATGCAATCGCACGAATTCCTGTCGCGGGCGCACAAGCCCTAAACAGATTCGGCATACAAAAAAAGGGCCTGCAATTGCAGGCCTTTTTTATGCGCTGAAAAAATCTCTAATGCACTGCAATCCCTGTGGGAGCTGGCTTGCCAGCGATAGCGGTTTGTCAGAGAAATAGATATCACCTGACACGACGCCATCGCTGGCAAGCCAGCTCCCACAGGTTTTGTATTTGCTCAGGGGCCTACGCAGCCTGCTGAAACTGCTGCCGATACTGGTTCGGCGACAACTCGGTGTGCTGGCGGAACAGCCGCGCAAAGAAGCTCGCATCGTCGTAGCCGACCTCATAACTGATGGTCTTGATGCTCTTGCGGCTGCCCGACAACAGACCTTTGGCAGTCTCGATGCGCAGGCGTTGCAGGTAGTGCAGCGGCTTGTCGCCAGTCGCGGTCTGAAAGCGGCGCATGAAGTTGCGGATGCTCATGCCGTGCTCGCGGGCCACGTCTTCGAAGCGGAACTTGTCGGCGAAATGCTCTTCGAGCCAGTGCTGGATCTGCAGGATGATCACGTCCTGGTGCAGCTTCTGCCCGCCGAAACCGATACGTCCCGGCGAATAACTGCGCTGCACTTCATACAGAATGTCGCGGGCCACGGCTTGCGCCACGTTGGCGCCGCAGAAGCGTTCGATCAGGTAGATATACAGGTCGCAGGCCGAAGTGGTACCGCCGGCGCAATACAGGTTGTCGGCGTCGGTCAGGTGCTTGTCCTGATTGAGGTACACCTTGGGAAAGCGCTCGGCAAAGGCATTGAAGAAGCGCCAGTAGGTGGTCGCTTCCTTGCCGTTGAGCAGCCCGGCCTCGGCCAGCCAGAACACCCCGGTGGCTTCGCCGCAGAGCACGGCGCCGCGGGCATGTTGCTCGCGCAGCCATGGCAGGATCTGTGGATAACGGCTGCACAGGGTGTCGAAATCATCCCAGAACGCCGGGAGGATGATGACGTCGGCGTTTTCCAGGCCGCCGTCCACCGGCATCATCACGTCACTGAAGCTGTTCACCGGTTTGCCGTCGGGGCTGACCAAGCGGGTTTCAAACGCCGGTGTCAGGCCGTGGCCCAGTTGTTTGCCGTAACGCAGGCTGGCCAAATGAAAGAAATCCTTGGCCTGCATGAGAGTGGATGCGAAAACCCGGTCGATTGCCAGGATGCTGACGCGCCGCAAGGGCGTGGAGACTTGCTTGGACATAATTCAACTTTTGTTTTGTTTTTATAAGGGAAAGTGGTCACCAGACGGCTGGATCGTCTTATTTTTTGTCGGATGTGTCCAGTGTCCTGTGTCGGAGGTGAGGCTTAGTCTCTGAAGGCCATATTCCTCCAACAACAATGAAAGGTGCCGCATGATCCCCAGAACCTTGTTCAGCTCCGAGCACGAATTGTTCCGCGACAGCGTACGAACCTTCCTCGAAAAAGAGGCCGTGCCGTTCCATGCGCAATGGGAGAAACAAGGCCACGTCGACCGCAAACTGTGGAATAAGGCGGGGGAGGCGGGGATGCTCTGCTCGCACCTGCCGGAAGAGTACGGCGGCCTGGGCGCGGACTTTCTGTACAGCGCAGTGGTAATCGAAGAGGTCGGTCGTCTGGGTCTGACCGGGATCGGTTTCTCGTTGCATTCGGACATCGTTGCGCCATACATCCTGCATTACGGCAGTGAAGCGCTGAAGCAAAAATACCTGCCGAAACTGGTCTCGGGCGAGATGGTCAGCGCGATTGCGATGACCGAGCCGGGTGCCGGTTCCGACCTGCAAGGGGTCAAGACCACCGCAGTGCTGGACGGCGACGAGTACGTGATCAACGGCTCCAAGACCTTCATCACCAACGGCTTTCTCGCTGATTTGGTGATCGTGGTCGCCAAAACCGATCCCAAGGCCGGCGCCAAAGGCACCAGCCTGTTTGTGGTAGAGGCGAATACGCCGGGCTTCGAGAAGGGCAAACGCCTGGAGAAGGTCGGAATGAAGGCTCAGGACACGTCGGAATTGTTCTTCCAGGACGTACGCGTGCCGAAAGAAAACCTGTTGGGGCAGGCCGGGGCAGGGTTCGCTTATTTGATGCAGGAATTGCCACAGGAGCGACTGACGGTAGCGATCGGTGGTCTGGCCTCAGCCGAAGCTGCGCTGAAATGGACGCTGGATTACACCCGTGATCGCAAGGCGTTCGGCAAGGCGATCGCCGATTTCCAGAACACCCGCTTCAAACTGGCGGAGATGGCTACCGAGATTCAGATCGGCCGAGTATTTGTCGACAAGTGCTTGGAACTGCATCTGCAGGGCAAGCTCGATGTGCCGACAGCTGCGATGGCCAAATACTGGGGCACCGACCTGCAATGCAAGGTGCTCGACGAGTGCGTGCAGTTGCATGGCGGCTACGGCTTCATGTGGGAGTACCCGGTGGCCCGGGCGTGGGCGGATGCACGGGTGCAGCGGATCTATGCCGGTACCAATGAAATCATGAAGGAGATCATTGCGCGGTCGCTGTGAGTTCTGCAGTGAATTGACGGGCCCCTTCGCGAGCAGGCTCGCTCCCACAAGGATCACGCTGTACCTGTGGGAGCGAGCCTGCTCGCGAAGCTTTTAACGGCCGATCAAGGCGCCGGGTTCGGATGATCCTTGTGGATCGCCTCAATCCCCGCCAGCACCTCATCGGAAAGCTTCAGATCAAAACTGGCAACGTTGCTGTCCAGTTGCTCAAGTGTCGTGGCGCCAATGATGTTGCTGGTGACGAACGGTTGCTGGGTGACGAATGCAAGGGCCATCTGCGCCGGATCAAGACCGTGTTCACGGGCCAGGGCCACGTAACGGCTGCAGGCCGCTTCCGATTGCGCGTTGAAATAGCGGCTGAAGCGGCTGTAGAGGCTCAGGCGACCTTTCGGCGGACGCGCGCCGCCTTCGTACTTGCCGGACAGGAAACCGAATGCCAGCGGCGAGTAGGCGAGCAGGCCGCACTGTTCGCGGATGGCGATTTCCGCCAGGCCGATCTCGAAGCTGCGGTTGAGCAGGTTGTACGGGTTCTGGATCGACACCGCGCGCGGCCAGCCCCGGGCTTCGGCCAGGGCAAGGAAGCGCATGGTGCCCCACGGCGTCTCGTTGGACAGGCCGATGTGGCGGATCTTGCCGGCCTTCACTTGCTCGTCGAGGGCTTCGAGGGTGTCTTCGAGCGGCGTCAGGTTGGCTTCGATCTTGTGTTTGTAGCCCAGTTGTCCGAAAAAGTTGGTGCTGCGCTCCGGCCAGTGCAATTGATACAGGTCGATGTAATCGGTCTGCAGGCGCTTGAGGCTGGCATCCACCGCCTCGGTGATGTGCTGGCGGTTGTGGCGCAGGTTTTTGTCGCGGATGTAGTCGATGGTGTTGCCCGGGCCGGCGATCTTGCTGGCTAGGATCCAGTCGGCGCGGTCGCCGCGACGCTTGAAGTAATTGCCGATGTAGCGCTCGGTGGTGGCGTAGGTGTCGGCTTTCGGCGGCACCGGGTACATCTCGGCGGTGTCGATGAAATTGATCCCGGCTTCCTTGGCCCGTTCGATCTGGGCGAAGGCTTCAGCTTCAGTGTTTTGCTCGCCCCAGGTCATGGTGCCGAGGCAGATTGCACTCACGTTCAGGTCGGTACGGCCTAGCTGGCGATAGTCCATCGGGTGCTCCTTGGGCAAAACAATCATAAAAGCAGGTTGAAAATTTTTTCGCAATCTGCATAATTGCCGACCTCTTTCTGCAGTGGAAGTGATGCGCCGCCGCCGAAGAATCTTGCCGTTGAACGGACGCGCCGACCCGAGCCCCCGAAAGCGTCTGTATCCGGCTGCCTTTGACTTGTCAAAGTACGCACTATTCAGTAAGATCCGCCGTCTTATTTACAGGCGGCCCCTGAGGCTATAAAGAATGAAAACTTTTACTGCTAAACCGGAAACAGTAAAGCGCGACTGGTTTGTCGTCGACGCTGCTGGTCAGACCCTGGGTCGTCTGGCCACCGAAATCGCGAGCCGTCTGCGTGGCAAGCACAAGCCTGAGTACACTCCTCACGTTGACACCGGCGACTACATCGTCGTAATCAACGCCGAGCAGATTCGTGTAACCGGCGCTAAAACCACTGACAAAATGTACTACTCCCACTCCGGTTTCCCGGGCGGCATCAAGTCGATCAACTTTGAAAAGCTGATCGCCAAGGCCCCTGAGCGCGTGATCGAGACCGCGGTTAAAGGCATGCTGCCTAAGAACCCGCTGGGTCGTGACATGTACCGTAAGCTGAAAGTCTATGCGGGCGCTGCACACCCTCATACTGCTCAGCAGCCCCAAGAACTGAAGATTTAACGGAATAGTTCATTATGTCGGCGACTCAAAATTACGGCACTGGCCGTCGCAAGACCGCAACCGCACGCGTTTTCCTGCGTCCGGGTACTGGTAACATCTCCATCAACAACCGCTCCCTGGACTCGTTCTTCGGCCGCGAAACTGCCCGCATGGTAGTTCGTCAGCCGCTGGAACTGACCGAGACTGTCGAGAAGTTCGACATCTACGTCACTGTCATCGGCGGCGGTGTAAGTGGTCAGGCTGGCGCAATCCGCCACGGCATCACTCGCGCTCTGATGGACTACGACGAAACTCTGCGTAGCGCTCTGCGCAAAGCTGGCTTCGTTACTCGCGACGCCCGTGAAGTTGAACGTAAGAAAGTTGGTCTGCGTAAAGCGCGTAAGCGTCCGCAGTACTCGAAGCGTTAATTCGTTTCCACGTTCAAAAAAGAACGCCCGATTCCTCACGGAAGCGGGCGTTTTTTTATACCTGCGATTTATTAAAGAATTGCGCTGTGACAACTTGCCACATTCGTAGACCCCCTATACTACAAGGCTTGAGGGTGGGAGCCCCGGGTAATTCCCTTGTCAGAATTGGGGCTTTTCATTACCATCTCGGCAAAATTTTTATAAGTAACATTGATTTATTTAGTAGATGCCTGATTTAACAGGCCACAAAGCTGATGGGAGAGGACTGAATGAGCAATGACGGCGTGAATGCAGGCCGGCGTCGCTTCTTGGTAGCAGCCACATCCGTGGTGGGTGCTGCAGGAGCGGTGGGGGCTGCGGTCCCGTTCGTGGGGTCATGGTTTCCCAGTGCCAAGGCGAAAGCCGCCGGTGCACCGGTGAAAGTGAATGTCAGCAAGATCGAGCCAGGACAGCAGATGATTGCCGAATGGCGCGGCCAGCCGGTGTTCATTGTCCGCCGTACTGCGGAAATCCTGGGGAATCTCAAGAAGATCGAGGGCCAGCTCTCCGATCCGACTTCCAAAAACTCCACGCAACCTACTTATGTCGATCCTGAAGTGCGCTCGATCAAGCCGGAAATCCTGCTGCTGATCGGGATCTGCACTCACCTGGGTTGCTCTCCCACCTTCCGTCCCGAAGTGGCGCCTGCGGACTTGGGTAAAGACTGGGTCGGCGGCTATTTCTGCCCTTGCCACGGTTCCCACTACGATCTGGCTGGCCGCGTCTACAAGTCGCAACCCGCGCCTTTGAACCTGCCAGTTCCCCCGCATTCCTATGAGACCGATGACCTGATTGTCATTGGCGTCGATACGGAGAAAGCGTGATGAGCAAGTTCATGGATTGGGTGGATGCGCGCTTCCCGGCGACCAAAATGTGGGAAGACCATCTCAGCAAGTATTACGCGCCAAAAAACTTCAACTTCTTCTATTTCTTCGGCTCGCTGGCACTGCTGGTGCTGGTCAACCAGATCGTCACCGGTGTTTGGCTGACGATGAGCTACACCCCGTCGGCAGAAGAGGCGTTCGCTTCCGTCGAGTACATCATGCGCGACGTCGAGTACGGCTCGATCCTGCGTCTGCTGCACTCCACCGGCGCTTCGGCGTTCTTCATCGTGGTTTATCTGCACATGTTCCGGGGCCTGCTCTACGGTTCGTACCAGAAACCGCGTGAGCTCGTCTGGGTGTTCGGCATGCTGATCTACCTGGCGCTGATGGCTGAGGCCTTCATGGGTTATCTGCTGCCTTGGGGGCAGATGTCCTACTGGGGTGCCCAGGTGATCATCTCGCTGTTCGGTGCGATTCCGGTGATCGGCAACGACCTGACCCAGTGGATTCGGGGTGACTACCTGATCTCCGGAATCACTCTGAACCGCTTCTTCGCACTGCACGTCGTGGCGCTGCCGATCGTGATTCTCGGTCTGGTGGTGTTGCACATTCTGGCGCTGCACGAAGTCGGTTCGAACAACCCGGATGGCGTCGACATCAAGAAGCACAAAGACGAAAACGGTGTCCCGCTGGACGGCATTGCCTTCCACCCGTACTACACCGTGAAAGACATCGTCGGCGTGGTGGTGTTCCTGTTCATCTTCTGCTTTATCGTGTTCTTCTTCCCGGAAATGGGCGGTTACTTCCTCGAAAAGCCGAACTTTGAGCAAGCCAACCCGTTCAAGACGCCTGAGCACATTGCGCCGGTCTGGTACTTCACGCCGTTCTACGCGATCTTGCGTGCGATCCCGGACAAGCTCATGGGCGTGATCGCCATGGGGGCCTCGATTGCCATGCTGTTCGTGCTGCCGTGGCTGGACCGCAGTCCGGTCAAATCGATGCGCTACAAGGGCTGGATGAGCAAAATCTGGCTGCTGGTGTTCTGCATTTCCTTCGTGATCCTCGGCATTCTGGGCGTACTGGCCCCGACGCCCGAGCGCACGCTGGTGTCGCAGATCTGCACCTTCCTGTACTTCGCCTACTTCATTCTGATGCCGTTCTACACCAGGCTCGAGAAGACCAAACCGGTTCCGGAAAGGGTGACTGGCTGATGAAAAAGTTATTTTTTGCTCTGATTTTTGCTGCGCTGCCTGTGC
The DNA here is from genome assembly GCF_019775695.1 of Pseudomonas sp. AO-1. Taxonomy (NCBI): domain Bacteria; kingdom Pseudomonadati; phylum Pseudomonadota; class Gammaproteobacteria; order Pseudomonadales; family Pseudomonadaceae; genus Pseudomonas; species Pseudomonas sp. AO-1. The sequence goes on from NZ_CP079947.1 coordinate 1,325,959, forward strand.
TGTCTTTCGCCGCCGAACACGGTGGTCCGGAGCTGGAAAAAGTCGACATCGACGTGTCCGATAAAGCTGCCCTGCAGGACGGTGCGCGCACCTTTGCCAACTATTGCATGGGTTGCCACAGTGCCAAGTTCCAGCGTTACGAACGGGTGGCCGATGACCTCGGCATTCCCCACGACATGATGCTCGAGAAGCTGGTGTTTACTGGCGCCAAGATCGGCGACCACATGAGCATCGGCATGCAGCCGGCAGACGCCAAGACCTGGTTCGGTGCGGCACCGCCGGACCTGACCCTGGTGGCGCGTGTGCGTGGCACCGACTGGCTCTACGGTTATCTGCGCTCGTTCTACGAAGATCCGGCGCGCCCTTGGGGCGTGAACAACAAGGTCTTCCCGAACGTCGGCATGCCTAACGTGCTGGTCGGCCTGCAAGGTCGTCAGGTGGTGGGCTGCAAGCAAGTGCAAATCGTCGAGGACGGCAAGAAGCAATACGATCCGCTGACCGGTACGCCGCTGACCCATGAAGCGTGCGATCAGTTGACCATCGTGCCGAAAACCGGTGCTCTGAACGAAGAGCAGTTCGATGAGAAGGTCAAGAATCTGGTAACCTTCCTGGCTTACTCGGCTAACCCGGTTAAGCTGCAACATCAGCGCATCGGTACATACGTCTTGCTGTACCTGGCGTTCTTCTTTGTGTTCGCCTACCTGCTCAAGCGTGAATACTGGAAAGACGTGCACTGATACGCTTCAAGCATTGCTGTTAATCGCGCGCGCCCAAGGGTGCCTCCGATAACGCAATGTCTGGTTCGCCAGGCATTGCGGGAGGCGCCCTCTGGGCGCGCGCGTTTTTCCGGTTCCAATCATTTCAACAAGCGAGGAGGATCGCCATGGGCGTGACCAATCGGTTGGCCTGTTACTCCGACCCCGCCGACCACTATTCCCACCGAGTGCGCATCGTGCTTGCAGAGAAGGGTGTCAGCGCCGAAATCATTTACGTGGAAGCTGGCCGCCAGCCGCCTAAACTGATTGAGGTGAACCCTTACGGCAGTCTCCCGACACTGGTCGATCGCGACCTGGCGTTGTGGGAGTCGACCGTGGTGATGGAATATCTGGATGAGCGTTACCCGCATCCGCCACTGATGCCGGTTTACCCGGTGGCGCGTGCCAACAGCCGTCTGCTGATTCACCGTATTCAGCGCGACTGGTGTGGGCTGGTGGATCTGATCCTGGATCCGAAAACCAAGGAAGCCGCGCGTGTCGTGGCGCGCAAGGAATTGCGTGAAAGCCTGACGGGCGTGTCGCCGTTGTTTGCCGACAAGCCGTTTTTCCTCAGTGAGGAACAAAGTCTGGTGGATTGCTGCCTATTGCCAATACTCTGGCGTTTGCCGATTCTGGGTATTGAACTGCCGCGGCCGGCCAAGCCGCTGCTTGATTATATGGAGCGCCAGTTTGCGCGTGAGGCTTTCCAGGCGAGTCTGTCTGGCGTCGAACGCGATATGCGCTAAGGCTTAAGGAGCCGCTATGAACTCCAGTCGACCTTATCTGGTCCGCGCGCTCTACGAGTGGATTGTGGATAATGATTGCACCCCGCACATGCTGGTCAATTCCGAATACCCGGCAGTGCAGGTGCCGCAAGGTTTCGCCAGCGACGGGCAGATTGTCCTGAACATTTCGCCCAGTGCCGTGCGGCACTTGCACATGGACAACGACGTGGTGACCTTTGAGGGTCGCTTCGGTGGCGTTCCGCATAGTCTCTATGTGCCGATCAGCGCAATTCTGGGTATTTATGCCCGGGAAAACGGTCAGGGCATGGTGTTCGATCTAGAGTCGCCGATGGATGACGAAGACGATATCGAGCCTGATGACGATGTGCCGCCACCCGACAGCGAGCCGCCGCGCCCAAGTGGCCGGCCAAGTTTGAAAGTGGTGAAGTAATAAAAAAGGCGACCCGAGAGGGTCGCCTTTTTTATTACGTAGGAGCTGCCGAAGGCTCGGGCCGCGTTCGGACGATCTTTTGATCTTGTTTTTGACGATCAAAAGATCGCAGCCTCGTTTCACTCGGCAGCTCCTACAGAAGTGCAGATCAATCGATGTATTCGAACAGCTTCACGATCTTCTGCACGCCGGCAACGCCTTGCACCAGATTGGTCGCCTGTTGTGCTTCCTGTTTGGTCAGCAGGCCCAGCAGGTAAACGATACCGTTCTCGGTCACGACCTTGATGCGCGAGCCGGGAATGCTGGCGTCGGTCAGCATCTGGGTCTTGATCTTGGTGGTCAGCCAGGCGTCGTTCTGGCGAGCGAGGAAGCTTGAAGGTGCAATCACTTGCAGTTCGTTGTGCACTTTCTTCACGCGCTGCACGTTGGCGGCGGCCTGTTCGGCCTTGGCCTTGAGGTCTTCGCGCGGCGTCTGGCCGGCAAGCAGGACCACGCCGTTGAAGCTGGTGACGACGATATGTGAATCCTTGTCCAGGCCGGGGTCGGCCTTGGCCACGTTGACGCCGACTTTGGTTTCGATCAGCGAGTCGTCGATTTTACTGCCGAAGGTTCGGGTGCCGCGGTCGTCTTCAATCGGCGCTTCACGGCTGGCATTCACCACCGAGGTGCAGCCGCTGATGCCGAGGCACAGGGTCAAGGCCAGAAGGCCAAGGCGATTAGGGGTCATTCTTCACTCCCGAACAGTTGGCTGTCGATCAGATCGCAGAGGCAATGGATCGCCAGCAGATGGACTTCCTGAATACGTGCAGTGACATGGGCCGGTACGCGAATCTCGACATCTTCAGGCAGCAGCAGTGAAGCCATGCCGCCGCCATCGCGGCCAGTTAAAGCTACGACAACCATTTCGCGATCATGTGCGGCCTGGATCGCTTGAATAATGTTTGCGGAGTTGCCGCTGGTCGAAATCGCCAGCAATACGTCGCCGGGTTGACCCAGTGCGCGGATCTGCTTGGAGAACACTTCGTTGTAGCTGTAGTCGTTGGCGATCGAGGTGATGGTCGAGCTGTCGGTGGTCAGAGCGATGGCCGGCAGGCTCGGGCGTTCACGCTCGAAGCGGTTGAGCAGCTCGGAGGAGAAGTGCTGGGCGTCGCCGGCAGAGCCGCCGTTGCCGCACGAAAGCATTTTGCCTTCGTTGAGCAGGGCGTTGACCATGATCTGGCTGGCTTGCTCGATGTGCGGTGCAAGTACGTCCATCGCCTGTTGCTTGGTGTCGATACTGGCCTGGAAAAGCTGGCGAATTCGGGATTGCATGTCCATCTGTGTGACCTTAAGTAGCGCGGCTGTTCGGCACGTGAATGTGCAGCCCGCAAAGCAAAGAGCAAAAATTGTCGGTGAAAGTGTCCGGGGTGGTGTGCAGAGAATCAACCATCGAACGCATTCTGCAACCAGTTCAACTGATCCGGGTGCCTGTCGATGGCCACCACGTCGAAGCGGCAAGGGGAATCGGCCCAGCGTGACTCGCGCTGAAGGAAATGCTGTGCGGCGAAAATCAGCTTCTGCCGTTTGCGCTCATCGATGCTAGCGAGCGCGCCACCCCATTGAGTGTTTTTTCTGTAGCGGACTTCGACGAATACTACTGTATCGCCATCAAGCATGACCAGATCAAGCTCGCCCCGTTTGCATGACCAGTTCTGCGCCAGCAGGCGCAGACCCTGGTGTTGCAGATGCTCGAGCGCCTGGCGCTCGGCATCTTTACCGCTTTGCAGGTGCGAGCCGTCGGGCATCAGCGCGGGGTGTCCGGCAGGCGTTGAACCTGACCGTTGACGAACTGCGCCCATGGCAACTGACGCACTACGCGTTGGGTCTGGGTCATGCCCAGGCTACCCGACTGACCTTCGATGCGGCTGTCCGGCAGCGCCTTCAACTGACCCAGGCGCGGCGCCAGACGGTAGGCGTCGACGCCCATGGCGTAAAGGCGACCAAGGCTGCCGGCCGCTTGCGGCCATTGCGCGGTGACTTGCTGACGCAGCGGGTCATTGGCTTCCAGCAACCATGGGGTTTCGCAGAAGCGCACGCCGTTCATGTCGTTGTACTGGTTCACATCGCCGCTGGCGCTGTACACGTGGGAAGTTGCGTACACCGGAACGTCACCCGCGTACTGGAAGTTCAGAGTCGGCTTGATCTGCTGCGCTTGCTGCGGGGTGGCTGCGAGGAAGATGAACTCGATGTCCTGGCGACGCGACGGCTGCGCGGCGACATTGGTGCCAGCAGCGTTTTGCAGGCTCTTGGCGCGGGCTTCGCTTTGACGCAGCTGGAACATGTCAGCGATCTGCTGGGCCAGTTGCACTGGCTGATCAACGCGTTCGGTGGCAACGATGCTGCCGCCATTGGCCTGCCAGTCCTGGCTGAACGCACGCAATACGCGGTCGCCCCATTCGCCTTTCGGCACCATGATCGCCGCGCGATGCAGGCCGTCGGCGCGGGCGCGACGCGAAACTTCGCGAGCTTCGTCTTCAGCCGCCAGACCGAACTGGAACAGTTGCGCCGGACCTTGATCGCCTTCGCTGTAATTCAGCGCGAGGGTGGTGATTGGCAGTTGCGGACGGGTGCTCAATTGCTTGACCAGCGGTTTTTCCAGCGGGCCGACCACCAGTTGCACGCCATCGGCCTGGGCCTTGCGGTAGAACTCGTCCATCGAGGTCAGTTTGGAGCTGTCGTAAAACTCGATGGCGGGCGGCTTCTGACCGGCCTGTTGTGCTTGATAGTGCGCCGCCATGAAGCCTTCACGCAGCGCTTTACCGACTGAGGCCAGTGGGCCGTCTTGCGGCAGCAGCAGGGCAATCTTGCTCAGGGGCTGGCTGGCCAGTTCCTTGAGTTTGGTCAGTGGCAGCGGCAGGTTGATTGCTGCTGGGTGCTTTGGATTCTGTGCGCGCCAGGCATCGATCGCCGCTTGCTGCTGTTCCAGGGTGCCGGCGGTTTTCACAGCCAGGGCCAGGCCCATCCAGCCGCCGAGATCGTCGGCGGTGTTGGGTTGCAGTTGATCGGTCGGCAGCGAAGCGATCAAAGTCCAGATGGCTTCGTGGTTCTTGCTCGCGGCTTCGCCTTTGAGCATTGGCGCGATGAAGATGCGCTCGCGAGCGGCCGCCAGGGTCTGGCCATCGGCTTCCAGTGCGCGGGCATGCACGGTGCCGGTGCGCACTTGCTGGTCTTCCGGCATTTCGCTCAGATGCTGCAGGCTCGGATGGCTCAGGGCGGTCAGCGCAGCTTTCGGCTGATTACGCGTCATTGCCAGCTCAGCGGACAAGGTGCTGGCGAAGATCTGCTGGCCTGGCTTCAACTGCTCCATTGGCACTTGTTGCAGGATCTGCGCGGACTGGCCGGCATTGCCCTGGCGATAAGCGAGGTCTGCCGCGCTCAAGCGCAACAACGCGGCTTTTTCCGGCGTCTTGGCCTGGGTAGCCTGTTCGAGCAGTTGCTCGATGCTGGCATCCGGAGTCCGTGGAAGTTCGCCAAGGCTGGAGGAAGGGGAGCTGGCGCAGGCCGCCAATAAGGCAGCGAGGCAGAGGGCAGTGAACAGCCGCAGGCAAGCGATCATGTAAGTGTTCCTGATACTCGATCAAATTAGCGTGGAATTGTACCCAAGCGCTGGCCGGGGCGCGATGTTACTGGCGTGAAACCGTCAATTTAGCTGAAGCAAATGTTGCGGCATCGCACAAAGGCGCGCAAAACCGGCGTCGGCCGGAACGCATCGCAAGCCTCGTGACGCGTTACAATGCCGGCTTTTACCGATCATGAGGTGTGCGCTTTGACTGCTCCAGGTCCTTTGAATTCCGCTGCTGGCTCGCTTTATGTGGTGGCGACGCCCATCGGCAACCTGGACGACATCAGCGCCCGGGCTCTGAAAATCCTCCGCGAAGTGGCATTGATCGCCGCCGAAGACACGCGGCACTCGGCGCGCTTGATGCAGCACTTCGGTATTGCCACGCCGCTGGCCGCGTGCCATGAACATAACGAACGTGATGAAGGTAGCCGCTTTATTACCCGTTTGCTGGCAGGCGATAACGTCGCGCTGATATCTGATGCCGGGACACCGCTGATTTCCGATCCGGGTTATCACCTCGTGCGTCAGGCGCGGGCGGCGGGCATCAATGTGGTGCCGGTGCCGGGTGCCTGTGCGTTGATCGCAGCGCTGTCGACGGCGGGGCTGCCCTCCGACCGGTTCATTTTTGAAGGCTTCCTGCCGGCCAAGTCGGCGGGGCGCAAGGCGCGCCTGGAATCGGTAAAGGAAGAGCCACGCACGCTGATTTTCTACGAGGCCCCGCATCGCATTCTCGAGTGCCTGCAGGACATGGAAGCGGTGTTCGGTGGCGAGCGTCAGGCATTGCTGGCCCGGGAAATCACCAAGACTTTCGAGACGCTCAAAGGGTTGCCGCTGGCTGAGTTGCGTGCGTTTGTCGAGTCCGACAGCAACCAGCAGCGCGGCGAGTGTGTGGTGCTGGTCGCCGGCTGGTCTGCACCGGAGTCCGAGGACGCGGTCAGCAGCGAGGCGATGCGCGTCCTCAACCTGCTGCTCGAAGAGATGCCGCTCAAGCGCGCCGCCGCCCTGGCCGCGCAAATCACCGGTGAGCGCAAAAACGTGCTGTATCAGGTCGCACTGGAGCAGCAGAAGGGCGAGTAACCCGTCGCGCAGACGGGTTTCACGGCTATTAGCGCTTGTTCTTCGGGCGCTCTGCCGTTAACCTGCGCGGCGGAGAGTCGATCGGACAGTCGCTGCCCTCTATGAAAATTAGAGGGGGGAGGAAAGTCCGGGCTCCATAGGGCGAAGTGCCAGGTAATGCCTGGGAGGCGTGAGCCTACGGAAAGTGCCACAGAAAATAACCGCCTAAGCGCTTCGGCGCCGGTAAGGGTGAAAAGGTGCGGTAAGAGCGCACCGCACGTCTGGCAACAGTTCGTGGCTAGGTAAACCCCACTTGGAGCAAGACCAAATAGGGTCCCAAGGCGTGGCCCGCGCTGGGACCGGGTAGGTTGCTAAAGATGTCCAGTGATGGCCATCGTAGACGAATGACTGTTCAAGACAGAACCCGGCTTACAGATCGACTCTCCACCTTTTTCTTTCCCTGCTTGAATCAATGGCATCAGGGCTGGTTATTATCGGCAGGCCTGCGCTAAAGTCCGGCAGCGGCAAATGCAGTAATAGCCATTTCCCACCTTGCTTCAATCAACAGCAGAAGCGCTTTTGTAATACCGAAAAAATCTTACTCTTAACAAATCACTTTAACTTCCGAGCGCAGCTTTCAGTGCTGCATCAAGTTATTGGTCAAAAGTATCCGCCAAATTGTCGTTGCCCCTCCTTTTAAGCTCCTAAATCTCCGTTCTGTAAGGGTTTTCCTTTAATCCGCGCCTTGACGGTGTGGTGGGCGCATTCCTATAGTGTGCGCAAGTGGCGGAAAGTGGCATGAAGTGGGTTTTTTGAGCTCAAAACGATAAAAATTGGAGAAACGCTGACGTGTTTCGCGGAGCTAACGCTATCAGTCTCGATGCTAAGGGCCGTCTCGCCATGCCGAGCCGGTACCGTGACGAGCTCGTTTCGCGTAGTTCCGGCCAGTTGATCGTGACCATTGATGCCGTTGATCCGTGCCTGTGTGTCTACCCGCTCGACGAGTGGGAAATCATTGAAACCAAGTTGCGTGCACTCCCTTCGCTTCGTGAAGAGAACCGTCGCCTGCAGCGTTTATTGATTGGTAATGCCGTCGACCTCGAACTCGACGGCAGTGGTCGTTTTCTGGTTCCACCGCGTCTGCGCGAATACGCCAAGCTTGATAAGAAAGCGATGCTGGTGGGCCAACTGAACAAGTTCCAATTGTGGGACGAGGATGCATGGAACGCGGTATCTGCCGCTGACCTTGCTGCTATTCAACAACCGGGCGCCATGCCTGACGAACTGCGTGATTTGATCCTGTGACTATTGATAGCGGCTTTAACCACATCACCGTACTGCTTGACGAAGCCGTCGAGGCTCTCGCCGTACGCCCTGATGGCTGCTATCTGGACGGTACGTTCGGGCGCGGCGGGCATAGTCGGCTGATCCTCAGCCAGCTCGGGCCGGACGGCCGACTGATCGGATTCGACAAGGATCCTCAAGCGATTGCCACCGGGCAAACGCTAGCGGCCGAAGACGGCCGCTTTGTCGTTGTGCAGCGCAGCTTTGCCGAACTGGGTTCGGTGGTCGCCGAACAAGGGCTGAGCGGCAAGGTCAGCGGTATCCTGCTCGATCTCGGCGTGTCGTCGCCGCAACTGGATGACGCCGAGCGCGGCTTCAGTTTCCTCAATGACGGCCCGCTGGACATGCGCATGGATCCGTCCCGTGGCATCAGCGCCGCCGAGTTCGTCAACACTGCGCCGGTGGAAGAAATTGCCCGGGTGTTCAAGGAATACGGCGAAGAGCGTTTCTCCGGGCGCATGGCCCGTGCCGTGGCCGAGCGCCGCGACATCAAGCCGTTCGAGCGCACCGCCGATCTGGCGGAAGTTCTGAAAGTCGCCAACCCGGCGTGGGAGAAGGGCAAGAACCCGGCGACCCGCGCGTTCCAGGGCTTGCGCATTCACGTCAACAACGAACTGGGCGATCTGGAGGCCGGCCTCGAAGCCGCCCTGGATGCGCTTGAAATTGGCGGCCGCCTGGTGGTCATCAGCTTTCACTCGCTGGAAGACCGCATCGTCAAACTGTTCATGCGCAAGCTGGTAAAAGGCGAAGCCGACAACCTGCCGCGCAACCTGCCCGTGCGCCACGTGGCGTTCGAACCGAAAATCAAAATCCATGGCAAAGCGCAGACGGCCTCCGACGCCGAACTCAAAGCCAACCCACGTTCCCGTAGCGCTGTCATGCGTGTTGCGGAGAAGTTGCGGTGAGCAAGCTTTTCGCCAAGCCCCTGCCGGGCGGCAGCTTTATCATGCTGCTGCTGTTTGTCGGCGTGCTCGTGTCGGCCATCGGCGTGTCCTACAGCGCGCACTGGAACCGGCAGTTGCTTAACACCCTTTACAACGAACTCAGCGTGCGCGACAAGGCGCAGGCCGAGTGGGGGCGTCTGATTCTCGAGCAAAGCACCTGGACAGCGCACAGCCGCATCGAAGTGCTGGCCACTGAACAATTGAAAATGCACATTCCGGGCGCGGCTGACGTGAAGATGGTGGCGCCATGATGAAACTCGAAGGCGCACTCTTCCCGTGGCGCTTCCGCCTGATGGTGGCTCTGCTCGGCGTGATGGTCGCGGCGATCTGCTGGCGCATCATCGACCTGCAAGTGGTTGACCGTGACTTCCTCAAGGGGCAGGGCGACGCGCGCAGTCTCCGTCACATCCCGATTCCTGCTCACCGTGGTCTGATCACCGACCGTAACGGCGAGCCGTTGGCCGTGAGTACCCCGGTGACGACGCTGTGGGCCAACGCCAAGGAAATGCAGACGGCCAAAGAGAAGTGGCCGGCACTGGCCGCGGCGCTGGGGCAGGATCCGAAAGCCCTGGCCGAACGTCTCGAAGCTCAGGCCAACAAAGAATTCATTTACCTGGTGCGCGGGCTGACCCCCGAGCAGGGCCAGGCTGTGCTCGACCTGAAAGTGCCGGGCGTTTACGGCATCGAAGAATTCCGCCGCTTCTACCCGGCCGGTGAAGTCACCGCGCACATGGTCGGCTTTACCGACATTGACGATCACGGGCGTGAAGGCGTCGAGCTGGCCTACGACGAGTGGCTGGCCGGGGTGCCGGGCAAGCGGCAGGTCATCAAGGATCGGCGCGGTCGGCTGATCAAGGATGTCCAGGTCACCAAGAACGCCAAGGCCGGCAAGCCCTTGGCGTTGTCGATTGACCTGCGTCTGCAATACCTGGCGAACCGCGAGCTGCGCAACGCGATCATCGAGAATGGCGCCAAGGCTGGCAGTCTGGTGATCATGGACGTGAAGACCGGCGAGATTCTCGCCATGGTCAACCAGCCGACCTATAACCCGAACAACCGTCGCAACCTGCAGCCGGCGATGATGCGTAACCGCGCGATGATCGACGTGTTCGAACCGGGTTCGACCATGAAAGCGATCTCGATGAGCGCCGCCATCGAGTCCGGTCGCTGGAAACCGACCGACACCGTCGAGGTGTATCCGGGCTCGCTGCAGATCGGCAAGTACACGATCAAGGACGTGTCGAAGACCGAGGGGCCGGTACTCGACATGACCGGCATCCTGATCAATTCCAGTAACGTCGGCATGAGCAAGGTCGCGTTCGATATCGGCGGTGAAACCATTTACCGTCTCGCACAGAAAGTCGGCCTCGGCCAAGACACCGGCCTGGGCTTTCCGGGCGAGCGCGTCGGCAACCTGCCGAACTACCGCGACTGGCGCAAAGCCGAAACCGCGACACTGTCTTATGGCTACGGTATTTCCGTGACCGCGATCCAGCTGGTGCACGCATTCTCGGCGCTGGCCAACAACGGTCGTCTCGCACCGCTGACGCTGATCAAAACCGACAAGCCGCCGCAGACCACTCAGGTATTGCCGGAAGCGGTCGCGAAAACCATGCAAGGCATGCTGCAGCAAGTGATCGAAGCACCGCGCGGCGTGTTCCGTGCGCAGGTGCCGGCGTATCACGTGGCCGGCAAGTCGGGTACTGCGCGCAAGACTTCGGTGGGCACCAAGGGCTACGCCGAAAACTCCTACCGCTCGCTGTTCGCCGGTTTCGGGCCGATGAGTGATCCGCGTTACGCCATCGTGGTGGTGATCGATGAACCGTCCAAGGCCGGTTACTTCGGTGGTCTGGTGTCGGCGCCAGTGTTCAGCCGTGTGATGTCCGGCACCCTGCGCCTGATGAACGTGACCCCGGACAACCTGCCGACTACCCAACAGGCCAACGCTACCCCGGTCGTTCCGCTGAAAGCCAATGGAGGGCGCGGCTGATGTCTCTGAGTCTGAACAAGATATTCCCCCACGCCGGCCATGATCTGTTGATCCGTGAATTGGCGCTGGACAGCCGCAACGTACGCGCGGGTGACCTGTTCCTCGCCGTGCCGGGTGGCAAGTTCGATGGCCGTGCGCACATCGCCGATGCCTTGCAGCGCGGCGCGGCGGCAGTTGCTTACGAAGTGGAAGGCGCCACCGTGCTGCCGATCACCGAAGTACCGTTGATTCCGGTCAAAGGCCTGGCGGCGCAGCTGTCCGACATCGCCGGGCGCTTTTATGGCGAGCCGAGCCATCACTTGAACCTGATCGGTGTTACCGGCACCAATGGCAAAACCAGCGTGACCCAACTGGTCGCGCAGGCACTCGATCTGCTTGGTCAGCATTGCGGCATCGTTGGTACGCTGGGTTCCGGCTTCCATGGCGCGCTGGAAAGCGGCCTGCACACCACGCCGAATCCGATCGCCATGCAAGCCACTCTGGCCGACCTGAAAAAGGCCGGGGCCAAAGCCGTGGCCATGGAAGTGTCGTCCCACGGTCTGGATCAGGGCCGGGTCACTGCATTGGCGTTCGACGTCGCGGTGATGACCAACCTGTCCCGCGACCACCTGGATTATCACGGCACCATGCAGGCGTACGCCGAGGCCAAGGCCAAGCTGTTCGCCTGGAATGACCTGAAGTGCCGCGTGGTCAACCTCGACGACGATTTCGGTCGGCAGTTGGCCGGCGAAAAACGCGAGTCGCGTTTGATCAGTTACAGCCTGCTCGACAGCAGCGCCTATTTGTATGTCCGCGAAGCGCAGTTCGATGACCACGGCGTGCGCGCCACGCTGGTCACGCCGCAGGGCGAGCATCACCTGCGCAGCACGCTGCTCGGTCGTTTCAACCTGAGCAACGTACTGGCGGCAGTCGGCGCCTTGCTCGGTCTGGATTACGCCCTAGACGAAATTCTCAAGGTGCTGCCGAAACTCGAAGGCCCTGCCGGACGTATGCAGCGTCTGGGTGGCGGCACTCAGCCGCTGGTGGTGGTCGATTACGCGCACACCCCGGATGCGCTGGAAAAAGTTCTGACTGCATTGCGCCCACACGTCAAAGGCCAGTTGCTGTGCCTGTTCGGCTGTGGCGGTGATCGTGATCGCGGCAAGCGTCCGCTGATGGCCGAAGTGGTCGAGCGTCTGGCCGATCGCGTACTGGTCACCGATGACAACCCGCGCACGGAAGACCCGGCGCAGATTTTCGACGACATCCGCGCCGGTTTCACCGCTGTGGATAAAGTCACCTTCGTCGCCGGCCGTGGTCAGGCGATTGCCCAACTCATCGCTGCTGCATCGGCCGATGACGTGATCGTTCTGGCCGGCAAAGGCCACGAGGACTATCAGGAAATCAACGGCGAGCGGCACGCTTTCTCCGATCTGGTCGAGGCCGATCATGCCCTCACCGCGTGGGAGGTGGCCCATGCTTAAGGCTCTGACATTGAGCGAACTGACCAACGTGCTCGACGCCCGTCTGATCAGCAGCGACGCCAGTTTCGATGGTGTCAGCATCGACAGCCGTGCGATCACCGCTGGCCAACTGTTTATTGCCCTGACTGGCCCGCGCTTTGACGGTCACGACTATCTGAACGATGTCGCCGACAAAGGCGCGGTGGCGGCACTGGTCGAGCGTGAAGTCGCCGACAGCACCTTGCCGCAACTGCTGGTCAAGGACACCCGTCAGGCCCTCGGCCAGTTGGGTGCGCTGAACCGTGCCGCGTTCACGCAACCGGTGGCGGCCATTACCGGCTCCAGCGGCAAGACCACGGTCAAGGAAATGCTGGCGAGCATCCTGCGTACCCGCGGTCCGGTGCTGGCGACGCGCGGCAATCTGAACAACGACCTCGGCGCGCCGCTGACCCTGCTCGAACTGGCACCGGAACACACTGCCGCCGTGATCGAACTGGGCGCCTCGCGTCTGGGCGAAATCGCCTACACCGTCGGGCTGACCAAGCCACACGTGGCGATCCTCAACAACGCTGGCACCGCCCACGTTGGCGAGTTCGGCGGGCCGGAAAAAATCGTCGAGGCCAAAGGCGAGATCATCGACGGGCTCGCGGCGGATGGTATTGCCGTGCTCAACCTCGACGACAAGGCCTTCGGAATCTGGAAGCTCCGCGCCGGCGCACGCAAGGTGCTGACCTTCTCCCTGAGCAATCCGCAGGCAGATTTCTACGCCAGCGACCTGAGCACCGATGCCCGGGGTTGCCCGGCCTTCAACCTGCATACCCCTGAAGGTGTGGAGCACGTTCAGCTGAACCTGCTCGGCACCCATAACGTCGCCAACGCCATGGCTGCCGCCGCTGCCGCTCACGCCTTGGGCGTGTCGCTGTTCGGCATTGCCACCGGGCTTGGCGCGGTACAACCGGTCAAGGGCCGCACCGTCGCGCAACTGGCGAAGAACGGCATGCGCGTGATCGATGACACTTACAACGCAAACCCCACCTCCATGTGCGCTGCCGTTGATATACTCGCCGGCTTTTCCGGCCGCACCGTCCTGGTGCTCGGAGATATCGGCGAGTTGGGCGACTGGGCGGAGCAGGGGCACCGCGACGTGGGCGAATACGCCCGGGGCAAGGTTTCCGCGCTTTACGCGGTCGGGCCGAACATGGTCCACGCCGTGAACGCATTCGGCAAAGAGGCGCATCACTTCGGCACGCAAGCCGAACTGATCCAGGCCCTCGACGCCGAGCAGGACACAAACACCACCATTTTGATCAAGGGTTCGCGCAGTGCAGCGATGGAAAACATCGTTGCGGCTCTGTGCGGGTCCAGTCTGGAGAAACATTAATGCTGCTGCTGCTAGCGGAGTATCTGCAACAGTTCTACAAAGGCTTCGCGGTCTTCCAGTACCTGACCCTGCGCGGGATCCTCGGTGTGCTGACCGCGCTGGTTTTGTCGCTGTGCTATGGCCCGTGGATGATCCGCACCCTGCAGAACCGTCAGATCGGCCAGTCCGTTCGTAACGACGGCCCGCAATCGCACCTGTCCAAGTCGGGTACGCCGACCATGGGCGGCGCGTTGATTCTGTCTTCCATCGGTGTCAGCACCCTGTTGTGGGCTGACCTGAGCAACCGCTACGTCTGGGTCGTGCTGCTGGTGACTCTGCTGTTCGGCGCCATTGGCTGGGTCGACGACTACCGCAAAGTGATCGAGAAGAACTCCCGTGGCTTGCCAAGCCGCTGGAAATATTTCTGGCAGTCGGTGTTCGGTCTGGGCGCGGCGATCTTCCTTTATATGACCGCCACCACGCCGGTGGAAACCACGCTGATCCTGCCGATGCTCAAGGACTACAGCATTCCGCTGGGCGCCGGGTTCATCGTGCTGACCTACTTCGTGATCGTCGGCTCAAGCAACGCGGTCAACCTGACTGACGGCCTCGACGGTCTGGCGATCATGCCAACCGTGATGGTCGGCGGCGGTCTGGGCATCTTCTGCTACCTGTCGGGTAACGTGAAATTCGCTGAATACCTGCTGATCCCTTATGTGCCGGGCGCGGGCGAACTGATCGTGTTCTGCGGCGCACTGATCGGTGCCGGTCTGGGCTTCCTCTGGTTCAACACCTATCCCGCGCAAGTGTTCATGGGCGACGTCGGTGCTCTGGCACTGGGCGCGGCACTGGGCACCATCGCAGTGATCGTCCGTCAGGAAATCGTCCTGTTCATCATGGGCGGCGTGTTCGTGATGGAAACCCTGTCGGTGGTTATCCAGGTTGCCTCTTTCAAGCTGACCGGGCGCCGTGTGTTCCGCATGGCACCGATTCACCACCACTTTGAACTCAAGGGCTGGCCCGAGCCACGCGTGATCGTCCGTTTCTGGATCATCACCGTGATTCTCGTGCTGATCGGCCTTGCCACCCTGAAGCTGAGGTAGAACGAGTGTCTCTGATCGCTTCTGACCACTTCCGCATCGTTGTCGGCCTCGGCAAGAGCGGCATGTCCCTGGTTCGCTTCCTGGCGAACCGGGGCGTGTCGTTTGCCGTTGCCGATACGCGGGACAATCCACCGGAACTGGCCACGCTCAAGCGTGACTATCCGCACGTGGAAGTGCGTTGTGGCGAGCTGGACGTCGAATTCCTGTGCCGTGCCGACGAGCTCTACGTGAGCCCTGGCCTGGCGCTGGCGACCCCGGCCCTGCAAGCCGCTGCCGCCCGTGGCGTGAAAATGTCCGGCGACATCGAGCTGTTCGCGCGTAACGCGCGGGCGCCGATCGTGGCCATCACCGGTTCCAACGCGAAAAGTACCGTCACCACCCTGGTCGGCGAGATGGCGGCTGCAGCCGGCAAACGCGTCGCGGTGGGCGGCAACCTCGGCACGCCGGCGCTGGACCTGCTCAGCGACGACGTCGAGCTGTATGTGATGGAACTGTCGAGTTTTCAGCTGGAAACCACCGACCAGCTCAACGCTGAAGTGGCTACCGTGTTGAACATCAGCGAAGACCACATGGACCGCTACAGCGGCCTGCCGGCGTACCACCTGGCCAAGCACCGGATCTTCCGTGGCGCGAAGCAGTTCGTGGTCAACCGTCAGGACGCGCTCAGCCGTCCGCTGATCGGCGAGGGCCAGCCGTGCTGGACCTTCGGCCTGAACAAACCGGATTTCAAGGCTTTCGGCCTGCGCGAAGAAGACGGCGAGAAATACCTGGCCTTCGAATTCCAGAACCTGATGCCGGTGCGCGAACTGAAAGTGCGCGGCGCGCATAACCAGGCCAATGCCCTCGCGGCGCTGGCGCTGGGGCATGCGGTCGGCCTGCCGTTCGACGCCATGCTTGATGCCCTGCGCAACTTCACCGGCCTCGAACACCGCTGCCAGTGGCTGCGTGATCTCGACGGCGTCGGTTACTACAACGATTCCAAGGCCACCAATGTCGGCGCCGCACTGGCCGCCATCGAAGGCCTGGGTGCGGATATCGACGGCAAAGTCGTGCTGATCGCCGGTGGCGACGGCAAAGGCGCCGAGTTCAACGATTTGCGCGATCCGGTGGCGGCCAACTGCCGCGCCGTGATCCTGATGGGCCGCGACTCCGACAAGATCGGCGCGGCCATCGGTGACGCCGTGCCGCTGATTCGCGCCACGTCGCTGCTCGACGCCGTTGCGCAATGCCGCGCGGTCGCCCAACCGGGTGACGTGGTGCTGCTGTCGCCGGCCTGCGCCAGTTTCGACATGTTCAAGAATTACGAAGACCGTGGTCACCAGTTCGTCCGCGCCGTGGAGGATCTGGCATGAGCCTGCGCAATATCATCAAGCCGTACCCGTCGCCGATCATCACCGGCCGTGGCATCGACCTCGATTTCCCGATGCTCGCCGGCTGCCTGGCGCTGCTGGGCTTGGGCCTGATCATGATCGCCTCGGCCTCCACCGAAGTGGCGGCGGCGCAGTCGGGCAGCGCGCTGTACTACATGATTCGCCACCTGATCTATGTGGCGCTGGGCCTGGGTGCCTGCATCATCACCATGATGATTCCGATCGCCACTTGGCAGCGTCTGGGCTGGATGATGCTGATCGGTGCATTCGGTCTGCTGGTGATGGTGATCGTCCCCGGGATCGGCCGTGAAGTGAACGGTTCGATGCGCTGGATCGGTTTCAGCTTCTTCAACGTACAGCCGTCGGAGATCGCCAAAGTCTTCGTGGTGATCTACCTCGCCGGTTATCTGGTGCGTCGGCAGAAAGAAGTGCGCGAGAGCTGGATGGGCTTCTTCAAGCCGTTCATCGTGCTGCTGCCAATGGCGGGCCTGTTGCTGATGGAGCCGGACTTCGGTGCCACCGTGGTAATGATGGGGGCTGCGGCGGCGATGCTGTTCCTTGGCGGGGTCGGGCTGTTCCGCTTCTCGCTGATGGTGGTGCTGGCAGTCGGAGCGGTGGTGTTGCTGATCCAGATGCAGCCTTATCGAATGGCGCGTCTGACCAACTTCGCTGACCCGTGGGCCGACCAGTTCGGTGCCGGTTATCAGTTGTCGCAGGCATTGATCGCTTTCGGTCGCGGTGAGTGGCTGGGCGTTGGCCTGGGCAACAGCGTGCAGAAACAGTTCTACCTGCCTGAAGCGCACACCGACTTCGTGTTCTCGGTACTGGCCGAAGAGCTGGGCGCCGTCGGTTCGCTGTGCACAGTCGCGCTGTTCGTCTTCGTGTGTATTCGCGGCATGTATATCGGTTTGTGGGCCGAGAAGGCCAAGCAATTCTTCGCCGCTTACGTGGCTTACGGTCTGTCGTTCCTGTGGATCGGTCAGTTCCTGATCAACATCGGCGTGAACGTCGGCCTGTTGCCGACCAAGGGCCTGACCCTGCCGTTCCTCAGTTATGGCGGCAGTTCCCTGGTGATCTGCTGCGCCTGCCTTGGTCTGTTGCTGAGGATCGAGTGGGAGAGTCGGACCCACCTGGGCAGTGAAGAGATGGAATTCCATGAGAGCGACTTCGCCGAGGAGCCGAACCATGGGCGCTAACGTATTGATCATGGCCGGCGGCACCGGTGGCCACGTGTTCCCGGCGCTGTCCTGTGCCCGCGAATTCCAAGCGCGCGGCTACACCGTGCATTGGCTCGGCACGCCACGCGGAATCGAAAACGAACTGGTACCGGCTGCAGGTCTTGAACTGCACCGCATCAATGCCACGGGTTTGCGTGGCAAGGGCAAGCTGTCGCTGCTCAAGGCGCCGTTCATGTTGCTCAAGTCGGTGTGGCAGGCGCGGGCGGTGATTCGCAAGCTGCGTCCAGTCTGCGTGGTCGGCTTCGGTGGTTATGTGACCGGGCCTGGCGGGATTGCCGCGAAACTGGCCGGTGTGCCGGTGATCGTTCACGAACAGAACGCCGTGGCCGGCACCGCCAATCGGTTGCTGGTGCCGTTCGCCGCCCGGGTGTGTGAAGCGTTCCCCGACACCTTTACTCTGTCGGACAGCCGCCGTACCACCGGAAACCCGGTGCGCAGCGAGCTGTTCCTCGAAACATCGCGACCGGCTCTGGCCGGGCGCAAAGCGCGTTTGCTGATCCTCGGCGGAAGCCTGGGCGCAGAACCGTTGAACAAGTTGCTGCCTGAAGCCCTGGCGCAAGTCCCCGCCGATTTGCGTCCGGACGTGTTTCATCAGGCCGGCAAAAACCACGATGACGTGACTGCAGAGCGCTATCGCGCCGCCGGCGTGGATGCGCAGGTGCAGCCGTTCATCAAAGACATGGCCCAGGCCTATGGCTGGGCTGACCTGGTGGTGTGCCGCGCTGGCGCGCTGACCATCAGTGAGCTGGCCGCCGTTGGTCTGCCCTCGATGCTGGTGCCTTTGCCCCACGCGATCGACGATCACCAGACCCGCAACGCCGATTATTTGGCCCGTGAAGGCGCTGCCTTCGTGATGCCGCAAAGAACGACTGGTGCCGCGGACCTTGCCGCGCGCCTGACAGAGGTCTTGATGCAACCGCAACGACTCGAAGAAATGGCCCAAGCGGCCCGCCGTCTGGCCAAACCCGATGCCACCCGTAGCGTGGTCGATACCTGTCTGGAGGTGGCCCATGGTTGAGAATCAGAAAGCCATGCCACAACCGGAAATGCGCCGCATCCGTCGCATCCACTTCGTCGGTATCGGCGGCGTGGGCATGTGCGGCATCGCTGAAGTGTTGTTGAACCTGGGCTATGAAGTGTCCGGTTCCGACCTGAAGGCTTCGCCGGTGACCGAGCGTCTGGAATCGTTCGGCGCACACATCTATATCGGCCACCGTGCCGAGAACGCTGCCACCGCCGACGTACTGGTGGTCTCGAGCGCTGTGAACACTTCCAACCCGGAAGTGGCGACCGCCCTTGAGCGTCGTATCCCGGTGGTGCCGCGTGCCGAGATGCTCGCCGAGCTGATGCGCTACCGCCACGGCATCGCCGTCGCCGGTACTCACGGCAAAACCACCACCACGAGCCTGATCGCTTCGGTGTTCGCCGCCGGTGGCCTGGACCCGACCTTCGTCATCGGTGGCCGTCTGAATGCGGCGGGTACCAATGCCCAGCTCGGCACCAGCCGCTATCTGATCGCCGAAGCCGACGAAAGCGATGCGAGCTTCCTGCACCTGCAACCGCTGGTGGCGGTGGTTACCAACATCGACGCCGACCACATGGCGACCTACGACGGTGACTTCAACAAACTGAAGAAAACCTTCGTCGAGTTCCTGCACAACCTGCCGTTCTACGGTTTGGCGGTGATGTGCCTGGACGATCCGGTGGTGCGTGAAATCCTGCCGCTGGTCAAACGTCCGACCGTGACCTACGGCTTCAGCGAAGACGCCGACGTGCGCGCGATCAATGTGCGCCAGCAAGGCATGCAGACGTTCTTCACCGTGCTGCGTCCTGACCGCGAGCCGCTGGATGTTTCCGTGAACATGCCGGGCAACCACAACGTGCTCAACTCGCTGGCGACCATCTGCATCGCCACCGACGAAGGCGTCAGTGATGAAGCCATCGTTCAGGGCCTGTCCGGGTTCCAGGGCGTTGGCCGACGCTTCCAGGTCTACGGCGAACTGCCGGTGGACGGCGGCAACGTGATGCTGGTCGACGACTATGGTCACCACCCGACCGAAGTCGCGGCGGTGATCAAAGCCGTGCGCGGTGGCTGGCCGGAGCGCCGTCTGGTGATGGTCTACCAGCCGCATCGTTACAGCCGCACCCGTGACCTGTACGACGATTTCGTCAATGTACTGGCCGATGCCAACGTGCTGTTGCTGATGGAAGTCTATCCGGCCGGCGAAGAGCCGATCCCGGGCGCGGACAGCCGCAAGTTGTGCAACAGCATCCGTCAGCGCGGTCAGCTCGACCCGATCTACATCGAGCGCGGTGTCGACCTCGCGCCGCTGGTCAAGCCGCTACTGCGTGCCGGCGACATCCTGCTGTGCCAGGGCGCCGGGGATATCGGCGGTCTCGCGCCGAAGCTGTTGAAAAGTGAATTGTTCGCCGGCGCCGTGGCGGCGTCGGTCGAGGGGAAGTTGAAATGACTGCTGCCTACGCCAACCTGTTCTCCACCATCGCGCCGAAAGACTTCGGCCGGGTCGCCGTGCTGTTCGGTGGCATGAGTGCCGAGCGTGAGGTTTCGCTGAAGTCCGGTAACGCTGTGCTCGACGCGCTGCAAAGCGCGGGTGTGGACGCGTTCGGGATCGACGTCGGCGAGGATTTTCTGCAGCGTCTGCTGAACGAAAAGATCGACCGTGCGTTCATCATTCTCCACGGCCGTGGCGGTGAAGACGGCTCCATGCAGGGCCTGCTCGAATGCGCCGGCATTCCCTACACCGGCAGCGGCATCCTCGCCTCGGCACTGGCGATGGACAAACTGCGCACCAAGCAGGTCTGGCACAGCCTCGGGATTCCGACGCCGCGTCACGCCGTGCTGTGCAGCGAAGCCGATTGTATTTCCGCGGCGACGGAACTGGGCTTCCCTTTGATCGTCAAACCGGCGCATGAAGGTTCAAGTATCGGGATGGCCAAAGTGAGTTCTGCGTCCGAGTTGATCGACGCATGGAAAGCGGCCAGTACCTACGATTCGCAAGTCTTGGTGGAGCAATGGATTCAAGGTCCGGAGTTCACCATCGCCACCCTGCGTGACCAGGTGTTGCCTCCTATCGCCCTGGGTACACCGCACACGTTCTACGACTACGACGCCAAGTACATCGCCAACGATACCCAGTACCGCATTCCGTGCGGGCTGGATGCCGCCAAGGAACAGGAACTCATGGATCTCACGGCCAAGGCCTGTGAGGCGCTGGGTATTGCCGGTTGGGGCAGGGCGGACGTGATGCAGGACGCCGACGGGCAGTTCTGGTTCCTGGAAGTGAACACCGCACCGGGCATGACTGATCACAGCCTGGTGCCGATGGCGGCCCGTGCTGCCGGTCTGGACTTCCAGCAACTGGTTCTGGCCATTCTGGCCGCCAGTGTTGAAGGCTCCGGTCATACAGAGGCGCGAGGTTAAGACCATGCAAGGCGCTCAGCTCAGACATCAGCCACCCGCACCCGGCCGCAAGCCGGTGCCGCGGGGTGCCAGCCGAATGGTGGCCAAAGAGCCGATGTCTGCGCGCCTGCCGAAAGCCAATTTCGGCTTTCTGAAAAGCCTGTTCTGGCCAGTGCTGCTGGTGGCGTTGGGGTTCGGTACCTACGAAGGCGCGCAGCGTTTGCTGCCGTATGCCGATCGGCCGATCACCAAGATCGCCGTGCAGGGCGACCTGAGCTACATCAGCCAGCAAGCGGTGCAGCAGCGAATCGCCCCGTACGTGGCGTCGAGCTTCTTCACCATTGATCTGGCCGGCATGCGCACCGAGCTTGAGCAAATGCCGTGGATCGCCCACGCCGAAGTACGCCGGGTGTGGCCGGACCAGGTGGTGATCCGCCTCGAAGAGCAACTGCCCGTGGCCCGTTGGGGCGACGAGTCGCTGCTCAACAACCAGGGCCAGGCGTTTACGCCCAAGGAACTGGCGAACTACGAACACCTGCCACAGCTGTTCGGCCCACAACGGGCCCAGCAGCAAGTGATGCAGCAGTATCAGGTGCTGAGCCAGATGCTCCGGCCGCTGGGTTTCTCGATCGCGCGTCTGGAACTGCGTGAACGTGGCAGCTGGTTCCTGACCACCGGTGCCGGTAGCTCCGGCCCCGGCATCGAGCTGCTGCTGGGACGCGGCAACCTGGTGGAAAAGATGCGCCGCTTCATCGCCATCTATGACAAGACGCTTAAAGACCAGATTACGAACATTGCGCGCATCGATCTGCGCTACGCCAACGGCCTCGCTGTTGGCTGGCGGGAACCAGTAGCGCCGACGACAGCCCAACCCGCTGTCGCAAAGAATTAAGAAGAGGCAGGACCCATGGCAAACGTGCAAAGCGGCAAAATGATCGTCGGTCTGGATATCGGCACCTCCAAGGTGGTGGCGCTGGTAGGCGAGGTCGCGGACGACGGCACGCTGGAAATCGTCGGTATCGGTACTCACCCGTCCCGCGGCCTGAAGAAGGGCGTGGTGGTGAACATCGAGTCGACCGTGCAATCGATCCAGCGCGCGATCGAAGAAGCCCAACTGATGGCGGGCTGCCGCATTCACTCGGCGTTCGTCGGCGTGGCCGGCAATCACATCCGCAGCCTGAACTCCCACGGCATCGTGGCGATTCGTGACCGCGAAGTGAGCTCGGCTGACCTGGAGCGTGTACTTGACGCTGCCCAGGCCGTGGCGATCCCGGCTGACCAGCGCGTGCTGCACACCCTGCCGCAGGATTACGTGATCGATAACCAGGAAGGCGTCCGCGAGCCTCTGGGCATGTCCGGTGTGCGTCTGGAAGCCAAGGTTCACGTGGTCACCTGCGCCGTCAACGCCGCACAGAACATTGAAAAGTGCGTGCGTCGCTGCGGTCTGGAAATCGACGACATCATTCTCGAGCAACTGGCCTCGGCCTACTCGGTACTGACCGACGACGAAAAAGAGCTGGGCGTCTGCCTGGTCGACATCGGCGGCGGCACCACCGACATCGCGATCTTCACCGAAGGCGCGATCCGCCACACCGCGGTGATCCCGATTGCCGGTGATCAGGTGACCAACGACATCGCCATGGCGTTGCGCACCCCGACCCAGTACGCCGAAGAGATCAAGATCCGCTACGCCTGTGCCCTGGCCAAACTGGCCGGTGCCGGTGAAACCATCAAGGTGCCAAGCGTTGGCGACCGTCCTCCGCGCGAACTGTCGCGTCAGGCCCTGGCCGAAGTGGTCGAGCCGCGTTACGACGAACTGTTCACCCTGATCCAGGCCGAACTGCGTCGCAGCGGCTACGAAGACCTGATCCCGGCGGGCATCGTCCTGACCGGCGGTACCTCGAAGATGGAAGGTGCCACCGAGCTGGCCGAGGAAATCTTCCACATGCCGGTGCGCCTGGGCGTGCCGCACGGCGTGAAGGGTCTGGATGACGTGGTGCGCAACCCGATTTATTCCACTGGCGTTGGCTTGCTGATGTACGGCCTGCAGAAGCAGTCCGACGGGATCTCGTTCTCGGGCATTGGCAGCCGCGACAGCTACAGCAACGATGAGCCACAGGCGCCGTTGCTGGACCGATTGAAGAAGTGGGTTCAAGGCAACTTCTAAAGCTTTACCGCAACACCGCTACAAAAATGCAGTAGGCGAAAAAACTAGAGAATGTAAGGAGAGGGAAAATGTTCGAACTCGTAGACAACATCCCCGCAAGCCCGGTAATCAAAGTTATCGGTGTTGGCGGTGGCGGCGGCAACGCTGTCAACCACATGGTCAAGAGCAACATCGAAGGCGTTGAATTCATCTGCGCCAACACTGATGCTCAAGCGCTGAAAAACATCGGCGCGCGCACCATCCTGCAACTCGGCACCGGTGTGACCAAAGGCCTGGGCGCCGGCGCCAACCCGGAAGTCGGCCGTCAGGCTGCGCTGGAAGATCGCGAGCGCATCGCTGAAGTGCTGGCCGGCACCAACATGGTGTTCATCACCACTGGCATGGGCGGCGGTACCGGTACCGGTGCTGCGCCGATCATCGCCGAAGTGGCCAAGGAAATGGGCATCCTGACGGTTGCGGTCGTGACCCGTCCGTTCCCGTTCGAAGGCCGCAAGCGTATGCAGATCGCCGACGAAGGCATCCGCATGCTCTCCGAAAGCGTCGATTCGCTGATCACCATTCCGAACGAGAAGCTGCTGACCATTCTCGGCAAAGACGCCAGCTTGCTGTCGGCGTTCGCCAAGGCTGACGACGTACTGGCCGGTGCCGTGCGCGGTATCTCCGACATCATCAAGCGTCCGGGCATGATCAACGTCGACTTCGCCGACGTGCGTACCGTGATGAGCGAAATGGGCATGGCGATGATGGGCACTGGCTGCGCCAGCGGTCCGAACCGTGCACGTGAAGCGACCGAAGCGGCCATCCGCAACCCGCTGCTGGAAGACGTGAACCTGCAAGGTGCACGCGGCATCCTGGTGAACATCACCGCCGGTCCTGACCTGTCCCTGGGTGAGTACTCCGACGTGGGTAGCATCATCGAAGCCTTCGCTTCTGAACACGCGATGGTCAAGGTCGGTACCGTGATCGATCCGGACATGCGCGACGAACTGCACGTTACTGTGGTTGCCACCGGTCTGGGCGCGAAAATCGAGAAGCCTGTGAAGGTCATCGACAACACCGTTCACACCTCCATGGCTTCCGCTCAGGTTCAACAACCGGCTCCAGCGCGTCAGGAAGCTCCGGCGGTGAACTACCGTGACCTTGACCGTCCGACCGTCATGCGCAACCAGGCTCAGGCCGGTGCTGCGACTGCCGCGAAGATGAACCCGCAGGACGATCTGGATTACCTGGACATCCCGGCATTCCTGCGTCGTCAGGCCGATTGATGGAATGTATCAGGGCTATGACGGTGATTGGTGTTCAGCAAAGGCTCGGTCTGCTATTATCGCCAGCCTTTGTTGATACCAGTTCGCAATTTGCGCTGAAGCGGCCCAAGCCATGATTAAACAACGCACACTGAAAAATATTATCCGTGCCACAGGTGTAGGCCTGCATTCCGGGGAGAAGGTCTACCTGACCCTCAAGCCTGCGCCTGTCGACACTGGCATTGTGTTTTGTCGCGCTGACCTCGACCCTGTGGTGCAGATTCCTGCCCGCGCGGAAAACGTCGGTGAAACCACTATGTCGACGACGCTGATCAATGGCGACGTCAAAGTGGACACGGTAGAGCACTTGCTCTCGGCCATGGCTGGCCTGGGCATCGATAACGCCTACGTCGAGCTCTCCGCGTCCGAAGTCCCGATCATGGATGGCAGCGCTGGACCGTTCGTATTCCTGATTCAATCGGCTGGCCTGGAAGAGCAGGACGCCGCCAAGAAATTCATCCGCATCCTGCGTGAAGTGACAGTGGAAGACGGCGACAAGCGCGCCACTTTCGTCCCTTTCGAAGGGTTCAAGGTGAGCTTCGAGATCGATTTCGATCACCCGGTTTTCCGGGACCGCACCCAAAGTGCAAGCGTGGATTTTTCCAGCACTTCGTTCGTAAAAGAAGTCAGCCGCGCGCGTACTTTCGGTTTCATGAGTGACATCGAGTACCTGCGCAAGCACAACCTCGCACTCGGCGGCAGCGTTGAAAACGCGATCGTGGTGGATTCCGATGGTGTACTGAACGAAGACGGTCTTCGCTACGAAGACGAATTCGTGAAGCACAAGATCCTCGATGCGATTGGCGACCTGTACCTGCTGGGTAACAGCCTGATTGGTGAGTTCAAAGGCTTCAAGTCCGGTCATGCACTGAACAACCAGCTGCTGCGCAAGTTGATTGAGCAGACAGATGCTTGGGAAGTCGTGACGTTCGAAGACGCCAGCACTGCACCGATCTCTTACATGCGCCCGGTTGCGGCGGTGTAAGTAAAAAACCTCTCTAGTTTTTTGAAGGCCATCCTCGGATGGCCTTTTTTTATGCCTGCGGTTTTTGTGTTGCCTGCACTGGCCCAATCGCTGGCAAGCCAGCTCCCACAGGTTCTTTGTTGATCTCAAATCTGCAGCACCCCACAGACCCATGTGGGAGCTGGCTTGCCAGCGATTGGGCCAGCGCCAGCACCTCGAGGTTTCAGGCCGCCACCACCACCCGATTGCGCCCACCTTCTTTGGCCTGATACAGCGCCTTGTCCGCCGCAAACAGCAGTTGCTCCAGCGACATCTCGACCGTTGCCGTCCAAGTGCTGATACCGATACTGACGGTCATCGCCACGTCCGCGCCCTCGACCCTCGGCATCTGCTCCACCGCCTGACGAATGTGTTCAGCAATTTGCCGGGCACCGCTGCTGTCGGTTTCGGCGAGAATCACCGAGAACTCTTCGCCGCCGTAACGGGCGACCAGATCGCCGGGGCGGCGCACGTTCGCCGTGATCACCTTGGCCAGTTCGCGTAGCGCCTGGTCACCGGCCTGATGCCCGTGACGGTCGTTGAACGCCTTGAAGTGGTCGGCATCGATCATCATCACCGACAGCGGCTTGCCCGAACGCTGGGCGCGGAACCATTCGTGGCGCAGCGACTGATCGAGCATCCGCCGGTTGGCCACGCCGGTCAGCGCATCGGTGGCAGCCAGTTGCGCCAGCTCGCGTTCGGCGCGCTGGCGCAAACGCAGCTCGCGGGCGAGCAGCCAGGTCAGCCACAGCAGCCCGGCACACAGCACGCCGGTGGCGCCACTGATCAACAGTGCCGTGCGTCGCCAAGTGCCGAACACCTCATCACTGGAGAGCGCGACCATCACCGTCAGCGGCAAGTTGCCGACCCGCGAATAGGTGTAAAGCCGTTGCTGGTGGTCCATGCTCGAAGTGCTGGTGAAACTGCCGCTGCCATTCTTGTCGCCGAGAATCCGCACCACGTTGGGCCGGTTACCGAAACTCTTGCCGATGGAGTCGCTTTGCAGATGCGGCTTCTGCGCCAGTAGCACGCCGTCGCTGTTGATGATGTTCAGCGTGCTGTCTTTGCCGATGTCGAGGCTATTGAACAACTGATCGAAGTAGTCGAGTTTCATCGACGCCACCGCCACTCCGGCGAATTCGCCGGTGTCCGAGGAGATCCGCCGACTGAAGCTGATGCGCCACTGATTGGCGTCGTCGCAATCGCAGCGAGTCTTGAATGGGCGGCTGATGAACATGCCGGTATCGCGGTTGAAGGCGTGGGCGAGAAAGTAATCACGATCGGCAAAGTTGCCCGGTTTCGGTTCGATCCGCGATGAGTCGGCAACCACATCGCCATGCTTGTCCAGCAGGAGAATGTCGCCCTTGAAGCGCGCGGTGGTCGAGCGGTCGAACAATGCCAGATGGCGAATCTGCGGGGTGACGTCGCGCAAGTCATCGCGCTGGGCGGCGGCGATCAGGCCTTGCAGGGTCAGGTCGTACAACTCGACCGTGCGCAGGACGTCGGCGTCGATCAACTGGGCGATGGTGGTGGCACTGCGGGTGGCCGCTTCCTGAGCGTTGGCGTGCTCACGAATCAGCAGAAAAGTGACGATGCACAGAATCGCGATCACGGTCAGCGAACTGCCGCAGATCAGCAGCAATTCGGGGCGTCCGGTCTTGCCCGCCAGAGGTGGGGTACGGTTCGCGATCATGATGGGGCTTTCGATTGGGCTGAGACTTATAAGAGTAGTTGCACAAACACTGCGGGGGATGACACTAAAGCAGATCTACTGTGGGGAGGGGATTTATCCCCGATGGGCTGCGAAGCGGCCCCAAAAAAAGGGTCTGCTGCGCAGCCCATCGGGGATAAATCCCCTCGCCACAAAATCTATTCCATTCAAAAAAAGGATCAGTTGTTACTGAGCTATAGGTGATCTTAGAAGACGTTGATCGGGTAGTCGACAATCACGCGGTATTCATCGGTGTCGGTATCGATCGCGCCGTAGCCGTTGCCGCCACGGTTGGTTGCCCATTGCAGGCGCACCGCGAGATCTTTCGCCTGGCCGCTCTGCACCACGTATTTCAGATCGAGGTCGCGTTCCCAGTGCTTGGCGTTGCGACCGTCGGCGCTGTACCACGAGGCATAGCCTTTGCTGTCCGGATCGACCTTGGTCAGGTCCACGGTGCCACGCGAATAGGAAATTGCCGACGTCAGACCCGGCAGACCGAGACCGGCGAAGTCGTAGGCGTACTTGAGCTTCCACGAGCGCTCGTTCGGGCCGTTGAAGTCCGAGTACTGCTGCGAGTTGTCGAGGTAAACGCTGTCGCCCTGGCTGATGTAGTCGAACGGCGTGTTGCCGTTCACGCGCTGGTACGCAGCGGTGACGCTGTGGTTGCCGATGCCGACGGTGAAATGCAGGCTGTAGGTGTTGTTGTCGATGTTACCCAGCAGCGCGTCGCCGGTGTCCTGCGTGTGATAGAAGTGCAGGCCCGGGTTGAGGCTGACCAGATCGTTCAACTGCCAGGTGTAATCCAGGTCGTAGTAGTACTGGTTCCAGATGTCCTTCAGTTCAGCGGCATACAGATTGCTGGTCAGGCCTTCGACGCCGCTCCAGGACACGCCGGCCCAGTTCAGGTGATGGCTTTCGTCGCCCTCGGCGAGTTTGCCGTAGGACGTGCCGATGCGCTGGCGACCGCTCTGGTTGTACGGCTTGGTGAAACTGGCCTGGCCACCTTCGAACATCCAGCCGTCGAAGCCGTGGTTGGTCAGGCTGACGCCACGAAAGGTCTGCGGCAACATGCGCGATTCACCGCCGGCAATCACCGGGTTGGTGAGGAACAGGTCACCGGCCTTCAGCTCGGTATCGAACGCGCGCATCTTCAACGTGCCGCCCGCAGTCGAGAACGAGCCCGGCGCTTTGCCGTTGCCATCGCTAATCGGCAGGATGCTCGAACCATCGGTACCGCCACCGCCGTCGAGCTTCAGCCCGAGCATGGCGTGGGCATCGATGCCGAAGCCGACCGTGCCTTCGGTATAACCCGACTGGAAGATCCCGAGAAAACCCTGACCCCACTCGATGTTGTCGTCCGTCTGCTGCAGACGGTTGCGATTCATGTAGTAGTTGCGAGCGTTGAGATTGAGGCTCGAGCCTTCGATGAAGCCTTGTTTGGCGGCTTCGTCGGCTTGGGCTGTGGGGGCAATCGTTGCGGCAATTGCAATGAACAGCGAGGTGAAACTGACTGGGTAACGCACTTGCGACGGAGCTCCTTGGGTCAACTGACACTTCAATGTCTTGAGGTGCGGGATATTTCTTGTTGTTACAGACGAACCAAACGGCTTTCAGACCACAACGAAAAAAGGCCGCTGAAAGGCAGCGGCCTGGAAGGACGACGGTTGAACGGGAAGAGCCAAACAACCGCGTCGAGGGAAATGTTTCGCGGTGCGCGACTCAGCTGTCTTTCTCGGCCGCTTGAGCCTGGGAAGTGGCGGCCTGTGGGGCTTGCGAGGCGTCTTGCGACTTCGCCATCACTTCTGCCTGAGATTGCTCGAAGGCGTGAGCGCGAGCAGCATTCTGCGCGACGAACGCCTGCGATTCTTCAGCCATCGCCATTGGCGACAGGATCAATGAGGACAAAACGAAAGCGCTGGCAATACCCATACTGTTGGACATCTTGAAAACCTTCTTGCTTGGCAAGTGCTGTTTGGTGCGGGCAAAGATAAGGTTGCCGAGCGTTGGGAAACAGCGTGATTTTCATAAATGACTGTTACAGCAAAAGCAAAGATCAACCTCGGGTTGACTCCACGCCTTGTGGCGAGGGGATTCATCCCCGATGGGCTGCGAAGCAGCCCTCAATCCTTTGTACTGGTTGTGTCAGGAAGATCGCGATTGCTGATTTTGGGGTCGCTTCGCAACCCATCGGGGATGAATCCCCTCGCCACAGGGGACTTTAATCAGCGATTAAACGGGGAGGTGAATGCCGAAAGTATTCATCCCCCGATCACTGCGCACAAACACATCCCCACCGTGCATCAGCGCAATCGCCTTGACGATCGCCAGCCCCAATCCATGGTTGTTGCCGCTGTTGCTGCGCGAGGCATCGACCCGGTAGAAACGCTCGAACAGTCGTGGCAAGTGCTCGCTGGCAATCGGCGATCCCGGGTTGGCCACGCCGATGCTGACCTGATGTTCCTCAACCTCGATGCGCACCTCAATCACCTTGCCGGGTTCGGTGTGCTGCACGGCGTTGCTTAGCAGATTGATCAATGCCCGGCGCAGATGTGCGATCTCGATCCGCACCTGCGCATCGCCACTCACGTGCACCTGCACTTGCGCGTCTTCAAGGATGAAATCCAGATACTCGAGCGTAGTCGCGACTTCATCGGCCAGCGACGTAGACGTCAGTTTGGTCGCCTTGCTGCCCTGGTCGGCGCTGGCGAGGAACAACATGTCATTGATGATCGAACGCAGGCGCTCCAGCTCCTCAAGATTCGACTGCAGCACTTCGAAGTAATGTTCGGCGGAGCGTCCGCGCGTCAGTGCGACCTGGGTCTGGCCGATCAGGTTGGTCAGTGGCGAGCGCAGTTCATGGGCGACGTCGGCGTTGAACGATTCCAGCCGCGAGTAGGCCTGTTCGACCCGCTCCAGCGTGGAGTTGAACGAATCGACAAACTGCTCTAGCTCCGGCGGCAATGGCGACATCCGCAAACGTCCGGCCCGCAGGGGGGGCGCGAGGCGCTGGGCTTCATCCGACAGTTTGATCAACGGCTTGAGGCCGATTCGCGCGACCCAGTATCCCAGCGCCGAGGCCATCAGTACACCGACAATCGCGAGGCTGACGAGAGCGATCAACAGTTTGTGTTGGGTTTCGTGGAACGTTTCGGTGTCGATGCCGATCATGAACCGCAGCGGCGGGCGCTGGTCCTTGGCCGGCAACTCGGTGAGCAGCACTTTCAGCGGATAAGGATGTTCAGGCAACTGCAGATCATGCATGCCGGTCGGGCCTTGGGCGAAGGCGCGGATTTGCGCGTCAGGCTCGCCATACTCGTAACCGGGATCAGCGCTGACCACCCAGAAACGGATGCGCTTGTCCTCTTCGCCGAGCAGCTTGAGCTTGGCGTTGATCTTCACCCAATGCTCGGGTGTGCCGTAACGATTGAGCGCCGATTCGAGCACACTGTAACGCGCATCCAGCTCGGCTTCCGGGAGCAGGCCCAGGCCCTTGTCGACCTGTTGATACAGCGCGCCGCCGATCAACAGAAACACCAGCAGCGCCACCAGGGTGAACATCCCGCTTAAACGCAGGGCAATCGAATTACTGGACACCACGGCTCTCCAGCACATAACCCATGCCACGAATGGTGTGCAGCAGTTTCTCGTCGAACGGCCCGTCGAGCTTGGCCCGCAGACGTTTGATCGCGACTTCGACGACGTTCGCATCGCTGTCGAAATTGATGTCCCAGACCATCTCGGCAATCGCGGTTTTCGAGAGGATTTCGCCTTGCCGGCGCGCCAGCACGCTGAGCAGCGAGAACTCTTTGGCGGTCAGGTCCAGCCGGGTGCCGGCACGGGTCGCCTTGCGGCTGATCAGGTCGATCCACAGGTCGGCGATGCTCACTTGCACCGGTTCATGGCCACCGCTGCGCCGGGTCAGCGCTTGCAGGCGGGCTACCAGTTCAAGGAAGGAAAACGGCTTGCCGAGGTAATCGTCGGCGCCGTCACGCAGGCCTTTGATGCGGTCTTCGACACGCTCGCGGGCGGTGAGCATGATCACCGGGGTCTGCTTGCGTGCACGCAATGCACGCAGTACGCCGAAGCCATCCAGGCCCGGCAGCATGACGTCGAGGACGATCACCGCGTAGTCGCTTTCCAGCGCCAGGTGCAGGCCTTCGACGCCGTCGCGGGCCAGGTCCACGGTGTAACCCTGTTCCGTCAGACCGCGGTGCAGATAGTCCGCGGTTTTTTCCTCGTCTTCGATAATCAGAACGCGCATGACCGCCTCAGTCTGTAGTCGCCAATGCCGTCGTGGGCACAGGTTTGGGCCTGTGGAACAGCCGCTCAAGCCACAAGTATATGACCGGCGTGGTAAACAGCGTCAGCATCTGGCTGACCAGCAAGCCGCCCACCACCGCGATCCCCAGCGGCTGGCGCAGTTCGGCGCCGGTGCCATAACCGAGCATCAGCGGCAGGGCACCCAGCAGGGCGGCGAGGGTGGTCATGATGATCGGCCGGAATCGCGTCAGGCACGCTTCGTAAATCGCATCCTGCGGCGGCAAGCCGCGATTGCGCTGCGCCTCGAGGGCAAAGTCGATCATCAGGATGCCGTTCTTCTTGACGATACCGATCAGCAACACCAAGCCGATCAACGCCATGATCGAGAAGTCCTGGCCGCAGATCCACAGCATGATCACCGCACCGAGACCGGCCGCCGGCAGGGTCGAGATGATGGTCAGCGGATGCACGAAGCTCTCATAAAGCACGCCGAGAATGATGTACACCGCCACCAGCGCTGCGAGAATCAGCCACGGCTGACTGGCCAGCGAACTCTGGAACGCCTGCGCCGCGCCCTGGAAATTGCCGCTGATCGCGGTCGGCATGCCGATTTCGGCCTTGGCCTGATTGAGCAGAATCACCGCATCACCCAACGCCACGCCGGGCGCCAGGTTGAACGACAGGTTGGCGGCCGGGAACATGCCGTCATGGGCAATCGACAGCGGGCCGATGGTCGGCGCATCGAATTTGGCCAGTGCCGACAGCGGCACCATCTCGCCGCTCAACGGCGAGCGCAGGTAGAAATAATTGAGGCTTTCGGCCTTGCCGCGTTGCTTGGTGTCCAGCTCCAGGATCACGTTGTACTGGTTGACCTGGGTCTGGAACTCGTTGATCTGCCGTTGACCGAACGCATCGTACAGGGCCTCGTCGACATCACTCGCCGTCAGGCCGAAACGCGCGGCGGCGCTGCGGTCGATGCTGATGTGAGTGATGCTGCCGCCCAGTTGCAGGTCGTTGGAAATGTCGCGGAACGCCGGGTTGCTGCGCAGCTTTTCGGTCAGACGCTGGGTCCAGGTGGCGAGGGTCGCGCCGTCATTGCTCTTGAGCACGTATTGGTACTGCGCGCGGCTCGGGCCGGAGCTGAGGTTGATGTCCTGGCCGGCGCGCAGGTACAGGACGATGCCCGGGACTTTCATCAGTTGCGGACGAATCCGGTCGATGAACTGGCTGGCCGAGACGTCGCGGTCGCCGCGTTTTTTCAGGGCGATCCAGAAGCGGCCGTTGGCAATGGTCTGGTTGCTGCCGGACACACCCACCGAGTGGGAAAACGCCTGCACGGCCGGGTCGGCGGCGACGATTTCGGCCATCACCAGGTGTTTTTTCACCATGTCGCCGTAGGAAATATCCGCAGCGGCTTCGGTGGTGCCGAGGACAAACCCGGTGTCCTGCACCGGGAAGAATCCCTTGGGGATAAAGATGTAACCGGCAATCGCCAGTCCCAGCGACAGGCCGAATACGCCAATCATCAACTTCTGGTGGGCGAGGGCGCGACGCAGACCTTTTTCGTACCAGGCCAGCAAGCGCTCGCTGAAGCCCGGTTTGTCGTGGGCGTGGTGCACCGGTTTGCGCATGAACAGCGCTGCCAGCGTCGGCGCGAGGGTCAACGACACCACCACCGAAATCAAAATGGTCGAGGTTGCGGTCAGGGCGAATTCCTTGAACAACCGCCCGACCACACCGCCCATGAACAGCAGCGGAATGAACGCCGCCACTAACGAGAAACTGATCGAGACCACGGTGAAGCCGATTTCGCCGGCACCTTTGACCGCCGCCTCGCGCATGCTGTCGCCGGCCTCCAGATGCCGGTGGATGTTCTCCACCACGACAATCGCATCGTCCACGACAAACCCGACCGCGACGACGATCGCCACCAGCGTCAGGTTGTTCAGGCTGAATCCCAACAGGTACATCAGGGCGAAACTGGCGGTCAGCGATACACCGAGCACCGCCGAGACGATCATGGTCGCCGACAACTGCCGCAGGAACAGCGCCATCACCGCCACCACCAGCAGGATCGCGATCAGCAGAGTGATCTCGACTTCATGCAGCGAGGCGCGAATGGTCTGGGTGCGGTCGATCAAGGTTTTTACTTGCACCGAGGCCGGGAGCATGGCTTCGAGGCCGGGCAGGGCGGCTTGAATGCGGTCGACGGTTTCGACGATGTTGGCGCCGGGCTGGCGCGAGATCACCAAGTTCACCCCGGGTTGATCACCGGCCCAGGCCTGCACGTAGGCATCTTCCGAACCGTTGACGACTTTGGCGACATCGCGCAGGTGAACCGGTGCGCCGTCCTTGTAGGAAACGATGAGTTGGCTGTAGTCCTCGGGGTGGAACAACTGATCGTTGGTCGACAGCGTGGAGATGCTCGATTCGCCGTACAACGCACCTTTGGCGAGGTTGAGGCTGGTCTGCTGGATCGCCAGACGAATGTCGGCGAGGGTCAGGCCGATCGCCGCCAGTTTGTCGGCCGAGGCCTGCACACGGATCGCCGGACGTTGCTGACCGGTGATGTTGATCTGGCCTACACCGTCGATCTGACTGATCTGACGCGCCAGCAGGGTTTCCACCAGGTCGCTGAGTTCGGTGCCGGGCATTTGCGTCGAGCTGACGCTGAGGATCAGTACCGGGCTGTCGGCCGGGTTGACCTTCTTCCAGGTCGGCAGGGTCGGCATGTCCTTGGGCAGCTTGCCGGCGGCGGTATTGATCGCGGCCTGGACTTCCTGAGCGGCGGTGTCGATGCTCTTGTCGAGGGTGAATTGCAGGGTCAGCAGGCTGGAGCCGAGCGCGCTGCTGGAGGTCATCTGGGTCATGCCGGGGATGGCGCTGAATTGCACCTCCAGCGGCGTGGCCACGGACGAAGCCATGGTGTCGGGGCTGGCGCCGGGCAACTGCGCCGAGACCTGAATTGTCGGAAATTCCGCTTCCGGCAGTGGGGCGATCGGCAGGCGCGGGAAGGCAATCACGCCGACCAGCACCAATGCGATGGTCAGCAGAATCGTCGCGACCGGGTGATCGATGCACCAGGTGGAGACGCCTTTGTGCGCCTTCATGGTTTCGGCTCCGCTTGCACCACCTGTGGCGGCTCGCTCATGACCTGCACGGTCGAGCCGGGTTTGAGCCGCGACTGGCCGTCGGTCACCAGTACGTCACCGGCCTTCACGCCTTTGATGATGTCCTGCCCGCTGCCCTGATAGACCATCTGCACTTGTACGGCTTCGACTTTGTCGCCGTTCACGCGGTAAACGAAGTGTTGATCGAGACCGCGCTGTACGACAGTGGGCGGCACCACCAGCGCATTCTTATCCAGTGCCGTCTGAATTTTTACCGTCACCAGCAGGCCCGGCCAGAGCTTCTGGCTGGCGTTGTCGAATTCGGCCTTGGCGCGGATGGTGCCGGTGTTGGCGTTGATCTGGTTGTCGATCAGGGTCAGGTGACCTTCGCCGAGCAGGTTGCCGGTTTCGCCGTCGGTGTCGGCACCGATGTAGGCCTTGACCTGTGCGTGCTGCGGATCGTTGATCAGGCCCTGCAGGGTCGGCAGCATTTGCTGCGGCAGCGAGAACTCCACGGCAATCGGGTCGATCTGGGTCACGGTGAACAGGCCGGCGGTGTCGGTCATGCGCAGGAAGTTGCCTTCGTCGACTGTACGAATACCGACGCGGCCGGTGACTGGTGAGCGGATCTGCGTGTAGGAAAGTTGTACTTGCGCCGCGTCAATCGAGGCCTGGTTGCCTTGGGCGGTGGCCTTGAGTTGGTTGACCAGTGCCTGTTGCTGGTCGTAGGTCTGTTTGGAGACGCCGTCGTCGACGCTGAGCAGTTTGTAGCGCTTGAGGTTGACCAGGGCGACTTGCAGTTGTGCCTGGCTTTCGCCCAGTTGCGCGCGGGCCTGGTCGAGGCTGGCGCGGATCGAGCGGTCGTCGATGGTGGCGAGCAGGTCGCCTGCTTTGACGAGTTGGCCTTCCTTGACGAGGATTTTGGTGAGGATGCCATCGACTTGTGGACGCACTACGACGCTGTGCAATGAGAGCACCGAGCCGATACCGCTGGTGTAGCGGGGGACGTCTTTTTCGCTGACGGTGACGACGCGGACCGGGATGGCGGTCGGGGTGGCCAGTTTGGTCGGGGCGGGTTTCAGTGCCCACCATGTGCCTGCGGCGGCCAGGGCGATCACTAGGGCTGGCAGGGCTATGTTTTTCTGGATTCGCATGCGATTGGGGCGCCAGGGGTGGAGTTTGGGCAGGTTGGGTATTTATAAACTTGTTTGGGGGTCAGGAGGGTGACGGCTGGCTGTCAGCGCTGTCAGTTTCGCCGGGGTGTATATCCGTTTCTGCGGGTGTGGCTGATTAGGGTTTCGCCCTGACGGCGACTCACTTTTTTTACAAACGCCTAAAAAAAGTAAGCAAAAAAAACGCTTGCTCCTGCGTTCGGCCCGCTCGCTGGGGCTCGGGGTCCCTTCGCTGCGGGATCGATCCGGGCGCAGCGCCTACGGTTTGCTTCGCTGCACCTCCTCTCGCTGTGTTTGGCTGCGCCAAACGGTCGCTGCGCTCCCACGCCCGGATTAACCCCTCCACTCAGCCTTCCGACGTCGCCCGTGGATCAAGATCAAGAGCTGCAGCCGAGCTTGCGCTCATCCTGTTGAGTGGGGCGGCTGCGCCGCGTGCGGGTTGTACTTATTTTTCCTGTAGGAGCTGCCGCAGGCTGCGATCTTTTGATCTTGCTTTTGCTTTTGCTCTTTTGTGGGAGCTGGCTTGCCAGCGATTGCGGCCTGACAGCCGACCAATCTCTGGCGGGTGTACTCTGTCCACCTGTGGGAGCGAGCCTGCTCGCGAAGACGGCCTGACAGCCGCTGCAAATCTTCAGGTGCCGAGTCCGGGCGCGCAGGTATACTGCGCGCCTTCGCGGCTCACTGTTCGGGCCCGACTTTTTGCTTTGCGGAGCTTTTATGACTTCCCCGACCCAACCGCCGGTTGACGACGCCGTGAGCGATGTCCCGGCCGAGCTGACTGACGCCAGCGAAACCAAACCCGAGATCCCGGCTTTCAAGTTCCCGTTCAAACCGGGGGAGCTGGCGGCTGCCAAGGGTTCGAATCAGCCGTGGTACAAGAACGGCGCCAAGAACGGCCACACCAAGACCCCGGGCATGGCCCCGCCGGGTACCCGCCGTTCGATGGGCAAGCGCTGAGTTTTATCCCGCCTTCAGCCATCGACTGCGATTTTCCGTCGCAGTGATGGCTAAGTGCTCATCCCCTGAGCCAGATCAATATTTGACCAATTGGTGCGCTTAGAGTCAGCAGCCCTGCCGACTCTTCCCATAAAACGAGCGCGCTTTCCATGAAGATCAATCTCCCGGTAACCGGCCGTAACGTCGATGTGGCGCTGGATGCGAACATTCTTTCGACCACCGATCTGACCAGCGCGATCACTTACGCCAACGACGATTTCATTCAGATCAGCGGTTATAGCCGCGACGAATTGCTCGGCACGCCACACAACTTGTTGCGTCACCCGGACATGCCGGCGCAGGCGTTTGCCCATATGTGGCAGACGCTCAAGAGCGGTCGTTCGTGGATGGGGCTGGTGAAGAATCGTTGCAAAAATGGCGACCATTATTGGGTCAGCGCCTATGTCACGCCGGTCACGCAGAACGGCGTGGCGGTGGAGTATCAGTCGGTGCGCACCCGGCCTGATGCGCGGTGGGTGGCCGCGGCGGAGCGGGTTTATGCGCAGTTGCGTGGCGAATTGAAGGGAAGGCGGCCGCTGCTCAGGTTAGGTTTGCGCGGCAGGATCACGGCGTTGGCCAGTGCGTTGCTGGGTGTGGTGTTGGGGATCGAGGCCTGGTTGCGTCCGGAGTCGGCGTGGATCGATGGGCTGGCATTTGTTGTCGGCAGCAGTCTCTGCACGTTGGGCGTGCGCTGGATCTTGCGGCCGCTGGAGCGGCTGAGCGAACGGGCGCGGCAGGTCGCGGACAATCCGTTGAGCCAGGGCATTTACACCGGGCGCGGCGATGAGTTCGGCCAGATCGAGTTTGCCCTGCAGATGCTCGAAGCCCAGGTCGGCGCGGTGGTCGGGCGTATGGGGGACGCATCGCAACAGTTGGCCGGGCATGCGGCGCAACTGGTTGATCATCTGCAAATAAGCCACAGCAGTTCGCTGGCGCAGCAGGCGGAAACCGATCAGGTGGCGGCAGCGATTCACCAAATGGCCGCGAGTGTCGCGCAGGTCGCCAGCCATGCGCAGCAGGCGTCGGTGGCGGCAGACCTGGCCGATACGGAAACCCGTGAAGGGCATTGGCTGGTCGGTGAAAGTCGCAGTGCGGTGTTGCGTCTGGCCGAGGAATTGCGGCGGGCGACCGAGGTGATCCATCAGCTCGAAGGCCACAGCAGCGAGATTTCCGGGGTGCTGGAGGTGATCCGCAGCATCGCCGAGCAGACCAATCTGCTGGCGCTTAACGCGGCGATCGAAGCGGCGCGCGCGGGCGATGCCGGGCGCGGTTTTGCAGTGGTGGCGGATGAGGTGCGCGGGTTGGCGCGGCGCACGCAGCAATCGACCAACGAGATTCAGCGGATGATCAGCACGCTGCAAAACGGCGCGCGCGATGCGGTGCTGGTGATGCAGCAAAGCAGTGAGCATGTGGATAACAGCGTCGAACAGGCACAGCGTGCGGCGCGGGCGCTGGACGGGATCAGCGAGCGGGTCGAGCAGATCACCGAAATGAGCCTGCAGATTGCCGCAGCGGTGGAGCAGCAGAGCGCGGTGAGCGAAGACATCCATCGCAATATCGTCAGCATTCGCACGGCGTCCGAATTGACGGTGGATGAGGGGCGGCTGAGCCAACGCAACTCTGAGGATGTGGCGGGGTTGGCGGGGGATTTGCGCTTGCTGGCGCGGGAGTTCTGGGGGCGGCGGCAAGGACAGGATTGATGCTGTTGCCACTGGCCTCATCGCTGGCAAGCCAGCTCCCACAGGTTTCTCGAGTGTTCACATGACTTGTGCACGACATGGAACCTTGTGGGAGCTGGCTTGCCAGCGATGAGGCCAGTCCAATCGGCAGGAATTTCCGATCAAGCCGCGCGCAGCGAAATGAACGCATACGTCTGCGCCGGCTCCGTCACTACCTGCGCACCGGCCGCCAGCAATTGCCCGGCCACGTCGTCTCCGGACAAATGAAACAGCCATTCACTGGATGCTGTGTTCAGTGGCTGTGAAGACACCTGATCGATCACAGCCGCAAAAGCGTCCATCTGCGGCAAATACGCGGTGAACCCGTCGCCCTTGAGTGCTGTGGTGCGAATTTCCAGTGCGGCGCAGATCGCATCCTTGATCCGAATATCGTCGCGATCAGCCTGGCGTGAACGCTGGATCAATTCCAACAGCTCCTGGTCGACCAGCTCCCCACCGACAATCAGCAGCGGCCCCTGCTGCCACGACTCTGGCGGGCAATCCTTGGCGGCCGGATTGAGCGGGATGTGCGGATTGATTTCTGCCGGATAAATCCTGCACACCAACGGTCGGCGCTCGTAGATACGGCACAGGTTGTCTTCGTCAAGATTCCGGCAGCGACCGACGTTGTAGGCGGCGAAAGTGATTGCCACGTGGGCCTCGGTGGTACCGCTGCGCACTGCCGCTGAACGTCGTTCAGCGTGCTCACGCTGCTGCGCCGGCAGGCCCAGGCCGTTGGCGAGAAAGGCCTCCACCAGCACGATCACCTGACCACCGTCCG
This sequence comes from Pseudomonas sp. AO-1, assembly GCF_019775695.1. NCBI lineage: Bacteria > Pseudomonadati > Pseudomonadota > Gammaproteobacteria > Pseudomonadales > Pseudomonadaceae > Pseudomonas > Pseudomonas sp. AO-1. Next base: position 1,364,981 of record NZ_CP079947.1, read on the forward strand.
CCGCCCACATGCTGGCTTCGGCGAGGGTCAGGGGTACATGGTGGTCGGTGCAGCATCTGCCGCAACCGACGCAGGAAAATGTCGTTTTCATTGCACGATCAATCTTCAATCAGGGTGTGAAACGGCGACATAAAGTCGCCAGGCTGAGGCTGATCGAAGCAAGTTGTGCGCCAGTCCTCAAGGCTTGACGGTCGGGCGGATCGAGTCCCATTCGGTGACGAACGCGGTTTTCGACTTTTTGCTGTACAGGCACAGCTCAGTGCCTTGCTGGCCTTTCATGTGTTTTTGCGGGTATTGGCCTTGCAGCAGCACGGCGGTGTAGCCGACGCGGTCATCGAATTGCGCGGGTGTGCCGACGGGTTTCGCAGCTTTCAGGCCGCTGGCCTTGGTGCAACTGGCGAGTACGGATTTGTCGTACGCGGCCCAGGCGTCGGGGCTGGAGGCGTGGGCCTGGGAGGCGAGGGCGGTGAGGCAGAGCAGGCTCAGGGTGAGGGGTTTCATGGGGCGGCATCCTTGGTCTTGAGTGTCCAGAGGTTGGAGTATGCCTAAAGAATTTTGTTGCCGAGACATCGCTAAAAGATCGCAGCCTGCGGCAGCTCCTACAGAGAATGCGTTCCATTGTAGGAGCTGCCGAAGCCTGCGATCTTTTGACTTTGAATCAGTCCGGCACGATTTCCCGGCGAACCACAAACATCCCGGCACTTTCATACAAACGCTGCGCCCGCAGATTGTCTTCCAGCACCTTCAGATCGACAAACCCTTCACGGCGTTGCTGAAACACCTTGAATGCATTCAACAGCAACGCCCGACCCAAACCTCGGCCCTGAGCGCGCGGATGCACCACCAGATTCTTGATATACGAACTGGTCCAGCATTGCGCCACGCCGATCACGCCTTCGTTATCGCGGGCGATGAAGCACAAATCAGGATCGTATTCGGCATCGCTTTCAAACCGCAGCTGCCATTCCTCCAGTGCCGGCACCCGACCGCCGCCCTCACGGTATCCGCGTTGCATCAATTGATGCACGGCCGCCGCCAGTTCCGGGCGGTAAGCGCTCAGTTCAATGCCTTCCGGCCAGTGGGGCGGCGGCACGTCTTGACGAAGGTCGCGCCGCATCAAAAAGCAGTACGTCTGGCTCAAGACTCAATGACCGTTGGCTGCGACGTGTTTGGCGGCTTCGATCAAACGCTGGGTCAGTTCCGGCGAAGAGAACTTGGTCAGCACCGCGTTGGCCCCGGCCAGACGCGCTTTCTCGCTGTTCATCGCGCTGTCGAGCGAGGTGTGCAGCAGCACGTAGAGGTGGGCGAAATCCGGCGTCTCGCGCAGGGTGCGGGTAAAGGCATAGCCGTCCATTTCGGACATTTCGATGTCGGAGACGATCAGGTTGATCTGCTGCGCGGTGCCTTGCAGGTCCAGCAGGCAGTCGATGGCTTCCTTGGCACTGCGCGCGGTGTGGCATTGCAGGCCGAGGTTGCGCAGGGTGTGCACCGATTGCTGCAGTGCTACCTGGCTGTCGTCGACCACCAGAATCCGTGCATTGCCCAGCACTTCGGCGTCTTCCATGCTCAGGTCGGTCGGCGCCATTTCGATTTGTGCCGGGGCGATGCTGTGGATGACTTTCTCGATATCGAGCACTTGTACCAGCGTGCCGTCGACCGAGGTCACGCCGGTGATGTAGGCGCGCGAACCGCCGGAGCCGAACGGCGGCGGCTTGATGTCGGTGGTCAGGCAATGGACGATCTTGCTCACCGCCTGCACATGCAGACCCTGCTTCGAACGGCTGACGTCGGTAACGATCAGGCAGCCGCCGTTCGGGTCTTCCAGCGGTCGCTCGCCAATGGCGCGGCTGAGGTCGATCACCGACAGCGACGCGCCGCGCAGGGTGGCGATGCCTTTGATGTGCGGATGTGACTCGGGCATTTTGGTCAGCGGCGGACAGGGAATGATTTCACTGACTTTCAGCAGGTTGATCGCCATCAGCTTGCCGCTGCGCAAGGTAAACAGCAGAAGCGAAAGTGAATCTGCGCGGGCTTTGGTGGAAGACATATAAACCTTCTGTGGAAAAAGGTGATGGGCGAGGGTGCAAATCGCCAGAAACTATTGATGCCGGGTTATCGGCGTTAACGGGGTGGGCTTTAGGTCGGTTATCGGGTAGGGCAAGAATCATCTGTGGCGAGGGGATTTATCCCCGATGGACTGCCCAGCAGTCCCATTTCCTGGTGCCGCTGCGCAGCACATCGGGGATAAATCCCCTCGCCACAAGGAATCCACTCAAACTGGATGAAGTGATTATTTCATGCCTAATCGCTTGGCCATGCGCCCCAGATTCGCCCGGTCCAGCCCCAACTCCCGCGCCGCACTCGCCCAGTTATCCTGATGACGCTCAAGCGCAGCACTGATCAACTGCCGCTGATATTGCTCGGTGGCGCTGCGCAGATCGCCGTTGATCAACGGTATCGCGGGCACCTCGGCAGCCGGCTCAATTGAGTTACCCACAACCTCCCGCGGCAAATCCAGATCCGCCGCGCTCAGGCTGAGAATCTTCGGCCGCACCTTGCAATTGCCCAGCGCCTTCAGCGCACTGCGCCCGATCAAGTGTTCCAGCTCGCGCACGTTGCCCGGCCAAGTGTAGGCGAGCAGCGCGTCTTGGGCGTCGCTGCTCAGGCGCAGGCTGTTGAGGCCCATGCGCGAGCGGTTCTGTTCCAGAAAGAAGCCGCTGAGCAGCAACACATCGCGGCCGCGATCGCGCAGTGCCGGCACTCGCAGCGGGTACACGCTCAAGCGGTGATAGAAGTCGGCGCGGTAGCGGCCGCTGCGCACTTCTTCGGCCAGATCGCGGTTGGTTGCGGCGATCAGGCGCACATCGACCTGATGTTCCTTGTCCGAACCGAGCCGCTGCAACTGGCCGCTTTGCAGCACGCGCAGCAACTTGGCCTGCACGGTCAGCGACAGTTCGCCGACCTCATCGAGAAACAGCGTGCCGCCATTGGCCAGTTCGAACTTGCCGCGGCGGTCGCTGGTAGCGCCGGTAAAGGCGCCGCGCACGTGGCCGAACAATTCGCTTTCGACCAGCGTATCGGGCAGGGCCGCGCAGTTGAGGCTGATGAGCGGTTTGTCGGCGCGCGGTGATGCGGCGTGGATCGCCTGCGCCACCAGCTCCTTGCCAACGCCGGTTTCGCCGGTGATCAGCACGGTCAGGTCGCTGCCGCCGACCAGATTGATTTCCTCCACCAGCCGTTTGTGCGCCTTGCTCTGGCCGATCATTTCGCGCTGCTGCTGACCGCTGGCCTGGCGGTAGACCTCGGCGCGCTGATGCTCGTCTTCGGCGCGCAGCGCCAGGCGTTCGATGCGTTCGGCGGCGTTGACCGTGGCCGAGGCGAGACTGGCGAAGGCTTGCAAGGCGTCGAGTTCGATCGGTTCGAAATGCTCCGGATCGAGCGCATCAAGGGTGATCAGGCCCCAGAGTTTTTCATCGACGAACAGTGGGCAACCGAGGCAGTCATGCACTTCGAGGTGATCGCCCAGACCATCGACCAAGCCGTCGTAAGGATCGGGCAAGTCGCTGTCGGCGGCGAACCGCGTTGGCCCGGCGCCGTCCAGCAGGATCTCGAAGCGTGGATGTTCGCTGACCTTGAAGCGCCGGCCGAGGGTGTCGGTGCTCAAACCATCCACCGCCAGCGGCACCAGCCATTCGCCGTCCAGGCGCAGCAACGCGGCGGCGTCGCACGGCAGCAGGGCGCGCAGGGCTTCGAGCAGGCGCCGATAGCGTTCGCCTTCGGGCAGTTCGCGGGACAGGTCGGAGACCAGCGGCAGTAAAGCGGTGAGCAGGGATTTGGCGGTCATGGTCTTGTAGTCAAAGAGACTCGATGTAGTCGCGATGACTATAAAACGCTTTGAGTCTAAATGACTACGTAAAAAATAAACCATTGATTTATAACGATAATTTATCTGGCACGAAAACTGATAAGCCTAAGGCAATTCTCAAAAAGCTCTGGAGTCACTCTTATGCTTAGCGTTCAGGATCGTGCCATTGTCAAATCCACTGTGCCTCTGCTGGAAAGCGGCGGTGAAGCGCTGATCACCCACTTCTACCGCATGATGCTCTCCGAATACCCTGAAGTCCGCCCGTTGTTCAATCAGGCGCATCAGGCCAGCGGCGACCAGCCACGTGCCTTGGCCAATGGCGTGTTGATGTACGCCCGACACATCGATCAGCTCGACCAGTTGGGTGATCTGGTGGCTAAGATCATCAACAAGCACGTCGCCCTGCAAATCCTCCCGGAGCATTACCCGATTGTCGGCACCTGCCTTCTGCGCGCCATTTCCGAAGTGCTCGGCGACGAAATCGCCACGCCGGAAGTGATGAGCGCGTGGGGCGCGGCGTACGGGCAACTGGCCGAGATCCTGATTGGCGCTGAAGCGGCGATCTACGACCAGAAGGAACAAGCGCTCGGCGGCTGGCGCGGGGCGCGGGAGTTCATCGTGGTGGACAAGGTTGAGGAAAGCGCGGAAATCATTTCGTTCTACTTCGAGCCGGCGGACAAAGGTCCGATCCTTGCCGCCGAGCCGGGTCAGTACATCGGCATGAAGCTGATCCTCGATGGTGAAGAAATCCGCCGTAATTACTCGCTGTCGGCACTGGCCAATAAAGGTCAGTACCGCATCAGCGTCAAACGCGAACCGGGTGGTCGTGCCTCCAACCACTTGCATGATCAACTGCACGTCGGCGCGAGCATTCAACTGTTCCCGCCATCGGGCGAGTTCACCCTGACTGCCAGCGACAAACCGCTGGTGCTGATCAGCGGCGGTGTCGGCATTACCCCGACCCTGGCGATGCTCGAAGCGGCGTTGCAAACCGAGCGCCCGGTGCACTTTATCCACTGCGCGCGCAACGGCAGCGTGCATGCGTTCCGCGACTGGATCGACGGGCTGGCGGCGCGCCATCCGCAGCTCAAGCGCTTCTATTGCTACGCCGAAGACGACGGCGTGAGCCCGGCGGCGGACAAGGTCGGAATGCTCAGTCAAGAGCAATTGGCTGAATGGCTGCCGGCGCAACGTGACGTCGATGCTTACTTCCTCGGGCCGAAGGGCTTCATGGGCGCGATCAAGCGGCATCTGAAAGCACTGGGTGTGCCTGAGCAGCAGAGCCGTTATGAGTTCTTCGGGCCGGCGGCGGCTTTGGAGTAATTGTCAACACCGAGTCGCCTGCATCGCGGGCAAGCCCGCTCCCACAGGATTTGTGGCGTGCACAGAATGTGTGAACGACGCTGAATCTGTGGGAGCGGGCTTGCCCGCGATGGCCGTTACGCAACCTTGATTCTTAAAAAGTGTTTAAAGGTTAATCGTTTCTTAACCGGTTTATCGTTTATTCCCCGATGCTGATGATAGGCGCTCGTTCGTTTAACTGATCAGGATCGCCCCCATGTCGCACATCATCTTCTCCTCTCGTTCGAGCCTGGCAATGCTTGGCCTGTCGGCTGCTTTGCTGGCCAGTCCGTTTGCTTCGGCCGAATCGGCGTTGATCGCACCACAGACCCTGATCGTCGATCAGAGCCTGCCCAAGGCTCAACGTGATGCAATGGAACTGGCGGCGCGGCGTTACGGCAGTTTCTGGAACAGTGGGGAAGAGGCCCTGGCCACGGCAGCCTTGTCGCCGCAGTTTGTCGACAAGACCCCGCCCGAAGGTCGGGTGCAGGGCCCGAGCGGGCCGTTGCTGGCATCGAAGTTCTTTCGCACGGCGGTGCCAGACCTGAGCTGCGAGATCGAGCAAATGATCATTGCCGGTGACCGCGTGGTGGTGCATCTGCACTTTCGCGGCCACTTCAGCGGTACGTTCAAGGCTCTCAAAGGGCAGGGCCAGCGTGTAGACTTCCGGGCAACCGATATCTATCAGATCGACAACGGTCGCATCGCGGCCAATTGGCATATCGAAGACAACATCAGTCTGATGGCGCAACTGCAAGCGCAGCCGCCAGCCAGCTGAACCATGGACATACAAGGGAAACGCGATGAGCGAGGAAACGATTCGACTGGGACGTGAGCGGCGCTTTCTGGTGCTGCTGGGCATCATCTGCCTGGCACTGATCGGTGGCGCGCTGTACATGCAGATCGTGCTGGGCGAGGCGCCATGCCCGCTGTGCATCCTGCAGCGTTATGCATTGCTGCTGATTGCGCTGTTCGCGTTTATCGGCGCGGCCATGCGCACCCGCCGCAGCATCACGGTATTTGAGGTACTGGTGGTGATCTGCGCGATCGCCGGCGCCGGTGTCGCCGGGCATCATGTGTACACCCAGTTCTATCCGGCGGTGAGCTGTGGCATCGATGTGCTGCAGCCGATTGTCGATGACCTGCCGCTGGCGAAGATCTTCCCGCTGGGCTTCCAGGTCGACGGTTTCTGCTCGACGCCGTACCCGCCGATCCTCGGCCTGTCGCTGGCGCAATGGGCGCTGGTGGCCTTCGTGCTGGTGGTGATCCTGGTGCCGCTGCTGACCTCGCGTAACCGAAAAGCACTGCGCTGAGTCAACTCTTCGACGGATTGGCCGATACAGAAAACGCCCCGATTTGCGGATCAGCCGCTCGGGGCGTTTTGCATTTCAGAGAGTTTGTGAAATCACCGTGACGAACGGCAATGGAGCGTGCGACAGGTGTGCGACATGTTGTCACACACGCCGTGTCGCAGGGCGTTTCGGCGACCCGGATTGGCGTAATGTTACAAAAAAGGATTGGTCTGTTTCGGCATTTTTCTGGTTTTGCACGCAGGTGCCAGATCAGGCAGTTTTAACAGGCTCTGGCAGATGGCCAGAGGCCTTTGAATATCGGGCTTTGCGCCGATTCGCTGCCGGGAAAATCCCTTCGGAGCTGTCTGAACTGAGGTGTATAGGCCTACATTTTTTGGTGTTTTTGTTGAGAATCGATTTCGATAACATGCGGAACTTTTGCAAAAACGGTGATGGATTGTTGCTCTGAGCGATAAAAATTATTTCGGGATAAGACATGGTGTATAGGGCGCTACCTATCTACAATCGCCCGCACTGAATTCCCGGCACTGTTCAACCTTTATTAAGGAACTGGACAGGAAGTCGGGTGTCGAGCAGGCCGAAAGGCTTTCGAGACACCCAGGTGTCGGTGCCTTCCAACTTTCCGCACCAAATGGAATTGGTCTGTAACAAGGCCTTTGACCACGAATTCGAATAAGAACTGACCGCTGTCCCAAGGTTTTGTCGAGCGTCTGACGCGCGACGGGCGGCCCTTATTCAATCCAAAGAAAATGCCAACCCTTGGCAGGGTGAAGTGTTGGCGATCAAAACCCAACTGCATTGCGCAAGCTGCTTTAGAGGTCGTGAGATGAGTAAAAACAGGTACCCCAGATTACTAGGCCTAGTGCCGCTGCTCGGCACGTTGTTGCTGGGAGGCTGCAACATGACCCTGCTCAATCCAACGGGCCAGGTCGGCCTGGAACAGCGCAACCTGATCATCACCGCCACGCTGCTGATGCTGTTGGTCGTTGTGCCGGTTATCGTCATGACCTTCCTGTTCGCCTGGAAGTACCGCGCGTCCAACAAGGATGCCGTCTACACCCCGAAATGGTCGCACTCGACCAAAATCGAGGTGGCGGTCTGGACCATCCCGGTTCTGATCATCATCGCCCTGGGTTACATCACCTACATTTCGACCCACAAACTGGACCCGTACCGTCCGATTGAATCCGACGTCAAGCCGGTGACCATCGAAGTCGTTGCGCTGGACTGGAAGTGGCTGTTCATCTACCCGGAACAAGGCATTGCCACGGTCAACAAGATCGTGTTCCCGGCGCACACTCCGGTGAACTTCCGGATCACCTCCGACGCCGTGATGAACTCGTTCTTCATCCCGGGCCTGGGCGGCCAGATCTACGCGATGGCGGGCATGACCACCAAGCTGCACCTGATCGCTGACCGCAACGCTGAAATGGACGGTATCTCCGCCAACTACAGCGGTGCCGGTTTCACCGGTATGAAATTCAAAGCGATCGCAACTTCTCAGGAAGATTTCGACGCCTGGGTAAGTGAAGTCAAAAAGGCACCTAAACAGCTTGAACAAGCTGAATACGCAGCCCTTGCCAAGCCAAGCCAGAACAATCCAGTCGAGCTCTACTCCTCGGTCACGCCGAACCTGTTCCAGACCATCGTCGACAAGTACGAAGGCATGAAACCGGGCAAGCCGCTGAAGCACGAGAAGAAAGAGAAAGAAGTGGCGGCAACGGACATGGACTCGAATTCGCATTCAGCTGCCGGGGCAGAGGAGTAAACGATGTTTGGTAAATTAAGTTGGGAAGCGATCCCTTTCCACGAGCCGATCGTGATGGTCACCATCTCGATGATCGCGCTCGGTGGTCTGGCGTTGTTCGCTGCAATCACCTACTTCAAGAAGTGGACCTACTTGTGGACCGAGTGGCTGACGTCGGTCGACCACAAGAAAATCGGAGTGATGTACATCATCGTTGCCATGGTCATGCTGCTGCGTGGCTTTGCCGACGCCATCATGATGCGTACCCAGCTGGCCATGGCCACCGAGGGTTCGCCTGGCTACCTGCCGCCTGAACACTATGACCAGATCTTCACCGCTCACGGTGTGATCATGATCATCTTCATGGCGATGCCATTCTTCACCGGCCTGATGAACCTTGCAGTGCCGCTGCAGATCGGCGCGCGTGACGTTGCCTTCCCGTTCCTGAACTCCCTGAGCTTCTGGCTGCTGGTGTCCGGCGTTGTGCTGATCAACCTGTCCCTGGGCGTCGGCGAATTCGCCAAGACCGGCTGGGTTGCCTATCCGCCGCTGTCGGGTCTGCAATACAGCCCTGGCGTGGGGATGGACTACTACATCTGGGCGCTACAGCTATCCGGGTTGGGTACGACGCTGACGGGGGTCAACTTCCTCGCCACCGTGCTGAAAATGCGTACCCCTGGCATGAAACTGATGGACATGCCGATCTTCACCTGGACCTGCACCTGGGCAAACGTCCTGATCGTGGCTTCGTTCCCGATCCTGACCGCTACCCTGGCACTGCTGACCCTCGACCGTTACATGGATTTCCACATTTTCACCAATGAACTTGGTGGCAATCCGATGATGTACGTCAACCTGTTCTGGGCCTGGGGCCACCCTGAGGTTTACATCCTGATCCTGCCGGCATTCGGCATCTTCTCGGAAGTGATCTCGGCGTTCACCGGCAAGAAACTGTTCGGCCACCACTCGATGATCTACGCTTCGGGCGCGATCTCGGTACTGGGCTTCATGGTTTGGCTGCACCACTTCTTCACCATGGGCTCGGGTGCCAGCGTCAACGCCTTCTTCGGTCTGGCGACGATGCTGATTTCCATCCCGACGGGTGTGAAACTGTTCAACTGGCTGTTCACCATCTACCAGGGCCGTCTGCGCTTCACCAGCCAGGTCATGTGGACCCTGGGCTTCATGGTGACCTTCGCCATCGGCGGCATGACCGGCGTACTGCTGGCCATCCCGGGTGCTGACTTCGTTCTGCACAACAGCCTGTTCGTGATTGCGCACTTCCACAACGTGATCATCGGCGGCGCGGTATTCGGCTACATCGCAGGTTTCGGCTTCTACTTCCCGAAAGCGTTCGGCTTCAAGCTGCACGAAGGCTGGGGTAAAGCAGCGTTCTGGTTCTGGATCTCGGGCTTCTTCGTCGCGTTCATGCCGCTCTATGCACTGGGCTTCATGGGCATGACCCGTCGTCTGAACGCCACCACCAACCCTGAGTGGGTACCGTACCTGTACGTGGCCATGTTCGGTGCGGTGATGATCGCTGTCGGTATCGCCTGTCAACTGATCCAGCTGTACGTCAGTGTGCGTGACCGCAACAAGCCAGAGAACATGTGCGAACACGGTGACCCGTGGAATGCCCACACTCTGGAATGGTCGACCTCGTCGCCACCTCCGTTCTACAACTTTGCTGTGCTGCCTAAGGCTGACTGCATCGACCCGTTCACCGAAGCCAAGGAAAACGGTACTGCGTACCAGGCTCCGGCCAAGTACGAGCCGATCCACATGCCGAACAACACCGCCACTGGCGTGGTGATGGGCGCACTGCTGACCGTCTTCGGTTTCGCGATGATCTGGCACATCTGGTGGTTGGCGATCGCCAGTCTGGCCGGCACTGTCATCTACTTCGTGATCCACGCGGCACGTGACGACCAGGGCTACATGGTTCCGGTTGAAACGATCGAGCGCATCGAAGCCGAGCAGCACAAGCGTCTGGTCGCGGCAGGGAAAATCCCGGCCAATGCCACCCGTGTAACCTCGTTGGAACAGGCTTAAACCATGTCGAACTTAGTGACCAATGTTGGACACGCCCATGGTGACCATGGGCACGATGACCATCACCACGACTCGGGCGAGATGACCGTATACGGTTTCTGGCTCTACCTGATGACCGACTGCATTCTGTTTGCGTCGATCTTCGCGGTGTACGCAGTACTGGTAAACAACGTCGCCGGTGGCCCGTCGGGCCACGACATCTTCGAACTGCCATACGTGCTGGGCGAAACCGCTCTGCTGTTGTTCAGTTCGATCACCTACGGCTTCGCCATGCTGGCGTTGTACAAAGGCAAGAAGCAGCAGGTTCTGGGCTGGTTGTTCATGACCTTCCTGCTCGGCGCAGGCTTCATCGCCATGGAGATCAACGAGTTCCACCTGCTGATCTCCGAGGGCTTCGGTCCTAGCCGTTCCGGCTTCCTGTCGGCGTTCTTCACCCTGGTCGGTACCCACGGTCTGCACGTATCCGCGGGTCTGATCTGGATGGGCATCATGATGTACCAGGTCAACAAGCACGGCCTGACGGCGACCAACAAGACCCGTCTGAGCTGCCTGAGCCTGTTCTGGCACTTCCTGGACGTGGTGTGGATCTGCGTATTCACCGTTGTTTACCTGATGGGGACCCTGTAATGGCTAATGCACACTCCCATGACAGCCATGATGCTGGCCACGGCAGCGTAAAGTCGTACGCCATCGGCTTCATCCTGTCGGTGATCCTGACCGTCATCCCGTTCGGCCTGGTGATGTACCCGACCTTGCCGAAGTCCACGACGCTGGCAATCGTCCTGCTGTTCGCGGTAATCCAGGTGATCGTTCACCTGTACTACTTCCTGCACCTGGACCGTTCGATTGCACAACGTAACAACGTGATCGCGTTTGTCTTTACGGCCATCGTGATCCTGCTGCTGGTTGGCCTGTCGCTGTGGATCATGTTCAGCATCCACACGTACATGATGGCGAAGTGAGGTAGACCCGATGTCGCTCAAGCACTTTATCCAAATCACCAAACCGGGGATCATTTTCGGTAACGTGCTTTCTGTGGCAGGCGGGTTCTTCCTGGCCTCGAAAGGGCATGTAGATCTGGCGGTGTTCCTGGCCGCCATGATCGGCACTTCCCTGGTTGTGGCCTCCGGTTGCGTGTTCAACAACTGCATCGACCGCGACATCGACCTGAAGATGGAACGCACCAAGAACCGGGTGCTGGTGCAGGGCTTGATCTCCCTGAAACTGGCCCTGGTCTACGCGACCATCCTGGGTGTTCTCGGCGTTGCCTTGTTGTACAAGGTGGCCAACCCGTTGGCCGCCCTGTTCGCGGTAATCGGCTTCATCATCTACGTCGGCTTCTACAGCCTGTACCTCAAGCGCAAGTCGGTGCACGGCACGCTAGTGGGCAGTCTGTCGGGCGCCATGCCGCCAGTGATCGGTTACGTTGCCGTAACCAACAGCTTCGACATGGCCGCACTGACCCTGCTGGTGATGTTCAGCCTGTGGCAGATGCCGCATTCCTATGCCATCGCGATCTTCCGTTTCAACGACTACCTGGCCGCATCGATTCCGGTGTTGCCCGTCAAGCGCGGAATCGAAGTGGCCAAGAAGCACATCCTGCTCTACATCCTGGCGTTCCTCGTGGCGACCTTGATGCTGACCTTCAGCGGTTACGCTGGCATGAGCTACCTCGCCGTTGCCGCGGCCATGGGCATGTACTGGTTGTACATGGCCTGGACCGGCTACAAGGCGGTGGATGACACGGTCTGGGCACGCAAGCTGTTCGTGTTCTCGATCTTCACCATCACCGCCCTGAGCGTCATGATGTCCCTGGACTTCAAGGTGCCGGCCGAGCTGCTGCTGACGTACGCGCCGTAAGGCTGGATGGCTTCACGAAAAACCCCGCACATTGAGAGATGTGCGGGGTTTTTTGTTGGCTGGCTTTCGGTGATCGAGGCGTCGGCAATCGCGAGCAGAGGCCACTTCGACGCGATACATTTGTAGGAGCTGCGGCACGCTGCGATCTTTTGATCCTGATCTTTAAAAATACAATCAAAATCAAAAGATCGCAGCGTGCCGCAGCTCCTACAGGGTTTAGTTGCGATATCGGCGTAAACCCCCTAGATTTGGATCCAACCATAACGGTGATAGCGCCATGCCACTTCGCAGGGACACTGTTATTCATGCATCAATCGAGAGGCTGGGCGAAATGACTGAGAGGATGACCTGCGACGAACGCTTCATTGCCCTGGCACAAGAGCTGAACTACGACATCTATGGCGAGAACACCGCTGGCGGCAATTACGCGCCGCTGATCCGCCATCGCGATGAGTTGTACATCAGCGGCATGGTGCCGCGGGTCAATGGCAGGATTCTGTATCCCGGTCGCGTGGGGTTGGAGTTGACGCTCAAGGATGCCCAGGCAGCCGCAAGCATCAGTGCCATGCGCTGCCTGGCACTGATCGTCGATGCGGTGGGTTCGCTGGACAAAATCCGGGCGTTATTACGGGTCACGGTGTATGTGAAGTCCACCCCGGACTTCATTGACCTGAGCGAGGTGGCCAACGGCGCATCGGACGTGTTCAGCCATGTGCTCGGCGATGCCGGCCGGCACACTCGCACTACGGTCGGTGTCTATCAGTTGCCGAAGAACGCCGCGATCGAAGTCGACATGATCGCGGCGGTGCAGCCGGAAGTCTGACCGTTACGCCGCCCAACAAAAAGCCCCGCCTGAATCTCAGAGCGGGGCTTTTTTGTCGGCGCCGGGATTACTGTGCGGCGATGCTGTAACCGTCGAACGCGGTCTGCTGTTGCAGGGCGGTGATGATGTTCTTGCGGTTGATCGCGTGTTCGGTGCCGGCGTTGTCGAGGAAGGTTTCGCCTTCCAGCTCGGCTTCTTCACCTTCACCGACGAAGGTGAAACCGAGGAACTCCAGCGCTTCACGGTCAACGTTCAGACGCGAACGCGGCGTGCGCAGCGGCAGGGTCACGCTGCTGCCGTCCTTGCTGATGGTGAAGATTTCCAGTTCTTTCTTCTTGGCAGCCTTGCTCTTGCCGCCACTCGGGTTGCTGATCGCCTGGTGGGTCTGGTTCAGCACTTTGAGCGCGAGGCCGTAGACGATTTCCTGGAACGCCGGGTCGTCCTTGAAGCAGGACAGGATGCGGCCGATCGAGAACTTGCTGCTCAGGTCTTCGAGGGCGGCGATGTCGGCGGCCTCGGCGTCCTTGAGGCGCTTGAGTTCGCCCATCAGCTCATAGGCCTTGTCGTCGTCGAAGCTGTCGTGTGCCTGACGGATCGCGGCGCGCAGTTCGCGGATCTGGTCGCTTTCGCGGGTCGACTGGAAGGCGTCCAGCACCATCTCGCTGATGATTTTGGCTTGTGGAAGGTGTTGTGAAAGATTGATGGAGTTTTCGTATTCCGCTTTGGACGATTCGGTAACTACGGATTCAGCGGTGTTGAAATCGGACATTGAAATTTCACTACTTTTTTAACTTGAGTGGAAACGAGAAAGCGCGAGGTCTTTTTCAGGCCGGTTAATTTAGGGGAGCGGGGCGGCGTTGTCACGGAACAACAGTCCGGTGGTGCGGATTATTTGTCCGGCGTGTTCAGGTTCATCGAGCGCACCATCCACTGTTCAGCGGTTTGCTGATCGGTCGGCAGCGTGAAGCGGAAAGTCGCCCCGCGCCCGGCGACATCGATCAACTGAATCTCACACCCGTGCAGTTGCAGGATGCGGTGGACGATGCGCAGCCCCAATCCACCGTCACGTCGCGCCCCGCCAATATTGAACGGACGCAGGAACAGACCTTCGCGCAGCTCCGGAGCGATGCCGGGGCCGGTGTCGCTGACGGTGACTTCGACCAAGGCGCCCAGGGGTTTCACATCCAGTTCGATTTCACCGCCCGCAGGCGTGTAGCGCAAGGCGTTATCCACCAGGTTGGTCAGCACCCGTTCGATCAACCCGAGGTCGGCGCAGACCGTTGGCAGGTTGGGCACGAAGGTGGCCTTGAGTTCGACATGGCGGGCTTCGGCGGCCAGTTCGAATTTCTGGAAAATGTCCTGCAGCAGATCGATCAGCGAGAAGCGCTCCAGTACCGGCTGCACGAAACCGTGCTCCAGACGTACCAGCTCCAGCAGCGATTGCGCCAACCCGCCGACCTTGCGGCTTTGATCGAGTGCAATGCCCAGATAGCGCCGGCGTTCTTCGGCGGTGAGCGTGGCGTCCTTGAGTGAAAGGGTTTCCAGATAGCCGTGCAGCGAAGCCAGCGGTGTGCGCAGGTCGTGGGAGATATTCGCCACCAGTTCGCGTCGCTCCTGATCCTGGCGGGTCAATGAGCGCCACTGCTCACCGAGGCGTTTTTGCATTTGGCGGAAGGCGCCATCAAGCACGGCGATCTCATCCGGGTCAGCGCTTTTATCCACAGCTGCTGACGGAGCGGGCAGAGGTTGCGGCGTGCCATCAATGTCGAAGCGGCTGACGGTTTCGGTCAACCGGCGCAAGGGTCGGGTAATCAGGTTGAACGCCGTGAGACCCGCGATCAGGCATAGCAATGCGACCAGTCCGATCGACAGCAACGCCGTATTGAGTGCGGCACTGGTCGCACCCCGTTCGGCGAAGCGATCGTGTTCTTCGCTGAGCAACACCACGTACAGATAACCGGCGGACTTGCCGTTGACCTTCAATGGCGCGGCACTGAATACCTTGCGCCCGTCGGCACTGCGCGGGTCATCGCCGAGGATCGGCAGCGGCTGGTCATTGAGCAGGCGGCGGATCGGCGCCAGATCGACGGTCTCCCGGCGCAGATGGCCTTCCGGCGCCGCGTTGCCGACAATCCGCCCCTCGCTGTCGAGCAGGTACACCTCGACACTCGGGTTGACCAGCATCAGCTTGCTGAACAGTTCGCGCACGGCACCGGGCATCAGGCCATTGCTGTCCATCAGCACCGTGTCATGGGCGATGTGCTGCGCCAGGTCCCGCGACAGGCCTTGCACCACTTCCAGTTCATGCATCTTGCTGGAGCGCACCTGCAGCCATGCCGAGGTGCCGCAGCACACCAGCAGCAAAGCGGCGAACACCAGCGACAGGCGCTGCGACAGGTTCAGTCTCATGGTTGTTCCGTGCCGAATTTATAGCCGCGACCCCACACGGTGAGGATGCGGGTCGGTTGCGCCGGATCGCTTTCGATCTTCGCCCGCAGGCGATTGATGTGGGTGTTGACCGTGTGCTCGTAACCTTCATGGCTGTAGCCCCACACCGCGTTCAGCAGGTCCATGCGTGAGAAGACCTTGCCCGGTTGTCGGGCGAAGAAATACAGCAGGTCGAACTCTCGCGGGGTGAGGTCCAGACGCGCGCCATTGAGGGTGACATCGCGGGTAATCGGGTCGATGTTCAGGCCATCGAGGCTGAGGCTGCCGGCGTCCATTTTCAGGTTGCGTGCCATGGCGTCGACCCGGCGCAGCAGGGCTTTGACTCGGGCCACCAGCTCCAGCATCGAGAATGGTTTGGCGAGGTAATCGTCGGCCCCCAGTTCCAGACCCAGAATGCGGTGCAGTTCGCTGGAGCGTGCGCTGGTGATGATGATCGGCGTATAGCGCGCCATCGCCCGGGCGCGGCGGCAGATTTCCAGGCCGTCGACGCCCGGCAGCATCAGGTCGAGGATCAGCGCATCCCATTGCCCTTGCTGCAACAGGTGCATGCCTTCATCGCCGTCGGCGCTGTGCACGACGTCGTAATGCTCGTCGCGCAGGTGCAGGCAAATCAGGTCAGCGATGTGTTGATCATCCTCGACCACGAGGATGCGTCTGGTCGGTTCCATCAAGCTCAATCCTTCGGCGCAGTGAGTGCATTGTGCGGGTTTTCCTGGGGGCGAGTTATCACGAATTCGTTAACTTCCCGTGAGGATTTGGCGATCAACCCAAGCCTAGGCTGTGTTCCATGACAGGCACCTGGAATTTTTGGAGACGGCCATGTTTTCACGGCGACAGATTCTCGTAGCGAGCGGCGGGCTGGGGCTCGCAGCCCTGGTGGCGGGTGTATTGCCAAAATTGTCCCCGGGCACCGCGCTGGTCGAGCAGGCGCAAGCCGATGAGGCGTTTGAGGTGACCCATAGCGACAGCGAATGGCACTCGCTGCTCTCGGATGAGCAATACGCGATCCTGCGCGAAGAAGGCACTGAACGGGCCTATACCAGCCCGCTCAACAACGAACATCGCAGCGGCACATTCGCCTGCGCGGGCTGTGCCCTGGCGCTGTTTTCATCGGCAACCAAGTTCGACAGCCACACGGGCTGGCCGAGTTTCTGGGCACCGCTGGAACAGGCGGTGGCCACGCGTCAGGACCGTTCCTTCGGCATGGTCCGCAATGAAGTGCACTGCCGGCGCTGCGGCGGGCACTTGGGGCATGTCTTTGATGACGGCCCGAAACCCACCGGCCTGCGCTATTGCATGAATGGCCTGGCGATGACGTTCAAACCCGTGGCGGCATGAGCCATGGCACTTTTTCGACCTTCACTTTCTACAGGACGACACCATGTGGCTCTTGGTTCTCGCTTATCTGGGCGGTGTGCTGACGATCGTCAGTCCGTGCATCCTGCCTGTTCTGCCTTTTGTCTTCGCTCGCAGCGGGCAGCCGTTTATCAAGAGTGGCTTGCCGCTATTGACCGGGATGGCGCTGACCTTCGCCCTCGTCGCCACGCTGGCGGCGGTGGGCGGCGGCTGGGTGGTGCAAGTCAATCAGTACGGGCGCTGGCTCGCGTTGCTGTTCGTTGCACTGTTCGGGCTGACGCTGCTGCTGCCGCGCCTCGCCGAGCGCCTGACGCGGCCGCTGGTGTCGGCCGGCAGTCGGCTGTCCGAGGCCGCCGGCCAGGACAATCGTCCGCGTCCCGGCGCCTCGTTTCTGATCGGTGTTGCCACGGGGCTGCTCTGGGCGCCGTGCGCCGGGCCCATCCTCGGTTTGATTCTGACCGGCGCCGCGCTGCAAGGGGCAAGCATCGCCACCACGCTGTTGTTGCTCGCCTACGCGGCGGGCGCCGCGACTTCACTGGCGGCGGCGCTGCTGCTGGGCGGTAAGGTGTTTGCGTTGATGAAGCGCTCGATTGGCACTGGTGAATGGATCCGGCGCGGGGTGGGGGCGGCGATGCTCGCGGGTGTCGTGGCGATCGCGCTGGGCCTCGATACCGGCATCCTGGCGCGGATTTCGACGGCGTCCACGGGCGGGATTGAACAGGCCTTGGTCGGCAAGTTTTCCGGCAAATCGCCGACGGGCAGCGGCACCATGATGGCGCAGATTCCTGCTGCCGGCGGGGCGATGAAAGTTGCCGACAAGGCACCGGGAACATTGCCGGTCGAAGGTCAGTTGCCGCCGCTCACTGGCGCCGTGCAATGGCTAAATTCGCCACCGCTGGACGCTCAGGCATTAAAGGGCAAAGTGGTGCTGGTGGATTTCTGGACCTACTCCTGCATCAACTGCCTGCGCACGCTGCCATACGTCAAAGCGTGGGCCGAGAAATACCACGATCAGGGTCTGGTGGTGATCGGCGTGCACGCCCCGGAATTCGCCTTCGAGCGCGATGTGGGCAATGTCACTAAAGCCATGAAGGAGCTGGGTATCAACTATCCGGTCGCCATCGATAACGACTACAAGATCTGGCGTGCTTTCAACAACGAATACTGGCCGGCGCATTATTTTGCCGATGCTCAGGGACGGATTCGATACCACCATTTTGGCGAAGGGGAATACGCCGAATCGGAACGGGTCATTCAGCAGCTGCTGCGTGAGGCCGGGGCGAAAACTGTCGCCGACGGCTTGATCAACGCCGATGCCCAAGGCGTGCAACAGGCGCCGGACATGAATCAGGTGCTATCACCGGAAACCTATGTCGGCTACCAGCGTGCGGAACATTTCGTACCGGAAACCGGCCTGGTGCCTGACAAGGTGGCGACCTATAACCCACCGGCCAACCTGACCCTGAATGACTGGAGCCTTGGCGGCCAGTGGGCCGTCGGTGCCGAGCGAGCTATCGCCAGCGCGCCGGCCAGCCGTATCGTCTACCGCTTCCATGCCCGCGACCTGCATCTGGTACTGGGCCCGGGCACGGATGGCAAACCGGTGCGTTTCAAAGTCTCGATTGACGGTCAGGCGCCGGGTGCCGCCCATGGTGTGGATGTCGCTGCGGATGGCAGCGGTCGCGTGACCGAACAGCGCCTGTACCAATTGGTGCGGCAAACCGATGCGGTGAAGGATCGGACCTTCACCATCGAATTTCTTGACCCGGGCGTATCGGCTTACGCCTTCACCTTCGGCTGATCGGGAGTGCGCAACATGAAAGCTCAAAACAACTGGCGCCGTGTGTTGCTCGGTGTCGCCATGGCCGGTGTGATCGGCCAATGCTCGGCGTTCTCTTTCGGCGCCGAGGATGCGGTGGTCATCCCGCCACCGGCCCTCGACGAAACCACTCAGGCGCACAGCGAAACCGCAGTGTTCGCCGGTGGTTGTTTCTGGGGTGTGCAAGGGGTTTTCCAGCACGTCAAAGGCGTGCAGAAAGCCGTCTCCGGTTATGCCGGCGGCGCGGCGAACACGGCGCAATATGAACGGGTCAGCGAAGGCGACACCGGTCATGCCGAGTCAGTGCAAGTCACCTTCGATCCGACGCAAGTCAGCTACGGCAGCCTGCTGCAGATCTACTTCTCGGTGGCCCACAACCCGACCGAACTCAACCGTCAGGGGCCGGACAGCGGCACGCAATATCGCTCGGCGCTGTTCCCAGTCAATGCCGATCAACAACGGGTGGCGCAGGCCTACATCGCTCAACTCGACGCGGCGCATGCCTACAACAAACCCATCGTTACGAAACTGGAAACCTACAACGGTTTCTACCCGGCGGAGGACTATCACCAGGACTTCCTGACCGAACACCCAAGCTATCCGTACATCGTGATCAACGACATGCCGAAGGTCGCGCAGTTGAAGCAGTTGTTTGCGCAGCGTTATCAGGAGAAGCCAGTGTTGGTGAAAAGCGGGAGCTGATTCAGATGTGTTGCTTGAGCCTTGGTCGCTCCATGGCAATCACCGATGTTTCAAACCCCAAACTGGCAAAAAACGCCTCCGCACCTTCACGTCCGGCGCGCAGTACCCAAGTGATCTCCGGGTTGTCACCCATGACATGCTCGACCAGCGCGCGGCCGACGCCGGCGCGTCGATGCTGGTCATCGACCATCACCATCGACAGATAGCCGTTGGACAAACCATCGGTGATGCCTCGGGCGAAACCGATGATTTGCTCGCCGCTCAGTGCGACGGCAGTGCGTTGCGAGTTTTCGATGAGTTGGGCGAAATAGTCGCTGGAGCCTGTCCGGTGTCCCCAGCCATGTAGGCCGAGAAACAGCCGAACTGGCTCCACTTCGTCGGGCAACAGATCGCGTACGGTAAGGTCGTTCTTCATCACGTGGCAGCATCCTTGTCGGCAATCATCGGAGCGTAGTCGATAGCAACCGGGTCAGGATCTGCCCCAGGTTTTCATCGCAAATTCGACAAAGCGACGTAGCTTGGGCAAACGATAACGATCCGGCGCGTACAGCAAATGCAGCGGACGGCTCGGTGGCTGGTAATCGGGGATCACCGTCACCAGTTTGCCGTCGCGCAGGTCCTGTTCCACCAGCGCGTCCGGCAGCATGACGATGCCCATGCCGGTGCGCGCTGCCTGATGCAGGCCGGCCGAGGTGTTCATCAGCATCGGGCCGCTGACATCCACCAGAATCTCGCCGTGCGGGCCGCTGAGGCGCCAGCGTTTTTCCACCGATTGCCAGTCGTCGCCAGCAGGGTAGGCGAACGACAGGCAGTCGTGTTGCTGCAGGTCTTGCGGGGTGATCGGCATGCCGCGCCGGGCGACGTAGGCCGGCGAGGCGCACACGGTGAGGGTGTAGTCGATCAGCGGCCGGGCGATCAGGTTCGATTGCTCGAAATGCCCCAGTCGAAATGCCACGTCGAGGCCACTTTCCAGCAGGTCCGGTCGGCTGTTAGTCAGCACCACATCCATTTTCACCTGCGGGCATTGCAGGGAAAACTCGCTGAGTGCCGGGGCCAGACGTTCGACGCCAAAGGTCAGCGGCGCGGTGATGCGCAGCAGGCCACGGGGTTCATCAAGGGCCTGTTCGGCGAGGCGTTCGGAGTCAGCTACCAAACCCAGAACGTCGAGGCAGCGCTGGTAGTAAACGCTGCCGAATTCGGTCAGCCGCTGGCGGCGGGTGGTGCGCTGCAGCAGTTGCACGCCGAGCCGTTGCTCCAGTGCGCGCAGGTGATTTCCGACCATGGTCGTGGACATTTCGCACTGCAACGCAGCCGCCGTCATGCTTCCGGCTTCCACGACCTTCACGTAGACGCTCATCGCCTGCAACAGGTCCATTATCAAGCTCTGCTGTTAAATGATTGAAGTTTTGCCGAGTTTATCCAGTTCTGGTGGCTAACCATACTGCAAACACACCGACCTTCACTGGAGTTTGAAGTCATGACCGCCGCCCTGATGAACACCTACCAACCGCTGGCCTTGAGTTTCACCAGAGGCCTGGGCACTCTCCTGTGGGATCAGGCCGGTCGTGAATACCTGGATGCCGTCGCGGGTGTCGCGGTGACCAATGTCGGGCACTCGCATCCGCGCATCGTGGCTGCCATCAGCGAACAGGCCGCAATGCTGCTGCACACCTCCAACCTGTACAGCATCGACTGGCAGCAACAACTGGCGCGCAAACTCACGCAGCTGTCGGGAATGGAGCGGGCGTTCTTCAACAACTCCGGCGCCGAGGCCAATGAAACCGCGCTGAAGCTGGCCCGGTTATACGGCTGGCGCAAAGGTATCGAACAGCCGCTGGTGGTGGTGATGGCCAACGCGTTTCATGGCCGCACGTTGGGCACTTTGTCGGCCAGCGATGGCCCGGCGGTGCGGTTGGGTTTCAATGAACTGCCGGGGGATTTCGTCAAAGTGCCCTTTGGTGATCTGGCGGCGCTGGATCAGCTGCAGCAAAAGCACGGCGCGCGCATCGTGGCGATTCTGGTCGAGCCGATCCAGGGCGAAAGCGGTGTGCAACTGGCGCCGCCCGGCTACCTCAAAGCCCTGCGCGAAATGTGCAATCGGCACGCCTGGCTGCTGATGCTCGACGAGATCCAGACCGGCATCGGCCGCACCGGCCAGTGGTTTGCGTTCCAGCATGAAGGCATCGTGCCGGACGTCATGACCCTGGCCAAAGGCCTCGGCAACGGCGTGCCGATTGGCGCCTGTCTGGCACGGGGCAGAGCGGCGGACCTGTTCACGCCCGGCAGCCATGGCAGCACCTTCGGCGGCAACCCGCTGGCCTGCCGGGTCGGCTGCACGGTGCTGGACATCATCGAAGAGCAAGGCTTGCTGGAAAATGTCCGGGTACAGGGCGAGCGCCTGCTGACCCGCCTGCGCGCCGAACTGGCAGACAAACCCAACGTGCTGGCGATTCGTGGGCAGGGCTTGATGATCGGCATCGAGTTGAAACAGCCGATTCGCGATCTGACGCTGATCGCGGCGCGGGATCATGGGCTGCTGATCAACGTGACACGGGGCAAGACGATACGGCTGCTGCCGCCGCTGACGATTGATGAGCGGGAGGTGGGGATGATTGTCAGAGGTGTGGGGCACATCATTCAGTAGTGGTATTTGCAACTAATGACGCAAATCTCACCGCCTTCGATGCTGTAGACCAAACGATGCTCACCCGTTATTCGTCTGGACCAAAAGCCGCTCATGTTGTGTTTGAGCGGCTCGGGCTTGCCGATCCCTTCAAACGGTTCGCGCTGGATTGCCTTTATCAACAGATTGATACATTTGAGTCCGGCCTTATCGTTCTGCTGAAACCACAAGTAGTCTTCCCAGCCTGATGGCGTGAACTCGATTTTCATTCTTCGATCAATTGCCTGACTTTGGCTTTTCCGGCACGCATTTCGCCAATCGATTTGATCAACCGTTCGGCGTTGGCTGGAGAGCGGAGCAAGTAGGCCGTTTCTTCAAGTGCGTTGTATTCAGCCAGAGACATCATCACGACGGGCTCGCCTTTTTGGCGTGTGACCAGAAGGGGAGCCCGGTCTTCGTTAACGCGATCCATCGTTTCGGCCAAATGCGCACGGGCGGTGGTGTAGTTGATGGTTTGCATGTCGTAGTCCTCGCTGGATGCAAAGAACGTACAGAAATGAGTACATGATGACAAGGCGATACCTACCAGTGGTTGTTTCGCAGAAGGGGTTACTGCGAGCACATTCAGTATGGCTAAAGAACTCTGGGGACGTTTCTGAGATGGTTGTAATCCTCATCCACTGTCGCTGGCAGTGAGAAACCGCCGCGTCGTGGTCATCTGGTGCTCCCAATGTAGGAAAAACACTTTTGGTTAGTCCGGATAATCCCCCAACTCCGGCGCCAGCATCCGCGTCTTCGCCGCCCCGTTCGAATTGTGCTGAATGATCTCGCTCGGCTGTCCCTGCGCATTGAAAAACACCTGGCCGATCCCCGCTGAATTCCACAGCCGCTCCCCCGCTTCGGCATGTTCCGGCGTATAGGGCACGATGCGCATGCGTCGGCGTTTGGTAAACCAGTTCAACGGTGAGCGCGGCGAATAGAGCCAGCGGTTGAGGCGGTCGAACCATTCCAGCAGGGTTTTCGGAAACTCGTTCTTGATCCCGCTGCTGGTGATCTGCCAGATCCGTGGCCCGGCTTTGCGGTGTCGGATAAGCACTTCGTAGACGAAGGAGTAATGCACGTCACCGGACAGCACCACGTAGTTTCCGGGTGTGCGGGTGTGTCGGAAAATGTTCAGGATCACCTGCGCGGCGCCACGGTGGGCCATCCAGTTTTCCGCGTCGACCAGCAGCGGATAACCAAACCAGCTGAAAACCTTCTGCACGGTTTCGATCAGCTTCACGCCGAAGATCGGTGCGGGGGACACGATGATCGCCGACGGATGATCCAGCAGTTCCTGCTGCAGCTCGCACAGCGCCTCCCAATCCAGTAGCCCCGAGGGTTGCTTGAGTGCCATCTCGCTGCGCCAGCGCCGGGTACGGGTGTCGAGCACCACCAGCGCCGGGCTGCTCGGCAACACGAAATGCCAATGCTGAAAGCGCAGCAAATCATCGATAAGCGCGTCCTGCACCGGGCTGTCGAGATACTGGTCATCACCGCTGGCGCTCAGCCCCAGGGTTTTCCCCAGCACATCCTTGAACGCATCGGGATTGTTGCCCCAGCCCTGACACAGCATGTAGGCGATCAACGCATTGCCGATGATGCGTTTGGAGAACGGATGGCCGTAGGCGGTTTCCTCCCATTGCGCGGAAAGATTCCAGTCATCGGTGATGTCGTGATCGTCGAAAATCATCAGACTCGGCAGATGCGCCAAGGCTCGGGCGACGTTGCCCAAACCGGCCTTGAAGCCATCGATGCGGGTTTGCTCCAGGGTGTAGCGCTGCAAGCGTTCAGGCGTCAGCGATGGAGCAGCAGGATTGATCAGCGTCCACGCAACGGGTGACCATACCAGCAAGTACATCGCCATCACTTCGGCGAAGGTCACCAGGTGATTGTCGGCGCTGCTGCTGGTGAAAATCGGCTTACGCGCACCGCCGAAAAATCGCTCGCGCAAGGTCTCGTTGCTCTCTAGCGCCGGTAACAAATCCGCACGGTGGTAGTAACTGGCCGGGTGTTGGTAGAGCTTGGTGCTGTCGCTGACCACCGCGCCTTCGAGATGTTCGTCGAACAGGCCGAGGCGCTCGATCAACGCATGAATCGCCCGCAGCATCGGGCCGGCCACATCGTCGGCGTAAACCTGGTCGCCGCTCATCATCAGCAGGGTCGGGCGTTGCTGCGGATCGGTTTCGCTGGACAGCAGTTGGTCAACGCACAGCAGACCGTCTGCCGCCGGATGATGCGGCTTGCGGCAGGACCCGTGCAGCAACTGATCGATCCGCGAACGCACGACAAGGTTCGGACAACCAGCGTTAGCGTACAGCAGGTGCGGCGCCCATTCGGCGATGGGCGAGTGGCCGTCGATCAACAGGTCGTAGTCGATGCGCGTGTCGCAGGGCAGGGCGCTGTCGAGTACAACGTCGATCAGATGGACAAACGCGTAACGGCCGACGGGGATGATCGTGCATTTCCCGGCATCGAGAGGGATGTCTCCTACACCTTGCAGGCGCAGGGTCAGCGCCAGTGCGCGGGTGCCGACCAGCCACAGAACGATTCGCGTCGGTTCCAACCGGCGCAGCAGGGGGCCGGCCAAGACAGGAGGCAACGGATTCAGGTCAGCAGGTATCGAGGACATTCGCAGGCAAGGCTCAAGGCGCACAGGCTGGCGATGATAGCGCAGCCGGCGCCTTGAACCCTTAAACGAGGCTTAAGCGTCAGCCTTCTGCAGCTTCAGCGCCAGCAGTCGCCATTCGCTGGATGCGGGTTGCTCCTGCACCGAGCACTCGAAGCGATAAGTGACGTCATCGCCATTCATGTTGCGTGCAGTGACCTTGCTGCTGAGGGTGTAGACCTGGCCCTTGAAGCGTTGGGTGACCACGGCGGTGCTGTCAGCGAAGCGCGCCGACGCCGGGAAGCGCAAGGTACCGGTCACGTAAGGGCTGCACATGACATACGCGAGCATCGATTTGTCGCTGTCGGCATTCTGAGCAAGTTTGTCGCGCAGCGCGCTGAATGCTTTGCGGCCCTGCGCGTCGCTCTGATCCAGAACGGTTTTTTCCGCCATCGATTTCGGTGCCCGGTTGGCGTAGTTCGGCAGCAGTGCGGAGTCGGGCGGCGAAGGCTGATTGTCTGGCTCGATAGCGGCGAACCCCGGAGCATTTTCCAATGCCACGGGCGTCGAATCCGACTCGGCTTCCGGCAGCAGACTGGTGGTCACTTCGTTCTGGGTGATCACCTCTTCGGCTGGCGCCCGCTTGGGCTTATGCGCCGACGGGAACAACGACAGGAAGATCGACAGCACCACCATGCCGACGATAAAACCACCCGCCGCGCCAACGATGTTGCCGTAAAACAGATTCCAGCTGCCGCGGTTTTTCACCACCCAGCGCCACATCAAACCCCAGGCCGCAACAAATGCCAGAAAACTCAGAAACTCCATGCGATCCTTTCCTTAAACCCTTCAATAGCCTGCCAAACAGCACTCACTGGCGGTGAGTGCTGAAGATGGACGGCAAGATATCAAAATAGAGGTCTGACGCCACGAAGACATTCACATGCCGAGATTGGGCGGATTGATCTGAACAAAAAACATGATCGCCGTGATGCCGGCCACAACGCCGCAAAGGCCGGCCAGCAGCTGACGCGCGACAGGGTGTTCGACCTGCGAGCGACGGGCCACCAGCATCCATACGCCGGTCAGCGCCGCAGCAGTCGCGAGCATTTCCAGAAGCGATCCCATGACCCCCGGGACCGGTGGCCGGCTGGAGCCGAGCAGACCGACACAAAGCTGCGAAACCACCAGGCCGACAATCATGCCGCTGGCCGCGCCCAACACATTGGCGAGTAGCAGATTCCACGCACCACGCTGCCTGACGACCCAGACCCACATGCCTATCCAGGCGATAAAGAAAAACGCTACATCCATCGTATCCATCCTTCGAAACCCGTCACGGTACAAACGCTCGGCAGCTTGCCGACAGTGGACGGCAAGATAGCAAAATAGTAGCTTCGCGCCACTTTCTTCAAACACGTAACGGACTACGCATGCCGAATGTTTCTTTTACACCGCGCCTGCTCGGCGCGTTCCTTCTCGCCATCGTAATGACCCCGGCGCTTGCCGACTGGGATGAAACCCCAGAGGTCGCCTGGAAGGAGTACCTCGCCGATTGCGAGCGTTTTCAGCAAGTAGTGAACAACGTTCAAAAAGGGGTCATGACTACCAGGCAAGCGATGGACCGCGTCGACAGTTTGAATCGCACTGTTTATGTCCATCGCGATCACCTCTCCCAGGAAAGCCTTACCTCTCCCGAATATGCCCGTTGTGAAAACGTCATTGCTCAAGCGTTCGTGATCCGGAACAAGGAAGAGGAGGTACTGGTCGCGGAGCTTCAACAGCAATACTTCAAGGCTCAGGCCGAGCACGAGAAGTCCCCGGAATACAAGCGTGCCCTCGATCTGGGCTTTAGCGACGTCGGCGGAATTGGCAAGCTCAAGGAACTCGCCGAGGAATCGGAAACGGATGGCGAAGCGTATCTGAAGACGTTGATGATCACGGTCGATTGGGGCTGCGGCCGACATTTTCGCGCCGTGAGATACGTCAAACCCTATGTGATCTACACCGCCCATCCCGATGAGGGCAACTGCGCCGTCTATAAAGAGGTCGCGGTGCTTGGCGGAGAGATGGTGGAGAGGGGCGAGACCATCGATCAGGACGCGATTTTTCAATACGTGGGATGGAAGAAGCTGGAAGG
The DNA here is from genome assembly GCF_019775695.1 of Pseudomonas sp. AO-1. NCBI lineage: Bacteria > Pseudomonadati > Pseudomonadota > Gammaproteobacteria > Pseudomonadales > Pseudomonadaceae > Pseudomonas > Pseudomonas sp. AO-1. Next base: position 1,391,717 of record NZ_CP079947.1, read on the forward strand.
GCCAGGTGGGTTTCCCGTCGACATTCGAGTAGTAAAAGTGCGGCAGTAATCCGCAGGGCTGTTTCTACAGATTGCGCGTCTGATTACAGAATGTCCTTCAAATAACCCTTGAGCGCGAGGAGCGGCTGATCAAGCTGCTCCAGCGACTGCGCCTGACGGAAATCGGCTGACAGCTTGTGCAGCTCCCGCCCCAACGGTTTCTCGACCCCGCCTAAGGCGTCCATTGCCAATCCCAGACACTCGTTCATCTTGAACTGGATGGTCTCGACATCTCCACGGCGCACCAGCAGTTCGAACACGTCTTTCTGATAGTCACCCATGACCATGTCATCCCGCAGAATCGGGCTCAGGCCCTCCTCCTCGTAAGCGAGTTTGAGGGAGAACAGGGCGACGGTTTCCAGTGACGTTTCCATGGGGGGGCTTGGAGGTCCTTGAGCATGAGTCTTGAAGTTCGGTACGACCAACGAAAGCCGCAACGGGCGGCAGACCGCGTGCGGGCGGGCGTGATTATACTGAGCGGACGCATCAGGTGCAGTCCTTAGGCAAAACAGGTTGCACGGACAGCGCCGAGACATTCAATGACCTAAGCAACAGAACGAGTTTCTCAGGATGGGCAGCGAGTATGAGGTGCCAGACAAACTCAACGTTAATTCAGGCACATGAGCGGAGCGACGATCATGGAATACGATGAAAAGTTGATTGAAGAGGCTGTGCTTGCCCTGTTGGCCGCGTTCAGTTCCGACGACGGCAATGCATGGAAAGGCTTCGATTTTGAAGTCATGAACCGATTGCATGAGCAGGGTCTCATCAGTAATCCGGTAAACAGGAACAAATCGATCTGGTTGACGGAGGAGGGCCGGGAACGAGGTCGTCAGATAGCTGAGCGTTTGTTTGGGGGAGGTGTTCAAGCCCAGCGTGCGCCTGACCCGGATATCTGAGGTCCTGGTTTGGCTAATCACTTTATTCGGGCCGCGCCAGCGCAACGCAACTGGAGGAGTTTCTCCGTTGGAGCATTTTCTAACTGAGCCACAACTGACAATAGTGAGAGCTGCTCTTTCTGAGCCATTCAACGATTTTCCCGTCGAATATGACTATGTGGCGAATCAGGTAAGAGGCGTCACCCCTGAAACCCTTTACGAAATTCTCTATTCAGAGGTTGCGCCGGTGTGCTTTACCAATCTCGTTGCAGCTGTGCCTCCGATTTGGACTGGGTTCGACCCCGACAAGCTCAGAAAGTCGATAGAAGAAAGGCTGGCAGCCAGAGAGCGCAACTGGTTTCGTAGGCAGTTCGATAAAGTGCTGGTTCGTTGGCTGAAATACAACTACGCCTACATCTGGAAGGAAATCGCCAGTAGGCTTTGAACCCAAGCGTTCAATGGTATAAGCGACCATGAAGAAACTGACTGCCCTGTTTATTTTGGTTCTAGTGACAGTGCTTTACGTTGGGTATTACGAAGCGCTTGAGGATGGGGACATCGAAACGATCCTGTTCATCAAGAAGCATCCGACGTTTCAGATGAAGTTTTACAATATCCACGCCAATGACGGGGAGATTCGTCAAGTCGAACGACTCACGGAGCAGGAGCGTAAGTGGATCATTGATTACTGCAGGTATCGGCTCGGCATCGACACGGATCTGAAAACCCAAAACGACGTCGAGGTTTGCAGGAAAAAATAGCTGGGTGAAACAAAGAAAAAGGCCTCGGTGGAGGCCTTTTCTCATTACGTATTATTTGACGTTACCAGATTTCGAAATCGTCGGCTTAAACCTCTACGCGGCAGCTTTCTCGTCTCATGGGTGTGAAAAAATAATTGCCCCACTTTCCAGCAGACGAAAAAAAAGGCCTTGCTAAGCAAGACCTTTCTTAATTTTGGTGCCCGAGGGAGACTCGACTACACCATATATTCTGTGGTCTTGAGAGCGATTTTAAGCTTAGGGATACAGCTAGGGATACAGGCCTTCGGTTGCTGCCCAGCATTCTACAGCGGTTAACCTGCATATACTGCTCAATGTCGCATCGGCCTGACCGATTTCCGATCTGCGATCGAGTATGTCCCTGTCGGTGAAGAGAGCGATTTCATGGTCGGTGAGATAAAGAGTGGTCTGTTACCAAGTCTGGATGAAAAAGGTGATGATTCCGAGGAGCTGATTACCGCAGCACCTGTGGATGACCTGAACGCTGCAGGTCCCGATCTGTATGCAGCACCAGGCCAAAAAAATCTGCTGAATTTGTCCAATGCGGTCTTAGAGAAATATTGGGGTCAATCAATGGCCTTATACAAACTGCTGGAGAAAACCGAGTCTCTCCTTCGGCCTTCCGCTGCCTTTCAATCTTTCATGGACACAACACAAAGGATTTTGCGTCCTTCCCTCCAAATGCAAGCATTTCTGGAGGTGACAGACCGCGCGCTTCAACCCTCCCGTCAAGCCTATGGTGCATTTGCTGCTTCCGAAAGAATGCTCAAACCCTCCCGCCAGCTACAAGAAATTGTTGAGCGGTCGGAGAAATTTGCCCGTGCGTTTGCACAACATGGTGTCGCCCCCTCCGCCGTGTTGGATAAAGCCATGCAGCAGTCTCAGTCCCTCAAAGCGATGGCCGCGGCGATGGATGTGCATAGCTCGTCGACTTCACTGAGATCAATTTTAAGTAGCTTTGAAAGACTCAAGGTTTCTCCAGTTTTTGATCTGCTGTCGTCAACAGACCACTCAAAAATATGGACGCTGCTCGATGCATATGAGGCAGACGATGCATCTGCCTGCGTCACTGATAGCCCTCCAAGCTCTCAAGAAGTTGAGGCTGAAGTTATTCGAGCTTTGGAGGCCAGTGGTAGTCCGCATAAGCTGACAACTCCGGCTTTTGCTCTCCTACTCATACTTATCACCATGCTCTACCAATGCTATGACGGCATTAGCAAGTGGAACGATTTCCGTGAGTCGGTATGCGATATGGAGCAGCGGCTAGGTGCTTTTGAGTCTTTAGCCCAGGCGCGCAAGGTTGTGCGTAGCGCACTATGTGAAGTGCCCGCAACGCTGACAGATAACATCCGCCTCACCAAAAAAGAGGGGGTCAATCTGCGAGATGGGCCAGGAATGAAGGAGGAGGTGGTCCTGTCCTTGCCGAGATTTGCTCCAGTAGAGGTCATTGATTCGTCGAATCGCGATTGGCTGCTAGTAATCTACAAGCATCAGGGAATTGAAATAGAAGGCTGGATCTCCAGGAAGTTTGTCCGACCAATATCGAAGTGAGTCGGCATTCTCCAAACCGGCGGGGGCCCCTGTGACTTTGCTTAGGACACGGGGTCGGAAACCCGCGGGACTGTGGTAGCGGGAGATGCTGCAGCTTACTGAAATTTCAATGTTGAAATTGAAAGGATCTTGAAGAAGAAAGGACATCGTTACCGTAACGGTAATGGTGGCCGTGGATCGATTGTTTTGTAGTGCAGATGCACAGGTGAACAGGCAGTTCACCGGGTTCACCTGTTCACTAAGCTGAGAGTTCTCCAGCTAACAAGCTCCGGCGGGTTTCCGACCCCGTGTCTAAAGGAAAACCTCAGGGGCCCCCAGGCACACGGAGGGACACACACCTGCCGTTCGCTGGTGGGATTGATGCTTCCGGGGTGCGGGGATACATCCCTCCAAATGTGGTGTAACTCATGTAACTGGTGTAACGAGAATTCGTAACTGATTGTATTTATTCATTATTTTGTGAGTTACACCGACTTCGTACACCAGTCGTCAGGCGTGTAACTCTGCTATCTGGTGTAACGCTTGTGATGCATGAGAAATGAATGAGCGAGGTCATGCCAATGATGTAGAAGGACAGAGTGCTCCCGCTCCCTGCCTGCCCAATAGATGCGGTTAGCGGTCTTTAATCATCAGGCCGCCAGCTGTGCGAGCGATTAGTCAGCAGTAGTAACGGGCCGCTTTTGGCCAGAAGCGTCATTCTGTCCGGTCTAAGTCCGGCCTGGAGCGGGCCTTCGCCTCGGTCAGCAGGCATTCCAAAAGTCCCCGTCGGACTTGTAGTAAATAAGGCGGCCATTCAGATCGTCTCGCGTGTGGACGGTCAATCATGCTTTTCTCGACTCCGTGAGGATGACTTCATATAGATCGCAATGGTAGGCTTCAAGAAGGACATGGAGATGTATTAATGAAACAATTTGACGCTCGTTCTTACAGTATTGCCGACTTTCTCGAATGGGATAGTTCGAATCTTCTAGATGTATCCCCTAAGTTTCAACGCCGAAGCGTTTGGACGAGGGCAGCCAAATCGTTCCTTATTGATACTATCTTGCGCGGCAAGCCCATGCCGAAGGTGCTTTTAACACAGGACCTTATAGGGAAGAAAAATGTCCGAACGGTTGTCGATGGGCAGCAACGTATTCGAACTATTCTTGAGTTTATTTCAGGAAGTTTTACAGTTCTAAGTTCGCACAATGCGCAGCACTCTGGAAAAACCTTCAATGAACTTGACGAGGATACACAAGGGTTAGTTCTACAATATGAAGTTGGGGTTGACTTGCTTTATAATGTAAGTCTTGCTGATATGCTTGATATTTTTGCGCGAATTAATACGTATTCAGTGACCCTGAATACCCAGGAAAAGCTGAACGCAAAATATTTAGGCGTGTTCAAAACCAGTGCATTTGAACTTGGTCATTCCTATGTAAATTACGTATTAGAAGGTGGAGTGCTAAGTGAAAAGGGCGTAAGTCGAATGGGGGAGGCACAGCTAGCGTCCGACTTATTAGTAGCGCTAGTGGGTGGTATTCAAACTGTTAAAAATATAGAAAAATTTTACAAAGAGTATGAGTCTTTCGAATCCATTCCTCCAAACGTCGAAGCTGCTGTAGAATTGTATCGCTCCACGATGAAATATATAGGTGCGATGTATTCGCCAACAGATCTTCAAAATACAAATTGGTCAAGACCGCATTGGTTTTATACGCTGTTTACATGTGTTGCGCACGCACAAGGCGCTAATATTGGAATTGAGGACAGCCCTAGGCCAGACCTGAACGATGCTGAAATCCAGCACTGGCGGAGTGAGTTGGATGAATTAAGTGCTAAATATGACCAATACACTGAAAACAACGACGAAGACGTTCCAGCAGTATTTGCCCGGTTCATCAACTTTGCACAACGCAGGACTACTGATACTGAAGCCCGCAAGGAGCGAGCGAAATTCGTGCTAAGTGCAGTTTCTAAATGAGCCCTGAAAATCTAGTTAAGCTGAGAGATACAATTGAGGCAAGACACGTCGCCTCAACTGATCTCGCCGAGCAACTTGAAGCTGCTCCTGCTGAAATCGAGTCTGAGGATCACAACTCAGATGCTATCGCAGAGGCTCTTTTTCTTCGAGTGTTTACTGCGTACGAAAGTGATGTTGAGAAAATATTTCTTCATTACGTGACTGGCGGTGCATCGCTGCAAGGCGCTAGAGCTAATAGTTATTTGAGCATCACCGACGAAGCTGCAGCTAGGAAGCTTACGAAGGGAGCATTGAAATTTTTAAGCTGGGCCAAACCGGATGAGATAAAGAGAACGGCGGAAATATATTTAGAAAATGGTTGGCCCATCGCCGCTATGATGTCCTCTGCCAGCCACTACCTTGCGGATTGTGAGCGTGTTCGCAATCGGATTGCGCACAACTCCATTGAAGCGATGCAGCAATTTAATACAGCTCAACGTAATCTATTAGCGACTGAGCGATTATTTACAATCACGCCAGGACAATTCCTTCGTATTCGTAACCCGCGACTCAGAAAAACCCACATAGCACTATATTTCAATACCCTGTACCAGACTCTAGAAGCAATGCTCGATCCGCCTCAATGAGCAAAAATGGTATGCGTCGCGCGACGAGTCACATTGACGCGCTAGGCTAGGAGCAAAAAAATGTGGGGGGTGGGTGCTTCGACTAGAAACGCTTTTGACCTGGGGGCTGCGTGGACTGGGTCGAGATTGCCAGCCAAGAGCTGTAGCTAATGGTCGTTAGCGGATTCATTTTAAATTCCTTAGACGCGCAATTGCATCTGTAATCGCTTTTGTATCGGTGTCAAAGGTCCATAGTCACTGATCCGTTATCGATCAGACCTTGCATGCCATTCTCTGAAGGCCACTTGGTGATCTCCTCTATCGCCGCAGCCAAGCATGCTGGTTGTCAGAGGCGGTGTCAGAGCGTCTGTCTGAGCCCGCTTTTATGGAAGTCGTCCTTAGAGACTGGTTCGTAAAGCCTATCTCACCTAGCCGGCGCAGGTCAGTAGCCATTCGGCAGCCTTCATTTAAGCACTCAAGCCCCAGCCCTGCCTCACTCCCATATAGCTTCTTATCATATCCCACAAAGCTCAAAACCATGATTTCTATTGTGAAATCAGATGGTCACGTTCATTTGAATGAGGCGACGAAGGACAGATTTTCTCCCCCAAATTTACGGGTAGCAATCCGTCTAATCATAGCTTATCCTGTGATTATGTCATTTTTGACGCGATTCGCGGTTAAGGTATTTAATTCATGATTTATTCGTTTGGTGCCAAAAACTACTTTTCTTTTAAGGAAGGACTTGAAGTATCTTTTGAGTTTAATTCGAAGGTTCCAAAAAATATTTCGAATACTAAAAAAACCTCACCTGTCCTAGGTATTAAAGGGGCGAACGCTTCTGGTAAAACTCGTATACTTACGGCATTAAAATTCATTTCAAATTTTATTTGTTCTTCTTTTGGAGACGATGTTGACGACGAAATTGCGGTTAAGAGTTTCTTCGATAATTCATCGCCAGTTGAGTTCTATATAGATTTTAGCATTCTCGATGTACGCTACACTTACGAGCTTTCTGTCACAGCGGAGTGCGTATTGCGGGAAGCACTCTATAAAAAAATATCTAGAAAGACATTGATAATTGAGCGCAAAAAAAACACCATTAAACACAGAACCTCGGATTTTGCAGCGCTAGATTTAATAACATTAAGGGATAATGCCTCGATTATTGATACGGCGCTCCAATATAGCATTAAAGAGCTAGCGGATGATCTGAAAAATATACACGCCTACTTTGACCAGGCCAGAGGGAACGTCAGTGAGCTAGGTCTCATAGAAGATCGCGTTATTTATGATCATGCACGTATAAGCGAGTACTATTACAAGACTCCAGCGTCCTTGGAGTTTGCAAAAAAAATAATTACAAATTCTGATTTGGGAATTAAAGACATTGTCATCCATAAAAGTGTGGATGAAAGCGGGAATAAAAAATATTTTCCGGTTTTTCACCATGACACTGTTGTCGGTCCGGAAGCTAGATGGCTGACTTACTGGGAGGAGTCAGATGGTACCGCAGCGCTTTATCGGCGTTTATTTCAGTACTGGGCAGCACTCGAGACTGGCGGCCTATTATTACTTGATGAGCTGGATACGAATTATCATCCAGCACTTCTACCGCAAATTCTTGACCTTTTCATTAACGAAAAAACAAATCCAAAACATGCACAGCTTTTATTTACTTCGCACAATCTAGATATCATGGATTATTTAGGGAAGTACCGAACCTATCTAGTATCTAAGGAAGATGGAGAGAGCTACTGCTATCGTCTTGATGAGATTCCTGGAGACATCATAAGAAATGATCGGTCTATTTCCGGGCTTTACAGAGAGGGTAAGCTGGGTGGTGTTCCTAAGTTATGAGCGGATTTAATAAAAATGCTAAGAAAGATAAATTCCTGAAGCAGTTTCCCGAGATCAGCATAGGAAGCTGTGATATCGAATCGCGTTTTAAAATAAACTTTTCTTTCTTTGATGATTCGCAGGAATATGGGTCGAATTTCGCAGGGCTAGAGCCTGGAGTCTTACCCGATATACTGGAGAAAATAAGAGGGTACACGCGACACGATCTTAACTATTGGCGCCATCGGCGCTGTGGTTCGCATGGGCTAAAGATATTAGCAGATTATGGCGCATTCCCTACCAATAGTAAATTTATACACCCTAAGGCAGTTCCACATGACGTGAACTGGTGTAGATTCAGAATGGAGAACCTATCCAGACTCATAGGTTTTACTGTGCCAGCCAAGCTTGAATCCAAAAAGGATTGTCATCCTTATGATGTCAATACCTTCTACTTGGTATTCATCGACTTACATCACAAATTCTATATATCTGAAGAAAAATGAGTAGAAGGTCTATAAGCGGCCATGAATTTGCCGTAACTAGGTTCTAGCTTAATAAGTTCCTAGAGGACTCACGCGCATTCCTTCTTTTATGTCGTGTTAATACTCTTGCTCGGGCATCGGCTTATGGCCGAAAGCAGGCGTTCGTGAGTGGCGGTTATTGGCCGATTGCTGCCCCTTAGGAAGGGCGCAGTCGCCCCATTGCAGTCGTTGAGATCCGACAGATACCGGCTAAGAGGGGTATTCTGTTCAGACATTTTGCTGCAGGACACTCTATTGGAACATTAACTTGAGCTCATCATCACTAGGCCCGCGCATAGCAATTTCGAATGAGTTGAGGTCTTCGTCGGAGGGGACAGTCATCGCTGGTATTGCTCGAATCCCATCCGCAATATCTCTGCGGCTCAGATTGCAGATGATTACCTGGCCGCTGTTGATCTGGTACTCCAAGGAGCCACACCAGCGATTCATGTACCCCACGGTGGGCGTCATAACGGCTGCGCTGGGTCGCTTTCTCATCTGGTGTTTTGCGAGCGACATCCGCAGGAGCTCCATTTGAGTGAACAGCATTTGAGTTCGTCTTAGGTCATCCCTCATCGTCTCAACGAGATCTGGATTCTCGATGAGCAGGTTGATCTCCTCGATGCGTTTTTGGATCGTGTAGTTCTCGTACCCTACGGGCTTCTGCAGTTCCTTCAGCTTGAGCGGTAGCCCGCCATTGCCTGCTGCTTTGAGGTACTTACTGATTTTCTCGCGCCATGTGCGCATCAGCTCATAAGCAGAGAAAATCCACATCTGTGACTGCGCAGACAAGAATATCGACTGGTAAGGCGTGTATGTCTCGTCGAATTTACTACGCAGGTATCCATATTCAAGATCCATGATGAACTCATCTACAATCGTGAGATTCATCGCTTGGTTGCTAAAGTCGAGATTGTTTGCGAAAAACATCAGACTGTTTAGAACCGAGTAAATCGCCAACTGATCAATTTCTTCAGGGTTCTGGTAAGGAATTTCTTCGTCGCATTCTTTGTAGTCGTCCATCTTTTACTCCCCGAACACAGGTGTTAACAGTAAGCTGACTTAAATAAGCATTTGATGGAAACGCTCTGATATTTCCCACCCTACGCGAAACTTGGAGCCGTGTGAATGGAACAATTCCTCCTGTCCACCAGCCTGTGACTGGCCTCTTCTGGCCGAAAGTACACCTCCGCGGGCGTCATATTGAGCTGATAGCCGCTAGTGTTTGCATGGTTGGTGCATGGGCGGATTTTGCTTCGATTTGGCTATATGCCATCACTCGACTAACTGAATGCAGCGGTTAAGCCTCGATCCTTTGAGCTTCACCACGGTATTCCAGTTTCCGAAGGTGGCGAGGTTTGCGATGTCGACAACCTCAGCGCTATGACGCCCAAACTCCATATTGATACACACCGGAGCTCGAAATGATGGCACTCAAAAGCAGCCTTTTTGAATAATCCGAGAGCGAGTTTCTCGAACTGATCAAAGAACTCTGCAGCGCCGCGGGCATCGAAGATTATCAGCACGAGTTGCTGGAAAATTTCATTGAGGTGACTGGCAATCCTGCGGCCCCTGACTGGATTAATTATCCAGAAGACGGCGTGGACGATTCGCCGAAAGGCATTCTGAGAACCGTCAAAGCTTGAAGCTCGTCGCAGGGTTTGCAAGGCTTCAAAGAGTAAGGTGGAGAAGGACGTAATTGGAGCTGAAGGTAACTAAAAAGGACCCGGACGGGCCCTTTTTCAGGTGAAGCGACTTTATTTTTTCAACCAGCTCTCAACCTCGTTGGCTCCGTGCTTGGTTTTCCACTCTTTCAGCGTCTTGTGATTGCCGCCTTTGGTTTCAACCACTTCGCCGGTGTGTGGGTTTTTGTAAGTCTTCAGCTGGCGAGGCTTGCGAGTAGCGGTCGCTTGGGCAGGCGCTTGGCGGCGTGAGCTGCTTTGCGGGTCAAGCAGATTGATGATGTGCTTTAGGCTGAAACCGTACTGATTAAGCAGCTCGCGTAACTTCGTTTCGAACTCAATTTCCTTTTTCAGCGCTCCATCGCTTTTTAGTGCTTCCAACGCCTGGAGTTGTTCGGCGAGGTGTTTTTCAAGCTGACGGTATTCGGCAAGTTTGGACATGTGCATTCCTTGTGTTGTGTTTTAGCGATATCTATCTGAAGTGTATTACAGCACGAAGTTCAGCTCACTTTCGCCCCTTCAACTGGTCTTCGATGTAGCTCATTTCGTTCTTGATCAAGTTGACGGTCAGGGTCTGAACATTCGAGACCTTACCTGTTTTGATGTCCACGATTTTCATCAGCGTGGTCAGGTGGTTTTTGCGCGCCTTCAAGGCGTCCGTCCAGTTGGCACTGCTTTGTATTGGCGTGATCATGATCTTTGTCCTGATGGAGTTTTAAACAGCCTACGTCGGTAGGCTGTTTCGGGTGGTTTGGCGCATTACAACGAGAGAACGTCTTGCAACGAGTACTTGGAGGCGCGCTCCCACAAATCGCTACTGGTCCAGTTCCTGAAGTTTTCGCCTTCTTCAGGAAGGATTAGTTTCCTGAGACTGATTTGCTCGCCGCCGACAAGATCAATGGCAGACCAGAGCTTGCCGCCCATCTCCAGCAGCTCTTGAGCTTTCTCGTTCCACTGCTCCTCAAGAACAGTCCGCGCCAGGAGCAACGCCCTTCGTTCGATGGTTTTGTGCTCTTTCCGCGCCTCGTCGATGTGTTGATCCACGATGACGAGCTCTTGCTCCAGCGCGGCAATGATCAGAAGTTGCCGACGATGGTGCTCGCTCGCAGTCGCCAGATTCTTCGCAGCTTTTTGTGCGTCGGCATTGGCGGTCTTCTCACCCTCTGTGTCGCCCCAGGCCACGGCTTGTGCATAGGCGGTTGCCGCATCGGTTTCGGCTTGCCGAGCCTTGGTCATGTCCTCTTCTGCCTGCTGCTGGATCTGCGCTAAGCGAGTGCTGAGGCTGTCGCGTTTCTCGTTGAGCTCTTGCTCGTCAGCTTTCCAGTTCGTCATCGATTCGACGTAGCCCGCCATCAGCGTTTCATGATTGACCAACTGCTCACGTCGTCGAATTCGAGCATCTGCGTAGCTAGCGCGTGTCTTGCAGGAGTCGTAAGGAATTTTGAGGGTGTTGTACTGTTTTCGAACTTCATACAGTCGATCTGCATCGAGTTCCTCCTCGCTTTCCAAGAGCGCTTCCAATGGCGCTATTTGCACGTAATGTTGAGCTGCCTCACTCAGGAGGCTATCGCGATGGGTCTTCAGCTCTGCGATTTTGTCCAGCAAGACGCGCTTCTTTTCGCATACGGCTACCGCTTCGCTGCTGACTGCTTCGGGCAGTGAAAGCCCTGTCGCATGGCTATTTGAATCATTGGCCAGCAGTTCATGTTGTTCGGTGGAGGTTTGGAATTCGTTCATCTGTCTTGTTCCTTCAAATTTGAGTTTGGGTTGCATGAGCGGCTGGCGAGGCCGGGAATCAGCCGGCGCTACCTCAATCAGCGGAGATGCCCTCAGGCAGCCCGAGCCTCGCCGTCATCCGTTCCCGGAATCGCCTTCACGATGTAGCAACGTTGCTGGCCGAGCCCTGGCAAACGAACCAGACTCGATGCTTTGCCGTCGCTGCTCGGTTCCAGCACACCGCGCTGCAGTAGCTCCTTGTTCACAGCTGTGAGGTTCATGCCTCGGAAGATCTCGGAGCGCCACGCCTCGGTCAGCACGTAATAGGTGTTGGTGGTGTGCATGGTGTCGCCCATGCCGTGCTCCAGTGTCTTGCGAAAGCCGAGGCGGTCGATGGTGCGCGGGCCGTGCTCGTCGATCTTGGCCGCTGCCGATTCCCAGCGGGTGAAGCGACTTTCGCCGAAGCGCTCGATCACCTGGCGCAGCCGCGCCAAAATCGCATCGCCCTCGAAGTTTCCGGCGCCGCCGCGCTCGTGGAGCCATGCGTTTAAGCACACGCGAGCGGCGGTAGTAGCCGTGCCGTCCGGCCAACCGGTGATGCCCATCGCTGTGGCCAGCTCGCCTGCTGCGGCGGCGAGGCCGAAGCGAGCAGCGGCACGGTGTGCCTGTCCACTCGCGGACGCAGGGAGCGACTTAGCAATGAAGCCTTCCAGCGTGCGGCGTAGGATTGCTGCCCAGCCGTGGCGCTTGCCGGGTTCGCACAGCGCAGTCAGGAAGGCGGTCAACGGGGTGCCGTAGTAGTTCGCTACGCGAGCCTTGAGCGCGTCGGACAGGGCGGCGGCGTCTTCGAAACCATTGAGCGTGTCAAACATGCCAAGGCCTTTGCTGGCATCGGCCGGAACGGCGAGCATGCGTACCTCCATACCCGCTTTAAGCTCCTTGTTGGCTTCGGCCATGTGCTGCGCCAAGGTCTTCTCGCCGGTGGAGAGAAACAGCAGACGCCATTCCTGCACCTGTCGGCCTGCTTGGCCTCGATCATTGGCGCGGGCCTTGCCGGTGCCGTTGCCGAGCATGTACACGGTTTCGCCAATAATGCGGGCATCACACATGCCGATTTCATCGAGCACCAGAAGCCCGTCGGAATGCGCGGCAGCGATCGACTCCAGCGCGTTGTCGGTCGAGCGCCACGAACGCACCAGACGCGGTCCGCCGTAGATCGAAGCGGCAACTTGCAGGTGCGTGGTCTTGCCGCCGGAGCTGTCGCCGTAGAGGTGAAAGCCGCCCGATTCGTGGCCGAGCATGTGCAGCAGGGGACCGGCAAAGGCCACACCGACGACAAACGCCAAGCGATGGTTGCCGATGCACAGCGCGCCGATCTGCTGTTGCCATTGCTCCAGCGTGCCCGCTTCGCTGATCGGCGGAAGCTGCGCGCCGGCCTCGTAGAAGTGCAGATGTTCCGCGTGCATGCCGACCTGCTGCTCGGGCAACAGAAAGGCGTTGTCATGCCAGCCTAATCGGGTGACCAGACGCGCACGTTGCGCGCTGTCGAAGCCGCCCAGGTAACTCTGCAAATCGTTGCGTGCGTTGCGTCCCGAGCGGCTGCCGGCCAAACGCAACCCCATGTCCACCAGCGGGCCGAGTACGTCCTTACCAAAGTCGCCGGTCATGGTGCGCGCCGGAATGTTCCAGCGTTTCTTGGTGCCGTCGGGGTCGTCGAACTCGACCAGCAATCCCCAGTTGTGGCCCTTCTCGTCACGGGTACGCGCAAGGATTGCCAGCGGCGAACACACTGGGCGTGCTTCACCGTCGTCGCCGGCATAGAACACACCTTCAGGCGTCAGGCGAAAGCCACCGGGCATCAGATCGTTTTTCGATTTTGCCGGGCGCTTGGCTGCCGCTTTGGGTTTCGCGTCCGGCTCCGGTTTCGACTCGTGTTTCACTTGGGCAATTACTGGCTTTTCCTCGATCACACCGACCAGCTCGCCGCTGCTTTCCAGCGCAGTGAAGTGGCCGGCGGTCCAGCCTTTTTCGAGTGCATCGGCCGCATCGTCGCCGTCGTTCCATTGACCACCTTTGGCGAACGCGACGTGGTCGTTCTTCAGCGTCGGCTTGCGTTTGAACACCTCCAGCGCGATCACTCGGACCGAGGCGGCGCCGATTTCGCGCAGCTTCTCGGCAACGGTAGCCATGCAGGCTTTACCGCTGTCGTCGTTGTCCGGCCACAACAAGACGTCGCGTTCCTTGAGCGGCGTCAGGTCGGCTTTATGCCAGGAGTTGGAGCCGTTCGGCCAGCAGGTGGCCACGTAGTCCAGCAGCAACTCGGCGGCGGCATCGGCCGCTTTCTCGCCTTCGCACAAAACCACAGGTGAGTCAGCGCGCTGGGTCAGTTCATCAAGGCGCAGCAGCGGACGCGGATCCGGCAGCCCCTGCCACCGCCATTGCTTGGTTTGGCTATCGGCGCGTTGACACCATGTCAGTGGCGCAAAGACCTTCTTCGGCTTGCCGTCTTCATCCGGGCCGAGGTCGAAGCGATACAGCGCCATGAGGGGCTGACCCTGCGCGTCACGGTAGATCCAGACTTTGGACGGCACACCGTGATCACGGTGCTTGGCCGGGCACTTGTTCATGGCCTCGGTCGGGATCGGCTGGATGGCGTTCCATGTCGGTGCCTTGGGCTTACTCGGGGCGGCCTCGATCTTGGCGGCGCCGGGTGCAACGTTCAGCCAATCCGCCAGTTTGTGGCAGGCTTCAACGTCGGTGCCGCCGTCCAGATAGCGCACCAGATCGATCAGGTCACCGCCTTTGTCGCCGGTGGCAAAATCCGCCCAGGTGCCCTTGCTCAAATTGACCTTGAGTGATCCGGCGCGCTTGTCGCTACGGGTTGGATTCGGAGCGGTGTATTCCTTGCCGCCGTCGACGCGCTTGCCGTTGGGCAGCCAATGCGACAAGACACGATCAATGTCTTTCAGCGCAGCGGCTTTCACGTCGGCAAAGCTCGGGCGTTTGGTGTTGTTCGGTCGTTGGCTCATACGTCAGCCCTCGGCAGAAACAACGCGTCGTTGATGTCGTCGATCAGGGCTTTGGCCATCTCGCCCAGGTACAAGGCGGGCCAACTGAAACGCTCGCCGTGGTCACTCATGGCCGCGTCGAAACTGAGCTGGTTCGCGTGATGCTGCAGCAACGACACCATCTCCAGCGCGTCTTCGACGGGTACTCCGGCATTCACCCGAAACAGCTTCAGGTCGGTGGCATTGACGCGAGAAAAGGTAGCGTGGCCCGGCGTGGTGGAAATGTTCATAGCGCACCGCCTTTCTGCACCGCAGGTGTTGAGGTGGTGTCACCGTGCATGGCCAGCGTTTTGATCAGGCCGAGGGTGCCGCGCACGTCCCAGAGGACGGCGGCGATGACGTGATTGGCAAGGCGTGAGGATTCGTTTTCGAAGTGATCCTCCAGCAGAGTCAGCACCGAATCAGCACGGTCAATGGCGCAGGTGATGGCGTCGATTGGTACACCGGCTTCTGCGGTTGGATTCACACAGAGCAGATCTTCAGGCAGGGCAAAACTCAGGGCGTTGTTCATTGGGCACCGCCTGCGGTTTCGAGTGCGCGAGCTTTGGCCATGTGAGCGTTGTAGCGGGAAAGACGTGTAGCGAGGCTGGAATTGGCGTGTAAAGCGGCGAGAGCCATTGCACGGTGTGCAGCGGCGCG
Source organism: Pseudomonas sp. AO-1 (assembly GCF_019775695.1). Taxonomy (NCBI): domain Bacteria; kingdom Pseudomonadati; phylum Pseudomonadota; class Gammaproteobacteria; order Pseudomonadales; family Pseudomonadaceae; genus Pseudomonas; species Pseudomonas sp. AO-1. The sequence continues at coordinate 1,407,000 of NZ_CP079947.1, forward strand.
GATTTTGGACGGATTGAGGGCGTGTTGCATTTGTGAAGGCTCCTTGTACTGAGGAACCGCCACCGTCTGCCGCCAAGCAGATTAGGGTGACGGATTGCGCAGGATTGGCGGACCGGCGTACAAGGAGACCGGCGCACCCGAGGGTGCTCCTACGCAACCCGCCATAACACGGGAATGCGGGCACAAAAAAAGCGCCTGCAATCGTAATGGGGGCGCTGTTGCGCCTTGTACTGTATGGGCCGCCAAGCCCAATCGCTGAATTTGCAGCGACGCAAGGAGAGTAACGTCCGTTTTTCCAAAGTGCAACTGCGCTGATGGCTTGCGGTTTTTTCAGGTGCGGCATAAATTGTTCGTGCATGTAGATTTACCTCAACGCCTCCGGATCGCCCCCGGAGGCGTTTTCGTTTCAGGCATGGGCTTCCCAGCGCAGGGAGAGAAGGGGCAGAAATCCGCCGCTGAGCATAGAGCGGGCGTCTTCGTACGCGTCGATCTGCTGGCCTTCGTCGACGACCACGGCCCCGGTTTTCTCGCAGTGGAGGGAGAGGGCGCACCAGGTGCCGTCGGCCCAACTGAGCACGCTGACAACGCGACCTTGCCTGTCCTGCTGGCTGCGGTAGCGTTCAAGACGCTGCATGACGCGAGACGAGAAACCGATCCGACGCAACACGGAAAAGGGGTGCATCAAAGCGTTGTTTGCAGTCTTGTGGCTCATGCAGCCACCTGATCACGTGCCTCGATGCGGCTGCGCGCCCACGCTTGAACTTCGGAAAGGACCCAGGCGACAGGGGCGCCGCGTGCGTTGCTGTTGCTCAGTTTGACGGGCTGGGGAAAGCCGCAGTCGGTGCGTTGCATCAGTTTGTAGATGGTCGAACGCTTCATCCCCACGATGCCTTCCACTTCGCGCATGCGGATTAGAGTTGAAGCGGCATCAAAAGGTGAGGCGGCGTTGGCGGGAGTATTGCGGGGAAAATCGGTGACAGAGGAGTTCATAGGTATTGCTCTCGATTGATTTGGACAACGAGAGCAATGGTCTAGAAATTGGTCGGCGGTGAGCAGTTCACTTCCATTTGAAATGACATTGAAATATCGGTCACACCACAAAATTGCGCTTGAGGATTCCCTCCACGCTTTTGCGGGTTAGCGCTTTTTCTGTTTCCAATGTCACCCACTCAGCGCGCTGTTTGAGTGGTTTGGACACCTCCCGTTCCAGCCAGGCGTGAACCGCCGTGGTCACGTTTCGCCGTGACATTCCGCTAGACACGTAGTGTCGACCTTGCCTAATGATTGCTGTATCCCGTGCGCCTATCTCTTCGTTACGCTCCATTCCGCTGATGATGCCCCCCTTAGTGCGGGTAGCGTTCTCGATTGCCCTGTAAGCGATTGGGGTCAGCTCGTCACTGATCAAGCAGGGTAGGGATGTTATGGGCTCCAAAAACAGCACGTACTGGTCCAATGCCTCAATACGTTCGTTTGGATCGACCTGTCTTTCCACAACCTGACAATAAAGGTCCCACGGCCAATCCGTCGGAGGCTCGGCAACATGCGACCAAGCCTCTTGTTCGGTGGAGCGCATCCAATCAGCTAAGGCGCTCAGCGCTTTTACTGCGCAGGCCATGACGTAGGCTGCATATGCCTCGCGTTCCGAGGCTGAATGACACTTGCTGTATTGGCGAACCCAATGAGCGAGACGGTTCTTTTTGTCGGTTGAGGCGTACTGAAAAATAGCCTCCTCATGCATAGTTGTCTGGATGCACATGCTGCTCATGTCGCTGCTGATGTCGCCGGTCTGGATGCGAATGCAGCACTGATTGATCAGCTCGCACACGTCAGTGATCTGTTCATTGCAGAACTCGTAGAGGGGCTGCTCTGAGAGATATTGGATCAGGCCAGCGGTTAGTGCCGAGTGCAAGATCGGGTGGGTATCAATCATGCGAATGGCTCTCGACGTGCAACGCGCTGTCCCGCGCCTTGCGGGTTGGAAGCGTAGCCAGCGAGCTTTGCGCCATGGGCAAGTGTGAGGGAGTGTCTGCCCGCAGCAGGCAAGGGGCCTGATGTAGCGTTACACAATCGGCGTGCGTTACATCGAGTGTACGGAATGGCGTGCTGGAGTGTAACGGGATTGAAAGCCAATGAATCCGGGTGTTTGGCCGGCATCGTTACACGAGTAACACTTGTTACACGGATTTTGAAGGTGGTATGGATAAGTACATTCATACCGCTCTTCCAAATTGTCCCTTGATCACCTTTTCGCTTGCCAACGCATCAAGGTGATCTGCATACCACTGCATCATCTTCACCCGGTGCTCAAGGTATTGAGCCTTGTTGTATACCCCGGATATTCCCTCTTCTTTGTGAGCAAGCTGCGCTTCGACATGCTCTTTCGGCCAGCCGTGTTCCCTAAGCAGAGTGCTGGCGGTGTGACGAGTACCATGACCAACCAAGCGACCTTTGTAACCAACCGTCGCGAAGACTTTGTTGATGGTGTTTTCGCTAATCGTTGGATTCTTAGCGCCCACACCAGGGAACAGCCAGCGACTACGACCTGTGAGGCAATGAAGTTCTTTGAGAGCGGAAAGCGCTTGCTTAGGGAGTGGACACACAAAGTCTCTTCGCATCTTCATCTTGGCGGCAGGTGTCGTCCATAGCGCTTTATCAAGGTCGAACTCTTTCCATTCAGCTAACCGAACCATGCCCGGTCTAGATGCGGTCCAGATACAGAGCCATGCTGCAGTCCGGGCCGTCAGCCTGCTGGGGGTGTTTTTGAGTGCTTGAAGGAATTCTGACAACTCAGGCTCAAGCAAATGAGGGTGCTGCTGAGTCTTCGGGGCTTGGGCTGCAATATCTCGTAGGCGACTGCCCGGATCGTTTTCCGTGAGGCCCAAACCGATGGCTCGCCCGAATATCTGATTGATCCAAGTGCGACACTTTTCCGCCACGTTGTGTGCGTCCCGGGCTTCGATGGATGCTTGGAGTTCCGCGCAATCGGTACGGGTGATTTCGTCTAGAGGCTTATCTCCCAGTGCCGGGAGTATGTCTTTGTCGAGGTAGGTGCGGATTTTGTTGAGAGTGGAGGGTGCGAGACCCTTTTCCTCTTTTGCCTTCAGCCAGGCATCAGCGGCAGCTCGAAAGGTTCGGGTCTTGGCCGCATCGATAGCAGCTTTCGCGGATCGCTTTTGTTCAAGGGGATCGGCACCGCTACTCACTACTTTGCGTAGATCGGCAGCTTTGTCCCTTGCCAACGCGCCACTAACTTCCGGGTAACCCCCGAGCCCCATCCAAGCCCAATTGCCCGCCGGACGTTTGTAGCGGAGCTGCCAGGATTTACCACCATCAGGTTTAACCCTGAAGTAGAGGCCGTTTCCGTCCAGCTCCCTGTATTCCTTTGATTCCGGCTCCAATCCCGCAAGTGTAGTGTCAGCGAGAGGGCGGCGCTTGATGTCTGCGCGCTTCATCCTTGTATCCCAAAGTTCGGCATTTTTCTCAGGATACAAGCAGGGATACAGGGATACAACGGATAAGGGGAGACAGGGGTAGACAGACAGGCACAAAAAAACCGGCCAAGTGGCCGGTTTTTTTAGGTCTGAGAGGCTGGTAGAGACTCTCAGATACTGCTATGTGGTGCCCCGAGGGAGACTCGAACTCCCACTCCTTTCGAAAACGGATTTTGAATCCGCCGCGTCTACCAATTCCGCCATCAGGGCTCAATGGCGGCGAAGTATAGAGAGGTGATTACCGTTGGTCAATCACGTTTCATGGTCAATTTTTGATAATTCCGCTAGACTTTCCGGCCCTGCTAGACGAACCCCATCATGCGCGTTGCTGACTTTACCTTCGAGCTTCCTGATTCGCTGATCGCCCGCCACCCGTTGGCCGAGCGTCGCGGTAGTCGCCTGCTGACCCTTGATGGGCCGAGCGGCGCCCTTGCACACCGTCAATTCACTGATTTGCTTGAGCATTTGCACCCGGGCGATTTGATGGTATTCAACAATACCCGGGTGATTCCGGCGCGGCTGTTCGGGCAGAAAGCTTCGGGCGGCAAGCTGGAAATCCTCATCGAACGCGTGCTCGATACGCATCGCGTGCTGGCCCATGTGCGCTCCAGCAAGTCGCCGAAGCCGGGGTCGAAGATCCTCATCGACGGCGGTGGCGAAGCCGAGATGCTCGCGCGCCATGATGCGTTGTTCGAGTTGGGCTTCGCTGAAGAAGTGCTGCCGCTGCTCGATCGCGTCGGGCACATGCCGCTGCCTCCTTATATAGACCGTCCGGACGAAGGTTCGGATCGCGAGCGCTATCAGACCGTTTACGCCCAGCGCCTCGGCGCAGTGGCGGCGCCGACGGCGGGGCTGCATTTCGATCAGCCGCTGATGGAGGCGATTGCCGCCAAGGGCGTCGAGACCGCGTTCGTCACGCTGCACGTCGGTGCGGGGACATTCCAGCCAGTGCGCGTCGACAAGATCGAAGATCACCACATGCACAGCGAGTGGCTGGAAGTCGGCCAGGACGTGGTCGACGCCGTTGCCGCGTGCCGTGAGCGTGGCGGGCGGGTGATTGCCGTGGGCACCACCAGCGTGCGTTCACTGGAAAGTGCCGCGCGCGATGGCGTGCTCAAGCCGTTCAGTGGTGACACCGACATCTTTATCTACCCGGGCCGGCCGTTCCATGTGGTCGACGCCTTGGTCACCAACTTCCATTTGCCGGAATCGACGCTGTTGATGCTGGTTTCGGCGTTCGCCGGTTATCCCGAAACCATGGCCGCCTATAAAGCCGCCGTCGACAACGGGTACCGCTTTTTCAGCTACGGTGATGCGATGTTCATCACCCGTAATCCCGCCCCGACTGCCCCTGAACACACAGGCCCAGAGGAAACAGAATGAGTCGCGAATGTCGCATGTCCTTTGAACTGCTTGCCACCGATGGCAAGGCTCGTCGTGGTCGGCTGACCTTCCCGCGTGGCACCGTCGAGACCCCGGCCTTCATGCCGGTGGGCACCTACGGCACGGTCAAGGGCATGTTGCCGCGTGACATCGTGGCCACCGGCGCGGAAATCATTCTGGGCAACACCTTCCACCTGTGGCTGCGCCCGGGCACCGAGGTGATCAAGGAGCACGGCGACCTGCACGATTTCATGCAGTGGAAGGGTCCGATCCTCACCGACTCCGGCGGTTTCCAGGTGTTCAGCCTGGGCGCGATGCGCAAGATCAAGGAAGAGGGCGTGACCTTCGCTTCCCCGGTCGACGGCTCGAAAGTGTTCATGGGCCCGGAAGAATCGATGCAAGTGCAGCGCGATCTCGGTTCCGACATCGTGATGATCTTCGACGAATGCACGCCGTACCCGGCTGACGAAGACGTCGCTCGCGTTTCGATGGAGCTGTCGCTGCGTTGGGCCCAGCGCTCGAAAAACGCGCATGGCGACAACACCGCGGCGCTGTTCGGTATCGTTCAGGGCGGCATGCATCAGGATCTGCGCATGCGCTCGCTGGAAGGTCTGGACAAGATCGGCTTCGATGGCCTGGCCATCGGCGGTCTGTCGGTGGGCGAGCCCAAGCACGAGATGATCAAGGTGCTGGATTATCTGCCGGGCATGATGCCGGCTGACAAACCTCGTTACCTTATGGGCGTTGGCAAACCGGAAGATCTGGTTGAGGGTGTGCGCCGCGGTGTGGACATGTTCGATTGCGTGATGCCAACCCGTAATGCCCGCAATGGGCATCTGTTCATTGATACAGGCGTGCTGAAGATCCGTAACGCGTTCCATCGCCATGATGATTCGCCGCTGGATCCGACCTGCGATTGCTATACCTGCCAGAACTTCTCCCGCGCTTATCTGCATCACCTGGACAAGTGCGGCGAAATGCTCGGCAGCATGCTCAATACCATCCATAACTTGCGCCATTATCAGGTGCTGATGGCTGGTTTGCGCGAGGCTATTCAACAGGGTACATTGGCCGCCTTTGTCGATGCCTTCTACGCCAAACGCGGGCTCCCCGTTCCGCCTTTGGACTGAGTTTTCTGACCCCAAGATTCAACATTTGCAACTGGAGTGCTAAATGAGCTTTTTTATCTCTAATGCCATGGCTGACGCGGCTGCACCGGCTGCTGCGCCTATGGGCGGCGGCTTCGAGTGGATTTTCCTGGTCGGTTTCCTGGTCATCTTCTACCTGATGATCTGGCGTCCACAGGCCAAGCGCGCCAAAGAGCAGAAGAACCTGCTGAGCAGCCTTGCGAAGGGCGACGAAGTGGTCACCACCGGTGGCATCGCCGGCAAGATCACCAAAGTGGCCGATGACTTCGTGGTTCTGGAAGTTTCCGACACCGTGGAAATGAAGTTCCAGAAGGGCGCCATCGCCGCCACGCTGCCAAAAGGCACGCTGAAAGCGATCTAAGGTTCCAACTTCTACTCAATCGACGGGGCGCGCAAGGCGCCCCGCGTTCATAACGGGCGGCGTGATGCTGAACAAATATCCTCTGTGGAAATACATTCTGATCCTGGCGGTGCTGGCGATCGGTCTGATTTATTCCGCTCCCAATCTATACCCCGATGACCCGGCCATTCAGATCAGCGGCGCCAGCACGGCTCTGCAGGTCAATCAGGCCGATCTGGATCGCGTCAGCACCGCGCTGCGTGAATCCGGGATCAACGTCAAGGCAGCTTCGCTGGCCGCCAACGGCAAGGGCGGCCTGATCCGTCTGACCAAGGCTGAAGACCAGCTGCCGGCCAAAGACGTTGTGCGCAAGGCATTGGGTGATGACTACGTCGTCGCACTGAACCTGGCACAGACCACCCCGCAATGGCTGCGCAACCTCGGCGCGCACCCGATGAAGCTGGGTCTGGACTTGTCCGGTGGTGTGCACTTCCTGCTGGAAGTGGACATGGACAAAGCCCTCGACGCCCGCCTGAAAGTCTACGAAGGCGACGTCAAGAGCCTGCTGCGCAAAGAAAAACTGCGCTATCGCAGCCTGCCGCAACTGGGCGGCGCCATTCAGCTGGGCTTCAGCGATGCTGACTCCCGCGAACAGGCCCGTGCGCTGATCCGCAAGAACTTCAACGATTTCGACATTGTTCCGGCCGACCTCAACGGTCAACCGGTGCTGCGTCTGGCGATGACCCCGGCCAAGCTGGCGGAAATCCGTGAATACTCCATCAAGCAGAACTTGACCACGGTACGTAACCGCGTCAACGAGCTGGGTGTTGCCGAACCGATCGTTCAGCGTCAGGGCGCCAACCGCATCGTGGTTGAGCTGCCGGGCGTGCAGGACACTGCCGAAGCCAAGCGTATTCTCGGCAAGACGGCCAACCTTGAGTTCCGTCTGGCTGCAGAGCCGGGGGCTTCGAAAGCCACTTCCGAAACCTTCGAGTTCCGTGAGGGCAAGCGTCCACCTGCGCAGATCGAGCGTGGCCTGATCATTACTGGTGACCAGGTGACTGACGCCAAGGCTGGTTTTGGTGAGCACGGCACGCCTGAAGTGAACATCCGTCTGGACGGTCACGGTGGCGAGCTGATGAGCCGCGCGACCCGTTCGAACGTCGGTCGCAGCATGGCGGTGATCTTCATCGAACAGCGTCCGGTGACCACTTACACCAAGCAGGTTGTCGACGGCGTCGAGAAAGACGTGCCGGTACAGACCTTCAAGGAAGAGAAGAAGATCATCAGCCTGGCGACCATTCAGTCGCCGCTGGGCGCGCAGTTCCGCATCACCGGCCTGAACGGCCAGGGTGAATCGTCCGAGCTGGCGCTGCTGCTGCGTGCTGGTGGTCTGGCCGCGCCGATGTACTTCGCTGAAGAGCGCACAATCGGTCCGAGCCTGGGTGCTGACAACATCACCAAAGGTATCGATGCATCGCTGTGGGGCATGCTGTTCGTCTCGCTGTTCATCATCGCCATCTACCGCTTCTTCGGCCTGATCGCCACGGTTGCGCTGGCGGTGAACATGGTGCTGCTGCTGGCGCTGATGTCGCTGCTGGGGGCAACGCTGACCCTGCCGGGTATCGCCGGTATCGTGTTGACCATGGGTATGGCGGTGGACGCCAACGTGCTGATCTTCTCGCGGATCCGTGAAGAGATCGCCGCCGGCATGACCGTGCAGCGTGCAATCAACGAAGGCTTCGGCCGGGCATTCACCGCGATTCTCGACGCCAACCTGACCACTCTGCTGGTCGGCGGCATCCTCTTCGCCATGGGCACCGGCCCGGTGAAGGGTTTCGCAGTGACCATGTCCCTCGGGATCTTTACCTCGATGTTCACGGCCATCATGGTGACCCGCGCAATGGTCAACCTGATCTTTGGCGGACGTGACTTCAAGAAGTTGTGGATTTAAGGGGCTGCCATGTTACGTACAATCAACTTCATGGGCGTTCGCAACTTCGCGTTCGGCGTCACAGTGTTTCTCACGTTGCTGGCTATTTTCAGCGTCGTCCACAAGGGCATGAACTGGGGCCTGGACTTCACCGGCGGTACGCTCATCGAGCTGACCTACGAGCGTCCGGCTGACGTCACCAAAGTGCGCGAGCAGTTGGCGACTTCGGGTTACCACGAAGCCATCGTGCAGAACTTCGGTGCGACCACCGACCTGCTGGTGCGCATGCCGGGTGAGGACCCGCAACTGGGCCATCAGGTAGCAGACGCGCTGCAGAAAGTCGGCGGCGACAACCCGGCGACGGTCAAGCGCGTTGAGTTCGTCGGCCCGCAGGTCGGTGAAGAACTGCGCGACCAGGGCGGCCTCGGCATGCTGCTGGCGCTCGGCGGCATCCTGATCTACCTGGCTTTCCGCTTTCAGTGGAAATTCGCGGTCGGCGCCATCGTTTCGCTGATTCACGACGTGATCGTGACCGTCGGTATCCTGTCGTTTTTCCAGATCACCTTCGACCTGACGGTGCTGGCGGCGGTACTGGCGATCATCGGTTACTCGCTGAACGACACCATTGTGGTATTCGACCGAGTTCGCGAGAACTTCCGTGTGCTGCGCAAGGCTTCGCTGATCGAGAACATCAACATCTCGACCACCCAGACCCTGCTGCGGACCATGGCAACGTCGATCTCCACCTTGCTGGCGATCGCCGCGCTGCTGTTCTTCGGCGGCGACAACCTGTTCGGCTTCTCCATCGCCCTGTTCATCGGTGTGCTGGCGGGTACCTACTCGTCGATCTACATCGCGAACGTGGTGCTGATCTGGCTGAACCTGAGCACCGAGGATCTGATTCCTCCGGCCAACACCGAGAAGGAAGTCGACGACCGTCCATAACGGCCATCGCTTCACCGGTTGTCAGCCCAGAAAAGGCGCGAGTTGAACTCGCGCCTTTTTTTATGCTCCAAGGCTGGGAGAAGCGCGGGCGCGTCCCGCATGTGATGGTCAGGAGGTTCATGTGAACAAGTCGTTGCTGGTTGGTGCGGTATTGGGTGCTGTCGGTGTGACTGCCGGGGGTGCTGTTGCCACCTACAGCCTGGTTAAAAGCGGCCCTGAGTATGCGCAAGTACTGGCCGTAGAACCGGTCAAAACACAGATCAAGACTCCACGTGAAGTGTGCAAGGATGTTGCTGTAACCCGCCAGGCGCCGGTCAAGGATCAACACCAGATTCTCGGTACCGCGATTGGTGCGGTAGCGGGTGGTTTGCTGGGTAACCAGATTGGCGGCGGTACCGGCAAGAAGATTGCCACGGTCGCTGGCGCGGTCGGTGGCGGTTATGCCGGTAACAAGGTGCAGGAAGGCATGCAGAACCGCGACACCTACACCACCACCCAGACTCGCTGTAACACCGTGAATGACATCAGCGACAAGGTCGTCGGTTACGACGTGCGTTATTCGCTGGATGGCAAGGAAGGCAAAGTGCGGATGGATCGCGATCCGGGCAACCAGATTCCGGTCGACAAGGAAGGCAAGTTGATTCTGTCGCAGAATCAGCCGGGTCAGTAAGCGCTGACTGTTTAACAAGAAGCACCCTGCGGGGTGCTTTTTTGTGCTCGCAATTTTTGGCGGCGCTATGACCCCTTGTGGGAGCGAGCCTGCTCGCGAATGCGATCTGCCATCCAGAATTGATATTGGCTGACCCGCCGCCTTCGCGAGCAAGCTCGCTCCCACAGTGGATTCGAGTGGAGGCTGAAGTCGCAGGCATAAAAAAAGCACCCCGAAGGGTGCTTTTTGCGTTTCGCGGGAAGCTTAGCGCTTCAGCGAGGCCGGCAGGTGCGGCTGGATCGCCGTCAGTACTGCCTTGAAGCATTTGGTGTTACCGGCAACGATGTGGCCTTTTTCAAGGAAATCGTGACCGCCGGTGAAGTCGCTCACCAAGCCGCCTGCTTCCTGGATCAACAGGGCGCCAGCCGCCATGTCCCACTCGGACAGGCCCGACTCCCAGAACGCGTCGAAACGACCGGCGGCCACATAGGCCAGGTCCAGGCTGGCGGAACCGGCGCGGCGGATGCCGGCAGTCTGGCCAACCAGGGCGCGGAACATGCCCAGGTAGTTGTCGAGGTTGTCCATCTGGTCGTCACGGAACGGGAAGCCGGTGCCCAGCAGGGCGCCTTCGAGGCTGGTGCGACCGCTCACGCGCAGGCGGCGACCATTCAGCTGAGCGCCGCGACCACGGCTGGCGGTGAATTCTTCCTGGCGAACCGGATCCAGAACCACTGCGTGTTCCAGGCGACCACGGTATTTGCACGCAATGCTGACCGCAAAGTGAGGAATGCCGCGCAGGAAGTTGGTGGTGCCGTCCAGCGGATCGATGATCCACAGGTATTCTTCGCCTTCAATGCCGTTACCGACGTGCATGCCGGTCTCTTCACCCTGGATCGAGTGATTCGGGTAAGCCTTGCGCAGCGCATCGATGATTTTCTGTTCGGCGGCGCGATCGACCTCGGATACATAATCCTTGGCGTCTTTTTCGTCGACCTTGATGGTATCCAGGCGCTCGATGGAGCGGAAGATCAGTTCACTGGCGCTGCGGGCGGCGCGCAGCGCGATATTCAGCATGGGCTGCATGGATGTGTCACCTAAGGTTGTTAAAGAAAGCCGCGCATTCTATCAGAACTTTTCTTCAGGTGAAGGTCGCTGTTCGCTTTCATAGCTTAACGGTAGGCTGTTCTGTAAGATTTGCACCCCTTTCCTGTGTCCGAGAGCGCCTCCCTTGTTGCAGAACATTCGTGTCGTCCTGGTCAATACCAGCCACCCCGGCAACATCGGCGGGGCCGCACGCGCCATGAAAAACATGGGGCTGTCGCGGCTGGTGCTGGTCGAGCCGCGTCTGTTTCCGCACCACGAAGCCGATGCCCGTGCTTCCGGTGCCGGGGACATTCTTGAAAACGCACAAGTCGTCGCCACCTTGGAAGACGCTTTGGTCGGCTGCAATCTGGTGCTCGGCACCAGCGCCCGTGACCGGCGCATTCCCTGGCCGCTGCTCGATCCCCGCGAATGCGGGAGCAAAGTGGTCGAGGAGGCCGGGCAGGGCGCGGAGATCGCGCTGGTGTTCGGTCGTGAGGACTCCGGCCTGACCAATGAGGAGTTGCAGCGATGTCACTTTCATGTGCACATCCCCTCCGATCCTGAGTTCAGTTCGTTGAACCTCGGGGCGGCGGTGCAGGTATTGAGCTATGAAGTGCGCATGGCCTGGCTGGCCGCTCAAGGGCAGCCGACCAAGATTGAGAAAGAAGAAGTGGCCTCGGTGAAAAGTGCCGAGCTCGCGACGATGGATGAGCTGGAGCGCTTTTATGAGCATCTGGAGCAGACGCTGGTTGCCATCGAGTTTCTTGATCCGGAAAAGCCGCGGCACTTGATGGCGCGCCTGCGCCGGTTGTACGGACGCAGCTCGGTCAGCCGGGCGGAAATGAATATTTTGCGTGGCATCCTCACGGAAACCCAGAAAGCGGCCCGTGGTGAGCTTCTTAAGCGGAAGGACTGAATGATGTTTGAGCGTTTGCGTGAAGATATCCAGAGCGTATTCCATCGAGACCCGGCGGCGCGTAACGCTTTTGAAGTCCTGACTTGCTACCCCGGCATGCATGCGATCTGGATTCATCGGCTGGCCGGGATGCTGTGGCGCCACGAGCTGAAATGGCTGGCGCGACTGGTGTCGAACTTCGGGCGCTGGTTGACCGGGATCGAGATTCATCCGGGGGCCAAGGTCGGTCGGCGCTTCTTTATTGATCACGGCATGGGCATCGTCATCGGTGAAACCGCCGAGATCGGCGATGACGTGACCATTTATCAGGGCGTGACCCTGGGTGGCACCAGTTGGAACAAAGGCAAGCGTCACCCGACGCTGGGTGACGGAGTAGTGGTCGGTGCTGGTGCCAAAGTGCTCGGCCCGTTCACGGTAGGGGCTGGCGCCAAAGTCGGCTCCAACGCAGTGGTCACCAAGGAAGTGCCGCCGGGCGCCACGGTGGTGGGGATTCCGGGGCGGATCATCGTCAAAACCGATGAAGAGCAGGACGCCAAGCGCAAGGCGATGGCAGAGAAGATCGGCTTCGATGCTTATGGTGTCAGCGAAGACATGCCCGATCCGGTGGCCCGTGCCATCGGTCAGTTGCTCGATCACCTGCAAGCGGTGGATGGGCGGCTGGAGGGGATGTGCGGCGCGCTGAAGGATCTGGGCAGTAATTACTGTGCGAAAGATCTTCCTGAGCTGCGCGAAGAAGACTTCGCCTGCGTCAAAGGCAAAGACGAATCCAAAGCGGGCTGACACGTCTGTGTAGGAGTTGCCGAAGGCTGCGATCTTTTGATCTGATTAACAGCAAAATCAAAAGATCGCAGCCTTCGGCAGCTCCTACACAGGCATGCGGCAACCGGTGTGCCATTAAGCCGCAGACCCTGCTATCATGCGCGCGCTCTTTTGCGGGTAAACCCGACTAAAGCACTAGGTCTTATAGTTGACTTAAATGCTCGGGAATTGCATACTCCCGCCCATTCCGAACTCCGTGGTAATTGTCCATGCGACTGACTACAAAAGGCCGATACGCCGTGACCGCCATGCTTGACCTGGCGTTGCACGCGCAGCACGGGCCGGTGTCCCTGGCCGATATCTCCGAGCGCCAAGGCATCTCCCTGTCCTATCTCGAACAGCTTTTCGCCAAGCTGCGCCGCAGTAACCTGGTTTCCAGTGTTCGCGGTCCTGGCGGTGGTTATCAGCTGTCGCGCGACATGCAGGGCATCCAGGTGGCTCAGGTGATCGATGCGGTCAACGAATCGGTTGATGCTACCAAGTGCCAAGGCCAGGGCGATTGCCATTCCGGCGACACCTGCCTGACCCATCACCTGTGGTGCGACCTGAGCCTGCAGATTCACGAATTTCTAAGTGGTATCAGCTTGGCTGATCTTGTAACTCGCCGTGAGGTGCAAGAAGTAGCCCAGCGTCAGGACCAGCGCCGTTGCAACAGCAAGGCGCCACGCCTGGACAAGATTGAAGCGTCCGCCGTCGAATGACAGCCGAAGAGCTAGCGGAACGCCAGCCCTGATTTAGGAGATAGTCCATGAAATTGCCGATTTACCTTGATTACTCTGCGACCACCCCGGTCGATCCGCGCGTTGCGCAAAAGATGAGTGAATGCCTGCTGGTCGACGGAAACTTCGGTAACCCGGCGTCCCGTTCCCACGTGTTCGGCTGGAAAGCTGAAGAGTCCGTCGAAAACGCCCGTCGTCAGGTGGCCGATCTGGTCAACGCCGACCCGCGTGAAATCGTCTGGACCTCGGGCGCTACCGAGTCCGACAACCTGGCTATCAAGGGTGCGGCACATTTCTACGCTTCCAAAGGCAAGCACCTGATCACCTCCAAGATCGAGCACAAGGCTGTCCTCGACACCATGCGCCAACTGGAGCGTGAAGGTTTCGAAGTGACCTACCTCGAGCCGACCGAAGACGGCCTGATCACTCCGGCGATGATCGAAGCGGCGCTGCGCGAAGACACCATTCTGGTGTCGGTGATGCACGTGAACAACGAAATCGGCACCATCAACGACATCGCTGCCATTGGCGAACTGCTTCGTTCGAAGGGCGTCCTGTTCCACGTCGACGCGGCTCAGTCCACCGGCAAGGTCGAGATCGACCTGCAGAAGCTGAAAGTCGACATGATGTCGTTCTCCGCTCACAAAACCTACGGCCCTAAAGGCATCGGCGCGTTGTACGTCAGCCGCAAGCCGCGTGTGCGCATCGAAGCGACCATGCACGGCGGTGGTCACGAGCGTGGCATGCGTTCCGGCACCCTGGCGACGCACCAGATCGTCGGCATGGGCGAAGCGTTCCGTGTAGCCAAGGAAGACATGGCTGCCGAAAACGTGCGCATCAAAGCCCTGAGCGACCGCTTCTACAAGCAGGTCGAGCATCTGGAAGAGCTGTACGTCAACGGCAGCCTGACCGCCCGCGTTCCGCACAACCTGAACCTGAGCTTCAACTACGTTGAAGGCGAGTCGCTGATCATGGCGCTCAAGGATCTGGCGGTATCGTCCGGTTCGGCCTGCACCTCGGCCTCCCTGGAACCTTCGTACGTTCTGCGCGCCCTGGGCCGCAACGACGAACTGGCACACAGCTCGATCCGTTTCACCTTCGGCCGTTTCACCACCGAAGAAGAAATCGACTACGCCGCGCAGAAGGTCTGCGAGGCCGTTACCAAGCTGCGCGCGCTGTCGCCGCTGTGGGACATGTACAAAGACGGTGTCGACATTTCGAAAATCGAGTGGGCGGCACACTGATTTCAAGTCGCCGCGAACCGACCCTGCTACCCAAGGTTGCAGGGTTTAAAGAGCGACTCTCTGATGAGTGAGGATTAAGCACCATGGCTTACAGTGAAAAGGTCATCGACCACTACGAAAACCCGCGCAACGTCGGCAAGATGAACGCGGAAGACCCGGATGTCGGCACCGGCATGGTTGGCGCTCCGGCGTGCGGCGACGTGATGCGTCTGCAGATCAAGGTCAACGATCAGGGCGTTATCGAAGACGCCAAGTTCAAGACCTACGGCTGCGGTTCGGCAATCGCTTCCAGCTCCCTGGCCACCGAGTGGATGAAGGGCAAGACCCTGGACGAAGCCGAGACCATCAAGAACACTCAGCTGGCCGAAGAGCTGGCTCTGCCGCCAGTGAAAATCCACTGCTCGGTACTCGCTGAAGACGCTATCAAAGCGGCTGTTCGCGACTACAAGCAGAAGAAAGGCTTGATCTAAGCATTGCGCGACGAGTAAGGAGTCAACGATGGCTATCAGCATGACAGAAGCGGCTGCTCGACACGTGCGACGCTCCCTCGACGGGCGCGGCAAAGGTGAAGGGATTCGTCTGGGGGTTCGCACCACAGGCTGTTCCGGCCTTGCCTACGTGCTGGAGTTTGTCGACGAGGTGGTTGCCGAGGATCAGGTGTTCGAAAGTCACGGCGAGAAAGTGATCATCGACCCGAAAAGCCTGGCCTACCTGGACGGCACCGAGCTCGATTTCGTCAAGGAAGGGTTGAACGAAGGCTTCAAGTTCAACAACCCCAACGTACGCGGTGAATGTGGCTGCGGCGAAAGCTTCAACATCTGAGGCTTGTCGTGGGTATTCCTTGTCATTTCGCTTTATTCGAGCTGCAACCGAGCTTCCGCCTGGATCTCGAGCAGTTGGCCACGCGCTATCGTGAGTTGGCGCGCGGTGTTCATCCTGACCGCTTTGCCGACGCTTCCGAGCGCGAGCAGCGGTCGGCGCTCGAGCAGTCTGCGCGGCTCAATGATGCCTATCAGACGCTCAAGAGTCCTGCCCAGCGTGCACGTTACCTGCTGACCATCAGCGGGCATGAAGTGCCGATGGAGGTCACGGTGCATGATCCCGAGTTTCTCTTGCAGCAGATGCAGTGGCGCGAAGAGCTCGAAGACCTCCAGGACAGCGCCGACCTCGACGGTGTCGCGGTATTCAAGCGTCGCTTGAAAGTCGCTCAGGAACAGTTGAGCGAAAGCTTCGCAGCCTGTTGGGATGATGCGGCGCAACGCGAGCAGGCCGAACGCCTGATGCGGCGCATGCAGTTCCTCGACAAGCTCACCTACGAAGTGCGCCAGTTAGAAGAGCGCCTCGACGATTAACCCAGTGCCGCTCCGGTCGCACGCCTGATATACAGATAAGTCCTGATCACGATGGCCCTACTGCAGATCGCCGAACCCGGCCAAAGTCCTCAACCACACCAGCGTCGTCTGGCTGTGGGGATCGACTTGGGCACTACCAATTCGCTGGTCGCTGCGTTGCGCAGTGGTCTTTCCGAGCCACTGGCCGACGCAGACGGGCAGGTCATCCTGCCGTCCGCCGTGCGTTATCACGCCGACCGCGTCGAGGTTGGCGAGTCGGCCAAGCTGGCCGCGTCCTCCGATCCCTTGAACACTGTACTGTCGGTCAAGCGCCTGATGGGCCGTGGTCTGTCCGACGTCAAGCAATTGGGCGAGCAACTGCCGTACCGCTTTGTCGGTGGCGAATCGCACATGCCGTTCATCGACACCGTGCAAGGCCCGAAAAGCCCGGTCGAAGTCTCCGCCGACATCCTCAAGGTGCTGCGTCAGCGTGCTGAAGCGACCCTGGGTGGCGAACTGGTCGGTGCGGTGATTACTGTTCCGGCGTATTTCGATGATGCTCAGCGTCAGGCCACCAAGGATGCGGCGAAGCTCGCCGGTCTGAACGTGCTGCGCCTGCTCAACGAGCCGACCGCTGCCGCCGTGGCGTATGGGCTTGATCAGCACGCCGAAGGTCTGGTCGCAATCTACGACTTGGGCGGCGGTACGTTCGATATTTCGATTCTGCGTTTGACTGGCGGTGTATTCGAAGTGCTGGCCACCGGCGGCGACAGCGCGCTGGGCGGCGACGACTTCGATCACGCGATTGCTGGCTGGATCATCGAGAGCGCCGGCTTGTCCGCCGATCTCGACCCGGGTGCGCAACGCAATCTGCTGCAAACCGCCTGCGCGGCCAAAGAGGCCCTGACCGATGCGCCCAGCGTCGAAGTCGCCTACGGTGACTGGAAAGCGCAGCTGACCCGCGAAGCCTTCGATGCGCTGATCGAGCCAATGGTTGCCCGCAGTCTGAAAGCCTGCCGCCGCGCCGTGCGTGATTCCGGTGTCGAACTGGAAGACGTGCATGCCGTGGTCATGGTCGGCGGTTCGACCCGTGTGCCGCGTGTTCGCGAGGCCGTTGCCGAAGCCTTCGGTCGTCAGCCATTGACCGAAATCGACCCGGATCAAGTGGTGGCCATCGGGGCCGCGATCCAAGCGGATACGCTGGCTGGCAACAAGCGTGATGGCGGCGAACTGCTGCTGCTCGACGTGATTCCACTGTCCCTGGGGCTGGAAACCATGGGCGGGCTGATGGAGAAGGTGATTCCGCGCAACACCACCATTCCGGTGGCCCGCGCGCAGGACTTCACTACGTATAAAGACGGTCAGTCGGCCATGGCGATCCATGTGCTGCAGGGTGAGCGCGAGCTGATCAGCGACTGCCGCTCCCTGGCACGCTTCGAACTGCGCGGCATTCCGGCGATGGTAGCCGGCGCGGCGAAGATTCGCGTGACCTTCCAGGTCGATGCCGACGGTCTGCTCAGCGTGTCTGCCCGTGAACTGGGTTCGGGCGTTGAGGCGAGCATTCAGGTCAAGCCGTCCTACGGTCTGACCGACGGTGAAATCGCCAAGATGCTCAAGGACTCGTTCCAGCACGCCAACGACGACAAGGTCGCCCGCGTCCTGCGCGAGCAGCAAGTCGATGCCCAGCGTCTGATCGAGGCGGTGCAGGGCGCTCTGGAGGCTGATGGCGAGCGCTTGCTCGACGCCGAAGAGCGCATGGTCATCGAGTTGCAGATGCAGGAACTGGCCGAACTGATGAAAGGCACCGATGGTTACGCCATCGAGCAACAGACCAAGCGTCTGTCGCAAGTGACCGATGCTTTTGCTGCCCGCCGCATGGATCTGACGGTGAAAGCCGCTCTGTCGGGGCGCAATCTGAATGAAATCGAGGATATCTGATGCCGCAGGTCATTTTTCTGCCCCACGAGAAGTTCTGCCCTGAAGGGATGGTCGTCGAGGCTGAGCCTGGCACTTCGATTCTCGAGCTGGCCCATGAACACCATATCGAGATGGAAAGTGCCTGCGGCGGCGTCTGCGCCTGCACCACTTGCCACTGCATCATCCGCGAGGGTTTCGACTCGCTGGAAGAGGCCGACGAACTGGAAGAAGACTTCCTCGATCGCGCCTGGGGTCTGGAAGCGCAATCGCGCCTGGCCTGTCAGGCTATCGTTGGTGAAGAAGACCTCACCGTCGAGATCCCGAAATATTCGCTTAACCATGCGGCCGAAGCGCCGCACTGACTGGTAAGACTGTCATGAGCTACGGTTGGAATGATGTTCAACGCATTGCAGAAGAATTGGCCGAAGCCAAGCCGGGCGTAGACCCGTTCTCTGTCAATTTCGTCGATCTGCAGCAATGGATCAAAGAGCTGCCGGATTTTGACAACACCTCTGGCCGGGTCGGCGAGAAAGTGTTGGAAGCGGTTCAGACGCTCTGGGCTGAAGAATTGGACTGATCGTCCTCGCAGGTTAGGCAATACCCAAGAACCCGCGTATAATTCGCGGGTTTAATTTTTCGCAAATTACTGTTTCTGGAGTTACACCATGGCTGTTCAACGTACTTTCTCCATCATCAAGCCTGACGCCGTTGCTAAAGGCGCTGCCGGCGAAATCGTTACCCGTTTCGAAAAGGCTGGTCTGAAAGTGGTTGCTTCGAAAATGAAGCAGCTGTCCAAAGCCGAAGCTGAAGGCTTCTACGCTGAGCACAAAGAGCGCGGTTTCTTCGGTGACCTGGTTGCTTTCATGATCTCCGGTCCAGTGGTTGTTCAGGTTCTGGAAGGCGAAAACGCTATCGCTCGCAACCGTGAGCTGATGGGCGCTACCAACCCTAAAGAAGCTGCTGCCGGCACCATCCGTGCTGACTTCGCCGAGTCGATCGACGCCAACGCCGTTCACGGTTCGGACTCCGAAGCCGCTGCTGCTCGCGAAATCTCGTACTTCTTCGCAGCTACTGAAGTAACCACTCGCTAAGCATTGCTTAAAGAGTGAAGGTGAATCCATGACGACATCGACTGTTAAAACAAACCTGCTGGGTCTGACCCAGCCGGAAATGGAAAAATTCTTCGACTCAATCGGGGAGAAGCGTTTCCGTGCCGGTCAGGTAATGAAATGGATTCACCATTTTGGCGTCGATGATTTCGACGCCATGACGAACGTCAGCAAGGCCTTGCGCGAAAAGCTCAAGGCTGTTGCTGAGGTCCGTGGTCCCGAAGTGGTCAGCGAGGACATTTCCAGCGACGGCACCCGCAAATGGGTGGTGCGCGTGGCGTCCGGCAGCTGTGTCGAGACCGTGTACATTCCCCAGGGCAAACGCGGCACGCTGTGCGTTTCGTCCCAGGCAGGCTGTGCCCTGGACTGCAGTTTCTGCTCCACCGGCAAGCAAGGCTTCAACAGCAACCTCACCGCCGCCGAAGTCATCGGTCAGGTGTGGATTGCCAACAAATCCTTCGGCAGTGTTCCCGCCACCATCGACCGCGCCATCACCAACGTGGTGATGATGGGCATGGGCGAACCGCTGCTGAACTTCGACAACGTCGTGGCCGCCATGCATCTGATGATGGATGACCTCGGTTATGGGATCTCCAAGCGCCGCGTGACCCTGTCCACTTCGGGCGTGGTGCCGATGATCGATGAGCTGGCCAAGCACATCGACGTCTCCCTGGCGTTGTCCCTGCACGCACCGAATGACGCATTGCGTAACCAATTGGTGCCGATCAACAAGAAATATCCGCTTAAGATGCTGCTCGAGTCGTGCCAGCGTTACATGTCCGCCCTGGGCGAGAAACGCGTGCTTACCATCGAGTACACCTTGCTCAAGGACGTCAACGACAAGCTTGAGCACGCCGTGGAAATGATCGAGCTGCTCAAAGACATTCCGTGCAAGATCAACCTGATTCCGTTCAACCCGTTCCCGCATTCCGGTTACGAGCGGCCAAGCAACAACGCCATTCGTCGGTTCCAGGATCAGTTGCATCAGGCCGGCTTTAACGTCACTGTCCGCACCACCCGTGGTGAAGACATCGACGCTGCGTGTGGTCAATTGGTAGGGCAGGTGCTGGATCGCACCCGTCGCAGCGAACGTTACATCGCCGTGCGCGAGTTGAGCGCCGACAGCGATATGGCACAGAACGCCGCGAACACTAACTAAGAGAGGATCTCTATGTCCCTACGCTTTGCGCTGCTGTTGCTGATGGCCAGCCTGTGTGCTGGTTGTGTCCTGTCGGGTGACTACAACCCGATGAAGACCAGCAAGGGCCGCGACGAAGCGCGTGCCGCCTACGTGCAGCTGGGACTGGGATACTTGCAGCAAGGGATGACCGAGCGCGCCAAGGTGCCGCTGAAGAAGGCGCTGGAGCTGGACGGCTCCGATCCTGATGCCAATGCTGCCCTCGGGCTGGTGTTCCAGGCCGAAATGGAGCCGAAACTGGCCGATGAGCATTTCCGCAAAGCCCTGTCCTCGCGTCCCGCCGATGCACGAATCCTCAATAACTACGGCAGTTTTCTCTACGAAGAACAGCGTTACAAGGAAGCCTACGAGCGTTTTGAGCAGGCAGCCGCCGATACCCTGTATCCTGAGCGTTCGCGGGTGTTCGAGAACCTCGGCATGACCGCCTCGAAGCTCGGGCAGCGGGATCTGGCGCAGCAGCAACTGGAAAAAGCCCTGCGGCTGAACCGTCAACAACCGCGCGCTTTGCTGGAAATGGCTGAGTTGTCCTTCGAAGACAGGCATTATGTGCCCGCGCGTGACTATTACGACCGTTTCAGCCTGCTAACCGAGCAAAATGCACGTAGTCTATTGCTCGGCGTTCGGCTGGCAAAAGTGTTTGAAGATCGCGACAAGGCCGCCAGTTACGGCCTGCAATTAAAACGACTCTATCCCGGTACGCCGGAATATCAGCAATACCTGTCGGAGCAATGATGAAAGCGGCGCATCCCGAAGTTGTAGCAGCGACTCGCGTTAATCCCGGTGAGACCTTGCGCCAGGCACGCGAAAGCAATGGCTGGTCGCTGGCCGAAGTGGCCCTCAAGCTCAACCTCACCGTGACTTCCCTGAGCAATCTTGAAGCTGGCGCTTTCGATAAGCTGCCAGGGCATACCTTCGCTCGCGGTTACATTCGCGCTTACGCCAAGTTGCTTGGCATGGACCAGACCGTTCTGGTCCAGCAGTTCGACCAGTCCACCGGCACTGACTCACAAGGCAGCAATGTGCATGCACTGGGTCGTATTGAAGAGCCGGTGCGGGTATCCCACACCATTTTGCGGATCGTCAGCCTGCTGTTGCTGATTGCGGTCATCGGCGGCGGTTTCGTCTGGTGGCAGGATCAGACCTCGCTGCGCACCAAGGATTTGACCAGCCTCGCCCCGGAGCACGTTGAAGTCGAAGGCGCCGACGGCACCACGCAGATTCACCCGATCGACGAGCCGGAAGATCAGGCCGTGGCCGAAGGTCAGGCCGAGGGCGCGACTGCTCTGGCGCTGCCACAGTCGGAAACCACCGCTGAATCGACCGGTGCCGAGCCTGCCGCTCCGGCCGCGGCTCCAGCAGCACCGGCCGTAACGCCAGCCGCCCCGGCTCATACTCCGGCTCCGGTGGTTGCCACTCCGGCTACACCTGCACCGAACGTTCCGGCTGCTCCGGCGCCGGCCGTGACTGCGCCAGCGGTTGCGGCCACCCCAGCGCCAACCGCAGAAGCGGCGGCTGCTCCGGCGGCCGGCGATGGCCAGGTACAGTTGCAGTTCAGCGCCGATTGCTGGGCACAGGTCACCGACGGTCGCGGCAAGGTATTGTTCAGCGGTCTGAAACACAAAGGCGACAGCGTCTCGGTTTCCGGCAAACCGCCACTGGCGGTACGCCTGGGTGTGGCTCGTGCCGCACAGGTCAGCTACAACGGCCAACCGGTCGATATCGCTCCGTTCACCAGTGGCGAGACTGCTCGCCTGAAGTTGGGTCAATAAGTCATGCACGGCGAATCTCCAATCAAACGTCGCGTTTCGCGCAAGATCTGGGTCGGTAATGTGCCTGTCGGCGGCGATGCGCCCATCGCTGTGCAGAGCATGACCAACAGCGACACTAATGATGTGGCGGCCACCGTTGCCCAGATCAATCGTCTGGAAGCGGCTGGCGTCGACATCGTCCGCGTTTCGGTGCCGGACATGGACGCCGCGGAGGCGTTTGGCAAGATCAAGCAACTGGTCAAGGTGCCGCTGGTTGCCGACATCCACTTCGACTACAAGATCGCGCTGCGCGTCGCCGAACTGGGCGTTGACTGCCTGCGCATCAACCCGGGCAACATCGGTCGTGAAGACCGTGTGCGCGCGGTGGTCGATGCCGCCCGTGACCGCGGGATTCCAATCCGCATCGGCGTCAACGCCGGTTCCCTGGAAAAAGACCTGCAGAAGAAATACGGCGAACCGACTCCGGCTGCACTGGTCGAGTCCGCGCTGCGTCACGTCGAGCACCTCGAACGCCTGAATTTCCAGGACTTCAAGGTCAGCGTGAAAGCCTCCGACGTGTTCATGGCCGTTGAAGCCTACCGTCTGCTGGCCAAGGAAATCGTCCAGCCGCTGCACCTGGGCATCACTGAAGCCGGTGGTTTGCGTTCGGGCACAGTGAAATCCGCCGTGGGCCTAGGTATGCTGCTCGCCGAGGGGATTGGCGATACTATCCGCATCTCGCTGGCGGCCGATCCGGTCGAGGAAGTGAAGGTCGGTTACGACATTCTCAAGTCTTTGCATCTGCGTTCCCGTGGCATCAACTTCATCGCCTGCCCGAGCTGCTCGCGGCAGAACTTCGATGTGGTCAAGACCATGAACGAGCTGGAAGGGCGCCTTGAAGACCTGCTGGTGCCGCTGGATGTCGCGGTGATCGGTTGCGTGGTCAACGGCCCCGGCGAAGCCAAGGAAGCCCATATCGGCTTGACCGGCGGCACGCCAAACCTGATTTACATCGACGGCAAGCCGTCGCAGAAACTGACGAATGACAATCTGGTGGACGAGCTGGAAAAGCTGATCCGCGAGAAAGCGGCCGAGAAGGTCGAAGCTGACGCAGCGGTCATCGCGCGCGGCTGACCTGACTGAAGCGCCGAACGAATTTAAGGATTTAAAGTGAGCAAGTCTCTGCAAGCCATTCGTGGCATGAACGACATCCTGCCCGAACAGACCCCGCTGTGGCGTTATTTCGAGGGTACAGTCGCGCGTCTGCTGGATAACTACGGTTACAAGCAGATCCGCATGCCGATTGTCGAATTCACCGAGCTGTTCAAGCGCTCGATCGGTGAAGTGACCGACATCGTCGAAAAAGAGATGTACACCTTCGAAGATCGCAACGGCGACTCCCTGACCCTGCGTCCGGAAGGCACCGCAGCGTGTGTGCGTGCGGTGCTCGAGCACGGCATCACCGGCGGTGGCCAGGTGCAGAAACTCTGGTACATCGGCCCGATGTTCCGTCACGAGCGTCCGCAGAAAGGCCGTTATCGCCAGTTCCACCAGATCGGTCTGGAAGTGTTCAACCTCGACGGCCCGGACATCGATGCCGAGCTGATCATCATGACCTGGCGCCTGTGGGGCGAACTGGGTATCCGTGATGCGGTCAAGCTCGAGCTCAACAGCCTGGGTACCAGCGAATCCCGTGGTCGCTATCGTGAAGCGCTGGTCGAGTACCTCTCGGCGCACCACGACAAGCTCGACGAGGACAGCCAGCGTCGCCTGAAAACCAACCCGCTGCGCGTGCTCGACACCAAAAATGCCGACACTCAGGCGGTATTGGTCGATGCGCCGAAAATGGCCGACTACCTGGACGACGAGTCCCGTGCGCACTTCGAAGGTCTGAAGGCGCGTCTGGACGCGGTTGGCATCCCGTACGTGCTCAACCCGAAACTGGTACGTGGCCTCGATTACTACAGCAAAACCGTATTCGAATGGGTCACCGACAAGCTCGGCGCCCAGGGCACTGTCTGCGCGGGCGGTCGTTACGACGGTCTGGTCGAGCAGATGGGCGGCAAGCCGACCGCTGGCGTCGGTTTCGCCATGGGCATCGAGCGTCTGGTGTTGATGCTCGAAACCCTGGAGCAGATCCCGGAAGAAATCTCCCGTCAGGTCGACGTCTACCTCTGCGCCTTTGGCGAGCAGGCCGAACTGGCCGGTCTGGCCCTGGCCGAGCGTGTACGTGACCAGCTTCCAAACCTGCGTCTGCAAGTCAATGCCGGCGCCGGCAGCTTCAAAAGCCAGTTCAAGAAAGCCGACAAGAGCGGTGCGCTGCATGCACTGATCCTGGGTGACGACGAAATGGCCCAGCAAGTGGTAGGTTTCAAACCCCTGCGTGGCCAGGGCGAACAACAAAGCATTGCCTGGGATGCGCTTGCCGCTCACCTGGCCACCTGCGTCGTGCAGGGTTGAAGCTGTCCAAACAGCCGATTTAGCGATTAAGGAGTATTGGGGTGTCGAGTACCGAAGACGAACAGTTGGCGGATTTGAAGGACTGGTGGACACGCAACGGCAAACCTCTGGTCACCGGCGGCCTGTTGGCGCTGGTCATCGTGTTCGGCTGGCAGGCTTTTCACAAGTATCAGAGCAACCAGTCGCAAGGCGCCTCGGTGCTCTATCAGCAACTGCTGGAAACCACGCTGACTCCGGATGGCAAGCCTGACGCTGCACGCGTTGCGGACCTGGCCGGCAAGCTCAACAGCGAATTCGGCGGCACCGCGTACGCGCAGTACGGCAGCTTGTTCGTGGCCAAGGTAGCGGTCGACAGCGGCAAGCTTGACGACGCCGCCACCGAACTCAAGGCCATCGTTGCCAAACCGGCCAACCCGGCGCTGGGCGAAATCGCCCGTCAGCGTCTGGCTCAGGTGCTGGGTGCGCAGAACAAGGCTGATGAAGCCTTGAAGCTGCTCGACGGCGATGCCGATAAGGCGTTCCTGGCCACTCGCGAAGAACTCAAGGGTGACTTGCTGGTTCAGTTGGGTCGTACCGACGAGGCGAACACCGCTTATCAAAAAGCCAAGGCGGCACTGTCGGATGAAGCGGCAGTCGGTGGCCTTCAAATCAAGCTCGACGACCTGGCCAAAGGGGATGCGTGACGTGATCCGTTGGAAGCATGCAGCATTGCTGGCTCTGGCCATTCTGGCCGCGGGTTGCAGCAGCAACAGCAAAAAAGAACTGCCACCGGCCGAGCTGACCGACTTCAAAGAAGAAGTGGTTCTGCAAAAGCAGTGGAGCCGTTCGATCGGTGACGGTCAGGGCGAAACCTATAACATGCTGGTTCCGGCGATTGATGGTGACACCATCTACGCGGCCGATGTGACCGGCATTGTTATGGCCATGGATCGCGGCAATGGCGACGTGAAGTGGAAAAAGGATCTTGAACTGCCTGTTTCCGGCGCCGTTGGCGTGGGTTACGGTCTGGTCACGATCGGTACCCTCAAGGGTGAAATCGTTGCCCTCGACGCCATCAACGGCGAAGAGAAGTGGCGCGCCCGGGTTTCCAGCGAAGTCCTCGCGCCGCCGGCCAACAACGGTGACGTTGTCGTGGTGCAGACTCAGGACGATCGTCTGATCGGTCTGGACGCTGCCACTGGCGACCGTCGCTGGACTTACGACAGTACCCCTGCGGTCCTGACCCTGCGCGGCACCAGCGCACCCGTCGTGACCAACCGCCTCGCGGTGGCTGGCCTGTCGACTGGTAAAGTGGTTGCCCTGGACATTTCCAACGGCGTGCCGGTCTGGGAGCAGCGCGTTGCGATTCCAACCGGTCGTTCCGAACTGGAGCGCGTGGTCGACATCGACGGCGGTCTGCTGCTGTCCGGTGAAACCCTTTACGTTGCCAGCTATCAGGGCCGCGTCGCGGCACTCGATCTGCAAAGCGGCCGTCAACTCTGGCAGCGCGATGCATCGAGCTATGCCGGTGTTGCCCAGGGTTTCGGCAACGTTTACGTGAGCCTGTCTTCGGGCACCGTTGAAGGCGTTGACGAGCGTTCGACCACTGCGCTGTGGAGCAACGACTCGCTGGCTCGCCGCCAGCTGTCGGCGCCGGAAGTGTTCTCCAGTTACGTAGCCGTCGGTGACCTGGAAGGTTACCTGCACCTGTTGAGCCAGGTGGACGGTCGTTTTGTGGGTCGTGAGCGTATCGACAGTGACGGCCTGCGTGCCCGTCCGCTGGTGGTGGGCAACACGATCTATGTGTATGGCAACAGCGGCAAACTGGAAGCCCTGACCATCAAGTAACAACTATGCTTGGGGTTAACCCCCAAGCGGCCCCGGATTTCCGGGGCTTGCAGCGCTAACCGGCGTTGCCCCGAGCACCAGCCGCTGCCTCGCAGCGGCTTTTGTATTTTCTGAAATAACGAAGTGGAGAGCCGCATGGTTCCCGTAATCGCCCTGGTGGGCCGACCGAACGTCGGCAAATCCACCTTGTTCAACCGCCTGACCAGGACTCGCGACGCCATCGTCGGCGACTTGTCCGGTCTGACCCGTGATCGCCAGTACGGTGAGGCCAAGTGGCAAGGGCGTTCCTACATTCTGATCGACACCGGCGGTATCTCCGGTGACGAACATGGTATGGACGAAAAAATGGCCGAGCAGTCGCTGCTGGCCATTGAAGAAGCGGATGTTGTGCTGTTCCTGGTAGATGCCAAGGCCGGTTTTACCGCCGCCGACCAGATGATCGCCGAACACTTGCGCAAGCGTAACAAGCGTTCCCACGTGGTTGCCAACAAGGTCGACAACATCGACCCGGAAATGGCCCGCGCTGAATTCGCCCCGCTGGGCATGGGCCACGCGATCCCGATCGCCGGTGCTCACGGCCGTGGTATCACTCAACTGCTGGAAGCGGCACTGAGCGATTTCCCGCGTGACGAAGACGAGCCGCAGGAAGGCGAAGAGGAAGAGATCGTCGCCGAAGGTGAGGAAGCCAAGCGCATTCCTGGCCCGAGCGAAAAAGACGGGATCAAGATCGCCATCATCGGCCGTCCGAACGTCGGCAAGTCGACCCTGGTCAACCGCATGCTCGGTGAAGACCGCGTCATCGTCTATGACCAGCCCGGCACCACCCGCGACAGTATCTACATCCCGTTCGAGCGTAACGACGAGAAGTACACGCTGATCGACACCGCCGGTGTGCGCAAGCGCGGCAAGATCCACGAAGAAGTCGAAAAATTCTCCGTGGTCAAAACCCTGCAGGCGATCAAAGACGCCAACGTGGTGATCTTCGTGATGGACGCCCGCGAAGGTGTGGTCGATCACGACCTCAACCTGCTGGGCTTTGCCCTCGAAGCCGGCCGTGCGCTGGTGATCGCGATCAACAAATGGGACGGCATGACCCCGAGCGAGCGCGACTTCGTCAAGGTCGAGCTGCAACGTCGTCTGTTCTTCGTCGACTTCGCCGACATCCACTTCATCTCGGCATTGCACGGTACTGGCGTGGGCAACCTCTATGCCTCGGTGCAGAACTCGTTCAAGTCCGCGGTCACCCGCTGGCCGACCAGCCGCCTCACGCAGATTCTCGAAGACGCGGTCAGCGAGCACCAGCCGCCGATGGTCAACAGCCGCCGGATCAAGCTGCGTTACGCTCACCTGGGTGGTGCGAACCCGCCGATCATCGTGATCCACGGTAACCAGATCGAGAAAGTGCCGAAGTCGTATGTGCGCTATCTGGAGAATACTTACCGCCGTGTGCTGAAGCTGGTCGGTACGCCGATCCGCATCGAGTTCAAGGGCGGCGAAAACCCGTACGAAGGCAACAAGAACACGCTGACCGACCGCCAGGTCAACAAGAAGCGTCGCTTGATGTCGCACAACAAGAAAGCCAGCAAGAAACGTCGCGACAAGAAGTGATCAAGTTGATTGTTTCCACAATTGTGTGGGAATGCTCAACCGCTTCTGTAGGAGCTGCCGCAGGCTGCGATCTTTTGACTTTGCTTTGAAGGCAAGATCAAAAGATCGCAGCCTGCGGCAGCTCCTACAGGGTTCGGCGATAAGAAGGGTGCTCAGTTGAGCGCCCTTTTTTTATGGGCGCCGGATGGGCTATTCTCGGGCTCTCCCGCGCCGCCGTCAGAGCCGGGTGTAGAGCAGGGAACCCCTCGATGATCACCAGTAAGTTGCCGAACGTCGGCATCACTATTTTCACGCAGATGTCTCAGCTCGCGGCACAGACCGGAGCGATCAACCTGTCCCAGGGTTTCCCTGACTTCGACGGCCCGCAATCCCTGCGTGACGCGGTCGGTCGACATATCGCCAGCGGCCACAACCAGTATTCACCGATGACCGGCCTGCCGGCGCTGCGCGAGCAGATCGCGGCGAAGATCGCGCGCAGCTATGGCGTGAAAGTCGATGCCGACAGCGAAGTGACCGTCACGCCGGGTGCGACCCAAGCGATATTCTGTGCGATTCAGGCGGTTATCCACAGCGGCGACGAAGTCATCGTGTTCGACCCGTGCTACGACAGCTATGAACCGGCGACGCAGTTGGCGGGGGGGCGCTGCGTGCATGTGCAACTGAACCCGGATGATTTCTCCATCGATTTCGACAAGCTCGCCGCGGCCCTCAGCCCGCGCACGAAAATGATCGTCATCAATACCCCGCACAACCCGAGCGGAGCGCTGATCAGCCGTGCCGAACTGGATCAACTGGCAGAGTTGATCCGTGGGCGCGACATCTACCTGATCAGCGATGAAGTCTACGAACACCTGGTGTTTGACGGCGTGCCGCATGTCAGCGTGTTGGCCCACGAAGAGCTGTATCAGCGTGCGTTTGTGGTCAGTTCGTTCGGCAAGACCTACCACGTCACCGGCTGGAAAACCGGCTACGTGGTTGCGCCCCCGGCGCTGACCGCCGAGCTGCGCAAGGTGCACCAGTACGTCAGTTTCTGCGGCGTGACGCCGCTGCAATACGCCCTGGCCGATTACATGGCCGAGCACCCGGAGCACGTTGAAGAGCTGCCGGGTTTCTATCAGGCCAAGCGCGACCTGTTCTGCGATTTGCTGACACCGTCGCGTTTCACCTTCACCCGCGTCACCGGCACGTATTTCCAGCTGGTCGACTACTCGCAGATTCGCCCTGATTTGAACGACGTCGACATGGCGATCTGGATGACCCGCGAACATGGCGTGGCGAGCATTCCGGTGTCGGTGTTCTATCAGAATCCACCGCAAGGCCAGCGCCTGGTGCGCCTGTGCTTCGCCAAACGCGAGGAGACGCTGCGCGAGGCAGCGGCAAAACTATGCGTGATCTGAGTGCATTGCCCGATCTCAATCTGGCGCTGATCCAGACCAGCCTCGCCTGGCATGACCGTCAGGCCAACCTTGAGCACTTCGACGTGCTGCTGGAGCAGGCCCGAGGCGCCGACCTGATCATCCTGCCGGAGATGTTCACCACCGGTTTCTCCATGGAATCGGAGACCCTCGCCGAAGCCGAGCATGGCCCGACCCGCAAATGGATGAAGGCGCAGGCCGCGAAGCTCAATGCAGTGATCACTGGCAGCGTGATCATTCAGGCGGCGGATGGCAGCCATCGCAATCGCCTGCTGTGGGCGCGCCCGGACGGAGAAGTCTGGCATTACGACAAGCGCCACCTGTTCCGTATGGCGGGTGAGCACAATCACTACACGCC
This sequence comes from Pseudomonas sp. AO-1, assembly GCF_019775695.1. Lineage (NCBI taxonomy): Bacteria > Pseudomonadati > Pseudomonadota > Gammaproteobacteria > Pseudomonadales > Pseudomonadaceae > Pseudomonas > Pseudomonas sp. AO-1. The sequence goes on from NZ_CP079947.1 coordinate 1,436,641, forward strand.
CGGCGAGCGTCAGGTGCAGTTCGAACTCAAGGGTTGGCGGATTCGGCCGTTGATTTGCTACGACCTGCGTTTCCCGGTGTGGAGTCGCGACGCGCAGGACACCGATCTGCTGCTGTACACCGCCAACTGGCCAGGTGCGCGGCGTCTGCACTGGAACCGCTTGTTGCCGGCGCGGGCGATCGAAAACCTGTGCTACGTGGCGGCGGTGAACCGGATCGGCACCGACGGCAAGGGCTTTGCCTATACCGGCGACAGTCAGGTGCTGGATTTCCAGGGCGAGACCTTGCTGGCGGCGGGGGAGGCCGACGGCGTGTTCAAAGCAGTGCTGGAATCGGCACCACTGGCGGCGTATCGCGAGCGCTTTCCGGCGAATCTGGATGCGGATACCTTCGAGTTCACCTGAAAAGCCAAAGATCGCAGCCTGCGGCAGCTCCTACAGGATGTACGCTGTCCCGATGTAGGAGCTGCCGAAGGCTGCGATCTTTTGATCCTCAACAAAAAGGCCCCGGCGTTTGCACTCCGGGGCCTTTTGCATGTCAGCGAAGGCTTAAGCTGCTTTCGCCTCAGGCTGGCTCAGCGAGCGGTTCAGGGCACTGAACAGCGCCTTGAAGCTGGCGGTGGTGATGTTTTCATCAATGCCCACACCGTGCACCGCACGTTCACCGTTCAGGCGCAGCTCGATGTAAGCCGCTGCCTTGGCGTTGGTGCCTGCGCCGATGGCGTGTTCGTTGTAGTCCATGATCTCCACCGGGATCGGCAGGCCGGCCACCAGGGCTTCCAGCGCACCGTTGCCCTTGCCGCGCCAGTGCAGGTTGGTTTCGCCCTGACCCTTGCTCGCCACTTCCACTTCAACGGCACTGTTGCCGTTTTCTTCCTGCAGACGATGGCTGACCAGCGCGTACGGGGTGTTGGCTTGCAGGTATTCGCTGATCAACAGCGAGTGGATCTGCTTGGCGGTCATCTCCAGGCCGAGGCGGTCGGTTTCACGCTGCACGACCTGGCTGAACTCGATCTGCATGCGACGTGGCAGGCTGATGCCGTATTCCTGCTCCAGCAAGTAGGCGATGCCGCCCTTGCCCGACTGGCTGTTGACGCGGATCACCGCTTCGTAGCTGCGACCGATGTCGGCCGGGTCGATCGGCAGGTACGGCACTTCCCACAGGGTGTCCGGTTTCTGCTGGGCGAAGCCCTTGCGGATCGCGTCCTGGTGCGAGCCGGAGAAGGCGGTGTGGACCAGGTCGCCGACGTACGGGTGACGCGGGTGCACCTGAATCTGGTTGCACTCTTCGACGACTTTGCGCACGCCGTCGATATCGGAGAAGTCCAGCTCAGGGTCAACGCCCTGGGTGTACATGTTCAGTGCGACAGTAACGAGGTCGACGTTACCGGTGCGCTCGCCGTTGCCGAACAGGCAGCCTTCGACGCGATCCGCACCAGCCATCAGGCCCAGCTCGGTGGCGGCGACGCCGGTGCCACGGTCGTTGTGGGTATGCAGGCTGATGATCACGCTGTCACGACGGTTGATGTTGCGGCCGAACCATTCGATCTGGTCGGCATAGACGTTCGGCGTCGCGCATTCAACGGTGGCTGGCAGGTTGAGGATCATCTTGTGCTCAGGAGTCGGGTTCCAGACCTCGATCACCGCGTCACAGACTTCCTTGGCAAACTCCAGCTCGGTGGCGCTGAAGGTTTCCGGCGAGTATTCGAACGTCCACTCGGTGTCCGGCTGCATCGCCGCGTATTTGACGAACAGCTTGGCGGCGTTCACTGCGATGGCCTTGATGCCGTCCTTGTCCTGGTTGAAGACGATGCGACGGAAAGACGGCGAGGTGGCGTTGTACAGGTGAACGATGGCTTTCTTCGCCCCGCGCAGGGATTCGAAGGTGCGCTCGATCAAGTCTTCACGGCCCTGGGTCAGCACCTGAATGGTGGTGTCGTCCGGGATGTGGCCTTCTTCGATCAAGGTACGCACGAAGTCGAAGTCGGTCTGCGAAGCGGCCGGGAACGAGGCTTCGATTTCCTTCACGCCGACTTGCACGAGGGTTTTCCAGAAGCGCAGCTTTTTCACCGCGTCCATTGGCTCGATCAGCGACTGGTTGCCGTCACGCAGGTCGGAGCTGCACCAGATCGGCGCGGCGTCGATGGTTTTCGACGGCCAGGTGCGATCCGGCAAGTTGATGACGGGAAACGCGCGGTATTTCGAAGACGGGTCTTTGAGCATGCTCATCGGGAAATTCCTTATTGTCTGGGCCGAAAAGAGGCGGCCTGCCGGTGGAACGAATGTTCGGGAAAACGCTTGGGACGAGGCGCAGCGATTCAGCCCGGCAGTCGTGCGCTGACGAGGCACAGACTGCGGTGCTGGCGAAGCTGAATAAGGGTGTGAGAGGTTTTCATGCCTTCAACCCTAACCGCGAGGGAAGAGGATGGCAAGCAGTCGAAAAAAATTGAGAGGAATACTCGAAATACTGGATTTTGCAGAATTTTATTGCGTGTAATTCGGTGGTTCTTGTCGATGTTTGCGTAAGGTCAGATTGGGGCGCAATTGATGTTGGGCGGGTGTCAGTAGTATTTTCGGATTGGATAGACCGCATTCGCGGGCAAGCCCGCTCCCACAGTGTCCATGTCGTACACGAATATTATGTACACCCGAGAAACCTGTGGGAGCGGGCTTGCCCGCGAAGAGGCCCGTGTCCTCAACACAAATTCAAGGTTGAAATGCACCAATGAAAATCGCCGGATCCACCCGCGCATCATTCAGGCTGATGTTCCAGTGCATGTGCGGTCCGGTCGCCCGCCCGGTCGAGCCGACCTTGCCAACCACGGCGCCACGGGCCAGTTGATCGCCGACCTTCACATCGATTTTCGACATGTGGCAGAACATGCTGATAAAGCCCTGTCCGTGATCGACAAACACTGTGTTGCCGTTGAAGAAGTAGTTGCCGGTGAGGATCACTTTGCCCGCCGCCGGGGTCTTGATCGGCGTGCCTGCCGGCACCGCAAAGTCGAGGCCTGCATGCGGGTTGCGTTCTTCGCCATTGAAGAAGCGGCGCACACCGAACTTGCTCGACAGCGGCCCGTTGACCGGTTTGTCCAGCAGCAGGTTGCTCGGGGTATTCGGACTGAAGCTGCGGTAGGCCTTGATCTGCTCGGCCAGCTCACCCTCGATGCGCTTGAGGTTGGCCGGATTCGGATTGACCTGCTGAGTGTTCTTCAGGGTGATGTGCTGTTCCGGGTATTTCTTGTTGCCGACGGTGAACGGCAGATTGCGTCCGCCGCTGCTGATCTGCTGGCTGCCGGGTTTGACCGTCAGCGGCACGCCGACAATCGCCAGCCAGTTGTTCTGTTCTTTCACCACCAGCACCGGTTTGCCTTGATAGGTGGCTTTCGGTGCCTGCGCGGCGCTGCCCAGATCAACCACCGCCACGCCGCCCGGCACCGGTTTGTTCAGCAGGCGGGTGATGTAGCTGTCAGCGTGGGCGTTGAAGGTGGTCAGGCACAGCAGCAATAACGGAGCGAAAAAGCGCGGCATGGATCAGTCCAGTAAAGAGAGGGTGACAGGCGTCAGGTGATTGTCCTCGACGCGCACTTGCAGTTCGCCTTCGCCCAGTCTGGCTTTCAGACGCTGGCCGGTGTGGGTTTGCGCGGCGTTGCGAATCGCGTGGCCGCGTTCATCCAGCAGAATGCTGTAGCCACGGCCCAGAGTCGCCAGCGGACTGACCACATGCAGCGTCTGCATCTGACTGTGCAGTTGCAGGCGACGGCTTTTCAGGCCTTCGCGCATGGCTCGCGGCAGGCGTTCGGCGAGGCTGTCGAGGCGCTGGCGCAGCATCGCCAGTTGGCGTCCCGGGTGTTGCCCGGCGAGGCGGGTTTCCAGACGGATCAGGCGTTCGCGGCGGGTATTGAGCTGGCGCTCGAAGGCGCGGCGCATGCGCATGTCCAGGTCATCCAGGCGTTGCGCTTGCTGACGCAGACGTTCGCCGGGATGACGCAAGCGACGGGCCATGCCTTCAAGGCGCAGGCGATCGCGCATCAAACGGTCGCGCATGCGCATCACCAGACGCCGCTGCAGGCTTTCCAGCTGACGGATCAGGTGACTCGAATCCGGGGCGAGCAATTCGGCGGCAGCGGAGGGCGTTGGAGCGCGCACGTCGGCCACGAAGTCACTGATCGACACGTCGGTTTCATGCCCGACCGCGCTGACAATCGGCGTCACGCAGGCATCGACCGCCCGGGCCACGGCTTCTTCGTTGAAGCACCAGAGGTCTTCCAGCGAACCACCGCCACGGGCGAGGATCAGCGCGTCGAAACCCCGGGCATCAGCCATTTTCAGCGCGCGGACGATTTGTGCAGTGGCTTCGCGGCCCTGCACGGCGGTGGGGATCAGCGTCAGTTGCACCTGCGGCGCCCGGCGGCGGAACACGCTGATGATGTCGCGAATCACCGCGCCGGTCGGCGAACTGACGATGCCGATGCGTTGCGGATGTGCCGGCAGCGGCACTTTGCGTTCGGCACTGAACAGGCCTTCGGCGCTGAGCTTTTCTTTCAGCGCATCGAAGGCCAGGCGCAGCGCACCGTCACCGGCCGGTTCCACGGTGTCGAGAATCAGTTGATAGTCGCCACGACCTTCGAACAGCGAGACCTTGCCGCGCACCTTCACGGCCAGGCCGTCCTTCAGCGCCTGACGCACCCGCGCTGCGTTATTGCGAAACAGCGCGCAACGCACCTGTGCACCGCTGTCCTTGAGGGTGAAGTACACGTGGCCGGACGCCGGGCGGGCGAGGTTGGAGATTTCGCCTTCGACCCAAATGTTGCTGAACACGTCTTCGAGCAACACCCGTGCGCGGCCGTTGAGCTGGCTGACGGTCAGGACTTCTCGGTCAAGGCCGAGCCTTGCAAAGGGATCTTTAATCATGGGCCGCAGTTTAAAGCTAATTTCCGACGCAATACACGAATCCCTGTAGGAGCTGCCGCAGGCTGCGATCTTTTGATCTTTTTTTGGAGGGAAAGATCGAAAGATCGCAGTCTCGTTTCACTCGTCAGCTCCTACAGGGGATTTGTGAAGGTCTGGATGAAGTGGTGGACCAGCGGCGCAGGGTTCTGGCGATAGGCGAGTGCGACAGTGCTTTGGCAATCGGCATCGCTCAGCGGCAGAAATCGTACGCCGACTGGAGCAATGTCCTGCATCGATTCGGGTAGCAGAGCGATGCCGAATCCAGCCTGGATCAACTGCAACTGCGTCGTCTTGCGTGACATCACCCGCGCCGCTTTGGGAAAAAAGCCCTGACGCATGCACAGGTCGGCACATAGATAACTGAGTCCGCCACGTTGCGGATGCGGGATCGAGATAAACGGCTCGTCTTTCAGTTGCGCCAGTTCGACAGCGGGTGAGTCAGCCAATCGATGTTCATTCGGTACCGCCAATAGCAGGCGTTCGGTGAATAAAGGCTCCATGTGAATGCCCTCACGCTGACGCAACACCGGCAAGCGCAACAAACCAATGTCCAGACGTCCTTCGGCAAGTTCCTCAAGCTGCGCCTCGGAGGACAGCTTGCCGATGTCCAGCGACACGCCATTCTGCTGATCGAGATAAGTGCTGATCCGACGTAATAAATGTCCGCTGATCGACACGGTGCTGGAATGACTCAGGCGCACAGTGCCCACTTGCCCGTTGCCGACTTCGGTCGCCATCGCGCTGGCTTTGCTCAGTTCATTGAGCAGGTTTCTGGCCCGCGGCAAAAAAGCCTCGCCGGCCGCCGTGAGTCTCGGCTGCCGCGCGGTGCGTTCGAACAGCGGCGTTTGCAGGCGGCTTTCCATGTCCTTGATTTGCCGGCTCAGCGCCGATTGCGCGACGAACAAGCGTTCAGCCGCTGCACTGAAGCTGCCACAGTCGGCGATTTCCACGAAGTAGCGCAGTTGACGGGTTGAAAGCACCAGGTATGCCTTTTCGAGATGGGTGGGCGACTTTGATCATATTAGTCGCAAGGCTTGGCGCTGGCTAAAGTCATCTCAGGCTTATAAAGGAAGTGGATCAATGAGTGTGGTTGGGTTGTTGAGCGAATGGACATGGGGCGCAGGCGGCTGGGTGGTGATCGGTTTGGGGATCGCGCTGGCCTATATCGTGTTCGGGATTGCCGGGTTCGGTACGGCGCTGGTCGCGGGGCCGATTCTGATTCTGTTCATGCCGTTGTCGAAAATCGTGCCGCTGCTGGTGCTGCTGGATTTTGTCGCGGCGTTCGGCAATCTGCTGCCCTCGCGCCGGGATGTGGCGAAACCCGAGTTGTTGCGGCTGCTGCCGTGCATGGCGGTGGGGTGCACGTTGGGGGTGATTTTCCTGCTCAACCTCAAATCCGACCTGTTGCTGCTGTTGATGGGGCTGTTCATCAGCACTTATGCGGTTTACAGCCTGTGGGTGAAAACCCGGCCGACGCAGTTGTCCGCCGCATGGGCACTGCCGATGGGCACGGTCGGCGGATTGTTTGGGGCGCTGTTTGGCAGTGGTGGCTTTTTATATGCGATCTATCTCAACAGTCGCCTGCCGAAAGACGCGGCGCGGGCCACGCAAAGTGCGTTGATCAGTTGTAGCACCGTGGTGCGTTTGAGCCTGTTTGCCCTCGCCGGGGTGTATGCCGAGCTACCCTTGTTGATGCTGGCGGTTTGTCTGTTGCCGGCCATGGCGCTGGGCCTGTGGATCGGGCGGCGCTTGACCATGCGGTTGTCGCGTGAAGCGTTTGTACGATTGGTGACCTGGCTGGTGCTGGCCAGCGGGATTGCGTTGATCGGGCGCTATTTCAGTACTTGACCGGATTTCGTCAGGGATTAAGCTGCCGGCCTTTAGGGCCCCTTCGCGGGCAAGCCCGCTCCCACATTGGAATGCATATCCCTGTGGGAGCGGGCTTGCCCGCGAAGGCGTCAGAAGCCATACCGCAGGACTTTCCATGAATTCGCAAAGCATCATCGTCCCGAAAATCTCCACCCTGCCGGTTCACGAACCCCGGGCCCGGGCGATTCTGCGCTGGCTGGTACGCAAGAATATTGTCAAGGAAGAGCTGAGCACCTGCGGTCGCACCGGCAATCGCATGGCGTACGCGATTGCCGACGGCGCACGTGCGGTGGTGCTGCACCCCGAGGCATTGCCTTTTGGCGAGCCGATCAATGGTCTGGAGATCATCGTCAAACGCTGCATCTACACGCCGGCCAAAGGCTTTCTCGAGGAGGCCGGGTGCGCCGAATGCCGCCGCGAAGTCGGCGAAGCGCTGTTCGAAAGCCTCGAAGACTGGTTTCCAGGCCGCACCGACAACTTCACCTGCCCGGAGTGCGGGCATGAAGACGACATCAACGGCTTTCTGTACTTGCAGGAATGCGCGTTTTCCAACCTGGGGTTCATCTTCAACAACTGGTTGGAAGCGGGGTTCAAGCAGAGCTTTATCGATGAGTTCGCCGATTGGCTCGATCAACCTGTCAGCTGGGTAAAAGTCGAACTTTGAGCGTGTAGGAGCTGCCGCAGGCTGCGATCTTTTGACGTTGTTTTTTATAGCCAAGATCAAAAGATCGCAGCCTGCGGCAGCTCCTACAGAAAACAGCAGGCCCCGTACATCAATTAAGCTGAGTTTTACATTGAACAGCAGGGGGTGTCTGACTATAATGGCGCGCTTCCATTTTCCCGCTCGGGAGCCCCCGCGATGCTGCGTATCAGCCAAGAAGCTCTGACATTCGACGACATTCTCCTAGTGCCCGGTTATTCCGAGGTGCTTCCTAACGAAGTCAGTCTCAAGACCCGCCTTACCCGTGGCATCGAGCTGAATATTCCTCTGGTTTCTGCCGCCATGGACACCGTCACTGAAGCCCGTCTGGCAATCGCCATGGCTCAGGAAGGTGGTATCGGTATCATCCACAAGAACATGACCATCGAGCAGCAAGCTGCCGAAGTGCGCAAGGTCAAGAAGTTCGAAGCCGGCGTCGTGAAAGATCCGATCACCATCGAGGCTGATGCCACGGTGCGTGACCTGTTCGAACTGACCCGTCTGCACAACATTTCCGGCGTTCCGGTGCTGCACGATGGCGACCTGGTCGGCATCGTCACGTCCCGTGACGTACGCTTCGAAACCCGTCTGGAAGCCACCGTCCGCGAAGTGATGACGCCTAAAGAGCGTCTGGTCACCGTGCGTGAAGGCGCCGACAAGAACGAAGTCCGCGAGCTGCTGCACAAGCACCGCCTGGAAAAAGTCCTGATCGTCGACGACAAGTTTGCCCTCAAAGGCATGATGACCGTCAAAGACATCGAAAAAGCCAAGGCTTACCCGCTGGCCAGCAAGGACGATCAAGGTCGTCTGCGCGTGGGCGCTGCCGTCGGTACCGGTAAAGACACCGGTGACCGCGTTGCTGCGCTGGTCAACGCCGGTGTGGACGTGGTGGTAGTCGACACCGCGCACGGTCACTCCAAAGGCGTGATCGACCGCGTTCGCTGGGTCAAAGAGAATTTCCCTGAAGTGCAGGTGATCGGCGGCAACATCGCCACCGGCGCAGCCGCCAAGGCCCTGGCCGAAGCGGGTGCCGATGCGGTCAAGGTCGGTATCGGCCCTGGCTCGATCTGCACCACCCGTATCGTCGCTGGTGTCGGCGTGCCGCAAATCAGTGCCATCGCCAACGTCGCCGCTGCCCTTGAAGGCACTGGCGTGCCGTTGATCGCCGACGGCGGCATCCGCTTCTCCGGTGACCTGTCCAAGGCCATCGTCGCTGGTGCTTCCTGCGTGATGATGGGCTCGATGTTCGCCGGTACTGAAGAAGCACCGGGCGAGATCGAACTGTTCCAGGGCCGTTCGTACAAGGCTTATCGCGGCATGGGTTCGCTGGGCGCCATGTCCCAGGCGCAAGGTTCTTCCGACCGTTACTTCCAGGACTCCTCGGCAGGCGCCGAGAAGCTCGTTCCGGAAGGGATCGAGGGCCGTGTGCCGTACAAAGGCACCCTGACGGCGATTATTCACCAATTGATGGGCGGTCTGCGTTCCTCGATGGGTTACACCGGCAGCGCCAACATCGAAGAGATGCGCACCAAGCCTGAGTTTGTGCGGATCACCGGTGCCGGCATGGCCGAATCCCACGTTCACGACGTGCAGATCACCAAAGAAGCGCCAAACTACCGCGTAGGTTGAGGCTTCAAGCAAATCATCAAGCAACCGGGGCTGTTTTATTCAGCCCCGAGTTGTTTCTGAATCACGACTGTTTCTGAATTACTTAAGACGAGACTGAATCATGGCCCTCGACATTCACGCTCACCGCATCCTGATCCTCGACTTCGGTTCGCAATACACCCAACTGATCGCCCGCCGCGTGCGCGAGATCGGCGTGTACTGCGAGCTGCACCCGTTCGACATGGACGAAGATGCGATCCGCGAATTCGCGCCTAAAGGCGTCATCCTCGCCGGCGGCCCCGAGTCCGTACACGAAGCCAACAGCCCGCGCTGCCCACAGGCGGTGTTTGACCTGGGCGTGCCGGTCTTCGGTATCTGCTACGGCATGCAGACCATGGCCGAGCAACTGGGCGGCAAGGTTGAAGGTTCCGAACTGCGTGAGTTCGGTTACGCCCGCGTTGACGTGGTCGGCAAGAGCCGCCTGCTCGACGGCATTGAAGACCATATCGACGCCGACGGCCTGTTCGGCCTCGACGTATGGATGAGCCACGGTGACAAGGTCACCAAGATGCCGGAAGACTTCCACATCCTGGCCAGCACCCCGAGCTGCCCGATCGCCGGCATGTTCAACGACGAGCGCGCTTACTACGGCGTGCAGTTCCACCCGGAAGTGACCCACACCAAGCAGGGCGGTCGCATCCTGTCGCGCTTCGTACTGGACATCTGCGGCTGTGAAGCCCTGTGGACGCCGTCGAAGATCGCTGAAGATGCCATCGCCAACATCCGCGCACAGGTCGGCACCGACAACGTGCTGCTGGGCCTGTCCGGCGGTGTTGACTCCTCGGTGGTTGCGGCGCTGCTGCACAAAGCCATCGGCGATCAGTTGACCTGCGTGTTCGTCGACAACGGCCTGCTGCGTCTGCACGAAGGCGAGCAAGTAATGGCCATGTTCGCCGAGAACATGGGCGTCAAGGTGATCCGCGCCAACGCCGAAGAGCAGTTCCTCAACAACCTGGCTGGCGAAGCCGATCCCGAGAAGAAGCGCAAGATCATCGGCCGTACCTTCATCGACGTGTTCGATGCCGAATCCTGCAAGCTGGACAACATCAAGTACCTGGCGCAGGGCACCATCTACCCGGACGTGATCGAGTCGGCTGGCGCGAAAAGCGGCAAGGCGCACGTGATCAAGTCGCACCACAACGTGGGCGGCCTGCCGGAAGAAATGAACCTGAAACTGGTCGAGCCACTGCGCGAACTGTTCAAGGACGAAGTCCGTCGTCTGGGTCTGGAACTGGGCCTGCCGTACGACATGGTCTACCGTCACCCGTTCCCGGGCCCGGGCCTGGGCGTACGCATCCTCGGTGAAGTGAAGAAGGAATACGCCGACCTGCTGCGTCGTGCCGACCACATCTTCATCGAAGAACTGCGCAAGGCCGACTGGTACCACAAGGTCAGCCAGGCTTTCGTGGTGTTCCAGCCAGTGAAATCGGTTGGCGTGGTCGGCGATGGCCGTCGTTACGCCTGGGTCGTGGCCCTGCGTGCCGTGGAAACCATCGACTTCATGACTGCACGTTGGGCACACCTGCCTTACGAACTGCTGGAAACCGTCTCCGGCCGCATCATCAATGAAATCGAAGGCATTTCGCGCGTTACTTATGACGTGTCGAGCAAGCCGCCGGCGACCATTGAGTGGGAGTGATCCCGCACCAAGTCTGATGGCTTGAACGCTGGCACTTCAAAAGCCGTGTGAAATCATTTCACACGGCTTTTTTGTTTGCCGATTAAAGCGGTTTCGACCAACCCGCTAACCTCAGCCCCATATTGTTCAGTGCCTGTAACAGTTCTCTGATACTGCCGTAGCGTTTCCCGCTCACCGAGGGCCAGTTCGGGCGTTCGATATAAAAACGGTCTCCATCGGTCTCGAACAGCGTGCGGACCAGTTCTTTGCTGCGGCTGCGATGTACCAGAAAAATCATGCGCGGTTGTTGTTTTAATGAGTACATGCCGTAACGAGGCAACAGCGTTTCGAACTCTGCCATGGTCTGGGCAGACCACGGAGTTTCCATCTGCAGGCGAAAGTCTCCCCGAACCAGTGCGCTACGGCCCTTCAGGCTATCGCCGGCCAGCAGGATTTTTCCAGGGTCGATTTCGATTCCGCCAGAGGTGCCTTCGGCGACATCTTCAACGCGAATACCGATGGCTTCCTCCAGCTCGCTCACCCCGGCCACGCCTTCGAAGGTATTGGAGTGAGAATTACCCATCAGTGCCACCCATTTGTGTGCACCTCGCGCGGTCTGGTCGGTACGAATGATCGTCCTGGCAAAGTAGTTCATCATTTTTTGCCGCGCGTTTTCGTCAACGAAGTGTTCTTCGCCCGCGATGGGCGTCATGCCGTTGAGCCTATAGCTCGCCATGCAATCGATCGCCTGCACATGGATTCGCTGTTTTGCTGCCGCCTTGACCACTTCAAGAAACGTATAACGTTCAAGGGGATCGGTCATTTGTCCGATATCAAGCACCTTCAGATAGCTTTCCAGCGACTTTGGCATGAGTCCGGTCTGCAGGTAGGAGTTCAGCGCGGCCTGATGGAAGTCGGTCAACAAGTGTTCCATGTAGAGCGTCTTCACGTTGTGGCTGGCCAGCACCTCCATGTTTTCGATCAGCCATTGTTTAGCGCCGATCTCACTGTGAGACTCACCGATAACCAGTCCTCGGGCATGTTCGAGAAGCTTTTCGACGATCTCTCCGGCGCTGGCATCGTGACTCAGTACGGGTGCGGGCGGGCGTCGGGGAAGCTCGAGTTCGCGATAGAAGCGCAAGGCATCTCGATAGAGGCGTTTTCTGACGGCTTTGAAGTCCCGGTAAGGATCGGACTCTCTCAGGCTGTCGTAGGCATCACGCAGTGCGTCGGTGTCAGTTCCGGCGGCGCCTTTTTTCAACGCCGACTTCAGTTGCGGCGGCATATCGTATTGCGATACCGGTAGCGGCGTCATGCCACGCTCGGCCATGCCGGTCGAGCTCGCCCCCTGAGTCGGGGATGTCTTGCCACCGCCCCTGAGTCCGCCGCGAGGCATCGTTTCCCATTCTCCCTCGGCGTTCAGACGCACCGGGATCGAATTTGAAAAGCGCTCGGGATTCGCCGGGTCGATGATCGACCAATGCCCACCGCCGTTGATATCGGCTTCGTAACGCACGTAATACGCGGTGTCGTTGAGCATGATGGCAGCGGACGGGTTGGCATTGAGGCGATAGATACCCTGAAACTTTCCGGGTTCGCTGCCGGGCGTATTCCCTTCCAGCAGTTCATTGGCTTGCCAGTGTTCGGGTGGAGTCGGTCGTTGAATCTCGGGACGCACTTGTGCAAGGTCCTCCAGCAGCGATGTCACGCCTTGTGCTTCGCCAGCGACTTCAGGCCAGCCCATCGGCTGCAGGCCTTTTTCGATCAATGCCTGTTTCAGTTCAGCGAGGTTATCCACCGTCATGGAATCGTGGATTGGCCCGAGCGGAGTGTCCAGATTCATCCTGCCGCCCGGAGTCATTCTGATCACGCTGTCCGCCATTTGATGGTTGGCGTTGCGATAAACCACGAGGATGCTGCTTCTGTACCGTTGAAAGGTGAACATTCCCGGTTCCGGCAACAGCGCGCGAAGATCTTGTGGCGTTCGGTAGGCCCACGGGGTTTGCATTTGTACACGCCAGTCGCCTTTGATGCTGTCTCGGATATGGTCGAAGCCAGTGATATCCGACCCTTCTTCCTCGACAGGCGAGTCCGGATAGTCTGCGTATTCCACCGCTAATCCGGGATCGGCGCCGATGGGCTGTGCCTGACCGGGTGTCACGTCATTGATGCGTACGCTCATGGCGTCGGTCTGTTCGCTGATACCCTGATAGCCTCTGAAACTTGTCATGTGTTCCTGATCAACCAAGGCAATCCATTTGGCCGGCCCTTTTGATTCTTCATTGAACCGGATGACTTCGCTGGCAAAAAACTTCCTCATCATCAAGCTGTCTGGATTTCGGGTAAGGAGGTCTTCATTGATGTTGTAGGTCGTTGTCATGTCGATGGCTTGAACGCGGATGCGCTGGGCATTGGCAGACTTGACCAAGGCCAGCAGATTGAATTTGCCCTCGGGATCGTTACCGGCCTTGATGTCGAGTTTTCTCAGATAGTTTTCCAGCTCTTCGGGCATTTCGCCGGTTCTGGCAAAGGTGTCGAGGTCGAGCTGATTGACGTTGGCCAGCAGTTCCTGCAAGTACAGTGTCTTCACGCCACGGTGAGCCAGGGCGGGCATGTTTTCGATCAGGAACTGTTTGCTGCCGATACTGCCGCGATTCTCGCCAACGATCAGTCCCGGTTTTTGCGCAAAGGCAATGTCGAGCAGGTCGGTTGTCGTATTGATCACCCGTGCCGGTGCCGCGAGGCGAGGCGTCGGTGGATTGAGCTCGTAGTAGGCTCGCGCATCGCTGATTAGCGTGTTGCGGGGCTCTTCCTGATCCAGTTCGAATTCGCTCAAGGACTCCGTGAGCTCGTCGGTCGGGGACATCATCACACTGCGGTTGCCAACGGCATTTTCATCGCTACCGACGACACTGCGTACGTCGATGTCGCCGAGGGTCCACATGCGCCTGTACAGATTGCGCACATCGGGGCCGCCGAGTGCCCAAGACCTCATTTGCGGGTCTTCGAGGCCGGGCACATGAATACCCGGTATTCGTGCCCATTCTTCGACGGCGGGCTCACTGGTTGCAGCCGCACCGGGAGCGGACGGCAGGATCATGCCGCCCTTCAGCCCAAGTCGCGGAACGATTTCCCATTGGCCCGCAGGGCTCAATCGCACTGGAATGGAGCCGGAAAACGCATCGGGATTGGCCGGATCGATGATCGCCCAATGACCTCGGCCATTTAAATTGGCTTCGTAACGCACGTAGTACGCACTGTCGTTGAGCTTGATCGCAGATGAAGGGTTGGAAGAGAGCCGGTAGGTACCCTGAAATTTTCCCGGTTCGCGAATCAGTGTGTCTTCGCTCAGTGGCACATCGATTTTGAAGGTTTGCGGCACCTTCACCGTCGATTCGGGACTGGCCGGCGTTTCAACGCTGGCTTCGCTCTGTGTCGGCCCGGAAACTTTGGCCGGTTGTGTCGTTTCCTTCAGATCAGACATTTCTTTCGCTTCGGCGGCATCGATTTCTGGGCCGACTTCTTCGAGCGAACCAGGGCCTTTGAGGACGAGCAAGTTGAACAGCATGTCGATACTGCTCAGTACCGCGCCGAGGATGCCCGCCTTGCGCTCTTCGGCAGTCCTGGCGTTGACGGCCTGATCAATGTTCAACCCCAGGTTGGCGATGCTGGCGCCGATCACCGGCAGTGCAATGGGCCAGCCGACGACTGCCATCGGGCCAAGTACTTTCACACCGGCGCTGAGGTAACCGATCCACAGCTTTTTCCGTAGATCGCCATTGGAGGTCAGTGACAGTGCGGCCTCGGCGAACATCGCGCTTTGGGTCGAGTCTCGCAGCCAACTGAAAACGTCGCCGCGAATGATCCGGTTTTCCTGGTTGATCAAATGATGGTCGTATTTGCCCCAGGTGCTGACCAGGCGATTCATCAGACCGGTAATGTCCTCTGCAATACGTTGTCGATCAGCCAGGCAGAAATGCGACATGAACACCTGACGCGTTGCGTCCTTGTTCATCCGCTGCAACATCCAGAAGTGCATGTCGGTGGCCGTTTCCAACGTCTGGAAGGCATCGGTTTCGCCGGGCAGATAGACGATTTGCCGGCCCTTGGGCGCGATAAAACGAAGGACGTTGGTGGCCACGTAGCCGGCGACATCCAGGGTACGAACACAGTCAGTGCCCGGGGACTGTGTTTGCAACAATTGCAGACTGACCGGCCAGGTGATCGGGCCAATGGCCGCTTCGGTGACGAACTGGAAATCCTCATCGCTCAACTGGCGCTTGTCCCTTGCCCGAAGGGCGCTGATGAGGAAGTTGCACTTGGCCAGGGTGCGGAAGTCGGTGCCGGAATCGTCCCAGAACGTCGTCAGCCGTTCGTTGTACAGCGAGCTGAAGTCAATGCTCCAGAAGTCCCGCAACACCTCGTTACCGTGCAGGCGCACTTCGTTGCGTTCGTCGAACGTGCCTGGATTGGGACCTGCGGTATAGAAACCGGCATACACGTCGAGCAGATCGGCATTGTCCTGATCGGCGACGCGAAAGCGGTGAATGACCAACTGGGTCAGCGTCATGGAGGACGTTGGCGTTGCATGGACATGCTCCCACCCCGTAAAGGCTTTCGAACTGCTTTGGGCCTCGGCGAAGCGATGGAAATACACCTGGTCCGGATCAAGGCCGGTGATGCCGTATTTTTTCAGCAAGTCAGACGCAACGTCATGAGCGGTGTCTTGCAGGCTGGGGCACGTCTGGATAAGGCGGGTGGCGATGGCTTTGAGGGCAGCCTTGTCGGCGGCATTGGGCTGCGGGCGGCGTTGGTTCGGATTCATACAGTCTCACTCCTTGAGAAACGGGCAGTGAGCATGAGCCGTTCGCTCGGGGGAGGTGCACTACATAGTTATATGCATGAGCGATCCGGCGTGCGTCTCTGCGTCTCCCTTACTGTTTCGCAGTTGCAGGTGTATCGTATTCGCCTTTTCCAGGCCGCTGGCCTGTCGTTGACTTGTGAGGTAGTTGAGTTCATGTCCTTTACCCGTCGCCAAATCCTCGGTGGCCTGGCCGGTCTTGTTGTCGTTGGTGTCGGAGCGGGAGGCGCGTCGCGTTACTGGCTGGGCAAGATGGCCGACGCCGACGCGGGGCATGACTATGAGCTGATCGCGGCGCCGCTGGACGTTGAGCTGGTGCCGGGGCACAAGACCGAGGCGTGGGCGTTCGGCCCGTCGGCGCCGGGCACCGAGTTGCGCGTGCGTCAGGGCGAGTGGCTGCGGGTGCGTTTCATCAACCACCTGCCGGTGGCGACCACCATTCACTGGCACGGCATCCGTTTGCCGCTGGAGATGGACGGTGTGCCGTACGTCTCGCAATTGCCGGTGCTGCCCGGTGAATACTTCGATTACAAATTCCGCGTGCCGGATGCCGGCAGCTACTGGTATCACCCGCATGTCAGCAGCAGCGAAGAGCTGGGGCGCGGGCTGGTCGGGCCGTTGATCGTCGAAGAGCGCGAGCCGACCGGTTTCAAGTACGAAAAGACCTTGAGCCTGAAGAACTGGCACATCGACGAGCAAGGCAATTTCGTCGAATTCAGCATCCCCCGGGAAGCGGCGCGTGGCGGTACGGCGGGACGCTTGTCGACCATCAACGGCGTGCCGACGCCGGTGATCGAGTTGCCGGCCGGGCAGATCACCCGGGTGCGCTTGCTCAACCTCGACAACACCCTGACGTATCGCATCAACATTCCTGGCGTCGAAGCGCAGATTTATGCGCTGGACGGCAACCCGATCGAGCCGCGCCCGCTGGGCAAGGAATACTGGTTGGGGCCGGGCATGCGTATCTGCCTGGCGATCAAGGCGCCGCCGGCCGGTGAAGAGTTGTCGCTGCGCAACGGCCCGGTGCGACTGGGAACCTTGCGCTCGGTGGCCAATAACGATGCACCGACCGCGTGGCCGAAAGCCTTGCCCGCCAACCCGGTGGCCGAACCGGATCTGGCGAATGCCGAGAAACTCAACTTCAATTTCGAATGGGTCGGTTCGGTGTCGGTGAATGTCGACAACGGCAAGCCGCCGAGCCTGTGGCAGATCAACGGCAAGGCCTGGGACATCACGGACAAGACCTGCGCCGATCGGCCGATTGCCAGCCTGAAGCTGGGCCAGAGCTACATCTTCGAACTGAAGAACATGACCCAGTATCAGCACCCGATTCACCTGCACGGCATGAGCTTCAAGGTGATTGCGTCGAACCGGCACAAGATCACGCCGTACTTCACCGACACTTATCTGCTGGGCAAGAACGAGCGTGCGCAAGTGGCGCTGGTGGCGGATAACCCGGGGGTGTGGATGTTCCATTGCCACGTGATCGACCACATGGAAACCGGCCTGATGGCCGCCATCGAGGTGAAGTGATGCGCCAGATTCGCCCCGCCGCGATCATCGACCGCAGCCGTGACCGCGATTTCATGCGCGAAGCCCTGGATCTCGCCGCCCAAGGCGCCGCCCTCGGCGAAGTGCCGGTGGGCGCGGTGCTGGTGCAGGACGGCGAAATCATCGGGCGTGGCTACAACTGCCCGATCACCACCAGCGACCCGAGTGCCCACGCGGAAATGGTCGCGATCCGCGCCGCTGCCCAGGCCGTAAACAACTATCGCCTGCCGGGCAGCACGCTGTATGTGACGCTGGAACCGTGCAGCATGTGCGCCGGGCTGATCGTGCATTCGCGGGTTGCTCGCGTGGTGTATGGCGCACTGGAGCCCAAGGCCGGGATTGTGCAGAGTCAGGGGCAGTTCTTTACCCAGGGCTTTTTGAATCACCGGGTGCTGTATGAAGGCGGGGTGTTGGCGGAAGAGTGTGGGGCGGTGCTGACCGAGTTTTTCCGGGCGCGGCGGGCAAACCGGGATTAAGATCAAAAGATCGCAGCCTTCGGCAGCTCCTACAGGGATCGATGTAGGAGCTGCCGAAGGCTGCGATCTTTTGATTCTGCTTTATTTGCGAGCGACAATTACCGCCCGCATCGGCGCCGGCAGCCCTTCGATGGTCTTGCTGTGATCTTCGGGATCGAGGAAGTCGCTCAGCGACTGATACTTCATCCACTCGGTACCGCGCTGTTCTTCAACCGTCGTGGTGCTGACGTCCACGCAGCGGATGTCGGTGAAGCCTGCTCGGCGCAGCCATAACTCCAGCGCCGGCACCGACGGCAGGAACCATACGTTGCGCATCTGCGCGTAGCGGTCTTCCGGCACCAGCACCTGATGTTTGTCGCCTTCAACCACCAGCGTTTCCAGCACCAGTTCACCGCCCTTGACCAGGCAATCCTTGAGCGCCAGCAAATGCTCGATCGGCGAGCGTCGGTGGTAGAACACGCCCATGGAGAACACCGTGTCGAAGCCTTCCAGGTTCGGCGGCAGGTCTTCGAACGGGAACGGCAGGTGCCAGGCATTCGGCTCGGACAGGTAGCGTTGCACGGCCTGGAACTGGCAGAAGAACAGCCAGTTCGGATCGACGCCGATCACGCTGTCGGCACCGGCGCCGAGCATGCGCCACATGTAGTAGCCGTTGCCGCAACCGACATCGAGGATGCGTTTGCCCTCCAGGTCCAGGTGCGGGGCGACCCGTGACCACTTCCAGTCCGAGCGCCATTCGGTGTCGACGTATACGCCGAACAGGTCGAACGGCCCCTTGCGCCACGGCGACAGGCCCATCAGCGCGGTGCGCATTTGTGCGCGGGTTTCGTCGTCGCAATCGGTGTCCAGTTTCAGGCCGTCGAGCAGGTCGACTTCGGTCGGCTGGATCTTCGGCAGAGCGTCCAGCGCACTCTGCCAGCGCTCCAGATCGCCGTGACCTTTCTCCATTTTCTTGTCGAGTTGCCCTTGCAGGGTGTTGGCCCAATCGGCCAGCGGTGTGCCGGCCAGACGGCGGGCGAGAGGGGACAGATCAATCATGGCAAGGCAATCAACGAGGCGAAGTTAAGACACTGGAACCACGGCACGACTTTCGAGAACCCGGCGGCCAGCAGGCGTTCGCGGTGTTCTTCGAGGCTGTCGGGCTTCATGACGTTTTCGATGGCGCTGCGCTTCTGGGCGATTTCCAGTTCGCTGTAGCCGTTGGCGCGTTTGAACGCGACGTGCAGGTCGGTCAGCAGCGCGTGTTCTTCGGCATCGTTGAAGCGCAGCTTCTCCGACAGAATCAGCGCGCCGCCGGGCAGCAGCGATTGGCGAATACGCGAGAGCAACGCGGTACGCTGCTCGGGCGCTATGAATTGAAGGGTGAAGTTCAGCGCCACCACCGAAGCCGGTTTGAATTCGAGGGCGAGAATGTCGCCTTCGATCACCTCGACCGGGAGCAGCTCCTGGAACATCGAATCCTGACCATTGAGGTATTCACGGCAACGCTCGACCATCGCCGCCGAGTTATCCACCGCGATCACCCGGCAACCGTCGGTGCGCACGTGACGGCGTAGCGCTTGTGTGACAGCGCCGAGCGAGGCTCCCAGGTCATACAGCACGCTGTTTGGTTGGGCGAATTGCGCCGCGAGCACGCCGAGGTTTTCGACGATGGTCGGGTAACCCGGCACTGAGCGCTTGATCATGTCCGGGAACACCCGCACCACGTCCTCGTTGAAGGCGAAGTCAGGCACCTGGGCCATCGGCTGGGCGAAAATGCGATCGGGTTCTTTGCTCACGGCGGTTCCGGCGGTGTCGATGAAAAGGCCGGCATTTTAGCCAAAGTGGCGCTGGGATGCTTGGGTTGTCCGACGTGGCGAGGGGATTTATCCCCGATGGGCTGCGAAGCAGCCCCAAAACCTGTGGCTGCGGTCTGTCTGACATAACTGAATGACAACTTTCGGGGCCGCTGCGCAGCCCATCGGGGATAAATCCCCTCACTACAAAATTAGCGGTGTTTCACGGAAAACGCCGAAGCGGCGATCCCCCACTGCCCCAGCCAGTAACTGAGGATGATCACGTACGGCGCCGCGTGGAATGGCGATACGAAACGATCAATACCAATCACACTGTCTGAAAACACGAACGCCAGCGCACCCGCCGCCGCCAGCAGCGCCGAGCGCTTGGGCACGTCGGTGCCGAGGCGGGCGAGGGCGCGCCAGAGCATGGCGCTGATCGCGGTGCCATAGACGACCACCGGCACCAGCAATGGCCCAAGACCGCTGGAAATCAGCATCCCCAGCAGCACTGCGCCAACGCCGAGTGCCAGCACCAACGGCAACAGCGCCAGTCGTTTGCAATCGCTGAGGTAAGCCTTGAGGTACGCCAGATGCGCCACCAGAAACGCACCCAGGCCAAACACAAACAGATCCCCCGGCCACGCCAGCAACACGTCACCGAGCAGAGAAAAAATCAGCCCGAGGCTGATCCAGCGCCGATAGTCACTGGGTGGTGCATCGTGCAGCCAGCCGAGCAGCGCCAGCACCGGCAACGGTTTGACCAACAGGCACAGCAGCGCCGCATGGGTGCTGACGCCGTAGAGAAATGTCGCCGCGCCCATCAGTGCCAGAATCAGCCAGCCCACGATCAGTTCACCGAAATCGCGCAGTCGAAGGTTTCTGCCGGTTCAACTTCCGGTTCCCAAGGTTGCTGCGAGGTCAGGCGCAGGCGCCCGGTGCCAGTAGCGAAGGCCTGAAAGCGCCAGGTGGAGAATCCGCCCGCACCGACCATCCCCGAGTCTTTCGGACTGCTGTAGACCTCGGGGCTGAGCGCGCGCAGCACACCACCGGCCGAGTCCTGAATCGCCCAACGGTACCCGGTGGTGGGATTGCTCGGCAGCATCACAATCAGGTGTTGTCCGTTGGTGAGACGCACGGGGCATTCGCTCTGTTTTTCCACGGTCACGTTCTGTTTCGGTTGCGTGGCGCAGGCCGCCAGCAGAGAAAGGGCGAGAGGGACAAACAGGCGAGTGGGGGACATAGGCTCAGTGGCTCCGGCGTTGACGACGAACGGCGAGCATAACTGAAGATGAGACAAAGTGTGACAGTCGGGCAGTCCAGTGTTATCAGAACTGACGCCATCGCTGGCAAGCCAGCTCCCACAGGGATTGTGGTGAACACAGGATTTGTGAACACCTCGAACACTGTGGGAGCTGGCTTGCCAGCGATAGCGTCAGGTCAGGCGCTAAAGCTCTGTCAGAACAGCACTTTCGCCACATCCGCAAAGCGCTTGGCGAAGTGCACGGTAAGCCCTTCCTTCAGATAATCCGGCAATTCCTCGAAGTTGCCCCGGTTCGGCTCCGGCAGGATCAGTTCGAAGATCTTCTGCCGCCGCGCCGCGATGACCTTTTCACGCACCCCACCAATCGGCAGCACATGCCCGGTCAGGGTCAGTTCACCGGTCATCGCCACGCCTTTTTTCGGCGGCTGATTGCGGGCGAGCGAGAGCAGGGCGCTGGCCATGGTCACGCCGGCGCTCGGGCCGTCCTTTGGTGTGGCACCTTCCGGCACGTGCAGGTGGACAAAGGCTTCGTCGAAGAATTTCGGATCGCCGCCGAACGACTTCAGGTGCGAGCTGACGTAGCTGTAGGCGATTTCCGCCGACTCTTTCATTACATCGCCCAGTTGCCCGGTGAGTTTGAAACCGCGATTGAGCGTGTGAATGCGTGTGGCTTCGATCGGCAGGGTGGCGCCGCCCATGCTGGTCCAGGCCAGACCGGTGATCACACCGGTGCCCGACAGCACTTGTTCATTGCGGAACACCGGATGACCCAGCGAGGCTTCGAGGTCTTTCGGGCCAAGCTTGATCACCGCTTTCGGGTCGTCGATCAGCTTCATCACCGCCTTGCGCACCAGTTTGCCCATCTGTTTTTCCAGCTGGCGCACCCCGGCTTCACGGGCGTAACCGTCGATCAAGGCCTTGAGCGCGCTGTCGCTGATGCTCAGGCTGCCCTTGGACACGCCGGCCTTTTCCAGCAGCTTCGGCCACAGGTGGCGCTTGGCGATGGCGACTTTTTCTTCGGTGATGTAGCCCGACAGGCGAATCACTTCCATGCGGTCCAGCAACGGTCCGGGGATCGAATCCAGGGTGTTGGCGGTGCATACGAACAGGACTTTCGACAGGTCCATGCGCAGGTCGAGATAGTGATCGAGGAATTCGACGTTCTGTTCCGGGTCGAGGGTTTCCAGCAGCGCCGAGGCCGGGTCGCCCTGGTAGCTCTGGCCCATCTTGTCGATCTCGTCGAGCATGATCACCGGGTTCATCACTTCGACGTCTTTCAACGCCTGGACGAGTTTGCCCGGTTGCGCGCCGATGTAGGTGCGGCGGTGGCCCTTGATCTCGGCTTCGTCGCGCATGCCGCCGAGGCTGAAGCGGTAGAACGGCCGGCCAAGGGATTCGGCGATGGATTTGCCGACGCTGGTTTTACCCACGCCCGGCGGGCCGACCAGCAAGACGATGGAGCCGCTGATTTCGCCTTTATAGGCACCGACCGCAAGGAATTCGAGGATGCGGTCCTTGATGTCGTCGAGGCCGGCGTGGTGTTTGTCGAGCACCTTGCGCGCGTGTTTGAGGTCGAGTTTGTCCTCGCCGTACACGCCCCACGGCACCGAGGTCGCCCAGTCGAGGTAGTTGCGGGTGACCGCGTATTCCGGCGATCCAGTCTCGAGGATCGACAGTTTGTTCATTTCTTCTTCAAGGCGCTTTTGCACCTGCGCCGGCAGGACTTTGCCTTCCAGGCGTTGTTCGAACTGTTCAAGGTCGGCGCTGCGGTCGTCCTTGGTCAGGCCGAGTTCCTGCTGGATCACCTTGAGTTGTTCTTTGAGGAAGAACTCGCGCTGGTGCTCGCCGATCTTGCGGTTAACTTCCGCCGAGATCTCTTTCTGCAGGCGCGCGACTTCGACTTCCTTGCGCAGCATCGGCAGGACTTTTTCCATGCGCTTGAGCATCGGCACGCAGTCGAGCACTTCCTGCAGCTCATTACCTGTCGCCGACGTGAGGGCGGCGGCGAAGTCGGTCAGCGGCGACGGATCGTTGGGGCTGAAGCGATTGAGGTAGTTCTTCAGCTCTTCGCTGTACAGCGGGTTGAGCGGCAGCAGCTCCTTGATCGCGTTGATCAGCGCCATGCCGTAGGCCTTGACTTCGTCAGTCGGCTCGGTGGGCTGGTGCGGGTATTCGACTTCAACGAGATACGGCGGGCGGTGGTGCTTGAGCCAGGTCTTGATGCGCACGCGGCTCAGGCCCTGGGCGACGAACTGCAGTTTGCCGTTTTCGCGGCTGGCGTGGTGCACCTTCACCAGCGTGCCGTATTCCGGCAGGGCTTTGGTGTTGAAGTGGCGCGGGTCTTCCTGGGGCGTGTCCATGAAGAACAGGGCCAGGGAGTGGTGTTCGGATTTACTGACCAGATCGAGGGTTTCGGCCCAGGGTTCTTCGTTGACGATGACCGGCAGCACTTGGGCCGGGAAAAACGGGCGGTTGTGGATCGGGATGACGTAGACCTTGTCCGGCAGGTTCTGGCCGGGCAGGGCGAGGCCTTTGCCGGTGGAATGGTGTTCGATGTGTTCGGCTTCGGTGTAGTCGTCGGGGTTGTCCGGGAATTCTTGCTGGTCGCTCATTGGGGCACCTGCGCAATGGGGTATGGGTCTTAGATGGGGCAGGCTTGGGGTGGTTTCAATGGGGGGCGGTGTTTCTGCTTGTGTGTTCAGGGTTTTGACAGGGTTTGCTTTGGGACTTGGCGGCCTTTGGGCCGACCAGGTTCTTGGGGTTTTGGGTGTATATCCGTTTTTTTGGTAACGGCTACTTAGGGTTTCGCCCTTACGGCGACTCACTTTTTTGACAAACGCCTCAAAAAAGTAAGCAAAAAAAGGCTTGCTCCTGCGTTCGGCCCGCTCGCTGGGGCTCGGGGTCCCTTCGCTGCGGGATCGATCCGGGGGCAGCGCCTACGGTTTGCTTCGCTGCACCTCCTCTCGCTGTGTTTGGCTTCGCCAAACGGTCGCTGCGCTCCCACCCCCGGATCAATCCCTCCACTCAGCCTTCCGACGTCGCCCGTGGATCAAGATCAAGAGCGGTACTCGAGCTTGCGCTCATTGTTTTGAGTGGGGCGGCTGCGCCGCATGGGGCATGCACAAATCAAAACTGTGGGAGCTGGCTTGCCAGCGATGGCGGCCTACGAGCCGACCATGTTCTGGCTGAATGCACTCAATTTACCTGTGGGAGATCAAGAGCGGTACTCGAGCTTGCGCTCATTGTTTTGAGTGGGGCGGCTGCGCCGCATGGGGCATGCACAAATCAAAACTGTGGGAGCTGGCTTGCCAGCGATGGCGGCCTGACGGCCGGCCATGTTCTGGCTGAATGCACTCAATTTACCTGTGGGAGCGAGCCTGCTCGCGAAAGCGGTGGGTCAGGTACCATAAATATTGAATTCGCTGGCGCCTTCGCGAGCGGGCTCGCTCCCACAGGGGATTAGTTGTGTGTTGGAGACTGCGAGATTTCGTGGTTATCCAGCACTCGGTTCACCGCCAGTTCGGCGAGCATGATGATTTGCTGAATGGCCAGTATCGTCCGGCGCTGCGGGATGTCGATGTACGCGGCGATGTCGCTGGTCATGAGGCTGGCTTGGGCCAGTGATTCGCAGGCGTGAACCAGCAGGCTTTCGTTGTCCATGTCCGGGGCGACCTGGAACATGCTGCTGGGTTTGTGGAATCTCACCGCGGCGGCAGAGGGTTTCAGGTAGTGATCCAGCGCACGCTCGGCGGCGTCGTGGAGTTTTCTGGAATCGAGGGATTCGTAGGGGGAGGTTTCGGGGGGATTCGGTGTGGGTTTGATCATGGTGAATTCTCAGTTGGTGAAGTGGAGCTACCTTCAATTGCCGCGACGCAATCTGAGGTGGCAGCTGTACGCGGGTTCGCGGACCGATAACTGAGGAATCGGCATACCCTCAAAGAAGGTATCCCGCGCACAGCCGCCATGACACAACCAACAGGCATCCGAGGTGCTGTCAGGTTGGCGATTATGCATCAGTTATCAGGCCGCGACGCCCGGCCGCTGAATTTCCAGCGACCACCAGAGCCTATCCAGCCAACTTCCGAGGCACAACCGACGCGAACTGTCGGAAAACTCCGCGCAATCACCAGCATTTGTAGGACGAACACATTTCCCATAGACCAGCACATTTTCCTGTAGGAGCTGCCGAAGGCTGCGATCTTTTGATCTAGCTTTTAAAAATCAAAGTCAAAAGATCGCAGCCTTCGGCAGCTCCTACAGGGATATTGGGTGTGCACAAAAAAGGCGATGCCCCTCACGGAACATCGCCTTTCTATTACCGCCGCTAAAACTTATTCCGGCAGTTTGTACGCAATCACGTAGTCACCCATTTTGGTGCCCAGCGAGCCGTGACCGCCCACCACGAGCAGGACGTATTGCTTGCCGTCCTTGCCGGTGTAGGTCATCGGAGTCGCTTGGCCGCCAGCCGGCAGACGCGATTTCCACAGTTCTTTACCGGTGTTCACGTCGTAGGCGCGCAGGTACTGGTCAAGGGTGCCGCTGAGGAAGCCGACGCCGCCCGCGGTGACCATCGAGCCGCCCATGCTTGGTACGCCCAGGGTGAAACCGATCGGGATTGGCGAGCTGTCGCGGCTGGTGCCGTTCTTGCGTTTCCACACGACTTTGCCGGTGGTCAGGTCGATACCGGCAACATAGCCCCAGGCCGGGGCCTGGCACGGTACGCCCAGTGGCGACATGAACGGGTGCATGATCACCGCGTAAGGCGCGCCGGTGTTCGGTTGCACGCCAGCGGTTTCGCTTTCGCGTTTGCTGCCGGCGGCGACTTTCTCGCGTGGCACCATTTTCGAGACGAAGGCCATGTAGTTCGGGCTGGTGAACAGCATCTGGCGAACCGGGTCGACCGACACGCCGCCCCAGTTGAACACGCCGACGTTACCCGGGTAGATCAGGCTGCCCTGTTCCGACGGAGGCGTGTATTGGCCTTCGTAGCGCAGTTCCTTGAACTGGATGCGGCACAGCATCTGGTCGAACGGGCTCGCGCCCCACATGGCCTTTTCGGTCAATTCCGGGGCCAGCAGGTTGAGGTCCGAACGGGCCTGGGTCGGTGCGGTGTGGTCGCCTTTCACGGCGCCTTGCGGAACCGGGATTTCCTTGATCGGGATGATCGGCGTGCCGTCACGACGGTCGAGGACGTACAGGCTGCCCTGTTTGGTCGGGGCGATCAGCGCCGGTTTCACGCCGTCGGCGGTTTTCATGTCGAGCAGGGTTGGCTGGCTGCCAACGTCCATGTCCCACAGGTCGTGGTGGGTGAACTGGTAGTTCCAGCGCACTTTACCGGTGGCCAGGTCGAGGGCGACGATGCCGGCGCTGAATTTCTCGGCGCCTGGGGTGCGGTCAGCGCCCCACTGGTCGGGAGTCTGGTTGCCCAGTGGCAGGAAGACCATGCCGAGTTTTTCGTCGACGCTGGCCAGCGACCACATGTTGGCCGAGTTGCGGCTGTAGATTTCGCCCGGGGCCAATGGCTCGGTGGCGTCTGGCTTGTCGCTGTCCCAGTTCCACACCAGGTGACCGTCGCGCACATCGAAAGCGCGGATTACGCCCGATGGCTCGTTGGTCGATTCGTTGTCCGTGACGTGACCGCCCATGATCACCAGATCACGGGTAATCGCCGCCGGCGAGGTGGAGTAGTAGCCACCGGCGGTGAACGGGCCGATGCCTTGGGTCAGGTCGACCACGCCGTTGTTGCCGAAGCCTTCGCAGATCTTGCCGGTGTCGGCGTTCAGAGCGATCAGACGGGCATCGGCGGTTGGCAGGTACAGGCGACGCGGGCAGACCTGAGCGACAGCTTTACCAGCTTCGGAGATGACGGCGGAAGCGGCGTTTTCCGACTTGGCGTAAGCCGCTTCGTCGTAGTACGACACGCCACGGCAGGTCATGTGGGCGAAGCCCTTGAAGCCCACCGGGCTTTTGATCTGTGGGTCGAAGCGCCAGATTTCCTTGCCGGTGTCCGGGTCCAGCGCCAGCACTTTGCTGTGCGCGGTACAGGCATAGAGCATGCCGTTGGCTTTGAGCGGGGTGTTTTCGTTGGTCAGCTCGACCGGGTCATCGGCCGTCGGCAGGTCGCCGGTCTGGATGCGCCAGGCTTCTTGCAGCTTGCCGACGTTGGCCGGGGTGATCTGCTTCAGCGGCGAGTAGCGGTCACCGAATTCGGTGCGGCCATAGGCCTGCCAGTCGCCATCAGGCATTTGCGGTGCGGTGCTGGTCATGTCCGCGGTGTCGCGGCCCAGTTCACCAAAGGTTTCACCCGGGTGAGTGAACAGGCTGGCCAGAGCGGTGACACCGGCCAGCACCACGGCCACACTCAGACCGCCAGTGCCCATCGGCGCCGGGCCATTGAGCAGCAGCGGACGACGGAACCACGGCAGCAACATCACGATGCCGAGGACGAACCACAGGGCCAGGCGCGGCACCAGTTGCCACCAGTCCAGACCGACTTCCCACAGGGCCCAGACCGTGCTGGCGAACAGCACAATGGCGTACAGGCCCAGCGCTGCACGACGGCGCAGCAGCAACAGAATGCCGGACAGGGCGATGCCGATACCGGCCAGCAGGTAGTACAGCGAGCCGCCGAGCATGCTCAGCTTGACTCCCCCGGCCAGCATGGCCAGGCCCATCAGTAGAAGCAGAATGCCGAGCAGGCTCGGTAGCAGACGGCCCCGACTCGAAGCACTTTCGGTGCTCATAGTGTGATTCTCCGTGACGTTTATGTAGTCCCGCGCTGTAGTCACTTTAGATGACGATTGGGCGCGGGTATGGTTCAGATAAAAACTTGTCTAGCTAACGAATTTTTCCCGATCCCTGTGCGAGCTGGCTTGCCAGCGATGGCGGAGTGTCAGCCGACGATAATGGCGAATGTGAAATCCCATCGCTGGCAAGCCAGCTCCCACAGGTTTCTTCAGTGTTTTTTAGAACGACGACTGGATCTTGATCCCCGCGATCAGCGCGTCATCGACGTCGTTCACGCCACCGGGATGGCGGATGTATTGCAGGTTCGGGCGCACGGTCAGCCAGTTGGCGAGGTGCACGCCGTAATACAGTTCGGCGCTGTATTCGGTGTCCTGCGGTGGCAGAAAGGACGGGTCGTCGTAGTCGTAGACCGCCTGCGCCTGATTGCTCGCTTCGGCGTTTTTGCGCAAGGCCGGGTTGACGTGCACGCGGGCCAGGGCGAAACCGACATCGTCCTTGGCGCGGGCATCGAACGGGCCTTTGTAGACGACGCCGGCCTGCACGTAGTTGTCGATCGCGTTGGTTTTCTTGTCGTGCATCGTCGCGTTGGCGAACACGCTCAAGCCGCGCGAATGATCGCTGGCAATGCTGGTGACTTGCTGCTGCGCGCCGAACCACACGCCGTGTTTGCTCGACGCGCTGCGGTAGGCTTCGCCGCTCAGCGCGGCAGGCTGGCCGTTCTGGTCTTTATAGACGTCAGAGGCCTTGGCGCTGCTGTAGTAGTAACCGGCGCGGTATTCGCCCGGCAGGCCATTGAGCTTTGGCGTCCACACCAGCTCCACCGGCAGCACGGCGCCCTGAGTGCCGCTGCCGCTGAGTTTGAAACCGTTGCCGCGATCGAGGTTCGACGGGTTCTGCTCGTAAGCGCCGACCTGCGCGTACAACTCTGGGGTCAGGTGATATTTGATCCGCAGCGCCCACTGGCTGACTGGCCAGTTGTACCAGATGCCGCCGACCCAGTTGCCGACCTGCGAGCCGCAGAACGCCAGATTCTGGAAGTCGCACGGGAAGCTGTTGAAGTCTTCGCCTTCACCGAAACGGCCGACCTTGATGTCGAGCTTCTGATCGAAGAATTTCTGCTGGTACCACATCTGCGTCAGGCGCGTGGTCTGGCCACGGCCCCAGACTTCCTGGGCCGAGGTGAAGCCGCCCACGCGCGGATCGTTGATCCGGTCGTTGCTGATGTTGTTGCCGCTGCGCTTGGTGAGGGTCAACTGAAATTCGGCATCGTCCCAGCCGAGGATTTTTTGCAGGTCCAGGTGCGTGCCCAGACCGAACTGATCGCTGTAACGCGCGGTGCGATCGTGGTCGTAGCCGCCGTGCAGGTTACTGCCCATTTCGCCGGTGTAATCGAGTTTGAAGTCGTAGCCTTTTTCCGCGAGTTCGCTACGGGTGCCGTTCCAGTCACCGAGCATCCACGGTGAGTCGCTATCGAAGGCGGGGGTCGCCTGAGCGAAGGTGGCGAGGCCGAGCGCGGTGCAGCCACCGAGCAGGCGCAGGGCTGAGATAGCGCTGTCTCGGGAGAAGGAAAAATCAGGCATGGATCAGTCTTTTTTTGATGTTTTCTGGGGGTGAACCGAGCGCTTCAATTTGACGCAGGCAGTGAAGCGATTCAGCTGAAGGGCGGCAGGATAATGATCTGTAACAAAAAGACAAAGGGCTTTTGCAGACATGCAGCGTTTCGGATTCGGTAACAGTGCGTCAAACGGGCGCATTGTGGCGCGGATCACAGGCTGCGATCTTCTCCGGTTGGCCTACATTTGATGCAAGGCCTTCCACCTGACCGGCCCCTCGGCTAAGGTGCGCGGCTTGTGCATTTTCACTCCGTCCAAAGGCTTGGCATGAACGACCACTCTCCTGATCCGCTGCATGGCGTCACCCTCGAACAGATCCTCAATGCGCTGGTGGCGCATTACGAGTGGTCGGGGTTGGCCGAGCGTATCGATATCCGCTGCTTCAAGAGCGATCCGAGCATCAAGTCGAGCCTGACGTTCCTGCGCAAAACGCCTTGGGCACGGGAGAAGGTCGAGCGCTTGTACGTGAAACTGATGCGCACCAAGCGACCGCGCTGAGATGGACGCCGTTATGCGGCGACGCCTGATCACGGTCATCGCCAGCCTCGGTTGGGCCGGGCTGAGCATTCAGCTGTACCTGATTTTCCTCGCACGGCTGAGTGTCGACGCCAGTCTGCTGGGCGGGCTGGTGAGCTTCTTCAGTTACTTCACTGTATTGACCAATACCTTGGTGGCGAGCGTGCTGACCTGTGCGGTTACCCGGCGTGAATCCGCCGCGCGCCGCTGGTTTCTGCAGCCGTGGGTCAGCAGCGGGATTGCCGTGAGCATTGCCGTGGTCGGTCTCGCCTACAGCATTCTGCTGCGGCATTTGTGGCATCCGCAGGGCTGGCAGTTTATCGCTGACGAACTGTTGCACGACGTGATGCCGCTGCTGTTTCTCGGCTACTGGTGGTTTTGCGTACCCAAAGGCACGTTGCGCCTTTGGCACCTGCCGCTGTGGCTGATTTACCCGTTGGTGTATTTCATTTACGCGTTGCTGCGCGGGCATCTGCTCGGTGCGTATGCGTATCCGTTCATTGATGTGGCGCTGCTCGGTTATGCACAGGTGTTCATCAATGCCGGGGGGATATTGGTGGGGTTTGTGCTGATTGGCTTGCTGGTGATCGGCCTGGATCGCTGGAGATTTGCACGAAGTTAGAGCACCTGTAGGAGCTGCCGCAGGCTGCGATCTTTTGACGTTGATTGTTCAAAAACAAGATCAAAAGATCGCAGCCTGCGGCAGCTCCTACAAGGGATATCACTCTTCTGCGGAACCTTCCGCGCGCCAGTAGCCGACGGCTTTGACGAACTGTTCATTGAGCCCATGCTCATCCAGCAGCACCCGGCGGATCTGCCGCGAGACTTTGGTCTCGGTCGCTACCCATGCATACAGATTGCCCTTGGGCACCTGCAACTGTTTGACGGTGGTCAGCAGGTTGTCCTTGCCACCCTCGCGCAGCACCCAGATCACGTTGACCTGCGCCGCGCTCTCCAGCACCTGTTGCTCGGCACCGTTCTCCACTTCGATCACCACCAGCGCCTTGCGATTGGCCGCCAGACCTTCGAGGCGCCGGGCGATGGCGGGCAGGGCGGTTTCGTCGCCGATCAGCAGGTAGCTGTCGAAGATGTCCGGCACGATCATCGAGCCGCGCGGGCCGCCGATGTGCAGGAATTGCCCAGGCTGGGCCTGTTCGGCCCAAGTCGAGGCAGGGCCGTCGCCGTGGAGGACGAAGTCGATGTCCAGCTCGAGTTTTTCCAGGTCATAGCGACGCGGGGTGTAGTCGCGCATCTCGGGCATCGGGCCATTGTCCTTGCCCGCGCCGAGCACCATGGTCTCCAGCGCTGCAGCCTGTTCGGCGCTCTGCGGGAACAGCAGTTTGACGTGATCGTCGGTGCCCAGGCTGATGAACCCGGCCAGCTCCGGGCCGCCGAGGGTGATGCGGCGCATGCGCGGGGTCAGGTCGACCACGCGCAGCACTTCGAGCTTGCGGCGTTTGATGTCGTGCATCACGCGGTGAATGGTTTGGGTATCGACTGCAGTCATTCGGCTTTCTCCGGGGCAGATTGAACGGCGGGGCCGTCGACGATGGCTTTGGCGGTGTCGTTGAGCAGGTCACGCACACGCAGGATTTCTTCGGCGCTCCAGCGCCCGTGGTGCATTTGCAGGGCATGGCGCAGGTTGTGCACGGCCTCGTGGATTTCCGGCGGCCGGTCATGGCCGCGCAACGAACGTTTGCTGACGTCGATGCGCATGCGCACACCGTCCAGTGCGACGGCTTGCTCGCTTAACGACAGACGACCGGTGTCGGTCACGCTGTAGCGTTTTTTGCCGGCCTCGGCGTCGCCACTGATCAGGTCGCTTTCTTCGAGGAAAGTCAGGGTCGGGTAGATCACCCCGGGGCTTGGGCTGTACGCGCCGTCGAACATGCCTTCGATCTGGCGGATCAGGTCGTAGCCGTGGCAGGGCTGTTCGGCGATCAGCGCCAGCAGTAACAATTTCAGGTCGCCCGGGGCGAACACCCGTGGGCCGCGTCCGCCGCGTTCACGGCCGGGGCGTTTTTCGAAGCCGTCACGGCCGTCGCCGTGTTCGCGGTGGTGATGGGGGGCATGATGGTCTCTCATTTTCCTTCTCTCTCGTCGTGTTTAGATACAACTTAAGATATATCTTATCTGTCGTGCAAGGGGGACTGACCAACGGTGCACACCTGATCGATCGAATCTGCAGCCAAAAAAAACCGCAAAATGATCAAGAAAACGCAGTATTAAATCCCCCGACAAAGGCGCAGATTAGTGCTGAGTCTCTAATGTTCTGTTTCGCCCTTTATTTCCGGCAAAGTGTCGTACATGTCTGACGGAAGTTGCTGCAAAGTTGTGGCGCGTACAGTCACTCGGGTGGCGCGCTGTAGCCTGTATCTTACAGTCGGACAGGAACTTTCCTGAATTTCGTGGTTTTTTCTTTCTCATCTAATGGCGTCCAGGCTACAAGGTCGCAGGACGTTGCCTGCTTACTTTGAAGATGAATTGGTTGAACATGCTTCGGCGTTGAAAGTTAGCGGTGAACACGGACTGCTCGTGACTGTTCCGTTCGCCTTGACTGGTTGACGACTCAACTAATTTATATAAGACAGGTATTCAATGATGTTCAAGAAACTCGCCTTTGCCGCCCCTCTGACTGTATTGGCCATGAGCGCCTCGATGGCGTTTGCCGCGACCGAAGCCAAGCACTCGATCAGCATCGTGGCGCACGTTCCGGCTGACGACTTCTATGCGGTGCCGGTGGATGCCGATCTGGTCAACAAGGATCAGGACATGAGCTACAACCCGGCGACCGCTTCGATGCGCGAAGTCAACGGCCACTTCGATGTGCTGCATACCGCAGGCAAGGTTCACGCGCGTCTGGAAGGCGTGCCGAAGCTCATCGCCGGCAACCAGACCATCGATCTTAAGGTTGAACTCAACGGCAAGACACTGACCACCACTTCGCAGGAAGTGGTGGGTGATACCGAGTCCAATACCCGTTATCGCGCACCGTTCAAGATCAGCGCCACCGGTGCCAAACCGGCCGCAGGCGACTACACCGGTGTGGTCATGCTGGTCGTCGAACCTTCGGTTTAAGTAAGAACGGCAATACCTGACGTTACTTGTTCAAGTGGCGTAACCGGTCGGCGATTTGCAACTTGCAAGTTGCCCGGCCGGGCTTTTACTTCCGGTAATCAGAGTATTAATTCATGTATCCGATGACGCCCATCGCGACTGCGCTTGCGTTGCTTTTGAGCAGCAGCGTACTGGCGGCGCCGCCTCCAGTCGATAATACCCCGCGAAGTTTGCTGGCTCAGGCGAAAGGTCTACCGGCGGACTTCGAAGAGCATTTCTTTGATGTGCCTTTGGCGGTTCGTGTCGAACTTGATCAACAACCGCTGGGCGAGGCAATGATTGTGTTGTCACGCGATGATCGCATTACCTTGCTCGACTTCACAGACACCAGTGACAGCCGTTTCAGCGCGATCGAACAGCAAACGTGGGCCAGCATTCTCAAACCCGGTGTGGCCCTCGGCAAATGCAGCGGACAGTGCCCCGAGCAATTGCTGGAGTTGCATTACAACCTGCAAAACTCGCTGCTGTCGATCGCCACTGCAAACGCCGAGCGCGATCTGCAGGTCCAGCGTTTTCATGAACAGCCGGAAGGTGGCAGCCACGGCTTGATGTTGCGCAATCAGCTGAACCTCAACGGCGGCCAGGATCAGGATCTGGGCGGACGCTTCGGCCTGGAAGCCAGTGCCAGTCTCGGCAACTGGAGCCAGTCCTTCAATATGCAGCTGGCGCGCCTCGGCGGGCCGGACACCAAGACCTATCACGCGGTGCACGAGCTCTACACCCAGCGCGAACTGCAGGGCAGTTTTTTCCGTCTGGGCTATTTCACCCCCAATTCCGAAGGCCTGACCCGCCAGCCCCGTTCGTTCGGCACCAGCCCGGACACGGCGGTCGGCGTGATGTATGGCAGCTCCGACAGTCTGGCGGTCGATAGCCCGCGGCCCAGCGTCTACCCGATTTTCGTCACCGCCAATCGCCAGGCATCGGTGGAGATCTATCGCGATGGACTGTTGATCAACACCCAGTCAGTCACTGCCGGTCTGCAGACCCTCGACACCCGGCCGCTGCCCGGTGGCATTTATGAGGTGGAAGTGCGTCTGATCGAGGATGGCCAGACCACCTCGACCACTCAGGAGCTGGTCTACAAACCGGTCAACTGGCAAAACCTCGACGAGCGCTGGCGCTACAACGTGTTCGCCGGGCAGGAAAGCAAACTGCTGAGCAATTGGGAGGAACAGCAAAGCGGCGATCTCACCGCCGGCGCCGCGCTCAACTATTTGTTGCATCCGCGAGTGATCCTCGGCCTGTCGGCGCGTCAGGTCCGCGACACGTTGCAGTACGGCAGCTCGATCGATTGGAGCCTGGCGGACAGCATCAGCCTCTACGCCAACCTTTACCAGACCGAAGATCACGGCACCGGCGCCGATGTGCAGGGCTTGTACAACTACGGCGCCGGCAGCCTGGTGGTCAGCCACAACCGCAGCTGGCTCGACACCCGCAACACCTACGACACGCTGCCCGATGGCACCCGCGTACGCCAGCGCAACGTGTTCACCGGCGAAACCAGCAACTCGTCGCTGGCACTCAACCACCGCATCAGTCGCAAGAATTCTCTGAGTGCGCGGGTCTCGCACAGCGAAGGTAACGTCGAAGGCGTGGGCATGGACCTGGGCTGGACGCAACGCACCGAACTGTTTGGCAGCGACGCCAATTGGCGCCTGTCGCTGTTCGATCGGCCGGGCAGTTACAGCAGCGGCGATGCACGCAATCGCGGGATCGATCTGAGTATCAACATGGCGCTGGGCGGGCCGAGCCAGCAACTGTCCGCCAGTATCGGCAGCCGTACCGCCCGTGATGGCAGCCGCGACAACAACGGCTCGTTCGGCTATCGCAAAGACCTGCAGGACCATGTACTGCAAAGCGTGTCGGTCACTGCGCTGACCGACACGTACGGTGTCGGCCTGGCGAGTCTGGCCAACTTTCGCACCGATCAGGTCAATGGCGACGGCTTTCTTCAGCGCTCGTCCTACAACGGCAACTTCACTGGCGGCCTCAATCTCGACAGCACGATTGTCATGGGAGGCCAGCAACTGGTCATGACCAGCCAGCATCTGGGGCGTGGCGCCGGGATGATTGTCGATGTCGAGTCAGACATCGACGACATTGCCTTGCGTGCCGACGATCTCGGCGCAGGCAGCGCGGCGTTGCGGGTGGGGCGCAATTTCATCCCGTTGACCGCCTACAAGAACAGCTCGGTGAGCTTTGACTTCGAAGGCAATCACGCCCCCGCCGCGAATATCGAACCGGCACGCACCCGCTACCACCTGAACAAGGGCGGCGTGGAGTACCGCAAGGTGCGCGTGATGAAAACCGTGACCGTGCTTGGACGCTTGCTCGATCCGCAGGGGCGGCCGCTCAAGGGTCACCACGTGATCAACCACGCCAGCCGTGGGGTGAGCGAGGTCGACGGGTTCTTCTCGATGGAAATGCATGTCGGCTCACCGACCCTGGAAGTGCGCTACGCCGACCAGTTGTTGTGCCAGTTCCGGCTCGATACCGCCAAACACCGCAGTGAAAGCAACGTGCTGATGATCGGCGATCTGCGCTGCTCCCCCGACACATTGGCCGACGTCTCGTTCACACGACAGGAGGCCAGTTGAATGGTCAGCTTCAAAAAATGCGCGTCGGGCTGGCTGCGCCGTGGTCAGTGGTTGTGTCTGCTGGGGTTGTTGGCGGCACCGCCCATTGAGGCGGCGTCACTGGAAATCAGAGCGTTGTTCAAACCCGATCCGGCCAACCCGCAGAAAAACGAGTTCATCAACCAGACACCTTCAACCGGGTACTGCGAGTACTACCCGCAAATCTGCCGCGACATCGATACCTTCAGCCTGCGGCTGATGACCCGGGTCAACTCCAATAAGCCCATGCAGGCCAATGCCAGCCAGCGCAACAGTGCAATGTTCAAGGTGCCGGGGGCATGGCGCACCTTGACCGTCAACAATACCGAAACCGGCGAAGCCAGCAATCTTCAGGTGCGTATCTCAGGTGTGGGTTCCAATTATGTGCTGAGTCATTCAGCGGCCAGCCTGACGGGATCCTCGACCCCAAGTGAAGGTCACAACCGCCTGTGGCACGGGTATAGCTGGGTCAATCCGGCTTCCCCCTGTGGTACCTCGGGAATGGGCTTTTTCGGGGCGGAGACATACGCTTTTTTCTGGAAGGTTCCCGATGAACGTTCCTGCGTCAAAATCGCTCAATTCAACATCCCCGGGATGACGTATGGCTACCTCGATTTTGCCTACGAATTGCGCACCCCCAACCCGTTGAAAATGTCGTCCGGCAATTACACCGGTACGTTGAAATACAGCATGGGACCTGGAGGCGATTTCGATTTTGGTGACGTGATGATTCCTGACGACACCGACCTGACGCTGGATTTCAACCTGGAAGTTCAGCACACCTTGAAAGTCGACATTCCGCCCGGCGGGGAAAAAGTCCGCCTGGTGCCTGCCGGTGGCTGGCAAAGCTGGTTGCAGGCCGGACGCAAACCGGTGCGACTGTTTCGCGATCAGCCTTTTCATATTTCGGCCTCATCGCGTTTCAAGATGCATCTGGAATGCGACTCCCGCGGCATTTTCGAATGTGTGATTCACAACCCGGCTTCGGCGAACAACTACATCGAAGTACAGGTCAGCGTCACGTTGCCCAGTGGCTTGACCGACCTTTCCGGACAGCCGGTCAACCGTCGTCGTCTGCATGTAGGTCAAGCGAGCGCGCAACAGTTCCAGCCCGGTTTTTATGTGGATAGAGGCGCCGGTGTCCTGCACTTCGAGATCCCGGAATATGTTCTGCCGATCATATTGATGCCCGGGCAGGGGGGCACCTATGTCGGCAATGTCACGGTGATCTGGGATTCGGACATTTGATGGGCCGTAGATCAATGAGGCGTGCCAGCGCCGTGTTCAACTTCACGAGGTTCACAGGTATGAAAGGTCTATGGGTTTTATTGGGGTTGAGCCTGTTTTGCTCAGGTGTTCAGGCCGGGCCACAAATCAATGTCGGCACGGTCTACGACTACCTCGACAGCGACAAGAGCACCTATCTCAAGCGCGTGTTCAACAGTGGCGACGGCACAGCATTCGTCAAGGTCAACATTCTGGAGATCATTTACGACGCTGATGGCAGCCACCGCGAAGTCCCGGTCAGGCAGCAAGCCGATGGCAGCAGCCGTGATGGACTGATGGCCAGTCCGGCACGGTTGATTGTGCCGGCCAACGGCATGCAGGCCACCCGTCTGGTGCTGATGGGCAAGCGCGATACCGAGCGCTATTTCCGGGTGCGCTTCGTGCCGGTGGTGCCGGAAAAGGAAGACCAGTTCGCCGTTTCCAGCGAAGAGCGCGAGGCTTACAAGGAAAACCTCTCGGCCGGCGTCAATGTCATGACCGGGTTTGGCACGGTGTTCTTTGTCCGGCCGAAAAATGCTCGGTTCGACACGGTCATCGATGACAGTGCCGGGGTTTATCGGCTGCGTAACAACGGCAATACGGTGGTGGTGATCGATGAGTTTCGCAACTGCTCGCAAAAGAAAGAGACCGAATGCGAGCCGACCACCAAGCACCACCTACTGGCCGGCAAGTCGTTCGAATTCGAGAAGAAACCTGGCCGGGAATACCGTTTCAACCTGGTCGAAGGTGCAGCCAGAAAAACGCTGCGCGTCGCCAGCCAGTAACCCGCGGCGGCAAACGAGGGATTCGCCCTGCCGCTTTTTTCGACGCAACAGGTAGCTGACATGATCAAGCAATCGACCATCGCTTTGTGCAGCGTGATGGCGCTGGCAAGTGCGCAAGCGTTCGCGGCCAGGGAAGCGCGCACGTTCGAGGTGTCGGTGGATATACCGACTCTGGACTTCTATGTGCTTCCCGCCGAAGCCAACTGGATTCACCTGCAACAGACGTTGCCGTGGAATATTCATACCTCGACCTTGCAGGGGCTGCGCAAGAATTTCGATGTCAAACACAGCACCAGCGCAATCGAAGCGCGGCTGGACGCCGAGCCCTATCTGTTCAACGGGCGGGACGCTATCTTTTTGCAGGTCAGTTTCAATGGTCAGCCGTTGAGCCATGATCCCATCCCCCGGGAAGTGGTTTCGGCGGAGCAGGCCAGAAAAGGTGGGCGCTTTGCACTGGAGATCCAGCCGAAGGTGCCTGCCGATGGCTACAAACCCGGGACCTATCATGGCACCGTACAACTGATCTTCAGTGCCACTCCTCCCTCGGGTGTCTAACACCGCCATGGCGCTCCTTTTCCGGTGGCAGACTGGCTGAAAGCCGTTCTGCCACCGGACTGCGCTGGCACCATTGCTCGGCGGCGCACGCCTGCGATTGTGCCAGCGCGGTTTACCGTTACAGACCGGCGCGTCTCATGGCATCACGAGTCAAGCGTCTGGCCAGAGCCTTTTCCTCATCCACCAAATCGATCAGCACGCGGTTATAGGTCGCTTCGCTGATCGGTGTATCAGCGAACAGCACGGTGTCGGGGATCGGCAGATCGGCAGCGAGTTCGCGCAGTCGGCTGCGCCGCTCGGCGCGCTGTTGATCCGTGGTCGAATCCAGCCATTCCTGCTGCACTTCGCGTAAGGTTTCCAGTTGTTCGAACAGCTTCAGGTAGCGATGCTTGTTCGAGGCCAGGCGCGCTGGAAACTGTTCTTGCAGGTAGTTCTGCCAGAAGTCCTGTTCGAGCATCTTGTCCACCAGGCCATCGCCTTCACCCAGTGCCAGCACTGTGTCGTACGCCGTATCAATCATCGCGTCAGTCACGCCCGACACCGGTCGGAACAACATGGATTCGGTCTGCCAGGGCAGGCCCAGGCGTCTGGCCAGGCCGGTCTGATACGCCAGATAGACTTCGACATCGTCAGGATTGCCGCCTCGGCTGTCGACGTCCGCACGGGCAATGTCGTTCACCTGTTCCAGGCGCGCCGCGCCCTGGGCCAGGGTGACCAGTCTGTTTTCCAGTTCCCGGGAGCCGATCGCGTAGGCATAGGCCTCGGAAGCCAGCACGTTGATGCCCATGTGGTTGAACAACTGAGCGCCGGCGTCCGCGCAGTCCACCGGAGCGACCACCATGGTGAACAGTTTTTCCCGCAGCCGACTGTCGTGGTGCACGGCATCGAGCATGCGCCACACACGCTGCATCAGTTGCTGGCGCAGTTCACCGCCGGCGCGGTAGTCGGCGAATTCGCGTACACCGAGCAGCGTCGCCATGAACGGTTGCGCAGCCGGTTCCTCCACCAGCTCCGACCAAGGCGTTTCCCGGTTGATGCCCCAACCGGGCACGTCGCTCCAATAATCGGCGCCAAACGCGGAAATGATCGAGAAATTGCGTACCGGGTCGGCCGGCAGAAGCGTTTCCTCGGGCAGGCCCACCGCGCGTCGATGGGTCTGATAGATCACCTGATTGACCTCAGACAGGCTGACCACGTCCAGGCGCGTACGTGCCACCAGCCACTGTGCCTCGGAGCCGCTGACCACCTCCGGAATTGTCGTCAGCGGATTGCCGCGCAGGTCAAGTAATAAGCCACGGGGACGAGGTCTGGCCAGAATGCCTTCAGGCCAGGCGGTCAGCCCGGTGTTCTGCAGGCCCACCACCTTGAGCCTGGGCATGCGTGACAGGTTCGGCGACAGCCCCAGCGGGTTGTCATCGAGTTTCAGCACTTCCAGGTACGTCAGGCTGCGTAAACGCTCGACGGCGACGGCATCCAGCACAATCTTGTTATCGCTCAGACGCAAGCGCTCGAGGCGGCGCAAGGACGTGCCGATGCGCTCTGGCAAACGGGGCAGGTCGCAGCCTTTGGCGCTCAGTTCGATCAGGTGCGGGAAGTCCTTGAGCAAGCCGCTGGAATCAGTGGCAAAGCGTGTGTTATCGAGTTTGAGCACGGTGACCTTGTCGAGGAATTTTTTCAGTTCCGGACGTTTGGCCCACCAGGTTTCCAGGTTCAGGGGAAGCATTTCGCGCGACAGATCCAGCGCGTAAGAGGATGGATCGCTGCGTTGTCCCAAGTGTTCAGTCTTGCGTTCAAAGCAAGCCAGCAGACGTTCGTGAATGTGTAATCCGCCGCCATCGCGAAAGTCATGGCTGCCCGGTCCCCAGGTGTCCGGTTGCTGATAGCGCCAGCGATTGACCGTTTCACGCAGTTCATCCAGATCGTTCTCCATTGCCTCGATGGCTTTGAGCGGTTCGCCCTGTTCGGTCAAGGCCTGGGCGAAGGCATCGACCTCGCGCGCAGTGAAGTGCGGATGCAGATCTTCGATGCGTTCGTGCAGGCTCGCGCCGTCTCGGCTCAAACCGCCTCCGCGCACCAACAGTTGGGTGTCGAATTGAACAACGGGGCGGATCGGCGGTTCGGCCAGCACCGTGCGCCGTTCGCTCGGAGCGGTGGTTTTGGCAATGATCCATTGCTTGAGCTGCTCGGTGTCGCGGGTGCTGTAACCCAGTACGCTTCGACCCTGATGTTCGCTCGCGTAGAGAATCGCTTCATACAGACCGCAAGCCCGGCGCAGCAGTTGATTCGAGCCATCGCGCACCTGATAAAGGTTCTCGCCAGTGCGCACCAGCACCCGGACCCGCTCGGCCGACTCGGCGCCGGCACTGCTGCGCAGGGGGCCGTCGAATGTTCCGTCACGGATGTCGATCCGCAGCGCGCCAAAGGCATCGCTGTGATGACGCAACGCGCCCAAGGCCAGGCGTTCGCTCTCGACCGTGATCAGCGCTTCGCGTTGCAGCCCTTGCGCCGCTCGAACCGACTGCACCTCAAACTCCAGCTCGCGAGCCAGGGTTTTCAGACGCAACGGCACCTGCCGTCGCAGGGTGATCCGCTGCATCTCCAGCGGACGGGCTTGGCTAATAACACGTTCGGCCAGCACCGGCGTCAGTTGCGGGCAGTCACGCAGTACCCGGGCGGCCGGGGCAGAAAGAGCCGGCGCCGCGTCCTCGGGTGCCGGCTGGCTTGCCAGGCGCAGCAGGGTATCGGCCAGCAGAGGCGGGGACGGCGCGTTTTCCACATGCATGCGCCGCAGGATGTTCTCATCGGTGCCAGTCAACTGGCGAATCTGTTCCAGTTGCGCATCGCTGAATCCATCGGTGGCATGGCCGATTCGGCGCATCAACTGCGGGCCTTGCCACTGGCGCGGGTTTTCCGATTCACAGACCCATGCGCCATGGCTGTTGTGCCTGAGTGTCGGCGCGTAGGCGTCGGGGCGGCGTGGATGACGAATCCGGTGTTCACCGCTCAGTGGATCCCGGGTCACCTCGAACACCTGCTGATCCAGCTTCACCACGTGCTTGCTGCCCAGCGGGTGCAAGCCTTGCGCATCGGGACGGGTGGTGGCGGGCAGTATCTGGTCGGTCACACGATACGGAGTGAGGTCGGGGTTCCAGAGGCGCGTCTGGCCGTCGCTGAGTTTTACCGGCTTCAGGCTTTCAAAAAACGGCGAGAGCCTGACCAGTGCCGCGCTACCCAGCTTGGCACCGGCAGCGAAAATCCCCAGTTGCACGATACTTTCCAGCACACCGATGGCTTGAGCACCGGCTTGGGCCAAGTGACCTTCGGCCAGGTCGACGATTCCCTCGACAATCTGATCGGTGACCTGGTACGCG
Organism: Pseudomonas sp. AO-1; assembly: GCF_019775695.1. Classification (NCBI taxonomy): domain Bacteria; kingdom Pseudomonadati; phylum Pseudomonadota; class Gammaproteobacteria; order Pseudomonadales; family Pseudomonadaceae; genus Pseudomonas; species Pseudomonas sp. AO-1. The sequence continues at coordinate 1,477,959 of NZ_CP079947.1, forward strand.
GTATAGGCCAGCATCAATACGCCCAGCTCGGGAACGAAGGGCACGGCCACCAGCATCGCCAGATTGAGCATGTCCGTCAGGATTTTTTCCAGATTGTCCCACCATGCCCAGCGGGCCATGCGGTCGGCGTATTCGGTGGCTATCGCAATCTCCCGGGCATCGTTGAGAATCTTGTTGAGTTTCTGTTGGTAGAGGTACTGCCACAGGTCGCCGGTAAAGCGTGTTTCGCGATCCTGTTGAACCGGCGCTACGCGAAATTGCAGGTTGGGATGATTCACAGGCGTATCGCGCCAGTTGGGCAAGTTCGACCCGGAGGGCGTCGCCTGCCATGTCACATGGCTGAGGCGCTCATTCAGTCGGGCGAAGAAATAGCCTCGCTGGCGCTGCGGGACAAACTGACTGAAAAACCGCTGGTAAGACGAGGACGGAGAGGTGTCGCGCAACTGGCGGGTCAGCTCGGCCATGAACGCCAGTGAATCGGGATATTGCTTGAGTGGGTGTTCCGGGTCGTGGGGCACATAGGCCAGAACCGGCAGGGGCCGCGTGGCGGCAAGCGGGTCGGCGCTGATCAGTACGATGCCTGTCAGCGGTGTGTCCATCATCGTCAGCGTGTGATAGCGCACAGCCTTGCCGTGCCACAGTACTTGTGCACGGTCTTCGAGCATGCCTTGCACCACTTCAAATGCCTGACGGTCGATGTCGCCCTTGAGCAGGGCCATGCGCGCGGCGACTCGCAGTGTCTGTTTCTGGCTGTGCGTCACCTTGAGCTGCAGGTATTGACGGGCTACCTGGTTTTTCGAAAGCACGAATTCGTGCAAGTGGGCCTGGTAGCGCGCGCCGATATCCAACTCGCGACACAATGCCTTGAACTGCTCGATGCTGATCTTGTGCTTGAGTGCCTTGACCGAAAACTGCCCGAGCGCATCGGGACGGGTGATAAAGCAGGAGTCGGCAGTGAACGTTTCGTCGCTGGAAAAGTTATGCAATGCCGCGTCCAGCAGCGACACCGTGCGACTCTGCGTGCCGTTGGCAAAGTCATGCGCCCACCAGGACGTTTTGACTGGCATGTACAGCCGCACCCAGGTGTCCTCGACATCGTCCTCGACACCGAAGCGCGTCTTCAAGGCCTGTTGCAGCAAGGGTCTGGCGAAGGTGCGCGCATCCTGCAGCTTGCTCAGTGCGCGATCGATGTTGTTCTGCGCGGTCCATGCCTGGCGCATTTCATCCTTGAGCCGTTGATGCTCGCTGGCCGCAGCGCTGCGATGCCATGCAGGCATGGTCAAGGTGACGTTTTTCAATGATTCGACCCGTGCTGCCGAAGCCTTGTACAGCCAGTCGGGAAGGGCATCTTTAACCAGATCGTGATGGACACTTTTATGACCTTGGGCAGAAGGCGTCTGCTGCGATCGATACAGTGTCAGGGAAGGGTTGGGCATGGCCTGATCGTCCGTTGATCAAAATGGAACGATCAGACTAAGAAATGACCCGGCGCGAAAAAAGCGCAAAAACAGGTTGGAAGCGCGGCGTGTTTACGCCGCGAAACAGCGGAAATTCAACGGCAAAAAATACTCCGTTACCACCCAGGCGCCAGCCTAACGTGCTGCGGTCATCGGGTCGGGCTGGCACAGGGTATGCGTACCCGGCTGCAGATACGGCGAAAGGATCGGTGCCATGCCCTTGAGCACCTGCACCGGCAGCGCCGAGGTGAACTTGAAGTTCTCCGCCGAACGCCCGGGGACGAACGCGGTAAGCGTGCCGAAGTGGTTGTTGCCGATGTAGAACACGAAGGTCGCGGTGCGGTTGATCGACTTGGAGCTGAGGATCCGCCCGCCGGAGCCGATGGCTTCGATGCGGTTGTCGCCGGTGCCGGTCTTGCCACCCATCACCAACGGCGTGCCGTCGGCGATCTTGAAACTGCCGGACACCCGTTTCGCCGTGCCCGAGTCCACCACTTGCGAAAGGGCTTCGCGCATCGCCGTCGCGACCTCCGACGGCATCACCCGTTTACCGACATGCGGGTCGTTGGTCAGTCTCGTTTCATAGGGTGTACCCGCGGCAAAGTGCAGGCTGTCGATGCGCAGGGTCGGCATGCGCACGCCGTCGTTGAGGATGGTGCCGATCAGCTCGGCCAGCGCGGCAGGGCGATCGCCGGAGCTGCCAATGGCGGTGGCCAGCGACGGCACCAGATGGTCGAACGGATAGCCGACTTTCTGCCAGCGCTGGTGAATCTCGAGGAACGCTTCGATTTCGAGCATGGTGCGGATGCGGCTGTCACGGGCGCCCTTGTGTTTACTCTTGAACAGCCAGCTGTAGACCTCCTGACGCTCGAACTGGCTGGCCTTGACGACCTGACTGAAGGTGGCATCCGGGTTGTGCAGCAGGTAGCCCATCAACCACAGGTCCAGCGGGTGCACCTTGGCGATGAAGCCCTGATCTGGCAGATCGTAGGTGCCCGGGCCGTAGGCGTCGTACAGCCGGATCAGACGATCGTCGGTGAGTTTTTCGGTGAGCTTGGCGCCTTTCAGGTGCGCGCGCACGAAGCTGTTGAAGTCTTCCTGACTGGCGTTGGGCAGCAGGTAACGATGCACGGCGGCCATGCGGATCGGCGTCGGGCGCATGCTGTCGAGGAAGGTGTCGAGGCGCGCCTGGGTGTCCTTGTTCTTGTACTTCTTCCAGAACTTGAGCAGGAACGAGGTGCCCTCGCGGTCAGCGAAACTGGCCAGGTATTCCTGCCGCCGCGGATCGCGGTCGTCCTTGAGCAATTCGGCGCTGCTGTTGGGGCCGGAGTAGGTGACGTAGCGCACCACATCGCGCATCAGGCGAATGAACGGCAGGTTGATCGATTCGCGCAGGGCGTCGCGCAAGGTCGGCAGGCGGCCGTTGTCTTCCTTGCGAAAGTTATGGAACACATGCAGGCCGCCACCGGTGAAAAACGCCTCGCCGGGGCTGGCGGAGTATTTGCGGTCGAGCGCGGCACCGAGCATTTTCGACAGGTCGTGATCCTTGTTCTGTATCAAGTAATCGATCACCCACTGGCTGAGGCGATCTTGATCCGGCACCTCGACTTTCTTCAGTTCCGGCACGCTCATGGCGCCGTACTTGTCGTGCAGTTCGGAGATGATCTGCAAGTAAGTGGTGAGCACGCGCATTTTCGCCGTCGAGCCGAGCTCCAGCTTGCTGCCCTCGTTAATGTCGAACGGCTGATCGGTGCTGTCAGTCTGCACGCGTACCCGCGAGCCGTCCGGGGTCAGTTCGAACAGGGTGAAGCTGTACCGCACCTGGGTGGTGCTGGTGGGGGTGAGCAAGCGTTCGCCAATCAGACCGATCTGCCCGGCGAACGCGGGATCGGCGAGCTTTTTCAGGTAGTCGGTGGCCTGGGTTTGCAGATCGCCCTGCAAGGTGCTGGTGGCTGACAGGTCGAGCCGATCGAGGTCGTACAGCGGGCGATTGAGCATCGTCGCCAGACGGCTGCGGGCAACGCTGATGCCCTTGTTGGTTTCGATCGGCTGGAGGGTCGGCTGGGTCTGCCAGTCGCGGTAAGTGACCTTGCTCGCCAGCGCGGCATCGGCCAGTGCGCTGTCGATCACGCCGTTCTGCTTGAGCAGGCGCAAGTGGCTGTCGGTGAGGTCGGCGAGTTCTTCACGGCCCTTGGTCAGGTAATGCGAAGGACGGCGCTGGGCGATCATCAGCGAGAGCATTTCGCGCAGGGCCAGGCCTTTGTCGGCCATGGTTTTCGGGTCGGTGGCCGGGCTGTTCAGCTGTGCATTGGCCTGGTTGAAGTCGCTGCCGTACCAGACCCGCAAACCTTCGGCCATGCCATGGACTTCACCGTGCCCCGGTACAGCGGAAAGCGGCACGCTGTTGAGGTAGTCGCGGATGATGTTCTGCCGCGCGCCGAGGGTTTGCGGCCCGGGCTGATAGGCGCGCACGCTGGCGGAAATCATCTGGCGGATCTTCTCCGCACCGGACACCGTCAGGCCATCGGGCGAGTGCCGGTACTTCTCCAGTTGCGTCGCCAAAGTGCTGCCGCCCGCCGATTGCCCCGGCAGGTGCAGCAGCTTCGCCACCTGCGACCAGGCGGCCATGCCGAAGCGCGGCCAGTCCACCGCCGGGTTGGCCAGCGGTTGTTTGGGGTCGAGCAGAAAGCGGTTTTCGATGAACAGCAAACTGCTGACCACCACTGGCGGAATGGCTGCAAAACTCGAATACAGCTGCTGCGGGTACTTGTACTGATACAACGGCGCAGCGCGGCAATCGGTAATCGACAGCCCGGCCTGGATCTTTTCCGAATAGGGCACGAACAGGCCTTTGTCGGTGTAGCTCAGCAGCGCCGGAGAAAACCGCGTCTGCTCGGTGATCACGTAGTCGCGCTTGAGCAGGCGCGGCAAGAATTCATCGAGAGAGCTGTAACCCAGACGCAGATCGAACGGCCCATTGCCCGGGTAGCGGATCGCTTCGCTGGGGCCGGGTTCCAGCTGATATTTGAGCGAGGCGGCGTACTGGCTCAGCTCCCGGGACTGAAAACGCGAGGTGCGCATCTCCTTGCTCGCGGCCAGACCCACGACGATGGCAATAATCAGCAGCAATAACCAGAACGCCTTCCAGCCATGCCGGTTGCGGCGTTTTTTGGGGGGGACAGGCGCTTCATCCACACGTTCAGTCGGAACCACGGCTTTACTCGAATCGGTTTGCCACAAAGCGCCCATAGTCGATTGATCCATTCACGCAGATTGATCGGACTTGACTGAAGCTTAGACGGTGGTTGGTGATGGGGAAAAAAATGTGCGGGGAAGTCATCTGAATAAAACTGAAGTCGCTGGCTGTGGAGGTTATCTGTGGCGAGGGGACTTATCTGTGGTGAGGGGATTCATCCCCGATGGGGCGCGAAGCGGCCCCTCACCAATGATGACCGCATTTGAAGAGCTTGGGCCTGCTGCGCAGGCCATCGGGGATAAATCCCCTCGCCACAGATGAATTGACATAATTTAGTTTCAGTAATGGGCCTAGAGCCAGCAGGCGTCCCAAAGCGGGTAATCGCCAATCCGCTCCACCAATCCTGCCCGTAGCGGATTGGCGATGATGTATCGGGCGAACGGTTTCAAGTCTTCGCCGTCACGAATCGCCCGGTCGTGGAAACCGGTTTGCCACAATCGGCCGCGACGACCGGTTTTCCTGTTAACGGTTTGGGTGCAACGCGCCTTAACCGCGCCAACAACAGCGCCCAGACTGCCGCTGCTCAACTGCATCAGCCAATGAAAGTGATCAGGCATGATCACCCACGCAATGGATTCTATTAAGCCTTGTTCATGGGCATGGCGAAACTCTGCAACCAATAAACGGCCTGTGCGCCAGTCGGAAAATATCGGCTGGCGGTCATACACAACTGAAGTGACGAAATAGGCTCGGCCTGTTTCGGAATGTCGGCCTAAACGAAGACGGTAGGTATTTGGTTTGACTGGCATGTTCGCCCCTGCGTTCAGTAATCAAGGTCTGAAGGCTAGCGGCGGCTTGCTCTTGGGAGATCTGTAAATGCCGTAGGAGTTTTCGTTTTTCAGGTGGGGGTGGGAAAATTGAAGTCACCTGTGGCGAGGGGATTTATCCCCGATGGGTCGCGAAGCGGCCCTTTCCTGGGGGGACCAGATTTTGAATAGCTTGGGCCTGCTGCGCAGGCCCTCGGAGATGAATCTCCTCACCACAAGGGCATGACGGTGCACCAATGCTGTGCAATACTCGCTGGCCTTTTTAGTGGGGAAAAATCCTACGGAGTCCAGGTAATGCCTCTCCGTAAACCGGCGGAATGCCGAGATTTCCCGCTGAATGTTGCGGTTTATAGAGTGAAAAGCCCTGTCACAAGCTTTTTATACTGCACGCCCCGCTGATCTTGCAGGTCGGGACCTGCGAGACGCGTTTGCCCACGAGGCCGGCGCGGTTTCGGGAAGTTCAGGCCTATCGGTCGACGCTTCGCCACTCGGCGGTCATATCCAATAACAAGACGAGGTTGTATCCCTATGCCAGTCGGCAATCACCTGCCCCATGGCGAGACCGCTCACGGCGGCCCGCTCAAACGCGAACTCGGTGAACGGCATATCCGCCTGATGGCGCTCGGCGCCTGTATCGGTGTCGGCCTGTTCCTGGGTTCGGCCAAGGCCATTGAAATGGCCGGTCCGGCGATCATGCTCTCCTACATTCTCGGCGGCCTGGCGATCCTGGTGATCATGCGCGCCCTCGGTGAAATGGCCGTGCACAATCCGGTGGCCGGCTCGTTCAGCCGCTACGCCCAGGACTACCTCGGCCCGTTGGCGGGCTTTCTCACCGGCTGGAACTACTGGTTCCTGTGGCTGGTGACCTGCGTCGCGGAAATCACGGCGGTCGCCGTGTACATGGGCATCTGGTTCCCCGATGTGCCGCGCTGGATCTGGGCCCTGGCGGCGCTGGTCAGCATGGGTTCGATCAACCTGATCGCGGTAAAGGCCTTCGGTGAATTCGAGTTCTGGTTCGCCCTGATCAAGATCGTCACCATCATCGCCATGGTCATCGGCGGCGTCGGCATCATTGCCTTCGGTTTCGGCAACGACGGCGTGGCGCTGGGGATTTCCAACCTGTGGGCCCATGGCGGCTTCATGCCCAACGGCGTGACCGGTGTGCTGATGTCCCTGCAAATGGTCATGTTCGCCTACCTCGGTGTCGAGATGATCGGCCTGACCGCCGGTGAAGCGAAGAACCCGCAGAAAACCATTCCCGATGCGATCGGCTCGGTGTTCTGGCGCATTCTGCTGTTCTACGTGGGCGCGTTGTTCGTGATCCTGTCGATTTATCCGTGGAACGAAATCGGCACTCAAGGCAGCCCGTTCGTGATGACCTTCGAGCGTCTGGGCATCAAGACCGCTGCCGGCATCATCAACTTCGTGGTGATCACGGCGGCACTGTCGTCGTGCAACGGCGGCATCTTCAGCACCGGGCGCATGCTGTACAGCCTGGCGCAGAACGGTCAGGCCCCGGCCGGTTTCGCCAAGACCTCCAACGGCGTGCCACGCCGGGCACTGCTGCTGTCGATTTTCGCGCTGCTGATCGGTGTGCTGCTCAACTACCTGGTGCCGGAGAAAGTCTTCGTCTGGGTGACGTCGATTGCCACCTTCGGCGCGATCTGGACCTGGGTCATGATCCTGCTGGCGCAACTGAAATTCCGCAAAGGTTTGAGCGCCAGCGAACGTGCCGGCCTGAAATACAAGATGTGGCTGTACCCGGTCAGTTCTTACTTCGCGCTGGCGTTCCTGGTGCTGGTGGTCGGCCTGATGGCGTACTTCCCGGACACCCGCGTGGCACTGTATGTGGGGCCGGCGTTCCTGGTGTTGCTGACGGTGTTGTTCTACGTGTTCAAGTTGCAGCCGAGCGGTGAAACGCAGGGCGCGGTGCGTTCGGCCACTTGATGTAGGCGATAGCAAAAGCAAAAGATCGCAGCCTTCGGCAGCTCCTACAGGGTTAATACATTTCCCATGTAAGCGCTGCCGCAGGCTGCGATCTTTTGCCGTTTTACCGCCGGTCTGAAAGAGCGATACAAACCCAGAAGCAAGGCTCAAACCTGTATCACTCAGCATTCCCGCGCGGCAGTAACCGAGGCGCAGACATGAGGGCGAGCGCATTTCTCGAGCGAGAGCTCAGTCAGCGGCAAGTCGTGCTGTTCTTCCTGCTTGCCACCGCGCTGTACGTCCTGCCGCTGATCCTCGCTGACTTTCCTTACATCGACGACAACTGGCGTACGCTGGCCGCCGCTAATGCCTGGGCCGGGCAGGGCCGATTGTTTGCCGACTGGTTTTATCAGGCGCTGACGTTCACCGGGGCGGCACCGAACATCTATCCGTTACCCCTGTTGCTCGCGGTCGTGGCGATGAGTCTGGCGCTGACTCGGCTGACTGTTCACTACTTTGTCGAACCGACGCTGGCCTGTTGCCTGGTCGCGTTGCCGCTCTGGTACAACCCGTTTCTGCTGCAGAACCTGTCCTATCAATACGACGGCCCGATCATGGCCTTGAGCATGGTCGCGGTGATCTACGCCATCACGTTCGACGCTTCATCGCGGGTACAGCGCTGGCTGGTACCGGCGGCGTTGCTGGCGCTGGCGATCGGGCTGTATCAGATCAGCCTCAATGTGTTTCTCGGTCTGTGTGGTGTCGAGTTGATCAGGGCTGTTCAGCGGCAAACTCAGTGGCCGCAGATCTTGCGGATGCTGGGCTGGAAGCTCGCACAAGCGGGCCTCGGCATCCTGATCTATAGCATCACGGCTTATCCGTTCATGGAGACGTTGCGAAGAACGGATCTGTTGAACCCGGACACCCACCCGCTGTTGCAGATCGGCATCAATTTCTCCCGGGTGCTACAGAATGTTGCGCTGCTGTTTCACGGCGGCTACTCGTGGGTTTTCGCTGCACTGGTGTTGTGTGCATTCGCGGGCTGTCTGCGTCTGGTTCGGGGCCGCCAACGCCGTTGGCCAAGCCTGCTGCTGTGTTTGCTCACGCTGCCCGTTCTGGTCTTGCTGGTGCCCGGAATCACCCTGCTGTTTCGGGATTTCAATGAAGGCGCGCGGACCCTGATGGGGTTCGGCGTGTTACTGCTGGGGCTGTTCTATCTGGCGCACGTTGCGCTGGCGTCCGGGCACCGCCGATTGCCCTTGCTGCTGATCATTGCGCTGCTGGCGACACTCTCGCTGTCCTTCGCCTATGGCCGGGTGCTGAGCCTGCAGAAAACCTTTGCCAACAGCGCGCTGTACAGCTTGAGCCACGACATCGCCGCCCATCGTGAACTACGTGAAGCGAAACGGATTTACCTCTCGGTCAGCTACTCCGATCGCTGGCTGGCCAGTACGGCCGGTTCATTCGAACAGCTGCCGGTGTTGCACTATCTGCTCAACGTCGACTACTTCATCCTCGCGGAAAATCTGCCGTCGGCGGGCATCACCAACGTGGTCGCCGAACGCGAGCGGCGCAACGCCACCCACGTCGGTTATCAGGGTTTTCCAGCGCTGGTGGACAGCCTGTATTACCGGATTTACCTGATTGGCGATTACGGTTTCATCGTCATGAAGGAACCGCCTCACGGCAGGTTGCTGCAGTGGTAACCCTGACCGTCCGTCGCAATCCACCCCGCACCTGTAATTTCTGACAGTAGACCACTCAAGCGCCTTGCCCTAGCCTCGAAAGTCAGCCGGACCAAGCCATGGCAAGGAACCGTAATGAAAGGATTTCCTGCGCTGACAGTGATTGGCATCGCTGATGCACTTATCCACTGGCAGATTTTTTTCGTCCTGTGCAGCGCCATCGGGTTGACCCAGGCAGCCAGTAACTTCGCCGCATTCTGCGTGGCGGCGGCGTTCTCGTTTTACGTGAATATGCTCTACACCTTTGACAGCAAAACCTCGGTATTGGGCTATTTGCTGTTTATGGGGCTGATGGCGGGAGCGAGCTTCGGTACAGGCGCGATTGCCGATACGCATGGTTGGCATGGATTGCTGACGGTGACGGTGTTTAGCGTGCTGAACCTGATGTTGGGGTACTGCTTTTTCCGGTTTGTGCTGTTTCGTGGGCAACGGACATGAAACCTTGGGTAGCCGCACCTTTTTTCAAGGACGCGAATGTTTCAGTGCGGGCCGATCGGCTGGCTCTGGCGGCAGTTCTGATTATTGCGCTGTGCGTGCGGTTCTACTCCATTACTGTCCCCGTGATCTGGTATGACGAGGCTTACAGTCTGCTGCTGGCTCGAGAAGCGCCGGCGCGCATCTGGGCGTTGACCGCACTGGATGTGCATCCGCCGCTCTATTATGTGCTGCTGCATTATTGGGTGGCGGTGTGGGGAGAGTCTCCTTTGGCGGCTCGTGCATTCAGTGTGCTGGCCGATGTCGGCACGTTGTTGCTTTGCATCAAACTGATGAGTCTTGTTTCTACGCGTCAGGCAACTTGGATCGCAGCATTGCTATTGGCGTTACTGCCGATTTCGGTGCGTTACAGCCAGGAAGCACGGATGTATGCACTGCTCGGGTTTTGGCTGATGGGAGCGACGGTCGCTCTGGTGTGTTGGGCGCGACATCCTGATCAGAAACGCTTTGCGTTGATCTACGTTTTTCTGATGATTGCCGCGTTTTATACCCACTACTTCGCAGGATTGTGTGTGCTGGTTCATTGGTTGTTCTGGTGGCAGAGCCGCGGTATCCACGCCGGGACGGCAATCGCAATCGAGTATTGGTTTCTGGCCAATATTGCCATCGTGTTCTGGTACTTGCCCTGGATTCCTCATCTCCTTTACCAATTAGCTGATACGCAAGTCTCTAATTGGATAGAACCCGTGACTTTGCAGAAAGCTTTGGCGCTTGTTTGGCAGTTCACAGTGATGGGCGATGGCACCCTCCAGTCGCCGGTGTGGAAGTTGGTTCCACTGGTGTTAATGCTGCTGTTCGCGGCAATAATCACTTCAAGCAAGAACAGTGAGCAGCCTACTGGCTGGCTTCTGGTCAATTATTTTTTTGTGCCATTAACAGCCCTTTATCTGATTGCCTTGAATCATGCACTATTTGTAACTCGATACCTGCAGTTTTCGGCGCCAGCCTTGGCAATGATTACGGCGTTCGCGCTGGATAGATGGGGTTCGCGGCGCGCTTTGTCGTCCAGTACGGTTTTATTAATTTGTGTTGTTGCGCAATTACATGGGCTGGCCATGGTTTACCGACAAACCGATGGCCTTGAGGGGACGGGTGCTCGAAGAGAGAGTGAGTTCAGTACCTTGATGACTCAATTGAATCATAACGCCCGTCCGGGGGACGAAATTATTGTCAGCACGGCGTTCTGGGTCATATCGGTCGATTACTACAACACGACAGGCATTAAGCCCAAAATTGCTACCAAGTTATCGATCGACAGCTTTCTAAAACTTACGAGTCGTGGCGCATTGAGTCTGATAGACGATCCGGCTGCGCGAGTCTTTATCGATGGCGTAACGAACGCCGATTTTCATAGCCGAAGAGTTTGGTGGATTACCTATTCAAGCCTGCCCGATGGCTGGCCTCTTTTTACGCAGAGGCGAACCCCCTCTCTCGTGTTTGATGGTGTAAGTTTTTCGCTTTACTTGTTCACGCCAGACGCGCCAGCCATCGTGCCGGCCAGCACGTCTGCAACAAGTTATGCCGCCGCTATCTCCTGCGCCTCAAAACTGTCCGCCCGCGCCATCTGCCACATCCGCGAATAAAACTCGCCATTCACTTCTCCGGTGAGCAATTCCCCCGGTTTCAGAAACACATGCAGCTGCGAGAACAGCTTGATCTCGGTCGCCGACATGCGTCGCACCAGGTGCTTGGCCGAGAGCTGCGAGGGGTGGTCGAGGCCGGCGGCCGCGAGCATTTCCGCCAGGGCCTTGAGGGTATTGCGATGGAAGTTGTAGACGCGCTGGGCCTTGTCCGGGACGACGAGGGCGCGTTGACGCAGGGCGTCCTGGGTGGCGACGCCGGTCGGGCATTTGTTGGTGTGGCAGCTTTGCGACTGGATGCAGCCGATGGCGAACATGAAGCCGCGCGCGGAGTTGGCCCAGTCGGCGCCGATGGCCAGCACGCTGGCGATGTCGAACGCGCTGACGATCTTGCCGCTGGCGCCGAGCTTGATCTTGTCGCGCAGGTTCAGGCCGACCAGCGTGTTATGCACAAACAGCAGGCCTTCGCGCATCGGCACGCCGATGTGGTCGGTGAACTCCACCGGTGCGGCGCCGGTGCCGCCTTCCTTGCCGTCGACCACGATGAAGTCCGGCAGGATGCCGGTTTCCAGCATGGCCTTGGCGATGCCCATGAACTCCCACGGATGACCGAGGCAGAACTTGAAACCCACCGGTTTGCCGCCGGACAGCTCACGCAGTTGCTGGATGAACTGCATCATTTCGATCGGCGTGGAAAACGCGCTGTGGCGAGACGGCGAGATGCAGTCTTCGCCCATCAGGATGCCGCGGGTGTCGGCGATTTCCTGGGTAACTTTGTGCTTGGGCAGGATCCCGCCGTGGCCGGGTTTGGCGCCTTGGCTCATCTTGATTTCGATCATCCGCACCTGCGGATTCTGCGCCTGGGCGGCGAAGCGTTCCGGGTCGAAACGGCCATCGCTGGTACGGCAGCCGAAATAACCGCTGCCCAGTTCCCAGGTCAGGTCGCCGCCGTGTTCGCGGTGATACGGGCTGATGCTGCCTTCGCCGGTGTCGTGGGCGAAGTTGCCGAGTTTGGCGCCCTGGTTCAACGCGCGGATGGCGTTGGCGCTGAGCGAGCCGAAGCTCATGGCCGAAATGTTGAACACCGACGCCGAATACGGCTGCGTGCATTGCGGGCCGCCGACGGTGACGCGGAAACTGCTCGGGTCGCTCAAGGGCGCCGGGCGCATCGAGTGGCCGATGAATTCGAAGCCCGATTGATAGACGTCGATCAGCGTGCCGAAGGGTTTGTCGGCGGTTTCGTTCTTCGCCCGCGAATAGACCAGCGAGCGCTGGGCGCGGGAGAAGGGCAGGGCGTCGCTGTCGGATTCAAGCAGGTACTGACGGATCTCCGGGCGGATGCCTTCGACCAGATAGCGGATGTTGCCCAGGATCGGGTAGTTGCGGCGCACCGCGTGCGGGCTCTGCAGCAGGTCGAACAGACCGAGCAGGCTCAGCACGCCGGTGACGGCGGTGATTGGCCACAGCCAGTCGTGTTCGAGAAAGGGCAGGCTGGCGAGGGTGAAGATCACGCAGACGGCAAAGAAGGCGTAGCGGCTCAGGAGTGACAGGCTCATACGGTTTCCTTGGTTCGGACTCAATGGTTTGCAAACCTGTGGCAGCAGGCGGGCCTGTTGATGAGATTTATTGTGGTGAGGGGATTCATCCCCGATGGGTGGCGAAGCCGCCCCAAAACCATTCACTGCGGTTTAACTGAAAGACCGCATGCATAGTCTTGGGGCTGCTGCGCAGCCCATCGGGGATGAATCCCCTCACCACAGCAAATCAACTCCCACAGGTAAGCATTTCCACGCGTTATCAGGCGTTCTGCGCCTGGAGAAAAATCGAAAACAGCTCCGACTGGGATTTGATCCCCAGCTTGCTGTACATGTGTTTCTTATGGACTTTCACGGTTTCTACGGAGATTTCCAGCTTACGGGCGATTTCTTTACTGGAGCAACCGCTGAGCATCAAACGCCCGACATCCAGCTCCCGGGCAGTCAGTTGCGCACCCTTGAGTTGCTGCACCGACGCTTCCAGTTGCACCCGCCAGTCGGCCGGTGCAGGCGCGGCAGCGAGGGCCACGGTTTCGTTGATTTCGTACGGCAGGCGCTGGCGCAACAGACCCAGCACCCAAGGCTGGATCAATGACAGCAAGGCAATCTGTTCGCCAGTGAAACGTTGTTCACTGCCCAGCGACAGGCACAACGTGCGTTCGCCTTCGAGTTGGCAATTGAACTGGATTTCGTCGGCGACCACATTCAGACGAAAGTATCGCTGGTAATACTCGGTCAGCTCGAAATGCTCCGGTGCCACCTCCGACAGGCGATACAGCCCGGTGCGCGACTGCTCGCGGCAGGCGATGTAGAACGGATCGAGCAAGTACAACCCGCGCAGATAATCCTGAAACAACGGGTCAGGGCTGCCGTCCTCAGCGGGGCATTCGGCGAACACTTGCGGGTGCTGATCGGCGCTGAACAGCAACACCACCCAGCTATCGAACGCCACGTACTGGTCGAGCAGACGCACCAGTTGTGCCCAGAAATTCGGCTTGTCCAGTGCGTCGATCAACTGCCCGACGGCGCGGTGCCAAGCGATGTCATCAAACGAAACGGTCATGAATCTACCCCTATCGGGTTACCCCGGCCGCGTGATTCCCTGCCGGTTGCTTGCTGCGCATACTGGCCCACAGACAGCCACCGGGCAATCTTTCAGCGCCCGGCCCTGACCACAAGGACTCGCAATGAAAGTCGAACTCGCCCAACTGGCGGGCCGTGACAATGGCACCGCATACAACCTCGAACGCGCCCTTGCGGCGATTGCCGCGTGCGGTGCCGACACGCAACTGATCGTATTCCCGGAAACCCACCTGATGGGCTTCCCGACCGCCGACACCGTGGCGCAGATCGCCGAGCCGCTGGATGGCCCGACCGTCCGCGCGGTGCTGGCCGCTGCCCGCGAGCGCAACCTCGCCGTGGTGATCGGCATGGCTGAGAACGACAACGGTCGCTTCTACAACACCACGTTGCTGATCACCCCCGAAGGCATCGCCCTCAAATACCGCAAGACCCACCTTTGGGCGTCGGATCGCGGCGTGTTCGAGGCCGGCGACCGCTACGCCACCTGCGAGTGGAACGGTGTGCGCGTCGGCCTGCTGATCTGCTACGACATCGAGTTCCCGGAGTCCGCCCGCGCGTTGGCGCAACTGGGCGCCGAGTTGCTGATCGTGACCAACGGCAACATGGACCCGTACGCCCCGACTCACCGCACCGCGATCATGGCCCGTGCTCAGGAGAATCAGGCGTTTGCGCTGATGGTCAATCGCGTTGAGGCCGGGGATGACGGCTTGATGTTTGCCGGCGGCAGTGCGCTGGTCGATCCGCTGGGGACGTTGCTGTTCGAGGCGGGGCGCGAAGAAGGGACGTTCAGTGTCGAGCTGGATTTCGACCGGTTGCAGGTCGCGCGCCAGGATTACCGCTATCTGGATGATCAGCGGTTGAAGCTGCCGGGGGAGGTGGTGGAGCACGCGTGCGGATTGCGTGAGTTGCTGATTCCTGCGTGCTGAAGATCAAAAGATCGCAGCCTTCGGCAGCTCCTACATCATTGCACTGCGTACTCCTGTAGGAGCTGCCGAAGGCTGCGATCTTTTATCGATTCATCTGACTCACCCAAAAAAACAAAGCCACACCCGAAACATTCGCCGAACTCGGCTCTGCCATAAATCCAATAACATTCGGAGTAAGTCGCCCATGGCTCGTTTGCAACGCACCCTGTCATTAGGGTCGGTGGTGCTGTTCGGCATCGCCTACATGACGCCGATCATTGTCCTCGGCACCTTTGGCATCCTCGCGCAATCCACCGCCGGCATGGTCCCGGCAGCGTACCTGGCAGCACTGGTGGCGATGTTCTTCACCGCCATGAGTTACGGGCGCATGGCCGCCGCGTTCCCGGTTGCCGGTTCCGCCTACAGCTACGTGCGCAAGGCGATCAGCCCCAGGCTCGGCTTCATCGCCGGTTGGGCGGTGTTGCTCGATTACCTGTTTCTGCCGATGGCGATCTGGCTGATCGGCGCGGCGTACCTTGCTTCGGCATTCCCGTCGATCCCGCAGTGGATCTGGGTACTGGCGTTCATCGGCATCACCAGCGCGATCAACATCGTTGGCCTGAAACTGGCCAACGGCATCAACGCCTTGCTGATGCTGGTGCAATTTCTGGTGCTGATCGCCTTCGTCGCGCTGTGTGTGCACTACGTCGGCGGTGATGCGCGCACGCCGTTGTGGTCGATCAAACCGTTCTTCAACGGTGACATGCAAATGCCGCTGATCATGAGCGGCGCGGCGATTGCCTGTTATTCGTTCCTCGGCTTCGACGCGGTCAGTACGCTGACCGAAGAAACCCGCGACCCACGCCGCACCATTCCACGGGCGATCATGTTGATCACCTTGATCGGCGGGCTGATCTTCGTCGGCGTGTCGTACTTCGTGCAGATCGCCCACCCGTCGTTCCAGTTCGACAGCGTCGACTCGGCGGCCTATGAAATCGCACGCAACATCGGCGGCGACCTGTTCGTCTCGATCTTCCTCATCGGCCTGATCGTCGGCCAGTTCGCTTCGGGGCTGTCGGCCCAGGCCAGCGGTTCGCGCTTGCTGTTTGCCATGGGGCGCGATGGCGTGTTGCCCAAGTCGTTTTTCGGTACCTTGCATGCGCGCTTCGGCACGCCGGTCAACAGCATCCTGCTGTGTGCGGTCGTGGCATTGCTGGCGCTGAAACTCGATGTGACCACCTCAACCTCGTTCATCAACTTCGGTGCGTTCCTGGCGTTCAGCCTGGTCAACCTGTCGGTGATTTTTCATTACTGGATCGGAGGCGAGAAAAAAGGCCCGCGTGAGCTGGTGCTGTTTCTGGTCTTCCCGTTCATCGGGCTGCTGGCGGACGTGTGGCTGATGGTCAGCCTTGATCATCTGGCGGTGTATCTGGGCTTGAGCTGGCTGGCGATTGGCGTGGTGTATCTGGCGGTGCTCACTGGCGGCTTTCGGCGGCAGCCGCCGGAGATGGATTTTCAGGAAGCGACCTGAGGCGCCTCAGGCCGCGGGCCGCCTCTGACGCATCGGCAACTCGACGCGGAAGGTCGTGCCCACGCCCGGTTCGCTGCGGACCGAAATGTCACCACCGTGTTTTTTGACAATGCCGTAGGACAGGGACAGGCCCAGCCCGGTGCCCTGGCCAACCGGTTTGGTGGTGAAAAACGGATCGAAGATTTTCTGCAGGATGTCCGGCGCAATCCCGGCGCCGGTGTCCTCGACTTCCACCCAGGCCGTGTCCTGCTGTTGCCCGATGCGCAAGGTGATGGTGCCGCGCTCGGGGCCCATGGCCTGAGCCGCGTTGACCACCAGGTTCATGATCACCTGATTGATTTGTGACGGCAGGCACTCGATGTCCGGCAGCGGCTGATACTCCTTGATCAGGTCAGCCTTGTACTTGAGTTCGCTGGCGACAATATTCAGGGTCGACTCGATGCCTTGCTGCAGATTCGCCCACTGCCATTGCTGATGGGTATCGACCCGGGAGAAATCCTTCAGATCCTTGACGATCTGTCCGACCCGGCCAATGCCTTCCTTGGATTCGCGGATCAGTACCGGAATGTCTTCGAGCAGAAAATCCAGATCGGCGTCTTTGCGCAACTGCTCAAGCCGGGCCACGGATTCGCTGTCTGGCGTGGCGCCCAGCGTTTGCCAGGCATCGAGTACGCTGAGCAACTGATTGAAGTAGCCGTCAAGGGTGCCGAGGTTGGAGGAGATGAAACCGATCGGGTTGTTGATTTCATGGGCCACACCAGCCGCCATTTGCCCCAGTGAAGCGAGCTTTTCCGACTGCACCAGCTGACTTTCCAGTTGCTTGCGTTCATCGATTTCGCGCTGCAGAGCTTCGCTGGCCTGCTTGAACTGGGCGGTGCGCTGATCGACCAGATGTTCCAGGTGATGCATCTGCAAGGAAGCGCGTTCGGTCATCTGCCATTTGGTCAGCAGGGTGTTGGCCATTTGTTGCACTTCAATGTTGTCGAACGGCTTTTTCAGAATCAGTAATCGGTCATGCGCCTGCAGCCGTTCGAGCAGTTCATCCCAGGAGTAATCCGAGTAGGCCGTGCAGACCACCACCTGCAACAGCGGATCCTGTTGCCAAAGGTGTTCGATGGTTTTCGCGCCGTCCCAGCCGTCGGGCATGCGCATGTCGACGAAAGCCAGTGCGTAGGGGCGTTGTTCGTGCAAGGCCTGCATCAGTTTGCCCAGGCCTTCCTCGCCGCCGTAGGCCGAGTCCAGCTCGAACGGCGGACGTTCGGCACGCACCTGTGCACCAAACAACGCCGCCTCCATCTCGTCGAGTTCCACTGACTGCGCCGCCGGTGGCGCGAGAATCTTGCGGAAGTCTTCATGAATCGACGGCATGTCGTCGATCAGCAGAATACGGCGGTTCGACAGCTCGCTCATGCGTTCTCCGTGACGCTGATCAGGGGAATCTGCAAGGTGAACAGCGCACCTTTGCCCGGTCCGTCGCTGTGCGCGGTGAGGTGCCCGTTCATCTCGATGGCCGCCAGGGCGCAGCTGTGCAGGCCGAAGCCGTGGCCTTCCTTGCGGGTAGTGAAACCGTGGGCAAAGATCCGCGTCATGTTTTCCGGCGCAATGCCTTCGCCATCGTCCTTGACGCTGATTTCGAGGAAGCTGTCATCGACGATTTTTACCGCCAGCGTCATGGTGCGAGGGCGGTTGCTGAGGTCGGACATGGCGTATTTGGCGTTGCTGATGAGGTTGATCAGGATCAGCAGCAAACGGTGTTTATCGCCCATCACCTGCGGCACCTCGGCGTACTCCCTGACCACCGTGACGTGGTGTCGGGTCAGCGCTCCGGCGTTCATGCGCAAGGCGTCTTCGAGCAATTCATTGATGAACAGCGGTTCAGTCATGCTGTTGGCGCCGGCATAGGACTGCTGGGTGGCGACGATGTCCTTGATGTGATCGACGCTTTTGTTCATCTGGTTCAGTTCGTCGACCATTTCCTGCTGTTCCTGGGCAATCGCACCCACCAGCTGATTGAGGTAACCGGGAAGCAATTTGCCCTTGGGGTCTTCGCACAGAAAGGCGCCGAGGTCATGCGGGTGTTCGTTGATCAACTGCATGGCCTTGCCCAGGCCCTGGGTCTTGCTGTTGCGCAGCTTGCGCGTGATCAGGTCGCTGGAGATGTTCACGCTGTTGAGCACGTTGCCGACGTTGTGCAGCACGTTGGTGGCGATTTCCGCCATGCCGGCCTGACGCGCCGCGTCGAGCAGTTCGCTCTGGGCGTCCCTGAGTTCGCGGGTGCGTTCCTCGACCCGTTGCTCCAGGGCATCGTTGGCCGTTTGCAGGGCCGTGTTGACCCGATTGATCTCGGCGAAACTGCCGATCAGGCGGATCGCCAGCCACACCAGCGAGAGCATCAGCAACACCGAAAACAGTAGCAGGTAGAAGTGGTATTGGCGGTCGACCCGATCGGCGCGCTGTTGATCGCGATCGAGCAGAGTGGTGAGGGTATCCAGGCGCTCGGCCACGGGAATGTTTTCGATGCTTTCGAGCAACTGATTGACCAGCGGCTGCTCGCGCGCGATCAGGCTGATGTGGTTGCTCATGATTTTGATCGGGGTTTCAAACGCCGGCGGCAGCCGTTGCGCATTGACCTTCAGTTTGTTCAGGCCGACCTCGATGTCGGCGGCCCTGTCGTCGGAAGTGACCTGGGCGAACTCCAGGGCACTGAGCAGCAGGTCGTAAGTGTCGGTGGTGATGTTTTGCAGCTGTAATTTATCCAGGTCCGACAGGTTGGCGAGTTGCTCCTGAATGTCGTCTTCGGCGGTGGGCAAAAAGGCCAGGGAATTGCGCAACAGTGCGTTGTGCGATTTGAACTGTTCGACCAGGCGGATCTTCTCCTGCATCGCCTGCAGAAAACCCTCGTGGGCGTCGTTCCATTGCGCCGAGTCGTTGCGGCCATGCCTGGCCTCGATCGCGTCGAAGCGCGCCCAGAGTCGGTTCATCTCGGTCATGGGTGACACCAGCGGATCGTAATTGTGGGTGAGCGCCACTCGCGCCTTGAGGATCTCGTTTTCCCACAGCGAATTCTGCTGTTTGATCTGCCGGATCAGATCCCGCGACTCGGTATAGGTCATGGTCTGGTCGGAGCTGGACTTGAAGTACAGAAACAGCAGAATCGACGCCAGCACCAGAGCGACCAGCGTGAGCAACAGCAGACTGCGCCGACGGGAGATGTTGATCATGGCTTGCCTTCCCTTTGGCCGGTCAGGGTCTCGAGAAATAGAATGATCAGCCGTTTGTCCTCTTCGGTCGGCGTGCGTCCCAACTGATACTGGAACATCACATCCACCGCCTTTTCGAGGGTGTCCGCCGAGCCGTCGTGAAAGTAGGGCGCGGTCAGCGCGACGTTGCGCAGGCTCGGCACTTTGAAAAATTCACGATCCGCTTCGTCCCGGGTGACGTTGAAGCGGCCTTGATCAGCCACGGTCGGGTTGCCGCGATCGGCAATGTAATCGCCGAACACGCCAAACTTCTGGAACATGTTGCCGCCGATGTTCACCCCTTGATGGCAGGCGATGCAGCCGTATTCCTTGAAGCGCTGGTAACCGTACTTTTCCTCGAGGGTGAGGATGTCGGTGTTGCCCAGCAGGTATTGATCGAAGCGCGAACCGGGCGTCAGCAAAGTACGTTCGAAACTGGCCAGCGCCTGCTGGACATTGGCCTGGGTCACGCCGTCCGGGTAGGTGGCGGCAAAATCGCGACGGTAGTCGGGGTCGTTCGAGATCCGCTCGATAACGGTGCGCCAGTCGCTGCCCATTTCATGGGGACTGGTGATGACGACGTTGCTTTGTTCCTCCAGCGTTTCGACACGGCCGTCCCAGAACTGGCGGAAATTGAGGGCGGCGTTGAACACGGTCGGCGTGTTGACCGCCACCGGTTTACCGTCGAAGCCCAGCGACAGGGCGCGGCTGTCGGCACCGTTCTTGTCCAGTTGGTGGCAGCTGGCACAGGACAGCGTGTTGTTGATCGATAACCGTGGTTCATGGAACAGGCGCCGACCCAGTTCCACGCGGCGGACGTCCTGCTGCGGCACCGCGGGCAACGGTTTGAGCGGCTCGTCCAGCGGCTCGGCACTGGCCCCGGCGCAGAGCCCGCACAGCAACAACACGATGGCGTGGTGGAAAAGACTCATCGGCAATCGTCTCCCTGACTCAGGGCCGTTTTCAGCGTGTTGATCAAATCGTCCACGGCATGGCTTCGGTGCCGGCCAGCAAGCGCGCAAACGCATCTGCCGGCAGGGCCTTGCTGAAAAAGTAGCCCTGACCTTCCTCGCAGTGATGCGCCTTGAGAAAGGCCAGTTGTTCGGCGGTTTCAATACCCTCGGCAATGACGTTCAGCCCCAGACTCTTGCCCAGATGGATGATGGCGCTCACCAGTGCGGCATCGTTGGGGTCGTTGCACAGGTTGCGAATGAACGACTGGTCGATCTTCAGCACATCGATGGGAAACCGCCGCAGGTAACTCAGGCTGGAATAGCCGGTGCCGAAGTCATCGATGGCCAGGCGCGTGCCCAGCGTTGTCAGGCGCTTGAGCGCGGTCATCGTCGCCTCGACGTTTTGCATCAGCACGCCTTCGGTGATTTCCAGCTCCAGGCAGTCCGGGGCCAGGCCCGTCTGCTCAAGCACGCGCTCGATGCCGGCGACGAAGTCACGCTGGCGAAAATCGATCGGCGAAGTGTTGACCGACATGCGGATCGGCGGCAGTCCGGCGACTTGCCAGTCGCGGGTCTGACGGCAGGCCTCAGCCAGCACCCATTTGCTCAGCGGCACGATCAGACCGCTGTCCTCGGCCACCGGGATGAAGTCCGACGGATAGACCCAGCCGTGTCCCGGTTTCTGCCAGCGTATCAGGGCTTCGGCACCGACCACTGTGGCCGTGCGCAGGTCGATTTTCGGTTGGTAGTGCAAGACGAATTCGTGCTCATGCAGCGCGCGGCGGATGCCCGACTCGATGCTGTGCTGTTCCCGGGCGTGCTGGTTCATGGCTTCGATGAAGAAGCCAATGCTGTCAGGGCCGTGCTCCTTGACGTTGCGCATCGCCGTCTCGGCTTTCTTGATCAACTCGATGGCTTCGAGGCCATCTTCGGGATAGACGCTGATGCCAACGCTGGCGGTGACGCTGACGTCATGCCCGGCAATCGCTTGCGGCAGGCGAATGGCGGCCAGGAGTTTTTCCGCGAGGCCGTGGGTTTGCTGGGGATGGTTGATGTCGCCAAGGATCACCACGAACTCGTCCGAGCCATAACGAAACACCGAGTCGGAATCACGTACGCAGGACAGCAGTTGCCGGGCGACCCGTTTGAGCATCTCGTCGCCCGCCGGATGGCCCAGTGCATTGTTGATGCGCTTGAAGCGATCCAGACCGAGGAACATCACCACCAGTTGCTTGTCATGGCGCCGGCATACGGCGACGGCCTGGCTCAGGCGATCGCCCAGCAGGGTGCTGTTGGGCAGCTCCGTGAGGCTGTCGTATTGCAGCAGATGCGAGACTTTGAGCAATTCGTGCACCCGCGCCTCGATGGTCTGCTCAAGGCTGAGCATTTTCAGGGCCGCGTCCTGCGCCAGCTGCCATTTCCAGGTCAGCGCGTTGGCCATCTGGCGGATTTCCAGGCTGTCGAACGGTTTTTTCAGGATCAGCAACTGGTCGCCGAACTCCAGCCGTTCGGCCATCGCCTCCCAGCTGTAGTCGCTGTACGCGGTGCACAAGGCAATCTGCAGGTTCGGATCGACCCGCCATAATTGTTCGATGGTTTCCAGGCCATCCCAGCCGGGCGGCATGCGCATGTCGATGAAGGCGAGGGCATACGGGTTGCCGCTGACCAGCGATTGTTTGACCAGAGCCAGAGCTTCCTGGCCCTGATAAGCGGAGTCGAGCTGGAAGCTCAGGTGCGGCGTCTGCTGGGTGCCGAACAGCGTCTGTTCCAGTTGATTCAGATCGACGGCGTCCTGAACCTGTGGGGCAAGGATCTTGCGAAAGTCGTCATGAATCGCCGGCGTGTCGTCGATGATCAGGATGCGCCGGTTGGTCTGGGGGAACGGCGTTTTCATCACTCGTCCTCCTTCGGTGCCGGGTGAGCACTGTCCTTGAGCAATCGCCCGGCCTGTTCGGCGCTGACCGCCGCGCTGAAATACAGCCCGCGCGCGCTGGGCAGCGGGGCTGCGGCAGGTGGCGCGCACGGCTGATCCGGCGACGGCTGGCCTTCAGCGATGATGCCGATGTCCAGGTCCCGGGCGAAGTTGACGATGGCGCGCAAGGCGTTGGCACCGGCCACATCGTGAGCGGCATTGTCGATGACGCTCTGGGCCAGTTTGAGCTGATTGACCCGGTAGGTTTTCAGGTAATCGAACGAGGAATATTCGGTGCCGAAATCATCGATGGCGATGGTCACGCCCAGTTCACGCAGGCGCGGCAACGCGTCGTTGTGCGTCCACTTGGTCTGGGCCAGCGTGGCCTCGGTGACGTCGAACCGCAGGTCCCAAGGGGCGAGCTCCCAGCGGGCGGTGGTGCGCAGCACGGTGTAGATCAGTTCCGGGCCGCTTTTGAGTTGCGCCAGGGAAATCTTGATCGCCATCACGGGCGGCGCCACCCCTTGATTACGCCACAGATGCATCTGATGGCAGGCGTGATCCAGCACCCAGCGTCCGAGCGGAATGATTGCGCCGGTTTTCTCCGCGATCGGCACAAAGTCCGCTGCCGGCAGCAGGCCGCGCCGGGGATGCTGCCAGAGGACTTGTGCCTCCATGCCCAGAATCCTGCCGCTGTGCAGATCAACTTCCGGCGCGTAATGCAGCCGCAGTTGATTGCCTTCAAGGGCGGTCATCAATTCGCTGACCAGGGTCATGCGCTCGGCCACTTCCCGAGAAATCTCCTCGGAGTGGAAGTGATACTGGTTGCGGCCCATTTCCTTGGCGCGGTACAGCGCCATGTCGGCCTGCCCGAGCAGGCTGTCGGCGTCGAGACTGAGCTCGCTGTAACTGCTGATGCCAATGCTCACCGAAATGTGCAGTGCATTGCCGGCCAGGTTATACGGCGCCAGCAACGCGTCGCGGATGTTGGCGGCCATCGCCGCCGACTGGGTCGGGTCACTGACGTCCAGTTGCAGGATCGCGAATTCATCGCCACCCAGACGCGCCACCACGTCGCTTTCGCGGACACCGGACTTGATGCGCCGGGCGACCTCCTGCAGCAGCAGATCGCCAACCGGGTGACCGAGGGTGTCATTGATCCGCTTGAAGTGGTCCAGATCCAGGTAAAACACCGCAAACGGCATCGCGCCGCGTCGCGCAGCGGCAAACGCCTGGTGCAGGCGTTCGATCAGTGTGGCGCGATTGGCCAGGCCCGTCAGGCCATCGGAGCGGGCGAGCAAGGCCAGTTTGTCCTCGGCCTGGCGACGTTCAGTGATGTCGAGGATGATGCCTTCGACTTCCAGCAGACGGCCGTCCTGATCGCGTACCGGGATGTAGCGGTTCTCCACCCAGCGCCAGGTGCCCTGGCCGGTGCGCATGCGGAATTCGATGGACGCGCCCGACGCATGCCGATCCAGTACCCGGGCCATTGCCGCGTCGACGCTGGCCTGATCGTCCGGGTGAATCAGGACCTTCGCCCAGTCGGGTGAACCCACCAGGTCGGCGGCGACATGGCCGTAGCGGGTGATGTTGTGAGAGATGTACATCAGCGCGAACGAGGGCTCGCCACGCAAGCGGTAAAGGATGGTCGGACTGTTCTGCACGATCACGTTGGCGTCCGACAGCTCCCGGGTCCGCTCCTGCACTGCGTGCTCCAGCAGGCTCATTTTCAGCTCGGCGTCTTCGGTCATTTGCCATTTGACCGTGAGGGCGCTGGCCATCTGCCGAATCTCGATCGCGTCGAAAGGCTTTTTCAGAATCAGGAGCCGGTCGTTCAGTGCCAGGCGTTGGTCGATGTCTTCCCAGGAGTAGTCGGAATAGGCCGTGCACAGTGCGACTTGCAGTTTGGGGTCGACTTGCCACAGCCGTTCGATGGTCTCCAGGCCATCCCAGCCTGGCGGCATGCGCATGTCGATGAAGGCCATGGCGTAGGGGCGGTTTTCAGCCAGCGCGGCTTCGAGTTTTTCCAGGGCTTCCTGGCCCTGAAAGGCCGAATCCAGCTCGAAGTGTGGGGTGTGCCGAATAGACGGGGTGCCGAACAACAGGTTCTCGGTTTCGCCCAGGCCATCGTCGCCGGGAACGACGGGGCTGAGAATCTTGGCAAAGTCGTCATGGATCGCCGGACTGTCGTCGACAATGAGCACGCGGCGATTGATCGGCGCGGTGGGCGGGTTCATGCCGCGCCCTCCTCGGGAAGGCGTGCTGTGATCATCCGGGGCATCCTTTTCCCTCGCCATTGCCTGTTTTGTAAGCCGATGGAGTTCTTTGCCGTGTACAGCATAGTCGGCCCCTCGGTACTGCGCTGGCCGCGCCGGACGAAGATTTACGTGAATGCACTGAAAAATCATCTAGCCTTGGACTCAGGCGCGGGCCAGTGGGGCGGTCGGTCGGTGTGTCGTTAACTCTGTTTCGCGTGAGGCCATGCCATGCAAGAGCAATCCGCGCCGATGCCGTCGCATCGCCCCACGGTGCTGCTGGTCGATGATGAGGAATCGATCCTCAACAGCCTGCGCCGCCTGTTGCGGGGGCAACCTTATGACGTCCTGTTGGCGACCAGCGGTGCCCAGGCGCTGGAGAAACTGGAGCAGCAGCCCGTGGATCTGGTGATGAGCGATGCGCGCATGCCGAACATGGATGGCGCCTCGTTACTGGCGCATGTCCGCCAACGCTATCCGGCGACCGTGCGCATCATGCTCACCGGTTATGCCGACCCTTCGGCCATCATCAAGGCGATCAACGACGGGCAGATTCATCGCTACATCAGCAAACCGTGGAATGACGAGGAGTTGCTGCTGATCCTGCGCCAAGCGCTCGACCATCAGCATTCCGAGCAGGAGCGTCAGCGTCTGGAGCGCCTGACCCAGGTGCAGAACGATCAGCTCAAACTGCTCAACAGCACCCTGGAAAAGCATGTCGCGGCGCGTACCGCCGAACTGCAGCAGACCGCCGACATGCTCGATCTGGCGTACGAAGAACTCAAACACAGTTACGTCACCGGCACCGAAGTGTTTTCGCTGCTGGCCAATCTGCGTCTGCCGCCTGCCAAGCAGACCAATCGGCAGATCATCGAACTGGTGCGCAGCTACTGCAAACAGCATGCTCTGGACGAGGCCACCAGCCGCGATCTGACCATGGCCGCCGCGCTGTACAACATCGGCAAACTGAGCTGGACCGACGGCATGATGACCACGCCTTCGGATCTGCTGCGTCACACCGATCGCGAGCGTTATCGCAGCTATCCGAAGCAGAGCGAATCGCTGCTGATGACGCTGGACCCGATGAAGGACGCGGCCCGCCTGATCCTGCATCACCAGGAACGCTGGGACGGCAGCGGCTTTCCCGACCGGCTCAAGGGCGAGGCCATTCCGTTCGGTTCGCGCCTGCTGAAACTGGCCGTGGATTTCGTCGAGTTGCAGCGCGGCCTGATCCTCGAACGGCATTTGAACAGCGACGAAGCGCTGCTGTACCTGCGGCAGTACGCCGGTCGCTTGTACGATCCTGATCTGGTGGAGGATTTCATTCAGGTGTGCGCGGCATTTCTGGGCGACATCACCCTGGCCGACCCGACGGTCAAGGTCCTGACCACCCGGGACCTGGCGGCGGGGATGATTCTGGCGCGCAATCTCAATGCCGATAACGGCATGTTGCTGCTCAACGCCGGCAAAGTGCTCAGCGCGCTGTTGGTGGAAAAGCTGATTGCCTTTGAAGCCATGGAGGGCGGCAAGTACCAGATTTTCGTCAAGCTGCCGGAGGCGGATGAAACTGCGCTCAAGGCGTTGGGAGAGTGACCTGTGAGGTGACGTGATCAGCCCGGGCATGGGATCCTTGCGCTTTTTCCAGGCCGGTGGCTGACCCATGACCTCTGCATCCGTTGTCGCTCCAAACCTCATTCGTATTGCCGCTGCGCTGTTGCTCAACCCTCAAGGCCAGACCCTGCTGGTGCGCAAGCGTGGCACCACGGCGTTCATGCAACCGGGCGGCAAGATCGAGGCGCATGAGTTGCCAGTGCACGCGCTGGCCCGCGAGCTGGAAGAAGAGCTGGGGCTGACGATCGATCCGGCGCAGGCGTCTTTTCTCGGCCAGTTCTCGGCGCCCGCCGCCAACGAGCCGGGGTTTGTGGTGCAGGCGGAGATTTTTCAACTGACCATCGATGCCGATGTGACGCCCGCTGCCGAAATCGAGGAAGTAATCTGGATCGATCCGGTCAGTGATCCTGCTGTCGTTCTGGCGCCATTGACACGCGACCTGATCCTGCCGTTTTATCGCCACTCGCTGACCGCGATCGCCTGATCCCCCACGCACAGGATGTCCACCATGATCCCGCTTCAAGACCTGTTGATCTTCGCCGCCGCCGCGTTGTTGATGGTACTGACGCCGGGGCCGAACATGATTTACCTGATCTCGCGTTCGATCTGTCAGGGACGCAAGGCCGGGGTTACGTCGTTGCTCGGTGTGGTGGGTGGTTTCTTCGTGCACATGTTTGCTGCGGCTGCCGGTTTGAGCGCGGTGTTTCTGGCGGTGCCGATGGCCTACGAGGTACTGAAGTGGGCCGGTGCGCTGTATTTGCTGTGGCTGGCCTGGCAAGCGCTCAAACCCGGTGCGCGTTCACCGTTCGAGGCACAGCAATTGCCCCCGGACTCGTCGCGCAAATTGATCACCATGGGCTTTCTCACCAGTGCGTTGAACCCGAAGATTGCGGTGTTCTACCTCTCGGTGTTTCCACAATTCATCAGCCCCGAACACGGCTCGGTATTCACCCAGAGCATCCTCCTCGGCCTGACTCAGATCAGCGTCAGTTTCAGCGTCAATCTGCTGATCGCGCTGTTCGCGGCAGGCATTGCTTCCTGGTTCGTGCGCAACCCGACATGGCTGGCGCTGCAGCGTTACTTCATGGGGTTTGTACTCGCTGGTCTGGCGGTGCGCCTGATGCTTGAACAACGCAGGACCGCCTGAGCATGTGGATCGAACGCCTCGACGCCAGCCATGCGCTGGCTTACCGCGAGCTGATGCTCGAAGCCTACGACCGCCATCCGCAGGCGTTCACCTCCAGCGTGCGCGAGCGCGCGGTGATGCCGCTGAGCTGGTGGGAAGCGCGGCTGACCAGCAAGCTGGATGTGGTGCTCGGTGCGTTCGAGGCAGGCACACTGGCCGGCATCGTCGGCCTGGCGTTCGAACCGCGAGAGAAGGCCCGCCACAAGTCGACCTTGTTCGGCCTGTACGTCTCAGCCGATTTTCGCCAGCACGGCCTGGGCCATCAGTTGGTCGAGGCTGCCATCGCTGAAGCCCAAACCCACCCCGAACTGAAAGTCATCCAGCTCACCGTCACCGCCGGCAACGACGCCGCGTTCAACCTGTACCAGCGTTGCGGCTTCATCCAGTTCGGCCTTGAGCCATTGGCGGTGCGGGTGGGTGAAGACTACTTCGACAAGATTCACATGTGGCGACAACTCTGATCGTCCCCCTAAATGAGAGGTTTTTGTGGCGAGGGGATTTATCCCCGATGGGCGGCGAAGCAGCCCCAAATCCTACAAACGCGGGCTATCTGAAACACCGAGTGCACAGGTCTCAGGGCTGCTGCGCAGCCCATCGGGGATAAATCCCCTCACCACAATGAATCTTTTTGTCTCGCAAATGCTCTCGGTTTACCGTCAGTCATGAGGCACCTTGGTGTCAGCGAACCGCGCTAACCCCATCCAGTGTCGAGAACGAGGTGTCCTTGGCGGTCAGCAGGAAATCGCGCATGTACGGCGCATCGAGCATGTCGGCGCGGATCGCCGCGTACAGCGTGGCAAACAGACCTTTTTCGCCCAGGCGCTTGGCTTTTACATAGCCGCGCGAGCTGTATTCGTGCAGTGCCCAGTGCGGCATGCCGCACACGCCACGGCCGCTGGCGACCAGTTGCATCATCATCACCGACAGCTCAGAGGTGCGAACCTGCGCCGGTTCGATGTCGGCCGGTTCGAGGAAGCGGGTGAAGATGTCCAGCCGGTCGCGCTCCACCGGGTAGGTGATCAGCGTTTCAGTCAGCAGGTCCTCGGGGACGATGTACGGTTTGTTCGCCAGTGGATGCTGGTTCGCCACTGCGAGCATCGCTTCGTAAGTGAACAGCGGCACGTAGGTGATGCCGGCGATGTCCAGCGGATCGGAAGTCACCACCAGATCCAGGTCACCGCGGGCCAGCGCCGGCAGCGGGGCAAAGGCGAAACCCGAGGCGAGGTCGAGTTCGACTTCCGGCCAGGCGTCACGGAACTGGTCGATGGTCGGCATCAGCCACTGGAAACAGCTGTGACATTCGATCGCCATGTGCAGGCGTCCAGCGGTACCGCCGGCCAGACGACTGATGTCGCGCTCGGCGGCGCGCAACAGCGGCAGGGTCGCGTCGGCCAGTTGCAACAGGCGCAGGCCGGCGCTGGTGAAGCGCACCGGTTTGGTCTTGCGCACGAACAACGGCATGCCCATGCGCTCCTCCAGTTCCTTGAACTGGTGCGACAGCGCCGATTGGGTCAGGTGCAGACGGTCGGCGGCATCGACCAGACTGTCGGCCTCGCGCAGGGCATGCAGGGTTTTCAAATGACGGATTTCAAGCACGGCTGGCCCCATGAGGAAAACTTGTGACAAATTCGAAGGCGGTGAGTTTGTCTCATGTTGACAGTGCTGTCGACCACTCGAGCAGAAGCGGGGCATCGCCATGCCCCGCTGCTTTTCGCCCTAGAGGTCTGCGAAATGCCGGATACCCAGCGGTTTACCGATATCGCCGCGCCAGATCGCCTCGACCTGTGCCCCGCTGGCGGCCTGAACCTGCTGCCATTGCAGGCCGAGGTTGCGTTGCTCCGGCAATTTCAGGTGCGCCTTGACGAAGTCAGCAAAGGGCACCTTGTCCGAGGTGTAGTGAAAATGCGCGTACCACAGCGTGCGCGGCGGCGTGGAGGTGAGGTCGCGCACGGCGTATTCCTGAAGGAAATCCTTGCGTCCATCAGCCCTTTTGCCCAGTGCCCGCAGCGGACCTTCGCGGCGGATATCCACCACTTGCTGTTGCAGCAGATAATCCAGATAGCCTTCAGTGGGCGTCTTGCTGCGCAGTGACTGATCAATGCGCAGCGTACGACCGGTACGGCGCAGTTCGCGGGCCTTGTCGTGCAGTTGCAGCACCACCGGTTCGGTCGGCGACAGTCGCTCGATGGCCTGGGCACGGGTGCTCAGTTCGGTCGCTTCGCTGCTGAACATGTGTTCCAGATCCACCGGCAGCATGTCCTGGCGGGCATAGCCCTGCACCTTGTTGCTGTAAGCCGGAACCGCTGCCAGACGTTTGCGCGCTTCGACCAGCAGTGGCTGAACGTCAGTTGGCAACGTTGCTGCCGTCGGGGCGGTGCGCACTTGCAGATGGTATTTGCCACTGGAGCGCGGCAGCCAGGTTTCGCGGAATCCGTCGATGCCTTCGATGGTGATGCGTTTTTCCCGGGTGCCGGCGTCGATGCTTTCCGTGCCGATCAGCAACTGGTTGTCCTCGGTCTCGAACAGTTGCTTGCCGCCAGGCTCTTTCGGCTTGATTGGCGCACGTTGCCTGATCGCATGCCGCGCCTGCGCTTCGACCTGAGTCAGCCCCTCGAGGAACAGCCCGACCTGTTCCAGATCCAGATGCTGTGCATAACCCAGTGTCCAGGCGTTCAATTGACGACGGAAATCGGCATAGATCTGCAGGCAGTCCTCAAGGATCCGATTGCGCTGAACCAGGCTGGCGCTGACCTCTGGCAGGTGATGCTGGGTCAGCAATGCGCGCCCGACCTTGGTCCGGGCGTCTTTGAGCTGGGTATGGAAATACGCCCAGGACAGGTCAGTGACCGCATCGTAGCGGGCAATGATTTCCAGCAGATGCGCAGTTCTCAGGTAGTGATGCGTGTTGTCTCCCAGATTGCGGTTGATAGCGGCCATGTCTTTCGCCATCCGGGCTTTCTGCGCGCGGTTGCTGATGCGGTTGTTCCACAGTCTGGCCTGCTCGGTGATCGCATGCAGTTGATCGAACTCCTTGAGGAAATCCTCGCGCGCCTGCTTGCGCCGGGCCATGAGTGTGATATGGACGCTGGTGTGGTCGAAGGGCACGGCATCGGACTCGGCGACCAGTGCGTCGATCCGGTTCAGGTGTTCCAGCAAGCGGTCGCGGGCGACGGTGACGCGCTGCACGGCGCGGTCGACCACGATCCAGGCGCAGCGGCTCTGGATGGCTTCAATCTGCAGACGTTTGCGGCCGTGGCTCAAAGGTATTAATTCGACAAGGTTGTCGTATTGGGCGATCGCGACGTCGATGTCATTCAGGCAGGCTGTGTCAACGGCTGTCTGCAGGGGCTTGCGCTGGGCAATATCGAGGTTCTGATAGTTCTCCAGCAACTGGTTGGTGGCGCGGGTCTGAGCATCGAGGCGCCGGGTGTAGTTGTCGGCGGTGTTGGTCAGGGTCATTTGCCGGCGCAGTTGCCGATCGGTCCACCAGCGCGGTAGCCACTGGCGGATCGGCGCAGGCCAAAGCGGATCCAGGCCGTCGACCAGATGTCCGAGCACTGCGCCGCCGCCAGGACCGCCACCGTCCATTACCGTGCCGTGCACCGCATAGTGGGTGTTCCACTGACCGCTGTCGTCGAGGGCGATCGGTTGTTTGTAGCCGCGCATCCATGTGCCGTAAAGCCTCCAGCCACGCGGTGCATCGCTTAGCTGAACCCGATAAATGCGGCCCTGACGAACGATGAAATCGCCATCGGCGTGACGGTAGACGTTGCGATAGACACCGTGGGTGGCCGGGTGCAGGCCGGCCAGGGAAATGTCGAATTCGTACTCGTAACCCTTGAAGCGGTCGAGCGACTGCCGGGCCCGTTGCCAGGACGCCGACATGGTGGCGAATCCGCCCAGGGCCGCGCCTTGCCGCTGACGTGTGGCCAGACGTGCTGCTGCGGGGGCCGAGACGGTTCCGGGCAGCACATCCATTGCCGCGTCGATCAGTGACAGCAGCACCGCTTCCACCTCCGCCAGACCATGCCCGAGCTCGCCGCGCAAGAACGCCGCGACGGCCAGATTGGCGCTGTTCCAGGCGTCATACAGGGCCACTGCCGCCCCCACGAACGGCACCATGCCGATGGCCATTTTCAGATAGTTGAACAATGCCCCGGATTTCAGTGCACAGCGTTCCAGATACAGCGCATCGTTGGAACGCGAACTGCTGTGATGGGCTTCCAGCAACCGACCCATGTGCACGTTCAATAGATGAATGGCCAGCGATGTGGTCGCCGGCCAAGCCATTCCGACGCCGATCAGGGCATCGAAATTGCGCAATTGCGCCTGATTGATACGGCTGACATGGCTGGCAAAATCGCCGCTCACGGCGCGTCCGGCCAGGTAATTGACCATTTTGCTGTCCATACAACGCCTGAACAGATCCATTCGCGCCTGTTCCAGCGTCGTGTACTGCCGCAGGAAGAGGGCGTCGGTGCTGTCGGGCAGGTAGAGCAGGGTCAGGCCACTGTTCTGTTCGACAATGAACGTCAGCCCGGCGAGCGTGCTCGGTCCCTCATGCGCGGTGTCCTCTCCACCAACCGTCAGGTGCACCGGCAGCAGCGCGATGCGCTTCCCATCAACGGCATACGCCTGGGGTGAAGTCGCATCGATGGCGACCTTCAGTACGGCATGGCCGGCACTGTCGATGTGCCGTTGCAGCAGGGCGAATTCACCTTGCAACCTGAGCATCAGCCGCCATGGTTCGCTCAGGCATTCGCGGCGCCAGGCCTGCTGAAACGCAGGTTCTGCCGGCGCGCCGAAAAACACTTGGCGAATCTGTTCTTCGTAACGTCCGGGCAGATCGAGCTCGGTCACCAGTTTGCGCAAGTAGACCAGGTTGAGTCCGGCTTCGACGCGCTGCCGATCGGTTTCGTCCTCGGCACGGATCCTGGCCTGCATGAACGACAGTCGCCACCACATGGCTTGATCGATGTTGTGCTGTGCCAGTTGTTCGAGGGCGAGATCGCTGCGCTTGTCGCTCGCGGTCAGGACATTGCGTTGCGGCGTGCCAGGCGCAGCCCCTTCCATCACGGTTTTTTGCCAGACCGTCGAATCGGGCAGATCGAGGCTCACGCTCACGCTTTGTTTGAGCGCGAAGTCCGCGCGCAAGCGGGCGTCGATGCGTTTTTCGGCGAAGGCCTGACGCGACGGCAGCTCCCGTTCGAGCAGCGCATGGGCGCGATGCATGGCGCCGAGGTAGTGGCTGATCAGCGCTTTGAGCGTGTTCCGGTGCGCCGCGTCGAGGTTGTCGAACCACTCGGGCAGGCTGCCGGCCAGCGCGGCGCTGCGGTCTTGCGCCTGACGTTCGGCAAATGCCCGTTCGCGGGCCTGCGCGATCGGCACGGTCAGGCGTGGCAAGTGTTGTTCGCGCAACTTTTCCATCTCGGCCTGGCGCTCGCCGGCACGGCCGGGCAGCGGGTTGTCGCGTAGGATCTGTGCGGCCTGTTGTTCGCATTGATAGAGCTGCTGATCGAGTGACCAGGCGAGCGGGTCATCGGTCAGTGGTGTCAGGTGCAGGGTCAGCCCGCCGTCCTGGGGCGAGCGTTTGAACACGTTCTGCTCCAGTGCCGCACGCGAAGCAAAACGTTGCAGGCCGCCAAACTCGCCGGGCCAGTAAAGCAGCAGGCTGTCGGTGGAACCGGGGGCCAGCGCTGCAAGAGGGGCGATGATCAGTACACCTGGCAGCTCCTCGACGGCGCTGATGTTGTCGTCTGCCGTAGCCAACGATATGCGGGCGATGACCCCGTCCGTTGGCGGCAGGTGGTGTCCCGGTGCGTCCAGCATTGCGATGACTCGCCGATGTTCCGCGACGGACAGTTGCTCCAGCGTCCGTTGCAGTTCGACCTCCGCGCGCAGCCCTGCGATACGCGCCTGCAGCAAGGCCTGGTAATGCTCGTTTGAGCGGCGGCGTAATTCGAGCAGGGTCAGCGGAGTGTGGCTGTCGAGCAGGGCCGATGCCGCGTCATGGCTGGCCTGCTGAGCCTCGCGCAAGGCGACGAGTCGTTGTGCCAGTTGTTGACGTTGCGGACTGTTCGGCTCGGCGTCGCCAAACAAGCGGTCAAGCGCACGCTGTTCAAGCGCCAGCGTCTGCCGGCGCAGATCCAGGGGAATGTCGGCCATCAGCAAACCGAAGGGCGCGACCTCATCGACGCTTGGCCCGGCACTTTGCGGCAGAGCGGGCGTGATCGGGAAAAACTTGTCGAGTGCGATCCCGTTGTCGCCAGTGACGGGCGAACTCGACAGCAGCGGTTCAACGCCGCGCTTGAGCGGATCACTACCGAATTCGATGAAGTCCAGCGAGGAGACTTGCAGTCGCTCCGGTTGCTGATCCATCAGCCAGCGCTCAAGGTCGGCCTGTTTTTCGAAGCGGAGCAACGGTTGTGGGTGTGCGGGCAGGTAAAGCAGCAGCGTTTCCTCCAACTGAAGCAGCAACGTGCCGTACAGACGCACCCGGCTGTTATCGACACGATTGAGTACCGGTTGCGCGACCCGCAGATCCGCCGCGACCTGGCTCGACGGGGTGAGAAGTTGCTCAAGCCTGTGGCGTTGTGAGGTGTCGAGCTTGCCTTCGGCAGCCGCCCATTGAAGCGCGGCCTCAAAGTGCAGTTGATAGAGACTCAAGGCATGCTCGCGCCGTGACAGCGCAGTGCCGGGCGCGCGGGCATCCCACCAGGCGCTTTCGGGTTGCCCGGGATGCCGGGCCATGAGGTCCAGCCATTGCTGGTGACAGTCGTTCAGACGAGCCGTGGCCAACAGGTGCAGATGTTGATCGACGTTGGGCTGTAGCCGCTGATCAAGGCCGAAGTCGGCTGTTACAAGGGGAGGCGAATGGGTCATGCGACAGGGCTCCAGAGGGCATGCAGACCGGGTAATTCCGGTTTTCATGCCTATTAGAGGCGCGCTGTCACAAGCCCATGCGGTACATGGTTATCGCTGGGGGAGTGGTTTTGTTGCAGAGGATGTACAGACTGTTCCGGCCTGATTCGTTGTCGGAGAATGACCGCTCGGCAAACTTCATCAAACTGTCACGCAACTGTGGCAGCGCGCTTGAACAAACTTCATCAGACTCGCGCTCTACTGGGGTTCTGCGTTTCGGTGTTTCTTCATGCGTTTATTTTTTCTGTTGGCCGCGCTGTTGTTCGGCCTGCCGTCGATGGCGGCTTCGCGTTGCGACGTCAATGTACCGACTGAACGGGTCGATCTGGCCCAGGTGAGCCTGGCGTACCAGAGCATCGGCCGTGCTTCGGATCCGGCGCTGTTGCTGGTCATGGGTTTGGGCGGCCAGTTGATTCACTGGCCGGACGAGGTGGTGGTTGCGCTCTGTCAGCAGGGTTTTCGGGTGATCCGCTATGACAACCGCGATGTCGGTCTGTCGACCTGGCGTCAGGCCCCGGCCGACGCCAACCTGACCTTTGAAGTGCTGCGTTACAAGCTCGGATTGCCGGTGTCGGCACCGTACTCGCTGAGCGACATGGCCGATGACGCGCTGGGGTTGATGGACGCGCTGCACATCGAGCAGTTTCACGTGCTGGGTGCCAGCATGGGCGGGATGATCGCCCAGCACTTGGCGGCGATGGCGCCACAACGGGTGGAAAGCCTGACACTGATCATGACCAGTTCCGGCGCCGAAGGCTTGCCGGCACCGAGTGCGGCGCTGGTGCAACTGCTGGCGCGGCGTGGCGCGCCGAATCGCGAAGTGGCGCTGGAGCAGCAGGCCGATCTGCTGGCAGCGCTCGGCAGCCCGGCTGTCACGGATGACCGGCAGGCGTTGCTGCATCAGGCGGCGGTGGCCTACGACCGGGCGTTCAACCCGGAAGGCGTGAAGCGCCAGATCATGGCGATCCTCGCCGAGCCGAGCCGGGTGACGTTGCTCAATCAACTGCGGGTGCCGACCCTGGTGGTGCACGGCACGGCCGATCCGCTGTTGCCGGTGATGCACGGCGTGCATCTGGCGGCGCATATTCGTGGCAGTCAGTTGAAGCTGATTCCGGGGCTGGCCCATCGTTTTCAAGAGGCGTTCAAGGCGCCGTTGCTGGCGGCGGTGTTGCCGTATTTGCAAGCGCATCGTGAAGACACGTCGCACTGGGCGCAGATCGAGCCGGTGGCAAGCGGCAACCTGCTTTAGCTGAGGTTTTGACGGTGTTGACTCGGGCCTCTTCGCGAGCAAGCCCGCTCCTACGTTTGCAATGCGGTTCCCTTGTGGGCGCGGACTGTGATCAGCTGTGCAGGCGTACCCACACCGAGACCAGCACGGTCGCCGCGATCAGCCACGCGACCACCGCCACGGCCAGTGAAGCCTCCAGGCGCATGCGGTCAACCATCACGTACAGCGTCGCCAGATAGATGAAGTACGGAATGATCGACCACATGCCGAACACAATCGTCGCCTTCAGATCGTCGATCGAACGACCTTTGCCGACGATGTAGTGGGCGATCAGGGCGAAGGTCGGAAACAGCGGCACCAGTCCGGCGATGTAATAGTTTTTGGTCTTCGACAGCGCGGCGAGGATCAGCACCACCGCCGCGCCGAGTGCCGCTTTGAGTACCAGATCCATCAGTGGCTCAACCCGTACTTTTTCACTTTGTCGAACAGCGTGGTCTTGGCCATGCCCAGCTCCAGACTGGCTTGAGTCAGGTTGCCGCCGCTGCGTTGCAAGGCATCGTTGAGCAGATTGCGCTCGAAGGCTTCCACCGCTTCGGCGAACGCCAGCCCCTGACCGCCGCTGCTGGCGCCGGACTTCTTGAACGCCGGCAGGCCGAGGGCAAAGCGCTCGGCGACGTTACGCAGTTCGCGCACGTTGCCCGGCCAGTCGTGGCTCATCAGGTTTGACAGGGTCTGGTTGTCCAGCTCGGGCAACGCGCGGTCGAAACGCAGCGCCGACTGCTGGGTGAAGTGTTCGAACAGTTGCAGGATGTCCTCGCGGCGCTCGCGCAGCGGCGGCAGTTCCAGCGTCACCACGTTGAGGCGGTAGTACAGGTCGCTGCGAAACTCGCCGGCCTTGCTCGCTTCGTCGAGGTCGGATTTGGTCGCCGCAATCACCCGGCAATCCACCGCCACGCTCTGGTTCGAGCCGAGGCGTTCGAGGGTGCGTTCCTGCAACACGCGCAGCAGTTTGATCTGCAACGGCAGCGGCATGCTTTCCACTTCATCGAGGAACAGCGTGCCGCCGTCGGCGTGTTCGATCTTGCCGATACGCCGTTTGCCGGCACCGGTGAAGGCGTTGGCTTCGTGGCCGAAAATCTCGCTTTCGAACAGGTTCTCCGGCAGGCCGCCACAGTTCAGCGCGACGAATTGCTTGGTGTGGCGGCGGCTGAAATCGTGCAGGCAGCGCGCGACCAGTTCCTTACCGGTGCCGGTCTCGCCTTCGATCAATACGTTGGCCGAGGTGTCGGCGACGTTGGCGATCAGTTCACGCAGGTTCTGCATGGCTGGCGAGCGACCGATGATCCGGCCTTCGAGGGAATCGCGTTCAGCCAGTTGCCGACGCAGCGAAGACACTTCCCGGGCGAGGCTGCGTTGCTCCAGTGCGCGGCGGGCGACGTCGACCAGACGCTCCGGCGAGAACGGTTTCTCCATGAAATCGTAGGCGCCTTTCTGCATCGCACCGACCGCCATTGAGATGTCACCATGACCGGTGATCAGCACCACCGGCAGACTGCGGTCGCGTTGCTTGAGGCGGGTCAGCAGTTCCAGGCCATCGATGCCCGGCAGGCGGATGTCGCTGATGACGATGCCGGCGAAGTTGTCGCCAACCTGCTCCAGCGCTTCTTCGGCACTGCCGACACCGATGCAGGGAATGTCTTCCAGGGTCAGTGCCTGCTGGCAGCCGAGCAGCACATGGGGGTCGTCTTCGACGATCAGCACACTAAGGTCGTGGTTCATATTGGCTCGGCAGGAGTAGGGCTTACCAACGGTAAACTGAGGACGAAGGTGGTGCCACCGCTGGCCGGATGTTCGACACCCAGGTGCCCGCCGGTGGCGGCAGCGAGGCTGGCGGAGAGGGTCAGGCCGAGGCCCAGGCCCTGTTCGCCGGGTTTGGTGGTGAAGAACGGCTCGAACAGATGCTTGCGCGCCTCGGCATCGACGCCGTGGCCGTTGTCGCGCACCCGCAGACGATATTTGCCGTTGAACTCTTCGCCCTCCAGCCACAGTTCCGGCTGCGGCTGCGCCTGCATGGCGTCGAGGGCATTGCCGATCAGGTTGACCAGAATCTGTTCGAGGCGGGTCTGGTCGATCTGCACTTGCACGTCGATGAATTGCCGATGCAGTTGCAGTGACGCGCTCTCGACCCTGGCACCCAGCACCTGCAGCGCGGCGTCCACCGCTTTGCCGAGACTGGCCTGGCCCTTGTCGTCCCCGCGTCGGGCGAACGAGCGCAGGCTGGCCGTGATCCGGCCCATGCGGTCGATCAGGTCATTGATGGTCTTGAGGTTGGTGCTGGCGACGTCGAGCTGGCCGCGTTCGAGGAACCGAATGGTGTTGCCGGACAGGGTGCGCATCGCCGCCAGGGGCTGGTTCAATTCGTGGGCAATGCTGGTCGACATCTGGCCGATGGCTGCGAGTTTGCCGGCCTGCACCAGTTCGTCCTGAGCGCGGCGCAGGGTTTCTTCGGCCTGCCGTCGTTCGCGGATCTGGCTCTTGAGGCGTTCGTTGCTGGCGCGCAGGTCGCCGGTGCGTTCGGTGATCCGTCGCTCGAGTTGACTGTTGGCCTCCTGCAAGGCTTCGCGAGCGGCGAGGCGGGTGGCGATGACCTTGCGCCGCTCGTTCCAGGCAATCAGCAAAAACGCCACCAGAGCGAACGCCACCGCCACCAGAATGCCTTGGTTGATCGCTTCACGGCGCAGGTCCTGCAACGGCGTGAGCAAGGTGAAATTCCACGGTGTGTCGCTCAGTGGCCGGGTCTGAGCCAGATAGCTGATGCTGTCGTCATCGGCGCTCACTTCGCTGTTGGCGGGGAAGGTCAGTTTCTCCACGCCTTCGGCCAGGGTTTCGCGGGCCAGTGGTTGCAGTTCGTTGAGCGGAAACCAGTAATACTGCAGGCTGCGGGCGAGCTTCTCTTTGGTTTCATCGCTCAGCGGAACCACCGATTTCAGGCGCCGCGCCGGATCGCTGGAAAGAATGATGATGCCGTTCTCGTCGCTGACGAAGGCTTCCAGGCGGGCGCGTTGCCAGCGCTCTTCCAGGGCTTCGAGACGCACTTTGACCACGGCGACGCCGATGATCTTGCCGTGTTCTTCCAGACCGTGGGCGAGGTAATAACCGGGTTCGCCGCTGGTGCTGCCGATCCCGTAGAAACGTCCGGGCTCGCCGCGCACGGCGTTCTGGAAATAGGCGCGAAAGGACAGGTCTTCGCCGAGGTAACTGTCGACGTCGCGCCAGTTGCTGGTGGCCATCACGCGGCCGGTGGTGTCCATGACATAGATGGCCCGACTGCGGCTGCGCCGGTTCAGGCCTTCAAGGTAAGCATTGACCGTTTGCCGGTGTTCCGGGGTTGGATCGGCCAGCAATTGCGGGACGCTGGTTTCCAGTTCCAGCAGGCTGGGCAGGTAGGTGTATTTGCTGATCTCGCTTTCGACGGTGCGCGCGTGCAGTTCAAGCTGACGCTGGCCGTTTTCGCTGAGGCTGCGGATGCCGAAATGTTCACTGGTCCAGAAACCGGCGTAACCCAGTCCGATCATCAGCACGATGATCAGCGGCGGCAGAAACAGATGGCGAATCAGACGAGGCTTCACGGCAAGTGATGGCGGCGCTGCGCGATAGAGATTGGGGTCGCATTTCATCACAGTTGCCTTGGGTCAACCAGCATGGCTAACAGCATCCTGGTTTGTTCGAGCGCGGAACCTGTGGCGAGGGGATTTATCCCCGATCGGCTGCAAAGCAGTCGTCAAACCGGCAGATGCGGTTTGATTTTGAAATGCTGGGGTCGCTTCGCGGCCCATCGGGGATAAATCCCCTCGCCACAAAGCTCCCTCGCCACAGCGTTCAGTGTGTTGCTTTTAGTGCTGCAGGATTTTCTCGAGGAAATGCTGCGCGCGTTCGGAGCGTTGGCTGATGTCGCCAAAGAACTCTTCTTTCTTGCAGTCTTCGATGATCTTGCCGGCATCCATGAAAATCACGCGGTCAGCCACTTTGCGGGCGAAGCCCATTTCGTGGGTTACGCACATCATGGTCATGCCTTCCTGGGCCAGTTGCACCATCACGTCGAGCACTTCGTTGACCATTTCCGGGTCGAGCGCCGAGGTCGGTTCGTCGAACAGCATGACGATCGGGTCCATCGCCAGCGCACGGGCAATCGCCACACGCTGCTGCTGACCGCCGGACAGTTGCCCCGGGTGCTTGTGGGCATGCGCCGACAGGCCAACGCGTTCCAGCAGTTGCAGACCTTTTTTGGTCGCTTCTTCCTTGCTGCGGCCCAATACCTTGATCTGCGCAATGGTCAGGTTTTCGGTAATGGTCAGGTGCGGGAACAGCTCGAAATGCTGGAACACCATGCCGACGCGCGAGCGCAGTTTCGGCAGGTTGGTCTTCGGGTCGGCAATCGAGGTGCCATCGACGACGATGTCGCCTTTCTGGAACGGCTCCAGCGCGTTGACGCATTTGATCAGGGTCGACTTGCCCGAGCCCGACGGGCCGCAGACCACGATCACTTCGCCTTTCTTGACCTCGGTGCTGCAATCAGTCAGCACCTGGAAGTCGCCATACCACTTGTTGATGTTCTTGATGGAGATCATACGGCAAACCTTTTTTGCAGACGCTTGACCAGCAGCGAGGCGGAAAAGCTGATGATGAAGTAAACGACACCGGCAAAGATCAGGAACTCGTTGGAACGACCGATGATGTCGCCGCTGGAGCGGGCGGAGTTGAGGAAGTCCACCAGGCCCACGGTATAGACCAGCGAGGTGTCCTGGAACAGGATGATCGACTGTTGCAGCAGCAACGGGGTCATCTTGCGGAACGCCTGGGGCAGGATGATCAGACGCATGGTCTGGCCATAGGTCATGCCCATCGCCTGCGCGGCGGCCATCTGGCCTTTGGGGATCGACTGCACGCCGGCACGGACGATTTCACAGAAGTACGCGGCTTCGAACATCATGAAGGCCACGACGCAGGACGTGAACGCGCCGATCGGGGTGTCTTCGCCGGTGATCCAGCGCAGCACGAACGGTACCGCGAGGTAGAACCAGGTGATCACCAGCAGCAGCGGGATCGAGCGGAAATAGTTCACATAGGCGCCGGCCACGCGGGACAGCAGTTTGCTGGACGACAGGCGCATCAGCGCGAGGATCGTACCGAGCACGATGCCGCCGACCACGCCCATGACCATCAGCTTCAAGGTCATGAGCATGCCGTTCCACAGGCCCGGGATCGCGGGGATGATGCCGCTGAAATCGAAGTCCATTATTTACCCCCCACGGAGATCAGGCCGGGCACCGCGACTTTCTTCTCGACCATGCGCATCAGCAGCATCAGGCTCATGTTCAGGGTGAAGTAGATCAGCGTGGCCAGGGTGAACGCTTCAAACAGGTTGGCCGAGAATTCGGCGGTCTGTTTGGTTTGCGCCAGCAGTTCCATCAGGCCGATCAGGGACGCCACGGAGGAGTTCTTGAAGACGTTGAGGAATTCCGAGGTCAGCGGCGGAATGATGATGCGGTAGGCCTGGGGCAGCAGCACGTTCCAGTAGATCTGCGGCAGCTTGAAACCCATGGCGCGGGCGGCGGATTCCTGGCCGCGTGGCAGCGCCTGGATACCGGTGCGCACTTGCTCGCAGACCCGGGCGGCGGTGAACAGGCCCAGGCACACGACGACACTCAGGTAGGCCGAGGTGGTCGGGTTCAGATCCTGTTTGTACCAGTCCTGCAGGTTTTGCGGCAGCAGGTCGGGCACCAGGAAGTACCAGATGAACAGCTGAACCAGCAGCGGCACGTTGCGAAACAGCTCGACATAGCACGTCGCGATGCCCGACACGAGGCGGCTCGGCACGGTGCGCATGACCCCCAGAATGGAGCCCAGCAGCAAAGCGATGATCCAGGCCACGACGGCGATGGCAATGGTCCAGCCCAGACCGGAAATGAACCAGTCGAGATACGTCTCGCTGCCCACGCCGGTGGACTTGAAGAACACGCCCCAGTCCCAGTTGTAATTCATTAGGGTCTCCCCTCGAAATCGATCGATGTACAAGCACCCGCTTGGGGAAGATCCTTTCCCGTCCGACGTTGAACGTCGGGCACACGCGATCGGCTCGGAAACCGCCTGGTCGAGTGTTCCACAGTAAAGCCAGCAGGTAGTAACAGACGTCTGAGGGAGGTTGCTCCCTCAGACGACAGGTTAGTCAGGAATCAGATTTTTACGTCAGGCGCAGGCTTGTCGCTCGGATTGGCGATCAGCTCTTTCACCTTGTCGCTCATCGGGAAGTTAAGGTTCAGGCCTTTCGGTGGGATCGGGCTTTCGAACCACTTGCTGTAGATCTTGTTGATCTCGCCGGACTTGTACAGGCCGACGATGGCGTCATCCACCGCTTTCTTGAACGCCGGGTCGTCTTTACGCACCATGCACGCGTAGGCTTCGAAGGACTGTGGCGTACCGGTGATGACCCAGTCAGTCGGCTTCTTGGCCTTGGCTTCTTCACCGGCCAGCAAGGCGTCGTCCATCATGAAGGCAACGGCGCGGCCGCTTTCCAGCATGTTGAAGGATTCGCCGTGGTCCTTGGCGGAGATGATGTTCATGCCCATCTGCTTGTCGGCGTTCATCGCTTTGATGATGCGCTCGGACGTGGTGCCGGCGGTGGTCACGACGTTTTTGCCCTTGAGGTCGGCGAAGTCTTTGTAGGACGGGTTGCCATCCTTGTCTTTCTTGACCAGCAGACGGGTGCCGATTTCGAAGATGTTGACGGTGAAGTCGACCTGTTGGGCGCGTTCGGCGTTGTTGGTGGTCGAGCCGCACTCGATATCCGCGGTGCCGTTCTGGATCAGCGGGATACGGGTTTGCGAGGTCACCAGGTTGTACTTGACCTGCAGGTCTGGCTTGTTCAGGTCTTTTTTCAGGGCTTCAACGATGGCCACTTGAATGTCGTGGGAGTAGCCCACTGGCTTGCCGGAAGCATCCGCGATGTAGGAAAACGGGATGGAGCTGTCGCGGTGAGCGAGGGTGATGGTGCCGGAATCGTTGATTTTCTTCAGGGTGCCGGTGAGTTCGGCGGCGAAAACTGGTGTGCTGATCAGAGCGGCCGCAATGGCTGCGCCCAGGATAGGGGGAACGATGCGCATCAAATTTTCCTCGAATTGTTTTTTTTATGGAGCCAGTTCGTCGGCCCTTTTGTGCTTCGAATGCCTGACGGGTCCTGAAGTGTTGGCACGGCAGGCATTCGTCGAGAGAGTGTAGAGCATGAGTCGTGCCAGAGCAGTTGTAGTGGGTCAACTGATTGATTAATAAGGAAATTAAAGTTTTTAGTTAATGTTTTTGACTGAAATTGATCCGGTTATCCGAATCGACCGGGAGGTCGCGTTCGGAAAACCGAACGATCTTTAATCGCTGCCCTCGTATTGATGATCGCTCGAACCCGCATAACCTTGTAGCGAGGGGATTTATCCCCGATAGGTCGCGAAGCGGCCTTCTTTCAGCGCAAAGGCGAGGACCGCTTCGCAGTCCATCGGGGATAAATCCCCTCGCCACAGGGTTAGTGGCAGGCAAAGTAAGTCACGCAGCAAAAAGCCCCTGAATTTCTCAATTCAGGGGCTTCCTTTTAAGCGATGTTCAAATCAAGCCGCTTCAATCTTGCGGTTCTGCTCGACCTTGCCCAGGTAGGCCGCCAGTTTCTCCTGCTCGGCCGGGGTGGTGAACAGGCCCAGTTTGCTGCGACGCCACAAAATGTCGTGCGCCGTGGTCGCCCATTCTTCGCTGCACAGGTAGTCAACCTCACGGGTATAGAGCCCGCCGCCGAGGTGTTCGCCCATGTCGGCCAGCGTTTCCACGCCTTCGAGCATGCGCCAGGTGCGGCTGCCGTAGGTGGTGGCCCAGCGGCGAGCGATTTCGCTCGGGACGAAGTCGAACTTGTCGCGGATCTGTGCGCTCAAGGCTTGTGGGGTGGTCATGTCTTCGCCGCCGGGCAGGGTCGCGGTGGCGGTCCAGCTCGGGCGCATCTGGGGGAAGTACGGCATCAACTGGGCCATCGCCGACTCTGCGAGCTTGCGGTAGGTGGTCAGCTTGCCGCCGAACACCGACAGCAGCGGTGCCTCTTCGCCGCCGCCAGACAGGGCCAGGGTGTAGTCGCGGGTTACGGCCGACGGATTGTCGGATTCGTCATTGCACAGCGGGCGCACGCCCGAGTAGCTGTGCTGGATGTCGTCGCGGCTGATCTGCTTCTTGAAGTGGGCGTTGACCACTTTCAGCAGGTAATCGGTTTCGCCGTCGGTGATTGCCACTTTCGCCGGATCGCCGGTGTACTCACGGTCGGTGGTGCCGATCAGAGTGAAGTGGTTCAGGTACGGAATAGTGAAAACGATGCGCTGATCTTCGTTTTGCAGGATATGCGCGTGATCGCCTTCGTACAGCTTCGGCACAATGATGTGGCTGCCCTGAATCAGGCGAATGCCGTACGGCGATTCCATCTTCAGGTCGTCACGGATGAACTTGGCGACCCATGGACCGGCGGCGTTCACTAGCGCTTTGGCGGTGATCGAAAACAGGCTGCCATCGGCGCGTTCCAGGTTCAGGTACCACAGGCCCTTGGCGCGGCGGGCGCTGACGCAACGGGTCTGGGTGTGAATGTGCGCGCCGTGTTCACGGGCAGCCATCGCATTCAACACAACGAGGCGGGCGTCATCGACCCAGCAGTCGGAGTATTCGAAGCCTTTCTTGATTTCGCTTTTCAGTGCGCTGTCGGCGCCGAACTTCAGGCTTTTCGAACCTGGCAGCTTTTCGCGCTTGCCGAGGTTGTCATAAAGGAACAGGCCCGCGCGGATCATCCACGCCGGACGCAGGTGCGGGCGATGCGGCAGCACAAATCGCATCGGCTTGACGATGTGCGGCGCCTTGGCCAGCAGCACTTCGCGCTCGGCCAGCGCTTCACGTACCAGACGAAATTCGTAATGTTCGAGGTAGCGCAGGCCACCGTGGATCAGCTTGCTGCTGGCCGACGAAGTGTGGCTGGCCAGGTCATCCTTTTCGCAAAGGAACACCGAAAGACCGCGACCGGCGGCATCCGCTGCAATCCCCACGCCATTGATCCCGCCGCCAATCACGGCAAC
Organism: Pseudomonas sp. AO-1; assembly: GCF_019775695.1. Classification (NCBI taxonomy): domain Bacteria; kingdom Pseudomonadati; phylum Pseudomonadota; class Gammaproteobacteria; order Pseudomonadales; family Pseudomonadaceae; genus Pseudomonas; species Pseudomonas sp. AO-1. The sequence goes on from NZ_CP079947.1 coordinate 1,522,684, forward strand.
ATCATAGATCTCGGCAATCGGGGGCGTACGCAAGGTAGAGGTGGACATCGGCTGGCCTCAGGCTCTTTTGATTTTCTGTCTTGGAAATCGAACATAAATGTTCATTTGCGAAAATGGTAGCCCATAAAGACGCGCGCAGCCAGTCGCCTTCGATTGAAAAAACTCATCGAAGGGCGGCTAAAGGAAAATATTCGAACATTATTGAGGCAGGGATGCTCTCTGTAGCGAGGGGATTTATCCCCGATGGGCCGCGTAGCGGCCCCTCAATGTTGGATATCAGGCACACCGCATTGGGTGGTTTTGGGACTGCTTCGCAGCCCATCGGGGATAAATCCCCTCGCCACAGGGGAATGTCGACGGGATTAAACGACTTCCAGGCGAATCTTGTGCTGGCTCAGCAATTGCGCCAGCGCCGGCACCGGTTGCTGATCGGTCACCAGGCAGTCGATCAGGCTGATTGGACCGAGGCGAATCATCGCGTTACGCCCGAATTTGCTCGAGTCCGCCGCCAGAATCACCTGTCGCGCGTTGGCGATGATCGCCTGCGACACGCGTACTTCCTGATAATCGAAGTCGAGCAGGCTGCCGTCTTCGTCGATGCCGCTGATGCCCACCAGCGCAAAATCGACCTTGAACTGATTGATGAAATCCACACTCGCCTGACCCACCACGCCGCCGTCACGGCGCACGTTGCCGCCGGTCAGCAGCACATCGAAATCATCCTTGGCACTGAGCATCGAGGCGACGTGCAGGTTGTTGGTGATGATCTTCAAATGGTTGTGATTGAGCAGGGCGCGGGCAATCGATTCGGTGGTGGTGCCGATGTTGATGAACAGCGAGGCGTGATCGGGGATCTGCGCGGCGATGGCTTCACCGATGCGTTGTTTTTCGTCGCGCATCTGATCGGCGCGCATCGCATAGGCGGTGTTTTCGACGCTGGAATCGTAGGCCGCGCCGCCATGGTAGCGACGCAACAGATTGGCTTCCGCGAGCTGATTGATGTCGCGGCGGATGGTTTGCGGGGTCACAACGAACAGCGTGGCCATTTCCTCGATGCTCACATAGCCGCGTTCGCGGACCAGCTCGAGGATTTGCTGCTGACGGGGAGGCAGATTCATGGGGCTTCCTTTGGGCTGCCGTGCAAAATTTGCCCATGATGACGCAGGAATCTCCTCCCGACCAGTTTCCAAACAACGTGAAAGCTACTGCGCTCGGCAATCCTGCGTTAAAAACAGGCTCGGACTGCTCATTTACAAACCCGTAAACTCCGCGTCCTCGCCTGTTTTTGCCTTGTCTTGCCTTCGCTCGCTACGCTTTCACGCTGTTTGGACAGCTTAAGTCAGTCCACAGACTGGCTTATTCAGCGTCTTCACGCGCCCAGTCACGGGTGCGGCTGACGGCTTTTTTCCAGCCTTTGTACAGTTTCTCTTTCTCGACTTCGTCCAGGCTCGGTTCGAACTCGCGCTCGATTACCGCTTTGCCGCGCAGTTCTTCCAGGCTGCCCCAGAAACCGCACGCCAGACCGGCCAGATACGCCGCGCCCAGTGCCGTGGTTTCGCGCATTTGCGGGCGCTCGACCTGGGTGCCGAGGATGTCGGCCTGGAACTGCATGAGGAAGTTGTTGGCGACCGCGCCGCCGTCCACGCGCAGGGCCTTGAGGCGTTCGCCGGAGTCCTGTTGCATGGCGTCGAGCACGTCGCGGGTCTGGTAGGCGATCGATTCCAGCGCGGCACGGATGATGTGATCCACGCGCACGCCGCGCGTCAGGCCGAACAGTGCGCCACGGGCATACGGGTCCCAGTACGGAGCGCCCAGACCGGTGAACGCCGGTACCAGGTACACGCCGTTGCTGTCCTTCACTTTGTTGGCGAAGTATTCGGTGTCGTGAGCGTCGTTGACGATCTTCAGTTCATCGCGCAGCCACTGCACGGTCGAGCCACCGTTGAAGACTGCGCCTTCCAGGGCGTAAGCCACTTCGCCACGCGGGCCGCAAGCGATGGTGGTGAGCATGCCGTGCTGCGATTTCACCGCTTTGTCGCCGGTGTTCATCAGCAGGAAGCAGCCAGTGCCGTAGGTGTTTTTTGCCTGGCCCGGCTCGACGCACATCTGGCCGAACAGTGCCGCTTGCTGATCACCGGCGATACCGCCGATGGCGATGCCGCTCTTGGTGCGACCGTAGATTTCCGAAGACGCTTTCACTTCCGGGAGCATCTCGCGCGGGATGTCGAGGATTTCCAGCATCTTCGAGTCCCACTCCAGCGAGTGGATGTTGAAGAGCATGGTGCGCGAGGCGTTGGTGTAGTCGGTGACGTGCACCTTGCCGCCGGTGAATTTCCAGATCAGCCAGCTGTCGACGGTGCCGAACAGCAGTTCGCCGTTGCGCGCACGTTCGCGGCTGCCTTCGACGTTGTCGAGGATCCACTTCAGCTTGGTGCCGGAGAAGTACGGGTCGGTGACCAGACCGGTGTTGTCGCGGATGTACTCTTCATGGCCATCGCGCTTGAGCTGCTGGCAGATCTCGGTGCTGCGGCGGCACTGCCAGACGATGGCGTTGTACACCGGACGACCGGTGGTCTTGTCCCAGACCACAGTGGTTTCACGCTGGTTGGTGATACCGATGGCGGCGACCTGATCGTGATGCAGACCGGCCTGGGCCAGCGCTTCGACCATCACTGCGCTCTGGGTGGCAAAGATTTCCATCGGATCGTGCTCGACCCAACCGGCTTGCGGGTAATGCTGGGCGAATTCGCGCTGGGCGGTGCAGACCACGTTCGCGTCGCGGTCGAAGATGATCGCGCGGGAGCTGGTCGTACCCTGATCGAGGGCAATGATGTAGTTCTTATTCTGAATGTCGGTCATGTCGATTGCCTTGGACGAAATAAGGGAGAGTGGGCCGTGGCGCGGGTTCTAAATGGGCAGGAGCCCGCGCCGACTGTTTCAAGAAGTTCTTGGTTTGCCGTCAATGGCCGGTTCTGCATCCTTTGTAGCAGGTGTGGCGCCGGTCAGGTGACGGGCAATGAGCCCGCGATACCCGGCGGCGCCGAGGCAGGCACCGACAATCGGTGCAAAAATCGGTATCAGGAAGTACGGAATATCGCGGCCGCCAGTGAAGGAAATTTCACCCCAGCCGGCGAAGAAAGTCATCAGTTTCGGACCGAAGTCCCGTGCCGGGTTCATCGCAAAACCGGTCAGCGGGCCCATCGAACTGCCGATCACGGCAATCAGCAAACCGATCAGCAGCGGGGCAATCGGGCCTTTCGGCAGACCGTTGTTGTCGTCGGTCAGGGCCATGATCACGCCCATCAGGATCGCGGTGATGATCATCTCGACCAAGAACGCCTGGGCGGTGGACAGCACTGGATTGGGGAACGTCGAGAACACCGAGGCCAGTTCGAGGCTGGCGGCCGTGCCACGCACCATATGATGGGTTTGTTCGTAATCGAAGAACAGGTTGCTGTACAGCGTGTAAAACAACAGCGCGCCGCAGAAGGCGCCAGCGATCTGCGACAGGATATAGAACGGCAGTTTGCGCTTTTCGAAGTCGGCGAAAATGCTCAGGGCAATGCTCACGGCAGGGTTCAGGTGCGCGCCGGAAACGCCGGCGGTCAGGTAGATCGCCATGCTCACGCCGACGCCCCAGATGATACTGATTTCCCACAGACCGAAGCTGGCGCCCGCGACTTTGAGCGCGGCGACACAGCCAGTGCCGAAAAAGATCAGAAGTGCAGTCCCCAGAAACTCGGCCAGGCATTGGCCGGAAAGCGATGGTTGCTGTAAAGCAGTTGTCATTGAAAACCTCGGTTTTTGTTGTTGTCTGGCGCGTTTGCCGTCAGGGCAAGGCGCGATTTTCCCCGGGGCAGGATCCCCATCCTGTTCCCGGTTTACTGCTGGGTGCTGCGGTGACGATAATTCTTACATTATTCAGATTCGAAAAAATATAGACAAGAAACAAACCTGTCAAAGGTCGAAAGTGAACCGTCGGTCACAATTCAACTATCAACCTGCTGAATGGTCCTGCCGATGGCGGCGGCGATAGCCTGGCGGCTCACGCGCAAAGCCCGGGAAACGGGGCTTGCGCTAGAGCCTTTTGCGCTGTGATGACCTAGAATCCGGCGCAGGATTTTTCTGTTGATGCCGAGCCTGGAGCTGCCATGACCCCTGCGTTGGACTTGTTGAAAAAAGTTCGTGCCGAACATCGCGTGCACAGTTACGAACATGACCCGAAGGCCGCGTCCTATGGGCTGGAGGCCGCAGAGAAACTGGCGCTGGAGCCGGCGCAGGTGTTCAAGACGCTGCTCGCTGCCAGCGAAAAAGGTGAATTGCTGGTGGCGGTGGTACCGGTCGTCGGAAGCCTTGATCTCAAGGGGCTGGCACACGCGGCGGGCGTGAAGAAAGTCGAAATGGCTGACCCGGCGGCGGCGCAGCGTTCCACCGGTTACCTGCTGGGCGGGATCAGTCCGCTGGGGCAGAAGAAGCGTCTGCGCACCTTCATCGATAACTCGGCTCAGGGTTTTGCGACTATTTATGTCAGTGCTGGCCGACGCGGCCTGGAGGTCGAGTTGGCGCCCGCCGTGCTCGCCGAGCATACACAGGCCAAATTTGCCGACATCGGTCGGGTGTAACGCTGAATTCTGTATGAAGAAAATTGGCCGGTTCTGTCACTGGCGCTGAACCGGCCCGCGCCGCATGCTCTGCCCACGGACTTAGGGAGAAGGTTATGCAGCTTGAGTTTCATCAGGTCGACGCGTTCAGCGACCGACCGTTCAGTGGCAATCCGGCGATGGTGTATCGGCTCGACGCATGGCTTGCGGATGAGTTGATGCAGAAGATCGCCGCCGAACACAATCTGGCGGAAACCGCGTTCGTGGTGCGCGAAGGCGCCGCGTGGCACATCCGCTGGTTCACTCCGACCACCGAAGTGCCGTTGTGCGGGCATGCGACGCTGGCCAGTGCCCACGTGTTGTTCGAGGTCTACAAGGAAAACGTCGAGCGTCTGGACTTCACCTGCAAGTCCGGGCCGTTGAGCGTCAGCCGCGAAGGTGATCGCCTGTGGCTGGACTTTCCGTCGATCGTGCCATCGGCGATTGGCGTGACGCTGGATGTCGAGCGTGCGCTGGGTGTCGAGGCGGTGGATGTGCTCGGTTCCAACGAGTTGTTCGTGGTGCTGGAGTCGGAGCAGGCAGTGCTCGACTGCACACCGGACATGGTCGCGCTGGCGAAACTGCCGTGGCTCGGCGCCATCGTGACGGCGCGCGGCAATCAGCATGATTTTGTCTCGCGTTATTTTGCGCCGGCCATCGGTATCAACGAAGACCCGGTCACCGGTTCGACGCATTGCAGCTTGATTCCCTACTGGTCGAAACGTCTGGGCAAGTCGAGCCTGACCGCGTGCCAGCGTTCGGCGCGGGGCGGGGAGTTGTTCTGTCGGCTGGAGGGGGAGCGGGTGAAGATCGGCGGGAATGCGACGCTGGTGGCCAGCGGTACACTGATCCTCGGTTAACGCAAAACTTTGTTGGAGTGAGCCTTTGTAGTGAGGGGATTTATCCCCGATGGGCTGAGCAGCAGCCCCAAACCATTACTTGCACAGTGCCAGGCACTCCGCGGTGCAGGTTAAAGGGCCGCTTCGCGCCCCATCGGGGATAAATCCCCTCACCACAAAAAACCTCCACACTCCGATGTTCTGTTTGATCAGAGGGCGGTGCTGTAGCGGCGGACGCCGTTTTCCACTGCCGGGATTTGTGCGGCGGTGCTGCCCGATGCCTGGAACAGGACCAGGTGTTCTGCAGCAACCCGAATCCCGACATCCGTACCCACCTGATGGTCCGCATGGCTGGGGAAGATCGATTCCAGCTGCGCGCCGGTCGGCAGTTGCAGGCGATACAGGGTCGAGGCACCGAGGAAGGTCTTGCCGACGATGCGTGCTTTCAACGCGCTGTCCGGCGCATAAACGATGTCATCCGGACGCAGCAACACATCCACCGCGCCGCCCACCGGCCAGGTATAGGCCCGGTTGCCGCGCAGTTCGCCGAGTTCGGTCTGCACCGATTCCGGGCTGCCGAGCTGACCGCGAATGAAATAACCCTGACCAATGAAACTGGCCACAAACGGCGTCGCCGGCTCGTGGTAGAGATTGTAGGGTGTGTCCCACTGTTCCAGCCGGCCTTCCTTGAATACGCCAACGTGATCGCTCACGGCGAAGGCTTCTTCCTGGTCGTGGGTCACCAGAATCGCACTGGTGCCACGGGCCTTGAGGATGTCGCGCACTTCGTGGCTGAGCTTGCGGCGCAGTTCGCCATCGAGGTTGGAGAACGGTTCGTCGAGCAGCAGCAGTTGCGGTTCTGGCGCCAGGGCGCGGGCGAGGGCGACGCGTTGTTGCTGGCCGCCGGAGAGCTCGTGCGGGAAGCGTTTGCCGAGGTTCTTCAGGTTGACCAGTTCCAGCAGCTCTTCGGTGACGCGCGCCTTGTTCGGGTGCTTGCGGATCCCGAAGGCGATGTTGTCCGCGACGCTGAGGTGCGGGAACAGTGCGTAGTCCTGGAACACCATGCCGATCCGGCGTTTCTCCGGGGCCAGAGTGAAACCGGCGCTGGAAATGGTTTCGCCGCCCAAAGTGATTTCCCCTTCGTGCACCGGTTCAAAACCGGCAATCGCGCGCAGGGTGGTGGTCTTGCCGCAGCCGGACGAGCCGAGCAGGCAGCCGATGTCGCCAGCGTTGAGGTGCAGATTGAGGTTCTGCACCACGCGTTGATCTTGGTAGCCGCAAGCGAGGTTGCGCAGGTTCAGCAGTAATTCATGACTCATGCGTGGTGATATGCCGGTTCGACGAGGAACTCAAGCAGGGCCTTCTGTGCGTGGAGACGGTTTTCTGCCTGATCCCAGGCAACGGAGCGCGGGTCATCGAGCAGGTCGAGGCTGATTTCTTCACCGCGGTGCGCCGGCAGGCAGTGCATGAACAGCACATCTTCAGCCGCCAGATCGAGCAGGGCGCGGGTCACCTGGAACGGTGCAAACAGCTTCAGGCGCTTGGCAGTTTCCTCTTCCTGACCCATCGAAGTCCAGACGTCAGTGCTCACCAGGTGCGCACCGCGCACGGCGTCTTGCGGATCGCGGACGATGGTCACGCGATCGCCGGCGCGGGCGACGAACTCAGGATTGGGCTCGTAGCCTTGCGGGCAGGCAACGCGCAACTGGAAGTCGAACTGGATCGCCGCTTCTATATAGCTGTTGCACATGTTGTTGCCGTCGCCGATCCACGCCACGGTCTTGCCCTGAATCGAGCCACGGTGTTCGAGGAAGGTCTGCATGTCGGCCAGCAACTGGCACGGGTGCAAGTCATCGGACAGGCCGTTGATCACTGGCACGCGCGAGTTGGCGGCGAATTCGGTCAGGGTGCTGTGGGCAAAGGTACGGATCATCACCGCGTCGAGCATGCTCGACATGACGATGGCGCAGTCGCCAATCGGCTCGCCACGGCCCAGCTGGGTGTCGCGTGGCGAGAGGAAGATCGCCTGGCCACCGAGCTGGATCATGCCGGCCTCGAAGGAGATCCGGGTACGGGTCGAGGATTTCTCGAAAATCATCCCCAGGACGCGGTTTTTCAGCGGCTCGAACAGTACGCCGCGGTTACGCAGGTCCTTGAGCTCAACGCCTCGACGGATCACGCTGACCAGCTCTTCGGGCGTGCAATCCATCAGGGAGAGAAAGTGCCTTGCGCTCATCATTGACTACCTTTTTGTTACAAACCGCAGATGCTCAAAGCCTTGTTTAACGGAACAACGGGCGAGACCTGCGGCGTAAGCCGCACGGGGCGACGAAATAGGGGAAGGCGCGATATTGACACTAAATGTCGCGTTACGCCAATAGGCTACGGATTTTGCGGGATTCGGTGGGGCGTCGGATGTTGCTGTCGCACATTTGATGAAGCCGGGTTCAGAGCCGCCACGAGCCTCTTTGTACACTGGCCTTGCAGGGCTTGGCAATTCAGCATGGCGGGGATCGAGTCGCCTGGGTCGGTTTACGACCGTGGCGCCATGCCATCACTTGGTCGGATGCTCGGACTGAAACATTTGCTAAAGCAAAGTGCTGGGTTATAAATAAGTTTCGAGCGACGCAGGAAGCCTCCGCATGGAATCGAAAGAAAAACTGTTAATGGAACTGCTGGGTCACACGGCTCGCTCTTTGACCCATCTCACCGCGTCGGTGACCTCAATGTCCTTCGAACTGCTGCGCAGCGACGACGAAGTGGTCAAGACCGCCGGCCGTCACATGATCGATCGCATGGCGACCATCAGTGCCGGGCTCGACGAGCACTGGCGGCTGATCGGCGAACTCACCGGTGTGCACATCGCTCACGAGCAGATCGAGACCATTCAGGAAATCCAGTTGCAGGCGCCGCCGCAGCTGCCGTCCAACTGAACCTGACAGGCTATCGGCTCGCCTGATAGCCGTCGATTCACAAGACGAACATCGCTGGCATCGCTCCCTTGCACGGGCCATAGTTTTGTTCCCGCAGGCATGCCCGTTGCCTGCCCAGAACAAGACAGAGACTGGCCATGACCAAGACTCTCCATCACCGCGCCTGCCACCTGTGCGAAGCCATCTGCGGCCTGACCATCGAGACCACCGAATCCGATGGCAACGTTGCGATCACCTCGATCAAGGGCGATGCCCTCGACACCTTCAGTCGCGGGCATATCTGCCCCAAGGCCGTGGCCTTGCAAGACATCCAGAATGACCCCGATCGCCTGCGTCAGCCGATGCGCCGGGTCGGCAGCGAATGGCTGCCGATCGAGTGGGACCAGGCCTTTGCACTGGTGGCCGAGCGTCTGGCGGCGATTCAGGAGCGTCACGGGCAAAACGCGGTGGCGGTCTACCAGGGCAACCCGAGCGTGCACAACTATGGGCTGATGACCCACAGCAACTACTTTCTCGGCCTGCTGAAGACGCGCAATCGCTTCTCGGCGACTTCGGTCGATCAGTTGCCGCATCACCTGAGCAGTTACCTGATGTACGGCCATGGCTTGCTGCTGCCAATCCCGGACATCGATCACACCGATTTCATGCTGATCCTCGGCGGCAACCCGCTGGCGTCCAACGGCAGCATCATGACCGTGCCGGATGTAGAGAAACGCCTGAAGGCGATTCAGGCGCGCGGCGGCAAAGTGGTGGTGGTCGATCCCCGGCGCAGCGAAACGGCGGCCATCGCCGATCAGCACCTGTTCGTGCGGCCTGGTGGCGACGCGGCGCTTTTGTTCGGGGTGCTCAACACCTTGTTCAGCGAAGACCTGACCCGTGACAGCCTCTTGCCGGTTGATGGCCTTGATGAAGTGCGCGCAGCCGTCGCCACGTTCACTGCCGAAGCCATGAGCCCGCTGTGTGCGGTGCCGGCCGAGCAGATCCGCCAACTGGCGCGGGATTTCGCTGCGGCGCCGAGTGCCGTGTGCTACGGGCGCATGGGCGTTTCGACTCAGGCGTTCGGCACCTTGTGTCACTGGGTGGTGCAGTTGATCAATCTGGTCACCGGCAACCTTGACCGGGTGGGCGGCGCGTTGTGCACCGAGCCGGCGGTGGATCTGGTGGCGTCGACCTCGGGCGGGCATTTCAACAAGTGGCAGAGCCGGGTATCCGGACGGCCCGAGTACGGCGGCGAGCTGCCGGTCTCGGCGCTGGCCGAAGAGATGCTCACTGAAGGCGAAGGGCAGATTCGCGCGCTGATCACAGTGGCCGGCAATCCGGTGTTGTCGACGCCCAACGGCCGGCAACTGGAGCAGGCGCTGGACGGTCTGGAGTTCATGCTCAGCATCGACCTGTACATCAACGAAACCACGCGTTACGCCGATTTGATCCTGCCGTCGACCTCGGCGCTGGAGAACGATCACTACGACACTACGTTCAACCTGTTCGCGGTGCGCAACGTCACTCGCTTCAACCGGGCGATTCTCGCCAAACCAGAGGGTGCGCTGCACGATTGGGAAATTTTCGTCGGCCTGGCCAAGGCTTTCGCCGAAAAGACCGGCAAGGAACTGAAACCGACCTTGCCGCCGGCGCAGATGATCGATATGGGCCTGCGCATGGGGCTGTATGGCGATGCGTCCGATCGGAAGCTGTCGTTGGCGACATTGTTCGATCATCCGCACGGGATTGATCTTGGGGCGTTGAAACCGAATCTTGCCGCTCGCCTCAAGACGCCAAATCAACGGGTGCAGGCTGCGCCGCCGGAGATCCTCGCTGATCTCGCACGCTTTGCGGCCTTGCAGGCGCCGGCAGCCGATGAGTTGTTGATGATCGGCCGGCGCCATGTGCGCAGCAACAATTCGTGGATGCACAATTACCATCGGCTAGTGAAGGGCAAACCGCGTCATCAACTGCTGATGCACCCGGACGATCTGGCCAGTCGCGGGCTCGACGACGGGCAATGGGTGCGCGTCAGTTCGCGGGTCGGACAGATCGAAGTGGAGGTGCTCGGCAGCCTGGACATGATGAAAGGCGTGGTCAGCCTGCCCCATGGCTGGGGGCATGCGCGCCCGGGCGTGCAAATGGCGATTGCCAGTGGTCAGCCGGGGTCTAGCGCCAACGACCTGACCGATGAATGCCAGCTCGACGAGCTGTCGGGCAACGCGGCGCTCAATGGCGTGCCGGTGACGGTGGTGGCGGCTTGAATATGCCTGTCGGGGAGACCGAGCAGCGCGCTCGGGATTCCGTTACAATGCGTCACCGTGCCGACCCATGAGTCGGAAAGTTCAGCCGAGGTGCTCCATGGATATCATCGAAACGATTAAAGAGCAGATTGCCAACAACACCATTCTGCTTTACATGAAAGGCTCGCCGAATGCCCCACAGTGTGGCTTTTCCGCGAAAGCTGCGCAGGCTGTAATGGGCTGTGGCGAGAAGTTCGCCTACGTCGACATCCTGCAGAACCCGGAAATCCGCGCCAACCTGCCAAAGTACGCCAACTGGCCGACTTTCCCGCAACTGTGGGTTGGTGGTGAACTGGTCGGCGGCAGCGACATCATGGCTGAAATGTTCGCCAACGGTGAGCTGCAGACTCTGGTCAAGGAAGCATCGGCCAAGGCGGCTGCGGCCAAGTCCGAAGCCTGATCCGGCTTTCACTCGGCACATGCTTCTGCTGTAGGAGCTGTCGAGTGAAACGAGACTGCGATCTTTTGATCTTCAGTCAATAAAAAGCCCCGCACCTCGGAAGAGGGCGGGGCTTTTTAGTGCGCTGGAAAAGTTAACGCGAGTTGCCGGTGCAATCTGAAAAGATCGCAGCCTGCGGCAGCGCCTACTCCTCGCCCATCTGCGATTGCAGATAGTTCTCGAGACCGACTTTATCGATCAGGCCCAGTTGGGTTTCCAGCCAGTCGATATGCTCTTCTTCGGATTCGAGAATGTCTTCAAGCAATTCACGGCTGCCGAAGTCGCCAACCGATTCGCAATGGGCGATGGCGGCTTTCAGGTCGGCGTGGCCGGTCTTCTCGATGCGCAGGTCACACTCCAGCATTTCCCGGGTGTGCTCGCCGATGTGCAGCTTGCCCAGATCCTGCACGTTCGGCAGGCCTTCCAGGAACAGGATGCGCTTGATCAGCTTGTCCGCGTGTTTCATCTCGTCGATGGATTCGTGGTACTCGTGCTTGCCCAGCTTGTTCAGGCCCCAATCTTCATACATGCGGGCATGCAGGAAGTACTGATTGATCGCGACCAGCTCATTGGCAAGGATCTTGTTGAGATGCTGGATGACTGTAATGTCGCCTTTCATGATGGGAGTCCTGCCCTGTAATAGCCGTATATAAGGCGGAGTTTGAGCCGGGTACTTATAAGTGTCAAACCTAAGTTATTGAATAATAAATGAAATTAAATCTGAATAAGAATGTTTGTGTTCCGCGTCTGGCACCTAAGCACTTGATTTGCGGACATAAAAAAACCGGACATAAGTCCGGTTCTTCGAAATCTGGGTAATTACGCAGCCGTAAATTCTACCGGATAGGGGATCGCGGCCTGAGCGGTTTGCAGCTTGGTCAGGGTTTCGCGAACCACTTCCTTGGCCAGGCAGGCACATTTGCCGCATTGGCTGGCGACGCCAGTGGCCTGGCGGACTTCTTTGTAGCTGCAGCAACCTTCATAGATCGCTTCGCGGATCTGTCCGTCGGTGACGCCAGTGCAGAGGCAAACATACATAAGTGAGAACCGTCGCTGGTTGTGACTCAATTGCGATGGATCTTAATGTTAACGAGAATGATTGTCAAAGTGCTTTCTGAATGGTTTTCGATCGAAAGGCCGGTCACTGACGAACGGTGATTAATGGCGAATGGCCTGGCCCCGAAAATGCTGGTCCGTTATCCGCCTTGGGCAAAAAACCGTTAAGGACAGGCGAAAAACGCAGTGTATGATGGTCGGCCCTTGCGAAGAGGGTTCGTGTCACAGGGCTGTCGCCTGAGGGTGGCAGGCTGGCCCGGACCCTGAACTTCAAAGTTATTCACCAGGAGATATCCATGAGCGTACTCGTAGGCAAACAAGCCCCTGACTTCACCGTCCCGGCCGTACTCGGCAATGGCGAGATCGTTGACAGCTTCACCCTGTCCTCGGCCATCAAAGGCAAATACGGCCTGGTGTTCTTCTACCCGCTGGACTTCACCTTCGTCTGCCCGTCCGAGCTGATCGCTCTGGACAACCGCATGGCTGACTTCAAGGCGCGCAACGTGGAAGTGGTCGCCGTGTCGATCGACTCGCACTTCACCCACAACGCCTGGCGCAACACCCCGGTCAACAATGGCGGCATCGGCCAGGTGAAATACACCATGGCTGCCGACATGAAGCACGAAATCGCCAAGGCCTACGACGTTGAATCCGAAGGCGGCGTGGCTTTCCGTGGCGCGTTCCTGATCGACGACAAGGGCGTCGTCCGTTCGCAGATCATCAACGACCTGCCGCTGGGTCGTAACATGGAAGAGCTGATCCGTCTGGTCGACGCTCTGCAATTCCACGAAGAGCACGGCGAAGTTTGCCCTGCCAACTGGAAGAAAGGCGACAAAGGCATGAACGCTTCGCCAGAAGGCGTCGCGGCTTACCTGACCGAGAACGCTGCTGCCCTGTAAGGCGCAACGTCGAGGTACAAAAAAACCGGCCCAAGTGGCCGGTTTTTTCATGCACGGGAAATACCCGACGAGGATCAGTCGTCGAAGTCTTCCCAGCCGCCCATCTGTTTCCAGCGGTTGACGATGCCGCAGAACAGCTCGGCGGTCTTCTCGGTGTCGTAACGCGCCGAATGCGCTTCACGGCCGTCGAAGTCGATGTCCGCTGCCTGACAGGCTTTCGCCAGCACGGTTTGACCGTAAGCCAGACCGGCCAGCGTCGCGGTATCGAAGCTGGAGAACGGATGGAACGGATTGCGCTTCATGTCCAGACGCGCAACCGCGGCATTCAGGAAGCCGAGGTCGAAGCTGCTGTTATGCCCGACCAGAATCGCCCGTTTGCAGCCATTGGCCTTCAGCGCCTTGCGCACGCCACGGAAGATGTCGGTCAGCGCGGTTTCTTCGCTGACCGCCATGCGCAACGGGTGATCGAGCTTGATCCCGGTGAACTCCAGCGCGGCTGCTTCAATGTTCGCGCCTTCGAACGGCTCGACGCGGAAGAAGTAGGTGTGGTCCGGGTAAACGAAACCCTTTTCGTCCATGGCGATGGTGGTCGCAGCAATCTCCAGCAGAGCGTCGGTGGCCGAGTTGAAGCCACCGGTCTCTACGTCGACGACAACCGGCAGGTAGCCGCGAAAACGCGCTGCCATTGGATGACGGGAACCGCCGCCGCCACCTTGACCGTCCAGTTCGTCGTCGAAATGGTCTTCACTCACGCGTGTTCCTCCAGCAGGCGCCAGCGCAGTTTTTCACCGGCGCGCAGCGGGATAACGTTCAGCTCGCCGAATGGCAGGCTGGTCGGGGCGGTCCATTCTTCGCGAACCAGGGTGATGCGATCGGTGTTGGCCGGCAGACCGTAGAAGCGCGGGCCGTTCAGGCTGGCAAACGCTTCAAGCTTGTCCAGCGCATTACGCTGTTCGAACGCTTCGGCATACAGCTCGATGGCGGCGTACGCGGTGTAGCAGCCGGCGCAGCCGCAGGCGGCTTCCTTGGCGTGCTGGGCGTGCGGCGCCGAGTCGGTGCCGAGGAAGAACTTCGCGCTGCCGCTGGTGGCCGCGTCGAGCAGGGCTTCCTGATGGGTATTGCGCTTGAGGATCGGCAGGCAGTAGAAGTGCGGCCGGATCCCGCCCACCAGCATGTGGTTGCGGTTGTACAGCAGGTGATGCGCGGTGATGGTCGCGCCAACGTTGGCCGAGGCTTCGTTGACAAACTGCACGGCGTCGCCGGTGGTGATGTGTTCGAACACCACTTTGAGCGTCGGGAAACGCTCGACGACACGGCGCATGTGCTCATCGATGAAAATCTTTTCGCGATCGAAGACGTCGACATCGCCACGGGTGACTTCGCCGTGGATCAGCAGCGGCATGCCGACTTCGGCCATGGCTTCCAGCGCCGGGAAGATCTTGTCGATGCTGGTCACACCAGAGTCGGAGTTGGTGGTGGCGCCAGCCGGGTACAGCTTGGCGGCGTGCACGAAACCGCTGGCCTTGGCCTCACGAATTTCTTCGGGCTGGGTGCGGTCGGTGAGGTACAGCACCATCAGCGGTTCGAAACGACTGCCGGCCGGGCGGGCAGCGAGAATCCGCTGGCGATAGCCATCGGCTTCAGCGGCGTTGCGCACCGGTGGTACCAGGTTGGGCATGATGATGGCGCGGCCAAAGGTGCGCGCCACATCGGCAACGGTATTGGTCAACACGGCACCATCGCGAAGATGAATGTGCCAGTCGTCGGGACGCAGCAGGGTCAGGCGGTCGGACATGAGGGGATTCCAGGCGGGTCAAACTGAGGGGAATGCTACCGGAAAAGACTCTTGCAGGCACTCGCTATCAAGTTTTGCGAGAACCTTCCGATATCCCGTAGGTATGCCGTAAACATAGTGTGAATCGGTCTTTGTGTTACAGAAGCCAATGGAGCCTCCCGTGCGCCAGCGATATTTAGCCTTGCTCAGTGTGTTTGCCAGCCTTCCCGCGATGGCGCTCACCTACCAGACGCGTCTGGAGAACATTGAGTGGACGGTCGAGGGCGACAAGTTCGAGTGCCGCCTGACCCAGCCGATCACCGATTTCGGCTCGGGCCAGTTCGTGCGCAAGGCCGGCGAGCAGGCGATATTCCGTCTCAATGCCTACAACGCCATGCTCGGCGGCGGTTCGGCGACGTTGCTCGCGGCAGCTGCGCCCTGGCAGCCGGGGCGCAACGACATCAATCTGGGCAGCGTCAGGATCGGCACCGGCAACGTGCTGTTCAACAGTTCGCAATCCCAGGCCGGCGGACTGATCAGCGGTTTGCTCGACGGTCGCAGTCCGGTGGTGCGTCGTGCGTCCGGCGATGGCCGGGTTTCTGAAGTGCGTCTGTTGCCGGTCAAGTTCAGCAAGGCGTTCAACGAATACCAGACATGCGTGGCGAAGCTGCTGCCGCAGAATTTCGATCAGGTCAAACACTCGCAGATAGGCTTTCCTGGCGAAGGCACCGATCTGGATGCCGACGCCAAGGCCAGGCTGCAGGTGATGCTCGAGTTCATGAAGGCCGACCCGACGGTCAATCACATCGAACTGGATGGCTATTCCGACAACAGCGGTAATCGTCTGACCAATCGTGAACTGTCGCGCCGGCGCGCGCTGGCGGTGGTCGATTTCTTCAAGGCCAACGGCATCGCCGAATCGCAGATCACCGTGCGGTTCCACGGCGAGCAATACCCGCTGGTGCCGAACAACAATGCAGCTAACCGGGCGAAGAATCGCCGGGTCAGCGTGAAGCTGGCGCGAGTGGCGCCGACCACCGCACCAGCCCCGCAAGCCAGTACGCCTGCCAATGCTGCAGCGACTTCCTGACCCGCCGGTCATCGTCGCGCTCTCGACAGATTCTGTCGCTTTGTCGTCTTAAGCTGTCGCGCCTCTGTAAATTATCGGATTTGAGCGGTAGACTCTTCGGCTTTCCGTAGAACCCCGTGGAGTGATGGCATGGCGGACGTAAACAAAGTCGTTCTGGCGTATTCCGGCGGCCTGGACACTTCGGTGATCCTCAAGTGGCTGCAGGATACTTATAACTGTGAAGTGGTGACTTTCACCGCTGACCTGGGTCAGGGCGAAGAGGTCGAGCCGGCTCGTGCCAAGGCTCAGGCCATGGGCGTCAAAGAAATCTACATTGACGACCTGCGCGAAGAATTCGTGCGTGACTTCGTGTTCCCGATGTTCCGCGCCAACACCGTTTACGAAGGCGAGTACCTGCTGGGTACTTCCATCGCACGTCCGCTGATTGCCAAGCGCCTGATCGAAATCGCCAACGAAACCGGCGCCGACGCCATTTCCCATGGCGCCACCGGCAAGGGTAACGATCAAGTGCGTTTTGAACTGGGTGCCTACGCGCTCAAGCCAGGCGTGAAAGTGATCGCGCCATGGCGTGAGTGGGACCTGTTGTCGCGCGAGAAGCTGATGGACTACGCCGAAAAGCACGCGATCCCGATCGAGCGTCACGGCAAGAAGAAGTCCCCGTACTCGATGGACGCCAACCTGCTGCACATCTCTTATGAAGGCGGCGTGCTGGAAGACACCTGGACCGAGCACGAAGAAGACATGTGGCGCTGGACCGTCTCCCCGGAGAAGGCTCCCGACACCCCGCAATACCTGGAACTGACCTACCGCAACGGCGACATCGTTGCCCTGGACGGCGTCGAAATGACTCCGGCCACCGTACTGGCGACGCTGAACAAGATCGGTGGTGCTCACGGCATCGGCCGTCTCGACATCGTGGAAAACCGCTATGTCGGCATGAAGTCCCGTGGCTGCTACGAAACCCCGGGCGGCACCATCATGCTGCGTGCACACCGCGCCATCGAATCGATCACTCTGGACCGCGAAGTCGCTCACCTCAAAGACGAGTTGATGCCGAAATACGCCAGCCTGATCTACACCGGTTACTGGTGGAGCCCGGAGCGTCTGATGCTGCAACAGATGATCGACGCTTCGCAGGTCAACGTGAACGGTGTGGTTCGTCTGAAGCTGTACAAAGGCAACGTGATCGTTACCGGCCGCAAGTCCGGCGATTCGTTGTTCGACGCTAATATTGCGACCTTCGAAGAAGACGGCGGCGCATACAACCAGGCCGATGCGGCGGGCTTCATCAAGCTTAACGCGCTGCGCATGCGCATTGCAGCCAACAAGGGCCGCAAGCTGTTTTAAGTCACGCAGGCCTGTATGAAAAATGGCGGCTTGTCTCTGGACAATGCCGCCATTTTTTTATGCACGTCTGGCGCTCTCCTGGATTGTCTGTCGCTACGGCCCATTCCGGGGTTTTCTTGAATACCCATTTCAGGCATCTGCCTTGCGTTTCATAGTTCGCTCAGAACCGTAGTGCTTTGCGTACTCACGTTATAGGCGACCAAGAGTTTCGCGCCGCCGCTTTTCTTCGACTGTCTGATAAGGCTGAGCGTCATTTGCTTGAGCAAAACCTCGGATGCGGGATCAGTCAAAAAAAGCACTGCCTTGGCCGATTGTTTGCCCAGGCGCGGAAAGTGTTCGACCAGCGTATTGAACGCCTGTGAATTGTTCATCGGACGAACATCTATCGCACGCAACGTGCCCATGGGTTTGGGTAACTGAATGTTGTGTTCAATCCACGATTCCTCGGGGCAGGCTATTTCAGCAGACCGATGGGATTGCGTCTGGTCAGTACCGTGTGTTGGTAGCGTTGGTTCTGGTTTATTCGAATTTGATTTCTTGCCGGTTGCAATTGAAGTGTCTGTCGGAGACAAATCCGGGTTGCTCTCGGTGGTCTTGAGTTCCTCAAAGGTTTTTAGAAAGCTGTCGTCTTTCTCGAAATCCGAGGGGGCGTACAGAGAACGGTAGTTGAAGTTTAGTGTTAGAAAAAACAGCAGCAACAAGTAAAACGGGAAGCTGATCAGAAACCAGACATAGACCTCCCTTTCGTTGTTATCTAAAAAAGGCAAGGAAATGGCGGCTGATGATTCGGAAATAAATGCAAATATCGCAATTATAGTCATGGGGTTGGTTATCTTTTTTCTGACTTTTATCATGGGGCGTGCTCATTAAATGTGTGTTTCCAATAGGTGGATTGGTTGGGTGTGGGTTGAAGTTTATACGTGAGGCTATTTTTATATTAAAGAAAATCAGTTGGGTAGAAGTATCTTGTTTCAGACATTGATTGTTAAAGTGCTTTGAATGGTTTGTATGTTGTTTTTTTACAATTGGTCATCTGCCAAGTGCCGATCGCGAATGAGTCACAGGTATTCATTGAACAGCAATATTCTGTCTGCATTCGATGAGCAACTTGCTCTGAAAGCGAGTGCGCAAGGGCTTCAGGGCGTAGTATTTTTCACGTCGGTGCAGGGGGTGGAAAAACAGTCGTGTCATGGAAATAGTGCGTAAGTGGGTTTTTTTGTAGGAATAGTCTTTATTTGTTGTAGGGAATGTCTTTCGCTGGGAGTGCGATGGAACTCTCTTGTGCCATGTCGGAAGTGACTGGGCTATTGTGCGTGCTCTAAAAATTCGAACAGCGAAACTGGACTTGCCCATGAATAAAGTGCTGATCGTGGATGATCATCCCGTCATTCGTCTTGCTGTGCGTATGCTGATGGAGCGTCATGGCTACGAAGTCATTGCAGAAACGGATAACGGTGTAGATGCTTTGCAACTTGCGCGTGAACAGATGCCGGATATTGTTATCCTGGATATTGGAATACCGAAGCTCGATGGTCTTGAAGTTATTGCGCGTCTGAACTCGACACCGATGCCCTTGAAAGTTTTGGTGTTGACTTCCCAGGCCCCAGGGCATTTTTCAATGCGCTGCATGCAATCGGGGGCGGCAGGGTATGTCTGTAAACAGCAGGATCTGACGGAGCTGCTCAGTGCGATCAAAGCCGTACTGTCCGGATACAGTTATTTTCCCAATCAGGCCCTGCATACCGTACGCACCAGCCTCGGTAATGCCAGCGAAGCCGATATGGTAGACCGCCTGTCCGGGCGGGAAATGATGGTGTTGCAGCAATTGGCGCGAGGTAAAACGAACAAGGAAATTGCCGATGGCATGTTCCTCAGCAACAAGACGGTCAGCACTTACAAGACCCGCCTGCTATTGAAACTCAATGCCCGGTCGTTGGTGGATCTGATTGAACTGGCGCAACGCAACGGGCTTGTCTGATGCTCCTGAAGCCCGAGGCAACGTGGGCTGCGCCATGTCAGATGCTGCAGAAAGTAAAAAGCCTCCGGTCAGGGAGGCTTTCAAGTGTCAAAGATCAAAATCGTAATCGGCCAATTGCTTTTGCAGTCGGCGCTCCTCAAGCAGGTTGTCGATGGTGCGGCGTTTGCTCAGATTGGTCTTGGCGACTTCGACCACCGGTTCGGCGTCGTCGGTTTCTACAGCGGTGAAATCGTCATCTACATCCAGTTGTTCTTTGCTGTCAGTCATAAGGTGAACTCCAGGCTAAGACTGCCTTTGGCGCTCCTTATATCGATATTCCTGCTGCGGGTAAAAAAGATTTTTTCAATCGATAAATCAATTATTCCAATAGCCAATCAATCGTCAGAGGTTTTGTGTTTGTACTCGCACAAATCCTCGATTCGGCAGCTGCCACAGCGTGGCTTGCGCGCCAGACACACATAGCGACCGTGCAGAATCAGCCAGTGGTGAGAATCCAGCAGGTAGTCTTTTGGCACAAATTTCATCAGCTTCTTTTCAACTTCAACGACATTTTTACCCGGGGCAATACCGGTGCGGTTGCTCACGCGAAAAATGTGCGTGTCGACCGCCATGGTCAACTGACGGAAAGCGGTATTCAGGACCACGTTGGCCGTCTTGCGGCCGACGCCGGGCAGCGCTTCCAGTTCTTCGCGCGTCTGCGGGACTTCGCCATTGTGCAGTTCGACCAGCATGCGGCAGGTCTCGATCACGTTTTTCGCTTTGCTGTTATAGAGACCGATGGTTTTGATGTATTCGGACAGCCCTTCGACGCCCAGTGCGTGGATTGCAGCGGGGGTGTTAGCCACCGGGAACAGTTTTGCCGTGGCCTTGTTGACGCCGACGTCGGTTGATTGCGCCGAAAGAATGACCGCGATCAACAACTCGAACGGCGAGGAATAGGCCAGTTCGGTCTTCGGCTCGGGATTGTCTTCGTGAAGTCTGCGGAAGATTTCCAGACGTTTTGCGGCATTCATGGATGATGTGTTTCCTTGGAGAGAGCGTTCGAGCGGGTCCAGGCCTGGCGGGCGGCGAGCAGAAGCCCAAGCACGATGAATGCGCCGGGAACCAGGGAGAACAGGTGCAGCCCTTCGTTGAACAGCACCAGGCCTTGCCAGTGCTCAGGCAGGCCACGGCCGATATGGCCCTGACCGAACAGTTCACGCAGTGCCGCCAGCGCTAGTAGCAGCCCGCTCGACAGGCCAAAAAACTTCAGGCGCAGGCCAAATGGCTGGGCAAAGAATCCATTGTATTCCAGCACTACGCATTGCAAGGCGATCAGCCCGGTATAGATTCCGAGTGACTGTTGCCACTGCAACGCCCAGCGTTGCGCGAGGATATTGGCGCAACTGGTCAGGGTGGCGGCCAGCAGCAGACTGGCCAGCATCCGGTCGCTGTCAGACAGTCGCGAGCGCAATGCGCCGAAACAGACACCGTAAACCGCCACGACGACGCCCGACATCAGCAGCATGCCCAGTGCGCTAGCCAGTGTTGTACTGGTGCCAAGTAGCACAACCAGCATCGAAGCATTCGTCAGGTTCGTCGGCCGGTTCATGATCCGCTCCCCAGCAAGGTTGTCCGGTGCTCATCAAAGTAGCGCAGGGCGTCGTGGATGGCATTGACGGTGGCCCGGGAGGTGATGGTCGCGCCCGCCAGTTGATCGAACTGTCCCTGATCCTTTTTCAGCGCCCAGCCTGCGTCGTCAGGCGCGTGACGCGATTGCCCGGCAAATGTCGCCAGCCAGTGGTTCGGCCAGTCGCCAATCAGTCCGCCGAGTGCGGGCGTTTCGTTGTGCCGCAGGGTTTTGACCCCCAGCAGTCTGCCGTTGGCATCGATGGCGATCAGCAGTTCGATAACGCCGGCATAGCCCTCAGTCTGCGTGCGCAACAGCACCGCCACCGGCTGCCCGGCTTTGCTGGCGCGGTAACCTGCCAGCAGTTTGCTGTGGCTCAACGTCGCATCAGTCAACGCCAGTGGCTGCTCCAGCGGCTGATTGTCGTATGCATCGGCCGCGAGTACATCGAGCAGCTTGCGGCTGTCGAGCAGGGCCTGCTCGCTGGCAATCTGCGGCGCACTGGCGCGCTGCATCACGTAAGTCAGGCCGAGCCCCGCGCCGGCCAGCAGCACGAGCATCACGACAGAAACCGTGCGGCTCATGATTGCACCTGCGTCTGGCGGGCGGCGGCAAAACGTTCCAGCGCTGGCACGCAGAGATTCATCAGCAACACGGCAAATGCAACGCCGTCCGGGTAGCCGCCCCAGGTGCGGATCAGGTAGGTGAGCAAGCCGACGCCAACGCCGAACAGCAGCCGGGCCAACGGGCTTTTGGCGCCGGATACCGGTTCGGTAATGATGAAAAAGGCACCGAGCATGGTTGCCCCGCTCAGCAGGTGAAACAGCGGTGAGCCGTGGGAATCGGAACCCGAACCGTTCCAGCAGAGCAGGCTGACGAGAAACAGGCTGGCCAGCATGCCGACCGGTGCTTGCCAGGCGATTACCCGGCGTTGCAACAGCCACAGCCCGCCGGCGAGAAACGCCAGATTGATCCACTCCACGCCGCGTCCGCCAAAGCGGCCGAACGCCGGGTTGGCGGCGAACAACTCATCCATGGTCAGGCTCTTGTTGATGTGCAGACTGTCCAGCGCAGTGGCCTGCACCCAGGCGTCCGGGGCCTGGCCCAGATTCAGGACTTGGGCAAAAGCGGCCTGCAGATTCATGCCGTGCGCCGGCCAGTGGGTCATCGGTTGTGGGAACAGCACCATCGCCAAGGCGAAACCGAGCATGGCCGGGTTGAACGGATTTTTGCCGACTCCACCGTACAAATGCTTGCCGAACAGCAGACCCGAAGCCACCGCGGTCACGGTCAGCCACCACGGGCAGTAAGGCGGCAGGGCAGCGGCCAGCAGTGTCGCGCTGACCAGCGCGCTGCCATCGCTGAGCGTCGGTTGCAAAGGTTGGCGCCGCAGGCGGGTGACGCCAGCTTCGATCAGCAGCGCCGTGCTCGCCGCCAGAATCAAATTGATCAGCACGCCCCAGCCGTAACACCAGAACAGTGCCAACAATCCCGGCAGCGTTGCCAGCAGCACCTGCTTCATCGCCTGTTGCAGACGATCATCCGGTGCCTCACGGGGCAACATGGTCTTTCACTTGACGCTCGGCGGCCAGCAGGCGAGCGCGGGCCTTGTCGAGGATGTCATTCGGTGTGTCGGCGCGGCGTTCGAGTTTGCTCAGGTCGGCGCGGGCGTAGGCCAATTCGGTTTTCAACTGGCGGAGCTGGTTGTCGATCGGGCGCTTTTCCACCCGGACCAGATCAGGCACAGGCTGCTCACTGGCCGCCTCGGCCACATGCAGGGCTTGCTCGGCATCACGCAGTGCCTGTTCCAGCGTGGCAATCTGCTGCGCGGGTGCTTCGGCGGTCTGAGCCTTTTTCAGTTCGGCGCGACGCATGGCCAACTGGATTTTTGCCCGTTTCAGATCCGCGTCTTTCGCTGGAGCCGGAGCCGCAGCGGCTGGAACGGCGGTGCTGCTTTCGAGTTTCGCCAGCGCCTGTTCTGCCGCTTCGAACTGCTGTTGCAGCACGATCAGTTGCGATTGCTGTTCGAAGGTCGGTGGATGGCCGAAGGCTTTCAACGATTTGTGCAATTGTGCGCGGCTCATGGCGACATCGATCTTGGCTTTCTTCAGCGCCGCATCGGCGGTTGCGGCTTTCTGCGCGCGCACCCGTTCCAGAGCTGCCTGCACCGGATCGAGAGCGGCCGCCGCCGGTTGCGCAGCCCGTTGCGCGCGGGCTTCGCGCTCAGCCTGTTTGTGCTGTTCTTCGCGTTGCAGGCGGGCGTTGCGGCGTTCGAAACGCTGGCGCGCATGATCGCGTTTGGCCGTGCGTGCGCGCAGCTCTTCAAGGCTGGTCGCCAGACCACCGACCACCGGCAAGGTGCCGAGCGGCAACGGGTGCATCTCGATGCAATCCACCGGACACGGTGCCACGCACAGGTCGCAACCGGTGCATTCGTCGATCAGCACGGTGTGCATCAGTTTCGCCGCGCCGACGATGGCGTCGATCGGGCAGGCCTGGATGCACTTGGTGCAGCCGATGCACTCGGCTTCGCGGATGTACGCCACTTGCGGCGGTGCCGCGCCACGGCTGACGTCCAGTTCCAGCACCGGTACCTTCAACAGTTCAGCCAGGGCGGCGATGGTTTCGTCGCCGCCGGGCGGGCACTTGTTGATCGGTTCGCCGTCGACGATGCCTTGCGCATAGGGCTTGCACCCGGGGTGGCCGCATTTGCCGCACTGGGTCTGCGGCAGGAGGGCATCGATGAGTTGAATCAGACTCATGTTTTGATCAGTCCACTGAATCCGAGAAAAATCACTGCGATCAGTCCGGCGCCGATCAGGTCGATCGGCAAGCCGCGAAAGGGCAGGGGAATGTCGTTGTCCGCCGTGCGTTCACGCAAGTCGCTGAACAGGCTCAGCACCAGCCAGAAACCCAGCCCGGCGCCGAGGCTCAGTGCCGCCGCCTGCAACAGGCCATGAT
The DNA here is from genome assembly GCF_019775695.1 of Pseudomonas sp. AO-1. NCBI lineage: Bacteria > Pseudomonadati > Pseudomonadota > Gammaproteobacteria > Pseudomonadales > Pseudomonadaceae > Pseudomonas > Pseudomonas sp. AO-1. Next base: position 1,546,531 of record NZ_CP079947.1, read on the forward strand.
CATTTTGCGCATTGATCAAGGCCAGCCCGAGCACGCCGGCATTGCCCAGCAACAATGGCCATAGCCCATCGAAGGGCCAGTCAGGCTGCGCACGGGTCAGCAGTTTCAATACCGGCGCGATCAGCAGCATGTTGAGCGGCAAGAACATGAACAGGTGCAGGGCCTGCAGTTGCAGCGGTACCAGCAGCCAGTGCCAGATTGCGTAACCGAAGATGCCGACGCTCAGCATCAGGCACGCCGTCGCCAGCCCCAGCGCATGCACCTGGCGCCGACTGCCGGCCAGCAACGGATCGACGCCCAGCGGCCAGTGCAACACGAAGTTGTTGAGCAGGGCGGTACTGATCAGCGTAAGCGCAAGTTCGGTCATGGTTCTGCCGGCAGCAACGGGCGGGTGTCACTTAAGGTTAGGCATTATCCGGCACCCGCGAAGGGTGGGCCAGATATGAAAAATCCCACAGGCCTGCAGAACATGCCTGTGGGATCGTTTTACCGCTGGGTCTTACTTGATGCGTTGACCCGGCTTGGCGCCGCTGTCCGGGCTCAGCAGGTAGATTTCTTCACCGCCAGGGCCGGCGGCCATCACCATGCCTTCGGAGATGCCGAACTTCATTTTCCGTGGCTTGAGGTTGGCGATCATCATGGTCAGGCGACCGTCGAGTTTCGACGGGTCCGGGTAGGCGCTCTTGATTCCGGAGAACACGTTGCGCTGCTCGTCACCGATGTCCAGCGTCAGGCGCAGCAGCTTGTCGGCACCTTCCACATGTTCAGCCTTGACGATCAGCGCGACGCGCAGGTCGACGGCGGCAAAGGTGTCGAAGTCGATTTCCGGCGACAGCGGATCCTTGGCCAGTTCGCCATTGCCCGCAGATGTGGCGGCGCCGGTGTCGGTCTGGCTGGCGGTCAGGTCTTCTTTCGAGGCGTCGGTCATGGCTTGCACTTTTACCGGGTCGATGCGGGTCATCAACGGCTTGAATTCATTGAGCTGATGGTTGGCCAGCAGCGTGGTGTGGTCGTTCCAGGTCAGCGGGGCGACGTTGAGGAACGCCTCGGCGTCGGCGGCCAGCAGCGGCAGCACCGGTTTGAGGAAGATCACCAGTTGGCGGAACAGGTTGATGCCGGTGGCGCAGATCGCCTGGACTTCATCCTGCTTGCCTTCCTGCTTGTTCAGCGACCATGGCGCCTTGTCGGCGATCCAGGCGTTGGCGCGGTCGGCCAAAGCCATGGTTTCGCGCATGGCACGGGCGAAGTCGCGGGCTTCATAGGCGTCGGCAATGCTTGGCGCCGCGGCAAGGAAGGCTTCGGTCAGTTCTGGCGCAGCATTGTTGTCCACCAGCAGGCCGGCGTTGCCCTTCTGGATGAAACCGGCGCAACGGCTGGCGATGTTGACCACTTTGCCGACCAGGTCGGAGTTGACCTTCTGCACGAAGTCTTCGAGGTTCAGGTCGAGGTCATCGACACCACGGCCCAATTTGGCCGCGTAGTAGTAACGCAGGTATTCCGGCGACAGGTGATCCAGGTAGGTACGCGCCTTGATGAACGTGCCACGGGACTTGGACATCTTCTGGCCGTTGACGGTCAGGTAGCCGTGCACGTTGATCCCGGTCGGCTTGCGGAAACCGGCGCCTTCGAGCATGGCAGGCCAGAACAGGGCGTGGAAGTTGACGATGTCCTTGCCGATGAAGTGGTACAGCTCGGCGGTGGAGTCCTTGCCCCAGAACGCGTCGAAGTCCAGCTCCGGCGTGCGGTCGCAGAGGTTCTTGAAGCTCGCCATGTAGCCGATCGGCGCATCCAGCCACACATAGAAATATTTGCCCGGCTCGTCCGGAATCTCGAAACCAAAGTACGGCGCATCGCGGGAGATGTCCCACTGTTGCAGGCCGGCGTCCAGCCACTCGGCGATCTTGTTGGCCACGGCGTCCTGCAGGGTGCCGCTGCGGGTCCAGGTCTGCAGCATCTGCTGGAAGTCTGGCAGCTTGAAGAAGAAGTGCTGGGAATCCTTGAGCACCGGAGTCGCGCCGGAGATGGCCGACTTCGGATCCTTCAGGTCGGTCGGGGCGTAGGTCGCACCGCATTTTTCGCAGTTGTCGCCGTACTGGTCTTCAGTGCCACATTTCGGGCAGGTGCCCTTGATGAAGCGGTCGGCCAGGAACATTTTCTTTTCCGGGTCGAAATACTGGGTGATCGAGCGCTGGGCAATGTGCCCGGCATCGCGCAGCTTCAGATAGATCTGGCTCGACAGCTCACGGTTTTCTTCGGCGTGAGTGGAGTGGAAGTTGTCGAAGTCGACCAGGAACTCGGCAAAGTCGGCGCTGTGTTCAGCCTGCACATTGGCGATCAGTTGTTCCGGGGTGATGCCTTCCTTTTCCGCGCGCAGCATGATCGCCGAACCGTGGGCGTCGTCGGCGCAGACATAAATGCATTGATTGCCGCGATGCTTCTGGAAGCGCACCCACATATCGGTCTGGATGTATTCCAGCATATGGCCAAGGTGGATCGAACCGTTGGCGTAGGGCAGGGCGCTGGTGACGAGGATCTTGCGTGGTTCGGACATGTGGGGCTTCGCTACTTGATGAAACGGAGGTCGGCCACTATAAAGCGCTGGCGCATATTTTTCACCCTGTGCACCTGTTTCATTGGATGAGCAGACAGAAAAGATCGCAGCCTGCGGCAGCTCCTACAGTTGTACGCCGATCTCCTGTAGGAGCTGCCGAAGGCTGCGATCTTTTCAGGTACGATACTCATCATTTTTCCCAGTCTTGTTATCGGAGTTGCCCATGAGTGCCGTCACTCGCGCAGCGGTGGAAGCCGTCCTCAGCCAATACACCGACCCCTACCTGAACCAGGACCCGGTCAGCGCCGGTTGCGTGAAGCACATCGAGATCGATGGCGACCGCGTCAAGGTTCAGCTGGAAATCGGCTACGCCGCCGGCCTGTTCAAGAGCGGCTGGGCGCAGTTGCTGCAACTGGCCATCGAAAACCTCGATGGGGTGACGAGCGCCAGGGTCGAGGTCAACAGCGTGATCGCCGCGCACAAGGCTCAGGCCCAGATCCCGGGGCTGGCCAACGTCAAGAACGTGGTCGCCGTGGCTTCGGGCAAGGGCGGTGTGGGCAAGTCGACCACCGCGGCCAACCTCGCGCTGGCGCTGGCCCGCGAAGGCGCCAAAGTGGGGATTCTCGACGCTGACATTTATGGCCCGAGCCAGGGCATCATGTTCGGCATCCCAGAGCGCACGCGCCCCGAGGTCAAGGATCAGAAGTGGTTCGTGCCGCTCAAGGCCCACGGTGTCGAAGTCATGTCGATGGCGTTCCTGACCGACGACAACACACCGATGGTCTGGCGCGGGCCGATGGTCTCCGGCGCGTTGCTGCAACTGGTGACGCAAACCGCGTGGGGCGATCTGGATTATCTGGTCATCGACATGCCGCCAGGCACTGGCGATATCCAGCTGACCCTGGCGCAGAAAGTCCCGGTGGCCGGTGCGGTGATCGTCACCACCCCGCAGGATCTGGCGCTGCTGGACGCACGCAAAGGCGTGGAAATGTTCCGCAAGGTCAACATCCCGGTGCTGGGCGTGGTGGAAAACATGGCGGTGCACATCTGCTCGAACTGCGGACATGCCGAGCATCTGTTCGGTGAGGGCGGCGGCGAGAAACTGGCCACCCAATATGGCGTTGAACTACTGGCCTCGCTACCGCTGTCGATGCTGATCCGCGAGCAGGCCGATGGCGGCAAGCCAACGGTGATCGCCGAGCCGGACAGTCAGATCGCGATGGTCTATCAGGAACTGGCCCGCCACGTCGGCGCGCGCATTGTGTTGCAGGAAGCGGCGACGCCGGCGATGCCTAACATCAGCATCAGCGACGATTGATCGGCGTCGTTTGCTAAAAGATCGCAGCCTGCGGCAGCTCCTACAGAAAAGCTCTGTGTAGGAGCTGCCGCAGGCTGCGATCTTTTGATCTTGCTTTAGATGCGCAACCCGCCATCCATCTCCAGAATCCGCCCGGTGTAGTAGTCGTTCTCGAAGATGTACGCCGCCGAATGGGCGATTTCTTCCGGCTTGCCCATGCGCTTGAGCGGAATACCCGAGGTCATTTTCTCCAGCGCTTCGGGCTTCATGCCCAGGGTCATCTCGGTTTCGATGAAGCCCGGCGCAATGCCCGCCACACGAATGCCGTAACGCGCCAGTTCCTTGGCCCAGGTCACAGTGGCTGCGGCCACGCCAGCCTTGGCGGCGGAATAGTTGGTCTGGCCGACGTTACCGGCGCGGGAGATCGATGAGATGTTGATGATCGCGCCGCTGGTCTTCAGCTCGACCATTTTCGCCGCCACTTCACGGGTGCACAGGAACACGCCGGTCAGGTTGACGTCGATCACCGCCTGCCACTGGGCCAGGCTCATTTTGCTCATTTCGCCATCTTTGACCTTGAGCAGCAGGCCATCGCGCAGGATCCCGGCGTTGTTGATCAGGCCGTGGATCGCGCCGAAATCTTCGGCAACCTGCGCGACCATGTGCTCAACCTGTTCTTCATTGGCCACGTTGCACAGATAGCTGCGCGCCTCGACGCCCTTGGCCTTGCAGGCTGCCACTGCGTCATCGAGTTTTTCCTGATTCAGGTCGACCAGTGCGAGCCTGGCGCCTTTGCCGGCGAAATACTCGGCCATGGAGCGGCCCAAACCCTGGCAACCGCCGGTGATAATGATTACTTTGTCGTTGAGTTGCATGCGCATGCCCCGATAGCCGGTCTGAGTGGTTTTTGTTATTGGCGACGCTCGATCTGTGCCGGTATGGCCAGATTGCACATGAGCATTGCCCGATGGCGCTACAGGGACTTATCCCCCGGCGCCTGTCCGTTTTTTCGACGGATTCTATTTAAGGAGTCATAAATTGAGCGTTGAAGCGGCCAAGAATGCCCGAGAATTGCTTCTCAAGGAATACCGTGGCGTATTGTCGACCCACTCCAAATCGATGCCCGGTTTCCCGTTCGGCTCAGTGGTGCCGTATTGTCTGGACGAGCAAGGCCGGCCGCTGATCCTGATCAGCCGCATCGCCCAGCACACTCACAACCTGCAGAAAGACCCGAAGTGTTCGCTGCTGGTGGGGGAACGCGAGGCCGACGACGTGCAGGCCGTTGGTCGCCTGACCTATCTGGCCGAGGCGCAAAAGCTCGAAGAACCGGCGGCTATCGAAGCCGCCGCCGAGCGTTACTACCGGTATTTCCCCGATTCGCAGAATTACCACAAGGCCCACGATTTTGATTTCTGGGTGCTCAACCCGGTACGTCACCGCTACATCGGCGGTTTCGGCGCGATTCACTGGGTCGATCAAGTGACCCTGGCCAACCCGTTTGCCGGCAAGGCGGAAATCAGCATGGTCGAGCATATGAACAGCGATCACGCCCAAGCCATCGCGCATTACGTGGAACTCAGCGGATTGCCGCAAACCGTGCCGGCGCAACTGGCCGGGATCGACAGCGAAGGCATGCACCTGCGCATCGGTCAGGCACTGTATTGGCTGCCGTTTCCAGCGCCTTGTCATACGCCGATACAAGTGCGCGAGGCCTTGGTTTCTCTGGCTCACGCTGAGGTCTGGCCAAAAAATGCAGTGGCCGACGCTTGAATTCACGAAAGGGCGACGTCATCTAAGGCTTACTGCAAGGCATTTCTTGCGTTGAGGAATCTTTGATGCGCCCTTTTTTGTTGCTCTTTCTGCTGTTTCCGGTGCTGGAGCTGTTCGTATTCGTCAAAGTGGCAGGGGCGATCGGGTTTTTCCCGGCCCTGCTGCTGATCATTCTCGGCTCGATGTTCGGCGTGTTCGTGCTGCGCGTCGCCGGTCTGGCCACGGCACTGCGTGCCCGTGAAAGCCTGAATCGTGGTGAGTTGCCCGCGCAGACCATGCTTGAAGGCTTGATGCTCGCCTTGGCTGGCGGACTGTTGATCCTGCCGGGTTTCGTCAGTGACGTGGTCGGTCTGGTGATGTTGTTGCCGTTCACCCGTCGCCTGCTGGCGAACAAGATGCGCCAGCGCGCCGAGGAGCAGGCCATCCGTCAGCGTGCTTTCGCCGACGACCTGCAACCCCGTGGTGGTCCTGCACCGCGTCAGCCTCTGGGTCGCGAGGGTGATGTGATCGAAGGCGAGTTCGAACATCGCGACAGCCAGTAACCCCTGCATCGACACGGCACCTTCGGGTGCCGTTTCTTTATGCGCGGCATTCAAGGGGCACATGATGAAAAAATTTCTGTCCCCGCCCTTGTAATAAGCTTATGCGCCCTTATGTATCGGTCACCGAAAGGTTTCCGGCATTCAAGCCGGACAGACTTCCGCGGTTTGCTCGACGAACCGCAACCGGCGCAGGCCGGATTTGTTAAACCCGCCGGGACTACACCGGCCGATGAAAACCACAATTAGGAGAGATCGACAATGAAGCTTCGTCCTCTGCATGACCGCGTCGTCATCCGTCGCAGCGAAGAAGAAAAGAAAACCGCTGGCGGTATCGTCCTGCCAGGTTCGGCTGCTGAAAAAGCCAACCACGGTGTGATCGTCGCTGCAGGCCCAGGCAAGACTCTGGAAAACGGTGAAGTGCGTGCGCTGGCCGTTAAAGTCGGCGACAAGGTTGTGTTCGGTCCTTACTCCGGCAGCAACACTGTGAAAGTCGACGGCGAAGACCTGCTGGTAATGGCTGAGAACGAGATTCTCGCTGTACTGGAAGGCTGATTTCCCCGCTCATTTTCCCGTTACTACAAAGTATTTAAGGAATATCGATCATGGCTGCTAAAGAAGTTAAGTTCGGCGATGCCGCCCGCTCCAAGATGCTCAAAGGCGTCAACGTTCTGGCTGACGCGGTAAAAGCGACCCTGGGCCCGAAAGGCCGTAACGTGATCCTCGAGAAGAGCTTCGGCGCTCCGACCATCACCAAGGACGGCGTATCCGTCGCCAAGGAAATCGAACTCGAAGATCGCTTCGAAAACATGGGCGCGCAGCTGGTCAAAGACGTTGCCTCCCGTGCCAACGATGACGCTGGTGACGGTACTACCACCGCGACCGTTCTGGCTCAGTCGATCGTCAACGAAGGCCTGAAAGCCGTCGCTGCCGGCATGAACCCGATGGACCTGAAGCGCGGTATCGACAAAGCGACCATCGCCATCGTCAAAGAGCTGAAAGCCCTGTCCAAGCCATGCGCTGACACCAAGGCGATCGCTCAGGTCGGCACCATCTCCGCCAACTCCGACAACTCCATCGGCGACATCATTGCCGAAGCCATGGAAAAAGTCGGTAAAGAAGGTGTGATCACCGTTGAAGAAGGCTCGGGCCTGGAAAACGAACTGTCGGTTGTAGAAGGCATGCAGTTCGACCGTGGCTACCTGTCCCCGTACTTCGTCAACAAGCCGGACACCATGGTGGCCGAGCTCGACGGCCCGCTGATCCTGCTGGTCGAAAAGAAGATCTCGAACATCCGCGAAATGCTGCCAGTGCTGGAAGCCGTTGCCAAAGCCGGCCGTCCACTGCTGATCGTTGCCGAAGACGTTGAAGGCGAAGCCCTGGCGACTCTGGTTGTGAACAACATGCGTGGCATCGTCAAGGTTGCAGCCGTCAAGGCTCCAGGCTTCGGCGACCGTCGCAAGGCCATGCTGCAGGACATCGCCGTTCTGACTGGCGGTACCGTGATCTCCGAAGAGATCGGCCTGAGCCTGGAAAGCACCACCCTGGAGCACCTGGGTAACGCCAAGCGTGTGACCCTGTCCAAGGAAAACACCATCATCGTTGACGGTGCTGGCGTTGAAGCCGACATCCAGGCGCGTATCGCTCAGATCCGTGCTCAGGTTGCCGAAACTTCCTCGGACTACGACCGTGAAAAACTGCAAGAGCGTCTGGCCAAACTGTCCGGCGGCGTTGCAGTGATCAAGGTTGGCGCTGGTTCCGAAGTTGAAATGAAAGAGAAGAAGGCCCGCGTTGAAGACGCCCTGCACGCAACCCGTGCAGCCGTTGAAGAAGGCGTGGTACCTGGCGGTGGCGTTGCGCTGATCCGTGCTCTGGAAGCCCTGACCGAACTGACCGGCGACAACGCTGACCAGAACGTCGGTATTGCTGTACTGCGTCGTGCTGTTGAAGCACCGCTGCGTCAGATCGCTGCCAACTCCGGTGACGAGCCAAGCGTAGTCGTCAACGAAGTGAAGAACGGCAAAGGTAATTTCGGTTACAACGCCGCTTCCGGCGAATACGGCGACATGATCGAAATGGGCATCCTGGACCCAACCAAGGTCACCCGTTCCGCTCTGCAAGCTGCAGCCTCGATCGGCGGTCTGATCCTGACCACCGAAGCAGCTGTTGCTGATGCACCGAAGAAAGAAGGCTCGGCTGGCGGCGGTATGCCAGACATGGGCGGCATGGGTGGCATGGGCGGCATGATGTAAGCCAGCCTTACCCCTGTAACGAAAAACCCCGCCTGCGATGAGCAGGCGGGGTTTTTTATTGCCTTCGATTTGTCGTTGGCGCTATACCGAAGTGCGCCCATCGCTGGCAAGCCAGCTCCCACAGATTTAGCGCAATCCTTGTGGGAGCTGGCTTGCCAGCGATGGCGTCATGTCAGTCAACACAGAGGCTGACTGACACAACAACGTCCATCTTCAGTTAACGATCACTGACCTGCGGAGTGTCTTCTTTCACAGGCTTCCAGCTCAGCAACTGCTGTTTGAAGCCATAACTGGCGGTCTGGTAATAGGTGATCGCGCGGGTAATCAGCGGGTCGTCACTGCTGACCCGCGATTCACGGCTCTCGGTCAACGCATCGTCATGCCGGCGCAAGCCCTGGCGCGGACTGAGGATCGCCAGATCCTTGCCATCGAACAGGCCCAGATGTTGATAGTTGCCGACCACCACGCGCGGTGGCAGCGGGTTGTCCTGCAACAGGTTGCGGCCGAAGAACGTCGAGGTGTAATCCAGGTTCAACAGGCCCAGCAGCGTCGGGGCCAGATCGATCTGGCTGGCCAGTTGCGCGCTTTCGCGAGCCTCGATCATTTTCGGCGCATAGATGAACAGCGGGATCTGATAGTTGGTGATCGGCAAGTCTTCTTTACCGGCACTGCCTGCAGTGTGGTCAGCGACGAAAATGAAGATCGTATTGTCGAACCACGGTTTCTGCCGCGCCTGCTCGAGGAACTGGCCAATCGCATAGTCGGTGTACTTCACCGCGCCATCGCGGCCATTTCCGGACTTGATGTCGATGCGGTTGTCCGGGTAGGTGTAAGGGCGGTGATTGGAGGTGGTCATCAACTGCAGCAGAAACGGCTGCTGTTTGGCGTAGTCGGCGTCCGCCAGTTTCAGGGTCTGGCGATACAGATCTTCGTCGGCCATGCCCCAGGCGTTCTTGAAGTGGATCTCGGCTTCATCGACGCTGCTCTGGTCGACAACGCGATAGCCGTTGCCGCTGAAGAACGCGTTCATGTTGTCGAAGTAACCGCGTCCGCCGTAGACGAACACACTGTCGTAACCTACGGCGCTGAGCTGTTGGCCAAGGCTGGCGAAACCGCTCTCACGACCGATGCGCTTGACGATCGAGCGGCCCGGCGTTGGCGGGATGGCCAGGGTGATGGCTTCCAGACCGCGGTCGGTGCGGGTGCCGGTGGCGTAGAAGTTATTGAAGTACAGACTCTGCTTGCGCAAGGCGTCGAGGTTCGGCGTCAGGTTGCGACCGTCGCCGTTGCTGCCCAGGTACTTGGCGCTCAGGCTTTCGATGGTCACCAGCACGATGTTCGGCTTGCGCGGGGTGCCCGGGTTGTCGATCACCCGGCGAATGTCCTGTGGATCTTTGCCAATGAAGCGCGCGTCGCTTTCACTCAGCTCGGAACGGATCTGGCTGGCGACTTTTTCCGCCGGCAGGCTTTTGTAGAACTGGGTGTAGTCCAGTTCATTGTTACGGAATGCGGCGAAGAACTGATACGGGCCGTTGCTGGCCAGCTCGTTCTGGTAGGCGTTGCCGCCCTGGGCACGTGGGGCGTCCTGGCTAAGCAGTTGCAGGCTCAGGCCCGCGACGATCAACAGGCCCAAGGCACTGAGCAGACGTCCGCGCAGCGCTGGCAGCGGAGCATTCATGGCGGCATTGAACGGCTTGCGCAAAGCGAAACTGATGACCACGGCCAATACGGCGAGGAGGCTCAGCAGTTTGCCGATCGGGTAGGATTCGAGGACGTTGTTCAGCACTTCGTCGGAGTACACCAGGTAATCGACGGCGATGAAGTTGAAGCGCACGCCGAACTCGTCCCAGAACAGCCATTCGGCCACCGCCACGAACAACATGGCGAACAGGCTGATCGTCAGCAGGACGCGCAGGAATCCGCGATGTCCGCGACGACGCCACAGGCCCGGCGGGCAGAGCAGCAGGTACAGGCCCATAGGCAGTGCCGCGTAGGCAAGGAACCCCAGGTCATACAGCGCACCGATGCCGAACACGGAAAGGGCGAGGCCACCGGCCTCATCCAGGTGAGTCAGCAGCAGGACTGCTCGCGTCAGGAGAAAAATGACCAGCCAGGCGCCGGTGATCAGCAGCAGAAAGCGCACGGGCGCTGTCTTGAAAGAGTCCATTGTCTCGTTTTCCTTATATCAATGGCGCGCGAGTGTCGCGGCGTCACTGTAATCAGGTTGTGAATCGATAGTGAAAACTTTGTTAATTATTTAATTTGTCCGGGCAAATGGACTTGCGCGTATGCCGGCCCTAGCCCTGAACCGGCGTAGGCCTTAAGCTGCGCGGGCCAAGACGGCCGTTACTGTACGGAGGAAATGCCAATGCGAATTCTATTGGTCGAAGACAACCGCGATATCCTGGCCAATCTGGCCGATTACCTGGGGCTCAAAGGCTATACCGTCGATTGCGCCCAGGACGGTTTGTCGGGCTTGCATCTGGCGGCCACCGAGCATTACGACCTGATTGTGCTCGACATCATGTTGCCCGGGATCGATGGCTACACCCTGTGCAAGCGCCTGCGTGAAGACGCGCGGCGCGACACGCCGGTGATCATGCTCACCGCCCGCGATCAACTGGACGATCGTCTGCAGGGCTTCAAGTCCGGGGCCGACGATTACCTGGTCAAGCCGTTTGCCCTGTCCGAACTGGCGGCGCGCGTCGAGGCCGTCATGCGCCGGACTCAGGGTGGCGGACGCCGTGCGTTGCAGGTCGGTGACCTGAGCTACGACCTCGACACCCTGGAAGTGACCCGCGAGGGCAAGCTGCTCAAGCTCAACCCGGTCGGCCTCAAACTGCTGGCGGTGTTGATGCAGAAGAGCCCTCACGTCCTGCGGCGGGAAATTCTCGAAGAAGCGCTGTGGGGCGATGACTGCCCGGACAGCGACAGCCTGCGCAGCCATGTCCATCAATTGCGTCAGGTGATCGACAAGCCCTTCGCCAAACCGTTGCTGCAAACCGTGCACGGCGTGGGTTACCGCCTGGCCGAGGGGCGTGATGGAGTTTAAGCAAAGCCTTTCCCAGCGGATCATCATCGCCTTTGCGCTGATGAGTGCGCTGGTGGCCGGGGCCTTCGCCATGGGTATTGTGGCGACCGTGCACCTGGTGGAGGAAAAACTGATTTCGGCGGGGCTGGGCGGCGACCTGCAACGTCTGTTGCTGATGGACAACGTCTCGGACTGGAGCCATCGCCCGGAACCGGATCAGTTGTTCTATTTCAGCGGTGGGCCAGGCGATTTCGAGCTGCCCAAGGATCTGCGTCACCTTGATGCGGGCTTCCACGAAGTGTTCCGCGAGCAGTTGTCTTATCACGCGATGGTCGAGATCGTCGACGGCCGTCGTTATGTCCTGCTGCAGGATCAAAGCGATTTCGAAGAGCGTGAACGCGTGCTGTTTGCCGTGGTGCTGGTGGGTTTTGTGCTCAGTCTGGCGCTGGCGGTGTTTCTCGGCTGGGTGTTGGCGCGCAAGGTCATGGCGCCAGTGGTGCGCCTGGCGCGGCAAGTGCGCCACCGCGATCAATTGCTGGGGCTGGCGCCGCCCCTGGCGCCGGATTATGCGGCTGACGAAGTCGGCGAACTGGCGGTGGCGTTCGATGCCACGCTCGGGCGTCTGCGGCAGGCACTGACCCGCGAACGGCTGTTCACCAGTGATGTCAGCCACGAACTGCGTACGCCGTTGATGGTGCTGGCCAGTTCCTGCGAGCTGCTTCTGGAAAACCCGGGGCTGGATCAGCGCGGTCGGGCCCAGGTCGAGCGAATTGCCCGAGCCAGCGAGGAAATGCGCGAACTGGTGCAGACCTTCTTGATGCTCGCCCGCGCTCAGCGGGAAGACGCCGGTTCCGCGCCGCAGCAGACCCTTGCCCAGGTGGCTGACGGACTGCTGGGTATCTGGCGTGAACCGATCGAGTCGAAAGGTCTGCGACTGATGTACGAGTCGGGCAACCCACCGGACACCTGCTTCAATGCCACCCTGCTCAGCGCAGTCATGGGCAATCTGCTGCGCAATGCCTGTCACTACACCGAACATGGATTCATTCGCCTGACACTCAACGACAACGGTTTCGTCGTCGAAGACTCGGGCGTGGGCATTCCCGAGGAAAAACGCGAAGCCATGTTCCAGCCCTTCGTGCGTGGCAATGAAAAGCGCGGTGAAGGCTTGGGGCTGGGCTTGTCACTGGTGCAGCGAATCTGTGAAAACCAGGGCTGGGAGGTGACGTTGAGCACCATGGAGCCTAATGGTTGCCGCTTCGAGGTCACGCTGGGCAAGCGCTGAAGATCGTTGATGGCCCCGCGCTATTGCTTTTCGCGTGTAAAACCCTGTAATAATTTGTCGGTTTACCTGACGTAATTTTCACATAGGGACGACCTGACGCTGACATGCCACTACCTATGGTAAGGGTATCAGTCAATCAGGAGCCCCCATGATGAGCAGACCGATCAAGCTCGATTTTTCCGAAAAGTATGATGACCAGCATGCACAAAAATATTTGCGCAAGCATCAGGACGGTCTAGGTCGTCGGTTGTCTCACTGGCGGGACGAGCAGTTGGCCCGCAAGGCGTTGACGCTGGCCGGCGAGCCGGGGCTGGTTCTGGATCTGCCGTGCGGTGCAGGGCGTTTCTGGCCGTTGCTGGCGGAAAAACCCAACCGGGTGATCATTGGTGCGGACAATTCCGAGTCGATGATCAAGACCGCGATGCAATCGCAACCGGCTGACGTCGTGAAACGGGTACAACCTTTGCACACGTCAGCGTTCGACATTGCTTTGCCCGATAACGCCGTCGACAGCATTTTCTGCATGCGGTTGCTGCATCACATCGGTGAAGCCGAGCACCGGCGGGCGATTCTGCGCGAGTTCGAGCGCGTCACCCGTGACAGCGTCATCATCTCGTTGTGGGTGGACGGTAATTTCAAGGCCTGGAAGCGCAAGCGCGCCGAGCGGCGTCGCGGGCAGGAAGGTTACCAGAACCGGTTTGTGTTACCGGCTGTGACAGTTGAAAAAGAATTCGAAGAAGCAGGTTTTCGCATTCAGGAACAACTCGATTTTATCCCGCTCTATGCCATGTGGCGGGTTTACGTATTACGCAAGAGGTAACAGGATGGTGGTGCAAATAGCAGCAGAAACGGAAGTCGCTCCCCAGGATCGCTTCGATTACTACTGGAACCAGCGCGGTGAATGGGTGGAAGAGCCCAACGTACGCCGTGGCGGGGAAAGTGGTGTGCAACGGGTCGTGGGCCGTGACGGCCAGTTACTGTATGCCAAGCGCCAGACCGGACATATCTATCGCAGCTGGTTGCATCCTTTCGGCCGTCCGACGGTCTTGCGCGAGCTGGATGCGCTGACCGGCGTCAGCCGTCTCGGCGTCCGCGTACCGCAAATCGTCTTCTGCGGCGCGCAGCCCGATCCGCAATACAAGTGGCGTGCGCTGTTGGTGACCAAGTCACTGGACGGCTTCGACGAACTTGAAAAGTGGGAAGCCGCCGGTGGTCGTGCGCAATACGGCGAAGCCGTCTACGAGCGCGTGCTCAAGGACCTGGCAGAAAACCTGGCGCGCATGCACAAGGGCCGCTGGCAGCACAGCTGTATCTACATCAAACACGTATTTGTACGGGTGACTGGTGAGGGCGACGCGGCGCAGGTCGAAGTGGCATTGATCGATCTGGAAAAATGCCGCCAGCGTCTGACCGCTTATCGCGCGGCCTCCCATGACATGAAGCAATTGCGTCGCCATTCGTCGTTCAGCGACACGGACTGGAAAAAACTCGTCTACTTTTATGAGACGGCGTTTGGCAGCGCTATCAAAGGTTTATAGCGATGAAACTCGAAATTGCACGAGGTTTGTTTTTGGTTGGAGCCTTGGCAGTTGCTTCATTGGCGGTGGCGGCCTGGGAGCAGCCCCGCATGCAGGTGATCGGTGCCACTACCGGCGATGCTCACTGCGCAGTACCACGGGTGGCGAAAGCCACCGTGGCGACTAAACCCGACCATGATCTGTTGTTGTTCATGTTCGGACTTTCTCAAGGGATGAGGCCACAGAGTTGAACCGATTGAAGCCAAAATGAAAGGCCTCGCAGATGCGAGGCCTTTTTTATGCATGAATGAAAATCCCATCTGATACAAATTCACTCTGTAGGAGCTGCCGCAGGCTGCGATCTTTTGATCTTGATCTTGGCTTTTAAAAACAAAATCAAAAGATCGTCCGAACGCGGCCCGAACCTTCGGCAGCTCCTACAGGGGCCAGGTCATGGCTTTGGATCAGGTTTGGCCAACAGGGTGTAGATGCACGGCAGCACAAACAGGGTAAACAAGGTGCCGATCGACATCCCCGTGGCAATCACCATGCCGATATCAAACCGGCTCACCGCACCGGCACCGGTCGCCAGAATCAACGGCACCATGCCGAACACCATCGCCGCCGTGGTCATCAACACCGGGCGCAAGCGGATTGCCGCGGCTTCCTCGACCGCTTCGCGCGCGGTCAGGCCTTTGTCCTTGCGTAACTGGTTGGCGAATTCGACGATCAGGATCCCGTGCTTGCTGATCAACCCGATCAATGTCACCAGACCGACCTGGGTGTAGATGTTCATGCTCGACCAGCCAAGGAACAGCGGAATCAATGCACCACAGATCGACAGCGGCACCGTCACCAGAATCACCAACGGGTCGCGGAAGCTTTCGAACTGCGCCGCCAGCACCAGGAAAATAATCGCCAACGCGAGGGCGAAGGTTACCCACAGGGCGCTGCCTTCCTGCACGTACTGGCGCGAGGCGCCACCATAGTCGAAAGCGAAACCCGCCGGCGCTTCTTCCCGGGCGATCTGCAGCACGGTGTCGATGGCTTCGCCCATGCTGACCAGCGGGAACCCGGAGATCTTCGCCGCGTTGAGTTGCTGGAACTGGTTGAGCTGGCGCGGTCGCGCCCGGTCGCTGACCTTGATCAGGGTCGACAGCGGCAGCAGCTCGCCCTGGGTGTTTTTCACGTAGTAATTGTTCAGCCAGCCGGGGTTTTCGCGGTACGGTCGCTCGACCTGGGCAATCACCTTGTAACTGCGGCCTTCGATGGTGAAACGGTTGATTTCCGCCTCGCCCAGCAGCGTCGCCAGTGTTCCACCGAGGTCCTGCATCGACACGCCCATCTGCGCGGCTTTGGCGCGGTCGATGTCGACCACCACTTCCGGTTTGTCGAATGCCAGGTCGAGGTCGACGAAGGCGAACTTGCCCGACTCCATCGCACGTTTCTTGATCCGGTCAGCGACTTGCAACAGCAACTCGTAGTCGTTGGCCGTGTTGACCACAAACTCGAACGGCAAACCTTCGCCGGTGCCAGGCAGGGAGGGCAGGTTGAAACCGAAAATCTGCAGGCCGGGGATGCTCGCCAGTTTGCCTTGCACCTCGGGCAGGATCTGCATCTGGGTGCGGCTGCGCTCGTTCCATGGCTTGAGCAGGAAGCCGCCGATGCCCGCTTGTACACCGTTGTAGCCATTGATCTGGAACGAGGAGTAGTACTCCGGAAACTCCTTGAAGATCTTGATGAATTCGTCGGTGTAGGTGCTCAGGTAATCGAGGTTGGTCGGCTGGGGGGCCGTGGCCATCATGAAGATGATGCCCTGATCCTCGTCCGGCGCCAGTTCCGACTTGGTGAACTTGAGAAACACCGGGATCAGGCACAGCACGATCACCGCGAACACCAGCACCACCGGTCGCGTGTTCAAGGTGCCGTGGAGCATGCTCTGGTAGCGGCGCTTGAGACCGTCGAAAATGCGATCGAGGCGGTGCGCCAGGCCACTGGGGTTTTCTTCGTGGCGCAACAGCAGGGCGCACATCATCGGCGACAGGGTCAGGGCGACAATCCCGGAAATCACCACGGCACCGGCCAGGGTCAGGGCGAACTCCTTGAACAAGGCCCCGGTCAGTCCGGTGAGGAAGCCGATCGGCGCATACACCGCCGCCAGGGTGATGGTCATCGACACCACCGGCATGGCGATTTCCCGTGCGCCTTCCAGTGCGGCCTCCAGCGGCGTCTTGCCTTCCTCGATATGCCGGTGGATGTTCTCCACCACCACGATCGCGTCGTCCACCACCAGACCGATGGCCAGCACCATTGCCAGCAGAGTCAGCAGGTTGATCGAGTAGCCCATCATCTGCATGAAGAACATCACGCCGATCATCGACAGCGGGATGGTCACCACCGGGATCACCACCGAGCGCAACGCGCCGAGGAACAGGAACACCACCACGATGACGATCAGCACCGCTTCGAACAGGGTTTTCACCACTTCATCGATCGAGGCCTGAATAAACAGCGTGGCGTCGTAGGCAATCTCGCTCTTGAGGTTGGGCGGCAGCTGCGCTTCCAGCTCCGGCATCAGCTTGCGCACTTCGCGGATCACGTCCAGCGGGTTGGCGCCGGGTGTGGCCTTGATGCCGATGTACACCGACGGCGTGCCGCCGAACGAGCTGATCGAATCGTAGTTTTCCGCGCCCATCTCGACCCGCGCCACGTCACTGAGCAGCACGCGGCTGTCGCCACTGACCTTGAGCGGAATCGCCGCGAAGGCTTCGGCGGATTTCAGTTCGGTGTTGGCATTGATGCTGGTGACCACGTATTCGCCCTTCACCTCGCCGGCGGCGGAGAGGAAGTTGTACTGGCGCACGGCGTTGGTCACATCGCTGGCGCTGAGGCCGAAACCGGCGAGCTTCACCGGGTCGAGCCACAGGCGCATGGCGAACACCTGATTGCCGAGAATCTCCGCTTCGGCCATGCCCGGCAGGGTCGCCAGTTTCGGCTGGATCACCCGCGACAGGTAGTCGGTGATCTGCGGGTTGCTCAAGTCCTTGCTGAAGAAACTGATGTACATCAGCGCCGAGGCGTCGGCCGATTCCTTGCTCAGCACCGGGTCTTCGGCATCCTGCGGCAGTTTGTTCTTCACCTCGTTGGCCTTGGCCAGCAGTTCGGTGAACAAACGGTCGGTGTTGGACCCGATGCGCGCGTAGATCGAGATCACCGAGAAGTTCTGGCGACTGACCGAGGTCATGTAGTCGATGCCCTCGGCGCTGGCCAGGCTTTGCTGCATCGGTTGGGTGATGTAGCCCTGAATGGTCTCGGCGTTCGCCCCGGGGTAGGCGGTGGTCACCGTGATCAGGGCGTTTTCCATTTGCGGGTATTGGCGCAGCGGCAGTTTGCTCCAGGCCTGGAAACCCAGCAGCACAATCAGCAGGCTGACCACGGTGGCGAGCACCGGGCGGCGGATGAACGGATCGGTAAAAGCCATGGGGATTCCTTGATCAGTCGGCGCGGGGCGGACTGTTCTGCTCGCCGAGGGTCTTGTCGTCGCTGATGGCAATGTGTGCGCCGTTGTCCAGTTTGATCTGGCCGGCGGTCACCACTTGTTCGCCGCTCTGCACGCCCTTGTTGATCATCACCAGGCCATCGCGGCGTTCACCGGTCTCGATGAAACGGCGTTCGGCGATCAGCACCGGCTGGCCCTGGTCGTCCTTGACCACGCTGCCATCCTCGGCCTTCTGTTGCCCGACCACATACAGCGAGTTGCCGTAGAGGGTGTAGGTGATCGCGCTTTCCGGCACCACGATGTGTTGCTGTGGATCGGGCAGCAGCACGTCGAGGCTGGCAAACATGCCCGGCAGCAACTTGCCGTCGGGGTTGGCCAGGGTCGCGCGCACCAGAATATTGCGCGTGGTGCTCTCGACAATCGGGTTGATCGCGCTGATGGCGCCGGGGAAGGTCTGTCCGGGATAGGCCGCGACACCGATCTGCACCGGTTGGCCGATGGCCAGTTTTGGCACCGATTGCTCTGGCACATAGAAGTCGGCGTAGAGGCTGCTCAAATCCTGCAGGGTGGCGATTTTAGTGCCGCTGGCGAGGTAGTCGCCGATGTCGACCTGACGAATCCCGATGGTGCCGCTGAACGGCGCGACGATGCGCTTTTTCGCCAGTGCTGCATTGAGCTGATTGACCGTGGCCCGCTCCTTTTGCAGCACCGCCGAGAGCCGGTCGTATTCACCTTTGGAGATGGCCCGGCTGTCGATCAACTGGCTGCCACGGCCGAAATCCAGTTGCGCCAGGCCCAGATCCGCCTTGGCGGTTTCCAGCAGGGCGGCTTCGACGGCACTGTCGAGCTGCAGCAGTGGCTGCCCGGCCTTGACCTTCTGTCCGGATTCGAATTTGAGTTCAGTGACGGTGCCGGCGACTTCCAGACTCAGCTCGACGCCTTGCAAGGCCTTGAGCGAACCGACGGTGGGCAAACGCATCTGCCACGGCTGTTCGGTAGCGCGAGCCACGGCGACGCTGATCGGCGGTTTCGGTTTGGCAAAGCCCTGGATCATGGTGTAGATCGAAAAGGCTTTGTACCCGCCCAATACCAGGACGACCAGCAAGACAACACCCAACATGATCAGCATGCGGCGACGCAGCATTTTTCCAGTTCCTTGGATAAATCAGGTGAGACAGGCGGGCACATTACCCCGAGTCAGGTGGGGATTCCAACTGCCAGTTATTACAGGGGAGGACGGAGTGAAGAAGTCTGAACACTGAACCTGTGGTGAGGGGATTCATCCCCGATGGGTGGCGAAGCCGCCCCAAAACCTGACACCGCGGTCTGTCAATTGAACCGTGTGCGATGGTTTTGCGACTGCTGCGCAGCCGATCGGGGATAAATCCCCTCGCCACAGGTTATGAGTCGTACTCAGAACAGGTGGGTTATGCGATCAAGTGCAGATGGTTGTCCCAGAGCCCCGCCGGCAATTCCAGCGGCTTGGCCAGCAGTTGATCCTGGCGGCAATCGTAGTAGCGGCAACGGCCCTGACCCGAGGTCACGACGAAGCCGTCCTTCACCGCACCAACACCGGCGCAATCGGGCAGCGGCGCGTCGAGGCGCACTTCGCCGCTGTCCAGGTCCCAGATGAAGAAGCGGTTGCCGCGCGGTGCGGTCAACGCCACCAGACGCAGTTCACTGTGCACCGCAACGCTGGCGGTGTAATGCCCCATCGACTGCAACTGATGCTCCGGCACCGGGAATGCCACGAAAGGCTGGCCCGGACGCTTGATCGCCAACAGCTCGGAACGCTCATGCGACGCGCCCATGAACTGCTGGCCGGCGACGATGGTGCCGTCGCTGGCAATGCCCAGGTGGCGCACGCTGTTCATCTGCTGAGAAAGGGTTTCCTTGCTCAGCAGGGTGCCGTCGCGCTGCATCAGCACCAGGCTCGGTTCCATGGCGTTGAGGTTCATGTCGACGCGGCTTTCGGCCTCGGTGCGGATCCCGCCGTTGGCCACCACCAGGGTTTCGCCATCGGGCATCCACGACACCTGATGCGGGCCGAGGCCATGGGTGGAAATCTCGCCGCTGTGCACCAGCCGCTCGCCTTCGAACTTGTACACCCCGAGCAGGCCACGCCCCGGATCAGTGGTGTCGTTCTCGGTGGCGTACAGGTATTCGCCGTCCTTGTGCACCACGGCGTGGCCGTAGAAATGCCGGTTCGGCTGCGAGGTCACGGTTTGCAGCAAGGTCCCGTCGCGCAGGTCGATCAGGTAGCTCTCGGTGCCCGGGCGGCGGGCGACGAACAGCGCGATCGGCAGCGTCGGGTGGTTGATGATGTCGTGACAACGCTGGCCGACTTCGGTGGCGAACACTCGCGTACCGTCCAGCCGATAACCGACGGCGTAATGCTTGCCGTCGGTGTCATCGCGCGCCGAGAGCAACAGCGGGCTCTGATCCTTGCGCTTGAACAGCGTCCAGCCGCCCAGTGTCACTGCTCCCAGCAGCAAACTACCTAAAGTCAGAGCCTGGCGTCGCAGCATGGCACTTGCCCTCATCAGTCACCGTCGTTGGCGTTGAAGCCCAGTTGGATGCCCAGCGCCTTGGCCAGTTCGCCTTCGTGCAGGCGATGGACGACGTTGAGGCTGTCGTAGAGATCGTTGAGTTGTTGACGACCGGCGTCGTCCTGGAGCATTTCGGTCAGCGAGCGCTGCGTGCTGCCGAACAGCTCCAGCGACGCGGCGTAAGCGGCGTCGATTTTGTCTGCCAACGGTTTCTGCTCGGCCGGCAACAGACCGCGCAGGCCCTTGTTGTCGACGCCTTCCCAGACGGTTTTGGCCGCTGCCAGACTGGCCTCCAGCGCGGTCAGCGACGACTGGCTACGCCATGCATCGGCCTGGAACGGTTGCGGCACACCCTTGCTCTGACGGCCCATTGGCGTGCCGAGTTTTTTCTTCAGGGTGTCGAGGGCGGTAACCTGAACGCGCAGCAGATCGGCAATCGCTTCGTGGGAGTCGGCGTAGCGCTGGTTGGGGAATTTGCTCATCTGCGCGAGCATGCCGTCGGTGTTGTTCCAGCTCTGCAGAATCTCCTCGGCCAGTTGCTTCTGACGCTCGCCGATGGCGATCAGCAACGAGCAGTACTTGGCTTTCTGCTCGGCGTTGGCGACGTCCGGCTTTTCATCGAAAAGGATGTACTCGTACGCCGACAGGCCCTGTACCACCACGCTGGATTTGGCCAGTGCGGCGGCGTCGATCTGCGGCTGGGCGGTGACCAGTTGCTCGACCTGACGACCAACGAGGTTTTTCTTGTCCGGCCAGAATTGCACCTGCCACGAACGGTTGCCCTCGGCCAGTGGCCCGATCAGCAACGGTTGCAGCTCGGCCCAGGCTTTCTGCGCGTGCAGGAAGTCGGCGCGGGCGGTTTCCAGGGTTTCCTTGCCTTGGCAGTAGGCGAGGGCGCTGACCGCCAGTTGCTTGTCGGCTTCGACCCAACGGGTGTAGGTCGGCAGGATCACCGATTTGGCGATGGCCGCCGACGTGACTGCTTGCGGGTCCTGCGGCGAGCAAGCGCCAAGAGCAAGTGCGGCAAGGCTGGTGAACAACAACTTGGGACGGAACATGTCGGGCTCCCGATTCTTTTAAGTGTTTAAAGTGAGTTCAAGAACGCCAGCAGCGCGGCACGCTGCTCGGCGTTGAAAGACAAAACCTGTTGCTGCGCCTGCTGCGCTTCGCCGCCATGCCAGAGCACGGCTTCGAGCAGGTTGCGGGCGCGGCCGTCATGCAAAAACTGAGTGTGGCCGCTGACTGCCTGCGTCAGGCCGATCCCCCACAACGGCGGGGTGCGCCAGTCGCGGCCGGAGGCCTGGAATTCGCTGCGGTGGTCGGCCAGGCCGTCGCCCATGTCGTGCAGCAGCAGATCGCTGTACGGGCGAATCATTTGATTGGCCAGCTCAGGTTCGGCGGCGTTGGCGGCGGTGGTGTATTTCGGTGTGTGGCAGGACTGGCAGCCAGCCTGGAAGAACAGGTTCTTGCCGGCCAGCACTTGTTCGTCGTTGACGCCACGACGTGCTGGCACTGCGAGGTTGCGTGTGTAGAACAGCACCAGACGCAGGATGTTGTCGCTGACTTCCGGCTCGCCGTCCGGGCCATTGCCGTTCGGCGCCTGTTTGCACGCAGTTTGTGCGTCGGTGCAGTCATCGAAGGGTCTCAGGCTGGTGGTCAGGCCCATGTCTCCGGAAAACGCGTGGACATTCTGCTGATTGAGATTCGGTTGCCCGGCTTTCCAGCCAAAACGGCCGGCCACGGTTTTCTGTAACTCATCGTCCCAGACCCGATTTACGCGACCCTTAATGCCGTTGTTCTCTTTGGCCTGCGCGGCGGCGTTGGCGAGGATCGCTTCTTCGGGAATGGCTTCGAGCAGGCCGAGGCCGATCATCGGCGGTGCGACGCGGGCCGAGAAACGCGTGTCCGGGTGCATCGGGCCGTAGCCCAACTGAGTGAATTGCAGAACCGGTTTGCGCAGCTCCACTTCGGTGCCGTCCTTGAAACGAATCGGCAGCGGGGTGTACTCGACGCGCACCTTGCCTTCGGGCGTGACACCGGGCACGGCCATGTCCTGGAACTGCCCCCCGTAGATCGGCTCCGGCACCACGCCGAGTTGCTCGATGACGTTGGCATAGGCCGGCGAATCAGGAATCGACAGGCGCACCAGCATCGACACCGCGTTCGCCGCATCCGGCGTTGGCGGATGTCCACGACCATCCTTGATGTGGCAGTTCTGGCAGGCGTTGGTGTTGAACAACGGGCCGAGGCCATCGCGGGCGGTGGTGGTCGACGGGGCGATCACCCACGGACTGCGGAAGAAACTGTTGCCGACACTGAAGTCGACCCGACGCGACGGCGGCAGATTGGCCGAAGGCAGCGAGAACGCATTCTGATCGGTCTTGCGCACAGTCGTCGCCCCGCCCGAACGCGCTTCACCGGGCTCAGCCTTGGTAAAGCGCGGGGCGTCATCGCAGGCACTCAGGCCCAGGGCCAGAAACAGTGCGGACAAGCGAAGCAGCAGCGAGGGCATCAGACATCCTGCGGGCGGGCGAAAACAAAGGCGCAAAGTCTAACAGGGCGAGGGAGTTTGAATAAGAGGAATTATCGTTTGCTTGATTTGCGGCAGGGTTTCACTCGAGACCGAGGCGCAGCCATCGCTGGCAAGCCAGCTCCCACAGTATTTGTGTTGTACTCGGAGTGTGTGAACGCCGCGAAACCTGTGGGAGCTGGCTTGCCAGCGATGCGGCCATCAGCATCACCGCAAAAAGCAGGCATGAAAAAGGCGACCCGAAGGTCGCCTTTTTTGACGCAGACGCGCGTGATCAGAACTCGTGATCAGCGTTGTCCGGGTTCAGGTCGCTGATGCCCAGCTTGCCGGCAGCGGCTTCGATCGAACCGGTCTGCTTGACCAGCGCGGCGATGGCGTCACGCACGATCTGGTTGCCGGCGGTGTTGCCCGCAGCGATCAACTGGTCGTAGTGCTCACCCTTGTTGGCGTGATCGACCATGACCTGGATCTTGGCTTCGGTAGCGGCCAGATCGGCTTTCAGCGCGGTGTCGGCAGCCGGGTCAGCCTTGGCCACCAGCGACGACAGGCTGGCGCCGGTCATCTTGGTCCCGTCAACCCGGGTGTACTCGCCCAGGTACACGTTACGAATGCCTTTGGCATCGTAGAAGTGCGAGTTGTGGGTGTTGTCGCTGAAGCAATCCTGTTCGTCTTCCGGCGAGTTGGCTTCCAGCGAAACCTTCATGCGCTCGCCCGCCAGTTCACCCAAGGACAGGCTGCCCATGCCGAACAGCATTTTGCGCAGACCGCTTTCAGCCGGCTCGGCTTCCAGGGTGGCGCGGTAGTTGTCGGCCACGTTCGGCTTCCAGTTGCCGACCATTTCTTCCAGGTCGCTGACCAGCAGTTGGGTCACGGCTTTGAGATAGGCACGGCGACGATCGTTGTGACCGCCGGTGGCGCCTGCGCCTTCCAGGTAGTCCGACGCCGGACGGTTGCCGGCGCCCGGGCCGGTGCCGTTCAGGTCCTGGCCCCAGAGCAGGAATTCGATCGCATGGTAGCCTGTGGCGACGTTGGCCTCGGAGCCGCCCAGCTCGTTGAGGCTGGCGAGTTTTTCCGGAGTGATGTCTTTCACGTCGACCTTGTCTTCGCCGACCTGCACTTCAGTGTTGGCGATGATGTTGGCGGTGGCACCCGGGTTGCCCAGTGCGTGTTCGTAGGACTTGTCGACGTAGTCGATCAGGCCTTCGTCCAGCGGCCAGGCGTTCACCTGACCTTCCCAGTCGTCGATGATGGTGTTGCCGAAGCGGAACACTTCGCTCTGCAGGTAAGGCACGCGCGCAGCGACCCAGGCAGCCTTGGCGGCTTTCAGGGTGTCGGCGTTCGGTTTGGCGAGGAACGCGTCGACCGCGGTTTGCAGGGTTTTCGCAGTGGATTCGGCATCGCTGTAGACGGCGAAGACCATGTCGGCGTAGTGCGCAACCACAGCCTTGGCGGCGGCTTCATCGACTTTACCGGCAGCAGCGGGGGCCGGTGCAGCGGCGGTGCTGGCGGCCGGCGTCGGCGCGGCCGGGGCGGCAGCCTTGTCTTTGCCTTCGCCGCAACCGGCGAGGGAAATAGCGATGGCCAGCAGACTGGCGGTAGCCAGAGGCATACGAATCATGGCGAACATCCTGCTTCGGTAATGGAATGGACAGGGCGCGGGGGTGCGCAAAGCTGCGACATAATGCAAATCTTTCGCATTATGTGTAAAGGGTTGTGGCTGGAAATATTTCTTGTTTACGCCGGTGTGATGGCGCAGATCAAAAGATCGCAGCCTCGTTTCACTCGACAGCTCCTACAGGGCAATGCGATCCCTGTAGGAGCTGCCGCAGGCTGCGATCTTTTGACTTTATAAAATAGCCGCGTTGCTGCGTTGGGCTTGCTTGAGGTAGGCAGTCAGCTCCCGGGCCGGCAGCGGCTTGCTGTAGTGGTAACCCTGACCTTCGTGACAGCCTTCGGAAATGATGTAGGACTCTTGCTCGGCGGTTTCCACGCCTTCGGCGATCACCTGCATGCCCAGGCTCTTGCCCAGCTGGATGATGGCGCGAACGATGGTCGCATCGTCGTCGTCATCCAGCAGGTCCTGAACGAAGCTCTTGTCGATCTTGATCTTGTCCAGCGGCAGGCTTTTCAGGTAACTCAGCGATGAATAGCCGGTACCGAAGTCGTCGATGGCAATCAGCGCACCGGAGCGGCGCAGGCTCAGCAGGTGTTGGGCGGCGGTGCTGATGTCTTCCATCAGGCCGGTTTCGGTGACTTCCAGCTCCAGGCTGCGCGGCGGCAGGCGGTAGATCTGCAGCAGGTTGTTGACCACCCGCGGCAACTCGGCGTGGTGCAGTTGCACGGTGGACAGGTTGACCGCCATGCGCAGATCGACGAAGCCCTGATCGTGCCATTCGCGCAATTGCTTGCAGGCCTGATCCAGCACCCACTCGCCGATGGCGATGATCGTGCCGTTCTGTTCGGCCAGCGGGATGAACAGGTCCGGCGGTACCAGACCGTGCTCCGGATGCTGCCAGCGAATCAGTGCTTCGACCCCGACCACGCGGTGATCGCGGTAGCTGATCTGCGGCTGATAGACGAGGTAGAACTGGTCGCGAATCAGTGCGTCGCGCAGGTCTTTTTCCAGTTCGCGACGGCGACGCATCTCGCTGTCGACACTGGCGATGTAGAACTGATAGCGGTTGCGCGAGCGGGTCTTGGCCAGCGTCATGGTCTGCTCGGCCTTCTGCAACAGCTTCTCGGTGCTGTCGCCATCCTCGGGAAACAGGGTGATGCCAATGGTCGCGCGCAGGCGGATTTGTTGATGATCGAGGTCAAACGCCGCTTCCAGATCATCAAGGATGCTTTGCGCCAGTTCTGCCGCCTCGTAAGGCTGCTCGATATCGGCCTGCACCAGCGCAAACTGGTCGCCACCCAGTCGGGCGAGGGCGCCAAGGCGACCGCTGTGGGCGCGCAGTCGGTCGGCCAGTGCCAGCAATAACTGGTCGCCGGTCTGGTAGCTGAACTGCTCGTTGATCCCTTTGAAATCATCCAGCCCCACGCACAGCACCGCGACCCGGCGTTGCAGCTTGCCGGCGTCGACCAGAATCTTGTCCAGTTGCTGCTGCAATTGCTGGCGGTTCGGCAGGCCGGTGAGGAAGTCGTACTGGGCCATGCGCAGCAGGCTGTTTTCCGCTTCGTGGCGCAGGTGGGTGTTGCGTTCGATGGATTCGAGCAACTGGTTGGCGGTGTTGATCCAGATCCCCAGTTCGTTTTTCTCATGGCCCTTGAGCTGCGGAATCTTGTGCTCGCTGGGGCGATCGGGATTGATTTCGGTGAGGTGCTCGATGATCCGCGACAGCGGCTTGGTCAGCAGCCAGTGATAGACCAGATACAGCACCAGGCCCATGGCCAGGGCGCGCAATACGCCGGAAATGAAAATGATCACCGAACTGACAATGAAACTCTCGCCATAGGTGGCGGTGTCGAGGGTGATGCTCAGGTCGCCGTAATACTCGCTGTACGGGCCGCGACCGACCAATTGGGTGGTGAAGGTGCGTTCCTGACCGAGGATCAGATCGGTCAGCCAACGGCTGTTGGAGTGCTGCAACTCACGGGACTTTTGCGCGAGCATCGCTTCATTGGGATGGCCGATGGAGGCCTGGCGCACCGCGTCGTCCTGGAACAGGCCTTCGATCACCTGCATGCCCATTTCCCGGTCCAGGCTGTAGACGGCCTGCGTCGAGGGATCGCGGAACATGTCGAGGATGCGCTGCGCATCGCCGGCCACCGCCTGGCGGGTTTTATAGGCATCGAAAACAATCTGGGCGCAGCTCAAGACCACGCCGACGATCAATGCCGAAAGGAGCACGACCCGGAGCAACTTCACCGACAAGCTGTTCTTGAGTTCCAGCTTCAAAGGGTTATTCCTTGTTCCGTGCGGGTAGCGTCAAGTTGCCATGAGTATTGGCAATCCCGTGTTGGCAGTCAAAGGGACAATCAAGCCTCGGAACATTTGCCCGTGGCCTTGGCCGAAATACTGCTGTCTGGAGTCTCAGCTCTATTTGTACTGTGTCGGTAGTTTCGGCCCTCAACTTGAGCGGTGCGGGACAATTTTTCCTCTGTTTGATGTTAGTCCGATGTGCTGCCCCGGCAAGCCGCCGCAGACAACGTTCATCGTGAGAAAAACGCTATTTCCTGTAGGAGATGCCGAAGGCTGCGATCTTTTGGTCTTGCTTTAAAAAATCAAAGTCAAAAGATCGCAGCCTGCGGCAGCTCCTACAGAAAAACAGAGGCGCCAGAAATCGTGGCACGGTGCGGCAGCTCCTACACAAAGCAAAGGCATAAAAAAACCCGGCAATAGCCGGGTTTTTTGACTGGCGCGCAGCTTAAGCGGTGAAGGTTTTACCTTCGAACTGCTCGGCAACGAACTTCCAGTTGACCAGGTTCCAGAACGCTTCAACGTACTTCGGACGCAGGTTGCGGTAGTCGATGTAGTAAGCGTGTTCCCAGACGTCGCAGGTCAGCAGCGGGGTGTCGCCGCTGGTCAGCGGGTTGCCGGCGCCGATGGTGCTGGCCAGGGCCAGGGAACCGTCAGCTTTTTTCACCAGCCAGCCCCAGCCGGAACCGAAGGTGCCGATCGAGGTTTTGCTGAACTCTTCCTTGAACTTGTCGAACGAACCGAAGGCTGCGTTGATGGCTTCAGCCAGTGCGCCGGTTGGTTGACCGCCGGCGTTTGGCGCCAGGCAGTTCCAGTAGAACGTGTGGTTCCAGACCTGAGCGGCGTTGTTGAAGATGCCGCCCGAGGAAGTCTTGACGATCTCTTCCAGGGTCTTGCCTTCGAACTCGGTGCCTGGCACCAGGTTGTTCAGGTTCACGACATAGGTGTTGTGGTGCTTGTCGTGGTGAAATTCCAGGGTTTCCTTGGAAATGTGCGGCTGCAGGGCATCGTGTGCGTAAGGCAGCGGCGGCAATTCGAAAGCCATGATGATTCTCCTAATCAGGTCTGTTGCGGTGAGCGCAAGGCCGATCACGGGCGGCCAGAAATGCACCGACGAGTTTTTACTCTTTGCGGCGCAGGGTTCGGATCATAGCACCGGGGTCAAGGCTTAACCACGCAACAACTGTGTGGGATAGAGGTTCCAGAGCTGTTTGGAATAAATCACTGGGCCAATATCAATTGCCCGGCGACCGTGAACATCATCAACGCCACCACCAGATCGAGAATCCGCCAGGTACTCGGCCTTGCCAGCCACGGCGCGAGCCATGCGGCACCGAGGGCGAGGGTGAAAAACCACAGCAGCGAAGCACTTGCCGCACCCACGACATAAGCGCCCGGCACCGATTGCTGCGCCCCCAGCGAGCCGATCAGCAACACCGTGTCCAGATAAACGTGCGGGTTGAGCAGCGTCACTGCCAATGCGCTGAGCATTACCGCGCGCAACGAGCGTACGGTGTGGTTTTCTCCCTGATCCAGACTCTGTTTCGAGAACGCCCTTCGCAGCGCCTGGCTGCCATACCAGATCAGAAAGACCGCGCCGCCCCAGCGTGCCACCGCGAGCAATGTCGGGTTCTGCGCCAACACGGTGGCCAAGCCAAACACCCCGGCCGCCACCAGCAGCGCATCGCACGCCACACACAACGCCGCCACCGGCAGGTGATGTTCGCGTCGCAGACTCTGCGCCAGCACAAAAGCGTTCTGGGTGCCGATCGCCATGATCAGCCCCAAGGCCACCAATAGCCCGTTCACATAGCTTTGCCACATCAATAATTACTCCGCATTGGCTGCGAGATCGCGCAGCACGTGCATGGCGCGTTCGGCGTCGGCCTGACCGACAAACAAATGATCGTGGTAGTACCCGGCGATCACGTTGCAACTGATCCCGGCCTTGCCCAGTGCGCTGGCGAACGCAGCGGTCAGGCCAACGGCTTCCAGTGCCGAATGCACGTTGAGGGTGATCCACGCCGCGACATAATCGAAACTGAACCCGGCGCGTTCAGCCTGGGAACGCTCGAGAATCACGGTCAGGCCTTCCTGCTCGCGGAAGCTGCCGACAATTTCCAGACCATTGGGCAACGGCGCGTCACGCAGGGTGCAAAACACGTATTCGCCGGCATTGAGCTGCGGGCTCATGCTGCGCAGCAGCGTCGTGAGTGAGGTTTCGCCAGCCATTGCTGTGTTCCTTGATAAAGAGTGCTTGCTGGCTATTCTCCGGTCGAAACCGGTATAGGAAAAACCAATAGTGCTGATCGCTCATTAGGAAAACTGATGTTCGACTACAAATTGCTTTCCGCTCTGGCCGCCGTGGTCGAGCAGGCCGGATTCGAACGTGCCGCGCAGGTGCTGGGCTTGTCGCAATCGGCGATCTCCCAGCGGATCAAATTGCTGGAAGCGCGGGTTGGCCAACCGGTGCTGGTACGCGGCACGCCGCCATCTCCGACCGAGATTGGCCGGCGGCTGCTCAACCATGTGCAGCAGGTGCGCCTGCTCGAACGTGACTTGCAGACCCTGGTGCCAGCGCTCGACGAAGAGGGGCTGCCGGAACGTTTACGCATCGCCCTCAACGCCGACAGCCTCGCCACCTGGTGGGCCGAAGCCGTGGGCGATTTCTGCGCCGAGCAGCATTTATTGCTGGATCTGGTGGTGGAGGATCAGACCGTCGGCCTCAAGCGCATGCGGGCCGGGGAAGTGGCGGCGTGTGTCTGCGCCAGCGAGCGCCCGGTGGCCGGTGCGCGCAGCGTGTTGCTCGGGGCGATGCGCTATCGAGCGCTGGCCAGTCCGGCATTCATCGAGCGGCATTTCCCCGACGGGGTACGCGCCGAACAGCTGCCGCGCACCCCGGCGCTGGTGTTTGGCCCGGACGATTTCCTCCAGCATCGCTATCTCGCATCGCTGGGTGTCGATGGCGGATTCGAGCATCATTTGTGTCCGTCCTCCGAAGGATTTGTGCGCCTGACCGAAGCCGGGTTCGGCTGGGGACTGGTGCCGGAACTGCAAGTGCGCGAGCAACTGCAACGCGGTGTATTGCGCGAACTGTTGCCAGATAAACCGATCGATGTGCCGTTGTACTGGCATCATTGGCGCAATGGCGGTCAGCTGCTGGCCTTGCTGACCGAACAATTGCTACGTTCTTCATCGCGCTGGCTGGTGCCCTTGGGCTGATGATCAGCGTCAAGACAGACGTATCAGGTAAACGAAAGTCATCGGAGCGTTACATGAAAATTCTGGTCACCGGCGCAAGCGGCTTCATTGGCGGACGCTTTGCGCGTTTCGCTTTGGAGCAGGGCCTGGACGTGCGGGTCAACGGTCGCCGGGCCGAAAGCGTCGAGCATCTGGTGCGCCGTGGCGCCGAGTTCGTCCCGGGCGATCTCACCGATGCGGATCTGGTGCGCGAACTCTGCGCCGACGTCGAAGCCGTGGTGCACTGCGCCGGTGCCGTCGGTTTGTGGGGGCGCTATCAGGACTTTCATCAGGGCAACGTGCAGGTCACTGAAAACGTCGTCGAAGCCTGCCTCAAACAACGCGTGCGGCGGCTGGTGCATCTGTCGTCGCCGTCGATCTACTTTGATGGCCGCGATCACCTCGGTCTGACCGAAGAACAAGTGCCCAAGCGTTTCAAACATCACTACGCGGCGACCAAATACCTGGCCGAGCAAAAGGTCTTTGGCGCACAGGAATTCGGCCTGGAAACCATCGCCCTGCGCCCGCGCTTTGTCACCGGCGCCGGCGACATGAGCATCTTCCCGCGTCTGTTGAACATGCAGCGCAAGGGGCGTCTGGCGATCATCGGCGATGGCCTGAACAAGGTCGACTTCACCAGCGTGCAGAACCTCAACGAAGCGCTGCTGAGCAGCTTGCTGGCGGCCGGCTCCGCGCTGGGCAAGGCCTACAACATCAGCAATGGCGCGCCGGTACCGTTGTGGGATGTGGTCAATTACGTGATGCGCAAGATGGAAGTGCCGCAGGTGACTAAATACCGTTCGTATGGCCTGGCCTACAGCGTTGCAGCGCTCAACGAAGGCGTGTGCAAACTCTGGCCGGGCCGCCCGGAGCCGACCCTGTCGCGGCTGGGCATGCAGGTCATGAAGAAAAATTTCACCCTCGACATCAGTCGCGCCCGGCATTATCTGGACTACGATCCGAAAGTCAGCCTGTGGTCGGCCCTCGACGAGTTCTGTGGCTGGTGGAAAGCCCAGGACATCCGTTGATACAAGTCGCCCGGCCAGCAATGAACCGCACTGCCGCTTGAGGGTCAATCCCTGCGGCTGCGGCGGTTATACTTCGCAGCATTTAGCCATCACCGCGTTCCACAAAGGTTGCCTCAATGTCCATGCGTAACGATGCCAACGACGATTTCGACGATGTACCGAGCCTGCGGGCCGACACCTTTGACGACGATGACATTCCGCCCACCGCCCGCACCTCCGTGCACTCGCGCACGCCGCCGGTGGTCAAGGTCAAGGCTGCGAGCACCGGGCCGCTGTGGGCACTGGTCGGCGCGTTGTTCTTCGCCTTTATCGGTCTGGCCTGGTGGAGTTTCCAGCAGATCTCGCTGATGGAGCAGCAGTTGGTCGCGACCCAGGAAAGCTTTGCGCGCATCAGCGAGGAAGCGGCGGGGCGGTTGCAGGACATTTCCGGCAAGGTGGTGGCCAGCCAGAGCAACGTCAACAGCGACAGCGAAGCGTTGAAGCTGCAGATCAAACAGCTGGAAACCCAGTTGCTGGATCAGGGTAAACAGCAGCAAGGCGTGGTCGGCCAAGCCAGCGATCTGGACAAGCGTCTGGCGCAAATGACCGCGCAGACCACTGAACAACAGAACGCCAATACCCAGTTGCAGGCTCAGGTCAAAGCCTTGAGCGCGGAACTGGCGGCCCTGAAAGGCGCATCGGCGGATACCAGCAAGGTCGATGTCCAGCTCAAGAGTTATGACGCTCAGCTGAAAAGCCTCGGCGCTGATATCACGGCGCTGAAGAAGCAGGGCACTTCGAACGCGGCGATCGAGCGTCTGGAGCAGGAAATCGTCGTCCTCAAAAGCGAACAGGACAATCGCCCTGCCGCTGCGCAGGGTGGTGGCAATACCGCCGAGTTCGACGCATTTCGTGGCCAGATGACCCGCAACCTCAACACCCTGCAGGCGCAGATCCAGAACCTGCAACAGCAGATCAATGCCCGGCCGTAGGGCCTGATGAACTGTAGCCAGGGACCTTTGTGGTGAGGGGATTCATCCCCGATGGGGCTGCACAGCAGCTCCCTGTTATCAGCTCGGTGTCTCAGAAAATATGTGTTCTCTGCATCAGGGCTGCTGCGCAGCCCATCGGGGATAAATCCCCTCGCTACAGGATGCGGCGCCCCGTCCGAGCCCAAGCCGTCTACGCTCTTGAAACACCAACAAGAACGAGGGATGCGTTATGGGGTTTTTGCATAAAGTGGCGTGGCTCGGGGTGATGCTTTTTGTGGGGGCAGGGCAGGTCAACGCCGCCACCGCGCAGAAGGACGACAGCAAGGCTGCCATTGCTTTGCTGGAAAAGGCCCTGGCCTATTACCACGACAATGGCGACAAGGCCTTCGCCGCGTTCAGCCGTCAGGGTGAGTTCGTCGACAAGGATCGCTACGTGTTCGTGGTCGACACCAAAGGCGTGATGCTCGCCAGCGGCGGGCCGTCCTCAGCCTTGATCGGCCGTGACGTCAGCGAGGTGCTCGCGCCGGATTTGCAGAAAGCCTTCAAGGACGCCCTGCTGGTGCCGGAAGGCAACGGCATTCAACAGGCCGAATACCGCTGGCAGAACTGGGCGGACGGCAAGGTCGAGCGCAAACATGTGTATTACCAGCGCATCGGTCAGCGCATTCTGGCCGTCGGTTATTACCTGCCGCGCGCTTCAGCCGAGCAGGCCAAGGCACTTCTCGACAAGGCTGCTACCGATCTGGGGAAAAACGAGAAGGGCACCCTGACCGCCATCAACTCGCTCAAGGGCGGTTATCTGCAGGATGACTTGTATGTGTTCGTGGTCGATCTGCAGACCGAACGCTACGTTGCCCACGGCACCAATCTGCGCCTGATCAACACCGACTTCAGCAAGATCAAGGACCCGGAAGGTAAACCGGTGGGCGAGCCGATGCTGGCGCTGATCGCCAAGCAGGATGACGGTGAATACGAATACCGCTGGAAAAACCCGGTGACCGGCAAGGTCGAGGACAAGCATGCGTACCTGAAGAAGGTCGGGCATTTTCTGGTGGCGGTGGGTTACTACAGCCCCTGAAAATCAAAAGATCGCAGCCTTCGGCAGCTCCTACATGGGAATGCATCTCTGTAGGAGCTGCCGCAGGCTGCGATCTTTTGCTGTTATTTGGCGCCGTGCTCGCGCCCGCGCAGCAGGTTGTTCGGCATCGCAATCGCCGCCGCCAGCCCCAGCAACGACACCGCCGTACTCACCCACAGCAAATGCCGGAACGTCACCGAAAGCTCGGCGCGCAAGGCGTTCTGCGCATCGCCCGGTGCGGCGTTCAAACCGTCGAGCAGCACGTTGCCCGAATGCCCCTCGCTGAGCAGCGAGTTGCTCGCCAGGTGGGCAAAACTCGAATCCTGCAACAACGCCAGCAACAGCGCCGACATCAACGCCACACCCACTGCGCCGCCCAGCGAGCGGAACAGGTTGGTGGTGCTGGTGGCGACGCCGATGTCGCGCTGTTCCACCGAGTTCTGTGTGCCCACCAATGAAGTCGGGAACTGCATGCCGCCGGCAATCCCGCTGAGCAGCATGAACAGACTGCTGACCAGCGTCGCATCCGGTGGGCTGAACGCCATGCCGAGAATCGAAATCGGCATCAGGATCGCACCCGTCAGAATCTGGGGTTTGTAACGACCGGTCACCGAGGTGCGGCGTCCGGCGAAATAGGCGCCTATCGGCAGGCCCATCGCCAGCGGCAGCAAGTGCAACGCCGCCGCATCGGCACCGGCGCCAGTGACGCTCTGAAAGCGCAGCGGCATCAACACGATCAGCGAGATCGCCTGAAAACTGGTGAAGAAAATCGTGCACCAGCACAGCAACGCGTTGCGGTTGGTGAACAGATGCATCGGCAGCAGCGGCTCGCGCGCCCGGCGTTCATGCCAGACGAACACCGCCAGCACCAGCACCGCACAGGCGAACAAGCCAAGCACTTCGCTGCTGCGCCACGAATGGCCCTGACCGACCTGAGTGATGGCCAGCAGCAACGCGGTCAAACCGATGATCATCAACAGCGTGCCGAGGTAGTCGATGATCGGTTTGCGCTGCGGAATCGGCAGCCCGCGCAGGTTGCGATTGGCCACCCACCAGGCGCCCAGCCCCAGCGGCAGGTTGATCAGGAATACCCAGCGCCACGACAGGTATTCGGTCATGTAACCGCCGAGCACCGGCCCGGCGACGCTGGCCACCGCATACATGCTGCTGAAGTAACCCTGATAGCGCCCGCGTTCGCGGGGCGGAACGATGTCGCCGATGATCGCCTGACTGACCGAGATCATTCCGCCGGCGCCGATGCCCTGGAGAATCCGCGCCAGCACCAGTTGTTCCATGCTTTGCGCCATGCCGCAAAACAGCGAGGCGAGGGTGAACAGGCCCATGCCGAACAGCATCAGTTTGCGCCGTCCGTACAAATCGCCGAGCTTGCCGTAGATCGGCACGGCCACGGTCATTGCCACCATGTACCCGGAAATCACCCAGGCCAACAGGCTGACGTCCTTGAACTGTGCGGAGATGGCGGGCATCGAGACGGCGACGATGGTCTGGTCCAATGCCCCGAGAAAGATCGCCAGCATCAGCGCGACCAGCACGCTGCGAATGGCCGGTTTGGGAGTTTCAGGCTGGTGAAGATTGGTCACGGGCGGAACCTGCGGGCAGTGAGAATCCCGCAGGCCATCGGGCGAGCGGGGATGCTCGCCAGTGTAAGTCGGTAGGAAGCTATTCGATAGCCTCATAAGGAAGCCCGACGTAATTTTCTGCAATGGTTTTCCGACCCGCTTCTGAACTGACGAAATAGTCCAGTTCCGAGGCGCTGATCCGTTGGCTGAAAGCATCATGCTCGTCGAAGCGGTGCAGCATCGAGGTCATCCACCAGGAAAACCGTTCGGCTTTCCAGACCCGGCGCAGGCAGATTTCCGAGTATTTCTCCAACAGATCTGTGCGGCCTTCGCGATAAACCTTCAGCAGAATATTGAACAAAGTGCTGACATCGCTGGCGGCCAGGTTCAGGCCCTTGGCCCCGGTGGGCGGCACAATGTGCGCGGCATCGCCGAGCAGAAACATCCGCCCATACTGCATCGGCTCAACGACAAAGCTGCGCAGCGGCGCGATGCTTTTTTCAATCGACGGGCCGGTGACCAGTTTTTCGGCAAGCTCGGCGGGCAGACGGGTTTTCAGCTCAGCCCAAAAGCGCTCATCGGACCAGTCCGCGACGTTTTCTTCCGCCGGCACTTGCAAGTAGTAACGGGTGCGGGTGGCCGAACGCATGCTGCACAGGGCGAAGCCGCGTTCGTGACGGGCGTAGACCAGTTCTTCGTGCACCGGCGGGGTGTCGGCGAGAATTCCCAGCCAGCCGAACGGGTAGACCCGTTCGAAAATCTTCAGGCAGTCTTCGGGAATCGACTGCCGGGCCACGCCGTGGAAGCCATCGCAACCGGCGATGTAATCGCAATCGACGCGCCAGGTTTCACCGTCCTTTTCGAAGGTGACAAAGGCCTCGTCGCTTTTCATGCCGTGAGGAACGACATGGCTCGCCTCGTAAATCGTCGACGCACCGGCCTCCCGACGAGCGGCCATCAGGTCCCGCGTGACCTCGGTCTGGCCGTAGACCATCACGGTTTTGCCACCGGTCAGACCCTGCAGATCGATGTGGGCCAGACGCCCATCCAGGGCCAGATCGAAACCGCCGTGCACCAGTCCTTCGGCGTCCATGCGCTGGCCGACTCCGGCCTGGCGCAACAGCTCTACCATGCCTTGTTCGAGCACGCCGGCGCGAATCCGCCCGAGGACATAGTCGGGCGTCTGGCGTTCAAGAATCAGGGTGTCGATGCCGGCGTTGTGCAGCAACTGACCGAGGAGCAATCCGGAGGGACCGGCGCCAATGATGGCGACTTGGGTTTTCAGCGTTTTCATTGTTTTTATGACTCGCAAGCTTCACGCGACAGCAGCCGGTGAATGATTTTTATGGATCGAGTGCTTGCATTTTTCCCTTGCGGGTCTGTCAATTGAAGGTGAAAACTGAGCCGATACCTGTACATTCTGCCAATCGGTGCGATTATCGCCCGCAAACCTCGAGGCCTGGATTGAAGTGATGAACAAGCCTGACCTGCCTTCGATTCCGGTGTTCAAGCTCTACGGTGAAAGCCTGGACTGGCCGACCCCTGACTTGCTGCACTGTGAAACCATTTCCAAACGCAGCCGCGAACATCAATGGGAAATCAAACCCCACCGCCACGCCGATTTGTGCCAGTTACTCTTCGTTTTCAAAGGTCAGGCAGAGCTTGAAATCGAAGGTCAACGCACGCAGCTCAACGAACCCGCGATTCAAGTCCTGCCCCCGCTGTCGGTGCATGGCTTTCGTTTTTCCGAGGACGTCGAAGGTTTCGTCGTTACCCTCGCCAATCCGTTGATCAACCACCTGCAGGCGCAACTGGGCAATTCGGTGCATGCCCTGGCGCAGGCCGAGCACTATCCGGCGGGCAAGGATGCGCAGTACCTGCACAGTCTGTTTTCAGCATTGCAGGCCGAGTACAACGGCCATCAACCCGCGCGGGAAATGCTCATGCATTCGCTGGTCAGCGTGATCATGGTCTGGGTCAGCCGTCAGGCGATCGTGCGTCATAACGCCAGTCAGCGGCCACAACGCCAGCGCGAATACCTCAATGGGTTCATTCAATTGGTCGAGGAGACATACCGCCAGCATGTGAAGGTCGAAGACCTGGCGCATCGCCTGGGGATTTCGGTGTCGCACCTCAACGGTACTTGCCGGGAACTGGCAGGGCAGCCAGCGCTGCAGATCATGCACGAACGCCAGTTACTGGAAGCCAAACGTTTGCTGACCTATACCAGCATGACCATTTACGAGATGTCGGAATTGTTGGGGTTTTCCGATCCGACCAACTTCACGCGCCTGTTCCGGCGCAGGGTGGGCATTTCGCCAAAGGCGTTTCGCGACCGGCTGAAGGCCGAGCAGTGATCGGGTAAAACACCACCGCCCCCTGTGGGAGCTGGCTTGCCAGCGATTGCGTCCTGTCAGTCAGCACTGAAGGCGTCTGGGCCACCGCCATCGCTGGCAAGCCAAGCTCCCACAGGGTTGATAGCAAGCCGAATCAGCGCAATGCGTTCAGCGTCGCATTGTGCGGAATACAACGCTCGAAATTGCAGCTCGCATAATCGCGGGGCAGTTGTCGCAGTTGCTCGACCCGCCAGGCCGCAGTGCCGTACAGCGCCAGCGTGGCGGCGCAGGTGATGAAGATCGCGAAGTACCTTCTTGTTCTGATGTTCATGGCGTAGACCTCTGAACGCATACCCTGCGGTATTACTTTCAGCATAGAACAAGATCAAAAGATCGCAGCCTGCGGCAGCTCCTACATTTGGAATGCATTTCCTCTGTAGGAGCTGCCGCAGGCTGCGATCTTTTGCTTTTCTACAACCCCACATCCCACTCTGGATGCTCGGGAAACCGTTGCACCAGAAAATCCAGCATGCTGCGCAGCGCCGCCGGCATGTGCTTGCGTGAGGCGTAGACCGCGTAGATGTTCATCTGCCGTGGCTCGGCATTCGGCAGCAGGCGCACCAGTTCTCCGGCATGCACATGCACCCCGGCCTGATAGGTCGGCAGCATCGCCACGCCCGCACCGGCCAGGGTCGCGCGCAGCAACGTGCTGGCCTCGTTGGCGCTGATGTTGCCTTGCACCGGCACCGACACCGGTTCGCCATCCTCTTCGAAATGCCACAGGCTCTTGCCGAAATACGAATGCGTCAGACAGTTGTGCCGGCTCAGGTCCTCGACCCGCTGCGGCGACGGGTTGTCGCGCAAGTAGGCGGGCGCGGCGCAGACCACCGAACGGCACACCGTCAGGCGCCGGGCGATCAGGTTCGGGTCCAGGTCATTGCTGGTGCGGATCGCCAAATCGATGCGTTCATCCACCAGGTTCACCGTGCGGTCGAGCATTTGCAGATCGATGTTGACCCCGGGGTAGCGCTTGACGTACGCCGCCATGGCATCGGCCAGTTGTGCCTGGCCAAACGAGGTGCTGACACTGATGCGCAGCAGTCCGCGCGGCGCATCGTGGGGTTCGCTGACAGCGGCCTGCATATCGCTTGAGAGTTCGAGCATCTGTCGGCAGCGCGGCAGGATTTCGCTGCCGGCGGCGGTCAGGCTCAGCTTGCGCGTAGTGCGGTGCATCAGACGCGCGCCGACCCAGTCTTCCAGCTCCGCCAGATAGCGCGACACCACCGGCCGTGACAGATCCAGATGATCGGCGGCTGCCGACTGGCTGCCCAGATCAACCACCGTGACAAACACGCGCATTGCTTGAAGACGATCCATGATTTGCCCGCTTTCAGAAACAAACTATGTTCAAGCATCGCATTTTTTGTACCGAGTCAGGCAACTAAGCTCTGTCCATCGCCAAACACGGCATTCGGATCACGGAGCAACAGATGATCGGCTTCACCACCCTCAAGCGCGTTTTGCTGGCCACCGCCACCCTCGGTTTTGCGGCCCATGCCGCTGCCGCCAACCTGACCCTGGACGTTTACAACCCGGGCACCAACGCGATCTTCCCGGTGACCTCGGTGCTGGTCAGCGGCGAGAAAGACGCGATTCTGGTCGACGCGCAATTCGGCAAGGCCCAGGCCCAACAGGTGGTGGAAAAGATCCGCGCCAGCGGCAAACACCTGACCACCATTTACATCAGCCACGGTGACCCGGATTACTACTTCGGCCTCGACACCCTGACCCAGGCCTTCCCCGACGCCAAGGTCCTGGCGTCGCAGCCGACCGTTGATCACATCAACAAAACCGTCGCCGGCAAACTCGCCTTCTGGGGCCCGAAAATGGGCGCCGACGTACCGGCCAAAACCATCGTGCCGGGCGTGCTCCAGGGCGATAGCCTGATGCTCGAGGGGCAGAAGTTGCAGGTGGTCGGCCTTGAAGGCAAACAACCGGATCGCAGCTTCGTGTGGATTCCGTCGCTCAAGGCTGTGGTCGGTGGTGTTGTGGTCGCAGAGAACATTCATGTCTGGATGGCTGATACCCAGACTGCGCAATCCCACGCCGACTGGCTGCAAACCCTGCACTCGATCGAAACCCTGAAGCCGAAAACCGTGGTGCCCGGTCACTTTCTGGGCGAGAGCAGCCGCTCGCTGGCCAGCGTGAAATTCACCGCCGACTACATTAAGGCTTTCGACGAAGAAACCGCCAAGGCCAAGGATTCCGCCGCACTGATCAAGGCTATGCAAAAGCGCTACCCGACACTCGGCGAAGAAAGCTCGCTGGAGCTGAGCGCCAAAGTCGCCAAGGGCGAAATGCAGTGGTAAGCCGATTCTGAAAACGCAGCACTCTCAAGCCAACTGGAGAATGTCATGAGCAAGATCGCAATCATTGGTGCCACCGGTCGTGCCGGTAGCCAACTGCTGGAAGAAGCCCTGCGTCGTGGCCATAGTGTCACCGCCATCGCCCGCGACACCTCGAAGATCGGCACACGTGCCGGTGTGGTCAGCAAGAATGTCGATGTGCTGGATTCGGCAGCGCTGCAAGCCGCCGTCGCCGGTCACGACGTGGTGATCAGCGCTGCGCATTTCGCCACGGTACCGGCCAGTGCCGTGGTTGGCCCGGTGAAGCAGGCGGGCGTGCAACGTCTGCTGGTGGTCGGTGGTGCCGGTTCGCTGCTGCTGCCGGATGACACCCGAGTGATCGACAGCGCCGGTTTCCCGGCCGAGTACAAAGCCGAGGCCAGCGCCGGGGCAGCGTTTCTCGATGCCTTGCGTCAGGAGAAGGAACTGGACTGGACCTTCCTCTCGCCATCGGCCGAGTTTGTCGAAGGTGAGCGCACCGGCAGCTTCCGCGTCGGCAAGGATCACTTGCTGGTGAGTGCCGAAGGTCGCAGCTGGATCACCTTCGCCGACTACGCGATTGCGTTGATTGACGAAGTGGAAACGCCGAAGCATTCGCGTCAGCGGTTCACCGTCGGCTACTGACCTGCAAACGCCCCCTGTAGGAGCTGCCGCAGGCTGCGATCTTTTGATCTTGTTTTTTAAAATAAAAGTCAAAAGATCGCAGCCTGCGGCAGCTCCTACAGGGGAATGGTGTTTCAGCGGGTATGGGCTTGTTCCACCAGCCAGATCATCAGTTCTTCCAGCTGCGGCGACGCCCCTGCACCCTGCGGCATCACCACGTAGTAACCCAGCCCCGTTTTCACCTTCAGCTCAAACGGCATCACCAGCCGCCCGGCGCGCAGGTCGTCGCCGATCAACGACCAGTCGCCAATCGCCACACCCGTCCCGTGGGACGCCATCGACATCGCCTGATCCAGCGTCTCGAAATGCTGTCCCGTGTTGACGTTGTTCAACTGCAATTCGGCCGCCGTCAGCCACACTGTCCAATCCTGCGTATCGCGGGTCGGATGCAATAGCAGATGCTGTTGCAGATCGGCCGGTTCGCACAGCACCGGTGGGCCTTTCAATAACGCAGGCGAACAGACCGGCGTCAGTTGTTCATCAAACAGATGCAGCGCGGTCGATGAGTTGTCCGGCGGCGTGCCGTAGATCACCGCCGCATCGAACTGCTCGCGCTGAAAGTCGACCCCGTGGGCCAGTGTGGTGGTCAGTTTGACCGGTACGTCCGGGCGTTCCTTTTGCCATTGCAACAGGCGCGGCACCAGCCAGCGCATCACGCAGCTGGGCGCCTTGAGTTGCAGGGTCTGACGCTTGCGCCCGATCTGCTCGGTGGCCTCGCTGATCAACCCGAAGATCTTTTCCACCCGCGGCAGCCATTCGCGCCCTTCGGCGGTCAGCTCCAGGCCTCGGGCCAGACGGATGAACAGCTCATACCCCAGATGATCTTCCAGCCCGGCGATCTGCCGGCTCACGGCGCCCTGGGTGATGTGCAACTGCTCGGCCGCCCGGGTGAAGTTGCAGCACTGCGCAGTGATCAGAAACGTGTGCAGGGCGGGCAGGGGAGGCAGTCGTTTCATGTGGATCCAAGGTATGACGTGAGGACATGGCTAGTATGACTTTTAATCGATTGTTGCCGCTACCTGCCGCCCGTTCAATGAGCTCATTCCACCCGGATCGATGTGGGAGCGAGCTTGCTCGCGAATACGGTTTTCCATTCAGCATCAATGTGGCTGATACACCGCTTTCGCGAGCAAGCTCGCTCCCACACTGGCACGGCGTATTGAACAACAAGAAGGGCAATCGACATGGCGACGTGTGGCGAAGTACTGGTCAAGTTACTCGAGGATTACGGGGTCGAGCAGGTGTTCGGCATTCCCGGGGTGCACACCGTGGAGCTGTATCGCGGGCTGGCCCGTTCGAGCATCAACCATGTCACCCCACGACATGAACAGGGCGCCGGTTTCATGGCCGACGGCTACGCGCGCACCAGCGGCAAACCGGGGGTGTGCTTCATCATCACCGGTCCGGGCATGACCAACATCACCACAGCGATGGGCCAGGCTTACGCCGACTCGATCCCGATGCTGGTGATCTCCAGCGTGCAGACCCGCAGCCAGTTGGGCGGCGGTCGCGGCAAGCTCCACGAGTTGCCGAACCAGAGCGCGCTGGTCGCTGGCGTCGCGGCGTTCTCCCACACCCTTATGTCGGCGGCGGAATTGCCCGGCGTGCTGGCCCGTGCCTTCGCGCTGTTCCAGGCCGGGCGTCCGCGTCCGGTGCACATCGAGATTCCGCTGGACGTGCTGGTGGAAGAGGCCGACGAACTGCTCGCCAGCGTCCCGGTCAATATCGACCGCGCCGGGGCTGCACCGGCTGCCGTACGGCGCATGAGCGAACTGCTGGCCAGCGCTCAGCGTCCGCTGATTCTCGCCGGTGGCGGGGCCATCGATGCCGCCGCCGAACTCACCGAACTGGCCGAGTTGCTCGACGCCCCGGTGGCGCTGACCATCAACGCCAAAGGCATGTTGCCGACCAGCCATCCGCTGCTGATCGGCTCGACACAAAGCCTAGTCGCGACCCGCGCGCTGGTGGCCGATGCCGACGTGGTGCTGGCGATCGGTACCGAACTGGCGGAAACCGATTACGACGTGACCTTCGCCGGCGGCTTCGAGATTCCCGGCAAGTTGCTGCGCATCGACATCGACGCCGATCAGACCGTGCGCAACTATCCGCCGCACGTGGCCTTGGTCGCCGACTCGCGCAACGCTGCGCAAGCGCTGCTCGGTGCGCTGTCGCAGCAGGCGCTGGCCGAGCGGTGCAACGATTGGGGCCAGGTGCGGGCAGCGCGTCTGCGCGATGAGCTGGCCGCGACCTGGGATGCACCAACACTGGCCCAGACCCGTTTTCTGGAAACCGTGCTGCACGAGTTGCCGGACGCGGTGTTTGTCGGCGACTCCACGCAACCGGTGTACACCGGCAACCTCACCTTCAACCCGCAGCGACCACGGCGCTGGTTCAACTCGTCCACCGGTTACGGCACCCTCGGTTACGCCTTGCCGGCGGCGATTGGCGCGTGGCTTGGCGGCAGCGTCGAGGGCGGCGCTCGTCCGCCGGTGGTGTGCCTGATCGGCGACGGCGGCTTGCAGTTCACCCTGCCGGAACTGGCCAGCGCAGTTGAAGCGCGCACGCCAGTTATCGTGCTGCTGTGGAATAACCAGGGTTACGAAGAGATCAAGAAGTACATGGTCAACCGCGCCATCGAGCCGGTCGGCGTCGACATCTACACCCCGGATTTCATCGGCGTCGCCAAGGCCCTAGGCTGCGCCGCTGAAGCGATCAGCTCGGTTGAGCAATTGCGTGGCGCGCTGCGTGCCGCCACCGATCGTCAGGGCCCGACCCTGATCGAAATCGACCAGACCCAGTGGATGCAGGCGGTGACCCAATGATCAACTTCCCAACCACCCTCGACGGCCTGTACATCAACGGTCAATGGTCCGCCGGGCGTGAGCACCTGCGGGTGATCAACCCGGCCACCGAAGCACTGCTGACCACGGTCAATGGCGGCGATGAACGCGCGGTTGATCTGGCCGTCAGCGCGGCCACTGCAGCGTTCAAGAACTGGTCGAAAACCAGCGGTGCCGAACGCGGCGCGATCCTGCGCAACATTGCCAACGGTGTGCGCAACGGGCGTGACCACTTGATGAAGTTGCAGTCGAGCAACAACGGCAAGCCACAGTTCGAAGCGGCCATCGACGTCGATGATGTGATCGCCACCTTCGAGTATTACGCCGGTTTGGCCGAAGGCCTCGACGCACAACTCGACAGCAACGTGGCGCTGCCCAGCGACGATTTCAGTGCGCGTCTGCGCCGTGAACCGTGCGGTGTGGTCGGGCTGATCGTGCCGTGGAATTTTCCGATGGTCACCACTGCGTGGAAGCTCGCACCGGCCTTGGCCGCCGGTTGCTGTGTGGTGCTCAAACCGTCGGAAGTCACGCCGCTGCCGGAGCTGGAACTGGCGGCGATCATCGCTGAATCCGGTCTGCCCGACGGCGTGTTCAACCTGGTCTGCGGCACCGGTCTGGCGGTGGGGGCACCGCTGTCGGCGGATCCGCGCATCGCGAAAGTTTCCTTCACCGGCAGCAACGCTGTCGGCGTGCAAGTGATGCAGCGTGCCGCCGAAACCGTGAAGGGCGTGAGCCTGGAGCTGGGTGGCAAATCTTCGCTGCTGGTGCTCGAAGACGCCGATCTGGAACTGGCCGTGGAACTGGCTTGCGGCGGCGGTTTCTTCAATGCCGGGCAGATGTGCTCAGCCACCAGTCGCGTGCTGGTCGCCGATGAGCTGGCCGATGAATTTCTTGAGCGTCTGCAAAAGCGCGCGCAAGCGATTCGCGTGGCCGATCCTTTCGACCCGGACGTGGAGATGGGCGCGCTGGTCAATCAGGCGCAATACCAGCGCGTGCTCGGCCATATCGATCGCGGTTTGAGTGCCGGAGCGAAGCTGGTGTGCGGCGGCAATCGTCCGGCGCATCTGCCGCGCGGCTATTTTTTGCAGCCGACGGTGTTCACCGACGTGCCCCTCGACAGTGCGTTGTGGTGTGAAGAGATTTTTGGCCCGGTGCTCTGTGTGCGCAGTTTCAGCAGCGAAGCCGAGGCGATTGCCTTGGCCAACAACAGCCAGTTCGGGCTGGTCGCCAGTGTGGTGACGCGTAACGCCGAGACTGCCGACCGCGTCGCCAACGCCCTGCAGGCGGGGCTTGTATGGCTCAACGCG
Source organism: Pseudomonas sp. AO-1 (assembly GCF_019775695.1). Taxonomy (NCBI): domain Bacteria; kingdom Pseudomonadati; phylum Pseudomonadota; class Gammaproteobacteria; order Pseudomonadales; family Pseudomonadaceae; genus Pseudomonas; species Pseudomonas sp. AO-1. The sequence continues at coordinate 1,590,718 of NZ_CP079947.1, forward strand.
CCGCAAGTGATCTTCCCGCAGACGGCGTGGGGCGGCTACAAGCAGAGCAGCATCGGCCGTGAATTGGGGCCGTGGGGCCTGGCTGCGTTTCAGGAAATCAAACACGTGATCCGGGCGCTCTGAACGCCCGAAAAAGGTGAGCGCATGCCTCGCAACGAGGCATGCGTCGGTGTCATGGCTTCGATGAGTTTTTATCGATAGTCAGGTGTATTGCACGACCTCAGGATGAACCCGTCGGCTGCGCTGCAGGCCTTTGAATACAAGGCCTGCAGCGGATCCGGCCGCGCGGATGCAACGGTTGCGACCAACCTCATACTTAAAAGAACAAAGGGAGTCCTTCATGGGCGAGCATGATCTGAACAGGCGTCAATTCATTAAAACCGTCGGCGTCGCCTCGGTAGCAGCGGCGGCCCTGAGCATGCCCTTCATCCGGGCCAGCGCCAGCGACACGCGGTTTGCCGGCAAGACCCTGCGTTTGCTGACCTGGTCGGATGACACCGGCCTCGCCGCACTGCGCAACATCGCCGCCACGTTCGAGGCCAAGACCGGCGCCAAGGTCATCGCCGACCGCACTGGCAGCACCTCGGAAATGGTCGCCAAACTCAAGGCCGGCGGTGACCGTCCGCAGTACGACATCATCACCCTGGCCGGGGTCGGCGCTGAAGGTCTGGCCGCCGCCGGGCTGCTGGAAAAACCCGACCTCAACCGTATTCCCAACCTGATCGACGTACCGGAAAAATACCGCACCGGCGCCAACGGGCATGGCATCGGTTACCTGCTGTGGTGCAACAGTCTGGTCTACAGCACCCGCACCCTCAAACAGGCTCCGGACAGTTACGCCGCGCTGTGGGATGCCGATCTGGCGCCGAACATTTTCCTGCCGCCGCCGAACTGGACCGAGGCCATGGACCTGATCATCATCGCCGCGAAACTCGCCGGCGGTGATGAACACAACATCGAGCCGGGCTTCAAGAAACTCGCCGAGCTCAAGGATCGCGTGGTCACCCTCGGCGAGAACCCGAACCAGATCGCCGAGCTGTTCCGCACCGGTTCCCTGGACATGGGCGGCTTGTACGCCCCGGCATTCTTCCCCAAGCAGATCCGCGATCCGAACTATGGCCTCGGTGCCACGTTTGGCATGAAGGAAGGTTTCTACACCGACCTGATGCTCTCGGTGATGCCGAAGAACCGTCCGGGCGACACCGACCTGGCCTACGCCTTCATCGACCACTCTCTCGACCCGCTGGTGCAGGGCAAGATGGCCGAAGACATCTTCAACGGCCCGGTCAACGCCAAGGCGATCATCTCCGCCGAAGCGCGCAAGAGCCCGTACATCCTCACTCCGGAGCAGATTGCCGAGAAGGCGATCATGCACGACAACGCCTTCCTGGCGACCGTGCATGACCAATGGATTCGTCGTTATACGGAAATCTTTTCTTCCTGACGCCGGCCTCCCGAACACCACGGCCCCCCTGTGGGAGCGAGCCCTGTGGTGAGGGGATTTATCCCCCGATGGGCAGCGCAGCTGCCCCAAGATCAGCAAATACGGTGCATCAAATGTACCGAGTACGATGGTTTTGCGACTGCTTCGCAGCCGGTCGGGGATAAATCCCCTCACCACAAAAAATGACTCCCACAGGAGACAGAGGTGTTTGGCAGCTTCGCTTTCCATTGACGAGATCATTGCTATGGAACATCAATCCCTGACCCAACCGGTCGGCACCGCTGACGTGCGTCCGGCGCGCGGTATTTCGCCGACCGCCCGGGCGTGGTTTTTCCTCACGCCGTCGATGCTGTTTCTCGGTGTGCTGATCGCCGCCAGCCTGCTGGTGCTGCGCATGAGCGTCGGCACTAAAGGCGCGGAATGGAGCGGGTTCAGCCTCGCCAGCTACGCGCAACTACTCGAACCCTATTACCTCAAATCCCTGCTGCTGACCCTGCGTCTGGCGCTGATCAGTGCGGTGATCGCGGTGCTGCTGGCGATCCCGGTGGCGTACACCATGTCGCGGCTGACCTCGCCGTTCGTGCGGCGGATCTTTCTCGCGGCGGTGTTGTTGCCGCTGCTGGTCAACCTGCTGCTGCAAAGCTACGGCTGGCTGGTGATTCTCGGCCCGGGCGGAATGCTCAACCAGACGCTGATGGGCCTGGGCCTGATCAAGCGCCCGATCATGCTGCTGTACAACCAGAACGGTGTGCTCATGGGCTTGGTGCAGACCGCGTTTCCATTGGCCGTGCTGCCGATTGCCAGCGCAATGCGCGGTGTTGCGCGCACCTACGAAGAGGCCGCCGCTACCTTGGGAGCCAGTCGTTTTCAGGTGTTCCGTCAGGTGGTGTTGCCGATGAGTCTGCCGGGGATCATCACTGGGGCGACGCTGGTGTTCGCCTACAACGCCAGCAGTTTTGTCGTGCCGTTGCTGCTCGGCGGTCGCCGTGTGCCGATGCTCGCGGTGATGGTGCATGACCAGATCGCGCCGCTGATGAACTGGCCCGCCGCATCGGCGGCCGGGGTGGTGCTGATCGTCACCACGCTGGCGATCATGACTTTGTCTGAATACATCACTGGCCGTCGTCGGCGCCTGCTGGAGGCTTCGCAATGAGTACCCTGACCAAGAAGCGCATGGCGCTGCTGCCCGGCGACACCGGCAAGTTCGCCGGGATCCTCTCCGGGGTCATTCTGCTGCTGGCGGTGTTGCCGATCCTGACCATGATCGTCATGTCGTTCAGCGGTGCTTCGAACCTCGACTTCCCGCCGAGCAGCTACAGCCTGCAATGGTACAAGGCGGCCTGGCACACCTTCGTTTCGCCGGACGCCAGCGATGTGTTGAGCCTCGGTCAGGCCATGGCCACCAGTCTGCTGGTGTCGTGCCTGACCATGGTCTTCGCCACGCTGATCGCGGTGCCCGCCGCCTATGCGCTGACCCGCTGCGAGTTCCGTGGCAAAGCCGTGGCGCTGCAACTGATGTCGTTGCCGCTGGTGTTTCCGATGGTGGTGTTGGGCCTGGCCTTGCTGCTGGTGTTCGACAGCCTGCCGTTCCACCTGACCACTTCGCGGCTAGTGATTGCCCACGTGATTCTGGCGCTGCCGTTCGTGGTGAAAAACTGCACCGCCGCGATGCTCTCCATCGGCAACGAAGTCGAAGAGGCGGCGCGGATGCTCGGCGCCTCACCGCTGCGGGCGATTGTCGATGTGGTGGTGCCGTTGATGAAGTCGGGGATTCTGGCGGGGATGCTGCTGGCGTTCATCGTTTCGTTCAACGAATTCACCGTGACCTATTTCCTCTACACCATCGACGTCATGACCGTGCCGATCTGGATGTACAGCCGCACCGTGTCATCGCTCGACCCTACCGTGTTCTCGTTTGCCGTGCTGATCGTGCTGATCGACTTCGTCCTGATCTGGGCGCTGGAGAAGCTGGTGGGCGAGGGCGGCGTTTCCTTTTGATTTGAGGTGCAACATGACTGGTCTGATTCTGGAAAACGTCGAGAAATTCTACGGCTCGGCTTGTGCGGTACAAGACGTCAACCTGCATTTGCCCGAGGGCAAACTGGTGTGTTTCCTCGGACCCTCGGGCTGTGGCAAAACCACCTTGCTGCGGATGATCGCCGGGCTGGAAACCCTCACCGGCGGTGAGATTCGCCTCGACGGCGAGGACATCGGTCACACCCCGGCGCACCTGCGCAACTTCGGCATGGTGTTCCAGTCGCTGGCGCTGTTCCCGCACATGACCGTTGGCGAGAACATCGCCTACCCGCTAAAACTGCGCGGCGTGAGCAAGGCCGAGCAGCAGACGCGGGTGGTGGAGTTGCTGGAGCTGATCCAGTTGCAAGCGATGATCGACCGGCCCGTGGCGAAACTCTCCGGCGGGCAACGACAGCGGGTGGCGATTGCCCGGGCCATCGCCTCGCGGCCGAAAATCCTCCTGCTCGACGAACCGCTGTCGGCGCTGGACGCCAAGTTGCGCGAGTCGATGCAGGTGGAAATCCGCCAGTTGCAGCAGCGCTTGAACATCACCACGATCATGGTCACCCATGATCAGCGCGAAGCCATGACCATGGCCGACATCGTCGTGGTGCTCGGCGAGCACAAGGTGCAGCAGGTGGGCACGCCGATCGAAATCTATCGGCATCCGGCCAACGAGTTCGTCGCCGACTTCATCGGTTCGGGCAACATCTTTCCGGCCACGGCGCTGGGTGACGGCAAGGTCAGTTTGCCGGGCGGTGATGCACTGCAAGTGCCGATCTGCAGCAGCATCGAGGCGGGGCAGAAGGTGAAGATGCTGATTCGTCCGGAAGACCTGCAACTGTCCGCGCCACAAGCCACGGCGGGCAATCGCTTGCTCGGCAAGGTGACGTTTGTGCGTGATATTGGCGCGACCATCGAGACCACGGTGGAGTGTTCCGGGGTGACGTTCACCGCGTTGAGCACGCCGTGTCAGGGGATCGGTTTGGGGATCGGGCATCCGGTGTCGGTGACGTTGCCGAGCGAGGCGTGTCGGGTACTCGGTGCCTGATTCTGGATTGAGGTTGTCTTGACTGGCCCCATCGCTGGCTTGCCAGCGATGGCGTCAGCCGATACAACACAACACCTTGATCAGACCGACTGCCGCAACCGCGCCAGATCCCTTAACGGCGGCGCACCAAACAAGCGGCTGTACTCGCGGCTGAACTGCGACGGGCTTTCATAGCCCACGCGATAGCCCGCCGCCGACGCTTCCAGCCCTTCGGCCAGCATCAGGCGCCGCGCTTCCTGCAGGCGCAATTGCTTCTGATACTGCAGCGGACTCATCGCCGTCATCGCTTTGAAACGGTGATGCAAGGTCGAGACGCTGAGGTTCACTTCTTTCGCCAGATCATCAATGCGCAGCGGTTGTTCGAAGTTGCCGTTGAGCCATTTGATCGCCTGGCTGATGCGATGGCTCTGACTGTTGGCAATCGCGATTTCATACAGGCGATGGCCCTGCGGACTGCGCAGCAGGCGATAAAGAATCTCCCGGCGAATCAGTGGCGCGAGCATGGCAATGTCTTTCGGCGCATCCAGCAGTCGCGCCAGACGCAACACCGCGTCGAGCATCGCGCTGTCGATCTTTTCCACATACAGGCCACGCCCGGTCGGTCGGGTCGGCACGCCCATGGGGCCGGCGTCGGCGATCAGTGCGGTGATTTCCGCCGGGTCGATGTCCAGGCGCACGGCGAGAATCGGATCCTCCGGCGAGACATTCACCACCCGTCCGCTGAGCGGCATGGAGACCGAGACCACCAGGTAATTCAGCGGGTCGTAATTGAAGAACTCATCGGCCAGGCGCACCTCTTTGCGGCCCTGAGCCATGATGCACAGCGCCGGTTGCGCGAGCACCGGGGCGAAGTCATGGGATTTTGTGTGGCGCGACATGAACAGTGAGCCGATGGCGGTCTGGTAACTGCCGTCGTCCGTGGTGTTGCGGCGGATGATCGCCGCGAGTTCTGCGCGCTGTTTTTCCATGTCGGCATCGGGCGGAGACTGGAAACGATCGAATGACGTCATGCACGGCATCCTCGGCAAGGAATCTGGAATGGGGCAGAGCATATGTTTGTGCAAGCGTCAGCGGTAGACACATCCTGTCAAATGCTTGCCTGATTCTGCATGGGCTGCTTTTGCGTGCCGGCCATCAGCCCGCGACCGCCACCTTACCCCTTGGGTCGAAGACCCCTGTAGGAGCTGCCGAAGGCTGCGATCTTTTGATTTTAAAAACAAAAGTCAAAAGATCGCAGCCTTCGGCAGCTCCTACACAAAAGCGTTGTGACAGCGGTGTGACAGGTTTCTTCCCGTCGACGCAGGGCATTTGTGCAGTCTCGCAGGATTGTGCAACGCAGCGGCAGGAATCGACTAACGGCACCTTGCGCGCGGCCCTTAACCTTGGATCCTGTCGCAGCCCGTCCCCCGGCTGCCACGCGACTCCCTGGGAGGGTTGAACATGTCCAAGCAGATTCCCGTCAGTCATATGGCCTTCGTTCGAGCGCGCGCCGGACGCTCCGCCGAACTGGGTGTACGCCTCAGTGCCTTGATCGAACCGTCACGCAACGCCCCCGGTTGCCTGAACTTCGCCTTGCAGCATTCGCAATGCGATCCGGAACTGTGGCTGGTCTCCGGTTTCTGGAGCCATCAACAGGCAATGACTGCGTATTTCAACAGCCCGTCGATGCAGATCTTTGCCGAGCTGGTCCAGGACCTGGTGGTCAACAGCCTGGATTTCCACACCTTCAAAGAGGTGTCAGCGGTGCAGGCGCTGGGACAATGCCCGGCACCGATACACAAACTCGCCGGTTGAGGGTTTAATGTCCGGCTTATTGGTCTGAGCCAGGATGTGTGCCATGGCACGTAAAGAGTTTGAACACTTCGAAGCAGTCTCCGCAGTCGTCCCCGTCGAGTTGGGCGGCAACAAGGGTTATCACGCGGCAATCGCGGTCAAGGCCCTGGTCGATGGCGGTGCGCCACGCTTCCACAAACTGCTGGGTGATCAGGTTTTCCCCGGCGCCATCGCTGCCGATGAGGCTGCCATCAATGAGCTGGATCGCCTCAAGGGTGTCACTGATGACGCCGAGTTGATCTGGTAGTTATTTGACCGCCCCGGGCGCCACATCTTGAACAGGGCTTCAGGCCCCAACTGGAAATAATCCGCCGGCCCGCCGCCGCGCAGAATCGGTTCTGCCGCGGCGGTGTCGTAAATCCCGTCCTTCAACAGCCACTTGGCGATATGCACGGCAACCACTTCGCCGAGAATCAGCCAGCTCGGCACGGTTTCGCCATCGGCGCGCTGCAGCTGAATGATCTGCGTGACCTTGCACTCGAAGGACACCGGGCTTTCGGCGACCCGTGGCACGGCAATCACCTTCGACGCTACGGGCGTCAGTCCGGCTAGTTCAAACTCGTTGACCTGCGGCGCGACCATCGCGCAGCTCTGGTTCATCTGCTCGGCCAGCGGGCGGGTGGCGAGGTTCCAGGCGAATTCGCCGGTCTGCTCGATGTTGTTCAGGCTGTCTTTGCGCCCGACGCTGGAAAAACCAATGATCGGCGGAATGTAGTTGAACGCGTTGAAGAAGCTGTAAGGCGCCAGGTTCAACTGCCCATTGGCATCCTGCGAGGAAATCCAGCCGATGGGGCGCGGGCCGACGATGGCGTTGAACGGATCGTGGGGCAGGCCGTGGCCGTGGGCCGGTTCGTAGAAGTGGATGTCATCGGACATGGATGGGGTTCCTCAAAAGGGCAATCTGAAAGACGCCATAGTGTAAGAGCGCACCGCGTATTTCCAGTCGAACGCTGATCCCACTGTAGGAGCTGCCGAAGGCTGCGATCTTTTGATCTTGATCTTAAAAACAAAATCAAAAGATCGCAGCCTTCGGCAGCTCCTACAGGGGATTTGTATGGATTTCAGAAATTGTAATGCTTCAGAAATGACTAAGCCCGGCCGAAGCCGGGCTGTGGAAGAGCTGCTGATATTCAGCTGATGGCTGCAGCAGTTCCGGTTTTATCAAAGCCGTCAGCCGCGATGGCGTTGGCAGTACCGGTTTTATCGAAGCCATCGGCGGCCACGGTTTTGCCGATGTTGGTTTTATCGAAACCGTCAGCGGCGTAGGTGCCCGAGTGGCTGGTTTCGATGGCGGCGCTGGCGCCGGAGATGAAGTCGGCCGATTTGGTTTTGTCCGAACCATCGGCAGCGAAAGTGTTGGCGGCCAATACGGACAGGGTCAGGGCGAGGATCAGTTTGGTTTTCATGTCAGTTACTCCAGATGCGTTGGCGATGTGTCTTGCTTGGATCTAATGCTACGCCAACTAAATTGATTAAAAAGCGCAAATAAATGCTAAAAACAATCGATTAACTTGATATTAAGGGCGACGCATTCAATTCGCTTTCGTCGTTAGAGCGAGCGCCGCGCAGGTCATCGATCAGGTAGGTGCAGGATGCGGGAGATGCATTAACCGCTAATTAATGGCCTCCTTCGGGCTGTGTGACAGATTTTTCATACATTCCCGACCGGTTTTTCACCGGCGCGACGCCAGTCTGCCCACGGCCAGAAAACCAAGAACCGGCCGTCTCACACTGGAGCTTTGCTTGCGATGAATAAACTGCCTCAAATCACCCTGGCGTTCTGGGTCATGAAAATCTGCGCGACGACCCTGGGGGAAACCGCGGGGGATTTGCTGTCGATGACCCTCAACGTCGGTTACGCCCTCAGCTCGCTGATCCTGATCAGCGTGTTCGTGCTGACCCTGATCACCCAGTTGATGGCCAAGACCTACAAGCCGCTGCTGTACTGGATCGTGATTCTGTCGACCAGCACCGCCGGCACCACCATGTCCGACTTCATGGACCGCACCCTTGAACTGGGCTACGCCACCGGATCGATGATCCTGATTGCGATTCTTCTGGCGATCTTCGCGGCCTGGCGCCTGAGCGGCGATTCGCTGAACGTCAGCAAGGTGCAAACCTTCCGCGGCGAGATGTTCTATTGGATGGCGATTCTGTTTTCCAACACCCTGGGGACCGCGCTCGGCGACTACCTGGCCGATGATTCGGGCCTGGGTTTTGCCGGTGGCGCGCTGCTGATCGGCTCGACCATTGCCGTGGTGGTTGCGCTCAAATACTTCACCAGGATTTCGACCGTGGTCTTGTTCTGGGTGGCGTTCGTGCTGACCCGGCCGTTCGGTGCGACCTTGGGCGACCTGATGACCAAATCCCATGAAAAGGGTGGCCTGGACTTCGGCACCATCGGCTCGTCGGCGGTGCTGGCAGGGATTCTGCTGGTGATGATTGTCGGCGCGTCGTATGCGCAGAAGCGTTATGGCAAGCCGCCGGTTGCCGAGTTGACTTGATACCGAGTCGCCCCAATCGCTGGCAAGCCAGCTCCCACAATGATCGGTGATGTTCACCAAATCTGTGTGCACCACCTGAACCTGTGGGAGCTGGCTTGCCAGCGATGAGGCCACCACAGCCACCATTGCAGTGGCTGTGAAAACCCGATCAGTCCGTCACGATCCGCGAATGTTTCTGCGTGTCTTTCATGGTGATGTACACCAGCAGCGACACCGCGATGCACGCGGTCACGTACCAGTAGTAACCGGTTTCCATGCCGATGCTCTTGAACCACAGTGCGATGTATTCGGCGGTACCGCCGAAGATCGACACGGTCAGTGCGTACGGCAGGCCGACGCCCAGCGCGCGGATTTCGGTCGGGAACAGCTCGGCCTTCACCACGGCGTTGATCGAGGTGTAGCCGCTGACAATGATCAGTGCGGCCATGATCAGGAAGAACGCGCCCCACCAGGTCTGGATGGTGTGCAGGGTCATCAGGATCGGCACGGTGAAGATCGTCCCGAGCACACCGAAAGCGATCAGGATCGGACGCCGACCGATTTTATCCGACAGGCCACCGATGATCGGTTGCAGGCACATGAACAGGAACAGCGTGGCCGCGGAAATGGTGGTGGAGTCGGAGATGCTCATGCCGACGGTGTTCACCAGGTATTTCTGCATGTAAGTGGTGTAGGTGTAGAACGCCAGCGTACCGCCCATGGTCAGGCCGACCACAGTCAACAGCTCTTTCGGATGGCGTAGCAAGGTGCGCATGGCGCTTTCCTTGGACTTTTCTTTTTTGGTGAACGATTCGGTTTCTTCCATACCGCGACGCAGATACAGCGCAACGATCGCGCACAGCGCGCCGATGGCGAACGGAATACGCCAGCCCCACGCGTACAGCTGTTCGGTGGTCAGCAGGTTCTGCAGCACGATCAACACACCCAGCGCGATGAGCTGGCCAGAGATCAGGGTCACGTACTGGAAGCTGGAGAAGAAACCGCGACGTTCCTTGGTCGCCATCTCCGACAGGTAGGTGGCCGAGGTGCCGTATTCGCCACCGACTGACAGGCCCTGCAGCAGACGGGCAAACACCAGCAGGATCGGCGCGCCGATGCCGATGGTTTCGTAGTTCGGGCTGAGGGCGATCAGCAAGGAGCCGAAGCACATCAGGTAGACCGAGGCCATCAAGGCTTTCTTGCGACCGACCTTGTCGGCGTAGAGGCCCATCAGCCAGCCACCGATCGGACGCATCAGGAAGCCCACGGCGAAGATCGCGGCGGTGTTCATCAGTTGCGCGGTGGTGGAACCGGCGGGGAAGAAAGTCTTGGCGAAGTACAGCGAGAAGGCAGCGTAGACGTACCAGTCGTACCACTCGACCATGTTGCCGACCGAGCCGCTGAAGATCGATTTGATCCGGCTGGCGGTGGTTCTTGTTTTGGCGGGCGCGGCAGCCGACCCAAGGGGCAGGGCGTTGGAGTTATCCATTGAAGGATCCTTCGTTTAATTGTTTTTGTGGAGCGCGTTAAAACGCAGCCTGCCGGGGCTATAGCAGGAGCTGTGCCAACGGCGAGAGGGGCGGTTTAGACGGGGTGGCGGGATTTAATGAGCGGAAATCCGCTTAGGTCTGAGTTGTGGTGAGCGGAAAGTCGCTCATTCAGGCTGATGGATAAATGTTGCCTGTGCGGGCCTCTTCGCGGGCAAGCCCGCTCCCACAGTGGTCGGTGGTGTTCACACATTCTGTGTTCAGCACAAAACCCTGTGGGAGCGTGGCTTGCCCGCGAAGAGGCCCGATCAGACACTGCAAAACTCAGCTGCCCGAAACAAACATCTCCCGATTCAACCCATGCCGCTGCAGCTTTTCATTGAAGGTGCGGCGCGGCAGCTGCAATTCTTCCAGCACCGCTTTCACATCGCCCTTGTGCCGGGTCAACGCCGCACGCAGGCACTGCGCTTCAAACGCTTCCTGCTGCGCAGCGAGGGATTGGCCGGGGTCGATGCCCTGCACCGGCTCATCCAGCCCCAGCACCTGCCGCTCGGCAACGTTCGCCAGTTCCCGCACGTTGCCCGGCCAGTCGTGGCTGAGCAGGTGACTCAATTGCGCTCCGGAAAGAGGCGCAAAGGTGCGGCCCAGACGCTGGGCGGCGCTGAAGGCGAAAGATTCGAACAGCAGCGGGATGTCTTCGCGCCGATCACGCAGCGGCGGCAGACGCAGCTCGGCGACGTTCAGGCGATACGCCAGGTCTTCGCGAAAACGTCCGGCCCGGGCCTCATCCAGCAGATCCGGTTTGGTCGCGGCGACAATCCGCAGATCGACACGAATGCTCTGGTTCGACCCGAGGCGCTCCAGCTTCTGTTCCTGCAGCACCCGCAGCAATTTCACTTGCTGGGCCAGCGGCATGCTTTCGATTTCATCGAGAAACAGCGTGCCGCCGTCGGCGTATTCCAGCTTGCCGATACGCTTGCCGGACGCTCCGGTGAACGCACCACTTTCGTGACCGAACAACTCGGCTTCGAACAACTGCTCGGGAATCGCCGCGCAGTTCAGCGCCACGAAGGGCTTGTCAGCGCGCGGGCCGAAGTCATGCAGGCAGCGGGCGATCAGTTCCTTGCCGCTGCCGGTTTCGCCACGGATCAGCACGTTGACCGGCAGCGCCGCCAGATCCAGCACCTGGCGGCGCAAGGTCTGCATGCCACGGGACACGCCGAGCAGCGTCGCGTCGAGGCGGGCGCGGTGGTCGGCCTGCGCGTGCAGGGCGCGGTTTTCCAGGACCAGCCGACGCTTGTCGAGCGCGCGGCGCAGGCTGCCAAGCAGGGTGTCCGGGCTGAACGGCTTCTCGAGGAAGTCGTAGGCGCCGTCACGCATGGCTTCGACCGCCATCGGCACATCGCCGTGGCCGGTCAGCAGAATCAGCGGCAGATCGGCATCACGTTTCTGCACTTCGGCCAGCAACTGCAGACCACTGAGACCGGGCATGCGCACATCGCTGAGGATCACCCCGGGAAAGTGCGCCGGCAGGGCCGCGAGGCAATCTTCGGCGCGGCTGAACAGCTGCACCTCGAACCCCGAAAGACTCAGCCATTGCTCCACGGCGTTGCGAATGCTGCTTTCGTCATCGACCACCATCACTGAATTGAGCATCAGAGGTGTGCCTCCAGATCGATCGGCAGGGTCAGGGCAAACATCGCGCCGGCTTCGCCATTTTCCGCGCTCAGACGCCCACCGGATTCGTGCACGATAGCGAAGGATACCGCCAGCCCCAACCCCAGACCGTCGCCGACCGGTTTGGTGGTGAAGAACGGGTCGAACACCTGATTCAGGTGTTCTTCGGCAATCCCGCCGCCATTGTCGATCACACTCAGGCGCCACAGCTGTTCGTCGGCTTCCAGGCGGATTTCCAGACGCTTGCACGGTTTGCCCTGCATCGCATCAAGGGCGTTGCGCAGCAGGTTGATCAGCACCTGTTCGAGGCGGATCGCATCACCCCGCACCCAGGCCGGACGCGTCAGGTGCAGCACCAGGCTGACCTGTTCGTCGCGCAGTCGGGCGTCGAGCAATTGCAGCGATTGATCGACCACCGTCGCCAGATCCAGGCGTTCGCGCAGACCGCTGGGGCTTTTGCGGGCGAAGGTTTTCAGGTGGCCGGTGAGCGACGCCATGCGCGTGAGCATGTCGTCCACCGGTTTGAGCGCCTTGTAGGCGTCATCGACACGGCCATGCTCGAGCAGCAGGCGCAGGGTCGCCAGTTGCATGCGTTGCGCGGTCAGCGGTTGATTGATTTCGTGGGCCAGTGCGGCGGACATCTGCCCCAGCGCCGCCAGTTTGGCCGATTGCACCAGACCGTCTTGCGCGGTGCGCAGGTCGCGGGTGCGTTCCTCTACCAATTGTTCGAGTTCTTCGCGGTTGCGCTGGCGGACTTTCGACAGGCGCCAGCGCTGATTGAGGAACAGCAGCAAAAACACCAACGCCAGCCACACACCCGCAGCGGCCAGCCCGGCGTTGCGCAAGTCTTCGAAGGCTACTTGCGGGCGGCGCAGCAGGTGCAGGGTCCAGCCTTCGGTGGTCAGCGGCAGCGATTCCCACAAGTAATCCGCTGTTCCGTCCGGGCCTTCGACCCGGCGCAAGTCGCTGTTGTCGTCGAAGTGACGCAGCGACAGATGCGTCAGCGGGACCAGCGACTGTTTGTCGTACTGCCGTGTACGCTTGATCTCGGCCATGTCGCGGCTATCCAGCGGCCGTAACGAGCGATAGCGCCAACCGGGCTGGTTGGCGATGAAGATGATCCCGCGCGCATCGCTGACCAGCAGCGTGTCACTGCCCTGGCTCCATTCGCGTTCAAGCTCGGGGAACTCCAGCTTGACCACCATCGCCCCGAGGAACTCGGCGTTGTCGCCCAACACGGCGCTGGACAGAAAATATCCGGGGATGCCGCTGGTCACGCCCACCGCATAAAAGCGCCCGCTGCCCTGAGTGCGGGTCTGGCTGAAGTACGGACGAAAACCGTAGTTGTGGCCGACGTAACTGCTCGGCAGGCGCCAGTTGCTGGCGGCCACCGCGAGGCCAGTGTGATCGAGCAGTTCAAGGGTCGAGGACTGCGCGGCGCCGTTGATTTGCTCCAGTTTCAGATTCAGCGCGTTCTGTTGCTCCGCACCCACCGGCCCGGCCAGTGCGCCGCGCAATTGCGGATCCAGCGCCAGCACGGCGGGCAGAGCGCGGTAGCGGTCGATCAGGGTATGCAGTGAGTTGGCATACAGCGCCAATTGCTGGCTGGCGCGGGTAGCGTCTTCCTCCAGCGCTTGACGCTCGGCGTGGCGGATGGCAAAGGTCGCGGCGATGGCCGCACCGGCAATGATCAGCAGGGTGTACAACGACAAACGCAGGGTACGAGAAGTCGGCAGCATGCTGGACTGATGGATAAGGGGACGGGCGGGCACGATAGCATGGGGCCGGCGATCCTGTTCGCTTCATGTGTCAGCAGATCAGACCGTAGTGAACTGACGGGATCTGGAGCGCAATATAGTGCGCGTGTAATCCAGCTCGTTGATCACGGCCGCCGTGGCATACCATAGATTGTGCGGTGTATTGCCTTCGTTTCGGCCCAATAGCCCATAGGTATTGATTGCCGTCATGCCTGCGCCCTCGAAGGCTTTTTCGATATCGAGCATGTTGGCGGATAAATAATCGATCAACCCGCTCGCATTGGCGATGCCCTTGGCTATTTTTTGAGCACTGAGCTCATGACTGGCTCCGGCGATTTCATGGCCTATTTCAATTGCGCCCAACATCGCACCCGCCGTGGCGCTGATTTCAGCGGCGGCTTGCGGCAGCATTTCTTTGGCGCCAACACTGATGAGCGTGGACGCCACTTCCTTGGAGCCCTTGAGCACGCCCTTCTGCGTATCGGGGATCATTTTCGCGTACTTTTGCTGCAGGTAATGGACCGGTGCCATGGTTTTATATTCGGCTTTCTCGACGATTTTTTCCTTGGACAGGCGGCTGGCCTTGAATTTCACAGAAGCGCTGGCGCCGGTGCGTTCTGCGGCGTAATCCCACAACCCGCTGATCAGTTTCTTTGCACCAATGCCCATCGCGGCCCCCAGGACATTGCCCACGCCGGGGGCGGCGGCGCCCAGCGCCTGGAAGAGAATACCGACCAGAATGCCGCCACCATAGGCCACGACTTGTCCGGCCAGGTGTACACCGGTGCGGCGCAGGACGGCCCCGGCAAATTGCCCCGTCGAGCGCTGGTTGAGTACCTGTTGCTGGGCATCCAGACCGCGACGCAGCGACAGCGCCAGAATGTTCAGGTGACGTTCGACCTGATGCGACAGGTTGGCCCGAGCCCGGTAATTCTGTTTTTCCTCTTTGCTCAGTGCCTTTCTCTGATCGCGCTGAGCGGGTGTTTCGAGAAACCCGTCCAAGGTCTGGCCGTCGGTGTCGATGTGGCCAATCGGATTGTTGGCGACAAAGGCATACAGGTTCAGCCCGTCGATATCCAGGGCCGGATCAGCGCTGACCCAGCGTTGCAACCACGGTGCGTAATAGCGTGCGCCGTAGTAGTAAAGGCCGCTGCTGTCCATTTCCCGGCCTGAATAGCGAATGGTTTTATAGCCGACCTCCAGTGTCGAGCGAGTTGCCAGCCAGGCGGTTCCACCAAATGCGTAGTAATGCTCCAGGCTGATGACGTCAGCCTGCCGATCAAGCTCCAGTGCGCAAGAACCAAGATGGTCATCAAGGTTGTAGCGCAGTTGATCGGCTTCGATGCCGGGCGGTCGGCCGCTGAGCCAGTGCAGGCAACGCGCCCCTGGAAGAATGATGACATGCAGTTGCTGGCCGTCGCTGCGGCTGTGGATTTCCAGGCCTGGCAGGTAGCGCACCTCGTGACGGTGGGTGACGGACGGGGTGTGGCTTAGCGCGCACTTGTAGATGCGCTCACCTTGGCTGTAACGGTAGGTTTCAACGTCGTCGGGCAAGCCGTTGCTGTGTTGCAGCAAGGTAACGCGGATCAGTTGATCCCGACTGTCCCACGCCAGAGGCTGAGCGCCGGGTTGCAGTCTCAACTGGTTACCGTGCTCGTCGAAGTGATCGCTGAACACCGGGTCGGGATCGCCGGGTTTGCAGCGCACCCCACGATTACTGTTCGGGTCGATCTTCATCAGTTGAGTGAAATTGTGGCCTTCGCGCACATGCACAAGCTCGACGAGGTTGTTTCCCGCGTCATATGCATAATGTTCGGTGTAGTTGTAGCGTCGTCCTGGATCGACAGGCTGGATCGGTTGCGGCAAACCGGGCGACTGCTGCGGGATCTCGCCTTCGAAGCCAAGACTTTCGATCAAACGATAAAGCGAGTCGTAGACAAAGAGACGGACGCCATCGACGCGCTGATTGGCAAAATACACCGTGGCCAGGGTGCGGTCTTCGATACGCAGGACATTGCCGACCGGGTCGTAGGTGTAGCGCAAGTCCTGCAGCGGTTTTTCCTGATCCTTGCCGGCCAGCAGATTCAGCAGCCGACCGTCAGCGGGATCGTATGCGCGGCGGCTGCGAACACCATTGCCGGCCAGTTGTTCCAGCGGTTGGCCGGAGGCGTTGTACGTGGCAGCGTCGAGCACCGGTTGTGCCGCGTCAGCCCCGGCTATCCACAGCGATACCCGACTTAACTGGCCGGCGACATCGTAGCTCGAGCGTTGTCGGTGACCACCGGCATCGGTGACTTGCACCACATTGCCGTGCGCGTCGAAATCCATACGAGTGATGAACGCTGCCGTCTCGCCAGACAGCGTACGGGTTTCACCCAAGGCCTTGCCATGCAGGTTGTATCCGTCGACCACCACCGTGGCGCCCGGGTCGGCGCTTTCGCTCAGCTCACCGCGCAGGTTATGCCCGGGGTCGGCATTGTGGTCGGCATAGCTGTAGCGCTCGACATCGTCTTGCGCATTTTCAGTGACGGCGATCAACCGCATCATCGGGTCGTATCGATAGCGCCATTGCTTGCCGCGCTGGTCGTGGCGTTGCAACACTTCATTGGCCAGACCGGGCAGATTGACGCGCCAGCCGGAATCGATGCTGTCGACTTTCAGTCGTTCGCCGTCCAGACGGTAGGCGGTGGTCAGGCAGGGCACTGGGAGCCGTGGGTCATATTGTTCGATCAGACGGCCGTTGGGGTCGTAACATTGGCGGGTGATCCGGCATTGGACTTCGGCGTCCACCACCGCCCGCAGATAAGCAACGGTTCTGACCGGCAGCCCCCTGGGGTCGTGAGCCGACAGGGTGGGCGTTCGCCAGTGCACTGAAGGACTCATGCCCGCCCCTCCGTGAAACGGATCATTCAGGCTGCCTTTTTCCGGGTTCGGCGCTGCGCCAGCAAGAACTGATTGTCAGTAGTGCCCATCGCTTTGTACGCCGTCATCATGTCTTGAGAGCGCTTGATATTGGACAGCGTAAAACGGGTCAAACGACGCAGGTCTGAGCGAGAGATGGGAGTCAGGGTTTCTGCCGATGTCATATGGTTGATGTTCGGCAGGGAGTTGGCCGGGTAAACGATATCGGTGCCCAGCGCATCGAATGCATTTTCAGCCCAGCCGGCGCGTTGTTCTACCGCCGATTTCCAGTCATCGAGCATTGTGTCTATTTTCTTGATCTTTACCGGATCAAGGCGGTTTTTGATGTCTTCTGCTTCTATTGCCCGGGCAAACATGTTCAGTGCTGCGGGGATGATCGATATCCACGAAGCCATGAGCCGGCCCATCACGAAGGAGGGGTTGAGTACCGCATCAAGGCCCGGATGAATCAGGTTGTCCTTCACGTCTCGCCAAGAGTTGATTTCCTTGGCGCCCTCTCTGATGCCCAGCCCGTGATCAATAGCCTTGACCGAGATCTGCGAGGTTTGCGGAATCAGTGGGCCCGTTCTGAAACCTGCGCTGTTGGCTATCGGATCGATCATGGCCGTGGCAGAGTCGCCGCCGATATTGCCGCCGATCACGCCTCCGGTGGTGGTGTAGGGTGTGGTGCCAGGCACATTGGGCATGATCAGGTCAACCTGCTTGCCGCCTGCAACACCGCCCTCATAGCCGACGACCCCTCTCACGACTTCGCCTCCCATGTTCAGTGCCAGATTCATTGCCACACCCTCCTCATGGAGAATGTTGTGGATTTGCCCCGCCACCTGCGTGGAGTGTCCCTGGACCCTTGAAAGAAAGGCTGAATACAGCATGATCACACTTTCCGCTCTGTTGTTTCCGTCAGGATCCACATAGCGCAGCGGATTGTTACCGACGAACGCAAACCGGTTCGGCCCATCGACATCTCCCGCCGGATCCGCACTGACCCATCGTTGCAACCACGGCGCGTAATACCGCGCACCGTAGTAATACAAACCGCTGACATCCATTTCCTTGCCTGAATAGCGCAGCGTCTTGTAGTCAACCTCAACAGCCGAGTTCGCGCTCATCCACGCGGTCGCACCGAACGGGTAATAGCCTTCGTGGCTGATCAAGCGCGCCTGCTGGTCCAGTTCCATCACGCAGGAGCCCAAGTGATCATTGAGGGTGTAACGCAACTGGTTGTCGGCAACGCCCGGCGGTTTACCGCTGAGCCAATGCAGGCAAACGGCATGGCTGCCGCCGCTGGCGAGGCTGATGACGTGCAATTGCTCTGCGTTGTCCTTGCTGCGGATCTCCAGTCCGGGCAGGTAGCGCACTTCGTGGAAATGCCGGGTAGAACCGCTGTAGGTGTCGTGGCGTTTGTACACGCGCACGCCTTGGCTGTAGTGATAAAACTCGGCGTCATCCGCGCCGTTTTCGCGTTGGACCAGGGTCACCGAGGCCAGTTGATCGCGGGCGTCCCAGCGTAATGTCTGTCCCGGTTGCAGGGCCATCAGGTTGCCGTGGCGGTCGAATAGCTGAGCGAAATCCGGAGCGGGGTCACCTTCTTTCCAGCGCACACCGCGATTGCTCGCAGCATCGATACGCATCAACCGGGTCTGGCAGGCGCCGTCGCGCACATGACACAGTTGCGTCAGGTTGCCGCCGTGATCGTAGCGGTAGGTCTGCAGGTAATTGCGCCGGTCGTTGGGATCGCTCGGTTGCGGTCGGCCGGGGAGGTCGTCGGGGGCAGCGTCGTCGTAACCGCTGGCGCTGATCAGCCGATACAGCGAGTCGTAGCTGAAGGTGCGTTCGCCGTCGACCCGCTGATTGGCGAAATGGCTGGGCGTGAAAGCGTGGTCGAGGATCCGGGTCGGATTGCCGACCGGGTCGTATTCATGCTCGAAGTCCTGCAGGGGCTGCTGCGCACCTTTCTGTGCCCATTGCCGTTGCACAAGCCCGGTGTCCGGCTCATAACGCCAGTAGCGGCTGACACCATTGCCGGCATGCTGCGCGATGATCTGTCCGGCGGCGTTGAAGTGCGCGTCGAGCAATACCGCTTGCCACGTGTTGTGTCCGGCCAACTGCAGTTGCAGATGCTTGAGCTGACCCGCGAGGTCATAGCGCGATTGCTGACGGTGGCCGCCGGCGTCGGTCTGTTCCAGCACCGCGTCCAGCGGGCTGAAGATGCGCTGGGTGACAAATTCCCGGGCATCGGTATAGGTGCGCCGTTCACACCGCAACTGACCGGTCAGGCTGTAGCTGTCCAGGTGCAGGGGGCCGGACGGGTCGAGCTGTTCCAGCAATCGTCCACGCTGATTGTGATCGGTCGGGGCACTGGCATCGGCATAGGTGAAGGTGTCGCTGAGCGGGTCGGCGCTGTTGCTGATCGACACCAGGCGCAGCAACTCATCGTAGCGGTTGCGCCAGTGCACGCCGCGTGCGTCCCAGCGCTGCAAGATTTGCCCGGCCAACCCGGGCAGACTCAGGCGCCAGCCGGCATCGACGTTGCTGACCTTAAGTGGCTGGCCGTTGAGGTCGTTGAGGTGGGTGATAGTCGGACCGTTCAGGCGTGGATCGAACTGCGCCACCAGATGCCCGGCCATATCGTGCTGTTGCCGCGTCACCAAGGCCACGGCCGGTTCATCGGCCAGTGCGCGCAGGTAGGCAACCTGACGCAGCGGCAAGCCGCGACTGTCGATCACGAGGAGCGACGGCGTGCGCCGATGGAGATTGGCGTTCATCAGTGCAGGGTCCAGGGGGATGCCGGCTTCGACTCGACGGATTCGTCGGTGTCGTTGAAGTCTTCACTGGTCTGATACCACGGATGATAAGTCTCGCGAGAAAAATAGCCCTTGGCGTTGATCAACTTGATCGGACGCCCGAGCGGGTCATAGAACAGTTGATCGAAGTAGCCGTACCGTCGTAGCGATTGATCATTGACGTAGCCGTGAGTGTCGGCAAAAAACGGCCGGAACTGCCGCACCGCCAGGCCCTTGTTGTTGTATTCGACCCGGGCGCTGACCCGCCAGCGTGACTCGGCGTGTTCCTCGCGCAGCTGTCCGCGATCGACGATCAGCGACCCATCAGCGGCCACCGCACAGGCGATTCCGGGTTCGACCCGTTGCAGGGTTTGCAGCGCGCGGCCAAAGCCGTCCACGTAGCTGATGATGATCTGCACTTGTGCCGCCACCGGATCATCGGGGTAACGGTCGGCACTCAGCGTCACGCTGTGCACCGGTGTGCGCGCAACCGCGTCGATGAGCTCACGCAGTGCCTGTTCGGCGGGTGTCGGCGCCGTCAATTGCGCGAGCCGTCGGCGCGCGCTGGCGCGAATGTGCAGGCTCGGCAAGACATCGCCGCTGGCCAGCCATTGGTCAAGCAGCTGCGGCGTTGCGTTGATCGTCGCAGGCAACCGTCCCATCCAGCTGAACAAATCCCTGTGCAAGGTGCTGGCCGCTTTTTGGACGGTCGCTTGCGGGTTGGCGATGGCGGCGTCCGGGCCTGGATCTACTGGGCGGACGTATTCGTCGAGCGGTCGAAAACCGGCAGCGACAGCGTTTTCTGTGCCATGGAAACTGGCCGCAAAAGGTTGGCCAGAAGGTGCGTAAAGTGCTTCCTGAATGTTCTCGTTGGCATCGATGATGCGCACGGGCTGCAGGGCATGGCGATCGTATTCGCAGCGGGTGATGCAGCCATCCGGCAGTTCGACGCTGATGACCAACAGGCGATACTCGTCATATTGCGCCTCGGTCCAGCCGTGGCTCAGGGTTTCGCGGTACTCAAGGACCCGGAAGAAATCCTTGGCCTCGGCGTACTTCGCGTAGTTGTAATGCGCGGACCAGAGGCTTTCTGCGTCCGCATTGATCGCCGAGTCTTCGAACAGCAACGCCATCGGTGTGTAACCGATGTTCGCCAGCTCCTGCAGGATATCGAACGGTGGCGGCACAACGTCGTAGGCGGCGAGGGCCGTCTTGTCAAAGCTGGCCATTTCCAGCGGCGCTTTCAGCGCTTCGAACCCGGCTGTACCGTCGGGCAGCGGACTGCCGTCTTCTGTCTCGATATAGCGCTGCACGGTTTGTCCGCTCAGCACCCGCAGGGCATTCCACTCGGGCGAGCGGACATGCTCTTTGAGTAAATCCCATGTCACCTGTTGCGGATTGAGGCCCGACGGCAGATCACCTTTGGGCAGCGCCAGCGCATTGCTGCGTTGCTGCCAGGGCAGGCCCAGCCGCCATTGATAGAGCTTGTCGTCCAGATCAATCGCGCGCGCGCGCGTTTCGTTGATATAAAACGACTGCTGCGCCGGGTCATGCGCGTCCCGCCACCACTGTTGCTCGTCGGGGTCGCTGAAAGGCGGCGGATCACCGGGCAGGCGCCGTCGTGCATAACTGATGGTCAGGCTGTGCGTGGCGTGGCCGTATTCGCTGCTGGCAAGCAACACTTCATGCCGGCACAACGGGTCGTCAATGAAACCATCGTACTGATAGCTGAGTTTTTCCAGGGGCTGCACCAGCAGCACGGCTGCCGCTCCCTGCCGACCTGTGGGCTGGACATCTCGTACCCGATAGCGAAACTCTTCTACCGCACAGAGCCGTGTATTGGCCGGCTCGTCAGTGCCGGTCCAGGTTTCGATGCGGGCGACGGCGCCGACCAGCGCGCGCGCGATTGCATGGCGTACGCCTTCGTCCTCTGGCGTTACGGGTTCATCGTATTCATCGCCGGGGTGATAGCGACTGAAGACGGTGGGTCGCAAATCAACTGCGTCACGGTCACCGTCGAAGTAGCCGTGCCTTGACCGATCCATCGCCTGCCCGGTCAAGAACCATGTACAGACCCGCACCGGTGCTGTGAAGCCAACGTCGTCATCGCCCGCCGAACGTTCACTGTCGCTCTGCTGCAGGTGACCGAAACCTCGAAACTCACGCTCGATACTGTCGTAGACGCCTTCGCGATAGAGGCACGATTGCGTCAGGCAATTGCCGGTGATTTCATCCAGTTGGCGTTGCCGGCTGACGACTTGAACCGCGAACGGTAAATGGCAGACCGGTATTTCTCCGGGATGATCGGTGAGCCACTGCTGCTTTTCATCCAGCCATTCCTGGGCAGAGCTGCGATAGACCACTTGCGTGGCGCAGCCCATGTTGTTGTTGCTAGCGGTCAGCAAGTAAGGCTTGGCCGCGACGAAGTCGTAGCGCCAGTGCTGCGGGGTCATGTGCGGCACCGTCAGGATCAGGCTGGCACAACCCAGCCCTTGCAGATCGGCGAAAGTGACCTGACACAGGCGGTCGTAACTCACGCCTTCCGGCCACGGCACGAAGACGGGCGTCTGTTCCAGGCCATTGCCGCCGCGATTGAGGTAGATCTCGAAGCCGGCGGTTTTCAGATAAAACAAGGCCGGTGCGCCGGAGCCGTCGATGTCGGCGATCCGCAGTTGTTCGACGTTGAATTCGCCATACAGGAAGGGCAGGGCACTGATCACCCGGCCTTGGCCGAATTTGCCATGCCCCAGATTGGGCCAGGATTTGATTTCGTTGTGCCGGATCCGGCACAGCTCGCTCATGTCACTGCCGAGCATGTTGCCCAGAAACACCAGTTCTGTGGGGGCGTTGCCGAACAGCGGCAGGCTGTCCTCATCGTCTTCGCGAGGCACGTCTTCGGCGCTGGAAAATCCCTGCTCCCGGCGGTTGGCATACAAGCGCACCGCGCGCGGACCGATCAGTGCCAGTGAGTTGAGGCCATCACCGACCAGGTCGCCGAGCTGCGAAAGTGTGTTGAAAAACTCCAGCGGCATGCCGTTAAACGCGATGAATGGCGCCCAACTGCGGTCGGCATTCAACGTGCGATATCCGCTGATGCCCGGTTGGGCAACGCTCCAGTCCAGTCGTCCGTTGCCGGTCAGGTCGAGCAAGATCTGCCGGGCGGCGCCGTCGCGTCTGGCCACCGGGATCTGTTCCAGTTCAGTCCAGGGCGCATAGGTGATGGCGTCAGGTCCCGCGATTGCACGAAGCGGTTCGCGGTAATACCAGCACTGCTCGTAGCGGCAGAGAAATCCCGGTACACCTTCGCCGTACAGATCGACGCACTGGTAAAACTGCCCATCCTCGATGCCTGGCACAGTGTCTTCGGCGAATATCTGTGTGGGGATTTTATTGATCTCGAAGGGCGAATAGTCAAACTCCACCGGCGGTGTCGTCTCCAGCGCGCCGCTGGCATCGAAGGCCTGATAGTGAGCGGCGTTGATCCGGTTGTAAGTCCACGGATCAGAGGGCGACGGGTATTCGAGCAGCAGCCGCCGCACCAGCAGTGGATCCTCATCGGCAGGTCGCGAGAAGTTGTGGAACATCAGGATTTGTCGGCACAGGCGCCGCGTGCTCAGCTCGAAACCCTGACCGAAGGTGGAGAACGGATCCCGGCGTTTATCCCAGACAGCCAGGCTGTCGCCAGCGTACACCGGAGCTTCCGTCAGTGAACGGGTGCGCTCGCCGTAGTCGAGCAACAGATGAAAATGCCAATCCAGTTCGGCCGGATCGTCCACGGTCCAGCTGTACAAATGCTGGCTGGCGCTGACATTGCCATAGAACACCGCGTGCAAGTAACGCTGGGCGCGGTAATCGTGAATCGGGTCGAGGTCCTGATCATCGGCCAGATAGGCGAAGCAGATGTGCTCGCCAAGCGGATTCATGCTCTCGCACAGCAACCAACTGCCGACGCGATGTGCATCGTCCGGATCGGCCCGGCGCGAGGCGCTGGTCTTGCCGTATACGTGCAGCGAACCGTCCGCGCCGTGGATCAGCCAGAAGGGTGGCTCCTCTGGTTCACCCTGCGCAGCAACGGGCTGCCAGCGTTCGCGCAGGGTAAAGTCGCTCTCTACCCGTGGCCAGAAGCGCACCACGTTATGAGCGCCGACGGGAATGGCGTTGTAGCTGTCTTCTACACGTGACTTTGGTGTGCCATCACTGTTCAGTTCGGGGTGCCAGACTTCACCGTCGTCACCGATGATTTCATCGAGATCGCTATAACGCGGTACACCTTTTTGAGTACGACGGCTGATCTGTCCAATGCCCAGGCTCCAACCGATGCCGAACGGCCCGTTGCCGGCCTGGCTGCTGTAAGTCAGCGTGAGTTCGGGATCCCAGCCGCGTCCGGCGGACAAAGGCAGCGGCAGTTCAAATGAAGCCGCGCCGGTCGCACCGACCGCTCCCCAGCTTTTGCCGATGGTGGTGATCGACGCGCTGCTGGCGATGGACGGGGTGATGATGCTCAGCTCTTGATCGGCCATGGTCGGATCCATTGCACACGTGACACACGTGAGTGCACAGACGCTACCAACAAGTGGGAAGTACGTAACCTGTCAGATCTGACAGGTGCCAAAGGGCTATTGATGTGCAGGGTACAAAAAAGGCCGGCTCGTCACAGGACGGGCCGGCCTTGTTCATGGCTGTGAAACGCTTACTGCACTTCTACCGCCAGGCTTTCGGCGATCTTCTGCTGCCAGATCGCCGGGCCGGTGATGTGTACCGACTCACCGTTGCTGTCCACTGCGACGGTGACCGGCATGTCCTTGACCTCGAACTCGTAGATCGCTTCCATGCCCAGTTCGGCGAAGGCCAGCACCTTGGATTTCTTGATGGCCTGGGCCACCAGATAAGCGGCGCCGCCCACGGCCATCAGGTACACAGCCTTGTTGTCCTTGATCGCTTCGATCGCGGTCGGGCCACGTTCGGACTTGCCGATCATGCCCAGCAGACCGGTCTGCTCCAGGATCTGACGGGTGAATTTGTCCATCCGCGTCGCGGTGGTCGGGCCTGCCGGGCCCACCACTTCGTCACCGACCGGATCCACCGGGCCGACGTAGTAGATGAAGCGACCTTTCAGATCCACCGGCAGGGTTTCACCCTTGTTCAGCATCTCGACCATGCGCTTGTGCGCCGCGTCGCGACCGGTGAGCATCTTGCCGTTGAGCAGGACGGTTTCGCCCGGCTTCCAGCTCTGCACTTCTTCCGGGGTCAGGGTGTCGAGGTTGACGCGACGGGCCGACGGGCCGGCTTCCCAGACGATTTCCGGGTAGGCGTCCAGCGATGGCGCTTCCAGCGAGGCCGGACCGCTGCCGTCGAGCACGAAGTGCGCGTGACGGGTGGCGGCGCAGTTCGGGATCATGCACACCGGCAGGGAGGCGGCGTGAGTCGGGTAGTCCATGATCTTCACGTCGAGCACGGTGGTCAGGCCACCGAGGCCCTGGGCGCCGATGCCCAACTGGTTGACCTTCTCGAACAGCTCCAGACGGATCTCTTCGATACGGTTCTGCGGGCCACGGGCTTTGAGTTCGTGGATGTCGATGGACTCCATCAACACTTCCTTGGCCATGACCGCGGCTTTCTCGGCGGTGCCGCCGATGCCGATGCCCAGCATGCCCGGTGGGCACCAGCCGGCGCCCATGGTCGGAACGGTCTTCAGCACCCAGTCAACGATCGAGTCGGATGGGTTGAGCATGGCCATTTTCGACTTGTTCTCGGAACCGCCGCCCTTGGCCGCCACGTCCACTTCCACGGTGTTGCCCGGGACGATGGAGTAGTGGATGACCGCCGGGGTGTTGTCCTTGGTGTTTTTACGAGCACCCGCCGGGTCGGCGAGGATCGAGGCACGCAGGACGTTTTCCGGCAGGTTGTAGGCGCGGCGCACGCCCTCGTTGATCATGTCGTCCAGGCTCATGGTCGCGCCATCCCAACGTACGTCCATGCCCACACGCACGAACACGGTGACGATGCCGGTGTCCTGGCAGATCGGACGGTGGCCGGTGGCGCACATGCGCGAGTTGATCAGGATCTGCGCGATCGAATCACGGGCCGCTGGCGATTCTTCGCGCAGGTAGGCTTCGTGCATCGCCTGGATGAAATCCACGGGGTGGTAGTAGGAAATGAATTGCAGGGCGTCGGCAACGCTCTGAATCAGGTCATCTTGCTTGATCACGGTCATGAGTCGCGCTCCTCTAAAAGACGGGAACATTCAATAAGGTGCTTGCAGCTTGGGTGCATCGGTCGGTTGCAAGCACCTTTCAAGGCACGCCGGGGCTGCTGGCGCGACGCTAAAAAGGCGCGGCAGTATACCGCGCCTCGGTGGTGGGCACACATTGGCTTTTGGTCGGATAAACATTGTGGCGAGGGGATTTATCCCCGGTCGGCTGCGCAGCAGCCGTAAATCCTGTGCACCCGGTTTGTCTGAGGGATTACAGGGGGCCGCTTCGCGCCCCATCGGGGATAAATCCCCTCACCACAGGTCTTCATGGGGCATTGATGGGTCATGCATTTGACGTCAATTTTTGGCGCCGAAAATCGGTGGTCATTTATCGACCGCCCCTCTAAAGTGGCATCCGGTCTGTAGAGTAGGACACTCGGTCAGCCTCCTATCGCACGGTGAGTCAACGATTGACCCATAACGCCATTCAACGTCTTTTGCTCAAACGCTTCGCCCTCGCTGCGGCCACCTATGGATTGGCTTTGCTGCTGCTGTGGCTGGCGTTTTTTACCGGGCATTACCCGCAATCATTGAACAGTGTGGCCATCGGCAGCGCGCTGGTGGTGATCTGCCAGGCCACGTTGTTTGCGCTGTTCTGGTCCGGGCACAATCAGCGCTTTGCCGACCCCAGCCTGACCGAAGCGCAAGTGCTGCTCGGGCTCGGCTGGCAGACCTGGCTGATCGCTCATCTGGACGAAGCACGTGGCGCGTTTCTGGTGTTCTACGTGCTGATCCTGCTGTTCGGCCTGTTTCATTTATCCCGGCGCGCGTTCATTCGTTGCGCGCTGCTGGTGTTCTTCAGTTTCTGTGCGATCACTCTCTGGGACGGCTACCACTTCCGTCTGCCGGATCCGGCAATGGCGGCGTTGCAGGTGTGCATTCTGGCGATGGTCCTGGCCTGGCTGGTGATTTACGCACGCTTTGTCCAGGTCTCACGGCAACGCATGCGCCAGCGCCGGTTTGCCCTGCAGGCGCATCAGGACACCTTGCGCGGCATGATGCGCCAGCTCGAAGATCTGGTGGCCACCGATGAGTTGACCGGGCTGTTCAACCGCCGGCATTTTCTGCGTCTGGCTTCCCGCGAACTCGACGACATGGAGCCGGGTGTGGTTCACGGTCTGGCGCTGATCGATCTCGACCATTTCAAACGCATCAACGATCTGCACGGCCATGCCGCCGGCGATCAGGTGTTGCAGGCCTTCGCTGGCGTGGCGGGTGCCTGTCTGCGTGACGGCGACGTGCTGGCGCGTTACGGTGGCGAGGAATTCGTGGTGTTGCTGCCCGACTGCGATGCCGAACGCCTGACGGCTTGTTGTGAACGCCTGCGCATTGCTTTCACTGATGTTGAACTGGTGGGGCTGAATGTGCGCAACCTCAGTCTGTCGGCGGGCATGACCCTGCTGGAACTGGGCGATGATCTGGACGACGCCTTGCAGCGCGCCGATCAGGCGCTGTACCGGGCCAAGCGCGACGGGCGCAATCGTTGTGCAGCGGCGTGGGAGAATGTGGATGCCTGAACTTCGGGTCGGTGACCGGCAATGGTCGGTGTCGGCGGGCAGCAATTTGCTCGACGCGCTGAATCAGCACGGCGTCGCGGTGCCTTACAGCTGCCGCGCCGGCAGTTGCCATGCCTGTCTGGTGCAGTGCGTGAACGGCTTGCCCGCCGACAGTCGCCCGGACGCCTTGAGTGCTGAACAGCGCCAGGAAGGCTGGCGGCTGGCCTGTCAGTGCCAGGTCACGCAAGACTTGCAGGTACACACCTTCGACCCGCTCACTGACGGTCGCCCGGCGGTGGTCGAGGCGCTGGACTGGCTCAGTGACAACGTCCTGCGTTTGCGCCTGACCCCACAACGACCGCTGCGCTACAGTGCCGGGCAACATCTGGTGTTGTGGATCAACCACATCGCCCGGCCTTATTCGCTGGCGAGCCTGCCGCAGGAAGACCGCTATCTCGAATTCCACCTCGACTGTCGCCAGCCCGGCGAATTCAGCGATGCGGCGCGGCGCCTGCAGATCGGCGACCTGATCCGCCTCGGCGAGCTGCGCGGCGGCGCCCTGCATTACGACCCGGACTGGCACGCGCGCCCGCTGTGGCTGCTGGCCGCCGGCACCGGGCTGGGGCCATTGTTCGGCGTGCTGCGCGAAGCCTTGCGTCAGGATCACCAGGGCGCCATCCGCGTCATTCACCTGGCCCATGACGCGCGCGAGCACTATCTGGCCAAACCCCTGGCGGCGCTCGCCGCGCAGCGCGAAAACCTCAGCGTCGAGCTATGGACGGCGGCCGAGTCAGCCGCCGCTTTGGCGCAACTGCGCCTTGTTTCCCGGCAGACCCTGGCCTTAGTCTGCGGCTCAACGGCCAGCGTCGATGCGTTTGCCAAGCGTCTGTACCTGGCCGGACTGCCGCGCAATCAACTGCTGGCCGATGTGTTTTTGTCCCGCCGTTAAGCGCTGAATCTCGTGTGAAGGTGAACTCCTGTGGTGAGGGGATTTATCCCCGATGGGCTGCGCAGCGGCCCCCAGTTTTTCTGAGCGCTGCGCACTCAATCGGGGATAAATCCCCTCACCACAGGAGTTCTGGCTCACCACAGCAATCCAGCCTCACCACAAAAGAACTTTGTCAGCCCTTTTTAATGTTGAGTAACGCTGATGACCGAAGCCATCCTGCTGGAACGCGAACGCGGCTTGCTTACCCTGCGCCTCAACCGCCCGGACAAGAAAAACGCCCTGACCCGCGCGATGTACAGTCGCCTTGCCGAGGCCCTGAAGCAGGCCGACAGCGATCCTGAAATCAATGCCGTGCTGATCACTGGCAGCGCCGAATGCTTCACCGCCGGCAACGACATCGCCGACTTCATCCAGCAACCGCCGAGCGACCTCGACAGCCCGGTGTTCCACTTCATGCTCAATCTGCTCGAATGCCGCAAACCGGTGATCGCCGCCGTGGCCGGCGCGGCGGTGGGCATCGGCACCACGTTGCTGCTGCATTGCGATTTGGTCTACGTCAGCCGCGATGCGCGGTTGCGCATGCCGTTCGTCAACCTGGGGCTGTGCCCGGAGTTCGGTTCCAGCCTGATCCTGCCGCGTTTGCTCGGGCAGGCCAAAGCGGCCGAGTTGTTGTTGCTCGGCGAAGGCTTCAGCGGGGAGCAAGCGGCGCAGTGGGGCATCGCCAGCGAGGCGCTGGGCAGCGGCGAAGCGGCGCTGAACAAGGCGCGGGAGATGGCGTTGCGTTTCGATGAATTGCCGCCGGACGCGGTGCGCATCAGCAAGCAATTGATGAAGGCGCCGGATCGCGACTTGATCCGTAAGGTGATCGAGGAGGAGGGCGCGCTGTTTACTCAGCGCTTGCGCTCGCCGGAGGCGTTGGCGGCGTTGACCGGGTTTATCAAGCGGCATTGAGATTTTCGCTGGCCGGGCTGGCCTCATCGCTGGCAAGCCAGCTCCCACAGTTTTTGTGGTGGATGCAAGATCTGTGATCACCGCCTAGCCCTGTGGGAGCTGGCTTGCCAGCGATGAGGCCAGAGCCGATACAAAATCTGTTGGATCAGAATGCAAAAAGCCCCGGCACTCACATGCCGGGGCTTTTGGTTTTCAGCGAATCACTCAGACCTGTGGATCGCCCACGTGCAGGATCTTCATGCCGTTGGTGCCACCGGTGGTGTGGTAGCTGTCGCCCTTGGTCAGGATGACCCAGTCGCCTTTTTCCACGACGCCGCGCTTGACCAGCTCGTCGATGGCTTTCTGGCTGACTTCGTTCGGGGCCAGCGAAGCCGGATCGAACGGTACGGTGTACACGCCACGGAACATCGCCGCGCGGGCCTGGGCTTCGCGGTGCGGGGTGAAGCAGTAGATCGGCACCGACGAACGGATACGCGACATGATCAGCGGGGTGTAGCCGCTCTCGGTCAGCGCGATGATCGCCTTGACGCCCGGGAAGTGGTTGGCGGTGTACATGGTCGCCAGGGCGATGCTCTCGTCGCAGCGCTCGAATTCCTTGCCGATGCGGTGGCTGGAGGTCTTGCTGGTCGGGTGCTTCTCGGCGCCAACGCAGATGCGCGCCATGGCCTGCACGGCTTCCAGCGGATAAGCGCCGGCAGCGGATTCGGCAGACAGCATCACGGCGTCGGTGTAGTCGAGCACGGCGTTGGCCACGTCGGACACTTCGGCGCGGGTCGGCATCGGGTTCTGGATCATCGACTCCATCATCTGGGTCGCCACGATCACCGCTTTGTTGTGGCGGCGTGCGTGCAGAATGATCTTCTTCTGAATGCCCACCAGCTCGGCGTCGCCGATTTCCACACCGAGGTCGCCACGGGCAACCATGACGGCGTCGGAGGCCTTGATCAGACCGTCGAGGGTTTCGTCATCGGCCACGGCTTCGGCGCGTTCGATCTTCGCCACCAGCCAGGCAGTGCCGCCGGCTTCGTCGCGCAGTTGACGGGCGTAGTTCATGTCCGCCGCATCACGCGGGAAGGACACGGCGAGGTAGTCGACTTCCATTTCGGCGGCGAGCTTGATGTCGGCCTTGTCTTTTTCAGTCAGGGCCGGCGCGGTCAGGCCGCCGCCGCGACGGTTGATGCCTTTGTGGTCGGACAGCGGGCCGCCGATGGTCACAATGCAGTGCAGTTCGGTCGCGGTGGCGGTTTCGACGCGCATCACTACGCGACCATCGTCGAGCAGCAACTCGTCGCCCACGCCGCAGTCCTTGACCAGATCCGGGTAGTCGATGCCGACCACTTGCTGGTTGCCTTCAGTCAGCGGATGGCTGGTGGAGAAGGTGAACTTGTCACCGATCTTCAGCTCGATGCGCTTGTTGGCGAATTTGGCGATACGGATTTTCGGGCCTTGCAGGTCGCCCAGCAGGGCGACGAAGCGGCCGTGCTTGGCCGCGAGGTCACGCACCAGCTTCGCGCGAGCCTTGTGCTCGTCGGGGGTGCCGTGGGAGAAGTTCAGACGGGCGACGTCCAGACCAGCCAGAATCAGCTGTTCGAGAACTTCCGGCGAGTTACTGGCCGGGCCAAGGGTAGCGACGATTTTGGTACGACGGACGGACATGCAAAGACTCCTCAGGTTCAAGCGCTCGCAGAGGCTACTACGCTCTTTGGGTGTAGTCATTGTTCGTTTGCACTACTTATTGTTTTCTTTATTGAACGCGACAATCGGAGCAAAGGGCTCTGAAGATTTCTCGCCCGAGGTCGATAATGATCACAAGACAGGAGAATACCCCATGCGATTCGTGCCCATTGCCGCCCTTGCCCTTAGCGTCCTCGCCGTCACGGGCTGCACCCGTTGGTCGATGAACCATCATCTGAACAACGCCTACAGCGCCTATGACCGGGGCAATTGCGAGCAGGTGATGCTCGAACTGTCCAAGGTCGAACGCGCCAGCCGGGCCCGCCCGTATGTGTGGCCGGAAGTGTCGATGATGCGCGGTCAGTGCCTGGAACGGCAAAAGATGTACATCGACGCGGCGCAGACCTACCAGTTCATCATCGCCTCGTACCCCAACAGCGAATACGCCTTCCGCGCTCGCGCGCGGCTGGAAACCCTGCAGAGCCTGGGCCATTACCCGACGCGCAGCGCAGCGGCCGTGCCAGGTCCGCAACGCTTCTGATGCCGGGTGTCATACAAACGCTGGCCGACTGTACAAGCTGAGCTATAGTCCATTGATCCGGTTCGGCGCCTGGCGCCCGAACCGAGGCAACACCTGCGACTGGTAGAGGTTGAGGTGATGGCGTATTGGCGACCGTCACACCGGGAGCGGGGAGAGCGTGTCTGCGAGACGGGCCCGTTCCGAAGCAAAGGTGCGGCTCTGTAGTGGAGCCTTGCATGGCGTACTGCGCATGTTTACTGACCGCCGAATCGAACGGCATCAACTGCCGTACTTCCTCCGGGTGTACAACAGCGTCACCGACAAACCCATCGGTTTTCTGGGCAACGTGTCCGAAGACGGGCTGATGCTCATCAGTCAGTTGCCGATGATGCTCGGCGCCGAATTCCGTCTACGCCTGAAAATCCCTGCCAGCGATGGTTGCCAGCAGGTGATCGACCTCAACGCGTGTTGCCTGTGGTGCCAGGAAGACGCAACACCGCTGCATTACGACGCCGGCTTCAGCCTGCAACGCCCGCCTCCGGAATACGGGCAACTGGTCGAGGCGCTGCGTCAGTACTTCAGCTTCCAGCCATTGCCGGCTTCGGCCTGACTTCGGCGGCGCTCGCACGATTGCCATCGCGGGCAAGCCCGCTCCCACAGTGTCCTCGGTTGATCAAAGCGTTTGTGGACACCACAAATCCCTGTGGGAGCGGGCTTGCCCGCGAATGCATCAGCCCAGACAACGTCTATTCATGAGCTAACCCACAGCAATCGCCCGCTCACTGTCCAGGGTCTTCTCCGCCGCAACGGGAAACATCTGCATGCCGCGATCCACGGAATTGCGCGAGGGTGGCGGCTGGACGCAGGTTAGTCGACCGGGGGAAACCATCACCCAAAACCGGCGCGCCCGAAGGCGACCTGTGACAGCCACCATCGAGTGCGGGGATAGGGAATACCCGACTTGATGACGCTTATGCACATTGGTGAAACCCCCGGGCGACTGAACCCGACCACTGATTGGCAGCGGCACGGATCACGTTACGGGGCATCGGCAAGGCGCACAAGCCGGCGGATTCTGGCGGATCTGTAGGCAAAGGCACAAGGCGATGTAGTTTGCTGCGGGTGTCGAAGTAAGGCGTGGAAAGCCTTAGCTGTTCTAGTAATAAAGCAATCTTTTTTTAGATGAATTGGGTCTTTTTGACTGTCAGTTCTGACAGTGGTTGCGCGCAATGAGCACACGTATGTTGATCCCACAACGTGAGCGACCCATTGCCCGGAGCACTGCCGACATGAACGAAACCGTCGAGGACGACGAGAAAGGACGAGCCTGGCTTGATACCGAAAAGGTTCAGACCACTGTCGCTCAGGTCACGAAACTGGCAGACGGATCACTCAAGGAACTGGGCGATGGAGCGCAGTTTTCCGAGGTGTTCTGGGCGGATGCGGTCGAAACATCGCTTTACCAGACCCACCCCCGAGTGCCGCAGCTGCAAACTCAAATGGTGTGCCGGTACAAGTTCGAATCCGGCCGCATCTATGTGAAGACCTTGCGTTACAAGATGACCACGCGCTACGGGAACTGGACTCGCGCCAATATAGATGTGGGTCTTCAAGCTCGTGACTGGGTTCGCAAGAACTCCCCTGACTCCATGCATCAGGACACCCAATGGCACGATTATGTGGAATATGTCGACTCCCCGCTCGGCCCTCCTGATTATGGCGTGTCGCTTGCAATCCGGGTTGACTACGACGGAACCAACAACGATGTTGAACCCCACGAAGGCTGGGGCCTTGATATCTATCCGGCACAGAAACCGATCATTGAGGTTCCGACTTCCGGAACCGAGATCGATGTCGAGAAGCCGTTCACTGTTTCCGGTAGAAACGGGCTTGTCCCCGGCTCAATTCACTTGAAGTGTCAGTACAACGGTACCGAAATTCCAGTCCGTACTACTCCTGTCTTGAACAACGGGAGTTGGAATACCTCCATCGGATTGCCGCCCGGCGTATTGGCTTTCTACGCCGAGCAAATCATTGGCAACCAGAACTCCGGTAAGTCCAATACCGTTAACCTCAAGCCAAGGTACGTGGCACCACGCATCGACTCCCCGGCAAACGGCGCTGTGCTTCAGTCGGCCAGCGGATTGCTGATCAAAGGCCGAGGCACGCCAGGCAATGTCATCGATGTGATGACCCCGGGGGGCGCTGTGTTACACGCCACGACAACCGTCAAGCCTGACGATACATGGGAAGCCACATTCAACCAGGCTAACTATCCCAACGGCGGACGTGTCGAAATGACTGCCGGCCACCGTGGCATGAATGATTGGACCAATCCGCAATTTTTCACCTTGTTTCTGCGCCCGACAATCACGACACCGGTCGAAGGCGCAGTGACCGATCCGAGAGGACCGATAGCAGGGGAGCGAGCTGTTTCAGGCGCCGTCGTCGAAGTACTCAAGGATTCAGAGCATTCATTCAAGATTGGCCAGGGCACAGCAGATAGCAACGGACAATGGCGGGTCACGACGTTCACCCGAGACATGCCGTTCGGTTCGTTCACGATCGTCGCAAAGCAAACGGTGTCAGGGGTTACTTCCGATGCGGGTCCGCCATGTACTTTCAAGGTTCGCCCGCCCGCACTGACCGCAGTCAGCGTCATCTACCCGACACTCACTACCATCGAGTTTTCCGGTGCAGGGCTTACCAACGCCACAGTCGAGATCACGATTGTCAAAGGCCCGGGAGGTGCGACGCTGCCACCTGCTGTAGTCGTGACCGCAGGCAGTTGGAGAACGACTTCACAGAACTGGCCCATCGGCGACTACGATCTGAAGATCGTGCAGAAAGTTTCCGATAACGCCGGGGGCTGGATTCCCTCGCATGAGTACCTGTTCAAAACTTCATCGAAATTGCCTCCGCCCACGGAGGTGACTTACACCGTTTCCAATTACACCCCCACCTTCACCGGAAAGGGCGTTACCAACGCATCGGTCGAGGTTACCGACGAGGCCAATGGCAATGCGGTTGCGCCGGCAACCACCGTCACGGCGCAAGGCTGGTCGACCCGGGCTTTTCAAGCCTGGGCGCCAGGTTCGACGCGCACGGTACTCATCCTGCAGAAACTGGGTAATGCGGAGTCGGATGCGGTAAAGCGGATCATCAATATCGACCGTTTTCCAGCACCGACTGACCTGTCTTATACGGTGGTCGATTACACGCCGATCCTGTCTGGCAAGGGGGTCAGTGGCGCGACCGTGCACGTGACGGACAAGGCAAGCGGAGTGGCGATTGCGCCGCCGGCATCGGTCACGGCTCAGGTTTGGTCGGCACAGGCATCTGCACGCTGGGAGCCGAACACCACCAAGGTGGTGCAGTTGGTGCAGAAGGACGGTGCGCTCGCTTCCGACCCGGTGGAAATGACGATCACCGTGCCGCTGCTGGCCCCCATCATCACTGCCGTCGAGGACGATGGACTGTCACCGAAAATCTCCGGCACCTGCTGGCCCGGCGCGACGCTGAGCCTGAAGTACAGCGACAGTGCGACCGAGCACCGGCCGGTCGGCACCAGCGGCGCATGGACCTTCAAGCGCGACGCGGGATTCGCCCCGGACAAGCAGCACACCGTGACGGTGATCCAGACGGTTGCCGGACGCCCGTCACCGCCGGCCTCGCAAATGTTCTCGGTCAGCCCGGAAAAACCGGTCATCACCGAGCCGGATGAAAACGCAGACACCCACTACGACATGACCGTGCGCGGTATCAACGGCTATAGCGGTGCGACGTTGCAACTGCGGGACGCGCAATTCGGGCGGAATCTGGGTGAGCCGAAACAGCTGACCACTCATAACGCTTGGTTCATCGAACTGAGAAAACTCGAGTTTCGCAAATACCAGATCGATGCCGTGCAAACCATTGCTGGCAGACCCTCTTTGCCCAGTGCCGTGCGCAGCTTTTTTGTCGTGCTGGTGCCGCCGGTCATCGAGGTGCCGGCGCCGAATCAATCGCTGGCCCGTACCTCGACGCTTTCGGGCACCGCCGAACCCTTTGGTCATGTGACGATCCGGCGTGAAAATTCGAGTGAAATCCTGCTCGATAAAGTCCCGGTCGACTCTTTGGGAAAATGGCGTGCGGAGGTAACGGTGCCGGTCGGCAATTACACCGTAAAAGGCCGGCAATTCCTCGAGACCCACGAGTCAAAGGAAAGTGCTCCGCGCACTTACAAAGTGGTGCCTGCCGCCCCGGTGATCGAAAGCCCCGGACGAGGCGTGCACGTCGGTCGTCAGGTCGTTGTGTCCGGCTTCGGCTATCCGGGTGACACCGTTCTTGTGACGCTGACAGGCAATGGCGGCACGGTGCGAGCGAGCGCTCCGGTGCTTGACGACCGTACCTGGTCATTGATGCTTGAAACGGGGCAGTCCCTCGGCCCCGCGGATCTGGTGGCGGTGGCTTCGCGTGATGAGTTCGAATCTGCCGCCTCGGCTGCACTTCCCGTGGTATTGGGCACATATTTGCCAACTATCGATGAACCGGCGCCGGGGTTCTGGGTAGAAAATCCGCTGCGCTTCGTCGGCAAGGGACGCACGGGCGTCGGGCGCGTAGTGCCCTGGTTCAACCCTGAAACCGCGCTGAGCGCAGGCATTGCCGTCACTGCTCAAGGCTGGCGCGGCGAGGCAACGCAACCCCAGCTCCCGGGCGGCCAGTGGTGTCGATTCCAACAAACCATCACCGACGCAGCGGATGGCTCGACCGTATCCGACTGGGTTGAAAGCGAGCGTTTCGAGATAACGTCGATTGCTCCGGGAGCCCGACCATGACCGAGCCTTTGATCCGCCCAGTGCAGCAGTGGCTGAAACAAGTCTTCAGTGACGAACAGCGGGAAAGCTACGCCGATTTTTGTGAACACCTCGAAAACGGTGGTTCGATTTTTCCGCTGGTCGAGCAAGGCGTTCAGGGGCTGGTCAGGCATTACCGGTTGAACCCCGACGATGCGCAGACTTTTTTACGCAGAGCCAACAGCCTGGCTGTGTTCGTCCGACGTCGGTTCATCGAACACTCGTTGAGCGGTTCGAACGCCCGGGTTACCCGGCCCGACAGCGGTCTGTTGTCGAGGGTCGATGGGCCGAGCTACGAGCAGCTGTTCTCGCCAGATTTCGATGCCTTGTGCCCGCCGCAGGCACTGGAGTCAATCGTCTCCCCGGTGGCCTACCTGATTGAGCTGTTGCGCTGGATCGAGGAGAAAATATACCCCGTTGGCAGCGCCGATAAGCTCGATTTGCATGAGCGTCGTCAGGATCTGAATAGGCTGCTGGTTGACTTCAATGCCGTACATCAGGCGGTGTCGGCGCTGGACATCATCGTTCCGGTGCTCGAGACGTTCATCAAGGAAAACGATAGCGCTACAGACCTCGAAGAGGCGTTGATCCAGACCCGTTATCCCAACGGTCTGCCGTACCACCAGCATTGGGTCACGCTTGATTTTGTCGCCCGTGAACATGGCCTGTCGGTGGGCGATATCGTCCAGATCGTGGATCTGGCCTATCCCTACTTCCTGCAGCCCGAGCTGTGGGACAACGATGCAGGTCGCGCCTTCACCCATGCGTCGCGGTTGGGGCCTTACCAGCGTGAACTGTTGACGGAAGCGCCCACTGACGAGGCAAACAAACTCGAATATTACCAACGCAACTTTGGTACGACCGGAGAAGATTGGCAGGACCTCAATCAGGTGAAGTTCTTTGGCCAGCAAACAGGGCTGGACACCCGTGATATCGAGTCGTTGCTGTCGATTCGCGAATTCGCCCCGACGCGTTCGGCCAACGTCACCGTGTATGAGAGCGAGCAGCCGGGCGCTGACGAGAGCCAGCGATCCGGCTCGGTGTATCTCAATGCCGCGACCAGCCCGGCACTCGGCATTGCTTACAGTGAAGACGGCGCAACTTTTCTGCATCGTTTTACACAAGCCCCGGCCACCATTGACCGCTACGAACGAATGAATCGCAAGTTGCGCCTGGATCGATGGCTGGAGCTGCCCAGCGAGCAGGTGGACGCGTTGTTGACGGCAGCGATCAGGGCAGAGACACGTCAGGCGAAACTGGCAAACCCGTGGTGGATTTCCACTCATCAGGTGCAGGCCCTCGGCTTGTTTCAGTCGCTGCGTGAACGTTATGGCTGTTCGGCAGAGGACTTCGCGGTATTTATCGATGAAATCCCGATTTACGGCCGTGCCGATGCCCTGTCATTGTTCGATCGTACCTTCAACAGCCAGGGCAATTATCGTCAGCCGCTGGTGCTGGACGGCGAAACATTTGCGACGCTGCCGGCGCAGTCTGGGGCGGAACTGACGATCAGCCAGTTGTGCAGCGGATTGGCTATTGATCTGCAGACTTATGCCTACCTTGCGGTCGCGATCGAACGGGCACACGGGTTCAACAGGACGCTCTGGCGCACCCCGGCAGTCATTTCGAGTTTCTACCGACTGGTGAAGTTGCCACGGTTATTGGGCATTACCCCGGTCGAAGGGGTGCTGATGCTGACCCTGTTGGGTGGCGAGCGCTGGGTCGACGGGCTCGCAGGCGTACCGCGCCTGTACACACGCCTCGAAAGCGAAACCCCACCGGATGTGCTCAATCTGATTGATGCCCTGCACGCCTGTGTGTCTTGGTGCAGGGATCGCGAAATCCCTGTCCTATGGATGTTGAATCAGGTGGCACCGCTGCAGGCGCTGGCGGTGGCCACGCAGGCTGAGCGTCGGTTGTTTGAACAGATTCTCAACCTGCTGCCGGCGACGCTGTTCAACAATGCCGGGTTGTCGATGGCTGGCGTACCCTCGCTGGAGGGGCTGGACTGGCTGCAATTGCTGACCAAGCTGGTCGACCACAGGGGGTTGATCATCGATCTGCAATTACCCGAGGCCCAGTACTTGAGCCTGGCCCGGGAGATTTTCGACCAGGCCATCAGGGAAGGGCTGGGCGAGAACGATGCCAGTGTTCGGGGCGCGCTTGTCGAGCGAATGCTCGGCGTGCTGTTGCAGGCGCGGGAAGCGCAGGTCTCGGTCGCCAGGGAGTGTCTGGTGGCGTACACCGGCCTTGATATCGAACGCGGATTGCTGATGCTGACCTGGGCACAGTCCACGGTTTATCAATTGTTGTCTCAGGTCAGCGCACGTGCCGATCATGATGCCGCTGATGCGCTCAGCCACGCTGCGCGTGCTTCTGAACAGCCCGACCCGCTGCTGAACTTGTTGGCTGATGTGCGACGTCGCAGCGCCGTGACGAACCAGCTGGATCTGTCTGCGGTGTTGCTCGACGACTTTCTGCAATACGGCCACAAGGCCTGGATGGCTCAGAACGATCGACATCAGCTGTCGATTCGTACCCTGTATTACCTGAGCACGCTGGGTCGGGCCTTCGAGCTGAGCGAGCAGCCGGCCGGCAAACTGCTCGACTACCTGCGTCAGGTCAATGCATTGCCCAGCCCTCTGACAGGCGATGCGTTGCGCTTGGCACAAGAAGCGGCCGCGTTGCGACTGGCGGCGTTTTTCGACTGGAGCGTGCAGGAGGTGCGTGAGTGTGTCAGCCGCATCGACTCGACGTTGAAGATTCTCAAGACACTGCCCCAGCTCGATTTGCTGATGCGCATCCGCGTACTGGCCCGGGACAGCGGCATGGACGCCCTGACGATTTTCCTCGTGGGAAACCTGCCGCAGACCGTAGACAGGGAGGCTTATCGAGTCGCTGCCGAGCGCTCGCTGTTCAGCCTTTCAGACAACCGTGAGTCGGTGGGCGCTTTCGCCGATGAGGTAGCGCAACCGCTGGTCACCATGACCTGTGTGGTAGACAAGACGGAGGTGGTGGCCGGCAAGCCCGGCGAGAAAGTGATATTTACCGTAACGCTGCGCGATGCCGACAATCGGCCATTGAGGGGTGTCAACGTGTACTGGCAGGTGAGCCTCGGCACGCTTGCGACCAAGGCCACCGAGGTCGACGGAACGGTATCGGTCGAGTATCTGCCGGGCAAGGTCATGGGGCAGGAAACGCCGCTGTTCTGGCTTGACCTGATCGATGCGCAACAGGCCCCGGCCATCAACATCTCCGATGACCCCGAGACGCTCTTCTTCCCGGCACCATTAACGTCTCTGGTGCCGCTGGAACCGGTTCCTGCGGGGCAGGAAGTCGCGTTGTACGCCACGCTGCGCGACAACTATCGAAACCTCGGACGCAACCGTCTGGTGCGCTGGTTTGCCCGACCCGCCAGCGGCAGTAGCGGCTCGGCGGTGATCCGTCCCGAACAGAATTATGCCGATGCCGAGGGGATTACGCGGGTGTACGTGTCGAGTTCGTCCGGTGGCACGTTCATTTTCAGCGTGCGCTGCGAAGCCAATAATCGCGAAATAGATTTTGACCCGGTCACTTTCACCGAAGCACCGATTCTCCAATGACAGCGTTGGTTGACGCAGCGTCAACCCCACGACTCAGGACAAGACCATGACTCAACGCAAATTGTCTCCCTTGTTGGAAAAGCGCCGCGCAGCATTGGTCGATTACTGCATCGGTCAGGCTGCCAGGAAGAATTACTCTTTCGTGAAAACGCCGCAGGACCTGTTCGAGTTATTGCGCATGGATCCGCTGGACAACTACCCGGTGCAAAGTTCATGGGTTGCCGAGGCGACCAGTTGCGCGCAGCAATTCATTCATGCGGCTTATCGCAAGCTTGAGCCAGGCTACCAAGACACCGCATTCCCGGCGGCGGAAGTGAAGCTCTGGGAGCTGTACAGCAATTACCCCGACTGGGCGGCGCTGACGTTGATCGCGGTCTATCCGGAAAACTTCATCAATCCCTTTGTGCGGCAACGCAAGACCCGTCTGTTCAAGGCGCTGGAAAATGATTTGAATCAGACGCGTCTGACCGACGATTCGGTGCGGCGTGCGTTGCACGGATACCTCAAGGCATTCGAACAGATCTGTAATCTGGACGTTATCAGCGCCTGTCTGGATGGCGATTCGCCAAGCCGTGCAACTTACTATTTCGTCGGTCGTCAGCGGGTGCAGCCGTTGCAGTATTACTGGCGCAAGGCCGACATCGAACTCACCGCTGCCGGTAATCCGGTCAACCCGGCGACATGGAGTGAATGGCAACCCGTCGACATTCCGGTGGGAGGCCGGGTTCTGGATATACGGCCGTTGTTCTGGGCGGGACGCATGTGTCTGGTGTGGGCCGAATGGCGCGACCAAGTGGGTAAAAAAGGGGAGGACGGCTATTTACCCCCCAAGCTCGATATCAACCTGGCGTTCATGAGCCAGAACGCGGAATGGTCCGCCCCCCTGAGCTTGTACAGCGCTGATCAGGACAGTGATATCAGCGCGGGTGCCCGCTTGCTGGCGATGACGTTGGCCGATGACCTCATTCACCCCAAGGGACGGCTGGGTGTATTGCTCACCAGCCCGGCGGGTCTGAACATACGCGTCACCCGTGATGTGCTTTTTCGTCCGCTGGCCGAAGACGACGGCACTTGGCTCAATCATCTGGCCACTCATCGCTTCACCGATATTCTGACCTTGCAGCATCCGCTGACACCAAAGAATCAGCCAGTGGTCGCGATCAAGAGTGAGACCTCGGGGGCGCTGACGGATTATTACGGGCTGCAGGCGGTGTTTTCGGAGGCGGGCACAGAGGATTTTCTCTGGGTCAGGGGGCTGTGTCGGGAAAAGGGCGGAATCACCAGCGAAGTCGCCGAGTTTGAGCTGGCGTTCCGCGAGGGTGCCGAAGGTGACCCTACACCTGTCAAGGCATCAAAACCAGTTGCAGGGGGGTGGGCCACGGACTGGATGCACCTCAAGCGCTTGAAAGGAGGATTCACCGGGTTGTTCGAGTTCTCGTTGAGCAACGCCGAACAAGGCAGCAAGCAATTTACAGTCTCGCTGACCGGGATCACCCGTTTCGTGCCGCCGACGCTGGAAAAAAATACGCTGAATGCCGCGCAGTTCATCGGATTCAGACAGCCCGACATGCTGCCCCGCACACGCTTGAACTCGCTGTTCGGCCCGGAGCTGGTGCTGCGCAGCAATATTTCCGTGGATGCCGTACTGGACTGGGACACCCAGTTCCTGACCGAACCCCCTCCAGCTGCGGGGCCGATCGCTGAGCCGAACGGGGCGTTCGACGGGGCCAATGGTCTGTATTTCTGGGAGCTGTTTTTTCATCTGCCGCATCTGGTGGCGACCCGTTTGCGGGCTGAGGATCGCTATCTGGAGGCGCAGAACTGGCTGCATTATGTGTTCGATCCGCAAGCCGTTGAAACGTCGGTCGAACCGAAGAAACCTCGTTATTGGCGCTGCCGTCCCCTGGCAAGCGAGGGGAACGCCGGGTACGAAACACAGATGCCCACCGATCCTGATGCGATTGCCTATGCCGCGCCACGACACTATCGGATTCTGGTGTTCACCGAATACGTGAGAAACCTGGTCGCGTGGGGCGACTGGTACTACCGCCAGCTCACCCGCGATGCGCTGGTGGCGGCAAAACTGTGTTACGTACAAGCCGAGTTTCTGATGGGCAAACCACCCTTTGCCCGGGCGGTGACTCGCTGGCAAGCGCGGACGGTAGATGACTTGTTGAAGCAGAGCACGAACCGCCCGACGCTCGAACAGTTCGAGCAGGAACTGCAGTTTTCTCCGGCAGACATTCCTCCGGCTGCCGAAGCGTCACCGTTGTTGGGCCTGCTGGCGAACGAGCCGTTCAAACTGCCGATCAACGAACAGTTGCTTGATCTGTTCGACTGGCCGGGCCAGCGTCTGAACAACTTGCGCAACAACCTGACCCTGGATGGCAAACCACTGGACGTTCCGCTGTTCAGCCCACCCACCGATCCCAACCAATTGTTGCTCGATCTGGCCGCTGGCGGGATTGGCATGCTGCGGCCGATGGGCGGACGTCTGGTGGTGGGCGCCTTCCGCTGGCGGGTCACCTACGAGGCGGCGTTGCGCGCTGTGCAGACCTTGCAGGAGTACGGCAGCCAGGTTTTGCGCCTGCTGGAACAGCGCGATCGGGCCGAGCAGGAAGAACTGCAGCAAGAGCATCTCAAGGAACTGGGCGACTACGCCCGCACGGTTCAAGAACAATCCATTGCCCAGCTTGAAGCGGGGCTCACGGCCCTGAGGCAGAGTCAGACCATGGCCAGGCAGCGGGCCGATCGATACAACGCCTGGTACGACGAACACATCAGCGATGCCGAATACCAGGTCATGGAAAAGCTGCAGGCCGTCAAATGGATGAATGCCGGGACGCACGCGATCAAGACCGGAGGCGCGGTCGTGGGGGCCCTGCCGAGCATTTTTGGCATGGCCAACGGTGGCCATCGTCCAGAAAAAATCGCCGATGCCGTGGTTTTCGGTCTGGAAATCGGCGCGATGCTGTTGCAGATCGACGCGGATAAACAAGCCATCACCGAAAGCTACCGCCTGCGCCGCAGAGAGTGGGAGTTGCAACGCGATCAGGCACTGGCCGAAGTCGGTGCGATCGCAGAGCAGATCACCGCGCAGACATTCGCCCTCGAGGCGGCCAGGACAAGTCTGGAGCAAACCCTGCGGGCCAACGGTCAGGCACTGGTGCTCTACAACTACCTGAAGAAACGCGCGACCAATGCAGAATTGTTCGGCTGGCTGCTGGGCCAGCTCAAGGCCTTGCACTATCAGGCTTACGATGCGGTGGTCAGTCTGTGCCTGAGTGCCCGTGCGTCGTTGAGTGCTGAAACCGGCAATTACGAAACCGCTGAGGCGTTGCCGCAGGTCTGGCTGGACAACCGTCACGGGCTGACCGCCGGTGAACACTTGCGCGAATACCTGCTGCGCATGGATCGGCTGTACCTGCAAAGCCATGAGCGTCGTCTGGAGCGAGTGAAGACCATTTCGCTGCGACGGCTGTTCGATGACAAGGTTGATCCGCAGACGGGATTCTCCGACTGGACCCAGGCACGGGACGAATTGATCGACAAGGGCATGCTGGAGTTCCAGCTGACGCAGTTGTCATTCGATCGTGATCACCCGGGTGAGTATTGCCGGCAGATCAACCTGGTCGAGGTCGATCTGCCCGGACTGCTCGGACCTTATCAGGATGTACTGGCGACGCTGCTGCAGATTGGCAGCATGACCGCTACCCAGGCCTCGGCACGCTCGGTCGAGTACCTGCATCAGCCGGCGGGCAAGGTGGCGCCTGCCGAGGTGCTGTTCAATTTGCGCAGTGGTCAGCAGATCGGTTTATCGGCAGGGCTCGCCGACACCGGCATGAACGCCGGTAAACCGGACGAGGGCTTGCTCAACCCGTTCGAGAACACCGGTGCGGTCTCGCGCTGGCAGTTGCACTTTCCCTGGCCCCAAAGCGAGGGGCAAGCGTCGATGCTCGAATCGCTTACCGACATCATTGTGCGCGTCCGGTACACGGCCAAGGCCGGTGAGCCGACGTTTACCCTCGCTGTCAAAGACCTGGTCACCCGGGCGCTGACTTCCCGCCAGTCACGTAAAAACCAAGGAGCAGACCATCATGTTTGAACCGGTGATTCAGGCTAATGACAGTCTGGTGCTGAACGGGGATTTCCGTGAGAGTCTGGACTTCTGGGAAAAGGGCAACAATGACCGTGAGA
This sequence comes from Pseudomonas sp. AO-1, assembly GCF_019775695.1. NCBI lineage: Bacteria > Pseudomonadati > Pseudomonadota > Gammaproteobacteria > Pseudomonadales > Pseudomonadaceae > Pseudomonas > Pseudomonas sp. AO-1. The sequence continues at coordinate 1,634,648 of NZ_CP079947.1, forward strand.
TTTCAGTCACAGGCGAGGTGTATGAGGATGTGCAGATTAAAGTGCTTACTGCGGGAAACCGTGCCTCTGTCTCTCAACAGTTCACTTTACCTGTGGAACCGGGTGCCAGCGCCAGGTATGTGCTGAGTTTTTTGTATGAGACGCGGCACACCGAACCGGGAAAAATACTCATCACGGCTGAAAATGGCACCCTGTTGAGGGAAATACTGTTGCCGCCGGGCAGCCCTCGCAACTCGGCAGAGGATCGGGTCCGGATTGCCAGTGGGCAGCCGCTGGAATTCAAACCGACGTTCTACAATGCTCCGTTCGATCTGCCGGTGCAGCGCCAGGACAAGATTCGCCTCACAATCGTCGCTCCGGCCAATGCTGATCCCGAGGACTATCACCTGCAGGTTGTGATCACCCGCATTCGCCTGGACTTGCACCTTGCGCTGCCGCAGATGCGCACGGTGAAGGTAGACGCGGAGCACTTGTTGCCTGACGAGTCGGTTTTTCTGGGGCTGGGCGCGACGGAGGACTTGCAGCACCGACTTCAGTTCATACTCGCCCCCGACAGTCCCTGGCTGCACACCAAAGCTGCGTTGGTGAGCGATGACAATCCACAAGGCGCCATTATTGCGACCCCTGACTGGGGCGTGGATCAACCACTGGATTCACCGTGGTTCCTTCAATGCCCGTTGATCGGTGATCAGGAACCTTACTTGTTCACGGTGCAACTGGTGAACCAGTTCACCGCCGAGCCTTACTCGATGCAGGTCTCGCTGGGGCATCACCGGCTGATGTTTGGTGAGGTGCTGGAAGCGGCGTATTTCCCGGTGCTGGAGTTGGAACAATCAGTGCGTCTGGGGGTGCGAGTGGCGTCCTGGTACACCGGTCAGTTTCTGGCTGGGCGCATGGTGACCTGGGCCACAGAAGAGCGGGGGGTTCTGAGCACGACACCCACCGACCCGGAAGGCTGGGCGTATTTCGATTATCTGCCCGTTGCAGCAGGCGACATTGCCATTCTGGCCTCGGTGGCGAGTCCTTACTACGCCAGCGGGGTCGAGACCACGAAGCTGGACGTTCGTGTGCTGGCGACCGATCCATGGAAGGACGTGCTGGCCGTGGTAGAAGGCGATGCCTCGCCTTGGGCGCAAAAGACCGGTTATCCCAATCGGGGTTCGACTTATCAGCTGAGTGTCCGGCTGCCTGAGGCATTACGTGGCAGCGAACTGGCCATGCGCTGGGAAGGCGATTCCGCGGCACAGTTGGGTGTGCGGGTACGTCCCGAGCTGGAAGAATGGGTGCCGTCCGACGCCGCTGACTTGAGCTGGGAGCTGGACTGCCGGGACGAGCTTGACGGGCGTTTCCAGCTGCTGCTGTCGTGCTCGAAGTTGCTACTGCGTTCTGACAGGAAACACATGTCACTGGCACGCAATCTGGTGCGCATTGGCGACGTTCAGGAGGCCAACAAGTTTCCCGTGGTGGACGAAGGCGAAAGTGTTCTGTTGCGGGTGCAGGTGGTGCATGTGGTCACCAGCGGCGACGGCGAGCCGGTCAACAATGCACGGGTGGACTGGCAGACGCCCGAAGGCACGATTGTCACCCGATCGGGGCTCGGCGGCTGGGCCAGTGTGCTGTATCAACCAAGCCGCGCCGGTGAATTGGTGGTGACCGCTCGCGTGCGGGCACACGATGACGCGGTGCCGATAGAGCGAACGTTTGCAGTGACGGCGCTGGCCAGCAGTCCGTGGAAGAATCAGGTCAGGATTTTGTTCGACGATGTAGCAGTCGATCTGGCCGAGCTGGGGTTGCTGTGCTGGCGCGGAGCCCCACACACACTGAAAGTCGAACCCACGACCAGCAGTGTGCTGCTTGACCAGATGGTGACGCTGCAATGGCGGGGGGAGTCGCCGGGAATCGGGTTGACCGTCACGTTTATCGGCGAGCCGCGCAAGCTTGAGGTAAAAGGGCTGGAGTGGACGTTCAGTTCGCAGGTCGCCTCGAGTACCAGCAGTCTGTTCAGCCTGACCTTGAGCAGTCCGGTGCTTGCCGCGCCCCGGGAGTTGTTCGGTCGGCTGATCTCTACAGCGCTTGTGGATGAACTGACGGTGATGCTGGATCAGATGACTGCGACAAGCGCCAGTCAGAGAATGTTTCCCTGCATCGGGGCCACGCACAGCTTGCGCTACCTGCCCAATGCCTTGAGCCCTCTGGTGGGACTGCAGGGGACGTTGATGTGGCTGGGAACCCCGGCTGAAGAGCTGGACGCGAGCGTCGAGCCTCCGCTCGATACTGCCCGGCCACTCGATGACGGTGGTGTCGGATGGGTACTGGACTTCAGCGCGAGCAAGGTCTCCGGCAACTTTATGCTGGGTCTTTATTTGCCGGCATTGAACCTGTCCATGACCGCCAACCCGATGCAGCTCGGCCACAACAAGTTGCGAATCGAAGGCTGGCGTGAGTCCGCGGTCCATGCCGTCCTTGGCAAGGATAAAGCCTGGAGTTGGATCCGGGTGGTCTCGGCTTTCACCCGCCAGGCAGTCGCGCAGGTGGCGGTGCAGTGGACGAGCGCGATCGGCTCCGACACCGTCGCCAGCGATGACCTCGGCTGGTCGGGTTTTGGCCTGCTGCCGGTTACTGCGGGTCAGCAGGAGGTGGTGGCCCATGTGCATAGCCTGTTCGATGGCTATGTGGAGCAGCGTGCCCTGTCCTTTACGGCAATTGCCGGTGACCCTTGGGAGGATGTGCGGGTGCGGTTCGATGGGCATGATGAACATCCATGGGGCAGTCACACCTACTTTCCGCGACGCAACGGTTCACATGCCATCGAGGTACTGTTCCCGGAGGGCAGCCCATTGCTCGACCAGGAGCTGACCCTGGGTTTGACCGGCACCGGGCCAGTGGAATTGGGGCTGAGTTTCGAACCCGCGCTCGGCGCGCCACGCCAGCCTTCAGCCTTCGGTTTTCTGCGCTATTCCTTGCGTTGCGCCGACCTGAAGGACGGCAGCTTCGCGCTGCGCCTTGGAGCCGAGCGCCTCGCCAGCCTGTCGCCGGCCAACGCGATGTCGCTGGGGGAGGGCGCGCAGGTGTGGAAACTGCTCACCAGTACTAGCGTTCAGCAAGTGGTGGAATGGGAGCAGGAACTGGTCGAGCAGGTGAAAGTGGTGTCGTCCGTTTCTGGTCAAGGTATCGCCGGCGTATTGGTGACCTGGCGCAACGAAGATCTGGGAACGACCACCAGTCTGACCGACTTTTATGGTGTTGCCACTGTGCGCTTCAAACCGAAGACGCCGGGGCCGGCGGTAGTGACGGCGAAGGTGGGAGAGACGGCGCATTCGGAGTCGGTTGAGCTGCCCTATACGCTTGAAGAACCGCGCGTCATCAGCGAATTGTACGAACCGGAAGATTCTCGTTCGCCACCCAATGAGGACCGCGCGCATGCCATAGCCAAAGTGGTGTCGGCACGTACCGGTTTACCGCTGGCGGGTGTGCAGGTGCGCTGGGATTTTGCAGGCAGTACCTTGACGCCGTCGGTGACGGATGAGGAGGGTCTTGCGCGGTTGACCTTTAATTATCCGGCTGACGTAGATGAAGTCTTATCGGCCATTGTCCGAGGCGGGCTGGGTGGTTGGGATATGGCGCGACTGGGGTATTTCGGCATAGTGCCGGAGATTGAGTCGTTGACCAGTCCCGATACAAATATCGATCTGGGCAAAGAGGCAACGGCCGAGGTCCGGGTGGTGTCGCGTCACGATGGCCGGGCCCTGGCAGGCGTCAGGGTCATCTGGGATTATCCGGAGTTGACGTTGCCGGCTACTTACACGGGGCCGGATGGAAAATCGCGCGTTGATTTCAGACCGATTGAAACAGGCGTGTATGAGTTGCGGGCAACGGTTGCCTTGGGCGGCTCGCAGTCACTGGAGTTTGAGGTATTTGATCCTGCGAGCAGACCGCAGATCGTAATGATACAAAAGCTTCATGGGCAGTCGATTATTGGTAAGGAAGCTCATATACAGGTTCGCGTTGCGAACACAGCCTTGGTGCCGATCAAGGGCGAGCAGGTTTTCTGGAGTTTCCCGAATTTGGAACTTGCGGCGTCACGAACAGATGACGACGGCTTTGCAGAGGTCAGATTCATTTTGCCCGCTTGGGATAGCGTCTCGGCGACTGTCAGGGGAGGTTCAAGTTGGAGTTTGCGTCTGTAAACGTGCTCCCGTTGTCGAAGGTGTTATCAAAATACACCGGATCGCTTCCAGCTCATGTAACGGCTCAGCAGCTCCGTGCTTAGCCCGCTGGGGCGCACATCCAGCACCTGAACGGCATGAGCATTCAACTGCTCATGCAGCTCGACCCGGGCATTGAGGTAATCCACCGTGCCGCAATAAGCCAGTGCTTCGGGCAGCGTTTGTACCGGGGCATTGCGCACGCGATCGAGGGTTTCCTCGCGCAGGCTGACCACCAGCACTTGATGCTGCTGGCTCAAGCGTTTGACGCTGGCGAGCAGGTCTTCGGTGTCCTCGTCACGCAGGTTGGTCAGCAGCACGATCAGCGCCCGGCGCTTCTGCCGCGCCAACAGCTGATGGGTCGCGGTTGAATAGTCGGCAGGACGCTGACTGCTGTCCAGATCATAAACGGCGTTGAGCAGGACCTTGAGCTGACTGGCACCCTTGATCGGCGCGAGAAAACGCGGTTGCGCGACGGCGAATGTGCTCAGCCCCACGGCATCACCCTGACGCAGGGCCACGTGGCTCAGCAGCAGACACGCATTCAGCGCATGGTCGAAATGCGACAGCTCGCCATCCTGGCTGCGCATTTGCCGCCCGCAATCGAGCAAGAAAACAATCTGCTGATCACGCTCGTCTTCGTACTCGCGGGCAATCGGCGTGCGCTGACGGGCGGTGGCTTTCCAGTCGATCTGGCGCAGGCTGTCGCCCTCGCGAAATTCGCGCAGTTGATGAAACTCCATCCCCTGGCCACGACGCTGGCGCTGACGTACGCCGAGCTGGCTGAGCCAATTGTCCACTGCGAGCAGTTCGCCGCCGTACAGCCGGGCGAAGTCGGGATAGACGCGGATCTCGCCGCGCACGTCGAGCAGGCGTCTTCCTGTCCACAGACCCAACGGGCTGGGCAGATTGATTTCGCAATGCTCGAAGCTGAAGTGACCACGTTTGAGCGGGCGCAGGCGATAGCCGACCTCGCTGTATTGCCCGGGTTGCAGTTCGACCGCCAGCGGCAGGTTTTCGAAGCTCAGCCCCTGTGGCACGTGGTCGAAAATATCCACCGCAACCGGCTCGTTGAAGTCATGGCTGAGCTGCAGCCGTACCTCGCTCCAGCGTCCGAGCGCCAGGCTGCCGGGCGTCTGGCGCTGAATGCGTGGCGAGGGCCGGTGGCTGAGGCGTAGCGCATCGATGATCGCCAGTACCAGCAGCGCCAGGAGCAAGCCCCAGTTGATCGCCGACAGCGGGGCGGGCACGTCGATGTCGAGGGCTTGCAGGGTGCCCGTGAGGATACCGATGAGGCACAGGGCGGCGAGCCAGATCAATAACAGGCGCGAAGGTTTCATGGCGCTGTACCGGGTTGTCTGCTGAAAAGATCGCAGCCTGCGGCAGCTCCTATAGGGAGCGTGATTCCGTGTAGGAGCTGCCGCAGGCTGCGATCTTTTGATCTTTCCTGAACTCTCACAAGCGCGGCGCCGGCACTTGGTCGAGCAACTGCTGCAGCACCTGATCGACCTGCAGGCCTTCGATGTCCAGCTCTGGCGCTACTCGCACCCGATGGCGCAGCACCGAGAGTGCGCAACCCTTGATGTCATCAGGGATCACGAACTCGCCGCCACGCAGCAACGCACGGGCGCGGGCGCATCGCACCAGCGCAATCGAGGCTCGCGGGCCAGCGCCGAGGGTCAGGCCGGGCCAGGAGCGGGTGCTGCGTGCCAGTCGCACCGCGTAATCCAGCACTTGGTCGTCAATCGGCAGCTCGCTGGCGATGCGCTGCAAAGCCTGCACGTCCTTGGCCTGCAGGACCGTGCGCAGCGGTTGCACATCGAGCATGTCGGCACGGGTCGAGCGGCTGACCTGACGCACCATGTTCAACTCCTGCTCGGCCTCCGGGTAATCCATGCGCACCTTGAGCATGAAACGGTCGAGCTCGGCTTCTGGCAGCGGATAAGTGCCTTCCTGTTCGATCGGGTTTTGCGTGGCGAGCACCATGAACGGCTGGGCGATCGGCAGCGCCCGGCCTTCGAGGGTGACCTGGCGTTCCTGCATCGCTTCGAGCAATGCCGCTTGAGTCTTGGCCGGGGCGCGGTTGATCTCGTCGGCCAGCAGCAGGTGGGTGAACAACGGCCCTTTGCGCAGCTTGAATTGTTCGCTCTGCAGGTCGTAGACCGCGTGGCCGGTGACGTCGCTGGGCATCAAGTCCGGGGTGAACTGGATGCGCGCGAACTCGCCGCCGAAGCATTTCGCCAGGGCGCGAACCAGCAGCGTCTTGCCAAGTCCGGGGACGCCTTCGAGCAGCACGTGGCCGCCGGCGATCAACGCGGTCAGCACGTCGTCGATCACGCTGTTCTGGCCGATCAAGGCCTTCTGCAATTCGCCGCGCACCGCTTGCGCCAACTGGCTGGCACGCTGGCGTTGCTGGGCGGCGTGAGTGGCGCTGCCGGGCTCGATCTGTTCACTCATAGCGTGTTCCTCAAGGTTTGCAGGTGGGCCACCTGGCGACTGAAATCAGCGCTGCTCATGCGCTGTTTCGGCACCGGGCTCAGGGCTTGGCTGATGGCGCGGGTCGGCTGGCGGGTCAGGCGCGACAGCACTAGCCATTGCTCGGCCACGTTCAATTGGTCGAAGGCGGGATGACGGCGGCGGGCACGGCGCAGTACGTCCTGCTGCAGGGCTTGCAACAGCGTGTGCTGACCGTTGTGGCGCAGGATGAAATCGGCACTGGCGCGCAAGTGCTCCTGCAACTGGCGCCGGCCGCTCGGGGCGGGCGCCTGCAATGGCCCGTGGCGCACAGCAACGTGCCACAGGCCGAGGACGATCAGCGCCAGCAGGGCGACGATGGCTTGCGGGAAGTAACGCCAGAGCAAGGTCAGCAGACCATCGTGCGTCGTGCTGTAAATCAGCGTGACGTCGGTGTCGGCGCTCAGGTACCAGAGCAGCCAGGCGTTGTCGTGCTTGCCGATAGCCGGGGTTTTCCACAGTTCGGCATCGGTGACCACCGTGATCGAGCCGACGCCGTAGGGTAATTGCATCATGTGCGTGGCCTTGGCGCTGTTGGCCCAGGCCTGGGCGAGATTCTTCGGGTCGTCCAGATGGAACGCGGTGTCGAAACCGGCGTAGGCCGGCGCGTCCTCGTCTTCGAGGTAGAGTTTGGTCAGGTTCGGGTACGGGTCATCGGCCAGGTCCGCCGGCGGTTCCTTGAGATCCTTGCTCAGCGACTGGTGCAACTGCACCCGGTCCAGCAACAGGTCATCGCTCTGTTTGGCCTGCTTGTCCCACAACGCTTCGGCCACGAACACGATTCGCCCGCCGGCGCGAGCCCAGTTCAACACTTGATCAACCTGACGCGGGGTCATGCGCGAACGCTCGCCAAACAACAGCAGGGTGTGCCGGCGCGGATCAATATCGGGCAGCACCGCCAGCGTTTCGGCATGGCTGACGTTGAGGCCGTGCTCGCGCAAAAACATTTCTGCCGCCAGATAAGGATTGGCTTGCGCCTGGGGCGAGGGGCCGTGATCGATCACCTCCTGATAGGGCCGGGCCTTGACGTACAGATAAACGCTCAACGCGGCGAGCAGGGCGACGATCAGCCCACCGAGCAACCACGCGCCACGCCGGCTCAAGCGTGCGCTCCATGGTCGAACAAGGCGCGCCAGCCGTCACACAGTTCTTGTCGCAGATGGGCCGCCGGCTCGCGGTGCCCATAGGCCATGTTCTGCCAGTGCAGCGTCAGGCTGCGACTGAACGCCAGCAGTTCAGGGCGCTGCAATTGCTCAACCCGCAGCAGTACCTGATGCTCGGTGTCGGCGGGTTTCAAGGTCAGGGCAAAATCGTGCAGCAGACGGCTGAGCAATCCGCGATAGAGCAGGCCCAGCGCGGCGCGCGGCTGGGTTTGCCAGAGTTGTTCGGCGCTGGCGGCGATGTCGTCGGGCAGGGATTGCGGGTTCAGGTCAAGGCCGAATGCTTGCTGTGGGGCAGGAGGCCGGACGCTGGCGGGCGGCTTCGGCCGACGGCTGACGAAGGTGCGCAGGAATTCGCGGTAGCGCCAGACCAGCCAGCCGATAGCCGCGAGCAACGCGCCCCACAGCAGCACTTCGATCAAGACCGCCAAAGCATTGAAGCGTTGACCGTCGAGCCAGCCGAGCAGGGTTTTCAGCCATTGCGGGGCCTCGCCGGGTTTGCCCTCGGCCGGGGCTGCCGGGTCGTCACCCAAGCGATAGCGCGTCACGCTTTCCTTGTTCTTGAACGGTGGTTGTTCGAGCATTGCCTTGATGCTGTCGTGCGCAGCCTGACTGGTCAGCGGTTGATTCAGCAGGCGGGGTGCCTCCGGAGCGTTGGTCGGCGCATCCGCCCACGCCGGCGGCACTGTCGGCAACCATAGACAGACGGCCAACAGCAGGCCCAGAGCGCTGCCGCTCAGGCGCTGGCGCAAACGGCGGAATACCAGTTCGATGTCCCACGCCTCCAGTACAGTGCGTCGGTTCAGATACAGACTGAAACCGCAGGCGACATACACCGGTTCCCAGACCACCAGTACCAGCGCGTAGAAAGCGTTGGTCAGGTGCTCCAGCCAACGCCAGTGGTGATCGCTGTCGAGGATCAGCGATTGCCAGTCCCAGTCGGTTTCGATCTGCTGCGGCAGGAGCATGTAGAACAGCACCATCAGGCCGATCCACAGCGCGGTCTCCAGGTGCATGCCGATGATCGTCAGCCATTGCGCGGCGCCGGCATTGCGTTGCAGCAACACCTGCAAGCGCTGCTGACGCGCCGTGCCGTCGAGGCCTTCGAGTTGCACCACCGGCAGCAGGAAGCTGCGACTCAGGCTCAGGCGGCGCCAGGTCAGGCTGGCCAGCAGCTGTGGTTTCAACAGCCGCGGAAATTCGCGCAGGGCCTGTTTCAGCGTGGGCGTTTCGCCGAACAGGGCCTTGGACAGGATGTACAGCGGCAGGCGCTCGTACGCCGGTTTCAGCCACCAGAAAATCAATACCGCCAGCGACGGCGAATCCCACAGCAGCAAGGTCAGCACGGCGAACAGCGGCAGGGTGACGATGGCCCAACTGGTCATCAGCAGGCGTCGATGCTGCTGGCTCATGAGCACGCCCAGGTCCATGGCTTCCCAGCTGCTGCGCGGGCGGATCGCCACGGTGGCATCACTCAGGCGCATGGCGTGTCCTTCCGGCGAACAGCAGATAAGCTGCGACGGCGATCCACAACGCAGCGCCGACCGCGTATTTGATCCGCGGCGTGACCCCGGTCTTCGACGACCAGTACGCTTCGATGAACGCCGCGATCAACAGGAACAGCATGACCCCGCACACCAGCAGCACACTTTTGCGCGCGGCCTCCACCAGCGCCTCGCCGCGCGTCAGCCGCCCGGGCGCAATCACGCTCCAGCCCAGTTTCAGCCCCGCCGCACCCGCTAGGGCAATGGCAGTCAGCTCGAAGGCGCCGTGGCCGATCACGAACGACCAGAACGTCTGGCCAAAACCGATTTCGGTCAGGTGCCCGGCCACCGCACCGATGACCAGCCCGTTGTAGAACAGGAAAAATGCGCTGCCCACGCCCAGCAGCAAACCGCTGGCGAAGGTCTGGAAGGCGATGCCGATGTTGTTCATCACGTAATAACCGAACATCACCCAGTCCTCACTGGCCGCCCGTTCGGCCGAGCGCCCGAGGTGCCCGGCCACCGGGTCGTACATGCTCTGCATCTCGCGCACCTGTTCGGCGGGGATCAGGTTGTAGATCAGTTCGGGAAAGGCATACACCAGCAAGGCGAAGCCGATCAGGCTGCCGAAAAACACCAGGCCAGCGGCCAGCACGAACGGCCATTCGGCGCGCACCAGCCGGGGGAAGTCAGCGAGGATGAAACCGAGCAGGTTGGCGGCGAAGCGACTGCGGTGCCGATACAGCTGCTGGTGGCCGCGCAACACCAGTTGTTGCAGCGAATCGATCAGAAAACTGCTGTAGCCGCGCTCCTGCGCCAATGCCAGATGCTGGCAGAGGCGTCGATAAGCCTTGGGGAATCCGGCCACCTGCGAAGTGTCCTTGCCACGTTCGAGACGTTCCAGAGCCAGCGTGAAACGCTCCCATTCGGCCTTGTGGCGAGCTTCGAAAAGACTTTGCTTCATGTCGGACCCAGCAAGCCGCGCGCGATGCCATTGAGCTCGCTGACCGCTTTGGGTGCCGGCATGTGCAGCGGCTGGGCGAGCAGGGCGGCCAGCTCATTGACCCGCGCCGGCGACAGTTCGGCCTGGCGTTCGGCGAAGGCGAGCAGGGCCCGTTGTTCACTGAGGTTGAGCGGCACGGGCGAGCGGCGCGGCTGGACGTCGGGTAATTGCGGGCGAAGCAGGGCCGGTTCGCTGTAGACCACCAGAGTGCCGGCGGCGATGTCGCCCAGGCGTTTGAAGGTGGGATGTTGCAGGCAACTGATGGCGCCGAAGGCGTAACCGAACGGCAGCAGATCGACAAAACGCAGCAAGTTGCGCAGCAGCGACGCCGACCAGCCGACCGGTGTGCCGTTGTCGTGGATCACTCGCAGGCCCATCCACTGCTTGCCTGGCGAACGGCCCTGACGCAGCACTTCGAACAGCACCATGTACCACCAGCTGACGGCAAACAGCAGCAACGAACCCAGGCCCATGCCGAGCTGGCCAAGAAACGCCAGCACCAGGAACAGCCCGCCGAGGATGGCGCCGCGAATGCCCAGGTCGATGCCGAAGGCGAGGCTGCGTACCAACAGACCGGCCGGGCGCAACGGCAGGTCGATGCCCTCCGGGGTTTCCACTGGATAACGGGTATCGAGTGGCGGGTTCAGCGGTGCTTTCCGTGGCAGTGCTGTGTTCTCGAGCATGGGCTACCTGATGGGGCCGGATCGGGATACGAGGTTTGTCCGATGCTAGCAGCCTCTTGGGGGAAAACGACATAACTATGTATTGCACCGCGTGTGGCGCAGGCTGGTCGAATGACACGGCGCTGGCCGCAATGGCGGTTGAACGCCTAGACTTTGCCGATCTCAAGTTCAGGAACCGCCCGTGACTTCAATCTTCTGGTACGACTACGAAACCACCGGCATCAATCCGCGCAATGACCGTCCGCTGCAGGTCGCCGGGATTCGCACCGACCACGATCTCAATGAAATCGACGAACCGGTCAACCTCTACTGCCAGCCCAGCGAAGACATCCTGCCGCACCCGGCGGCGTGCGCCATTACCGGTATCACCCCGAGCCGTCTCGCCGAACAGGGTTTGAGCGAAGCCGACTTCATGACTCGGGTGCATGCGCAACTGGCGGCACCCGGAACTTGCGGTGCGGGTTACAACACCCTGCGTTTCGACGACGAGATGACCCGCTACAGCCTCTATCGCAATTTCTTCGACCCGTATGCCCGTGAATGGCAGGGCGGCAACAGTCGTTGGGATCTGATCGATGTGGTACGCGCCGCGTATGCGTTGCGCCCGGATGGCCTGGTCTGGCCAACCGATGACGAAGGCAAGGTCACCCTCAAGCTCGAACGCCTGACGGCTGCCAACAACATCGACCATGGGCATGCTCACGAAGCGCTTTCGGACGTGCGCGCCACCATCGCCCTGGCACGGTTGATCCGCGAGAAACAGCCGAAGTTGTATGAGTGGCTGTTCCAACTGCGCAGCAAACAGAAAGTCATGGATCAGATTCGCCTGTTGCAGCCGCTGGTGCACATCTCCGGGCGCTTTTCGGCGGCGCGGCACTATGTCGGTGTGGTATTGCCATTGGCCTGGCATCCGCGCAATCGCAATGCCCTGATCGTCTGTGACTTGCACCTTGATCCGCAAGGTCTGCTCGATCTGGACGCCGAAACGCTGCGTCAGCGCCTGTACACCCGTCGCGACGACCTCGCCGAGGGGGAACTGCCGGTGCCGCTCAAACTGATTCACATCAACCGTTGTCCGGTGGTGGCGCCGTTGTCGGTATTGCGTGCCGCAGATCAGCAGCGCCTGGACCTGGACATGGCGCTGTATCAGGCGCGTGCGCTGCGGCTAAGTGACGCACAACAAGTTTGGAAAGATAAAGTAACGGCAATTTATGCCAGCGAAGATTTCACCCCGAATGAAGATCCGGAACAGCAGTTGTACGATGGATTTATCGGTGATCGCGATCGGCGCCTGTGCGAGCAAGTGAGGACAGCAGATCCGGCGCAATTAGCGCAAGAGCACTGGCCGTTCGATGATGAACGTCTACCGGAATTACTCTTTCGATATCGCGCACGCAACTTTCCCGATACGTTGAGTTTTGCCGAGCAAGAGCGCTGGAGAATATTCTGCCAGCAGCGTTTGTCCGAGCCGCACATGGGCGCACCTAATACCCTGCAATCTTTTGCCGAAGCCGCGCAGCAATGGGCGCTTAGTGCTACGCCGATGCAGAATCAAGTGCTCAATGAGTGGCAGAATTATGTCCAGGCATTGCGCAAACGTTTGAATCTTTGAAATCGAACATAGTGCGTCGATGAAACATCACGCATAAAAAAACGCCAGCGTATGCTGGCGTTTTTCATGGGTCGCAGAGGCTATCGGCGACCGGCGTTGCGGCTTAGCCCAGCAGGGTAGCCCAGCCTTCAACCACGTCACCGCCCCACTTGGCTTTCCACTCTTTCAGCGTCTTGTGGTTGCCACCTTTGGTTTCGATGACTTCGCCGTTGTGCGGGTTTTTGTATTGTTTAACTTTGCGTGCGCGCTTGGTGCCAGTAGTTTTGACTGCGACGCCACGGGTGCCTTTGGTTTTCGATTCCGGATCCAGCAGGGCGATGATGTCGCGCAGGGATTTGGAGTATTCGCCCATCAGGGTGCGCAGTTTGCCTTCGAATTCCAGCTCGGCTTGCAATTTGTCGTCTTGCGACAGGTTTTTCAAACGGGCTTGCAGCTCTTTGATTGCTTCTTCGGTGGCGCGATATTCGTTGATCAAGGACATGGTAACTACCTTATGCGGATGTGTTGAATGGCAGGGGACAGTGCCGCAATAATAGTCAGGCTGTTTCATCAAGTAAACATTTAAGCGGTTTTTTTATTTGAATTAGTTACGTGAAATAACCGGTAAATTGAATGGTCATCTAAATAATGTGATGCAGTCATCACGAATATTCACAATTATCTGGCCGAACAGCTTCACGAGCACATCATCGCTTTGTCGTACAGTGCGCTCAGGCGCCATGAACCGCGCCTTCTCGGGGCAAGTGCTGATCAATACTGCAGTTTCCGCGCACAGTCGCTAGAATGGCCGCCTTTGCGAAGTTCTGGAGTTTCCCCCTCATGCGCACCTTTCGGTTGGTGATTTCCTGCCCTGACCGCGTTGGCATCGTTGCCAAAGTCAGTAACTTTCTGGCATCCCACAACGGCTGGATCACCGAAGCGAGCCACCATTCGGATAATCAGAACGGCTGGTTCTTCATGCGTCACGAGATCCGCGCCGATTCGCTGCCGTTCGGTATTGAAGTGCTGCGCGAGAAGTTTGCGCCGATTGCCGAAGAGTTCTCGATGGACTGGCGAATCACTGATACCGAGCAGAAGAAACGCGTGGTGCTGATGGCCAGCCGCGAATCCCACTGCCTGGCCGACTTGCTGCACCGCTGGCACAGCGACGAGCTCGATTGCGAAATCTCCTGCGTGATTTCCAACCATAATGACCTGCGCAGCATGGTCGAGTGGCACGGCATTCCTTATTACCATGTCCCGGTCAATCCGCAGGACAAGGAGCCAGCGTTCGCCGAAGTCTCGCGTCTGGTCAAACAGCACGACGCCGAAGTGGTGGTGCTGGCGCGCTACATGCAGATCCTGCCGCCGGCGCTGTGCCGCGAATACGCGCACAAGGTGATCAACATTCACCACAGCTTCCTGCCGTCGTTCGTCGGTGCCAAGCCATACCATCAGGCGTCGCTGCGCGGCGTGAAGCTGATCGGCGCGACTTGCCACTACGTGACCGAAGAGCTGGACGCCGGTCCGATCATCGAGCAGGACGTGGTGCGCGTCAGCCACAGCGACAGCATCGAAGACATGGTGCGTTTCGGCCGTGACGTCGAGAAGATGGTGTTGGCCCGAGGCTTGCGTTATCACCTCGAAGACCGTGTGCTGGTGCACGGCAACAAGACCGTGGTGTTCTGATCTACCCCACGCGTGCTTGAATAAAGAAGGGCCTGGGCGTTCAATCGTCCCAGGCCCTTTTTTCGTTTCAGCCCCTTGAGGAACTGCCCGTGAGCGACCCACTGGACAAAGCCACTTCGAAAGCGCCTGCCACATTGGGCGAAGGTTGTCTGAGCCGTTATGACCCGGATGACCTGAGCCCGGAAGACGGCACCGAGTTCCCCGGCGCCGCCGAACTGTGGGAGCAGATGAAGGAGGAGGACGAACCTAAGAAGCCTGCCTGATCTTCAGCAGCTTCTTGAGCAATGGCCGCCCCAGCATCAACAGAAACACCGGGCCGCCCACCACCAGATAGAAATAGAACGTCACCACCCGCCAGATCAGAATCGCTGCCGCCGCGGTGGATTTGCCGACCATCGGTGCCAGCAGCGCCGCCGAGGTCAGTTCCGCCGCCCCCGCGCCACCGGGCAACAGGCTCATTTGACCAGCCCCCAGCGACAGCATTTGCACCAGAAAACTCCAGGCCCACTGCAGGTCCGCGCCGAGTCCGCGCAGGGCCAGATACAGCACGCTGTAACGCAGCAGCCAGTGCATGCAAGTCAGGGCGAATACCTTGATCAGCGTCTGCCACGGCAACTTGAGCGTGTCGATGAACGCATCGAGGAAATGCAGCAGCTTGCGTGCCCAGCGCCGGCGCGTGGCCGGTTGCACGTTGAGGCGGGCAAGCACGCGTCCACTCAGAAGGATCAGGCGGCGGTGGTAGCGCGCCAGCAGCACGCAACTGAACAGCCCACCGAACAGCGACACGGCGCTGACCATCAGCAACCACTCCAGGCGGTCACTGAGGTGCTGGAACAACGCGTAAATCAGAATCCCGCTCAGGGCGCAGAGAAAGAACAGCAGATCGCTCAACTGATCCATGGCAAACACCGCACTGCCTCGGGCCGGGCGCACGCCGCTGCGCGCCAGCAAGGCCATGATCGTCAGCGGCCCGCCACTGCCGCCGGGCGTGGCGCAGTAGGCGAATTCCGCGGCCATCACCACACCGAGGCTTTTCAGCGGCGTGACCCGATCGCGCTGATCGCCCAGCAACAAGCGCAGGCGCAGGGTGTTGATGCCCCAGCAGAGCAGAATCATGCCGAACATGATCAGCAGCCAGTGCAGCGGAAAGTTCTGCAACCGCGCGCCGATCTCGCCGCCGCCAAGCAGCACCGGGATCAGTACAGCGGCGAGCAGGCCGATCAACAACACAATGCCGCGACTCATGCAGCGCGCTCCATTCGCTCGCGGTGCTCGGTGAGCCAGTCGATTTTGCTCATGGGCGTGCGTCCTTCTGCCAGCAGCCGTTCAAGGGTTTGCAGCCAGTAAGACCGCGCGAATGGGTGGCGCATGTCTACCGGGTGCAAGCCTAGACGAATCACCGCGGCGTCGCGCCAGTGCTGTTGGCGCTGTTCGCTGACGATTTTTGACAACCCCCGGCGCCAGGCACTGCGCGCGCTCCAGACCAGACCCGGGGCGTTGATGGCGGTGAAATCCGGCAATTGATAAAGATGTTGCGGGTCGCTGGTGTAGCTCAATGGCGTTTCACGAAGGGCCTGGCGGGTGCCCTCGCTCATCAGCCATGCCGGGGCGACGAAACCGTGCAACGGCCAGCCATTGCGCCGGAACAGTTCGATGCCGTGGCGCAGGCGAGCCTGCGCCGCTTCCCGGGACAGGCGATAAAACTCACCCTCGTGGGTGTAGATGCGGCGCATGAACCAGTCGCGGGGCGTGGTCGGGGCTGGCTCGCGGTCGTCATGGTAATAGCCGTGCAGGGCC
Organism: Pseudomonas sp. AO-1; assembly: GCF_019775695.1. Classification (NCBI taxonomy): domain Bacteria; kingdom Pseudomonadati; phylum Pseudomonadota; class Gammaproteobacteria; order Pseudomonadales; family Pseudomonadaceae; genus Pseudomonas; species Pseudomonas sp. AO-1. The sequence continues at coordinate 1,650,774 of NZ_CP079947.1, forward strand.
AGCTCATCGCCACGGACAAGCCGCTCGCCGAGCATTCGGCAGAACGCGGGATGAGCCTCAAGCGCATCGTGACCATGGAAATCCGGAACGACCAGCCAGGTCATCGGCACGCCACCCATTGCGTCGACCGCCTCGACAAATGGCCGATAATCCGCCCACGTCGACGGCGCCACGTCGTGCAGCACCAGCAGCACTGCGCGGTCATTCAAGGAATCAGCCATTGGCCACTCTTTGCCGCGAGTGACCGAGCACCGCGTGGTAATGACCGAGCAGACTGTCGACCACGCTATCCCAGGAATAACGCCGTTCGACATGTTGTCGCGCTTGTTGGCCGAGTTTCAGGCAGCCGCGACTGAACAGCTCGCGCACCGCATTGGCCATGGCTTGCGGGTTGTTCGGTGCACAGAGCAAGCCGCAGTCTTCGGCGACGATTTCTTCAAACGCACCGGCCGCCACGGCGACCACCGGAACCCCGCAGGCCATGGCTTCGAGGATCACCAGGCCGAAGGTTTCCTGATCGCCGGCATGGATCAGGGCGTCGGCGCTGGCCATTAATCGCGCCACGGTGGCGGCAGGACAGAACCCGTCGATCACGCTGACATTGTCCGGCACCACGGCGGGCATCGATGAACCGACCAGCAACAGGTGATAGCGCGGGCCGAGGCGTTGCATGCATTGGAGCAGCACCGGCAGGTTCTTTTCTTTGGAGCCGCGTCCGGCAAAGATCAGCAGACGGGTGTCTTCGGCAATTCCCAGTTCGGCGCGCAAACCCTTGTCGCGGGCGCCAGGATGGAAAATTTGCAGATCCACCCCCAGCGGCTGTACGAACACGTTGCGCACCCCCAGGCCCCGGAGCTTGTCGGCCATCACCTGACTCGGCGCCAGCACCCGGTCGAAGTTGCCGTACAGTTTGCTGACGTAAGCCTCGACATTCGGCGTGACCCAATGGCCCATTCGGTTACTCACCAGCAACGGCAGGTCCGAGTGATAAAAGCCGATCACCGGTACATCCAGTTGACGCCGCGCGTCGAGCGCCGCCCAGGCAGTCAGGTACGGATCGCCGACTTCGATCAGATCCGGCTGTAAATCCTGCAGGACGTTGCGCCAAGGGGCGAGACGCAACGGGAAGCGATAACCTTTGCCGAAGGGCAAGGCAGGTGCGGGCACTGTGTAGACGCCGTCGTGTTCACCGAAGTGCGCACCGGGGATCAGCAGGCTGTGGCGAATGCCCGGTTTGACGCCCAACCGGCGGTGCTTGGCGTCCAGGTACGTGCGTACGCCGCCGCTGGCCGGGGCGTAGAACATGGTGATATCGGCGATGTGCACAATGACGAGCCCTCCGCTGTGCTGCTCTCCCTTGGTTGACCTTTATCCAGAATAGATGTTCGGTCGGGAATTGGCGGAGGGTCTCAAGGGTAAAAAGATCGCAGCCTGCGGCAGCTCCTACACAGGATGTGTGTTCACCCTGTAGGAGCTGCCGCAGGCTGCGATCTTTTGATCTTAGATGCGGAAACTGCCGACCAACTGCTGCAGCCGCGAAGCCTGCTGCTCCAGATCCGAACAGGCGCGCAAGGTCGCCTGCAGGTTTTCGACGCCTTCCTGGTTCAATGTGTTGATCTCGGTGATGTCGACGTTGATCGACTCGACCACCGCCGTCTGCTCCTCGGTCGCGGTGGCCACCGACTGGTTCATCCCGTCAATCTCGCCGATGCGCTGGGTCACGCTGTTGAGGCGTTCGCCGGCAAGATTGGCGATTTCCACGCTGTCCTGGCTGTGGCGCTGGCTGTCGCTCATGGTACTCACCGATTCACGGGCGCCGACTTGCAGCTCTTCAATCATGGTCTGCACCTGCTGCGCCGATTCCTGAGTGCGGTGCGCCAGGTTGCGCACTTCGTCGGCGACCACGGCAAAACCACGTCCGGCCTCACCGGCACGCGCCGCTTCGATGGCGGCGTTGAGGGCCAGCAGGTTGGTTTGCTGGGAGATACTGGTGATCACTTCCAGAATCTGCCCGATGTTCACGGTTTTGCTGTTCAGCGACTCGATATTGGTGCTGGAGGCGCTGAGCATGCTCGACAGTTGGTTCATCGCCTTGATGCTGCGATCCACCACTTGCTGGCCGTCTTCGGCGAGGCCGCGGGCGTCGCTGGCCTGGTTCGAGGCTTGTGCGGCATTGCGCGCGATTTCCTGGGCGGCAGCGCCCAGTTGATTGATCGCGGCGGCGACACTGCTGGTGCGCGAGGCTTGCTGGTCGGAGTTGTACATCGACGAGTTGGACGCGGCGACCACGCGCAGCGCGACCTCGTTGACCTGGCCGGTGGCCGACGACACTTCGCGGATCGAGCCGTGAATACGCTCGACGAAGCGGTTGAATGCGGTACCCAGCACGCCGAATTCATCGTTGTTGACGATAGTCAGGCGCTTGGTCAGGTCGCCCTCGCCATCGGCGATGTCTTCCATGGCGCGGGTCATGACGTGCAGCGGCTGAATCAGCAGGCGAATCAGCATGCCCAGCAGCGCAATGATGATCACCACCGCAATCACGGTGGCAATCACCGCCGAGGTGCGGAACTCGCTGAGCATCGAGAAGGCTTTGTCCTTGTCCACCGACAGACCGATGTACCAGTTCACCGATGGCAGGCCTTTGATCGGGGTGAAGCTGACGATGCGCGTCTTGCCGTCGACGGTGATTTCACTGAAGTCGCTGCTGATGCGCGGGGTGTCCTGCGGATAGGCTTCTTTCAGTGACTTCATCACCAACGCCTTGTCCGGGTGCACGAGGATCTTGCCGTCGGCGCTGACCAGGAACGCATAGCCCATGCCGGAGAAGTCCCGGGCGGTGAGCGTGTCGACCAGGGTTTGCAGGCTCAGGTCGCCGCCGACCACGCCAACGCTCTGACCGGCTTTTTTCGAGGCGGTGGCGATGGAGATGATCAACTGGCCGGTGGCGGCGTCGATGTACGGTTCGGTCAGGGTCGAGGCGCTGCTGCTCTCGGCACCTTTATACCAAGGGCGCACCCGTGGATCGAAGCCGTCCGGCATCTTTACGTCCGGGCGGATGGTGAAGTGACCGGTGGCATCGCCCAGGTAAGTGGCCATGAACGTCGAGGTCAGGGATTTCTGCTCCAGCAGGCTGGCGACGTTGGCCGGCTCCGGGTTGATGGCGATGTTCTGCGCGGCGTTCTCGACCAGCAGAATGCGCCCGTTGAGCCAGGTCTGAATGTTGTCGGCGGTGACTTCGCCCATCTCGTTGAGATAGTTGTTCAGGTCATCGCGGATCGCGTTGCGTTGCAGCCAGTCGTTGTACAGCGTGAACGAGGCGAAAGCGGCGATGACGATGAGGGCGGCGGCAAGCAAAATTTTATGGCTGAAGCGCAGGTTTTTGTTCATGGCTTGGGGTTCCGCTAAGGTCTTAATGTCCTGGGCGTGCTTTTATAAAGACGCGCAATATGGGCAAGGGTGAAAAAAACTGATATTTCCGGCTCTCCTTAGGGAAATGTCCGACCGACTTTTCAGTCAGGTTCTCGCCCTTATCTATCGGCCACAGCGGATTAAAGATTAACCATAGGTGACAAAATGCCTGACACATCGCAACTCGTTATCGGCGCCGATCTGGCGGGGCAACCGATTGCTCAGGCCATGCGCCTGGCCAACCGCCACGGGCTGATCGCCGGTGCGACCGGGACCGGCAAGACCGTGACTTTGCAACGCCTTGCCGAAGCGTTCAGTGACGCCGGGGTCGCGGTGTTCGCCGCCGACATCAAGGGCGACCTGTGCGGTCTGGGCGCTGCCGGCAATCCGCAGGGCAAGGTCGCCGAGCGCATCGCCGGGATGCCCTGGCTCGACCACAAACCGCAGGCTTATCCGGTGACGCTGTGGGATATTCACGGGGAGTCCGGTCATCCGTTGCGCACGACTTTGAGTGAAATGGGCCCGCTGCTGATCGGCAGCCTGCTGGAACTGACCGACAGCCAGCAGTCGGCGCTGTACGCGGCGTTTAAAGTGGCCGACCGCGAAGGCCTGTTGCTGCTCGACCTGAAAGACCTCAAGGCGCTGCTCAATCACCTCAAGGACAACCCGCAGCTGCTCGGCGAAGACGCGGCGCTGATGACCACCGGTTCCAGTCAGGCACTATTGCGCCGGCTGGCGACTCTGGAGCAGCAGGGCGCTGAAGCGTTGTTCGGCGAACCGGCGCTGCAACTCGAAGACATTCTGCAACCGGCCGCCGATGGTCGTGGGCGGATTCATTTGCTCGATGCCAGCCGTCTGGTGCATGAGGCACCGAAGGTCTACGCGACGTTCCTGCTGTGGCTGCTGGCCGAGCTGTTCGAGCAATTGCCGGAGCGCGGCGATGCCGACAAACCGCTGCTGGCGCTGTTCTTCGATGAAGCGCATTTGCTGTTCGGCGATACGCCCAAGGCGTTGCAGGAGCGTCTGGAACAGGTGGTGCGGCTGATCCGCTCGAAAGGTGTCGGCGTGTATTTCGTCACCCAGTCGCCGGGGGATTTGCCGGATAACGTGCTGGCGCAGCTTGGCCTGCGCATCCAGCACGGTTTGCGCGCGTTTACCGCCAAGGAACAGAAATCCCTGCGCGCGGTGGCCGATGGCTTCCGGCCGAATCCGGCGTTCGATACGTTGTCGGTATTGACCGAACTGGGCATCGGCGAAGCACTGGTCGGGACGCTGCAGGAAAAGGGCACGCCGGAAATGGTCCAGCGGGTGCTGGTGGCGCCGCCGCAGTCGCGGATCGGGCCGCTGAGCGAGACCGAACGCACTATGCTGATCGCCGGGTCACCATTCAAGGGCCGATATGACAAGCCGATCGATCGTGAATCGGCGTATGAAATCCTGATGGGCCGCAAGGATCTGGCGCCGGAGGCGGATGCGCCAGCGGGTAAGCCGGCAGCCGAAGAGCCGAGCCTGGCCGATCGGGCCGGGGAGTTTTTGGGCACGGCGGCGGGGCAGGCGCTGAAGTCAGCGATGCGTCAGGCGGCCAACAATCTCGGCAAACAACTGGTGAGAGGGCTGATGGGCTCACTGCTCGGCGGCAGCAAACGCCGCTAAAAGCAAAGATCGCAGCCTGCGGCAGCTCCTGCAGGGGAACGCATTCCCAATGTAGGAGTTGCCGCAGGCTGCGATCCTTTGATCTTGCCTTCAGCTTTTGTCTTTAGCGTGCGCCGCCAGACGCTCAAGCGCTGCACGCAGACCTGGATCGCTGATCCCGTCGGCCGTTGATTGAATCGTCTGCGCTGCATCCGTCGACAGATCCATTGAGTGTCCGCCTGGCCGATGCTGGACCAGTGGCGGTTGCACGCGGAACAGGATGCGCGTCAGGTTGGCGAATTCTTCGAACAGCTGCAGTTGGCGTTGCAGGCGTTTTTGCTGGTAACGCAGGCGCGTCGCCCAGTGCCCGTCGGTCACCACCAGCGTCAATTGGCCTTCACGCCATTTGGCCACATGGCAATGCGTGCGGGCGGCCGGTTGCAGCTGGCTTTCAAGCAGGCGTTGCAGATGAGCGAGGCGTTGAGCATGGCCGAGAATGGCTTTGAGCGGCTTGGCTTCGCGTAGCAGAACGGCGGGCGCTCTGGCTGTGAGAGGGCGAAATGCCATGATCGAACACCTGAAGTAACAGAAGCGCCATGGTAGCAGAAAGCAACGGAACCACTCGCCCATTGCTTTTGTCCCTGCTTTACCCATTAAATCAACAACTAACTTCTTGCCTTGATGGGTTGAAGTTGAGCAAAACGCCCTTATTTTAAGTGAGCCCCGTCAAAGCGCAGTGCCAGCATCGTGGAATATCGCCACTTTCCTCACCACCGTTTCCGGGTAGAATGCTCGTTCGCATGCGGCCATGAGGGCTGCACGGGCGACTCACGGGGCCGCCCTCCATCCCTTTAGTGTGGAAGATCCTGCCGATATGTTTGCGCCTTTGTTAAAGAAACTTTTTGGAAGCAAGAACGAGCGTGAAGTCAAACGCATGCTCAAGACGGTGCAGCTCGTCAATGCCTTCGAAGAGCAAATGGTGGCCCTTTCGGACGATCAATTGCGTGCCAAGACCAACGAGTTCAAGGCCCGTATCGCCAAAGGGGAATCCCTCGACAAGCTGTTGCCTGAAGCCTTCGCGGTCGCCCGTGAAGCCGGCAAGCGCGTCATGGGCATGCGCCACTTCGACGTCCAGTTGATCGGCGGCATGACCTTGCATGAAGGCATGATTGCCGAAATGCGTACCGGTGAGGGTAAAACCCTCGTGGCCACCCTGGGCGTTTACCTCAACGCGCTGTCCGGCAAGGGCGTGCACGTAGTGACCGTGAACGACTACCTGGCCCGCCGCGACGCCAACTGGATGCGTCCGCTGTATGAATTCCTCGGCCTGACCGTCGGCGTCGTGACGCCGTTCCAGCCGCCGGAAGAGAAGCGCGCCGCCTACGCTGCCGACATCACCTACGGCACCAACAACGAATTCGGTTTCGACTACCTGCGCGACAACATGGCGTTCAGCATGGAAGAGAAATTCCAGCGCGAACTCAATTTTGCCGTGATCGACGAAGTCGACTCCATCCTCATCGACGAAGCCCGTACCCCGCTGATCATTTCCGGTCAGGCCGAGGACAGTTCCAAGCTGTACATGGAGATCAACAAACTGATCCCGCAGCTTGAACTGCATGTCGAAGAAGTCGAAGGCCAGGTCACCAAGGCCGGTCACTACACCATCGACGAGAAGACCCGTCAGGTCGAACTCAATGAAGCCGGCCACCAGTACATCGAAGAAATGCTCACCGGCGTCGGCCTGCTGGCCGAAGGCGAGAGCCTGTATTCGGCGCATAACCTGGGCCTGCTGACCCACGTTTATTCGGGTCTGCGTGCGCACAAGCTGTTCCACCGCAACGTCGAATACATCGTGCAGGACGGTCAGGTCGTACTGGTCGACGAACACACCGGTCGTACCATGCCGGGTCGTCGTCTGTCCGAAGGCCTGCACCAGGCCATCGAAGCCAAGGAGGGTCTGAACATCCAGGCCGAGAGCCAGACCCTGGCCTCGACCACGTTCCAGAACTACTTCCGTCTGTACACCAAGCTGTCCGGCATGACCGGTACCGCTGACACCGAAGCGTTCGAATTCCACCAGATCTACGGCCTGCAGGTCATGGTGATTCCGCCGAACAAGCCGTTGGCGCGTAAAGACTACAACGACCTGGTGTTCCTGACCGCCGAAGAGAAATACGCGGCGATCATCAACGACATCAAGGAAGGCATGGCCCAGGGCCGTCCGATCCTGGTGGGTACCGCGACCATCGAAACCTCCGAGCACGTGTCCAGCCTGCTCAACAAGGAAGGTATCGAGCACAAGGTACTGAACGCCAAGTTCCACGAAAAAGAAGCCGAGATCATCGCGCAAGCCGGTCGTCCGGGCGCCCTGACCATCGCCACCAACATGGCCGGTCGTGGTACCGACATCCTGTTGGGCGGTAACTGGGAAGTGGAAGTCGCGGCGCTGGAAAACCCGAGCCCCGAGCAGATCGCCCAGATCAAGGCCGACTGGCAGAAACGTCACCAGCAAGTGCTGGAGTCCGGCGGTCTGCAGGTGATCGCCTCCGAGCGTCACGAATCCCGTCGTATCGACAACCAGCTGCGTGGCCGTGCCGGCCGTCAGGGCGATGCCGGTTCCAGCCGCTTCTACCTGTCGCTGGAAGACAGCCTGATGCGCATTTTCGCCTCTGACCGGGTGAAGAACTTCATGAAAGCCCTGGGCATGCAGCCGGGCGAAGCGATCGAGCACCGCATGGTGACCAACGCGATCGAGAAGGCGCAGCGCAAGGTGGAAGGTCGCAACTTCGACATCCGCAAGCAACTGCTCGAGTTCGACGACGTCAACAACGAACAGCGTAAAGTGATCTATCACATGCGTAACACGTTGCTGGCCGCCGACAACATCGGTGAAACCATCGCCGACTTCCGTCAGGACGTGCTCAACGCCACCGTCAGCGCGCACATTCCGCCGCAATCGCTGCCAGAGCAGTGGGACGTGGCCGGTCTGGAAGCGTCGATTGCCAGCGACTTCGGGGTGAAACTGCCGATCCAGCAATGGCTCGACGAAGACGATCACCTGTACGAAGAGACCCTGCGCGAGAAGCTGATGGTCGAGCTGATGGCGGCGTACAACGAGAAAGAAGATCAGGCCGGTGCCGAAGCACTGCGCTCCTTCGAGAAACAAATCGTTCTGCGCGTTCTGGACGATCTGTGGAAAGACCACCTGTCGACCATGGATCACCTGCGTCACGGCATCCACCTGCGTGGCTACGCCCAGAAGAACCCGAAGCAGGAATACAAGCGCGAGTCGTTCACGCTGTTCTCCGAGCTGCTGGATTCGATCAAGCGCGACTCGATCCGTGTGCTGTCGCACGTTCAGGTGCGCCGCGAAGATCCGGAAGCCGAAGAACAACGCCTGCGTGAAGAAGCCGAAGCACTGGCCGCGCGCATGCAGTTCGAACACGCCGAGGCCCCGGGTCTGGAGCAGCCGGAAGTGTTGGGTGAAGAGGTCGATGTAGCCCTCGCCACCGCGCCGGTTCGCAACGAGCAGAAGCTGGGTCGCAACGAACTTTGCTACTGCGGTTCGGGCAAGAAATTCAAGCATTGCCACGGGCAGATCCAGTAAACCCGTTTCAATCGCTGAAATACCCGCGCCGCGACCGGCTCCTGCCGTCGCGGCGTTTTGCCATTTACACCACCGCCATCCCTCTGAGCGGTGCTGACATCATTGAGTAAGGAGCGCATTCATGGCTGTTGGTCTTGGTCCTTTGCCAACGTTGCACCCGGTTGCCGGTTTTGAACTCGGTATCGCCTCGGCCGGCATCAAGCGCCCCGGGCGCAAGGATGTGGTAGTGATGCGCTGTGCCGAAGGTTCGACCGTGGCCGGTGTGTTCACGTTGAACGCTTTTTGCGCCGCGCCGGTGATCCTGGCGAAAAAGCGTGTGCAGAACGACGTGCGTTATCTGCTGACCAACACCGGCAACGCCAACGCCGGCACCGGTGAGCCGGGCCTGGCGGCTGCCGAGCGCACCACGGCGAAACTGGCCGAACTGACCGGTGTCGATGCCAGCCAGATCCTGCCGTATTCCACCGGTGTGATCGGTGAGCCGCTGCCGGTCGAGAAGATCGAAGGCGCGCTGCAAGCGGCGCTGGATGATCTGTCGGAAAACAACTGGGAAGCCGCCGCCACCGGCATCATGACCACCGACACCCTGCCCAAGGGTGCCAGCCGCCAGTTCGAGCATGATGGCGTGACCATTACCGTCACCGGCATCAGCAAAGGTGCAGGCATGATTCGCCCGAACATGGCGACCATGCTCGGCTACATCGCCACCGACGCCAAAGTTTCCCGCGACGTGCTGCACAACCTGATGCTCGACGGTGCGAACAAGTCGTTCAACCGCATCACCATCGACGGCGACACCTCGACCAACGACTGCTGCATGCTGATTGCCACCGGCAAGGCTGCACTGCCGGAAATCACCCGTGCCGAAGGCGAGCTGTTCGGCAAGCTTAAGCAGGCGGTATTCGAAGTGTGCATGGACGTGGCCCAGGCCATCGTGCGTGACGGCGAAGGCGCGACCAAGTTCGTCACCGTTGAAGTCAACGGTGGCGGCAATCATCAGGAATGCCTGGACGTCGGCTACACCGTGGCCCACTCGCCGCTGATCAAGACCGCGCTGTTTGCTTCCGACCCGAACTGGGGCCGTATTCTGGCCGCTGTCGGCCGTGCCGGCGTGCCGAACCTGGATGTGAGCAAGATCGACGTGTTCCTCGGCGACGTGTGCATCGCCAGCCGTGGCGCGCGCGCAGCGACCTACACTGAAGCGCAGGGCTCGGCGGTGATGCAACAGGAAGAGATCACCATCCGTATCGAACTGGGTCGCGGCGACTGCAGCGAAACCATCTGGACCACCGATCTGTCGCATGAGTACGTGAAGATCAACGCCGAGTACCGCACCTGATCCAAAGGGTGAGGGTGGGCTGCCGGCCTCTTCGCGGGCAAGCCCGCTCCCACAGGGTTCTGTGGTGTACACCAGATTTGTGCACGACCGAAACTACTGTGGGAGCGGGCTTGCCCGCGAAAGCGTCGGTCCAGTCACTACAAGTCTTGAAGCTTTCCACTGACGAAAAGGCGCCACACCATGTCCCTGCACCTGATCATCGGCGACAAACTGCTTTCCTCCTGGTCTTTGCGCGCCGCCCTGGCGTTGGAACTGACCGGCGCCCCTTACAGCGAAGAACTGATCAAGCTCGGCAAGCCCGACACCCGCGAGCGGCTGCTCAAGCATTCGCCGACCGCCAAGGTGCCGTTGCTGCAAACCTCTCGCGGCACCATCGCCGACTCTCTGGCGATTGCCGAATACCTGGCCGAACAGTTCCCGGCCGAACAGCTCTGGCCGGGCGATGTTTACGCTCGCGCTCAGGCCCGTTCTGCGTGCGCGCAAATGCACAGTGGCTTCTTCGCCATGCGCAATCACATGCCGTTCAACCTGAGCCACGACGCTCCGCTCAACCCGGTACCGCCGGAGGTGAAGGTCGATATCGAACGCATGCTCGCGTTGTGGGCTGAATGCCGCGCCGCCGCCACGGAGCCCGGGCCGTATCTGTTTGGCCGGGTTAGCCTGGCTGACGCGTTCTTCGCGCCGATTGCCGTGCGTCTGCGAACTTACCAGGTGCCGTTACCGGCGGTTGATCAAGCCTATGTTGAAACCGTCTACCAATGGCCCGCCTTCAAGGCATGGCAAAAGGCTGGACTGGAGGAGTTGAATCCGTGAAACGCGTACATGTCGCCGCTGCCGTCATTCGTGACGACAGTGGCAAGATCCTGATCGCCCGCCGTGCCGATACCCAGCATCAGGGAGGTCTGTGGGAATTTCCCGGTGGCAAGGTCGAGGCTGATGAATCCGTCGAAAGCGCCTTGGCGCGCGAGCTGCACGAAGAGCTGGGCATTGTCGTTGGCGCTGCTCGTCCGCTGATCAAGGTTCGCCACGATTACCCGGACAAGCAGGTGTTGCTGGATGTCTGGGAAGTGTCGCAGTTCAGCGGTGAGCCGCACGGTGCCGAAGGTCAGCCACTGGCCTGGGTCAGCGCCAAGGATCTGCTGAACTACGAATTCCCGGCCGCCAACCAGCCGATTGTCGCCGCCGCGCGTTTGCCCGGCGAATACTTGATCACTCCGGAAGATCTGGAAGCCCCGGCCTTGCTGCGCGGCATTCAGAAGGCGATTGCCGGCGGGATCAAACTGATCCAGCTGCGCGCACCGAACGGCTATGACCCTAAGTATCGAGACCTGGCGGTGGATGCAGTCGGCCTGTGTGCTGGCAAGGCGCAGTTGATGATCAAGGGGCCGTTCGAATGGCTCGGTGATTTCCCGTCGGCCGGTTGGCACATTACCGCCGCGCAACTGCGCAAATACGCCGAAGCGGGGCGCCCGTTGCCGGCGGAGCGCTGGCTCGCGGCTTCGTGCCATAACGCTGAGGAGCTGGCGCTGGCCGAGCAGATGGGCGTGGATTTCGTCACCCTGTCGCCGGTACAGCCGACCCTGACCCATCCGGATGCGCAGCCGTTGGGCTGGGAGCAAGCGTCGATGCTGATCGAGGGTTTCACCAAGCCGGTGTTCTTGCTCGGCGGCGTTGGCCCGGCGGAGCGCGAGAAGGCTTGGGGTGTCGGGGCTCAGGGTGTAGCGGGGATTCGCGCATTCTGGCCGCAAGCTTGATTATGTGCTGAGGCCACTCGCCTCATCGCTGGCAAGCCAGCTCCCACAGGTATTGGATGCACCGCAAATGCGGAGAACGACACAAAACCTTGTGGGAGCTGGCTTGCCAGCGATGGCGGCCGATCAAACACTACGTTCCTGAAGGTTTGGCCGCCGGCTGCCACAGAATCTCTGCAATCCCCTGCCGCCGCGCAATCAACCTTGCGGCCACAAACAGCAAATCTGACAACCGATTGATGTACGCCAACCCCACCCCGGCCAACGGCTCAATCGCATTCAAATGCTGACAGCGCCGCTCGGCACTGCGCGCCAGGCTGCGGCATACATGAGCCTGGGCGATCAGCATCGAACCGCCGGGCAGAATGAAATTCTCCAGCGGCCCCAATTCTTCGTTCCACACATCAATCGCTGCTTCCAGGCGTTCGATTTCCGCCGTGTTCAGCGCCTGATAGGCCGGCATCGCCAGCTCACCGCCCAGATCGAACAAACGATGCTGGCAAGGCGCGAGCACCTCGATCAGTTCATTCAGATCGGGGAACGCCTCGCGCTCGGCGATCAGCCCGGCCAGCAGCACACCGACCTGACTGTTCAGTGTGTCGACTTCGCCAATGGCTTCGATGCGCGGGTGATCCTTGGGCACGCGGCGGCCATCGCCCAGGCCGGTTTCACCCTTGTCGCCGGTGCGGGTGTAGATCTTCGACAAGCGAAAGCCCATGGGTTACCTCGTTAGTTGATTGGTTTCGGCGGCGATGGCTGCCGGTTGTGTCAGCGGCAGACGCAGGGTGAAACAGGTGCCCTGGCCCGGCGCCGATTGCACTTCCATCTGGCCTTTATGGTTGTTGGTAATGATGAAGTACGACACCGACAGCCCCAGCCCCGTGCCCTGGCCGATTTCCTTGGTGGTGAAAAAGGGCTCGAAGGTGCGTTTGCGCACGCTCTCGCTCATGCCGATGCCGTTGTCTTCGACCTGAATCTCGGCCCATGGCGGATTGAGTCGGGTGCGCAGGATGATTCGCCCGGGCTCGCTGTCATCGTCGCGCTGATGAATGGCTTGCGCAGCGTTTTTCAGCAGGTTGAGCAGCACCTGCTCCAGTTCGTTGGCGGTGCCTGGCACCGGGCCGAGCGCCGGGTCGAACTGGCGGATAATCGCCTGACCCTTGAAGTCGAAACCGATCGCCAGATCGAAGTCGTTGCCGGCAATTTCCACTGCTTGATCGATTAGCGCGGGCAAATCGCACGGGGCCATTTGCCGGGTGCTGCGCCGGCTGAAACTGAGCATGTGGGTGACGATTTTTGCTGCGCGGGCGCCGGCCTGCTGGATGCCGTCGAGCAACTTCGGCACTTCACGGCTTTGCAGGTAGCGGTTGACCGTGTCCAGCTCGATGCCGAGCTGTTCGGCGGTTTCGAGGTTCTTCGGCAGATCTGCCGACAGTCGCCGGCGAATGTTCTGCACGTTGTGCAGGATCGCACCGAGCGGGTTGTTGATCTCGTGGGCCATGCCGGCGGCGAGGCCACCGACCGAGAGCATTTTTTCCGATTGCACCATCATTTCTTCCAGCGACAGGCGCTGGGTGATGTCGTCGATACGGATCACCACGCCGCGCCCGGCACCGCCCATCAGCGGGTAGAAGGTCAGGGCGTAATGCTTGGGTTCGTCGTCCTTGAACCAGGTCACTCGATCGATCTTCGCCACCGTGTGTTCTTCCACGGTCTGCTTGAGTTGCGGCAGAAACGGCTTGAGCGGTTCGAAGGCGAGGAAGATCGGCTGGTTCAACGCTTCATCCAGGCGCGTGCCGGAGAGGGCGCTGGCCTCCTGGTTCCACTGCGTCACGTAGAGCTGTTCGTCGAGGGCGATCAGCGCCGAGGGCATGGAGTCGATGATGCTGTTGAGGTAGTTCTGGAAGCCGGTGAGCTTCTTCTCGATCTTGCTGCGAACCTGGACTTCCAGTTCCAGCTTGCGGTTGGTGTGACGGGTTTCTTCGGCCAGCCCCTGAGCCTGATCGTAGGCGGCCTGCGAGTCATCGCGGGCGCGCTTGAGCTGCTGCTCGCGGGCTTCGATGCGCGAGAGCATGGTGTTGAACGCCTCGGCGAGGCTGCCGATTTCGTCGTGATTGCCGCGCGAGGCGCGCAGGGCGTAGTTCTCTTCGCGAGTGACCTGGCGCGAGAGCTCCTCCAGCTCATGGATCGGGCGGGTGATCAGGCGTTTGATCTGTCGCGCGATTACCAGCCATAGCAGCACACTGAAAATCAGGATGCCGAGGCTGGCAGTCAGGGTGCCGGTGTAAAACGCCATCGGCAGTTCACTGCTGGCCACCAGCAGCAGATGACCCGGTGCAGTGCCCGGGCGAGGCAGGGTGATCAATTGGTTGCTGCGAAACTCGGTGAGTTGCCAGGCTTCGATGTGTCGATAGTGTTCCGGCAGATTGAGCTTGTCGCCACGCTGCACCTGAGCGAGACGGTCACCTTTGCCGTCATACAGCGCTGCCGCGCGCAGCGGCGAATAACTGTCGAGTTCCTTGAGCAGGCGTTCGGCGCTTTGTGGTGATTCCAGGGCTTGCGCGACCAGGCTCGGGTTGGAGATCAACCGGCCGATGGTCTGCAGCGCCTGTGGCGCCATGCTTTCCTGGGAGATGTAATAGGCGGCGCTGATAAAGGTCAGGTTGGCGACCAGCAGGACGGTGGTCAACAACACCAGCAGGGCGGCCAGCAGTTTCTGGCCGACCGGCAGGTTTTCAAGGCGCTGGCGCAATGGCATCAGGTTTATCGCAGCAGAGGAACAAGTGGGCAGCGTAGCCGCTGCTCAGTCGCTGGGCAATCCAAGGCTGCGCAGATGCTCGACCAGACGCTGCTGCAATTGCTTGAGGTGCGGCAGGTTCAGTTGATGACGGGTGGCGACTTTGCAGGCGTGGCCCAGCAAGTAGCTGATTTCGGTGCGGCGCTGGTTCGCCACGTCCTGATACATCGACGAGTAGTTGGCCGCCGTGGCGTGGATTACTCGTTCGACTTCCTGTTGCAGATTGAGCGTGGCTGCCGGTTGACCGCAACGCTCCAGCAACTCGGCCAGTTCCGCGCACAGCGTGGCGACTTCGCATTGATGCTGCTCCAGTCCGCCGTTACGGCAATCGTGAAGCACGGTCAAAGGATTGATCGCGCAATTGAGCGCCAGTTTGCGCCACAGCCGGGTGAGGATGTCGGTGCTCCATTCGTGGGGGATGTTCGCCGCTTGCAGGTCGTCCAGCCAGATCGGCGCCACCGGATGACCGGCATCGCCCAGCCAGGTGAAACCGTGGCCGGCAAACACCACGCGCCAGTCGCCGTCGCGGAACGCGCCTTCGGTGCTGGAGGCGCTGATGCAGCGTGCCTGCGGAACCACCGCTGCGACCGCGTCCTGACTGCCGAGGCCGTTCTGCAGCAGGATCAGCTCGGCATCTGCGCTCAGGCGCGGGGCGAGGCGGGCGACCGCGCTTTCGGCATCATAGGCTTTGCAGGCGACGAGCAGGCGGCGGATCGGCTCCGGGTCATCCGCCGTTTGCGCGGGGACGGCGTAGGTGGTGGCTGCGCCGTGCTCGACCAGGGTCAGCCCGCCGGCCGCCTGATAGCTGCGCAAACGCTCGGCATCACGCACGATCAGCCGTACCGGCAGACCCGCGCGGGCCAGACGCGTGGCCCAGAGGGTGCCGAGGCTCCCGGCGCCGAGAACGTGCCAGGGGGTGGACATCAGTTTTTCACTCGGTAAGGTACTGGCATGCAAGGCTCGCCGTGTTGGTGGGAAAAGACCCGTTATAATGAGCCGGATTTTAACCGCAAGCCAAGCGCGCTCCCTCCTGATCGAGCGCGCCTTTTTATTGGAGAGACTACATGCCGTCGTTCGACGTGGTATCCGAACTGGACAAACACGAGCTGACCAACGCGGTCGAGAACGCCGTGAAGGAACTCGATCGTCGTTATGACCTGAAAGGCAAAGGCAGCTTCGAGTTCAAGGAAAAGGACCTGACCGTCAACCTCACCGCTGAAGCCGGGTTCCAGCTGGAAGCGATGATCGAGATCCTGAAGCTGGCCCTGACCAAGCGCAAGATCGATGTGCAGTGCCTTGAAGTCAAAGACGCTTATGCCTCGGGCAAGCTGATGAAGCAGGACGCGATCCTCAAGGAAGGCATCGACAAGGAGCTGGCGAAGAAAATCGTCGCTCACATCAAGGACGCCAAGCTCAAGGTGCAGGCCGCCATTCAGGGCGAACAGGTGCGCGTGACCGGCAAGAAACGCGATGACCTGCAGGAAGCCATCGCGGCCCTGCGTGCCAAGGAATTCGGCATGCCGCTGCAGTTCAACAACTTCCGCGACTAAGTCCGGTCAGAAGAATTGTGGGAGCGAGCTTGCTCGCGAAAGCTGTATGTCATTCAGCCATGAGTTGACTGACACATCGCCTTCGCGAGCAAGCTCGCTCCCACATTGTTTTATGTATACCTGGCGGTTTCTGCCGCTGATTTTTTACAGCCCGGGTAGCCGGAAATCAGGAGATGGAAGATGGATTTGAATGCTGAGGTAGACAACCTGGTCAAGGCGTCCCAGGCGTGGATTCCGATGATCATGGAATACGGCAGCCGTGTGCTGCTGGCGGTGATTACCCTGGCGATCGGCTGGTGGCTGATCAACAAGGTCACGCAAAAGCTTGGCGGTCTGCTGGCCCTGCGCAATGCCGACCTGGCGCTGCAAGGCTTTATCAGCAGCCTGGCGAACATCATCCTCAAGGTGTTGCTGATCGTCAGCGTGGCCTCGATGATCGGCGTGGAAACCACCTCGTTCGTGGCCGCGATCGGTGCTGCTGGCCTGGCCATCGGTCTGGCGTTGCAGGGCAGCCTGGCGAATTTCGCTGGCGGCGTGCTGATTCTGCTGTTCCGTCCGTTCCGTATCGGCGACTGGATCGAAGCGCAAGGCGTGGCGGGTACTGTCGACAGCATCCAGATTTTCCACACCGTGCTGCGTACCGGTGACAACAAGACCATCATCGTCCCGAACGGCAATCTGTCGAACGGCATCATCACCAACACCAACCGTCAGCCAACCCGCAAGGTGGTGTTCGACGTGGGTGTGGATTACGAAGCGGATCTGCAGAAAGCCCGTCAGGTACTGCTGGATCTGGCCAAGGATGAGCGCGTATTGCAGGACCCTGCGCCACAAGCGGTCATTTCGACGCTGGGTGACAGTTCGATCACTGTTTCCCTGCGTGTATGGGTTAAAACTGCAGACTACTGGGACGTGATGTTCATGTTTAACGAACAGTCGCGTGATCGTTTGAAGACGGCCGGTATTGATATTCCGTTTCCACAGCGGGTGATTCGTGTGGTTCAGGAAACAGCTACACAATGATAGGTTGCTAATTAAATGCCTGACTTGTTGGTCAGGCATTTATGACAAGTGACAGGCAATCAAAAAGGCCCATCCGAAGATGGGCCTTTTTTTATGCTTCCAAACTAACCACTGATAATTACAGGATGTTCAGTGGGTATTCGGTGATCAGGCGGAACTCTTTAACGTCGCCTTCGCCTTCGTCAGCGTTAGCAACGTGCCAGGCTTGACGGATGCGGAAGGACAGGTCTTTTGCTGGGCCAGACTGAACAACGTACTTGGCTTCGAAGTTGGTTTCGTGGTGTTTACCGTCTTCACCGTACAGGCCGGCGTAAGCGCTACCCGCTGGAGTGTGGGTACCGTCGATATCCCAACCTTTAACGTAACGAACCATGAAGCTCAGGCCAGGAACGCCGTACTCGGCCATTTTCAGGTCGTAACGGGCTTGCAGGGATTTCTCGCCTGCACCGTTGAAGTCGGAGTACTGGATGGAGTTGGCGAGGAAGATCGAGTCGCCACCACGGTTGTTCTTGCCTACGCCGATGTAGTCGAACGGAGTGTCGCCGTTGACCTTCTGGAAGGCCAGGGTGAAGGTGTGTGCCTTCAGGAACGACAGGGCGGTTGCCAGCGAGAAGGCGGTGTTGCTGATGTCGCCCGCTTTGGCGCTGCCGGTGTCGGTGGTGCGGTAGATGTTGAAGTCAGTGTTCAGCGAAGTGTCGCCACCGAATGGGGTGGTGAGGTTCACGTTGGCGTAGTACTGGTTCCAGATGTCTTCCAGCTTGGCGCCGTACAGCGAGGCAGTCAGGTTGTCAGTGATGCCGTATTTGCCACCGAAGTAGTCGATGTTTTTGGCTTCAACACCCGCGTAAGTGGCGTAAAGGCCGCCTTCACGAGCGTTTTTGTCCTGGCTGGTGGCCGAGTAGAAGTGACCGGCTTCGAGGTCAAGGTCTTTGACTTCGCTGCTCTGCAACTGGAAGCCAGTGGCCGTTTGCGGAAGGATACGGGAGCCGCCAACAGCGAATACCGGAGCGGTGCTTGGCTGCATGTCGCCAAATTTCAGCTCGGTTTTGGAGATGCGGAATTTAACGGCTGCGCCGGCTTTGCCTTGGCTGTCGTTAACGTCGTGTGCATAACCGTTGGCTTTGACGGTGTCGCTACGGCTCATGTTACCGGTGCCGGAAGTACCATCACCGCCATCCAGTTTGACCGCCAGGTAACCGAATGCATCGATACCGACGCCTACGGTGCCTTGGGTGTAACCGGAAGTGAAGTTACCGAGAAAGCCCTGAGTCCAGTCTTTCTGGTCGTGACCGCCGTTCTTGTTGTCGCGGTTGAAGTAGTAGTTCTTCAACGTTTCGGTGAGTTTTGCATCTTCAACGAAACCTTTGGCTTCTGCCTGGTCACTAACAAACGGGGCGGCCGTAGCCAACTGAGTGCTGGCTGCTGCTGCAACTGCCAGTGCGATTGTGCTCCACTTCATCACGCGCATCGTGATTTGCTCCTTTGGTTTTAGAAGAGTACTGCCGTCCCACCTGTTTTATTATCTGGGCGGCTCTTTCTTTTTGTGTCGGCGCAAACTTATATCACGCCGACAATGTTGGCGATACTTGCTCATACAACCTTTCATGATCTTTACGACGACGTCGCAAACAGCTGGGTTGATGTCGCAAATTCACGTTACCCATGCAGCCGGGCTGACAACTTTATCGCTGTTTCTGGGCCTTTTTGCATCGGTAAAAAAGAGTCCCTGGCAAAACACTTGAATCTCCATTGGGGCAACCCTGCCACCGTATTTGTTTGGTCTCAAGCTGCCACTTCCCGTGGTGCGCTATAGACCATGTGTGTCTCAATGCAACAAGCGTGCACAAAGTGCAGGGATGCCACGTTTATTTTTCTGCACACCCGCCTTTCGCTGTAAAAACCGCATAAAAACGGGGGTTCAAGCCCTTTTGTATCAGGGGCTTGACGCATACCTTTGCATCGTGTTGTCAGGTTCGCGTGGGGCCATGACAACCAAAAACGTTACCGGTTCACCCCGTCAGTGAGTATTTGGCGGATGCCCGACGCACTGAGCGTAGACGCACTGTGCGGTTTTGGTGCAAAAAATTTACAGGCTGTACCGGATTCATACAGCTTGTGACGAGCCTGCTGTCAATGAACCTGCCCATTTCGGGTGTTTGCCCGTGTCCGGGCACCGTCCTGGCGCTGTAATGGTGCGCGGTCTCTGCAAATGTCCCTTGCCTGGGCTGTGATGGCCTGGGCGGGCACGGCGCTCGTGAAGCCTGATGGATTCGCAGGTATGCTGCCTGCCTGTCGCTTGGTGTGTCGCCTGTCGTTCACGGCCGCTAAGCTGAATTATGTCGATCAGCCGGGAGTGCACGCAGTGTTTGCTTTAGATTCACGACTTCAACAGGACACCCTGACCATCGGCGATTTCCCGCTCTGCCGGCTGCTGCTGTCCAACGATGCCAATTACCCGTGGTTCATCCTGGTGCCTCGTCGCGACGATATCAGCGAGTTGTTTCAGTTGGATGTCGCCGACCAGCAGCAGTTGTGGCAGGAAACCACGGCGCTGGCCGAGCTGCTGAAGGATCTGTTCGACGCCGACAAGTTGAACGTTGCGACGCTGGGCAACGTTGTCAGCCAGTTGCACATGCATGTGATCGTGCGCAAGCGTGATGACGCGGCCTGGCCGGCGCCGGTCTGGGGTAAACACCCGGCCAGACCCTACAGTGCCGAGGAGGTGGCGGGCATTCGTGAGCGGCTGAGTCTGGTGCTGACCGAACACTTCACGTTTCTGGAGGGTTGAACCATGAACCTTGAAGAGCGCGTTACCGATCTGGAAAGCCGCCTGGCGTTTCAGGATGACACCATTCAGGCGTTGAACGATGAGCTGGTGGCGCAGCAGCGCGTGATCGAGCGCCTGCAGTTGCAAATGGCGGCGTTGCTCAAGCGTCAGGAGGAGATGGTCGGGCAGTTCGATTCTTTCGAGGAAGAAGCACCACCGCCGCATTACTGATGCCAACACGTTTGTGCAGGCGTAAAAAAACCGCGAGCAGCCTGGCTGCTCGCGGTTTTTTGTTGCCTCGAATCAGCGACGCGGCAGGGCGGCGATCACGTCCTCGGCTTGCAGGCCTTTGTCCCGGTTCATCACCGAGAACTCCACGCGTTGGCCTTCGACCAGGACGCGGTGGCCTTCGCCACGGATTGCACGAAAGTGCACGAAAATATCATCGCCGGAATCCCGGGAGATGAAGCCGAACCCTTTGGAAGTGTTGAACCACTTGACGGTACCGGTATCGCGGTTGCTCATGTCATAGGTAGTCGGTGCGGCGGCCGGTGAAGACTTGTAGAAGCTGATGGCCAGATGCAGGACCACGGCAACCAAGGCGATTACCAGACTGAACAACACGGCCGGTTGACCGGCGATGACAGGCATTGGTGCGATCAGGGTCAGGGTTTGCAGGACGACAGTCAGCACGAGAAGAGCGCTGACCAGATTTTGCAGATGCTGGCGCGGGCCTTTGTTCCAGTAAGGAATCACTGGAGCGATGACCAGGTTCAGCAGGCCGAAAAAGGCCAGGTAAAGTGCATCGGGTTGTTGCAGGTAAGGAACAGCTTCGGCTTTCAAGCTGGGTATGAACGACAGCAGCAAGGCCGCTGCGCCCATTAGCAGGTGGACGATTTTCAACATTTTGATTGGCTCACGTTATGACGGCTCACAAGGAAGAGCTGAAGGCGCACGGTTCGCTTCGGAAACAATAAAGAGGCGTTGGACACGTGCCCGGCATCAGCCTATGCGCGAGGCCCCGAAAAATGGGGCATAGCGACACACTGCCTATTTAACAGCAAAGCCTGCAGCGACTCAAATCACCCCGGCCAGCGGCACCTGCCCGGTCGATTTGTCGCACAGCGAGCGAAAATTGCCGGCTGCGAGGTCGCGGCTGCCTTGCTAGAGTGGGTCTGCACCTGTTGGATGAATTCAATCGCCTTAGGGGGTAAGCATGGCAATCGATATCGGTATCAGTGAAGAAGACCGCAAGTCCATCGTCGAGGGGCTGTCGCGGTTGTTGTCGGACACCTACGTGCTGTATCTGAAAACTCATAACTTCCACTGGAACGTCACAGGTCCCATGTTCAGGACCCTGCATCTGATGTTCGAAGAGCAATACAACGAGCTGGCGCTGGCGGTGGATCTGATCGCCGAGCGTATCCGCGCCCTGGGTTTTCCGGCGCCGGGTGCCTACGCGACTTACGCGCGACTCTCCTCCATTAAAGAGGAAGTCGGCGTGCCAAGCGCCGAGGACATGATCAAACAGTTGGTCGAGGGCCAAGAGGCTGTGACTCGTACCGCTCGCGGGATCTTCCCGCTGTTGGACAAGGTCAGTGACGAGCCGACAGCCGACCTGCTGACCCAGCGCATGCAGGTGCATGAGAAGACTGCGTGGATGCTGCGCGCGTTGCTCGAGACCTGACAAGCGTTTGCGCGGATGTCCGGGGGGATGTCCGCGTACTGTTTCAAATCTTACTGAACATGTCGGCTTATCCTACGTCGCTGGGCAACTAGTCATCTGGCGCTGACTTTGCGTCTGCGTTTTTATGAAGGCACAGGATGTTGTCTTTATTACAAGCAGCGATGGCAAAGGAGTGTCAGCGATATGGTAGGTGGAGACAGGCGATGCGAGCATGTCGGTTCGCAACGGGAAATGAAGGTCGATCCGTTTGTCAGCGATTTTGATTTTGAGTTGATCCGGCCGCTGGCAAGGTCAGTGCGTTTGAACGGGTTTGCCACTTGCTTGAGGCTCGAGCAGGTTTACTGGAACATTCTTGGTGACATGGCCGGGCACAACGGCTGTTCGGTCAGCACGCTGCTGTCACATGTGGACCGTGAAGTGCACCTGCGCCACGGCGGGGTGAAAAACTTCAGCGGTCTGGTGCGGGTGGTGTGTGTGATGAATGGTCTGCGGGATACCCCGGCGGCCGTCATGCCCGGAACGACCAATACTTGAAATGACGTGGCGGGCTGTGCAGTCTTACGGCTGCACAGCCCGCATTTAATGGATATAATCCCGCTCTTTCGCCGCAAAGCCCTGCGCGCGGTGGCAATCTGATCGCCGAGACACCCCCATGCCGATGTACGATTACCAATGTGCTTCCTGTGGTCATCAGTTGGAAGCCATTCAAAAGATCAGCGAGGCACCGCTGGTCGACTGCCCTGCCTGTCAGGCGCCAGAGCTCAAAAAACAGCTGTCCATGCCGGGTTTTCGCCTCAGCGGCAGCGGTTGGTACGAAACCGATTTCAAGACCGGAGCCAAGAAGAATCTGGCCGGTGGCGACAAATCTGACTAGGGTTCAGGCCCAGGTCGAACGACACGCGTGAGATTCCGCAGTGCTTGAGTGCGACGGTATCTCCACCGAATTTCGAATTACGAGAAGCGAAACCACTACCATGATGCGCAGCCATTATTGCGGCCAACTGAACGAAAGCCTGGAAGGCCAGGAAATTACCCTTTGCGGATGGGTTCACCGTCGTCGCGACCACGGCGGGGTGATTTTCCTCGATATCCGTGATCGTGATGGTCTGGCTCAGGTGGTGTTCGATCCGGATCGCGCCGAAAGCTTCGCCGCCGCCGATCGCGTGCGCAGCGAGTACGTGGTGAAAATCACCGGCAAGGTGCGTCTGCGTCCGGCTGGTGCAACCAATGCCAACATGGCGTCGGGCATGATCGAAGTGCTGGGCTACGAGCTGGAAGTGCTGAACGAAGCGGAAACCCCGCCGTTCCCGCTCAACGAATACTCCGACGTCGGCGAAGAAACCCGCCTGCGCTACCGCTTCCTCGATCTGCGTCGTCCGGAAATGGCCGAGAAGCTGCGTCTGCGTTCGCGCATGACCACCAGTATCCGTCGCTTCCTCGACGAGAACGGCTTCCTTGACGTGGAAACGCCGATCCTGACCCGCGCGACCCCGGAAGGTGCTCGCGACTACCTGGTGCCGAGCCGTACTCACGCCGGTTCCTTCTTCGCCTTGCCGCAATCGCCTCAGCTGTTCAAGCAACTGCTGATGGTTGCCGGTTTCGACCGCTACTACCAGATCGCCAAGTGCTTCCGTGACGAAGACCTGCGTGCCGACCGTCAGCCTGAGTTCACTCAGATCGACATCGAGACCAGCTTCCTCGACGAAAAAGACATCATGGGCCTGACCGAAGGCATGATCCGCAACCTGTTCAAGGAAGTGCTGGATCTGGAGTTCGGCGAATTCCCGCACATGACCTTCGAAGAAGCCATGCGTCGTTACGGCTCCGACAAGCCAGACCTGCGTAACCCGCTGGAACTGGTCGACGTTGCCGATCAGCTCAAGGAAGTCGAATTCAAGGTCTTCAGCGGCCCGGCCAACGATCCGAAATGCCGTATCGCTGCACTGCGTGTTCCAGGCGGGGCGAGCATGCCGCGCAAGCAGATCGACGACTACACCAAGTTCGTCGGCATCTACGGTGCCAAGGGCCTGGCGTACATCAAGGTCAACGAGCGCGCTGCCGGTGTTGACGGTCTGCAATCGCCGATCGTGAAAAACATCCCTGAAGCCAACCTGAACGTGATCCTTGATCGCGTTGGTGCAGTTGACGGCGACATCGTGTTCTTCGGCGCCGACAAGGCCAAGATCGTCAGCGAAGCCCTCGGCGCGCTGCGTATCAAGCTGGGCCACGACCTCGACCTGCTGACCTGCAAATGGGCGCCAATGTGGGTCGTCGACTTCCCGATGTTCGAAGAAAACGACGACGGTAGCTTCTCTGCGTTGCACCACCCGTTCACCGCACCGAAGTGCTCGCCTGAAGAGCTGGAAGCCAATCCGGCCGGCGCTCTGTCCCGTGCCTACGACATGGTACTGAACGGCACCGAGCTGGGCGGCGGTTCGATCCGTATCCACCGCAAGGAAATGCAGCAAGCGGTGTTCCGCCTGCTGGGCATCAACGAAGCGGAACAGGAAGAGAAGTTCGGCTTCCTGCTCGACGCGCTGAAGTACGGTGCGCCGCCGCACGGTGGTCTGGCCTTCGGTCTGGACCGTCTGGTGATGCTGATGACCGGCGCCCAGTCGATCCGTGAAGTGATCGCCTTCCCGAAAACCCAGAGTGCTGCGGACGTCATGACGCAAGCGCCGGGTGTGGTGGATGCCAAGGCGCTGCGCGAGCTGCACATTCGTTTGCGCGAAACGCCAAAGGCTGAGTAAGACGGGCCTGAAGGCGCATCTTCGGATGCGCCTTTTTTCTTTCTATAGAGAGCAGGTCGAGATTTTTTGTTGGCTGGCCACTGCGTGAGCAGGGTGGGCAACGTTTCAAGAGAATTCGGAGCGAGTTATGGCAGGTCATTCCAAGTGGGCGAACATCAAGCACCGCAAAGAACGTCAGGATGCCAAGAGAGGCAAGATCTTCACCAAGTGGATCCGTGAACTGACCGTTGCGGCCCGTCAGGGCGGCGGCGATCCGGGTTCCAACCCGCGCTTGCGCCTGGCCCTGGACAAGGCCCTTGGCGCGAACATGAGCCGCGACATCATCGACCGCGCCGTGGCGCGTGGCGCCGGTGCGACGGAAGCGGACAACGTTGAAGAGCTGACCTATGAAGGTTACGGCCCGGGCGGCGTGGCGGTGATGGTCGAATGCATGACCGACAACCGCAACCGTACCGCTGCAGCTGTCCGCCATGCATTCAGCAAATGCGGCGGCAACCTCGGCACCGACGGCTCGGTGGCTTATCTGTTCGAGCGCAAAGGGCAGATCAGCTTCGCCCCGGGCGTCGATGAAGACGCCCTGACCGAAGCGGCGCTGGAAGCCGATGCCGACGACGTGGTCAGCCATGAAGACGGCTCGATCGACGTGTTCACCTCGTTCACCAGCTTCTATGCCGTGCGCAACGCGCTGGAAGCGGCGGGGTTCAAGGGCGACGACGCGGAAATCGTCATGCAGCCGACCACCAGCGCCGAACTGGATCTGGAAGGCGCGGAGAAGGTGCTCAAGCTGATCGACATGCTTGAGGATCTGGATGACGTGCAGAACGTCTACTCCAACGCGGACATTCCGGAAGACGTGGCCGCTCAGCTCGGTTAAGAGCGACTACGATTCAATGTGGGAGCTGGCTTGCCAGCGATGGCGTCGGCACCTCAGGCAATGATGGCGCCTGACACTCCGTCATCGCTGGCAAGCCAGCTCCCACATTTGTTTTTGTGTTATTTCGAACCAGCAGGCGTTATGACATTAATTCTGGGTATCGACCCCGGTTCGCGCATCACCGGTTACGGGATTGTTCGCGATACCGGACGTGGCGGCTGCATCTATGTGGCATCGGGCTGCATCCGTACCGGCGCCGGCGAGCTGCATGAGCGGCTGCAGATCGTTTATCGCGGCGTGCGTGAAATCATTCAGACCTATGGCCCGGTGACCATGGGCATCGAAAAAGTGTTCATGGCGAAAAACGCCGATTCCGCCCTCAAACTCGGGCAGGCTCGCGGCGCCGCCATTGTGGCTGGCGCCGAGGAGAGCCTGGAGATTGCCGAGTACACCGCGACTCAGGTCAAGCAAGCCGTGGTCGGCACCGGCGCGGCCAATAAAGAACAGGTGCAGATGATGGTCATGCACATGCTCAAGCTGACCAGCAAGCCGCAGATCGATGCCTCGGATGCTCTGGCCATTGCCATTTGTCACGCGCATACCCGTTCCAGCCTGCTGCCGCATGGTTTGGGAACCGCACGCAGTCGTGGCGGGCGCCTGCGTCTCTGATAGCATCAGCAATCATTTTTGCGGAATGCGGATTTTGCGCCTGGGTCGTCGGCCCGATTCCCGCCTTCCATCTGTCGCCAGCCCACGGCTGGCCAACGCTCAAGGATCTGAAACGTGATTGGACGCTTGCGCGGCACCCTGGCTGAGAAACAGCCGCCGCACCTGATTCTGGATGTAAACGGCCTCGGGTATGAGTTGGAAGTGCCCATGACCACCCTTTATCGTCTGCCGTCGGTCGGTGAACCGCTGACGCTGCACACCCATCTGGTCGTACGCGAAGACGCGCAGTTACTCTATGGTTTCGCCGGCAAGCGTGAGCGAGACTTTTTTCGTGAGTTGATCCGTCTCAATGGTGTCGGGCCGAAACTGGCCCTGGCGCTGATGTCGAGTCTGGAAGTCGATGAGCTGATCCGCTGCGTGCAATCCCAGGACACCTCGGCGTTGACCAAGGTCCCGGGGGTCGGCAAGAAAACCGCTGAGCGCCTGTTGGTCGAACTCAAGGATCGTTTCAAGGCCTGGGAAACCTCACCAGCCATGTTCGCTCTGGTGCCGAACCAGCCGGACGGCCCGGCGCCGGTCAACACTGCCGAGAACGATGCCGTCAGTGCGCTGATTTCCCTGGGCTACAAGCCGCAGGAAGCGAGCAAGGCGATTACCGCCATCAAGGACAAGAATTTGAGCAGTGAAGACCTGATCCGCCGCGCCCTGAAGGGAATGATTTAAGTGATTGAAGCTGATCGTCTGATCGCCGCCGCGCATAGTCCGCGCGAGCGCGAAGAAGTCCAGGATCGGGCCATTCGCCCGGTCAGTCTGGCCGACTATATTGGCCAGCCGACCGTGCGCGAGCAGATGGAACTGTTCATCCAGGCGGCGCGTGGCCGTAGTGAATCCCTCGACCATACGCTGATCTTCGGCCCGCCGGGTCTGGGCAAAACCACGCTGGCCAACATCATCGCCGAGGAAATGGGCGTGTCGATCAAGAGCACGTCCGGTCCGGTACTTGAACGTCCGGGCGATCTGGCGGCTCTGCTGACCAATCTTGAACCGCACGACGTGTTGTTCATCGACGAAATCCATCGTCTGTCACCCATCGTTGAAGAAGTGCTGTACCCGGCGATGGAGGACTTCCAGCTCGACATCATGATCGGTGAAGGGCCGGCGGCACGCTCGATCAAGCTGGATCTGCCACCGTTCACTCTCGTGGGCGCCACAACCCGTGCCGGCATGCTGACCAATCCGTTGCGTGACCGCTTCGGTATCGTCCAGCGTCTTGAGTTCTACAGCACGGCGGATCTGGCGACGATTGTCAGTCGTTCGGCGTCTATTCTCGGACTGCCGCTGGACCCGGAGGGCTCTTTTGAAATTGCTCGTCGTGCCCGCGGTACGCCGCGGATCGCCAACCGTCTGCTGCGGCGGGTACGCGATTTTGCCGAAGTGCGGGCCAAGGGCCACATCACCAAGTCGGTGGCCGATCTGGCGTTGAACCTGCTGGACGTCGACGAACACGGCTTCGATCACCAGGACCGGCGCTTGCTGCTGACCATGATCGAGAAGTTCGATGGCGGCCCGGTGGGCATTGACAGTCTGGCGGCGGCGATCAGTGAAGAGCGCCACACCATCGAAGACGTGCTGGAGCCGTACCTGATTCAACAGGGCTACATCATGCGTACACCGCGGGGCAGGGTGGTGACGCGGCATGCGTACTTGCATTTCGGTTTAAACATTCCGTCACGAATGGGCGAGATGCCCGTGGCAGACGAGTTTCTCGATGCCGTGGACGATTGATACACATTTTTTGGCGATTTATTCAGCGTTTGTACTGTCACAGGACGGTACTTTTGCGGTAAAGCCTTAAACACTGAAAAAACAGTTGCCTGGCCGGATTGGCAACCCGAGGAGTAAGCACTAGAGTATGCGCGCGCAAAACGGGCTTGAGCCGTTCGCACATCGTTGTCGCGTTTATTACGAGGACACCGATGCGGGCGGCATCGTGTATTACGTTAATTACCTCAAGTTTATGGAACGGGCTCGAACCGAGCGGCTCCGGACGCTGGGCTTTGCCCAGTCGGAACTGGCCGGAGAGGACCTGTTGTTTGTCGTGCATTCCAGCGAAGCGCGCTACCACGCGCCGGCGCGACTGGACGACGAACTGCTGGTAAGCGCTGATGTAATCGAATTGAACCGTGCCAGCCTGCGCTTCAAACAGCAGGTCAGGCGGGCCACGGATAATGTGCTGCTCTGTGAAGGGCAGTTTCTGGTGGCCTGCGTGCGCACCGACAGTTTGAAACCCCGGGCCATGCCCGAATCCTTGCGTGCGGCCTTTGCCGACGCGGGCGGCACGGGTACACACTCAAAGCAGGAGATAAAGCGTGGAAGCTAACGTCGTCGACCATTCCTCCATGTGGAGCCTGGTCAGCAATGCCAGCATCGTGGTGCAGTTGGTAATGTTGACCCTGGTGGCCGCATCGGTGACCTCATGGATCATGATCTTTCAGCGCAGCAATCTGCTGCGCGCCGGTCGACGCGCCCTGGAGAGCTTTGAAGAGCGCTTCTGGTCGGGTATCGACCTGTCCAAGCTGTACCGTCAGGCCGGCAGCAACCCGGATCCGGATTCCGGCGTGGAGCAGATCTTCCGTGCCGGCTTCAAGGAATTCTCCCGTCTGCGTCAGCAGCCAGGTGTTGACCCGGAAGCGGTGATGGAAGGTGTGGCGCGGGCCATGCGCGTTGCCATCTCCCGTGAGGAAGAAAAGCTGGAGCAGAGCCTGCCGTTTCTCGCCACCGTGGGTTCGGTCAGCCCGTACATCGGTCTGTTCGGTACCGTGTGGGGCATCATGAACTCCTTCCGCGGTCTGGCCAGCGCCCAGCAGGCGACCCTGGCCACCGTGGCCCCGGGCATCGCCGAAGCCCTGATCGCCACTGCGATCGGCCTGTTTGCCGCGATCCCGGCCGTTATCGCTTACAACCGTTTCTCTGCCCGCAGCGAAACCTTGCTGAGCCGCTACTACACCTTCGCCGATGAGTTTCAGGCGATCCTGCACCGCAAAGTGCACACCAGCGAAGAATAAGCAGGTATTTCCCGATGGCTTTAATCGCTCGAGCCCGAAACAAGCGCAAGCCGGTCGCCGAGATGAACGTGGTGCCATACATCGACGTGATGCTGGTGCTGCTGGTTATCTTCATGGTGACCGCGCCGATGCTCAATCAGGGCGTGAAAGTGGATCTGCCCAAGGTTTCCAGCGAAGCCTTGCCGCAGGACAACAACACTCAGGTGCTGACCATTTCGATCAAGGCTGACAAGACCTACTACTGGAACCTTGGCAGCGAAGTCGATACTGAAAAGCAGCAGGACAGGGCAATGACGCTGCCACAGATGACTGACGCAGTGACCAAGATCATTCGCGCCGGCACCGAAGGCGGCAAGCGTACCCAGGTCTTTATCCGTGGCGACAAGTCGGTCGATTACGGCGCCGTCATGGGGGCCATGGGCGGGTTGCAGAAAGCCGGGGTCGGTAATGTTGGTTTGATTACCGAGGCCCCCTGATGCAGCAACAGCGAGAGCCGTCCGCCTCGGAAAGCTACTTCTGGCCCAGTGTTCTGGCGATTGTCCTGCACGTGCTGGTGTTCGGCATGCTGTTCGTCAGTTTTGCCTTCACACCCGAGTTGCCGCCGGCCAAGCCGATTGTCCAGGCGACCCTGTACCAGCTGAAATCGAAAAGTCAGGCAACCACCCAGACCAATCAGAAGATTGCGGGTGAGGCGAAGAAATCCGCCGCGCGCCAGACCGAAGTCGAGCAGATGGAACAGAAAAAGGTCGAGCAGGAAGCGGTGAAGGCTGCGGAACAAAAGAAAGAAGAAGCGGCTCAAAAAGCCGAGGAAGCCAAGAAGGCCGACGAGGCGAAGAAAGCGGACGAGGCGAAAAAGGCTGATGAAGCCAAGAAAGCCGACGATGCGAAGAAAGCCGAGGCCAAGAAGGCAGAAGAGAAACAATTGGCTGATATAGCCAAGAAGAAAGCCGAAGAAGAAGCCAAGAAGGCGGCTGAAGAAGAGGCCAAGAAAGCGGCCGCTGAAGAAGCCAAGAAGAAGATCGTCGAAGACGCGAAGAAGAAAGCCGCCGAAGACGCCAAGAAAAAAGCTGAAGCTGAAGAGGCGAAGAAGAAAGTCGCCGACGAAGCGAAGAAGAAAGCTGCTGCCGATGCTGCGAAGAAAAAATCGCAGGAAGCGGCACGTAAGTCCGCCGAAGAGAAAAAGGCTCAGGCCCTGGCAGATTTGCTTTCCGATACGCCACAGCGTCAGCAGGCCTTGGCCGATGAGCAGGGTGACGAAGTCGCGGGCAGTTTCGATGACCTGATTCGTGCGCGGGCAGCGGAAGGTTGGGCGCGTCCTCCTTCGGCACGCAAAGGCATGACGGTCGTGCTGCAAATCGGCATGTTGCCGGACGGTACGGTGACTTCGGTCAGCGTGGCCAAATCCAGTGGCGACGGTCCGTTCGATGCTTCGGCAGTCGCGGCAGTGAAGAATATTGGACGTTTGACGGAAATGCAGGGAATGAAGCCGAGCGATTTCGCTCCGTATCGTTCATTCAAGATGACATTCACACCTGAGGATCTAGCCTTGTGAGAAACCTTCTTCGAGGAATGCTGGTCGTGATCTGCTGCATGGCAGGGATCGCGATGGCTGATGAAAAGAACATTCTGGTCACCAGCGGCAGCGATCGGGCCACCCCGATTGCCGTCGTACCGTTCGGCATGCAGGGCGGTGCCGTGTTGCCGGACGACATGGCTGAAATCATTGGTAACGATTTGCGGAACTCGGGCTACTACTCGCCGATTCCAAAGCAGAACATGATCAGCCAGCCAAGCCAGCCGAGCGAAATCATCTTCCGTGACTGGAAGGCGGTGGGTGCTCAATACATGATGGTCGGCAGCATTGCGCCAGCCGGCGGTCGTCTGCAGGTGCAGTGGGCACTGTTCAACGTGGCTACCGAGCAGAAAGTGGCTGACGGCAGTGTTTCCGGTACCACCGAGCAACTGCGTGACATGGCGCACTTCATCTCGGACCAGTCGTTCGAAAAACTCACCGGTATCAAAGGTGCGTTTTCGACCCGTCTGCTGTACGTGACAGCCGAGCGTTTCTCCGAGAAGAACACTCGCTACACCCTGCAGCGTTCGGACTACGACGGTGCCCGTGCCGTGACTCTGCTGCAATCGCGCGAGCCGATCCTGTCGCCGCGTTTCGCACCGGATGGCAAGCGC
This sequence comes from Pseudomonas sp. AO-1, assembly GCF_019775695.1. Taxonomy (NCBI): domain Bacteria; kingdom Pseudomonadati; phylum Pseudomonadota; class Gammaproteobacteria; order Pseudomonadales; family Pseudomonadaceae; genus Pseudomonas; species Pseudomonas sp. AO-1. The sequence continues at coordinate 1,681,886 of NZ_CP079947.1, forward strand.
ATCGCCTACGTGTCGTTCGAGCAGAAGCGTCCTCGGATCTTCATGCAGAACATCGACACCGGTCGCCGTGAGCAGATCACCAACTTCGAAGGCCTGAACGGCGCACCAGCCTGGTCGCCGGATGGCAATCGCCTGGCGTTCGTACTGTCGAAAGACGGCAACCCGGACATCTATGTGATGAACCTGGGTTCGCGTCAGATCACTCGTGTGACTGCAGGCCCTGGCATCAACACCGAACCGTACTGGGGCAAGGATGGTTCGACCATCTACTTCACCTCGGACCGTGGCGGCAAGCCGCAGATCTACAAGACCAGCGCCAGCGGCGGTGGTGCCGAGCGTGTGACCTTCATTGGCAACTACAACGCCAACCCGAAGCTTTCGGCTGATGAAAAGACCCTGGTGATGATCCATCGCCAGGACGGTTTCACCAATTTCAAGGTGGCGGCGCAGGATTTGCAGCGAGGCAGTGTAAAGATCCTCACTGATAGCACTCTGGACGAGTCACCCACTGTTGCGCCCAACGGCACCATGGTAATCTACGCCACCCGCCAGCAGGGCCGGGGAGTCTTGATGCTCGTGTCCATTAATGGACGCGTGAGGCTCCCGCTTCCTACCGCACAAGGCGAAGTCAGAGAACCGTCCTGGTCCCCTTACCTGAACTGACGCGGCGCTTTACGTTTTACTTAACACACTGGGGTTCATTAGGAGTTTCACGATGGAAATGCTGAAGTTTGGTAAATTTGCTGCGCTGGCTCTGGCCATGGCTGTAGCTGTAGGTTGCTCGTCCAAAGGCGGCGACAACGCCGGTGAAGGCGCTGTTGATCCAAACGCTGGTTACGGCGCAAACACTGGTGCCGTTGACGGTTCCCTGAGCGAAGAAGCTGCTCTGCGCGCAATCACCACCTTCTACTTCGAATACGACAGCTCGGACCTGAAGCCAGAAGCCATGCGCGCTCTGGACGTTCACGCCAAAGACCTGAAAGCAAACGGCGCTCGCGTTGTTCTGGAAGGCAACACCGACGAACGTGGTACTCGTGAGTACAACATGGCACTGGGCGAGCGTCGTGCGAAAGCCGTTCAGCGCTACCTGGTACTGCAAGGTGTTTCCCCAGCTCAGCTGGAACTGGTTTCCTACGGCGAAGAGCGTCCAGTTGCTACCGGCAACGACGAGCAGTCCTGGGCTCAAAACCGTCGCGTCGAACTGCGTAAGTAATTCGATATGCGAACGTGCCGTCGTGCTGTAACTGTTCTGGCTCTCAGCCTCGCGCCGCTTGCGGCGTGGGCTGCGGTTCCTGTGGTCGATGACAACTCCGGTTATAACAATAGCGGGAGCAGTTATCCGCCTGCGGGTTACGGTACGAACGGCGCCTATGCCGGGGGAGCGGCTTCGGCCCCTGCCTCGGCACAGGGCATGCTGTTCAACCAACTGCAACAGATGCAGGATCAGATATCGCGCCAGCAAGGTGTGATCGAAGAACTGCAGAATCAGGTTGCGCGCATGAAGCAGGAATCCCTGGAGCGATACCAGGATCTTGATCGGCGCATAGGATCCGGTGCTGCACCTGCCGCGACTCCTGAGAATTCTTCTGCCGGTGGCGATGCAAGTGCTGCTGCCGGTGCTGCCGCTGGCGCCGGGGCTGCTGCCGCCCAGGCACCTGCTGCCAGTAGCGAACCGGGTGATCCGGCCAAGGAAAAGCTGTATTACGATGCGGCTTTCGACCTGATCAAAGCCAAGGATTTCGACAAGGCCAGCCAGGCTTTCTCGGCATTCCTGCGCAAATACCCGAACAGCCAATATGCGGGCAATGCCCAGTACTGGTTGGGCGAAGTGAACCTGGCCAAGGGCGATCTGCAAGGTGCGGGTCAGGCTTTTGCCAAGGTTTCACAGCTCTATCCCAAGCACGCCAAAGTGCCGGATTCGCTGTACAAGCTGGCTGATGTAGAGCGCCGCCTCGGTCATACCGACAAGGTCAAAGGCATTCTGCAACAGGTGGTTTCCCAATACCCGGGGACCTCCGCTGCTCAGTTGGCCCAACGCGATCTGCAACGCATGTAAGTGTGTTTGACCCGTTTGGAAGAAACCCGCGCTTGTCGCGGGTTTTTTCGTTAGAATTCACGCCCTTTTTCTGAAACACGCTTCTGGTGATCTACGCGTTGGCGGGGTTGCCTGAAGTGCCTGACGGAGGCGGACAGCCTGTTTAGCTGTTACGCCCGTGGCGACTATGCAAGACACATTGAGAATCACCGAAGTTTTCTACTCGTTGCAGGGGGAAACGCGGACTGCCGGGCTGCCCACGGTTTTTGTGCGCCTGACCGGTTGCCCATTGCGTTGCCAATACTGCGACAGTGCCTATGCGTTCAGCGGCGGTACGATCCGCACCCTCGACGACATCCTCGAGCAGGTGGCCGGGTTTCGCCCACGCTATGTCTGTGTGACCGGCGGTGAGCCGCTGGCGCAGCCCAATGCCATCCCTTTGCTCAAACAGTTGTGCGATGCCGGTTACGAAGTGTCACTGGAAACCAGTGGTGCGCTCGATATCTCGGCGGTCGATCCGCGCGTCAGTCGCGTAGTCGACTTGAAGACGCCGGACTCCAAAGAGGCGCACCGCAACCGCTACGAAAATATCGAACTGCTGACGCCCAACGATCAGGTGAAGTTTGTCATCTGCTCGCGGGACGACTATGACTGGGCGGTCTCGAAGCTGATCCAGTACGGTCTTGATCGACGTGCGGGTGAAGTGCTGTTTTCCCCAAGTCATCATGACCTCAATGCCAGGGATCTGGCGGACTGGGTGGTGGCAGACAACCTGCCGGTGCGGTTGCAGTTGCAGCTGCATAAATATCTATGGAATGACGAGCCGGGGCGCTGATATGACTGAACAACTGAACACTCACGAAAAACGTGCGGTAATCCTGCTATCGGGTGGCCTCGATTCGGCCACTGTGGTCGCGATGGCCCGGGCTGAAGGCTACGCCTGCTACACCATGAGTTTCGATTACGGCCAGCGCTCTCATGCGGAGCTGCATGCTGCAGCGCGCGTCGCCCGCGATCTGGGTGTGGTCGAGCACAAAGTGATTGGCCTGAACCTCAACGGCATGGGCGGCTCGGCGCTGACCGACACCAGCATCGACATCCCGGAAGAGCTGGGCGAGGGCATCCCGGTGACCTACGTGCCGGCGCGCAACACGGTGTTTCTATCACTGGCACTGGGCTGGGCCGAAGTAATCGGCGCGCGTGACATCTTTATCGGCGTCAACGCCGTGGACTATTCCGGTTACCCGGATTGCCGTCCCGAGTTCATTGAATCGTTCGAGCGCATGGCCAACCTGGCAACCAAGGCGGGCGTGGAAGGCAACGGTTTCCGTATCCAGGCGCCGCTGCAGAACCTGAGCAAGGCGCAGATCGTCCAGGCGGGCGTGAAGCTGGGCGTCGATTATGGCCTGACCGTTTCCTGCTATCAGGCGGACGATGAAGGCCGTGCGTGCGGTAAATGCGACAGCTGCCGCCTGCGTGCAGAGGGCTTTGCGGCGGCCGGTGTAAGCGATCCAACACCTTATTTTTGATTTTTTTCAAAAAGGTGTTGAATAGTCCTTAAAAATCAGTATTATACGCGCCACCACACAGCGGGTCGTTAGCTCAGTTGGTAGAGCAGTTGGCTTTTAACCAATTGGTCGTAGGTTCGAATCCCACACGACCCACCATATTTGGCGGTTTAGAAAATCCGGAAGGCCCACGAAAGTGAGGATTTCCGGGTTTTTTTTTGCCTGCGAATCAGGCACCGCTCCTTTCATCATTGCCTGCGCTGACACAGGTCAGAATCATCTTTTGTATCAACGGGATATTCTGTAGCCTTGCGCAGCTTCAATGCTGTCCGTGCCTGATAATACTCACTCTCCCGGCGGTACCCTCAAGTGGTCCGGAGCCGGGTGTATACTCGACTTTCGCGCGAAAGCGCCTGCAGGTCTTGCGAACATGACGCAGATTTCCGAACGCCTTCTGGTTCAAGCCCACCTCGATGCCAAACAGCCCAAACCGCTGACTGCCGAGGAAGAGGCCTACTACCGTTCCGCCATCGCCGCCGAGCTCAAGGCTCAGGACGCGGTGCTGGTGGCCCACTTCTATTGCGATCCGGTGATTCAGGCCCTGGCCGAAGAAACCGGCGGCTGTGTGTCCGACTCCCTCGAAATGGCGCGCTTCGGCAACGCTCACCCGGCCAAGACCGTGGTGGTCGCCGGTGTGAAGTTCATGGGCGAGACCGCGAAGATCCTCAACCCGGAAAAACGCGTGCTGATGCCGACCCTGGACGCGACCTGCTCGCTGGACCTCGGTTGCCCGGTGGACGAGTTTTCGGCGTTCTGCGATCAGCACCCGGAGCGCACAGTGGTGGTGTACGCCAACACTTCGGCCGCAGTCAAAGCCCGTGCTGACTGGGTGGTGACGTCGAGCTGCGCACTGGAGATCGTCGAAAGCCTGATGGACAACGGCGAGACCATCATCTGGGGCCCGGACAAGCATCTGGGCACTTACATTCAGCGCAAGACCGGCGCCGACATGCTGCTGTGGGACGGTGCCTGCATCGTCCACGAAGAGTTCAAGTCCAAGCAGCTTGAAGACATGAAGGCGTTGTACCCGGACGCCGCGATTCTGGTGCACCCGGAGTCGCCGACCTCGGTGATCGAGCTGGCCGACGCCGTCGGTTCCACCAGTCAGTTGATCGCTGCCGCGCAAAGCCTGCCGAACAAGACCCTGATCGTCGCCACCGACCGCGGCATTTTCTACAAGATGCAGCAGTTGTGCCCGGACAAGGTCTTCATCGAGGCGCCAACCGCCGGTAACGGCGCCGCGTGCCGCAGTTGCGCACATTGCCCGTGGATGGCCATGAACACCCTTGAGCGCACGCTCAAGAGCCTGAAGGAAGGGACGAACGAGATCTTTGTCGATCCGGCGCTGATTCCACAGGCGATCCGCCCATTGAAGCGCATGCTGGATTTCACCCAGGCAGCGCGGATGAAGCTGGCGGGTAACGCCTGAGGTCTTTCAGAAACACCCCAAAACCTGTGGGAGCGAGCTTGCTCGCGAAGGCGGTGAATCAGCAAACATAAATGTCGGCTGATGCTACGCTTTTGCGAGCAGGCTCGCTCCCACAGTGGTATTCGGTGTCAGGAAATTATTTGCTCTTCTTCGGAATCCGCACCACGCGGGTATCGGAATAGATGTCATGCCAGGTGCGCTTCTGCTTGTCGTACAGCGACCAGAGAAATCCAAGCCCTGCGCACAGCCACGACGCGATCGACACCATGAAGCGCAGCAGCGCCTGCCACAGGCTGATCGCGCTGCCATCGGCGTTCTGCACTCGAATCCCCCACACCTGCATACCCAGTGTCTGCCCGCCGTGAGTCCAGAACTTGGCGAAGAACGCAAACAGCACCAGCAACAGCACCGTGGAATACAGCGGATCGCCATCCATCTTGCCGGCATCGGTCAGTGCGCGCAGGCGTTCTTCACCGATGATTGCTGCCTGGATCAACTTGTAAACGAAGCCGGTGACGATCAGCAGGGCGGTGCACAGCAGGAAGTCATAGAACATTGCTGCCAGACGCCGGCCAAGGCCAACAGCAGGAAAGTCGCCCTGGGGAGTGAGCAGGTTTTTCGACATGGCAGCCTCTGGGCGCAAAATGAAGCGCCATTTTACGGATTCGCGCGCACAAAAAAGCCCCTGATATCAATATCAGGGGCTTTTTTGTGACAGAAAATCAGGCTTCGGCGATGACTTCGTCAGCCTGCATGCCTTTCTGACCTTGCACAGCAACGAAGGTCACTTTCTGGCCTTCTTTCAGGCTCTTGAAGCCGTTGCCCTGAATGGCGCGGAAATGCACGAACAGATCCGGACCGCTTTCTGGAGTGATAAAACCAAAACCTTTCTCGTCGTTAAACCACTTGACGGTACCGCTCTGACGTGTCGACATTTCTTATTTCCTTTGACGCATAAATTGATGACAGTCTCTTTCTCATGAAAGAGTACTGGGGCTGGTTGCAGGAGAGTAAGAAGACGTCGAGCGGGATGTAGCTAACTTTGTAGGCTACTGCCCAGGTCACGATTCCAAGCTGACCCATGCAAACACAGTGGACAAACTCTACGCCAACTACGGGAGAAAAAACAAGCCCCGCGAAGGCCCGGTTTTCCTGCGCTTGCTGGCAGTTAGTCAATCCACTAGTGTCGGCTTAGACGATGAACGGGTTCAATTGTTTTCGATCGTTATAAGCAAAGTTCATATTCGAATCAGATGTTAGAAAATGCACTTTTTTGTGGCGATTGCGTTACACATTAGTGCACGCATAACGCAATCGCGTTACTTATAGAAACAGTCAATCAACCACGATAGTAGCGTTGTGGAACAAATGGCATTTTGCTTACAAGCATTTGCACCTTTTTCCCACGAACGATGGCCCAGACTGGCGTGTCCAGTGCCACATAAGCGCTGTCGAGATAACCCATCGCCAACGGCCCGCCCAGGGTCGGGCCGAAGCCGCCGCTGCACACGCTGCCGATGATTTCGCCCGCTTCGTTGACGATTTCAGCGCCTTCACGTACCGGCGTACGTTCCTGTGGCAGCAGACCGACGCGTTTGCGCGCGACGCCGTTCTGCTGCTGAGCAAATACTTGCTCTGCACCCGGGAAACCACCGGCCCGAGCGCCGTCGGCGCGGCGTGGCTTGGAGATCGCCCACAACAGGCTGGCTTCGATGGGGGTGGTGTCGGTGTTCATGTCGTGGCCGTACAGGCACAGGCCGGCTTCCAGGCGCAGCGAGTCGCGGGCGCCGAGGCCAATGGCCTGGACTTCCGGTTCGGCCAGCAGGGCACGGGCGAGTTTTTCTGCATCGGCTGCCGGTACGGAAATCTCAAAACCGTCTTCACCGGTGTAACCCGAACGGCTGACGAAGCAATCGATGCCCAGCAGCTGCACGCGGTTGAACTGCATGAACGTCATCTTCGCCACCTCTGGTGCAAGACGCGCCAGTACGGTGACTGCAGCCGGACCTTGCAACGCCAGCAACGCGCGCGCTTCGAACAGCTCCGTTATGGTGCACTGATCACCGATGTGCTTTTGCAGATGCGCCAGGTCCTGATCCTTGCACGCGGCGTTGACCACCAGGAACAGCTCGTCGTTACCGAGGTTGGCGACCATCAGGTCGTCGAGGATGCCGCCGTTGTCGTTGGTGAACATCGCGTAGCGCTGCATGCCCACCGGCAGGTCGATGATGTCCACCGGCACCAGGGTTTCCAGGGCCTTGGCGGCATTGGCGCCGGTCAGGCGAATCTGGCCCATGTGCGAGACATCGAACAGCCCGGCCTGCTCACGGGTGTGTTGGTGCTCTTTCATCACGCCGAGCGGGTATTGCACCGGCATGTCGTAGCCGGCGAACGGCACCATGCGGGCGCCGAGTTCGAGGTGCAGAGCGTGCAGCGGGGTTTTCGACAGTTGTTCGGTGGACATGCGTGACTCCTTGATTCATACCAGCTCTCTCCCGGAGGAAGAGGGGGCTAATTAGCATTCGATAATGTTGACTGCCAGACCGCCACGGGCGGTCTCCTTGTATTTGCTTTTCATGTCGGCGCCGGTCTGGCGCATGGTGCGGATGACCTTGTCGAGCGAGACGAAGTGTTGCCCGTCGCCGCGCATGGCCATGCGCACTGCGTTGATCGCTTTCACCGAGCCCATGGCATTGCGCTCGATGCACGGCACCTGCACCAGCCCGCCAATCGGGTCGCAGGTCAGGCCGAGGTTGTGTTCCATGCCGATTTCCGCGGCGTTCTCTACTTGCTGCACGCTGCCGCCGAGCACTTCGCACAACGCGCCGGCGGCCATCGAGCAGGCCACGCCGACTTCGCCCTGACAGCCGACTTCAGCGCCGGAGATCGAGGCGTTTTCCTTGTACAGAATGCCGATCGCGGCGGCGGTCAGCAGAAAACGCACCACGCCGTCATCGTTCGCACCCGGGATAAACCGCATGTAGTAATGCAGCACCGCCGGAATAATCCCGGCCGCACCGTTGGTCGGCGCGGTGACCACGCGCCCGCCGTTGGCGTTTTCTTCGTTGACGGCGAGGGCGTAGAGGTTGACCCAGTCGAGCACCGACAGCGGATCGCGCAGCGCCGATTCCGGGTTCTTGCACAGCTGTCGATGCAGCGCCGCCGCCCGGCGCTTGACCTTCAGCCCGCCCGGCAGAATGCCTTCGTTGCGACAGCCAGCGGCGACGCAGTCCTGCATCACTTGCCAGATTTTCAGCAGACCGGCGCGGGTCTCGGCCTCCGGGCGCCAGGCGCTTTCGTTGGTCAGCATCACCTGGCTGATCGACAGACCGTAGGTGGCGCAATGGCCGAGCAAGTCCTTGGCGCTTTTGAACGGGAAGGTCAGCGGTGTGGCGTCTTCGACAATGCGGTCGGCACCGGCGGCATCCTCATCGACGACGAAACCGCCGCCGACCGAGTAGTACTCGCGGCTGCGGATCTGAATACCGGCTGCATCGAATGCGCGAAAGATCATGCCGTTGGGGTGATAGGCCAACGGTTTGCGGATCATCGCCAGGTGTTCTTTCTCATTGAAGGCAATGCTGTGTTCGCCGAGCAGATTCAGCCGGCCATTGCCGCGAATGTCCTGCAGGCGCGCGGCGACAGTTTCGGTATCGACGGTGTCCGGGTGTTCACCCTCAAGACCGAGCAGTACGGCTTTGTCGCTGCCGTGACCCTTGCCGGTGGCGCCGAGCGAGCCGTACAACTCGACCCGGACACTGGCGGTGGCGGCCAACAGGTTTTCCCGGCGCAGGCCTTCGGCGAAGCGCGCAGCGGCACGCATCGGGCCGACGGTGTGGGAGCTGGAAGGGCCGATGCCAATCTTGAACAGGTCGAACACGCTTAACGACATGAGTGGTTCTCCGGTTTCTTGTTATAGGAATTGGCGGAATATCAGGCTTGATGCGTTTCTTGTGGGAGCTGGCTTGCCAGCGATGGCGGTGTGTCAGGCAACAGAGATGGAGACGATCCACCCTCATCGCTGGCAAGCCAGCTCCCACAGGGATTTGTGGTGTTCTGGAGGAAGGGGCAGGTGACCCGCCCCTCCTTCGTTTAAGCGTAGCTTTCGATCGACGGGCAGGCGCAGACCAGGTTGCGGTCGCCGAACACGTTGTCGACGCGACCGACCGGCGGCCAGTACTTGCCTTCGATCAACGACGCCACTGGATATACCGCTTGCTCGCGGCTGTACGGGTGGGTCCACTCGCCGACCAGCTCCGCCGCCGTGTGCGGGGCGTTCTTCAGCGGGTTGTCGTCCTTGTCCAGCGTGCCGTTTTCCACTGCGCGGATTTCTTCGCGGATGCGGATCATGGCGTCGCAGAAGCGGTCCAGTTCTTCCTTGGATTCGCTTTCGGTCGGCTCGATCATCAGCGTGCCGGCCACCGGGAACGACATGGTCGGGGCGTGGAAGCCGAAGTCGATCAGGCGCTTGGCGACGTCATCGACGCTGATGCCGCTGCTGTCTTTCAGCGGGCGCAGATCGAGGATGCATTCGTGCGCCACCAGACCGTTGCTGCCGGTGTACAGCACTGGATAGTGCTCTTCCAGACGACGGGAAATGTAGTTGGCGTTGAGGATTGCCAGTTGCGAAGCCCGCTTCAGACCGGCGCCACCCATCATGCGAATGTACATCCAGGTGATCGGCAGAATGCTCGCGCTGCCGAACGGCGCTGCGCAGACCGCGCCTTCCTTGCGTTGCATCTGACCGTGACCCGGCAGGAACGGGGTCAGGTGCGACTTGACGCCGATCGGGCCGACGCCCGGGCCGCCACCGCCGTGCGGAATGCAGAAGGTTTTGTGCAGGTTCAGGTGCGAGACGTCGCCGCCGAACTTGCCCGGTGCGCAGAGGCCGACCATCGCGTTCATGTTGGCGCCGTCGATGTACACCTGGCCGCCGTTGTCGTGAATGATCCCGCAGATTTCGCGGATGCCTTCTTCGAACACGCCGTGGGTCGACGGGTAGGTGATCATCAGCGCTGCGAGGTGTTCGCGGTGCTCGATGGCTTTGGCGCGCAGGTCTTCGATGTCGACGTTGCCACGGGCATCGCACGCGGTCACGACCACGCGCATGCCGGCCATGTTGGCGGTGGCCGGGTTGGTGCCGTGGGCCGACGACGGGATCAGGCAGATGTCGCGGCGCTCATCGCCACGGCTCTGGTGGTAAGCGCGAATCGCCAGCAGGCCTGCGTATTCGCCTTGCGAACCGGCGTTCGGTTGCAGCGAGATCGCGTCGTAACCGGTGGCGGCGCAGAGCATCGCTTCCAGTTCATCGGTCAGTTGCTGGTAGCCGGCGCTTTGCTCGGCCGGAGCGAACGGGTGCAGCGCGCCGAACTCGGCCCAGGTCACCGGAATCATTTCGCTGGCGGCGTTGAGTTTCATGGTGCACGAGCCCAGCGGGATCATGGTGCGATCCAGTGCCAGATCCTTGTCCGCCAGTTTGCGCAGGTAGCGCATCAGCTCGGTTTCCGAGTGATAACGGTTGAACACCGGGTGGCTGAGGATTGGCGACTGACGTACCAGCGCCGCCGGGATGGTGCTATGCACCGAAGCGGCCAGCGCAGCGAAGTCCGGCAGGGTTTTGCCGTCGGCGAACAGGCCCCACAGCGTTTCGATGTCAGCCTGAGTGGTGGTTTCGTCGACCGACAGGCCCAGACGCTGAGTGTCGATTACGCGCAGGTTGATCTGTGCAGCGTGCGCCTTGTCGTGCAGCGCGGCAGTGTGCGCGCCGGTTGCGAGGGTCAGGGTATCGAAGAAGCTTGCCTGTTCGACGGTCTGGCCCAGTGCGCTCAGGCCCTTGGCGAGAATCGCGGTCAGGTGATGCACGCGGTTGGCGATCTGGGTCAGGCCTTTCGGGCCGTGGTAGACCGCGTACATGCTGGCGATGTTGGCCAGCAGCACTTGCGCGGTGCAGATGTTCGAGGTGGCTTTCTCACGGCGGATGTGTTGCTCGCGAGTCTGCATCGCCAGGCGCAGGGCCGGCTTGCCGAAACGGTCAACCGAAACACCGACCAGACGGCCCGGCATGTCACGCTTGAATGCATCCTTGGTGGAGAAGTAGGCGGCGTGCGGCCCACCGAAGCCCAGCGGTACACCGAAGCGTTGCGCCGAACCGATGGCGACGTCCGCGCCGAACTCGCCCGGAGCGGTCAGCAAAGTCAGGGCCAGCAGATCGGCCGCCACCGCAACCAGCGCGTTGGCGGCGTGGAAACGCTCGGTCAGTTCGCGGTAGTCGAACAGGTCACCGTTGCTCGCCGGGTATTGCAGCAGCGCGCCGAAGAACGGCGTGACATCCGTCAGTTCACGCTCATCGCCAACCACCACGTCGATGCCCAGCGGCTCGGCACGGGTGCGCAGCACGTCGAGGGTTTGCGGGTGGCTGTGGATCGAGGCGAAGAATTGGTGGCTGCCCTTGTTCTTGCTCAGGCGTTTGCAGAAGGTCATGGCTTCGGCAGCGGCGGTGGCTTCGTCGAGCAACGAGGCGTTGGCGATCGGCAGGCCGGTGAGGTCGCTGATCAGGGTCTGGAAGTTCAGCAGCGCTTCGAGACGGCCCTGGGAAATTTCCGGCTGGTACGGGGTGTAAGCGGTGTACCAGGCCGGGTTTTCCAGCAGGTTGCGCAGGATCGGCGACGGCGTGTGGCAGTTGTAGTAGCCCTGGCCGATGTAGGTCTTGAACAGCTGGTTCTTGCCGGCGATGGATTTGATCATCGCCAGGGCGTCGGCTTCGCTCAGGCCGTCGTCCATGCCGAGCACGCTGGTGCCCTTGATGCTTTCAGGAATGACGCTGGCGCTCAGCGCTTCGAGCGAGTCGAAACCGAGGCTGTTGAGCATGGCTTGCTCGTCACCGGCGCGCGGGCCGATGTGACGGGCGATGAATTCGTTGGCAGTGCCGAGGTTTACTTGAGTCATTTCGCTACTCCTCAGGCTTCGTCTTGGGCTTTGATCAAACGGTCGTAGGCGTCCTGATCCAGCAATTTCGCCACCGCCGAGGCGTCGCTTGGCTGGAAGCGGAAGAACCAGCCTTCGCCCAGCGGATCTTCGTTGACCAGTTCCGGAGCGTCTTCCAGCGCCGGATTAACTTCCAGGACGTCGCCATCGAGGGGCATGTATACACCGCTGGCGGCTTTCACCGATTCCACGGTGGCGGCTTCGGCGCCTTTTTCGTAAGCCTGCAGCTCAGGCAGTTGCACGAACACCACGTCGCCCAAGGCGTGCTGCGCGAAAGCGGTGATGCCGACAGTGACGCTGCCGTCAGCTTCGGTGCGCAGCCATTCGTGATCTTCAGTAAAACGCAACTCGCTCATGGAAACTCCTAAGGGGGCCAGACTCGTCTGGTGGACGCGGTGGAAGGCTTGGGCATGAAAGCCCTGATTTTAAGAGCGGTTACTTAGCAAGAACGCGGCCATCTTGGATTTATCTATATAAAACAATGGCTTATTGATTGTCGGCAAGCCTGATGAAGGGATGACTGTAGCGAAATCGCTACAGTTCAGGGCGGGGAGAAAAGCTGAAGCGGATCAAAGCCTTGCACAGCGGTCGCTGTAGGTGGGTGTAGCGATATCGTTCCGCTGTAGCGCTTTCAGTACAGATGGAGGTCGTTTTCAAGTAGAAAAATACAAATTTTGAACTGGAAACCCGGACTGTAGGAGCTGCCGAAGGCTGCGATCTTTTGATTTTGTTTTTTAAGATCAAGATCAAAAGATCGCAGCCTTCGGCAGCTCCTACAGGGGGTTAGGGTGAGTTTAAGACTTGCCCGGAATGCCGTACTTGCGCAGGCGATGGGCAATCGCCGTGTGCGAGGTCTGCAGGCGGCTGGCCAGTTGGCGGGTCGAGGGGTAGCTGGCGTAGAGTTTTTCCAGCAGCGATTTTTCGAAGGACTCGACGGCTTGTTCAAGGCTCTCGACGTCGCTGTCGGTCTGCCGCGCCACCGAGGTGCCGGCAATGTCGAGGTCACCGATGTCCACCAGACTGCTTTCGCAGATCGCCGCCGCGCGGAAGATCACGTTCTGCAATTGCCGCACGTTACCCGGCCAACGATTACCGAGCAGCGCCGGATAGGTACCGGGCGCAAGGCGACAGACCGGCCGCTGAATCTGCGCACAGGCCTGCTGCATGAAGTAGCGCGCCAGCAACAGGATGTCCTGACCGCGTTCGCGCAGCGGCGGCACTTCGACGTTGAGCACGTTGAGGCGGTAGAACAGGTCTTCGCGGAACAGGCCTTCGCTGACCATTTTTTCCAGGTCGCGGTGGGTCGCGCTGAGGATCCGCACGTTGACTTTGACTTCCCGATCACCACCCACCCGACGGAAGCTGCCGTCGTTGAGGAACCGCAACAGCTTGGCCTGCAAGTACGGCGACATCTCGCCGATTTCGTCGAGAAACACCGTGCCCTGGTTCGCCAGTTCCATCAGCCCCGGTTTGCCGCCACGCTGCGCGCCAGTGAAGGCGCCGGGGGCATAGCCGAACAGCTCGCTCTCGGCGAGGTTCTCCGGCAGGGCCGCGCAGTTCAGGGCGAGGAACGGCGCACTGTGTCGCGTACTGATCGCATGGCAGGCGCGGGCCACCAGCTCTTTGCCGGTGCCTGTTTCGCCTTGAATCAGCAGTGGCGCATCGAGTGCGGCGACCCGTTGCGCGCGGGCCTTGAGGGTACGGATCGCCGGGGATTCGCCGAGCAGCGCATCGAAACCTTCGGCATGGTCGTGGTGCAGCGCCGAGAGTTGTTCGCCGATACGGTTCGGTTGATACAGGGTCAGTAGCGCGCCGGCGTCGGTGATCGGCGTGGCGTCGAGCAACAGGGTCTGGCCGTTGACGGTGATCTCGCGCAGCGGCAGACGGAAGCCTTGTTCGAGCAGGGTTTCCAGCAGGCCGGGATCGTTGAACAGTTCAGAGACGCTTTCACCCGCCGGTTCGCGTCCGTACAGCGCGATCAGTGCCGGGTTGGCCAGCAGCACTTTCCCGGCGCTGTCGAGGGCGAGCACCGGATCGGTCATCGCCGCGAGCAATGCATCGAGCTGCAGGTGCCGACGCTGGCCGGGGAGGATGTCGACCACCGTGACCGCTTCGACACCGCGCACCCGAAACAGCGCATCTTTGAGTTCTTCGAGCACTTGCGGGCTCAAGGTCGGGGCGTCGATGTAGACGTTGGGCGGAATCATCTCCACCGCATCCAGATTGAGATTGCGCCCACCGAGGATCGCCAGGACTTCCTGGGTGATGCCGACGCGGTCGATGAAGCTGACGTGGATACGCATGGGGCGGTTCAGTGTTCTGGAATGCGGAGGGGGGCAAGTATGCCTTGGGGCGGGGCAATGGTGAAATCAGATCAAAAGATCGCAGCCTTCGGCAGCTCCTACAGAAAAGCGATCAATGTAGGAGCTGCCGAAGGCTGCGATCTTTGAACCTGGGGTTACTCGAAATGCTCGGGATTAACCGGATCTCCGGATTGCATATTCAACTTCTGCCGAATGTCCTCAAACATCAGGTCGTAATGCTTGTGCACCGAGCCGATCTGGCTGTGAGCCTTTGGAATCCCGTACTTCTCGGCAATCCGGGTCACGTCGCGGGCGAAGTTGTAAGCCTCTTCCTTGGGCAGGAAAAACGCTTCCTTCATGTCCTTGCCCTGCATATTGCCGTGCAGGGTGAACTGTATCCCTTTGCCTTTTTGCGGATCGGTGAACACTTCATAGTCGAGGCACAAGTCGTAACTGACGTCATCTGGCGTCAACGCATGTCGCTCGATGTGCAAATGACCGGGGTTGAATATGGCCATGGGTTTCTCCTTCTCAAGGCATGGGAGAAGGGCAGACCCTGGGCCTGCCCCCGGAGTTTCTGATTATCGATAGCTGATGCCCGGCGTCGCGGTGCTGACACGGGTTCCGGCGGTGCCCTGAACGATGGCTTCGATGTCCGCCAGCGAACCGATCACCGCGACCTTGCCAGTATGGCGCGCGAACTCGCAAGCTGCCTGTACCTTCGGCCCCATGGAACCGGCGGCAAAACCGAGGCGTTCCAGTTCGTCCGGGTGCGCTTCGGCGATGGCTTTCTGGGTTGGCTTGCCGTAATCGATGAATGCCGCGTTGACGTCCGTGGCGATCACCAGCAAATCGGCCTCCAGTTGCTCGGCCAGCAGCGACGAGCACAGATCCTTGTCGATCACCGCCTCGATGCCCTTGAGGTTACGGTGCTCGTCGTACATGGTCGGAATCCCGCCGCCGCCAGCGCAGATGACGATGCTGCCCTTGTCCAGCAGCCACTTGATCGGACGGATCTCGAAGATGCGTTTCGGCCGAGGGCTGGCCACCACGCGGCGGAATTTGTCACCGTCCGGGGCGATGGCCCAGCCTTTTTCAGCGGCGAGCTTTTCTGCTTCGGCTTTCTCGTAGACCGGGCCGATCGGTTTGCTCGGGTTCTGGAAGGCCGGGTCCTTGGCGTCGACCTCGACCTGGGTCAACAGGGTGGCGAACGGCACCTCGAAGTCCAGCAGGTTGCCCAGTTCCTGTTCGATGATGTAGCCGATCATGCCTTCGGTTTCGGCACCGAGCACGTCCAGCGGGTAAGGGGTGACGGAGGTGTACGCCGCCGCTTGCAGCGACAGCAGGCCGACTTGCGGGCCATTGCCATGGGCGATGACCAGTTGGTTGCCGGGATGGATCTTGGCGATTTGCTCGGTGGCGATGCGGATGTTGGCGCGCTGGTTGTCAGCGGTCATCGGCTCGCCACGGCGGAGCAGGGCGTTACCGCCCAGAGCAACGACGATACGCATGGTGCATGTCCTTCTGGAAAACAGTGAAAGCTCGCAGGACGAATGCGGTCCTTGTGGGAGCCGGGCTTGCCCGCGATGGCGGTGGATCAGGCAACATTGTCGCTGGCTGACACACCGCTATCGCTGGCAAGCCAGCTCCCACAGTGACCGTGTCGTGTCAGTGAGAGCTGTATTGGTTTACAGATCAGCCAGGGTCGAGACCAGAATCGCCTTGATCGTGTGCATGCGGTTTTCCGCTTGCTCGAAGGCGATGCAGGCGGGCGACTCGAACACGTCGTCGGTCACTTCGATGCCGTTGGCCAGGTGCGGATACTGTTCGGCGATCTGTTTGCCGACCTTGGTATCGCTGTTGTGGAACGCCGGCAGGCAGTGCATGAACTTGGTGCGTGGGTTGCCGGTGGCTTTCATCAGCTCTTTGTTGACCTGGTACGGCAGCAGTTGCTGGATACGCTCGGCCCAGGCTTCCACCGGTTCGCCCATCGACACCCAGACGTCGGTGTGGATGAAATCGACGCCTTTGACCGCCGCTTTCGGGTCTTCAGTGAGGGTGATGCGTGCACCGGATTCTTCCGCGTATTTCTTGCAGCGATCCACCAGATCGTCATGCGGCCACAGGGCTTTTGGCGCGCAGATGCGCACGTCCATGCCGAGTTTGGCACCGACCAGCAGCAGCGAATTGCCCATGTTGTTGCGCGCATCGCCGAGGTAGGCGTAGCTGATTTCGTGGATCGGCTTGTCGGCGTGTTCACGCATGGTCAACACGTCGGCGATCATCTGCGTTGGGTGATATTCATCGGTCAGGCCGTTGAACACCGGCACCCCGGCGAACTTCGCCAGCTCTTCGACAATTTCCTGTTTGAAGCCACGGTACTCGATGGCGTCGTACATGCGACCCAGCACGCGGGCCGTGTCTTTCATGCTTTCCTTGTGGCCGATCTGCGATGAGTTCGGGTCAATGTAGGTGACATTGGCGCCTTGGTCATAGGCCGCCACTTCGAACGCGCAACGGGTGCGGGTCGAGGTTTTTTCGAAGATCAGGGCGATATTGTTGCCCTTGAGGTGTTGCTGCTCGGTGCCGGTGTATTTCGCGCGTTTCAGATCGCGGGACAGGTCGAGCAGATAACGCAGCTCGCGCGGGGTGTGGTGTTCCAGGCTGAGCAGGTTACGGTTGTGGATGTTGAACGCCATGATGATTCTCCTTGGATTCGGTAATCGGCCCGGCCGCTACAGGGTGAGTGCGGCCGGGGAGATGGTCGTTTAGTAATCGATTGGGTCGCGGATGATCGGGCAGGTCATGCAGTGGCCGCCGCCGCGACCACGGCCGAGTTCGCCGGCGCTGATGGTGATGACTTCGACGCCTGCCTTGCGTAGCAGGGTGTTGGTGTAGGTGTTGCGGTCATAGCCGATGACCACGCCCGGTTCTACCGCGACCACGTTGTTGCCGTCGTCCCATTGCTCGCGTTCGGCAGCGAAGCTGTTGCCGCCGGTTTCCACCACGCGCAGCTTCGGCAGGTTGAGGGCTTTGGCCACGGTGTCGAGGAAGCTGCCTTCTTCGCGGCGGATGTCGATGCCGCCCTGTTTGCTTTCGTCAGGGCGCAGGGTGAACGCGACGATCTGGTTCACCACTTCCGGGAAAATCGTCACCAGGTCGCGGTCGCAGAAACTGAACACGGTGTCCAGGTGCATCGCGGCGCGGGACTTCGGCAGGCCGGCGACGATGACTTTCTCCACGGCTTTGTTCTTGAACAGGTTCAGCGCCAGTTGGCCGATGGCCTGTCGGGATGAGCGTTCGCCCATGCCGATCAACACCACGCCGTTACCGATCGGCATCACGTCGCCGCCTTCCAGCGTCGAGCTGCCGTGATCCTTGTCCGGATCGCCGTACCAGATCTCGAAATCGGCGTTGGTGAACTGCGGATGGAATTTGTAGATGGCAGTGGTCAGCAGGGTTTCCTGACGGCGCGCCGGCCAGTACATCGGGTTCAGTGTCACGCCACCGTAGATCCAGCAAGTGGTGTCGCGGGTGAACTGGGTGTTCGGCAGCGGCGGCAGGATAAAGCTGGAGTGGCCGAGGAAGTCGCGGAACATCTGGATGGTCTTGCCACCAAAGCTGTCCGGCAGATCGTCGGCGGACACGCCACCGATCAGGAATTCGGCGATGTGCCGTGGCTCAAGGCTTTTCAGCCAGGATTTGACTTCGCTGATCAGGCCCAGGCCCACCGAATCGGCAGTGACCTTGCGCTCGAGGATCCAGTCCAGTGCTTCCGGGATGGCGACGATGTCGGTCAGCAGGTTGTGCATTTCCAGCACGTCGATCCCGCGTTCACGCATTTTGGTCACGAAGTCGAAGTGGTCGCGCTTGGCCTGGGCGACCCACAGCACGTCGTCAAACAGCAATTCGTCGCAGTTGTTCGGGGTCAGCCGCTGGTGGGCCAGACCTGGGGAGCAAACCATGACTTTGCGCAGTTTGCCGGCTTCGGAATGGACGCCGTACTTAACTTTTTCCGTGGTCATTGCAGTGATCCTCCAGAGGTAAAAACTTGGGCAATTACAGGGTCAGGAAGCCGTCGTAGAGACCGTAGGCTGCCACCAGGGCACCGACGACCACCGCGGCGAAAATCAGCTTCTCGACGTTGGTGAAAACCGCTTGTTTGAGTTCGAGCTTGGCCTTGGCGAACAGGATCGCGCCGGGGGCATACAGCAGGGCCGAGAGCAGCAGGTACTTCACCCCGCCGGCATACAGCAGCCAGACCGCGTAGATCAGGGCGATACCACCGATGATCAGGTCCTTGCGCCGCTCGGCTGCGAAGCCTTCGTAGGTTTCGCCGCGTACCGCGAGCAGCAGGGCATAGGCCGCCGACCACAGGTACGGCACCAGAATCATCGAAGTGGCGAGGTAGATCAGCGACAGGTAAGTGCTGGCCGAAAACAGGGTGATGATCAGGAACAACTGAACCATCGCGTTGGTCAGCCACAACGCGTTGACCGGTACGTGATTGGCGTTTTCCTTGCGCAGAAACTCGGGCATGGTGTGGTCTTTGGCGGCGGCGAACATGATCTCCGCACACAGCAGCACCCACGACAGCAGCGCGCCCAGCAGCGAGATGATCAGACCGACGCTGATCAGCACCGCGCCCCAATGACCGACCACGTGCTCAAGCACGGCGGCCATCGACGGGTTCTGCAGTTTGGCCAGTTCCGGCTGAGTCATGATGCCCAGCGACAGCACGTTGACCAGCACCAGGAACAGCAGCACGGTGATGAAACCGATGACGGTGGCCTTGCCGACGTCGGAGCGTTTTTCCGCCCGGGCCGAGAAGATGCTCGCGCCTTCAATGCCGATGAACACCCACACGGTGACCAGCATCATGTTGCGCACCTGGTTCATCACGCTGCCCAGATCCGGGTTTTTCACGCCCCAGATGTCAGCGGTGAAGATGTCCAGTTTGAAGGCGAAGACCGCGATCAGGACGAACAGCAGCAGCGGTACGACCTTGGCGACGGTGGTCACGAGGTTGATGAACGCCGCTTCCTTGATTCCGCGCAGCACCAGGAAATGCACGGCCCACAGCAGCACCGAGGCGCCGATCACGGCGGCCACCGTGTTGCCTTCGCCGAAAACCGGAAAGAAATACCCGAGGGTGCTGAACAACAGAACAAAGTAACCGACGTTACCCAGCCAGGCGCTGATCCAGTAGCCCCAGGCGGACGAGAAACCCATGTAATCGCCGAATCCGGCCTTGGCGTAGGCGTAGACGCCGCCGTCCAGGTCGGGCTTGCGATTGGCGAGGGTTTGAAAGACAAAAGCGAGGGTGAGCATGCCGACAGCGGTGATGGCCCAACCGATCAGCACTGCACCGACGTCGGCGCTGGCGGCCATGTTTTGTGGCAAAGAGAATATCCCGCCACCGATCATTGAACCGACTACCAATGCAACCAGTGCACCGAGTCGTAGTTTTCCGGGAGCTTCAGACATTGTATGACTCCATTGCAGGAGAGAAGAGTTCACAGCGTAGTGCCGTTGTCTGTTCAAACAGCTGACTTAGATCAGTTCATGGCCACATTCCATTGTTAATGAATGACTTATGAAAAGGCTGATGGCATAAAGCTGCTGCCCGAAGAGGCCCATTCCAGAGGCTTGCGGCAGATGTGGTTGGGAATTTCTCCTATTACTTTGGAATTATCACGCTAGTTGGTTTTCAGCTTTTGGCAAATTTTTCACATCTGTTTTCAGTACAGAATTGATTTATCAGGATCAGCGCACAAAACTGTCTCGACGTGCTATGCGTTAGCGTCAGTCGCTATATATAAGTGGGTATTGCTCGGCATTACCTGATAAGCGTCATTCGGTATCAGACATTTAGTTAATAGTTGTTACAAAATGAATTAAGGGAGACAAGAATGTCGCAACCGACGCAAAAGCTGCGCCTTGGTGCGTTGATCGCCCTGGTTGTAGGTTCGATGATTGGCGGGGGGATTTTTTCCCTGCCGCAGAACATGGCGGCGCGCGCCGATGCCGGGGCGATCCTGATTGGCTGGGGAATCACCGCCATCGGCATGCTGACCCTGGCGTTCGTGTTCCAGACCCTCGCCAACCGCAAGCCTGAGCTGGACTCTGGCGTCTACGCCTACGCCAAGGCCGGGTTTGGCGACTACATGGGTTTCTCGTCCGCCTGGGGTTACTGGATCAGCGCCTGGCTGGGCAACGTCGGTTATTTCGTGTTGCTGTTCAGCACGCTCGGTTACTTCTTCCCGGTGTTTGGCCAGGGCAACACGCCGGTCGCCATCGGCTGTGCGTCGGTGCTGTTGTGGGCCGTGCATTTTCTGGTGATGCGCGGGATTAAGGAGGCGGCCTTCATCAATCAGGTGACCACGGTCGCCAAGATCGTGCCGCTGATCATGTTCATCGTGATTGCGGCGGTGGCGTTCAAGGCCGATATCTTTACCCGCGACATCTGGGGCCGCAGCAACCCGAGCTTCGGCGGGGTGATGGATCAGGTGCGCAATATGATGCTGGTGACGGTGTTCGTGTTCATCGGCATCGAGGGCGCCAGCGTGTACTCGGCACGGGCGGAGAAACGCACCGATGTCGGCCGCGCCACGGTAATCGGTTTTCTCGGCGTGCTGGCGCTGCTGGTGCTGGTCAACGTACTGTCGCTGGGGATCATGAGCCAGCCAGAATTGGCGACCCTGCAAAACCCGTCGCTGGCGGCGGTGCTGGAACACATCGTCGGGCCATGGGGCGCGTTGTTGATCAGCCTTGGGCTGGCGGTGTCGCTGCTCGGCGCGTTGCTGTCGTGGGCGTTGTTGTGCGCCGAAATCCTGTTTGCCACGGCGCGGGACAAGACCATGCCCGCGTTTCTGAAAAAGGAAAACGCCAACCACGTGCCGGTCAATGCGCTGTGGCTGACCAACGTGATGATTCAGATTTTCCTGCTGATCACGCTGTTTTCCGCCGGCACCTACACCAGCCTGATCTACCTCGCCTCGTCGATGATTCTGGTGCCGTACCTGTGGTCGGCGGCGTACGCGGTGTTGCTCAGCGGGCGTGGCGAAACCTATGAACATGCCTCGGCCGAGCGCACCAAGGACCTGCTGATCGGCGGCATAGCGCTGTGCTACGCGGTGTGGCTGTTGTATGCCGGCGGGGTGAAATACCTGCTGCTGTCGGCGCTGCTGTATGCGCCAGGTGTGGTGCTGTTCGCCAAGGCCAAGCATGAGCAGGGCGAGCCGTTGTTCACCCATGTCGAGAAGGTGATTTTCACCGGCGTGATCATTGGTGCGGGGTTGGCGGCATATGGGTTGTACAGCGGGGTGTTGTCATTGTAGGTGATGTCAGTGCGGGCCTCTTCGCGAGCAGGCTCGCTCCCACATTTGAAATGCGTGCCCCTGTGGGAGCGAGCTTGCTCGCGAAGGGGCCCGAATGGTCATCACCATAGCGGGCTGTGTGAACCCAACTCTGTAGCCGGCAACTGCCATTGCAGCGGCGTCCCGCTGATCTTCACCGGTACCAGCAAGCGATGCGCCGGCCCCCATGGAGTCTGCTCCAGCGACAGACTTTGATCCTGCGCATCTTCAGCCCGCAACGCTTCGCTCGACCCCGGCCCCTGTTCGATCAACAGCTTGGCGGTGCGCGCCAGCGACAAGCGTGCCGAGCCACCTCGACCCGTCTTCAAACGTTGCGTCAACAGCCGGATCGCACTCGCCGCCATCAAATACCCTGTTGCATGGTCCAGCGCCTGCACCGGCAACGGCGTCGGTTGGTCCGCGTGCTTCCAGCGTTGCCCGGCCTCGGCGATGCCGCTGCTCATCTGCACCAGGCTGTCGAAGCCACGGCGGTTCTGCCACGGGCCGCTCCAGCCGTAGGCGTTGAGGCAGACGTCGATCAGCCCCGGCGCCAGTAGCCGCCGGCGCTCGGAGCCGAAGCCGAGATGTTCCAGCGCGTCGGCACGGTAGCCGTGCACGAGGATGTCGGTGTCCTGCAACAAGTGTTCAAACACCACGCGATCTGCCGGTTGCTGCAGATCCAGCCGCGCGCAGCGTTTGCCAAGGGTCATGTCCGGGATAACGCCCGGTTCGTTCCAGGTCGGCGGATCGATGCGCAGCACATTGGCGCCGAGACCGGCAAGGAAACGGCTGGCAGTGGGGCCGGCAAGCACGCGGGTCAGGTCCAGCACCTTGAGGCCGGCCAGCGGCCGCGCTGCCGAGCCTTGCCAGGCGTTGGTGTGTTCATCCTGCGCATCGAGGAAATGCACCAGCGGTTCGGCACTCACTGCCAGCCCCTGCGGATGCTGCTGCCACTGCGCCCAACTGCGCATTTCGGCGGCGCAGCCGTTGGCGTCGACGACTGCTTGTTCCAGATCGGCACTGCGCCATTGCGCGACGTTCGCTGCCATGGCGGCACGGTCGGCGCAGGTGCCCAGTACGCGTTCGGCGGCGGCGCGGTGATGCGGGGCGTTGGTGTGCAGGCGGATCCAGCCGTCCTCGGTTGCGTAGTCACCGGCCACCGGATCCCACAGCGGCGGAGCGTTCCAGCCCATCGGACGCAGCGAAGTGGCGAACCAGAACGAGGCCAGACGTCGATCGACTTCCACCGCGGGCAAGTGCCCGGTCTGTTGCCGGAGCAGTTCGCTGACGGCCTGCCCGGCAGCGCCGATGCTGGCGCAGGCCAGGTCGGTCACGGCGAATGCCGAGGGCAGGGCGCCATGGCCCGTGAACGGAATCGGCGTGTGGGGCAAGCCGAGTGCGGCTTGAATGGACGTGAGTAGATCAGTCATCGAAGGCCCTCCGGGAGAGAGGGCGATGATAGTGCAAAAGAATCTCGGGCCAGATGAAATTCCGGACAACCCACGCTGCCCCCTGTGGGAGCTGGCTTGCCAGCGATGACGGTGGATCAGTCAGTACATGAGTGACTGACACACCGCAATCGCTGGCAAGCCAGCTCCCACAGGGACGGTGGTGATTATCAGACGCGGAACTGGTCCATCAGCTTCATCTGCTGGCTCGCCAGGGCATTCAACTGACTGCTGATCGCCGCTGATTCAGTCGCCTGCTCGGTCAGCGTTTCAGTCACGGTGCGAATCGCCGAGACGTTGCGGTTGACCTCTTCGGCCACGGCGCTCTGTTGTTCGGCGGCACTGGCGATCTGCAGGTTCATGTCGCTGATCACGGTGACCGCGTCGCTGATCTTGCCCAGCGCGTCCACGGCCTGACGGATCTGCCCGGCGTTGTTGTGTGCCTGGGTCTGGCTCGAATGCATGGTCGCGACCACGCCACGGGTGCCGGTCTGGATGCGCTCGATGACGATGCGGATTTCTTCCACCGAATCCTGAGTGCGCTTGGCCAGGTTGCGCACCTCGTCGGCGACCACTGCGAAACCACGACCGCTTTCCCCGGCGCGGGCCGCTTCGATGGCGGCGTTGAGCGCCAGCAGGTTGGTCTGTTCGGCGATGCTGCGGATCACTTCCAGTACCGAACCGATCTGCTCGCTGTTGACCGCCAGTGCTTCGACCTCGGTCACCGCTTTGCTGACTTCGTCGGCCAGTTGATTGATGTCGCGGGTGCTGCGTTCGATGATCGACATGCCGTCGCGGGCCGACTGATCGGCGCCCTTGGCGGCGCTGGCCGCGTTCGACGCGCTGTTGGCGACGTCGTGGGCGGTGGCGCTCATTTCGTTGGACGCGGTGGCGACCTGATCGATTTCGCGGAACTGCACCTGCATGCCTTCGCTGGTCTGGCGGGCGATTTCCGAGGACTGATCAGCAGTGCCACGCGCTTCGGTGATGCTCTGTTTGACCTGGGCGATGGTCGGTTGCAGCTTGTCGAGGAAGCGGTTGAACCAGTTCACCAGTTCGCCCAGTTCATCCTTCTTGCTGTAGTTCAGGCGCTGGGTCAGATCGCCTTCACCGCTGGCGATGTTCTTCAGCATTTCAGCGACACTGTTGATCGGCCGGGTCACGCCCGAGGCGGTGAGCCAGATCAGCAGCAAACCGATCAGACCCGCGACCACGGCCACCAGCAACGCGCTGACCAAACCGCTTTTCTGCGCATCGTCGAGCACCGCTTGCAGCTTGACCGAGTCGGCCAGCAGCACCTGTTTCGGCAGGTCGATGACCACGCCCCAGGCCCGCGAATTGCCAATCGGATCGACCGGGTACACCGCGCGAATCAGCTCGCCCTGTTCAAGAATCTTCGGCGTACCGCTGCTGACCAGTTGCAGCAGGTCCTTGCCGTCGGCGCCGAGGGTATCGCTGATTTTTTTGCCGACCCTGGTCGCGTCGGAACTGTCGGCGCCGAGTACGCCGCTGCCGGAGACGATCAGCATGTGCCCGGCGTTGTTGAACAGATCGCGCTGGGAGTCCACCGCCGCTGCTTGCAGGGCATCGAGGGCGATATCGACGCCGGCCACGCCGATGGCCTTGCCGTCGACGATCAGCGGCACGGAAATGGTGGTCATCAACATTTCCTTGCCGCCCACGGTGTCGGCGTACGGGTCGAGCAGGCAGGTGCGCTTGTTGTCGCGAGGGCAGGTGTACCAGCTGTTGTACGGCGTGCCGCTGACGCTGAGGGTGGTCTTGGTCATGTCTTCTTCGACCATGATCGTGTTCAGCGCGGAACCGGCAGCGCGGCTCCAGTAGGTCGCAAAGCGCCCGGCTTCGTTGGACTGGCGCGCGGCATCGTTGACGAACTCGCTGTCCTTGCCGTCGAGGCCGTTGGGTTCGAAAGCGAGCCAGATGCCGAGCACCTTGTCGTTGCGCTCGAACGCGGTTTTCAGGCTCTGGTTCAACTCTTCACGCAGGGCACCGGCGTCCAGCGAACGCTTGGCGGCCATCACCCGCATGTCCTTGATCTGGTCGGCCAGGGCAGTGATCACCGTCAGGCTTTCGCCAAAGGTCTTCTGTACCCGCACCGCTTGCTCGGCTGCCTTGGCCTGCAACAGGTTTTGCACACTGGCGGTGAGCATCTTGCTGCTGGAGTCACTGACCAGATCGTCGTTCTGGTTGGTCTGGTAAATGTTCATGCCGACGATCAGCGCGACCACACCGAGCAGACACAGACCGGAGAGCAGGACGATTTTCAGGCGAATGGAAAGAGAGTCGAACATGGGGCGATCTCGTGAATGAATGAGCAGGTGGCCACGGGATGAACTACCCGGTTCGCCAAATCCATTCAGCGCCATGCATTGCTCATCGGCGCACAGCGACGGCGCATGAGGCGCTTGCCGACGAACGGTCAGCGCTAAACGTTTGCGCAGGGGATTGTGCTGAAAAGGCGATTAATTACAGGGAAGTTTCAGCCTGATGAACACCGGGGAGCTGCTGGTGATGAGGCTTTGTGGTGAGGGGATTCATCCCCGATGGACTGCGCAGCAGGCCCAAAACCTGACAACCATTTTTAACTGAAACTCTGCGGAGCCTGATTAGTGGCTGCTGCGCAGCCATCGGGGCGGTGCGACGTTTCGCTGAATCCCCTCACCACAAAAGCTCATTTGCCAAAAATAGCGGGCGGTCAGGCGGGGGGCGGGATCGTTTCCGGGCGCGACCAAATCCACAGATTGCCCAGGCTCATCCCGGCAATCGCCAGATACACCGGCCAGCCGTGGTCGAGCATCACCAGCATCAGTGTCGCGCACAGCAGCATGCTGACGGTGGCGCTGACCTTGGCCTTGCGCGCGATGATCTTGCCGTTGCGCCAGTTGCTCAGGATCGGCCCGAACAGCCGATGGTTTTCCAGCCAGGCACTCAGGCGCGGCGAGCTGCGGGTCGCAGCCCAGGCGGCGAGCAGGATGAACTCGGTGGTCGGCAGGCCGGGCACGACGATGGCGATCAGGCCAATGCCGAGGCTGACATAGGCCAACAGGCCGAACAGCAGGCGGGCGAGTTTTGAGGTGGCGGGTTGCGGCATGGGCTCGGGGTTGCAGTGAGGCGAAACGGGAATCTTACAGACTTGTGGAGACCCCTGTGGGAGCTGGCTTGCCAGCGATAGCGATGTATCAGTCGAAATAGATCCTGTCTGACCCGCCGCCATCGCTGGCAAGCCAGCTCCCACAGGGTTTTGTGTTGTGCCGGTAAATCAGGCCGGTTCGGCTTCGGTGGCGTAAGCCTGTTCCAGCAGCACGGTGAAGCGGTTGAACGCGTCGATTGCGCCTTGCTCGACTTCGGCTTCCTCTTCGGCGGTGAACGGCAGGGAGTCGAGAGTACGCACGAAGCTTTTCCAACCCTCGGCGCGGCCACCTTCCGGTTCACCGAGGTGGCGGGCGCCGAAGGTTTCGCTCAGCTCCAGCGCCACCGCGCGTTTGATCAGGAACGCTGCGCCAAGCTTCGAACCTTCGGAGACGAAGATCCAGCCGAGGGCACGGGCCTTGCTCGGGTTTTTCAGCGCACCGGCCACCGGTGGCGGGATATCGGTATCGAGATCCGCCAGGTCAGCCTTGGCCGCATCCGCGCGGCAACGGCCCGGCAGATCCGGGACGATGGCAGTCAGTTCGGCATTGTTATAGAGATCGACCAGTTCCGACTGGAACAGGTACTGCGCGACCACGAAACGCGCGAAGTTGGCGCGGGTTTCGAACGGCGCGTGGGCCTTGACCAGGGCGTCGAGCTTGCTGTGCGGCTCGTGGGTGATCTGGTTCAGGCGTTGTGAACGCAGGGCTTTTTCCGAAGTGGTCATGGGTGTCCTTGATAAAAGAGAGGCGCTTGATAACGAGACGAACGGGCAGGTGCCCAACCGTAAAAAAAGCCCCGCGACGCGCTGATCAATGCGCGTCGCAGGGCCGTGCGGTTCAGATGTCCCAGACCAGATTGATCGCGAAGTTGCGGCCCGGCTGGGTCAGGCGATCGAGGTTGGCCGGTTGTGTCACCGAGGCTTCGCCGACGCTGTCGTAACCGCGCACGTCATCCCACAGCCAGTACTTCTTGTCGGTCAGATTGTAGATGCCGCCGCTGACCGTGACGTCGTCGGTGACTTTGTAGTAGCCGGCCAGATCGAGAATGCCGAAGCCCGGGGTCTTGAACTGGCTGCTGACGCCATCCGGCGACTTGAAGTTGCTGTCGTCGACGCGATCCTTTTTCTTCACCACGGTCCAGCTCAGCAGGCCGCCGTAATTGTCCTGGTCGTAACCCAGACCGAATACGCCAGTCAGCGGATTGACGCTGTTGAGTGGCTCGCCGTTGTCGTTGTTGCGACCGTAGGCGTAGGCGATCGAGCCTTGGGTGTAGAGGCCTTGCGGCGCGCCGAACGCATCGAGGTTCAGACGACCTTTGACTTCGGCGCCCTTGATGGTCGCGTGCTTGATGTTGCTCGACTGGAAGGTCAGCTCGTCGTAGCCAGGCGTGACGGCGTCTTCGTTGATGAAGTCGCGGTACTTGTTATAGAACACCGCCACGTCGAACGAGCCTTGCTCGAAGTTGCCGCGCAGACCGGTTTCATAGCTTTTGCTTTTTTCCGGTTCCAGGTTCGGGTTCGGCGCCACGTTGTAGCCGGTGGTGCTGTTTTCAAAGCGCCCGTACAGCGCTTTCGCAGTCGGTGTACGGAAGCCTTCGGCGTACTGGCCGTACCAGGTGTAGTTGTCGGTCAGGGCGTAGGTCAGGCCGAATTTGGGCGAGACTTTGTGCCAGGTCTTGTTCTCGTCGCTGACGGTGCCGTTGCCGTCGGCGGCCACGGTGTTGAGGAATTCCTCAGTGATGTGCGGCTTGAGCTGGGTGTAGTCGTAGCGCAGGCCCGGCAGGAAGGTCCACTTGTTCCAGCTGATCTGATCCTGGGCAAACAGGCTGTAGGTGTTGATGGTCGGGTCCGGGAAGTCGCTGGATTTTTTCAGCACGTCTGCCGCACTGGTGGCGCCGATGGCGGTGCAGCCACGGCCGACTGCCAGGCACTTGCCGTCGCCGCTGCGCGAGCCGGTGACCTTCTGCTTTTTGATCGTGGTGCCGTAGGTCAGCACGTGGTCGGTGTCACCGATGGCGAAGGCCTTGTCCAGTTGCGCGTCGAATACCCACTGTTTTTCCTCGTAGACCGTGTCGCGGGTGCGCAGCACTTTACGGGTCATCGGGTAGTAGAACTCTTCGGTGCTCTGATCGGTTTTGGCGATCTGGTGATTGAGGCTCCACTTCACGTTATCGGCCAGCAGGCTGTCGAGGGCGAAGCTGTGCTCCAGGCCGAAACGCTCGCGGGTGATGGTGTCGTTGCCGGTGCGCCACTGATACATGCCGCCGGGCAGCACGCTGTTGGGGATGGTCGGGGCACCGTTGAAGTACGGGCCGCCGTAGGCACTTTTCTGATCGGTGTCGCGGTCGTCCTTGTACTTTTCGTAGGTCAGGCCCAGACGCGAATCTTCGTTGTAGTTCCAGCCGATCTTCGCCAGCACGTTGGTGGCTTTGACGTCTTCCGGGTTGGCGGCGGTGCGGGCGAGGCCGGTGCCGTTGTTGCTGCCGTAGGAATCGGTTTCGTGACCGTCGCGCTGGCTGAAGTGCAGCAAGCCGTCGAACTGCTCGGCACGCCCGGCGACGGTGGCGGATTTCAGCCAGCTCTCATCGGCGGAGCTGTAGCCGGTCTTCAACCGGGCACCGACATCGTTGCCGGGCTTGATGATGTCGTCCGGGTCGAGGGTGTAGTAGCTGACGGCGCCGCCGATGGCGTTGCTGCCGTACAGCACCGAGGCCGGGCCACGGAGGATTTCCACGCGTTTGATGATTTCCGGGTCGACGTAGTTGCGCTGGGTCTTGGCGTACGGGCCGTTGAAGAAACCGTCCGGCACTTCGACGCCGTCAACCTGAGTGAGGATGCGGTCGCCGTCGATGCCGCGAATGTTGTAGCCACTGATACCGCCGCGCTGACCGGCGCCGCCGACGGACACGCCCGGCTCGTAGCGCACCAGATCCTTGAGGGTGTTGACGTTGTTGCGGTCCAGATCCTGGCGGGTCTGCACGGTGACTGTGGCCGGCACGCTGTTGACCGACTGTTCCTGGCGGGTGGCGCTGATGGTCACCTGATCCAGATTCAAGGTGCCGCTGGTGCTGCGTTTTTCCAGCACCACGTTGTTGTTGCTCAGCTTGCGGAAGCTCAGGTTGGTCCCCACCAACAGGCGTTCCAGGGCTTTCTCCGGCGGCAGCGAACCGCGCACGCCCGGCGACGACACGCCCTGACCCAGTTCCGCCGGCAAGCCGACCTGCCAACCGGTCACGCTGGTAAAGGCATTGAGCGCCGACACCAGCGGTTGCTGGCCGATCGAGAACGAGTAATCACCCATGTTGCGTGCCGGTTGCTCGGTGGCAGCCATCAGCGGTGCGGTGCCGGCCATGAGGATGGCAGCCGTCAGCAGCGACAATACGCGGGAAGGGGAAGCAGTCTGGCGGGTAAGGCGAGAGGACATCGATAGCGCTCCGTGTCGCACGAATCTTTATAGGTGCTGATCCGCCTCCGAAGATGCGAATCAATTGCATTGGCTATAACGAGACGAACGGGGTTTCGCTATCGAGTAAAAATAATTCTCATTTAGTTCAGGATCACCAGCGCCGGGAATTCCTGCAGGCGCGCCGAGGTGATGTGGGCGAGGGAACGCACGACGTCCAGCGGTTGGTCGAGACGGTAATTGCCGGTGACGTTGACGTCGGCCAACTGCTCGTTGGTGTTGATGATCCAGCCCGGGTAGTAGCGGCGCAGTTCGGCCAGCACCTTGTCGAGCGGACAGTTTTCAAAGATCAACCGGCCCTGGACCCAGGCCAGGTCGGTGGCGGCATCGAGTTTGGCCGGACGATCGAAACCGTTGGGGCCGATACGGATGCTTTCGCCGGCGCTCAAACGCACGCGCGCGTCATTGTGGGTGGCACGCAGATCGACATCGCCGCGCTGTACGTTGACCTGTGCCACACCGTCCAGATAACGCACGGCGAAATCGGTGTCGCGCACGCTGGCCTGTACCGGGCCGGCATCGATTTCCAGCGGTTGGCCACGGTTGGCGGCCACCTCGAAAAACGCTTCGCCCTGATACAGCCGCGCCACGCGCTGGCGCTCATTGATGCTGCTGGAGAAGGCCGAATTGGTGTTGAGCAGCACCTTGGAGCCGTCCTCCAGTTGCAGGCGCTGACGCTCGCCGACCACGGTCAGATGATCGGCCTGCAGGCGCATCGGCAGGTTGCTGAAACTGAACAGGCCCAGAATCAGCACCGCAGCGGTGGCCAACGGTTTCCAGTGCGGGCGCAGACGTTTGATGAGCGTCACTTTCGCGGGTTTCGCAGCGAGACTCTGCGCGCATTGCACCACTTGCGGCCCGTCCCAGATCGCCTGGGCCTTGGCGAACGCCTCGGCATTCAACGGATCGGCCGCCAGCCATGCATGAAATTGCCGGGTCTGCTCTTCGTCCGCACTGCCGAGCACGATGAGCCAGTCCAGAGCCTGGTCCATTGCACGGGCGGCGTCCTGCGCCGTGTCGGGCGAAGGCGGGCGGTGGGTGTCCGTCACGGTGTTTCCTCGGCAGTGTCTGTGCACGGCTGTTTTTTTAGTGAAGCGTAAAAGTCGGGCAAGGGTAGCAAAGCCCGCTGATCAGTGCAGTCGATGCTGATGCTGACAGAAATCGCCTGCGACCTCAGGCGCCATTCAAGCGCTCGGCGACACCGATGCAGATCGACATGATCAGCTTGAGTTCCTTCTGCACGGTGCTGAGGGACACATTCAATTCGTCGGCGATTTCCTGGTAGCTGTGCCCGTGCAGGCGGCTGAGGATGAAAATCTGCTGCTGACGCGGGCTGAGTTGACTGAGGCTCACGTTCAGGCGCTCCAGCAATTGTTCAGCGTGGGCGGCGTCTTCGGCGCTGCTGGCGGGGGCGGCGACGCTGTGCACCACGTCCTGCGGCACGTCATCGACCATGGTTCGCGAATGGATCTTGCGCGCACGCAGGTGATCCAGCGCCAGGTTGCGCGCGGTCTGGAACACGAAGGGTTCAAGGTGATCGATGGCGCGCTCGCTCAGCGCCCGCGTGACGCGCAGGTAGGTTTCCTGCAACAGGTCTTCGGCGGTGCTGTGATTGTTGACCATCCGCTCGATCGTACGCAGCAGGGATGTGCGCTGAGAGAGGAAGACGTGATTGAAGCGCGATTGACTCACGGGGGAACCTGATCTATTTCGAGCGAATGATAATGCTTATCATCTAGTCGAGTGGTCAAGTGTTGTTTTTGAACGAAGCAGACAAATGTAGGAGCTGCCGAAGGCTGCGATCTTTTGATGTTGCTTTTAAAACAAGATCAAAAGATCGCAGCCTTCGGCAGCTCCTACAAGGAGTTGTCGGTTACTCCGCGTTGCAGAGCGCCAGGCAGTTATCCAACATGCGGTTGGAGAAGCCCCATTCGTTGTCGTACCAGGCCAGCACCTTCAGCAGTTTGCCGCTGGATTTGGTGTGATTGGCGTCGAAGATCGACGACAGCGGGTTGTGGTTGAAGTCGCTGGAAACCAGCGGCAACGTGTTGTAACCCAAAATTTTCGAGTGTTGGCTGGCGGCTTTCATCAGCGCGTTGACTTCGTCGGCCGTGGCTTCCTTCTTCAACTGCACAGTCAGGTCCACCAGCGACACATTGATCACCGGCACCCGCACGGCCATGCCGGTCAGTTTGCCCGCCAGTTCCGGAAGCACCAGGCCTACCGCTTCGGCGGCGCCGGTCTTGCTCGGGATCATGTTCTGCGTGGCCGAACGCGCGCGGTACGGGTCGGTGTGATAGACGTCGGTGAGGTTCTGGTCGTTGGTGTAGGCATGAATCGTGGTCATCAGGCCGCTTTCGATCCCCAGTTCGCGGTGCAGCACCTGCGCCACCGGCGCCAGGCAGTTGGTGGTGCACGAAGCGTTGGAGATGATCTGGTGCGACTGGCGCAGAATGTCGTGGTTCACGCCGTAAACAACGGTAGCGTCGGCGCCTTTGGCCGGTGCCGATATGATGACTTTGCGCGCGCCGGCAGTAAGATGCGCGGCCGCTTTGGCGCGGTCGGTGAACAGACCGGTGCATTCGAACACCACATCGATCTTTTCCGCGGCCCATGGTAGCTCGGCCGGGTTGCGAATGGCGCTGACCGCAATGCGGTCGCCATTGACCGTCAGGCTCTCATTGTCATGGGCCACTTCGGCGTCGAATGTGCCGTGAACGGTGTCGTATTTGAGTAGATGGGCGTTGATGGCGCTGTCGCCCAGATCGTTGATGGCGACGATCTGCAAATCCTGTCGATAGCCTTGGGTATACAGTGCGCGCAGGACATTACGGCCGATGCGGCCAAAACCATTGATTGCGATTCGAAGAGTCATTGAACAGCGCCGCCGTCGTTTTGTTGTTGGAATTACAAGATTATTCGCATAAAAATAGAAAACAAGCCTTTTTAGTGGCAATATTTTGTTTTATCTACAACGAGTGACCTGAATCAACTGGTCCGAATGGTCAAAAAAGCCGTCTGTCATTCCAACAACAACGGCGTTTGATCAGCATAGACAATCAGGTCGCCACATCCGTTAGCCTGGAGTTCTACACATGCATCCCCGCGTTCTTGAGGTCACCGAACGGCTTATCGCCCGCAGCCGCGCCACGCGTCAGGCTTACCTTGCACTGATTCGCGGCGCCGCCACTGACGGGCCGATGCGCGGCAAGCTGCAATGCGCCAACTTCGCCCACGGCGTGGCCGGATGTGGCAGCGAAGACAAGCACAGCCTGCGGATGATGAACTCGGCGAACATCGCCATTGTTTCTTCGTATAACGACATGCTCTCGGCGCACCAGCCGTACGAAGTGTTTCCCCAGCAGATCAAAAACGCCTTGCGCGAAATCGGCTCGGTCGGCCAGTTCGCCGGTGGTACGCCGGCGATGTGCGATGGCGTGACCCAGGGCGAGCCGGGCATGGAGCTGAGCCTGCCAAGCCGTGAAGTGATCGCCATGTCGACGGCGGTGGCGTTGTCGCACAACATGTTCGATGGCGCGCTGATGCTCGGCATCTGCGACAAGATCGTCCCGGGCCTGATGATGGGCTCGCTGCGTTTCGGCCATCTGCCGACGATCTTCGTCCCGGGCGGGCCGATGGTCTCGGGGATTTCCAACAAGGAAAAAGCCGACGTGCGGCAGAAGTACGCCGAAGGCAAGGCGACCCGCGAAGAGCTGCTGGAATCAGAAATGAAGTCCTACCACAGCCCGGGCACCTGCACCTTCTACGGCACCGCCAATACCAACCAGTTGCTGATGGAAGTCATGGGCCTGCACTTGCCGGGCGCGTCTTTCGTCAACCCGAATACGCCGCTGCGTGATGCCCTGACCCGCGAAGCCGCGCATCAGGTCACGCGTCTGACCAAGCAAAACGGCAACTTCATGCCGATCGGCGAAATCGTCGACGAGAAGGCGCTGGTCAACTCGATCGTCGCACTGCACGCCACCGGCGGCTCGACCAACCACACCCTGCACATGCCGGCCATTGCCATGGCCGCTGGCATCCAGCTGACCTGGCAGGACATGGCCGACCTCTCCGAAGTCGTGCCGACCCTGAGCCACGTTTACCCGAACGGCAAAGCCGACATCAATCATTTCCAGGCTGCTGGCGGCATGTCGTTCCTGATCCGCGAACTGCTCGAGGCCGGCCTGCTGCACGAAGACGTCAACACCGTGCTCGGCCACGGCTTGAGCCAGTACACCAAGGAGCCATTCCTCGATAACGGTGAGTTGGTGTGGCGCGAAGGCCCGACCGAAAGCCTCGACGAAAACATCCTGCGTCCGGTCGCCCGTGCATTCTCCGCCGAGGGCGGTCTGCGGGTGATGGAAGGCAACCTCGGTCGCGGGGTGATGAAAGTCTCCGCGGTGGCGCTGGAAAACCAGATCGTCGAAGCGCCAGCCATGGTGTTCCAGGATCAGCAGGACCTGGCCGACGCGTTCAAGGCCGGTTTGCTGGAGAAGGATTTTGTTGCGGTGATGCGCTTCCAGGGCCCGCGCTCCAACGGCATGCCCGAGCTGCACAAGATGACGCCGTTCCTCGGCGTGCTGCAGGATCGTGGCTTCAAAGTCGCGCTGGTCACCGACGGGCGCATGTCCGGCGCGTCGGGGAAAATCCCGGCGGCGATTCACGTAAGTCCCGAAGCGTATGTCGGCGGTGCTTTGGCGCGGGTGCAAGAGGGCGATATCATCCGCGTCGATGGCGTCAAAGGCACTTTGGAACTCAAGGTCGACGCCGCCGAATTTGCAGCGCGCGAACCCGCCAAAGGCCTGTTGGGCAACAACATCGGCAGCGGTCGCGAACTGTTTGGCTTCATGCGTTTGGCCTTCAGCTCGGCGGAGCAGGGCGCCAGCGCCTTCACTTCTGCCCTGGAGACGCTTAATTGAAACTGGCTTTGGTCGGTGATATCGGAGGCACCAACGCGCGATTCGCGTTGTGGAAAAACCAGCAACTGGAATCGGTTCAGGTGCTGGCCACAGCCGACCATGCCAGCCCGGAAGAGGCGATCAGCCTGTACCTGAGCGGCCTCGGTCTGGCGCCGGGTTCGATCGGTTCGGTGTGCCTGTCGGTGGCGGGGCCGGTGAGTGGGGATGAATTCAAATTCACCAACAATCACTGGCGCTTGAGTCGCACGGCGTTCTGCAAGACCTTGCAGGTCGAACAACTGCTGTTGATCAACGATTTCTCGGCGATGGCGCTGGGCATGACCCGTTTGCAGCCCGGGGAATTCCGTGTGGTCTGCGAAGGCACGCCGGAGCCGTTGCGCCCGGCGGTGGTGATCGGTCCGGGCACGGGGCTGGGCGTCGGTACCTTGCTTGATCTCGGCGAAGGGCGGTTTGCCGCGCTGCCGGGGGAGGGCGGGCACGTCGATCTGCCGCTGAGCAGTCCGCGTGAAACCCAGCTCTGGCAGCACATCCACAACGAGATCGGACACGTCAGCGCAGAAACGGCGCTGAGCGGTGGTGGCTTGCCGCGCGTCTACCGGGCGATCTGCGCAGTGGACGGACATGAACCGAAGCTTGAGACGCCGGAAGCGATTACCGCGGCCGGTCTGGCTGGCGATCCGATCGCCCTGGAAGTGCTGGAACAGTTCTGCTGCTGGCTCGGCCGTGTGGCCGGCAACAACGTGCTGACCACCGGTGGGCGTGGCGGCGTGTACATCGTTGGCGGGGTGATTCCGCGCTTTGCCGATTTCTTCGTCGAAAGCGGTTTCGCCCGCAGCTTCGCCGACAAGGGCTGCATGAGCGACTACTTCAAGGGCATTCCGGTGTGGCTGGTGACGGCGCCGTATTCCGGTCTTGTTGGCGCTGGTGTGGCACTCGAACAGTTTTGAGACTGAGTCGCCTGCATCGCTGGCAAGCCAGCTCCCACAGGATCGAAGACATCCTCAGGATGTGTACAAGACCTTGTGGGAGCTGGCTTGCCAGCGATGGGGCCAGAACAGACAACAAATTTCCAAGGTTCATCAGGCATAATCCGCCCCAATTCCAACAACAAGGATGCCTTCGAAGTGAGCTCAGTCAACAAGTCGATATTGTTGGTCGATGACGACCAGGAAATACGCGAGTTGCTGGAAACCTACCTGACCCGCGCCGGGTTTCAGGTGCGGGCCACCGCCGATGGCGCCAGTTTCCGCCAGGCACTCAACGAGGCGCCGAGCGATCTGGTGATCCTCGATGTGATGCTGCCCGATGAAGACGGTTTCAGCCTGTGCCGCTGGGTGCGCCAGCATCCGCGTCAGGCGCAGGTGCCGATCATCATGCTCACCGCCAGTTCCGACGAAGCCGACCGCGTGATCGGGCTGGAGCTCGGCGCTGACGACTACCTTGGCAAACCTTTCAGCCCCCGCGAGCTGCAAGCCCGAATCAAGGCGCTGCTGCGTCGCGCGCAGTTCGGTCAAGAGCGCAGCGGCAGCGACGTACTGGCCTTCGACGAGTGGCGGCTGGACATGGTCAGTCATCGGCTGTTTCACACCGACGGTGAGGAAGTGATTCTCTCTGGTGCCGACTTTGCGCTGCTGAAGTTGTTTCTCGATCATCCGCAGGAAATTCTCGACCGCGACACCATCGGCAACGCCACCCGTGGCCGTGACCTGATGCCGCTCGACCGGATTGTCGACATGGCCGTCAGCCGCTTGCGCCAGCGTCTGCGCGACACGGAAAAACCGCCACGACTGATCCGCACCGTGCGCGGCAGTGGCTACCAACTGGCAGCCAATGTGGTTGCCGGCAATGCTCACTGAGTCGCTGCGCCGGCTCGCCAGCAAAGTGCCGGTGCCGCGTTCGCTGCTCGGGCGGATGCTGCTGCTGACCTTGTTGGCGGTGTTGTTTGCGCAGACGTTGTCGAGCGTGATCTGGGTCTCGCAACTGCGTGCCACCCAGCTTGAAGGCCTGGTCACCAGCGCCCGCAGCCTGGCCCATTCGATGACCGCCAGCGTCAGTTATTTCCGCTCGCTGCCAGTGGCTTACCGGCCGCTGGTGCTCGACCAGTTGCGCAGCATGGGCGGCACCCGTTTCGTGGTGACGCTCAACGACAAACCGCTGGGTATGGACGTGCTGCCGATCACCCCACGCAAGGCCGCGGTGATTCAAGCGGTGGATGAAGTGCTGCGCCAGTCGCTGGGGCATGACACTGATATTTCGGTGACCTTCGTCAGTCCCGAGGATCTGCGGATCTTCAATGCCGGGCTGAAACTCGATGAGCTGCCGCGCTCGTGGGCGCATTACGCGCTGACGCTGGAACCGGTGAATCCGCCGGTGCTGGTCACGCAGATTCAGATGGCGCCGGGCGAATGGCTGTACATCGCCTCGTTATTGCCCGAGCCCTACACCAGTCTTGAAGAGCAAGGCCTGCCGGCGCAGCAGGTGTGGTTCATTGTCCTCACCAGCGGTTTCTTGCTGTTGTTCATCGGCCTGCTGGTGCACTGGCAGAGCCGGCCGCTCAAGCGTCTGGCGCGGGCGGCGCGGGATCTGTCGCTGGGCGCCGATGTCGAGCCGGTGGCCGAGGGCGGCGGCAGCGAAGTGGTGGAAGTGGGCCGTGCGTTCAACACCATGCGCGAACGCATCAGCCGTTACCTGACCGAACGCAGCCAGTTGTTCAGCGCGATTTCCCATGACCTGCGCACGCCGATCACCCGTCTGCGCTTGCGCGTCGAACTGCTCGAAGACGAGAAGCTGCAAGCCAAGTTCGGTCGCGATCTGGATGAGTTGGAGCTGCTGGTCAAAGGCGCGCTGCAATGCGTGAAAGACACCGACATCCACGAGAACATCGAGCCGGTGGATCTCAATCATGTACTCGACTGCCTCGTAGAACCGTACCTGGCGCCCAACGGTAATGGTCGCGTGACCCTGCAAGGCAAGGCGCTGGCGGCGTATCCGGGCAAGCCTTTGGCGTTGAAACGCTGCATCGGCAACCTCATCGACAATGCGCTGAAGTACGGGCAGAACGCGCACCTGCACATCGATGACGATGAGCGCGCGTTTGTCCTGCACGTCGACGACGAAGGCCCGGGCGTGCCGGAGCAGCGGTTGGAGCAAGTGTTCGAGCCGCACTTTCGCTTGGCCGGGCAGCAGCAGGGTTATGGTCTTGGTTTGGGCATAGCGCGCAACATTGCCCACAGCCATGGTGGTGAGGTGACGTTGCAGAATTTGCGTGAGGGCGGGTTGCGGGTGACGTTGCAGTTGCCGCGTTCAGTAGACTGAAGATCAAAAGATCGCAGCCTTCGGCAGCTCCTACACCGCACTCTGTAGGAGCTGCCGAAGGCTGCGATCTTTTGACTTTGCTTTTCTAATGTCACTGCTTGGTGACAAAACCCGCCCCCTTCGTTACAAGCCCACCCCGGCCCGTTGTTTAGACTGCCCGCAGTCATAACAACAAAAAAGGGCCACTCATGGACACCTTTCACCCAGGCTTCAGCAGTTGGCTGAATGCCCCTGCCCACCAGCAATGGCTCGCCGACGAAGGCCTGCGCCTGCTGGCATTCGCCAAGGCTGCCAGGTTGCCCGAAGGCTTCGGCAACCTCGATGAGCGCGGCCGCTTGCCCGCCAACGCGCAGGCCGAAACCATGAACACCGCGCGCATGACCCACAGCTTCGCCATGGCTCACATTCAAGGCTTGCCGGGGTTTGCCGAACTGGTCGATCACGGCATCGCGGCCCTGCGCGGCCCGTTGCGGGATGCGCTGCACGGCGGCTGGTTTGCGGTCGCCGAACATCGCGATGGCGACACTGGCAAGAACGCCTATCTGCATGCCTTTGTCGCGCTCGCGGCCAGCTCGGCGGTGGTCGCGCAACGTCCCGGCGCCCAGGCATTGCTGGATGACGCGATCGACATCATCGACACGTATTTCTGGAGCGAAGAAGAGGGCGCCATGCGCGAATTCTTCAATCGCGACTGGCGCGAAGAAGAGGCGTACCGCGGCGCCAACAGCAACATGCACGCCACCGAAGCGTTCCTTGCGCTGGCCGATGTCACTGAAGATCCGCGCTGGCTGGTACGTGCGCAGCGCATCGTCGAGCGGGTGATCCACGGTCACGCCGCCGCCAACGGCTACATGGTCATCGAGCACTTCGACCGCGACTGGCAACCGCTGCGCGAGTACAACCGCGACAATCCCGCTGACGGCTTCCGCCCTTACGGCACCACCCCGGGCCACGGTTTCGAGTGGGCGCGGCTGCTGCTGCACCTCGAAGCGGCGCGGGTCCAGGCCGGGATGCTCACGCCCGGTTGGCTGGCGACCGATGCGCAAAAACTCTTCGAGCAGAATTGCCGAAACGGCTGGGACGTCGATGGCGCGCCGGGGATCGTTTATACCCTCGACTGGGACAACAAAGCCGTGGTGCGTCATCGCTTGCACTGGACCCATGCCGAAGCCAGCGCGGCGGCCAGCGCCTTGCTCAAACGCACCGGTGATGCGCAATACGAAACCTGGTACCGGCTGTTCTGGGAATTCTGTGAAGGCCATTTCATCGATCGCTGCGATGGCAGTTGGCATCACGAACTCGATCCGCAAAACCGTCCGAGCGCCGATATCTGGCCGGGCAAACCCGATCTCTACCACGCGTGGCAAGCGGTGTTGATCCCTCGTCTACCCTTGTCACCGAGTATGGCAACCGCTCTGGCGCAAATATCCCGGGCTGTTCCTGTGTAACCATGTGGTGACATTTGCGCGTCCCTTCGTTACCTGCGAAGGGAATCGCCCTGTTTAAACTCCTGTGCAGCGCAAGCACCAGACTTGCATGCATAACAACAAGAAAGGTACATCTCAGATGAATGCGATTTCTCGCCTCGCTACTGTCATTTCTGTCGCCTCCCTGTTCCCGCTCGCAATTCTGCCTCTCAGTGTGTCCGCTGCCGAATCCAAAGGTTCGGTTGAAGTCGTGCACTGGTGGACGTCCGGTGGCGAAAAAGCCGCTGTCGATGTGCTCAAGGCGCAAGTTGAAAAAGACGGTTTCACCTGGAAAGACGGCGCTGTCGCCGGCGGTGGCGGTGCCACGGCCATGACCGTGTTGAAGAGCCGCGCCGTGGCCGGCAACCCGCCGGGCGTGGCCCAGATCAAAGGCCCGGATATTCAGGAATGGGCCTCCACCGGTCTGCTCGACACCGACGTCCTGAAGGACGTGGCCAAAGAAGAGAAGTGGGACAGCCTGCTCGACAAGAAAGTCTCCGATACCGTGAAGTACGACGGTGATTACGTGGCCGTACCGGTGAACATTCACCGCGTGAACTGGCTGTGGATCAACCCGGAAGTGTTCAAGAAAGCCGGCATCACCAAGAACCCGACCACCCTCGAAGAATTCTACGCCGCCGGCGACAAGCTCAAGGCTGCGGGCTTCATCCCGCTGGCTCACGGCGGTCAGCCTTGGCAGGACAGCACCGTGTTCGAAGCCGTGGTGCTCTCGGTCATGGGCGTTGATGGTTACAAGAAAGCCCTGGTCGATCTGGACAACAAAGCGCTGACCGGTCCGGAAATGGTCAAGGCGCTGACCGAGCTGAAGAAAGTCGCGACCTACATGGACCAGGACGGCAAAGGCCAGGACTGGAACCTGGAAGCGGCCAAGGTCATCAACGGCAAGGCCGGCATGCAGATCATGGGTGACTGGGCCAAGTCCGAATGGACCGCCGCCAAGAAAGTCGCCGGCAAGGATTACGAGTGCGTAGCCTTCCCGGGCACCGACAAGGCGTTCACCTACAACATCGACTCCCTGGCGGTGTTCAAGCAGAAAGACAAAGGCACTGCGGCCGGTCAGCAAGACATCGCCAAAGTCGTGCTGGGGGAAAACTTCCAGAAAGTCTTCAGCATCAACAAAGGCTCGATCCCGGTACGTAACGACATGTTGAACAACATGGACAAACTCGGTTTCGACTCCTGCGCGCAGACCGCTGCCAAGGATTTTCTGGCTGACGCCAAGTCCGGTGGCCTGCAACCGAGCATGGCGCACAACATGGCGACCACGCTGGCGGTGCAGGGCGCATTCTTTGATGTCGTGACCAACTACATCAACGACCCGAAAGCCGACCCGGCCGATGCGGCCAAGAAACTGGGCGCGGCGGTTCAGTCGGCCAAATAAGCATCAGCACCGCAGCCCCTGTGGGAGCAAGCTCGCTCCCACAAGGGGAAAGCGTGTGAATTTTCTACCCTCGTACTGGATTTCCCCATGAGTTCTGTTGCTGTGTTCAGCAAAGCCTCGCCGTTCGATGCACTGCAGCGCTGGCTACCGAAACTGGTGTTGGCGCCGAGCATGTTCATCGTACTGGTGGGCTTCTATGGCTACATCCTGTGGACGTTCGTGCTGTCGTTCACCACCTCGACGTTCCTGCCCAACTACAAGTGGGCCGGTCTGGCGCAATACGCCCGGCTGTTCGACAACGACCGCTGGTGGGTAGCGAGCAAGAACCTCGCGGTGTTCGGTGGCATGTTCATCGGCATCACCCTGGTGATCGGCGTGCTGCTGGCGGTGTTCCTCGACCAGCGCATCCGTCGCGAAGGCTTTATCCGCACCATTTACCTGTACCCGATGGCGCTCTCGATGATCGTCACCGGTACCGCGTGGAAATGGCTGCTCAACCCGGGCATGGGCCTGGACAAATTGTTGCGTGACTGGGGCTGGGAAGGCTTCCGTCTGGACTGGCTGATCGACCCGGATCGTGTGGTGTATTGCCTGGTGATCGCCGCTGTGTGGCAAGCCTCGGGCTTCATCATGGCAATGTTCCTTGCCGGCCTGCGCGGGGTTGATCAGTCGATCATCCGTGCCGCACAGATCGACGGTGCGAGCATGCCGACCATCTACTGGAAAGTCGTGCTGCCAAGCCTGCGTCCGGTGTTCTTCAGTGCGGTGATGATCCTCGCCCACATCGCGATCAAGAGCTTCGACCTGGTCGCGGCGATGACGGCAGGTGGCCCGGGTTATTCCTCCGACCTGCCGGCGATGTTCATGTACTCCTTCACCTTCAGTCGCGGCCAGATGGGCATGGGCTCGGCCAGTGCGATTCTGATGCTCGGTGCGATTCTCGCGATCATCGTGCCTTACCTGTACTCCGAGCTGAGGACCAAGCGTCATGACTAGTCTCGCTGCAAAACCCGCGTTCAGCCTCAGTCGCGTCGCGATCTACGCGGTGCTGATCCTCGCGGTATTGCTGTATCTGATTCCGCTGGTGGTGATGTTGCTGACCAGCTTCAAGACGCCGGAAGACATCAGCACCGGCAACCTGCTGAGCTGGCCGACCGTGGTCAGCGGCATCGGCTGGGTCAAGGCCTGGGCCACGGTTGACGGTTACTTCTGGAACTCGATCAAGATCACCGTGCCGGCCGTGGTCATCTCCACCGCCATCGGCGCGTTGAACGGCTACGTGCTGTCGTTCTGGCGCTTTCGTGGTTCGCAGCTGTTCTTCGGTCTGCTGCTGTTCGGTTGCTTCCTGCCGTTCCAGACCGTGCTGCTGCCGGCCTCGTTCACCCTCGGCAAGATGGGCCTGGCGAGCACCACCACCGGCCTGGTGTTCGTGCACGTGGTCTATGGTCTCGCGTTTACCACGCTGTTTTTCCGTAACTACTACGTGAGCATTCCCGATGCGCTGATCAAGGCTGCACGGCTGGATGGCGCGGGTTTCTTCACGATCTTCCGGCAGATCATTCTGCCGATGTCGACCCCGATCATCATGGTTTGCCTGATCTGGCAGTTCACCCAGATCTGGAACGACTTCCTGTTCGGTGTGGTGTTCTCCAGCGGTGATTCGCAACCGATCACGGTGGCGCTGAACAACCTGGTCAACACCAGCACCGGGGCCAAGGAATACAACGTTGATATGGCAGCGGCGATGATCGCCGGGCTGCCGACCCTGCTGGTCTATGTGGTCGCAGGCAAGTATTTCGTGCGCGGGCTGACGGCCGGCGCAGTCAAGGGGTAATCATGGCAACGCTCGAACTTCGCAACGTCAACAAGACCTACGGTGCCGGCCTGCCGGACACCCTGAAGAACATCGAACTGTCGATCAAGGACGGTGAGTTCCTGATCCTGGTCGGCCCGTCGGGCTGCGGCAAGTCGACCCTGATGAACTGCATCGCCGGCCTGGAGACCATCACCGGTGGCGCGATCATGATCGGCGACCAGGACGTCAGCGGCATGAGCCCGAAGGATCGCGACATCGCCATGGTGTTCCAGTCCTACGCGCTGTACCCGACCATGAGCGTGCGCGAGAACATCGAGTTCGGTCTGAAAATTCGCAAGATGAGCCAGTCGGCGATCGACGAAGAAGTCGCGCGCGTGGCCAAGCTGCTGCAGATC
Source organism: Pseudomonas sp. AO-1 (assembly GCF_019775695.1). NCBI lineage: Bacteria > Pseudomonadati > Pseudomonadota > Gammaproteobacteria > Pseudomonadales > Pseudomonadaceae > Pseudomonas > Pseudomonas sp. AO-1. The sequence continues at coordinate 1,724,938 of NZ_CP079947.1, forward strand.
GAACACCTGCTCAACCGCAAACCGGGCCAACTCTCCGGTGGTCAGCAACAGCGCGTGGCAATGGGTCGTGCGTTGGCGCGGCGGCCGAAGATCTATCTGTTCGACGAACCGTTGTCGAACCTCGACGCCAAGCTGCGCGTCGAGATGCGCACCGAAATGAAACTGATGCACCAGCGTCTGAAAACCACCACCGTTTACGTGACCCACGACCAGATCGAAGCGATGACCCTGGGCGACAAGGTGGCGGTGATGAAGGACGGCATCATTCAGCAGTTCGGCACGCCGAAAGAGATCTACAACGACCCGGCCAACCTGTTTGTGGCGAGCTTCATCGGTTCGCCGCCGATGAACTTCATTCCGCTGCGTCTGCAACGCAAGGACGGTCGTCTGCTGGCGCTGCTCGACAGCGGTCAGGCGCGTTGCGAGTTGCCGATGAGCATGCAGGATGCAGGGCTGGAAGATCGCGAAGTGATCCTCGGCCTGCGCCCGGAGCAGATCGTGCTGGCGAACGGCGAGGGCAATGGCCTGCCGAGCATCAAGGCCGAAGTGCAGGTCACCGAGCCGACCGGTCCGGACACCCTGGTGTTCGTCAACCTGAATGAAACCAAAGTCTGCTGCCGCCTGGCGCCGGACGTGGCACCGCAGGTGGGCGAGACCCTGACCCTGCAATTCGATCCGTCGAAAGTGTTGTTGTTCGATGCCAAGACTGGCGAGCGTCTGGGCGTTGCGGGCCAGGCGCAGACCGAAGCGCGGTCGGCAAATGTCGCCCAGTTCAAAGGTCGCTGAAGATCAATGCTGGAATGCGGTCATGTGGGAGCTGGCTTGCCAGCGATGGGGCCGGCACATCCAACATGGATGTCGCCTGAATCACCGCCATCGCTGGCAAGCCAGCTCCCACAGGGATCGGATTCCAAACAGGAGCACGCGCTGGATTGCCTGTAATCCATCGCAATTTATGTAAACCGCGTTGGAAAAAAACAGTTAATAACAATAAAGACGAGGATGTAGGGATGAAAAAGAAACACGTCAATGCCCGGTTGATCTGCCAAGTGTCAGCTGCGGCGGCATTGGTGCTGGCCGGCAATGCAATGGCTGCGGATGCGTTCAGCTCCGATTCGAAATGGATGACGGGCGACTGGGGTGGCGAGCGGACCAAGCTGATCGAGCAGGGTATCGACATCAAGGCTGACTACGTTGGGGAAATGGGCGCCAACCTGCATGGCGGCTACAACGACGACAAGACCGGTCGCTACAGCGATCAGTTCGGTCTGGGCGTGGCGCTGGACCTGCAAAAACTCTGGGGCTGGGACAACACTCAGGCCAAGATCCAGTTGACCAACCGTAACGGTCAGAACATCTCCAACGATCGTATTGGCGATCCGCGTGCCGGCACCTTGTCTTCCTCGCAGGAAGTCTACGGCCGTGGCCACATGGTGCGTCTGACCCAGTTGTGGATTCAGCACCAGTTCTTCGACAACAAGCTTGACGTCAAGGCCGGTTACTTCGGTGAGGGCGAAGACTTCAACACCTTCCCGTGCGACTTCCAGAACCTGGCGTTCTGCGGCTCGCAAGTGGGTAACTGGGCGACCAACATCTGGTACAACTGGCCGGTCAGCCAGGCCGCGATCCGCGTGAAGTACAACATCAACGACGAGCTCTACGCGCAGATCGGTGCGTACAACCAGAACCCGTCGCAGCTGGAACACGGCAACGGCTTCAAGCTCAGCGGCAGCGGCACCAAAGGGACTGTTCTGCCAGTCGAACTGGTCTGGTCGCCGAAGGTCAACAGCCTGCCGGGCGAATACCGCATCGGTTACTACAAGAGCACCGCTGACGCCAGCGACGTGCGTGAAGACGTCAACGGTTTCGACGCAGCGACCACTGGTGACGCCTACAAGACCCACAGCAGCAAACACGGCTACTGGTTCGTCGCGCAGCAGCAACTCACCAGCCACAACGGTGATGCCAGCCGCGGTCTGAACATTGCCGCCAACGCGACCTTCCACGACAAGGACACCAACTTCATCGATAACTATCAGTCGGTGATGTTTGTCTACAAAGGCCCGTTCGACGCCCGTCCGAAGGATGACGTCGGCATCGGCGCGGCGCGTATACACGTCAACGATGACGTGAAGAAAAACGCCGAACTGCTGAATGCCTCCAACGGTGTCTCGGATTACGACAATCCGGTGTTCTCGCCGATTCGTGAAACCGAATACAACTACGAGATCAACTACGGCTTCCACGTCACCAACTGGCTGACCGTGCGTCCTAACCTGCAGTACATCACTCACCCGGGCGGTGTTGATGCCGTGGACAACGCTTTGGTCGCTGGCCTGAAAATTCAGTCTACGTTCTGACGCGTCTGCGATAAGCTCCTCTCCATGTGCGCATATTTGCGGACAGCCCAGGCTGTCCGCTTTTTTTTGCGATAGCCGTCCAATGAAATACCTGTGGCGAGGGGATTTATCCCCGATGGGTTGCGAAGCGACCCCAGACCTGCAACCGTTTTCACCCTGACATACCGTATGCAATTGGTTCAGGGCCGCTCCGCGCCCCATCGGGGCGGTGCGACGTTTCGCTAAATCCCCTCGCCACAGTGTTCACTCTCACTGGGCACAAAGGTAATTGAGTACCCCCATGATTTTCAGGACCGTGGCCAATGCATGAGCATCCGCTGCAACGCTTCTTCAAATCCCTGCGCGAACGACCGGTGTTTGCCTGGGAGCGCTATCAGATGCGCGATGTGCTGGTGATCGACCATCCGCTGTGTCAGGCGGTGTTCAGTCGCCAGGGCGCGCAGTTGCTGCACTTTCAGCCGCGCGGGCAGAAACCGTGGTTATGGTGTGCGGCGAAGTGGCCGCACGTGGGTGCCATTCGCGGTGGTGTGCCAGTGTGCTGGCCATGGTATGGCCGCCATCCGAGCGAAAACGCATGGCCGTCCCATGGCTGGGCGCGACTGCTCGACTGGAAACTGATCGACAGCAGCAGTGCCGAGGATGGCGTGCGCCTGCATTGGCAATTGCAGCTGTGCGACTGGCAGGTCGACCTGCACGCGCATTTGGGCGAACGCATGGAATTACGCCTGAGCACCGAGCATCAGGACGACATGCCGTGCCAGTTGAGCCAGGCTTTGCATGCTTACTGGCGTATTGGCGATGTCGGTGAGATAGCGCTGTCCGGGCTCGAAGGGGCGCAGGGTTATGACCAGTTGAGCCGCCAGTCCTGCCAGCAGGAAGGCGAACTGCGCGTGGAGGGCGGTTGTCAGCGGGTGTTCCAGCACGACGGCGAATTGCAGCTCAAGGATCACGCCTGGCAGCGCGAATTGTGCATCGATACCGGTGACAGCGGCGACACCGTGGTCTGGCATCCTGGCTCGCGACCATTGCTGGGGGTGAGCTGGGATGAAGTGGCGGAGTTTGTCTGTGTCGAAGCGGCGGCGGGCGGTACCGACAGCCTGCATCTGGCGCCGGGGGAGAAGGCGCATTTGAGTTTGCAGGCGTGGGCTGCTGCCTGAGTTTGTACGGTGGCTGCTGGCCCCATCGCTGGCAAGCCAGCTCCCACAGATTCAGTGGCGGTCATGGATTTTGTGGACGACCCGGACACTGTGGGAGCTGGCTTGCCAGCGAAGAGGTCGGATCATTCAATAAAGAATTATCAGGCCTCAGTTGAACTCGTCACCCACCGGATACCGGCTGGCATTCAAGCTCTCCTTGATCTTGCGCAGATGCGGCTGGAAATCCACCCCGCGACGCAGGGTCATGCCGGTCGCCAACACATCCAGCACTGTCAACTGAATGATCCGTGAGGTCATCGGCATATAGATGTCGGTGTCTTCCGGCAGCGGAATATTCAGGCTCAGGGTACTGGCCTTGGCCAGCGGCGAATTCTCCGCGGTCAAGCCCAACACCGAAGCGCCGTTCTCCCGGGCGATGCGCGCCACTTCCACCAGTTCGCGGGTACGACCGGTGTAGGAAATGATCACGAACAGTTCGCCGGTGTGCGCCACTGACGCAATCATCCGCTGCATCAGCACATCCGCGTGCGCGGTGACGGCGAGATTGAAACGGAAGAATTTGTGCTGCGCATCCAGCGCCACCGGAGCCGAAGCACCCAGGCCGAAAAAGTGGATCTGCCGCGCCTGGATCAACAGGTCGACGGCGCGGCTGATCAGGTTCGGATCGAGCGCCTGGCAAGCGCTGTCCAGCGAAGCGATGGCACTGCCGAAAATCTTCTGCGTGTACGCCTCGGGATTGTCATCGGCCTCCACCGCGCGGCTGACATACGCCGCGCCACTGGCCAGGCTCTGCGCCAGTTGCAGCTTGAGTTCAGGGTAGCCGCTGACACCGAACGAACGGCAGAAACGGTTGACCGTCGGCTCGCTCACCGACGCGGCCTGGGCGAGGGCGGCGATGCTGAAGCGGGTGGCCTGCTGTGGGTTGAGCAGGATCACCTCGGCGACTTTGCGTTCGGCCTTGTTCAGCTCTTCAAGGCGACTCTGGATCTGTTCCAGTAAATTTCGCACGCGGTCCATATGGAATTCCTAATTCACCTGCGCAAAGGTGCGCCGGGCTATGCAAATTGGGCCTTTGATGTGGCCCGTGACGGTGGCCTATCCTACTGATGGCTCCGACCGACCACCACTCGGAATCTGTATTTTGCGAAAATGTTGTGGTTATTACTACATTTTCCCTTGAGTGATGCCTTGAAAAAAGGTATTTGTAGCTTAACTTGATAAAAGAACAAACATCATGCCTTCGATTACGGTTGAACCGTGCACCTTTGCCTTGTTCGGCGCTCTGGGCGATCTGGCCCTACGCAAGCTGTTTCCTGCCCTTTATCACCTCGATGGCGCCGACCTGTTGCACGAGAACACGCGCATTATTGCGCTGGCCCGTGAACCCGGTTCCGAGCAGCAGCACCTGGCGTTTATCGCCGCCGAATTGCGCCGTTACGTCGGCAAAGAGCTGGACGAGGCGGTGGCCGAGCGCTTTCTCGCGCGCCTGAGCTATCTGCACGTCGACTTCCTCAAGGCTGAAGACTATGTGGCGCTGGCCGAAGCGGCCGGCAGCGGGCAACGCATGATTGCCTACTTCGCCACACCGGCAGCGGTGTACGGCGCGATCTGCGAGAACCTGGCGAAAGTCGGTCTGGCAGAAAACACCCGCGTGGTTCTGGAAAAGCCGATCGGCTCCGATCTGGAATCCTCGCGCAAGGTGAACGACGCCGTGGCTCAGTTCTTCCCGGAGAACCGCACCTATCGCATCGACCACTACCTGGGCAAAGAGACCGTCCAGAACCTGATCGCCCTGCGTTTCGCCAACAGCCTGTTCGAAACCCAGTGGAACCAGAATTACATCTCCCACGTGGAAATCACCGTGGCCGAGAAGGTCGGTATCGAAGGCCGTTGGGGCTACTTCGACAAGGCCGGCCAGCTGCGCGACATGATCCAGAATCACCTGTTGCAGCTGCTGTGCCTGATCGCCATGGACCCGCCGGCCGACCTGTCCGCCGACAGCATTCGTGATGAAAAGGTAAAGGTGCTCAAGGCCCTGGCGCCGATCAGCCCGGAAGGCCTGACCACGCAGGTGGTGCGCGGTCAGTACATCGCCGGGCACAGCGAAGGCAAGTCCGTGCCGGGCTACCTCGAAGAGCCGAATTCCAACACCCAGAGCGACACCGAAACCTTCGTCGCCCTGCGTGCCGACATCCGCAACTGGCGCTGGGCCGGCGTGCCGTTCTACCTGCGGACCGGCAAGCGCATGCCGCAGAAGCTGTCGCAGATCGTCATTCACTTCAAGGAACCGTCGCACTACATCTTTGCGCCGGAACAGCGCCTGCAGATCAGCAACAAACTGATCATCCGTCTACAACCGGACGAAGGCATTTCCTTGCGTGTGATGACCAAGGAGCAAGGCCTGGACAAGGGCATGCAACTGCGCAGCGGCCCGCTGCAACTGAATTTCTCCGACACCTGGCGCAGTGCGCGGATCCCCGACGCCTACGAGCGGTTGTTGCTGGAAGTGATGAACGGCAATCAGAACCTGTTTGTCCGTAAAGATGAAATCGAAGCCGCGTGGAAGTGGTGTGACCAGTTGATCGCCGGCTGGAAGAAGTCCGGTGACGCGCCCAAGCCGTATGCGGCCGGGTCGTGGGGGCCGATGAGCTCGATTGCACTGATCACGCGGGACGGGAGGTCGTGGTATGGCGATATCTGATGTGAAACTGCCCGCGGGCGTGAATGCCCACGAATTCAAGAGCCCGGTGCTGTTGGCCGAAGGTCTGGCGCTGAACGTTGCCAAGCAGTTGAGCGATGCCATCGCTGCACGCGGCAACGCGGTGCTGGTGGTCTCAGGCGGTCGCAGCCCGGTGGCGTTTTTTCAGCACCTGGCCAAGCAGGAGCTGGACTGGTCGAAGGTCGTCGTGACCCTCGCCGACGAGCGCTGGGTACCGGTCGAACACGCCGACAGCAACGCCGGTCTGCTCAAGCAGTACCTGCTCAAGGGCCCGGCCGCCAAGGCGCAGTTCCTCAGCCTCTACAGCGCGGCGGCGAACGTCGAGCAGGCTGCGGAGCAGGCCGACCGCTTGCTTGCCGAATTGCCGCCGATTGACGTGCTGGTGCTGGGCATGGGCGATGACGGTCACACCGCGTCGCTGTTCCCCGACAGCCCGAACCTGACGCAAGCGTTGCAGGCTGACGGCAGCCGTCGCTGCTGGCCAATGCTGGCGCCGAGTGTGCCGCGTCAACGTCTGACCATGAGCCGCGCGCTGCTGGCTTCGGCGAAGCACAAGATTCTGTCGATTTCCGGTCAATCGAAACTGACCACACTGAATGCCGCACTGGCATCCGACGACGTCGCGGCCATGCCGGTGCGCGCGTTTCTGCAACCTACGTTAGAGATCTACTGGTGCCCATGAGCCAAGGAACAGCCGCTATGACAACCCCATCCCCGACCGTTTCCATGGCGGACAAAGTTGCCCTGATCGACAGCCTCTGCGCCAAGGCGCGGATCCTGCCGGTGATCACCATCGCCCGTGAACAGGACGTGCTGCCGCTGGCCGACGCCCTGGCCGCGGGTGGTCTGACTGCGCTGGAAGTGACCCTGCGTTCGCAGTTCGGTCTCAAGGCGATCCAGATCCTGCGTGAGCAGCGTCCGGAACTGGTGACCGGCGCCGGCACCGTGCTCGACCGTAACATGCTTGCGGCGGCTGAAGCGGCGGGTTCGCAGTTCATCGTCACCCCGGGTATCACCCGTGACCTGCTCGAAGCCAGCGTCGACAGCCCGATTCCGCTGCTGCCCGGCATCAGCAACGCCTCCGGCATTATGGAAGGCTATGGCCTGGGCTATCGCCGCTTCAAGCTGTTCCCGGCGGAAGTCAGCGGTGGCGTGGCGGCGATCAAGGCCCTCGGCGGCCCGTTCGGTGAAGTGAAATTCTGCCCGACCGGTGGCGTCGGCCCGGCCAATATCAAGAGCTACATGGCGCTGAAAAACGTCATGTGCGTGGGCGGCAGCTGGATGCTCGATCCGGAGTGGATCAAGAACGGCGACTGGGCGCGTATTCAGGAATGCACTGCCGAGGCCCTGGCACTGCTGGACTAAACGTTTTACCCGACACTTCGTTGTGTGTTCTACGGCTTTACGGTGCGCTTGGTCGGTGCACCGTTTTTTTTTGCCCGGAAAAAGTCATGAGAAATGACGCGATACATAGTTACCGCACCGAGAGCGGCGTGCGCCGTTAATCTGCGTTCATCTTATGGAAGAGAGAACGCGTCATGGAACGAGACACTTCAGCCGCAACACCCCAACCGGTGTATCAACTGGCGCCCGAGCAGATCGCCGGGCCGTATTTCCGCAATCCCAAATTACTGCGACGCAATATCAGCGAGGGCGCCGAGGGCCTGCCACTGCTGCTGCGCCTGACGATCGTCGACGCGATGACCGGCGAGCCGGTGAGCGGCGCGCTGGTGGATATCTGGCACTGCAATGCGCGGGGCGCCTATTCGGGGTGGAGCCGGATCAATCCGGATCGGGAGGTCGACACCGATGCCATCGGCTCGATCCCGCGTACCGATGATGACACCTACCTGCGCGGCAGCCAGTTCTGTGATCAGCAGGGACGGGCGCGCTTCACCACCATCTATCCGGGGTTCTATGCCGGTCGGGCGCTGCACATTCATGTGGCCGTGCGCATGGTCAGCGGCAGTGAATATCTGGATGAGCGCAACGTGGCCTGGGTCGGTCAGCTGTATTTTCCCGAGGTGGTGTCCCGCGCCGTGCTCAATGCCCGGGACTATCGCGGGCGGGCCTCTGCACCGTTGAACAACGCCGAGGACAGCTACTACGCCAACATGGGCGGCGAGGGCTCAACCTTGACGGTGTGGCCGATCGGGCGTGAATCGCACGAGGACGGTTTTTTCGGCCACCTGACCATCGGCATCGACACCTTTGCCGCCTCGTCGCAGATCAAGCCCGAGGACTTCGACAAGTACACCGTGTGAACGGATCAGCGCAGCTCGTTGAGTGCACGGGTCAGCAACTGCATGTCAGCCGCCGTGGTGGTCAATCCCGGAGTGATACGGATGCTCGGCCCGCTCGCCGCACCGTTACGCACCACGGTGAACAAGTGGTACTCATCGAGCAGGCGTTCGACCATCACCTGTTGATCGGTGTGGCGAGTGAAGCGCATCGAGGTGATGCCGCAATACAAGCGCGGATCGTCCGGGGTCATCACTTCGATCCCCGGCAAGTGGCGCACGGCGCTGACCCACAGGTTGCGCAGGTAATTCAGTCGCGCGCCCTTGGCTGCTGCGCCGCCGAGCGAACGATGCTCCTCGAGCGCCAGCGGCAGGGACATCAACGCCGGAATGTTCGGTGTGCTGTACGGCGTGCGCGCGCGGATGTCGCTGGCCGGAAAGTGCATTTCGCCCATGTCCGGATCAATGTCGGCAAGGCGCTGCGGGGCGATGTACAGAAAACCCAGAGTCAACGGTGCACCAATCCATTTGTGCAGATTGAAACCAGCGAACGAGATGCCCAAGGCTTCAAGGTTGAACTCTATCTGGCCGAGGGCGTGGGCGCCGTCGAGGATAATGTCTACGTCATGTTGTTTCGCCAGCGCAGCGATGGCCTGCACCGGCATCACCAGCCCCGTGCGATGAGTCACGTGGGTCAGGGCCATCAGCTTGAGTTTTGGATAGCGGACGAAGGCTTCGCGATAGGTATCCAGCAGGCTGTCGAAAGTGGCCGGATGGGTGTGGCTGATCTCGATCACCTCCACGCCGCGATGGCGCGCCAGCCAGCGCATGGCGCCTTTGACCGTGTCGTATTCCAGGTCGCAGATCAGCACCTGATCGCCCGGCTGCAGGCGATTGTAATTGCGGATCAGCGACTGCAGCGCATCGCTGGCGTTGCGGGTGAAGGCGATGCTCTGCGCGCGCACACCGATGGTCTCGGCCAGTTGCGCACGGATCTCCAGGCTGTCGTGTTGTTCGAAACGCTGGCGCACGTACACCGAGTTGCGGGTGTTGATCATCTCGATATTGCGCTGATAGTCCTCGATCACTGTGCGCGACATGCGCCCGAAGTAACCGTTCTCCAGGTTCAGCGGGCCGGTTTGCGCTTCGTAACGATCGGCGAAGGTTTGCCAGAATGCTTCGTCACGGGCGCGGCGGGTGTTGTCAGGCATGGTCGACTCGGCTCAGGAAGGGGAGGGCGCTTCAGTGGCGCGGGGCGGGTTTGCCGTGTTTGGCGCGTAGCGGTTCAAGCAGCTCCGACAGACCGTTATGGTCGATTTCCTGCATCAGCGCCAACAGTCCGCCGAGCTCGCCGTGAGGGAAGCCTTCGCGAGCGAACCAGTTCAAATAAGGGCCCGGCAGGTCGGCAATGATCCGGCCCTTGTACTTGCCAAAGGGCATTTCACGGGTGATCAGCAGTTCGAGTTTTTCAGGATTCATCAGGGGCAATCATCTGGCTTCGGAACACTCTGGAAAATACAGGCATTCTGCATGCAGGCCAAATGACAGATCATGCAAATAACCGTGATACAGATAGTTCAAATATCTTTAACTTGTTGAAAAATAAGGATTTATTTTTTATCAAAAAGCTGGCACGCACACTGCAATAACCCTTGCATCTTCAACCAACCGCAAGGAATTGAAAAATGACTGACATGAACAAAGAAGCCATCTCTGTACTCAACGACCTGATCGAAACCAGCAAGGACGGTCAGGAAGGGTTCAAGACTTGCGCCGAAGACATCAAGCATCCAGAACTCAAAGCGCTGTTCGCCAAGCGTTCTGCCGATTGCGCCACTGCCGCTGCCGAACTGCAGGCTACCGTGCGTTCGATGGGCGGTGATCCGGAAACCTCTACCAGCGTCAGCGGTGACCTGCACCGTCGCTGGGTCGACGTCAAAGCCATGTTCACCGGCAAGGACGAAGAGGCTGTACTGAACGAAGCCGAGCGCGGTGAAGATCATGCACTCAAGGCTTATCGTGAAGCCATCGAGAAAATCAACAAGCACAACCTGGTCGGCATCCGTGACCTGGTTGAGCGTCAGTACCACGGCGTGCAACGCAATCACGACCAGGTGAAAGCCCTGCGTAACCAGGCTCGCGCGCGTTCGTAAGCGTTTGCAGGTTATAAAAAACGCCAGCTAGTCTGGCGTTTTTTTATGCGTGAGGGGAAAGCAAAAGATCGCAGCCTGCGGCAGCTCCTACAGGGGAACGCATTCCACGGTGGGAGCTGCCGAAGGCTGCGATTTTTTCCATCAGCCGATGCTGATCGCCGGCAACGTCGGCAGGGTCACGGTCTGTTGCTTGCGCGGCGCGAGAATCTCGGCCTCGCCATCCACCACCAATTCATCACGCTGATTGAACACGCGAGTGGCGATGCGCACGCGAAACTTCGGCAATTTCTCGAGAATTTCCAGACGCACGGTCAGGGTGTCGCCAATCTTCACCGGCTTCTGAAAGCTCATTTGCTGACCGATGTAGATGGTGCCCGGCCCAGGCAGCTCGCACGCCACGGCCGCGCTGATCAACGCACCACTGAACATGCCATGGGCGATGCGTTCCTTGAACATGCTGGCGGCGGCGAACTCGGCGTCCAAGTGCACCGGGTTGTGGTCGCCGGACATCGCGGCGAACAGCTGAATGTCGCGTTCTTCCACCGTCTTGCTGTAGCTGGCGGTCTGGCCGACTTCGAGGGCTTCGTAAGGGATGTTGGTAACCTGGGTCATCGGTCTTGATTCCTGTGACGGATTAAAGTGAATCCACAAAAAATTATTCGCTGCGATGAGGGCGGCGATGGCTCAGCGCCTGGTCGATCCAGGCCAGCACATCGGCGATCACTTCGTCGCGATTGGTTTCATTGAACAATTCGTGCCGCGCCTGCGGGTAGATCTTCAGTTGCAGGTTCTGGCTGCCGGCCGAGCGCAACGCTTCGGCCAGATCTGTCAGACGTTTGCCTTCGCTCACCGGATCACATTCACCGCCGATCACCAGCAGCGGCAGGCCCGGGTCGATCTGCGCGAGATTGGACGCTTTGCTGATCTGCTGCAAGCCGCCGAGCAAGTCGATCCACAGTTGGTTGGTGCAGCGAAAGCCGCAAAGCGGGTCGCTGGCATAGCGATCGACCTCCACCGGATCGCGGCTCAGCCAGTCGAACGGGGTACGCGCCGGTTTGAATTTTTTGTTGAACGAGCCGAACGACAACCACTCGATCAACGCGCTGCGGCCTTTGCCACCCTGACGCAGTTTTTCGAAACGGGCGATTTGCCGCGCCGCGCCGTAAAGCGCGACAGGCTGGAAGTTCGAGCCGCTGAGAATCGCCCCGTGCAGGCTGGCGCTGTGATGCAGCAGGTAACCCTGGGCGAGGTAGCTGCCCATGCTGTGCCCGAGCAGGATGATTGGTACCTCGGGATGCTGCTGGCCGATGTGCTGATTGAGGCTGGCCAGATCGCCGATCACTTTGCACCAGCCGTCGTCATCGGCGAAATGCCCGAGCGTCCCGTGTTCGGCGGTTTTGCCATGCCCGCGCAAATCCGGGGCATACACACCATAGCCTTGTTCGCAGAACGCATTCGCCAGCCTTTCATAGCGAGCGCTGTGTTCGGCCATGCCGTGGGCCAGCAGAATGACTGCTTTCAATGGCGCGGCGGGCAGCCACTGGTTGACGAACAGGCGGCTGCGGTCACTCGCGTCCAGCCAGAAGGCACGGTGGATCATGGCAATTCCTTTTTGATCGAGCGGTTACGGCCCGCAGTCGTTGCATTGTATAGCGCGTCCGATCAGCTCACGCCACGGCACGAAGATTCATACGATCAATGTCGCCATTGCCCTTATTTGCCTCAATGGCCATAACTGCTAGTGTCCGTGAAGCTCCGCTTTTTGCTTTGTGCCCTCAGGGATCAGCGCGAAACCACAGAAAAGCGGCTCCCGGATCGATTCAGGTAAAGAGGACAAGAACAATGCAACCTGATTTCTGGAATGACAAACGCCCCGCCGGCGTACCCCTGGACATCGACATGGGCGAGTTCAAGTCGGTGATCGAGGTGTTTGAGCGTTCCTGCAAGAAATTCGCGGACCGTCCGGCCTTCAGCAATATGGGCGTGACCCTGACCTACGCGGAACTCGAGCGCTACAGCGCGGCGTTCGCCGGTTACCTGCAAGCCCACACCGATCTGGTGCCGGGGGATCGCATCGCGGTGCAGATGCCCAACGTGCTGCAATATCCGATTGCCGTGTTCGGCGCCTTGCGCGCCGGGCTGATCGTGGTCAACACCAACCCGCTGTACACCGCGCGCGAGATGCGCCACCAGTTCAAGGACTCCGGTGCCCGGGCGCTGGTATACCTGAACATGTTCGGGCAGAAGGTCCAGGAAGTGCTGCCGGACACCGACCTGCAATACCTGATCGAAGCGAAAATGGGCGATCTGATGCCCACCGCCAAGGGCTGGCTGATCAATACTGTGGTCAGCAAAGTGAAGAAAATGGTCCCGGACTATTCGCTGCCGCAGGCGATCTCGTTCAAGAGTGCGCTGCGCCTGGGCCGTGGTTTGGGAATCAAACCGCTGAAAGTCAGCCTCGACGACATCGCCGTGTTGCAATACACCGGTGGCACCACCGGGCTGGCCAAGGGCGCGATGCTGACCCACGGCAACCTCGTGGCGAACATGCAACAAGTGCGCGCCTGTCTCGCCCAACTGGGGCCTGACGGTCAGCCACTGCTGCGTGAGGGGCAGGAGGTGATGGTGGCGCCGCTGCCGCTTTATCACATCTATGCCTTCACCGCGAACTGCATGTGCATGATGGTTTCCGGTAACCACAACGTGCTGATCACCAATCCGCGAGACATCGCAGGCTTCATCAAGGAACTGAAGAACTGGCGCTTCTCGGCGTTGCTCGGGCTGAATACGTTGTTCGTCGCGCTGATGGATCACCCGGACTTCAAGACCCTGGATTTCTCCAGCCTCAAGCTGACCAACTCCGGCGGTACCGCGCTGGTCAAGGCCACCGCCGAGCGCTGGGAGCAGATCACCGGTTGCCGCATTACTGAAGGTTACGGTCTGACCGAAACCTCGCCGGTGGCCTGCACCAACCCGTATGGCGAAAAGTCGCGCCTGGGCACGGTCGGCCTGCCGGTGCCGGGTACGCTGCTGAAAGTCATCGATGACGAGGGCGTCGAGCAGCCGATGGGCGAGCGTGGCGAGCTGTGTATCAAAGGCCCGCAGATCATGAAAGGCTACTGGCACAAACCCGAGGCCACCGCCGAAGTGCTGGACGCCGAGGGCTGGTTCAAGTCCGGTGATATTGCGGTGATCGACCCGGACGGCTTCGTGCGCATCGTCGACCGCAAGAAGGACATGATCATCGTCTCCGGTTTCAACGTGTACCCCAACGAGATCGAGGACGTGGTGATGGCTCACCCGAAAGTCGCCAACTGCGCGGTGATCGGTGTGCCGGATGAGCGTTCGGGCGAGGCGGTGAAGCTGTTTGTGGTGGCGCGGGAAACCGGGGTCAGCCTCGAAGAGCTCAAGGCGTACTGCAAAGAGAATTTCACGGCCTACAAAGTGCCGAAACACATCGTGCTGCGTGAGTCATTGCCGATGACGCCGGTCGGCAAGATTTTGCGGCGGGAGTTGCGCGATATCGCCTGATCGGTGAATGGCCGCGCGTTGCGCGGATCGCGGGCAAGCCACGCTCCCACAGGGATCTCCATCAACCTTGTGGGAGCGGGCTTGCCCGCGATGCTTTTTGGGGGGTGAAGGCCCGGAAAACCGGGGCTTTCAGGGTGATATAGGATTTTTGCTCTAAAATGACTGTTAGAAAGTCTTGAGTCATTAAAGTGACCATGGAGGCCGCTTTTGGCTCTAGTCGGCCCTTGGCAAAGCTGCTACTCTCGGCGCGCTTTGTGACTTCTCGGCCTGTAGAAAAGCCAGATTCACCAATACAAAACACACACCAATAATAATCGCATCAAATGCGGTGAAGAATTCGCGTTGCTGAGGAGTGGGCTTCCATGATCGAAGACTTTTGGAAGGATAAATACCCGGCTGGAATTGCTGCCGACATCAATCCAGACGAGTACCCGAATATTCAGGCAGTGTTGAAGCAGTCCTGCCAACGCTTCGCCAACAAACCGGCTTTCAGCAACCTGGGCAAGACAATCACCTACGGTGAACTGTACGAATTGTCCGGTGCGTTTGCCGCGTATCTGCAACAGCATACCGACTTGCAGCCCGGTGATCGAATCGCCGTGCAACTGCCCAACGTTCTGCAGTACCCGGTCGCCGTCTTCGGTGCGATCCGCGCCGGGCTGATTGTGGTCAACACCAACCCGCTGTACACCGCGCGGGAAATGGAACACCAATTCAACGACTCCGGCGCCAAAGCCCTGGTGTGTCTGGCCAATATGGCGCACCTGGCGGAAGCCGTGGTGCCGAAGACCGGCGTCAAACACGTCATCGTCACCGAAGTCGCCGACCTGCTGCCGCCGGTCAAGCGCCTGCTGATCAACAGCGTGATCAAGTACGTGAAGAAGATGGTGCCGGCCTATCACCTGCCTAAAGCCGTCAAGTTCAATGACGTGCTGAGCAAGGGCCAGGGCCAGCCTGTGACCGAAGCCAACCCGCACAGCAGCGACGTCGCGGTACTGCAATACACCGGCGGCACCACCGGCGTGGCAAAGGGCGCAATGCTCACCCATCGCAACCTCGTCGCCAACATGCTGCAGTGCAAGGCGCTGATGGGCTCCAACCTCAACGAAGGCTGCGAGATCCTGATCACCCCGTTGCCGCTGTACCACATCTATGCGTTCACTTTTCATTGCATGGCGATGATGCTGATCGGCAACCACAACATCCTGATCAGCAACCCGCGCGACCTGCCGGCGATGGTCAAGGAACTGTCGAAGTGGAAGTTCAGCGGTTTCGTTGGCCTGAACACACTGTTCGTGGCGCTGTGCAACAACGAAGGTTTCCGCAAGCTGGATTTCTCCAACCTGAAAGTCACCCTGTCCGGCGGTATGGCCCTGCAACTGGCCGCGGCCGAGCGTTGGAAAGCCGTGACCGGCTGCTCGATCTGTGAAGGTTACGGCATGACCGAAACCAGCCCGGTGGCCACGGTCAACCCGATCCAGAACATCCAGATCGGCACCATCGGCATTCCGGTGCCGTCGACCCTGTGCAAAGTCATCGACGATGCCGGTGTCGAGCAGCCCATGGGCGAAATCGGCGAGCTGTGCGTCAAGGGCCCGCAAGTGATGAAGGGCTACTGGCAGCGTCAGGAAGCCACCGACGAGATCCTCGACAGCGAAGGCTGGCTGAAGACCGGTGACATCGCGCTGATCCAGCCCGATGGCTACATGCGCATTGTCGATCGCAAGAAGGACATGATCCTGGTGTCCGGTTTCAATGTTTACCCGAACGAACTGGAAGACGTGCTGGCAACCTTGCCGGGCGTGTTGCAGTGCGCGGCCATCGGCGTGCCGGACGAGAAGTCGGGCGAAGCGATCAAGATCTTCATCGTGGCCAAACCGGGCGTGACCCTGACCAAGGAAACCGTGATGGAACACATGCGCGCCAACGTCACCGGTTACAAGGTGCCGCGTTCGGTGGAATTCCGCGATGCACTGCCGACCACCAACGTCGGCAAGATCCTGCGCCGCGAGCTGCGTGACGAAGAGCTGAAGAAGATCAAGGCGAAGAACGCCGCGTAAAACAGAAAGCCCCGCAAATGCGGGGCTTTTTGTTGGGCGGCGTTCTTCAATCCTGTGGCGAGGGAGCTTGCTCCCGCTCGGCTGCGCAGCAGTCGTAAGTCCGGTGAATGTGGTGTGTCAGGACTCAACTGACACGGGGTTATGGGGCTGCTTCACAGCCCAGCGGGAGCAAGCTCCCTCGCCACAGAGTCCAGTTGCCACAAGGAATGCTTACTGCCGGAACGGCGCGAAATTCACGTTGGTGCCCGCCGGACGCATGTCCTGCAGGTACGAATCCTTGTCTGCACTCAATTCCAGGCTCAACGCCGCCTTGCGCTTGCCTTCGTTGCGAATCACCAGGCCTTCGAGCTTTTCCCGCAGGAACACGGTTGGCACTTTCAGGTGCAGCAGTTCGTCGGTGGCCGGGGTGTGCATCAGCAGGTGAATCCACTCGTACTGACCGACGGCCAGGCGCGTCACCGGCAGGTCAAACCACCAGATGTTGCGGTTGCGGTTGAGTTCGGCGAAGTGGCAGTTGTTGGTGCCGAGCACAGCGCCGCCCAGTTCCTGGTTGCGACGGGCAATGGCCTGCTTTTTATCGAGTTTCATAACATTCCTGCGGGGTCTGATCGTTGGCGCAGCGCGCCCATAGCTGCGCATTCTCGGGGCTTGGGGGGCAAACATAAAGCCCAACCTGCATTGCACGACGAAATGAAGGGCAAAAATAAATGAAACTCGTGGCAAACCCGGCCAGTCAATCATTACGTACTGACTTTTCCCCTTCAATGCACCAAGGAGAAACACCATGAGTAGCACTGGCGATAAAGTAAAAGGCATGGCCAACGAAGCCGTCGGCAACGTCAAGCAAGGTGTCGGTAAAGCCACCGACAACACCAAGCTGCAAGCCGAAGGCAAGCTGCAAGAGAAAAAAGGCGAAGCCCAGCAAGCTGTCGGCAAAGCCAAAGACGCCATCAAGAAAGGTGTCGACAAGGCGTAATTCCCGCCTTGAACGAAACACACGAACGGCCATCCAAGGATGGCCGTTTTTGTGTCAAAACTCGACGGTCATCCACGAAGGTCGCCAAGTAGGCTACCGTGATGTAAAAAACGGCCCCTGAGTCGCCACGACTTCAACCTGTAATGCGGCGAAAGGAGACGCGAATGATTTTTCCGGACATGAAAGGTCTGCCCCTGCATCGAGTGATGATGCGCACGGTCACTGAATTCGTCGACGACGAGATGTCGACCTACGCCTCGGCACTGGCCTACCAGATGCTGTTTTCGCTGTTCCCGTTCATTCTGTTCCTGATTGCGCTGATCGGTTTCCTGCACCTGCCGGACTTCTTCACCTGGCTGCGCCTGCAGTCGGAGCTGGTATTGCCGCCGCAGGCACTGGAGCAGGTCAACCCGGTGATCGATCAGTTGCAGCAGTCCAAGGGCGGCTTGCTCTCGGTGGGTATCGTCATCGCCCTGTACACCGCGTCTGCCGGTGTGCGCCTGATGATGAGCGCGATGAACGCCGCGTATGACGTGGTCGAGGGACGGCCGATCTGGAAACGTTTTCCGCTGTCGATTTTCTACACCGTAGGCATTGCCGGCATGTTGCTGGTGGCCGCCGCACTGATGGTGCTCGGGCCGCAAGTGATGGGCTGGATTGCCGCGCAGGTAGGGCTGGAAGACTTCATCGTCACCGTGTGGACGATTGCGCGCTGGCCGGTGATCGTGATTCTGATGATGGTCGCGGTGGCGCTGATCTATTACGTGATGCCCGACGTCAAACAGGAGTTCCGTTTCATCACCCCCGGCTCGGTACTGGCCGTGGTGGTGTGGATCATCGCCTCGCTGGGCTTTGCGTTCTACGTCAAAACCTTCGCCAACTACAACGCGATGTATGGCAGCATCGGGGCGATCATCGTGCTGTTGCTGTATTTCTACATTTCCTCGGCGGTGCTGCTGCTTGGCGCCGAGATGAATGCGGTGATCGAACACATGTCCAGCGAGGGCAAGGACGCGGGCGAGAAAGTCCCCGGCGAACTCGATGTACATCCCAAACAACACGTCTCGGGCCTGGGGCGCGATCATTCGCTCAAGCCGGACACTGACGAAGCCTGATCATGATTCGTGAAATCCTAAAAATGGGCGACGAACGTCTGCTGCGCATCGCCCCGCCAGTGCCGCCGGAGATGTTCGACAGCCCCGAGCTGTGGCAACTGATCGATGACATGTTCCAGACCATGGAAAGCGTCGGCGGAGTTGGCCTGGCCGCGCCGCAGATCGGCGTCGATCTGCAATTGGTGATTTTCGGTTTCGAGCACAGCGAACGCTACCCGGACGCCGAAGCGGTGCCGCAGACGATCCTGATCAATCCGCTGATCACCCCGTTGAGTCCGCTGACCGAGGAGGGTTTCGAAGGCTGCCTGTCGGTGCCAGGCCTGCGTGGCGCGGTGGATCGTTATCAGCAGATTCGCTACGAAGGTTTCGATCCCAAGGGCGAACCGATCGTGCGCGTGGCCTCAGGTTTTCATGCGCGGGTGGTGCAGCACGAATGCGATCACCTGATCGGCCGCTTGTATCCTTCGCGGATTACCGATTTCAGCAAATTCGGTTTTACCGAAGTGATGTTCCCGGATCTTGATCCGAGCGCAGACGATTAAGCAAAAATCAAAAGATCGCAGCCTTCGGCAGCTCCTACACCGATCCTTGTAGGAGCTGCCGCAGGCTGCGATCTTTTGATCTTCAAACAAGCCCCATCGCAATCATCGGCTTGCTTCGCGCATACCGGCTCAACCGTTCGGCCAACGCATAGGGCAGGGCAGGGTCGAAGCTGAAACCACGCCGCTCATAAAACCCGCGCAAATCCGGATGGCAGAACAGCCACACCGGTTCCTGCACATCCTTCACCGCCGCCGCGATCAACTGCCCGGCAATCCCTTGCTCACGGCAACCCGGGTCGACAAACAGCCCGGTCAACCAATACCCGCCCGCCACCGGTCGCAAGCACAGCGCGGCAACGATGTCCTCGCGTCGGGCCACCCACAGTTGCGCGTCGCGCACTGCTTTCATCGACGATTGGTGGCGGCGGTAAAACTTGTTCATCAATGGCCACAAAGGCTCATCGAGCAGGCTGTACTGGGTATCGGACATGGGATCGGACTGACGGCGGGCAAAGCGCCGATTATAAAAGAACGCGCGACGCGCGATAGGTGTATACCTGAGCCTACATCCCTGTGAGTGGAGTACGCGTCATGTCCAAAGGTATGGATTCAAAGAAAGCCGCGAAGAAGAAACCGGCCAAGACGGCCATTGAAAAGCGTGCAGAGAAAAAAGCCAAGAAGGTCGATATTTTCGGTCATTGATCACGTCCCTCGGGAGTCCGTCCTCCGGGCTCCCGCCTCAGCGCAAAAATAATCTGCAAGATTGCCCGGCTTCGTTGCACAGAAGGGGAAGATTCCCGTTCCGAGCCACGCCATGCCGAATTACTTCGACGCCGAACATCGCCAGCAAATCGAAACCCTGCGCCAGCGCTTCACCGCCCGCACCGAATGGCCGACATGGCTGTTGCTGATCGGCGTGTATGGCGGCTGGTTTGCGATCATCCTCAACAGCGCATGGCTGGGACGCGGCCTGAGCTCATTGCTGCTGATTCCGCTGCTGGTGCTGTGGCTGTCAGTGCAGCATGAGTTGCTGCATGGGCATCCGACCCGCTCGGTGCTTTGCAATAAAATCCTCGGTTATGCACCCTTTGCGGTGTGGTACCCGTACACCTTGTACCGTGACAGCCATCTGTTGCATCACCGCGATGAAGACCTGACAGTGCCCGGTGTCGATCCGGAAAGCCGTTATCTGACGGCCGTGCGTTGGCAGGGCAGTTCCTTGTTCGAACGCGGCCTGCACTGGCTGAACAAAACCGTGCTCGGGCGGTTCGCGATTGGCGCGCCGCTGGCCTTGCTGGCATTGGCCGCGGAAGAACTGCAACGCCTGAAAAACCGCGAGCGGCAAGCCTGGCTAATGTGGCTGACCCACGGTGCGTTCACCGTGCTGATGCTGTGCTTTGTCGCGCGCTTCAGCGTGTTGCCGGTCTGGCATTATCTCTTGCTGATCAGCGTACCGGCGCTGTCGATTGCGATGATCCGCTCCTACTATGAACACCGCCCGCACGCACAGCCGGAGCAACGCACCGTGCTCAACGAGGCCGGCTGGCCATGGCGCTGGCTGTTTCTGAATCTGAATTTTCATCTGGTGCATCACGACCTGCCGGGGCTGGCGTGGTACGACTTGCCCCAGGCTTACCGTATGCGCCGCGAGCAATGGGTCGCGCGTAGCGGCGGATTTCTGGTGCAGGGTTATGGGCAGTTGTGGTGGCGCCACGGGTTCAAGCCGATTGACAGTCCCGAGCATCCCTTCCACTGACCCCAGGAACACCACAGATAAGTATTTGCAGGGAAATAATGTGTATGACCCAACACCACCTCGAACTGCTGATGTACACCGCCCCCGAGCCCATTCGCGCGGCCAACGAGCGCTGGGTTTCACGCATCCTCGAACACCTCGGGCATTCCCGCCTGAACGCCGCCAGCCTGTCGCTGCCCGAACTGTGGTTGTCGCCCGATCTGCTACTGACGCAAACCTGCGGCTACCCCTTGATGACCTTGCTGCGCGATCAGGTGCGCATCGTCGGTCGCCCGCGCTACGAATTGCCCGACGCCAGCGCCGGCAATCACTGCAGCCTGATTCTCAGCCGTGCCGATGATGTGCGCAAAACCCTGGCGGATTTTCGTGGCAGTCGCGGGGTGATCAACAGTGAAGACTCCAACAGTGGCATGAATCTGTTGCGCCAGCGCTTGGCGCCGCTGCAGCGCGACGGGCAGTTTTTCGCCACGGTCGGCATCAGTGGCGCACACCGCGAGAGTTTGCGCTGGTTGCGGGACGGCCGCGCCGATCTGGCGGCTGTCGACAGCGTGACCTATGCCTATCTCGCTCAGCATGCGCCGGAAGACGTCAGCGGTTTGCGGGTGGTGGCGCGCAGTGCGTTGAGCCCGACGTTGCCGTTTATTACGGTTGCTACTGCCACTGATGAGCAGGTCGAACACCTGCGCGAGGTGATGAATCGGGCGTTGCGTGAACTGCCCGATGTGGCGCAGATCCTTGGCTTGCCTGAGGTGTTGCCGGCCAGTGAAAGCGATTATCGGGTTGTGCTCGACTATCAGCGTGAGGCTGAAGAGTTGGGCTATGGCCGCTTGCGCTAAAGATCGCAGCCTTCGGCAGCTCCTACAGGTTGAACGCATTTCAAATGCAGGCGCTGCCGAAGGCTGCGATCTTTCGCTCTTATATCTCCAAAAAGAATATAGGAATGAAATATAAATATTATTAATGCATAAGACGCCTTGCTAGGATCGCGCCACCGGATCACCGGACATCCAGCGACCCCTTGCCCAGGAGCCCTTATGTCCGGCGCCGATACCGTTCACCGCAATCATCTCGACGTGCTGTTCCGCGCCCACTATCGCTGGCTATGCACGTACTTGCGCCGGCAGCTGCACGACGCCGAAAACGCGGAAGACATCGCTGCCGAAACCTTCGCGCAATTGCTTCAGGCGCCCAGTGTCACGGCGATTCGTGAACCCCGCGCCATGCTCACTACGATTGCCCAGCGCCTGCTTTATCAGCGTTGGCGCCGCGCGGACCTGGAGCGCCGGCATGTGCAGCAGTTCGAGGTCGAGGTCGCCACTTCGCCTGAAGAACTCGCACACCTGAGCCAGACCCTCAAGCGCCTCGACCACAGCTTGCAACGCCTGCCCGGCAAGGTCCGCTCGACCTTCCTGCTGGCGCGGATCGATGGCCTGACCTACCCGCAAATCGCCGCCGAACTGGGCATCTCGCAGCGTTCGGTCAGCGTTTACATGAGCCGTTCCCAGGCCCTGTGCGACCGCCACAGCGCCAACCAAATCCTGACAGACAAGAGGTCCGCATGAGATCGATCAAAACCCTGCTCGGCCGTTCGTTGCTGGCACTGAGCCTGAGTGTCGGCGCTGTTTCGGCGGCGGAAAAAAACGCGCCGATCCACTTCGGTGACATCACTTGGGAAAGTGGCAGTTTCATCACCGAAGTGCTGCGCCTGATCGTCGAGAAAGGCTACGGCTACCCCACCGACACGCTGCCGGGCAGCACCGTCAGCCTGGAAGCGGCGCTGGCGAAAAACGACATTCAAGTGATCGGCGAGGAATGGGCCGGGCGCAGTCCGGCGTGGGTCAAGGCTGCCAATGAAGGCAAGGTGTTTGGCCTGGGCGATACGGTGAAGGGCGCGACCGAGGGCTGGTGGGTGCCGGAATACGTGATCAAGGGCGACCCCGAGCGCGGTATCAAACCATTGGCCCCGGAGCTGAAATCGGTGGCTGACCTGCCGCGCTACAAGGACGTGTTCCGCGACCCGGAAGACCCGCGCCGTGGACGCTTTCTCAACAGCCCGACCGGCTGGACCTCGGAGATCGTCAACAGCCAGAAGCTCAAGGCCTATGCGCTGACCGACAGCTACGTCAACTTCCGCACTGGCTCCGGCGCGGCGCTGGATGCCGAGGTGGCGTCGTCGATCAAACGCGGCAAACCGGTGCTGTTCTACTACTGGTCGCCGACGCCGCTGCTCGGTCGCTTCAAACTGGTAAAACTCGAAGAACCGCCGTTCGATGCCGAGGCCTGGAAAACCCTGGCCGATGCCAATAATCCGAATCCCAAGGGCACCCGCTCGATGCCGGCCAGCCTGGCGATTGGCGTGTCGGCGCCGTTCAAGGTGCAATACCCGGAACTGGTGGCGTTCTTCGAGAAAGTCGACTTGCCGATTGATCTGCTGAACCAGACGCTGGCCGGAATGAGCGAAAAGCGCCAGCCACCGCGGCAGGTCGCCGAAGCGTTTCTGCGTGATCAGCCGCAGGTGTGGCAGGCGTGGGTGCCGGGGGAGGTGGCGAGCAAGGTGACGGCGGGGCTGTGAGTTTCAACTGTTTGATCTGTGGCGTTTGAGCTACCGCCTTCGCGAGCAAGCTCGCTCCCACACTGGGTCTATGGCTTGCCCGAATCCAGTGTGGGAGCGAGCTTGCTCGCGAATGATCTAAAGACTTACACCGCTTCCGCCGCCAACGCCGCCATCACGGTCGACCGCTGCTCAATCCGCGCATGAAACCGCGCCAGCGCCGGCCACTGCGCCAGGTCAATGTCAAACAACCCGGCCCAACGCAGCACCACAAACAACAACGCATCCGCCACGCTGAAGCCGCTCGGCAGCAGATACTCCTGCTGCTCCAGCACCGTGACCAACACGGCAAAACGCTTGAACAACTTCTCCTTGATGACCTCGGCCGGCAACCGCTCATCGAACAGCGCACCAAGACCGCCGTGGATCTCGCTCGAAATGAAATTCAGCCACTCCTGCAAACGCAGCCGTTCGAAACTGCCGGGCGCCGGCGCCAGCCCTGACTGTGGTTGCAGATCCGCCAGATATTGCAGGATCACCGGGCCTTCGGTCAGCACCGCGCCGTTGTCCAGTTGCAGTGCCGCGACGTACCCCTTGGGATTGATCGCCAGGAAGTCTTCACCGCTGGCCGTGCGCTTGCTGCGGTTGTCGACGCGGATCAGTACGAAGGGCAGCTTCAGTTCGCGCAACACAATATGCGGCGCCAGCGAACAGGCTTGCGGGGCGTAATACAGCTTCATCGGCAGCTCTCTGGTGAGGATTTGGCGCCAGTGTCATAGTGCGCCGCACCCTCGGTAAAATTAATCTTTCAGAAAGCAGCCATAAGGACAGCTACTGCCATGATGAACCTGATGCATTGGCGGCTGGTGGTCGCTGTGGCCGATCACGGCAACATCACCCGCGCGGCCGAGCGGGTCGGCATGACGCAGTCTGGCGCGAGCCAGGCCCTGGCGCTGATGGAACAAACCCTCGGTGTGCAACTGTTCAGTCGCGAAAGCCGGCAAACCTTGCCCACCGCCATTGGGTTGCCGGTGATTGAGCAGGCGCGCGTAATGCTCGGCGCGTTGCAAATCATTCGCCAGACCGTCGACAGCGTGCGCCCGATGCTGCGCGGGACGATTCGCCTGGCAAGTTTTCCCATGGTCCTGGCGAGTTTTCTGCCGCCGCTGCTGCGTCAGTTCAATCGCCTGTACCCCGGGATCGAAGTGGTGGCGTTGGAGGTCAGCGATGACGAGGTGGAAACCTTGCTCGCGGCCGGTCTGGTGGATGTCGGTGTGGTGCTCAACCCGGCCCCCGAGCGCAATGCCGGGCCATTGGGCCGTGATGAATGGGTGGCGGTCGTGCCGACGGGCCATCCGCTGGCGCTGCGAGGAACCGAGCAGGGCGTCACCCTGCAAGAACTGACCGCGCTGCCCTTTGTGCTGGCTACCGGCGGTTGCTCGACCAACGCCCGCAGCCTTGCCGCCGAAGCCTGTTTGCAGTTGCAGGATGTGCGGGTCGAGGTGCGCGAGTGGAGCAGCGCCTT
Source organism: Pseudomonas sp. AO-1 (assembly GCF_019775695.1). Classification (NCBI taxonomy): domain Bacteria; kingdom Pseudomonadati; phylum Pseudomonadota; class Gammaproteobacteria; order Pseudomonadales; family Pseudomonadaceae; genus Pseudomonas; species Pseudomonas sp. AO-1. Next base: position 1,749,623 of record NZ_CP079947.1, read on the forward strand.
CACGCTGGTGCGGGAAAACCTCGGCGTGACGCTGGTGCCGGAAATGACCTTGCCGGTCGACCGTCAGGGCTTGCGCGTGATTGCTCTGCAACCACCTGTCGAGCGGGTGTTTTCGCTGGTGTTGCCTGCGGGGCAGACGGCGTCGGCAGCGGTGCAGGCGCTGCTGGATTTGGTGGCGGAGACTTCGCTTGCCTCTGTTCGCTGAACCGTTTCTTGTGCAAAAAGTGCCAGATACTGGCCGACTAGTGGCCTTGCGCGTGGCAGGGCGCTGGCTATGCTAGCTGTAACTAACTATGTCGACCGTCATCGGTTAGCCGTGATTTCAACGCTGCCAGAGTGCGCAATCAAAGGCACCGGACACTGAACCAACAAGGAGCAAGTTGTACATGGAAGTTCTTCTGCACGTTAGGGCTGGCCCGCTCGCGGGCTATCAAGAGAAGGATGTCTTGATGAGAGCGTCGCGGCATGCACGCTCGGATTAAACATCATTTATCACCTGACAACTTCCTCCCGTGGAGGAATGCGTGTGCCTGTTCTGTGGAACGTAGTGGTGGATTCTGAAAGACCTGAACTTTCATCAAATCAAAAGACCGCGCGGAAGGTGATACAACCATGTTCAACCTACATCACAAGGCTGACCTGCAGGAAATCGAGCGTTTCAGCTGCGCCTTGACCGAAGCCAACGCCAAGCTCGAAGCGATCAGCCGCTCGATGGCGATGATCGAATTTACCCCCGAAGGCATTGTTCTGGATGCCAACGAAAACTTCTGCAAGACCATGGGTTACAGCGCCGAGGAAGTGCGTGGCAAACATCACCGGGTGTTCTGCGAAGAAGCGTTTTACCGCAGCGAGGAATACGCCAGATTGTGGCGCGACCTGGCCCGGGGCGAGCCGATCAGCGGCACGTTTCTGCGCTTGAACAAGTCCGGCAGGGAGATCTGGCTTGAAGCCAGTTACATGCCGGTGTACGGCCCGGACAAACAAGTCAAAAGCGTCATAAAAGTTGCCGCCGACATCACCGCCCGGGTCAACAAAGAGCACGAAGAAGAAAGCATGCTGGCGGCAATCAGCCGTTCGATGGCGGTGATCGAGTTCACCCCGGAAGGCAATGTGATTACCGCCAACGACAACTTTCTGCGCACCATGCAATACACGCTGCCGGAAATCGTCGGCCATCACCACAGCATGTTCTGCCACCGTTCCGAATCCGAATCGGCGCAGTACAAAGCGTTCTGGGCGTCGCTCAATCGCGGCGAATATCACTCGCACCGTTTCGAGCGCAAGAACAAGTCCGGACAGATGGTTTATCTCGAAGCCTCGTACAACCCGCTGTTCGACACCAAGGGTCGTTTGTACAAGGTGGTGAAGTTCGCCAGCGACATCACCCAGCAGATGACTACGCTGCAGAACGCCGCGGAATCGGCCCACAGCACCTCGGTACAAAACGACGCCTGCGCGCAAAAAGGCTCACAGGTCGTGCAGCAGACGGTGCAGATCATCCAGGACATCTCCCGCGACCTCAACGAAGCGGCGCTGAGCATCGATGCGGTGAACAAGCAGTCGGACATCATCGGCACCATCGTCCAGACCATTCGCGGGATCGCCGACCAGACCAACCTGCTGGCGCTCAACGCCGCCATCGAAGCGGCCCGGGCCGGTGAGCACGGACGCGGGTTTGCCGTGGTCGCGGACGAGGTGCGCAGTCTCGCGGCGCGCACCAGTCAAGCGACCCTGGAGATTGTCGAAGTGGTGCGCAAAAACCATGACCTGTCGCTGAGCGCGGTGTCGAGCATGCAGTCGAGCCTGAGCCGCACCGGGCTGGGTGTGGAACTGGCGAACGAGGCGGGGGAGGTGATCCTGGAGATTCAGCAGGGTTCGCGACATGTGGTGGATGCGATCGGGCAGTTCAATGCGACGTTGCAACTCAACTAGCATCTACGCCAAAAAACTGTAGGAGCTGCGGCACGCTGCGATCTTTTGATTTTGTTTTTTTAGATCAAAAGATCGCAGCGTGCCGCAGCTCCTACATGGGTTTGCAGTCAAAGCGCCGCGAGAAACTTGTCCGCCAGTTTGTCGCTGTCCTTGACATCATTGGCGTTGTCTTTTTCCGTCTGCGCCAGTTTCATCTTGTCCTGCAGACGCTCGGCGATCTCTTTGCCGATGGCCAGTTGTTTCTCCGGCGGCATGGCTTTGATGTCGTCTTCGGTGATGCCCATGCTTTGAAGGATACTGTCGCGCAGACGCTGTTCCGGCGACTTGCTCATGTAGTCCTTGAACGCGTCGGTGGCCGAGGTGCCGCTGGTGCTGCCGGCAGTCGTGGCGTCGGTGGTTTGCAGGCCGACACGGGTCTTGGCGAAGGCTTCGTCGACGTTATCGCTGATGCGCGTGGCGGCGGCCACTTGCTGGGTGGCGATCTGCGTGGCCGAATCCTGGACCTTGGAGGTCGCATCGGTGGCTTGCGACTGAGTCTGGTTCTGCAGCGATTGCAACATGGCGCCGTGCAGGCCGCTTTGCAGACCGGCAGCGGCGGTCGTGGTCGCGTCATCCGCCAACCGCTTGGGCAGGTGGATGAGCTGCTGCTGTTTGGCACTGACCAACATCATGATGGAGACCTTTGGATAATTGCTGACGGGCATAGCCGAGCAATTAGCGTGCCTTTGCAGCAAATCCCGCTGTTTCAAGGCTTTACTGTTGGTGCATGCGCAATCAGGCGGTCATCCGTTGCCGCCGGGCGGCAGAGGATGACCGTGTGGCCGTCAGCGATGGGCAATGTTTTCCAGTGCCAGATTGCGCGTGCGCGGGCCGAACCCGCCGATGGTCAGCATCACGATCAGCATGCTGCTGACGATGAACGCCAGCACGCCGGGCGTGCCGAAGTGGTCGAGGAACAACCCGATCAACAGGCTGCTGAACACTGTCGACAAGCGACTGAACGAATAACAGAAACCCACCGCCCGGGCGCGGATGTTGGTGGGGAACAGTTCGCTCTGGTACGAGTGATAACTGAAACTCAGCCAAGCGTTGCAGAAGGTGATCATCACCCCGCAGAAGATCAGGCCGAAGGCGCTGGTCTGTAACGCGAACAAGGTGCCGAAGGTCATGGCGCCAAGGGCTGAGCCGACGATCTGCCATTTGTTCTCGAAACGGTTGGCGAACTTCACGAACAGCAATGGCCCGAGCGGGTAGGCCAGGGTGATGATGAAGGCGTACATCAGGCTGTGAGTGACGCTCACGCCCTGGCCGGAAAGCAGCGCCGGCAGCCAGTTGCCGAAACCGAAGAAACCGATCGCCTGGAACACGTGAAACACGATCAACATCAGCGCCCGACGCCGATACGGTGGTTGCCAGATATCGACGAAGCGGCCCTTGCCCTCGACATCCACCGGAACGGCTTCAGGCGCATCCAGCGGTTGGCGATGATCCTTCTCGCAGCGGGCTTCGATGGCGTCGAGAATCTTGTTCGCTTCATCGAAACGCCCATGCTGCGCCAGCCAGCGCGGCGACTCCGGCAGACGCTTGCGCAGCCACCAGATGAACAGCGCAAACACCGCGCTCGCCAGCACCACCCAACGCCAGCCCGACACACCGAACGGCGCCTGCGGCACCAGCCACCACGACATCAACGCCACCGCCGGCACCGAGAGAAACTGCACGAAAAAGGCGAAGGCAAACGCCGAACTGCGCATGCGCTTGGGCACCAGTTCCGATAGGTAGGCGTCGATGGTCACCAGCTCGATACCGAGGCCAATCCCCACTAGAAAACGCATGCAGATGATGCCCAGCGCCGAGCTTTGAATGCCCATCAGCACCGTGGCCACCGTGTACCAGACCAGCGCAAAGGTGAAGATCGCGCGGCGGCCGAAACGATCGGCCAACGGACTGAGCAGGCTGGCGCCGAGAAACAGACCCAGGAAGGTCGCCGACGCGAACGCCGCCTGATCGGAGAAACCGAACACACCCTGATTGCCGGTGGCGAAGATCCCGTCACGGATCAGCCCGGGGCTGATGTAGGCCGTCTGGAACAAATCGTAGAGTTCGAAGAAGCCGCCAATCGACAACAGCGCCACCAGTCGCCAGATGGTGGCGACGGCGGGCAGGCGGTCGATGCGAGCGGAAATCTCGGCGGCGCGTATCGGATCGATGCCGTCGCATGGCGCGGCGGCGGGGGCGTGAGCAGTCATGGGGCTGGTCCATTTTTTATTGATGGAAAAGCTTAGCCTGCTATCGGAGTGGATGGATTGTGAATATCGGCGGTTCTCCCGCAGATACCGCCGATTTTTCGCAATAACTGCTTACGAATTAACGATTTATGCCGCTGCGGCCGAGTCGGGCAGCGCTGAGGCCGGCAGGCCGAAAATGCGATCGAACAGCCAGTTGAAGGTGAACGTGTAGCACGGGATGAAGATAATCAGCGCCAGATCCAACAGGAACGCCTGCACCAGACTGATGTTCATCCACCAGGCGATCAGCGGGATCAGGAACACGATCAGTGTCAGCTGAAAACCCACGGCGTGGGCGATACGCCGCTTGACCGTGCGGGTGCGTGACTGCTGGCGGCTTTCCCAGTGCTCGAACAGCGAGGTGTAGATGAAATTCCAGGTCACGGCGATGGTGGTGATGATCACCGCCAGCGGGCCGGTGCTGCCCGGTGAAGTGCCGGACAACAGCGCCAGGCCGAGGGCGGAGAAGGTCATGCCGATCACTTCGTAAAGCGACACATAGACCAGTTTGCGTTTGACGCCTTGCATGGGGATTTGCCTCTTTCTTGCAATGTGTTGGCCAGCGGGGCTGGCGGAGGCGGCGAAAGATAGCTTCAATAGTGGTGACAGAAAAAGTCAGTAGCTTTCAGTTTTGGTGATAGGTGGTGGTTTGAATTTCAACAGCGACAGCATCGAGCTGTTTCTTGCGGTGATTGATCGTGGCTCGTTCTCCGCCGCCGCCCGCGCTTTGGGCAGGGTGCCTTCGGCGGTCAGCATGGGCATCGGCAATCTTGAGGCGGAGCTTGGCTATGCCTTGTTCGACCGCAGCCATCGCGAACCGCAGCCAACCGCGATGGCGCTGTCACTGGTGCCCCATGCGCGGTTGATTGCCGAGCAGCTCAAGCAGCTGCAAGTGCACGCGGTGGAGTTGTCGTTGGGGCTGGAGAGCAAGCTGTCGATTGGTGTGGTCGCCGACATCGATCGCCGGCGCTTGCTCGCCGCGATCAAGGTGATTGCCGAGCGTCATCCGTTGCTCGACATCGAAGTGCTGACCGCGCCGCAGGACGATGTGCTGGCGATGCTGCACCGTGGCCGCGTCAGCATCTGTCTGGCGTTCGCCGGGTTGAGCATGAACGTGCTGGAGCGTTTTCAGTTTGTCGGCAGCGAACGGATGATCGCCACGCTGGCGGCAGACAGTCCATTGTTGCGGGGGCAGGATCTGTTTCTCGAAGATCTCGTGCATGTGCGGCAGATCTTCGTCGCCAGTCGCGACTTGCCGATCAGCGAAACCCGGCCGCTGGTGGCCGAATCGCACTGGCGCACCGATACGCTGGAGGCGGCGCTGGAGATGGTCGAGGCGGGACTGGGCTGGGGCAATTTCCCGTTGTCGGTGGTGCAGCCGTGGCTGGACAGCGGGCGCTTGCAGCGCCTGAATTTTCGCAACATCGAAAACGGCCTGGTACTGCCGGTGCACGCGGTGTGGCTCAAGAGCCAGCCACTGCAGAAGGGCGCGTCGGCCCTCGTCGAACTGCTCAGGCACTGACCGCAACACATTCCCCCTGTAGGAGCTGCCGAAGGCTGCGATCTTTTGATCTTGATCTTGAAAAGAAAAATCAAAAGATCGCAGCCTTCGGCAGCTCCTACATGGGAAGGGGCTTCAGGTACTCTCGCGAATCTTCAGTTCAAAACCCATGTCTTCCACCGGCCGCGCCACGCTATTGCCGGCCATCAACGTCAGCATCTGCTCCGCCGCGCGCCGGCCAATCGCCTCGCGCGGGGTGTTGATGCTGCTCAGGCGCGGCACCATGTGCTCGGACATCGGCAAGTCGTTGAAGCCGAGGATCGCCACCTGCTCGGGGATCTTGATCCCGTTGCGCAGCGCTTCGAGCAGGGCACCCTGCGCCAGGTCGTCGTTACCAAAGAAGATCGCATCGACGTCCGGATGCGCCGCCAGCAGTTGCAGGAACAGCTCTCCGCCTAATCCCACCGACGAGGAGCGCGGGGTCAGCACTTCCAGGTCCGGGTCATAGCGCCCGGCCTTCTGCAGGGCTTTGCGAAAACCCTCGCCGCGCAACAAGGTGCGCTGATCAAGTTGTGCGCCGATATAGGCAAGACGCTTGCGACCGCGCGAGAGCAAATGTTCGGCCGCGGTTTCGCCGGCGCTGAGCTGCGAGAAACCCACGCAATTCACGCCGGCCGCGCTGTCCAGTTCCATCATGTACACGCAGGGAATGTTGCTGGCCTCGATCATCCGCCGCGAACTTTCCGTGCGATCAAACCCGGTCAACAGCAAACCACGCGGTTGATAAGCCATGGAGTTGCGCAGCAGGTTTTCTTCTTCATCGCGCGAATAGTGGAAGTTGCCGATCAGCACTTCGAAGCCCTTGGGTGTCAGCACCCGATGAATGGCTTCCAGCGTATCGATGAACAACAGGTTGGACAGCGACGGCACCAGCACCACCACTGAATGGCTCTGCGCCGAGGCCAGGGCGCGGGCGGCAGGGTTGACCACGTAATTGAGTTCGAGCGCGGCTTTCTGCACTTTTTCCACCAGTTCGGTGGCCACGGTGCTGACCCCGCGCAAGGCGCGGGACGCGGTAATCGGGCTCACGCCGGCAAGGCGGGCAACTTCATTAAGGGTGGGACGGCCGGTGGTGCGAGTGTTTTTATCGTTTTTAGGGGTGGTCATCGGGCGGCTTGCCAAACAAAAATCAAGGCACTAAGGTAGCGCTGTCCTGATGCAGCTGCAAATGCGTAAGCGAGGTCCTGCCTGATCCTCGCTTTTTGGCGTTGGGCGACAACCTGCTGCAACCCAAAAAAACGACAAGAAGGCGTCGGCAACTTCTGCCTGTGCACTAGAGTCATAGCTAGCAAAGGTAGCGCTGTCTGCGCGCTGAGGTGTTATATGAGTCATCCCATCACCGCCCTGGTCATCATGGGCGTTGCCGGTTGCGGCAAGACGTGCGTCAGCGAGGCCCTGTGCCAATTGAGCGGCGCCACTGCCATTGAAGGCGATACTTTTCATCCGGCCGCCAACATCGAAAAGATGAGCGCGGGGATCCCCCTGAACGACGACGACCGTGCCGGCTGGCTCGACAGCCTGTGCGTTGAGTTGCGTCGTGTCGATGCACTCGGCGAGCGTCCGGTGCTGACCTGCTCGGCGCTTAAACACAGTTACCGCGAAGTGCTGCGCAGTGCCTTGCCGGGCCTGGGCTTTGTGTTCCTTGAACTGACCCCTGAAGTGGCTGCCGACCGCGTGTCCCATCGCCCGGGCCACTTCATGCCGGCGACGTTGATCGAAAGCCAGTTCGCCACCCTCGAATCGCCGGTCGGCGAGCCGTTGACCCTGGCACTGAATGCTTCGATCCACAGCGTTGAAGAGCTGGCGGCCCAGGCGCACGTCTGGTGGCAGGCTCATGGTCTGAAACAGGCGGTATGAGTGTGTTGAAAGAGTTAGCGCTGTCCTCACGAATTCTGTTTAACCCGCTTTAATAACAACAACAAGCCAGGAGACACCCCCAATGTTTGGCATGTCCCACGACGCCTACCTGCTGCTCGATGCAGTGGTCACGGTAATCGGTCTGATTATCCTGATCACCAAATTCAAGATTCACCCCTTCATCGCCCTGACCATCGCGGCCGCGTTCCTCGGCCTGACGTCCGGCATGCCGATCGGCACCATCATCAAGGCGTTCCAGGACGGCTTCGGTGGCGTGCTCGGTTTCGTCGGCATCATCCTTGCGCTGGGCACCATGCTCGGCAAAATGATGGCCGAATCCGGTGGCGCCGATCAGATCGCGCAGACCCTGATCCGCGCGTTCGGCAAGGACAAAGTGCAGTGGGCCATGATGTTCGCCGCGTTCCTGGTCGGTATTCCACTGTTCTTCGAAATCGGCTTCGTGCTGCTGATTCCGCTGGTGTTCATCGTTGCCCGACGCACCGGGGTGTCGATCATCAAGATCGGTATTCCGCTGCTCGCCGGTCTGTCTGCGGTACACGGTCTGGTGCCGCCGCACCCGGGCCCGCTGCTGGCAATCGGCGTGTTTGGTGCCGACATCGGCAAGACCATCCTCTACGGTCTGATCGTTGCGCTGCCGACCGCCATCATCGCCGGCCCGATCTTCGGTACGTTCATTGCCAAGCACATTCCCGGCACGCCGAATCAGGAACTGGTCGATCAACTGGCCCGCGAAACCGATTCGCAGAACCTGCCGAGCTTCAGCATCACCCTGGTCACTGTGCTGCTGCCGGTGTTCCTGATGCTGCTGAAAACCTTCGCTGACGTGGCACTGCCGGACGGTCATTTCTTCCGCACCTGGATGGACATGATCGGCCATCCGATCTCTGCACTGCTGCTGGCCTTGCTGCTGTCGCTGTACACCTTCGGTCACAAGCAGGGCATCGGTTCACAGCAGATGCTCAAGTGGCTGGACGCGAGCCTGGCGCCGACCGCCGCGATCATTCTGATCATCGGTGCCGGTGGTGGCTTCAAGCAGATGCTGGTGACCAGCGGCGTGGGCGACGTGATCGGCCACATGGCGGTCAGCGCGCAGATCTCGCCGATCCTGCTGGCATGGCTGGTGGCGGCGGTGATTCGTATCGCCACCGGTTCGGCCACCGTGGCGACCATCACGGGCGCCGGCATCGTGGTGCCGGTGGTGGGGATGATTCCGGGCGTCAACCGTGAACTGCTGGTGCTGGCCACCGGTGCCGGGTCGTTGATCCTGTCCCATGTGAACGACGCCGGTTTCTGGCTGGTGAAGCAGTACTTCAACATGACCGTGGCCGAGACGTTCAAGACCTGGACAGCGATGGAAACCATCCTGTCGGTGGTGGGCCTGGGCTTCATTCTATTGCTGTCGCTGTTCGTTTAACCTCGAACGCAAGACACAAAAAAACCGCAGCGATGCGGTTTTTTTGTGGATGAGGCGAAAGGGCTAACCCTGTAGGAGCTGCCGAAGGCTGCGATCTTTTGATTTTAAAGATCAAGATCAAAAGATCGCAGCCTGCGGCAGCTCCTACAGGGGGATGTGTTAGCCGGCGGTTTTCGGGGCCAGGCCATCCGCCCGGAACATCCCGCGAATCCCGCGCACCGCCTGCCGAATCCGGTCCTGGTTTTCGATCAGCGCGAAGCGCACATGATCATCGCCATACTCACCAAAACCCACCCCCGGCGAGACACAGACCTTGGCCTCGGCCAGCAGTTTCTTGGCAAACTCGAGCGAGCCCAGATGCGCGTAAGCCTCGGAAATCTTCGCCCAGACGTACATCGACGCCTTCGGATTCTCGACCATCCAGCCCAGCTCGTGCAGGCCTTTGACCAGCACGTTACGGCGCTGGCGATACTGTTCGGCGATGTCACGCACACATTGCTGATCGCCTTCCAGCGCAGCAATCGCCGCCACTTGCAGCGGAGTGAAAGTGCCGTAGTCGTGGTAGCTCTTGATCCGCGCCAGGGCGTTGACCAGTTCCGGGTTGCCGACCATGAAACCGATGCGCCAGCCGGCCATGTTGTAGCTCTTGGACAGGGTAAAAAACTCCACCGCAATGTCCTTGGCGCCCGGCACCTGCATGATCGACGGGGCTTTCCAGCCGTCATAGACGATGTCGGCGTAGGCCAGGTCGTGCACCACCAGTACGTCGTATTGTTTGGCGAGGGCAATCACCCGTTCGAAGAAGTCCAGCTCCACGCATTGTGCGGTGGGGTTGGACGGGAAGCCGAGGATCATCATCTTCGGCTTCGGGATCGAACCGCGAATGGCCCGTTCCAGCTCGGCGAAGAAGTCCACGCCCGGCACCAGCGGCACCGAACGCACCTGAGCGCCGGCAATCACCGCGCCGTAGATGTGAATCGGGTAGCTCGGGTTCGGCACCAGTACCGTGTCGCCCTGATCCAGGGTCGCCAGCATCAAATGCGCCAGGCCTTCCTTGGAACCGATGGTGACGATGGCTTCGCTTTCCGGGTCGATATCGACCGCGTAGCGTTCCTTGTACCAGTTGGAAATCGCCCGGCGCAGACGTGGAATGCCCTTGGACGTGGAGTAACCGTGGGTGTCTTCACGTTGGGCAACTTGTACCAGTTTTTCGACGATGTGCGGCGGCGTGGCCCCGTCGGGGTTGCCCATGCTCAAGTCGATGATGTCTTCACCACGGCGCCGCGCGGCCATCTTCAGCTCGGCGGTGATGTTGAAAACGTAGGGGGGGAGTCGATCAATGCGCGCAAAGCGGCGCGGCGAACCTTGTTCAGCCATTGTTGCCTCGGATAACGTAAGCGCCCGGAACCGTCCGAGCGACGCTGGTCACTGCGGTGACCTGTGGCGGAAGATAAGGGCAGCGAGGGCGGACTGTCCAGCGTGCAAGACAATAATTTTTTCCAAGGAAATGCTTAATGGAATTCACCAGCGGCTTCTTGCTGAGCCTCTCGCTGTGCCTGGACATCGGCGTAGCCAACATCGCAATGATCACCCTGGCGATGCAGCGCGGGTACTTTCAGGGCTTCGCGCTGGGCCTCGGCACCTGCGTCGGTGACCTGATCTACGCGGTGCTGGCGCTGGCCGGGATGACCGTGCTGCTGCAGTACGAAAGCGTGCGCTGGGTGCTGTGGATCGGCGGGTCGGCGCTGCTGATCTACTTTGCGGCGAAGATGATCTATTCGGCGATTCACCACGAAGCGCAGTTGGCAGCAACCGCGGAAGTGGGGCGGAACTCGCATCGCAAGGAGTTCTTTCGCGGGATTTTCCTCGCCATGTCTTCACCGAGCGCGATTCTCTGGTTCGCCGCGGTGGGTGGCACCCTGATCGCCCGCTCCGGTGGCGGCGGCCCTGTAAGTTCGGCGCTGTTCCTCGGCGGCTTCCTGTGCGCCGGTCTGCTGTGGTCGGCCGGGCTGTGCTTCGCCGCGAGCCACGGCGGCAAGTTGCTCGGCGACAAGCTGTTGCGCTACTCGTACATGGCATCGGCAGCGATCTTCTGCTATTTCGCGGTGTACGTGATCGTATCCGGTTATAACGAGTTCGTCGGTTCCGGGGCCGCCGACCAGTTGCACGCCCTGTAGCATTGCGAATCGGGTTTGGCTTCTATACTCAGCAGCCGAACCCCTTCTTTTGTTCCAGGAGTCGAGTCATGGATGAGCAAAAACGCGTCGAAGTGGCTGAACCTCGCTTCGAACATGGACACTTCCTGCTGATCGCAGGATTTCGTGGTCGATTTACCCAGGACACCGCCAAGGACATCCCCGCACTGTGGGAAAGGTTCTTGCCGCACCTGGGAAAGATACAGGGACAAAAAAACGAAGTGACCTACGGCGTCTGCAGTAATTTCGACGGCCAGGGTGGCTTCGATTACATCGCCGGGGTGGAAATCAGCAAGCTCGACGACCTCGACCAGAAGGTCTATCAGTGGGTCGAAGTGCTGCCTCGTCAGTACGCCGTATTCGAGCACAAGGGACCGCTCGATCAGTTACCTCAGACTCTGCAATACATCTACAAAACCTGGCTGCCGACTTCCCACTATGTCGAGCTCAACGCCCCGGAGCTGGAACGCTACAGCGCCGATTTCAATCCGCGACTGCACACCGGCAAACTGGAAATCTGCGTGCCGGTCGATACCAAAGCCTGAACCATAACGATGAGGCGGATCACTGATCCGCCTCATGTTGTTCAACCGCGCTTGCCCTTGCCCAGCCGTCGCGCCCGCAACAGGTCGATGCCCAAGGTGATAAAGCCGAACGTACTGATGCCCAACACCATCAACAGGCCGATTTCAACGCTGCTCATAAGCGGTTACCCCCAAGGGTGATCAGAGACACACCGCAGAAATAGCCCGCCGCCCGCACGAAGAAAAGCGCTTATACGCAAGCTTTACGCCCCCCATGCGGATCGATATGCACACCTTATTCCTTTATGCTTTGCGCACTTTTCTCCGCTGATTTTCGAGCTGCCATGAACACCGTCATCCGCAACGTCACCGCCGCCGACCTGGACCGCTGCTACGCCATCGAAACCGTTGCCTACGAAGGCGATGAAGCCGCCACGCGCGAAAAGATCGCCACGCGCATCGCCACCTGGCCGGAGGGTTTTATCGTCGCCGAAGTGGAGGGCGTGGTCGCCGGGTTCATCAATTCGGGCGCGGCGTTTGACGTGCAGATGTCCGACGAGGCGTTCAAGGAACTGATCGGCCACGACTCCAAAGGGCCGAACGTGGTGATCATGTCGGTGGTGGTGCACCCGGACTATCAGGGGCAGGGCCTGGCCAAGCGATTGATGGCCGAATTCATCGAGCGCATGCGCGGGATGGACAAGGCGACGATTCATCTGATGTGCAAGGAACGACACATTGCGCTGTACGCCGGATTCGGCTTTGCCTACATCAAGCCGTCGGAGTCCGACCATGGCGGGATGGCGTGGCACGAGATGATCCTTACTTTGTAAGGCATCGCACATAACCTGTGGGAGCTGGCTTGCCAGCGATAGCGGTGGGTCAATCGACATCAATGTTTGATGCGCCGACGCCATCGCTGGCAAGCCAGCTCCCACTGGTTCTAGCGGTGTTTGCAATTCCCCGTTTAGTAAAGGGTGTCGATTACCCGCTTCGGTGCTTCGCGATCGTACGTCTCGGCATCGAACTGCCCATCATTCAGACGCTTGTGGAAAGCGCCCGCCGAGGGCAGTGCCGAGCGCGGCAGGTGAGTCTCGGGGTTCCACGCATCTGAACGCACAAACGCTTTCGAACAATGGAAAAACGCCGCCTCCACCGTCACCAGCAGCACCGTTTTTGCCGGTTTGCCGTTCACCGCAAAGCTTTCCAGCAGTTCGGGATCGGCGCTGATGGTCGCGGTGCCGTTGACCCGCAAGGTCTCGCCGATCCCCGGAATGATGAACAGCAGCGACACCCGTGGATCCTGCAGCACATTGCGCAAGGTATCGATGCGGTTGTTGCCCGGGCGATCCGGCAGGGCCAGGGTGTTCTGGTCGATGATCCGCACAAATCCCGGCGCATCGCCGCGTGGCGAATTGTCCAGGCCGTCGGCGCCCACCGAGCTGACGATCACCAGCGGCGAAACCCGTACCATCGCCTGATAATCCTCGTTGAGAAAACCGATCTGCTTGCGCACCGCGCGCTCGTGGGGCAGGCCGTAAATAGCTTCCAGTGCTTCGATTGAATCGATCATCGTGCATCCCTCGATGATTTAGAAAAACAGCCCCATGCGCCGCTCGTAACCGATCCGGCCCTTGTACGCTTCGCCGCTGTCGACGAAACCGTGTTTGGCGTACAGCGCGATCGCCGCGTCGTTATCGGCATCCACCGACAGTTCCAGCCCTTTGATCTCCGGCCATGCTTCACGCGCGACGTCGGGCAGGGCCTGCAGGCAGGCCTTGCCATACCCCTTGCCTTGCGCGCGGTGATCGACCTGCAAGGCGTGCAGGGTGGCGCTGTGTTCATCGGCCCAGGCTGGCAACACCGGCGGGCGCTTGAGCAGCAGGAACGCCACCGGCACTTGATCGGCCAGCAGGGCAAAGCCTTTCACGCCGGGGCCGGGTTTGGACAGCAGCGTATGCAGCGCACCGTGAATGTCGCCGGAAAACTTGATCTGCTCGGGATGGATTTCAATCGCCTCGACCTGCTGACGCTGCAAGGCGTTCAGGCTGTCGTACGGCACGAGTTGGGCTGACACGGGAATTTCCTTTTTCCTACAAAGGTAAGCCTTGGATTCTAGCGATTTTGTCTTTGGCGGAAATTTTTTGTTTCGTCTGTCGATCTGCCCGATGGCCGAACGACTAAGGGTGTCTTCACTACAAAAAACACGGAGAACACCATGAGCGCACACACTGAAATCCAGGCCCTGATCAACACTTACCGCGAAGCGGTGATGACCAAGAACGTTGACAAAGTCATGGCGTTGTACGCCGACGACATCGTCTCGTTCGATGCGATCAAGGCCCTGCAATTCAAAGGCAAGGCGGCCTACCGCGCGCACTGGGAAGCCTGCATGGAAATGTGTTCCGGCCCGCACGTTTTCGAGTTTCACGAGATCGCCATCGAGACCGCCGACAACCTCGCTTTCGCCCATTGGGTCACGCATTGCGGGGGGACCAACGACAAGGGCGAAACCCAGAGCTGCTGGATGCGCGCTACCGCGTGTTATCGGCCAGTGGGCGGAACGTGGAAGATTGTCCACGAGCACTGGTCGGCGCCGTTCGATCCGATGAGCGGCAGCACGCTGTTCGATGTGCAACCCTGATCTTCAGCCATAGTTGATCCGTTCGATTCAGGAGAAAGCCATGAAGTATCTATGCCTGGTCTACAGCGATGAGCGCCTGCTGCACACCTCGCCCGACAGCCCGGAAGACGCCGAGTGCTGGGCCTATGCCGAGTCGATTCAGGGCAGCGGGCGGATGGTTGCCGCCGAAGCGCTGGAGTCGGTGCAGACCGCAACCACGGTGCGCATGCGCAACGGCAAGCTGTCGATCACCGATGGCCCGTTCGCTGAAACCAAGGAGCAACTGGCCGGGTTTTACCTGATCGATGCCAAGGATCTGAACGAAGCGATTCAGGTCGCCGGCCACATTCCGGCGGCCCGGGTCGGCAGCGTCGAAGTGCGTCCGGTGCGGCAGTTGAATGTCTGAAGTCCAGGCGCGGGTCGAGCAGGTCTATCGCGAAGACTCGCGGCGGATTCTGGCAACCCTGATTCGCCTGCTCGGCGATTTCGACCTCGCCGAAGAAGCCTTGCACGAGGCGTTCTTCGTCGCGGTCGAGCGCTGGCAGCGCGACGGCGTGCCCGACAATCCGCGCACCTGGCTGGTGTCCACCGGGCGTTTCAAGGCCATCGATGTGTTGCGCCGCCGCGCCCGCTTCAAGGCCTCGCAGCCGCTGTCGCTGGCGCAGCTCGAAGAACTGGAACAGGCCGACTGGAGTGGCGAAGACGTGGAAGACGACCGCTTGCGGCTGATCTTCACCTGCTGTCACCCGGCGCTGGCGGCGGATGCGCAAGTGCCGCTGACCTTGCGTGAAGTCTGCGACCTGACCACCGAGGAAATCGCCCGCGCGTTTCTTTCGGCTCCGGCGGCGATTGCTCAGCGCATCGTGCGGGCCAAGGCCAAGATCCGCGATGCGAAAATCCCTTATCAGGTGCCGAGCCTGAACGAGTTGCCGGAGCGCCTCGACAGTGTGTTGCGGGTAATTTATCTGGTGTTCAACGAAGGCTATTCGGCGTCGATGGGCACTGAGTTGATCCGTGAAGACCTGACCCGTGAGGCGATCAGGCTCGGGCGTTTGCTCATGGAATTGCTGCCGGAGCCGGAGGTCATGGGCTTGCTGGCGTTGATGCTGCTGCATGAGTCGCGGCGACCGGCGCGAACCTCGGCCCAAGGGGAGTTGATTCTGCTCGACGATCAGGACCGCTCGCGCTGGGATGCCGGGTTGATCGCCGAGGGTTGCGCGCTGATCGAGCGTGCGCTGAGTACGCGGCGTTTCGGGCCTTATTGCCTGCAAGCGGCGATTGCTGCGGTGCATGCTGAGGCGCCTTCAGCAGCGGATACGGACTGGCAGCAGATCGTCGGGCTGTATGACGTGCTGTTGCGGGCGGTGCCGTCGCCGGTGATCGAGTTGAACCGCGCAGTGGCAGTGGCCAAGCGCGATGGCGCGTTGGCGGGGCTGACGCTGATCGAGGGGATCCTGGATCGCGGCGAGTTGCAGGATTACCACCTGGCGCATTCGGCGCGGGCGGAATTTTGTCGGCAGTTGGGTCGGGTAGAGCAGGCGCGGGCGGCGTATCGGCGAGCACTGGAACTGACCCGGCAAGAGCCGGAGCGGCGGTTTATCGAGGGGCGGCTGAGCGAACTGGATTGATCCGGGGGAATTCATTGGCAGTGCCGGCCTCATCGCTGGCAAGCCAGCTCCCACAGTGTCTGCGCCGTACACAAAGTTAATGAACACCTCGGTACTTGTGGGAGCTGGCTTGCCAGCGATTGGCGGCGCCGCTATTCCAGCATCTTGCTCAGCAACCAGCTCCCCGCCGGGCCCGGCGGATAGACCCGCGACCACAACGCATCGACATACACCGGCCGTGGCCAGCCACGCACCGTCAGCTCCACCAGCGAGCCATTGCCGAAACGCCCCACCAGCCAGCGTGGCAACGCCGCCCAACCGAAGCCCATTTCCGCCATCTCCATCAGCATCAGGTAACTCGGCGCCGACCACACCCGGCCTTTGGCCCGGCTGTCGTAGGGATTGACGATGGTCGCCAGGCGCAACTCGCGATGCTGCTCCAGCACCTGCTGATCGACACCTTGGATGCCGGTCAGCACATGATCACGTTTCACGAACAGTGCGATGTCGGTGTGCTCGGCCACGGTCGAGGTCACCAGGTCCGGCGGGTAGCTGTCGCGCATTTCGGCAAATGCCAGGTGCGCGCGGCCACGCTGGACCAGTTCGATCAGGTCGTCGCACTCGGCGATCAGGCATTCCAGTTCCAGGTCCGGATAACGCTGCTCGAAGTCGACCAGCGCCGCTTCGAAGCGCGCCGATTGATAGGTGTCGGAAATCGCCACGGTCAGCTTCGGCTCGACGCCTTGTGCCAGTTGCCGGGCGCTCATTGCCATACGATGGGTGGCCGCCAGAATCGCCTCGGCCCGTTGCAGCATCACATGGCCGGCCGGAGTCAAGGTCGGTTTGCGGCTGCTGCGGTCGAACAGCATCAGATCCAGATCGATCTCCAGACTGGCCACCGCCGCACTGATGGTCGACTGACTGCGTCCCAGTTTGCGCGCCGCTGCCGAAAACGAACCCTGAGTGGCAGCCTGAACAAACGCCAACAGCACTTCCTGCGAAACCATGAACTATCGCCTTGATCGATGGTTATTGGTTATGAAGTATCGGTGTGAGGGCAGATCATGGCAACCCTCTTCACTCAAGGAGTCAGGCCATGACTGCCAACAAATCCATCACTGAACGTATCTTCCAGGCCATCGGTTTCGAGTGTCTGGCGATCCTGATCTGCACGCCGTTGCTGGCGTGGATCATGGACAAACCGCTGCTGGACATGGGCGCGGTGACCGTGCTGATCGCCGTGCTGGCGCTCGCGTGGAACGTGCTGTTCAACGGACTCTTCGACCGGGCGCTCAAGCGCCTGAACCTCGGGCATAACGCTTGGACGCGGGTGATCCATGCGCTGCTGTTTGAGGGCGGGTTGATCGTGATGGGCGTACCGCTGATTGCCTGGTGGCTGTCGGTCAGCCTGTGGCAGGCGTTCTTGCTGGACATCGGCGTGCTGCTGTTTTTCCTGCCGTACACCTATGTGTATCACTGGGGGTATGACGTGGTGCGCGAGCGGTTTGTGCAGCGCAGCGCCTGTCAGAGCTAACCCGAACCCTGTAGGAGCTGCCGCAGGCTGCGATCTTTTGACTTTGATTTTTTAAAAACAAGATCAAAAGATCGCAGCCTGCGGCAGCTCCTACAGGGGCGTGTTGGGCTTAGAGAAACATGCCGCCCGATGCTTCAACCCGCTGCCCGTTGATCCACTGCGCACCCGGCGCCAGCAGCATCGACAGTGCGCCACCGATGTCATCCGGTTGCCCGGCGCGTCCCAGTGCGGTATTGCTCGCAACCATCGCGTTCAACGCGGCGTTGTCGCGCACCGCGCCGCCGCCAAAATCCGTCTCGATGGCGCCCGGCGCCAGAATGTTCACGCCGATCTGCCGCGCCCCCAGCTCCTTGGCCTGATAGCGGGTCAGCACTTCCATCGCACCTTTCATCGCTGCGTAGGCGGCGTAGCCCGGCAGGCTGAAGCGGGTAAGCCCACTGGAAATGTTGATGATACGCCCGCCGTCATTGATCAGCGGCAGCAGTTGCTGAGTCAGGAAGAACGGCCCTTTGAGCTGGATGTTCATCAGCAGGTCGAACTGTTCCGGAGTGGTTTCGGCGAACGCCGCATGCACGCCAATCCCGGCGTTGTTGATCAGGAAGTCGAAGCGCGGACGATCAAAGTGCTGCAACGCCTGCTCAACCCGCGAAGCGAAATCGGCAAAGCTTTCGCTGCGGCCCACATCCAGTTGCAGCATCACGGCTTTGGCGCCGCGTTGTTCCAGTTCAGCCACCAGCGCCTGGGCTTCATCGGCGCGGCTGTTGTAGGTGCCAATGATGTCCACGCCTTCGGCGGCGAGGTGCAGGGCGGCGTTCTTGCCCAGGCCACGGCTGGCGCCGGTGATCAATGCGATTTTGCGGCTCATGTGAAATCCTCGATTGCGGTGAGTGGTGATGAGCAAAGTTTATTTATCCGCCGTGGGGTGATAAACAGACTGAAACCGGAATCACTGATCGGCTCAGTCGAACAATCAACGGGTGTCCTCATGAACAAACTGGAACTGCTGCGCACCTTCGTCCGGGTCAGCGAACTGTCGAGTTTCACCCTGGCCGGCGAGAGTCTCGGGCTGCCGCGCTCGACGGTGTCCGAGCATGTGCAGGCCCTGGAAGGCCTGCTAGGCACGCGCCTGTTGCAACGCACCACGCGCAAGGTGCAGGCAACGCAGGACGGTCTGGTGTTGTACGAGCGCAGCAAGGATCTGCTGTCGCACATGGACGAGATCGAGGGGCTGTTTCGCCAGGATCCGGCCTCGTTGAGCGGGCGGATTCGCGTCGACATGCCGAACATCCTCGCGCGACGCCTGATCATGCCGCTGCTGCCTGAGTTCATGGCGCGGCACCCGAATCTGGAACTGGAAATCAGCAGCACCGACCGCCGTGTCGATCTGCTCAGCGAGGGTTTCGATTGCGTGGTGCGCATCGGCGCGCAGCCGGATCAGTCGGTGGTGGCGCGGCATCTCGGTGACTTCCCGATGATCAACTGCGCCAGCCCTGCGTACCTTGAACGCTACGGCGTGCCGCAGACCCTGGAAGATCTGGCGCAGCATCGACTGGTGCATTACGTCGGCGTGCTCGGTTCGCGTTCGGAAGGGTTTGTGTATGAACAGGACGGTCAGGTGCGGCGCCTGCCGATGGCTGGCAGTGTCACGGTCAACAGCACTGATGCTTACGAGTCGGCGTGCCTGGGTGGCTTTGGTCTGATCCAGGTGCCGCGCACCGGCATGCAGCCCCATCTGGACACCGGAGAGCTGCTGACTGTGCTACCGCAGTTCACCGCGCCGGCGATGGCGATTTCAATCCTGTATGCACGGCAACGGCATTTGCCGCTGCGGGTGCGGGTGTTCATGGAGTGGTTGGGGGAGGTCATCCGCTCGACGCTCTGACGACATCCCCCTGTAGGAGCTGCGGCACGCTGCGATCTTTTGATTTTTGTTTTTTAAAGCAAAATCAAGAGATCGCAGCCTTCGGCAGCTCCTACAGGGATTTGTGGGGATCAGAAGATCTGGGTGAACAGCCAGTACAGGCTGCCCGACAGCAGAATCGCCGCCGGCAAGGTCAGCACCCACGCCATCAGCAGATTGCGGATGGTCTTCATCTGCAAGCCACCGCCATTGGCGACCATGGTTCCGGCCACGCCCGATGACAGCACATGGGTGGTCGAGACCGGTAAACCGAACATGTCCGCCGCGCCAATGGTCAGCATCGCCACGGTTTCCGCCGAGGCGCCCTGGGCGTAGGTCAGGTGGGTCTTGCCGATCTTTTCGCCGACCGTCACCACAATCCGTTTCCAGCCAACCATGGTCCCCAGCCCCAGGGCGATGGCCACGGCGATCTTCACCCACAGTGGAATGAAGCGTGTGGCGTTGTCGATCTGCTGCTTGAACAGCTGCAGTTTGTCCGTGGTGTCGGCGTCGAAGTTGCCGACCTTGTTCTTCTCCATCAAGCGAATGCTTTCGCTGGCCAGGTACATGTCGTTGCGCACGTTGCCCATGGCTTCGGCCGGGACTTTCGACAGCGAACCATAGCCTTTGACCTCTTCGCCAATGTGCCCGGTCAGGGCGGCGAGGGCGGGGATCAGTTGCGGCGTGGCTTGCTTGCTGCGCACGTAATCCGACAGCACCGGACGCGGATCGACCGGGGCTGGCAGCGGGGTATTTTTCACCAGCGCTTGCTGGGTGACTTCGGCGACAGCGGCAAACTGCAGCGCCTGATCGGCGGGCATGGTGCGGTTCAACGCGTAAGCCATGGGCAAGGTGCCGACCAGAATCAGCATGATCAGGCCCATGCCTTTCTGCCCGTCGTTGGAGCCGTGGGCGAAAGACACACCGGTGCAGGTGGCGATCAACAAACCGCGAATCCACCACGGTGGCGGGTTGTTGCCTTGCGGCGCCTTGTACAGCGCGCGATTCTTGATGAAGGCGCGCATGGCCAGCAGCAACAGCGCCGCGCAGCCGAAGCCCACCAGCGGCGACAGCAACAGCGCGTAACCAATCTTGGTTGCCTGCGCCCAGTCCACGCCGCTGGTGCCGTCGCGCCCGTGCATCAGGGCATTGGCGACGCCGACGCCGATGATCGAGCCGATCAGCGTATGCGATGACGAGGCCGGCAGGCCTAGCCACCAGGTGCCGAGGTTCCACAGGATCGCCGCGATCAACAGGGCGAAGATCATCGCGAAACCGGCGGACGAACCGACCTGCAGAATCAGCTCCACCGGCAGCAGGGCGATGATGCCGAACGCCACCGCGCCACTGGACAGCAGCACCCCGAGGAAGTTGAAGAAGCCCGACCAGACCACCGCCACGTTCGGCGGCAGCGAGTGGGTGTAGATCACCGTCGCGACCGCGTTGGCAGTGTCGTGGAAACCGTTGACGAACTCGAAGCCCAGCGCAATCAGCAACGCCACGCCGAGCAACAGGAACGGGGTCCAGGTGGTGACGGTGGTGCCCAGCTCATGCATGTCGTGCATCAGGCTGTAAGCGGTGAACAACATGCCCATGGCCAGAACCGCGAAGAACACCACGTAAGTGAACGGACCGGGTTTCTTATCAAGTGCCGGCCGGCCGCCGTGGGCGGACGCGGGGCGGGCGGCGGTCAGGGAGGGAGTAGCCATGAGCGGACAATCCTGAGCGAGGGAAGGTTTGTTCGTCATGATCGTTGCTAAATATTACAGAGAGACTGCGATAGATCAGTGTTTGGGTTTTTAGCTCCACCACTGATCTGAAGGCTGAGGCAGATCCCTGTGGGAGCGAGCTTGCTCGCGAAAGCGGTGTGTCATTCAACAATGATGGTGCCTGATATTCCGTCTTCGCGAGCAAGCTCGCTCCCACAGGGGAACTGTGCTGGACATCAAGTTTGGTGGTTAGTAATCCCCACGCTTGCGAAACGCCCAGCGCCCGGCAATCACGGTAAACGTCGCCACCAGCGCCACCAGAATCCAGAACCCCTCGGGATCCGTCGCCAGCGGCACGCCGCCGACGTTCATGCCGAAGAAACCGGCGATGATGTTGATCGGCAGCGCCAGCACCGTGACCACGGTCAGGGTGAACAGCGTGCGGTTGCTCTGTTCGTTGAGGTTGGCGGCGATTTCTTCCTGGAGCAGTTTGATCCGCTCGCCGAGGGCGGTGAGGTCGTTGATGATCAGCGCAAATTCCTCGGTGGACTTGCGCAGCTCCTTGACGTCCTCCTTCTGCAGCCACGCCGGCGGCCGGTTGAGCAGGCGCAGCAAGGAGCCCGGCTCCAGCGCCAACAGGCGTTGCAGGCGCACCAGCACCCGACGGTTGGCGCCGAGTTCGGCGCGGTTGGTCGACAGGCGCGAGGAGAGTAATTCGTCTTCGACCTGATCGACGCTCATGCTGGTCTTGCGCACGATCTGCGTCAGCACTTCGCCCTGATCGCGCAGCAGGTGCACCAGCAGTTCCGACGGTGAGCGAAAGCATTCGCCGGCCTTCACCGACGAACGCAGTTTGTCCACCGAGTGCAGCGGTTGCAGGCGTGCGCTGACGATCAGTTTGCTGCGCACGCAGACCCACAGCGTCGACACGTCCGAGGACACCATGCTGCTGAGGTTGAACACCACGTCGTTGACCACCGCCAGCAACGCCGAGTCCACGTGCTCGATGCGCGTCGAGCGTGAACCTTCGTGCAGCGCCTCGAAGAATTCTTCGGGTAATTGCAGATGACTTTTCATCCAGCGCTCACACGCGGCGTGCGCCAGGTTCAGGTGCAGCCAGAGGAATTCATCACGGTCGCTGTCGTCTTGCAAGCAACGCAGGGCGGTCGCCGAATCGACTTCGCGGCCACGCTCACCGGGACGAAAACGGAAGCCGTAAAGCAGACCGAACAAATCAGGATCGCGATGACTGAGATCAAGGCTGTGGTTCATGGAGGCTCGCTGCGAGGAGGGCGTCTGGCATGGAGTTTTCAGATTCACCTGAGCCGCATCATCGCAACCGGATATGACACTTGCGTGACGACAAAATGACGCCAGATCAATGTCTTACCGGCGGTCGGATTCTCTTCAAGAAGCGCTCTGGTGCGCCGATCACGCTTGGGTTACGTTGCGCGCGCTTGGCCATGAGCCAAGGCTCGCCGACACGGATGTCCGGCAAAATCCCACGCCTTATCGGGCGTGCCTCATCCCTGTCCTGAGTATCTCGCGATGCTGCAAAAATCCCTGAGAGCACAAATTCTCGCCCTGCTGAGCGGCAGCCTGCTGGCGATGCTGTTGATCGCACTGGCCTGCTTTCATTTCCTGTCCAATGGCGTGCAGAACTACAGCCAGTTGATCGCCGGCCCCTTGCACACCTCACAATTGATCGACGAGGCCAACCTGCAATTCAAGGTGCAGGTGCAGGAGTGGAAAAACGTCTTGCTGCGCGGCAAGCAACCGGCGGACCTGGCCAAATACTGGAGCCAGTTCGAAGATCGTCAGCGCGATGTGCAGAGCATTCTCGGTGAACTGGCCGGCCAGAAAGGCCTTGAGCCGGCGCTGAAAACCCGCATCGAACGCCTGCGTGAAGAGCACCGCCAACTCGGCAGCGCCTACCAGAAAGGTCGCGATGCCTACGTCGCGGCCGGTGCCGATCCAGCGGCTGGCGACAGTGCCGTCAAAGGCGTGGACCGCGCCACCAGCGATCAGATGAGCGAACTGGTCGCCGAGCTGCGCAAGCAGGGCACCGAACAGTCGGCGCAGATCAGCGCCAGTGCCGACAGCACCGTGTTGCTGGGGATTGTGGTGATGCTCGGTTCCGGTCTGCTGATCGGCTTGCTCAGCCTGTGGCTGGTCAACCGCAACCTGATCGAACCGATCCGCAAACTGATCGATTACGTCACCCAACTGAGCCGTGGGCGCCTCGCCGAACGCGTTACCAACGCCCGTCAGGACGAGTTGGGCAACCTTGCGGCCGCCGCCAATACCCTGCGCGATTTCCTCGCTGAAACCTTCACTCACCTGCAACGCAGTGCCAGTGATCTGGACAGCGCCAGCGGCGAATTGAATGCGATCGCCACGACCATGGCCGGCGGCACCAACGAGCAGTTCAACCGCACCGATCAGGTGGCCACGGCGATGAACGAAATGTCCGCCACTGCCCAGGAAGTCGCCCGTCACGCGGCGGATGCGGCGCGCGCTGCCGACGATGCCGACCAGTCTGCCCAGCAGGGTGAAAAGGTCATGCAGGGCACCATCCACACCATCACCCAGATGCGTGGCGAAATCGCCAACACCGCTGAAGTGATTCGTCGCCTGGAAAGCGACAGCGGCCGCATCGGCAAAGTGCTGGAAGTGATTCGCGGCATCGCCGAACAGACCAACCTGCTGGCGCTTAACGCGGCGATTGAAGCGGCGCGGGCCGGTGAGGCCGGACGCGGTTTTGCGGTGGTCGCCGACGAGGTGCGCAATCTGGCGCAGCGTACGGCGGAGTCGATCATCGAGATCAACCAGATCATTCAAAACGTGCAGACCGGTGCCGTGGATGCTGCGCAAGCGATCGAAAGCGGTCAGGCGCGCAGCGACGAAAGCGTCGAGCAAGTGACTCAGGCCGGTGCGATGCTGGAGCGCATCACCCACGCGGTGGAGGCGATCCGCGACATGAACCGCCAGATCGCCACCGCCGCCGAAGAGCAGACCTCGGTGGCCGAAGACATCTCGCGCAACCTGACCGAGATCACGTCCATCGCCAGCACCAACCTCAACAGCGTGCAGCGCACTGAAAGCGCCAGCCAGAACCTGCACGGCCTGTCCGGGCAACTCAACGAAGTCACTGCGCGCCTGAGCGCCTGACGTCCGCCGACGTGTACCGGTTCGGTTACCGAGTCGGTACACAGTCGATCTCAAATCCGTGCGACTACCGCCGATGGCCGGTTATCTATAACCGGCATTGGAGCCAGCCCATGGTCAGCATCACCTCCGTTTCAATCAATCAGACCGTCACCACCGCCACCAGCAAAACCAAAATCAGCGACGCCAGTGACGACACCTCGGCCACTGCAACCAGCAGCGCAAGCGTCAGCGCCGATACCAGCAAAGTGGCGGCCGGCGGGGGCGCGGCTCCGGCAGGCGACAGCAGTTCCGACAGCAGCGGTGAATCGGATTCGGTGAAAGCACTGCGCAAGCAGATCGCCGAGCTGCAAAAGCAATTGCAGGAGCAACAGCAAGCGCTGCAAGCGGCTCAGGCCAAGCAGGAAGACGCTGATGCCAAAGCGGCTGACGTGGCCTCCGCCGAGTCGCAAATCTCCAGCACCTCGGCTTCGTTGCAGACGGCGACGGCGGCGTTGTTGCAGGCGTTGCAGGATTCCGGGTCGAGCAGCTCGGGCTCGCTGGTCAGCACTTCGGCCTGACAACTGCGAAACACTGCAGAACCAATGTGGGAGCAAGCTTGCTCGCGAAAGCGGTGTGCCAGTCGCCTCATGTGTGGCAGACACAACAGCTTCGCGAGCAAGCTCGCTCCCACAGGGATCCAAGGTGTGCTTTTCAGGCAGTGGGCAGGCTGAAGGTGAACAGCGTGCCGCTCTGTGCGGTTGACGCCACATGCAAATGCCCGCCATGGGACTGGGCGATCTGACTGGCGATATACAGCCCCAGACCGAGCCCGGCCTGTGGCGTGCTGGCGCTTGGGCGCGAGTAAGGCTGGAACAGATGCGGCAAAACCGCCTCGGGAATATGCCCCTGATTCTTCACCGCCAGCATCAACACGTCGTGCTCGACTTGCGCGATGACCTCAATGTCACCCGCCGGGTCGCCATGGGCCACCGCATTGGCCAGCAGGTTCGACAGCAATTGAGCGATCCGCGCGCGGTCACAGGGCAAGCCCTGCAAGTCGCCGATGGACGCGTGAATGGTGCGCTGCGGATGCACGTTGCGAATTTCCGTCACCACTTGCTGCACGGCTTCGGTCAAATCGGCGCAGGGCTGGATATTCACCGGAATGCCCTTGCCCAAGCGTCCGCGTGCAAAGTCGAGTACGTCATCCACCAGCCGGGTTGCCCGTTGCGCACTGCCGAGGATATTGCGTACCCGAACGTCGATGGCCGGATCCGGATGCTTGCGCAGGAGCATTTCGGCGCCAGCGCTGATCGCGAATAACGGGTTACGCAAGTCGTGGCCGAGTACGGCAATGAACTGTTCGCGCAACTCGGCGGTTTCGCGCTCCTGCAACAACGCGGTTTCGGTGAGCTGCGCGTTTTCCTCGGCTTCGATCTGCAACGCGAGCATTCGCGCGAACGACTCCATGGTGCTCTGGATGCTGCTGGACTTGAGCTGTGCCGGGTTCGGATCGAGCGCGCAGATCGTGCCGAAAAACCGTCCGTCAGTGCGGAACACCGGCACCGAGATATAGCTCTCGAATTTGTACAGACGCGGGGTGTGATGATCGCGGTAGAGCGGGTCTTCGCTGGCCTTGTCGATCACCACCGAGGTGTGCGCAGCGCGGATTTCGTGGCACAGCGTGGTGACCACATCCAGTTCGCCACCGACCTGCAGGCCGAAATCCAGCTGATCGAGGACGGCGCAGGCTGTCCATGACTCCTCGGTAACCCGCGCCACGGCGGCGAAGCGCAGGCCGGTCAGTTCGCGAATCACCTGAAGTATCGCCGGAACCGCGCTGATCCGTTTGATCGTTGCGATGTCTGCTGCCGCTGTCTGCCCCATGCCCATCGCTCTCGGCTGCAATCGTTTATCTGATGGTCGCCATACTAGCCGTCTGATGGCGGTTTTGGCATCCCTTCAGGCGGCATCCGCGTGATTCGCCGGGCAACGGACGCAAAAAAGCCGCAGGATCCGGGATCGTGCGGCTGTGCGTTGGCGCTGTATCAGGTGTCTTGCTTGTTGCTCAGCACCTTGCCGGTGGTGGCATCGAAGTCGACGTCATACTCTTTGCCATCGGCGGTTTTCAGCTCGACTTCGTACTCGTAACCGTTGAAGTGGTTATCCAGATCGGTGTCGGTGATGGTCGCACCCGGGTGCAGTTTCAGTGCCTCGGCGTTCATCGATTCCAGCGACTTGATCTTGCCGGATTTGACCAGCTCAGGGATCTGGTCGACACGCACATCGGCCTGGGCGAGGCCAGCAGTCAGGGTCAGGGCAGCGGCGGTAAACAGGGCAGTCAAAGTTTTCATCGGGTCATTCCTTGGGTTGTTCGTTGAAGTGGGCTCAGGTTAACCACCACAACTTAATTCACCCTTAAAACCCCGAATACAAAACGGACAAGCCGTGCCCGACACAAAACCTGTGGGAGCGTGGCTTGCCCGCGATCAAGGCGCCTCGGTTTTTTCAGATCAGAACCCGTTGTTCTTCAACACCTGATCGACACTGGCGCTGGCTGGACGCTTGTAGAACTTCAACAGTTCGCTGGCGCGGTTGGTGAAGATGCCATCAACCCCGGCCGCCATGACTTTCTCGAAGTCCACCGGCTCATCGACGGTGTACACGTGCACCAGCATGCCCTGATCGTGGGTGTACTGGTTCATCCACGGTTGCACCAGATCCGAGTAGCTCTGATCGCCACCCTGGGTCAGTTTGGCCGAAGGGCCGGTGCCGATGGCGCCGTGAGCCTTGGCGAAATCCACCCATTGCTTGAATTCGGCTTCGGACTTCGGCTCCTGCTTGCCGTAGAACACGTTCTTGTCCTTCTCGCCGGATTCGGCAAAGGTCACCTTGGATTTTGGCTCGATGCTGCCTTCGCCGACCCACAGCAGCAGGATTTTCGGCACTTGCGGCATTTCCTTTTGCAGCAGTTCGAGGCTGTTCTTCTCGAAAGTCTGCAGGATCACTTTGCCCTTGCCCTGGCCGACGCCCAGCTCGCTCTTGGCCAGTTTCGAACCGGCCGGGCTCAGCCAGCCGCGATCTTGCAGCTTCTCTTTGAGGTCATGCTCGATCCCCGGAAACAGTTGCGGCTCCTTGGTTTCGATGTACAGGCCCGGCTTGTGTTTCGGGTTGGCCTGGGCGATGTCGATGATTTCATCGAGGGTGAGGATTTTCAGCCCGGCATAGGTCGGACGTGCGCGATCCGGGTAAGCCTTGTTGTACCAGCTGCCGGCGTCGAGGGTTTTCAGTTCGGCCATGGTGAAGGCGGTGGCCGGGCTGTCTTTGCGCTCCGGGAATTTGGTGGCGACGTCGGTGGTGCGTTGCAGGTTGTTGTCGTGCAGGGCGAACAGCACGCCGTCCTTGCTGCGCTGCAAGTCCATTTCCAGGTAGTCGGCGCCGAGGTCGCGGGCCAGTTTGTAGGAGGCGGCGGTGGACTCCGGCGCATCGAAGGACGCGCCACGGTGTGCGATCACGGCTGGATGCGGGATGCCATGGGCGGCGGCCAGCGCGTTGACGTCAGTCGCGGCGGCGTGGGCCTGGCCGAGACCGAGCATCAGGCTCAGCATGAGGGCGCTTTTGGTGAAAGTGGCGGGCATGTTCGAGTTCCTTTCGCAGGGCATTTTCAAAGACGTACCTTTTAACAACTGAATCGGTTGCGTGCTATCGCCAGACCGACATAAACGTATTAAAAGCGATTTTTCCTGCACTTTTGTGGCGCGGTTTGCAGTACGCTTGGCCTCGGCAGACGCTCCGGCAGAGGGCGCGCCGAGTCTGTTGCCCTGCGTGTAAACCATCGATGATTTTTCGTGAGGTTTACCATGCGCATCACTTCCCAACTCATCTGTCAGGCCGCCGATGACCTCAAGGGTTTTGTCGGCCTCAACCGCAAGACCGGTCAGTACATCGTGCGTTTCAGCGAGGATTCGTTCGGCATGGACGTGGCCGATGACGGCATTATTCCCACCAGCGAATTTGTCTGGGCGCCGGTTTCGGATACCACCATGACCTTGAAGCGCGAGTTGATTCAGTTGCTGCTGGATCAGAACATCGACGAGCGGATCAACATCAGCGAGCCGTTGCGGGTGTACATGAGCAAGGTTGAGGTGCCGGAGATTGTGGCGGTGCGCAGTCTGGTGCAGGGCTGAGGTTTTTGTATTGACGCTACTGGCCGCATCGCGGGCAAGCCACGCTCCCACAGGTTATTCGTTGTTCTGAAGATCACGCAGTACCTGTGGGAGCTGGCTTGCCAGCGATGAGGCCAGTGAGAACACCACCCAACTCCCTACCCAAACCGATACTCGCGCTCCACCCGACACACCCGGGTCTGAAACGTCGAATACCACTGCGCCCGCCCGCGCGCCTGAATCACCCGGTGCTCGGGATGCTCGCGCCAGGCCAGAATCGCCGCCTCGCTCTCCCAGTAGGAAATGGTGATGCCGACGCCATCTTCCCCACGAATCGAATCAATCCCGAGAAACCCCGGTTGCTGGCTGACCAGTTCCATCATGCGCTCGGAGGCCGCGGCATAACCGTTGTCACCTTCGGTGCGGGTCGAGGTGAAAATCACCGCGAAGCAGGATTCGTTCGGCTTCATGGACGTTTCTCCGCACACGCTTCGACAAACGCCCGCACCAGCGGCGGGACATGGCCCCTGAGCGCCGCACGTTCCGGTTGAAACAACGTGGCGACAAAAAACACATGGTCAGTCAATTCGATCGCGCGCAAATCGCCCGCCGAATCGTGCCCCACGGCACGTAGCGGAGGGGTCAGTAATTCCTTTTCGAACTGTGGGTTCACACCGAATCGGCAGCGATAGCCTTCATGAATTTCAGACGTTTCGTACGCCTTGGCGATCAACGAACCGGCGACCAGATGAATGCTGTCTACCGCCTCCACCAACGAGCAGGTCAGCGGTGTCAGTACCGCTCGCGGCGAATCCGGTGACGTTTCGCCATGCTCGGCATCGGCCCAGCCCAGCACATTGCGGGAAAATTCCAGCAGCGCATGCTGAAAACCGCCGCAGGTACCAAGGAACGGGCGCTGTTGTTCGCGGGCAAAACGAATCGCCCTGAGTGCACCGGCCTCACTTTTGTAGGGGCTGGCCGGGATGCACCAGAAGCCGTCGTAGTGTGCCAATGGTGTATCGACGTGGATTTGATCCGTGGCCAGCCAGTCGAATTGCACATTGTGGCCGGACTGCTCGGCGATCATGCCGAGGGCAACGGGGATCGCCTGGTGGGCGGTGACTTGCGGGTCGTGATCGCCGATCAGGGCGATGGAAATGGCGTCCATGGGATTTCCTTGATTTGAGTGAGTAAGCCTCTGTGGTGAGGGGATTTATCCCCGACGGGGCGTGAAGCGGCCCTCAAACAAGGCCTGCTGCGCAGTCCATCGGGGATGAATCCCCTCACCACAGTGAATGTGTGCAGTTGTCGATCACCGGGGCTCACTATAGATTGGCGTTCACGCACTCAATATTGGCGTTTTCCCAAGTGATCAATGCAGCGACGCACTATCGACTCGACTACCCGGATCTGGCGCTGATCCTTGCGTTGGTGCGCGGCGGCTCTCTGGCCCGGGCGTCGCAGTTGCTCAGGGTAGACGTGTCGACGGTGTTTCGCGCAGTGCGTCGTCTGGAGTCGGCGCTGGGCCAGCTGTTGTTCGAAAAGAGCCGCGCCGGTTATTTGCCCACCACCCTTGCGCAGACGCTGGCCGAGCAGGCCGAGCGCGCCGAGCAGGCGCTGGAAGCGGCGCGAATCGGTGTCGAGCAGGGCGGGGAAGTGGTCAGCGGTACGGTGCGCCTGACCTGTACCGATTCGGTGCTGCAAGGCCTGCTGTTGCCGGCGCTGGCGCAGTTCATGCCGAACTACCCGGCGTTGACTCTCGAGCTGAGCACCTCCAACGATTTCGCCAACCTCAGCCGGCGTGATGCCGACATCGCCCTGCGCCTGACGCGTACACCGCCGGAGCATCTGGTCGGACGGCAACTGGCGAAGGTTTCCTACCGGGTCTGCGCCAGTGCGCGGTATCTGCAGAATGTGGATGCGACGGATCTGGCAGCGCTGACTTGGATCGCCCCGGACGAGTTTCTGCCGGATCACCCGACCGTCGCCTGGCGCCGCCAACAGTTGCCCGGCGTGATCCCGAGTTATCGCTGCAACAGCATGCTCTCGGTGACGGAGCTGGTGCGCGGCGGTCTCGGCGTGGCGGCGTTGCCGGACTTTCTGATCACGGAAGGTTTGCAGCCCCTCAGCGCACCGCTGCACGGCTATGACACCGCGCTATGGCTGCTGACCCGCGCGGACTGCCGCGCGTTGCGCGCGGTGGTCACGCTGTTCGATGAACTGGGGCGGGCGCTGCGTCTGCCATGATCAGCGTTGCGGATCCTGGCAGATGTGCGCATGCAGTTCGCGGGTCAGACCTTCGATGCGTTCAGTCAGGCTCTTGGTCATCTCGGTGAGTCGGGTGTTCTGTTCCAGCAATTCGAGCAGTTGCGCGGTGGTCTGTGCGGCCTGCGCCTGGCGCTCGCTGTTGGCCACCGCCAGCGCTTCACGGTGTTGCGCGTCGGCGTCCGACTGCGCCTTGTCCCGCGCGGCCTGTCGGGTCTGTGCCAGCAGAATCAACGGCGCGGCGTAGGCGGCTTGCAGGCTGAACGCGAGGTTGAGCAGGATGAACGGGTAGACGTCGAACTGCGTCACGCCCGAGACGTTGAGGCCGATCCACACTGCGACGATCAGCGTTTGCGCGCCGAGAAACAGCGGCGTGCCAAAGAACCGCGCGAAGGCCTCGGCACGCAGGGCGAACGCGTCGTTGCCGAAGGTGGTGTTGAGGTGGGCGTGGGGGCGGTGGAAGCGCAGGTGATCGACCGGGGCGGGGGCGGGGACATCGGTTTTTTCTGTGGTCATGGTGGGCTCGGCAGGACTTGGGACTGGAGGTCACTATAGCCCTGCATCGAGGCTGATGGCCCTTTCGCGAGCAGGCTCGCTCTCACAGGTTCCGGGTTGATCACAAGTCAAGTGATCGACTCAATCCCTGTGGGAGCGAGCTTGCTCGCGAAGGCCGCGACGCGGTCTGTCAGCCCGGCGCCCGCTCATTGGCAAACATGCTCACCGCCTGCACTGCTTCACTGGCGCCATCGCGGATCTGCAGTATCACGCTGCCGGCCTGATCCGCCAGTTCAACGCCTTGCGCCGCCCGCCCGCGGGTGCCTTCCATGCTCTTGATCGCCTGCCGTGTCTCGCTCTGGATCAGGCCGATCATGCTGGAAATCTCCGCCGTCGAGCCGCTGGTGCGCGCCGCCAGTTGCCGCACTTCGTCCGCCACCACGGCAAAACCGCGGCCCTGATCCCCGGCGCGCGCCGCTTCAATCGCCGCGTTGAGCGCCAGCAGATTGGTTTGGTCGGCAATCGCGCGGATCGTATTGACGATCGCGGTGATCTGCTCCGAGCGCTCGCCAAGTTGCGCGATCAGCGTTGATGACTGCGCGATGTCGTCAGCAATTTCACGCATTTCGCTGGCCGCCTGCTGAATCACCTGAGTGCCTTGCTCGGCGACTTTCCGGGTTTCCACGGAGATGTGATAAGCGGCGCTGGCGCTACGGGCATCGTGCTCGTGCTGCTCGACGCGGGCGGTGACGTCCGTGGCGAATTTCACCACTTTGCACAAACGCCCGGCGGCGTCGTACACCGGGTTGTAGTTGGCCTCCAGCCAAATACTCTGGCCGCGCTTGTCAACGCGTTCGAACTGGCCCTGGAACAGTTCACCCTGATTCAAGCGTCGCCAGAAGTCCTCGTAGGCACTGCTGTTGACCAGCTCAGCGCGGCAGAACAAACGGTGATGTTTACCCTTGAGTTCAACGAGGGTGTAACCCATGCGTGTCAGAAAATTCTGATTGGCCGTGAGAATGCCGCCGTCGAGGTCGAATTCAATCACTGCCATCGCCCGGTCGATTGCCTGCAGTTTGGCGTTGGCCTCGCTTTCCTGCTGGACCTTGGTCGTCACGTTCATGGCGAACTTGACCACTTTGACCACACGTCCCGACGCATCCTTGATCGGGTTGTAATTGGCTTCCAGCCAGATCGGCTGGCCCTGGCTGTTGATCCGCTCGAAGGTGCCGGACTGGAACTGGCCGTTTTTCAGGCGCGACCACAGTTCGGTGTATTGCGCGCTGCGGCCAAACTCCGGAGTGCAGAACAAGCGATGCGGCTGGCCGATCACCTGTTCGGCGCGGTAGCCCATGGTTTTGAGGAAGTTGTCATTGGCCTTTAACACCACACCGTCAAGGTCGAACTCGATCACCGCCATGGAGCGATTGATCGCTTCAAGCAGGCCGTTTTGTTCGGTGATGGTGTGTTGAAGATCGTTGAGTTCGGCCTGGTGGCGTTTGAAAAACATAGAGGCAGTACCTGGAAGTAGGGAAAGACGAGGTTTGTGTCCCTGTTTCCGCGCTGGCAGAGCAAATGCCGGGTCAGCATTTGTCATTGACTGCAAAGTGCCAGCATCCAGGCTGACGGCTCGATCTTATACAAACCAAGTTAAGTTGTACAAGAAATTGCGCGTTGGTACGTTTCCGGTTTTTTCAAAGTTCGAGTCAGTGACGCCGGGCGGGTGCCGAAAAGGCCGGTTCAGAGCTGATAACGTGCCAGAAACATCTCCAGTGCCGACTCGGCCACGGCTTTTTGCGTGTCTGCATCCAGCGGCGGCAAACCCATGGAAATCTGCGGCCAGAAACCGAATGACTTCAACAGTCCCTGCACCTGCTGCGCGGCGAAATCGGCATCCACGGTTTTCAACCGACCATCGGCCAGTGCGGCGCGAATCCACACTGTCAGGCCTTCTTCCCGCTCGCCCATGCGCGCCACCATGTCTTGCGCGCGCTCCGGTGAATGAATGGTGGCAGCAATCGCCACCCGCGCCAGCCCGAGAAAATTGTCATCGGCCATCATCTGCAGTTTGGCCAGCAACATGGGCAGCAGTTGCTCGCGCAGCGGCTGATCGGCGCGGTAGCTCACCGTCTGCTCTTCAGTAATTCGTGCCCAGAGTTGGTTGAGAATTTCGGCGAACAGCTCTTCCTTGCTGGGGAAATGGTTGTACACCGTGCGCTTCGACACCCCGGCGGTGGCCGCGATCTTGTCCATGCTGGTGATCTCGAACCCGTTGGCCCGGAATTCGGCAATCGCCGCCTGAATGATGGCTTCGCGTTTGCGGTCGGTAAGGCGCTGTGCAGCTGTCATAAGTACGCTTCGGCAGAGAAAGAGGGGAATTACACTTGGCAGTTTACTTGTCATCCGGTTTGATGCAACCTAGAAACTACACCGTCGAGTGTAATGTTGCGTTAATCCACGCAACCTAAAAACCAGACAGTTCGGCTGATGCGTGCGTGCCTTGGCCATTTATCGTCCCACCGTGGAAAACCGTGAATTGCGCGGTTTTTCTGGAGTCTCTCAGTCATGGCCAATTCAGATATTTCTGCGGATCAAACTTCCACGCCTGAAGCCTCTCGCCAGGATCAAGGGCTATTCCGTAACCATGCGCCGGTGCAACGCGAAGGTGGGCGCAAGATGCTGCGGATCATGTGGAACATGATTTTCAACAAGCCGCGCAATACCCGTCCCGCCGCTGCGATCCCGGTGCAGTCGCTGACAACTGAAGACCTGCTGGCCGCGCCTGACCACAGCGTCTATCGCCTCGGCCACTCGACCCTGCTGCTGAAAATGCGCGGCAAATTCTGGATCACCGACCCGGTCTTCGCCGAGCGCGCTTCGCCCGTGCAGTGGGCCGGCCCGAAACGCTTTCACCAGCCGCCGATCAGTATCGACCAGTTGCCGCCGATCGAAGCGGTGATCCTCTCGCACAACCACTACGACCACCTCGATTACCAGGCAGTGCTGAAACTGGCGGCCAAGACCAACTACTTCCTGACCCCGCTGGGCGTCGGCGATACCTTGGTCAAATGGGGCATCGATGCCAGCAAAGTCCGCCAGTACGACTGGTGGCAGGGCACCGAAATCGCCGGCATCCGCTTCGTCGCCACGCCCTCGCAGCACTTTTCCGGCCGCGGCCTGTTCGACAGCAACAGCACGCTGTGGGCCTCGTGGGTGATGATCAATGGCGACACCCGCATCTTCTTCAGCGGAGACAGCGGCTACTTCGACGGTTTCAAACGCATCGGTGAACAATACGGCCCGTTCGACCTGACCCTGATGGAAACCGGCGCCTACAACGTCGAATGGCCGCACGTGCACATGCAACCCGAAGAAACCCTGCAAGCGCACATCGACCTCAAGGGCCGCTGGCTGTTTCCGATCCACAACGGCACCTTCGACCTGGCCATGCACGCCTGGCACGAACCGTTTGATCGCATCCTGTCACTGGCCTGGGAGCGCAGTGTGGCGATCACCACGCCGCAAATGGGCGAGGCGTTCAACCTGATGCAGCCGCAGCGCGGGAGTGCGTGGTGGTTGGCGGTTGAAGGGGAGAGTGAAGGGGTGGTGCAGAACGCCTGACCCCCATTAGTGAATGCTGATGTTTGGTGGTGAGGGGGTAAATCCCCTCACCACAAATGTTCATTCAGCCATCGCATAATCCCCACGCCCCACTGCATCCGATGGCGCACCCATACTCGCACTGCGCCCCGGCGCAAACCCCGGAAAGAACACCAACCCCTGCGCCTCGAATCGATAAGCCAACGCCAGCCGCGTCGCATCCGCCACGTCCTGCTGCGCTTCAAACCGCTGGATATCATCCACCGCAACCTGCGCCTCGCGCGACAGTTGTTCCGCGCTCCAGCCCAGCATCGCTCGGGCCTGGACGCAGTGCGTCGGGGTGAACTGGAAAAGGGCAATGCGTTCGAGGATGTGGTTCATCGCAAGAGAGGCCATGGTGTGCTCCGGGCTCAAGAGTGCTGATTGAAAATATACTGGGTTTTTGTACAGTTGTTTTCGGCCGGGATCAAACGCATTTTTTGATTTGCCCTAGTTCGCCGCCTCCAACCAGACGGACGGTGCCTGGCCGAGGATGCGCCGGAACATCGTCGAGAACGCCGCCGGGCTCTCATAACCGAAATCCAGGGCGATCCGCGTCACCGCATCACCGGCCGCCAGCCGCGCCAGTGCCAGCACCACGCAGGCCTGTTGCCGCCATTGACTGAAGCTCAACCCGGTCTGCTGCCGAAACACTCTGTTGAAGGTGCGCAAGCTTATGTGCAACTGCTCGGCCCAGTATTGCGGTGACTGATGGGCGTTCGGCTGATGCAGAAAGTTCTGACACAAAGCCAGGAGCTTTCCGTCAGTCGGCAGCGGAATGTGCAAGGGCAGAGGGGCACTGCGCGCCAGTTCATGTAGCAGCAAGTCGATCAGTACGCCATCGCGTCCTTCGAGGTCATAGGCCAGCGGCACTTCCACCGCCTCCATCAACAAGTGCCGCATCAACGGCGAAACGCTGATCACCTGGCAGCGCTCGCCCAAATCCACCGCCCCCGACTCGATGTACAAACTGCGCGTACTCACGCCGAGCATCAGCACCTCATGCGCCACTCCCGGCGGAATCCACACTGCCCGTTGCGGCGGCACCACCCAGTTGCCGTCATGGGTGCGAACCTGCATGACCCCGGTCGCGCCGTACAACAATTGCGCCCGTCGATGCGTATGAAATGGCAACAGATGGCCGTGGGAATAATCCGTACCGATCGCCACCACCGGGCGCGGCGTGTCATCCAGCAGATTGATCGAAACATTGCGCATCGAGCGTTTCCCTGCAGTTGGCGTAAACGCAAACATTATTGGCTGAGTTGCTGAAGCAGGCCAAGCCGCGCCGCTCTATCGTCGAGCGCTCCCCATCAACGGAAGACGCGCCATGTTCTACCTTCTGCTGACCCTCTTCGGCTGTATGACCGGCATCACCGCCGTGCTCTTCGGCTTCGGCGGCGGCTTCGTCGTCGTGCCGCTGCTCTACCGCATGCTCAGCGCCAGTCACGGCGCCGACGACGCCATCGGCCAATCGGCCATGCACATCGCCGTCGCCACCTCGACCTGCGTGATGATCGTCAACGCCCTGATCGCCACCGACAAACACCGCCGCGCCGGCAACCTGATCCGCCATTACCTGTGGCCGCTCGGCGGCTTCATCGCCCTGGGCGCGATCATCGGCGCGATCGCGGCGGTGTGGGTTAGCGGCGAGGTCATCCGCTACGCCTTCATCGCCTACCTGGGCGTGACCATCATCGACTGCCTGCTCAGACGCGGCTTCCTCATCCGTGACGAAGGCGTCATCCCACGCCGATTGAATCGCAAGGAAATATCCGCCGGCGGTGTAGGCATCGGCGCCATCGCCACGTTCCTCGGCGTAGGAGGAAGCGTCATGACCGTGCCGCTTCTGCGCCGCTGCGGACTGAGCATGTCCCAGGCCACGTCCATGGCGAACCCGTTGAGCGTGCCGGTGGCGGTGGCCGGGACGCTGACCTACATGGCACTGGCCGGTTTTAGCGAAACGGATCTGGGCGTGTGGTTTATCGGGTATGTGGATTTGCTGGCGTTTGCGGTGCTGACGCTGGGGTCGTTGGTCGGGATTCGCATGGCCACGCCGTGGATCGGGCGGATACCGGATCGGGTGCATGCTTGGGTGTACATCGGTTTGCTCATGATGGTGATGATCAGCATGTGTGTGAGCTGATAGCTACCGCGCTCGATTCCCCCGCGCAACCTCGACATAATCCGCAGCTACTTTTCGCGGGCGGTTGCTCGTTTATTCAAGGAAGAAGTGATGTACCGAGGACTGTTACGCCTTTGGACTGTTTTTTTATTGAGCGGGTTGTTTGTCTCGACTGCAACTCGGGCCGATAACGGCGCGCAGGTGTACACCGGCACTTTGGGGAAATCGCCCATCGTCCTTGAAATTAATCCCCGTACTGGAGAGGGGCGTTACTTTTATAAGAAGTACCGCAAGGATTTGCCACTCGACGGCTCCCTGGACGGGGACACGCTTGAGCTGCAAGAAGGTTCGAGCATGGAGGAATCGCGCTCGACCCTCCGTCTGCAACCGACAACTCACGGCTGGAGTGGCGAGTGGACAAGTACTGCCGGTAAAACCCTGAAGATCAATTTAGAACCCGCTGTCATCCCCGATGTACCCGCTGACGCCTTACCCTTTTTAGCCAGACTTCACGACAAGTACCCTTACGAATATCTGCGTCTGCAGGGCATCACGCTCAAAAAAGGCAAGACTGACACCTTCATGGGCTACACGCTGCAGTGGTGGAGCGAGCCGCATACAGGCACCTCTTTGTTTGAAGTGGTCTCGGGTTATTCCCTCGAAGAACGTCGAAGCATCAACCAACAATTGATGGCGCGTTTGTGGAGCGAGGTGTTGTCTTCTTATGGCTGTTCAGGCAGCTATGCGCAATCGAGCCAGCCACTGTGGATGTCGCCGACAGTGATGAGTGTGCGGATATCATCGGATTACTACTGCGGCGGCGCCTATCCGGATCAGAACAACGACGCGCTTAATTTCGATACCCAGTCAGGCAAGCTTCTGACCCTTGATGATGTTTTGTGGGTAGGGCAGAGCAAGCCATTGCACTTCGAACAACAGCGCGACTTCGACGAGGGTTCGTCCACCTCGTCTGATGCCTGGTCGAATTACCGCACTACAGAACTGGCACCCTGGCTGGTCGCTCAGTTGTTGAAACTTTACCCCAGTGAAATGACTGTCACTGCCGAGGGCGAAAACGACTGCAACTACGACGAGAAGGATCCCTGGCAATTTCCGGGTTGGTACTTCACGGAACAGGGCACCAAGCTCGAACCATCATTTGCGCACGTCGCGGCGGTCTGCGGATTTGTGGACTGGAGTGTTCTGCCGTACGCCGTCGTCAAACAACACCCCGGCGCCGTCAACCTGCAACTGTCCAAAGACTAACCGTCACGCCAACCCCGGCGCCTCCCGCACAATAAAGTGATCCAGGTTCTCGATGTTGGCACTGAACACCCCGAACGTCTGTTCGGGGTTCTTTTTGCTCGGCACCTGCTTCAACTCCGGCGTCACGCCATAGAAGAAACAGAACAACTCCTTGTCGCTGTCGATCGCGTGCTTGATCTCTTCCAGAAACGCCTTGCGCTTGCGGTAGTTGTCGATCAACTTCTTGCTCAAGTACACGTTCACCGAATACGGCTTCTTCTTCGCCTCATCCGCCTGCTTGAACCAGACCTTCTGCTCGAAGTCGATGCGAAAACTCTGGGTGTAATCCTTGATCTCCTTGATCTTGCCCCAGTAAATCAGCCCCTTATTGTCCGTCAGATACTCGATCTTCTTGAAGAACGATCCATAAGGCGCCGTGTGCTCGCCGATCTTCAACGGCATACGCTTGAGCAACTCCTTGTCGGCGAAATTAGACACAAAACACTCCACCGGATGCGCAAACACACTGGTCTTGTCCGGCGCCGTCTCACGCCCCGGCGACTCCCTGGAACTCACCCGCGCCACCCGCACCGGATCATCCCGCAACACATCCGCCGCCCCCGCCGGCGCAGCAGGCTTGCGCACATACTCCCGCCGCGTCAACAACAACTCCGACGGAAAATGCTCCTCCCGCCCGTCATCCACCTCACCCTCCGCCGCCTCAACTCCCGACGCCGACGCCTTCAAACTCACATACGGACAACCCGCTACATGCTGCGTTCCGGGCAAGTTTTTGAAGTGCGGTGTACGCACGTAATTCACATTCTTGGCGTTGAACGTGCCCAACTCGTTGGAGGCATCAAACGCCGAACGACAGGTATCGTTGGGGCACTGGAATTGTTCCTTCGCGGAGTCGAAGGCCACCGTCTCATCGAAATTGAGATCGCGAACGTCATAGATCGACAACTTGTCGTCGAGACTGAGGCAGTAGGCGAGATCGAATTTCATGGCAGGGCTCGGATCCTTGAGTGGGGGAGGGGTATTAATAGCGGGAGGCGCGGCGGGTTGCACTGATTGTTTTCAAGATGATGCGGAATTTGTGGGAGCCAGCCTGCTGGCGATCCCGGGCATCAACTCAGTCCTGCTGCCAGATACCCACTTTGCAGCAACACATCTCAATTGTGGTGAGGGGATTTATCCCCGATGGGCAGCGGAGCTGACCCACGCCATTAAAAAGCGATCGACAGAAAGTGTTAGTTTGGCGATCGCTTTGCAGTCGATCGGGGATGAATCCCCTCGCTACAGGTTCCATATAAACCAGTTACTCGCGCTTCAGTCGCTTCACTTTTTGATAAAGCGAATCTGTGAATTCCTTCCGATCGCTAGAATGGTGGCAGCGTCTATGGCAATTCGGACACAGTGCAACTGTGTTGCTTTTGCGATCTCTACCCTGCTGTGCCAAATGCTTAACGTGATGAACTTCAAGATATGGCTCTCCATCCATTTCGAACGGAGCCGGTTGCCCGCAGCCTTCGCAGATACCCTTAGCGTTATCGAGAATCCAATCTTTGATTTTGGAGTTTCGAACAAAGTATTTGGTTATGGTCACCCCTTGTTGAGGCGGTGCATCATTTTCCGGTTCGCTTACGAAGTTCGGTGTTCTAGTGGGCTTTATGTGGCGATTGCGAATTGCAGCCTCGTCAGAAGGAGAGCCGATACTCCGAGTCAGAATACCTTTTGACTCTAAAATTTTGGTTAGGCGCGCAGTGATACCTGAACCAAGGTTAACTTTTGGTTTGTAGTGAACAATCGTCTTCAGCCCCAGCTCATCAAACAATGCCGAGATGTTCTGCAGGCGATAGTCGATCGACTTGGTATTACGATTAGCAAGTACACCGTCCTGCAGATGCTTGTGCTCCGCAGACTTGTTGAATTTTTCATCGTTTGGATATCTCACTTGAATCGAGAGATAGGCATCGACAGAGGCTTCCAATTCTTCATCGGTCCAGCCTTTTTGTTCCTTTTTCGTATCCATACAGTCGCCGAGGGTTGAAAACCCTCGGACGATACTGAGTGGCCATTACTGCTGTCTACGAAAATTCCTACAGAAAACAGCGACGGATCCCGCGCAATCCTACAAACCTCTCCCTAGCCCATCGAGTGCTTCGAGGACTGAAACACCTGCGTAACCCTCCGCCACCAGGGTTTCTCTAGAGAAGCTCGTCGTAGATTTTGATCATTTAACAGGTAAGGCATATCCCGAAGCCGAATCCAGCCCTCATCCTGCCAATGCAGCAAACTCAAAGATATCTCCGGCCAATCCAACAAGCTCAACATTGGCCGATTCGAATCTCCTGAATCCGCAGCATCGCGCAATGTCGGCACCACCTCATTGGTCAGCCATTCCCGCAACAACCGATTACCCGGAACGTAGTGATAGACCAGCAGCGCGTACACCCCGGACTCACTGAGCATCAGATGCTGTTCTGGTTCTCGAAAGTACTCAATCCACATGACGCGGCGCTGATCGCTATCTAGCTTGTTGACCACCCGATCATTCAGGTGGAAGCCCATCAAACGGCCAACATCCCGGGCGGAGAACCATGGCTGGTTTTCGAGTAGAAGGGCATGCAGAGAAAGGTTGTGGCGAGAGAATACTGTTACCGAGCATGGATCAGACATATCTATGACCTCTACGTTTTGGATTTTGGGAGGACCTGACCCCAACGTAGAGCGGACTTAAGAAATCCCAACGAGCAGAGCAGTTGTCACCGACGAATCACACGTCTGTGTCACTGACCAAGCTTTCTACGTTGGGCGTTTCTTAGGCACCTGCGATAGAGCTTAGTAGTGCTTGTAGCGGGCTTCAATGGGACGCGGCTGTAAGTGCTGTAGGAGATTGAGCGCTGTGACGTAGGCGTAAAAAACGATTACCAACCGTCCATAAAAAAGCCCCGATCAGATCGGGGCTTTTCGCATTCTCGACTTGGCGACTCAAGCAGCAATCGTCAAATCGTGCCAAGCGAGACCATTAGTCCCAGCTCAACGCACCACCAGTTTGGTATTCGATCACACGAGTCTCAAAGAAATTCTTCTCTTTCTTCAAGTCCATAATCTCGCTCATCCAAGGGAACGGGTTAGTCGTCCCTGGGTACTCTTCTTTCAAACCAATCTGCGACAAACGACGGTTAGCGATGAACTTCAGATAGTCCTCCATCATCGCCGCGTTCATGCCCAGTACGCCGCGAGGCATGGTGTCGCGGGCGTATTCGATCTCCAGCTGCGTACCCTGCAGGATCATCTGGGTCGCTTCTTCCTTCATTTCGGCATCCCACAGGTGTGGGTTTTCGATTTTGATCTGGTTGATCACGTCGATGCCGAAGTTCAGGTGCATGGATTCGTCGCGCAGGATGTACTGGAACTGCTCGGCGACGCCGGTCATTTTGTTGCGGCGGCCCATGGAGAGGATCTGGGTGAAGCCGCAGTAGAAGAAGATGCCTTCCAGTACGCAGTAGTAGGCGATCAGGTTGCGCAGCAGTTCTTTGTCGGTGTCCGGGGTGCCGGTTTCGAACTTCGGATCGGAGATCGAGCGGGTGTACTTCAGGCCCCAGGCTGCCTTTTTCGCGACCGACGGGATCTCGTGGTACATGTTGAAGATCTCGCCTTCATCCATGGCCAGCGATTCGATGCAGTACTGGTAGGCGTGGGTGTGGATCGCCTCTTCGAAGGCTTGGCGCAGGATGTACTGGCGGCATTCCGGGTTGGTGATCAGGCGGTACACGGCCAGCACCAGGTTGTTGGCAACCAGGGAGTCGGCGGTGGAGAAGAAGCCGAGGTTGCGCATCACGATGCGGCGTTCGTCGTCGGTCAGGCCTTCCGGGTTTTTCCAGAGGGCGATGTCGGCGGTCATGTTGACTTCTTGCGGCATCCAGTGGTTTGCGCAGCCGTCCAGGTACTTCTGCCAGGCCCAGTCGTACTTGAAAGGTACGAGTTGGTTAAGGTCGGCGCGGCAGTTGATCATGCGCTTTTCGTCAACGGCGACACGGGCGGAGGCGCCTTCGAGTTCAGCGAGGCCTTCGGCGATGTCGAGGGAATCCAGTGCAGCCTTGGCGCGGGCCACGGCGGCCGAGTCGTCGGCGGTCACGGCGCGGGCTTCCAGAGCTGCGGCACCGCCGGCGCTGTCGAGGCGGTCCATGTTGGCTTCAGTAGCGTGGCCGGCGTTGGCGCCTTTCACGGTTGCTACTTCACTGTCTTCTTTGTCGAATTCGTCCCAGCTCAGCATGACGTGTCGTCTCCTGCGTGAGGGCCTGTCGCCCCGTGTGAAACCTGATTGGTGGTTTTTTCACACGGTCGTACAGACCGCGTTGGATCTTAAGGAATCGTTTTTTGCGGCAGCCAAGGCAGGCAATAAAACAGAATTTTGTACGGGTTTCCGAGAGCCTCTGACGGGCGCAGATCAGCGTTGACGCTGCTGCGGGGCTTCAGAATGGCTTTTGCTCCCTGTAAGGGAATATTGCTGACCCGATTAGGGCGGCATTATAGGGAAAAAAACACGGCTGTGCTGAGGCGAATCCGCGCATGGCGCGGTCGAGGAGGCTGGTTTTTCGATGAGAGTGCGGGTTTACAGGGCTTTGCCGGGGATAGATTTTTTTTCGTAAAAATCTCGCGATTGTGGATTTGCTCAAAAAACGAACAAAAAAACCGTGTTTTCACTACATCTAGTGTTTTGCAAGCATTTTTGACGACTCCAGACACAACTGAGCCCGACCGAAGCCGGGCTGGAATCGACCCTCAAATGAGGC
Organism: Pseudomonas sp. AO-1; assembly: GCF_019775695.1. NCBI lineage: Bacteria > Pseudomonadati > Pseudomonadota > Gammaproteobacteria > Pseudomonadales > Pseudomonadaceae > Pseudomonas > Pseudomonas sp. AO-1. The sequence goes on from NZ_CP079947.1 coordinate 1,792,675, forward strand.
GCTGAGCGGTCCGATTCGGTGCAGTCTCGATCATCAATTGGTGCAGCCGTTACCCATCACGCTGTAGCGCAGGATGTGACGCTGACCCTTAGAGTCGTCGTACTCCATTTTCATCGGAACAACTTCGCAGACGTTTGGAACTTCGCTCATGGACACTACGTTGGCGATGTCCAGGTGAGTCGAGTAAGTGTATTCCTCGATAGCCGGTTGTTGCTGTGCGACATCAGTCGGGACCTCGTCTGCCATGGCGGTTGCGCACAGACTGCTGAGGGCCAGAACCAATAAAGCTTTCATTTCAGATTTACCTTTTTGAGGTCGAGTGGGGTCACGCAACCTTTTTAGGGTTGCGTGTGGAACTTCATCATTTGCAGTTATTACTTGAGAGCTGGATTAACGGCCTTCGTGGGGGCTGTAACGTTGTTAATCGCGTTTGCCTTGTCGGCGAGGTGGATTTTAGGCAGGTGGGGTGGGGGTAAACAGGTGGGGTTTTGATAAACACTTTTGGTGGTTTTGGTAACAATCCCCACAAAACACCGCCCAACCCTTGTAGGCGCTGCCGAAGGCTGCGATCTTTCGCCTTTGATTTTTGCAAAGCAAGATCAAAAGATCGCAGCCTGCGGCAGCTCCTACAACCATCGTCGAATGGTTCTATGGGGCCGGCCCGGCTACAACGGGGTCATACAAAAACAACTATTCCACCGAGGTAAGAAAGATGAGTGCGGCTTCTCTGTATCCCGTTCGTCCCGAGGTTCTGGCCAATACGCTGACTGACGAGGCGACCTACAAAGCCATGTACCAGCAGTCGGTCGTCAACCCTGACGGTTTCTGGCGCGAGCAAGCCAAGCGCCTCGACTGGATCAAGCCTTTCACCACGGTGAAGCAGACTTCCTTCGACGATCACCATGTCGACATCAAATGGTTCGCCGACGGCACCCTGAACGTTTCCTACAACTGCCTCGACCGTCATCTGGCCGAGCGCGGCGATCAAGTCGCAATCATCTGGGAAGGCGACGATCCTTCCGAAAGCCGCAACATCACCTACCGCGAACTGCACGAGCAAGTGTGCAAACTGGCCAACGCCCTGCGTGGTCAGGACGTGCACCGTGGCGACGTGGTGACTATTTATATGCCGATGATCCCCGAAGCCGTGGTCGCCATGCTGGCCTGTACCCGGATCGGTGCGATTCACTCGGTGGTGTTCGGCGGCTTCTCGCCGGAAGCCTTGGCGGGGCGGATCATCGACTGCAAATCGAAAGTGGTGATCACCGCTGACGAAGGCATTCGTGCCGGCAAGAAGATCTCGCTGAAGGCCAACGTCGACGACGCGCTGACCAACCCGGAAACCAGCAGCATCCAGAAAGTCATCGTGTGCAAGCGCACCGGTGGCGACATCAAGTGGAACCAGCATCGCGATATCTGGTACGAAGACCTGATGAAAGTGGCGGGCACCGTCTGCGCGCCGAAAGAGATGGGCGCTGAAGAAGCGCTGTTCATCCTTTACACCTCGGGTTCGACCGGCAAGCCGAAGGGCGTGCAGCACACCACTGGCGGTTATCTGCTATACGCGGCAATGACCCACGAGCGCGTGTTCGACTATCGTCCCGGCGAAATCTACTGGTGCACTGCCGACGTCGGCTGGGTCACTGGTCACAGTTACATCGTCTACGGCCCGCTGGCCAATGGCGCGACCACCGTGCTCTTCGAAGGCGTGCCGAACTACCCGGACATCACCCGGGTGGCGAAGATCGTCGACAAGCACAAGGTCAACATCCTCTACACCGCACCGACCGCGATCCGCGCAATGATGGCGTCGGGTACCGCTGCTGTTGAGGGTGCGGATGGCAGTAGCCTGCGTCTGCTCGGTTCGGTGGGCGAGCCGATCAACCCGGAAGCCTGGGACTGGTACTACAAGAATGTCGGCAAGTCGCGCTGCCCGATCGTCGATACCTGGTGGCAGACCGAAACCGGCGGCAACATGATGAGCCCGCTGCCCGGTGCGCATGCACTGAAGCCGGGTTCGGCAGCACGTCCGTTCTTCGGCGTGGTGCCGGCGCTGGTCGACAACCTTGGCAACATCATCGAGGGCGAGGCTGAAGGCAATCTGGTGATTCTCGATTCGTGGCCGGGTCAGGCGCGCACCTTGTATGGCGACCATGACCGCTTCGTCGACACCTACTTCAAGACGTTCCGCGGCATGTACTTCACCGGTGACGGTGCGCGGCGTGACGCCGATGGTTACTACTGGATCACCGGGCGCGTGGACGACGTGCTCAACGTTTCCGGCCACCGCATGGGTACCGCCGAGATCGAAAGTGCGATGGTCGCCCACCCGAAAGTCGCCGAAGCGGCGGTGGTCGGTGTGCCGCACGACATCAAGGGCCAGGGCATTTATGTCTACGTCACCCTGAAGAATGGCGAAGAACCGAGCGAGCAACTGCGCCTGGAACTGAAGAACTGGGTGCGCAAGGAGATCGGCCCGATTGCTTCGCCGGATGTCATCCAGTGGGCGCCGGGGCTGCCGAAGACCCGTTCGGGCAAGATCATGCGGCGGATTCTGCGCAAGATTGCTACGGCTGAGTACGATGGGTTGGGGGATATCTCGACCCTGGCGGATCCGGGTGTGGTGCAGCATTTGATTGATACGCACAAGACGATGAATGTGGCTTAAGCCTGTCTGATGCATTGAAGATCCCTGTCCGGTGATGCCGGGCGGGGCTTTTTTGTGTCAGGTGGTTTTGTGGTGGCTGTGCCGGCCTCATCGCTGGCAAGCCAGCTCCCACAGGTTTCCGAGGTGTGAACGGGATTTCAATCTCAATCGAAATCCCTGTGGGAGCTGGCTTGCCAGCGATAGCCATCTGTCAGGCGCCGCAGTATTCCCCTGTCAGAAACCCAAACCACCCAACCAATAATTATCGATCTCCCGCGCAAGCCATTTCCCGCTGTTACCGCCTGCCTTCCACGTAACCGAATGTGTAACCGCCCGCGTCAAACCGGGGCGAAGGGAAACGCATCGCCCCGTTTTAGAGCCTCAAAATCCCCGCTGAAAAATAAGACCCAACGCTGCGCTTGCCGGATTAGAAGGGTTTGCGAATAATAGGCCCGCAATTTGCAGCATAGATCGGTTCACTGTCTTTCGCTCTTGCATGAATTTGCAAGGCTGTCAATGCGCTCAAGCGGGTTTCTCTGTGCATCTGTAATTAGTTGTCGCATTGAAGAAATATCGGCTTCGGGCCTGTCGTTAGAATGCCGATCACTCGCTCATCGTGGCTGACGTTGAAACCCCTGGTGGTTTCACCGGGAAATTTCCCACCGATGCTGCACCGCTTTCCCGATTCACCCATTCGCATATTGGGCTGTCGCTCACTCTGCCGTTTTTGCCCTTTACCGATGGAGTCCCAAGATGAAGAAACTTGTGCTGCTTGGCGCCCTGGCACTGTCCGTGCTGTCGCTGAATTCCTTCGCTGATGAAAAACCTCTGAAGATCGGTATCGAAGCGGCTTATCCTCCGTTCGCTTCCAAAGCGCCGGATGGCAGCATCGTTGGTTTCGACTACGACATCGGCAATGCCCTGTGTGAAGAAATGAAGGTCAAGTGCCAGTGGGTCGAGCAAGAGTTCGACGGTCTGATTCCGGCACTGAAAGTGCGCAAGATCGACGCGATCCTGTCGTCCATGTCGATCACCGAAGACCGCAAGAAGTCCGTGGACTTCACCAACAAGTACTACAACACCCCGGCCCGTCTGGTCATGAAGCAAGGTACCGTTGTCAGCGACAACCTGTCTGAGCTCAAGGGCAAGAACATCGGCGTGCAACGTGGTTCGATCCATGAGCGTTTCGCCCGCGAAGTCCTGGCCCCGCTGGGCGCCGAGATCAAGCCATACGGTTCGCAGAACGAAATCTACCTCGACGTGGCCGCCGGTCGCCTCGACGGTACCGTCGCGGACGCCACCCTGCTGCAGGACGGCTTCCTGAACACTGACTCCGGCAAAGGCTTCGCCTTCGTCGGCCCGCAGTTCACCGACGTCAAATACTTCGGCGACGGCGTAGGCATCGCGGTGCGCAAGGGCGACGCGCTGAAAGACAAGATCAACGCTGCGATCGCGGCTATCCGTGAAAACGGTAAATACAAAGCTATCCAGGACAAGTACTTCGCCTTCGATATCTACGGCAAGTAACACGTCTCTGCGACAAGTCAGAAATGGCGCAAGCAACAGGATCTCTGCGGTTTGCGCCATTTTTTCATCCCAACTTTCGAGGACCTGAATCATGTTGAAAGGCTACGGGGCTGTCATCCTCGATGGCGCATGGCTGACGCTTCAGCTCGCCTTGTCGTCCATGGCCCTGGCCATCGTTCTCGGGCTGATCGGGGTCGCGTTGCGCCTGTCGCCGATTCGCTGGCTGGCGTGGCTGGGCGATCTGTATTCCACGGTGATCCGCGGGATTCCCGACCTGGTGCTGATCCTCCTGATCTTCTACGGCGGTCAGGACTTGCTCAACCGCGTCGCGCCGATGCTTGGCTATGACGACTACATCGACCTGAACCCGCTGGCCGCCGGTATCGGCACCCTCGGTTTCATCTTCGGTGCCTACCTGTCGGAAACCTTCCGTGGTGCGTTCATGGCGATCCCCAAGGGCCAGGCCGAAGCGGGCATGGCGTACGGCATGAGCAGTTTTCAGGTGTTCTTCCGGGTGATGGTGCCGCAGATGATTCGCCTGGCGATTCCCGGCTTCACCAACAACTGGCTGGTGCTGACCAAGGCCACCGCGCTGATTTCTGTGGTCGGTCTGCAAGACATGATGTTCAAGGCCAAGCAGGCGGCAGACGCCACCCGCGAGCCTTTCACCTTCTTCCTCGCAGTGGCGGCGATGTACCTGGTGATCACCAGCGTCTCGTTGCTGGCGCTGCGTCACCTTGAGAAGCGCTACTCGGTAGGCGTAAGGGCGGCTGATCTATGATCTTCGACTACAACGTCATTTGGGAGGCCATGCCGCTGTACCTCGGCGGCCTGCTGACCACCCTCAAACTGCTCGCGCTGTCGCTGTTGTTTGGTCTGCTGGCGGCACTGCCGCTGGGCCTGATGCGCGTCTCCAAGAACCCGATCGTCAACGGCGCCGCGTGGCTCTACACCTACGTGATCCGCGGCACGCCGATGCTGGTGCAGCTGTTCCTGATCTACTACGGTCTGGCGCAGTTCGAAGCAGTACGTGAAAGCTTCTTGTGGCCGTGGCTGTCCAGCGCGACGTTCTGTGCGTGCCTGGCGTTCGCGATCAACACCAGCGCCTACACCGCCGAGATCATTGCCGGCAGCCTCAAGGCCACGCCGAACGGCGAGATCGAAGCCGCCAAGGCGATGGGCATGTCGCGCTTCAAGATGTACAAGCGCATCCTGTTGCCATCGGCCTTGCGTCGGGCGCTGCCGCAATACAGCAACGAAGTGATCATGATGCTGCAGACCACCAGTCTGGCGTCCATCGTGACCCTGATCGACATCACCGGCGCGGCCCGTACCGTCAACGCGCAGTACTACCTGCCGTTCGAGGCGTACATCACCGCCGGCCTGTTCTACCTGTGCCTGACCTTCATTCTGGTGAAGCTGTTCAAGCTGGCTGAGCGTCGCTGGCTGAGCTACCTGGCCCCGCGGAAGCACTGATATGGAACGCATCGACCACGTATTGCCGTGGAGCCATCTGGGCAGCGAGCGCAAGATCTCGGTCTTCCGTTTTGGCCAAGGCGAGCGCAAGGCCTACATTCAGGCCAGCCTGCACGCTGATGAACTGCCGGGCATGCGCACTGCCTGGGAGCTGAAAAAGCGCCTTGGCGAACTCGAAGCCCAAGGCCTGCTCAACGGCGTGATCGAGCTGGTGCCAGTCGCCAACCCGCTGGGCCTCGGCCAATTGCTGCAAGGCAATCATCAGGGACGTTTCGAGGCGGGCAGTGGCAAGAATTTCAACCGCGATTTCGTCGAGCTGAGCGCGCCGGTTGCAGCGGCGCTGGCCGAGCGTCTCGGTGACGATCCGCACGCCAACATTCGCCTGATCCGTCAGGCCATGGCTGATCATCTGGCGGCATTGCCCGAGGCGAGCAGCCAGTTGCAAGGCATGCAGCGCGTGTTGCTCGGCCATGCCTGCACCGCCGATGTGGTGCTGGACTTGCACTGCGATGCCGAAGCCGCGCTGCACATGTATGCACTGCCGCAGCACTGGCCGCAGTGGCGTTCGCTGGCCGCGCACCTGAATGTGAAGGTCGGTTTGCTAGCGGAAGACTCTGGTGGCAGCTCCTTCGATGAGGCGTGCTCGTTACCGTGGCTGCGTTTGTCGCGGCAGTTCCCGGACGCGCAGATTCCGCTGGCGTGCCTGGCGACGACTGTCGAGCTGGGCGGTCAGGCCAACACCGATCGCGCCGATGCGCTGGCCTGGGCCGAAGGCATTCTGGCGTTCCTCGCCGAGCAAGGCCTGATCACTGGCGAGTGGCCAAAACCGGCCAATGAACCGTGCGAAGGCATGCCGTTCGAAGGCACTGAATTACTGTTGGCGCCGCACCCCGGTGTGGTGAGTTTTCTGCGTAAACCCGGCGAGTGGGTTGAAGCCGGGGATGAGATTTTCGAAGTGATCGATCCTGTGTCCGATCGGGTCAGCACGGTGTGTGCTGGTACCTCCGGGGTGCTGTTTGCCATTGAACGGCTGCGCTATGCCCAACCCGGTTTCTGGCTGGCCAAGGTGGCGGGGCGCGAAGCGCTGCGTCACGGGCGCTTGCTCAACGACTGACTGACTGTTTTTGTGAGAACCGACCGCATGTACAAACTTGAAGTCCAAGACCTGCATAAACGCTATGGCAGTCACGAAGTGCTCAAGGGCGTGTCCCTGAAGGCGGCAGCCGGCGATGTGATCAGCATCATCGGCTCCAGTGGCTCCGGCAAAAGTACTTTCCTGCGCTGCATCAACCTGCTTGAGCAGCCGCACGCGGGCAAGATCCTGCTCAACAACGAAGAGCTGAAGCTGGTGGCCAACAAAGACGGCGCGCTGAAAGCCGCTGATCCGAAACAGCTGCAGCGCATGCGTTCGCGCCTGTCGATGGTGTTCCAGCACTTCAATCTGTGGTCGCATATGACCGCGCTGGAAAACATCATGGAAGCGCCGGTCCACGTGCTGGGCGTGTCCAAGGCTGAAGCGCGCGAGAAGGCCGAGCACTACCTGAACAAGGTTGGCGTGGCCCATCGTAAAGACGCGTTCCCGGGGCACATGTCCGGTGGCGAGCAGCAGCGTGTGGCGATTGCCCGTGCGCTGGCGATGGAGCCGGAAGTGATGCTGTTCGACGAACCGACGTCGGCGCTCGATCCGGAACTGGTGGGCGACGTTCTGAAGGTGATGCAAGCGCTGGCTCAGGAAGGTCGCACCATGGTCGTGGTCACGCACGAAATGGGCTTCGCCCGTGAAGTGTCGAACCAGTTGGTGTTCCTGCACAAAGGTGTGGTGGAAGAGAGCGGCAACCCGCGCGAAGTGCTGGTCAATCCGCAATCGGAGCGTCTGCAGCAGTTCCTGTCGGGCAGTCTCAAGTAATCAGAGCTGCCGATATGCACCCAAATAGTGCATGCTTCGCAGCCTGAAGGTTGGCTCCAATCCCCTGTAGGAGCTGCCGAAGGCTGCGATCTTTTGCCCTTGTTTTTGAAAATCAAAAGATCGCAGCCTCGTTTCGCTCGGCAGCTCCTACAGCGGGAGCTTTGCAGGTTTCGAGATTTGCGTTCATTTACGGGCTAGCATTGGCCCATGCCTTCATCACCGTTCTTCGTTTCGGATTGCCCGCCCATGACTGCCCATCGAATTGGTTTCCTGATTTGGCCCAGCACTAAAGCTCTGACGCTGGCGCTGGCGGAGGAGGCCTTGCGTGTTGCTCAGCGGGTGCATCCGGAGGTGGTTTACGAACTGTCGTTCCTGCAGGCCGAAGCTAGTCCTGAAGCGGCGGCCGACGGAGCCTGGCAACTGCCCGGCGAAGCCTGGACCGGCAAGCTGGAAAACTTCCAGAAACTGTTCCTGCTCGCCGACGAGCCGCCGACCACGCTGGCCCCGGCCCTCAGCAGCGCGCTCAAGCAACTGGTGCGTGCCGGCTGCGTGATCGGTGGGCTGTCGGCCGGTGTCTATCCGTTGGCGCAACTCGGTCTGCTCGACGGTTATCGTGCAGCCGTGCACTGGCGCTGGCAGGACGATTTCGCCGAACGCTTCCCGAAAGTCATCGCCACCAGTCACCTGTTCGACTGGGACCGTGATCGCCTGACCGCGTGTGGCGGCATGTCGGTGCTGGATCTGCTGCTGGCGGTGCTGGCCCGTGATCATGGGGCCGAGCTGGCCGGTGCGGTGTCCGAAGAACTGGTGGTCGAGCGCATCCGCGAGGGCGGCGAACGCCAGCGCATTCCACTGCAGAACCGTCTCGGTTCCAGCCATCCGAAGCTCACGCAAGCGGTGTTGCTGATGGAAGCCAACATCGAAGAACCGCTGACCACCGACGAAATCGCCCAGCACGTGTGCGTGTCCCGTCGCCAGTTGGAGCGGATCTTCAAGCAATACCTCAACCGCGTGCCGAGCCAGTACTACCTGGAGTTGCGCCTGAACAAGGCCCGGCAGATGTTGATGCAAACCAGCAAGTCGATCATCCAGATCGGCCTGTCCTGCGGTTTCTCTTCCGGGCCGCATTTCTCCAGTGCCTACCGCAACTTCTTCGGCGCGACGCCGCGGGAAGATCGCAATCAGCGACGCAGCAGCAGTCCTTTCGAACTGTCGTCGGTGCCGCCAGAGCGCGGTTGATCCGCGTCCTGTTCAGGGGCGGGCCGAGTGTTTCGCAGCGTCGACCCTGGCCTCTTTTATCTCTCCTTCGTGGGTGTATCGGGTTGCCCGGTTGTTTCGGCGCGTGGGCGGTTGCCTGCGCTGGAAAAGTCCGCCCGGTAAAAACTGCTCTTCAGGGTGATGTGCGGTACCTATATACCGCACTCGCCAATTCGTTCTCGGGTACAAATCAGCAAGCTGCCGCAAACGGCTGCGGCCAGTTAAACTGCGCCTTTGCGACGCTATATGTCGCATTGCCGTAAACCCGGGAAAATCCGGGGTTTGCGCTATAAGAAGTTGTCGCTTGGCGACAAGGCCGGGCTGAAAACTGTCCTTACAATCCCCCCATCGCTCGCCAGTTTCAGGCGGGTGTTCCTCTTCAGGAGACTCCGATGTCCGTTGAGCACGCTGCGGTAGAACGCGCCGATTTCGACCAGGTAATGGTTCCCAACTACGCGCCTGCCGCTTTTATTCCGGTGCGTGGCGCCGGTTCCCGCGTCTGGGACCAGAGCGGCCGCGAGCTGATCGACTTCGCCGGCGGGATTGCCGTTAACGTATTGGGCCATGCGCATCCGGCGCTGGTCGGTGCGCTGACCGAACAGGCGAACAAGCTGTGGCACGTGTCCAACGTGTTCACCAACGAGCCGGCCCTGCGCCTGGCGCACAAGCTGATCGACGCCACGTTCGCCGAGCGCGTGTTCTTCTGCAACTCCGGCGCCGAAGCCAACGAGGCCGCCTTCAAGCTGGCCCGTCGCGTGGCGTTCGACCGGTTCGGCAGCGAGAAGTACGAGATCATCGCTGCGCTCAACAGCTTCCACGGCCGTACCCTGTTCACCGTCAACGTTGGTGGCCAGTCGAAGTACTCCGACGGTTTCGGTCCGAAAATCACCGGCATCACCCACGTTCCTTACAACGATCTGGCCGCGCTGAAAGCGGCGGTTTCCGACAAGACCTGTGCGGTCGTGCTCGAACCGATCCAGGGCGAGGGCGGTGTACTGCCGGCCGAACTGGCTTACCTGCAAGGTGCCCGTGAACTGTGCGACGCGCACAACGCGCTGCTGGTGTTCGACGAAGTGCAGACCGGCATGGGCCGTACCGGCCATCTGTTCGCCTACCAGCACTACGGCGTGACCCCGGACATTCTGACCAGCGCCAAGAGCCTGGGCGGCGGTTTCCCGATCGCCGCGATGCTGACCACCGAAGCGCTGGCCAAGCATCTGGTGGTCGGCACCCACGGCACCACTTACGGCGGCAACCCGCTGGCGTGTTCGGTAGCCGAAGCGGTGATCGACGTGATCAACACCCCTGAGGTGCTGAACGGCGTCAACGCCAAGCACGACAAATTCAAGACCCGCCTGCAGCAGATTGGCGAGAAGTACGGCCTGTTCACTCAGGTGCGTGGCCTCGGTCTGTTGATCGGTTGCGTGCTGAGCGATGCCTGGAAAGGCAAAGCCAAGGACATCTTCAACGCCGCTGAAAAAGAAGGCCTGATGATTCTGCAGGCCGGCCCGGACGTGATTCGTTTTGCCCCGAGCCTGGTGGTGGAAGACGCCGATATCGACGCTGGTCTCGACCGCTTCGAACGCGCCGCCGCCGCACTGACGCAAGCCTGATAGACCTTTCGACGTCTGAGGATTCTGGCGTCGAACCCAATTTTTGATACCGGACAGATTTAACTGTCGGAGTCAGCCTTGGTGGTGAGGGGATTTATCCCCGATGGGCGGCGAAGCGGCCCCCAAAATCTTGGGGCTGCTGCGCAACCCATCGGGGATAAATCCCCTCACCACAGGGCTCACTCCTACAAGGCCCGGCTATTTCTTCAGTAAATTTTTATAAGAGAAAGGAGTGACACCATGCTGGTGATGCGCCCTGCGCAAATGGCTGATCTGGGCGAGGTACAGCGTCTGGCTGCGGACAGTCCGATTGGTGTCACTTCCTTGCCGGATGACGTGGAACGTCTGAGCGACAAGATCGCCGCAAGCGAAGCCTCGTTTGCTGCTGAAGTGAGTTTCAACGGCGAGGAGAGTTACTTCTTCGTTCTTGAAGACACCGCCACCGGCAAACTGGTCGGCTGCTCGGCCATTGTCGCCTCGGCCGGCTACTCGGAGCCGTTCTACAGCTTCCGCAACGAGACCTTCGTCCACGCCTCCCGTGAGCTGAAGATCCACAACAAGATCCACGTGCTTTCGCAATGCCACGACCTGACCGGCAACAGCTTGCTGACCAGTTTCTACGTGCAGCGTGAACTGGTGGGGTCGCCGTGGGCCGAGCTCAACTCCCGTGGTCGCCTGCTGTTCGTTGCCAGTCACCCGGAGCGTTTCGCCGATTCGGTGGTGACCGAGATTGTCGGCTACAGCGACGAGAACGGCGACTCGCCATTCTGGGATGCAATCGGCCGCAACTTCTTCGACCTCAACTACGCCGAGGCCGAGCGCCTGTGTGGCCTGAAGAGCCGCACGTTCCTCGCCGAGCTGATGCCGCATTACCCGATCTACGTGCCGCTGTTGCCGGATTCCGCTCAGGAAGCGATGGGCCAGGTGCACCCGCGTGCGCAGATCACCTTCGACATCCTGATGCGCGAAGGCTTCGAGACCGATCACTACATCGACATTTTCGACGGTGGCCCGACCCTGCATGCGCGTGTTTCGGGGATCCGTTCGATCGCCCAGAGCCGTGTGGTGCCGGTGAAGATCGGCGAACCGGTCAAAGGTGCCGGGCGCCAGTACCTGGTGGCCAACGCGCAGTTGCAGGATTACCGCGCGGTGCTGCTGGAACTCGATTACGCGCCGGGTAAACCGGTGACCCTGGATCTGGAAGCAGCCGAAGCCCTGGGCGTCGGTGAAGGTGCCAGCGTGCGCCTGGTGGCGGTTTAACGCCTTAGCGAGTTTCACGGGTGGCGAAGGCGGCCCGTTTGAGGAGATAGCATGATTGTTCGTCCCGTACGCAGCAGCGATTTATCCGCGCTGATCGACCTGGCCCGCAGCACCGGCACCGGCCTGACCACCTTGCCGGCCAATGAAGAGCGTTTGACTCACCGAGTCGGCTGGGCCGAGAAGACCTTTCGCGGCGAAGCCGGCCGTGGCGATGCGGACTACCTGTTCGTGCTCGAAGACGACAACGGTCGCGTGGTGGGGATTTCCGCCATTGCCGGCGCGGTCGGTCTGCGTGAGCCGTGGTACAACTTCCGCGTCGGCCTGACCGTCAGCGCCTCGCAAGAGCTGAACATCTATCGCGAGATTCCGACGCTGTTCCTCGCCAACGACCTGACCGGCAACTCCGAGCTGTGCTCGCTGTTCCTGCACGCCGATTACCGCACCGGCCTGAACGGCCGCATGCTGTCCAAGGCACGCATGCTGTTCATCGCCGAGTTTCCGGAACTGTTCGGCAACAAGATCATCGCCGAGATGCGTGGTGTTTCCGATGAGGCCGGTCGTTCGCCGTTCTGGGAAAGCTTGGGTCGGCACTTCTTCAAGATGGAATTCAGTCAGGCCGATTACCTGACCGGCGTCGGCAACAAGGCGTTCATCGCCGAACTGATGCCGAAATTCCCGCTGTACACCTGCTTCCTGTCGCCGGATGCGCGCAACGTCATCGGTCAGGTGCACCCGGACACCGAGCCGGCGCTGGCGATGCTCAAGAGCGAAGGTTTCAGCTATCAGGGCTACGTCGATATCTTCGATGCCGGCCCGGCCATCGAGTGCGAAACCAGCAAGATCCGCGCGGTGCGCGACAGCGAAGCGCTGGTGCTGGCGATCGGTACGCCGGGCGAAGACGCCACGCCGTTCATCATCCATAACCGCAAGCGCGAAGACTGCCGCATTACGGCTGCCCCGGCCCGTCTGGCCGCCGGCACGCTGGTGGTCGATCCGCTGACCGCCAAACGTCTTCAACTCAACGCCGGCGATCAAGTGCGCGCCGTGGCGTTGTCTGCTGCTCGGGAGTCGAAATAATGAATTCGCTATACATCGCAGGTGAATGGCTGGCCGGTCAGGGCGAAGCCTTCCAGTCGCTGAACCCGGTGACCCAGCAAGTGCTGTGGTCGGGGGAGGGCGCCACCGCCGCTCAGGTCGAGTCCGCCGTGCAGGCGGCGCGCCAGGCCTTTCCGGGTTGGGCGCGGCGTTCGCTGGATGAGCGCATCAGTGTCCTCGAAGCCTTTGCCGCCGCCCTGAAAAACCACAGCGACGAACTGGCCCGCACCATCGGCGAGGAAACCGGCAAGCCCCTGTGGGAAGCCGCGACCGAAGTCACCAGCATGGTCAACAAGATTGCGATCTCGGTGCAGAGCTACCGCGAACGTACCGGCGAGAAGAGCGGCCCGCTGGGCGACGCCACCGCCGTGTTGCGCCACAAGCCACACGGTGTGGTAGCGGTGTTCGGCCCTTACAACTTCCCGGGCCACTTGCCGAACGGCCACATCGTGCCGGCGCTGCTGGCCGGTAACAGCGTGCTGTTCAAGCCAAGCGAGCTGACGCCGAAAGTCGCCGAGCTGACGGTCAAGTGCTGGATCGAAGCCGGTTTGCCGGCCGGCGTGTTGAACCTGCTGCAAGGCGCTCGCGAAACCGGTATCGCCCTGGCGGCGAACCCGGGCATCGACGGTCTGTTCTTCACCGGCTCGAGCCGCACCGGCAATCACCTGCACCAGCAGTTCGCCGGGCGTCCGGACAAGATCCTCGCGCTGGAAATGGGCGGCAACAATCCGCTGGTGGTCGATCAGGTCGCTGATCTGGACGCAGCCGTTTACACGATCATTCAGTCGGCCTTCATCTCTGCTGGCCAGCGCTGCACGTGCGCGCGTCGTCTGCTGGTGCCGCAAGGCGCGTGGGGCGACAGCCTGCTCAAGCGTCTGGTGGACGTCAGCGCGACCCTCGAAGTCGGTGCGTTCGATCAACAGCCGGCGCCGTTCATGGGCTCGGTGATTTCCCTTGGCGCGGCGAAAGCGCTGATGGATGCCCAGCAACATCTGCTGGCCAATGGCGCGGTATCGCTGCTGGCGATGACTCAGCCGCAAGCGCAATCGGCCTTGCTCACCCCGGGCATTCTTGATGTGACCGCCGTGGCCGAGCGTCCGGACGAAGAATTGTTCGGCCCGTTGCTGCAAGTGATCCGCTACGCCGATTTCGCTGCGGCGATCGCTGAGGCCAACGACACCGCTTATGGCCTGGCGGCTGGCTTGCTGTCGGATTCCGAAGATCGTTATCAGCAGTTCTGGCTGGAAAGCCGCGCCGGTATCGTCAACTGGAACAAACAACTGACCGGTGCCGCGAGCAGCGCGCCGTTCGGTGGTGTCGGCGCTTCGGGCAACCATCGCGCCAGTGCCTATTACGCGGCGGATTATTGCGCGTACCCGGTGGCCTCGCTGGAAACCCCAAGTCTGGTGTTGCCGGCGGCCCTGACGCCTGGCGTGAAAATGGTGTGATGCCTATCGCTGGCAAGCCAGCTCCCACAAGTGCGATGAGATCCCTGTGGGAGCTGGCTTGCCAGCGATGGCCGCGCCGCGGTCTCAAAGAATAGTTACTGAAGCCTATAACAACAGATTCTCGTGGAGCCTCGCTGATGAAATCCTATGAAGTCAATTTTGACGGTCTAGTGGGGCCGACCCATAACTACGGTGGTCTGTCCTACGGCAACGTTGCGTCCCAGAGCAACAGCCAGCAGTCCTCGAACCCGAAGGAAGCGGCGCTGCAAGGCCTGGCGAAAATGAAAGCGCTGATGGAAATGGGCTTTCAGCAAGGCGTGCTGGCGCCGCAGGAGCGTCCGGACGTGGCCGCGTTGCGCCGTCTGGGTTTCAGCGGCACCGACGCGCAAGTGATCGAACGCGCCGCGAAAGAAGCCATGCCGTTGCTGGTTGCCAGTTGCTCGGCGTCGAGCATGTGGGTGGCCAACGCCGCCACCGTCAGCCCGAGTGCCGATACTGCTGACGGTCGCGTGCACTTCACCGCCGCCAACCTCAACTGCAAATACCACCGCAGTATCGAACACCCGACCACCAGCCGCGTGCTCGGTGCGATGTTCGCTGATCAGCAGCACTTCGCCCACCACGCCGCGTTGCCGGCGGTGGCGCAATTCGGTGACGAAGGCGCGGCCAACCACACGCGCTTCTGCCGTGAGTACGGCGAGGCCGGTGTCGAGTTCTTCGTGTTCGGTCGCAGTGCGTTCGACACTCGCTACCCGGCGCCGCAAAAGTACCCGGCGCGCCAGACGCTGGAAGCGTCGCAAGCGGTGGCGCGTCTGCACGGTCTGCGTGACGAGGGCGTGGTCTACGCGCAGCAGAACCCGGCGGTGATCGACCAGGGCGTATTCCACAACGACGTGATCGCGGTGGGTAACGGCGAGGTGCTGTTCTATCACGAGGACGCGTTCCTCGACACCGAACAGATGCTGGCCGAGTTGCAGGGCAAACTGGCCAAGGTCGGCGGCCAGTTCCAGTCGATCTGCGTGCCGCGTTCGGCGGTCACCGTGGACGATGCGGTGCGCTCCTACCTGTTCAACAGCCAGCTGTTGTCGCGTCCGGATGGCTCGATGCTGCTGATCGTGCCGGAAGAGTGCCGTGGCAACGAGCGTGTGTGGAACTACCTGCAAGGTCTGACCAGCTCCGGCGGGCTAATCCGCGAAGTCAAAGTCTTCGACCTCAAGCAAAGCATGCAGAACGGCGGTGGCCCGGCGTGCCTGCGACTGCGCGTCGCGCTCAACGAAACCGAGCTGGCAGCAGTCAACCCAGGGGTTATCATGACCGCACCGTTGTACGGTTCGTTGACCGCATGGGTTGAAAAGCACTACCGCGACCGCCTGAGCGAAACCGATCTGGCGGACCCGCAATTGCTGCTTGAATGCCGGACGGCACTGGATGAACTGACGCAAATCCTTAAACTGGGCGCGGTTTATCCATTCCAGATCAATTGATGGCCGGCGCGTTGCCTGAACGCGGCGCGCGGCTTGTCTCCCCAAGAGAGTAAAAACATGAGCGATTCCCTGCAGCTGATCCTTGAAGACACCGACGGCACGCAACTGCAAACCTCGTGCACCCGCGTCGCGGTCATGTGGCAAGGCAAAGAGCTGTGGATCCAGCAGGACGGCCGTGGCCAGCTGCTGATCGGCGTGGACGTCGAGGAAGGTGACGAAGAGTACGCCAACCTGCTGCTGCGCCCATTGGCAACTAATCTGGTCAGTCTGCAACTGGAAATGGAACCGGCTGAAGTCGGTGACGAAGACCACGTGCACGGCCCGGATTGCAACCACGATCACTAAGGAAACCGCTCTATGCTCGCCCTCGGCAAACTGCTTGAACTGACCCTCGCCGGCCGCGAACCGGCGGAGAAGACTCAACTGACTGTCGAAGGCGTGCGCATGCGCTGGTTGAGCGAGGGTGCGCTGGAAGTCCGGCCACCCGAAGCGCGCGACAATGGCCTGGACCTGCTGCTGTCGGCAGGTATTCACGGCAACGAAACAGCGCCGATCGAATTGCTCGACCGGCTGCTGCATGACATCGCTCGCGGCGATCTGAAGCCGCGCGCACGCATTCTGTTCCTGTTCGGCAATCCGGAAGCGATTCGCAAGGGCGAGCGCTTCGTCGAGCAGGACGTCAATCGGCTGTTCAACGGCCGGCATGAACAAACCAGCGGTTCCGAAGCCATCCGCGCCTGCGAGCTGGAACGCCTGGCGGCGAGCTTCTTCAGCCTGCCGGACCGTCAGCGTCTGCACTACGACCTGCACACCGCGATTCGTGGTTCGAAGATCGAGCAGTTCGCCCTGTACCCGTGGAAAGAAGGACGTCAGCATTCGCGCCGCGAACTGGCGCGTCTGCGCGCCGCCGGGATGGAAGCGGTGCTGCTGCAGAACAAGCCGTCGATCGTGTTCAGCTCCTACACCTACGACAAGCTCGGCGCCGAGGCTTTCACTCTTGAGCTGGGCAAGGCACGGCCGTTCGGGCAGAACCAAGGGGTGGATGTCTCACGTCTGGAAGCTCGTCTGAAGCAGATCATCGAAGGCAATGAGCCGGATCTGGCAGCAGAGGGACTGGATGGTCTGCAGCTGTTCAGCGTCGCCCGGGAAATCATCAAGCACAGCGATGCGTTCCGCCTGAACCTGCCAGCGGACATCGAGAACTTTTCTGAATTGGACGTGGGTTATGTGCTGGCCGAAGATCTGGCCAATACCCGCTGGATCATCGAGGAGGAGGGCGCACGAATCATCTTCCCGAACCCCAAGGTCAAGAACGGCTTGCGCGCGGGCATTCTGATCGTGCCGACCACCGACGAAAACCTCGCCTGATGCCGTCTCTGAGCTGACAGAAATTCCTGTAGGAGCTGCCGAAGGCTGCGATCTTTAGATCTTGTTTTTAGACGATCAAAAGATCGCAGCCTCGTTTCACTCGACAGCTCCTACAGGGGAGCGTTGTGGTCAGACGGCGACTGCGCGCGGCTCACTGCGACGCAGTGCGCGAACCTTCTGCAGCGTATCCGCGCAAGTCCGCGCCGCTTCCTGACCCTTGTGCACGAAGTGCTCGAAGAAGAATTTCTGGTGCTCTTCACCGGCATGGAAATGATGCGGTGTCAGCGATACCGAGAACACCGGCACTTCGGTTTCCAGCTGCACCTGCATCAGGCCGCTGACCACTGACTGGGCAACGAACTCGTGACGGTAGATGCCGCCGTCCACGACCAGAGCAGCCGCGACGATGCCGGCATAACGGCCGGTCTTGGCCAGCAACTTGGCGTGCAGAGGCATTTCAAAGGCGCCGCCGACTTCAAAGAAATCGATGTCCGATTCCTGATAACCCTGAACGAGCATTTCGGCGACGAAGCCCTTACGGCTCTGGTCGACGATTTCCTTGTGCCAGCAGGCCTGGATGAACGCAACGCGTTCGCCGTGGGGGTGTTTGCTTTTGCTGTCGATAGCGGTGGGTTGCATGTTCTGACTCCTGTTTGTGTGAAAAACAGGGCGTTATGAATCGAAAGGGATTCAAGGGTGCGCACGAGCACACAAGCGCGCGGGCGGCCCTTTGGCGTCAATCCCGTTCTCTCTTCATCCGGACTATGACCGTCGGCCCCGGAATCACACCGGGTCTGCTGACCTTGCCGCCGATCACAGCCTTTGCCGTGTCCGTCGCCAAGCGCTCGCGGGCTATGCGCGTTGCGCGCAATTACCGCCGGTGGGGAATTACACCCCGCCCTGAGAACGTTTTTGCCGCCCGTTCTCGGGCGGCGCAGCGTTTTTATCACAGATCAGCGAGCGGTGCATTGCGCCTTTGTGATGATTGCTATCGAGTTTGTTGAATGTTCGTGGCGAGAATTCTTGCCCCAAGGGTTGATTAATCGGCGCCATGACCGCAGTAATTCACCTTCGAAAAGGGATTTCCCCTGCTGACTCTGAGGCCAGGTTCATGAGCATTATCGATCTTCGCAGCGACACCGTTACCCAACCGACTCCTGCCATGCTCGACGCGATGACGGCGGCGGCCACCGGTGACGATGTGTACGGCGAAGATCCGACGGTCAATCGTCTGGAGGCGGAACTGGCGAAGCGCCTGGGGTTCGCCGCTGCGCTGTTCGTGCCGACCGGCACCATGAGCAACCTGCTGGGCCTGATGGCGCACTGCGAACGTGGCGACGAATACATCGTCGGCCAGCAGGCGCACACCTATAAGTACGAAGGCGGTGGCGCGGCGGTGCTCGGCTCGATCCAGCCGCAGCCGCTGGAAGTGCAGGCCGACGGTTCGCTGGATCTGGATCAGGTCGCGGCAGCGATCAAGCCGGACGACTTCCATTTCGCCCGGACCCGTTTGCTGGCGTTGGAAAACACCATGCAAGGCAAAGTGCTGCAGCTGGAGTATCTGGCCCGCGCCCGGCGCTTCACTCAGGATAAAAGCTTGCAACTGCACCTCGACGGCGCGCGCCTTTTCAACGCCGCGGTCAAGCTGGGCGTCGATGCACGGGAAATCACTCAGTACTTTGATTCGGTGTCGGTGTGCCTGTCCAAAGGCCTTGGCGCGCCGGTGGGTTCGGTGCTGTGCGGTTCAGCCGAGTTGATCGGCAAGGCCCGCCGCCTGCGCAAAATGGTCGGCGGCGGCATGCGTCAGGCCGGTTTGCTCGCGGCGGCGGGGCTGTACGCGCTGGATCACCACGTCGAGCGTCTGGCGGATGACCATGCCAACGCGCACTATCTGGCCGAAGGCCTGCGCGAGGCCGGGTTCAGCGTCGAGCCGGTGCAGACCAACATGGTCTACGTGCAAATGGGCGACCGTGCCGAAGCGCTCAAAGCGTTTGCCGCCGAGCGCGGGATCAAGTTGAGCGCCGCCGCGCGCTTGCGCATGGTCACGCACATGGACGTCAATCGCTCGCAAATCGAGCAAGTGATCGCGACATTCGTCGAGTTTTCGCGCAAGTGACAGCGTTAGCCGTCCAATTGACCGTTACTATCGTATAAACACGCTGTACCCCGCGCGAAGGGCCGATATAATGCGGCCCTTTGCCGTCGTTTCGTCTGTTGACGTTTCGTACAGGCCTTTGGCCGCAGCCTCCGTGGAAGAACCTAATGAAAAGCGCAGAAATCCGTGAAGCCTTCCTTCGCTTCTTCGAAGAGCAAGGCCACACCCGTGTAGCCTCCAGCTCTTTGATTCCGGGCAACGACCCAACCCTGCTGTTCACCAACGCGGGGATGAACCAGTTCAAGGACTGCTTCCTGGGCCAGGAAAAGCGCGCGTACACCCGCGCAACCAGCAGCCAGAAGTGCGTGCGTGCCGGTGGCAAGAACAGCGACCTGGAAAACGTCGGTTATACCGCTCGTCACCACACCTTCTTCGAAATGCTCGGTAACTTCAGCTTCGGTGACTATTTCAAGCACGACGCGATTACCTTTGCCTGGACCTTCCTGACCGGCGTTCTGAAACTGCCGAAGGAAAAACTCTGGGTCACCGTCTACGCGTCCGACGACGATGCGTATGACATCTGGACCAAAGAAATCGGTGTGCCGGTCGAGCGCATGATCCGCATCGGCGACAACAAAGGCGCGCCTTACGCCTCCGACAACTTCTGGACCATGGGCGATACCGGCCCGTGCGGCCCCTGCACCGAGATTTTCTACGATCACGGCGACCACATCTGGGGCGGCCCACCGGGTTCGCCGGAAGAAGACGGCGACCGTTACATCGAGATCTGGAACAACGTGTTCATGCAGTTCAACCGCACCGCCGATGGCGTGTTGCATCCGTTGCCAGCGCCGTCGGTCGACACCGGCATGGGCCTGGAGCGGATCAGTGCGGTGATGCAGCACGTCAACTCCAACTACGACATCGATCTGTTCAAGAACCTGCTCAAAGCCTCGGCTGAAGCCATTGGCTGCGAAAATGGCGATCAGTCGTCGCTCAAAGTGGTGTCCGACCACATCCGTTCGTGCGGTTTCCTGATCGCCGACGGCGTGCTGCCGTCCAACGAAGGTCGCGGTTACGTGCTGCGCCGGATCATTCGTCGTGCCTGCCGTCACGGCAACAAGCTGGGCGCCACCGGCAGCTTCTTCTACAAGATCGTCGCGGCGCTGGTCGCCGAAATGGGCGAAGCCTTCCCGGAACTGCAGAAGCAGCAGAGCAACATCGAGCGTGTACTGAAGGCCGAGGAAGAACAGTTCTCCAAGACCCTGGAGCACGGCCTGAAGATCCTCGAACAGGATCTGCTGGAACTCAAAGGCACCGTCGTGCCGGGCGACGTGGTGTTCAAACTCTACGACACCTACGGTTTCCCGATGGACCTGACCGCTGACATCGCTCGCGAGCGTGGCCTGACCGTCGACGAAGTCGGCTTCGAGCGTGAAATGGAAGCCCAGCGTGTGCGTGCGCGTTCGGCCAGCTCGTTCGGTCTGGATTACAACACCCTGGTCAAGGTTGATGTGGCCACCGAGTTCACCGGCTACACCGACACCAGCGGCTCGGCAAAAATCGTCGCTATCTATAAAGATGGCCAGTCGGTCGACGTTTTGAGTGAAGGCGAAGAGGCGGTGATCGTCCTGAACCAGACGCCGTTCTACGCTGAATCCGGCGGCCAGATCGGCGACTGCGGTTTCCTGCAGGCCGGTAACGCACGTTTCGACGTCCGTGACACCACCAAGACCGGCGGCGCGTTCCTGCACCACGGCGTGCTGGATTCCGGCAGCCTGACCATCGGCGCGCCAGTGGAAACCCACGTCGATGCCGAAGTGCGTCACGCGACCTCGCTGAACCACTCCGCGACTCACTTGCTGCACGCTGCGCTGCGTCAGGTGTTGGGCGAGCACGTTCAGCAAAAGGGTTCGTTGGTGGATAGCCAGCGTCTGCGCTTCGACTTCAGCCACTTTGAAGCGATCAAGCCAGAGCAAATCAAGGCGCTGGAAGACATCGTCAACGCCGAGATCCGCAAGAACTCCGCGGTTGAAACCGAAGAAACCGACATCGAAACCGCCAAGCAGAAGGGCGCGATGGCGCTGTTCGGCGAGAAGTACGGCGACAACGTGCGCGTGCTGAGCATGGGCGGCGATTTCTCCGTCGAGCTGTGTGGCGGTATCCACGCCAACCGTACCGGCGACATCGGCCTGCTGAAAATCATCAGCGAAGGCGGTGTGGCATCGGGTGTGCGTCGTATCGAGGCAGTCACCGGTGCTGCGGCGCTGGCCTACTTGAACGCTGCTGAAGAACAACTCAAGGAAGCGGCCAACCTGGTCAAGGGCAGCCGCGACAACCTGATCGACAAGCTGTCGGCTGTGCTGGAGCGCAACCGCGCGCTGGAAAAGCAACTCGAGCAGTTGCAGGCCAAGGCTGCCAGCGCCGCCGGCGACGATCTGTCGAACTCGGCAGTCGACGTCAAAGGCGTGAAGGTGCTGGCTGCACGTCTGGATGGTCAGGACGGCAAGGCGCTGCTGGCGCTGGTCGATCAGCTGAAAAACAAACTCGGCCGCGCAGTGATCCTGCTCGGCAGTGTCCATGAGGAAAAGGTCGTACTGGTTGCAGGCGTAACCAAGGACCTGACTGGCCAACTCAAAGCCGGTGATTTGATGAAACAGGCTGCTGCGGCAGTGGGCGGGAAGGGCGGTGGTCGTCCGGACATGGCGCAGGGCGGCGGTGTCGACGCCGGCGCACTGGATGGCGCCCTGGCGCTGACCGTTCCATTCGTCGAGCAGGGTTTATAAGACGGCCCGCCGGGCCCGCAGTCTAGTGGCGGGTCCGGCGGCTGTTCGAGTGATTATTGGGCGCCCTTCATGGGCAGAGGCGGCTTTGAAATGGCTTTGATCGTACAGAAATTTGGAGGCACCTCGGTCGGCACTGTCGAGAGAATCGAGCAGGTCGCCGACAAGGTTAAGAAATTCCGCGATGCCGGCGATGACCTGGTGGTTGTGCTGTCTGCAATGAGCGGCGAAACCAACCGTCTGATCGATCTGGCCAAGCAAATCAGTGGCGACGTGCAACCGGTTCCGCGTGAGCTGGACGTGATCGTTTCCACCGGTGAGCAGGTGACGATTGCCCTGTTGGCCATGGCGCTGATCAAGCGCGGTGTGCCGGCGGTATCGTACACCGGTAATCAGGTGCGGATCCTGACGGACAGTGCGCACAATAAAGCGCGTATCTTGCAGATTGATGACCAGAAGATTCGCGGTGATCTGAAAGCAGGTCGCGTGGTGGTTGTCGCCGGTTTCCAGGGCGTCGACGAGCACGGCAACATCACCACCCTCGGTCGTGGCGGTTCCGACACCACGGGCGTGGCACTGGCGGCTGCATTGAAGGCTGACGAGTGCCAGATTTACACCGACGTCGATGGTGTCTACACCACTGACCCGCGCGTGGTGCCAGTCGCTCAGCGTCTGGACAAGATCACCTTCGAAGAGATGCTGGAAATGGCCAGCCTCGGTTCCAAGGTGCTGCAGATCCGTGCGGTGGAGTTCGCCGGCAAGTACAACGTTCCGCTGCGCGTACTGCACAGCTTCAAGGAGGGTCCGGGCACCCTCATTACTATTGATGAAGAGGAAACCATGGAACAGCCGATCATTTCCGGCATCGCTTTCAACCGCGATGAAGCCAAGCTGACCATCCGTGGCGTGCCAGACACCCCGGGCGTGGCGTTCAAGATTCTCGGCCCGATCAGTGCCGCGAACATCGAAGTCGACATGATCGTGCAGAACGTCGCGCACGATAACACCACCGACTTCACCTTCACCGTGCACCGCAACGACTACCAGGCCGCACAGACCGTGCTGGAAAACACCGCTCGCGAGATCGGTGCCCGTGAAGTCGTAGGCGATACCAAGATTGCCAAGGTCTCGATCGTCGGCGTCGGCATGCGTTCCCACGCAGGCGTGGCCAGTCGCATGTTCGAATCCCTGGCCAAGGAAAGCATCAACATCCAGATGATCTCGACGTCGGAAATCAAGGTTTCCGTGGTGATCGAAGAGAAATACCTGGAACTGGCTGTGCGCGCCCTGCACACGGCTTTCGAACTGGACGCTCCGGCCCGTCAGGGCGAGTAATCCGGTCACCTGAAGGGCGCGGTCTGACCGCGCCCTTTATTTTTTGAATGGCGCGAGCCCCGAACTGTTCTTTTGCTCGCGCTGGTCAATACTCAGGCATGTAGGGCTACGATCGCTCCGGTTGTAGGTCGGGTGCCTTTTTTTTGCAGACTGTTGTCCCTGAAATGAAATGCGTGAGGAGAAAGGTATGCTGATTCTGACTCGTCGGTGCGCAGAAAGCCTGATTATCGGTGATGGCGAAATCACCGTGACCGTGCTCGGCGTCAAAGGAAATCAAGTGCGCATCGGCGTCAACGCCCCGAAAGAGGTTGCCGTGCACCGTGAGGAAATTTACCTGCGTATAAAGAAAGAGAAGGACGAAGAACCAAGCCATTAATTTTTATCGATTTTTATGTTTGCAAACGGGGAAGAAGGTGGTTAATATACGCCCCGTGTTGCGGAGAGCTGGCCGAGTGGCCGAAGGCGCTCCCCTGCTAAGGGAGTACACCTCAAAAGGGTGTCGGGGGTTCGAATCCCCCGTTCTCCGCCATTATTTGCTTAGTACGTTGTAATCTGGCTTTTTCTGTAAGTTGTTGAATTTATTAGAAAAAGTGGTTGGAATAGAGATTAGACGGGCTATAATGCGGCGCAACAAATGCACTCGTAGCTCAGCTGGATAGAGTACTCGGCTACGAACCGAGCGGTCACAGGTTCGAATCCTGTCGAGTGCACCATTTAAGAGTTGTTTATAGCGATATAAAGAACTCGGCTTCAGCCAGTTGTGGTCTGGTCAAAAAACACAAATGCACTCGTAGCTCAGCTGGATAGAGTACTCGGCTACGAACCGAGCGGTCACAGGTTCGAATCCTGTCGAGTGCACCATTTAAGAGTTAGTTGCAGTGATGCAGGTAACTTGGCTTCAGCCAGTTGTGGTCTGGTTTAAAAACACAAAATGCACTCGTAGCTCAGCTGGATAGAGTACTCGGCTACGAACCGAGCGGTCACAGGTTCGAATCCTGTCGAGTGCACCATATTCAAGAAGCCCGCGTTTAACGCGGGCTTTTTGTTGTCTGCGATTTGGTTTTTCCTTTCACGCATCCCCTCTCATCAAAATCGACTTGAGCACTACGGCCTCGTTTCAGGTCATAGCGATAGCTCGTTGTCGATGTTCGAATATTCACCTTGTCCGGTTTGCCGAGAGCGCTCTCGACATCCCGCTGGCTCATTCCGGCGATAACGCGACGATTGATGATCGCTTCGCGGCGCTGCCTGGCATTGATCAGGTTGCCGCATTTGTCCTCCAGACGGCCAACGATGCCCGGTTCACGTCCCTTGATTGTCATACCGGATATTTCTTCGTGATTGTGTTCCGGCATGACCGGTACGACGGAGCCGGGCATGTAAGGGTGAACCTGCTGCACCGAGAGCTGCTCATCGTTGGCACAACTCAGGCTGGTGAAGGTGATGCCGCCGTCGGGCGCTTCGCATCGGTGAAGGGTGGTAGCGGCCCCGGCGGGTGGCAGGCAGAGCAGGCTGACGACTACAAAGCGGGATGTTCTGGATAGCATTCGACGTCCTCCATGACGGTCTACGCTCAAGGGTAGTCGCTACATTTTTCAACGCCGGTGTGTTTTCTTTTCAAGATGAGTCGTCGCATCTGCACGGGTCAGGACAGCACTCAGCTTTGTTGCGCAAGCGCTTGTTTCGACCGCGATTTTTTAGCGTTTAAAACCGTCAGGCGGTGTATCATTGCGCCCGTCAGCCCCGCCGGGGCTTATGGAAAACCTCCATGGACTTACCCAGTAGTTACTCAGTAGCCCGTTTCACCAATCATGAATTGACTGATTGATCCTTCCGGCGTGCCCCGCTGCTGGGAGTGGAGTTCGCCTATGTCCGAAATCGAAGTAAAGAAAACACAGGAAAGCCTGCAGGATCGCCTGGCTCAGGTGGTTGAGCTGCTGCAGCGCCAAAAGGTCGTCGAAGACCTGACTCATCGCCAGGAAGGCGCGCATCACGACCGGGTCGAGAACCTGGTTCACCGGCAGAACCTCGTCGAACTGCAACGCAAACTCGATGATCTGCACTCCGCCGACGTTGCCTACATCCTTGAAGCCCTGCCGCTGGACGACCGTCTGACGCTCTGGCAACTGGTCAAGGCTGATCGCGACGGCGACATTCTTCTCGAAGTATCCGATTCCGTTCGTGAAACGCTGATCGCCGACATGGACGATCACGAGCTCCTGGCTGCGGCCAAGGACATGGACGCCGACGAACTTGCTGACCTGGCCTCCGAGCTGCCGCGAGACGTCGTCCATGAGCTGATGGAAACGCTCGACCAGCAGCAACGCGAGCGCGTGCGTTCGGCCTTGTCCTATGACGAGGAGCAGGTCGGTGCGCTGATGGACTTCGAGATGGTGACCATCCGTGAGGACGTCAGCCTCGAAGTGGTTTTGCGTTACCTGCGTCGTCTCAAGGAGCTGCCGGGCCACACCGACAAATTGTTCGTGGTCGATTACGACGGCGTGCTCAAGGGCGTACTGCCGATCAAGCGTCTGCTGGTCAACGACCCCGAGAAACAGGTGGCTGAAGTCATGGCCAGCGATCCGGTGAGTTTTCACCCGGACGAGGACGCCTATGACGCTGCTCAGGCGTTTGAGCGTTACGACTTGATCTCGGCCCCGGTGGTCGACAAGAACGGCAAGCTGATCGGCCGTCTGACCATCGACGAAATGGTCGACCTGATTCGTGAGGAGAGCGAAAGCGAAGTCCTCAACATGGCGGGTCTGCGCGAAGAGGAAGACATCTTCGCCTCCGTCTGGAAATCCCTGCGCAACCGTTGGGCGTGGCTGGCAATCAACCTGATCACTGCCTTTGTTGCGTCGCGGGTGATCGGTCTGTTCGAAGGCTCGATCGAGAAGCTGGTGGCGCTGGCGGCGCTGATGCCGATCGTGGCGGGTATCGGGGGTAACTCCGGTAACCAGACGATTACCATGATCGTGCGCGCCATGGCGCTGGACCAGGTCAGCACCGGCAACACCTCGCGTCTGATGCGCAAGGAGCTGGCGGTCGCATTGATCAACGGTCTGGTCTGGGGCGGGGTGATCGGTGTGGTCGCCTACCTGCTTTACGGCAGTTGGTCGCTGGGCGTGGTGATGACGGCGGCGATGACCCTCAACCTGCTGCTCGCTGCGCTGATGGGTGTGTTGATCCCAATGACACTGGCCAAGATGGGCCGCGACCCGGCGATGGGCGCCAGCGTGATGATCACGGCCATGACCGACAGCGGTGGATTTTTCATCTTCCTGGGGTTGGCGACGATCTTTCTGCTCTGATTCGCCACCATGCAAAAGCCCGCCGAAATGGCGGGCTTTTTTGTGCCTGTGTAGTTATCTGTGCTTGTGTATTGATCTGTGGCGAGGGGGTTCATCCCCGATGGGTTGCGCAGCGACCCCGGAAGAGGGCCTGCTGCGCAGTCCATCGGGGATGAACCCCCTCGCCACAAGGTTTGCTCGGGGGCAGATTTCAGGCAAAAAAAAGCCAGCACTTAAGCTGGCTTGAGATCTTCGATGTCACTCAGGACGCGTCTGCGGCCATCTCGGCGTCGTGAGCAATCAGCGACACCAGAGCGTTCTGTTGACGGTGCGACAGCTGACGGAAGCGTTGCAGCAGCTCACGCTCGTGCAGCGACAGCTCCGGACTGTCCAGGCGCATGCTCAGTTCTTCGCCCAGTGCGCCTTCCTGAATAAGACTCTGCTCAAGGCGCGCAATGATTTCGGAGTTCATGCTGCGATGATGATTGCGAGCCACCTCGGCAATGCGTTCACGCATTCCGTCTGGCAGACGTACGACAAACTTGTCAGCCGTACGGCTGGAATAAATTGCCTGTTTCAATGGGCGCATATATTTAACCGGTTAGTTCAGGGGAGCGGTTCTCGGGATTTGCCGCAGGATGTGTGATAGGACAAGCATCCGCGCCAAATGGTTCAACCTGAATTGTTAAGAGGCCCGCATCATGCCTCAAAATTGCCAGATCATTGGCGTCAATTCTGTGACAAATATTGAGCTGGGTAAAGGCGTAATGCCAGCACCAATTATCAGAAATGCGGACTGGTTTGAAAACTTTGCCTTGGCCCGCATCACTGGCCGCTTCCTGTTGCACATCTATTGATGTCCGAAGACGTCAGAACGTGCATGCTATGCGGCTTTCAATCCTTGATCCCTACTTGTACAGGATAGTGGCAATTTGCCGATTTACTAGGGCAAACCCCCATTGGAGGGCGTTTTCAGGATGGATGGCAGGCTTATTTATTTGATGGGACCTTCCGGTTCAGGCAAGGACAGCCTGATCGAGGCCGCGCGTGAGCCATTGCGCCAGTTGAACTGCGAAATCATCCGCAGGGTGATTACTCGATCAGCGGAATCGGTGGGTGAGGATGCCATCGGCGTAACGCCCGAAGAATTCGAACGACGTCAGCAAGTCGGGGATTTCTCGCTTTCCTGGCACGCCAATGGGCTGGCTTATGGCATCCCGGCAGAAATGGATGAACGGTTGCGTGCAGGGCGATCCGTGCTGGTAAATGGCTCACGGGCCAATTTGCGTCAGGCGCATGAGCGGTATCCGACATTGCTGCCGGTGCTGCTGACGGTCAAGGATGAGGTTTTGCGTGAACGCCTGCTCAGGCGCGGCCGGGAAACACCTGAGCAGATTGATGCGAGGCTGGCGCGCAATGCGCAGTTCAAGGATAGAAGGGCCACTGACTTGCCCGTGCATCTGATCGACAACTCGGGCGACCTGGCAACCGCCGTCAAGCAACTGCTGGACTTGATCCGGCTTAGCGCAGCACCGGATCAAACTTGATCTTGCGCCCGGCCACCAGGGCCAGCACAAACAACACTACAAACACGCCGCAGCCAATCAGCGGCAGAGTGACTTCGGTTTCCTCGAACAGCGAAAAATGCACAACGCCACTCAATAAGGCGAGGATCAGAAATCCTGCGGCTGATTTGGACATGCTGTACTCCTGAAGATATTTCAAAAAACCAGACGTTCGGTGTCGCGCGCCGGCAGTGCTTGCTCAGGCTCATTGACTGCCTGCGCCGCGAAGTCCCCCTGATCGCTCAGCACCGCCAACTGCGGCGCTTTCTGCACCTGCAAGTAATGCGGCATACGCTGAGCCACCGGTTCAGCACGCTCTGGAGCAAAATGAAAGCCAACCAAAATCGCCAGTGCGATTGCGTTTGCAAGCAAGAGAGTGCTGTTCATGGGGCGGACTCCGTTTGTTCTGTTATACGAACAGACAAAGCACCCGGCGTGCCAACAGTCTAACCGCTGTGAAGTCCTTTAAAAACAAGCATTTGGAAGGGTTTTTAGCAAGTGTCGGGTTGCAATCTGCAATGATGGCTTTTTGCGGTAGTGCAAATTGCACGGTAAATGTTCCCGCAGCATTGCAAGGCGCCTGCCTACACTTAAAAAACCCATGGACGACATGACAAACCAAGGGCTGGCCGTTAACATGCTCGCCGTCCGTCGCGCCGTGTCCGGCCGTGACAACTCAGTGTCTCAGTAGCTCAATTGGATAGAGCATCCCCCTCCTAAGGGGAAGGTTGGCAGTTCGAACCTGCCCTGGGACACCATATATATCAATGCGTCCAACGATTTGAGCTGCCAGCGCCCAAGCCTCATAGGTGCAGAGTGGGTGCAAATGGATCGCTTCAAGCATTCAAAGAGCCCCACTCAGGCAATTGCCTGTCGGGGCTTTTCAGTAAATCGTGACCTTGTACCAAGGTATTGCTCTGCAAGAAGAGCTGAGTCTTTGGTCGACGATAGCGACTGCTGACCTAGACTATTCGAACTACCGAACTTGCGTCTCTCGGCTTGGGTTGAAGGTTCGCTTCTCAGTGAACTACAGCCAATGGCTCATTCAGACCAATGAGGATGAACCTTGAACCATGAACTATGGTTGGAACCCGATGGCTTACAACTGTTTTGTCCCTCTGGGCCTCATGGCGATGAATCCCGGGCCCTGCTTGAGCCGGGGTCGAAACTGATTTGGGAAGTTGAGGCGGCAAGCCGCTTCGAAGCGATGAACAAGTACTATGAGTACATGGATTGGGGGGAGTGGACGACGGACTTTCCCGAGTTGGACAAGACGCCTTATGGAGGGCCAGGCTGGGAGGATTACGTCGCATGACAAGCGAATCTCCTTCGCACCCCATCTTTATTTCTTTCTCGTTAACGTTGTTCCGATCCGTAAAACCGAACTCAAGACCTTTTGGTTTCGCATCCGGGAGGAGCTCCGCGAAACCAGAATGATCGACGTCGATAGCCTTCAGTGCTTCGCCCGTGTCGCCAGTCGAGATAAACCCTGTAGTGAAAAGATGACCCGGCGCGCAGGGTAATCGCTGCACAAGGAATCTTGAACCCCTCCACTTCAGAGAACCCCACCCCTTGCCGATAACTCATTCGGCGACCTCAGACTCGCACGAAATCGCTTGATAGCATTTGGCCTCCAGCTATCATCTGCGCGCTTGTGAAAACGCCCCCGGTTCACCTACTTCAATTGCCTGGAAATCCTCGATGCTGTCGTATCACCAAAAGAGTTTTCTGATCGTCGATGATTTCTCGGATTTCCGCAGTTCCGTACGTTCTATGCTGCGCGAGCTGGGGGTCAAGGACGTGGATACCGCCGATACCGGCGAGCAGGCGCTGAAGATGTGCGCGCAGAAGTCCTATGATTTCATCCTGCAGGATTTCCACCTCGGTGACGGCAAGAAGAACGGTCAGCAGGTGCTGGAAGATCTGATGTCGGAAAAGCTCATCAGCCATGAAGCGGTGTTTGTCATGGTCACGGCCGAGACCAGTCAGGCCATGGTGCTCAGCGCCCTGGAGCACGAGCCGGATGCTTACCTGACCAAGCCGTTCAACCGCTCCGGTCTCGCTCAGCGCCTGGAGCGTCTGGAGCAGCGCAAGACGTTGCTCAAACCGATTCTGCAAGCCCTTGATCGCGGCAAGCCGGTTGAGGTGCTCAATGCCTGCATTGCGCTGTGCAAGCAGGACATCCGTTATTCGCCGCTGTGCCTGCGTTATCGGGCCGACGCCCTGCGCGACATGAACCAGAACGAAGCGCTGGAACGCCTCTACGACAGCATCATCGCTGACCGGCCTTTGCCGTGGGCGTTTGCCGGGCTGGGCAAGTTGCTGTTCAAGCGTGGGCAAGTGGCGCAGGCCAAGGATGTTTACGAAAAGGCGCTGAAAGTGTTCCCGATGATGCCGGCGTTGTACGACGGCATGGCCGATGTGCTGGTCGCCGAGGGCGATACCAAAGGCGCGCAGCGGGTGCTGGAGGAGGCGATTCGCTTGTCGCCGCTGGCGGTGCGTCGGCAAGCGTTGCTCGGCAAGCTGGCGATGGCCAACGAAGATTTCGACACCGCGTCCCGGGCCTATCGGCAGGCGGTGGCGCAGGGGGCGCAGTCGCGCTTCAAGGACCCGGAAAGCAATCTTGGCCTGGCCCATGCCTTGATCAGCAAGGGCAGTGAACGCGGTCTCGATACGCGCACGCGGCTGGAGATCAACACCACGCTCAGCGCCGTCGCCAAAGAGAACCCGTCGGACCCGGGCCTGCAGATCCGTGCGCGCCTGATGAAGGCCACCAGTCTGTTGCTCAACGATGCCGAAACCGCCGACAAGCTCACCGAACAAGCGCTGATGCGCCTCGACGGCATGGAGCAGTTCATGAGCCCTGAAGCGGCGCTGCTGGTCGCCAAGCAATTGCAGATGCTTGGTCAGGCCGAGGCGGGCACTTCGATGCTCAAGAGCTGTGCGGAGATCTACGGTGACGATCCGGCGGTGATGAAAGACATCGCCAAGCTCACCGACGACCCGACTATCCTCAGTTCGAGCAACGCTGCTGCCGACCTCAACCGGCAGGGTGTGCGCGTGTACAAGACCGGCAACCTGGTGGAAGCCCGCGAGGTGTTCCGCAAGGCGCTGAAGATGCAACCGAAGAACATCAGTATCGCGCTGAACATGGCCCAGTCTCTGCTGCACGGCACCGACACCAGTGTGCCGTCGGCGGAACTGGAAGAATGTCGGGCCTGCCTGAAAATGGTCGGCCTGATGCCCGACACCGACGCGCGTTATGCGCGTTATCAGAAGCTGAAAAGCAAGGCGTTTGGCGAATGAACCAAGACGAGCAGGCGCTGGATTTTTCCACGGTGATCGCCTCCACCGTTCACGACATGAAGAACTCGCTGGCGATGCTGACGCAGGCCCATAGCCAGTGGTTGGCGCGTTTGCCCGAGGGGCAGCGTGGAGGGGCGGAGCAGGGCGTGATCGACTTCGAGTTTGCCCACCTCAACGGCATGCTGGTGCAGTTGCTTGGGCTGTACAAGCTCGGCGTCAACCAGTTGCCGCTGCAACCGGCGTATCACGAGCTGGATGATTTCATCGAGGCGCAACTGGCATCGCACCAAGAGGTGTTCGCCAGTCGCGGGATCATTGCTACCTATGAAGTCGATCCGCTGAGCCCGCTGGGGTTCTTCGATCGCGAATTGGTTGCGTCGGTGCTGGGCAACTGCATCAACAACGCCATTCGTTATGCCCGCGAGTCGCTGCTGATTACCGTCAGTGACGAAGCCGGGCAACTGGTGTTGAGCATCAACGATGACGGCGACGGTTACCCGGTCGAGATGCTCGAGCGTCAGGCGGATTACGTGCAGGGCATCAATCACGGCAGCGGCAGCACGGGTCTGGGCCTGTATTTCGCCAACCGCATTGCTGCGTTGCATCAGCGCAACGGCGTGGTCGGGCACACCGAAATTCGTAATGGCGGGCCATTGGGGGGCGGGGTGTTCAGCCTTTACCTGCCGTGACTCGGGTTTTTGTTTGACGCTGCTTGATATTCCGAACAGCCGGAGCCTATTTTGTACGGGTCGCCGTTCGCGGCTCGCACAATAACAAGGATTGCGTCATGACAACCGATGGCCAGCGTTCACTCGCGCAGCGACTGACCGGCATTGATGAGATTGAATGTGTCACGCCGGATTTGAACGGCGTGCCGCGCGGCAAGGTGATGACCGCCGAGGGATTCCTCGAGGGCCGGCGTTTGCAGATGGCGCGGGGGGTGCTGCTGCAATGCATCATGGGCGGTTATCCGCCGGCGCGGTTTTACGGCAGCGATGACGGCGATCTGGCGCTGGTCGCCGAGCCGAGCATGATTCATCCCTTGCCATGGAGCGACGAGCCACGTGCCCTGGCCATCTGCGATGCTGACGAACTGAGCGGCGAAAGCTCAAACCTGTCGACCCGTGGTCAACTGAAGAAAGTCATCGCCCATTACGCCGCACGTGGCTTGGCGCCGGTGGTGGCGACCGAGCTGGAATTCTTTGTCTTCGCGCCGAACACCGATCCGACCCAGCCGTTCCGTCCGCCGGTAGGTCTTGATGGACGCCGCGAGGATGGGCAGTCGGCGTTCAGCGTCAGTTCCAATAACGGTCTGCGGCCGTTCTTCAGCGAAGTCTATAAATGCATGGCGGCCCTCGGTCTGCCGCGCGATACCTTCATGCATGAAATGGGCGTCAGCCAGTTCGAAATCAATCTGCTGCACGGTGATCCGCTGTTGCTGGCCGACCAGACCTTCCTGTTCAAACACCTGCTCAAGGAAGTCGCGCTCAAGCATGGTCTGAACGTGGTGTGCATGGCCAAGCCGCTGGCGCACACACCGGGCAGTTCGATGCACATTCACCAGAGCGTCGTCGAGATCGCCACCGGCAAGAATGTGTTCAGTGACGAGAGTGGCCAGCCGACGGCGATGTTCCGCCACTTCATCGGCGGACAGCAGGCGGCCATGGCCGATTTCACCGCGCTGTTTGCGCCGAACGTGAACTCCTATCAGCGTCTGTGTCACCCGTATGCATCGCCCAACAATGCCTGCTGGTCACACGACAACCGCGCCGCAGGGTTGCGCATTCCGGCCAGTTCGCCAGTGGCTCGACGCGTGGAAAACCGGTTGCCTGGCGCCGATGCCAACCCGTATCTGGCGATTGCCGCAAGTCTGGCCGCCGGCTTGCACGGGATCGAACATGAGCTGGAGCCGAGTGCGGCGATTCAGGGCGAATTCGAAGTGCCGGACAATCTTTCGCTACCGTGTACCTTGCATGCCGCGCTCGAGCGTCTGAAACGTAGCCAATTGGCCAGGGAACTGTTCGGACAGGAGTTCATCGAAGGCTACATCGCTTCGAAGACCATGGAGTTGACCAGCTTCTTTGATGAAATCACTCCCTGGGAACGGCGTGTTCTAGCAGCCCAGGCCTGACGAACTGTCGCCACCGGGCTATCGTTTGGATAGCCCGATACTCACTGCAAGGAGCCGCTCGGAACGCCGATGCGCCAAATCTGGAAATCCTTTCGAGCGCTGTATTTCGCCTCGCTGATGATGTTGATCGGCTCGGGCCTTCTTTCTACTTACCTGGCATTGCGCCTGGCTTCTGACCATGTCGATGGGCTGTGGGTGGGTGCGCTGATGGCGGCCAACTATTTCGGCCTGGTGCTGGGCGGCAAGATCGGTCACCGCTTGATCGCCCGTGTCGGACACATTCGAGCGTATTCGGCGTGTGCCGGGATCGTCGGCGCGGCGGTGCTCGGGCATGGCCTGGTGGACTGGCTGCCGGCGTGGCTGGTGCTGCGGACCATCGTCGGTCTGGGCATGATGTGTCAGTACATGGTGATCGAGAGCTGGCTCAATGAGCAGGCCGACGCCAATCAGCGCGGGCTGGTGTTCAGCGGTTACATGATCGCTTCTTACTTGGGGCTGGTGCTCGGTCAGTTGATTCTGGTCATGCACCCGGGCCTGGGGTTGGAGCTGCTGATGCTGGTCGCGCTGTGTTTTGCCCTGTGCCTGGTGCCGGTGGCGCTGACCCGAAGGATTCACCCGGCGCCGCTGCATCCGGCACCGATGGAGCCGCGCTTCTTTATCAAGCGCGTGCCGCAGTCGTTGAGCACGGTGCTCGGCGCAGGCCTGATCATCGGCTCGTTCTACGGTCTGGCGCCGTTGTATGCGTCGCAGCAGGGGCTGTCGACCGAGCAGGTCGGTCTGTTCATGGGTAGCTGCATTTTTGCCGGATTGCTGGTGCAGTGGCCGTTGGGCTGGTTGTCCGACCGTTATGACCGAGCGCTGCTGATTCGTTGTTTTGCCGGATTCCTCGCGGTGGCGGCGTTGCCGTTGGCGATCTTGCCGCAGGTGCCGCTTGAGGTGCTGTTCGTGGTCGGCTTCCTTTGTTCGCTGGTGCAGTTCTGCCTGTATCCGCTGGCGGTGGCGTTCTCCAACGACCATGTCGAGGGCGATCGCCGGGTGTCGCTGACGGCGATGCTGCTGGTGACCTACGGGGTCGGCGCGAGTATCGGTCCGCTGCTGGCGGGCGTGCTGATGAAGCTGTTCGGCAGTCAGAGTTTGTACGCGTTCTTCAGCTTCTTTGCGTTGGTGCTGGTGTGGCGCATTCGGCCGAAAGCGGTAACCAATCTGCATCAGGTCGACGACGCACCGCTGCATCACGTGGCGATGCCCGACAGCATGTCTAGCTCGCCGCTGGTGGCCGCGCTCGATCCGCGGGTGGATGAGCAGGTGGTGCAGGAGCAGATGCAGACCACGGTTACGCCGGAGCCTGAGCCTGAGCCAGAACCCGAAGTGCAGCCTGAAGCGGTGGTGGAAACTGATCCGGCGGATGGCGGCGATAAACCGACACCGGACATCAGTGGGGCCAGACCCTGAATCGGGTGATGGCAACAATGTTCAAAGAGTGATTCTTTAATTGTGGTGAGGGGATTTATCCCCGATGGGTTGCGAAGCGGCCCTAAAGCCATTCAGTGCGGTGTGGCAGTGGAATCGAGGCGTCCGGTCTGGGGCTGCTGCGCAACCCATCGGGGATAAATCCCCTCGCCACAGGTATCTCCAGCCCAAGACGGGACAGTAGAAATAAGAAAGGGCAGTCCCGCCAGGGACTGCCCTTACTATTTGCCTGTGCGAATCACAGATCGTCTTTATCGAACCGGCGTGCTTCACGCTGCAGTTGATAAACGAAGCGCTCGACGTTGCGCGCCGCTTGGCCACTGATGTTGTGGAAGCGCAAGCCGGCGAAGGTGATGTTGAGCTTTTCTTCGAAGTGCAGGTAGCGCAGCTCGACCGAGATCGGTTGATTGCCGAACAGTGGGGTGGCGATCATGCGGTCATAGACTTGGCCCAGTTGCAGGCGGTCGGTGATGTCGCCTTCAAAGCGCAGCTTGCACCCGGTGGCGGAAATATCCAGCAGTTTGCCGTTGATCGGCGCCTTGAGTTTTTCGCCGCCAAGTTCGACGCTGACCAGATCGGTCAGCTTCAACGCGGCACGGAAGGCATTACGGCGCTGGTGGTAGACCACTTCGGTTGGCAGTTGACCGGTGTAGAAGCGGTCACCGTCGGATTCTTCGATGTTCAGCGTGCCAGTGCATTCCCAGGCGATGCGCACGCCTTCGTGGAAGCCTTCGACCTTGAACGGTTCGCCCGCCTGCAGAAAACGCTCGCCATCGCGCGGGATCATTTCGTCCAGGGCAATCGTCGCGGTTTCCCGGTCAACCTTGATCAGGTAGCTCTGGAAGCGCTGGCTGCGCTCATGGAAGGTGATGATCAGCGGATCGTGGCTTTCTTGCAGCTGGCGCAGGTTGCTGGAGATTTCCAGGGGCGTGGTCAGCACCTTTGGTGGCTGCGGAGTATCATCCGCGCTTAGGGCGTTTGGCACGTTTTCTCAATCTCCAGACAAAATTTGACTACGACTAGCCAGCATTTTGCCAGCATGTTTCGCGGGTTGATAGTGCAGGCACATCGAATGGCTCACGCCTGGCTGAGCGTACGCGGCTTGGTGGGTTTGGCGAAAGTGCCCGAGGCGTCATACAGCGCTGGCGGTTCGCCCCCGGTGAGGATTTTCAGCTGATTGGCCGTAGCGGCCTGCTGGATCTGGATCGACTGGCCGTTCTTGACGTTGGCCGCCTGGCACTGGGCAATCAGGTCGGTCAGCACATCGCTTTGGGACAGCAACTGGTCGCCAATGCTCGACTGGCTGGCCAATTGCTCCAGGCCCTGACGGTCGAGCGGCAGGTTGAGGCTGGCAAGGATTTCGCTGCGCTTGCGGCCATGCTGTTCAAGCAGAATGATCAATGCCTGTTTGCGCGCCAGAATATCTTCGAGCAGAGGCATGTCGCGACCGTGCAAGGCGAGGGACTCGGTTTGCAGCAACTCCAGCAATTGTTGAGCTGGAGCAAAGTCGTCAGTGATCAGTTGCAATAAATTAGTGTCGTGCATGGCTGGCCTTGGGTTCTAAGCGTCCAAAAGCCTGGCGCCGGCAAAAGCCTAGCGCTGGGCTTCGAAGTTGAGCAGTTTGCTGGCTACACGGTTGCTGTCGACCTTGTAGCTGCCATCGGCAATCGCTGCTTTCAACTCGGCCACGCGGGCTTTGTCGACGGCAGGCTGATCGCGCAGCTTGTCAGTGACCTTCTGCAACTGTTGAGCCTCATTGCTGAGGTGTACCGATTCCCCGCTTTTTGCGGTACCGGCCGTTTCGGCCTGGGTATTCAGCGGCGCGGAGGTGCCGGTTTCGGCGGTTTCCTTGGCGTTGCTGGTACGCGTACTGCCCGTAAGTGACGAGGAGCTGTTCAAACGGCTGAAATCGATGACCATGTTAAAAACCTCTGGGAATTTGGACGCTTGCCATGTTCTCGGCCATTCCCTGGAAAACTTTAGGCTCACTTTGCAATGAGCTGCATGTGCCGAAGCGTGTCCTGCTGCGGCACAGTTTAGGGAAGCGTCGGGGCTGGCGCCAGTTTTCTGCTCGAGCGTTTTACATGGCGACTTCCACTTGGCCCGGCGCGATGACCTGCGCCTTGATTACCCGGTTGGAATTGAGGTTTTTCACTCGGATCTGTTCTTTCAAACCGCCATTGGCCAGGGCTTCACCGGGCATGCGCACGGCGAGTGTGCCGCTGCGGGCGATGATGACCACCTGATCGCCCTTGCGCACCACTTCTGCCTGTTCCAGATGCACCAGGGTAATCACCTGATCGGCTACCGTTGGTCGGGTTAATTTCTGCCCGATGGCTTCATCCACCGACGTCAGAAAACCCTGATTGATCTGGCTGATGTCGCGTTCACGCAAGGTCACGTCTTGCGGCTCGATAATGCCGGCGCGTTTGAGCGGTCGGGTGGTGGTGACAATCTCGCGAAACAGGCGGACTTGAGCGGGCACGAACACCGTCCACGGCGAGCTTCCTTCGCACCGGACCTTGACCGTAACCCGGCCCAGCGGACGTGCAGGACTCTCCAGCGACGCTGTCAATTCCTTGTCGCACATAGGCATGCGCATACGCGGGTCGAGCTGGTTGACCTCGATTTCGTAGCGGCCTTCCGTTTGACTGGTAGCCAGATAGTCTTCTACGGTGAACTCAAGAAAGCCTTGGGTGACGCCGATAAGCATGTCAGGCAAGGTAACCGTATCAGCACCGGCAGGGCTGCCAGCGAAGAAGAAGCAGACGGCAGACACCGCGCACAGCGCTTTGCGGGTGCGGGAGGTCAGGCGTCGGAAAAATGTCGTTTGAGCGTTCATACGAGTTAAAAAGCAAGCGCCGTGCCGTTTAGCAATGAATGTGCGTCGCAACAACACTTGGCGTTGGTGTAGGAGTCTGGGCATGGCTGGTGTAATGGATTCGGTGAACCAGCGCACGCAACTGGTGGGGCAGAATCGCCTGGAGCTGTTGTTGTTCCGTCTCGACGGCCAACAGCTCTACGGAATCAACGTGTTCAAGGTGCGGGAAGTGCTGCAATGCCCGTCGCTGACGTTGATGCCCAAGTCCAGTCCTGTCGTGTGCGGGGTGGCGAATATCCGGGGGGCGACCATTCCGATCCTTGATCTGGCAATGGCGACCGGTTCCGGGGCGTTGAAAGACAAGAACAGTCCGTTCGTGATCATCACGGAGTACAACACCAAGACCCAGGGTTTCCTGGTTCGCTCGGTGGAGCGCATCGTCAACATGAACTGGGAAGAGATCCATCCGCCGCCCAAGGGCACGGGGCGCGATCATTACCTGACCGCTGTGACTCGAGTCGACAATCAGTTAGTCGAAATCATCGATGTCGAGAAGGTGCTGGCGGAAGTCGCGCCGACGCCGGAAGCGATTTCGGTCGGCGTGGTCGATGTCGAGACCCAGAGCAAGGCGTTGTCGCTGCGGGTGCTGACGGTCGATGACTCGTCGGTGGCGCGCAAGCAGGTCACGCGCTGCCTGCAGACGGTCGGGGTCGAAGTGGTGGCGCTCAACGATGGCAAGCAGGCGCTGGACTACCTGCGCAAGCTGGTCGATGAGGGCAAGAAGCCGGAAGAAGAGTTCCTGATGATGATTTCCGACATCGAGATGCCGGAGATGGACGGGTACACCCTGACGGCGGAAATCCGCAGCGATCCACGCATGCAAAAGCTTCATATCATCCTGCATACTTCGTTGTCGGGGGTATTCAATCAGGCGATGGTCAAGAAAGTCGGTGCCGATGACTTCCTGGCCAAATTCCGTCCTGATGACCTGGCATCCCGGGTAGTCGACCGGATCAAAGCAGCAGATATCAGCTAGGGGCCTTCTGCCCCTGGCGGTCAACACGATTTAAGAGGCGGCATCATTGTCTACGGGTAATTTGGATTTCGAACAGTTCCGGGTCTTCCTGGAAAAAGCCTGTGGCATTTTGCTCGGTGAAAACAAGCAGTACCTGGTCTCGAGCCGTCTCAACAAACTGATGGAGCAGCAAGGCATCAAGTCCCTGGGTGAGCTGGTACAGCGCATCCAGACCCAGCCGCGCAGCGGTTTGCGCGAGCAGGTGGTCGATGCCATGACGACCAACGAAACCCTGTGGTTTCGCGACACCTATCCGTTTGAAGTCTTGAAGAACAAGGTGCTGCCCGAGGCGATCAAGGCCAGCCCCAACCAGCGTCTGCGGATCTGGTCGGCGGCATGCTCGTCGGGTCAGGAACCGTATTCGCTGTCGATGTCGATCGACGAGTTCGAGCGCAGCAACCTTGGTCAGCTGAAGATGGGCGTGCAGATCGTTGCCACCGACCTGTCCGGCAGCATGCTGACCAACTGCAAGACCGGCGAGTACGACAGCCTGGCAATCGGTCGCGGTCTGTCCGCTGATCGCCTGCAGCGCTACTTCGACCCGAAAGGGCCGGGGCGCTGGGTGATCAAGGCGCCGATCAAGAACCGGGTGGAATTCCGTTCGTTCAACCTGCTCGACAGCTACGCCAGTCTGGGCAAGTTCGACATCGTATTCTGCCGCAACGTGCTGATCTACTTCTCCGCCGAGGTGAAGAAAGACATCCTGTTGCGCATTCACAGCACGCTGAAGCCGGGCGGCTATCTGTTCCTTGGCGCGTCCGAAGCGCTGAACGGTTTGCCGGATCATTACCAGATGGTTCAGTGCAGTCCGGGGATCATTTACCAGGCGAAGTGAAACAAAGCATCAGGCATACAAAATCGGGAGCCCCAAGGGCTCCCTTTTTTATGCCTGATGCTTTGTTTCATGTAGGAGCTGCCGAAGGCTGCGATCTTTTGATCCTGTTTTGAAGGATCAAGATCAAAAGATCGCAGCCTTCGGCAGCTCCTACAGGGAGAGGTGTTAACAGGACGAAGCGGCAGAAAAGCGGCAGGCAGCGGAAACCGGTTGCCGCTTTTCTGGCATTGCCGCTTTGCCGATTCCCCGCAAAGCCCCGGTTTACCTGGGTTTTTGTGTTTGGCACGGCGCTTGCTAAAGCTCAGGTACGAAAAACCGCTCACCCGAAGGTTCCCGACATGAGCATCAGCTTCGATAAAGCGCTCGGCATTCACGAAAAGGCATTGGGTTTCCGTGCCCAGCGCGCTGAAGTGCTGGCCAACAACATCGCCAACGCCGATACCCCGAACTACAAGGCTCGGGATCTGGACTTCTCCAAAGTGCTCGAAGCACAGAGCCAGAAAAACGCCAACGGCACCATCGCCCTGAACATGACCAACAGCCGTCACATCGAAGCTGAAGGCCTGGGCAATGGCGACGAGTCGCTGATGTATCGCACGCCGATGCAGCCTTCGATCGACCAGAACACCGTGGATGCTCAGCTGGAACAGTCCAATTACGCGGAAAACGCCGTGGGCTTCCAGGCCAGCTTCACCCTGCTCAACAGCAAATTCAAAGGGCTGGTATCGGCCCTGCGCGGAGAGTAATCCATGTCCCTGTCCAGCGTTTTCAACATTGCCGGCAGCGGCATGAGCGCACAAACCACGCGTTTGAACACCGTGGCGTCGAACATCGCCAACGCCGAAACCGTTTCGTCGAGCATCGACCAGACCTACCGCGCCCGTCACCCGGTGTTCGCCACCATGTTTCAGGGCGGCCAGAACAGCGGCAGCAACTCGCTGTTCCAGAGCCAGGACGCCGCAGGGCAGGGCGTGCAGGTACTTGGCGTGGTCGAAGACCAGAGCAACCTCGAAGCGCGCTACGAGCCGAACCATCCGGCCGCTGACGCCAAGGGCTACGTGTACTACCCGAACGTCAACGTGGTGGAAGAAATGGCTGACATGATTTCCGCGAGCCGGTCGTTCCAGACCAACGCCGAAATGATGAACACCGCCAAAACCATGATGCAGAAGGTACTGACCCTCGGTCAGTAATAAGGGGCGACGGCCATGAGTGTTTCCGATACCACCAGCAGCCTGAGCATGAATGACATCCTGTCGAACTCCTCGAAGAAAACGAGCAGTACGACCGGCGATGGCATTGCCTCGGCCACCAACAGCACCACCGGCGGCCAGGCCCTGGGCAAGGATGCGTTCCTGCAACTGCTGGTCACCCAGCTGAAAAACCAGAACCCGCTTGATCCGCAGGACAACAGCGCCTTCGTTGCGCAGCTGGCGCAGTTCAGCAGCCTTGAGGGCATCACCACCCTCAACAGCACCGTCAGTTCGCTGGCCGGCAACTACAACTCCTCGCAAGCCTTGCAGGCGTCGTCGCTGGTGGGCCGCAACGTGATCGTGCAGACCAACACCGTTCAACTGGACGACCCAAGCAAAGGCATGACCGGTTCGGTCAGCGTTCCGTCGTCGATTGCCGGTGGTACCGTGAGCATTACCGACAGCAGCGGCACGGTGGTTCGCACCCTCGATCTGGGCAGTCGCGCCGCAGGCAGCGCGAGCTTCACCTGGGACGGCAAGGACAAGGACGGCAACCTGGTGAAGACCGGTACCTATACCGTCAAGGCCAACGCCTCGATCAATGGCACCTCGACCGATATGGCGACCTACCTGCCAGCCACGGTCAACAGCGTGACGATCAGCCAGACCGGTGGCGAGTTGATGCTCAACCTGTCCGGCAAGGGCACCGTCGCCCTGTCCAAAGTACAAACCATTGGTATATAGAGCCGACTAACCGGCACAAAGGAGTGGAATATGTCTTTCAATATCGGCCTTAGCGGTCTCTATGCAGCCAACAAACAACTGGACGTGACCGGCAACAACATCGCCAACGTCGCGACCGCCGGTTTCAAATCGTCCCGTGCAGAATTCGAAGACGTCTACTCGGCCACTCGCCTGGGTAGCGGCAGCAAGGTCATCGGCAACGGTGTGCGCCTGGCCAACGTGTCCCAGCAGTTCACCCAGGGTGACATCAACAACACCGGTAACGTGCTGGACATGGGCATCAACGGTTCCGGCTTCTTCACCATGAGCAACAACGGCTCGATTTCCTATACCCGTGCCGGTACGTTCAAAGTCGACAACGCCGGTTATATCACCAACACCGACTACACCTCGCGTCTGCAAGGTTATGGTGTGGATGCCAACGGCAAGATCATCAATGGTGTGCTGACCGACCTGAAAATCGATACTTCCAACCTGGCGCCGAAGTCCACCTCGCTGGTGACCTCGACCATCAACCTGAATTCGTCGGCACCGGTGATCGACGACACAGTGGCGGCCGGCAAGTTCGATCCGTCAAAACTTGAGACTTACACCAAGCAGTTCAGTACGCCGATCTATGATTCCCAGGGCAACTCGCACGTCATGGATCAGTACGTGGTGAAGACTGGCCAGAACACCTGGAAGGTCTACACCCTGGTAGACGGTCGTAACCCGGACGCTACCGGCAGCGATCCGAAGGTCACCGCGCCGACACCTTCTACCATGACGTTTGACTCCGCTGGCAAGCTGACCCAGGTCAGCACTCTGCCAGGTCCTGTGATCAGCAGTGACCTGAAGCTCACTGGCTGGGTGCCGGGTACTGTGGTTAACGGGACGTTCACGCCTAACGGCGCTTCGGCGAACCCGGCCGGTATCACCATTTCGATGGCGCAGACCACCCAGTACAACGCAGATACCGCTCGTTCGATCCCGACTCAGGATGGTTACGCCACTGGCCAGATCACCAACCTGACCATCGACGGCACCGGTACGCTGTTCGCCAACTTCAGCAACAACCAGAGCAAGGCCATCGGCCAGGTTGCGCTGGCCAGCTTCACCAACGAGCAAGGCCTGCAGCCTGTCGGCGGCACCAGCTGGAAAGAGACGTTCGCCTCGGGTATCCCGGGTTACGACGCGCCGAAAACCGGTACCTTGGGTGAGGTGGTGTCCAACTCGCTGGAAGAGTCCAACGTTAACCTGACCAACGAGCTGGTGGATCTGATCAAGGGCCAGAGCAACTATCAGGCGAATGCCAAGACTATCTCCACCCAGAGCACCATCATGCAGACCATCATTCAGATGACCTGATTGCGGTTTCTGGTTGTGCAAGGGAGCCCCTCTTTTTGAGGGGCTTTTTTGTGGGCTATTGTTTTGTGGGCTTATCCGTTGCTGCGGTAACGGCTACTTAGGGTTTCGCCCTTACGGCGGGTCACTTTTGCAGACGCCCAAAAGTAACCAAAACGCTTGGCCCCAACGTTCGGCCCTCGCTTAGGCTCGGGTTCCTTCGCTGCGGGATTCATCCGGGGGCATCGCCTCCGGTTTGCTTCGCTGCACCTCCTCTCGCTGTGTTTGGCTTCGCCAAACGGTCGCTGCGCTCCCACCCCCGGATAAACCCCTCCACTCAGCCTGCCGACGGGGCCGGTACGGCAAGATCAAAAGCTTTCGGCGAGCTGACACTCGGCCATTGAGTGGTGAAAAGCATGCGCTTGGCTTTTGCTCTTCTGTGGAAGCCAGCCTGCTGGCGATGGCGGCCTGCCAGCCGACCACTCTCTATCCGAATGTATCCAGTCCCTGTGGGAGCTGCTTGCCAGCGATGGCGGCCTGCCAGATGTACTCATCCTCTGGAGCTGCCGAAGGCTGCGATCTTTTGATCTTTGGCAGAGCACTAAAGATCAAAAGATCGCAGCCTCGTTGCACTCGACAGCTCCTACAGGTAAATGGCGGACAAAAGAAAACCCCCG
This sequence comes from Pseudomonas sp. AO-1, assembly GCF_019775695.1. Classification (NCBI taxonomy): domain Bacteria; kingdom Pseudomonadati; phylum Pseudomonadota; class Gammaproteobacteria; order Pseudomonadales; family Pseudomonadaceae; genus Pseudomonas; species Pseudomonas sp. AO-1. The sequence goes on from NZ_CP079947.1 coordinate 1,836,399, forward strand.
ACACACCAGAAGTCTGTCGGGGGTTTCTTTTGCCTGGAAGCATCAGGCGTCTCGCGACGCCTGACCCGGCTCAGCTTATTGGCAAGCTTCGCAATCCGGCTCGTCGATCGCGCAAGCCTTTGGCACTGGCGCCGGACCGGCCGGAGCGGCCAGAACCGAATCGTCGCCGTGGTTGCCGCCGCTGGAAACAGCGTTCAGCTTGCCGGTGTTGATGGTCGACTTCTCGGTGCTGGTCGCGGCCAGGGCACGGAGGTAGTAAGTGGTTTTCAGACCACGGTACCAGGCCATGCGGTAGGTCACGTCGAGCTTCTTGCCCGAGGCGCCGGCGATGTACAGGTTCAGCGACTGGGCCTGGTCGATCCACTTCTGACGACGGCTGGCGGCGTCAACGATCCACTTGGTGTCCACTTCGAACGCGGTCGCGTAGAGCTCTTTGAGTTCTTGCGGGATGCGCTCGATCTGCTGCACCGAACCGTCGTAGTACTTCAGGTCGTTGATCATGACCGAGTCCCACAGACCGCGAGCCTTGAGGTCGCGAACCAGGTACGGGTTGATCACGGTGAATTCGCCCGACAGGTTCGATTTCACATACAGGTTCTGGTAGGTCGGTTCGATCGACTGCGAGACGCCCGTGATGTTGGCGATGGTCGCGGTCGGTGCGATGGCCATGATGTTGGAGTTACGAATGCCTTTCTGTACACGGGCGCGAACCGGTGCCCAGTCCAGGGTTTCGTTCAGGTCAACGTCGATGTACTTCTGGCCGCGCTGTTCGATCAGGATCTGTTGCGAATCCAGCGGCAGGATGCCTTTGGACCACAGCGAACCGTTGAACGTCTCGTACGCGCCGCGCTCGTCGGCCAGGTCGCAGGACGCCTGGATCGCGTAATAGCTGACCGCTTCCATCGACTTGTCGGCGAACTCGACGGCCGCGTCGGAACCGTAAGGGATGTGCTGCAGGTACAGCGCGTCCTGGAAGCCCATGATGCCCAGACCGACCGGACGGTGGCGGAAGTTGGAGTTCTTCGCTTGCGGCACCGAGTAGTAGTTGATGTCGATCACGTTGTCGAGCATGCGCACGGCGGTGTTCACGGTGCGTTGCAGCTTGGCGGTGTCCAGCTTGCCGTCGACGATGTGGTTCGGCAGGTTGATCGAGCCCAGGTTGCAAACGGCGATCTCGTCCTTGTTGGTGTTCAAGGTGATCTCGGTGCACAGGTTCGAGCTGTGAACAACGCCGACGTGCTGCTGCGGGCTGCGCAGGTTGCACGGGTCTTTGAACGTCAGCCACGGGTGGCCGGTTTCAAACAGCATGGAGAGCATTTTGCGCCACAGGTCTTTGGCCTGGATGGTCTTGAACAGCTTGACCTTGCCCGGGTACTCGGTCAGGGCTTCGTAGTACTCGTAGCGCTCTTCGAAGGCTTTACCGGTCAGGTCGTGCAGGTCCGGAACTTCGGAAGGCGAGAACAGGGTCCACTTGCCGTCATCGAAGACACGCTTCATGAACAGGTCAGGGATCCAGTTGGCGGTGTTCATGTCGTGGGTACGACGACGGTCATCACCGGTGTTCTTGCGCAGTTCGATGAACTCTTCGATGTCCATGTGCCAGGTTTCCAGGTAGGCACACACAGCGCCTTTGCGCTTGCCACCCTGGTTAACGGCGACGGCGGTGTCGTTCACTACTTTGAGGAACGGAACCACGCCTTGCGACTTGCCGTTGGTGCCCTTGATGTACGAACCCAGTGCACGCACCGGCGTCCAGTCGTTGCCCAGGCCGCCAGCGAATTTGGACAACATGGCGTTGTCGTGGATCGCGTGGTAGATGCCCGACAGGTCGTCTGGAACGGTGGTCAGGTAGCAGCTCGACAGCTGTGGACGCAGGGTACCGGCGTTGAACAGTGTTGGGGTCGAAGCCATGTAGTCGAAGGACGACAGGAGGTTGTAGAACTCGATCGCACGGTCTTCTTTCTGCTTCTCTTCGATCGCCAGGCCCATGGCCACGCGCATGAAGAAGATCTGCGGCAGTTCGAAACGCACGCCATCCTTGTGGATGAAGTAACGGTCGTACAGGGTCTGCAGGCCCAGGTAGGTGAATTGCTGGTCGCGCTCGTGGTTGATCGCCTTGCCCAGTTTTTCCAGGTCGAAGGAGGCCAGCACAGGGTTCAGCAGTTCGAACTCGATACCTTTGGCGATGTAAGCCGGCAGCGCCTTGGCGTACAGGTCGGCCATTTCGTGGTGAGTGGCGCTTTCGGCCACGCCCAGGAAGCCCAGGCCTTCGGCACGCAGGGTGTCCATCAGCAGGCGGGCGGTGACGAACGAGTAGTTCGGCTCACGTTCAACCAGGGTACGCGCGGTCATCACCAGTGCGGTGTTGACGTCGTTCAGGGCCACGCCGTCGTACAGGTTTTTCAGGGTTTCGCGCTGGATCAGGTCGCCATCGACTTCAGCCAGGCCTTCGCAGGCTTCGGTGACGATGGTGTTCAGGCGGCCCATGTCCAGCGGCGCGAGGCTGCCGTCGGCGCGGGTGATGCGGATCGACGGGTGCGCGTCGACTGCGGCTTCGACCGGGGTATGGGCTGCGCGTTCTTTCGAACGGGCGTCACGGTAGATCACGTAGTCGCGAGCGACTTTCTGCTCGCCGGCACGCATCAGGGCCAGTTCGACCTGGTCCTGGATTTCTTCGATGTGGATGGTGCCGCCCGACGGCATGCGACGCTTGAAGGTCGCGGTGACTTGTTCGGTCAGGCGGGCAACGGTGTCGTGGATTCGCGACGAAGCGGCAGCGGTGCCGCCCTCAACTGCGAGAAACGCTTTGGTGATAGCGACGGTGATCTTGTCATCGGTGTAAGGAACGACAGTGCCATTACGCTTGATCACGCGCAGTTGACCAGGCGCGGTGGCGGCCAGATCCGAATTCGAATCGGCGGCCTGCGGCAAGGTGCCCTGCGGGTTCTCGCGAGTTGTGTCGGTTTGCATGGGTGTCTCCACGTTCTCTATGTTTGTTTGGGCACCATGAAGGTGCCCACCGTTCCGTCCTGAAGCACTACAACCGGCACGCGCCGGGCATAACGACTTCGGGACAGTTCAGGAAGGGGGCCTTGTGGGCGCCGCTTCCATGCCGAAGTCTTCGGTTCGCGCTTTACGCGTGAAACCGCATTCCTTTCGGGGAGCAGATTCTTCACTGCAACACCCGTACCGTTATCGTCGTGGTCGACCGAAAAACGGTAGCCATCCGCAGGCGCGGTTTGGGCTTCTGAAAATACGTTTGGTTCAACCCGACAATGGCAATAAAAAGCCTTGAATTCACTGTCCGGTTTGTGTTTGGTTTTTTAGCGCTAACCCCTACATGTAGGGTTTTTTTGCGCACGGGCTACAAGATAATGCGTTTCGGGGGAGTATTGCAACGTATAGCCTGTGGATAAACCTGTGCGTAAATTGTGTGCGAAAGGGCTGATTCGCGTGTAGGCCGCGAACCTGCTGAGCTAGACCGTTTGTCACTGTTTTTCACGCGGGAAAAACGCTTCAGCGGATTTTTAAGGGCGCGAACCCTATCACAAAAAACCGCCGTGTCCGAACGCATTTGCCGACTTGTGTTCTGGCTGTACGCTGTTTATACAATCGGGCGGTGTTTACCCATTCTTATGCTCCCAAAAGATGACAAAAAGACGGGAGCATCGGAATCTGCGGGCAACCGCACGCCTGTGTAGGAGCTGCCGCAGGCTGCGATCTTTTGACCTTGCTTTTTAAAAGCAAAAGATCGCAGCCTGCGGCAGCTCCTACAGGGGGCAGTGTGTTTCTGCCTTATTAACAAAAACAGCAAGCAGAGGTCACCGGTGGAGCAAGAAGCCTGGCAGGTATTGATAGTCGAGGACGACCAGCGACTGGCCGAACTCACCCGCGAATACCTGCAAGCCAATGGATTGCGCGTGGAGATCGAAGGCAACGGTGCGCTGGCGGCGGCGCGGATCATCAAGGAGCAGCCGGACCTGGTGATCCTCGACCTGATGCTGCCCGGTGAAGACGGCTTGAGCATTTGCCGCAAGGTCCGCGACCGTTACGACGGGCCGATCCTGATGCTCACCGCGCGCACCGACGATGCCGACCAGATCCAGGGCCTCGACCTCGGTGCCGACGATTACGTGTGCAAACCGGTGCGCCCACGGCTGTTGCTGGCACGGATTCAGGCTTTGCTGCGGCGCAGTGACAGCGCCGAGCCGGTCACGGAAAAAAGCCGCCGCCTGCAATTTGGCCCGCTGGTGGTGGACAACGCCTTGCGCGAAGCCTGGCTCAGTGACAGCGGCATCGAACTGACCAGCGCCGAATTCGACCTGCTCTGGCTGCTGGTGTCGAATGCCGGGCGAATCCTCTCTCGCGAAGAAATTTTCACTGCGCTGCGTGGCATCGGCTATGACGGCCAGGACCGCTCGATCGATGTGCGCATCTCGCGCATCCGCCCGAAAATCGGTGATGACCCCGATCATCCGCGCCTGATCAAGACCATCCGCAGCAAAGGCTATCTGTTCGTTCCGGAAGCCTGCGTGGATCTGGCGCTGTGAACTCGATCTTCCTGCGCATCTATGGCGGCATGTGCGCGGCGCTGATTCTGGTGGCGGTGCTTGGGGTGCTGGCATTGCACCTGCTCAATCAGGTGCGCAGCGAGCAATACCGCGAGCGCCTGGCCCACGGCACGTTCTCGCTGATGGCCGACAACCTGCAACCGATGAACGCAACCGAGCGCCACCGGGCATTGTTGGTCTGGGAGCGTCTGCTGGGGATTCCGCTGGCGCTGAAGACGTTTTCCGAGACCGATCTGGACCTCTCTCAGCGCGCCCGGGTGCAGCGCGGTCAGGCCTTGGTGGAGCAGACCGGCCCGCATGCGGCGCGGGTCTATCGACTGGTCAGCGACAAGGAACAGTTGCTGCTGACCGGCGACGTCCAGCAGATCAGCGAACAACTGGCCCGCGCGACTATTTACCTGCTGGCCGATGAACTGGTGCGGGTGCCGGTTGGCGAACAGCCCAAGCGGCTGGCGCAGTTAAAGGAGGAGAAAGGTTTCGGTTTTGATTTGCGCCTGGTCACGGTCAACGAGGCCGACATGGACGAAGACCAGAGCCGCCGTGTGTCCGAGGGCGATACGGTGATGGCGCTGGGCAAGGGCGGGGATTCGATCCGGGTGTTTGCCGGCATGGTCGGCACGCCGTGGGTGCTGGAAATCGGTCCGCTGTATCAGATGAATCCGTATCCGCCGCAATGGCTGGTGCTGATTGCGGCCCTCGGCCTGAGCCTGATCGGCCTGATCGTTTATCTGTTGGTGCGCCAGCTCGAACGACGTCTGCGCGGTCTCGAAGCCGCAGCCACGCGCATCGCCAAGGGCAGTCTGGAAACCCGAGTGCCGGCTCGTGGCGCTGACTCGGTGGGGCGGCTGGCGGCAGCGTTCAACGGCATGGCCGAGCACTTGCAGCAGTTGCTGGCGATCCAGCGCGAACTGGTGCGCGCGGTGTCCCATGAGTTGCGTACACCCGTGGCGCGTCTGCGATTCGGGTTGGAGATGATCGGCTCGGCCACCACCCCGCAGGCGCTGGAAAAGTACCGCGAGGGCATGGATCACGACATCGAGGATCTCGATAAGCTGGTGGACGAAATGCTCACCTACGCGCGGCTGGAGCAGGGGTCGCCCGCGCTGACCTTTCAACGCATCGACCTCGATGCGCTGGTCAATCAAGTGATTGAAGAACTGGCGCCGTTGCGTGCCGAGGTCACGGTGCAGCGCGGGTTATGCCTGTCCGCTGCCGATAATGACGGCGCCTGGGTCGAGGCCGAGCCGCGCTTTTTGCACCGCGCGTTGCAGAACCTGGTGAGCAACGCGATGCGCCATGCGCACTCGAACGTCACGGTGAGTTATCAGGTTGGACAGTTGCGCTGCCGGGTGGATGTCGAGGATGACGGGCCGGGTGTGCCGGAGTCGGCGTGGGAGCGCATCTTCACGCCGTTCTTGCGTCTGGATGACAGCCGCACACGGGCGTCGGGCGGGCATGGGCTGGGTCTGTCGATTGTGCGGCGGATCATTCACTGGCATGACGGGCGGGCGCTCATCAACAAGAGCAAGAGTCTGGGTGGGGCCTGTTTCAGTCTGAGCTGGCCGAGGAATCAGGAGCGCCGCTGAGTTTTGTGCTGGTTTTGCCGGCCCCAATCGCTGGCAAGCCAGCTTCCACAGTGTCCGTGGTGAGCACAGATTTTGGATACACCCCTGAAACCTGTGGGAGCTGGCTTGCCAGCGATGGGCCCCTCAGCGGCGCTGAAAAATCTTCAGGCAGGGATGCTGACCAGACTCAACAACTGCCCATCCTGCACACCAAACTGCGCGTCCAGCTCGGTGCCATGACGCCATTCACCTGAAAGATCGGTCAGCAAGCGCAAGCGAACCTGACCCTGTTCCGTCCACTCCAGCACCTCGGCGTGCTCGAAATAAAAGCGCTTCTGCACAATCGGGTACAGCGCCTTGAACAGGCTCTCTTTCACCGAAAACGTCAGGGTCACCCACAACCCCAGTTGCTCTCGCGAGCCAGCGGCCATGCGCTGCAATTCCGCTGGCGTGAGGATCTCCCCGGCCAGGCGTTCGGCACGCTCGGTCTCGAGCAGGTTTTCCAGATCCATGCCCAAGCCGCGCCAGTGTCGCTTGTTGGCGACAATCGCCGCCGCGTGTCCGGTGCTGTGGGTGATCGAGCCGCAGATGTGCGCCGGCCACACCGGCGCACGGTCTTCGCCAATCGCCGGAATCACGTTTGAGCCTTCCAGTTGCTGCAGCGCAGCCCGGGCACAAATCCGCCCGGCGAGAAACTCGGCCTGCCGTTTGGCCACCGAGCGCTGAATGCTCGGCGGCGGCTCGATGGCGCTGCGCTGGAAGTCATCGCCGAGCAGTTGCTTCGGGTCGAAACGGGTACTGAGCAGAACGGTGTCGGGCAACACGTTGGGCAACGGCCAATGGGCGTCGAGCGGGGTGCAGCAGGCGGGGAGGGGCGGGCTGGAATTCATGGCGGGCATTTTGCCGGTTGGCGCGGATGCTGGGTAGAGCCAAAACCTGTATCAGGCGTCGCTGACCCTGTAGGAGCTGCCGAAGGCTGCGATCTTTTGTTCTTGATCTTAAGAAGCAAGATCAAAAGATCGCAGCCTTCGGCAGCTCCTACAGGGGGCGAAGTGGGTCAGCCAAAGATTTTCTGGAAGAACGCCTTCATGTCCGCCCAGGATTTTTCATCGGCCGCTTTGTTGTAGCCGATATCCGGGCCACCGTGATCGCCGTGGCTCAAGCGATCGGCATCCGGATTGGTGAAACCGTGCTTGGCGCCGTCGAGGCTGACGAATCTGTAGTCGGCGCCGGCCTTGTCCATTTCAGATTTGAACGCGGTGACGTTGTCGGCAGTGACCATGCTGTCCAGCGCGCCATGCTCGACCAGAATTTTCGCTTTCACACTGCCGGGCGTCGCCGGGGTGGTGGTCGCCAGCGCACCGTGGAAACTCACCACGCCCGCCAGCGGCTCGCCCTGACGCGCCGCATTGAGCACCACGCCACCGCCGAAGCAGTAGCCGATGGCGGCGATTTTATTGACGTCGGTCTGCGGCTGCTTTTTCAGCAGATTCAGCCCGGCCTCAAAGCGCTTGCTGGAGGCCGCAGCATCTTGGGTCGCGGCCTGCATGAACGCCATCGCATCTTTCGGGTGCTCGGTGTTCTTGCCCTCGCCATACATGTCGATTGCCAAGGCGCTGTAGCCCAGTTCGGCGAGGTCGCGGGCGCGGCGTTTGGCGTAATCGTTCAGGCCCCACCATTCATGCACCACCACCACGCCCGGGCGTTTGCCCTTGATCGCGTCGTCGTAGGCGTAATAGCCGATCAGTCGGGTGCCGTCGGCGCTCTGGTAAGGAATCTCCTGAGTCTTGATCGCAGCGTTGGCCAGGCTGCTGGCGGCGAGCAGGGCAAGGGCGAAAAACAGGCGCATGGTCGGTCTCCTTATCGAAAGTGGTCAGAACAGCCTAGTCGATTTGATTCAGCGCAGGTTCAGAGAGTGTTCAGGGCAGGTACAGGGGCAGGTCAGTAACCTTGCGCCATACCCAAACAGCACTGTGAAAGAGGAAACGCGATGAATCGTCTGAACAAACTGCTGCTGGCTTTTACCTTGTTGGGCTCCAGCCTTGCGGCACATGCCGATGACACCAGCAACTTCGCCGGTCTGACGTTCGGCCAGACCAGTGACAAGGTCAAAAAGTCCCACGCGCTGAACGACAACCTTGGCCACCCGGACGCCAGCGGCGCAATCGATGGCAACAACACTTACGGCGTGCGCCTCGGTCAGCAAAACTCGCAAGGTCGCTACTACGCCACTTACGACAACGTGTCCGGTTCGCACAATGGCATTAAACTGCGCCAGGAAAACCTGCTGGGCAGCTACGATCTGTTCTATCCAGTGGGCGGCAGCACCAAGCTGTTCGGCGGCGCCACGGCCGGTTTGACCAAGCTGACTCAGGTTTCGCCAGGCTACAGCCGTGACAGCGACATCGGGTACGCCGTTGGTGGTCAGTTCGGTGTGCTGCAACAAGTGGCGCAGAACGTTTCGGTGGAACTCGGTTACCGTTACCTGATGAGCAACGCCAGCACCGAAATGAAAGAGAGCGGTGGCAGCAAGCAAGGCTCGCTGGACTTGACCAGCAGCGCCCAGACTTACCTGTCGGCGAACTACGCTTTCTAAAGCGCGGTCCGCTCTAGACCCTGTGGGAGCGAGCTTGCTCGCGAAAGTGGTCTATCAGTCGACAACACTGTTGGCTGATACATCGCCTTTGCGAGCAAGCCCGCTCCCACACATGCGTTGTTGGAGTTTTTGATTTGCCCGGGAGAGCGTTATGAAACTGTTGGTCGTCGAAGATGAAGCGCTGTTGCGCCATCACCTGCAAACCCGCCTGACGGAGAGTGGCCACGTGGTCGAGTCCGTGGCCAATGCCGAAGAGGCGCTGTACCAGACCGGACAGTTCAACTTCGATCTGGCGGTGATCGACCTCGGTCTGCCCGGCATGGGTGGTCTGGACCTGATTCGCCAGTTGCGTTCGAGCGGCAAGAGCTTTCCGATCCTGATTCTCACCGCCCGCGGCAATTGGCAGGACAAGGTCGAAGGCCTCGCCGCCGGTGCCGACGACTACGTGGTCAAACCGTTCCAGTTCGAAGAACTCGACGCGCGCCTCAACGCCTTGCTGCGTCGCTCCAGCGGCTTCACCCAGTCGACCATCGTCGCCGGGCCGCTGTTGCTTGATCTCAATCGCAAGCAGGCGTCACTGGATGAAGAGCCGCTGGCGCTGACCGCCTACGAATACCGCATCCTCGAATACCTGATGCGCCACCACCAGCAAGTGGTGCCCAAGGATCGCCTGATGGAACAGCTCTATCCGGACGACGACGAGCGTGATCCGAACGTGATCGAAGTGCTGGTCGGCCGCTTGCGCCGCAAGCTCGAAGGCCCGGGCGGGTTCAAGCCGATCGATACCGTGCGTGGTCTCGGCTACCTGTTCAATGAGCGCTGCACTTGATTCGTTCTCTTCGCGTTCGCTTGATGCTCGCCGCCACCACGTTGGCGGTGTTGTTCATGCTCGGCTTGCTGCCGGCCATGCAGGGCGCGTTCAGCCTGGCACTGCAGGACTCGATCGAGCAGCGCCTGGCCTCGGATGTCACCACGCTGATCTCGGCGGCGCGCATCGACAGCGGCCAACTGGTGATGCCGACGCAGTTGCCGGATGAACGTTTCAACCTCACCGACAACCGCTTGCTCGGCTACATCTACGACCGCCAGGGCAAACTGGTCTGGCGCTCGAAAGGTACTCAGGAAGAGCAGATCAACTACAAGCCGCGTTACGACGGCATGGGTAACGAGTTCGCGCGGATCCGCGAGAGCAACGGCCAGGAGTTCTTCGTCTACGACGTCGAAGTCAAACTGCTCGGCGGCAAGAGCGCGGCTTTCAGTATCGTTGCGCTGCAACCGGTGCGCGAATATGAAAACACCCTTGAAGGCCTGCGCGAGAACCTCTATCTGGGCTTCGGCGCTGCCTTGTTGGTGCTGCTGGCGCTGTTGTGGATCGGCCTGACCTGGGGCCTCAAGGCGCTGCGTCGGCTGAGTCAGGAACTCGACGAAATCGAAAGCGGCACCCGCGAAAGCCTCACCGAACAGCACCCGCGCGAGCTGCTGCGCCTGACCGGATCGCTCAACCGTTTGCTGCACAGTGAACGCCAGCAACGCAGCCGGTACCGCGACTCTCTCGATGACCTGGCGCACAGCCTGAAAACCCCGTTGGCGGTGTTGCAAGGGGTCAGTGAAGACATGGCCCAACGCCCGGAAGATCGCGATCAGGCCTGGGTGCTGCAAACCCAGATCGAACGCATGAGCCAGCAGATCAGCTATCAACTGCAACGGGCCAGCCTGCGCAAAAGCGGTCTGGTACGCCATCAGGTGCGGCTGCAACCGGTGCTCAAGAGTCTGTGCGACACGCTGGACAAGGTTTACCGCGATAAACATGTTCGAGTTGCGTTCGACCTGCCGGAGCAATGTTATGTGCCGATCGAACAGGGCGCGTTGCTGGAGATGATGGGCAACCTGCTGGAAAACGCCTATCGCCTGTGCCTGAGCGAAGTGCGCATCAGCGTGCGCGAGAGCCTGGCCGGTATCGAGTTGTGCATCGAAGACGACGGCCCCGGTGTGCCGCCGAATCAGCGCGCGCGGATCCTTGAGCGCGGTGAGCGTCTGGATCGCCAGCATCCGGGGCAGGGCATCGGGCTGGCGGTGGTCAAGGACATCATCGAAAGCTACAACGCCAAGCTGATGCTCGGAGATTCGCCGATGGGCGGGGCGGCGTTCAGGATTCAGTTTCCTGCGGTTTAGGTGTTGGTCTTTCGGGCGCTATCGCTGGCAAGCCAGCTCCCACAGTGTCCGAGTCGTATACAAATTCCTTGAACGACATCAACACCTGTGGGAGCTGGCTTGCCAGCGATGAGGCCAGTCAAGGCGCCACAGACGGCGAGCAGATCACTGCTCCTGCGCCCGATACGCCCCCGGTGTCAGCCCCGTCCATTTCTTGAACGCCCGGTGAAACGCCGACGGTTCGGAAAACCCCAGTTGCTCGGCAATCTGCTGCAACGACAGATCCGCCCGGCCCAAGTGATAAATCGCGATGTCGCGGCGCAACTGATCCTTCAATTCCTGAAAACTGCTGCCTTCCTCACGCAAATGCCGACGCAGGGTTTGCGGGCTGATGTGCAGCTGCGCGGCCACGGCTTCGAGGTCCGGCCACTGTGCGCTGTCGCGGCTGAGCAAACGGCGCAGGCGGCTGCTGAGGCTGTCGCCGTCGTCCGGGCGCGACAGCAGGTCGGCGGGGGAGCGTTCGAGGAAATGCTTCAAGGTGCGTTCGTCCTGCAACAGCGGCATGTGCAGGTAGCGACTGTGAAACAGCAGGCTGCTCTGCTCGGCGCAAAACACCAAAGGGCAGGGGAACAGCAGGTCGTACTCGGCACCGTGCGCCGGTTTCGGGTAACTGAAGGTGGCCTGCTCCAGACGAATCCGCTGGCCGATCAGCCAACTGCCGAGGCGATGCCAGATCACCAGCAGGCTCTCGCTGAGAAAGTGATCCGGGTCCCATAACTGCGCATCATCGAGGCTCAGGCGCACCCATTCGTCTTCGCGGCTCAGGCTCAGGCGCGGGGCTTCGGGGAATAGGCTATAAAACAATAAACCGCGTTGCAGTGCCTTCTCCAGATTGCGGCAGTGGATCAAGGCGTGGCACATCATCGCGAAGCTGCCGGGTTTGCTCGGCGCGTTGCCAAAGCCCAGGTATTCGTCATCCAGCGCCAGCCACAGGCTCTGGATCAGTTGGGTGAATTGTTCCGGGGCGATGCGTGCCCGTGGCTCATCGAGCAACTCGGGGCTGATGCCCAGTTGCTGCAGCAACGGCGCATAGTCGAATCCCGAACGGCGTGCGCCACCGAGGGCGGCGCGGGCGAAATGACTGGCGATGGTACGTTCGCGCATAAGCGGCTGATCCTTCCTCAGGCGCCGGATGGTAGCCGGGGCAAGCGCAGGGCAACAAGGCGGATTTCCGCCAAATTGTAGGACGAGATCCGCTGACTTGGCGGAAATCCGCCACACCTGCGTCACCGGGCGGTGACAAAAAATACCCTGCATACCCTGATATCAAAAGGCTTGCAGCGAATCGCACCAAAGTGGCACGGCGTTTGCGATAAGAGCGACAGAAGTGTGCGTCTTTCCGCTGGAAAAACGCTGCTCGACACAACAAATCCCTCCAGTGCAGGAGGGTTCGCAATTCAGGTTCTGCGCTCAACAGATGGATGTTGTCCGCGGGACGCTTGAGGACACTTGCAATGACGACTCGTCAGCCACTGTACAAATCCCTGTATTTCCAGGTGATCGTCGCGATCATCATCGGTATTGCCCTTGGTCACTACTACCCGCAGTTCGGTGTGGCGGTTAAGCCGCTGGGCGACGGGTTCATCAAGCTGATCAAAATGATCATCGCCCCGATCATTTTCTGCACCGTGGTCAGCGGCATTGCTGGCATGCAAAGCATGAAGTCGGTCGGCAAGACCGGCGGTTACGCACTCCTGTACTTCGAAATCGTTTCGACCATCGCCCTGCTGGTCGGTCTGATCGTGGTCAACATCGTGCAGCCGGGCAACGGCATGCACATTGACGTCAGCACCCTGGACGCCTCGAAAGTCGCCACGTATGTGCAGCAAGGCGCAGACCAGAGCGTTGTCGGCTTCCTGCTCAACGTGATCCCGACCACCATCGTCGGCGCGTTCGCTACCGGTGACATCCTGCAAGTGCTGATGTTCTCGGTGATCTTCGGTTTCGCCCTGCATCGCCTGGGTGACTATGGCCGTCCGATCCTCGACTTCATCGATCGCTTCGCCCACGTGATGTTCAACATCATCAACATGATCATGAAGCTCGCGCCAATCGGTGCCTTCGGCGCGATGGCGTTCACCATCGGTGCTTACGGTGTCGGTTCGCTGGTGCAGCTGGGTCAACTGATGGCCTGCTTCTACATCACCTGCCTGGCGTTCATCCTGATCGTGCTGGGTGCCATTGCCCGTATGCACGGCTTCAGCGTGCTGAAGATGATCCGTTACATCCGTGAAGAGCTGCTGATCGTACTGGGCACTTCCTCGTCGGAATCGGTACTGCCACGCATGCTGATCAAGATGGAGCGTCTGGGCGCGAAGAAATCCGTCGTGGGTCTGGTGATCCCGACCGGTTACTCGTTCAACCTCGACGGTACCGCGATCTACCTGACCATGGCCGCCGTGTTCATTGCTCAGGCCACCGACACGCACATGGACATCACGCACCAGATCACCCTGCTGGTGGTATTGCTGCTGTCGTCCAAAGGCGCCGCCGGTGTGACCGGTTCGGGCTTCATCGTGCTGGCCGCCACCCTGTCGGCGGTAGGTCACCTGCCGGTGGCCGGTCTGGCGCTGATCCTCGGTATCGACCGCTTCATGTCCGAAGCCCGCGCCCTGACCAACCTGGTCGGCAACGCCGTGGCGACCATCGTGGTTGCCAAGTGGGTGAAAGAGCTGGACACCGACGTGCTGCAATCCGAGCTGGCTTCGGGTGGTCGCGGTATTGCTGACACCCGTCCGGAAGACGACCTGGGTGTGGCTGAAGGTGCTACCCCGAGCAACGTCAAGTAATCTGAATTGGCTCCAGTGTAATGCTGGAGCCTGATAACCCTTGTGGTGAGGGGATTTATCCCCGATGGGTCGCGAAGCGGCCCCTTCTTAGATAGAAGGGGACTGCTATGCAGTCCATCGGGGATAAATCCCCTCGCTACAGGGGTTTTTTATTGCCTGCGATTTGAGCATTACGGTCACTGCCGCTGACACATCCGGTGATTGCCGTGCGCGGCATCGCTGCCTAGTCTGAGTGCATCGCACAAGGAGTTCGCCCATGTCCGCACCGCTGGCCTCACTGAAGATTCTCGATTTTTCGACCCTGCTACCGGGGCCATTCGCCTCGCTGTTGCTGGCCGACATGGGCGCCGAAGTGCTGCGCATCGAGTCGCCCACGCGCATGGACCTGCTGCGGGTGTTGCCGCCGCACGATCAAGGGGTGTCCGCCAGCCACGCTTACCTCAACCGCAACAAGCGCAGCCTGGCGCTGGATCTCAAGCAGCCGGAGGCGCTGGAGGTGATCAGGCAGTTGCTGGGCGAATACGACATCATTCTGGAACAGTTCCGTCCCGGGGTGATGGAACGTTTGGGGCTGGGCTACGAGGCGTTGAAGGCGATCAACCCGAAGCTGATTTACGTGTCTATCACCGGCTACGGCCAGACCGGCCCGTACAAGGATCGCGCCGGGCATGACATCAATTATCTGGCGCTGGCCGGGCTCTCCAGCTACACCGGCCGCACCGATAGCGGGCCGTTGCCGTTGGGCATGCAGGTGGCGGATATCGCGGGCGGTTCACTGCATGGGGTGATCGGCCTGCTGGCGGCGGTCATCGCCCGGCAGCAGAGCGGGCAGGGCACGCATCTGGACGTGAGCATGACCGATTGCGCCTTCAGCCTGAACGCCATGGCTGGCGCCGGATATCTGGCCTGTGGCGAGGAACCGCACTGGGAAGACCAGATGCTCAATGGCGGCAGCTTCTATGACTATTACCGCTCGCGCGACGGGCGCTGGTTGTCGGTGGGCAGTCTGGAACCGGGGTTCATGCAGCAACTGTGCGCGGCGTTGGGCCGGCCGGAGCTGGCGGCGCAGGGCTTGTCGCCGAAACCTGAACAGCAACGGTTATTGAAGGATGCGCTGAAAGTTGAATTCGAGAGGCACGACTTTGCCGAGCTGTGTGAATTGTTCGCCGGAGTCGATGCCTGTGTCGAACCGGTCTTGAACCTGAGCGAGGCGGTGCAGCATCCGCAATTGCAGGCACGGGAACTGGTGACCCAGGTGCCGCGTGGCGACGGTACGACTCAGGCGCAGATCGGCTGTCCGTTGAAATTCTCCGAGGCGCTGCCGGCGCCGCGGCATGTTGGTGCGAAGTTGGGACAGCACACGGAGCAGGTGCTGGGGGAGTTGGGGTTTGATGCTGAGCGGATTGCTCAATTGCGTGCGGCCAAGGTCATTCTCTAGCGTTGGTGCTGGCCTCATCGCTGGCTTGCCAGCGATGAGGCCCTCCAATGCAGCAACGAACCGGCTATTCCACCCGCATCTCACCACTGAACACCAAAGTGTTGCGACAACGCCGGCACAAATACCGCCGCCCCTGGCGCACCAGGCTATGACGCTGCGCCGAAAACGGAAAATCACTGTCGGCGCACGGGCATTTGTAGATATAGCGGGTCACGCTGCGGCGTTTCACGGCGTAGGTGTGGCAACGATCCGGTGGCAGTTCATAAACCCCGCGCATGATCAGTTGCCACTCCTCGCCGTGCGGCTGGATGCGGTCGCCGAACAGTTGATGGGCGATCAGGTGCGCGACTTCGTGGGCCACGGTCTGCTTGAGGAAGTGTTCGGTGTTTTCCCGGTACAGCTGCGGGTTGAAGCGCAGCAGGTTCTCGTGCAGATGCGCGACACCGGCTTTTTGCCCGCGCAGCTTGAGGCTGACGACCGGGCGTTGGAAATGACGTTTGAAAAAGGCTTCAGCGAGTTGGTAACAGTCTTCGACGCGGGTATTGAGTTGCTCGGGCATGCTTGATGGATCTCCAGAGGCGTCGAGTATGCCGCAACGTTCCTGACTTGCGAATCGCTGACCTGCCGAATGGTCATCCGCCAAACGAGAAGGCCGCCTTGCGGCGGCCTGTATTGGCAGATCTTGTTTTTCTCTGGGGTGAAGCTTGTCAGTTGGTATACACCGGCCCCACGCCGAGGCCCCAGACAATCACGGTGAACGCCATGATGGCCACCAGCACCACCAGACCCACCGCCAGCACCGAGCTGGAAAACAGGAAGCCTTCGTCCGACGGAATGTTCATGAACGTTGGCAGCCCGACGTACAGCAGGTACACCGTGTAGCAGATGGCCGCCGTGCCGACGATCATCCCCAGCCACATATGCGGATACAGCGCCGCCAGCCCGCCGACGAACAACGGTGTCGCGGTGTAGGTCGCGAACGCCACGCAACGCGCCAGGCTTGGATTGGCGTCATACGTGCGGGCCATCCAGTGCACAAAGGCGCCCATCACCGCGACCCCGCCGAGCATTGCCAGGTATGACATCACCGTCATCCAGATTGCGCTTTCGACGGTGAGCATCACCGGCGCGCGGTTGCCGATCACCCAGCCGACCTGCGTGGTGCCGATAAACGCCGAAACGGCCGGAATCGCCGCCAGGATCAGCGTGTGTGTCAGGTACATGTGGCTGATGCTTTCCTCTTGGTCGCCACGGATTTCCTTCCATTCCTGATCGGGGTGGGTAAAAAGTCCCACTACGTGATGGATCATGCCAGTCACTCCTCTTGTTATTGCCATCGCCCCCCAGCGGAGCGCCTACGGGCCAAGGTGGCCGAGCAAATACAGGTCTTCAGATGTGTGCGACCTTATGTCGCAGTATAGAAAGGACTTAACCGCACAGGGACTAGGGGCTTAGAGCAAATCGCGCTGTAAACGGGTGGGTTAATCGCAGTTATCTCTGTAGGAGCTGCCGAAGGCTGCGATCTTTTGATCCTGTTTCTAAATCAAAAGATCGCAGCCTTCGGCAGCTCCTACAGGGTGCGTCCGTCAGGAGGCTGCGCCGCCGGTGGGTTTTTGCGTAAAATGCCCGCCTTTCGTCACACCTCACGGATTTCGCGTCATGGGCACTCTTACGGTCAACCAGAACAAACTGCAAAAGCGCCTGCGCCGCCTGGCCGGCGAAGCGGTCGCCGATTTCAACATGATCGAAGACGGCGACAAGGTCATGGTCTGCCTGTCCGGGGGCAAGGACAGCTACACCATGCTCGACGTGCTGCTGCACCTGCAGAAGGTTGCACCGATCAAGTTCGAGATCGTCGCGGTGAACATGGACCAGAAGCAGCCGGGCTTCCCCGAGCACGTGCTGCCGGCCTACTTGAAAGAGCTGGGCGTCGAGTACCACATCGTCGAGAAAGACACTTACTCGGTGGTCAAGGAATTGATTCCCGAAGGCAAGACCACCTGCTCGCTGTGCTCGCGCCTGCGTCGCGGCACGCTGTACACCTTCGCCGATGAAATCGGTGCGACCAAGATGGCCCTCGGTCACCATCGCGATGACATCGTCGAGACATTCTTCCTCAACATGTTCTTCAACGGCACCCTCAAGGCGATGCCGCCGAAGCTGCGCGCCGACGACGGGCGCAACGTGGTGATCCGTCCGCTGGCCTACTGCAACGAGAAAGACATCCAGGCCTACTCGGACTTCAAGGAATTCCCGATCATCCCGTGCAACCTCTGCGGTTCGCAGGAAAACCTGCAGCGCCAGGTGGTCAAGGAAATGCTTCAGGACTGGGAGCGCAAGACTCCGGGCCGCACTGAAAGCATCTTCCGCAGTCTGCAGAACGTTGTGCCGTCGCAACTGGCCGACCGCAACCTGTTCGACTTCACCAGCCTGAAGATCGACGAGACCGCGGCTTCGCGCTTCGTTAACGTCGTCAACCTGTAAACCCTTTCCCTGTGGGAGCGGCCCTGTGGTGAGGGGATTTATCCCCGATGGGCTGCGCAGCAGCCCCAGCTTTTCTGGGGGAGCTTTGCTCCTCATCGGGGCGGTGCGACGTTTCGCTAAATCCCCTCACCACAGGGCCTGCCCCCACATGGGGTTTTTCGTTTCATTCAATAGGAGAGGGCATGCGCGATTACAAGTGGCTGCACGAATACTGTCTGAACCGCTTCGGTTCGGCGGCTGAACTGGAAGCCCATCTGCCCGTTCCCAAGACTCCCGCGCAATTGCGCAAGATCAGCGACGACCGCTACCTCTCGACCATGGCCCTGCGCGTCTTTCGCGCCGGCCTCAAGCACAGCCTGGTGGACGCCAAGTGGCCGGCTTTCGAAGAGGTGTTCTTCAAGTTCGATCCGGAAAAAGTCGTGCTGATGAGCGCCGAACATCTTGAACGCCTGATGCAGGACGCGCGGATCATCCGCCACCTGGGCAAGCTCAAGAGCGTGCCGCGCAATGCGCAGTTCATTCTCGATGTCGAGCAGGAGAAGGGCAGTTTCGGCGCGCTGATCGCCGACTGGCCGGTGACCGATATCGTCGGTTTGTGGACCTACCTGAAAAAACACGGGAGTCAGTTAGGTGGGCTGTCGGCACCGCGCTTCCTGCGCATGGTCGGCAAGGACACCTTCGTGCCGAGCTATGACGTGGTCGCGGCGCTGAATGCGCAGAAGATCGTCGACAAGGCGCCGACCAGTCTGCGCGATCTGGCGATTGTGCAGAACGCGTTCAATCAGTGGCATGAGCAGAGTGGCGGGCGGCCGATGAGTCAGATTTCGATGATGCTCGCGTACACCGTCAATCATTGAATCGCTAAAAGATCGCAGCCTTCGGCAGCTCCTACATTTGGAATGCGTTCCCCCTGTAGGAGCTGCCGGAGGCTGCGATCTTTTTCATCAGGCTACGGACATCTCGCCCTCGCCAGCCAGCTTGCGATTCAACTGATACCGCCACCGCACATACAGCAGCGCCGAGCAGAACAGCGCCAGGCTCGCGGCCATCTCCAACACGCCAAACAGCTGCCGGTTCGGGTCATACGCTGCCAGTGCACCTTTGATGAAGTACAGATTCACCACAAAGCACATCCACGAGTGCGCACGTGCGTTGCCCATCAGCATCCCCGGCGCGAGGATCAGCCACGGGATCAGTTCGACCAGCAGGATCACCCACGGTCGAGCGCCGTGCAGGTCGGCGAACACCAGGTAATAAGCCGCCAGCAATCCTGCCAGGCCGAAAAAGCACAGCAGACTGATAACCCGCATCGCCCGTACACGCGGCTCCAGCCATTCAACGCTGGGCAGGACTTTCGGCTTCCGGGCCATGTCAGCCCTCCAGTTTTTGCGCGGTTTTCGCCAGGCGTGCGCCGAGTGCGCGACACAGCGCCATCTCGTGCGGATCCAGACCTTTTTTGCCATCGGCCCCGGCGTGATGACTGGCGCCATACGGCGTGCCGCCGCCCTGGGTTTCCAGCAGCGCCGACTCGCTGTACGGCAGGCCGGTGATCAGCATGCCGTGGTGCAACAGCGGCAGCATCATCGACAACAAGGTGGTTTCCTGGCCGCCGTGCAGGCTGGCGGTGGAGGTGAACACGCCAGCCGGTTTGCCGACCAGTGCGCCGGTCAGCCACAGGTTGCTGGTGCCATCGAGGAAGTACTTCAGCGGTGCGGCCATGTTGCCGAAACGTGTCGGGCTGCCGAGGGCCAGACCCGCGCAATTCTTCAGGTCATCGAGCGTGGCGTACAACGCGCCTTCATCCGGGATGTCCGGCGACACGGCTTCGCACTCGGTGGAAATGGCGGGCACCGTACGCAAGCGCGCTTCGAGACCCGCCTGTTCGACACCGCGCGCAATTTGCCGGGCCATCTCATTGGTCGCGCCGTTGCGGCTGTAATACAGCACCAGAATATAGGGCGCGCTCACGGCAACAGTTCCAGCACATTTTCCGGCGGACGACCGATCACGGCTTTGTTGCCGACTTCAAGAATTGGCCGTTCCATCAGTTTTGGGTGCTGGACGATGGCGTCGATCAATTGCGCTTCGCTGAGGCTTTCGTCAGCCAGCTGAAGCATTTTGTATTCATCTTCTCCGGTGCGCAGCAACTGCCGCGCGCTGATCCCGAGCTTGCCGAGCAGTGCCTTGATTTGCACCGCATTCAGCGGGGTTTCGAGGTAACGCACCACGTTCGGGGTCAGGCCACGGGCCTCAAGAAGTTCCAGCGCGCCGCGGGATTTCGAGCAGCGCGGATTGTGATAAAGCGTCAGATCGGTCATGGCAGGTCGCTTCTGGCGTAAAGTGGCGGCTATTCTAACTGTGCAGCGCGCAATCCAGAACCTTCAGAGGCAACGGGTCGCAGGCGCCTTCAATTTTTGACCAGGGAACATGACATGACACGGCGATTGGCAGCGGCATTGACGATAATCGGGGCGTTAATGCTGGGGGGCTGCGGCAACGACTACGGCATTGACCAGAATGGTCAGAAAGTGGCGTCCGAGCGCCTGGACAAACAATGGGTAGTGCTCAATTACTGGGCCGAATGGTGTGGCCCGTGCCGCACTGAAATCCCGGAACTCAACCATTTGGCGGACGAACTCAAGAGCAAGAATGTCGGTGTGTTCGGGGTCAACTTCGACAACGTCCAGGGTGAAGACCTGAAGAGCGCCAGCGAGAAACTCGGCATCAAATTCACCGTGCTGGCGCAGGATCCGGCCGACCTGTTCGACCTGCCGCGCAGTGAGGCCTTGCCGGTGACCTACATCATCGACAACAAGGGCAAGGTGCGTGAGCAGTTGATGGGTGAGCAGACGGCGGCGGGGGTGATGGCGAAGCTGGAGGCGTTGCAGGCGACGAAGTAGGGCAAGTGAGGTTTTGTGGTGAGGGGATTTAGCGAAACGTCGCACCGCCCCGATGGGCTGCGCAGCAGCCCTGAAACCCGAGAGCTCGGTTTACCCTGACTCTCCGAAGGGGGTCGCTCCGCGACCCATCGGGGATAAATCCCCTCGCCACAGGGTAGTCTCAGCAGCAGGAGGGGGTTAACCCTCTTCCAGCCACCAACGCAACGGCTTGCCTTGCGCCGGCCAGAAGCGCATCTGCTCGATCGGGGAGATGTCCCAGCGCTCAACGCCTTGCAGCGCCTGCAGGAAGCGTTGTTCCTGCTCCATCAGCGCCGGGGCGCAGAGTTTGCGGGTCTTGCCGATCGGGCCGAAGCTCAGCTTGTCGCCTTCGAGGGTGTACGGCGCGAACCAGTGGTTGCAGCCGCCGTTGCCGTAAGCACGACCATCGTCGCCGAGGGTCACGGTCAGGTGGCTGTAATCCATCAAGGGCCGCTCGCCGATCCATTCCAGAATGTAGCTGCGGTTCTGTTGCAACTGCACTGGCTCTGCGGCGCAGCCCACCAGACCGGCACCGACCAGCAGCGGCAGGGCAAGGCGTTTCATCACGCAGGCTCCTGGCATTTCGGGCACAAGTGCTTGTCGCCGACGGCTTTCCAGCCCAGCTCGGCGATGCGCGCGGTGGCGGCCGGCTTCTCGGCGCTCTTGCCCAGCTTGGCGTCCACGGCGAACTCGAAGTTCAGCTCTTTGGCGCAGCTGTCGCAGTTGACCTGCCAGGTGTGGATCGCCAGTTCGCCGAATACCGGGCCGGTGGTCATCGCGGTCCATTGGCCCGGCGGATTGATCAGGTGGCGCACGGTGTCGACGGTCAGGCGCATGGACAAGTCCTTGCTGCCTTTGAGAGTGACCAACAGGACGTCACCGTTGCGAATCGAGCCACCATTGCCGGTGACCTGATAGCGGCCCGGTACAAGGGCGCGGCATTCGGTGAGGGTGTGTTGCGGGTTCATCAGGGTGTAGCGGAAATCGTGTTCGACCATGGGTCCTCCAAATCTGCGCGACATGCTAGCACGGGCTGGATTGCAGGATGGCGTACGTGTGCGACCTTCGATCCGGTTCAAATCGGCTGGCGCTCATGGCAAACTGCCGCCCTTCAATCTGAGGGAACGGAACATGGCGTTGATCGAATGTTATGAATGCAAGCGCAGCATCAGCTCGGAAGCCAAGGCGTGCATTCATTGTGGTGCTCCGATGGCGCAGCAGCACGAGCACACACCGGCGCAAGCCGCCGCGACGATTTCATTCGGCAGCCTGCCGCGCAACAAATCCGTGCCCGAAGCCTTTGTTCCGCCACCAGCTCCGGAGCCGACGCCGAAAGTGACACCGGCCGCTGTCGGCCGGCGCCGTCGGCAGCCCGAGCCCGCGCCGCAGCCTCAGGCCAACGCCGATGGTTCGCGTCCGGTGGAAGGCTGGTTGAAGATCATGGTGTTTCTGTTGCCGATGGTCTTTGTCTGGTTCCTGCTGCGCAACGGCCACTCGATGAAACAGCGCTTTTTCGGGTTTGGCTGGCTGGCGCTGCTGATTCTGGCCTCGTCGCTGTCGCCCAAATAAGCCGCCAATCCTCAGCCTTCGACCTGGTTCTGCGGCGTGCCTGCGGCCCAGGTCGCGATGTTGTGCAGGGTGGTCGCGGCAATCGCACCCAAGGCTTCATGGGTCAGGAACGCCTGATGCGCGGTGATGATCACGTTCGGAAACGTCAGTAACCGCGCCAGCACGTCGTCCTGCAACGGCAGGTCGCTGCGGTCCTCGAAAAACAGCTGCGCTTCTTCCTCATACACATCCAGTCCCAGATAGCCCAATTGGCCGTCCTTCAGTGCATCGATCAACGCCGGTGTGTCCACCAGGCCGCCGCGCCCGGTGTTGATCAGCATCGCCCCCGGTTGCAGATGGGCCAGTGACTCACGGTTGATCAAGTGTTTGCTTTGCGCATTGAGCGGGCAATGCAGGCTGATGATCCGCGACTGTGCGAGCAGCTCCGGCAGGCTCAGATACTGCGCGCCCAAAGCCACAACCTCCGGATTTGGATACGGATCGTAGGCCAGCAACTGACAACCGAAACCGTGCATGATTTTCGCGAACGTCGCGCCGATCTGGCCGGTGCCAACGATGCCGACCGTTTTGCCCACCAGATCGAAACCGGTCAGGCCGTGCAGGGTGAAATCGCCTTCGCGGGTGCGGTTGTAGGCGCGGTGCAGGCGCCGGTTGAGCGCCAGAATCAGCGCCACCGCGTGTTCGGCCACCGCATGTGGTGAATAGGCCGGCACCCGCACCACGGCCAACCCGAGGCGTTTCGCTGCGAGCAGATCGACATGGTTGTAGCCCGCCGAACGCAGGGCGATCAGGCGCGTGCCCCCGGCCGCCAGACGCTCCAGCACTGGCGCACTGAGATCGTCATTGATGAAGGCGCAGACCACCTCGTGGTGCTCGGCCAGGGCGGCGGTGTCGAGACTGAGCCGGGCCTGCTGAAAGTGCAGTTCTATCCCGCCCGGGCAATCGACGGCGAGGAAACTGTCGCGGTCGTAGGTCTGGCTGCTGAAAACGAGCGTGCGCATGTATTCCTCCTGGAACGGGGTGGCGAGTCAATGTTGACCACCACCACTTTAACGGCGGTTGCGAACGCCGGTATTGCCATGGGTCAGGCGCTGATTCTGGCTTGGGTCGCGAGGCGATTGATCGCCCGCTCCAATTCCTCCAACGCCGCCGGTGCTTTCGGATCGCCCTGTTTGAGCAGGGTTTCACTGCGCTGACAGGCCGCGCGCAATTGCGGCACGCCGCAATACCGGGTCGCGCCGTGCAGGCGATGCACGCGCTCGATCAGTGCATTCTGATCGCGGGCTTCACTGGCGGCGCGAATCGCTTCGCGGTCGGCTTCCAGCGAGGCAAGCAGCATCGCCAGCATGTCCGCCGCCAGATCGGCCTTGCCGGCGGCCAGGCGCAAGCCTTCTTCGTGGTCGATCACGGGCAGTTCGTTGCTGCCCGTCGCACTCTCGCTGGCGCGCTCCGCGCCTTGATTGCGCAAGGCCAGCCCCGTCCATTTCAGCACCACTTGCGCCAGTTGCCGCTCGCTGATCGGTTTGGTCAGGTAGTCGTCCATGCCGCTTTGCAGCAAGGCGCGTTTCTCGTTGGCCATGGCGTGGGCGGTGAGGGCGACGATCGGCAGCGGTGTGCAATGTCGTTCGCTTTCCCACTGGCGGATGGTTTCGGTGGTCTGGCGTCCGTCCATGCCCGGCATCTGCACGTCCATCAGCACCAGATCGAAGGATTCGCTCTGCACCGCCTTGACCGCTGCGTAGCCGCTTTCCACGGCCAGTACCTTTGCGCCCATGTCTTCGAGCAGGGTCTGCACCAGCAACAGGTTGGCTGGGTTGTCGTCGACGCACAGCACTTTCGGTGCACGGCTCGACAGCGGTTCGCCCGGTTCATGGCGCGGCTGGCGCGGGTTGGCCAGATCCGCCAGCGCCCGACGCAATTTGCGCGTGCAGGCCGGTTTGGCCTGGAGCTGGCTGTGCGGGTTGGGCACCGAGAGATGGAACAACGTCTGTTCGGTGGTCGGGCACAACACCAGCACTTTGCAACCGAGGTGTTCCAGATCCCAGATGTGCTGGTTCAGGCGCTCCGGGAGCAT
This sequence comes from Pseudomonas sp. AO-1, assembly GCF_019775695.1. NCBI lineage: Bacteria > Pseudomonadati > Pseudomonadota > Gammaproteobacteria > Pseudomonadales > Pseudomonadaceae > Pseudomonas > Pseudomonas sp. AO-1. Next base: position 1,860,614 of record NZ_CP079947.1, read on the forward strand.
GTCGTTGCTGGTGATGCCGAGCACCGCAAGGTCGATGGCCTGATCGGTCTGGTGCGCGCCGGTGACGCCGTTGGTCAGGCTCTCCAGGGTATTGAATGGCGTGACATCGAGGCCACAGTCTTCCAGTTGATGCTGCAAGGCCTGGCGCGCCAGTTCGTGATTTTCCAGCACCGCCACGCGGCGTCCGAGTAGCGGTGGGGCCGGCAAATCTTCGGTGTCGTCGCGGGTTTTCGGCAGGCTCAGGCTGATCCAGAACTCCGAGCCTTCGCCCGGGGTGCTGTCGACGCCGATTTCGCCGCCCATCTGTTCGATCAGGCGCTTGGAAATCACCAGACCCAGACCGGTGCCGCCGGGCTGGCGCGACAGCGAGTTGTCGGCCTGACTGAACGCCTGGAACAACGCGCGCACATCCTGACTCGACAGGCCGATGCCGGTGTCCTGAATGCTGATGCGCAGTTGCACGCTGTCTTCATGTTCTTCTTCAAGCATGGCGCGCGCGACGATGGTGCCTTCGCGGGTGAACTTGATCGCGTTGCTGACCAGGTTGGTGAGGATCTGTTTCAGCCGCAGCGGGTCACCGACCAGCGACAGCGGCGTGTCGCGATAGACCAGGCTCACCAGCTCCAACTGCTTGGCGTGCGCCGCCGGCGCCAGAATCGTCAGGGTGTCCTGCAACAGGTCGCGCAGGTTGAACGGGATATGGTCGAGCACCAGTTTGCCGGCCTCGATCTTCGAGAAGTCGAGGATCTCGTTGATGATCCCGAGCAAGCTGTCGGCGGACTTTTCAATGGTGCCCAGATAGTCGAGCTGGCGCGGGGTCAGCTCGCTTTTCTGCAACAGATGCGTGAAGCCGAGAATGCCGTTGAGCGGCGTACGGATTTCGTGGCTCATGTTGGCGAGGAACTCGGATTTGATCCGGCTCGCCTCCAGCGCTTCTTTGCGCGCCAGGTCCAGTTCGATGTTCTGGATCTCGATGGTTTCCAGGTTCTGCCGCACGTCTTCGGTGGCCTGATCGACGCTGTGCTGCAATTCTTCGCGCGCGTTCTGCAGGGTCCCGGCCATGCGGTTGATGCCCGAGGCCAACTCGTCCAGCTCCTGGCTGCCGAGCGGCGGCAGACGGGTTTCCAGATGACCGTCCTTGAGTTGCGCGACGGCGTGTTTGATCTGGCTCAACGGGCGGTTGATGGTGCGGCCCATGCGCAAGGCGAGCAGGGCCGCGCCGGCGAGGCCCGCGGCGATCAGCAGCAGGCTGGCAAACAGACTGCGATAACCGCGCAGCAGCATGCCGTTGTGCGACAGCTCCAGTTCGACCCAGCCGAGCAGGCGCTCGGATTCTTGTGGGATCACGTCGCCGGCGAGGTTGCGATGCTTGCCGAACACCGGCATCAGATAACGTGTGGCGTCATTGCCGCTGCGCCGTTGCAGTTGTGCACTGTCGCCACTGGGGGCTTGATTGAGCATGGTCGGACCGGCGTGCGCCAGCGGTGTGCGATCAGGGGCGAGGAAGGTGACGGCGCGCACGTCAGGCTGTTCCAGCGATTGGGTGGCGATGCGTTCGAGCAGATCGGTGTTGCCGTGGCCCATGGCGGGCGCTACCAGTGGCGCCAGTTGCTCGGCGATCATTTCACCGCGCTGCATCAGTTGGGTCTGCAAATCGGACTGTTGCATCCAGGTGAAATAGCCACCGAGCACCAACGCCATCAGGCTGGTGGGCAACAGGGTCAGCAACAATACGCGACCTTTGATTCCCAGTTTCTTGAGCACACCCATCTCCTGCATCCCGCTGAACTGTTGACTCGCACGTGCGTCCGGCACGCGACATTGGCGCAGTGTAGCGATTTGCAGGCAGGCAATCTTCGGAAAAATCATCTCGCCCTCGGCCGTCAGGGCGAGGCGCGTTTGTCCGGCCGGTCAAGCTTGGGTTGCCCGATGGCGGGCAATCTTGAATAATCGGCCAACTGAGAATTATTTGCAGATACTCATGACTCCTGTTTCCACCGACCTGCCACGCATTCTTGCCATCGAGGACGACCCGGTGCTTGGTGCCTATGTTCACGAACACCTGGGCCGGAGTGGCTTTGCGGTGACCTGGTGCCAGAACGGGCATGAAGGGCTGAACATCGCTCGCCATCAGCCGTTCGACGTGGTGCTGATGGACATTCTGTTGCCGGGGCTCGATGGCCTGAAGGTGCTGACGCAGTTGCGCCAGAGCCATTCGACGCCAGTGCTGCTGATGTCGGCGCTGGGCGCCGAGGCCGATCGCATCAGCGGCTTTCGTCTGGGCGCCGATGATTACCTGCCCAAGCCGTTCAGCATGGCCGAGCTGCATGTGCGGATCGAGGCGATCCTGCGCCGGGTGGCGCTGGATCGGCGTCCGGCAGCCATTGCACCGGCGGCGATTCATGGCGCGCTGCGTTTCGACGACGAACAGTGCGAGGTCTTCTATAACGCGCAATCTGCCGGTTTGACCCGTAGCGAATACCGCTTGCTGGAAACCCTCAATCGCAACGATGAAGAAGTCCTGAGCAAGGCCTTCCTGTATCAGCACGTGCTGCAACGCGGCTATGCGGCCCACGACCGCAGCCTCGACATGCACATCAGCCAGATCCGCCGCAAACTCAAGGCCATCGGCTACACCGAACGAGAAGTGCGCACGGTGTGGGGCAAGGGTTATGTGCTGAGTGCGCCCGATGAAAGTCTCTGACTTGCCGGGGCGGCATTCGCTGTTCTGGAAACTGGCGTGTCTGCTGGTGGCGTTCTGTCTGCTGATGATCTGGCTGAGCTGGTCGTGGGGGCGCTACATGGAGGAGCGCAACCAGTTCCTCTCCGACGAGGCGCGCGGCACCCTCAGCCGTTATGCCGGCGAGGCCGAGCGGGCGTGGCAGCGCGGCGAGCGCGACGGTGTCGATAACTGGTTGCAGAGTATGGAGTTGCGCGAGGCGGCCTGGGTCGGGGTGATCGACCGCAATCTGCAATCGTTGAGCAGCGAGCCGCTGAATGAACAGGAAATCCAGCACCTGACCTTTTTGCGCGGCCTCGACTGGCCGATCCACAAAAAGGGCCGGCCGTGGCTGCGCGTGCCGTTTCCGAAGGACCCGTCCGCCGGCAGTCTGGTGATTGAGTTGCCCGAGCGTTTCCTGCCGGGGAAATACCGGGTGTTCTGGCGGGTGATCACCAACGGCGTGATTCCGGGGCTGTTCACCTTATTGCTGTGCATTGGCCTGTATCGCTTGCTGGTAGTGCCGTTGAATAACTTGCGTGAGCAGGCCAACGCCTGGCGTGCCGACCAATTGCATGTGCGCCTGTCGAGCGGCATCACCCAGCGCCCGGACGAACTCGGCGAGCTGGCGCGGGCCTTCGACTCGATGTCCGAACGCCTGCAATCCACCGTCGCCCTGCAACAGCAGCTGCTGCGCGACCTGTCCCATGAACTGCGTACGCCGCTGAGCCGGCTGCGGGTGGCCAGTGAAAGCGAGCAGGACCTGCAACAACTGCGCGAGCGCATCGGCCGTGAAGTCGACGGCATGCAACGGCTGGTCGAAGACACCCTGCAACTGGCGTGGCTCGACACCGAGCGTGCGCCGCTGCCTAACGAAGCGATCCAGATCCAGGCGCTGTGGGAAATGCTCACCGACAACGCCTGTTATGAAAGCGGCTGGCCGAGCCTGCAATTGCAGTGCGCGGTGCCGGCGTCGTGCTGGGTGCGCGGCAACCTCAATACTTTGGCGCAGGCGCTGGAGAACATTCTGCGCAACGCCATTCGGCATTCACCCGAGGGCGGCATCGTGCGCCTCGATGGACGGCGTGACGGCGATTACTGGCATTTGTGGCTGGAGGATCAGGGCGGCGGGGTGGCCGAGGGCGATCTGCAACGGATCTTCTCACCCTTCACCCGCCTCGACGGCTCGCGCCCGGGGGACGGCGGGTTTGGGTTGGGGTTGAGCATTGCGAGGAATGCGGTGCAGCGCCAGGGTGGGATGGTGTGGGCGGAGAATGGTGGGGCAGGGTTGCGCCTGAATTTTCGGCTGATTGCCGATGACGGCGGCGTGACGGCTGACGCCTTCGCGAGCAAGCCCGCTCCCACAGTGGATGTGTGTCGTCCGCAGATTGTATAACCAACACCGCCACCCTCCTGTGGGAGCGGGCTTGCTCGCGAAGGGGCCCTTCGATTCACCGCTGAACTCAAAAGTCGCACCACCGGTGCGACATTCATCTGCTTATTCCCATAAACCATAAGCACCGCACTTTGCGTGATATGGCCTGCGAACGTTTGCCGGTATGATAGGCGCCCCCGCACGTCTGGATTGCGAATACGCCATGACCCTGCAGTACCCAACCATCGCCGATTGCGTCGGCAATACTCCGCTGGTGCGTTTGCAGCGCCTGCCCGGTGCAACCAGCAACACCCTTTTGCTCAAGCTTGAAGGGAATAACCCGGCGGGTTCGGTCAAGGACCGTCCGGCGTTGTCGATGATCACTCGCGCCGAGTTGCGCGGGCAGATTCACGCTGGCGATACATTGATCGAAGCGACCTCGGGCAACACCGGCATCGCGCTGGCCATGGCTGCTGCGATCAAGGGTTATAAAATGATCCTGATCATGCCGGACAACTCCAGTGCCGAGCGTAAAGCGGCGATGACCGCTTACGGTGCCGAGCTGATTCTGGTCAGCCAGGAAGAGGGCATGGAAGGCGCGCGCGATCTCGCCCAGCGGATGGAAGCCGAGGGCCGTGGCAAGGTGCTCGATCAGTTCGCCAACGGCGACAACCCTGAGGCGCACTACACCACCACCGGCCCGGAAATCTGGCGTCAGACCCAGGGCACCATCACCCATTTCGTCAGCTCGATGGGCACCACCGGGACCATCATGGGCGTGTCGCGCTACTTGAAAGAGCAGAGCGACAGCGTGCAGATCATCGGGCTGCAGCCGATGGAAGGTTCGGCCATTCCCGGCATCCGTCGCTGGCCGCAGGAATACCTGCCGAAGATCTATCAGGCCGACCGCGTTGACCGCATTGTCGACATGGCGCAAAGCGAAGCCGAGGACGTGACCCGACGTCTGGCTCGCGAAGAAGGCATCTTCTGCGGCGTGTCCTCGGGCGGTGCGGTGGCAGCCATGCTGCGCCTGTCCAAAGAAGTTGAAAACGCGGTGATCGTCGCGATCATCTGCGACCGTGGCGACCGTTACCTGTCGACCGGCATTTTCGACGCGGCCAACTGATGGCCAAGCACGAGAGAGGCCTGCGCTTCCAGCCCACCGGCGGCAGCAAGGCCGCGCAAATCCCGACCGGCAAAAAGCAGCGCTTGAACATCGAGCGCCTGGCCAATGACGGTCGCGGCATCGCGTTTTTCGAAGGCAAAACCTGGTTCGTCCTCGGCGCCCTCGCCGGTGAAGAGGTCGAGGCGCGGGTGCTTGGCGCCCGCGGCAAAGTGGTTGAAGCGCGCACCGAGCGCGTGTTCAAGGCCAGCGAGTTGCGTCGCCCGGCTGCCTGTCAGCACGCCGGCCGTTGCGGTGGCTGCAGCGTGCAACACTTGCCCCATGCCGAACAGCTTGCCCTGAAACAGCGCATGCTCGCCGAGCAGCTGTCGAAGGTTGCCGGGGTCGCGCCTGACGAATGGGCGGCGCCGCTGACCGGAGCGGAATTCGGCTACCGCCGCCGCGCGCGGATTGCCGTGCGTTGGGACATGAAGGCGAAAAAACTCGAAGTCGGTTTCCGCGCCGCCGGCAGCCAGGACATCGTTGCCATCAACGAATGCCCGGTGCTGGTACAGCCCTTGCAGCCGATCATGACCCGTTTGCCGGAGATGCTCCGTCGTTTGAGCAAACCGCAAGCGCTGGGGCACGTCGAGTTGTTCAGTGGTTCTTCGCTGGCGGTATTGCTGCGGCACATGGCGCCGTTGTCTGAAGCCGACCTGACGATCCTCAAGGAATTCTGCCAGTTCCATGACGCGCAACTGTGGCTGCATGGCGACGGCGAGCCGCAACCGGTGGATGCCACGCAGTCTTTGGGTTATCGCCTGGAACAGTGGGATCTGGATCTGGCCTGGCGGCCGGGGGATTTCATCCAGGTCAACGCCGGGGTCAACGAGGCGATGGTGGCGCAGGCACTGGACTGGCTGAAGCCGACCGGTGACGAGCGCGTGCTCGACCTGTTCTGCGGTCTGGGCAACTTCGCCTTGCCGCTGGCCAAAAGCGTGCGTGAGGTGGTGGCGGTGGAGGGCGTGCAGACCATGGTCGACCGAGCCGCTGCGAATGCCGCTAGCAACAATTTGCATAACACAAAGTTTTTTCAAGCCGATTTATCCCAGCCTTTGACCGATGTCGAATGGATCGGAAACGGCTTTTCTGCGGTACTCTTGGACCCACCGCGTGACGGTGCTTTCGAGGTGGTGCGCAAGCTCGCGACCCTGGGTGCCGAGCGGTTGGTTTATGTGTCGTGCAACCCTGCAACTCTGGCGCGCGATACGGTCGAATTGATCAAGCAGGGCTACCGGTTAAAACGTGCCGGGATTCTCGATATGTTTCCTCAGACGGCGCATGTCGAGGCCATGGCGTTATTTGAAGCGAGCCAGGATGGCTCGTCTGAATCCGTCTGATCTGTCCGCGCAGCGCTCGCTTCAGCCCCGCGAGCGCAAACGGGCATTAGGGATCAGCGATTTGACGCATTGAATCTGCGTCGTAGGGAAGGTAAAGCAGCATGGTACAGGTGAGAGCACACCAGCCGATCAACACCGACGGCAGTATCAATCTCGAGGCTTGGCTCGATCACGCGGTCAGTGTCGACATGGCACTGGATCGCGAAGCCTTGAAAGAAGCCTGCGAGTTCGCTCGCGAGGCCGAACAGCAGTCCAATGCCAAGAAGAACCTCTGGGTCGAGGGCAGCGGCAGTTTCAGTACGGGCCTGGAGATCGCCGAGATTCTCGCCGACCTCAAGCTTGACCAGGACTCGCTGGTCGCGGCGGTGCTGTACCGTGGCGTACGTGAAGGTCAGATTGAGCTCGCGGCCGTCAGCCAGCGTTTCGGTCCGGTGGTGGCCAAGCTGATCGACGGCGTGCAGCGCATGGCGGCGATCAGTGCCAGCCTCAGCCCGCGCCAGTCGATGGTGATGGGCACCCAGGGCCAGGTGGAAAACCTGCGCAAGATGCTGGTGGCGATGGTCGACGACGTTCGTGTCGCGCTGATCAAACTGGCCGAACGTACCTGCGCCATTCGCGCGGTGAAAACCGCTGACGACGAGAAGCGCAACCGCGTCGCCCGGGAAGTCTTCGACATCTATGCGCCGCTCGCGCACCGACTCGGCATCGGCCATATCAAGTGGGAACTGGAGGACTTGTCCTTCCGTTACCTGGAACCCGATCAATACAAACAGATCGCCAAGCTGCTCCACGAGCGGCGGCTGGACCGTGAGCGCTTCATCAGCGATGTGATGACCCAGCTCAAGGATGAATTGCAGGCCACCGGCGTCGACGCCGACATCAGCGGCCGGGCCAAGCACATCTATTCGATCTGGCGCAAAATGCAGCGCAAGGGTCTGGAGTTCAGCCAGATCTACGACGTGCGCGCGGTGCGCGTGCTGGTGCCGGAAATGCGCGACTGCTACACCGCGCTCGGCATCGTCCACACCCTGTGGCGGCACATCCCGAAAGAGTTCGACGACTACATCGCCAACCCGAAAGAGAACGGCTACCGCTCGCTGCACACGGCGGTGATCGGTCCGGAGGGCAAGGTGCTTGAGGTGCAGATTCGTACTCACGCCATGCACGAGGAGGCCGAGCTGGGCGTGTGCGCGCACTGGCGCTACAAGGGCACCGACGTCAAATCCGGCTCCAACCACTATGAAGAGAAAATCTCCTGGTTGCGGCAGGTCCTCGAGTGGCATGAAGAACTGGGCGACATCGGTGGTCTGGCCGAACAGCTGCGGGTCGATATCGAACCGGATCGGGTCTACATCTTCACCCCGGACGGCCACGCCATCGACTTGCCGAAAGGCGCGACGCCACTGGACTTCGCCTACCGCGTGCACACCGAAATCGGTCACAACTGCCGTGGCGCGAAGATCAATGGGCGGATCGTGCCGCTCAACTACAGCCTGCAGACCGGTGAACAGGTCGAGATCATCACCAGCAAGCACGGTACGCCGAGCCGCGACTGGCTGAACCCGAACCTGGGCTATGTCACCACCTCCCGGGCGCGAGCGAAGATTGTTCACTGGTTCAAGTTGCAGGCCCGTGATCAGAACGTCGCGGCGGGTAAAACCCTGATCGAGCGCGAACTCAATCGCCTCGGTCTGCCGGCGGTGGATTTCGACAAGCTGGCCGAAAAGGCCAACATGAAAACCGCCGAAGACATGTTCGCCGCCCTCGGTGCCGGCGACCTGCGTCTGGCGCAACTGGTCAACCTGGCGCAGCAACTGGTCGAGCCGGAACGCGGCAACGAACAACTGGAGCTGATTCCGCGCAAAGCGACCGGTTACAAGCCGGGCAAGCGTGGCGATATCCAGATTCAGGGCGTCGGCAACCTGATGACGCAGATGGCCGGCTGCTGCCAGCCGCTGCCGGGCGACGCGATTGTCGGCTACATCACCCAGGGCCGCGGCGTGAGCATTCACCGGCAGGACTGCGCCTCGGTGCTGCAACTGGCCGGGCGCGAGCCGGAGCGGATCATCCAGGTCAGTTGGGGCCCGGTGCCCGTGCTCACCTATCCGGTGGACATCGTCATCCGCGCCTACGACCGTTCCGGTCTGCTGCGTGACGTCTCGCAGGTGCTGCTCAACGAGCGCATCAACGTGCTGGCGGTCAACACCCGCTCGAACAAGGAGGACAACACCGCGCTGATGTCCCTGACCATCGAGATTCCGGGTCTGGATGCGCTGGGGCGTTTGCTGGGGCGGATTTCGCAGTTGCCGAACATCATCGAAACGCGGCGTAACCGTACCCCATAACGCGGTTCCCTGTAGGAGCTGCCGAAGGCTGCGATCTTTTGATTTTGATTTTCAAGATCAAAAGATCGCAGCCTTCGGCAGCTCCTACACGGTTGAGTGAGATTTTGTATGCACAGCCTTGAAGACCTGCTCCACCTGATGAACCGCCTGCGCGATCCGCAGTACGGTTGCCCGTGGGACATCAAGCAAACCTACGCGACCATCGTCCCGCACACCCTCGAAGAAGCCTACGAAGTGGCTGACGCCATCGAGCGCGGTGACTTCGATCATTTGCAGGGCGAGCTGGGCGATCTATTGTTTCAGGTGGTCTATTACAGCCAGCTGGCCCGGGAAGAAGGGCGCTTCGAATTTGCCGGGGTGGTCGACAGCATCACCCGCAAGCTGATCCGCCGTCATCCACACGTCTTCCCCACCGGCGATCTGTATGCGCCGCTGGATGTGCCGCGCCTGAGCGAAGAACAGGTCAAGCAGCGCTGGGAAGAGATCAAGGCCGAAGAACGCGCCGAGACATCTGCCGCGCCCGAGCAGCTGTCACTGCTCGATGACGTGCCCGCCGCGTTGCCGGCGCTGTCGCGTTCGGCCAAGTTGCAAAAACGTGCCGGGCAGGTCGGGTTCGACTGGCCGGATGCCCTGCCGGTGCTGGACAAGGTGCGCGAAGAGCTCGATGAAGTGCTCGAAGCCATGTCCGAAAATGATCCGCAAGCGGTGGCCGACGAGATCGGCGACCTGCTGTTTTCCGTGGTCAATCTGGCCCGGCATCTGAAGGTCGATCCGGAAACCGCGCTGCGTGGCGCCAACGCCAAGTTCGAACGACGTTTCCGTTTTATCGAACAGGCATTGCGCGACACCCGTCGTCCCATGGAAGATTGCACCCTCGAAGAGTTGGACGCCCTGTGGGGTGAAGCCAAACGCCAGGAAAAGAATCTGCCCAGCTGCGGCTGAGCCGTTGCCCAAGTGAGTAAGCATTAATGAGCCTTTCCCTTCGCGACCAGTTGCTCAAAGCAGGCCTGGTCAACCAAAAGCAGGCCAAGCAGGTCAGCAAAGACAAGCAGAAGCAACAGCGCCTGGCCCACAAAGGGCAGGCCGAGCTGGATGATTCGCAGCAGCGCGCCGCTCAGGAAGCCATGGCCGAGAAGGTCAAGCGCGACCAGGAGCTGAACCGCCAGCAGCAGGAGAAAGCCGAGGCCAAGGCCCGTGCCGCACAGGTCAAGCAGTTGATCGAAGTCTCGCGTCTGCCCAAGCTGACCACTGAGGACTACTACAACTTCGTCGACGACAAGAAGGTCAAGCGCATCTCGGTCAACACGCTGATGCGCAACAAACTCAGCAGCGGCTCGCTGGCGATCGTGCACCATGCCGGCGGCTACGAAGTGATCCCTCGTGAAGCGGCCCTGAAGATCCAGGAGCGCGACCCGCAACGTATCGTGCAGCTCAACGTGCAGACTGAAGAGGTCAATACCGAGGACGATCCGTACGCGGCCTATCAGATCCCTGATGACCTGATGTGGTAAACCGATAAAGCTGTAATAACGACAAACCCCGCTCATGGCGGGGTTTGTCGTTTTCAATGCTGTGGTTGCTTCAGGCGGATTTCAGATCCCGCTGCTGTTCCTGCAGTTCAAGTTCGGCCTTGTAGTTGTGGGCGTCGATCTCGTTGTGGAACATGCCGACCAGCAAGTCTTGTTGATGCACATCCCAGATCCGTACACCGGCGGCTACGCCTTCATGGGACATGTGTGAATCGTCGCGTTCAGTTACTTTTACAGTCATCTGCTAGCTCCAAATCTCAAGTTATCTGCAGCAAGGCGTGTGCAGGACTCTTTTATATGATTTGTTAGCTTGCTAAGTAAACGCTTGATTTGCGCAAGGTGTTGTTGCGGTTTTTGCAACAGTGCTGCAGCCCGCGTAATCCGCGACATTCGGTCGCAGGGTGCAAGGTTTCATGACAGAAGTTTCATCTTGGAGGCTACTGATGTCCTCTGTAGGAGCTGCCGCAGGCTGCGATCTTTTGACTTTGATTTTTAAAGACAAGATCAAAAGATCGCAGCCTTCGGCAGCTTCTACAGGGCTTATGCATTACTCAGTCATTTCTGCAGGCCAAAAAAAACGCCCCGAACCAGTCGGGGCGTTTTCCTGTGTGGCGCAAGCCTGGGGAATTACTTGCCTTCCCAGCGCTTCAGTACCAGCGTGGCGTTGGTGCCGCCGAAGCCGAAGCTGTTGCTCATCACGGTGTTGATGGTGGCGTTCTCGCGGGTCTTGGTCAGCACCGGCAGATCGGCCACTTCAGGGTCCAGCTCGTCGATGTTGGCGGAACCGGCGATGAAGTTGCCTTCCATCATCAGCATGCAGTAGATCGCTTCGTGAACGCCAGCGGCGCCCAGGGAGTGACCGGACAGGCTCTTGGTCGAGCTGATCGCAGGCGCTTTGTCGCCGAACACTTCACGCACACCTTTCATTTCCGCGACGTCGCCGACCGGGGTCGAAGTGCCGTGGGTGTTCAGGTAGTCGATCGGGGTGTCGACGGTGGACATTGCCATCTGCATGCAGCGGATCGCGCCTTCGCCGCTTGGGGCAACCATGTCGTAGCCGTCGGACGTGGCGCCGTAGCCAACGATTTCGGCGTAGATCTTGGCGCCACGGGCCAGCGCATGTTCCAGCTCTTCAACCACGACCATGCCGCCACCGCCAGCGATGACGAAACCGTCACGGTCGGCGTCGTAGGCGCGGGAGGCTTGTTCCGGGGTGTCGTTACGCTTGCTGGACAGGGCGCCCATCGCGTCGAACAGGAACGACTGGCTCCAGTGCTCTTCTTCACCACCACCGGCGAAGACGATGTCCTGCTTGCCCATCTGGATCTGTTCCATGGCGGTACCGATGCAGTGAGCACTGGTGGCGCAGGCAGACGCGATGGAGTAGTTCAGGCCCTTGATCTTGAACGGCGTGGCCAGGCATGCGGAAACGGTGCTGCTCATGGTCCGCGTTACACGGTATGGGCCGACGCGCTTCACGCCTTTCTCGCGCAGGATGTCCAGCGCTTCCATCTGGTTCAGGGTCGACGCGCCGCCGGAACCGGCGATCAGGCCGGTACGCGGGTTGGACACTTGCTCTTCGGTCAGGCCGGAGTCAGCAATGGCGTCTTTCATGGCCAGGTAGGCGTAAGCCGCTGCATGGCCGACGAAACGATAGATCTTGCGATCGATCAGTTCTTCAAGGTTGAGGTCGATGGAGCCGGAAACCTGGCTACGCAGACCCATTTCAGCATATTCCGGGTTGAACCGGATGCCAGGGCGGCTTGCACGCAGGTTAGCGGAGACGGTCTCTTTGTCATTGCCCAGGCACGAAACAATGCCCAGACCAGTGATAACGACGCGGCGCATGCGAATAACCCTTAGAAGTTGTCAGTGGAGGTGAACACGCCGACGCGAAGGCCTTCGGCGGTGTAGATTTCGCGACCGTCGACAGTCACCGAACCATCGGCGATGGCCAGGTTCAGCTTGCCCTTCAGGACGCGTTTGATATGGATGTTGTAGGTGACTTTCTTGGCGGTCGGCAGGACCTGGCCGAAGAATTTCACTTCGCCCGAACCCAGCGCACGGCCACGGCCCGGCAGGCCTTGCCAGCCCAGGAAGAAGCCGACCAGTTGCCACATGGCGTCCAGACCCAGGCAGCCCGGCATCACCGGATCGCCTTCGAAGTGGCACGCGAAGAACCACAGGTCAGGGTTGATATCCAGCTCGGCGACCAATTCACCTTTGCCGTACTTGCCGCCTTCTTCGCTGATCAGGGTGATGCGATCCACCATCAGCATGTTCGGGGCGGGCAGTTGCGCGTTACCTGGGCCGAACAGCTCACCGCGACTGCAGCGCAGCAGGTCTTCCCGAGTAAAGGCGTTTTGTTTGGTCATGCGAGCTCCTCAATAATCCCATGCGGCAGGTGGGGCAAATCTTCCCGGCCGATCGACGCGTTCATGCCTCGTACCGGCAGCCTACTCATAGACTATTGCGTTGTGGTGAAAGTCACAGCACCAAGGACATGAATGTACACTTGTGCACTGAAATTTTTATTCAAGCCTCTTTTGAGGCTCGTTCGGGTGCCTAAGACTGCCGCACTTTCGCTTTTCACGCCAGTCGCAGATGGTCGAAAAACCGTCACTACTGCACCCAGCGCTGCAGAATCTGTTGTAGGTCATTGCGTTTGAACGGCTTCGCCAGGTAATCGTTCATGCCCGCCGACAGGCAGGTTTCGCGGTCGCCCTGCAGCGCGTTGGCGGTCAGCGCAATGATCGGCACCTCGCCGCGTCCAGGCAGTTGGCGAATCTGCCGGGTCGCCTCATAGCCGTCGATGATCGGCAGCCGGCAGTCCATCAGAATCACTTCGAAATCATTGCCTTCAGCGCTGCGCACCGCCTGCGCGCCATCGGTGGCGACGCTGACGGTGAAGCCAAGGCTGCGCAGCATCGCCTCGATCACGGTCTGGTTGACCGGATTGTCCTCCACCAGCAACACATGGCGCCCCTCGCCATGCCCGTTGCCATTAGACGTGCGCGGTGCCGCCAACTGCGGCAGCGACTGCTTATATAAAGCCAGCGGGATTTCCAGGGTGAACACCGATCCCAAGCCTTCTTCACTTTGCGCGCGCAACGTTCCGCCCATGCGTTCGGCCAGGGTGCGGGCGATCGGCAGGCCGAGGCCGGTGCCGCCATAGCGCCGGGAAATCGAACTGTCGGCCTGCTGGAAGGCGTTGAACATCAACTCCAGACTTTCCGAGGAGATGCCGATGCCGCTGTCACGCACCGAACAGGTGAACCACAGCAACTCGTGATCCAGCGACTGCCATTGCGCTTCGATACTGACCCGGCCACGCTCGGTGAACTTCAACGCGTTGCCCACCAGGTTGACCAGAATCTGCCGGATCCGCGTCGGGTCGCCCTGCACCTGCAAGGCGCGCATGTCCTCGGGGATCCGCAGGTTCAGGTCCAGGCCACGCTGCACCGCGCTGTGTTGGAACGACTGGGCACACGCACCGATCAGGTCGGCCAGATTGAACGGAATGTGCTCAAGCTCCAGCTCCGAGCGTTCGATCCGCGAGAAGTCGAGGATGTCATTGATGACTTTCAACAGGTGTTCGGTGGACTCTGAAGCGAGCGCCGCGTACTCGATCTGCTCCTCGGTCATGTCCGTGGTTTCCAGCAACTGCAACATGCCCAGCACACCGTTCATGGGCGTACGCAGTTCGTGGCTCATCATCGCCAGGAAATCGGATTTGGCATTGTTGGCCTTTTCCGCTTCTTCGCGGGTCTGGATCAGTTGCGCCATCGCCTGATGCTGTTCGCGGCTGGCCTGTTCCAGTGCCTGGGCGAGGTTGTTGATGTGCTGCGACAGGGCGCCCAGTTCCGTGTCATCGACGATCGGCAGCGGGGTCTTGTAGTCGCCTTGCTGAATCGCCTTGACCGCGTTGCCGATATCGCGGATCGGCGCCGACAGGCTGCCGGCCAGACGCCGCGCCAGCACAAACGTGAAGAGCAGGGCGAACAACGCCAGAATCCCGGCCTTGAACAGAATTTCCTGCTGACGCTGACTGAAGGCATCGTTGGACAGGCCGACGATAACCCGGCCCAGATAGTCCTCGCTGGTCACGTTATTGCTGGCTTTGGCGTCGTGGAAAAAGTCGCTGTTGAGGGCGATCCGTTGCAAGCGCACCGGGGCCTGAAACACCTCGACCTGATGCGGGCGGTTGTGCGCATCGGCGGCCTGTTCTACGTAGGCCAGGATCCGGTTGGCGCTGTCCTGTACTTCCAGGAAGCGTACGTTTGGTGTGGCCAGGGTCGCTTTGAGCAGGCTTTCCAGCACTTCGTTGTTGCCGGAAATCACTCCGTACTCGGTGGCGGGCGCCAGTTGGTTGGCGATCAGTTGCCCGGTGTGATTGAGCTCCTGCCGCAAATCCTGAATCCGCACGAAGGTAAAGAAACTGATCAGCAGCAGCGTAAGCAGCAGGGCCGGGCCGAGGCTGATCAATTGCGTGCGGGTGTTGATGTCCCAGCGGCGACGCAGATTCATGGGTGGCTTTCTCCTTCAGCCAACTGGCGGGCGACAGATGCTTCATCGATTGGCTCGATACCCAGGGAACGAGCGACCTGTGCATTACTTGAGACCTTGAAGCGATCGGGGTAGAGCGCGCGCGGCCACGTCGCCGGGGGACGATCCAGCAACCCGTCAAGGATCGCCAGCCAGTCGGGCTGATCGCTGTAAGTGCTGGCGAGGCTGCCGGCACGCACGAACGCAACGTTCGGCCCGACCAGTGCCACTTGCCGGGAGTAACTGCTGAGCAACAGGTTTTTCACGGTTTTCGGGTTGTACAGATCGGGATCGTCGAGGCCCAGCAGCACGTCACTGTTTCTCAGCACGCTTTGCAACGGGCGACTGTCTTGGGTGTTGTCCCAACGCTGGCTGACGATTTGCAGATTCAGCGGCGCTGCTGCCTGGTGCAGCTCCTTGAGCAGGAATTCGCTGTGCTGGTCGAACAGCACGCCGACCCGCCGCACCTGCGGCAGAATCCGCCGAATCAATTGCAGTTGCCGCCCCAGCGGCGGATCGCTCCACAGCAGACTCAAGTGCGGTGGCTGTGCGGCACCCAGGCGTTTGCGCGCTTGCAGACGACTGATGCGCAACACCAGCGTCGCCGGCCCTTGGGACTCCTGCAGGCGCCAATCGAGACTGGGCAGATCGAGCAGAATCATCCGCAAATTGCCCGGCAACTTGCCCGGCGCCGGCAGGCTGGCCAGTGGCTGAAACCGCACGTTGTCAGTGGGGCGCAGCTCGCTCAGGGCCTGGACGAAGGCTTGCACCCCAGGGCTTTCTTCGGCGCCGGTCAACAGGATATCGGCGGCTTGCACCGCCACGCCGTGCAGCCACGCGGTCAAGAACAGGCAGGCACCCGCCAGCCAGTGGCCAAGGGTGGGCGTCTTGTTTGCCGTGGCGTAGCGCACCCTAGAACTCCAGCTCGGCGCTGAAGTACAGCACCCGGCGTTCGTCGTAATTGTTGTCGACGAAAGTGGTCGGCTGGTTGTCGAGCCGCTGCTGCAGCACGCCGGCCAGTTGCAGTTGCGCCTTGCCCAGCGGGATGCGTTTGGCGATGCGCGTGTCAACGCGCTCGAAGCGGTAGCCGTTAAGCGCGTTGTCGCCGTAATAGAACAGGGCGCTGTTCCAGCCGTGGCCCCAATCACGCAGCCAGCCGGCAGAACCGCTGTTGCGCGAGGTGAATTGCTGATCCAGCGGATTGCTCGCTTCGGCGTCGACGAAAGCGTAAGTGAAGCGCAGGCGATCGATCATGCTCAGGCGCCAGTCGAGCTGGGTTTCGGTGCCGCGAAAGCGCGAGCTGTTGGCGTTGCTGGCGATGTACTGGTTGTTGCGCAGCGGCTCGCTGATCATTCCGGTGATTTCGTCGTAGAACAGCTTCACGTCCACGGCCAGCCCCCACTCGGCGAAATAGCCGTTGTAGCCCAACTCGCGCGAGCGCATGTGTTCCTGGTCGAGATTGCCCGGGCCGCGGGTCTTGACGAAGTAGCGCGCCGAAGACTGGCCATAGGCGGACGGCCGCAGGTTGCTCACCTGATAGCTCCAGTTGACATTGTTCTCGAACATGTCCGGCGAGCGGATCGCCTCCGAGTACACCGCGCGCAGGCCATGGCGTGGGTTGATCAAGTAGTTGACGGCGAAACGGGGCGTCAGCGAACTGCCGATCAGTTGGGTGTTTTCAAACATGGCGCCGCCCTGCAACAGCCAGTGTTCACTGGCACGCCATTCCAATTGGCCGAACGCACGCCAGGTGGTGTCGTCCAGCGTGCCGTTGAAGTAGGTCTCGGAGTCGGCCCGGTCGTAACGATAGTTCATGCCGCTGACCAGTCGCAGGCTGTCGGACAGGCTGAGAGTATCCTGCAATTCCAGATCGTAGCGCGACTCGCGGGCGCTTTGGTCGATGTCGCCGCACAGGGTCTGGCTGGCACCGTTGCGCCACTGATCCAGCACTTGATTGGCCAGGGCCATTTCCTGCGGGGTACCCGGCGCGGCGCCAGGGCCGGTGAAGCGGGTGATATTGCGTGCCAGGCGTTCGGTGTAGTTCGGGTTGAGCTGCCACAGTTGGGTCAGTTGCGGGCTGAACGACACTTCGGCATCGCAGGCGCGCCACACTTGCTGGCGATCCCAGTGCTGCGCCGAGCCTTGTATATAAAGGCTGTGTTCGGGATTGATGTCGAGATTCCAGCGCACCGAGCCGGCGTAATCCTTGGCGATCACGTCGGAATTGTTCCCGGCAGCGGTAATCCCCGAGAACACCGGGCGGTAGGTATAAGGCCGCTGGTTGGTACCGTCCTTTGCATTGACCTGCCAGTCGAGGCTCTGGTTGTCACTCAGAGTCTGGCTGACGGCGAGGCTGAAGCGGTTCAAACGGCGGCTGTCGCGGTAATCGGCGCCGGTGCGGTCGCTGTCGAAGCCATCGTCTTCCTGACCGGACAGCGACAGGCGCAAGTCGCCGCCATTCCACCCCGTACCCTGGCTGGCATAGAAATCGTTGATGCCGCGCTGGCCACGGGTGTACTTCAGGCGTGTGCCGTGGCTGTCCGCCGGGTTGCGGGTGATGATGTTGACCACCGCCATCAGCGCATTGGCGCCGTAGCTGACCGTGTTCGGCCCACGGAAAACCTCGATCCGCTCGATGTCTTCCATGGCCACCGGAATATCACTCCAGTCCACCGTGGCCAGGCCCGCGCGGTACACCGAGCGGCCATCGATCAGCACCTGCATGCGCCGCGCTTCGCTGGCGTTGGTCCCGTGATAGTTGACCGCCGCCTGATTGCCGCTGATGTTGCCGACCATCATTCCCGGCACCAGCCGCAGCAACTCACTGATATCGCGGGCGCCACTGGCGTTGATCAGTTCACTGTCGAGTACGGTCATGCTCCCCGGCACTTCCGCCGGTGTCTGTTTCAGGCGTGTGGCCGTCAGCACCTGCGGCAGCGTTTCGCTGTCGACAAACAGGTCGTCCGCCTGCAACACCGGGCTGAACAGCAGCGCCAGCAACAGGGACGAACGTGAGGGGGGAGAGCCAAAAGACACGACACAGCCTTGATCACAAAGAATTGGCGCGCATGTTAACCGAGCACAGTGACTTTTCCAGTCACGATGCAGGCATTTTCCTAGGTTTTATTGGTCTTCTTCCTACAAGTGTCGGTAATTGACGCAGGGGCTGGCCGCGCTCCGGTCGCCCCGTATAATGCCGGCATCGCCACTGGTATGGATTAACGGATTGCATATGACTGAACAGCGCCCGATTGCGGTCCTGGGAGGCGGAAGTTTTGGTACCGCCGTGGCCAATCTTTTGGCCGAGAACGGCCATCAAGTCCTGCAGTGGATGCGCGACCCCGAGCAGGCCGAGGCCATCCGGGTCAATCGCGAGAACCCGCGTTACCTCAAAGGCATCAAGATCCTGCCGGGGGTGACTGCGGTCACGGACCTGCAGGCCACCCTCGACGCCTGCGAGCTGTGCTTCGTCGCGCTGCCGTCGAGCGCCCTGCGCACGGTGCTGGCCGCTCATGCCGAGCGCCTGAGTGGCAAGATGCTGGTCAGCCTGACCAAGGGCATCGAAGCCCACACCTTCAAACTGATGAGCCAGATCCTCGAAGAAATCGCCCCGCAGGCGCGCATCGGCGTGCTGTCCGGGCCGAACCTGGCGCGGGAGATCGCCGAGCACGCGCTGACCGCCACGGTTGTTGCCAGCGAAGACGAAGAACTCTGCAAAGCGGTACAGGCTGCGTTGCATGGTCGCACCTTCCGCGTTTACGCCAGTGCTGACCGTTTCGGTGTCGAACTGGGCGGCGCGTTGAAAAACGTCTACGCGATCATTGCCGGCATGGCGGTGGCGCTGGAGATGGGCGAGAACACCAAGAGCATGCTGATCACTCGCGCCCTGGCCGAGATGACCCGGTTCGCGGTGAACCAGGGCGCCAACCCGATGACCTTCCTCGGTCTGGCCGGGGTCGGTGACTTGATCGTGACCTGCTCGTCACCCAAGAGCCGCAACTATCAGGTCGGGTTTGCCCTCGGTCAGGGCTTGAGCCTTGATGAAGCCGTGTCGCGCCTGGGCGAAGTCGCTGAAGGGGTCAACACCCTGAAAGTGCTCAAGGCCAAGTCCCAGGAGGTTGGCGTGTACATGCCGCTGGTCGCCGGGCTGCATGCGATCCTGTTTGAAGGACGCACGCTGGAGCAGGTGATCGGTCTACTGATGCGGGCCGAGCCGAAAACCGACGTCGACTTTATTTCCACCAGCGGTTTCAACTGATTCAACAGGAAGCGAGCCATGAACGATCCGAAAACCGAAGCCAAGTACGAATCCATCCTCCTGCGGGTGTTGTGGATGATCGTCTACGTGCTGGTCTGGCAAGTGGCGCAGTTCATCCTCGGCGCGGTGGTGCTGGTGCAACTGATCTATCGTTTGATTTACGGCGCGCCGAGCGCCAGCCTGATGAATTTCGGCGACAGCCTGAGCCAGTTCCTCGCGCAGATCGGTCGCTTCGGCAGCTTTCACAGCGACCAGAAACCCTGGCCGTTCGCCGACTGGCCGACCCCGCGTGCCCCGGAAGGCGAGGCGCCGCACGCCGTGCCGCCAGCCCCGCATCCGGCCCGCGATGAGGAACCCAAGCTATGAAACTCTGGGTATTGCGTCACGGTGAGGCCGTGCCTTATGGCTCGTGCCCCGACTCCGAGCGGGAACTGACCGCGCACGGTCGCCAAGAGGTCTTGAGCAGCGCTGCCCGATTGATCGGTCAGCCACTGACGGCGATTTACGCCAGCCCTTATCTGCGCGCACAACAGACTGCGCAGATCGTTCGCGAGGCTCTGGGGTTCGAGCCGGAGATCCGCACCGTCGAATGGCTGACGCCGGAAACCGATCCGGACAAGGTCACCGATCAGCTGGTGTCGGTGAGCAATGTGCTGCTGGTCAGCCATAACCCGCTGGTGGGCAATCTGCTCAGCTATCTGCAGCACGGCGCCGGTTATCCGCCGGAGAAGGTCAGCACCGCTGGCCTGGCCGAATTGGAAAGTCCTGAGTTGTTGATTGGCTCGATGACCCTCAACAGCCTCAAACACCCTTAACAGCAAAAGATCGCAGCCTGCGGCAGCTCCTACATTGATCCGTGTAGGAGCTGCCGCAGGCTGCGATCTTTTGATCTTGTTTCTTTTGGTAAAAAATCCAACCAAGCACTTGCTTGGTTGACTACGCTTGCTCCAGACCCAAAAAACAGGAGCGAGTCGCATGTCTGCCGCCTTCCGTTTACCGCTGGACATGTTCTACGAGCGTGAGGCCCGGCACCCGCGCCAGCGTTTTCTGGTGCAGCCCATCGGCGGCGGGCAGGTCGAGACGCTGACCTGGGCCGATGTCGGCCATCAGGCCCGTTGCGCCGCGCACTGGCTGCGCGCACGGGAATTGCCGCAAGGCAGCCATATCGCGCTGATCTCGAAAAACTGCGCGCACTGGATCATTGCCGATCTGGCGATCTGGATGGCCGGACACGTCTCGGTGCCGCTGTATCCCAACCTCACGGCAGACTCGGTGAATCAGGTCCTGACACATTCGGAAAGCGTGCTGGCGATCATCGGCAAGCTCGATGACTGGCCGGGCATGTCGGTCGGTGTGCCGGCGGATTTGCCAACCATCAGTCTGCCGCTGCATCCGCCCGGCGAGTTCGATTTCAGTTGGGATGACCTGCAAAGGAGCTCGCCGATCCAGGACGATCCACGCCCGGCGGCCGAACAACTGGCGACCATCATCTACACCTCCGGCACCACCGGGTTGCCCAAAGGCGTGATGCACAGTTTTGCCAATCTGGGCTTTGCCACGACTCGCGGCACGCAACTGTTCGGGCTCAACGAGCAAGACCGCCTGCTGTCGTACCTGCCGCTGTGCCATGTCGCCGAACGAATGTTCGTTGAACTGGCCGCGATCTATACCGGGCAAACCGTGTTCTTTGCCGAAAGCCTCGACACCTTCATCACCGATCTGCAGCGGGCGCGGCCCACGGCGATGTTCGGCGTGCCGCGCATCTGGACCAAATTCCAGATGGGCGTCTACGGCAAGATCCCGGCCAAACGCCTGGATTTCCTGCTTGGCCTGCCATTCATTGGCAAGCGGATCGGGCACAAGGTGTTGGCCGGGTTGGGCCTTGATGCCTTGCGCGTTGCCCTGTCCGGTGCGGCACCAGTACCGCAGACCCTGCTCAGCTGGTATCGGAAACTTGGCCTCGATGTGCTGGAGGTCTATGGCATGACCGAGAGTTGCGGCTATTCGCACATCTGCCTGCCGGGTCAGTACAAGCAAGGCTGGATCGGCAAGCCGTGCCCGGAGGTCGAGGTGCGGATCGACGAGTCCGGTGAGGTACAGGTGCGCAGTCAGGCGAACATGCTTGGCTATTTCAAGGAGCCGCAGAAAACCGCCGAGACCCTCACCGAAGACGGCTTCCTGCGTACCGGCGACAAGGGCGAGCAGGATGCCGAGGGGCGCTTGCGCCTGACCGGCCGGCTCAAGGAAATCTTCAAGACCAGCAAAGGCAAATACGTGGCCCCGGCGCCGATTGAAAACCGGCTGGCGGTGCATTCGCGGATCGAACAGGTCTGCGTGGTTGGCGATGGCCTGAGTGCGCCGCTGGGCTTGTGCGTGCTGTCGAACGTCAATCAGGAGGAGGCGCGGGCGAGTCTGCATTCGAGCCTGGAGAAGCTGCTCGAAGAGGTCAACGCCGTGCTCGACAAGCACGAGCGCCTGCGCCGACTGGTGGTGGTCAAGGACAGCTGGGCGGTGGAAAACGGCTTTCTCACGCCGACCTTGAAGATCAAGCGCAACGTCATCGAAGACACTTACGGTGCGCGGTTTGAAGAATGGAGCGCGCGCAGCGAGGCGGTGCTGTGGCAGGATTGAGTGACGATCAAAACAACAAAGGAAGCCTGCGATGACCTTGTGGCGCACCACTCCGAACATCGAGCAGTTGAACGCAATCCAGAAAAACACTATCGGCGAAGTGCTGGATATCCGCTTTGAGTCCTTCGACGAAGCGTCGTTGACGGCGAGCATGGTCATCGACCACCGCACCCATCAGCCTTATGGCCTGCTGCACGGCGGCGCTTCGGTGGTGCTGGCGGAAACCGTCGGTTCCATGGCCAGTTACCTGTGCATCGACGCCAGCAAATTCTATTGCGTGGGGCTGGAGATCAACGCCAACCATTTGCGCGGTTTGCGCAGCGGTCGGGTGAGCGCAGTGGCCAAACCGATTCACATCGGCCGCACCACGCATGTCTGGGACATCCGC
Source organism: Pseudomonas sp. AO-1 (assembly GCF_019775695.1). NCBI lineage: Bacteria > Pseudomonadati > Pseudomonadota > Gammaproteobacteria > Pseudomonadales > Pseudomonadaceae > Pseudomonas > Pseudomonas sp. AO-1. The sequence continues at coordinate 1,882,906 of NZ_CP079947.1, forward strand.
CTGACCAGCGATGAAGGCAAGGCCAGTTGTGTGTCTCGTTTGACCATGGCAGTGGTGCCATTGGGTGAGCAACCGCCGGCGCGTTGAGGTCCGATGCGCCATCGCCATGACCGGACTGTCATCATTCCTGGCAGTTACGGTCATTGCTCAGGGCCGCGCTCTTGCGGACAATCAGCGGCATGTTTCCGCTCATGGATAAACCTGCATGTCGCAACCGATCTTTTTCGCCCACGCCAACGGGTTTCCCTCGGGCACCTACGGCAAGTTGTTCGCGGCGCTGGCGCCCGAGTACCGGGTTGCGCATCTGGAGCAGCATGCCCATGACCCGCGTTTCCCGGCGGACGACAACTGGTACAACCTGGTCGACGAGCTGATCCACCATTTGCAGCAACAGGATCAACCGGTGTGGGGCGTCGGCCATTCCTTTGGCGGCGTGTTGCACCTGCACGCGGCGTTGCGTTGCCCTGAGCTGTATCGCGGCGTGGTCATGCTCGACTCGCCGGTGCTGACTCGCACAGACCAGTGGGTGATCCGCGCGGCCAAGCGCTTCGGCTTCATCGACAAACTGACCCCGGCCGGACGTACGTTGGGGCGGCGCGAAGAGTTCGCCGACATCGACACGGCGCGCAGCTACTTTGCCGGCAAGACCCTGTTTCGCGGTTTCGATCCGGAATGCTTCGATGCCTACCTGCAGCACGGATTGCATACGGTCGGCGACAAGCTGCGTCTGCGCTTTGATCCGGCCACTGAAATCAGCATCTATCGCGGCGTGCCGCACACCAGTCCCGGTCGCACTCGTCAGCTGAAAGTGCCGCTGGCCGTGGTGCGCGGGCACAAGAGCCGGGTGGTCATGCGTCATCACACGCGGTTCGTCGGGCGCCTGCCCCAGGGTGAAGCCCTGAGCATGCCCGGCGGGCACATGTTCCCGCTCGAACGTCCGCAAGACACCGCGCGCCTGCTCAAGGAGCTGTTTACGCGTTGGGAGCGCCGCCAGCAGAAGGACTGCGCATGAGCCCGACCTTCGAAGAAGTGCGCCTGAGCCTGCCGCATATCGAACTGGCGGCGCACTTGTTCGGCCCCGAGGACGGTCTGCCAGTGATCGCCCTGCATGGCTGGCTCGACAACGCCAACAGCTTCGCGCGCCTGGCGCCGAGGCTCAAAGGCCTGCGCATCATTGCCCTGGACATGGCCGGGCATGGGCATTCCGGGCATCGCCCGAACGGCGCCGGTTATGCGCTGTGGGACTACGCCCATGATGTGCTGCAGGTCGCCGAGCAATTGGGCTGGAAACGCTTTGGCCTGCTCGGGCATTCGATGGGCGCTATTGTTTCGCTGGTGCTGGCCGGTTCGTTGCCGGAGCGTATCAGCCACCTGGCGTTGATCGACGGGGTGATTCCGCCTACAGACAAAGGCGAAAACGCTGCCGAGCGTATGGGCATGGCCTTGCAGGCGCAGCTGGATCTGCGCGAGAAGCGCAAACCGGTCTACAACACCCTCGATCGTGCCATCGAAGCCCGGATGAAGGGCTTGGTGGCGGTCAGTCGCGAAGCCGCCGAGCTGCTGGCGCAACGCGGCCTGATGCCAGTGCCCGGCGGTTATACCTGGCGCACCGACAATCGCCTGACCCTGCCATCACCGCTGCGCCTGACGCAGGAGCAGGCGATGGCGTTCGTCCAGCGCATTACCTGTCCGGCGCAACTGGTGGTAGCCGCCGACGGCATGCTGGCCAGACATCCTGAGTTGCTGGAGCGTCTACCCTTTAGCCAGGAACAGCTGGCGGGCGGGCATCATTTGCACCTGAACGATGAGTCCGGTGCCGACCTTGTCGCAGACTGTTTCAATCGCTTCTTCGCCATTCCTTGACTTGCACCGGGCAACTGTCGAGGCTGGGCGGGTTGAAATGGGAGACAAACACGATGGATTTCTATACCGCTGCGACCCCGACCCGCCAAGCCATGCCGATCCGATGAGCCTGACAATGCGGTCACTCAGTCTGTTGGCGCTGTGCTGTTTCAGTCCCGTTCTCTTCGCTGCCGATGTGCCAGGCAGCCATGACCTGCAGATCGTGCCGCGCCTGGCCGATGCGCAGATTGTCGACTATCGCCCTCCGGTGGAGCTCGAGCGGATCTATCCGCTGGGCTCGATCCGCAAGATCAGCGGCCAGTTGCGCTTCGACGGCCAGGTCACCGCGCGCGGCCAGACCACTTCGGTCACCTACGAATTGCCCCCGGAGCACTCCGCCACCGAAGCCTTCACTGCTGCTCGCGAAGCCCTGCAAAAGCAGGACGCCGAGTTGCTGTTCTGGTGCCAGGCCCGCGACTGTGGCGAAAGCAGCCTGTGGGCCAATGAAGTGTTCGGCAATGCCAAGCTGTACGGTGCCGACGAGCAACAGGCCTATCTGCTGTTGCGTCTGGCCGCACCGAAGGACAACACCTTGGTGGCGCTCTACAGCATCACCCGTGGCAATCGCAAAGCCTACCTGCATGTCGAACAGTTCGAAGCGAGCGCGCCGTTGGGCGAGTTGCTGCCGACCTCGGCCACGCTGTTGCGACAGCTCAAAAGCACCGGCGAACTGGACTTTCCCAAGCTGACCGGAGACCCGGATGACACCTGGCTACGACTGATTTCCCGTGGCTTGAACCTCGACACCACCCAGCGCGTGACGATCGCCGGGCCGAAGGCCGAGGCCTGGCGTCAGGCATTGATCGGTCAGGGCGTGCGCGCGGCGCGGATGGAGGCGGGGAGCGCCGACGGCGCTGGCCTGCGCATTGATCTGTTGCGATAAGCTACATCGTACGTGCACGCGGGGCGTGTTCGCCTACGCTTTGACCGACTGACTTCTTCGAGACTTTATATGCTCAATAATGATCGGCTGTTGGTGCAGATCCTCCTGCTGGTGCTGTTTGGTGCCAGCCTATGGGTGATGGCGCCGTTCTGGTCGGCGCTGTTCTGGGGGGCGGTGCTGGCGTTCGCCAGTTGGCCGCTGATGCGTCTGTTGACCCGTTGGCTCAATGGCCGCGAATCGCTCGCTGCGGCTATTTTGACCCTCGGCTGGATGCTGCTGGTGGCGGCGCCACTGGTGTGGCTGGGGTTCAACCTGGCCGATCACGTGCGCGATGCCACGGCGTTCATCAAGGATGTACAGGTCGACGGCCTGCCGGAAGCACCGACCTGGCTTGGCAGCGTGCCGCTGGTCGGCGAGCGGCTGGTCGGGGTCTGGAACAGCATCGATCAGCAGGGCGCAGCGCTGATGGTGTCGATCAAGCCGTATCTGGGGCAGGTCGGCAACTGGTTGCTCGCGCGCAGTGCGCAGATCGGCGGCGGGATCCTCGAGCTGACCCTGAGCATTGTCTTCGTGTTCTTTTTCTATCGCGACGGGCCGCGACTGGCGGCGTTTGTGCACGGTCTGCTGGAGCGGCTGATTGGCGAGCGTGCCGGGTATTACATCGAGCTGGTGGCCGGCACTGTGCAGCGGGTGGTCAACGGGGTGATCGGTACGGCAGCGGCGCAGGCGATTCTGGCGTTGATCGGGTTCCTGATTGCCGGGGTCCCGGGGGCGCTGGTGCTGGGGATCGTGACGTTCCTGTTGAGCCTGATTCCGATGGGGCCACCGTTGGTGTGGATTCCGGCCACGGCCTGGCTGGCCTGGAAAGGTGAATACGGGATGGCGGTGTTTCTCGGGATCTGGGGGACGTTCATCATCAGTGGCGTGGATAACGTGTTGAAGCCTTATCTGATCAGCCGGGGCGGGAATCTGCCGTTGGTGATTGTGTTGCTTGGGGTATTTGGCGGGTTGATTGCGTTTGGGTTTATCGGGCTGTTTATCGGGCCTACGTTGTTGGCGGTGGCTTATAGTTTGTTGACGGATTGGAGTAAGAGTCAGGCTCGGGTTTAGATTTGGCTGGGTTGGTTTGACTTGGCGGCCTCTGGGCCGACCAGGTTCTTGGGGTTTTGGGTGTTTATCCGTTGCTTCGGGTGTTGCGGCTGGCGGTTTCGCCCTTACGGCGAGTCACTTTGGCAAACGCCGGAGTGCCGGCCCAGCCCAAAGTAACCAAAGGTCTTGGCCCCGGCGTACGGCCCTCGCCGTGGCTCGGGTACCTTCGTTGCGGGGTTCATCCGGGGGCATCGCCTCCGGTTTGCTTCGCTGCACCTCCTCTCGATGTGTTCGACTGCGTCGAACGGTCGCTGCGCTCCCACCCCCGGATAAACCCCTCCACTCAGCCTGCCGATGGGGCCGGCACGGCAAGATCAAGAGCTGCAGTCGAGCTAACGCTCATCCTGTTGAGTGGTGAAAAGCATGCGGTCTGCCTGGACTGCTTTGCTTTTTTGTGGGGGCCAGCCTGCCAGCGAAGGCGGCCTATGGGCCGACCAATTTCCAACTGAACACACCCATTCCACCTGTGGGAGCGAGCCTGCTCACGAAGGCGGCCTGACAGCCGACCAATCTCCAACAGACCGCACCCATCCCCACTGTGGGAGCTGGCTTGCCAGCGAAGGCGGCCTGACAGCCGACCAATTTCCAACTGAATACACTCATTTCCACTGTGGGAGCGAGCTTGCTCGCGAAGGCGGCCGGACAGCAGAGCAATCTCCAACTGAACCCACCCAATCCACCTGTGGGAGCTGGCTTGCCAGCGAAGGCGGCCAGACAGCCGACCAATCTCTTACTGATCACACCCAATCCATCTGTGGGAGCTGGCTTGCCAGCGAAGGCGGCCAGACAGCCGACCAATCTCCAACTGAACCCACCCAATCCACCTGTGGGAGCTGGCTTGCCAGCGAAGGCGGCCAGACAGCCGACCAATCTCTTACTGATCACACCCAATCCACCTGTGGGAGCTGGCTTGCCAGCGAAGGCGGCCAGACAGCCGACCTATCTCCAACTGAACCCACCCAATCCATCTGTGGGAGCTGGCTTGCCAGCGAAGGCGGCCAGACAGCCGACCAATCTCTTACTGATCACACCCAATCCATCTGTGGGAGCTGGCTTGCCAGCGAAGGCGGCCAGACAGCCGACCAATCTCCAACAGACCGCACCCATCCCCACTGTGGGAGCTGGCTTGCCAGCGAAGGCGGCCTGACATCCGACCTATCTCTAACTGAACCCACCCAATCCACCTGTGGGAGCTGGCTTGCCAGCGATGGCGGCCTGACAGCCGACCAATTTCCAACAGACCGCACCCATTCCCACTGTGGGAGCGAGCTTGCTCGCGAAGGCGGACTGACAGCCGACCAATCTCTAACTGATCACACCCATTCTCACTGTAGGAGCCAGCCTGCTGGCGATGAGGCCCTCTCAGGCAACACTCTCTTCTCGCTGTACTCAAATGACCGTTCCCACACCACTGCATGGAAACGATCACTCATCACTACATCAACTCAAGTCGCCACATTCAGGTACTTGCCCACCGGCGCAGCATTGTCCAGCGAGTACTGTTTGCTCAAGTTGGCAATCATCCGGTTCAGCGCTTCGCTGGTGGTCTGGTTGCTGGCGGTCCTTTCTTCAGGCGGGCGTTCCCGACCTGCCTGTAGCGCCGCTTTCAGTTCGTCGCTGCTCACGTCGCCGCTGCTGTCGCTGTCCAGCGCTTTGAGCAGTGCGGCGCTGGTGTCGGTGCTGTTCGTTGAGGTGTTGTCGCGGGTCTGTAGCGCGCTGCTCAGTTCGGTGGCGCTGATGCTGCCGTCACCATCGGCATCCAGTTGGCTGAACAGTTCATCACTGGAAGTTTGCTGCGGTGGCGGTGGTGGCGGGGTGAGGCTGGTGGTGAGTTCGTCCTGGCTGACGGTGCCGTCCTTGTTCTTGTCCAGCGCGGAGAAGATCTGGTTGCTGTCGGCGCTGCTGCCGGCGCTGGTGAGGCCGTTGCTCAGTTCGTCGCTGCTGATGGCGCCGTCGCCATCGGTGTCGAGGGCGCTGATCAGGGCGTCGGCGAGGTCGGTGTTCGGGGCCTGGTCGTTGGGCGGCGGAGGGGGCGCCATGGCGGTCATTTCTTCGGCGCTGAGGCTGCCGCTGGCGTCGCTGTCCAGGTCGCCGAATTGCTTGCTCAGGTTGACCAGCAAACCGTCGTCGGACTTCTGCAACAGGGCGCTTTTCAGTTCGTCCTGGTCCACCGCGCCGTCGCCGTTGCTGTCGAGTTTGGCGAACAGTTGCTTTTGCAGTTGCTGGCTGCGGGCGTTCTGGGTGCTGCTGGTGCTGGTATAGCTCGTGTAGTTGCTGACGCTACCGATCATGGGCTCACTCCTTGGACTGTAAAGCCGGTCGGTGTACCGGCTGGTACAGACTCAAGGAGCTAGTTGTCCTGGGTATTTGGATTTTGTACCGGGTGGTACACAGTCGCGGAAACACCAGAAACCCACAGGAGGACAGGTGTTCTTCTCAGGCGCGCGGCAGGCGGATGATTGCGGTCAGGCCGCCGCCGGGAGTTTCTTCCAGGTTCAACTGCCCGCCCAAACGCTGCGCCGCTTCACGGGCAATGGTCATGCCCAGGCCGACGCCGCCGGAGTTGCGGTTGCGGGAGCCTTCCAGGCGATAGAACGGTTCGAACACCGCCTCGCGTTGGTCTTCGGCTATGCCCGGGCCGTGGTCAATCACGCGGATCAGCAGTTGTTCGCGTTGATCCTGCAGTTCGATGCGCGCCTGCCCGGCGTAGCGCAGGGCATTGTCCATCAGGTTATTGATGCACGAGCGTAGCGCCATCGGTTGCACCTGCAGCGGTGCGCAATGGCCGCTGACTTCAACGTCTGCGCCTTGATCCTGAGCGTTCTCGCACAACGATTCGACCAGCGCCTGCACATCCATCAACTGCAGGGCTTCGCTGGTGCGCTGTTCGTGCAGGTAGGTGAGGGTGGCGTCGAGCATGCCGATCATGTCGTTGAGGTCCTGGCGCATCTGGCCTTGCAGTTTTTCGTCGTCGATCTGTTCCAGTCGCAGTTTCAGTCGCGACAGCGGGGTGCGCAGGTCGTGGGAGACGGCGCCGAGCATGCGTGCTCGTTGTTGCACCTGTTCGCGGATGCGTTGTTGCATCAGATTGAAGGTGTGCGCCGCTTGCCGTGCCTCACGCGGGCCGGACTCGTCCAGCGGTGGGCTGTCGAGGTTTTCGCTCAGACGCTCGGCGGCGTCGCTCAGGCGCTGGATCGGTCGGCTGAGCAGTTTGGCGCCGTACCACGCAGCAATCATCAGCGAGATGAACTGGAACGTCAGCGGCACCAGCGGCCCGCCGAACCACGGACGTGGCGGGCGATGGGCGAAACGCGGATCCGGCGGCGGCCGTTGGCCGTCGACGCCCTCGGCAAATTCCGGCGGGGGCGGCGGTGGGGGCGGGCCGTAGTGGTGAAACCAGGCAAAGGCCAGCAGATGCGCCAGGACGATCGCCACGAACAGCATGCCAAACAGGCGGCCGAACAGCGTGTCGAAGCGCCCTCGCATCAGCCGATATCCCGCGCGTCGAACAGGTAACCTTCGCCGCGCACGGTCTTGATCAACTGCGGGGCTTTCGGGTCGTCGCCGAGTTTTTGTCGCAGGCGCGACACCAGCAAATCGATGCTGCGGTCGAACGCTTCGATCGAACGGCCACGGGCGGCATCCAGCAGTTGTTCGCGGCTGAGTACCCGGCGCGGGCGTTCAATGAACACCCAAAGCAAGCGGAATTCGGCATTGGACAGCGGCACCACCAGACCATCGTCGGCAATCAGCTGACGCAGCACGCTGTTCAGGCGCCAGTTGTCGAAGCGGATGTTGGCCCGCTGTTCGGTGCGGTCATCGCGCACCCGGCGCAGGATGGTCTGGATCCGCGCCACCAGTTCCCGTGGCTCGAACGGTTTGGCCATGTAGTCGTCGGCGCCCAGTTCCAGACCGATGATGCGGTCGGTGGGTTCGCAGCGGGCGGTGAGCATGAGGATCGGGATGTCCGATTCGGCACGCAGCCAGCGGCACAGCGACAGGCCGTCTTCGCCGGGCAGCATCAGGTCGAGCACCACCACGTCGAAATGTTCGGCCTGCATCGCCTGGCGCATGGCTGCGCCGTCGGTGACGCCGCTGGCGTGGATGTTGAAGCGCGCGAGGTAGTCGATCATCAGCTCGCGGATCGGCACATCGTCATCGACGATCAGCGCGCGGATGCTCCAGCGCTTGTCGTCTTTCTGCTCATCAGTCACGGTCGTTTGGGTGTTGTGCATGGGGCTGTTCATCTGCCAGTAGGCCGCCAACCACAAAGATGGGCTGCGAGGTGGTGGTTTCAGCATAGGCGTCCTGCCGTGAGGCGGGAAGTGCTGATGTAAGGACGTGTTGCGGCTGGCGAGGCTAGCGCGGGCGCTTGTTGGCGGCGTGTCGGTTGTGTATCGGGTTCGACACAATAGCCGCGAGCGCTATGCTGATCACGGTTGCGGCGACGATTTACCGATCATCGGGTGCCGCGCCGTCGCCGCTTCCGCTACAATGCGCGCCGATTTCGACTTGCCTGAGAGCCCATCCATGTCCGCCTGCCAGACTCCTATCATCGTCGCCCTGGATTTCCCCACCCGTGACGCCGCACTGAAGCTGGCCGACCAGTTGGACCCGAAACTGTGCCGGGTCAAAGTGGGCAAGGAACTGTTCACCAGTTGTGCCTCGGAAATCGTCGGCACCCTGCGTGACAAAGGCTTCGAGGTGTTCCTCGACCTGAAATTCCACGATATTCCCAACACCACCGCGATGGCCGTGAAAGCCGCTGCCGAGATGGGCGTGTGGATGGTCAACGTGCATTGCTCCGGTGGCCTGCGCATGATGGCGGCCTGCCGTGAAGAGCTCTCCAAGCGCAGCGGCCCGCAACCGCTGCTGATCGGCGTGACCGTGCTGACCAGCATGGAGCGCGAGGATCTGGCCGGCATCGGTCTGGACATCGAGCCGCAGGAGCAGGTGCTGCGTCTGGCCGCGCTGGCCGAGAAGGCCGGAATGGACGGTCTGGTGTGCTCGGCGCTGGAAGCCACCGCACTGAAGTCGGCGCACCCGTCGCTGCAACTGGTGACCCCGGGGATTCGCCCGGCGGGCAGTGCGCAGGACGATCAGCGCCGTATCCTGACCCCACGTCAGGCACTGGATGCCGGTTCCGATTACCTGGTGATCGGCCGTCCGATCAGCCAGGCGGCGGATCCAGCCAAGGCCCTGGCGTCGGTCGTGGCCGAACTGGCCTGATCAGTTTCCGCAGGTATTAGGATTACCTGTAGGAGCTGCCGAAGGCTGCGATCTGTTGATTTTGCTTTTTAAAGGCAAGATCAAAAGATCGCAGCCTTCGGCAGCTCCTACAGAGGCTGCGATCTTTTGTTTAGATTTTCAGCACCAACTTGCCGAAGTTCTCCCCGCTGAACAATTTCATCAGTGTCTCCGGAAAGGTCTGCAGACCTTCGACGATGTCTTCCTTGCTTTTGAGTTGTCCCTTGGCCATCCAGCCGGCCATTTCCTGCGCTGCACTGGCGTATTGCGCGGCGTAGTCCATCACCACAAAGCCCTCCATGCGTGCGCGGTTGACCAGCAATGACAGGTAGTTGGCCGGGCCTTTGACCGCTTCCTTATTGTTGTACTGGCTGATGGCGCCGCAAATCACCACCCGGGCTTTTGGCGCCAGACGACTGAGCACGGCGTCGAGGATCTCGCCGCCGACGTTATCGAAATACACATTCACGCCTTTCGGGCACTCGCGCTTGAGCCCGGCCAGCACGTCTTCGTGCTTGTAATCGATGGCGCCGTCGAAGCCCAGTTCATCGATCAGGTACTTGCACTTGTCGGCCCCGCCGGCGATGCCCACCACCCGGCAACCCTTGATCTTGGCGATTTGCCCGGCAATGCTGCCTACCGCGCCCGCAGCCCCGGACAGCACCACGGTGTCACCAGCTTTTGGTGCGCCGACGTCGAGCAACGCGAAGTAAGCGGTCATGCCGGTCATGCCCAGTGCAGACAAATACACCGGCAGCGGCGCCAGTTTCGGATCGACCTTGTAGAAACCTCTGGGCTCGCCAAGGAAGTAATCCTGCACACCGACGGCGCCGTTGACGTAGTCGCCGACGGCAAAGCCCGGGTTGTTCGAAGCGATGACTTTGCCGACGCCCAGAGCGCGCATCACTTCACCGATTTCCACCGGCGGGATGTAGGACTTGCCCTCGTTCATCCAGCCACGCATGGCCGGGTCGAGGGACAGATATTCGTTCTTGACCAGAATCTGCCCTGCCGCAGGTTCGCCGACCGGGACTTCCTGATAAGTGAAGGTCTCGCGGGTGGCAGCACCCACTGGGCGTTTGGCGAGCAGGAATTGGCGATTGGTCTGGCTGGTCATGGCAGGCACTCGAACTGAATGAAGCCTTGTTGATAGACCCTCAAGGCCAATGCTGCAAGGTGAGCTGATGCGGCGAATGCACAATGATCCAGTGCAGTGATAGTCGCCCGGCGGGTTTTATCACTGCGACGCATGAAGGCATAAACAGCCTTCTGATAGTGCTGATGCGGGGCGGGCCGTGATGGCTATGCTGCGAGTCTGCAAACCCTCCTGCATCTCTCCTCCGAGGACATAACAATGAGCATGACGTTTTCCGGTCAGGTTGCCGTAGTCACTGGCGCGGCCAATGGCATTGGCCGCGCGACCGCCCAGGCGTTCGCCGCCGAAGGCCTGAAAGTGGTGGTGGCCGATCTGGACGCGGCAGGGGGCGAGGGTACGGTGGCGCTGATTCGTACAGCCGGTGGTGAAGCAACCTTCGTGCGCTGCAACGTTACCGTTGAAAGCGAAGTGAAGAATCTGATGGACGAGGTGATCAATACTTACGGACGTCTCGACTATGCCTTCAACAATGCCGGGATCGAAATCGAACAAGGCAAGTTGGCAGACGGCTCGATGGACGAGTTCGACGCGATCATGGGCGTCAACGTCAAGGGCGTCTGGCTGTGCATGAAGTACCAGTTGCCGTTGCTGCTGGCCCAGGGCGGCGGGGCGATCGTCAACACTGCTTCGGTGGCAGGGCTTGGCGCGGCACCGAAGATGAGCATCTATGCGGCGTCCAAACACGCGGTGATTGGCCTGACCAAATCGGCGGCGATCGAATACGCGAAGAAAAAAATCCGCGTCAACGCTGTGTGCCCGGCGGTGATCGACACTGACATGTTCCGCCGGGCCTACGAGGCCGATCCAAAAAAAGGCGAGTTCGCCAATGCGATGCACCCGGTGGGGCGTATCGGCAAGGTCGAGGAAATCGCCAGTGCCGTGCTGTATCTGTGCAGTGATGGCGCGGCGTTCACCACCGGTCACTCCCTGGCGGTGGATGGCGGCGTCACTGCTTTCTGAAACGGTTCTGTCAGCCATGAAGAAACCCGCCATCGTGCGGGTTTTTTCATGGCTGGCGATCCGTTCCGTTAAACCGCTAAACAATGTGTATCAAACGGTTAGAACGGCTGCTTTTGACGGCGTTGTCGCACAGCCTGAACGACGCGGCTGTGATTTACTGCTGCCAGCAAAACGGACAGGAGTTTGCGTGCTCATGGAATTGAGAATTGACCGACAGGCAATGGTGCCGGTCGTACAGCAGATTGTTGATGGAATGACCGAGTGGATCTCGCGAACGGGTGTGGCGCCGAGCACGCGACTGCCCTCCGTCAGACAGATAGCACGCTCCAATCTGCTCAGCCAGTCGTGTGTGGCCGAGGCCTGCGAGCGGCTGGTGGCGCAAGGTATCCTGGCCCCGCGGCAGGGTGCGGGATTCATGGTCGCCGCGCACAGCCGCGCTTTGCTCGGGCTTGAATACGGGCGGGCCGAGAGCAGTTTGAAACTCGGCGAGGGCGGTTTGCCGCAAAGCTGGCGCGAGTCCGATGACCTCAGCTATGCAATCCGTCAGGTGGCGCGAACCGACATGGCGAGTCTGTTCAATTACAGCACCCCGCTGGGGTTTGCGGCGCTGCGTGCGCAGATCGTCAGGCGTCTCAGGCTGATCGACATCCAGGCCCCGGCGGAACAGGTGCTGACGACCTCCGGTGCCAGCCAGGCGCTGGATCTGCTCGTGCGCACGCTGGTTAAGGCCGGGGACTGCGTTGTTGTCGAAACCCCGGGCTATGCGCCGCTGTTCGAGCTGTTGCGCCTGCGTGGCGCGCAGCTGCTGGAAGTTCGGCGTACGCCAAGCGGGCCAGACCCTCAGGCGCTGGAGGCACTGTTGCGCCAGTGCCGGCCCGTCGCCATGTTCGTCAACAGCCATCACCACAATCCCACCGGCTCCTGCCTGAGTCCGTGTGTGGCACAGCAGATCCTGCGATTGTGCAACGCGCACGATGTGCAACTGATCGAAGACGATGTCTACGCCGATCTGCACAATGGCAACGGTGTACGCCTGGCGGCGCTTGATGAACGGGTGATTTATGTCGGCAGTTTTTCCAAGACGCTGAGCAGCTCGTTGCGCGTCGGGTTTGTGTACGCCGGGCCAGAACTGATCGCGCGTCTGGCCCGGGTCAAGATGATCAGCAGCATGGGAGCTTCGAGTTTCAATGAAGCGGTGCTGGCGAGCCTGCTGGCCAGTGGCGCCTATCGAAAAATGGTCCAGCGCCAGCGTCAACGCCTGAATACCGACCGCGTCGCCGCATTGCAGGCATTGGAGGACGCAGGCTGGGAGGTTTTCGGCAAGCCGTGTGGCGGCCTGTTCATCTGGGCCCGCTCCCCGCTGAGGGATCCGGACCGCTTGCACAGGCATGCGCAGTGCAGTGGTGTCAGTCTCAGTCCTGCGGGGGCTTTCAGTCCGAGCGGCGAGATCAGTGAGTGGCAGCGAATCAATGTGGCCTATGCCTGTGATCCACGGGCCCGGCAGTTTTTTCGCAGTACCGGCGTGAATCGACCTCAAGCGTTCTGAAAACGACGCGTGCGTAGCTTTTTGCCATTATTCCGACGCCAGAGACTTGTGCTGCTCCATGACCGTTGCGAATCTTCGGCAACAGACTTTGGCAGGGGACTACGCGCAATGATTTCGGCCGTGCAAGGACGTTTTGCCAACCTCGGTATGGCAAAGAAACTGGGTCTCGGGTTCGTACTGGTGCTGCTGTTGACTGCGCTGGTGGCTGCCATTGGAGTCTGGTCCCTGCAGACCATCAGCCAGCGCTTCGACGGCTTGAAGCAAATGTCGTCGCTCAACAGTGCCTTGCTCAAGGTGCGGTTGCTGGAGCAGGACTATGCGCTGCACAGCAACCCGAAAACGGTTGATGCCGTGCACGAGGGCGTCGACGGTCTGTTGACCCAGGCCGCGCAACTCAAGGCGCAGACGCCGGCGAACGGGGCGGTGATGAGCGATGTCGAGCAAGCCTTGGGCGACTATCGCAAGGCGTTTGACGAGTTCGTTTCACTGACCCAGGCCAAGGATCTGGCGCTGGAAATGGCCAGTTGGTCGGTGTCCAGTGTGGCCAATAACCTGGACGTACTGCAAGCCGGGCTGGCCGATGATGGCGCGTACACGTTAAAGGACAGCGAAGGCAAGGATGGTGCGCAGTTCATCGAACAGGCCAGTCAGGTCAGTCAGGTGTCGCGGTTGATGCTGCAAGCGATGAACGAGGCACGGATTCGTCTGGATCAGAGCCGCAAGGGCGATGCCGACAGTGCCGACAAGGGCAGCATTGAACAGGCGGCCCAGGCCCAGGCTCAGGCCGAGCAGTTGAAGACCACGGTCAAGGATGAGGGCTATTTGACGGTGCTCAACGAAGTGTCCGGGCACATCGCCGGTTTCAACGACAAACTGGCCGAGTACACCGGTCTGCTGGCCCAGGAAAAAACCGTCTATGAACAGTTGCACCAGCGCGCGGCGCAAGTGATGTCGCGTGTCGACCAGGCCTATGTGGCCGAAGACGGCGCGATGCAGGTGGAATTGAAGAAAAACTCGGTGCTGATCCTCGGTTCTTCGGCGTTGGCCTTATTGGTGGGGCTGATTGCCGCGTGGGTCATTACCCGGTTGATCGTCGCGCCGCTGCGCGCAGTGATGCGCGTTGCACAACAGATTGCGGCCGGGGATTTGAGCGCAAAAGTCGAGGTTACCCGGCGTGATGAAATCGGCCAGTTGATGCTGGCGATGCAGCAGATGGGGGCCGGGTTGAGCACGATTGTCAGCGGATTGCAGGCGGGCATCGAGCAGTTGGCCAGTTCCGCGCAATCGCTGTCGGCGGTCACCGAGCAGACCAACCTCGAGGTCAACAGCCAGAAGGAAGAGACCGAGCAGGTGGCCACGGCCATGAACCAGATGACCGCCACCGTGCATGACGTGGCGCGTAATGCCGAGGAGGCGGCACTGGCCGCGCAAACCGCGGATGGCAAGGTCGAGAGCGGACAGCAGGTGGTGCGCCAGAGCATGGCGCGGATCGAGCAACTGGCGGATTCGGCAACGTCGGCCAGTTCGAGCATCGAAAGCCTCAGTGCGCAGATCCAGAACATCGGTACGGTGCTGGATGTGATCAAAAGCGTCGCCGAGCAGACCAACCTGCTGGCGCTCAACGCGGCGATCGAAGCGGCGCGGGCCGGGGAGCAGGGCAGGGGCTTTGCGGTGGTGGCCGATGAGGTTCGTGCGTTGGCGCGACGTACGCAGCAGTCGACGGAGGAGATCGAGCGGCTGGTCAGCGCGTTGCGTTCGGCAGCGCATGCTTCCGTGCAGCAAATTCAGAGCAGCGGCGAGTTGGTGAAGCTGGCGGTCAGTGATGCCCTGCAGACTGAAAGTGCGCTGGGGAGTATTGCGGCGGCGGTGTCGTTGATTCAGCAGATGAATCAGCAGATTGCGGCGGCGGCCGAGGAGCAGAGTTCGGTGGCCGAGGAGATTAATCGCAGTGTGACGAGTATTCGTGCGAGTGCGGATCAGTCTTCGATGGCGATGCAGGGGAATGCGGTTTCGAGTGTTGAGCTGGCGCGGTTGGGGGGGGAGCTCAAGGGGATGGTGGGGCATTTTCGGCTTTGACTTGGCGGCCTCTGGGCCGACCAGGTTCTTGGGGGGGGGTGTGAATATCCGTTGCTGCGGTAACGGCTTCTTATGGTTCCGCTCTTACAGCGGCTCACTTTTCCAGACGCCGAAAAGTAAGCAAAAGGCTTGGCCCCAGCGTTCGGCCCTCGCTTAGGCTCGGGTTCCTTCGTTGCGGGATTCATCCGGGCGCATCGCATCCGGTTTGCTTCGCTGCACCTCCTCTCGATGTGTTTGGCTGCGCCAAACGGTCGCTGCGCTCCCACACCCGGATAAATCCCTCCACTCAGCCTGCCGACGGGGCCGGCACGGCAAGATCAAGAGCTGCAGCCGAGCTTGCGCTCATCCTGTGTAGGAGCTGCCGAAGGCTGCGATCTTTTGATCTTGATCTTGATCTTGATCTTGATCTTGATCTTGATCTTGATCTTGATCTTGATCTTGATCTTGATCTTGATCTTGATCTTGATCTTGATCTTGATCTTGATCTTGATCTTGATCTTGATCTTGTGGGAGCTGGCTTGCCAGCGATGGCGGCCTGACAGCCGACCAATCTCTAACTGAATGTTTTCAATGGCAGCCAGCTTACCCCCCACAAAAAAGCCACCTCTCGGTGGCTTTTCTTAACTCTCGACACTTAGTCGTAGATCACTTTCTTCTTCCAGTCCGCATCGGCTTCAACTTCCTTGAGGCCTTCGGTCAGCTGGTTCACTTCGCCTTCGACCGGTGCAATTTTGTCCATGACTTGGGCATTGGCGCGGGCCAGCAGTTTTTCCAGGTATTGCAGTTGTTCCGAGTACATCTGCGGGTCTTGCTGTTTGCGCAGGTATTGCACGCCGCGTTCGAAGGCGAGGCGGGCCTGGCCTGGCTGGTTTTGTTGCAGGGATTGTTGGCCGAGGTTGTTGAAGAACTCGATGTGCAGCAGGACCAGGATGTGGCGGACTTCCTTGATCCAGTGTTTGGCTTCGTTTGGTGGCAGGAAGCCGTCATGGGCGGCGCGGGTGATCTGGCCGTGGAGGGCTTCGAGCAGGAAGCGGACGTCCTTGGCTTTGGCTTCGGTCAGGATCGGTGCCGGCGGGTTGTTGACCGGGATCGATTCGCCCTGAGCCACCAGTGCGCTGAGTTCAGTGATCCGTGCCTTGATTGTGGCGCTGGTTTTTTCCAGGTTCAGCAGACGCTGGCAGACGTTCAGTTCCAGACGCGTCAGCAGCAGCTTGAGTGCCGGCGTCATGAACTGACCGGGGAAGGTTTCGGTCAGTTCGCCGCAGCGGCGCAGGCGGTCGTTGAGTTCGACTTTGGTGCGGGCCTTCTCCAGTTTGTTGTTTTCCACCACATGGTTCATGTAGCCAATGGCGATCAGAATTGCGATCCCGGCTACGACTAGCAGGGTGATCATGAGTGGTGTCACCGGTAAGACCTCTTTATAGGGTTCGCATGCGAGTGTAGTGGCTGGACATTCAGGCGCCCAGCGCCGCTCGACGAGTTGATTCAGCAGCTTCTGTGTATATCGGCTGCACACTGCTTATATGAATGCTGGCGCAGAGTGCGCAGATTGCCATCATAGTGTTGCGGACTATAACGCCTTGGCGAGTGGCGGAATATAGGCGTCAATCGTCGGGCGACGGAAAAGCCCGAATGCTTTCGTAAAGCAGGTCGAAGTCATTGATTTAAATAAATTTATATTCGGGGGTTGACGACCTCTCAAACCATCCATAGAATGCGCGCCACTTGCAGCGTAAAGCACACAGCGAAACGCGGCAGGGAGTGAATGTTGTAGTGTGTCCCCTTCGTCTAGTGGCCTAGGACACCGCCCTTTCACGGCGGTAACAGGGGTTCGAGTCCCCTAGGGGACGCCAATGCGGGAATAGCTCAGTTGGTAGAGCACGACCTTGCCAAGGTCGGGGTCGCGAGTTCGAGTCTCGTTTCCCGCTCCAATTTTAAACAGCACTGCTTTCGGGCAGGGCTGAGTGAAACCAGAACCTGATCTTCGGAGACGGCTCTGGACACCGAAACACACACCATGTGTTCCGGGTAGCGTGTCCCCTTCGTCTAGTGGCCTAGGACACCGCCCTTTCACGGCGGTAACAGGGGTTCGAGTCCCCTAGGGGACGCCATTTGCGGGAATAGCTCAGTTGGTAGAGCACGACCTTGCCAAGGTCGGGGTCGCGAGTTCGAGTCTCGTTTCCCGCTCCAAATTCTAAAAGCGCCGCTCAGTGAGCGGCGTTTTTATTAGTGAAAGTTGTAGCCTGTCCCCTTCGTCTAGTGGCCTAGGACACCGCCCTTTCACGGCGGTAACAGGGGTTCGAGTCCCCTAGGGGACGCCATTGCGGGAATAGCTCAGTTGGTAGAGCACGACCTTGCCAAGGTCGGGGTCGCGAGTTCGAGTCTCGTTTCCCGCTCCAATTTCACAAAAACGCCGATCAGTGATGATCGGCGTTTTTGTTTGTGCAGCATTTTGCACGCAACAAAAAAGGACCTTCGGGTCCTTTTCTGTTTTCACGTCAGGCCCGCTGAATCACGGGCCCGTGTCTTATCAGAGCTTCGGCAGTTGGCCGACACGGCCCATCATCTCAGTGACGATCTGCAGGTCCAGCAGGAACTGGTCAACCGTCTTGAACTCACCGTCAGTATGGCCGGTGTATTTGACTTCAGGACGGGCCAGGCCGAACTGCACGCCGTTCGGCAAGTCATGCACCGAGGTCGCCCCGGCCGAGGTGCCGAACTCGTGCTTCATGCCCAGGTTCTCCGTGGCCACCGCCAACAGTGCTTTGACCCATTCGCCTTCCGGGTTGCGGTACATCGGTTCGTCGATCGAGTAGGTGAAGTCCGCGGCAACGTGGGTTTTCTTGCTCCAGGCGGCGAGTTTGTCAGCGATTTCCTTCTGCAGCACTTCTGGCGATTTACCCTTCGGCACGCGCAAGTTGACAGCCAGTTTGAAGGCCTTGTCGTCCACACCGACGTAGGTCAGCGAAGCAGTCAGCGGGCCCATGAACGAATCGGAGAAGCCGACGCCAAGTTTTTTCCCCAGATAATCCAGGCCCCAGTTGTTGGACGCATAGCGTACAGCGTCGGTGATCTGGTTGTGCTTGAGCGCCACCTTGCCGTCGAGACCGTTGATGAAGTCGAGCATCCGCGCGACCGGGTTGACGCCGGACTCGGGTTCGGAGGAGTGCGCGGACACACCGGTGACGCTCAGCTTGACGTCTTTGCCGTCAACTTTTGCCGCCACTTTGAAGTCGCCACCGTGTTTTTTCGCGTACTCGTTGCCGGCCTTCTGCAGGCTCGCCGCCAATTGCTCCGGCTTGTCGGTGACGAGGGTGGCGACCGAAACCGACGGAATCTGGTTGGTCGCCAGGCCGCCGGTCATCGAAGTGATTTCGGCGCCACTGCCTTCAGCCTTGCGCAGCGGGAAATTGGCCATGACCGTGCCGTAGCCTTTCTCGGCGATGACCACCGGGTAACCGCCATCCAGTGCCATGTTGTAGTTCGGCGTCGGGTTGTGTTCGAAGTAGTAGGGGATCGCGTCACCCGTGGTTTCTTCAGTGGTGTCCACCAGCAGTTTGAAGTTGCGTGCCAGTGGCAGCTTTTCTTCCTTGATCACTTTCATGGCGTACATGGCGACGACGATGCCGTTCTTGTCGTCCTCGGTGCCACGGCCATACATGCGGTCGCCGATCAACGTCACTTTGAATGGATCGAGTTTGGTGCCGTCCTTCAGCACCCAGTTTTCCGGGGTGACCGGTACCACGTCGGCATGCGCGTGAATGCCCACGACGTCATCGCCGCTGCCCTCGAGGGAAATTTCATAGACGCGGTTGTCGACGTTGCGGAATTTCAGGTTGAACGATTCGGCGAGGTTTTTGATCTTTTCGGCGATCTTGATGAACTCGGGATTGTCGTGCTGGGCCACGCCTTCTTTGCGGAAGGTCGGGATTTCCACCAGTTCGCGCAGCGTTTCCAGGGCGGCTTTGCCGTACTTGGCGCGGGTGTAGATGCCCAGCAGGCGATTGATCTCGTTCTGCTGCTCGGCGGTCAGGGTCTTGTTGTCGAGAAAACCATTGATCGCCGGGGCGAGGTTGTCGGTCTTGCCCGGATTGCTGTTCGCTACCGCACCGAGAAACTGACGAAAATCGCTGACCGTCGTATCGCTGAAGGCCTTGAGGATCGCAGCACTTTGCTCGGTGCTGATGTTGGCCTGGGCCGGCAGGGTGAACGACGAAAGACTGGCCAGAATCAGGCTGGCGGCAGCCAGACGCTTGAGGGAAAAATTCATTGCAGTGGGCATTCCTTTGCAGGCATTTGAAGGGAAGTGTTTGAAAGTTGAAACAAATCTTTTCCAAACTAACACCGCGAAGGTGTTGAAGGGGAGCCCCTGAAGTGGGATCCGTCGCACAGAAATGCAAAGGCGGCGCACAAACGAAAAAGGCCCGAGCAGTGTGCAACTGATCGGGCCTTGTCTTTGGGCGCAGCGTTTACATCGACAGCACCAGCCTGCCGGCGAACAGAATCAGGATCACGCCCATGCTGCGTTCGAACCAATGGCCCATGCGCATGAACAGGGTCCGCACCCGGCTGCTGGAAAAAAACAGTGCGACGATCACGAACCAGAGCGCGTTGACGAAGCACATCCACACCCCGTACAGCGCCTGGATGTTCAGCGGGGTAGTGGCGCTGATGATCGTGGTGAAGATCGCCAGGAAAAACAGCGTGGCCTTGGGGTTGGTGGCATTGGTCAGAAAACCGGTGCTGAACGCCTTGAACAGTGACTGCGCGACCAGCGGCTCGTCGGTATTGTTTTCACCCTCGAGCGTGGACTTCGGTTTACTGCGAATCAGGCTGATGCCGAGGTAAAAGATGTACGCGCCACCGATCACCTTGGCCACGGTCAGCAACCACGGCGTGGTGTGCATGAGCGCGCCAACGCCGAGCAAGGTGTAGAGAACGTGCACGGAAATGCCGGCGCCGATGCCCAGTGCGGTGCAGATGCCCACCAGTCGGCCGAAGCGTACGCTCTGGCGGATGGTCACGGCGAAGTCCGGGCCGGGAGCGACCACGGCCAGAAAGTGAATGGTGGCCAGTGCCAGAAACTCGCCCAGGTAGTTCGATAACATCTCAGCTCCAGAAGGTCAGGGGAGAAGCATTGCCGCGATAGCCGACAAAGAATGAAAGGCTCAGTCGCGGATCCGCTACGCCCGGCGTCACCGAGTGCATGCAGCGCGAATTGAACATGATGAAATCGCCCGGCTCCGGCCGCACTTCCAGGGTCGGTGGGCCGAGCAGCGCCGGGTCGATGCCGTAGCTGTCGCCGCGCATCTCGTCGAAGCGGTCCGGGCTGATATCGTCGTCCCACATCTGCAGTGCACCGCCCTCGGTCGGCATGTTCAGGTACACGTTGCAGGCAAACTGCGCTTCCAGGCTGCGGGCCTGAAAGCTGTCCGGGGCGTCCTTGGCGAAAATGTCGTGATGAGCGAGGAAACACACACCGGGTTTGACCACCCGCGACAGGCCGACATACATCTTGCGGCCATAGAGGTTTTCCAGATGAGCGCCGGCCGGCCAGGACTCGTCGAGCATGCAGCGCAGGGTATCGACCGGCGAGGAGTAGGGGGCGCAACGTTCGCGCAGTTCCGCGATGTTGCGGGTGGCGCGTTCGAAGTAGTCCTCGATCAGCAGCGGCTGGTTCTCCGCCTCGTAAAACGCCATGCCGATGCGGCCGATGCTCGGCGCGTTGATGTAGCCCTCAAAGCCCGGAGCCAGAATCTTGTCGCCAAGCTGAACCGCCAGCGGCTCCGGCAGAAAGCCTTTGACGCGGATGGCGAGGACTTCTTCGTTGGCCAGTTTTTTTATGCACGTCTCATCGAGACGCTCGACGTCTAGCATCATTGTTTTAGGTCCATCTATCGATAGTCAACGGAACCGGCGAGTGCGGTTCCCCCGGCGCCGGACGCTGCGCGAGGCAGCGCCCGAGATGCTTAATCCACGCTGTAGTGGACGGATAACGTGCCTTTCTTCTGCGAAAGGGAAGCGATCGTGACTGTGCCCAAATCCTTCAGGCTGCGTACATGGGTGCCACCACAACCGTAGGCCGGGAGCTCGCCAAAACCGATTTCCCGCGCGCCTTCGCGCAGCGAGGTCAGGCGGGGCAGGTCGTGTTCGATCCACTCACGAATACCGTACTGAACGGTTGGTGCGTCGACTTCCTGAGCAGCATCGCCCGGTTTGAACTGCACCCGACCTTCGTCCGGCCAGTGGTGCGCCTTGATCGGCGTCCAGCCCATGGCCTGCACGAAATGCCCGATCAGGTGCCCGGCTGAATGCATGCGGGTGTTGTAGCGGCGACGTTGTTCATCGACGTGGATGCAGGTCATGCCCAGTTTCACCGGACGGTCGACGTAATGCACGATCCGATCCGGCTCCTGGACCACGCGCAGCACCTGGCTTTCGCCGATCATGCCGGTATCGCAAGGCTGCCCACCGCCTTGCGGATGAAACAGCGTGGCGCGCAACACCACGGCATATTCGTTCTCGTGGGGCGTGCAGTCGAGGACTTCCACATTAGCCTTGAGGTCATCACTATGGAAAAAGAGGCGAAGCGTCATATTCCATGCCCTTATTAAAGTGTCTTTTTTTATTATATGAATCGTGCAATAACGTGATAATCCGTTCAAACATCAAAGGACTTGTGCGCTGTGAGCATCAATCTTCCGCTGCCACTGCTCGGTGAAATGGCGATCTTCGTCAAGGTCGTGGAGACCGGCAGTTTCTCCGAAGCCGCCCGCCAGCTGGGTTCCTCGCCGTCGGCGATCAGTCGCAGCATTTCCCGACTGGAAAAGGCTCTGGCCACGCGTTTGCTGCAGCGCACAACGCGCAAATTGCGCCTGAGTGATGGTGGTGAAGAGGTGTTCAAGCGCTGTCAGGAGATGGTCAGCGCCGCCAAGTCGGTGATGGAGATCAGTGGGCAGTTCACCCACGAGGCGGAAGGGCTGGTGCGGGTCAGTGTGCCGAAAGCGGTCGGACGCTTCGTGATTCATCCGCACATGCCCGAGTTTCTGCGGCGTTATCCAAAGGTCGATGTCGAGTTGCTGCTGGAAGACCGCCAGGTTGATTTGATTGACGATCATGTCGACCTGGCGATTCGAATTACGGACCGTCCGCCGGCCGGGCTGGTCGGGCGACAGTTGCTGACCATCGACCATTTGCTCTGCGCCACCCCGCAATACCTGGCCGACCACGGCACACCGACGCATCCGCATGATCTGCTCAATCACAGTTGTATCTATCTGGGAGAAACCCCGAGCGATGCCCGCTGGAAATTCAAGAAGGGCAGTAAAGCAGTGACGGTCGGCGTGCGTGGCCGCTATGCCGCCAACCACACCGGCGTGCGGCTCGGAGCCGTGTTGCAGCACATTGGTATCGGCAGCTTGCCGTACTTCACCGCGCGTTATGCGCTGGAGCAGAAACTGATTGTGCAGGTGCTGCCGGAGTGGACATTCCTCGCGTCCTATCACGGTGGGCTGTGGCTGCTGCATTCACCGACGCGTTATCTGCCGCCGAAGCTGCGGGTGTTCATCGACTATCTGGTGGAGTGCCTGGAGAAGGAGCCGACGTTGAGCAAGCCGGGCAAGGCGGGGGCGCCGAATAATCTGGCGATGGCGTATGAATTGCCGGAGAGCGAGGGGCTGCTTTAAAAGCAAAAGGTCACAGCCTGCGGCAGCTCCTACACAATCCCTGTAGGAGCTGCCGAAGGCTGCGATCTTTTGATCTTTGGACGCTTAGTGCTTGCTGTCCTGGGCAGACATCGCCAGCAGCTGTTTTTCCTGATTCCAGTCGAACGGTTCGTCGTTCTGTTCGGCTTCGTAGCGACGTTCTTCCAGTGCCTGAT
Organism: Pseudomonas sp. AO-1; assembly: GCF_019775695.1. Lineage (NCBI taxonomy): Bacteria > Pseudomonadati > Pseudomonadota > Gammaproteobacteria > Pseudomonadales > Pseudomonadaceae > Pseudomonas > Pseudomonas sp. AO-1. Next base: position 1,905,704 of record NZ_CP079947.1, read on the forward strand.
ACAGGTCGATTTCTTCATCGGACAGGTAGTGCAGGCAGTCGCCAGCGAAGAACCACAGCAGATCCCGCGGGATCAGGTGGGCAATTTGCGGATAGCGGGTAATCACTTGGGTCAGGATGTCCTGGCCCAGGTACTGGCTTTCGATCGGATCGATCGGCAGGGATGCCAGCAGGTCGTCAAAGCGCTCCAGGAACAAGGCATGGCTTTCTTCGGGAACCTGATCGGCCTCACCTACGGCGACCAGGATACTGCGCAGGTGGTCGAGCAAAACAAGATGATCGGCAACGACGTTGGACACGAGATAAGTCCTCAAGAGCAAAACGGGCGCGGGAGTATAAAGCTCTCGCGCCCGTTTTTCACAAATAAACAGCTACACGGTCGTCAGCATCAGCGGACTTTGCCTTCTGCCTGTTTCAGTTCTTCCTTGTCGAAATCATCGACATCGATCACCTTGCGCCGAGCCGCTTCAGCATCGCGCAGGGTTTGCGCCTCCGCCGCTTGCAACACCCCGGCCTCCAGCGCGGCGTCGATAGCGTGTTCGCCCGCCGCCGGTTTGACCTGGCCGCTTTTCAGCGCAGTGTGCAGTTTCTTGTGCAACGGCTGGGCAGTATTCAGCAGATCGCTGGCGTGTTGCAGGGCACCCACGGCATCGTCGGCGGACTGCGGGCGATAGCAGCCGGCGAGCAGTTCTTCGAGGGTCGGATCGCCTTTGGCGCGACCGATCACCGCTGCCACTTCGGCACCGAGCTTGTCCGATGGGCCTTTGTGGCGACGGCCGAACGGGAACACGATCACCCGCAGCAGGCAGCCAAACACTTTGTTCGGGAAGTTGCTCAGCAGCTCATCCAGTGCGCGTTCCGACTGACCGAGGCTTTCTTCCATCGCCCAACGGAACAGCGGCTCCATATGCGCCGGCGAATCCAGGTCGTGATAACGCTTGAGCGCAGCGGAGGCCAGGTACAGGTTGCTCAACACGTCGCCGAGACGCGCCGACAGGCGTTCGCGACGCTTCAGTTCACCACCCAGCAACATCATGCTGAAGTCGGCGAGCATGGCGAACGCTGCCGCCTGCCGATTGAGTGCGCGGAAATAACCTTGGCTGATCCTGTCCCCTGGCGCATGTTCGAAGTGGCCAAAGCCCAGGTTCAGCACCAAGGTGCTGGCGGCGTTGCCGACGGCAAAACCGATGTGCTTGAGCAGCAGGCCATCGAATTCTTTCAGTGCCTGTTCCTTGTCTTCACGGCCGGCGAGGGCCATTTCCTTGAGCACGAAGGGATGGCAGCGAATGGCGCCCTGACCGAAGATCATCAGGTTGCGCGAAAGGATGTTGGCGCCTTCCACGGTGATGAAGATCGGCGCGCCGTTCCAGCTGCGCCCGAGGTAATTGTTCGGACCCATGATGATCGCCTTGCCGCCGTGCACATCCATGGCGTGGGTGATGCACTCGCGGCCGCGTTCGGTCAGGTGGTACTTGAGAATCGCCGACAGCACCGACGGTTTTTCGCCCAGATCCACTGCGTTGGCAGTCAGCATCCGTGCGGCGTCCATCATCCAGGCGTTGCCGCCGATACGCGCCATGGCTTCCTGAATGCCTTCGAAGGCCGACAGTGGAACGTTGAACTGCTCACGAATCTGCGCGTACTGACCGGTCACCAGACTGGTGAACTTGGCCGCGCCAGTGCCGACGGCTGGCAGCGAAATCGAACGCCCGACCGACAGGCAGTTCATCAGCATCATCCAGCCCTTGCCGAGCATTTCCTGGCCGCCGATGAGATAGTCCAGCGGGATGAATACGTCTTTGCCCGAGTTCGGGCCGTTCATGAACGCGGCGCCCAGTGGCAGGTGCCGACGGCCGATTTCCACGCCTGGGGTATCGGTGGGGATCAGCGCCAGACTGATGCCGAGATCTTCCTTGTCGCCCAGCAGATGCTCCGGGTCATAGGCTTTGAAGGCCAGACCGAGCAGGGTCGCCACCGGACCGAGGGTGATGTAGCGTTTTTCCCAGTTCAGGCGCAGACCGATGACTTCCTGGCCGTCCCATTGACCTTTGCAGATGATTCCGGTGTCCGGCATGGCGCCAGCATCGGAACCGGCCAGCGGACCGGTGAGGGCGAAGCACGGAATATCGTCGCCACGGGCCAGTCGGGGCAGGTAGTGATTGCGCTGTTCCTCGGTGCCGTAATGCAGCAGCAGTTCGGCCGGGCCGAGGGAGTTAGGCACCATTACGGTGGAGGCGAGGTCGCCGCTGCGGGTGGCGAGTTTCATCGCCACTTGCGAGTGGGCATAGGCGGAAAAGCCCTTGCCACCGAATTCCTTGGGGATGATCAGGGCGAAGAAGCCGTGTTCCTTGATGTGGCTCCAGGCTTCTGGCGGCAGGTCCATCGACTGGCCGATCTGCCAGTCAGTGACCATCGCGCAGAGCTCTTCGGTGGGGCCGTCGATAAAGGCCTGCTCCTCTTCGCTCAGTTGCGCTTTCGGGTAGGACAGCAGCTTGTCCCAGTCCGGACGGCCGCTGAACAGCTCGCCGTCCCACCAGACGGTACCGGCATCGATTGCGTCGCGTTCGGTCTGCGACATCGGCGGCAGGGTTTTCTGGAACCAGTTGAACAGCGGCGCGGTGAAGTGTTTGCGGCGCAGGTCAGGCAGCAGCAACGGCGCGGCAACCACCGCGAGCACGACCCACAGCACCAGCAGCAACCAGCCCGGGGCATGGCTGAAAATACCCATCGCCAGTAGGTAAGTGGCGACGATGCCCAACGCGGGCAGCGGGGCGATGCGGCGGTAAGCGAGGTACGCCACACCGACGATCAGAACCAGTATCCACAACAACAGCATATGTAATCCTCCGTGAACCAAGGCCAACCGACCCACCAGAGCTTAGACGGCATCTGTAAAACGGGTGGTCAGAACATGGTGATTGAACTCGTGGGAAACCCCGGATGGTTTTCGTAGGTTCGGTGGGCAACACCCGTGGGAAATCGTTCGCCATTCCCGCGTCTTCGCGTGCATGTTTGGCCGAAACGTCGTTATCTCTGTGCTTGAGCTGTCGCTAGACTCGGGGCTCCCCCAGGAGAACATCGTCATGCGCGAGTATCTGAGTCCCGGCCGCTTCATCGATAGTGACCACCCGGCGGTGGTGGAGTTCGCCGAACAGCACCGCGGTGCCAGCCGCGACCCGCTCGAGCAGGCGCTTGGTCTCTATTACGCCGTACGTGAAGCGGTGCGTTACAACCCGTACACCTTCAGCCTCGACCCGCAGACCCTGTGTGGCAGCCATGCGTTGGCGACCGGAGAAAGTTATTGCGTGCCCAAGGCCACCTTGCTGGCCGGGTGTGCACGGCATTGCGGCATTCCCGCACGCATCGGTCTGGCCGACGTCAGGAATCACCTGTCGACCCCGCGTTTGCTGGAGCTGTTGCGCAGCGATGTGTTCGCCATGCACGGCTACACCGAGCTGTTCCTTAATGACCGTTGGGTCAAGGCCACGCCGGCCTTCAACCAGCAACTCTGCGAACTGTTCAATGTCGCACCGTTGGACTTTGACGGCATCAATGACAGCGTTTTCCACCCGTACAACCGAGACGGCGCGTTGCTGATGGAGTATCTGGTCGATCACGGGCAGTTCGCCGATGTGCCGGAACAGTTCTTCTTCGAACATCTGGAAAAGTGCTACCCGCACCTGTTCGGCGAACATCAGGTGAAGGTGCTGGGCGATATGCAGAGTGATTTGAGCCGCACATGATCCGGCGTATGCTGCCTGCCCACGCATTGGAAAAGAGGCGGTCATGCTGAAGATCTGGGGACGGAAAAACTCATCGAATGTCAGGAAGCCACTGTGGGCCGCCGAGGAGCTTGGCCTGGCTTATCAGGCGATTGACGCCGGTGGCGCTTTCGGGGTGGTCGACACACCTGAATATCGTGCGATGAACCCGAACGGCCGGGTCCCGGTGATCGAGGATGACGGCTTCGTGCTGTGGGAATCGAATGCGATCGTCCGTTACCTGCTGGCCAAACATGCGCCGAACAGCCAATGGTTTCCGGCAGACCTGCAAGCCCGGGCCATCGCCGACAAATGGATGGACTGGACCACCTCGAGTTTTGCCGGACCCTTCCGTACCGTGTTCTGGGGTGTGCTGCGTACGCCAGCGGACCAGCAGGACTGGCCGGCGATCAACGCCGCGATCAAAGAATGCACGGCGCTGCTGGCCATGGCCGATCAGGCCCTCGCCAGCGAGCCATACCTGTCCGGCCGCGAAATCGGCATGGGCGATATTCCCCTCGGCAGTTTCATTTATGCCTGGTTCGAGATGCCCATCGACCGTGCCGCGCAGCCGCATCTGGAGGCCTGGTACGCACGTTTGAAGCAGCGTCCGGCTTATCAGAAAGCGGTCATGACCGCGTTGACTTGATAATAACTATCGACACTCTTGACTGTACTTGTGTGGCGGCGGCAAGCACCATTGCGTTCACGCGCCGTGGTTGTTTTGTTCGCCGCCCGGCCCAATCTTTCCTTTTCTTCCCTTCTTGGTGCGTAAATCCGATATGAGTTCCGCTCTGTCCATCCGGCAGCTAACCAAAACCTACGGCAACGGGTTCCAGGCCTTGAGTGGTATCGATCTGGACGTCGCCGAAGGTGACTTTTTCGCCTGGCTCGGCCCCAATGGCGCGGGCAAATCCACGACCATCGGCATTCTCTCGACCCTGGTCAACAAGACCAGCGGCACGGTGAATATCTTCGGTCATGACCTGGACAAGAACCCCGCCGCGCTCAAGCGCTCGATCGGCGTGGTGCCCCAGGAATTCAACTTCAACCAGTTCGAAAAGACCTTCGACATCGTCGTGACCCAGGCCGGTTACTACGGCATTCCGGCGAAAGTCGCCAAGGAGCGCGCCGAGCAGTACCTGACCCAGCTTGGCCTGTGGGACAAGCGCGATGTACCGTCGCGCTCGCTGTCCGGCGGCATGAAGCGGCGTCTGATGATTGCCCGCGCCCTGGTGCATGAGCCGCGCCTGCTGATCCTCGATGAGCCGACCGCAGGCGTCGACATCGAACTGCGTCGTTCGATGTGGACATTCCTCACCGAGCTGAACCAGAAAGGCATCACCATCATCCTCACCACGCATTATCTGGAAGAGGCTGAGCAGTTGTGCCGCAACATCGGCATCATCGACCACGGCACCATCGTCGAGAACACCAGCATGAAACAGCTGCTGGGCCAATTGCACGTCGAGACCTTCCTGCTGGATCTGAAAAACGACTTGCACGCTGCGCCACAATTGATCGGCTATCCCGCGCGGTTGCTCGACGGCCATACGCTGGAGGTCCAGGTCGACAAATCCATGGGCATCACCGCGCTGTTCACTCAGTTGGCGCAACAGAACATCGAAGTGCTGAGCCTGCGTAACAAAACCAATCGCCTTGAGGAGCTGTTCGTGTCCCTGGTGGAGAAAAATCTGTCGAAGGTGGCGGTATGAGTTCCGAATTGCGCCCCAACCTCGTCGCCCTCAATACCATCGTTTACCGTGAAGTTCGGCGTTTTACCCGGATCTGGCCGCAGACTCTGCTGCCGCCGGCGATCACCATGGTTCTGTATTTCGTGATCTTCGGTAACCTGATCGGCAAGCAGATCGGCGGCATGGGTGGCTTCAGTTACATGGAGTACATCGTGCCGGGGCTGATCATGATGTCGGTGATTACCAACTCCTACGGCAACGTGGTCTCGAGCTTCTTCGGCAGCAAGTTCCAGCGTTCCATCGAGGAACTGATGGTCTCGCCGGTGTCGCCGCACACCATTCTGATCGGCTACACCATCGGCGGCGTGCTGCGTGGTCTGATGGTCGGGGTGATCGTGACCATCCTGTCGCTGTTCTTCACCCATCTGCAGGTGCATCACCTTGGCGTGACCTTGTTGGTGGTGATTCTGACCGCGACGATCTTCTCGCTGCTGGGCTTCATCAACGCGGTGTTTGCGCGCAACTTCGATGACATCTCGATCATCCCGACGTTTGTGCTGACGCCGCTGACCTACCTCGGTGGCGTGTTCTACTCGATCACCTTGCTGCCGCCGTTCTGGCAGACCGTGTCGCTGGCCAATCCGGTGCTGCACATGGTCAACGCCTTCCGCTACGGCATTCTCGGGGTGTCGGATATCCGCATCGGTATCGCGATCACCTTCATGCTGGTGGCGACCGTGGTGTTGTACCTCGGTTGTGCGCGGTTGCTGGTGAGTGGGCGCGGAATGCGGACCTGATCCGATACCAAGTCGCTGCCATCGCGGGCAAGCCCGCTCCCACAGGGATTTGTGTCGTTCAAATAATTTCGGGCAAACCAGATTCTGTGGGAGCGGGCTTGCCCGCGATGGGGCCCATTCAGACGCTACAAAAAACGGCCTCCCACTGCGGAGGCCGTTTTGCATTCAATGCATGCGGTTTTTTTTGCGCCGCGCCCATTGCCGCGCCACCCACCAGCGCCAGTACAGCATCACCGTGAAGTAGGCGAGGATGCCCAGAAGCAGTCCGCATACCACCGACCCCAGCAAAAACGGCTGCCACATGGTCGAGAGCTCTCCGCTGATCCATTCCCAGGTCAAGGAGTCGGGCAGGGTGCGAGCGGGCACATTCATCAACCAGGCTCCGGCCTGATAAGTACAGAAAAACACCGCCGGCATGGTGATCGGGTTGGTCAGCCACACGAGGCTGACGGCAATCGGCATGTTGCCGCGCACGGTGATCGCCAGTGCCGCCGCCACCAGCATCTGCGCCGGAATCGGCAGGAACGCGGCGAACAGGCCGACGGCCATCGCCCGGGCCACCGAGTGCCGATTGAGGTGCCAGAGGTTCGGGTCATGCAGCAACTTGCCGAGAAAGCGTAAGGATTTGTGTTCCCTGATGCTCGTCGGGTCGGGCATGTAACGTTTGAATAAGCGCCGGGGCATAAGGCTTCTCGGTCGGTTAAGGCGGCAAGTATGTCTGGATTCTACGAAGCGCCCATTCAGACTTTGTGACAATTGTTGACGACGACCCGCCCTCATACCAGCTACGCCTAATGCAGGAACTCTCAAGGACGGGCTTATGCGCACAGGGATGATGGCGCTGGCAGTCGGTCTGCTGGTTCCGGTTTTTTTGCCGGTTTTACCGCCGGTCGGGTTGATGATGTTGTTGCCGTTGGTGGGACTGATGTTGCTGCCGTTTCGCAGCTATCCCCTGGCGTTTCTGCTATTCGGTTTCACTTGGGCGTGCGTCAGTGCGCAATGGGCGTTGAATGATCGCCTGCCGGAAGCGCTTGACGGCGAAACCCGTTGGGTCGAAGGGCGGGTGGTCGGTTTGCCGCAAACCAGCGAGGGCGTGGTGCGGTTCGAGTTGGCCGATGCCCGCTCGCGACACGAAAAATTGCCGTCGTTGATGCGTCTGGCGTGGTACGCCGGGCCGCCGCTCAACAGCGGTGAGCGCTGGCGCCTGGCGGTGAAGCTCAGGCGCCCGAGTGGCCTGCTCAATCCCGATGCGTTCGATTACGAAGCGTGGCTACTGGCGCAACGCATCGGCGCGACCGGCACGATCAAGGACGGTCAGCGCTTGGCCGAGGCAGGTTGGGCGTGGCGCGACAGCATTCGCCAGCGCTTGCTTGAAGTGGACACGCAGGGCCGGGGCGGTGCATTGGCGGCGCTGGTGCTCGGTGACGGCTCCGGGCTCAGTCGCGAGGATTGGCAGATCCTGCAGGACACCGGCACCGTGCATCTGCTGGTGATTTCCGGTCAACACATCGGGATGTTGGCGGCGGTCGTGTATCTGCTGATCGCCGGGCTGGCGCGCTATGGCTGGTGGCCGCTGCGCTGGCCCTGGCTGCCATGGGCCTGTGGGCTGGCGTTTGCCGCAGCGCTCGGCTACGGCTTGCTCGCCGGGTTCGATGTGCCGGTGCAACGGGCCTGCGTAATGGTCGGGCTGGTGTTGTTGTGGCGCCTGCGCTTTCGACATCTCGGCGCGTGGTGGCCGCTGTTGCTGGCCTTCAATGCGCTGCTGTTATTCGATCCGTTGGCCAGCTTGCGTCCCGGTTTGTGGCTGTCGTTCGCCGCGGTGGGGATTTTGATTTTTACCTTCGGCGGGCGCCTCGGCGCGTGGACATGGTGGCAGACCTGGACGCGCGCGCAATGGCTGATTGCGCTGGGGCTGTGCCCGGTGTTGCTGGCGCTGAACCTGCCGATCAGCCTCAGCGGACCCTTGGCGAATCTGCTGGCGGTGCCGTGGGTCAGTCTGCTGGTGCTGCCACCGGCGCTGCTCGGCACGCTATTGTTGCCGGTGCCCTACGTCGGTGCAGGCTTGTTGTGGCTGGCCGGTGGTTTGATCGACTGGCTGTTTCGTGGCTTGTCGGTGATCGCCGGCGCCTGGCCGGCATGGATCTCACCGTCGCTGCCGTGGTGGACCTTGTTGACTGGCAGTCTCGGGGCCGTATTGTTGCTGTTGCCGCGCGGTCTGCCATTGCAACCATTGGGCTGGCCGTTGCTGTTGATTTTGCTGGCGCCGCCTCGCGAGCGGGTGGCCGAGGGACTGGCTGATATCTGGCAACTCGATGTCGGTCAGGGCCTGGCGATCCTGATCCGCACGCGTCATCACACGCTGCTCTACGACGCCGGTCCACGTTTCGGCGATTTCGATCTGGGGCAGCGGGTGGTGTTGCCGGCGCTGCACAAACTGGGGGTTGAACGCATCGACCTGATGCTGCTCAGTCATGCCGATGCCGACCATGCCGGTGGTGCGCTGGCGGTATCGCGGGGCCTGAAAGTGACGCGGGTGATCAGCGGCGATCCTCCGGGGCTGCCCGCCATCCTGCGGGCCGACGCCTGTGAAAGCGGACGTCAATGGCAGTGGGACGGGGTGCGGTTTCAACTGTGGCAGTGGTCGGCGGCCCATGACAGCAATCAGCGCTCCTGCGTGTTGCAGATCGAGGCCAATGGCGAGCGTCTGCTGCTGACAGGCGATATCGACACGGCTGCCGAACGGGCTCTGCTGAAGAGTCCGTTGGCGCTGCCGACGCATTGGCTGCAAGCGCCGCATCATGGCAGTCGCAGTTCGTCTTCAATGGCACTGCTTCGGGCTCTGAGGCCGCATTCGGTGCTGATTTCCCGTGGGCAGGGCAATTCGTTCGGGCATCCGCATCCGCTGGTGCTGGCGCGTTATCGCCAGCAAGGGCTGCGCATCTACGACAGCGCGCAGCACGGCGCCATTCATCTGCGCCTGGGCGGCTTTCAGGCGCCATGGCTGATGCGTCAACAGCGGCGTTTCTGGCGGTGATACACCATTGATCGCGGGATCGCCGAGTGCGGCATCAGGTCGTCGGGGCAGCGGGTCTTAATCGCGAACCGGTATGGTAAAGTGGCGCACTTTTTCGAGGGGACTGTCACTGTGTGGGAATTGGTCAAATCCGGCGGCTGGATGATGTTGCCGATCATTCTGAGTTCCATCGCGGCCATGGCGATTGTCGCCGAGCGCCTGTGGACCCTGCGCGCCAGCCGCGTCACCCCCGAGCATCTGCTGGGCCAGGTCTGGGTCTGGATCAAGGACAAGCAGCTCAATAAAGAAAAGCTCAAGGAATTGCGCGCCAACTCGCCGCTGGGTGAAATTCTCGCCGCGGGCCTGGCCAACTCCAAACATGGTCGCGAGATCATGAAGGAATGCATCGAAGAAGCCGCGGCGCGGGTGATTCACGAGCTCGAACGCTACGTCAACGCGCTGGGCACCATTGCTGCCATGTCGCCGTTGCTGGGGCTGTTGGGCACGGTGTTGGGCATGATCGACATTTTCAGCGCTTTCACCGGTTCGGGCATGACTACTAATGCCTCGGTCCTGGCCGGCGGTATTTCCAAGGCGCTGATTACCACGGCGGCGGGCCTGATGGTCGGTATTCCGTCGGTGTTCTTCCACCGTTTCCTGCAGCGCCGCATTGATGAGCTGGTGGTGGGCATGGAGCAGGAAGCGATCAAACTGGTCGAAGTGGTGCAGGGCGACCGTGACGTCGATCTGGCCGGGGACAAAGCGTGAAATTCCGTCGCAAACCCCGGGAAACGATCGACATCAACCTCGCGTCGCTGATCGACGTGGTGTTCATCCTGTTGCTGTTTTTCGTCGTGACCACCACCTTCACCCGCGAAACCCAGCTACGTGTCGATCTGCCGGAATCGGTCAGCGGCTCGCCTGCCGAAGACCAGCAGCTCAAGCAACTGGACGTCGCGATCAGCGCCGAAGGTGTGTTCTCGGTGAACAACAAGATTCTGCCGAAGAACGACCTGGCGACGCTGATGGAAGCCATGCAGAAAGAAGCCAACGGTGACACCAACATGCCGTTGTCGATCAGTGCCGACGGCAAGACCCAACACCAATCGGTGATCACCGCCATGGATGCGGCCGGCAAGCTCGGTTTCAGCCATCTGCGCATGACCACGGTCGAGGCGGCGCCCAAATCCTGATGAGCCTGTCCGATCGTTTGCTCGCCGCTTGGTATCAGGGGCATCCGGCCCTGACGCTGCTGCGGCCGCTGGAAATGCTCTACCGCCGCGTAGTGGTCAACAAGCGCCAGCGCTTTCTCGACGGTGAAGGCCCGATCTATCAGCCGCCGGTGCCGTTGATCGTGGTCGGCAACATCACGGTGGGCGGCACCGGCAAGACGCCGATGATCCTGTGGTTGATCGAGCATTGCCGCCGTGCCGGCCTGCGCGTCGGCGTGGTCAGTCGTGGTTACGGCGCCAAACCACCGCAACTGCCATGGCGGGTCACCGCCGAGCAGGGCGCCGATATCGCCGGCGACGAACCGCTGTTGATCGTGCAGCGCACCGGCGTACCGCTGATGATCGACCCTGATCGCAGCGCAGCGGTCAAAGCCTTGCTCGCCAGTGAACCGCTGGATCTGATCCTCTCCGACGACGGCATGCAGCATTACCGTCTGGCGCGGGATCTGGAGCTGGTACTGATCGACGCCGCCCGAGGTTTGGGCAACAAACGCTGCCTGCCGGCAGGCCCGTTGCGCGAGCCGATCGAGCGCCTGCAAAGCGTCGATGGCGTACTGTTCAACGGTGCCACGGCGGATCGTGAAGAGGGTTTCGCCTTTCACCTGCAGCCGACGTCGCTGGTCAATCTGCGCAGCGGCGAGCGCCAGCCGCTGGCGCATTTTGCGCCCGGTCAATCAGTGCACGCGGTGGCCGGGATCGGCAATCCGCAACGTTTCTTCAATACCCTCGAAGCGCTAGACTGGCGGGCAATCCCCCATGCGTTTGCCGACCACGCCGAGTACAGCGTGCAGGCCTTGAATTTCACACCGTCATTGCCGTTGGTGATGACCGAGAAGGATGCGGTGAAGTGCCGTGCCTTCGCGGCTGACGACTGGTGGTATCTGGCGGTCGATGCCGTGCCGTCTCCGGCCTTCGTGGCCTGGTTCGACACCCAGTTGATGCGCCTGTTGCCCAATCGTCTTTTGCCTTAACTCTTTATCCAGGGAATGTTCATGGACACCAAATTGCTCGATATCCTCGCGTGCCCGATCTGCAAAGGCCCGCTCAAGCTCAGCGCCGACAAGACCGAACTGATCAGCAAGGGCGCCGGTCTGGCCTATCCGATCCGCGACGGCATCCCGGTGATGCTCGAAAGCGAAGCGCGCACCTTGACCACCGACGAGCGTCTGGATAAATGACCACTGCTTTCACCGTTGTCATCCCGTCGCGCTACGCCTCGACCCGCCTGCCGGGCAAACCGCTGCTGGATATCGCCGGCAAGCCGATGATCCAGCACGTCTGGGAACAGGCGAGCAAAAGCAGCGCCAGCCGTGTGGTGGTGGCGACGGACGATGCGCGCATCGTCGAAGCCTGCAAGGCGTTCGGCGCCGAAGTGGTGCTGACCCGTGAGGACCACAATTCCGGCACCGACCGTCTGGCGGAAGTCGCCGCCAAACTGGGCCTCGCGCCGGACGCGATCGTGGTCAACGTCCAGGGCGATGAACCGTTGATCCCGCCAAGCGTGATCGATCAGGTCGCCGCCAACCTCGCGGCCCACACCGAAGCGCGCATGGCCACCCTGGCCGAGCCGATCGAAGACGTCGAAACCCTGTTCAACCCCAACGTAGTCAAGGTCGTCAGCGACATTAACGGTCTGGCGCTGACCTTCAGTCGCGCCACCTTGCCGTGGGCCCGCGATGCTTTCGCCAAGAGCCGTGACGTGTTGCCGGAAGGCGTGCCGTACCGTCGCCACATCGGCATTTATGCCTACCGCGCCGGCTTCCTTCAGGACTTTGTGAGCTGGGGCCCGTGCTGGCTGGAAAACACTGAATCGCTGGAACAGCTGCGTGCTCTGTGGCATGGCGTGCGGATTCATGTGGCCGATGCGTTGATCGCGCCGCCAACCGGGGTCGACACCGTTGAAGACCTCGAGCGCGTTCGTCGCCTGCTGGAGGCCTGATGCGCGTTCTGTTCGTGTGCCTGGGCAACATCTGCCGTTCGCCCACCGCTGAAGGCGTGTTGCGCCACAAACTGCGCGCAGCGGGGCTGGCGGATCAGGTCGAAGTGGCCTCCGCCGGCACCGGTGACTGGCACGTCGGCAATCCGCCGGACAAACGCAGCCAGGCCGCAGCCAAAGTGCGCGGTTATGACCTGTCGGCGCAACGCGCGCAGCAGGTCAGCCGTGCCGATTTCGCCAGTTACGACCTGATTCTGGCCATGGACCACAGCAATCTGCGCAACCTCAAGGCCTTGCAACCGTCCACCGGCAAGGCCGAACTGGACCTGTTCCTGCGCCGTTACGCCGGTGTGGTCGATGAAGTGCCGGATCCGTACTACGACGGCGATCAGGGCTTCGAGCAGGTGCTGGACCTGATCGAAGCGGCGTGTGACCAACTGTTGATCGAAGTGAAGGGCCGGTTATGAGTTTGCAGCTTCAATCACAGGTTTCGCTGAAACCGTTCAACAGTTTTGGCGTCGACGTTCGCGCGCAGTTGTTCGCCGAGGCGCACAGCGACGCCGACGTCCACGAAGCACTGGCCTACGCGACTGCCCATGACGTGCCGTTGCTGGTGATCGGCGGCGGCAGCAACCTGCTGCTGACTGCAGATATTCCGGCGCTGGTGCTGCGCATGGCGACCCGAGGCATTCGGCTGATCAGTGACGACGGCAATCGTGTAGTGATCGAAGCCGAAGCCGGCGAGCCGTGGCATCCGTTCGTGCAGCACACGCTGGCGCAGGGTTTTTCCGGTCTGGAAAACCTCAGCCTGATCCCCGGCACTGTTGGCGCGGCGCCGATGCAGAACATCGGCGCCTACGGCGTTGAGATCAAGGATGTGTTCGCCGGGCTGACCGCGCTGAACCGCCAGACCGGCGAACTGCGCGACTTCAGCCTGGAGGAGTGCAACTTCGCCTACCGCGACAGTCTGTTCAAGCAGCAGCCGGGACGTTGGCTGATCCTGCGGGTGCGCTTCAAGCTTGATCGTGTCGCGCATCTGCATTTGGAATACGGCCCGGTGCGCCAGCGCCTGACTGAGCAGGGCATTGAGCAACCAACGCCGAGCGACGTCAGCCGCGCAATCTGCAGTATCCGCAGCGAAAAACTGCCGGACCCGGCGGTGCTCGGCAATGCCGGCAGTTTCTTCAAGAATCCACTGGTGTCGGCCGCACTGGTCGAGCAGATCAAGGCGCAGCACCCGGATCTGGTGGCCTATGCGCAAGCGGACGGGCAGATGAAACTGGCCGCCGGCTGGTTGATCGAGCGCGCTGGCTGGAAAGGTTTCCGCGAGGCCGATGCCGGCGTGCATAAATTGCAGGCGCTGGTGCTGGTCAACTACGGCACCGCCACCGGCCTGCAATTGCTGGAGCTGGCGCAACGCATCCAGAAAGATATTGCCGAACGTTTCAATGTCGAGCTGGAAATGGAGCCGAACCGTTATTGAGGCTACGCTTCAAGTCGGTATCCAAAGCCCTGCACTGAGCGAAAGTGCAGGGCTTTTTTGTTAACGGTGGGTTAACTTAGCCAGCTAACGATAAGCGTCATTTGCTCCACCAAAGGCCCGGTGCAGACGTTCGCGTCGGCACAAGAGAGCCCATTAGCCTGAGTCGATCTGCGTGAATCACCGCCAGTTCTGCTCGACCCCATAACCACTAATATGCGGGCGTGCCCATGATTACCCTGAAATTAAACGGTCAAGACCATTCCCTCGATGTCACGGAAGACATGCCGCTGTTGTGGGCTATTCGTGATGTCGCCGGTTACAACGGCACCAAATTCGGCTGCGGCATGGGCCTGTGCGGTGCCTGCACCATTCACATCGACGGCTTGCCGGCGCGCAGTTGCATTACGCCGATCGGCTCGGTGATCGGGCAGAACGTCAGCACCATCGACAATCTGCACGCCGATCCGGTTGGACAAGTCGTTCAGCAAGCCTGGCTCGACAGCGCCGTGGCGCAGTGCGGTTTCTGTCAGGGCGGGCAGATCATGTCTGCCACGGCGTTGCTTAAAACCAATCCGAATCCGAGCGATGAGCAGATCGAAGAGGCAATGGTCGGCAATATTTGCCGGTGCGGCACGTATAACCGGATCAAGACCGCGATCCGTCAGGCTTCAACTCACCTGAAGGAGGCCAAGGCATGAGCCGCTTGCCGAATGATTTCGCCCTGTGCAATCTCAGCCGCCGCGGTTTTCTCAAAGGCGTCGGCGCCACGGGCGCATTGGTGCTGGCCGCGAGCTGGGGCTGGCAGGATGCATTGGCTGAAGACGCGCCGAAGAAGTTTGGCGCTGATGGCATGCCCAACGGCTGGATCGACGATCCCAAGGTTTACGTGAGCATTGCCGCAGACGGCACGGTCACCGTGGTCTGCAACCGCTCGGAAATGGGCCAGGGTGTGCGCACCAGCCTGACCATGGTGGTCGCCGATGAACTGGACGCCGATTGGGCCAAGGTCAAAGTGCAGCAGGCGCCGGGCGATGAAGTGCGGTTCGGCAACCAGGACACTGACGGTTCACGCAGCATGCGTCACTGGTATGAACCGATGCGCCGTTGCGGCGCGGCGGCCCGGACCATGCTGGAACAAGCCGCCGCTGCGCAGTGGCAGGTGCCGGTGGGCGAGTGCCATGCGCAGTTGCACAAAGTGCTGCACACACCGTCCGGCCGCGAGCTGGGTTACGGCGAACTTGCCGCCGCAGCCAGCGCGCTGGCGGTGCCGGCCCGTGACAGCTTGCGCCTCAAGCAGCCGTCGGAGTTTCGCTACATCGGCAAGGAAGGCACCAAGGCCATCGACGGTGACGACATCGTCAACGGGCGCGCGGTGTACGGCGCCGACGTGCATTTCGACGGCATGCTCTACGCGACCATCGCCCGTCCGGCGGTGTACGGCGGCAAGGTCAAGTCGCTGGATGACAGCGCCGCGCTGAAGGTTCCGGGTGTGCTGAAGGTCATGCAGATCGAAAGCCGTCCGCTGCCTTCGGAATTCCAGCCGCTGGGCGGCGTAGCGGTGATTGCCAGCAATACCTGGGCGGCGATCAAGGGCCGCGAGGCGCTGAAAATCGAATGGGACGACGGCCCCAATGCCAGTTATGACTCGATCGCTTATCGCAAGGAACTGGAAGCGGCGTCGCGCAAACCCGGCAAAGTGGTGCGCAACACCGGTGATATCGACAAGGCACTGAGCGGCGCTGCCAGTAGCCTCGAAGCCTCCTACTATTTGCCGCATCTGGCGCAGGCACCGATGGAGCCGATGGTCGCCATCGCTCGCTACGACAAAGGTGTGTGTGAAGCGTGGGCGCCGAGCCAGGCGCCGCAGGTGACTCGCGAGCGCATCGCCGAGCGCCTGGGGCTGCCGTTCGACAATGTCACCTTCAACGTCACGCTGCTCGGTGGCGGTTTCGGCCGTAAATCCAAGCCGGATTTCGTCGTCGAAGCGGCGATCCTTGCCAAGGAGTTCCCCGGTAAAGCCGTGCGAGTGCAATGGACCCGCGAAGATGACATCCATAACTCGTATTTCCACACAGTGTCCGCCGAGTATTTGAAGGCGGCTGTCGGCAAGGACGGCATGCCGTCCGGCTGGCTGCACCGCACCGTGGCGCCGAGCATTACTGCGCTGTTTGCTCCGGGCATGAACCATGAGGCGGCGTTCGAGCTGGGCATGGGCTTTACCAACATGGCCTACGCGATTCCCAACGTGCGTCTGGAAAACCCCGAAGCCACGGTGCATACCCGCGTCGGCTGGTATCGCTCGGTGTCGAACATTCCTCACGGGTTTGCGATTCAGAGTTTTGTCGATGAACTGGCGCACAAGGCCGGCGTCGATCCACTCAAATATCAGATCAAGTTGCTCGGCCCGGATCGGCAGATCGATCCACGCACCCTGAGTGAGGAGTGGAACTACGGCGAATCCCCCGAGCGCTATCCGATCGACACCGGACGCATGCGCACGGTACTGGAAACTGCGGCCAAGGCTGCCGGTTGGGGACGTCAGTTGCCCAAGGGCCGTGGTCTGGGTCTGGCGGTGCATTACAGCTTCGTCACCTATGTGGCGGCGGTGATCGAAGTCGAGGTCAAGGACGACGGTACGCTGATCGTGCACAAGGCTGACATCGCCGTCGATTGCGGGCCGCAGATCAACCCGGAACGCATCCGCTCGCAGTTCGAAGGCGCTTGTGTGATGGGCCTGGGCAACGCGGTGCTGGGTGAAATCAGCTTCAAGGACGGCAAGGTCCAGCAGGACAACTTCCATATGTACGAAGTGGCGCGCATGTCGCTGGCGCCGAGGGCAATCGCGGTGCATTTGGTGGCGCCGCCGGGCGACGTGCCGTTGGGTGGTGTCGGTGAACCCGGCGTGCCACCGATTGCGCCGGCGCTGTGTAACGCCATCTTCGCTGCCACCGGCCAGCGCATCCGCAACCTGCCGGTGCGTTATCAGTTGCAGGGTTGGCAGAAGGCGCAAGCGTGATGGACTGCGCCGATCTCAACGTTCTGCGCAGCGTGCTCGAATGGCGCCGCGCCGGGCAGCGAGTGGTGCTGTTCAGCGTGGTGCAGACCTGGGGCACCGCGCCCCGGGCGCCGGGTGCGATGCTCGCGTTGCGCGAGGACGGCGTGGTGATTGGCTCGGTGTCGGGCGGTTGTGTCGAGGATGACTTGATCGCCCGTCTGCACGACGGGCGCATCGCCAGCGACGGGCCACCGGTGCAGCTGATTACTTATGGCGTCACCCGCGAGGAGGCTGCGCGCTTTGGCTTGCCCTGTGGCGGCACGTTGCGTCTGACCGAAGAGCTGGTCGCTGATCCGGCGTGGGTCGCCGAATTGCTCGCGCGGTGCGAGGCGCATGAAATTGTCGCCCGTGAGCTGAACATCGAAACCGGTGAAGTGGTGCTATCAGCGGCGAGCAAATCCGATGTGCTGGCATTCGACGGCAAGACCCTGCGCGCCATTTATGGCCCGCGCTGGCGTCTGTTGTTGATCGGTGCCGGGCAGCTGTCGCGCTACGTGGCGGACATGGCCCGGCTGCTGGATTTCGAAGTGCTGATTTGCGATCCGCGTACCGAGTTCGTCTACGGTTGGGAAGAGCATCACGGGCGCTTTGTCCCGGGCATGCCGGATGACGCTGTAATAAGCATTCAGACGGACGAACGCACAGCCATTGTCGCGCTGACCCACGACCCACGTCTGGATGATATGGCGTTGCTTACGGCGCTCGATTCGCCGGCCTTCTATGTCGGTGCACTCGGCTCTCGGGTCAACAGTCAGAAACGCCGGGACAATCTGGCTCAGCTAGGCTTGTCAGAATCAGCCATTGCGCGATTGCATGGGCCGATCGGTCTGCACATCGGCAGCCATTCACCGGCGGAGATTGCCCTGTCGTTGTTGGCGGAGATTGTGGCGATCAAGAATGGTGTCGAGTTGAAACAGAAGAAAGCCGTGGAGGGCGCATGAGTCGATCCATCGCAGTGATCGTATTGGCGGCGGGCGAGGGCAGTCGCTTTCGCCAGGTTGCCGGTGCCGACAAGGACAAGTTGCTGGCCGATTGCACCGGGCGTGATGGCGCGGTGCGCTCGGTGATCGAGCAAGTGTTGCTGAATCTGCCGGCCAACCTCGACAAGCGGGTGCTGGTGACCACTGAAGCACGGCCGCAGGCGATGCGCATGGCTCAGGCTTATAGCTGTGACGTGGTCTCGATTGAATCGAGCGGGATGGGTGACAGCATTGCGGCGGGCGTTGCCGCCTGCCCCGAGGCGGATGGCTGGCTGATCGTGTTGGGGGACATGCCGTTTATTTTGCCGTCGAGCATTGAGCGGGTGGTGGCGGCAATGACCGATGACGCGGTTAGTGTGCCGGTGCAGGAGGGCGAATTTGGCCATCCGGTGGGGTTTGGGCGTTCGTTCGGGCCGGGCTTGCAGGCCTTGAGTGGTGATCGCGGCGCCAGGCCTTTGTTCAAGCAGGGCAGGGTGATTGAGGTAGCGGTGGATGATCCCGGGGTGTTGTGGGATATCGATGTGCCAGAAGCGTTGGTGTTCAAATAAAGCCAGATCAAAAGATCGCAGCCTTCGGGAGCTCCTACAGGAGACCTATGTAGGAGCTGCCGAAGGCTGCGATCTTTTGATCTTCTAAATGAAATAAAAAAGCCCCGCCAGGTTTTCACCCGGCGGGGCTTTTTATTGGCTTTCGGAATCAGACGAGCGGTTTAGGCTCGTGTTCTTTTTCCTCGGCCGCTTGGTGATGCTCGACCGCGTCCTGAACGGAGCGTGGTGCTTCGGCGATCACCGACTCAACCACGGCCTCTTCAGTCACCGCAGCAACTTCGACCACTTCAGCCGCCGGAGCAGCAGCGGCAGCCAGTTCGGCTTCCTTCTGCAGGCGCTCGGCTTCACGCTTGCGGCGACGCACTTCACGTGGGTCGTTCGGTGCACGGCCGTTTGGCGTCAGGGCGCTGACCGGCGTGGCCTCAACCACTGGAGCAGGCTCTTCGGCCACCACAGGTGCTTCGACCGGTGCTTCAACGACTGGCGCTGGAGCAGGTGCAGGAGCTTCAACCACTGGCGCGGCAGCCTTGGCTTCTTCAACCACCGGGGCTTCAACGACTGGCGCTGGCGTTTCAGCGACGGCAGGCTCGGCAACCCAGTTGAACGCGGTCTGTTCTTCGCGAACTTCACGCACGCTTTCGGTCACGGTTTCAGCGACGGTTTCAGCAACCGGCTCTGCGGCCACGACTGGCGCCTCAGCGGCGGGTTCTGCAGCGGCTGCAACCTGAGGCAGTGTTTCTTGAACCGGTGCCACTTCGACTTCCGGAGCAGCAACCACTTCCACCGGGGTAGTGGCCTCAACGACCGGCGCTTCCACTGGAGCGGTTTCTTGAACAGCGGCGGTGGCGCGTTCGGCTTGCTCGTGAGCCTGTGCTTCGGCCGGAGCGCTGATCACGCTGCTGGCCACAGCGGCGGTCACGGCCAGGCCGGCAGCCAGATCGGCAGCGCTTGGAGCAGCGGCGTTTTCGCCGGACTCGGATTCTTCCGAACCTTCGATCACGTTGCCGTTGGCATCACGCTGACGCTCGCGACGATTGCTGCGACGGCGCTGACCACGGGAGCGACGACGTGGACGATCGCCTTCGGCGTTGTCCTGACCGTCTTCCGGCAGTTGCTCTTCGTTAGTGTTCACTTCTTCTTCAGCGACGGCAGCAGCGGCCTGCTCGGCGCGCGGTTGACGCTCTTCACGCGGCGGACGCGGTGCGCGTTCTTCGCGTGGCTGACGGGCCGGACGCTCTTCTGCGACCACGGCGGCAGTGGCAGCCGCTACGGGTGCAGCCGGAGCGGCGTCCAGAGGCTCGCGCAGTTCACGCACGCGCTCTTCACGCTCGCCACGTGGCTTGCGGTCTTCACGTGGAGCACGTGGCGCACGTTCTTCACGTGGAGCGCGTGGAGCACGTTCTTCGCGAGCGGCTGGCGCCTCGCTGCGGGCTTCACGTGGCTCGCGGACTTCACGGGCTTCACGTGGCTGACGCTCTTCACGCGGCTCGCGTGGGGCGCGTTCTTCACGCGGTGCACGTTCTTCGCGCGGCTTGCGCTCTTCATCGCGGCGACCGTTACGGTTGCGGCTCTGCTGACGACCGTTGCGACGCTCTTCGTTGCGGGCCGGACGCTCGGTGGCCGGTTTTTCAACGACGACCGGCGCGGCTGGCTCTTCTTTGGTAGCGAACAGACTGACCAGCGATTTCACCAGACCCTTGAACAGGCTTGGCTCTGGCGCGGCAACCGGAGCCGGCGCGGGGGCTGGTGCGGCGACTTCGGTTGGCACTGGCGCGTTGGCGCGGGCAGGAGCTGTCTTGACCGCAGCTTCCTGGCGAACCAGGGTGCGGGTCGCAGCGGCTGGCTGGACTTCTTCGACTTCGGCAGCGGCAGCAGCGATTTCGTAGCTGGACTGGTTGGTCGCAGCTTCCGGGCTGTCGTCACGCAGACGCTGAACTTCGAAGTGCGGGGTTTCCAGGTGGTCGTTCGGCAGAATGACGATACGGGCACGGGTACGCAGTTCGATCTTGGTGATCGAGTTGCGTTTTTCGTTGAGCAGGAACGCGGCAACCGGGATCGGCACCTGAGCGCGCACTTCGGCAGTGCGGTCTTTCAAGGCTTCTTCTTCGATCAGGCGCAGGATTGCCAGCGACAGCGATTCGACGTCACGGATGATGCCGGTGCCGTTGCAGCGCGGGCAGACGATGCCGCTGCTTTCGCCCAGCGATGGACGCAGGCGCTGACGGGACATTTCCAGCAGGCCGAAGCGCGAAATGCGGCCGATCTGCACGCGAGCGCGGTCGGCTTCCAGGCATTCGCGGACTTTCTCTTCCACGGCGCGCTGGTTCTTGGCTGGGGTCATGTCGATGAAGTCGATGACGATCAGGCCGCCGATGTCGCGCAGGCGCAACTGACGGGCGATTTCTTCGGCGGCTTCAAGGTTGGTCTGCAGTGCGGTTTCTTCGATGTCGCTGCCTTTGGTGGCGCGCGCCGAGTTGATGTCGATGGACACCAGGGCTTCGGTCGGATCGATAACGATGGAACCGCCGGAAGGCAGTTCGACGACGCGCTGGAAAGCGGTCTCGATCTGGCTTTCGATCTGGAAACGGTTGAACAGCGGCACGCTGTCTTCGTACAGCTTGATCTTGCTGGCGTACTGCGGCATCACCTGGCGGATGAAGGTCAGGGCTTCGTCCTGGGCTTCAACGCTGTCGATCAGCACTTCGCCGATGTCCTGGCGCAGGTAATCGCGGATGGCGCGGATGATCACGTTGCTTTCCTGGTAGATCAGGAATGGCGCGGAGCGATCCAGCGAGGCTTCTTTGATGGCGGTCCACAGTTGCAGCAGGTAATCGAGGTCCCACTGCATTTCTTCGCTGCTGCGGCCCAGGCCGGCAGTGCGCACGATCAGACCCATGTCGGCCGGTGCAACCAGACCGTTCAGCGCTTCACGCAGTTCGTTGCGTTCTTCGCCTTCGATGCGACGGGAGATACCGCCGGCACGTGGGTTGTTCGGCATCAGCACGAGGTAACGACCGGCCAGGCTGATGAACGTGGTCAGGGCGGCGCCCTTGTTGCCACGTTCTTCTTTTTCGACCTGAACGATGACTTCCTGGCCTTCGCTCAGGACGTCCTTGATGTTGACGCGGCCTTCAGGGGCTTTCTTGAAGTATTCGCGGGAGATTTCTTTGAGGGGCAGGAAGCCGTGGCGCTCGGAGCCGAAATCGACAAAGGCAGCCTCAAGGCTTGGTTCGATGCGAGTGATACGGCCTTTGTAGATGTTGGCCTTTTTCTGCTCGCGTGCACCGGATTCGATGTCCAGGTCGTAGAGGCGTTGGCCATCTACCAGTGCAACACGCAACTCTTCGGGTTGAGTTGCGTTAATCAGCATTCTTTTCATGTAGTACCGTCGGTTTCCGGGCTGCCGGAAACGGCGTTCGGCACACACGACTTCTCACGGTCGGTGTCAGGTGCGTCGGGAGTGGTTGGCCATTCCCGTGTCCAGCGATGTCAGGCCAATTGGGCCGATATCGCGACGTACGCGTCCTGCTTGCTGTGGCTACTTAAGCACTCAGTCAGGAGGAGGAATCAACCAGCGGCTGTGGACGAGATGAAGCGTCTTGATAAAGCCTATTGCTACACAGTCCGGCGGTTGTGCATCTCCACCCTACACGTATCCCTGATAATTCGGGTGCTGCCGCGCGCAGAATCCGCAGCGGGTTGGCATTTACCGTGAGCTCCGAAAGGGGAGGTCACGCATCATGGCTAATTCAGGCGATGTTTCCGAAGCCTTCGCTCGGGGTCATCTGCAGCTGACTGCACTTTGTGAACTGGCCTTGAATATGTGCCTGTCAGGCGAGTGAAAACTCTGCTCGACGGTGTAATTCAGGCCTCATGTCACCTGCGCTTGTTACAACTGCAAACTCCACCGTTACGTAGCGAAAGCCCCGTAGGACGGCCTCGCGTCCTGGTGAATTGCGTTGGTCAGGGCCGGTTTTTGACCGTGGTTCCGCTGTCCAGGCCGCTTTTGGCGGCGTTCGCGACTATAGCAGCAATGATTAAGTGCTTCAATTCCATAAAAATTGTTATCATCCGCGGCATGACAACTACTGCCCCTTCGACTCCAGGCGTTCAACTGCTTGAAGTCTCGCCGGAGTATGCCGGCCAACGAATCGACAATTTCCTCCTTGCCCGGCTCAAAGGCGTGCCCAAGACCTTGATTTACCGCATTTTGCGTAAAGGCGAAGTGCGCGTGAACAAGGGGCGGATCAAGCCCGAATACAAGCTGCAGGCCGGCGATATCGTGCGCGTGCCGCCGGTTCGTGTGCCTGAGCGCGACGAACCGGTGCCATTGGCTCAAGGCCTGTTGCAGCGTCTGGAAGCCTCGATTGTCTACGAAGACAAAGCCCTGATCGTGATCAACAAGCCCGCCGGCATTGCGGTTCACGGCGGCAGCGGCTTGAATTACGGGGTGATCGAAGCCTTTCGTCAGTTGCGTCCCGATGCCAAGGAGCTGGAGCTGGTTCATCGTCTCGATCGTGACACTTCCGGCCTGCTGATGATCGCCAAGAAGCGCAGCATGTTGCGGCACTTGCACGCCGCCTTGCGTGGCGATGGTGTCGACAAGCGCTACATGGCACTGGTGCGTGGCAATTGGGCGACTTCGATCAAGCAAGTCCGCGCGGCACTGGGTAAAAGCAACCTGCGCTCCGGGGAGCGCATGGTCGAGGTCGATGAGGAGGAGGGCAAGGAGTCGGTGACGGTGTTCAAGGTCCTGCGCCGCTTTGGCGACTTTGCCACTCTGATCGAAGCCAAGCCGATCACCGGGCGCACCCACCAGATCCGCGTCCACACGTTGCACGCCGGGCATTGCATTGCCGGCGACACCAAGTACGGCGATGACGGTTTCAGCAAGGAAATCCGTGATCTGGGCGGCAAGCGCCTGTTCCTGCACGCCTACATGCTGACCGTGCCACTGCCCGATGGCGGTGAGCTCAAGCTGCAAGCCCCAGTGGATGAAATGTGGGCCAAGACCGTGGAGCGATTGAGTGCGCCCATCTGATTACAAACTGCTGATTTTTGATTGGGACGGCACCCTCGCCGATTCCATTGGTCGGATTGTCGAGGCGATGCATTCGGCGTCCGCGCGCTCCGGTTTCGAGTT
Organism: Pseudomonas sp. AO-1; assembly: GCF_019775695.1. Classification (NCBI taxonomy): domain Bacteria; kingdom Pseudomonadati; phylum Pseudomonadota; class Gammaproteobacteria; order Pseudomonadales; family Pseudomonadaceae; genus Pseudomonas; species Pseudomonas sp. AO-1. Next base: position 1,929,345 of record NZ_CP079947.1, read on the forward strand.
GCGCGATGATTTTGCCGTCAAGGGCATCATCGGTCTGGGCTTGCCCGAGGCGATCCGCACCTTGTACCCGGACATCAGCGATGCCGAAATGACCCTGTTTCGCGAGTACTACGCCGATCATTACATCGCGGCAGAAGCCGTGCCTTCGCCGCTGTTCGAGGGTGTGGTCGAGTCGATGGCGTCGTTTCGCGAGCAGGGCTATCACCTGGCGGTCGCGACCGGCAAGAATCGTCGCGGGCTGGACCGGGTGCTCAAGGCTAATGGCTGGGAAGATTATTTCGATATCACCCGCGCCGCCGACGAGACCGCGAGCAAGCCGCATCCGTTGATGTTGGAGCAGATTCTCGCGCATTGCGGCGTGCGGCCTGAGCAGGCGCTGATGGTCGGGGATTCGTCCTTCGATCTGCTGATGGCGCGCAATGCGGGCATGGCGTCGGTGGCTGTCAGCTATGGCGCGCAGTCGATCGAGTCGCTGCAGCAGTTCGAGCCGCGCCTGTCGATCGACCGTTTTAGTGAATTGCACGCCTGGCTGGGGCAGCAGGCTTAATACGTTTTTGCTGGGGTACAGCGCATGACCGACGAATGGAAAGCACCGGCCAAGGCAAGTGCCGACGACGGTGACGAGAAAAGCTGGAAGCTGCTGGAAAAGACTTTGCTGGCCAGTGTGCAGGAGCAGCGTCGCTCACGGCGTTGGGGGATCTTCTTCAAGCTGCTGACGTTTGTTTATCTGTTTGTTGCGCTGATCCTGTTCACGCCGCTGATGGACATGGAGAAGAGCGCCACCCGTGGCCCGAACTACACCGCGCTGATCGACGTCACCGGCATGATTGCTGACAAGGAGCCTGCGAGCGCTGACAACATCGTCGGTAGTCTGCGTGCAGCCTTCGAGGACAAGAAGGTCAAGGGCGTGATCCTGCGGATCAATAGTCCTGGCGGCAGCCCGGTGCAGTCGGGTTATGTGTATGACGAGATCAAGCGTCTGCGCGGCCTGCATCCGGATACCAAGGTGTACGCGGTGATTTCCGATCTCGGTGCGTCCGGTGCCTATTACATCGCCAGTGCGGCGGATCAGATCTATGCCGACAAGGCCAGTCTGGTCGGCTCCATCGGTGTAACGGCGGCCGGTTACGGTTTTGTCGGCACCATGGACAAGCTCGGCGTCGAGCGTCGCACTTATACATCGGGTGAGCACAAGTCGTTCCTCGATCCGTTTCAGCCGCAGAAGCCTGATGAGACGGCTTTCTGGCAGACCGTGCTGGACACCACGCACAAGCAGTTCATCAATAGCGTCAAGCAGGGTCGTGGCGATCGTCTGAAGGACAAGGAGCATCCGGAGCTGTTCTCCGGGCTGGTCTGGTCTGGCGAGCAGGCGCTGCCGCTGGGCCTGATCGATGGTTTGGGGAATGCCAGTTCGGTGGCGCGGGATGTGATTGGCGAGAAAGAGCTGGTGGACTTCACGGTTCAGGAATCGCCATTCGACCGCTTCTCGAAAAAGCTCGGTGCCAGTGTCGCTGAGCAGTTGGCGATGTGGATGGGGTTTCACGGGCCTTCGTTGCGCTGATTCGTTGTAAAGATCAAAAGATCGCAGCCTGCGGCAGCTCCTACAGAGATCAATGTAGGGGCTGCCGCAGGCTGCGATCTTTTGCTTTAAGGGATTTGCACGCCTTCGGCCAGCAACATGTCGATCAGGCGAATCAGTGGCAGGCCGATCAGGCTGGTGGCGTCAGATCCTTCGGTGGACTGAAACAGGCTCACGCCCAGGCCTTCGGCCTTGAAGCTGCCGGCGCAGTCGTAAGGCTGCTCCAGGCGCAGGTAGCGCTCGATGCGCGCCTCGTCGAGCTGGCGCATGTGCACGGTAAATGGCACGCAGTCGACCTGGCAGTGGCCGGTCTGGCTGTTGAGCAGGGCCAGGCCGGTGAGGAAGGTCACGCTGGCGCCGCTGGCGGCCAGCAGTTGCTCACGAGCCTTGTCGAAGGTGTGTGGCTTGCCGATGATCCGTTCGCCGAGCACTGCAACCTGGTCTGAGCCGATAATCAGATGAGCGGGGTAGCTGGCGGCCAGTGCGCGGGCTTTCTGTTCGGCGAGGCGCTTGACCAGTTCGATGGCGGATTCGCCCGGCTGGTGGCTTTCGTCGATATCCGGCGAGCTGCAGACGAACGGCAGGTGCAGGCGGGCGAGCAATTCACGGCGATAAGTCGAGCTCGAAGCAAGTAATAAAGGCAGCATTGACGTCTCCTGAGGCAGGCGCGAATTCTAGCGGAGGCACGCAAGTGACGGACAGGGCACAATTTCCTTTGACATGGGTGGGGGCATCCCTATAATGCTGCGCCTATGTTGAATGACCCGATTCCACCTCACGTTGACCCGCGCAAATTGGCTGACCGTGGCACCACCCTTCAAGGTGAACTGCTGCTGGCCGATTTGAAGAGACTCTGCGACCCGCTTTCCGACGATGTCGGTACGGTGCAGGCCAAATTCGTTTTTGAGCGAGATGAACGTAAATCTGTGGTGATCCACAGCTTTATCGACACCGAAGTCAAAATGGTTTGCCAGCGTTGTCTTGAGCTGGTCACCCTGCCGATCCACAGCGAATGCAGTTACGCTGTTGTGAAGGAGGGTGCGAATACCCAGTCGTTACCGAAAGGTTATGACGTGCTGGAACTGGGCGAAGATCCATTGGATCTGCAGTCACTGATCGAGGAGGAGCTTCTGCTCGCCTTGCCCATTGTGCCTGCTCATCATCCGGAAGAATGCCAGCAGCCGGCGGGAGCAGATGAGCCCGAACCGAGCGAGGACGAGGTAACGCGGTCCAACCCGTTCAGTGTATTGGCGCAGTTAAAGCGTGACCCAAACGTTTAGGAGTTAATCAATTATGGCTGTTCAGCAGAACAAAAAATCCCGCTCTGCCCGTGACATGCGCCGTTCGCACGACGCTCTCGAGGCTAGCACCCTGTCTGTAGAAAAAACCACTGGTGAAGTTCACCTGCGTCACCACGTATCGCCAGAAGGCGTATACCGTGGCCGTAAAGTGATCGACAAGGGCGCTGACGAGTAATCACTTGTCCGCTCAAGTCATCGCGATTGACGCAATGGGCGGGGACTTCGGTCCCCGCAGCATTGTTCAGGCCAGCCTTGCTTGCCTTTCTGCTACGCCCTCGCTGCACCTGACCCTCGTCGGTCAACCCTCCCTACTTGAAGAACTGATCAACGGCCAATCGGCTGCCGATCGCGCGCGCCTGACAATTGTCCCGGCGTCTGAAGTCATCACCATGGACGAAAAGCCGACCCAGGCCTTGCGTGGCAAGCCTGACTCGTCGATGCGTGTCGCCCTGGAACTGGTGCGTGACGGAAAGGCCCAGGCCTGTGTCAGCGCCGGCAATACCGGGGCGTTGATGGCGCTGTCGCGATTTGTGCTCAAGACCTTGCCGGGGATTGATCGGCCGGCGATGGTGGCGGCGATTCCGACGCAGAAGGGTTATTGCCAGTTGCTCGACCTGGGCGCCAACGTCGATTGCAGCGCCGAACACTTGTTGCAGTTCGCGGTGATGGGCTCGGTGGCGGCGCAGACGCTGGGCATCGCCCGGCCGCGTGTCGCGTTGCTGAATATTGGTACCGAAGACATCAAGGGCAATCAGCAGGTCAAGTTGGCGGCGACCTTGTTGCAGGCGGCGCGCGGCATCAACTACATCGGTTTTGTCGAGGGCGATGGCCTGTATCGCGGCGAGGCGGATGTGGTGGTCTGTGACGGTTTTGTCGGCAATATCCTGCTCAAGTCCAGCGAGGGCCTGGCGACGATGATCGCCGCGCGTATCGAGGCCTTGTTCAAGCAAAGCTTCGCTTCCCGCGTGGTGGGTGCTTTGGCCCTGCCATTGATGAAGCGTCTGCAGGCGGATCTGGCGCCTGCGCGACATAACGGCGCAAGTTTCCTCGGCTTGCAGGGCATCGTGGTGAAAAGTCACGGTTCGGCCGGGGTTCAGGGCTTTCAGAGCGCGATTCAGCGCGCGCTGATCGAGATTCAGGAGAACCTCCCTGAGCGCCTCCACGGTCGTCTGGAGGATCTGTTGTCTTAGGCGTTTTCGTCGGACAATGCTTAAATGTGACCGCCCGGTTCAAAGGGCCATCCAACTGTCAGTTTCTTGCGTCCCCCGGTGGGGCGTCACTTTCCGACGACAAGATCATTAGGGGCTTGTTACATGTCTGCTTCCCTCGCATTCGTCTTTCCAGGACAGGGTTCGCAGTCCCTCGGCATGCTGGCCGAGTTGGGCGCGGAACATCCGCTGATCCTCGAAACTTTCAAAGAAGCCTCTGAGGCTCTGGGCTATGACCTGTGGGCATTGACCCAGCAGGGCCCGGAAGAGCTGCTCAATCAAACCGATAAAACCCAACCGGCCATTCTGACCGCCTCGATCGCCCTGTGGCGTCTGTGGCTGGCTGAAGGTGGCGCGCGTCCCGCATTCGTTGCCGGTCACAGCCTGGGTGAATACAGCGCGCTGGTTGCTGCCGGCAGCCTGAGCCTGGCTGATGCGGTCAAGCTCGTCGAGCGCCGTGGCCAGCTGATGCAGGAAGCCGTTCCGGCCGGGCAGGGTGGCATGGCCGCCATTCTCGGTCTGGAAGACGCTGATGTGCTGGCCGCCTGTGCCGAAGCGGCGCAAGGCGAAGTGGTCAGCGCGGTGAACTTCAACTCGCCGGGCCAAGTGGTGATTGCTGGTGCCAAGGCTGCCGTCGAGCGTGCTATTGAAGGTTGCAAGGCCCGTGGTGCCAAGCGTGCCATGCCGTTGCCGGTGAGCGTGCCGTCGCACTGCGAGCTGATGCGTCCGGCGGCCGAGCGCTTTGCCGAATCCATCGCTGCCATCGACTGGCAGGCACCGCAGATCCCGGTCGTACAGAACGTCAGCGCGCAAGTGCCGGCCGATCTGGACACCCTCAAGCGTGATCTGCTCGAACAACTGTACAAGCCCGTTCGCTGGGTTGAATCGGTCCAGACCCTGGCCGCCAAAGGCGCCACCAGTCTGGTCGAATGCGGCCCGGGAAAAGTCCTGGCCGGTCTGAACAAACGTTGCGCCGAAGGCGTTTCGACTTCCAACCTCAATACCCCAGACGCTTTCGCTGCCGCCCGTGCAGCGCTGGCCTGAATCAGGAGAAACTTGCATGAGTCTGCAAGGTAAAGTTGCACTGGTCACCGGTGCAAGCCGCGGTATCGGCCAGGCCATCGCACTGGAACTGGGTCGTCAGGGCGCCATCGTTGTTGGCACCGCGACCTCCGCCAAAGGCGCCGAGGCCATTGCTGCCACCCTGAAAGAGCACGGTATCCAGGGCACGGGTCTGGAACTGAACGTCACCAGCGACGAATCGGTCAGCGCGGTGCTGGCGAGCATTCAGGAGCAGTTCGGTGCGCCGGCCATTCTGGTCAATAATGCTGGCATCACCCGCGATAATCTGATGATGCGCATGAAAGACGATGAATGGTACGACGTGATCGATACCAATCTGAACAGTCTGTATCGCCTGTCCAAGGGCGTTTTGCGTGGCATGACCAAAGCGCGCTGGGGCCGAATTATCAGTATTGGCTCGGTGGTGGGTGCCATGGGCAACGCAGGCCAAGTAAACTATGCAGCCGCCAAGGCCGGTCTGGAAGGTTTCAGCCGTGCGATGGCGCGTGAAGTCGGTTCGCGTTCGATTACGGTCAACTCGGTAACCCCAGGGTTCATCGACACCGATATGACCCGCGAGCTGCCGGAAGCACAGCGTGAAGCCTTGCAGACGCAGATTCCGCTGGGTCGTCTGGGGCAAGCTCAAGAGATCGCCTCGGTGGTCGCTTTTCTTGCATCCGACGGTGCGGCATACGTCACTGGGGCTACAATCCCGGTGAACGGTGGGATGTACATGTAAGTAAAATGTGACGGATTGCTTCAAAAAAATGTCATACGAGCTGTCTAAAATCCGTTATAAAGCTGCAATCTATTTATAGGCAGAGGGCCGCAGGGTTTGAGGAGTGAAGCTTTCAGTTGAAAAGCTGAAAAGCCTTTCTATACACTTACCCACTGGCCAGCTGCCTGAATTTGTCCATTAGGAGTGAAAACAAGGTATGAGCACCATCGAAGAGCGCGTCAAGAAAATCGTTGCCGAGCAACTGGGTGTTAAAGAAGAAGAAGTGGTCAACACTGCTTCCTTCGTTGAAGACCTGGGTGCCGACTCCCTTGACACCGTTGAGCTGGTGATGGCTCTGGAAGAGGAATTCGAGACCGAAATCCCTGACGAAGAAGCTGAGAAGATCACTACTGTACAAGCTGCAATCGACTACGTTACTAGCCACCAGGCGTAATAGTTTGTAATCGTTGTCTGCTGTCATGGAAAAACCGCACTGCCATCATGGCGTGCGGTTTTTTCTTTAGGCCTGATGCAAAGTCGTCATTTGAAAAAGGAGAGTGCTGTGTCGCGTAGACGCGTCGTAGTCACCGGTATGGGTATGTTGTCGCCACTGGGCACGGATGTGCCAAGCAGCTGGCAGGGCATTCTGGCTGGCCGCAGTGGCATTGGTCTGATCGAACACACCGACCTTTCTGCCTATTCCACCCGTTTTGGCGGCTCGGTAAAGGGCTTCAATGTCGAGGAATACCTGTCGGTCAAGGAAGCACGCAAGCTCGACCTGTTCATTCAGTACGGTCTGGCCGCGGGTTTTCAGGCTGTTCGCAATGCTGGTCTGGAAGTCACCGACGCCAACCGTGAGCGCATTGGCGTGGCCATGGGTTCGGGCATCGGCGGTCTGACCAATATCGAAGAAACCAGCCGTACCCTGCATGAGACGGGCCCGCGTCGAATCTCGCCATTCTTCGTGCCAGGCTCGATCATCAATATGATTTCCGGTTTTCTGTCCATTCACCTGGGTGCACAGGGGCCGAACTACGCCATTTCCACTGCCTGTACCACCGGTACGCACTGCATTGGCATGGCGGCGCGCAACATCATGTACGACGAAGCCGACGTGATGATCGCCGGCGGTGCCGAGATGGCCGCATGCGGTCTGGGCATGGGCGGCTTCGGCGCGTCCCGTGCGCTGTCGACCCGCAACGACGAACCGACTCGCGCCAGTCGTCCCTGGGACAAGGGCCGTGATGGCTTCGTGCTGTCCGACGGTGCCGGTGCGCTGGTACTCGAAGAGCTCGAGCACGCCAAGGCTCGCGGAGCGACCATCTATGCCGAGCTGATCGGCTTCGGCACCAGTGGCGATGCGTTCCACATGACTTCGCCACCCGCTGATGGCGCTGGTGCAGCGCGCTGCATCACCAATGCCCTGCGCGATGCGAAAATCAACATCGACCAGGTGCAGTACATCAACGCCCACGGTACTTCGACCCCGGCCGGCGACCTTGCCGAAGCCAACGCGATCAAGACCGTGTTCGGTGATCACGCCTACAACCTGGCGGTCAGCTCCACCAAGTCCATGACCGGTCACCTGCTGGGTGCGGCGGGCGCGGTCGAGGCGATCTTCAGTGTGCTGGCAATCAACAGCCAGGTGGCCCCGCCAACCATCAACCTCGACGAGCCGGATGAAGGCTGCGATCTCGATTTCGTGCCGCACACGGCGCGCAACATGGACATCGATGTCGTCCTGTCCAACTCCTTCGGGTTTGGCGGCACCAACGGCACGTTGGCGTTCCGTCGGTTCGCCGGCTGATGGACAGCTGGGTCGACGGTCAGCCGGCTGACGCTCTGTCGCTGAAAGATCGCGGCCTGGCTTATGGCGATGGGCTGTTCGAGACCATCGCCGTGCACGGCGGCCAGCCGATATTGCTGGATCGTCACCTGACGCGGTTGGCCGAGGGCTGCTCGCGTCTGGCTATCGCTGCGGATATTGATCGGGTTCGCACGGAACTGCGGGCCTATGCAGCGGCAATGGGCGAGGGCGTACTCAAGCTGATCCTTACCCGTGGTGATGGCTTGCGTGGCTACGCGCCCGATCCTGCGGCGCAGGGTCGGCGCATCCTGCAAGGCAACCCGCCTGCGGCTTATCCTGCCGTGCATGGCGAGCAGGGTGTGCGCCTGTTTCCCTGCGTCACGCGGCTGTCGAATCAGCCGTTGCTGGCCGGGCTCAAGCATCTGAATCGTCTGGAGCAAGTGCTTGCCCGCGCCGAATGGCGCGACGGCGAACACGCCGAAGGCTTGATGCTTGATCAGGCCGGACGCGTCATCGAAGGCGTGTTCAGCAACCTGTTTCTGGTGCGCGACGGCGTACTGATCACCCCGGATCTGAAGCGCTGTGGCGTGGCCGGTGTGATGCGTGCCGAACTATTGTTTCAGGCCGAGTCATTGGCCATCCCCACCCAAATTACCGATGTCAGCCTCGAACAGCTGCAATGGGCTGACGAAGTCTTTATCTGCAACAGCGTTTATGGCGTCTGGCCGGTACGCGCCTACGCTGCACTGAGCTGGCCGGTTGGCCCGCTCACCCGTAAACTGCAAACCATTGCCCGCGCGCTACTGGATGCCTGATTCGTGAGACGTAAATTCTTGCTGCTGCTGGAAACCGGACTGGTTCTGGCAGGGCTGCTACTGGGCGCCAGCGCCTGGAAAATTCATTCGGCGCTGGAACAGCCTCTGAACATCACGCAGGAAGAACTGCTGGATGTGCCGAAAGGCTCGACACCGACCCGCACCTTTCTTGAACTCGAAACCGATGGGGTCATCAAGGACGCCTTCTGGTTGCGCATTTACTGGCGCTTCAATCTGGCCGGCACACCGATCCATACCGGCGAGTACCGCATGCAGCCAGGCATGACCGTCAACGGTCTGATCGACTTGTGGAAGCGTGGCGAAGTGGTGCAATACAGTCTGACGCTGGTCGAGGGCTGGAATTTCCACCAGGTCCGCGCTGCGCTGTCAAAAGATGAAAAGATCGAGCAAACCCTCAAGGGCTTGAGCGACAGCGAAGTGATGGAGAAAATCGGTCATCGTGGATTGTTCCCGGAAGGTCGGTTCTTCCCGGATACCTACCGTTTCGTGCGGGGCGTTTCCGATGTCGAATTGCTGAAGAAGGCCTTTGACCGGCTCGATGAAGTGTTGGCCAAGGAGTGGGAGAACCGCTCGGCCGATGCGCCGTACAGCGAGCCTTATCAGGCGCTGATCATGGCGTCGCTGGTGGAGAAGGAAACCGGCGTGCCACAGGAGCGCGGGCAGATTGCCGGCGTGTTCGTGCGCCGCATGGCGCTGGGCATGCAGTTGCAGACCGACCCGACCGTGATCTATGGCCTGGGCGACCGCTACACCGGCAAGTTGACCCGTGCGCATCTCAAAGAGCCGACGCCGTACAACACGTATGTGATTCCCGGGTTGCCGCCGACGCCGATTGCCATGGTCGGACGCGAGGCGATTCACGCCGCGCTCAATCCGGTGGAAGGCAACAGTCTGTATTTTGTCGCCCGTGGTGATGGTAGCCATGTGTTCTCCGATGATTTGGATGCACACAACAGTGCGGTGCGCGAATTTCAGCTCAAGCGCCGCGCCGATTACCGCTCCAGCCCGGCCCCGGCAAATGCGCCGGCCGCGGCGTCCCCGGACACCGGCCCTGAGGCGCTACCGCAAGTTCCGCCTCAGGAACCTGCGCCAGCCCCTGCTGCCGAACCCGCGACGACCGCACCGCAGAACGCGCAATGACTTTGATTAAGGACTGCCTGTGACTGGCTTGTTTATTACCCTGGAAGGCCCGGAAGGCGCCGGCAAGAGCACCAACCGCGAGTACCTCGCCGAGCGTCTGCGCGTTGAAGGTATCGAAGTGGTGCTGACTCGCGAACCCGGCGGAACGCCACTGGCCGAACGGATTCGCGACGTGCTGCTGGCCCCGGCCGATGAGGTCATGAACCCCGACACCGAGTTGTTGCTGGTGTTCGCCGCGCGCGCCCAGCATCTGGCCGAAGTGATTCGTCCGGCACTGGCCCGTGGCGCGGTGGTGTTGTGTGATCGTTTCACTGATTCGACATACGCCTATCAGGGCGGCGGTCGTGGTTTGTCAATGGAACGCATTGCTGCGCTGGAGACGTTCGTTCAGGGCGACTTGCGTCCGGATCTGACACTGATTTTCGATCTGCCGGTGGAAATGGGCCTGGCTCGTGCCAGTGCCCGTGGCCGTCTGGATCGTTTCGAGCTGGAAGGCCGGGCGTTTTTCGAAGCCGTGCGCAATGCGTTTCTCAAGCGCGCTGAGGCTGATCCTGCGCGCTATGTGCGCATCGATGCCGGTCAGCCATTGGTCAAGGTTCAGCAATCGCTGGATACCTTGATTCCGAACTTGCTGGAGCTGATTCGTGGCTGAGGCCTATCCATGGCAGGACAGCCTCTGGCAGCAACTGGCCGGACGCAGTCAGCACGCTCACGCGTATTTGCTGCACGGCCCGGCCGGGATCGGCAAGCGCGCGTTGGCCGAGCGCCTGATGGCCAGCCTGCTCTGTCAGCGTCCGACACCAGAAGCGTGCGGTGAGTGCAAGTCCTGCCTGCTGCTCAAGGCCGGCAGCCATCCGGACAATTACATCCTTGAGCCGGAAGAAGCCGACAAGGCGATCAAGGTCGATCAGGTCCGTGATCTGGTCAGTTTCGTGGTGCAGACCGCGCAACTGGGCGGGCGCAAGGTGGTGCTGATCGAGCCGGTGGAGTCGATGAACATCAATGCCGCCAACGCCTTGCTAAAAAGCCTTGAAGAGCCTTCCGGCGATACCGTGCTGTTGCTGGTGAGCCACCAGTCGAGCCGTTTGCTGCCGACGATCAAGAGCCGCTGCGTGCAGCAGGCGTGTCCGCTGCCCGGTGAGGCCATGAGCCTGCAATGGCTGGCACAGGCGCTGCCGGAGTGTTCCGAAGAGGAGCGCATCGAATTGCTGACGCTGGCGGCAGGCTCGCCACTGGCGGCGGTCAGCCTGCAGTCCCAGGGCGTGCGCGAGCAGCGGGCGCAGGTGGTCGAAGGGGTGAAGAAGTTGCTCAAGCAGCAGCAATCGCCGACACAATTGGCCGAAGAATGGAAAAGCATTCCGATGCTGCGCCTGTTCGACTGGTTCTGCGACTGGTCCAGCCTGGTCCTGCGCTACCAACTGACCCAGGATGAAGCCGGCCTCGGTCTGGCCGATATGCGCAAAGTCGTGCAGTACCTGGCGCAGAAAAGTGCTCAGGGCAAAGTCCTCGATATTCAGGACTGGATTCTCGCCCAGCGGCAGAAAGTCCTGAGCAAAGCCAACCTCAACCCGGCACTGCTGCTGGAAGCGTTGTTGGTGCAATGGGCGGGTTTGCCTGGTCAAAGATAAGAATGTGTACCTAGACTCTGAACATCAGCAGTGGAGGTCATCATGAATGAAGCCATCAGCCCCGGGCCGCGCAACGGCATCCTGTCCCTGACGATCAAGGACAAATCGGTGCTTTACGCCGCCTACATGCCGTTCATCAAGAACGGTGGCCTGTTCATCCCGACCAACAAGAGCTACAAGTTGGGCGACGAGGTGTTCATGCTGCTGAACCTGATGGACGAGGCGGAGAAGATCCCGGTGGCCGGCAAGGTCGCCTGGATTACCCCCAAAGGCGCTCAGGGCAACCGCGCAGCCGGAGTCGGCGTGCAATTCAACGAGGGCGACAACACCGCCCGCAGTCGCATCGAAACCCATCTGGCCGGAGCCCTGAAATCCGACCGTCCCACTCATACGATGTAAGTAGCCGTCTCTTTTATGCTCGTAGATTCCCATTGTCACCTTGATCGCCTCGACCTCGCCGCCCATGACGGCTCGCTGGATGCTGCACTTGATGCGGCCCGCCAGCGTGGGGTCGGGCATTTTCTGTGCATCGGCGTCAGTGCCGACAACGCCGCCGACGTCAAAGCCCTCGCCGAGCGCTATGACGACGTCGATTGCTCGGTCGGTGTGCACCCATTGGATGTGCAACCGGGCGCGGCGCCGGCGCTGGACTGGCTGCTGCATGAGCTCAATCACCCGAAAGTGGTGGCGATCGGTGAAACCGGTCTGGATTATCACTACGAGCCGGAAGCCGCCGAGCTGCAGCAGGCATCCTTCCGTCTGCACCTGCAAGCCGCACAGCAGACCGGTAAACCGGTGATCATCCACACCCGTGGCGCCCGTGCCGATACCCTCGAACTGCTGCGCGAAGCGGCGTTGCCCCAGGCGGGTGTTCTGCATTGCTTCACCGAAGACTGGGACATGGCCAAGGCTGCACTGGACATGGGTTATTACATTTCCCTGTCGGGCATCGTCACCTTCCGCAACGCCGACGCTCTGCGCGATGTGGCGAGCAAGGTGCCGACTGATCGCCTGCTGGTGGAGACCGACTCGCCGTATCTGGCGCCGATCCCGTATCGCGGCAAACCGAACCTGCCGCAGTACGTGCGCGAGGTGGCGGAGTTTCTGGCGATGCTGCGTGGGGAAGACTATGAGCGGTTTGCCGAGCAGACCACCGAGAACTTCAAGCGCCTGTTTCCGCTGGCCTCTGTCAAATCTGCCATGTAGGTCATCGGCAAATCGCAGGCAAAAAAAACCCGGGTTCTGGGGGGTGAATCCGGGTTAAGACCATTAGGAGTAAAACAAAGGCACGCGGTCCCTTGGTACCTTTACCGGCACGGCACTTGGGGGAGATGCCGCCCGACAGTTCAAGTATTGATCAGTCTGGCGTTCAGTCCAGTTGAGCGGTCGGGGTTTTTAAACAAATTTGGAATACGTGCGCTTCTGTTGAGTTCTCATTGCCGCCTCAGCGTTCGCAAAATGAACAAGAAACACAGATATGGTCGGATGATCCGTGCATTTTTGTGCAAGTTAGGCATAATACGCGGCTTCGAATTTTGACCCCTACAGACCTTTTCTTATGCACAAAGAACCTCGTAAGGTCCGTGAGTTTCGTCGCCGCGAGCAAGAAATTCTCGATACCGCGCTCAAGCTGTTCCTCGAACAAGGTGAAGACAGTGTCACCGTCGAGATGATTGCTGATGCCGTGGGTATCGGCAAAGGCACGATCTACAAGCACTTCAAATCCAAGGCCGAGATCTATCTGCGGCTGATGCTCGATTACGAGCGCGATTTGAACGAGCTGCTGCATTCGGCCGATGTCGACAAGGACAAGGAAGCGCTGTCCCGTGCCTACTTCGAATTCCGTATGCGCGACCCTCAGCGCTATCGCCTGTTCGACCGTCTCGAAGAGAAGGTGGTGAAAGGCAATCAGGTACCGGAAATGGTCGAGGAACTGCACAAGATCCGTGCCTCGAACTTCGAACGCCTGACCTTGCTCATCAAGGGCCGGATCAGCGAAGGCAAGCTCGAAGACGTGCCGCCGTACTTCCACTACTGCGCGTCCTGGGCGCTGGTGCACGGCGCGGTCGCGCTGTATCACTCGCCGTTCTGGAGCAACGTGCTCGAAGATCAGGAAGGCTTCTTCCAGTTTCTGATGGACATCGGCGTGCGCATGGGCAACAAGCGCAAGCGCGATCCGGAAACCCCGAGCAGCTGAATCATTCAGCGGCCTTATTGCGCCATGATTTCGCTACATGACGCAGTACCGCAGGAATATACTCAGGCATAGGGCTTGCTAAAACTTGATTTGTGAGTCAAGTTTTAGCGGCTCGAAATTCTATCGCCGGAGTGATCATGATCGTTGACCGTCAAGGCAGGCGTTTTCGCAATTTGCGCATCAGCCTGACTTCAGCCTGCAATTACGCCTGTACCTACTGCGTGCCCAACGGCAAGCGGCTGGTGGCTGCGCAGGATGAGCTGTCGGCCGAGGCCATGGCCCGTGGCGTGGCGTATCTGATCGAAGCCGCCGGCATCGAGCGCCTGCGCATCACCGGTGGCGAGCCGCTGGTCAGCCCCAAACTCGAATCTTTCATGAGTGCCGTCGGCAAGATGGGCCTGGAAGACATCAGCCTGACCACCAACGGTCAACTCCTGGCGAAGAAGCTGCCGCTGCTGGTGGACGCCGGTCTGCGCCGGATCAACGTATCCCTCGATACCCTGGATACCGGCGCGTTCCGCAGTATCGCCCGTGGCGGCGATCTGGCGACCGTGCTCGATGGCATGGACCAGGCGAAAGCGGCGGGGATGAAGATCAAGGTCAACATGGTGCCGTTGCGCGGGCAGAACCTGGATCAGGTGATGCCGCTGCTCGATTACTGCCTGGAACGTGGCTACGAGCTGCGTTTCATCGAGTTGATGCGCATGGGCCACCTCGCCACTGACTCCAATGCCTTCCTGCAACAGTTCGTCAGCCTGCAGCAGTTGCTGAGCCTGATTGGCGAGCGTTACGAGTACGCGCAAGCCGATGCGCCAGTCGATGCAACGGCCGTGCGTTATGCGATCCCGGGGCTGGGCCATTTCGGCGTGATTGCCAACGAAAGCGTGCCGTTCTGCCGAACCTGTTCGCGCTTGCGTCTGTCTTCGACGGGATGGCTGCACGGCTGCCTGTCGTCGAGCAACCGCCACTATGTCGGCGATCTGCTCGACAAGCCGCGTCATCAGGCATTGCCGGCGTTGCAGCGCTTGCTGGTCAAGGCGCTGGGCGACAAGCAGGAAGTGGCGTTCTCCGGTGGCGCGACCGTTATGAAGATTATCGGCGGCTGAACAACCGCTTTCGCGAGCAAGCTCGCTCCCACATTTCGAATGCATTCTCCTGTGGGAGCGAGCTTGCTCGCGAATACGATCTTACAATCAACGATTTTCCTGAGCTGGCGCAAAAGCTGCATCCAACGGCCATTCGCCGGTTTTCCGTCACCGGCTTCTGGAGGATGAGGATGCGTAGCCTGGTTTTGCTGCTGGCCGTTTTGGCGCTTGGCGGCTGTATGACTGTCAGCGATATGGCCGAAGGCACTCGCTATCAGATGAGCGACGCGGGGCTGCTGGATCACAGCGACAGCCGTCGGGTGAACAACTTCCGCATTCAGCCGGACTCGTTCATCTACATCGCCCAGGGTTCATTTGCGCCGCCGGGTGGCTCCTATCCGCGCCCGAACGTTGTGGCCGAAGAAGCGTTCAAAGGTTTTGTCGAATACTTCCCGATGGTCCGCCGTGCGCGAGCCCCGGAAGGCCTCGATCAGGCATTGGGCGAAGCTCGCGATGCCGGTGCTCACTACCTGCTGTATACCCGCTTCGCCAAGGCTGACGACCGCATCGGCAACTCCGACGAGTGGCTCGATCAGGAAGCCGTGGATCGCCTCGGCATCGACGGCGGGGTGATTCAGATCATGTTGATCGAGACCAGCACCCAGTATTTGATTGATACTGCACGGATCAAGAGTCGTGGCGGTTTACTGACGTTCCACGACAACAAGCCGGAAGACCTGATCGGCCCGCCGCTGGCGCAATATGCGCGCAGCCTGCTGGGAGTCGGCGACCAATAAACCAAGGAGTACGCCATGAGTGGCCCGCAAAAAGCCAATGACCTGTTGGGACAAATCCCCAAAACCAAAGGCCTGCCGCCGGTGCACTTGTGGAACCCGGACTTCTGCGGCGACATCGACATGCGCATCGCCCGTGACGGCACCTGGTATTACCTGGGCACGCCGATCGGGCGCAAGCCGATGGTCAAGCTGTTCTCCACCATCATCCGCCGCGACGGCGATGATTACTTCCTGATTACCCCGGTGGAAAAGGTCGGGATCAAAGTCGACGACGCGCCGTTTGTGGCGATTGCCGTGGAGGTTGAAGGCGAGGGTGAAGCGCAGTTGCTGCGCTTCACCACCAACGTCGAGGAGACCGCCGAGGCCGGGCCGGAACATCCGATCCGCGTCGAGATCGACCCGGTGACTCAAGAGCCCGCGCCTTACGTGCACGTGCGCACCAACC
Source organism: Pseudomonas sp. AO-1 (assembly GCF_019775695.1). NCBI lineage: Bacteria > Pseudomonadati > Pseudomonadota > Gammaproteobacteria > Pseudomonadales > Pseudomonadaceae > Pseudomonas > Pseudomonas sp. AO-1. Next base: position 1,945,148 of record NZ_CP079947.1, read on the forward strand.
TCGAAGCGCTGATTCACCGCAATGTGTTTTACCAACTGGTGGAACTGGCGGTCAGTCGCGAAATCGACGGGCAGCGCTGGTTGGGCGTATGGAGTGGCGGCGAATTCTTCCGCATCGGCCTCGAGCCTTAAACAAAAATCCTGAGGGAGCGAGCCTGCTCGCGAAGACGATATGTCAGTCGATGCTTAGGGTGACTGATACATCGCTTTCGCGAGCAGGCTCGCTCCCACATTGGATTTGAGAGTCACCTTAAAATCCCGATTGACTGTTAATCATATGATCATTAGCGTGAACACCCATCGCCAAGCGCTTTGAGGTTTTCATGTCCAGCAGCTTTCATGCATCAACGGTCGATTGGCTGGGCAGCTGGATTGCCGCTGGCCAGGTAAAACCGGGGCAGACGATCAAGGTCGAGGCCGATCTGGGCGAGCAACTCGGCGTCAGCCGCACGGTGATTCGCGAAGCGATCAAGACCCTCGTCGCCAAAGGCATGCTTGAGGTCGGACCGAAAGTCGGCACCCGCGTGTTACCGGTGCGGCGCTGGAACCTGTTTGATCCGCAAGTCGTCGGCTGGCTGTCACGCAATGGCTTGCCGGAAAACTTTGTCGATGACCTGCTCGATCTGCGTCGCACCATCGAACCGATGGCCGTGCGCTGGGCCTGCGAGCGCGCCAGCCTGGAGCAGATTCATGCGGTGCAACTGGCCTACAACGCGCTGGAACGGGCGGTCGACAGCGGCATCGATTACAACCGCGCCGACCAGGTGTTCCACGAGTGCATTCTGGCAGCCAGCCATAACCAGTTCATTGAGCAAATGGTACCGGCCCTCGGCGCTTTGCTCGCGGTGTCGTTTGAAGTCTCCGCCGCTGACCCCGATGAACTGCGTCGCACATTGCCAATCCACAAGGACATGGCCGACGCCATCGTCGCCCGCGATGCGGCGCGCGGTGTGTGGGCCTGCATGACCCTGATCGACAATGCCGATCTGGCAATCAAGCGCTTTTACCCGCAGGTGATGGCCGACAAAAAAGCCAGCTGAAAACACAAATCCTTACCATAAAAACCACAAGAACCAAGGAGTTGCCATGAGCTGGACCGCCGTAACCCAACACCGCGCCAGACTCGGAGAAGGCCCGTTCTGGGACGCCCCCACCCAGGCGCTGTACTGGGTCGATATCGCCGGCCAGCAGGCGCTGCGGCTGATCGGCAACAACGTGCAGATCTGGCAGATGCCCGAGCACGTTTCGGCTTTTATCCCGTGCGCCAGCGGCGACGCGTTGGTGACCCTGAGCAGCGGCGTCTATCGACTGGATCTCGACTCACCAGGCCTCGAGCCACGCCTGACGCTGTTCTGTATCGCCGACCCGCAACCGGGCAATCGGCCCAATGAAGCGCGCTGCGATGGTCAGGGGCGATTGTGGCTCGGCACCATGCAGAACAACATCGGCGACAACGGCGAAGACCTGCCGGTCGAGCGTCGTTCCGGTGGCCTGTTCCGCATCGATCCCGACCAGCGCGTCACACCGTTGCTGCGGGGCTTGGGGATTCCCAACACCTTGCTGTGGAGCGACGACGGCACCACGCTGCTATTCGGCGACAGCCTCGACGGGGTGCTCAATCGCTATTTCATTCACACCGACGGCAATCTAGGCAGTCCTGAGGTCTGGTATGCCGCAAACGGGCAGGGTGGTCCTGACGGTTCGGCAATGGACGCCGAAGGCTACGTGTGGAACGCCCGCTGGGATGGCAGTTGTCTGCTGCGCCTGAGCCCGGAAGGCAAGGTCGAGCGCAAAATCGATCTTCCCGTCAGCCGCCCGACCAGTTGCGTATTCGGTGGCGAAGACCTGAAAACCCTCTACATCACCAGCGCCCAGAGTCCGCATAACCATCCGCTGGATGGCGCAGTCCTGTCGATGAGGGTCGATGTGCCGGGCAAACTCTGCACGCGCTTCGCTGACTGAATCCCAAAATATGGGATGCAAAATTATATATTGAGATTATTCGGCGGTCGGGTTTATAGTCGGCTCCAGCAGTAACACGCACTCACACTTAAAAAGAACAAAACAGGTGAAGTGATGCAGCGAATCTCTATCGCACTCCCCAACGGAGTCAGCGTCTCGCAACGGCCCGGCGTCGCTCGCCGCGCCTGCCTGTTTCGTTTTCACAGTCTTCCAGACCGGACATCGTCAGATGCCCGGTTTTTTTGTGTCGACGAACAGGAGTCCTGATCCATGGCTGAACCTCTTTCCTTGCCGCCGGTGCCTGCGCCGCCGAAGGGTGAGCGTCTGAAAGACAAAGTGGTGCTGCTGACCGGCGCGGCCCAAGGCATCGGCGAAGCCATCGTCGCCACCTTCGCCTCACAGCAGGCCAGGCTGGTGATCAGCGACATTCAGGCAGAGAAGGTCGAGAAGGTTGCCGCGCACTGGCGCGAGCAGGGCGCTGACGTGCAGGCAATCAAGGCCGACGTCTCGCGCCAGCAAGACCTGCACGCCATGGCCAGACTGGCGGTTGAGCGGCACGGACGCATCGACGTGCTGGTCAACTGCGCCGGGGTCAACGTGTTCCGCGACCCGCTGCAAATGACCGAAGAAGACTGGCGTCGTTGCTTCGCCATCGATCTGGACGGCGCCTGCTACGGTTGCAAAGCCGTGCTGCCGCAGATGATCGAGCAAGGTGTCGGCAGCATCATCAACATCGCTTCGACCCATTCCTCCCACATCATTCCCGGTTGCTTCCCGTACCCGGTGGCCAAGCACGGCCTGCTCGGCCTGACCCGGGCGCTGGGTATCGAGTACGCGGCGAAGGGCGTTCGGGTCAACGCTATCGCGCCGGGCTACATCGAGACGCAACTCAACGTCGATTACTGGAACGGCTTTGCCGACCCGCACGCCGAGCGTCAGCGCGCCTTCGATCTGCACCCGCCGAAACGTATCGGCCAGCCGATTGAAGTGGCCATGACCGCGGTGTTTCTGGCCAGTGATGAAGCGCCGTTCATCAACGCCTCGTGCATCACCATCGATGGTGGGCGCTCGGTGATGTACCACGACTGAATAGCTTGGGTTTCAGGCGGTGAACGCCGTCTGAAATCCAATCATCATACGATATGACTATTTTCAACAGGCTTTGCAGCAGTACGTGTCACGCCACCACACCTGTGGCGAGGGAGCTCGCTCCCGCTCCGCTGCGCAGCAGTCGTAAATTCGGGCTGCGCGGTGTGTTTGATTGACCGAGGTAACCGGTTTTAGGGCCGCTTCGCAGCCCAGCGGGAGCAAGCTCCCTCGCCACAAGCTGTTTAATTTGCTCAAGAAAAATAACAAGGAGTCAGCTTATGAAACGTCGTTTCGGGATTCGTACCCTGTGCAGTGCCGCGCTGGCGGTCACCGCGTTCAGTCTGAGCAGTACGCTGCTCGCTGCCGACGCCGTGAAAATCGGTTTCCTGGTCAAGCAGGCTGAAGAGCCATGGTTCCAGACCGAATGGGCCTTCGCTGAAAAAGCCGCCAAGGACAAAGGCTTCGAACTGATCAAGATCGCCGTGCCGGACGGCGAGAAAACCCTCTCGGCCATCGACAGCCTTGCGGCGAACGGCGCCAAAGGCTTCGTGATCTGCCCGCCGGACGTCTCGCTCGGCCCGGCGATCATGGCCAAAGCCAAGCTCAATGACCTCAAAGTGATTGCCGTCGATGATCGTTTCGTCGACGCCAACGGTAAGTTCATGGAGGACGTGCCGTACCTCGGCATGGCCGCGTTCGAAGTCGGCCAGAAGCAGGGCAACGCGATGGTCGCCGAAGCGAAGAAACGCAACTGGGACTGGAAAGACACCTACGCGGTGGTCAACACCTACAACGAGCTCGACACCGGCAAGAAGCGCACCGACGGTTCGATGAAGGCGCTCGAAGACGCCGGCCTGCCGAAAGACCACATCCTGACCGCCGCGCTGAAAACCCTCGACGTGCCGGGCAGCATGGACGCCACCAACTCGGCGCTGGTCAAGCTGCCCAGCGCAGCGAAGAACCTGATCATCGGCGGCATGAACGACAACACCGTGCTCGGCGGCGTGCGCGCCACCGAAGCCGCCGGGTTCGCTGCGGCCAACGTGATTGGTATCGGCATCAATGGCACCGACGCCATCGGTGAGCTGAAAAAGCCCAATAGCGGTTTCTTCGGTTCGATGCTGCCAAGCCCGCACATCGAAGGCTACAAGACCGCCGAGATGATGTACGAGTGGGTCACCACCGGCAAAGAACCGCCGAAGTACACGGCGATGGACGATGTCACCCTGATCACCCGCGAGAACTTCAAGCAAGAGCTGGAAAAAATCGGCCTGTGGAACTGATGGCTGCTCGATCGGTGTGAAGAGGTGACTCAGATGCACGCGCAAGTACAGACACATGAAAGCAGCGCCGGCGGCAGCCTGCGCTTCAACGGGATCGGCAAGACCTTCCCCGGGGTCAAGGCGTTGGACGCGATCAGCTTCGTCGCCCACCCGGGGCAGGTGCACGCCTTGATGGGCGAGAACGGCGCCGGCAAATCGACCCTGCTGAAAATCCTTGGCGGCGCCTACATCCCGAGCAGCGGCGAGTTGCAGATCGGCGAGCAGACCATGGCGTTCAAGTCGACCGCCGACAGCATCGGCAGCGGCGTCGCGGTGATTCACCAGGAGCTGCATCTGGTGCCGGAAATGAGCGTGGCCGAGAACCTGTTTCTCGGTCATCTGCCGGCCAGTTTCGGCCTGATCAATCGTGGTGTCCTGCGCCAGAATGCCCTGGCCTGCCTCAAGGGCCTGGCCGATGAGATCGACCCGCAGACCAAGGTCGGGCGCCTGTCGCTCGGCCAGCGGCAACTGGTGGAAATCGCCAAGGCGCTGTCCCGTGGCGCGCATGTGATCGCCTTCGATGAGCCGACCAGCAGCCTCTCGGCGCGCGAAATCGACCGTCTGATGGCGATCATCAGCCGCCTGCGCGATGAGGGCAAAGTGGTGCTCTACGTCTCGCATCGCATGGAAGAAGTGTTCCGCATTTGCGACGCGGTGACGGTGTTCAAGGATGGCCGTTACGTGCGCACCTTCGATGACATGAGCCAGTTGACCCACGATCAACTGGTGACCTGCATGGTCGGTCGCGACATTCAGGACATCTACGATTACCGCAGCCGTCCACGCGGCGCGGTGGCGTTGAAGGTCGACGGTTTGCTCGGCCCGGGGCTGCGTGAGCCGGTGAGTTTCGAGGCGCACAAGGGCGAGATTCTCGGGCTGTTCGGCCTGGTCGGGGCCGGGCGCACCGAGCTGTTCCGCTTGCTCAGCGGGCTTGAACGCAACACCGCCGGACGCCTGGAATTACGCGGGCATGAACTGAAATTGCGCTCACCACGTGACGCGATTGCCGCCGGGATCCTGCTGTGCCCCGAGGACCGGAAAAAAGAGGGGATCATCCCGCTGGCCAGCGTTGCCGAGAACATCAACATCAGCGCGCGCGGTGCCAATGCCAGCCTCGGCTGCCTGCTGCGCGGGCTGTGGGAGAAGGGCAACGCTGACAAGCAGATCAAGGCGCTGAAAGTCAAAACCCCGCACGCCGGTCAGCAGATCAAATTCCTGTCCGGCGGCAATCAGCAGAAGGCCATTCTCGGTCGCTGGCTGTCAATGCCGATGAAGGTTCTGCTGCTCGACGAGCCGACTCGCGGCATCGACATCGGGGCCAAGGCCGAGATCTACCAGATCATCCATAACCTGGCCGCCGACGGCATTTCGGTGATCGTGGTGTCCAGCGACCTCATGGAGGTGATGGGCATTTCCGACCGCATTCTGGTGCTCTGCGAAGGCGCGCTGCGCGGCGAAGTCAGCCGCGACCAGGCCAATGAATCCAACCTGCTGCAACTGGCTTTGCCGCGCCATCGCGCTGACGGCGTGGCGAACTGAGAGGTGACTATGATGACCATCCAAAACAAGGCGCTGCCGACTCCCCGCAAACCGCTGGACCTGCGGCGCTTCCTCGACGACTGGGTCATGCTGCTGGCGGCCATCGGCATCTTCGTCGCCTGCACGCTGCTGATCGACAACTTCCTCTCGCCACTGAACATGCGCGGGCTGGGCCTGGCGATTTCCACCACCGGCATTGCCGCGTGCACCATGCTGTATTGCCTGGCGTCGGGGCACTTCGACTTGTCGGTAGGCTCGGTGATCGCTTGCGCCGGGGTCGTTGCGGCGGTGGTGATGCGCGACACCAACAGCGTGTTCCTCGGCGTCAGCGCGGCGCTGGTGATGGGCCTGATGGTCGGGCTGATCAACGGCATCGTGATTGCCAAGTTGCGGGTCAATGCGCTGATCACCACGCTGGCGACGATGCAGATCGTCCGCGGTCTGGCCTACATTTTTGCCAACGGCAAAGCGGTGGGCGTGTCGCAGGAATCGTTCTTCGTCTTCGGCAACGGCCAGTTGTTCGGCGTGCCGGTGCCGATCCTGATCACCATCGTCTGCTTCCTGTTCTTCGGCTGGCTGCTGAACTACACCACCTACGGGCGCAACACCATGGCCATCGGCGGCAACCAGGAAGCGGCGTTGCTCGCCGGGGTCAACGTTGACCGGACCAAGATCATCATTTTTGCCGTGCACGGCGTGATCGGCGCACTGGCCGGGGTGATTCTGGCATCGCGCATGACCTCCGGGCAGCCAATGATTGGCCAGGGTTTCGAGCTGACCGTAATTTCGGCGTGTGTGCTCGGCGGCGTGTCGTTGAGCGGCGGGATCGGTATGATCCGGCATGTGATTGCCGGGGTGCTGATTCTGGCGATCATCGAAAATGCGATGAACCTGAAGAACATCGACACGTTTTATCAGTATGTGATTCGCGGTTCGATTCTGTTGCTGGCCGTGGTCATCGACCGCCTCAAACAACGCTGATTCCATCTGTCGAAGCATAATTTTGTGGCGAGGGAGCTTGCTCCCGCTCGGCTGCGCAGCAGTCGCAAACCCGGACAGTGCGGTGTGTCAGACTCACCGCTGTCACCGGATTTGGGGCCGCTCTGCAGCCCAGCGGGAGCAAGCTCCCTCGCCACAGGTATGCATTCCTTCTGTCCGAACCGCTAAAAACTTCTTGCCCGCTCGCGCCCGTTTCGGGTATCACTTTGTACATGATTAGACAGGTACGATTTGACAAGAAACAACGGGTGGTCGACGAGCTCGTCCGGCGCATCGAAAGCGGCCTCTTGGAGGACGGCTTTCTGTTGCCCGGCGAGCATCAGTTGGCGCAGGAATTCAACGTCAGCCGTGGCACGTTGCGCGAGGCGCTGGCCGAGCTGAAGCGGCGCAATTACATCGCCACGCAAAGCGGGGTGGGCTCCATTGTCACGTTCGACGGTGTAGCGCTCGATCAGCGCAGCGGCTGGGCGCAGGCGCTGGCCGACAGCGGGGCGCTGATCAACACCGAAGTGCTGCGCCTGGAAGCCGTGACCCGGCCCGATCTGCTTTCGCGCTTCGGCACCGACCAATTCATCACCCTCGACCGCCGTCGCCGCTCCAACGACGGCACCCTGGTGTCCCTCGAACGCTCTTTGATGCCGGCCACCGGCGGCCTGGAAAGCCTGCCGCGTGTCGGTCTGATCGACAACTCGTTGACCATTACCCTCGCGGCCTACGGCTACATCGGCGAACGCGGCGATCAATGGATCGGCGCCGAACCGCTGAATGCCGAGGACGCCGAACTGCTCGGGCGCCCGACTGGGACCGTGTTCCTCAAGGCCCTGCGCACCACCTACGACCGACAGAACCGTTTCATGGAACAGGTCGAAAGCCTGCTCGACCCGGTGCATTTCCGCCTGCACCTGCAATTTGGAGAATCGAAATGACCGCGCTCAACCGTGCCCTCGGTGCGTTTTATGGCCTGGCCCTCGGTGATGCGCTGGGCATGCCGACGCAATCGCTGAACCGCGAAACGATCAAGACCCGCTTTGGCCGGATTACTGATCTGCAGGATGCCGGTCCTCTGCAACCGATCGCCGCCAACATGCCCAAGGGCTCGATCACCGACGACACCGAACAGGCGATTCTGGTCGGCGAGCTGCTGGTCGAAGGCAAGGGTCAGATCGAGCCGGCAGTCCTCGCCCAACGGCTGATCGAATGGGAAGCCGAGATGCAGGCCAAGGGGTCGCAGGACCTGCTCGGCCCGTCGACCAAACGCGCCATTGAAATGATCCTCGCCGGGCATTCGCCGGAGGAGGCCGGGCGTTACGGCACCACCAATGGCGCGGCGATGCGCATCACCCCGGTTGGCATCGCCGCAAACGTCGCCGATCCCGAGCGTTTCATTGCGGCCGTGGTGCAGGCCTGTCAGGTCACCCACAACACCACGCTGGGGATTTCCAGCGCGGCGGCGGTGGCGGCGGTGGTTTCGGCCGGGATCAACGGCATGGATCTGGGCGAGGCATTGAACCTTGGCCAGCAGATTGCGCAACAGGCCGAGGCACATGGGCACTGGGTCGCTGGCGGGCGCATCGCTTCGCGCATCAGTTGGGCGCGCAGCATCAGCGTCGACAGCGACAAGGCGCTGCTGGCGGATCTGCTGTACGACGTGATCGGCACGTCAGTGGCCTCGCAGGAATCGGTGGTGGTCTCGTTTGCCCTGGCGCAGCAAGTGGCGGTCGGCGAGATGAGCGCGTTCGACGCGTTGTGCATGGCTGCCAGCCTGGGCGGTGACACCGACACCATCGCGGCGATTCTCGGCGCCATGCTCGGGGCCTGCCTGGGTCTTGAGAGCTGGCCTGCCGAGATGATCAAGACGGTGAAGGCTGTCAATCATCTGGAGCTTGAGCCGTTGGTGCAGGGGCTGTTGGCCTTGCGTTGATTCAATTGACGCCTTCGCTGGCAAGCCAGCTCCCACAGGGATCGTGCATATCTTAAGGTTCACTTTGAACCTGTGGGAGCGGGCTTGCCCGCGATAGGCGCGACGCATTTATGAATTATTCACCCGCAATGGATCGCACAGACAGGCCCGGGAAGGCCACAGATGTCTTGTCGTTTTGCGTCATTGCCACAAACACAATAAAGGCAAACAGGAGCACTGTTCATGAGTTCATCAAACGTCGGGCCAAGCGCCGGGCAGCTGGAAACCCGGGGTATCGAGCCGGTGCCGGAAGCCGAGTGCAACGGCCATCCGCTGCAACTGTTCTGGGTCTGGTTTGCGGCCAACATTTCCATTCTCGGACTGCCGCTCGGCGCTACGCTGGTGGCGTTTCGCGGGCTGGCAATCTGGCAGGCGATCATTGTCGCGATTGTCGGCGCAGCCGGTTCGTTTGCGGTGGTGGGGATCATCTCGATTGCCGGCCGCCGCGGTCGTGCACCGAGTCTGACCCTGTCGCGGGCAATCTTCGGCGTGCGCGGTAACATCGGCCCGACCCTGGTCTCGCTGATGTCGCGTCTGGGCTGGGAAACCGTCAACACCACCACCGCCGCATTTGTGTTGCTGTCGCTGTGCTCGATCCTGTTCGGCTCACCAGTTGAAGCGAAAAGCGCGCCCGTGCTGACGCTGATCTTCATCGCTATTTTCGTGTTGCTGACCCTGTCGGTTTCCGGTCTCGGACACGCGACGTTGCTGGTGATCCAGAAGTGGGCGACCTACGTGTTCGGCGCGCTGAACATTCTGGTCGGCGGCTTCCTCTGCGCGACCATCGACTGGAGCGCGGTGTTCAACGCCACGCCGGCCCCGCTGAGCGCAATGATCATCGGCATCGGCACCATGGCTGCCGGTACCGGGATCGGCTGGGCCAACGCCGGTGCGGACATGTCGCGCTATCAGCACCGCAGCGTCAAGGCTGTACGGCTGGTCGCTTCGGCGGCGTTCGGTGCGGGGATTCCGCTGGTGCTGCTGATCACCCTCGGCGGCCTGCTGTCGGTAGGCAACAACGATCTCGCCTCGGCGACTGACCCGATCGTGGCGATCCGCGACATGCTGCCGACCTGGATGGCCGTGCCGTACCTGATCACCGCATTCGGCGGCCTGCTGCTGTCGAACAACCTCTCGGTGTACTCCGCCGGTTTGACCACGCTGACCCTCGGTCTGAAGGTCAAACGCGTCTACGCAGTGGTGGTCGACATCGTGGCGATCTTCGCCGGTTCGATCTACTTCATGCTGATCGCCGACAGCTTCTACGGCCCGTTCATCACCTTCATTTCCCTGCTGGCGGTGCCGATCACCGCGTGGGTCGGGATCTTCGTGGTCGACCTGATTCACCGTCACTACTACAGCCCGAAAGACCTGCTCGACGTCAGCCCGAGCAGCGCCTACTGGTACAGCGGCGGCATCGAGTGGCGCGCGTTCGGCGCGTGGGCGATTGCCATCGTGCTCGGCTTCAGTTTCACCACCATCGGCACCACCGCCGAGAACGTCTGGTTCAAGGGCTTTTTGTCCGACTCGTGGCTGGGGCACAACGGTCTGGGCTGGATCGTGACCTTCGTGGTGGCCGGTGGCATTTACTTCGTCCTCGGCGGGGCGAAAGACCGCCGCGCCGCGCAAGTCGAGAATGCTCATGCCTAAGATGTTGCACACCGGCCAGGTCATCATCGACCTGGTCATGGCCGTGGATCGGTTGCCGCAAATCGGCGGCGATGTGCTGGCGCAGTCTGCCGCGTTCGAGGCCGGCGGCGGTTTCAACGTGATGGCCGCTGCCGTGCGCAATGGTTTGCCGGTGGTTTATCTCGGTCGCCACGGCAGTGGGCGTTTCGGTGATCTGGCGCGTCAGGCGATGAAGGATGAAGGCATTCATATCGGCATCCCGACGCCTGCGCAACGCGACACCGGGATTTGCGTGGCGCTGACCGATGCGTCGGCCGAGCGCAGTTTCATTTCCTACATCGGCGCTGAAGGTGAGGTGACCGAGGAGGATTTGAACAGCGTGGCCGCCGAGGCGGGCGATTACGTTTATGTGAGCGGCTACAGCCTGCTGCATGCAGGCAAGGCGCAAGCTTTGCTGGACTGGACGCTGGCGCTGCCGGACGCGATCAACGTGTTGTTCGATCCGGGCCCGCTGGTCGAGTCGCCGGACTCGGCGTTGATGCAAGCGCTGCTGCCGCGCATCGATGTGTGGACCAGCAACGGCGTCGAGGCGTTGCGCTTCACCGGAGCTGCGGACATTGGCGCGGCACTGGACCGACTCGCCGAACACTTACCGCAAGACGTGCTGTTGGTGGTACGCGACGGGCCGCAGGGTTGCTGGATTCAGCAGGCCGGTGAACGTCGGCATGTGCCGGGGTTCGCCGTGAAAGCGGTCGACAGCAACGGTGCGGGGGATGCGCATGCCGGGGTGTTTGTCGCCGGGTTGGCGCAGGGCTTGGATGCGCATGAGGCGGCGCGGCGGGCGAATGCGGCAGCGGCTTTGGCAGTCACGCGATGGGGGCCGGCGACAGCGCCGGGGGCGGCTGAAGTGGATGGGTTTATCCGCGAGTCCTGCGGCGACTGAACTGACGCTTTCGCTGGCAAGCCAGCTCCCACAGGTTTACAGGGTGAAACGCAAATTTGTGTACCCCGGAGTCACTGTGGGAGCTGGCTTGCCAGCGATAAGGCCATCAACCTCACAACAAATATCAGCCGGCTTTGCGCAACGCCGCAATCAACTCGTCCTTGCGCATCGAAGACCGCCCGGCGATATTCTTCGCCCGCGCCTCTTTCCGCAGACTGTCGACAGTCTGCGTCTCGCGCGAAGTCTTGCTGTCGCGCGCATGTCCCTCGCGACTGGCCACCGCTCGCCGCGATGATTCTTTGCGATCTTCGGACTTGGCACTCGCCGGTTTCCTGCGTCCGGAGCCGCCAGCCTTTTCGCCACCGCCCGACTGTTTGTTGACCGTCGCCCAGGCCCGCGCCTCGGCTGCATCCTTCGACAAGCCTTTTTTCTCATAGCTGTCTTCGATGTGTTCGGCCTTGCGCTTCTGCTCGGCGGTGTATTTGTCTTTGCTTCCACGAGGCATGGGATTTCTCCTTGCACCAGTAGATGGGTTTCATGTGTAGGAGCTGCCGAAGGCTGCGATTTTTTGATTTTAAAAAGCAAGATCAAAAGATCGCCGCCAGCGGCAGCTCTTAAAAGATCATGTGTTCACACAACCACCGCTTCTAGACATCCAGCTTTCTCGCCGCTTCAACGCCCGCGGCACTGAGCTTGATCGGCAGATTCAAGGAGTGTTCGCCGGCCTCGTTGCAGGTCACATGACCATGGTGAATCAGTCCGCGATCCTGCAGGGCGGCGAGGGCGCTGGCCACGACTTTCTCACCGCGATAGTTGTCCAGCACCTCTTTGCCCAATCCACTCGGATGGGCGTGCAGCAGGCGGGTAAGGACTTCTTTTTCCAGGTTTTTATCGACGTTCATGGTTACCTCTTCATGGATGTGAATAGGACGCTCGCGTCGGCGAACTACTGCCCGCTGCCTTCGGAACCCGAGCCACCGGTAGTGGTTTTCGAGCCGATGCCGGGGCCGGCGTTATCGGGTGTTGCGGGGGAGTCGGGGGTGTTCATGCCACCCTGGCGGCCGGGGTCACTGCCTTGTGTGCGTGGGTCGGTGCCAGTGGCCGGTGGCTGGTTGATCAACGGAACCCCGGAGCCATCGGTGTTCATGCCTGGGGCACTGTTAATGGCCGGGGCGCGCGGTGATGGAACCGGATCGGTAGGGCCGGTGCCCGCTGCAGTGGTAGAAGCGGCGAAAACCGCAGGGCTCAGCAGGGCGGCGAAAACGAGGGCAGTCAACCTTGACGGGATCATAGGGCTTCTCCAGTGATTGGAATCCTTACCTGTGTTTGGTCTGCCCCTGAATCGGATTGGTGCCTGATGATCGACGAACGGTCTATTGGCGAAGTGCGGCATCAATGCCGATCTCTTCCTTGAACTGCTCCATGAAACCCTTCAGACGCTGATGGCGGATCTGCGCCAGACGCTGACCAGCGCCAGTCTGGAAACCGTCGGCCAGGTGCAGCAGCTTGGTCTGAAAGTGGTCGAGGCAGAAGCGTGTGTCGTCGTAGTCGCGCTCCTTGGCTTCAGGGTCCAGCGGGTCATACAACGCACTGCCCATGCGCCCGGCGACGTAGAAGGTGCGGGCAACGCCGAGCATGCCCAGCGAGTCGAGCCGATCGGCGTCCTGGACCAGTTTCGCTTCGAGGGTCAGCGGGGTGATGTTGGCGGAAAAACTGTGGGCTTCGATGGCGTGGCTGACGGCGGCGATTTTGCTTTCGGGCCAATCCAGATCGGCCAACACGTTGGCGGCTTTGTCAGCGGCAAGGCGCGAGGCCTGCGAGCGCAGCGGCGAGTTCTTTTCGACAGCTACGCAGTCGTGCAGCAGCACGGCGGCGAGCAATACTTCGAAGTCGCCGCCTTCCTCGGCCTGCAAGGTGCGCACGGTGTGCCAGACCCGTTGCAAGTGAGCGAGGTCGTGGGCACCGTCGTCGGAGGTCTCCAGAGCGTGGGGCAGCAACTCGGCGGCGAGTGAGGTGAGCGGCGCAAAAGCAGTGGCGTTCATGAACATCCTTGCAGACTTACCTGAATTTTGAAGCCCATGATACTTCTGTGGTGAGGGGATTTATCCCCGATGGAGTGCGAAGCACTCCCCTTTTTCAAGGCTGCTGCGCACCCCATCGGGGATAAATCCCCTCACCACAAGGTTCTCTACCAGGTATGGAATGTGACGAGCGCCGCCCACGGCTTTAGTATGGCGCTTTCCCTTTTCCGACAAGGCCCGTTCATGACGATCGAAATCCGCCCGGCGACCCCCAGCGATGCGCCGCAAATCCTCGCCTTCATCACCGAACTGGCAGATTTCGAAAAGGCCCGCCACGAAGTGATCGCCAGCGTCACCGATATCGAGCGCAGCCTGTTCAGTGAAGGCGCCACGGCCCATGGTCTGATCTGCCTGCGTGACGGTGTGCCGATCGGTTTTGCGGTGTTCTTCTTCAGCTATTCGACGTGGCTCGGCAGCAATTGCCTGTACCTCGAAGACCTCTACATCACCCCCGAACAGCGCGGCGGCGGTGCCGGTAAAACCCTGCTGCGGCATCTGGCGAAAATCGCCTGCGACAACGACTGCGGTCGCTTCGAATGGAGTGTGCTGGACTGGAACACCCCGGCCATCGAATTCTACAAATCCCTTGGTGCGCAGCCGCAGGAAGAGTGGGTGCGCTATCGCATGGATGGCAAGGTGTTGCGTGAGTTTGCCGAGGGATGATCGTCAGGGCGTCGATGTGGTTTTGGCGGTGTCATCATCAGTCATTTCCCAGTTGCCGCTGAGCAACCCATCAAGCGTCTTTCGCACGGAAATCTTGAAAGCCCCGGCCTTCTCTTCATCGAAGGCCGCCTTCCAGTAGGTGTAGCCCTGGCTGAAATCCGGAATCTGCGCCGTTTCTCCCACGCGCCGAGTCAGGCTGCGCTGCAAAGCCTCGGCCTGGAAAGGCAGGTGGGGCATTGCGGTGAACTCGCCTCCGGTGACCGGGTTGATCATCCGAATGCCATCAACGCGGATATGCACGACGGTGCCGTAATGCGGATAACCTTCGATTTTGAGGATGGTCAAGGTCGAGGCTTCTTCACCCGGCCGGGTGTTGTAAGCCCAGATATCACCCTCCTTGATAGCGGGCAAGGCGCTGGCAATCGCCGCGAAGCAGAGTGCGCCACAGAGCAGTAACGCCGTTAAAGCGGTTTTCATTTTTTCTTCCCTGAACATATCGAGAGCGGTCGTCGCATGGACGCGGCCGGCATTTTAAAGATTTGGCAGAGAAACGCTTGTTACACTTGTAAATCCCATAATATGGGAATGATATTTATATATTGAGATTTTCCTGCGCCAAGGTTTATAGTCCGTCGCACTCACTGCCAAAAACAAAACAGGTGAAGCGATGCAGGCGCAATTGATCGCGCTCGATTGGGGGACGACCTCATTACGTGCTTACAAACTCGCGGCGGGCGCAGTGGTGCTGGAGCAGCGTGCGCTGTCGTCCGGAATCATGCAGTTACCGAAGACGCCGCGAGTCATCAACGGTGGTGAATGCTCCGACGGTTTTGAATTGGCCTTCGAAGAGGCGTGTGGCGACTGGCTTGATGCGCAGCCGGATCTGCCGGTGATCGCCTGCGGCATGGTGGGCAGCGCCCAGGGCTGGCGCGAGGCGGCCTACTGCGAAACGCCGGCAAACGTCGCCAATCTCGGAAATTCCTTACAAACACTGGTCAGTCTGCGCGGCACGCGGGTACATATCGTGCCGGGGGTGATCCAGCGTTCACGCCTGCCGAATGTGATGCGCGGCGAAGAAACTCAGGTCCTCGGCGTACTGCAGAACCTGCCGGCGGAGGCGGGCGGCGATCTGTTGATCGGTCTGCCGGGCAGCCATTCCAAGTGGGTGGAAGTGATCGACGGCTGCATCACGCATTTCGATACGTTCATGACCGGCGAAGTGTTCGCCGTGCTCAGTGAACACAGCATTCTCGGGCGTACCCAGCAACAGGGTGCAGCGTTCGATGGGCTGGCGTTTGACCGTGGCGTGCAAGTGGCGCTGTCGGCGGACGGCGAACTGGGTGTGCTCTCCACATTATTCAGTGCACGCGCTTTGGGCCTGACCGGCGAACTGGCCCCGACGGCGCAAGCGGATTACCTGTCCGGGCTGATGATCGGCCATGAACTGGCGGCGCTTGCCGCGGTGCAGCGGCGCCGGCGCCACAGCGTGCATCTGCCGGCAATCATCCTTATTGGCAACGCGCAACTCTGCGCCCGTTACGGCCGTGCCCTCGAGGCTTGCGGTTTCGCTCGCGTCACGCTGGCCGAGCAGGCCACCGAGCGTGGCCTGTGGCAACTGGCGCTGGCCGCCGGACTGCTCGATTCCTCATCCCGTTAACCCTGACTGGAGGCCTGACATGCTCAAGCAAGCACTGGCACAAAACGGTCTGATCGCAATCCTGCGTGGCCTGCATCCGCAGGAAGCCGCAGCGGTCGGAGAAGTCCTGTATGCCGCCGGATTTCGCGTCATCGAAGTACCGCTCAATTCCCCGTCGCCGTACGAAAGTATCCGCATCCTGCGTCAGACCTTGCCCGCCGATTGCCTGATCGGTGCCGGTACGGTGCTGACCCCGGAGCAGGTCGAACTGGTGAAAGAGGCTGGCGGCCAGGTGATCGTCATGCCGCACAGCGATGCCAAGGTACTGCGAGCAGCGAAAGCGGCGGGGCTGTACCTGTCGCCGGGTGTCGCCACGCCGACTGAAGCGTTCGCGGCGCTGGAGGAGGGTGCGGACATTCTCAAGCTGTTCCCGGCCGAGCAGATGAGCCCGGCGGTGGTCAAGGCGTGGCTCGCGGTGTTGCCTTCCGGGACGGTGCTGGCGCCGGTCGGCGGGATCACCCCGGACAACATGCAAGCGTTCATCGACGCCGGCGTGAAAGGTTTCGGCCTCGGTTCCGGCCTGTTCAAACCGGGCATGACGGTTGAGCAAGTGGCCGCCAACGCCAAGGCCTATGTGGCTGCCTGGAAGGCCCTTCGCTGAGATTTATCCGGCGCTGCGTGCGCTGCATCTAACAAGAGAGACAAGCAGATGAAAATCACCAAACTCACCACCTTCATCGTGCCGCCGCGCTGGTGCTTCCTCAAGGTCGAAACCGATGAGGGCGTGACCGGTTGGGGCGAGCCTGTGGTCGAAGGCCGCGCACACACCGTCGCCGCTGCCGTTGAAGAATTGTCCGACTACCTGATCGGCAAAGACCCACGCAACATCGAGGACATCTGGACTGTGTTGTACCGCGGTGGCTTCTACCGTGGTGGCGCGATCCACATGAGTGCGCTGGCCGGTATCGATCAGGCGCTGTGGGACATCAAGGGCAAGGCCCTTGGTGTGTCGGTCAGTGATCTGCTCGGCGGTCAGGTGCGTGACAAGATCCGCGTGTATTCGTGGATCGGTGGCGACCGTCCGGCCGACACCGCACGTGCCGCGAAAGAGGCAGTGAGCCGTGGCTTTACGGCAGTCAAAATGAACGGTACCGAAGAGCTGCAGTTCCTCGATTCCTTCGAGAAAGTCGATCTGGCCCTGGCCAATGTCGCCGCCGTGCGCGATGCGGTCGGGCCGAACGTCGGCATCGGTGTCGACTTCCACGGTCGGGTGCACAAGCCGATGGCCAAGGTGCTGATGAAGGAGCTCGACCCGTACAAGCTGATGTTCATCGAAGAGCCGGTGCTCAGTGAAAACTATGAGGCACTGAAGGAGCTGGCGCCGTTGACCAGCACGCCGATTGCCCTCGGTGAGCGGCTGTTCTCGCGCTGGGACTTTAAACGGGTGTTGAGCGAAGGCTACGTCGACATCATTCAGCCCGATGCCTCCCACGCCGGCGGCATCACCGAGACCCGCAAGATCGCCAACATGGCCGAAGCCTACGACGTGGCGTTGGCGCTGCATTGCCCGCTGGGGCCGATTGCGCTGGCGGCGTGTCTGCAACTCGACGCGGCTTGTTACAACGCGTTTATCCAGGAGCAGAGCCTGGGTATCCATTACAACGAGAGCAACGACTTGCTCGACTATGTGAAGGATCCGCGGGTGTTCGACTACGACCAGGGCTTCGTGAAGATTCCGAACGGGCCGGGACTGGGCATCGAGATCAACGAAGAATACGTGATCGAGCGTGCCGCTGTCGGCCACCGCTGGCGCAACCCGATCTGGCGCCATGCCGACGGCAGTTTTGCCGAGTGGTGAGTCCCTTCTGACCCACCCAAAATCCACTGTGGGAGCTGGCTTGCCAGCGATGACGGCGGCACATCCGACATTGATGTAACAGATGCACCGCTATCGCTGGCAAGCCAGCTCCCACAGGGTTCGGCGCAAGTTTTACGATTGTCCTCAAATAATCATAAGAAGAGGCACCCCCATGCCAACGCAAACCCTCACCGGGCAGGCGTCTTTAGTCACGCCCAGCCGCAAGCGATTTTTCATCATGGTGCTGCTGTTCATCACCGTGGTCATCAACTACCTCGACCGCAGCAACCTGTCGATTGCCGCGCCCGCGCTGACCAGCGAACTGGGCATCGACCCGGTTCACGTCGGGCTGATTTTCTCCGCATTCGGCTGGACCTACGCCGCGATGCAGATCCCCGGCGGCTGGCTGGTGGATCGGGTGCCGCCGCGCATTCTCTACAGCGTCGCGCTGCTGTTGTGGTCGCTGGCCACGGTGCTGCTCGGCTTCGCCGCGAGTTTCATCGCGCTGTTCGTGCTGCGCATGGCGGTCGGCGCGCTGGAAGCGCCGGCCTATCCGATCAACAGCCGCGTGGTCACCACCTGGTTTCCCGAGCGCGAGCGAGCCACGGCAATTGGTTTCTACACTTCCGGGCAATTTGTCGGCCTGGCGTTTCTGACCCCGGTGCTGGCCTGGCTGCAACATGAGTTCGGCTGGCACATGGTGTTCGTCGCAACCGGTGCGGCTGGCATCATCTGGGCAGCGATCTGGTATGCGGTGTATCGCGAACCGCGAGACTTCAAGGGCGCCAACAACGCGGAGATTGACCTGATCCGCGAGGGTGGCGGACTGGTAGACATTCAAGCGCAAGCAACCAAGGCCTCATTCAGCTGGACCGATCTCGGCATCGTCCTAAGCAAACGCAAGTTGTGGGGCATCTACCTCGGCCAGTTCTGTCTGAACTCGACGCTGTGGTTCTTCCTGACGTGGTTCCCGACCTATCTGGTGAAATATCGCGGCATGGACTTCATCAAATCCGGCCTGTTGGCGTCGCTGCCGTTTCTTGCCGCGTTCATTGGCGTGCTGTGTTCGGGGTTCTTTTCCGACCTGTTGATCCGCCGTGGCTGCAGCGTCGGCTTTGCGCGCAAGTTGCCGATCATTGGCGGGCTGCTGATTTCCACCTCGATCATCGGTGCCAACTTCGTTGAATCGACACCGCTGGTGATTGCCTTCCTGGCGCTGGCGTTTTTCGGTAACGGGCTGGCGTCGATCACCTGGTCGCTGGTCTCGACCCTCGCTCCGGCGCGGTTGCTGGGGTTGACCGGTGGGGTGTTCAACTTCATCGGCAACCTGTCGGCGATTGCCACGCCGATTGTCATCGGTTTCCTCGCCAGCGGTGATTCGTTCGCCCCGGCGATTACTTACATCGCGGTTCTGGCGCTGATCGGTGCATTGTCCTACGTGCTGCTGGTGGGCAAGGTCGAGCGTATCGAGTTGTAGTCGTCTGCGTCGGGCGACCATAATGCCGCCCGTTCCCTCGCTCAACGGTAAAGGCTGGATATGCAGGAAGACGCCCCGGAAAAAACCAAGGACGCCGCACCCACCGGCACCCAGACGCTGCTTCGCGGCCTGGGCGTGGTGCACGCGGTGGCCAGTGGCGCCCGCGATCTGAAAGAGATTGCCCGGCTGATCGGCACCACGCGCAGCACCACCCATCGTCTGGCCAGTTGCCTGGTGGACGAGCGCTATTTGCGCGTAGTGCCGCAAATCGGCTATCTGCTGGGGCCGAAGCTGATCGAGCTGGGGTTTCAGGCGCGTGAAGAGTTGCCGCTGGTGAGTCTGGCCGGGCCGTATCTGGACGAGTTGTCGGCGCTGACCGGCGACACCGTGCACCTGGGCATTCGCGAAGGCGATGAGGTCTTGTACCTGCTGAAGAATCCGGGGCGCAACGGCCCGGAAATGCGCTCGCGAGTCGGCCACCGCATGCCGTTGGCGCGCACCGGGATCGGCAAGGCGTTGATGCTCGATGATGCGCCGCAGGATTGGCAGCGCCTGTACGACATCAGCCTGCCGGCGGGTGGGAAAAGTCAGTTCTGGCCGCAGCATCCCCAGCAATCGTGGGAACAGCTCGAGCAGCGCATGACCGAGTACGTGGCCGGCGGCTACGCCTTCGATCTGGAGGACAACGAACCGTCGATCCGCTGCGTGGCGGCGCCGATTCGCGATGCGAGCAAGCGCATTGTCGCGGCGATCAGCATCGCCAGCACCGTGCCGTACATGCCGCTGGAAAAAATGGCCGAGCTGATCCCCCTGATCAAAGGGGTCACAGCCCGGCTCTCGGCGGAGCTTGGCTTGAAGGTTTAAAGCTTCAAGGTCGCCATGTCGATCACGAAGCGGTACTTCACGTCACCGGCAATCATCCGCGCGTAAGCTTCGTTGATCTGGCGGATGTCGAGCATTTCGATGTCGCAGGTGATGTTGTGCTCGGCGCAGAAATCCAGCACTTCCTGGGTTTCGGCGATGCCGCCGATCAACGAGCCGGCCAGCACGCGACGGCCCAGCACCAGGTTGGCGGCGTGCACGGGCGGATCGATCGGTTCGATCAGGCCGACCAGAATGTGCACGCCATCAAAGCGCAGGGTTTGCAGGTACGGGTTGAGGTCGTGCTGCACCGGAATGGTGTCCAGCAGGAAGTCGAAACGGCCCGCAGCGGCGGCCATTTGCTCGGCATCGGTGGAGACGATCACATGATCGGCGCCCTGACGACGGCCTTCTTCGGCCTTGCTCGCCGAACGGGTGAACAGCGTGACTTCCGCACCCATGGCCTTGGCGAACTTGATGCCCATGTGGCCGAGGCCGCCCATGCCGAGAATCCCGACCTTGTCGCCGGCCTTGACCCCGTAGTGCTTGAGCGGCGAGTAGGTGGTGATGCCAGCGCAGAGGATCGGCGCGGCGCTGGCCAGATCCAGCTTTTCCGGAATGCGCACCACGAAGTGCTCGCTGACCACGATGCTGTCCGAATAACCGCCCATGGTGTTGCTGCCGTCGACCCGGTCCGGGGTGGCGTAGGTCATGGTCGGGCCTTCGAGGCAGTATTGCTCGAGGTTCTGCTGGCAGGCGGCGCAGGTGCGGCAAGAGTCGACCATGCAACCGACACCGACCAGGTCGCCGACTTTATGTTGAGTGACGTTGGCACCGATGGCGGTGACTTTGCCGACGATTTCGTGGCCGGGCATCAACGGATACACGGCGATGCCCCATTCGTTGCGCGCCTGGTGGATGTCGGAGTGGCAGACGCCGCAGTACAGGATCTCGATCGCCACGTCGTCGGCGCGCGGGCTGCGGCGTTCGAATTTCATCGGGGCGAGGGGAGTGGTGGCCGATTGAGCGGCATAACCGATAGCGGTGTACATGAGAAACCTCGCAGAAGCAGTGACAGGTGAGGTGGCGCATTTTGGGCGCCGACTGCCGCTGCGGCCATGACGATTCCTCCGGGTCTCATGCCTAATCCTCCGGCATGCAGGTCTGGGCAAGCGCATTGGCAAAAGGATCTGCGATGATGCTTGCATGCCTTTTTCCGTGACTTTTTTGAAGACCCCTCCGATGCAGTTGACTCGCCACCTTGATGCCAATGCCACGCTGGTTTCGCTGATCGAGCCGCTGGCGCTTTGCGACGGTTACAGCCAGACCGGGTTACCCGGTGTGCAGGTGTTGCGCGCCAGTTGCGACGTGGCGCGTGGCCCGCACATTTATGAACCGAGCCTGATGATCATCGCCCAAGGCAGCAAACTGGCGTTCCTCGGCCCGCGCACCATGGAATATGGCGCCGGGCACTACCTGATTCAGGCGCTGCCGGTGCCGTTCGAGTGTGAAACCTTTGCCTTGCCGGATGCGCCGTTGCTGGGTGTGTCGGTGGCCATCGACCGGGTGTTGCTCGGCGAACTGGTGCTGGCCATGGGGCTGGCGCCGGGGCGGCACATTCCGGCGCAGACACCGGAGTCGATGACCTCGGTGGTGCTCGACGATGACATGCGAGGCTGTGTCGAACGCTTGCTGCGTTGCCTGCACGATCCGCTGGAGCGGCAGATTCTCGGACCGGCACGGGTCCGCGAATTGTTGTTCACTGCGTTGCGCGGGCCGCAGGCCGATGTGTTGCGCGCACTGGTCGAACAGCAGGGGCAGTTCGCCCGGGTGGCGGCGTCGATCAGTCATCTGCATGCGCATTACACCGAGCCGCTGAATGTCGAGACGTTGGCCAGTTGCGCCAACATGAGCGTGTCGTCCTTCCACGAGCACTTCAAGCGCAGCACGCTGTTGTCGCCGGTGCAGTATCTCAAGCGCCTGCGCTTGCTCAAGGCGCAGACCTTGCTGGTCGCCGAAGGGCTGGGTGTGGCGCAAGTGGCGCATCGGGTGGGGTATCAGAGCACTTCGCAGTTCAGTCGCGAATACAAGCGCTACTTCGAGCGCAGTCCGGGCGAGGAACGCGTGGCCTGAGAGTTTGCGTGACCCTGTGGGAGCTGGCTTGCCAGCGAAGGCGGTGATCCAGGCTGCCAAGATGTCGACTGACACGGCCCCATCGCTGGCAAGCCAGCTCCCACAGGGGATGATGTGATGCATTAAATTTTGGGCAACAAAAAGGCCCCCATTTCGGGAGCCTCGTTGTTCAGCGATGCGACTTACATGTTCGGGTAAGTCGGGCCGCCAGCGCCTTCCGGCGTGACCCAGGTGATGTTCTGCGAAGGGTCCTTGATGTCACAGGTCTTGCAGTGCACGCAGTTCTGGGCGTTGATCTGGAAGCGCTTTTCACCGTCTTCCTTGGTGATCACTTCATATACACCGGCCGGGCAGTAGCGCTGTGCCGGTTCGTCGTACATCGGCAGGTTGCGGCTCAGCGGAATGCTCGGGTCGGTCAGCTTCAGGTGGCACGGTTGCTCTTCTTCGTGGTTGGTACCGGAGATGAACACCGAGCTCAGTTTGTCGAAGCTGAGTTTGCCGTCCGGCTTCGGATAGTCGATCTTCTTGCAGTCGGCCGCGAGCTTCAGGCAGGCGTAGTCCGGTTTGGTGTCGTGCAGGGTGAACGGCAGTTTGCCGCCGAAGATATTCTGGTCCAGCCAGTTGAAGCCACCGCCGACAATCGCGCCGAACTTGTGGATCGCCGGGCCGAAGTTGCGGCTGGCAAACAGTTCGTCGTAGAGCCAGCTCTTCTTGAACGCGTCGACGTAAGTGGTCAGCTCTTCGGTGCCATCCTTCTCGGCGAACAGGGCGTCGGCCACCGATTCCGCGGCGAGCATGCCGGACTTCATCGCGGTGTGGCTGCCTTTGATCTTGGCGAAGTTCAGGGTGCCGAGGTCGCAACCGATCAGCGCGCCGCCCTTGAAGACCATTTTCGGCAGCGAGTTCAGGCCACCTTTGCAGATCGCGCGGGCGCCGTAGCTGACGCGTTTGCCGCCTTCCAGGTACTGCGCCAGCACCGGGTGATGCTTGAGGCGCTGGAACTCATCGAACGGCGACAGGTAAGTGTTGCTGTAAGACAGGTCAACGATCAGACCGACCACAACCTGGTTGTTTTCCAGGTGATAGAGGAACGAGCCGCCGGTGTTTTCGGTGCCCATGATGTCCAGCGGCCAACCGGCGGTGTGCACCACCAGGCCTGGCTGGTGTTTGGCCGGGTCGATTTCCCAGATTTCTTTCAGGCCGATGCCGTAGTGCTGGGCGTCGGCATCGCTGTCGAGGTTGTAGCGCTTGATCAGTTGCTTGCCGATGTGGCCACGGCAGCCCTCGGCGAACAGCGTGTACTTGCCACGCAGTTCCATACCCGGGGTGTACAGGCCTTCTTTCGGGTTGCCTTCGCGGTCGACGCCCAGATCACCGGTGATGATCCCGCGCACGATGCCGTTTTCGTCGATCAGCGCTTCCTGAGCGGCGAAGCCCGGGTAGATTTCCACGCCCAGGTTCTCGGCCTGCTGGGCCAGCCAGCGGCACAGGTTGCCGAGGGAAATAATGTAGTTGCCTTCGTTGTGCATGGTCTTGGGCACAAAGAAGTCAGGGATTTTCTGCGCGCTGTCGGCGTTTTTCAGCACGAAAATGTCATCGCGGGTGACCGGCGTGTTCAGCGGGGCGCCGAGTTCTTTCCAGTCCGGGAACAGTTCGTTCAGAGCGCGTGGTTCGAACACGGCACCGGACAGGATGTGTGCGCCGACTTCGGAGCCTTTTTCGACCACGCAGACGCTGATTTCCTTACCGGCTTCGGCGGCCTTCTGCTTCAGACGGCAGGCGGCGGACAGGCCAGCGGGGCCGGCACCGACGATGACCACGTCGAATTCCATGTATTCGCGTTCCACAGGCTATCTCCTACTCAAGGCTCAACAGTTTTTTTTCTAATTTGGAGGTTCGGTGTCGTATCCGTTATTGCCTTTACGTTAACGTCAAGGGTAATAATGGGCAAACCACCTTTCTCTCTAGGCGGCGCATTATATCTACACCACTCGGAGCGTCCAATACAAACGTTTGTTTGAATCGGCTCCAGCCCAGAGAAATCAAAGAAGCGCGGCTTATGAACGGCCATTTTGCCGTATTGACCGGAATAGGCGTTCCGGTCAAGATACGGGCGGTTTTGCGCTCGCCGTAGGCAGACTGGCGGTTTCAAGAGCACCTCTAAAGACAGGGCACAGGCAATTGAAGGTGATGCGCAGCGCAAGTCCGGCGCGCAGTTTACACACCGTGCGATTCAATGACCCGTTGGTCACCACTGACGAACGGTCATCGCCCCCAGCCAGCGTTTTTAGAGGTGCCCTTGTGCCCGATGAGCATCAACCGCCAGGTTCGCCTAGGCGACTTTCTTTTCACCGGAGAGTAACGAGGAATCCATGAAGGTTCTTGTAGCTGTCAAACGCGTTGTGGATTACAACGTCAAGGTTCGCGTCAAGGCGGACAATTCCGGCGTAGACCTCGCCAACGTCAAGATGTCGATGAACCCGTTCTGCGAAATCGCAGTGGAAGAAGCCGTACGCCTGAAAGAGAAAGGTGTTGCGACTGAAATCGTCGTCGTCTCCATCGGCCCGTCCACCGCTCAGGAACAGCTGCGTACCGCACTGGCTCTGGGTGCCGACCGTGCCATCCTCGTCGAATCCGCTGAAGACCTGACTTCGCTGGCTGTGGCCAAGCTGCTCAAGGCTGTGGTCGACAAGGAACAGCCTCAGTTGGTGATCCTGGGCAAACAGGCGATCGACAGCGACAACAACCAGACCGGCCAGATGCTCGCTGCACTGAGCGGCTACGGTCAGGGCACTTTCGCTTCGAAAGTCGAAGTCTCCGGCGACAGCGTTGCCGTGACCCGCGAAATCGACGGCGGCGCGCAGACCGTTTCCCTGAAACTGCCGGCCATCGTCACCACCGACCTGCGTTTGAACGAGCCGCGCTACGCGTCCCTGCCAAACATCATGAAAGCCAAGAAGAAGCCTCTCGAAGTGCTGACTCCGGACGCTTTGGGCGTTTCCACCGCCTCCACCAACAAGACCCTGAAAGTCGAAGCGCCGGCTGCACGCAGCGCGGGTATCAAGGTCAAGTCGGTGGCTGAACTGGTCGAGAAACTGAAAAACGAAGCGAAGGTAATCTAAAAATGACTATCTTGGTAATCGCTGAACACGACAACAAAGTGCTGGCCCCGGCCACGCTGAACACCGTGGCTGCTGCTGCCAAAATCGGCGGCGACATTCACGTACTGGTCGCAGGTCAGGGCGCTGGCGCCGTGGCCGAAGCTGCGGCGAAAATCGCAGGCGTGAGCAAAGTCCTGAACGCTGACAACGCTGCTTACGCGCATCAGTTGCCGGAAAACGTAGCTCCGCTGGTTGCAGAGCTGGGCAAGGGCTACAGCCACATCCTGGCTGCCGCCACGTCCAACGGCAAAAACATCCTGCCGCGCGTTGCCGCTGCACTGGACGTTGACCAGATCTCCGAGATCATCTCGGTAGAAAGCGCCGACACCTTCAAGCGTCCGATCTACGCCGGTAACGCCATCGCTACCGTGCAATCGACCGCTGCGATCAAAGTGATCACCGTGCGTGCCACCGGTTTCGACCCGGTTGCTGCTGAAGGTGGTTCGGCGGCTGTTGAGGCCGTTGCTGCTGCGCACGACGCCGGCACTTCCAGCTTCGTCAGCGAAGAACTGGCCAAGTCGGATCGTCCTGAGCTGACCGCTGCCAAGATCGTGGTTTCCGGCGGTCGTGGCATGCAGAACGGTGACAACTTCAAACACCTGTACGCCCTGGCCGACAAGCTGGGCGCTGCCGTGGGCGCTTCGCGCGCTGCGGTCGACGCAGGTTTCGTACCAAACGACATGCAGGTCGGTCAGACCGGCAAGATCGTTGCGCCACAGCTGTACATCGCGGTCGGTATCTCCGGCGCGATCCAGCATTTGGCCGGCATGAAAGACTCCAAAGTGATCGTCGCGATCAACAAGGACGAAGAAGCGCCGATCTTCCAGGTGGCCGATTACGGTCTGGTGGCCGATCTGTTCGAAGCGGTACCTGAGCTGGAGAAGCTGGTCTAATCCGGCAGCTTCACTTATAAAGAGCCCGGCCTTATGGTCGGGCTTTTTTTTGTCTCGAATTTGAGTGGGAGCGTTTGCCATGGATCTGCGCCGCAGGTTGTTATTGGGATTGATCCTGTTGCCGGGGATGGCTGCGGCTGCCGGCAAATGCGAGCGCCTCGTCGTTACCGGCAGTCCGGACGCGCCGCCGTACTTGTGGCAGGACCCGCAGAATCCCAAACATCTGATCGGCGCCAGTGCCGACCTGTTGCAGCAAGTGGCCAAGGATCTGGGGATCAAGGTCGAGCTGCTCTACGCCGGCAAACGCGCGCAGGCCCTCGACGAAGTGCGCAGCGGGCGCATGGACATGCTGGCGGACACGCCGCTGATGTTCAATGAGCTGGAGAACCTCGACTACGTCTATCCGCCGTTGCTCGAAAACGACTACCTGGTGTGGACGCGCAAAGGCTCGACGCTCGCCTACAGCGAAGCAAAAGATCTGCACGGGCACGCTGGCGGGTTGTCGGAAAAGTCTCGAATGACCCAGGCTTTTGGCACTTTCGCCGAGCAGAATCTGACCCTGACGCGGACAGCAAACATCACTCAGGCCTTTCAGAAACTTCTGCTGGGCGAAGTGGAATATGTACTCGCTGGGCGCTATTCGGGCATGGCTGCCGCGCAGGCATTAGGCATGGCCAATGATCTGCTGGCGTTCGAGCAGCCGATCGACCGACCGGGATTGTTCCTCGCGGTTTCACATAACTCGGCCTGCAACGATCCGTGGTTGCGCGGACAGCTCGCTAAAAAGATGACAGAATTGCCCGCGTCCGGACTGATCGAGGCCGCGCTGCAACGCAATATCGAGCGCTGGAAGGCCCAGCAGCAACAACCGCAGCCACCTGTCAGTGCCCCAAAACAGTAGGGATTCTTAGTGAGTATTCGACCTCTTTTCGCGGCCATGGCCGTTCTGGCCCTGGCCGGCTGCGCCAACGATCCGGCACCCCATGAGCAAATGCGCCTGACCGAGCAGGCCATCACCCAGGCCAAGGCTGTCGGTGCGACCGCCGATGAAATGCCGGAAATGAAACTGGCCGAAGACAAGTTCAACCGGGCCAAGGGCAACATGACCGACGAGTCTTTCAAGAACGCCCGCATGCGCGCCGAACAGGCCGAGCTGGATGCGCGTCTGGCCGAAGCCAAAGTGCTGACGCAAAAGAGCGAAGAGCAACTCAACGTGCTCAACACCCGCATCATCCGCCTGCGCAAGCAACTGGGAGATGCCCAATGAGCCTCAAGTCCAAAATCCTCGGCGGGATGATTCTGGCCGGTTGCGCAAGCCTCTATGGCTGCGCCGGTCAACACGGCGAAACCGCACTGCAACAGGCTGGCAGCGACTTTCAGAAGGTCAAGGAAGATTCCAATGTGCTGCGTATCGCGCCGAAGGATGTGATCCGCGCCGGTGAGTCGCTGGCCCGCGCCGATCGCCTGTCCACCTATTGGGGCAGTGGCGCGGACGTGGTGCATTACGCCTACTTGAGTCAGCGCTACAGCGAAATCGCTCGCGAACACACCAATCTGGTGCTCAACGAAGAGCGCGCGGCGAAGCTTGAACTGGAGCGTCAGCGTCTGCAGCTGGCCCTGCGCGAGTCCAAACTGCTGAGCGTGCAGCAGCAGGGTAAATGGCTTGAGGAACAGATCGTGGCGTTGGCCACTACGCAGACCGATCGCGGCCTGGTGATGACCCTCGGCGATGTACTGTTCGACACTGGCGAGGCGGAGCTGAAGAACTCGGCCAATCGCGTGGTGTTGAAGATTGTGCAGTTCCTGCAACTCAACCCGAAACGTGTGGTGCGTATCGAGGGTTACACCGACAGCACCGGTGGCAAACAGGAAAACCTCAAGCTGTCGCGTGATCGCGCGCAAGCAGTAGCCGATGTGTTGATGGACCTGGGGATTGAGGACAAGCGGATTCAGGTCGAAGGTTACGGTGACGAATACCCGGTGGACGCCAACGCTTCCGAGCGCGGTCGGGCACAGAACCGTCGGGTGGAAATTGTCTTCTCCGACGAAAAAGGCCAGCTCGGCGCCGCCCGTTGAGGGCTGCGTCTCTGGAAAGCCCGGCCTGTCATGCAGCGCCGGGCTTTTTTACGACTGTCGAATAGCACGCAAATCCGTACAGCTTTGGCTGACACTGCACTGTACGGTCGACTATGGTGGCAACTGTCCCAGTACACTTCTAAACTGTTCCGGTATTGTTTCACACAAGAATAAAATGCCCGTGAAATCGAGTGCTGCGTCATGACCAACCTCTTGCTCTACCAACGTATTGCTCAACAATTGGCGGAAGACATCCGGCGCGGTGTCTATCAACCCGGAGAACGCGTGCCGTCGGTGCGCAAGATGAGTTCGCAGCTCAATGTCAGCCATGCGACGGTGTTGCAGGCTTATGCCAATCTCGAAGATCAGGGCCTGATCCGCGCACGGCCGCAATCCGGTTACTACGTGCACCAGACCCCGGCACTGACGGCGCCGACCCCGGACATCGCCCGGGTCGAGCGCCCAGGCCTGGTCACCCGCGCCAGTATCATTCAGCAAGTGTTGGTCGAGTCTCGCCGCGAGGGGGTTTTCCCGTTAGGCGCTGCGGTGCCGAGTGTCGATTACCTCCCGGTTCGCGCACTGCATCAGCAACTGGCCAAGGTCACCCGATTCCACAGCCCACGCGCCTTCAGCTACATGTTCAGCCCGGGTTTCGAACCGTTGCGCCGGCAGGTGGCAATCCGCATGCGCGACGCCGGGGTGGTGGTCGATCCGTCGGAAGTGGTCATTACCCACGGCTGTGTCGATGCGCTGCAGATGTCGCTGCGGGTACTGACCCGTCCGGGAGATCTGATCGCTGCCGAATCGCCGACCTATTACGGTTTGCTGCAACTGGCCGATCTGTTGGGCCTGAAAGTGATCGAGATCCCCAGCGATCCGGCCACCGGCATGAGCCTCGAAGCCTTGCAACTGGCGGCCAACCAATGGTCGATCAAGGCTTTGGTTCTGACCACGCGCCTGAGCAATCCGCTGGGCGGCACCATGCCGGAAGAACGGCAGAAACAACTGCTGCGTCTGGCTTCGGACTTCGATATCCAGATCGTCGAAGACGATATCTATGGTGAGTTGATGTTCGAACAGGGCCGCACCAAAGCCCTCAAGGCTTACGATCGACTGGATCGGGTGATTTACTGCTCGAGCTTTTCCAAAACATTGTCGCCGGGCGTGCGCGTCGGCTGGATGATTGCCGGCAAATATCAGCAGGAAATCCAGCGTCTGCAGACTTTCACCACGCATTCGGCGTGCAGCGTGACGCAGATGGCGATTGCCGCTTATCTGGAAAATGGCGGTTATGACCGGCATTTACGGTACATCCGCCAGGAATACCGGAAAAATCTCAGCGCGTTCCAGTTGGCGGTGCAGCAGTACTTTCCCGAAGGTACACAGATGACCCGGCCCACGGGCGGTTTCATCCTCTGGGTGAGTCTGCCGGGCAGGGTCAATACCCAGGAATTGCATGTCCGCGCATTGCAGCAGGGCATCAGCATTGCACCGGGGCTGATCTTCAGTAATACCGAGCAGTTCAATCACTGCATCCGCCTGAACTGCGGCACACCGTGGAATCGCGAGGCGGAAAGGGCGCTGATGACCCTCGGTCTGCTGGCGACTCAACTGTGCCAGGAAACGGCTGGCGGTTTCTGAACGGGGGGCGCGTCGTGCTTGTCTTGTGACGCTCAACAGGCGAGCATATGGCCCTCTGCCGTTAGTGTTGTAGGGTTCATGAAAGCGATTTTGCCTGCTGCCTGGATATTGCTTGGTGTGTTGATGATGGGCCATACGCCCGGTGTCATGGCAGCTGCCGTTCAGGAAAAGCCCGCAACGTCCGCGCCGGCAAACAAACCGGCGGCGAGCAAAAAAGCCGTTGCGGATAACAAAGCTGCGGTTAAAAAAGCCCCACAGAAGAAAGCCGCCGCGGTGAAGAAACGGCCCCCGGTCGCGTCCAAGTCGAAACCGGCCAGTGAGGTGGTGAAAACCAGATTGCCGCCGGCCAAGCTGGATCTGAGCCTGCCCAAGGACATGGTCCAGCAACTAAAACCCGCCGGTACTGTATCGCTGCCCAAGCATGAGGCGATCCTGCCGCAGATGTTCGGCGAGAAAAACAGCGGCTTCCAGCTCAATGGTCGCCTGCTCAGCAACGAAATGCAGTTGCAGCTGCGCAACGATGAGCGCCGTGATATCGAAGGCGCAGCACTGGATTTCGAGTTCAAGCAATAAATTCAATCGATCCGTGACCCGCGAACCAGACGCTTTGTCGGAGACTGGTCAGTCACATTCAGTTATCGGTAAAAACCCCGGTGCAGGGAATTTGAAACAACCGTTTTAGCGGTTACTCTGTCCGTGTCTCTTTAACACATTGCCCGTCGCGAGGACTTGCTCGTCATGAAATGCCGTGAAGGCTGTGGCGCTTGCTGTATTGCCCCCTCCATCAGTTCTGCCATTCCAGGCATGCCCAACGGCAAACCTGCCGGCGAACGTTGCGTGCAACTCTCGGTCGAAAACCTGTGCAGCATTTTCGGCCAGCCGGAGCGTCCGGCGGTTTGTTCAGGATTTGCCGCCGATGTCGAAGTCTGCGGCAGCAGCTCCGAGGAAGCGATCAAACTGATCGGCTGGTGGGAGCAGATGACGGCGGCGTGATGTGTCAAACGAACGGAACTTCAACAATAAGGAATAAGACTATGGGTTCGCTGCATCGTATCGCTGTGTTGTGTGGTTTGACCGCTGTGCTGGCTACTTCGGTGGCTCAGGCCGAGGACTGGAAGGTCGCCAAGGAACAGGACGGGATCAAGGTCTCGCTGGCTGAAGTACCGGGCTCGGATTACAAGTCCTATCAGGGCGTGACTCTGATGAAGACCACCGTGGCCAAACTGCGTGCCTTGCAGGAAGACGTGTCCGGAGCCTGTGCGTGGATCTACGAGTGCAAGGCCCAGAAGCTGCTCAAGCACGAGGGCGATCAGAGTTGGACCTATACGCAGTTCAACACGCCGTGGCCAGTCACTTCGCGTGATTCGGTGCTGCACATCACCACCGTGGAAGGTGCCGATGGCAGCCTGACCCGCAACCTCGAAGGCTTGCCGAAGTACATTCCCGAAGAGAAAGGCTTTGTGCGCGTCACTCAGGTCAAAGGCTTCTGGAAGTTCGTGCCGAAAGGTGATCAGGTCGAAGTGACCTATCAAGTGCACACTGAGCCAGGCGGCAGCGTACCGGCCATGGTTGCCAACAAGTTTGTGGTTGATGCGCCGTTCAACACCCTTAAAGCCCTGAAAGAGCGCGCCGAGAAGTAATCCGCGCGCTTTGCGCAAAAACGCCCCGATCGATTCGGGGCGTTTTGTTTTGTCGTTATATTATGTTTCCAGATATGCGCTGCACGAAATTTTCACAAAGCGTTCCTGACAATTCGCCCGCGCAATGCGTGCTGTCTGCGAACGATTGCCTTTATGAAAGAGTCGGGCAGCGGGGCACTAATCAATGGCAATGCTGCCGGTGATCGTGCAACATTTGCGCACCGCGCACGCCCCGGGGCCTGGAATGGCCAATAGAGGGCATGGCGCCGCTGTATTTTGCAACTTCAACTTCCAATGGGTCCTAAAACGACATGGCAAACCCGGACGCCCTGAATCAGCAGCGATCTTCAACTCGCCTGCTGCAACCGACCGTCAAATCGCATCTGGCCTACACCCTGTTGTGTGCCCTGGTCATGATGGTGATGTTTTCCGTGCTGCGCCTCGCGCTGCTGGTCTACAACCGCGAGATGATCCTCGATACCCCGGCTTCGACCTTCCTCGAAGCGTTCGCCAACGGCCTGCGTTTCGACCTGCGCCTGGTGGTCTACGTCTGCGTTCCGTTGCTGCTGGCACTGTTCAGCGCGCGGGCGATGGCTGCGCGCGGGTTCTTCCGTCTGTGGCTGACCGTGGCGTCCAGCATCGCGCTGTTCCTCGGCCTGATGGAGATGGACTTCTACCGTGAGTTCCACCAGCGCCTCAATGGCCTGGTATTTCAGTACGTGAAAGAAGACCCGAAAACCGTGATGAGCATGCTCTGGTACGGTTTCCCGGTGGTGCGCTACCTGCTGGCGTGGGTGATCGGCACCGTGATCCTGACCTTGGCTTTCAAGGGCGCGGATCGTGCAACCCGTCCGCGCGGCCCGTTCAGCGGCGGCAATGTCGGCACCCGTCAAGTGGCGCCGTGGTACACCCGTCTGGCGGTGTTTGTGGTGTGCCTGCTGATCTGCGTCGTGGCGGCCCGTGGCACCCTGCGTCAGGGCCCGCCGCTGCGCTGGGGTGACGTGTACACCACCGAATCGAACTTCGCCAACCAGCTTGGCCTCAACGGCACGCTGTCGCTGATCGCCGCCGCCAAGGACCGCATGGGTGAAGATCGCAACAACATCTGGAAAGCCACCCTGCCGCAGGAACAGGCGCAGAAAGTGGTGCGCGAGATGCTGGTGATGCCGGACGACAAACTGGTCGATGCCGACATTGCGGCGGTGCGTCGTGACTACACGCCACCGGCCGACAAGACCCTGCCGATCAAGAATGTGGTCGTGATCCTGATGGAAAGCATGGCCGGTCACTCGGTGGGCGCTCTGGGCGCGCCGGGCAACATCACGCCGTACCTCGACAAACTGTCGAAGGAAGGCCTGCTGTTCGACCGTTTCTTCTCCAACGGCACCCATACCCACCAGGGCATGTTTGCGACCATGGCGTGCTTCCCGAACCTGCCGGGTTTCGAATACCTGATGCAGACCCCGGAAGGCAGCCACAAACTCTCCGGCCTGCCGCAGCTGCTCAGTGCGCGCAAGTATGACGACGTGTATGTCTACAACGGCGACTTCGCCTGGGACAACCAGTCGGGCTTCTTCAGCAACCAGGGCATGACCAACTTCGTTGGCCGTAACGACTTCGTCAACCCGGTGTTCTCCGATCCGACCTGGGGCGTGTCCGACCAGGACATGTTCGACCGTGGTCTGGTGGAACTGAAGGCGCGGGAAAACGGCAAGCCGTTCTATGCGCTGCTGCAAACCCTGTCCAACCACACGCCGTACGCCTTGCCGACGCCTTTGCCGGTGGAGCGCGTGACGGATCGCGGCACGCTCAACGAACACCTCACGGCCATGCGTTACGCCGACTGGGCCCTGGGTCAGTTCTTCGAGAAGGCGCGCAAAGAGCCGTACTTCAAGGAAACCCTGTTCGTCATCGTCGGCGACCACGGTTTCGGCAACGAGCGTCAGATCACCGAAATGGACCTGGGCCGCTTCAACGTGCCGATGCTGATGATTGCGCCGGGCATTCAGGAGAAGTTCGGTACCCGTGACCACACCGTGGGCACCCAGATCGACATCGTGCCGACCATCATGGGTCGTCTGGGTGGCGAAGTGCGTCACCAGTGCTGGGGGCGCGACCTGCTCAACCTGCCGGCCGGCGACACCGGTTTTGGTGTGATCAAGCCGTCGGGCAGCGAGCAGACCACTGCCATCGTCACCGCTGACCAGATCCTGGTCTTGCCGAAAGAGAAGGAAATGGCACCGAAGATCTACCAGTACCAACTGGGCGCGAACCCTTCTGCCGAGATCATTCCGGACGCACCGCGTACCGCCGAATTGAAACTCAAGCTTGAAGCGTTTCTGCAAACGGCGACCAAGAGCCTGATGGACAACACGGCCGGTGTGATCAACGGCAAGCCGGACTGATAAAACCGCTGCATAAAAAAAGAGGCCCCTGAGGGCCTCTTTTTTTGTCTTGGGGTTTTATATCCTGCCAAGTAACAGCAAGACCAACAGCACCACCAACACCACGCCAATAATGCCCGAAGGGCCATAACCCCAACTTCTGGAGTGCGGGAAGACCGGCAGACCACCGATCAGCAACAGGATCAGGATAATGATAAGAATTGTGCCCATGTCGATTTCCTTGTTTATAGCGTTCGAGAAGTCTTGGTATTCAAGGGCGACTGGAGGCTAACTAATTCCAGGCGGCTTACAAATTCCGACCGGTGCGTATGAAAGAAAATTCAATGTTTTTTTAATGTATTTGGATGACTCGTTTATTTCCTTTGAAGCGCGAGATCAAAAGATCGCAGCCTTCGGCAGCTCCTACAGGGAACTGATGTAGGCGCTGCGGAAGGCTGCGATCTTTTGATCCTGTATTCAGCATTCTGATGGAGCGTGGGTGGCCAGTGTTCCTTCGCTACACTCCGCGCATCTCCTACAGAACAACAAGGCTGTCTGCTATGCAAAATCGCATGATGATCACGGGTGCGGGCTCAGGTTTAGGTCGCGAACTTGCACTGCGCTGGGCGCGTGAAGGCTGGCAGCTGGCCTTGTCCGACGTCAGCGAACCTGGCCTGCAGGAAACCCTGAAGCGGGTGCGCGAGGCCGGTGGCGACGGGTTCATCCAGCGCTGTGATGTGCGTGATTACAGCCAGCTCACCGCGTTTGCCCAGGCCTGCGAAGAGAAGCTCGGCGGCATCGACATCATCGTCAACAACGCCGGTGTGGCGTCCGGCGGGTTCTTCAGCGAACTGTCGCTGGAGGACTGGGACTGGCAGATCGCGATCAACCTGATGGGTGTGGTCAAAGGCTGCAAGGCCTTCCTGCCGCTGCTGGAACAGAGCAAAGGCAAGATCATCAACATTGCTTCGATGGCGGCATTGATGCAGGGCCCGGCGATGAGCAATTACAACGTGGCCAAGGCCGGTGTGGTGGCGCTGTCTGAAAGTTTGCTGGTGGAACTGGCGCAGCAGGAAGTCGGGGTGCATGTGGTCTGCCCGTCGTTCTTCCAGACCAACTTGCTCGACTCGTTCCGTGGCCCGACGCCAGCCATGAAAGCTCAGGTTGGCAAGTTGCTGGAAAGTTCTCCGATCAGCGCAGCCGACATCGCCGACTACATTTATCAGCAAGTGGCCGCCGGCGAGTTCATGATCCTGCCGCACGAGCAGGGACGCATGGCCTGGGCGATCAAGCAGAAGAACCCGCAACTGATCTACAACGAAATGACCACCATGGCCGATAAAATGCGCGCCAAGGCCAAACAAACCAACGGCTGAACTTGCCCCATGGGTGTCGCGTCGTTAGGGTGGCCGCAATGGTCACCCTGTCGAGACGCATCAATGCTCAATTACCTGTGGTTCTTCCTCGCGGCGCTGTTTGAAATCGCCGGTTGTTTCGCCTTTTTCATGTGGTTGCGCCAGGGCAAAAGTGCCTTGTGGGTGATCCCGGCGCTGCTCAGCCTGACGCTGTTCGCCCTGTTGCTGACCCGTGTCGAAGCGGCTTACGCCGGTCGCGCCTATGCCGCCTATGGCGGGATCTATATTGTCGCGTCAATTGGCTGGCTGGCAGTGGTTGAACGGGTACGTCCCTTGGGTTCGGACTGGATCGGCGTGGCGCTGTGCGTGATCGGCGCCAGTGTGATCCTGTTCGGGCCGCGGTTTAGCGCCGCGTGAGGCGAGACTGTTTAGCGATTTGCAGGAAACGTCTGACGGGCGCAGCGCTTGCGGGTGTAGGGCAAGACTGAATTGCTCGCCACGCATTGTAGAGCGGGCGCGCACCGCGCATCTTCAGGGCTGGCTAACCCTTGAAGGACGAACTCCATGCTTGTACTCAGCCGTGTTGTGGGCGAGTTGATTTCCATCGGTGACGACATTTCCCTGCGGGTGTTGTCCGTCAACGGCTCCAGTGTGCGCTTTGGTGTCGAAGCGCCGCAGAAGATCAATGTGCACCGTTCGGAGGTCTACGAGCGGATTCAGCGCAAACAGGCCACCGAGAAGGTCCGCTAGTCGAACAGGTGCTTGGGCACGTCGTGTTTGAGCATCAGTTGGCATTGTTCGCTTTCCGGGTCGAAGACGATCAGCGCCTGGCCTTTGGTCAACGCCTGGCGTACGCGCAGCACGCGGGTTTCCAGCGGCGTGTCATCACCGTTGTCGGTGCCATCGCGAGTGACAAAGTCCTCGATCAGGCGGGTGAGGGTGTCGACTTCTAGAGCGTCGTAGGGAATCAGCATGGGCACCTCAGCTAAATCAATGGCGGGATGCTACGGCGATTGGTGGCTGGCTGCCAGTTTTGTGTGGGCAGTATCGGCCCTATCGCTGGCAAGCCAGCTCCCACAGGGTTTGATGGTGTACACAAACAACTGAGCCACCCCGAAAACTGTGGGAGCTGGCTTGCCAGCGATGGGGCCAGTCCAGCCACCACGGAAGCCCGTATCAGCTGTCGGAGCGCTGCCCCACCAGACTGTCCACCGAAGGCACTCGCGTATCGCTCTCCATCTGCGTGTCGTGCTCGATCTGGTGACTGAAGCGATCCAGCGAAGCATTGGCCGGCGCGGCATCGCTGGCAAATACCGGCGGACTCAGAATGTACGCTCCAAGCAAACGACTGAGCGCCGCCAGACTGTCGATGTGCGTGCGCTCGTAGCCATGGGTTGCATCACAACCGAAGGCGAGCAGGGCCGTGCGAATGTCGTGCCCGGCGGTCACCGCCGAATGCGCGTCGCTGAAGTAATAGCGGAACAGGTCGCGCCTTACCGGCAGTTCGTTTTCGCTGGCCAGCCGCAGCAAATGCCGCGACAGGTGATAGTCGTATGGCCCGCCGGAATCCTGCATCGCTACGCTCACCGCGTGCTCACTGGAATGCTGGCCCGGCGCGACCGGTGCAATGTCGATGCCGACGAATTCGCTGACATCCCACGGCAAGGCTGCTGCCGCGCCGCTGCCGGTTTCTTCGGTGATGGTGAACAGCGGATGACAGTCGATCATCAATTCCTGGCCGCTGTCGACGATGGCTTTGAGCGCGGCGAGCAGCGCGGCGACACCCGCCTTGTCGTCGAGGTGACGGGCGCTGATGTGGCCGCTGTCGGTGAACTCCGGCAACGGGTCGAACGCCACCACGTCGCCGACACTGATGCCCAGTGAGTCGCAATCGGCCTTGGTCGCGCAGTAGGCATCCAGACGCAGTTCGACGTGATCCCAACTGATCGGCATTTCGTCCACGGCGGTGTTGAACGCGTGCCCGGAGGCCATCAATGGCAACACGCTGCCGCGAATCACACCGTTGTCGGTGAACAGGCTGACCCGGCTGCCTTCGGCAAACCGACTCGACCAGCAACCGACCGGGGCCAGGGTCAGGCGACCGTTGTCTTTCACCGCGCGCACGGCGGCGCCAATGGTGTCGAGGTGCGCGGAAACGGCGCGGTCGGGGCTGTTTTTCTTGCCCTTGAGCGTGGCGCGAATGGTGCCGCGACGGGTCATTTCGAAAGGGATACCGAGTTCTTCCAGACGCTCGGCGACGTAGCGCACGATGGTGTCGGTGAAGCCGGTGGGGCTGGGGATGGCGAGCATTTCCAGCAGGACTTTTTGCAGGTAGTTCAGATCCGGTTCGGGAATTTGTGTGGTCATGGAAACTCCTGATGAGTTGAGGCGCATCGATGGTTTCGATGAGGGAATTTGTGTTGCCTGTCAGGGCCTCATCGCTGGCAAGCCAGCTCCCACAGTGATTGGGTACACCGATAAACCTGTGGGAGCTGGCTTGCCAGCGATGGGGCCGTTTCAGGCTCTACATGATCAAGAAACAGCCGGCTGACTGTGCGGAAACAACAGATCCACAAAGCGCTCCGCCGTCGGCTGCGGCTCGTGATTGGCCAGTCCGGCGCGTTCGTTGGCTTCGATAAACACGTACTCCGGCTGATCCGCTGCCGGCACCATCAAGTCGAGGCCGACCATTGGAATATCCAGCGCCCGCGCTGCACGAACGGCGGCATCGACCAGAGTCGGGTGCAGAATCGCCGTGACGTCTTCCAGCGTGCCGCCGGTGTGCAGATTGGCGGCGCGGCGCACAAACAGGTGTTCGCCTGCCGGCAAGACAGTGCTGTAGTCATAACCGGCCGCATGCAGAGTGCGTTGGGTTTCGTGATCCAGCGGGATCTTGCTCTCGCCCCCAGTCGCGGCTTGCCGGCGTCGACTCTGCGCCTCGATCAGCGCACCGATCGAATGATGGCCGTCACCGACCACCTCGGCGGGACGACGAATCGCTGCCGCCACCACTTCAAAACCGATCACCAGAATCCGCAGGTCGAGGCCTTCGTGGAAGCTTTCGAGCAGTACGCGGCTGTCAAAACGCTTGGCGGCTTCGATGGCCTGCTGCACCTCTTCGATGCTCTGCAAATCCACCGCCACGCCCTGGCCTTGTTCACCGTCGAGCGGCTTGACCACCACCCGCTGATGCTCATCGAGAAACGCCAGATTGTCGTCGGCGTTGCCTGCCAATTGCTGCGAGGGCAGCTTCAGTCCGGCGCCTTTCAACACTTTGTGGGTCAGGCTTTTGTCCTGGCACAGACTCATGCTGATCGCGCTGGTCAAGTCGCTCAGCGATTCGCGGCAACGCACGCGACGCCCGCCATGGCTGAGGGTGAACAGCCCGGCTTCGGCATCATCCACCTGCACGTCGATGCCGCGCCGATGCGCTTCCTCGACGATGATCCGCGCATAAGGGTTGAAATTGGCTTCCGGCCCGGGCCCGAGGAACAGCGTCTGATTGATGCCGTTCTTGCGCTTGATGGCGAAGGTCGAGAGGTTGCGAAAGCCGAGTTTGGCGTACAGGTTCTTGGCCTGACGGTTGTCATGCAGTACCGACAGATCCAGATAGCTGAGGCCGCGACTCATGAAGTGTTCGATCAAGTGCCGCACCAGCACTTCGCCGACGCCGGGCCGCGAACATTGCGGATCCACCGCCAGGCACCACAGGCTGCTGCCGTGTTCCGGATCGTTGAAGGCTTTCTGGTGATTGAGGCCCATGACGCTGCCGATTACCGCGCCGCTGTCTTCATCTTCGGCGAGCCAGTACACCGGGCCGCCCTGATGATGCGGAGTCAGGCGCGTGGCATCGATCGGCAGCATGCCGCGTGCCTGATACAGCAGATTGATTGCTTGCCAGTCGGCTTCGCTTTGTACCCGGCGAATGCGGAAGCCGCGAAATACCCGGGTGGCCTGACGGTAATCGCTGAACCACAGGCGCAGAGTATCGGACGGATCGAGAAACAGTTGCGTCGGTTCCAGCCCGAGAATCTGCTGCGGCGCGGCAACGTACAGGGCGATATCGCGTTCGCCGGGCTGCTCGTTGAGCAGTTCTTGCGCCAGCGTCGCCGGGTCAGGGAAAGTGTGGCCGATCAGCAGCCGGCCCCAACCGCAATGCACGGCGATGGGGTCGGCGCCGAGCTCGCTGCCGTCTTCGGCCAGACGCGCCTGCAAGCGTTCATACGACGGTGTCTGGCCGCGTATCAGGCGCTGATTGATCGCTGTGGCGTGAGGTTTCATCAATCAGATTCCTTGTTCACTGAGCCACAGGTTCAGGGCCGCCAGTTGCCACAGTTTCGAGCCGCGCAAAGGCGTCAGTTGGCCTTGCGGATCCGTCAGCAGTTTGTCGAGCATGGCCGGGTTGAACAGGCCGCGATCCTGGCTCGGATCCAGCAGCAGTTCACGCACCCAGTTCAGGGTGTCGCCTTGCAAATGCTTGAGGCCCGGCACTGGGAAGTAACCTTTCTTGCGGTCGATCACTTCGCTTGGAATCACCAGACGCGCCGCTTCTTTGAGCACTTGTTTACCACCGTCCGGCAGCTTGAACTGACCGGGAATCCTTGCGGAGAGCTCAACCAGTCGATAATCGAGAAACGGCGTGCGCGCTTCCAGACCCCAAGCCATGGTCATGTTGTCGACGCGTTTGACCGGGTCGTCCACCAGCATCACCGTGCTGTCCAGACGCAGCGCTTTATCGACCGCGGCCTCGGCGCCAGGTTGGGCGAAGTGTTCCTTCACGAAGTCGCCGGCTGCGTCGTTGGCGGTCAGCCATTTCGGCTGCACGGTGGCGGCGTAGTCGTCGTAGCTGCGGTCGAAGAACGCCGCGCGATAGGCCGCGTAGGGATCGGCCGCACCGTCGACCTGCGGGTACCAGTGATAACCGGCGAACAGTTCGTCGGCGCCCTGGCCGCTCTGCACCACTTTGCAGTGCTTGGCCACTTCGCGCGACAGCAGATAGAAGGCGATGCAGTCGTGGCTGACCATCGGCTCGCTCATCGCGCGGAACGCCGCGGGCAGTTGCTCGATGATCTCTTTTTCGTCGATGCGCAATTGATGGTGCTGCGTGCCGTAGTGTCTGGCGATCAGGTCGGAATACTGGAATTCGTCACCGCGCTCGCCGCCAGCGTCCTGGAAGCCGATGGAAAAGGTCGACAGGTTCTCCACGCCGACTTCACGCAACAGGCCGACAAGCATGCTCGAATCGACACCGCCGGACAGCAGCACGCCGACATCCACTGCCGCCCGTTGACGAATCGCTACCGCTTCGCGGGTGCTGTCGAGCACGCGGTCGCGCCAGTCTTCGAGGGTCAGGTTTTTCTCGTCGTCGTGCGGGCCGTAGGGCAGGGTCCACCAGGTTTTCTGTTCGGTGCGGCCATCGGCTTCGACGCGCATCCAGGTCGCTGGCGGCAGCTTTTCGATGCCCGCGAGCAAAGTGCGTGGAGCCGGCACCACCGCATGGAAATTCAGGTAGTGATTGAGCGCCACCGGATCGAGGATCGGGTTGATGTCGCCGCCCTTGAGCAGCGCCGGCAGGGCCGAGGCGAAGCGCAAACGCTGGCCGGTGCGCGACAGGTACAAAGGCTTCACGCCGAGGCGGTCACGAGCGATGAACAGGCGCTGGGCATCGCGCTCCCAGATGGCGAAGGCGAACATGCCGTTGAGTTTTGGCAGCAGCGCTTCGCCCCAGGCGTGGTAGCCCTTGAGCAGCACTTCGGTGTCGCCACCGGAATAGAAGGCATAGCCGAGCGCTTCGAGTTCGGCACGCAGTTCCGGGAAGTTGTAGATCGCGCCGTTGAAGGCCAGCGACAGGCCCAATTGGCTGTCGATCATCGGCTGAGCCGAGCCGTCCGACAGGTCCATGATTTTCAGGCGACGATGGCCGAGGGCAATCGGCCCTTGGGCATGGAAGCCCCACGCGTCGGGGCCGCGAGGGGCCAGGTGATGGGTGATTCGCTCTACCGCTGCAAGGTCTGCAGGTTGATGATCAAAACGTAACTCGCCAGCTAATCCGCACATGTACCGTAAACCCTTTGTATTTCGGCGCTCATGTAGCTACTGGTGATTTTCCCGTACCGTTTTTGTACCACTTTCCAATCGATCCAGCTTCTCAAGCTCAGCCCAGTCACTAGGCGAGCTGATCCACTTTGCATAGGTGGAGAGCAGTACCTGAACGCTGTGTCCGAGTTGCGCAGCGATGAATGCTGGATTCATCCCCGACATCAAACACATCGTTGCGTACGTGTGGCGCGTGTC
The DNA here is from genome assembly GCF_019775695.1 of Pseudomonas sp. AO-1. Taxonomy (NCBI): domain Bacteria; kingdom Pseudomonadati; phylum Pseudomonadota; class Gammaproteobacteria; order Pseudomonadales; family Pseudomonadaceae; genus Pseudomonas; species Pseudomonas sp. AO-1. The sequence goes on from NZ_CP079947.1 coordinate 1,986,743, forward strand.
ATACATCCTGCGATGCCGAATACCTAACTTTCGCAGCGCGCTCAGCCAGTAGCGTTTTGGGCCAGTCTCGGATCGAATGAACAGTTCGGATTTATCACCCGATCCCTCCGGCGCGAACACATAATCCGAACGCGCCGCAGTAAGTGGCCTGGCTTTTTCGAGCGCCTTCATTGCGCGATCGTTCAATAAAACTTCTCGCGAAGTCTTCGTCTTAGTCCTTTCCTGAATCTTTCCGTAGATGCGAATCCGGCAAACACGGGCCGTCTTCTTTCTCATATCAACTTCTTCCCAGCGCAGCGCCATGGCTTCTCCCGGGCGCATCCCGGTGTAGAACGAGAACTCAAAAAAGATCGCGTAAATCTCCTGCAAACCACTCGTCAGTTCGTACAGCTTGGCGATCATTAGATCCGCCTCTGGGCGGGTGAAAGGATCGAGCTCACGCTTCGTCACCCGTGTTGGCGGAATCGAGCCGGCCGGGTTACGGGTGATCAACTCGTCGCGCACGGCCTGGGTGAAGATTGTGGTCACCAACCGAATGGCGTTCTTCCGGCGAACCGGTGACGTCCATTCGATGTTATTGACGACCTTTCGCATGAGCACCGGTGTGATCATGTCCAGCGGCTTGTCGGCAAGGTAGGTCACCCAGTAGTTCTGGAGTGTTGAGCGATAGTTTTTGCGCGTGCTTTCGACGATCTGGAGGCTGTCGAGCCAGTCTTGGGCGTAGTCGAAGAAGATCGGCATACCCTGAACCTCAACGCTGCGAGTGCCCGGGAACAGCTCGGCGTACTTCTGCGGTGTCAGCGCGCCGAGCTTGTCCAGTTGCTTTACCTGAGCACGAAGGCTTGCCGCTGCAGCGATTCCTTTCGCGGTTTGAGGGAAGGGGAGCGTTTCGCAGCACCGCTTCTTGTTCCAGGAGAAACGAATTCGGATTGATGGACCGACAAACTCAACCCCTGTTGGCAAGTCCACAGACTTTCGATCCATTCGTCATACCTCCGTTTGCTGTACATGATCCGGCCGTCGATCTTCGACCAGACGCCTTGCGGGATGATTTTCCGCTCTCTCTTGCGCGCCAGCGCTTTCACTGTGGTGCCCACCAGCTCCGCCATCCGCTTCTCGGTCACCTTGTCGTGACCATCCTCTTCGGGCAATTTTTCAGCAGCCCCCATCAGTCACCTCCTACGTGTCGCGACACGATTTCTTGATCGGCGTTTTGTGTCGCGTTACGGCCATGCGTCATGCGAGCTGGAAATGCCACACCATCCCATTTGCTCGTCGTCGAGGCCCCGCGAACGAACCTCCTTAGGTGAAAGGAGCCAGTGTGGTGGCGCTTAACGCCATCATCAGTGGTCTCCCTAAGGCTTCGGAATGCTGGCCTGAATGCGCTGGTATATTTCCTCACGATGTACTTCAACTTCCGCTGGCGCATCTATGCCCAAGCGCACTTGCTGACCGGTGGCGCCAAGCACGGTGACGCTGATGTTGTCATCAATGCGGATGGTTTCTCCTGGCTTACGGGTGAGTATTAGCATTGGCATTTCTCCTTTTTCGGGACGAGCGAATCTCGACCGCGTTGTTGGCTTTCGCAAAAAATCGTCTTGGAATGGGTCAGACTTGGCTGATCACCGGACTGCGCCCGCGCTCAGGCACACGCCGCTGATCACGCGACGAGTACGCCACCTGTGGAGTTTTGTTTGTGATGGTGGTTTGGATCTGGGTATGCGGGAAATGGAATTGCTATAGAAATCAGTCCGCGGCGTATAGCTTCAGCAACCAATGCTGGACGTCTATAAACACCAAGCTTATGCATTGCTGATTCAACGCGACCTTTGATTGCTCGAGGAGTGAGACCGTACTTACGGGCAATTTCCTTATCAGTGTGACCCGCAGCTACCGATAGCAGGCAGAACAGCTCGCGCTCAGCAAGGCCATGACCAAGGAGGCCGCGCCATAAACCGCAAGTGACAAATTCCATAATGTGAGGCTCCATGTCTCGTAGAGGATGGAGTAATAGTGCTGGCGGGATTTGTTTAAGTCAATCCTTGCGGGATTATTTTTTACAAGCCGTCCATTTTTGCATCAACGACGCGACCGATTACTAGCCACTCTTCACCGATTTCTACCGGCTTATAGGAGGGGTTCAGGGGTATAAGGTAAAAAGTCCCTGCCTCCTTCACGAACTGCCTAAAGGTCTTTTCGCCGCCTTTATTTTCCGCGATGTAGTACTTGCCGCTAATCAAATCGAAGCCTTGCGGCTTGATCAAGATGCGGGTTCCGACTGGAAAGCTAGGACTTCCACTGTGGCTCATGGAAGATCCTTCCACGGTGAGCCAGTAGCCATTCTCGCCGGCTTCCTCTGTCGACGGTAGGTACTCCACCCCTTGCTGCATCCTTTTATTTCTTAGCGGATGCACCTGGTTGTCGGTTTCCGTCCAAGGTATCAGCGGGTACTTCTTTGCCTTTATCCAGCGCTGGGCTGCCGGGTCCAAAGTTGATTCATCGCGCTCTCCCTGATGTATGTCCGCAAGCGATTCGCCTGAGATCGACCGAGTCATCATCGCGATATGTTTTGCGATGCGAGGGGAAAAACTCTCCACAGGCACGCCAAGAAGCCGCGACACCTGTACCGCGAAAGGGGTGTTTATAAGATTTCTGCCATTGAGGTAATGGCTGAATGACCCTTGGTTCATCCCTAGCGCAGCGGCGGCTTTTTCTTGCGTCAAGCCGAGCGCTTTACGCTTTTCCACAAAAATGGCCTTAAGCGCAGCACATTCCTCTTTGCCTACAGGGGGAAGCTCTTTTTTCTTCATGATTTGACCATATGTCCGGCGGCATTAAAATTCAAATGCCGCAAGCATTGACTTTAAAAAATCCCGCCAGCACTATTTAAATAGAACCGAATTTTGGAGTTACTCCGGTGCAACGAATTCCCCTCGCTGAATACGCAGCAAAGCGCCATGCCGGGACGGCCGAGAAGCTTGGGATGAGTCAGGGCTCTTTGAGCAAGGCTATCCGTGAAGGGCGGTCCATCTTCGTAATAGTGTCAGACGACGGCAAGCTTTCCGCTCTCGAAGAAAAACCATTTCCTGGGCAGCGTCGTCGCAGCCTGGCCAACCGGTACACAAATAATAATCCCGCAGGCTCTGATTCGTCATGTTCAGAAGTCCCTGTCGTTCCATCCAGTACAGGGAAAGGGAAATGAAAAATCCCGCATGTGAAAGCTTCAACTATCCCGCGCATGCGCGGGAATTTGAGCTTTTAATGCGTCTTTCTCGCCAAACTGTGCGTTGTTCTAGCCAAATTATCCAATCTCTAAATTTTCTTTCCTTATCGGGGGCGACCACGCAGCACTACACAGAAAAGGACAGAAAATTTCAGAGATATCACATGGTTTCGCAAATGCAAGCGCTCAGAAACTCGGCTCTCTCGAGACCCTCGGTGTGTGGGTACCTTATGAATGGGCACTTTTCCGATGAAAAAGGAAGGCCCTCGCCAGGGCCTGTTCAGGCACTTCCAATGGTTTGCTTTTGCCTGCCCAATGAAAAGGACCATCCGCAGGAAACTGTTAAAGAGAAATTCTTTGAAAATTCCGTGCATGAGCGGGCTTTCTGAAAATGCGACCAATTCATACAGCAGTGCGACAGATTGGTGTGTTCTAAAAATTTTAATCGCTATAGCGCCCCTCGGCCTTCGCACTGATAGGTGTGAGTTGCAATTTTTGGAGATGTGATATGCGCGCCCGAGCAACTAATCCACCAGCCCGTCCTGGGTAGGTAGCAGCCCCTCTCAGGGGAGGGGGTTGCATTAATTTTGTGCCGTGGATGATGGGGAAACCTAAACGCCAGGCACAAAAAAGCCCGCTGTTGGAGGCGGGCTTCTTTAACCAGCACTTGATTGGACAAGTGCCTCAGTACTTCTTCGTCTGTTGGAGGACGAATTCATGCACCCAAAAAATAGCACCAACCTCTTTGCATCGCAAGAGCTAGTAACAGCCCTTGTCGGATTCTGCAACACGCCGATTGATAACCGGGGAATCCAACTGCTTCAGGTCGCGTCTGGTACGAACGCTGAGGATGCACTCCAAACCGCAAAAGTTCTGTCGTCTGGCTTGGGGCAGATCTGCAGCCACATGCACGACAGTCTGAACATGGGCGAAATGGTCTATTGCGACGGCATGGCGGCTCTGGGGTTTCTGGCGGAGACGGTCAGCGCGCTGGTCTGGTCCGTTCAAAAGGGTGCCGCATCAGAAGGAGAACTCGCGCAATGAAGACTCCAATCCTTACGCTCGAGCATGAGCATTGTGTTAGCGGCAATCATGCTGTTCTGGCAGCCGTTGGCGGGGTTCCGGTAGTTGATTCGCTCGACGCAGCGAGCAGCTATTTAGAGTCGGTTTGCTCCGGCCTGCGCTCGCTCATGAACGTCTCCGAGTGCACACACGAAGCGACTTTGGTCTATTTGGCAGCAGATGCTGCGCTTGCACTGGTCTACGCCTCGCACGCCGGCATCGAGGCCGCGCAGGTCCAAGGTGGTGAAGCATGACCGAGCTCAAGCAAATTGCCGAGAATGCACTCGAGAACCTTGAACCCGCCATGCGCTCATTGGAGCAGCTTGAGGCGCCTCTCTATGCCGTCTCTGCCGACGAAAGCCTCAGTCCTCCCGTCAGAAACCTGATTGATTGGGGGGGAAACGCTGCCTGTGATGCCGCGAACCTCGCCAGCTGCCATTGCGGGGAAACCGTCAAAGACCTGAACGATTGCGCACCACCAACTGCACGCTCAGAAAACGTGGCGCGGGAAACGGGAGGTATTCAATGAACCTGACCCCCTTCAATTTTAGCGGCGCCGAGATCCGCGTAATTACCGATGACCAGGGTGAGCCATGGTTTGTCGCCAAGGATGTCGCCGATCTGCTCGAGTATGCCGATACCGATAAGGCAGTCCGCACTCACTGCAAAGCCTCAAAAACCTACCCCGTCGAAACGGCGGGTCAGGTCCGACATGTAAAGGTCATTCCAGAACGTGACCTTTACCGACTGGTGATGCGCTCGCAGATGCCAGCGGCTGAGGCCTTCGAAGAGTGGGTGGTGGGCGATGTGCTGCCGAGCATCCGCAAGACCGGTGGTTACCAACGAAAACTGAGCCCGGCCGAGCAACTGCTCGCCAACGCCCAGCTGCTGGTGGACATGGAGCGCCGCCAAGATCAGACCGAGCAGGTCGTGGCGGGTATCGAAAACCGTGTGGCCCAGGTCGAGCAGGTCCGTTACCTCGACTCAAGGCCGGCCGGTTTTGAATCGATGACCACGATCCGCGAGCGCATCAATCTGCGCCACGGCCTTCCGCATTGGGTGATCAACGCCGTGATGCGCGATGTCCCCGGCGCGCCGCTTCCGTTCGCCATGGTTCGCAGCCCGCACGCCGATGACGGCGCCCAGCCTTACCCGATCTGGCCAACGGCCGATATCACCCGCCGCTTCGACCGGTTCGCAGCCGAATGCACCTTCGAGACTGCCGAGCGAGCGACCCATCCCGACATTCAGCAAGGCCGGTTCAAGCTGCGCCGGAGGAAATCCGCATGACTGAGAAAACAGCGAATCCGACCACGGAGCCTACCGTGATCGACGAGGCGTACATGGAGCGGTTCACTAACGACCAGCTCGCATACAAGGCGTGGTGCGGTGCAGATCTGGTGCAGGAGATCCTTTTCGACGAAGAGGGCATCGAGAACTGCATGCAGGACGCCAAATATGAGGTGGCACACGCCGCTATGGCGCTCCGCGTCCTGGTTCGCCGACTGACGGGCATGAACCCAGACGATCTCCGGAAAGCCGTTCAGCAAAGGCAGCTTGAAGTTTTGGTGCTGGAACCTGAAACGCCTCAACTGCCAGCTTGGGAGACAGTGCAATGAGCCGTCTCCCGCACATCTCGTCCGCCGAGCGAGGTCCGGCCTCGGTGATCGCCGGGCCTTGGCCGACCTACAGCCAGTTCAAGAGCCTGCCAGAGCGTGATCGCTGGGTTCTATATGGATCGGCCAAGGCGTATCGCGTGGCCCTGGAGAATCAGGGGTTGGTAATGGCTGAGGGGTACGAGGCCTTCATCCGTCGCGTCTGCGCCGAGCTGGAGATCTGACCATGAGCATGAATTTGATGGTCAAGGCTTTGGAAACCAAGGTTGGAAACCCATTGCGCAAGCTGGTGTTGATCAAGTTGGCCGACAACGCCAGCGATACCGGAGAGTGCTGGCCGTCCTACCAGCACATCGCTGACCAGTGCGAGATCGACCGGAGCACGGTGCGCAAGCACATCAAGCAGCTTGAGGCCCAGGGACTGCTACGTATCGAGAACCGGGAAGGCCCGAAAGGCAACTCAACGAATCTGTATTTCCTGAACCTTTGGGCTGTAGGCCAAAAAAGCACCCCTGTAGGCCCAGAAAGCACAGGTGTAGGCCCACAGCCTACAGGGGGTGTAGGCCCAGAAAGCACCAGAACCAGTCACTCTTCTGAACCAGTCAGTGAACCTAAATCTATGGGCACTGACTCGATGGAAGGATTTGATCAGTTTTGGAAACTGTACCCGAAGAAGAAGTCTCGCAAGGACGCCGCCAAGGCTTGGGCGAAGCTGAAACCGAACGATGAGCTACGCCAGACCCTGATCACCGCTTTGGGCAGTCACTGCGCTTCTGAAGGCTGGGCGAAAGATGGTGGGCGGTACATCCCGAACGCTGCGACCTGGCTCAACGGTGAGCGCTGGCATGACGAACTCGCGCCGGCGACCTGGAAAACTTCGACGTTCACCAACTTGCCGCAACACGAACCAAACGCTTATCCGGAGGTGCCGCATGGCCAAACCAATTTCTAATTTCTGCCGCGTGCCGGATGTTCGTTTCTTCGAGGCCCAATGCCCAGTACACGGCACGGTCGACGGCGCCGAAGTCGAGCAGTTCGATGGCTCGTATCTGGTGCGCACCTGCCGGCGGTGCCAGTGGGAGGCGATGCACACCGCCGACACACGCAGCGAGGCTCACACTCAGGCGTTGGCCCGCCGCAAGGCTACGGCGCTGAACGAGCTGCTGATCGGCTCGGGCATCACTCCGCGCTTCGCCGATTGCACCCTGGACAACTTCACCACTGGCGCGGTGCTGGAAAAGGTTCGCGCCTTGACGACCTGCCAGTCCTACGTCGATCAGTTCGAGGAGAACTACCGCGCCGGGCGCTCGCTGATCCTGTCCGGCAATATCGGTACCGGGAAAACTCACTTGGCCAGCGGCATCGTCCAGCAGGTGATCCGGAAGTTCGGCGCGGTGGCGCACATCGTCTCTGCGGCGGAAATCATCCGCATCGCCAAAGGCGCGATGGTGCGCGGCGCCGAATACACCGAGCGCGACGTGATCAACGAACTGGCCGGGGTGGACCTGCTGGTGATCGACGAAATCGGCGCACAGAAGGGCAGCGAGTACGAGCTGGGCCTGCTGCACGAAGTCATTGATCGCCGGTACCAGCTGGTGCGCCCGACCGTGGTGGTGTCGAACCTGCCAGCCAGCACTTTGGGCCAGGTCATCGGCGATCGCGCGCTCGATCGGCTGCGCCAGAACGGCGGCCAGGCCGTCGGCTTCAGCTGGTCTTCGATGAGGGCTACCGCATGAGCGAGTATCGCGAATTGTTCAGCGATGAGGCTGAACACGCACTGCTGGGGGCGATGCTGCTGGATGGTGAGCTGTTCGACGCCATCACCAGCCAGGTCTCGGCGGCGGACTTCCATGATCCAGAGAATGCTGCACTGTTCCAGACGATGGTTGGCTGTCATGCGGCCGGCAGTCCGGTTGACCCGGTGACACTCCATGACTTTGCCGAGTACCTGCCGAGCGGCACACGCACGATGGCCTACGCCGGCGAGCTGGCGCGCAATACGCCAAGCACCGCCAACTGGAAGGCCTATGCCAAGGTGGTGACAGAGCGCGCTGTGCTGCGCCGTCTGGTGGAAGCTGCCGACACGGTGCGCGAGCTGGCCACCGAGAATCGGCCGGTCGCCGAGATCATCGCCAGCGCTCAGCAGGCGATGGCCGATCTGCGTGATCTGGATACCGGCGAGCCGGACTACAAGCGCATGGACGAGGTGGTGACCCGCAACATCGACATCATCGACTCCAAGTTCAATGGCACCCTTCAATCTGGCCTATCGACCGGCCTGGTGGATCTGGACAAGCTGATCCGCGGACTGCGGAAAAAGACCGTCACCATCGTGGCCGGCCTGCCGGGTAGCGGTAAAACCACGCTTGGCCTGCAGATCGCCCAGCACGTCGCGTGCAGCGGTGCCGGCGTTGGCATGGTGTTCTCGTTGGAGATGCCGGAGGAGGAGCTGGGCAATCGTGCGCTAGCGTCCATCGGCGGTATCGACCTGCGCAAACTCGATGACGGGCAACTGCAGGACGATGACTGGCCGCGGCTGACCTCGGCCGTGAGCAAGATCCTCGATGTACCGCTGTTCGTGTGCGACAAGTCCGGTCTGACGGTGGCGCGCATTCGCAGCATCGCCCGCCAGGTGCAGCGCGCTCATGGTCTCGACGTGGTGGTCATCGACTACATCGGCCTGATTGGTTCCGATGGCAAGGCGTTCAACCGCACTTCGGAGCTGGGCAAGATCTCGACCGGCATTGTGAACATCGCCAAGGAGCTGGAGGTGCCTGTGATCCTGCTGGCGCAACTGAACCGCAACTCGACGAACCGCCCGGGCAAAAAGCCGATTGCCTCCGACCTGCGCGATTCTGGCCAGATCGAAGCGGACGCCCACTGCATCATCCTCGTTCATCGCGACAACGACTCGGAGGAGGGCCAGAACGGCGTCACCGAGCTGATCATGCCCAAGTGCAGGCACGCGCCGGTCGGTTCTTGCCACGTCCAGCAGCAGGGCCAGTACGCCCGATTCGTCAACTTCGCCGGCAACCGCGAGCCGAGTAACGAGGAGGTCGAAATGGGCCGCTCGTTTGCCAGTCAGTACAAGGGGAAAGCCCGATGAGTAACGTAACGGCGGCACTGCCGCGCAAAAGCTTGACTAAGGTCGAGTGCCAGTTCCTGAAGCAGGGCAATCGTCTGCTGCTGGAAAAGACCAATGGCCGGATCGGATCTGCGGCGTTCATGGACATCATTGCCGACTGGCATGCGTCCCGCGCCAACCTGGGTTTCGAGGCATTCGCTCGACTCTGGATCACTGAAGGCAACGCAAAAAACAAGATCGCTGACAAGCTGCTGCGGGAGTTGTTCGGCATGGATGAGCCAAACCCGAGGAAAGCGGCATGAATACAAGAAAACCATCAAGACTGCCGCTGGGCGATACCGAGTACATGCTCGAGCAGTGGGGTCTCTGGCGAATGGATGGCATGGGCGTGCCGAGCTATGTGTCGCCATCCTGGGCGATCATGAGAGATATGGTTCCATCGACAAGTAAGTCCTACGTCATTACTGACGAGCTGGCCACAGTCGTGGATGGTGCCGTCGCCAGGCTCTGTAAGCGCGCGCCCGAGATGGGTGATTTCGTTTGGCTGTATTACGGGGCCAAGTGGCCAGCCAAGCGCATCGGCAACAAGTACGACATGAGCGAGGCCAAGGCCAGAGAGATCATCAAGACGGGCGTTGGGTGGATTGACTGCTCGCTTGAGCGATTCATCGAAGCCGCGTAAAGAAAAAGTTGCACTCGCGGAATAGCCCTGTTTTCATGGCACCGTGTTCAGCTTTTCAAGCGCGACACAACAGACAAAGCCCGGCCATTGCGTCGGGCTTTTTATTGGAATGGTTTTTTCATTATGGCACTCTGCTACTCCGACTAATGGAGTGTCTGGAATGTCTAAGTTTCTAGAAGTGGCGAACACCTTTAAGCAAGCTCTCGAAGCTGATGCTGAGAAGCTCAAAGATTTGCGAGATGTCGCCTCGGAGCTGCGGAAGAATTTTGCGGAGTACTTGGGAGTGCCGACCGGGGATCCGATAATGATCAATGGTTCTAAGGCGCCTCACGTAGCCATTGGGCAGCTTGATGATAATGGGTACTTCAGAGGGGTTCCAAATAAGGAGTTCCCACGAGCATCCGATGACCGCATTCAATTCGACATTCGCTTTACCTACGACCCCGAACCAAAAACGCAGACTCAGGGCGCAATCAACTATCACCTGCAGCTTGAGAGAGCCGCCCAGGGTTACAAGGTTTGGCTTAACGACTTCGAAGAGTTCGCGATTACCCGCGAGGACATGACCCATTTGTTCGACGCCATGTATCAAAACGCTTTGGAGAAGGCGGGTAAAGCCGTTCATTAAACCCCATTCAGCGGCTTGCTATAGCTGCTGAAATACCCTCAAGCCTCGGCATTCGCCGGGGCTTTTTTGTTTCTGGAGCATTCGATGCAAAGCCACGACTATGTGCCGGGTGTCTCCGGCTGGAAGCTCAACAAGCAAACCGGCGAGTTCGAAATCAACTCCTGTACCTTTGGCAGCGCGAGCAAAACGCCCGAGCGTCAGATGGTGTCGGTAGAGGTCGCCAGCTACAGCAAGTACGACCTGCCCAAGAATGCCGCCAACCTGGTTCAGTTCATGGAGGCCGAGCTGCAGAAGGTGCCGGATGAATATCGACACGCTGCAGAGTTTGAGGAATTCGATGCGAGCTACGGCGATGGCTCGTTCAGCTCGCGACTATTCCTCAGCTACTCGCGACTCGAAACCGAGGAGGAGTTGGCCGATCGCCTCGAAAAGGCGAAGAACGCCGGCACTCAGATCAAATACGAAGGCGGAGTCACTTCCGTTTTCCATAACGGAATTCTTCGGTACCGGCTTGGCAACCTCGCCGCGGCAGAGCCTGAGCATGGCACCGCTGATCAGCCTGCAAAACCTTTCATCGTTGTCGATGGTACGACCTACCTGAACGAGGCGTTCATCAAGGACGGTGTGGTAGACGGCAAGGCCTCAACGATGTGGTCGGTGAAGATGCAGGTTACCGCCGGCGGGCAATACGTCGCGGCCGGTATCGGCCTCGGTTTTCCATCGCAGTTCCTGGTCAGCGCTGACCGCTTCGCCATCAAGGAGACGCCCCGGTTCGAGCAGGCACTGGATCGCCGCCTTGCATCGATTGATCAGCGCCTGGCCAACATCGAGTCGAATCGCTTCCGTAGGCCGAACGCCAACTGATCCCAGGACGGGACAACAATCAAATCAGGAGCAAACCAATGGCCGAACCGAGTGCCGGCGTACTGGCGGCGACGGCTGTTGTGGGCATGACCACTGCAAGCCTGATCCCCGGAGTGGATGTAAATGCGGTGGTGGGCAGCTTTGCCGGCGCCATGTTCTTCGTGGTGTTCGCCCGAGACCTGACCCCGCTGTCGAGGCTTGGATATTTCATCGCCTCATGGGTTGCCGGTTACTACGTGGCCAGCGAGATCATCGGCCGTGAGTGGGCCAAGACATCAGGACTTGTCGCCTTCTTCGGCGCCCTGTTCTGCGTGGCCGTTTGCATCAGCCTGCTGGAGTGGGTGAGCGGCGGCAAAATGCCCGGTTGGCTGCAATGGTTCGCCGATCGTATCGGAGGACGTCCCAATGGTTGATCCATGGACTTTGATTGCAGGCGCGCTCTGTGGCGCGATCTGCCTGCGCATTGCCGTCTACCGCCGTGAGGGTGCCAGGTATCGCGCCGGCGTTTCATGGCTGGCGTACCTGCTGGCCGTCGGCACTGGTTGCGAGTCGCTGCAGATCACCCTGGCAACGCTGACGGCCAAGCCTGCGCCCGCGGTGTCGCCATTCTTGCTGATGGTGCTGGTTGTCCTGCTGGTGTTGGTCTACCGCGCCAGGGGCAACGTGGCTCGCATCCTTCGGATGGACTGAGCCGCGACACGTTTTCACACAACTCAAATTGTGTCGCGACACGCGACGAGGAATCGCCATGGGTCACACATTCGAGTGCGCCAGGTGCGGACGAATGAAGACTGAGGGCGTTCCGTACTATGGCAGCGGCCTGATGTGCGAAGCCTGCCGTCGATCACTGATCCCGCCGCCGACAACAGAGCAGCGCGGGCTTCCGCCACCGCCGCCGCTTCGAAACCCTAACGCATCGGTGACGCCGAGCCTGGGTTCGCTGTGGATCGTTGTGGTGTTCGTCGCCGGCATCGCTGTCGGCGCCAAAATGGCAGGAGGCTGGTGATGGCTAAGGTCACGGTGATGCTGGTCACGAAGGTCTGCTGGTGGGTTACTCCGCTTCTCTACTGCTACGCAGCAGGCCTCTATTGTCGGGGACGAAATGAGGCATCGCATCGGTTCATAGAGTGGGTTGCTGATCACGGCATCAAAACGGAGATCATCCGATGAAGATCACTATCGACGGCATGGATGGCCGCGTCGTTATCGTCCTCTCGCTCAAGGGCAAGGACGTGCATCGAGAGTGCTTCGAGGGCAAGACCACGTCGCCCTACACCAGAACCATTGCCTTCGATGGTGAATGGGACGCTCACCGCGCTGCCATTGCTATCGGGCGCTTGGACTTCACATATGAGGTATCCCCATGAAGTTGGTACTGAAGCGCATCGTGCGAGAGAGCGATATCCCCGGAGGATTCGCATTGCATACTGAGGACGGTGCCGCTCTGCCGTGCCAGGTCAGCACCAGCATGACCAGCACAGGGCTGCAACCCGTTCAACTAACCGTGGTGTTCACCGTCAACGGTCGCGATCTGGTCGTCGAGGGCGATCCGGTATGAGCTGCGCGGGATGCGCTGCCCGCCGAGCGCGAGCAGCCAAGTGGCTGATGGTTGCAGCTGAGCGTGTCCGCCTCTTGACCGAGCGCGCGACAACGACATCCCAACCCAGCCAGCCCGCCAAGAGCGAGCCACCAACCGAGTAGAGCGCATGCCAGTCCGGCCGCAACGACACAAGCCAGCGGCACCCGTCACGCCCAAGTATTCGACTCCCGAGCGGCAACGAGGCAACAGCAACGCCCGTGGCTACACCTACCGCTGGCAGCAGGCGAGCAAGGGCTACTTGGCCAAGCATCCGCTATGCGTCCACTGTCAGCAGGAAGGGAGAGTGGGCGCCGCGACCGAGGTTGACCACGTCGTCCCGCACAGAGGCGACATGGTTCTGTTCTGGGATCGGACCAACTGGCAAGGGCTCTGCCGCCCGCACCACAGCAGGAAGACAGCCACAGAGGACGGTGGTTTCGGCAACGCGAGAGGCGCTGCGGGCAGGCGTTGAGGCACGCCAACCGCGAGCTTCGGATGGCTTGAGGCACGTCAACTCCCCGTTGTGGCACGTCACAGCCCCAAGGGGTGGGTCAGAAGTCTGGACCTTTTTGCTTCCCGACCGCGCCCGAAGGATTTTTTCGCGCCGTCAAAATTAGGATTTGAAAATATAAGGGTGACAAATGACCAGAGGACGGAAGCCGACGGCCCCGCACCTCAAGGTTCTGGCCGGTACTGATCGTCCGGATCGCGAGGAGAAAGACGCGCCGGAATTTGATCTCATCGAAGATTTTCCCGACCCGCCCCAGCACCTCAATGCAGACGGTGCAGAAATGTGGAGGAGTCTCGGTCGGCAGCTTGTGAGCGCCAAGGTTCTACAGGTTGTTGATCTGTATTCACTCGAGCAGCTTTGCCACGCATGGCAGTGCTTTCGGAAAAAAGCCAAGGCCGACATGGAGGCAACCGCGGCCGAGACAACAGCATTGAAAGCTCTTTTTTCTGAGTTCGGCATGACCCCGGCGAGTCGCCGGAAGGTTTCTTCGGGAGGATCCGAATCAAAGGGCAACGTCTTCGCCGGTAACGGCAGAAAGCGAGCAGCCAAATAACTGAATCACCTGGGAATTGGGGTAGGAATGCGTGATTTCGTAAAAATCGCGACCGACTACGCCAAGGCTGCGGTTGCAGATAAGAAGCGCAAAAAGCACGGAAAGCTGATTCGTCAGGCCGCGCAGCGCTTTCTGGATGACCTGAAGCGGGCCAAAAAGAAGGATTGCCCCTTCCTTTTTGACCCTTGGCACGCCAATGACCCCTGCGACTTCATCGAAAAACTGCACCACGTAGAGGGCAAATGGGAAAAGCCGACGATCGTCATGCATCCGTCGCACATTTTCTTCGTGGTACAGCTGTTCGGCTTTCGCAAGCGCGAAGCGGTATACACCGAAGGGTGGGGCGATGATGGGAAATTTCATCCTCGCCGATTCACCTCGGCGCTGTTCGCGGTAGCGCGGAAGAATGCGAAAAGCACTCTGTCTTCAGCAATTCTTCTGTACTGCGAGTGCTGCGAGCCGGAGGAGGGCGCCCAGATCGTCAGCGCGGCTACAACGTTCGGACAGGCTGCGATCATCTTCAATGCTGCCAAACGCATGGTCGAAAAAAACGCTGACCTGCGTGAGTACTTCGGTCTTGAGGTTTGGGCAAAGTCGATCAGTCGCGCTGAAACAGGCGCGAGTTTCAAACCGATTCACGCCAAAGCGTCCACTCAGGACGGCCTGAACCCGTCGCATACGGGGCTCGATGAAATTCATGCACACAAGACTGCCGACTTGCTCAACGTCCTGCAGTCTGCCGCCGGCGCCAGGGGTAACCCGCTGTGGTTATTCACCACCACCGAGGGGTACACGAATCCGGGACCGTGGGCAGAAATCCGGATGTTCGCAAAAAAGTTGCTGTCTGGATTGTTTGGCACCACAGCCGATCACTACCTAGTGGTGTTCTACGCCGTCGACGACGAGGACAAGACCCTCGGTATCAAGGCCGATGACGAGTTCGACGAGAACTGCTGGATCAAAGCCAACCCGTTGATGGATGTGAACCCACATCTCATGGCGGCGATTCGCAAGGAGGCGGTCGAGGCGAAGCAAATGCCATCAAAGATGGCTGAGTTTCGCATCAAGCGGCTGAACCGCCCGGCATCGACGGCGGATGGCTGGGTTGATCTCAACAAGTGGCAGAAATGTGGTGGTGAAGTCGATCTTGAATGGTTGCGTGACTATCCATGCTGGGGTGGGCTTGACCTGGCTTCGACTACCGACATTACGTCGTTTCGATTGGTGTGGAACGTCGATGGCGTTCTGTATACCTACGGGTGGCGCTGGGCACCGGAGAGCGCAGTTTCGTTTAGAACTGAGCGCGGGACGGTTCCCTACGGATCGTGGGTAGAGTCTGGACTGCTCAAGCAAACCGAGGGGGACGTTACCGACTATGCGGTGATCGAGGCCGATATCAAGGCAGTGTACGAGCGCTTCGATATCAAGCAGATCGCCTATGACAGTTGGAACGCAAGGGATCTTGTTAACCGACTGGTAGCGTCCGATATCCCGATGATTGAATTCATCCAAGGCCCAAAGTCGTATCACCCTGCCATGCAGGCGCTGGAGCTTGCATATGTCTCGGGCAAGTTCTGCCATGGCGGCGACATGCTGCTCAATTGGTGCGCCTCAAACCTCATCGTCAAGTACGACGACAACATGAACATGGGGCCAAACAAGAAGCGCTCTGCGGACAAAATCGACGATATGTGCGCGCTTCTGATGGCTGTGGGGATATCTGGTGCCCAGGCTGAAAGCCAGGACATCAGCGATTTTTTCTCAAACCCAATCATCATTGGATAAAACGAATCATGGACAACGGCCTGATCCTCTTCATCGTGGTGGCCATGGCCGCGCTTTGCTCTCTTGTAGGTGGAGTTTTCGTGCTCACCGGTCTTGGCTGGGCGCTGATTGCGGCCGGAGTGTCGTTCCTGGCTGCAGCTGGATTCATCCGCAAGGGGCTGACCAGTGAGTAAACCCATCAAGTCTGTACTTCGGCAGGCGCTCATCAAATCAGCGGAGCCGGGGATTGTTAAAAGCTCGCTTTCCAGCTGGGTCGGGCGCCGCATCGGCCTGGGTGACTCATCTTTCTGGAACAGCTACTACGGCACAGATTCGGCATCTGGAAAAACCGTCAGCCAACAGACAGCGCTCCAGTTGTCCACGGTTTGGGCCTGTGTTCGGTTGATCGCCGAGACACTGGCAACTCTGCCGATCGCCTTGTATGAGGACAAAAACGGTGTGCCAGTTGTGGCCAGCTCGCACCCAGTACACCGAGTCATCAGCATTCAGCCCAATGCAGACCAGACTCCCGTGGAGTTTTGGGAGTGTGTGGTGGCAAGCCTGCTGCTGTCTGGTAACAGTTTCAACGAGCCGCACCGCGTACGGGGTGAGCTGTCATCGTTGGAGTTTTTGCTCCCTCAGTCGGTAAGCCCGCCGCGCAGGACCAGTAGTGGTGCGATCGAGTACCGATTCATCGACAGCGACGGCAGGCCTCACACCCTGCTCGATGACGAGATGATGCATACACGGGGTTTTGGTACCGATCCGATGTGTGGGTTGAGCCCTCTTTCTATGGGGCGAAACGTTTTCGGTGCAGCGATGGCGGCAGACGAGTCGGCAAGCAAGATGTTCGCGAACGGCATGAAGCTTGGCGGCGTGCTTTCTACCGATCAGATCCTCAACAAGGAGCAGCGCAACGACATCCGCGAGGATATGGCGGCGAAATTCGCTGGCGCAGTGAACACCGGCAAAACCATGGTTCTTGAAGCGGGCATGAAGTATCAGCAGGTGTCGATGACGCCTGAGGACGCCCAAATGCTGCAGACGCGTGCATTCAACGTTGAGGAGATCTGCCGCTGGTTCAGGGTTCCGCCTTGGATGGTTGGACACACCTCGAATAGCACGAGTTGGGGGACCGGGATGGAACAGCAAATGCTCGGTTTTCTGAGTTTCACATTGCTGCCCTGGATGAAGCGCATAGAGCAAAGCATCAATCGGCGCCTCTTGCGACCTGACGAGCGCCGGCGGTTCTACGCAAAGTTCAACCCAGAAGGGCTGTTGCGTGCGGACAGCGCAGCTCGGGCTGCTTTTTACAGCTCCATGACCCAAAACGGGATTTATACCCGCGACGATTGCCGCATCAAGGAAAATCTGGCGCCGCATGGTGGGAACGCCGCGAAGCTCACTGTGCAATCCAACATGCTTCCGATCGACAAACTTGGAGAAGGGGGCGGTGATGCGCAAAAAGCACGATCGGCGCTTATGGACTGGCTCAACGAAAAATCAGAGGGGAATGCGGAATGAACCGTAAAGACCAATGCCAGGCGGTGAAATACCGCTCATTCGATTACGACGTAAAGGCTGTCAGCGATGACGGCCTTTTTTCTGGCTACGGTTCCGTGTTCGGCGTCATCGACAGCTACAACGAAATCGTCGCGCCGGGCGCGTTTCTCGACTCCATCGCGGAACTCAAAGCCAAATCCAGATCTTTGCCCGTGCTCTGGCAGCACCGGACCGGTGAGCCGATCGGCGACTGGGCGATGGAGTCCTTGAAGGAAGACGATCGCGGGCTGTTTGGAGATGGTTCTCTGTGGATGGCCGAAGCGCCATATGCCCGGATCGCCTATCGAGGGATGAAGACCCGGTCGATTACCGGGCTCTCCATTGGCTACTACGTGCGCGAGTCGTCGTTCGACGAGAAGACCCGCATTCGCACGCTGACGAAACTCGATCTGGTCGAAATTTCCATTGTCACCGTCCCGGCCAACGACGAAGCCCGTACCGATGTCATCAAGTCGAAGCTGGCCCACGGCGGCCTGCCTTCATTACAAGAATTTGAGCTGCTCCTGCGTGAGGCAGGCTTCTCGAAAACACAGTCTGCGGTGATTGCCAATCGCGGACTGCAGCACCTGCTCCGGAGTGAGTCCGAGGGCGACCTGGCAGCCATTGAAATCGTCGAGGCGCTGAAATCGCGCCCGGCACTGGTTCTCCCTTCTTTTTGAGGATTCACCATGCATAACGCCATGAGCAATGACGCACGCTCCGAACATCGCCAACTTCAACGCAAAGAGCACGCTGACGATAAAGTCCAGCTCAAAGCGGTGAATGATCTGCTCGACCAGCGCGACAAGGAAATCAAGGCCTTCGCCGAAAAGGCAAGTCAGGAAATCAAGGAACACGGCACCATTCTCGCAGATACCAAAACCGTCCTCGACGGTCTGGTCAAGGATGGCCTGGGCCTGCAGGATCGCCTGAACGATATCGAGCAGAAGATGGCTCGCAGGTTCTCGGCCAACGACCCCATCGACGGAAAATCGGTAGGTGAGCAGCTTTCTGATTCCGAAGATTACAAGTCACTGACTACGAAAGGTCGCGGCATCGCCCGACTGAACCTGAAGGCTGTGACCAATATCACCAGTGCTACCACTGGCACTGGCGGCGTTGGCGTTGGCATTCAGCCGACTCGCGTTCCAGGGATCATCACTGACCCAGAGCGTCAGTTCACCATTCGCGACCTGATCATGCCCGGCCGCACCGGATCGAACGCAGTTGAGTTCGTGCAGGAAACCGGTTTCCAGAACATGGCCGCGCCGCAGGCTGGTGAAGGCGCCGCGAAAGCGCAGTCCGACCTGTCGTTCGGCCTGGTCACCACCACGGTTAAGACCATCGCTCACTGGTTCCGGGCGTCGAAGCAGGTTCTGTCGGATATTCCGCTGCTTCAGAGCTACATCAACGGCCGCGCGATTTACGGCCTGAAATACAAGGAAGAAGAGCAGATTCTGGCGGGCGATGGCACTGGTCAGAACCTTCTGGGCCTGATCCCGCAAGCAACCGACTTCAACAACGCTCTGCGCAAGGCGGGCGACACCAAGATCGACACCCTGCGCCGCGCCATTCTGCAGGTCCGTGTCGCCGAATATCGCGCTTCGGCTATTGCGCTCAACCCGGTTGACTGGGCCGATATTGAACTGACCAAGGACAGTACCGGTTCGTACATCTGGGTCAACGTTCAAGAAGGCGGCGTTCAGCGTCTGTGGAAGCTGCCGGTCGTGGACAGCAACGCGGTGCCTGAAGGTGAATTCCTGGTCGGCGCAATGAACATCGCTGCCCAGGTCTTTGACCGTGAGGACGCTGCTGTCGAAGTCTCCACTGAGGACGGCGACAACTTCCGTACCAACATGGTCACGATCCGCGCCGAAGAGCGGCTGGCACTGGCGGTATACCGTCCAGAATCCTTCGTACACGGTGAGTTCGAAGCCCCGTAATCAGCAAGTTTCACCACAATGGAGCACGCCCGGGTTAACCGGGCGTGTCTGGTTATGAGCGGGATCGAAGTAAAAACGCTGAAGAGCTTCAAGGCCGATGATGGCTACGTGAAGAAAAACTCCACCATCACGGTAGACGAGTTCCGGGCCAAAGAGCTTCTGCGAAACGGACTGATCGAGGACTACGAAGTGAAAAGCGCTCCGGTACCTGAGAATAAAAAGGCCCCCGATCCAGATAACAAGGTTGCCGGCAAACCAAAGCCGGGAGCCCAAGCAAAGGCGAAGTAGCTATGAGCGTGATTCCCATCGAGCGCGCTATGCATCATCTGCTGGCTGAGCCAGAAGACCAGGATCTTGTTCAGTCGCAGCTCGATGGCGCAGAAACTGCCGCTGCCAGTTACCTACAGCGGCGTTTCTATGCCGATCAAGCAGCGCTGGCAGAGGCTGTCGCGTCTGTTCCTGGTGATCGTAGCGCCGCCCGAGCAATTCATGCGGCTTCGATTGAGGCTGCATCTGACATCGAGGATCTCTGCGACAGGGAATCAGCCGTTTCAGACGCGGATTTTGTGCTTCAGGAAGCACTTGATTCGTGCACGGCCGCCGCGCGCGGCATGGTGATCAATGAGGCTATCGCCGCCGCTTGCCTGCTAAAGCTTGGGGATCTATTTGCGAATCGCGAAGACTCACCAGAGCTTCCGATCGCCGCCAAAAACTTGCTGACGCCTTACCGCATCAGGATGGGTGTTTGATGAAAGCTGGTCGTCTGCGGCATCGGATTGAGTTTCAAGAAAAGTCCCTTGTGCAAGACCCAAATAACGGCGAAATGATTCCAGGCTGGCGCCCAGTTCGTCAAAGGGTGCCGGCAGACTTCGAACCGTTGAGTTCCAAGGATTTGTTCGCCGCGCAGGCAGCGCAGTCCCAGGCCACGGTCAGGTTCGTGATTCGCCATTGGGCTGGGCTGCTGCCAACTATGCGGATCGTACATCGCGGGAAGGTGTACAGCATCGAGGGCGAGCCTCTACCTGATCGGAAATCGGGTTTGGAGTACCTCACGATCCTGACCAAGACGGGGGTGAACGATGGGTGACATCGTCAGGTTTAACCTCAAGGGCGCCGACGAGTTGTCCGCCAGATTCAAGGGCCTGACCGAAGAAATGCGCCGCAAGGTGGTTTTGCCGGCGGCCAAGGACGCCATGGATATCGTTCTGCTCGACGCGAAGGACCGCGCGGCGCGGATCGACGATCCCGAAACCGCCAATTTCATCCCGGCCAACCTGGCCATGGTCGAACGCAAGGCGCTGGGCGAAGAGCTCGGCGCCGTGATCATTTCTGTGGGCGTGCGTATGCGCAAACGCGGACAGAAGGGCGGCAACACGTTCTATTGGTGGTGGGTGGAATTGGGTACCGAGAAGAACCGGGCGAAACCCTTTCTCCGGCCGGCCTTGGCCAACAACCGCGAGGCACTGTTCAAGGAGTTCCTGAGCTCGGCCAAGTACCAACTGATCAAGCTGGGGGTGAACTGATGACAGCGCCCATTTTCACGGTGTGCGCCGGGGCGCCGGCGGTCACTGCGCTGCTCGGCATCAACCCGACCCGGCTTTATCCGCACGGCGAAGCACCGGAGGGCACTCAGCGACCCTATGCGGTCTGGCAGGTCGTCAGCGGCTCGCCGATCAACTACATCAACGGCGTTCCGGATACGGATCGGTATGGCCTGCAGGTGGACGTATACGCTGAGACGGCATCATCCGCTGAGGCAGTAGTGAAAGCGCTGCGCGGCGCGATCGCCAAGCGTGCATACGTCACCGGCTTCGGCGTGGATGCCCGTGACAAGGACACGCACAATTACAGAAAAGGTTTCGACGTCGCCTGGCTTGTGAGCCAGTAGATCGCACCAGAAAGAACGACCCGCTCCGGCGGGTTTTTTTATGCCCGTCAAACAGTGATTTCACAGGAAATCGGGGAGTACCAAATTGACCATTAACACCCAAGGCACGGAGCTTTTCGCGCTGGATCCTGCCAACAACACCGTCATCGACGTCGGTTGCTTCACCTCGCTTGACGGGATCGACACCGCAATCGCCCAGATGGACGTGACCTGCACCAAATCCAAGGCGCGCGAATACGAAGCTGGCTTGGCGGAGCCGGGTTCCGCGTCTTTCGGCCTGAACATCGATCCTAAAAATCCTGCGCATTTGCGGCTTCACCAGTTGAAAAAAGCGGGCACCAAACTCAAGTGGGTCGTGGGTTGGTCGGACGGTTACAACTTCGACACCGAAACCGGTATTCAGCCTTTGGTGGGTGCAGAAGGCTCGCTGGCCGGCATCGTGCTGAACTCGGCAGGTACGGGCTACACCACTGCTCCAACGGTTGCCATCACCGGTGGCGGCGGTACCGGTGCGACTGCAACGGCGCAGATTGCCGACGGCAAAGTCACCGGTTTCACCATCACCAACCCGGGCGCCGGTTACACCACCGTGCCTACTGTTGCGCTCACCGGCGGCTCGGGCACTGGCGCATCGGCTCGCGCCCTGGTCAACGACAGCGTCGATTTCGATCTCCCGAATACCCGCACCTGGCTCACCTTCGAGGGCTACATGAACGCGTTCCCGTTCACGTTCGCGCTCGGCGATGTCGTGAAATCCAACGTCGGTATTCAGGTATCGGGCGAGATCGAGCTGATCGCCAAAACCTCTGTGTAAGGAATCTCCATGGATCTGAGTATCGCAGCGCTGGCAGCCGCCGGCGCATTCGCCGCGCCGTCGGTGAAGAAGGAAATCCAATGGCACTCGGGCGGTGTCCTTCAGAAGGCCACCGTCTACGTGGCTCATGAATCGTACATCTCTGTCACCGAGCGCTGGGAGGCGCAGGACCGCGGCGTGGATATCACCGCGCAGCGCATTGCGTCTTGCATCGTCGACAAAGATGGCAAGCCAGTCTTCACCGTTGCTGACGTTGTCGGCGGGCCTGAGACCGGGCATGGCCCGCTGTGTGCTGAGCTGGCGATCGTGCTGCTCTCGGCGATTGGCGAGGTCAACCAGGTGAAAGAGGGCGCCTTAGAAAAAAAATCGATCCCGAGGAAGAGTTCTGGCACGAGCTCGTCCTCGCGGGGATCGGCGGCCGCACGATTGCGGAAGCCAAACAAAACCTGACCTATGTCGAGGCGATGAACTGGATGCGATACGCCCGTAAGGCCGGTTCGCTGAATCTGGGCATCCGCCTCGAACATGGTTTCGCAATGCTGGCGACGCTGCTCAACAACGTGCACGGCGGGAAGGCGACGTTTGATGACTTCCTTCCTGATCGGGGCCAAAAGCCGGAGCCAAAAGAGGCGACGCCGCAGGATCTGTTGGCACTGCTGCAGTCGGTCAAGAGGTGATTTATGGCGGTTGATTCGCTGGGCCAACTAACGGTCGATCTGGTGGCCAACACCGGCGGCTTTGAAAAGGGGATGGACCGTGCCCAACGTGCGCTGAAGTCGGCCACCAAGGAAGCGGCCTATCAGGCTGGCCAGCTCGACAAGTTGGTCGGCCAGATTGACCCGGTGATCGGGGCCTACGGTCGCCTCGACAAAATGGAAGAGCAGCTGCGCAAGCACCGTGCGGCTGGTCGGCTGGATAATGCCGACTTCACGATGTACCTCAACAAGCTGAAGGAGCAGCGCGACGCAGTAGAGAAGGTCGACCGGCTCATGGCCAAGAACGGCCAGACCGCCAAGCAGTACGCTGCCAACCTCCGCGGCGTACCTGCGCAGTTCACCGATATCGCCGTGTCTTTGCAGGCCGGGCAGAATCCGATGACGGTGTTCCTGCAGCAGGGTGGTCAGCTCAAGGATATGTTCGGCGGTGTTGGCCCGGCTGCCAAGGCACTGGGCGGGTACGTGCTGGGGCTGGTGAATCCGTTCACCGTCGCGGCGGCAGCTGCTGCGGTACTGGCGCTGGCGTACAAGCAGGGTTCCGACGAAGCCACCGCATTCACCACCTCGCTGGCGATGACTGGGAACACTGCCGGTACCACGGCCAGCAGCTTGGCAACCATGGCCCGCCAGGTGTCTAGCACTGGCGGTACCGTCGGCAAAGCATCTGAGGTGCTGGCTCAGCTCGCGGCCACCACCAAGATCCCGGTGGCGGCGTTTGAGTCAATTTCAGAGGCGGCGATCAAGTTCGAATCGGCGACCGGAGTTGCGGCCAGCAAAACGGTTGAGAACTTCGAAAAAATCGCCAAGGATCCCGCTGGCGAAATTCTGAAACTCAACGAGTCGATGAATTTTCTGACGGCCACCACCTACGAACACATCCGGTCGTTGCAGGAGCAGGGTAAAACTCAGGAAGCGGCGACTGCGGCCACTGCGGCGTATGAGGACGGTTTGAACCGTACCTCAACGTCCATCAAGCAAAACCTCGGCATCCTCGAGGCCAGTTGGGGCGCGGTGAAGAGCGCCGCCAAGGGTGCTTGGGATGCAGCGCTGAACGTCGGGCGTGAGGAAACGCTTGATCAGCAGATCGCCAAACTGGATGAACAACTCAATGCGATCGCCGACAGTGCGGCCCTGCGAAGCAAGCGCAATCCGCGAGGCAAACCGGCCGACCCGTTCAGCAATCTGACGCCTGATGACAGCTTTCGCACGGAAGCGCTTGAGCGTGAGAAAACCGAAAAACTGGTGCTCAAGGCTGAGCAGGATCGGCGCGCAGCATCGAAGGGGTACCAGCAGCAGCAACAGCAGCAGGCGCTGGAGGACCAGGTGCGGCTGGACAAGCTGCGCAAGGAGACCGAAAGCAACTCGGTAAAGCGTGAGCGCGAGCTGGCGGATTACCGTCTGTTGGTAGAGCGCCGGGTCACTCAGGCCAAGGCCAAAGGCGACAACTCCCTGCTGATCTCCGCTGAGCAGCAGGCGAAAGACATCGCCGCGATCAACGACAAATACAAGGATCCGAAGGCCGCCAAGACGCCGAAGTATCAGGAAGACGCTGGTATCAAGGCGCTCGACCAGGCGAAGCAGCAATATGCGGTTCTTCAGCAGCAAAGCGCTCTGATCGGCGACCAGTCGGCCGCAAGCCAGACGCTTGGCGCCAGTGCGAAAAAGCTGGTCGAGTGGGAGCAGCAACTCGCCGATATCAAAGGCAAGAAGACTCTCACCGCCGAACAGCAGTCGCTGCTGGCCAACCAGGAACTGATCACTGCCCAGCTCAAGCGCAATGCTGCGCTCGAAACCGAGAACACACTTCGTGAAAAGGGGCTGGAAACCCGCCGCAAGCTCGCGGCGTTCGATGAGAATCTGAAAAGCCAGCTTTCCAGCGCGCAGCAGGGCCTGGACAACAACCTGGCCGGCATCGGCTTGGGCGATGAGCAGCGCAAGCGCCTGCAGGAGCAGCGCAATATTCAGCAGTCCTACCAGTCGCAGATGGACAAGCTGACCTCGGACTACAACAAGAGCAACAAGGACCAGTTCAGCACTGAGCTGTACGACAAGGAAACGCAGTCGCTCAAATCGGCGCTCGACCAGCGTCTGTCGATGCAGACGAAGTACTACGAGGACGAAGACGCTGCACGCAGTGACTGGCAGCTGGGCGCCTCAGCCGCGTTCGACAATTACCTCAACCAGGCCCGGGATGTTGCTGGTCAGGCGAGGTCGGCATTCACGTCGCTGTACGACGGATTGACCGATGCCGCCGTAGATTGGGCGTTTGGTGCTGATAAAACCTTCGGCGATGTCGCAACCAGTTTCGCCAAGATGGTGGCCAAGATGGCCTTACAGTCAGCTGCTTCCAACGTCTTCACCAGTATTGCCGGCAGCGCTGCTGGAGCTGCCATTAGTGGTGCTTTTGGCGGTGGTGGCGCGCCGGCGTCGATGGGCAGTACCGCCGCCGGTTATACCGCGCAATATGGTTTTGATGATGGCGGCTACACCGGCCCCGGCGGCAAGTACGAGCCTGCCGGCATCGTGCATGGCGGCGAGGTCGTGATCCGCAAAGAGGTGGTCGATCAGCCTGGAATGAAGGACTACCTCGTTCGGCTGAACAAGCGGGGTTATGCGGACGGTGGTTATGTTGGGTTGTCTGGCGGGGCATCTGCCGCGCCGGCAGCCACCGGTCAAGTCGTTATCAATCAGTCGTTTCAGGTCGAGAGTGCTGGCGGTGGAGCGTCGCAGCAGGATTCTCAGGCCCTTGGCCAAGCCTATGCGGATGTCGCGCGGCGTGGTGCCCAGCAGGAAATCGCCAAGGAAACCCAACCCGGCGGACAAATCTGGAGGCTTGTGAATGGCCGTTGAAACTTTTGACTGGTGCCCAATGATCGAGTCCACCAGCACGCCGGAATACCGCAATCGATCATCCAAATTCGGCAATGGATACGAACAGGTGGTGGGGGATGGCCCGAATAATCGGGTCGACTCCTGGCCGCTGACGTTTGTCGTTCGGGAGGCTATCGCGCTGGACATCAAGGCGTTTCTTGATCGTCACGCCGGGCACAAGTCGTTTTTCTGGACGCCGCCGCTGGGGGAGCTTTCCTTCTATCGCGGAACTGCGCCGTCGATCACGCCGAAAGGCGCTGGCTGGTACACCCTGACCACCACCTTCACCCAATCCTTTCTTCCATAAGGGGCAATCATGCCGCTGATCAGTGATATCCAGGTGCTTGAGCCTGGCAGCGAAGTGCTGCTCTTTGAATTGGACGGCACGGACTACGGTGCGGATATTCTTCGCTTCCACGGGCATTCGATTCCATATACGCCGGCCGAGTTGATCGCCGCCGGCGCCAATGCCGATCAGCTGCCCGCGAAGGCCATCTATTGGCAGGGGAACGAGTACGGCGCCTGGCCGATGCAGATCGACGGCATCGAGGCGAATGGCGACGGAACTGCCGTCCGGCCCACGTTATCGGTGGGCAACGTCAATGGGCGCATCACGGCGCTGTGCCTTGCGTTCGAGGATCTGCTCGAGTTCAAGCTGACCATGCGCCACACGCTGGGTACCTACCTCGATGCGGCGAACTTCCCGGACGGCAATCCGAAGGCAGATCCGACCCAAGAGACGATCGAAGTCTGGTACATCGACCAGAAAACGAACGAGGACGGGGAAAACGTCAGTTGGGAGCTAGCCAGCCCGGGCGACGTCGGAAACGAGTCGATTGGGCGGCAGGCCACGACGCTTTGCCACTGGTGCCTCACCGGAGGTTATCGCGGGCCGAACTGCGGCTACACCGGCCCTTACTTCACCAAAGACGGCGTCATCACCGACAATCCGGAACTCGACCAATGCGACGCCACGCTGGGCAAGGGCTGCATCCCGCGCTTCGGCGAGGGAAACCCGCTGCCATTTGGTGGCTTCCCAGCCGTATCCCTGATCGCACGGAGCTGATATGCGTAAACACATTTTGAACGCGATCCAGGCTCACGCGGCGGCCGAGTACCCGAAAGAATGCTGCGGGCTGCTGCTGGGCATCGGTCGCAAACAGCAGTATTACCCTTGCCGCAACGTTTCGACCGAGCCGAACGAGGAGTTTCGCATCGACCCGGAGGAATACGCCCAAGCCGAAGACATCGGCGAAGTAATCGGCGTAATTCATTCGCATCCGGACGCCACCAGCCGGCCTTCGCCGCGCGATCTCGCTATGTGCGAAGCGACTGCATTGCCATGGCACATCCTGAGCTGGCCCGAAGGCGATCTTCGGACGGTCATACCGGCCGGTGAGGTGCCGCTGCTCAAACGCCCTTTCGTCCACGGCGCCTGGGACTGCTGGCAGGTTTGCGCGGACTGGTACAAGCGCGAATGGGGGCTGGAGTTCGAAGCCTTCAAGCGTGCCGATGGCTGGTGGGAGAGCAAGGAAAACGCCAGCCTGTACGAGGCGAACTACGAGTCTGCCGGGTTCTACCGCGTGGACCAGCCGCAGCGCGGCGACATGATCGTCATGGAAGTAGGGCGGACGGTTTATCCGAATCACGCAGGGATCTTTCTCGGTGCGGATCCCGCGTTGCCTGACGAGGATGCCGCGACGTTCGGCCCCGGGCCTTTCCTGCTGCACCACCTGTATGGCAGGCCGTCGGAAGTCATCGTTTTCGGTGGCCCATGGCTTGATAGAAGCAGGTTAATTCTTCGACACAAGGAGGCGAGGTGAGCACAATCGTTTATCCATCCATGGTTACGATCAAGCTGTCTGGTTCCCTCGCTCAAAAATTTGGTCGAGCACATCGCCGTCAGATAGATTCCGGCGACACATGGGAAGTCATTCGAGCTTTGAAAGCGACACTGCAGGGTTTTGAGGCTGAAATACGACGCTTGGATCGTCTAGGCCTTCGATTTTCGATCTTCAGAAACCGGCATAACGTTGGTGAAAACTCTTTCGGCTTGGGTGGATGCAGGGAAGTCAGGATCGTGCCCGTAATTTCGGGAAGCAAGCGTGCCGGTATTCTCCAGACGGTTGTTGGAGCCGTATTGATAGCTGCCTCGTACTTCACTGGGGGCTCTACCTTTTCGGTCGGTGTCGCACTTGTCGCAGGCGGCGTGATCCAAATGCTAAGCCCTCAAGCCTCAGGTTTGAAGCAGAGCGCGTCCCCAGAGAATTCCCCGTCCTACGCCTTCGGCAGCGCCAAAAACACCACAGCCAGCGGCAACCCGGTACCGATCTGCATCGGCGAGCGCCGGTGGGGCGGGATGATCATCTCGGCCTCAATTCTGGCTGAAGACAAAGTGTAAGCAGGACAGCAACAAACCAACCGCCCGCGAGGCGGTTTTTTTATGCCTGGAGGAAAGCATGGGCGCAGCGCAACAGATCGAGATCCACGGCGAGAAGGGCGGGAGCAGCAAGCCGAAGTCGCCGGTCGAAGCCAGCGATAGTCTGCGCTCGACCAACCTTGCGAAACTGCTGATCGCCGTGGGCGAGGGCGAGTTCGACAGCGTTCCAACCGATTACGACATCTACCTGGACAACACGCCGATTCGCGATGCCAGCGGCAATTACAACTTCCCGAACGTGAAGTGGGACTGGCGCCCGGGCTCAGTGGATCAGACCTATATTCCGGGCATTCCGTCCGTGGAGAACGAGACCTCGCTGAACATTGAGCTGCGCAGCGACGCACCTTGGGTGCGATCGATCAGCAATACCCAGCTGTCGGCGGTGCGCATGCGCCTAGCGTGGCCTGCGCTGCAACGGTCAGACGACGAAGGCAACGTTGGCGGTTACCGGATCGAGTACGCCATCGACGTGGCCACCGACGGCGGCGCGTATCAGCAGGTGATGGTGGACGCTGTCGACGGCAAGACCACCACACGCTACGAACGCTCCCGCCGGATTGACCTGCCGACCGCGACCACGGGCTGGCAGATCCGCGTGCGCCGCCTGACGCCGAACCAGAACAGCAACAAGGTCGCCGACACCATGCTGGTGGCCGGCTATACCGAAGTGATCGACGCCAAGCTGCGGTACCCAAACACCGCGCTGCTCTACATCGAATTCGACGCCGAGCAGTTCACCAACATCCCGGCTGTAACTGTGAAGTGCAAAGCCCGGCGCTGGATGGTACCGAGCAATTACGACCCGATTCAGCGCACCTACACCGGGACGTGGGACGGCTCGATGAAATCGGCCTGGACCAACAATCCTGCGTGGATCACCTACGGCATTTGCACCGAAGACCGATTCGGCTTGGGCAAGCGCATCAAGCCGTTCATGGTCGACAAGTGGGAGCTGTACCGGATTGCCCAGTATTGCGACCAGCTGGTGCCGAACGGTCTCGGCGGTCAGGAGCCGCGCTTCCTCTGTGACATGAACCTGCAGGGCAAGGCTGATGCATGGTCGCTGCTGCGCGACATCTCGGCGATTTACAGGGGCATGACGTACTGGGCGCAGGGCCAACTGGTGATGCAGGCGGACATGCCGCGCGCGCAGGACTTCGACTATGTCTTCACGCGTGCCAACGTCATCGACGGCAAGTTCTCGTATGGCAGCGCCTCTGCGAAGACACGGTACACCCGGGCACTGGTCAGCTACGACAACCCGGCGAACAACTACGACACCGACGTCATCCCGTTCGCGGACTTGGATCTACAGCGCCGCTACGGCGACCGGCCGACCGAGCTGAGCGCCATTGGCTGCACCCGCGCCTCCGAGGCCCAGCGCCGCGGCAAGTGGGCGATCTTGAGCAACAACCAAGACCGCACCGTGTCGTTCAAGACCGGGATGGAAGGCGTTATTCCGCTGCCGGGCCACATCATTCCGGTGGCGGATTCGTTGCTGGCCGGGCGGGAAGTCGGCGGGCGGATCTCGTCAGCGGCTGGCCGCGTGGTGACGCTTGATCGCGATACCCAGGCCAAGGCGGGTGATCGGTTGATCATCAACTTGCCGGGCGGCCGCGCCGAAGGGCGCACCGTGCAGAGTGTCAACGGCCGCGCGGTGACGGTGACCGTCGCTTATAGCGAGCCACCAGTCGCGCAACTGCAATGGGCGCTCGACGCTGACGACTTGGCAATTCCGCTTTACCGCGTGCTGCGCACCAAGCGCACCACCGAGGGCGACTTCGAGATCAGCGCGCTGCAGTTCGAGCCGAGCAAGTTCGCACACATCGACACCGGCGCTCGTTTGGAAGATCGGCCGATCAGCGTAATCCCGATCACCGTCGTACCGGCGCCTGCGAGCGTATCTCTCACATCGACGTCGTCCGTGGTGCAAGGCCTGGCCGTGGCCACGATGACCATCAGCTGGCCCGCGGTTGATGGAGCTGTGGGCTATGACGTGGAGTGGCGCAAGGACAGCGGCAACTGGATCAAGCTGCAGCGCACCGGCATGACCAACGTGGACGTGGTGGGTATCTATGCTGGCGCCTATGTGGCGCGGGTCCGTGCGGTGAGTGCGTTCGACATCTCGTCGCAATGGCGCAACTCGATCCTGACCAGCCTGAAGGGTAAGCAGGGGCTACCGCCGGCGCTCAGCTATTTGACGGCCACGCCGCTGCTGTTCGGCATCTATCTGAAATGGGGCTTCCCTGCTGGCGCTGAGGACAGTCAGCGCACTGAAATCTGGTACGGGCCAACCACCAGCTTGGACGCTACGACCAAGTTGACCGATTTAGCTTACCCACAGAGTGACTTTTCGTTGCTCGGCCTGCGGGCTGGCGTGACGTTTTACTTCTGGGGCCGGATCGTCGACAAAATCGGCAACATCGGGCCGTGGTACCCGATCGGCTTGGGCGTACAGGGGCAGTCCAGTTCGAACGCTAGTGACATTCTGGAAATGATCGCTGGACAAATCACCGAGACGGAACTCGGCGAGGATCTGCTGGCAGAAATCGAGAAGATCCCAGGCTTACAGGCGCAGATCGATGCGCTCGACGGCCTGAAAGGCTACGACCCGGGCGCGACCTACGAGGAGTACGACCTGGTGGTGCAGGGCAAGCGGATCTATCAGGCCACTGGACCGGTACCTATCGAAACACCGCCGCCCAACCCACTCTACTGGCTCGACGTAGGGCAGACAGTAGAAACGGCGAATGGGCTTGCCCAGCAGGTGGCCACCAACACTGCCGAGATTACCGAACTCGACGGCGTGGTCACAGCGCAGGCGACGGCGTTTCAGGCACTGCGTGCGTCGTCCCGCGATGACAATGGCGAGGGCGACCTGGCCGATGCGTTGAAAGGCTGGACGAGCACTGCTGCAATCGCCTCGGAAGAGAAAGTCAGAGCATCGGAAAACGAAGCGACCGCCAGAGAGCTCAAGACCTACGACGCGAGGATTACCTCAAACACCGATGGCGTGACGCAAGTTGCCGCCAATGTCACCGATCTGACTCTAGTGGTCGCTACCAGCACCGCCGCGACGGCGACCAAGTTAGAACAGCTGAATGTTGCCGTTGGCAATAACTCGGCGGCGATCCAGCAGACTTCTACTGCGTTCGCGGACACCAACGGCAAGTTGACCACGATGTGGTCGGTGAAGATGCAGGTAACAGCGGGCGGGCAGTATGTCGCCGCCGGTATCGGACTGGGCATCGAGAACACTGGTGCAGGATTGCAGAGCCAGTTCCTCGTCGCTGCTGACCGGTTCGCGATCGTTAACACCATCGCCGGCGGTGCCATTGCGGTGCCGTTTGCAGTGCAGGGCGGGCAGGTCTTCATGAACTCGGCATTCATCATGGACGGTTCGATCACCAATGCGAAGATCGGCAACTACATCAGCTCCTCCAACTACATAGCTGGCCAACAAGGCTGGATTCTCAATAAAGACGGAACGCTGGAGATCAACGGAATCGTGCCCGGTCAGGGTCGGCTGGTGATCAACTCGCTGAACGTATCGGTCTACGACGCGAACAATGTGTTGCGTGTCCGGCTCGGCTATCTGGGGTAATCAATGGCACATGGAATGCGTATCTGGGGCGCCGACGGCGCCCTTCAGATCGACGAAAACTCGTTCACGATTCGCGTCGCGCTTTCAATACTGGTGACTTTCGCGGTTGGAGCCCCCAAGGGGAGCCAGGATTTTGCGGTACCAGGTGTAGGTCCCGGAAATGGAACCGCTATCGTGGTCCCGACCGGCGCCTATAGCGCTTCTCAGATGCAATTTGAAACTGAGATGCTTGATGGTGTCGCCCGCGTCTACAACCACACGCGTACTTATGCAGCCAGCACAACGTCGTCCGGAACCATGCGATTAATCGTGATGAGGTGGGGCTGATGAGCTATGGCCTTCAATTCACCAACAACAGCAACGTCGTCACGCTCGATTCGGAGTTCGCTCGATTGATGGTGATTTCCTCGGGAAGGTTCTCCCCGACTGAGGAGGGCGGCCTCGGTTCAACGACTTATTTTGCGAGGCCGGTCACGTCGCAGGAACCGCCCCTGGTCTTCGTGCGCCCGGACACTGTCAACTCAATCGCAGGCCTTTGCCAGATGCGTCTCATCGGATCGGCAGGGAACTGGACCGGGTTCTATGTTCGTGCCTACAACGCGCTCACCGCTCAGCCCAACGGTCGATATTTCGTGGCGGCTTTCGCTGCGCAAGCTATTGCCCAATACGGAATGCGTTTGTGGGATGGAGCGGGGAAACTTCTGTTCGACTCCGGTACGCCAAACGCCAGCTTCACCCGGGCGTTCCAGAATTGGAATTACGTCACCTATGACCTGGATGCGCAGGGGCTGACTCGAATCTACTACTCGGTCCCGTTTGATTTTCCGCAGAGCGAATTCATGCTGCTGAATACGTTCGGCATGTCTATGACCTCAGGTAGCGGAATTCCTAGGAATCTCTACTGCTGGTGGGACTTCCCCAACAACAAGCTATACGCAATCACGGTTGCAGCGTCAAATCCGTTCGCTTTTTTTCTGCCGGCAGTTTTCGCAAAACAAGCCGCTTAACTTTTTATAGGAAGTCGCCATGCCCTGGTACAAAGCCGGGACGGTTTCTGTCGTCCAAAATTCCAACGCCGTAATTGGCACAGGTACCGCTTTCATCGCCAACAGCCGGGTTGGCGATGCCTTCCGCGGCCCCGATGGCGGTTGGTACGAAGTGACCAACATCGCGAGCGATACCGCGCTCTCGATTTCACCGAACTATCAGGGCGCAACCAACAACGCCGGTATTTACGCTTTGGCGCCGATGCAAGGCTACGTCAAGGACTCGGCCGATGCCCTTCGTGCGTTGGTGAATCAGTTTGGTTCAAAGCTCGCTGCACTGGGGACTACGGGAAACTACGATATCCTGCCGGTACAGAAGGGTGGAACCGGCGCTGGATCAGAAAGTGCCGCCCGACTCGCACTGAGTGCTGCGAAATCAGGCGCGAATTCCGATATCACAGAGCTCTCCGGGCTGACAAAACCTATCGCTGCGGCGCAAGGCGGAGTAGGTCAAGCCTACATTGAGGGGTTAGCACCGCGGTGGCTGTCCAGCACCTCTCTTGGCGTCGACAGTGGCGCCGCCTTCGTTCCGGGAGCGCAAAAGACGCTGGTAGTAACGGCACCTTTGACCAAGTCCGGGCTGAGTGGAGCAGCGCCAAACACCTGGTACTACCTGTACCTTTTCGACAATGGCGGCGTGCCAGACCTTGAGGTTTCCACAACAGCACCGGCAATTCCGTATGTGGGCCAGGCCAGGACGAAGGCTGGTGACACCTCCCGACGATTCCTGTTCGCGGCGCGCAGCGGTCCTTCTGGATTCCGACCATTCATTTTCACTAACAACGCCCAGATGTATGTTGATGTGGCCACTCTTTACTTGGCACTCACCAACGGGACCGCCACCGGTGCCACAGTGGTTGATTGTTCGGCGTACGTCCCGCCGACGACACAACGCTGCATCTTGATGCTGTACGGCGCCGCCTCGGGCGGAGCACTGCAGGTGGGTTACACCAGCACCACATTGCTTTCTTGCGCCTCAACAACACGATACCAAGCGGACACGCTCTGCAACACCGCACAGCAAGTCATATACAGCCACGGCAGCGCCGTTACCGGTGGCAGTTCAATCGAGGTTCGCGGCTACGGACTGGAGCGATAAAAATGCCTTACGCAATTACACAAATCGGGTGGCGCGAAATCGGCGAGGGTTGGGCGCTGGCTGAAGGCGAAACGCTTGCCGAAAGCATTCCTCAATGGCTTTTAGAAGCAGTGGAACTTCAAAGGGTTGAGATGGCTGCTCGGTTCGAACTGAGCGCCAGGCTTGCCGAAGCGAACGAAGTGGTTCAGCCGCTGCAGGATGACTTCGATATCGACGAGATAACTGATGCCGATCTTGCCAAGTGGCGGGTATGGAAAAAGTACCGAAGTGCGCTTGGCAAGACGCCTGAGAGAGTGGGTTGGCCCGACAACCCTGACTGGCCAGTATCCCCTGAAAGTTAAAACCCGCCACCCAGCGGGTATTTTTTTGCCTGGAGAAAAGTAATGACTGCAACCGATAAAGACCGCGACATCCTTGCTCGCACGCTGTGGGGTGAGGCACGCGGCGAAGGTACGGCTGGCCAGATTGCCGTGGCGTGGACCATCCGCAATCGCGTGAATGACGGCAAGCCCAATTCGTGGTGGGGCGAGGGCTACGCCGGCGTGTGCCAGAAGCCGTACCAGTTCAGCTGCTGGAACAAGACTGACCCGAACTATCAGTTCCTGATCGGCGTGAAGGAAATCCCGTTCCGCGAGCTGGCGCAATGTCGGACCGCTGCTGACAAGGTGATCGACGGCGTGGTGCCTGATCCTACCGGCGGCGCCACGCACTACTACGCCACCAGCATCAAGGCGCCGGCCTGGGCGGCGAAGGCCAAGCAGACGCTCAAGTTGGGCGGCCACGTTTTCTTCAAGGATGTGCCGTGATGGTCGTTCCGTGGAAAGCGGTGGGCGCGCTGGCGCTGGTGCTAATCGGCGCCGGGAGCGCCTGGCGGTTTCAGGACTGGCGTTACGGTAAGCAGTTGGCCGAGCAAGCCCAGCAGCACGCGGAAACCCTCAATCAACTGACTCAGGCCGCAGCCACCGCACAGCAGGCGGAGCAGGACAAGCGTCTGGCGCTCGAGCAGCAGCTGTCGGCCAGCGAGCAAATCCACTTCAGGAAAATGACCGATGCCCAACGTGACCAAGCTCGCCTGCGCGATCGCCTTGCCACTTCTGATCTCCGGCTGTCAGTCCTCCTCGATGCAACCGACACTGCCAAAGGCTGTGGTGTGCCAGCCGCCACCGGCCCCGGCGGCGTGGATCATGCAGCTGTACGCGCCAGACTTGACCCAGCGCATGCTCAACGAATTGTCGCCATCACCGACACCGGCGATCGGGGATTGATCGCGCTACAGGCGTGTCAGGACTACGTCAGGGTTCTCACGCGGCGCCACACATCTC
Organism: Pseudomonas sp. AO-1; assembly: GCF_019775695.1. Taxonomy (NCBI): domain Bacteria; kingdom Pseudomonadati; phylum Pseudomonadota; class Gammaproteobacteria; order Pseudomonadales; family Pseudomonadaceae; genus Pseudomonas; species Pseudomonas sp. AO-1. The sequence continues at coordinate 2,021,595 of NZ_CP079947.1, forward strand.
CGCACGGTTCCTGAAGTTTGATCTAGTCCAGAAAAACAGTGCTCATGCTTTTTGTTTTTCTCAAGTTGAATAAATCGAATATTTCTTTGTTGGCTCTAATGAATCGCTCCTTCCATTGTTCTATGGTGTTGTCGGATGATTTGTGGATGTAAATATTCATTAAGCAATTGTGAAGTCCGTGGAGAGATCGCAAGTATTCGTTTATTGCATCTATAAGCTTAGCGTGATCGGTTGCTGAATCCGGGGTAAGCGATGCGCCCCAGAAACCAAGCTCGCTAGCAACTGAAGAAAGTGAGTGGGTATTTAGTTTTAGTTCGTGATCTTCATCAATAACCTTCTCTAAGTTTGATCTCGCCTGATTTTCGCTAGGTACCAACATCCCAGCTTCAGGGACAAGATTTAAAATAATATTTGCTATCTTTACTGTTGTAGCTTCGATCTGAACAAGCGTTGAAATATATAGTTTCTTTGTTGAGTAAGCGTCTTCTCTGATTTTTTGCTTGTGCCATCCCATATATGTCACTACAGCTAGAATGAGAGCGACTGCCGTAGCTATACCGGAAAGCGCCTCGGCCCAGCCTGAAGGGTTTAATAGCCCCTTTGCTATTAGTCCAAAAAAGAAACCGGTCGCGAATGAGAACGCTATAAGCACCGGGAGAATAAAACGGCGATTCGAGATAGCTGCCATGCTTCACCAAAGGTCCAAGATTTAGATCTATTGTGGACCATCAAAAGACGTTTTGGGAGGCTTTGCATTTTTTGCAGAGAAGAGGCGCGCCCAAAAAATGGTCATGATGGGAAAGGGCCGTACCACTTTTTGAACCATTCTTGCGTTTAGAGGGTTGTTTAAGGTTGGGAAGCGAGTGACCGCTGAAACCCTTTAGAGGCCCAGACCAAAAACGCCAGCTAATCCGCGCCCTCTAGCTTTCCCAGGTGCGACGCAGGAATATTCCCTGCGCATCTGGTAGCGTCAGACCATAAACCTAACCAAACGGGAATATGGGATGTCGATCAAAGTAACTGCACCACTCGTTAATGGCGATTTGTGGGATCCACTCGACGAGGGCGCGTCGGGCGAGGACGTTGTAGAACTGATATGTGGTGATGATCTGCGGCCGCCTCCCACGAGTGTGGTCATTACGGTGACTACCGAATCGGGTAAGCGGGTGGAGGTGCGGATTCCGAACTCTGGCACCGGCAACGCCAGCGTGAGGATTGACGGCAAATCCGTGTAGAAAAGGGGCTGATTTTCTGTCTAAAACTAACCCCGTCTACCGCGTATTCACTGACCTAAAACGCGCCTAAATGACGGTATGGTTTTAGACAGTGAAATGCTGAAGGCCACGTTTTACGTGGCCTATGCATTGTTCCGGCCCATACTGCTGCATCAGGGGCGACTGAGTTATTACAAGCTCCGCAAATCCACAGCTTGAATCAAGGGCTCGACTTCGGCAAGGGTGAATCTGGTGCCGTCGTATACGAAGTACAGATAGCCCTGGTTCGGGACGTTGAGGTAGGCCATCCTCGCGAGGATTTCCTCGTAGATAGAGAGCGAGTGAATCACCCTTTTACAATACGGAACCGCAGAGGACAGAGTCCCTTCAACCGCGGCATATCCGTGCCTCTGAACGGAGTCTGCGGCGTTATAGACGTTTTCGTGGTGCTGGAAAATCCTTGTCATGTGTGCTTCTCGCATCATGGTGGGCGGCGTCGCAAGGCCCGATCTGGGTCATTCAGAAAAAATAAATTCATCGGTTCCTAGTCGATGGCTACCGAAACCGATTCGATAGGGTTCAACAAAGTTTTTTTTGGCGTAAGCAGTGGCCTCATCTTCAGAAGCGCAAACGGCAGCAAGGTGCCAGGGGCTGTTTCTTAGTACCCCCCATCCGAGGTACCAGCCCTCATTCTCCGGGTCGGGCTTCAGGTCTTGAGTTACTTGGACACTTCCCATGTGAATCTCCGCGCTAGTCGAGATTTCCTCACACCAAAGGTGGAGGACTAAGAACTACGTGTTTTCTGTTTTCAGGTAATTTTCGAGGTGCTTTTTGAGTCAGTCGTTGTGGCCCAGATTCGCTTTCGACCCATTCAACATACCCCTGTACGTCGATCAAAATCCGTTTGTCTGGTGCTCGTCGCCATACTCGATTTTCCATCCAGGTCCCGTCGGCGATTTTCGACCGTATTGCGGCCTCCGTGTATCCCGATTCGCTAGAGAACTTTCTGATAGTCAAATAGCGCATTGCTTCCGCGCTCCCAATCGTGATGAACAGCCACCTTTAGTGAGACTTAAAAGGCGTTTCTACTTCTCAGACTTGGGCTTGGGCTTGAGTAGCTCGTCAAGTTTTCGTGAAGCTTGAGCCGACGATAATGAACCGCCCGCTCTGGACCTACAGGGGGGAGATATGCTGCAGATCGGGATAGGGCCTGACTCGGGCGCAATACTTGCCTCAGCCTCTGCATCAATCATGGATTGAAGTTTTTCCGCGTGGATTCTCAGAGGCCCGAAACTTCGCACTGAGGGAATCCGGCCTTCTTTCGCGAGACGATAGGCTGTCGTGCGCCCAATTCCCAATAGAATAGCCGTTTCAGCAATCGATATTAGAGTCATGTCGCTTACCTAGTGGATAACGTGAATTGGCTGAGATCGTTCGCGGAGTAGTATTTGCGCAAAAATGAGTTCCGCCGAAAAATCCCTCAATCCACTGGGCTTAAGGCAAGCATCCACTTCGCGACTGCCGACTGACGCCAGGCCACCGAGTTGGGGCCGATCTTGACCTGTTTTGGGAAGGTGCCTTCTCTCATGCGACGGTAAACCGTATTTTTGCCGAGACCTGTCGTATGCAACACCTCGTCAAGGCGCAGGAATCGATCAATGCTTTCTTTCATCCTCTGATATCTCTCAGTGTTGGCGGAGTCTGGCGCGGTCTACCGACCCTCGGTGCCTTTTTCCCGTCGCGGTACTCAGTCAGAAACACCCGCACATCTTGCTTTAGCCAACAGTGCCGGGAGCCCATCCTGAAACTCTTGGGCAGCCAGTCCACGCCCCGGCGAATCCCCTCTCTGACCGATGCCTCAGTTCGGCCAAGCATCTTGGCCAGACCCGCTACGAATACCACTTCGCAGTCTTCGCTCATATTAAATCCTAGGGTTTGTTCTCGGCGAGCGGCTCGTGGTTCTCAAGTTTTTTCCGGCACGATTATTCTTGTCCGTCGACCGCCCCATGAGTTCGTCCACCAGCTTGTAGAAATCCTCTGACGTGGGCGGTTTGTAGGTAGCTTTGTCAGTGCCCAAATCAGCCATAATCGGACCGCGCTTTTTGCGCCACGATTGCAGGCCAGCGATCGAAGGTGACGGCGACCTTACCTTCGTTATTTTGTCTATCGAATGCGCTGCGATATAAGCATCCGCCCACTGATCGAGCTCGAGGCGATCAAAGCCAACGCCATGCTGGCCTATCGGGAACTCGTGCACGTAAGGACGCACGGTGCTGTTAAATATGGCGCGGCACATACCGAGATAATCCGGTGCCTGCTTTGCTCTAATTATGCGGGGCTGAAAGACGAGCTTGGTCATGGGCACACATCTCTATGAGTTGGTGCGACCTTCATCAGACTCTGCAGCGAGCGCCCATGCGGTTGGGGGAGATGAAATCCGCACCAGCGTCAAATCTAGCACTCCCATAAAGAATGCAAACGCCCATCCGTCGTGCGGATGCTACGCCGTCTGCTCAACGAGTCATCTCCTCCACCGACATCGGCGACCGGGGATTGATCGTGCTGAAGGCGTGCCAAGCCTGCGTCCGGGCGCTTGCACCTGCCCGTTTCGAATGACGCAATTAAACCCTGTATCGACCAATAGCGATCTGTGTGGCAGAAAGCCATTTGATCAAATACATTCAGCTTTCCACTAGACACGTCTACGACATGGAAGCTGAAATGAAACTGAAAATTGATTTTGTTCACGGACATGGAGATGCCAGCGAGGAGCGAGTTGTATTAACTGTCCTAGAAGACTGTAACTTGAGCAGCTACATGGTGTGTGACGCAACCTACACTAATGACGGGATGCTTTCTAACAAAAACCGTCATACGAAGTGGTTTCACGATAAGCAGGTGAAGAAGGGCGAGCGCATCTCTCTGCATACAAGGGTTGGAGCAGATAACGATCAGGTGCAAAGCGGAGTTCTATGGCATCACATTTACTGGAACTTCAAAAGTCCTATATGGAACGATAGCGGTGATGCCGCTGTTCTATTGCAAATATCCAGCTGGAAAACAACAAAGGCACGGTAACCCTCGTACCACTTTTTGTACCATTCCTGCGATTTTTAGGGGATTTCAGGGGGCTTGATCCCCCCTGAAGCCCTTTAAAACCCCCAGGCCAAAAACGCCAGCTAATCCGCACATAAAGTCCTTACCGGTTTTTCCGTTGGGGAGGGGGCATTCAAGTCAGGCCAAAATGGCCGATACTCAGAAACTGACCCGCTGCAGATGTGGGAGTTTTAGAACGATGAGTTATAAGAGGGGGCGACTGACCAGCGGCCAGCCGCCGTTTTTCATTTGCCGCGAATTAACGTGCGCAAGGCGAAACGATTGGGATGGCAGGCCTCGGCGACGCTTTTCGGCAGCGGCAGCGGCTCGTTGTCCAGCCATGCCGCGAGCAGCTCGCCCGACAGCGGTGCGGTGATCAGCCCGCGTGAACCATGGCCACTGTTGACGTACAGGCCATCGAGCCACGGGCAGGCGATGTCCGGCACTTGTCGCGCATCCTTGCTCAATGCGGCATAGGCCTCGGCGAAGGCTTCGCGGTCGGCGAGGGGGCCGACAATCGGCAGATAGTCAGGACTGGTGCAGCGAAATGCGGCGCGTCCTTCCAGGGTTTCCGGGGGCAGCTCATTGATGTGCAGACGCGCTACCAAATCGCTGGAGATCTCTTCGAGCATCGCCAGATTGCCCAGGTGTTCGGCGGTGGTCGGTGTCAGGTCGTCGCTGTTGAAGTCGAAACTGGCGCCGAGCGTGTGTTCGCCCAGACGTGCCGGGGCGACATAACCTTCGGCGCAGACCACAGTGCGCAGCGCCTGACTCTCGGCGGTTTGCGGCAGGCGCGTGATCTGCCCGCGAATGCGCTTGAGCGGCAGCTCGGCACTTTGCGCAAAGCGTTTGATCTCCGCTGCGCCGGCCAGCACCACCACCGGCGCGCTGGCGAGCACCCGTTCGCCGTCGAGGGCTTGCCACTGTCCCTCCACCTTGCGCAGTTCCAGCGCATCGTGATGCTTGAGCAGTTCGATGTTCGCCTGCGCGGCTTGCGCCTGGCACAGCGCGGGCGGATGCACCCAGCCCCCTTCGGGGTAGAACAGCCCGCCGTGTGCCACCGCAATCCCGGCTTGGATTTCGGCTTGCGGCTGATCGAGCCAGTGCACCAGGTCTTCCGGGAAGGCCGCGGCCAGTTGCGCCTGACGCTCGGCTTCCTTGGCGTTGAACGCCAGTTGCAGCACGCCGCAATCGTCCCAGTCGGTGCCGCGTTGCAGGGTTTCCAGCAGGCGGCGGGTGTAGCCGAAGCCGCTGACGATCAGTTGCGACAACGCCGTGCCGTGGGCCGACAGCTTCAGGTACAGCACGCCCTGTGGATTGCCTGACGCTTCCTGCGCCACCTCGGCATGCCGCTCCAGCAGACTGACCTGCCAACCGCGCGCCGCGAGACTGGCGGCCGTGGCACAACCGGCCAGTCCGGCGCCGATCACCAGCGCCCGACGTTCAGCGGTCAGCGGAGCAGGGCGGGCGAACCACGGTTTGTCCGGCAGCGGTGGCGCGACATCCTGCGGCCAGCCGAGAAACTCGCCGCGCAGGATCTCCCACTTGTGGCCGATGCCCGGGGTGCGTTTCATCTTGAACCCGGCGGCGTTGAGCAAACGCCTGACCCAACCGGTGCTGGTGAAGGTGCTGATGGTCGAGCCGGGGGCGGCCAGTCGAGCCAGTTCGACGAACAGTTCGGCGGTCCACATGTCGGGATTTTTCGCCGGGGCGAAACCGTCGAGAAACCACGCGTCAATCTGCGCATCGAGTTGCGGCAGCTGCTCCAGCGCATCGCCGATCAGCAGCGTCAGCGTGACCCGGCCGTTGCCGAGGACGATCCGCTGAAAGCCCTGATGGATGGCCACGTAATGGGTCAGCAGTTGATCGGCCAGCGGCTTGAGTTGCGGCCACAGGGCCAGAGCCCGTTGCAGATCCGCCGGACTCAGCGGGTACTTTTCGACACTGACAAAATGCAGCCGTGCTCCGGCCACCGCGTGCTGCTCGAACAGTTGCCAGGCGCAGAGAAAATTCAGCCCGGTGCCGAAGCCGGTTTCGCCGATCACCAGTCGCCCCTCCGCTGACAGCGCGGCAAACCGCTCGGCCAGGCGGTTCTGTTCGAGGAACACGTAACGGGTTTCATCCAGCCCCGACTGGTCGGAAAAATACACATCATCGAACACCCGCGAGCGCGGGCGTCCCTGGTCATCCCAGTCGAGTTGGGCGTGGGGCAATACAGGTTTCATGGCAGGCTCGGCAACGACAAGGCGGCCATTCTAGCTGATCGGGCGGAGGGTGCTTGATCCACGGCAAGGCCTGGCTGTGCAGCCTCGAAGACAATCGATGATTTGGGCGCTGATCAGAGCAACCTGTGGCGAGGGGATTCATCCCCGATCGGCTGCGTAGCAGTCGCAATCCCGCTACCAGCGTGCATCTGGTGTTGAATGGCTTTGGGGCCGCTGCGCTGCCCATCGGGGATAAATCCCCTCACCACAGAGTTTTTCCTGAAGCCAAAAGGAGCGGAATTTCTCCGCCGTGCCCGTGCCCAATCCGCTAGTCTTGCTGAATCCTGGAAGGAGCCGTCCCCATGTTTGAATCCGCCGAAATCGGCCATGCCATCGACAAAGAGACTTACGACGCGGCTGTGCCTGCCTTGCGTGAAGCACTGCTGGAAGCGCAGTTCGAGTTGCAGCAGCAGAAGCGTTTCCCGGTGATCATTCTGATCAACGGCATCGAGGGCGCCGGCAAGGGCGAGACCGTCAAGTTGCTCAACGAGTGGATGGACCCGCGTCTGATCGAGGTGCGTACCTTCGATCAGCAGACCGATGAAGAACTGGCGCGGCCACCGGCGTGGCGTTACTGGCGGATGCTCCCGGCCAAGGGGCGGATGGGCGTGTTCTTCGGCAACTGGTACAGCCAGATGCTTCAGGGCCGGGTTCACGGGCTGTTCAAGGATCCGCGTCTGGATCAGGCGATCAACGCCGCCGAGCGTCTGGAAAAGATGCTCTGCGATGAAGGTGCGCTGATCTTCAAGTTCTGGTTTCACCTGTCCAAGAAACAGATGAAGGCCCGCCTCAAGGCGTTGGCCGACGACCCGCTGCACAGCTGGCGCATCAGCCCGCTGGACTGGCAGCAATCGCAGACCTACGACAAGTTCGTCAAATACGGCGAGCGCGTGTTGCGCCGCACCAGCCGCGACTACGCGCCCTGGCACATCATCGAAGGCATGGACGCCAACTACCGCAGCCTCGCGGTGGGCAAGATCCTGCTGGAGGGCTTGCAGAACGCGCTCAAGCGTCCTGAGGTGCATACCGAAGAGGTCAACGCCGCCCCGTTGGGCACTGCCGTCGACGAACTCAACCTGCTCGACAGCCTCGACCTGAACCAGCAGCTGGAAAAGAAAGATTACGAAGAACAACTGATCACCGAGCAGGCGCGGCTGTCCGGGTTGATGCGTGACAAGCGCATGCGTCGCCATGCGTTGGTGGCGGTGTTCGAAGGCAATGATGCGGCGGGCAAGGGCGGGGCGATTCGCCGGGTGGCGGCGGCGCTCGATCCGCGTCAGTACAGCATCGTGCCGATTGCCGCGCCGACCGAAGAGGAGCGCGCGCAGCCGTATCTGTGGCGCTTCTGGCGACATTTGCCGGCACGCGGCAAGTTCACCGTGTTCGACCGCTCGTGGTATGGCCGGGTGCTGGTGGAGCGGGTCGAGGGCTTTTGCAGCCCGGCCGACTGGTTGCGCGCCTACAGCGAGATCAATGACTTCGAAGAGCAGATCGCCGACGCCGGGGTCATCGTCGTCAAGTTCTGGCTGGCGATCGACAAGGACACGCAGATGGAACGTTTCCAGGCCCGTGAGCAGATCCCGTTCAAGCGCTTCAAGATCACCGAGGACGACTGGCGTAACCGCGACAAGTGGGACGCCTACCGCGCCGCCGTGGGCGACATGGTCGACCGCACCAGCACCGAGATTTCGCCGTGGACGCTGGTCGAAGCCAATGACAAGCGCTGGGCGCGGGTCAAGGTGCTGCGCACGATCAACCGCGCGCTCGAAGAGGCGTTCGAGAAGTCCGACAAGCGCGCGAAAAAACACAAGGACTGAGCCGATGGCCACGCATACGCGGGGTGAATGATTGTCGCGGTCGGCGGCGGGGTGGACTTATCCTCGGTTGACTCTCCTCCGACAACAACAATTGAGGTATGCCATGCGTGAAGTGGTGATCGTCGACAGCGTGCGGACCGGCCTGGCCAAATCCTTTCGCGGCAAGTTCAACCAGACCCGCCCCGACGACATGGCGGCCCATTGCGTCAATGCGCTGCTGTCGCGCAATGACATCGACCCGGCCAGCGTCGAGGACTGCATTGTCGGCGCCGGCTCCAACGAAGGCGCGCAGGGTTACAACATTGGTCGCAACGTGGCGGTGCTCTCGCGGCTGGGCACCCACGTGGCCGGCATGACCCTCAACCGTTTTTGCTCCTCGGGTTTGCAGGCGATTGCGATTGCCGCCAACCAGATTGCTTCCGGTTGCAGCGACATCATCGTCGCCGGTGGCGTCGAGTCGATCAGCCTGACCCTGAAAAGCGTCAACACCGATCACCTGATCAATCCGCTGCTCAAGCAGCAGGTGCCAGGCATCTACTACACCATGGGGCAGACCGCTGAAGTCGTGGCGCGTCGTTATGACGTGAGTCGCGAGGTGCAGGATCGCTATGCGTTGCAAAGCCAACTGCGCACCGCCCAGGCTCAGGCGGCGGGGCTGTTCGATGACGAGATCGTGCCGATGGCGGTCAAATACCGGGTCGAGGACAAAAACAGCGGCGAGGTGCAGATCCTCGACGGCATCGTCGATCGCGACGACTGCAACCGCCCGGACACCACTTACGAAAGTCTCGCCGGACTGAAACCGGTGTTTGCCGAAGACGGCTCGGTCACCGCCGGCAACTCGTCGCAGTTGTCCGACGGCGCGTCGATGACGCTGGTGATGAGTCTGGAGAAAGCCCTGCAACTGGGGCTCAAGCCGAAGGCGTTTTTCCGCGGCTTCACCGTGGCCGGTTGCGAGCCGGACGAAATGGGCATCGGCCCGGTGTTCTCGGTGCCGAAACTGCTCAAGGCCAAGGGCCTGCAAGTGGCGGATATCGATCTGTGGGAACTGAACGAGGCGTTTGCTTCGCAGTGCCTGTATGCCCGCGACCGGCTGGAGATCGACAACGAAAAATACAACGTCAATGGCGGCTCGATTTCCATCGGCCATCCGTTCGGCATGACCGGCTCGCGGCAGGTCGGGCATCTGGTGCGTGAGTTGCAGCGGCGCAATCTGCGTTACGGCATCGTGACCATGTGCGTGGGGGGCGGGATGGGGGCGACGGGATTGTTTGAGGCTGTTCGGTAAGCCTGGGGATAATTGTCGGCATTCAAGCCGTCATCGCTGGCAAGCCAGCTCCCACAGGTTCTGAAGGTGTTGCCTGTATTTGTGAACACTCTGGAACACTGTGGGAGCTGGCTTGCCAGCGATGGGATCAACCTGATGACCGGTTGGAATCCAGAAGCTGCATCCGCGCGATATACGCTTTTATTTCCTGCTCAGCCTTCTCCGGGGAAGCGAACGGCCCTTCAAGGGTGTTCTCCCGTGTGCAGAAAAACAGTTCGCCATTGACCCGGCACATCCGCTCACTGCGAAAGTGGGTGGCGGGGGCGCTGTCCTGGGCGCGCATTCCATACATGATCGGCCTCCTTGGTTGATGCGCTGAAAGGGATCCAATGAGCTTATGCCTGAAGCACTTGGCGCGCCTGGTCAGCCGATCAACGGCAAAACGTCAATTTAATGCTGCGACCTGCACAGTTTCATTCGCGGCCTGGCCGGAACTGTCCCTGTGTTGCGCCTGCGCGCGGGCCTAGAATGACCGCTCTCGTCAGCAGGCATTGGGGTTCGCATGCACATTTCATCCGGTCGCTGGGTCTACGGTCTGTTCCTGGCGCTGCTGACGGCGTTTTTGTGGGGCATCCTGCCGATCAAGCTCAAACAGGTGTTGCAGGTGATGGACCCGATCACCGTGACCTGGTTTCGTCTGTTGGTCTCCGGTGGTTGCCTGTTTATTTATCTGGCGTCGGTCAAGCGTCTGCCGAGCCGCAAAGTCCTCGGCCCCCGGGGCGGCTGGCTGGTGTTGATGGCGGTGCTCGGGCTGGTGGGCAACTACGTGCTGTACCTGATGGGGCTCAATCTGCTCAGCCCCGGCACCGCGCAACTGGTGGTGCAGATGGGGCCGATCATGTTGCTGATCGCCAGCCTGTTTGTGTTCAAGGAGCGCTTCAGCATCGGTCAGGGCATGGGTCTGGCAGTGCTGCTGATCGGCTTCGTGCTGTTTTTCAATCAACGGCTGGCCGAGTTGCTGACGTCATTGTCGGACTACACCGCCGGCGTGTTGCTGGTGCTGTTGGCCTCGACCGTCTGGACGTTCTACGCGCTGGGCCAGAAGCAATTGCTCACGGTATGGAATTCGTTGCAGGTGATGATGGTGATTTACCTGTTCTGCGCTTTGTTGCTGACGCCGTGGGTGCATCCGCTCAAAGCGCTGGAATTGAGTCCGTTGCAGGGCTGGCTGCTGCTGGCTTGCTGTATGAACACGCTGATTGCCTACGGTGCATTTGCCGAGGCGCTGGCGCATTGGGAGGCGTCGCGCGTCAGTGCGACGTTGGCGATCACGCCGTTGGTGACCTTTGGCGCGGTGGCATTGGCGGCGTGGATGTGGCCGGATTATGTGCATGCCGAACAGATCAATGGTCTGGGCTACGGCGGCGCGGTGCTGGTGGTGCTGGGGTCGGCGCTGGTGGCGCTGGGGCCGTCGTTGATCGCCGGGCTGAAGGCGCGGCGGATGCGGGTGGCCTGAAAAGCAAAAGATCGCAGCCTGCGGCAGCTCCTACAGTTGGAATGCGTTCCCCTGTAGGAGCTGCCGCAGGCTGCGATCTTTTTGCTGTTAGCCCTTGGCGCCAGCCTCGATCATATTCTCCGGTCGCACCCAGGCATCGAACTCTTCATCGGTCAGATAGCCCAGTTGCAACGCCGCTTCACGCAAGGTCAGGCCTTCGCCGTAAGCCTTCTTGGCGATTTCTGCCGACTTGTCGTAGCCGATGTGCGGATTCAGCGCGGTCACCAGCATCAGGCCACGTTCCAGATGCTGCGCCATGACCTGCGCATCCGGCTCCAGCCCGGCGATGCAGTGCTGCTGGAAGTTGCTGCAGCCGTCGGCGAGCAGTCGGATCGATTGCAACACGTTATGGATGATCACCGGTTTGTATACGTTCAATTGCAGGTGACCCTGACTCGCCGCGATACCGATCGTGACATCGTTGCCCAACACTTGGCAGGCGAGCATCGACAGCGCTTCGCACTGCGTCGGGTTGACCTTGCCGGGCATGATCGAGCTGCCCGGTTCGTTGGCCGGCAATTTCACTTCGGCCAATCCGGCGCGGGGGCCTGAGCCGAGCAGGCGCAGGTCGTTGGCGATTTTCATCAGGGCCACGGCGAGGGTCTTCAGAGCACCGGACAGGCTGGCCAGCGGCTCATGCCCAGCCAGCGCAGCAAACTTGTTTGGCGCAGTGACGAACGGCAGCCCGGACAGCGCGGCGAGTTCCGCGGCAATCGCTTCGCCAAAGCCGTGCGGCGAATTCAGACCGGTGCCGACCGCGGTGCCGCCCTGCGCCAGCTCACACACCGCCGGCAGCGTGGCGCGGATCGCCCGTTCGGCGTAATCCAGCTGCGCTATAAAGCCCGATAGCTCCTGACCGAAGGTGATCGGCGTCGCGTCCATCATGTGCGTGCGACCGGTCTTCACCAGTTTCATGTGGCGCGCTGCCAGTTCGGCCAGACCACCGGACAGCTCGGCGATGGCCGGCAGCAATTTCTCCTGCACGGCTTTGGCCGTGGCGATGCTCATGGCGGTGGGGAAGCAATCGTTGGAGCTTTGCGAGCGGTTGACGTGATCGTTGGGGTGCACCGGCGTCTTGCCGCCGCGCGGGTTACCGGCCAGTTCGTTGGCGCGACCGGCAATCACTTCGTTGACGTTCATGTTGCTCTGGGTGCCGCTGCCGGTCTGCCAGACCACCAGCGGAAACTGGTCGTCGTGCTGGCCGTCGAGGACTTCGTCGGCGGCCTGCTCGATCAGGCGGGCGATGTCGGCGGGCAGGTCGCCGTTGCGGTCGTTGACCCGGGCGGCGGCTTTCTTGATCAGGGCCAGCGCGTGCAGTACCGGCAGCGGCATGCGTTCCTGACCAATGGCGAAGTTGATCAGCGAGCGTTGCGTCTGAGCACCCCAGTAGGCGCCGTCCGGGACTTCGATCTGGCCCAGGCTGTCGGTTTCGATACGGCTCATCGTGCACACTCCTGTTGGTCTGTTTGCGCAGTTTAGGCCCGGTCAGGCCCAGGTGGTTCCCTCGAACCGATTGTTGACCGGCAAAACCCGGCCAATCAAGCACGGCAAGGCTCGGGGGTTGAGCCACGAGGTTTTTTAGGCGCAGAATGGTCGCCCTTGGGGTTTGACCTCGCCTAGCTGAAAAGGAAACTCGATGACTCGTCTTCGTGCCATCTGCACCGCGGTTGCACTGGTTTGCGCCAGCGGCCAGGTGCTTGCCGATACCGCCAGCCACAACGCCAGTGCTGAAGCTTTCCTGACCCTGGCGCACGCTGACAAGCTGGGCACTCCGGTGTACATGCAAGTGCAGCAAATGTTCGCTCAGCGTTTTGAACAGACCAAAGCCCCGGAATCCAAAAAAGCCGTACTGGAAACCTACCAGGCCAAGGCCAACGCCGCGCTGGACCAGGCCATCGGCTGGAACAAGCTCAAGCCTGACATGGTCAAGCTCTACACCAGCAACTTCAGCGAATCGGAGCTGAAAGATCTGGTTGCGTTCTACCAGTCGCCACTGGGCAAGAAAGTCCTGGAAAAAATGCCGCAGCTGACCCAGCAATCGGCCCAGATGACCCAGGCCAAACTGGAAAGCGCCGTGCCTGTCGTCAACAAGCTGCTCGACGACATGACCAACGAGCTGGCACCGAAAGGCGCTGCGCCGGCCAAGAAGAAGTAAGCGGAGTTCGTGATGACCATGCAACAACGCATCGAATCGACGCTGGGCCTGCTGCAGCCTGAGCATCTGCAAGTGCTGGACGAAAGCCACATGCACAGTCGCGGGTTACAGACGCACTTCAAGGCAGTGGTGGTCAGCGCGCAGTTCGAAGGCCTGAACCGGGTCAAGCGCCACCAGAAAGTCTACGGCACGCTCGGCGAGCTGATGGGCGAGTTCCATGCGTTGGCGCTGCACACCTACACCCCGCAGGAATGGGCAGAAGTGGGCGCCGCCCCGGCGTCGCCAACCTGTGCCGGCGGTAGCAAACATTAAGATCAAAAGATCGCAGCCTGCGGCAGCTCCTACATTGGATTGAGTTCCCTGCAGGAGCTGCCGCAGGCTGCGATCTTTTTTGCTAGAATCCGCAACGCGCCGCTCAGCCGGCGCGTTTTTTTTGAATCCGGTTCACCCTTTGCGAGGGTAGCCACCTGGAGAAATACCCATGACACAACCGATTGTCGTGGCGGCACTGTATAAGTTCGTCACCCTCGAAGATTACGTTGACCTGCGCGAGCCACTGCTCAAAGCGATGGTCGACAACGGCATCAAAGGCACGCTGCTGATCGCCGAAGAAGGCATCAACGGCACCGTTTCCGGCAGCCGCGAAGGCATCGATGGCCTGCTCGCCTGGCTGAAGAACGACCCGCGCATGATCGACATTGATCACAAAGAGTCGTACTGCGACGAGCAGCCGTTCTACCGCACCAAGGTCAAGCTGAAGAAAGAGATCGTCACCCTCGGCGTCGAAGGCGTGGACCCGAACAAAAAGGTCGGCACCTACGTCGAACCGCAGGACTGGAACGCGCTGATCAGCGACCCGCAAGTGCTGCTGATCGACACCCGCAACGATTACGAAGTGGCAATCGGCACCTTCGAAGGCGCCATCGATCCGAAAACCACCAGTTTTCGCGAATTCCCCGACTACATCAAAGAGCACTTCGACCCGGCCGTACACAAGAAGGTCGCGATGTTCTGCACCGGTGGCATTCGCTGCGAGAAAGCCTCCAGTTACATGCTGGGCGAGGGGTTCGAAGAGGTTTACCACCTCAAGGGCGGCATCCTGAAGTACCTCGAAGAAGTGCCGCAGGAAGAAACCAAGTGGCAGGGCGACTGCTTCGTCTTCGACAACCGCGTGACCGTGCGTCACGACCTCAGCGAAGGCGACTACGATCAATGTCATGCCTGCCGCACTCCGGTCAGCGTTGAAGATCGCGCCTCCGAGCACTACGTGGCCGGCATCAGCTGCCCGCATTGCTGGGACAAGCTGAGCGAGAAAACCCGCCGCAGCGCCATCGATCGGCAGAAGCAGATCGAACTGGCCAAGGCGCGCAACATGCCGCACCCGATCGGCTACAACTATAAACAAGCATCCACCGAGGCCTGATCATGACTGCGCGCCTGCTCTATGTGATGGATCCGATGTGTTCCTGGTGCTGGGGGTTCGCTCCGGTCGCCAAGGCCTTGGTCGAGCAGGCGCAGGCAGCGGGAGTGGAGCTGCATCTGGTGGTCGGCGGCTTGCGCACTGGCAGCGGTGCGGCGCTGGAACCGACCACGCGGCGCTACATCCTTGAGCACTGGCAAGCGGTCACCGAGGCCACCGGTCAGCCGTTCAAGTTCGACGGCGCGTTGCCTGACGGTTTTGTCTACGACACCGAACCGGCCTGTCGCGCAATCGTTACCGCGCGCAGCCTGGCACCGGATTGTGCGTGGAAACTGGTCGGCCTGATCCAGCAGGCGTTTTACGCTGAAGGTCGCGATGTTACCCAGGCCAGTGTGCTGGTGGAGCTGGCTGAAAAGGCTGGCGTGCCGCGCATCGAATTTGCTGCCTTGTTCGATCATGCCGACCAACACAAAGCGACTCAGGCGGATTTCACTTGGGTGCAGGATTTGGGCATTGCCGGATTCCCGACCCTGCTCGCCGAACGCAATGGCCAACTGGCCTTGCTGACCAACGGCTATCAACCGCTCAGTGAGCTGTCGCCGTTGCTCGGCCGCTGGCTGGAGCGCGCAGCCTGTGCCTGACCGGGCCGATGACACGCCAGCCGTAAAGCGTGTCGACCGGCTGAGCTGGGCAGAAGTCCGGCGCCTGGCACTGCATCACAAAAAGTCCCTGTGGATCGCTAACGGCGTGGCCGTGCTGGCGACGCTGTGCAGCGTGCCGATTCCGTTGCTGTTGCCGTTGCTGGTGGACGAAGTCCTGCTCGGCCATGGCGATGCCGCGCTGAAAGTCATGAACCATGTGTTGCCGTCGATGTGGCAGCAGGCGGCGGGCTACATAGGTCTGATGCTGCTGGTCACGCTGACTTTGCGTTGCAGCGCCCTGTGTTTTGGCGTGTTGCAGGCGCGGCTGTTTGCCCGGCTGGCGAAAGACATCGTCTACCGTATTCGCGTGCGCCTGATCGAGCGCCTGAAAAGGATTTCCCTCGGCGAATACGAAAGCCTCGGCAGCGGCACCGTGACCACGCATCTGGTCACCGATCTGGACACCCTCGACAAATTCGTCGGTGAAACCCTCAGCCGGTTTCTGGTGGCGATGCTGACCCTGGTCGGCACCGCGAGCATTCTGATGTGGATGCACTGGAAACTGGCACTGCTGATCCTGCTGTTCAACCCGTTGGTGATCTACGCCACGGTGCAGTTGGGCAAGCGGGTCAAGCACCTGAAGAAACTGGAGAACGACAGCACCTCGCGTTTCACTCAAGCCTTGAGCGAAACCCTCGATGCGATCCAGGAAGTGCGCGCCGGCAACCGTCAGGGCTTCTTCCTCGGCCGACTCGGCTTGCGCGCGCAGGAAGTGCGTAACTATGCGGTCAACTCGCAGTGGAAGACCGACGCGTCGAACCGCGCCAGTGGTCTGCTGTTCCAGTTCGGCATCGACATCTTCCGCGCGGCGGCGATGCTCACGGTGCTGTTCTCCGACCTGTCGATCGGGCAGATGCTCGCGGTGTTCAGTTACCTGTGGTTCATGATCGGCCCGGTCGAGCAACTGCTCAATCTGCAATACGCCTACTACGCGGCGGGCGGCGCGTTGGCGCGGATCAACGAACTGCTGGCGCGGGCTGATGAACCGCAGTACCCGGGTGGCGTCGATCCGTTCAAGGGCCGTGAAACCGTGGGCATCGAGGTGCAGGGGCTGAGCTTCGGCTATGGCGACGAGTTGGTGGTGGATCAGATGAACCTGTCCATTGCCCCCGGTGAAAAAGTCGCGATTGTCGGTGCCAGTGGCGGCGGCAAGAGCACGCTGGTGCAGTTGCTGCTCGGGTTATACACGCCGTTGTCCGGTACCATTCGTTTCGGCGGTTCGACCCAGCAGGAAATCGGCCTGGAGCTGATTCGTGAAAACGTCGCGGTGGTGCTGCAGCATCCGGCGCTGTTCAACGACACCGTCCGCGCCAACCTGACCATGGGCCGCACCCGCAGCGACGAAGCTTGCTGGCAGGCGCTGGAAATCGCTCAGTTGGAAGCGACCATCCGGGCGTTGCCGGACGGTCTCGACAGCATCGTCGGACGTTCCGGCGTGCGCCTGTCCGGCGGTCAGCGCCAGCGTCTGGCAATTGCGCGGATGATCCTCGCCGAGCCGAAAGTGGTGATCCTCGACGAGGCCACCTCGGCCCTCGATGCCGCTACCGAATACAACCTGCATCAGGCCATGGCGCGCTTTCTCAGCGGCCGCACCACGCTGATCATTGCCCATCGCCTGTCGGCGGTGAAGCAGGCCGATCGCGTGCTGGTGTTCGATGGCGGGCAAGTGGCCGAGGATGGCGACCACCAGCAACTGATCGCCGACGGCGGCCTATACGCCAAGCTCTACGGCCACTTGCAGCGTCTGTAATCAGCCCCACAGCACTTGCAGCGCCGCCTCCTCGCTGTCATGGCCAAATTGCTTCATCACCACCGAACAGGATTCGCATGGGCGCATGGTCGTCGCGATGTCGACCGCGCGAATCTCCTTCGGATCGGGGTATTTCTCGCGCAGCACGCTGATCAGTTTGCTTTCGCTGTCCAGCGAGGTCGGCCGGCTGGTCTGCGTCGGCTGATAGGTTTTCAGATCCTTGATGGTCAGCGGCACGGCCAGCAATTGCCCTTGCTCGGTGACCTCCAGCGAGGTGCGCGGGAAGGCCGGGTTGTAGTCGATGTTGATGTAAGTGGTGTTGCCGATCCGCACATGATTGGCGCCCATGTGGCGAAACAGCGGCAGGCGCTGGGTGCTGCCCTGAGCGCCGGAGACGCTGACGTAGACTTCCCGTTTGCCGCTGGCCGTGGTGACTTCGGCATAGGCGATGTTACGTGCGTTGAGCGGCCGTTCACGCACGGGCAACAGGTTGTGCAGTTTCTGCATGGCACTGTCGATACGCAGTGCTGCGTTGTTGTTGGCCGGGTTGATCGTCGGTGACAGGAGCAACGTGTCGAAAATCTCTGCGGTTTTCTGCCGAAAGGCTTCCGGCGCTTCCTTGCTGCGCGCCCACGTGACGGCGCCTTCGGGCAGACGGGTGACGATCATCCGCGTCGAGTGATCAAACATCAGCGCCTCGCCCGGACTGGTGTCGACTTTCAGCCATTTCAGATTGTTGGCCGGACTGGCTGTGGTGCCGATGGGAATCGCTATCTGCTCCATGGTCTTCATCGCGCGCTGCACCGATTCGAGGCCATGGATGCGCACGATGTTGTTGGCGTGCAGCGAGCCGGTGTAGACGGTCAGCAATTCCGCACCGAGACTGCCGTCGGCCAGTTCGGCGGGAGCCAGGCGTTTGAATGTCAGCTGCCTGCCCGGGACTTCGCCTTTGGCGAAAGTGGCGAGGTAGTACTCATGGTTGTTGACCCGGAAAAATACATGGCTGGCCGAGTCGTCGATGGCCGGCAGCAGCACTGCGCCGACCTGATGTGAATCATTGATCCCGTCGTAGGTACCGCCGGTTTTTATCCGGGCATAAATACCTTTGCGAAACTGCAGCGTGGCTTGAATCTGCTGTCTTGGCACCAGCCTGCCCTGATTGAAGCCCAGACGACGCAGGTCACCGGTGAACAGCCGCGGGCGGTTATCGATGATTTGATAAAGCTTGGCATCGACCGCCAGGAACGTTCCTTCTTGCCGGGGCAGGGCGGCGGGCTCCGAAATCCGCTCGCCAAACCACGGCGCGTAACCTTTTTCCTTGTCGATCGTGCCAAGGCCGGGTGTCGGAGCCGGTTCTGCAGTGACGTAGCTGACGCGGCAGTCGCCCGCGCCCGGTGCGCGACGTACCCGGCATGGCAGCAGCGTCCAGTGCTGTCTGTCATCAAGCAGATCGACCCGGCGCAGTTCATCGCCGTCGAGTCGATAGGGCACATCATCGATCAGTACTGTGGTGCGTCCGCCAGCCTCGGGCATGAGTTCGATGCGCGTATCGCGCGCCAGCTCGATATCGAGCTGATTGTCGGTTTTTTTCACGACGCTGTAGTGCGAACGCCCCAGCGAAAAGTCGTGTTCGTGTGCGAGCAACTGAGGCCCGTAAGGACGGTCGGACAGCGGATCAAGCAGGTGATACCGGGAATCGCTGACAGCGACGTTGCGCACCGGCACATCGTCAATGCCTTTGACCACGGCCAGATGATCGGCAGGGTTCAGTGCTTTCCAGCGCCCGGCATCCAGTGCCTGAGGCAGGCTGTGCATCAAGTCGTAGTCAGCGCTTCTGCCGGCCAGTTTTTTCAGGCGCATGACGGCGCGGTGTTCCAGATGCGCCACGGCCCGCACTGCGCCGATTGCGCCTCGGCCGCCAAGCTTGAGCAAGGCAGGCGCAGCGTCCAGCGGATTGAAGTTTCTCAAGCTCGAAACCAGCAGGTTCTTCGACAATTGCGCCATGCGTGGCAGTGCGACGCGAATCGCCATTTTTCCTGCCACTGCAGCGAGGCGGATACTGCCGGCAACAAACTTGCCCAGGGGAATCGCGAACGAGACGATATCGAGGAACAGGCCGAGTACGCCCAGTGCGCGTTTCTCCGGGCTGTCCGATTGCAGGTCTTCGAGACTGCCCCAGAACGGAATGAAGCCCTTGAGGGCATGAATCCAGTGCGTTTTGCTGGTGTCTTGTTCGTAGCGGGTTTTTCCCCAGGCGTCGCTGCGCAGCGTCTGCTCGTCGACATAGAACAGCTGCGTCGCGATGACAGAGGCGATTTGCGCAGTGCGCGGCGAGGTGAAGCTCAGGTTCGGCGAGCTGTCCTGATGGGCCGCCGGGATCATCGAAACCGGAAGGGGCTCGCCCAGTGGTTCGAGGATGGCGATGCACATGGCGTCGGTGGCGGGGGGCGAGCCGTTCCAGTGTGCTTCTCGATCGAATGGCAGGCGGCGGGCGACGATGCGAGTGATGCTCTGCGCCCTGGTGCGTCCACGTTTCGGCGGCAGTGGTGGCAATAACACACCGCCCATTTGGGTGCTATCCAGATCTGTACGTTGGCGAATGATGCCGGCGCGCGGCAGGCATTCGTAGAAGCGTGGTGAGCCCTGATACGTCACTTGCAGGAAGAAACCCATGCGTGCCCGAAGCGGCAGGATGTTTTCCGGTGTTTCCAGGTGAGCCTCGATGTGCCGCGTCTTATCCCTGAGACTGTGAATCCTCACTTCGCCGTGTTCCAGTGCCCGGCGGTCAGCCCATGGCAGAGTGACCAACAGCGACTTGATCAAATATTCATAGGCTTTGCGGGTCTTGCTCAGATAATCGTCGAACTGCCGATCGAACACTGTCCTGATATCGGGCAGGGTGCACTTGCTCGGAAACCGGGATAGACGTTTGCCTGGTTGATGTCCGGCGTCGACAAAACCACTGTGCAGGTTGCCTTCCGGATTCAGGCTGATCCATTCGCTGGCGTTGCGGCCATCTCTGCTGACGTACCAGCGCGTGTCGTTGTTCAGCCCGCCAGAGGCATAGACCTCCAGCAGCGGCCAGGTGTGCAATGCCACTTCCTCGGTATCGATAATGCTGCGTCGGGCACGGTTGCGTGCCGAGTGATGGTAGCGCTTGAGGCGAATCGTCGTGTGATCGTACAGACCGTTGGTCAGCGCCTTGTCCAGTTCCTGTTGCGCCAGGGCGAGTCTGCGTGGCGGCTCGACGTCCAGTTGCAGGATCGCCGCGTTCAGTTGTTTCTCGTGGTCTTCCAGAGCGTTCAGCGGCGCGTGACCGTTGGAGGCTTCGCTCGCGACAGCCAGCGCTCCGGTGGCTGCGGTCCAGGTACGTGCGGCAGCCAAGCGGGTCATGGCGATCAGGATTTGCAGGTCGCTGCTGGCGTTGTGACTTTTGTGCAGCGGCAGATCGACCAGTTGCTGGAAGCTCAGATACTCCAGCGACCGTGGATCAAGGGCATGAGCGAGGTGCACGCCATGCACGAAATTGACCCAGACCACCGAGCTGGCGTAAGGCAGGTCGTCAGGGATGTCGCGCACTTGAAATTCCGGTCCGAATTGCGCCAGACAGACCCATCCCAGCAGGTGTTTCTCGATCGTCGTCGAGGTTCGGTGAGAATCCTCCAGATGCTGTAAAAAGTCCCGGCGAATGGTGGCGTAGCCGGCTCCGTAGTGAGCGCGTTGTTCGAGCGCAAAACCGGCCACCTCGGTTGAGCTGCGGTTGCCGGGCAGGTCGTACCACAGGCACAAGGCTTCGAGCAGTAAACGCAGGCCGATATCGGGGACGGTCAGTTCATCGGGTCGGGCGCCGTACCATTGCAGCCTTTGCAGCAAGCGCTGGCCCAGGCCATGGGCTTGGGGGGTGTCGAGCAGGCGCTCCAGGCAGGTGGCGGGCTGCTGCTCCAGTTGCTGGACGGTAAAAGGAGGCGAGACTTCGCTGGCCAGACTGTCAATGGCCGACAGGGGTTTACCGATGAGCCAGTCGCCCATCACGTCGTGAATCGCGGCTTTGTCCTCGTCGCTCATCAACACCGCGAGCGTCGGGTGATGTCGCAGATTCAGCCGGTGGCTGGCGCGCTGTTCTTCGACTTTGCCGATCAGCCGGGTCAGCGCCGTGGCGTCCGGTGTGTCCGCAAATGTGAACCCGGACTCACGCAGCAGTTGTGACAGCGGCTGCAGCCTGTCGGAACGCAGGTGTGCGCCTATACTCAGCAACGCTCGCTGAAACGCTTGAAGGCTGCTGGAGGCCTGGCTGACGCTCTCGATGACATAACGGGCGACGCTGCCATCGCGACGGTTGAAGGAGAAGTTGCATTGATCCGCCGTGGCGTCGACTTGCAGCAGGGCTCCTCTGGAGGTCTGCAGATACGCGGTCAATAGCGGTTCGCCGCTGTTTTCGAACAGCGTTTGCAGCATGTTTTGCGCCTGCTCTTGCGCTGCGCCCAGGCGTGAATGGGCTTGGGGCGCAAGGTAGTAGGACTCCAGTGAAGTCGAAGCGTCGAGGACCGCGCGCAGGGCAGTGATCATTGCGCGGTATTCGTCCTGTTGGGCAGTATGGCGTTGCAGCGCGGTTGTAAGTGACTGCATGGAAAACGGCTCTGGATGATTGAAAGCCGTCAGTGTCGAAGCATCGCGCACCTCGGGTGCGGTACTTATGTATCGTCGGTTGCAAGCTTCCTGGCTTGCCGGAAGGGGGAACGCCCCCTAGTCTGGCTTTAGCGGTTTCCCCTTGATGATGGCAGTACGTGCGCAAAGGACCTCATGAAGCAAAAAAGGACACTCGGAACGCCACGGTTGTTGGGCATCGTCTGGCCATTTATTGCCGTCGTGTTATTTCAGGCGTTATTGGGGGGCGTGAGTCTCTACGTCCTGTCGGCCGTGCGTGGCTATGTCGCCGGTGAAAGTCTCTGGTCCAAGGGCCAGAAGGACGCCATCTATTACCTGAACCTGTATGCCGACAGCCGTGACGAGGCGATCTTCCTCAAGTACAAGGACGCGATTGCGGTGCCCCAGGGCGGTCACCAGTTGCGTCTGGCGCTGGATCGTCAACCACCGGATCTGCAGGCGGCGCGGGAGGGGATTCTCAAGGGTGGCAACCATCCCGATGACGTTTCGAGCCTGATCTGGCTGTACCTCAATTTCCGTCATTTCAGTTATCTGGAAACAGCGATCGACCGCTGGACCATCGGCGATGCCTATCTGGTGCAACTGGACAATGTCGCGCGCGAGATGCATCAGGGCATCAGCGAGAATGTCGCGACGCCGGCTGATATCCAGCACTGGAAAGCGCAAATCTTTGCCATCAATGACGGTGTAACGCCGGCGGCCAAGGCTTTCAGCGATGCCTTGGGCGAAGGCTCGCGGATGATCCTGCGCCTGCTGCTGTTCACCAACCTGGCCACGGCGCTGGGGTTGATCGTGCTGGCACTGTTGCGCACCCACAAACTGCTCAAACAGCGCCATGCCTTTGCCCAGGCGCTGCAGCTGGAGAAGGACCGGGCGCACATCACCCTGCAATCGATTGGCGACGGAGTCATCACCACTGATGTCAATGGTGCGATCGATTACATGAATCCTGCGGCAGAAGCCATGACGCACTGGAAGTCCGAGCATGCGGCGGGGCTGCCTCTGGCCGCGCTGTTCAATCTGCTGGACGACAACGCGCAGGCAGAAGGGCTGACGCTGATCGAGCATATCCTCAGCGGGCAACTGGTCGGCGGCAGTGAACATTCCAAACTGATTCAGCGCCTGGACGGCAGCACGGTTTCCGTGACGCTGGTGGGCGCACCGATCCGCAATGCCGAGAAAGTCAGTGGCACAGTGTTGGTGCTGCATGACATGACTCAGGAACGGCAATACATCGCCAACCTGTCGTGGCAGGCCACCCACGATGCCCTGACCGGTCTGGCCAACCGCCGCGAATTCGAATATCGCCTGGAGCAGGCCCTGCACAATCTGACGCGCCAGCCCGGTCGGCATGCGCTGATGTTCCTTGATCTGGACCAGTTCAAACTGGTCAACGACACCTGCGGCCATGCCGCTGGCGATGAGTTGCTGCGGCACATCTGCGCGCTGTTGCAATCGGGCTTGCGCGAGAGCGACACCCTGGCACGGCTGGGCGGCGACGAGTTCGGCATCCTGCTGGAGAACTGCGCCCCGGACGCTGCCGAGAAAATTGCCGAGAGCTTGCGTCAGACTGTGCAGAACCTGCACTTCGTGTGGAAGGGGCGACCGTTTCTGACCACGGTGAGTATCGGTCTGGTGCACATCGCCCAGACCCCGACCACCCTCGAAGCCTCATTGCGTGCAGCTGACATGGCTTGCTACATGGCCAAGGAAAAGGGCCGTAACCGGGTGCAGGTTTACCACGCAGATGACTCCGAACTGTCTCTGCGCTTCGGCGAAATGGCCTGGGTGCAACGCCTGCACATGGCTCTGGAAGAAGACCGCTTTTGCCTTTACGCCCAGGAAATCGCGCCACTGGGCCCCGCAGCTGATGGCGGCGGGCACATCGAAATACTCTTGCGTCTGCATGACGAGGCCGGGCGGATGATCCTGCCGGACAGTTTCATTCCGGCGGCCGAACGTTATGGCCTGATGAGTCAACTGGACCGCTGGGTTGTAGAAAATGTTTTTAAAGTCATTGCCCAATGTATTGCCGAACAACATCAAGGGCCTTTGGCAATGTGTGCGATTAATCTTTCAGGCATTACTATCGGAGATGACGCGTTCTTGCACTTTCTGCGTGAACAGTTTGTTAATTACGCCATACCTCCTGAAATGATTTGTTTTGAAATTACCGAAACCAGTGCAATTGCCAATCTTGGGAGTGCAATTCGATTTATTAATGAACTCAAAGGCTTAGGTTGTTACTTCTCGCTTGATGATTTTTGTGCCGGAATGTCTTCATTCGCTTATCTGAAACATTTGCCTGTAGACTTCCTGAAGATCGACGGAAGTTTCGTAAAGGATATGCTGGACGACCCGATTAACCGCGCAATGGTCGAAGTGATCAATCACATCGGGCATGTCATGGGTAAGCAGACAATTGCCGAGTTTGTAGAAACAACCCAGATCGAGCAGGCATTGCTTGAAATCGGGGTGGATTACGCTCAGGGTTACGTCATCGAACGCCCGCAGTTGTTTACCTGCGACAGTTTGCAAAGTCGGCCCGCCAGACCGCAGCCGTTGTTATTCAAGGCGCCTGGCACGTTCCGTTGAAATCTCTTGCCGATCCTTACAATCACAAATCAAAAGGAGCCGAACAGTGATCGACACATTCAACCGAACCGGACCACTCATGGAAGCTGCAAGTTATCCCGCCTGGGCGCAACAGCTCATTACGGATTGCAGCGAGAGCAAGCGCCGGGTTGTCGAACATGAACTGTACCAGCGCATGCGCGATAACAAGCTCAGCGCCAGGACCATGCGCCAGTACCTGATCGGGGGCTGGCCGGTCGTTGAACAGTTTGCGTTGTATATGGCGCAGAACCTGACCAAGACCAAGTTTGCCCGCCATCCTGGGGAGGACATGGCGCGCCGCTGGCTGATGCGTAACATCCGTGTTGAACTCAATCATGCCGATTACTGGCTGAACTGGAGCCGCGCGCACGGCGTCAGCCTTGAGGATCTTCAGGCTCAGCAAGTGCCGCCGGAACTGCATGCGCTGAGTCATTGGTGCTGGCATACGAGTTCGGCGGATTCGCTGATCGTCGCCATCGCCGCCACCAACTACGCCATCGAGGGCGCGACCGGGGAGTGGTCGGCGCTCGTGTGTTCCACTGGCGTGTACGCTGCGGCGTTTCCGGAAGAGGAGCGCAAGCGCGCGATGAAATGGCTGAAGATGCATGCCCAATATGACGACGCCCATCCATGGGAAGCGCTGGAAATCATCTGCACGCTGGCGGGGATGAACCCGAGCCAGGCATTGCAGACCGAGCTGCGCCAGGCCGTGTGCAAGAGCTACGACTACATGTACTTGTTCCTTGAGCGCTGCATGCAGCTGGAGACCACGGAGCGCGCGATCCACGGTCGTGAACGTCTGGCGTTGGCAGAGAGCTGATTCAAGGTCTGAGGTGTAGCAAAAATGTGGGAGCGAGCCTGCTCGCGAAGACGGCGCTTCAGTCAGCACGGTTTTGACTGATTCGCCGCTTTCGCGAGCAGGCTCGCTCCCACAGTTGTATTGGGGTGGTCAGAAAAATTCAGCCTGCCATCGCCAACCGATTACGCCCTTCGCGCTTGGCTACATACAGCGCACTGTCCGCCCGGCGCAGCAGACTGTCGGCCGATTCCCCCGGCAGCAGAGTCGAACAGCCAAGGCTCACGGTCAGGTCGATCAATTGGCCGTCGGCGAAGTATTCCTCAGCCTGCGCGGCATGGCGCAATCGTTCGCCAATCATCTGCGCCGCTTCCCGGCCAGTGTTCGACAGCAGGATCAGAAACTCTTCCCCGCCATAGCGAAACACCATGTCGACGTTGCGCAACTGGCTCTTGATCGAGGCTGCCACCGCTTTGAGCACGTCATCACCGGCGCTGTGACCGTGGCTGTCGTTGACCCGTTTGAAGTGGTCGATGTCGAGCATCAGAACCGATAGTGGTTGCAGGTGCCGGCGCGACATGTCGATCTCGCGCTGCAGGGTCTGCTCCATGGCGATCCGGTTGCCGGTTCCGGTCAGCGGGTCGCGCAACGCACTTTGCGTGGCAGCGCGGTAGAGCAGGGCGTTGCGCATCGGGAATAACAGCGACGACAGCAGCGATTCGAGGTTGCCCTGATCCTGCTCGCTGAAGCGCTGGTTGCGGCGAAACACCAGTTCGCCCAAGTGCTCGCCTTCGTGGCTGAGGCTATAGCTGACGGAATGGTGACCGCGGGCGCCGAATTCCAGGCGCAGGTCGCTGCCTGAATGCACATAACTCAAGGCGTCCAGTGGCACCAGGCGCTGAACTTCGCGAAAAAACAGACCGAGGATTCGTTGCGGCTCAAGACTGGTTTGCAGTTGCAGGCTCATTTGCTGGCGCAGTTGCGCGAGGCTGGCCGGGCGTTCCAGAAGCGGAGGCAGCTGACCAAAGCCCAGGCGTTGCAATTTGGCACTGTCAAAGTCAATTGCATTGGTCTGGGAAGGTGATTTCATATGGCGTGAGCCCCTAAGCAGTAAGTCTGTCTTACAGGCTGGGTGAGAGCGGCTATGGGCTGCGCGTCATACTGATCCATCAGTCCCGTAGGACATTTGGCGTAAGTTTAGTCTGCCGGATGTCGATTAGTCAGCTATCGAAATCGGCCTTGCCCCAGTGCCTTCACACGGCGTGCTTTGAGAGAAATTAGAGCGAAAGTCGTGCCATTCGGTTCAGGATAATTAAAACCGTTATTAATCAATAGGATGGCATTTTGCTTTGGGCGGGAGTGGCAGATATTTGACTGGAATATGACATCGAAAAGCGGCAAAGGTGTGCCGCGACGGTAATCCGCCACGGCAACAAAAGCGACGTATGGCAGTTATTGCGCGTTGAATGCCTGGCCATTGATGCCTGTACTGTCCGGGCCCATCAGGTACAGGTACACCGGCATGATCTCTTCCGGGGTCGGATTGTTCAGCGGGTTTTCCCCCGGATAGGCCTGTGCGCGCATGCTGGTACGCGTGCCGCCCGGGTTGATGCTGTTGGAGCGCACGGGTGCTACGCCATCGACTTCGTCGGCCAGCGTCTGCATCAAGCCTTCGGTGGCAAACTTCGACACACCGTAGGCGCCCCAGTAGGCCCGGCCCTTGCGTCCGACGCTGCTGGAGGTGAACACCACCGAGGCATCCTGCGACAGCTTGAGCAGCGGCAGCAAGGTGCTGGTCAGCATGAACATGGCGTTGACGTTGACCTGCATGACGCGCATGAAGTTTTCGCCGGACAGTTGCTCGATCGGCGTACGCGGCCCAATGATCGAGGCGTTGTGCAGCAGGCCATCGAGATGGCCGAACTCGGTTTCGATCATCGCCGCCAGCTCATCGTATTGATGGGGCAGGGCGGTTTCCAAGTTAAACGGGATCACCGCCGGTTGTGGGTGGCCGGCTGCTTCGATTTCGTCGTAGACCTGCGTCAGATTGGCTTCGGTCTTGCCCAGCAACAGCACGGTAGCGCCATGGGCGGCGTAGGTTTTGGCAGCCGCCGCGCCGATGCCGCGTCCGGCACCGGTGACCAGAATGACCCGGTCCTTGAGCAATTCGGGACGGGCGGTGTAATCAAACATAAAAACCTCACAATCCATTCATGAAGACCTGCTTCCTTGTGGTGAGGGGATTTATCCCCGACCGGCTGCGAAGCAGTCGTGAAACCTGCGTATCGAATCGACCTGAAAGAATGCGGGGGCTGCTTCGCAACCCATCGGGGATAAATCCCCTCGCCACAAAGGCCGTTTTCAGCAGCTGCACAGCGCGTTGTCGATGACCTTGCGCAGTTCCAGTGGATGATCCACCACCACATCCGCGCCCCAGTGCCGCGGGTTGTCGTCCGGATGGATATAGCCATAGGTCACGGCGGCGGTTTTAGTGCCCGCATCGCGCCCGGATTCGATGTCGCGCAGATCATCGCCCACAAACAGCACGGTGGACGGATCCAGATCAAGCATCTTGCACGCGAGGATCAGCGGCTCCGGATCCGGCTTGCTGTTTTTCACGTGGTCCGGGCAGATCAACAGCGCCGAGCGCTCGGCCAGCCCCAGTTGCTGCATGATCGGTTCGGCAAACCGCACCGGTTTGTTGGTGACCACGCCCCAGATCAGGTTGGCCCGCTCGATGTCGGCCAGCAGCTCGTCCATGCCGTCGAACAGCTTGCTGTGCACCGCGCAACCGGCCAGATAGCGTTCGAGGAATTCCTGCCGCAGTTCTTCGAAGCCCGGCGATTCCGGATCCATCGAGAACGTCACCGCGACCATGGCTTTGGCGCCGCCGGAAATTTCGTCGCGGATGTGCTTGTCGTTCATCGGCGGCAAGCCGCGATCCGCGCGCATCGCCTGACAGATGGCGATGAAATCCGGCGCGGTGTCGAGCAGGGTGCCGTCCATATCGAAAAGGACTGCTCTGATGGCCATCGACTTACTCCTCGCGCAGGGTCTGGATCATGTAGTTGACGTCAACGTCGTTGGCCAGCTTGTAGTGCTTGGTCAGCGGGTTGTAGGTCAGGCCGATGATGTCCTTGACGGTCAGGCCGGCGATGCGGCTCCAGGCGCCCAGCTCGGACGGGCGAATGAATTTCTTGAAGTCGTGGGTGCCGCGCGGCAGCAGCTTCATGATGTATTCGGCACCGACGATGGCGAACAGGTACGCCTTCGGGTTGCGGTTGATGGTCGAGAAGAACACTTGGCCGCCGGGCTTGACCATACGGTAGCAGGCGCGGATCACCGACGACGGGTCCGGTACGTGCTCCAGCATTTCCAGGCAGGTTACGACGTCGAACTGCTCTGGCATTTCTTCAGCCAGGGCTTCGGCGGTGATCTGCCGGTACTCGACGTTGACCCCGGATTCCAATTGATGCAGTTGCGCGACCGCCAGCGGCGCTTCGCCCATGTCGATGCCCGTTACGGTGGCGCCGCGCTGGGCCATGGCTTCGCTGAGAATGCCGCCGCCGCAGCCGACGTCGAGAACTTTCTTGCCGGCCAGATTGACCCGCTCGTCAATCCAGTTGACGCGCAGCGGATTGATGTCGTGCAGTGGTTTGAACTCGCTTTCACGGTCCCACCAACGATGGGCCAGGGCTTCGAATTTGGCGATTTCGGCGTGGTCGACGTTGCTCATGATCTATTCCTCGAAAAACTTGAAAAAGGCTGTAGCCGCGAAGTCTGCTCCGCGGTGTTTACGATTCTGAGTGGCCGCTGATGCGCTGGCCCCAGGCCCGGGCGGTGGCGCCCAGCTGTTGTTCGTCCAGGCGGGTCAGGCGCCGGTCGTCGAGTAACTGTTTGCCGGCGACCCACAGGTGTTTCACGCAGTCGCGGCCGGTGGCATAGATAAGCTGTGACACCGGGTCATAGACCGGTTGCTGGGCCAGGCCGGACAGGTCGAAGGCGACGATGTCTGCAGCCTTGCCGATCTCCAGCGAACCGACCTGTGCCTCAATGCCCAAGGCCCGTGCGCCGTTGAGCGTGGCCATGCGCAGCGCGCGATGGGCGTCCAGCGCGGTGGCCGAGCCGGCGACGGCTTTGGCCAGCAGCGCGGCGGTGCGGGTTTCGCCGAGCAGGTCGAGGTCGTTGTTGCTCGCTGCGCCATCGGTGCCGACGGCAACGTTCACGCCAGCCTGCCACAGACGCTCCACCGGGCAGAAACCGCTGGCCAGCTTCAGGTTCGATTCCGGGCAGTGGATCACGCTGGTGTTGCTTTCTACCAGCAATGCCAGATCCTCATCGCTGATCTGGGTCATGTGCACCGCCTGGAAGCGCGGGCCGAGCAGGCCGAGGCGAGCGAGGCGGGCCAGTGGCCGCTCGCCGCGATGCTCCAGCGATTGCTGGACTTCGAAGGCAGTTTCGTGGACATGCATGTGGATCGACGCGTCCAGCTCTTCGGCGATCACGCGGATTTTTTCCAGGTTCTCGTCGCCCACGGTGTAGGGTGCATGAGGGCCGAAAGTGATCTTGATCCGTTCGTGATGCTTCAGATCGCCGAACAGCTCGACGCCCTGACGAATGGCCTCATCGGCGCTGCTGGCGCCGGGGATCGGGAAATCGAGGATCGGAATCGCGATCTGTGCGCGAATGCCGCTGTTGTGCACACGCTCACTGGCGACTTTCGGGAAGAAGTACATGTCCGAGAAACAGCTGATGCCACCCTTGATCTGCTCGGCAATCGCCAAGTCAGTGCCATCACGGACGAACTCTTCATCGACCCATTTGGCTTCGGCCGGCCAGATATGGTTTTCCAGCCAGGTCATCAGCGGCAGGTCGTCGGCCAGGCCACGGAACAGGGTCATCGCCGCATGCCCGTGGGCGTTGATCAGGCCTGGGCTGAGCAACACGTCCGGCAATTCGCGGACTTCAGTGGCGTTACACTTCAATGCTTCGGCGCGCGGGCCGATAAACACGATGCGACCGTCGCGAATGCCCAGGCCATGCTCCTTGAGCACAACGCCTGCGGGTTCGACGGGTACCAGCCAGGTCGGCAGCAATAATAAGTCGAGCGCAATGGCAGGTTTCGGCATCGAGGGTCGGTTCCAGTGCTTTTGTAAAGGATGGCGAAGTATACCCGAGCGTCTTCGCGGGGGGATCGCTATAATCGGCGGCTTTTGTTCATGAGTGCGGGGTGAGGGATGCGCGATCGACTGTTGGCTGCGGAGAAAGTAAAGGCCATCGATTGGCGAGATGGCGCGCTCCACCTGCTGGATCAGCGTATTTTGCCGTTCGAGGAAACCTGGATTGCCTACACCAGCGCGGCCGGTGTGGCTGAGGCGATTCGTTCGATGGTGGTGCGTGGCGCACCGGCCATCGGCATCAGCGCGGCCTATGGCATTGTGCTGGCGGCCCGCGCACGGATCGCTGAGGGGGGTGACTGGTACGCGGCGCTGGAAGAGGATTTCGCCTTGCTGGCCGATTCCCGGCCGACAGCGGTCAATCTGTTCTGGGCGCTGAATCGCATGCACGATCGCCTGGACCGGCTGAAAGAAAACGCCGATCCGCTGGCGGCACTGGAAGCTGAAGCCATCGCTATTCATGAAAGCGACCGCGAAGCCAACCTGACCATGGCTCAGCTCGGTGTCGACCTGATCCGCAAGCATCAGGGCAACGCCCAGGCGATTCTCACTCACTGTAATACCGGCGCCTTGGCCACCGGTGGTTTCGGTACCGCACTGGGGGTGATTCGCGCGGCCTATCTTGAAGGCATGGTAGAGCGCGTCTACGCCGATGAAACCCGCCCGTGGCTGCAGGGTTCGCGCCTGACCGCCTGGGAGCTGGCGAATGAAGGCATCCCGGTGACGCTCAATGCCGATTCGGCAGCTGCGCACATCATGAAAACCAAAGGCGTGACCTGGGTGATCGTCGGTGCTGACCGCATCACTGCCAATGGCGATGTGGCGAACAAGATCGGCACCTACCAACTGGCGGTCAACGCCATGCACCACGGCGTGCGCTTCATGGTGGTGGCACCGAGTTCGACCATCGACATGCATCTGGCCAGCGGCGACGACATTCCGATCGAGGAACGTGATGGCGCCGAGTTGCTGGAGGTCGGTGGCAAGCGGGTGGGCGCAGACGTTGAAGCGTTCAACCCGGTGTTCGATGTGACGCCGGCCGATCTGATCGATGCGATCGTCACTGAAAAGGGCATCGTGGAGCGTCCGGATACGGCGAAAATGGCTCAGTTGATGTGCCGCAAACGCCTGCATTGATGGGTCGCGGCGTCTGCAAGGACGCCATCGCTGGCAAGCCAGCTCCCACAGGTTCTGTGCTCGCCGCTGACCCTGTGGGTGCTGGCTTGCCAGCGATGGGGCCCTAAAAGTCAATAAACATCGCAAAACCTGACCTCAAAACTGCATTCAAAGAAGCTCTGAGCCTCTCTCGTCCCCTTTACGCCTGTCATCGGTCAACTAACTATGCTCCATGCGCATCTGGGGGATAGGTGCGTGGCGGCTCTTGTGATAACATCCGGCGTTTTCCGAGGCGGCTTCACGGAGCTGTCTTTACTGCGCAAATCCGTGGTTGTATCCGTTGATTTGTCGTAAGTCGGCGCACGGCACTCAGCCTGCCCCGACGAGCTTCGTACATCCCATATGGATATGACGAAGTTTCACCAGAAAAAGGAATCAGGCTTCTCATGGGCGAACTGGCCAAAGAAATCCTCCCGGTCAATATCGAAGACGAGCTGAAACAGTCCTACCTCGACTACGCAATGAGCGTAATCGTCGGCCGTGCACTGCCGGATGCGCGCGATGGCCTCAAGCCCGTGCACCGTCGCGTACTGTTCGCGATGAGCGAGCTGGGCAACGACTTCAACAAGCCGTACAAGAAATCTGCCCGTGTTGTCGGTGACGTGATCGGTAAGTATCACCCGCATGGTGATACCGCGGTGTACGACACCATCGTCCGCATGGCTCAGCCTTTCTCCCTGCGCTACCTGCTGGTTGACGGTCAGGGCAACTTCGGTTCGGTGGACGGCGACAACGCCGCGGCCATGCGATACACCGAAGTGCGCATGACCAAGCTGGCGCACGAACTGCTGGCCGACCTGCACAAGGAAACCGTGGACTGGGTGCCGAACTACGACGGTACCGAGCTGATCCCGGCGGTCATGCCGACCCGCGTGCCGAACCTGCTGGTGAACGGTTCCAGCGGTATTGCCGTGGGCATGGCGACCAACATTCCGCCGCACAACCTCGGTGAAGTCATCGACGGTTGCCTGGCCCTCATCGACAATCCCGAGCTGACCGTTGATGAGCTGATGCAATACATCCCCGGTCCGGACTTCCCGACGGCCGCGATCATCAACGGTCGTGCCGGCATTATCGAAGCCTACCGCACCGGTCGTGGCCGCATTTACATGCGTGCGCGTTCGATCATCGAAGACATCGACAAGGTCGGTGGTCGTCAGCAGATCGTCATCACTGAACTGCCGTATCAGCTGAACAAGGCGCGTCTGATCGAGAAGATCGCCGAGCTGGTCAAAGAGAAGAAGCTCGAAGGCATCACCGAGCTGCGCGACGAGTCCGACAAGGACGGTATGCGCGTCGTGATCGAGCTGCGTCGCGGCGAAGTGCCTGAGGTAATCCTCAACAACCTCTACGCCCAGACCCAGCTGCAATCGGTATTCGGCATCAACATCGTCGCGCTGATCGACGGCCGTCCACGCATCCTCAACCTCAAGGATCTGCTGGAAGCCTTCGTCCGTCACCGTCGCGAAGTGGTCACCCGTCGTACCGTATTCGAGCTGCGCAAGGCCCGCGAGCGTGGTCACATCCTCGAAGGTCAGGCCGTTGCCCTGTCGAACATCGACCCGGTGATTGCTCTGATCAAGGCGTCGCCGACTCCGTCGGAAGCCAAGGAAGCGCTGGTCAGCACCCCTTGGGAATCCTCGGCGGTGGTGGCGATGGTGGAACGTGCTGGCGCCGATTCGTGCCGTCCGGAAAACCTCGATCCGCAATACGGTTTGCGCGAAGGCAAGTACTTCCTGTCGCCAGAGCAGGCACAAGCCATTCTGGAGCTGCGTCTGCACCGTCTGACCGGTCTGGAGCACGAGAAGCTGCTGGCCGAGTATCAAGAGATTCTCAACCAGATCGGCGAGCTGATCCGCATCCTCAACAGCGCCGTGCGCCTGATGGAAGTGATCCGCGAAGAACTGGAAGTGATCCGCGCCGAATACGGCGACGTACGTCGCACCGAGATTCTCGATGCGCGTCTCGATCTGACCCTGGGCGACATGATCCCGGAAGAAGAGCGCGTCGTGACCATTTCCCACGGTGGCTACGCCAAGACCCAGCCATTGGCTGCGTACCAGGCTCAGCGTCGTGGCGGCAAAGGCAAGTCGGCCACCGGCGTCAAGGATGAGGATTACATCGCTCACCTGCTGGTGGCCAACAGTCACACCACGCTGCTGCTGTTCTCCAGCAAAGGCAAGGTGTACTGGCTGAAGACTTACGAAATTCCGGAAGCGTCCCGCGCCGCCCGTGGGCGTCCGTTGGTCAACCTGCTGCCGCTGGATGACGGTGAATACATCACCACCATGTTGCCGGTCGAGGAATACACCGAAGGTCATTACATCTTCATGGCGACCGCCAACGGCACCGTGAAGAAGACTCCGCTGGAATCCTTCAGCCGTCAGCGCAGCGTCGGTCTGATCGCGCTGGAACTGGACGAAGGCGACGTGTTGATCTCCGCGGCCATCACCGATGGCGAGCGCGAAGTGATGCTGTTCTCCGATGGCGGCAAAGTGACGCGCTTCAAAGAGTCCGACGTCCGTGCCATGGGCCGTACTGCCCGTGGTGTACGCGGCATGCGTCTGCCGGAAGGGCAGAAGCTGATTTCGATGCTGATCCCGGAAGAAGGCAGCCAGATCCTCACCGCTTCCGAGCGTGGTTATGGCAAGCGCACCGCGATCACCGAGTTCCCAGAGTACAAGCGTGGCGGTCAGGGCGTGATCGCCATGGTCAGCAACGAGCGTAATGGCCGTCTGGTCGGTGCGGTTCAGGTGCTCGACGGCGAAGAAATCATGCTGATTTCCGATCAGGGCACGCTGGTACGTACCCGTGTCGACGAAGTGTCGAGCCTGGGTCGTAACACCCAGGGCGTGACTCTGATCAAACTGGCCAAGGATGAAACCCTGGTCGGTCTGGAGCGGGTTCAGGAGCCATCGGAAGTCGAAGGCGACGAGCTTGAAGGTGAAGAGGGTGCCGAGTTCGAGGGAGATGTCGTGATCGACGACGTTGCCGAGGACCAGCAACTCGACGCCGCAGCTGACGAAGAGCCGCAGGAATAAGCGGACAAGCGAGGGGGCGGATGAAAATTCGCCCCCTTGTTATTTGTCCGGTATGAAATATCGGCGCCCATGACGAACCCTGTGGGAGCGAGCTTGCTCGCGAAAGCGGAGCAACAGGCGACATCGTTGTTGAATGTCAGTCCGCCTTCGCGAGCAAGCTCGCTCCCACAGGATCGGCGCCGACTGATATGTGATACCACCAAATCAGAGCGAGATTGGATGTGAGCAAGCGAGCCTATAACTTCTGTGCCGGTCCTGCGGCGCTTCCTGAAGCTGTCCTGCAACGTGCCCAGGGTGAACTCCTTGATTGGCATGGCAAGGGTCTGTCGGTCATGGAAATGAGCCATCGCAGCGATGAGTTCGTGTCCATTGCCACCCAGGCCGAGCAGGATCTGCGTGACCTGCTGAATATCCCGTCGAACTATAAAGTGCTGTTTCTGCAAGGCGGCGCCAGCCAGCAGTTTGCGCAGATTCCGCTGAACCTGTTGCCTGAAGGCGGCAGCGCCGACTATATCGACACCGGTATCTGGTCGCAGAAAGCCATCGAAGAAGCCTCGCGCTACGGCCACGTCAACGTTGCCGCCACCGCCAAGCCTTACGACTATTTCGCCATCCCGGGTCAGAACGAATGGAAGCTGTCGAAAGACGCCGCTTACGTTCACTACGCGCCGAACGAAACCATCGGCGGTCTGGAATTCCAGTGGATCCCGGAAACCGGTGATGTACCGCTGGTGGCTGACATGTCTTCGGACATCCTCTCGCGTCCGGTCGACATCTCGCGTTTCGGCATGATCTACGCCGGCGCACAGAAGAACATCGGCCCGAGCGGTATCGTCGTCAACATCATCCGCGAAGACCTGCTGGGCAAGGCACGTTCGCTGTGCCCGACCATGCTCGACTACAAGGTCGCGGCCGATAACGGTTCGATGTACAACACTCCGCCGACCCTGGCCTGGTACCTCTCCGGTCTGGTGTTCCAGTGGCTGAAAGAGCAGGGCGGCGTTGAAGCGATCGCCAAACTGAATGACGTCAAGCAGCGCACGCTGTACGACTTCATCGACGCCAGTGGCCTCTACAGCAACCCGATCAACAAGTCGGACCGCTCGTGGATGAACGTGCCGTTCCGTCTGGCTGACGATCGCCTGGACAAACCGTTCCTGGCCGGTGCCGATGCGCGCGGTCTGCTCAACCTCAAGGGCCACCGCTCCGTGGGCGGCATGCGCGCCTCCATCTACAACGCCGTCGACATCAACGCCGTCAACGCGCTGGTGGCGTACATGGCTGAATTCGAGAAGGAACACGGCTGATGTCCGAGCAAGAACTCAAGGCCCTGCGCCTGCGTATTGACGCTCTGGACGAAAAGGTCCTGGAACTGATCAGTGAGCGTGCGCGCTGCGCCCAGGAAGTTGCGCGAGTCAAGATGGCCTCGCTGGCCGAAGGCGAGGTGCCGGTGTTCTATCGTCCCGAGCGTGAAGCTCAGGTGCTCAAGCGCGTGATGGAGCGCAATCAGGGGCCGCTGGGCAACGAAGAGATGGCGCGGTTGTTCCGCGAAATCATGTCCTCGTGTCTCGCGCTCGAGCAGCCATTGAAAGTGGCTTACCTCGGCCCTGAAGGTACCTTCACTCAAGCAGCGGCGATGAAGCACTTCGGTCACGCGGTGATCAGCAAGCCGATGGCTGCGATCGACGAAGTGTTCCGTGAAGTGGCGGCGGGTGCGGTGAACTTCGGCGTGGTGCCGGTGGAGAACTCCACCGAAGGCGCGGTCAACCACACCCTCGACAGCTTCCTCGAACACGACATGGTGATCTGCGGCGAAGTCGAGCTGCGCATTCACCATCACCTGTTGGTCGGTGAAAACACCAAGACCGACAGCATCAGTCGCATCTACTCCCACGCGCAGTCGCTGGCCCAGTGCCGCAAGTGGCTGGACGCACATTACCCGAATGTCGAGCGCGTGGCGGTGGCGAGCAACGCCGAAGCGGCCAAGCGGGTCAAGGGTGAGTGGAACTCGGCGGCGATTGCCGGCGACATGGCTGCTGGCTTGTATGGCCTGACGCGTCTGGCCGAGAAGATCGAAGATCGTCCGGACAACTCGACGCGCTTCCTGATGATCGGTAATCAGGAAGTGCCGCCGACCGGCGACGACAAAACCTCGATCATCGTCTCGATGAGCAACAAGCCTGGCGCGCTGCATGAGCTGCTGGTGCCGTTCCATGATAACGGGATCGACCTGACCCGGATCGAAACCCGTCCGTCGCGCAGTGGCAAATGGACCTACGTGTTCTTCATCGACTTCGTCGGCCACCACCGTGATCCGTTGATCAAAGGTGTGTTGGAAAAGATCAGTCAGGAAGCAGTAGCACTCAAAGTGCTGGGTTCCTACCCGAAAGCAGTTCTTTAAGGGGCGGTAGCAAATGAGTGGCAACTTCCTCGCTCTGGCACAGCCGGGCGTGCAACAACTTTCGCCGTACGTTCCGGGCAAGCCTGTGGACGAGCTGGCGCGCGAGCTGGATCTGGATCCGGCGAAAATCGTCAAACTGGCAAGCAATGAAAACCCGCTGGGCGCCAGCCCGAAAGCGCTGGCGGCAATCCGTGATGAGCTGGCCGAGCTGACCCGTTATCCGGACGGCAACGGCTTCGCGCTGAAATCGCTGTTGGCCGAGCAGTGCCGCGTCGAGCTGAACCAGGTAACCCTGGGCAACGGCTCCAACGACATTCTCGAGCTGGTGGCGCGCGCCTATCTGGCGCCGGGTCTGAACGCCGTGTTCAGTGAGCATGCGTTTGCCGTTTACCCGATCGCCACCCAGGCGGTCGGCGCGCAGGCCAAAGTGGTGCCCGCCAAGGACTGGGGGCACGACTTGCCTGCAATGCTCGCGGCCATCGATGCCAACACTCGTGTGGTGTTCATCGCCAACCCGAACAATCCGACCGGCACCTGGTTCGGCGCCGAAGCGCTGGACGAGTTCCTGCAGGACGTGCCGGAACACGTGCTGGTGGTGCTGGACGAGGCGTACATCGAGTACGCCGAAGGCAGCGACCTGCCGGACGGTCTGGATTTCCTCGCGGCGTACCCGAATCTGCTGGTATCGCGCACGTTCTCCAAGGCCTATGGCCTGGCAGCGCTGCGCGTCGGTTATGGCCTGTCCACTGCGGTAGTAGCGGACGTGCTCAACCGTGTGCGCCAACCTTTCAACGTCAACAGCCTGGCTCTGGCCGCAGCCTGTGCGGCGCTGAAGGACGACGAGTATCTGGCGCAAAGCCGTCAGCTCAACGAATCCGGCATGCAGCAACTGCAGGCGGGTTTCCGTGAGCTGGGTCTGAGCTGGATCGAGTCCAAGGGCAACTTCATCTGCGTCGATCTTGGTCAGGTCGCTGCACCGATTTTCCAGGGGCTGCTGCGTGAAGGCGTGATCGTGCGTCCGGTGGCCAATTACGGCATGCCGAACCACCTGCGGGTGACCATCGGTCTGCCGGCGGAAAACAGCCGCTTCCTTGAAGCGCTGCGCAAGGTTCTGGCTCGTGGGTGATGTCACTGCTCTGCAATCTGCTGCACCTATGATCGGTCGCCTTGTGGTGGTCGGTCTGGGGTTGATCGGTGGTTCGTTTGCCAAAGGCTTGCGTGAAAGCGGCATCTGCCGTGAAGTGGTCGGGGTCGATCTCGACCCGCAATCGCGCAAGCTGGCGGTCGAGTTGGGTGTGGTGGATCGTTGCGAAGACGACCTGATTGCTGCGTGTCAGGGCGCCGACGTGATTCAACTGGCGGTGCCGATTCTGGCCATGGAGAAGGTGCTCGCCCGTCTGGCGAGTGTCGATCTTGGCCGGGCGATTCTGACCGATGTCGGCAGTGCCAAGGGTAATGTGGTGCGCGCGGCGACCGAGGCGTTCGGCGGCATGCCGGCGCGTTTTGTGCCGGGGCATCCGATTGCCGGTTCCGAGCAGAGCGGGGTGGAAGCTTCCAACGCTGAGCTGTTCCGTCGGCACAAGGTGATTCTGACCCCGCTCGAGCAAACCGACCCGGCCGCGCTGGCGGTGGTCGATCGCTTGTGGCGTGAGCTGGGTGCCGATGTCGAGCATATGCAGGTCGAGCGCCACGACGAAGTGTTGGCCGCGACCAGTCATCTGCCGCACCTGCTGGCCTTCGGTCTGGTCGACTCGTTGGCCAAACGCAATGAAAACCTTGAGATCTTCCGTTACGCTGCGGGCGGTTTTCGCGATTTCACAAGAATCGCCGGAAGCGACCCGGTGATGTGGCACGACATCTTCCTCGCCAACCGCGAGGCTGTCCTGCGCACACTCGATACATTTCGCAGCGACCTCGACGCCTTGCGCGACGCGGTCGATGCAGGGGATGGGCACCAATTGTTGGGCGTCTTCACGCGCGCCCGGGTTGCCCGCGAGCATTTCAGTAAAATCCTGGCCCGCAGGGCCTATGTGGACGCTATGAATTCCAACGATCTGATTTTTCTGGCTCAACCTGGTGGCCGCTTGTCCGGTCGGATTCGCGTACCAGGTGACAAATCGATTTCCCACCGCTCGATCATGCTCGGCTCGCTGGCCGAAGGCGTGACCGAGGTTGAAGGTTTCCTCGAGGGTGAAGATGCCCTGGCGACCTTGCAGGCATTTCGCGACATGGGCGTGGTCATCGAAGGCCCGCACCACGGTCGCGTGACCATTCACGGCGTTGGCCTGCATGGCTTGAAGCCGGCACCTGGCCCGATCTATCTGGGCAACTCCGGCACCTCGATGCGTCTGTTGTCCGGCCTGCTGGCGGCGCAGAACTTCGACAGCACCCTGACGGGCGATGCGTCGCTGTCCAAGCGTCCGATGAATCGCGTGGC
Source organism: Pseudomonas sp. AO-1 (assembly GCF_019775695.1). Taxonomy (NCBI): domain Bacteria; kingdom Pseudomonadati; phylum Pseudomonadota; class Gammaproteobacteria; order Pseudomonadales; family Pseudomonadaceae; genus Pseudomonas; species Pseudomonas sp. AO-1. The sequence continues at coordinate 2,061,143 of NZ_CP079947.1, forward strand.
CAATCCGCTGCGTGAAATGGGCGCTGTGATTGAAACTGCTGCCGAAGGTCGTCCGCCGATGACCATTCGTGGCGGTCATAAGCTCAAGGGTCTGACCTACACCATGCCGATGGCCAGTGCTCAGGTGAAGTCCTGCCTGCTGCTGGCGGGCCTGTACGCGGAAGGCAAGACCACCGTCACTGAACCGGCTCCAACCCGTGATCACACCGAGCGCATGCTGCGTGGTTTCGGCTACCCGGTGAGCGTTGATGGCGCGACCGCTTCGGTCGAGTCCGGCGGCAAGCTGACCGCGACCCACATTGAAGTACCGGGCGATATCTCGTCGTCGGCGTTCTTTCTGGTGGCGGCGTCGATCGCCGAAGGTTCCGAGTTGGTGTTGGAGCACGTTGGCATCAACCCGACCCGTACCGGCGTTATCGACATCCTGCGTCTGATGGGCGCCGATATCACCCTGGAAAACCAACGTGAGGTCGGTGGCGAACCGGTAGCCGACCTGCGCGTGCGGGCAGCTAAACTCAAAGGTATCGAGATTCCGGAAGCGCTGGTGCCACTGGCGATTGACGAATTCCCGGTACTGTTCGTGGCGGCGGCCTGTGCCGAAGGTCGTACCGTGCTGACCGGCGCCGAAGAGCTGCGCGTCAAGGAATCGGACCGCATCCAGGTCATGGCGGACGGCTTGCTGGCGCTGGGCGTCAAGTGCCAGCCGACCCCGGACGGCATCATCATCGATGGCGGCCAGATCGGTGGCGGCGAAGTGCATGGTCACGGCGATCACCGTATCGCCATGGCCTTCAGCGTGGCCTCGCTGCGCGCCACTGCGCCGATCCGTATCCATGATTGCGCCAACGTCGCGACGTCGTTCCCGAACTTCCTCGCGCTGTGCGCGCAGGTTGGCATTCGTGTGGCTCAAGAGGCTCAGTCGTGAAAAACATTGCACCGGTCATCACCATCGATGGGCCAAGCGGTTCGGGCAAGGGCACGGTCGCCGGGATTCTGGCCAAGCGTCTGGGCTGGAACCTGCTGGATTCCGGTGCGCTGTATCGCCTGCTGGCCTTCGCTGCGCACAACCATGGTGTCGACCTGACCAATGAAGAGTTGCTGAAAAAACTGGCTGCTCATCTGGATGTGCAGTTCATCGCGGCGACTGAAGGTCAGCTGCAGCGCATCATTCTGGAAGGTGATGAAGTCAGCGATGTCATCCGTACTGAAAGTGTTGGCGCAGGCGCGTCCCAGGTAGCTGCGCTGCCGGCGGTGCGTGAGGCGCTGCTGCAGCGCCAGCGCGCCTTCCAGGAGGCGCCGGGGTTGGTGGCTGATGGTCGCGACATGGGTACGGTGGTTTTTCCCGATGCCCCATTGAAGATCTTCCTCACCGCCAGCGCCGAGGAGCGAGCGCGTCGCCGATATTTGCAGTTGAAGGGCAAAGGCGAGGATGTTAGTCTGTCGAGTCTGCTAGATGAGATCCGTGCACGCGACGAGCGTGATACCCAGCGTGCAGTGGCCCCGCTCAAGCCGGCGGCCGACGCGATTCAGCTGGATTCCACGGAGTTGTCCATCGATCAGGTGCTTGAACGCATCATGAGCGAGATCGCCATTCGCGATATCGCCGGGTGACCAAGAAGGCCGCAGGGGACCAGTCATAGTCCTGCAGCGCTTCTTTTAAATGAAACTAACCCACACCGTCTGGGGTGTGGAGATGGGCGTATTCTTCGCCCTCATCTACAGGAATTAAAATGAGCGAAAGCTTTGCGGAACTCTTTGAAGAAAGCCTAAAGACCCTGAACCTTCAGGCAGGCTCCATCATCACCGGTGTTATCGTTGATATCGATTACCAGGCTCGCTGGGTAACCGTTCACGCTGGCCTGAAGTCTGAAGCACTCATCCCGCTGGAACAGTTCTACAACGACGCTGGCGATCTGACTATCAATGTCGGTGACGAAGTTCACGTTGCTCTGGATTCGGTTGAAGACGGTTTCGGTGAAACCAAGCTGTCCCGTGAAAAAGCCAAGCGCGCTGAATGCTGGATCGTTCTGGAAGCAGCCTTCGCAGCTGAGGAAGTGGTCAAGGGCGTTATCAACGGTAAGGTTAAAGGCGGCTTCACTGTCGACGTTAACGGCATCCGTGCGTTCCTGCCAGGTTCCCTGGTTGACGTCCGTCCAGTGCGCGACACCACGCACCTGGAAGGCAAAGAGCTGGAATTCAAGGTCATCAAGCTGGACCAGAAGCGCAACAACGTTGTCGTTTCCCGTCGCAGCGTCCTCGAAGCCGAGAACTCCGCCGAGCGTGAAGCTCTGCTGGAATCCCTGCAGGAAGGCCAGCAAGTCAAAGGTATCGTCAAAAACCTCACCGATTACGGCGCATTCGTCGATCTGGGTGGCGTGGACGGCCTGCTGCACATCACCGACATGGCCTGGAAGCGCATCAAGCATCCTTCCGAGATCGTCAACGTTGGTGACGAAATCGACGTCAAGGTTCTGAAATACGATCGCGAACGCAACCGTGTTTCCCTGGGCCTGAAGCAACTGGGCGAAGATCCATGGGTTGCTATCAAAGCCCGTTACCCAGAAAGCACTCGCGTAACCGCTCGTGTAACCAACCTGACCGACTACGGCTGCTTCGCTGAGCTGGAAGAGGGCGTTGAAGGTCTGGTACACGTTTCGGAAATGGACTGGACCAACAAGAACATCCACCCTTCGAAAGTCGTACAAGTCGGCGACGAAGTGGAAGTCATGGTTCTGGACATCGACGAAGAGCGTCGTCGCATCTCCCTGGGCATCAAGCAGTGCAAGTCGAACCCATGGGAAGACTTCTCTGGCCAGTTCAACAAGGGCGACAAGATCTCCGGTACCATCAAGTCGATCACCGATTTCGGTATCTTCATTGGTCTGGACGGCGGCATCGACGGTCTGGTTCACCTGTCCGACATCTCCTGGAACGAAGTGGGCGAAGAAGCCGTACGCCGTTTCAAGAAGGGCGACGAGCTGGACACCGTCATCCTGTCGGTTGACCCAGAGCGCGAGCGCATCTCCCTGGGCATCAAGCAACTGGAAAGCGATCCGTTCTCCGAGTACGTCTCGGTTAACGACAAAGGCGCTATCGTTAAAGGCACCGTGAAAGAAGTTGACGCCAAAGGCGCCATCATCGTTCTGGCTGACGACATCGAAGCGACCCTGAAAGCGTCCGAAATCAGCCGTGACCGCGTTGAAGACGCGCGCAACGTTCTGAAAGAAGGCCAGGAAGTTGAAGCCAAGATCATCAGCGTTGACCGCAAGAGCCGCGTAATCCAGCTCTCGATCAAGTCGAAAGATGACGCTGAAGAGAAAGAAGCTATCCAGAGCCTGAACTCCGTTCAGGAAGCTCCAGCCGATACCACCATGGCTGCTCTGTTGAAGCAAGCAATGGCCAAACAGAACTAAGTTCTGCTTGATCATGAAAAAGGGCGACTTCGGTCGCCCTTTTTTGTGCCTGCGATTTGGTGGGGAGATCTAGGCTGCGGTGAAACCAATCCCTTTAGCGGGTTGTCTGTTTCTTTAATCGGATCAATCGCCTATTCGCGACTAAGCTGTGGGTAGTAGTCGTGCAGTAGTCGGGCGTTGCCTGGCATAAGGAAGTGGATGAACAGATTTATTGTGTTGATTGCGGCGTTGGTTTTGGCTGGCTGTACCACCAGTGCCAAGACGCATGCGGTGCGTGGCGTCAGTGGTATCGAGATCGACTGCTCGGGTTTGGGTTCAGGGTGGGAGAAATGCCAAAGGCGCGCGGCGAAGGAGTGCAAGGGGGCAGGTTACCGGGTGATCACCCGATCTGATCAGGCCAAGGATGAAGATGAATATCCGTTTGGCTTCAATCCCGCAGGCTACGTCACTCGGACAATGCTGGTGATGTGTCGCTGAATGAGTGCTGCTCCGGTTCGGTGCTTTTGTGCGCAGAAAACGGGCGTTTTGATGCCGAGAAAGATATGTCAATCCCTGGGCTGTTCAAAATCTTCCGGGCGTGCTAAAACCTTTCAAGCGCTGATCTAGCTGCTTGAAAAAGAAGGGAAAAATATGACGAAGTCGGAGTTGATCGAACGAATTGTCACCCATCAAGGGCTACTCTCATCCAAGGATGTGGAGCTGGCCATCAAGACCATGCTTGAACAAATGTCCCAGTGCCTGGCTACCGGGGATCGCATCGAGATCCGTGGGTTTGGCAGCTTCTCCCTGCATTATCGTGCGCCGCGCGTCGGTCGCAATCCAAAGACCGGTCAGTCTGTCAGCCTTGACGGCAAGTTTGTTCCGCATTTCAAGCCGGGCAAGGAATTGCGTGACCGGGTGAATGAGGAAGAGGAGGAGGGGGTTTGACAGTCGCTATCTCTCGAGGAGTAACTCATGCGTAATCTCAAGCGCATACTTCTTGGCGTTTTCATTTTATTGTTGGTGTTGGCAATTCTTGCGTTTGTGCTCGAGAACCAGCAGTCGGTTTCGCTTTTGTTTATGGGCTTTTCCGGGCCGCAGTTGCCCGTGTCGGTTGTTGTTGTGTTGGCATTGCTGATCGGCATGATGATTGGTCCTGTATTGGGCTGGTTTCTGGGGCGTTCGTCCAGGGCAGCGCGCAAACGACTGGTCTGAAAGCGACAGGCGCACGGCATCTGTCGAATTTGCGCCTTGGCCTGTCTTTATCCATTAGTAAAACCATCATTAAGCTGTAAAATGCACCCTTGTTCGATCATGCCTAAATGCATGTCGATTCAGACTGACTCTGACGGATGCCAACTGATGGTGGCTTCTGCATTCATGGATTAGACCGCGCTCGCAGGCAGCGCTGTCCGCAGCTCAAGGGTATCGTTTCGCGTGAAAATTCTAGTTACCGGCGGCGCCGGCTTCATTGGCTCGGCAGTCATCCGTCACATCATCTCCAATACTTCTGATTCTGTCGTCAATGTCGATAAGTTGACTTACGCCGGCAATCTGGAGTCTTTGGCAGAAGTCAGCCAGAACTCGCGTTACGCTTTCGAGCGCGTCGATATCTGCGATCGTGATCAGGTTGACCGTGTCCTGCGTGAGCACCAACCGGATGCAATCATGCACCTGGCCGCAGAGTCCCACGTCGATCGTTCGATCTCCGGCCCGTCCGAATTCATCCAGACCAACATCATCGGTACTTACACGCTGCTCGAAGCTGCCCGCCACTACTGGGCAGCGCTGGATGATGCGCGTAAAGCCAGTTTCCGCTTTCACCATATTTCGACTGACGAAGTTTACGGAGACCTCGAAGGTCCGGAAGACCTCTTCACCGAGACCACACCTTACCAGCCAAGCTCGCCATACTCGGCCAGCAAGGCTAGCTCTGATCACCTTGTTCGCGCTTGGGCACGCACCTATGATCTGCCGACACTGGTTACCAACTGCTCGAACAACTACGGCCCTTGCCACTTCCCTGAGAAGTTGATCCCTCTGATCATTCTCAATGCACTGGAAGGCAAGCCGTTGCCGGTTTATGGCAAAGGTAATCAGGTACGTGACTGGTTGTATGTCGAAGATCACGCTCGTGCGTTGTACAAAGTCGTCACTGAAGGTGTAATTGGTGAGACTTACAACATTGGCGGTCATAACGAAAAACAAAACATCGAAGTGGTGCACACCCTCTGTGCGCTGCTTGATGAGTTGCGTCCTGATTCGTCCCATCGTCCTCATGCCAGCCTGATTACCTATGTCCAAGATCGCCCTGGACATGACGTGCGTTACGCAATCGATGCGAGCAAAATTCAGCGCGAATTGGGCTGGACTCCGGAAGAAACTTTCGAGAGCGGTATTCGCAAGACTGTCGAATGGTATCTGAACAACACTGAGTGGGTTGAGCACGTGAAGAGCGGCAGTTACCAGCAGTGGATCGATCAGAACTATGCGGATCGCTCGAACAAGGCATGAAAATACTTCTGCTGGGTAAGAACGGTCAGGTAGGTTGGGAGCTGCAGCGCTCGCTCGAGCCGCTTGGTCAGTTGATTGCGCTGGATCGCCAGACTGCCGACGGGCTGTGTGGTGATCTCACCGATCTGGCCGCCGTGCGTGCGACGATCCGACGGATCAAGCCGGATGTCATCGTCAACGCCGCTGCGTACACCGCAGTCGACAAGGCAGAATCAGAACCTGAGCTGGCCTTCATTGTGAACGGCCAAGCGATGCAGGTCTTGGCCGAAGAGGCCGCTGCTCTGAATGCCTGGCTGGTTCATTATTCAACCGATTATGTCTTCAATGGTATTGGTTCCATTCCATGGCTGGAGACGGATGCTGTCGGCCCGGTGAATCAGTACGGTGCGAGTAAGCTGGCAGGCGAGCAGGCGATCATTGCGTCGGGCTGCAAGCATCTGATCTTCCGGACCAGTTGGGTCTACGGAGCGCGCGGCAACAACTTCGCCAAGACGATGTTGCGGTTGGCAAAGGATCGGGAAACGTTGAATGTTATCGCGGACCAGATCGGAGCTCCGACAGGGGCTGATCTGATAGCGGATGTAAGCGCTTTGGCCATTCGTCAGGCGTTGCAGCAGCCGGAACTTTCAGGTGTTTATCACTTGGCGGCCAGCGGCGAAGTGTCTTGGCATGGGTATGCGGCTCATGTCATTGCGTTCGCTCAGGCCAATGGGGAAAAACTTGCAGTAACGGCCGTCAATCCAATCGACACGACTGCTTACCCGACTCCTGCACAACGTCCCCTGAACTCACGTCTTAATACCCAGAAGTTACGTGCCAAATTTTATCTACACTTGCCGGATTGGCAAAGTGGTGTGAACCGAATGCTTAGGGAAGTTCTGAACAAATGACCACGACAAATCGTAAAGGCATCATCCTCGCTGGTGGTTCGGGTACACGCCTGCACCCGCTGACCCTTGGCGTTTCCAAGCAGATGCTGCCGATCTACGACAAACCGATGATCTTCTATCCGCTGTCCGTGTTGATGCTCGCGGGGATGCGCGAAATCCTGATCATCTCCACGCCGGAAGATTTGCCTTGTTTTCGCAAATTGCTAGGTGATGGAAGCGTTTACGGGATCAAGCTGACCTATGCAGAACAACCTAGTCCCGACGGTCTGGCCCAGGCATTCATCATCGGTGAAGAGTTCATTGGCAAAGATCCTTGCTGCCTGATTCTTGGTGACAATATCTTTTACGGGCAGCACTTCTCGGACAATTTGCGTTCTGCGAGCACTCAGCAAACAGGCGCTACGGTCTTCGGTTATCACGTGTCTGATCCGGAGCGTTTCGGTGTTGTCGAATTCGACGAAACGGGCCGTGCTCTGAGTATTGAAGAGAAACCGCTCAAGCCTAAATCCAACTACGCCGTGACCGGGCTGTACTTCTACGATAACGATGTCGTCGAGATCGCGAAGGGCATCAAGCCATCTGAGCGTGGTGAGTTGGAAATTACGGACGTCAACCGTGCGTACCTTGAAAGAAAGACGCTGAGTGTTGAAATGCTCGGTCGTGGATTTGCCTGGCTCGATACAGGCACGCACGATTCGCTGCTTGAGGCCAGTCACTTCGTACACACCATCGAACAGCGTCAGGGCCTCAAGGTGGCTTGCCTGGAAGAGATCGCATACCACAACGGCTGGATCACTGCTGAGCAACTCGGTGCCCAAGCCGATGCGCTGAAGAAGACTGGTTATGGCCAGTACTTGCAGAAACTCTTGGAGCCAACTAATCGCTGAAAATGGCGATTTGATGCAAAGGATGTTTTGTGAGTGCTCGCCAAAACCAAACGCCAGTAAAACCCCGTATCGCTGTTTTGCTGGCGGCCTACAATGGTGTGCGCTGGCTAGAAGAGCAAATTGAGTCAATTCGCCGCCAGACGGCGGTGGATTTGACGATTTACATCAGCGTCGACCCTTCCACTGATGGTACCGAGGAGTGGTGCGCCGCGACTGCTGCAAAGTATTCCGAAATAGTTCTTCTGCCTGTCTCCGAGGTGTTCGGGGGCGCTGCTCGCAATTTTTTCCGCCTGATTCGTGACGTCGCGTTCGACGGTTATGACTATGTTGCGTTTTCTGACCAGGATGATATCTGGGATGCGGATAAACTGGAGCGTTCCGTAGCAATGCTCCAGCACTACCAAGGCGATGCCTACTCCAGCAACGTCACTGCATTTTGGCCTGACGGCAGGACACGTGTACTGGACAAAGCACAACCTCAGGCTGAATGGGATTTCTTGTTTGAGGCTGCAGGACCCGGTTGTACTTATGTATTTCGAAGGGGGCTCGCCGACGCTTTGAAAGAGTCGATGCTACGTAACTGGGAGCTGCTTCAATCTGTCAGTCTTCATGACTGGTATTTTTATGCTTTTGCTCGTACACATGGATATAAGTGGTTTATCGACGCGCACTCAACGATGCAGTATCGCCAACACCAGCACAATCAGGTCGGAGCTAATACGGGAATCAAATCCCTTATAGCAAGATATAAAGCCATCCAGGATGGATGGTGGTTTTCACAGGTCAATTTGATATCAGGCCTTGTCGGTGCGGATTTTCACCCATTCGCCTGTTCGTCGAAGCCGATGGGAAGGTTCAGGTTTTTCGCCCTTTCGCTGAATGCGTGTAAATGTCGCCGTCGTGTGCGAGATAAAATATTCTTCTTTTTTGTTTGCTGTCTCAGGGTTATAGCTGGCGGATAAAGAGGTCTTTTTGGTGACTTGTCAGCGAATGACTCGTCGAGAAATTAAAGTCTCTATATATAGAGATGGTGTTTTGAAGGGCTATTTGTATTTTTTGTCTAGAGGGATGATGGCATGAATTTTTTTCCTTGTTTTATATCCATTGTTTTTGTGGTTCGGAACCAGGCACTGGATCTTGAAAGTATCATCACGAATGCCACTAATGTGATTTCGGATATCGTACGTGATTACGAAATAATAATCGTCGACAATGCTTCTGAAGACGAAAGTATTTCGGTGATGAAGCGTCTGACAAGCGAAGATGGAATCGCAAATCTCCAGGTTTACGCACTCACCAAAGAAGTAGATTCGGACACTGCTTCCTGGGTGGGGCTTGAAAGTGCGTTGGGTGATTTTGTTGCGGTCATTGATCCACTTACCGACAGCATTGAATTTTTACCGACTATGCTCAAAAAGGCGATCGATGGTGTAGATGTTGTTTTTGCCAATAACGAGCAAAAAAACTCTCAAAGTCTCGCTTACAGAGGCGCGTTTGCTGTTTTCCATGGCCTGTACAATCACTTCAATGGGGTGCATCTTGCAAAAGAGGCTCCACAATTTCGATTGCTTAGCAAGAAAGTGATTAACTTCATCTTGCAGCATCCTCAGTCGGCTATGACGTATCGTCACCTTCCAGCGACGGGAGGTTTCTCCCAAGTGCGGCTTTCATATAGTGCACCGCCAAAAACGTCCCAACCCAAGCGTTTGGCAGAGAGTATTGATAGGGGAATGCGGCTGTTGGTATCGACTACCAGAGCGCCCATGCGTCTTGTTACCTCTCTTTCGTTGTTTGGCGCGATGGCGAATTTGTTTTATTGTATCTATGTTATTTCGGTTGGCCTGTTTAAAACCAATGTTGCTCCAGGATGGATTAGTGTTTCACTTCAGCAGTCGGGAATGTTTTTCCTGATTTCATTGGTACTGCTTGTGCTTGGGGAATATATCCTGCATATGGCGAGTCTGTCTAATGAGGCGCCGTTGTACCATGTCGCACAAGAGTTGACGAGTTCCAAGATCACACGGCGTGAAAAACTGAATATCGAGGAGGTTTCGATCTCTTCTAAAGATGGCTCCGTTTTAGTTGGCGAGCGGAGTAATAATGCCAATGTCTGAGACGGATTTCGATGCGGTAGTTATTGGTGGAGGCTTTTATGGCTGCGCCATCGCTATTTATCTCGCAAAAAATCGTGGCTTCGAAAGAGTTCTGGTTGTAGAGAGAGAGGCATCTCTTCTAAAACGAGCATCCTATAATAATCAAGCGCGAGTGCATAACGGATATCACTATCCGAGAAGCTTTACTACCGCATTTCGCAGTCGTCTGAATCTGCCAAAGTTTGTGCAAGATTGGCCTGAGGCTATAAATCAGGAATTTACCAAGCTATATGCTATTTCCAGACGTAACTCAAAGGTTACAGCGAAACAGTTTGTTCGATTCTGTGCTGATATTGGGGCGGAGGTATATGCGCCAGATCCGGAAATGCGAAAGCTATTCGATCCACGCCTGATTGAGCAGGTTTATTTGGTCAAGGAGTATGCTTTCAACTCTGATCTTGTTGCCAAGAGGGCTCTCGGTGAGTTGCAAGATCTAGGTGTAAATTTGTTGCTTGAAACCGAAGTAGAGTCTATCTCCAAGGCGGTGAATGGTGAGCTTGGTGTTATCTTCAAGAGTAAGGATGGCAATTTCAGCTCTGTGTCCAGTCGATATATTTTTAACTGCAGTTACAGCGGAATCAATCAGTTGAAGGGTGATTTTCCGGGTATAAGGACGAAGTTGAAACAGGAAATTACCGAGATGGCACTTATGGATATGCCGGCTCCCTTGAAGGGCCTGGGTATTACTGTTATGGATGGGCCTTTTTTCTCGTTGATGCCATTTCCGGCAAGAAACCTTCACACACTTTCTCATGTCAGATACACGCCACACCTTCAGTGGGTGGATGAGCCTGGGATAAGCCCTTATGGAAAACTAAACGATTACAGAAGGGTTTCACAAGTTGACCGTATGGTGCGAGATGTATCCAGATATCTTCCATCACTTTCAACGGCGAAATATGTGGAGTCATTGTTTGAAGTCAAGACAATTCTAATGAAAAACGAAAGTGATGATGGTCGGCCAATTTTGTTTGAAAAATACGAAGATTTACCAAAGTGTTTTTCAATTCTTGGTGGAAAGATCGATAATATTTATGATGTGCTGGAGAAGCTAGATGCTGAACGCCTTGATTAATGGGAAGGTGAGTTTATTAAAACTCTTTGCCATGGTGATAGTAGCTACGCTAAGTTTTCAGCTTAATTTTTTTAATTTTGCTAATGACTATTTTTTTGATAGTTTCGATAAAGGCTCTCAAGCGCTGGTGCTAGGAGGGATTTTTGCGGATGATTCTGGTCTGGATAAGGGCGGTTCCCATATAGGTTTCATGTCGATTGGGCAGAAATTCGATTACAGCCAAAATATGTTGGACGCTTATCCCGTATTTGCCGGCGAGGCTGCTGGCAAGGATATTTATTATTCACCCTATAAGTCACAGTATGGTGTTCAAGGGCTGTTCTTCTCAGCTTCTTATTCTTTGTTTGGTCTTCATTCGGTCGCAGAACTGCAATTATTGAATTCTGTTTTGTTTGCACTGATTGTCGGGTTGCTCACACTGTTGTATGCGAAAGTATATAATGGGCGTTTTGCCGCAATTTTTTTTGTTGTGATGATCAGTTCTCCTTGGGTCATTGCTTTCGCAAGAAACCTTTATTGGGTCCCCGTGCTGTGGTTTTTACCTGCGGTATTTGCGGCGTTAGCATACAAGTCTAATGAGCGTGCCAAGAAATTCATGTTTTGCGGCCTTACTGGTGCGGCAGTTTTTCTGAAGAGTTTGGCAGGTTATGAGTACCTCTCCGCGATTACGCTATTCGCCTGTTCTGTATTCCTTATCGCTCCCTTTTTTCGCGAGGAGCGTCCTGACCATCGGCGTAATCTGAAATTTTTTGTACTCACCTTCGCATTATGCGTACTCGGTTTTGTTTTTGCTCTATTGCTTCATGCGGGAATGCGCGGTGACACGATTGTCGCTGGACTGCAAAATATCTTTGAGCAGGATGTCAAGCGACGTACGTATGGTGATCCATCTACCTTTGATGACGTATTCAAAGCGTCGCTTCAAAGTTCTCCGCTAGATGTAGTGAAACGCTATATCAATATTTGGGAAACTGCGGTTTTTTTCTATCTGCCAGGTGCCTTGTTCAAGTGGTTGATTCTACTTTCTCTGACTGGATTTTTATATGCTTCTATTTCCAGGCGCCAGTTCGATTTTAAAAATGGCATAACCCTATTTGTTTTTTTTAGCGCTTCCGCTTCCTGGCTGATTCTTGCCAAAGGGCACTCCTACATCCATACTCAATTAAACTACGTCTTATGGTATTTCGGGTTTGTCCAGGCTCTGGCCTACGTTTTGATTTCTTACTTTGTTTTGTGTGTTGAGGATTTAAAGCTATCGTTAAAGCAGCGCTCGCCGCATAAACCCGTGATGATGCTTCTTCATGTCTTGGTAATGCTGGCTTTTGTTAGCTTCAGTTTTAATTATGAGCAAGGAAAGGTATTCGAACAGAGTTTGGCCGCGCTGGAGTTGGACCCAAGCAGTGAGATAAAAACATCGGTCGGGATCGTTGCAAAAGTTACACTGAGTGGAGAGTTGGCTCTGTACTCGCGCGATTGCCGCCGGTTTGATAAAAGTAAGACATTTTACTTGCATGTATATAAGACCGGGGCTTCATCAGGCACTGATCAATTTGAAAATCTGGATTTCGAATGGCAGCGATTCGAGGTGCCTACCCCTTATTGGCCTTCTCGGCATTCAGTATCGTGCATTGCCCTGGTGAAGTTACCAAACTATAGTATAAGCAAGATTGATTTTGGTCAGTATTCAATAGTGAACGGCTCAATCAACATCATATGGCGGGATTCAATGCTTGTTGATAAGCAACTCCAGGCGAAAACATTTGCTGCTTTCAATCTTACTGATGCGAACTGGGTGAACGGGGTTTCCGGAACACGATTTTTTGTCAAAAATGATTTTTCAAATAGACAGTCATTGGTTGTTGGTGCTGGAATATATTTTTCCGATGCCGGAGTGCGAGAGATTACTGCGTTGGAGTACAGTGAACAGTATATTAATGTGACTGTCAGTGGTAATCCTTTAAATCCAAACCTGGATGGTTATCCTCATCTAATTGAGGTTAAACAGTGATTATCAATGTCGCCCGTAAGGAGGATACGATGGCTAGTGCACTCATTGGTTACAGTGGATTTGTCGGCGGGACACTATTAAATCAAACCCATTTTGATTGTCTCTACCGATCCACGAATATTGCCGATATTCAGGGGCAGCAATTTGATACCGTCGTCTGCTCTGGCGCCCCCGCGCAAAAGTGGATTGCCAACTCGCAGCCGGAAGCCGATCTCGAAAATATACGTGGGCTGATTGAAGTCCTCAAGACCGTCAAATGTAAACGATTCATTTTGATCAGTACTGTAGATGTTTTCATGAAGGCAGTCGATGTTGATGAAAATACGCACGTTGATGAAATCGGGCTTCATCCTTACGGCCTGAATAGGAGGATGCTAGAGAAGTTTGTTGAAGGTCATTTTTCTGAGCATCTGATTGTCCGCCTTCCCGGGTTAGTTGGACCTGGTTTACGGAAAAATATTATTTACGACTTTCTCAATCGGAATAACCTTGAAGCTATCGATAGTCGGGGTGTTTTTCAATTCTATCCGATGGTTAATCTTTGGTATGATATATCGATCGCGCTTAGTTCGGGTTTGAAACTTGTTCATTTGACCGCTGCTCCCGTATCTGTTGGACATATATCCGAGCTCGGCTTTGGTGTTGAATTTGATAATGTAAAAGATCAGCCTGCGGCTGTTTACAATATGCAGACTAATCATGCTCATTTGTTCGGCGGCAGTGGTCGTTACCAGTATAGTTCGCGGGAAACCATTCAGGCGGTCAGGGCCTATGTTCAGTCCGAACCGAAGATAGAGAACCTTGCGCAATGAGGCTATCTATCTCAAATATTGCATGGGATCCGCAGGACGACGAAAGCGTCGCGGGACTACTGAAGCAATACTCGGTTGATGCCATCGATGTGGCCCCAAGCAAATATTTTCCTGATCTGGCTAACGCTCGAAAAGAAGATATATTGAGCGTCCGAGACTGGTGGAAAGCCAAGGGGGTGGAAATAACCGGTATGCAGTCTTTGCTCTTTGGCACAACCGGATTGAATGTGTTCGGTTCTGACCGCAGCAGAGGTGAGCTGATCAAGCATTTGTCTCATGTGTGTCGTGTCGGCCAAGGCCTGGGTGCAAAATTTCTGGTTTTCGGATCTCCAAAAAACAGGGATCGAAGTGGATTGTCAGACAACGAAGTATCCTCAATTGCGATTCCTTTTTTTCGCGCAATTGGAGACATCGCTGGGGAATATGGCACTACCATTTGTTTGGAACCGAATCCGGTCTGCTATGGCGCAAACTATATGGTAACCAATACTGAGACCGCGCAAGTCGTCCGGGAAGTCGATCACCCCTTTATCAGGATGCAGTTTGATACTGGGGCAATAACGATTTCCAATGAAGAGCCTTTATTAACACTTGATCAGTGTGCAGATATTATTGGCCATGTTCACGCCAGTGAGCCCAACCTGGTGCCGTTAGGGGATGGTACTACCGATCATGTAACGATGAGCCGTATTCTCCACGAGCGTTTGCCTAATCATGTCGTCTGCATTGAGATGTTGGGGCTGAAGAGCGAACCGAATCCGGTATCAATAGAGCGCGCATTAGGCGTTGCTGTCAGTTGCTACCGAGAAAACTTATCCGGGTGCGCTTCATGAAGTGGATAATCCTGATAGTGGGGATTTTGTCGAATGCGTCTGCCAGCGTATTAATTAAAATGGCGATGATGGCGCCACGTAAATTCCCTTCATTTTCCGATCCCTTTGCGGCGCTGACGAACTGGCCTTTTTGGCTGGGCTTGGGATTGTACGGTACGGCATTTCTCCTTTACGCAGCTGCGTTGGCGCGTTTACCGTTGAACGTAGCGCACCCGGTTCTCACCGCCGGTGCTGTTGCAGCCGTTGCTATCTCTTCAGTGCTTGTCTTCAGAGAGCCGTTCCATACCACGACATTGGCAGGGATTGTCTTGGTAATTATCGGTGTGTTCTTGATCACACTTCGCTCGACTTAATGGTAACGATGAACATGATTACAGATAAAACCGATAAGACTCGCCTCAGTTGGGACGTGCCCGCGTACGAAGAAAGCCTGTGGCTGGGTCGATCGAAGCGTTGGTGTGTCGTGATTCCGGTCATTAACGAAGGTGATCGAATCAGAAGCCTTCTAGATAGAATGAGTCGCCTGACTATTAGTGAACATGCCGACATCATTATCGTAGACGGTGGCAGTACTGATAACTCACTCGATGCGGAGTTTCTGCGTCGCAACGAGGTCCGCGGATTATTAATCAAGCGTGGACCAGGCAAGCTGAGTGCGCAGTTACGCTGCGCCTATGCCTTCGCTCTTGATCAAGGGTATGAGGGAATTGTTACTATTGACGGTAATGACAAAGATGATCCGGACGCCATACCGCAATTCATCGCCGAGCTAGATAAAGGAACAGATTTCGTGCAAGCCTCCAGATTCCTGGAAGGCGGCGTTGCAGAAAATACGCCGAAATCGAGAGACCTGGCCATTCGATTGATTCATGCACCCTTACTGAGTCTTTCGTCGGGGTTTAAGTGGACAGACACCACTCAGGGGTTCCGGGCCTATAGTCGCAAGATGCTGCTGGATACCAGGATTTTGCCATTTCGCAATGTCTTTATGACATACGAATTGCTTGCATACCTTAGCTACAGGGCTCCCAAACTCGGTTTCCAATGCAAAGAATTGGCGACGGTGAGGCGATATCCGATCGGCAAAGTTCCAACTAAAATCAACGGAATTAAGGGGAATCTAGCTGTGTTGGCGGTACTTTTCCGCGCATGCAGTGGATATTACAATCCCAAGTAACAGTCTCCAATTTTTTACTCTGTAGACGGGGCAAGCGGTTTTTGCCCCGTTGATTTGATGGTTTAACTTAACCTTTGTTCTTTTCGGTTGTCAGGCTATCAATGTACCAGTTAATTGTGTGCCTCAGCCCATCATGAAGACTGAACTCTGCCTTCCAACCAAGTTCCCTTTCTGCAAGCGAACAATTAAGTACGTTGATAGGTACATCGAAAGCTCGTGCGGGCATGAAGTTACGAGTCACCGCGTTATCAGTTATCTTCTCAATAAGATCGATCAGCGCGTTAAGTGATGTCCCTTCGCCTGAGCCGATGTTAAAAACAATCTCAGAGCCTTGGTACTTGAGGGCTTTCGAGAATGCGTTGGCGATATCTTTTATATATATATAGTCTCGCGTAACCGAGCCATCTCCCCAGATGTCTATGGTTTTTCCCGCTGTCGCTCTGCTTACAAAAGCTGCAATTGCACCTTGTGCCGTTTCAATTCGTTGTCTTTCGCCATAAGGGTTGGCAACCCTTAAAATCACCGGTTTGATGTTGTGGAGCTTCTTGTAGAGATACAGGTATTTTTCGATGGTGAGTTTGCTGATGCCGTAGGATACTTCTGGATCAGTGGGGTGTTCTTCGGAAAGTGGGCATTGCACGGGCTTCCCGTAAACGGTACCACCTGATGATATAAACACGATCTGCTCAACCTTTTGCTCCACCATCACATTCAGCATGTTCAGTGTCGCAATGACATTCGTTTGAATGTCATAAATAGGATCATCATTAGAAGATTTAGGAAGGGTAGTAGATACCAAGTGGAGTACCCCATCTACGCCTTTGATCGCTTCTTCAAGGTCGTGTTTGCTCTGAAGATCTCCAGCGATCCATTCAACGTTCTCATGGGCCTCGAACACGCGGTACGGAGGGACTCGGGGCCTTTCGAAGATTCGCAGGCTGTGGCCCTCTGCAAGGAGCTTGTCCGCTATGTTCGAGCCGATGAAGCCACCGCCGCCGAAAATTACATACTTCATAATTTATTCCAATTTTTCATGAATTTGCATGAGATCCGCATATACACCCGATAGTACGCTGATGTAGGCGTGCAGCGGCTCACCGGCTATCCTTCCTGCGCCATGATTGTGGGCGTGCTCATTATTCAATGCAAGGCACGACCGGAGACTTTGCGCCAATTCTTCGGCGTTTCCAGGCTCGAATACAGTTACGTTATCCTTTTCCCCCAAGTATTCAGTTATTCCCGTTACGTCGCTTGCGATGATGGGGGTTCCGCAAGCCAAAGCATTCAATAACACGAGCGGCGCGTTTTCTCTCCATGTAGAAGGGATGACCAGTACATCCAGCGAGTGCAAAACGCTACCAATTCGTTCGTGAGGGAAAGTTCCCATGAACCGAACTCGTGGATCATTCTGAATAATCCCGTCGAGATTTTTCACGTAATCCGGGTTTTGTTGTGTATCGCCGTAAATGACAACGTCCGCGTCCATGTTTGGAAGTTGCTTGATGGCCTGCAGGAGAACATGACAACCCTTGTGGTTTGTCAGCGTTCCAATAAAACCGATGGTGGGAGTCTTTCCTGTCGCTTTGATTCGATCCAGATCAACTGGATAGATGATTGGCGGCTGGATTCCGTATTTGAGGCGTCTGATTTTGTGCTGGGGGATTCCCGCGTTGATCAGTAAATGTTCTATGAATAGTGTAGGCGGTAAAATTTTATCAATTTTGAGCATGGCTTGGGCAATGGTCTGCTCACGATTGCGAAGATCCTTCATGGCCAGCATGATGTTCTTGAAGCGGGTATTGATTGGCGCGGACGCAGCCAGCATCAACGCGGAAAATAGTACCTGAGGCGTATGCGCCAAAAGCCGGCGCATGGTGCCCTTCTGGTTATTAATGGCTACGTGTTTGAGGCAGTTACTTGCCAAAAGACTTGGTCCAGAGCACTCATTCTGACCCCAGGGTTTCACCAGCTGACAGGATCGGCAGTTGATCCAGTAGTCGGTAGGGGTGTAAACCGTTGGAATATTCTTGTCAACGCACGCTTGAAGTGCTGATATCGTCAGGTTTTTGAAATGAAAGAAATGCACTAGATTCGGTTGGAAGTGATCAAGCAGACTTTTGAAGGGGGCGTATACCGCACGGTTGTTGTATTCATCCACTAGTGTAGTGCTGGAGAACTTCCCTGCGACGTAGGGCACCAGTAGTTGATGAACCCTGAAGCCTTCATGATCGTAAGAAGCAAGACTCAGGTTTTCTTCTCCCTGAAGCTGCGCCGTCACAATTTCAACAATGTAGCCTTCGTCTCTCAGTGCCTGAGCAGTCGATAATGTAAGCACTTCTGTTCCCGCAGAAAAATGCGGAAAAAACTGATGAACGCACAGCAGAATACGTTTGCCATTGGCAAAAGGCGTTTCACCTTGCATGGTGGTCAACAGCGCTGCGTATTTTGATAATTTCGATGATTCTCACCAAAGTCTAAGGCTCTTAATTGGATTGGATGTTTGAGAGCTGGAGTAGCGCTCGGCGTCCGTTATAGTCAGAGACCTTACTGTGCACAGCAATCGGGCTGGCCGGGTCAAGATAAACTGCCAGTCCCAGCATTTGCGGTGAGGGTTTACTGAGACCTGCTGTGAGTGTCACAACCTCTGTCCATTGATCCCCTGGCCTCAGCTTTTCAGACTTTGAAAGCGCAGTGTCCGACTTGTCGAGAATCTCCGCGTTCTTGTCCAGGAGGTGAACCGCCAGAATATATCCCTTGGGGAGAGGCTTGATCAGTTCGAAGGCCAACTCGATGTTGTCGCTGCCTGAACTCGTCTTCACGGATTTAGCGGCGACAAGGCGCAGATTTTCACCAAATTCCGGTGAACTGGTTAACGCGTGGTTCTTGACCAGGTAAGTGCATTCGTCTGATTGGCAGCCTTTGGGGGCGAACGCTGCGGGTAACACATTGAGGGCCAGGATCAAGGCACCTGCTGCTGCGAGGTAGGCACTTGCTCTTACATTGTATGCCGTGCTCAGGGCTTTTGGGATCGTGGTTTTGTTTACGCTCAGGATCAACTTGCGGCAGGGGTTCTCCACGGCTTTGTGCAGAAGAAACGCCATTGACAGGGCGATAGCCCAGTAGCCGGCAGTTTGCACAAGAAGTGGAAGATGGCTGAAGTACAAGGAGTTTGCCATGTACCACTGGAAGATCGTCATGTGTACCAGGTACAGGGAAAAGCTGATTTCTCCCAACAGCACGAGAAAAGGCGCGGAGAGGGCTTTGGAAAACACACCCTTGCCGAGAGCGAATACAACAATCAGGGCTGCAAAAAACAGGAAACTGCCGGACTTGATCAGGTAATAGTTTACGGCGCCGCCAATGGCACCGTGCATGGCAAAAATAGTCGTGAGCTTTGGCGTTATCCACATTGCGAATACTGCGAGCACAACGACCAGTAACTCTGCTGCGGAAAAGAGCAGGCCGGATTGGTTCTTGGTACGGCTGTGGATTTTCTGATACACCCCGCAAGCGAGGACCCCTGCAAAAAACTCAATGATCCGAACAAATGGGTTCACATAAAACAGGCCCATCAGGCTCACCGATGGCGCTGCATCATCTGCCGGTATATTCCAAGCGATCGCGAATCCGAAAAACAATGCTGCCACGGTACTCAGGAAAATCAGTTTTACTTTCCAGCCCGGGATAAAACTGGAAATCAATAACGGAAAGCTGAAGTAAAAGAACATCTCGGTCGAGATGCTCCAGGCGACACCGTTAAATGTGAGAAATACATCTCTGAGGGGGATAAGGGACTGAATCAGAAACAGGTTGGCCAGGGCTGTAAATATAGCCTGAAGATAGGTCAGCCCACCCAGGTTCCAACCGGACGTCAGCAGGTACAGCAAGATGATTGCTGCGATGTGTGCAGGCCAGATCCGGGCTATGCGTGCTTTAAAAAAATGGGCAGTTTCCTGGCGTGTAGCGAGCGTTGGATAGTTGTACGCCAGGATAAAGCCGGAGAGTACGAAGAAGAAGGATACACCTTGAGCCAGGGACAGCGTCGTTGCCAGCCCCAAAGAGCCAAAAGCTCCATGGGTGTGTCCCAGAACGATCATTGCAGCGGCAAAAAAACGTAATGATGTCAGTGCGTCAAGTTTGACTGTCGCATGCATAAATGAATCCCGTGCGCTTGGTATTTAAAGCGAATGTGAAGTGCGTACAGCATCGGCCGTCCTTGGCCCCTGCTGTTCAATACAAAACCGTCAGACCGTTTCAGGCGTCTTCGCATACATGGCAAATGTCTCTCGGGCCATGATTTCCGGCGTCCTTTCGTAGTTCGTGGTTTTCGCGAGATCGTAAAGGGCTTGTGGGTTGGCAACCCAGGCTGACAGCTTGCGATAAAGATCTTCGGCGCTGCCGCGATCGAATATCTCTCCGTTTATCCCGGCCTCTACAAACTCGGTCATGCCGCGCACATCCGATACCAAGGCAGGGGTGTGGGTGGCCAGAGCGTTCAGCAGCACCAGTGGGCTGTTTTCATACCAGCGTGACGGGATTACCAAGGTGTCCATATCGCGCAGGATATTGACCATATCCTTGCTCTCGAAAACGCCACGGAACTCGATTTGCGTGCCGGAGCTTTTGGCTTTCAATTCTTCCATGTACGCCGGGTCCTGGTCGGTTGGACCATAGATCACCAATCTTGCACTGTCTTTTGGCAGGCGATTGAAGGCATCAATCAGCAGATCTGTACCTTTGTGCGGTGCTATCTGGCCGATGAAACCGATCACTGGAATGTGTTCGGCGTCTCGCTGCGGCTTCGGCGTGCGATCGACATCGATGCCGAACCACAAGGTTTTCATGGGTACGTTGATGTCGTTGTTGACATAGGCTTCCCTTAAAAAGGTGGTTGGCGCGACGGCACCTGCGTAGGAGCCGTTGTAAAGAGCTCCAAGAATGTCCGGACGCTCCGCGATGTAGTCGATCGTTTGATCGAACACACTGTTTTTCACGCCCGGCATTTTGCGCAGAGCAGTTACGGCGCTGGCGATGAGCTTGGCTGACGTGCCATTGTTCGCGTATCTGATCCAGCCCTCTTTCGACGTGCGCGCAGTCTCTTTCAAGTAGCAGGCCACGCAGTTGCTGCGAGTTCTGGACGGGCCTGCGCACAGTGCACCGTCGGCTGCTTCCAGTTTATTGGTCAGGCAGAAACCGAAGAAGTCCGTGAAAGTTGCGTAGGTCGGAATGCCCAAGGCCTTGGTCGCTTCGAGCAAGGCACTGGTGTGGTTGATCAAATGAGTGACGTGAACGATGTCCGGTTTCAAGTCGGCGAGAATATCGGTCAAGACCGGACGCATCTCCGCCTGGTAGTACGTTTCCTTGATATTGACGTGAGGGATTTTGTTTTTGTCGACCAGGACAACTTCAAAGCCTTCATGCTCATATCGAGTGATCAGTTCCGCTGCCGCCGGCTCGCCCTGGAACAAGGCGCTGACGATGACTACCTCGTGACCCCAGTTGCGGTAGTTCTTTGCCAGTTCCAGCGTATAGGTTTCTGTTCCGTAAAAATGATCCGGAAAGAAGCAGTGCACAAAAAAAACGATTTTCATTGTTTGGTTTCCGCCAGGGTTTCGGCATAGATCTGGTCGTAGCTCGCAATCATTGCCTGGATCGAGAAGTGAGCCTCGGCTCTTTCGCTGTGACGGTCGGCAATGTAGGTGCGACGAGCACTGTCATTCAGCAGATCTACGATGATGTCAGAGAGCTTGTCCGCATCGCCGTAAGGGGCGAGCAGGCTGCTGTCATCGACAATCTCGCCAATTGCACCGATGTCATACCCGACAACCGGAACATGCATGCGCATCGCAAAAGGACTCACCTGGCCGAAGCTTTCTTTCCAGACCGGCGCAACAAACAGCTTCATGCGGCGGTACAAGTCCGGCAGTTGCGAGTAGGCGACATAACCGGTGAACTCAAAGTTGTCTGATACGCCTGCCGAGTTCACCGCTTCCTTGAAGGTCTCCATCAGACTTCCGCCACCGACAATCAATACGCGGGTCTGCGGGCGTTTCTGTACGGCTTTGATGAATGGAGTAATGGAGTCAGCATTAAGCTTGTCCGTTTCCAGTCGGTAAACCATGCCGATCGTGTCGGTAGCAGTCTGATTGGGCGCATCGGCTTTGAACATCGAGAAGTCGGAGCCGGGATAAACCGTTGCATTCGGTGCTTCTGCTTGTCCAAAAACGTTGCGAACGTAATCACTGACGTATACGTAACGCTTGATGGAGGGCGACAAGTAAGGCGCAACCGGTGTGTTGATGTTCTGGATGACGGGAATGCCTAATTGTTGCGCGGCACGCATGGTCTGGTCATACCAGGGTTCATCACAGTCGCCCCAGTAGTGCATGTGAATGACATCTGGTTGTAGTGCTTGCAGGTACTCGACAAAAGGCATCTCGTCTGCAGACAGTTTGATTTCCTTAATGGTGATGCCCGAATACGCGGCGGGGATCGGCGCATGGCTGGTCAGAATACTTTGCTCGAACCGGACGCCCAGGTATTCGTAGATGTCCACCACCAGGCGTGAGGAGCCGCCGGTCATGAAGTTGGCGATGACATGCAGCACCCGCGGCCGGACAGCATTCACACTGGTTGGCTGCTTGACGATGTAAGTATCTTCACTGATGTCGGTGGGCGCATCAGTGTTCGACACAATAGCTGGTGGCTGGCCTCTCAGGCTTTTCTTCAAGGCCGAGACGGTCGGACTCAGCAAGCGACGTGCGGGGGCAGGGGTCACGAGGGAGGCGAGCATGTAGGCGATGCGCAAGTATTTCTTGAGATCGTTGGGTTGCGCTGCAAATGCCTGACTCAAACGAAACAGTCGGCTCCGGCCGATGGCTTGTAGCCGTTGCTCGCGATGTGCGACTTCAACGTTGAGCTGTTGCACGATGGCGTTCTTTTGTTCCAGGTGCTGGTTCAGGGCGCTGATCTCCTGCTGTCTTGCTTCAGAGGCGGCCAGTGCTTCTTGCAGAGCGTCATTAATTTCATTCAGCGTGGAGTTCAGATTCTGACTCTGATTGATGGCGGACTCAGCAACCGCCTCTGTTTTGTTGATGAGATATTGGAACGCTGCCTCGGTTTGCGAGATGGCGGACACGAACGCTTCTTCCGTCTGTGTGATCGCAGAGTGAAACGCTGCCTCAGTTTTGGTGATGGCGGCCTGTACAGCGAGCTCGGTCTGCGTGATCACAGACTGAATGGTCGCATCTTTGTCGATGACCACCCGATTCAGTCGCGCGGTTTCCGCCACGATACCTGGCATTCTCGACAGTTGAGAGTCGCGGTCACGAAGATGCTGATGCCACCATTGCGGGGTGCGATTCTCAGTGTTGGAAACGTATCGCAAGGCATAAGCGCACGAAGAAGCGAGTTCGACAATGGCGCCCAGTTCGGACATACCAAAATCGGTCGGTTTTTCGAGCGAGCCCAATGAGGCGCACCAATCGATGGCGAGGGCCTTTTCTGCGCTGGTGACACCTGTACGCCAATACAACACAGCTTGTTGATTGTTGCCTTTGCCGGACTCGATCAAACCCAGATTCAGGTAGGACCTGATTTGCTTGGTAATCAGAGTCGGGCTGTATTGGGTGCAGTCATAGGCCACACAAGTTTTATACAGATCAATGGCGCGATCAGTGTCGCCTGCGGCCTGCCAGAGTTGGGCCATAACGAACGATATCGATACTTTCCAGCGCAACTGCTGCGGTGAATGATCCGCCTGGTTCATGTAAACGTCAGCATCTTTTGCAAACACTTCCAGCTGATTCACCGTCAGTGTGGATGCCTGCAGCAGTTGGTAAGCCTGAATGCACAGTGCCGCCCCCAGGTCCGGTGAGGTTGCCGAGGCTTGAGTGGCCACTTCGCGGGACAGTTCGAGCAGCTTCTGACTGTCTTCGATGCGATGACCGATCGTGACCAGGCCTTTCACCAGCCAGGGGTTGGCATAGTCGTCAAAACGCGTGACCTTCCATCCCGGGTTTTCAGGATAGAGATCGTAGGTGGTTTCGCGGTAAGGCACGGTTGCGCCCAGTGTCGGCGATTTCATGCCGACCAGAAGGCACCATTCACAAGACGGATCTTTTTCGATCAATGTCTTGGGGTCTACTTCATACAGCTCGCGAATGCCGACTGCCCACTCGTAAGCATTGTTGATTTTCGGTTTGTATTGATCCGCTGTCTGGGCGTAAGCCGCTTCGACGATGAAGTCTTTTTCCAGTTCTTTAACGATGCGCTCCCACGTGTAGACGTGAAAGTGGAATTCGTTCGGATCTTCTCCGGTTTCGTCTGACCAGTCATTTGGAACGGAAAGTACGATTCGCCCGGACGGACTCAGGACCCGGTAGAACTCTGCCAGCAATCCAACCGGATCCGGTACGTGTTCCAAGGTTTCAAACGAGGTAATGAGGTCGATCGAATTATCCGGAATATCGTTCAGCGCTTCCGGCAGCCAGCCTTCTTTGAAGGTGAGTTGCGAATTGACCGCAGAGAAGTTTTTTTCAGCGTATTTGACTGCATAGTTGCTGCCATCAACGCCGAGGATCGAGCTGGCGTCCGAGCAGTTGAACAAAGTATAGGCGCCGTAACCCAGTCCGCAGGCTGCGTCGAGGATGCGGTCGCCGTTGCGCACATAGCGACTGGCCAGGAGATAGCGAATGATATGGCCATCGGAGCGACTGCCAGGCTCACGCGTCATGTCCATGTGCAAGTCGCGCTCGTCTTTCAGCGCTTCCAATGGATAAACGGTGGCGGCTTCCTTGGGAAGCTTCTCAAGCGGTATGGCAATTTTGCCTTGTTCATATTGCAGAGACTGGTAGTCGTTGACGCGATAGTAGGCAGGGTGTTTGCGTACGCCGTTTTCGAAGAACAGCATTTCCCAAGCTTTGCGGGCTTCTTTTGTGTCGGGTTCGCAGCTGGTGTCCAGAAACAGGAAGATGTTGCGTTTCGAGACTCTTGGCGCTTCGACAGCCAAACGCTTGAGGGAGAGAGCTGCGTCGTCGGCATGAGTGATCAATACCGTCGAAAAACTCTCGTCGTCCAATAGCAGGTCAGCACCGTCCCATGCAATGAACCGTCCTGGGAGCTGTGCATTGCCACACTCGGTTTCAGCACCCGGGAAGACGTTGTACGCCTGCACACCCGCCAGCAGGAAGGCCCGCAGCAACTCTGTATCAGGCAGGCCGATATGTAGCACTTTGCCGTTACCACAGGCTGAAAGTACCTGCGAGACCAGTTGTTGGCGTTCCCCTGCCGTCAGTGATGCCGAGCAAATGTTTGTGGTGGAAATATTCATTAACTCAGCCCTTGAGTTCGATTGCTTTCATGCGGAGGTCGAGGACACCGCCAAAATGGTATTCGCGGGGCTTGGTAGCCACCGTAAAAAATGCCGCCTCGTCTCGCCAGTGAAGAATGCGTTGTTCGGCGTAGTAAGGTTTGCCTTCCTGGGAGATGGCAGCCTGAATTTCGTAAAGGTTGGCGCCCAGACTGCATTCAAACTGAAAATCAACAGATGACTCGGTGCCGGCAGTGAATGTCTTGGTCCAGAAGGTCTCGCCCGTCGCCAGATTGGCGGCAATGGCCATGTCCTGATTTAGCGTGCCCCAGGAGTAAATCTTGACGCCTTCCTTGTTGCGAAGACGCAGGCTCACATTCAGGTGGTCAAGATCGACGTTGCAGCGGAAGGACACGCGAATGACAGACGTCTGTGTGGCATAGAAAACCTGGGTTTCTTCGCCCTCGGCGTTCAACACGCGCACATCCAGAACCTCGGCATCCTGATTACCGAAGGAGAACCGGTCTGCAGTTTTCGATTCGGTCTTGGCAGCCTTGTTATCGTCCTTCTGATGTTGCGCAGCCTTGTCGGAAAGGTTTTTCGTCAACTGTTGCAGGTAAAGACTTTCCTGTTCGTGCAGGTTCCTGCGGTAATCGAGGATGACGTCGGCCGAAGACCCGATGCTTTCAATTTTCCCATTGGAAAGAAAGATCGCCCGCTGCGTGAGGGTCCGCACCGATTCTTCATCGTGGGAGACGAACAGCAGGGTTGTGCCATTGCTGGTGAGCTTTTCGATTCGTTCGTAGCAACGTTTCTGAAACAGCGCATCGCCGACCGCCAAGGCTTCGTCGACAATCAGGATTTCAGGTTTCAGATTAGCCTGGACAGAAAATGCCAGCCTCACGAACATACCGCTGGAGTAAGTCTTTACGGGTTGGTCGACGAATTCCCCGATGTCTGCAAACGACAGGATGTCATCCATCAGTTCGTCAGTCTTGCTGCGATTCAGGCCGTGGATCGCACAGTTGAGATAAACGTTTTCCCGCCCGCTGAATTCCGGATTGAAACCTGAGCCCAGCTCAAGCAACGCGGCAATGCGCCCATCGACATTTACCGTGCCCGAGGTCGGCGTCAGTGTGCCGCAGATAATCTGCAGCAGTGTGGATTTGCCCGAACCGTTTTTGCCGATGATGCCGACAGACTCGCCGCGTGCAACTTCAAAGTTGATGTCCTTGAGAGCCCAGAACTCATGGTGAAGTTTCTTTGATGGCAAGATCATCTGAAGCAAGCGATCGTGCGCTTTCTCATACATGTTGAAACGCTTGGAGAGGTCATTGACGCGAATGGCAACATCTTTAGAGGACATCAGCAAAGCCTGCGCGAGTTTTTTGGAAGAATGCAAAGCCGAGGCAGCAGATAACAATGCCGACGATATAGCTCGTGCCAAGTGTGTGCATATCAGGGATCTGGCCGAACAACAGGGTTGCGCGGCCATTTTCGATGATAGCGGTCAATGGGTTGATATATAGCCAGCCGCGGTACTCTTCAGGCAAGGCGCTGATCGGGTAGAAAACCGGCGACAGAAACAGCAGTGCCGTGGCGGCCATGCCCGTGACCTGGCCAATATCGCGTATGTATGCGCCGAGTGCGGACAAGATCCAGGATAGGCCTATCACCATCAGGATTAGCGGTATCAGAACAATCGGGAAAAACAGCGCAGTAAGCGGAATCGAGTGATTGAACACCAGTTGTGCTGCCAGCAGCACCGACAGGCTGACGCACAGGTGAAACAGGGCGTTCAACACCGAGGTCGGAGCGAGGGTTTCAATCGGAAAAACGACTTTTTTTACAAAGTTGACGTTGCCAGTGATCAGTTTGGGTGCCGAGTTGATGCATTCTGCGCAGAACGCATGAATGATCAGGCCGGTAAACAGAATCAGCGCGAAGTCGACTTTGGACCCGGTGGCCGCACCGCTGCCGCCCCAGCGCGCATTGAATACGGTTGAAAAGACAAATGTATAAATAGCGAGCAATAGCAGCGGGTTGATAAATGACCATGCTACGCCCCCCACTGAACCGCGATAACGAGATGAAATCTCTCGTTTTGTCAGTTGCATGATCAGTTGGCGATTTTTAATTGCGCTGATCAGCATTCGCAAAGGCGACGTTGGAAATGAATCATGCATGTTCAAGGCAAAAGCTCCAATGGAGGCCGTTCGGTAAGTTGATAGATTGTACG
This sequence comes from Pseudomonas sp. AO-1, assembly GCF_019775695.1. Lineage (NCBI taxonomy): Bacteria > Pseudomonadati > Pseudomonadota > Gammaproteobacteria > Pseudomonadales > Pseudomonadaceae > Pseudomonas > Pseudomonas sp. AO-1. Next base: position 2,088,433 of record NZ_CP079947.1, read on the forward strand.
AGCGACGTTATTTAGTTCGCTTGAAGGTGGCGACTGGAAGTAGCCGATGGGTGCAGCGCAATGACTGAAACCCGATTTGACGAATACACCGTTGCCGTCACGGTGAAGCTTTCGATTGGTTGTCATCGGTCAAATACCCTTCACGATGGCTGCGAGGAGAAGTCCGATGTTACCTGGCAGTGTCTGGCGGTAGACACCGGCACGCAGCAGTCCAAGAAGGCGGCGCGGCAAGTTGCCTTTTCGCGCAAGGCGAAAGCATTCAAGTTTTTTCCGGTTTTCATTAGTCAGCAGTGCGTGCGCCGAAGTCAGGCAATGGATGTTCTGTTCATTCCAGTTCGAAAAGCGTCCTTTGAGCATCTGGCGAAACCGTGAAAACCGGGCTTTCAATCCGGAGTTGGCCCCGATCAGGTTGTCTTCATGCTGACGATACAGAACGAAAGGTTGTGCGTCGTAGGCAACCTTGCCGCCAGCGCCGGTCACCAGAAGATAGGCCCACCAGTCGTGCGCGACGATCTCTAGATGATCGCCTGCGATGCGCATCAATTCGCGTGCTGCATGGTTGAACACCATCGTATTGCCTCCCGCGATGCTCTGTACCAATGCATTGGCAAACGCCGGAGGACGTGAAAAAAGTGGTGAGCATTCCATGGGCTTTCCGTGCGAGTTCATGCCGCGGGTCCTCCCGCAGTAAAGTGCCGGAACATCCGTGGGAATCGTTTGCAGCCAGTCCAGAGCTGTCTCGAGTTTGGTGTCCAGCCAGATATCGTCCTGATCAGACCATGCATAAAAATCCGCTTGAACAGCCTCGTTGCAGGTGAGAGTCAGGAAATTGGCGGCAAACCCCCGTTTGGGACCCTGGAACACGCGGACACTGTCTGCTGTCTTCAATCCTTCGGAAAACGCCGCGAGAATGTCCAGGGTCTGATCGGTTGATCCGTCGTCGGATACGGCAATTATCCAGTTTTCGTGAGTCTGGGTTGCGATGGAGGCCAGTTGGTCAGCCAGAAAACGTTGACCGTTGTACGTGCACATAAGTATTGCGACACGCTTGGACAATGAGCGGTGGAAGCAATTTGACTTCACGAGTTGGTTTGCCGGGTGAGTGTCCACGCTAGAATCTGATGTTGAGGGGCTATGCACCTAGCACTCCGTTGCGAATAAATGACTCGTTGGTCAGAAAAATCCGTGGCGAGGGCACTAACCGCGAGTCAGCCTCGGAATAACATTGGATGACCAAAGTCAAAACGGGCATTGTAGCGAAAATTACTTTGCCCTAGTAGTGCTTAGCCGCATCTGCGCAGGGATATTGACCGGCGGACAGGGGGCAATCAGGTAGCATGTGCATCCGTCATTTTTATGGCTGAAAAGCATGGTCCGGGTTTACAGGTATCATGGCCGCCATAGACGACAGATCTCAGGCGTTGCCCTATAACAAATCCATTCGGTTTCGCGTGTTCAGTGCATTGGCTTGCTGCCCAGGACGATGCTTCGCGATCACAGCAGACTGCGCGATATGTCGAAGGTGTGGGACCAGGGTTGCTATCACGATGATTTTGCTATTTAAGAATGAGATAGATGAACGCTAGCACCGTATTGGTTACAGGTGGTTCGGGTTTTCTGGGCGGCGCCCTGTTAAGGACATTGGCAAGTCAAAAAGAATACTCCTTGCGCACGGCATTAAGACGTGACTGCAAAAGCCTGCCTGCGTCAGTGCGCGCGTTCAATGTTCCTGGCCTGACTCCAACCGTTGATTGGCAGGCTGCTCTGGTTGACGTCGACGTTGTAGTGCACGCCGCAGCACGGGTTCACGTGATGGACGAGCAGTCGGGCGATCCCTTGACCGAGTTTCGCTTGGTAAATGTCGAGGGCACTCTGAACCTGGCTCGACAGGCCGTGAAAGCGAAGGTCCGTCGATTCATTTACATCAGCTCAATCAAAGTGAACGGGGAGTCTACTGTTCCTGGCAGAGCCTTTACGGCAGACGATCCCTTTTCCCCCGTCGATCCCTATGGCATTTCCAAGTGTGAAGCTGAAGAAGCTCTTCGCCAGTTGGTATCTTCGACGTCAATGGAACTTGTTATTATCAGGCCCGTACTGGTTTACGGGCCGGGCGTGAAAGCGAACTTTTTAAGTATGATCCGCTGGCTGGAACGGGGAGTTCCGTTGCCGTTTGGTGCGATCGTCAACAAGCGTAGTCTGGTGAGCCTGGATAACCTGATCGATCTGATACTGACGTGCTTCTCTCATCCAGCAGCGGCCAATCAGACTTTTCTTGCCAGCGATGGTGAGGATGTATCCACAACAGAGCTGTTGATGAAAATCGGTCGAGCATTGAATAAGCCCGCGAGGCTGTTGCCATTTCCGGTGGCTTTTATGCGTCTGGGGGCAAAGCTCCTGGGCAGGGAGGCCATTGCCCAGCGACTTTTCGGTTCTCTTCAGGTTGATATAAGCAAAAACTTACGACTCTTGGGGTGGGTGCCTCCAATGAGCCTCGATCAAGGACTGAACGCGACCGTGCAAGCCTATCTGGAATCTCAAAAGTAATGAACTTCTACTGGATTGTTCCATTGTTGGTGGGAGTTTCGTTCGCCCTGACCGCAGGCTTAAGGCGTTATGCGCTGGCGCGAAGCCTCATGGATGTGCCGAATGACCGCAGCTCTCATTCAGTCCCGACTCCGCGCGGCGGAGGAGTGGCAATAGTGCTGAGCTATGTTGTAGCGCTCTGTATGCTATATGGCTGTGGATTGATGTCATCTGATACCTTTATTGCTTTTCTAGGGGCGGGTTCGGTCACTGCTGTGATCGGGTTTCTGGATGACCATGGCCATATTGCCGCGCGATGGAGATTGCTGGCGCATTTCCTGAGTGCGGGTTGGGGAGTTTACTGGCTGGGGGGGGTCGCGCCCTTTGCCTTGTTTGGATTCTCGATTGATCCAGGCTGGATCGGGCATTTTCTGGCTGTGGTTTATCTGGTGTGGATGCTGAATCTCTACAATTTCATGGACGGTATCGACGGTATTGCCAGTCTTGAGGCGATCACCGTGTGTTTCGGCGGCGTGCTTATCTATTGGTTCAGCGGTAACGCTGATCTTGCATGGCCCGCAGTCCTTCTTGCTGCTTGCGTAGCGGGTTTTTTGTGTTGGAATTTTCCGCCGGCGAAGATTTTCATGGGGGATGCAGGCAGTGGTTTTCTGGGTGTCGTGTTGGGACTTTTGTCTCTACAAGCGGCTTGGATCGCGCCTGATTTACTGTGGGGTTGGCTCATTCTGCTAGGGGTGTTTATTGTCGATGCCACCTTCACGCTGTTAAGGCGTCTGCTTCGCGGCGACAAGGTTTACGAGGCGCACCGGAGCCATGCCTATCAGTTTGCTTCCCGGTCGCATGGCGGTCATATGCCTGTCGCGCTTGCCGTCTGCCTGATCAACTTGCTCTGGCTAATGCCTATTGCGATTGGAGTAGTGCTCTACAAATGGGATGGAGCCTTCGCCCTGATCCTGGCTTACCTGCCTCTGGTGTGGCTGGCGGTGAGGTACGAGGCGGGACGACTGGAAGGTCGAACATCAAATAATTGAAAAACAGTGTTACTGTTTAGCGCTGCTGTAAAAGTCGTCTGTATCACAGGATTCGGCGCAAAAATTCAGTTGAAAGGATCGTGCTGAGGAAGTGACGGGATGATGGATAAAATTCGAGCGTATCTGCTGGGATTGCCTCGGCGCCGCAAAAGGTTGATTCAGGTTGCCACCGATATTGTGTTGGTGTGGCTGGCGCTTTGGTTGGCTTTTATCGTTCGGCTTGGCATCGACGATATGTATAACCCGTTGCGCGTCCATTTATGGTTGTTCGCGTCAGCCCCGCTTGTGGCTATCCCCCTGTTTATCCGTTTCGGCATGTACCGGGCGGTCATGCGTTACTTCGGCAACGACGCATTGGTTGCGATCATCAAGGCGGTCAGTCTTTCATCGTTGATTCTCGCGCTGATTGTTTACTGGTACAGCAATCACGAAACTGTGGTTCCGCGCTCCATAATCTTCAACTACTGGTGGTTGAGTATGGTGATCATCGGTGGACTGCGTCTACTGATGCGCCAGTACTTCATGGGTGACTGGTTCAATGCGGTTCAGCATGTGCCCTTTGCCAACCGCGACGATGGCCTGATCAAAGTTGCTGTATATGGCGCGGGGGTTGCCGGTAACCAACTGGTAGCGGCGCTTCGCATGGGGCGGGTAATGCGTCCGGTAGCGTTCATCGATGACGATCCGGGTATTTCCGATCGCTCCATCTCAGGCTTGCAGGTGTACAAGCCCAAGCATATTCAGCAAATGATCGATGTGACGGGCGCGAAGGAAATTCTACTTGCCTTACCCTCTTCGACCCGGGCGAGACGTCGGGAAATCCTTAACTTGCTTGAAGGTTTTCCGCTCCATATTCGCAGCGTCCCGAACTTTACTGATCTAGCCAGTGGCAGGGTCAAGGTTGAAGATATTCAGGAAGTGGATATCGCGGATTTGTTGGGGCGCGACTCCGTGCCTGCCCAACCTGATCTGCTCGAGCGTTGTATCAAAGGCAAGACGGTCATGGTCACGGGCGCAGGGGGGTCGATAGGTTCGGAGCTGTGCCGGCAAATATTTGCCTTGGGCCCGATCACTCTCATTTTGTTCGACCACGGCGAATTCAACCTCTACAGCATTTTGTCAGAGCTAGAGCAGCGTGCTGCCTGTGAATCGATTTCCTTGCGGTTGCTGCCGATTCTCGGGTCAATCCGTGACCCGGCTAAACTCCTCGATGTCATGAAGTACTGGAAAGTCGACACCGTTTATCATGCCGCAGCCTATAAGCATGTACCTATGGTTGAGCACAACATAGCTGAAGGTGTACTCAACAATGTAATGGGTACACTCAATACTGCTCAGGCCGCCTTACAGTCGGGCGTTTCGAATTTCGTCCTGATCTCCACCGACAAAGCGGTGCGGCCTACAAATGTCATGGGCAGCACCAAACGTTTGGCCGAGTTGACGTTGCAGGCCTTGAGCCGTGAGATAGCGCCGGTATTGTTTGGTGACAAATCAAACGTTTCCCGAGTCAACAAAACCCGCTTCACCATGGTCCGTTTCGGCAATGTGCTGGGATCGTCGGGTTCGGTGATCCCGCTGTTCCACAGTCAGATCAAATCAGGCGGCCCGCTGACGGTCACCCATCCCAAGATCACCCGCTACTTCATGACGATTCCGGAAGCCGCGCAGCTGGTCATTCAAGCCGGGTCCATGGGGCAGGGCGGTGATGTCTTCGTGCTGGACATGGGGGAACCGGTCAAAATTGTCGAGTTGGCAGAAAAAATGATCCACCTGTCGGGCTTGAGCATTCGCTCCGAGCGCAACCCTCAGGGGGATATTTCCATCGAATTCACTGGCTTGCGGCCAGGTGAAAAGCTCTACGAGGAGCTGTTGATCGGCGACAACGTAGCAGCAACACCCCATCCGATGATCATGACCGCCAACGAGGATCACCTTCCCTGGGATGTACTCAAGGCGCGCCTGCACGAATTACTCGTCGCAGTCGAAAAGGATGATTACTCACGAGTGCGCCAGTTGCTGCGCGAAACTGTCAGCGGCTACACCCCGGACGGCGAAATCGTCGACTGGATCTATCAACAACGCCGTCTTGAACCCTGATTGTTTCACATCCTGTAATAGACGCATTTTTGACACCCGCCAACCATCGCCTAAGTTTGGAGAGCAGCTTCGGAAAAGCTGCTTTCTCAATCGATGATGGAGCGTCATTTATGCGTAACGGTTTTTTCTACTCCCTGGTTTTTGCTTTGCTCACCAGTGCTTCAATCGCTGTAGTCGCGGCACCTGCCGTCGTCCCGAACACGGATAATGCAACGATGGTGAGCGATAACGTGACATTGCCGTCGAGTGAAAAGGTCGATCTCAACGGTGCCGACGCAGCCACTCTGCAAAAACAATTGGCCGGAGTTGGCGAGACAAAGGCCAAAGCGATTGTTGCGTATCGTGATGCTAATGGGCCATTCGCCTCGGTGGATGAGTTGCTGGAAGTGAAGGGCATCGGCAAGGCGATCCTCGATCGCAACCGCGACAAGCTGGAAGTGAACTAAGCTGATTATTCAACGCCAAGGGGCCGGTCATTGACCGGCCTTTCTGCTTTCTGGTGGTAGAGATGCGACAGAGGGAGCGCCGTCGCGTCCGTCGGCGAGCTGAAAATTATGGGTATCATATTGTCTTGAGATTATGCCTATAATAATTTCCGTCACCTCCAGGCAAGTGAGCGTTGGAGGCCTATCTCCCAATATGTTTCAGGAGCGCTCTCATGAGTTCAGTCCAGTCTCAAGGTACGGCCGTCGTCACTGGCGCATCGTCCGGTATCGGTGCCATCTACGCGCAGCGGCTGGCAGCGCGTGGTTTTGATTTGCTGTTGGTGGCACGCGATCAACAGCGTCTTGAAAGCGCTGCGGGCGAGTTGCGCGAAGCGCACGGTGTAAAGGTCGAAGTGCTCAAAGCCGACCTGACGCAAAAGGACGATGTCCTCAAACTCCAGCAACGCCTGCGCAGTGATTCAGGCATCACGCTGTTGGTGAACAACGCCGGGGTCGCAGCCGATGGCTTACTGGCCAACTCCGATGCCGAGCAACTGGAGCGTCTGATCCAGTTGAACGTCACCGCCGTAACGTTGCTGGCCTCGGCAGCCGCCGCCAGTTTCGCCAAGGCCGGACGTGGCACGATCATCAACATCGCCTCGGTGGTGGCGCTGTTTCCGGAGCGCTTCAACGCCACCTACAGCGCGAGTAAAGCTTACGTGTTGAGCCTGACTCAATCGCTCAACGCCGAGCTCGAAGGTACTGGCGTGAAAGTGCAAGCGGTGCTGCCCGGGGTTACCCGCACTGAAATCTGGGAACGCTCGGGCATCGACGCCAGCGGTATTCCGGCAGAGATGGTGATGGAGGCTGGCGAGATGGTTGATGCGGCGCTGGCCGGTCTGGATCAGGGCGAGTTGATTACTATCCCTTCGTTGCCGGATGAGGGGGAATGGCAGGCCTTCGTGCGCGCGCGGCATGTCATGGCACCGAATCTGTCGCGCAGCTCCGCGGCCCAACGCTACAAAAATTGATCAGAGGTAACTGCGGTATGAGTCAGCGTCGAATTGTTGTCACCGGTATGGGCCTGGTTTCGCCTTTGGGCAGTGACGTCGAGAGGGTCTGGCAGCGCTTGCTCGCCGGGCGCTCGGGCTTGCGCAATTTGCCGGACGCGGTGAGCGCAGACTTGCCGACCCGGGTCGCCGGGATGGTGCCCATGGCGGCGGAAGACGTCGAGGCCGGTTTCGATCCGGACCTTGCCACGCCACCCAAGGAACAGAAGAAGATGGATCGCTTCATCCTGTTCGCCATGGAAGCGGCACGCCAGGCCCTGCTTCAGGCAGGATGGCAGCCGTCCGAGACCAAGGATCAGGAACGCACCGCGACGATCATCGGCTCCGGTGTTGGCGGGTTCGGTGCAATAGCTGACGCTGTACGCACTACGGACAGTCGTGGTCCGCGTCGTCTGTCGCCGTTCACCATCCCATCGTTTCTGGTCAATCTGGCGGCCGGACATGTGTCGATCCAGCACGCTTTGAAAGGCCCGCTCGGCGCACCGGTGACTGCTTGTGCTGCCGGGGTGCAGGCGATTGGCGATGCTGCGCGGATGATTCGTGCCGGTGAAGCGGACATCGCGGTTTGTGGCGGAGCGGAAGCCTGTATTGATCGGGTCAGTCTGGCCGGTTTTGCCGCGGCGCGGGCGCTGTCCAGTGGTTACAACGACACCCCCGAACGAGCCTCACGACCGTTTGATAGCGGTCGCGATGGTTTCGTGATGGGCGAGGGGGCCGGGCTGCTGGTGATCGAATCGCTGGAGCATGCGCTGGCACGCGGTGCGCAGCCGTTGGCTGAGCTGGTCGGTTATGGCACCACTGCCGACGCCTATCACCTCACCGCCGGGCCGGAAGATGGCAGCGGTGCGCGACGGGCGATGCAGTTGGCGTTGGCTCAGGCGGGTGTTGCGCCGGAGCAGGTGCAGCATCTGAATGCGCATGCGACCTCAACGCCGGTGGGCGATCTTGGTGAGCTGGCAGCGATCAAGGCGCTGTTCGGTACGGAGAATAAAATCGCCGTGACTTCAACCAAATCCGCCACCGGGCATTTGCTCGGCGCTGCCGGCGGACTGGAAGCGATCTTCACCCTGTTGGCCATCCGCGATCAGGTCGTCCCGCCGACGCTCAACTTCGAAAATCCGGATCCGGCGAGTGCGGGTGTAGACATCGTTCATGGTCAGGCACGGTCGATGCCGATCGAGTATGCCCTGTCCAACGGTTTCGGTTTCGGCGGGGTAAACGCCAGTGTGCTGTTCAAGCGTTGGCAGGCTTAGTCCTGCGATTGCTTGAGGTGATCGCGCGTGACGTCGAGGATGCGCTGGGCAAGCTCGGCGTCAGCGACACTGCGTGACAGCAAGAGCGCGCCGACCAGTGTCGACATGATGACGATGGCCCGGTCGGCGCTGTTATTGCCCTCAAGGGTGCCTTCGATTTGACTCAGTCGGGCATTGAGTACCGCATCACTGGTCGGGCTTGGCTGGCCGCGCAGACCCAGCTCTGAAGAAATGGTCAGCAGTGGGCAGCCTTCGTGCGGGGAGGTCTGATGCCATTCGGAAAGATAAGTATCGATAAATGCCTGCAGCGGCTGTTCCTGAGCAAAGATCTCGGCGCACAGGCCATCGACTTGAGCGCTCGCCTCCTGCAAGGCTTTTTCGACCAGTTCGTCCTTGGATTTGAAGTGCGAATAAAAGCCGCCGTGGGTCAGCCCCAGTGCTTTCATCAAAGGTTGCAGGCCGGTAGCACCGATGCCGTCTTTGCGAAATCGCGCCGAGGCTTCCTTGATGATCCGCTGATGGGTTTGAGCTTTATGATCGTGCGAGTAACGCATGTGGAACTCTCCGCAACAAGACCACCATCTTAACCAAGGTAAATGAAATGGTGACTGTACTTCTACTTCTTAAAAGCGTGCGGCTGAGTCCAACATGATCCTTGGGGGAATACGCTCCACAAAAAACCAACCCCGCCTGATCCGGCGGGGTTTTTCGTTCAGCGATCCTGCGCGTCCTTGATGTCCGCTTCGGCGTTGCGCTGCGCAACGCGCTTGCGTTCCTCATCGGTCAGTTCAACCTTGTTGGCGGTGTCGCGCAACATCATCAATCCGCCAACGATCGAGCCGATTGCAACGACCAGAATCAACCAGGCATACCAGGGCATAACGGCTCTCCTTAATGGCAGCTTGGCGGGCGAGGGTTCGCCAGCGACGCTGCATACCACTTATGAGCGAAATGACTTCGCAGTGGTTCCATTCTAGGCCCGATATCCAAGCCGCACCTTAATTCCCTGTAGGAGCTGCCGAGGGCTGCGATGTTTTGACGTTGCTTTTTCAAAAACAAGATCAAAAGATCGCAGCCTTCGGCAGCTCCTACATGATGGGTTATCGCCCCGTCAGCATGGCATCGGCCGGAGCGTCAGCGCGCAACTGACCGGTAAGCATGAAGTAGCCGAAACCGACCGCCATGAAGCCGAGGAAAATCAGCCCGATCAGCGCATTGAACCAAGCCATGGCGATCAGACACACCACCGCCAGCACCAGCGCGATCAGCGGAATCAGCGGATAGCACGGCGCGCGAAAAGTCCGCTCGAGATTGGGTTCGGATTTGCGCAGTTTGAACAGGCTGAGCATGCTCATGATGTACATCACGATCGCGCCGAACACGGCCATGGTGATCATCGCGGCGGTGAGGGTCATGCCACCGAGGTTGATCAGTCCGTCGCTGTAGATCGCAGCGATGCCGATGATGCCGCCGGCGATGATTGCGCGGTGCGGGGTCTGGAAACGCGAGAGTTTCGCCAGCGACGCCGGCAGGTAACCGGCGCGGGCGAGGGCGAAGAACTGCCGCGAGTAGCCGAGGATGATCCCGTGGAAACTCGCCACCAGACCGAACAGGCCGATCCACACCAGCATGTGCAACCAGCCGGAATTGTCGCCGACCACGGTTTTCATCGCCTGTGGCAGCGGGTCATTGATGTTCGCCAGGGTGCGCCAGTCACCGACACCGCCGGCGAAGAACATCACGCCCATCGCCAGCAACACCAGGGTCAGGATCCCGCTGATGTAGGCCTTGGGGATCGTGCGTTTGGGATCCTTGGCTTCTTCGGCAGCCATCGCCGCACCTTCAATGGCGAGGAAAAACCAGATCGCAAACGGAATCGCAGCGAACATCCCGGCAATCGCCGGCGCACCGAACACATCGGAGCCGGCCCAGCCATTCAGGGCAAAGCTGCTGAAGCTGAACGCCGGTGCGACCACGCCCATGAACACCAGCAATTCGATCACCGCCAGCACGCAGACGATCAGTTCGAACGTTGCCGCCAGTTTCACCCCGAGGATGTTCAGGGTCATGAACACGATATAGGCGCCGACTGCCGCATGTTTCGGGTCGAGCGCCGGAAACTGCACATTCAGATAGGCGCCAATCGCCAGGGCGATGGCTGGAGGGGCAAAGACGAATTCGATCAGCGTGGCCAGTCCGGCAATCAGTCCGCCTTTTTCACCGAAGGCTCGGCGGCTATAGGCGAACGGCCCGCCCGCATGAGGAATCGCGGTGGTCAGTTCGGTGAAGCTGAAGATGAAGCAGGTGTACATCGTGGCGACCATGAACGAGGTCACCAGAAAACCCAGTGTGCCGGCGACGCCCCAGCCGTAACTCCAGCCGAAGTACTCGCCGGAAATTACCAGCCCGACGGCGATGCCCCACAGGTGCAAGGTGCCCAGCGTGGGTTTGAGTTGTGTGTTCATGCGCATGCTCCCGGAACGGTTTGGAAAGCTCGGGGGAGGGCGTTTGCAGTGGGCGTGCCAGTCCTGTGAATCAGGTCGCAATAGGCTGAAAGCTGTCGTTATCCAAGATGTTCATTACCGGATGGGCACATTTTCGTGCGCCAGTTGGGTGCGACGTCGTTAGTGCTGCCGTCTTCGCGGGCAAGCCCGCTCCCACAGGTTTGGCGTTGGAATCAAACTCTGCGGACCACGCAAAAAACTGTGGGAGCCGGGCTTGCCCGCGATGAGGCCCGACCTGACGCTGCAAAACCTCGCTGTAACGCCAGCATAAACCCACTCTTTACGCTTTCTTTATGCCTCGCTGCACCCCTCGGTCTCGTTCCTTTACAGCCTCCTTTCCGACAATGCCTCCAGACGCGGCAATACGCCGTAACACGGAGATCTTCCATGAGCGTTCTGGACGGGGTGTCCCTGCTGTTGGCAGCCGGGCTGTTCATTTATCTGTTGGTTGCGCTGTTGCGCGCGGATCGGAACTAGGAGCGGCTATGCACAGTTATGACTATTGGCTGATCCTCGCGTTTTTTGCGGTGGTCTTGCTGCCGGCGCCGTTCCTCGGGCGCTTTTACTACAAGGTGATGGAAGGTCAGCGCACTTGGCTGACACCGATCCTCGGCCCGGTCGAGCGCGGTTGCTATCGGATTGCCGGGGTGGATCCGCAAGCTGAACAGAGCTGGCAGAAGTACACGCTGGCTTTGCTGGCGTTCAACCTCGCGGGTTTCCTGCTGCTGTTCGCGATTCTGTTGTTTCAGGATCATTTGCCGCTGAACCCGCAAAACCTGCCAGGCCAGGAATGGACCCAGGCGTTCAACACCGCGGTCAGTTTCATGACCAACACCAACTGGCAGTCCTACAGCGGTGAAGCGACCCTCAGCTACCTGAGTCAGATGGTCGGCCTTACCGTGCAGAACTTCGTCAGCGCTGCCACCGGTCTGGCGGTGCTGGTTGCGTTGTGCCGTGGCATCGGGCGCAAGTCGGCCAAGACTCTGGGCAACTTCTGGGTCGACATGACTCGCGCCACGCTCTACGGCCTGCTGCCGCTGTGCCTGCTGCTGGCGCTGTATTTGGTATGGCAGGGCGTACCGCAGACCTTCGCGCAATATGTGAACGCGGTGACGATGCAGGGCGTCGATCAAGTGATCCCGCTCGGCCCGGCGGCCAGCCAGATTGCGATCAAGCAACTGGGCACCAACGGCGGTGGCTTCTTCGGTGTCAACTCGGCGCATCCGTTCGAGAACCCGACCGCGTGGAGCAACCTGTTCGAAGTCGCTTCAATCATCCTGATCCCGGTGGCGTTGGTGTTCACCTTCGGTCATTACGTGAAAGATCAGCGTCAGAGCCGCGCGATCATCGCCTGCATGCTCGCACTGTTCCTGATCGGCGGCGCGACGTCGCTGTGGGCCGAATATCAGCCTAACCCGGCGCTGAACAATGTCGCGGTCGAACAGACCGCGCCGCTGGAAGGCAAGGAAGCACGCTTCGGTACCACCGCCACCGTGCTGTGGTCGGTGACTACGACTGCGGCGTCGAACGGTTCGGTGAACGGCATGCACGACAGCCTCAACCCGCTCAGCGGCATGGTCGCGCTGGTCAACATGATGGTCGGCGAAGTGATCTTCGGCGGCGTCGGTGCCGGGCTCTACGGCATGTTGCTCAACGTGTTGATTGCAGTGTTCCTCGCTGGCCTGATGATTGGCCGCACCCCGGAATACCTTGGCAAGAAACTGCAGGCGCGGGAAGTGCAATTGCTGGTGGTGACCTTGCTGGTCATGCCGGTGGGCGTGCTGGTACTCGGCGCGATCGCCGCTGCTCTGCCTGGCCCGGCGGCGACCATCAGCAACCCCGGCCCGCACGGTTTCAGCCAGTTGCTCTATGCCTACACCTCGGCCAGCGCGAACAACGGTTCGGCGTTCGGTGGCTTGAGCGCCAACACCCCGTTCCACAACCTGATGCTCGGTCTGGGCATGTTGATCGGTCGCTTCGGCTACATCCTGCCGGTACTGGCTCTGGCCGGCAGCCTGGCGATGAAGAAAACCGCACCGATTGGCCAGAACAGCTTCCCGACCCACGGGCCACTGTTTGTGACGCTGCTGACCGTGACCATTTTGCTGGTGGGCGGCCTGACGTTCTTGCCGACCCTCGCATTGGGCCCAATCGCCGAACATCTGAGCATGGGCTTCTAAGGAGTCAATGATGAATATGCCCGCAATCAAACCCGCCGCCGTCAAAGCGCCGGAACAAGCGAAAACCGCGATCTCGGCCCTGTGGCGTCCGGCGCTGGTGCAAGCTTTCGTCAAGCTCGACCCGCGCCAGCTGGTGCGTTCGCCGGTGATGCTGGTGGTCGAACTGACGGCGATTTTCACCACCGTACTGTGCTTCATTCCGGACAACGTCGTGCCGACGTTCGTCGCCGCGCAGATTGCCCTGTGGCTGTGGTTCACGGTGCTGTTCGCCAACTTCGCCGAAGCCTTGGCCGAGGGGCGCGGCAAGGCCCGCGCCGACAGCCTCAAGGCCGGCAGCGAAGGCCTCAGCGCGCGGCGCAAACTGGCCAATGGCAGCTTCCAGGTCGTGCCTGCCGCCAACCTGCGCAAAGGTGATGTGGTGCGCGTCGAAGCGGGGGAGATGATCCCCGGTGACGGCGAAGTCATCGAAGGGATCGCGGCGGTCAATGAAGCGGCGATTACCGGTGAGTCGGCGCCAGTGATTCGCGAGTCCGGCGGCGATCGCTCGGCGGTCACCGGCAACACGCGCCTGGTGTCCGACTGGTTGCTGGTGAAGATCACCACCAACCCCGGTGAGTCGACCCTCGACCGCATGATTGCGTTGGTCGAAGGCGCCAAGCGCCAGAAGACCCCGAACGAAGTCGCGCTGGATATCCTGCTGATCGGCCTGACTCTGATCTTCCTGCTGGTGGTAGTGACCCTGCAACCGTTCGCCCACTTCGCCAATGGCAGCCTGCCGCTGGTGTTCCTGGTGGCGCTGCTGGTCACGCTGATTCCGACCACCATCGGAGGCCTGTTGTCGGCCATCGGTATTGCCGGGATGGATCGTCTGGTACGCCTGAACGTGATCGCCAAGTCCGGTCGCGCCGTGGAAGCGGCCGGTGACGTGCACGTGCTGCTGCTGGACAAGACCGGTACCATCACCTTCGGCAACCGTCGTTGCAGCGCGGTGTATGCCGCGCCGGGCGTGAGTGGTCGCGAGTTGGCCGAAGGTGCGTTGTTCGCCTCGCTGGCGGACGAAACCGCCGAAGGCAAATCCATCGTCGAGTACCTGCGCGGTCTGCACCCGCAATCCGAACCAGCGCTGGATACCTTGATTGCCGTGCCGTTCAGCGCGGAAACCCGCCTGTCCGGTGTCGACTATCAGGGCCGCGTATACCGCAAGGGCGCCGTGGATTCGCTGCTGGCGTTCCTTGGTCAACAACGCTCCGATCTGGCCCCGGCGCTGTCGCGGGAAATCGACAAGATCGCCCAGAGTGGCGGCACGCCGTTGCTGGTCTGCGCCGACGGCAAGCTGCTGGGTGCGATCCACCTCAAGGACGTGGTCAAGCCAGGCATTCGCGAGCGTTTTGCCGAGCTGCGCAAACTGGGGATTCGCACGGTGATGGTCACCGGTGACAACCCGTTGACCGCTGCGGCCATCGCGGCTGAAGCGGGCGTCGATGACGTGCTCGCCGAAGCCACCCCGGAGAAAAAACTGGCGCGTATCCGCCATGAGCAGAACGACGGCCGTCTGGTCGCCATGTGCGGCGACGGCGCCAACGACGCCCCGGCGCTGGCCCAGGCTGACGTCGGCATGGCGATGAACGACGGCACACAAGCCGCGCGCGAAGCGGCGAACATGGTCGACCTCGACAGCGACCCGACCAAGCTGCTGGACGTGGTGCAGATCGGCAAGGAGTTGCTGGTGACCCGTGGCGCGCTGACGACGTTTTCCATCGCCAACGACGTGGCCAAATACTTCGCGATTCTGCCGGCGCTGTTCGCCGCGATTTATCCGCAACTGGGCGTGCTGAACATCATGCACCTGACCAGTCCGCAGAGCGCGATCCTCTCGGCCATCGTGTTCAACGCCCTGATCATCGTCGTGCTGATTCCACTGGCATTGCGCGGCGTGCGCGTGCAGGCGGCGAGCGCCGCGGCATTGCTGCGACGCAATCTGCTGATCTACGGACTGGGCGGGATTCTGGTGCCGTTCGTGGGGATCAAGGCGATCGACATGCTGCTGACGGCGCTGCATCTGGTGTGATCCATTCGCGCGCAGGCTCGCTCCCACAGTTGCAATGCGGTCCCCTGTGGGAGCCAGCCTGCTGGCGATGAAATCGACTCGGTCCACCTGAATTAACGCGGTATCCGCTTTCTGAATTCGAGGATTTTGCAATGTCCACAATGATACGTCCGGCCCTGAGCCTGCTGGTGCTGATGACCCTGGTCACCGGCGTGGCCTATCCACTGGTGGTGACCGGCGTCGCCCAGGTCGCCTTCCCTGAACAGGCCAACGGCAGCCTGGTGCACGATGCCGACGGCAAGGTGCGCGGCTCGTCGCTGATCGCCCAGGATTTCGTCGGTGATGCCTGGTTCCATCCACGTCCTTCGGCGGGCGCGTTTGCGACCGTGTCCAGTAGCGCCAGCAACCTGGCGCCGAGCAATCCAGCGCTGGCCACGCGGGTGATCGACGACGCCAACAAGTTGCAGGTGCCCGGCCAGGGGCCAGTGCCCTTGGCGCTGCTGACCACCTCCGGCAGTGGCCTCGATCCGCACTTGCCACCGGCGGCAATTGCCTATCAACTGGCGCGTGTCGCGCAAGCGCGCAACCTGCCGGTGTCGACCTTGCAGCAACTGCTCGATGCGCACATCGAACAGCCACTGGTGGGGCCGCCGGTGGTGAATGTGCTGGAGCTGAACATGGCACTGGAAAAACTCTGAACCGGCGGCGCGGCCATTCGCGAGCAGGCTCGCTCCCACAAGAGCAACACTGAACCTGTGGGAGCGAGCTTGCTCGCGAAGAGGCCATAACTGGCAACGCATAAACATCTGACTGAAGAGATCAAGCATGAGCGACTCCGGCCGCGCCGACGCGCTGTTAGCAGACCTGCCCCGCGACGGCCGTGGTCGGCTGAAGATTTTCCTCGGTGCCGCCCCCGGCGTCGGCAAAACCTACGCCATGCTCCAGGCCGCACACACGCAATTGCGCCAGGGCGTGAAAGTCATCGCTGGCGTCGTCGAAACCCACGGCCGCGCGGAGACTGAAGCGCTGCTCGGCGGTTTGCCGCAGCAGCCGTTGGTGCGCTCGGAATACCGTGGCGTGATGCTCGAAGAAATGGACCTCGACGGTCTGCTTGCGGCTAAACCGAAACTGGTACTGGTGGACGAACTGGCGCACACCAACGCCCCGGGCAGTCGTCACGCCAAGCGCTGGCAGGATATTCAGGAACTGCTCGCCGCCGGCATCGACGTCTACACCACGGTCAACGTCCAGCACCTGGAAAGTCTCAACGATCAGGTGCGCGGCATCACCGGTGTGCAGGTGCGCGAAACCCTGCCGGACTGGGTGCTGCAGGAAGCCTACGAACTGCTGCTGATCGACCTGCCACCGCGCGAGCTGCTGGAGCGTCTGCGTGAAGGCAAGGTCTACGTGCCGGAACAGGCGCGAGCGGCGATCGATGCGTTTTTCACCCAGACCAACCTCACCGCGTTGCGTGAACTGGCGATGCAAACGGCGGCCGCGCAGGTTGATAACGATCTTGCGCAAGGCTATCGCCAACTCGGTCAGGCGGCTCCGGCGGTGCGCGGGCGGTTGCTGGTCGGCGTCGATGGCGACGCGCATGCCGAACGCCTGGTGCGTCACGCCAGCCGCGTGGCCCAGCGCCGGCATTTACCGTGGAGTCTGGTGCATGTCGACAACGGCACGGTGCGCGACGAGCAATCGCGCCTGCGCCTGCAAAATGCCCAGCAACTGGCCGAACGCCTCGGCGGCGAAGTGGTGTTGTTGCGCGCCGGCGAAGTGGCGAAAACCCTGATCCAGCATGCTGCCGAACGCCGTGCGAGTCTGCTGCTGGTCGGCCAGTCGCGGCCGAGTCTGCGCCGTCGTCTGTTCGGTGGTGGGCTCGCCGCGCGTTTGTTGCGCCAGGCCCACGGCCTGGAAATCAACGTCCTCGATAACGACCATGAACACCCGCAGCCGCGTCTGCGGGCGACGCCGACGCTGGTCTGGTTCGACTATCTGTTGGCGCTGGTTGCCACGGTGTTGGCCAGTGCCCTGGCGTGGGCGGTCTCGAGTATTTTGCCGCTGCCGAACATCTCGCTGGTGTTTCTCGCGGCGGTGCTGCTGGTGGCGGTGCGCAGCAGTCTGGGGCCGGCGCTGGCCTGTGCGGCGCTGTCGTTTCTGACCTACGATTTTCTGTTCATTCCGCCGAATTTTTCCTTCGCCATCCAGCGCGAAGAAGACGTTTTGACCTTGCTGTTCTTCCTGCTGATGGCGGCGCTCACCGGTAATCTCGCTGCGCGTCAGCGACGGCAGTTGCAGGCGCTGCGCGACACGCAGGAAGAGACCACCGAGCTGCTCGACCTGTCGCGCAAACTCACGGCGGCGACGGATCGTCAGGCGGTGGTCAGCGCTGCCGCGCAGCACCTCAATGGCTGGAGCGACCTGCAATTGTGCCTGCTCAACCGCGACGGCCAGGGCGGCTGGAAAGTCGAGACCGGCGGACCGCTGGAATTCAGCGAATCCGAACGTGCTGCCGCCGACTGGGCTTGGCAGCACGATCAACCGGCGGGCATGGGCACCGGCACGCTGCCATTCGGTCGCTGGTGGTGGTGGCCGCTGTCGGTGGAAGACGGGCCGCTGGCGCTGCTCGGGGTCTGCGCCAAAGAAGGCCAGACTTTGAGCGGCCAGCGTCGACGCCTGCTCACCGCGTTGAGTCAGCCACTGGCGCAGGCACTGGCCCGGGCGCAACTGGCGGACGATCTGGAAGCCGCGCGCCTGCACGGCGAAACCGAGCAATTGCGCAGTGCGCTGCTGGCCTCGGTATCGCATGATCTGCGCACACCGCTGACCGCCATGCGCGGCAGCATCGACAGCTTGCTGGCCCTCGGCGAAGCCATTCCACTGGAGGATCGCCGCGAGTTGCTCGAAGGCACGCGCGACGAAGCCGAACGCCTCGATCGCTACATCCAGAACCTGCTGGACATGACCCGTCTGGGTCACGGTGCATTGAAGCTCGCGCGCGACTGGGTGGCGCCGGCGGACATCGTCGGCAGTTCGCTCAATCGCCTGCGTGCAGTGCTCGCGCCGTTGCAGGTCAGCACTGAAGTGCCGGCCGAGTTGCCGCTGCTGTTCGTGCACGCCGCGCTGATCGAGCAGGCGCTGGTCAATGTGCTGGAAAACGCTGCGCGCTTCTCGCCGCCTCACGGTCGTTTGCAACTGAGTGCCGGCGCCAATGACGAAGAGATTTTCTTCTCGGTCAGCGACGAAGGCCCGGGAATTCCCGAGGACGAGCGGGCGAAGATTTTCGACATGTTCTACACCGCCGCCCGTGGTGATCGCGGCGGGCAGGGCACCGGTCTGGGGCTGGCGATCTGCCAGGGCATGGTCGGTGCGCATGGCGGGCGAATCAGCGTCGCCGACGGCATCGACGGCCGCGGCACTTGCATCACCCTGCACCTGCCGTTGCAGACGCAACCGGGGATGGACAATGAAGCCTGATCGCGACTGCGCTACTCTCTTGCCAATCTTTTGTGTTGATGTGAATTCATGAGCCAGACCGCGACCATTTTGGTCATCGATGACGAACCGCAGATCCGTAAATTCCTGCGCATCAGCCTCGCCTCACAAGGCTACAAAGTGCTCGAGGCCGGCACGGGTGCCGAGGGCCTGGCGCAGGCGGCGCTGAACAAGCCGGACTTGCTGGTGCTCGACCTCGGCCTGCCGGACATGGATGGCCAGCAGGTGCTGCGCGAGTTTCGCGAGTGGGCCACTGCGCCGGTGCTGGTGCTCTCGGTGCGGGCCAGCGAAGGGCAGAAAGTCCAGGCGCTGGATGGCGGCGCCAACGACTACGTGACCAAACCGTTCGGCATTCAGGAGTTTCTCGCCCGGGTCCGCGCGTTGTTGCGTCAGGCGCCGGCTGGCGAGGCGCAACAGGCGGCGCTGTCGTTCGGCCCGTTGACCGTGGATCTGGCCTATCGGCGGGTGTTGCTCGATGGCGCCGAAGTGGCGCTGACCCGCAAGGAATACGCGGTGCTGGCGCAACTGGCACGGCATCCGGGCAGGGTGATCACCCAACAGCAATTGCTCAAGGACATCTGGGGGCCGACGCATACCGAGGACAGTCATTATTTGCGGATTGTCGTTGGGCATTTGCGCCAGAAGCTGGCGGATGATCCGACTCGGCCGCGGTTTATTGTCACTGAAGCTGGCGTCGGGTATCGGCTGATCAGTGATAACAGTCTGTAGGTTTCGGGTTGGCTGAGCTGACGCCTTCGCGGGCAAGCCCGCTCCCACAGTGGACGGTGTGAAATACAAATTTCAATAACTGCGCAGAACCCTGTGGGAGCTGGCTTGCCTGCGATGAGGCCCTGACAGCCAGCCGGGATTTCAACCCTGCTCACTCTCATACCGATCCAGCGTATCCCGCGCAATCTCCCGCCCCAGCGCGATCAGTTCCGGCGCTTTGTAGAATTCGAAAAACCGGCACACGCGCTTCGGCACGTTGATCAGGATGTCCGGCGGATAGCCGGCGATCTTGTACTGCGCCAACGAGGTCTGCATCACCTCGAAACTCTGGTTGATCAAGTCCAGCAGTGACGCCGGCCCGACGTTGTCGATGATGAACGAACCGGTGGCGGATTTCGGCGCGCCTTCGCGCTCGGGTGCCGCTGCCGGTTGCTGACTTTCCGGTTCGCTGCCTTCCAGCCACGGGTTGATGTCGGCCGCCTCCGCACGCAGGGCTTCCTGTTCAAGCAGCAGCAATTGCTCGGCCTGTTTGCGACGGAACGGCATCTTCGAACCCAGCGAACTGAGCAGGCTGTCGAAGCGCGAACGAAAGGCTGGCGGGCGCTGGATCACCGGCAATTTGTAGTGACGCTGGTTGGTGGCGTTGAGGTTGACCGCGATGATCAGGTCGCAGTGGCTGGACACCACCGGCACAATCGGCAACGGGTTGAGAATCCCGCCGTCCACCAGCATCCGATTGCCCTGCATCACCGGCGTGAACAGGCTGGGGATCGCCGCCGAGGCGCGCATCGCCTGATGCAGGCAGCCTTCCTGGAACCAGATTTCCTGTTGGTTGGTCAGGTCGGCGGCGACCGCGGTGTAGGGGATGCGCAGGTCTTCGATGTTGATTTCGCCGACGATCTTGCGTATCTGCCCGAAGACCTTTTCGCCGCGAATGGCCCCGAGACGAAAACTCACGTCCACCAGCCGCAGCACGTCCAGATAGTCGAGGGTTTCGATCCAGTTGCGATACTCATCGAGTTTGCCCGCCGCATAGATTCCTCCGACCACCGCCCCCATCGAACAACCGGCAATGCAGGCAATGTCGTAACCGCGTCTTTCGATCTCTTCGATGACTCCGATATGGGCGTAACCCCGGGCGCCACCGGAGCCCAGCACCAGTGCGACACGCTTTTTCATCAAGCTTCCTCCCCGACAAGGCTTCACAATGCACCCATCCGGGGGCGGGCGACAATCGTCAGGGTCGTTCGGGGCCGCAGGCGCGTCGTTTTTTCGCTACGGCGTGACCGCTCGGCGCTATGCTTTGGTCACCGCAGATTCATGGGGCGCCAAGGCACTTTTCTCGCGCCGTAACGTCTTACCTGCACGACTGTTGACCTATTTTGAGGTGTGAGTGATGAAAGCCTGGATCTGTGTGCCGTTGATTGCGCTGGCATTGGCCGGTTGCGCTGGCAAGACTGCTTATCGTGACAGCTGTGGCAGTCAGCTCGATGCGGCGTGGCATGAACTGGACCTGGCCAAGGCCGAAGGTTTTGCCGGCACGGTCAGTTACTCCAAGGCGCTGTCATTGCTGACGGCGGCCAAGACTCAACAGCAATTCGAAGGCTTCGAAGGCTGCAGCAAAAAGGCCGAGAAAGCCCGTTTCTATATTCGCGAATCTCGCGCCGGACGCTAAGCTGCTGACTTGACGCAAGGATGCGCCTGCCTTCTGACGGCAGACTCATCCTTCGAGCCATGTGAATCAGGAGCAAGTGATGTCTGCGTTGGTTGACCGGTTGGTGGCTCATGTCCTGAGTCTGGAAGTGCGTTTGCTGGCCTGTCAGGCGCGCCTGACCGCGCGTACCGACCCCGAGGCGCTGCATGACTTGCGCACTACGGTACGGCGCTTGCGCAGCCTGTTGCGACCCTTGCGTGGCTTGCCCGGGGTCGAGCAACTGGAAGTAGCGGCATCCGCGGTGGGGCAGTTGACCACGCCGTGGCGCGACCGCGAGGTGCTGGCGGCGTACCTGCTCAAGCATGATCAACCGCAAGCGGCGCAGCGGCGCATGGCGCAAATGGACGAAGCTTATCCAGCCTTGGCCGCCAGCGCCGAAGTGGCTTCGCTGCTGATCATCCTCGACGCTTTCCCGCGATTTTTGCGTGCCTCCGAGCGTCAGGGGCTGCTCAAGGGGCTGGGCAAACGCATCGAAAAACGCCTGCACAAACAATGGAAAAAACTCGACGAGGCCCTGCACGATCCGGCCCATGACCGGCATCGTCTGCGCTTGCTGATCAAGCGCGTGCGGTATGGCATCGAAGCCTATCCGGAACTGGATCGCCTGCCTGAGCCGGCGCTGGAGCGACTGAAGTCGGCGCAGGGTGCGCTGGGCGACTGGCACGATTGCTGGCAGTGGCTGGCGCGGGCCGAGCAGGAAAGCGATCTGCAATCCTGCGTAGCGACCTGGCAGGCGGGCCTGATCAAGGCTGAAACCAAGGCCGATCGCGTTCTGGAAAAACTCAGTTCAGCCTGCTTCAAATAACCTCGATATTACCCGGTCCCTGTAGGCGCTGCCGAAGGCTGCGATCTTTGTTTTTTAAAATCAAAAGATCGCAGCCTTCGGCAGCTCCTACAGGGGGTTTTGTTTGAATGGGAAATCGGGGTAAGGCCTTTCTGTCAGTCCATTTGACCGGAATAGACGCTGCGGCGCTCTGCCATGCTGGTTAAGATCGCTGCATTCCTTTTTCGCTTGCCGAGGTTGTCATGCGCTTTTCCGATCTGCTCGAGGCGGTTCGTCGCCAGCCAGAAGTGACCATTCCCGCCGAGTGGGGTCAGGGCCGGGCCAGTTTTGGCGGCCTGGTCGCGGCGCTGCAATACGAAACCATGCGCGCGGAAGTGCCGGCCGATCGCCCGGTGCGTTCGTTGGCGATCACCTTTGTCGGCCCGGTCGAGCCGGACGTCCCGGTGCGTTTCGAAGTTGATGTGTTGCGCGAAGGCAAAGCGGTCAGTCAGGTGCTGGGGCGTGCGATGCAGAACGGTCAGGTGGTGACTATCGTGCAGGGCAGCTTCGGTGCTTCGCGGCCTTCGGAAGTGGCCGTTGCCGCATATCCGGCAGTCGAAATGAAACACTGGGACGAATGCCAGGAGTTGCCCTACATCAAAGGCGTGACCCCGGAGTTCATGCGGCACCTGGCGATGCGCTGGAGTGTCGGCGGCATGCCATTCACCGGCAATAAATCGCGGCAGATGGGCGGCTGGGTGCGCTTGCGTGGGGACGTCAAGGAAGAACCGGTCAATGAGGCGCATCTGCTAGCGCTGGTGGATGCCTGGCCTCCGGCACTGTTGCCGTATCTGAAGAAACCGGCACCGGGCAGCACGTTGACCTGGACCATCGAATTCGTGCAGCCGTTACGCGAGTTGAGCACCCTGGACTGGTGCAAATACCTGGCGGATATCGAGTACGCTGCCGACGGTTACGGCCATGTGGCCGCCAAGCTGTGGAGCGCGGAGGGGGAGTTGATTGCCATGAGTCGCCAGACCGTGACGATTTTTGCCTGAGTCACTCAGTGCCGACGATGGCGCTCCCGCCAGGCGCGCCACCAGCCGCCGCTGAGAAAAAACCGCGGAAAGGTCAGGAACTGTTCGACCAGCAAGCGCGACACGGCATCCTGGCGATCACTGAAAGGCTCGGAGGCTTCCGCCTCCAGGCTGTGGCCGTGGCGCTGCAGACCCAGCGCCGCGACAATCCCGATTACGCCGATGGCGACACTGGCCAGGCTCAGGCTGAACACTCCGGACACAATCAACAGAAACGCGACGATGAACAGCGGCACGGCAATCAGGTGCAACACCAGATTGGTCGGGTGCTGGTGATTGTTCGGGTACGCGCGCCATTGCCACGCGGGAAGGTTGGGGTGACGTTTGCCCATGTTGACTACTCCTCGATCCATGTTGAACACATGCTTGAAGAATAGGCCGGGGCGGGTGGGGCGGCGAATCAAGGTTGGCTATTGGCATCATAGTAATGGTGAACAAAAAAAGATCGCAGCCTTCGGCAGCTCCTACATTGAAATGCGTATACCTGTAGGAGCTGCCGAAGGCTGCGATCTTTTGATCTTCAGAGTTTCAACTGCCCGATTGCCTTGTTGAGCTCCCCGGCCAACGTTGCCAACTCATTACTGGTGGTCGCCGAATCCACAGTCTGCTGCACGGTGTTTTCAGTCACATCACGAATGCTCACCACTGCCCGATTCATCTCTTCCGCCACTTGGCTCTGCTGCTCGGCCGCCACCGCAATCTGCGTGTTGCTCTCGCGCATCTGCGCCACGGCGCCAGTGATTTCCGCCAGCGCCTCGCCAGCCTCCTGTGCCTGCTGCACGCAGTCGTCGGCCTTGTACGAACTCTCCTGCATGAAGTCCACCGCATCGCGGGTGCCGGCCTGCAGCGCCGAGACCATGGTGGTGATTTCATCGGTGGAGGTCTGCACGCGTTTCGCCAGGTTGCGCACCTCATCGGCGACTACCGCAAAACCGCGGCCCATCTCGCCGGCACGGGCTGCTTCGATGGCGGCGTTCAGCGCCAGCAGGTTGGTTTGCTCGGCGATGCTGTGAATCACACTGACCACGCCGTTGATCTTCTGGCTGTCCTCGGCCAGGCGCTGGATCATTTCGGCGGTCTGCTGCACGCCGCTGGAGAGTCCGGCAATCGACTGCTGTACGCGACTGACCACTTGTTGACCGCTGCCGGCCAGACCATCGGCGGTCTGCGACAGATCGCGGGTGGCGCCGGCGTGCTGGGCGATGTGATAAACCGTGGCGGTCATTTCGTTGATTGCGGTGGCGGCCTGATCGGTTTCACTTTGCTGACCGAGCATGCCGTGGCGCACTTCGTTCATGCTCGCCGCCAGACGCGCGGCACCGACGTCGAGTTGCCGCGCGGTGTTGGCGACGGTGGTGACCACCCGTTGGTAGCCAGCCTGCATTGCGTTGAACGCATTGGCCATCTGCCCGACTTCGTCCTTGCACGCCAGCGGCACACGGGCCGAGAGGTCACCGCTTTTCTCGACGTGCAGCATCACGTCTTTCAATGTGTTGAGTTGGCTGAGCAGGAAGCGGATCAGCAGTTGCGAAGCGCCGAGCATGGCCAGCATCAGGATGAACACTGCCACTGCGTAGTTGGCAAAACGTTCGCTGAACACTTGCGCCAGGCTTGGACCATAGGCAATGACTGCCACCTGCTGGCCGTCGGCACGGCTGAACACTTCGGCGCCCATTAACGGGTTACTGCCGAACAATGGCAGGTGATTGATTTCGTTCCAGCCGTTGTTGTCGCTGATCTCTAGCACCGGCTGATCGTTGAGGCGCGGCGCTTCCCCGCGTTTGAAGGTCAGAATCTGATCAGCCTTGGGCAATGCCTGCCCGGCCGGCCAGGCCTTGAGCAATTGTGCCTGGGCCTGGGCGGATGCCTGCGCCGTGTGGCTGCGCGCCTGCTGTTCCAGTTGCACGGCGTACAGCACCAGCAACAGGGTGGTGACGAAAGCGACCGCGTTGACCGCCCAGAATTTGTATTTCAGCGAGATATTGCTAAGCCAGGCACCCATGGAGGTCTTCTCTGATAGCGGAAACAGTTTTGGCAAGGTGCCAGCATTGTGCCGCTATGCAGATCTGCGGATCTTGATACACATCAAAAGAACACATCGCTTCCACAGGGGGATTCTGGTGTGTCAGGGAAGGGCAGGAAGGTTGAAGAACGCGCGGGCACACGCGGTGGTGTGCGCTGCCAGGTCTTCCTCGCTCTCGCCTCGGTGCAACGCCACTTCGCGCAATACTTCGGTCAGATACGCCGGCTCATTGCGGCCGTTCTTCGGCTTTGGCCGCAAGGTGCGGGGCAGCAGATACGGCGCGTCGCTTTCGAGCATCAGTCGTCCGCGTTTGATCTCCTTGACCAGCGAGTGCAGGTGCGTGCCGCGGCGCTCGTCGCAGATCCAGCCGGTGATGCCGATGTGCAGGTCCAGATCCAGGTAACTGAACAAGGCTTTTTGCTCGCCAGTAAAGCAGTGCACCACAGCGGCGGGCAATTGATCACGGAAGTCCCGGAGGATCTCCAGCAAGCGCTGACTGGCATCGCGTTCGTGGAGGAACACCGGCAATTGCAGTTCTACTGCCAGCGCCAGATGTTCTTCGAGGACTTTTTCCTGTTGCGGGCGCGGTGAGAAATCACGGTTGAAATCCAGCCCGCATTCACCCACGGCGACCACGTTTGGCTCGTGCAGCAGACTGCGCAACCGGCGCGCGCTGTCAGCATTCCAGTCACTGGCCGAATGCGGGTGAATGCCAGCGGTGGCGAACAGCTGTTGGCCGCCGTCATCCAGTTGCCGGCACAGCTCCAGCGCCTGTTCGCTACCTTCGACGCTGGTGCCGGTCAGCACCAGTTGGCAGACCCCGGCAGCGTAGGCGCGGTCGAGCACGGCCTGATGTTTTTCAGCAAAACTGGGGTTGGTCAGGTTGACGCCGATATCGATGAGTTGCATGGTTCTACCTCGGGCCGAAGGCCGGAAAGCATACCAGAGCTGTAGATTTATAAGAAAAGCCAAGAACTACAAAGAGTTATAGCTGTCTTTTGATGCCGTGACAGAGCCCGGGTTGGCGCAAAAGCCATCACTGTGCCAGTCTCTCGCACTTTGCCAGCGCTCCAGGCGCTCTGTTTTCGTCGGCGATTTTGACCGTTCAGCGGTTAAAAAACGCCCCGTATTCTTTCCGGAGAGTGGATGCATCGTCCCTCGGTTTTGCTCCTGTTGTGTGCGTCGTTGCTACTGCCGATAACGGCGGTTGCGCGCTTGCCCGGGCCACAGCAAGCCGTACCGGCCGCCAAGGTCCGCGACCTGTCGGAGATACGCAGCAGCCGCGTACTGCGAGTGCTGGTCAACCAGAGTCGCAACAGCTCTGGAGAAGTCCAGGGCCAGGCCATCGGTGTCGAATACCATCGCCTGCGCGCCTTCGAGCAGTACCTCAATGGCCACGCCCGCGACGGCCAGGAAGTCACTCTCAAGATCATTCCCAAAGCCAAGGATCAACTGCTCGGCGCGTTGCAACGCGGCGAAGGTGATCTGGTGGCGCCCGGCGAGCTGCTTGATCTGCAACCCGGCCACGCGGTGGCCAGCAGCGAGCCGATCGCCAGCAATGTGCCGCTGGTGCTGGTCGGTATCAAGGGCGAGCGTCGTTACACCAAGGTCGAGCAGCTTTCCGGCAAGACCCTGGCCTTGCCAACCGGCAGTGCGGCAGGGGACGCGGTGAGCCAGCTCAATCAGAAACTGGCGCTGCACAAACTGGCGCCGATCAAGATCGAATGGGTCGATCCGACGCTGGCGGTCGAGGACGTGCTGGAGATGGTGCAGGGCGGAATTTTCCACCTGACTATCGTTGAGCAACCGATCGCCGAGCGCTGGGGCAAGATCCTGCCCAAGCTGCGTTTTGACCGGCAATTGATGATCAGTGAACCGGGTGAGGAATACTGGTTCGTGCGCCGTGATGCCTCGATGCTGCGGGCGAGCATCGATCGCTTTCTGGTCGGCTACAGGAAGCCGGCGAACGGGGATGCCGAATTCCTGCGGATCTATCGGCGCCTCTACCAAGTGCACTATCCGTTGGCCAAGGCTGACCGTCAGCGTCTGGAAAAACTGCGCCCGACTCTGCAAAAACACGCCGATGCACAAAACATGGACTGGCTGAACCTGGCGGCGCTGGCCTTCAAGGAGTCGGCCCTGCAACCCGGCGCCCGCAGCGGCAGCGGCCCGACCGGGTTGATGCAGATCACCCCGTCCGCGGCGCAGCGGGTCGGTGTGAACAACATCCAGAATCTCGATGCGAATGTGCAGGCCGGGGCCAAGTATCTGGCGATGATCCGTCGCAAGTTTTTCAACAGTCCGAAACTCAATGAGCGCGAGCGCATGGCGTTCACACTGGCGGCCTACAACATCGGCCCGGAACGGGTGCAAGGCATGCGCGCCGAGGCTCGGCGGCGCGGGCTGAATCCCAACCAGTGGTTTTTTCAGGTCGAACGCATCGCCATGGAGCAGGTGGGCATGGGCCCCGTCAGCTATGTTAATAGCGTGAACAAGTACTACCTGGCGTTCGACCGGGAGCGGGAGTCACTGGAGCCCCGGGAACAGAAAGTCGCCTCACGGAAATGATCTAATAATTTGATTGTTATGGCGAAATAATTGCGCTTTTAACATGAATTTAACTGATTAATATAGCGGCCAATCCCAACACACTTCTCGCAAAACAAGGAATGCCCCATGAGCTCACTGATCAACAAGGTTCTGTTCACCCGCGCCGGTTACGGCCTGACCATTCTGCGCATCGCGGTCGGCGTGATCTTCGCCGCCCACGGTTCGCAAAAACTCTTTGGTCTGTTTGGCGGTTACGGTCTGGCAGGCACCGCGCAGTACATGGACAGCATCGGTCTGCACCCGGGTTACCTGATGGCCACGCTGGCCGGCGGTACTGAGTTTTTTGCCGGTCTGGCGTTGATTATCGGCCTGCTGGCGCGCCCGGCGGCGCTGGGTCTGACCTTCCTGTCGCTGGTGGCGATCTTCACCGTGCACATCAGCAACGGTCTGTTCATGGCCAACAACGGTTACGAGTTCGCCCTGGCGTTGCTCGGTGGCAGCCTCGCGGTGATGATCGAAGGCGCCGGCAAGCTGTCGGTGGATCGCGCCATCGCCGGTTGAGCGCTCTGGATCAAGCAAAAGGCCCGCATTGTGCGGGCCTTTTTTTGTTGTGGCTGATTCTTGACACTCATCGGTCACGTTCTCTAGGATGTTGCTCATGCGCCGATTTAAACAGCTACTTGCGGGGCGCCAGGTGACTCAGACAGTTGCCGTCAGAAGCCGGAACAGGGCTTCGAAATACCGCTAAAGCGCTGGTTCGGTGTTGCCTCTCACCTGCCATGCAGACTTTTGAGGCAGAGACACGACACGATGAATGCACTACGCCCTCCAGCACGTCCCGCGCCGATCACGGCACATATCACCCAACGCAATCCAAAAATCCTGCTTGGCGGCAAACACCAGCCGACGCTGTTGCGTTATCTCGATGGCTGGCCACGTCGCAGCGGCGGTCCTGCCGCGTTCCTGATCCAGTTCGTTGAAGACGGCGAGTCGCTGGCGCGCTTTGCCAGTGACAGTTTTGACCTCGCCGTGATTCAGGCACCAAGCGCTGAAGACGCTCCGGAAATGATCAAGCAACTGACCCGCGTTGCACGGCAGGGTTTGATCACCCGCCGCTGAAACGCTCAGGGATAGTCGATCGCCACGATATAGACAAACTGCTCACCGGTTGGCGTCTGCACCCGAACCTCGGCGTCCAGCGCCTTGCCGATCAAGGCACGAGCCAGCGGTGAGTCAATGCTGATCAGACCCAGTTTCAGATCCAGTTCATCCGGGCCGACGATGCGGTAGCGCGACTGCTTGCCGTCTTCGTCCTCGATGGTCACCCAGGCACCGAAGTACACCTTGTTCGGATCGCTGGGTTTTTCGCTGACGACCTTCAGTGCTTCGAGTCGCTTGGTGAGAAAACGCACGCGGCTGTCGATCTCGCGCAGCATTTTCTTGCCGTAGGTGTACTCGGCGTTTTCCGAACGATCACCCTGCGCCGCTGCCTCGCTGACTGCCTGCGTCACTTGCGGGCGGCGCACATGCCACAGTTCATGGAATTCGGCGCGCATCCGCGCTTCACCTTCAGGGGTGATCAGCGCGGTGCCGGCGGTGCGGGGAGGGCGATAACGGCTCATGGCAACTTCTTGTGGTGACGAAGGCTGGAGTCTATCAACCCTCGCGTAAGACTGTCAGCGGACTCGCATTCAGTGCTCGACGCGTGCCGAACACGCCGGCACCGCCAATCAGTGCGGCGCCAATCAATGGCAGCACCAGCAGCCATGGATGCGGATGCCATGGCAGATCGAAGGCAAAGCGATACAACACCAGACTCACGACTTCCGAACCGATGGCCGCCAGCAAACCGCTGACCGCGCCGAGCAGACCGAACTCGATACGCCGCGCCTTGACCAGCAACTGCCGTTGCGCGCCCAGTGCGCGTAACAACGCGCCTTGGCGAATGCGCTCGTCCAGCGTGGCTTGCAAGCCAGAGAACAGCACCGCCATCCCCGCCGCCAGCACAAATAACAACACGTATTCCACCGCCAGGGTGACCTGGGCGAGGATGCTGCGCAGCTGTTCCAGCAGAGCTTCGACCTGAAGGATGGTCACCGCCGGGAATGCCCGTGACAGTTCGACAATCTGCTGATCGTGACCGGGTGCCAGATAGAAACTGGTCAGGTAAGTCGCCGGCAGATCCCTCAGGGTGCCGGGCTGGAAGATCATGAAGAAGTTCGGCTGAAAGTTGTCCCAATTGATTTCGCGCAGACTGGTGACCCTGGCTTCACGATTGACCCCGCCCACGCTGAACACCATGCGATCGCCGAGTTTGAGCTTGAGGCTTTCGGCGACTTTGCCTTCCACCGACACGCCCGGTATGTCTTCCGAGGGTTGCCCGGTCCACCACACACCGGCGGTGAGCGTGTTGCCGGCCGGCAAGTCTGCGGCCCAGGTCAGGCTCAAGTCGCGTTGCACTGCGCGGTCGCCGGCGGAATCCTTGCTGACGATCTGCTGCACCGGTTCGCCGTTGATGCTGATCAGCCGTCCCGGCACCACTGGGTACAACGGTGCCGCTTGAGCCGAGACTTTGATCAGGTGGTCGGTGAAGGCTTGTTTGTCCGCTGGCAGGATGTTCAGGGCAAAGTAATTCGGTGCGTTTTTCGGCAACTGGTTTTGCCAGGTGTCGAGCAGCTCGCCGCGCAGCAGAGCGATCAATGCCATCGACAACAGGATCAGACCGAACGCCAGCGCCTGCCCGGCCGCCGCCAGCGGATGACGCAACAACTGACCCAGACCGAGGCGCCACGGCAGCGGCGCACGGGCGAGCATCCGTCGCAGGCTGTTGAGCAGCAACAACAGCAAACCACCCAATACCAGCGCCGCGATTACACCGCCGCCCAGCAGGGCGAAAGTCAGCAACAGATCCAGACTCAGGCGCCACATGATCAGACCCAGTGCGCCCAGTGCCGCGCCATAGACCATCCAGGTACTCGACGGAATCGGCAGCATGTCACGGCGCAGCACGCGCAGTGGAGGCACCCGACCCAGCGCAGCAAGCGGTGGCAGGGCGAAACCGGCGAGTGCGACCAGTCCCGTACCGATGCCGGCCATCGCCGGAAACAGGCCGCCTGGCGGGATATCCGCGGGCAGCAGATCATGCAGCAGGGCAAACAGCCCCAGTTGTGCCAGCCAGCCAAGCACCGCGCCACTGAGGGCGGCGAACAAACCCAGTACGCTCAGTTGAATACTGAACAACAGCATGGTTTCTCGACGCGACAAACCGAGGCAGCGCAGCAAGGCACTGGCATCGAAGCGGCGACTGGCAAAGCGGTTTGCAGACAGTGCCACGGCCACGCCGGCCAGCAGTACCGCGACCAGACTGGCCATGTTCAGGTAGCGCTCGGCCTTGCCCAATGCGCCGCCAATCTGCCGGTTGCCGTCACGCGCATCCTGAATGCGCTGATTGGCGGCCAGGCCCGGTTTGAGCAATTGCCGATAGGTTTCCAGCGCCTGCGGTTCGCCGCGCCACAGCTCGCGGTAGCTGACGCGGCTGCCGGGCTGTACCACGCCGGTGGCGGCAAGGTCGTCGAGGTTGATCATCACCCGAGGCGTTAAGCTGTAGAAGTTGCCGGCGCGATCCGGTTCGTAGGTCAGCACGCGGGTCAGTTTCAGCGTTTTCATGCCGACGTCGATGCTGTCGCCGATTTTCAGGTCCAGGGCGGTCAGCAAGCGTGCCTCGACCCACGCTTCACCGGGTTGCGGTTCGCCGCCGGTTGTCTCGGCGGCAAGCGGCGCCGGGGCACTTTTCAGTTCGCCGCGCAGTGGATAAGCGCGGTCGACGGCTTTGATGCTCGATAACTGAATGCCGTTGTCAGTGGCGACGACGCTGGAAAACTCCACCACCTGTGCATGATTCAAACGCAGCTCGGTGCCGCTGCGAATCTGTTTGTCGCGGGCCGGCGAACTGCCTTCGAGGACCAGGTCGGCGCCAAGGAACTCGGTGGCGCGCAGCATCATTGCGCCGTTGAGACGGGCGCCGAAGTAACCGATTGCGGTACTCGCGGCCACCGCCACCAGCAGGGCGAAGAACAACACGCGAAGTTCGCCGGCGCGAGCATCGCGCAGCAATTGGCGAAGGGCGAGACTGAACAGGCGCAAGAGCGGCAGACGTGCCATCAAGGCTCCAGAGGGGCGACCAGCAGCCCGGCTTCAAGTCGGATCAGGCGCCGGCAGCGATGGGCCAGGCGTTCGTCGTGGGTCACCAGCACCAGAGTAGTGCCGCGTTCCTTGTTCAGTTCGAACAGCAAGTCGCTGATGCGCTCGCCGGTGTGGCTGTCGAGGTTGCCGGTGGGTTCGTCGGCGAACAGCACGTCGGGCTCGGCAGCGAAGGCCCGGGCAATCGCAATGCGCTGTTGTTCACCACCGGAGAGCTGGCGCGGCGAGTGCGTCAGGCGCTG
Organism: Pseudomonas sp. AO-1; assembly: GCF_019775695.1. Taxonomy (NCBI): domain Bacteria; kingdom Pseudomonadati; phylum Pseudomonadota; class Gammaproteobacteria; order Pseudomonadales; family Pseudomonadaceae; genus Pseudomonas; species Pseudomonas sp. AO-1. The sequence goes on from NZ_CP079947.1 coordinate 2,120,394, forward strand.
GCCGAGGCCGACGCGCTGCAACAATTCAGTGGCGCGCTCACGGGCGTCCTTGCGGCCATCGAGTTCCAGCGGCAGCATGACGTTTTCCAGCGCGTTGAGGCTGTCGAGCAACTGGAACGACTGAAAGACGAAGCCTACGTGCTCGGCACGGATGCGCGCGCGCTGGTCCTCGTCGAGACTGCTCAGGCCTTGTCCGGCGAGAATGACTTCGCCGCTGCTCGGCAAATCGAGGCCGGCGAGCAGGCCGAGCAGGGTGGATTTGCCGGAACCGGACGCGCCGACGATGGCCAGGCTGTCGCCCTGGTTCAGTTCCAGGCTGAGTTCGTGCAGGATAGTCAGTTCACCTTCCGCGCTGGGAACCACTTTGCTGAGGTTCTTCGCGGTGAGAATGCTTGCGCCCATGGAGAATCCGATGCGTGTGTGGTTTTTGAGTGCTGGCCTGGCCTTGATGTGCATGGCCCAGAACGCAGCGGCGGGTACTGTCCTGATCGTTGGCGATAGTATCAGCGCCGGTTTCGGACTGGATACCCGCCTGGGGTGGGTATCGCTGCTCGAGCAACGGCTCAAGGCTGAAGGTTTTGACGACAAAGTGGTCAATGCCTCCATCAGCGGTGACACCAGTGCCGGAGGCCAGGCGCGCCTGCCGGCGCTGCTTGCAGAGCATAAGCCGGAACTGGTGATCCTCGAATTGGGCGGCAATGACGGCCTGCGCGGAATGCCGCCAACGCAATTGCAACAAAACCTTGCGGCAATGATCGACCGCTCGCGCCAGACCGGTGCCAAGGTGCTCCTGCTCGGCATGCAATTGCCGCCGAACTACGGCAAGCGTTACACCGAGGCCTTTGCCGAGGTCTACGGCAAACTTGCGGACGAGAAAAACATCCCGCTGGTACCGTTTTTCCTCGAAGGCGTGGGCGGGCATCCCGAGCTGATGCAGGCCGATGGTCTGCACCCGGCAGTCGGGGCTCAGGGCAAGTTGCTGGAAAATGTCTGGCCGACGCTAAAACCGCTGTTATGAGGCTTTTCTAGTGGCAGGCTTTCGGCTAATGTGGCGCCCCCTTATTTGGAGCCCCCGATGCCGCGTCCTGCCTGGTCCCTGTTTGCCTACCAACTGATCGAGCCTGACGAACAGCTGGATCTGTTCGCCTGCCAGGAAGTGCGGGTGCATCTGGTGACCCGTCAGCTCGAACTCGGAGGCTCGGCCGACCGTACGTTGTGCGGCAGTCTGTTGCCGGCGCAGCCGCGCTGGTCCAGCGTCGATCGCCGGGTGTTCCAGGATCAGCGTCTGTGTTCGTTGTGCCGGGCGATTCTCGAGTCGCAAAAACGTGGCACCTCGCCGATCTGGCCTGAGTTGCGTTTCGAGCTTTAGGACCAATAGATCGCAGCCTGCGGCAGCGCCTGCATGAAGACTTCTGGCTGCCCATCGGCGCATCTCCCCGAATTCCCGAGGTGCGGTGTACAATCGCGCCCTTATACCCCTTGTTGATCATGCGAAGGATTTTCCGGATGTTGCCGCGCTTTCCTGCCGTCACCCGCTGCCTGTCACTTGCCGCCCTGTGTGTGGCCGGTCCCGTTGCTGCATTGGAGTTTCCCCTGCCACCGCCTGGTGAGGACATCATCGGTCAGGTGCAGGTGATCAAGGCCAAGTACGAAGACACCTTCGCTGACCTGGGGACCAAGTACGACCTGGGCTATTCGGAAATGGTCGCGGCCAACCCGGGTGTCGATGCCTGGCTGCCGGGCGCCGGTACTGAAATCGTTCTGCCGACGCGGTTCATTCTGCCGCCGGGGCCGCGCGAGGGCATCGTGATCAACCTCGCCGAATACCGTCTCTACTACTACCCGAAAGGCCGGAACGTGGTGTACACCTTCCCGCTGGGTATCGGCCGTGAAGGTTGGGGTTCGCCAATCGCGCATACCTCGATCACCGCCAAGACGCCGAACCCGACCTGGACCCCTCCTGCGTCGATCAAGGCCGAGCACGCCGCCGATGGTGATCCGCTGCCGAACGTGGTGCCGGCCGGTCCTGACAATCCGCTGGGCCCGTTCAAGTTCACCCTGGGCACCCCGGGCTACCTGATCCACGGCTCGAACAAGAAGTTCGGCATCGGCATGCGCACCAGCCACGGCTGCTTCCGGATGTTCAACAACAACGTCCTGGAAATGGCGGCCATGGTGCCGGTCGGGACTTCGGTGCGCATCCTCAATGACGCGTACAAGTTCGGCAGCAGTGGTGGCAAGGTCTATCTGGAAGCGCACACGCCAATCGACGACAAGGGCAATCCGTCGGTAGTCGACAAGCACACCGCGGTGATCAACGCGATGCTCAAGCGCGAAGACGTGACCAACAATCTGCGCGTGAACTGGGATGTGGTACGTGATGTGGTGGCGGCCGAAGACGGTTTGCCAACCGAAATCGGCACGCCGAATACCTCGGCTCCGATTGTCTCGAGTGCGCCGATCGACCTGCAGCAATAAGGCCGACCCAGACCCGCCGATGCAAGAAGCGTCGGCGGGTTTTTTATTGTCCGGACAAAAGCTGCAGGCACAAAAAAGCCGACCCAGAAACTGGGTCGGCTTGATAACAATCCCGAGGGATTATTACTTGCGGCTAGCTTTGTCCAGCATACGCAGAGCACGCTCGTTAGCTTCGTCAGCAGTCTGTTGTGCTTTTTGAGCAGCAGCCAGAGCTTCATCAGCTTTACGGTATGCTTCGTCTGCACGAGCCTGGGCGCGAGCAGCTGCGTCTTCAGTAGCGGTCAGACGTGCTTCGGTTTCTTTCGATGCGCTGCTGCAACCGGTAGCCAGAACTGCGGCCAGAGCCAGAGCAGAGAATTTCAGAACGTTGTTCATCGTGTTCCCCTTCAAGGACTTTCAATTAAGTGGCTTTCTCCTCCGATTGAGGAAATAGCCGGCGTACATACTACCCATTACTTGTAGTAAGTAAACTGACGTAGCGCAAGAAGCAAAAAAAATTGTAGGCGTTGATTCTTTTTCGAGCAACTTTTAACGGGGCTGATTAAAAAATATCCAGCTGCAAGCCCCTGCCTGAGCGAGTTAATGAGAAAAAGTTCCCGCTGTCATGTGCTGTTTTCGGCGTCTTGCACCAAGTCTGCCTAGATGAATTCGTCTACACTTTTGTTCCGATTTTGCATGACGCCTCACATATCTTTGTCGCTCTTGAGGTGACTTTAAAGAAGAGCCTGCGTCTTAAGTCTCGACATCCGGCAATGTTCAGGTGAGCGCCTCGGGATATGTTCCCCGCGCCTGCCACTACGCCCATCGGAGTTATCCGTACAACCTGCACGATGACGAGCGCACCTTGAGCATTTTTGCCAATGGTGCCTACTATTTATCACGTGCTCGGTTGCGCGAGATCGGTGTGGCTTTTCTCGGTGTCCATCAGGCACGGGGTGGCGTAGATGTTCCTTCGCCGGAAAAACATCGGTAAGGTAGGGGTCAGAATTCAAGACCCGCGAGGAGTAGTGATGAGCGAGGCGTTGTCCATCCACCATGACCAGGCTGGTCATCAGTTCGAGACCAATGTGGACGGTCATCGTGCCTACCTGACCTATATGGATCTGGGGAAACAGACCCTGGATATCTACCGCACCTTCGTGCCCAACGCCCTGCGCGGTCGAGGCATCGCGGCAGCGCTGACCGAAAGCGCGCTGCAGTACGCCGAGGAAATGGGTTATACGGTGATTCCGTCGTGCTCCTACGTCGAGCGCTATATGGAGCGCCATCAGAAGCGCGCTGCGAAAATCTGATTACCCCTACACACAAAAACGCCGGGCAATGCCCGGCGTTTTTTTATGCCCGCGAAACGCTGATCAGCTGCGCTGACGCTTAGGCAGCACATCCTTGAGCTTGGCGTGCATGCTGCGCAGGGTGTTCTCGGTGGCGGACCAGTCGATGCAGGCATCGGTGATCGACACGCCGTATTGCAGGTCGGCGAGGTCTTTCGGGATGGCCTGGCAGCCCCAGTTCAGATGGCTCTCGACCATCAGGCCAATGATCGACTGGTTGCCTTCGAGGATCTGGTTGGCGACGTTCTCCATCACCAGCGGTTGCAGGGCCGGATCCTTGTTGGAGTTGGCGTGGCTGCAATCGACCATGATGTTCGGCTTGATCTTCGCCTTGTTCAGCGCCTGCTCGCACAGGGCGACGCTGACCGAATCGTAGTTCGGCTTGCCGTTGCCACCACGCAGCACCACGTGACCGTAGGCGTTGCCCTTGGTGGTGACGATCGACACGCCACCTTCCTGGTTGATACCGAGGAAGCGGTGCGGGCTGGAAACCGATTGCAAGGCGTTGATCGCCACGGTCAGGCCGCCATCGGTGCCGTTCTTGAAGCCGACAGCCGAAGACAGGCCGGAAGCCATTTCACGGTGGGTCTGGGATTCGGTGGTACGCGCGCCGATGGCCGACCAACTGATCAGATCCTGCAGGTACTGCGGGGAGATCGGGTCGAGGGCTTCGGTGGCGGTCGGCAGGCCTTTCTCGGCCAGGTCCAGCAGCAACTGGCGACCAATGTGCAGGCCGTCCTGAATCTTGAACGAGTCATCCAGGTACGGATCGTTGATCAGGCCTTTCCAGCCGACGGTGGTCCGTGGCTTCTCGAAATACACACGCATGACCAGATACAGGGTGTCGGAGACTTCCTCCGCCAGCACCTTGAGGCGGTCGGCGTATTCGTGGGCAGCCTTGATATCGTGGATCGAGCACGGGCCGATCACTACGAACAGACGGTGGTCGGTGCCATCAAGAATGTTGCGAATGACTTCGCGGCCCTTGGTGACGGTGCGCAGCGCAGCATCGCTCAGAGGGATATCACGCTTGAGCTGATCGGGAGTGATCAGGGTCTCGTTAGAGGCGACGTTTAGGTCGTTGATCGGTAAATCAGCCATCGTTTACTCGTCAGGTCACGGGTGCCGGCCGCCAGCGATCCCCGCGCGGCGGAGCACAGCAGATTTAAGCGCGTCGGGGAGCCGAACCTTAGCGCGTCAGACGCGGCTCGACAATGGGCAAGCACCGCTTTAATCCAGCACTGGCTGGGCAAAAGCCTTGCGCACGCTGTCGTGGGAGAACTCGTTGGCGTGTTGTTCGACCCATTGCAGGGCCAGCGCCTGAATATCCTGCAGGTCGTCATGGGCCTCGTTCATGCGGCAATAACGTTCGATCTGGCACACCTGTTCGCCCATCCGGGCGCTGAACAGCGTCTGCTCATCAGTGAACGCGATCCCCACCAGATAGCCCTTTTTGCGTCGCAGGCACCACGCCACATAGCCCGGAAAACAGAGGTCGGCATTGAGCGTCGGCAAGCGCACTTCAAGGGCGGTGCCGTGGCGCCAGGCGCGGTGATAATTGCAAGCGATCCCGCCGAGGCTGATAGTGTGCAGCTGTTGCCTGGAAATACACTCAGGCTTGAGCAAGGTTAATTCAACCGGCACTTCGTCCGGATGAGGAATGAAACGTCCCATGAGCACAGACTCCCTGTGTCGGCCATTTGACATTGTTTCCCCCAGTATAGTGGTCGAATCCGAGCTGACCGATTTCGACGCCGACCAGCGGCTGCTGGCGATGAGCGGTGTTTCGCTGGTGATTTTCACCAGTGTCGGCTGTTCCAGTTGCCGCTATGCCAGAGAGGTGTTGCCCGGGTTCGCGCTGGCGGTGGATCGCCTGTGCTGGATCGATGCCGGCAACAACGGCGGGCTGGTGGAGCGCTATCAGGTCTTTCATTTGCCGGCGCTGTTTGTGGTACGCGACGGCGAGTTCTTTGGGGCATTGCACACGCGTCTGAGCGCCGCTGCGCTGAACGCGGCAGTGGCGCAGGCGCTGGGTCGAATTGCAGAGGAGTTGCCATAGATGGTGGGAGCAGACAGCAAACCGGTGATCGGGATTATCGGCACCGGTGCAATTGGCGGGTTTTACGGTTTGATGCTGGCGCGGGCCGGTTTCGATGTGCACTTTTTACTGCGCAGTGAGTTTTCAGCGGTGGCCGAGCGGGGGTTGCAAGTGGACAGTGCCGTGCATGGCACGCTGACATTGAACCCGGTGCAAGCGTATGCCAAGGCCGAGGACATGCCGGCCTGCGACTGGTTGCTGGTCGGCGCCAAGACCACCAGCAGCGCGGGTCTGGCCCCGGCGATCATTGCCGCGGCCAGGCCCGGCGCGAAAGTGCTGGTGCTGCAGAACGGTCTGGACGTCGAAGACAGCTTGCGTGAGTTGCTGCCCGACTCCCTGCATCTGCTCGGTGGTCTGTGCCTGATCTGCGTGCATCGCGAAGGCCCGGGGCACATCACCCATCAGGCCTTGGGGGCGGTGAACGTCGGCTATCACAGCGGCCCGGCGACGGACGATGCGGCGCGCATGGCGCTCGTTGAAGAGGGCGCCAGTCTGTTCCGCGCCGCGGGCATCGATTCGCAGGCGATGGCCAATCTGCAACAGGCGCGCTGGCAGAAACTGGTGTGGAATATTCCCTACAACGGTCTCTCGGTGTTGCTCGGTGCCGGTACCACGCCGCTGATGGCCGACGCTGACAGTCGCGCGTTGATTCAGGCATTGATGGCTGAAGTCGTGAAGGGCGCCAAGGCCTGCGGTCACGATATGCCGCCCGGTTACGCCGAGTACTTGTTCACAATGACCGAGAAAATGCCCGATTACTGGCCGAGCATGTACCACGATTTTCTGCACAAACGGCCGCTGGAGCTGGAAGCGATTTACGCCCGGCCATTGGCCGCCGCCAAGGCGGCAGGATGTGAATTGCCACGAATCGATGCGCTGCATCGTACGTTGGGTTTCATCGACCGACGCAACACCTGAGTCGGTTTTTTGCGGGAGTGGGGGGAAGGCATGGCCAAGAATATCGATGACAAACTGGTGCTGGCGATTTCGTCTCGCGCCTTGTTCGACCTGAGCGAGAGTCACAAGGTCTACCTGTCGAGCGGCGTTGAAGCCTATCGGCAATACCAGATCGAACACGAAGACGAAATTCTCGCCCCTGGCGATGCGTTCCCGCTGGTGGAAAAACTCCTGAGCCTCAACAGTCGCCTCGACCGCGCCCGGGTCGAGGTGATTCTGGTTTCGCGCAACAGTGCCGATACCGGCCTGCGCGCGTTCAACTCGATTCATCACTACGGGCTGGACATTTCCCGGGCGGCCTTCGTCGGCGGACGCAGCCCGTATCCGTATCTCAAGGCCTTTGGCTGTGACCTGTTTCTGTCCACGCACGCCGAGGACGTGCGCGCCGCACTGGATGCCGGATTTGCTGCAGCGACAATTCTGTCTGGTGGCGCCAGCCGTGCCGCGAGTGATGAGTTGCGCATCGCCTTCGACGGTGACGCGGTGTTGTTCTCCGACGAATCCGAGCGCATTTATCAGTCCGGCGGGCTGGAGGCGTTCCAGGCGAAGGAACGCGAGTCGGCACGCGAGCCATTGCGCGGTGGGCCGTTCAAAGGTTTTCTGGCGGCGCTCAATGCGCTGCAACGCGAGTTCCCGGAGGACGACTGCCCGATCCGCACGGCGCTGGTCACCGCGCGTTCGGCACCGGCCCATGAGCGGGTGATCCGCACCTTGCGCGAGTGGGATATCCGCCTCGACGAGTCGCTGTTCCTCGGCGGTCTGACCAAATCGGCATTCCTCGAAGCCTTTGCCGCCGACGTGTTTTTCGACGATCAGGCCGGGCACTGCGAGCTCGCCCGTGAAGTGGTCGCCACCGGCCATGTGCCGCATGGCATCAGCAACGAAACGTCGATCTAAAGCCCCTGTGCTTCAAGACGTTGCGTCGCACGTCGTAGTCGCCAAGGCACTGCTAAGCTGAATCAAATCTCCGCCATGTTGGCACGCGAGGAGGTCATATGATTCGTTCGATGCTGTATGCCACTGACCTCGGTCTGTACGCACCGTTAGTGATGCAGCATGCCCTGGCACTGGCGCGGACATTCAATGCCGACTTGTACGTGGTGCATGCAGTGGAGCCCATGGGGCTGTTTGCCGAATCGGTGTTGCAGAGTTATCTCGACGAACAGGCATTGAACGAATTTCACAGTCAGGGTCTGAAAACTGTCATCGCCAGTATCGAGCAACGGGTGCTGGACAGTTTTCGCGAAGAGCTGGGCGACGAGGGCGAGCAGGATCTGCAGCGGATTTGCGCGGTTCGGGTGGTGCAGGGCGATCCGGCGCAGGTGATTCTCGACCAGGTGCAGAAACTCTCTGTGGATTTGTTGATCGTAGGCACTCACAGTCACGGCGTAGGGGCGGAAACGCCTTTGGGGCGCACGGCGACCCGGGTCCTGCAATTGGCCAAGGTGCCGGTCTATCTGGTGCCGTTGGTGGAGCGTCGGCGCCGGGGGGATCGCTGAAGCGGGAATAATGGCGTTTTGATAAAAAAGTTCTAGATTTATTCATCAAACCATTAATATAGTTATATACCGTCGCTGATGCCCGTGGCGTCTACCTGCTTTGAGGGATACATATGAAGCTTCAACAATTGCGCTACATCTGGGAAGTGGCGCACCACGACCTCAACGTTTCCGCTACCGCCCAAAGCCTTTACACCTCGCAACCGGGTATCAGTAAACAGATCCGTCTGCTGGAAGACGAACTTGGCGTTGAAGTGTTCGCTCGCAGCGGCAAACACCTGACCCGCGTCACCCCGGCCGGCGAGCGCATCATCACCACCGCTGGCGAAATCCTGCGCAAGGTCGAAAGCATCAAGCAGATCGCTCAGGAATTCTCCAACGAGAAGAAAGGTACCCTGTCGATCGCCACCACCCACACCCAGGCACGTTACGCATTGCCGCCGGTGATCAGCAATTTCATCAAGCAATACCCGGACGTGGCGCTGCACATGCACCAAGGGTCGCCGATGCAGATCGCCGAGATGGCCGCTGACGGCACGGTCGATTTCGCCATTGCCACCGAAGCGCTGGAGCTGTTCGGTGATCTGGTGATGATGCCTTGCTATCGCTGGAACCGTTGCGTGGTCGTGCCTCAGGGCCACCCGCTGACCAAGTTGCCGAAGCTGACCCTCGAAGCGCTGGCCGAATATCCGATCGTGACATACGTGTTCGGTTTCACCGGCCGTTCGAAACTCGACGAAGCCTTCAGCCATCGTGGCCTGACGCCGAAAGTAGTGTTTACCGCCGCCGACGCCGACGTGATCAAAACCTACGTGCGTCTGGGGCTGGGTGTGGGCATCGTCGCCAAAATGGCGGTCGACACCAAGCTCGATAACGACCTGGTGGTGCTGGATGCCAGCGAACTGTTCGAGTCGAGCATCACCAAGATCGGTTTCCGTCGCGGTACGTTCCTGCGTGGTTTCATGTGCGACTTCATCGAGAAGTTCGCCCCGCACCTGACCCGCGAAGTGATGGCCAAAGCCATCCAGTGCCACAACAAACAGGAACTGGAAGAGCTGTTCGACGGCGTCGAATTGCCGGTCCACTAAGTCCCCGCCTCAAAGCACCTCGGTGACAGCGAACTGTTGCCGGGTGCCTGCCACCAGAATCTCCACCTCATCGCCCTCGAGCTTGCCCAGCAGGCTTTTGCCCAGCGGCGAGCGTGGGCTGATGACGGTAATCGGCTGACCCACCACATCGACTTTCAGGCCCGCTGCATCCGGGGCCAGAAACAGCCATTGTTCGCGACCCTTTTCGTCTTCCAGACCAAGCAGGGCGCCGATCTCGATGCCGCGATTTTCGTCGTAGGCGCGCAGCGTCAGGTTCTGGCATAGCGCCAGTGACTGGCGGATTTCCTCGACGCGTTTCGCCTGACCCGCCGCCAGATAGGAAGCCTCAAGTACGAGGGTGTCGTACTTGTTCTCGGCGATGTTTTCTTCGTGGGTCGCGGTTTCATAAGCGGTCTGCGCGGCGCGCTCGGCGATGTCGAGGTCGGCGCGCAGTTTGTCGAGGATCAGTTGGTGGACGGTGTGTTTGTTCATGATCAATCGCAGAATTGCAAAACGTTGGCGCGGCTCTTTTCGCTCGGCGCAGTCTGGTCCTGTTGCAGCCAGAACTGGCATTTCGGATTCGACTGGTTGCGACTGCTGCCGCGAGCCTGATCCAGGCGTGCCTGCTGCTCGTTCTTGCGCAGGTTCTCTTCGTACTGCTCGAACAGCGGACTCTGTGGCGGTATGTCCGGTTGTACCTGGACGGCCGCTGGCGGCTTGGCCAGTTGCTGCACGGCCTGGGCAACCGGCGCCAGTTGCTCGGTCAACACAAAACGCGAGATCAGCCAGCAGGTCAGGGCGATGGCCAGAAAGCCCAGCCACATGCCCAGAGCAATACTGCCGGTCAGTTGCAACGCGCTGAGCTGAATGGGCAAGGGACGACGTGGGTTGGGACGATAGGGCATGGCTGCCTCCTGGCGGATGATTGCGGGCAAGTGGCGATTGTCGCACGAAGATTAATCGCCGTCGGCTCTTCTGCGCGAGGTCATTTATGCGGACAATCAGCGCTTTTGCCAACGGGAGTCTTGCATGTCGGTACCGAAAACCCGCTGGGATATTTTTTGCACCGTGGTCGACAACTATGGCGACATCGGCGTGACCTGGCGTCTGGCCCGGCAACTGGTGGCCGAACATGGACTGGCAGTGCGCTTGTGGGTTGATGACCTGCGCGCCTTCGAACGCATCTGCCCCGAGATCGACATCCACCTTGCGCAGCAATCGCAGCAGGGCGTCGAGGTGTGGCACTGGCCGAGCGACTGGCCGCAGACGGAAGCGGCGGACGTGGTGATCGCCGCGTTTGCTTGTCAGTTGCCAGCTGCCTATATGGACGCCATGGCCGAGCGGCAACGGCCGCCGCTGTGGATGAACCTCGATTACCTCAGCGCTGAAGACTGGGTCACCGGTTGTCACGGTTTACCGTCGGTGAAGTACAAGTCGGTGCAGAAATTCTTTTTCTTTCCCGGATTTCGACCTGGGACCGGCGGCTTACTGCGTGAAAGCGGTCTGCTTGAGCGGCGTCGGCAATTTCAGCAGGACGCGACTGCACAGCGCCAGTTTCTGCAAGGCTTGGGTGTAGATCGCGTAGCAGACGCACAACTGATTTCATTGTTTGCCTACGAGAATGCCGGGCTGGCCAGTTGGCTGGACGTGCTGGCTGCCGATAGCACGCCGACCCATCTACTGGTGCCGGAAGGGCGGATTCTCGGTGACGTTGCGCGCTGGCTCGGGGTCGACTCTCTGGCCGTTGGTGACCTGAACGTGCGTCAGGCGCTGACGGTGCAGGTGCTGCCGTTCGTTCGTCAGGATCAATACGATCAGTTGCTGTGGTGCTGCGACTTCAACGCAGTGCGCGGAGAAGACTCGTTCGTCCGTGCACAGTGGGCCGGGCGACCGATGCTCTGGCACATTTATCAGCAGGATGAAGACATCCATCTGGACAAGCTCGACGCCTTTCTTGCGTTGTATACGAAAGGGCTTTCGCCGGCCGCTGCCGAGGCGATGAACGGTCTGTGGCGGGCCTGGAGTGCCGGGCAACCGATCGGCGAGCACTGGCTCAAGGCCCGTAAACACGGGTCAGAACTGCAGGAAAACGCCGAGCAATGGTGTCTGGAACAAGGCTTGCAGGCGGATCTTGCCACGGCGCTGGTACAGTTTTACCTAAATTGGATATGATACGCGGCCTAGATTTTTGTAAATCCCATCCAAATTCGGATATTCGCAATGAAAACTGGTAAAGAACTCAAACCCGGTACCGTGATCCGTATCGACAACGATCCTTGGCTGGTTCAGAAAGCTGAATTCACCAAGTCGGGCCGTAACAGCGCGATCATGAAGACCAAGCTGAAGAACCTGCTGACCGGTTACAAGACCGAAACCGTTTACGGTGCGGACGACAAGCTGGACGACGTGATCCTGGATCGTAAAGAAGCCACCCTGTCTTTCATCAGCGGTGACACCTACACGTTCATGGACACCACTGACTACACCATGTACGAGCTGAACGCCGAAGACATCGAAAGCGTTCTGCCTTTCGTTGAAGAAGGCATGACCGACGTTTGCGAAGCCGTGTTCTTCGAAGAGCGTCTGGTGTCCGTAGAACTGCCGACCACCATCGTGCGTGTAGTTGACTACACCGAAGGTTCGGCTCGTGGCGACACTTCCGGCAAAGTCATGAAGCCAGCCAAACTGGCCAACGGTACCGAGCTGCAGGTTGCCGACTTCATCGAAATCGGTGACAAGATCGAGATCGATACCCGCGAAGGCGGTTCCTACAAAGGCCGTGCCAAATAAGCACTGCTTTTTACGGAAAGAAAAAGCCCGACCATTGAGTCGGGCTTTTTTGTGCCTGCGATTCCACATCTACCCCTGAACCCTGTGGGAGCGAGCTTGCTCGCGAATGCGGTGTGTCATTCAACAAACAGGTTGTCTGACCGGGCCTGTTCGCGAGCAAGCCCGCTCCCACAGTGGTTTGGCGTTGTTCTCAAACGGTGGTGTGCAGACGTACGTCAACGTTGCCACGGGTCGCGTTGGAGTACGGGCAGACTTGATGCGCCGCTTCGACCAGGCTTTGTGCGTCAGCCTGTTCCAGGCCCGGCAGATTGATGTGCAGGTCGATGTCCAGACCGAAACCGCCAGGAATCTGGCCGATACCGACGTGAGCGGTGATCGAGGCGTCGTCCGGGATTTTGCGTTTGGTCTGACTGGCAACGAATTTCAGCGCGCCGATGAAGCAGGCCGAGTAGCCGGCAGCGAACAGTTGCTCAGGGTTGGTGGCCGCGCCGCCGGCACCGCCGAGTTCTTTCGGAGTAGCCAGCTTGACGTCGAGGATGTTGTCGCTGGAGATCGCACGACCATCACGGCCGCCAGTGGAGGTTGCGATTGCGGTGTAGAGCGTTTGCATGGTGTGAGCCTCGTCGAGTGTGTTTGTTTGCGCTAATTATTTGCGCGCTAAGTAAGTGCGAAGTGAATGTAGCTCGCTAATGTTTTGTGCGCAAGATAATTTTTTGAAGAAAGTGGGAATGGGCGCTTGGATCGGGCTGGGTCGTGATCTCAAGCTTTTGATATAGAAGGTTTTTTTGAACCTGAAACGAGAGGAAAAATTTTCGGGGGGTAAGCGGGGAATGTGCGATTCGCCTGCAGGCGCAAGGCTGCGCCCACAGGGAAGGGGAGTCTTAAGCGAGGCTGTCTTGCAAATGACCACGCAATGCCTGCAATTCAGCTTGCAGGTTTTGCAGGCGCTCCAGCGTGAAGCCACTGGCCCCCAGGATGCATTGAGGCACGGTTCGGGCCTTGTTCTTCAAGGCGCGTCCCTGGGCAGTCAGTTCAACGATCACCACGCGTTCATCCTCACGGCTGCGGGTTCGGCTGAGCAAGCCTTCACCTTCCAGCCGCTTGAGCAGCGGGGTCAGCGAGCCCGGATCGGTCAGCAGGCGCGTGCTGATTTCGCCCACGGTCAAACCGTCCTTTTCCCACAGCACCATCATTGCCAGATACTGCGGGTAAGTCAGGCCCAGCGCTTGCAGTAGCGGCTTGTAGACCTTGGTCATCATCAGCGAAGTGGAATGCAGGGCGAAGCAGGCCTGATTGTCGAGCAGCAGGTCGTCGCAGGTGTCGCGTTCGGTGGTCATGGCAAAGCCTTGTTCGGTGATGGGCTTGAATCTAGCGCCCGATTGTTTAATGCGCCAGATAATTATCCAGAATCTAGTGCCGACCCAGTTCGCGCTGTAGCGCAATATCCCACGGCGGCATCGGGCTGAAGCGGGTCTTGAGGTATTCCAGCAGCAGGCGGCTACGCGAATGGGTCTGTTGTTCCATGCGCAGCGCATAGATGCCGGTGGTCTCTGGTGGCGGTAGGCCGTTCCCGCAGAACAGCGGCAGCAGTTCGCCGCGCAGCAGGTATTCACTGGCCAGCCAAGTGGGCAAATGCGCGATGCCCAGCCCGGCCAGTGCCCCGCACACCAGCGCTTCGGCATTGTTGGCGCTCATGCGGATGCGCGCGGGGCGATGCAGTTGCATTTGCCCGTCCAGTTCGAAGCGCCAGGCGAAGGGCGGGGCGAGACCTTCCCAATCCAGCCCGTCATGTTCACTCAACTGCGCGGGATGGCGCGGTGCGCCACGGCGTTTCAGGTAGTCGGGGCTGGCACAGGCAATGCGCACCATGCTCGCCAGCGGCGTGGCGACCAGCCGTGTATCGGCCATTTGCCCGGCGCGCAGCACCAGATCGACTTTGCCCAGATTCGAGCCGTGCATGTCGATAAAGCTGTCGATCAGGTGCAATTGCACGTCGAGGCCCGGGTACAGCACCAGAAAGTCAGCGATGACCGGCGCGAGATGGCGGCGACCAAAAGCGGCGGGGGCATCGATGCGGATCAAGCCTTCCGGCGCACTGCTCAACGACACCGCTTCGGCGCGGGCCAGTTGCAGCTCGCTGACGATGCGCCGCGCCCGCTCGGCAAACGCCAAACCCGCCGGAGTTGCCCTTACGACGTGGGTGCTGCGAATGAACAACTGGCTGCCAACCGCGCTTTCCAGGCTGTCGATGCGCCGCGCCACGGCGGAAGGCGTCAGCGGATGACGACGGGAAGCTGCAGAAAAACTGCCGCTTTCCAGCACATCGAGAAACAGCCCGAGCTGTTCGGTCAACTGATTGGGATTCATGAGTGTTTCGGTGCTTGTGCGAAATTGGCATAGCCATTGTGCGTTGCTGTGCGTTTCCCCGCCAGCCTCGACTGCGTAGGATGAATCGCCTGACGGATGAGGACATCGCTGTGATCGAGTTTTTGTTGTACCTGCTGTTTGGCGCCGCCCTAGGGACACTGGGCGGGATCTTCGGCATCGGCGGTGGTTTGATCGCCATCCCGCTGCTGGGCGTGTGGTTTGGCCTCGATCAGCAGATCGCCCAAGGCACGGCGCTGGTGATGGTGGTGCCCAACGTGATGCTGGCGCTGTGGCGTTATCACCAGCGTAATCGCATCGAACTGCGCCACGCGCTGCCGCTGGCGATCATGGGTTTTTGCTTTGCGTGGATCGGTTCGATCTGGGCGGTGGGCATTGATGCGCAAACCATGCGGATCGGTTTTGTCGCTTTCCTCGTGGTGCTCTCGGCGTACAACCTGCTGAAGATGTTCGGCAAGAAAACCGCCGTGACCTCCGAGATGCGTTACTCATGGCCATGGCTGGGTGTGCTTGGCGCGGCGTCCGGAACCATGGGCGGTCTGTTCGGTGTTGGCGGGGCCGTGGTGGCGACGCCGGTCCTCACCAGTCTGTTCGGCACAAGCCAGGTGGTTGCTCAAGGCCTGTCGCTGGCACTGGCGCTGCCCAGCACCGGCGTGACCCTGGTGACTTATGCGGTGCATCACGAGGTCGACTGGATGATCGGCCTGCCCCTGGCCATCGGCGGTCTGGCGAGCATCAGTTGGGGCGTCAAAGTCGCCCACGCCATGCCGGAAAAACTGCTGCGCGGGCTGTTTTGCGGTTTCCTGGTGCTGTGTGCGGTGATGCTCGCGTTTAAAGTTTGAAGCCTTCGACGATGTGCTCGGCCAGGCATTCGGTGATCGGCGACGGGTTGTTCAGGTTGCGGATCAGCATGATGCTGGCCTCGGGCAGCAGCGGCAGGTCTTCGTTGGCTCCGAGAATACGCATGTCCGGGGTGATCAAACTCTCCAGTTGCGCGGTGATCGCCAGACCCGCGCTCACCACCGCCATCAGTGCCGACAGGCTGGTGCTGTTGTAGGCGATGCGGTAATCGCGGCCCATCGCGTCCAGCGCATTGCAAGCCCACAAGCGGCAGAAACAATCACTGTTGAACATCGCCAGCGGCAGCGGCGTCTGCTCGTGCGCGCTGAAATTCTGCGCCTCGGCCCAGACGAAACGCTCTTTGCGCAGCAACTGGCCGATCTCGTTGCCCGGCTCGCGGGTGACGATCGACAAGTCCAGATCGGTGCGCTGCAACAGCTGTTTGCTGGACTCGCAATGCACTTCGATCTGGATCAGCGGGTAGAACTGCGCGAATCGCGACAGGATCCCCGGCAGAAACCGCATCACGTAATCGTCCGGCGTACCGATGCGCACGGTGCCGACCATGTGCGGCTCGCGCAGGGTGTTGAACACTTCGCTGTGCAATTTCAGGATGCGTCGCGCATAACCCAGCAATACCTGGCCTTCGGCAGTCAGGCGTACCTGGCGGCCGTCGCGCTCGAACAGCTGACGCTGCAACACGTCTTCTTCCAGACGCTTCATCTGCATGCTCACCGCCGATTGCGTGCGGTTGACCATTTCGCCGGCGCGGGTAAAACCACCCTGATCGGCAATCGCGACGAAGGTGCGCAGGACATCGGTATCGATACTCGGGTAGGCCGACAATTGATGAATCTCCGTGATGAATGCCATCAGAAACATTCGTTGGATTGATCTTAGCGCCAGCGCGAGACTTGAGCCATCCACAAGGAGGGCAACACGATGAAAGGTCAAAGAGAGTATGTAGACGACGCAAAATTTTCCGGCCACGGCCATATCGTTTCCGATCTGCTGCACAAGTTCAGCCGCTGGTACGAACTGCACCGTGAGCGCGAGTTGCTCGCCAGTCTGAGCGACGAAGCGCTGAAGGACATCGGGGTCAGTCGGGCCGACGTCGAGCACGAGGCCATTCGGGCGTTCTGGGACGATCCGATGCATAAATGATCGGCGCCTTACTACACAAACCACTTTCAGGTGAGGTAGGTTGCGAGCAGACAAGGAGATGTTCATGCCCGCGACTCTGGCCCTTTCTCTCAAACAGGCGCGACGTCTGGCGCTGGCCGCCCAAGGATTCAACGGGCGCCAGCCGCCAACCGTCAAGGCGCCGCAGCTCAACCGGCTGATCGAACGGCTGGGTCTGCTGCAGATCGACTCCGTCAACGCCGTGGTGCGCTCGCACTACCTGCCGCTGTTTTCCCGTCTGGGTTCCTATTCCGCCGATTTGCTCGACCAGGCCGCCTGGAGTTCGGGACGACGTCGCACGTTGTTCGAATACTGGGGCCATGAAGCGTCGTTGCTGCCATTGGCCATGTATCCGTTGATGGGGTGGCGCATGCAGCGGGCGAGGAATGGCAGAGACATTTATCAGCAACTGGCAAAGTTTGGTCTGGAGCAGCAGAGCGTTGTGCGCCGGGTCTTGAGTGCGGTCGAGGAGCGCGGTGCATTGGGTGCCGGCAGCCTGTCGACCCGCGAGGACAAGGCCGGGCAGTGGTGGGACTGGAGTGCGGAAAAGCATGCGCTGGAGTGGTTGTTCGCTGCGGGTGAAGTGACCGTGGCCGGTCGCCGCGGTTTTGAGCGTTTGTATGACTTGCCGGAGCGGGTCATTCCCTCTCCGATTCTGCAACAAGCGTTACCTGACGAGGCTGAGGCGCAGCGTGGCTTGTTGCTGCACGCGGCGCAGGCACTCGGCGTCGGCACGGAAAAGGATCTGCGGGATTATTTCCGCTTGAATCCTGCGGATGCGCGACCGCGTCTGGCGGAATTGGTCGAGGACGGGCAGTTGCAGACCTGTGAAGTCGCCGGTTGGCGACAGATTGCCTACTGCCTGCCGGAACCGAAGGTGCCGCGCAAAGTGGTTGCCAGTGCACTGTTGTCGCCGTTCGATTCGTTGATCTGGGAACGCAGTCGCACCGAGCGACTGTTTGATTTCCGCTATCGGTTGGAGATTTATACGCCGCAAGACAAGCGGGTCTATGGCTATTACGTGCTGCCGTTCTTGCACAACGAGCGGATTGCCGCGCGGGTCGACCTGCGGGCCGAGCGAGCGTCGGGGCGCCTGGCGGTGCACGCGGTGCACGAGGAAGTGCCGGGGCTGGATGAAGAGGGGATGCTGGCGCTGGCGTTGAATCTGCGGCAGATGGCCGTTTGGCTGGGGCTTGCGCGGGTGCAGCTTAATTGTCAGCGTGAGAGTGCGGCGCGGTTGCGGGTGGCGTTGGCGCAAATTGAGGGTGCCTGAACGACCTCATCGCCAGCAGGCTGGCTCCCACAGAGATCTTTGAGTGATTTTGACCCCTGTAGGAGCTGCCGAAGGCTGCGATCTTTTGATTTTGCTTTTCAAGATCAAAAGATCGCAGCCTTCGGCAGCTCCTACAGGGATAGAGGTCAATCCATGCCTGCTGGCGATGGGGCGACTCGGTCTAGCGGCGGACCTGTTTCAGAGTTTCCGCAATCAAAAACGCCAGTTCCAGCGACTGATCGGCATTCATCCGCGGATCGCAGTGGGTGTGATAACGATCCGACAACCCGTCTTCCGTGATCGGCCGCGCGCCACCGATGCACTCGGTGACGTTCTGCCCGGTCATCTCGATATGAATCCCGCCGGCATAAGTGCCTTCGGCTTCATGCACCTGGAAGAATTGCTTCACCTCACCCAGGATCTGCGCGAAGTCGCGGGTCTTGTAGCCGCTGCTGGCCTTGATGGTATTGCCGTGCATCGGGTCGGAGCTCCACAGCACCTGTTTGCCCTCACGCTGCACCGCGCGGATCAGCGCCGGCAGGTGATCGCCGACCTTGTTCGCACCCATCCGCGCAATCAGGTTCAGGCGTCCCGGATCGTTGTCCGGGTTGAGCACGTCGATCAGGCGAATCAGATCATCCGGGTTCATGCTCGGGCCGACTTTCACCCCGATCGGGTTGTTCACCCCGCGCAGGAATTCGACGTGAGCGCCGTCGAGCTGACGGGTGCGGTCGCCGATCCACAGCATGTGCGCCGAGCAATCGTAGTAATCGTTGGTCAGGCTGTCGCGACGCACGAAGGCTTCTTCGTAATTCAGCAGCAGCGCTTCGTGGGCGGTGAAGAAACTGGTTTCGCGCAGTTGCGGCGAGCTGTCCATGCCGCAGGCGCGCATGAACGCCAGGGTTTCATCGATGCGATCGGCGAGGTGGCTGTATTTTTCGGCCAGTGCCGAGTTGGCGATGAAGTCCAGGTTCCACTTGTGCACCTGATGCAGGTCGGCAAAACCGCCCTGGGCGAAGGCGCGCAACAGGTTCAGGGTGGCGGTGGACTGGTGATAGGACTGCAGCAGGCGCTCCGGATCCGGCACGCGGCTCTTTTCGTCGAAACCGATGCCGTTGACGATGTCGCCCCGGTAGGCCGGCAGGGTCACACCGTCGATGGTCTCGTCGTTGGCCGAGCGCGGCTTGGCGAACTGACCGGCCATGCGCCCGACCTTGACCACCGGGCAACCGGCGGCGAAGGTCATTACGATCGCCATTTGCAGCAGCACTTTAAAAGTGTCGCGAATCTTCGCCGCCGAGAACTCGGCAAAGCTTTCCGCGCAATCGCCGCCCTGCAACAGGAACGCCCGGCCCTGAGTCACTTCGGCAAACTGGCGGCGCAGCTCGCGTGCTTCACCGGCAAACACCAGCGGCGGATAGCTGGCCAGGGTCTGCTCGACCTGGCGCAGATGCGCGGCGTCGGGGTATTGGGGTTGTTGCTGGATCGGCAGGGCGCGCCAGCTGTCAGGACTCCAGGGTTGGCTCATCACGGTCTCTAATGGGTTCTACGCACGGGAAGGCCATGGTAGCAGCAATTAGTGCGTGACCTGCTCCCGCCCCATCACCGACAATCGCCGCTTTGCCACGGCGCCGCAGCGGTGCCATCGCGTCACCGCGCCCGGTGACCATCAGGAGACGAAATGACTGAGGAGCGCGTCGAGCTGTTGCTCGCCGAGGTACAGGATGAGTTCGGCGTGATTCGCGTGCTGGAAGTAGCCGATTACCGCTTTCTGGAATTCGGCGATGCTATTGAGCAGAGCTGCGTGTTCACCGCCGATCCGAGCTGGCTGGAATACGACTACACCCGGGCGATGCTGATTGGCGCGTTGTGCCATGAACAACCGGAGAGCGCGCTGTTTCTTGGCCTCGGTGCCGGTACGCTGACCCAGGCCTGCCTCAAGTTCCTGCCGCTGGAAGATGTCGAAGCCATCGAACTGCGCCCGGACGTGCCGCGTTTGGCCATCGAATACCTGGGGCTGGATGACGATCCGCGTTTGTACATTCGGGTCGGCGATGCGCTGGAGTTGCTGCCGACGGCCGAGCCTGCGGATCTGATCTTTGTCGACCTGTACACCGATGTCGGCCCGGGTGTCGGGCATCTGGCCTGGAGTTTTCTCGGTGACTGTCAGAAGCGTTTGAATCCGGGCGGCTGGCTGGTGATCAACCAGTGGGCCACCGATGATGGCAAACCGTTGGGCGCCGCGTTGCTGCGTGGGCTCTACCACCGGCATTACTGGGAACTGCCGGTGAAGGAGGGCAATGTGATTCTGATTGTGCCGGCGGATCTCGATCAGGAGCTCGACATGCAGGCGTTGACCGCCCGCGCTGAAGCGCTGGCGCCGCGGTTGGGGTATTCGTTGCAGTCGTTGATCAACAGTATTCGCCCAGCCACCTGAGCGGCGACTCGGTCAACTGTAGGAGCTGCCGAAGGCTGCGATCTTTTGACTTTGATTTTAGAAACAAGATCAAAAGATCGCAGCCTTCGGCAGCTCCTACAGGGAGGAGTTCATCAGATCCCTTTGAAGATGCCTGGCCGCCGCTCAACCAGCGAGCTGATGCCTTCCTTGGCATCCTCACTCCCCAGCAACTTCTTCACCAGCGCCGGCAATCCCTGTGCCGCCGCCGTCTCACCTTCATACCGTGCCTGCCGCGCCGACATCAGCGTCGCCTGCACCCCCAAGGGTGCCTGCCGGGCAATCCGCTCGGCCAGTTCGATCGCGCGGGGCAGCAGGTCCTCACTGGCCATTACTTCCTGTACCAAACCCAGGCGCAATGCATCATGCGCATCGAACTCATCGCCGGTCAGCAGCCAGCGCATGGCATTGCCCCAGCCGGCCACCTGATGAAAACGCAAGGTCGCACCACCAAAAGGAAAAATTCCTCGCTGCACTTCCATTTGCGCGAAGCGGGTGTTGCTCGCACACAGGTTGATGTCAGCGGCCAGCATCAACTCGATGCCGATGGTCAGGCAGTAGCCCTGCGCGGCGACAATTACCGGTTTGCTGACCCGTGGACCAACGAAAACACCCCACGGGTCGCAACCGCCGGTCGGAACCTGCCAGCCTTCGGCGAGGGCGGCGCTGGTGTTGAGCAGATCCAGACCGGCGGTAAAGTGCTCGCCATGCCCGAACACCACGGCCACTCGCGCGTCACTGTCGGCCTCGAACTCACCGTAGGCCAGGCTCAGATCATTGAGCAGATCGAGGTCGAAGGCATTGCGTTTGGCGGCCCGGTCGAGGCCAATCAAGTGGACATGACCACGATGTTCGCGGCTGACGCGGCCGGGGCAGGGCTGATTCATGGGTAGATCCTCGGGCGGGAAGGGCGGGTGCAGCGACGGTATGCCGCACATCGATGAATCGTTTAAGCGTCATCACCCGCAAGGCCGGGCCTTTGCAAAATAGACCTTCGCACGATTATCCGCAAAACCCCGTTACACAGCGGTGACACAGCGATTCAGCTGATAAAAAAAGCTCCCTTTTTGGGCAAATTCCGGTATAGTGCGCGCCGGCCTTTAACCGGGCCGCGTTTAGGTAGCGCAATTCCCCGAAGTCAGCTTCGGCTGCACGTCCGCACTGCGGGCTCTTCCTTGACGATTCTTTTTCATTCATACGTTTTCGCAAATCCCCGCCGACAAAGCTGCCAGGGCGACTCTTGAGTCTCAACACGGCATGCGCAGCTTTGGAGCATGGGTCTTTGCGGATGCACTTAGAGGCAGACCCATGACCCAGGAAATCGGCGGCTTCGCCGCTCTTGAACTTCATCCCAATATTGTCGCTGCAGTAGTCGCTACCGGCTATGAAGAGCCTTCGGCCATTCAGCAGCAGTCGATCCCGATCATCCTCGCCGGTCACGATATGATTGGTCAGGCGCAAACCGGTACCGGTAAAACCGCTGCCTTTGCCCTGCCTATCCTGCACCGCATTGATCCGTCCAAGCGCGAGCCGCAAGCTCTGATCCTGGCCCCAACTCGTGAGTTGGCGCTACAAGTTGCAACCGCTTTCGAAACCTACGCCAAGCAAATGCCGGGCGTAACTGTTGTGGCTGTCTACGGCGGCGCGCCGATGGGCCCACAATTGAAAGCAATCCGTAATGGCGCACAGATCGTTGTCGCCACACCGGGCCGTCTGTGCGACCACCTGCGTCGCGACGAAAAAGTCCTCGCTACCGTGAACCACCTGGTTCTGGACGAGGCGGACGAAATGCTCAAACTGGGCTTCATGGATGACCTGGAAGTGATCTTCAAGGCCATGCCGGAAACCCGTCAGACCGTATTGTTCTCGGCAACCTTGCCGCAGTCGATCCGTGCCATCGCCGAGCGCCACCTGCGCGATCCGAAGCACGTGAAGATCCAGAGCAAGACTCAGACCGTTACCGCGATCGAACAGGCTCACCTGTTGGTTCACGCTGACCAGAAGACCTCTGCCGTTCTCAGCTTGCTGGAAGTGGAAGACTTCGACGCGCTGATCATGTTCGTGCGCACCAAGCAAGCGACCCTGGATCTGGCCAGTGCCCTGGACGCCAAAGGCTACAAAGCCGCTGCGCTGAACGGTGACATCGCCCAGAACCAGCGTGAGCGCGTCATCGACTCGCTCAAGGATGGCCGTCTGGACATCGTTGTTGCGACCGACGTGGCTGCCCGTGGTCTGGATGTTCCGCGCATCACCCACGTGTTCAACGTGGACATGCCGTACGATCCGGAATCTTACGTGCACCGTATCGGCCGTACCGGCCGTGCCGGTCGCGAAGGTCGTGCGCTGCTGCTGGTGACTCCACGTGAGCGCCGCATGCTGCAAGTGATCGAGCGTGTCACCGGCCAGAAAGTTGCCGAAGTGCGTCTGCCGGACGCTCAAGCTGTGCTCGATGCACGCATCAAGAAACTGACCAACAGCCTGTCGCCGCTGGTTGCCGATGCCGAATCGACTCACGGCGAGCTGCTCGATCGTCTGACCGCTGACATCGGTTGCACCCCGCGTGCACTGGCTGCAGCCCTGCTGCGCAAGGCAACCAACGGTCAAGCGCTGAACCTGGCAGCGATCGAGAAGGAACGTCCACTGGTGCCGAACAACGCACCGCGTGGCGACCGTCCTGAGCGTTCCGGTGATCGTCCTGATCGTGGCGACCGCGAGCGTCGCGCGCCAATGCCTCTGGGTGAAGGCCGTGCCCGTTGCCGTACCGCGCTGGGTGCGCGTGACGGTATCGCCGCCAAGAACCTGCTGGGCGCCATCCTCAACGAAGGTGGTCTGGCCCGCGAAGCGATCGGTCGCATCCAGGTGCGTGACAGCTTCAGCCTCGTCGAGCTGCCGGAAGATGGTCTGGACAAACTCCTGACCAAGCTGAAGGACACTCGCGTCGCTGGCAAGCAGCTGAAACTGCGTCGCTACCGCGAAGATTGATCCGCCCTCGGGCTGATTGATCAAACATAAAAAATCCCCGACTGGTTCGGGGATTTTTTATGTCTGCTTTTTGCCTCGCCCCACAACCCTGTGGGAGCTGGCTTGCCAGCGATGACGTCAGCCGAAGCGATAGATATCCATACCCAGTGCACCCATCGTGAAGCCTTTATGCGCTACGCGGAACTCACCTCCCGCGCCACGGGCGAAATACAGCGGCAACAAATGCTCATCACTCGGATGGCTGCGCACCGCATTCGGTGCCTGCTGACGATAGTCGTGCAACGCCGCTTCGTCATTGGCCGCCAACTTGTCGATCATCCAGTCGCGGAAGTCCCGCGCCCACGGCTCGACGCTTTCCGGGCCGGCATGCCAGTCCAGTTCGCGCAGGTTGTGGGTGATGCTGCCGGAGCCGATCAGCAAAATACCCTGCTCGCGCAGACTCGCCAGTGCGTGCCCGACACGGGTTTGCAGCGCCGGGCCACCGCGACTCGGCAGCGATACCTGCACCACCGGAATATCCGCCTGCGGGTACATCAGTGACAGCGGCACCCAGACGCCGTGGTCGAACGGTCGTTGCGCATCGAGGCGAGCCGGAAGATGGGCAGCGTTGAGCAATTCGGCCACTTCGGCGGCCAGTTGCGGATTGCCCGGCGCCGGATATTGCACTTCAAACAGGGCGCGGGGAAAACCGCCGAAGTCATGCCAGGTTTCGGGCTGCGAATGGCTGCTGACCCGCAATTCCTGGCTTTCCCAGTGGGCAGAGACAATCACGATGGCTTTCGGTTTAGGCAGTTCAGCCGCCAGGCGCTGCAGAGCCGGGCCGCTGGCGCCTGGCTCCAGAGCAAGCATGGGTGAACCATGAGAAATAAACAGGCTGGGAAACATGATGGGTTCCTGAGCGGTAAGATGGTGCCATCTTCAGTCAGATCATTGATCTAAATCTAATATAAGTTTTAACGCCTTTTGATCGAATTTTTGGGGTGAAGCATGCAGCCTGAGTTTTGGCACAAGAAGTGGGAATCCAATCAGATCGGCTTTCATCTGCCTGAGGTCAACCCGTATCTACAGCGTCACTGGCCGCAGTTGGCGATCCCGATGCAGGCGCGGGTGCTGGTGCCGTTGTGCGGCAAAAGCCTGGATCTGTTGTGGCTGGCCGGGCGCGGACATCAGGTGCTCGGGGTCGAGTTGTCGCAGAAGGCCATCGAGGACTTCTTCAGTGAGCATCAGGTAACGCCGCAGGTCAGCGACGAGGGACCGTTCAAGGTCTATCGCGGCGATTCCATCGAGTTGCGGTGCGGTGATTTCTTCGCGCTGACTGCAGGCGATGTAGCGGACTGCGCGGCATTGTACGACCGCGCAGCGTTGATCGCCTTGCCGCCTGCGATGCGTGAACGCTATGCGGCGCATCTGCAGCAAATCCTGCCGCCGGTTGTGCAGGGGCTGTTGATCACACTGGATTACGATCAGGCGCAGATGTCCGGGCCACCGTTTGCGGTGAGCGATGATGAGGTGCAGCGCTTGCTGGCGGGTGCCTGGCAGGTGCGAATGCTGGAAGAGCAGGATGTGCTGGGGGAGAGCTGGAAGTTTCTGCAGGCGGGGGTGACGCGGTTGGAGGAGCGGGTTTACCGGGTTTCTGGTCGATAGGTTTGTACTGGCTGTGCGGGCCCCATCGCTGGCTTGCCAGCGATGGGGCCAGATCAGCCAACACACAATCCCGAGCACAAAAAAGGCCCGCATCACTGCGGGCCTTTTTATTGTTACGCCGGTCGGATCAACCGCGACGACGCAGCGCGTCGATACGCTCTTCCAGCGGCGGATGGCTCATGAACATGCGGGCAAAGCCCTGTTTGATGCCACCGTTGATGCCGAAGGCGTTCAGAGTGTCCGGCATGTGTACCGGCAGGCCCTGTTCGGCGCGCAGGCGTTGCAGCGCGCCGATCATCGCGTTGGTGCCCGCCAGACGTGCGCCGGCTTCGTCGGCACGGAATTCGCGCTTGCGCGAGAACCACATGACGATAGCGCTGGCGAGGATGCCCAGGACCAGTTCGGCGAAGATGGTCGCCACGTAGTAGGCAATGCCCTGGCCTTCTTCGTTCTTGAAAATCACCTTGTCGACGAAGTTGCCGATGATCCGCGCAAAAAACATCACGAAGGTGTTCACCACGCCCTGGATCAGCGCCAGGGTGACCATGTCACCGTTGGCCACGTGACCGATTTCGTGGGCCAGAACGGCTTTCACTTCATCCGGCGAAAAGCGCTCGAGCAGGCCCTGGCTGACTGCGACCAAAGCGTCGTTCTTGTTCCAGCCGGTCGCAAAGGCATTGGCCTCGTAGGCCGGAAAAATACCGACTTCGGGCATCTTGATCCCGGCTTCGCGGGACAGTTGCTCGACGGTTTGAAGCAGCCATTGTTCATGCCGGGTACGTGGCTGGCTGATGATCTGGGTGCCGGTGCTCATCTTGGCCATCCACTTTGAGATGAACAGCGAGAACAGCGAACCGGCGAAACCAAAGACCGCACAGAAAACCAGCAGCTGACTGAGGTTGAGATCAACCCCGTTGGCCGCCATGAACCCGTTGAAGCCGAACAGGCTCAGGGTGATGCTGGCTATCAGCACGACCGCCAGGTTAGTGGCCAAAAACAGCAGGATGCGCATCATGGTTGTAGAAATCTCCTCAAGCTAAAGATGTAGCGTACTGCGGGGTATATAAGGTGCGGCACGGGGTGATTCAACTGAGTGACTATTTCAAACTGTGTCCTACAGCGGATTCCGGGGCTGCAGGCCATTGCCCACGACCGAAACCGAAAGGGATGACAGCCAGCCGCCACCCGCCACCACTGCGCCAGAGGCGTGTGGACTATACGAATCGCAAGTGTAGAAGGCCCTGCGAGGCGAGGAGGGCAGAAGTGTTGCTGAATCAGACAGTGCGCAACGTTCGGACCGTTGCGCACTGTCGACCGGTTACTGGCGGTAGGATTTGAGGAAGTTGCCGATACGTCCGATGGCCATCTCGAGGTCGTCGACGCGGGGCAGGGTTACCACGCGGAAGTGATCCGGCCACGGCCAGTTGAATGCCGTGCCTTGCACCACCAGCAGCTTCTCGGAGAGCAGCAGGTCGAGGACGAATTTTTCGTCGTTGTGGATCGGGCAGACCTTCGGGTCGATCCGCGGGAATGCATACAGCGCGCCCATCGGCTTGACGCAGCTGACGCCCGGAATGTCGTTGAGCAACTCCCAGGTACGGTTGCGCTGCTCCAGCAGGCGACCTTGCGGCAGCACCAGATCATTGATGCTCTGATAACCGCCGAGGGCAGTCTGGATCGCGTGCTGGCTCGGCACGTTGGCGCACAGGCGCATGTTGGCCAGCATGTCGATGCCTTCGATGTAGCTCTGGGCATTGTGTTTCGGCCCGGAGATGGCGATCCAACCGGAGCGGAAACCCGCCACGCGGTAGGATTTCGACAGACCGTTGAAGGTCAGGCACAGCAGGTCCGGCGCCAGCGAGGCGGTGCAGATGTGCACAGCATCGTCATAGAGGATCTTGTCGTAGATCTCGTCGGAGAACACCACCAGATTGTGCGCGCGGGCGATTTCCAGCATGCCCAGCAGTACTTCCTTCGAGTACACCGCACCGGTCGGGTTGTTCGGGTTGATGATCACCATGGCCTTGGTGTTCGGCGTGATCTTGGCCTTGATGTCGGCCAGATCCGGGAACCAGTCGGCACCCTCGTCGCACAGGTAGTGAACGGCGTTACCGCCGGCCAGGCTCACGGCGGCGGTCCAGAGCGGGTAGTCCGGGGCCGGTACCAGCACTTCGTCACCGTTGTTGAGCAGCGCCTGCAGCGACATCACGATCAGCTCGGACACGCCGTTGCCCAGGTAGATGTCTTCGATGCCGACACCTTCGACATTCTTTTGCTGGTAGTACTGCATCACCGCTTTACGGGCGCTGAACAGGCCTTTGGAATCGCTGTAGCCTTGGGCGGTCGGCAGATTGCGGATCACGTCCTGGAGAATTTCGTCCGGCGCTTCGAAACCAAACGGTGCCGGGTTGCCGATGTTCAGCTTGAGGATGCGCTGGCCTTCCTCCTCCAGACGTTTGGCGTGCTTGAGCACCGGTCCGCGAATGTCGTAGCAGACGTTGGCGAGCTTGTTCGATTTGCTGAACTGCATGGCGATGTGATCCCGAAAATGAACGATCCAGACGGCGGATGGCCAACCGTACTGGGATTCCTGCGTCTTCGCACAGGCGGAGTCTTGCGCGGTGGCGCCAATAATCCGTTTGAATGCGCCCGGTCTGGCTGCCAGACTGGCGTGTGACGAGGCGCAATCATACGTGCCACCCGATCCGTGGAAAAGGTACAGATCGGGCTTTTTCAGCCGTTGAGGTGTGATGATGGAAAAGTTGGAAAAAACCCTGGAAGAATGGCGTGCGATGCTCGATCCCGAGCAGTACAACGTGTGCCGGCTCAGTGCGACCGAACGGCCGTTCTCCGGCAAATACAACGCCACCAAAACCGACGGCATTTATCATTGCGTCTGCTGCAATGAGCCGCTGTTCGACTCCCAAACCAAATTCGATTCCGGCTGCGGCTGGCCGAGCTTTTACGCGCCGATCGGCGAAAGCGCCATGGCCGAAATCCGCGATACCAGTCACGGCATGATCCGCACCGAGGTCAAATGCGCTCGCTGTGACGCGCATCTGGGCCACGTGTTTCCCGATGGTCCGCCACCGACCGGTCTGCGTTATTGCATTAACTCGGTGTGCCTGAACCTCGAGCCGCGCGATTGAACTGCTCGCTCGACCGGCTGGTTTGATCCACCCTGTAGGAGCTGCCGAAGGCTGCGATCTCTTGATTTTTAAAGATCAAAAGATCGCAGCCTTCGGCAGCTCCTACATGATGGCAACTCAATTAATTAAATTGCACACAATTTAATTGCTCGCTATGTTTGACCTTTGCCGATAACCCGTGGAGCCGTCTCATGAGCGACAACCTGCTGAATATTCCTGTCACCACCATCAAGGGTGAACAAAAGACCCTGGCCGACTTCGCCGGCAAGGCCGTTCTGGTGGTCAACACCGCCAGCAAATGCGGCTTCACCCCGCAATACAAAGGACTGGAAGAGCTGTGGCAGACCTACAAGGATCAGGGCCTGGTGGTGCTGGGGTTTCCATGTAATCAGTTCGGCAAGCAGGAGCCAGGCAACGAGGGTGCGATCAGCGAATTCTGTGAGCTGAATTACGGCGTGAGTTTCCCGTTGTTCAAGAAGATCGATGTCAACGGTTCTGATGCGCATCCACTGTTCGTACAGTTGAAAAAACGCGCTCCGGGTCTGCTCGGCTCGGAGGGCATCAAGTGGAATTTCACCAAGTTCCTGATCGGCAAGGATGGGCAACTGGTCAAGCGTTTTGCGCCGACCACCAAGCCGCAGGACATCAGCGGCGAGATCGAAGCCCTGCTCAAATGAACAGCCTGCCCGACGATTCGCTGAAGCTCGACAGTCAGTTGTGCTTCAAGTTGTATGCTGCGTCCCGGGCGGTGATTCGCGCTTACAAGCCGATGCTCGATCAGCTCGGCCTGACGTACCCGCAGTACCTGGTGATGCTGGTGCTGTGGGAGTGGCAGGACAGAGCGCCGGAGCAACCGACGGTCAAGGCCTTGGGCGAGCGTCTGGCGCTGGACTCCGGCACTCTGACGCCGTTGCTCAAGCGGCTTGAGCAATTGCAGTGGGTGCAGCGCCAGCGCTCGACGCGTGACGAGCGTGAAGTGCATCTAAGCCTGACCACCCAGGGCCAGGCGTTGCGCGAGCAGGTTGGGCCGCTCAAGGCCCGATTGTTGTGCGACAGCGGCGTGGATCTTGATCGGCTCAATGATTTGCGTAACGGTCTTGATCACCTGCTGGGGCAGATCAAGGCGCTGACGTAGTCGGAATCCACTGGTCGAGCAGGGCCGCCAGCTCTTCGCGGCGGAACGGCTTGGCCAGATAATCGCTCATGCCGGCGGCACGGCAGCGCTCGCGCTCCTCGGACATGGCGTTGGCGGTCAGTGCCACGATCGGGAGGTGCGGCCAGCGCCCGCTCTGGCGAATCTGCCGGCTCGCTTCGTAGCCGTCCATCACCGGCATGTTGCAGTCCATCAGCACCAGGTCGAACTCATCGTGCTCCAGTTGATCCAGCGCTTCGGCGCCGTGGGCGGCGACCACCACGTCGCACCCGAGCTTGCCAAGCATGCCTTTGGCCACCAACTGGTTGACCGGATTGTCCTCCACCAGCAGCACGCGTCCGCGGCGTTGAACCGGCTGGCTTTCTTGCTGCGCATCGTTGTTCGTGGTGATGTCTGCCAGCAGAATGCGCCGCAGGATCTGATACAGCGCGTTGCGTGCCAGTGGTCGGGCCTGTTGCTGCAATGGCGCCAGCGCAGCGGCCTCTTCGCTGGGCATGAAGCTGCCATAAGCGGTCACCACCAGGATCGGCGCGCTGAGGGTCGGGCGCAGACTGAACAGGCATTCCGGGCAATCGGTGATCAGCAGATCGGGTGACAGGCCCAGCAACGGGTCGTCCATGGTGCGCTGTTCATACGTCACGCCCCACACCGGCAACAGCGTCTTGAGCAGTTCCGCCAGGCCGCTGCTGGCCGAGGTGATCGCCAATACCTTGCCGTGCAGCGGTGGCGGCATGATCGCCCGGGTATGGCACGGCAGCGGCAGGTCGGCACAAAACTGACTGCCGAAACCGGCCTCGGAACTGATGGTCAGTCGACCCTGCATGGCTTCACAGAGGTTGTAGGTCAGCGCCAGGCCGAGACCGGTGCCGCCGTACTGCCGGGTGATACCGGCGCCCGCCTGGGTGAACGGCTGGAAGATTTTCACCTGAGCTTCCTGGGCGATGCCGATACCGGTGTCGCAGACTTCAATGCGCACCCCGTCGCCATGGGCCGACAGACGCACATCAACCCGGCCGAAGCGGGTGAACTTCAGGGCATTGGACAACAGATTGCTGACGATCTGCCGCACCCGGGTCGGATCTCCCAGCACCAGAGCGGGGAAGTGCGGATCGATCAGGCAGGTCAGCTCGACGCTCGGCGCGGCGTTCTGCGACAGCAGGTTGGCGGTATCCTCGATCAGCGAGCCGAGGTCGAACGGAATGTGCTCGAGCTCCAGTTGCCCGGCATCGAACTTGGACAGGTCGAGAATATCGTTGAGCAGCTCCACCAGCACCTTGCCCGAGTCATGGGCAATTGACAGCTGTTGCTGTTGTTCGGCGTTCAGCGGGCCGTCAAGGGACAGAGCGATCATGCCCAGCAGACCGTTGAGCGGGGTGCGGATCTCGTGACTCATGTTGGCAAGGAACGCCGAGCGTGCTTCGGCCATGTCCAGTGCGGTGCTGCGGGCGATCTCCAGTTCTTCGTTGGACTGGCTGAGCCGGGTGTTGATCGCCTTGAGCTCGGCGGTGCGGGCTGAAACGATGTGCTCCAACTGCCCGAGGTAGTCGGTCAGGCGGTTTTCGGCGTTGCGGCGCTGCTGGATTTCCGTGGCGATGTTTTCGAACTGCTGGTTGGCGACTTTGACCAGCACGCCGATCTCGTCATTGGCGTGGCCGGCCGGGCATTCCAGCGTTGTCGGTTCTGCACTGCGTGCGTCGCGCGCACTGAGTTCACGAATCAGCCGTACCAGTGGCTTGGTCAGCATCACGTAGAACAACGCCAGCAGGATCCCGGTGAGGATCAGGCTGCGGGCAAACCCGTTGAGCAGAGTGACTTCGGCGCGGCGCAGGAAACGGCTGCCGAACGCGTACGTGTCGACTTCAAGGCTGAGGATGCCCAATGATTCGTCAGGCAGGTGGTCGAGGTAAAGACGGTCTTCGAACTGGCGTTTGGCGCCGAACAGGAAGTCGCTGATCACTCGATAGCCGCTTTGCAGCTCCGGGCGTTTGACGTTGGCCAGCACGTTGCCATTGTTGTCCGTCAGTTGTGCCGAGATGATCGCCGGCGAACGCAACAGGCCCAGAGTCAATTCCTGCGCCAGTTCAGCGTCGATGTTGTAGGCGATCCGCGATGCCGGATTGTGGCTGATTTCCAGCAAAGACAGGATTTCACGGTTGATGGAGGCGTCTTCGCTGGCATAATCGATGCCGATTTGCAGCAGGCTGAGCAGCGTGCCCAGAATGAACCCGACCAGCACAGTGAATCTGGCTTGCTTGTAAGACAGCCGGTGGGTGAATTTGATATCCATGGGGTGTTGAACCACTTCCGTTTCCCTTCGCTGCTCAAGCATAGTCGATCATGTCTGGATACCGAGGTTCCCGAATCGCCTTGTAACAAGGCCTGAGCGGGGGATTGAAATCTGTCTGTCGTCGCTGTATCGACATCATCACTGTGAACGTGCCCGAGGAGAAGACGTGGATTCCCGATTGAATGCTTTTCTTGAACGCGCCGAGTCGGTTCTGGCGCGGATCGAACCCTTGCTGCCGGCGCCACGTCCGCTGATCGACTGGGACACGTGCCTGGCGGCGCGCTGGCAGCGAGACGGGCGTAGCGGGTACTTGCTGCCGCTGGACGTCAGCCTCGACATGCGCCTGTCCGACCTGATCGGTGTCGACCGTCAACTGGAGCAACTGGGCCGCAACACCCAACAGTTTCTCGACGGCATGCCGGCCAACCATGCGCTGCTCTGGGGTTCGCGCGGTACCGGTAAATCCTCGCTGGTGCGCGCGCTGCTGGCTGAGCACGCCAAGGCCGGCCTGCGTTTGATCGAGATCGAACGCGATCATCTGGCCGACCTGCCGCGCGTGGTCGAGCAGATCGGCAAACTGCCGCAGCGCTTCGTGCTGTTTTGCGATGACCTGTCGTTCGAATCCGGCGAAGGCGATTACCGCGTGCTGAAAAGCGTGCTCGACGGCTCGCTCGAGCAGGCCCCGGACAACGTTCTGCTGTACGCCACTTCCAATCGCCGCCATCTGGTGCCGGAGAAGGAAAGCGACAACGAAAACTGGAAGCGTGTCGACGGCGAGCTGCACCCGAGTGAGGCGGTGGAAGACAAGATCGCCTTGTCGGACCGTTTCGGTCTGTGGCTGTCGTTTTATCCGTTTACCCAGGAACACTTCCTCAATGTCGTCGAACACTGGATCGGCCAGTTGGCCGCCAAGGCTGGCCTGAGCTGGCAGCGCGACGAACAACTGGACATTCTCGCTGTGCGCTGGGCCACCGGGCGCGGCAATCGCAACGGCCGTTGCGCGTACCAATTCGCCCGTTACTGGGTGGGACTGAAATTGCTGGAGCACAAGGCATGATTGATTTGCAACAAAGCGGCCAGGGCCTCGAAGGCTATGGCATGTTGGCCGCACAACTGGAATCGCTGCTGGCGGACGAGCGCGATTTCATCGCGAATGCCGCGCAGTTTTCGGCGTTTCTGTTCAACCAGCTCGATGACTTGAACTGGGCGGGTTTCTACCTCAATCGCAATGAAGAGCTGGTGCTCGGTCCGTTCCAGGGCCAGATCGCTTGCGTGCGCATTCCGTTCGGGCGCGGCGTGTGTGGCGCCGCGGCGGCCAGTCTGCAGACTCAGCGCGTCGAAGACGTGCATGCTTTCCCCGGCCATATCGCTTGCGACAGCGCTTCCAACAGCGAGTTGGTAGTGCCGCTGGTCAAGGACGGTCGGTTGATCGGCGTACTCGATCTCGACAGCCCGAAACTGGCGCGTTTTGGCACCGACGATCAGGCGGGTATCGAGCAATTGGCGGCGATCTTCCTGCGTCTGACCGACTGCTGATCAGGCACTCAGGCCAGCCTTGCGCAGCAGGCTGGCCGGATCCACCGCATCGATCTGGCGCGGATCGAGAAACCGCGCAGCGTATTGCATGTAAACCCCGTCATTGATGAACAGCGCGAACAGCTCGGCGTCGATGTGCGCCTCGCGGCACATGGTGGCCATGATCGCCAATGCCTCGCTCAGGGTTTTGGCTTTCTTGTACGGCCGATCCGCAGCCGTCAGCGCCTCGAAAATATCGGCAATCGCCATCATCCGTGCCGGCAGGCTCATGTCTTCGCGTTTCAGGCGCTTTGGATAGCCGCTGCCGTCCATTTTTTCGTGATGCCCGCCGGCGATTTCCGCAACGCTGTCCAGGTGCCCGGGGAAGGGCAGGTGGCTGAGCATCAGGATCGTCTGCACCATGTGGTGATTGATGATGTAGCGTTCTTCGCGAGTCAGCGTGCCCCGGGCAATGCTCAGGTTGTACAGTTCGCCGCGATTGTATTTGTAGCGCGGCACATCCAGTTTGAACCCCCACGGATTGTCTTCGGGAATCAGTTCACTCTCGGCGCGTTCGATCAGGTGTTCGGGCTTGTCGGCCAGCAGAGGTTCGCTGACCGGCAGCGTTGGCGCGGGCGTTTGCGCCTGACGGCGGTTTTCCTCCCATGACACCCCCAGGCGATCATCGAGGGTGCGCATCCAGCGCCGCTCGGCGATGCGCTCAAGGCGCTGCAGATCGGCGGGTGCCATGGCCTCGCCGCCCAGATTGCAGCGGGCAACAAAGGCAAAGTCATCGTCCAGTTGCGTCAGCGCGGCGTCACGCTGTTCGCTCAGTTGCGCCGCGTTGCCGCCGAGCGCCAGCGCCTGCCAATAACTGACCCAGGCGTCGCGCTTGAGCACTTCGAAACGGGTGCGAATTTCGTGGATGCGATCGTTGAGGGTTTCCAGTTTGGTCGCCTTGTCGACGACATATTCGGGTGTGGTGACCTTGCCGCAATCGTGCAGCCAGGCCGCAATGTGCAGGGCTTCCCACTCGTCTTCGCTGGGCTGATAACGCTGAAACGCCGGTGCCTGGCTGGCGGCAGCGGCTTGCGCAAGCATCAGGGTCAATTCCGGCACACGCTGGCAGTGGCCGCCGGTGTAGGGGCTCTTGGCGTCGATGGCGCCGGCCAGTAACTGGATGAACGCATCGAGCAACTGCTTCTGTTTCGCTTGCAGACGCTGACTTTCAATACTCACCGCCGCCGCACCGGACACTGCTTGCAGGAAGGCGATGCGGTCCGGGCGCAGTTTTTCCAGATCCTGAGCGTTGCCGCTGTCGTTGATCAGCAGAACCAACAGGCCGATGGTTTCGTTGTGGCGATTACGCAGGCGGATACCGATCAGGTGGATGCGCGGCGACTGCATGGCCAACAGGACGTTTTGCAAGTCTGCGGCCTGCTCGAAGCCAAGGCTGCTGACCACGTTGTCGGCGTGGATCAGTTGCTGAAACCAAGCCGGGCCCTGATCTGCCAGCAGGTCCTGGCCGAGCACGTTGAGCCTGCCCGGCTCCTGCGAAACACCGTCGATCACCAGCCCATAGGGTTCCATCCGGTTGCCGTCGCTTTCGCGCAGATAGATCAACCCTGCCTGGGCCTGGGCGATCTGCACCGTTTCGAACAGCACCCGTTGCAGCAGCGGGGCGAAGCGGGTTTCGGCGCTGAGGCTGTCGGTGATGCGGAAGAAGCTGGCGAGTGTCTCTTTCATGCGCGCCATCGACAGGCTCAACTGGTCGACCTCCAGCACCGGCGAGCGGCGGGTGACCGGAAAATTGAAATCGAAACTGCGGATCGCGTCGGCTTCCTTGACCAGCGCGTGCAACGGTTTGACCAGAATCCGCGAGATCAGCCAGCCCAGCGGCAGGCACAGCAGCAAGATCGCGAGGGTGATCAGCGCGCCTTGCCAGCGCATGCGGTAGGCGTCGGCCAGCAGTTCGTCCTCCGGCACCAGCAGGGCCATCTGCAAACCGTTCGGCCCACCTTCCTGCAGGTTGCTGCGGGCGACGATCCAGTGGCGCCCATTGACGTCGAGCCGTTTGCCCTGATGGGGCGCGGACAGCAACGCGTGCAGGTTCGGGCTCAGGTCGGCGGCCTTGGCCAGGCGCGCGCTGCGGTCGTCGACAATCAGCCGGCGGCTATCGGGATAGGCCACCGCATTGCCATCGGCATCGAACAACACGATTTCGGTGGAGGGGGTGACGACATGCTTGAGCAAGGTGGCGGAAAGTGCTTCAAGGGTCAGGTCGGCACCGATGACGGAGTCTGCGCTGCTGCGACGGGCGAGCGTGGTGCCCACATTGTGCGTGGAGAAAAATACATAGGGCTCAGTGGTGATCTGGTCACCCTGTTGCAGGGCGTTGATGTACCAGTTGCGGGTACGCGGGTCGTAGCGGTCGTCGGGATTGACGTCGCGCCCCACCGGCGCCAGTGTCTGGTCAAAGAACAGTGACTGCGACGATACGGTGCCGCTGGCGTCATGCTCAATGCTCCAGACTTGATAGGCTGCGGTCGGCGGCGCCTTGAGCAGGGTTTTAAGGGCGTTGGTGCGCAACGGCCGAACCATGAAGAAGTCGCCGTTGCCGTACCCCAGATACAGCGACGCGAGATCGCTGTTGTCCTTGAGTGACTGAGTGAACGGCTTGAGTAGCGCCAGACGCTGCTGCAGGTTCGAAGCGTCGGCTGCCTGATCGTTGGCCAGAAGGCTCAGCAGGTGCCGGATCGGTTCGTAAGTTGAATGCAGGTCCAGGCGCACGTCCTGTTCGATGCGGTTGAACAGGTTTTCACTGCTCGACAGGATGATCCGGGTGGTCTGGCGATAATTGAACAACCCCAGCACAACGCCTGTCAGCAACAGCAGGAAGGTGAACATGACGCTGATGTGCACGTGCAACGGGAATCGGCGTTGATCCGGGCGCAGTGGGCTGGGCATTGCTGACTCTCCATTGAAGTAAACACACTGCTCAGCGTCCAAGCATAGTTAAGGCTCGCCCAGTGTGCCTTCTTCTAAAGGTTCCAGTTGTCGCTGCAATGCCTGCTCCAGTTCGACAATCGCTGCGTCGGTGGCCTCGGTGCAGCGCACGATGGTCGCCAGCGAGGTTGTCTGCAGGCAGGCTTGTTCCAGCGCATCGCAACAGGCAATCAGGCGCGAGGCCTGGGCGATCCGGGCGGCACCCTTGATCTTGTGTGCCACGACCGCCAATGCTTCACGGTCATTGTGCGGCGCCAGGGCCAGAAGCTCCTCGCGATCCAGACGGCTACTCTTTAGCAGTTGCGTGAGCAGGCGCCGGGCTTGCTGCGGATTGCCACCGGTCAACTGATTCAGGCCCTGAAGATTGAACGCCGGCCCCGGCGATGCCGGTCGTAACCCGTTGACCCAATGGTTCAGGGCGCTGAGACTCAAGGGTTTGAACAGGCAGTCATTCATGCCAGCCTGTTTGCAGCGCTTAACCTCTTCGGGCTGGGCATTGGCCGTGAAGCCCAGCACCGTACAAGGTGCGCGGCCGGTGCGCCGTTCCTGTTGGCGGATGGCCTCGGTCAGTTCATAGCCGTTCATCACTGGCATGTTGCAGTCGGCGATGACCAGATCGAATTCGCCGGCCTGCCAGACTGCAAATGCGCTTCGCCCCTCTTCGGCAACACTGAAACGATGACCGAGGAATTCCAGCTGCTGGCACAGCAGCAGGCGGTTGGCCGGATGGTCATCAACCACCAGAATGTTCAGCGGTGTCGCAGACGGGGCGATCGGCGGTGCGGTTTTCGCTACGGTGGCCTTGCACGGCAGCGTCTGCAACGGCAACGACAGGCAGACCTGGGTGCCGATCCCGGGCTGACTGCTCAACTGCAGTTGACCGCCCATCATTTCACAGAGGTTGCGGCTGATGACCAGCCCCAGGCCCGCACCGCTGCGAGCCTGTTGCCGACCACTGTTGGCCTGGGAAAACGGTTCGAACAGGCGTTGTTGATCTTCGGTGCTGATTCCGACTCCGGTGTCGTGAATGGTCAGTTGGATCAGGGAATACACGCCCGCGTCGTTGGGTCGTACGTCCAGCGCGATGCGCACTTGTCCGCGTTCGGTGAATTTGATGGCGTTGCTGATCAGGTTCGACAGGACTTGCTTGAAGCGCAACGGATCCAGCTCCACGTCGACGGCGAGTCCGGGAGGATTGACCGTCAGGGGCAAGGCGAGGTTTTTCTGGCGGGCCAGACCGTCGAAAATTCTGACCACTGACGCCACGGTTTCGACCAGATTGACCCGCTCGGGGCTCAGACTCAGGTGCCCGGACTCGATTCGTGCGATATCGAGGATGTCGCCGATCAGGCCCAGCAGATCCTTGGCCGAACAGTAAGCGGTTTCGATGGATGAGCGATCCGGTGCCTGGTCGCTCATGCGCTCGAGCGTCAGTTCGAGCATGCCGATGATGGCATTCATCGGCGTACGGATTTCGTGGCTCATGGTTGCCAGAAAGGTACTTTTGGCGCGGTTGGCGTTGTCCGCCTGCTCTTTGGCCGTGCGCAGTTCATCGAACAATTGGCGACGTTCACTGATGTCGATCCAGCCACCGATGATCCCTTGCACTTCGCCGCTGGAGTCGCGGTACGGCAGGATCCAGTGATAGATCGTCAGGCGCCGGCCACCGATGTGCAGCGGACGGTCGAGCAACAGCGGCGTCCCTTCGGCCACAACCCGTTGGTAATCCGCCTGGAAGGCCTGGGCTTCGAAGGCATTGCTCAGGGTGCCTTGCATGACACTTTTGCCGATCACGTCTTCGCGTTTGGCGTTGAAGACTTCCAGGTAGCTGTCGTTGCAGCTTTGCAGCAGACCCCGGCGGTCACGCACATAGATCGGGTGAGGGGTGCCGTTGACCAGCGAGCGCATGAATTCGAACTGATCGTTGAGCGCGCGCTCGGCGGCCTGACGTTGCTTGATCTGGTGGCGCATGTAGGCGTTCCAGAGCAGTGACAGCAACAGCAACAGGCATGCCGCCCCGATCAGTTGGTAAAACAGGCGCTGGTATTGATGCCAGTTGCTTTGCGCGGCATTGGAGAAACCGCGCCAGCGGCTGTTGATGACGCCCAGTTCTTCGGGGCTGATGCTCAGCAGCGCTTTGTCGAGGATCGAACTCAGCTCGCGGTTGTCACGCGCCGTGGCCAGCGAGAAGGCGGCCTGGCGAGTGCCCAGGGTCGTGGTGATCTGCAACTGATGTTCGAAGATCCGCGACGAGATCAGGTAATTGGCGATGACCAGTGAGGTGACCGCGCCATCGGCCCTGCCTTCAGCGAGCAATGTCGCGGCGCCGAAGGTGTCCGAGGTTTCGGTCAGGCGGATATCGGGAAACTCGCGGCGCAGATAATCGGTCATGGGGCTGCCCTGGGCAATCGCCAGGTATTTGCCCCTGAGCTGAGCCGGATGCGTCGGGCTGTCGGGGGATTTGCGGGTCAGCAGAACGAAGGAGTTTTCCAGATAGGGGCGACTGAATTGCAGGGTTTTTTCCCGCTGCGGGCTGGGAAGCAGCGCCGCGATCAGATCGGCCCGATGCTGATTGAGCTGCTCCACCATGTCGCCGTCACTGCGGCTGCGCACCAGTTCGAAGCGCATGCCGGTGCGCAAGCGCAGCAGCTCAAGCAGGTCTGCGGTAATGCCGCGCAGATTGCCATCGCTGTCGAAGAACGTCAGCGGGGCGAACGCTTCGTTCACCACCACACGCAGCACCGGATGCTGTTTGAGCCACTGCTCTTCATGATGGGTCAATTGCAGCTTCTGGTCGGTCAGCAGAATGTCGCTGCCGGCGCTCCAGCGCTTGGCGATGCTGTCCCGTTCACTGGTCGGTATGGCCTGTAGGATGGCGTTGATGATGGCCAGCAGTTGTGGGTTTTTGGCGTGTACGGCAAAGCTGAAGCCGTGGGCTTCCTGTTTGCCGAAATTGGCCATGCGGATGTTGTTCAGATAGCCCTTGTTGATCATGTAGTGGGTGGAAATGGTATCGCCCAGAAACACGTCGGCCTGATCAAACGCCACCGCGTTGATTGCGTTTTGATAGGACGGATAGGAGGTCAGGATGGCTTTCGGATACAGCGCCCGGACCTCGTCCTGGGGCAGATAGTGATAGACCATGCTCAGGCGCAGACCGGCCAGTCCCTGGGTGAGCGTTCGGGTTTCGTCTTCACGGGTGACCAGTACCGGCTGATCGATGGCGTAGGGCGTTGAAAGCAGGATATCCGCGTCACTGGCTTCGAAACCGTTGGCGGTACCGAGCATGTCGACCTGACCGGCTTTCAATGCGCGCAAGGCGGCTTCCCGTGAGGCAAAGCGCTGGACCCGCACTGGCAGTCC
The DNA here is from genome assembly GCF_019775695.1 of Pseudomonas sp. AO-1. NCBI lineage: Bacteria > Pseudomonadati > Pseudomonadota > Gammaproteobacteria > Pseudomonadales > Pseudomonadaceae > Pseudomonas > Pseudomonas sp. AO-1. The sequence continues at coordinate 2,159,869 of NZ_CP079947.1, forward strand.
GCTGGCCTGTTCGAGGAGGCCGGCGTAATCGGCGGTAAATCCTTCGTAATCGCGACCGCTGGCCGTCATGTCGAACGGCGGATAATCCGGTGCGGAAGTGCCCAGTATCAGTTCGCTGCGCGTCTGCAGCCATTGTCGCTGCGCAGGCTCCAGTGTCACGGACAGTGCTTCATGACCCGAACGGCTGCGCAGCACATACTCTTGCGCCGTGACGAGGTCGGCATGGCTCTGAGTCGTCAGGCACAGGCTCGCACACAAGAGGGCAAGATAGATCTTTAAACGACTGGGCATTCGGGCTCTCACACTAGTGCGTTGCGTTTGGCCATCTCGATAAGTTCCACCAGCGACCTGGCTTTCAGTTTCTGCATCAGGCGTTTTTTATAGGTACTGACAGTCTTGTTACTGAGAAACATGCCTTTGGCAATTTCCTTGTTGGTGCGCCCTTGGGCAAATAACTGCAATACCATGAGTTCCCGGTCATTGACGGACTTGAATAACTCCAGTTCGGCATAACGCACATCATCGCTGCGCACCGGATTCAACGCCTGGCTGGGGAAATAGTTGTAACCGGAAAGTACCGCCTTGATCGCACTGACCAGTTCGCTCAAGTCTTCTTCCTTGCACACATAACCGGATGCGCCGGACTGCATGCAGCGAATGCCGAACAGGGTCGGGCATTGTGCGGTCAGCACCAGGGTCTTGAGCGGAGTCCCCATGGCGTTGAAACGGGCGAGGACTTCCAGGCCGTCGAGTTTGGGAATGCTGATATCAAGGATGATCAGGTCGGGCATGCATTCGCGGACCATCTGCATGGCATCGACCCCGTTATCGGTTTCGCCGACGACCTTGTAACCTTCATGCTCGAGCAGCATCCGAACGGCAAGCCGGATGACGGGGTGATCATCGACAATAAAAACGGAGTTCATAATCAAATCCCATACGTGCGCGAATAAAGCGCGCACCTTAGCTCAGATAAATGAGCGGCCGCATGAACTCCCACGGCTCTAGCAGCGATATAGGATAAGTCCTACACACTAAAGGGAAATCGACTACGATCAAACTCAGTGTCGCGTAAGGAAGTGTTTAGGTTATTTGTTTATCTGAATGTTGTAAGTTGCTTGTAGAGTATTGAACAAGCAGGATTTGTCCGGGCTTTTTTGAGTGTTAAACAAATGACCTGTGAAAGTCCCAAGTATCGCGCACCGTAACGCCGGTTCAATAGACCATGCACTCAACCGGGCAGTCATGGCGACCCGGTGAGCGCGGTGTTCTGTCAGTGGCTGGAGCGTCCGGTCATCTCCAGCGCCATGTCGCTGGCGTAGCTGTCGGTCATCCCGGCGATGAAGTCGATCATGCGCAGAAACGAAGTGTGCAACGGGCCATGGGGATCCGGCGCATTGTTGCCCAGCAGATCGAGGATGCGTCGGCTCTTGAACGACGGCGTGCGGCCGCCATGTTGCTCCAGCGCGGCGCCGCAGAATGCGTTGAGGAGAATTTCCAGGGTGGTGTAGGCGCCGATTTCATGCAGCGTCTTGCGCTTGTCCTGAAAAATTTTCTTGCGCGCAATGTCCTTGGCATTCAGCACGCAGCGTTTGGCCGGGCCGTGCATGTGTTCCACCAGGTCGCCGTGCAGAGTGCCTGCCAGCAATGCGTCCTGTTGTTCGACGAACGCCCTGGCGGCGGCGTTGGTCAAGTGCTCGATGGCCTTGCCGCGCAGGATCGCCAGTTTGCGTCGACGCGAATCCTGCGGGCCGAGCTGGCGATAGGTTTCCGGCAGATCGTCTCCCACCAGGCCGAGCAGCAGCGATTCAACCTCCGTGTACTCCAGCAGTTCCATTTCCAGGCCGTCTTCGAGGTCGATCAGCGCATAGCAAATGTCGTCAGCCGCTTCCATCAGGTATACCAGCGGGTGCCGCGCCCAGCGTTGGTCTTCCAGTTGTGGCAGGCCGAGCTTGTGGGCGATCTGCTCCAGCAGTGGCAGTTCGCTCTGATAACAGCCGAACTTGTGCTTCTTGTAGCCCAGCGAGTCGGCGTGACGTGCGGTCCACGGGTACTTCAGATAGGTGCCGAGGGTGGCGTAAGTGAGGCGGGTGCCACCGTCGAACTGGTGATACTCAAGCTGAGTCAGCACCCGAAAGCCCTGCGCGTTGCCTTCGAAATTGAGGAAGTCACCGCGCTCGGCTTCGCTCATGCCGTCGAGCCAGCCGCGCCCGGCGGCTTGCTGGAACCAGTGACGAATGGCGTCTTCACCAGAGTGGCCGAACGGCGGGTTGCCGATGTCATGGGCCAGGCAGGCCGATTGCACGACCATGCCCAGATCGCTCGGGTCGCACCAGTCGGGCAGGGCACTGCGCAAGGTTTCGCCGACGCGCATGCCCAGCGAGCGGCCGACGCAGCTGACTTCCAGCGAGTGGGTCAGCCGGGTGTGGATATGGTCGTTACTCGATACCGGATGCACCTGGGTCTTGCGCCCCAGGCGGCGGAAGGCGCCGGAGAAGATGATGCGGTCGTGGTCTTTGTGGAACGGGCTGCGGCCCAGCTCTTGCGGGCTGTGCAGCGGTTTTCCAAGGCGTTCGCGGTTGAGCAGGGTCTGCCAATCCAAGGCTGGTTCTCTCCGTCGGTGACTGGGATGACTGTTGCCCTAGCTTCCCGGTTCAGCCACACACCTGCAAGCGGAACTACAAGCCCGCGGCATCGATATCGATCAGCAGCAGGCGCTCGCCGTTATCGAAGAACTGCCCGGCGGTCAGGCAATACTGGTTGCTCGTGGCATCGCGGTAGGTGCTGGACAGCGTCAGGCGACGCTCCTCCCAGCCTTCGGCCAGCAAATGATAGAAGTACGGACGCCATGACCAGTTGTGGCCCAGGTAGCGGTTATCGGCGACCCAGCCGTTGTTCCGCCATTCAAGGTTAGGCGTGAGTTGGGTGCCATGCCGGTCGCATTGGTAGAACCGCAGCAACCACGGAAAGGCTTCGAGTTGCGGCAGCGCACTGAGCGGTGCGTGGGCCTGAGCCCAGGCCTGGAGAATCGCCATCAGTTCGCTGAGCTGTTGACGCATTTGCATCAGGCGCCCGCGTTCAGCCAGTTTCTGCCGCACGTAACGCTGGCGCAATTGAGCGAAGCGCTGCACGAAGGCATCCGTTGGATAGAACGCCTCCTGCGCCCGGGCAAACAGGAAGCCCTGAACGTAGCGCGAACCGCATTCCAGGGCGAAATTGAGCTGGGCCTCGGTTTCCACACCTTCGGCAATGATCCAGCAGCCGGTCTTCTCGGCCATTTGCGCCAGTGCTTTGACCACGTCACTGCTCGGCCCGCCGAGTGCGGCAGCCTGGAACAGGCGCATGTCGAGTTTGAGGATGTCCGGCTGCAAGGCCAGCACCCGATCGAGCTGCGAATAACCGGCGCCGAAATCATCAATCGCAATCCGCGCTCCCGCGTCGCGATAACGCGCCACCACTTCGGCCAGACGCTGACTGTTGCCGCCCAGCTCAGTGATCTCGAACACGATGCGTTGCGGGTCGACGTCGTGTCGCACCATTTGCTTGAGGCTGGGCAACGGCTGATCGGCGCGCAGGCGACTGATCCAGCGCGGCGACATGTTCAGGCTGAGAAACCACTCGGCGGGGGCTTCATGCAGTCGGCTCAGGGCGTTGTCGCGGATCTGTCGGTCGAGGCGGCGCAGGGCGATGGCGGGTGTGCGTGGGTCGGCAAACAACGGCCCGACCGAGGCCAGTTGGCCGTCGGACTGGCGCAGGCGACCCAATGCTTCGACGCCTGCAATACGCCCGGTGGCGGTATCGATGAAAGGTTGAAAGCAGGCGAGCGGTTGCCCGTCGATCACGGGGCCTCCTTAGTCGTTCTTGTTCTGGGTGAACCCCGCCGACCGGGTAGGCGCGCGGGATTGAACCTCCGGGTAAAGAGGTTCATCCCGCGGATATTGCAAGAATGCAGCCAGATGCGCCGGCTCAGCGTTTGCCCGAGCTCTGCATCACCAGTCTGATCAGCGGCCCGAGGCTGGTGCCCAGACGTATCAGCCGGGTCAGGCCGCCGACGCCACCGCTTTTCGCGCCCTTGCCGGTGATAAAACCCAACAGGGTCACAGCAGCCACGCCCCATAGCGGCGCGTGCTTGATGCCGAAACCTGCTTGCAGGTTTTGCGTCATCCCGCGCATGCGCTGCAAGGGTTGCAGCACTTGCCCGGCTTCATGGCGGATTTCCTGCCGGTGCATTTCCATACGCAGGCGGATCAGTGCCTTGCGCATTTCCCGGCGCGAGCTGTTGTGTGGCAGTTCAGGCAAGCTCATGGCAACAGGCGCTCCCGATCGTTGGCCAACTCTTCCAGCGTGCCGTGGAAGGGCGAGGATTCATCGAAGACGGCTGCTTTGAGGCGTAGCCCACAGAAAGCGGCGGCCAAGGTATAGAACACGCACAGGCCAATGATTGCCGCCAGGCGATAAGTGTCCCAGAACACGATCAGCACCAGCGTCGACAGACCGACCAGCAACAGCAGGGCAAACACCAGCGCCAGGCCTGCGAACAGCAACAGGCTGACGGTGCGTGCTTTCTGCTCCTGCAACTCGATGCCGAACAGTTCGACATGGCTGTGCAGCAAGCCGAGAACAGCGGCGCCCAGACGCCGCGTGGAGGATGAAGTGCCCGACCCCAGGCCGGATTCGCCGATCGACATGATCAGCGCCGAGTGGCCAGCAGGCCAATCAGAAAGCCCACGCCGGCAGCGATGCCCACCGACTGCCAAGGATTGGCCGACACATAGTCTTCGGTGGCGGTGACCGCAGCCTGACCGCGATCGCGCAGAGTGTCTTCGGTCAGCTTCAGGGTTTCACGGGCGCGCAACAGGCTGTCGTGGATCTGCTCACGCAGCTCATCGGCCTGATCGCCCGCCAGCGTCGCGGTGTGTTCGAGCAACCGCTCGGTGTCGGCGACCAGAGTCTGGAAGTCGTTCATCAGGATTTCTTGAGCGGTCTTTGCCTTGATGCTGGCCATGGGTGGATCTCCGTAAGTGACGTCTGAAGCGTTCGAGTATGAGCCTTGCGCGAAGGTTCAGTACAAATGACTGGTACAGCTTTTGCTATGTCCTGGTGCGCTCTGCCGCGCTCGTGCGCTGTTGGCGGGCGTACATGCAGCAAAACCTTAACTCAAATAATCCTGGTCCGTGTCAGGACATCGACCTTGTGCGCCAAAGCGGTTCACTGCAGCGTCACTGCGGTGCCTGGCCGGGCGCAACTTGGTGCATGAATTGTCCGCGCGAACCGCTTTGGTGCCTTTTTAGCCTTCAGGTCTGCCTCTTTATGGAAAATCTGCAAAGCGCTGTTGACACGCTGGTCCACAGTTCCAACACGTTGTTCATTCTGATCGGTGCGGTGATGGTGCTGGCGATGCACGCCGGTTTCGCCTTCCTTGAAGTCGGCACGGTGCGCCAGAAAAATCAGGTCAATGCACTGTCCAAGATCCTCAGTGACTTTGCCGTTTCGACGCTGGCCTATTTCTTTATAGGCTATTGGATCTCCTATGGGGTGACCTTCATGCAGCCGGCGGCGGTGCTGAGCGCGGATCACGGTTACGGTCTGGTGAAGTTTTTCTTCCTGCTGACCTTTGCCGCGGCGATTCCGGCGATCATCTCCGGCGGGATTGCCGAGCGTGCGCGATTCGTTCCGCAGTTGTGTGCGACAGCGCTGATCGTGGCGTTCATCTACCCGTTTTTCGAGGGCATGATCTGGAACGGCAACTACGGTCTGCAAGCCTGGCTGACGGCACGCTTTGGCGCGGCGTTCCATGACTTCGCCGGTTCCGTGGTGGTGCACGCCATGGGTGGCTGGCTGGCACTGGCAGCGGTTTTGCTGCTCGGTCCGCGCAACGGACGTTATCGCGATGGGCGCCTGGTGGCGTTCGCGCCGTCGAGTATTCCGTTTCTGGCGCTGGGTTCGTGGATTCTCATCGTCGGCTGGTTCGGCTTCAACGTGATGAGCGCACAGACCTTGCAGGGCGTCAGCGGTCTGGTGGCGGTCAACTCGTTGATGGCCATGGTCGGCGGCACCGTGGCGGCACTGATCGCCGGGCGCAATGACCCAGGCTTCCTGCACAACGGCCCGCTGGCCGGGCTGGTAGCCGTCTGCGCCGGTTCCGACCTGATGCATCCGGTAGGCGCGCTGGTAACTGGCGCACTGGCCGGTGCCTTGTTCGTCTGGTGTTTTACCGCCGCGCAAGTCAAATGGCGCATCGACGACGTCCTCGGCGTATGGCCGTTGCACGGTCTGTGCGGCGTGTGGGGCGGGATCGCCTGCGGCATCTTCGGCCAGACTGCGCTGGGGGGGCTTGGCGGGGTCAGCCTGATCAGTCAGTTGATCGGCAGCGCGCTGGGTGTGCTGGTCGCACTGATCGGCGGATTCGCCGTCTACGGCGTGATCAAGGCCTTGCACGGCCTGCGCCTGAGTCAGGAACAAGAGTATTACGGCGCCGACCTGTCGCTGCACAAGATCGGCGCGGTGAGCCAGGACTAGGCTTCCTCGTCTTCCGCGCCGGGATAGAAGCCGTGCAGCAGACGATAGCGATCAATGCGCACCTGATCGATTTTCTCCTGCACCTTATGCGCCGGCAGGCCGAGCATGACCAAGGCGTGGGAGGCGAGCATCAGGCTCGACTCCAATAGCTCCGGCACCACTTCGCTGGCGCCGGCGGCTTTGAGTTCAGCCCATTGGCTGTCGTCGCGGGTGCGCACCAGAATCGGTATCCGCGCATTGAGCCGGCGCGCTTCCTTGAGAATCCGCAGGCTGACATCGCTCTGATCCACGGCGATCACCAGCAGCCGGGCGCGCAACAGTCCGACGGCGGTCAGCAGGTCGCCGCGCGCAGAATCGCCGTAATGCACCTCGCTTTCGCCGGCTGCGGCTTCCTGCACACGTACCGGATCGTTATCCAGCGCGATATAAGGCTGATTGGCATTGCGCATGAAGCGGCCGATGGATTGACCGACACGGCCGTAACCGCAGATCACCACATGTTGATCCAGCCCGGCATTGAGGGCGCTGATTTCCTCGATTTGCGCCTCCTGGTTCGGCTTGCGGTGCAGGCGCGCGGCCATTTGCGGCGCGGCGCGCAATAGCAGAGGCGTCAGCAGCATCGAGCAGAAGGTTGCCGCCAGCAGCAGGGCGCCCAGCTCGGCAGGCAGCATCTGGTTTTGCTGCATTTGCGCCATTAACGCGAAGCAGAATTCCCCACCCTGCGCCAGGGCCAGGCCGCTGCGCCAGGCGGTTTCGTGATCACTGCCGCGCCATTTCACCAAGAGCGCGACGACCGTGCCCTTGATCAGCATCAGGCCGAGGGTCAGGCCGAGAATCAACACACTGTGACTGACGAACAGTTGCAGGTCGATCAGCATGCCGATGCTGACGAAAAACACCCCGAGCAGAATGTCGCGAAACGGCCGGATGTCAGCTTCGATCTGATGGCGGTAGTGGCTTTCGCCGAGCAGCATCCCGGCCAGAAATGCGCCAAGGGCAGGGGACAGGCCGAGCAGGTGTGTCAGCCATGCGGTCAACAGCACAATCACCAGCGCCAGCAGCACGAACAGTTCCGCCGAACGCGAGGCCGCCACTTCATGAAACAGCCGTGGCAGTAACCAGCGGCTGGCCAGCAACAGACCGAAAAACAGCACCACGGTCTTCACCAATGTCAGCGGCAAGGCCCAGTACCAGGCTTGCGCGCTGCTTCCGGCGAACACTGGCACCAGGGTCAGCAGCAACACCGCCACCACGTCCTGAAACAGCAAGACCCCGACCGCGTTCTGCCCGTGACTGCTGAACACTTCGCCCAGGCTGCCCAACTCCTTGGTGACAATCGCCGTCGACGACAACGACAACCCGGCGCCGAGCAACAGGGCCGGGGCCAGCGGCATGCCCAACAGGAGCAGCACCAGCCCGAGCAATCCGGTGCTGAGCAATACCTGCTGGCTGCCCAGGCGGAACACCACCTGGCGCAGCGCGATCATCTTCGACAGGGAAAACTCTAGGCCCAGCGAGAACAGCAGAAACACCACCCCCAGTTCGGCCACATCTGGGAGATGTTCGCTCTCGTTGACCCAGTTGAAAGCGGTCGGTCCCACCATCAGGCCCACGCAGAGATAACCCAGCACCGGCGGCAAGCGCAGCCGGCGGAACAGGGCAATCATCACCAGGGAGGAGGCGAGGATGATCAACAGGTTGGCAAACACAAGACACTCCGATGTCAGGCTCAGGCTTCTCAAGCGTAGAGGCAAAAAGCGCGGAAGCATCGCCTGATTGGCTTTTCCGTGGACTGATTTGCATCAGGATTTTGCTTGTTTGCTGCGGTTCGCCGGCCATCTGGCTGCGCCGGCTCGACGGGTTTTCGAGGCGGGCCTAGAATGAACGCTCATTTTTTCGGTTGAGCGATCATGCTTCCTGAATGTCAGTTGTTCGGCACCTTGGGATGCCATCTGTGCGAGGTGGCAGAAGCCGAGTTGATGCCGTTTGTCGAGCACGGTCTGCTGGTGGAGCTGGTGGATATTGCAGAGGATGAATCCTGGTTTGAGGCTTACAGCCTGCGGATCCCTGTATTGCGCCGAGTGGATACTGGCGCAGAACTGAATTGGCCGTTCAGTGCCGATCAGGTGGTGGCGTTCCTGCGCTGAGCGATTTGTCATCCGCTGGTCGCGAGCGACCATCCTCCCGTTGGCACTCTGCAGATTATTCGTTTACTGTATGCGCATACAGTAATTGGGTTGACCTGCTGCTTGTGAAGTCTTGAGCAGGTGAATCCGGCAGTCAGAGGGACGAACCGTGGTCAATGTCGAACAGTTGAAGAACAGCGTGAACCGGATGTCGGTTGACGTGGTGCGCGAGGCGGTCCTCGAGTTGCGCCTGGACGGGCTGGTCACGGAGGGCAAGACGCCGTTCAACAAACTGCATTTCAACACCTGCTTTGCCGAGATCGAAGCGCTGTTCCAGCGTGCCGGTTATCACAAGCAACTGGATGTGGTCGGTTATCAGGGGTTGTTGTACGCCTTGTATGACCCGGGACGCTGGGAGGCGGTCGATGTGTTGCGCTGGCTCAAGGAGTTCACTGAAGCGGCGGCACTCAAGTCGATTCCGGCCTGAAGCGGGCCGCGGAATCCGCACTAGGTTCGTTTCGCTCAGTGTTGGATAATGCCGGCCTGCATTGAGGGTTCGAATTTCCGTATGTCCACACCAACGTTTTCTGCTGCGCAGAATCAGGCCAGCACCCTTTACCTTCCTCCGGGGTCTTGGGCGACCGTCCTTGATTGCCTGTGTGAGCATTTCAGCGCGATCAGTCGCGAGCAATGGCTGGACCGGATTGTCCGGGGGCGGGTGCTGGACGGTCAGGGTCAGCCGATTGCGCTGGATCTGCCGTACAAGGAAGGGCTGCGCATTCACTACTTCCGTGAAGTGCCGGATGAAAAGCCGATTCCAGTGGTCGAGTCGATCCTGTATGCGGATGAACATCTGGTGGTAGCGGACAAACCGCATTTTCTGCCGGTGACACCGGCCGGTGAGTATGTCGAGCAGACGTTGCTGCGCCGCCTGATCCGTCGCCTCGATAACCCCCATCTGGTGCCACTGCACCGCATCGACCGGCACACCGCCGGGCTGGTGATCTTCTCGGCCAACCCACAAACCCGCTCGGCTTATCAGTCGCTGTTTCCGACCCGGCAGATCGATAAACGCTATGAGGCGATTGCCCGTGCGCTGCCGGAGCTGGAGTTTCCCCTGGTGCACAAAAGTCGCTTGATAGACGGCGAACCGTTCTTCCGCATGCAGGAAGGCCCGGGTCTGGCGAACACTGAAACGGCGGTGGAGGTCCGGGAAAAGAACGGTGATCTGTGGCGCTACGGTCTGTATCCGGTGACCGGCAAGAAGCATCAGTTGCGGGTGCACATGACTGCGCTGGGCGCAAGTATCTGCAACGATCCGTTTTATCCGCAAGTGTTGAAAGACGTTGAGGATGACTACGCCAATCCGCTCAAACTGCTGGCGCAAGGGCTGCGGTTTGTCGACCCTGTCACCGGTGAGACGCGCGAGTTCGAGAGCCAGATCACCCTGCAGTGGTGACACCATTTACTTTTACGTACCCATGAAAAAGCCCGCATCAGTGCGGGCTTTTCTGTATCCGGTGTCGACGTAAAGATTACAGCTCTTTAACGGTACGAACCTGATCCTTGTTGATGCGGGTCTCTTTGCCGTCCAGCTGCTTGAACTCGTAGAAGCCCGAATCTTCGTCATATTTCGGGGTGTCGACGGCCTGGATTTCGCGACCGTCATTCAAGGTGATCACTGTTGGCGACGAGCAACCAGCGAGCGTTGCCAGGCCCAGTGCGAGCATGAAAGTGGCGAGGGTCCGTTGAGTCATGAGTGTGTCTCCGAATGGGAATACTTTTGGTTACTGAGCTTGAGACGTATACAAGGCGTGAGAGTTCCTTGAATGCTGTCAGTCTGACACAGTGTTATGCGCTTTTAACAGTTCGGGGGTATTCAGGTTGGCGAGTCGCGGGTCGTTGTCCGGGCATTGCAGGGCCGTTGCGCCGAGGTTGCGCATGACCCTGCCGGGGCTGCGTTCTCCGGCGTTCCAGGCGGTTTCGAACGCGGGCAGCAGGGCCACCGGAATCACGCACAGCAGGGGCTCCCAATGGTCGTCATGGCGCAACATTAAAGGTTTGTCAGGAAACTGGCCGGCAGTTGCGCGCATGTCGTGCAGCAGCGCTGCGTCGATGCGCGGCACATCGCAGGGCAAGACCAGCAGATGGGGCAAGCGCGCAGCCTTGAGCCCCGCGAGGATGCCGGCCAAGGGGCCTGGAAAGTCCTCTTCTTCATCACTCACCAGTTGGTCGGCGTAGGCAGCATAACGCTCGCGATTGCGATTGCAGGAGATGATCAGATCGTCAGTCAGCGGTCGCACCTTGCGCTGCAAATGCGCAATCAGCGCTTCACCCTGCCATTCGACCAGCCCTTTGTCCTGGCCGCCCATGCGCTGGCCGCGTCCGCCTGCCAAGAGCAGAATGGAGCAGGGGGGCAATGGCGTATTCGGGGTCATGGCAGCTCTCCAGCAGGGCGGCGAAAAATTCAGGCGCTGTGATATAACACCGGGCTGTTTCTCCTACAACTGGACGAGCCTAATGAAAGCCAAGGCCGATGTACCTTTCGCACCGCTGAATATTGCGGTGCTGACTGTCAGCGATACCCGAACCCTGGAAACCGACACCTCAGGCCAAGTCTTTGTCGACCGCCTGACTGCTGCCGGCCACCGTCTGGCCGAACGGGTCCTGCTCAAAGATGACCTGTACAAGATCCGCGCGCAAGTTGCCCACTGGATTGCCGAGGACGTGGTGCAGGTTGTATTGATTACCGGCGGCACCGGCTTCACCGGGCGTGACAGCACGCCTGAAGCCGTGGCTTGTCTGCTCGACAAGCAGGTTGACGGGTTTGGTGAGTTGTTCCGACAGATTTCGGTGGCTGATATCGGTACGTCAACCGTGCAATCGCGGGCACTGGCCGGTCTGGCCAATGGCACGCTGGTATGTTGCCTGCCAGGTTCGACCAATGCGGTGCGCACCGGGTGGGACGGCATTCTCGCCGAACAGCTGGATTCGCGGCATCGGCCATGCAACTTCGTTCCTCACCTGAAACAGGCGGCGCCTTGTGAATCCCGTGGGTAAGCCGGGCAAGACCGGCAGCCTGATGCCCGTCGAGGAAGCGCTGGCTCGCCTGCTGCAAATGGCCGAGGCCACGCCGATTGTCGAGCGCGAGTTTCTGCCATTGGCGCAGATCGAGGGGCGAGTGCTTGCCGAAGACCTGGTTTCAACGCTGGACCTGCCGCCTTGGCCAAACAGCGCCATGGATGGTTATGCCTTGAGGCTGGCGGATTGGACCGGCGCACCGCTGCCGGTCAGCCAGAAGGTTTTCGCCGGGGAAGCGCCTGCCCCCTTGAAGCCCGGCACCTGCGCGCGGATCTTCACCGGTGCGCCGGTGCCTGCTGGTGCTGACTGTGTGGAAATGCAGGAGAACGCCGAAGTCCAAGCCGACGGCAGTGTGCGCTTCGTCGAAATCATGAGCCTCGGCCAGAACATTCGTCCACAAGGCCAGGAAACCACCGTGGGTGAGTTGATCCTGGCGGCAGGCACAAGGCTGGGACCGATCGAACAAGGTCTCGCGGCATCGCTGGGATGTGACGGGCTGAATGTGGTGCGCAAGGTCCGAGTGGCGGTGCTGTCCACCGGCGATGAACTGGTTGAGCCGGGCCAGCCGCTGGGGCCGGGGCAGATTTACAACAGTAATCGGGTGGTGTTGTGCAGTTGGTTGCAGCGATTGGGCTGTGAGGTGATCGATGCGGGCATTCTGCCGGACGATCTGGACACCACCCGAGCGCGTCTGGGCGACTTGCAGGATGTCGACCTGATTCTTTCAACCGGCGGGGTTTCGGTCGGGGAAGCAGATTTTCTGGGTGTTGCATTGAGGGAAGAGGGCGAGCTGGCATTGTGGAAACTGGCAATCAAGCCAGGCAAGCCGCTGACGTTCGGCCATTTTCGCAACGTGCCAGTCATTGGCCTGCCCGGAAACCCCGCTTCGACGCTGGTGACGTTTGCCTTGCTGACGCGACCTTACTTGCTGCGGCGTCAAGGTGTAAGAGACGTTGTGCCGCTGAAGTTTACGGTGCCAGCAGGTTTCGTCTGGCCTGTGGCCGGCCATCGGCGTGAATATCTGCGTGGTCGACTCGAGCAAGGACGGGCCATCATTTATCGCAATCAAAGCTCTGGTGTGTTGCGCAGCGCTGCCTGGGCGGATGGCCTGGTAGAAGTGCTGGAGGGCCACACGCTCGTAGAAGGTGATGAAGTCGGGTTCATTCCCCTGAGCGACCTGCTCGACTGACTCTGATCCTCGCTGAGCCTGACCTTACAAGTGCAGGCTCGACGCATGAAAGCGTCGATCCTGCATTCTCCCGGGTCAATTGCTCATCAGCGTGACCAACTGATCGAAGCGACTGTTGGCAACCCAACCCAACAGTCCCATTATCACTGCCGTTGCACCTGCCGAATAGGCAAGTCGGTGCTTGATTGTTCTTACATCTGCGCGCACTTCATCCATATCCCGGCGTATGTATCTGAGGTGGGTTTCCAGTTCGGTCACGCGCGGTTCCATTTGTGCTTCTCCAGCGGTTCTGGCGCTCTTTTTGAAATCGGATTTGTGACTGCTGCGACTTTCGTTGAGAGGGGCAATCGGACGGGTTGAAACTCTGGCTTCATGGCTGGACATGGAAATATCCGTCGGCTGTTTTCACTGTCAGCGCGCTGGCCTTTCCGTCATTCGAACTGTCACCAGCTCCGAGGGGGTATCCACTCATTCCCTGCACATCCTTGTGTTGTTAAAAAACGAAAATTGATACTGCCTGCACAAGGTGTATCAAGGATCGAGTCCGGTCAATTGAGCCGATTCCTTACCTGTTGTAAGAAAAAATACCGCTGTGTAGGACGTGACAAGCCGGGCGCTTGAATTAAATGGTGCTCCGATGGCTTTTTTGCCTGTGCCGGTGGTCAAGATGTTTCATACCGATTCAATTGTGGGGAGTGACCGTTATGAGTGAACGCAGGGCGCTGTTGATTCTGCATGGCAAGCAGGCACTCAATGAGGCGGTTCGCGCCGCTGTCGAAGCAAAGCGCAAGCAGGGCTGGGAGTTGGCAGTACGCCTGACCTGGGAGGCCGGTGACGCTCAGCGTCTGGTGGAAGAAGCTTTGGCGGGTGGCTACTCGCAGATCATTGCGGGAGGCGGGGATGGGACATTGCGCGATATCGCTGAAGCCCTTGCCAGGCATCCGCACAAGGCCAGTCTGGTGCTGTTGCCGCTGGGCACGGCCAACGACTTTTCCCGTGCGGCGGGGATTCCGCTGGAGCCGGCCGAGGCGCTTGAGCTTCTCGATGTACCGCCGCGCGACATTGACCTGGGCGCAGTCGGCGAGCAGATTTTCCTCAACATGGCGACCGGTGGTTTCGGTAGTCAGGTTACAGCCAATACATCCGAGGATTTGAAAAAAGTACTCGGCGGGGCCGCCTATCTGTTCACCGGTTTATCGCGCTTCAGTGAGTTGCACGCGGCCTACGGCGAACTGCAGGGCCCGGACTTTCACTGGCGTGGCGAACTGCTGGCGCTGGGAATCGGCAACGGCCGTCAGGCGGGGGGCGGGCATGAATTGTGTCCACAGGCACTGGCGGATGATGGCCTGTTGGACATCAGCATTTTGCCGGCACCGCAGGAGTTGGTCGGTACGCTGAAGACCCTGCTCAGTGACGGCTTCGGCATCGACAATATGTTTGTAAGAGCCCGCCTGCCCTGGGTCGAAATCAAAGTCGCCGAGGGCTTGAGCATCAATCTTGACGGTGAGCCGCTTGAAGGCGACAGCCTGCGCTTCGAGGCGCGCCCTGCGGCCTTGCGGGTGCATTTGCCCGAGCATTCGCCGCTATTGGGCGGTGCCGGGTCGATCAGTCGTCAAGACTGATGATCTGTTCGCGCACGGCGAACAGGACCAGACCCGCCACGTCGTAGATCTGCAGGCGTTTCATGATCTGCGAGCGGTGGGTTTCGACGGTCTTGATGCTCAGGCCCAAGCCGTTGGCGATCTCCCGAGTGGATTTGCCGCGCACGATCAACCGCAGGATTTCCAGTTGACGGGCTGTCAGGTTGTGCGAATCGGCGACTTCCGGCGGGTTTTTCTGCGTGCGGGTCAGGGCCTGGTTGATCACGGTGTGGGCGATCGCCGGGCTCAGGTAGCGTTCGTTGTTACGCAGGGCTTCGAGGGCATGTTCTAGTTCGGTGGCCGTGGTGTCCTTGAGCAAATAACCATGCGCTCCGGATTCCAGTGCCTGCATGATCAGCGCCGGATCGGTGTGCATCGACAAAATCAACACTTTGCTTTGGGGCCGCACCCGCTTGAGCCGTTGCAGGGCTTCAAGGCCACCGGTTTCCTTCATCGAGATATCCAGCAAGACGATATCGGGGGCCAGTTGTTCGACCATTTCAAGCAACTGCGAGCCATCGCTGGCTTCGCCAACGACGGCGTAACCGGGAATGTCGAGCACCAGAGCGCGCACGCCGGCTCTGATCAGCGAGTGGTCATCCACCAGAAGTAAGTTACAAGTCAACGCATAACCTTATTCGTACTGGCCCGCTCGAGTGCACGGGGCGCCCAGGGGAATAGTGCTTCGATTTGAGTGCCTTTGCCCGGCTCGCTGATGACGTTCAGCGTGCCGCCCAATTGTTCGATCCTCTCGGCCATCCCGGCCATTCCACGCTGTCCTTCCCGACCCGGATCTGCAGCAGGCGCGAAGCCTTGGCCATCGTCGCTGATCAACAACGTCAGCCCTTGTGGCAGGCGCTGCACACGGATCAACAGGTTGCTGGCCTGCGCGTGGCGCAGAATGTTTGTCACCGCTTCCTGGGTGATGCGAAAGGCGGCGACCGCCATTTCTTCCGGAATGCCGTTGAGTCGCTGCTGGCAATCGAGGCTCCAGTGCACCGATGTGTTGGCCAGAGTCTTGAGCAAGTGCGCACGCAGGCTGGCTTCCAGTCCGAGGCTGGTCAACTGGCGCGGGTTGAGAATGGCTGAGACGTCGCGCACCTTGTTGAGGGTTTCTTCGAGGGTGTCGCAGAGTGTCGAGCATTGCTCTTGCAAGTCGCTTGGCAAACGTCTTTTCAGCCATTCACTTTGCAGTTTGGCTGCTGTCAGTAACTGACCGATGTCGTCATGCAGTTCACGGCTGAGGCGGTGGCGTTCGTTTTCCTGGACTTCCAGCAAGCGGTCGGCGAGTTCCTGGGGCTGGAACTTGATCGATTTGCGCGACAGCCGATATTGCACCCAGACACAAGCAGTGGCGGCCATGTTCAACAGCAGCAGTCCCAGCGAAAGCGGTGCAGACAAACCGTAGGTCAGCAGGCAGCCGGCGGTGGCAGTGACACACAATATGAGTGTGAACCGGCGTGCATTTTCCCGGGACGGTGGCCATGTGGTGATTGACTTGAGGCTGGCGTACATATCGGATGGAGCCAATGGATATTCGCTGCGGGCAGACCGGCCGTTGGCTGGCGGGTCTCTGTCTGAAAATGCTGTCAATTATGTTATTGATTTGAACGAGGTTCAGTGAACGATGTTTGACCGCCAACTTCGTTGGGGAGGACTGTCACTGAATCACTTTGCCATTAATTGATAGCAACTAACGGGCGGCATAATACCACTTAAGATACCGTTGGTCGCGTTTGCCATATATGTCCAAAGGGTCAGGAAAGTCGCCATGTTGGACGTGAGTTCCATAATGGAAAAAAGTCACCTTATTATGCTGGATAGATATCCCGTGTCGCTTGAAGTTGATCGTTACACGGACACAGGCAAACCCTGAGGCGCGGGAAAATTTCTGCGGGTGTCAGGTGTGATTATTTAATTCGAATTGTCGCTGGCGGGCATGAACTATTCATTTGCGACATTCAGCGATTCGGCTCTACAGCCGCGATGTGCGCATTAACCGCTGCGAATCAGGCTTGGCGCTCGGAATAAGACAAGAGCGGGATTGGCCGGGGCGAAAGCGAAGGCTGAAACTGGTGTTGACCGACCTGGAACGCGAAGGCTTCGATCAGCGAGGTTTGCTCGCTGCTATCCAGGCTCAGTTGGCCGGTATTGTGATCGACCAGTTCAATCTGCCAGGCCATCAGGGTGAAACAGTCCTGAAGCGCATTCAGTGCCTGAGCGTGCAGATCGATAGAGTCCGGGGCATGATCGAGCAAGCTGTGAATGTGCAGGGAAAACTCGGAAATCGCTTCCAGTGCCAACGCTTCTGCACGGCTCGCCAGCTTGAGCAGGGTGCTGCGCATGCAGTCGATCGCATCCTTGTCGTTGCTGATCAATTGCAGGTGGCTCAGGCATTCTTCCGACTTGGCCAGGAGTGTTTCCGCTTCGACGAGAAATTCGGGAAAACGTTGTGCCCAGTCTTTACGGTCGATTGGCATGCTTATCTCCACAGCGTCATGTCTGATGAGGGAATGCCGTGTGTGTCGACGATCATGAACCGTCGGGAGATCGCGCCCCGCCGCGCAAGTGCACTGGCTGAGGTTTTCCAGAGGGTGGGTTTCCACTGACCTGCGATCGCACACAATAGCCTGACTCCGTTCATGCAATGAGAATGGCGTCACATTAATGGCTATTGGATATTGCGAACATCAGGTTGGGCCTGATTGTTACTAGGGGATTCCCTTACACGCGGGAACCTGTGGCGCAAACTGTGGTCGCGCCAGAAGAGAATGTAGCAGATGAAAACGCCGGGCCAGTAAACCATGATGTTAATGTGACATCAATGCCTGCGTGTGGCATTTTGATAGTGATTTTGTGGGGATCAAGAATCGCCATAAACAGCCGATAACCCCACTTAGTAGTGAATTCATCAGAACAAGCCCAGGAGTCATTGATGGCCGGCATTCTCGACACGGTAGACCAACGCACGCAACTGGTGGGTGAGAATCGCCTGGAAATTCTCATGTTTCGACTGGCCGGACGCCAATTGTTCGCGATCAACGTGTTCAAGGTTCAGGAAGTTCTGCAATTGCCGAAGCTGACCCTGATGCCGCAACGTCACCCGTTTGTCTGCGGTGTGGTCAACCTGCGTGGCCAGACGCTGCCGGTGATCGATCTGTCCCAGGCGATCGGCATGCGCCCGCTGGTGCCGGGCCCGAACAGCACCATCATCGTCACCGAGTACAACCGTTCGGTGCAGGCGTTCCTTGTCGGTGGCGTGGATCGCATCGTCAACATGAACTGGGAAGCCATCCTGCCGCCGCCGACCAGCGCCGGACGCCAGCATTACCTGACCGCGATCAGCAAGGTCGACGATCAACTGGTGGAAATCATCGACGTCGAGAAAGTGCTCGCCGAAATCGTTCCGTACAACGCCAAGGTTTCGCGCGACAAACTCGACGATCCGGTGCTGGAGCGTGCCCGTGGTCGCGAAGTACTGCTGGTGGACGACTCCAACGTGGCGCTTTCGCAATTGCGTGACACCCTCGGCCAGCTCGGGGTGAAAATGCACATCGCCAGTGATGGCCTGAAGGCGCTGAACATGCTCAAGGCCTGGGCCGATACGGGCGTGAACATGACCGACAAACTGCTGATGGTGTTCACCGACGCGGAAATGCCGGAAATGGACGGCTATCGTCTGACCACCGAGATCCGCAACGACCCGCGCCTGCGCGGTCTGTATGTGGTGCTGCACACCTCGTTGTCCGGCAGCTTCAACGATTCGATGGTGAAGAAGGTCGGCTGCGACAACTTCCTCTCCAAGTTCCAGCCGGACAAACTGGTCGATGTCGTGCGTCAGCGTCTGATGCTCGATGAAGTGCCGGTCTGAGGAAATCCTGTAGCGAGGGGATTTATCCCCGATGGACGGCACAGCAGTCCCGCTTTCTTGATTCAAGTGGGGCCGCTTCGCGCCCCATCGGGGATTAATCCCCTCGCCACAAACTATCTTTGCAGGCGCGTGCATCAGGCTTTGATTCACAGATAAAGCTCGTATAGGGTGGCTTTTTTGCCCATCAGGAAGCTGGACATGCTGCGTCTGAGTGCGCTTTATCGTTACCCGTTGAAATCCGGCAAGCCCGAGATTCTGCAATCGATTGGCCTGGATAAACTGGGCCTTGAAGGGGACCGACGCTGGATGCTGGTGGACGAGGCCAGCGGCCGCTTCCTGACCCAAAGGGCCGAGGCGAAAATGAGCCAGCTGTCGGCATTGTGGAATGCGCAGGGCGGGCTGACCCTCAGTGCGCCCGATCATGCCGCGCTGGATATTGCGTTACCGCAGGACGATGCCGAGTTGCGCGGTGTGACCATCTGGCGCGACACCCTGCGCGTTCCGGATGCCGGTGATGCAGCGGCCCGCTGGGTCAGCGATTTCATCGGCAAACCGACCCGTCTGGTGCAGGTGCCACTTGATCGCGCGCGCATGACGCAGGCCGGGTATGGCCGCGACGACGATCAGGTCGCGTTCGCCGACGGTTTCCCGCTGTTGTTGATTGGCCAGGCGTCGCTTGACGATCTGGTGCAAAAGGTCGGACGGCCGCTGGAGATGCTGCGTTTTCGGCCGAATCTGGTGATCGAAGGCAGTACGGCATTTGCCGAAGATGGCTGGAAGCGCATCCGCATCGGCGATGTCGAGTTCCGCGTGGTCAAGCCTTGCTCGCGCTGCATCCTGACCACGATCGATCCGCAGACTGGCGAGCGCAGTGCCGATCGCGAACCGCTGGCGACCTTGCAGAAGTACCGTGCCCAGGCTGATGGCGCGATGTTCGGGCAGAATCTGGTCAACGACAGCAATGGTCGGCTGGAAGTCGGTATGCCGGTGGAAATCCTCGAATAACCGAGGCCGGAAATGAAAAATGCCCGTGTCCATGGACACGGGCATTTTTTTGCACCGGAAAGCCGTGGGCTTAGCCGCGGTATTCGCACAGGTAGGCAGTATCAACGGCGACTTTCAGCTGGAACTTGCTGTTGGCCGGAACGTTGAACTGGCTGCCGGCGGCGAAGGTTTCCCAGTCGCTGCTGTCCGGCAGTTTGACGGTCAGCGCACCGGAGACCACGTGCATGATCTCGCGCTGAGCGGTGCCGAATTCGTATTCGCCCGGGGCCATGACGCCGATGGTCGCCGGACCTTCAGCGGTGCCAAAAGCGATCGACTTGACGGTGCCGTCGAAGTACTCGTTGACTTTGAACATGGGCGATTCCTCTCGAAAAGGGCAAAAAAGGGTTAAAAAAGGCTGGCCAGTATGCACAACGCTCCCGGCGCCGTCACCTGCCCGGGGCGTGTCCGACGAGTTCTCGCCCCGACTCTAGAGTGGCAAGACCAACGGCAACAACCGCGCAGTATTGCGCGCATCTTCCAGGGCCCGATGCTGCTGACCGCTGAACTGCATGCCGGCCAGTTGCAGCGCACCGTTCAGGCCCAACGGTCGTTCCAGGCGGCGGGCCTTGGCAAAGCGCTGTTTGAGATTCATGTGCGGCACTCGGCCCAGCACGCTGTCGAGCTGCAGGCGCTGCCATTCCTGAAGTAACTGCTTGCGGTCGTAATCGCCCCAACTGGCCCAGCCTTCAAGGCGTGTCTGGTGTTGCCCGAGCCAGCGCTCAAAGGCTGGCCAGACCTCGTTCAACGGCTGCGCGGCATCGATATTGGCCTGGGTGATGTGCGTGAGTTCACGACAAAATGCCGTCAATAACGGCCGCCGGGTCGGTTTGACGAACCGCTGAAAGTGATCCTGCTCGCGACCGGCACGGTCGACCAGCGTCGCGCCGATTTCGATGATTTCCATTTCCGTAACCGGCCAGCCACCTTCATCTGTGGTGGCTTCCAGATCAATGACCAGCCAATGGGGCATCGCAGGTTTCCTGATTTACGCGTCCTGATAGATCAGAGCGTAGTCAAACCTTGCGTTTGCGCCTGGCGACTCACTCGACCTGCAACAGAACCTGACGATTTTTTACCTGATCGCCGACCTTGACCTGCACCCGCTTGAGCACGCCGTCGATGCCGGCCTTCAGCGGATGCTCCATTTTCATTGCCTCCAGCACCACCAGCAACTGACCCTTGCTGACCGGACTGCCTTCGCTGACCAGCACGTCGACGATGGCGCCGTCCATCGGCGCTTTCAGTGTGCCGGAGCTGACGCTGCTCTGACTGCTGATCAGCGCATGAGTTCGATCCTCCAGGCGCAGGTTGCCGGGGTGGGTGAACAGCCAGAGTTCTTCGCCGGCGATCCGATACGCATGACGCTGGCGCAGGCCGTCGACTTCCAGCGTCACCGAGCATTCGTTGCACTCAATGACGGTCAGCGTCAGTGCGCGTTGCATCACGTTCAGGGTGAAGCGGCCAGCACCGTTCGCAAGCAGTTGCAAGCTCCAGTCCTGCTGTTCCAGCCCGAGGCGGTAATCGAGCGGCGCGCCGACATTGTTGCGCCAACCCTTGAGCGGCGCGCGATGCGCCTGCGCGCCAGACTGATAAAACAGCACGGCGGCGACGGCCAGTTCCTCGGCGGTAGGGGCGTAGGTGTGCAGACATGGGTGATCAGTGAAGTGCTGAGCAATGAATGCGGTGCTGAATTCACCGCTGATGAACTGTGGATGTTGCAGCAGGCTGACCAGCAAACGCTGATTGCTCTGTACACCGAGCAACACACTGTCCTGCACTGCGCGCAACAGCTTGCGCCGTGCCTCTTCGCGGGTCGCGCCGTGGGCGATCAGCTTGCCGAGCATCGGGTCATAGAACGGGCTGATCGACTGACCTTCGCGCAAGCCGTGATCGATCCGCGCGCCGGGATTCAAGGCCGGTTCCCAGGCCTGCACGCGACCGGTCTGCGGCAGGAAATTCTGCGTCGGATCTTCGGCATACAATCGCACCTCCATGGCGTGGCCGTTCAGCGTGACCTGTTCCTGTGTCAACGGCAGTGGCTGGCCTTCGGCGACGGCCAGTTGCCAGGCGACCAGATCCTGCCCGGTGATCAGTTCGGTCACCGGATGCTCGACCTGCAGACGCGTGTTCATTTCCAGAAAGTAGAATTGTCCACGGGCATCGAGCAGAAACTCGACGGTGCCGGCACCGACGTAACTCACCGCCCGGCCAGCCTTCAATGCTGCTTCGCCCATGGCCTGGCGCAACTCACCGGTCATCACCGGGCAGGGTGCTTCCTCGATGACTTTCTGATGGCGACGCTGCACCGAGCAATCGCGCTCACCGAGGTAGATCAGATTGCCGTGGCAGTCGCCGAACAGTTGCACCTCGACGTGCCGTGGTTCGATCAGCGCCTGTTCGAGGATCAGTTCGTCACTGCCAAAGCCGTTCAGTGCCTCGGAGCGCGCGGTGCGCAATTGCGCCGGCAACTCGTCGCTGCTGTGCACCAGGCGCATGCCGCGTCCACCGCCGCCGGCGCTGGCCTTGATCATCAGCGGGTAGCCGATGCGTTCGGCTTCGCGCAGCAAGGTAGCGTCGTCCTGCGCGGCGCCTTGATAACCGTCGATGCAGGGTACGCCGGCGTCGAGCATGGCGATTTTCGACAGGCGCTTGCTGCCCATCAGCTCGATGGCCTCGGCGCTGGGGCCGATGAAGGTCAGGCCGGCCTCTGCGCAGGCGCGGGCGAATCCTGGGTTTTCCGAGAGAAAGCCGTAGCCGGGGTGGATCGCGTCGGCACCGCTGCGGCGCGCGGCATCGAGGATCGCCGGGATGTTCAGGTAAGACTGGTGTACCGGTGCGGCGCCGATGTTCACCGCTTGATCGGCCATCTGCACGTGCAGGGCATCGGCGTCGGCATCGCTGAATACGGCGACGGTGCGATAGCCGAGGGCCTGGGCGGTGCGCTGAATGCGGCAGGCGATTTCACCGCGGTTGGCGATCAGGATTTTGTGGATGGCGGGCATGGTGATCTTCCTGAGTATTTGGCGGTGGGTTGGCTGGTCTCTTCGCGAGCAGGTTCGCTTCCACAGGGAATTTGCATCGTTCACAAAACCTGTGGGAGCGAGCCTGCTCGCGAAGCTTTCAGGTGGCCCATCGCGGTTTACGCTTTTGCACGAAAGCCATCGTGCCCTCGATCCCTTCGACACCGGTCACCGCTTCGCTGAACCATTGCGCTGCGTCATCCAGCAGTTCATTCGATGGCTGTCCGGCGCTCGCCAGCAACAGCTTTTTGGTCATCGCATTCGCTTCCGGTGCGCAGCACAGAACATGGTCGAGTACTTCGTCGAGGCGTTCGGCCAATGCCTGCGGATCCTGCTCGACAAAATGCACCAGCCCCAGGCGTCGCGCCTGTTGGCCATCGAAACGCGCGGCCGTCAGTGCCAGCCGACGGGTTTCGGTCAGGCCGATGCGTTGCACCACGAACGGCGCGATCTGCGCAGGCAACAGCCCGAGGCTGGTTTCCGGCAGGCCGAACTGCGCCTGATGATCGGCCATGGCGATATCGCTCACACATGCCAGCCCGAAACCACCTCCGAGCACTGCGCCTTGCAATACCGTGATCAGCACTTGCGGCGCCTGCTGCGCCTCTTGCAACAGCGCACCGAAAGCGCGGTTCAAATCGCGATAGGCATCGGCGCCCCGGGCGCGTGCATTGGCCATGTCCTTGATGTCGCCGCCAGCGCAGAAGTGCCCGCCCGCGCCACTGAGCACCAGGGCGCGAACACTGCGCTCATCGCGTACCGTCGCCAGTACCGAACGCAGTTCGGCGACCATGTGCAGGCTCATCGCATTGCGGCTTTCCGGGCGATTGAGGGTGATGTGCAATACGCCGCCATACAGCTCCAGCAGCAGTGTCTGGCAATCGGGCAGGGGGCTCATTTCTTTTTCCCCGGCAGAATGCCCATCAGTTTGCAGATGATCCCCAGCATGATTTCGTCGGCGCCACCGCCAATCGACACCAGCCGCACATCGCGATAGGCGCGGGCCACCGGGTTGTCCCACATGAAGCCCATGCCGCCCCAATATTGCAGGCAACTGTCGCTGACTTCACGACCGAGGCGCCCGGCCTTGAGCTTGGCCATCGAGGCCAGACGCGTGACGTCCTGACCCTTCACATATTGCTCGGTGGCCTGATAGACCAGCGCCCGCAGGCATTCGATTTCGGTCTGCAATTCGGCGAGACGGAAGTGGATCACCTGATTGTCGATCAGCGCGTTGCCGAAGGTCTTGCGCTCCTTGCAGTACTCGATGGTGCTGTCGACGCAATATTCCAGACCCTTGATCATGTTGGCCGCGCCGAACAGACGTTCTTCCTGAAACTGCAGCATCTGCATCATGAACCCGGCGCCTTCGTGGCCGATGCGGTTGCGCTGCGGCACACGCACGTTGTCGAAAAACACCTGGGCGGTCTCCGAACTGCGCATGCCGAGCTTGTCCAGGTGCGAACTGAGGCTGATGCCCGGGCTGTTCATCGGCACCATGATCAGCGACTTGTTGATGTGCGGCTTGTCGTCCGAGGTGTTGGCCAGCAGGCAGATGAAATCGGCGCTGGGCGAGTTGGTGATCCACATTTTGCTGCCGTTGATCACGTAATCGTCGCCGTCCTTGCGCGCGCCGGTCTTGAGACCCGCGACATCGGAACCGGCACCGACTTCCGAGACGCCGATGCAACCGACCTGCTCACCGGTGATCGCGGGACGGAGGAATTCGTCGCGCAATTCATCTGAGCCGAAGCGGGCCAGCGCCGGGGTGCACATGTCGGTCTGCACGCCGATCGACATCGGAATGCCGCCGCAATGAATGGTGCCGAACTCCTCGGCGGCGACAATCGAATAGCTGTAATCGAGGCCCATGCCACCGAATTTTTCCGGTTTGGAAATCCCCAGCAGACCAAGGTCGCCGGCCTTGCGGAAAATCTCGTGGATCGGAAAGCGCCCGGCCTTTTCCCATTCATCGACGTGCGGGTTGATTTCGTGCTCGACGAATTGGCGGACGGTGCGGCGCAGTGCTTCGTGTTCCGGGGTGAAGATCATTTTTATTGTTCTCCTTGGGATCCGTGGCAGTCAGAAGCGGCTGACGCCGAAGCTGTTGGGTTGCAACGTGCGGATGTCGGCTTCGTGGCAGATATCCAGCAGGTAACCGAGCAGGGTGCGCGTGTCGCGCGGGTCGATCAGGCCGTCGTCCCACAGGTTGGCGCTGCCGTAAAGCGCGGTGGACTGGCTGTCGAGTTTCTGCGCGGTGACCTGTTCGAGCATGTCGAGCATTTTCGGATCCGGCACCAGGCCTTCCTTGAGCTGTTTGGCCTCGGTGACGATGCGCAACACCTTGCCGGCCTGCGCGCCGCCCATTACCGCGGTGCGGCTGTTGGGCCAGGCGAAGATGAAACGTGGATCGAGACCGCGTCCGCACATCGCATAGTTGCCGGCACCGTAGGAGCCACCGACGACAATCGTCAGTTTAGGCACTCGCGCATTGGCCACCGCTTGAATCAGTTTCGAGCCGTGTTTGATCACGCCTTGCTGCTCGGACTCGGTGCCGACCATGAAACCGGTGGTGTTATGGAAAAACAGCAGCGGCGTCTGGCTCTGATCGCACAGTTGAATGAACTGCGCGGCCTTGCTCGCCCCGGCGGGGGTGATCGGGCCGTTGTTGCCGATCAAGCCGCAGGCACGGCCCTGGATTTTCAACTGGCCACAGATGGTCTGCTGATCGAACTCGCCTTTGAATTCGAGAAACTCCGATTCATCGGCAATCCGCGCAACGATTTCGCGCACGTCGTAGGGCTTCTTCGGGTCGTCGGGAATCAGCCCGAGCAGCTCGTCGATCGGGTACAGCGGGTCCTTGAATTGCGGTTCCGGCAACCACGGCAGTTGTTCGTTCCACGGCAGCAGGCGCAGGATCTCGCGCACCAGGCGCACGCCATCGGCATCGTTCTCGGCCAGGTATTCGGCGGTGCCGGCAACCTGTGCGTGCATTTCGGCGCCACCCAGTTCTTCATCGGTGGCGACCTCGCCCGTCGCGGCTTTGAGCAGCGGCGGCCCGGCAAGAAACAGCTTGGCCTTGCCGCGCACCACCACCACGTAATCCGACAGCCCCGGTTGATAGGCGCCACCGGCCGTGGCCGAGCCATGCACTACGGTGATCTGCGGCAGACCCATGGCCGACATCCGCGCTTGATTGGCAAAACTGCGTGCACCCTCGACGAAAATCTCCGCCGCATAGTTGAGGTTGGCGCCGCCGCTTTCGGCGAGGGTAATCACCGGCAGTTTGTTCTCTTGGGCGATCTGTTGCAGACGCAGGGATTTTTTCAGGCCGGTGGGGGAGATCGTGCCGCCCTTGATCGCGCTGTTATTGGCCACCACCAACGCACGCACGCCGGACACGTAACCGATGCCGGCGATCAAGCCTCCGCCGGCGGCGCTGCCGTCCTTGTCGTCGTGCAGCTTGTAGCCGGCCAGGCTCGCCAGTTCGAGGAACGGTGCGCCGGCGTCGAGCAACAGATTCAGGCGTTCACGGGGCAGCAATTGCCCGCGCTTGTCGAATTTGGTCTTGGCTTCGGCAGCCTTGTTCAGCAGGTTCTGTTCCAGTTGCTGGACTTGCTCGATGGCCGCGAGCATTGCCGCGCGGTTGCGGGCGAAAGCATCACTGTGCGGATCGAGTTGGGACTGGATCTGCGGCATGGCTTACTCCTTGTCCTTGAGGACGTCCGGCAGGTACGCCCGATGGAACCCGTTGAACGACTCGCTGTGGCTCGCCTTGTGCAACGGCCATGCACGGCTGCCGAGGCTGGCCGCACCATCGATTTTCAAGGTGCTGCCGCTGATGAACGCCGCCGCCGGACTGAGCAGGAAAACGATCGCTGCACTGACCTCGGATTCGGTACCAATACGCTTGAGCGGTACGTGTTCGCGCAGGGTCGGGATCACCGCTTTGAACGCGCCTTCATAGGTGTCCATGCCGCTGGACGCGATCCACCCCGGCGCCACCGCATTGACCCGCACCCCGGCGTAACCCCACTCGAACGCGGCGGTCTTGGTGAAGTTGTCCATCCCCGAGCGTGCCGCGCCGGAATGGCCCATGCCGGGCATACCGCCCCACATGTCGGCGAGCATGTTGACGATGCTGCCGCCGTGTTTGCTCATCGACTGGTTGAACACTTCCCGGGCCATCAGGAAGCCGCCGACCAGATTGGTGCGCAGCACGGTTTCGAAGCCTTTCTGATTGATCGCGGCCAGTGGCGACGGGTATTGGCCGCCGGCATTGTTGACCAGGCCGTGGATCGGCCCGTGTTCGGCGATCAGCTCAGTGACCAGTTGTTTTACCGCGTCTTCGTCACGGATGTCGCAAGCCTGCCAGTGCGCGCGGCCGCCGTCTTCGGTGATTTCGGCAGCGACTTTCTGCAGTTTTTCCGGCTTGCGCCCGACCAGCAGCACAGTGGCGCCGAGCGCTGCCAGTTCATGGGCGGTGCAACGGCCGATGCCACTGCCGCCACCGGTGACGATGAGGGTCTGACCGCTGAACAGATCGGCTTTGAAAATCGATGTGTAAGCCATGAAGCCCAACCTCTAGTCGAGTTGTTCGGCGATGCTCTGCGGCACCGGGATCTGGATTTCCAGCAGTTGCTGGGCGAAGGCCTTGCCCTGTGGATCGATGCGCAGACTTGCCACACCACCGCCACCGAGGGCGTTTTCCAGCAGGAAATTCAGGCTGTGGGTGCCGGGCAGGTACCAGCGTTCGACCCGGCCGTGAATCGGGTCGAGCACGTGGCGCATCCAGTCGACGATCACCGCTGGCGTCAGCGCTTCGGCGATCCACGGCAGGTATTCCGGTCGACGCGGCAGGACGCCGATGTTGCTGTGGTTGCCCTTGTCACCGGAGCGCGCCACCGCCAGTTTTACCAACGGCACGCTGGCGTCGGCGCGGCCCTGGGGTTTGGGTGGCTGTTCGGGGGTTGGCAGAGCGTGGCTGTCGAGTGGTGTTTGCGCGGGCAGGGCGCAGGGATATTGCTCACCGGCCATGTCGATTTGCAGGGTGCAGGCGTTTTTGTCGATCAGGAACGAGAACAGCCGGATCAGCGGATAGACCGTCGGCCGTCCGCCGACGATGCCGGTCAGTCCGGGCGCCATGCCGGTCGCGGCCTGGGCGATTTCCCGGGAGAACAGGATCAGCGCCGGTTTCAGTGGATGGCGCACCGCGAGTTTGATCACCACCTCGCGGCTGTCACGGCGCTGACCGTGAGGGCCGTAAGTGGCTTCACTGCCGAGCAGTTCGATATCGACTTCGCTGTAGGGCGGCCAGCCGCGCTGGCTGAACATTTCCGAGGTTTTGTCGATGATCGCCTGGCTCACGCGCCGGGCCTTGGACACCGCATCGATGCCGGCGATCAGGCAACTGGCGGTGCAGCGAAAGCCGTCCGGGTAAGTGGCGCTGACCTTGTATTTATCGCTGGGTGGCAAGCCTTTGGCACCGTGCACATGCACGGCGTTTTTGCCCTGTTGCTGCAGTTTCACCTGAGTGAAATCGCAGACCACATCCGGCAACAGATACGCCTGCGGATCACCGATTTCATAGAGCATCTGCTCACCGACCGTCAGCGGGGTCACCAACCCGCCGGAGCCCTCGGGTTTGCTGACGATGAACTGGCCGTCGGCGCTGACGTCGACGATGGGAAAGCCGATGTGTTCGTAGTCCGGCACATCGCGCCAGTCGGTGAAATTGCCCCCGGTACATTGTGCGCCGCACTCGATGATGTGCCCGGCCAGCGCCGCCTGAGCGAGTTTGTCGTAGTCGTGCCACGCCCAGCCGAACTCATGCACCAGCGCCGCGCTGACCACCGCGCTGTCGACCACGCGCCCGGTGATGACGATGTCGGCGCCCAGGCGCAGAGCCTCGACGATGCCCGGCGCGCCGAGGTAGGCGTTGGTCGATACGCACATCGGCGGCAGCGGTGCGCCGTTGAACATTTCGTGGATGCCTTGAGTGGCGAGTTGCTTGAATTGCGGTTGCAGGTCGTCGCCGCGCAGCACGGCGATTTTCAGACTGACCCCGGCCTTGTCGCAGGCGGCCTGCAGGGCGGCGGCACAGGCTTTCGGATTGATCCCGCCAGCGTTGCTGATCACGCGAATCTTCTGTTCGACCAGTTGCGGCAGCAGCGGCGCGAGCACCTCGACAAAATCCCCGGCGAACCCGGCCTGTGGGTCCTTCATGCGGGCGCCGGCCATGATCGACATCGTGATCTCGGCCAGGTAATCGAACACCAGATAATCCAGGCGCCCGCCTGCCACGAGCTGGGCGGCGGCGGTGCTGGTGTCACCCCAGAATGCGCTGGCGCATCCGATGCGAACGGTCGTGGGCATGGTGATCTCCGACTCAGGAACCTGCGACAGAAGTGCCTGGAGGCTACCAAGCAAGCGCTTGGTTTGTAAACAGCTGAAATATCTTCTGCCCAAGCGCTTGCTTGGTCGCGGTCTGCGGCTTAAATTGCGCGCAACCCTGCGCGTTCAGGGGGCAACAGACTGATCGACTGTAGGAGAGAACGGGTGGACGAGCAAAAAGCCCTGAGGGTCATGCGCGAACTGGTCGACCAAGGCCAACTGACCGACCCTGACAGCGCTCGCGGCAAACTGCTGCAAGTGGCCGCCCACCTGTTCCGCAACAAAGGCTATGAACGCACCACCGTGCGCGATCTGGCCGGGGCGGTGGGGATTCAGTCCGGGAGCATTTTTCATCACTTCAAAAGCAAGGATGAAATCCTTCGTGCGGTGATGGAAGAGACCATCGTCTACAACACCGCGTTGATGCGCGCCGCGCTGGCCGAAGCCGCCAATGTACGCGAGCGGGTGCTGGCGCTGATTCGTTGCGAGTTGCAGTCGATCATGGGCGGCAGCGGCGAAGCGATGGCGGTGCTGGTCTACGAGTGGCGTTCGTTGTCCGAGGAGGGGCAGGCCCGAGTGCTGGCCCTGCGTGACGTCTATGAAGAGATCTGGTTGCAAGTGCTGGGCGAAGCCAAGGACGCCGGGTTTATCCGTGGCGATGTTTTCATTACCCGTCGTTTCCTCACCGGCGCACTGTCCTGGACCACCACCTGGTTCCGTGCCGGCGGCAGCCTGAGCCTTGATCAGTTGGCCGATGAAGCGCTGATTCTGGTGCTCGAAGAGCGCCAGTCCACTTTCTAACAGGCCGGGAAACTGGCTAACTGGGCGAAACCGCCTAGCTTGAATGCATTGATTGCCATTTTTTCGGGGAGTGGGGTGTTTTGAAGTCTTCGCCAATTCGGACGACCGCAGGGCTTTTGCTCGTAGCGCTGGCGGTATTTTGGGTGCTACCCGCACAGGCAGCGCAACTGGTTCGGGTGGGCGCGGCGCATTTTCCGCCTTACACCGTGCGTCCGGAAAGTGGTGCCGACACTGGCCTGCTGCCGCAACTGGTCGAGGCGCTCAATGCACTGCAGGCGGACTATCAGTTCGTACTGGTACCGACTTCGATTCCTCGGCGTTTCGGTGATTTCAAGCAGGGCCGGATCGACATGGCGATCTTCGAGAACCCCGATTGGGGCTGGAAGGAGATTCCTCATACCGACGTCGATATGGGCCTGGAAGATGCCGAGATTTTCGTCGCGCAACGTGAAGACGGTCGCCAGCAGAACTATTTCGCCGACCTCAAGGGCAAACGCCTGGCGCTGTACAGCGGTTATCACTATGAGTTCGCCAACTTCAACGCCGATCCCAAGTACCTCGCCGATACCTTCAACGCGACGCTGACCTATTCCCACGACAGCAACCTGCTGATGGTGCTGCGCGGGCGCGCCGACATCGCTCTGGTCACGCGCTCGTACCTGTTCGATTATCTGCTGCGCAACGAAAAAGTGCGTGACGAATTGCTGGTGTCGCAACGCATCGATCAGGTCTACCACCATTACGCCATTCTGCGTCCGACGGCACCGATCACTGGCGAGGCGTTCGGCAAGTTGCTGCAGGGTTTGCGCAACAATGGCCAGATGCTGAAGATCTTCGATCCTTACAAGATTGCCGTGGTGCCGGTGGCTCATCCCTGACCGATTTTCATCCAGGCGGCTAAATTTCTCCTCTCGGCTCACGTCCCATCGTTGAACTGTCGACGATTATCGTGAGCCCGACCCATGTCCAATCTGAATGACCTGGCTGCCCTGGCCCTGCCTTCGGGCAGCCAACTGGTAGCCGATGCCACTGAAAGCCGTCTGAGCCTGAGCCTGGACGGGCAACCGCTGATTCGCCTGCGCCTGGATCGCCTGGCCAAAGGCCCGATCCAGCTCGACGAGCGTTATGCACTGCCCGTGGGACAGGCGCTGTGGGCGGCCTGTTACTGGTTGTTCGCACGCGATCCGGACTGTCAGCAACTGCTCTGGCAACTCGATCAACCACCCACTGAAGCGTTGCTCAGCGGTTTGCTGGTCAGCACCGAAGTGGCTGGCGAATACCGCTGCGAACGCACCCTGTTCTGGCAGTTGCCGCAACCCTGGCTGGGCACGTCGCTGACCGGCAGCTACCCGCAACAAATGGTGATCAGTCACGGCAAGCGCCATCCGCTGCGCCCGGCGAAGCCGCGTGGCGAGGTCTATCGGCGTTTCGACGCGCGTCTCGGTGCGTGGATTTCCCTGCGTACGGTGGAGATCGAGCAGGATCTGGCGCGGTTCAATCGCTGGCAGAACAGCCCGCGAGTCGCCAGTTTCTGGCAGGAGGAGGGCAGTCTCGAGCAGCATCGCGAGTACCTGAGCAAGCTCGATGCCGATCCGCACACCCTGACGCTGATCGGCTGTTTTGATGATCAACCGTTTGCCTATTTCGAGGCCTACTGGGCCAAGGAAGACCGTATCGCGCCGTTCTACGACGCCGACAATTACGACCGTGGTATTCACATGCTGGTGGGGGAAGAGAATCACCGTGGCCCGCACAAGGTCGCGAGCTGGTTGTCGGCGCTGGTGCACTACCTGTTTCTGGATGATCCGCGGACCCAGCGGGTGGTCGCTGAACCGCGTGCCGATAACGCGAAGATGATCGGCCACATGCACAACCAGTGCTTCCACTGCGAGAAGGAGTTCGACTTTCCGCACAAGCGCGCGGCGTTGATGATTCTGGGGCGTGAGCGGTTTTTTGATCGGTGCAAGCTGGCGTAAAAGCAAAAGATCGCAGCCTTCGGCAGCTCCTACATGAAAGGTATTCCTCTGTAGGAACTGCTGAAGGCTGCGATCTTTTTTCTGCGATGAACCGGACTTAGCGCCGACCCATCGAGGCCGCATCCCCACGGCTGCCCGACACCTTGCGGCAGTGCACCAGTGCATCGCGAATCATGAAGTTGACCAGGGTCGGCGAGACGCCGAGTTCTTTGGCGATGTCCTTTTGCGGCACGCCGTGCAGGCGGTACATCTCGAAGGCGTACCGGGTGCGGCTGGGCAGTTCGGTCAGCGCGTCGGCGATGTGCTCCAGCGTCGAGAAATTGATGTGCGAGGTTTCCGGCGAAGCGCCTTGAATGACCACATTCAACCCTTCCTCTTCGGGGCCCGAGTATTTCTGTTCCAGCGCCTGTTTGCGGTAGTGATCGATGGCGAGGTTGCGCACGATCTGGAACAGGTAACTCAATTGCGCCTTGATCGACGAGGTGATCGGCGGCGCCGATTGCAAGCGGAAGAACGCATCCTGCACCACGTCTTCGGCGCGCGAACGGCAACCGGTAATGCGCGCTGCGATCTTGACCAGAATCAGTCGATTGTCGACGAAGGCCTGAAGTAGCGGTGAATCGCACCTGCTTGTGGATACTTGTTCCGTCATGGAAATCACCTTGCTGCCAATAGGTTAGTGGGACGCCGGGGGACGAGGCCGTCCTACACATCGAGCGACAAATTATGTTGAATGATAATGATTGTCAATTGAGAAAGAGAACTAATGCTCCGTAAAGGTGCGAATCGAGAACTGCGACACACCGCCACACCCCGGCCCCCGTTGGCGATCCTGCCCGCTGACTAATTATTTGCAGACGTCATCCGTTCTCATTGGTGAATGGCTTCGGGCGCACAGCCCCGGCCAGACAGCATTCCGCAAGCCTTGCGCGGTCGGCACAGACCACGCCCTGCACGCCCTCGACCGGCGTGACGCAGCCCCTCGATTCCACTAGCAAGCCGAATTCAGGCAGGAAACCTCATGACCGACGCGTTCGAACTCCCCAGCACTCTGGTCCAAGCCCTCCAGCGCCGTGCGGCACACACGCCGGAGCGCCTGGCCCTGCGCTTTCTCGCCGAAACCGAGGAGCAGGGCGTGGTGCTCAGTTACCGCGAACTGGATCAACGCGCGCGCACCATTGCTGCCGCATTGCAGGCCCAGGCTGAGTTCGGTGATCGCGCGGTGCTGCTGTTCCCCAGCGGCGCGGATTACGTCGCGGCGTTTTTCGGTTGCCTGTACGCCGGGGTGATCGCGGTGCCGGCTTATCCGCCGGAGTCCGCCCGTCGTCATCATCAGGAACGCCTGCTGTCGATCATTGCCGATGCCGAACCGCGTTTGCTGCTGACCAGCGCCGACCTGCGCGATGCCTTGCAACATATCGAAGGCGCGCCGCCGTTGCTGTGCGTCGATACGCTCGACAACACGCTGGCCGAGTCTTGGATTGAGCCGACCCTGCCGCAGGACCACATCGCCTTTCTGCAATACACCTCCGGTTCTACCGCGCTGCCCAAAGGCGTGCAGGTCAGCCACGGCAATCTGGTGGCCAACGAGCTGCTGATTCGCCACGGTTTCGGCATCGACGTAAACCCCGACGACGTGATCGTCAGCTGGCTGCCGCTGTACCACGACATGGGCCTGATCGGCGGATTGCTGCAGCCGATTTTCAGCGGCGTGCCGTGCATCCTGATGTCGCCGGCGTACTTCCTCGGTCGTCCGTTGCGCTGGCTTGAAGCGATCAGCCAATACGGCGGCACCATCAGCGGCGGGCCGGATTTTGCCTATCGCTTGTGCAGCGAGCGGGTCAGCGAATCGGCGCTGGAACGACTCGACCTGAGCCGCTGGCGCGTGGCCTATTCCGGTTCCGAACCGATCCGTCTCGACACCCTCGAGCGCTTCGCCGAGAAGTTCACTCCGTGCGGCTTCAGCGAAGACAGCTTCATGGCGTCCTATGGTTTGGCCGAAGCGACCCTGTTCGTTGCCGGCACACCGCGCGGCACCGGTATTCCTGCGCTGCGTGTCGACGATCTGGCGCTGGCGCAAAATCGCGCCGAGCCGGGTGACGGCAGCCCGATCATGAGTTGCGGCATCAGCCAGCCTGAGCACGCGGTGCTGATCGTCGATCCGGGCAGCCTGCAAGAACTCAATGACAATGCGGTCGGCGAAGTCTGGGCCGCCGGCCCGAGCATCGCCCACGGCTACTGGCGCAATCCCGAGGCCAGCGCCAGGACCTTCGTCCAGCACGCCGGCCGCACCTGGCTGCGTACGGGTGACCTGGGCTTCATCCGCGAGGGTGAACTGTTCATCACCGGGCGCCTGAAAGACATGCTGATCGTGCGCGGTCACAACCTCTATCCGCAGGACATCGAGCAAACCGTCGAGCGTGAAGTGGAAGTGGTGCGCAAAGGTCGCGTCGCGGCATTCGCGGTCAATCAGGGCGGTGAAGAAGGCATTGGCATCGCGGCGGAAATCAGCCGCAGCGTGCAGAAAATCCTGCCGCCCGAAGCACTGATCAAAGCCATTCGCCAAGCGGTGGCCGAGGCCTGCCAGGAAGCGCCGAGCGTGGTGGTGCTGCTCAATCCGGGCGCGCTGCCGAAGACGTCCAGCGGCAAGCTGCAACGCTCGGCGTGCCGCACACGTCTGGCCGATGGCAGCCTCGACAGCTACGCGATGTTCCCGTCCGCCGAGGTGCAAAATACCGAATCGACCCTGGCGGCTTCCGAGCTGGAAGCCCTGATCGGCAAGCTCTGGGCCGAGCAACTCAATCTCAAACAGGTCAACGCCGACGACCACTTCTTCCTGCTCGGCGGCAACTCGATTGCAGCAACTCAAGTGATCGCCAAGGTGCGCGAAGAACTGGGCCTGGAGCTGAACCTGCGTCTGCTGTTTGAGGCGCCGACCCTGTCCGCATTCGCCGCTGCCGTGGCGCAACAGCAACAGGACGGCGGCAGCGCCCAAGGCGAAATCACCCCGTTGTCGCGCACTGAAGCACTGCCGCAATCGCTGGCGCAAAACCGTCTGTGGATCACCTGGCAACTCGATCCGCACAGCGGCGCCTACAACATTCCCGGCGCCCTGCGTCTGCGTGGCGAGCTGGATGAAGATGCGCTGCGCGCCAGCTTCCAGCAACTGATCGAACGCCACGAATCGCTGCGCACGCGCTTTTTCGAGCGTGACGGTGTGGCGCTGCAACAGGTCGAGGCGGCGCCTGAATTCAATCTGCAACTGATTGACCTCAGCGACTTGCCAGTGCACGAGCGTGAAGCCCGCGCGCAACAGATCCGCGAAGACGAGGCGCGCACTCAATTCGACTTGGAAAAAGGCCCGCTGCTGTGGGTCACACTCGTACGCCTCGACGACGAGGATCACCAGTTGCTGGTGACGCTGCACCACATCATCGCCGACGGCTGGTCGCTGAACGTGCTGATCGATGAATTCTCGCGCCTGTACGCCGCGACCTCCCACGGTCAGCGCGCCGAACTTGCGCCGCTGCCCACCCAATACGCCGACTACGGCAGCTGGCAGCGCCAATGGCTGGCGCAAGGCGAGGGCGAGCGACAACTGGCGTACTGGAAAGCCCAACTGGGCAACGACCATCCGGTGCTGGAACTGGCCACCGATCACCCGCGCTCGGCCAGACAATTGCACAGCGCCGCGCGCCACAGCGTGCGCCTCGGCGTGAGCCTCAGCGACGCGATCAAGCAGACCGCGCAGGCGCATCAATCGACGCCATTCATGCTGTTGCTCTCGGCCTTCCAGAGCCTGCTGCACCGCTACAGCGGTCAACGCGATATCCGCATCGGCATCCCCAATGCCAACCGTCCGCGCCTGGAAACCCAGGGCCTGATCGGCTTCTTCATCAACACCCAGGTACTGCGTGCCGAGGTTGATTCACGGCAGTCGTTTGTCGAGTTGCTGGCGCAGACCCGCGAGGCCGCGCTGGGGGCTCAGGCCCATCAGGATCTGCCGTTCGAACAACTGCTCGAAGCGTTCCCGCAGGCTCGCGAACAGGGACTGTTTCAGGTCATGTTCAACCACCAGCAACGCGACCTGAGTGCGCTCAAACGTCTGCCGGGTCTGCTCGCCGAAGAGCTGCCGTGGCACAGTCGCGAAGCCAAGTTCGACCTGCAACTGCACAGCGAAGAAGATCGCAACGGACGCCTGACCTTGTCCTTCGACTACGCCGATGAACTGTTCGAGGCGGCGACCATCGAGCGTCTGGCCGAACATTTCAGCAACCTGCTGCGCGCCGTCTGCGAGCAACCGCAGCAGGCGATCGGCGACCTGCCATTGCTGACGCCGTGCGAGCACGAACAGCAACAAGCATGGAGCATCGCCCCCTGCACCCCGGCGCAACACTGGCTGCCGGAACTGCTCAACGAACAGGCGCGGCAGACCCCGGAACGCACCGCTTTGGTGTGGGACGGTGGCAGTCTCGATTTCGCCGAATTGCACGCCCAGGCCAACCGTCTCGCGCACTACCTGCGCGACAAAGGTGTGGGTCCGGACGTGTGCGTGGCGATTGCCGCCGAGCGTTCGCCGCAACTGCTGATCGGCCTGCTGGCGATCATCAAGGCCGGTGGCGCTTACGTGCCGCTGGATCCGGAATACCCGGCTGAACGTCTGGCCTACATGCTCAGCGACAGCGGCGTCGAACTGTTGTTGACCCAGACTGCCTTGCTCGAACGTCTGCCGGCCAGTGACGGTGTCAGCGTGATCGCCATGGACGCGTTGCACCTGGAAAACTGGCCGAGTCAGGCACCGGGTCTGCACCTGCACGGTGACAACCTCGCCTACGTGATTTACACCTCCGGCTCCACCGGGCAACCGAAAGGCGTCGGCAACACCCACGCCGCATTGGCCGAACGGCTGCAGTGGATGCAGCACAGCTATCGCCTGAATGACAGCGACGTGCTGATGCAAAAGGCGCCGATCAGTTTCGACGTATCGGTGTGGGAATGCTTCTGGCCGCTGATCACTGGCGCGCGCCTGCTGATCGCCGCCCCCGGTGAACACCGCGATCCGCATCGTATCGCGCAGCTTGTTCAAGAATATGGCGTGACCACGCTGCACTTCGTACCGCCGCTGCTTTCGCTGTTCATCGACGAACCGCTGAGCGCCGAATGCACCAGCCTGCGTCGGGTGTTCTCCGGCGGTGAAGCGTTGCCGGCGGAACTGCGCAACCGCGTACTGGCGCAACTGCCGGCGGTGCAACTGCACAACCGTTACGGCCCGACCGAAACCGCGATCAACGTCACCCATTGGCACTGCACCAGCGCCGATGGCGAACGCTCGCCGATTGGCCGGCCGCTGGGCAACGTGATCTGTCGCGTGCTCGACGCCGAGCTCAATCCTGTGCCGGCCGGTGTACCGGGTGAACTGTGCATCAGCGGCATCGGTCTGGCCCGGGGTTACCTCGGTCGTCCGGCGCTGACGGCCGAGCGCTTTGTGGTCGACCCATTGGGCGAGCAGGGCGCGCGTCTGTACCGCACCGGTGACCGTGCTCGCTGGAGCGCTGACGGCGTGATCGAATACCTCGGCCGTCTCGATCAGCAGGTCAAACTGCGCGGCTTCCGCGTCGAGCCGGAAGAAATCGAAGCGCGCCTGCTGGCTCAAAACGGCGTCGCCCAGGCCGTGGTGCTGGTGCGCGAAACCGTGGCCGGCGCGCAACTGATCGGCTACTTCACCGCTGTCGATGCCGGCGAAGATCAGCACATGCAGATCGCCCGCCTGAAAACCGCGCTGGCCGCCGAGCTGCCGGAATACATGGTCCCGGCGCAACTGATGCGTCTGGACGCAATGCCCCTGAGCCCGAGCGGCAAACTTGACCGTCGCGCCTTGCCTGAGCCGCAGTGGCAAGTGCGTGAACACGTCGAACCGGCCACCGAGCTGGAACAACAGATCGCCGCGATCTGGCGTGAAGTGCTGGGTCTTCCACGGATCGGTCTGCGCGACGATTTCTTCGCCCTTGGCGGGCACTCGTTGCTGGCCACACAAATCATCTCGCGTAGCCGTCAGGCCTGTGACGTCGAGCTGCCGTTGCGCGCCTTGTTCGAGCACAGCGAGCTCGGTGACTTCGCCGAACAGATCCGCCTGATCCAGGCCAGCGGCCAGACCAACCAACAGCCGCCGATTGCCAAAGTCGATCGCCGCCAGGCGGTACCGTTGTCGTACTCGCAACAGCGCATGTGGTTCCTCTGGCAGATGGAGCCGGACAGCCCGGCGTACAACGTCGGCGGCATGGCGCGCCTGCGCGGCGTGTTGCACGTCGAGCATTTCGAGGCGGCGTTGCAGGCGTTGATCCTGCGCCACGAAACCCTGCGCACCACATTCCCGAGCGTCGATGGCGTGGCCCGTCAGCAGGTGCATGCCGAGACCGGCTTGCGCATGGGCTGGAAGGATTTCTCGAAACTGCCGGCAGACCAGCGTGAACAGAACGTCCAGCAACTGGCCGATGACGAAGCGCATCTGCCGTTCGACCTGGAAAGCGGCCCGCTGCTGCGCGCCTGTCTGGTGAAGACCGCCGAGCACGAGCATTACTTCGTGCTGACCCTGCATCACATCGTCACCGAAGGCTGGGCGATGGATATTTTTGCCCGCGAGCTCAGCGCGCTGTACGAAGCGTTCGTCGATGAGCGCGATTCGCCGCTTGAAGCGTTACCGGTGCAGTACCTCGATTA
This sequence comes from Pseudomonas sp. AO-1, assembly GCF_019775695.1. Taxonomy (NCBI): domain Bacteria; kingdom Pseudomonadati; phylum Pseudomonadota; class Gammaproteobacteria; order Pseudomonadales; family Pseudomonadaceae; genus Pseudomonas; species Pseudomonas sp. AO-1. The sequence goes on from NZ_CP079947.1 coordinate 2,198,249, forward strand.
CAGCGTCTGGCAGCGGCAGTGGCTGGAGTCCGGCGAACGTCAGCGCCAACTCGACTACTGGACCGCGCAACTCGGTCGCGAACATCCGCTGCTGGAACTGCCCGGGGACCGTCCGCGTCCGCCGGTGCAAAGCCATCAGGGTGAACTGTTCCGTTTCGACCTCAGTGATGACCTCGCCGCCCGCGTCCGAGCGTTCAATGCGCAAAACGGTCTGACCCTGTTCATGACCATGACCGCTGCGCTCGCCACCTTGCTCTACCGCTACAGCGGCCAGACCGACCTGCGCATCGGCGCGCCGGTGGCCAACCGAATCCGCCCGGAAAGCGAAGGGCTGATCGGCGCGTTCCTCAACACCCAGGTGCTGCGTTGCCAGCTCGACGGGCAGATGTCGGTCGGCGAGTTGTTCGAGCAAGTGCGCCACACCGTGATCGAAGGCCAGTCGCATCAGGACCTGCCGTTCGATCATCTGGTCGAAGCGCTGCAACCGCCACGCAGTGCGGCGTACAACCCGCTGTTCCAGGTGATGTGCAACGTGCAGCGCTGGGAGTTCCAGCAGAGCCGCATGCTCGCCGGGATGACCGTCGAGTACCTGGCCAACGATGCGCGGGCGACCAAGTTCGACCTCAACCTGGAAGTCACCGACCTCGACCATCGTCTCGGTTGCTGCCTGACCTACAGCACCGATCTGTTCGATGAACCGACCATTGCGCGCATGGCCAAACATTGGCGCAACCTGCTGGAAGCGTTGATCGCCGATCCGCAACAGCGTCTGAGCCAGTTGCCGCTGCTCGACCCGACGGAGCAGCAACACCTGCTTGACAGCCTCGGTGTCGAACCGGGCGAACGGCGTCTCGATCAATGCATCCATCATCTGTTCGCCGAGCAGGCGCTGGCGCGCAAAGACGCGCCGGCGCTGACGTTCGCCGGGCAGACGTTGAGCTACGCCGAACTCGATGCCCGCGCCAATCGTCTGGCCTGGGCCCTGCGCGAGCGTGGGGTCGGTCCGCAGGTGCGGGTCGGTCTGGCGCTGGAGCGCTCGCTGGAAATGGTCGTCGGCCTGTTGGCGATTCTCAAGGCCGGTGGCGCTTATGTGCCGCTGGACCCGGAATACCCGCTCGACCGTCTGCATTACATGATCGAAGACAGCCGCATCGGTCTGCTGCTCAGCGACCGGGCGATGTTCAACGCCCTTGGCGATTTGCCGTCGAGCGTGGCGCGCTGGTGCCTGGAGGATGACAGCGCGGCACTGGCCGATCACCCAGCCACTGAGCTGCCATTTATCAGCCTGCCACAGCATCAGGCCTATCTGATTTACACCTCGGGTTCGACCGGCCAGCCGAAAGGCGTGGTGGTGTCCCACGGTGAAATCGCCATGCATTGCCAGGCGGTGATCGAACGCTTCGGCATGCGTCCGGACGACTGCGAACTGCACTTCTATTCGATCAACTTCGACGCCGCCACCGAGCGTCTGCTGGTGCCGTTGCTCAGCGGCGCGCAGGTGGTGTTGCGGGCGCAAGGGCAGTGGGACGCGGAGGAGATCTGCGACTTGATCCGCACTCATCGGATCAATGTGCTCGGTTTCACCCCGAGCTACGGCAGTCAGCTGGCGCAATTCCTCGCCACACAGAATGAAACCCTGCCGGTGCGGATGATCATCACCGGTGGCGAAGCACTGACCGGCGAGCACCTGCAACGGATTCGCGCCGCATTCAAACCGAGCCTGTTCTTCAACGCCTATGGCCCGACTGAAACCGTGGTCATGCCGCTGGCCAGTCTGGCGCCGGGAGTGCTGGAAGAGGGCGCCGGCAGCGTGCCGATCGGCAGCGTGATCGGTGACCGTGTGGCGTACATTCTCGACGCCGATCTGGCACTGGTGCCGCAAGGCGCGACCGGTGAGTTGTTCGTCGGCGGTGCCGGTCTGGCCCAGGGCTATCACGACCGTCCGGGCATCAGCGCCGAGCGTTTCGTGGCTGACCCGTTTGCCGCCGATGGCGGGCGCATGTACCGCACCGGCGATCTGGTGCGCCAGCGTGCCGATGGGCTGGTGGAATATCTGGGGCGGATCGACCATCAGGTGAAAATCCGTGGTTTCCGCATCGAGTTGGGCGAGATCGAAACCCGTCTGCTCGATCACCACTCGATCCGCGAAGCGGTGGTGCTGGCGCTGGATGCGCCGAGCGGCAAGCAACTGGTGGGCTACCTGGTCAGCGATGTCGCCGAACAAAGCGAAACCCACCAGGCCGAGTTGCGCGAAGCACTGAAGTCACACCTCAAGGCGCAACTGCCGGATTACATGGTGCCGACGCACCTGATCCTGCTGGCGAGCATGCCGCTGACCGCCAACGGCAAACTCGACCGCCGCGCCTTGCCGGCGCCGGATCCCGAGCTGAATCGTCAGCACTACGTCGCCCCGAGCAGCGAGTTGGAGCAGACCCTGGCACAGATCTGGTGCGAGGTGCTCAACGTCAAACAGGTCGGTCTCAATGACAACTTCTTTGAGCTCGGTGGCGACTCGATCCTGTCGATTCAGGTGGTCAGCCGGGCGCGGCAGCAAGGCATTCATTTCAGCCCGCGGGATCTGTTCCAGCATCAGACGGTGCAGACCCTGGCCGCTGTCGCCAGCCGTAGCGAGCAAGTCACCGCCGAGCAGGGACTGGTGGTCGGCGAGTCGGCCATGACGCCGATTCAGCACTGGTTCTTCGACACTGAAATCCCCGAGCGTCAGCACTGGAACCAGGCGCTGCTGCTGGAGCCGAGCGTGGCGCTGGAACCGCATCGTCTGGAACAGGCGCTGCTGACGGTGATCGAGCAGCACGACGCCCTGCGTCTGCGTTTCACCCAGGTCAACGATCAATGGCAGGCCACGCATCAACCGGTGTCCGACGCCGAGGTGTTGTGGCAGGTGCGGGTGGCGGCGATGGACAAGTGCGCAGCGCTGTTTGCCGATGCCCAGCGCAGTCTCGATTTGCAAAACGGCCCGCTGCTGCGCGCCTTGCTGGTCGATGGTCCCGAAGGGCAGCAACGCCTGTTTATTGCGATCCATCACCTGGTGGTCGACGGTGTGTCGTGGCGCGTATTGCTCGACGACCTGCAAACCGTGTATCGCCAGCTCGACGCCGAACAGTCGGTAAAACTGCCGGCAAAAACCAGTGCCTTCAAAGACTGGGCGGCACGTTTGCAGGCATACGCCGGCAGCGAATCACTGCGTGAAGAACTGAACTGGTGGCAAACCCAGCTGGCCGGATCGAACGCCGATCTGCCGTGCGAAAACCCGCAGGGCGGACAGCAGAATCGTCATGCGCAAACCGTCAGCGTGCGCCTGGATGCCGAGCGTACCCAACAACTGCTGCAACAGGCACCGCGCGCCTACCGCACGCAGGTCAACGATCTGCTGCTGACCGCGCTGGCCCGCGTGCTGTGCCGCTGGAGCGGGCAGCCGTCGGCGTTGATTCAACTGGAGGGCCACGGCCGCGAAACCCTGTTCGACGAGATCGACCTGACCCGCACCGTCGGTTGGTTCACCAGCGCCTATCCATTACGCCTGACCCCGCACAACATCGAAGAGGCCGCCGGACAGGGCGCTTCGATCAAGGCGATCAAGGAGCAACTGCGCGCCGTGCCGCACAAAGGCCTCGGTTATGGCGTGCTGCGTTATCTCGCCGATGACCTCAGCCAGCGCAGCATGGCGGCGTTGCCGAATGCTCCGGTGACCTTCAACTACCTCGGCCAGTTCGACCAGAGTTTCGCCAGCGATGCGCTGTTCCGTCCGCTGGATGAGCCGGTCGGTGCAGCCCACGATCCGCAGGCGCCGCTGCCCAACGAGCTGAGCATCGACAGTCAGGTGTATGGCGGTGAACTGTTGCTGCGCTGGACTTTCAGCGCCGAACGTTATGACGCGCAGACCATCAGTGACCTGGCCGACGCTTACCTCGGCGAGCTGCAAAGTCTGATCGAACATTGCCTGCAGGACGAGGCCGGCGGCCTGACGCCGTCAGACTTTCCGCTGGCGAAACTGACCCAGGCGCAACTCGATGCCCTGCCGGTGCCGGCGGCGCACATCGAAGATGTCTACCCGCTGACGCCGATGCAGGAAGGCATGTTGCTGCACACCTTGCTCGAGCCGGGCACCGGTCTGTACTACATGCAGGATCGCTACCGCATCAACAGCGAGCTGGATCCCGAGCGTTTCGCCCAGGCCTGGCAAGCGGTGGTCGCCCGTCATGAAGCGTTGCGTGCATCGTTCTGCTGGAACGTCGGCGAAGACATGCTGCAAGTGATCCACACGCCGGGGCGCACGCCGATCGAGTACCTGGACTGGAGCGCCGTTGCCGAAAAAGAGCAAGAACCGAAGCTGCAAGCGCTGCTCAAAAGTGAGCGCGAGGCCGGGTTCGATCTGCTCAATCAGGCACCGTTCCACCTGCGTTTGATCAAGGTCGGCGCGGCGCGCTACTGGTTCATGATGAGCAACCACCACATCCTCATCGATGCCTGGTGCCGCTCGCTGCTGATGAACGATTTCTTCGAGATCTACACCGCCCTCGGTGAAGGTCGCGAAGCACAGTTGTCGCTGCCACCGCGTTACCGCGACTACATCGGCTGGCTGCAACGCCAGAGCCTGGCCGAGGCACGCCAGTGGTGGCAGCAGAACCTGCGAGGGTTCGAGCGCACCACGCCGATCCCGAGCGACCGGCCGTTCCTGCGTGAACATGCGGGTGAAAGCGGCGGCATGATCGTTGGTGACCGCTATACCCGATTGAACGTTGAAGATGGCGCCCGTCTGCGCGAGCTGGCCCAGGCCCATCAACTGACCATCAACACCTTCGCCCAGGCGGCATGGGCCTTGGTGCTGCGACGCCTGAGCGGTGATCGTGACGTGCTGTTCGGCGTGACCGTGGCCGGGCGCCCGGTGGAAATGCCGGAGATGCAGCGCACCGTCGGCCTGTTCATCAACAGCATCGCGCTGCGGGTGCAGATCCCGGCGGACGATCAGCGCGCCAGCGTGCGGCAGTGGTTGAGCGGGCTGCTCGACAGCAACATGCAACTGCGCGAGTACGAATACCTGCCGCTGGTGAACATTCAGGAGCAGAGCGAACTGCCGAAAGGCCAGCCGCTGTTCGACAGTCTGTTCGTGTTCGAGAACGCGCCGGTGGAAGTCTCGGTGCTGGACCGAGCGCAGAGCCTCAACGCGACTTCGGACTCCGGCCGTACCCACACCAACTTCCCGCTGACGGCGGTGTGCTACCCGGGCGATGACCTCGGTCTGCACCTGTCGTATGACCAGCGTTACTTCGACGAGTCGACCATCGAACGCATGCTCGGCGAGTTCAAGCGTCTGTTGCTGGCGCTGGTCGATGGTTTCCATGGCAACATGGCCGACCTGCCGCTGGTGGGCCACGAGGAACAGGACTTCCTGCTGCACGGCTGCAACCAGAGCGCGCACGATTATCCGCTGGAGCACAGCTACGTGGCGCTGTTCGAAGCACAGGTCGCGGCGTATCCGCAGCGCATCGCCGCCACTTGCCTCGACCAGCAACAGAGCTATGCCGAGCTGAACCAGAACGCCAACCGCCTCGGCCATGCACTGGTCGCCGCCGGGGTGCAGTTGGATCAACCGGTAGCGTTGCTGGCCGAACGTAATCTGGATCTTTTGGGGATGATCATCGGCAGCTTCAAGGCCGGTGCCGGTTACCTGCCGCTGGATCCGGGCCTGCCGAGCCAGCGTCTGCAGCGGATCATCGAGCTGAGCCGCACGCCAGTGCTGGTGTGCAGCGAAGCCTGCCGCCAACAGGCGCAGACTTTGCTCGATGAGTTCAGCTGCGCCAACCGTCCTCGGCTGTTGGTCTGGGAAGAAGTGCTGGCGCTGGCGACATCGCTGCAGAACCCGGGGATCTACAGTGGCCCGGACAACCTGGCCTACGTGATCTACACCTCAGGTTCGACCGGGTTGCCGAAAGGCGTGATGGTCGAGCAGCGCGGCATGCTCAACAACCAGTTGAGCAAGGTGCCGTACCTGCAACTGACGGACGCCGACGTGATCGCGCAGACCGCTTCGCAAAGCTTCGATATTTCGGTCTGGCAGTTCCTCGCCGCGCCGTTGTTTGGCGCGCGGGTGGACATCGTGCCGAACGTCATCGCCCACGATCCGCAAGGCTTGCTGGTGCATGTGCAAGCGCAGGGCATCACCGTGCTGGAGAGCGTGCCGTCGCTGATTCAGGGCATGCTCGCCTCGGAACGCCTGAGCCTCGACGGCCTGCGCTGGATGCTGCCGACCGGTGAAGCGATGCCGCCGGAACTGGCGCACCAATGGCTGCTGCGTTATCCGGACATCGGTCTGGTCAACGCTTACGGCCCGGCGGAATGCTCCGATGACGTGGCGTTCTTCCGCGTCGACCTGGCCTCGACTCGCGGCAGCTATTTGCCGATCGGTACGCCGACCGACAACAACTTGCTGTACCTGGTCGATGGCGCGCTGGAACTGGTGCCGCTGGGCGCGGTGGGTGAGTTGTGCGTGGCCGGAACCGGCGTCGGTCGCGGTTACGTCAGCGATCCGTTGCGCACCGCGCCGGTGTTTGTGCCGAACCCGTTCGGCGCGCCGGGCGAGCGTCTGTATCGCACCGGAGACCTCGCGCGGCGGCGCAGTGACGGGGTGCTGGAGTACGTCGGCCGGGTTGACCATCAGGTGAAGATTCGCGGTTACCGCATCGAACTGGGTGAAATCGAAGCGCGTCTGCACGAACAACCGGAAGTCCGCGATGCGGCGGTCGGCGTGCAAGAGGGGGCGAACGGCAAGCACCTGGTCGGCTATCTGGTCGCGGCGGATTCGGCGCTCAACCCGAGCGAACGTCTGGAGCGGATCAAGCAACGCCTGCGCAGCGAACTGCCGGAATACATGGTGCCGCTGCACTGGTTGTGGCTCGATCAGCTGCCGCACAACGCCAACGGCAAACTCGACCGCAAGGCCTTGCCGGCGCTGGAGATCGGCCAGTTGCAGAGCGAGGATTACCTGGCCCCGCGCAACGAACTGGAGCAGACCCTGGCCGACATCTGGGCCGAAGTGCTCAAGGTCGACAAGGTCGGGGTACGCGACAACTTCTTCGAGCTGGGCGGGCATTCGTTGCTGGCCACGCAGATCGCCTCGCGGGTGCAGAAAACCCTGCAACGCGATGTGCCGCTGCGAGCGATGTTCGAGTGCAGCACGGTGCAGGAACTGGCCGAGTACATCGAAGGCCTGGCGGCGAGTGACATGACCGAGGACAAGGTGGATCGCTTGAATGATCTGATGGCGGAGCTGGAAGGCTTGTAAATCTTCAGCGCCTGTTCCGGCCCCATCGCTGGCAAGCCAGCTCCCACACGTTTCATGGTGAGCACATAATTTGTGTACACATTCGATCACTGTGGGAGCTGGCTTGCCAGCGATGGCGTCAGTGCATTCAACACCGATAAACCGGCATATTCACGTACATATCCAGGGTTGACGATCAACAACCGGCATCTCAGTCTGCCGGTTCTCTTTTTCATCGCGGGGGTGGTCGATGCCTTTCTTCACGGTTGACGGACAAGCGCTGCACTACATTGATCAAGGCACCGGCCCGGCCGTGTTGCTGGCGGGCAGTTATCTGTGGGACACGGCCATGTGGGCGCCGCAGATCGCTGCACTGTCACCGCACTACCGGGTGATTGCGCTGGATTTGTGGGGCCATGGTGAGTCCGGGCGTTTACCTTCAGGCACCACGTCGCTGGATGACATCGCGCGGCAAGTCGAGGCCTTGCTCGATCATCTGGGTATCGACCGGGTCACATTGATCGGATTGTCCGTCGGCGGTATGTGGGGCGTACGCCTGGCCTTGTCGGCACCGCAGCGGCTCAATGGCCTGGTGCTGATGGATACGTACGTTGGCGTGGAGCCGGAACCCACCCGCCAGTACTACTTTTCGCTGTTCAAGCAAATCGAGGAAAGCGGCGAGATCTCCGAACAATTGCTCGACATCGTGGTACCGATCTTCTTCCGCCCGGGCATCGATCCGCAGTCGGCGCTGTATCAGGACTTCCGCGCGAAACTGGCGGCGTACACCGCGGATCGCCTGCGCGAAAGCATCGTGCCCATGGGGCGTATCACCTTCAGTCGGGATGACCTGCTGCCGCGTCTGGGCGAATTGAATGCCGCAACCACGCTGGTGCTGTGCGGCGATCAAGACAAACCGCGACCGCTGTCCGAAGCACAGGAAATGGCTGAATTGATCGGCTGCCCGTGGGTGCTGGTGCCGGAGGCGGGGCATATCTCCAGTCTGGAGAATCCGCAGTTTGTTGCTGAGGTGTTGTTCGCCTTCCTGGCTGAGCGACATTGAAAAAGATCGCAGCCTGCGGCAGCTCCTACAGAAAACTCGTTCCCCTGTAGGAGCTGCCGCAGGCTGCGATCTCTTGATCTGGCTTATTTCGGCCCGAGAATCTTCGCCAACTTGTCCGGTGAAGGCGCGCCTTGCTGCTGTTGCAGCTCACCCTTGTCATCCATATAGAAAATCGCCGGCGTCGCCTGGAGTTCCAGGTCTTCCATCAACTGCATGTTGGCGGCCAGTTTGGTCTGCACCGCTTTTGGAATGTCTTTCAAGGGCTTGAGGGTGCTGGCCTTGCCGGCCTTTTCGTGGTCTTCCAGGGCTTTGGCCGGATCTTTCGCGGCCAGCAGGGCGGCGGATTTGGCCGGGCTGTCTTCGCGGATGATCCCGACCATGATGTGCCGCAGTTGCACCTTGCCGGCCTTGACCCATGGCCGCGCCTGTTCCCAGAACATGTTGCAGTACGGGCAGTTCGGATCGCTGAACAGGTACACGGTACGTGGCGCATCCTTGTTGCCGTCCTGAATCCAGTTGCTGGCTTCGAACTTGCCCCAGATTTCCTTGGCCATCGGCGCGTAGACCAGTTTTTGCAGCGGTTCGCTGCTCAAGTCCTTGCCGTCGGCGTCGTACAGATTGCCGAGCAACACATGCTGGCCGTCCGGCGTCAGGTACAGCGCCATGCCACGGTTCTGGTACTGCGCCGCATAGCCGCGCAAGCCGTCCGGGGCGTCGAACTGGCCGACGATTTTTGCGCCCTTGGCTTCGATCTGCTTGATCGCGGCGGGCAATTCTTCGGCAGCCTGCACCGACGGCAGGTGCAGCAGGGCAGTGCCCAGGGTCAGCGTCAGCAGGTGGCGGAGGCGGGGCATGGCAGTTTCCTTGCAGAGGTGGCCGGTGCGGCGGTTGGATTCGGGGTGTCGAAATTTTCCAGGGCGCGGGCCAGGCTGGCGTTCGACAGTTCGCCCAGATGGCTGCTCAGCAAGCGGCCGTCAGGGCTATAGAACAGCGTAGTTGGCAGTGCCATGGAACCCACGGCCTGGCCGAGTCGGCCACTGCGGTCGAACAGCACGTTGTTCAGGCTCAGGCCCTGGGTTTCAAGAAAAGTCGCAACGCTTTGCATGCTTTCGGCCTGATTGACGAACAGAAAGGTCAGGTCCGGGCGTTGTTGTTGCGCATTTTCCAGCACTGGCATCTCGCGCCGGCACGGCGGGCACCAGGTTGCCCACAGGTTGATCACCAGCGGGCCGCCCTGATAGTCGCTGAGCTGGATGGTCTCGCCGGCGGCGTTGCGCAGGGTGATGTCCGGCAGGCGCGTGCCTTGTTCGTAGATATTCAGTGACAGGGTCGCCAACAGCCAGAACACTACGCCACTGGCCACGCCAAAACCCAGTGGCCGACGCAGCCCCGGGCGACGCCAGCCGCGATAGAGAGCGGCGAGCAGCAGCACGATCACCCCCGGCCAGGCGAGGAAACCACCGTCGCGCAGGTCGATGATCTGCCACGGATCGTTGCGATAGTGGCCCCAGTACAGGGCGACAAATGCCACGCGCGCCGCGAGCATGCCCAGCAGGAACAGGCTGAACAGCGCCGACTCGGGGTTATCGCCACCACGCTTGGCCACCCGCCAGCCGACAAAGGTCGCCAGCGCCAAGGCACTGATCAGCAACAGGTGGTTGAGCGCGATGGCAAAGGTGCCGAGGGTGAACGTCAGCATTTAATTGGCGTCTCGGGTGGTGGTCCAGCGTTGCAGGAACGTCTCGGCATCCACCTCACCGGTGATGCGCTGGCTGCGTCGTTCTTCGCCGTCGGTGCCGATCCAGACAAAACTCGGTGGCCCCGGGACCTTGTAGCGGCCGAGCAGCTCGCGGCTGGCGGCATTGTCGGCAGTGACGTCGAGGCGCAGCAGGCGCACATCGCTCAGCGCCTGCATGACCTTGTCCTTACCGAACACCTGTTTCTCCATGACTTTGCACGACACACACCAGTCGGCGTAGTAATCGAGCAGCACCCACTTGCCCTGAGCCTTGGCGCTATCCAGTTCGCGCTGCAGGGCTGCCGGATCCTTGATCGTGGTGAACGCGTCATGCCCGCTCGGCGTGCTGTTGGCGACCCGACCGGCGCTGTACACCTGCAACGGTTGATACGGGTCGTCACTGCCGCCAGCGGCACCGATCATCAACAGGCTGCCCCACAGACCGAGCAACAGCGAACTGGCGCCGAACACCTGGGCGACGCGGCCGAAGCCTTCCGATTGCTTCCAGGCGCAGAACGCCGCGATCAGCAGCAGCGCGCCGCACAGTCCCAGCCACAGCGACGAGTCCAGCACCGGGCGCAACATCAGCAGCGCGGTCGCGAGGAACAGGAAACCGAAGATGCCTTTGAGCAGGTTCATCCATGCCCCGGGTTTGGGCAGGAAGCGGTTGCCGACGGTCACCAACAGCAACAGCGGTACACCGATGCCGATGCCCAGCGCGAACAGAATCAAGCCACCGTGCAGCGCATTGCCGCTCTGCGCGATGTACAGCAAGGCGCCGGCCAGCGGTGCGGTCATGCACGGGCCGACCAGCAGACCGGACAACGCGCCGAGCGCTCCGGCGCCGATCAGGCTGCCGCCGTTACGGCTGCGCGAAGCGTGTTCGAGGCGATCACGCAAGGCCACCGGCAATTGCAATTCGAAGAAGCCGAACATCGGCAGCGCCAACACCACGAAAATCGTCGCAAAGGCACCCAGCAGCCACGGATTTTGCAGCCACGCCTGCAGGTTGGCGCCGAGCAACGAGGCGATCACACCCATCGCGGCATACACCAGCGCCATGCAGATCACATAGCTGCTGGCCAGGGCGAACCCACGGCGCGGGGTGGCGCCGCTGCCGACAATCATGCCCGCCAGAATCGGCAGCATCGGCAACGAACACGGGGTAAACGCCAGCAACAGGCCGAGGCCGAAGAACACCAGCAGGCTCCAGCCCAGCGCCCGTTGTTGCAGGCTGCTGGCCAAGGCTTGATCCGGCGCTTCAGCACTGGCCGTTGGCGTTGCTTTGCCGCCCAGGTCAATGACCCGGGTCTGCGGCGGATAACACAGGCCGGCATCGGCGCAGCCCTGATAGCTGACCTTGATCTGACCGCTGGCCGAGGCCGGGACTTTCACTTCCAGCCCTTGGCGATACACCGGTTGTTCACCGAAGAATTCGTCACTGTGCGACTCGCCCTCGGGCAACGACGGCTGCTGCTCTGCCGACAAACCGTCGAATTTCAGGCGTTTCTGGTACAGGTAATAGCCGTCGGTGATCTGCCAGAACAGCTGGGTTTCCCCGGATTCCAGGCGTTCGGAGGTCAGCACGAAGGCTTTGTCGACCGGCAGAAATTCCGGTTTGGTCTCGAATGGATTGTTCCCGGCCTGGGCCAGGCTGGAGATCAGCAGTGCAAACAAAAGAAAAAAATGACGCATGGAGGAGCCTTGTCCCTGTGCAAGTCTGGTGCACAGTGGCGGGTGGCGATTAACCGATGATTAACCGCCCCGCACGATGTCGGATGGGCGACCCGACGCCGATTCACTGGTGCCTGCGAGTGGCTCAGTCCTTCAGCAGTCCCGGCCAGGTTGAGTCGGAGATTGTATACGGGCCAAATACTTTTTTCGCGTTCTGTTCATAACGCAGGTAGCGGTTGTCGTTCAGGAAAACATAAAAGTAAGTGTCGAAGGTCGGGTAGTCATTGGTGACGGCTGTCATCATTTGGCTTTTATATTCTTCCAGCGATGCCCAGGGCGAACCTTTTAGAGGTAGTAGTTCCAGGGTCTTTGAGTATATTTCGTAGATCAGATAGTTTCCGTCATTTAACAAGAACCAGTAACTCTCTCTTTGTGCAGTGCTTTCAGCCCACATGACGCCAACGATTTTGTCGTAGTAAGGCAATATTTTTTCCCACTTTGATTTTGCGATGGGGGTTTTCGAGAGTGCCTTGTCGGATTGTTGGCTGAACTCACAAACGGAGGGTGTTGTTCCTTCGTCGTAGAACAGCCAGAGCGTGTCGACGCCACCGTTCCAGTGGGTGGTCGTTGTGGTAAAGCCAAAGCGCAAGTCTGCAGCGGTCTTGTCGAAGCCTTCCCATTTGCCATCCACCGGCTTGGGGAAGCCGGAAAGTACTTTGTTATCCTCGAAGTCGAAACGGGAATAACTGTTTTTCTCCGGGAAGAAGAAATAAATGCGGTCGGGGCCGGTGCGCCAGTCAACGGCTACGAAGTTTTTTGTAATGCTCATCATGGTTCCTTTAATAGGTTGGTATGTGTTTTTGAAGTTTTGATTGGTTGTATGTAACTTGCGATGGAGAGGTTATTTTTTAGTTGTGGGTTTGTATAGTTTGAAGGTGTTTGATTTCATGTCGGCTAGTTTGTTTTTATGTTGATTGAGCCTTGTTCTTGCGCAAGTTGTCTGTTGGCAGTTTTGAGTCCGGACCCGGCGAACAAGCGAGTCGCTGCCGTGTTGGTTGTCGCCCTGCCATAATTGCGGCTTAATCCTGTTCTGTTCGACTTGCCTTTTATTTCAGGGAACCACCATGCACGTACTGGTTTGCGAAGACGATGAGTTGATCGCCAGTGGCATCGTCGCCGGCCTGACAGCCCAAGGCTTGACGGTCGAGCACGTCAATACCGCCTCGAAAGCACGGGCGATGCTCAAGGTCGCCGAATTCGACGTGATGGTGCTCGATCTTGGCCTGCCCGACGAAGATGGCCTCAAGTTGCTGCAACAACTGCGTCAACAGGGCCTGGAAATTCCGGTGCTGATCCTGACTGCGCGCGATTCGGTGACCGACCGGGTCGACGGCCTGCAAGCCGGGGCTGACGATTACCTGCTCAAACCCTTCGATCTGCGTGAATTGTTCGCGCGCCTGCAAACCCTGCTGCGCCGGGTCGCCGGGCGTAGCGTCAACCTGATTGAGCACGGTGCGCTGACCTACGATCCAAGCAGCCGCGAAACCACTCTGGCCGGGCAACCGGTGGACCTGTCGCGCCGCGAGCAATCGCTGTTGCAGGCGCTGTTGCACAACCGTGGCCGGGTGTTGTCCACCGAGCAGTTGAAGGACAGCGTCTACGGCTTCAATGATGAACTGGAGAGCAACGCCCTCAACGTGCATATCCACCACCTGCGCAGCAAACTCGGCAAGGGCATCGTCGAAACCGTGCGCGGTCTGGGTTATCGCCTTGGGCCGGCCGATGGTGGAGAACAACAGAAGTGATGAGCCTGCGTCTGCGCCTGAGCCTGACCCTCGGCGCCGCGTTTGCCCTGATCTGGGCCCTCGCCGCTGCCTGGATGCTCAGCGACTTGCGCAATCAAATGATGTTTTCCCTCGATCAGCGGCTGGTGGCTTCGGCGCGCATGGTCGCCGGGCTGCTGGAGCAACTGCCGGCGCTGCCGAGCAAGGGCGAGGGCACCCATTTCAGCGCCGAACAATTGAACATTCCCGGCGGCATGGCGTGTCAGGTCAGTTCGTTGCGCGGGGAGATTCTCGCGCGTAGTCACAGCAGTCCCGAGCAAACCCTGGAAGCAGAAAAAATGGGCTTCCATGACCAGATGATCGATGGCGCGCCGTGGCGCAGTTTTACCCTCGCGCGAGGCGACGTGCGGATCACCACGGCTGATCGGCAGATTGAACGCGAAGCGCTGAACATGTCGATCCTGCTGGCGGCCTCGGTGCCGGTCGGCGTGGCGTTGCTCGGTTGTCTGTGCCTGTTGTGGCTGGGCATCGGCCAGGGCCTGGCGCCGCTCAATCGGCTGCGCGAAGCACTGATGCGACGTAATGCCGACTCGCTTGAGCCGCTGCAATTGCAATCGTTTCCCAGCGAACTGAAACCGTTGCTCGATACGCAGAACCAGCTGTTCCAGCGCATCGGCAAGACCATCGAGCGTGAACGCCGCCTGACCGGTGACGCCGCGCATGAACTGCGCAGCCCGCTGACCGCGATCAAGACCCACCTGCAAGTGGCGCGCATGACCGAAGGCAGTGCCCGCGATCAGTCGCTGGCGCGGGCCGAGGAGGGCGCAGACCGCATGCACCGCACGCTGGAGCAACTGCTGTTGCTGGCGCGGGTCGAGGGCAGTCTGTCGTTCGATGATGGCGTGCAGTGCAGCGCCGAGCAGGTGGCGAAACTGGCGATGCAGGATGCAGCGGGCGGTGAGCGTCAGCGCATCAAACTGCACTTGCCCAAGCAGCTCTCCAGTGCGCCGGTGCAAATGCCGGCGGTGCTGTCGATTGCCGCGTTGCGCAATCTGCTCGACAACGCCCTGCGCCATACCCCGGCGGATGCTGAGGTCGAGCTGAGTCTGGAAACGGTCGGCCAACGCGCCCGTTTTGTGGTGCGCGACCACGGCCCGGGGATTGCGGCGCAAGATCTGCAGCACCTGACCCAACGCTTCTGGCGCAACGGCCAGAGCACCGGCTGCGGCCTCGGCCTGGCCATCGTCCAGGCTATCGTCCAGCGCTGCGCCTGCACCCTGCATTTCGACAGCCGCGCGGATGGGCTGCGCGTTGAGCTGACCATGCCGCTGCAATCCCTCTGAAAACACTTCCCCCCTGTAGGAGCTGCCGCAGGCTGCGATCTTTTGATTTTGATTTTTTCAAGATCAAAAGATCGCAGCCTGCGGCAGCTCCTACAGGGGATTTTTGTTGGTCTACATCAAATGTAACTTCTCTCCATTAGTGATTCACAGCTCTCGGCGCTAAGGTCGGGGCTGCTCTGACTCAATGGATTGAGGGAACGCGCCATGCAAGCACCGATCTGCATTCGTCCAGCGAAACCTGCCGACGCCGGCCTCATCAGTCGCATCATCGAGCGTTCGATTCGCGTCGGTTGTGCGCTGGAACACCGCAACGACCCGCAGCAGGTCAACCGCTGGATTGACCGGCAATCCGCCGACATCATCAGTGCGCGCCTTGCCGACTCGCATTGCTACCTGAACGTCGCACTGCTACAGGACAAACCGGTGGGGGTCGGCATGGCCACAGCCAGCGGTGACATCGGCTTTTGCCATGTGCAGCCGGAATGGTTTCGCCGTGGCGCAGGACGTGCGCTGATGAGCGACCTGGAGGGCTGGCTGCGGATTCGTGGCGTGCCGCAGGCGTGCATCGCCAGCACCCGCAGTGGCGCGGCTTTTTATCGACATCTGGGCTATTGCGATTCGGCGCCACCCGCCAGCGATCAAGGCTTGCACCGCGTGACGCTGTACAAGCCGTTGGCATTGCCTGGCTGACAACTTGATCAAGGGTCTAAATCCTCGCCCCGCTTAAGCGTTTCCAGAACAGGAAAACCTGCATGTGCGCCCCGCGACCGGAACGCGCACCTGTGCGGTGTGCTGTTTTGGTCACTATCCATAGCGTATTGAGGGGTCGAGAGATGTCAGTCGCCACCAGCCTTATCGAAGAGTCGTCGGGGCGGATCACCGCCGCGCCGGCCGAAACCCTGTACCAGTTCAACGAATCGCCGCTGCTGGCCCGACAGAGCCAGCAGGAATCCAATGCCCGCAGCTACCCACGACGCATTCCGCTGGCCCTCAAACGCGCCAAGGGCCTGTACGTCGAGGATGTCGAAGGCCGTACGTTCATTGACTGCCTGGCCGGTGCCGGCACGCTGGCCTTGGGGCATAACCACCCGGTGGTGATCGAGGCGATCCAGCAAGTGCTCGCCGATGAGCTGCCGCTGCACACCCTCGACCTGACCACGCCAGTGAAGGATCAATTCGTCCAGGACCTGTTCGGCCTGCTGCCGTCGGCACTCGCGGCCGAGGCGAAAATCCAGTTCTGCGGGCCGACCGGCACCGATGCGGTGGAAGCCGCGCTGAAACTGGTACGCACCGCCACCGGGCGCAGCACGGTGCTGTCGTTCTCCGGCGGTTATCACGGCATGAGCCAGGGCGCCTTGAGCCTGATGGGCAGCCTGGGGCCGAAAAAACCGCTGGGCGCCTTGCTCAGCAACGGTGTGCAATTCATGCCGTTTCCGTACGACTACCGTTGCCCGTTCGGTCTCGGCGGCGCAGCCGGGATCAAAGCCAACCTGAGTTATCTGGAAAACCTGCTCAACGATCCTGAAGCCGGCGTGCAGTTGCCAGCAGCGGTGATTGTTGAGGCGGTGCAGGGCGAAGGCGGGGTGATTCCGGCTGATGTCGAGTGGCTGCGCGGTTTGCGCCGGATTACCGAGAAGGCTGGCGTGGCGCTGATCGTCGATGAGATCCAGAGCGGTTTCGCCCGTACCGGCAAAATGTTTGCCTTCGAACACGCCGGTATCGTCCCCGACGTGGTGGTGTTGTCCAAAGCCATCGGCGGTAGCCTGCCATTGGCGGTGGTGGTCTATCGCGACTGGCTCGACACCTGGCAACCGGGTGCCCACGCCGGCACCTTCCGTGGCAATCAGATGGCGATGGCCGCCGGTTCCGCGGTGATGCGTTATCTGCTCGAACACAAGGTCTGCGAACACGCTGCCGCCATGGGCGAACGCCTGCGCGAACACCTGCGCATCCTGCAACGCGACTTTCCGCAACTGGGCGACATTCGTGGTCGTGGCTTGATGCTCGGCGTCGAGCTGGTTGACCCGAACGGCGCGCCGGATGCTCTCGGTCACCCTCCCGCGTTCGCGCGTCTGGCACCGCTGGTGCAGCGTGAATGCCTCAAGCGTGGGCTGATTCTCGAGCTGGGCGGCCGGCATGGCGCGGTGGTGCGCTTCCTGCCGCCGCTGGTGATCACCGCCGCCGAAATCGACCGCGTCGCCGAGATCTTTGGCCGGGCCTTGGCCGCTGCCACTGGCGCTGAGTAAATTTTTCGCAGCGCCGAACGTTCATTCTACATAACCGGCTGCACTCGGCTGCAGCCCACCCTCACAACGATGGAGAACCAGCATGACGTCAGTATTCGACCGCGAGGACATCCTCTTTCAGGTCGTGGTCAACCACGAAGAGCAATACTCGATCTGGCCGGATTACAAAGCCGTGCCGCAAGGCTGGCGCACCGTGGGCAAGAGCGGCCTGAAGAAGGAATGCCTGGCCTACATCGAAGAGGTCTGGACCGACATGCGTCCGCTGAGCCTGCGCCAGAAGATGGAAGGGCAGACGGCTGCTCAGTAATCTGACAGGTAAAAACAAACCCGCTGGACTGGTGACAGTCAGCGGGTTTTTTCATGGCCTTCAAAAGATCGCAGCCTGCGGCAGCTCCTACATGGGAATACTCACACCCTGTAGGAGCTGCCGAAGGCTGCGATCTTTTGATCTTATGCCGAAGGCCCGCCGCTCAACCCCTTGAGCAACAAATCCACATTCCCCTCCAGCTCCGCCACCGGATCCGCTGCATCGGTACTCAACACCAGCAAATGACTGCCCGAGGCGGCAATTGCTGCTTTCACTGCCTCCGACGGCTGACGATGATGCAGCACCAGCGCCACATCGTTGTCCTTCAGCGTCGCCGTGAGTTGCTTCAGGTCCTGCGGCGTCCACTCGCTATCGGGTCGTGGATCCTCGCCGATCAGCTCCAGATTCAGGCTGCCGATCAGGTAACCGAAGTGATCGCTGAGGCTCATCACACTCAAGTTGTCGACCTCGGCCAGGCGCGCTTCGCTGTCGGCGCTGAGCTTGAGCAGGCGCTGTTTCAGCGCCGCCAGATTGGCCTCGATCTTCGGTTTGGCCGACGGCGCCAGGCGCACCAGATCCGCCGCGATCACGTCGGCCATGCGTCCCATGTTGTTGCTCGCCAGCCATGGCTGACTGTTCAAGCCATCGACCTTCAAGCCCGGTTGCAGGGCAATCCCCGGCAGGGCGCCATCCACCGGGCGCGCCGCGTCGACTTCGACAATGCGAATGTTGCTGCGCCGCGCGATCGGGTACAGCGGATCATCCGCCCACAGCGAGCGCACGCCGATCACCGCGTCGGCAGAGGTTGCCAGTTTGCCCAGCGCCGGCGCGCCGCGACCGGTGAAGTACGCGGTTTGACGGCTGCCCGGCAGATTGGCCGGGGCCGCGCGTTCCAGGCTGACGTCGGTGCCTTTGAGCAGCACTTCGCCGAGGCCGTAGGTGATGGGCAGCGAGGCCAGTACGCGTAGCGGTTGAGGGTTTTCAGCCGCCAGCAACGGGCTGCCGACCACGCCGCACAGGGCCATGGCCAGGGTCAGTTTTCGCAGTGAGAAAGTCATTTATCCAAGGTTCCCTTTCAGACTCGGGACAACCCCGCGCGCGATGGCGGCGAGGGCGAAGGCGATGCCGGCGACCAGAATGATCGCGGCGCCGGACGGGATCGGCAGGTCGAAGATGATCGGCGCGAGAATTCCGCACAGCGTGCTGACGGTGGCAATCAGCACCGAGCACCAGAAGAAGCCCTTGAGCGACTGGCTGAGCAAGCGTGCTGCCGCCGCCGGAATCACCAGCAATGCGCCGACCAGAATCGCGCCGATGACCTTCACCGCTGCGACGGTGATCAGCGTCACCAGAATCACGAACAGGTAATCCAGAGTCTTCACCGCGACGCCGCGCACCGCCGCCAGTTGCGGGTTGAAACTGGCGAGCATGATCCGGTTGTACAAAGGCAGTGCCAGGGCCATGACCAGCGAACCGACGATGGCCAGCACCAGCAGGTCGTTGCCATTGACGGTGAGCACCGAACCGAACAGCACGTTCTCCAGAATGTGCACGTTGATCTTGCCGGCCAGAATCAACAGCAGGCTCGCGCCAAGCGCCAGCGACACCGAGAGAAACACGCCGATCAGGGTGTCGGGCGCCAGGCCGGTGCGGTTGCGCAGGTAATTGAGCAGGATGCCGAACAGCAGGCAGTAACTGAACAGGCTGCCGTACGGCCCGGTGTAGGGTTCGCCGAGCAGAATGCCGATGGCCACGCCGGTCAGTGCTGCGTGGCCGACCGCTTCGGAGAAAAACGCAAAGCGCTTGACCACCACCAGCGTGCCGAGGCCACCGAGCACCGGGCCGATCAATAGGCCGGCAAGCAACGCGTTGACCACAAAGCCGTAGGCCAGCGCTTCCGGCAGGTAACCGGACGACGCCCAGCCCTGAACCATCAAACGAAAGGCTTCGTAACTCATCAGACCGCGCTCCGTGGATGGGTGGAAAACAGACTCAGCAGCCGCTCCGGAGTCAGCGCCTGTTGCGGCGTGGCGTCGAACAGCACGCGGCGGTTGAGACCGGTGACCCGGTCGGCCAGACGCTTGACCGCTTCCAGATCGTGCTCGATCCACAGCACGGTGATGCCGGCGGCGCGCCAATCGCCGAGCAGGCGTTCGAACACCTGAATCCCGGCTTCGTCGAGCGCCGACATCGGCTCATCCAGCACCAGCAATTGCGGGGCCGGGATCAAGCCTTGAGCGAGCAACACGCGCTGCCGTTCGCCACCGGACAGCGCGCCCATGCGCCGCTTGCGTTTGTCCTGCATGCCGACCCGTTCCAGCGCCTCGCCGATGGCGTTGGCGTAGTGCTTGCTCAAACCGAGAAACGCCGGGCGCCGCTGGCACATGGCGGCCATGAAGTCGTCGACGGTCATCGGCAGGCCTCGATCGAACTCCAGCGCCTGCGGCACGTAACCGATGGTCCCGGGTTGACCGGGCCAGTGCAGGCTCAGTTGACCTTGGTGCGGCATCTGCCCGAGCAGGGTCTTGATCAGCGAACTCTTGCCGCCGCCATTGGGACCGACCAGGGCGTGGACGTGACCGGGCTGAACCTGGAAGGTCACGTTGTCGAGGATCGTAGTGCGCCCGAGGGTCAGAGAGACTTCTGCAAAATCCAGAGTCGGCCCCCATCCTTGTGGGAGCGAGCTTGCTCGCGAATGCGGTGCTTCATTCAATAATGATGCTGACTGACCGGACGCCTTCGCGAGCAAGCTCGCTCCCACAGGGGATGGTGGGGTGTCAGAGAGGGTTTCTTTTGCTGTCATGCCCCGGACTCCTGAATCGCCCGCACCACGGTGTCGAGGTTGCCGGACATTTCCTTTTCGTACTTGTCGGCGCTGTATTCGCCGTAGGAAATGTGCGACAGCGGGTACAGCTTCACCCCGGACTCACGCTGGATGGTCTCGACGTAAGTCGAGGGGAAATCCATCTCCGAGAAAATCACCTTCACGTCGAGTTCGCGCAGTTGGTCGATGGTCTTTTTCAACTGGCTCGGGCTCGGTTCGATGCCGTGGGCCGGTTCGACCACGGCCGTCACTTCCAGGCCGAATTCGCGCAGCAGATAGTCATAGGCCGCATGCACTGTGGCCACGCGCAGTTCGGCGTTGGGCGCCTGGGTCAGTTTGGCCAGGGCGTCGGCGCGCATCTGCCGCAGGCGTTTGCCGTAGGCGCGGGCGTTTTGGGTATAGGTCTTGGCGTTGTCCGGATCGAGCTTGCCCAGCTCGCGGGCAATATTGTTGACCTGGGCAATCGAGGCGCTGATCGACAGGAAGGTGTGCGGGTTGACCACTTTGCCGGCGCCGCGCGCCGCGGTACCGGTGGCCGCCAGCAGCGGCACGTTTTCATTGGCTTCGATGGTCTTGATGTTCGGCGTTTCGCTGGCGGCGATCATGCGGTCGGCGAAGTCGTCATGGCCGACCCCGTTGAGCACGATCACGTCCAGCCCGCTGATGCGCTTGATGTCCTCGGCGCGTGGCTCGTAGGCGTGCGGGTTGAAACCGGCGGGAATCAGCGGTACCACCTCGGCCTTGTCGCCGACAATGTTCGCCACATAGCTGTAGTACGGGTGCAGGGTGATACCGATGCGCAGGCGTTTGCCCGGATCGGCGCTGGCCAGCGGGCTCAGCAGGCACGCGCACAGGCTTAACAGCAGGGTGCGCAGGAGGGGACGGCGAGTCAGTGAAATAAGCATGGGCAAGCGGTCTTCTCTCGGGTGAAGGCGACGGTTCAGTGGCGATGCTCGCGGGTCACACCGGCATCGAACTGCGCGACGATCTGTTTCCAGCCAGCGGCGGACAGCGCGGCGTCGGTCAGGTCGGCGGGCGTCCGCAGCTCGGCAGCGCGGTTGAGCCAGATATCCGGCGCGGCAGTGGCGTCGGCGCTCAGCCGCATCACGAATGAACCGGCGACGGCGGGCGCCTGGCTGTGGCCGAAATAGGCGGTGTCCGCGAGCAATTGCCAGACGTGACCGCCTCGGCTGACCGAACTGGCGTCCTGGGCGAACGGGGCGAAACCTTCTTCGGCCAGGGTCTGTGGCGTCGGCAGGCTTTGCTGTTCTGCACGCAGCAGGCGGATTTCATCGAGGGTCACCCGCAGGTCGGCGTAGATGCCTTGCTCGGCGGCGCTGAGGTCGCGCCGCGCATCGAGCTGATGGCTGGCGACTGGTTCCGGTTCATGGGACACACCGCGCCATGCCACCACCGAGCCGGCAACGGCAAGGATCAGCAAACACAACAGCAGAACGTTAAGGGTTTCATGCCCGGCACCGGCCGGGCGGACGACTTGCGTGGTGGGCGTGCTCATGGGGCCTCGATGTCGGCTTGGTCGATTTCCACGACGTGGCCGGGGCCGGCGTCGAACAGCACGTAAAACTCGGCTGCCGGTTTCTTGAACGTCACGGTCGAGTCGGCGCCGAGCTTGCCCGGCAGCAGAATGGTTTCGTCGTAACCGATCACATCGAGGGTCACCCCCGGCGCGCCGCTGCCGTCGGAGAAGCCGCCGGTGCATTTGATCTGCTCGGCATCAACGGCTTTGCATTCGCACATCGGGTTATGGGCCAGGGCGCCGGCGCTGAAACCTGCGCACAGCAGCAACGCGGCGCGCAACCGCAGGCGGGAAGGGCGTTGAACGCGGTTCATGGTTTGGCTCCTTGTTTGTTCAGCCAGGCGAGGGTGGCGGGGGAGGCCTGGCTCAGGGGAATCGAGGCTTGGTGCAGGCTGCCGTCCCAGCCTTCCATGGTGATCCACAGTTCGGCATCGGCCTTGGTCTTTTCCGCCACCGGCAATTGCGCGCCCATGCGATACGGCGTGCCAAAGAAAATCACCCCGGCGGCGCGCAGGCTGCGCGGTTTGCCGATGCGCAGGTAGGTGGCCTTGACCTGTTCGACACAGGCATCGCAGAGGGCGGCATTGAAGTCCTTCATGTAACCGGCGGGGCCGCTCAGGCGCGGTGCTTCGTTACGCAGTTCGGCCAGGCGCAGGCTCCACGGGCCGACCTGGATCTCGCCGACCTCATGTTCACCGAGGCCGACGTCACCGCGAAACAGCGCGGCATCGGCGAAGTACTTGGGCATGAACCCCAGCGGAATCAGCAGCAACAAGGCGTTCAGGTGAAAGCGCCATTTGTGCCAGAAGCGGCGCAGGGCGGACGGTTGGGCAGTGCGATTGGACGGGCTCACAGGCTGACCTCCGCCGGTTCACGGCTGACGCGGGGGCTGCGGGCCTTTTTATTTTCGCGCTTGAGGGCGTTGGCGGTGGCCAGCGCGGTGCGCTTGGTCCAGATCAACAGGCCGCTGAGGACCATCATGCTCAGCAGCAGGCCGAAGAAGAACCAGATCAGTTTGATCCACAGACCGCCGAAATCACCGGTGTGCAGCGGTCGCATCGACTCGGTGACGAACTCCAGCGAAGAGCGGTCAGTCAGCAGTCGGGTGGCGGCCATGTCACCGTTGTACGGGTTGAGCGTGGCGGTCTGGAACATCAGCGGATACCAGCCGCGACCGCCAACGCTCAGGTGACTGTAGGCATTGCCCGGCAGGCTGACGAAGCTGACTTCCAGCCCGGGGA
Source organism: Pseudomonas sp. AO-1 (assembly GCF_019775695.1). Lineage (NCBI taxonomy): Bacteria > Pseudomonadati > Pseudomonadota > Gammaproteobacteria > Pseudomonadales > Pseudomonadaceae > Pseudomonas > Pseudomonas sp. AO-1. The sequence goes on from NZ_CP079947.1 coordinate 2,221,288, forward strand.
TGTGCTGTTCGGCGATCTGTACCGCGCGATCGAGGCTGATCCGTGGGGCAGGACTGGCGTCGCTCGACATCGGTACGCTTTCCCGGGACATGGCGGGAATGATCGGCTCGCTGCTGATCGATACCTGGTTGTCGGCCAGAATGGCCTGGATCAGAAACCAGGTGCCGGTGATCGAGATCACCGCGATGAACCAGATCGACCAGATGCCGCTCAGTCGGTGGAAGTCGCCCCAGAAGATCCGCGCGCCGTGGCGAAAACGCAGGGTGGGTTTGAAGAAACCTTTCCAGAAACGCTTGTACACCACCAGCCCGGTGACCAGCGAGGCCAGCATCGGCAGGCCGAGGAACGACACCAGGTACCAGCCCCAACTGAAACCGTTGGTGAACGGCACCAGCCACCAGCCGTGCAGGGCGCGAGTGAACGCCTTGAAGTTGAAGTCCGGCGCCGGACCTTGAATCACCCCCGTGTACGGGTTGACGTAGACCGTCTGGGTACGGCCGTCGGGGTAGCTGACCTCGACATCGAGGGCGAAGTGCGACTCGTCGGGACGGCTGATGCTTTCCACCAGTGTCTGCGGTTCGGCCTGTTTGATCGCGGCCAGCACCTGATCGTAACTGAGCCGCGGCGCGTCATCCGATGGCTGGCTGGCGCGCATCTGCGGGTTGGCCAGCCAGACGATTTCCTGGCTGACCACCGCCAGCGTGCCGGTGACACAGACGATCAGGACAAAAAACCAGATCGGCAGCGCGAGCCAGCTATGCACCAGGAACCACAGTTTGGAACGGGATTTCTTCGACATGATTGCGCGTCTTGATTTCGATGAAAGGGCACGCGGCTACGGGCTTCGCAGCGCGGGTGTCCGCAAAAAGGCGCGGTCGTGGCGGTTGCCTGTGCGAACGGCCTGCATCTCTATAGGACGGATGAGCCGGACAAATCCCGAAAGGTGATATGAAAGCAAATGTTTCGCACTTCGCAGGGGCGACGACATCCCCCTGTAGGAGCTGCGGCACGCTGCGATCTTTTGATCTTGATCTTTAAACAACAGATCAAAAGATCGCAGCCTCGTTGCACTCGACAGCTCCTACAGGATTTTTGCGGGCAAGCGATCAAACACGATTCATGAATGGCGCTCTCACTGTCGGGCAATTGATGGCCGGTTCGCGCTCCTTATGATGGAAATCACTCGATTCCCCTAGTGAGCCCCCTGATGAACCCCAGAACCCTCTACGACAAACACATCGATTCGCACACCGTGTGCCGCCTCGACGATCAGGGCCATGTGCTGCTGTATATCGATCGCCAGGTGATCAACGAATACACCAGCCCGCAGGCGTTCAGCGGTCTGCGTGCTGCCGGGCGCAAGGTCTGGCGGCCGGGTACGGCGTTGGCGGTGGTCGATCACGTCAACCCGACCACCCCCAAACGGGTGGCGGCGATGCCTGATGCCGGCGGTGCGCGGCAGGTGTCGTATCTGGCGGAGAACTGCCGGGACTTCGGCATCGAACTGCTGGATATCCTCGATAAACGTCAGGGCATCGAGCATGTGATCGCCCCGGAGCAGGGCTTCATTCTGCCGGGCATGGTCATCGCCGCCGGCGACAGCCACACCACCACCTACGGTGCGCTGGGGGCGTTCGGATTTGGTATCGGCACCTCGGAAATCGAGCACCTGCTGGCCTCGCAAACGCTGGTCTACAAGCGCCTGAAAAGCCTCCGCGTGACGGTGGAGGGCGAGCTGGCAACGGGGCTGACGTCGAAGGACGTGATCATGGCGCTGATCGGCCGGATCGGTGCGTCAGGTGCCACGGGTTATGCCATCGAATTCTGCGGTTCGACCATCGAAGCCCTCAGCGTCGAAGCGCGGATGACCATTTGCAACATGGCGGTCGAAGCCGGTGCACGCGGCGCGTTCATGGCGCCGGACGAAAAAGTTTTTGCTTATCTCAAGGGCAAACCCCGCGCACCGCAAGGCGAACTGTTAGCGCGCGGCGTGGAAAAATGGCGTGAACTGCGCAGCGATCCCGGCGCCGTGTTCGACCGCGAAATCCATCTCGACGCCAGTCTGCTGGAGCCGATGGTCACCTGGGGCACCAGCCCGGATCAGGCGGCGGCGATTGGCGCGCAGGTGCCGGATCCGCAGGCCATCGACGATCCGATCCTGCGTCAGGACATGCGCCGCGCCCTGCATTACATGGGCCTGGAGCCGGGCATGGCGCTGCGCGATATCGTCATCAGTCACGCGTTTATCGGCTCCTGCACCAACGCGCGGATCGAGGATTTGCGTGACGCTGCCAGCGTCGTGCGTGGGCGGCGGGTGGCCGGGCATGTGCGGGCGATGATCGTGCCCGGTTCCAGCGAAGTGCGCGCACAGGCCGAGGCTGAAGGGCTGGCGCAGATCTTTATCGACGCCGGGTTTGAATGGCGTCAGTCCGGCTGCTCGATGTGCCTGGCGATGAACGATGACGTGCTCGCGCCCGGCGACCGCTGCGCCTCCAGCACCAACCGTAACTTTGAAGGCCGCCAGGGCGCCGGGGCGCGTACGCACCTGATGAGCCCGGCGATGGTCGCCGCCGCCGCGATCAGCGGCCACCTCACCGACATCCGCCACTTTGGAGAACGTCCATGAGTCTGCAACCCTTCACGCAAGTCAGCGGCCGGGCCGCGCCGCTGCTCGCGGCCAACGTCGATACTGACGTGATCATGCCCAAGCAATTCCTCAAGGGCATCGACCGTCAGGGGCTGGATCGTGGGCTGTTTTTCGATCTGCGCTTTCTCGCCGACGGTACGCCCAACCCGGAATTCGTGTTGAACCAGCCAGCCTGGCAGGGCGCGAGTTTTCTGGTGGTCGGGGCGAATTTCGGCTGCGGTTCCAGCCGCGAACACGCGGTGTGGGGGCTGCAGCAAATGGGCATTCGCACGCTGATCGGCAGCCGTTTTGCCGGGATCTTCTACGACAACTGCCAGCGCAACGGGGTGTTGCTGATCACGCTGGATGAGGCGCAGGTGCAGCGCATTGGCCGGTTGGTGAGTCAGCCTGAAACGGCACAGATCAGTATGGATCTAGAGGCGCAGCAGATCCATCTGGCGGACGGTGAAGTCATCGATTTCCAGATTGACGGCTTGCGCAAGACCGCACTGTTGCTGGGGCTGGATGCGATAGGCAGTACCTTGCAGCGGCGTGAGCAGATCGAGGCGTTCGAGCGCGAACACCTGGCCGCCAACCCATGGCTGACCTGACACCCCTTTGACCCTGTGGGAGCTGGCTTGCCAGCGATGAGGCCAGCACATCCAACATTTATATTGGCTGAACTGACGCCTTCGCTGGCAAGCCAGCTCCCACAGGGTTTTGTGATGTTTGGGCTAGAGAGAAAGATCCTTGAAATGCCCCTGCAAAAACTCCACACACGCCCGCAGCTTGCCGGAATTGGCCAGCCGCGTCGGATATACCGCCCAGACGTTGGCGCTCTGGCTGTAATCGGCCAGCACCGGCAGCAGTCGGCCCTGTTCCAGCAACGGTTTCACATCCCACAAGGAACGCAGCAACACGCCGCGTCCGTCGAGCGCCCATTGCAGGACGATCTCGCCGTTGTTGGAAGACAGCGGCCCACTGACCCGCACGCTTTCCTGCGTGCCGTCACGATCCAGATGCCAGACGCCGAAGGCGTTGTCGCGCTCCTTGATTACCAGGCAGTCATGCTGTTGCAGATCCTCCAGCGTTTGCGGTGTGCCACGGCGTTGCAGGTATTCGGGCGCTGCGCACAACACCCGGCGATTACTCACCAGTTGCCGGCCGATGTGCTGGCCGGGCAGGTCGTCGCCGACGCGGATTTCCAGGTCGAAGCCCTCGTTGACGATGTCCACTGCACGGTCGAACAAGTCCAGGCGAATCTGCAGCTGCGGGTGCAGCTCGGCCAGCCGTGAAACCGCAGGCGCCACATGATTACGGCCAAAACCGAAACTGCTGCAGATGTGCAAGCGCCCGCGCGGGCTGTCGTGGGCGTCGGCGAGGTCGTCGCGCAGTTGCTGGAAGTCATCGAGAATACGCAAGGCCCAGCGCTGCACCCGCTCGCCGTCTTCGGTCAGCGACACGCGGCGACTGGTGCGGTGCAGCAGTCGGGTGCCGAGGGTCGATTCGAGAATCTGGATGCGTTTGCTGACGTAGGCCGGGGACAGGCCCAGTTCATCGGCGGCAGCGGCGAAACCGTTCTTGCGGATCACGGTCAGCAGCACGCGCAGGTCTTCGGGCAGGGGCACGGGGTCTTGGTTCTGGGACATGTGGGAACGAGCACTGGCGGCACAAGCCGCCAGCATAGCATCGGCCGTACAGGGCTCGATTCAGCGCAGGAAATCCAGCGCTTCGGCGAGCAACAGTTCGGGCACTTCTTCGGCCAGATAATGCCCGGCCGGCAGCGCCTTGCCACTGACGTTGCTCGCCACTTGCTGCCATTCCTTGAGTGGGTCGAAGCAGCGCCCGACCGTGCCTTGCGCGCCCCACAGCACCCGCAGCGGCAGGTCGAGATGATGGGCGGCAGCGAGGTCGGCCCGGTCATGTTCCAGGTCGATGCTGGCGCTGGCGCGGTAGTCCTCGCAAATGCCGTGGGCGCTGCCGGGACGTTGCAGGCACCGCAGGTATTCGCTGAACGCTGGCTCGGTGAACGGCGTGAGTCCGGCGCTGCGGCTGCCCATGACGCTGCGCAGATAGCCTTCGGGATCGGCTTCGATCAGGGTTTCCGGCAACGGCGCCGGGCGGATCAGGAAGAACCAGTGCCAATAGGCGCGGGCGAACGCTTCGTTGGTCTGCGTGTACATTGCCAGGGTCGGGGCGATGTCCAGCAGCATCATCCGTTGCACCGCAGCGCGGTGGTCGAGGGCCAGGCGATGGCCGACCCGGGCGCCACGGTCGTGGGCCAGAATCGAAAACTGTTCGAAGCCCAGCGCCTGCATCAACTCGAGATTGTCTCTGGCCATTTCGCGTTTTGAATAGTTGCGGTGCAGTTCATCGGCAGCCGGTCGGGCGCTGTCGCCATAGCCGCGCAGGTCGGCGGCGACCACGGTGAAATGCTCCGCCAACTGCTCGGCAATCTTGTGCCAGATCACGTGGGTCTGCGGGTGTCCGTGCAACAGCAACAGCCCCGGGCCGCTGCCACCGAGGCGATAGGCGATGTCGACGCCGTTGACGTGGCGCTGGTCTTTGACGAATCCGGCAAACATCGGGCTGATCCTTGTTCAGGTGCGGGTGGGATGCATCCTGAAAGTGTTCGGCATTCGGGGCAAGGGTTGAAGCGTGGTGTGGTGGTTCATGAAGTGTGATGTGTGTCGCCAGGGCTGGCCCCTTCGCGGGCAAGCCCGCTCCCACAGTGTTTTTCTGTGTGACACCCATCGTGTAAACACCGGAGATCCCTGTGGGAGCGGGCTTGCCCGCGAGAGGCCAGCCCAAACCCTGAAAATCTCAACCCTGACTGAACATCTCCATCGCCCGCTGCTTGATCTGCTCTTCCGTCAGATCCTCCTTGCGCGTCGCCAGAAACCACAGGTGCCCATAGGGATCCTTCACCGTCCCGCTGCGATCACCATAAAACTGATCCTTGACCTCCGACACCGCTTTCGCCCCGGCATCCAGCGCCCGTTGAAAGGACTTATCGATATCAGTGACATACAGATGCAGACCGACCGACACGGCATTGTCCGGACCACTCAACGGCCCTTGATCGCACGGCGTTCCGAGCATGATCGCGCTGTCGCCAATCCGCAGTTCGGCGTGGCCGACGCGCCCGTAGGGCATGTCCAGGCGCATGACCTGGGTCGCGCCAAAGGCTTTCTTGTAGAACTCGATGGCTTCGGCGGCCTTGAGGATGCCGAGGTACGGGGTAATGCTGTGATACCCCTCGGGAATGGGTTTGACGCTCATGACGTTCTCCCTGTTCTGCGTTTTGCGAGGTAGGGCTCCACCGGATTTGTGGAAGATTCACTATAGAACTGTCTGCGCGGCCAGGATTTTTCCCCGACGAGCAGTCAGTCCAGAAAGTGCGCCCCCGGCCCCTGATCACCGAGCACATCACCCTGATTGCGCAACGGGCAAGCTTCCATCGACAGACAGCCGCAGCCGATGCAGCCGGTAAGCCGGTCACGCAACAGGGTCAGTTGATTAATCCGTTCATCCAGCTCGCGGCGCCACTGCTCGGAGAGGATTTTCCAGTCCGCTGCGGTTGGTGCGCGGTCGTCGGGGAGTTTCTTCAGCGCCTCGCCAATCTCCGCCAGCGGAATACCCAGGCGTTGCGCGACCTTGATCAACGCCACCCGGCGCAAGACCGCCCGTGGATAACGGCGCTGATTGCCGGCATTGCGCTGGCTCTTGATCAGGCCTTTGGCTTCATAAAAGTGCAGGGCAGTGACCGCGACACCGCTGCGCGCGGCGACTTCGCCGACGGTGAGCTGTTTGTGCAGGTTTTCCGGGGTGATCATTTTGCAAAGGGCTCTTGACCTTGACTTAACTAGAGGTTTTACCCTGCAGGCCTTCGAGTCGCAAGACTCGGCTTAATGAGTGGGGACTTCTCATGCAAACCTCAGCGAAAAATCGCAGTTTTACCCAATTGATCGAATTCGAGATCGAGCCGCGTCAGCAGCCGGCATTGGTTTGTGCGCTGTCGCAGCAGAGCGAACATCTGGCGCAGCGCTACGCAGGCTTTGTCAGCGCCAGCGTCCAGGTCAGCGACGACGGTCGGCGGGTGCTGAGCTTGCTGCAATGGCAAAGCCGCGAAGCCGGGGAGGCGGCGTTCTGTCGCTATGAAAGCGGCGAGCAGGATTTCTGGCAACTGATCCGCGCCCATCAGGCGAAAACCGTGACCTTCAATTCATTTCAGGTGTTGAGCAGCATCGCCCGCAGTCATGACGATGCGCTGCACTGCAATCTGGTCGGCTAGATCGACAACTGGATCAGGCGTTCGCCTTGCAGGTTTTCCGTGAGTCGCCGCTTGTTCACCGCCAGTTCGCCGATCTTGATCAGCCGCGTGCGGGTGACGTTGCGGCTCAGCCCGAGCAGGGCGGCGGTGTGCACCTGGTTGTAATGGCAGAAGCGATAGGCGGCGCGCAGCAGGGCGTCTTCGACCTTTTCGTGGAGGGCGCCGGCCTGTTGTTCGAAGAGCTTTTGAAAGGCCCGTTCCAGCAACGCTTCCGGTGAATCGCCGGCGCCCGACTGCTGATCGTCCGCGCGCTCGATGCGCAGGTTCGACAGGCGCAGATCATCGCGCTCGATCACACCGTTGCGGCAGATCAACAGGGTGTGATGGATGACGTTTTCCAGTTCGCGGATGTTCCCTGGCCAACTGTAGCTGCGCAGTTTCTGTTCGGCACCGGGGCTGATGTTGACCCGTCCGTAACCCAGGCGCTGGCTGTAGGCCTCGATGAAATGCCGGGTCAGCGGCAGGATGTCGCCGGGCCGTTCGCGCAGCGGACTGAGTTCCAGATTGACCACGTTCAACCGGTAGAACAGGTCTTCGCGGAAGTTGCCGGCGTTGATCGCTTTCTCCAGTTGCACGTTGGTCGCGGCCAGCACCCGCACATCGATCGGAATGCTTTTGCGCGAGCCGAGGCGCACCACTTCGCGCTCCTGCAGCACCCGCAGCAACTTGACCTGAATCGCCATTGGCAAATCGCCGATTTCGTCGAGGAACAAGGTGCCGCCATCCGCCTCTTCGAACCAGCCGGCCTTGGCGCTGAGCGCGCCGGTGAAAGCGCCTTTTTCATGGCCAAACAGCTCGGCTTCCACCAGTGATTCGGAGAAGGCGCCGCAGTTGACTGCGACAAACGGCCGATGCCGGCGGTGGCTCAGATTGTGAATATGACGCGCCACCAGTTCCTTGCCGGTGCCGGTCTCGCCGATGATCAGCACGCTGGCTTCGCTCGGCGCGATTTGGTTCAGATGCGCCAGCAAGGCCTGGGATTTCGGGTCTTCGAAGACTTGCGCGGTGGCACGGATCGACGTCGCCAGAGCGGGTGAGGGCGGAAGGGTCAGCAGTTGCATGGGACTCGCTCCATTAAAGGCAAGATCAGGAATAGAACGTTGGCACTGGCAGCGCCTGGTTCAGCGCCCAGTCGCCCAGCTCGTGGAGTTTGTAATCGAGCGGGTCGTGCAGGGTCTGCGTGCGCAGGTTGCGCCAGTGTCGGTCAAGACGCAGCGAGGCGTGGGTTGAGCGCGCGCCGGTGACTTCGAACAAACGACTGCAGATGTCCAGCCCCTGACGACTGGCGGCGACCTTGGCGGTGGCAATCGCCGTGGCCAGATGTCCACGCTCTTCTGCCGTCAGGTTCGGGCCTTGGGCCCAGGCCTCGTCAAGCAGCGCGGCGGCCCGCTCGACCTGCAGACGAATGCCTTCCAGTGCGACCCAGAATTCGCCGTAATGCGCGAGCACGTACGGATCTTCGCGTACGTTGCGGGCAGCGGATTTGTGCCAGAGCCGGGTTTCGCTCAGGGTGTATTGCCGGGCTTCTGCAAAGGCACCTTCGGCGATGCCGAGAAACATGTGGGTGAAGGTCAGTTGCGCGATCAGCGGACGCAGGCAGGCGAACGGCGTGCTCAACGGGCCGGGATCAAGCAGCAGCTCGGATTCTTCGACCCGCACCCGTTCGAACGTGGCACTGCCGCTGTCGGTCTGGCGCTGGCCGATGTTGTTCCAGTCGTCGTGCAGAGTGATGCCGCTGCGACCGCTGGGGATCGCCGCGATCAGCAACTTGCCGCCGGCACTTTCGTCGACGGCGGAAGCGATCAACATCTGCGAATCGCTGGCGCCGGAGCAGAAGCTTTTCTTCCCGGAAAACTCGCGCCAACCGCCGAAGTCCTTGACCACAGTGCGGGTGTCGAGCGGGTTGAGGGCGTTACCCCAGAACCAGTTCTGCCGCGCGGTCTGTTCGAACCACGGCTGCCATTGTTCGGGCCGCGAGAACAGGCGCACGGTGGCGAGCATCAGGTGATGAAAACCGAAGACGTGGGCGATGGAACTGTCGACCTTGGCGAACTCGCGCACGACTTGCAGGGTTTCGCTCCATGTCGCGCCGAGGCCGCCGTAGCGGGTGGGAATGCTCAGGGCCAGCAGGCCGCTGTCGCGCAGGGCATCGCGTTCGGCCTTCGGTGTACCGCCGCGCTCGTCACGTTCGACGGCGGTGACGGCGAATTCGGCGGCCAGTTGGCGCGCGGTCTGCAGCGGGGAGAGCAGGGTGCTTTGTGGTTTGGCGGTCACACCAAATCTCCTATGTTTTACAACTGTCCTGTAGGAGCTGCCGAAGGCTGCGATCTGTTGATCTTGTTTGTAAAAAACAAAGTCAAAAGATCGCAGCCTGCGGCAGCTCCTACAGAGTTTGTGTTGGGTCAGGACTTGGTGGGCAACACATCGTTGGCAATCATTTCGCCAAACGGCCCGGTCAGGTTGGTCACGCCGCGTCCGGCCAGACTTGCATACGGCTCGGGCAGCAGTGGGAACACCCGTTCGGCAAAGCGATAAGCTTCTTCCAGATGCGGATAACCGGAAAAGATGAAGCTCTCGATGCCGAGGTCGGCGTACTCCTTGATTCGCGCGGCCACTTGCTGCGGATCGCCCACCAGCGCGGTACCGGCACCGCCACGTACCAGACCGACGCCGGCCCACAGGTTGGGGGCGATTTCCAGGTTGTCGCGACGCCCGTCATGCAACGCCGCCATGCGCCGCTGGCCTTCGGAATCGAAACGCGAGAAGGATTTCTGCGCGGCCTCGATGGTCTCGTCGCTGATGTGCTCGATCAGTTTGTCTGCGGCTTTCCACGCTTCTTCGGCGGTCTCGCGAACGATGACGTGCAGGCGAATACCGAACTTCACCTTGCGCCCATGACGAGCGGCGCGTTCTCGCACATCGGCAAGTTTTTCGGCGACAGCGGCGGGCGGTTCGCCCCAAGTCAGGTACACGTCGACTTGCTCGGCGGCCAGATCATGCGCGGCGTCGGACGAGCCGCCGAAATACAGCGGCGGATAGGGTTTCTGCACGGGCGGATAGAGGGCCTTGGCGTTCTGTACTTTCAGGTGTTTGCCTTCGAAATCCACCGATTCGCCTTGCAACACCCGGCGCCAGATCTTGAGGAATTCGTCGGTGACTTCGTAGCGTTCGCTGTGGCTGAGGAAGCTGCCGTCGCCACGGTTTTCGTCGGGGTCGCCGCCGGTCACCACGTTGATCAGCAAACGACCGTTGGACAGTCGATCGAGCGTCGCCGCCATGCGCGCCGAAACGGTGGGCGAAATGATTCCCGGGCGAATCGCTACCAGATAACGCAGGCGCTCGGTCAACGGCACCAGCGCCGAAGCGATCACCCACGAGTCTTCGCAGGAGCGCCCGGTGGGAATCAGCACGCCGTGGTAGCCGAGGCTGTCGGCGGCTTGCGCCACTTGTTTCAGGTAATTCAGGGTGACCGGGCGTGCGCCTTGGGTGGTGCCCAGGTAATGCCCGTCGCCGTGGGTCGGCAGGAACCAGAAAACCTCCATGAACAGCTCCTTAAGCGATTTTCAGCAACGGTTTGATTTGCGTGCCGAACAGCGGCGCGGCGCGTTCGGCGGCCAAGCGAATGCGCGCTTTCAGCGGTTCGCTGGTGATCTGGTAGTCGGCGAAATCGGCCTCGGTGGCGTACACGCCAATGGGCAGGGTCACGGCCTGGAAGAAACTGAACAGCGGCCGCAACTGGTGATCCAGCACCAGCGCATGGCGCTCACTGCCCCCGGTGGCAGCGAGCAGTACCGGGGTGTCGATCAGCGCGTTGAGGTCGATCAGGTCAAACAGATGCTTGAGCAGGCCCGGGTAGGAGCCGCGATACACCGGCGCGGCGACGATCAGCAGATCGGCCTGTTCGATGGCTTGCAGTTCGGCTTCGACTTCGACGCTCAGTTCCTGACGCGACAGGGCAGCACCCAACGGCCGGGCGATGTCACCGAGTTCGATCAGATGACTCTCGACCGGCAAGTGCCCGGCCAGTTCGGCCAACAGCGCTTGGGTCAGCACCAGCGTGCGCGATGGACGCCAGGTGCCGCCGGAGAGGGCGACGACTTTCAGGGGACGCGACATGATCAGTTCCTTTTTATCAACAGTTGCTCAGCGAGCAGTGAGTCAGTGCCAAGGCTTGAGCAAGCGCTGTACCAATTCCTTAAAGGCCCGGTTTACTTGGGTCTTAGCGCTATGGCGTGAGTCGGTTGTGCAGATATCAGGCGGGTTTGTTGATCTGCTGTTGCCTGAGCAACAGTTGCTGGAGCAACAGTTGTTCGCCGTGTGCAGGGATTTATAGCGACTGCTTTTTATTCCGTAAAAGAACGTTAATCGATATTTATAGATCGTTAGGAGATATAGCGCCGATCAAGCTGAATTCCTGATAGCCACTATTGAGCGCGTTGATTTTTGCCCGGCCGGGCGCGGGCGTAGCCTTTGTCCATCGACTACCACCGCCCCGCCAGGACGCTCCCCATGAATCGTTTACTGACTGTTTCGCTGTTGCTCGTTGTCTCCGTACTCGCCGGTTGCGCGACCCATGTTTCCCCCGAACAACGGCCTTACACCGCCGAAGAAACCCGCGAACTGGCGATGGAAGCGCTGAATCGCAGCGGCTTGTCCTTCGACGAATATCACGCGAAGAAAGCCGCACTGCTGGGCGAATCGCAATTCGACAAGAAAGCTGAAATGAGCGCCGGGCGAGCCATACAGCTGCACGGTCGTCCAAGTTAATCGAAAACTGTACTGCTCGAATTTTCGCGTAACTGTCCGTGGGTTTGCGGGCTGCCGTGCGATAGGGTCAACACCTGAATGCCCCCCGACGGATTGCCCTCCATGACCCTTTCGCTTGATCTGCTGTTGGGCTTTGCCCTGTTTGCCCTTGTCACCTCGATTACACCGGGGCCGAACAACACCATGTTGCTGGCGTCGGGGGTGAACTTCGGCTTCAACCGCACCATTCCTCACATGCTCGGCATCACCTGCGGTTTCTTCGTATTGGTGGTCGCGCTGGGCTTTGGCCTGGGCGCGGTATTCCAGACATACCCGATTCTGTACACGGTGCTGCGCTATGTCGGCGCCGCGTATCTGTTGTACCTGGCGTGGAAAATCGCCCACTCGGGGCCGGTGGGCGAGGGCGTCGAAGGCGAGGCCAGGCCGATCAGCTATCTCGGTGCCGCCGCGTTTCAGTGGGTCAATCCCAAGGCCTGGATCATGGCCATCGGCGCTATCAGCACCTACACGCCGATGCAGGGTTACTTCACCAACGTGGTGGTGATTGCCGCCGTGTTTGCCATCATCAACCTGCCCAGTGTCGGCGTCTGGGCGGCGTGTGGCACGCTGTTGCGCAACGTGCTGAAGGAGCCGCGCTGGTTGCGCGTGTTCAACTGGGGCATGGCGGCGCTGTTGGTGATTTCGCTGTACCCGTTACTTCTCGAAAGCTTTCACTGACGCATTGCTTCAACCGCCGGCCCGATGCCTGTTAAGCTCGGCTTCAGGAGCGTTCCTACGCACTTTTAAATGAAGTTGTTCTTCTTTAACGGCATCCGATCAGGTATTGATGACGCTCTCGAACCAACGCGCAGCTCACGAGGCTGCGTTGTGCCGTTTGCAGACACGAGCCTCCTGATCCCGGAACACGCTCTGCGAGTTTTTTATGAATAAACGTCCGCTGTATTTCGATTACGCCGCCACCACCCCGGTGGACGAACGGGTCATCCAGGTGATGATCGACTGTCTGGGTTTTCACGGTAACTTCGGCAACCCGGCGTCCAGCTCCCACGCTTTCGGCCAGCAAGCCCGGCACACGGTCGAGCAGGCCCGCCGACAAGTCGCCGAACTGGTCGGCGCCGAAGCCGCGCAGATCGTCTGGACCTCCGGCGCCACCGAATCCAACAACCTCGCCCTCAAGGGCGTGGCGCAGGCGCGCGGCGTTGCCGGTGGCCACATCATTACCAGCCAGATTGAACACAAAGCCATTCTCGATACCGCCCGGCAATTGCAGGACGGCGGCGTTGCGGTGACCTATCTGGTGCCGGACGCCAATGGCCTGATCACCCCGCAGGCGGTCAGTGAAGCCATGCGCGACGACACTTTTCTGGTGTCGCTGATGCTGGTCAACAACGAACTCGGCACCCTCAACGATATCCCGGCCATTGGTGAAGTCGTGCGCGGCCGTGGCGCGTTGTTCCACGTCGATGCCGCGCAGGGTGCGGGCAAAGTGGCGATTGATCTGCAGCAATGGCCGGTGGACTTGATGTCGTTTTCGGCGCACAAACTCTACGGCCCCAAAGGCATCGGTGCGTTGTACGTCGGCCCCGGCGCGCAACAGCGCTTGCTGGCGCAGATTCATGGCGGCGGCCACGAAGGCGGGCTGCGCTCCGGGACTCTGGCTACGCATCAGATCGCCGGCATGGGCGCGGCATTCGCCTTGGCGGCTGCCGAATTCGATGCCGAGAAAAAGTCCATCGTGGCGCTGCGCGAGCGGTTGCTTGAACAGTTGCTGAGCCTGCCGGGCGTTCGCCTCAACGGCAGCGCCAGCCAGCGCATCCCGCACACGCTGAGCCTGACGTTCAGCGAAGGTGAATTCAACAGTGCGGCCTTGAGCCAGTCGATCGCCTTTTCCGCGACCTCGGCGTGTAACTCGGCGAGCAACACGCCCTCTCACGTGCTGTTGGCCCTGGGACACGATGCCCGGCTGGCCGGTCGCACCATTCGCCTGAGCCTCGGCCGTTTCACCACCGTCGACGATATCGATCAGGCGGCAGAACTGATCAAAGGCGCCTGCGCCAGTGCCCCGGCATTCTGGGCGACAGGGCTTTAACCAGCCGGTTTTCACGGCTACGAACAATAACGATGAAGTGATTGGCAGGAGACATGATGAGTACCCAGACTTTGACCGAAGGAACGGTTCCCCAGCGCCTGGCGCACACCCGTGAACTGATGCGCCGCGAAGGCATTCATGCGTTGCTGGTGCCATCGGCGGACCCGCACCTCTCGGAATACCTGCCGGGTTACTGGCAAGGGCGACAATGGCTGTCGGGCTTTCATGGCTCGGTCGGCACTTTGATCGTGACTGCTGATTTCGCCGGGGTCTGGGCTGACAGTCGCTATTGGGAGCAGGCGACCAAGGAACTGAAGGGCAGCGGCATCGAACTGGTCAAGCTGCAACCGGGTCAGCCGAGCCCGCTGGACTGGCTGGCCGAACAGACACCTGAAGGTGGCGTGGTCGCGGTCGATGGTGCGGTGATGGCCGTTGCCTCGGCCCGCACGTTGAGCAGCAAGCTTGAAGCCCGCGGCGCGCGTTTGCGTACCGACATCGACTTGCTGAATGAAGTCTGGGCGGACCGCCCGAGCCTGCCGAACGCGCCGATCTATCAACATCTGCCACCGCAAGCGACGGTCAGCCGTGGCGAAAAACTCGCCAAACTGCGTGAGACCTTGCGGGAACGTGGCGCCGACTGGCACTTCATCGCCACCCTCGACGACATTGCCTGGCTGTTCAACCTGCGCGGCGGCGATGTCTCGTTCAATCCGGTGTTTGTGTCGTTCGCGTTGATCAATCAACAGCAAGCGACCCTGTTTGTGGCCTTGAGCAAAGTCGACGCCGAGTTGCGCGCAGTGTTGGAGCAGGATGGCGTGACTCTGCGCGATTACCGCGAAGTCGCCGACGCCTTGCGCGCTGTACCAGGCGGCGCCAGCCTGTTGGTGGATCCGGCGCGGGTGACCAGCGGTTTGCTGGATAACCTGGACAGCGCGGTGAAACTGGTGGAAGGCCTGAACCCGACCACGCTCGCCAAATCGCAAAAGAGTGAGGCTGATGCGCAGCACATCCGCAAGGCCATGGAGCAGGACGGCGCGGCGTTGTGCGAATTTTTCGCCTGGCTGGAATCGGCCTGGGGGCGTGAACGCATCACCGAACTGACCATCGACGAGAAACTCACGGCTGCCCGTGAGCGTCGTCCGGATTACGTGTCGCTGAGCTTCAACACGATTGCCGCGTTTAACGCCAATGGCGCGATGCCGCATTATCACGCCACCGAAGAAGAACACGCGGTGATCGAGGGGGACGGCTTGCTGCTGATCGACTCGGGCGGCCAGTACCTGGGCGGCACTACCGACATCACCCGAATGGTGCCAGTGGGGACGCCGACGGCTGAACAGAAGCGTGACTGCACTCGGGTACTCAAAGGCGTGATTGCTCTTTCGCGGGCGCAGTTCCCGAAAGGCATTCTGTCGCCGTTGCTCGACGCCATCGCCCGCGCACCGATCTGGGCGGAAAGCGTTGATTACGGTCACGGCACCGGTCATGGGGTCGGCTATTTCCTCAACGTTCACGAAGGCCCGCAGGTGATCGCCTATCAGGCAGCACCGGCACCGCAAACGGCGATGCAAGCGGGGATGATCACCTCGATTGAACCGGGCACTTATCGTCCGGGCCGTTGGGGCGTGCGCATCGAGAACCTGGCGATGAACCGTGAGGCGGGGAACAGCGAGTTCGGTGAGTTCCTCAAGTTTGAAACCTTGACCCTGTGTCCGATCGACACGCGCTGCCTGGAGCCGTCCTTGCTGACCCAGGAAGAAAAGCAGTGGTTCAACGCCTATCACGCTGAAGTGCGTGAGCGTCTGAGTCCGTTGTTGGAGGGCGCTGCGCTGGAGTGGCTGAACACGCGCACAGCGGCGATCTGAATGGCTGAAACCCGGGCGCTGTCGGCAGTGCCCGGGTGTTGTTTCTAATCTTGACGCAGGGCTTCTTCGACGAAGTCGAGGCGGTCCTGTCCAAAGAACATCTGATTGCCGATAAACATGCTCGGCGCGCCAAACACCCCGCGTTTAATGGCTGTTTCGGTGTTGTCCTTCAGGGCTGCCTTTACCGTCTCGTCGTTGGTCAGGGCCAGAACTTCATTGGGGTCGAAGCCGTGCTCGCTCAATACCGCAGCGACAGTTGCCGGCTCATCAAGCGGGCGTCCCTCCACCCACAATGCCTTGAACAGACAGTCGATAAACGCCTGGAAACGTTCTGGTTGGCGCAGTTGGATGCCGGTGACCGCGCGCATCAGCGTCAGCGTGTTGATCGGAAAGTGCGGATTGAATCTCAACGGCACGCCATAACGTTTGGCGTAGCGATCCAGATCCTGAAACATGTAGCGGCCCTTCGCCGGAATCATCGCCGGCGAAGCGTTGCCGGTCGCTTTGAACACGCCGCCCAGCAGCATCGGGATGTAGATCAGCTGGCTCGCGGTCTTGGCACAGATTTTCGGCAACTGGGTATAGGCCAGGTAAGTGGCAGGGCTGCCGAGATCGAAATAGAACTCCACGGTTTTCGTCATCTTCGCTGCTCTCTATTTATTGTTATGGAGGAGGCGGGGCTTACCAGCGTTCGTTCCACGGGCGCAGATCCAGCTCGAAGGTCCAGGCATCCCGTGGCTGACTGTGCAGATACCAATAGTTTTCGGCGATGTGTTCGGGATTGAGAATACCGTCCTGATCCTTGGTCGCGTACTTCTCCGGGAAACTGTTGCGGATGAAGTCGGTGTCGATGGCGCCATCGACCACTACATGGGCGACGTGGATGTTCATCGGGCCCAACTCGCGAGCCATGCTTTGCGCCAGTGCACGGATACCGTGTTTGGCGCCGGCAAACGCGGCAAATCCGGAAGCGCCACGCAGTCCAGCGGTGGCGCCAGTGAACAGAATGGTGCCGCGCTGGCGCGTGACCATGCGCTTGGCCACTTCGCGGGCATTGAGAAAGCCCGAGAAACAGGCCATTTCCCAGATCTTGAAATACTTGCGCGCAGTTTCTTCGAGAATGCTGCAAGGCACGTTGGCGCCGATGTTGAAGACAAACGCCTCGATCGGACCCAGGCGGGTTTCGATTTCTTCAATCAACGCAATGACGTCTTCTTCCTTGCGTGCATCGCAGGCAAAACCATGTGCTTCTCCACCCTCGGCCGAAATCGCGTCGACCAGCGGCTGCAATTTGTCGGCACTGCGCCGGGTGACGCAAGCGACAAATCCTTCCCTGGCAAAGCGCTTGGCAATCGCTCCGCCGGTGGCATCGCCGGCACCAACAACTAATACGACCTTCTTGTTGTTATTCATGGGTGAACCCCTTTAGTAAACGATCGTTAAGTGAACGAACGTTATGCTAGGATCCGGACAACGTCAAGGCGCTCGATCAAGAGGAAAGCACATGCGGTATTCCGCCGGTCACAAGCTGGAAACCCGAGAAAAATTGCTGAACAGCAGTGCGCTATCAGCCAAGCGTTCGGGCTTTTCCACAGTCGGTGTCGATGGTTTGATGAAGGCGATCGGCCTGAGTGGCGCGGCGTTTTATAGCCACTTCTCGTCGAAAAACGAGCTGTTCACCGCTATCGTCGAGCGCGAACTGTGTCAGAGCCTGGAGCGGCTGGGGGGGAAGGGAGCGCAGGACCGTGAGCGGCTGGAACGCTGTCTCAAGCAGTACCTGAGCATGGCTCACGTGGAGCAGCCTGAATCGGGCTGTGCCTTGCCGACACTGGGCGCAGAAATTGCCCGTTCAGATGATCAGGTTCGCGAGCAGGCAGAGTTGTGGATTTGTCGGCTGCAAGCCAGTTGGGCGCAAATCCTGGAAAGCGACAGCCTGGCATGGTCGATTCTGTCGCAATGTGTCGGAGCACTGGTGGTGGCGCGGATGCTGGTGACGCCGGAGATTCAACAGACGGTATTGCAGTCCAGTCATGAGGAAATCGGGCGTCAACTGGCTGCTCGACAAGGCGAGCAGCCAGAATGATTCACTTGCAGATGACGATCATGCTGCGGCTGGTATAGCCAGCCGGATTGAGACCGAACGGGTAATCGCCTGGTTCTTCCACGGCGTCCCCGGATTTGGCGATGACCTTGTAGCCTTTGGGGGCACAGGAATTGGCGGCGCTGGTGTAGCACTTGTCCCAAGAGGACGACAGCCCGGAACAGTTGATGTGCAGCCCTTTTTTACCGTGCTTCACCTGAGTCTTGGAGGTCGCTGCGCACCCCGCTACTGCCAATACAGCGATCAGTATCAAAATTCGTTTCATTACCGTCCTTATGGTAGCCACGAGTCTGGCGCTCGGGTCTGCCTGTATTCGCCTGCGCTGTAAGCGGTTTGATATCCCTGTCCGAAAAATCCATGTCTGGCACTGAGTTAAGGGGGCTAAACATGGCCTAAATGAACGCCAATTGCCAGACCTTCGTCAAATCCTGTCTCAATCTGCCGCAACGGCGGGCTTGGCGGTGCTGCCCATGGTCATGGTTGCCCCGACGGAGGCCAGAATAATGCAGAGGATCGCCATCCATTGTGACAGCGTGAGGTACTCCTGCAGAAACAGCAGTCCCGACAATGCGCCGAAGGCCGGTTCGATGCTCATCAAGGTGCCGAAGGTGCGGGCAGGCATGCGGGTGAGGGCGACCATCTCAAGGGTATAGGGCAAAGCCGTTGAGAGGATGGCGACGCCGATGGCGATCGGGATCAGCGACGGGGTCAGCAACGCGGTGCCGGCATGCACGATGCCGATCGGCGCGACAAACAGTGCGGCGATCATCACGCCCAGAGCCGCAGTCGTCACGCCGTTGTCTGCACCGGCTTTTTGGCCGAACAGAATATACAACGCCCAGCACACGCCGGCGCCCAGGGCATAACCGGCGCCGACCAGATCAATTCCCGCGGATGTTGCTCCAGTCGGGATCAACAACAGCAGGCCGACCGCCGCCAAGGCAATCCAGAGAAAATCGATAGCGCGGCGAGAGGCGTAAATGGCGACGGCCAGCGGACCCGTGAACTCAAGCGCGACTGCAATACCAAGCGGTACGGTGCGCAATGACATATAGAAGAGAAAGTTCATCCCGCCTAGCGCCATTCCGTAAACGATCACTGTCCGCAGCGACTGAGCTGTCAGCCTTGCGCGCCATGGGCGCAACAACAACAGCATGATTACGCTGGCGAAGACCAGGCGCAGCGTGGTCGTCCCTTGAGCGCCGACTACCGGGAACATGCTCTTGGCTAAAGAGGCGCCAGACTGGATGGATGCCATGGCTATTAATAAGAGGCCAACCGGGAACAGCGTTGAGGCCAGGGAGCGAGGTTGGTCAGTCATTGCGAGGCATCGTCCGAAAGTAAGAGCAGGGTATTGTTTTAGGTGTTGGGCAATATACTGCGCATTCGCAGGCGTTGCGTCTATATATAGCTGGCTTTTCGGTGCATTGATAGAAAACTGAAATTAACGGTTGACGGCAGATTCTGGAGGTCTATAATTCGCCCCACTTCCGGCGCAGTCGAAACGGAAAACTTCTTGAGATTCAACGATTTACGAAGTTTTCGACAGCGGGTTGCTTCAGTTCATCGAAGCCTGGAAGGAGTTGAAAGAGTGGTGATGTTTGGCTCTTTTGACGGTTCGATCTTCTCGGTCGAAAGCGGTGAAAAGAGGTGTTGACAGCAGCGTGTAACGCTGTAGAATTCGCCTCCCGCTAACGAGAGATCGGAAGCGCAAGTGGTTGAAGTTGTTGAAGAATTCTTCGAAAACTTCTGAAAATAATCACTTGACAGCAAATGAGGCTGCTGTAGAATGCGCGCCTCGGTTGAGACGAAAGATCTTAACCAACCGCTCTTTAACAACTGAATCAAGCAATTCGTGTGGGTGCTTGTGGAGTCAGACTGATAGTCAACAAGATTATCAGCATCACAAGTTACTCCGCGAGAAATCAAAGATGTAACCAACGATTGCTGAGCCAAGTTTAGGGTTTCTTAAAAACCCAAAGATGTTTGAACTGAAGAGTTTGATCATGGCTCAGATTGAACGCTGGCGGCAGGCCTAACACATGCAAGTCGAGCGGATGAAGGGAGCTTGCTCCTGGATTCAGCGGCGGACGGGTGAGTAATGCCTAGGAATCTGCCTGGTAGTGGGGGACAACGTTTCGAAAGGAACGCTAATACCGCATACGTCCTACGGGAGAAAGCAGGGGACCTTCGGGCCTTGCGCTATCAGATGAGCCTAGGTCGGATTAGCTAGTTGGTGAGGTAATGGCTCACCAAGGCGACGATCCGTAACTGGTCTGAGAGGATGATCAGTCACACTGGAACTGAGACACGGTCCAGACTCCTACGGGAGGCAGCAGTGGGGAATATTGGACAATGGGCGAAAGCCTGATCCAGCCATGCCGCGTGTGTGAAGAAGGTCTTCGGATTGTAAAGCACTTTAAGTTGGGAGGAAGGGTTGTAGATTAATACTCTGCAATTTTGACGTTACCGACAGAATAAGCACCGGCTAACTCTGTGCCAGCAGCCGCGGTAATACAGAGGGTGCAAGCGTTAATCGGAATTACTGGGCGTAAAGCGCGCGTAGGTGGTTTGTTAAGTTGGATGTGAAATCCCCGGGCTCAACCTGGGAACTGCATCCAAAACTGGCAAGCTAGAGTATGGTAGAGGGTGGTGGAATTTCCTGTGTAGCGGTGAAATGCGTAGATATAGGAAGGAACACCAGTGGCGAAGGCGACCACCTGGACTGATACTGACACTGAGGTGCGAAAGCGTGGGGAGCAAACAGGATTAGATACCCTGGTAGTCCACGCCGTAAACGATGTCAACTAGCCGTTGGGAGCCTTGAGCTCTTAGTGGCGCAGCTAACGCATTAAGTTGACCGCCTGGGGAGTACGGCCGCAAGGTTAAAACTCAAATGAATTGACGGGGGCCCGCACAAGCGGTGGAGCATGTGGTTTAATTCGAAGCAACGCGAAGAACCTTACCAGGCCTTGACATCCAATGAACTTTCCAGAGATGGATTGGTGCCTTCGGGAGCATTGAGACAGGTGCTGCATGGCTGTCGTCAGCTCGTGTCGTGAGATGTTGGGTTAAGTCCCGTAACGAGCGCAACCCTTGTCCTTAGTTACCAGCACGTTATGGTGGGCACTCTAAGGAGACTGCCGGTGACAAACCGGAGGAAGGTGGGGATGACGTCAAGTCATCATGGCCCTTACGGCCTGGGCTACACACGTGCTACAATGGTCGGTACAGAGGGTTGCCAAGCCGCGAGGTGGAGCTAATCCCACAAAACCGATCGTAGTCCGGATCGCAGTCTGCAACTCGACTGCGTGAAGTCGGAATCGCTAGTAATCGCGAATCAGAATGTCGCGGTGAATACGTTCCCGGGCCTTGTACACACCGCCCGTCACACCATGGGAGTGGGTTGCACCAGAAGTAGCTAGTCTAACCTTCGGGAGGACGGTTACCACGGTGTGATTCATGACTGGGGTGAAGTCGTAACAAGGTAGCCGTAGGGGAACCTGCGGCTGGATCACCTCCTTAATCGACGACATCAGCTGCTCCATAAGTTCCCACACGAATTGCTTGATTCATTGAAGAAGACGAAAGCTAAGTTAAAGCTTAGAAATGAATATTCCGGTGCGAATATTGATTTCTAGTCTTTGATTAGATCGTTCTTTAAAAATTTGGGTATGTGATAGAAAGATAGACTGAACGTTACTTTCACTGGTAACGGATCAGGCTAAGGTAAAATTTGTGAGTGACTCTTAAGAGTTTTGCGAATTTTCGGCGAATGTCGTCTTCACAGTATAACCAGATTGCTTGGGGTTATATGGTCAAGTGAAGAAGCGCATACGGTGGATGCCTTGGCAGTCAGAGGCGATGAAAGACGTGGTAGCCTGCGAAAAGCTTCGGGGAGTCGGCAAACAGACTTTGATCCGGAGATGTCTGAATGGGGGAACCCAGCCATCATAAGATGGTTATCTTGTACTGAATACATAGGTGCAAGAGGCGAACCAGGGGAACTGAAACATCTAAGTACCCTGAGGAAAAGAAATCAACCGAGATTCCCTTAGTAGTGGCGAGCGAACGGGGACTAGCCCTTAAGTGGCTTTGAGATTAGCGGAACGCTCTGGAAAGTGCGGCCATAGTGGGTGATAGCCCTGTACGCGAAAGTCTCTTAGTCATGAAATCGAGTAGGACGGAGCACGAGAAACTTTGTCTGAATATGGGGGGACCATCCTCCAAGGCTAAATACTACTGACTGACCGATAGTGAACTAGTACCGTGAGGGAAAGGCGAAAAGAACCCCGGAGAGGGGAGTGAAATAGATCCTGAAACCGTATGCGTACAAGCAGTGGGAGCAGACTTTGTTCTGTGACTGCGTACCTTTTGTATAATGGGTCAGCGACTTATTTTCAGTGGCGAGCTTAACCGAATAGGGGAGGCGTAGCGAAAGCGAGTCTTAATAGGGCGTCTAGTCGCTGGGAATAGACCCGAAACCGGGCGATCTATCCATGGGCAGGTTGAAGGTTAGGTAACACTGACTGGAGGACCGAACCGACTACCGTTGAAAAGTTAGCGGATGACCTGTGGATCGGAGTGAAAGGCTAATCAAGCTCGGAGATAGCTGGTTCTCCTCGAAAGCTATTTAGGTAGCGCCTCATGTATCACTGTAGGGGGTAGAGCACTGTTTCGGCTAGGGGGTCATCCCGACTTACCAAACCGATGCAAACTCCGAATACCTACAAGTGCCGAGCATGGGAGACACACGGCGGGTGCTAACGTCCGTCGTGAAAAGGGAAACAACCCAGACCGTCAGCTAAGGTCCCAAAGTTATGGTTAAGTGGGAAACGATGTGGGAAGGCTTAGACAGCTAGGAGGTTGGCTTAGAAGCAGCCACCCTTTAAAGAAAGCGTAATAGCTCACTAGTCGAGTCGGCCTGCGCGGAAGATGTAACGGGGCTCAAACCATACACCGAAGCTACGGGTATCACGTAAGTGATGCGGTAGAGGAGCGTTCTGTAAGCCTGTGAAGGTGAGTTGAGAAGCTTGCTGGAGGTATCAGAAGTGCGAATGCTGACATGAGTAACGACAATGGGTGTGAAAAACACCCACGCCGAAAGACCAAGGTTTCCTGCGCAACGTTAATCGACGCAGGGTTAGTCGGTCCCTAAGGCGAGGCTGAAAAGCGTAGTCGATGGAAAACAGGTTAATATTCCTGTACTTCTGGTTATTGCGATGGAGGGACGGAGAAGGCTAGGCCAGCTTGGCGTTGGTTGTCCAAGTTTAAGGTGGTAGGCTGAGATCTTAGGTAAATCCGGGATCTTAAGGCCGAGAGCTGATGACGAGTTACCTTTCAGGTGACGAAGTGGTTGATGCCATGCTTCCAAGAAAAGCTTCTAAGCTTCAGATAATCAGGAACCGTACCCCAAACCGACACAGGTGGTTGGGTAGAGAATACCAAGGCGCTTGAGAGAACTCGGGTGAAGGAACTAGGCAAAATGGCACCGTAACTTCGGGAGAAGGTGCGCCGGTGAGGGTGAAGGACTTGCTCCGTAAGCTCATGCCGGTCGAAGATACCAGGCCGCTGCGACTGTTTATTAAAAACACAGCACTCTGCAAACACGAAAGTGGACGTATAGGGTGTGACGCCTGCCCGGTGCCGGAAGGTTAATTGATGGGGTTAGCTAACGCGAAGCTCTTGATCGAAGCCCCGGTAAACGGCGGCCGTAACTATAACGGTCCTAAGGTAGCGAAATTCCTTGTCGGGTAAGTTCCGACCTGCACGAATGGCGTAACGATGGCGGCGCTGTCTCCACCCGAGACTCAGTGAAATTGAAATCGCTGTGAAGATGCAGTGTATCCGCGGCTAGACGGAAAGACCCCGTGAACCTTTACTATAGCTTTGCACTGGACTTTGAATTTGCTTGTGTAGGATAGGTGGGAGGCTTTGAAGCGTGGACGCCAGTTCGCGTGGAGCCATCCTTGAAATACCACCCTGGCAACTTTGAGGTTCTAACTCAGGTCCGTTATCCGGATCGAGGACAGTGTATGGTGGGTAGTTTGACTGGGGCGGTCTCCTCCTAAAGAGTAACGGAGGAGTACGAAGGTGCGCTCAGACCGGTCGGAAATCGGTCGTAGAGTATAAAGGCAAAAGCGCGCTTGACTGCGAGACAGACACGTCGAGCAGGTACGAAAGTAGGTCTTAGTGATCCGGTGGTTCTGTATGGAAGGGCCATCGCTCAACGGATAAAAGGTACTCCGGGGATAACAGGCTGATACCGCCCAAGAGTTCATATCGACGGCGGTGTTTGGCACCTCGATGTCGGCTCATCACATCCTGGGGCTGAAGCCGGTCCCAAGGGTATGGCTGTTCGCCATTTAAAGTGGTACGCGAGCTGGGTTTAGAACGTCGTGAGACAGTTCGGTCCCTATCTGCCGTGGACGTTTGAGATTTGAGAGGGGCTGCTCCTAGTACGAGAGGACCGGAGTGGACGAACCTCTGGTGTTCCGGTTGTCACGCCAGTGGCATTGCCGGGTAGCTATGTTCGGGAAAGATAACCGCTGAAAGCATCTAAGCGGGAAACTTGCCTCAAGATGAGATCTCACTGGAACCTTGAGTTCCCTGAAGGGCCGTCGAAGACTACGACGTTGATAGGTTGGGTGTGTAAGCGCTGTGAGGCGTTGAGCTAACCAATACTAATTGCCCGTGAGGCTTGACCATATAACACCCAAGCAATCTGAATGCTCGAAAGAGACCAGATTGCGGTGTGTGAAGACGCAATGAACCGAAAGTTCGCGCTGCTCACAAACACCTGTATCACATACCCGATTTGCTGAAGCGAGGCCAGCCGGTCACGACTCAGTCCCCGAATTTCTTGACGACCATAGAGCGTTGGAACCACCTGATCCCATCCCGAACTCAGAAGTGAAACGATGCATCGCCGATGGTAGTGTGGGGTTTCCCCATGTGAGAGTAGGTCATCGTCAAGATTAAATTCCGAAACCCCAATTGCGAAAGCAGTTGGGGTTTTGTTTTGTCCGCAGGAAAGTGCTTGGCTCGCCAAGATCAGACGATACGAGTGTTCCAACCGTCGCCAGGACTGCCATTGGAGAAAATCCTTCTGAAGTGATCACTCGGTTTTTGGTATGGTGCAGCTCGTTTTTTAACGGATTGATGTCATGCCCACGGATCGGCGCTCAAATTATGTCAAAGAGTTGCTGTAGAAATGCCTGAACCCATCCCGATCAAAGATCATGAAAAAGAGAAGCGCTTAGTCAACAAACGGTTGATCGCCTGCGCTCTGTTTGTCTTTGCTATCAGCTGCGCGCTGGTGGTGCGCTTGTACATCCTGCAAGTGGTTGAATACGACTACCACTCGACCATCTCTGAAAACAACCGCGTGCACGTATTGCCGATTCCGCCGACGAGAGGCCTGATCTACGATCGCAATGGTGTGCTGCTCGCTGATAACCGTCCCAGTTACAACCTGATCATTACCCGCGAACGCGCCACTGATGTAAATCAGGAGCTGGACGAGGTGATCAATCTGCTGCATTTGCCCGCTGAAGATCGTACGGTTTTCGATAAGGCCATGAAGCAGTCCCGTCACCCGTTCACCCCGGTGACGCTGTTCTACGAACTGACGGAAGAGCAAATCGCCGTGTTGGCGGTTAACGAGTTCCGTTTGCCAGGCCTCGATGTCGAGCCGCAGTTTGTTCGGCATTACCCGTTGGGTCCGCACTTTGCGCATTCAATCGGTTACGTTGGCCGGATTAACGAAAAAGAATCCAAAACCCTCGACTCGGTGGAATACCGCGGCACGCAATCCATCGGTAAAACCGGCATTGAACGCTTCTACGAAGCGCAGCTGCACGGTCACGTTGGCTACGAAGAAGTTGAGACCAACGCCCAAGGCCGAGTGTTGCGAGTGCTCAAACACACTGATCCGGTCCCAGGCAAAAACATCGTTCTAAGTCTCGACGTCAAACTGCAGGAAGCTGCTGAAGCCGCACTGGGCGACCGCCGTGGTTCGGTGGTGGCTCTCGATCCATCCACTGGTGAAGTGCTGGCCATGGTCAGCAATCCGAGCTTCGACCCGAACCTGTTCGTCACCGGTATCAGCTCCAAGGAATACTCGGCGCTACGCGACTCCATCGATCGGCCGCTGTTCAACCGTGTGCTACGCGGCCTGTATGCACCGGGTTCGACCATCAAACCCGAAGTGGCGATTGCCGGCCTTGATGCCGGTGTTGTGACCCCGCAGACACGAGTCTTCGACCCGGGCTATTACCAACTCCCGGATTTCGATCACAAGTACCGCAACTGGAATCACAGTGGCGATGGCTGGGTGGACATGGACGCGGCGATCATGCGTTCCAATGACACCTACTTCTACGATCTGGCGCACAAGCTCGGCATCGATCGCCTGCACGACTACATGGCGATGTTCGGCCTCGGCGAAAAAGTCTCGCTGGATATGTTCGAAGAGTCGCCCGGTTTAATGCCATCTCAGGCCTGGAAACGCGCCACGCGCCGTCAAGCCTGGTTCCCGGGGGAAACAGTAATCCTGGGCATCGGCCAGGGCTACATGCAGGTCACGCCGCTACAACTGGCTCAGGCCACCGCACTGATTGCCAACAAGGGCGTATGGAATCGACCGCATCTGGCGAAGACGGTCGATGGCGTGGCGCCGGTCGACGAGCATCCGATGCCAAATATCCTGCTGAAGAACCCGCGTGACTGGGATCAGGTCAACCACGGCATGCAGATGGTGATGCACGATGCCCGGGGTATCGCGCGTGCCGCAGCGGCCGGTGCGCAGTACCGCATCGCCGGCAAGAGTGGTACGGCGCAGGTGGTGGCGATCAAGCAGGGTGAGCGTTACAACCGTGAGAAAACCCTTGAACGGCATCGCGACAACGCCTTGTTTGTCGGCTTCGCTCCGGCAGAACACCCGAAGATCGCCATCTCGGTGATGATCGAAAACGGTGAGGCCGGTGGTCGGGTTGCCGGTCCCGTGGTGCGGCAGATCATGGACGCCTGGCTACTGGACCAAGACGGCCACCTCAAGCCGCAATACGCGGCGCCGGCCAAGCCGCCGGGTGATCCGCACGTGTAGCCGGGATGCGCTTCACTACACCGGCTCACGTTGGCTGCGCTGTGAAGCTGTCGAGGCAGGGGTTTGGGTAACTGACTATTTGCAGCTGTAACCCTCGGGCATCGTGACGCTGTAGTTGCGTTGCACGCGATCCTGGAAGTTCAGGTTCTGCAGGCCCTGCTCGACCAGAAACGCTTCGACCTTGGCGGCCTGACAGTCCTCGTTATAAGACGACGCCCGCAGCAGATACACCGTGCGTTTACTCGTCTCATCCCGGGCGGTGGCAATAAAGGTACTTAGGGTGGTATAGCCGATTCGCTCCGAAGTACCCACCGGACCATAGGTCGTATTGGGCTTACTGGTGCAGGTCAGTCGGTCATCTTTCTTCTTGGTGTTCTTGCAAACGGTGGTAGTGCTGGTTGGCACTTGCCCATAGTCGGTAGCGGTATAACGGTAAGACACTTGCCGGCTGCCGATATCGAGGCTGATGGTCATTTTGATCGGTGCGTGATTTCTGGGCAGGCTGGCGTCGGTATAGACCTCTTGGAAACCCCTGTCTTTCAATGCGTTGACCATGTCGCGAAGATGGTAGCGCGCATTCAGTGCGTTCTCATCCGCGCCATTCGTGGAGGTCACCAGTACGGTTGCCTTTCGGTCGAACTGATAGTCCGGATCAGGGATTGCATTGAGCGCTACGTCAAATTGTGTGGCGCAGCCGCTGAGTGACGCTGTCAGCAATAACAGCGCGCATAACAAATAACGGGACATGACAAAGCCGCCTTGAAACTAAGGATTGAATAAGAGTTAAACGATTGGGACCTGCGATAAATAACTCGCCGTCCGGGGAAAGTCTCAGTCTTTCTGGTATTCCAGCAGATCGCCCGGCTGGCAATCGAGCGCAGCGCAGAGCTTGTCCAGAGTTGCCATCTTCACGCCTTTGACTTTGCCGTTTTTGAGCAATGACAGGTTGGCCTCGGTTATTCCGAGCAAGGCGGCTAACTCTTTCGAGCGAATTTTTTGCGTGGCCATGACGACGTCAAGGCGGACGATAATGGTCATTATATTGTACTATATGTATTGGCTTTGCTCATCGCTGAGTACTTTTGCGTCACGCATGATAATTGAAAAAATACAGAGTAATACGCCTTTGATTATCTCGTAGGCAGAAGCGGAAGACAGGCCGATCGAGAACTGGAAAATCCGATCCCCCGGCGGCAGATCTATCGACAACGCCAGACCTTGCAAGGTCTCTATTAGCGGGTAGGTTGCCGGAGAAACGATGCAGAGTACGCCCACTCGCCAGAGAACCCTGATGTTGCGGTCGGTCCATGTTTCGCCGCGCGACAATCGCAGAAAAAACAACCCGGTCAGCCATAACGCGTAAGTCGACAGGACAACGGGCAGGAAATCCAGAAAGACGATCAGCGCAGTGACCGTTGATGACAGCCAAGTGTCAGGATCAAGCAATACACCTTCGACAAATGGGTCAAGCAATTGCGGCGAGCCTTCTGCAAAGGCATAAAGCAGGCTTGCCAGCATTTCATCCTTCTTGAAGAACCAGATCGTCACGTTGCCACCGACCTCCGTCACCCCCAGAACCCAGACAAGAATCGCAGCCAGCAGACCGATCCAATGCATGCGCTGCGGCGCCAATCCGTTGATGTGAGTACTCATGAAAATTCCTGGTTGTTACAATTTGGTAGCGAATTCTCGATGATAAATTATCTGATTACAATAATTAGTTTGTACTTTGTTGCTGCGCCAGCTTCTTATGTTCGGGCTCCGCGCAGTCGTTGGTAATGGTGCGGAAATCGATTCACTGGCCAGCGAGCCGAAGCTGCGCCAGGTGTGGAATCAACAAACCTGGCGGCAAGACCGAAGCCACTACAAAGTCAGGCCCCTGGCACCGGGCAACTCATGTCACCTTCCTGACACTCCAAATACTGCTTCAGCGCCTCAATCCGTGCCTTGGTCACAGCGGTCAGGCAATTGCTGTAGATCAGCGGATAAACACTCCCGCCCTCGACCCCGGATGCCGAAAATTTGCACTCGGTATCGCGAAACCCGATCCACGCTCGCTGCGCACCCACCAGCAGCTTCTTGCGGTCAGGGTTGTCCTTCAAGCGGCCGGTGATCTGCTGATACACCACGTTCAACTCCTTGTCAGTCGACTTGAATTCCTGCCCGGCACACTGGTTCATGGTGGCCTGATCGCTGGCATTGGCGCAGTCGACGGCAGCGTGGGCGAGGGGGCTGAACAGAAAGGGTGTCAGGGCCAGAAGCAGGCGTGGGGACATTGGGTAATCTCACTGAGTCGGATGAAAGTGCAGTGCAGTTTAGCGGCTGTGGAGCTTCTAATCAGGGACGCGTAGCCGGGAGGCTTCGAGCAGGCGATCTGCGGTGGCTGCAATCTCCTCGCCGTCATGGAGCATTTCCAGCCAGTGGGCAGGAATCGCCCGAACGCCATAGTAGACCCCAGCCAATTGGCCGACGATCGCGGCAGTGGTGTCGGCATCATCGCCCAGGTTGGCGGCTTGCAGAATCGCCGCAGCGAAACCGTCAGTGTGATGAAAACACCACAGAGCCGCCTCCAGCGACTCGACGCTGTAGCCGCTGCCACGGATTTCGCTCGCCGACTTTGCGAGGTAATCACCTCGGGCGATGGCTGCGACTTTAGGTTGAACGAAGGTTGTGTCTGGCAATTTGCGCAATTCTGACTTGGAGGCGCCTAGCAGTGCTTTGCTGAGCACTTCGGCAAATAACTGACAGGATTCGATGGCTTCAGGTGCAGCATGGGTGGTTCGCGAACTGTCACTGGCGAACTGGCGAATCTGCCGGGCATCAGGAAAATAAAACAGCACCACCGGCACCAGGCGCATCAGCGACCCGTTGCCGGCGGTAAACGGGTCGGTAGATCCCGCGAACGGCTGACCGGTTTGCTGATACCGCGACAGCGCCTGGCTGACCGTCATGCCGATATCGAAACAATCACCGGTGGAACTGAGATACCCCCATCGCCACCAATTCAGATAGCGTCCCATCTGGTCCGCCGCATCGAATGTATTTTTCCTCAGCAGGCTCTCCGCCAGGCACAGCGCCATCGAGGTGTCATCCGTCCATTGCCCGGGTTTCAAGTGAAAGGGGCCGCCACCGACCATGTCCGTCAGCGGCTGGAACGAGCCTCTTGGCTTGAACTCCAACGTGGTGCCGACGGCGTCGCCGCAAGCGAGGCCGAGCAGGGCGCCGCGATAACGTTCGGAGAGAGATGGCTGCATGCTTCATCCTTGTCTGTGTCCATTTCGCAGGAAACGGTAACAGGTTCATCGGAGGGGGGCGCTCGTTTCAATGAACGGAAATGCCGCCGAATGTTTCCTCTGGATTGGACAGGTGCAGCCCTTTGATACAACTTCAGGTTGGACATGTGGTCATACAAGCCTACTGTTCAAAACAGGAGGTGACTTATGAAACCGGTACCCAATAGTTTCGAACGCAAAATCGCGCTCAAGGCGCCACGTTCATATGTCTGGCGTGCATTGGTCGATGCCGAGGCGTTTGGTCAGTGGTTTGGTGTGGCACTGGAGGGCAGGCGGTTCATTGCCGGGGAATGGACGCAAGGGCAGGTCACGTATCCCGGTTATGAACACGTGCTGTGGAACGTGCTGGTGGAGCGGGTGGAGCCGCAGCAGCTGTTTTCGTTTCGCTGGCACCCGTACGCGGTCAATCCGAACATCGACTATTCCCAGGAGCCGACAACGCTGGTCAAGTTCGAGCTGCAGGATTACGAGAGCGGCACATTGCTCAAGGTGTCCGAGTCCGGCTTTGCGCATATCCCCGATGTGCGGCAGAAGGAGGCGTACTACATGGACAGCCGCGGCTGGGAGGAGCAATTGAGTCGACTTGAACAGTTTCTCACCGAAAGTGCGAAGACGCGCGAGCGTGATGGTGACTGACATGGCGGCTTGCAGGCTGGGTGCCTGACTGACGTAGGGGTTTCGGAAGGGCTTTTATAGCGAATGTCTTACACGTGGTGGTAGCTTTTGCGACTATTGCCGATTGGATCCATGGCGTAATCTACACCCATCAACTGAGACACAGGGAGTGTTTCAGGATCACGGATGATCGACCATTAGCAAGGATCGCTGCCGACAGGGAGTCGATAATGGTCTTGGGAAAAACCCGCTTCGGCGGGTTTTTTTTCGCCTGCAGAAAAGTATTTGTGTCGAGCACGGGTAGTGAGGGGATTTATCCCCGATGGGTTGCGAAGCGACGCCAAAAAAGGGCCTGCTGCGCAGTCCATCGTGGATGAATCCCCTCACCACGGGAATCAAGCAATCACGAGGCGATCAGCTGCCGCAACACGTAGTGCAGAATCCCGCCCGACTTGAAGTACTCCACCTCATTCAACGTATCGATGCGGCACAGCACGTCGAGTTTCTCCTGGCGGCCGTCCTCACGAGTGATGACCAGGGTCAGGTTCATGCGCGGCGTTAGCTCGACGCCAGTCAGCCCCTGGATATCGAGGGTTTCCTTGCCAGTGAGGTTCAGGCTCTTGCGGTTCTGATCGAGCTTGAACTGCAGCGGCAACACGCCCATGCCCACCAGGTTGGAACGGTGGATGCGCTCGAAGCTTTCAGCGATCACCGCTTTGACACCCAACAGGTTGGTGCCCTTGGCCGCCCAATCGCGGCTGGAGCCGGTACCGTATTCCTGACCGGCGATTACCACCAGCGGCGTGCCCGAGGCCTGATAACGCATGGCGGCATCATAAATCGGCATTTTCTCGCCGCTCGGGATGTAGATCGTGTTGCCACCTTCTTCGCCGCCGAGCATCTCGTTACGAATGCGGATGTTGGCGAACGTGCCGCGCATCATCACCTCATGGTTGCCACGTCGTGAGCCGTAGGAGTTGAAGTCTCTCGGTTCCACGCCTTTTTCGCGCAGATAGCGCCCGGCCGGGCTGTCAGTCTTGATGTTGCCGGCCGGGGAGATGTGGTCGGTGGTCACCGAATCACCGAGCAACGCCAAAACCCGCGCACCCTTGACGTCAGTGATCACCGGCAATGGGCCAGAAATGTCGTCGAAGAACGGCGGATGCTGGATGTAGGTCGAATCGTCCTGCCACACATAGGTGGCGGCTTGCGGCACCTGGATCGCTTGCCACTGTTCATCGCCGGCAAACACCTCGGCGTATTCCTTGTGGAACATCGCGGTGTTGACCTGATTCACCGCATCGGCGATTTCCTGACTGCTCGGCCAGATATCGCGCAGGTACACCGGATTGCCTTGCTGGTCGTTACCCAGAGGCTCGCTGCTGATGTCAGTGCGCACGCTGCCAGCCAGAGCATAAGCGACCACCAGCGGTGGCGAGGCCAGCCAGTTGGTCTTGACCAGCGGATGCACCCGGCCTTCGAAGTTACGGTTGCCGGACAGCACCGACGCCACGGTGAGGTCAGCTTTCTGAATGGCCTTCTCGATTGGCTCCGGCAATGGCCCGGAGTTGCCGATGCAAGTGGTGCAGCCATAACCGACCAGCGAAAAGCCGAGCTGATCCAGGTATTGCGTCAGCCCGGCCGCCTTGTAGTAGTCGGTGACCACTTTCGAGCCGGGGGCCAGCGAACTCTTGACCCACGGCTTGCGCGTCAGGCCTTTCTCCACGGCTTTTTTCGCCAGCAGCCCGGCCGCCATCATCACGCTCGGGTTGGAGGTGTTGGTGCAGGAGGTGATGGCGGCGATCACCACCGCGCCGTTTTTCAGGCGATAGGTGTGGCCTTCATACTCGTATTCGGTTTCGCCGACCAGATCGGCGTTGCCCACGGCCACGCCACCGCCGCCCTCGCTTTCCAGGCGGCCTTCTTCCTTGCTGGTGGGCTTGAATTGCAAATCCATGAAATCACTGAAGGCCTGCGCCACGTTTGGCAGCGAGACCCGGTCCTGCGGGCGCTTTGGCCCGGCGAGGCTGGCTTCGACGCTGCCCATGTCCAGCGCCAGGCTGTCGGTGAACACCGGTTCTTGACCGGGCAGGCGCCACAGGCCCTGAGCCTTGGTGTAGGCCTCGACCAGTTTCACCACTTCGGCCGGGCGACCGGACAGGCGCAGGTATTCGAGGGTTACGTCATCGACCGGGAAGAAGCCGCAGGTCGCGCCATATTCCGGGGCCATGTTGGCGATGGTCGCGCGGTCGACCAGTGGCAGATCGGCGAGGCCGTCACCGTAGAATTCGACGAATTTGCCGACCACACCTTTCTTGCGCAACATCTGCGTGACGGTCAGCACCAGGTCGGTGGCGGTGATGCCTTCCTTGAGTTTGCCAGTGAGTTTGAAGCCGATCACTTCCGGGATCAGCATCGACACAGGTTGGCCGAGCATCGCCGCTTCCGCCTCGATCCCGCCGACGCCCCAGCCGAGTACGCCGAGGCCATTGATCATGGTGGTGTGGGAGTCGGTGCCGACGAGGGTGTCGGGGAACGCGTAGGTGCGGCCGTCCTCATCCTTGGTCCATACCGTGCGCCCGAGGTATTCGAGGTTGACCTGGTGGCAGATCCCGGTGCCCGGTGGCACCACGCTGAAGTTGTCGAAGGCGCTCTGACCCCAGCGCAGGAACGCGTAGCGCTCGCCGTTGCGCTGCATCTCGATGTCGACGTTCTGTTCGAAGGCGCTCGGGGTGGCGAATTTGTCGACCATCACTGAGTGGTCGATCACCAGATCCACTGGTGACAGCGGGTTGATCCGTTGCGGATCACCGCCGGCCTTGGCCATCGCCGCACGCATCGCAGCGAGGTCGACCACGGCGGGCACGCCGGTAAAGTCTTGCATCAATACCCGGGCAGGGCGGTACTGGATTTCCCGATCTGAGCGGCGCTCCTTGAGCCAGGCGGCGATGGCCTTGAGGTCGGCGCCGGTGACAGTTTTTTCATCTTCCCAGCGCAGCAGATTTTCCAGCAGGACTTTCAGCGACATGGGCAACTGGTCGATGTTGCCCAGGCTTTTCGCGGCATCCGGCAGGCTGAAATAGTGGTAGGTTTTTTGGTCGATCTGCAGTGTTTTAAGGGTCTTCAGACTATCGAGGGACGGCATTACGATCACTCCTTTGAGTCCGCACGGCTACGGACTGAGGGGACGGGCAGAGCTATCAACGTAGCCCTGTTTTCAGTAGCTGGCTAATAACTGGACTCTATCGATAAGTCCAAGGTTCCGAACTCGGCTATCATGCGCCGGTTTTCGTGACAGGCTTTGCTTCACCGCAAGGCTTGAGCAGCGTGCAGGGGCCGAATGTCCGCCCTCTGCCCAGGAGTAAGAATGAACACCCTATTCATGCATTGCCGGCCAGGCTTCGAAGGCGAAGTCTGTTCGGAGATTTCCGACCTCGCCGCCCAGTTGAATGTGGCCGGTTACGCCAAGGCCAAACCGGCCACCGCGTACGCGGAGTTTGTCTGCAGCGAAGCAGACGGCGCCGAACGCCTGATGCGCGGCCAGCGTTTCGCCGAGCTGATTTTTCCGCGCCAGTGGGCGCGCGGTGTCTTCATCGATTTGCCGGAAACCGATCGCATCAGCGTGATCCTCGAGCAGATGGCGGACTTCCCGGTCTGCGGCAGCCTGTGGCTGGAAGTGGTCGATACCAACGACGGTAAAGAGCTGTCGAACTTCTGCAAGAAATTCGAAGGCCCGCTGCGCAAGGCGCTGACCGGCGCCGGCAAACTGGTGGACGACGCGAGCAAACCGCGCCTGCTGCTGACCTTCAAAAGTGGTCGCGAAGTGTTTCTCGGCATGGCCGACGCCGGCAACTCGGCGATGTGGCCGATGGGCATTCCGCGCCTGAAGTTTCCGCGCGAGGCGCCCAGCCGTTCGACCTTGAAACTGGAAGAGGCCTGGCACCACTTTATCCCGCGTGATCAGTGGGACGAGCGCCTGCACAGCGACATGACCGGCGTCGACCTCGGCGCGGCACCCGGCGGCTGGACCTGGCAACTGGTCAACCGCGGCATGCTGGTGACCGCCATCGACAACGGCCCGATGGCTGAAAGCCTGATGGACACCGGTCTGGTGCAACACTTGATGGCCGACGGTTTCACCTTCAAGCCCAAGCAACCGGTGGACTGGATGGTCTGCGACATCGTCGAGAAGCCGGCGCGTAACGCGGCAATGCTGGAAGAATGGATCGGCGACGGTCATTGCCGCGAAGCGGTGGTCAACCTCAAGCTGCCGATGAAACAGCGCTATGCCGAAGTGAAGCGCTTGCTCGAGCGCATCGCCGATGGCTTCAAAGCGCGCGGGATCAAGGTCGACATTGGTTGCAAGCAGCTGTATCACGACCGCGAGGAAGTGACCTGTCATTTGCGTCGGCATGACATCAAGAAAGCCAAATCCCGCTGAGTCACCATTAAACCCTGTGGGAATGTCTCTGTGGTGAGGGGATTTATCCCCGAGAGGGATGCAGCGCATCCCCACTCTTTGGGGCCGCTTCGCAACCCATCGGGGATAAATCCCCTCGCTACAGATGACTGAGCACCCGGCAATGCGCGACAATGCCGGCCAGTTTCAGGAGTGAATCATGAGTGAAATGATCGATACCCCGGTCGACGGCACCCTCGACGCCACCGGTCTCAATTGCCCGGAGCCGGTAATGATGCTGCATCAGCACATTCGTGATCTGGTGCCGGGCGGCCTGCTCAAGGTGATCGCCACCGATCCCTCGACCCGTCGCGACATTCCCAAGTTCTGTGTGTTTCTCGACCACGAACTGGTGGGGCAGCACGAAGAGGCCGGTACTTATCTGTACTGGATCCGCAAGAAGTCCAATTGAATTCGGGCATAAAAAAGACCTGCATGTGCAGGTCTTTTTTTATGGCTGATCAGCCCACCGAACGACTGATCCGAATACGCTTGTGTGCACTGCGCGTCAGGCGAATCGACAGCATCAGCGCCGCGCAGCTCAGGCCGACAATCAGACCTTGCCACAGACCGCTTGGGCCACGCGGTTCGCCGAGCCAGTCGGTCAGACCGAGGGCGTAACCCACTGGCAGGCCGATGCCCCAGTAGGCGAACAAGGTGAGGATCATCGTTACCCGGGTGTCCTGATAACCGCGCAGGGCGCCGGCGGCGGTGACCTGGATCGCGTCGGAGAACTGGAACAGCGCCGAGTACACAATCAGCATTGCCGCGATGTGAATCACCGTCGGATCCGCCGTGTAGATCGACGCAATCGGCTCGCGCAGCAACAGCATCATGCTCGCCGACAGGCAGGCATACGCCAGCGCGGTGACCATGCCGACGCCGGCGGCAAAGCGTGCTTCCCGCGGCTCTTCACGCCCCAGCGCCTGGCCGACACGCACCGTGACGGCCATGCCCAGCGAATAAGGAATCATGAACACCAGCGAGCTGACGTTCAGCGCGATCTGGTGCCCGGCCACCACGGTGGCGCCAAGGCTGCCGATCAGCAGGGCGATCACGGCGAAGATGCTCGACTCGGCAAACACGGCGATGCCAATCGGCAGGCCGATCGCCAGCAGACGTTTGATCACCGCCCATTGTGGCCAGTCGAAGCGGCTGAAGATCTCACTCGAGCGATACGCCGGCGCCCAACGCTCCCAACCGGCCAGACCCAGCGCCATGACCCACATCACGATGGCCGTGGCCCAGCCACAGCCCACGCCCCCCATGGCCGGTACGCCGAAGTGGCCATAAATGAAGATGTAGTTCAGCGGAATGTTCAGCGCCAGACCGCACAGGCCCAGCACCATCGCCGGGCGGGTGCAGCCGATGCCATCACTGGTACAGCGCAACACGTGATAGAACGCCACCGCCGGCAGCCCGCTGGCAATGCCGTGCAGGTATTGCATGCACGGGCCGATCAGCTCGGGATCGACTTTCATCAGGTGCAGCACCGGTTCGGCGGCGACCAGCATGCACGTGGCGATCAGGCCGACCACCAGTGCCAGCCACAGCGCTTGACGGACAATCGGGCCGATTTCGCTGTGGGTGCCGGCGCCGAAACGCTGGGCGACTTTCGGCGTGGTGGCCAGCAGGGTGCCAGTCATCAGCAGAAACACCGGGACCCAGATCGAGTTGCCCAGTGCTACCGCTGCCAGGTCACGCGGCCCGACACGGCCGGCCATCACCGCATCGACGAAGCCCATGGCGGTGGTCGCCAGTTGCGCGATGATGATCGGCAGCGCGAGGGCGAGCAGATTCCTGA
Source organism: Pseudomonas sp. AO-1 (assembly GCF_019775695.1). Lineage (NCBI taxonomy): Bacteria > Pseudomonadati > Pseudomonadota > Gammaproteobacteria > Pseudomonadales > Pseudomonadaceae > Pseudomonas > Pseudomonas sp. AO-1. The sequence continues at coordinate 2,258,346 of NZ_CP079947.1, forward strand.
ACTCCAGGCGAATTCGCGCGGGGCGGGTGAGTGAGGCAGCGAGCGGTTGATCAGTAACAGAATTCACAGGCAAAGCGTCCACAGGGATTGATGCGCAGGGCGCCGCATTCTACGCCGCTGACGCTTTGGTCAGGAAAAATCCTCTGTTGCGGATTTGTAATCTGTAGGAGCTGCCGCAGGCTGCGATCTTTTGATCTCGATCTCGATCTTGAAAAACAAAATCAAAAGATCGCAGCCTGCGGCAGCTCCTACAGTTAAACTGCCGATCCGCCCAAGGAGCCCGCCATGCTGATTGTTGCCGACGAAAATATCCCCCTGCTCGATGCCTTTTTTGCCGGTTACGGCGAGATCCGCCGGGTGCCGGGCCGTGCCATCGACCGTGCGACGGTCGAGCAGGCCGATGTGTTGCTGGTGCGCTCGGTGACTAACGTCAATCGTGCTTTGCTCGAAGGCAGCAAAGTGCGTTTCGTCGGCACTTGCACTATCGGCACCGATCATCTGGATCTCGATTATTTCGCCGAGGCCGGCATCACCTGGTCCAGCGCGCCCGGTTGCAATGCGCGAGGTGTGGTCGATTATGTGCTCGGCAGTCTGATGACCCTGGCGGAAATCGAAGGCGTTGAATTGCCGCAACGTACTTATGGGGTAATCGGTGCCGGTGAAGTCGGCGGCCGGTTGATCAAGGTCCTCAAGGGCCTGGGCTGGAATGTCAAAGTCTGCGACCCGCCGCGTCAGGCCGTCGAGGGGGGCGATTACGTCAGTCTTGAGCAGATCATCGAGCAGTGCGACGTGATCAGCCTGCACACGCCGCTGACCCGTATCGGCGCAGGCGCGACCTGGCATCTGTTCGATGAGCCGCGTCTGCAACAGCTCAAACCCGGTACCTGGCTGATCAACGCCGCTCGTGGCCCCGTGGTGGATAACGCTGCGTTGCGCACCGTGCTGCTGGCGCGTGAAGACCTGCAAGCGGTGCTCGACGTGTGGGAAGCCGAGCCTGAAGTCGATGTCGACCTCGCCGAACTCTGCGTGCTGGCCACGCCGCACATTGCCGGTTACAGCCTCGATGGTAAACAGCGCGGCACGGCGCAGATTTATCAGGCTTATTGCGAATTTATCGGTCAGACGCCGAGCATCCAGCTCAGTGACTTGCTACCGGCACCGTGGCTGTCAGAAGTGACCTTGCACGCCGACAGCGATCCGGCCTGGGCACTGGCGATGTTGTGCCGTGGCGTATACGACCCGCGCCGCGATGACGCGGATTTTCGTCGCAGTCTTGTAGGCAATGTCGCGGAACAGCGTGCGGCATTCGATGTGTTGCGCAAGCAGTACCCGGTGCGGCGCGAGATCGAGGGACTGAAGGTGCGGATCGACGGTGATTCGCCGCAGTTGCAACAGATTGTGGCGGCGCTGGGGGCGGTTGCGGTTCAATAACAGGTCGGCCCTTTCGCGAGCAGGCTCGCTCCCACAGTGTTTGCCCTGACCCTGTAGGAGCTGCCGAAGGCTGCGATCTTTTGATTTTGTTTTTTGAAGGCAAGATCAAAAGATCGCAGCCTGCGGCAGCTCCTACAGAGAGCAGAACGGCAGGCAGAAAAAACCCGGCCAAACAGGGGCCGGGTCAGGAAGACGGTGGCTATATCACTTTTGTTCGGCAGGCTTGACCAATCGCTTCTCCAGCTCGCGGCACGCGTCCTGGATCATGTCTTCAGTGATCGGTACTTCACGCCCATCCTTGTCGATAATCGAGCAACCCAGAGGTTGGCCGGGCTTGGTGCGGATCACTTGAATCTTGTCATCGCTGCTGTGTTGCAAGGACATGGCCTGTCTCCTCATCAGGTTGTGCACGTAGATTAAAACCGCCACGTGACCAGGCTGTGACAACACCCTTGGGTCTGTCAAAAGCGGCATCTCCACTCCAACAGAAATGACCGCTCGTCTCAACCGGGACATTAGACCAATAGCAACTATGGCCTAGTCTTTGGGGGCATATTTAACCTGACTCATTGTGATTTACAGAGTTCCGCCCCATAGAAGGTTTAGGCTAGCCCTTTCATCAACACGGATGTGTACCTGAATGATCTCGAAGCTTTCTTCCCGGCACCGTCGAGCGCTGAGTCTGACCAGCCGGTTTCTGGCGCCTTATCGTTGGCAAGTCTGCGCTGCGCTGTTGGCGTTGATCGTCACGGCGGCCGTTACTTTGTCGATGGGGCAGGGGATCAAATTGCTGGTCGATCGGGGCTTCATGACGCAGTCGCCGCATCAACTGAACCAGAGCATCGGTATCTTCATGCTGATGGTGTTGGGCCTGGCGATTGGCACCTTTGCGCGGTTTTACTGGGTGTCGTGGATCGGCGAGCGAGTTGTCGCAGATATCCGGCGCGAGGTGTTCAACCATCTGGTCTACCTGCATCCCGGCTTTTACGAGAATAACCGCAGTTCGGAGATTCAATCACGGCTGACTGCCGACACGACGTTGCTGCAATCGGTGATCGGCTCGTCGCTCTCCATGTTTCTGCGCAACCTGTTGATGGTGATCGGCGGAGTAGTGCTGCTGTTCGTGACCAATCCGAAACTCACCAGCATCGTGGTGATCGCCTTGCCCTTCGTGGTGGCGCCGATTCTGATTTTCGGGCGTCGTGTGCGCAATCTGTCGCGGTTGAGTCAGGATCGGGTCGCCGACATCGGCAGCTACGTTTCCGAGACGCTCGGGCAGATCAAAACCGTTCAGGCCTATAACCATCAGGTGCAGGATGAACGCCGTTTCGCCACGACGGTCGAGGAGGCGTTTGATACTGCGCGCAAACGGATCTTTCAGCGCTCCTGGATGATTACCGTGGTGATCGTGCTGGTGCTCGGCGCGGTGGCGGTGATGTTGTGGGTCGGCGGCATGGACGTGATAGCCGGGCGCATTACCGGGGGCGAACTGGCGGCGTTCGTTTTCTACAGTCTGATCGTCGGCAGTGCCATTGGTACGTTGAGCGAGGTCATCGGCGAGTTGCAGCGTGCGGCGGGTGCTGCCGAGCGCATCGCGGAACTGCTCAATTCGCAGAACATCATCCAGCCACCGACCCTCGGGCTGGTGACGTTGCCAGAACGGATCAAGGGCGAGCTGCAATTGCAGAATGTGCACTTTTCCTACCCGTCGCGTCCGGACAGCTATGCCATCAGCGGCTTGAGCCTGACCATCAGGGCTGGTGAAACCCTGGCCCTTGTCGGGCCTTCCGGCGCCGGTAAATCCACGGTGTATGACTTGTTGTTGCGCTTCTACGACCCGCTGGAAGGCCGGATCCTGATTGACGGGGTGCCGCTGACCAGCCTCGATCCGCTGGATCTGCGGCGCAATTTTGCCTTGGTCTCGCAATCGCCAGCGCTGTTTTTCGGCAGCGTCGAAGAGAATATTCGTTACGGCAATGCCGACGCGACACTGGAGCAGGTCAAAGAAGCGGCAAGAATTGCTCACGCCCATGACTTCATCGAGAAGATGCCCAACGGTTATCAGACTCATCTGGGGGACGCTGGTCTCGGCCTTTCCGGCGGCCAGCGTCAACGTCTGGCGATTGCCCGCGCGTTGCTGGTGGATGCGCCGATTCTGCTGCTGGACGAGGCCACCAGCGCTCTCGATGCCCAGAGCGAACATCTGATCCAGGAAGCGTTGCCAAGTCTGATGCACAACCGCACCACGCTGGTGATTGCGCATCGCCTGGCCACGGTGAAGAACGCCGACCGGATCGCCGTGATGGATCAGGGCAGATTGGTCGCAATCGGTACGCATCAGGAGCTGATCGTGAGCAATCCACTGTATGCGCGGCTGGCGGCGTTGCAGTTCAACGACGGGCATGCGATGGCGGTGTAGAACTGCCGAAGCCTTTCCTGGCAGCAAAAAAATGCCCGCATCGATGGATGCGGGCATTTTTCATTTCAGGTATTCAGCACCTGTCACTGATCGTCGAAATACCGCTCGTGCCAATCCACCAGCGGCTGCGGCGAATTGAGTTTCTGCCCGTAGATCACCGAGTACGACAGCACGTTCTGCACGTACTGGCGGGTTTCGTCGAACGGGATGCTTTCCACCCACACATCGAAGCTCAGGTGATCGGCGCCGCGCAGCCACTGGCGCACGCGGCCGGGGCCGGCGTTGTAGGCGGCGGAGGCCAGGACGCGGTTGCCGTTGAACTGGCTGTGCACCTGGCTCAGGTAAGCGGCGCCGAGCTGGATGTTCTTGTCCGGATCGAGCACTTGCTGCGGCGAGGCCAGCGGAATGCTGAACTTGCGCGCGGTTTCCTTGGCGGTGCCGGGCATCAATTGCATCAGGCCGCTGGCGCCGACGCCGGAGCGGGCGTCATCCATGAACGCGCTTTCCTGGCGGGTGATGGCGAACACCCAGCTCGAATGCAGGCCGCGCGTCTTGGCTTCACGCACCAGGGTGTCGCGGTGGGCCATCGGGAAGCGGATGTCCAGATCATCCCAGTATTGCGCCTGACTGATGGTGCGAATGGCCGGGAAGTACCATTTCAGGTCGTAAGCCAGTCTGGCCTGGGCGACCATTTCGTCACGATTGAAATGGCGGCTGACGTGATACCACTCGCGGCGCCCGTCGACGATCTGCCCGCGCGCATGGAATTCCAGAGCGCGACGCACACCGGGGGTATTACGCACTTTGTTGATGGTGGCCTGGCTGAGTACCAGCGGCTTGTTCATCAACGAGTAAGGCAGTTGCGAGCGGTCGGCGGCGAGGAAGCCGTAGAAGTCGCGTTCTTTCGCCAGATTCTTGTACAGGGTTTGCGCTTGCGGGTTCTGTGGTTGCGCCAGTTCCAGGCTGCGGGCCTGCCAGTAACGCCAGCGGTTGGTGGTCGCCAGATCCTGCGGTAGCCGACGGGTCAACTGATACGCATCGTCCCAGCGTGCCAGACGCAACAGCAGGCGCAGGCGCCATTCAGACACGGTGTTGTCACGCAGCTCCGGATCGTATTTGGTCATCACGTCCAGCGCACGGCTGTCGAAACGCCGGGCCAGGGTCAGGCCGATTTCCCGGGCAATCGCGACTTTCTCATCACGGGAGAAATGCATGCTGTTGGCGTATCCGTCGAGCAGGGCCATGGCCTTGTCCGGGTCCTGACGGGCGAGGCGGCGCAGGCCGAGGCTGACCACGTCGGACATCGGCTCGTCAGCGGGAGTGAAGCGCGACGGCTGATTGAGCAGTTCGGGTTTCTGCGCCACATCCACCAGCAGCCGACCGCGCGGGGCGAGGGTGGTGAGGCCGTTGACCAGGCTGTTGGCCAGTGGATAGTTGCGCGCCTGGGCGGCAAGTTTGGTGCGCTCCCAGCGTTTCTGCTCGGTCAACTGGCCATCGGCGGCCCAGATCCCGAACAGTCCGTCACAGGCGGCCGGTTGCGATTTGCCGGTCAGCCACAGTTTGTCGGCGTTGGCATAGCCCTCGGCCTTGTGGCCGCTGCTGATCTGGAACTGCGCATTGAGGCAGTCCAGTTCAGTGAAGTTGAGTTTCGGGTCGTAATACTTGGTGAAGGTCGCCCAATCGCCACGGTCGGCGAGCCAGCGCAACCAGCGCAGCTTCATCCAGTTGGCCTGGGGCAGGTCGCCGTGCTCGGCGAGGAATTTCTCGATTTCCTCATTACTGGCAGTCTTCAGACGCGCGGTCAGTTCGTCGTAAGCCAGGTACGGTTCCAGCGGGTAATCGGCCAAGGCCTGGCTGTAACGAAAGTACGGGCCGGTATCGCCCTTGGCCAGTGCGCGCTTGGCTTCATCGTAATACTGGCGTTGGGTCGACAGGTCCACCGCCTGGGCGGATTGAGCGGCAGCGGCGGTAAGTAGCAAACAGGACAAGACACTGAAAAGGCGACTGCGCATGAGACATCCGGGCAGAGAAATCATGACAAGCACCGGCCGCGGCCAGCACTGAATTGTCTGTAGCTTAGCCTTTTGCCAGCAACGGGCGAAAGCTTTGCGGGTCTTGCAGCACAAGTTCGCAACAAATGTTGTGCAGAGTGCTTCAGCAGACAAATTGCCGGCCTGCTGAGGACCTGATTCAGGTAGAATGCGCGCCCGGTTTTTGGAGAAGCTCATGACCCTGCTCAAATTCAGCGATGTGTCCCTTGCATTCGGCGCGATGCCGTTGTTGGACAAGGTGTCCTGGCAGATCGCCCGTGGTGAGCGGGTGTGCATCATCGGCCGCAACGGCACTGGCAAATCCAGCATGATGAAACTGGTCAAGGGCGACCAGAAACCCGATGACGGCTCGGTGTGGCGTGCCCCCGGTCTGAAAATCGGTGAATTGCCGCAAGAATTGCCGGTGGCCGACGGGCGGACGGTATTCGACGTGGTTGCCGAGGGGCTGGACGGTGTTGGCGCCTTGCTCGCCGAATATCATCACCTGAGCCAGAACATCGTCACCGACGCCGATCTGGACAAGCTGATGCACGTTCAGCACGACCTCGAAGCCCGTGACGGCTGGCGTTTGCAGACGCTGGTCGACAGTACCCTGAGTCGCCTGCAACTGCCGGCCGACAAGACTCTTGCCGAGTTGTCCGGCGGCTGGCGTCGCCGCGTGCTGCTGGCGCAGGCGCTGGTGTCCGAACCGGATCTGCTGCTGCTCGACGAACCGACCAACCACCTGGACATCGGTGCGATTGCCTGGCTCGAAGAAGCCCTGAAGGATTTCCAGGGCGCCGTGCTGTTCATCACGCACGACCGTTCTTTCCTGCAGAACCTAGCTACGCGCATCCTTGAACTGGATCGCGGCGGCCTGATCGACTGGAACGGCGACTACGCCAGCTTCCTCGTGCATAAAGAAGCCGCGCTGGCTGCTGAAGAAACCGCCAACGCGCTGTTCGACAAGCGTCTGGCTCAGGAAGAAGTGTGGATCCGTCAGGGCATCAAGGCCCGTCGCACCCGTAACGAAGGCCGTGTGCGTGCCCTGAAAGCCCTGCGCGTTGAGCGCAGCGAACGTCGTGAACGTACCGGCAAGGCGAATATTCAGCTGGAAACGGCCGAGAAGTCCGGCAAGCAAGTGATGATCCTGGACAACGTCAGCTTCCATCACCCGGACGGTCCGTACCTGATCAAGGACTTCTCGATGGTCCTGCAGCGTGGCGACCGTATCGGTCTGCTGGGCGCTAACGGTACCGGCAAGACCACTCTGCTCAAGCTGATGCTCAACGGTCTGCAACCGACCAGCGGCAAAGTGGAAGAGGGCACCCGGATCGATGTCGCCTACTTCGATCAGTTGCGTCATCAGCTCGATCTGGAAAAGACCGTGATCGACAACGTCGCCGAAGGTCGCGACTTCATCGAAATCGATGGCCAGAGCCGCCACGTCCTGAGCTACCTCGGCGACTTCCTGTTCAGCCCGCAGCGTGCGCGCACGCCGGTGAAGGCGCTGTCCGGTGGCGAGCGTGCACGTCTGTTGCTGGCCAAACTGTTCAGCAAACCGGCGAACCTGCTGGTACTCGATGAACCGACCAACGACCTCGACGTCGAGACTCTCGAACTGCTCGAAGAAGTACTGCTGACGTTCAACGGCACGGTGCTGATGGTCAGTCACGACCGGGCATTCCTCGACAACGTGGTCACCAGCACTCTGGTCTTCGAAGGTGAAGGCAAGGTCCGTGAGTATGTCGGCGGTTATCAGGACTGGATCCGTCAGGGCGGCTCGCCGCGCCTGTTGGGTGTGACCGAGAGCAAGTCGGGCAAGGCTGATCTGAACTCGGCGGTGGTCACTGCTGAGCCTGCACCCGGTGCCGCGCCTGCTGCTGCAGCGCCGGCCGCCAAGAAGAAGCTGAGCTACAAGCTGCAGCGTGAGCTGGAAGCGCTGCCGGGCGACATTGATGCCAAGGAACAGCAGATCGCTGCGGTCGAGGCGGAAATGGCCGAAGCCGGTTTCTACCAGCGTCCGCCGGCAGAAACGGCCAAGGTGATTGCTTCGCTGGAGCAGTTGCAGGCTGAGCTGGATGCGCTGGTGGAGCGTTGGGCCGAGCTGGATGCCTGATTGATCCGGTAACAAAAAAGCCCGACGCTCAGTGATGAGCGCCGGGCTTTTCATATGCGGATATAGGTGAAGATTCCAATGTGGGAGCGAGCTTGCTCGCGAAAGCGGTATGTCAGGTAGCATCAATGTTGAATGTGCCGACGCCTTCGCGAGCAAGCTCGCTCCCACAGGGTTTTGTGTTTCAGCGTTTGATCAGGTGCACCGCGAGCACATCGCAAGGGGCGCCATGCAACACGTCGTTGGCTGTGGAGCCCAGCAATAGCGCCAGACCATGACGGCCATGGCTGCCGACCACGATCAGATCGCAGAGATTTTCCTTGGCGAAATGATGGATTTCCTGACGTGGCTGGCCATAGGTCAGGTGGCAATTGGCACCCTCGAGTTCGGCATATTTGGCTTTCAGGCGCTCTAGACGTTCCTTGGCCTGATCGAACTGCTGCTGTTGCAGTTGTGACAGATCCATCGGCACATCGCCGCCGAACGCCATCGCCATCGGTTCGACGATATGCACCAGCGACAGCTTGGCGCCATTGCTCGTCGACAGCTCTCGGGCGCGGTGAATCACAGGGTCGCACTCTTCGGTCAGATCTACGGCGACCAGGATATGGGAGTAGGGCATGAGGTGCTCCTTGTGACGGTTCAATAGTGCTAAGTATGGCTGGTTTCAAGCACATTGGTTCCAGAGTGACACAATGCGCTCACCTTAAGTCGGGAGTAGAGATATGACGGTCTGGTTGGTGGTGTCAATCCTGCTGGTGGTTCTGAGTCCACTGGCATGGTTGCGCCCGTCGCGCGTACAGAGCGGCCGGATGGCCCTGCGCATGGAGGCGCGGCGCATCGGGCTGGCCATGCAGCTGGCGCCTCAGGAGTGGCCGCATTGGCTGTCGCAGGAGCCGCCCAGCCCGTGTGCGCAATATCATCGGCCACGGCGTGGCAGCCAGCCAGCGTGCTGGAGTTACTGGCAGAAATCGCCGGGAGTATGGGTCAATCAATGGCAGGAAGTCTGCGAGGATCGGTTGCTGCTCGATTATTTCGAAAAGTTGCCGGGCAATGTGTTCAAGGTTGAGGCCGACAAGCAGATGATCGCCTTGTACTGGGGCGAGAAGGGCGAGGCCAAGGTTTTGCAGGATATCGACGCGACTCTGAAAGCGCTGGCCTGAACCCCGGATTTTTCCCACTGCAACGGTAGGGAGCGTCCGGCAGACGGACAATAAAAAGCCCGACATGATTCATCGGGCGGGGGTGGCCAGGCAGGCCGGAAATTCTTTTTGACGTTGATTCGTGGTGCTCCGGTCAGCAAACGTGCGCCTGTTTTCCTTCGTCGTCCAGCGAGCGTAGCCTGTTAAACAAGGCTTGCAGCGAATTAGGGCGACATTTCTAACTATTAATCTTATGAATACCCTTACATGCAAGCATGTGTCGGCGGCTGCGTCTTACAGAAATGACCGCAAAGTCGCATTTCAACCCGTATTTAGGGCGATTGACAATTGTCGGAAATTCCGTGAAGGTGGCGTACCCAAATCAAACGGGCGTATGAATTGAGCGTTTGTCTTACAGACTGCTCCTACAGAATCCCGACTATCGCGTTGGCGGGTGTGCCGGGTGGATTGGCGTCAGCATCGACGAAAAAGCGTCCTGCCGAGCCATTTACCTGCGTCCGACGTGTACTGTTCAGCTTCCATATCGTGGAGATCAGTTGATGATTTACGAAGGTAAAGCCATCACGGTTAAAGCTCTTGAAAGTGGCATCGTCGAATTGAAATTCGACCTCAAGGGTGAGTCCGTCAACAAGTTCAACCGTCTTACCCTGAACGAACTGCGTCAGGCCGTGGACACCATCAAGGCAGATGCTTCGATCAAGGGCGTGATCGTCAGCAGTGGCAAGGACGTGTTCATCGTCGGCGCCGACATCACCGAATTTGTCGACAACTTCAAGCTGCCGGATGCCGAGCTGGTTGCTGGCAATCTCGAAGCCAACAAGATCTTCAGCGATTTCGAAGACCTCAACGTTCCGACCGTGGCCGCGATCAACGGCATCGCCCTGGGTGGCGGTCTGGAAATGTGCCTGGCGGCGGATTACCGCGTCATGTCGACCAAGGCCAAGATCGGTCTGCCGGAAGTCAAACTGGGCATCTACCCAGGCTTCGGCGGTACCGTGCGTCTGCCGCGCCTGATCGGCGTCGATAACGCCATCGAGTGGATTGCCGCCGGCAAGGAAAACCGTCCTGAAGACGCGCTGAAAGTCAGCGCCGTCGACGCCGTGGTTGCTCCAGAGAAGCTGCAGGAAGCTGCCCTTGAACTGATCAAGCGCGCCATCTCCGGCGAGTTCGACTTCAAGGCCAAGCGTCAGCCAAAACTTGAAAAACTCAAGTTGAACGCCATTGAACAGATGATGGCTTTCGAAACCGCCAAAGGTTTCGTGGCAGGGCAAGCTGGCCCGAATTACCCGGCGCCGGTTGAAGCGATCAAGACCATCCAGAAAGCCGCGAACTTCGGTCGTGACAAGGCGCTGGAAGTCGAAGCTGCAGGTTTCGTCAAACTGGCCAAGACCTCTGCCGCGCAGAGTCTGATTGGCCTGTTCCTGAACGATCAGGAACTGAAGAAGAAGGCCAAGGCCTACGACGAAATCGCCAAGGACGTGAAGCAGGCTGCGGTACTGGGTGCTGGCATCATGGGTGGCGGTATCGCCTATCAGTCGGCCTCCAAAGGCACGCCGATCCTGATGAAAGACATCAACGAGCACGGTATCGAGCAGGGTCTGGCCGAAGCCGCCAAGCTGCTGGTGGGCCGCGTTGACAAAGGCCGCATGACCGCTGCGAAAATGGCTGAAGTGCTCAACGGCATTCGTCCGACCCTGTCCTACGGCGACTTCGGTCACGTCGACCTGGTTGTTGAAGCCGTGGTCGAGAACCCGAAGGTCAAGCAAGCCGTGCTGGCTGAAGTCGAAGACAAGGTCAAAGAGGACACCATCCTCGCGTCCAACACGTCGACCATTTCCATCAGCCTGCTGGCCAAGGCCCTCAAGCGTCCGGAAAACTTCGTCGGCATGCACTTCTTCAACCCGGTGCACATGATGCCGCTGGTGGAAGTCATCCGTGGCGAGAAGTCCAGTGAGCTGGCAATTGCCACCACCGTTGCCTACGCCAAGAAAATGGGCAAGAACCCGATCGTTGTCAACGACTGCCCGGGCTTCCTGGTCAACCGCGTTCTGTTCCCGTATTTCGGCGGTTTCGCCAAGCTGGTCAGCGCCGGTGTGGATTTCGTCCGCATCGACAAGGTCATGGAAAAATTCGGCTGGCCGATGGGCCCGGCATACCTGATGGACGTGGTCGGCATCGACACCGGTCACCACGGTCGTGACGTGATGGCTGACGGCTTCCCGGATCGCATGAAGGATGACCGTCGTTCGGCAGTCGACGTGCTTTACGAAGCCAAACGTCTGGGCCAGAAGAATGGCAAGGGCTTCTACGCCTACGAGACCGACAAGAAAGGCAAGCAGAAGAAGGTGGCCGATCCGTCGGTGCTGGAAGTGCTCAAGCCGATCGTTTACGAGCAGCGCGAAGTCACTGACGAAGACATCATCAACTGGATGATGATCCCGCTGTGCCTGGAAACCGTGCGTTGCCTGGAAGACGGCATCGTTGAAACTGCCGCCGAAGCCGACATGGGTCTGGTTTACGGTATCGGTTTCCCTCCATTCCGTGGCGGTGCGCTGCGCTACATCGATTCAATCGGTGTTGCCGAGTTCGTTGCCCTGGCTGACCAGTACGCTGATTTGGGCGCGCTGTACCACCCGACCGCGAAGCTGCGCGAAATGGCCAAGAACGGCCAGAGCTTCTTCGGTTAAGCGCCCCCAACTAGAGTGAGAGTGAACTTATGAGCTTGAATCCTAGAGACGTCGTGATTGTCGACTTCGGTCGTACTCCGATGGGCCGCTCCAAGGGCGGCATGCACCGCAACACCCGCGCCGAAGACATGTCGGCGCACCTGATCAGCAAACTGCTGGAACGCAACGCCAAGGTCGATCCTGCTGAAGTCGAGGACGTGATCTGGGGCTGTGTGAACCAGACCCTGGAGCAGGGCTGGAACATCGCGCGCATGGCGTCGCTGATGACCCAGATCCCGCACACCTCGGCCGGCCAGACCGTCAGCCGTCTGTGCGGCTCGTCGATGAGCGCCCTGCACACCGCTGCGCAAGCGATCATGACCGGTAACGGTGACGTATTCGTGGTTGGCGGCGTCGAGCATATGGGTCACGTGAGCATGATGCACGGTGTCGATCCGAACCCGCACATGTCGCTGTACGCGGCGAAAGCCTCGGGCATGATGGGTCTGACCGCGGAAATGCTTGGCAAGATGCACGGCATCACCCGTGAGCAGCAGGACGCCTTTGGCGTGCGCTCCCACCAGCTCGCCCATAAGGCGACGGTGGAAGGCAAGTTCAAAGACGAAATCATCCCGATGCAGGGTTACGACGAAAACGGCTTCCTGAAGCTGTTCGACTACGACGAAACCATTCGTCCGGAAACCACTCTGGAAAGTCTGGCGGCCCTCAAGCCTGCCTTCAATCCGAAGGGTGGCACCGTGACTGCCGGTACTTCGTCGCAGATCACCGATGGTGCTTCGTGCATGATCGTGATGTCGGCGCAGCGTGCACAGGACCTGGGGATCCAGCCGATGGCCGTGATCCGTTCGATGGCGGTGGCGGGTGTGGATCCGGCGATCATGGGCTATGGTCCAGTGCCGGCTACACAAAAAGCCCTGAAGCGTGCGGGCCTCGGCATCAACGATATCGACTTCTTCGAGCTCAACGAAGCTTTCGCTGCACAGGCCCTGCCAGTGCTGAAAGATCTGAAAGTACTCGACAAGATGAACGAGAAGGTTAACCTGCACGGCGGCGCGATCGCCCTGGGTCACCCGTTCGGTTGCTCCGGTGCCCGTATTTCCGGCACTTTGCTGAACGTGATGAAGCAGAATAGCGGCACCTTCGGGGTGGCCACTATGTGCATTGGTCTCGGCCAAGGCATCTCCACCGTCTTCGAACGCGTTTAAGCGTCTCGTCGATGGAAGCCGGGGCCAAGTGCCCCGGTTTTTGTTTTTGTGGATTTATTTTTGTATTTATTTTGAAAAAATTTGAGTGAGGGCCGAAGCATGCCGATACAACCTGGGCTCTACCAACATTACAAGGGGCCGCAGTACCGCGTATTCAGTGTGGCGCGGCATTCCGAGACCGAGGAAGAAGTGGTCTTTTACCAAGCCCTGTATGGCGATTACGGCTTCTGGGTACGCCCTTTGAGCATGTTCGTCGAGTCGGTCGAGGTTGACGGCGAGCAGGTGCCACGCTTTGCTTTGGTGCAAGCCGAACCGAGCCTTTTTTCCAAGCCATGAGGCGAGTGCGCACAGAACCCTGTGCTTGACCTCACCTTGTAGCCACTATATATAGCGGTGCCGCGTCAGGCGCCAACCGCCTTTCACTTCTAGAATTCAGGAATTTTCTGATCCATGGGCAAATCGCTGGTCATTGTGGAATCCCCGGCTAAGGCCAAGACCATCAACAAGTATCTGGGCAACCAATACGTGGTGAAGTCGAGTATCGGCCATATCCGAGACCTGCCCACCAGCGGTTCGGCTAGCGCCAGCAAAGAGCCGGCCGCCAAGCGCGGCAAGGCCGCTGCGGGCGAAGGGCCGGTGCTCACGCCGAAAGAGAAGGCGCGCAAGCAACTGGTTTCGCGCATGGGTGTCGATCCGGAACATGGCTGGAAAGCCCAGTACGAGATCCTTCCGGGTAAAGAGAAGGTCATCGAAGAGCTGCGCCGGCTCGCCAAGGATGCTGACACCATCTATCTCGCAACCGACTTGGATCGCGAGGGGGAAGCCATTGCCTGGCACCTGCGCGAAGCCATCGGTGGTGACGACAGCCGCTACAAGCGCGTGGTGTTCAACGAAATCACCAAGAAAGCGATTCAGGAAGCGTTCTCCGAGCCGGGCGAACTGGACATCGATCGTGTGAATGCCCAGCAGGCGCGTCGCTTCCTCGACCGCGTTGTGGGTTACATGGTCTCGCCACTGCTGTGGGCCAAGATCGCCCGTGGCCTGTCGGCCGGTCGCGTGCAATCGGTTGCCGTGAAGCTGGTGGTCGAGCGTGAGCGTGAAATCCGTGCGTTCAACCCGGAAGAGTACTGGGAAGTGCACGCTGATCTTGGCACCGCCAAGGGCTCGACTGTACGTTTCGAAGTGGCGCGCGAGAAGGGCGAGGCCTTCAAGCCGCTGAACGAAGCCCAGGCCACGGCCGCGCTGGAGAAACTCAAGTCCTCCAGCTACAGCATCGTCAAGCGCGAAGACAAGCCGACCAGCAGCAAGCCGTCGGCGCCATTCATCACGTCCACCCTGCAGCAAGCCGCGAGCAATCGTCTGGGCTTCGGCGTGAAGAAAACCATGATGATGGCCCAGCGTCTGTATGAAGCCGGCTACATCACTTATATGCGTACCGACTCGACCAATCTTTCGGCCGATGCCGTGGCGATGGCGCGCACCTACATCGAAGACGAGTTCGGCAAGAAGTACTTGCCGGAAACGCCGAATGTCTACAGCAGCAAAGAAGGCGCACAAGAGGCTCACGAAGCGATTCGTCCTTCCGATGCCAACACTACGCCAAGCAAGCTTGCAGGTATGGAGCGTGATGCTGAGCGCCTTTACGAACTGATCTGGCGCCAGTTCCTTGCTTGCCAGATGCTGCCGGCGCAGTACCTGTCGACCACTGTCAGCGTCGCTGCTGGCGACTTTGAGCTGCGCGCCAAGGGCCGCATCCTCAAGTTCGACGGTTACACCCGCGTTCTGCCGCAGATCGCCAAGCCTGGCGATGACGACGTTCTGCCCGACATGGCGCAGGGCGATGTGATGAAGCTGATCAAGCTTGATCCGTCGCAGCACTTCACCAAGCCGCCAGCGCGTTACTCCGAAGCGAGCCTGGTGAAAGAAATGGAAAAACGCGGTATCGGTCGTCCTTCGACCTATGCAGCCATCATTTCGACCATTCAGGATCGCGGCTACGTGACCCTGCACAACCGTCGTTTCTACTCGGAAAAGATGGGCGACATCGTCACCGAGCGTCTGTCGGAGAGCTTCTCGAACCTCATGGACTACGGCTTCACCGCCGGCATGGAAGAGAACCTCGATGATGTAGCTCAGGGTGAGCGTGACTGGAAAAACGTGCTGGACGAGTTCTACGGCGACTTCAAGAAGAAGCTTGAAGTGGCGGAGAACCCGGACAATGGCATGCGTGCCAACCAGCCCGTGATGACCGACATTCCGTGCACCACATGCGGTCGTCCGATGCAGATCCGTACCGCATCGACCGGTGTGTTCCTTGGCTGCTCGGGTTACAGCCTGCCGCCGAAGGAGCGCTGCAAGGCCACCGTCAACCTGGTGCCAGGCGACGAGATTGCCGCGGACGACGAGGGCGAGTCGGAGTCGTTGGTTCTGCGTGGCAAGCATCGCTGCCCGATCTGCAGTACGGCGATGGACGCCTACCTGCTTGATGAGAAGCGCAAACTGCACATCTGCGGTAACAATCCGGATTGCGCGGGCTACGAAATCGAAGAGGGCAACTATCGCATCAAGGGCTATGAAGGTCCGAGCCTCGAGTGCGACAAGTGCGGCAGCGAGATGCAGCTCAAGACCGGCCGTTTCGGCAAGTTCTTCGGTTGCACCAACCCAACTTGCAAGAACACCCGCAAACTGCTGAAGAGCGGTGATGCGGCGCCGCCGAAGATGGATCCGGTGAAGATGCCTGAGCTGAAATGCGAAAAGGTCAACGACACCTACATCCTGCGCGACGGTGCTTCCGGTCTGTTCCTGGCAGCCAGTCAGTTCCCGAAAAACCGCGAGACCCGTGCTCCACTGGTGATCGAGATTCTGCCGCACAAGGACGAGATCGATCCGAAGTACCACTTCCTGTGCGAAGCGCCGCAGAAGGATCCTGATGGTCTGCCAGCGGTCATCCGCTACAGCCGCAAGACCAAGGAGCAATACGTGCAGACCGAAGTAGACGGCAAGCCTACCGGCTGGAAGGCGTACTACGATGGTGGTAAATGGACTGTTGAAGACAAGCGCACGAAAGCCAAGGCTGAGTAAGCGTTAGCCTGATACAAAAAAGGCCGCATGATAACCCTCGGGTTTTCATGCGGCCTTTTTGTTTTGTGCTTGCGGTCGGATCCGTTGATCCATGACACTGTCGGGTCTGTGTGACGCAATTATTTCGCTGTGGAGACTGCCGGCATGGCGCACGAACTCTATACCCGCACCAATCAGAAAATCTATTTCGCCGGCCTGTCGCTGGAGGCTCTGGCTCGTGCCGAAGAGGGACGAGCGATGAATTCGCTGGCGCTGATCCAGGCTGGGCGTGAATCAGCGTTATTTCACCTCTACGGCGCGCTTTTGGGGCTCTGCCATGAGATCGCCGGTTTCTATCGTCTGCCTCAGGCCAATGCGGCGCGAGCAGAAGTGTTGTTGAATCGTGACGTCCTGGAATCGATTGCAATCCCTGAGCTGGCCGAGATGGTGGAGCTGGCCGGTAACCCTGAAACCTGGCTGGCGAAACTGCTGGCGGCGCATTCGGCGTTGTTCCAGCCGCCACGGGTGCCACAGAAGCCCAAGGGCGATGTGACGCAGCCATTGATTCAGGCCATTAATCTCGATGAGGAAGAGGCGCCGCAGGAGTTGAGTCGCGAAGAGCTGGAGAGCTGGCGGCAGAATCTCAAAGGTCTGGCGATCCGCTTTCGCGAAGGTCTGAACGAATGCTGATGGGTGTTGGTACGGTGGCAATCTGAAACATGCTGCTGGTCAAGATCCCGAGCGAAGCCCGAATGATGTCTATATAATCCCTGCCTTTCGTGGAGAACAGACCTATATGCCAACGTCCTTTCTAGAAATTGTCGAGTTACCAGACGGCCGAATCGAACTGCGCAGGGCTGAGGACGAGGGTTCTCTGGTGACGCTGGATTTCTCCGAGGATGCCAAGGCGTTCCTGCAAGGCCAGCATGTGGAAATCGCCAAGGCGATGTTAAGCGTCGGCGTACAGATGGCCGGTCGTATGGTCGAAGGCGAGTTTGATAAGGAAGAAGGGCCGCGGGTTCTTCACTGAGCCCCGCCTGTCGGCGATTGCCGCTATCGCATCAGATCGGCTTCTCTGTCCCTGGAGAAGCCATGCGCTTCACACAGCGCGCGTTACCAGTTAATCAACCCAGTCGAATGTTCAGGCTTTGAGCGTCGCCCGTGCGGGCTGCGCCGATCAGCTGTTGCCGGGAGCTTGTGTTCAGTGGGTTGAGCCAGGTCACCACTGTGTGACTGCGGCCCAGACGCAGCGCTTCACACGCCAGTTGCTGAGCGCTTTGCGCGCCACGTGGTTGCAGCAGCAGAATGCGTTCACGGTTCAGGCCGGCCTCTCGCAGCCAGGTCTGGGTCAGGCTGGCTGGAGGGGCGATCAGCGTCAGCCAGCGTGCATCCTGATCCTCGCTCAGTTCGCGAAGGATCGGGGCGAGCAGGTTCAGGCAGTTCCCGGCCGCACCGCGCAGTGACAGCTCACTGAACACTTCCGGTTCGGCAATCCATGGGCGCTCGACCACATCTTTCAGGATCGGCGCCATCGGTTGTGCCAGAAACGCTTCGAATAAAGGCAGTTGTGTTTGCTGAGGTGTGTGTGGGAACTGCATAAAGCCTCCTTTAGCGGCGGATGACGCCGACACTCAAGCCTTCGATCACCAGTTCCTGATCTTTCAGGTCGACTTCGATAGGGGCGAACTCAGGGTTTTCGGCAATCAGCCAGACTTTGCTGCCTTCGCGTTTGAAGCGCTTGACGGTCACTTCATCGCCGATCCGTGCAACCACGACCTGGCCATTGCGTGCTTCGCGAGTAGTGTGAACCGCCAGCAGGTCACCGTCGAAAATGCCGATGTCCTTCATGCTCATGCCGTGTACGCGCAACAGGTAGTCGGCTCGGGGATGGAAGAAGGCCGGGTTGATGTTGCAGGACTCTTCGATGTGCTGCTGGGCGAGGATCGGAGCACCGGCGGCGACCCGGCCAATGATTGGCAGGGTGGAGTCATCGGCCTTGGCTTCGAAGCCAGGGATGCGGATGCCCCGAGAAGCACCAGGCGTCATCTCGATGGCACCTTTGCGGGCCAGGGCCTTGAGGTGCTCTTCAGCCGCGTTTGGCGACTTGAAACCCAGCTCCTGAGCGATTTCCGCGCGGGTTGGCGGGTAGCCGTTGTCTTCGAGGCAACGTTTGATAAAGGCCAGAATCTCGGCTTGGCGTGGCGTCAGCTTTAGCATATTGATCGCTCTGTCTTTTTATACAGTGACTGGGATTATATACAGTGAAGCGGTCTTGGCAATGCCCGTTTTTTTGCAGCCCGCCGGACGGTCGGCGGCCGTGCTTATTAAAGGAGCGGATGAGTGTGGTTAAATAGCTGACCGACCATTCCCAAAACGAACTGGCAGGCTTGACAAGGCACAGGCTGAAACGTATGTTTCAAACAAGTGTTTGTCAGGCGGAGTAGCCATGGCCCAGTCGGAAACCGTTGAACGCATTCTTGATGCTGCCGAGCAGTTGTTCGCGGAGAAAGGTTTCGCTGAAACCTCATTGCGTTTGATCACCAGCAAGGCCGGGGTAAACCTGGCGGCGGTGAATTATCATTTCGGCTCCAAGAAAGCCCTGATCCAGGCGGTTTTCTCACGCTTCCTCGGCCCCTTCTGCATCAGCCTCGATAAAGAATTGGAACGGCGTCAGGCCAAGCCGGAAAACAAGCCGACGCTTGAAGAGCTGCTGGAGATCCTCGTCGAACAAGCGCTCGTGGTGCAGCCACGCAGCGGTAACGACCTGTCGATCTTCATGCGTTTGCTCGGTCTGGCATTCAGCCAGAGCCAAGGTCACCTGCGTCGTTACCTGGAAGACATGTACGGCAAGGTGTTCCGCCGCTACATGCTGCTGGTCAACGAAGCGGCTCCGCGCATTCCGCCAATCGAGCTGTTCTGGCGCGTGCACTTCATGCTCGGCGCTGCGGCGTTCAGCATGTCCGGGATCAAGGCCTTGCGCGCGATTGCCGAGACCGATTTCGGCGTCAACACGTCGATCGAACAGGTGATGCGCCTGATGGTGCCGTTCCTCGCCGCTGGCATGCGTGCGGAAACCGGTGTTACCGATCCGGCAATGGCAACAGCGCAATTGCGCCCGCGCAGCAAGTCGACTCCGGTGGCTGCCAAGGTTTAACCGCACACGGGTGGGCGCGGCAGTTTACATCCGCTAAGCTAGCCGCCCATGCCGACTCTCGTTCTGAACCCGAAATCCAAAGAAATTGCCGACCTGCCGAGCATTGCTCACGGTAGCGATTTCCTGCGGATCGGGTTTTTCGTTTTCAAGGAATTTCTATGACTGCTGGCCTGCAAGGCTCGTTGATGGTGGACGTCGCCGGTACCTGGCTGACGGCCGAAGATCGCCAATTGTTGCGTCAGCCCGAAGTGGGCGGCCTGATCATTTTTGCCCGCAACATTGAGCATCCACGCCAGGTGCGTGAGCTCAGCGCAGCCATTCGGGCGATTCGCCCGGATCTGCTGCTGGCGGTGGACCAGGAGGGCGGTCGCGTCCAGCGCCTGCGTCAGGGCTTCGTGCGCCTGCCGGCGATGCGCGCCATTGCCGACAATCCGAATGCCGAGTACCTCGCCGAGCAATGCGGCTGGATCATGGCCACTGAAGTGCTGGCGGTCGGCCTTGATCTGAGTTTCGCCCCGGTACTGGACCTGGATTACCAGCGCAGCGCCGTGGTCGGTACCCGTTCGTTCGAGAGTGATCCCGAGCGCGCCGCATTGCTCGCTGGAGCATTCATTCGCGGCATGAACAGCGCCGGCATGGCTGCCACTGGCAAGCATTTCCCCGGTCACGGCTGGGCTGAAGCCGATTCCCACGTCGCGATCCCGAACGACGAGCGCAGCCTCGACGACATCCGCGCCAATGACCTCGTACCGTTCGCCAGGTTGAGCAAGCAGCTCGCGGCGGTCATGCCGGCGCACGTCATTTATCCGCAAGTCGATTCGCAACCTGCCGGCTTCTCCCGTCGCTGGTTGCAGGACATTTTGCGCGGCGAGTTGCAGTTCGACGGCGTGATCTTCAGTGACGACCTGTCGATGGCCGGCGCCCATGTGGTTGGCGACGCCGCCAGTCGTATTGAAGCTGCGCTCAGCGCCGGTTGCGACATGGGCCTGGTGTGCAACGACCGCGCTGCTGCGGAACTTGCGCTCAGTGCCGCGCAACGGATGAAAGTCAAACCGTCCGCGCGCATCGCGCGCATGCGCGGGCAGGCGTTCGCCAGTACCGACTACCGCCAGGATCCGCGCTGGCTCAATGCAATCGGTGCGCTCAAAGACGCTCAACTGATCGATTAAGGATTTTTTGCTATGACGGTTTACGCAATCATTGGTGGCACCGGCCTGACTCAACTCGAAGGCTTGACCATTCGCCAATCGCTGGCGGTAGACACGCCCTATGGCGCGCCATCAGCCGACTTGCAGATCGGCGAGTACGCTGGCAAGGAAGTGCTGTTCCTCGCCCGTCACGGCCATCCGCATCGCTTTCCGCCACACAAGGTCAACTACCGCGCCAACCTGTGGGCGCTGAAGCAGGCCGGCGCCGAGGCGATCATCGCGGTCAACGCGGTGGGCGGGATTCATCCGGCCATGGGCACCGGACATTTCTGTGTGCCGCATCAGATCATCGACTACACCAGCGGTCGCGAACACACATTTTTCGCCGACGATCTGGAGCACGTCACCCACATCGATTTCAGCTTTCCTTACAGCGAGCCGCTGCGTCAGCAATTGATTGCGGCGGTGGCTGCCGAAGGTTGCGAATACAGTGATCAAGGCGTGTATGCCTGCACTCAGGGCCCGCGTCTGGAAACCGTGGCGGAGATCGTGCGACTGGAGCGCGATGGCTGCGACATCGTTGGCATGACCGGCATGCCGGAAGCGGCACTGGCCCGTGAGCTGGAGCTGGATTACGCCTGCCTGGCGCTGGTGGTGAATCCGGCGGCGGGCAAGACCACTGAAGTGATTACTATGGCCGAGATCGAGCAGGCGCTGCATGAAGGGATGGGCAAGGTGAAATCGACGCTGGCGCGAGTGCTCAAGGGCTGAGTCTGACCGAGACCGATTTGGCCCCATCGCTGGCAAGCCAGCTCCCACAGGTAGCGAGTTGAATCACAGTGTTGTGTTCGACTTATAACCTTGTGGGAGCTGGCTTGGCAGCAATAGCTCTCTAACTGGCAAGGAGGGGCTCAACGCTTGTCGAACTTGTCCGGCAATGGCGCAAACAACGCTTCGATATCATCGCTCTGCAGTTTCCAGTCCCCGGCCTTGCGCCCATCCAGCACGCCTGCTGCCAGGTCGGACTTTTCCTTCTGCAGGTGCTGAATTTTCTCTTCAACCGTGCCTCGGGCAATCATCTTGTAGACGAACACCGGTTTCTCCTGGCCGATTCGATACGCGCGGTCAGTCGCCTGATTCTCGGTTGCCGGGTTCCACCATGGGTCGTAATGAATCACTGTATCTGCTTCGGTCAGATTCAAGCCGACGCCGCCAGCCTTCAGGCTGATCAGAAAAATCTGACGCTTGCCGCTCTGGAATTCCTTCACCGGCGTGCGCCGATCGCGGGTCTGGCCAGTCAACAGGGCGTAGGCCACGTTGCGTTTTTTCAGTTCGTCTTCAATCAGTGACAACATCGACGTGAACTGCGAGAACAGCAGAATTCGCCGACCTTCCTCGAACAACTCCTCGAGCATTTCCATCAGACTGTCGAGCTTGCCGGAACTGCTGCCGCGAGCGGGCAGGGTGGCGTCGTTGACCAGGCGCAGGTCGCAGCAGACCTGACGCAGCTTGAGCAGGGCTTCAAGAATGATGATCTGGCTGCGCGCCACGCCCTTGCGTGTGATCTCGTCGCGGACTTTCTTGTCCATCGCCAGGCGCATGGTTTCGTACACGTCGCGCTGCGCTTCATTGAGCTCGACCCAGTGGATGATCTCGGTTTTCGGCGGCAGTTCGGTGGCCACCTGTTCCTTGGTCCGGCGCAGCAGAAACGGTTTTATCCGCCCATTGAGGTGCTGCAATCTGACTTCGCTGGCGCGTTTTTCGATCGGCACGCGGTAGTCGGCATTGAAGCTTTTGACATCGCCCAACCAGCCCGGCAGCAGAAAGTGGAACAACGACCACAACTCGCCGAGGTGGTTTTCCAGCGGTGTGCCACTCAGGCACAGGCGCTGGCGCGCGTTGAGTTCGCGAGCGGCCTGCGCGGCCTTGCTATTAGGGTTCTTGATGTACTGCGCTTCGTCGAGCACCAGAACGTGCAGCGGCTGTTGTGCCAGCCGTTCGACGTCCTTGGGCAGCAGTGCATAGGTGGTCAGGATCAGGTCGAAGTCGGCCAGATGTTCGAAATGCTTTTTGCGACTGGCACCATACAGCGCCACCACTTTCAGTTGCGGCGTGAAGTGCGCAGCCTCATCGAGCCAGTTCGGGATCAGGCTGGTGGGCATCACCACGATGCATGGCCGATCCAGGCGTCCGGCGTTTTTCTCACTGAGAATATGCGCCAGGGTCTGTAGGGTTTTACCCAGGCCCATGTCGTCCGCCAGAATCCCGCCGACCTCAAGCTGACGCAGGGACTGCATCCAGCTCAGGCCTTCGAGCTGATAAGGGCGCAACGTCGCGTTCAAACCCTTTGGTGCCTTGGCCGTGTAATCACGGATGTCGCGCAGGCGTTGGGCAAAGCTGCGGATCTGTTCGTCGCCTTCCCACAGCAGGGGAAGGCCTTCCAGTGAGTTGAGCCGTGTGGCGTCGGCTTTGCTCAGGCGCAGGGTAGTTTCGCCCGGCTCCTGCAAGTAAAACTCGCCCAGTGTCGCCAGTACCGGTTTCAGTCGGCCAAGGGGCAGGGCCACCTGCAGTGGCCCGTGCTCACTGTTGCGTTGCGGAATATTGACCAGAATCAGCTCGTCATCGCGTCGCCGTGCCAGGCGTTCCGGGTTGAGGATTTCGGTGTGCGAGCGCATCAGGTTGAGCAGGATCGGCAGCAGGCTCAGGCGTTCGCCATTGACGATAATCCCCAGCTCCAGATCGAACCAGTCGCGCTCTGGCGCCTGTTCGACGGTGGCGTACCAGTCGTCGACGGCGGTCAGGTCGAAGCCGAATTCCTCGTCGATCTGCAATTCCCAACCTTGGGTGCGCAGCTTCGGCAATTCATTGAGGGTGAAGGTCAGCCAGGCGCTGTCGTTGATCATCTCGTACAGCTCGCCGGCGCTTTCCGGCAGGGCTTTGCTCTGGCGGGTGGCGATGCGAAAGCCGAGGATTCTTAACTGTTCGCGGTAGGACTGTTCCACTTCAGGATGGCGTTTTATCCGCAGCGTCTGGGTTTCCTGGCGGATCAGGATGTCGCTGTTTTTCTGCCCGCTGACGTATTCATCCAGATAGCTGAACGACAGCGCCGCGCGATGCTGGATGTAGCGCTGCATCTTGCCGTTGCGTGGCTCGAACGCGCTGAACTCGACGCTCGCCAGCCACAGGCGCGGCAGCGGTTGCACGTTGTCCACCAGCACTTGCGGCGGCGCCTTGGGGCTGCGGTTCTCCAACACGGCCTGGAGCTTTTCCAGCAGTTCGGCGTCTTTCGCGGCGGCCGGGTATTCGAGGGTTTCCTGCACTTGCAGCAGCACTGCTGCGCAATGTTTGCAGTTGCTGCGCACCGGGCAGGTGCACGTGGCGTCAACCAGCAACAGGGTGCCTTTGGCTGACTCGCGCAAGTTAATGGTCTGACGGTAGACGTTACCGCCAGAGCCTTCGCAACTGGCGGTGATGGTCGCATCGCCCACCTGCGCGATGCGTACCCGATTCTCCAGGGCGTAGCGGCGGCCACGCTCCAGGCTCTGTTCCTTGAATCGGCTGACCCAGGAGGGTGCCAACGGTTTGCTCAGGGGCGGGGACATAAGGACTTCGATCAGTCCGGAATCGCTTCAGGAGCTTGCCGAGGGGCGGGCGCCGTCAGGGAAGTGATCTTGATCAGCAGCGCCAGGTGGCCGTTGTCGAGATAGTTGAGCTGGCCGTTTTTAGTGTGGCTGTCCTGCTTCAGACGTTCGCTGGCAGTGACCATGCCGTTGGCGTCGATCTGGTTGACCCAGAAGTCGGCGTTCACGTCGGTGAAGCGCCCGAGTTTCATTTCCAGGGTGCCTTCGATCGGGAACTGGCCGAACTGTTCCTTACCGTCGCTGACGGCCACTTTGGTCGGCGCTTCGCCGAGGGTTTGCTGCCAGGCCTTGTGCAGCAGCACGCTGTACTCGCCGCTGGCGCTGAGTTTGTTGGCCACCTCATTCAAGGCAGGTGTGCGCTGGCTGGCATCGTCGAGGCGTTGAGCGCCGGCCGCCCAGTCTTCCGGGGCCGCGCGGCTGACAATCGCCGGTACGGCGTTCTGCCGCACCAGAATCATTTCGACCATGTAGGTGTCATCGGCAAACGCCATCGGTGCTACGAAGCTGAGTAGCAAAGTCAGTGAGCGAAACAGGCGCATGCGGCGTCCTTCAAACAGTTTTCGGGAGGAGGCGCTCGAACAGCGCCTCTACAGTATTAAAGCGCTCTTCCGGGCGTTCCATCGGCACCTGGAACTTGAACATTGTGGCGCCTTCGAATTTGTAGCGTTTTGGCTGAGTCTGGATCAGTTTGATCAAGGTCATCGGGTCGACCGGCGTCTGCGCGGCGAACTCGATGCGGCCACCCTGCGGGCCACCGTCGACTTTCTTGATGCCCAGTTGTTCGGCCTGCAACTTCAGCGCGGTGATGCGCACCAGATTCTTGGTCGGCTCCGGCAACAGACCGAAGCGGTCAATCATCTCCACTTGCAGATCCTTCAGGCCTTCCTCGTCGGTGGCCGACGCGATGCGCTTGTACAGAATCAGGCGGGCGTGAACGTCCGGCAGATAGTCTTCCGGAATCAGCGCCGGCACCCGCAGGTTGACCTCCGGGCCTCCGCCGAGCGGTTGATCGAGGTTCGGCTGTTCGCCCTTGCGGATCGACTTCACCGCGCGCTCGAGCATTTCCATGTAGAGCGTAAAGCCCACGGCCTGAATCTGCCCGCTCTGGCCGTCGCCGAGCAATTCGCCGGCGCCACGGATTTCCAGGTCGTTGGTCGCCAGCACGAAGCCCGCGCCCAGATCCTGAGTGTTGGCAATCGCTTCCAGACGCTTTTCCGCGTCCGAAGTGATTTGCTGGCGCGGCGGGGTTAGCAGGTAGGCGTAAGCCTGGTGGTGACTGCGGCCGACACGTCCGCGCAACTGGTGCAATTGCGCCAGGCCGAACTTGTCGGCGCGCTCGATGATGATGGTGTTGGCGCTCGGCACGTCGATGCCGGTCTCGATGATGGTCGAGGCAATCAGCACGTTGAAGCGCTTGTGATAGAAGTCGCTCATCACCTGTTCGAGTTCGCGTTCGCGCATCTGCCCATGGCCGATGCCGATCCGCGCTTCCGGCACCAGTTCGGCGAGATCGGCAGCGCACTTCTCGATGGTCTTCACGTCGTTGTGCAGGTAGTAAACCTGCCCACCGCGCAGCAGTTCACGCAGCAGGGCCTCTTTGACCGTGCTCTTGTTCTGCTCCATGACGAAGGTGCGCACCGACAGGCGTCGCGCCGGCGGCGTGGCGATGATCGACAGGTCGCGCATGCCCGACACCGCCATGTTCAGCGTGCGCGGAATCGGCGTGGCGGTCAGCGTGAGAATGTCGACTTCGCTGCGCAGGGCCTTGAGCTGTTCTTTCTGCCGGACACCGAAACGGTGTTCTTCGTCGATAATCACCAGTCCGAGGTTTTTGATCTTCACATCGTCGGACAGCAGCTTGTGCGTACCGATGACGATGTCGATCTTGCCTTCCGCCAGATCGGCGATCGCCGCGTTGACTTCCTTGGCCGATTTGAAGCGACTCATCACTTCCACGGTCACCGGCCAGTCGGCGAAGCGGTCGCGGAAGCTGTTGTAGTGTTGCTGGGCGAGCAGGGTGGTCGGCACCAGAATCGCGACCTGACGCCCACCGTGCACGGCGATGAACGCTGCGCGCATCGCCACTTCGGTCTTGCCGAAACCGACGTCGCCGCAGACCAGGCGATCCATCGGCTTCGGCGCGAGCATGTCTTCGCGCACGGCTTCGATGGTCGCTTGCTGATCCGGGGTTTCTTCGAACGGGAAACCGGCGCTGAACGTCGCGTAATCGGCTTTCGGGTCGGCAAACGCGTAGCCTTCGCGCGCGGCGCGGCGGGCATAGATGTCGAGCAATTCAGCAGCGACATCGCGCACCTGTTCGGCGGCTTTGCGCTTGGCTTTCTGCCAGGTTTCGGAGCCGAGGCGGTGCAGCGGCGCCAGTGAGTCATCGCTGCCGGTGTAACGCGCAATCAGATGCAGGTTGGCCACCGGCACATAGAGCTTGGCGTTCTCGGCGTATTCCAGGGTAAGGAATTCGGCCGCCTGATTGTCGATTTCCAGAATCGTCAGGCCCAGATAACGCCCGACCCCGTGATCGATGTGCACCACCGGCGCGCCTTCGCGCAGCTCGGTGAGGTTCTTGATCACGGCATCGTTGTTGGCGTCGGCACGTTTTTCCCGGCGACGACGCTGCATCACCCGCTGACCGAACAGCGGACTCTCGGCCACCAGCGCCAGCGCCGGGTCATCGAGCATCAAGCCCTCGTCGAGCGGGGCAATGGTGATCGCCAGGCGATCCTTGCTCGCAACGAAGTCCGGCCAGCTGTCGACGGTTTTCGGCCTCAGCTTCAGACGTTCCAGCAACTCCAGCAGGACTTCACGCCGGCCCGCGGATTCGGCAGTAAACAGCACGCGTCCGGGGAATTCGTCGAGAAATGCCGAGAGCGCCGCCAGCGGTTGTGTCGCCTTGGCTTCGATCGCCAGGTTCGGCAGCGCTTGCGCCGGGAAGCGCTCGCGACCAGCACCGGATTCGACGTCCTGCTGACTGGCCACTACCCGTGGCCAGCTCTTGAGACGGGCGAAGCAGTCTTCCACCGGCAGGAACAATTCCGCTGGCGGCAATAACGGACGCGATGGATCGACGCGGCGCTCTTCGTAGCGATTGCGCACGTCGTTCCAGAAGTTTTCCGCTGCTTGTTCGATACCCGGCAGCGAGAACACTTGCGTGTCCTGCGGCAGGTAATCGAACAGCGTCGAGGTTTCATCGAAGAACAGCGGCAGGTAGTACTCGATACCGGCGGGCGTGATGCCGCTGCTCAGGTCCTGGAAGATCGGGCAGCGCCGGAAGTCGACGTCGAAACGCTCGCGGAACCGCGCCTTGAAGCGGGTGACCGCATCTTTCTGCAGCGGAAACTCTCGCGCCGGCAGCAGTTTGACCGATTCGACCTTGTCGATGGAGCGTTGGTTTTCCGGGTCGAAGGTGCGCAGGGTTTCGATTTCGTCGTCGAACAGGTCGATGCGATAGGGCAGTTTGCTGCCCATCGGGAACAGGTCGATCAACGCGCCGCGTACGGTGAACTCGCCGTGCTCGTAAACCGTATCGACGTAGCGATAGCCGCTGGCTTCCAGGCGCGCGCGCATCTGTTCGACATCGAGCTTCTGCCCGACATCCAGCACCAGACTGCTGCCGAGCAGAAACTTGGTCGGCGCCAGGCGGTGCAGGGCGGTGGTGATTGGCACCACCAGCACGCCATGCGCCAGTTCCGGCAGCCTATAAAGACTGGCGATGCGCTGGGAAATGATGTCCTGGTGCGGCGAGAACAGATCGTACGGCAGGGTTTCCCAGTCGGGGAAATGCAGCACGGGCAAATCCGGGGCGAAGAAACTCAGCTCCTGTTCCAGCCGTTCGGCACTCTGGCTGTCGGCGGTCAGTAGCAGGGTGAAGCGCTTGGCAGCGCTGGCAGCCTCGGCAATCGCGAGGCTGAGGGCAGCACCGGGCAGGTTGCCCCAATGCTGTTTACCTGCCGCGGCAGGGAGAAGCGGTAGACGCAGAACGGGCACGGAAGGTTGAGCTCCAGGCTTTGCGACAAAGTCGGTAATTGTAGCGGCGTCCGGTGCCGGCTGTCAGTTGCAGACTGCGTCTATCTTCGTGGTTTGCACGAAATGTAGTGGTAACCATAAAAACGAGCACTTTTTTTACGGTTATGTAGTGCCGAAATCGACTGGTGTTACGGAGGGTTACAGACATCGTCTAACAGTCGTCGAAAAATTGACTGTGCTGAAAGCCCCGGTTTTACTGGGCTGGCGCGAGGCGTAATTTTTTTGAACGGAATTTTGTTACCGATTGCGCGACAAGCGCGCATTGCTACAAGAGGTTCTCGGCGGCATAATGTAGCCCCTTTTTTCTGCCCCTACATGTGGAAGGTTCCCGTGACTCAGAAGCCCGACCAGTGTCTTGGTGAATGGATCGACCGTGAAGCACTCGCAGAAGCGATGATTCCGCTTATCGGTCAGCTCTACCGCAATAACAACGTGGTGAGCTCGATCTATGGCCGCAGCCTGATCAACCAGTCTGTCATCGCGATTCTCAAAGCTCACCGCTTTGCTCGCCACCGTTCCTCCGACGATAGCGAACTCTCCGTCCACGAAACATTCCCTCTGCTTAAAGCCATGAGCGAGCTCAAGCTCGGCGCGGCTTCGGTAGATCTGGGCAAGTTGGCGTTCAAATTCCGCAGCGAAGGCAATGGCCGCAGCGCCGAGCAGTTCGTGCGTGAAGAACTGGCTGACGTGGTTGGCCAGCAAAACGCTTCGGCCCGCAAAGGCACTGACGTTGTGCTGTACGGCTTCGGTCGTATCGGCCGTCTGCTGGCGCGCATCCTGATCGAGAAAACCGGTGGTGGCGACGGTCTGCGTCTGCGTGCCATCGTCGTGCGCAAGGGCGCCGAAAACGACCTGACCAAACGCGCCAGCCTGCTGCGTCGCGATTCGGTACACGGCCCGTTCAACGGCACCATCGTCATCGACGAAGAAAACAACACCATCACCGCCAACGGTAACCTGATCCAGGTGATCTACGCGAAGAACCCGACCGAGGTGGATTACACCCAGTACGGCATCAAAGATGCGCTGCTGGTGGACAACACCGGTGTGTGGCGTGACGCCGATGGCCTGGGTCAGCACCTGCAATGCCCGGGTGTGGCTCGCGTTGTTCTGACCGCGCCTGGCAAAGGCAAGCTGAAGAACATCGTTCACGGTATCAACCACAACGAAATCACCGCTGACGACAAGATCGTGTCCGCCGCTTCCTGCACCACCAACGCCATCGTGCCGGTGCTGAAGGCTGTGAACGACAAGTTCGGCATCATCAACGGTCACGTCGAAACCGTTCACTCGTACACCAACGACCAGAACCTGATCGACAACTTCCACAAAGGTGACCGTCGTGGCCGTTCCGCCGCGCTGAACATGGTCATCACCGAGACTGGTGCTGCCACCGCCGCTGCCAAGGCCCTGCCTGAGCTGGCCGGCAAGCTGACCGGTAACGCGATCCGCGTTCCGACGCCAAACGTGTCGATGGCCATTCTCAACCTGAACCTTGAGAAAGCTGCCAGCCGTGAGGAGATGAACGAGTACCTGCGCTACATGGCGCTGCACTCCGATCTGCACAAGCAAATCGACTTCGTCAACTCGCAGGAAGTGGTTTCCACTGACTTCGTGGGTTCGCGTCATGCCGGTGTGGTCGACGCTGAAGCGACCATCGTTCAGGACAACCGCGTTGTGCTGTACGTCTGGTACGACAACGAGTTCGGTTACAGCTGCCAAGTGGTTCGCGTGATGGAAGACATGGCCGGTGTAAACCCGCCAGCCTTCCCGCGCTAAGCTATAGCTGCAAACAAAAACGCCCCGACTTAGGTCGGGGCGTTTTTTTATGCCTGGCAGATCTCTATTGCCTGATCCGGCCTCATCGCTGGCAAGCCAGCTCCCACAGGTTTCCTGGCAGGCTGCGCAATGGCATGTACGCCTCAAGACCTTGTGGGAGCTGGCTTGCCAGCGATGGCGTCCTATCTGGCCCCACCTGTCACAGCGGCTTGCGCAGTCCGCAGCTCATGTTTGTTCCCGCGGAACAGCACCAGCGTCGCAATCAACCCCAGCACCGCCGCACCGCTGAGCCAGATTCCCGGCGCAGCCTTGTTGTCCAGCACGTGAATCAGGTAAGTACAGGCCGCAGGCGTAAAGCCGCCAAAGGTCGCTGTCGCCAGGCTATAGGCCAGCGAGAACCCGGTGGTGCGCACTTCCACCGGCATGATTTCGGTCAGCGCCACCACCATCGCGCCGTTGTACGAGCCGTACAGGAACGACAACCATAGTTCGACAATCAGCAGATGACTGAAGCTCGGGTTTGCCACCAGCCACGACAGCGCCGGATAGGCGGTCAGGATCGCCAGAAGGGTCGCCGCCAGCAGTAGGGGTTTGCGCCCGATCTTGTCGGACACCGCGCCCATCACCGGCAGCCAGAAGAAGTTCGACAGACCGATGCACACCGTTACCAGCAGCGCGTCGAAGTCCGACAGATGCAGTTCGGCCTTGCCGAAGGTCGGGGTGTAGGCAGTGATCAGGTAGAACGAAACCGTGGTCATCACCACCAGCGCCATGCCAGCGATGACGATGCCGAAGTTCTGACCGATCGAGCGGACGATTTCCCGCAGGGTAGGGCGATGCTTGCGCGCCTGGAACTCCGGGGTTTCCTCCAGCGAGCGGCGAATGATGAAGATCACCGGAACGATCATGCAGCCGATCAGGAACGGCACGCGCCAGCCCCAGTCACCCATTTGATCCGGGCTTAGCCAGTGGTTGAGGCCAACGCCGAGCAGACCGGCGAACACCACCGCCGCTTGTTGGCTGGCAGACTGCCAACTGACAAAAAAGCCCTTGCGGCCCGGCGTGGCGATTTCCGCCAGATATACCGAAACACCGCCCAGTTCGACGCCAGCCGAGAAGCCTTGCAGCAAGCGACCGAACAGCACGATCAACGGCGCTGCGACACCCAGGGTGGCGTAACCCGGCACGCAGGCGATCAGGATCGTACCGGCGGCCATCAGCGCAAGGGTAATGATCAGGCCCTGGCGACGACCGTGACGGTCAATGTAAGCGCCAAGGAAGATCGCCCCCAGCGGACGCATCAGGAAGCCTGCACCGAAAGTCGCCAGGGACAGCATCAGGGAAGCGAAGGCGCTGTCGGCCGGGAAGAAGGTTTTGGCGATGGCCGTGGCGTAGAAGCCATAGACCATAAAGTCGAACATCTCGAGAAAGTTGCCGCTGACAACGCGAAAAATCGCTTTGCCTTTGCCCGTGGTCGAGGACATTTTCAGTTACTCATTATTGGTTTCTTGTAACGCGTTGCATCCGATGGGGAGCGTGCGGGCCTTTGATCCATAATGGCCGGCGCGCTTTTATGGGGAGATGAAGAATTGTTCACTGGACGGTGGGTTGGGCTTGTGAGTGTGGCGGTTGTCCTCGCTGCCTGTGGCAACGGTGAGTCCATGGAAAGCTTTGGTGGCCCGACCATGGGCAGCACGTATTCGATCAAGTACGTGCGACACGCGGGTATTGCCGAGCCGGCGCAAGTTCGCCGGGAAGTGGAAGGTATCCTCGCTGACGTGGATCGACAGATGTCGACCTACCGCAGTGATTCCGACATCGAGCGCTTCAATGCTTTG
Organism: Pseudomonas sp. AO-1; assembly: GCF_019775695.1. Taxonomy (NCBI): domain Bacteria; kingdom Pseudomonadati; phylum Pseudomonadota; class Gammaproteobacteria; order Pseudomonadales; family Pseudomonadaceae; genus Pseudomonas; species Pseudomonas sp. AO-1. The sequence goes on from NZ_CP079947.1 coordinate 2,290,055, forward strand.
CCGGCGAACAGCTGTCAGACCCTGCCTGCCGCTGTGCTTGAATTGGTCCGCGTTGGCGAACAACTGTCAGAGCAAAGCGAAGGTGCCTACGACTTGACCGTCGAGCCGCTGATGAATCTGTGGGGGTTCGGCCCGCAAGGGCGTGAAGAGAAAGTCCCCGACCCCGCCGTGCTGGCCGAAACCCTGCAGCGAGTCGGCTACCGCCATTTGCATATCGACGGCGACCGCTTGTGCAAGGACGCCGCTGTCGAAGTCGACTTCAACAGCATCGCCGCCGGTTACGCGGTCGACACCATCGCCGCCAGGCTCGAGTCGATGGGCATCCATGACTATCTCGCCGAAGCCACCGGTGAGCTAAAGGCCAAGGGCAAGAAGCTTGATGGCTCATCCTGGCGTATTGCGCTGGAAGAGCCGCGAGACGATCAACAGGTGGCCGAACGGATCATTCAGGTCGACGGCTACGGGGTTTCCACCTCCGGGGATTACCGTAACTATTTCCTGCAAGGTGGCCGGCGCTATTCCCACACCTTCGATGCGCGGAGCGGGGCGCCGGTCCTACACAGCCTGGCGTCAGTTACGGTGATTCATCCTTCAGCGTTGATGGCCGATGGACTATCGACGCTGTTGCTGATTCTCGGGCCTGAACGGGCTTGGGACTATGCCGAAAAACATGACATTGGTGCATTCTTCGTGATTCGTGCCGATACAGGTTTTGTTATCCGCACCAGTGCGGCTTTCGAACGCCTCAGTGGCGCAAAAGTTGACTGAAAACAGTACGAAAGCTGGCGTTGTAGTGCAGGCAAAAGTAGCCTACGACGCGACCAAGGGTTAATGTGCGCGGCGTTGACGCTTCTATAGACTGTGTCCGGGTTCTTTACTGGCCCCCAATTGTTCCTTCGCGCCGCGATTCGGCGTGATTTAGCCGCCGGTGCTGCTGGCACCGCGGCCTGTTCTGAGGAGTACGCATGGCTGTCTACAACTACGACGTGGTGGTGTTGGGTTCCGGCCCGGCGGGAGAAGGCGCGGCAATGAACGCCGCCAAAGCGGGGCGCAAGGTGGCAATGGTCGACAGCCGTCGCCAGGTCGGCGGCAACTGCACCCACCTGGGAACCATCCCGTCCAAGGCCCTGCGTCACTCGGTGCGGCAGATCATGCAGTTCAACACCAATCCGATGTTCCGGGCGATCGGCGAACCGCGCTGGTTCTCCTTCCCGGACGTGTTGAAAAGCGCTGAAAAGGTTATCTCCAAACAAGTCGCTTCGCGCACTGGCTACTACGCCCGTAATCGCGTCGACGTGTTCTTCGGCACCGGCAGCTTCGCCGACGAGCAAACCATCGAAGTGGTCTGCGCCAACGGCGTGGTCGAAAAACTGGTGGCCAAGCACATCATCATCGCCACCGGTTCGCGCCCGTATCGCCCGGCGGACATCGATTTCAATCACCCGCGTATCTACGATAGCGACACCATCCTCAGCCTCGGCCACACCCCGCGCAAACTGATCGTTTATGGCGCCGGTGTGATCGGTTGCGAATACGCCTCGATCTTCAGCGGTCTGGGCGTGCTGGTCGAGCTGGTGGACAACCGCGGTCAGTTGCTGAGCTTCCTCGACTCGGAAATTTCCCAGGCGTTGAGCTACCACTTCAGCAACAACAACATCACCGTGCGCCACAACGAAGATTACGATCGCGTTGAAGGCGTGGACAACGGCGTGATCCTGCACCTGAAGTCCGGCAAGAAGATCAAGGCCGACGCTTTGCTCTGGTGCAACGGCCGTACCGGTAACACCGACCAGTTGGGTCTGGAAAACATCGGGGTCAAGGTCAACAGCCGTGGCCAGATCGAAGTCGACGAGGCTTACCGCACCTGCGTACCGAACATCTACGGCGCCGGCGACGTGATCGGCTGGCCAAGCCTGGCCAGTGCCGCCCACGACCAGGGTCGCTCGGCGGCCGGCAGCATTGTCGATAACGGTAGCTGGCGCTTTGTGAATGATGTACCGACCGGCATCTACACCATTCCGGAGATCAGCTCGATCGGCAAGAACGAGCAGGAACTGACCCAGGCCAAAGTGCCGTACGAAGTCGGCAAGGCGTTCTTCAAGAGCATGGCGCGTGCGCAGATCGCCGGCGAGCCGCAAGGCATGCTGAAAATCCTGTTCCACCGTGAAACCCTGGAAGTGCTGGGTGTTCACTGCTTCGGTTATCAGGCGTCGGAGATCGTGCACATCGGTCAGGCGATCATGAACCAGCCGGGTGAGTTGAATACGCTGAAGTACTTCGTCAACACCACGTTCAACTACCCGACCATGGCCGAAGCCTATCGGGTAGCGGCGTACGACGGCCTCAATCGGCTTTTTTGACGGGCTCCGGCCGGTGGCCTGAGCCGGCCGGGGAGACCGATTTCAGCAATTCTCGAGGGTGGCAGTGGCCAAACCGGGAAAGTCTGTAATCAGGCTGTCAACGCCGAAGTCGGCGAGTCTGCGCATCAGCGCAGGCTCGTTGACGGTCCACACCGACACATGCAGCCCCTGACGCTGCGCCTTCTGCAGGCGTTCCGGCGTACACAGTGTCCAGTTCAGCGCCAAGATCTCACAGCCATAGCTGGCGGCGACCTTCAACGGGTCGAGCCAGGCGTATTCGGCGACCAATCCACGCGATACGTCCGGCACCAGCTCCAGCGCCGCCTTCAGCACTTCCCGCGAGCTCGAAGTGATGGTGACCTTGTCCAGCAGGCCATGACGCTGGGCCATTTCGCGAATCGCCAGTACGGTAGTCGCGGCGCGGGTGCGTGAAGCGCTTTTGACTTCCAGTTGCCAGTGCTCGAAATCACACTGTTCGAACAGTTCTTCCAGAGTCGGAATCGGGCACGGTTTGATCCAGCCCGGGCCGCCCTTGCGCGCGTCGTAGGTCACCAGTTCGGCGGCGGTGTGCTCGACCACCTTGCCGCGCCGGTCGGTGGTGCGCTTGAGGGTCGGGTCGTGGATCACCATCAGCTCGCCGTCCTTGGACAGGTGCAGATCAAGTTCGCAACGGCGTACGCCGTGCTTGAGACATTCCTGAAAACTGGTCAGGGTGTTTTCCGGTGCTTCGCCCTTGGCGCCGCGGTGGCCGTAGATGAGGGTCACGGTGCTTCCTTAATTTAAATGCCTGATTCGTTCTGTTCACGGGCCAGGCGTCGTTCCTGGGCCTGTTTCTGCAAGATATAGCGGGCGAGCAACTGGCGCTGGGCGTCGGTCAAGTGTTCGAACTCGGTGCCGACGTCGTAGCCGTCGCCCTTGCGATCGCAATGAGTGACGCGGGCGCGCAGCAGCAGGCCCAGCGCCTGCGGCATCAGCACCAGTTTCACCGACAGGTGCGCGCCCGTGGCGATCGGCGTCGGGTGCTGAAAGTCGATTCCGCCTTCGGAGAGGATCACCGGTTGCGGCTCGCCAATGTGGCCGAGCACGGTCAGGGCGACCACCTGACTGAGCAGGTCGATGCGTTTGTTCTGGGATTTGAGGAACGCGGCAATCGCCCGGTCGCGCTCGCTGATCTGGCGCAACAGGTGCTGCGACTCGAATTCGCTCAGGTGCAGTTCGCTGAGCAGGTTGAACAGCGGGGAAGCATCCTGCAACACTTCCTGGCCTGCGGCTTCGGGAGCGGACAGGGGCCGAATTTCCAGTGCGATCATGTCCTCGATACGGTAGTATTCGCGGCGATCTTCTTCATCTAATGTCGACATGGCGAACCCATGGTAGCGGCGGTGGTCTGAGTGTAAAGCTGGTTATCGACCCCCGCCACAAGGACGTTCCTTTTCCCTCCGAACAAGCCCCGACATGTTCAGACCTCTCTTCGTATTTATCGGCACGCGTTATACCCGTGCAAAGCGTCGCAATCATTTTGTGTCATTCATTTCCCTGACTTCGATGATCGGGCTCGCCCTCGGCGTGATCGTGATGATCGTGGTGCTCTCGGTGATGAACGGCTTCGATCATGAGATGCGCACCCGCGTGCTGGGCATGGTGCCCCACGCGACTCTTGAAACCGGCGAGCCGATCAACGATTGGCAGAGCCTGGCCGCCAAGGTCAAACGCAACCCTGAGGTGACGGCGGTTGCGCCGTTCACCCAGATGCAGGGTTTGCTGACCAACAACGGCCAGGTGTCCAAGGTGTTGCTCAACGCCATCGACCCCGCGCTCGAGCGCAATGTGTCGATCATCGACAACTTCATGAAGCAGGGCAAACTCGACGATTTGACGCCGGGCAGCTTCGGCATCGTCATCGGCGACAAGGCCGCGACCAAGCTCGGCGTGGGCCTTGGTGACAAGGTCACCTTCGTCGCGCCGGAGGTCAGCGTGACCCCGGCCGGGATGTTCCCGCGCATGAAGCGCTTTACTGTGGTCGGCATCTTTCATGTCGGCGCCGGTGAGCTGGACGGCTATCTGGGCGTCACCAACCTGCAGGATCTGGCGAAGATGCACCGCTGGAAGCCTGATCAGGTGCAGGGCATCCGGTTGAAGTTCGATGATCTGTTCCAGGCGCCGCGCGTGGCCTGGACCATCGCCCAGCAGTTGGGCGAAGACCATTACTACGCCCGCGACTGGACCCGTACCCACGGCAACCTGTATCAGGCGATCCGCATGGAAAAAGCCATGATCGGTCTGCTGTTGCTGCTGATCGTCGCGGTGGCTGCGTTCAACATCATTTCCACGCTGGTAATGGTGGTAAATGACAAGAAGAGCGACATCGCCATTCTGCGTACCCTGGGCGCTACGCCGGGGACGATCATGCGTACGTTCATGGTGCAGGGCACCGTGATCGGCGTGGTCGGTACGGCGATTGGCGCGGTGCTCGGTATTCTCGCCGCGCTCAACGTCAGCGCTGCAATTTCCGCCCTCGAAGGGCTGATCGGCCATAAGTTTCTCAACGCCGACGTGTATTTCATCGATTACCTGCCCTCGCAGGTGCAGAGCCAGGACGTGGTCATGGTCTGCGCCGCTGCGTTGGTCCTGAGTTTCCTCGCCACCCTGTATCCCGCCTGGCGTGCCGCGCGCACCCAGCCGGCGGAGGCGCTACGTTATGAGTGAGTCGGGCATGAGTGATAAAGCAATCTTGAGTTGCCGCAACCTGGGCAAATCCTACGAGGAAGGCCCGGAGTCGGTGCAAGTGCTGGCCGGTCTGCAACTGGAGTTGCACCCGGGCGAGCGTGTGGCGATCGTCGGCAAATCCGGTTCCGGCAAAAGTACCTTGCTCAACCTGCTGGGCGGTCTCGACACCCCAACCGAGGGCAGCGTCTGGCTTGACGGCGAAGAGCTGTCAGCGCTGAGCGAAAAGAAGCGTGGCCTGCTGCGTAACCGTGCCCTCGGGTTCGTGTACCAGTTCCACCACTTGCTGCCGGAATTCACCGCGCTGGAAAACGTCTGCATGCCGCTGCTGATCGGCAAGACCGCGATCCCGGAAGCGCGTCAGCGCGCTACCGCGTTGCTGGAGCGCGTGGGGCTGGGCCATCGTCTGGAGCACAAACCGGCCGAGCTGTCCGGTGGCGAGCGCCAGCGTGTGGCTATCGCCCGTGCACTGGTAAACAATCCAGGCCTGGTAATGCTCGACGAGCCAACCGGCAACCTTGATTCGCACACCGCCGAAGGCATCCAGGACTTGATGCTGGAACTCAGCACTTCAATGCGCACGGCGTTCCTGGTGGTGACTCACGACATGAACCTGGCCCGCCAGATGGACCGCGTCCTTCAATTGCAGGAAGGCTGCCTGACTCCAATCGCTTGAGAGCTACTGCGCTCGGAAATACTGCGTTAAAAACAGGCTCGGAATGCTCATTTACAGCCAGTAGACTCCGCTTCCTCGCCTGTTTTTGCCTTGTCTTTCCTTCGCTCGCTACGCTCTCAAACGATTGGCCGCTTTTTTAAGCTTGATTTTTTATACGGTGCCCCAGCGAATGTTCAGACCGTTATCGATCTTTATCGGCACGCGCTATACCCGCGCCAAGCGCCGCAATCGCTTTGTTTCGTTCATCTCGATGACTTCGATGATCGGGCTCGCCCTCGGCGTGCTGGCGATGATCGTGGTGCTGTCGGTAATGAACGGCTTCCAGCGCGAGATGAGCTCGCGCATCCTCGGCATGGTGCCGCACGCGACCATCGTTGGCGTCAAGCCGATCGATGACTGGCAGCCGGTGGCCGCCGCCGCGCTGAAAAATCCCGAAGTGACCGCCGCCGTGCCGTTCACCGAGATGGAAGGCATGCTGTCCTACAAGGGTTTGATGCAGCCGATCCAGATCAGCGGCGTCGATCCGGCCCAGGAAGGCAAGGTGTCGATCGTTGCCCAGCACATTGTGCAGGGACGTCTCGATGACCTGAAACCGGGTGAGTTCGGCGTGGTGATCGGTGAAATCACCGCGCGCCGCTTCCGTCTCAATGTCGGCGACAAGATCATCCTGATCGTGCCGGAAGTCAGCACCGCACCGGGGGGCATTACCCCGCGCATGCAACGGCTGAACGTGGTCGGTGTGTTCAAAGTCGGCGCCGAGTTGGACGGCTCGATGGGCCTGATCCACGTGGCCGATGCCGCGACCATGCAGCACTGGCAGCCGAATCAGGTGCAGAGCGTGCGCCTGGCGGTGAAGGATCTGTACGCTGCGCCGAAAGTCTCCTCGGACATTGCCGCCGGGCTCGGTGCCGAGTTCAAGGCTGACGACTGGACCCACACCCAGGGCAGTCTGTTCAGCGCGATGAAAATGGAAAAAACCATGATCGGCCTGCTGTTGCTGATGATCGTTGCGGTGGCGGCGTTCAACATCATCGCCACGCTGATCATGGTGGTGAACGACAAGGGCGCGGACATCGCGATTCTGCGCACCATCGGCGCCACGCCACGGCAGATCATGGCGATTTTCATGGTGCAGGGCACGGTGATCGGCATTGTCGGTACCCTCATCGGCGGCGTGCTTGGCGTAATTGCCGCGCTGAACGTCAGCGAGATGGTCGGCTGGGTCGAGCGCGTTACCGGGCAGCACATCTTCAGTTCCGACGTGTACTTCGTCAGCAACCTGCCTTCGGAATTGCAGGGCGGGGATGTGCTGTTGATCTGCTCGGCGGGCTTTATTCTGAGCTTCCTGGCGACGGTGTACCCGGCGTTGCGGGCAGCGAAGATTGAGCCGGCTCACGCGCTGAGATATTCGTAAGCGCTGAAATCGCCATCGCGGGCAAGCCCGCTCCCACAGGTATTGAGTTGCGTCACCATTATGTGAGCGACACAAAACACTGTGGGAGCGGGCTTGCCCGCGATGGGGCCGTACTTGCTGGCCTCAAGCCTCCTTGGGCAACTCGATCACAAACCGCGTCCACCCCGCAGCCGATTCGCAACGGATCTGCCCACCATGCGCCCGGACGATCGATTGGGTAATCGCCAGCCCCAACCCCGCATGCTCACTGCTGCCTTCCTGCCGCGCCGGATCGGCGCGATAGAACCGGTCAAACAGCCGTGGTAACAGCTCTGCCGAAATCTCTTCGCCACTGTTCTCCACCGACACCTGCACCGCGTGCGGCTGATCGACGATGGACAGGCGCACGCTGCCCGCCACCGGAGTAAAACGCAGCGCGTTATCCAGCAGATTCGACAAGGCCCGGCGTAGCATGCTGCTATCGCCCTTTATTCGCGCATGACCTTGGCGGCTCAGCGTCACCCCGGCGTCTTCGGCCAGTGGCGCGAAGAATTCAAGCAACACATCGCTTTCATCCGCCAGCTCCAGCGCCTCGCGCTTGGGCATCAGCAAACCGTGGTCAGCCTTGGCCAGATAGAGCATGTCGTTGACCAGCTGTGCCATCCATTGCAGTTCTTCGAGGTTGCTGTGCAGGGCTTCGCGGTAATCCTCAAGCGGCCGCGGGCGAGTGAGGGTGACCTGGGTGTGGGTCAGCAGGTTCGACAGCGGTGTGCGCAGTTCATGGGCGATGTCGGCAGAAAACGCCGACAGCCGCTGAAACGAGTCATCGAGGCGTCCGAGCATGGCGTTGAAGCTGTGGGCCATTTCTGCCAGCTCCGGCGGCATTTGCGCTTCCGGCAGCCGCGCATTGAGCGATTGCGCAGAAATCCCACGGGCAACTGCACTCATGCGCCGCAGTGGACGCAAGCCGCTGCGCGCCGCCCAGGCGCCGAGCAGTGCGGTGGCCAGCGCCGACAGCCCGACGGTCAGCCAGATCAGATGCTGCATCCGTTGCAGGAAGTGCTGGTGGTGGGTGATATCCAGCAACAGCGTCAGTTGTGGTGTATCGGACTTGTCCGGGTAGAGCGGGGCGTTGAGCACGCGGTAGTCGGCGCCGTCATGGCTGATGGTCGACAGGCCGGATTGTTTCGGCAACTCCGTAGGGATCTGCGTCGAACTGTCGTACCAGCGCTGACCGTCACTGCCGGTAATACGCAGCGCCAGATCGGCCTGACGGCTCAGCTCATCCGCCAGCCGCGCCTCACGCTGAGCCGGTTGCACATCCTGCAAGGCCCGGCGCAGGCCGATCAGTTTGCCATCCAGCAATTGCTGATCGAGCTCAATGAAGTGCGCCTCGCTGGCGCGGCTGAACAGCACTCCGGCGAACAGCGAGACCACGGCGGTGCACGCGGCAAACAGCAGAGCCAGACGAGAACTCAGCGACAGGCGACGCATCAGGCTGGACGCTCTTCAAGCACGTAACCCATGCCACGCACGGTGTGGATCAGTTTGTTGGGGAAGTCATCGTCGATCTTCAGGCGCAGGCGGCGGATCGCCACTTCGATCACGTTGGTGTCGCTGTCGAAGTTCATGTCCCAGACTTGCGAGGCAATCAGCGATTTCGGTAACACTTCACCCTGGCGGCGCAGGAGCATTTCCAGCAGGGCGAATTCCTTGGCAGTCAGGTCGATGCGCTGACCGCTGCGTTCGACTCGGCGACGGATCAGGTCCAGACGCAGATCGGCCAGTTGCAGACTGGTTTCCTGGGGCAGGGCGCTGCCACGGCGTAGCAGGCTGCGCACCCGGGCCAGCAATTCGGAAAAGGCGAACGGTTTGACCAGATAATCGTCGGCGCCGAGTTCGAGGCCATGAACCCGATCCTCGACTGCATCTTTGGCGGTGAGAAACAGTACCGGCGTGTCGAGGCCGGCACTGCGCACTGCTTGCAGAATCTGCCAGCCACTGCGCCCGGGCAGCATCACGTCGAGGATCAGCAGCGCATAATCACCGCTCAACGCCAGTTGCTGGCCGCTGTTGCCGTCGGCCACCAGTTCCGTGTTGAACCCGGCCTCGGTCAAGCCCTGGCGCAGGTAGTGGCCGGTTTTCGGTTGGTCTTCGACGATCAGCAGTTTCATGGGCGACTCGGATATAGAGAAACGAAAACGTTATACCGTGGGAACAGACGGCGCGCGCCAACCTGACAAAGTTGTAATCTGCCTGTCAGGTAGCTGCCAGCGCGGGCGGGCTAGAGTTTCCCACAGGCTGAACCTTTTCTTGTTGGAGTATGACTATGTTGTTGCGCAACCCTCTGGCCGTCGCCGCCTGCTTGCTGGCACTGAGTTCACCTGTCTGGGCCGCGTCCGCACACACTTATGATTTTGGCCAACCGGCACCAGCAGCCAAGGCTACTCGCAGCATTGAAGTTGTACTGAACGACATGTCGTTCGACCCCAAGGCGATTCAGGTCAAGGCCGGTGAGACGGTTCGCTTTGTCCTGGTGAATAAAGGCCAGTTACTGCACGAATTCAACCTCGGTGATGCGGCGATGCATGCCAGACACCAGCAGGAAATGCTGCAGATGCAGCAAAGCGGCATGCTGACGCCTACCGGCATGAAAGAAATGTCTCACGACATGGCGGGCATGGATCACGGCAGCATGGGCCACGGCATGCAGCACGACGACCCCAACAGTGTGCTGGTCGAGCCTGGCAAGACCGCCGAGCTGACCTGGACCTTCAGCAAGGCCACCAACCTGGAATTTGCCTGCAATATTCCCGGGCACTACCAGGCGGGCATGGTCGGCAAACTGACTGTCAGTCAGTAAGCACTCAAAGGCGGGCGCAAAGGCTGATAGAATCCGCTGATTCTTCAGTCAGGTTTCCGCCATGCATCCCGCAGCCGAACATTCGCCGCTGGGCAAATCCAGCGAATACATCGCCACGTACACGCCGTCACTGCTGTTCCCGATTCCGCGCACCGCGAAATGGGCCGAACTGGGCCTGACCGCCGAAACCCTGCCGTATAAAGGTGTGGATTTCTGGAACTGCTTCGAACTGTCGTGGCTGCTGCCGTCGGGCAAACCGGTGGTGGCGATCGGTGAATTCAGCATTCCGGCGGATTCGCCGAACATCATCGAATCGAAGTCGTTCAAGTTGTACCTGAACTCGCTGAACCAGACGCCGTTTGCCGACATCGCCAGCCTCGAAGCGACGCTGGTCAAGGACCTGTCGGCCGCTGCCGGCAAACCGGTCGGCGTGCGTGTGCGCAGCCTGAAAGAGGTCGAAGCCGAAGGCGTCGTGGCGTTGCCGGGCGTGTGCATCGACGATCTGGACATCAGCGTCAGCAACTATGAGCATCCGCGTCCGGAACTGCTGCGTTGCGATGATTCGCGGATTGTCGAAGAGAGCGTGCACAGCCATCTGCTCAAATCCAACTGCCCGGTGACCAGTCAGCCAGACTGGGGCAGCGTGGTCGTGGAATATCGTGGCGCGGCGCTGGATCACGCGAGCCTGCTGGAATACATCGTCAGCTTCCGCCAGCACTCGGACTTCCACGAGCAGTGCGTGGAGCGGATTTTCCTCGACCTGCAGCGTTTGTTGAAGCCGGAGAAACTCACGGTGTTTGCACGGTATGTGCGCCGCGGCGGGCTGGATATCAACCCGTATCGCAGCACTGAAGCGGTACACCTGCCGAACCACCGACTGGTCCGTCAGTAAGATCAAAAGATCGCAGCCTGCGGCAGCTCCTACATGAGATTCCCTGTAGGAGCTGCCGCAGGCTGCGATCTTTTGCTTTTTGGGGATACCCGGGAATCAGATCCCCATGCTGCCCAGCGCATTGACGATATTGCGCAAGGTGCCGGCAATGGCCGGGTGTTCGAGTTCAAAGCGGTCAACCGCCAGGTTCACGCCATCGGCGATACTGGCGTCCTGGGTGGCGCTTTCCAGTTTGATTTCGGTTTCAATCTGCGCCATCAGCGCATGCAAATCTTCACGCTCGGCTTCGGACAGCGGCGGATTCTGCTCCAGTTGCTCGCGCAGGGTGTCGAGTTGTTTTTGCAGTTCTTGGGCGGGCATGGTGGTTTCCTTTTATCAAGAGGCACTGGCATTGACCGCAGCCGCGCGCCAAAGGTCTATGGCTGACCTTTAGATTAATCCACTCTGCTGCAACCTGCATGATCCCGGTCAGGGCTTTTCGCCCTTGAGGCGGCGCAGGTTGATGTCGGCCAGGCAGGTGTCGAGTTCGCCCAGATGATCGATCACCGAATGCACGCCCAGCCCGAACAACTGCAGGGTTGCCTTACCGCGTCGTTGGTCGCGTTCGTTCTGGCTCAGCGCTTGCCACTCGCTCGGCGACAGGCCGCACAGTGAGCCGCAGGAGGCCAGGCCAATGGTCCACAGCCCGGCGTTGAGGCCCGCTTGCAGCAGGCGCGGCTCGCCACTGACCAGCACGCAGCCATCCAGGCGGCTGACGTTCAAGCCCATCAGTGCCTGCCAGCAGGCATTCGGCGCGGGCCATGGATTGATTGTTGCTGAATATTGCGTAGGTTTGATCCACGCCGGCAGCGAGGCCGCCAAAGGGTGCGCGAGGGCAGGGGGCAACTCATCGATCCACGCACAGGGAATCTCCTGGCGCTGCAGGCTGAGCAGGCTGTCGAGGGCGCCGGGTGTGGCGTCGGCGTGCTCGGGCAGCATGCTGGCGTGTTGCCGGGCACGGGCACCGAAATCCACCAGACAGCCACTGAGTCCGAACAGCACGGCGGTCAGGCCGGGCGCGGCGACAGGCAAGGCTTCAGCGTGGGTCATGGCAACGTCCCTGAAATAGTCACGAGGTTAGGCGACATCGGTGACAGCTGGATGACAGGTGTGTGAAGGCGCTCTCTGGAAACGTCCTGCATTACTCTTGACAGGTAGACTGCCCAAAACGGCTTTTGCGCTTATACTAGCGGTCTTAACGCTTGGGCCGACGGTGCCCGCGCCAGTACGAATCCAAGGAGCTTTTCTATGCGCTGGAGCAATCCTCTCGCTCAGCTATGTGTATGTGCCAGCGTCTTGCTGGTTCCGTTCGCCGCCAATGCTGCAACGGAAGAAGACCCTTGGGAAAGCGTCAACCGCCCGATCTTCCAGTTCAACGACTTCGTCGACACCTACGCGCTCAAGCCGCTGGCGCAGGGCTACGAGTACGTGACGCCGCAGTTCCTTGAAGATGGCATCCACAACATGTTCCGCAACGTCGGTGACGTCACCAACCTGGCGAACAATATTCTGCAGGCCAAGCCCGCAGCCGCTGGTGTCGATACCGCACGCATCATCTTCAACACCACGTTCGGCCTGCTGGGCTTCTTCGATGTCGGCACCAAAATGGGCCTGAATCGCAGCGATGAAGACTTCGGTCAGACCCTCGGTTACTGGGGCGTCAGCAGCGGCCCTTACGTGATGCTGCCGTTGCTCGGCCCGAGCACCCTGCGTGATGCGCCGTCGAAGTACGTCGACAGCTACACCGGTCCGTACCGCTACATCAACGACGTGCCTGTACGTAACTCGGTGTTCGGCCTGAACATCGTCGACACCCGTGCCAGCCTGCTGTCGAGCGAGAAGCTGATCAGCGGCGACAAGTACACCTTCATCCGCAACGCCTACCTGCAGAACCGCGAGTTCAAGGTCAAGGATGGTCACGTCGAAGATGATTTTTAATCTCGACCGATGACAGAAGGCGGCCCGTGAGGCCGCCTTTTTTGTGTGCGCTTATTTCATCTTCAGAATGCTCAGGCCGAGTTTCTGGCTGTCGCCATCCTGGGCCTTGACCCAGACCACTTCGGTCTCCGCTTCCAGCCCGCTCAAGGCGGCATGATCGGAGTCGATGCGCACACTCAAGCGGTCGCCAACCGCGAACTGGCGCGGCGCTTCGACCTGCATGCCGCTGCTCGAGAGGTCGATGCACACGGCTGATACCTCATCACCTTCATGGATCAACACCACATCGGCATCGACCCGCATGCGGATGAAATCACGCTTTTCGCTGTAGTCCCGACCGGTTTGACTCATGGTTTTAACCTTCCATTGGGTTACGGTTTGAGCGGTTCTTATAACTCTCGGTGATTTGACAAGTAAAGTCGTCAAGCGACCATCGGCGCATGCTTGAAACGCCCCGCGGATGGGAGTACCGTCTGCGCCTTAGAAGGGCACCTCTGGTGCAATCGCGTTCCGGGCCACTGCTCGAAAGCGGTGCAGCAGAGAGGCTAGAAAGCGAATCCAGTAGTCTGAGCCGGGCCGATGCCCCGCCTGCTACGCCAACCTAATTCTGGCGCCGTTTGCCCACATGCCAAAAACCAGTGCCACGCTGCTGATAATCGATGATGACGAAGTAGTGCGCGCGAGCCTCGCGGCCTATTTGGAAGACAGTGGTTTCAGCGTCCTGCAGGCCAGCAACGGCCAACAGGGTCTTCAGGTATTCGAGCAAGACAAGCCCGACTTGGTCATCTGCGATCTGCGCATGCCGCAGATGGGTGGTCTCGAACTCATCCGTCAGGTCACCGAGCGGTCACCGCAAACGCCGATGATCGTCGTTTCGGGTGCCGGCGTGATGAACGACGCGGTCGAGGCGCTGCGCCTGGGTGCGGCGGACTACCTGATCAAGCCTCTTGAAGACCTGGCCGTGCTCGAGCACTCGGTGCGTCGCGCGCTGGATCGTGCGCGCCTGCTGCTGGAGAACCAGCGCTACCGCGAGAAGCTGGAGAAGGCCAACCGCGAGCTTGAAGCCAGCCTGAACCTGCTGCAGGAAGACCAGAACGCCGGTCGCCAGGTGCAGATGAACATGCTGCCGGAAAGCCCGTGGCGCATCGACGAGTTCCAGTTTGCCCACCAGATCATCCCGTCGCTGTACCTGTCGGGTGATTTTGTCGACTACTTCCGCGTCGACGAGCGTCGGGTGGCGTTCTACCTGGCCGACGTGTCGGGGCATGGTGCCTCTTCAGCGTTCGTCACCGTGCTGCTGAAGTTCATGACCACGCGCTTGCTGTTCGAATCCAAGCGCAACGGCACATTGCCGGAATTCAAGCCTTCGGAAGTCCTTGGTCATATCAACCGGGGGCTGATCAGTTGTAAGCTGGGCAAACACGTCACAATGGTCGGTGGAGTCATCGACGAGGAGACCGGTTTGTTGACCTATAGCATCGGCGGCCATCTGCCGTTGCCTGTGTTGTACACGCCTGACAGTGTTCGTTACCTCGAAGGCCGCGGTTTGCCGGTGGGCCTTTTCAACGAGGCCACCTACGAAGATCACGTGCTTGAGCTGCCACCGACGTTCAGCCTGACGCTGATGTCCGACGGTATTCTGGATCTGTTGCCAGAACCTACGCTCAAGGAAAAAGAAGCCGCTTTGCCACAACGGGTGAAGTCGGCGGGCGGCAGCCTGGATGGTCTGCGGCAAGTGTTTGGATTGGCCACGCTAGGGGAGATGCCGGATGATATCGCCCTGTTGGTGTTGAGCAGGAACCTTCAATGAGTACCGGTAGAATCCAGTTCGCCGAGCAGGACGGCACCTTCGTCCTGAAGTTCGTCGGTGAAGTTCGCCTGACCCTGTGTTCGGCGTTGGATGCGACTATTGAGAAAATCTTCACCGCGTTGAATTTCAACGCGATCGTGATCGATTTGACCGAAACCCGCAGCATCGACAGTACCACCCTTGGCCTGTTGGCCAAGCTGTCGATCCTGTCGCGGCAAAAGGTCGGCCTGCTGCCGACCGTCGTCACCACCCACGAAGACATTACCCGTCTGTTGCAGTCGATGGGCTTCGAGCAGGTGTTCAACATCGTTAACCACCCGGTGCCGTGCCCCGAGTGTCTGGATGACCTGCCGGATCAGGACCAGTCAGAAGAAGTGGTGCGGATCAAGGTGCTCGAAGCGCACAAGATCCTCATGGGCCTGAACGACTCCAATCGTGAAGCCTTTCATGATCTGGTTAACGCCCTCGAAAGACACTGATTCTTTGGGGTTGAGGTTGTCTGTTCCGGCCTCTTCGCGGGCAAGCCCGCTCCCACAGTGATTGAGTGAACCCGAGATCTTCATTCCACACCTGACCCTGTGGGAGCGGGCTTGCCCGCGAATGCGTCAGTCCAGACGATGCATCTTCCGGCACTGCATAAATAAAAAGGGCGAACCCAACCGGGTTCGCCCTTTTTGCATTTCAACCGCTCAGATCACAGCTTGGCCTGCAACAGCGCCTCGAGCTTCTCCTGGTCACGGGCAAACTGACGGATGCCCTCAGCCAGTTTCTCGGTAGCCATCGCGTCTTCGTTGGACAGCCAGCGGAATTGCGCTTCGTTGAGGCTCAGACGCGCTTCGCCGGCGTGGCCCGGGGCGAGTTTGCGCTCCAGTTTGCCGGTGTCGGCTGCCAGCTTGTCGATCAGATCCGGGCTGATGGTCAGGCGGTCGCAGCCGGCCAGTTGTTCGATCTGGCTCAGGTTACGGAAGCTGGCGCCCATGACCACGGTCTTGTAGTCATTGGCCTTGTAGTAGTTGTAGATGCGGGTGACCGACTGAACGCCCGGATCATCGGCACCGGTGTAGTCGTTGCCGTTTGCCTTTTTGTACCAGTCGTAGATGCGGCCCACGAACGGCGAGATCAGGAACACCCCGGCGTCAGCGCAAGCGGCAGCCTGAGCGAAGGAGAACAGCAGGGTCAAGTTGGTCTGGATGCCTTCCTTTTCGAGGATCTCGGCTGCGCGGATGCCTTCCCAGGTCGACGCGATCTTGATCAGCACGCGGTCACGGCCGATGCCGGCCTTGTCGTACAGCTCGATCAGGCGATGCGCACGCTTGAGCACGGCGTCCTGGTCGAACGACAGGCGCGCATCCACTTCGGTGGAAATGCGGCCCGGGATCACTTTGAGGATTTCCTGGCCGACGGCGACGCCGAAACGGTCGCTGGCCAGGCCCACGTCGCCCTTGCAGTCGCTGACGCAAGCGTTCAGCAGCTCGGCGTAAGCCGGGATGGCGGCGGCTTTGAGCAGCAGGGAAGGGTTGGTGGTGGCGTCGACCGGCTTGACCCGGGCGATCGCTTCGAAGTCGCCGGTGTCGGCAACCACGGTGGTCATCTGTTTGAGTTGTTCCAGCTTGGAAGTCATGGGTGTGCTCTGTCCTGTGGGTTTGACGACATTACCCGAGCGCTGACAGCCACTCAAGGGCATCAAGGCGTAACGGGTTCCCCGGGGGCAACAACCTGAAAACGGCTGTTTGAAGGGTGGGGCGCGGTATCGATGAATACGATGCCAAAATCGGCCGCAGGTTCAAAGCAACTGACGGCCAGCGCCCCTTGAGCACATTGATGGAGGTTATTGCTGGCTCAGCTGGGTTTTGACCGCAGTTTCTGCCGGTTTCGGCTGGCCATCGGACGTCAACAGACCGAAATTCTTTTCGCGGTCATTGCTGCCGGTGTCGCTGTTTTTCCATTCGTAAATCGAAGTCAGGGCAATGTTGCGGGTTTTGATATCGGCCACGAATGCGCTGATTTTGCTGGCCTGCCCCTCAATCCCGCCGTTGGAGGCGAGCGCCGAGATGCCCCATTCGCTGATCACCCCCGGCAGATGGAAGTTCTGCTGGATAAACGCCTGGGCGTTGCTGATCTGTGTACCGGTCATGCCGTACGGATGGTAGGAAACCGCGTTGAGGCACTTGGGGCACTCGCTGACGATTCGGTTAAGCGCCACCGTCGACGCCGAGCCGGCCGTTGGCGGCCGGGCAAAACCAAAACCGATCACCGGGACTGTCTGGGGTTTGTCTTGCAGGGTCTTGCACGCTGCGCTCATGAACGGCACGAAGGTCGTGTCGAAATTGCCGGTCGGCCAGTAGGTGCCGAGGTCCGGTTCATTCCACAACTCGATCGCCACCAGTTGTGAGCCATAGGTCGCTGCCAGGCTGGTCAGCGAGTTGGCATACGCGACCCCCGCGTTCGCCAGATCATTGGCCGGTAACGGCTTGGTCGCGCGCAGGGTCATCAGCACCGGAAGACCAGCAGCGCGGGCCACGGCGAAGGCATCGCTGATTTGCTTCTGGTAGGCCGCGCTGGGCAGGCTGTCAGTCCATACGCCAAAACGCACGAAACTGAAGCCGGTGGCTTTGACGCGCTCGGCGTCCGCAGCGGAAAAGGTCTGGACTTTGACCTGAACCCCGATGGTTTTATTGGCGGGCAATGCCGGGAACAGTTCATTGGCCTGGCACTGGCCGGTTGCCGCCAGCAGTAACAGGGTCAGGGCGCTCAGGGGTTTGAGATGGGCTGATTTCATGTCGGTTCTCCGGGTGAGAAGTGACAACGGCGAAAAGGTATCTCGAGATAACTGTTTCGAAACTAACAATGGCACTAAGTGCGCCAATGTTATTTTTTGTCAGGAAAACCCGACCTGAAAATCACAGTTATTTTTAGTCCGTTAATTGTGTTTTGGCGGCTTTTGACCCTGTGGTACTTAATACGCTGGTACTAACAGGGCGAATCTATTTCTGAGTGCAGGATGATCTAGTGGGTTCATTAAGATTCGCACTAGATGTTGGCAGAATGATATTACACAGGAAAGTAAACCTTGTTCAGAAATATCCTGGTTGTGTGCGTTGGCAATATTTGCCGAAGTCCGACAGCAGAACTTCTGCTGCGCAACGCGCTGACCCCCTCAACCATCTCCGTGACTTCCGCAGGCCTCGCAGCGCGAGTCGGCGAAGGCATGGAAGCCTCGGCACGCCAGGTGCTGGAAGACCACGGGCACAGCGCCGAGGGGTTCAAGGCGCGGCAATTGACGACCGATATCGTCAATGCATCAGACCTGATTCTGGTCATGGAAAAACAACATGTGAATCAGGTGCTGAAGATTGCTTCGCACGCCCGAGGCAAAGTGTTTCTTCTTGGCAAGTGGCAGAGCGAACGAGAAATACAGGATCCGTATCGTCAAGGTAAGGCCGCTTTTATTCATGCCCATGCATTGATTGAAGATGCTGTTAGCTCGTGGGCGCAGCGCCTCGGACATTGATGAATATTCTTCAGATCAGTGAATGGTAAGAAAGACTTATGCAGTTACCGTCAGTAATCGCCAACCGTGATAACGATCAAGACAGTATTGATCTTCTCGGCATATTCGGCAGTTTGATCGACCAGAAATGGCTGATCGGTGCATTCACCGGTGCCTTCATGGCCGCCGGCGTTGCCTATGCGGTACTGGCGACGCCGGTGTACCTGGCGAACGCGCTGGTGCAGGTCGAACCGAAAAAGAACGACATGCTCGGTTTTTCCGACCTCAGCAGCATGCTCGGCGGGCAATCGCCGTCGGTGACCGAAATCGGCATCATCAAATCCCGCGCGGTGATCGGCAAAACCGTCGACGACCTGCGCCTGGACATCGACGTCACCCCCAACACCTTCCCGGTCATCGGCGGTTTTCTCGCCCGGCGTTATCGCGGCGAAACCGAGTCCAGCGTGGCGCCGCCGCGTTTTGGCTTCAACAGCTACGCCTGGGGCGGCGAGCGTCTGGAATTCGCCCGGCTCGATCTGCCCAAAGAACTGTTGGGCAAGAAGCTCACCCTGATTGCAGGTGAGCAACAGCACTTTCAGTTGCTCGATGACAACGACAACTTGTTGATTGAAGGCGTCGCCGGCGAAGCCTTCGCGCAGGACGGCGTCGAGGGGGTGGTCGAACGTCTGCAAGCCAACCCGGGTGCCCGTTTTGAAGTGGTGCGCAATCCACGGATCGTGACCATTCAGGGTTACCAGGATGCGCTGGATATCTCCGAGCAAGGTAAAGAGTCGGGGATTATCCGTCTGGCGCTGGCCAGCGCCGACGCCGCCGAGGCGGTGAAAATCCTCAATAAGATTGCTGCGCTCTACGTCGATCAGAACGTACGTCGGACCTCGGCGGAAGCGGCGCAAAGCCTGGCGTTCCTGCAAAGCCAGTTGCCGCAGGTCAAGCGTGATCTGGCCAAGGCCAGCGACGCGCTGAACGCTTACCAGACCCACGGCAAGACCGTGAACATTTCCCTGGAAACCCAATCGGTGCTCGGCCAATCCGTGGCGCTGGAAACGCGGATTTCCGAGCTGAAAATGCAGCAGGCGGAAATGGATCGCAAATTCACCAAGCAGCATCCGGCGTATCGCGCCTTGATGTCGCAGATCGGTGAATTGACCCAGCAGCAGAAATCGCTGGAAGGCAAGGTCGGCGATCTACCGGCGACGCAACAAGAGCTGCTCAACCTGACCCGCGATGTGGAAGTGGCTTCGCAGATCTATACGCAGTTGCTGAACAAATCCCAGGAGCTGGACATTGTTCGCGCCGGTGCGGTGGGTAACGTGCGCCTGATCGACCCGGCGGATGTCGACCTGAGCAGCCCGGTCAAACCGAAAAAAGCCCTGATCGTGCTGATCGCGACGTTCCTCGGCGCCTTTGTCGGCGTGGCGCTGGTGCTGTTGCGCAAATCCCTGAGCAAGGGTCTGGAAGGCCCGGAAGCCATCGAACAGCTCGGGCTGCCGGTGTACGCCTCGATTCCCTACAGCGCCTTGCAGCGCGACGAGGACACGAAAAAGGGCCGGGCCAAAGTCACCGCCGAAACACCCGCTTATCTGCTGGCGCTGCGCAACCCGACCGACCTGTCCATTGAGTCGATCCGCAGCCTGCGCACCTGCCTGCATTTCGCCGCGCTGGATTCGACCAACAACCGCATCATGATCTCCGGCCCCAGCCCGCAGGTCGGCAAGACCTTCGTCTCGTCCAACCTCGCCGCGGTCATGGCGCAGAGCGGTCAGCGCGTGTTGCTGATCGACGCCGACATGCGCAAGGGCCACTTGCACAAGACGCTGAATGTACCGATCGCCAATGGTCTGTCGGACCTGCTGGTCAAGCGCTGCAGCATCGAGCAGGCGATCAACACCGTGGAAATCGACAACCTGCACTTCATCAGCCGTGGCCAGGTTCCACCGAACCCTTCCGAGCTGCTGATGCACGCCAACTTTCGCGACCTGCTCGCCGAGCTGAGTCAGCGCTACGACGTGGTGATCATCGATACGCCGCCCCTGCTGGCGGTGACCGATGCGGCGATTGTCGGACGTGAAGCCGGCATCAGCCTGATCGTCACCCGGTTTGCAGTAAACCCGGCCAAGGAAATTGAAGCGACCATTCGCCGCTTCGCGCAGAACGGCATCGAGCTCAAGGGTGCGGTGTTCAACGGCGTCGAAAAGCGCGCTGCCAGCTATTACGGCAATGGCAGCTACGGCTATTACAACTACGAATACGCGTCGGACAAATCCTGAGACTCAGGGGCGTTCCAACAGGCATGAAAGTGGGTGGGTTGTGAAGAAAATACTGCACGTGGCTGAAACGATAAAAGGTGGGGTCGCCACCGTTATCCGCACCATCTCGGCGTCGCCCGAAGGCCAGGATTCGAATTACGAGCTGGTCTATCTGGTGCCGCTCGACCAGAAACAAGAGCTGCACGGCATTGATGCACAGCAGATTCGCACGTTCGAACGCAGCGGGCGTGATGTGCGTTCGCTGCTGCGTTTTGCCTGGCAACTGACCCGGGTGATGCTCAAGGAAAAACCCGATGTGGTGCATTTGCACAGCACCTTTTCCGGGGTGATCGGCCGCGTGGTCTGTGTGCTTCTGCGACCGTGGCGTCGGCCGAAAATCGTCTACTGCCCGCACGCCTTTTCGTTCCTGATGGAAAGCTCGCCCATCAAGCAGAAGGTTTACGCCTCGATCGAGCGCGTCTTGCAGAAAGTCACCGACGTGATCATTTGCGTCAGCCGCTACGAGATGGACAAAGCCGCGCGGTTCGGTATCGAGCGCAAGCGCATGCGCCTGATCTACAACGGCATCCCGCACAAGGATGACGCACCGAGGGCCGACAACCCCGCGCCGATTCATCTGCTGTTCGTCGGTCGCCTCGATTACCAGAAAGGCTTCGACGTATTGCTCAAAGCCTTCGCCAAGGTACAGCGCAACGATCTGAAGCTGACCGTGGTTGGCAGTGCGGTCAACGAGGACACGGTCGAGTGCCCGCAGATGGACGCGGTCGAGTACCTGCCGTGGGTCACGCCGGCCGAAGTGCAGGCGCTGTATCAACAGGCCGACGCGCTGATCGTGCCGAGCCGCTGGGAGGGTTTCGCCATGGTGCCGCTGGAAGGCATGGCCATGGGTTTGCCGGTGATCGCCAGCAACTGCACGTCGCTGCCCGAACTGGTCACCCATGAAGTGTCCGGCTACGTCTTTCCCACCGGTGATCACCAGGCGCTGGCCGATGTGCTGGCGCGAATCCAGAAGCCGCGGTTGCTCGACCTCGGCAGCGAAGGCCGGAACATCGTGCGTGAGCGCTTCAGTGCCGCGCTGATGATCCGCCAGACCTACGACGTGTATTGCGCTCCCACTTATTAAGTAGAACTCAGCTTATGAACGTAACGATTTTGCATGGCTACAGTGCGTCCAACTCCGGTGACGGCCTGCTCGTCGATCTGGCCATCGCGTTGGTGCAGCGCAACTTTGGCGAAGACACCGCGATCAATGTCGTGGCCTCCGACCCGCAGTCTTTCGCCTACCTGCCGCACCCGCGTTTCGATGCGCCGGTGATGGCGGCCAAGGGCCTGGGGCGGGTCAAGCAGGCGGTGTTCCTCAATCAGTCGTATGCCGGGCTGGCGGATCTGTTGCGCAAGACCGATCTGATCGTCGGCGTCGGTGGCGGCTACATGCGCTCGAAAAGCGCCTTCGAACACATCAAGCTCAAACTCGGCCACGCCAAGCAACTGGAAACGGCGATCCTCAGCAAGGTGCCGTCGGTGTACCTGCCGCAAAGTATCGGCCCGTTCCATGGCGAGAGCCGCAAGATCGTCGATCACTACGCCAGCGCGGACGCGGTGTTCGTGCGCGATAACCGCTCCTCGGCAATGTTCGATGCCTGCGAAAACGTCTACCGCGCGCCGGATCTGGCGGTGCAGTCACTGGCCAGCAAGATTCTTCAGCAGCCGAAGTTCACCCGCTGTGCCGCGTCGCCGGCCACCGTGTGCGTGGTGCTGCGCAAGCCGCCGGAGTGGAGCAAGGAAAAGAAAGTCGCCTACGTCGCCAACCTGAAGTTGCTGCTGCAGCGTCTGAAGAACAAAAGCAAAGTGGTTTGCGCCGTACAGAGTGCCGTTCGCGGTAACGACGACGGTGCGTTCTATCGCGAACTGGGCATCAGCGAAGACCTGCTGTCGTTGAAGGCGACGATTGCCAAATATCAGCCGGACCTGGTGATCTCGGTGCGCCTGCACGGCGCCATCGAATCGCTGTTGTCCGGCGTCCCGGCGTACCACATCAGCTACGAGCGCAAAGGCTTTGGCGCCTATCAGGACATGGGCGTGGAAGACTGGGTGATCAATGGCGGCGACATCAATGTCGACACCATCATCGACACCGTGTACGCGCCGAACGCGCTGTCGAACTTCGGCAAGCGCCTGACCGACACCTGCCGCGAAATCGAAGCCAAGACGGTGATGATGGACGAGATCATCAAAGGCGTCGTTCGATGATATTTCGCTTGCTGCTGCGCGGCGGAGCCTTGGGCGCGAAGTTTCTGCTGGTGTTGGCCATCACCCATTACCTGGGCTACGAAGCGCTGGGGTTTTATGGCGTGGTGGTCGCCGCGTCGCTGATCGCTTCGAAGTTCTACAGCGTTGGTTTCAGTTCCGAGATCAACCGGTTGATCAGCGTCGGCGGCAGCTCGCGGCGGGTGGTCGACAAAGTCCTGCTGCTGTACCTGGCGGTGGGGCTGCTGCTGTCGCTGCTGACGGTGGGGATTTACTCGCTGTTCCAGCAGGTCGAGGCGAGCACCGCGCTGATCCTCTGCGTGACGCTGGTGTTGCTCACTGAACACCTGTCGTTCGAGATCAACTCGTTCGTGTTTTCTGCGCAGAAAGCCACCGCGGGCGCGCTGCTGTTCTTCATCAAGACCGGTCTCTGGGCGCTGCTGGCGGTGGGCGCGATGATGCTCGACTGGGTGTCGGGCATCGCCAGTGTGCTGTGGTTGTGGGTGGCCGCCAACGTGCTGGTGATCGTCGCCGGTTACCTGATCGTGGTGAATGTGCACAAGGGCCGGGTCAGCGAAGCACTGACTACCGCGACCGTGTGGAAGGCCGGGTTGCCGTTCTACTTCGGTACGGGGTTGATCGCGCTGAGTCAGTACGCCGAGCGTTTTCTGATTGCCGATCTCGAACCCTACGCCAGCCTCGGCAAATACGTGTATGCGTGGTCGGCGGCGAACACTCTGCAGGCGCTGTCTTACGCGGTGGTGGCGGTAGTCGGCATCCCGGTGCTGGCCAAGCGCTTTCAGGCGGATCAACAGGCGTTCAGCGTCCGGCAGTTGTTCGTCAACAAGTGGGTGATGCGCTCGTTAGCGGTGTCGGCGGCGGTGGCCGTGCTGATCTATCTGTTCTTCAACGTGGTGCTCGATTACGTCGCCAGCAGCGTGCCGCGTCCGGATAACGCACTCCTCGGCGTGTTGATCTTTTCCTTTGCCCTGCGAGCCATCGGCGACATCGTCTGGGGCGGTCTGATCGCCTCGAAAAACAGTCGGGTGTCATTCGCCAGCGCGGCGATCTGCCTGCTGGTGTCGGTACCGGTCAGCTACCTGCTGATCAAGCACTATTCGATTTATGGCGCGGCGTGGGGCAATGTCTTTGCGATCATCGTGCAGCTCGGGGTGATCGCCGTGTTGACTCGGGCGACCCATGCCAAAGGGGCGCTGGCATGGGGTTGAAGTTGCCGTGCATCGAGTTTCGCGGCCGCAGACTCGATTCCTCGCTGTCGTTCCTGATTCTGTTTACCGGGCTGTTTCTGTCGGTGGCGATGCCGCTGCTGATCCCGCGCGATCCGGGGCCGGATGCGATGACCTTATGGTCGTCCTACGCCCGGGCCGACAACTGCAATTTCTGGAACCCATTCTCGCCGGATCGCTCCTCCTACGAGTGTTCGGCGTTCCTGCTGCGGCCCACCGGGATCAACCTGACCAACGCTTGGGCCTACGGGATGTTCTGCAACTTCTTCCTCACGGCGATTCCGGTGGTGGTGTTCCGGCGCATGCCGCTGGCGATCTTCGGCACCCTGTGTCTGTGGGGGATTGTGCGTTCGTTCTTCCTGGAAAACCTGACCAAGGAAATCATCGTCTCGGTGGCGGTGCTGAGCATTTTGTTCAGCTCGCTGACACGCAAATACCGCGGCGGATTTTTTCTGTCGGCGGTGATCTACGGTGTGCTGATCCGGCCTTACTGGATTCTGTTTTCGCTGTCGTGGGTCGGCGTCTGCGTGATGAAGAAGTACGTGTCGCGCTTCACCTTCTTCCTGATGCTATTCCTGTTTTACCTGGCGGTGGCCATGGCGATTCAGCTGGCGTTGGGGTTTCCGGTGTCGTCGATTCGCGCCAGCAACAACGAGTTGCGCACGGCGGGGGAGGAGGGGTCGAAATCGCTGATCGTCTCGTGGCTCAGCGGCAGTGACTTCGTCTCCCAGGCGCTGGACTCGATGATCATTTTTTTCCGGCTGTCGTTCCCGGTGGAGCTGATTCTGTTGTCCGGGCCGGGCCAGGTGATCTTTGTGGCGCTGATGATCATGACCGCGCTGCTGCTGTTCAAAGTCATCACCTCCACCGACTACAAAGGCGCGCCGATCGAAACCAAACCCAAGGAACTGATCGCGATCCCGCTGGCGTTTCTGTTAGTGCAAGGCTTGTTCGAGCCGGACTTCGGCTCCTTCGCCCGGCACTTTTCCATGGTGGTGCCGGTGCTGTTTGTCGGCCTGGGCCTGATGTTGCGTGCGAACAAACCGGTGCGGGTTGAATCACGCGTTCTGAATTGAGGCAGGTGCTGTATGTCGAGCAAGAAAAAGTCCCTGGAGATCGAAACCCTGCGTGGTCTGGCGTGCCTGCTGCTGGTGCTCTACCACGTCATCGGCCCGTTGGGCGGAGGGCTGAAAATCGATCTCAGCTCGCCGTTTCGGGTGATCGCCGACTCGATGGTGTACGTGCGCATGCCGCTGTTCACCTTTATTTCCGGCTACATCTATTCGATCTACAAAATTCGCGGCAATGACTTTTCCGCATTCTTCAGCGGCAAGGTGCGACGGTTGATCGTGCCGTTGTTTTGCGTCGGTGTGCCGTTCTCGGTGTTGCAGGCGGTGGGGCCGGGGGTGAACAAGGACGTCGGCGTGATCGATGCGTTGTTGTCGTTCTGGGTGCCGGTCAATCACTTCTGGTTCCTGCAGGCGGTGTTCATCATTTTCATGTTCGTCGGCCTGCTGGAATGGCGCGGGATGCTGCGTTCGATGTCGCGCTTGTATCTGCTGTTCGCCTTCGCTGCGGCGCTGTTTCTGCTGCCGCCGTTCAAGCTCGATGCGTTCGGCATCAATGGTGCGATTTACCTGCTGCCGTTTTTTGTGGCGGGGATGATTGGCCAGGAAAATGTCGAGGCGTTGAAGCAGCGGTTCAAGGTGATCGGGCCGCTGGTGTTTGTGTTGATTTCGTTGACGCTGCTGTACGTGGCGGCGATTGACCGTGAGTTGATCGTCGACCGCCGCAGCCTGATCGGCTTGACCGTGGGCTGCGTGTCCTGCATCGCCTTGCTGTCGAGTGACATGCGCTCGAAATGGCTGACCTGGCTGGGCGGCTACTCTTACGCGATCTTTCTGTTTCATGTGTTGTTTGCGGCGACTTCGCGGTTTGTCATGGGACGGCTGGGTGTGAAAGACGAAAGCATTCTGGTGCTCAGTGGGCTGCTGTTTGGTCTGTTGGGGCCGGTGGTGCTGTCGATGATTTTCAGTCGCTTCAATGTCACTTCGATGCTGTTTCTCGGGGAGCGCGCGGCGAAGAAAAAACCGGTGGCGAGCGTTACGCCAGTGGTGCAGACCCAACGGATTTAACGTCGTACACCATTCCCTGTAGGAGCTGCGGCACGCTGCGATCTTTTGAGGTTGAAGATCAAAAGATCGCAGCCTCGTTTCACTCGACAGCTCCTACAGAGAATTGGTGTAAGACGCCGAGCCAATGTGGGAGCGAGCCTGCTCGCGAAGGGGCCATTCCAGACTGAAGGAAATAATGCATGTTGGCAGTAAATGACGCTCAGCCCGTCGCGGCGTCGGTGGTGGAAGTGGGCGATGCCCGCGAGCGCTTTGCGCAGTGGCGCGAAGGCGAGGCCGGGAAGGTGTTGTCGGTCTCGGTAATTGGCGACAGCTACAGCGCCGGGCAGGATTTCTACCTGAACAAACTGGTGCAGCGCGTGGCCGGCGAAGTGGGTTTTGCCGGCCCCGGTTACGTCGGTTTCAACCACGGCGCCGCGCTGGGGGGCACGCATTTCAAATACACCCGCAGCAGCGAAAAGTACTTCGGCGGTGGCTGGCAGGTTTCCGGTCTCGGTCAGGCCAGCCCCGACAGCCGCACGATCACCGGCAAGCCCGGCGCCTGGTTGCAAATCGATGCCAGCCCGACACCGGCCATCGACACCCAAGTCACCCAGGCGAAATTGCTCTACCTGGGCAACGGCGAAGCCAGTGAGCTGCGCTACCGTTGGACACCCTCGGAAGACTGGCAGCCATTGACGCTCAAGGGGTCGGGCGTTCAGGAAGTACCGCTTGCAGGTCTCTCTTCAGCGCCAGACTGGTCATTCAAACTGGAAGTGGTGAAGGGCGCACCGACCTTGTTTGGCCTGTGGCTGAGCAACGATCAGCACGGCGTGCGGGTTTCAAAACTGGCGGCCTCGGGCGCGGCCTCGGCGGATTTCTATCACCAGAACCCGCAATGGCAGGCGCAGTGGAAAGCCGCCGTGTCGAAGATCCCCGCCGACGTTTACCTGATCATGCTCGGCGGCAACGATCAGGGCTTCGGGGTCAAACCCGAACAGTACCTGCACAACGTTCAAGGGTTGGTGGCGATGATCCGCGAGATCCAGCCGGCGGCGAGCATCAACCTGATCATGCGTCAGGACACCACGCGGTCCAGTGCCTATCCGATGTCGGCGTATGCGCAGGTTCTGCAGCCATGGGCGCATGAGCAGCAGTTGGGCTTTGCCAATCTGCAATGCGCGTTCGGCCCTGACGTCAAACGCTATGCGGCGGCGATGATCGGGCCGGACAAGATTCATCCGCAGCCGGCCACGGGTGGGAAAGTGATTGCCGACTACTTCTATCGCTGGATCGTCAGTGGCATCAACACAACCAGTTGCGACCCAACGAAACCCCTGTAGGAGCTGCCGAAGGCTGCGATCTTTTGATCTTGTTTTTCTAGATCAGGATCAAAAGATCGCAGCGTTCCGCAGCTCCTACAGGGGGAGTGTTTTTATTTGAAGTGATCTATCTGGCTCAGGAGCTCCGCAGTCTTCTGCGGCATCAGTTGCGTCGCACACCGTGTCTCGACATTGATGATGATTGCCGGCTCGTTGCAGCACAGGCGTACGCGGAAGCGCCAGTCGCTGAAGATCACCTTCAGGCCATCACGGTCATCCATTTCCAGCGCCTGCTCGGCATACAGGTGTTTCAGATGGGCGAGCAGGGGATAGGGATCGGCCAGCGGCCGGCGAATGTCGCCGGACGCCGGAAACATGCCGATGCGCTCCACCAGCAAAATACTGCCCAGCCACGACTCGTTGGCGCTGGGCAACGGCTGATGGCGTGACAGCCAGCTCACCGCCCCGAGGTTGCCCACCTCCCGTTCAATCTCTGCTGCATGCTGTGCCATGTTCATGGTTGCCTCCTGAAAAGAGAAGTGGGCGGGAGCCGTCTCAGCGGCCCTTGAGGTAGACGTTGTCGTAGCAGAAGTTGGTCGCCTGCAGGTAACCCTCGGCGTCGCCGCAGTCAAAGCGCAGGCCCTTGAACTTGTAAGCCAGCACGCAACCGTTTTGCGCCTGTTTCATCAGCGCGTCGGTGATCTGGATCTCGCCGCCCTTGCCCGGTTGGGTGTCGGCGATCAGGTCGAAGATGTCCGGGGTGAGGATGTAGCGGCCGATGATCGCCAGGTTCGACGGCGCGTCCTGCGGCGCCGGTTTTTCCACCATGTTATTGACCCGGTAGATGCCCTCGGACATCAGTTCGCCGGCGATCACCCCGTACTTGTGGGTCTGGTCGGCCGGGACTTCCTGGATGGCGACGATCGAGCAGCGGAATTTTTTGTACAGCTGGATCATCTGCGAGAGCACGCCATCACCGTCCAGGTTCAGGCACAGGTCATCGGCCAGCACCACGGCGAAGGGTTCATCGCCGATCAACGGGCGGCCGCTGAGAATCGCGTGACCGAGGCCCTTCATTTCCACCTGACGGGTGTAGGAGAAGGTGCAGGTGTCGATCAGCTCGCGGGTGCCGGCGAGGAATTTCTCTTTCTCGGTGCCGCGGATCTGGTGTTCGAGTTCGTAGCTGATGTCGAAGTGGTCTTCCAGCGCACGCTTGCCCCGACCGGTGACGATGGCCATGTGTTGCAGGCCGGCGTCCCGTGCTTCTTCAACGGCGTATTCGATCAACGGCTTGTTGACGATCGGCAGCATCTCTTTCGGCATGGCTTTGGTCGCCGGCAAGAAACGCGTGCCGTAACCGGCAGCGGGGAACAAACATTTACGAATCATAAAAGTATCCTGGACAGTCATGGAACACAGGCAACGGGTGCGCGCACTTATCAAAGCGCACAAGTTTCAATGATTATTGAACGAGTACTTTAATACCTGAGTCAGGTTGTTAATGGCAATTAGCGCAGGGGGTAAAACATGACAATGTTATGAGATGTCGGTTATAGCGTTATTGGTTATTTTTAGTCGGTATCTGTTGATAGTGATGAGTGTACTCGAGGTGCTAATAAGTACCGGGCAATACAGTTTGACCTGCAAAAATATTTATTGCCAGTGGTTGAACTAATTTTGTTTAAGGCTGTTGTCGTCCTTATTTGTGTGGTGCGCCACAGATTCAATGAAAGGGACTTGACAGGCTACTTGTCACTTATCCAATGACGGACCGCGCTATGAAGATTCTGGTAACGGGTGGCGCCGGCTATATCGGCTCGCACACCACACTTGCGCTGCTTGAAGCAGGTTATGAAGTTGTTGTACTGGATAATCTTTGCAACAGCAGCGATGCGGCACTGCATGCGATAGAAGGTATTTGCGGCAAAAGCGCGCTGATGATTCGCGGCGATGTCTGCGACCGGCCGTTGCTCGACCGGATTTTTCGCGAACATCAGATCGAAGCCGTGCTGCATTTTGCCGGGCTCAAGGCCGTCGGCGAGAGCGTGCGCAAGCCGCTGGATTATTACGAGAACAACGTCGGCGGCAGCATCACGCTGTGTCAGGCGATGGCGGCGGCCGGGGTGTTCCGGCTGGTGTTCAGCTCGTCGGCCACGGTGTACGGCGAGCCTGAGCAGATGCCGATCCGCGAGGATTTCCCCACCGGTATTCCGACCAATCCTTACGGCCAGTCCAAGCTGATCGTCGAGAACGTGCTGCGCGACCTGAGCCAGGCCGAACCGCGCTGGAGCATCGCCTTGCTGCGCTACTTCAACCCGATCGGCGCCCACCACAGCGGGCACATGGGTGAAGACCCCAACGGTATTCCCAATAACCTGCTGCCTTACATCAGCCAGGTCGCGGTCGGCAGCCTGCAGGAGCTGTCGATTTTCGGTGACGATTACCCGACCATCGACGGCACCGGGGTGCGCGATTACATCCATGTCGTCGACCTCGCCGATGGCCATCTCAAAGCCTTGCAATCGATTGCCGACCGTCCGGGCATTCACACCTGGAACCTCGGCACCGGCGACGGCTACAGCGTGATGCAAGTGCTGCGAGCCTTCGAACAGGCTTGCGGGCAGCCGGTGCCGTACCGGGTGATGCCGCGGCGCAGCGGCGATATTGCCGAGAGCTGGGCCGACGCCTCGAAAGCGCAAAAAGAACTCGGCTGGAAAGCCACGCGCAGTTTGCAGGACATGGTCACCGACACTTGGCGCTGGCAATCGAATCATCCGCGCGGTTATCTCGAATGATGTCGTTCTAATACTGAATGTTAGTTTCGGTCAGCTGTTAGATATCGTCGGGAAAATACGCTGGAAATGCCTTTTGCAAGTCCGTAGATATAAACCTGCCGTTCGACTTTTATCAGTTGGGTAAGACTGTGAAAGAACGACGGATCTTGTTCGCGCTTTTCGCGGACTTGAACGCTACCACCGCTAACTCAGGCCGGTTTTTAACAGGCCGAATGTTAGAAAGGAGTTGATATGAAAAAAGTGATGGCGATTGCCCTGTTGACGATGTTGAGCAACTGGGCGTCCGCTGCTGAAGCGCCGCTTACTGCGGTGACCAATGTATCTGGCAGTGTCGCGGCTTCTACAGCGCCTGCTGCCAGTACTGCAATGGTTGCCAGTGCAGTCGCGGCGTCCAATAGCGGCGGAAGTGCCAACGGCGGTACCACGGGCACCACCGGTACTACCGGTACCACTGGCACGCACAACTAACAGGAACATTTGTTAGTGCAGTACAGGGTCGCCCGACGCAAGTCGGGTGACTTTATTTTTAGATTCGCCCTTGAATAGCGTAGTGCCATTATGACTCGTAGTTTTTCTCTTTTGCTGTTGGCAAGTATCGCTTTGCAAGGTTGCATGTTTTCCCCCGGCCAATACCTGAGCACCGGCGACATCACGCGCCAGGGCGCCAGCGAAAGCAGTCGGGTCGAGTTGATCCCGATCACGCCCAAGTTGATCTCGATGACCCGTGCCACGCAGAAGCGTGAGACGGTGCCGGCGGAACTGTTGGCAACGCCGGCGGAATACCGCATCGGCAGCAACGATGTGCTGTACATCACGGTCTGGGATCACCCGGAGCTGACCGCGCCTTCGGGGGCACAACAGCAGATCGACGCCAACGGTCGACTGGTGCGCTCCGATGGCACGCTGTACTACCCGTTCATCAAGGAAGTGCAGGCGGCCGGCAAGACCATTCAACAGCTGCGCTCGGACATCGAAACCCGCCTGTCGGCGTTCATCGCCGAGCCGCAAGTGGATGTCGCGGTGCTGCGTTTCGCCAGTCAGAAAGTGGTGGTTTCGGGGGCCGTGGCCAAGGCCGGTCCGCAGCCGATTTCCACCAACCCGTTGAGCGTGGTCGAAGCCCTCGGTACGGCCGGCATCGATACCAACAACGCCGATCTGTCGGGCCTGCTGCTGACGCGCAATGGCCGGGTGTATCCGCTCAATCTCGACTCGCTGAACCAGCAGGATTCCGAGTTGCAGCACGTCTTCCTCAAGGGCGGCGATCAGTTGTATCTGCCGTACAACGACAACAAGCGCATCTACGTCATGGGTGAAGTCAACCAGCCCCGTGCGCTGAGCTTCAAGACCGCGACGATGAACCTCTCCGACGTGCTCGGTTCGGTCGGCGGCTTGAGCCAGACCACCTCCAATGGCAACGCGGTGTATGTGATTCGCGGGGTGGAAAACCTCGATGTCGAGCCGGCGAAAATCTATCAACTGGAAGCTCAGTCGCCGACCTCAATGGCACTCGCTTCGCACTTTGAAGTGCGTCCGCAGGATGTGGTGTACGTCGGCCCGGCCAACGTCACGCGCTGGAACCGCTTCATCAGCCAACTGGTGCCGTCGGCATCGATTGTCGGGACCGGGGCTTCCGCTGCGAAGAACTGGAGCGAATTCAGTAACAACAGCAAATAAGGCCGACCGTGAAAACCTTGAAAGTGGGCGTCTGCCTGATGGCGGCCTTGATGTTGTGTGGCTGTAACCCGCTGATGACCGCCTCGGTGCGCAACCTCAAGTCGGCGGTGATCGGGCCGGACGAGCTGGACGTGAGCGCGGCCCAGGTGGCCGAGGTCAAGTACCCGCAAATCAAACTGACCACGCCGTCCGGCTCCGGGGTGCTGGCGCTGGTGCGCGAGCGGGAAGACCTGCAGTTCTGGGTCGCCTCCGGCAAACAGGTGTTGCTGCTGCGTGACGGCCTCGCCGTGCGCACCATCGGCCTCGGCGTCGAGGGCGACCTAGACGGTACGCGGCTGGCCGACGACGCGCCGTTCAAACGCGGCCTGCATCAAGTCGCCGATGGTTTCACCAGTCAGCGCTGGATCGACCTGTACAAGGGCCAGGAAGTCGGTTTGATCGTCAATAGCCGGTTCTCCCGCCGATCCACGCAAACCCTGCAAATTCTCGACAAGGAATACACCGTGCTGCGTGTCGACGAACGTATCGACGTCCCGGCCATCGGCCTGCACGCGACCAACCATTACTGGGTCGATCCGCTGGACGGTTTCATCCTGCAGAGCGAGCAGCAACTGACCGCGCAAATGCGTGTGCGCATCGTGCAACTGACCCCTGATCGCAGGCATCTGCCGTGAAGCGCTTACGGATGTTATCGGCGGGGCTGCTGTTGCTCAGCGGCGTCAGTCAGGCGGCGGTCACGGTCAGCGGCGATGTCGCCAACCCAGGGCCGGTGGAATTGCCGCCGGGCGGGCGCTTGCTCGACGTGATCAGCGTGGCGCTGCCGAATGCCGAAGGTTACTGGCTGGCCGGCGTGTTGCTGCGCCAGTCGTTGCTGGAACAGCAGGCGCGGCTCAAGGCCGGGGTGTTGTTCGATCTCGATGTGTTGCAGCGCATGGCCTCGTTGTTTGATCGACCGAGCCGCGCGGCACTGGCGCTGCGCCTGGCCGAGCAGGTGCGGCAGATGCCGGTCACCGGGCGTCAGGTGGCGGACCTCGATCCGGTCGCGGTGGAAGTCGGTTTCGCGCGCAACATTCGTTTGGACGACGGCGATCGGCTGATCTACCCGAAACGGGTCGACGAGGTGCAAGTGTTGGGCGCGGTCGCCGAAACCTGTCACCTGCCTTATCAGCCTCTGCTGGAGGCGCGCGAGTACCTGGAAAGCTGCACACCGCTGGACGATGCCGAGGCCGATTACCTGTGGCTGATCCAGCCCAATGGTGCGGTGCGGCGGGTGGGTATCGCGCACTGGAATCGCGAGAGCGGGCAGTTCCCCGTGGCCGGCAGCAAGATTCTGGTGCCGGTGAAAAATGATGATCTGGATCCGCCTGTTCCTGAACTGAATCAGCAGTTGGCCGAATTGATTGCCACGCAGCTGGCTGAGGTGGTTCGTTGAAGTTACGTGTTGCAGCTGTGTTGTTATTGCCGTGCGGTCTGGTGCATGCCGAGCCGCGTATTACCCAAAATGATTTCGGCGGCACCGGTCTGTTGCAGACCCCGACCGCGCGCATGGCTCCGGCCGGCGAACTGAGCGTCAACGCCAACCGAACCGAGCCTTACAGCCGCTACAGCGTGTCGTTGCAGCCACTGGACTGGCTCGAAGGTTCGTTCCGCTACACCGCGATTACCAACCGGCCGTACGGCTCCGAGGCGCTGAGCGGCAGCCAGAGCTACAAGGACAAGGCGGTCGACGCCAAAGTCCGGCTGTGGCAGGAAAGCCACTGGGCGCCGGAAGTCGCGCTGGGCTTCCGAGACATTGGCGGTACGGGTCTGTTCTCCAGCGAATTTTTTGTCGCCAACAAACGCTTCGACAATTTCGATTTCAGCGCCGGCATTGCCTGGGGTTACCTGGGTAATCGCGGCGACCTCGACAACCCGCTGGGCTACGTCAGTGATCGCTTCGATACCCGACCGGCTCTTGAAGGGACCGGTGACGTCAACTCCGGCTCGTACTTTCGCGGTCGGCCGTCGTTCTTTGGTGGCGTGAGCTATCAGACGCCGTGGGATCGACTCAGCCTGAAACTCGAATACGAAGGCAACGACTACAAGCACGAGCCGAAGGACAACGTGATCAAGCAAGACTCGCCGATCAACTTCGGTGCGGTGTTCAAGGTGGCTGATTCGGTGGACGTCAGCGCGGCGTGGGAGCGCGGCAATACGGCGATGTTCGGCATCACGTTTCACACCAATTTCGTCAGCCGCAAGGCGCCGGCCAAGACCTACGACCCGACGCCTGAACCGCTGCCGGCGAAGATGCCGACCACACCAATGGAACAGGTCAACTGGGCCGACGTGTCGCAACGTTTGCAGCAGAATGCCGGGTACAAGGTCGAGCGCATCAGTCAGCGCGATTCCGAGCTGATCGTATACGGCGAGCAGCAGCGCTACTTCCATTCGTCCAAGGCCGTTGGCCGCGCGAGCCGGATTCTCGACAACAGCGTGAACGACGACATCAACTGGTTCACCGTGGTCAACAAGCGTTACGACCTGCCGCTGGAAGAGACCAGCGTGCCGCGCCAGACCTTCCGCGAAGTGATCAACAACGAGGAGCCGCTGGAGTCGTTGCACCGCACGACCGAGATCAATCCGGCGATGCCGCACAACGAGAAAACCCTCTACAGCGAAGCGCCGCAGCACTTCAACTATGGCGTCGGCCTGGGCTTCAAGCAGAACGTCGGCGGCCCGGATGGTTTGCTCTATCAATTCAGCGCCGATGCGGACGCCGAGTACCGCTTCAACCGCAACACCTGGTGGAACGGCCTGCTCAGTGCCAACCTGGTGAACAACTTCGACAAGTTCACCTACGATGCGCCGAGCGGCCTGCCGCGGGTGCGTACCGATTTGCGTCAGTACCTGACCACCTCGGAAGTGACCATGCCGTTATTTCAGGTCAGCCATGCCGAGCAGTTGGACAAGGACCTGTATGGCATGGTCTACGGCGGCTATCTGGAATCGATGTTTGCCGGCGTCGGCGGTGAGGTGCTGTTCCGGCCGACCGGCGAGCGCTGGTCGGTGGGGGCGGATCTGAACTACGTGCGCCAGCGCGAGTTCGCCCAGGGTTTCGGCCTGCGCGACTACTCGGTCTGGACCGGGCACATCACCGGCTACACCGATTTGCCGTACGACACACTGGCTGCAGTCAGCGTCGGTCGTTACCTGGCCGGCGACTGGGGCGGTACGCTGGACATCTCCCGCGAGTTCTTCAACGGCGTGCGCTTCGGTGCCTGGGCCACGATCACCACGGCTGGCAGTGCCGAGTACGGGGAGGGTAGTTTCGACAAGGGCATCTACCTGTCGATCCCGTTCGACGAAATGATGAGCATGTCGACCATGCGCCGCGCCAATCTGGTCTGGGCCCCTCTGACCCGTGACGGCGGCGCCAGGCTCAATCGCAGCTTCCAGCTGCACTCGATGACCGATAGCCGCGAGGGTGACATGTTCTACCGCAACTTCTCGAAGATTACCGAGTAAACCTAGAGCCTTCTCGGGACCTGTGGGATCGGGCTTGCCCGCGAAGGCGTCGGCACATTCAACATATGTGCTGCCTGACCCACCGCTTTCGCGGGCAAGCCACGCTCCCACAGTGTTTTGTGGTGAGGCACATATCCCGATCCATACCGAGATCCCCTGTGGGAGCGAGCTTGCCCGCGAAGGCGTCGGCACATTCAACATCTGAGCTGCCTGACCCACCGCTTTCGCGGGCAAGCCTGAACTGGCCTAATGATTTTGGACACCTCAATCGGGCGCTATGATGGCGCCCAAATCTGAGGTGTTTGGATATGCGTAAATCTTATTCAAGTGAGTTCAAACTCAAGGCTGCCAGCATGGTGCTGGACGAGGGGCAGTCGGTTCCCGAGGTCTGTGCCAGTTTGGACATGGGCCCTACGGCCTTGCGCCGCTGGGTCGATCAGGTTCGTAAGGAGCGCTTGGGCTCGACTCCGGTGGGAGCCAAGGCGATTACTGCAGATCAGAGAGAGATTCAGGAACTTAAAGCCTTACTCAGGCAAAGAGACCGGGATATCGAAATCCTAAAAAAAGCCAGTGCTCTCCTGCTTTTGGACGCCAAAGATCACTCTCGTTGATCTGTGAGCTGGGCGAGCAGTATGGCGTTAACGATTGCTGTCGTGTGTTCGGAATAAACCGCAGTAGCTTTTACGCATGGCGTCAGCGCCAAGGCAAAGTGAGCCCTAGGCGAGAGAAGCTCAAGGCCATGCTGGTCAAGCATCACAAGGCGTCGAGAGAGTCCGCGGGCGCTCGTACCTTGGCTAAACAGCTGCAAGCAGGCGGGCATGATGTCGGGCGGTTCATGGCTCGCAGCTTGATGCGAGAAGCAGGCATTGTCAGCCGTCAACGCCGGCGCCATAAGTACAAGTCACCTGGCGTGGAAGCGTTGGTGGCACCGCATGTGCTCAAACGCAAGTTTGATGTTACGGCGGTCAATCAGGTGTGGTGTGGGGACGTGACGTACATCAAAGTCGGCAAGCGCTGGCTGTATTTCGCGGCGGTTCTGGACTTGTTCGCTCGCCGGATTGTGGGCTGGTCATTTTCGATGATCTCCGATGCCACGCTGACCTGCGAAGCCCTGCGGATGGCGATTGAACTACGCGGTCGCCCAAAAGACGTACTGTTTCACTCCGACCAAGGTTGCCAGTACACCAGCCATAAATTCAGAAATGAACTGCTGGAACATGGACTCCGGCAGAGCATGAGCCGTAAAGGCGAATGCTGGGACAACGCTGCGATGGAGCGTTTCTTTGGAAGTTTGAAATCAGAGTGGGTGCCAGAAGCAGGCTACGAATCGGAGCATGAGGCCCGAGCGGATGTGCAGCGCTATGTATCGCGCTACAACATCACCAGGCCACATAGCTACAACGACTATCGGTCACCAGTCGCCAGGGAGAAGTTGGCGGCGTGAAACCTTAATCAGTGTCCAAGATTACTTGACCAGTTCAGCCACGCTCCCACAGTGTTTTGTGGTGAGGCACATATCCCGATCCATGCCGAGATCCCCTGTGGGAGCGGGCTTGCTCGCGAAGGCGCCGGCCCATTTAACATCTGTGCTGCCTGACCCACCGCTTTCGCGGGCAAGCCACGCTCCCACAGTGTTTTGTGGTGAGGCACATATCCCGATCCATGCCGAGATCCCCTGTGGGAGCGGGCTTGCCCGCGAAGGCGCCGGCCCATTCAACATCTGTGCTGCCTGACCCACCGCTTTCGCGGGCAAGCCACGCTCCCACAGTGTTTTGTGGTGAGGCACATATCCCGATCCATACCGAGATCCCCTGTGGGAGCGGGCTTGCCCGCGAAGGCGTCGGCACATTCAACATATGTGCTGCCTGACCCACCGCTTTCGCGGGCAAGCCACGCTCCCACAGTGTTTTGTGGTGAGGCACATATCCCGATCCATACCGAGATCCCCTGTGGGAGCGAGCTTGCTCGCGAAGGCGTCGGCACATTCAACATCTGAGCTGCCTGACCCACCGCTATCGCGGGCAAGCCACGCTCCCACAGTGTTTTGTGGTGAGGCACATATCCCGATCCATACCGAGATCCCCTGTGGGAGCGAGCTTGCTCGCGAAGGCGTCGGCACATTCAACATCTGAGCTGCCTGACCCACCGCTTTCGCGGGCAAGCCACGCTCCCACAGTGTTTTGTGGTGAGGCACATATCCCGATCCATGCCGAGATCCCCTGTGGGAGCGGGCTTGCCCGCGAAGGCGTCGGCACTGCCACCTTCGCAACAGCCTGACCCACTACCCAAATCCCGCCCACAAAAAAGGGGACTTTCGTCCCCTTGCGGTATCGCCTGGCTTGTCACCAGCCCATCAATAAATATCTTTCGACAACAGCGTAAAAGGCGTCTTCACCAGGATCTTCAGATCCAGCCACAACGACCAGTTGTTGATGTAATGCAGATCCATCTCCACCCGACGCTGCATCTTGTCGAGGGTGTCGGTCTCGCCACGGCAGCCGCTGATTTGCGCCAGGCCGGTGATGCCCGGTTTGATTCGGTGACGAGCCATGTACGCGAGGATTTTCCCCGAGTAGTAGTGGTTGTGCGCGACAGCGTGAGGACGCGGGCCGACCAGGGCCATCTGCCCTTGCAGCACGTTGAACAACTGCGGCAGCTCATCCAGAGAGGTGCGGCGGATGAAGCGCCCGACGGCGGTAATACGCGAATCATTGCGGCTGGCCTGGATCACCTCGCGATCATCGTGCACGCGCATCGAGCGGAATTTCCACACCTGAATCACCTTGCCGTTCCAGCCGTGGCGATCCTGTTTGAAGAACACCGGCCCCGGCGAGTTGATCTTCACCGCCAACGCGATGAACAGCAGCACCGGGCTCAACAGAATGATCGCCAGCAGCGCCACGCCTTTTTCCACCAGACTTTTGCTCAGCGCAGCAGTAGGGCGGCTGGTCAGCGGGCTTTCGTTGAGACAGATTGCCGGCAGACCATCCACGACCTTCACCGAGTGGTTGAGCAGGGTCAGACTGTTCAAGTCCGGCACCCAGACCACATCAACGTTGGCCCCGAGCAAATCGACGTACATCGCTTCGATTTTCGCCGCTTCCGCCAGCGGCAGGGTGATGTACAGACGGCGGATGTCATGATCCTTGATCAGTTGCAGCAGATCTTCCTGATCGCCCACCACTCGCGGCGCATCCGAATCCAGAACCGGTTTCGTGCCATTGCTGACCAAACCTACCAATGGCAGGTTTTCCACCAGACTGATCTTCTGCGCCAGGCCCAGCGCCAACTCACCCGTGCCGACAATCAGGGTTTTCTGCGCACTGGTGCGGGAGCGCTGGTAGTACTTGGAAAACGCATGCAGCGGCGCGTACAGCAGCGCCTGACCGAGGAAGCCGTACACCGCCCAGCTTAGCGTCACTTCACGGGAAAACACCTCGTCGGCCTTGCACACGAACGCGATGCCGGCCAGCGCGAGCATGGTCATCGACCAGCCCATGAACAGACGTCCCAGACCCGTCAGGTAATTGTCCTGTTTGCGGTACACGCCGCTAAACGTATACGCCGGTACCGAGGCCAATACCGCCAGTGTCGCGCACAGGCGGTAATAGAACTCGACGGTGCCTGTGTGCCGTTCAGCCAGTATGAATAACAACGCAACAATGAAAGCCTGCGCCAATGCCCATTGGCCCCAGAAGGTAAGTCCCTTGAGGCCGTTATTTCGATTGATCCGTAGAGAGAGTTCCATGAGATATCCCCAGAAATACGTCCATTCAGGTTTCGACAGTTAAAGTCCGAGTTGCTAGATAGGCTTGTTGTTGTTATTGGACGAGTGTCCTGAGGTAACAACGTCGATAGGCCGCACTGTCGTCAATCAATAGACTAAGTTATTGCCGGAGAGGGTGTCTGACGAGTTCTAACAAGGTGGCACTGTGCCAACTTTCGAATAATCGAATACAAGGCTGTTAGAAAAGGTCGTGGAGCAAGGGGTGAATAAATGATGTTGTGTTTGTTACTGTAGGAGGGGTGGAGGCAGGGAACTTTTATTTACCAGGGAGGTGAAGTCAAACAGAGTGCTCTTGTTGTTTTTGTAATCGCACTGTTTTCTGTTTGTTTTGTTCGCGGAGATCGTGCGTGTTTACGCAACGATTTCCTGGATGAGGCAATAACCGCGGTTTCTTACGGCACGGAATAATCGCTCCCCATTACTGGCGCTTTTGAACTTGTCCTGCAGGCGACTCAGGCACATCTCCAGGCCACGATATTGCTCCGGTTCACGGCCGATGCTGAGGATCAGATCGTCGCGACTGACAACGCGCTCTTCGTGATGGAGCATTTTGCGCACCAGCGCGGTTTCCAGTCCGGTCAGGCTGATTTCGACGCCTTCCTTGATCAGGGCGCCTTGATCATCGTCCAGATGCCAGGTCGTGTTGCCAGTGGCAGCGTCCTCAATGGCGGCAGTGCGATTGTCGCTCTCTGCACTTTGAAACGGCTTCGCCGATTGTGCGGACAGCCATTCCGATTCGAGGGTGGCGAGGATGCGCTGGGTGTCGTGTTCAATCGTGCGGGCCACGTGTTTGCGGGTGCCGCTTGGGTAAGAGAACTCCATCAGCATGGGCGCGGAAGAGGGCGAAGTAGCACCTTCAATAAACATTTGTGCCTGAGACGTGCCAAACGAATTGAAGCGCTCGCTGGACAGAATGCTCTCAAGTTCACGCTGCGACGTTGTACTGTGAGTCACGACGACAAAATATTTTCTCGGGAGGGTTGTACTCGTTTCCATGTCTCTCTCCTAAAATGTGCACCAAAATGGGCGAAAAGATAAATCGGCAGGCGAGCAATGACTTCCTCGGAAGTAATCGACAGGCAGGGTCTGGGCTTAAAATGGCCCTCGATAAGTTCCACTCGTTCTGCTGCTATGTTGTGAAGTTTATTGTTATGGTTCGGTGTAGCCGTGCTCATTCAATGGCTTGATTATAATTAGATGTGAAGTACAACTAGAGCGGTATGGTTGCATATGACGATCCTTCGTAATTATGCAAAGAGGATGGCTGCCCGAGAGTCAGGCAGTCGATATCAGACCCCGCATCAGGCGATAGCCGTAGCCGCGGATGCTCTGAATCGCGTTCGTACCATACATGTCCTTGATTTTTCCACGCAAGCGGCTGATGGATTTTTCCAGCGCTCTCGGGTCGTAGAAATGGGTGTTGAGCCCCATGATGCTGGCGATTTCATCATGGCTGAGAATGTGATTGCTGGTCTGCGCAAAGGCTTCCAGGATCTTCATCTCGGCGAACGAGATGTCGAGTTTCTGACGGGGGCTGCCCAGCAGGCAGATACGCGTAGGGTCGAGCGTCAGATTGATATCCCGCTGCCATTCTTCACTGTTGAAGAACTCACCGAGCAACTCGTCGCCCTCGTCGGCAAGGGTATTGAGTTTGATACACGCGTCGGCGCCGGCCAGAAAATACTTGATCTTGTTGAACGCGCCGCGACCGGTAATGACCGCGCAGATGATCGGCTTCAAGTTGTCGCTGCGCAGGTTTTCGATCAGCGCAAGATTGTCTTCCAGCGCTTGCGGAGTGTCGATAACGATGAAGATGGCGCGATACGGACCAGAAAGTTCATTGTTGAAGGAACTAGTGTACGAACCGGCCTCAAGTGCCATATCAGTGTGTACGTGCTTCGCGATCAGCGCCCTGAAATGTTCGGCCACGCCACGGGTACGACCCAGAGTAAGAACACCGGGTACGTCGTTCGTCGGGCGCGGACTTCTAGTCGCCAAGTTCCCTGAGAGCATCATGCATTGACTCGAATTAGGTGCTGACATCGGGATGTTAAAGCACCGGTTCTCATCTGTGACTGACAATTGGTAACATTCACGCGATTTTTAGACGTGGCTCCCGAGTTTTCTAACAATAATTAAGCATTTCAAGCTTTTAGTTGATTTTCTCGGGGCTGTGAACTAGTCGTTACATGGTGGCAATGTGGAATTGTGCCACTATTTTGAATCTATGGCGATGGCTTTATTCATGTCCAATTGCCACTGTTCACGATCTTGAGACAGTGTGAGCTGGTTCACACTTTATTGGCGAATCGAACTTTTTTCTACTATAGGCCTAAATATTTTTCGGGTAGTTCGTAGGCGGACGTTTATTAACATGGCTTGAGTGTGTCTTTTGATAAGACATATTCTCCGTCGCCTGATCAGGCAATGGGTGTCGCGTTATACCGATTGTTTAACTTCAGATACTCAATTCCTGAATACAGTTGACCGGTCGCTCAGCAAGAGCGCTCTGACGGAGGATTAATGGATTTCTGGACCTTTATCCAGGTGTTGATTTTGGGCGCAGTGGAAGGCCTGACCGAGTTCTTGCCGATCTCCAGTACCGGCCACCAGATCATCGTCGCCGACCTGCTGGACTTCGGCGGCGAACGCGCGATGGCGTTCAACATCATCATTCAACTGGGGGCGATCCTGGCCGTGGTCTGGGAGTTTCGTCCGAAGATCTTCGACATCGTCAAAGGCTTGCCCACTCAACGCAATGCGCAACGTTTCACCCTCAACCTGTTGATTGCCTTTCTGCCAGCGGTGGTCCTCGGGGTAATGTTCGCTGACAAAATCCATCAATACCTGTTTAACCCGATCACCGTGGCCATGGCCTTGGTGGTGGGCGGCATCGTCATGTTGTGGGCGGAGCAGCGCAGCCATGTGGTGAGCGTCGATCACGTCGACGACATGCGCTGGTCAGACGCGTTGAAAATCGGTTTCGTGCAATGCCTGGCAATGATTCCCGGCACGTCGCGCTCGGGCTCGACCATCATCGGCGGTTTATTGTTCGGCTTGTCCCGGAAAGCCGCCACAGAGTTCTCGTTCTTCCTCGCCATGCCGACCATGGTCGGCGCCGCGGTGTACTCCGGCTACAAATACCGTGACCTGTTCCAGGCCAGCGACCTCCCAGTGTTCGCTTTGGGTTTCGTCATCGCCTTCATCTTCGCCATGATCGCCGTGCGCGGCCTGCTCAAATTCATCGCCAACCACAGCTACGCCGCGTTCGCCTGGTATCGGATCGCGTTTGGCTTGTTGATTCTGGCGACGTGGGTGTTTGGCTGGGTCAACTGGACGGAAGCAGCGGCGGGGTAATGCGCACGCCAGGCGGATCAACCCGCCTGGCGCGTTTTACGGAGGGAGGGCATCACCGCCCTTGCAGCAACTCGCCAGCCTGATCCAGCAACGCCAGCGGATCCTTGGCCTTGTGAATATCCACCGACAACAACTGGCGGAATTTACGCGCCCCCGGGAACCCGGTGCCCAACCCGAGCACATGCCGGGTGATGTGATGCATCGCACCGCCCGCCTGCAAATGCTCGGCAATATAAGGTCGCAGCTGCGCCAGCGCCTCGGCCCGGCTGATCACCGGCGCGCTGCTGCCGAACAACTGCTGATCGACCTCCGCCAGCAAATACGGATTGTGATAAGCCTCACGCCCAAGCATCACACCGTCAAAGGTCTGCAAATGCTCATGGCAGGCCTCCATCGTCTTGATCCCGCCGTTCAGCACAATCTCCAGCTCCGGAAAATCCGCCTTCAACTGCGCCGCCACGTCATACCGCAACGGCGGAATGTCGCGATTCTCCTTCGGCGACAAGCCCTCCAGAATCGCAATCCGCGCATGCACGGTAAAACTGGTACACCCGGCATCCCGCACCGTCCCGACGAAATCACACAACTCGGCGTAACTGTCTCGCCCATTGATCCCGATCCGATGCTTCACCGTCACCGGAATCGACACCGCATCGCGCATCGCCTTCACGCAATCCGCCACCAACTGCGGATGCCCCATCAGGCACGCACCGATCATATTGTTCTGCACCCGATCACTCGGGCAGCCCACATTCAGGTTCACCTCGTCGTAACCATGCTCCTGGGCCATGCGCGCGCAAGCGGCCAGATCCAGTGGAACACTGCCGCCTAACTGCAGCGCCAGCGGATGCTCGGCTTCGTTGTGACGGAGGAAACGTTCGTGATCGCCGTTGAGGAGAGCGCCGGTGGTGACCATTTCGGTGTAGAGCAGGGCGTTCTTCGACAGGAGGCGTAGGAAGTATCTGCAATGCCTATCAGTCCAATCCATCATCGGGGCGACGGAGAAGCGGCGGGAGAGTGGGGCGGGTGTGGCGGAGATAGGGGACATTGGCGGTTCTGGATTGGGTGGGGCTGGGAGGTGGGGGAGTTTATCAGGAATGGGGGACGGACGGGTTTGGAGTCTGGTGGAGGTCTGTGCTTGAAAAAACTGGATCAGCATCGGGGAATGCTTGGTAGTAAATAAATCTGACCCCTTTTTCCACCCTTTTTTGGGCATTTCGAGGAGCACGGCATTGCTCTCCTCGGGCTGTCCCCGTTATGAAAGATAAACTTAGCGGAGAACTAGTTAGAACTCTAGGTGTTGTCAGCGCTCCAGAAGAACGATTTTATTTGCTTTGAGAACCCAGTCATCCGCCATAGGAAGTGGTGCTTTTTTTTTCAGTATCTGTGGCCATTTGTGCGAGAGATCCGCGTTGATTGCTATGAAATTTCCCATATTTGAAGGTATGTCTTCCTCGGCGTAAATGGCGTCGCTGGGACATACTGGCACACACACACCGCAGTCTATGCACTTTTCGGGATCTATCACCGAGAAATTTGGTCCCTCATGAAAACAATTTACAGGGCAAACTTCGACGCACTCAGTGTATTTGCAGTTTATACAGTTGTCAGTCACTACGTATGTCATGTTGATTCTCCAGGCTTTGTTTGTTTTGCTGCTGTAGTTATATGTTTTGTTGTCGGAGAAGGTAGTTGGCACTATT
This sequence comes from Pseudomonas sp. AO-1, assembly GCF_019775695.1. Lineage (NCBI taxonomy): Bacteria > Pseudomonadati > Pseudomonadota > Gammaproteobacteria > Pseudomonadales > Pseudomonadaceae > Pseudomonas > Pseudomonas sp. AO-1. Next base: position 2,334,278 of record NZ_CP079947.1, read on the forward strand.
TTTGTTGAGGTTTGAACTGCCAGAAATGACAGGTTTTTATATTTTTTTGCGATATATACGATTTTTTTGAGTTATTAGGGCGCTATTAAAATCATCACGGAAGTCCGTTTATGAACGGTAAATTTTGGATCAGCGTTGGTACAAACGCTGTTTTTTACGCTTTTCAACGGCCTACTTGCAGAGTGCGAGTCAATCCTTCAAAACTCCAGGCTGAGCGTCACTTGACACTGGATAGGCAACCCGAAGGCAAAAAGACAACGCACTTTCGTTATGGGGATACATAACTTTGTCTATTAGCTGCGCCACTGCCCTACCGAATGTTGCGATCACATGGGACAGTCCGACCCCGGATCAGCAATTCTATGATCTAGTAGGAAGGGCAGGTAGTTTGGTTTCGACACGATCTGTCGACGATATTATGAAATATTCGAAGTAGTGTAGGGCGCGGGCGCTTAATGATAACGGATAGGTTGCTACGGTTGAGTAGATAGGAGATGCAATTGAGTGCCAAGCTCTCGTTCGTGACGGTAGTGGATCGGTAATTTCTATGTTTTCAAAATAAAGTCACTTCATGGTGAGGTTGCGTTTCTAGTCGTGCTGAAGTGCTTTAGCACTTTCTGAAAGCTCTTCATCCAGACCTGTCAACAAATGAACCGGTGCTGACGTTATCAGACTTGCCTGGAACCGCGCTTTGGGACAAAGCTCCCAAATTTTAAACGGTTTAGATGCGTCTTGTTTAAAGTGTGGTTATCTGTACTACCTTAGCCCTACAACGCCTTGCGCCTCCCCCTACACCTAAGACAGAATTCGCCGGCTTGTACGTCTAGACCTTGGGTTCTATCGTTCTCGGGTCACTGAAAACCAGTGACCGGGTTTGGTAGCCCGCGTGTTAGATGTACAGCGTCACCATCACCGATCGTGCTGTCGATCGGGGTCTATGGTGGTCATGTACAGGGCGTCTTCGGGCGCGCCGGCTCCTAACACCCGGTCTACCAACCTGTTCATGGCCGCCACCCTTCGTTTGGTAGCGAAAGGGTGAAGCCCTCACTAAAAGTGTTAGGAGTTTCATCCATGTTCAAACCAACACCCAACCCACCCGAATCCAACCCCGCATCCCCCTACGAATCCCTCGATTCCCGCAAACTCCACGACGCCGCCGAGCGCGCCCTCGATCACTACCTCACCCCGGCCAGCCAGATCATGGCCAGCGGCGATCAATCCAAACCGATGTTCCTCGCCAACCCGGCCTACGACACTGAATCCCTGCTCGCCAACGCCAGTGAATCCCTGGGTTCCGCCACCACCATGCTCAACGATTTCGCCGCGTTGCTGGATGTCTCGCACCGCAAGACGCTGCTGGGCATTGCGCAGGTGGTGATGTTGGGGGAGTTGGCGGTGAATCAGGCGTTGGATAACGTCGAGCTCAAAGCGTAGATCGCTGCCCTCCGTGGCGAGCGGCGGGGTCGCGGAGGGCGCTCAGTCGATGCGCAAAACAACCGCCGAAAATGGCGGGTTTCAGCCTGTTTCCACAGCAATAGCGATGTGCCACAAAAAATGATGGCAATGCGTCATCACTGGCTCAAAAAAGTTCAACGCTTATACAAAAATATAAAGTTGTACAACATTTCCCAAAGTTTATAGCATCCGTTCCCAACACCTTTGCTGAAACGATAAATCCAGCGCGAACCCTGGATTTGTCCGCTGGTGCGTGCGCCGGCGGTACGGTTTTTCGCGTCAGTCTGTTGCAGCCGGGACAGTTGGAGCTGTCCGCCATTTGCTCAGGATGACGCCCCCGAATATGAGCGGCAATTGCGGTTGCCTGAGATCAATTTTTTGTGCCTGACGTTGAATCGCGTCAGGGCGTTAGAGGCTGAACATGGCAGAAGCATCGAGTTTCCTGGGCAACATCAAGGTTTCCCGAAAGTTGGGGGCCGGGTTTGGCGTTCTTTTGCTGGCGGTGGGGGCGGTGGCTTTCATTGGCTATAGCAGCAGCAATGTGCTGGTGGATCGCCTGGACACCACGCGTCTGATCGGCACGCTCAACGATGCGTCGCAGGACATGCGGTTGTCGGAGAAGCAGTACGAGGCGGCGGCGGACGCGGCGTTTGCCGAGGCTTATCAGTCGCGGCTGACGGTGTTGCAAGGGCTGATCGCCAAGGCCTTGCAGACCCTGACGCGGGCGGAAAACCAGCAGGCCTTGAAGCGTTTGCAGGACACCACGCTGGCTTACGATCAGCAGGTCAAGCGCCTGGTCGAGGCGGACAAGGCGACCAGCGAAGCGCTGAAACCGTTGGGAGCGATGTCGGACAAGTACGCCGAGACCTTCAACAGGCTGTTCGAGAGCGCCACGGCCAGTGCGTTGGCGTCAGCCGATAGTGCGCGGGTGGCGGACTTGCGCACGGTGGCGGATCTGCGCAATGGCATGACGCTGTTTCGGCTGATGCTGCGGCGTTATATCGCGGTGCCGAGCGAGGCCAACAAGAAGGTGCTGCTGGACACCACCGATACGTTTCTGACGGACATGGGCAAGGCGCGCAGCGGGTTGCCGGCGGCCCTGTCGAGTCAGCTTGAAGAGGCGCAGGCCGGGATCCGGCGTTATCGCGAGGTGCTGCTGGAGGTTGCCGCGCTGTTCGAGCAGAAGCAGAGCTTGCGCCAGCAGGTGGATCAACAAAGCCAGGCGATGGACAGCATCATGACCGGCCTGATGGACACCCAGCAGCGTCTGGCGCGCGTCGATCAACATCGTGCGTTTATCCAGATTGCCGTGCTGACGGTGCTGGCGCTGGTGGTCGGTCTGTTGGCTGCGGTGCTGATCTCGCGGCAGATCACCGGGCCGTTGGCGCTGACGGTGGAGCTGGCGCGGCGGATTGCCAAGGGCGATCTGACGGTGCAAGCCAAATCCAGCCGCAAGGATGAGTTGGGCGATCTGCAAAACGCGATGCAGGACATGGCGCAAAGTCTGAACACGCTGGTGCAGGGGATCGGTAACGGCGTGACCCATATTTCGACGTCGGCCGAGAAGCTTTCGGCGATGAGTGAGCAGACCAGCGCCGGTGTGCGCCAGCAGAAAGTCGAGGTGGATCAGGTCGCCACGGCGATGCACGAAATGGCCTCGACGGTGCAGGAGGTCGCGCGCAACACCACCGACGCATCCGCCGCCGCGACCCTGGCCGATCAGCAGGCGCGTCACGGCAGTGCGGTGGTCAAGCAGGCGACTGTGCAGATCAGCGAGCTGTCGGTGGCGATCGAGGACCTGGGCGCGGCGATGAACGTGCTGTCCCAGGACAGTGAGCAGATCGGCAAGGTCATCGATGTGATCAAGGCTGTCGCCGAGCAGACCAACCTGTTGGCGCTGAACGCGGCGATTGAAGCGGCGCGGGCGGGGGAGCAGGGCCGTGGTTTCGCGGTGGTTGCCGATGAAGTGCGCTCGCTGGCGCAGCGCACCCAGGATTCGACCAAGGAAATCGAAGCGCTGATTGTCACCTTGCAGCAGGGCACGCAAGCGGCCTCTACACTGATGACATCCAGCCGCGAACGCACGCTGGATACCGTGGTGCTGGCGCAGAAGGCCGAACAGGCAATCACCGAGATCAACCAGTCGATCGGCACGATCCAGCAAATGAGCCTGCAGATTTCCGCCGCCGCCGAGCAGCAAAGTGCGGTGGCCGATGAGATCAATCGCAGCATCGTCAGTGTGCGCGATGTGGCTGATCAGTCGGCCGTCGCCAGCGAAGAAAGTGCTTCTGCGACCCTTGAGCTGGCGTCGTTGGGGCAGGACCTGCAACGCATGACGGCGCATTTCCGCACCTGATGGCATTTCGCAATGAACTTGGCCGGAATTGACCGGTCAGCCTGTATAAGCGGGGGGGCGCCACGCGGCGCCACCCGGTCCGTGCAGTGATTTTTTTCTGGGCCATGGATGGTTGCAACCCGCTCTCAGGGGGCGTCATGACCAAAACTCCAGTTTTCCCCCAGCCCAGCGGGGGGTGCCAAGGCTGCCGGCAAAAAGGCGAGGCCGACATGGCGTTCTCCTTCGCGTTCCAGCCGATTGTCGATGTACGTGATCAATCGACCTTCGCCCACGAGGCGTTGGTCCGTGGCGTGCAGGGCGAAGGGGCGCTGTCGGTGCTGCAGCAGGTCGATGACCAGAACCGCTATCGCTTCGATCAACTGTGCCGTGTGCGGGCAATCTCCACGGCAGCGCAGTTGGGCCTCACCGGTTTTCTCTCGATCAACTTCCTGCCCAACGCGGTTTATCGCCCGGACCTGTGCATTCGCAGCACGCTGGAGGCGGCGCGGGCGCATGCGTTTCCGCTTGAGCGGTTGATCTTCGAAGCGGTCGAGGGCGAGCACGTCGAAAGCAACAAGCACTTGATGAACATCTTGCGCGAGTACCGCGAGTTTGGCTTCAAGACCGCCATCGATGACTTCGGTGCGGGGTATTCCGGGTTGAATCTGCTGGCGGACTTTCAACCGGATCTGATCAAACTGGACATGGCGCTGATACGCGGTATTCACCGCGACCGCGTACGTCAGGCGATTGTGCGGGGCGTGGTGGGCATGTGTACCGAACTGGGGATCGAGGTGATTGCCGAGGGCATCGAGCACCCGGAGGAGCGCGATTTTCTCGCTGATTGCGGGATTTATCTGATGCAGGGATTCTGGTTCGCCAAACCGGCGTTTGAGGCGATGGCGCAGATTCCTGCCGGGGCGTGGCGGGCGGTTTGATGCGAACCTGAACCCGTGCTGTCGATCGGCAAAGTTTCATCTTGCCGGGTGCGGCGAAGGCCTAGGATGCTTGCACAAGATCATCCCAAGGGGAGCCGTACCATGCGCACCAATGTCGTCAAAGTGCTGTTGATCGCTGCAGCTGTCTCGGTATTGAGTGCCTGTTCGGGCGCCGGTGGCTTGACCACCACCAGTTGTTTTTCTGCGGATTGTCAGTCGCCCGAAGGGCGCAGTCATGCCACGACCCTGAAGTTTGGCGGCAACAGCATTGGCAGCAGCTTGAATCAATACAGCTCCGGGATGTTGCATGATGACTGATGGACTTTGTGGCTGAGAATCATTGTGGCGAGGGAGCTTGCTCCCGCTGGGCGTGCGAGGCGGCCCCTCAAAAGAAGGCCTGCTGCGCAGTCCAGCGGGAGCAAGCTCCCTCGCCACAACTGTTTATGTCTGGTGGGTTACTGCGGCACCGCCAGCCACTCACCAATGACCTTCTGATAACTGCCAGTGACTTTGCTCAAATGCAGCCACTGATCGACGTACAGCTTCCAGCTGATGTCATCGCGCGGCAGCAGATACGCCTTCTCGCCATACTGCATGTACTGATGCGGATTCACTGCGCACAACCCCGGTTTGAGTTTCTGCTGATACAGCGCTTCCGAGGCGTCGGTGATCATCACGTCGGCCTTGTTGTCGAGCAGTTGCTGGAAGATCGTCACGTTGTCGTGCAGGGCCAGTTGGGCCTTGGGCAGGAAGGCGTGGACGAAGGCTTCGTTGGTACCGCCGGCCGGTTCCACCAGGCGCACGTCTGGCTGGTTGATCTGCTCGATGGTCTGGTATTTGGCCTGCTCGGCGCAGCGTACCAGCGGGATCTTGCCGTCGCTGTCGAGGGTGTTGCTGAAGAAGGCTTTTTTCTGCCGTTCCAGCGTCACCGAAATCCCGCCCATGCCGATGTCGCACTTGCCGGCCTGCATGTCCGGCATCAGGGTTTTCCAGGTGGTCTGCACCCACTCGACTTTGACCCCGAGGCTGTCGGCCAGCGAGCGCGCCATGGCGATGTCGATGCCTTCAAATTCGCCGTCGGCACGCTTGAAGGTGTAGGGCTTGTAGTCGCCGGTGGTGCAGACGCGCAGTTGGCCTTGTTGCTGAATGCTGTCGAGGTGCGAAGTGGCTTCCTGGGCCTGAACACCCGCGGCCAGGGCCAGCGTGCCGCAAAGGATCATCGTGCTTTTTAGAATAGTCATGAACATCGGGCTTCTGCAGAGGACGGTGAGCCAGTGTAGTGAAAGGCCTTCGCGGGTGTCATCCCGCGTCCGGACTCAACGTGCCGAGCCACGCCACCAGCGCCACGATCAGCAGGGCCATGCCCAGTTCCAGCAGCACACTGCGCCTGAGTGCGTTCGCCGCGATGACGTGCTGTCCATCGCGTAGTGATCGCTCCAGCGCCGGCCCGAGGTGGAAGCGGTTCAGCGCGGCCAATACCAGCATCCCGGCAAACAGCACAACCTTGATCGCCAGCAACACACCGTAAGTGCCGAGCAGCACGTCATCCAGCCTCGGGCCGACGATGAACAGGTAATTCACCACGCCGCTCACCGACAGCGTCAGCACAATCGTCGCGCCGACCCATTCGAAGCGTTTCACTGCCTCAGCCAGCAGGCGAATCCGCGCTTCATCCACACGACCCCGCGCCAGCAACACCAGCGCCAGCATTCCCCCCAACCACGCACCCGCCGCCAGCAGATGCAGGATGTCGCTGAGGAAATGCCAGAACCGCAGCGAGCCCTCGTCCATGGCCCCGTGCCCACTCCACGCAAGGGAGCTGAGGACAACCGCGCCGGCCGTCGACGCGAGCCACATCCCCGGCTGAATCAGCACCACGATCAGCGCAATCATGCGCAGCGCCCACGCCAGCCCGACATCCGTTTCCAGCAGCATCATCTGCAGATGCGGCCAGAGTGCGGCGAGTTCGGTTTCGCCACTCATGGCGCTCGTCATCAGCACCAGTCCAGCCACTGACAGCAGTGCCCCGATCAATGCCAATCCACGCAGCATCGGGCCAGACCGCAGGTCGGCGTCAGCGCTGTACAGCGTAAACAACCCCACCCCGAACAACAGCAGCAAATCCACATACAACGCCAGGCGCAGAATGATGTTGATCAGTTCAGCCATCGCTCACTTCACTTTGAACGTGACGTTGCCGGTGATCGGGTGCGTGTCGGACGACACCGCGCGCCACTCGACCTGGTAGGTGCCGGCGGGCAACGGCACGAGCGGGGTGACGAGCATGGATTTCGGGTCGCTGCCAGCGCTGACTCTGGCCTTCATCGGCATCGGTGAATGGGCCATGCCGGGCATCTCGGTCATCACCAGTTTGGCGCCGGAGAACCGGGCCAACAGGTTTTCTGAAAAGTGCAGCTCGATCTTGTCCGGCGCTGCGCCGTCAGCACCTTCGGCCGGGGTTGATGACAGCAGTTTCGGGTGGGCCTGGGCGAGGGTGCTCAAGAGCAATCCGCTGGCGAGTGCCAAGGTGATATTCAATGTGCGCATGCAAGACTCCGGGTTGTTTTTTAATGGGATTCAAAACCACAGCCGCACACCGAGTACGAGGCGTGCTTCGCTGCGACTTTCGCCTTCTTCGCGGGCGTAATCGGCGGTGTTGCCGTAGGTGCGGTTCCACGTCACGCCGAGGTACGGCGCGAATTCGCGGCGGATTTCATAGCGCAGGCGCAGGCCGGCTTCGGTGTTCGACAGGCCGGAACCAAGGCCTCGTTGCGGGTCGTTTTTGCCGTAGACGTTGAGTTCGGCGGTGGGCTGCAGGATCAGCCGGTTAGTCAGCAGAATGTCGTAGTCGCCTTCCAGCCGCAGCGCGCTTTGTCCGCCCTCACCGAGAAACGCCGTGGCCTCGGCTTCGAAGTTGTACAGCGCCATGCCCTGCAGACCGAAAGCGGCCCAGGTTTGTGCGGCGCCGGGATTGAAGTCCTGACGCACGCCGCTGACCACGTCCCACCACGGCGAAATCGCATGACCCCACAATGCCTGGAGCTCGGCGTCCTCGGTCTTGCCGTTGCTGCGTTCGCCTTCGGAGCGCAGCCACAGGCGATCGATGTCGCCGCCGATCCAGCCGGACAGATCCCAGGCCAAAGCGCTGCCGTCATCGGCGTTTTGCCACTCAAGTTTGTCGGCGAGGAAGTAGCTGTTGATCGCGCTGTCATGCACCTGATGGCCGCCGGGGCTGGCGAACACGGCGGCGCGGTCGGCGTCGGTCAGCACCGGGATCGGCGTGCGGCTTTCAGTGGGTGCGGCAGGCTGCATCATGCCGTCGTCCATGCTTTGCATCGAGTGATCCATGCCGGGCATCTGGCTGTGATCCATGCCTTGCATGTCGTTGGCGGCCATGACGGAGGTGCCGATGAACAACACGGAGAACGCTGCAAATCGAGTCATCATCAGCCCCTTCATTCTTCCACCCGCACTTCGCGGAACATGCCCGTTTCCATGTGATAAAGCAGATGGCAGTGATAGGCCCAGCGACCCAATGCATCGGCCGTGACCCGATAGCTGCGACGGGTGCCGGGAGGCATGTCGATGGTGTGTTTGCGCACCTGGAAGTTGCCGTTTTCGTCTTCCAGATCGCTCCACAAACCGTGCAGATGGATGGGGTGGGTCATCATCGTGTCGTTGACCAGCATCAGACGGATGCGCTCGCCGTACTTGAGGCGCAGCGGTTCGGCATCGGAGAACTTGATGCCGTTGAATGACCAGGCGAACTTCTCCATGTGCCCGGTCAGGTGCAGCTCGATCGTGCGCCCGGGATCGCGGCCGTCCGGGTCGTCGAAGGTGCTGCGCAGGTCGGCGTAAGTCAGCACGCGACGGCCGTTGTTGCGCAGCCCGAGGCCGGGGTCGTCGAGTTTCGGTGTGGGGGTCATGGCTTGCATGTCCACTAGCGGATTGTCTTTTTCGCTGGCGGGGTGCGATTGCATCGGGCCCATCGCCGAGTGGTCCATGCCCACCATGTCGCTCATGTCCATCGAGCCGTGGTCCATGCCACCCATGCCCATGTCGTCCATGGTCACCAATGGGCGCGAGTCCAGCGCTGGCACCGGGGCCGTCAGACCGGCGCGGGACGCGAGGGTGGCGCGGGCGTAACCGCTGCGGTCCATGGCCTGGGCGAACAGGGTATAAGCGTCGGCGGCGGGCTCGACGATCACGTCGTAGGTTTCCGCCACCGCGATGCGCAGTTCATCGACGCTGACCGGTTTGACGTGCAAACCGTCCGCCGCCACCACGGTCATTTTCAGCCCCGGAATGCGCACGTCGAAGTAAGTCATGGCCGAGCCGTTGATCAGGCGCAGGCGCAGTTTTTCGCCGGGGCGAAACAGTCCGGTCCAATTCGAGTCAGGAGCGTGGCCGTTGATCAGGAAGGTGTAGGTGGCGCCACTGACGTCGGCGATGTCGGTGGGGTTCATCTTCATTTGCGCCCACATCGTGCGGTCGGCGACGGTGGCACTCCAGCCTTTGTCGCTGACGTCGTCGATAAAATCGCCGACGGTGCGCTTGTGGTAGTTGTAATAGTCGGACTGTTTTTTCAGGGTCTTCATCAGGCTGGCCGGGTCCTCGTCGGTCCAGTCGCTGAGCATCACCACGTAGTCGCGGTCGTAGTGGAACGGCTCCGGTTCTTTCGCATCGATCACCAACGGCCCGTAGACCCCGGCCTGTTCCTGCAAGCCGGAGTGGCTGTGATACCAGTAAGTGCCGTGCTGCCGCACCTTGAACTGGTAGACATACACGCCGCCCGGTTCGATGCCGTGAAAACTCAGACCCGGCACGCCGTCCATGTTGGCCGGCAGCAGGATGCCGTGCCAGTGAATCGAAGTGCTGTCCTTGAGCCGATTACGCACCCGCAGCGTCACCGTGTCGCCTTCGCGCCAGCGCAGAAGCGGACCGGGCAGGTTGCCATTGATGGTCAGCGCAGTGCGCGGGCTGCCGGTGAAGTTGACCGGGGTTTCGCCGATGAACAGCTCGAACTCGCTGCCGCTCAGCTCATTGATCTGCCCTGGCCCGCTCAGCGCCCAGACCGGCGCGCGCCACAGACCGAGGCCGCCGAGCAGGCCACTGGCGGCCAGGCCTTTGACGAAGGTGCGTCTTGAAGTGTTGGAAGGCATGCGCTGGAAGTCCCCGTTTGAAACATGACGGGGAGGCTAACCAGCGCTGGCTTTCAGTTGGCTGAGGGCGGGATTACAGTTTTGACAGTTTGCCCGTTCCTGTTACAGGCCCAGACCTTCCTGCACCACCTGCAACAGATTGTTCTCGGTCAGCGCAATCGCATCCAGCTCCTGCCCGGTTTCCACCGTCTGCAACCACCAATGGCTTTCATGATGTTCATCGACGGTGCGCAGCAGGTAGGTGTTGCGATCCGGCAGGGTGATCTGCACGCGACCGGCGCCGTCTTCGGTAAACCGGGCGATGGGATCAAATGTCAGGGTTTGCTGGTTGGCTTCGATCACCAGTTGGTCGATCGCGTAATCGTGGCTTTCGCCATCGGGTGAGCTCTCGCAAACGTGGGTTGGATTGCGCCGGATTTTCAGGCCGACTTCGGTGACGGGCTGCAGCCAGACCTCAATGCGGTGGTACAGATCGTAGACCTGCGCCGGCCAGCAATCGATCTCCAGCGCGGCATCCGCGTGGGTGTGCCGGGTTTGCTTGAGTTTGGCGGCCAGTTCGTCTGCTTTACTCATTTCGGATCCCTTGGTTTGATGTCTGCCTGTTAATCGTAGACCTTTCAACGGGGTGTGGTGTTGCCTTGCGTCATGAAGGTACCGCCAAAATCGCAAGGAGACAGTCTGGAACTCAGCCGTACATTCTGGACTGCGTTGGGATGAATGACCTTCTCTGGGAGGCGCTGTTTTAGGGAAATGGATAGACCGAAACATTAGTTTCGGCCTGTCTTTTTTTGACCTCGGCTTATTAAGAATTACGAGAAGCGCGTAAGTAGTCTATGTATTCGGATCTTGAATCGTTAATGATTTTCACGAACGTTTCGCTATGAAGATTATTGTGCGTGAACACTCTGCTGAGATAGGTCTTTATCGACATTTTGTGTTTGTAATGATTGTAGCCATTAAGTATGTTGTCCAGTGTGAACTCATAGTCGCAGGAAATGATTTTTAAAAGGACTTCATATGCTTCGATGTTCATCGAGAAAAGTGACGAACTGATGTCTTCGCCGGCTGGGTCAGTGAAGACAATGTTTTCAAGTATAAGCGGGAAGTCATTCATTGTGACCGCAAGGAACTGATAGTATTGGCTGTCAGTCAGATCCGGGTGAACTTTACGCTGAACTATTTCCCCTATGCAAGTGCGAGCTTGAATGAGGGGGCGCGCTTTGGTTTTCTCGAAAGAGTTGTCGACCGCTTGATCATCGCGCTCGGTTGAAAATACCCGGTCGAGAACCCGTGCTGACTTTATTTCGATCACGGTTACTGAGTTGTTTTCCGGGCAGGAAATCATCAAGTCAGGAGACTTGCGTTGGGGTTTGCCGAAAGGAAATTCGGGGATGATTTTGTATTGGTCTTTCTTTTCTGAAAACGCCGTGTTGGAGAGATTGACGGCATACGTTTCGAAGGCGCCTCCAAAATCATCCATGAATGGTGACTTTCCAATATAAAGATCTTTGATCTTGTAATACAGATTGTTGAATAGTAGATCTTCAACAAGCTTGCCTTCGATAGGGAGGTATCGAGTTTCGCTCAGTTTTATAAAAGGACGGTTTCGGAAAAGTGTAAAGTTGTTTGGTTCGTCTAACGTGCTTTTTGCAAATGACTGGCTTTCTTCAAGGGGGCTGGAAATGAGGCTCAGCACTTCGGTGAGCGTTTTGCGATTAACCGGAGCGCTTGTGCAAATTTGGTCAATGTCGAGGATCCATTGATCGAGCTGGGTGGGGTTGAGATAATCGATGTCGTCCTTCAAATGGTAGATGTTGACAATTAAATAAACAATATTCAAATAGTCGACAAGCTTTATATTGTAGTGGCTTTCAAAGTCGGAGATGTAAGGGGCGAGGGTTTCGTTTTCCAGGAAGATTTTTTTTGCTCGAATAAACTGAAATTCCCAGCTGTCCCTGGAAAAAGCGGTTGTCGTAGTCAAAAAATACTGTTGCGGGTGTTGTTGTTCGCCATCGGAGTCGTTTAGTTTGCAAAAGGTGCGATGTAATGTCGCTAAGCTATCCTGCAATGATTGTTGCGATGGCTTCCGATTTAAATGGGAAAGATAGTGTTTCCAGCAAGTCCAGATCTGTAATCTGCCATAAGGGGTATGTTGTTCAAGCAGTTGCTTTTGAGATTTGTTATTTGCGAGCCTGGAAACGGACCATTCTTTAAAGACTTTCGCTTGATGATGCTTGAATGAAAGAGAAGAAAGCAATGTCAGGGAGTTTTCATCTGCTTTGTTAACGAGGATCTCTTCGATGCTTTCTTGTGTTTTGTAAAAGTCCTTGTGCATTAACAAGTACTCGGCATTCGCCATGTTTTTAAAGTCCATTGGTTTGGCTGTCCTTGTGTTTGAATGATCAGGGCGCGTGATGTGCGTACTAAGTCGTAAAGGGAATGGTTTCTTAAATCAATGGGTTGTTGCTTAGATAGCGGGTTACGAAAAACATCAACACCGCACCGGTAACCATAAAGACTGGAGTGCTCAGCTTTGGTGCGTCTTTTTTGCCCTGGGCATGTTCTATTGCGTGCTTGAGATATTTGTAGGCTTTAAAGGCGGAGAGCATGGCTATCAACGCCGCTGCGATCTTTATAAAAATCGGCTGTTCTCTCAAGTAGATCAGATAACCACTTGCGAATAGAGTAAAAGCGATGCCTGCGATTCCCGTTGCAGCAAGAATTCTTATAAAGAATTTTTTCATTGTTTACAGCTCCTTGGCGATTTTGCCTCTGGCCCCATCAGATTTTTACTTCGGATCCAATTTGTCCGCACTTTTTAGAGGTGTGACGGAGTGATGTCAAGGTGATATCTCTTTTTCCACGGATTGCCCGGCGCTTTTCACGCCAATTCCAACCGACTGTTCTCGTCACAGGGTTGAAATTTCTTTATGAAAAGATGTTTCCGGCTGTTCAAATCAGCCGTAACTGGAACAGGTAATCAAACGCAAGGAGCGGGTACATGAAAAAGCTGTTTACAATTCTGGCGCTGATCGCGCTGACGGCCGGTAGCATCGGCCTGAGTTCGGCGCGTCAGTCGCACGCCAGCAAGGTGCAAACGGAAGCGGTGGCGGGGCAGTTCGATTACTACCTGCTGACGCTGTCCTGGTCGCCGACCTTTTGCCTCACTCACAAAGATGACGTGCAATGTTCCGGCAAGGGTTATGGCTTCGTATTGCACGGTCTGTGGCCGCAATACGCCAATGGCGGCTGGCCGGAATCCTGCCCACCCTTGACCACGCTGTCGGCGGCGGAGACGACCAAAGGTCTGACGCTGTTCCCGACCAAAAAACTGCTTGATCACGAATGGTCCAAGCACGGCACTTGCAGCGGTCTGGGCGCGATGGGCTATCTGGATGAGGCGGACAAAGCAGTGGGCGCGGTGAAGATCCCGCAAGAGCTGCAGCCGTTCAGTTCCTCGTATTATTTCGAAGCCCAGGAAATCGCCGACCTGTTCCGCAAGGCCAACCCGGGGATCCCGGCCAATGGCATCGCGGTGATCTGCAGCGGCCCGGAACTCTCGGAAGTGCGGGTATGCATGGGCAAGGATCTACAGTTTGGCGCGTGCGGCAAAGGCGTGAAGACGCAGTGCCGAGCGGGGGATATTCGGGTGCCGCCGTCGCGTTGATGTGAGTGGTTTGCACGAATGAAAAAGGCGCCTCGATCGGGCGCTTTTTTTGCCTGGAGGTTTGAAGCACCCTGGAAATTCACGCATGCTTGCGCCCCCAAAAGGATGACCCGCAACACTGCAAGGAGCTGTTCATGAGCGGAAAACCCGCCGCCCGCGTCACCGATCCGACCGCCTGCCCACTCCCGGGGCATGGCACCAATCCGATTGCCAGTGGCTCGCCGAACGTAAATTTCGACGGCTTGGCGGCTGCACGAATGACTGATAAATCAGCGTGCGACAGCCCGATTACTGGCGGCGTTTCTTCGACGGTGTTTATCAATGGCTTGAACGCCGCGACCCTGGACAGCACCGGAGGGCACGGCAATGTGGTCATTGGTGGATCCGGCACGGTCATCATTGGTGACACGGTAACAGCGGCACCTTTCAGTGGTTTGCTGCCGATGCCGGTGCATTTCACGGACAAGTTGAAACTGGTCAATGACGTGACCGGTGAGCCCATGATCAATCATCCCTACGTGATTCAGCGCGCAGATGGGCGACTGGAACACGGGGTGTCTGACGCTAATGGGTTCACCCACGAAGTCAGCTCGCACCTGCCTGAAACCATCAAGCTGTTTCTGGAGGAGTGAGGCATGGCGGCTGAAACAGTAACGTGCGCGAAAGGCATTAATTACAAGCTGCACAAGGAACACGCGCTGACGGACAAGAAGGATGTCAGTGACAAGCCTGTGCCGGTGGAGAGTACCAAGGCGATTGTTGTTTTCGTTGGAGGCGCCGGGGATAAGGAACGTTATTATTTTTCGGGGCCTTATGGAAACATCCAAGAGGCACGGAAGGATTTTGATGAGCGCACGACAAGCTTGGCTAAGGAGGGTAAATACAAGTCTGAGTGGCTGGGCTACAACGAAGTCAGAGGAAAACAGGATATTCAGCGTCATGTCCTGAGTCTGATTCCCTACAAGAGCTGTCCTGTCTATATCGTGGGTCATAGCCTCGGCGGTTGGAATGGTGCGCATCTGACAAAGATCATGTCGGAATGGGGTTACCGGATTCAGATGCTGATTACCCTTGATCCCGTGGGTGAAGGGGCCCTGGTCTGGTTGGGTTCTGATATTTATCGCGAGCGTCCTGATCCCATTGCTGCCGATTGGATCAATATCAAAGCAATGCCAACTAAAAGAGATTCGTCAGATGGAGTCGCTGATTTTGGTGAAAAGTGGCTTATCTCATGTGGCCCTTCATTGAACGTCAATGTAGACACTAATCATGCAAATGCATGGGGGTTGTTTACTGCCCGTATCGCAGGGAGCAAATCAGCAGCCGATATGCTTTTTGATTCAATCATGAAGGATTTTCCATGATGTACAGGTTACTACTTTGCGGCTTGCTCGCTTTCTGCTCTGGTTGTGCGAAGGATCACACAAAGCCTCCGGCAAACCTGAGCTTCGAGTCTGTGGAAAGAGAAAAGTCGCTGCTATACGTCATCCGGTATCAGTCGGACGTTGATGTGTTGGATCTTTTTGATCGCGGAGAGCGAGTTGGGGTGATTTCGGGCATGCTTCATTGCGCATTGGCGGATGATCATGATTTCTCAGTAGGCAAAGCCATGCAGTTTTCCGCCACCGGTTTGATACGCTCGGAAAAAAATGAAAACAACAAGGCCAAGTTTTCCTATCTCACTCGCGCATTCTTGAGTGAAACTTCAAGCAACCGGAGTTCTGAAAGAAATCTCTCGGTGGCAGAGCTGAATCAACTCCTCGCCAACAAACAACAAATCCCCTGCAAAGTCGTCGTCACCGCGTATGGCTATAAACCTTACTACTCAAACACCATGAACCTGCCGGTCGCGGATTTGCTGCGGGAAATCAACAAACCCCGATAGCTGCCACTGGTGCCCTGCGCGAATGCCCTGCGCAGATACGCGAGGGCGATCACCTGCAAAACGACCTCTGAAAATAAATCGCGGCGCGGCGTTCATCCAAATCCCTCGCGCGCCGATACAACGGGGCGGGCGTGTGTAGGCGCGGCGGGTTTGCCGTGCGCATCCCGGTGGGCTACGCTCACAAACAGTAAGGGTTTCGGGCTGCGGCCCCTGTCGTACCTGCCCAGGACACGTTTTTGCCAATCCCCATTCACGAACCGCATCAAACTCCCGGCACGCTTAAACGCCTGCCGTTGCGTAAGGCGGCAGCGCTGTTCATCGTTGCGGTGTGCCTGTGCCTGTCCGGCTTGCTTTATTTGCAGCTGGAGCAGACGCGGCGTCAGGACCTGGCGAACGCGCAGGTTGCCTCCACCAACTTGACCCGAGCCATGGCGCAGCAGGCCGAAGACACGTTTCTGGCTGCCGATCTGGTGCTCACCAGTCTCGCCGACTGGGTCGAGGACGACGGATATGGCGCCGCGCAACGACCACGCCTGCAGCAGACCTTCGCCCGTCGGGTGCAGCAACTGGAACAGCTGCACGGCATGTTCCTGTTTGACCGCGAGGGGCAGTGGGTGATCACCTCGTTCCCGGACTTGCCTCGTGGCAACGGGGTGGCCGACCGCGAGTACTTCAAGTTTCACCAGCAAAACGTTTCTACCGTGGCGCACATCGGCCCGGCGATCCGCAGTCGGGAAAATGGAGAGTGGATCATTCCGATCTCGAAGCGCATCAATGACCGCGCCGGCAACTTTCAGGGCGTGCTGATGGCCGGGATCAAGATGGCGTACTTCGACCGCTTCTTCAAAAGCTTCAGCCTCGATGATAGCGGCATCATGTTTCTCGGCCTCAAGGACGGCACCCTGCTGGCGCGGCGGCCGTTCGACGAGAGCCTGATCGGCTCGTCGCTGGCGCGGGGCAAGATCTATCAGAAGCTGCTGCCTGAGGCGCCGGCCGGTACGGCGATGATCAGATCGGTGGTCGACGGCGTGGTGCGTTTATACGGCTACCGGCAGCTGACGGCTTACCCGCTGGTGGTCGCGTCCGCCTCTTCGCGCGACACGATTCTCAAGGGTTGGTCCGAGCGGGCCTTTCAGTCCAGCGTGATTGTGGCGTTGGTGATTCTCGGCGTCGGCCTGTTCGGCTGGGTGTTCATTCATCAGGTGCGTGACGGTGAGCGTATCGAGAAAAACTTGCGCAGGGCGCAGCGCGCACTGGAGCAGATTGCGACTCATGACAGCCTGACCGGACTGGCGAACCGGCGGCTGTTCGAGCAATCGCTGGACATCGAATTCGCCCGCGGTGCACGGCAGTCGAGTCCGGTCGGCCTGATCATGCTCGATATCGATTTCTTCAAACGCTACAACGATGCCTACGGCCATGTGGCGGGGGATCATTGCCTGACCCAGGTGGCCCAAGTGCTGAAGAACAGTTGCCAGCGCAAGGCTGATCTGGCAGTACGTTACGGCGGCGAAGAGTTCGCGGTGCTGCTGCCGGACACTGACATCAACGGCACGCTGGCGATTGCCGGGCAGATCCGCCGCAGCGTGATGGACAAGCGCATCACCCACAGCGGTTCGCCGACCGGCTACCTGACAGTGAGCCTGGGTTGCTACGCGTTTGTGCCCAGCGGAAACGACAGCCTGGAAGAATTTATCCAGCGTGCCGACGCGGCGTTGTATCAGGCGAAAAATGCCGGGCGTAATCGCGCGGCGGTGTTGTCGCTGGAATCGGAGGTTGCCGAGTTGATGCGTTCGGATCGCTGAAGTTTCAGCGCTCCAGCAGAGGAGAGGGAGCAAACTCCCTCTCACAGGCCTCATCACTCACCGTAACGCCGGTTCGTTCAGCTGCCCGAGCCACCGCCCGCACCGCCGGTCCCGCCGCCCGCCGCACCGGTGCCGCCGCCAGCCCCCGAACCAGAACCCATGGCGCCGCCGTTGGTGCCGGTGCCATTGCCAGATCCGGGGCTACCCGCGCCGTTACTGCCGGCCGGTGCGCCTGGGGTGTTGTCCGGCGGTTTGGGCGTGCTTTTGTTGACGTCGGGGTTGGTGCTCGATGTACCGGAACTGTCGTTCGCCGCGAAGCTGGCAGCCGAAGTCGTAGCCAGCAGGCCGGCGAGCAACAAAGAAGTGAGTGTACGTGTAGTCATGGTACGTCTCCAGAAAGGGGCGATTACCTGACGTTGGTCTGACACGTTTACCCGTTGGTGCCGATTGGCTGACGAGCGGTTATCGAGCTGCAGTATCGATCATCAGTCGCGGCCGGTTGATCCGATGCAACCACCGGCGCCGCCACAGGGTCACAATTTTCCCACCTTGTTCGCCGGAGCCTGGACGATGAAAAACCTGCGGATCGCCACCTTCAACGTCAACGGTTTGCGTGCGCGGTTACCGAACCTGCTGCAATGGCTCAAGCGCGAGCAGCCGGACATTGCCTGCCTGCAGGAACTCAAGTCGGTGGACAGTGCATTTCCGGCTGCCGAACTCGAAGCGGCGGGTTACGGCGCGATCTGGCACGGTCAGGCGTCATGGAACGGCGTGGCGATCCTCGCTCGCGATGCGCAACCGTTGGAAAGCCGTCGTGGTCTGCCGGGCGATCCCGACGACAAGCACAGTCGTTATCTGGAGGCGGCGGTGCACGGCGTGCTGGTCGGCTGCCTGTACTTGCCCAACGGCAATCCGCAGCCGGGGCCGAAGTTCGATTACAAACTGGCCTGGTTCGAACGCCTGATCCGCTACGCCAAGGATCTGCAAAGCAGCGATCATCCGGTGGTGCTGGCCGGCGATTACAACGTGGTGCCCACCGATATGGACATCTATAACACCCGTTCCTGGCTCAAGGATGCGCTGCTGCAGCCCGAAAGCCGCGAGTGTTATCAACGTCTGCTCGATCAGGGCTGGACGGATTCGCTGCGTCATCTGTATCCCGAGGATCGCCTCTACACGTTCTGGGATTACTTCCGCCAGCATTGGCAAACCAACTCCGGTCTGCGCATTGATCATCTGCTGCTCAACCCGGAACTCAGCCCTTACCTGCACGAGGCCGGGGTCGATGCCTGGGTGCGCAACGAACCGCACGCCAGCGACCATGCACCGACGTGGATTCGCATCGGTTCGCGCAAGCGGCGGTAGCGCTGATTGGCGAAATCAATTGTCGGAGTCGGGGCCCAATCCCGTATACCTGTCGGCCAGCGGCACAGCGAGCCGCGGCCACATGCAAAAGGACTGAGCAATGAGCGAGCCACGTCTGGCGAATCCGACGTTGTACCTGCAGCGCCTGGGATTCGATGCCCCACCGGCACCGACCCTGGAAACCCTGCGGCAGTTGCAGTTACGCCATACCGGGATCTTCCCGTTCGAGAACCTGTCGACGATCACGGGCGCACCGGTGCTGATCGATCTGGCGTCGGTCGAACAGAAAGTTCTCCACGGTGGTCGGGGTGGTTACTGCTACGAATTGAACAATCTGTTTCTGGCGTTGCTGCAGGAATTGGGCTTCGAGGCCCGTGGTATCTCCGGGCGCGTGGTACTGGCGCAACCCGAGGGCACGTGGACGGCGCGCACCCATCGCTTGAGCCTGGTGATCATCGATGGCGAACGCTACATCACCGATGTCGGCTTTGGCGGCATGGTGCCGACTGCGCCGCTGTTGCTCGATACCGAGGCTGAACAGCCGACGCCGCACGAGTCCTATCGCATCGAGAAACAGGCCGACGGCTACATGCTGCGGGCCAGTGTCGCAGGCGAGTGGCGTGCGATGTACCTGTTTGATCTGCAACGCCAGGAAGACATCGATTACACCCTCGGCAACTGGTACGTCTCGACCCATCCCGAGTCACCGTTCGCCAAACGGCTGATGGTTGCGCGTACCGGCGATGGCTGGCGACGGACTCTGAACAACGGCAGCTTCGCGGTTCATCACATGGGCGCCGACAGCGAACGGCGCGAGGTGGCGGATGTCGATGAGTTGATCGAGGTGCTGGAGCAGGAGTTCGGCCTGCGCCTGCCTGACCAGCCGCCTGTGCGTCAGTCGCTGGCGCGGATGCTCGTACCGGCCTGATCTCAGGGCTTTGCCTCCGGTTCCAGTACCCGGCGGATTTCACCGACCGCCGCCGAGAGCTTTTTTTCCAGGGTCTTGAGGTCGGCGGCGGTGATGCCTTTCTTGAATTGCCCGGAGTGGGGCGGCTCGGCCTCCTGCATTTTGCTGCCAGCCTCCAGCAGGGCATGGCGCAGGGTGTTGTTGATCACCGTCTGATAACCGAAGCCTTCGTTTTCCGCCACGTTGCGGGCGGCTTCGATGACGGCGTCATCGAGCATGATGGTGATGCGGGTCTTGCCCTTGGCGGGCGCCAAGGCACCGCGTTTGCCCTGCGAGAAGTCGTATTCGTCTTTCATTGTTCAAGCCTCCAGAAAGTAAGCGCAACGCTCGCTCGGTGTGGCGACACGTGCAGAAATGATTCGTACGACGTTGGCTTCGCGATAACTGTACGCAACCACCAGCAAACGCCCTTTGCCATCGAGGCCGAGGGTGATCCAGCGCTGTTCGTCATGGTCGTTGTCCTCGATCGTCAGCGCGCGCTCGTCGTGAAAGACCGGCTCGGTCTCGGCAAGGCTGACACCCCTGTGCTTGAGTTTGTTGGCTGCGTTCTTGCTTTTGTCGTACTGAATTTCGAATGACTTCATTATGCATACTTTATATGTATAAAAAAGGGCGCCAATGCACCGCTGGTCGCCATGAACACTTCAGCCTAGTGCGATAAAACCCGGGGGCAGGAGGGGATGTGTTGCCGGATTTGTGGGAGCTAGAGGTGGCGGGATAGAAGCTTGGGTGGCTACCTATCCATTATGTGACCGATAAGTTGTATACAACTCTATGGACATTTGTCCCGAGTATTGAATACAGTGTGCGCATAACAAAAACCAGGGAACCCCCCACATGAAAACGCCCCATGTTTCACACCAACGGCCCGAGGACGAAAATCTCGGGGTCGGCGCGAATATGGCTTACGGCCTGCAACATGTTCTGACCATGTACGGCGGTATCGTTGCGGTGCCACTGATCATTGGCCAGGCGGCCGGGCTGTCGCCGGCGGACATTGGTTTGTTGATTGCTGCTTCATTGTTTGCGGGGGGGCTGGCAACACTGCTGCAAACCCTGGGTCTACCGTTTTTTGGCTGTCAGTTGCCGCTGGTGCAGGGCGTGTCGTTCTCCGGTGTGGCGACCATGGTCGCGATCGTCAGCAGTGGCGGGGAGGGCGGCTTCCAGTCGGTGCTGGGCGCGGTGATTGCCGCGTCGTTGATCGGCTTGCTGATCACCCCGGTGTTCTCGCGAATCACCAAGTTTTTCCCTCCATTGGTCACCGGTATCGTGATCACTACCATTGGTCTGACGCTGATGCCGGTGGCGGCGCGCTGGGCCATGGGTGGCAACAGCCATGCGCCGGACTTCGGCAGCATGCAGAACATCGGGCTGGCGGCGGTCACGCTGGTGCTGGTGTTGTTGCTGAGCAAGGTCGGCAGTTCGACCATCTCGCGTCTGTCGATCCTGTTGGCCATGGTGATCGGCACGGTGCTGGCAGTGTTCCTTGGCATGGCGGATTTCTCCGGTGTCGCTCAAGGGCCGATGTTCGGCTTCCCGACGCCGTTCCACTTCGGCATGCCGACTTTCCACTTCGCCGCGATCCTGTCGATGTGCATCGTGGTCATGGTGACCCTGGTGGAAACCTCGGCGGACATTCTGGCGGTCGGTGAGATCATCGGCACCAAGGTCGACTCCAAACGCCTGGGCAACGGTTTGCGCGCCGACATGCTGTCGAGCATGTTTGCACCAATCTTCGGATCGTTCACCCAAAGCGCCTTCGCGCAGAACGTCGGGCTGGTGGCGGTGACCGGGATCAAGAGTCGTTATGTGGTGGCCACCGGCGGTATCTTCCTGGTGATCCTCGGCCTGCTGCCGTTCATGGGTCGGGTGATTGCCGCAGTGCCGACCTCAGTGCTGGGCGGTGCCGGTATCGTGCTGTTCGGTACGGTGGCGGCGAGCGGCATCCGTACGCTGTCGAAGGTCGATTACCGCAACAACGTCAACCTGATCATCGTCGCGACCTCGATCGGCTTCGGCATGATCCCGATTGCCGCGCCGAACTTCTACGATCATTTCCCGAGCTGGTTCGCGACCATTTTCCACTCGGGCATCAGTTCATCGGCGATCATGGCGATTGTGCTGAACCTGGCCTTCAACCACTTCACTGCCGGCAACTCGGATCAGCAGTCGGTGTTTGCGGCTGCGGAAGAGCGCACTCTGCGTTATCGCGACCTGGCGGCGTTGCGTGAGGGTGACTACTTCAGCGACGGCAAGCTGCACGATTGCGATGGCAAAGAAGTGCCGGTAGTCGAGCCTGATGACCACGATCATGGGCATGGGGCGCCGAAGGTGCAGGTGAAGAGTGGCGAGCATGTCTGATCGCTGACTGGATGAAAAAGGCCGATCTGTTGTGAGACAGATCGGCCTTTTTGGTTTGAAGAGCAAAAGATCGCAGCCTGCGGCAGCTCCTACAGGGGGAGCGCATTCCAAATGTAGGAGCTGCCGCAGGCTGCGATCTTTTGATCTTTTGGACTTTCGAGCGCCCACAAAAAAGCCCCTGAATCTTTCGATTCAGGGGCTTTGCTATTTGGCTCCACAACCTGGACTCGAACCAGGGACCCAATGATTAACAGTCATTTGCTCTACCAACTGAGCTATTGCGGAATTGGTGCGTATGTTACTGATTTAAAAAGACTAGTCAAGCTTTGCCGATTCTTTTTTTGCCGAACGGCTGTCAGCCGCCGAATGTAAGGGTGCCCATCAGCAGCTTTGCGTACAACGCCGTGGCCGCCAGTTGCACCAGCCACAGCGCCAGGCCGCCAAGGAATACCCCGGCCGCCACTTGCAGCACCAGGTTTTTGTCGCGTTTGGCCGGGGCGCGGGGGATGAAGTCATCCAGGTCGTCTCGGTCGGCGCGCAGGTTGTCGTTTTTCATGTGGGTTATTCCTGGATATATACGAAACCTGTGGGAGCGAGTCTGCTCGCGAAAGCATCGGATCAGTCGCCATGATCTTTGGCTGATACACCGATTTCGCGAGCAGGCTCGCTCCCACAGTTCAGATTTGTATGCAGTTTAGAGGGAATGTTGCATTCCTTCGGACAAATAAAAAACGGGAAGCCCCAAGGCTTCCCGTTTTTCATTGCCAGGCGAATCAGATGACCTGAACGATCGCATCCGTTACCGCTTTGATGTTGCTCTGGTTCAGTGCCGCGACGCAGATGCGGCCGGTGTCCAGGGCGTAGATGCCGAACTCGTTACGCAGGCGATGCACCTGTTCGGTGGTCAGGCCGGAGTAGGAGAACATGCCGCGCTGACGGCCGACGAAGCTGAAGTCACGCTGCGGGGCTTTCTCGGCCAGCAGGGCGACCATCTGCTCGCGCATGCCGCGAATGCGCAGGCGCATTTCTGCCAGTTCGGCTTCCCACTGGGCGCGCAGTTCCGGGCTGTTCAACACGGCGGCGACAACGCTGGCACCGTGAGTCGGCGGGTTGGAGTAGTTGGTGCGGATCACGCGCTTGACCTGCGACAGCACGCGCGCGCTTTCTTCTTTCGATTCGCTGACGATCGACAGGGCGCCCACGCGCTCGCCGTACAGCGAGAACGACTTGGAGAACGAGCTCGAAACGAAGAAAGTCAGGCCCGATTCAGCGAACAGACGCACCGCTGCGGCGTCCTCGTCGATGCCGTCGCCGAAACCCTGGTAAGCCATGTCGAGGAACGGCACGTGACCTTTGGCCTTGACCACGTCCAGCACATTCTTCCAGTCGGCCGGGGTCAGGTCGACGCCGGTCGGGTTGTGGCAGCAGGCGTGCAGCACAACGATCGAGCCGTTCGGCAGGGCATTGAGGTCGTCGAGCATGCCGGCACGGTTCACGTCGTGGGTGGCGGCGTCGTAGTAACGGTAGTTCTGCACCGGGAAGCCAGCGGTTTCGAACAGCGCACGGTGGTTTTCCCAGCTCGGGTCGCTGATGGCCACGACGGCGTTCGGCAGCAGTTGCTTGAGGAAGTCGGCACCGATTTTCAGCGCGCCGGTACCGCCGACAGCCTGAGTGGTGACAATGCGACCGGCAGCGATCAGCGGCGAGTCGTTACCGAACAGCAGCTTTTGCACGGCCTGGTCGTAGGCGGCAATGCCGTCGATCGGCAGGTAGCCACGGGAGGCGTGCTGAGCAGCGCGAATGGTTTCGGCTTCGATCACCGCGCGCAGCAGGGGAATTCGCCCCTCTTCGTTGCAGTAAACACCTACACCCAGGTTGACCTTGGTGGTCCGGGTATCGGCGTTGAATGCTTCGTTGAGGCCCAGGATTGGATCGCGGGGTGCCATTTCGACAGCGGAGAACAGGCTCATTATTACGGCGGCTCTGAATGGAGAGTGGAGGGACGTGTCGCGCTCCAGCCGAATGCACTAGAGCGGTGCACAAACGGGGAGCTAGTATAGAGGCCATTACTGAGCAATGGCGACAGGCGATTCAGCTTTTCCGGCAAGTTTTTCCGATTATTTCTTGACCGTTAGTCGATTGACTCTGTCAGAGACTTTACCGGATGTAGGACGTTTGCCTTGAAAGGCGAGGCAATCGGCTCCACATTGAGCACAATCTTCGTTTTTCCTTGGGCGACAACGGTCGTTTGCGGTCATCCCCGCGGCTCGGCTGTTTTCTGCGCGAGCCGCGATCCCAGAGGTGTGTATGTCCGAATTCCAGCTAGTCACCCGCTTCGAGCCTGCCGGCGATCAGCCAGAAGCGATCCGCCAATTGGTCGAGGGCATCGAAGCCGGGCTGGCGCACCAGACGCTGCTCGGTGTGACCGGCTCGGGCAAGACCTTCAGCATCGCCAATGTCATCTCGCAGGTACAGCGCCCGACGCTGGTGCTGGCGCCGAACAAGACCCTCGCCGCGCAACTGTATGGCGAGTTCAAGGCGTTCTTCCCGAACAACGCGGTCGAGTATTTCGTTTCCTACTACGACTACTACCAGCCCGAAGCCTATGTGCCGTCGTCCGACACCTTCATCGAGAAGGACGCGTCGATCAACGACCACATCGAGCAGATGCGTCTGTCCGCGACCAAGGCGTTGCTCGAGCGCAAGGACGCGATCATCGTCACCACGGTCTCGTGCATCTACGGTCTCGGTAGTCCGGAAACCTATCTGAAGATGGTGCTGCACGTCGATCGCGGCGACAAACTCGATCAGCGCGCGTTGCTGCGACGTCTGGCCGACCTGCAATACACCCGCAACGACATGGATTTTGCCCGCGCGACATTCCGCGTGCGCGGCGACGTGATCGACATTTACCCGGCTGAATCCGATCTGGAAGCGATCCGCATCGAGCTGTTCGATGACGAGGTCGAGAGCATTTCCGCGTTCGACCCGCTGACCGGCGAAGTCATCCGCAAGATGCCGCGCTTCACCTTCTATCCGAAGAGTCACTACGTGACGCCGCGCGAAACCCTGCTCGACGCCATCGAGGGGATCAAGGTCGAGCTGCAGGAACGTCTCGAATACCTGCGCAGCAGCAACAAACTGGTGGAAGCCCAGCGCCTGGAGCAGCGCACCCGATTCGACCTGGAAATGATCCTCGAACTGGGTTACTGCAACGGCATCGAAAACTACTCGCGCTACCTGTCCGGGCGTCCTGCCGGCGCCGCGCCGCCAACGCTCTATGACTACCTGCCGGCCGACGCCTTGCTGGTGATCGACGAATCCCACGTCAGCGTGCCGCAAGTCGGCGCGATGTATAAGGGCGACCGTTCGCGTAAAGAAACCCTGGTGGAATATGGCTTCCGCTTGCCGTCGGCACTGGACAACCGGCCCATGCGCTTTGACGAGTGGGAAGGGGTCAGCCCGCAGACGATTTTCGTCTCGGCGACGCCGGGCAACTACGAGGCCGAACACGCCGGGCGCGTGGTCGAGCAAGTGGTGCGCCCGACCGGCCTGGTCGACCCGCAGGTTGAAGTGCGCCCGGCGCTGACCCAGGTTGACGACTTGCTCTCGGAAATCACCAAGCGCGTGGCGGTCGAGGAGCGGGTGCTGGTCACCACGCTGACCAAACGCATGGCCGAAGACCTCACTGATTATCTCGCCGACCACGGCGTGCGCGTGCGTTATCTGCACTCGGATATCGACACCGTCGAGCGGGTCGAGATCATCCGCGATCTGCGCTTGGGCACCTTCGATGTGCTGGTGGGGATCAACCTGCTGCGTGAAGGTCTGGACATGCCGGAAGTGTCGCTGGTGGCGATCCTCGATGCTGACAAGGAGGGCTTCCTGCGTTCCGAGCGCTCGCTGATTCAGACCATCGGCCGGGCCGCGCGCAACCTCAATGGCCGGGCGATTCTCTACGCCGACCGCATCACTGGTTCGATGGAGCGGGCGATTGGCGAGACCGAGCGTCGTCGTGACAAGCAGATTGCCTTCAACCTCGCCAACGGCATCACGCCCAAAGGGGTGTTCAAAGACGTCGCCGACATCATGGAAGGCGCCACCGTGCCCGGCTCGCGCAGCAAGAAGCGCAAGGGTATGGCCAAGGCTGCCGAAGAAAACGCCAAGTACGAAGCCGAACTGCGCTCGCCGAGCGAAATCACCAAACGCATTCGCGCGCTGGAAGAGAAGATGTACCAGTTGGCGCGGGATCTGGAATTTGAGGCAGCGGCGCAGATGCGCGATGAGATTGCCAAACTGCGTGAGCGGCTTTTGGCGGTTTGAACTTCATCGCCTGATCGGGCCCATCGCTGGCAAGCCAGCTCCCACAGGGATTGAGGGCGTACACAAAATGTGTGAGCACCAAAGAAACTTGTGGGAGCTGGCTTGCCAGCGATGAGGCCGGTCCAGGCAACACAGATCAGTGAGACTCCCCAGCCTTCAATCCCTGCGGCAATTTTTTGGTCAACAAAATCGCCAACATGCTGACTCCCAGCGCAATCCCGACAAAGTGAAACGCATCGTTGTAAGCCATGATCAGCGCCTGCTGATGCACGATCTCGCTCAACTTGCCCAACGCCGCCGTGTCACTGCCAAAACGGTCGGTCATCGACGCCAGCCGCTCGGCCACTTGCGGATTGGTCGGCACCACCGCTTCACGCAAATAATCGAAGTAGGTTTTGGTGCGTGCATCCAATAGCGTGGCGAGCAGGGCGATGCCGATCGCGCCGCCGAGGTTGCGCAGGATGTTGAACAGGCTCGATGCCGACCCCGCGTCCTGCGGCAGGATGTACGCCGTAGCGATCAGCGAAATGGTGACCATGATCAGCGGTTGACCCAGCGCGCGGATGATCTGGATCTGATTGAACTGCGGCCCGGCGAAATCCGGGTTGAGCACCCCCGACGAAAAACTCGCCAGCCCGAACAGCCCGAAGCCCAGCGTGCACAGCCACTTCGGCGAGACGAATTTCATCAGCTTCGGCACCAGCGGAATCAGGAACAGCTGTGGCACGCCCATCCACATGATCACTTCGCCGATTTGCAGGGCGTTGTAGTTCTGGATCTGCGCCAAGTACAGCGGCAGCAGATAGATCGAGCCGTATAAACCGACGCCCATGCCGAGGCTGGAAATGCTCGACAGGCCGAAGTTGCGATTGCGCAGGATGCCGAGGTTGATCAGCGGGTTGGGTTTGGAGATCTGCACGATGACGAAGGTGATCAGGCTGAGGAGGGCGATGCTGCCGAGGGTCACGATCAGGTTCGATTCCAGCCAGTCCTTGCGGTGGCCTTCTTCGAGAAAGACTTGCAGGCAGCCGAGGCCGACACCCAGCGTGAGAATCCCGGTGTAGTCGGTGCTTTTCAGCAGCTCCCAGTGCGCTTCTTTCTTCTCCAGTCCGTACATCAGCCCGGCGATCATGATCAGCCCCGGCGGGATGTTGATGTAGAAGATGTATTCCCAGCCCCAGTTTTCCGTGAGCCAGCCGCCGAGGGTCGGGCCGATGGATGGGGCGAAGGTCGCGGTCATGGCGAACATTGCCATGCCTTTGGCGCGATGGTGTTCGGGGAGTTTGATCAGGGTCAGGGTGAATGCCAGCGGGATCAGTGCACCACCGGTGAAGCCCTGCATGGCGCGAAAGACGATCATGCTTTCGAGGCTCCAGGCCATCGAGCACAGCAGCGATGACACCAGAAATCCCAGCGACACCCACACCGCCAGCCGTCGTGCCGAGAGCAACTGCACCAGCCACGCGGTCAGCGGAATCATGATGATTTCCGCCACCAGATAGGAGGTGGAAATCCACGAGCCTTCTTCCAGTGTCGCCGACAGCGCGCCCTGAATGTCCTTGAGCGAAGAGTTGGTGATCTGAATGTCGAGCACTGCCATGAAGGCGCCAAGCATCACGCTCATCACCGCGATCCAGTCCCGCCGGGTCGGTTCGCCGACCGGGCGGATCAGTTGATCACCGGCCATTGTCTGGGGCGTCTTTGATGTTCACGGTGGCGGTGACCGACATGCCCGGACGGATCTTGCCATGCAACGGATTGTCAGCCTTGAACGTCAATTTCACCGGAATCCGCTGCACGACTTTGGTGAAGTTGCCGGTGGCGTTATCCGGCGGCAACAGGCTGAACTGCGCACCCGAGGCGGCGAACAGACTGTCGACACGCGCCTCGATCGGCGTGTCGCTGTAGGCGTCGAAAGTCAGTTCGGCTTTTTGGCCGGGGACCATGTGGCCGATCTGGGTTTCCTTGAAGTTGGCCTGCACCCAGATGTCTTCGTCCGGGACTATCGACAGCAGGTACGCGCCGGCCTGCACCACTTGGCCGTTGCGCGCGGCACGCTGGCCGACCATGCCGCTGATCGGCGCGTGAATGTCGCTGCGAGTCAGGTTGAGTTCGGCTTGCGCCAGATCGGCGCGGGCGTTGGCGATCTGCGCGTCGAGGCGTTTGATCTCGGCGGTCAGTGCGTTGACCTGCTGGCGCTGGCTCTGCGCATCGGCCTGAGCCTTGGCCACTTGCGAGCGGGCAATGTGATTGTCGGCGGAGAGGGTGGTGACCCGTTCCTCGGACACAAAACCAGGCTTGCGCAGGGCTTCAGCGCGAGACAGATCTATCTGCGAGCGACCCAGGGATGCCTGGGAGGCGGCCACTTGCGCGTCGCTGGCGGCGATCAGGCTCGATTGCTGAGTCAATTTGCTTTGTGCCTGCAAACGCTCGGCTTCGCGGGTGGCGAGGGCGGCGCTGGCGCGATCCACGGCGAGGCGGAAATCATTGGGTTCGAGGCGCACCAGCAACTGGCCTTTTTCCACGTGCTGGTTGTCCTGTACCAGCACTTCGTCGATGCGCGCGCTCAACTGGCTGGAGACGCGGGTGATCTCGCCCTGGACATAGGCATTGTCGGTGCTTTCATAAAAGCGTCCCTTGAAAAACCAATGGGCGAAGAAGCCCCCGGCAATCAACAGAACCAGCAGCAGGAAAACGAACAGGCGACGCTTGAGTTGGGCAGGCATGGGCAAACTGTAGTCGAGGAATTGTAAGGAAAGTTATCAGGGGACGAATCTGGCACGAAGCCGATAAACGGTAAATGCCGTCGACCGATATTCGGCCATTCGCCACGCTCTATGGGTGTTCCAGCCGCAAACTTGGCTTAAATGCCCTGCCCGCTGGAGCGGGGCGGGTGTCGCCTGTTACCATTCGCCGCTTGATTGTTTTGCTTTTCATTCTTTTCGAGACATGCCATGACCACCGTCCGCACTCGCATCGCGCCATCGCCTACCGGGGACCCCCACGTAGGTACCGCTTACATCGCATTGTTCAACTACTGCTTTGCCAAGCAGCATGGCGGTGAGTTCATCCTGCGCATCGAAGACACCGACCAGTTGCGTTCGACCCGCGAGTCCGAGCAGCAGATCTTCGACGCCCTGCGCTGGCTGGGGATCGACTGGAGCGAAGGTCCGGACGTCGGCGGCCCGCACGGCCCGTACCGGCAAAGCGAGCGTGGCGATATCTATCAGAAGTATTGCCAGCAACTGGTGGACATGGGCCACGCGTTCCCATGCTTCTGCACCGCTGAAGAACTGGACCAGATGCGCGCCGAACAAATGGCGCGCGGCGAAACCCCGCGTTACGACGGCCGCGCGCTGCTGCTGTCCAAGGAAGAGGTCGCGGCGCGTCTGGCCGCTGGCGAGCCGCACGTGATCCGCATGAAAGTGCCGACCGAAGGTGTCTGCGTGGTGCCGGACATGCTGCGTGGCGATGTCGAGATCCCGTGGGATCGCATGGACATGCAAGTGCTGATGAAGACCGACGGCCTGCCGACGTACTTCCTCGCCAACGTGGTCGACGACCACCTGATGGGCATCACCCATGTGCTGCGCGGCGAAGAATGGCTGCCATCGGCACCGAAACTGATTCTGCTGTACGAATACTTCGGCTGGGAGCAACCGGAGCTGTGCTACATGCCGCTGCTGCGTAACCCGGACAAGAGCAAGCTGTCCAAGCGCAAGAACCCGACCTCGGTGACGTTCTATGAGCGCATGGGCTTCATGCCGGAGGCGATGCTCAACTACCTCGGTCGCATGGGCTGGTCGATGCCGGACGAGCGCGAGAAGTTCTCGCTGCAGGAAATGGTCGACAACTTCGACCTCAAGCGTGTGTCCCTCGGCGGGCCGATCTTCGACATTGAGAAGCTGTCGTGGCTCAACGGCCAGTGGCTGCGTGACCTGCCGGTGGAAGAGTTCGCCGCGCGCGTGCAGAAATGGGCGTTCAATTCCGAATACATGATGAAGATCGCGCCGCACGTCCAGGGCCGCGTGGAAACCTTCAGCCAGGTTGCACCGTTGGCCGGGTTCTTCTTTGCCGGTGGTGTCAATCCGGATGCCAAGCTGTTCGAGTCGAAGAAGCTTTCGGGCGATCAGGTGCGTCAGTTGATGCAGTTGATCCTGTGGAAGCTGGAAAGCCTGCGTCAGTGGGAGAAGGACAGCATCACCGCAACGATTCAGGCGGTGGTCGAATCCCTCGAGCTGAAGCTGCGTGACGCAATGCCGCTGATGTTTGCCGCGATTACCGGGCAGGCGAGTTCGGTATCGGTGCTCGATGCGATGGAAATCCTCGGCCCGGACCTGACCCGTTTCCGTCTGCGCCAGGCTATCGACCTGCTGGGTGGCGTGTCGAAGAAAGAAAACAAAGAGTGGGAAAAGCTGCTGGGCGCTATCGCCTAAGCGCTTGCGGCTTGTGTAGGAGCTGCCGAAGGCTGCGATCTTTTGCTCTTGCTTCTAAAGACCAGCGGCAAAAGACCGCAGTCTGCGCCAGCTCCTGAAGGTCGGCGGTGTGCGTAAACCTCCCGGATTTTCGGGGGGAGGGCGGTAAGTGATTGTTATGCCGACAAAAAACTTTGAAATTTTTCAAAAATAAGTTTGACAGGCTTTCGATACGCCCTTAAGATTCGCCCCGTCCTCAGCGATGACATCAACGATGAGGGGCTATAGCTCAGCTGGGAGAGCGCTTGCATGGCATGCAAGAGGTCGACGGTTCGATCCCGTCTAGCTCCACCAATTTACACTTCGAAGCCTGGCCACACCGGCTCCGAAGCGATCAACACTCAGCGTTGATCAGTTGTATGGAAGGGTTTGCGTCCCCTTCGTCTAGTGGCCTAGGACACCGCCCTTTCACGGCGGTAACAGGGGTTCGAGTCCCCTAGGGGACGCCAGTTTTACAGAAGCGATGTTGCAAGATGTCGCTCCGCCGCGAGGCGAAAAATCCGGGGCTATAGCTCAGCTGGGAGAGCGCCTGCATGGCATGCAGGAGGTCAGCGGTTCGATCCCGCTTAGCTCCACCAATTTTACAGTTCAAGGTCTGGCCACACCGGCCTTGAATCAGATCAGATCTCAGCACTGATCAGCTGTATAGAAGGGTTTGTGTCCCCTTCGTCTAGTGGCCTAGGACACCGCCCTTTCACGGCGGTAACAGGGGTTCGAGTCCCCTAGGGGACGCCACGATTACCCGCTCTGCGGGATTTATAAGGGTCATTCAATTATTGAATGGCCCTTTTGTTTGTCTGGCGTTTGGCCAATTCTCCATTTTCCTTACACTGTGCTTCAGACCAGCGGTCATATCCTCGACTTGCAGAATATTATTATGCGAATAATATTCTAGTCGTAATATTCGGAGGCAACGATGAACGATAAAAAAGCTCAAACCCGCGAACGCATCCTCAAGGCTGCCAGCGCTGCGCTGATGCAGCGGGGGCCGGCGGACCCCAGCGTAGGCGAAGTGATGGGCGCCGCCGGCCTGACTGTTGGTGGTTTCTACGCGCACTTCGAAAGCAAGGACGCCATGATGCTCGAAGCGTTCAAGCAACTGCTCAGCCGTCGACGCGACCTGATTGCCGACATGGACGCCGAGCTGACCGGCGAAGAGCGTCGCGCCCTGGTTGCTGCGTTCTATCTGTCGCGCAAGCATCGGGATTCCAGCGACGCTGCGTGCCCGATACCGGCTTCGATTGGCGAACTGGGGCGTCTGCCGGAATCCTTCCGCATCGCACTGAACGAACACCTGGAACTGATGATTGCGCAGTTGGCGTCCAGCCCCGAGGACACCGACAAGGCATTGGCCGATGTGGCCTTGATGGTGGGTGGTCTGGCGCTGGCGCGCGCGTTGGGCCCGGGCGATTTATCCGATCGATTGCTGCGCGCTGCCAAGTCGGCGGTGCGTTGACCTGAAGGCAATACGCCTGAGGAGAGAGCGATGAACACGTTGAAGTGGGTTCGTGGCGTTAATGGCACCTTGGGCTGGATTGCACCAAAGCGGGTAGCGAGCAAAATGCGCGCAGCGTTCATGACGCCGCGCACGTTGCCGCTGCGCGATTGGGAGCTGCCGCTGCTGGCGAGTTCCGAACGCATCACTTTGCGCTTTGGCCTGTCGGCGCTACGCTGGGGCCAAGGCCCGGCGGTGCTGCTGATGCACGGCTGGGAAGGGCGGCCCACGCAGTTTGCGGCGTTGATCACAGCGCTGGTCGAGGCCGGCTATACCGTCGTTGCCCTTGATGGTCCGGCCCATGGTCGTTCGCCGGGGCGTGAAGCCAACGTCGTACTGTTCGCCCGCGCCATGCTCGAAGCGGCCGCCGAACTGCCACCGCTGCAAGCCGTCATCGGTCACTCCATGGGCGGCGCCAGTGCCATGCTCGCGGTGCAACTGGGGCTGCGTACCGAAACCCTGGTCAGCATCGCGGCGCCAGCACGGATCCTTGGAGTGTTGCGTGGTTTCGCCCGCTACGTCGGCATGCCGCCGCGGGCACGATCCGCCTTCATCCGTCAGGTCGAGCAGGACGTCGGCATGCGCGCCGCCACCCTCGATGTCGCGCACTATCAACTGGATATGCCGGGCCTGATCGTGCATGCCGAGGACGACAATTTCGTCTCGGTCAAAGAATCGCAATTGATCCACGAGTCCTGGTTCGACAGTCGCCTGCTGCGCCTGGAAAGCGGCGGTCACCAGCGCGTGCTGGCCGACCCTCGAGTGGTTGATGGCGTGTTATCACTGCTGGCAGGGCGCAGTCTTCAGACGCGGCAATCGGCCTGACATCCGTTACACTGCCCCGGTTGAATAATCTGACCGGGAGTGGGGCATGGGCTGGGATCGGGCAACGCCGTTCACCATTGATCTGCAAGTAGGCGCCGAGGACATCGACGGGCTGGGCCACGCAAACAACGCGGTGTACGTGACCTGGCTTGAACGCTGCGCCTGGCGCCACTCGCAGCGTCTGGGGCTGGATCTGGTCGAGTACCGGCGCCTGGATCGGGCGATGGCCGTGGTGCGGCACGAAATCGATTACCTGGCGGCGGCCTACGAAGGCGACGAACTGCAACTGGCAACCTGGATCGTCGATTGGGATCAGCGCCTGAAAATGACCCGGCACTTCCAGTTGATCCGCCCCAGCGACAACGCCACCCTGTTGCGCGCCCAGACCACCTTCGTCTGCATTGAACTGTCCACCGGCAAACCCAAGCGCATGCCGGCGGAGTTCATCGAAGGTTACGGCCCGGCGATCCAGTCCCCAGCCTGACCCAATCCCTGTAGGAGTTGCCGCAGGCTGCAATCTTTTGATTGTGATCTTTAAAAATCAAAGTCAAAAGATCGCAGCCTGCGGCAGCTCCTACGGGTGGTCGTGGGTTTAACCGGCTTAATCCAGTAAACTGCCGCACGTTTTTTCTTCCTGAGTAGTGTTTTTCCCATGCAAATTGCCCTGGCGCCCATGGAAGGGTTGGTCGACGACATCCTGCGCGACGTGCTGACCCGCGTTGGCGGCATCGACTGGTGCGTGACCGAATTCATTCGGGTCAACGATCAGTTGCTCACCCCGGCCTATTTCCACAAGTTCGGCCCGGAGCTGCTCAACGGCGCCCGCACCCGTTCCGGCGTGCCGCTGCGCGTGCAATTGTTGGGTTCCGATCCGGTGTGCCTGGCGGAAAATGCGGCGCTGGCCTGCGAACTCGGCTCGCAAGTGATCGACCTGAACTTCGGCTGTCCGGCCAAGACCGTCAACAAGTCCCGGGGCGGGGCGGTGCTGCTCAAGGAGCCGGAGCTGCTGAACAGCATCGTCGAGCACGTGCGTCGCGCCGTGCCGGCACACATCCCGGTCACCGCGAAGATGCGCCTGGGTTTCGACAGCCCGGATGGCTCGCTGGTCTGCGCCACGGCGCTGGCCGAGGGCGGCGCCGAACACATCGTGGTTCACGCTCGCACCAAGGTCGATGGCTACAAGCCGCCGGCGCATTGGGAGTGGATTCCGCGGGTGCAGGACGTGGTCAAGGTGCCGGTGTTCGCCAACGGTGATATCTGGAGTGTCGAGGACTGGCGCCGCTGCCGCGAGATCAGCGGCGTCGAAGACATCATGCTCGGACGCGGTCTGGTATCGCGCCCGGATCTGGCCAAGCAGATCGCCGCCGCGCGCGCTGGTGAAGACGTGGTCGAGATGAGCTGGGCTGAGCTGCTGCCGCTGATTCAGGACTTCTGGCTGCAAGCCAAGGCGCAGATGACCGCACGTCAATCGCCGGGTCGCTTGAAGCAATGGCTGGCGATGCTGACGCGCAATTATCCCGAAGCCACCGAGCTGTTTACCGTGCTGCGTCGCGAGACGGAGCCGGATCAGGTCTCGCGTTTACTGGGTTTGCCGGTCGCCGAAGCGGCCTGAAAAAAATCTGCAAATACTCTCTTGAAATCATTTTGGCGGTCCCTATCTAAGGGTTACGCGATGCCGAATTCGGGTCGCGGAGACACAAAAACTTGCTGATTGTTTTCAGGAGATTTGAACCATGAGTACTGCATTTTCCCTGGCACCACTGTTCCGTTCCTCGGTGGGTTTCGACCGTTTCAACGACCTGTTCGAAACCGCGCTACGCAACGAGCCAGGCAGCACCTACCCACCCTACAACGTGGAAAAACACGGTGACGATCAATACCGCATCGTCGTGGCGGCAGCCGGTTTCCAGGAAGAAGACCTGGAACTGCAAGTCGAGAAGGGTGTGCTGACCATCAGTGGCGGCAAGCGTGATGCCAACGAAGGCGTGACCTTCCTGCATCAAGGCATTGCCCAGCGGGCTTTCAAGCTGTCCTTCCGCCTGGCCGATCACATCGAGATCAAGGCCGCCGATCTGAGCAACGGTCTGCTGAGCATCGACTTGTTGCGGGTGATCCCGGAAGAAGCGAAAGCCAAGCGTATCCCGATCAACGGAGCGCAAAAGCCGGTTCTGCAATAAGGCCGAGCACAAAAAAAGGGCGCCATTGGCGCCCTTTTTTTGTGCTCGTCATTCGAGCATTGTCTTCAATTCTTCCAACGCCACCGGCCGACTGTGCAGATAGCCCTGATACAAATGGCAGCCCAGCCCTTGCAGGAACGCCAGTTGCTCCGGCGTCTCCACGCCTTCGGCAATCACCTCCAGTTCCAGGCTGCGGGCCATGGCGACGATGGCGCGGATAATCTCGGCGTCGTTGGGGTCGGTGGTTGCGTCGCGGATGAACGACTGGTCGATTTTCAGAGTATCGACCGGCAGGCGCTTGAGGTAAGTCAGCGATGAATAGCCGGTGCCGAAATCGTCCATGGCGAAGCTCACGCCGAGTTTTTTCAGGCGACGCATTTTGCTGATGGTGTCTTCCAGGTTCTGGATGACGATGCCTTCGGTGATCTCCAGTTTCAGCAGCGAGCAGGGCAGGCCGTGGCTGCTCATGCTGTGTTCGATGCGTTCGACGAAGTCGTTCTGGCGGAACTGCCGTGGGCTGATGTTTACGCACAGGCTGAAGTTGAGCGGGTCGACCAGTTTCAGCGCGATCAATTGTTTGAACGCCTCACAGGCCTCATCGAGGATCCAGGTACCGACCTCCAGAATCAGCCCGCTGTCTTCCAGCACCTTGATGAATTCAGTGGGCGATTGCGCGCCGAGTTCCGGGTGATTCCAGCGCACCAGCGCCTCGGCGCCAATGATGCGGTTGTCCCGCGCATCGACCTGCGGCTGGTAGTGCACGTTGAATTCACCGCGCGACAACGCCAGACGTAAGTCAGTCTCCATGCGCAGCCGTTCGCTGGCCGCTTTCTGCATGGTGTTGTGGTACATCTGCGTGGTGTTGCGCCCGGAGTCCTTGGCCCGGTACAGGGCAATGTCGGCGCGCTTGAGCAGGTCGGTCGGGGTCGAGCCGTGGTCGGGAATCAGCGCCACGCCGATACTCGGTGTCACTTGCAGGCGCTGGCCGTCGAGGAACATCGGCTCCGAGAGCAGCTCGCGAATGGTGTCGGCGAGTTCCCGCACTTGCGCGCTGACCTCGTTGCGCGTGCCTTCGAGGCCGCTGAGCAGTACCACGAATTCATCGCCGCCGAGACGCGCCACCGTGTCCTCCATGCGCACGCTGGCTTCAAGCCGCGCGGTGATGATTTTCAGCACCGTATCGCCGACTGGATGACCCAGCGAGTCGTTGATGTGCTTGAAGTGATCGAGGTCGAGGAACAGCAGCGCACCGCGCAGGTTGTGGCGCTTGAGCAGGGCGATCTGCTGGCTCAGGCGATCCATCAGCAAGGCGCGGTTGGGCAGATTGGTCAGCGGATCGTGATAGGCCAGATGGCGGATCTGCGCTTCGGCGTTTTTCAGCAGGCTGACATCTCGCGCCGTCAGCAGCAGGCACGCCGTTTCGTTGAGGGTGATCGGTTCGATCGACACTTCAACGGTCAGCAACTCACCGCGCTTGTTGCGCCCGAGCATCTCCTGATGATGAACGCGGCCCTTGATCTGCAGTTCGGCAAGCAGCGCCGAGCGTTGTTTCTCTTCGGCCCAGATGCCGATCTGATACACGGTCTTGCCCACCACCTCGTCGGCGCGATAGCCGGTCAGGCGGCAAAAACCGTCGTTGACCTCCAGATAGCGCCCGGTGTCGCGCTCGGTGATGGTGATCGCGTCGGGGCTGGAGTGGAACGCCTTGGCGAATTTCTCTTCGCTGGCCTTGAGTGCGGCCTCGGAGCGCTGTTGTTGGGTGATGTCGCGCAGGGTGGTGACGATGCACGGCTGATTGCCGACGCTGATCTGCCGACTGGAAATCACACACGTCAGCGACTGGCCGTCCTTGTGCTGGACGATGATTGCGACATTGCTCAGGCCCTGTTCGCGGATGACGCGTTCGATGCGTTGCAGGCTCTTTGCCGAGGCGTCCCACAAGCCGATGTCCTCGGCGGTGCGCCCGATCACGTCGGCGGCGCTCCAGCCGAAGGTCTGGGTGAAGCTGTTGTTGATTTCGATGAACTCGCCGCTGTCCTGACGGGTGACGCAAATCGGGTCCGGACTGACCTGAAACAGCGTGGCGAATTTCTCTTCCGAGGCCACC
The DNA here is from genome assembly GCF_019775695.1 of Pseudomonas sp. AO-1. NCBI lineage: Bacteria > Pseudomonadati > Pseudomonadota > Gammaproteobacteria > Pseudomonadales > Pseudomonadaceae > Pseudomonas > Pseudomonas sp. AO-1. The sequence goes on from NZ_CP079947.1 coordinate 2,371,620, forward strand.
AAGCGTTGCTCGCGCTCGACCTGATCGGTGATGTCCAGCAAGGTCCCGGCCATGCGCAGCGGCGCGCCGTTCTCGTCGCGGTAGAGGCGGGCGCGGCTTTCCAGATAACGTGAGCTGCCGTCGGGCAGTTGCACGCGATAAGTCAGCTGATAGTTGCCGGCCGGGCCCTCGCGCAGGCTGCGGTAGGCGTCGCGCATGCTGTCGCGCTCCTCACCGGGCACGCCTTCGAAAAACTCTTCGAATGACTCGTGAAACGGGATCGGTTCCAGCCCGTGCAACTGCGCGGCCCGCGCCGAGCCGTAGAGCATGCCGCTGGGAATGTGCCAATCCCAAGTGCCGAGTTGCGCCGAGTCCAGCGCCAGATCAAGGCGTTCCTGACTGTCTTTCAAGGCGTGTTCGGCGGCTTTGCGCTCGGTGGTGTCGAGGAACGTGCTGAGCAGATACGGCTGGCCTTCGAGCTCGACCTTCTGCGCGCTGAGAATGCCGTCATGAATCTGCCCGTTGCTGGCGCGAAACTGCACTTCCATGCTGACCAGTTCGCCTTTGGCCTTGGTCTTTTTCACCAGTTCGGCACGTTGTTCGGGGTGTACCCACAGGCCCAGCTCCAGGGTGGTGCGGCCAATGGCGCTCTGCACCGGCCAACCGAACAGGCTTTCGAAATACTGGTTGGCCTCGCTGATCAGGCCGTCTTCCTGGCGCGTCAGCAACACCATGTTCGGGCACAGATGAAAGAGTGTGGCGAAACGTTTCTCCGAGCTGCTGAGGGCCTGTTCGCGTTGACGCTGGTGGGTGATTTCGCGAATCACCCCGATCATTCGGGGACGGCCGTTTTTGTCCGGCAGCAGGCTGCCGCTGATTTCCAGCCAGTGCAGGCTGCCGTCGGGCCAGCGGATACGGTGGTGCATCGCCTGTTCCAGCGGCGCGCCGGCAATCACCGCGTGGAAGGCGCGCACGGTTTTCGCCCGGTCTTCGGGTGGCAGCAGGTCGAGGTATTCGAGGTCCTGGGGCAGCGGTTGCCGTGGATCGAAGCCGAACAGCGCCTGAGTGCCCCGTGACCAGCTGATCTGCCCGCGCTCGATGTCCCAATACCAGGCGCCGAGCCGGGCGCCGTTGAGTGCGGCGAGCAATTGCGGCGCACTCTCCCAGCTCTGCTCGGAACGTCGCGGATCAATGGCCTGAATACGCGGCATCGGCGGAATTCGGTCAACAGATTTCGGCATTGTTAACGGGCCTTGAGCTGATGGTGGCGTTAGGCACAGGGACAGCGGCTCTATAGGAGTAGCACAAGTTAGCCGGGAGTCCCTGGCAGATCGATTTGCGCATCCAGCAAGGCCATGAAAGCCCTTGCCGCATTCGACAGCGTCCGTTCGGTGTGCACGATATAGCCTAGCTGGCGACTGAGCTGTATGCCCGGCAAAGGTATGCGCGCCACCTGTTCGTCAAGCATTGTGCGGGGCAGAACACTCCAGGCCAGACCAATGGACACCATCATCTTGATGGTTTCCAGGTAGTTGGTGCTCATGGCGATGTTCGGCGTCAGCCCTTGGGCTTCGAACAAGCGTTGGACAATGTGATGAGTAAAGGTGTTGCCGCCGGGAAAAACCGCCGGATGACCGGCAACGTCCGCCAGGCTCACGGCGCCGTTGCTGATCAGCGAATGCTCCGGCGCTACCACGAAATCCAGCGGGTCGTCCCACACCGGCGTGGCTTTGACCAGCGTGTGCGGCTCCGGGGCCAGAGTGATTACCGCCAGCTCGGCGCGGCCGTGGAGAATTTCCTCGTAGGCCACTTCCGAATCGAGGAACTGAATATCCAGCGCCACTTGTGGGTAACGGCGGGTGAACTCCCTCAAGAGTGGCGGCAAACGGTGCAGGCCGATGTGGTGACTGGTGGCCAGGGTCAGGCGGCCGCTGACTTCACCGGTCAGGTTGGTCAGGGCGCGACGGGTGTCGTCCAGCACGTTGAGAATCTGGTAGGCCCGGGGCAGCAGAGCGCGGCCGGCTTCGGTCAGGCCGACTTCACGACCCAGGCGGTCGAACAGTCGCACGTTCAATTGTTGCTCCAGCCCGGCAATGCGTTTGCTGATCGCCGGTTGAGTCAGATGCAGGCGCTCCCCGGCGCCGGAGAAGCTGCCGGTCTCGGCGATGGCGATAAACGCATTGAGGTTGGCCAGATCCATGGTTCGTATTCCAGTTAGTTATCCAAAGCATAAAAAATATGAATTTGAGTTATTTAATGTAACCCCATAGGATCGGCCTCACAAGCCAAAGGGTTATTGATAAGCCCAGGGCATAGAAACAAGCTGATGAGGAACCGTCTGATGGCCGGCAAAACGCTCTACGACAAGCTCTGGGATTCGCATTTGGTCAAGCAGCGCGACGATGGCTCGGCGCTGATCTATATCGACCGTCACATCATCCATGAAGTGACCTCGCCGCAAGCCTTCGAAGGCCTGCGTCTGGCCGGGCGCAAGCCGTGGCGCATCGATGCCAACATCGCGACCCCGGACCACAACGTACCGACCACTCCGGAGCGCAAGGGCGGCATCACGGCCATTGCCGACCAGGTCTCGCGTTTGCAGGTTCAGACCCTCGATGACAACTGTGATGAGTACGGCATCGTCGAGTTCAAGATGAACGACATCCGTCAGGGCATCGTCCACGTGATCAGCCCGGAGCAGGGCGCAACCTTGCCGGGCATGACCGTGGTCTGCGGCGACTCGCACACCTCGACCCACGGCGCGTTCGGTGCCTTGGCGCACGGGATCGGCACTTCCGAGGTCGAGCACGTGCTCGCCACCCAGTGCCTGGTCGCGAAGAAAATGAAGAACATGCTGGTGCGCGTCGAAGGTCAGTTGCCATTCGGTGTGACCGCCAAGGACATCGTCCTCGCGGTGATCGGCAAGATCGGCACCGCCGGCGGTAACGGCCATGCCATCGAATTCGCCGGCAGCGCGATCCGCGACCTGTCCGTCGAAGGCCGCATGACCATCTGCAACATGTCCATCGAAGCCGGCGCCCGCGTGGGTCTGGTGGCAGCGGATGAAAAGACCGTCGAGTACGTCAAGGGCCGTCCGTTCGCGCCGAAAGGTGCGCAGTGGGATCAGGCGGTTGAAGCCTGGAAAGACCTGGTCTCCGACGCCGATGCCACGTTCGACACCGTGGTTGAGTTGGACGCTGCGCAGATCAAGCCCCAAGTCAGCTGGGGCACTTCCCCGGAAATGGTGCTGGCCGTTGATCAGAACGTGCCGGATCCGGCCAAAGAGATGGATCTGGTCAAGCGCGATTCGATCGTCCGCGCCTTGAAATACATGGGTTTGACCGCCAATCAGGCGATCACCGACATTCAGCTGGATCGCGTGTTCATCGGCTCCTGCACCAACTCGCGCATCGAAGACTTGCGCGCTGCGGCCGTGATCGCCAAGGGGCGCAAAGTCGCTTCGACGATCAAGCAGGCAATCGTCGTACCGGGCTCGGGTCTGGTGAAGGCGCAGGCGGAAGCCGAAGGTCTCGACAAGATCTTCCTCGAAGCCGGTTTCGAATGGCGTGAGCCGGGTTGCTCGATGTGCCTGGCGATGAACCCGGACCGTTTGGAATCCGGCGAGCATTGCGCCTCGACCTCCAACCGTAACTTCGAAGGCCGTCAGGGCGCCGGTGGTCGTACCCACCTCGTGAGCCCGGCCATGGCCGCTGCGGCGGCGGTGAACGGTCGTTTCATCGATGTTCGTGAATTGATCTAAGGAGCGCAGCATGAAAGCTTTTACCCAGCACACTGGTCTTGTCGCGCCTCTGGATCGTGCCAACGTCGACACCGACCAGATCATTCCCAAGCAGTTCTTGAAATCGATCAAGCGCACCGGTTTCGGCCCGAACCTGTTCGATGAGTGGCGTTACCTGGATGTCGGCCAGCCGTATCAGGACAACTCCAAGCGCCCGTTGAACAAGGAGTTCGTGCTCAACGCCGAGCGTTATCAAGGCGCCAGTGTGTTGCTGGCCCGTGAGAACTTCGGTTGCGGCTCCAGCCGTGAACACGCGCCGTGGGCCCTGGAAGAATACGGTTTCCGCAGCATCATCGCGCCGAGCTACGCCGACATCTTCTTTAACAACAGCTTCAAGAACGGCTTGCTGCCGATCATTCTGAGCGACGCTGAAGTTGATGAACTGTTCAAGCAGGTCGAGGCCGAGCCGGGCTATCAATTGCAGATCGATCTGCACGAGCAGACCGTGACCAGCCCGAACGGCAAGGTGTACCGCTTCGAGATCGACGCGTTCCGCAAGCATTGCTTGTTGAATGGGCTGGATGATATCGGCCTGACCTTGCAGGACGGTGATGCGATTGCCGCGTTCGAGGCCAAGCATCGTGTGAGCCAGCCGTGGTTGTTCCGCGACGCGTGAGATTGATGTAGTCAGGGCTGGCCCCATCGCTGGCAAGCCAGCTCCCACAGGTTTTGTGAACGCTGCAAATCAATGTGGGAGCTGGCTTGCCAGCGATGAGGCCGGAACAGGCATCCCAAGATCAAAAGGAAGTCTCTATGACCAGCACTGCCCAACACACTCAGGTCGTACAAAAGCAGTTCGGTGAACAGGCCGCCGCCTACCTGAGCAGCGCTGTTCACGCTCAAGGCACCGAATTCGCGCTGCTACAGGCTGAACTGGCCGGGCAGGGCGACGCCCGGGTGCTGGACTTGGGTTGTGGCGCCGGTCATGTGAGTTTTCATGTGGCGCCGCTGGTCAAGGAAGTGGTGGCCTACGACCTGTCGCAGCAAATGCTCGATGTGGTCGCCGCCGCGGCGGTTGATCGCGGTTTTGCCAACATCTCCACGGTCACCGGCGCCGCCGAGCGTCTGCCGTTTGCCGATGGCGAATTCGATTTCGTGTTCAGCCGTTATTCGGCGCACCATTGGAGCGACCTCGGCGTGGCCCTGCGCGAAGTGCGTCGGGTGCTGAAACCCGGTGGTGTGGCGGCGTTCGTTGACGTGTTGTCACCGGGCAGCCCGTTGTTCGACACCTATTTGCAGAGCGTTGAAGTGCTGCGCGACACCAGCCATGTGCGCGATTATTCTGCCGGCGAGTGGCTGCGTCAGGTCAGCGAGGCCGGGCTGCATACCCGCAGCACCACGCGTCAGCGTCTGCGTCTGGAGTACAGCAGCTGGGTCGAGCGCATGCGCACGCCCGAGGTGATGCGCGCGGCGATTCGCCAGTTGCAGCAGTCGATGGGCAACGAAGTGCGCGAATATTTTGAGATTGATGCCGACGGCTCGTTCAGTACAGATGTAATCGTATTGATGGCTGAGCGATAAGAATTTTTCCGGGCGCGCCCTGAGTGGCGCACCGACTGATGACATGAGGAAAGCATGAGCAAGCAGATTCTGATTCTCCCAGGTGACGGTATTGGTCCGGAAATCATGGCCGAAGCGGTCAAGGTGCTGGAGCTGGCCAACGACAAGTACAGCCTGGGCTTCGAGCTGAGCCATGACGTGATCGGTGGTGCCGCCATCGACAAGCACGGCGTGCCGCTGGCCGACGAAACACTCGACCGTGCCCGTGCCGCCGACGCCGTCCTGCTGGGCGCCGTGGGCGGTCCGAAATGGGACGCCATCGAGCGCGACATCCGCCCTGAGCGCGGCCTGCTGAAGATTCGTGCGCAACTGGGCCTGTTCGGCAACCTGCGTCCGGCGATCCTCTACCCGCAACTGGCCGACGCTTCGAGCCTGAAGCCGGAAATCGTGGCTGGTCTGGACATCCTGATCGTGCGTGAGCTGACCGGTGGCATCTACTTCGGCGCGCCACGTGGCACCCGTACTCTGGACAACGGCGAGCGTCAGTCCTACGACACCCTGCCGTACAGCGAAAGCGAGATCCGCCGCATCGCCCGCGTCGGTTTCGACATGGCCATGGTTCGCGGCAAGAAGCTGTGCTCGGTGGACAAGGCCAACGTGCTGGCGTCCAGCCAACTGTGGCGTGAAGTGGTCGAACAAGTGGCCAAGGATTACCCTGAAGTCGAACTCAGCCACATGTACGTCGACAACGCCGCCATGCAACTGGTGCGCGCACCGAAGCAGTTCGACGTGATCGTCACCGACAACATGTTCGGCGACATCCTGTCCGACGAAGCCTCGATGCTCACCGGTTCCATCGGCATGCTGCCGTCGGCTTCGCTGGATTCGAACAACAAGGGCATGTACGAGCCTTGCCACGGTTCGGCGCCGGACATCGCCGGTAAAGGCATTGCCAACCCGTTGGCGACCATTCTGTCGGTGTCGATGATGCTGCGTTACAGCTTCAATCTGCACGACGCGGCCGATGCCATCGAGAAAGCCGTCAGCGTGGTGCTGGATCAAGGCTTGCGTACCGGTGACATCTATTCAGCCGGTTGTACCAAAGTCGGAACGCAGGAAATGGGTGACGCAGTAGTCGCCGCGCTGCGGAATCTGTAATCTCTCGGGCCCGCTGCGAAATTCAATACAAAGCAGCGGCCCACTTTTCAAGAAGGTGTAGTTGCGATGAAACGTGTAGGTCTGATCGGTTGGCGCGGCATGGTCGGTTCCGTGCTCATGCAGCGGATGCTGGAAGAGCAGGATTTCGATCTTATCGAGCCGGTGTTTTTCACCACTTCCAATGTCGGTGGCCAAGGCCCGTCCGTGGGCAAGGACATTGCTCCGCTCAAGGACGCTTACAGCATTGAAGAGCTGAAAACCCTCGACGTGATCCTGACCTGCCAGGGCGGCGACTACACCAGCGAAGTGTTCCCGAAGCTGCGCGAAGCCGGCTGGCAGGGTTACTGGATCGACGCGGCTTCCAGCCTGCGCATGAACGATGACGCTGTCATCATTCTCGACCCGGTCAATCGCAAGGTCATCGACCAGCAACTGGACGCGGGCACCAAGAACTACATCGGCGGCAACTGCACCGTCAGCCTGATGCTGATGGGCCTGGGCGGTCTGTTCGAGGCCGGTCTGGTCGAGTGGATGAGCGCCATGACTTATCAGGCGGCCTCCGGTGCCGGCGCGCAGAACATGCGTGAACTGATCAAGCAGATGGGCGCGACCCACGCTGCGGTGGCCGATCAACTGGCCGATCCGGCCAGCGCGATCCTCGACATCGACCGTCGTGTGGCCGAAGCCATGCGCAGCGACGCGTACCCGACCGAGAACTTCGGCGTACCGCTGGCCGGCAGTCTGATCCCGTGGATCGACAAGGAACTGCCGAACGGCCAGAGCCGTGAAGAGTGGAAGGCCCAGGCCGAGACCAACAAGATCCTCGGCCGCTTCAAGAGCCCGATCCCGGTCGACGGTATCTGCGTGCGCATCGGCGCCATGCGTTGCCACAGCCAGGCACTGACCATCAAGCTGAACAAAGACGTGCCGATCGCCGACATCGAAGGGCTGATCAGCCAGCACAACCCTTGGGTCAAACTGGTGCCGAACAACCGCGACATCAGCATGCAGGAGCTGAGTCCGACCAAGGTCACCGGCACCCTGAACGTCCCGGTGGGTCGCCTGCGCAAGCTGAACATGGGTTCGCAATTCGTCGGTGCCTTCACCGTCGGCGACCAACTGCTGTGGGGCGCGGCCGAACCGCTGCGTCGCATGCTGCGGATCCTGCTGGAGCGTTGATAGCTTGATGCAATGAAAGAACCCGTGCCTTGTGAGAGGTGCGGGTTTTTTTATGGCATTTTAAAAGATCGCAGCCTTCGGCAGCTCCTACAGAATCGGGTTCACACGCAACTCATGTAGGAGCTGCCGAAGGCTGCGATCTTTTGCTCTAAATTGCCGAACCGCCAGTCACCCGGTAAAGTGCCGCTCCCCCCGTTTCGCCAGAGGTAGAACCATGACCCAGACCCTTGATATTGCCGTCGTCGGCGCCACCGGTACTGTCGGCGAAACCCTCGTACAGATTCTCGAAGAACGCGACTTCCCGGTCGGCAACCTGCATCTGCTGGCCAGCAGCGAATCCGCCGGCAGCTCGGTGCTGTTTCGCAACAAGAACGTGCGCGTGCGTGAAGTCGACGAGTTCGATTTCAGCAAGGTCAAACTGGTGTTCTTCGCCGCTGGCGCTGCGGTTTCCCTGAGCTATGCGGCGCGGGCCCACGCGGCCGGTTGCTCGCTGATCGATCTGTCCGGCGCATTGCCGGCCGAGCAGGCGCCGCAAGTGGTGCCGGAAGCCAACGCCGAGGTCATCGCCGGTATGACCGCGCCGTTCCAAATCAGCAGCCCAAGCCCGTCGGCGACGACGCTGGCCGTGGTGCTGGCACCGCTGCTCGACTTGCTCGACCTGCAATACGTCAACGTCACCGCCAATCTGGCCGTGTCCGCCCAGGGTCGCGAGGCCGTGACCGAGCTGGCGCGGCAGACCGCCGAGTTGCTGAACATGCGTCCGCTGGAGCCGACCTTCTTCGATCGGCAGATGGCCTTCAACCTGCTGGCCCAGGTCGGCACGCCGGACGCTCAAGGCCACACGCTGCTGGAAAAACGCCTGGTGCGCGAGCTGCGTCAGGTGTTGGCGCAGCCTTTATTAAAGATTTCCGCTACTTGCGTTCAAGCCCCGGTGTTTTTTGGCGATAGCTATAGCGTGACCTTGCAGTCAGCGAGCGCGGTCGACCTGGAAAAGGTCAACGCCGCACTTGAAGACGCACCCGGCATCGAGCTGGTTGAGGCCGGCGATTATCCGACGGCGGTGGGTGACGCGGTGGGGCAGGACGTTGTCTATGTTGGCCGTGTGCGCGCCGGTGTCGACGACCCGGCGGAACTTAATCTGTGGCTGACGTCAGATAACGTACGCAAAGGCGCCGCCCTCAACGCTGTGCAGGTTGCTGAATTGTTGATAAAAGACCTGCTGTAAAAGATACTTGGCAACAATTTGTCGACTGATTCTAGGTGAGCGCTATGCTTGCCCGGAGCACTTGATAACGTGTCACCCTCCGGGACTTTCCGGGGCATCAAAGAAATGATCGCGCGCGGCATGTGTCGTCGTCGCGCGCAATGCCTTACGGCAGCGGCAATCAACATCTTCTCGCTGGCCGAGGAACGTTCAAACAAAGGATGAGGCTATGGTTCAAGTTCGCAAACTGGTGTTAGCAATAGCGGCCGCCTCGGCGCTGTCCTCCGGTATGGCGCATGCCCTCGGGCTCGGGGAGCTGACCCTGAAGTCGACCCTGAACCAGCCGCTGGTGGCCGAGATCGAGTTGCTCGACGTCAAGGATCTCACCGCTGCCGAAGTGGTGCCGAGCCTGGCTTCACCCGAAGATTTCGCCAAGGCCGGTGTTGATCGCCAGGCCTTCCTCAACGACCTGACGTTCACCCCGGTGCTCAACGCCAGCGGCAAGAGCGTGCTGCGCGTGACCTCGAGCAAGCCGCTGTCGGAACCGATGGTGAAATTCCTCGTGCAGGTGATGTGGCCGAATGGCCGTCTGCTGCGCGATTACAGTGTGCTGCTGGATCCGTCGAAATTCTCGCCACAGACCGCTGACGCCGCCGCGCAACCGGCGCCGTCGCAGACCATCACCGCACCGACCACCGGCGCCACGCACCCGAATCAGTACACCACCACGCCGCGCGATACCCTGTGGGAGATCGCCGCGAAGGCGCGCACCGGCGGCTCCGTGCAGCAAACCATGCTGGCGATTCAGGCACTCAATCCGGATGCGTTCATCGACGGCAACATCAACCGGCTGAAAACCGGTCAAGTGTTGCGTCTGCCAGACTCGGTGGAAAGCACCGCGCTGCCACAATCGAAAGCGATTGCCGAAGTTGCCGCGCAGAACGAAGCCTGGCGTCAGGGTCGTCGCTATGTGGCCAAGCCGGGTACCGGCCAGCAGCAGCTCGATGCCACCAAGCGTGGTCGCAGCAATGTCGGCGCCGGCCAGAATGCCAAGGACAACCTGAGTCTGGTCTCTGCCGAAAACGCCAAAGGGCGTGGCAAAGGCCCGGCCGGCGATGCCAAGGCGTTGAGCAACAAGCTGGCGGTGACTCAGGAAAGCCTCGACACGACCCGTCGTGACAACGAGGAACTGAAAAGCCGCATGGCTGATCTGCAAAGCCAGCTGGACAAGCTGCAACGCCTGATCGAGCTGAAAAACAATCAACTGGCGAAGATGCAGGCCGAGGGCCCGGGCACTGCGCCAGCCGCCACCGCTGCTGTACCGGCGATCACTGCCGAACTGGCCGCAACGCCGCCAGCGACGCCGGCGGAGGCCGCACCTACCCCGGAATCGGCGATTGCGCCACCGGTCGACACGCCTGCCGAGACGCCAGTGGTTGCGCCAAAACCGGTAGTCGATGAAGACAAAACCTTCAATGAACTGCTGACCAATCCGATCCTGCTGGGTCTGATCGGTGGCGGTGCGGTGGTGTTGCTGCTTCTGCTGTTGCTGCTGGCCCGTCGCCGCAAAGCCCAGCAGGAAGCCGAGAAACACCTGCGCATGGCCCGCGCTTTGGCTGAAGAGCAGGAGTTCTCTGCCGAGCAGGATCTGCCGGAAAGCAGCTTCGAAGGTCTGGAAACACCTGCCGCCAGCGTCAAGCTCAACACCCCGGCACCCGCACCAGCGCCAGTAGTGGCTCCGGTGGTGATGGCCGAGCCGATTGCCGCGCCATTGGTCGCGCCGGCCGCCGAGCGTTCCGATGACGTGCTGGACAAGGCTCAGTCGCATATCAATGCCGGTCGCCTGAATCAGGCTGCCGCGCTGCTGGAAGAGGGCGTCAGTCTTGAACCGCAGCGCAGCGACCTGCGCCTGAAACTGATGGAAGTCTATGGTCAGCAGGGTGACCGCGATGCGTTCGTCGGTCAGGAGCGCCAGCTGGTTGCCAATGGCGACAACTTCGCCAAGGTTGAAGAACTGAAAAAACGCTTCCCGGCCATGGCTGTAGTCGCGGTTGCGGGTCTGGCTGCAGCGGCCGCTGCCGCCGAACTCGATGCGCAATACGTCAAGGAGCTGCTGCTTGACGAGCCAGAGGCGCCTGCACCTGAGCCGGCGGCGGACGATCTGGACAGCGCGTTCGACCTGAGCCTGGACGACCTCGACAACATCACCCCGGTTGAGCCTGCGCCTGTCGTCGCACCTGAAGCACCAGTGGAGTTGGACGAGTTTCCGGCGGACGACGATCTGAGCTTTGAGTCGGTGCTGCAACAGCAGACCGAGATCAAAGAGAACCTCGACGACCTGTCGGACTTCGACCTCGATCTGGACCTCGGTGCCGAACCTGCGCCAGCCCCGATGGCTGACCTGGCGGACGATGACTTCCTGCTGGATCTGGACGAAGGCGTGAAAGACCTGTCGCCGGCCGAGCCTGTGGTCGCCAACGAAGTGCCACAGGACGATCTGGAGCTGCCCGCCGATTTCGATCTGTCGCTGGCCGACGAGATGGACACCAACCCGGCCGAACCGGATGCCTTCGCGGCAGAGCTGGATGACGTCAACGCCGAGCTGGATCGTCTGTCGCAGAGCATCGCCGAGCCGACTTTCACCGAAGCCGACGCGGCCATGGGTGATGAACTGGGCGAAGACGACTTCGACTTCCTCGCCGGCACCGACGAAGCCGCCACCAAACTCGATCTGGCCCAGGCCTACATCGACATGGGCGACAATGACGGCGCGCGCGACATCCTCAACGAGGTGTTGACCGAAGGTGACGAGAAGCAGCGGGGCGAGGCCAAGGAAATGCTTTCGCACCTGGCTTGAGTCAGCGGTAAATCAAAAACGGCAGCCCGATCAAGGCTGCCGTTTTTGTTTGCTTTTTAATATCAAAAGATCGCAGCCTTCGGCAGCTCCTACAGAGGAACGTAATCTCATGTAGGAGCTGCCGAAGGCTGCGATCTTTTGATCTTGAAACTGGCATCCCCGACCCACAGCCTTATAATGCCCGCCTTTGTACATCAGCAGGCTGTCCCACCTTGGCAAACATAGATAACCCGGTCGCCGAAATGGCACCCGAAGGCTTTTACCGTGTGGCACTGGGCGTCGAGTACAAAGGCTCGCGCTACAGCGGCTGGCAGCGTCAGTTGACCGGCGTGGCCACGGTGCAGGAAGAGCTCGAAAAAGCCTTGTCGAAAGTCGCCAATTCGCCGATTTCGCTGCAGTGCGCCGGGCGTACCGATGCCGGGGTGCATGCTTGCGGACAAGTGGTTCATTTCGACACGCCGGTCGATCGTTCGCTGAAAGCCTGGGTGATGGGCGCCAATATCAATCTGCCCCACGACATCAGTGTCAGCTGGGCGCGGGTGATGCCGGCGCATTTCCATGCGCGGTTCAAAGCCATCGCCCGCCGTTATCGCTATGTCATCTACAACGATCAGATTCGTCCGGCGCATCTCAACGAAGAGATCACCTGGAACCACCGCCCGCTCGACGTCGAGCGCATGGCGCAAGCTGCGCAATATCTGATTGGCACCCACGATTTCAGTGCGTTCCGTGCCGGCCAGTGCCAGGCCAAGTCGCCGATCAAGAAGATGCATCACCTGCGCGTGACCCGGCACGGCAAGATGATCGTGCTCGATATCCGTGCCAATGCGTTCCTGCACCACATGGTGCGCAACATCGCCGGTGTGCTGATGACCATCGGTGCCGGCGAGCGCCCGGTGGAGTGGATGAAGGAAGTGCTGGAGAGCCGGGAGCGGCGCTCCGGTGGCGTGACAGCGCATCCGTATGGGTTGTATCTGGTACAGGTCGAGTATCACGACGAGTTCCCGCTGCCCGAGCGTTTCATCGGGCCACATTTCCTTACGGGTTTCTCGGACCTTGACGGCTGACGCCTCCCGACGCTTTTGTTACCATCCGGGACTTTCCCGGTTTTTACCTTGAGGTTTTTATCGACATGTCAGCCGTTCGCAGCAAGATTTGCGGGATTACCCGCATAGAGGATGCGTTGGCAGCGGTCGAAGCCGGGGCGGATGCGATCGGTTTCGTGTTTTATGCAAAAAGTCCGCGCGCAGTGAGCGTGCAGCAGGCAAGGGCGATCATTCAGGCTTTGCCGCCCTTCGTGACGACGGTGGGCTTGTTCGTCAACGCCAGTCGCTGTGAATTGGGGGAAATCCTCGATGCCGTGCCGCTGGATCTGTTGCAGTTCCATGGCGACGAGACCGCTGAAGAGTGCGAAGGCTGGCATCGTCCGTACATCAAGGCATTGCGGGTCAAGGCCGGCGACGACATCGCGGCTGCCGTCGATGCCTATCCGAGTGCCAGTGGCGTGCTGCTCGACACCTACGTCGAAGGCGTGCCTGGCGGAACCGGTGAGGCGTTCGACTGGTCATTGATTCCGCAGCAATTGAGCAAGCCGCTGATCCTGGCGGGTGGCCTGACCCCGGAAAACGTCGCCGACGCCGTGGCCCGGGTCAAACCGTACGCCGTCGATGTCAGCGGCGGGGTAGAGGCGAGCAAGGGCATCAAGGATCCTGCGAAGATCCGCGCGTTCATCAATGCCGTATGCAGCAGCTCGCAGGGAGCGTCTACTTCGATGTGACGGCTGGCAGTCTGCCGCCGTCCATCAATGCACTTGCACAAAGCAGGCGAGGCTGAGGGTTTCTGGAGTTGCACGCAGGTCATGTTTCGCGCTGACCGCGGCGTTCCACCAACCATCGCCACACACATGAATTTAGCTGAAGGGCATACGCGGGGCTGCGAACCAGAGCGTTCGGGCCGCCGGTACTGGAGAAAGAAAGCATGAGCAACTGGTTGGTAGACAAACTGATCCCTTCGATCATGCGGTCGGAGGTCAAGAAGAGCTCGGTGCCTGAAGGTCTGTGGCACAAATGCCCGTCCTGCGAGGCTGTGCTGTATCGCCCTGAGCTGGAAAAGACCCTGGATGTTTGCCCCAAGTGCAACCACCACATGCGCATCGGCGCACGGGCGCGCATCGACATCTTCCTGGATGCCGAAGGTCGCAACGAGCTGGGTGCCGATCTGGAGCCGGTTGACCGTCTGAAGTTCCGTGACGGCAAGAAGTACAAGGACCGTCTGGTCGCCGCACAGAAGCAGACCGGCGAAAAGGACGCGCTGATCTCCGTCAGCGGCACCTTGCTGGGCATGCCGGTGGTGGTGTCGGCGTTCGAATTCAACTTCATGGGCGGTTCCATGGGTGCCATCGTCGGTGAGCGCTTCGTGCGCGCCGCCAATTACGCCCTGGAAAACCGTTGCCCGATGATCTGCTTCGCCGCCTCCGGTGGTGCGCGCATGCAGGAAGCGCTGATCTCGCTGATGCAAATGGCCAAGACGTCGGCCGTACTGGCGCGTCTGCGTGAAGAAGGCATTCCGTTCATCTCGGTGCTGACCGATCCGGTCTACGGCGGTGTTTCCGCCAGTCTGGCGATGCTCGGCGACGTGATCGTCGGTGAGCCAAAGGCGCTGATCGGCTTCGCCGGTCCGCGCGTGATCGAGCAGACCGTGCGGGAAAAACTGCCGGAAGGCTTCCAGCGCAGCGAGTTCCTGCTGGAGCATGGCGCAATCGACCTGATCATCGATCGTCGTGAACTGCGTCCGCGCCTGGGTAATCTGCTGGCGCAGCTGACCGGCCAGCCGACACCGACCTACGTCGCCGCTCCTGTCGAGCCAATCGTCGTTCCACCGGTGCCTGCCAACGTATGACCGAACGTACCCTTGGCGAGTGGCTCGCCTACCTTGAACAGTTGCATCCATCGGCCATCGACATGGGGCTGGAGCGTTCGCAACAGGTAGCGTCCCGCATGGGACTGGGCCAGCCGGCGCCTCGGGTGATCACGGTCACCGGCACCAACGGCAAGGGTTCGACCTGCGCTTTCGTGGCTTCATTGCTACGGGCGCAGGGCCTGAGCGTGGGTGTCTACAATTCTCCGCACCTGCTGCGTTACAACGAGCGGGTGCAGCTCAATGGCGTCGAAGCCACTGACGCACAGCTGTGCGAGGCCTTCGCTGCAGTCGAGGCCGGGCGTGGCGACACTTCCCTGACTTACTTCGAAATGGGCACCCTGGCGGCGTTCTGGCTGTTTCAACAGGCAAAACTTGATGCTGTGGTACTGGAAGTCGGTCTGGGCGGGCGTCTGGATACGGTCAATGTGGTAGATGCCGATGTCGCGCTGGTCACCAGCATTGGCGTTGATCATGCCGAATACCTGGGTAACACCCGTGAATCCGTGGCTTTCGAGAAGGCCGGGATTTTCCGTCAGGGCAAACCTGCCTTGTGTGGTGATCTGAATCCTCCGCAACCGTTGCTCGACAAGGTGCGCGAATTGGCGTGTCCGTTTTTCCTGCGTGGGCGTGATTTTGACTTGGGGGTCACTGATCAGCATTGGCAATGGCGCGGTACCGATGCGCAAGGCCTGCAGGTCGAACTGCATGATTTGCCGTTGCTGGATCTGCCGATGGAAAACGCTGCGCTGGCTTTGCAGGCGTATCTGTTGCTCGGTCTGCCGTGGGATGCGTCGCAGATCGTTGCAGCCTTGCAGGCGACTCGCGTGGTCGGGCGTCTGGATCGTCGCTCCTTTGACTTCAATGGCAAGCGCTTGAACCTGCTGCTGGACGTGGGACACAACCCGCACGCGGCGGAGTATCTGGCGCGGCGTCTGGCCAGTCGGCCACTGGCGGGCAAACGTCTGGCGGTGTTCGGCTTGCTGGCCGACAAGGATCTGGATGGTGTTGTCGGCGAATTGAATGCTAGTGTCCAGCATTGGGCGGTCGCGCCGCTGGATTCGCCGCGTTCGCGCCCGGTCAGCGAATTGCACGCCGGGTTGCAGAACCTTGGCGCGTCCGTCACGTCCTATGACAGTGTCGCGGCGGCGCTGGAAGGGCAGTGCGCAGTGGCCACCAGTGACGACGAAATTCTGTTGTTCGGATCATTTTATTGTGTCGCCGAGGCCCTTGAATGGCTGGCCCGGCGCTCCACGGAGGAAGCGGCAAATGGCTTTGCTGGATAAAGCGTACAAGCAGCGCATGGTTGGCGCCCTGGTGCTGGTGGCACTGGCGGTGATTTTCCTGCCGATGCTGTTTTCCCGCCAGGACGAGCAACGTCAAGTGACGGTCGAGGCGCCTGCCGCGCCGCAAGCCCCTTCGATGCCGCAGGTGCAAATGGAATCGGTGGCCGTGCCTGAGCCGCAGGCTTTGCCGCAAGAACCGGTGCCAGCGGATGAAGAAGTCGCAGAAGACACTGCGCCTGCTGCACCAATCGCGGCAGCCCCGGCGCCGACGGCGCCCATAGCAATCGCCAAGCCGACTGCGCCGCCTGCGGTGGCTAAACCGATTCCGGCACCTGCTCAGCCTATTGCTGCTGCGTCGAAACCTGACACCACGCAAAGTCGCGTCGATGCCAACGGTCTGTCGGTCAGCTGGTCGGTGCAACTGGCCAGTCTGTCGAGTCGCGCCAGCGCCGAAAGCCTGCAGAAAACCCTGCGCAGTCAGGGCTACAACGCTTATATCCGTTCCGCCGACGGCAAGAACCGGGTGTTCGTGGGTCCGCTGATCGAGCGTGCCGAGGCCGATCGTCTGCGTGATCTGTTGAGTCGCCAGCAGAACCTCAAGGGTTTTGTCGTGCGCTTTCAGCCCGAGCGCGGCTAGGATCTATCGATTCGATTGAAATGCACTGAAAATCGCAGCTTACCGACAGCGGTGCGCTCTGCTAAAATGCGCCGCCTTATCCGTCTGTAGGCTGCACTGTGCCATTTACCCTGGTTGACTGGGCGATCGTTGCAATCATCGCCATCTCCGCTTTGATCAGTTTGAGCCGCGGCTTCGTCAAGGAAGCATTATCGCTGGTGACCTGGATCATCGCAGGAGCGGTTGCCTGGATGTTCGGTGGCTCACTGTCCGAGTACCTCGCCGGATACATCGAAACCCCATCGGCTCGCGTGATCGCGGGCTGTGCCATCATGTTTGTCGCCACACTGATCGTGGGCGCAATGATCAATTATCTTATCGGCGAGTTGGTGCGCGTGACCGGGTTATCCGGCACCGACCGATTCCTGGGCATGGCCTTCGGCGCGGCGCGTGGCGTGTTGCTGGTGGTCGTGGCAGTCGGGCTGTTGAGCCTGGGGCCGGTACAGCAGGACGGGTGGTGGAAAGAATCACAGCTCGTGCCAAAGTTTCTATTGGTCGCCGACTGGTCCAAAAACCTGATTCTCGGGTGGAGCAGTCAGTGGCTTGCCAGCGGAATCAGCGTACCCGCTGATATTCCGTTCAAGGAGCAACTCTTGCCTTCGGCCAAAACGCCTCAGTGAGTGTTGTTCAGTTCAGATCCATTAAGTAGGGGTTGCGTCGCATGTGTGGCATCGTCGGTATCGTCGGTAAGTCGAACGTCAATCAGGCGCTGTATGACGCGCTAACCGTGCTCCAGCACCGCGGCCAGGACGCTGCCGGTATCGTGACCAGCCATGATGGCCGGTTGTTCTTGCGCAAGGACAATGGTCTGGTGCGTGACGTGTTTCAGCAGCGTCACATGCAGCGCCTGGTCGGCCACATGGGTATCGGCCACGTGCGTTACCCGACCGCCGGCAGCTCGACCTCGGCCGAAGCGCAGCCGTTTTACGTCAACTCGCCTTACGGCATCACCCTGGCGCACAACGGCAACCTGACCAACGTTGAACAGTTGGCCAAGGAAATCTACGAATCCGACCTGCGTCACGTCAACACCAGTTCCGACTCGGAAGTGCTGCTTAACGTGTTCGCCCACGAGCTGGCCCAGCGCGGCAAGCTGCAGCCGACCGAAGAAGACGTGTTTGCCGCCGTGACCGACGTGCACAACCGTTGCGTCGGCGGTTACGCGGTGGTGGCGATGATCACCGGTTACGGCATCGTCGGTTTCCGTGACCCGCATGGCATCCGTCCGATCGTGTTTGGCCAACGTCACACCGACGAAGGCGTCGAGTACATGATCGCTTCTGAAAGCGTGTCGCTGGACGTGCTCGGTTTCACCCTGATCCGCGATCTGGCCCCGGGCGAAGCGGTCTACATCACTGAAGACGGCAAGCTGCACACCCGTCAGTGCGCGACCAACCCGTCCCTGACCCCGTGCATCTTCGAACACGTTTACCTGGCACGTCCGGATTCGATCATCGACGGCGTGTCGGTGTACAAGGCGCGTCTGCGCATGGGCGAGAAACTCGCCGAGAAGATCCTGCGCGAGCGTCCAGAGCACGACATCGACGTGGTCATCCCGATTCCGGACACCAGCCGCACCGCCGCGCTGGAGCTGGCGAACCACCTGGGTGTGAAATTCCGCGAAGGCTTCGTCAAGAACCGTTACATCGGCCGGACCTTCATCATGCCGGGCCAGGCGGCGCGCAAGAAGTCGGTTCGCCAGAAGCTCAACGCCATCGAGCTGGAATTCCGCGGCAAGAACGTGATGCTGGTCGACGACTCGATCGTACGCGGCACTACCTGCAAGCAGATCATCCAGATGGCCCGCGAAGCTGGCGCGAAAAACGTCTACTTCTGCTCGGCGGCCCCGGCCGTACGCTTCCCGAACGTTTACGGCATCGACATGCCGAGCGCTCACGAACTGATCGCACACAACCGTTCGACTCAGGACGTGGCGGATCTGATCGGCGCAGACTGGCTGATCTATCAGGACTTGCCTGACTTGATCGAAGCGGTCGGTGGCGGCAAGATCAAGATCGAAAACTTCGATTGCGCGGTGTTCGACGGCAAGTACGTCACCGGCGACGTCGACGAGGCTTACCTGGACAAGATCGAGCAGGCACGCAACGATGCTTCCAAGGTCAAGACCCAGGCGGTCAGTGCGATCATCGATCTGTACAACAACTGAGTTTCTACCGGCCCTGAGGGGCCGGTTTTGTATCTGACTTTTAATTTTCAAGAACAGGGCAAGGAGTGACAGCATGAGTCAGGAATGGGATGCCGGTCGGCTGGACAGCGACCTCGAAGGCGTAGCGTTCGATACCCTGGCCGTACGTGCCGGTCAGCACCGTACGCCGGAAGGCGAACACGGTGATCCGATGTTCTTCACTTCCAGCTACGTGTTCCGTACCGCCGCCGACGCGGCCGCGCGCTTTGCCGGGGAAGTGCCGGGCAACGTTTACTCGCGTTACACCAACCCGACTGTGCGCGCGTTCGAGGAGCGTATTGCTGCGCTGGAGGGCGCCGAGCAAGCGGTCGCCACTGCCACGGGCATGGCCGCGATCATGGCGGTGGTGATGAGCCTGTGCAGCGCCGGCGATCACGTTCTGGTGTCGCGCAGCGTGTTTGGTTCGACCATCAGCCTGTTCGAAAAGTACTTCAAGCGTTTCGGCGTGGAAGTTGATTACGTGCCGCTGGCCGATCTGTCGGGTTGGGAAGCGGCAATCAAGCCGAACACCAAGCTGTTGTTCGTCGAGTCGCCGTCCAATCCGTTGGCCGAGCTGGTGGATATCAGCGCGCTGGCGGAAATCGCTCACGCCAAAGGCGCGATGCTGGTGGTCGACAACTGCTTCTGCACGCCTGCCTTGCAGCAACCGCTGAAACTCGGTGCGGACATCGTCGTGCACTCGGCAACCAAGTTCATCGACGGCCAGGGCCGTTGCATGGGCGGGGTGGTGGCCGGTCGCAGCGAGCAGATGAAAGAAGTCGTCGGCTTCCTGCGCACCGCCGGGCCGACCCTGAGCCCGTTCAATGCGTGGATCTTCCTCAAGGGCCTGGAAACCCTGAACCTGCGGATGAAGGCGCACTGCGCCAACGCTCAGCAACTCGCCGAGTGGCTGGAGCAGCAGGACGGTATCGAGAAGGTGCATTACGCCGGGCTCAAGAGCCATCCGCAGCACGAGCTGGCCCAGCGTCAGCAGAAGGGCTTCGGTGCGGTAGTCAGTTTCGAGGTCAAGGGCGGCAAAGAGGGCGCATGGCGCTTTATCGATGCCACCCGCTTGATCTCGATCACTGCCAACCTTGGTGACAGCAAAACCACCATCACCCATCCGAGCACCACCTCCCACGGCCGTCTGGCGCCGCAGGAGCGTGAGGCGGCGGGGATTCGTGACAGCCTGATCCGCATTGCGGTCGGTCTGGAAGACGTGGCCGACCTGCAGGCCGACCTGTCGCGCGGTCTGGCGGCGTTGTGATCGAGTTGTCGACGCCGACGGCGGGTACCCATGGCCGCGTGGCGCTGGTCACCGGCGCCGCGCGTGGCATCGGTCTTGGCATCGCGGCCTGGCTGATCAGCGAAGGCTGGCAAGTGGTGCTGACCGATCTCGATCGCGCACGCGGTTCGAAAGTGGCGAAGGTGCTGGGCGAGAATGCCTGGTTCATCGCCATGGACGTGGCGGATGAAAGTCAGGTGGCATTGGGTGTTGCTGAAGTGCTTGGGCAATTCGGTCGTCTCGATGCGTTAGTGTGCAACGCGGCGGTGGCTGATCCGCACAACATCACCCTGGAAAGTCTGGATCTGGCGTACTGGAATCGGGTGCTGGCAGTGAATCTCAGCGGGCCGATGCTGCTGGCCAAGCACTGCGCGCCGTATCTGCGCGCGCACAACGGCTCGATCGTCAATCTGGCCTCGACCCGTGCGCGACAGTCGGAGGCAGATTCCGAGGCGTATGCGGCGAGCAAGGGCGGGTTGTTGGCGCTGACCCATGCGTTGGCGATCAGTCTTGGGCCGGAGATTCGGGTCAACGCGGTCAGTCCCGGCTGGATCGATGCGCGGGATCCTTCTGCGCGTCGAGCTGAGCCGCTGGCCGATGCCGATCATGCGCAGCATCCGGCGGGCAGGGTAGGGACGGTCGAGGATGTGGCGGCGATGGTTGCGTGGCTGTTGTCGCGCAATGCCGGGTTTGTGACCGGGCAGGAATTCGTCGTGGATGGTGGCATGACGAAAAAGATGATCTACAGCGAGTAGATCTCCTTTTTCTACTGAATTTGCGTTGAATGAACTGACGTCTTCGCGGGCAAGCCCGCTCCCACATGAGGAATGCATTTCCCTGTGGGAGCGAGCTTGCTCGCGAATGCAGTCTTGCAGGATGGAAACAATTTCGTCTTTTTCAGAAAAACTTCAAACCTGCTATTGACTTAGGTTCGCTACCTGCGTAAATTTCGCGGCCTCGGAGATGCAAACGGGTGATTAGCTCAGCTGGGAGAGCGTCTGCCTTACAAGCAGAATGTCGGCGGTTCGATCCCGTCATCACCCACCACTCCCGAGAAACTTGCGAAAGCAAGAGGTAGGCTGAAAGTGCCTCCACCGACGCGCAGCGGTAGTTCAGTCGGTTAGAATACCGGCCTGTCACGCCGGGGGTCGCGGGTTCGAGTCCCGTCCGCTGCGCCATATTGTACGAATCAGACATTGTCTGGTTCGCGATTGAAAAGCACCGAAGCTTTCAGTCAAAACGAGTTAATTGAGCGCAAGCTCAAAGCGATACGCAGCGGTAGTTCAGTCGGTTAGAATACCGGCCTGTCACGCCGGGGGTCGCGGGTTCGAGTCCCGTCCGCTGCGCCATATCTGTTTCAAGGACCACTGAACGCCTTGAAACACCGAAAGCAACCGCTGGTTGTTTCGGAATCGATAGCAAAGACCCTGGTCGAAAGACCGGGGTTTTTTGTGTCTGAAATTTGGCTCTCTCTCCCTTCACTACCCAGCCCTGCACAAATCCCTGTTGGAGCTGCGGCACGCTGCGATCTTTTGATTTTGATCGTAGAAGCAGGATCAAAAGATCGCAGCCTCGTTTCACTCGACAGCTCCTACATGGAGTGGGCAACCGCATTCGAATATGTATGGCGGGGGGCAATCGACCTCATGCGGTGCCACGTCGCATTGATTTTTTGATTCTTTAGTCAAATTTTTGTAACTGGTTGTTTGCTGCGAGCGCGGAAACCTTTAAAGTTAACCTTTCGGTCAGCTTTGCACTGTCAACACGCCCTTTGTTTCGCCAAGAAGGGCTTCTGCAAGACTCGAGATTCCCAGTAGATAACCAGAAGGGCGGACACATAACCGCCCAGAGGATGATCCATGTCCAACCGTGATATATCCCGGCGCTCGTTCCTCCAGGGCGGGCTGGTGGCGGGTGTGAGCGTCACGCTCACGCCGCTCAGCAGCCAGGCGCTGGCTGCCTTGATGGAAACCAGCGTCACCGTGCCGTCCGAGAAGTGGCTCGGCAACAACGGCAAGGCGCGTCAACGTAATGATGCGCTGTCCAAAGTTTGCGGCAGCAAAGTATTTGCCCGCGACATTCGCTCCAAGGACATGCCGGGCTGGCCTGAGCAACAGGGCCACGCCATGCTGCTGAAAACCATCAAGGCCGACCGTATCTACGCTGGCTACGACCTGTCGTGGCTCGGTGCCGACTTGCAACCTGACCGCATCGTCACCGCCGCCGATCTGGACAAGGACGGCATCGTCTTCCCGGAAGAGCACGCGCCGGACCCCTTGCTGCCGGAAGGCAAAGTGCCGATGTTCATCGGTCATCCGGTAGCAATCCTGATCTGGAACGATTTCGAGCGCTTCCGCCAGGCCAAGAACAAACTCAAATTCAATGACAAGGCGATTCGTTACGGTGCACAAGTGCCGTACTACGAAGGCGATCCTTATGGCAGCTTCCGCTACGTGCGCGTGGGCGGTCCGACCTCGGCCGACGAAGACGAATTCGCCAGCCTGAAAGACTCGATCCTGTTCCCGATGCTGAAGAACCGTCGGCCGGTGTGGAATTCCCAGCCGAACCTGCACGGCAACCTGACTGAGCGCGGTCTGTTCTACGCCGATCGCATGAAAAAACAGATCGATACCCCGCCAGACAACTGGCTGGTGTTCGACGAGCGCTACAAGACCCCGTCGATCGAACCGGCCGCAATGGAGCCGGACAACGGCAACGGCTGGTACGACCCGAAAACCAAGACCCTGCATTTCGTGGTCGCTACTCAGTGCCCGCTGGAAGCGGCGACCGAGACCGCGAAAATGATCGCGCCGTCGCGCTTTGGCCTGGCCAACCTGAACATGCACCCGGGTTACACCGTGGGCTACGGTTCCAAAGACCACAACATCTTCGTCTACTACGCGGCCCTCGCGGCGCTGTACGGTGCCGGTGTGCCGATCCGTCTGGCGAATGACCGCTACGAGCAGTTCCAGAGCGGCATCAAGCGCCACCCGTTCGACATCCGCTATCAACTGGCGGTGGACAAGAACGACTACAGCTTCAAGATTTTCCGTGCCGAGATGAGCGTCGACGGTGGTGGCCGTATCAACTACAGCCCGTCGGTAGCGGCAGTCGGTGCCACGGCAGCGCAGTCGATCTATTACATGCCGCAGAACGATCTGCAGGTCACCGCTTATCACTCGCGTGGTGTTGAAGCAGGTTCGATGCGCGGTTACGGCACCCTGCAAAGCATGGCCTCGACCGAAATGATGGTCGACGAAATCGCCAATCGTCTCGGCGTTGACGCGATTGATCTGCGTCGCAAGAACGCCTTGCGTTCGGGGATGAAAAACACCCAGGGCGCGATCCCGGCGGGTGCTTTGCGCCTGCACGAAATTCTCGACAAGGCCTCGGTGCACGAAGTCTGGAAAAACCGCGACGCGATCAAGAAACAGCGCGAAGCTGCCGACCCGGACAACTGGTACGGCGTGGGTTTCGCCATTTGCCAGAAAGACTTCGGCACCGGTTCCGAAGCGCCGATGGCCAGCATCGAGTTCACCGCTGAAGGTCGCATCACCCTGCGCCACATCGGTATCGAAATCGGCACCGGCATGTCCACTTCGCAAGCGCTGGTGGTGGCCGATTTCCTTGGCAGTCCGGCGCATGAGGTGAAGACCGGCGAAACCGAATGGCAGGAAATGCAGCTGATCACCAGCGGCAACCCTTACATCATGAGTCAGGCCGAGCAGGACAACCTGCTGCGCAACCCGCGCTGGGTCGGCAAGCTGGCCTCGGCATCGTCCGCGACCAACTCGGCTTACTACTTCAGCCACGCCACCCGTGAAGCGGCGCGCGTGCTGTTCAACAACGGCTTGTGGCCGGCGGCTATGGAAATCTGGCGTCAGGGCCCTTACGGCGGTCAAGCCAACCCTTACGTGGTGCGTCGTGAAGATGCGCATTGGGTCGACGGCAAACTCACTGCCAACGGCATGCAGCCGTTGAGTTTTGAAGAGCTGGCCAAGCGCGCTCACGAGCGTGGTCTGGTCACCGGCGCCACCGTTCACGCGTTCAACCGCTGGAGCTGGGCCGAGGCCGAATACAGCATCGACGGTGTGCGCGAGCGTCTGCCGCTCGACGGTCTGGCGGTGAAGTACGGCGATGGTGCGCCGAAGGCGAAGAAGGCGTTGATGAACACGGCGGGTTTCCACCTGTTGGATCGTCAGAACATCAACTACCCGGTGGTTCAGTTGAACAACGCTGCGGTGACTTACTACAGCCCGGTCGCGACACTGGTCGAGTTGAAGGTCAATAAAGGCTCAGCGGAAGTCGAAGTGCTCAACCACCATTCGTGGGTCGAGTGCGGTCGGGTGCTGGTCGAAGAACTGGTCAAGGGCCAGCTTGAAGGCGGGATCGCGATGGGCATCGGTCACGCCCTGATGGAAGAAATGCCGCTGTACGAAGGCGGACCGGGGGAGGGTGACTGGAACTTCAACCGTTATCGCCTGCCGATGGCCCGCCACGTGGCGGTGTGGAAGCAGACTGCGGAGATTCTGCCGCCGCTGTCACCAAGCGATCCGTCCAAAGGCATCGCCGAAGTGGTGATGATCCCGGTGGTCGGTGCCATCGGTAACGCCGTGGCGCATGCCATCGGTAAACGTGTTCGCGATCTGCCAATCACTGCTGCGCGCATCAAGGAGGCCCTCAATGGCTAACCGTCCGCTTCAACTGACCCTCAATGGTCAATCCGTCGGCCCGGTGGACATCCCTGATGACCTGCCGATGATCGACTATCTGCACGAATACAAGAACCTTACCGGTTCGCGCCTGGGCTGCGGTCAGGGCATCTGTCACGCCTGCGTGGTGATCGTCGACAACCCGGACGGCACCAGCGAAGAAGTGCGCACCTGCATCACCGGCGCGCATTACTTCGAAGGCAAAAAAGTCCGCACCATCGAAAGTCATGCCAAGCGTGATGAGAGCGGTCAGGTCACCGAGCTGAACCCGATCCAGCAGCGTTTCGTCGACGAATTCGCCTTCCAGTGCAGCTACTGCGCGCCGGGCTTCGTCAACGCCGCGACGGTGCTGGTGGAGAAGCTGCAGCGCCAGCCGATCGTCAAAAGCCAGCTGGAAAAAGTCATCGAGGACAGCCTCGGCCACCACATCTGCCGTTGCACCGGGTACGTGCGTTATTACAACGCCACGCGCAACGTGCTGACCGATCTCGGCCTGGTCAAGGAGGGTTGAGCATGAAGCATCTATTGACCCGCCTGACCCTGGCGGTCGGGCTGGCTGCGCCGGTGTTGTTTGCCCATGCCGACGATCAGGTCAAGCGTGGCGAATACCTCGCCCGCGCCGCCGACTGCATGGCGTGCCACACCGCACCGGGTGGCGCGCCGTTTGCTGGCGGGCTGCCGATCGTCTCGCCATTCGGCACGATCTACGGTACCAATATCACCCCGAGCAAAGAGCACGGCATCGGCTTGTACAGCGATGACGAATTCTTCGCTGCGCTGACCGAAGGCAAGCGTCGCGACGGCGCCAATCTGTATCCGGCGATGCCGTACACCTCGTATCACTTGGTGCCGCGGGAAGACTCGGACGCGATTCATGCGTACCTGAAAACCATCGAGCCAATCGAGCGCGCCGCGCCGGTCACCAGCCTGAGTTTTCCGTTCAACGTGCGTCCGGGCCTGATCGGCTGGAACATGCTGTACGGCAAGGCCTTGAAGCTGGAATCTGCCGAAGGCAAAAGCGAAGCCTGGAAACGGGGCCAGTACATGGTCGAAGTGCTCGGTCACTGCGGCGAATGCCACACGCCACGCGGTCTGCCGGGCGCGATGCAATTGGACAAGCGCCTGACCGGCGGCATCCTCAACGGTTATCTGGCACCGAGCCTGCTCGCCACCGATCTGGCGGCGCGTGGCTGGAATCAGCAGGACTTGAGCACGTTCCTCAAGCACGGCATGAGCGCCCAGGGCACGATGTTCAACGAGATGTTCCCGGTGTTTCACAACAGCACCCAGGGCCTGAACGATCAGGATCTGGCGGCGATGGCGACGTTCCTGCTTGGCGACAAGCCGCCCGCGGCGAAAGAGCTGACTGACGTGTCGCTGGACAAGCTCAGCCCGAGCGCCCAGCGCGGCCGTCAGGAATATTTGAACGTCTGCGCCGGTTGCCATGCTGCCGGTGGCGAAGGCAAGCCGCACATCGCCGTGGCCATGCGCGGCAACACCACGCTGCGTCTGGAAGATCCGCGCAATCTGTTGCGGGTGATTGAGGACGGCATCGGCGAGCAGAAATTCGCCGGGTTCGAACACATGCAGCCGATGCCGGGTTTCGCCGACAAGCTCAAGCCTGAGCAACTGACCGATCTGCTGAACTACCTGCGTCAAGGCTGGGGCGGTCAATCGGCTGAACTGGCGGTCAGCGACGTGCAGAAGCTGCAGGCTGACGCTCCGGCCGTCGAGCACAAGGCGCACTGACATGCAGCATCTCGATCTACAGGTTGTGCGGCGGGCACTGGAGTGGTCGGTGGCGGGGCAGCGCATTTGGCTGTGCACGGTGCTGACCACTTACGGCTCGGCGCCGCGTGCGCCGGGTTCGCTGCTGGCGGTGAACGATAGCGGCCAGTGGATCGGGTCGCTGTCCGGTGGCTGCGTCGAGGAAGACTTTCTCGCGCGCGTCGCTGAAGGTGCGTTTCTCGATGCGGTCAATGTGGTGCGTTACGGCGAAGGTGATGATCCGCGCTCGCGGGTCAGCCTGCCCTGTGGCGGCATTCTCGACGTACTGGTAGAGAAATTTGACGCCGACTGCGAAGTGCAGGCGCATCTGCGTGAGCTTGAATCGGCGTTGCTCGGCCAGCGTCGTCTGATTCGCGAGGTCGATCTGGCCAGTGGTGCGCGCAGTCTGTTCGCGGATCGCGAGCAGGGCGCGCGCATCGAGCGCGAGATCGACCGGGTGCGGATTCGCATCGGTGCCGCGCAGCGCTTGCTGCTGGCGGGCTATTCCAGCGTGGCGCAAGCCTGTGCCGAGTTTGCGGTCGGTCTTGGTTTTGAAGTGATTCTTTGCGATCCGCGCGACGAAGTGCTCGAAGGCGTGGTGCTGAATGGCGTGGAGATTCGTCGGCAATTGCCGTCAGTGTTTATCGCCGATGGCGGCTGTCACCGCGATACCGCGGTGGTAGCGTTGACCCATGATCCGCGTATCGACGACCTGGCAATGATGGAAGCGGTGCGCACCGAGGCGTTTTACATCGGCGTCATGGGCTCGCAGCAGACCTCGCAGAAACGTTTCGAGCGCCTGCGCAGGATTGGTGCGCTGGGGGAGATCGAACTGGCGCGGATTCATGCGCCGATCGGGCTTAACCTGGGCAGCAAGACACCGGCGGAGATCGCTTTGGCGGTGCTGGCGGATATCTTGCGGATTCGTAGCGGGATCGCCCGGGACCAGCTCTGATCTGAATTCTGCAAATATTTGTGGCGAGGGAGCTTGCTCCCGCTGGGCTGCGCAGCTGGCCTTCTTTTCAGATAAAAGAGAGTCCGCTGCGCGAACCGGCGGGAGCAAGCTCCCTCGCCACAGTTGTTTGCCAGTCAAGAAAACTGATCAGACCCCCAGCTTGTCACGCAACCCGTAATACCACGCACCCAATGCCGCAAACGGCGTGCGCAGCAACTGCCCGCCCGGGAACGGATAGTGCGGCAGATCGGCAAACGCATCAAAACGCTCAGCCTGACCGCGCAACGCTTCAGCCAGTACCTTGCCGGCCAGATGTGTGTACGTCACGCCGTGGCCGCTGCAGCCCTGCGAGTAATAAATGTTGTCGCCAAGGCGCCCGACCTGCGGCAGGCGCGACAGGGTCAGCAGGAAATTGCCCGTCCACGCGTAATCAATCTTCACGTCTTTCAGTTGTGGAAAGGCCTTGAGCATTTTCGGGCGGATGATCGCTTCGATGTTCGCCGGGTCCCGCGCGCCATAAACCACACCGCCGCCGAAGATCAGGCGCTTGTCGCCCGTCAGGCGGTAGTAGTCGAGCAGGTAGTTGCAGTCCTCGACGCAGTAATCCTGCGGCAAGAGAGTTTTCGCCAGCTCATCGCCCAGCGGTTCGGTAGTGATCACCTGAGTGCCGCACGGCATCGATTTGGCCGCCAATTCCGGCACCAGATTACCGAGGTAGGCGTTGCCGGCGACGATGATGAACTTGGCCCTGACCTTGCCTTGTGGCGTGTGCACCACCGGGTTGGCACCGCGCTCGATGCTCACGGCCGGCGATTGCTCATAGATCGTGCCGCCGAGGGACTCCACCGCAGCGGCTTCACCGAGCGCCAGGTTCAGCGGGTGGATGTGACCACCGCTCATGTCGAGCATGCCGCCGACGTACTGATCGCAGGCGACCACTTCGCGAATGCGGCGCTGGTCGAGCAGTTCCAGTTGCGTGTGGCCGAAGCGCTCCCACAGGCGCTTCTGCGATTCCAGGTGACCCATCTGCTTGGCGGAGAGGGCGGCGAACACGCCGCCGTCCTTCAGGTCGCACTGGATGTTGTACTTGGCCACGCGCTCACGAATGATCCGACCGCCTTCGAAGGCCATCTGCCCGAGCAGTTGTGCTTGCTTGGGGCCGACTGTGCGCTCGATGACGTCGATGTCGCGGCTATAGCTGTTGACGATCTGCCCGCCATTGCGCCCCGACGCACCGAAACCGACCTTCGCCGCTTCCAGTACCGTGACGCGAAAACCATTTTCCAGCAGAAACAGCGCCGAGGACAGCCCGGTGTACCCGGCGCCGATCACACAGACATCCGTCTCCACATCATCCTGCAAGGTCGGACGTGGCGGTACGGCATTGGCCGACGCAGCGTAATAAGACTCTGGGTAAGGGGTGTTCGCCATCCTGCAGCCTCTGTTTAATATATTTTACGAGTGCGCCGATCCTACCCGAGTTGAAAAACCTCCGCCAGCCACCGGAAAAATCTTATCTACCGGCCCGAAATTAAATATTTTGCATATTCATAGGGTTAGGTGAAAAAAAGGTGTTGACACCCCTCCGGAATTCCGTAGAATGCCGCCTCACAGCAGGCACGTAGCTCAGTTGGTTAGAGCACCACCTTGACATGGTGGGGGTCGTTGGTTCGAGTCCAATCGCGCCTACCAAACAAAATCCGCTCTGCTGGGCGGTCTGGAAGGGCTCACCGAAAGGTGGGCCCTTTTTTGTTGTCTGTGATTTGTCAAAGCCTTGCTCCAGGCGATCGCCTCAATCCTTCCGATTTTTCGTTACCCTGACCGCTTAGCGTGTTTCGAAATAACACGACCTGCTGATATGGCGTTCTGTGCTTTTTTTGGATCCGTCTAAAAAGTGTGGATACTGAAGGGCTTACCGTTATTTTTAACCGGCCGGTGATCAAAAAAATGTTGTTGCTGATCGTGAACTTCAGTAACATCTGCCCCGCGTTCACCACCACGGTTTATGCATTTTTAAATCCCAAGCTTCCATCAGCTGCTTGGGATTTTTTTTGCCTGCGATTTGGCCAATCCCGTTCTCTGTCCCCTTGCTTCCTGCGCGAAGCTTTCCAGTCCCACTGCTGTGTGCGGGCGAAACCGGTTTTTTTCGACTACTACTGACTGGCGTTTTCCACGGCTTTCTCAAGAGGTTCGTCGATGCTGGTTCATTGGTTTCTCGCCGCTATTCATCTCTTGGCTTTTGCACTGGGCTTCTGGGCCGTGTTGACCCGTGGCACGGCGTTCAGTCGTTTGGCGACTGGCGTCAGTGAAGCAAAGCGGGTTTTGCTTGCCGATAATCTGTGGGGCATTGCTGCGCTGGTGCTGCTAGTGACTGGCGGCATGCGCGCCTTTGGCGGCTTTGAAAAAGGCACTGACTACTATCTGCACCAGCCGCTGTTTCATTTGAAGATGACGTTGTTCGTGCTGCTTCTGTTGATTGAGCTGGCGCCGATGATCACGCTGGTCAAATGGCGGATCGCATTGGCGCGAGGCAAGGCGTTCGATACCGCGCGTGCAAAGCTGTATGCACGGATCAGTCACGTCGAGGCGCTGTTGTTGGTATTGATGGTGATTGCAGCCACCGGCATGGCGCGCGGCGTGACGTTCGGCTAACAAGGAGCAATTCCCTGTGTGCTCTCGGAAATGTCTGACAGCCAGGCTGTGCAGTCGCAGGTAGTATCGCGCTGCAGGGGAGGAGGGAAGCGAAGGAAATAGAGCGATGGGATGTGTCAGGCGCCGTGCCCAGTGGGCTGGGGAGCGGATGGCAATACGGCGCGTGTATCTCTAGCCAGTCATTACGCAAAGCAAACGAACTGGCTACTGACTGCAATGCGGTTCAGGGCGTTTGTGGCTTGTCCGGGGCGGTCAGGCCGGCCTGAATGCGCTGATAGATTTCTTCACGGTGTACGGCAACATTTTTCGGAGCATTGATGCCGATACGGACTTGCTGACCGCTTACGCCGAGGATGGTGATCGTAATGTCATCACCAATATTTATGCTTTCACCGACTTTGCGGGTGAGTATCAGCATGGTCTTCTCCTTGATTGCTTTGTAGGGCACCTGATTCAGACAGTGCAGAGGTCGGTGGTACGTATAGATTAGTGCGAAGTCTCACGGTTTGGGTGCCTCTTTCTGACGCGCAGATGCGGCATTAATTCCCAGGGCGTAACTATACAGAGGCTGCAATCATCAATCTCGTTGTTTTGTGCCCATTTTGCGGGCCTCGCGAAGTATTTATGAATGTTAAGATCGCCGCTTTGTGATTTTCGAGGAAAGCGTTGTGCGCAAATTGGTCTGGATGGTCGCGGCACTGGCATTGGCAGGGTGTGGTGAAGGCAAGAGTGTAGACGTGCAGAAGCCGAAAACGACAGTCGCAGCCGCGCCTGTGGCGGCATCTTCTGCGCAGTGGGACCTCGAAGTGCGCGGCGAAACACCTCAGGCTGTCAGCGACCTGAGTGGCTGGTTGATCGAGCATGCGTTCGTGCCGACCGTGATCAAGGACAGCAGCGGCAAGACGCGGATCCTGATTGGCCCGTTCAACTCCCAGGCCGACGCGCAAGCTCGCAAGGTCGAGGTGGATGCAGCATTGGTGAAGGCCAAGAAGCAGAACGTCGAATCGGTGATCGTCGAGCATCCGCTCGCACCGTAAGCCGCACTTTCAGCGGAGCGGCCTAAAGGACATCGCAGTCGACTCGTCTTATACGAGTCAATCACGATTTCTCGAAGGAGCTCCGCATGGCCTCCGCCGCTCCCTATAAGCTTTTCAATGCGGTTTTGCGCCGCAAGACGCTGGTGAGTCCGCACATGATGCGGATCACGCTCGCCGACCCTTCAATAGGTGGCATGGCCACTTGGGCGCCGGATCAGCGCGTCAAACTGTTCTTCCCTGCTGAAGATGGATCACCTGCGAGCCTTGCGCAGGAGGAGGGCTGGTACGCGCGTTTTCGTTCAATGCTGGCGAGCCGTCGACCGGCAATGCGCACGTACACCATTCGTCATTTACGCGCTGATCAGGGCGAGGTCGACATCGATTTTGTCCTGCATGGCGAGACCGGTCCCGCGTCGCGCTGGGCGCTGCGTGCGCAGCCGGGAGCGTCGATGCAGATTCTTGCTCCCGGCAGCGGTTTTTCCGCGCAGGACGCCGGAGGGTTCGAATGGAAACCGCCGCAGCTGCTCAAACAGGTTTTGCTGGTGGCCGATGCCACGGCATTGCCGGCGGCGATGGGTATTCTTGAAGAATTGTCCGCCATGGCTGAGCCGCCCCAGACTCAGGCGTACTTTGAAGTCGACAGTCTGCCAGACATGCTCTCGGTGCCAGACTGGCCCGGGCTGACGGTGCAGTGGCTGGTTCGCGATCAGGGGCCAGAAGCAGTGGCTGGCGCGCTGATGGTCGAGGCGGTGCAGCAGGCGTTCTTGCCTGCAGAGGATTCATCGGTCGGGCAAGCCGCCGAACTCGCCGAAGTCGATATCGACAAAGACATTCTCTGGGAGATCGCCAACACGGCCCCCGAAGGTTTTTATGGCTGGATTGCCGGCGAAAGTGCTGCGGTCATGCGTCTGCGCAAATACCTGATCAAGGAATGCGGTATCCCCCGTGAGTCACTCAATCTGATGGGCTACTGGCGCTACAACAAGGCTGGCAGTTAGGCACAAAAAAGGCCTCGAACATCACGTTCGAGGCCTTTTCCTTTGAGCTGGAGGGTCAGCCGCAGGCTTTCAGGTTCACCGGGCCGACGAATTCATTGCCGTGTCCCATGACGCACGCCACGCTCTGATTACGCTGGCGTTCCCAGTCTTGCACCGGGTACGTCTTGTCCCAGGCTTCGTAAAGCTGCCGATCCTGTTTCGACAGGCGCAAGCCGTACTGCTTGCTCATGTAGAAATAGGTGCGCGCGATCATGCCGCGAATCGACGGGCGAGGCATGACCTTCTTGGCCTTGAAGTCGACTTGAGTCAGGCACGAGCCATACTGACCGGATTGCACCGGCAGCCAGCCATAACTGAAATTGCTGCGATCACCGTTGACCTCGCCAATGCTCGGTACCAGGTTGTGCAGGTCGGCTTCGGCTTTCTGATAACTCGGGTCGTAGCGTGTGCAGTTCTTGCGCCCGCCCGACTGCCAGCATTGACGCTGGTGACCGAATTCCCACGCCGGGACAATGTGCTCCCATTCGATGCGCGAAGCGCGCTTGGCATTTTTGCGTGGCACATAACCGCAAGCCTTCAAGTCCACCTTGTTGCCAGTGTATTTGCATCCGCAGTAAAACTCGGTGGACTGCGGTGCATACAGCTTCCAGGCGGCTTTCTTGGCCTCGGTAAAGGTGCGGGGAGCGCCAGCCTGGGCGCCAAAAGCGATGAACAGCAACAGTAATGCAAAACAGCGGACACTCATTGAATCAATCTTCCTTCGGCACAACCCAAAAAATCTGCACGCCGCCATCGTCGCGATAGGCGAGTGTGACGTTGTCGTTCTCGTCGATTTCCTCGAGCAGTTGCTCCCATGCATCCACAGGCTCGTCCGGCAGACGGAAGATCAAGGCGGCTTTGGCTTTTTGTGCGTTAGGGGAATTGATGATTTTTTGAACGCGCATACCCATGCGTTCGTAAGCGTCAGGAGCATCAGGGGAGGTGGCCACGAGGTTATCCTTATTAAGCTGTACGTGCATACAGTATTTAACTGTAAGCATTTTCGCAACTGCTTAAAATTCAAGAAAATCCTCTGACAGCGCTTTTGCGATTTTGGTGTAAGCCGGGTCGATTATTTTGTGCGAAAAAGTCGCGCGCAGCGTAAGTGGCAGCACCACCCGCCGCGCGGGCGAGTGGTGAGCAGGTTGCCCGATCCGGAAAGGCTCAGGCGAGGGCCAATCAATATTCCCAGAACATCCGTTGCAGCTCTTTGCTGTCGTTGGTTTTGGTCAGGGCGACCATGGCCAGGATCCGAGCTTTTTGCGGGTTCAGGTCGTGAGCGACGACCCAATCGTATTTGTCGTCAGGTTGTTCGGCGTTACGCAGAACGAAACCACCGGCGTTCACGTGGGACGAGCGGATGATCTGCACGCCGTCTTTACGCAAGGCTTGCAGGCTCGGCACTACGCGCGAAGAAACAGAACCATTACCGGTACCGGCATGGATGATGGCTTTGGCGCCGGCCTGGGCCAGTGCTTTGTAGGCGGTGTCATCAACGTTGCCGTAGGAATAGGCGATTTCTACGTCAGGCAGGCTCTTGATGTTCTTGATGTCGAATTCCGAATCCATGGTGTGGCGCTTGGCTGGCAAGCGGAACCAATAGGATTTGCCTTCGACCACCATGCCCAGCGGACCCCAAGGGCTTTTGAACGCCTCGGTCTTGATATTGATCATTTTGCTGACGTCCCGACCGGACTGGATCTCGTCATTCATGGTCACCAGCACGCCTTTGCCGTGCGCTTCTTTGCTGCTGGCGACGGCGACGGCGTTGTACAGGTTGAGCATGCCGTCCGCCGACATGGCGGTGCCCGGACGCATCGAGCCGACGACGATGATCGGCTTGTCGGTCTTCTCTACCAGGTTGAGGAAGTAGGCGGTTTCTTCCAGGGTGTCGGTGCCGTGGGTGATGACGATGCCATCGACGTCTTTGCTGTCGGCCAGTTCCGATACGCGGCGACCCAGTTGCAGCAGGTTGTCGTTGGTGATGCTTTCCGAGGCGATCTGCATGACTTGTTCGCCACGCACGTTTGCCAGTTTGCTCAACTCGGGGATGCCGGCAATCAGTTGTTCAATGCCAACCTTGGCCGCCTGGTAAGTGGCGCTGTTGGCTGCGCTGGCGCCGGCACCGGCAATGGTGCCGCCAGTGGCAAGTACCACGACGTTGGCGAGTTTGGTCTGGGTTTCGACTTCTTTTGCCTGAAGGGCGGTTGGCAGGAGCAGGAGGAGGGCCAAAGCGCCCGGTACCAAGGTGTTGAAAGCAGATTTCATTATTTTTCTCTCTAGTAGTGAGACGGTGCTGATGCAGGTTCATCTAGATGCGCCCCGAGCCGATCTGAATGCTCGGGGTGCAGGCTAGGGAGCAGGATCCGTACCAGCGCTACTTTGCTTCAGAGAGATGTTTAACTTCATGATTTGCATCATGTTTTTGTGGGATGGCCAATGGTTGGGCCGATCACCTGTCCGGGTTTCCGAATATTGGGGCCTTTCATGTTCGGTTCACCGAAAAGGACTACAGGCCTTGGTGAACGAAACGGCTTGCCGGTTTCGGCTTTTCTGCTAAAGAAACCCGTCAGCAGGCC
Organism: Pseudomonas sp. AO-1; assembly: GCF_019775695.1. Classification (NCBI taxonomy): domain Bacteria; kingdom Pseudomonadati; phylum Pseudomonadota; class Gammaproteobacteria; order Pseudomonadales; family Pseudomonadaceae; genus Pseudomonas; species Pseudomonas sp. AO-1. Next base: position 2,406,383 of record NZ_CP079947.1, read on the forward strand.
GATGGGTGTTAAAGGAAACGATTATTTAGGGAGTTCACATGTCACTGACGATCGGTTTTTCACATCCCGGCGCAGTCACCATCGGCGGTAAAACCGCAGCGACAATCAATGCAATGAACCAGGCGGAAGCAGACGCATCCGAAGAGGCGCTGGGCGTTGAAAATGAGCAAAGCAACCAGGTCAGAACCGGTGGGCCTGCGCAAGAAACCAGCCAGGCGAGTAATGCTGACAGCGGCGATAGCCTGAGCATCACCGTCAAAATGCTGCTCAAGCGGATGCAGGAATTGCAGAAGCAACTGCAAGAACAGCAACAGCAATTGGCGGCGGCGCAGGCGGCAAGTTATCCGACGCCCGAGGCCAAGTCACAGGCGGTCATGTCCGTTCAGGGCCAGATCGCGCAAACCAGCGGCGCGCTGATGGAAGTCGCGGCGGCACTGGTCAAGGAAATGTCCAAGGATTCAACCAGCGGCAACCTGGTCAGCACCACGGCTTAAGCAGGGAAGGGCGAATCGGACGATTCGCCCTGCAATAAATCGATGATTTCTGATTGTTGACAAATGTCAGCGGGATTCGCATAGTTCGGTCTACGCAAACGTTTGCGCGGCTTCCCCGGTGCACTATTGGCCGGAAGTAGAGCGCTGAAGCTTACGCCAGCGCGAGCGTTGCTCACAATAATCATAAGATCGGAGTGAACCCATGAAGCTGCCATTCGCTGGACGTCTTCTTGCTGTCGCTATGCTGGCTGCTGCAGCCGCCGCACTACCTGTCTCTTCGGCCTTCGCCGAGTCCCCGGAAAAACCCAAAGTCGCATTGGTCATGAAATCCCTGGCCAACGAATTCTTCCTGACCATGGAAGATGGCGCCAAGGCTTACCAGAAAGAACACTCCGCTGATTTCGACCTGATCTCCAACGGCATAAAGGACGAGACCGATACCGCCGGCCAGACCCGCATCGTCGAGCAGATGATTCTGGCCAAGGTCAACGCGCTGGTCATCGCACCGTCCGATTCCAAGGCCATGGTGCCGGTGATCAAGAAAGCCGTCGATGCCGGCATCACCGTGATCAACATCGACAACCAGCTCGATCCGCAAATCGTCAAAAGCAAAAATATCAGTGTGCCATTCGTAGGGCCGGACAACCGCAAGGGTGCGCGTCTGGTCGGTGAGTACCTGGCCAAGCAACTGAAGGCCGGTGACGAAGTCGGCATCATCGAAGGTGTGTCCACCACCACCAACGCCCAGCAGCGCACCGCCGGCTTCAAGGATGCGATGGATGCGGCGCAGATCAAGGTGGTCTCGTTGCAATCGGGCGACTGGGAAATCGACAAGGGCAACAAGGTTGCAGCTTCGATTCTCAGCGAATACCCGGATGTGAAAGCGCTGCTGGCGGGTAATGACAGCATGGCTGTCGGCGCTGTTTCCGCTGTGCGCGCTGCCGGCAAGGCGGGCAAGGTACAAGTGGTCGGTTACGACAATATCAACGCGATCAAGCCGATGCTCAAGGACGGTCGCGTGCTGGCGACGGCCGATCAGTTCGCTGCCAAGCAGGCTGTGTTCGGTATTGAGACCGCGCTGAAAATCCTCAAGGGCGAAAAAGTCGACAGCGGCGCCAATGGCGTGATCGAAACGCCAGTCGAGCTGGTCACCCAGTAAGTCTTCCGGCGACACAACGGCGCTCGTCCGTCCGGACGAGCGCATGGAGAGTTTTTATGTCAGTTTCCGCCCCGAACGCTGTCCTCTCGGTCAGCGGTATCGGTAAGACCTATGCGCAGCCGGTGCTCACGGGCATCGACTTGACGCTGATGCGCGGTGAAGTGCTGGCGCTGACCGGTGAGAATGGTGCCGGTAAAAGCACGCTGTCGAAGATCATTGGTGGTCTGGTTACGCCGACCACAGGCCAGATGCAGTTCCAGGGCAAAGACTACCGCCCCGGCAGCCGTACCCAGGCTGAAGAGCTGGGCGTGCGCATGGTCATGCAAGAACTCAATCTGCTGCCGACGCTGTCGGTGGCGGAAAACCTGTTTCTCGACAACCTGCCCAGCAACGGCGGCTGGATCAGTCGCAAGCAATTGCGCAAGGCCGCCATCGAAGCCATGGCGCAGGTCGGTCTCGATGCGATTGATCCGGACACTCTGGTCGGCGAGTTGGGTATCGGGCATCAGCAGATGGTCGAGATTGCGCGCAACCTGATCGGCGATTGTCATGTGCTGATTCTTGATGAGCCGACGGCCATGCTCACTGCCCGTGAAGTGGAAATGCTCTTTGAGCAGATCACCCGTTTGCAGGCGCGTGGCGTTGCGATCATCTATATCTCCCACCGCCTGGAAGAGCTGGCGCGCGTCGCGCAACGCATTGCTGTGCTGCGGGACGGCAATCTGGTCTGTGTCGAACCGATGGCCAACTATAACAGTGAGCAGTTGGTGACCTTGATGGTCGGCCGTGAGCTGGGCGAACACATTGACATGGGCCCGCGCAAGATTGGCGCGCCAGCCCTGACGGTCAAGGGCCTGACCCGCTCCGACAAGGTGCGCGATGTTTCCTTTGAAGTGCGTGCTGGCGAGATTTTCGGGATTTCCGGGCTGATCGGAGCCGGACGCACTGAATTGCTAAGGCTGATCTTCGGTGCCGACCTGGCCGACAGTGGCACGATCGCGCTGGGTTCGCCGGCGCAGGAGGTCAGTGTGCGTTCGCCGGTTGATGCAGTGAAACACGGTATCGCCCTGATCACCGAAGACCGCAAGGGCGAAGGCCTGCTGCTCAGTCAGTCGATCAGCGCCAACATTGCTTTGGGCAACATGCCGGAAATTTCCCGGGCCGGGGTCGTCAATAACAGCAACGAAATTTCCTTGGCGCAGCGTCAGATCAACGCCATGCGCATCCGCAGTTCGAGCCCGACCCAATTGGTTTCCGAGCTGTCTGGCGGCAATCAGCAGAAGGTCGTGATCGGGCGCTGGCTGGAGCGTGATTGCTCGGTGCTGTTGTTCGACGAGCCGACTCGCGGCATTGATGTGGGTGCCAAGTTCGATATCTATGCCTTGCTGGGCGAGTTGACGCGTCAGGGCAAGGCGCTGGTGGTGGTATCCAGTGACCTGCGCGAGCTGATGCTGATCTGCGACCGGATCGGTGTTCTGTCGGCAGGGCGTTTGATCGATACCTTCGAGCGCGACAGCTGGACCCAGGATGATTTGCTTGCTGCCGCGTTCGCCGGCTACCAAAAACGTGATGCGCAGCTCAATGAAGCGGCGCCTAGGGAACTCCCATGAAAACTGCATCTTCTGCCGGCAAACGTGGTGGCAATTTCTACGGTCTTGGCACCTATCTGGGCCTGGCGGGTGCCTTGTTGGCGATGGTGGCGTTGTTCTCGGTCATGAGCAGCCACTTTCTGTCCTATGACACCTTCAGCACGCTGGCCAACCAGATCCCCGATCTGATGGTGCTGGCGGTGGGCATGACCTTCGTGCTGATCATCGGCGGCATCGACCTGTCGGTCGGTTCGGTGCTGGCGCTTGCCGCCTCGACAGTCAGCGTAGCGATTCTCGGCTGGGGCTGGAGCGTGTTGCCGTCCGCTCTGCTTGGAATGGCGGTGGCTGCACTGGCGGGTACGGTGACCGGTTCGATCACTGTGGCGTGGCGTATTCCGTCATTCATCGTTTCGCTCGGTGTGCTGGAAATGGCCCGTGGCCTGGCGTATCAGATGACCGGTTCGCGCACCGCCTACATCGGTGATTCGTTTGCCTGGCTGTCGAACCCGATCGCCTTCGGTATCTCGCCGTCGTTCATCATTGCCTTGCTGGTGATCTTCATTGCGCAAGCGGTGTTGACCCGCACCGTGTTCGGTCGCTACCTGATCGGCATCGGCACCAACGAAGAAGCGGTGCGTCTGGCCGGGATCAATCCAAAACCGTACAAGATTCTGGTGTTCAGCCTGATGGGGCTGCTCGCGGGCATCGCCGCGCTGTTCCAGATTTCCCGTCTGGAAGCGGCGGATCCGAATGCCGGCTCCGGCCTCGAACTGCAAGTGATCGCTGCGGTGGTCATTGGTGGCACCAGTCTGATGGGGGGGCGTGGTTCGGTGATCAGCACCTTCTTCGGCGTGTTGATCATTTCGGTGCTCGCCGCCGGTCTGGCGCAGATCGGTGCGACCGAGCCGACCAAGCGCATCATCACCGGTGCGGTGATCGTCATTGCGGTGGTACTCGATACTTATCGCAGTCAACGCGCCAGTCGACGGGGCTAAGTCATGGCAACGATCAAGGATGTGGCGGCGCTCGCGGGGATTTCCTACACCACGGTTTCTCACGTGGTGAACAAGACACGCCCGGTCAGCCAGGAAGTGCGGTTGAAGGTCGAGGCGGCCATCAAAAGCCTCGATTACGTGCCAAGTGCCGTGGCGCGTTCACTGAAAGCCAAGACCACTGCGACCATTGGCTTATTGGTGCCCAACAGCCTCAACCCGTATTTTGCCGAGTTGGCTCGGGGTATCGAGGATTATTGCGAGCGTAACGGCTATTGCGTGATCCTTTGCAACTCTGACGATAACCCGGAAAAACAGCGCAGCTATTTGCGGGTGCTGCTGGAGAAGCGCATTGACGGCCTGATTGTCGCCTCCGCCGGTGGCGACATCGGGCTCGCGCAAGGGCTGGCCGGGGTGAAAACGCCGATGGTCATCGTCGACCGTGGACTGGATGGCGTGGACGCCGATCTGGTGCGCATCGACCATGAATATGGCGCTTATCTGGCGACGCGGCACCTGCTGGAGCTGGGCCATCGTGACATCGCCACCATCGGTGGTCCGTCGAGTACCAGCGTGGCGCAAATGCGTCAGGCCGGTTTTTGTCGGGCGCTGCAGGAGGCGGGCATCACCGTGCGGCCCGAACGCATGCTGGAAAGCGATTTCACCAGTACCGGTGGCTACAACGCGGCGGCGATCCTGCTCGAAGGCAACCCGCCGAGCGCGATCTTCGCCGGAAACGACATGATCGGTATCGGTGTGCTGCGTGCGGCGGCCGAGCGCAATGTGCGCGTGCCAAGCGAGCTGTCGGTGATCGGCTTCGACGATATCCAGATGAGCCGTTATGTGTACCCGGCGCTGACCACCGTTGGTCAGTCGATCCTGCAGTTGGGCGAGATGGCTGCCGAAGTGCTGCTGCGAAGGATTGCTACCCCGAGTCTGGTCACCGATCAACGAATCGTGACCCCGAGTATTGTCTTGCGCGAATCGACTGCACCGCTGTCAGGCGTGTTCACCGAGTACCGCTGAAATCGAATTGACGAGTAGTGATGTATGCCAGCAAATGTAGTGGTAATAGGTAGCCTGAACATGGATCTGGTCACCCGGGCGCCACGGCTGCCAAAGGGTGGTGAAACGCTGATCGGTCATTCCTTTGCCACCGTTTCCGGCGGCAAGGGCGCCAATCAGGCAGTCGCTGCTGCGCGCCTGGGTGCGCAGGTGGCGATGGTCGGCTGTGTTGGCAACGATGACTACGGCGTGCAATTGCGCGACGCATTGCTGGCCGAGCAGATCGATTGTCAGGCGGTGAGCACGGTTGCCGACTCCAGTGGCGTGGCGCTGATTGTGGTCGATGACAACAGTCAGAACGCCATCGTGATCGTCGCTGGCGCCAACGGTGCAATGACCCCGGCGGTGATTGACCGTTTTGATGCGGTGCTGCAAGCGGCCGACGTGATTATCTGCCAGCTGGAGATCCCGGATGCAACAGTGGAGCATGCGCTCAAGCGAGCGCGTGAGCTGGGCAAAACCGTGATTTTAAACCCGGCGCCGGCCAGTCGTCCGTTGCCGGCAGACTGGTTTACCGCCATCGATTACCTGATTCCCAACGAAAGCGAAGCCGCTGCGTTGAGCGGGTTGCCAGTCGATTCGCTGGAGGCCGCAGAAAGCGCTGCCAGCCAGTTGATCGCCATGGGCGCGGGCAAGGTCATCATTACCCTCGGTGCGCAAGGTTCGCTATTTGCCAATGGCAAAGGTTTCGAGCATTTCCCGGCGCCCAAGGTGAAGGCGGTCGATACCACCGCCGCGGGCGATACCTTTGTTGGTGGTTTTGCCGCAGCGCTCGCCAGTGGCAAATCCGAGGCTGAGGCGATCCGTTACGGGCAAGTCGCTGCAGCGTTATCTGTGACCCGGGCCGGCGCACAGCCTTCCATTCCCACCATGTCCGACGTACAGGCGTTCAAACCCGCATGAAAAAGACTCCTTTGCTCAACGTCGCGTTGTCGCGGCTGATCGCATCCCTGGGCCATGGCGACATGGTAGTGATCGGTGACGCCGGACTGCCGGTTCCTCCTGGCGTTGAATTGATCGATTTGGCGCTGACCCACGGCGTTCCGGATTTCGTCAGTACCCTGAAAGTCGTGCTCAGCGAGATGCAGGTGGAAAGCCATGTGCTGGCCAACGAAATCCTCGACAAGCAGCCGACCGCCATGGTTGTGCTGGACGAGTTGCAAGAAGAGGGCGCCCTCGGTCGGCGCGATCTGCTGACTCATGAGCAATTCAAGGTTCTTAGCCGACAGGCACGGGCGATTGTTCGTACAGGCGAATGTCAGCCGTACTGCAACATCGTGCTGGTGGCCGGAGTAACGTTCTAATAGGGTTTTCGCCCTTTTCATTTTCATCAGCACAAGGAATGCGCCATGCACCGCTATGCTCAAAAACTCCATCAATTGCTTCGGAGTCTGCTGCTTTTGTCTTTTATTTCCGCCACCAGCGCTCAGGCTGCTGAAAAGATCGACCTGATCATCGACACCGATCCGGGTGCCGACGACGTGGTCGCCTTGCTGTTCGCCCTGGCTTCGCCGGATGAACTGAACATTCGCGCACTGACCACCGTGGCCGGCAACGTACGCCTCGACAAAACGTCGCGCAACGCGCGCCTGGCTCGCGAGTGGGCAGGGCGCGAGGATGTTCCGGTTTACGCCGGTGCGCCGAAGCCGCTGATGCGTACGCCAATTTACGCCGAGAACATCCATGGCAAGGAAGGCCTGTCGGGTGTCACCGTACATGAGCCGAAAAAAGGCCTGGCCGAAGGCAATGCGGTCAACTACCTGATTGATACCCTGAAAAAAGCCAAGCCGCACAGCATCACCATCGCCATGCTTGGCCCGCAGACCAACCTGGCGCTGGCGCTGATCCAGGAGCCGGAGATCGTTAACGGTATCAAGGAAGTGGTGATCATGGGCGGCGCGCACTTCAATGGCGGCAACATCACCCCGGTGGCCGAATTCAACTTGTTTGCCGACCCGCAAGCGGCAGAAGTGGTACTCAAGAGCGGTGTAAAACTGACCTATCTGCCGCTGGACGTGACCCACAAGATCCTCACCAGCGACGCCCGCCTGAAGCAGATTGCCGCGCTCAACAACAATGCGAGCAAGATTGTCGGCGACATCCTCAACGAGTACATCAAGGGCGACATGGAGCACTACGGCATCCCGGGTGGCCCGGTGCATGACGCTACCGTCATTGCTTACCTGCTCAAGCCGGAGCTATTCACTGGTCGCTCGGTGAACGTGGCCATCGACAGCCGTGAGGGGATCACGTTCGGTCAGACCGTGGTCGACTGGTACGACGGTCTGAAACAGCCGAAAAACGCATTTTGGGTCGAGAATGGCGATGCCCAAGGTTTCTTCGATCTGCTGACTGAGCGTCTGAAGCGCTTGAAGTAAGGCCAGGACCCGCAGGTGCAAGCCTGCGGGTTTTTAATCCCTCTCCGTGTCCTGCGTGCTCTTGTCGTCATGCTGGTACCGCTCGAACACTTGAGCGATAAACGTTTGTGCGCCTTGGGTTCCCATCGTCTTGACCAGCAGATCGATGCTGATCAGCGCCAGCTCCTCCGAACTGCCAGGGCTATACGAACTGTGTCCCTTCGGCCACAAAACCTTGATGTCAGCGGAGATGCTTACGGTGCTCATGAGTGCGCTCGAAAAGTCGGGAATGTCTGAGCGCGAGTTAACCACTTTGTCGGGCGTTTGGCACTGCGACTTAGGCATGGGCGCGACGCTATGCGACACTTGGTCTTTTCCGGCTGAACCAAGGAATGTGCTGTGCAGATCGATTTGAATTCCCCCGACGGCCTCACACTCGACGCTGTGCGCCAGTTGCTCGCGTCGGCCAGCGATGATGTGCATACGCAGCTGCGTGTGACCAAGGGTGGGATTGCCTATATTTCTTCCGGTGTGACCGGCGGGCAGGATATTGATGGCCTGCTCTTTCGCCTGGAGACCTGGGCCAAGGGTTCGGGGTATGTCGGCAACGTCGCGGCCAGCGATGAAGTCTGGGTGATGCAGATTTTCAATGCGCTGAAAGACAACTGGCCGAATCCGCCGCTCGACTACATCGACGTCTATTGAGCTTCGTTAATATTCGGTGACGATTGTGTGAGGATGCGCTGCACGCTCTTCAGGCAGACTCAGCGTTTTTCCGGATCGTGGGGCAGGGTGGCAGCATTGGTTGTGAAACCAAACGCCAGATTGGCGGTCGCACGATCTCAGCTTAACCATTTGAAAGAAGGAGGCTTCATGCCTTTGAAGTTCGCGTCTCTGGGTGCACTTATGGCCGTTGCCATGTTGGCCGGTTGCAGCACGACCTCCAGCGAGTCGGCAAAGGATCCTGTGGCGACCGATGCCGGTCACAGCCGCTGTGAAGCAAAGGCAGCGGAATTTGCCATCGGTAAAAAGGCTTCGCCGGAACTGCTCGATCAGGCGCGTGCCAAGTCTGGCGCGCAAAACGCCCGTTTCCTCAAGCCAACCGACATGATCACGCTGGAATACCGCTCCGATCGCTTGAATCTGAACACCGACAACAACCTGGTGGTCACTCGCGTCAACTGCGGTTGATCGCAGAGCGCTTTTGTTGCAGGCATAAAAAACCCCGTCACATGGACGGGGTTTTTTTAGTGCGCCGGGAAATTACTCTGGGCGAACTTGTGCAGCTTGCATACCCTTTTGGCCTTTCTCAGCCACGAAAGAGACGGTCTGGCCTTCTTTCAGGCTTTTGAAACCGTCGGATTCGATAGCTTTGAAGTGTACGAACAGGTCGTCACCGCCACCTTGAGGAGTGATGAAGCCGAAGCCTTTTTCATCGTTGAACCATTTAACGGTGCCGGTTTGGCGATTAGACATGGTGTATCTCCAAGAAACATATATTTTCAGTAGTACTGTGCTGCTCAGGCCAACTGGGCACACCCGGGTATCATAGTCGAAATGTTCGCTTTGGTAGCCCCCCGGACGTGCTGTTTGCTTTCATATTGCATCGATTTCAACCTCTGAAATGTCTGCAAGCCCCGGTTTCAGTGGCTTGTGGCCGAAAGACGAGGGTGTAAAAAAAGCTATAAAACCTGCGTAAATTATCGATTTCGGGGTCTTTTTGGCGGTTTTTGGTCTGCCGGACGCCCGAAAAAACATTCGTCAGCGCTTATTTCTGCACTCGGCAAACCGAGATTTCTTTCAGTGCGCGCTGACCCAGTTCACCACTTGGCGGGGTGTTCTTGTCCATCAGTTGCGCGATCTCTTGTGTGGTGAATTTCTTTTCCAGCACATCGGCACCGCAGGCGCAGTGTTTATTGGCTTCGGCTGGATTGACGCTCTTGCTGGCTGCGGCGGTGCAATCGTTCATGTACTGGGCTTTGACACCGGCAGGCCAGGCCGCGTTGGCGCTCAGCGGCAGTAGCAGGGCCAGCGGGGCCGCGTAAGCAAAAAGTCGGATAAGGCGCATGTCGGAAACTCCTTGGGTTGATATCGGCGACGATTCTCAGCTTATTTGAGGCAAAGCGTATATCCCAAGTTCACTTTGCGCCGCAAAAATGCACAAATCTTCAGCACTGAAAATCCTTCGACTCGATGACCGCTCATCTGTGCTAGCATGCCGGGCTCAAGCGTTCTCAGGCTCCGGATGGCCTTCAGCCCCGAAGCGGTCAGCGTGCGAAACCCTGATTTGAATCCCAGTCACTCTGGTTCGGTTTTCCGGTTGGCCGCAAGGCTCCTGCCGCTGTAAGGCAGGCGTTCGTCATTGAATGGCCTGGATCGGATCTTGTACTGGCTCATCCCAACCCACGTGACCTTTGGTAGGGGTCACCACTAGGAGAGGAGGCGCCATGCCAACTATTACTCTTCCCGACGGCAGTCAACGTTCATTCGATCACCCGGTTTCCGTAGCCGAGGTCGCCGCATCCATTGGTGCCGGCCTGGCCAAGGCCACCGTGGCCGGCAAGGTCAACGGCAAGCTGGTCGACGCCTGCGACATCATTGACAGCGACGCGACGCTGCAAATCATCACGCCAAAGGATGAAGAGGGGCTGGAGATCATTCGCCACTCTTGCGCGCACCTGGTTGGCCATGCGGTCAAGCAGCTGTATCCGACTGCGAAAATGGTCATCGGCCCGGTTATCGACGAAGGCTTCTATTACGACATCGCCTTCGAGCGTCCTTTTACTCCGGACGACATGGCCGCCATCGAACAGCGCATGCATCAGCTGATCGACAAGGATTACGACGTCATCAAGAAAGTCACTCCGCGCGCCGAAGTGATCGAAGTGTTCAAGGCTCGCGGCGAAGACTACAAGCTGCGTCTGGTCGAAGACATGCCGAACGAGCAGGCCATGGGCCTGTACTACCACGAAGAATACGTCGACATGTGCCGCGGCCCGCACGTGCCGAACACTCGCTTCCTGAAATCTTTCAAGCTGACCAAGTTGTCCGGTGCCTACTGGCGCGGTGATGCCAAGAATGAGCAGCTGCAGCGCGTTTACGGTACTGCCTGGGCAGACAAAAAGCAGCTGGCGGCTTACATTCAGCGCATCGAAGAAGCGGAAAAGCGCGATCACCGCAAGATCGGCAAACGCCTGGGCCTGTTCCACACCCAGGAAGAAGCACCGGGCATGGTGTTCTGGCACCCGAACGGCTGGACCCTGTATCAAGTGCTCGAGCAGTACATGCGCAAAGTGCAGCGTGACAACGGCTATCTCGAGATCAAGACGCCGCAAGTCGTTGACCGCAGCCTGTGGGAGAAATCCGGGCACTGGGCCAACTACGCCGACAACATGTTCACCACCGAGTCGGAAAGCCGCGACTACGCCATCAAGCCGATGAACTGTCCGTGCCACGTGCAGGTGTTCAACCAGGGCCTGAAGAGCTACCGCGAGCTGCCGATGCGTCTGGCCGAGTTCGGTGCCTGCCACCGTAACGAGCCGTCGGGTGCGTTGCACGGCATCATGCGGGTGCGTGCGTTTACTCAGGATGACGCCCACATTTTCTGCACTGAAGAGCAGATGCAGGCCGAATCCGCAGCGTTCATCAAGTTGACCATGGACGTTTACCGCGACTTCGGCTTCACCGATGTCGAGATGAAACTGTCCACTCGTCCGGAAAAACGCGTAGGTTCCGACGAGCTGTGGGATCGCGCCGAAGCAGCACTGGCTGCAGCCCTTGATTCCGCGGGTCTGCCGTATGATCTGCAGCCGGGTGAAGGTGCGTTCTACGGTCCGAAAATCGAGTTCTCGCTGAAAGATTGCCTCGGTCGCGTCTGGCAGTGTGGTACCTTGCAGCTCGATTTCAACCTGCCTGTCCGTCTCGGCGCCGAATACGTCTCCGAAGACAACAGCCGCAAACACCCAGTGATGCTGCACCGGGCAATCCTCGGTTCGTTCGAGCGTTTCGTCGGGATTCTGATCGAGCATTACGAAGGTGCATTCCCTGCGTGGCTCGCGCCAACCCAGGCAGTGATCATGAATATCACTGATAAACAGGCAGATTTCGTCGCTCAGGTTGAAAAAACTCTCAACGAAAGCGGATTTCGTGCCAAGTCCGACTTGAGAAATGAAAAGATCGGCTTTAAAATCCGCGAGCATACTTTGCTCAAGGTTCCCTATCTTTTGGTTATCGGAGATAAGGAAGTCGAGATGCAGACTGTCGCTGTGCGTACTCGTGAAGGTGCTGACCTGGGCTCGATGCCCGTCGCCCAGTTCGCTGAGTTTCTCGCGCAAGCGGTTTCCCGGCGTGGTCGCCCAGATTCGGAGTAATTATTATTAAGCGTGAAATGAGACAAGATAAACGAGCTGCACCGAAAGCCCCGATCAACGAGAATATCTCGGCACGCGAGGTTCGGTTAATTGGCGCTGATGGCGAGCAGATTGGCATCGTCTCGATTGATGAAGCGCTTCGTATTGCTGAAGAAGCAAAGCTTGATCTGGTAGAAATCTCTGCTGACGCAGTCCCACCGGTTTGCCGGGTGATGGACTACGGCAAATCGATCTTCGAAAAGAAGAAGCAGATTGCAGCGGCGAAGAAAAACCAGAAGCAGATTCAGGTAAAAGAAATCAAGTTTCGTCCAGGGACGGAGGAAGGGGATTACCAGGTAAAACTGCGCAACCTGGTACGTTTCCTGAGTGACGGGGACAGGGCCAAGGTATCCTTGCGATTCCGCGGCCGTGAGATGGCCCACCAGGAGCTGGGGATGGAACTCCTCAAGCGGGTTGAAGCTGACCTGCTCGAGTACGGTTCGGTCGAACAGCATCCTAAGATGGAAGGACGCCAGCTGATCATGGTCATCGCCCCGAAAAAGAAGAAGTAATCAACAGGGCACGGCAGGCCTTCTGATTATGTTTATCAACTGAATGCGGAGTATCCGAACATGCCAAAAATGAAAACCAAAAGTGGTGCTGCTAAGCGGTTTCTGAAAACTGCTAACGGTATCAAGCACAAGCACGCTTTCAAGAGCCACATCCTGACCAAAATGTCGACCAAGCGTAAGCGTCAACTGCGCGGTAGCAGCTTGCTGCATCCGTCTGACGTGGCAAAAGTCGAGCGCATGCTGCGCCTTCGTTAATTTTAGTCAAGAATAGAGGAAGTAACTCATGGCTCGTGTAAAGCGTGGCGTCATTGCCCGTAAGCGTCACAAAAAAATTCTGAAACTTGCTAAAGGCTACTACGGCGCACGCTCCCGCGTATTCCGTGTTGCCAAGCAAGCGGTAATCAAGGCAGGCCAATACGCCTACCGTGACCGTCGTCAGAAAAAACGTCAGTTCCGCGCTCTGTGGATCGCTCGTATCAACGCTGGTGCTCGTGTTAACGGTCTGTCCTACAGCCGTTTCATTGCTGGCCTGAAAAAAGCGTCCATCGAGATCGACCGTAAGGTTCTGGCTGATCTGGCAGTGAACGAAAAAGCGGCGTTTGCTGCGATTGTCGAGAAAGCTAAAGCCACCTTGGCTTAAGTACCCCCGACAGTCACCCGGCCCCACCTCTGTGGGGTCAGGTGTTAAACGTCATAAATAGGGGAAGAGCCTTCAAGCTCTTCCCCTATTTTGTATCTGGAGTCTGTACATGGAAAACCTGGATGCGCTGGTCTCTCAAGCACTAGAGGCTGTGCAAAGCGCTGAAGATATCAATGCCCTGGAGCAAATCCGGGTTCAATACCTTGGCAAAAAAGGTGAATTGACTCAGGTGATGAAGACCCTGGGGAATTTGCCGGCAGAAGAGCGTCCGCAAGTCGGCGCCCTGATCAACGTTGCCAAGGAACGTGTCACAGGCGTTCTCAATGCGCGCATGGCTCTGTTTGAAGAAGCCGAACTGGCTGCCAAACTGTCTGCCGAATCCATTGATGTGACGTTGCCGGGCCGTGGCCAGACCTCCGGTGGTCTGCATCCGGTGACCCGGACTCTGGAACGAGTCGAGCAGTTCTTCACCCGCATCGGCTACGGCATCGCCGAAGGCCCTGAGGTCGAAGACGACTATCACAACTTCGAAGCGCTCAACATCCCAGGCCACCACCCGGCCCGGTCGATGCATGACACCTTCTATTTCAACGCGAACATGTTGCTGCGCACCCATACCTCGCCGGTACAGGTCCGCACCATGGAGTCCAAGCAACCGCCGATCCGCATCGTCTGCCCAGGCCGTGTGTATCGCAGCGACTCCGATATCACCCACTCGCCGATGTTCCACCAGGTCGAAGGCCTGCTGGTCGATCGCGATATCAATTTCGCCGATCTCAAAGGCACCATCGAAGAATTCCTGCGGGTGTTCTTCGAGAAAGAGCTGGCCGTACGTTTCCGTCCTTCTTACTTCCCGTTCACCGAGCCATCCGCTGAAGTCGATATGGAATGCGTGATGTGCAGCGGTAAAGGCTGCCGCGTCTGCAAGCAGACCGGCTGGCTGGAAGTCATGGGCTGCGGCATGGTCCACCCGAACGTGCTGCGCATGTCCGGCATCGATCCGGAAGAGTTCTCCGGTTTTGCTTTCGGTATGGGCGTCGAGCGTCTGGCCATGCTCCGTTACGGCGTGAACGACTTGCGTCTGTTCTTCGACAACGACTTGCGGTTCCTCGCGCAATTTCGCTAGTCGTAACGAATTCTTAGGAGAGCAGGATGAAATTCAGTGAACAATGGCTGCGTGGCTGGGTTAGCCCGCAGGTAAGTCGCGACGAGCTGGTTGCTCGTCTGTCGATGGCGGGTCTGGAGGTCGATAGCGTGACCCCGGCCGCCGGTGTATTCAGCGGCGTGGTCGTGGGCGAGGTGCTGAGCACCGAGCAACACCCTGACGCCGACAAGCTGCGTGTGTGCCAGGTCAGCAATGGTGCGGAAACCTTCCAGGTCGTGTGCGGTGCGCCAAACGTGCGTCCGGGCCTGAAGATTCCGTTCGCCATGATCGGTGCCGAACTGCCGGGCGACTTCAAGATCAAGAAGGCCAAACTGCGCGGCGTCGAGTCCAACGGCATGTTGTGCTCGCAAGCCGAGCTGCAGATTGGTGAAGGCAACGACGGTCTGATGGAGCTGCCGGCCGATGCGCCGGTGGGCGAAGATTTCCGTGTGTATCTGGATCTGGAAGACGCCAGCATCGAGGTCGACCTGACCCCGAACCGTGGCGACTGCCTGTCGCTGGCCGGCCTGGCCCGTGAAGTGGGTGCGCTGTACGCCGCTCCGGTTACCCGTCCGGTGGTCATGGCGATTCCGGCTGTGCACGACGAAGTGCGTCCGGTAGACGTGCTGGCGCCTGCCGCTTGCCCGCGTTACCTGGGGCGTGTCATCCGTAACGTTGACCTGTCCAAGCCGACCCCGCTGTGGATGGTTGAACGACTGCGCCGCGCCGAAGTGCGCAGTATCGACGCTGCCGTCGACATCACCAATTACGTGATGCTCGAGCTGGGTCAGCCGCTGCACGCGTTCGATCTCGCCGAAATCAACGGTGGCATCCGCGTGCGTATGGCGGAAGAGGACGAGAAGCTGGTGCTGCTCGACGGTCAGGAAGTCAGCCTGCGTAGCGATACGCTGGTGATTGCCGACCATACTCGCGCTCTGGCGATTGCCGGCGTAATGGGGGGCGAACACAGCGGTGTGTCCGCGACTACGCGCGACGTTTTCCTGGAAAGTGCGTTCTTCGACCAGATCGCTGTGGCAGGCAAAGCTCGTTCCTACGGCCTGCACACCGATGCTTCGCACCGTTACGAGCGTGGCGTGGACTGGCAACTGGCCCGTGAAGCCATGGAGCGCGCCACCGGCCTGCTGCTGGAAATCACCGGTGGTGAAGCCGGCCCGATCATCGAGACCGTCAGCGAGCAGCACCTGCCGTCGATCGCGCCGATCACCCTGCGTGCACAGCGCATCACCCAGATGCTGGGGATGGAAATGGATTCGGCGCAGGTCGAGCGTCTGCTCAGCGCCCTGGGCCTGAAGATTTCCGCTGATGGAGCAGGGCAGTGGCGCGTAGAAGTGCCAAGCCATCGCTTCGACATCAGCCTTGAAGTCGATCTGATCGAGGAGCTGGCGCGTCTGTACGGTTACAACCGTCTGCCGGTTCGTTACCCGCAAGCGCGTCTGGCGCCACAAGCCAAAGCTGAAGCGCGCAGCGAACTGCCTGAACTGCGTCGTCTGCTGGTTGCCCGTGGTTATCAGGAGGCGATCACTTACAGCTTCATCGATCCCAAGCAGTTCGAACTGTTCAACCCGGGCGTTGAGCCGCTGATGCTGGCCAACCCGATTTCCAATGACATGGCTGCCATGCGCTCGTCGCTGTGGCCGGGCCTGGTCAAGGTGTTGCAGCACAACCTGAACCGTCAGCAGGATCGTGTGCGTCTGTTCGAAAGCGGTCTGCGCTTCATCGGTCAGCTGGAAGGTCTGAAACAAGAGCCGATGCTTTCGGGTGTTGTTTGCGGCAGCCGTCTGCCGGAAGGTTGGGCACAGGGTCGTGACACCGTCGATTTCTTCGATGTGAAAGCTGACGTCGAAGCGGTGCTGGGTTATGCCGGTGCGTTGGGCGCCTTCACTTTCACTCCGGGCAAACATCCGGCGCTGCACCCGGGTCAAACCGCGCGCATTGAACGTGATGGGCGTGAAGTCGGCTTCATCGGTGCGATTCACCCTGAACTGTCCAAAGCCTTGGGCCTGGATCGTCCGGTATTCGTCTTCGAGCTGGTTTTGGCTGAAGTCGCTTCCGGAAAAATGCCGCAATTCCACGAGTTGTCGCGTTTTCCTGAAGTGCGTCGTGACCTTGCACTGATCGCGCACAAAGACGTCGCGGCCTCGGCTGTACTTGACGTAATCCGTGAAAATGCAGGCGAATGGCTCACGGATCTCAGGCTGTTTGACGTGTATCAGGGTAAAGGCATTGATCCTGATAGAAAAAGCCTTGCAGTTGGCTTGACCTGGCAGCATCCATCGCGCACTCTTAATGACGATGAGGTGAATTCGACGACGCAAAATATCCTCACCTCGCTCGAACAAAGGTTGAACGCCACGTTAAGGAAGTGACGTATGGGGGCTTTGACGAAAGCTGAGATGGCGGAACGTCTGTATGAAGAGCTGGGCCTGAACAAGCGGGAAGCCAAGGAATTGGTCGAACTGTTTTTCGAGGAAATCAGGCACGCTCTTGAAGACAACGAGCAGGTCAAATTGTCCGGTTTCGGCAATTTCGACCTTCGGGACAAACGCCAGCGGCCTGGCCGCAACCCGAAAACGGGGGAAGAAATCCCGATCACGGCTCGCCGTGTGGTCACCTTTCGTCCAGGGCAGAAGTTGAAGGCCCGAGTTGAGGCTTATGCTGGAACCAAGTCATAACGACGAACTACCCGTCATCCCGGGCAAACGCTACTTCACCATTGGTGAAGTCAGCGAGCTGTGTGCGGTAAAACCACACGTGCTGCGCTACTGGGAGCAGGAGTTTCCTCAGCTCAACCCCGTCAAACGCCGCGGAAATCGCCGGTATTATCAGCGCCAGGACGTGCTGATGATCCGGCAGATCCGCGCGCTCCTTTACGATCAGGGTTTCACCATCGGCGGCGCGCGCCTGCGTTTGTCCGGCGATGAAGCCAAAGACGACACCACTCAATACAAGCAAATGATCCGCCAGATGATCGCTGAGCTTGAAGATGTACTGGTGGTGCTCAAGAAATAAAAAGCTGCGTTTGAATACTTCCAGTTTTCAAAAGCTTGCGCTATATTCTTGAGCGCTCTTCGAGATGAAGAGCAGGTTTCAAACCAGTCGGGGCGTAGCGCAGTCCGGTAGCGCACTAGCATGGGGTGCTAGGGGTCGAGTGTTCGAATCACTCCGTCCCGACCATATTTTTCTAGAAAATCCAAGCACTTACAGGTGCTTGGATTTTTTATGCCTGATGCTTTTTGAGTGAAAATTTGAAATGGGTTATTCTGGTTGCCAATTGGTTGCCAATTGAGATTAGCTTGCTACAAACCCACCTGTGTAATTATGGACAATAACTACACGGACGTGCCTGGATTTGGCCTTGATACTAATTTGGCCTGGCTGTCCGCTAAGGAGTAGCGGAGTGAAAAGGACCCTTGAAGCATTTTATGGTGATCTGGCAGGGTTAAAGTCCCTCGCGCTAACCAGAAATCATAAGTGCGAGTTCGTCGCCCCGTTCGATGGCGACATTTATCGGCGATTGCTCACGATCCGGATGGTGCGGATGTCGCACCTTGGCGCTCTGGCAAGTGATTGCAGTAAGAAGCACTCGTTTGGCTTCCTGTACCTAGAGCATGTCTTTCCGCAAACAAGGTCTGTCGTGTCTGGTTGGGTGAATTTGTTTCCTGACGAGGATAAGCGCGAGTCATCGGCGCATCGCCTGGGTAACCTGGTTCCGTTGCAGGTTTGCAGGACCCCGTCACTACCAATTTCAGCTTTGCCACCAAGAAAAACGTCTCCTTCAAGGGGCAGGGCAAGGTCATAACATCGCCATTTATTCTGACACAAGAGGTCCGGGGCGACGATTTGTGGACTCCGAGCCTTTCCGTTGACCGACAAGACAGGTTTGTTGGCGCTCTGAGCAAGCTCGGGAACTGACCATATCGGGCGCGGCAGCGGCGTGATCTTTAATATCAGGCACGCCCCGCAAGAACAACTAACAGTATTCAGGAATCCTCCATGCAAAACGCACAGCACCAAAACCTCGTCGCTTTCATCTGGAGTATCGCTAACAAGCTACGCGGTCCATACCGTCCACCACAGTACCGCCGCGTGATGCTGCCGCTGATTGTCCTGCGCCGCTTCGATCTGGTATTGGCCGAAAATAAGCAAAAAGTATTAGACGAAAAGAAACGCCTTGAAGATAAGGGTATTGCTGGTCCGGCGCTGGAAAAAGCCTTGTCGCGCATCGCTGCTACTGGTCGCAAACAAGAGCTGTTCAACACCAGCGGCTTTACGTTTGAAAAATTGCTGGGTGATGCCCCCAATATTGCAGGGAATCTAATCGCCTACATCCAAGGCTTCTCGCCAAGAGCTCGCGATATCTTCGACAAGTTTGAGTTCGAAGCGGAAATTGCCAAGCTCGACGAGGCCAATCGGCTATTTTTGATCATCAAAGAATTTTGCTCTGCAGAAATCAATCTGTCGCCCAAGGCAATCGGCAATTTGCAGATGGGGTACCTGTTTGAAGAGTTGGTACGGAAGTTCAACGAGCAGGCGAACGAAGAGGCCGGCGATCACTTTACCCCACGCGAAGTGATTCGATTGATGGTGCAGTTGGTGTTCACCGGGGAAGCCGACTATGGAATTTATGATAAGGGTATCTACCGCAGTGTTTACGATCCAACGGCAGGCACCGGCGGTATGCTCTCAGAAGCCGAAAAATTTATTCTCGGTGATGGTGAGCAACAGGGGCAAAATCCTGATGCGAACATTGAACTTTTTGGACAGGAATACAACCCAGAGTCCTACGCCATTTGCTGTTCGGACTTGTTGATCAAGGACGAGCCGATCAATAACCTAATCTACGGCGACACGCTGGGTATCAAGGACACTAAGAATAAGGCTAATGGCTTCGTGCCACAAGACGGTCATCCAGGGAGGAAATTCCACTACATGCTGGCTAATCCCCCGTTCGGTGTGGAATGGAAGCCAGAAGAAGAATACGTGCGTGAGGAGTACAACACGCATGGTTTTTTCGGTCGTTTCGGTGCGGGTTTACCACGCATCAACGATGGCTCGTTGCTGTTTTTGCAGCACATGATTTCCAAGATGCACGCGAAGCCCCAGCTGGTTGATGGAAAAAATGTAGGTGGCGACGGCTCAAAAATTGCCATCGTGTTCAATGGGTCGCCCCTATTCACGGGTGATGCAGGCAGTGGAGAGAGCAATATCCGACGCTGGATTATTGAGAACGATCTGTTGGATGCAGTGATCGCTCTGCCAGACCAAATGTTCTACAACACTGGCATCTATACCTACGTCTGGATCGTCACCAATAAAAAGCCCGTTCATCGCCAAGGCAAGGTGCAGTTGATTGATGGCACCCGGCATTTCAAAAAGATGGACAAGAGCCTGGGCAATAAGCGCAATGAGCTCTCTGATGATCACATCAAGGAGCTGGTTCGCCTCTATGCCGAGCATGACCACAATGCGGAGAGCGAGGTGCTGGTGTCAGGCACGCCCGAGCGTCGTCTCTGCAGCAAGCTGTTTGCCAACCGCGAATTTGGTTTCCTCAAGATCACAGTGGAGCGCCCCTTGCGCCTCAACTTCCAGGTGAGTGCCGAGCGTATCGGTAAGCTGGAGGAGCAAAGCGCCTTCGTCAATCTGGCCAGAAGCAAGAAGCGCAAGGACGAGATCGCCTTTCGCGCCGAAGTCGCTGCGGGGCAGGAAGCCCAACACGCGATCAAATCGGCCCTGCAGGGCATGGATGTTGAAACGCTATATCTCAACCGTCCTGCATTCGAGTCAGAGCTTGGATCTGTATTGAAAAAGGCAGGTATTAATGTTGGTGCTCCGGTCAGGAAAGCCATCATGGCAGCGCTGTCAGAGCGGGATCCTAAGGCAGATATTTGCCTGGATGCAAAAGGCAATCGTGAACCTGATGCTGAGCTTAGGGACACCGAAATCGTTGCATTGCCGTATGATATCGCCTTGCCACTGCCGCTCGGTTATGACAACGAAACCGATCACGACAAGCTCCTAGCATTGGTACAAGACCACTGCGAGGACTACCTCAAGGCCGAAGTTCTGCCGCACGTTGCCGATGCGTGGATCGACCACAATAAAACCAAGGTTGGCTATGAAATTCCGCTCTCCCGGCATTTCTATGTGTACCAGCCGCCGCGCGCGTTGGAGGAAATTGCTGGCGAGATCAGTCAGCTTGAAAAAGACATCATGGCGATGTTGAGCGAGGTGGTGTGATGGGATATGCCCAATATACTGATTTGGATTGCTCGGGCGTCGCATGGTTGCAGCATATACCCTGTCATTGGGGAGTGAAGCGACTAAAGTTTTCGGCCGAACTCATTAATAACAAAGTGAGCGTCGAAGAGTCACCATTGCCTTATCTCGGTCTCGAACACATCGAGTCGTGGACTGGGCGGAAGATTGAAGGTGAAATTGTTAATAGCGAAGGAGTCGCGTCTTCGTTTTTGGCAGGTGACGTACTGTTCGGGAAGTTGAGGCCGTATCTGGCAAAGGTTCACTTGGCGCAACGAGATGGATTGATTTCCAGCGAAGCATTGGTCATAAGGAGCAAGGCTGAACTGCACGCCGAGTTTCTTAAGTACTACATGCTTTCCCGTGATTTTATCAACATCGTTAATTCGTCAACATTCGGCAGCAAAATGCCGCGGGCCAGTTGGGATTTCATTGGGAATCTCCCAGTTCTGTTACCTGAGGTTGAAGAGCAGCAAGCGATTGCCAGTTTCCTCGATTTCAAGACCGCCCAAATCGATGCGCTAATTGCCAAGAAGCAAGCCTTGCTCGAGAAGCTGGCCGAAAAACGTATCGCGTTAATCAGCCATGCCGTCACTAAGGGGCTTAATAGTTCTGTACCAATGAAGGACTCGGGTGCGGCGTGGTTGGGGCTAATTCCCGAAAGCTGGAAGATCTTGCCATTCCGACGTTTGATTATTGGTGGCACACAAAATGGAATATACAAAGCCAAGGAATTTTTTAGTGAAGATGGCACGGCATTCATTCAGATGGGTGAGGCATTTTCTGAACCCATCATAAAGAGAACTGCTAAAGACCGTGTTTTGTTGAGTCAGGCCGAGCTATCTCAATGGGGGCTGGAGCAGGGTGACTTGATATTCGCCAGACGTTCTTTGGTCTTTGAGGGGTCAGGGAAATGTGCAGTGGTTGGAGAACTGGAAGAGCCGCATGCCTACGAATCCTCGATGATAAGAGTTCGACTTAATAAAAAAGAAATTATGCCGATGTTTGCTTTTCATTATTTTGGTGGAGCATTCGGGCGCGCGCAAATATTAGCTACAACCAAGCAGGTAACTATTAGTGGTATTGATAGTCAGCAGTTAAAAGATGTTTTGGTATGTGTTCCCCCTGCTAGCGAGCAAGATGAAATTCTCGACTATATTCAACAGTCTGAGTGTGTATATATCAGGGCGCATAACAAGGTCACAGCTGTTGTTGAGCGTCTCCAAGAGTACCGTAGCTCACTAATTACCAACGCCGTAACTGGAAAGATCGATGTGCGTAGTTTCATCGTTCCACAGTTTGCAAAGGTATGATTTGATGGTGGGAGGTCATGTCAAATGGCATTGAATGCACAGGGATACTTTAATTGCCTAAAGTCTTATTTGAATACCGGCCATTACGGCGAGCCCCAAGCTAGCGCCACTGAGGTTGTATTGAAAGAGAGAGTGTTCGGCCAAAGTGGCAGTAAGCCCATTGAATATAAGGTGAGTTTGCTGACCGCGGGGGAGACCTTGGTAATCAAGCTGGATACCAAGAAGAATGGTTCCTCGCTACCATTGTTTCACTTTCTGGATGATACCGCCAAGCCATGGTCGAAGCGCTGCGACTTTGTAGTGTTCAATTTGCGCAAAAACAAGTTGTACGTGTATTGCTTGGAATTCAAGTCTGAGAGCATCCCGCACGATGTTCCGGATCAGTTGCAGGCCAGTGTGGATTGGCTCAAAGCATTGCATGCTACGATCAAAGCTTACACGACTAAGCGCAGCGCTATCCATGCTACTAAGTATGTGCTGAGCAACCATCCGGACCCCAGTCCCTATCTGGATGCAGCCGGCAAATACCTTCAGCGCGATCACACAATTCGCCACTATCGCTACGCCGATTTAAATGGCATGTCCTTAGCAGACTTAGAAAATAGCAACATAGAAACTATTCGATAAGGGGTAAAAATGATTCAAGGTGCCCGCAGTCTGCCTGTTCAACATCTAACCATTCGGGTGCCTTGGCACGACTTCGGCTGGAAGGGCACCTTCTGTCAAACCTGCACTGCGAACACCAGCTGCATTGTGCTGCCGCGAATCGCGACCGGTCGCGATGATGTCTTCGAAACGCTGCATGCGGGGGGGAGCATTGAACATCTAGATCGCTCACAGCATCCGCCCTGCGTTGATGAGCATGGCACCTTCATGGCGAAGTTTCCGCTCTCGATGCAAAAGAAGCATCCCTATACAGAAAGTGCCAAAACCACCCACGGACATTTTGCGGAAACGCCGTACACAATCCGTCCGTACTCGGTCGCAGGCATCCCGTTTCGTTGGATGTTGCGCGAGCAGGTAGAAGGCAATAAGAAGTGGGGCGTCGGTAGCCTGAAGGACACCCTACAGATGGGGTACCAGGCGGAGCGCGAGCCGGATCTTACCGTGAACAAAGGGTGGGAAAAGGACAAGAAGACTTGGGTTCAAGAAGGTACCAATCAGCGAATCATTCTGGATACGTTCTTTAGCGTCGCTCAGCCGAATGAGTCGCTGGTGTTCTTCTACGCCAAGCGCACGCCTATGGTGGACGATGCTCGCCGGGTGATCATCGGAGTGGGTCGGGTCAAGTCGGTTAGCGCACCGATCGAATACCACTACGTGAGTGGGCAGAAGCCGAAGGACAACATCAGTGGGTACCTCTGGGAGCGGAATATCGAGCATTCGATCCGCCCAAAGGACTCGGACGGCTTCTTACTGCCGTATCAGCAACTGCTGCAAGCAGCTGAAGCAGACGAATCTATTGACCTTGCCGCTTGCACGGCATACGCGCCGAATGAGTACTTTGGTAGCTACTCCTACGGCACCGAGCATCTGGCGCATGACGGTGCTATCTCATCTCTGCTGTCCATCGAGAAGGCCATCAAGGCGATGCGTCAGCATTTGGCAGACGAGCCCTGGTGCGAACATCTGGCATGGATTGATGCGGAGCTGAACCGACTCTGGGAAGTGCGTGGTGCCTTTCCCGGATTGGGTGCCGCCTTGAACGCCTTCGGATTCCAACATGGCAACCTGTTGGCTTGGTACTTGGCTAGCCAGGGCGACAAACAGTTCAACCCCTGGCTCGCCTTGGCGGATGTACTCAACAAGCCAGAAAGCCTGCCTGGCTACCTGCGCGACGGGATCGGTGACACCCTGCGAAAGAAGTGGGAGAAACTGCAACCAGAGCGGCGTGAACTACTGATGCTGCTAGCTCGTTTTAATCTCTCGGATGCACAAGCATTGCGCTGGTATCAGCCGACTGAGCGTGAGAAGGCCGAGATCGATCAGAGCGACGCAGCGATACTGGCAAATCCCTATTTGGTATATGAGGATGATCGGTTGCAAGCCGATCCTGTCGCATTTGAAATCGTTGATCGTGGTGTCTTCCCTCCGGAGTCCATCCGTATGGCCTTCCCATTGCCCGAGCCAAGCCTAGTACGTGAAGCCATCGACGAGCGTCGTGTGCGCGCGGCAATGCTTCTGACACTGGAAGAAGCGGCCCGTACTGAGGGGCACACCTATCTGATGGCAACTTGGATGGTTCAGCGGATACGGGACCGAGCGCTTCAACCAGAGTGCCCTCTGGACATAGATACACTTTCGATTATGGAAGATTGTCTAGAGCCTAAGATTGAGAGCGTTCAGATTGAAGACGGGCTTGAGGCCTTCCAGTTGGATCGCTACGTCGAGACGTCGACATTGATTAGGTCCAAGATCAGCAAGCGCAAGTCACGTCGGGCAAATCCAGGGCAGCACGACTGGGCAGCACTGGTTGACGTAGCGATTGACGCAACGAGGGACAAGGAAGCCTCTAAAACGAAGCCGAGTAGGCGTGATCTTGCCGCCCGTCAGGAGAAGTCGGCAGCGCTGGAGGTGCTCTACAAATCTGGGGTCTCAGTACTTATGGGAGCCGCTGGGACGGGTAAGAGTACTTTGCTCAAGGCGCTCTGCAGCATTGAGAGCGTGAAAGATAGGGGCATTCTGCTGTTGGCGCCGACGGGCAAGGCCCGTGTGAGATTGGAATTCACAAGCGGTATGACTGGTCAAGGAAAAACCGTTGCGCAGTTTTTGAATGGGCTGGATCGATACGACGGTAAGACGGGGCGGTACTATGTTAATGAGGTCGCCCAACGCTCGGCGGTGCATGGAACAGTCATCATTGATGAATGCTCGATGCTGACCGAAGAACAGCTTGCGGCCTTGTTGGATGCGGTAGAGGGTGTGGACAGGCTGGTACTGGTGGGTGACCCGAAGCAGTTGCCGCCAATCGGTGCGGGCCGTCCTTATGTGGATATCGTCAATTTCCTGAAACCAGCGAATTTAGAGAGCCTCAGCACCCGCGTTGCTGCCTGCTTTGCAGAGCTGACCGTGACGATGCGTCAAGGAGCCGAGGAGGGCGTTGTGCGCGAGGATGTGTTGCTTGCACAAACTTTCAGCGGTCGACCGCTCGATGCTGGTGCAGACGAAATCTGGCAAACCGTGGCAGCCGGGAAATCGAAATTCGTAAAGTTGGTTCGGTGGAACAAGCCAGATCAGCTCCACCAGCTGCTGCTCGATGAGTTGAAGACTGAGCTAAAGCTGGAGTCGATCAATGATGAAGTGGCCTTCGAGGTCTCCCTTGGCGGCGTTTACTCGGAGTACGAGGGCGGCTCAACTGTCTTCTTCAATACCCAGTATATGGATCGCCCAGGAGCATCCAAGAAGGCTGAGGCGTGGCAAATTCTTTCGCCGATCAAGCAATACCAAGCAGGTGTTACCGCCATCAACCGTGCCCTGCAGCAACAGTTCAGGAAGTCGTTCCTCAAAATGGCCGCGCAAACGGGTTGGCAGAGGAAGATCCCAAGCCCTGCGGGCCCTGAAGGAATCATTTATGGGGACAAGGTCATCAACGTCGTCAACAAGAGCAGGCGTGAGACCTATCCGGAGAGGGACGACACCTACGTTGCGAATGGCGACATAGGCATTGTCACTGGGCACCGGAAGACCAAAGCCAAAAATTGGTCGCCCTACGAAATCGAAGTTGAGTTGGCATCACAACCCGGGATCTCCTACAAGTACAAGCCTTGGGAGTTCGACTCGCAGGAAGGTACGCCGCCGCTTGAGCTTGCCTACGCCTTGACCGTACATAAGACGCAGGGAAGCGAGTTCGGTAAGACCTTCGTGGTGGTTCCGAACCCCTGTCGCAACCTGACACGCGAGATGCTCTACACCGCGCTGACGCGGCAGAGGGACAAGATCATCATCTTGCATCAGGGGGACTTCAGGGAGCTGATGCACTACAGTCAAGAAACCGCATCGGAAATCAACAGGCGGATGACGAACCTCTTTTCACCGTCTGCGCCGGTGGAGGTCAAGGTGCGGAATAAGTCGGTCTTCTTGGATGAAAGGCTGATTTACCTGACAGAAAACGGCGACCTAGTTCGCTCAAAGTCTGAATGGATCATCGCAGACAAATTGAGGGCAGCAGGCATCAAGTACCAGTATGAGCAGTCACTGGTTCTGGATGGTGTTGAGCGCTTCCCTGACTTCACGATTCGCGACGAAGACGCCGGCACGGTCTGGTACTGGGAGCACAACGGAATGCTCTCGGACGACGAGTACAAGAAACGATGGGAGCGCAAGGAAGCTGCCTATCGCAAGGCGCAGATCTTTCCACCGCCATGGCCAATTGAAGATGACGGCAGAAGTGGAACGTTATTGGTTACCGAGGAGCGGGAGGGGACTGGGCTGGATCTCAATGCAATCGTTGCAAACATTAATCTGATTCTTGGACGTGTCTGATGCACAAAGAAATTGATTTCGAGAATGACATCGAGCACACGCTGATTAACAACGGTGGCTATGAGAAAGGTGACCCAAACACCTACGACCCGGAAACCTCGCTTTTTCCGAATGATGTCGTCGCCTTTGTGCAGAGGACTCAGCCCAAGATCTGGACGCGCCTGACTCAACTGGATGCGACTAAGGCTCCGGCGATGCTCCTGGATAGCTTGGTGAAGGAGCTCGCCGCCAAAGGAGTTCTGGCGATTTTGCGTGAGGGCTTTAAGTGTGTGGGCAAGACGGTGCGTCTGGCCTACTTTGCGCCCAACACCCAGCTAGACCCTTCAGCGACAGAGCGTTACGACGACAACCGTTTGACTATTGTGCGACAAGTAAACACCAAGAGTGGTGCAATCCCTGACGTGGTCTTGGCTGTGAATGGTTTGCCGGTGGCGACGCTGGAGCTGAAAAATTCGATGTCGGCCACGCATTGGAACGTGGAAAACGCGAAGTATCAGTATCGGTTTGAGCGCGACCCGAGGGAGCTGCTATTTGCCTTCAAGCAGCGTTGCGTTGTGCATTTCGCGGTGGATACCGAGCTGGTGTTCATGACCACCAAGCTGGAAGGAAAGGACACATTTTTCCTGCCCTTCAACCTGGGACAAGGTTACGGCGCAGGCAACCCGCCAGCGGCAGGCGACGTGCGTACCAATTACCTTTGGCGCAAGGTGCTGACTCGGGACAGCTTGATGGATATCCTGGCCCGCTTCATCCACTTGGATGTAGAAGAAAAGACGGTCGTCACGGAGAAAGGTATAAAGCGCCACCGCAAAGAATCGATGATCTTTCCGCGCTACCATCAGTTGGACGCCGTGCGGGCCCTAACCGAACACGCGCAAGCACACGGTTCGGGGCATAACTACTTGATCCAGCATTCTGCTGGTTCCGGCAAATCGAATTCGATTGCGTGGCTGGCGCACCGGCTATCCAGTCTGCACGACGACAACAACGAGAAGATATTTCATTCGGTGGTGGTGATTACGGATCGGCGTGTGCTTGACCAGCAGCTGCAAGACACCATTTTCCAGTTCGAGCACAAGCTGGGGGTGGTGCAGAAGATTGACGAAAACACCCAGCAACTGGCGAAGGCGCTGGCTGATGGGGTACCAATCATCATCTCCACCATTCAGAAGTTCCCCTTCATTACCCAGGCCATCCGCACGATGGAGACCAACGGGAAGGGCATTGCTATCTCGACAGCCGGCAAGCGCTTCGCAGTCATCGTGGACGAGGCGCACAGTTCGCAGAGCGGTGAAACTGCGATGGAGCTACGCAAAATACTGAACCGCGATGGTATCGAATCAGCCGTCGCCGAGCAGTTGCTCGATATGGATGACGACGCGCTGAGTGAGGATGCGAAGAAAGAACTGCTGCGGGAGCAACTCAAGCGTGCCAAGCAACCCAATCTGAGTTTCTTTGCCTTTACGGCAACGCCGAAGTTCAAAACGCTGGCCGTTTTCAACGAACCCGGTCCTGATGGTAAAGCGCCGTTCCATCAATACAGCATGCGGCAGGCCATTGAGGAAGGTTTCATTCACGATGTGCTGGCGCACTACACCTGCTACAAGCGCTACTACAAACTGATCCAAAAGGTCGAGGCTGATCCAGAAGTGCCGCGCCGCAAGGCCGCTCTTGAGCTTGCGCGGTTTGTTGAGTTTCACGATTACGAGATCGCCCAGAAGGTCGAAGTCATCGTCGAACATTTCCGCACCCATACCCGCCATAAGATCGGCGGTCGTGCCAAAGCAATGGTGGTGACCGGATCCCGTGAGCACGCGGTGCGCTACAAACTGGGTTTTGATAAATACATCAAAGGCAAGGGATACACCGATGTGAAATCACTGGTGGCTTTTTCGGGCGAGATCACGCTCAAAGAGTTTGCCGACAAAAAATTCACTGAAGTAAGCATGAATTCCGGCATCAAGGAAACCGAGCTGCCGGAAAAATTCAACACCGAGGAGTACCAAGTATTACTAGTGGCAGAGAAGTACCAGACAGGCTTTGACCAGCCATTGTTACACAGCATGTACGTCGACAAGCGCTTGTCTGGCATCCAGGCGGTACAGACCCTATCGCGGCTCAATCGCACGACCCGAGGCAAGACCGATACTTTCGTACTTGACTTTGTTAACGAGCCAGCCGAAATCTACACCGCATTTAAGCCGTATTACGAGGCGACGGACAAAGGCGACGATACCGACCCGCAACAGCTCAACACGTTGGCTCATACGCTTGCGGGATGGAAAGTCTTTAGCAGTGCGGAAGTCAGTGCCTGGTGTGAAATTTGGTTTCGCAACCGCCTCAACCCTACCGGCGGTGAACACAAGAAATTGAATGGCCTGCTCGATCTAGCAATTGAGCGCTTCAAGAAGCTCGGAGAAGAAGATCAAAACCTGTTCAAGGGCCAGTTGGTCAGCTTCCGCAATCTGTACAGCTTTGTCTCTCAGATTGTTACTTACCAGGACTCCGATCACGAGAAACTTTACACCTATGCCCGTTTTCTGCTGACCAAACTGCCGCGTACGACGGACAACCGGACAGTTCAGATCGACGATGAAGTTGAGCTTAAGTACTACCGTCTCCAAAAGATCAGCGAAGGGGCAATCGACTTGAACGCAGGCGAGGCCGACGCGCTCGAGGGGGCGACGGATGTGGGCACTGGTCAAGCCGACGAGGATGTGCAGCTATCAACCTTAATTGGCAAGCTCAATGAGCGCTTCGGGACAGAGTTCACCCCTGCCGACCAGCTTTTCTTTGACCAAGTCCGCGAAACTGCTGTGGCCAACGAACAGTTGCGGCAGGCGGTCATGGCCAACAGCATTGAAAATTTCGAACCAGTATTCAATAAGCAGCTTGAAAACCTATTTGTTGAGCGCATGGATGGTAACGAAGAAATTTTTGTTCGCCTTATGAATGATGACGCGTTCAGAAATATCGCTGCCAGCCACTTGATGCGGGCCGTTTATCAGCAAGTCAAGTTGGCTGGAAATGATGGTAAATGAAGGCCATTGAAGAGCATTTCCGTGCAAATCGCAGCGCGAGGCGCATTGGGTTTGTAAGGTATTTAACCTGGCAAAAGCCGTACTCGGCCATTTGAAGGGGCGGCCTGAAGAGAAACTGAGCACGCGGCGAATCGCCGCGTTACCGGACAATGCCAAGTGAAGAAACAGAGCATCTAGCACGTCAGCACCGATGCCGAGCTGGTGCAGGAACTGGTCGCGTCCTATGAAGTTACGCCTCAGAGGAGCAGCACTTCTCCATCCATTTCGCTCCACACATCGAGCATGGCTGATAGCGGACGTATTCCTCGCCTTGCACCGTAGTCATAGGCTTTCGCAGATAGATATTTTGGTCGTTGTATTCCTTCAGCAACTCACCCGGAACTGTATCCCAGCGCTCCTTGTCGTTGGTGACGTTGGCGCGAACAAGCAACTCTTTGGGGGCGCTGTTGTTAACGGACAGTCTTAAGCGGTTTTTTTTTTCGCCTGAATCGTCAGCCTGCTTTCTCACAACCAGAGCAAACTCAAGATCATAGTATTCCGCCTCGGTAGGCTCCCTGCAGTCCTCGGCAATGGCGTGGGCATGCAAAATCAGGTTGTCATCTATGGTTACCGTGAGCTGAATACGTTCCTCGAGTGGTGGGAAGTCCGGATTCAATTCAACAACTAGGCTGCCATAGGTGGTACGGGGATCGGCTGCAGCTGACTTCTGAACCATCTGGGGGCGCTTGAAGGTAAAAATGGCCTTGCTGTCCCTGGGGTCGGAGCAATACATAGATTGCTGCCTCTGGATTGACTCACCCCGTTGCGGCAAGCGAGTGCCTTCATGAATCACCGTTAGCAGCGAGTTTCTGGCTTCAACCAGTTCAAACGGCTTTGCCAGTGCCAACTCAAGATTGTCATGCGCAATCCATGCTGCGCCTTCCGAAATAATCCGGTCACCCTTCTCGGAGATGTGCAGGGAGGAAACACCAAAGATTTCGGTAAGCTTGTTTTTGATCAGCGGCATATTGACCATGCCGCCGGTCGCAAGACACAGCGCAAGCGTCTGTGGATCTACATCAGCATTGTCGGCAGCCAGCAAGCTATCAATTTCATTGATGCCCTGATTGATCAGGCGAGTGCAAATTTTTTCCAGATCCTCCCTGCTCAACCAGACATCAATTTCAGCCTCTTCATCTGTACCCTGAAAATAATCGGGAAGAAATATATTGGTTTTTTCGCGCGTGGACAGCGTGATTTTTGCCTGCTCGCACTGGGTGATTAGCTTCGCACGCATCCCCGGATTGACCGGTAGCTTGCTTTCAGCGCTCCAGCCAAATTTACGTGCATGCTCGTCGGTGACATGATTGAGAATGGCGTCATCCAGATAATCACCACCCACCAGGTTGTTACCGCGGTTAAGCACCTGAACAATGGAACCATTGACTATTTTGCACAGAGTCAGGTCCAGCGTTCCGCCACCCCAATCAAAAACCAAGACCATCTTGCCGTCGTAATATGCAAGTACGTCCTGAGCATCAGGCTGGTCCTTAAAATAGCCATATAGAGCAGCCAATGGCTCGTGCACGAAGGTTTCAACGTATACGCCAGCACTGAGCATTGCTTCGCGCAGTGCTTGCCTGCCCCGCCCGTCTAACGCAACCGGGATGGTTACTACGGCGCGGGTCAGATCTGCAATCTGATCAATATCGTTATCGCGAGCATGTGCGACCAGGTATTTGATGTAGTCGGCAATGACCTCTACCGGTGTCATGACCCGTCCATCGACGTTGATATGCTCATTACCAAGCAGCTTTTTTGGACCGCGTACCGTGTTGCCCAGCACGCCAGTACCCAGCTTCTCCAGCTTGTCCCGTGCTTTCTTTCCGCAGATAACCTGTTCACCTTCATAGCGCACAACTGAAGGATGTGGGCGCTGAGTATCGTCGAATGACTTTGCTCGACTAGCACGTGTAATCACCGAAATGAGACTGTTGGTGGTGCCGAAGTCAATGCCTACTCGCTGAACCATTTGATTTCCCTTTCAATGTTTTCCACTGCCAACTCAATGTGATGTGCGGCAACTTCTGTCTTAGGCTTTTCACGCTGCAAGGCTGCCAAGGACAGTTTCAATGGCTCAAGAACATCTTCAGATAGCAGATTGAATGCCTTGCCCTTAGCCTGTCCAGCATTGTCACGCAGGTGTGTTCTTGTGGCCCGCTCATCTAGCTGCTGCTCTTGCAGCGCTTGTTTCAGCTGCTCAGTTTCGGCCAGCAATCGAGCAATTTTCTGATCCCTGTCAGCGATCGCCGAATGCTGATCCCTGACCGCGGCTTGCAGCTTGTTCAGCTCAAGCTCTTGAGCATGCTGTTTCCACTGCAAGAGTTTGCGCTGGTCGGCCAGTTCGGTGAACTGTTTTTTGAAGTAGTCAATGGTGTCGGCCAGCAGGCTTTCCTGATTGGCGTATTGCTCTGCAAGAAAGACCGCAATCGCACGGTTGCTCTGGATGCGTGACGTTTGCTCTTTCAGTAAATTTGAAAAAAACTCGATAGCCGCGTTGGGATCCGCCTTGCCCTGGGCCATCAGCCACAGCGCGCCTATCAACAAAATATTGTCCCTCTGGGCCTCCAACTCTTTTTTAGATAGGGTATCGAGTGCTGTAGGCTCTATTACCTCGGCATTGGTGGATTTATGGCTTGTATTCTCTTTTGCCCTGCTTGCGACAAACTCAATTCGCTTGCGGTATAGCTCGGTGATGGAGTTGCGCAGAAAGGTCAGCGGAGCGCTGTCCAGCCCCTTATCTGCGTCCATGATGTCCCGGTAAAGGTCGAATGACCCAAGGTGGCGCTGAATCCATAGCGAACTTGCCAGGCGTATACAGAAACGCAGCAAATCATTTCGCTGCACGTCGTGCTGGCACTTGACGGCTGCCAAGGTGATGAGTGAAAGACACTTAAGTTCCGGATCAGTCTTGCAGGCAGAGGTAGTGATCCGATCGGCAAGCTCATTGCTTAGGCCCACATCTTGCTCAGAGGCCGCCAGCGATTTCAGGTCAGTCTTGCTGATGCTTGCCGGCTTGATGTTCTGATCTTTATCCGTCGTTATTGCAAAAACGTCGGAGAGAATCTGCTCAACAGATTTTGCTTCAGCTGTGGTCTTTGCCTTGCTCTGTTTACGTTTTTTTATATCGTCCGGTTTGGGTTCGGTAATTTCATTCTCAATGCCAGTCATCTGTCATTGCTCTCCAATAAGCGTATTGAACACATCGTCAAACCTGAGTTTTCTTCGATATTTATCCATCCCGGAAACATCATCTTGCTCGGCTGCCTTTCTGTAACAGATGTAGTCAAATTTACTTCTGTCCTGCAGCGACAGGTTGTTTGCCGACAGGGCCCCTATCTGCTGCTCCATATCCTGAAGCGAAGCCTTTTGATAGCTACCCAGTAGCTCCTTCAGACTGAACTCCGTCGAGAAGTCCACCGGCATTCTGACACTGCTGTCGACCAGCCCAGAGGATGCATATTGCCCCCCTCTGAAGAACTGCATGGCCGCTTCTATTTCAGGCAGACCGCATATTTGCAGGGTACTGAAATCATTCCTGTTGAATCGGATTACAACCCTTATAGCCATGGAAAGGCTGGTGCGGTATTCCTGCAAAGACTGCAAGGCTTGGTTGAAGCGAAGATCAAAGTCTTCAAAGGGCGTTGTGCCCGAACGCCGGTCCTTAGCCATTACGCCGTGCAAATAGCGCACCAGCCCATTGATGTACTCGGTGACAGTCCTGTACTGCTTTACGTTGTCAATAAACGCAGCAATATCACTGCTGGTGAAGTCGTCCTTGGAGAAGTACAGAGCGAATGCCTGGTCGACGTTATTCAGCTCCTGCTTATCCGCAATGCACACCTCGATTTTCAGCGTTTTCTGCAGTGCAGAATTGCCATAGCTGACATCGACGTAGGCTTTCTGTACACCTTGTATGCGTTCAAACAGAGTGTCCACTGTCTGCCCGCCAACGCCGTTGATGGCCAGGTTGCTTACATTGCGAGCAGCAAGGTCGCCAGACTTGATGGGGGAGGTGATTCTTAAGTATTTTCCTGCAATGTCCTTGTCCTGAAAATACAAGGTTGGATTCTGTATTGGGTGCTCTATCTCATGCGTATCTCGCTGCGAGATGGAGTCAAAGGACAAGTCGCAGTGGCGGCACGGGTAGCTGACGGGCACGGCTGAAAAATCCAGCGGACTCCCGGTTTCCCAGTACCTGTCCAATCCGGTTTCTTGTATCCAGCCAACTGTTGGCATCGTTATTTTCCACTCAATCCATGTGAACGGAGCTAGTTTCGCTGGAGAACCACAACGGGGCAATCGCTTACTATCTACTGCACGGTGTGCACTTTGTGGTTCTGGCCAGCATCGAGGAAGGCAATATCACGCAGTCTAACTACCTCTGCAAGTCGGCTACCAAGGACTTTGTGGATGGCAGCCATCGTTTTGGCTACAGCCGAGGCTAAGTAAAACTGCTTGATCACGACAAAAAAAAATAAGTGTTCACTCACCGTGCCGATGACCGCCCTGGCATCAGCCAAGAGCAGTCTATCGGACGGTGTGGCCATAAGGACTACATGTAACCTCGTTCAGCCAACGACACGCAGCCTTCATGGCCCACCACGACATGATCCAATATCCGGGTACCGACCATGTTCAGGGCGTTCTTGAGGGTGGCGGTGAGCGTGCGATCGGCTTGGCTGGGTTCCGGGTCACCGGAGGGATGATTGTGAACCATAATTACGGCTGCGGCGTTGTGCTCTAGAGCGATCTTGACCACTTCCCGCGGGTACACGCTGGCCCCATCCAGCGTGCCTCGGAACAACTCTCTAAAGCCAATAACCCGGTGCTTGGTGTCGAGTAGTAGCAAAGCAAAGACTTCGTGCTCGTGGTACTGAAGCAGTGTTTGCAGGTGGCTAAAGACCTGCTTCGGCTCAGTCAGTGCCCGGCCTTTAGACAGACGACTCATCGCCAGTTGTTGAGCCATCTGCAGGATGTCGGCCTCTGTGACGGGGGATTCCATGACATAGGTGCCGGTCGTTTCACCGGCTTTGAGTTTGTGATACTTCATGACGGTATTCCTGTACGAATGAGGGAGCACGCTGGATAGGTTGAGAAGGGCATTACTGCGCCGAGGGCCTGCTGCTGTGCCGCGTGGCTTGCGACTCCAGCTTTTGGCCGAGTGAGGATTTGGCAGGCGGTGCCAGTTGGGGCTGGGGCTCTACAGGGCAGGGCTGATCTTCACTGGCGGGGAAGAACTCCTCGACGATGGCCCCGGTGTCCTCCTCACTGTCTTCAAAGGCCCCATTGTTAAAGCCCTGCCGGGCTGCGTGATCCAAGGCGCTCTGGTCAAAGCTCGAGACTTGTCGGGCTTCATCCAACTGCTTGGCTTCCAGCAAGGCGTCTTCCATGTTCAAGCCACTGCGCACCGTGATGTCCACGTAGAAGATCGGCGTGCCATGGCTCTGCCGGGTGGATTTACCGCGTAGACGCAACTCCAGTGGCAGACAGGCCAGACGATCGCCGGAGATGGCTTGCAGGTAATGCAGACGCGCTGTCAGTGTGCGAATGCTGTTGAACCCAGTGGTACGAAAGACAAAACTGCCCAGTGGATCGTCCTCGCCAATCACCACGTTCAGCCGGCCGTAAGGCTTGCAGGCATTGCCTTGGGCTAGGGAGCAGCCATCCGGTGAAGGGCAGGGCAACGACTGGATGCCATCCTTGGTCAAGCGCTTGCAGGTCTCACCATTGCCTACGCAGAGTGGCCGACCCGTGTTTCGGTCGAACAGGCTGTAGTCAGCCCGAAAGTTGAGATCGGGCTCGTTGAATAGCAGCCGGATCGGAATGCCGCGCAACTTGCCGTCCTGGCCATTGCGCAGCTCTTCATTGAGTGGATGCAGTAACCAGCCGTCACGGCTCTGTACCTGCGAAGTAATAGTGAACTGATCGTCCTTTTCCGGCAGACGTTTTCCGTTCTTTTCGACGACTTTGCCGATGGAGATTCGGCCCAAAATCGGGGGAGTGATGGCTAAACCTTTGAGCATGGGAGTTCTCCTGTATCTGAAATAAAAACGCCACCGAGACCGCGCAAACGGCCAGGGTGGCGATGGAGAGAAAGGGCATGGAAATAAGGGGGAGAGCGAACGAGCGTTCAGGCCAGCAGAAAACGCCGACTGCCGGTTTTGGTGGTCGAGTAGCGCACTTGCAGGTGGGGCTTTTCTTTCAACAGACGGGGGATATCCAGGGCCATGCTGTCTTTGGCTTTTTTCCAAGTGATGCAGCCGGTGGCGAAGGTCGCCCGACTGGCATTACCCATGGCCTGTTGCAACGTTTGCTTGAGCTTGGCTTCCTGCTTCTCTTGTAGTGCAATCGACTCTCGCACGCTCTGAAGTGCGGTAACTTGCAAAGACGGCACCTACAGCAGGGATAACTTGTTTCATCGCATCGTACGCGCTTGGGCTTGGGCAATTGGGTGTGCCGCACACGACATGTCAGGGTTGGTACATGCCTGCCAGGACAAACTCAGTGGCCAGGTATACCAGTGTCTGGAGCGGCGTTTTCCCGACTCGCTCAAACCAGTGGTCTATGCCATGAGTTACTTGTGCAAGGCCTACAGTAAGTCACAGGAACTTGGGCAGGGATTTGCCGTGTTTACCACTAGCAGGGTCTGAGCACGATTAATTAGGTGTTCAACATGCCTATTCTATGGTGCGGCAATGCCGCACTGTTTCTCACTAGAAAAGGAGTCTTTCGCATGAGCTACAGCGAGCATTGGCGTCGTGAGTTTCTCACCCGGCACCCTGAGTATGAAAGTCAGTCACGGGGGCATTCGCAGGAGACAGCGGAGCCTTCGTCTGTAAGTTTCGCAGTTCCCTTATCAACTTTTATAACTGCTAACTTGGAATCCTCAGTGCAGCCCCCTCAGCAAGGGCCAAAGAGACAGCATTATCCCATACAAGGCTGCTCAATGTCTTCCGGCATCATTAGACAAGTATCTTGTCTGCGCCAACGATTGAACCTAACCCAGCAGGAGCTCGCTAAGCAGTTGGGGATCAGCTCGCGCACGCTGCAGGACTGGGAGCAGGGTCGACGACAACCAAAGGGGCCTGGCAGGGCCTTGCTGCTGCAATGGGTTGATCGGCAGGCTGCTTCATAGCTGTTGAATTATTCAGGCTAAGGGGGGGAGCCGTAAGGGAGGCTTGAGCAGGTGTAGGGGAGAGTACGGCTGCTATTTTTGCTATTAATCGCAGGAATAGCAGCTGCAGTGACCCTGGCAGATTCGAAGGGGCGAAGGCGACATGCACAAAATGCATGGAAATGTCTATAGATCTGCTTAGGGTGGATAGGGCGTTTAGCACCTTCGATGACTAGGAGTGGCAGGAGCCTTAAAGTCCTTCTCATCGAATCCATAGTCGTAGAGGGTGTAGAAATGATCAAAGAAAACAGTAGTAAACCTATGTTAAGAATTTTACGCATGCGGCAGTTACGAGAGTGCCTGGGGCTGAGTACATCGACCATTTATGATCGCCTAAATCCGATGTCGCCAAGGTACGACTGCAATTTTCCAAAGCCAATTAAGTTGGGGGCGTCCGCTGTAGGTTGGATTGAGGAAGATGTCTGTCGGTGGATTGATTTTCGAATTGCAAAAAGTCGGAATGCTGGCAGTGTGAATTCTTCAGGGGTTGATCTGTGAGCTTCTTTAATGACGTATCTAGTTGGCTTCCTATTCCAGGAGAAGCCTTTCCAAGGTCTATGGCTTTGCCGGTTATAGTGGGTGCAGTAGATGAGGGTGAACGCAATATAAAAGCCCCGCGTGCGCTTGTTTTTTCGTCTGCGCTAACAGCCATAGCGACGGCAGCTCAAGGTTTAATTGATGTTTGTAAACCAAATGGCCAAGTCGTTCCAGCATCACTAATGCTGCTCACAGTGGCCAATTCCGGGGAGAGGAAGTCGACTGCGGAGAACGTATTTTTGAGAGGGGTTAGACGCTTTCAGGATGAGATGGATGTGATTTATCAGAAAGAACTTTCTGACTGGAGTGCGAGGCAATCAATCTGGGAAAGTCGCCGAAAGTCAATTTTGAAAAAAAACTCTCCAATCAGATAACAAGGATGGAGATGAGGCATGTAAACAATTCATGGATCATGAGGCCCGTATGCCGGTCAAGCCTCGACGATTTAAGTTGCTTTACGAAGACTCTACGTCAGAGGCTTTGTTTCTGGGATTGCACCAGAACATCCCAACGGCTGGGCTCATCTCTAGTGAGGGTGGGGGAGTGTTGACGGGCAGGGCATTCAATGATCTGTCAAAGCAGAATGCTTTATGGAGCGGGGATGTAATAACCGTTGACCGTGTTTCATCTGAAAGTTATGAGGTAAGAGCACGGCTGACGGTGTCTCTAATGGTTCAAGAAAATTCGTTTTTCAGCTATATGCAGAAGCATGGCGAAAGATCACGTGGATCTGGCTTGTGGGCTAGGTTTCTGGTTTGCAACCCCAAGTCGACCCAGGGAACTAGGTTAATTGCGGGAGGGGATACGCCCTGGAATTGTTGTGAAAGATTTTCTGAACGCATTATGGAGATACTTAAAAGCAGTGTTGAGTTTCTGACTGATCCCGCTAAGCCGAGGTTGGTGGTTAGGTTCTCTCAGGAGGCGGCTCAAAGATGGATAACCGTTTTTAATGCGGTTGAGTCGGAGATTAGGCCGGGGGGCGATACTTTGGCATGGGGGATCATGCATCAAAGTTGGCTGACAATGTCGCAAGGGTTGCTGCTTTATTTCATTTCTTCGAGAAAAGAGGTGGGGATATAGCGATGGAAACTTTGGAGGCGGCTATTGATGTTTGCTTTTGGTACTCTAATGAGTTTTTGCGTATGTTTGCATCGCTACCTCAAGAGGAGATCGATGCCCACGAGTTGGATGCCTGGCTACAAGTAAGACGAGAGGTCGGCGAGAGGTTTTTGGCAAAGAACGCTATACTGCAAAAGGGGCCGGGTCAGTTGCGAAAAGTAAAGCGCTTAGATCAAGCTATTGAAGTGCTGTCGTCTCAGGGAAAGGTTTTATTGTCAAAGTCTGGAAATGTCACATATTTAGATATTTTTCCTGAACGCTCGATGAGTAATTTAATTACTAGAACTGTTCTCTCCCCTTACAAGTCTTCAATTTAGAGGGGGGTGCGCGCATCGAGATAATGGGTGCTGGTCACTAAGGCATTACAAAAACTTGCTTAGCGAGACGATGTTCAGTTGACGCTTCGGTGCCTTGTTGTGAAGACGGAAAAAGCTCCAACCAGGCGTTCTGAACGTGCAGTAGGAATAGACCTGCCGGAAACGGGCTGTAGAGATTATAGTCAACATCTCAACGTCGCTCCTAAGTAGCTCAATCGCTTTATTTATCTCGCCGACGCGCCGTTCACAGGAATTTATGTGAGAGTTGACCAGCGCTAAAAAACGGCTGTACTGCACCAGCGTATCCGCGCCGCAGTGGCTGAGTTCGTTTTGACTGTAGTCTTCGCCAGCCACGGATTCGCGCAGGACAGCCAGACGTTCTTCTGAGCGCTCCGCGTAGCTAATAAGCGCTGTCAGCTCGACTTTTTCACGTTTAGTTTGTTGAAGCTCGGCGGCCTCTCTCTCAAGATCGTGCTCGTAAGCTGCCAAGAGCTCGGTGGCCGCGTCAATCTGCTCCTGCGCCGCGTGGTTGTCGATGCGTGGAATTCTCATGTCCTACCCTCCAAATTTAGCGTTAATGCCTTTTAAGCCAGCTTGCCATGACTCATCTTTGATTACCTCCATTTTTGAATGACGGCTGCTCGCTTTTATTTCCTCTACTACCAAAAGTGGGCAATCGAGGTTGCCATCCGTCAAGGTGGCGTTTTCAATCGGGTAATTAACTCATTGGCTATTCTGCATAACGTCATCCAGCGATCGGGCCTCTGTCAGCCGCTCTAGGTAGGCTTGCAGTTGATCCAGATTGTCTGCAGCTTCGAGCGTTTCTATAGCTGACATAGGTAACTCTCCAAAGCGCATCTGAAGTTGCAGAGCCAACGCTGTTCTCACGCCTTCGATCCGTCCTAGGGTGCGCGCTGCATCGACATCCATCTGGCGCGCTTCTTCCGTATCCCGCTTGGGAAACGAGTGGCGCAGGATATGTCCGAGTCTCAGGCGGTCTGCCTGTCGCCGGTTGCCTCGCTTGCCATTATTGGCAAAGCTGATCAGAAGATCGCGCACCTCTTGCTTCAAGCCATCGAGATTAGCGATATCCAGCATCTCGAATTCGCGGTTGGCATTTATAAATGCGGGTCGCCATCGCATCGGCTACGTCGGTCTTATTTCTAGTCGCGAGCTCAGGGTTGTTATGGAGCATGCCCTTAACCATGGCGTGAATAAGTTGAGAGGCCATCTTGCTGGAGGGCTGCATGTTTTTGGCATGCCCCCCCTTGGCACCGCGCACGCTGTAATGTTTGCCTTCTAGGTTCTTGAGCGCCTCGAGCATCGCCAGGTGACGATTGGCTCGCATCAAGGCTGTGATCATATCCTGTAGGCAAAGCTCGTATGCGGCGGCTGCTCCCGGCACACTCTGTAGCGGTAGGTGATTATCGTGGACAAGCTTCACATAGACTGCTTGCTGTAGGGCAGCGTCGGCATGCTCGGTCAACTGCTCTCCAATCGCGACCTTGCCTTGGCGGATGGTCAAATCGACTTTTTTGTCCTGATGAGGCTGAATCTCCATCCTTTCATACACTGACTGTAAGTGCTGCATTTGCGCAGGTGGAGCGATTCCTCGCAGATCAAATACTTGCTGCACGACATTTTTTGCTTGGGTGAGTAGCATCGCCACAGTATCTATACAAGGCGCTGATGGCCTCGGCTCCCCGATATTCCTAAATGACACGTTTACGTCCCGATTTAGCGGATTGGAGTGACAGATTAGCAGCGATGTTGAAGCCAATCGGTATGCTTATTTCAAAGAAATGCTGACGCGGCTGCCGGCGCAGCGGGCGAGTAATATTATCGAGTTGCTATCGCATAGATGGGCAGCAGTGAAATTAAAATCCATCAGCTATGCCCCAAGCTCGACGTAGCTAGACTCGCCACCTCCAGTCGCGTCCGACAACCCCAGTGTGCGAGTCTGAGCATTCAGGTGTGCGGCCGTGGCAGCGCCAGCAGATGATGTGCAGATGATGTGTAGAAGTCCCGATTCCGCCTTCTGCAGGCGCAACTCAGCAAGCCAAATTCTTCGGCCAAAAGTGACGCTCCTTGGGTTACATGCAGCCGTGGCTGCTAGCGCTTCTACGTTTTCGACATCACCACTTTCAACGTCGTCGACGAACCGCGACACGCTCCATCTGCCGCACACAGCAACGTCGACAACAGTCGCGTTTTGTAATCAACGGGTGACTTCGCCATCGCCGTGATGAATTCATCTGCATCTTGGTGAGGCTGTACCACCACAACAAAGCTATGAGCCCGCCGACCATCGAATTCATCCAACATTTTGAGCTGCGGCGCGCTCTTGGCGAGCTTCTGTTTGTGCTGCAGGACTTTGTCAAAAGCATGGCCATTCCAATGCCACAATAGATTCTTGCCGCTCATCAGGTCTTTCTTCAGGCCCGTCACAAGATCCGGGAAGTACATCCAGCTCAGGTTCTTCGTGGCCTGCCCCAGCACCTCTTCATATTGCTTAGGCGCCATTGCCCGCTTCTTGCTGCTCGCGGCACCTTTTAAATGCACAACGATGACGGCCAGCGAAGACGGATTGGTCATCGTGGCGAACCCCGCATGCTTGACCAGCATGACGAAATCGCCAATTTCTCCTGCGCCGTCGTCACATAGTGCGAGCGCGAATTCACCCGAACTGAATGGGCTCTTGACCGATGGAAAACAGAAAGCGTAACCCTCATGTATCCACCATGAAAACAGGCTGCTATCAGTGCTATTGGCAATATCGTCCCACTGCACGCTTCTACCTAGTAGCGGTTTCTCCTGACTAACCTTCCACCGCTTATCATCAAAAACCACCGAGAGGATTTCGCCCCCGTAAGCTGAGTTTCGGGGATCGACCCATACCCAATCACCATCGGAAAACGTTTGGCCAGATTCGTACCAAACGCTCCATAGATGCTTCTGATCAAACAGCGCCTTGAATTTTCCCCAGGAGGGCCAGCCCGCCGAGGTGCCGTTTAACGAGGCCGACACAGTCGCCCTGGTGGCGCCGAGTTTCACCTCTACAACGACGTGCCAAAGTCCTTGAGAGCACCGGCTATTAGGGTGCTGGGCGTCGGTTATCGCGAGCAAGAAATCCTGGCCAGCACTGCCAATGGTTTCGATGCTCAAGTCCGCCTCCGCGTGCTCCAGCGCAGCGAGGGTTGGCTGATCCAAACCCGCAATGGCGTAGGATGCCAAGAAAGAGAAATCAAACGCTTGAACTACGTCGCCAGCCTTGGGCGACTTGGCTAGCGTCTTTGCCAGCACCGGGATGGCCTTGCGCTGAGTGCTTCGGCGTTGCGTCAAATAATCAGTCAATGATTTGAACGCGTTCTGCAACTCGGCGAAGCTTTGACAAGGCCCCAGCCATACGTAGGATCGCTGCGTCGTGACCCCCACCACGGAGGC
Source organism: Pseudomonas sp. AO-1 (assembly GCF_019775695.1). Taxonomy (NCBI): domain Bacteria; kingdom Pseudomonadati; phylum Pseudomonadota; class Gammaproteobacteria; order Pseudomonadales; family Pseudomonadaceae; genus Pseudomonas; species Pseudomonas sp. AO-1. The sequence goes on from NZ_CP079947.1 coordinate 2,448,489, forward strand.
CTTGCCAGCAGGATTTAACTGTGCCTCCGCACGCATGGATGGTGACGTGAAGGTGCGGTCATCCAGCGGGTTCAGCGCCTCCTGCAAATACTGCCCAATTAGCACCTTGCTGTCGGCTTTACGTCGGTTCGGGCGATGGGCAGAACGGAGCCATAAAGTCCGTAGCGGCGTTTCCCTGACTAATGCATTCTCCAATTCTTCCGAGTCCAGCTTCTTGATCGTGGAGTGGTTGACCAGCTCGCGCTCTACTATCAGGCGCAGACCAGGATCAGATACAACAACACCCAGGTACCGCTTGTAGCTCAGCAGGATGACCGTATGGTGCATCACGTCCACCACACTTGGATCATTCGTCCATGCGGGGCGCGAGTGATGCACCACGTAGAAAGCGGATGCGGCAACACTCGAAAGTTTCTTTACACTGATGCCGTCAACGACGCGCATGCTGAGCGGCAGGGTTGACATCAGCGACGCTTGCAGCCCGGCCAATGCCGCAGCGACCATCGCGGCCTTCGGTGGCGTGTCCCACTCGTAGAGTAGAAAGCTTGCGAATGGGCGAAGGTAGGTGGCGTTAGTCCCTTTGGGTGTTGTCATGAGCTTCCTTGTCCCCCGGAATCGGTCCCTCGGTGTAGCTGCGTTGATAGCTACCTAGTTTGATCTGGCGCATTGATAGCATAAAGCCACATCAATGCGCTAACTCAAGGCTGGTTTGCGAGTGATATTCAGGCTTAGGCGAGCGTCGCCCCACCCCAAACCAGCTGCTCGATGAACAGCGACTGAGGCTAGGGTTCACCTAGAGTTGGCATCCGAGTAGTGATTATTTTTTTATCGAGAGCGTAAGACTAGGTACTGCGCGTGGCTAGGTCTAGGTGTTCACCAAGTCTGTTCCAGGCCTCCGACATTTCGTTTGTGTAGCTGTGGCGTTGGTAAGTGCGCTTTACCTTGTTTTCTTCTGTGTGGTTAAGGCAGCGCTCTGCCACTTCAGGAAGAACACCCAATGCCGTCATGACTGTGGCGCCAGTGCGTCTTAAATCGTGTGGTGTCCACTTGCCGCCAGGAAGCAATAGAGCCTGTGCTTTGGCACTGCGACGGCTCATGGTGCCTTGATCAGGTTGACGTTGTCTGTCCCCCAACTGCTTGGTCACTGTCTTGGAGCAGACTGGGCCGCTGTCGTCGGTGTTGGGATAGCACCACGTAGAGGTGCCATTATGCACTCGGACGTACTCGAACTGTCTGACGGCAAACGGTGACAGAGTAATGCTATGGGGTTTGCCGTTTTTGCTGTTCTCGGCAGGAATCAGCCAAGTGCCCTTGACCAAGTTTAGATGTTCCCAGCGTGCGCCAAGCAACTCGCCAATACGGCAGCAGGTCGAGAGAGCAATCCAGATAGCGGCTTCGGTGGAAGGCAACAGTCCGGCGTTGGGGGCTAACTTAGTCAATGTGCGGATCTCTTCATCACTCAACACGCGGTCACGCTCGACATCCTTGCCACCGATCTTCGCTTTGCGAATGCTGGCGGTAGGATCGTATTCAATCAAGTCGCGATCCACTGCAAAGCGGAACATTTGGCGCATAAGGGAAAAGGCAATTTTCGCAGCGCGATTGACTCCTCGGGCTAGCATGGCGTCGGTCACTACTGTGATATGGCTTTTTTTAACGTCAGCTACTGCCAGGCTTCCTAGGACTGGTAGGACGTCTTTTTCAAACATACGACGTACCTCTGCGCCTTTGTCTTTGCGGTTGATCAGGTCAACCTTGACCCAGTGTTCGAATAGCTCAGTGACGCTTTTCCTCGCAGCCTGCCGAGCTTGTTCTGCTTCTACAGCGGCTTTTTCTGAGCTAATACGGGCAAGTTCGGCATCGCGTGCAGCTAGGCGGGAAGCTTCCTCGGCCGTCAAATGTTCCCGAATATCACGGATTCCCGTCTTATGCAGGCCGGCGAGCTCTTTGGCTCGTTGGCCTGCCTCGGCGAGCGTCATTGTGCCTTCCGAGCCATTACGGCTATAGGTGCCGATGGGGTAGGTGACGCGCTCGCTGCTGCTGTTTGAGTAGCGAAAATAGAAAAGACGCTCACCGCTGGCTGTAATGCGAGCTACCAAACTACCATGCCCCCAGATGGCAACCTCGCTCAGCCATTTATCATTGTTGCCCGGCTTGGCCGTCATCTGCCTGTCCGTGATCTTCGCCATTCTCAGTCCGTTTCTCCAGTTGCCAATTCGTTGCCAATTGAGATTGGCTTTGTTCGAATTCTATCGGATATCTTTGGACTGCAAAATAGCTAGAGCCCAGCAAAATAAGGGAGCACAAGCTTCTCGTTAGATTTCGCAAGATTGCTTTGGATTGTAATTCACCTTTATGGGGTGCTAGGGGTAGAGTGTTCGAATCACTCCGTCCCGACCATATATTTCAATGACTTAGGCCAATGTTGATGACATTGGCCTTTTTCATGCGCGTGAGTTTTGCGGGACGACTATGCTGTGCGCAGCCAAAAAGCCACGCCTCAGTGCAGAACCCTCCGGCTCTCACCAATCCTGATCCGGTCCAGGGCCCGGTTTAATGCATCCAGTGCATCCAGAAGTGCCTTTGCTTCTGCCTCTCGGCCATCGCCCCATAAACGTTCCGCCATTTTGTTCAGGGCCTGGATCGAGCGTTCGATGTCAGCGGCGGTCGCGGGTGCCTGGGTTTGCGCTTCTTTGCTGGGCATACTTTCATTCATCTGCAGGGGATTGGCGATGCCCAGCATGATCGACGTTCGTTGTCGGTCAATCCAGTGGTTACTGCTTTGGCTTGCGCTGAATATCTTCCGAGTCGCTGGAAGTTGCCGCGTCTTTCTCGGTTTCATTCGATTCTGCGCCCGAGTTCGAACCTGAGGCTTCTTCACCTTTCTTGTTGGCTTTTTCTTCGTTTGATTCAGATGTGTTGCTGGATTGGTTGACGCCTGGGATGGCCGTGGGCGGTGCGGCCGATCCTGCTTTCTCGGTTGCCAGTGTCAAGGCAGAGCCAGCCAGCATCAGGCTAGCAAGCATCAGGGTTGCAATCTTGTTGTCCATTTTTCTGGCCTTGGGTGAGGGGTGTACCGCATTGGAGGCACCAGGCGCACCAAGGTGCTGCTCATTGGACGAACGGCTGGCTTCGCGCGCATGCGGCAATTTGCTGGCCCCCAGGTCTGAGCTTCCCCGGCAAACTCGCCTTTTTTCAAAAGGTTAGGTTGGCTATATGCGGACGATTGTCATAACCGTTGCAACGCTTTCCCTGGCTGCCTTTGCTTCGGCCATTGAAGCGAGGGAGTTGAGCAAGAGTCATCGTTTTGCCTGTACCTGGGGCTCGGACATCGCTGCCGGGGCGCAACAGTCGAAGCTCTCGGGGATCTCGTTGTATGGCGCGCGCAAGCAGTTGCAGGTGCGCAAGTTCCAGCAACCGTGGATGCGCATGACGGCGATGGGCATTACCGAGCAGACCTACAACAGCACTTCGAAGCTCAAGCCGGCGGCAGTCAAGCAGACCTATTACGAACAATGCGTGCGGCATGAGCTGGCCCAGCGATAAACCCAAAAGCCCAACCTGAAACGGTTGGGCTTTTTCATGCCTGACGATACGTCAGCGTCACTTGTCGCTCTCGCAATTGACCATCCAGGAGACCCCAAAGCGATCGACCAGCATGCCGAAACGGGCGGCCCAGAACGTCGCCTCGAGCGGCATGTCGACGCGCCCGTCCTTGGCCAGCGCATCAAACACTCGCTCGGCTTCGGCGATGCTGTCGACGTTGAGGGAGATCGAGCAACCGCTCATGCCGCCGGTTGGGCGGTCGGGCGTGGTGTCGGAGGCCATGATCATCTGGTCGCCGACTTTCAGGCAGGTGTGGATGACCAGGTTGTGGTGCTCTTTCGGTACGTGTTCGGCGGCGGGTGTTTCGCCGAAAGTCATCATCGCTTCGAGTTTGCCCTGCAAGGCTTGTTCGTAAAAAGTGAAGGCTTCGCGGCAGTTGCCGTTGAAGATCAGATAGGGATTGATTCGCATGGTTGCGCTCCTGGCAGTAGGCGCGGAGAGAGGCGATTTTCGCCAGGTTCCGCGAAAGGCGGTTAAAAACATAGCAGAGCTTTGGACGTCGTAACGGCCGGAGTTTTTCCAGATGTTTTTCTTCTGAAAACAGCGCGCTTCAGCACGGATAAACCCTGCGGAGTACCATGACACCCTGTACGACCTGTCGAGCTTGATTTGCCATGCCTTTGATTTCCCGCTTCAACGCCCTGTTCGATCAGGCCCGGCGCGCCTTGCTATTGGTTTGGGCGACATCACGCGGGTTGTTTCTGGGGCTGGTGCTGGCGACCCTGATTGCCGGTGTGCTGCCGGCGCTGGCCGCGTGGCTGGGGCAGCGTATTGTCGATGCGGTGGTGACCGCGATGCAGTTGCACGCGCAGCAGGGCGATGCCCCGCTGTGGCCGGTGTTGCGTTATGTCCTGTTGGAAGCGGGGGTATTGGCGTTATTGTCCGGCACGCAACGGGCATTGTCGGTCCAGCAGTCGCTACTACGGGTGCAGTTGGGGCAGAAGGTCAACACGCTGATTCTGGAAAAGGCCCAGACCCTGTCGCTGGTGCAGTTCGAGAACTCCGAGTTCTATGACAAGCTGGTGCGCGTACGCCGTGAAGCCTCGACTCGACCGCTGGCGTTGGTGATGAAGTCGCTGGGACTGATCCAGAACCTGATCATGCTGATCAGCTTTGGTGTGCTGCTGGTGCACTTTTCGCCGTGGGCACTGCTGTTGCTGGTGATCGGCGCGTTGCCGGTGTTCTTTGCCGAGGCACATTTTTCCGGCGATGCTTTCCGCTTGTTTACCCGCCGGGCCCCGGAAAGTCGGCAGCAAAATTACATCGAAACCTTGCTGTCCCACGAGGCCTATATCAAAGAGGTCAAGTTGTTCGGCTTTGCGCCGTTGCTGCTGCAGCGTTATCGGGACACGTTCGCCAAGCTCTATGCCGAGGATCGGCGCCTGACCTTGCGTCGCGATGGCTGGGGTTTTGGTCTCGGCTTGCTCGGCACCGGAGCGTTCTACCTGGCTTATGCGTGGGTGGTGATCGATGCCGTGCACGGCAATATCAGTCTCGGCCAAATGACCATGTACCTGGTGTTGTTCAAGCAGGGGCAGAGTGCGGTCAGCAGCAGCCTGAGTGCGATCAGCGGTTTGTACGAAGACGGTTTGTACCTGTCGAACCTTTACGAATACCTGGCTGAACCGGTGCTGGCCGATTCCGGTCATCTCACCGTCGGCGCGCACCCGGGTGATGGCCTGCGCTTTGAAAACGTTGGTTTTCGTTATCCGGGCGCCAATCGCGCGGCACTGGAAGGCATCGACCTGCACCTGGTGCCGGGCAGGAGCGTGGCGCTGGTGGGAGAGAACGGTTCAGGCAAGACCACCCTGATCAAACTGCTGACCCGCCTGTATCGGCCGGATCAAGGGCGCATCCTGCTTGATGGCAGTGACTTGCAGGATTGGGAAGAGACCACTTTGCGCCGGCGCATCGGCGTGATTTTCCAGGACTACATCCGCTATCAGTTCACCGTGGGTGAAAATATCGGCGTTGGCGATACCCTGGCGTTCAATGAAGAATCTCGCTGGAAGGCTGCGGCTACCGAAGGCATGGCTGCGCCGTTCATTGAAGGGCTCGACCGCGGCTACGCCACACAGTTGGGCCGCTGGTTTGCTGGCGGTCAGGAGTTGTCCGGTGGGCAATGGCAGAAGATTGCCTTGTCCCGGGCCTACATGCGCCGCGATGCCGATATCCTGATTCTCGACGAACCGACCTCGGCCCTGGATCCGGCAGCGGAAGCGGCAGTGTTCGAGCATTTCAGCCAGCACACCGAAGGTCGCATGACCCTGCTGATTTCCCATCGTTTTTCCAGTGTGCGCAACGCCGATCAGATCATTGTGCTGGAGGCCGGACGGATATTGGAGCAGGGCGGTCACGACAGCCTGATTGCCGGCAATGGACGCTACGCCAAACTGTTCGATCTGCAGGCTCGCGGCTATCGCTAGGAATCCTGTGCGTTGCGGGCCACTGCCGGCCCGGCCACGCGCGGCGCGGGTCTGGACTGCATCAGCGCATCGATCGCCTTGCGATAATTCTGTCCGCCCAGCGCCATGCTGTTGTTGTGGGTTGCGCCTGGCACCAGCAGCAGTCGTTTCGGTTGTCGGGCGGCGTTGAACAGTTGTTCGCTGAAGCGTGGCGGCACAAACGCGTCGGCCATGCCGTGCACCACCAACAGCGGCATGTGAATCTCGGCGATCTTGTCGATGGAGTCGAATTTCTGCGACAGCAGCCAGCGCACCGGCAGCGAGGTATTGGCCACGGCGGCGGCCACGTCGGCGAGCGAGGTGAAGGTCGACTCGATCACCAGCCCCTTGACCGGTAGCGGTGTATGGTCCCGCGCGGCGTCCTGGCCGAGCTCTGCCGCCAGATCAATGGCCACGGCACCGCCTAGCGAGTGACCGTAAATCAGGCGTTTATTCGGGTCTGGCTGCAGCAGTTTGAAATGTTCCCACGCCACACGGGCATCTTCGTACACGCTGCTTTCCGAAGGCAGATCGCCCTTGCTCTGGCCGAAACCGCGATAGTCGATGGCCAGTACCGAGTAGCCGGCCGCGCGCAATTGTTCGATGCGGAACAACTGCCCGGTGAGGTTCCAGCGCACGCCATGCAGATAGAGAATGGCCGGTGCATTGGCTTTTTCCGCCGGCCACCACCAGGCATGAATGTTCTCCCCGGCCCTGAAACTCCTGGGCTGCAGGTCGAGCTCCTGTACGCTGCCCGGCAGGCCGTGATACCAGCCGGCCGTGCCCGGTTCGATGCGAAACAGCAGTTTGCGCTCGGTGTGTTCGAGCACCGCACAACTCGTCGGCACGCCAATGATCAGCGCAGCCATGCAGGCGAACGCCAGACGGCGACGACGCAAACGGGTCATGAAGGACAGGAACATTAAACGGTTCACCACGGCGCAGACAAAGAAGGCTTTTTACCAGAAGGCTCGGTCTGCGCGTGAGTTTTTCGACCACCGTCTACTCGCAACGATTACAAAATGCAGCAGCTCAATCCACCCGCAGAACGATTTTGCCGATGTGGTCGCCACCTTCCATGCGCGCATGCGCCTGGGCCGCATCGTTCAGCGAATAAACCTTGTCGATGATCGGCAAGCAGCGTCCGGCGGTCAGCGCCGGCCACACGTGCTCGCGCAGTTGCTCGGCAATGTCGGCCTTTTCCTCTGCGGTGCGCGCTCGCAGCAATGAGCCAGTGATCACCGCACGCTTGGCCATGATCCCCAGCAGGTCGATGTCGTTGGCCTTGCCACCACCAAGAAAGCCCAGCATCACCAGCCGGCCATCCATCGCCAGCGCGCTGACATTTGCGTTGAGGTACGAGGCGCCCATGATGTCGAGAATCGCGTTCACCCCTTGGCCTGCAGTTTTTTCGGCGATGACCGTGGCGAAATCCTGTTCGCGATAATTGATCGGCTGCCCACCCAGTTTGCTGATTGCCGCGCATTTATCGGCACTGCCGGCGGTGGCAAAGGCTTCGATGCCGTACTCGCGGCACAGCATCAGCGCAGTGGTGCCGATGCCGCTGGTGCCACCGTGGATCAGCACGCGCTGACCACGTTGGGCGCTGCCGAGACCGAACAGGTTGGCCCACACGGTAAAGAACGTTTCGGGGATCGCGGCGGCCTGCACCCAGTCCAGACCTTCGGGGATCGGCAAGGTTTGCCCGGCCGGCACCGTGCAGTATTCAGCGTAACCGCCGCCGTTGGTCAGCGCGCAAACCTTGTCCCCCACGGCAAACTGACTGACACCGGCACCCAGCGTCACCACTTCGCCGGCCACTTCCAGACCGGGAATCGGATTCATGCCCGGCTTCATCGGGTATTTGCCTGCCCGTTGCAGGGCGTCGGGGCGATTGATCCCGGCGGCATGCACGCGAATCAGCACTTCACCGGCTGCGGCGACGGGCAGGGGCACACGCTTGGCTTGCAAGACTTCGGGGCCACCAGGTTGAGTGATTTCGATCCGGGTCATTTCGTTGGGCAAAGTCATGTCGATTCCTGTTGCTTGAGGTTCTGAAGATGGGAGCACAGCCCGCAGGCAATGATTCCCTTCAATTTTCACAGACGCGTGGTTCAGTCGCTGAGGGCAGCCATTTCAGGGCATGCTCCAACAAGATCGCCACGGCAATCGCCCCCGCGGCGATCACGAAGAGCATTGCGTGCTGACCGCCCGTGGCATTGAACAGCGCCGAATAGGCAAATCCGGCCAGCGCCTGAAACGTGGCAAACGATACGGTGGCGCGGCTCCAGGCGATTTGCTGGCGATGGTGATCAGGCACCAGTTCATGCACGCGAGCCAGGGCCAGCGGGACGATGCCGGGCGGGAATGAACCGATGATCACTGCCAGTACGGCCAACGCCATGAAGGAGTGGGAAACCGCCAGCAGTCCCAGCGCAATCGCCTGTACCAGCAATACCAGCCGAATCCCCATCCGCGCGCCAAGCCGATCCGCGAGAAAGCCGTAACTTATCGGGCCGACGATTGCCCCCAGGCCATACATCACCCAAACCAGTGCACCAATCTGCGCCCCGGCACCGAGCCCACGAGCGACGTAATCCACCAGAAACACCATGGCCGGCACCAGACCTGCGGCCATGAATGCGTATTGGCCGAACAGCAAATAGACGGCGGAGGGGATTGGTTCAACCGTCGCGCCTGCGTGAGTGGCGGTCGGGTGCGGGAGATCAGCAGGCCAGCCAAACCAGCTTATTGCGGTCAGCAACAGCGACAATCCGCCCAGACCCAACCTGGTGGCGTGCAGGCCCATATTCAACAAGGGCGGGACGAGGGTGCCGGAGGCTGCGATCCCCAGGCCGATGCCGAGAAAAATCGCACCGCTGGCCAGCCCTTTGCGGGATGCCGGCACATGGGGCAGTACAGTCGCCGCCACCAGCACCATAATTGCACCGCCGGTAATCCCCGACAGCAACCGCCAGCCAAAGAACCAGCTCACCGACAATGGAAATGCACAGGCAAAAAACGCCGCGGTGACCAGCAGCATCATCAGTCGCAGGGCGTTTTTATTGCCCAGTTGCCGCGCTAGCGGCCGGCCGAGCAGGGCGCCGATCAGATAGCCGACCAGATTGGCTGCGCCGAGGTACACCACGTCGTTGGCAGAAAACCACTGCGCCTGAATCAGCGAGGGAATAAGCGGTGTATAGGCAAAACGCGCCAGACCAATGCCGACCAGGCTGGCGCATAGCCCCGAGAAAATCGGTAACGCGGAGGTCGATGTACGCATGACAGCAATCCTGAGGGAGGTCTATGGCGCTCAGGATATCGGCTATCTTTGCTGCGGTAATGCAGCGATTTGGCTTTATAGTGATGCAAATTCGCATCGGGCGGGACAACATGAACTGGGATGATGCGCGGGTATTTCTCGCGGTATGCAGGGAGTCGACCTTACGCGGCGCAGCGCGGGTTCTGGGGGTGGATCAGGCGACCGTCGGGCGACGGATCACGGCGCTGGAGAAGTCCTTGAGCGCGACCTTGTTCCTGCGCACGTCCGACGGCTACGCACTGACCGCAGTCGGCGAAGCCGCGCTCAAAAGCGTGGAAAAAATGGAGCAGTCGGCGCTGGCGCTTGAGCGGCAGATTCAGGGCCTGGATGACCGTCTGACCGGCACCGTTCGCGTCAGCACCACCGATTCACTGGCCATCGACTTCCTGATCCCGGCCATTAGCCGCCTGCATGCGCAGCACCCGGACGTGCGCGTGCAACTGGACGCTTCCACGCAGATCCTTAGCCTGGCCAAGCGCGAGGCGGACATCGCTGTGCGCAATACCCGGCCTGACAATCCCGATCTGATCGCGCGGCGGATTGCGCGCTGGCCCGTGGGATTGTTCGCATCACAGACGTATATCGACGCCCATGGCATCCCGCCGCAGGGTACGGCGTTCGAAGGCCATGACCTGGTGGTCTACCAACCGTATTTGCAGACGCACAAGGACATGACACTGGTGTGCGAGCCGCTGCATCGCGGGCGTATCGTCGCCAGCCTGAGCTCCAGTCTGTTGGTCCGCCGCTCGATTGCGGCTGGTCTGGGCGTAGGAGAGATTCCGGTCTACATGGGCGAGCGCGATGGCCTGGTCAGGCTCTGGCCGGAACGCAATCGCCCGCAACCGTATGAGGTCTGGCTGGTGACCCATGCGGACTTACGTCACACCGCACGTGTCAGGGCGGTGATTGAGCAGATTGTCGAGGCGTTTGCACTGGAGAATGAGTAACGGCTCAAAGCGCTTTGGACAAGCTACATAGACTGACGAAACGCCCTACATTCAAAGCAGAACCAGCCGGCTTGTGGGCTTGGAGCGTCAGCCCTACTGTTGATGCAACTTGCAGCGCCAGGAAATCGGTGTGAGGGATGCGCCAGAACAGGTCGGTAACCCAGGGAAGGGATCGGATTGAAAGCCAGGGAATTCGAGCAATATCAAAGCACTGACACATTGAGCAGAGGTCGTAACGCACAAGCCATGAACGCTATCAGCCGTGAAGAATTCAACGCGAGGATCGAGACCATCGAGGCAAGAATGGATGCTCGCGTAGAGGGAGTGCACGCAGATATTCGAGAGTTCCTTAGCTCTCAGGCAGAGCGAGACAAGGCGATTGAGCGCATCCAGTTCGAGCGGGATAAACGTTACGACTCGATGATTCAAGGCATTGCCATCGAATCCAGAGAGGCGCTCAAAAAGGCGGGCACCGTGAATGCCAACGTCTGGATGGCAACGGCTGTGCATTTGTTTGGCGTGGTCAGCATTGTCGTGGGTGGTTATTTCGCCAGTCAGGCCAACCTGTATGTAGCGGTACAAACAACGTTGGCGGCGGTTCAGGCGGGCAAGGATGTCGGTGCAGCGAAGCCAGCCGAGCTGCCATCATCGGTGTTGCCAAAATAAAAAACGGCCTTCAATCGAAGGCCATTTTTGTTGCCATTGGAAACCCCTGCCTCATGGCATTTGTGGCAGCTCTTGCGGACGCAAGTCAAACACCAGTACTTCTGCATTCACGCCATTGCTCAGGGTCAACGCCTGTTCCTCGCGAACCCGCACGCCGTCACCTTCCTGCAGCGACTGGCCGTTGAGTTCAACACTGCCGCGAGCGACATGCACGTAGGCGTAACGGTTGGCCGACAGTTTCAGGGTGGCGCTTTCCTTGCCATCGAACAACCCGGCGTAAACCCGCGCATCCTGGCGCACTGTCAGCGAACCATCGCTACCGTCCGGCGAGATGATCAGTTGCAGGCGACCGCGTTTTTTCTGCGCGCTGAAGTGCTCCTGCTGGTAGCGCGGCTTTGCACCGGCCACTTCCGGCACGATCCAGATCTGCAGAAAGTGCACTGGCCGGGTGGCCGAATGGTTGAATTCGCTGTGGGCCACGCCACTGCCGGCGCTCATCAGTTGCACGTCACCGGGGCGGATCACCGAGCCGGTGCCCAAGGTGTCCTTATGCTCCAGCGCACCTTCAAGCACGTAGGAAAAGATCTCCATGTCGCGGTGCGGGTGCTGGCCGAAACCCTTGCCGGCCGCCACGCGGTCATCGTTGATCACCAGCAGGTCGGAAAAACCCTGTTCGCGCGGGTCGCGGTAGCTGGCGAAGGAAAAGGTGTGGAAGGACTTCAACCAGCCATGATTGGCGAGGCCGCGGTCGGAAGCTTTGCGAAGGGTCAGCATGATGAATTCTCCTTGCAGGACGTTGATTCGTCCGAGTGAGGAGAAGGTTACTGTTAATCGGATGAGGCAATAAGTAGATCGAAATTGAAATACTGTCCTGTTCAGGTTGACAGTTTTGTGGAGTCGATCACGCATTCTTTTCGCTGGATGTCACGCACTTGGCCATAATGCGGGTCTGTTCCTTCCCTTGATTTCAGTGATGTTCACCCATGAAAACCGTGGCAATGGTGCTGTTCCCCGACTTTCTCCTGCTCGACATGGCCGGCCCCATGGAGGTGTTTTCGGTCGCCAATCGCTACTTGAAACCTGAAGATCATTACCAACTGATCACCTTGGGCACCGAGCACGGGATGCTGCGGGCGTCCAATGGTGTGCAGGTGCAGACCGACCGCCATATTGACGACCCGGCCCAGGCCTTCGACTTGCTGCTGGTGCCGGGTGGACCGGGTGCCTACAACGAAAAACATCCGGCGCTGCTTGCCTGGTTGCAACGCTCGGTGGGGCAGTCCGGTTGCTACGGTTCGATCTGTACCGGGGCTTTTGTGCTCGGGCATGCCGGTCTGCTCGACGGTTATCGCGTGACCACTCACTGGAACTACACCGAACGTCTGATCAAGGCGTTCCCCAAGGCGCAGGTGGAAACCGACCAGATTTACACCGAAGACCGCAATCTGATTACCTCGGGAGGCGTGACCGCCGGCATCGATCTGGCATTGGCCGTGGTCGCCCGGGATCACGGGAAAAAGCTCGCTCAGGACGTGGCCAAGGTGCTGCTGGTGGTGATGAAACGTCAGGGCGGGCAAGCACAGTTCAGTCCGTTGATGGCCGCAGTGGCGCCACAGGAAACCGCGATCACCCGGGTGCAGAACCATGTGCTGGAGCATCTCGACGAAGCCTTTACCGTTGAGCGCATGGCGGGGCTGGCGAACATGAGTACCCGGCATTTTGCGCGGCTGTTTGCGCGGGATGTGAACATGACGCCGATGGAGTTTTTGCAAAACGCCCGGATCGATTGCGCGCGTAATCTGCTGGAAACCACTGAGCTGCCGTTGAAGACAGTGGCCTACAAAAGTGGTTTCGGCAGTGTGCGCCATATGCGTTTTCTGTTTGCGGAAAAGCTCGGCCTGACCCCGGCGCAATACCGCGAACAGTTCAGCTAGAGCGGTTGTGTCCGTCCGGTGCATCCGGATGTCCGTGTTGCGCCCTGTATGGAGGTTGTACCGTCACCTGCGCCTGCCAAGATAAACGGTAACGCTTGGAAGGGAGACGCGCTGAGCGCCGAGGGCATGCTGCCCGCGCGCGCTGGCGCTGGAAAACGGCATGAACAGCCACAAAGACTTACCCGCTGCATCGGTGTTGTATTTCGGGCCATACGCCTTTCATCTGCGCCAACGGCTGATCCTCGACGGGGATCGACCATTGCGCATGGGCGGCCGCGCCCTCGATATTTTGCAGGTGCTGGTCGAACACGCCGGTCGCGTGGTACGCAAGGAGCAGTTGATCGCCCGCGTGTGGCCGGACAGTGTGGTCGAAGAGATCAACCTGCGGGTGCACATCGCCGCGTTGCGCCGGGCGCTGGGTGATGGCGAGAAGGGCCAGCGCTACATCGTCAACGTGCCGCAATGTGGTTACAGCTTTATCGCGCCGGTGCACGGAGACAGCGTCGCGCAGGTCGTGTTCGACACCTTGCAGGCGCCGCAACAGAATCTGCCCGCTCGCCTGACTCCGGTCATCGGCCGCGATTCGCTGGTGGGCCGTCTGGTCCGACAAATGCCCCTGTGCCGCTTGATGACACTGACAGGCCCGGCCGGCATCGGCAAATCCACCGTGGCGCTGCGGGTGGCCGAATTGCTGTTGCAGCATTACCGCGACGGCGTCTGGTACATCGACCTGTCCATGCTCGGTGATGCGCCGTCACTGCTTGAACACCTGTTGCGCAGCCTTGACCTTTCGTTCGATACGTTAGCGTCGCGTCATGCCTTGCTGCTGCTGGATAACAGCGAGCGGTGTCGTGACTCATGCCGGGCATTGGTGGAGCGACTGCAACTGGCGGCGCCGCGGCTGGCGTTGCTGGTCACCAGTCGCGAACCGTTGCAGGCCAATCTGGAAACCCTGCAACCGATTGCGCCATTGACCTTTCCCAAGGCCTCGACACCGGCCAGTATCGATGAGCTCATGGGCTATTCGGCGGTGCAATTGCTGGTCAGCCGCGCGCGTGCCCGGCAGCACGATTTCAGCTTGCGCGAGCAGGATCTGCAAACCGTGTGCAGTCTCTGTCGTCGTCTCGACGGTTTGCCATTGGCCATTGAACTGGCGGCCGCGCAGATCGATGCGCTGGCGTTGGTAGGGCTGCAAGCGCAACTGGACAACGGCCTGCACCTGCTCAGGCATGGCCGCCGCACCGCGAAGCCAAGACATCAATCCATGAGCGCAGCGTTGGACTGGAGCTATCAGGATCTGCGGCCCTGCGAACGCCGGGTCTTGCAGCGCCTGTCGGTATTCAAGATGGCCTTCACCGAAGAGGCTGCGCTGCGGGTCATCGACGGTGGGCATCTGCGATCGGTGATCGAACGCCTGGCCGCCAAGTCATGGCTGACGGTGGAGCGCAGTGCAGACGTGGTGCGTTATCGAATGCTCAATCTTCTTCGCTGTTACGTCCGTGAACAGCCCGAAGCCAGCGTAGAACCGAGTGCTATCGCGTACCATCGTGCGCTGTACCGCAGGCCAAATCGATCAGCTGCGGGTGTGCAACTGTTCATGCAACGCGTCGAGCAGTAAGCGCACTTTGCGCAGGTCCGGCGTGGCATAGCCTTCGGTGAAGCGTTGATGGATCGGGGTCAGCAGCGCCAGTGCTTCGCGGTGGCGTGATTGGCGCTGCCACAGTTGGGCCAATGTTGTGGCGCTGCGCAGTTCCCAGGCCAGCGCGCCCTGGGCGCGGGCGATGGCGAGGGCGTTTTGCAGGAGGTGTTCTGCCTGTTCGCCAAGGCGTCCCTGCGGACAATCCGCCTCATCCGCCAATAACCGCTCAGCCTCGGCCCGCAACACCTCCGCCGTGCTCCAGCCAGCCGCGCCACTGTGTGCCCGCTCCAGCAACGCGTCATCGATATGGCGGGCATCGAGCGTGACCATCAGCTCCTTGATCAGCCCGTTATCCGCCGGCGCGTCGGGTGGGGCCAGGCGTTCATCGATCACCTGCGCATAGTGCCGTCCCCAGCGATAGAACAGCAGCACCGAGTGCTTTTGCGCCTGCTCCAGCAACAGTTGCAACAATTCGCGCGCAGTCCTGGCGTCGCCGTTGTAATGCGCAATCAGGCAGCTGGCCAATGCCAGGGTGTAGCAGATCGACGTACCGTGATTGATCTGCACGGCGATATCCAACGCCTGCCGGGCGGTGCGCCACGCCTGTTCGGGAAACCCCTGCAGCCACAACACCCGGGCGAGAATGGTCAACGAAGCCACGCTCTGGTCGTACTGCACGCCAAAGCCGTGGGTGAAGCGGTTGCGACAACCACTGTGGGCCATACGCTGAATCACTTGCTCGGCGTTGATCCGCGCGCGCGGCTGGTCGCCGGCAAAGTGCAGCGCCAGGACGCGCAAGCGGTGAATGCTCAATGACAGCAGCGGGTCGTCGTGGCCACCGAGGCGGTCGAACTGTTCGCTTTGCTGCAATGCCGCCTGGTAATGCCCGCAGCTGAGATTGACCGCCAGGTGGCCGGAAATGGCGCGCAATTGCGCGGCGACGTCGTGGTGCTGCTGCGCCAGTGCGTTAGCCTGAGTGAACGCTTCAATGGTTTCCGGCGAACCGCCGCAAGTGTGATAACAAGCGCTGCCGAGTGCCAGTTGCAAGGCTGTATGCAAGCGCGGACAGGGTTGGGCCGCGCTTTCGAGCAGGGTCAACGCCTGACGGACATGCGCGCCATATTCCTTGAGCAATGACAGCTCCTGCCACAACGCGGCCGACGTCGCGGTCAAACGGATGCCGAGAGGGCGCGCGCCGTTGCCGTGCAAACTCCAGTCGAGTGCAGCGCGCAGGTCTTCCAGACCTCGGGCATAGCGCTCGATCCATTGTGTGGTCGGAGTGTGTTCCCACTCGGTCTGCGCTTGCTCCATCAGCGTCAGATAGCGTTCGGCGTGGCGTTCGCGCAGGATTTCGCGTTCGCCGCTGAGTTCGAGTTTTTCCAGGGCGTAATGGCGGGTGGTGTCGAGCAGGCGATAAAACACTTCTTCATCACCGACTTCCACGTTCAGCAGCGATTTACCCACCAGTTGCGTGACCGATGCGAGCACCTGCGCGGGATCGATGTGTTGACCGACGATCACCGCCGCAGCCGAGGCCAGGCTGAAGCAGCCGCGAAACACCCCGAGGCGGCGCAGGCAAGTCTGCTCGCAAGGGGTGAGCAGATTGAAACTCCAGTCCAGCGTGGCGTGCAGCGTTTGATGCCGCGCATGGCGCTGGTGGTTGCCCGCCGCCAGCGGGTGCAAATGATCCTGCCATTGTTCCAGCAGGCCGCTCAGGCCCAGGGTTTCGACCTGCGCTGCCGCCAGTTCCAGAGCCAGTGGAATACCGTCCAGACGCCGGCAGATTTCCATCGCCAGTGGCAGCTCGGCGTCGCTCAGTTCAAAGCGTTCATGGGCGCCCATCGTTCGTTCGATGAACAGTTGCAAGGCCGCGAAAGTCATCGCCTGCTCGCGATCGAGACGGCTCGTCGCAGGCGGGCAATCGAGGGATTCCAGACGCTGCACGAACTCGCCCTCAGCGCGCAGACTTTCGCGGCTGGTGGCCAGAATATGGACCTGCGGCGCACCGCGCAAAAGGCTCTCGACGAGCAGCGCCACGGCATCGATGAGGTGCTCGCAGTTATCGATCACCAGCAGCATCTGCCGTTCGCGCAAATCGTTGATCACACTCGCCAATGGCGCGCCGTCGTGTACTGCCAGATCGAGCAGGGTCGCCAGTTGCGAGGCGATCAGCGCCGGGTCGTTGAGCGGCGCCAGATCCAGCAGGCGGATGCCATCGCGATAGCGTCCGAGCAACTGCTCGGCGACGCGCAGGGCGACGGTGGTCTTGCCGATCCCGCCGGGGCCGATGAGGGTGATGCAGCGCTGTCGCGGCAGTTGCTGCATCAAGCTGTCCACCAGTGACTGGCGCCCGATCATCCGGGTACGGCGCAGCGGCAGGTTATGGCGCCCGGGCGCCGCCTCCAGTAGCCGTTGTCCGTTGGCGTGCACCGTCAGTGGGGCTACGAAACTGTAGCCGCGCTGGGCCACGGTCACGATGTAGCGCTGACCGGCCTGACCGTCGCCCAGTGCCTTGCGCAGGGCGGCCATGTGCACCCGCAGATTGATGTCCTCGACGACGGTGTCCGCCCATACGCCGGCGAGCAGTTGCTGCTTGCTCACCACTTCCCCGGCATGCGCCAGCAGCATCAGCAGAATATCCATGGCGCGCCGTCCCAGCCGCAACGGCTGGTCACCTTCCATGACCAATCGTTGTCCGGTGTAAATCCGATAGGGGCCGAAGCCGATGGCCTGATTCGGGGAAAGACTCAACAGCGCACTCCTGCGGTGATGCGGCGATCCTGGCAGATGGACGCTGCGTGAAGACGCAGATCGTCGGCTACAAGGTATCGCAGCATATTCCTCAGGTTTGGCCATCAGTGCAACGCCGGGCTCCTGCGCAACGCTCAAAAGCTCAGATGCCGTGTCCGGGTGTCTTTGTCTTCACGCATGACCTGACAGCGCCAGGCAAACGGATTGATCCCTTCGCTGCGGGTGAACATGTGACAGAAATGTGCCTGATCACAGAAACCGCAATCCAGGCTGATCTGCGTCAGGCTCAGGTCGGTGTGGCGGATCAGCAGTTTGGCGCGAGCAATGCGTTGTTCGCGAATCCAGTCCTGCGGCGCGAGGCCGGTGCTGGCCTTGAACGCCCGGGAGAAATGGCTGCGCGACAATGAGCAGGCGCGTGCCAGCTCGGCCACTTCCAGGCTTTCTCCGAGGCGTTCGAGGATCAGTTGTTTGACCTGCCGCTCCCGTTGCGGGCTGAGGCCGCCGATAAGCGGCCGGGGCGTTTCGCTGGCAGGGGCGAGGGCGACGGATTGCTGTAGATGAGCCATGGCCGGTGTCCGTGTCGTGGAGGTGAAAAACAACGCTGCGCAGAGGCCTTCATTGTTAAGAAGGGACATGCCGGCTGACGAGTTAATCGTTGTTAATTCGCAGGCCTGACACGGATGCAAACCACCGTTGATCGGGTAAAGTGCTCGGCACTTGCGAACGGTCTTAGAAGGAATTGCAGCCCATGAACCGTAACGATCTGCGCCGTGTCGACATGAACCTGCTGGTGATTTTCGAAGCGCTGATGTTCGAAAAGAACCTGACCCGCGTCGCCGAAAAACTGTTCATGGGCCAGCCAGCGGTCAGTGCCGCGCTGGGGCGTTTGCGTGACCTGTTCGATGATCCGCTGCTGTTGCGCAACGGCCGCAGCATGGAGCCGACGGCGCGAGCGCTGGCGATCCTGCAGGAGCTGCAACCGGCGATGGATGTGATCTCCGGCGCGGTCAGCCGGGCCAAAGAGTTCGACCCGGCCAGCAGTTGCGACGTGTTCCGCATCGGCCTCTCGGACGACGCCGAGTTCGGTCTGTTTCCACCGCTGCTGCGCAACCTTCAGCAAGAAGCACCGGGTATCGTCGTGGTCGTACGCCGCGCCAACTATCTGCTGATGCCGGCACTGCTGGCTTCCGGGGAAATTTCGGTCGGGGTCAGCTACACCACCGATTTGCCGGCCAACGCCAAGCGCAAGAAACTGCGCGACATTCCCTGCAAGGTGCTGCGCGGCGACAACCGCCCGGGCCCGCTGACCCTCGACGAATACTGCGAGCGCCCGCACGCAATGGTGTCGTTCTCGGGGGATCTGAGCGGCAACATTGACGTGGACCTGGCCAAGGTTGGCCGGCGTCGGCGCGTGGTGCTCGGCGTGCCGCAGTTCAGCGGTTTGCGCGCCTTGCTCGCCGGCACTGAAATGATTGCCACCGTGCCGGACTATGCCGCGTGTGCGCTCGTCGAAGGTTGTGCGTTGCGGGCCGAGGATCCGCCATTTCCGATTGATGCGGCGCAACTGTCGATGGCGTGGAGCGGGGTGCATGACAACGACCCGGCGGAGCGCTGGCTGCGGTCGCGGATCAGCCAGTTCATGGCGGCGCCGCTGGATGTCCCTACGACCTAATTACTCGGTTCCAAAGAAAGTGGCCAGCGGGCCGTTTTTTATCGGTGTCGTAGGGGACTGTTTGACCGTTCGTCTTAAAACAGCACTCACCTGTAATTTCTGACAGTAGCCAACACCGCATACAGCGCCGTTCAATGCCTCCGTCGTCCTGCCATTCGATCGGAGCTCGCGCCATGACTGTCAACAACCCCGCTGGCTCATCACCGCTGGTGCTCAAGGAACTCGACATACCCGGTCGTACCGGCCCCTTGTCGCAAGCGCCGGATGTCTGGGGGCTCAATATCGCAGCGGTGCAGGACAACTTCCCCAAACAGGGCCTGCTGTGCCGTGCCGGGCCGTGGGGGGTCATGAGCCGGGGCGACCATTTGGTGATTTCTTTGGGCGGCCAGACGGTGTTCAACAAAACCCTCGACGAGCATGAGGTCGACACGACGCTGTCGATGTTTGTGCCCGCCGCCCGTTTCAGTAACGGCTCGACCACCCTGTCCTACGTCGTCACCCGACTGGGCGGAGCAGGCGAACCGTCCGAAGTCATGCAGACGCTAGTCAAGCTCACTCGCCCCGGTGGCCATGACACCGATGAAGGCCCGGGCCACCCGAACCTGAAAATGACCATCCCCAGGGAGATTCTCGAGAGCGGCATCGACAAGAACAACGTTGCCGCCGGCGTGAAAATCACCATCGGCCCTTCCGACGGCGGGCCAGAGCCCTATCCCAACGCAGCGGCCGGCGACTGGATTCAGGTGACGTGGGGGGGAGAGTTTGTACTCTTCGGACCGCTGACTCAGGATGAGGCCGACGGCACAGTACCGCTTGTCGTGCACATCACAGAAGCAACCATCCGCGCCGTCGGTGACTCTGACACTGCCGGCCTCGCGGTGGCCTATGAAGTCTACGACGTTGCCGACAACCGCTCCGAAGACTGGAGTTACGCGCAGCGCATCGTGGTGGCGGTCGACGCTGACCGGCTGGACGCGCCGATTTGCAAGGAAGCGGTGAGCAACGTGCTGGACGCCGACGCACTGGGCGATACCGATGGCACGGCGCAGATTCTTGCCGTGGACAACAATAAATTCATGGTCGGTGACATCCCCATCGTTCGGCTCAAGGGCACACCGGTTGAAGGGGCACCGATCAACATCGAAATCACTGGCCAGCCGCTGGTCAGCGTGCCCAGCATCCCCGAAATCAGAATTCCCAATGCCGCGTTGCGGCAACTGGCCAAGACCCAGATCAGCTTGTCCTTTCGCCTGAAAAAGGCCGACGGCTCCACCGACCTGCTGTCCAGGACCCAGTTCATTAACGTTATTGGCGAGGTCAAACGGTTGCAGGCTCCGGTCGCCCTCGACGCGGTACAGGGCGCCCTCGATCCGGAGCTTGTACAGGCCCGTATCGAGATTCCATTCGACAAGTCCTTTACGGCGAGACAGGCGATCAAACTGTTCTGGCTGGGCACCCGGCCTGACCTGAGCACCTATTTGCCCGACCTGCCGCTGCGCCCGATTACCAATGGCGATATCGCGGCCGGCGTGCCGTTGCTGATCAACGTCCCCGGCCCTCATCTGAAACAGATCGAAGGCGGCAAGCTGGAACTGTATTACCAGTTGCTGAGCGACGACGCGGTGTTGGGAACGATGAACCGCGTCAACGCCACCCACGCCATCCGCGAGTCGATTCACGCCGAAATCCTGAACGTCGGCGAACCGCGGAAAGAGCTGCCAGAGCCGAAGGTTGACGGCGTGGTGGACGGTGTATTGCCAGCGGAAACAGCCGGTACCATGTTGATCGTGGAATACCTGAACACCGTCAAGGATGACGAGGTGTTCTGTGTGTGGCTGGGCTCGAAAGCCGGTCGTTATGAAGACTCGGTCAAGCTGTCCTCGTTTACCGCCGGTCAACCGGTGCCGTTCCCCATCAGCGCCAGCCTGATCAAGGACAATGAAGGGGGAACGGTCGAGGCGTCCTATTCCATCAAATGGGCAGATGGGCGAACGACCAGTTATTCCGATGTGAAAGTTTTTTTGGTCGGTAAACCAATCACCTTTCAGATCAATATAGTTGGTAAGCGGTCACAACTTGCTCCTCGCTATCACTCAAATGTGAGTCGATTAGTTGCGTCGTTGTCAGTCGGTGCAGAAACAAGTCTTTCAGACAGAATTATATGGACATACGACAGTACTGCCGATGGCTTCGTGGGTGATTACTTTTTCGATACGAACCCCGAAAAGCCATTAACCGTAATAATTCAGCGTGATAACGAAGTTATTGCTCGAACTGTTCTTCGACCAGTCAATATGGCTGGGATATTCAATCTCGACGGTCGGCACAGTGGCAGTGTGGTGAAGGATGATGGAAGTGTTTTTGGGTGGGGCGACAACGATGAGATGCTTCCACCTTCGGGGTTGTCGGGTGTTCGTTGCGTTATATCGGGTGGGCGTGCATTTGCGGCATTGAAGGTTGACAAAACCGTTCATGCCTGGGGGAGTGCCCCCGACGGGGGAGTAATTACACCCGAGATACAAGCTCAACTGCGAAACGTAAAAACGATTGCGGCTACTGATGGCGCTTTCGTTGCTATGACAGACGACGGTCAACTTGTCGCATGGGGGAATCCGAAGTTTGGTGGAGTGATACCAACTGCTGCCGTTCCTCTACTTTTCCCAGCAGTCAAAGTCTTGGGTAACACGGCAGATTTCACCGTGTTGCTGCGCGACGGTCGTGTGTATAGCTGGGGGAACACCTGGCCTGATGGTCAATGGATAACGCAAGCGAACGGCGCCATTCAATTCTGTGCAAGTGACCAAGCATTTTGTGCGCTGAAAGAAGATCACACTGTATTTGCATGGGGGTCGCCTGATCATGGTGGAGTTATCCCGGAAACCGAGGCGAATGCTCTCGTAGAGGTCGAACATATCACTTCCACCAGCGGTGCTTTTGCTGCGCAGAAGTTTGACGGTTCTGTCATTGCCTGGGGCAATGAGCGATTTGGTGGTAAAGCGCCAACAAACCTGCAGACAGTAAGCCATGTGGTGGGTTCGACAACGGCGTTTTGTGCACTTGGAAGAGGTGGGGAATTGTCCGCCTGGGGAGAACCTGCAGAAGGAGGGACAGTGCCCACGGGTTTGCCGCCCACTCTTTCAGTATCTTCTTCTTACGGTTCTTTCACTGCGGTGCTGAGCACCGGTCTCGCAGTTATGTGGGGAGTGAATACGTCCTCCCCCAGTCTGGCTCCAATTGCCTGTGCTTATGCTACCGGTCCCCAAGTGGTGCTACTGAGTACCGACAGCAAGTTACTTGCAGTGGGGCCTGGCGCTCCTGATCTCTCCGAACTATCCGGGTTGGTGTCGTATACCGAGTAAGCACACCTGCGCTTACGTTCCCTGTAAACGGGAACTCTATAAGGAGTTATCGCGATGAAACGTAATGTGAATGCAATTCCCACGGTAAAACAAGTTTCAATTATGGGTGAGCCCTTGGTAGGTGGAACACTCAGCGGAAGTTACATTTATGAGAACGCTGATGAAAATCCAGAGGGGGAGTCGATATTTCGCTGGTATAGCGGTGGTGTCAGTGGAAGCGTTATCGCAACTTCCATTGATCTGACATTGAAGGCCGAACATGCGGAAAAGGATCTTGTTTTTTCGGTTAAGCCTGTCGCCGCAACCGGGGAGGCGGGTGTTGAGTGCACTTCTGATCCCATAAAAGTTATTCTGGATGGATTTCAGAATATATCGGATGAAGAAAGTGAAGGCAGCTTCTTGAAACAACGCGGGCAGTTCGCTTTCCATGCAAATGGCCCCAAGGATGGGGTCTTTACTTCGACCGCTGGCGCGTTCGCCCTAAAGAATAGAGTGACGCAGAATGTATCCGTCATGGGTACGCAAAGCTTTGGGGGCGTTATTCCGCCGGAGTTGGCAACATACCTACAAAACAATCCCGCCATAACGATGTTTACTACCGAGAAAAGCTTTGGGGCGCTGGTCCCTGTTGACAAGGATCATAATCAATTGCTCGTATGGGGAACCGATATGCCCGTATCGCTTCCTGACCTTCAAGATATCCAGTCGGTTTACAACAACGGTTCCTCATTGGCATTTATCTACAAGAATCGACAGCCCGGAGAGAATACGATTGGTGCGGTGGGACCCGCTGCAAAAGGTGGAGTAGTTCCCATTGAGATTCAGAGCAAACTAATGTTTGATCGCCCAATGGCCATCTACGCCACGATAGATGCTTTCGCGGTGCGAACAGAGGGCGGGTGCGTTTACACCTGGGGCAACAAGATAAACGGAGGTGAAATTCCAGCCGAGGTACAGACCCTACTCAATAGTATGAAAGTTAATCGAATCGTTGCTTCACGTACGGCTTTTTGTGCATTGACAGCCTCCGGAGACATCATCGCATGGGGATTAAACGGCGTCATTTCCGCTGCAACTCTGGAAAAAATCTATGACGATGGTGGGGCACTCAATGTCATTGCCAACGACAGTGCTTTTATTGTTATCACTCAGGGGCGCCGGAAAGCAGCGACTTTTGGATTGGCGGCTTACGGTGGAGTGTTG
The DNA here is from genome assembly GCF_019775695.1 of Pseudomonas sp. AO-1. Classification (NCBI taxonomy): domain Bacteria; kingdom Pseudomonadati; phylum Pseudomonadota; class Gammaproteobacteria; order Pseudomonadales; family Pseudomonadaceae; genus Pseudomonas; species Pseudomonas sp. AO-1. The sequence goes on from NZ_CP079947.1 coordinate 2,472,032, forward strand.
TCAGAGCAGGCTGCCACTCTTGCTGCTCGTGGCAATCTGGTGCTGTGTGCTGCCACTCCATGGGCCTTCTGTTTTATCAATGAAACCGGGCAAGCCGCTGCCTCGGGATCAGTCGGTTACGGGGGCGGCACAATTCCCGCTCAAAGTGCTGATGGCGAATCGTTCGACTTGCCATTGAATGCCCAGGCATCGCTTGAACAAGATGGAGTCGAATCTGAGATCAAGGCAATGTTCAGTGGCGCCAGGTTTGCTAATGATGCTCAAAGCCGAGTCTCTTCCAATCTTGCATTGGAGGATGGAGAGACGATCGAGTTATTGCGCAACGATGCAAGCTTCCTGCTGATCAGTCGACATGCCGATGGCCGCACTAAAAACGTGACTTCATGGGGGCTGGCATTGGTGGGCGGCACGATGCCAAGTGATACCAAGCAAACGCTGATGGCCAGCAGGATTCGCAAGATTTACAACACCAATGGCGCTTTCGCGGCGATCGTAGACCAAGGCACAACCGAAGGCGTTGTCATTGCATGGGGGCGGTCGTCGCAGGACGGTGGACTGATACCGACTGGACTACGTAGTGCATTAAGCAGTGGCGTAGTCGAAATTTATACCATCCAGGCGATGCCTGCCCCCTCGACAGCTACTGTCCCGGCTGCTTTTGCCGCCCGCAAGTCGAACAACAAATTCGTGACGTGGGGAGCTCACGTCAAACAGGAAGAGTTCGAACCCGAAAGAAACAGCTGATATTCCGCAGGAACGCGGTTGATCAATCTAGAGGATTTCGAGATGAGCACTAAAGCCGAACCTATTGCACGTGACGTCATCATCATCGGGGATCCGGTAATGGGTGGTTACTTGCGTGGCAGCTATCGCTACCAAAATGCTGATGAAAATCCAGAAGGCAGCTCTCGCTACCAGTGGTATCTCAATGGCATGCCAATCGAGGCGCCGGAGGGGGTAGCTATCGACTTGAAAATCAAGAACGCCTATACCGATCGGACCATCATATTTGGCGTTACCCCAGTCTCCGCAACAGGAGAGGTGGGCGAAGAAGTGAGCTCTGCCGCCAAAGAAGTGACCTCCGGATTTCAAGGGATCAGTACAGAAGAAAATGAGAACAGTTTTTTGAAACAGTGGGGTAATTTTTCCTTTTATGGTGCGGAACCCCAGGATCGAGTGTTTGTATCGACGGGAGGCGCGTTTGGCCTGATAGACCCGGACACCCAGGATATTTATTTTGAAGGTCAAACGGGATGGGGCCTGCCGGTACCACCTGACATCGTTAACTTTTTGAAAAACAATCCAGCGGCCCGAATGTTCACGACTGAAAAAGACTTTGCAGCGTTAGTTGATAATGGGGAAAGCAATCAGTTGTTGGTCTGGGGTGCCAACATTCCCGCCAATCACTCAGTCAAATTGACGGATATCAAATCGGTATACAGTAACCGTGTCTGCTTTGCTTTCATTTATAAAAACGCTACAGGTGATGCCAATAGAATCGGTGCTATTGGTTTGAGAAACTCCGGTGATGTAATTCCCGAGCAAATCCAGGGAGCTCTGCGTTTTGATGAGCCTGTCGCCATTCATGCCACGGAAAATGCGTTTGCAGTGCGAACCCAAGGCGGAAAGGTTTACGCGTGGGGGAATCAAACTAATGGAGGTTCAATAAGTGCCCAGGCTCAAGTGCTCCTCAATGGTATGTTTGTTGATCGAATTATTGCCGCTGCCGCTTCTTTTTGTGCGATCGGCCGCGACGGCAGCATCGCGACATGGGGAAAAGCTGCTGACGGGGGGGCGATTCCATCGAGTAAGTATGAGGCGATAATTGACGACGGTGGCGTGAGTTCGGTTATAGCGTCTACGACAGCATTTTGTGCGATTACCCGTGGCAGACGTAAGGCCGTCAGTTGGGGGTTGGATGGGGAGGGAGGGTTGATGTCTGCGACGGCATCATTGATCGCAGCGCGGGGCGGAGTAATGCTGTGCAAGGCATCACGCTGGGCTTTCTGTATGGTTACTGAACGTGGCGAGGCGGAGTCCTGGGGGGCGCAACGCTACGGTGGAGCCTCAATAACCAATTCCACTCGCAGCGAGATCGAAGCGGTGATCAAGGAGATGAATCCCCGGCCCGGCTATGCCTGCAGTCATGTGGGTAGCCGTGCAATCACGATTCCAGGCGAGGTCAGAATTTACGCAAATGACCTGAGCTTTTTTCTGGTGAGCCAATATGCTGATGGTCGAACCCAAGCGGTCATACCCTGGGGCATGAATACGCACGGCGGGGCATTTGGTTCCGGGGTGAGGCAGGCATTGATGGCCAGCAAAATTACCGGCGTGTACAGCACAAATGGTGCATATGGTGTGGTTGCCACCCAGGGCGGCGTTTACGGCGCGGTCATTGTCTGGGGGGCGACTCTGGCCATGGAGGACGCGGGCGAGATTCCACCGATCCCTCCGGAGCTGGCTGGATACCTGAGCAGAGATGTTGTCGAACTTTATTCGATCAAGCGTTACCCGTTTTATCAGGTACCTCCTCCAACCCCCCCTCACAATGACCCATCGTTTGCAGCACGGCGTAGGGATGGTAGCTATGTACTTTGGGGGGGGAATGTGAAAAATCAGTATTACAAGCCCCAGCCTGGGCGGATATCCGGCACGTTGAAGCCTTAATTGGATGATGGAATGGTTGCTGCACGTGCCTGGCCAGTGATTCTGATCGGGCACGATGCTGTGCGTTGCCGGACAATCATTCCAGCGGCTTGTGAGATATCCCCGTCGAATCAACAGTGCACTCCTGCGGTGATGCGGCGCAACTGTCGATGGCGTGGAGCGGAGTGCATGACAACGACCCGGCGGAGCGCTGGCGGCGGTCGCGGATCAGTCAGTTCATGGCGGCGCCGCTGGATATTCCGGCGGTTTAGCGCGGTGTTCAAAGGTATTGTGGTTGCGTGCGATAAGCCACAAGGCCTTTCGGCTTTCGCCGAGCGAACTTTTTGCACGCGATAATCGAAGGTAATTATTCGATCGAGCCTTTTGTCGGAACAGGACAAAACCTGTAATTTCTGACAGTAGCCAACCCCGCTCATCTTGAGTCTAAATGCTCCGTCGCCTCTTTTGTTGGCAGGAGTTTTCGTCATGAGTTTTCAAATATCGGGAAACACTGTCTGCTCACCTTTTCACTTCTTTCTATTGGCAAGGCAATCGAAGGTCTTCGGATGTCTTGTATTCCTGATACTTACGCTACTGACCGCGAACGCTCAGGGAGTCACGGGGCCGGAAGTTGCACAGTTGCTCAATCGCAGTTTTCAATACAACACTCGAGTGTGTCCGGGGGATAAACCGGCCTTTTTCTGTAGCGGTGTACTGGCGCGTGGAAGCCCGTCAGAGGGAGAGTTCTGGAAGCATGATGCGGTGTCGTCCCAACTGGGGGCGGAAAGCTTTGTTTACTTGCGCTCCGATCTCAGTACACGAACACTCGATGCAGCACATGGAGTTTTGTTCAGCGATGGATTCACGGCTATCGGCCAAGGCAAGGACCTGGAACTGCTTTGTGCGTATCCGTTCAAGTTACCTCTGCAAGCGACGCATCCCGAATTTGGTTGCGGATGGAAAGTGCCGACTGCCGCGGCAATGACCGATCCAAGCTCCTGTGCCAGCCTGGGGGTCAATGATTCGGCGAGTTGGATCGAACATTTTCGACAATATGACTGGCAACCGGCAGCTCAATGTTCCTTCAGCAGTCAAGAGCCACAAACATTTGAGGCAAGTTTGATAGCTCATCAGGGGATCGATGCCGCGTGGTCAGCCCGTCCCACTCAAGTACAGATTCGCAACTGGGAGGCCAGCGCACCCTTGCAAATGCCGATTCTGGGGCTTTTTTATGACGTGACACATGAAGGAGCATTAGCGGGAGCTCAAAAAGATCAACGTGACTACTTCAAGGCCACCGGCGATTGGTTGCCCATATTACGTTTGGCTCTCGACTTGGCACCCGATAAAGTATTTGGCTTCAATCAACAAGATCAGTTGTATGTCGGTTATCAAGTGGCTGCTCAGCTCAACGCGAGATACATGAATACCAGTAAAACTTGTTCAGGCGGTAAAACGGCATTTCATTGCAATGGTGTATTGATAAGGGGAACCAAAGCCTCCACAAGCTACCACATGTGGAATCCCAGTCCGGGTTCCGTCATCAATAATGGAGTTTCATTTACCTATCTGCGCAAGGACGCAAACTTGACAAAGCCGGTACATCAACAGGGTTTCATTGTTCGTGAAAGCTTTGCGCCGGCAGCAACTCCTCTCAGAGTGATGTGCGCCTATCCCTTTGACGGAGCTACAGCCCGTCCAGTAGAAGACACCTGTCGAATTCGGGGGCAGATGTGCGACGAACGGGGTGTCACTAGTGTAGAGAGTTGGGCTGCTCTCTATGCCGCACAGCCGCGCACAAGTTGTGCTTTCAATATTGATCCTGAACAGTTTCAACTTAACATCGATGTTCGCCCCAGCGTGCCGAATGGCGATGGATGGAATGAGGTCATGATTCACACGTGGCCTCAGGACATACCCTTACAGCTTCCGCTTGAAGCTTTTTACTACAGCCTCAAGGGCCACTACACCAGCAAGGGCTTGCTGCAGGCTCAGTTTGGTCAACACGATTACTTCCAGACGACAGGTCGATTTTTGCCGATAGTAAAAGTCGATATGGAGGCATCAGATACTAACGTGTTCAGTTATGACCCCGATGATCAGATTGCACCTGGAGAGCCCGCAGCGGGACTGGACACTTCCTTTGGGGGCTATTGAAGTGACACATGAATGTTTTATTTACAAGTGTCAGCGATGAATGCCCGTTTTTCTGTGGGGCGCGCAATGGATCATGCTCTGTGAGTTGGCAGCGAACCGGGCGCTGGATAATCTGGAGCTGAAGGCTGACGCACCGCTGTAGCCCGACCGTTCCAAGGCAAAGAGAGCACACCCATCCAATTTCCCCTGGATCAATCGTTGCACCATTACCGGCAATGATTGATCAAGGGTGGGCCCATGAACGCTGTACAACGCAATGACCGGGCGCAAAACCTCGGCCTGCTGTTTCTGCGGGTGACCGGCGGGTTGTTTCTACTGTTCGTCCACGGCTTGCCCAAGCTGCTGGACTTCACCGCGCAACTGCAACTCATCGAGGACCCGTTCCATCTCGGTGCTCACCTCACGTTGATCCTGGCGATCTTCGCCGAAGTCCTCTGTCCGCTACTGATCGTCGCCGGGATACTGGTGAGACTGGCGTGCTTGCCTATTCTTTTTGTGCTGCTGGTAGCGCTGCTGCTCGTGCATCCGCAATGGAGTGTGGCCGAAGGGCAGTTCGGCTGGTTGCTGTTGATCCTCTTCACCACTGTGCTGATCGCCGGGCCCGGACGGCTGGCGCTCAATGCGCGTTTGCCCGGAGTGCTTCGCTATGCCTGATACCCCGTCCCTGAGAAAACCGGGAACCGAAGAAACCGTGACGCTGATCGTCAAGCACCGGGTCAAGGCCGGCTTCGAACAGCCCTACGAAGCCTGGCTGCGCAATATCGTCAGCGTGGCGGGGCGTGAAGAAGGGCACCTGGGTGTGGACGTAATGCGCAGTAAACAGGGTGGCCTCGCGCTGTTCACCTGTGTGCTGCGTTATTGCTCGACCGAGGCGATGCAGCGCTGGCTCGACTCCCCACAGCGTCAGGCGCTGATCGAAGAAGCCGCGCCGATGCTCGCCGACGGCGACCAGACCGAGGTCAATGCGGCCAACGAATTCTGGTTCACGCCACTGGTTGACGCTGCCACGCCACCACCGCGCTGGAAGCAGGCCGTCGTGACGCTGTTCGTGATTCTGCCGCACACCTTGCTGGTGCCGCTGATCTGGGGACCGCTGCTGCAACTCAATGCATTCCTGTCCAACTATGTGGTCGCCACGTTCCTGATCACCCTGACCATCGTGCTGTCGGTGGTGTACGTCTGCATGCCGGCCGCCACTCGCTTGTTCGCGCCGTGGCTGGCGGCCAGTCAGTCCCATGAACACCTGGAATCCAACGCCCATCCGCCGCGCTGAAGGGGCGGATACGGACTTCGTTTCACTTATCTCGAAGGAACTGCGATGAACGCCGATCTGATTCTGTTCAATGGCCAATTTCATACGGTAGACCGCGAAAAACCCCTCGCCAGTGCTGTGGCGATCAAGGACGGACGCTTTGTCGTCGTCGGCAACGACACCCAGGCCATGGCCCTGCGTGGTTCGGCCACGCAAGTGATCGACCTGCACGGGCGCTGCGTGATCCCCGGCCTCAACGACTCGCACCTGCACCTGATCCGTGGCGGCCTCAACTACAACCTCGAACTGCGCTGGGAAGGCGTGCCGTCGCTGGCTGATGCACTGCGCATGCTCAAGGAGCAGGCCGACCGCACGCCGACCCCGCAATGGGTGCGCGTGGTCGGTGGCTGGAACGAATTCCAGTTCGCCGAAAAACGCATGCCGACCCTCGAAGAACTCAACCAGGCCGCGCCGGATACGCCGGTGTTCGTCCTGCACCTGTACGACCGCGCGCTGCTCAACCGTGCCGCACTGCGGGTTGCCGGTTACACCCGCGACACGCCGAACCCGCCGGGCGGCGAGATCGTGCGCGATGCCAACGGCAATCCGACCGGCATGCTGGTGGCAAAACCCAACGCGATGATTCTGTACTCGACGCTGGCCAAGGGGCCGAAGCTGCCGCTGGACTATCAGGTCAACTCGACCCGGCAGTTCATGCGCGAACTCAATCGCCTCGGCCTGACCAGCGCGATCGATGCCGGCGGTGGTTTCCAGAACTATCCCGACGACTATCAGGTGATCGAGCAACTGGCCAAAGACGACCAGTTGACCGTGCGCATCGCCTACAACCTGTTCACCCAGAAACCGAAAGAAGAGCTGACCGATTTCCAGAACTGGACCGGCAGCGTCAAGTTGCATCAGGGTGATGACTTCCTGCGCCACAACGGCGCTGGCGAAATGCTGGTGTTCTCAGCGGCGGACTTCGAAGACTTCCTCGAACCGCGCCCGGACCTGCCGCAGAGCATGGAACAGGAGCTGGAGCCGGTGGTGCGCCATCTGGTCGAGCAGCGCTGGCCGTTCCGCTTGCACGCCACCTACAACGAATCGATCAGCCGCATGCTCGACGTGTTCGAGAAGGTCAATCGCGACATTCCGTTCAACGGTCTGCCGTGGTTCTTCGACCATGCCGAAACCATCACCCCGCAGAACATTGAGCGGGTGAGGGCGCTGGGCGGCGGCATCGCGATTCAGGATCGCATGGCGTTCCAGGGCGAATACTTCGTCGACCGTTACGGCGCGAAAGCCGCCGAAGCCACGCCGCCGATCAAACGCATGCTCGCCGAAGGCGTGCCGGTGGGCGCGGGCACCGATGCCACCCGGGTTTCCAGCTACAACCCGTGGACGTCGCTGTACTGGATGGTCAGCGGTCGCACCGTCGGCGGTCTGGCGTTGTACGAAGAAGGTTTGCCGCGCACCACCGCGCTGGAACTGTTCACCCACGGCAGCGCCTGGTTCTCGTCCGAGCAGGGCAAGAAGGGCCAGATCAAGGTCGGGCAACTGGCGGATCTGGCGGCGCTGAGCGCGGACTTCTTCCACGTCGAGGAAGAAGCGATCAAGTGGATCGAGTCGGTGCTGACCGTGGTCGGCGGCAAGATCGTTTACGCCGCCGGCGATTTCGAAGACCTCGGCCCACGCTCGATCCCCGTGCTGCCGGACTGGTCGCCGGTGGCCAAGGTGCCGGGCCACTGGCGCCCGAATTCGCCTTTGCAGGCGCAAGTGCATCAGTGCGTTGGCGCCTGCGCGGTGCACGCGCACAGCCATGAAAAAGCCCGACTGTCGAACGCACCGGTCAGTGACTTCGCCGGTTTCTGGGGCGCGTTCGGCTGTTCCTGTTTCGCGTTCTGATCACTACAAAAAAGCGCCGGCCACCCGGTCGGCGCCTCACGCAACAACCATCCACCGAGGAGTTTCCCATGAGCGTTCCCTACAAGCGTCTGAACAAAGATGATGCGGTCGTGCTGCTGGTCGACCACCAGACCGGTCTGATCTCGCTGGTACAGGATTTCTCGCCAAACGAATTCAAAAACAACGTGCTGGCACTGGGCGACATCGCCAAGTTCTTCAAGCTGCCAACCATCCTCACCACCAGTTTCGACGCCGGCCCGAACGGCCCGATCGTGCCTGAGCTGCGCGAGCAGTTCCCGGATGCACCGTTCATTCAACGTCCTGGCCAGATCAATGCCTGGGACAACGAGGACTTCGTCAAGGCAATCAAAGCCACCGGCCGCAAGCAACTGATCATCGCCGGTGTGGTGACCGACGTCTGCGTGGCATTCCCGACCCTGTCGGCCATCGCCGAAGGTTATGAAGTGTTCGTGGTCACCGATTCTTCCGGCACCTTCAACACCACCGTGCAACAAGCGGCGTGGGCGCGCATGTCGGCGGCCGGCGCACATCTGCTGAACTGGTTTGCCGTGGCCTGCGAGCTGCAAGGCGACTGGCGCAACGACATGGAAGGCTTGGCGCACCTGCTGTCCGAACGCCTGCCGAACTACCGCAACCTGATCAACAGCTACACCAAGTTCACTGCCAAGTAAGAAGATCAAAAGATCGCAGCCTGCGGCAGCTCCTACAGAGGAACGCGTTCCAATGTAGGAGCTGCCGCAGGCTGCGATCTTTTGCTTTTAACGTTTCTGCAGCCACCCCAAAAAACCACCTTTGCGCACCGCCACCGGTTTGGCCATCAACGCCAGCCGGCTGTTCTGCTGTCGCACGGCCTGCAATTTGTTCAACGCTTGGCCGACTTCGCTGCGCTGCTCCATGCACTGACGGGTCAGGGCTTTGTCGAGGCGGTAGATGATGCTCGACGTCAGTGCGGTGAACGTCGCTTGCGACGGCGTATCGGCGAGGATGCTCTGTTCGCCCATGACCTCGCTTGGCCCCATGCGTCCGGCCTCGGTCTGGCCGTCGCCGTCGGGCACGGTGGCACTGACCACGCCGGTGGCGATGACAAACAGACTGTCGGGCACTTCATCCAGCCCCAGCACCACCTGACCGGCCGCGTATTGTTGCGCGACCATCGATTCAGCGAGGCGATCACGTTCCTCATGGCTCAGCGAGCGGAAAACTTTCACTTCATCGAGCAACGCCCGGGCGCGGGTCGAGGGTTCGATCACACCGTCCGGATGCCGGGAAATACCTGCAGCTTCGAGATGCCGGTGGGCGAGGTCGAACAGTTGATTGCGCACTTCGCCTTTCTTGCCCAGTTCACTGATGAAACCGCTGGCGACATACTCCGACATCTCCTCGCCGGCCTCTTTCAACACGGCTTTGGGCGGCGGATTGAGCAGCAGACTGCTGCTGCCTTGCAGCGTGCGGTCGAGGGCGTCGAGCACCCGCCGCGGGCGAATGTGATTCGGCACCTTGATGCTGATCGAGACCCCGTGCAGGTTGGTCGGGCGACTGAGATTGACGATCTTCGCCTTGGCCGCCACCGAGTTCGGCACCACGGCCAGCGTGCCGGTGCTGGTCAACAGATGCGTGGCGCGCCAGTCGATGTCGATGACCTTGCCCTCGACACCGTCGATCACCACGAAATCGTCGACCTGATACGGCTTGGTGGTGTTGAGCACGATCCCCGAGAACACGTCGCTCAAGGTGCTTTGCAACGCCAGACCGACGACGATCGCCACCACCCCGGAGGTCGCCAGCAAGCCTTTGACCGGCAGCTCCAGCACATACCCGGCGGCCGCGACGATCGCCGCCAGAAACACCAGCGCGCCAATCACGTCCTGCAACAGCCGACCGCTGTGGCCGATGCGTCGCATCAGAATCAGGCCGATCACTTCGGTCAGCACCCGCGCGGCGTACAGCCACCAGAGAATGCCCAGCGCCGTCGCCCCGAGCTGCGTCACCGGGTCATCGGCAAACAGTGGAGCCTGCAACGGGCTGACGCCGGCATTGATGGCCAGCGCGCTGAATGCCAGAAACAGCACCAGCCGCACACCGACCCGCGGCGCGCGGTGCTTGAACGGGGCGAGGTGCCAGAGCAGGGCGTCGAGCAGCAACAGCGCGGCGCTCCAGGACAGCAGGTGGGTGAGGAGGATGGACATGGCGATCTCCGGAACTGCATGAACGTCGGTGTTGAAGAGGCTTTAGTTGTCAGGGGATTCATCCCCGATGGACTGCGCAGCAGTCCCCTGCCTTTCTGGTTGGCAGTGGGGTCGCTTCGCAACCCATCGGGGATGAATCCCCTCACCACAAGGGTTCTTGCAATCAAAAAACTCGCCACACCGTTGGGTGTGGCGAGGGAGGGGGCCTCAGTTCAGATGCGTCTTCAGCTCAGCTGCGGCCTGGCGCACGGCCGCTTTCACTTCGGGAATCTGGCTCAGTGGGTTGAGCAAACCAAAGTCATGAATCATCCCGTTGTAGCGCACCGAGGTCACCGGCACGCCGGCCGCATCCAGATGCCGTGCGTAGCCTTCGCCTTCGTCACGCAATACGTCGAACTCGGCGGTCTGTACCAGCGCGGCGGGCAGGCCCTTGAGCTGTTCGGCGCTGGCGTTGAGCGGCGAGGCGTGGATCTGTGCGCGTTCGGCCGGGTTGGTGGTGTAGTTGTCCCAGAACCACTGCATCATGCCCTTGGTCAGGAAGTGGCCCTCGGCAAATTGCTGGTACGAGCCGTTATCGAACCCGGCGTTGGTCACCGGCCACATCAGCAACTGGAAGCGCAGGGCCGGGGTTTTCTGTTCCTTGGCCATCAACGCCACGACCGCCGCCATGTTGCCGCCGACGCTGTTGCCGGCCACCGCCAGACGCTTGCCATCGACCCCGATCTGCTTGCCGTTTTCCGCAACCCATTTTGTCGCCGCATAGGCCTGGTTGATCGCTGTCGGGTACTGCGCTTCCGGCGACGGCGTGTAATCGACGTACACCGCGACCGCGCCAGAGCCGACCACCAGATCGTGAATCAGGCGTTGGTGAGTCGGGTAATCGCCCAACACCCAACCGCCGCCGTGGAAGAACATGAACACCGGCAATTCGCCTTTGACCTTGGCCGGCCGCACCACTTTGAGGTTGATCGTCTGGCCGTCGACCTTGATCGTCTTGTCGCTGACTTCAACCCCGGAGAGGTCGACTTTCACCGAGGCCTGAGCGCCAGTCAGCACCGCACGGGCATCCTTCGGGCTCAACTGTTCCAATGGTTTGCCACCGCCGGCGGCAAGGGCTTCGAGGAAGGCCTGGGTGTTGTGTTCGACACTTGGGCTGCCGGCGGCGAATGCGTTGCCGATGGACAGGGCGAGGAGGGATGCGGTCAGGGTTTTTTTGATGTTCATGCTCAATTCCATTTTCGAAAGTTGTTGGTGTTGTGTCGGGCTGTTTGCAAACCGTGAACACAGATTAATGAGCTGTCGAAATGTGAAAAAGCGGCTATAAAGCGTTTAACTGTCCACCAGAGAGTGACAATGAACCCGTTCGAAGACATGCGTATTTTTTGCCAGGTCATGGACTCCGGCAGCTTCACGGCCGCGGCTGATCAATTGGGCCTGTCCAAGCAGTTCGTCAGCCGCCGTTTGATGCAGCTCGAAGAGCGCCTCGGTGTGCGGTTGTTGAACCGTTCCACCCGACGCCTCGACGTCACGCCGCTGGGCCAGAGCTACTACGAATCGGCGCTGCGCCTGCTCGGCGAAGTGGAGCAGGTCGAACAGGGCATCGCCGGGCAGACCGCCGAACCACGCGGGACGATTCGCCTCAGCGCGCCGCTGTCGTTTGCCGTGGCGCATCTGGGTTGTCTGTTGCCGCTGTTTTTGCAGCGCTATCGCGATGTCACGGTGGAGGTGGATTTGAGTGATCGCCCGGTGGACCTGCTCGGAGAAGGTTATGACCTGGCGTTGCGCATCGGTGTGCTGGAAGACTCGACGCTGATCGCCCGGCGCATCGCCGCCATCGAACGGGTGTACTGCGCCAGCCCGGCGTATCTGGCCGAACGTGGCACACCGCTCAACCCCGAAGACCTGCACAGCCACGACTGCCTGCCGTACGGCCATGGTCGTTCGGTGCAATGGCGCTTCAACGCGGGGCAGGGCAAGCCGCTGCTGGTCAACGTCACCGGGCGCATGCGGGTGAACAACGGCGAGCTGCTGAGGGATGCAGCGGTGCAGGGAATGGGGATTACCTATCTGCCGACGTTCATCGTCGGCGCGGCGCTGAAGGACGGGCGACTGGTGCCGGTACTCGACGACTACAGGCCCGAACCGCTGACCCTGTCGGCGGTCTACCCGCAGCATCGCCAGGCGTCGCGCCCGGTGCAGGCACTGGTCGAATTCCTGCGTGAACGCCTGAATCAGATGTAGGCGCTCCGAACTACAGGAGTGAGCCTGCTCGCGATAGCGGTGTTTCAGTCGATGATGATTTGGCTGAACCGCCGCTATCGCTGGCAAGCCAGCTCCCACAGTGGATCGGCGGTGCGGCTTACAAAGTCGCAACAACCGTATTGATCGGGCTGTTCTAGACTCGGGGCCGCTCAATCACGAGCATCGTCCGGAGTGCGCCATGGAAGTGCCCAACAATAAAACCGCCATCGACAGCAATCGACAGGCGTGGAACGATTCCGCTCGCCATCACCGTGAATCGGCGGAATGGCAAGCGCTGTTGAACGACGTTTCGCAGGCAGACTTTTCCTGCCTCGACGACACCTTGCGCGGTCTGCTGGAACAGGTCGGCGTGGACGGTAAAGAGTTGATTCAACTCGGTTGCAACAACGGTCGCGAAAGCCTGTCGCTGTTTGCCCTCGGTGCACGCAGTGTGGTCGGCGTCGATCAATCGGAGGCGTTTCTCGAACAGGCCCGTGAGTTGAACCAGCGCTCGCCGTACAACGCTGAATTCATCGAATGCGATATCCATCACCTGCCGGCTGCGCTGCACAGCCGCTTCGACGTGGCGCTGATCACCATCGGCGTGCTGAACTGGATGCCCGACATCGGCGAGTTCTTTCGCCACGTGGCGTTAACCCTGAAAACGGGTGGCAAACTGGTGATCTATGAAACCCATCCGTTTCTGGAAATGGTTGATCCTGAAGGCGAAGACCCGCACCGCCTCGCCAGCTCCTACTTCCGCGCCGAGCCATTCGTGCAGGAAGAACCGATTGTCTACGTTGGCAAGGTCGAGCAGCAGGCTGCCAAGTCCTACTGGTTCGTGCACACCCTCGGCGCGATCTTCAGCGGCGCCATCGCCGCCGGGCTGAACATCGCACACTTCAGGGAATATGCACATTCGAACCGCGAAGAGGTGTATGACCAGTACCTGAATCGGCCAGCGCAGATGCCGCTGTGCTTCACCTTGGTCGCCAGCAAGGCCTGAAGTTTTCCATCGATCCAACGGGCCTCATCGCTGGCAAGCCAGACTCCCACAGTTTTTTGGTTCGCACGAAAATAGCGAGGACACCTGAACACCTGTGGGAGCTGGCTTGCCAGCGAAGGCGTCGGCAAGATCTCAAGTCTGGCTGAAAGAATCAGAACCAACTTCGCCCGTTTGACCCTTCTGAATGTTTGAGCAAGCCTGTGCCACATAGGCGATGGCTCGAAGATGGTGTCGTACACAAATCCAATGTGGGAGCGAGCCTGCTCGCGATGGCGGCCAAATGGCCGCCATCGCTTTTACGATTGAATCACGCCTGCGCCGCCGCACTCACCACTGGCCGCCCAGGTTTGCGCAGGGGTTCCAGGCGTGAGCCGTCATAGCGGCTTTCGCGGTAGAAGCGCCAGCGGCCGAACAGGCCGTAGACGTGGGTGACGCGGCCCTGTTCGTGGTAGCCCATGCGGATGTGCAGCTTCAGCGCCGGGATGTTGTGGGTTTCGCAGACGTCGACGACTTTGTCGCAGCCTTGAGCCGCCATGGCTTCCCAGAGGGCGACTTGTACGTCCACCGACAGGCTGGTGCCGAAATACGGCCGGGCCATTTCGCCGCCGAATTCGAAGAACTCGCCAGGTTTCACCGGAAACCAGCAGCCGTAATAGTGGCGGTCGTAGTAGTCGCGAATGCTGCCCCAGATGAAGGCCACCGCGTGGCCGTCGGCATCGAGGTACATGTGTCCGGTGTGACCCTCGGCGGCGAGTTCGGCCATGGTCTCGACGCGATCGCCGAAGTGTTTGGCGAACGCCCCGGTGTTCAGCGGGGTGATATCGACTTTGCGCAAGCCTTCGTAGGGGCGCAGCTTGTGCGGCGGCACCGGGGAGACCAGGTCGCGCTCCATCCACAGCAGCTCCCAGTGGAAGAACACGTAGCGTTTCCACAGGGTGGCGAAGAGACGGCCGAGGCCTTTTTGACGGATGCGTTCGCGCAGCTTTTCGATAACACTCATGTTGCCCTCCGTGGCCGAGGCCCGGTGTGGTGGATGTTGCTGTTGTGAGAATGAATCAATCGAGTGCCGCGGCACCCCGTAAAAAGTCCTTGTTCAAATCGGCATAGGACACCCGCGGTACCCCCGTCAGCCGCTGCTCCAGCACGCGGTTCAGGGATTCTCCGGGGTTGAGATAGGCATCGCCGAAATCGCTGTCGAGCTGATTGGGGTGGGCGACGATTTCCAGCACGCCGTCGCTCGGTGCGGGGGCGTTGCGCAGGTCCACTGGCGTGCACACGTAGTCCGCCGTGGCGCCGGCCAGACTCTGCAAGCGCCAATTGAGCAAACCTTTGAACACGCGTTTCGGCAGACTGAGGTTCTGCCCCAGATTGCGCGCCAGGCGAATCGGCACGCCTTGCTGAGCGGCAAACCGCGCGACGATTTCACCAATCGGCCAGATGTTGTGCACGTGTTGGTGCGAGTCGATGTGGCTTGGCCGTACGCCATGCTCGACACAACGCTGCCACTGCGCCTGCAACTCTTCTCGTACTGCGTCGCGATCTTCGCGACTCAGCCACAGGCTATGGCGTGGCAGGCTCAGATCGAACACGCCGTGGCCATCGCAAAAGGTTCGGCTGCGCAGAATCGAAGCACTCAGCGGTCGACCGTAAGTCAAATTGAAGTGCAACCCGACCCGACCTTGCAGCGACGCATGCCGGGCCATCACACAGGCCGCCTCAAATGCCGGCATGTTGGCCATGGCCGTGGCCGAGCTGATGACCCCGGCCTGAAACGCGGCGAAGATCGTCGCGTTTTCGTTCGGGCTCAAACCGAAATCGTCAGCGTTGACTATGACTTGGCGAGGCATGATCGCCCTCCGTGGTGATGACGACAGGTGTGGGTGCCGGTCTGGCTGCACGTCGCGCGCGCCATTGCTGCACCGTCGGTTTCAAGCGATGCCAGAGGCGCAACCCCAGCCCCAGCAATATCCCGCTGGGGCGCCAGGAATAGAAGCTCCAGCGCCAGTGTTCCAGTTGGCCGGTCATGCGCTCGTGTAACTGGTGGCTGGAGTTTTCCAGGCTGACCCGCGAGGCATCGATCCAGCGCCAGTGCTCATCCAGCCCCCAGCGAATCCATTCCTCCAGCAACACCCGGCCGCTGCCCAGATCGGCGTATTGCGGCAGGAACGCGAGGTTGTAATCGTAGAGTCGACCCTGTTCCAGCAAGCCGAGGCGATAGCTGATGCAACGCCCGTTGAGTTCCAGCGTCACCACCCGCACCAGGCCCTGGCCGGCGAGGGCGGTGAAGGCGCGTTCGATCCATTGCCGACTGCGCTCGCTGGCGAAGATTCCCACGCCTTCGTCACCTTTCCAGCTCACCGCTTCGACTTCGCTGATCGCCCCCAACAGTGGACCCATGCTCAGCGCGTCGGGGGTAATGCGCCGCACCAGGGCGCCACACGCGGCAATCCGTTTGCGCGCCCGGCGCAGCTTGTAGCGCGGGTCACCGGAGACCTCCTGGTGATCCGCCTCGCTGATCAGATGCACCGGCACCCGGCAACTGAGACGGCGTTCGCCCGTCGAACTGTGGGCCATCCATGGGGTGAGAGCGCTTTCTTCACCCGCAGGCTCGGATAACTCGTTGAGTTGCAGCAGCGCGTGCGGCAGGTGTCGGCGGATCAGGCGCAGGGCTTCGCGCATGTCATCGCCCTCGAGCAACGACAGCAGCGCCAGTCGGTCCGCCAGTGGATGGCCCAAGTGATGCAACACGCGAAACGGCACGCCGGCAAAGCGCTCGCGGCCCGCCACCAGTGGCAGGCACAGGCGCAATTCGTCCGCTTCCCAACCGAGCAGGATGTGCAGGCTCTCGCCCGCGCTCAGTGCCTGCTCTGCCGCGCACAACCAGCCCAGTTGGTTGAACGGCGTGTGATCGCTCACCCGCAGGCGCAGCGCCTCATAGGCGACTGCCGGGAAATCGGCGGCGCACAGCGAAGTGCACCATTCGAATCGCGTCACCATAGATTCAGGCCGCCGTGGCTGTGACAGGTGGACGGGACGGTTTGCGCAGCGCATCCAGCCGCGAGCCGCTGTAGCGGGTTTCGCGGTAGAAGCGCCAGCGACCGAACAGGGTGTAGACGTTCATGATCCGGCCTTGCTCGGTGTACCCCATGCGCAAATGCAGTTTCAGCGCCGGGATGTTGTGGAATTCGCAGACATCCACCACCTTGTCGCAGCCTTGGGCCGCCATGGCTTTCCACAGTTCCAGTTGCAGGTCTACCGACAGTTCGCTGCCCCAGTAGGCGCGGGTCAGCTCGCCGCCGAACTCGAAGAATTCCCCTGGTTTTACCGGGAACAGGCAGCCGTAGTAAT
Organism: Pseudomonas sp. AO-1; assembly: GCF_019775695.1. Taxonomy (NCBI): domain Bacteria; kingdom Pseudomonadati; phylum Pseudomonadota; class Gammaproteobacteria; order Pseudomonadales; family Pseudomonadaceae; genus Pseudomonas; species Pseudomonas sp. AO-1. The sequence continues at coordinate 2,488,797 of NZ_CP079947.1, forward strand.
GCCGGTCGAAGTAGTCCCGTGCGCTGCCCCAGATGAACGCCACGGCATCGCCCTGATCGTCCAGGTGCATGTGCCCGGTGTGCCCTTCGTTGGCCAGCTCGGCCATGGTCCCGACGCGGTCGCCGAAGTAGCGGGCAAAGGCGCTGGCGTTGTCGGCGGTGATTTTTACCACCCGCAGCGGCGGGTACGGTTTGAGGCTGTGCGGTGGCACCGGACTGACCAGGTCGCGCTCCATCCACAGCAGCTCCTGATGGAAAAACACGTAATGCTTCCACGCCTTGGCGAGGGTGGCGCGCAGGCCTTTTTGTTTGATGTGCTGGCTGAGTTTGCTGACGGTACCCATGTTCTGTACTCCTGAACTCTTTGGCACGGCGAACCCTTGTGGTGAGGGAATTCCTGTGGTGAGGGGATTCCTGTGGCGAGGGGATTCATCCCCGATCGGCTGCGCAGCAGTCGTCGCTTTTAATCTTGAAAACCCCGGGCCGCTTCGCAGCCCATCGGGGATAAATCCCCTCACCACAGAGTTTATGTTCGCCTGGCTTTTCTCATGACTGATCGGGGTTATGTTCATGACGCGCTCCAGCTCAACGCGAACAGGGTTTGCCCTGGCAAGTCGAAGCTGACGCGTCCTTCGCGGCAGGCAAATGGTGCGTCGCGGCTGCGGTTGTCTGCGCCGAAGTAACGCAACGCACCGTTGTTGAGTGGGCACTTGGCACCACTCAGGTCGACCCGCTGCAAACGCGTGCCCTTGTTCACACCGAGCAGGCCACGCTGGTCGTCGCCGGCCATCGCCAGCACATCGACTTCGAAGCCGTCGTTCTCCAGCCACAGCACCTGATGCAGCCAGTGCTGCGCGATGAACTGCTGGGCCAGCCCCACCGGTTTCAGCTCGAAACCCTCAGCGCCCAGGACCCGGATCATGCCTTTGGGGTATTCCGGCTCATCGGCGGCCTGAAACCAGTTGAGCATGCTCAGCAAACCGTCCTGCGAAGCGTTGATCACCACCGACGTCCACCACAGCGCGGCGTACCGGGTTTCTTGATCGTAGGGGCTGAGGCTGGAGCCGCTGGACAGGTTGGTCTGATCCAGCAGCAAGGCCTTGCGCGGTTGGCCGCGAGCGTCGAGGCCAACCAGTTCGGCAGCGCGGCGCACGCTGTCGCGGTAGACCCGGGTGGCGAGCAAGTCGCGGATCATCCATTCGTGCCACGCCAGCGCGTCGATCTGCTCGGCGGATTCACCTAGCAAGCGCCGCGCCCAGTCGATGCCACGCTTGTCTGCCGCGTTATCGGCGAACGGCCCGTTGACCAGCCGCGAACTGGCCGGCATGGCGATGCGCACACCGGCCCTGGCATTTGCCGGATCGCTGCGCACTTGCCTGGCCATGCTGGCGAAAATCGCCCGGTATTGCTCGAAGCTCGAATAGTTGAGGTTCGGCTCATCGGCAAAACCGATGTAGTGCGTGCCCGTGCCGCCCAAGGCGCGGGTGCCGGCCAGCCACGCGTCGAGCCCGCCATTGCTTTGCACGTCGGCGCGCAGATCGGCCTGACGCTGGCTGCCGGCGAGCAAGGTGATGTCCTGACGGATGCCGAAGCGCTCCTGATAAACCTTGCGGAACGCGTCTTCGAAGTGCGGATTCTTCGCCGTGACATCGACAAAACTGTAGTAACTGGCGGCGGTCGCTTTCAACGCATCCAGCACCGCATGGCTACTGGCGGGCGGCATCACATAGGGCAGGGCGATGCCCAGATCCGGGGTGCGTCCGAGGATTTTGTCGTGCAGGTTCAGGTGGATCTGGCCGGTCTCTTCGCGCACGGGTTTGAGTTGCTGCGCAGTCTGCGCAAACCGATTGGCCGTGCCGTCGAGCCAGAACGCCGCTTTGCCGCTGCCTTGCAGGCGCAGGCGCCAGACCTGTTCGCGCTCGCTGACCGGCAACGCCAGTTGATCGAACTGCCAGTAGGCGCGATAGGGTTTGAGCGCCAGCGTCAGTGGCTGATCATCGCCCACCCGTTGCGCCTGCAGCGCGTTGACCCCGCCATGAAACTTGCCGGCCAGCACCGCGTGTTCCCCCGACGCCACCTTGAAATACAGCTCGTCGCCGTTCTGTGTCTGCGCGCTGAAATGCACCTTGGCCGGCTCGAACAGCGCCACGGTGTGCTCATCGTGTTCGACCCGATAATTGCGGAAGCTGTAGCCAGGAATTTCCAGGCGATAACTGGCAGCGCCCGGCAGCAGCGGCCAGCTCTGGCTGCCACGGGTTTCGCTGGCCTTGATCAAGCGCTCGCCCTGCAATTTGCCCCGGCCGTCGAGCAGGTACAGATGCTCTTCGTTGGCGTCGGCCTGCCACGCCGGGGTCCAGCGAATGGTCACGGTGTCCGGGCGATCGGCTTGCAGATACAGGCTGCCGTCGCGGATCTCGCCCCAGCGCATCGACGCGGCAAAGGCGTCCAGCGACAGGCCGAGACCGAGCAGCAGGAGCAGGCCTTTCATGCGGCCTTCCGGTGCAGCATCTGCCACATCGGCGCGACATCGCTGGGCAGGATGATCAAGGTTTGCCAAAACGCCACGCCGCTTAAACGGCAGTACAACACCAGCATCGCCACGGTCACGGCCAGGTAGGCAATCGACGATGCCGCCGCTGCACCGACGATGCCGTAGGCCGGAATCAACACCAGGTTCAGCGCCAGGTTGAGCAGGGCGCCGAGGCCCATCAGCAGCGACACCGTACCGGGGCGGTTTTTCCCCAGCAGGTCCAGACGCAGGATGCTCGCGTAGCACAGGCCGAGCAGCCCCGGCAGCAAGGCGAGCAGCGCCGGATACGCCGGTTGGTAAGCGATGCCGAACAGGGTGACGATCAGCCAGTTGCCGATCACGGCCATGCTCAGGCACGCACCGAGCATCACCGTGGCGGTCAGGCGCAGGGCCAGCGGGGTGACCTTGTCCATGCCTTCGTCTTGTTGCAACAGGCGTTTCATCAGCGGCGTGGTCACTGCTTCCGGGACGATCAGCAGCAGTTCGGCGGCGGCGCTGGCCATCGCATAATGCCCCAGCGCGGTGCTGCCGAGCAGGGCGCCGATGAACAGGTAATCCGAGCGCAGAATCACTTGCTGGAACAGCAGGTCCGGATGGCTGCGCGCGCTGTAGCGCAGCAGTTCGTTCTGGCTGGCACGATCCCATTGCAGGTGCAGCGGTTGAGCGCGTTTGAGCCAGACCCAACCGGCCAGCACCACCAGGCTGATTCCGGCCAGCCAACTGATCAACGCCGCTTCCAGCGCCGCGCTTTTCCACATCCAGAACAGCGCGAGAAACAGCAGCAGCGGCGCCAGTGACTCGGTCAGGCGCAAGGCGTTGAACGCAACCACGCCACCGGAGGCGTTGTGCAGGGTCAGCAGGCCGCTTTTCAGCACGGTCAGCGGCACCGCCAGCAGCAACAGCCACGCCAGCAGACCGAGCTGCACGGTGACATCCAGTTCACTGCCGAACTCTCGCACCAGCGCCACCACCAGCAGGGTCAGCAGACCGGCGAGTAAGCAACCAAACACCAGCACCTGACTCAGCAGCAGCCCCATCGGCCGTTGCTTGGCGGCCTGATAACCGACGGCTGAATTCAACCCGCCACTGGTGGCAGCGCTGATCAGATCGGGCAAGGTGCTGAGCAGCGCAAACAGCCCGCGCTCACTGGGGCCGAGGATCCGCGCCAGCAACACGTTGCGCAGCAAACGCAAGGCGATCATCGCCAGTTTGGTGCCCATGCTCAGCGCCAGATGCTTGAGGTAATGGCTGCGGCTCATGGCCGGTTTCCACGAAAGATGCGCCACGACAGCAGCTCGGGATTGCGCGCGGTGCGTTGGCTGACGCCGAAACGTGGCAGGTTCAGTGGATCGCCTTCACCGCGATAGATGCCGGTGCCGGTGCCCAGCGCGAACGGGTAATCGTGGGCAGCCATCTGTTTGCGCACACGGTCGTCGTTGTTGCCGTTGGGGTAGCAATACACCGGCAACGGCCGGTTGCAGCCATTGTTCAGGGCGTTGCGGCTGCGGCGGATTTCTTCGCTCAGGCGCACATCGTCCAGTTCCGTGAGGATCGCGTGGCTGGCGCCGTGCGGGCCGAAACGCACCAGCCCCGAGGCTTCCAGCGCCCGCACCTGGTGCCAGTCCAGCGCTTGCGGCTGCGCTTCGGGCGGGCATTCGTCGGTCAAGCGTTCGAGCATCGCCGGTTCAAGGTCTTTGAGGCTTTGCAGGTAGTGCAGCAGCGACAGGCTGCGGCGGTCGACATCGATGTCATCGACCAGTACCGGCAGTGGGTGGTGGATCATGTGCAGGTATTCGATCAAGTGCATGCGGGCCTTTTCGCCATGGCTGCCCCACAAGGTCTCGCCAAGGCTTTCCCACCAGAAGCGCTGGCGGCTGCCGATGAAATCGGTGGAGAGAAAGATGCTCGCCGGCACCTGATGTTTTTGCAGCAGCGGGAACGCATTGACCGCGTTGTCGCGCCAGCCATCGTCGAAGGTCAGCGCCACCCGTGGACGGTCGCTGCGTAATGCGGTGGGCGTGAGGATGTCCATCAGCGGCACGCAATCGAAGTGTCGGCGCAGCCACACCAGCAGGTGCTCGAAGGCTTTCGGTCCGACACACAGCTCATTGCGGTGCGGCAGGTCGGCGGCGCGGTCGTTGGCCAGCACCCGGTGCAACATCAGGATCACCCCGGCGCCGTGCAGCTGATTGCGTCCCACCGGGGAATTGAGGTAAAGCCAGCCACTGGTGCGTTTTATTAATTGTTTGATCGCCATGGCTTCGCTCCTTTCAACGGTTTTGTTCAGGATTCCACTGGGCGTAACGCTGGCCGCGCAAGAACTGCCACAGGCCGATGCTCATGCCTGCCAGCGTGACCAGCAGAAATGCCGCAAGGCGAAACGGTTTGGGTAACCGGTGTTGTGAATCCAGCAGTCCGGCAATCGCCACGGCGTAACCGAACAGTTGGGCGATCAGGGCCAGTCGATAGAAACCGTGGTCCTCCCACAGCCAGAAATTGCTCAGCAGTAATGGCAGCAGGAGGATCGGTGCCAGGCGGCGGATCAGCTTGTGGCTGATCAGCGCAATCGAATACAAGCCATGTTTGAGCGGGTTGAGCAGTTCACGGCGCTGGGCGAGGCTTTGCAGGCCACCGACGGTGACGCGTTGACGGCGGCGGAACTGTTTGTCCGCTTCGTCGACACCGTGGTCGATCACCTGCGCCTCGGGCACATAGACAATGCGCTTGAAGGCGACCGGCGCGCAGGTGCTGAGAAAGAAGTCGTCATTGACCTCCGCCGGTACGCTCTGGAACAGCTCGCGGCGCAGGGCGAGCAGGGCACCGTCGGCCGAGACCATGCAGCCGGTGCGGTTCTCCACCCGACGCAGCCAGCCCTCGTAATGCCGGTACAGACTGTCGCCGACGCTGAGGCCGCCGCCGGTCACCGGAATCACCATGTGCCCGGCGCAGGCACCGACGTTGGGGTCGCTGAGTGGCGCGACCAGGTAGCCGAGGGTTTCCCGCGACCATTGGTTATCGGCATCGGTGAACACCAGGATATCGCCGGTCGCCAGCGCCGCCCCGGCATTCAGCGTTGCCGCTTTGCCCTGGCGCGGCAAATCGAGGACGGTGATGCGCGAATCGACCACCTTGTGCGCACAGGCCACGGTGTCGTCGGTCGAGCCGTCGCTGGCGAGAATGATCTGCAGCGTGGCCGGCTGATAGTCCTGCGCCAGCAGCGTGTGCAACTTGTGCTCGATGTGCCGCGCCTCGTTGTGCGCAGCGATCACGATGCTGATGTTCAGCGGCGGCGCCGGGCTGTGGCGCCAGGCCGGGAACAGCGGCGCCAGCACCGTCAGCAGCAGCGGGTAGCCAAGGTAGGCGTATACCGGCAGCAGCAGGCACAGCCAGAAAATGAATTCAGCCACGGGCAGGCCTCCTGGCATTCCAATGACACAGACTGAGAATGAACGCGGCGCCCGCCAGGTGCAGACGCACCCAGTGCAGGCCCCACAGTTGCAGGGTCAGGCCGATGTCGCGGTGTTTGATACTCTGCCGCACGCTCAGCACCAGCCCCGGCAGAAGGGTCAACGCGACCATCGTCGCGGCGTGATGCGGGAAGCCGTCGAGCAACGCTGAAATCGCCAGGAAATCGAGGATCCACACCGCAATCGACAGCAACGGAAAACGCAGCAGGCGCAGGCTGAACCCGTGGGTGCGCAGCAGTTGCAGATGACTGCCCTGGCGCCACATTTCCTTGCCCATCCACTCGCGCCAGTTCATTTCGTAGCCCCAGTGCAGGGCGACGTTGTTGTTGATCGAGAGCAATACGGCGCCGTTGTCGCGCAGGCGCAGGGTGAATTCCTTGTCCTCGCCAGTGCGCAGGTGTTCGTCGAAACCGCCGACCTTGTCGAACCAGCGCCGGCGCATCAGCAGGTTGGAGCTGGGCAGCCAGTCCACCGGGTGCGAGCTCTGGCTGGACGGGCGCAGCGTGCGCCGTTGCCAGGCAGCGGCGTACCACGGCGCAGTGGCGGGGGTGTGCAGGTCGAGACCGAACACATCGGCCTGACCATCGGCTTGCAGCTCGAACAAGGGCTTGAGCCAGTCTTCGGGCATCTCGACGTCGGCATCAATGAACGCGATCCACTCGCCGCTTGCCAGCAGCGCACCGCGATTGCGCAGCGCACCGATCAGCAGGCCCGGCAGCACCAGCACCTGTGCACCGAACTGGCGGGCGATGTGCGGGCCGTCGTCGCTCGAACCGTTGTCGACCACGATCAACTCGCACTCGACATCGGCTGCATGTGCGGCTTTTTGCGCGGCCAGCAGCGTGCGGCCAATGTGCCGGGCCTCGTTGAACATCGGGATGATGATGCTGATCCGGCTCATGTTCTGGCCTCGGTCAGTGGCGCCTGCTCGGCCTTGAGGCGCAGGACGCTGGTCAGCGCGAGCATGATCCACAGGTATTTCTGATTCGGTGCGCTGAGGAACATCAGGAACAGGGTCAGTGACAGGAAGCTCACGCCGAGGTGGGTCATCAGGTCCGCCTGTTGCCAGTCGCGCCGCCGCATCCACGCGGCGCGGGCGCGAATCAGGTTGTACAGGCCGAGGCCGAGCATGCCGACGAACAGCAGGCCGGCAGGAATCCCCAGTTCACTGAAGATTTCCAGGTAGGTGTTGTGCGCACGGCGGTACAGGTCACCGATCTTGCGGTTGGCGGAAAACGCCTTGGCGTAGCCGGTGGTCGCGTAGTGCAGCGGGAAGGTGCCGGGGCCGGAACCGAGCAACGGGTTCTCGCGGATCATCTGCCCGCCGACCACGATGTACGAGGCGCGGCGGCCGAGGGATTCATCCTGTGCCTTGGAGCCGGCGCTGAGAATACTCAGCGACTGAATGCGCGCGGCGTAACCGGCGGGCATCGCGTAGATTGCCAGCGGGATCACGATGGCTGCACCGAGCATGGCGAAGCCCAGGTGCCGAGGGCGAATCCGCGTCAGTTGCGCGCGGTAGTGCCAGCAACCGATCAGCAGACTCAAGGCCACCACCACCAGCCCGGAGCGCGATTCGGTCTTGGTCATGCCACCGAGCAGCAGCAGGCAGCAAGCGCCCCAGAACAACCGGTGCAGCAGGTTAGGCCCCCGAATCACCAGCAGCAGGCCCAGCGGAATGGCGAAGGCGATCAGCAGGGCGAAGGCGTTGGGGTCCTCCAGCAGCCCGGCGGCGCGGCCTTGATCCTGGAATTTGGTCGAGAACATCGCCATGGCGCAGGTGGCGCTGACGCTCAGGGTCACCAGTCGGGCGAACAGGTCGAGATTCAGTTCACGGCCGATCAACAGGGTAATGACAAACAGGATCAGTCCGACGCTCAGTTCACGCAGATGCCCCAGTGACATACCGAGGTCATCGGTGTTGAGCAAACTGAGGAAATACAGGACGAGGAACCACAGCAGAAACCGCCAGATATTGCTGCGCAGGCGCTCGCCGGGAATCTGATGCAGGGCCAGTTGCAGCATCAGGATCACCGCCAGCGAGGCGCCGATCAGTTTGCTTCCGGAAAGCGCACTGTCCTTGAAGAAACCTTCAAACGGTACCAGCGCGGCGATGCCCAGCAGGCCCCAGGTCGGCTTGCGGTACAACACCGTGAACCCCACCAGGCCAATGACCGCGCCGGGTGCGAGAAATGGATAAGGGCTGGCGAGCAGACCGATGCACACCAGACCGAGCAGTGTGACGATCGAGAGCGGGAAAATCATGCGCGTGCCTCCCGTGCCGTGCGGATGTACAGCTGCGACCAGCGTTCGGCCAGGGCCTTGAGGTCGTAGCGATCCTGTTGCGTACGCTTTGCGTTGTCACACAATTGCCGAGCCAGGTTCGGCTCGTTCAGCAGGTTATCGAGCTGGCGGGCGAGGTCGGCGCTGGCGGCGGGTGTCGCCAGCAAGCCGTTGTGCCGGTGCTCGAGTACATCGGGAATGCCGCCGACCGCAAACGCCACCACCGGCACGCCGCTCTGCATCGCTTCGAGCAGAATCATCGGCGTGCCTTCGGTGCGCGAGCTGATCACCAGCGCATCGAGTTGCTGCCACCACGGCTGCATGGCGGTCTGGTAGCCGGGCAGACGAATTCGTTGCTGCAAACCTGCGGCGTCGATCCGCGCCTGCAGCGCCTCACGTTCCGGACCGTCGCCGAGCATCACCGCGTCCAGTTGCGGATGCTGGTGACACAGCGGAATCAGGGCATCGAGAAACAGGTCCGGGCCTTTCTCGCTGCTCAAGCGCCCGACATAACCGGCCAGCCAGCGCTGGCGGTCAACGTTGCTGACCCGCGCGGCGGCAGCGGGTAAACCGTTGGGGATCACCTGCAGCTTTTCAGCTTGCACGCTGGCCTGACGATGCAATACCGCGATGCTCTCGGCCACGCACACCACCCGATCCACCGAGGCGGTGCGGCACAACTGCAGACTCAGCCAGGTGTAGAACTTCTGTTTGCGGCTGCGCGGGGTGAAGCCGTGCTGGGTGATGACCAGCGGCAAACGCAACAGTGTCGCGCCGACCCAGCCGAACAACAGCCCCTTGAAGTTGTGCGTATTGATCAGCGGCCGTTCACTGCGCCGGGCCCGCAGGTGGCGCAACAACTCGCCCAGCCCGGCACAACCACGACAGTCCACCCCGGCCTCGCGAAAGCGCGCGATCAATGCGGGCGGTGCATCGAGAAACAGCACCTGGTGCTGCCCCGGTGTCGCCAGGCAGTGATCGAGCAACATGCGCTCGGCCCCATAGAAGCCGCCGCTGCTGAGCAAGTGAATGATCGGCAGCGCGGCGTTCGGGGTGGACAGCGTGTTCAATTGCGCACCCAGTGCACGAAGCTTGGCACGGTCCAGTTCTTGTGCGGATTGCTCGGCAGCACGTTCTCGTCGTTGATCACCAGCAACACCGGCAGGCCCAGTTCGTGGGTGATTTGCGCCGGGTGTTTGAAACGGTGATCGAAGAACTCACGCACATAGACCAGGGCAATCGCCAGCAGCAGGCCGGTGAACAGCCCGAACGGAATGATCAGCAGCGGTTTGGGGAACGCCGGCTCGGTCGGCTCGAACGGCGGGCTGAGCACCTTGGCGTTCGACAGGTCATCGTTGAGCGAACCGGCGGTGCTGCTTTCGGCAAAGCGTTGCGCATAGGTCGAGAACGCCGTGTGCAGCGCGTCGATTTCCGTGTCCATCTGCCGCAGCTTGCTCTGGGTCTGTTGCAAGGTGTGGATGCGGTTCTTGAACTCGGCGATGCGCGCGGTTTTCTGATCGATCACCTGTTGCACCACGGCCAGGTCATTGGTGCGTTCCTGAATGCGGTTGCTCACCACTTTGAGGAACTGCTGGCGGGTGCGGGCGATCTGCTCACGGGTCAGCAGCATCGGCTCGCTGCCGGGCTGGAACACGGCGAGGTCATTCATGTAGCGGCTGACCTGAGTGGTCAGTTGCTCGCCCAACTGTTTGATTTCCCGGTCCTCGAACGCCACGTTATCGACGGTGGTGGTGAAGGTGAAGGGGAAGGTGTAGTCGTTGAGCTTATTGCTGCTGGCAGCGGTCAGCGCGGTTTTCAGGTATTCGAGCCAGCGCTGGCTCTGCAACAGGCGATCCTGATACAGGTTCAGGGCTTGCTCTTCGGTATTGATCGCGTTCAGGCGGAAGGTGATTTCTTCCTTCGGATCGGACGATGCAACACTTTCCAGCAGCGCTTGCCGATTACCTTCCAGCCCATCGAGGCGCACCTGATACAGGTGCTTCTTGGTTTCGTAGAAGGATTGCGGCAAGTCGATCGATTGCAGCGCCTGACGGCTGACCAGGTAGTTCTGCAGCAGGGTCGCAACGAACGTGGTGCCCTGATGCGGATCCGGGAAGCTGTAGATGATCGAGATCACGTTGGAGCCGGGCAGGGTCTCGATCTTCAGGCTGTTGATCGCATCTTGCGTCAAGCCATCGAGCACCGTGTCACGCACCGGATCGGTTTGCAGCCCGAGCATGTTGCGCAGCGGATTGATCACGTACTCACGCAGCGGCGAAGAGACGTAGCGCCGGATCGGATCACTCACCAGTTTGGCGAACATACCGACCGGCGGGTTGTACTCGCCCTTGTCGCGCAGCTCGCTGATGGTCTGGCGGATCAGCGCCGGGGACCGCAGGATGTTGCTTTCGGTTTCCATGTCCGCCAGCGACGGCGGAATGAAGGTGGCGTTATCGACCGTCAGTGACGTGGTGGCGTCACCCTGGGAGAGTTTTTTCGACTGCACGATCACTTGGGCGGTGATATCGAAGCTCTGTTTGAGCACCAGCGGCAGTACCAACGCGATGACTGCAAAGATCAGGAAGACCCGTTTCACCAGCTGCTTGTTGGCGAAGAAGATCCTGAAGAACTCATGCAGGTAGTTTTCCTTTGGATTCATGATCGGTCACCTGAGAGTCAGTTGTTGTTACTGCCTTTGTTGTCGACGCGGTAGCCGAAGCTGAAACCCACGCCCTGGAACAGCACCACATCGGCCAGTTGCCGGGCCAGATCGCCGGCACTCGCCAGTTTGGTTTTCGGCACGAACAGCATGTCGTCCGGTTGCAGGTAGGCGATCTGCGACGCATCGCCCGACAGGGCTTTTTCCACGTCGTAGTGCACGGCCTGCACCTGATTGCCGTTGCGGCGCATGATCACCACCGAGTCCAGACGCGCCTTGACGTTGGTGCCGCGCGCCAGGGTCAGCGCTTCAAGCACCGACACTGGACGGCGGATCGGGTAGGAGCCCGGTTGGCCGACCTCGCCCAGCACGTAGATCTCGTTGCCGGCGGTGGACTTGAGCATCACATCGACGCTCATCCGCCCCGGCAATTGCGCGTACTTCTGGTTGAGGAAGGTTTCCAGTTGATTGATGGTCATGCCTTGCAGCGGCACCGCGCCGATTTCCGGAAAGCTCGCATAACCGTCATTGCCCACGGTGATCTCGCGGCTCATGCCGGTGGCCGGGTGATTCAGCGCGCTTTTCAGGTTCTGCTCATTGGTCAGCGGGCTGATGACCTGCACCGTCAACTGATTGCGGTTGGGCTGGAACAGCTGTTTGCGCTGGTAGGCACGCTGGATTTCATCGCGCGCTTCATCGGCGGTCAGGCCGGCGATTTTCACCGAGGTGTTGGCGCCGGGCAGGTTGATGGTGCCGTCGGGCAGCACCAACTGGTTGCCATTGAGCTGGCTGGCGGCGGTGAAGTTCAGGCCGATCTGGTCACCCGACTGCACGCGGTAAGCGTCCGAGCCGCTGGTGCTGATGTGGAAGATCACATCCAGCACGTCTTGCGGGCGCAAGGTCTGCTCGATCTTCGGCATGTCGGTGGCCTGGGCGTTGGCCGGGGTGGCGGTGAGAATGTTCACCGGCATATTCTGGGTTTCGGAATTGCTCGAGCAGCCTGCAAGCGGCAGCATCAGCAGAACCAGTATCTTGGCGTTCATGGCGTCATCCCTCGCGTTTGCTTACAGGTTTTTGTAGAGCCACTTGGGCATGTAGTACTTGCGCCGGTTGAATACGCTGCCGACCACTTTTGCCCCGGCCTGGGTCAGGCGTTGCACGGCGGCCTGGGCGACTTCCCAGCGGGTGTCTTCGGCGCGCACCACAAACACCACGCCATCGACTTGAGTGGCGAGCACCAGCGTGTCGGCGGCGGAATACACCGCGTCGCCGTCGATCACCACGAAGCGGTACTGCGTGCCCAGGCGGTCGAGCAGCGGGCTCAGGCGCTCGGCGGTCAGGTGTTCGAGGGTGCGGATCGGCCGGCCATTGGGCAGCACATGGAACGGCAGGCTGGAAACCTGCACCACGCAATCCTGCAACAGCGGCGGGTTGTCCGGGTTGAACAGCAAGTCGCGCAGGCCGCGCTCCTTGCCCAGGTTCAATTGCTGCGTGAGGTTGCCCGCCGACTGGCTGGCATCGACCAGCAGCACCTGGCCGCTGCTCATCTGCGCCAGTTGGCTGGCCAGCGCCAATGCGCTGGTGGTGGTACCGGCGCCCGGGTTGGCGGCGGTCAGGAACAGGATCCGCAGATCCAGATCCAGCACGGTCGAGATCAGGTTCGATTCGCTGGGGTTGGCAATGCTCAGGCTTTTGTTGGTTGAACCGTCCATTAGCTTGCTCCGTGGCCGCTGAATACTTTGAAGGGGGTTTTCAACAAGATCTTCAGATCAAGCAAAAGGCTTTGCTCGGCGATGTAGCTGAGGTCCAACTCAACGCGCTGGTCGAAGTCGATGTTGCTGCGCCCGGAGATCTGCCACAGGCCGGTCATGCCGGGGTATATGCTCAGGCGCGCGAGGTGATTGTCCTTGTAGCGGTAGGCGTTGAACGAAGTCGGCCGCGGGCCGACCAGGCGCATGTCTCCGCTCACCACGTTGAACAGGTTGGGCAGTTCATCGAGGCTGGTGCGCCGCAGGAAACCGCCGATACCGGTGATGCGTGGGTCCTTGTCGATCTTGAAATCGATGGCGTCGACCCCGTGCTTGTTGAGGTGACGCAGCGATTCCTTCAGCTCTTCGGCGTTGCAGACCATGGTGCGGAACTTGTACATGCCGAAGGTGCGGCCGCGATAACCGGTGCGTTTCTGCACGAACATCACCGGTCCCGGGCTGGTGAATTTGATGGCCAGTGCCAGGCCCAGCAGCAGCGGCGAGAACACCACCAGCAGCACCAGCGCACCGAAGCAGGCCAATACCCGGTTGGTGCGTGACAGCGTCCATGGCCGGCCACCGTCACGGCCGGTCAACCAGCCACGGCCCTGCCTGTGGATGGCGGAATCGAGGCGCATTCGGTGCTCGGGATCCATGCGCTTGTCACGGCGCATCTGGTTGATCGGTACACCTTGTTCATGTCCAGTCATGGGGACCTCCGCTGATGTTCAGCCGCGAGCGGCGCGTGGGCGATAGGCAGTGGGGTAGTAGTCGCGAAACCAGGCGATGAAACGCCCCAGCCCTTCATCCAGCTCGATCCGGGGCTGGAACCCGGTGGCCTGGGCCAGATCATCGGTCTCGGCACAGGTGTTGAGCACATCGCCCGGTTGCAGGGGCAAGAGCTCGACAATGGCTTTCTGGCCGAGGTGTTTTTCCATCAGCGCCAGGTAGGTTTTCAGCTCTACCGGGTGGTGGCCGCCAATGTTGAACAGGCACCACGGGGCCATGCTGCTGCCCGCGTCGGGATGTTCACGATCCCACTCCGGGTGGTTGTGCGGCGGATGGTCGGTGAGGCGCGCGATGCTTTCGACGATGTCATCGATGTAGGTGAAATCGCGCTGGTGCTCGCCGTAATTGAACAGCTTCAGCGGCGTGCCTTCGGTGATCGCCCGGGCAAACTGGATGGGCGACATGTCGGGCCGCCCCCATGGCCCGTACACAGTGAAAAAGCGCAGGCCGGTGCTGGGAATGCCGAACAGGTGGCTGTAACTGTGGGCCATCAGCTCATTGGCTTTTTTGGTCGCGGCGTACAGCGACAGCGGGTGATTGACGCCGTCGTGCACCGAATATGGGGTGTGCTGGTTGGCGCCGTAGACCGAACTCGATGAGGCGTAGATCAAGTGCTCCACCGGATGGTGCCGGCAGCCTTCGAGAATGTTCAGGAAGCCGCAGAGGTTGCTGTCGAGGTAGGCCTTCGGATTTTCCAGCGAGTAGCGCACCCCGGCTTGCGCTGCGAGGTGGATCACCACCTGCGGTTGCTCGCGGACAAACAACGCTTCGATCGCGGCGGCGTCGGCCAGATCAATGCGTGCCAGCGGGAAATGCCCGACCTGATCGCGCACCCATTGCACGCGATCGTGTTTGAGCTGCGGGTCGTAGTAGCCGTTGAAATTATCCAGGCCGACCACCGCATGCCCGTCGCGCATCAGCCGCAACACGCAATGGGCGCCAATGAAGCCGGCTGCGCCGGTGACCAGGATTTTCATGGGCGCAATCCTTCCGGTGCGATGTGGCGCAGGCCGATGCCGCTGTAGTGCAAACCGGCGGCGGCCACGTGTTCCGGGTTGTAGAGGTTGCGACCGTCGACAATCACTTTGGAGCGCAACTTGCTCGCCAGCAGCTCGAAATCCACGACGCGAAAATTCTTCCATTCGGTGCAGATCACCAGCGCATCGGCATCTTCCAGGGTGTCGTCGCGGGTGGCGCACAAGTGCAGATCGTCGCGATAGCCGTAGAGGCGCCGGCACTCGGACATGGCCTCCGGATCGTAGGCCTGCACGCTCGCGCCTTCGGCCCACAGCGCGTCCATCAGGTAGCGGCTGGGGGCTTCGCGCATGTCATCGGTATTGGGTTTGAACGCCAGGCCCCAAATCGCAATCGACTTGCCGGCCAGACCCTGCGGAAACTGCGCCTTGAGTTTGCCGAAGAGGATGTGCCGCTGGCTGTCGTTGACGTCGGTGACGCTGCGCAGCAATTTCAGCGGCATGCCGTTGTGTTCGGCGGTGTGCAGCAGGGCGCGCAGATCCTTGGGGAAGCATGAACCGCCGAAGCCGCAACCGGGGTAAATGAAGTGGTAGCCGATGCGCGGGTCGGAGCCGATGCCTTTGCGCACCGCTTCGATGTCGGCGCCGAGCAGTTCGGTGAGGTTGGCCAGTTCGTTCATGAAGCTGATGCGCGTGGCGAGCATCGCGTTGGCCGCGTACTTCGTCAGCTCGGCGCTGCGGTTGTCCATGAACATCAGTTTTTCGTGGTTACGGCAGAACGGCGCGTACAGCTCGCTCATCTGCTCGCGGGCTTCGTCATCGCGGGTGCCGACGATGATCCGGTCCGGGCGCATGCAATCGGCGAGGGCGCTGCCTTCCTTGAGGAATTCGGGGTTGGACACCACGCGGACCTTGAGGTTGCTGCGGCCGCGGCGCTGCAATTCTTCGCTGGCCTTGGCGGCGACCTGATCCGCCGTGCCGACCGGCACCGTGGACTTGATGATCAGGGTGCGATCGGCCTCCATGTGCGAGGCGATCTGCCGGGCGACGTTGAGCACGTGGGTCAGGTCGGCGGAACCGTCCTCATCGGCCGGGGTGCCCACGGCGATGAAGATCAACTCGGCATGCTCCACCGCGTCGCTGGCCTGGGTGCTGAACAGCAGACGGCCGGCCTTGATATTTTCTTCCAGCGCGGCGGATAAACCCGGTTCGCTAATAGGCGGTACGGCCTGTTGCAGTTGTTTAATCTTGTTCGGGTCAATATCCACACATAAAACCCGATGTCCGACATCGGCAAGTGCGGCTGCTTGAATAAGGCCAACATAGCCCGTACCAAATACGCTCACGTCCATATTGGCGTGCCTCGTAAGACGGTGGAAGAAGATCAAAATGGAACTGTCAAAAGGGGTATAGCGCAGGTGTGGAAAAGCGTGTCAGCAAAATGACATGTTGCACGTGTATAACACCGGGCTTTTTTCAGGCTATTGGCCATCAAGTGCTTGCTATTGCTGGATTTGTCGCGTCCTTGACCCTTTTTTCACATCCTGAAGAAAGCGATAAACGGTCGAAAGCCTTTAAATTAACGACTTGTAGCCGCTGGAGTGTGTCAGGAATGAGTCAACAGTTTTTTGACGCTTGACAGAAAAGTCAGGCTTTTCTTGCGCTTTGATGGCCGGGTGCTAGTGTCAGATTTTGACCGACAAACTATTGACCCAATGCCGTTTCGTACGACCGGAATCGCCATGTTTCGATATTTAAAAGAACTGCTTTTAGTTATTTATCTGCTGCTTTATTCCGAATATTACATTGAGCGGTTAAATGCTATCGGGGTCGGTTTTGCTGTGCTTCTTTTTGGCGCGATGTTTTTGGCGCTCACTTTAGCGTTATATCTAACGGCTTATATTCGTCAGGCATTGATTCGACACTTATTCGCAATAACGCTATTTGCTTCGGCGGTATTCTTTGATGTCTATACCCGGGTCACCGCGGATTACCTGAGCTACAGCAGCTTTGTCTCGCTGGTGTACTCCGGCGGCTTCATTCAGGAAGCCGCTTACCAGTATCGCGACGCGATCATTCATGGTGCGCTCAGCGGCCTGCTGTTGCTGTTCGGCATCGGGCTCAAACCGCGGCATGCGCTGGTGGTGCCCAATGCATTGCGGGTGGCGGCGCCGGTGTGTGGTGTGCTGCTGTTGAGCGCGGTGTTGTTCCTGCGGGCGGGCGAGGGCGCGCGGGGCTTGCCGATCATGTACACGCCGCTGGCCTATCTGAACCTGTTCACCTATGAAGCGCTGCACAACACGGTCGGTCCGCGTGAGCCCGTGACGCTGGCGCGCAGCGCTGCGACGGTCAATCACGACATCGTGTTGATTATCGACGAAAGCATCTCCGGCAATTACCTGGACATCAACGCGCCGTTCGGGGTGCACAGCAACCTCAAGCAGGCGCATCCGGGGGTCGAGATTTTCAACTACGGCTACGCCGCGTCCATTGCCAACTGCAGCGCCGATACCAACGTTACGTTGCGTTACGGCGGGACGCGTGCCGACTACATACGGATCAACAGCACGCTGCCGTCGATCTGGCAGTACGCGAAAAAGGCCGGGTTGCGCACGGTGTACATTGACGCCCAGCGCACCGCCGGCAATCTGCAGAACCTGATGACCGACACCGAGAAAAAGGACATCGACGAGTTCGTACAGTTTGACCAGACCAGCGTGCGAGACCGCGACATGGCTGCCGCCGCGAAGCTGATCGAGTTGCTCAACGACGATCAGCCGGAGCTGGTGGTGATCAATAAAGTCGGCGCGCATTTCCCTGTGCACGACAAGTACCCCGACGCCTTCATGGCCTACCGTCCGACCCTGCCGCGCGGGCAGTTCACCGAAGTCGCCGATACCGGCAAACGCGACGGTTTCAACGGCCAGCCGGACGATTGGCTGTTGTACCGCAACGCCTACAAGAACACGCTGTTATGGAACGTGGGCGAGTTCTTCGACCGGGTATTTGCCCAGGCCAGGCTGAACAATGCGCTGCTGATCTACACCTCCGATCACGGCCAGGACCTGCATGAGCGCGGCAATCCCGGGCTCAATACCCACTGCGGTGGTGATCCGGTGGAGGAGGAGGGGCTGGTGCCGCTGGTGGTGATTCAGGGCGATCAACTGCACGGCCCGGATTGGGCGCAGTCATTACCGGTGAACAAGGACCGTTCCAGTCACTACAACATTTTCCCGACGCTGCTGCAGCTGATGGGTTACGACCTGGCCGGCATCGAGGCGGTATATGGCAAACCGCTGACGCTGCCGACGGCGGACGATTTCACCTTCAACTACCGCTTCAATGCGCGGCTGGGGGCCAGGCCTGAGTGGAAGCACATTGATCTGAACACCATTGTCACGCCGGGGGAGGCGGCGACCAGTGTGGCGACCGGGGATTGAGCGTTGTGTTGGGTTCACTGGCCCCATCGCTGGCAAGCCAGCTCCCACAGTGTTTTTGGGTGTGCTCAGTATTTTTGAACAACCCAAGCCCTGTGGGAGCTGGCTTGCCAGCGATGGGGCCAGTGCGAACACCACTGATTTGATCAGCCCGCAATCCGCTATCCTTGCCCCACACTGACCCAACGGATGGCGGCATGCTTCAGGTTCAAGGCGTTTTCAAAAGTTACCTCACTCCCCAAGGCTCATTACCCGTGCTGCAAGGCGTCGACCTGACGCTCGAACCCGGCAGCAGCCTGGCGCTGATGGGCGAATCCGGCAGTGGCAAAAGCACTTTGCTGCACCTGATCGCCGGCCTCGACAAGGTGGATCGCGGCAGCATCCACAGCGGCGAGTATCGGCTGGAGCAGATGAACGAAGCGCAACTGGCCGACTGGCGCCGTACCGAAATCGGTCTGGTGTTCCAGCAGTTCAACCTGATCGGCAGCCTGCGGGTCGAGGACAATCTGGCGTTTCAGGCGCGTCTGGCCGGGCGCCATGACCCGCGCTGGCAGGCGCATCTGGTGCAGCGTCTGGGGCTGGGCGATTTGCTCAAGCGTTATCCCGAACAACTTTCCGGCGGTCAGCAGCAGCGGGTGGCGCTGGCCCGGGCCTTGGCTTCACGGCCGAAATTGCTACTGGCCGACGAACCCACCGGCAGCCTCGACGAAGCTACCAGCGATGAAGTGCTGCGCCTGTTGCTGGAGTTGCTCGACGACACGCCGACCACGCTGCTGATGGTCACGCACAGCCCGCGCGTGGCGGCGCGACTGGCGCAGCGGGTGGTGTTGTCCAAGGGCCGTCTGACGTGAACGTGTTCCGGCAAACCCTGCGTGCGCTGCTCAGCCATTGGCGGCGGCATCCGGTGCAGTTCTTCAGTGTGCTGACGGGTTTGTGGCTGGCCACCAGTCTGTTGACCGGCGTCGAGGCACTGAACAGCCAGGCCCGCGACAGTTACGCCCGGGCGAGCCAGATGATTGGCGGCGAACCACAGGCCAGCCTTGCTACGCCCAATGGAGCGACGTTTACCCAGCAATGGTTCGTTGACCTGCGCCGCCAGGGCTGGCCGGTCTCGCCGCTGCTGCAGGGGCGGCTGGTACTCAAGGATCACCCGGATCAGCGCCTGCAACTGATGGGCATCGAACCGGTGTCGCTGCCGGTGGATTCCGCCGTGGCCGGGCAGGCGATGCCAATCGAGCGCATCGTCGCGTTCTTCTCGCCGCCGGGCAGCACGTGGATTTCCCCGGAAACCCTGCACGCGTTGGGCCTGATCGAAGGCGCAACACCGCAGGCCGTCAACGGACAAAGCCTGCCACCGCTGCACGCGCAACAGGACATGGCGCCGGGCGTGTTGCTGGTGGATATCGGTGTCGCGCAAACCGTGCTTGAGCAACCCGGGCAACTGTCGCGCTTGTTACTGCCCAAGGATTTTCACGCCGAGTTGCCGGCCGCGTTCAATGGCCGGTTGCAGCTCAAAAGCAGCGCCGAGGAAAACAATCTGGCGCGCCTGACCGAGAGCTTCCACCTGAATCTTGATGCCTTGGGATTTCTGTCGTTTGTGGTCGGGCTGTTCATCGTGCACGCGGCGATCGGTCTGGCACTGGAGCAGCGTCGTGGCCTGCTGCGCACCTTGCGTGCCTGCGGGGTCAGTGCGCGGATGCTGATCGGCAGCCTGATCGTCGAACTCGGTGTGCTGGCGTTGATTGGCGGGGTGTTCGGCGTCGTCAGCGGTTACTGGCTGGCGAGCGTGTTGCTGCCGGATGTCGCCGCCAGCCTGCGTGGTTTGTACGGCGCGGAAGTGGCGGGGCAGTTACGCCTGAGTCCGTGGTGGTGGTTCAGCGGTATTGGTTTGAGTCTGTTCGGCGCGTTGTTGGCCGGCGCCAACAGTCTGTTGCGTGCGGCACGTTTGCCGCTGTTGGCGGTGGCGGATCCACAGGCCTGGCATCAGCAGCATGCACGCTGGTTGCGCCGTCAGGGTTGGCTGGCGGTCCTATTGGGCGTGATCGCGCTGCTGGCGCTGCTGTTCGGCGACAGCCTGAGCAGCGGTTTTGTATTGATGGCCGGGTTGCTGCTGGGCGCTGCGCTGGCATTGCCGGTGGTGCTCAGCGCGGTGCTCAATCGATTGCTTGGGCGCAGTCGTTCGGTGCTGGGTCAGTGGTTTCTTGCTGATTGCCGCCAACAGTTACCGGCACTGAGTCTGGCGCTGATGGCGCTGCTGCTGGCGCTGGCGGCAAACATCGGCGCGGGCAGCATGACCGCCGGTTTTCGCCAGACCTTCAACGACTGGCTCGAACAACGCCTGAGTGCCGAGCTGTACCTCAACCCGGTGAATCCGGCGCAATCGCGCGAGATGTACGTCTGGCTCAAACAACAGCCGAACGTCAGCGCGGTGCTGCCCAACTGGCAAGTAGCCGTGACCCTGCAGGGCTGGCCGGCGGATGTGTTCGGGGTGATCGACCATCCTTACTATCGCCAACACTGGCCGTTGCTCGAGGCGCTTGCCGGCGATCCGTGGGCGCACCTGGCGACGGACGATGCGGTGATGCTCAGCGAACAACTGGCACGACGGCTGAAGGTTCGCGCGGGGGATCATCTGAGCGTGCCGACTCCCGGTGGGCCGTGGTCACCGCGCATCGTCGGCATCTACGCCGATTACGGCAATCCCAAGGGCCATTTGTTGGTCAACAGCAACCACCTGCTGCGCCTGTGGCCGACGCTGACGCCGAACCGTTTCAACCTGCGCATCGCGTCGCCTGACATCCCGTCGTTTTTGACTGCGCTGCAAACGCGCTTTCAGCTCGATGACAGCCGCATCGTGGATCAGGCGCGGCTCAAAGGTTGGTCGGTGCAGGTTTTCGAACGCACTTTCGCCGCCACCGCCGCGCTCAACAGCCTCACTTTGGCGGTGGCCGGTGTGGCGCTGTTCATCAGTTTGCTGACCCAAAGCCAGAGCCGCCTCGGGCAACTGGCGCCGCTGTGGGCCTTGGGCGTGACGCGCCGGCAGTTAATGCTGCTCAACCTCGGCCAGACCTGGTTGCTCGCGCTGCTGACGCTGGTGCTGGCGTTGCCGCTGGGGATCGCCCTGGCGTGGTGTCTGGACTCGGTGATCAATGTGCAGGCATTCGGCTGGCGCTTACCGTTGCGGATCTTCCCGCTGCAACTGCTGCAATTGATGGGATTGGCGTTACTGGCGACCTTGTTGGCCTCGGCGTGGCCGCTGTATTCGTTGTACCGCACGCAACCGGCGGATCTGCTGAGGACGTTTGCTCATGAGGATTAAGCGGGTTGCGTTGCTTTTCACGCTGCTGCTTTTGGGCGGCTGCGATCAGCCTGTTTCTGAAGAGAAGGGTTTTGCCGGGCTCGGCGATCAGGCCGCTCAGTTCACTCCCGTGGTGCCGGGGCGGGTGTTCAGCTTCCCGGCGGATCACGGCGCCCACGACGGATTTCGTATCGAGTGGTGGTACGTCACCGCCAATCTCAAGGATCAGCAGGGCCACGATTTCGGTGTGCAATGGACGCTGTTTCGCAGTGCGTTAAAACCTGCGCCAGAGCAATCGGGCTGGGCCAACCAGACGATCTGGCTCGGGCATGCCGCGGTGACGTCGGCCACCGCGCACCATGCTGCCGAGCGCTATGCCCGGGGCGGAGTGGGGCAGGCCGGTGTCAACGTAGCGCCGTTCGAGGCGTGGATCGATGATTGGCGCTTCGCCAGTCAGGCACAGGATCCGCTGACGGATGTGCAACTCAGTGCCCGCGACAAAGCCTTCAGCTATCAACTGCACCTCACCTCCAGCCGCCCGTTGGTGTTGCAGGGCGACAACGGCTTCAGCCGCAAATCCGAACAGGGCCAGGCCTCGTACTACTACAGTCAGCCGTTCTTTCAGGCCAGCGGCACCCTGCAAATCGACGGCCAGACCTACACCGTCAGCGGCCCGGCGTGGCTGGACCGGGAATGGAGCAGTCAGCCGCTGGCGGCCAATCAGACCGGGTGGGACTGGTTTTCCCTGCACCTGGACAGTGGTGAGTCGCTGATGCTGTTCCGCACCCGACAAACCGATGGCGCGCCGTATCTGACCGGCACCTGGATCAGCGCCGACGGCCGTACCGAAACCCTGCACGGCGAGCAGATCAGACTCACACCCAAGGACAGCGCAAAAATTGCCGGGCACACGATGCCGGTGCGCTGGTCGATCCGCATTCCCGACAAACACCTCGACATCAGCCTCGACGCGCTCAACCCCAAGGCCTGGATGGACCTGCGCATTCCTTATTGGGAGGGCCCGGTGCAGATCAGCGGCAGCCGTGGCGGACGCGGCTATCTGGAAATGACCGGGTACTGACTGCTGCATTGCCATTCATGTAGGAGCTGCCGAAGGCTGCGATCTTTTGATTTTGATCTTTAAAAAGATCGCAGCCTGCGGCAGCTCCTACAGGGATTGGGTTGAACTCTGTTTTATTGCGCAGCCTCTACAAACTATTACCCGTGGAGGATTAGCCATGAGCGACGACCTGCAACCCCCAGACCTCAACACCTGGCAGCGCCTTTTCGACGATCAGACCTACTGGCAGCAGTCCCCCGATGCTCACTATTTCGACCTGCAACGCATCGCCGACGACCTGCTCGGTCAAGGCGCGATCGATCTGGAGCAGTGGCAGATCCTGCGTGCCAAGGCCGATGATCTGCACAAGAATTCGCCCGCCGCGAATATCGCCAACGAACTGGATGACCCCGAAGCCTGAGGACCCGGCATAAACAACAGCCAAGCCCTGAACAGCGTCTATGCTCAGTGGCACATTCGGTGCCAAACACGCGTTGGCGCCGGTTGCTGCCATTCACTACAGGGAAAGTACCGCTTATGAAGCTCCACGCTCTGGCCAAGGCCATCACCCTCGCAACCGTTCTGTCCGCCACCAGCTTCGTTGCCATGGCGGCGGACATTCCGCTGTCCGCCACCATCGAGGCCGATCAGGTCACCACCAAAGTGCTGGCCGTCGATGCGGCCAACCATCAGGTCGTGCTCGAAGGCGCAGAAGGCCGTCAGGTTCACGTCCAGCTCAGCGACAAGGCGAAAAACCTCGCCAACCTCAAGGTCGGCGACCTGGTAAAACTCGAAGTACAACGCTCGGTGGCGGCTTACCTCGATACCGATGTGGATAAAGGTCTGCCTGGCACTGTCGAACGCAGCGGTGAGCTGCGCAAGGCGCCGGGCAGCGAAAACCCGGGCGGTGAGGCCTATCGCCAGATTCAGGTGCAACTGAAAATCACCAAAATTGATTTGAAGAATAATCAGGTGACCCTGCAAAACCCGCAGGGTCAGTCGAAAACACTCGACGTGAAAAAGCCTGAAATCCAAGCCAAGCTGAAAGATCTGAAAGTCGGGCAGAGCGTAGTTGTCACTTATACCGATGTATTAAAAGTGACCAGTCAGCATGAAAGTTGAGTATTGACTCTACAAGATGGTTGTTCTTGTACAGATTATTGTATGAGAACAATCATCTGAAATGAGTTGGACTGTGTAGTGAAAGTTTCACGAAAGGATTTCGTCGATAAATATCTATTAACTTTTTCGTACATAAAATTTACCTTTGTATATGACGACATATCCGCCAACTTCTATTAAAATCCTTCCCGTTCGCCCAGTGTCAGGGCTCTTTACCGGTGCATGGATTGCCAGGCCATTACACTGGGCGAACACCTCCTCGGAGCGGATGTATACAATTTCAGATTAAAAAAGGGCGACTTTGCAGTCGCCCTTTTTTGTGTTCGTGATCAAACCGATGCTTGCTTTTCAAAACGTTTGAGAGTGGCCTCGTACATTCTGGTACGACGGTGGTTTTTGCCGTAGGTGCCGGCGGCAGCGACGGTGCCTGCCTGGATGTGATCCAGATAGCGGAAAATCTTGCGCGGTGACAGCAGCTTGATGCCGTAGCCCAATGCGACCATTCGATCCTGCACGGTATAACCGGGAACTCGGTCATCCATGCAAAAGTGCAGTCCCTGAGACTTCATCAACCTGGCGTTCCACAACGTGCAAAAACTTTTGAGGTGAGTTTCCCGATAAGGTTTCGGCTCTTTACTGCGCAAACCCAATGCCGTTTTCGCCCGGCGAATATAGTGTTTGCAAAACCGCGAAGTTAGTCGCCAGGTGTCTCTGACAATCCCGCGATTGATTTGCTCGACACACCCGACTGCAGCGATGTCTGCAGACTTTGCGCACTCACGCAGCATCATCGCGAAGACTTCCTTGTCGTAGACAAAAGTGTCGGTATGCAGCAAAAACAGATAGTCGGTTTCAACTTTTCCCAGCGTCAGATCCAGCGCCTTGCCATGCGCAATATGTCCCGCTTCTTTGCCGGGGGAGGAGCGTTCGATCAGATTGATCCAGTCCAGCGAGCGCAAATAATCCAGACTGGCGTCGGCAGAGTCATTGTCCACCACCCAAACCGGGATGCGCTGCGCCTGGACATGCTCGCGCAACAGCTCCAGGCACATCCGGGTGATGTCCGGGGTTTTGTAATTTACCAATACAAGACTGAAATTCGGCTGCGTAACGGCTGGTAAATCAAAATGGTTCATTCAGGAAGCTCATCCGCGGTTGATCGGCGACAGGTGTCTCTCGGGCCGGGATGCTAGCGACGCAAGCTTAGTTGAAGCTTAATTTGCTGTTCAGGAAGTGAGGCGAGGTGTTTCGAGACACGACATCTCGCGCACGACGCAAGCCGGCCCACAGGCTAAACTGCGCGCCCCTCAGATGCTTCAAGGAAGAAACGGCACCTGCCGTCGCCTCAAGGATGAAACCACTTTCCCTCTATCACCCGGCCCTGTACTGGCTGCGCGTGTGGCAAAAAAGACTGTTCCGCCAGATCGCCTGGCACTGCTCCAGCAATCGCTACGCACGCCTGGTTGCCGGCGCTGACCGCCTGCCATTCCGCTACCTGAAACACACCTCAAAACTCATCCGCAAACTCGGCGACTCCGACCTCGCCCTGCAACACAACAAAGTCATCAACCTGAAACTCGCCGTCGCCGCCATCGACGGCCTCATCATCGCCCCCGGCGAACACTTCTCCTTCTGCCGCCTCGTCGGCCGGCCAAGCCGCAAACGCGGCTACGTCGAAGGCATGGAACTGTCCTTCGGCGAAGCACGCAGCGGTATCGGCGGCGGAATCTGCCAACTGAGCAACCTGATCCACTGGATGGCGATTCACTCACCGCTGGTCGTTGTTGAACGCTCCAACCACAGCTTCGATCCATTCCCGGATGAGGGGCGAGTACTGCCATTCGGTTCTGGCGCGGCGATTTTCTACAACTACGTTGACCTGGTACTGCACAACCCGACGGATCGGACTTTTCAGTTGAAGTTGAATGTGGGGGACACGCAGCTGGAGGGCGAGTTGTTGTGCGATCAGGTGCGGGCGTATCGGTATCACGTGTTTCAGGAAGGGCACCGGTTTGTTCGGGGGGGAGAGCGGGTGTATCGGGAGAATGAGATCTGGCGGGAGGTGAGGGAGAAGGGGCAGGTGGGGGAATTGGTGGAGCGGGTGAGGTTGTATCGGAATCGGGTGGTGGTTAAGTATGAGGTGGCCGAAGAAATGGTGGAGAGATGATTGCTATACCGTAGATGGTGAAAAAATCATTTAATGGGCGGCGAGACTCCGTATGCGAAGTGTGGTCGTGTAAAAGGAGACGGACTTATTTCAAACTCTTTTGATTAGAGTTGGAAAATAAATCTGTCACCTTTCGTTCATCAACTTTTCTGAGTTGGATACGTATCACCCATGATCGTAATTGATATTTCATCTGATTTTACATCTTTTATGCTATTTATAACTATTTCAGGTTTTTCTGATTTTTGAAATAGAAAATAAAAAAGCTCGAAATAAAGATAATCTTTTATAAGGGTGGCCGCTAAATAGTGATGGCTTTTTAAAATTTTATCAAAGGTTGGGTAATTTATTTTTTCAAGTTCTGGAATGTCCGCGTAGCCTTGCTTAGAGTCATCAACTTTGCATTCGATAATAAATGAGTTTGCGTGTTTGATGAATTGCTCCGGAAACTCATCGTTGTTTATCGTTATTTCGTATTTTTTTGTTTCAAGACTTGATTTCTCTCCGAAGCCAAGGCTTCTGTAAGAGACCTTGTTTAGATTGATTTCTGTGCCGGCTGATTTAAATTTCATGGAAATTTTCCCGTTAGTATTAACGTGATCATATCATCCTCAAATGTTCATCATCAGCTGTCCTGAAGTCGTGATCTGCAGGGTTCTCAAAGCTGTTCAAGATTAAGAGTGCATCCCTTGAGCCTTAACCGTTTGATTTCCTCATCAAATGTGTACTTCGGCAGATCCTTGTTTTTTAAATCGTATTGCTGCCTAAGCAGGCGAAATAGTTTTCTTATGTTTTTCTTGCTTCTCTCGTCAAGACTTTCGATTAGGTCGTAACTATTGCTCGATAAAAAGGCTATTTTGTTTTTGAGTGTGTAGTAGGCGCTTATGTTGGAGAATAATCCTTCGGCATCTGAATAATTTTCCTTTGAATATTTTGTATAATTTTCAAATATCGATGTAAGTAAGTTTTGTGCGGCTTTCTGGTTTTTTAAAACGCTGCACATTTCCTGCCAATTGCTAATAAAAAGATGGTCTCCCCAGTCGGAGCCTCGAGCAAAATATTGTCCATTTCCTTTAAAGAAATCAGATATTTCGTGAAGGTCTAAAGCAGTTTCAAAAGTGGTCTTCATTGAAGCTTTTCCCAGTCATCGATGTTTTTCAATGAAAAAGGGATGAGTTTAATTTCAGTAATTTTTCATCCGTAAGCGAAATAAATCTGTAAGCT
This sequence comes from Pseudomonas sp. AO-1, assembly GCF_019775695.1. NCBI lineage: Bacteria > Pseudomonadati > Pseudomonadota > Gammaproteobacteria > Pseudomonadales > Pseudomonadaceae > Pseudomonas > Pseudomonas sp. AO-1. The sequence goes on from NZ_CP079947.1 coordinate 2,515,554, forward strand.
TTTGTTGCCTGTTTTGTATTTTTGTCTTTTGATTTGTCTATAAAAAATGCTATCGACCAGTTAAGGTTCTTGTTGTGTGTGCTGCAACTATTCATACATTCAGGTTTTCGTGAGGATACCTTTGGTTGAAACTTTCCGCAAAAGCTCCTGAATAATCTCTTCCATATGGCCCCGGTTCGTTACATTTCTATACTATGTATACGCGATAGCCTGCGTCAAAGTTGCTTATCATATGAGAATTGCTAAAGTTGGTATCGAATATTCCCTGGATTTCAGGTTGGGAGCGATTTGCTTGTGAGTTCAATATTCCTACTGATTTCTGAAGTTCTTCGTATGTGGGTATATAGGTGTGGTTTGAAGCGCCGAAGTCGAGGGTTACTTTTTTTGGTGAAATGATGGCGAGGTTAATTAATAGTTCAGGAGTTGAAAACGATCTTCCGCCGATGTCGTATATTTTATCTTTGTTCTCGAGTTTTGGGCCGTAAGACTCATGCGTCAAGTAGCCACTTTCCTGGTTTAACAGGCGTATTAATTTTTCGTGACCTTTTGTTTTTTCAAATGTAATAATAGCTTGCTTAATGATCAGGAAGCCGTCTTCGTCCATGTTTTCTAGAAAGTTTGGATTCTGATTTTTTATTGAGTAAATTACTGGTTTGTCTATTAAGTTAAGGACAAAATTAAATAGTTCGATATGGTATTTGTCTTGGATGTTTTCGTTTGGCGGTATATGTATATGTGAAATAACTCCGCCTGCATTATCGAAATCGATAGCGCCAAAGGATTCTGTAATGTCAATTGAAAAATTCATTTTGCTATCTCAATTACAAACTGATCAAGTTGTTTTGATTCGATTTGGCTACCATCAATTGAAAAGGGGGCGGATTTATTTCCTTCAACGAAAACAAATAGCTCCCCTCTGTTTGCAGTTCGGCAACTAGAGCGGGTATCCACACCGCCATGGAGTGGTGAAAAGTTCTGGGTCGATGTCAAGCTTCTCAAGAAGTGCGTTGATTTCCGCCTCAGAGTTCATGTTTTCTATTTTAAGAGATTGATGTCTCGGTCGTCCACGCCGTCACTTATTTCAAGTGTTTCGGTTGGGATTGTAAATATCACTGTTGCATATCGAAAATTTTTCGATTGATGGATAAAGTCGTAATACTTATATGGATCACTGGTAAAGGTGTATTTGTAAATGGCGTATACTGAAATCCATTTTCTTAGTGAAGGGGCTTCGGATTCTAGCTCTTGCGCAATGTTGTTGTAGCCTATTCCGTCGAGCCCAAACCATACACTTCGTGGGATACATTTCTGTATTGTCATTTTTGACCTTGGAACCGGTTTGGCCAGCGTATTCCTGCGCCGATCTGAATTGGTTGAAAAAATAAATCTGTCGTCTTTTTGTTATGTTTTAGAGTTGTTAGTTGGCCGCAGATTGAAATGTAGCAAAAAGGTGACAGATTTATTTTCAATATCTTTGGGGCTGTGGAAATAATCTATCTCCTTTGATCGCTGTCCGGATTGCTGTGAGCGTCTGGTGAACTCCGCTGCGGATTATATCTATATAAGCAAATCTGTTGAGAATTATATGTTTGAAGATTTAGTTAGGGCTTCCAAAATTTAATCCTTTCCATGTGGCGCTCAATGTCATCCATATTGTCGTCCCCTAGTGTCAAATCAAAATTCTTGCTTATGATTTTTCTTATTTTGGCAAGGCGTTGGGTGACTCCTTCGTTATCAATGAAATCAGTGGTGGCTTTTTGGTAGTCTTCGATCGGTTTGCCGGAGTAATAGCTGCCCATATTGTGCAGTGAAATTAATATGAACTCGATATCTACAAGGACTTCGAGAGCATCTTCTCCATTAAGTGCTATTTTTTTGTTGGTTTCTAACATTCTTTCCGCCGATTAAATGTGGGGTTTAAGCGCCACATTTCCTTTGGTCGTAAGATCTGTTGTGCCGTATCTACAGGTCTTTACCCATTCAGGTTGGATAGCAGAAGGGCATTTTAAAAAAAGGGAGTGAATTTATTTTCAGTGTCTTTTGTAAAGTGTGAAAAATAAATTTCCCTCTTGCTTTATTTGCTTTGGCTGTATTGGTGAGTGCTGGGTTTTAAATGTCTGTATCTCACGATTCGATCATGAATGATTCAATTTTTTTAATGAATTCAATTTTGCTTTTGGTTCTGAACTCACCAAGAAAAACTTCGGAGTTTTTAACCGGTTTTCCTTTTTGGTCATAATCGATTTTCAGGAAATCAATTACAAACTCTCCATTGGGGTCGCCCTCTGGTTCTACTCTAGAATCGAAGCAGTGCCCGCTACTTCGACGCACTCCGCCCAATAGTACTGAGCAAGTGAACCAGTCGCTGGTTTCTGGCGTTAATTCAACTTCAAAAAGGTTGTTGATTGTAACTGTCCAACCGCTTGGCACTCGAATTGGTTGAAGTTCATATTTGAGTTTTGGTCTCATTTTACATTGCCCATGTATTTTTTAACTTGATCGGGTGAGGCCGGGAAACTGTGTATGACAGGTTCGCCAGCTTTGGAAAGTTCAATCCTAACCCAGTTTGTTAGTTCACCATTGTTATATCCAACGGGGGTTTCCGATCTATAAAACATATATCTTGAACCCCCATGATCAAATACATTCCCATCGCGTACCGCTGAATAAGCCGCCTGCTTCTCAAAACCGCTGACGTTATTCGCGATATCCGGTAAATAAGAGGCTTCTGGTTTTCCGTCACGACTCCCTTGACCTAGGCTGAGCGATTTCGCTTGTTCTGCCGATTGCGCATTTGTGTGCTTTGTGGCATGCCTACCTTCTGGGCGCTTTGCATCATAAACATCTGTTCTTAGGTCTTTACGTGTTTGATAGTCGCTTGTATCAACCTTCTTGGGGCAATTAGTGCTATTTAACCCCAACGGATCCACCCACCCCGTAGGGTTAGGCACATACTGGTAGCTATTCAAACCGCCCGCAAGCTTGATCGGGTCCGGCGTCAAAAACCGCCCAGTGCCCGGATTGTAGTAGCGGTGCCGGTTGTAATGTAACCCTGTCTCGGCGTCGAAATACTGACCCTGGAAGCGCAGCGGGTTATCGATTTCGCTGACGTCCAGCGCAGCGAGGTTACCGTAGGCGCGGTACTTCGCGGACCACATGATCTCGCCACTGTAGTCGGTGAGTTCCTGCGGTGTGCCGAGGTGGTCGAGTTGGTAGTAAAACGGCGTGGCTTTGCGCGGGCCTTCGCCATCAAGCATCGCCAGTGGACGGAAGCTGCCCGGCTCGTAAATGTAGCTGCGATAGCGATTGTCTGCGCTTTCGGCGATCAGCCGTTCGCCTTGCCACAAGAACTCGGTGGTCTGACCATCGACAGTTTTTTCGATACGACGACCGAAGGCATCGTATTTGTAGAACGCGGTGCTGCCACCCGGCAGGCTGACGCCGATTAGGCGATGCTGGCAGTCGTAGCGGTATTCGGTAACGAGTTTCTGGCCGGTGCCGCGACGTTCGCGGATCAAGTTGCCATAGGCGTCATAGTCGTAATGACGGTCGCCCTGCATCAGCAGACGGTTGCCTTTGACGTTGGCGAGGTTGGCCGTGCCTTCGTTGTTCTGACCGAGCAGGTTACCCGCCGGGTCGTGGGCGAAGCTCTCCGGTGTAGCGCCGCGTACGCTGATGAGCCGGTCGAGCGGATCGTAGTGATAGCTGCGATTGCCTTTGCGGCTATCGTCGATGCCGGCGAGGTTGCCGTTGGCGTCGTAGTTGTAGCGACGCTGGAACAGGTTTTTATCACGCTGACCGACAGTGTGGGCTTGCAGGCGGCCTTGTTCGTCGTATTGGTATTGGCTGAGCAACAGGCCTTGCTGGCGCTGTTGTTCGCGACCGGCGCTGAACTGGTGAGCGGTGAGACGTGAGCCGTTGAGGTCGATGCTGCTCAGGCGTCCGCCGGACAGGTGGCGGTAGTCGAGTGTGCTGCCATCCGGTAGGCGACAATGGCTCAGCTGGCCGACGCTGTCGTACTCGTAGCGCAGGGTGCCCCAGCCTTGGTGTTCCTCGATGAGGCGGTCTTGCAGGTCGTACTTGTAGGCGAGCGGCCAGTGGCCGTCGTCGACGTTTACGAGGCGACCGAGGGCGTCGTAGCTGTAATGAATCTCCTCGCCATCGGCGAGGGTTTTTACCAGCAGACGGCCAGCGGCGTCGCGTTGATACTCGGTAACGAGTTCGCTGCCGTCATCGCCGAATTCGGTTTTCTTAAGCAACTGGCCGTTGAGGTCGTATTCGTAGGCCGTGCGGCGACCGTCGAAGCCGGTTTCCTGCTGGATCAGGCCGTTCGCGTAGTAATCGAGCTGGTAATGCTCGCCGCGCTCGTTTTCGATGTCGGTGAGCAACAGACGCGAGTTGTCGTAGCGGTAGCGCAGTTGGCTGCCGTCCGGATTGATGCGGCGGCTGACCAGGTGCAGGTTGTCGGCGTATTCGTAGCGGGTGATACGGCCGAGCTCGTCGCGTTCGGTGGTGACGTTGCCATAGGCGTTGTAGGTGAAGGCACGTGTTGCACCGCCCGGCAGCGTGACTTGTGCCAGGCGGTTGGCCGCATCCCATTGGTAGTGGGTGATGGCGCCGGATTCTTCCTGGCGGGTAATCTGCCGACCCAGTGCGTCGTAGCGATATTTGCGTTGACCGCCGTCCGGCAGGCGTTCTTCCAGTAAGTGTCCGAGATTGTTCCAGCCGAGTTGATGGCGGCTGCCGTCGGGGTGGCGGATCTCCAGCAGGCGACCCTGGGCGTCGTAGCTGTATAGCGTGGCATTGCCATCCGGGTCGATTTGCTGGGTGATGTCGCCCTGACGGTTGCGTTGGTACTTCCAACTGGCTTTGCCGCGATGAACATCGCTGACGAAACCATTGATGTATTCATACGTGGTGGCTTCGTCTTCCGGCGGGATGACAGCAGTCATCAGTCCGTTGTCGTCGTACCGGTATTCGGTGACAGCACCCAAAGGATCCTTTTCCGCGATCAACTGACCTTTGTCGTTGTAGGCCTTCAGATGTTCGGCGCCGTCCGGGTCGATCTTGCTGATCAGTCGCGCCTGGTCGTCATGGGTGTAGACCTCTTCGCTGCCATCGGCGTTGGTTACCGTTACGCTGCCTTTATCGTCCCAGGCGTAGTGCGCTTCCATCTGCGAGAAGTTGGCCCAGTGACGGATGCAGCGAGACAGTTTGCCTTCGTTCTCCCACTCCCAGTAGAAGGCCGCGCCGCCTGCCAGTTGGCGCTCCAGAATCACGTGCTGATCGTTGTAGCGATAGCGCTCGGCTTCGCCGGCCGCGTTCTTCGCTTCGATCAGACGGTGCTGTGCGTCATAGCTGTATGTCACCAGCGTTTGAACGGTGTTCCAGGCATCTTCAAGGTTGTCCGCCGGCAGGAACTGTTGATAGTCCACAGCGATAATGTGTTTGCGGTCGTAGCGCAGCAGCAGGGCGCGACCGGCACCATTATCGAGACGCTTGATCCGACCGTGGATATCGCGCGTGACGTGCAGCCGATTGCCATAGCTGTCGCTGATGGCGATCAGGGTGGCGCCTTTGCTGTTGAAGCGGAAGTGGTAGAACGATGGACGTTTGCCTGCCTGTGCCAGAACCAGTTCTGACGGATCGTCTCCAAGAAATATCGCTGCCTTCGACAGGCTGTTGGTAATTGCCGGACGTTGTTCGCTTGGGAGGGGGAAGGGTGTCGAGCGGTTTTCGTGGTCGGTCCAGATGACTTCGTCGCCACTGATCTCGAGGCGATGCGCCAGCGCATGGCTCCAGCCATAACCCAGGCCACAATCGATTTCCACTGCACTGGTTCGGTAGAGACGGGTCCATTCAAACGGCAGCAGACCGTCAAGTTGGCCGTCGGTCAGCGTCAACAGTTCTTCACCGGTAACCATTGAAACCGGACATCCATTGGTGCAAGTGTCGGCTGCCGGCTCCGCGCTTTTCTCGGCAGGCGTTTTTGCCTGTTTGGAAGCATCGTCGGCTATTTTGCCATCCGCGAGTTTGGCGTTTTTCTTCCCGTCAAAACGCAACTCGGAAATACCATTCCTCACCTTGGCCGTCACACCCCGCGCCGCAACAGCTGTGTACTTCGCGACGTATTCCATAAAGCCGTTGATGATCTTGAACAACGACTTCACGAAACCGATGACGGCGTTGAGCACCAACTCACCGTACTTCTTGAGTCGGGCAGCGAGATAGATGATCCCGGTGCCTTCGGCTGCGATGGTGAGTACCACACCAATCACGATGTCGATCGCGATACCAACGACGATCGCTGTGGTCATTTTCGCCACGTCGCCTGCCATCTTCATGGGTGGCAAACCGGCCAACCAGATCACTGCACTGCGCACCAGCAGGAACAGTGCGGCTTCGTCACTGGCCAGCAACATGGCCTTTTTCATGACATCTGGCGAGCTTTTGGCGACCTTGATCAGCTCATCAGCACCAGCCCCAAGATCCTTAGCAAATTTCTTCGGGTCTTGCAGGATATCGAGCACCAGACTGATGCCATCCCACACCCCCTTGATAGCCTCCCAGCCACCTTCAAGAATGCCGTTGCCGATAGCCATCGCGGTGCCCGAAGCTGACAGATTCGACCATTGCGGTTTGAACCCTGCCCACTCTTTACGCAGGAAGCCCTCCAGGTCAGCGGTCACGCCGCTGTAGGAGCTGAAGAGGGCGTCGATCTGCGCCGGTGTCACTTCGTTGTGAACGCGGATCTGATAGAACTTGCCGGGAATACCTCCGGTCCACTCAGCTTTGCCTTGAGCGTCGAGTTTGACTTTGCTGACCGCACCACCTTCCACCGCGACGATCTCGACTTCGATGTCGCCAATCGGAATGTCGTAGACCGATTCGAATTTACTTTCGATCAGCAATGGACCTTTGAGAGGACACTGAGCCACGTTCGAGGCGAAACTACCGTCGTTCATGCTCACTGATTTACTGGTGTCTCCAACCTTGATCACGCGCTCCATGCCCAACAGGGAGGGCAGGTCAGCGGCTCGACTGGCCTTGTCGGCGGCTCTTGCGTACCAGGTTTTGGTTTGTTCCTGATACAGCTTCAGACTGTCCTTGAAGGTGTTCAGTTGGTTGTCAACAAAGGCAACGCGATCCATCAGCCTTGCTCCAGAATCAGGTGGTTTAACAGTGCTTCTTTAAGGTTTTTCGGTGCATCCGGGCGGCGCACGAAACGGCTGACTTTCAGCTTCAGGTTGTTCTCAGGCCAAGCGTTGTAAACATCCGGGCGGTCTTCTTCCAGCCACTGCATCAGGTTGCTGATCAGTGTCGTCGGGTTCTCCTTGGCTAAGCCATCCAGCAACTCCTTCGGCACCTCCCACCACGGCCAATCCTTCACCTTCGGCAACACCCGTGTCCCAACCTCCAGCGTCTGCCCATTAATCAGATACCGTTCAAACACCGGCAGCACTTCCCCGGCCTTCTCCCCAAGCCCCTTCAGAATCGGGTAAATATGTCGCCCATCCCAGAACCGGAAAAACACCTCAGTCCCGTCCGGCATCTTCACCTGTGTCAGGCTGCGCAGGTGCTCGAACACGTCGTTCGGTTCGGCGCGTGAGACAGCCAGCCAGCCCCAGTCGAGGGCGTCGGTTTCGGCGATCCAGGGCAGGAATGCCGAGTTCGGTTTGAGTTCGGTGACGTAGGGCATCACCGGTTGCCAGGTGGAGTAGGGCGTGCCGCCCCAGATTGGCAGGAGTTGGGCGGTGGGTTCGGTCAGGTACAGGGTTTTCAGCGCGTCGGCATCGCTCGCTGCGCTGACGATCAGGTACAGGCGCTCGCCACTCTGCAGCGGCTGTTGTGCCAGCCAGTCCTTGGGTGTCAGTCGATCAGATGGCACAGGCACCTGCCTTGCATTTTTCGCATTCTTCGCAGAACGGCGCGTTGCGTTTGAGGGTGTTGATTTGGGCCGGGGTCAGGACCTGGCCGGCTTTGTCGGCGTCGGCTTGTTTCAGCACGCCGGGCATCAGCGGGGCGGCACCGGTGCCGCTGCCGGGGCTGCCGCCGGAGTTGATGTTGATCGTCGGGCCGCTCATGGTTACGCCGCCGGCGTCGATCTTGATGAAGCTGCCGCCGCCGACCAGGGTCAGCTCGGCGCCGGCTTCGAGCACCACCTTCATGCCGCTGCTGAGGTGGATTTCCTGGCCGGCGTCGATGAACTGGCCGGTGCCGATCTTGATGTGCTGGTTCACGCCCACGGTCAGGTGGTCGTTGGCGCGGGCTTCGACTTTGCGGTCGGCGTAGACGGTGTGGTGTTCCTCGGCTTTGAATTCCGTGTAGCTGTTCTGCTCGACGGTGTCGTGGCGTTCGTTGCCGACGCGGATCTTCTGGTCGTGCTCGATGTTTTCGTCCCAGTCGCGCTGGGCGTGGAGGAAGATCTGCTCCTGACCTTTTTTGTCTTCGATGCGCAGTTCGTTGTAACCGCCGCCGCCCATGGAACTCAGGGTCTTGAAGGTGCTGCGGGTCTTGTTCGCCGGCAGCGGGTAGGGGACGGTGTTTTCCTTGTGGTACAGGCAGCCGCTGATCAGCGGTTGATCGGGATCGCCTTCAAGGAAGGTGACCAGCACTTCCATGCCGATGCGCGGGATGGCGATGCCGCCGTATTGGGCGCCGGCCCATGCGCTGGAGACGCGCAGCCAGCAACTGGTCTTGTCGTCGGCCTGACCTTCGCGGTCCCAGTGGAACTGGACTTTGACCCGGCCGTACTCGTCGCAGTGAATCTCTTCACCTTTGGGGCCGGTGACCACGGCGCTCTGGCTGCCGAGGATGCGCGGTTTCGGGTGGCGTAGGGGCGGGCGGTTCGGCACGTCCCACGGGGTCGCCTGGAAGCGGTTGCGATAGCCCTGATGGAAATCGTCTTTCAGTGCGGTGGTGTCGCTGGTCACCGACTCTTCGAGCACTTGCGGCTGTTTGCCTTCGTGCAGGACTTCGGTCAGCAGCCACAGGTCGTTCCACTTGGCTTTCGGGTGCTCGGTCAGGGCGAGGAAATGGCCGCTGACCAGCAGCGGCTGATCGCTCTTGCCTTCGGCGAGCTGGAAGTCGCTGCGGTGGCGTTCGAGGGCGCGTTTGGCCAGGTGCTTGCCGCGCTCGCGGTCGATGAACCGGCCTGGGTAGTCGTAGTCTTCGAGATCGGGCAGGGCGTCGCCGCGGTTTTCGCTTTCCAGGGTCAGGCGCGGTTTTTCGAAGTCGTAATCGCGGCGCGTGGTACGGCTGGTGCGGGTTTCCAAGCGCAGGTCGAAACGTTTGATTACCGGATTGCTGGCGACCATGCCGGAGTCTTGCTGGTAGGCCACAGGCTGGAGTTTCGGGAACACCGTCTGGTCATCGCCGAACACCAGCTTGTGCGCCGTGGCGCTGTGCTGGAAGTGGTAGTGAATACCTTCTTCCTCGCACAGGCGCTGGATGAAGTGCAGGTCCGATTCATCGTATTGCACGCAGTAGATGCGCTCAGGATAGATCGAACCGGTCTTGAATTCGTAGGCGTTGCTCTGGATGCCGTGTTCTTCGAGAACCATGCCGATGATTTTCGGCACTGTGAGGTTCTGGAAGATGCGTTGGTTGACGCGGTGCGCCAGGTACGACAGTTGCGGGCGCAGGGTCACCGAATAACGGGTCAGGCGCTTGCCGGAATCGCCTTGCGCGGCGCGGTAGATCTGGCCATGGATGCCGTTGCCATCGGGCGACAGCTGCAGGAAGGCCGGTTTGTGCAGCAGGGTTTCGAGGTCCAGCGACGGCTGCTCACTGACCAGCTCCACCTCGAACACAAAAGGCTGGCTGATGGCTTCCCGGCCGGTCAGGGTGAATACCTGAAAATCGGCGGAGAGCCCTTCGATGGTCAGGGCAAAGTGGGTTTCATTGGCCGGCGCGAACATCCCTTGTTCCTCGTGCTGTACAGCGGCGTTCGTCGACTACCGCAAAGCGGTTCAACGCACGCGAAATTCTGGAGGGGCGTAAACAACATCGACCAGCAGGGCTGGTCGATGCTTGTAACGATCAGCCGTAATTAAACGACTGGAGCACGCCAGTCATCGGAGCCCGAAGTACCGGATACTTCGTGGGTCCAGGTGATTTTGCGGTAGGTGAACTGCACTTCTTCCAGGTGGGTGAAGTGCGAGTTGCCTGGATCCTGGCAGTTGTGCATTTTGTTGTTGATGGCGACGATGATCGCGTCTTCCAGTTTGGTGGTGTAGTAGTGCTCTTGAGTACCTTGAGCAGAAGTACGGTACCACTGGATAACGATTTCGCTCATGCGCTCGCCGGAGGTCAGAGCAGCTTGCAGCAGAGGCGAAGCCTTGTCGTAGACCTTGGTGATGATCACTGGCTTGTGAACGCGCTGACCGGTTGGCTGACCGGATTGTGGGTCACGCGGGATGATCACGTCGTGGCTGAAAGCCTGAACCATGACCTGGTCTTCGTGGCCTTCCTGGTAGGTGTTGCCAACGGAGTCGGCGGTGAAGGCGCCGGCAGTGATCAGGCCTTGTTTTTCGCCGGTAACCGACATGTACGCTGGTGTTGCCATGGGGTGCTCTCCTTGCGGATAAATTTAGGGTGCCCGGGAGGCGAAATCGCCCGGTGGGTGCCTGACTGTTATCAAGGAGCGTGCCAGGTTTGTCGAAGGTCCCGGCAGCCGGGGGGGAAGCGGCTGTAGTTTGCGGTTTTGCCGATGTTTTTTATTGAATCGAGATGGAAAGTGCGCAACTTCTTGCGCAGTACTGCGCAAGAAGTTGCGCACTTGGCTGTAAGCCTCTCCGATCAAGGGCTGTAGCGCGATAAGTCACGTTTTTTGCCGGACAGGTGCGCAAGAAGTTGCGCAGTAAGGCCAAGTGCCAGCGTCGAGCGTTTGAAACGATCCGCCCAGCGCGACGGTCAATCACTCACGACTGCGCCGCAGGCGTCTGAACATTCCCCACCGCGAGTGAGAACGACATGAAAATCCTGATGGTTTTAACGTCCCACGATCAACTGGGTGATACCGGCAAGAAAACCGGCTTCTGGCTGGAAGAATTCGCCGCGCCGTATTACGTGTTCAAGGATGCCGGCGCGCAACTGACGCTGGCCTCGCCCAAGGGCGGCCAGCCACCGCTGGACCCGAAAAGTGACGAGCCCGATGCGCAGACCGCCGCGACCGAGCGCTTTCGCAAGGATTCTGCCGCCCAGTCGGCACTGTCCTCTACGGTCAAACTGGACACGGTGAAGGCCGCGGATTTCGATGCCGTGTTCTATCCCGGCGGCCACGGCCCGTTGTGGGACCTGGCTGAAGACCGCCATTCGATTGCGCTGATCGAAGCGTTTTACAACAGTGGCAAACCCGTGGCGGCGGTGTGTCATGCGCCCGGGGTGCTGCGCCATGTCAAAGGTGCGGACGGTCAGCCATTGGTCAAGGGTAAGCAGGTGACCGGGTTCAGCAACAGCGAAGAAGATGCGGTGCAGTTGACCAACGTGGTGCCGTTTCTGGTGGAGGACGAGCTCAAGGCCAAAGGCGGGATTTTCTCCAAGGGCGCGGACTGGTCGAGCTACACCCGTGAGGACGGATTGCTGCTGACCGGGCAGAATCCGGCGTCGTCGGAAGAGACAGCGTTCGCGCTGTTGTCGCGGTTGCGCTAGAAGCAAAAGCAAAAGATCGCAGCCTGCGGCAGCTCCTACAGGGGGAAACACATTCCATTTGTAGGAGCTGCTGCACGCTGCGATCTTTTGATCTTTCAGCGCGAAAGCGCTGCCAGACACTCCTCAATCGAACGCCGCTGCGTCTCGGCATACAACCCCAGCTCATCAATGGTCGCACGCCCCAGCGCCTGTTCGAACGCCTGACGGTTCGAGTGCTCGCCATAGTGCGTTTGCGCCGCGTCCCCAAGGTTCGACTGAAAAATCCCCGCCGCACTCACCGGCAGAAAGTCTTCGTACACCAACGGTTCAGCTTTCACATGACCCTCACGGAGCAAATCCTCCAGCGATGCCGACTTAAGGCTACCCGCTGCCAAGCCTTTTTCCGTGGGGAAATAGCGAAAATACGCCAGCTCCTGTTCACGCATGCCGTCGACGCTGTCCGGAAATTCGCCAAAGTGTCGGGTCATCAGCGTGTTGTAGCGTGCGGCGTTGCCTTCGTTGGGAAAGTCGCCCAGTTCATCGCGCGCGGCATTCAGCAAGCGGTCATACAGCGCTCGGCCTTTGGGCGTCAACGCCGCACCGCGTTGTTCGATTTCGCCGAAACGCGCGCTGTGGCTACCGCGTGTCTCGTGCTGATCGGTGAAAGCGATCGGCTCGTCCAGCGCCTTGAAACTGGTCTGGCGCAACAGGATCGGGCACTTGCGGCGTGGCGGGCCTTCGATCACCGCTTTCGGGGTGATGCCGTGCACCGGCATCTGCGCCTGGACAATATCGATGTCCAGGGTGCGTGGGGTCAGGTGATTGATGTGCGGGCCTTTGAACGCCACCACATCGGCGATCAGACGGTGCTGGGCGCTGAGGGTCTGGTACTGCGCGGCGGTGACGGTGGCTCTGTGATGCCAGCGAAAGGTTTCCAGTGCCTGCAGGACAAATTGCGCCGCGTCCTCCTCATTCAGCCCACCGGCAGACTCCGCCCGCTCGATCAGCTGCAATGCCGCAGGGGTAAAGATCGAACGCCGGTTCAACACCGATTCGGCAAAACCGCGCAACTCGGGATCTTCGATCAGCTCCAGACGCAGCAATGAGGTGAACACCCGAAACGGGCTGACCTGCAGCGCCGCTTCATGCACCGCGCGAAACGCCGTGGAGTGCACCGGCACACCCGCCGGGGTCAGGTCGTAGTAGCCCACCGGTTGCATGCCCATCACCGCGAACAGGCGCGCGAGGGTCGCAAGCTCTTTGCCGGTGCCGACGCGGATCGCGCCGTGTCGCTCCATGTCCAGGCGCTCGATTTCACCGGTGCTGTCGAGCTGCCGTGCGAGGTCTGGCTGGGCGGCCAGCACTTCACGGTTGGTCTGTTCCACCAACTCCATCAGCGCGCCGTACAACGGCACTTCTTCGCGGTACATGTCGGACATCGCTTTGGAGAAGCGTTGACGGATCAGGTCGGGGCTGACGAAAGGCTGCACGGTCATGAAAAAAATTCCTGCCACGGTCACGTAAAGGATGGAGGAAAAGATCGCAGCCTTCGCCGACGGCGGCAAACGAAGAATCCTACGAACTTCATTCTGCCAACGACTGATCCACCAGTTCGATCCAGTGCAAAACCTGCGTGCGTCCGGCGCCGGCCAGATGATTCTGGCAGCCGACGTTGGACGTGACGATCAGCTCCGGGCGCCCGCTTTCCAGTGCATTGAGGCGGTTATCGCGCAATTGCCGGGCGAGGGTCGCTTGCGTCAGCGAATAAGTGCCGGCCGAACCGCAACACAGGTGACCGTCCGGCACGGGTGTGAGATTGAACCCGAGGCGGGTCAGCAGCGCTTCGACTGCGCCGCCGAGTTGCAGCGCATGTTGCAGGGTGCAGGGGCAATGCACGGCGATCCGCCGCTGGCGGGCGGCGCACACTTGCTCCAGCGGTTCCTGAGCGAGCAGTTGCACCAGATCCAGCGTTCGCTCACTGATCTGCCGCGCCTTGTCGGCGTAGCGCGGATCCTGCGCCAGCAGATGCCCGTAATCCTTGATGAACGCGCCGCAACCGCTGGCCGTCTGCACGATGGCTTCCGCGCCGTTTTCCAGGTGCGGCCACCAGGCGTCGATGTTCTGTCGGGCGCGCTCGAGGCCTTTGGCCTGGGCGTCGAGGTGATAGTCCAGCGCGCCACAGCAACCGGCTTCGGTCACCGGGGTGACGCTGATCCCCAACCGGTCCAATACCCGTGCCGTCGCATCATTGGTGTTCGGCGACAGGCCCGGTTGCACGCAGCCTTCGAGCAGCAACACCCGCCGCGCATGGCGTGGGGCGGGGCGTGAGCCGGTTACGGGCGAGCGCTGCGGCAATTTGCTTTCCAACATTCGCGGCAACAAGGGCCAGAACGTTGTACCCATGCGCAGCAAGCCCTTGAATACGCCCGGATTCGGCGCCAGTGCACGCAAGCCCTCGCGCAACAAGCGCTGGGCAGCGGGACGCGGTACGGCCTGATCGACCACCGCCCGCCCGATATCCAACAGGTTGTGATAGTCAACACCGGAGGGGCAGGTGGTTTCGCAATTGCGGCAGGACAGGCAGCGATCCAGATGCAACTGAGTCTGCTCGGTGGCCGGCGCCCCTTCCAGCACTTGCTTGATCAGATAGATGCGTCCGCGTGGCCCATCGAGCTCATCACCGAGCAACTGATAGGTCGGGCAGGTGGCGTTGCAAAAACCGCAATGCACGCAGGTGCGCAGAATCTTTTCCGCCTCGGCCGCACGCGGCAGTTGTCGGGATTGTTCGCTGAGGGTGGTCTGCATGGCTAGAACTCCGCGTACATCCGGCCGGGGTTGAACAGCCCTTGCGGGTCGAGTTGCGCCTTGAGTTGCTGGTGATAACGCATCAGCGTGCGCGGCAGCGGCTGGAACGGTGTGTCGCTGGCGCCATGGGTGAAGCAGGTGGCATGGCCACCGAGTTCCTGGGCGAGAATCTGAACGTGCTCGTGATCGGACTTCAGCCAGCGTTGCGCGCCGGCCCAGTCGATCAACTGCTGGCCGGGCAAGTCTTGCGGCCCGAGATTGTTCGGCAGCGACAGGCGCCACAGCGGCAGGCCTTCGTCGAAAAAGCTCAGGCGTTGCTCGTTTAAATCGCGCCAGAACACCGAGTCCAGCGGCTCGCCGCCGAGTCGTTGATGCGCGGCGGTCACCGAGCCTTCGCCGCCCTCCAGGCGCAGGTACAGGCTTTGCCCATCATGGCAGGCGCCGCTGATCGGCAACGGTTGCTGACCCCATTCGGCCAGCCTGGTGAGCGCTCGGGTGCAGTCGATATCGAGGCGGATGCTCAGGCATTGACGCGGTTTCGGCAGGACTTTCAGCGAAACCTCGGTGAGCACGCCGAGACAGCCGAAACTGCCGGTCAGCAGGCGTGACAGGTCGTAGCCGGCAACGTTTTTCATCACCTCGCCACCGAACCTCAAATGTTCGCCGAGGCCAGTGATGACCCGGGTGCCGAGGACGAAATCGCGCACCGAACCTGACCATGGCCGCCGTGGCCCGGACAGTCCGCTGGCAATCATCCCGCCGACCGTGGCGCCTTCACCGAAGGCCGGCGGCTCGCACGGCAGCATCTGCCCGGCCGCGTCGAGCGCCGCGAGCAACTCGCGCAACGGCGTGCCGGCGCGCACGCTGACCACCAGCTCGGTCGGTTCATAGCGCACGATGCCGCAGTGCGCGCGGGTGTCGAGCACTTCACCGGCCACCTCGCGCCCCAGAAACGCCTTGCTGTTGCCACCCTGGATTTTCAGCGGCGTGGCGTTGGCCCGGGCCTGATTGACCTGATCCAGCAGGGCGCCGCTGGCGTCGACGTCAGCCATCAAAAGCGCTCCAGTTCGGGGAATGGCAGTTGTCCGGCATGAATGTGCATCGCACCGAATTCTGCGCAGCGGTGCAGGGTCGGGATGTTCTTGCCGGGGTTGAGCAGGCCTTGCGGGTCGAACGCGGCTTTGACGGCGTGGAACAGGGTCAGCTCTGCGCTGTTGAATTGTGCACACATCTGATTGATTTTCTCGCGTCCAACGCCGTGTTCGCCGGTGATGCTGCCGCCGACCTGCACGCACAATTCGAGAATTTTCCCGCCCAACGCCTCCGCGCGCTGCAGTTCGCCAGGCTGGTTGGCGTCGAACAGGATCAGTGGGTGCATGTTGCCGTCGCCGGCATGGAACACATTGGCCACGCGCAAGCCGTATTCGGCGCCGAGGCGGGCGATGCATTGCAGCACGCCGGGCAACTCGCGGCGCGGGATGGTGCCGTCCATGCAGTAGTAGTCCGGCGACAAGCGGCCGATCGCCGGAAAGGCGTTTTTGCGTCCGGCCCAGAAGCGCACGCGCTCGGCTTCATCGCGGGCCTGGCGCACTTCGCTGGCGCCGGCCTGAAGCATGACTTCGCGGACCCGCAGGCAATCGTCGTGGACATCGGCTTCGACACCATCGAGTTCGCACAACAGAATCGCTTCGGCAGCGACCGGGTAACCGGCGTGGATGAAATCTTCGGCGGCGCGGATCGCCAGGTTGTCCATCATCTCCAGGCCGCCGGGAATAATCCCCGCAGCGATGATGTCGGCCACCGCGCGGCCAGCCTTTTCCACCGAATCGAAGCTGCCTAGCAGCACCTTGGCGACCTGCGGTCTGGGCAGCAGTTTGACCGTGACTTCGGTGATGATCCCGAGCAAACCTTCGGAGCCGGTGAACAGCGCCAGCAAATCGAAACCCGGCGAGTCGAGGGCCTCGCTGCCCAGTGTCAGGCGTTCGCCTTCGATGGTCAGCACTTCGATCTTCAGCAGGTTGTGTACGGTCAGACCATACTTGAGGCAATGCACGCCACCGGCATTTTCCGCGACGTTGCCGCCGATCGAACAGGCAATCTGCGACGACGGATCCGGCGCGTAATACAGGCCGAACGGCGCCGCCGCCTGGGATATCGCCAGGTTGCGCACCCCGGGTTGAACCCGTGCGGTGCGAGCCGCCGGGCCGATGTGCAGGAGGTTGTTGAACCGCGCCATGACCAGCAACAGGCCGCTTTCCAGCGGCAGCGCGCCGCCCGACAACCCGGTGCCGGCGCCACGGGCCACCACCGGCACGTGGTGTTGATGGCAAAGTCTAAGCAGGGTTTGTACCTGATCGAGTCGTCGGGGCAGCGCCACCAGCATCGGCGTGGTGCGATAGGCCGACAGGCCATCGCATTCGTACGGCTTGAGTTCGTCTTCGCGCCACAGAAGGTCGAGGTCCGGGAGGGCGTGCTGCAGGGTTTTCAGCAGCTCAGCCTTGTTCACTTCCGGTAGCGGGCCGTCGAGGCGTTCGTCGTAGAGAATGTTCATTTCACACAACCTTCTGCCAACCTTAATTCTTTGGATGAATAAGACTTAAGGTGGTGAGGAAATTCATTGTGGTGAGGGGATTCATCCCCGATGGGCTGCGGAGCAGCCCCAGTTCCAGCACTAAGCTGAATCAGACACACCGCATTTTCTGGGCAGGGGCTGCTACGCAGCCCATCGGGGATGAATCCCCTCACTACAAGGATAGTGTTGGGACTCATCGCTGACTGCCCAGAAACTCCCGATACAACCGCGCAGTATTCCCCGGTTGTTCGACCATCGGCATGTGCCCGACACCGTCCCACACTTCGACCCGCAGATTGACGATGCCCTTGCTCCACACCGGCACGCTGCTGACGTCGATCAAACGGTCCTTGCGCCCCCACAACAGCAGCGCCGGGCATTTGATTTCGGCCAGTTTCGGTTCCATCGGCGGGCTGGCGCGAAAGTCGCGGAAGATCTCTTCCAGCTCATCACGTTGGCGTTGGTAACGCTGGGCGATGGCGTCCAGCACCAGCCCGGGTACCCACGGTGGCGAGGCCATGGTCATCGCATAAAACTGGCGGAATTCTTCCCGGGAGTTGATCAGGAACGGGTTATGTCCACGGGCTAGATGGCGCTCCATGTCGCTGGCCTGCGGTGCGGTGACGCCGGCCGGGTCGATCAGTGCCACTGAGGCAATCCGGTCCGGGTAGGTTGCCGCCAGCCACGCTGCGATGTAGCCGCCCATCGAGTTGCCGATCACGTGGACTTTCTCCACACCGCACACGTCGAGCAGCTGGATCATGCGCTTGGCCTGCAGCGCAATGTCATAGCCGCCGCCGGCCTTGAAGCCGGTTTCACCGTGGCCGGCGATGTCCGGAATGATCACTCGGTACTGGCGGACAAAGTGCCTGGCGAAGCGCAGCCAGAGGTTTTTCTCGGCGCTGTAGCCGTGCAGCATCAGGATCGCGCTGGCGGCTTCATAGGGCCCACCTTGCCAGGTCGAGACGGTCATTTCGGCAATCGGCACTTCGATCTTGTGCAACTTGTACAGCCTGGCCTCGAGCGCCGTGCTCAGGTCATACAGCCAATGGCCGATCGCCGGATAACTCAACCAGCTCCAGGCCACGAAAACCGCGAGAGCGACAAACAGCACAAGCATCGACGTCTTCCTTTTACGTGTTCAGGACAGAATGTGGTCAGCCGGTTTCAGCGCCCGGGTCAACCGGTAATAGCTGAAACTGAAGCCCGGAAATATCGCGATCACATGACCGCTCTTGCTTTGATACCAACTGTGACAGCCGCCGGACTTCCATACCGTGCGCTCCATCTCACGGTGGATCATTGCAGTGTAGGTACGTTCCGCGTCGGGGCGCACTTCGATGCTGCGCAGTCCTCTTGCCTGCAGGGTGTGGATGCAGTCGAGGATGTAGTTCATCTGCGCCTCGATGATGAACAGCGCCGAGGTATGCCCGATGCCAGTGTTGGGCCCGGTGACGATAAACAGGTTGGGAAAGTCCGGCAGGCTGGTGCCCAGGTAGGCGCGCGGGTACTGCGCCCAGACATCCTTGAGTTGCACGCCGTGCCTGCCGGTCACCGGATAGGAGACCACGCCGTCGGTGGCGTCGTAGCCTGTCGACCAGATAATCAGATCGACATCGATGTGCTGGCCGTCCGTGGTGGTGATCCCGGTTTCATCGAGCGCGGCGATGCCTTGTTCGCGGCTGTGCAACGTGACATTGGGCCGGGTCAGCGCCGGGTAATAGGTGCTGGACAGCAGAATGCGCTTGCAGCCGATGGTGAAGTCCGGGGTGAGTTTTGCGCGCAATACCGGGTCCAGCACCTGTTGCTTGAGAAAACGCAGCGCCTGGCGCTGGACCAGGTGAATCGCCGGTTTCGAATATTTGAAGGCGATGACCCGCGTTTCGAATTGCCAGTAAAGCAGCCAGCGCAGCAGCTTGTAGGCCGGTTTTACCCCCAGCAGCCAGCGCTGAAAAGGTCCGAACCGTCGATCGGCGCGCGGCAGCACCCAATGTGGTGTGCGCTGGAATACGTGCAGTTGTGCGACCTCGGGGGCAATTGCCGGAATGACCTGCGCGGCGCTGGCGCCGCTGCCGACGATGGCCACGCGTTTACCGCGGTAGTCGTAGCTGTGATCCCAATTGTTTGTATGAAAAGTCTTGCCCTGAAAGCGATCCTGGCCGGGGAAGGGCGGGATCACCGGTTGGCTCAATGGCCCGGAGGCGTTGATCACGAACTGCGCGCAGAACATCCCTTTGTCAGTGTGCACCGCCCACTGCCTGGCGGCGTCATCCCATTCGATGCGTTCGACGTTGGTTTGCAGTTCCACGCGTTCGCGCAGGCCGAAGCGTTCGATGACGTGTTCGGTGTATCGGTGCAGTTCAGGCTGGGTGGCAAACATCTGCGTCCAGCGGTACGGCGCGAAGGACAGCGAGTACAGCGGTGAGGGCACATCCACCGCCGCGCCGGGGTAGGTATTCTGGCACCAGGTGCCGCCGAAGAACGCCCTTCGTTCCAGCAGGCGAAAATCGTCAATGCCGGCCTTGAGCAAATTGACCGCCGCACATTGGCCGCCAAATCCGCTGCCGATGATCAACACCTGGTAGGCGCGCATGGGTCTCCTTCTTATAGTCGTTTCACCGTTTTCATCCTTTCAGGTATAGCTAAAAATTCGCCGAGTGGGAGCGGGCGGCTGGGCGGTGATGGCTATTTAACGGCTGGCTGATAGACTCCCAGCACATCGGTCTGACGGTGTGCGCAGGTTCCGTTGAGTGGTCGAGGCCCTTATGCGAAACAAGGGGGGAAAGGGACTTTCACTGGCCAGGAGGCTTTATACATCGCGAACCCTCGGCCTGGTGCTGGGGTTGTTGTGCGTGAGCGTGGCGATGTACCCGCTTGACCCGCCGCCATGGGTCTGGGCACTGATGCTGTTCAACGGCCTGGTCTGGCCGCATCTGGCGTTTCAATGGGCTCGTCGCTCCAGCGTTCCCTACCATGCTGAACACCGCAATCTGTTGATCGACGCGTTTATGGGCGGCTTCTGGGTCGCCGCCATGCAGTTCAATCCGTTGCCCAGTGCCACCACCGTTTCGATGATGGCGATGAATAATGTCGCCATCGGCGGCTTGCGTTTTCTCGCGGCGGGCCTGGCGGCGCAGGTCCTTGGAATCGGCGTCGGTCTGGTGGTGTTCGCCCCGGCGTTCATCCCGCCCACCTCACCTTTACAGCTGTATGCCTGCCTGCCGTTGTTGATGTTGTACCCGTTGGCGCTGGGCTGGATCTGCTTTCGCCAGGCCTACACGCTGGGCCTGCACAAACGTGAACTGCTGGCCCTGAGTCGCACCGACAGCCTGACCGGTCTGCTCAACCACGGCGCCTGGAAGGATCAACTGGACATCGCGTTTCAACGTTGCCGTCGACAGCAACAGGGCGCGGCGATTGCGTTGATCGATATCGACCACTTCAAGTCGATCAATGACACGTATGGGCATGTGGCGGGTGACATCGTCCTGCGCCAATTGAGCAAAATGCTCAAGCAGAACCTGCGCGCTGCGGATATTGCCGGGCGCTACGGCGGCGATGAGTTTTGCGTGATTCTGCCCGACCTGCCGCTGTTCAATGCCGCGCAGGCCATGGAAGCCTTGCGCGAGCGTTTCGCCACCCTGGGTTACGAGCAGAACCCGGCGCTCAAGGTCAGCCTGAGCATTGGCCTGGCGGCTTATGATCCGGCGCATGGCGACGCGACCCGCTGGCTCAATGATGCGGACCAGGCGCTGTACGAGGCCAAGGCAACCGGGCGCAATCGGGTGATCTGCAACAATGACGATCTGCCGAAGCAGGAACTGCTCGATTCGGTCTGACTGCTCAGCACATTCACCTGTGCGAGCAGGCTCGCTCCTGGAAGTGTTCGGTGTCGGCGGCTCAGGTGTCGCATCCGCTATAGAGCCTTGCGTTGATGTCAGGTACGGTTTGAATCCCCCGACGCGAAACAAGGATCGATTCATGACGTTCTCATTTTCCCGCTCGCTGCTGGCCGCCAGCCTCGGCCTTTCCCTCGCCTTCAGCGCTGCCGGTGCCTTTGCCGAACCGCACAAGCAAGTGCTGACGGATGCCGAGCAATATCAACCCGAAGCCCTCAAACTACTGGAACGGCTGGTCAACATCGACTCCGGTTCCGGCTATGAGCCGGGCCTGAAGCAAGTCAGCGAGATCGCCATCGATGAGCTGAAAAAGCTTGGCGCCACCATCGAACTGGTGCCCAACACCCCGGAAAAATCCAACCACGTGCTGGCCACCTTCAAAGGCACCGGCAAGGCAAAAATCCTCTTGATGGCGCACATGGACACGGTGTTCAAGGAAGGCTCCGCGGCCGAGCGCCCGTTCCACATCAAGGACGGCCGCGCCTACGGGCCGGGGGTGATGGACGACAAGGGCGGCATCGTCGCCGGGATCTACGCGCTGAAGATCCTGAAGAACCTCGATTTCAAGGATTACGCGCAAATCACCTTCCTGCTCGATGCCAGCGAAGAAACCGGCTCGGACGTCGCCACCGACCTGATCAAGAAAACCGCCAAGGCCCACGACGTGACGCTCAACCTCGAACCGGGGCGTCCGGCCGATGGTCTGGTGGTGTGGCGCAAAGGCAGCGCAACGGCTCTGGTCGAGGTCAAGGGCAAGGCTGCGCACGCTGGCGTTGCGCCGGAGCTGGGACGCAACGCCGCGATGGAAGCGGCGCACCAGATTCTGCAACTGGGCAAACTCGGCGACGAAGCGAAGAAAACCACGATCAACTTCACCGTGCTCCAGGCCGGCGACCGCACCAACGTGATTCCCGATCACGCCACCGCCAAGGCTGACGTGCGCGCGGCCGTGCCGGAAGAATTCGACCGGATCGAGAAAGACCTGGCGCGGGTCTCGCAGGACAAGCTGATCGCGGAAACCGAAGTCACCACCAGCCTCAAACGCGGCTTGCCGCCGATGCCGCAAACGGCGGAGTCGGATCGCTTGATGGCGATGGCCCAAGGGATTTACGGCGAGATCGGCCGCAAGCTGACCGAAGAGGGCAGTGGTGGTGCGGCGGATGCCAGCCTGTCAGCCGGCGTGGGCACGCCGACGTTGGACGGTTTCGGGATTGTCGGCGGCAATATTCATACGCCGGAGGAGTACGCCGAAGTGGCGAGCGTGGCGCCGCGGATTTATCTGTTGTCGCGGATGATCATGGAATTGGCGGGCAAATAGTTGCCACGCGTGAAGGCGGCAGCCGTTAAGGCCTGCCACCTTCATACGGTGAATCCTGAAGCAATCAGGCTTGTTGCGGGGTGTTCCAGAATTGTTTGATTTCGTGAATGTTGCCCACGTTGTAACGTGGAATGATGCCTGTGCATGGCGATGCCGCAGCGGTTGCAACCGGCGTATTGATGACGTTGGCGCCGGCGTGCAGCAGTGGAGTCTGGTTCCAGTTATCGAGTTGCTTGTTCATGCAGATTTCCTTTCTGATTGAGTGAGCAGTGAAGTCTGCTCACGTTGTAGCCGTGACAGCAGGCTGTCATAGAGTGCTGTCTCCTGGCGGGCGATGCCGGGATAAGTCGGCACCAGATTGTCGTCGAAGCACCAGGCTTCTTCGGTTTTGGCTGCCTGCGGAGGATGAATAAGCAAACTCAGCGAGGCAGACATTGTTTCAGGTGGTAGCTGTTTGTGTACTTCCTTTAGTGGAAGCATGTGCAGCACCTCACCCGGAATAAGTTTAAGGACTCGTTCTTCGCCGAACTCGGGCCTTCTGCCGGCCTGCAGCGGCGCTTGATCCAGAATTTCCCGTGAAACGGTGGTGTAACCGTCACCGCTGTAACCCACGCAATAGAGTTCGAAGTCATGACTGTGGTTAAGGTCATAGATAAAGGTTTCCCTTTCATCCCGTGACGTGACTGGCGACCAGAACCCCAGGCGAACTGTAAACAGATCGTTAGAGTGCAGGACAAATGCATAGGCCCCATAAAGCCTGTTTTTGGTACTGAAGCCGTCCTGTTGAATCGTGGTGTAGAGGTACTCGCTCAACAACGTGCGGTTAGTCGCCAGTTGACGCAGATCTTCCACGATCCTTGAACTGTCCAGTTGCAGATCGTAAGTCGCCATGCGCTCGATAAATGACTGTAATTTCATGCCGCTTCACACTGGTCAAGCAAGTAGTTCAGGCGACTGTCTTGCAGGTTTCTCAACAGCGGGGCGCAACTTAGTGCGGCCTGACGATCCGTTCTGTTGATCATCTGAAAGGCCCGCCAGGCGACAGCGGGGTGATAGTGATAAATCAATTCCTGCGCCACTTTGCAGGCTCCGGGGTCCTGTGCTGCTTCGAGCAGTTCAAGACTCACCAGAAAGCGCGCGGCGCTGTCGTCATGAGGAAACCAGCCGATTTTGCGCAACGAGTGGGGGTCGAACACACTGATGTCGGCAGTTCTGTCGGGCAGATTGATGCTGCCAATAAACGCCGGGTGCCCGTTTCCATTCGGATTGCTGTCATACAGCATTTTGCTGCCGTCGATGAACAACGGATTTTCGGCATCCACGATCACCTGCTCTGCGCGAGTCAGATATTCACCGTCGAGCCGATAAAGCTGGATGGCATACGATTGCCCGTTGATGGCGAACAAAACGCTGTTTCCGGGTACGGAATATAGTTGCTCAGGCGCGGATGCGTTATCAGGTGCCTTGAGGCTGATGTTTCCATCTTTGTTGCAATATAACGTCAACGTTCCGGTGTGGATGTTGGTCGCTTTCATGATCGCGGCGTGACGGGACAAATTCTCGGTATCTGTTTCAGGTTCGGATAGCTGGTCGGCCAGGATCTTTACTTCGCTCCCCATGTTTGTTGTTTTGATGCAGGTGATAAGCTGGTCAGGCTTCAAGTCTGGGTTGAGCAGGTTTTTTATCATGGGAAGTCGCTTTGTCATTTTCTGTCAAATGTACTTTTTAGACTATTTGATCAGGCGTAATTATCAGGTTTGTTATTTCGTTTTGTTAAACAGATCTCCGCGCTTGAGGGTTTGAATGTTTTTGCTGTTTAACGGTTTGCGATTATAGAGAGGCGATATTTAATATCAACGCTGTAGTTGTTGTTAAATGTTGGTGTTTGTTTGTAGGTGTGTATCGCTGGTAGAAGCTGGCTATTATCAATTCGCCTTTTCTCGCAACTTGGCCGGTGACATTGCGTCTACCGGCCATCTTTAGAGTTGCCCGAAACCTTCGTATCAGTGAGCAATCACTCCTTGACGCTCATGTATTCCTTCGCCCACAGAATGTAATCCTCTGGCTGGGTGTAGGTGTGCGTCAGTTCGGTGGCACTCAGGTCCGAAGCCTGGGTGAAGATCTGGCGTTGCTCACGCAGGCTGTCGTAGGTGGCCTTGATCGCCGCGAAGTATGCGCCGTGACCGTCGATGGTTACGCGCACACCGAGTTCGGCCAGACGCTTGTCATCACGCAACGCCGGGTTGCCGTAGGTGACCAGCATCAGCGGCACGGTCAGGTGTTCGGCGATTTGCTCAAGCTGATCGAAGTCCTGCACGCCGACCATGCAGATGCCGTCGGCACCGGCGGCCTGGTATTGCTTGGTGCGGCTGATGATTTCCTGGTTCGGCAGAATGCCGGCGTTGGTGCGGGCGATGATCGCCATTTCCGAATCGACCCGGGCTTCCAGCGCTGCACGGATCTTGCCGACGCCTTCGGCAACCGAGATCAAGTCGGTGGATTTACGGCCGAATTGTGCCGGCAGCAGCGTGTCTTCGATGGTCAGGGCGGCGACGCCGGCGCGTTCCAGTTCGACGATGGTGCGCATCACGTTGAGAGCGTTGCCGTAGCCGTGGTCGGCGTCGGCGATCACCGGCAGCTGAGCGACGCGGCCAATGCGGGTGGCTTGCTCAGCGAACTCGCTGAGGGTGATCAAGGCGAAGTCGGGAGCGCCCAGCACCTGCAACGAGGCGACGGAGCCGCCGAGGATCCCCACTTCAAAACCCAGGTCTGCGGCGATGCGCGCGGACATCGGGTCGAACACCGAAGCCGTGTGGTAGCAGGTGTCGGAAGCCAGCAATTGACGGAAGTTACGGCGCAAATCTTGATGGGAAAGCCTGGTCATACGAGTTCCACCAATACAAAGGAATGGAACGGCTTGAGCAAAGGTGTCAACGCCGAAGAATGAAAAGGCTATCACGCGAATGGGTCAAGGTTCATGACGAATTTGCAAGTGAGGCGTTGATCACGGATGCAAAGGCTGAAAGGTTTCATCTGCAATCAGCGGATTTCCAGTGTCAGGGCCGGCGTTCAGGCCGCGACTGCGTGTTGCTGTTGCCTGGGCAGCAGCACGGCGCGGACCGAATTGCCCGGCTGCAGTTGCAGGCGCTTGGCGGTCAGGCGATCGACCACCAAGGTATTGCCGACCAGACGACCGGGGGCCACGGTGATGCGGCAGTTCTCCAGGCGACGGTTGTGAATCAGCCACAAGGGGGCCTGATCGTCCGGCGTGCCGAGGCTCAGGGTCAGCGCCTGGCTGTCGCGCACGGTACGAATGCTGCCGATCGGCGCTTCGATCACCGGGCCACCGTCGAAGATGTCGATGTAGCCCTTATGCACAAAGCCTTCTTCGCGCAGGATCTTCAGCGCCGGCTCGGTATTGGGATGTGGCTGGCCGATGGCCGCTTGTGCCTGTTCGGTCAGCATGCAGGTGTACAACGGCTGGCGCGGCATCAGTTCGGCGATGAACGACTTGTTGCCCAGGCCCGACAAGTGGTCGGCGTGGCTGAAGTCCATCTGGAAAAAGTGCCGGCCCAGACTGTCCCAGAACGGCGAACAACCGCGTTCATCGGCACTGCCACGCAATTCGGCGATCATCTTTTCCCCAAACAACTGCGGAAATTCAGCCACGAACAGCAGGCGCCCCAACGACAGCAACCGGCCGTTGCTGCCATGACGATGATCGTGGCTGAGAAACAGCGAGCACAGTTCCGACTGGCCGGTCAGCTCATTATTGAGAAACAGCGTGGGTATCTGCCGGGAAATGCCCAGATCCGCTGATGAACTCACGGTCAACCCGACGCGGTAGTTGTACCACGGCTCGCGCAGGCCAACCGCGCCGGTCAGGGCGCTGACACCCACCACGCGCAGGTCGTCGTCTTCGAGCACGAACAGGTAGTCGGCGTCGGCGCGTTCCACCTGTTCGGCGAACGCACGTTGCGCCCAGCGCACCCGGTGAGCGAGGCGGTCTTCATTGGCCGGCAGGGTGGTGAACCCGGGGCCGGCCTGCTTCACCAGAGTCATCAGCGCTGGCAGGTCGCTGACTTTGACCGGACGGACGATCATGCGGTAACTCCTTGTACGCGCCTGTTCGGGCACTGTCGTTGGGTGTGCAACCGGGCGCCGTTCACAGGGCTGTCAGCCTGATCGTGCTGCCATCGGTGACCTTCAGCGCCGTGCACAGGGCTGGCGTAAGGGACAGCGGTTGATCGGGCTGGTAATCCAGTTCGGCGACGATGGCCCGGAAACCGTGCAAGGCGTCGTTGCTCACCAGATAGCGTCCCCGTGCATCGATTTGTGCTTGCTGGCGCACGGTGGCGGTCTGGCTGCGGGCGATCGAACGGATGTTCACGGTGCGCGCATACAGGGTCGGGCCGGCGTCGAACAGGTCGATGTAGCTGTTGGTTTCAAAGCCTTCGCGTTCAAGGATGTCGAACGCTTCCTGGCCGTCCGGGTGAATCCGGCCGATGCATGCCTGTGCTTCCGGGGGCAGCATCGGCACGTAGATCGGGTATTGCGGCATCAGTTCGGCGAGAAACGTGCGGCTTTGCAGACCGCACAGGCGCTCGGCCTCGACGTAGGGCAGGTCGAAGAAATGCTTGCCCAGTGCATCCCAGAACGGCGAATGACCGTTCTCGTCGCTGTAGCCGACGATTTCGGTGATCACCGCATCGGCGAAACGTTGCGCGTGAGCGGCGATGAACAGCAGCCGCGCCCGCGACAGCAGTTCGGAAAAAGCGCTGTGCACCAGCGCATTGTCGATGTGAAAACCGCGCAGCAGGGTGTGGTCGTTGAGGTCGTGACACAATGACAGCGCCGGCACGCCGTGTTCGATGTTCAATTCCCGCGAGGCACTGGTGAAGTGGCGGTTGCGCAGGCTGTAGAACGGTTCGTTGAAACCGGCCGTGGCGAGGATCTCCGAGCAGCCGACCAGCCGCCGAGTATCGAGGTCTTCCAGCACGAAGAAGTAATTCTCCGGGCCTTGCGCCTGAATGTCGTGGTCGAACGAGGCGCAGGAACCGGCGATTTTTTCACGCAGGCGTTCGCTGTCGTCCGGCAGCGACGTGACGCCGACCAGACTGTCGCGGGCCAGTTGCTGCAATTGCGGCAGGTCGGTTGGCTCGACTGGGCGTAAGACCAGCATGGATGTACTCCTGTATCAAAGGGTCCGGTGATCCCCACCGAACCTGACTATCACTGTCGGTTGCCACGCTTTAAAGCGGCGGTCGCCTGATTTGTTGTCAGACGCCGCTCTTTTTCTTGTCAGCCATTACTCGGGTCAGGCAACGCACTGCTGGCGCCGAGCTTGTTCAGGAAGAACAGGTACACCAGACCCAGCGCGATCCAGATCAGGCCGAGTTTCTGCGCATCGACGCCCATGTTGTACATGATGGCGGCGACGATGATGAAGCCGATCACCGGACAGATCAGATGGCGCACGACCTGGCCGGACTTCTGCCGACGCCAGTAGTAGTTGATCACTGTCAGGTGCAGCAGCATGAAACCGCTGAGGGCACCGAAGTTGACCAGCGAGGTCAGGGTGTCGACCGAATTGATGAACAGGTAGCAGATCACCAGCGACAGCAGCGCCACCAGATAAATGCTCAGGTACGGGGTGTTGTGCTTCGGGTGCACCTTGGCCAGCACTTTCGGCAACTTGCCGTCACGGGCCATGCCGAACAGCAGGCGCGACACCGCGGCTTGCGAGGTGATTGCCACGGCAACGCCCCAGGCCAGAGCAGTCGCCACACCGGTCAGCGTTGCCAGCCAGCTGCCCGCCGCGATTTCGGCGATTTCATAGAACGCGGTGTCGGCGGACTTGAAGCCCATGCCGGCAGCGAGGTCGGTGGCGATCCAGGTCTGTACGACGAAAATTGCGCCCATCACCAGCAGCGTGATCAGCGCTGCCCGACCGACGCTTTTGCCCGGGTCGCCCTTGATTTCTTCAGCGAGGGTCGAGATCGCATCGAAGCCGAGGAACGACAGCACCGCAATCGACACCGCTTGCATCAGCAGGGCGAAGTTGAATGTTTCCGGGTGATACAGCGGCGCCAGGGTCAGCTCGCCGTTGCCGCCGCCGTTGTGCAGGGCATTCCAGGCGTAGAACAGGAATATCCCCAGCACCACCAATTGCGCCAGCAGGAAGATGATGTTCATCCGTGCGGTGAAGGTGATGCCGCGCAGGTTGACGAACGTCGCGCTGACCAGGAACGCCAGAATGAAGCCGACTTTCGGAATGTCCGGATAAAGATGGTTGAGGGCCATCGCCGCGTAGACGTACAGCAGCGGCGGAATCAGCAGGTAGTCGAGCAGCATCAGCCAGCCGGCGAGGAAGCCGACGTGTTGGTTGAGTCCGCGTTGCGCGTAGGAGTAGACCGAACCTGCAATCGGAAATGCCCGCGCCATGCTGCCATAGCTCAACGCGGTGAACAGCATCGCCACCATGCCGATGATGTAGGCCAGCGGCACCATCCCGGGCGCCTCGGCATTGACGTAGCCATACACGCCAAACGGGGCAATGGGGATCATGAAGATCATTCCGTACACCACCAGATCGGTCAGTGTCAGGCTACGTTTCAACTCCTGTTTGTAGCCGAACTCTTCTATTTCCATGAAGCGCAACTCCTTGTCAGCCTATCCGGCGTTTTTAGTTGTTATGTCGGTCCATCGTTTACCGCGTTATCAATCTTTGCATTCGTTACAGCAGCGGTGCCAGGCGCTCGGCCCACAGCGAAACCGCTTCCGGGCTGCGCAGCAGATCGTTGCGCACCTCGATCAGCACCGACTCCAGTCCACGGGCATCGCCGTGCACTGGCACGGTCATGTCCCCCAGCGGATCGATCCGGTACGGCTGGTTGCCCGCGACCTTCAACGGGTGCTGGCCGAGGCCGTCGATCAGCCGTTGTGCATAGGCGCTGGCCTGGCCGAACAACACGCCGACTTCCAGCGGGCGCGGCTGGCCGTAATACACCGGGGTAAAGCTGTGAATCCCCACCACCCGTACCGCTTGACCCTGCGCGACGCGTTGGTCGATCAGGGTTTGCAGCCGGGCGTGAAACGGTTTGAACAGCGTCTGGCGTCGGTACTCGCGAGTGGCTTCGTCCAGCTCGCGATTGCCGGGCACCTGATAAATCTCGCTCTGTGCCGGAATGCTGTCGGGGGCATGCCGGGGCCGGTTGAGGTCGATCAGCAACCGTGAATAGTTGGCGCTCAACAGTGTCGCCCCGAGCACTTGCGAGAGCTTTTCAGCCAGTTGCAAGGCGCCGATGTCCCAGGCGATGTGCTCGCGCGCGGCTGCATCGTCCAGGCCCAGATTGTTCAGGGCTTCGGGGATGTAGCGGCTGGCGTGCTCACACACCAGGATCAACGGATGCGATGAATCTTCACGACTCAGGTTGTAGACCGGGCGGGTATACAACCCCAGCTCGGCGGATTCAGTACAGGCGTGCATAGTGCTCACACAGGTCAGCGGGCGAGAGCTGTTCCGTCAGCGCCAGTTCCTCGGTTTTAAGGGCGTGGTAAGTGTCGAGCAACGGCTTGGGCAGCCATTGGTTGAAGGCTGCACTGTCACGCAGGCAATCCAGCGCCTGGGCCAGCGAGGCGGGCAGGGCAACGATGCCCCGGGCCTTGCGTTGCTCGTCGTTGAGTGAATCGGGAATTTCGTCAGTGATCGCGTTCAGCGCCAGACGCTGTTCGATGCCCAGCCGTCCGGCGATCAGCAGCGCGGCCATTGCCAGGTGCGGCGAAGCGGTGGCGTCCATGGCGCGGAACTCCAGGTTGTACTGCGCCGCCACGGATTTGCCGCCCAGGCTCACGGTCGGACAAATGCGCAACGCCGCTTCACGGTTCTGCTGCCCCAGACACGCGTAGGACGCGCTCCAGTGATGCGGCTGCAGGCGTTCGTACGACACCGGCGTCGGCGCGGTGAATGCACACAGCGCTGGCAGATAATGCAGGATCCCCGCCGCCCAATGCTGGCCGAGGGTCGACAGACCGTTGCTGGTGCCGGCGTCGTAGAGCAGCGGCAGACCTTGCAGGTCGAGCAGGCTGACGTGCAAATGCACGCCGTTGCACACCGCATCGGCCTTGGTTTTCGGCGCGAAGCTGACGTCCAGGCCCATTTGCCGGGCGATCTCGCGAGTGATCTCGCGCACGTTTACCGCACGATCCGCCGCCGCCACACCGAGCGTCGGCCGGCAGGTGATTTCGTATTGATGCTTGCCGTATTCCGGCAGAAACATCTCCGGCTCGACGCCACCGGCACGCAAGGCGCTGAGCAGCCAGCCGCCGAACTCGGCGCCCTGACGCTGGGCTTCGAGGGAAAACGCCAGGTGTTCGGCGAAGCCGGCATGCAGGTTGAATTCGTGTTCGAACGCCGCGTTGACCTGCAGGCCGAGGTCGTTGCGATAACGTTCGATTTCATCGCGCAGCAGCGTGCGCGGACAGGCACTCCACGGGCGGCCATCGGTTTCGCGAATGTCGCCGTGGATGAAGTCCAGCGCCGGCGCTGCGGCATCCGGGCCGTTGCCGACGGTGACGCGGCTGCTCAAGTCAGGGATCAGCCGCAAATCGCCATACGCGCCCCACGGGTTGGTCGAGGCGATGATGTCCTGCGGCGTCAAGGCACTGTTGGCCGGCACCCAGCCGCAACCGGCCGCTTGATAATGCTCCAGCTGATCGGTGGGAAACGAACGGCCACGGGTGATGCCGATCAGGTCAGTGGTGACAATGGTGGTCATCGGCAACGGCGTCAGGCGCTCGCTCATGGGCGCATCTCCTGCAAGCGGCCGAGCACGGTTTGGGTGTCGCTGATCCAGCAGTAGCCCTTGATCGCATTCAGGCAGGCGTCATGTCGCGCCGGGGTGTAGGTGGCGCAGGCGTCTTCGACCAGCGTCACCAGATAACCGCGGTCGGCGGCATCACGCACCGCCATGTCGACGCACTGGTCGGTGACAATGCCGGCGATGATCAGGTGGCGGGTTTCGAGGTTGCGCAGCACGTAATCGATGTTGGTCGAGTTGAACACCCCGGACGAGGTTTTCGGCAGCACGATCTCGTTTTCCACCGGCGTCAGGTCGTCGATGATCCGCGCCTGTTGACTGCCTTTGGGCAGGTGCATGTCCGACAGTTTGTGATCCAGCGAGCGGTCGCGGCCGTCGGCGGTCAGGCTTTCGATAATGGTGTGCAGCACGTTCTGCCGCGCTTCGCGAAAGGCGCTGAGCAAGCGGCGCTGGTTGGGCACCACCTGCATATGGGTGCGGGTCAGGAAATACTCGGCGTCCGGGCCGTTCAGGTGCGGATCGAACTGCGGTTCGAGCCAGGCACGCTGCATGTCCACCAGCAGCAACGCGGTGTGATCGGTGACAAACGGCAAGTCTCGCGGCGAGCGGTGGGGAAGACTGAACATCCTTATTTATCCTCCAGCAAGTGGGTGTTGAACTCGTTGCGCAGGGCGTCGATGCCTTCCAGGCGATCGGCCAGATCGGGGCTGCGGAGGGTCAGGCAGGCAATCAGTGCTTCCACCTGGGCCAGCGCTGGCACCATGGTGTCGAACGGCGAAGCCGATTCCACCGGGGCACTGATGATCAGGTCGGCCAGTTCGCGCAGCGGTGAGGCATAGATGTCGGTGAACAGCACCACCCGGGCGTTGCGGCTTTTTGCAGCACTGGCCACGCGCAAGGCCTGGGTCTGATAGCGGCGATAGTCGAACAGCAGCACCACGTCCTGGCGTTGCAGATCGAACAGGCGGTCGGGCAGTTGCGCGTTGTCTTCCAGGGCAAAACAGCCGGGGCGCAGCAGGCGCAGGTGATTGAGCAGGTAGTTGGCCATCAGGCTGCTGAAACGTCCGCCGAAGCAGTAGATCTGGTGCCGCGTATCGAGCAGCCAGTCGAGCAGAATGCGTACGTCTTCGGGCTGGGTCAGAACCTGGGTTTCCACCAGCAGGCGTTGGCTATCGGCCAGATAATGGCCCCAGGCGTCGTCCTTGTTCAGGTGCGAACGCGGTTGCAACAGGGTGCGCGGCGAGCGCAGGCGGTGGTCCATGTCGCTGAGCAGGGCGTCCTGGAATTCGGCATAACCGCCGAATCCGAGCTTCTTCACCAGCCGCACGATGGTCGGATCGCTGACGCCGGCGTGTTCGGCCAGACGCGCCATCGGACCCAGGCCATTGCGTGGATACTGGTCGAGCAGGGCGCGAATCACTTTGCGCTCCGACGGCGTCAGCTCCAGGCCGGGATCGGTGATCAAGTCTCTAAGAGGGGGCATCCGGGCTCCTGCTGGATGAGGGGGGTGTTGAATTTGTTTCATAATCCGTTAAAACAGTATTTATGTAACTCAGGTTACATGTCTAGTGAATTTTTTGCGGTAGGAATTCACTGTTTAAATAACCTCAAAGAGCTGTGTCACAAGGGCTACACCGATGTCCTCGACCCTTGTAGTCCATTGCCTATTGGTGTGTGAGACATTGCCGTTTTTGTACGCTCGCCGGGGTAACGTCCTAGATCGCGAGGTCCCCCGAGCCGCCCGGTTTTGCGGCACAATTGCCGCAAAACCGGCGGTTTGCCGCCGATTCAACCGATGTTCAGCGAGTGCAACCCTGTGCAATCCACCTGTTTGACATTGATCTGCCACGCTCGAACCGTCGCACAGAAATTGTCGCGTTTTCCTACGAACGAGCCTGTTGAAAATCCGGCATCAGGGCTCGGTGCGTTGGCCACACAACTCGCCAGCGCCGGCCGTCTGCTGTGCGGGCCGGAATTGCGTACGCGCCAGACCGCCGAGTGGTTCGGTGCGGCGCCGCAGGTAGACGAAGCGCTGCGCGATTGCGATATGGGGCGCTGGCACGGACAAGCGATCAAGGATCTGCAACTGCGCGAGGCCGAGGCTTTGCAGGCATGGATCAGTGATCCGCAGGCGGCACCCCATGGCGGCGAGTCGGTGACGCAATTGGGCGAACGCGTGGCGGCGTGGCTGGCCAGCCTGCAAGGCACGCCGGGGCCTATCGTCGCGATCACCCATCCTTTCGTGGTGCGGGCTGCATTGATGCAGGTGGTGCAGGGCGTAGCGTTCAACGCGATTGATGTTGAACCGCTGTCAGTCGTTGAACTGCGGTTCAACGGGATCTGGCGGCTACGCTTGCCGAGTAGCGTTCGTGTGGGAGCACAGTGATGAAACGACTGCTGGTCATCGGCATCGGCGCCGGCAACCCCGACTACATCACCCTGCAGGCGGTGAAAGCGCTCAACCGGGTAGACGTGTTTTTTCTGATGGACAAAGGCCCGCACAAGGACAAACTGATCGATCTGCGTCGCGACATCTGTGAGCGCTACATCACCGATCCTGCCTTTCGCTTCGTCGAGGCTCACAGCCCGGAGCGTGAGCGTGGCGACGTGGACTACACCCGCGCGGTCGAAGATCTGAACCGTGCAAAGCAGGAAACCTTCGAGCGGCTGATCAATCAAGAATTGGCTGACAACGAATGCGGCGGTTTCCTCGTGTGGGGCGATCCGGCGCTGTACGACAGCACGATTCGTATCCTGCAGGCGATTCTGGCGTCAGGCCGCTGTGCGTTCGAGTTTGAAGTGATCCCCGGGATTACCAGCGTTCAGGCACTGGCCGCGCAGCATAAAGTGCCGTTGAACAGCATTGGCCGGTCAATCGAAATCACCACGGGCCGGCGTCTGGCGGCGGGGCAGGTGAGTGAAACGGACAGCCTGGTGGTGATGCTCGATGCGGAAGATTCCTACCACCATGTGGCGGATCAACAGACCGAGATTTACTGGGGCGCTTACCTCGGCACGCCGGATGAGATTCTGATCAGCGGCAAGCTTGAGGATGTTGCGGATCAGATCGAGCGCACGCGCAAAGCGGCGCGGGCCGAGCATGGGTGGATCATGGATACCTATCTGTTGCGCAAGCCCTGAATTGTCGGGTGTCGATGCGGGCCTCATCACGGGCAAGCCCGCTCCCACAGGTTTTCGGGTTGAGACGAGGTGGTGTGTACGACGCCAAACCTGTGGGAGCTGGCTTGCCAGCGAAGGCGTCCGGAAACTCACCTCAGGAAATCGCTTTGACCCCACGCCCAAACCGCTCCCGATACACCGACGGCGGCACCCCGACCACGCTGCGAAATGCCACGCGAAAGCTTTCCACCGATCGGTAACCACAGCGCTCGGCAATCTGTTCGCTGTTGTGTGCTGTGCTTTCCAGCAGTTCCCGCGCCCGCGCCAGGCGTTCGTGTTGCAGCCACGCCTTGGGCGATTGCCCGCTGGCCTCGCTGAATCGCCGCAGAAACGTGCGCTCGCTCATCGCCGCTTCGCTCGCCAGATCGCGTACTTCCAGCGGTTGGTGCAGACGCTCGCGAGCCCATTGCATCACCCGTGACAAATCGTTGCGCGGCGTTGGGCTGACAGGCGTGGGAATGAATTGCGCCTGGCCGCCGGTGCGTTGCGGCGACATCACCAGCCGCCGCGCCACCGAATTGGCGACCTGAGTGCCAAAGTCGCGGGCCACCAGATGCAGACACGCATCGATCCCGGCGGCACTGCCGGCCGAGGTGATCAATTGACCCGAGTCGACGTACAGCACATCCGGATCCACCGCAATCGCCGGGAAGCGCCGCGCCAGTTCATCGCTGTAGCGCCAGTGGGTGGTCGCGCCGTGGCCGTCGAGCAAGCCGCTGGCGGCCAGCACGAACACCCCTGAACAGATCGATAACAGCCGCGCACCGTGGGCGTGGGCCTGACGCAATGCGCCAAGCAGGGCCGGTGGCACCGGGGCTTCGCGATCCCGCCAACCGGGAATGATGATGGTGCGTGCCTGCGCCAGCAGCTCCAGGCCGCCGTCGGCCAGGACGTGAATGCCGCCCATGGCGCGCATCGGCCCTGCGTCGACGGCGACGATGCGGTGCTCGTACCACGGGAAATCGAACTCCGGCCGGGCGAGGCCGAAGATTTCCACGGCAATCCCGAACTCGAAGGTACAGAGGCCGTCGTAGGCCAGAATCGCGACCAATCCAGGTGAATCAGGCATTTGGCGGAAAGTTCCCGGTGAGTGTCTTGCGCGCCACTGTAGCGCCAAGTGACGGCCCGATAAAGTCTGTTCACACCCCAACATATGAAGGAGCCACACAACATGACCAGCCTGGTTCGCGACATTCCTGCCGCACCGTCGGCCATTGCCCTGATGCATTTCAGCAACCGTCTGACGTTTGAAACCGATTGTTCTGACGTGTACAGCAGCCAGGAGGCCGGTGAAGTCGATTTTGTCCTGGTCGATGTGCGCGGGCCTTTGGCGTTCGAGCGCGGTCACGTGCCGGGCGCGATCAACATTCCGACCCGCTTGCTGACCGCCGAAGGCCTGGCGGAGTATTCGACGAGCACGTTGTTCGTGGTCTATTGCGCCGGCCCGCACTGCAACGGCGCCAACAAGGCTGCGGTGAAACTGGCGGCGTTGGGTTACCCGGTCAAGGAGATGATCGGCGGCGTGACCGGCTGGCTGGATGAGGGCTTCAGCTTGAGTACTACTCAAGCCGCCAAGGCGCCTATTGGATGTGAATGCTGAATGCTTTTGTAGGAGCTGCCGAAGGCTGCGATCTTTTGACTTTTAAAGACCAAAAGATCGCAGCCTTCGGCAGCTCCTACATAGGCAATTTTTGTCATTTTCAAAGATTTGTCCTACAGCCTTTGCACCATGTCGGCGCACCGTTGATCCCGGTCAACGCGTGCGCCGATGTTCTGTAAGTATTTGTCGCCTAAACACAATTTACCCTGTGCGCGCCGCCATAGACTGCCGTCCACTTCGGTTTTTGCTACTTGATGGCCATGACCGAACGCCAATCGAAAGCTGCCAATAAAAGCCTCCGCACACAGGAGTAATAAATGAAGAAGCTAGTGATGTTCGGTGCCCTGGCACTGTCGATGTTGTCCTTGACTGCTGTGGCTGAGGACGCCAAACCGATTCGTCTGGGAATCGAAGCCGCTTACCCGCCATTCTCGATGAAAACCGCTGACGGCAAACTCACCGGGTTCGACGTCGATATCGGCGATGCGCTGTGCAAACAGATGGACGTTAAATGCGTGTGGGTCGAGCAGGAGTTCGACGGCCTGATCCCGGCACTCAAAGTGAAGAAGATCGACGCGATCCTGTCCTCGATGACCATCACCGACGACCGCAAGAAGAACGTCGATTTCACCATCAAGTACTACCACACCCCGGCGCGCTTCGTGATGAAAGAAGGCTCGGGTGTCAAAGACCCGCTGACCGAGCTCAAGGGCAAGAAAGTCGGCGTACTGCGCGCCAGTACCCACGACCGCTACGCCACCGACATGGCCAAGGACGCCGGGTTTGAAGTGGTGCGCTACGGCTCGCAACAGGAAGCCAACCTGGATATGAAATCCGGTCGTCTGGACGCGATGCTGGCCGACTCGGTCAACCTCAGCGACGGTTTCCTGAAGACCGACGCCGGCAAAGGTTTCGAATTCGTCGGCCCGACTTACGAAGACGCCAAGTACTTCGGTGGCGGCGCCGGCATTGCGGTGCGCAAGGGCGATACCGAGCTGGCCGAGAAATTCAACAAGGCCATCACCGAAATCCGCGCCAATGGCGAGTACAAGAAAGTCCAGGACAAGTATTTCGACTTTGACGTGTACGGCCATTAATACGCTGTAGAAAAAAGTGGTCCCGTTTGCGCGGTGGCCACTTTTTTTGTGCTCTCTTTCTACTGATAGAGATTCACTGTGGGAGCGAGCTTGCTCGCGAATGCGGTTTAACATTCAACATCTTTATTGACTGTCAGATTGCATTCGCGAGCAAGCTCGCTCCCACAGGGATCTCATCGATCCAGATCTACCAGACTGCAGGAGTTTTCCCATGCAACGCATCGACCATGTCCTGCCCTGGAGCCATCTGGGCAGCGAACGTTCCCTCAGCGTCTTCCGTTACGGCGCGGGCAGCCGCAAGGTGTACATCCAGGCCAGCCTGCACGCCGACGAACTGCCGGGGATGCGCACCGCGTGGGAACTCAAGCAACGCCTCAACGCGCTGGAACAGCAGGGCCGTCTGCAAGGCGTGATCGAGCTGGTACCGGTGGCCAACCCGATTGGCCTCGACCAGCATCTGCAAGGCAGCCACATGGGCCGCTTCGAGCTGGGCAGCGGGAAAAATTTCAACCGCGCGTTTGTCGAACTCAGCGCGCCAGTGGCGGCGCGCATCGGCGAGCGGCTGGGCAGCGATGCCGAGGCCAACATAGCGTTGATCCGGCAAACCATGGGCCAGGTGCTCGATGAGTTGCCGGCCCCGGCCTCGCAGCTGGAGGCTCTGCACCGCTTGTTGCTGCGCCACGCCTGCGACGCCGACATCACTCTGGATCTGCATTGCGATTTCGACGCGGCTATTCACATTTACGCATTGCCGCAACACTGGCCGCGCTGGCAATCGCTGGCGGCGCGACTGCAGGCCGGCGTTGCGCTGTTGTGTGAAGACTCCGGCGGCAGTTCGTTCGACGAGTCGTGCTCATCGCCTTGGTTGCGTCTGGCGCGGGCGTTTCCGAACGCGGCGATTCCCCCGGCAAACCTTGCCACCACCCTTGAACTGGGCAGCATGGGCGATACCCGGGTCGATCAGGCGCAGGCCAATTGTGAAGCGATTCTCGGCTTTCTCGCCGAGCAGGGTTTCATCAGCGGCGAATGGCCGGCGGCACCGAGCGAATGCTGCGAAGGCATGCCGTTCGAAGGCACCGAATACCTGTTCGCGCCGCACCACGGCGTGGTCAGTTTCCTGCGTAATGCCGGGGAATGGGTGGAGAAGGGCGATGCGCTGTTCGAAGTGGTGGATCCGTTGAATGACCGCCTCACCACTGTCCGCGCCGGTACCAGTGGCGTGCTGTTTGCGATTGATCGTGGGCGTTATACCCAGCCGGGGATCTGGCAGGCCAAAGTGGCGGGGCGTGAACCGATTCGGGTGGGCAAGCTGATCAACGACTGATAAAGCTTCGGTGTTTTTGCGGGCCTCATCGCTGGCAAGCCAGCTCCCACAGGTTTTGTGAACACCACCGATCACTGTGGGAGCTGGCTTGCCAGCGATGGCGGCATCCGTGACACCCCAGCGTTCAGACAATGTTAGGCTGCCCCGAACCCGACACTCTGTGAAGGAAGGCTCTATGTTGAAGGCGTTTGCCCTGTTAACCCTGCTGGCGTCCAGCGCCGTGCATGCGCAAACCACGCTGCAAAGCGACTTGCCACTGAAATACATCGAACAGGTCCACCCGGACGCGAACACTCGACCACTGGTGATATTCCTGCACGGCTACGGCAGTAACGAAGCCGATCTGATCGGTATGAAATTTCAGCTGCCGGCGCAGTACAACTACCTCTCGGTGCAGGCGCCGCTGGCGTTGGGCGAAGGACGTTTCCAGTG
This sequence comes from Pseudomonas sp. AO-1, assembly GCF_019775695.1. Classification (NCBI taxonomy): domain Bacteria; kingdom Pseudomonadati; phylum Pseudomonadota; class Gammaproteobacteria; order Pseudomonadales; family Pseudomonadaceae; genus Pseudomonas; species Pseudomonas sp. AO-1. The sequence continues at coordinate 2,554,231 of NZ_CP079947.1, forward strand.
GTTTCGCAAGAAAGGCGAAGGGGCCTACAACGGTGAGACCGATGATCTGCAGGCCAGCGGCCGCAAGTTGCGGGAGTTTGTCGCGCAGGCAGCGCAGAAATATCACGCCAGCCCGGACAAGGTGTACCTGATCGGCTTCAGCCAGGGCGCAATGATGACCTACGAAGTGGGCCTGCGTCCGCCCGTGGCGGTCGGTGGGATTGCGGCGTTGAGCGGACGGCTGTTGCCGGTGTTGAAAACCGAGCTAAAGACCGAGCAGCCGCCGTTGCCGCTGAAGGTCTTCATCGGCCACGGCACCGCCGATGATCGAGTGCCGTATCGCGACGGCACCGAAGCCAATGCGCTGCTGCAGAAACTCGCCTACACCCCCGAGTTTCACGCTTATCCCGGTGTCGGCCACAGCATCAGTTCCGCCGAACTGCGCGACTTGAACGCCTGGCTGCAGCAGCTCAATCCGTAGGGATCACTTGTCCTTGAGGATGGTTTTCACCAGCGCATCGTGACCGCTTTTGTCGCTGGCTCGGGAAATCACCTGGACCAGCGCCATGCGCTTGCCGGAGGCGGCGAGCAGGGTGGTATTGAGTGTCTGGCCGCCGCCTTGGGTGGCAGTGCTGTCGACCTGACGCACGCCGAGGCCGCTGCTTTTCTGGGTCAGACTCTTTTCTGTGAGCTTGTTGAAGTCCGGCAGCGCCTTGCGCTGGTCATCGATGAAACTTGCCAGGCTGCCGTCGAGAAATTCGTTGTCGTTGTCTTTGACACTGGTGCCACCGGCGATCTGGTTTTCCGCAGCGATGACCACGGTCTTGGTCGCCTGATTGGTGTACATCGTGCCTTTGGCACCGGTCGGGCCGGCCGGCAGCGGGTCGGCGGTGAAGCCTTTGGGCAGGACGAAGGTGAACTTGCCGTCGAGCATCGACACGTTGTTGGTCGAGGCCTTTTCCTTGGGCTTGGCTGCCTGGGCGTTGAGGGCGCCGAGAGCGGCGACCGCCGCCAGCAACAGGACGACGGCTTTCTTGCTGAGCAATGACATGTGAATCTCCGAGGGATGGTCGCGCCAGGGCGGCGATGATCCCACGGAGCATGCCCGGCATTCCAGCGCGGTTTGTCAGGTGTTCGCATCCGCCTCGGGAATACGGTTTTTTGCCGGAACAGGTCGGGCCAGCAGTTTGCGGGTGACCCCGAGCATGGCCACCGACACCGCGACACCGACGATGAAACCGCTGAGGCCGAGGCTTGGCAGGGTCAGCGCCGACACCAGACAAAACGCCGAAAACGAGTACATGCCCGTCGCCGTCGCCCGTAGCAATGCCGCAGTAAACGCCGGGCCACGGGTCTGCTGAGAAAACACCGCCATCACACTCCCGAGCACCGGGAACACCGCGAGCAGACCGCTCCAGCGCTCGCCCACGGTACTCGCGAGCATGGTCACCAGCAGCGTCAGCGCCGCCCCGGCAATCATTCGCCAGAGCAGTTTGTCCGACTTCGGCGCCGGACCGTTCAGCACCGGTTGCACGTTGGGGAACAGGTACGGCGCGGCGAGCAGGGCAGTGGCTGCCGCCGCGACCGAGAACGTCAGTGACGACGGAATCAGCGACAACACCAGCGCCAGCACCGCCCACACCGCCAGGGAAATCGTCAGCGCCCATGGCCAGTTCGCCCGCTGCGCCACCTGCGCGTAGGTGATGCAGAAGGCGATCATGGCGAACATCGCCGACAGCGCCGCGACCGCCGATTGCGCAGCAAACGACGGCCCCTGTTCGATGGCGAGGAAAAACAGAATCGGCCCGACCACCACTGGCAGCCCCGACAGCCAACCGGCGACGCTCGGCCCCCAGCGCTTGCCGGCGAGGGAAATCAGCAGCAGAAAACCGGGGATCAGCAGTAATTTGAGGATCAGCACGCGGGAGGCCTCCGGGGATGGAACGGCCAAGGTAACCGATTGGTGCGTTGATCGACAAACATTGTATACAAAGCGTCGGGCGGACATCCGCTATGCTCTGGCTAACAGGGTTCAAGCGGGAGTTATGGCGGCGATGAGCAAACCTTCGAAGTTGCTGCGTGGGTGCTGTGGCATCGGCTTGTGGGCGTTGTTACTCACGCCGACCTGGGCCAATTGGCAGGACGCGGTGCCCGGCGCGCAAATCATCGGCACCGGCGATTTCAGTGTGTTCGGCTTCGACGTCTACAACGCCCGGTTGTGGAGCGCGGCACGCCCGTTGTCGACCGAACAGCCCTTTGCCCTGGAGCTGATCTACCGGCGCAAGATCTCGCGCGATGATCTGGTGCAGGCCAGTGTCGATGAAATCAAACGGCTGGCAGGCTCAGGCGTCAGCCCCGCGCAGTTGGCCAAGTGGCAAGGGCAAATGCAGCAATCGTTCGTCGATGTGCAGGCGGGTACGCGGATTACCGGCGTGTACCTGCCGGGGCAGGGCGCGCGGTTTTTTGTCGGGCAGCAGTTGCAGCATGAAATCGATGATCCGCAATTTGCCCGGGCGTTTTTCGATATCTGGCTGGATCCGCGCACCCGTAACCCCGAGTTGCGTCAGCAGTTACTGGGCATGAGCCATTAAAGTCAAAAGATCGCAGCCTTCGGCAGCTCCTACAGGGGAACGCATTCCAGTGTAGGAGCTGCCGAAGGCTGCGATCTTTTGCTCTTCAAGGGTTCAACTGAAACGTCTAAGCTGCGTCTTTCGAACTTGTTTCTGGATGTGTGCGTGAAATTCAGCTTACCCAAAATCGCCACTGCGCCGTTCTGCCCGCCGGAAGTTGCCGGCAGCGTCGCGGTGGATCCGAGCGCTTCGTTCTTCAAACGCGTGCTGCGTTTTGCCGGGCCTGGCTTGCTGGTGTCGATCGGCTACATGGACCCGGGCAACTGGGCGACCGCGATCGAGGCCGGTTCGCGTTTTGGTTACAGCCTGCTGTTTGTGGTGTTGCTGGCGAGCCTGGCGGGAATGGTCGTGCAATGCCTGTGCTCGCGCCTGGGCATCGCCACCGGCCGTGATCTCGCGCAATTGTCCCGTGAGCGCTACAGCCCCCCGACCGCGCGCCTGCAATGGGTGCTGGCGGAAATCTCGATCATCGCCACCGATCTGGCCGAAGTGCTCGGCTGCGCCCTGGCGTTTCACTTGTTGCTCGGTTGCTCACTGACCTTCGGCATTGCCCTGACTGCCTTCGACACGTTGCTGGTGCTGGCCCTGCAGAACCGTGGCTTCCGGCGGCTGGAGGCGATCATGCTGGTGCTGGTGGCGACCATCGGCGTGTGTTTCTTCGTTGAGCTGGTGCTGATCAAACCTTACTGGCCGCAGGTGTTCGCCGGATTCAAACCGTCGCTCTCGGCGATCAGCGATGCTGCGCCGCTGTACCTGGCGATCGGCATCCTTGGCGCCACGGTGATGCCGCACAACCTTTACCTGCACACCTCGATTGTGCAGACGCGGATGATCGGCAAGGATCTGGCCAGCAAGCAGGACGCGGTGAACCTGGCGCGGATCGACACCATCGGTTCGCTGGCATTGGCGCTGTTGGTCAACGCGGCGATCCTGATTCTGGCGGCGGCCGCTTTTCACCAGTCCGGGCATACCGACGTGGTCGACATTCAGGACGCCTACCATCTGCTCGACCCGCTGGTCGGTGGCGCGCTGGCCAGTGTGCTGTTCGGCGTCGCGTTGCTGGCGTCGGGGCAAAGCTCGACGTTCACCGGGACCATCGCCGGGCAGGTAATCATGGAGGGTTACCTGAACCTGCGGATTCCCTGCTGGCAGCGGCGTTTGATCACGCGCGGGCTGGCGTTGATCCCGGCATTCATTGGCGTGTGGCTGATGGGCGATAACGCGGTGGGCAAATTGCTGGTGTTGAGCCAGGTGGTGTTGAGCCTGCAACTGCCATTCGCGCTGTATCCGTTGATCCGTATGACCAGCGACAAACAACTGATGGGGCCGTTTGTGAATCGGCTGCCGACCCGGGTGCTGGCGTGGGGATTGTTTGTGGTGATCAGTGGGGCGAATGCCTGGTTGATTCTGCAGATGGTGGTGTGACTTTCAAAGCACCCTGTGGCGAGGGGATTTATCCCCGATCCAGTGCGAAGCGCTGGCAAAGATGTGTGTCGAGGCGAAAAATTCTGGGGCTGCCGCGCATCCCATCGGGGATAAATCCCCTCGCCACAAAAGCGATGAAACCAGACAGCGGGCGGATGTCGTGGATCCGTCCGCCGCCTGTATTGCTCCTCTGGGTTAACCGCGTTCCAGCGCCAGCGCCACACCCTGGCCGCCGCCGATGCACAAGGTCGCCAGACCTTTTTTCGCATCACGCTTGAGCATCTCGTGCAGCAAAGTCACCAGCACCCGGCAGCCCGACGCACCGATCGGGTGACCGAGGGCGATGGCGCCGCCATTGACGTTGACCTTGTCCAGATCCCATTGCAGATCCTTGGCCACCGCCAGCGATTGTGCGGCGAAGGCTTCGTTGGCTTCGATCAGGTCCAGTTGGCCGATGTTCCAGCCTGCCTTGTCCAGGCAGCGACGGGTGGCCGAGACCGGACCAATGCCCATGATCGCCGGGTCAACACCCGCGTTGGCATACGCGGCGATTTTTGCCAGCACCGGCAGGCCCAGGGCCTTGGCCTTTTCGGCGCTCATCAGGATTACTGCAGCGGCGCCATCGTTCAGCGACGAAGCATTACCGGCGGTGACGCTGCCATCCTTCTTGAACGCCGGACGCAGTTTGGCCAGCGATTCGGCGGTGGCGTCGCCGCGTGGTTGTTCGTCGACCTTGAACGCGACCGGATCACCTTTGCGCTGCGGGATCAGAATCGGGGTGATTTCATCGACGAAACGCCCGGCTTCGATGGCTGCGGCGGCCTTGCGCTGCGAAGCCGCGGCGAAGGCGTCCTGCTGCTCGCGGCTGATCTCATATTTATCGACCAGATTCTCGGCGGTGATGCCCATGTGGTAATCGTTGAACGCATCCCACAGGCCGTCGCTGATCATGGTGTCGACGATTTGCGCGTGACCCATGCGCAGACCGGTGCGAGCACCCGGCATCACGTAGTTGGACAGGCTCATGTTCTCCTGACCGCCAGCGATGATCACCTCGGCATCGCCGCAACGGATCGCCTGCGCGCCCAGGTGCAGGGCCTTCAGGCCCGAGCCACAGACCTTGTTCAGGGTCATGGCCGGCACGGCATGGGGCAGGCCAGCCTTGATCGCCGCCTGACGCGCCGGGTTCTGCCCAGCGCCGGCGGTCAGCACCTGGCCCATGATCACTTCATCGACCTGAGCGCCATCCAGGCCGGTCTGTTCGAGCAGTTGGCGGATCACCGCAGCGCCCAGATCCACCGCGGACACGCTGGCCAGCGACCCTTGGAAACTGCCGATCGCGGTGCGGGTGGCGGCAACAATTACGACGTCTTGCATTTTCGAATTCCTCACTGGGCAGCGAACTGCATTTCCGGTACGTGATCCGGGACGATCAGTTTACCAGCGGTTTTGGCGACGATTTCCTCGACGCTGACGCCAGGTGCGCGTTCCTTGAGGACAAAAGCGCCATTTTCGATTTCCAGGTAGGCGAGGTCGGTCAGTACGCGCTTGATGCAGCCGGCGCCGGTCAGCGGCAGGCTGCATTTGCTCAGCAGTTTGGACTCACCGTCCTTGGAGGCGTGGGTCATGATCACGATGATGTTGTCGGCACCGGCCACCAGATCCATGGCGCCGCCCATGCCCTTGACCAGTTTGCCGGGAATCATCCACGAGGCGATGTTGCCTTCGACGTCGACCTCGAACGCGCCGAGCACGGTCAGGTCGACATGGCCGCCACGGATCATCGCGAAGGATTCGGCGGAGTTGAAGATCGATGCGCCGATGCGCGCGGTGACGGTCTGTTTGCCGGCGTTGATCATGTCGGCATCGATGGTGTCTTCAGTCGGAAACGGGCCCATGCCGAGCAGGCCGTTTTCCGATTGCAGCATGACTTCCATGCCTTCGGGAATGTAGTTGGCGACCAGGGTCGGAATGCCGATACCGAGGTTCACGTAGTAGCCGTCCTGCATTTCGCGGGCGACGCGCTGAGCCATTTGTTCGCGGGTAAGTGCCATGTTTTTATTCTCCGTCAGCCTGAATTATTTGCGGATGGTGCGCTGTTCGATGCGCTTTTCGAACGTGCCGCAAATGACCCGGTCGACGTAGATGCCGGGGGTGTGGATCTGCGACGGATCCAGTTCGCCGGGCTCGACGATTTCTTCGACTTCGACCACGGTGATCTTGCCGGCGGTGGCCGCCAGCGGGTTGAAGTTCTGCGCGGTGTGACGGTAGATGACGTTACCGAAATGGTCGGCTTTCCAGCCTTTGACGATGGCGAAGTCGCCAGTGATGGATTCTTCCATCAGGTACTTGCGCCCGTTGAATTCACGCACTTCCTTGCCTTCGGCAACCGGGGTGCCGACGCCGGTTGCGGTGAAGAAGGCCGGGATACCGGCGCCGCCTGCGCGCATTTTCTCGGCGAGGGTGCCTTGCGGGGTCAGGATGACTTCAATGTCGCCCTTGAGCAGTTGCTCTTCGAACAGTTTGTTTTCGCCGACGTAGGAGGCAATCACTTTGCTGATCTGGCGGTCGGTCAGCAGCACACCGAGGCCGAAACCGTCGACGCCGCAGTTGTTGGAAACCACGGTGAGGTCGCGGGTGCCCTTGCGCTTGATCTCGGCGATCAGGTTTTCCGGGATGCCACACAGGCCGAAGCCGCCGGCGATCACGGTCATGCCATCTTCAAGACCGGCCAGAGCTTCCTGGTAGGAACTCACGCGCTTGTCGAAACCTGCCATATGCACCTCTTTTATTGTTTGTCGGGCGGCTGGCTAGCCGAATGACTGGAGTGTCGCGCTGGAGGATATATTTGTTAAGTTGATTTTTAAGGTTGATTAATAGATAAAACTCAATAATTTTGACTGTTACCTGTAGGAGCTGCCGCAGGCTGCGATCTTTTGATGTTGTTTTTTAGGATCAAGATCAAAAGATCGCAGCCTGCGGCAGCTCCTACAGTGGGTACGGCGTTTATTCGACAATATCGCTAACAGGGCGTTATCCATTATGACGATAAAGCAGATCCGCGCCTTCCTCGCCGTGGCCCAGAGCCTGAGTTTCGCCGTGGCCTGCGAGCGTCTGCACCTGTCGCAATCGGCGCTGAGCCTGACCATCAAGGCGCTGGAGGAGGGGCTGGGCGGGCGGCTGTTCAGCCGCAACACGCGCAATGTGGCGCTGACCGCCGAGGGCGAATCGCTGCTGCCGCTGGCTCGGCGCCTGATCGCCGATTGGGACAACGCCGAAGACGAAATGCGCCAGCGTTTCAGCCTGCAACGCGGGCGGGTGACGCTGGCGGCGATGCCGTCGTTTGCCGGCAACCTGTTGCCGCCGATCCTCAAGACGTTTCGCGCGCGCTATCCGAACGTCAATGTCACGGTCAACGACGTGATCAACGAACAAGTGCTGGAAATGGTGCGCGACCGCCACGTGGAACTGGGTGTCGCGTTCGAGCCGATGCAGAACACCTCGCTGACGTTCACCCCGTTGTACATGGACCGCTTTGTCGCGGTGGTGCCGCAAGATTCAGCGCTGGCCAGGCTTGGCGAAATCGACTGGCAGACCTTGCTGCAGGAACCGTTCATCACCCTGCAACGGCCGTCGACAGTGCGGGTGATGCTCGAAGAACACTTGCAGGCGCGGGGCATGAAGCTGCCGGTGGAGTTCGAAAGCCATCAACTGGCAACCGTCGGGCGCATGGTCGCCAGTGGGCTGGGAGTGAGTGCAGTGCCGGCGTTGTGTGCCGAGCAGATGCTCGAACTGGGCGCGCATTGCCTGACCTTGAATGATTCGGTGGAGCGAGCGATTGGCGTGCTGACCGAGCCAGGCAATGAACTGTCGGCGGCGGCGCAGGCACTGTTCGACATCCTCAAAGCCGAACACTGATCTTCAAACGTTTAACCCCGGTAGGAGCTGCCGAAGGCTGCGATCTTTTGATCTTGCTTCTAAAAAACAAAGCCAAAAGATCGCAGCCTTCGGCAGCTCCTACAGGGATTTTCGGCATTCAGGTAGATAAGTGTTGCGCCAGCAACGGCAGCAGTTGTTCGCATGACGCCTCGATCTTCAGATCCAATAGATCATCGGCGCGGGTCTTGCCCAGATTGATCGCCAGCAACGGCTTGCCGCGATCGGCGATCACCCGGCACAGACGGAACGCCGAATACGCCATCAGCGACGAACCCACCACCAGCAAACCCTCGGCTTTTTCCGCTGCGGCCATGGCTCGCGCCGCCGTCGGCTGCGCCACGTTCTCGCCAAAGAACACCACATCCGGCTTCATCCGCTCCCCGTCGCAATACGGACATTGCGGCGTCTGAAAGCGCGCCTCGAAGGCCGGATCGAGCAGGGTATCGCCGTCCGGCGCCTGCACCGCATCGACCCCGGCCAGATACGGATTCTGCTCGACCATGCGTTGCTGAATCTCATCGCGCGCGCTGCGTTGGCCGCAATCCAGGCACAGCACCCGGTGCAGGCTGCCGTGCAGTTCGATCACATCCTGACTGCCGGCCTGATCATGCAGGGTGTCGACGTTCTGTGTGATCAAGGCGCTGATCCGTCCCTGGCGCTGCAAATCCGCCAGTGCTGTATGCGCCGCGTTGGGTTGCGCCTGGCGCACCCGGGGCCAGCCGAGCATGGCCCGCGCCCAATAGCGGCGACGGGATTCGGGGGCAGCAAGAAATTCCTGATACATCATCGGCTGCCGGCCCCGGCGCACACCTTCGTTATCGCGGTAATCCGGAATGCCCGATGGCGTGCTGATGCCGGCGCCGGTCAGCACCAGAAAATCGCCATCGGCCATGGCCTGGCACAGGGTGTTGAAGTGTTCGCGGATCGGGCTGTCGAGCATGCTCGGCACTCCGGGGAGGACGGTGCTCGCAGGTTAGCATTAACCGTGTGGCGAGGGAGCAAGCTCCCTCGCCACAGGTGACAGCGGTGGTTTATTTGCGCGCCTCCAGAATCAGGTTGAACGGCGTCTGCGTCGCCCGGCGAAAATGCTTGAACCCGGCCTCGGCAAACACCTTGCGCAAGCGCATTTCACCGGCCTGCGCACCGAGCCCCAGGCCAACTTCCTGGGACAGCGAATTCGGCGTGCAGATAAAGGTCGAGGCCGCGTAAAACAGGCGTCCGACCGGGTTGATATTGTCGTCCAGCGTATCGTTGGCAAATGGCTCGACCAACAACACCGTGCCGTCGTCCTTCAATGATTCGAACGCATGCCGCGCAGCGCCGACCGGGTCGCCCATGTCGTGCAGGCAGTCGAAATAGCAGATCAGGTCATAGTCGTCACCGGGGTAGCTTTTGGCGGTGTTCTGGAAGAACTTCGCCCGGCTGCTGACGCCGCCTTCTTCCGCGCGCTGAGTGGCGACGGTGATCGACGGTGCGTGATAGTCGAAACCGACGAAGCGCGAGTTGGGAAACGCCTGGGCCATGATCACCGTCGAGGCACCGTGGCCGCAGCCGATGTCGGCGACCTTGGCGCCGTCTTCGAGCTTGGCCACCACGCCGTCCAGCGCCGGCAGCCATTCCGCGATCAGGTGCCCCTTATAGCCGGGGCGGAAGAAGCGCTCGGTACCGCTGAACATGCACGGATGGTGATCGCCCCAGGGCAGGGCGCCGTTGCCACGCATGGCTTTGACCAGTTTGTCCTTGTCGTGGAAAAACGAGGCCACCACGCCGAGTCCGCCGGCGACGTACACCGGTGAGTCTTCGACGGCGAGTGCCAGTGCCTGTTCTTCCGGCAGACGGAACTGGCCATCGTGATGTTCCATGTAGCCAGACGCGGCGTGCGCGCTGAGCCATTCGCGCACCAGTCGGGGATTGCAGGTGGTTTTTTCGGCGAGGGCTTGCGGGGTGATCGGCTGACTGTCGGCCATTGCCCGGTACAGCCCGAGTTCTTCGCCAACGATGACGTTCGCCAGCATTGCGGCGCCGCCCATGTCGTTGACCAGTTTGCCCATGAATGCGTTGAGTCGGGCCTCGTCCATCACATGTGCTCCTGAAACAGGATCACAGTCCGGCGGTGTTGAAGGTCGAGGCATACACCACCGGGCGGTGGTCGTGGATGCGGGCAGGGCGAGACGATGCGTCCTGCAGCCCCCTCGACTGGGTAATAAATCAGTCTAGCCGGGCTGGGGCAACCTGCAGGCTTTGTGAACCTGCAAAGACAGTGCGGTTCTATCACTGTGGGAAGGATACCGTCGGCGGATCGGCGTTGTTGCGGCAGTTTCATCAGGACTCCGTGCTCGCCAGCTTCCTGTGAGTCATGCGGCAGGCAGCCAGGACGGTGGGCAGGGATGCTGACGATAGAAATTGCGCAAGTGCGTCATATCGCGCGCGAATCCAGCGTTCAGCCAATGGCGATATTGCGCCTGCGCCGGTATTTGCAAGGCCGGTTTGCACAGGCAATCCACCACGGCTTGCGCGGCCTGCATACCGCTCATCAACGCCTTCAGCACGCCGTGGGAGGACGCCGGGTCGAGCCGGTTGGCCGCATCGCCGACCAGAAAATAGCCGGCACCGGCGGCGGTCGTGGTGATGCGCCAGGTCACATCGGCGCCTCGTATCGGCCCCACGGCCGGGAATGCATGCAGCGCCAAGGGAAGGCTCGCCGATCGGCCGTTGTTTTCGAATGTCAGGCGCGTCCAGTGCAGCAACTGGGGCTCAACCTGGGCGATCCAGGTCCACCCGTCAGGATCGGCCAGCAAATGCGCGGCCGTTGCATAGGTCGCGCTGTGGCCCTGCAGGTAGCCGTAACGCGCCACCAGCGGCGGTGAACAGTGGCGCACCGGCAAACCGAGTTGGCGACCGAGCCAGCAGCCAGCGCCGCTGGCGTCGATCAGGCAGGTCGCGTAGAAGCAGCCGCTGTCGGTTTCCACGCCGATTACTCGGTTGCTTTGGGTCAGTACCCGTCGTGCCCGGCAGGGTTGATTGACCTCTACACCCAACGCGGCGGCACTCGATAGCAACGCCGCATCCAGTTGTGCTCGTTCCAGATGAAAACCCTGCCAGGCGCCGCGATCATCGGCACCAAAACCATTGAAGCGCGGTGCGCCGTCCCAGTGCACCCAGTGGCCGTCGAAGCGCCGGGCCGTGCGGCCACACAATTGCTCGGCAGCCCCCAGTTGCTGCAGCAGCGGTTCGATGCCCGGATGCAGGCTTTCCCCGGGGCGAAAGCGCGGGAACGCCTGCCGTTCAATCAAGGCCACACGCAGACCGTGTCGGGCGCAACTGATCGCGGTTGCACTGCCCGCAGGCCCGGCGCCGATGATCACGACGTCAAATGGCTTCATCGGCTACCTGCCATGGCAGGGAGTCGCGTTTGATCAGGATTGCATCCGCGCTGAGCAGCATAATCACCTGCTCTTCGACTTCAACGTGGCGTAACCTGAAATCACTTTCAGCGACTTTCACGGCACCGCGCCTGTACAGCAAAAAGCGCTGCACCCAGCCGTCGAGAACCCGCCCAGACTCTTCCTGCGCGGTTTCAAGTTCGGCATTCGGCCGCTGCAACTCAACGAACGACAGCAGCGGCCAGGCATTGCGCAGAGGCTTGTCGCTGGCGGCGCCGAGCACGCGGTACACGCGATACATCGAGCGCACGCGTTGCTGATACGCGGCTTGCGCGGTGTGGCCGGTCAGGCTCAGGGAAAACCGGCCATCGAGGGCCACCTGTGTGTAATCGGCATGGGCGTACGCGTGGTATTGGACGATCAGGTGCTCGTCTTCAGTGATGAGTTGCGGGGCGCGCTGATTATCCCAGGCCACGCCGCCCATGCCGATTTCCTCATCGGTCAGGGGAATGATGCTGTGCAGCGTCGAGCGCGGTTCGAAGACCCGTGCCGAATCCGGCGCGACCCCGGGCCAGAAAGAACCTAGCGCGGCGCAGATCTTGGCATCCTCGGGAAACGGGCTGGCCATCTGATAACCGGCGAGGACGTTGATCCATTCGTCGTCCGCCGTACGCTGGCGAACCCAGCCGACCTCCCAGCCCGGCCCGAACACACCGGCGGCGCCGTCGGGCAGCGAGGTGGGCCGCGAGGGTGACGTTTGTGCGCCGTTGGATTGCGGCGGGCCGAGCTGATCGACGAGGCCGACTATCGCGCTCACCCCGCGGTCAGCCGGGGAGAACAATTGATCCTGCAAGTCCAGGTTGGCGCAGTAGCGTACGTTAGAGAGTGCTTCCAGTCGGGCGTGCCAGACGCCGGCATCTGGTAGCGACGGTTCATTGCGGAGCCAGTGCAACAGCCGGCGTTGAGTGCATAACGGGTAGAAATCCGGAGGGCCAATCAGCGAATAGGCGGCTACCGTCGGCAAGCAGTTTTCCAGCATCCGGCAGCGTGGCAACACCCAGCCATCGGCGGTGCCGTCCTGATAATGCAAGGCGCGATAACCGCCCTGACGAACCAACTCGTCGACACCTTCGTGGTCGTTCAGGTCTTCGATGCTGCCATCCGCCTCGACCCGGTGACGTCCGTGCACCATACCTCCGGTATTGGCCGGCAGCACAAAGGACAACGGTTTGCCCTGGTACTCGACGGGCGCGACCAGCCGGGCTCTGGTTTCCGGCACCAGCAGACCCGGCCCGAGATCCACAGCCGACGCCCAATGCGCAAGATTGTCCGTCACGACGAAGGGCGGCTGGCTGATCTGCGGTTCCTGCCAACCGGTGCCACTGTGGCGCAAATGAATATGTCGCAGTTTTTCGTTGATCTGGTGGTTGTCCAGCGTCAGCGTCAGGTTCAGCCCCTCCAGGCACTGCGAACCATTGAACAACTTGTGCAGGGGCACCCAGAAATCCAGCCCGGGGTCGAGATCCACCTGGAAATCCATCGGCCCGAAGCGTTCGGCATCGCCCTTGAGTTGCACGGCAATGTAGGCGCTGTAGCGTACCGGCATCACCCGGATGCCGTGCGGGTCATCGTCGACAAAGGGCAGGAAACTGCGCCGCATCGCGTCATAGCGCGCGGGTGCGGTGCCGACGCGGGCGATACCGGTACGCGAGAAGCACAGGTCGGCATGCCGGCCATGCACGGTGTCGGCGGCGCAACGATATTCACTGGCGAACGCGACCACCGCCAACGGCGCGCCCCGGGCTTTGTGGCGCAGGCTGTCGAGTGTGGGCGGGATGACGCTGTAGACATAGTCGAGCACCGTCTCGATCTCGGCGGCGGTGGGAAACAGTTGCAATGTTTGCCCGTTCTCATCGCAGAGCACATCGGGTGAGGCCAGCGCGTGATACAGCAGGCTGTGCGCCGGCACGCCGGCTTCGATCGCGCGGCTGCCGGCCACTGTGAAATCGGCAAACCCGGGTATCGACCGGTCGATGTTCAGCGGCTTTTGCAGTTCGGCAGCGAACGGTTCACCGAGCAGATCCAGGCCGTGGGCGAGCATCAGCGAATGCCAGCCGCCGGGGGCAAGGCGCGTACACACGTGGCTGACGGATTCGAGCAGAGTCATGTTGCGCCCCGACAGGTTGGACCAATCGCCATGGAACCGCATCCCGACGCTGATTCACCACTGTCAGATCTGACAGTGGTGACCAGTGGTCGCCAACGCGAAACGGACAACATAACGATAAGTGCGACAACCCGGCGGCGCAGTCAGTGGATTGCGACAAAGGTGCAGGCATGGCGCAACAATGTGCACATTAACCGTCAGTTACCTGTCGGCAGCGATTGAACAGAGGCCGTTGAACGGCTCAGGGCTGCAGCGGCAGCTTCAGCACGGCACACAGCCCTCCGCCCTCGCGATTGCTCAGGGTCAGCGAACCCCCGAGGGCCATGGCCAGTTGCTGGGCGATCGCCAGTCCCAGACCGGTACCGCCGGTATCACGATTACGCGAGTTTTCCACGCGATAGAACGGTTGCAGCACGTGCGCCAGTTCGGTGTCGGCGATGCCCGGACCGCGATCCATGACGGTGATTGCGAGGCTATCCTTGTGGGCTTCGACCCAGACTTCGGCGGCACCGGCGAATTTCAACGCGTTGTCGGTCAGGTTCACCAGCACCCGCCGCAGGGCCTGGGGGCGGGTATCGATCACCGCCGCGCTCTTGCCGATCAGGCGTACATCCTTGCCCATGTCCTGGTAATCGAACACCAGGCTGTCGAGGAAGGCATCGAGGTCAGTGCGCCGGCTTTCTTCGGTCGAACCATGGATGCTGCGGGCGTAGGCCACGCCTTCGCGGACCAAGTGCTCCATTTCGCCGAGGTCGTTCCACAGTTTGTCTTTTTCCACTGAGTCGTCCATGAACTCGGCACGCAGCTTCATGCGGGTGATCGGGGTTTGCAGGTCATGGGAAATCGCCGCCAGCAGTTGCATGCGCTCCTTCAGATACGCGGCGATGCGCGTCTGCATCGCGTTGAAGGCCCGCGCGGCGTGGACTACTTCGATCGGGCCTTGCTCGTCGAGCATCACGGGATGGGCGTTGGGATCGAGGGTGTCCACGGCGTTGGCGAGGCGGGCGAGGGGGCGGATGGCGATGCGCACCGCCAGCCAGGTGCAGGCGATCAGCAACGCCAGTTGTCCGAGCAAGACCCCCGGCAGCCACGGCGACAAGGGCGGCATGGCCGGACGCACATCAATCGTCACCGGGCTGCCGTCGCTGAGTCTGACATGGGCCTGAAAGTGTTTTTGCTCCCCGGCAAACCGGGTGAAGCTCAGCGGGTGTGCACCGCCGAGCGCGGCGCTGATCGAGGTCACGGCCACCGGCACCTCGTCGGCCTCGGGGTCGAGCGGCGCACCGGATTCGCCGACACTCAACAGATAGTCGTAGTTGGTGCGGGACAGTTGCTTGAGCCAGGCGGGCCGTTCCTGCGCGGGCAAACGGTCGAGGATGGCGATCGACGTCGAGACGTCGTTTCGCATATTGCCCAGCATGGTGCTTCGGGCACTCTGGAAACGCTCGTAGTACTGCGCGCCAAACGACAGCGCCTGAGCGAGGATCAGCCCGACCAGAAAGATCAGCGACAAGCGTGACGCCAGCGTACGCGGCCACTGCAGCCTGAAACTCATGCCGAAGCCCCGAAAACTTCCACCGGCAGCGAGAACACATAACCCTCGCTGCGCACGGTCTTGATGTAAGCCGGTTCGCGCGCATCGTCGAGCAGACGCTGGCGCAGGCGGCTGACCAGCAGATCGATGGAACGATCAAACAGATCGGCCTCGCGCCCCTGGGTCAGGTTGAGCAACTGATCGCGGCTGAGCACCCGTTGCGGGTGATCGAGGAACACCCGCAGCAAGCGGTATTCGGCGCCGCTGAGCGCGACCAGCGTGCCGTCCTGGTCCAGTAGATGTCGGGCCGAGGTATCCAGCTGCCAACGGCCGAAACCCAACAGACGACCGCTTTCGGTGACCACCAGGTTCGGCGGCAGCATCCGCGTGCGCCGCAGCACGGCGTTGATCCGCGCCAGCAGTTCGCGGGCAGCGAACGGTTTGGTCAGGTAATCGTCTGCGCCCATTTCCAGGCCGATGATGCGGTCGGTTTCATCGTTGCGCGCGGTGAGCATCAGCACCGGCGTGGCCTTGTGTTTGCCCACGCGCAACTCGCGGCACAGCTGCAGACCATCGTCGCCGGGCATCATGATGTCGAGCACGATCAGGTCGACGGTGTTGGCTTCGAGAAAGCTGCGCATCTGTCGGCCATCGGCGACCACGGTGGTGCGCAGGCCGTTCTTTTTCAGGTAATTGCCAACCAGCTCGCGGATCTCGCGGTCGTCGTCGACGATGAGAATGTGATCGACATGTTCCATCGGTGCAGAACCTCTAATCAAAGGGCAATGCCATGCAGTCTATCGAGCCTGCGCCGGCTTGCCTGCCGGGGTTTGTATTGCAGTGTATCTGGCGCCATGACGGATACATACACACGCAAAAACGCGATTTTTTCAGGGTTTTGTATCGCTGTGTATCTCCGGGTGGCGCAGATACACAGCGCGTCATAACGGGCATTTCCAGACACAGACGTGATACCTCAGGCGCCTCAAATAGGCTCCATCGAGGCGCACCCAGCTTGCCTCGGCTCAACCCATCCACGCCTTGAGGTAACCGCCATGACCCGCACATCCGTGATCGCCGCCTACCTGTTCGCCGCCCTGAACATCTGCACCCTGTCGGCCCGTGCCGAAGCCGATATTACCCCGCACACCTACACCTACGGCACGCACCTGGACGTGCAGAAAGTGCTGTCGATGACTCAGGACACCTCAGTGACCTGCGGCATTGTCGATGCGCGCATGACCTACCTCGATTCGGCAGGCAAAACCCAAGTGCTGGATTACCGTAAATTCGCCGATGGCTGCAACAACGAAAATTGAGTGCTCCTCGCCATCCCGAGCAGTCCCGACGGTGTTTCGCAGGCTTTACAAAAAACCGCCACTCATCGGCCCAGCCCTTGTTTTACGTGTTCTTCGGACGATTGGCACGGACGCCATCGACCCTCGGCGCGATAGTGACCAGGCAGGGCCACTGCCGACCCTGTCCTTGATAAAAAGAACGCGAGGTTGCCATGCCGAAATTCGTGATTGAACGCGAGATTCCAGGGGCCGGAAAGCTGTCGCCGCAAGAACTCCAAGCCGTGTCGCAAACCTCCTGCCAAGTGTTGCGTGAACTCGGGCCGCAAGTGCAGTGGCTGCAGAGTTACGTCACCGCCGACAAAATCTATTGCGTTTACATCGCCCCTGACGAAGAGCAGGTGCGCGAGCACGCCAGGCTGGGCGGCTTCCCGGCCAACAGCGTGGCACGGGTGATGACGGTCATTGACCCGACCACGGCTGAATGAAGTTCTCCAACCTGCTGCGGAGCACGATTGATGAGTACGCCCATTGATCTGACGGGTCTGAAGGAGCGCCAGAAAGTCGCCTGGGCCAGCGGCGATTACGCGGTGATCGGCACCACCTTGCAGATCGTCGGCGAAAACCTCGCCGAGGCTTGCGACCTGCGCTGCGATGAAGAGGTGCTGGATGTCGCCGCCGGCAACGGCAATGCGACCCTGGCGGCAGCGCGGCGTGGCTGCCTGGTGACCTCGACCGACTATGTCGCGGCGCTGCTCGAACGTGGGCAGGATCGGGCACGAGCCGAGCATCTGGAGGTGATTTTTCAGGTCGCCGATGCCGAAGCGTTGCCGTTCGCTGACGAGAGTTACGACGCGGTGTTGTCGACCTTCGGCGTGATGTTTGCCCCGGATCAGGCGACTGCGGCGGCGGAACTGGCGCGGGTCTGCCGGCGTGGCGGGCGCATCGGTCTGGCGAACTGGACCCCGGAAGGGTTCGTTGGCCAGATGTTCAAGGTTCTCGGCCGTCACGTGCCGCCGCCCGCCGTCGCGCAGCCACCGTCAAACTGGGGCACCGAAGCGTGGTTGCACAGCCACTTCGATGAACGTGAATTTCTGCTGCAGGTCACCCGCCGCACGTTCAACTTCCGTTATCGCTCGGCGGCGCATTTCATCGACATCTTCCGTCACTGGTACGGGCCGGTGCACAAGGCCTTCGCGGCATTGCCGCCGGAAAGCGGTCAGGCGCTGGAGAGTGATCTGGCGGACTTGCTCAACCGCTCGAATCGGGCGGGAGCCGGTTCGCTGGTGGTGCCGAGCGAGTATCTGGAGGTGGTGATCACCAAACGCTGAATGGCGGAACAATGCCAATCCCTGTGGGAGCTGGCTTGCCAGCGATGGCGGCTGTCCTGTCAAAACGATGTCGACTGACAGTACGAAATCGCTGGCAAGCCAGCTCCCACAGGTATTCGTGTTTGGCAGGTCTGGCGCTATTTCAGGTGTGCCCCATCAACCCACTCCAGCGCCGTACGCCAGATGCAGATCCCCAGAAAGTACGCCGACATCAGCAGCCACAACCCCATCACCAGCGGATTGATCACCGGGTGATTGAGCACCAGTGACAGGCTGCACAACAGCCAGATTGCCGTGACCGCGATGTTGATCGGCATGAACCGGCGCACACGGAACGGGTGCAGGAACTTCATGCGGGTGACGGTCAGCAGCGCCAGGCCAATGATGGTCAGGAAAGTGATCCACGGTCCCGGGCCAATGATGTACAGGCACAGGGCAACCACGTTCCACGCGGCGGGGAAACCGACGAAATAGTTGTCCTTGCTTTTCATGTTGACGTTGCAGAAGCAGAACAGCGAAGACACCAGAATCAGCGACACACTCAGCAGCAGGGTGTAGTCGGGCAGGGGGATGTAGCGGTAGATGAACAGCGCCGGGATAAACACGTAGGTCAGGTAGTCGATCACCAGATCGAGGATCGAACCGTCAAAACTCGGCAGCACCGATTGCACATTGACCTTGCGCGCGAGCGCCCCGTCGAGGCCGTCGACGATCAATGCCACACCCAGCCACATCAGGCAATGGGTCGGCTGGTTCTCCAGCAGGGCGAGGGTCGCCAGAAAGGCAGTGACCACGCCGGTCGCGGTAAAACCATGGGCGCCCCATGCTTTGAGCCTGGCGATGTGTACGGTCGATATCACAGGGGCGTTCTCCAGAAAAATGAAGCAAGCCGGGTATCACCCTCGAGCAAAGGGCGCCGGCAAACCGGGTCGGGGTTGCAGCTATCGACCGGTTTGGCCGGGATAAGGTTCACCACTGTTGAATCTTAGCTGGCCGCTCGAAAAATACCTCGGCGAAAACCGCCGGTGTCAGCCAGACGGTGCTGGCGCGATGGCTGCGCCGGTCTATCGTTGCCTGACGCAGTGAATGCCAATGCCTGAGGACGACATCATGAACACCAGCGATTTGCTCGAACAACTGCTGCGAGGCCAGGCCTCGGCGGGACAACAACGTGCTGACTCGACCGGTAATCCGGACGGACTCGGCGGACTGGGCGGCTTGCTCGGTGGTCTGTTGGGTGGCGGTGCAGGCCCCGGCGGCAGTGCGGCGCAGTCCGGTGGGCTGGGCGGTCTGGGCGGTTTGCTCGGTGGTCTGCTCGGCGGCGGTAGCGGTGGTGGCTTGGGCGGCGCGTTGGGTGGGGCACTGGGTGGCGGTACGCAAAGCCGCTCCGGTGGTACCCATTATGCGGCGCTGGCGTCGCTGGGGATGATGGCGTTCCAGGCGTATCAGGCCTGGCAACGCAGTCAGGCCTCAGCGGCACCGCAACAGATCCCGCCAACCGCCAACCTGCTGGCCGGGCCCGAAGTCGAGGAACACAGTCATGCCGTACTGCGGGCGTTGATCGCCGCAGCCAAGGCCGACGGTGAGATCGATACCCGGGAACAACAGATGATCAACAGTGAAATCAGCAAGCACACCGACGATCCGCAATTGCAGCAGTGGTTCGAAAGCGAAATCGCCAAACCACTGGATGCGAGCGAAGTCGCCGAGGCCGCCAACGGCGACCCGGCCATGGCCGCCGAAATGTACCTGGTCAGCGTGATACTGGTGGACGATCAGCAGGACGCCGAACGCAACTATCTGGATGAACTGGCCGCCGCCCTGCAGATCGACCCGCAATTGCAGGTGCACCTGGAACAGCAGGCCAAGGGGCAGGGCTGAAGCAAAAGTCAACAGATCGCAGCCTTCGGCAGCTCCTACAGGGGAAAAGCGCTCCAAATGTAGGAGCTGCCGAAGGCTGCGATCTGTTGATCTTCAGAGCCAGATTGCGTCCCATAGCGGGTAATCACCCAAACGCTTTACCAGACCGGCCCGCAATGGATTCATGACAATGTAGCGGGCAGCGGCTTTACGATCTTCATCGCGACGCAGAGCTCGGTCGTAATAGCCGCGTTGCCACACCGGCTCCGAATTGCCTCGCAGCAGGTTGACCGAGCGACTACTGCGCGATTTGACACGGCACATTAATTGCGCCAAAGAGCCTTGTTTTAATTCGACCAGCAATGGAGGTGGTCCGGCATCACAACCCAGGCAAGCGAATGAACCACTCCCGCTTGATCGGCGGCCCGCATCTGCCCTACCAATAGTCGTCCTGCTCTCCAATCCGAAAAAACCGGTCGGCGTTGCTCAACCACCGCTGTCAGCAAATAAACCCGCCCAACCTCCGAATAGCGTCCCTTGCGTAAACCGCAGGCTTTTGCAGCTTCAGGCATTCCTTTGCCCTCCGTAACCATCGTCCTTGAACACTAGCGCTCCCGAAACACTCCGCTCGGCCAAGCCTTTACACGATGTAAATGTAGGAGCTGCCGAAGGCTGCGATCTTTTGATCTTGATCGTAAAAGACAAAATCAAAAGATCGCAGCCTGCGGCAGCTCCTACAGTGACCAGACCAAGTGATCAAGTGAAAGAGAATTGGCGCTGATCGCCGTCCGTCAGGGCAATTTTCATGTCGATTGAATTTTTCTCCGTAGCGGTTGCTCTGCTGCTGTAGAGGCGTGAAACAACGCCCTGACCGGCCAACCGAGTGAGAACACTGACATGACTGCCTTGACTTCCCTGCCAGCGCCGAGCGCGCAGCCACAGCCGATCATTGCCGACGGTGACCTGCGGCGTATTTATGAGGCGCTGCTGCTCGAGCATTCGCCTGACACCCTCGCGCAGGATTTTCTCGCCGAGCAGTTGCAGCGCGCCGCGCTGTTGCCCGAAGCGTTGCCGCAGGATCCGTCGGTGTGGCAGGAGTGGGTCGCCGGGCACTGCACCGAGGTTGCCCGGCAGTACGCCGATTACCTGCAACAGCGTCAGGCCGGCGGACCGCGCCAGTTCTTCAGCAACAAGGCTCACGCGTTGTACTTTCTGCAAGCCGTGGCACCGACCAAACTGGTCGATGGCGCGTGGCTGTACGGCTTGTTGGCGCAATGGCGCGACCCGCGTTTTGATGGCTTGCTGTGTACCTATCTGGAAGAACTCGGCGACGGCAATCCTGCGCAAAACCATGTGGTGATCTACCGCAAACTGCTCGCTGAACACGGTTTGCAGGATGCCAGCGCCATCGCCGATGAGCGCTACCTGCAAGGTGCATTGCAACTGGCACTCGGTGCCTGCGGTGAAGCTTGTTTGCCGGAGGTGATCGGTTACAACCTCGGTTACGAACAATTGCCGCTGCACCTGCTGATCAGTGCCTATGAGCTCAGCGAGTTGGGCATCGATCCGTACTATTTCACCCTGCATGTGACCATCGATAACGCCAGCACCGGTCATGCGCAAAAAGCCGTGCAGGCGGTGCTCGACCTGCTGCCGCTGGAAGCGGATCGCAGCGAGTTTCTGCGCCGGGTATCGCTGGGCTATCGACTCAACGACCTGGGGCAGGGCAGCCGCGCCATCATCGAGGGTTTCGACCTGGAACAGGAAGTGCTGACGATGCTCGAGCGCAAGCGTCCGTTCGGTCAGCACATGCATTCCGACTACTGCCGCTTCGACGGCAAAACCGTCAATCAGTGGCTGGCCACGCCCGAGCAACTGCCCGGGTTTCTGCAGGTGATGCAGGACAAGGGCTGGATCAAGCGCAATCAGGATCCGCAGGCCAGCCGTTTCTGGCAGTTGATCGACGGCGACGGTGCGGCGATGTTCGGCGTGTTCAGTCCTTATGAAAAGCAACTGCTGCACGACTGGATTGCCGGCGACTGGACGTCGTCGGAGAAGAATCCGACACCAAGACGCAGCCGCCAGGTCGCCACCCCGGACGCCGCCGTGCCCGAACACGATCCCGATGTGCAGCGTCTGACCTCCTCGCTACAAGGCCAGGACGGTCACGCGCAAATGGCCACGCTGATCCCATGGCTGTCACCCGCCCGCCATGCCCACCCGGCGGGGCTGTTGGCAACGCGTCGCTTCATCGAACTCAAATCCAGTCTGCGCTAAGGAACTCTCCATGAATCAGGAAGAACATTTGTCTGCCGACGACCTCACGCTGCTGCAACTCGGCCGACGCTTGCAGGCCGACGGTTATCGTTTCATCACGCCGACGCCTTTGACCCATCAGCGGGTCAACCAGCGGGACGAGGGGCAGGTGGCCGATACCTTGCGTGATGTCTTCGGCTGGTCGCGCCCGTTCGAACCGGGGTTGTTGTCCGCCGACGAGCAGCGGCAGTTGCAGGAGGCGCAAGTGATTGACGCCTACGACGGCCGTTTGAAAAGCCGGGTGCGCTGGTCGAGTCTGGATGACCTGTTGTTCGTGCATTCGGGCTTTCCCACCGATGCCGCCGATTCGGTGTTTTTCGGTCCGGACACCTACCGTTTCGCGCAGTTGATTCACGCGCATCTGCAGCAGAGCTTTGCACCGATCCAGCGTGCGGTGGATATCGGATGCGGGGCGGGCGTCGGTGCGATTCTGATTGCCCGCGCTCGGCGGGAAGCCGAAGTGTTGGCGGTGGATATCAACCCCGCCGCGCTGCGCCTGACCGCGATCAACGCGGCATTGGCCGAGGTCGCCAACGTCGAGGTGCAGGCCAGCGATGTGTTGCAGGGTACCGACGGCCACTTCGACCTGATCGTCGCCAACCCGCCGTACATGGCCGATCCCGCCGGGCGCGCCTACCGAAATGGCGGAGGTTCACTCGGGGCCGGGTTGTCGCTGCGCATCGTCGAACAGGCGCTGAATCGGCTGGCGCCCGGTGGCTCGTTACTGCTGTACACCGGCGTGGCCATGGTCGATGGCCGTGATCCGTTTTTCGACACCGTGGTGCCACGCCTGGATTCGGCGCGATTCGCTTGGACCTATCGCGAACTGGATCCCGACGTGTTCGGTGAAGAATTGCTGAATCCCGGTTACCAGCGTGTAGACCGGATCGCCGTGGTCGCGCTGACCGTGACCCGCATTGGCTGACACAAGGCAGGTGCGCCATGACCAGGAACCTCGACGACTACAACCGCATGCGCGATTTTTCGGCGACCTCGGAGCCCGCCGCCATCAAGCGCCGTGGCCGCAGCAAGGTGACTGACCATGCGCTGCAGTTCTGCATCCAGAAGCACGACGCTTCGCACCTGCATTATGACTTTCGCCTCGAACTCGATGGCGCGCTGAAGAGCTGGGCGGTGCCCAAGGGGCCGTCGCTCGACCCCAGGGTCAAACGCCTGGCCGTGCACGTCGAAGATCACCCGCTGGATTACGCGACGTTCGAGGGCAGCATTCCCGAAGGGCATTACGGCGCCGGCGAGGTGATCGTCTGGGATCGTGGCGTGTGGATTCCGCAGGAAGACCCGGCCAAGGCTTACGCCAAGGGCAAACTCAAATTCGAACTGCAAGGCGAGAAGCTGTCCGGCCTCTGGAATCTGGTGCGCACCCACATGCCGGGCAAAAAGGAGAACTGGTTTCTGATCAAACATCAGGACAGCGCTGCGCGCCCGCAAGACGATTACGACGTACTCAGCGCCGAGCCGCACAGCGTGCTCAGCGAGCGCACCTTGATCAGTAAGCCCAAGCTCGCCGCCGAGCAAGCCAAACCGGTGCAAAAGGCCCCGGCCAAACCGCGCAAAACGGCGTCCGCTACGCTCACTGGTGCGCGCAAGGCCAAACTGCCGGCGCAACTCAAGCCGGAACTGGCGACGCTGGTCGACAGCGCCCCGGAAGGGCAGTGGAGCTACGAGATCAAATTTAAATAGGTGCCACTTCAAATGTTGCGTTTCAGGTGCCTTATTTTGCGGGATCCGACGTTAGTGGTGTTGCGATTGAAAAAATTCCTTTGTTGCCTTTCGGTGCAGTGCCTTTCACAAAGCTCACCAGAGTGAATTCCAACATGTTGCGTTTGAAATGAGGCGACACGGGCGAACAGCTTTCACTGGTTGCGACTGCAATCCTGATTGTCCTTGTCACCGCGCTTCCGGATTAGCGCAGATCTGGTGAATTCATAAGTGAACCTTCTCACACCTATTCGAGGTCTCAAGACAACAGCAGGTTGATGTTGTCTGCACTTTGGGGAGGGCACCATGGAAAAGCAACTCGAAAAATACAACAGTATGCGTAACTTCGAAGAGAGCCCCGAACCTGCCGGCGTCGCCAAACCTGCGAAAGGCAAACGTAAGGGAAAAGCACACGCCTTGCAGTTCTGCATCCAGAAGCACGATGCTTCGCGCCTGCATTACGACTTCCGCTTGGAGTTAGATGGTGCGCTCAAGAGCTGGGCGGTACCCAAAGGTCCGTCGCTGGACCCCAAGGTCAAGCGCCTGGCGGTGCATGTCGAAGACCATCCGCTGGATTATGCCACCTTCGAGGGCCGCATTCCTGAAGGCCACTACGGTGCGGGCGATGTCATCGTCTGGGATCGTGGCGTGTGGATTCCCCTGGACGATCCGGTCGAGGCCTATGCCAAGGGCCGGCTCAAGTTCGAACTGCAAGGCGAGAAGCTCGGCGGCGTGTGGAACCTGGTTCGCACGCACATGCCGGGCAAGCAGGAGCAATGGTTTCTAATCAAGCATCAGGACGGTGCCGCTCGGGCTGTAGACGATTACGACGTGGTTGCGGCCGAGCCCGACAGCGTGCTCAGCGAACGGACTATCGTCGCCAAAGCACCCAAAGCACCCAAAGCACCCAAGACAGCCAAAGCCAAGGCCATCAAGCAGCCCGCAGCGCCAGTACGCAAAGAACAGTCCGCGCAGCTCACCGGCGCGCGCAAGGCCGAGTTGCCAGACCAGATCAAACCCGAACTGGCGACCTTGGTGGAAAAGGCCCCGGGCGGTCAATGGAGCTATGAGGTCAAATTCGATGGTTTTAGGATGCTCGCTAGGATAGAAGATGGAAAGGTTCGACTCTTTACACGAAACGGCCATGACTGGACCCACAAGTTGCCCGGCCAGGCCAAGGCGCTGGTGTCCCTAGGCCTGGAATCGGCCTGGCTTGACGGTGAAGTTGTGGTGGCCGACGAACACGGCGTACCGGACTTCCAGGCCTTGCAAAACGCCTTCGAGGCCGGCCGCAGCGGCAATATTCTTTACTACCTGTTCGATTTGCCCTACCTCAATGGCGTGGACCTGCGCGAGGTGCCCGTCGAGGAGCGCCGGGCTGCGCTCTCGACGGTGCTCAAGACCGGCAAAGACCCTCTGCTGCGCTTCTCCGAGGCCTTTAGCGAAGACCCGGAGGCCTTGCTCAACAGCGCCTGCCAAATGCAGATGGAAGGCCTGATCGGCAAACGCCTCGGTTCGCCCTATGTCTCCCGGCGCAGCAGTGACTGGATCAAACTCAAGTGCAAGCATCGACAGGAATTCGTTATCGTTGGCTTCACCGACCCCAAAGGTTCACGCAATGCCTTCGGTGCGTTGCTTCTGGGGCTGCATGACCGCGACAGCGGTGAGTTGCGCTACGCCGGCAAGGTCGGCACCGGGTTTACCGAGGCGACCCTCAACAGCATTCATCAACGACTCAAACCCCTGCATACGAAGAAACCCGCGGTGGTCAACCCGCCCGGCGGTGCCGAGTTCAAGGCTGTGCATTGGCTCAAACCGCGCCTGCTGGCGGAAGTGGCCTTTGCCGAAATGACCAAGGACGGTTCGGTGCGCCATGCGGTGTTCCATGGCCTGCGTGACGACAAACCTGCCAAAGACATCACTGAGGAGCGTCCGACTGCCGTGAAAACTGCCCCTGGGAAAAAAACCGCCGCGGCCCAACCTTCCGCCGCGAAGAAGAAAGCCGAACCTGCGCCGTCCCAGATCGGCCTTGACCAGGGCAAGGTGCGCATCACTCACCCGGACCGTGTCATCGACGCCAGCAGTGGTGCGACCAAAGTGCAACTGGCGGAGTATTACGCCAGCGTCGCCGAGTGGATTCTGCCGCAGCTCAAGGACCGCCCCGTGGCGTTGGTGCGCGCGCCGGATGGCATCGCCGGCGAACTGTTTTTCCAGAAAAACGCCGAGCGCCTGGCCATTCCCGACATCACCACCCTAGACCAGAAGCTCACGGGCCAACCGATGATGGTGATCAACAACGCCGAGGCGTTGATCGGCGCCGTGCAGATGAGCACCGTCGAACTGCACACCTGGAACGCCACCTCGGACCACCTCGACAAACCCGACCGCTTCGTCCTTGACCTCGACCCGGACCCGGCCTTGCCATGGAAACGCATGGTCGAGGCCACCCAGTTGACCCTGACGGTGCTCGATGAACTGGGGCTCAAGGCGTTCCTCAAGACCAGCGGCGGAAAGGGCATTCACCTGGTGGTGCCGCTGACCCGCAAGCTCGGCTGGGATGAAGTCAAGGAGTTCAGCCGCGCCATTGTCAGCCACATGGCCAAGATGCTGCCGGAGCGTTTTTCCGCAGTGTCCGGGCCGAAGAATCGGGTGGGACGGATCTTCATCGATTACCTGCGCAACGGCTTGGGCGCGACCACCATCTGCGCCTACGCCGTGCGTACGCGAGAAGGGTTGCCGGTGTCGATGCCGATTTTTCGTGAAGAGGTCGAATCGCTCAAGGGCGGCAACCAGTGGAACATTCACAATGCGCATGAACGCCTGGCCGAAGTGGGCGATGGACCTTGGGCAGACATGAAGAAAACCCGGCAGACGATTACGGCCGAGATGCAGCGGCGGGTGGGGATGAAAAAGCCCTGATCCAGACTGACGCTGCACTGAAGCAGTTTTGGGAAAGGCAAACGAACAATAGAACTCAATTCAATTAGTGGATTTTGATTTTTCAGGTTCGTCCTGAAGCGATTTGAATCTTCGGGGGCGGACCAGTGGCCCAGACCCGCGAAGTACTGTTTTTCCAGATGCGGCCGCACGCTCAAGATCCTCAGGCGATGCAGCGTAAACAGGTGCTACCAGCTAGTCGCGGTTGCGCGTTTTTATCTCCAGCGCTCGCAGGTATTCTTTTTCAACCCACGACGGCTCAACTTGTTCATATGTTCACACCTGAAGTGATTACAAACACCGTCAGGCAAGCATCCTTTTTTGCGGAGTGTTCGGTACGCTATGGCCGAGCGCCAACGTTCTTGTTGATGACGGGGTATGAGCAAGTTCGCTCTGTCGTCGCGGCGCTGGCGGGTGATTGGGATGCGGCCAAAAGGGTCGAGCTGGTCCTCCCGGAGACGGGCATTTGCAACTCGGATTTCGATGAAGTCGATGATCGCTTGAGGGCTTCGGCAAGCCAGACGTCTTGTTGCGGTACTGGAGGGACAATCCCACAGGCCGCACCTCGTACGTCGTCGGGTTGCTGCAAAGGCTAGTGCCTCCCCGAACCCGCCCTTAGCGACAAAGGCGGGTCAGGTTGATTCACATATTTTTCAAAAGAGTTCAGGTCGTCATTGATAAGCGTCCAGCTAACTCCCCTTGAGGTAAGTCACATGCCTATGAGGTCATCGACGCAATCTGCGATTTTTTCCGCCAAACGAGTGCCGGTATTGCGCGGATGTAGATCAGCTCACCAACCAACTCGATCAACGTCTGGGTGATCACAGCAGCGGCAGCAAGGCCTCGAATTTCTTCTGGCAATGCCAGAGCCAATGGCAGAACGACCAAAGAGTTACGCGTTGACGAGCTGAAAGTGACCGCTCTGGCAGTCGTGGAGGGCAGCTTGAAAGCTCTCGAAGCCAACGCGCCCACCAACGGTGCCAGCAGCATGAAGCCGATATACACAGGGATCACCGGGGCAAGCTGGTCGATGTCGCGAACGACCGAGGAGATTTGAGAACCGACCACCGCGATCAGAACCGCCGCCATTGCTGGAACGGGTAGCCAAGCCCAGGCGGCGTTCCAACCGCCGACGATTTTCGACTTTTTGGCCAGCGCCGCTGTAACCACGGCCAACAACAACGGCGCGACAATCAGCACGAGAAAGGCTTCAACAAACGGGCCTACCGAGATCACGACTTCGGACTGTCTGCCCAAAATGAAGGCCAAGTACACGGGTAGCAGAACAAGCTGAAGTAGCAGCAGGATCGGTGTGGCCGCAAGGATCCCACGAGAGTCGCCCTTGCCAATATGAGTAAAGACCACCACGTAGTCGATGCAGGGTGTCAGCAGTACCAGAAGAGCACCAACAAGGATCGCCGGATGATCCGTGAGTCCTCTGGTGAGGCCCCACACCAGCAGTGGAATCAGTACGAAGTTGGCGATCAAAAGAGCTGACATGAAGCGTCTATTGCTCAGGCCTTCGCGCAGGTCAAGAAAGGGAATCTGTAGGAACATCGCGTACATCAGCACGGCGATGGTTGGAGTCACCAAAGCATTCAGCCCCTGAGCGGCCACAGGCGCCATGAACCCACCGATTGCTGCGGCAATGACCGCGACGAAATAGATCGGTATCTGGTTCTGTTCAAGTGCATCCCTATCCATAGTGCTCCCCTCGGGTATCAAAAAAAGGCCGTCAGCCTAAGCAACCGCAACTCGTCCGTCGAGTGATGCGTGTATTTCTAACGCTGTGCGAAGAACATCACAGATATTTAACGGAACACCCATAAGGTTGTGTTGAAGAAATACTGACCGGTTTATCGGCCAGGCTTTCATCCAACGCCGTTTTCACGAAGTTCTTTGCGATTTTTACGTCCTCGATGTTCGTGCTGCGCTTGTCATCAATCGCACCCGCATACACCACCTTGCCAGCAGGGCTGACCACAAACATGTGCGGGGTCGTTTTAGCGCCGTACAGCTTGGCTAAGCTGGTGTCAGAATCCATCAACAAGGCAGATGGGGCTGCTTTCATCTCGGTTTCCCAAGCGTTCATCTCTGAACCTGGACGGTAAGAAGCGCTTCCTGCCTCTGCGGTGTTGACTGACAACCACACCACGCCTTTTGCGCGGTATTCACTTTGTAAGGCCTGCATGTTGCCGCTGCGATAGTGCTTTTGGGTAAACGGGCAAACGGGATTCATCCACTCCAGAACCACGTACTTCCCTTTGTAGTCTGCCAGCGAGACAGAAGTACCATTGCTGTCTGTCACGGTGAAGTTCGGAGCCGCTTGCCCTACGACTGCCGCAGCGCTCGCCACGTTCGCCCAGAGCGATACCAGCAGTAATGTCATTGACGCGACGATGGATGTTTTCATGTTGATTTTTCCTCGGTTAAAGAGTGCCCAGAATGGGCTTCGATGACTCACTGCCAGGTGACTCGGGAGAAGCAAGTGCAGCCTTCACCAGAGATTTAGTCAGCAACTCTGGCAGCATTTCTGGCGATTGGCCTGGACGGAGAACGAGATACATGGGAACCGCAGACCGGCCATAGCGCGCCAAGGCACGGGTGATTTCAGGGTCTCGATTTGTCCAGTCGGCCCGCATTCTGACCACACCGCTTTGCTCGAAGGCATGGTCGATTTCATCGGTATTCAGCACGAGCTTTTTATTGACTTGGCAGGTCACGCACCAAGCAGCGGTAAAGTCGACAAATACGGTCTTCCCATCGCCTAATTGCTGTTCAACCTTGGCTTGCGAGTAGGTCTCCCACTGACCAGCTTGGCGTGTTAACTCGGAGGTCGCGGAGCCGGCGATATTGGCCATCGGTATCAGGATGCTCAACGCCAAAACCCATGAAATCGTTTTACCCAATCTGGAGGGAAACCTGCCGAAAAGCCACAGGCCAAGACCCATTAACCAGAGTGCCAAAAGAAGGTCGATCAACGGGCTTACGCCAGCCTGGACGCCCAGCACCCAGGCGAGCCATATGACGGTTGCAAGCAGCGGAAAGGCTAGGAATTGACGTAATTGCACCATCCATGGCCCTGGTCGAGGCAACCACTTCCTGATGCCGGAAAACCAAGCCAGCAGGAAGTATGGCAAGGCCATACCGAGGCCCAGCGAGGTGAAGACGGCCAACGAAGTCCATCCGGGCTGGGTCACTGCATAACCAAGCGCCACCGCCATGAACGGGCCTGTACAGGGTGAGGCAACCGCAACAGCGAGCACACCGGAGAAAAATGCACTGACGTCTGGGTGACGAGGGCTGATGGATGCAAGAGGGCTCGGCACCAGGCTGCCCATCTCGAAAACACCCAAAAGATTGAGCGCAAGCACAAAAAACAACAACGCAAGGCTGGCGACTATTACCGGTGATTGAAGCTGAAAGCCCCATCCGAATTCATGCCCAGCAGATCGTAATCCCATCAGCACAATCGCAAGCAGCCAGAACGAAATGACGACGCCTATTGAGTAGAACAGGCCATTTCGGCGCGATTTGTATGGATCTGCTTCGCGAGCAAATGCGAATACCTTCATCGAGAGGATCGGAAAGACGCAGGGCATCAGGTTGAGCAGTATCCCGCCTGAAAAAGCCAGCAACACCGCAGCAATCAACCCCAGTTGAGCGCTTGTATCGATGGTCGCGTTCGGCTTGGCTACTTCTGCACCCTGGACTGGAATATCGATTTCCAGCGCCTCTGGTGAGCCTGTGCCATTTTCCGTCACTACGATGCCGCGAAGTCGCACCAGGGGAGCCACTGGCTGAACTGCACGTGTCATGGAGAGTTGATAGCCAGCGTCATCGTATGACAAGGTCTGAACCGCACTCGGCTCGATCACCCCCTCATCATACGGAAAAAAACTGACGCTCTGAGGGAAGGATTGCCCTTGTGGAGGCGCGATAGAAAGGGTGCTACCGGTACTCGTCGATACCGCAGAAAAGCTCCAATCATTTGCCTTTTTTGGCAACAGGGTTCGCACCGTCTCGAAGCCCCGAACTGCCTCGGGATTGGCAATTGGAGAAGTGCCCGGCAATCCTACTGGCAGGGTTAGTGTCAGCTGCCCCTCTTCAGGAATGCAGACGTCATAGCAAACCAGCCACTCTACGTGGCCACTCAGCGTGACCGACGGGTTGACGAAGTCCGGAGGTAGGGTGATGTCACTGATGAGCCAGGTTTCACCCTCATAGCCAAAGTTCATCAATGGGCCAAACGGTAGTCGCTTAGGAGCGGGCCATTGAATCGCGCCCATTTGGATGCCTTCTGGCACGTTCCACTTGATCTGCGTCGGCAAGCCTGAATCGCCAGGGGTACGCCAATAGCTGTGCCACTGTGGATGGTGGTTCAATTTCAATGCAATCGACGATGTTTTTCCCGGAGTCAGCTTCTGGTGTTCTGCCACCAATTGCGCACTCATGTGCTCGGTAGTTACTACGTTGCTCGCATTGGATGCCCAGAGCGCGCCCGCGTACATACCCAGCAAAAACGTAACGCATACGCGTACCAAGTGCTTATGCAGGGCGATCAAGCGGGAGGTACCCACGATATCAGCGACCACGGCACTCCGCTCCTTTGCATGGCTTTTGCGAATTCGCGCACCGGTGCTGCTTGTGGCTAACATTGCGATAAACCAAGGCTCCAACCGATAGGGCCACGAGGGTCAGACCAAGCCACCAAGCATTGGCGGTTATGTTTATTGCGGCGATCCCCATCAGCCCAAGCATGGGTGTGGCACAACAGGCCAGGCAGCCTAGCCCCACTGCGCCCCCGATTTTATTGAGGGTTGTCGCCTTCATCATTGGAAAGTCTCTGGAAAAAACATCTCGAGCCGGCCACGCCGCATTGGTTATCAGTATCAGTCGAACCAGAGTAATATCTGTAGCTACTACAGGTTCAAGTGATTTCTTTGGAGAAGCGACATGTGGGGAATCGGCGCCTTGTCGAAGGAGACCGGATGCAACATCGAAACCATCCGGTACTACGAAAAAATTGGCCTACTGCCCATCGCCAATCGCTCCTCTGGAGGGCATCGGGTTTACACGGAGCAGCACCGGGCGCGACTGCTGTTTATCCGCCAAGGACGGGAGCTTGGATTCCCTCTGGATGAAGTCCGCGAACTGATCAGCCTCTCCGGCGATCAGCAGCGTTCTTGTGGCGAGGCATTGTCGGTGGTCAGGAAGCATCTGGAGTCCGTGGAAGCAAAACTGGCCCGATTGCAAACCATCAGGCAAGAATTACTGTATATGGCCAAGGACTGCCAAACCTGCTGTCCCGGAACAATGGCACCCGATTGCACCATCGTGGAAGCACTGGCTGACTCCGGAATCAAGATCAGCTCAGGGTGCTGTTCCTGAGCGCTCATTAACTTGACGCCCCGCCTACGATCTTGCCGATGATTGGATATGAACAGATCTGGTCTGTCGTCGCGGAGTTGATTGGCGATTGGCATCTGGCATCTGGCGAATAAGGTTGAGCTGGCTCTCCCCGAGACTGGCGTATATGACTCGGATTTCGTTGAAGTCGGTGACAGTTTGAAGGCTTTGACAAGTCAGGCGTCTTGTTGCGTCGCTGGAGGCGCAATCCTGATGTCACACCTCTTGCCTCTCCAGGTTGTTGCAAAGGCTAATACCCATCCATCGAAACCCGCCCCTGCGATAGGGGCGGATCAGGTTTAATCGTTTTATTTCTTAAGCGTGCTCAGATAGTCCTTGAGCGCGTTCTCGTCACCAGACTTAACGGTCATCCCGTCTGGACCGGTCCCAATTTCCGTGTATTGCTTGGCCGGTTCGCCGTGTGCCTTGAATTCTTTCAGTTGTTCAGAACCTTCACGAAAGACCCAAAGGCGGCCGTCTTCTACTTTGGTAAAGAATCCGGGCTTGTCGTACTGGCTCGCGAAGCTAACGCTCGCAAACAGGCTAGTCAGCAAGGCGGCGGTGATCGTCAGTTTTTTCATCTTCCAGGCTCCTGGTTGGTTGGATCGGAGCAGAGGCTATCCTCGAATGGATGACAAACTTATTACAATATTCATATATATAATTTTCCAAATGTTTCTTAAGCGCTTTGCTGAGTGAGTATCCCATATGCCCTAGAAAGAAGGGCTTTTAGGGGGGGTTGCTCGGCATGAACTGGTCCTTTTCGAATTTTTCCGGTGCAGGGGCTTTACCTCGCATGCATAAAATCATATATTCGATAAATCGTATATGAGCTGAGGCTTCACAATGACCAGCAAAGCCCGTGTCCTGTTCGTTTGTACTGCCAACGCTGCCCGCTCTCAGTTGGCCCAAGCGCTGCTGAGGCATACTGATTCGGAGCATTTCGAGGCATTCAGCGCCGGAACCGTTCCAACTCAGGTCGATCCGCGCACCTTCGACGCACTTTCCCACCTTGGGGTGAATACCGAAGGATTGCGCAGCAAATCCGTAGACGAATTCCGTGGTGAGCGTTTCGATTACGTCATCACCTTGTGCGATAAAGCAGCAGCGGAATGCCAGTCGTTACCTGGAGCTGGCGAGGCATTGGCTTGGAACTTTGAGGACCCGGCGACCAGCACCAAACCCGACGCGTTCCGTCACACCCTTCACGAAATTCATGAGCGCATCAAGATGTTCGTCTTGGTGAAAACCAAACGCTGAGAATCGATATGGCTGACCATCTGACACCGACCACTGTTTTCAAATGCCTGGCGGACGACACCCGGGTCCGCACCATGCTGCTCATCACCCGTGAAGGAGAGCTTTGTGTTTGCGAGCTGACCTGCGCGTTGAACGAGAGTCAGCCAAAAATCTCCAGGCATCTCGCCCAACTGCGAACTTGCGGCCTGTTGTCGGACCGTCGGCAAGGCCAATGGGTGTATTACCGACTGCACCCGAATCTCCCAGACTGGGTTCATCAAGTGCTGACCACTGCGCTCGAAAGCAACAAGCACTGGTTAAGCCCTGATGCCAAACGCCTTGATGAAATGGGTGACCGCCCTGAACGTGCAGCCGTGTGCTGTGAAAGCCAAATCGCCTGATTCCGCCTTCGACTACGAGACCGCTCGATGAAAATCCTGTTTCTCTGCACTGCCAATAGCTGCCGCAGCATCCTTTGTGAAGCGGTCTTCAATCACTTGGCACCGGAAGGCATGAAAGCCTACAGCGCGGGCAGTCAACCCAAAGGCGAAGTGCATCCGCTGAGTCTCAAGACGTTGGAAAACGCTGGTATGTCGACGCTCGGGTTGTGCAGTAAGTCCAGCGATGTCCATGTGAACCTGGCTCCTGATTTCGTCATCACGGTTTGCGACAAGGCTGCCGGTGAAGCCTGCCCGGTATTTTTCGGACCGGTCACCAAGGCGCACTGGGGGTTGGCTGACCCTTCGGAATACCTCGGCACTCAAGAAGAGATCGGGGCGGCTTTTGAAGCCACTTTGGAGCAGATCAAAACCCGTATTGAAGCCTTCCTGGCTTTACCTCTTTCCCAACTGAGTGCCGAACAGCTCAAGGCAGAGCTGGCCCTGATAGGCACGCTGTAACTACAGGAGCAATGATCATGAGTAAGAGCCGCCTTTCCTTCCTGGACCGTTACCTGACGCTGTGGATCTTTCTCGCCATGGCCTTGGGCATCGGTTTGGGGAGCCTGTTCGAAGGCTGGCCGCAGTGGCTCAACAGTCTTTCTGTGGGCACCACCAACATCCCCATCGCTATCGGCTTGATCGTGATGATGTATCCACCTCTGGCCAAGGTTCGTTATGAGGAACTGCCGGAAGTCTTCAAGGACAAGCGCATCCTCGTTTTGTCTTTGGTCCAGAACTGGGTCATCGGACCGGTGTTGATGTTCGCGCTGGCGATCATCTTCCTTCGGGACCAGCCGGAATACATGACCGGCCTGATCCTCATCGGCTTGGCTCGTTGCATCGCGATGGTGCTGGTTTGGAACCAGATCGCGGGTGGCAACAATCAGTACGTCGCCGGACTGGTGGCATTCAACAGCATCTTTCAAATCCTGTTTTTCAGTCTGTATGCCTGGGTATTCCTTGGGTTGTTGCCGCCGTTATTCGGGCTGGAAGGCAGTGTCATTGAGACCAGCTTTGTCAGCATTGCCGAGTCGGTCCTGATCTACCTAGGTGTGCCGTTCCTGGCAGGCTTCTTGACCCGCAAGATTCTCATCGCACGTAAAGGTGAAAACTGGTTCCAGGAGCGCTTCATTCCGAAGATCAGCCCGCTGACGCTGGTGGCGCTGCTGTTGACCATCGTGGCCATGTTCAGCCTTAAGGGTGACGTGGTGCTGCAATTGCCGTTGGATGTGTTGCGCATCGCGATCCCCCTGACGATCTACTTCGTGGTGATGTTCCTCATCAGCTTCTGGATGGGGAAATTGCTCAAGGCTGACTATCCACGCACCACCGCACTGGCTTTCACAGCCGCAAGCAACAACTTCGAACTGGCGATTGCCGTGGCCATTGCCACCTTCGGCCTGGCTTCTCCGGTCGCCTTCGCCACAGTGATTGGCCCGTTAGTGGAAGTGCCGGTTCTGATTTCCCTGGTCGGTGTGGCCCTCTGGCTGAAACGCCGCTGGTTCGACGAATCCAAGAGCGCCGTTGCGCAGGACAAAGACTATGTTTGATGACCATATTCCCCAGCTCGATACCGAACTGGTTGATCTTCCATCGGCAGACAAACTCGGTATCGAAAAGACCTCCATTCACAAGCCGCGCATTTTGCTGCTCTACGGATCGACTCGTGAGCGCTCCTTCAGTCGTCTGCTGGTAGAGGAAGCCGCTCGGTTGCTGGAGCACTTCGGTGCCGAGACGCGGATTTTTAATCCCTCAGGCTTGCCGCTGCCAGATGATGCCCCCGACGATCATCCACGCGTGAAGGAGCTGCGCGACTTGGTGTTGTGGTCCGAGGGACAGGTCTGGTGCTCTCCAGAGCGTCACGGAAATATGAGTGCAGTGTTCAAAGCGCAGATCGATTGGGTGCCACTCGTGATGGGCGCTGTACGCCCGACTCAGGGCAAAACCCTCGCGGTGATGCAGGTGTGTGGCGGCTCGCAGTCGTTCAACGTGGTCAATCAGCTGCGGGTGCTGGGACGCTGGATGCGCATGTTCACCATCCCCAACCAATCCTCCGTACCGAAGGCCTATATGGAATTTGACGACAACGGCCGGATGAAACCTTCTCCGTTCTACGACCGTGTCGTTGATGTGATGGAAGAGTTGGTGAAATTCACGCTGCTGCTTCGCGACCGCCAGGACTATCTGGTGGATCGTTATTCCGAGCGCAAGGAGTCGGCGGAAGAACTCATGAAACGTGTCAATCAGCGCTCCATCTGAGGATTTTTAACCGTGCAACAACACCCATATTCCGTACTGCCCCTGGCACAGTTCAATGGCCAATTGATCTTCACCCCGTGTCCAGGCACGAAGGGCACCAAGCCTTTCGAGGCGCTGCAAACCCTCAAGGACGCGGGGGCATCGGCGCTTTTGACGCTGATGCCAATAGAAGAGTTGCTTCAGAACGAGATCGACCTGCTGCCCGAAGAGTGCCAAATGCTCGGCATCGAGTGGTTTCACCTGCCAGTAGAAGACGATCAAGCGCCTGGCGAAGCATTCAAAGCCGCATGGGAACAGCATCATCCGCGACTCCAGCAGTTGCTGACCGAAGGGAAAACCATTGCTATCCATTGCAAGGGCGGCTCGGGTCGTACCGGCTTGGTCGCCGCTCAGTTATTGATCGAGAGCGGTGTGCCATTTAGTGATGCCATCCGCGATGTTCAGTCGTTGCGTCCACGCGCCATTCAGCATCCTGCCCACATTGAATACATCGGCCAGTTTGACACCCAGTCGAACTCCCACTGACAAACAGATACAGAGCACAACAACATGACTATCAAAGTTGGCATCAATGGTTTTGGCCGGATCGGTCGCCTCGCTCTGCGAGCAGCCTGGAGTTGGCCTGAGTTCGAATTCGTACAGATCAACGATCCAGCAGGTGACGCGGCGACTCATGCGCACCTGATCAACTTCGACTCGGTACATGGCCGTTGGCACAACGAAGCCAGCGCTGAAGGCGACAGCGTCGTCATCGACAGTAAGCGGATCAAAGTCACGGCCAACAAAGCGATTGCCGATACCGACTGGTCGGGTTGCGATCTCGTTATTGAAGCCAGCGGCAAGATGAAAACAGTGGCGGTGTTGCAAGCCTACCTGGATCAGGGCGTTAAACGTGTGGTGGTCTGCGCTCCGGTGAAGGAAAAAGGCGCGCTGAACGTCGTCATGGGCGTCAATCATCAGCTGTTCAATGCGGCAGAACATCGCATCGTCACCGCCGCTTCGTGCACCACCAACTGTCTGGCGCCAGTGGTGAAAGTGATCCACGAGAAGCTGGGCATTCGCCACGGCTCGATCACCACCATTCACGACCTGACCAACACCCAGAGCATTCTCGATCAGCCGCACAAGGATCTGCGTCGTGCACGTGCTTCGGGCATGAGCCTGATTCCAACCAGCACCGGCTCGGCCACTGCCATTGCCGAAATCTTCCCGGAGCTGCGTGGACGCCTCAATGGTCACGCTGTACGTGTGCCGCTGGCCAATGCTTCGCTGACTGACTGTGTTTTTGAAGTCGAGCGTGCCACCACGGTCGAAGAGGTGAATCAGTTCCTCAAGGACGCGTCCGAGAATGAACTGAAAGATATCCTCGGTTTCGAGGAGCGTCCGCTGGTGTCCATTGACTACCGCACCGACCCGCGCTCATCGATCATCGATGCGCTGTCGACCATGGTCATCAACGGCACCCAGGTCAAACTTTACGCCTGGTACGACAACGAATGGGGCTATGCCAACCGTACCGTCGAACTGGCCAAAATGGTTGGCCTGGCAGTCTAAGGAGCGGTCATGAAAGTGTTGTCAGCCCTCGCTCCGGAAGTGCGGCAGTACCTGCTCGTGACGGGCAACTACTGGGCCTTCACCCTCACCGATGGTGCTTTGCGCATGTTGGTGGTGCTGCACTTTCACGCGTTGGGCTACAGCCCACTGCAAATCGCGGCGTTGTTTCTGTTCTACGAACTCTTTGGCGTGATCACCAACCTGGTGGGTGGCTACCTCGGCGCCCGGCTAGGGCTGAACCGGACCATGAACATCGGGCTGGGCCTCCAGGTCGCCGCGCTGTTGATGCTCACGGTTCCGGTAGCCTGGCTGACCATTCCATGGGTGATGGGCGCTCAAGCGCTGTCCGGGATCGCCAAAGACCTGAACAAGATGAGTGCCAAAAGCTCCATTAAGCTTCTGGTTCCGGATGGGCAACAGGGCAAGCTCTACCAGTGGGTGGCAATCCTCACCGGCTCGAAAAACGCACTCAAGGGGGTTGGCTTTTTTCTGGGTGGAGCCTTGCTGGCACTCATCGGCTTCAAAGGCGCCTTGTTGGCCATGGCGGGTGTCTTGGCGCTGATCTGGATCAGCAGCTTGGTCCTGTTGAAGAAGGACCTGGGCAAAGCAAAAGCCAAGCCCAAGTTTCGCGACATCCTGTCCAAGAGCCGGGCGATCAATATCCTCTCAGCGGCGCGGATGTTTCTGTTCGGTGCCCGTGATGTCTGGTTTGTGGTGGCCTTACCGGTGTACCTCAGCAGCGTGTTTGGCTGGGACTTCTGGAAGGTTGGCGGCTTCCTGGCGGCCTGGGTGATTGGCTACGGCATCGTGCAATCCTTCGCGCCCAACATCACCGGCAAGAAGCGAGGGCACGTGCCGGATGGTCGTGCGGCATTTCTCTGGGCGCTGGCACTGGCCGGCCTGCCTGCGGCAATTGCTCTCGGACTGAACACCGGGCTGTCGCAACAGGCGGTGCTGCTGGGCGGATTGATGGTTTTTGGTGCGTTGTTCGCGGTGAATTCGTCGCTGCACAGCTACCTGATCGTGTCCTACGCCAAGGAAGATGGCGTGTCGCTGGATGTGGGTTTTTATTACATGTCCAACGCCATGGGGCGGTTGATCGGCACAGTGCTGTCCGGCTGGGTTTATCAGGTGTATGGGCTGGAAGCATGCTTGTGGATATCGAGCGCATTCGTGTTGCTGGCCGCTCTAATTTCTATCGCCTTACCCAGGCATGCTGAGGCGATATGAAACCGTCAGGCAGGAGGGAGTGAACCTCTTCGCGCTACGTGCGTGTGGAGGAATTGGCAGAGCCTGAATCAACACATGTCGGAGGCACGTCATGAGCAAGTTTATCGACATACCTACACTGTCTTTTGTGGTGATTACTGCGGTTGCATTGACCGCTTGTGATCAAGGCGAGACACCCGCCAAGCGTCCGTCCGGTATGGACAAGACGATTGAAGGGACATGGTTTATAGGCGAGTGGCGCAATACCCAGAGGGATGCTTTGGCGCTACCGTCATTTCGGCTTTCCGCCGACAGCCTGCAATGGGGTGATTGTACGGCGGAGTTTGACAGTCTGATTGGCCGCGACGAGAAGCGAGCATCCCTGGCGATGAAAGAGGGTAGCGACTGCCCAGCCAGCAGCCAAGGACGGCTGAAGGACATCCTCCTTCAGCGCATAAACGAGTGCATGGCCAGTGTCGAGCTTTACGCTTCTGTGGAAGATGTCAGGCAAGATTCCCCTCAACTATCAGCGGTGTACTTCAAGGTCGGCTGCCGGCCACTTCAGGTGGACTGATCGGCGAGAACGGCCACGATCTCATTGACTGTGCTCCGTGCTGTTCGTGTTACACCGATCAGTGTGGCGGAAGCTGAACCTGTCCACTCGCCGTAACCGACCAGCCACAGCCCTGGCTTTTTGATCGAGTGGGTGCCTTCGACCTTAACGCGGCCCTCGGAGTTGACCACCCCCAGTGAATCCAGATGCTGAAGGGCTGGCCGAAATCCGGTGCACCAAATCACCGCGTCCACCGCAGACTCGGAACCATCGACCCAAACAACCCCATTAGGCGTAAAACTTTCGAAAGGTCGTACAGACTTGAGCACGTTGCGCTCTCGGGCTTCGGCAACGGGCGCAACCATGACGATATCGCCCAGCCCACCAACCGGCTGCTCAATGACGCGCCCCTCCAGCTGGGCTTTCCAGCGCTCAGTTGCACGCTCGAACAATACCCGCCCATCCACATCGTCAGGCAAGAACATCGGTTCTACTGGGGTTACCCACGTGGTCTCAGCGACCTTTGAAACTTCGGCAAGAATTTGTGCTCCTGAGTTACCTCCACCCACCACCAACACCTTTTTGCCCACGAACGGCTGCGCTTCGACATAGTTCGCGGAGTGCAGCTGCTGACCTTTGAATAGCTCTGCATTGGGGTAGTGAGGTACGTAGGGATTGCTCCAGGTGCCTGTAGCGCTGACAACAACCTCGGCATCCCAGTGCTTGTCAGCAGAACGTACTCGTAGGCCAGATTCCGTACGCTCAACAGAAGTGACCCGTACCGGGCGCTCAACCGGGAATTGGTAGCGCTGCTCGTACTGGTTGAGGTACTCAATCACATGATTCCGTGAAGGGTAGCCATCTTGCGTAGGGGGCATCATCCAGCCAGGGATCGAACTCCAAGTGGCGGGTGAGAATAGATGCAACGAGTTCCAGCCATGTAGCCAGGCACCACCGGGTTCTTCCTCTGCGTCGAGGATGACGAACGAAAGAAGTGTGCGGCGCAGGAAATACGCTACAGCCAAGGCTGATTGCCCCCCGCCAATAATTACTACGTCTAATTGAGCGCTCAGCGAATCAGTCATCGGACGAACCTTGGATCGATGCAAGACGGTCCAGTATAGCGACTCAATTTGGGCTCCAACTGATCCAGCTCATTGAGAGGGAACTCCTCTACAGGGTATGTGTAACGGCTCGCGTTTGAAAACGGCCGGGCTCGCAATCGATGCAATTTCCAGCTCAGATTAACTGCGGCTGATGAAGCCCTCGGGCTCACATTAGCTGCGAGCGAGCTTGCATTCAGCCGCGCCGGCTTGCATTTAATCTCAATGGGCTCACGCTTTCTGCAACTGAACGCCCCTCGCTCAGACCGTCCAATAAACCAGGGTTTGTTGGACGGCCGTCTCTCAGCAGGCAACCCTCGCGCAAACCCGCATTGCTGACATCCAGCTACAGTCTCCAGCTTTCAATATCCGACTACACTGGGCTCTCACTGAATAGTTGGACAAAGCCATGTTGATGGGATACCTGACTGGCGAGAAACCGGTCTCGGCGGAGCTGGTGGAATCAGTGCTGTCGCGTCAACTGGATGATCTGGAACCGACCCTGACGCGCCACGGTTACCGCATCAAGGATCTGGTAGATCAGTTCGACGCCAGACCCAATGAGATCAAGGCGCTGTTTAGCAACGCGCTCGATCCGGCGCGCGCCGCTGAGCTGCGGGACAAGATGCTGGCAGCGGGGTTGCCGATCTGAGTCTGGGGGCTGAGGAGCAACGGAACAGAAAGTGCACTTAAGCCCTGCCATCTCCTCTCAGCGCAATAGTCCAGGTACTCCAACTCTATCCTCTGCTTGATTCCGTACTTAACTACGGAGATAGAGTCGAGTCGTGGGTAGAAAACCCGAGAGGAGGCTGTTATGAAATACCTAAGACTGCTGCTGATAGTGGGTTCGACTCTGCTGTCATCCACCATATGGGCCGAAGGCGGGAGCGATCGATTGATTGAGCGGAGGGCTGCTATACGCGACAAGGCTGAGGCGGCCTTGGTGGTGAAGACTGAGCAACGAGGGGCCACGGCGGCTGGCCGTGTCGAAGAGCAGCCCGCCTGTCCATCTGCAAGGTAGGACATGAGCGACTGCTGCACGCTCCGCTCGACCAGACTCAGCGTGAGTCTGTCCAGATGAGGCGCGAGCGTAAATGTCAGTTACCCATCTGTGGCCTCTGCAAGTGCTCCTTTGGCCATTCAGCGGCGCTCATTGAGCGCCGCTTTTTTTAAGCTCCAGCCGACAAACAGAGGCGCCTTACGAAGCTGGAGATCGTAGGTCAACGCGGCTCTTTGTTCCTATGCAGTGAAACGATCAGCGGACAGGAAACAGTCCCGTGGCTCGCACAACAGTCGTGAACCAGTTGCTCCAAAACTGACTCGATCCGCTTTAAATCCGCAAGTTTCCCCCGCACATCCCCGAGCTTCTGCTCGGCGAGCACGCGCGCTTCATCGCAGTGAGAGCCGTCATCCAGCCTCAATAGCCCGCCCACTTCTTCGAGACTAAAGCCTAGCCGTTGCGCGGATTTTACGAATTTCACCCGTGCGACATCCGCCTCGCCGTAGCGGCGAATGCTGCCGTAGGGCTTGTCCGGTTCGGGCAACAGCTCCTTGCGTTGATAGAACCGGATGGTTTCCACGTTGACCCCGGCCGCCTTGGCAAAGGCGCCGATGGTCAGACTTTCCACATTGTTTTTCATACCGCTTGATTCCGTACTTGACTACGGGATTAACCTTAAACCATCGATCAAATGCTCGAAAGGAGAAATGCATGTCTGAACCATCAAACGGGCGCGCCCCTCTTGTTGCCGGGGCGCTTGCTGCGATTCTCGCCTCGACTTGCTGTCTTGGGCCGTTGGTACTGATCGCACTGGGATTCAGCGGGGCCTGGATCGGCAACCTGACCGTGCTGGAACCTTATCGCCCGATCTTTATCGGCGGGGCGTTGATCGCGCTGTTTTTTGCCTACCGGCGCATTTTTCGACCGCAACAAGTTTGTAAGCCGGGCGATGTCTGCGCCATCCCTCAGGTACGCACCACCTACAAGCTGCTCTTCTGGGTGGTTGCGGCATTGGCGCTGGTTGCGCTCGGCTTCCCTTACATCCTTCCCTTGTTCTACTGATCAGGAGTTCGCCATGAAAAAACTGCTCGCATCCTTCGCCCTTGCCACTCTCGTCGCCACACCTGTCTGGGCGGCCATCCAGACCGTTACCCTGTCGGTGCCCGGCATGACCTGCGCCGCCTGCCCGATTACGGTGAAGAAGGCGTTGACCAAGGTCGATGGCGTGACCAAGGCTGAGGTGAGCTTCGAGAACCGCGAGGCTACCGTCATCTTCGACGATACCAAGACCAATGCCCCGGCGCTGACCAAGGCGACTGAGGACGCCGGCTACCCGTCCAGCGTCAAGCAATAGGCGGGCATTCCAATGGCAAATTCTTTCAATCTGTTCACGCGGATCGGTGACAAAGCCGGTTCTGTCGGCGTGCTGGTTTCCGCCATAGGTTGCGCCTCGTGTTTTCCCGCCCTTGCCAGCTTGGGGGCCGCGATCGGTCTGGGCTTTTTGAGCCAGTGGGAAGGCCTGTTCATCACCACGCTGCTGCCCCTGTTTGCTGGACTGGCTCTGCTCGTTAATGCCCTTGGCTGGCTCAATCATCGGCAGTGGCGACGGACTGCGCTCAGTCTGATCGGCCCTGTCCTGATGCTGGCAGCGGTGTTTTTGATGCTGGCTCACGGCTGGCGGAGTGGCTGGTTGCTCTACATCGGCCTGGCTCTCATGTTTGGGGTGTCGATATGGGATCTGGTGTCGCCCGCCAACCGCCGTTGCGGGCCGGATTCCTGTCCGACTCCGCAGAAACAGTGATACCGAAAAGAGACCCATCTGAGGAATAACGCTATGACCAAACTGCAAATCGTCGGCATGACCTGCGCCTCCTGTGTCGAGCATGTGAAAGATGCCTTGGAGAAGATTCCGGGCGTGCATCAGGCGGAGGTTTCCTACGCCAGCGGGAAGGCCGAATTGAAGGCCGACGAGGGCGTAAGCCGAGAGCAAATGCAGGCCGCCGTCGAGGCTCTGGGGTATCGAGCGGCGTTCGACGACTCCACGATACAAACCCGTCCTGGCCTGCTCGACAAGGCGCGGGGCTGGTTGAGCGGCAGCACTGGCGCCGGGAAAGAAGACGGCAGGCTCCACATTGCGGTCATCGGCAGCGGTGGCGCGGCGATGGCGGCCGCGCTCAAGGCGGTGGAAGGCGGTGCCCGCGTTACCCTCATCGAGCGCGGTCTCATCGGCGGCACCTGCGTCAACGTGGGCTGCGTGCCCTCCAAGATCATGATTCGTGCCGCGCATGTGGCCCATCTGCGCCGCGAGAGTCCGTTCGACACTGGATTGTCCGCCACGACGCCGACGGTCCTGCGCGAGCGACTGCTCGCGCAGCAGCAAGGCCGTGTCGACGAACTGCGCCACGCCAAATACGAAGGTATTCTGGAGAGCACCCCAGCCATCAGTGTGCTGCGTGGCACCGCCCGTTTCCAGGACGGCCACACGCTCAGCGTGGAACTGGCCGAGGGTGGCGGGCACATCGTAGCCTTCGACCGCTGCCTGGTCGCCACCGGCGCAAGCGCGGCCGTTCCGCCGATTCCAGGGCTGAAAGACACGCCGTACTGGACCTCGGACGAGGCGCTGGCGAGCGATACAATCCCTAAGCGGCTCGCCGTGATCGGCGCCTCCGTAGTGGCGGTGGAACTGGCGCAGGCCTTCGCCCGGCTGGGTAGCGAGGTCACG
The DNA here is from genome assembly GCF_019775695.1 of Pseudomonas sp. AO-1. Lineage (NCBI taxonomy): Bacteria > Pseudomonadati > Pseudomonadota > Gammaproteobacteria > Pseudomonadales > Pseudomonadaceae > Pseudomonas > Pseudomonas sp. AO-1. Next base: position 2,598,234 of record NZ_CP079947.1, read on the forward strand.
ATCCTGGCACGCAGTGCGATGTTCTTCCGTGAAGACCCGGCCATCGGCGCGGCGGTGACGGAGGCCTTCCGTATGGAGGGCATCGAAGTGCTGGAGCAAACGCAAGCCAGCCAGGTGTCCCACGCCAACGGCGAGTTCGTACTGACCACCAACCATGGTGAGTTACGTGCCGACCAACTGCTCATTGCCACCGGGCGCTTGCCGAACACCCAGGGCCTGAATCTGGACGGCGCCGGCGTGAAGCTGGACGAGCGCGGTGGAATCCGGATTGATCAGGGCATGCGCACCAGCGCAGCGGATATCTATGCGGCCGGCGACTGCACCGACCAGCCGCAGTTCGTCTATGTGGCGGCGGCTGCTGGCACCCGCGCGGCAATCAACATGACCGGCGGCGAGGCAAAGCTCAATCTCGACGTCATGCCGGCCGTGGTGTTCACCGATCCGCAAGTGGCCACCGTCGGCTACAGCGAAGCCGAAGCGCACCACGCCGGGATCGAAACCGACAGCCGCACCTTGACCCTGGACAACGTGCCGCGCGCGCTGGCCAACTTCGACACGCGGGGTTTCATCAAGTTGGTCGCCGAAGCGGGCTCCGGCCGGCTGCTGGGTGTGCAGGCGGTGACTCCGGAAGCGGGCGAAATCATCCAGACCGCCGCCATTGCCATCCGCGCCCGGATGACGGTGCAGGAACTGGCCGATCAGTTGTTCCCCTACCTGACGATGGTCGAGGGGCTGAAGCTCGCCGCACAGACCTTTAACAAGGACGTCAAACAATTGTCCTGCTGCGCAGGGTAATGAGAGAGCGAGGTTGAAACATGAGCAACACGGCAGGCGATCTCGGTAGGTGCGACAGCCTACGCAAGACATGGCAGGTGGTCAGCTTCTGGGGGCTGCCTGCCGTCGTGGCGACGATAGCGATTGTTCTGTCAGATCGACGCCCCGCGTTGTTCCTGGCAGCGGGCGCCGCGCTGGCCGTGATGGGCGGCGCCTGCCTGGTCAACGCCACGCGTTGTCGCCGCCTTCACTGCTACATCACGGGGCCTTACTTCCTGTTGCTCGCGGTTGGTGCGCTACTGGCTTATGTGTTTGACCAAAACGGCGAGCATCTCTCCAGGCTGTGGCTGCTACTGGCTCTGGGTGCTGCACCGTTGCTCATCTGGTTACCTGAGCGCCTAGCCGGAAGGAGATATCTGAGCGCCCCAGTTTGCGGTGAAGATCGGGGGTGTCGGCGATGAATGCCTACTCCATATCCAGATTGGCCGAGGACGCGGGCGTTAGTGTCCATATAGTCCGAGATTATGTGCTGCGCGGCTTGCTGCACCCCGCGCGGCGCACGGAAAGCGGTTACGGCATTTTCGATGAGCGGTCCCTTGCGCGGCTGTGCTTCGTGCGTGCCGCCTTCGAGTCCGGTATCGGGCTCGACGAATTGGCGCGGCTCTGTCGAGCGCTCGATGCGCACGATAGTACCGATGTGATCGGGTGTATCGAGCGCTTGCTTCGGCAAATCGCGACACGGCAGGCGGCTTTAGCCGCAGTGAAAACGGAGTTGGCCGGGCTGACCCATTGCGCCGTCGAAGGTCACGCCCATGCGTAACACCAACCAATCCGAATCAATCAAGATACCCCGCTGGCGCGCCTACACGTGGGGTGCGCTCGCCGCGCTCACTTGCCCCTGCCATTTGCCGGTGCTGGCATTGCTGCTTTCGGGGACTGCGGCCGGGGCCTTCGTCAGCGAACATTGGAGCCTCGCTGCGCTCGTGCTGGCGGTTCTCTTCATCCTCTTTCTGAGAGCGGCACTGCGGGCCTTTCGGGAGCGGCCGTGATCCGCTCAGACCACTGCGCGGTCTCCGCTGCCGAGTTGCGGCAGAGTTGGGAGCGCCGGGAATTCTTCTGCACTACCGGCCGCAGGTCGATCTGCGCACAGGTTCGATCACGGGTACGGAAGCGTTACTAAGTTTTCTTGGACGACGGAGGAACCCCATCATGAACGCAAACAACACCCCTACCATCAGCTGCTGCGAATGTTGCAAGGACATTCCCCTTGACGCCGCACTTACGCCGGAAGGTTCTGAGTACGTCGTGCACTTCTGTGGCCTGGAGTGCTATCAACGCTTTATGTCTCGCGCGGATAAGAGGGCGGCATTCGAGCCTGATAGCCCCTACACACAAAAGATCAGTACCCGTCACGACGACTAATTCGCTTTGCCTCTGGAAAGTGGCTCTGGTTAATTGCAGAAAGCGTGAGCCCACGATGATGGAATGCAAGCCGACGCATCTGAATGCAAGCTCACTCGCAGTGAATGTGAGCCCGGCTGCTCCGTCAGTTGCAGTTAATCTGAGCCGGGAATCGCATTGATTGCGAGCGCGGCCGATTTCAAACGCGAGCCGTTACAGGTATGCATTCCTAGGAGAGCTTGGACTGTAGGCACAAACAACGAAGCCTCCCGCAATATGCGCTTACATAGGCGGGGGGGCTTGGTTTAACGCGCTCGTAAAAAAGCGTCACGCTAGTACATGAAGACTGTTTTTACGTACTAAACCTGCGCGTCTTGAAGCTGATATTCTCTTTGAACTCCTCCACCTTCCCGATTCGACGGATACTCGCCCATGTGCCTTTGTAATAGGGCACCACGTTTCGATCGGTCCATGGGGTAGTCAAATCACCCATCACACCGTTGAAATGACCGAACTGCATGAAGGTTTGATTTCGTTTGATGTCGGGCTCCAGATAGGCCAACGCATAGGACGAACCGTAATCGTTGAACACCTCAACCACGTCTCCAGATTCAATCGTCAGCGCTTGTGCATCGTCTGGGTTGATTTCCAGATAAGCCATCGGCACGCGACGCTGTACAAAATCGTTGTATTGGTCGTGGTAGAGCGTTTGCCACACTTCATTGATGCGCCCATTGTTGACCCAGAACTGGTGCTTCTCCTTCTGTTCTGCCACCGGTTTCGGCAATCCGGGCCATGTTGCTGGCTTGAACTCCGCTTTGCCGTCCGGAGTGTCAAACTTGTAATCGGTGTAGAGCATTTCGGTGCCGATCAGCTTGCCGTTTCGATATTCCTTGGTGGGTAACTGGACGCCATTGTTGCCCATCGCTTTCAGGCGCTCGTAGGTGACAAGGTTGCCCGTGGTCCCGCCCTGACTGTCGATTGGGCCCGCACCGGGTTGGCCAGCCATACGGAAGCCGTCATTGAAGGCGTCCTCCTCGCTATTCCAGTCGAACCCTGCAAAGCGCGCAGCCATGTCCTGTTTCCCTTCGTCCGTATACATCTGCCGGAGGGTTCTAGCGATAGCCGCAGCGATCAGGCAATCGGCTTTCGCTGAACCAGGGGGGTCCATGAATTTTTGTGAAAGGCGCATCCGGCGTTCCCCATTCATTGAGGTGAGATTTATTTCTCCAGGATGGGCTGCCGGCAGCATCACATGGGCAGCTTCTGCAAGCTTGGTTGGGTAGAGGTTGATGTTGGCGACGAAGAGACCACCTTTGTTTTTCACTGCGTCGTAGACCGCATCCACCATCTGCGCCGTTGTACCGCCGCGAACATTGGCCATGGCCTCCCTGACAATGTTGGCACGTTTCAGAATGACCGCACGATGTTGCTCAGCATTCAGCGTGGTTTGGAAGGGATTAGCCCCCCATGCCGTGTACATCATGCCCTTGCCGTTGATGATCTCCTGATCCACATAGATCTTGGTATTGCCTGGATAAGGGGGGCGTGTGTAACCCTCTTGATGCCCGCCCATGCGTACCACACCCGTACCTCGTCGTCCGACGTTGTGGGTCGCCAGAACCAAGTCGACCAAGGCAGACTGGATGAGGTAGTTGTCATTGCCCCAGATGATTCCTTTTTCATAGGCGTGCATGGTATGGGGGCGATGGCCGGAGGCTTTGGGTTTGTAAGCCCATTCGGCTGCTAGCTTGAGCTTGTCTACCGATACCCCTGTAACGTGACTGGTATCCTCCAGCGACATTCGATTGGCTTGAAGTGCCTGGTCAAATGCTTTGGTGTGGGCCGCGATAAATTCTTCGTCATGCCATTTTTGGTCGACCACGTAGGTCAGCAGGCCATTGAACAAAGCGATATCCGTTCCCGGTTCGATATCCAAGTGCAGCACGTTGTCCTTACCTGCGGCCTGCTCCGCTATAGCGATGGTCGGCGTCCTACGAGGGTCGACAAAAATCACCTTGGCAGGAGCAACGGTTTCTCCCGGAAAACGCTGTTTACGCTTGTCGACCGTCTGCCCCTGCAAATTGGGAACCCAGTGCGCCAAGAAGTAGTTGGTTTGGGTTTCATATGAGTTGCAGCCGATGGCAACTATGACGTCAGCCAACTCCGCGTCTTCGTAGCTGTTGTTGAGTTCGCCAATGCCCATCTCGCGTGTGGCGTGGCATTCGGAGTTATAGGCGGGGCGATTGTGGATACGTACCAATGGCGTTTGTAGCGCCGTGAACATCAGCTTGCCGGTGCCCCAGGTATTCTCGAATCCACCTCCGGCGCCTCCGTGATCGAAGCAGTCAAAGGCGAGCACGGCTGGCCCGTCACTATCGAGAATCTTCTTGGTCACACCTGCATAAAGCGCCAAGGCATCATCCCAATTGGTATCCACCCACTGGTCAGCCACATATACACGTGGACTGCGTAGCCGCTCCTTGCCTACGCCATCGGGGTTATACATGACCTTGGCTAATTGCCCGCCTCGTGTGGATGAGAGCCCTTTATTAACTTCGCACTGCTTGTCCGGCACGATCATGATGTTGTAGCGCTTGCCGTCCTTGTCGGTGATCGTGTTCTGCATTGCCGGCGTCATGATGATAGCCAACGGAGGCAACTGTTTGCGGAAGTCGAGCCCCAGTGCGTTCTCTTCGGGTGCCCGTCCCCCCTCTCGATTTTCCGGCCACTTGTACACGTGATAGCCACAACCCACGATGCAGAAGTGGCATGTCAGGTTGGTCTTTTGGGCATCTGTCGGAGGCAGTGCCACACGATCTTTGTTCGTTGCCAATTTGAATCTCCTTATCAAAGGAGGTTGGACTGACGTCCGTAGATCAACCCTTCGACGGCTACAGCACGGACCGAATCGTCATTTGGGTTGTACTCAAGAACTATGATCGGCAGGTTCTCAGTGGCTTGTCCGGAAACCATTTGGCCAATATTCTCAGGGTCGAAAATGCTGAAATGGCAGGGACATTTGAACACCTTTTGCCCAGGGTCATAGGCCACCGGACAGCCCATATGCGTGCATAGCGTGCTGTAGGCCACAATGTCTCGATCTGGGCCGACACCGCCTGGAACGGGCGTGCCCATCTTAATCAATGCGCAAGGTGAGGCCGCGTCGGGATAGGAAAATAGGACTGGTGTGTTGACCTGCAATTTCTGAGCTTTGGAGAGCGCCTGCATTTGGTAAGGAAGATTGACTCGACCCTCCGCCGTTGGCTTTGGTGTCGCGGCTTGCGTGAGTTCGGGCAAACCTATCGCCACGCTTGCAGCAACCCCACCTCCTACCTTCAGGAAGAGTCTTCTTGATATTGATGCCATCTCTGCCTCCGCATTGTGCTCGCGATGCAGTCGGCCCCCACCTCTGTCGTAAGCTGCTTTTACTTCAACCAATTGAGCATAGTCGACAGACTGTTGTTGTGGCTGAAATGGCTCGAACCACTTGCGATCCGCTTAAGTGTGTCGACATTTCCGACTGGCGGTTTGCAGAGATATCTGCTTGTTGGCGCGGTGGAGTTTCTGCAAGTCAGTTTGGCTTTTGCAAGATGAGCGATTGGTACGACGCACGAAAAAGGACAGGTATTGCGGATTTGCGGCCTCCGATGATCACGAAGTTAAGTTCGGCAGTTAGTCTGGTCATGTGCTCTCCCGAGATGGTGAAAGTATTAAAAGGTCAAGCAGGGACATGTATGTCCTTCAAGAGAGGGCATGTGTCGAATATCATTCTCTGCGCGAATAATCTTGAAGAGCTAAAGGTCGGGCTTGCCGCACTGGACATCAGTGTTCCAGCACGTTCAGATCGACGTGAGAGTCCACATGTGGAGCGTTATTGCATTGCGCACCTGCTTGCAACCCTGCCGGCTGCAAAGCTCTTTTTTCCGCTGACCCTTAACCATAGGGATAAGCCGGACTTCCTTCTGGAGATGTCCAATAGGTCCATAGGGATCGAGCATACGGAAGCCGTTCCAGTGAATGCCGCCCGCAGCCAGGTGCTACGGGAGCGAGGCTTGGGGCCGGATGTTTATTTCATCCCTCACGCTACGCCTAGAGAGCCCAAGAAATCGGCCGAAGAACTTCGGCGCGAGATTGAGGCCGATGCCCCTGGGGGCGCTTGGGGCGGCGACTCTCCTGAGTATGAATGGGCGGCGGCGATGGCCCACTGCGGCGGGGAGAAACTCCTTAAAGCGATGGACGATGGCTTCGTGCGGTACCCCACCAACTGGTTGCTCATCTACGACAACTGGCCGCTGCCGGGTGTCAATTTTGCCAAAGCTGCGTTGTACCTTGCTCCGTTGCTGGCGAGCATGGATGCATATTCAGTTTTCGATGCGGTTTTTATCCACGACGATTCGGCAATGTGCGAGTTCCGAGAGGAGCCGATCATCCATGCCCTAGTCAAACCTGGCCACTAGGCTGGCTTGGGCTGTTAAGGCTGCTCGAATCTCGGTTAATGAGTACGGAGGATCGCGCCTATGCACTACGTGATGGCAAGTTGCGCAAAGAGGTATCAAGTCGCGTACGGGGTCTACCTGATACGCTTCGCCAATAGCGGACAGAGGCGTTACATGATGAACATGAATGAGGTCAGCTCCTATCGGGCCGTACTTGTCTTCATAGTTCAAACCGCACGCTTGGCACGTTGGCCCATAATGTGCGATGCACAGCCTGCGTGCGGTGGCATTTCGCTCATAGACTGTCAGCTCGACAGTCTTCAAAGCTCCTTCTGTAAGCGTTGACTTATCGACGGCGTAGGCCGTTGCTGATGCTTGGGAAGGGGGAAGTATTCCGATTGCAAAGTCGCCGGCAATTCCCGTGACATCGAACTCCCATACACCCCACTCGCCGATAGTAAGGCTCGACTTTGGCGGATTCTCATGAAGAAGAGACACCATTTTTCCAGTTGCCGGGTCACGCCGCATCTCCTGCACGTCGGTATTCCTCTCATGAAGATACCAAGCAGGCCATTGCCCTAACTGTGCTATCCATGATTACCCTTTCGCATAGCTTCTGCGCGCGATATCCAAACACTCAGCTGGTGTTGGGACCGCGATAGAGATGCCGAACGGAGGTGAGGTCTGGTCTGGTGGTGGAATGAGATAAACGTAGTTTTTGGCCTTCTTCACGAGTGTCCACCCCCTTCTTGGCAGGATGACACTCAACGTCAAAGTCGCAGCGAACCGATACGTCGTCGGGCCGTATTTCTTTGGAGCCTTGCCTCGTGGTGCAATTTCAACGGTATGGATTGGCCAGCCAGGAGGGGTATGGCTCTTGGTTGCCTGTTGGTCCAACTCAAAGCCGTCCGAGTTACTAGCTGCCATTTGCACCCTCCTGATGCCATCAAGTAACGCCATCTTACGCATCGATTCGATAAGCTGCTTGGTCAAAAAACCTCTGATCGTCGGCTCTGTTGAGTAAGCGTCTGCCCAACACATCTTGCTCAATGTTCAGCGTCTGTCTGGGAGTAGGAAATCTACCTCGTAGATACCCCGTGCCGCACGGATGGTCACAGGGTGTATGACTGGCCTTACGTCACTCAACTCCCATGCGAGCCAGCCATCCTCAAAATAACTTGCACAGGCCGCTTGCATGTCAGCGAGGATGAAGGGACGCACGGCTTTCACGCGCACAATTGCGACGGCAATACCGTTATCGTCTTCGTCCCCATCGTTATGGAGAAATCGCTCGTTTTCCACAATCAGGAGATCCTCGGAAGGATCTAAGTCTGGATGCCAACGACGGACTTCGAGGATTTTCTCGCCAGAAGCGATTCGGCCGCCACTGGGCCGTACAATTGATAAAGCCTTTATGGTTCTCTCCTAAAAATTAGACGCTTGGAAAATAGTCGCTTCGATAGGATTCCACTTATGCGGCAGAAGCTCGGCGATCTCACTCGCCCGCTGCGTCGGCAGGCGTGTAAGAACATCCTTCAGGTATGCATACGGATCATGCCCGTTGAGCCGCGCCGACTGGATCAAACTCATGATCGCCGCCGCACGTTTACCGCTACGTAACGAGCCAGCGAACAGCCAGTTCGAGCGCCCAAGAGCCCACGGCCGGATTTGATTCTCGCACCAGTTGTTATCGATGGGCACAGCACCGTCATTGAGATAGCGCGTCAGCGCTATCCAGCGCTTGAGGCTGTAATCCAACGCCTTGGCGATGGCCGATCCCTCAGGCACAAGCTGCCTCTGGGCGATCATCCAGGTATGAAGTGCGTCGATGATCGGCGCTGCTTTTTCCTGCCGTATTCGCTGCCGGACACCCGGTTCCAGCTCGCGTACCTCTCGTTCAACTTCATACAAGGCCGCGATGTAGTGCAGCGCTTTTTCGGCGATCTGGCTCTTGTTGGTCGCGTGCAAGTCGAAGAACTTTCGGCGTGCATGGGCCATGCAGCCGATTTCTGTAACGCCCAGTTCAAAGCCTGCCTTGTAGCCAGCGAAGTCATCGCAGACCAGCTTCCCGTTCCAGTGGCCGAGGAAATTTCGAGCATGTTCGCCAGCACGGCTCGGGCTGAAGTCGTAAACGACCGCCGCAAGATCGGAGAACTGACTGGTGGCATAGGCCCAGACGTAAGCGCGATGAGTTTTCTTCGCGCCAGGCGTCAGCATTTGTACCGGCGTTTCGTCAGCGTGGACGACGCCGTGCGTCAGCACGGCTTCGCGTAGCGCATCAACCAGCGGTTGAAGTTGCACGCCGCAGTTGCCCACCCACTGCGCCAAGGTCGAACGAGCGATGGGCAGCCCGGCGCGGCCAAAGATTTTCTCTTGGCGATACAGCGGCAGATGGTCGGCGAACTTGGCCACCATGATGTGAGCCAGCAGGCCCGCTGTCGGGATGCCTTTGTCGATGACGTGCGCCGGTACCGGCGCCTGGATCAACGTTTCGCACTGTTCGCAGGCCCACTTTCCACGGATGTGGCGCTCGACGGTGAACACGCCGGGCGTGTAGTCGAGCTTTTCGCTGGCATCTTCGCCGATGCGCTTGAGGGCGCAACCGCACTGGCAGTGGCTGTTGTCCGGTTCGTGATGGATCAGCGTGCGAGGAAACTGCGGTGGCAGAGGTGCGCGCTTGGGTTGCTGGCGTACTTTGGCTTCGACAGGTGCCGGTTGCAGCGCCTCAAGTTCGGCTTCGATAGCGGCGATATCCGTATCGATCAAGTCGTCGAGCAGGCTGGCTTGATCCAGGCTCAACTGCTCGCTGCGCTTGGCAAACTTGAAGCGTTTGAGCAGTGCGATCTCGTGGGCCAGTTTCTCGTTAACCGACTTGTGATGAGTGATTTGCTTGTCCATCGTCTCGACGCGCTGGATCAACTGCGCCGCCAAGGCGCGCAGTTCTTCAGGGTTTAATTGATCGAGATTCGGATGCGAAGTCATGCCGCCGATTTTGCCAGAGAGGGCTAGTGGCGGCGATAGACGGATGGGCCAATTGCGCTGGCAAGCGCGCCATGGCAGACGAATTAGAGCATCGTGATGGCTCCTCCGGAACCGACGCGTTGCCAAGGTAAACCGAGCACCAAGGCTTGAAGTTGCTCTGCATCCAACTCGACTTCAGAGCCGTGCCGCACGCCTGGCCAAAAGAAGCGCCCTTGATTCAAGCGCCGGGCTGCAAGCCAAATCCCCACGCCGTCATGCACCAACACTTTCATACGATTGGCGCGGCGGTTGGCGAACAGATAAGCACAGTGCGGCTTCGCCGCACCGAACACCGCGACAACTCGCGCCAGCGCGGTTTCAGTGCCGGCGCGCATGTCCATGGGCTCGATGGCGAGCCAGATGGTGTCGATGCGAATCATCGCAGCAGGTCTCGCAGAAAAGCGGAACATGCCGCTGCACTTTCTGCCGGCCAACTCACCACGACTACGCCTTTTGAATGAGGCACTTCGATTCGAATCGTGGCCGGAATTTGAGGGGCCGCTGTCGAAGACAATGCCTTGACCGGAATAAAGGCAGTTTGCAGTGCCAGGTTTTTCTGCGCATGCACCCGAATCCATTTATGGACAAGGTTTGCATTGAGGTTGTGGGTCAAGGCGACATTGGCAATCGAGGTGTCAGCCTGCGCACACTCGGCAATGACCTGGGCTTTAAAGGATTTGGAATAGGAACGGCGTTCTTGTGGCATGGGCGTCCGCTTAAAAAGGCTAAAAATGGTGTCCACTTAAATTTAGGTGGACACCATCGCCTTAAGCGATGGCATCAGGAAGGTGTATTGCCCGGACGGTTACTCTGTTGATTCAATCTACACGTTCGAAACGCATGACAGTGCTTGATACAAACAACTGATTAAGTCGTATGCAAACGGGGACAAACTAGTATCTGGCGAGCGAAGACAGCTTTCACAGGTGGGACTGCAAGCACTTCGGGTTTGCGCTGATCCCGAGTGCTTGCGGTCTTGCGGATTAGAATGTCTAGTTGTCGAAGCTACCCCACAGTTTACTCAGCTTGCGGAAACACCAGAACCACAGCCCCTTGAGGCACAGCGCCGAGTTTATGTACAGCATCACCGACCTCTTTGTACTCTTTCCAAAATCGCTCGAGTGCCCCCATTCCGCCGACCAATTGAACGGCACGAATCAGTCCCGCGTGCGCAGCTACAAGTCGTTTAATTTGGAGTTCCAAAGCTGCCACCTCCACCGTTCGCTTCGCCACAACGCCAGCCTGTACGACAGTTGGCGTCAAGCTGGCAGCGATAATGCGGGCCTCAAGCTGTTTCTGACGCGCCTCAGTGATGAGGCTCATTCGAGCACTGTTTCGCGTAAATGCCGAAGCGTTCTTCAGCTCAGAGTGACGTCGAGCAACCTCTCGAACGGTAATATCGACGTTTTCGGAAAGCAGCTGCTCCAGAATTGCCTTTAATTCTACATTGGTGGGATCTTGCAATCTTCTCATGCAAAAACGTCCTTTTCGTTGGGGGCTGCGTAATCAACCCCGTCCGCGAATACATTTTGGTGTGGTTGGGTATCTAGAGCAGCTTGAACTCCCTCAATGAGTCGCACCGCATGCGTAATTTGATTGATTCGGCCCATGGTTCGCGATGGTTTCGCTTCCGCTGCATGCTGCATCACCACAAGACGCTCCCTAAGGTCCATTAAGGTTTCCCGATGCTCAGGTAAACCACTCGCGGCAAAATGTTTGCATCGGTCAAAACACCTCAGGTGCCTCGTGCAAGGATTAATAGAGAAGCTATTGGTACAGAACCCATAGGGCGTGACATGAAAGCCATCAGAGTTTGCTGCAAGATATGCAAACGCAGCTGCATCGCCATGTTCTGCTTGGATACGTTTGAATGATTGTCCCAAATGACTTGTAGCCGCGACGCCACTTACCACCATTTTAGCCACAAGCTCCTGAGTGCTTCCTGGCGGAACATGTGAGCGGGAGGCCGGAGGAAGCTGAACGAACTTCAGTTTTTCAGCAAGACTGCGGTGGTCATACTCGTAGCTCTGCGCAACGGAAACACGGCCGAACTGGTGTGTGATTGCAGTATCAGGAACGTTTAGACGGAAGAGTTCAGTATTCATAAGATGACGTAGAGAGTGCGGCTGTATCGATAAATTCTTCGCCTCTGGAGTACTACCGTGTTTCTTGAAAAATGAGAGCGAACCGCTCCCTAATGTCCTGCCCAGAGCTGTATAAATACGAGCTGGGTGTGGTGTGCTAATTGCCGCATCAGACGTGAGCGGCTCGCTCAATGGGAACCTCAGAACAGCTCCCGTGGTTAGAAATAGCCTTTGCCAGGTCCCTACGACACATCCTGAAGAAGTTTTGAATGTTCGAAGATCTGAATCTGGATAGTTATTGCGCGCAGATGACTGCCTTTCCAGGATTTCCCGAAGGGGTGCCGTTGCGTGCAATATTTCGGTGACGGTGGTTTCGACAAAGCCTTCAAATCGTGATGGTACATGATAATACCTCTCGATCAAGATATCAGGAGCTCCATCTCTCTGCTTCTCTGCGTAGTAGCGCAGCCGTAGAGAGCGACCTACGCCACCAATGTCAGCCACATTTTTTCCAGTCACTACGTCTATGTGATTGTCCCAAACCAGACAATCATCCGGGAGAGTAAGAACCTCAGTAATGCGCAGACCAGTCAGGATAAGCAGCCTAAATATAGAGAAGAATACGCCATCATTGAATGTCGCCGGCACCTCTTGAAATACGATTCGTGTCAACTCGAACAAAGCATCTTTGTCCGGCAATTTGTCTCCGTTGGCTCGTGTGCTGAGTTCGGGTAGAAGTCCAATTTCCGGTTTTGACTCAAATGACGGTTTGACTGGGCAATGCTCAGACAACAAATTTTCGTCAATAACATTCGCGACAGCGACAAAGTCTCGTTTTGCTTTAGCACTCCAAGACTTCAGCGAAAGCAGGTTTTCGAAATGTTCACGGGCGACTTTATAAGGCGGCACTGCGGTGCAAGAAAATAACCGCCTGGCAGCTTTCGCAATGACTTGGGCATTATCTGTGGTCCGTCCACTAAGACAGCGACTTGCGATAATCGCCTTTATGAAGTCTTGAGCCGAGTCGGACACCACCGAGCCCGATGGCAAGCGCGACAATGGCCATTGTGCATCAATTGCCAGCTCACGCACTTCGTTATCGATTCCAAATCCCACTGTTCCAGCAGCATGCCTGTCGTGACTACCGTTCAAAATCCGTAGGTTCCAGTCATGACCTACAATCGGCTTACCTTTATCATCCATGGGAATATCCCATTGCAGTCCTTTTGCCTCGACTGCCTGGCGCAGACTATCGACAAATTGCTGAAACTGCTGGGGACGAGGGCCCTCAGGAGCTGAAAACTGAGATACGGTCATTACTGATTCTCCAGATGTAACTCTTCGATGGCGTCCAACGCTTGCTGAGCGCCCGAGAGAGCGCGGGTGAGTTGGAGATAAGCCGGATTCTCTGGCTGGACGCCGCGAGCTAAGTACACTCGAACTTGCTGACGCATTCCTTCCACGGCATCTTTATGGGCATCAGAGTCCAACGAAGGCATGAACTTCCGACAGCCATAGCACGATGTCACTGGGTTGTAGCTGCACTGGCTTTGGCCAGCCCTACATAGTCCAATACCGCCCACTAAACTCTCGCCAACAATCCCACCGATTTGCTGGTCTTCAGCTGCATGAAGCATCTCTTCAAGAGTCACAAAAGTTCTTGAAGCGATGCCGTGAATTTTTGTATAAAGCTTGGAAGCGCCAAGCGCGGAATTGATGAGTTTCGCTTGTTGCATACTGGCACGAATGTAAATAGCAGCGGTGTTTTTGCGCACATGCCCCAAGAATTGCTGGATACTCCCGCGTGTATGTCCGGCATCTGCCAATACCTGAGCAGCTGTATGTCGAAACTGCTGTGCTGTACAACTCAGATTTACCTTCGATAGCTTGCATACAGCTTTCGCCCGAAACCATAGGGCCGAAGAATTTGAAGCATCGAAGAGACGCGATCTACCTGAATTCACAGCGGATGTATGGAGACGTTCAACTATAGGAACCCATTCAGGCTTAACCTGGCGAATTATCTCGAATTCTTTACCCCCTTTCTGTTTCGCAGCATGGAAAGATACGATGCAGGCAGTCTCGTCCGAAGCATCTTTAAAGAATCTGACGTGTTGCACATTGAGGCATAGGACTTGAACCGGCCGTACGCCGTGCTGATAAATAAGGGCCAGCGCGGCCGCCCCTTCGAGCTGAATGAGGGAAAGGTCTCCATTAGACGCAGCCGCATCCAGTACTTTGACGATGCCTGCCTGAAGACTTGCGCTGACGAGGGATTGCCTGCTCTCAATAAGGCCGGTTCTCTTAGCAACACCCGAGTTGGCTCGCGTATCCAGGCTACTTACTAAAGGCATCGTCCGGCCGCTCCAGTGGCCTACATTAGCTGTGCACGCTAGCTTAAGCACCTTTTTGCTCAGTGCAGCAAGAGTCGATTCGGTGACATACTCATCCCATGTTGTTCTTAGAACTTCTGGGCGTGTATTAAGAAGAGCAACAACAATGTCCCACTTCTGCACGAGCATCCGCCCAGTCCGATGGAGAGTACCTGGGCTTGCCCGACCACTACTCAGCAAGGCGAGTCTTCTCTGAAGCGAACCGATGTTGCCGCTAGCGAAAACGATCGACTCTGCGTGGCCTTTGTAACTAAATGTCCATGTATCTTCCTCCGCGCGAATGATGTAGCAAGTGTCAGAGTACTTGTCATAGATTGAAAGCGTTGCCGGTGCAACTGGCCATGTCCAATCAAGGATTGAACTATATCCGTCTCCACCAGCACGAGCCTTAATAATCTTCGTCTGGTCATGTGTTTCATTCATGATTTGAGTTCCCGCAGCACGCTTACTCTGGTATCAAAGAGTCGTCCCCATGTACGTAGCAAGTCTTCTTGAATCGCTGCACGTGCGTAGTGTTCGGGCATAGACGATTGCTCAGACCATCCGAAGAACGCACGTAACCGTTGGAACGTGAGATCTCTATTTGGCTCATGAGCCATGAACATGGAATATCGGGCCGTGGCACAGGTGTGCCTGAGGTCGTGGGGAGATATTCGTGCCTTTCCACCAGAGCGTTCGGTAAACCGAGAAAGCGTCTCCGGAGAAATGGCACTTGAGAGTTGGTTGAAAACTTTGGTTATTGCCTCCGCAGAAAGAGGATCACCGGTGATCGCTGTAAGAAGAAATCCATGCTCACTCCCGTCGTGTCGGTGTTCCGTTACGTACTGTTCAAAGAGGCAGGCAAGGTCCGCCGATATTGGTATCTGCCGATGTGACTGTTCCGTCTTCATGCTTGGCGAGCTAGAGCGCGGGTCATGTTCTATGGTCGTTGTCACGTCAAGCCAATAGACAACCTCGTATGTTTCGATATCAACGTCGGACTTGAGAGAACCACACTCAAGCAGCATCAGTTCGCCTCGACGTAATCCCGTGAGAAGCAAAAGGTTGAGGATCAGCCAGTTCCTTGCTCGAACGCTTTCGCTATGAAATGGGTTGCGATCAGATATGGGATTCGCAACCTCCAGCAAGTCAACCAGCGTATTGACAGGAATCGCGCGAATGAATCGAAAACGACCTCGTCGAGGTTTTCGTATCTTCCCCATGGCCCATAGCGTCGAGGACAATGAATGCCATGCCTGGCTCGATGGCGCCCGCTGTCGTGCGAGGCGCTGAACAAAATCGCGCACTGCGTCCCAGCGCTGCACCGCCGTTGTTGTGTAGTCCGGGGTCGACGTGAGCTCCAAATAGAACGCTTCGACAAACTCCAGGGTCCTTACAGCATCGCGATGACTGACTGCGGAATCGAACGAATCGAGCCCGAACCGGTCATCACAGAAAGAGTAGAAGGCGTCGATGTGTCGAAGTTTTGTCTTGCGAGTATTCTCGGCGAGGGCATGGCCCTGAATAGTCAATGACCAAGCTGTCGCCCAGAACCGAGGAAGCATGCGATGAGGGTCTACGATGACGAAGTCAGGCAAAGCGTCTGTGTGAATAATCATGAAATGCAACGCTCGGTAGGTACAGTTTATGTGTTACGGCCTCCATCCAAGAAACTTGAATCGCAACGGTCGTACAGGTGCCTATTAAAGTTCGACGGCTACCGGATCATGGCGCGCATCGATCACGATCAGGTGCAGCTGTTTACCCGCAATGGCCATGACTGGACGCAAAAACTGCCGCAACAGGCGCAGGCTCTGGCCGAGCTGGGCCTGGAATCGGCGTGGCTGGACGGCGAAATGGTGGTCGCTGACGAACACGGTGTGCCGGACTTCCAGGCGCTGCAGAATGCGTTCGAAGCTGGAAGCAGCGGCAGCATCATGTACTACCTGTTCGACATGCCGTATCTCAACGGGGTCGACCTGCGCGAGGTGCCGGTCGAGGAGCGCCGCGCGGCGTTGTCCACGGTACTCGGAGGGCACGAGCAGCCCTTGCTGCGCTTTTCCGAAGCCTTCGACGAAACCCCGGATGCGCTGCTCAACAGCGCCTGCCAGATGCAAATGGAAGGACTGATCGGCAAGCGCCTGGGTTCGCCTTACGTATCGCGGCGCAGCAGCGACTGGATCAAGCTCAAGTGCAAGCATCGTCAGGAATTCGTGGTTGTCGGCTATACCGATCCGAAGGGCGCGCGCAGTGCCTTCGGCGCCTTGCTGCTGGGCTTGCATGACCGCGACAGTGGCGAATTGCGTTACGCCGGCAAGGTCGGCACCGGGTTCAACGACACCACCCTGAAAAGCATCCTTGCCCAACTCAAGCCGTTGCAGGTGAAGAAGGCTGCCGTGGTCAACCCGCCAAGCGGCTTCGACGCCAAGGGTGTGCACTGGCTCAAACCGAATCTGTTGGCAGAAGTGGCATTCGCCGAAATGACCAAGGACGGCTCGGTGCGCCATGCCGTGTTCCATGGTCTGCGCAATGACAAACCGGCCAAGGCAATTACCCAGGAGCGCGCGAAACCCGTGAAGACTTCAGCGAAAGCCACCCCATCGAAAAAGGCTGCACCGGCAAAGAAAAAGGCTGAAGCAGCACCGTCACAGCTGGGCCTCGCCAGCGGCAAGGTGCGCATCACCCACCCCGACCGGGTAATCGATGCGGTCAGTGGCACCACCAAGATGCAACTGGCCGAGTATTACGCCAGCGTCGCCGAATGGATCCTGCCGCAGCTCAAGGATCGTCCAGTGGCATTGGTGCGTGCGCCGGACGGTATCGCCGGCGAACTGTTCTTCCAGAAAAATGCCGAGCGTCTGGCGATTCCCGGCATCACCACGCTGGACAAGGAGGTCACTGGTCAACCGGTGATGTTGATCAACAATGCTGAAGCCTTGATCGGCGCCGTGCAGATGAGCACGGTCGAGCTGCACACCTGGAACGCCACCACCATTGATCTGGACAAGCCTGACCGCTTTGTCCTCGATCTTGACCCGGATCCCGCGCTCCCATGGAAAAGCATGGTCGAAGCCACTGCGCTGACCCTGACCGTGCTCGATGAACTGGGGCTCAAGGCGTTTCTCAAGACCAGCGGTGGCAAAGGCATTCACCTGGTGGTGCCATTGACCCGCAAGCACGGCTGGGATGAGGTCAAGGATTTCAGCCATGCGATCGTCAGTCATATGGCGAATTTGTTGCCGGAACGGTTTTCCGCGGTGTCCGGGCCGAAAAATCGGGTGGGGCGAATCTTCATCGATTACCTGCGCAACGGTCTGGGTGCCACCACCATTTGTGCCTACGCGGCGCGCACCCGCGAGGGGCTGCCGGTGTCGGTGCCGCTGTTTCGCGAAGAGGTGGCGCAGATCAAGGGTGGCAACCAGTGGAACATCAGCAATGTCCATGAGCGCCTGAACGAGGTCGGCGACGCGCCGTGGGCCGACATGAAGAAAACCCGCCAGAGCATCACTGCAGAGATGCGCAAGCGGGTTGGCATGAAAAGATGATCAGGTGTCGCGCAGCAAGTCGTGGGCGTTGAGGAGTTCGAAAGCGATTTCAGGGTGGTTGCTCAGGCCTCGACGAATGGCCGCCGGAATCGCTTTGCGCGTCTTGCGGCACAGCCCCGGCAGCGCTTCGATCTGAATCTCGATGCCGAGCATGGTGCGCACTTCATGAAAGCCCGGAGCAACCTCAACTCGCAGGCCCAACTGTTCGTGCATGCGATCTTGCAAATGGCGCAGGTCGGCGAGGTCTTTGAGTTGTTCCAGGCGGGCGAGCAGGATTTTTTCCTGCTCGCGAGTCAGGCGCAGGATGCGCAGATCGCTGCCGGGATTTTCCAGCAATGATTCGCGCCCGCAATCGCAGGCGCCGGGCGGGCAGGGTGAGCGCAAAGGCGCAGGCGGCGCAAGAGTCGTCATGGCCTCCATCATAGAGGCCGTCGGACTGTTTTGCCTATGTGCCTTCAGCTGCCATCCATCGGCCGCTGCCTGCGTGACAACTACTGATTCAGGCCTTCGTAATGCACCAGAATCGCGTTGGCAAGGTCTTCATCGCTGGCGTTGAGACCGGGGTTGTCGTGCCGGACCTGTTGCAGCACCGACTCCAGATAAACCCCTCGTATGGCACCGCCGCTGGCCACGAACGCTGACAGGTCATCGCGCGCCGGGATCACCATTTTGTGATCCTTGAAGGTCGAGTAAAGCGACGCGGAAACACCCGCCGAGGTGGCGACATCGCCGGCATCGACACGGGCCAGAGCCGAGCCGACAGGGAGGCACAGCAGGAGAGAAGAAACGAGCACTAACTTGCGCATGACGGTGTTCCTCCACAAGCGCGAAGCAAAAAGGAAGACTACATAATCTCAGAGGTGCGACCTTTGCCGGAGTTCCGTTCGAACACGCGGATACTTGCTGAAACGCTCTGAAGCGGCACATCTGCACAAATAAGCTTAACTGAACTCCTGACAGGTGCATTCGGCGCGCCTCAGGAGGAACCCACCGTGTCGATCAAATTGCGTTTGCTGTTGCTGATAGCAACCAGCCTGCTGACAGCACTGATCGTGAGTCTGGTCAGCTATGTGGGGAATACGCGGATGTCCGCGGCGGTTGGCGACAACGCGGTGAGCATGACTGCGCTGCGCAATCACATGGAAGCCGACATGATGCACGATGCACTGCGGGCTGACGTGTACTCGGCGATGCTGGTGGGCCTGGGCAAAAGTACCGGCACGGCCGCCGAAGTGCGGGATTCGATCAACGAGCACGCGAGCCATTTCCGCGAAGTGCTGGATGAAAACCTCAAATTGCCGGTCAACCCGACAATCAAGACCGCGCTCGAACAGATCAAACCGAGCCTGGACACCTACATCGAGGCGGCCGAGCGCATTGTCGGCCTGGCACTCGACAACCCGGACAGCGCGCAACGGGAGCTCGGTACGTTCAACACCGCCTTCACTCAGCTTGAAGAGCAGATGGCCGCGCTCAGTGAGCTGATTGAAAGCAATACCCGGGACACCAGCAAAGCCACCGACAGCGCCATTCGAAATGCCAATATCGCCCTCGGCGTGGTGCTGCTCGCCAGCCTGTTGCTATTGCTGGCGCAAGGGCGTTGGGTGACCCGCAGCATCATGGGGCCGCTGAAGTCCGCCAACCACATCGCTCAAAGCATTGCGCATGGCAACCTCAGCGAGCCGATCAGCGAACCGGCCGGCAAGGATGAAGCCAGCACACTGATCCGCAGCCTGGCGACCATGCAGCGCGATCTGCGCGACATGATCGACGTGGTGCGCCGCAACGCGCATGGCGTCAGCGGCATGAGCGAGCAGTTGAGCCACGGCTGCCATCAGGTCGCCGACAGCAGTCAGCAGCAAAGCGCCGCCGCCGGCACCATGGCCGCTGCCGCGAGCCAGATGACCGCCAGCATCGAGGAAATCACCCGCCACGCCGAACGCGCACTGGGCATGGCCAATCAGGCCGAGTCGCTGGCCAAGAGCGGCGGACAGGTGATCCATCAGGTGGTCAGTGACATGGACGACATCGCCCGCTCGGCGCAGCAGTCGGCACAGGTGATCCGCACGCTGGATCAGGAATCCGAAGGCATCTTCAACATCATTCAGGTGATCAAGAGCATCGCCGACCAGACCAACCTGCTGGCACTCAACGCCGCCATCGAGGCGGCGCGGGCTGGCGAGCAGGGCCGGGGCTTTGCCGTGGTCGCCGACGAAGTGCGCAGTCTGGCCGCGCGTACCAGCGCTTCAACCCAGGAAATCGCGGCGATGGTCGCGCGCATCCAGAACAGTACCCGCGAAGCGGTCAGCAGCATGGAGGCCGGCGTAGCTCAGGTCGACAAAGGCATGGCGGTCACGGCGGAAGTCGAACGGGCGATCCGCGAGATCCTCGACGCCACCCTCAGCACCACGCAACTGGTCAATGACATCACCCGCACCATCGGCGAGCAAAGCCAGGCCAGCAACGAAATTGCCCATCAGGTGGAAATGATCGCCGGGATGTCCGAGGGCAACAGCAAGGTGATCGGGCAGACGGCCAACACCACCGATGAACTGTCGAGTCTGGCGGGGGCACTGGCGTTGTCGGTGGACCGGTTTCGGTTGTAGGGCCGCTATCGCGAGCAGGTTTGCGGATCATGTTCAGCCCAAACCGGCCGATAACGCCCAGAGCGGAAAAAGACTCTCAAGTCGGGAACAGACGCGCGGGTTTGCCCTGACGTGATATTCTTCGCGCCAACTTGGTTTGACCTTATTCAGTTTGCCTGCCCTTTGGGCGGGCTGACGGAATCCCTGTCGCTCAAGTAGCTGAAGCCAATAATGATAAAAAGTCAGTTCAGAAGGGACATTAACTGAGGTCGATGCGGTACGTCGGCCTTGTGTGCCCACCCGTCAACATTGCAGTGTGAAGGTGCCCGCGACCCTGGCCTGAGTGTCGCGACAAAAGGCCCTCATACCCACAACAGCGGCGGGCGGAAGGCGTTTTATCATAGGTGCAACGGATGTTTAAGAAAGTGAACACAGCCTTGCTCGGGCTGGCTTTGGCGATGGGGATGTCGTCCGCCAATGCTGCAGAAGCAAAGAAAGTCGACGTTCTGCTGATCGGCGGCGGCATCATGAGCACCACCCTGGGTGTGTGGATCAATGAGCTGGAGCCAAGCTGGTCGATGGAAATGGTCGAGCGCCTCGATGGCGTCGCCCTGGAAAGCTCCAACGGCTGGAACAACGCCGGTACCGGTCACTCGGCCCTGGCTGAGCTGAACTACACCCCGGAAGACGACAAAGGCAACGTGACGATCCCGAAAGCCGTCGAGATCAACGAAGCGTTCCAGGTTTCCCGTCAGTTCTGGGCCTGGCAGGTTCAGCAAGGCGTTCTGAAGAACCCTCGCTCGTTCATCAACACCACGCCGCACATGAGTTTCGTGTGGGGTGACGACAACATCAAGTTCCTGAAAAAGCGCTACGAAGCCCTGCAGGCGAGCCCGCTGTTCGCCGGCATGCAGTACTCCGAAGACCCGGCTGTGATCAAGAAGTGGGTCCCGCTGATGATGGAAGGGCGTGACCCGAACCAGAAAATCGCGGCCACCTGGAGCCCGCTGGGTACCGACATGAACTTCGGCGAAATCACCCGCCAGTTCGCCGGTTACCTGCAAACCAAGCCTAACTTCGACCTGAAGCTGTCGAGTGAAGTCGAAGACATCACCAAGAACGCCGACGGCACCTGGCGCGTCAGCTACAAAAACCTGAAAGACGGCACCAAAACCGAAACCGACGCCAAGTTCGTGTTCATCGGTGCCGGTGGCGGCGCTCTGCACCTGCTGCAGAAGTCGGGCATTCCTGAAGCCAAGGAATATGCTGGCTTCCCGGTAGGCGGCTCGTTCCTGGTGACCGATAACCCGGCCATCGCCGAGCAGCACCTGGCCAAGGCCTACGGTAAAGCTTCGGTTGGCGCGCCGCCGATGTCGGTTCCGCACCTGGACACCCGTGTTCTGGACGGCAAGCGCGTCATCCTGTTTGGCCCATTCGCGACCTTCAGCACCAAGTTCCTCAAAGAAGGCTCGTACCTGGACCTGCTGACCAGCACCACCACCCACAACATCTGGCCAATGACCAAGGTCGGCATCAAGGAATACCCGCTGGTCGAGTACCTGGCCGGTCAACTGATGCTGTCGGATGAAGACCGTCTGAACGCGCTGAAGGAATACTTCCCGAACGCCAAAGCCGAAGACTGGCGCCTGTGGCAAGCCGGCCAGCGCGTGCAGATCATCAAGCGTGATGAAGCCGCTGGCGGCGTGCTGAAACTGGGCACCGAAATCGTTGCTGCACAAGACGGCTCCATCGCCGGCCTGCTGGGCGCATCGCCAGGCGCGTCGACCGCTGCACCGATCATGCTGAGCGTGCTGCAGAAAGTCTTCAAAGACAAAGTCGCCACCCCTGAGTGGCAGGCCAAGCTGCACCAGATCGTGCCAAGCTACGGCACCCAGCTGAACAACGATCCGGCCAAAGTGGCACAAGAGTGGGCGTACACCGCCAAGATCCTCGAACTGCCAACGCCTCCGGTGATCGGTCAGGCTGCTCCGGCTGCACCTGCAGCTGAGAAAGCTGAAGCGCCGAAGGAAAATGCTGCACGTGACATGGCGCTGTAACTAGACGCCAGATACGCAAAAGCCCACTGAACCGGTAATGGTCAGTGGGCTTTTTTTGTGGCGCCTGATCCTACTGTGGTTTCGCGCTTGCCAGATACGCACCAAGCCGCCGCCCCATCTCTTCGCCGAGGGCCTGCAACCCGCTCAACGGCCGCACCATCACCTCGAACTCGATAATTTTCCCGCTCTCATCGAAGCGAATCATGTCGATCCCCTTCAACTCTTTCGTCCCCACCTTGGCACTGAATTCCAGCACCACATTCAAACCATCGGCAGTCGCCAGTTCACGGTGGTATTTGAAATCTTCAAACACGTTGAACACGGTGTTGAGGATCATCGTCACCACAGGCGCGCCGGGGTAGGGCGAGTGGGCCATGGGCGAGCGGAACAGCGCATTCGGATCAAGCAGCTCGGGCAAGGCCTTGAGGTTGCCGGTGCGGATCATCTCGTGCCAACGCTTCAAGGATTCGGCGGCGTTGGGGTGCAGGTTCAGTTCGGACATTGACCACTCCTGGAATTGTTGTTGTTTTTCGCGCGACGGCAATCACTCTAGTTCAAAGCGGCGTGCCCTCGAATCTTTGTGTGCCGATCTAAATATCACGCCATGTCCGGAACAGATCAGTTTGGTATCTGATCCGTATTTTTCTGTTGGATCTGCCTCTGTAACCGGCTCAGTCAGGCGCTCAGAATAGCCCGGCAATCCGGTCACCCGCGGCAGCCCTTCATCCCGAAGCGCCCGGTGCACCGCAAGCTCAACATTAAGGAGAGCAGCATGAACAAGATGGCGATTTTCCTCGGTGGTTTTCTGACGTTGACCATTCTGATCGGAATGCTTGCGACGATTTCCCCGGTCTGACCCCGGCAGCACTCCACCAGACTCCAGCGCCCTTTTTTATCGAAGGGCGCGGCTGTTTCTACCGCGTTGTCATTTCTCGCATCACACCGTACTGGTGTCCGTCCGCTAACTGGACTAAACCGGGATATCCAGTCCCGGAAATGTTCACTGTGCCTGATCTGTCATGGACTCGTTGATCAACGCTGCCGGCCGTGCGCTCGCGGTGGGTGATCCGCTGGCCGCGTTGAAGCTCGTCGCCCTGCGTGAAGACCCGCCTGCGCTGGCGCTGCGTGGCATCGCCATGGCTCAGCTCGGTGATGTGTCCCGAGCCAAGGCGCTGCTGCAGCGGGCGGTCAAGGCGTTCGGTGCCAACGAGCCGCTGTCCCGAGCGCGCTGCGTCGTGGCCGAGGCCGAAGTGGCGCTGGCGACGCGGGATCTGGGCTGGCCGGTTAAAGCGCTGGAGGCGGCGCGGCAGCTCTTGCTCGATCACGGCGATCACCTGAACGCTGCGCATGCCCGCTATTTGCAAATCCGCCGGCTGTTGCTGATCGGCCAGCTCGATGAGGCGCAGGCGTTGCTCGCCGCACTTGATCCCACCGCGCTGCCCCCGCCGTTGCGGGCCGCTCATGGATTGATGACGGCCGGTATTGCGCTGCGTCAGGTGCAGGCGCACACGGCGCGGGCGGCGCTGGAGCTTGCGCAACGGGCGGCGCAGCAAGCGGCTATTCCCGCGCTGACCGCAGAGACCGAACAGGCCTTGCAAATGCTCGATGCACCTGCGGCGCAACTGATTGTGTCTGGCCGGTCTCAGACCGTGACGCTCGCGCAGGTTGAAGCGTTGTTCGCCTCGCCGGCGCTGGTGATCGATGCGTGTCGCTACAGCGTGCGCGGCGCGGGGATGACAGTGGCCCTGGCGACGCGTCCGGTGCTGTTCGGTCTGCTGCGGATGCTGGCTCAGGCGTGGCCGGAAGATGTGTCGAGAGAGGCGCTGATCGCGCAGGCGTTTCGCTTGAAACTAAGCGACGAATCCCATCGCGCACGCCTGCGGGTGGAGATCGGTCGCTTGCGTTCGGCGTTGCAGCCCCTGGCGCGGATCATCGCGACGGCGCGCGGTTTTGCCTTGGTCGCCGACGATGTGGCGTTGCTCACTTTGCCGGTCGAGGACAAGTACGCGACACTGCTGGCCTTGCTCGCCGATGGCGAAGCCTGGTCGAGTTCGGCGCTGGCGTTGGCGTTGGGCTGCAGTCAGCGGCAAGTGCAGCGTTCACTGGAAGCACTGGCGCAGGCGGATAAAGTGCAAGGGTTCGGCGTGGGTCGTGCGCGGCGCTGGACCACGCCGCCGGTGCCGGGTTTCGCGACGATCTTGTTACTCCCGGTGTCGTTGGGCAATGGCTAGGCTGGACACTCCTACCAACGAGGAAGGCAGCATGAAACAGGCAAACGCAGAAATCCTTCGTGAGTACGGCCCGTTCGACGGCGTCGAACGTGTCCACGGCGTAACCTTCGACGGCCAGCACGTGTGGTTCGCCAGTGACGGCCAGCTCAATGCGCTGGACCCGGCCAGCGGCAAAACCGTGCGCACGCTCAAGGTCGGTGCCGACGCTGGCACCGCGTTCGACGGCCAGTACCTGTTCCAGATCGCCGACAGCCGTATCCAGAAAATCGACCCGACCACCGGCCGTGTGCTGAACACCGTGCCGGCGCCGGGCGGCGGCAACGATTCGGGGATGGCCTGGGCCGAAGGCTCGCTGTGGATCGGCCAGTATCGCGAGCGCAAGATCTATCAGGTCGATCCGGAGACCGGCGCGGTCTTGCGCACGCTGGCGTCAGACCGCTTTGTCACCGGGGTCACCTGGGTCGACGGCGCGTTATGGCATGGCACCTGGGAAGGCGATGAAAGTGAACTCCGCCGGGTCGACCCGCAAGATGGCGAGGTCCTGGAGCGTTTGAAGATGCCTGCGGGGACAGGCGTTTCCGGGCTGGAAGCGGATGACGGCGAGCGCTTTTACTGCGGTGGCGGGGGGAGTGGGCGGCTGCGGGCGGTGCGGCGGCCCAAGTGATGGAGGGTGCCTGTTCTGGCCCTTTCGCGAGCAGGCTCGCTCCCACACGGGTTCAGCCTCAACCGGGCAAAATGTGGGAGCGAGCCTGCTCGCGAAGGGGCCAGTAGCTTCACTGAAAATCTCTCAGCGAATCAAGGCGCACCAAACACCATCGTCCAGTAAACCCCTTCATCACTGCGCGCCTCACTGGCAAAACCCGCGCCGACCTGGGTGAACATCGGGTTCATCAGGTTGGCACAATGCCCGGGACTGGCCAGCCATCCGGCCATTGCCTTGCCCGGTGAACTCTGTCCGGCGGCGATGTTTTCGCCGATCTGCCGGCCCCGATAACCTGCCGCTCGGGCGCGATCGGCCGGCATGTCGCCGTCCGGATCACGGTGGGCGAAGTAGTTGCCGTAGGCCATGGCCTTGCTATGCCCTTGCGCGGCGGCTCCCAGCGCCGGGTTCCAGCTGAGCGGGCGAGCGGCGGCGAAGCGCTGGCGTCCGCACATCCGTGGGCGTGCACGGGCGGCGTTGACCTCAGCGAGCAAGGCTTTGCCGACGCTGCGGTTGTCGCCGACGCGACTGTCGAGAACCGGTTGCGCCAGCACCACTTGCCATTCACCGCGGGCGCGGCTGACGCCGATGTCGGCGTACTGGGCGTCGAGCAGGGCGGTGCAGTGGCTGTCTTGCAGCTGTTCGAAGGCTTCCTCGGCATCCCCGGCACCGACGATGCGGATGCTGCGCACCGCCACCGCCGAATATCCCGAAGACTTCAATCTCTCGCGCAAGCCACCGCCGTAGCCATAGCCGATCGGCAATGCCAGATTCGACTTCAGCGACAGTGGCGCCAGGCGCTGGGCAGGGCGGCGTTCGCAGCGTTGCGGATGGGCGCGGTAATCGTTGATGGCGGCCACCAGTTGCCGCTCTTCGCTGGCGTGGGCGGTCTCGGTGAACAGTGGGGCAAGGATCAGCAGGCACAGCGAAACGAAGCGTGATGAGCGAACGACATGGCGCATGGGACGGCAGACTCAGGGGAAAGGACAGTGCTGAAGTGGGCAGCCGCGGAATGCGGCGCCACTAGGACTGGGCTTTTTGCACTTGGTTCATGCTGGCAAACTGGCTTTTTTGCTGGGTGTGAAGGGGAGGGTGATCCTGGATTTTGTGTTGTCCGCACTGGCGCCTTCGCGAGCAGGCTCGTTCCCACAGAGCCAGGTGGGAGCGAGCCTGCTCTCGAAGGGGCCAGTTCAGCCGACGCAATAATCGGCTATCTGCGATCAAGCACTGCCTGCATCCACTGCAGATACTGCGCCCGCTCGGCAATCGAGTTGTGCCCCGAATCCGGCACTACTCGCAGCGTCGCCACACCTTTGGGGAAATGCCCCAGCAACCGCTGCGTGCTGTCCCGTGGAATCACTTCGTCATCGCTGGCTGCCAGCAGCAGCGTCGGCACTTGAATGTGCGCGGCATAGCGGCCCGACTCGAAGCGATCCTTCAGCAGCCATTTCACCGGAAACCACGGGTATTGGCGCACGGCGAGTTCTTCGAGGCTGTTGTACGGCGTCACCAGAATCAATGTCTGCGCCGGGCGCTGACTCGCCAGCCGCACCGCCACTCCGGAACCCAGGCTGCGCCCGACCACGGCAATCTGCGGATGGCTGGCGTAGACCCGGTCAAACAGCGCCAGCGCATCTTCGGCAATCGCTTCCTCCGAGGGGGAACCGCCGCTGCCGCCAAAGCCCCGGTAGTTCAGCAGATACACCGCGTAATCCGGAAACGCTGCGCTGAATGAAGGCAGGTTGCGCGACACGTCCTCGGCATTCCCGCCGAAGTAGATCAGCGCTTTCGGACCCGCCTGTTCGCGAACGGTTACCCAGACATCGGCATCCGGCATCGCCAGTTTCAGCCGTGAATCTGCCGTGGTCACGGCACTGCCAGGCTGGGGGAAATAGATCAGCGAACGCTGGAACACGAACAATGCCCCGCACAGCAAAACGTAGAGGGCGATGAGCAAAGCGACGACTGACATCAGGATTCTGGACATTCGGCTAACTTTAACGGGACGCGGGTGTTCGCTGTCGCAGTGTAGTTCAGCGCCGTGGAGGGACAGCCGTTGCACACAACGTGCAACAGATTCACGCAGCAGGGGAACCAGCATGAGCCACACTGAGGGTTGCTCCCGTCGCCGATTGCTCACGCTGGCTGCCGGGGTTTCGGCGGTCCTGACCTTTGACCGGGCGTTGGCCACTGCCATTACGCCGACTGCCACTTCGCCGAACCAGGCAGGAGATCAGACCATGCAGACCCGCGCCATCCCTTCCAGCGCCGAACGACTGCCCGTGGTGGGCCTGGGCACTTATCGTAGCTTCGACGTTGCGCCCGGCGAGACCGCCTATAAACAACTGCCGGCAGTGCTCGACGAGCTGTTCAGAAAGGGCGGCACGCTGATCGACAGCTCACCGATGTATGGCCGCGCCGAGCAAACCACTGGCGAACTGCTGGCGATCCACGAACCGCGTTCGCCGGCCTTTCTCGCCACCAAGGTCTGGACGCGCGGGCGCGAGGAAGGTATCGCGCAGATGGAGCAATCCTTCCGTCTGCTGCGCACCGAACGCATCGACCTGATGCAGATCCACAACCTGCTGGACTGGCAAAGTCATCTGCCGACTCTGCGCGAGTGGAAAACCGAGGGGCGTATCCGCTACATCGGCATCACCCATTACATGCCCTCGGCTTACGACGAAGTCGAAGCAGTGCTCAAGGCTGAACCACTCGATTTTCTGCAAATCAATTACGCCCTTGATGACCGTGGCGTGGAAAAACGCATTCTGCCGTTGTGCCGCGAGCGCGGGGTCGCGGTGATCTGCAACCGGCCGTTTGGCGGTGGCGGGTTGCTCGAACGGCTCAAGGGCAGGCAGCTGCCGGCGTGGGTGTCGGACGTGCAGGTCAACAGTTGGCCGCAACTGGCGCTGAAGTTTTTGCTGTCGCACCCGGCGGTGACCTGCGTGATTCCCGGCACCGGCAATCCGCGCTACATGACCGACAACGCCGGCGCCGGGTTCGGGCCGATGCTCACCGATGCGCAGCGGCATCAGTTGATTGCACTGCTGGGATAGCTGCCTGCCCGCGATAACGCAATGCCTCGACCAGCAAAGCAAACGCCGGCGCCGCCTGCCGTCGACTCGGGTAATACAGGTGATAACCGGCAAACGTCGGGCACCAGTCTGCCAGCACTTGCAGCAGACGCCCGTCGGCCAGATAGGGCGCGACGATGTTTTCCGGAATGTAGCTCAGGCCAAAACCGTCGAGTGCAGCGTCGAGCAGCGGATACACACCATTGAGGGTGACTTGCCCGGAAACCCGCACCTTGAGGCTTTCGCCGTCCTTCTCGAACTCCCAGGTGTACAGCCCGCCGTTGGTGGGCAGGCGCAGGTTGTTACAGGCGTGGGCGGTCAGGTCTCGTGGTGTTTGTGGCTGTTCACGCTTGGCGAAGTAAGCAGGGGCGCCGACCACCGCCATGCGCATGTCCGGGCCGATGCGGGTGGCAATCATGCCTTGCGCGACATCTTCGCCCAACCGCACGCCGGCGTCGAAACCTTGCCCGGCGATGTCAACGAAACCGTAGTCGCAGATCACCTCGACGGCGATGTCCGGGTATTGGGGCAGGAATTCCTTGAGCACCGGACGCAACAGCCAATTCAGCGAATGGTCGGTGGCACTGATGCGGATCCGGCCTGCGGGCGTTTCGCGCAGGTTGCTCAGGGCCGCCAGTTCCTGCTCGATCTCTTCGAAGCGCGGGCCGATGGTCTGCAGCAGATGTTCGCCAGCCTCGGTGGGCGAGACGCTGCGGGTGGTGCGCGTCAGCAAGCGCAGGCCAAGGCGCGCTTCGAGGGCGCGAATGGTATGGCTGAGCGCCGATTGTGAAACGCCCAGTTTGGCTGCGGCTTTGGTGAAGCTGCGCTCGCGGGCCACGGCAAGGAAGGCGAGCAGGTCACTGGCGTTTTCTCGAAGCATTGATGAGTGTCCTGCATAAGTTTTTTCGAATTCTAGTCGATTATCTGAAGAGTACGGCTCGCTAAAGTGACGCAAGTTCCCTGTAGGAGCTGCCGCAGGCTGCGAACTTTTGATGTTGTTTTTGAAAATCAAAGATCAAAAGATCGCAGCCTGCGGCAGCTCCTACAGGGAGATCTCTTTCAGATTTGGAGTCTTGTGATGAATGCACATATCTCAGGCATTACCGTCACCCCCAACGGCTCGCAACCGTCGGCCAAAGGCCCGACGGACTGGTTCACCGGCACCGTGCGCGTTGACGCACCGTTCAAAGGCAGCGATGCGGCGCGCGTCAGCGGCGCTACGGTGACTTTCGAGCCGGGCGCACGCACCGCGTGGCATACCCATCCGTTGGGTCAGACGCTGATCGTCACCGCCGGTTCAGGTTTTGTGCAGGAGTGGGGGCAACCGGTTCGCGAGATCCGCCCCGGCGATACCGTGTGGATCGCACCGCAGGTGAAGCACTGGCATGGCGCCGCGCCGACCACGGCGATGACGCACATTGCGATTGCCGAGGTGCTGGACGGTGCTGTGGTGGAGTGGATGGAACAGGTGAGCGCGGCGCAGTACCCGAACTGACCTCTGTAGGAGCTGCCGAAGGCTGCGATCTTTTGATCTTGATCTTCAAAAACCAGGTCAAAAGATCGCAGCCTGAGGCAGCTCCTGCAGGGGGTCAGATCATCTCTGGCAAGGAAGAGAGGATCTTGTCGAGGGTGATCGGGTACTCACGCACCCGCGCTCCGGTGGCGTTGTAGATCGCATTGGCCACCGCCGCACTCACGCCGCAAATCCCCAGTTCACCTACACCCTTGGCTTTCATCGGCGATGAAATCGGATCGGTTTCGTCGAGGAAAATCACTTCCTGATGCGGGATGTCAGCATGCACCGGCACCTCGTATCCGGCCAGATCGTGATTGACGAAAAAGCCCAGCCGCTTGTCCACCGCCAGCTCTTCCATCAACGCCGCGCCGACGCCCATGGTCATCGCCCCGATCACTTGGCTGCGTGCGGCTTTCGGGTTGAGAATCCGTCCCGCCGCGCAGACGGCGAGCATGCGCCGCACGCGGACTTCGCCGGTCGCTGCATCCACCGCCACTTCAACGAAATGCGCACCGAAAGTCGATTGCTGATACTGCTTGGCGAGGTCGGCGAATTCGATGCTGTCCTCGGCCTCGATCACGCCATCTTTTGCGGCATCGCGCAGCGGCAGGGTCTTGCCGCCGGCGCGCACCTGACCGTCAGCAAACT
This sequence comes from Pseudomonas sp. AO-1, assembly GCF_019775695.1. Lineage (NCBI taxonomy): Bacteria > Pseudomonadati > Pseudomonadota > Gammaproteobacteria > Pseudomonadales > Pseudomonadaceae > Pseudomonas > Pseudomonas sp. AO-1. The sequence continues at coordinate 2,628,684 of NZ_CP079947.1, forward strand.
CGATATCGCTGCCGCTCATACCCAGTTTGCCGGCGACCACTTCACGCAGTTTCATGCACGCGGCATACACCCCGGCAGTCGAGCAGTTGCCGCCGAACTGGCCACCGGAGCCGGACGATACCGGGAAGGTCGAATCCCCCAGATGCACGCTGACGTCCGCCAGGTCCACGCCCATCATCTCGGCCGCGGTCTGCGCAATGATCGTGTAGCTGCCGGTGCCGATGTCGGTCATGTCGGTTTCCACCGTGACTTTGCCGTCGCGCTCCAGCCGTACCCGGGCGCCGGATTTCAGCAGCAGGTTGTTGCGAAACGCGGCGGCGACGCCCATGCCGATCAGCCAGCGGCCTTCGCGACGGCTACCGGGTGTGGCGTTGCGCTGGCTCCAGCCGAATTTCTCGGCGCCGGTCTGCAGGCATTCGATCAGGCGCCGCTGGGAGAACGGGCGCTCGGTTTTTACCGGATCGACCTGGGTGTCATTGAGGATGCGGAACTGCACCGGGTCGAGCTTGAGCTGCTCGGCCATTTCGTCCATGGCGATTTCCAGCGCCATCAACCCCGGCGCTTCACCCGGCGCGCGCATGGAGTTGCCTTCGGGCAGATCCAGCGGCGCCCGGCGCATGGTCACCCGGCGGTTTTCCCCGGCATAAAGCAACTGGCTCGGTTGCGCGGCGACTTCGACCTTGCCGTCCTTGAGGTTGCCCGACCAGCCTTCGTGGGCGATGGCGCTGAGCTTGCCGTCCGCCGTCGCGCCCATCCGAATGCGCTGAATCGTGGCCGGGCGGTGGGTGGTGTTGTTGGCCATTTGCGGGCGGGCGAGGGCGACTTTCACCGGGCGGTTGGCCAGGCGCGCACCGAGGGCGGCGAGGATCGCGTCGGCACGAATGAACAGTTTGCCGCCGAAGCCGCCACCAATGTACGGCGAGATCAGGCGCACGTTTTCCTTGGGCAGGCCAAGGGTCGTGGCGACGTCGCCGACGCTCCAGGCAATCATCTGATTGGAGGTCCACAAGGTCAGATGATCACCTTTCCATGCGGCCAGTGTGGCGTGCGGCTCCATCATCGCGTGGGATTGATCGGGGGTGGTGTAGGTCTGGTCGAACTGCACCGGCGCGGCGGCGAAGGCCGAGTCGAAATCGCCGTGGGTGACGTCGGGCAACTCGTCGTCTTCGACGCCTTGGTCAAGCACGTTGGCCAGTTCGAACTCGCCTTTGGCCGCGACGTAGTCGACCTTGACCAGTTGCGCTGCGGCGCGGGCCTGTTCGAAGGTCTCGGCGACCACCAGCGCCACGGCCTGGTGATAGTGCTGCACCTCGGGCCCGGCGAGCAGCGGCGCCGAATTGTATTGGCCCTTGCCGAGCTTGCCGGCATTGGCGGCGGTGACGATGGCCAGCACGCCCGGTGCGGCTTGGGCGGCGTCGAGATCGATGTGGCTGATGCGGCCCTTGGCGATGGCCGAGCCGACCATGAAACCGTAAGCCTGATTCGCCACGGCCTCGTGCTGCTCGTAGGCATATGGCGCCTGACCGCTGGTTTTCAGCGGGCCTTCGATGCGGTCGGTGGGTTTGCCGACGACCTTGAGCTGGTCAATCGGGTTGGTGGTGGCGGGCGTGTCGAACTTCATGCTTCATCCCTCGCTTGCGCCAACACCGAGCCGAGCGTGCGCTCGACCAGCGTCAGTTTGAATTGGTTGTCGTGGGTCGGCGTGGCGCCGTCAAGCAGGCGTTCGCTCGCGGCTTTCGCGCCTTGGGGCAGCAACGCGTCGGCGGCTTCGACCCGCCACGGTTTCGGCGCGATACCGCCGACCGCCACACGGCCGCTGCCGTCCTTGTGCAGGATCAGACCGAGCGATACCAGCGCAAAGGCGTAGGACGAGCGATCGCGCACCTTGTGATAAATGTGCGTGCCACCGACCGGGGCCGGCAGGGTTACCGACGTGATGAACTCGCCGGGCGTGAGGCTGGTTTCGATGTTTGGCGTGTTGCCGGGGAGCTGATGGAAATCGGCGATGGCGATGCTGCGGGTGCTGCCGTCGGATTTGACCGTTTCAATCTGTGCATCGAGGGCGCGCATCGCAATCGCCATGTCGCTGGGGTGGGTGGCGATGCACGCGTCACTGACGCCAATCAGTCCCAGTTGCCGACTGACCCCGCCAATCGCCGCGCAGCCGCTGCCGGGCTGGCGTTTGTTGCAGGCCTGATTGACATCATAAAAGTACGGGCAGCGCGTGCGTTGCAGCAGGTTGCCGGCAGTACTCGCCATGTTGCGCAACTGGCCGGAAGCGCCGGCGAGCAGGGCGCGGGAGAGCAGCGCGTAGTCCTTGCGCACGCGGCTGTCGGCGGCCAGATCGGTGTTGCGCACCAGCGCGCCGATGCGCAATCCGCCTTCAGGTGTGGCTTCGATCTGATCGAGGCCCAAGTGGTTGACGTCGATCAGGTGCAGCGGGGTTTCGATGTCGAGTTTCATCAGGTCCAGCAGGTTGGTGCCACCGGCGATGAACTTCGCGCCTTCAATCTGCGCCGCCAGCGTTGCGGCTGCGGCGGGGGAGTCGGCGCGGCTGTAATTGAACGCTCTCATGCTGGCACCTGCGCAACTTCAGTGATGGCTTCGATGATGTTCGAGTAGGCGCCGCAGCGGCAGATGTTGCCGCTCATGCGCTCCTGGAATTCGCTGGCGATCAGTTGTGGCGCCTCGGTCAGGCTGGGGCTGACGTGGCTGGGGATGCCCTCGCGAATTTCCTTGAGCACCGCCACCGCCGAACAGATCTGCCCCGGCGTGCAATAGCCGCACTGGTAGCCGTCGTGCTTGATGAACGCGGCCTGCATCGGGTGCAGGTTGTCGGGCATGCCGAGGCCTTCGATGGTGGTGATCTCGCTGCCTTCGTGCATCACCGCGAGGGTCAGGCAGGCATTGATTCGGCGGCCGTCGGCGATGACGGTGCAGGCGCCGCACTGGCCGTGGTCGCAGCCTTTTTTGCTGCCGGTCAGGTGCAGGTGCTCGCGCAGGGCGTCGAGCAGGGTGGTGCGGTTGTCGACCTCAAGGGCTTGGGGTTTACCGTTGACGTTGATCGTCAGTTTGGCCATGGCGAGTTGCTCCAGACTGGCCGCGTAGGCCTTGAGGCTGATGAAGGGGGGCATTGCAAACGCGGTGGCGGTCACCGCGCCGAGGATCAGGAATCTTCGTCGGGAAATCGTCATGCTTCGATTCCTCTCTGGCTTAATCAGGACGGCAGGGATTGAAGGGCCCAAACGGGCGCGCCGGCATGTTTACCGGTCTCGTTCTTGGAATGACCTGCGCGGAGGGGAAAAGGTTTTTGCGGATTTGCGCTATAGAGTTATGCGCAGGATTCATTAATACGCTGGGCGACACTTGACGTTGTGGGAGCTGGCTTGCCAGCGATGAGGTCGTGTCAGTCAGCCTTTCGCATGAATGACACACCGCTATCACGGGCAAGCCCGCTCCCACAGGGATTGTGTTTAATGCCCGCCAACCACCATATGCGTGAACGGCGCCACATACGCCTGCAAGGTGACAAGACCACCCACCAGCACCGCCAGCACGATCGAGTGGAAGAACACGTAGCGCAGAATCTCGCCCTCATGCCCATACCAGCGGGTCGCGGTGGAGGCAACCACGATCGATTGCGCATCGACCATCTTGCCCATCACCCCGCCGGAACTGTTGGCCGCCGCCATCAGCACAGGGCTGATGCCCAGCTGTTCCGAGGTCACCCGTTGCAGTCCGCCGAACAGTACGTTCGAGGCTGTGTCCGAACCAGTCAACGCGACGCCGAGCCAGCCGAGCAAGGTGCCGAACATCGGATAAAACACTCCGGTGGCGGCAAACGCCAGACCCATGGTGGCGTCCAGCCCGGAATAACGCGTGAGGAACCCCAGCGCGAGCATCGCGGCAATGGTGATCAGCGAAAACCGCACCACCCACAAGGTGCGCAGGTACTGCTTGATCAGTTGCGGGATCGAATAGCCCATCAGCAGGCCGCCGACAATCGCTGCCAGCAGAATGCCGCTGCCGGTGGCAGTGAACCAGGTGAACTTGTAGATCGCTTCCTCGGCTTTCGGCGCCGGCACCACCGGCGGGACTTTCTGCACTTGCAGGTGCAGGGTGGTGAAGGTCAGCGCCGGGGAGAAAATCGGGTTGGCCTCGTTCATCGGTTTGCCTTGTGGATCAAGTTTCACCGCGTGCGTTACCGGGTCCAGCGCCGGGCGCACATCGAAGATGTTCTTGAAGCCCTGGGTGCCCCAGGCAAACACGAACACGGTGAGGATGATCCACGGCATCCACGCGCGCATCACGGCGGGGCGTGCCTGATCACTGAAGGCGGCGCTGGCGGTGACTTTTTCTTCCTCGACCCGGGAGTTGTCGACTCGCCCTGACAGGGCAGCCGAGGTGTACACCGTCGCCGGTTTCCAGACTCGCAGAAACAGGGTCAGACAGGCCATGGAAATCAGCGCGGCGATCACGTCCACCAGCATCGGCCCGTGGAAGTTTGAGACGAGGAATTGCGGCACCGCGAAGCTGACCCCGGCCACCAGAATCGCCGGCCAGATCTCCAGCATCTTGCGCCACCCGGCAAACGCCCAGATCAGCCAGAACGGCACCAGCACCGAGAAAAACGGCAGCTGCCGACCGACCATCATCGACAGCTCCATCTCATCCAGCCCGGTGACCTTGGCCAAGGTGATGATCGGCGTGCCGAGTGCGCCGAACGCCACTGGTGCGGTGTTGGCAATCAACGCCAGACCCGACGCCGCCAGCGGCGAAAAACCGAGGCCGATCAGAATCGCCCCGGTCACCGCCACCGGCGTACCGAACCCTGCCGCGCCTTCGAAAAATGCACCGAAGCAGAACGCGATCAGCAGCAGCTGCAAACGCCGGTCATCGGTGATGCGTGCGAGGGAATCCTGCAGCACTTTGAACGAGCCGTTCTCGGTGGTCAGGCGGTGCAGAAAAATGATGTTGAGCACGATCCAGCCGATCGGCAGTAAACCATTGGCCGCGCCGAACAACGCCGCCGAACCGGCCATGCTCGCCGGCATGCCGAAGGCGAAGATCGAAATCAATAATGCCGAAGCCAGGGCGAGCAGGGCGGCGAGGTGCGCCTTGACGTGAAAGAACGCCAGCGCCGCGAGCATCACCACCACCGGCACCGCGGCCATGAGCGTGGAGATCAGCGGGTTGCCGAACGGGTCGTAGATTTGCTGCCAGACCATGATCCACCTCTGCTTGTTGTTATCGAGGCGCAGATCCATTGCGTGGGAGTCGGTAAGCAGCAGTATAGGTGGCATTTCGCCGCCGCCCGGATGCAGCAAATGGGCCGATCAACGGTCGTGCCCGGGCAGTGAATCAAAGTCCTTTTGTCCGGTCGTATCAGCGGCTGCGCGCACTGCGTCCTGAAGGCGCGGGCAGTGACAGCCGTTCCGTCGTCAAGACCTTGGTTTTAGGGAAGTGTTGAATGAAGCGCGCTACAACGATGCTGCTGACCGTGACCGCCGCCGTATTGCTGGCTGGCTGTGTGGCGGACTTTGATGATGATCACCGCCACGGGCGGCATTACGACCGCGATCATGGCCGTTACTACGACCATGACCGACGCTGGGATGACCGCGACGATGGTCGTCGCGACGGGCGTCGTTACTATCGTGATCGCGACGATGACTGAGTAGAAATCAAAAGGGCGTTCCCGCAACGGGAACGCCCTCGGCGATTAAAAATGAGCGCTCGCCCGGACGCTGGAATGCGCAGGCGCGGTGGCCTCGAGATCCAGCAAATGGGTGGCGAGTATGTCGCTCAGAAAGCGGAACTGATCGTTGATGCCAACCACTTCATTGCTGAAGTGATTGCTCGCAGCGGGCATCAGCACATCGTCGAAATCTTCGTTGAACAGCAGCGCTTGCGTCTTGCGCGAGACGACCTGCTGGTCGTAATAGTTGCTGCCGAACACCGGGAAGCTCACGGAGAGGGTGATGGTGCGAATCATGATGGGTACTCCTCGTTGCGTCTCGGATGGGTGAATCGTGCCTTCGCCGGGCGGCGGGCGGAAGGCAATCGTGGCGATGGTGAATATCGACGGCGTTGATGGTTAATAGGTGTGGTGGATTGACTGGCCTCATCGCTGGCAAGCCAGCTCCCACAGGTTTTTCGGGTGTTCATTGGATTGATGGCCACTGAAGTTTTCCATGGGGCTTACAAGCCAGCTCCCACAGGTTTTCGGCTTTTCATTGGATTGATGTTCACAGAAGGGCTCTGTGGGAGCTGGCTTGCCAGCGATGGCGTCGGTACAGCCAACATCCTCGGAAACTGACACACCTATACTCAATGCTGTCTCCCTCCATTCAAGGACTCCACCACCGTGAACCTGCGTGCGCTGAGCCTCGCCGCACTGTGTCTGCTGGCTGGCTGCGCCACCTCGGCCCGCGCTCCGGTGGCGCCGCGAGCGGTGGTGGTGTCCCCGGCGACCTGGCAGCAGATCGACCGCGACATCGTCAGCGCCTCGCAGCAATCCACCGAGCAAGTCAAAGTATTTGCCCGGGGTTCGATGGAACATTGGCGCACTCGCGTCTATCAGCAAACTGAAGAAAATTTCATTCCGTGGTTCAGCAGCTACTGGACCCAGGAATGGCTGTCGATGAAGGTCAGTTGGTACACCATCAGTGCTGGCGGCGAGCAGGATGCGTCGGCCAAACGTCTGGCGAGCTATCTGCTTGAGCAATATCAGGAAAGAGTGCTGGCACCGGTGGCGGTGGAGATCGATCCGGACGCGATCCTCGGTCAGACCACGGCGTTCTACGCGCAACTGATGGCCCAGCAGATGCCGCTCATCGCCCAGCGCTATGGCGTGCCGGTGGCCCAACTCAACGGGCGTCTGCAGAAGGTCCCGGCCATCGCCCTCGGGCCGCCGCCGGCGCGGGATGCGTCGCTGTATCAGGTCATCAGCACCGAGCCGCTGAACACCTTGCCGGCGTATGCCGCGCTGATCGACAAGATCCACACCGAGGGCGGCAGCAAGGGCATTGCCTCGACCGACGCCGGCATGGCCCCTGTGGCCAAACGCGCCAGTCAACGGATGGAAGCGGAAATGGCCCCGCGCGGAGCGGCCAGTGCGGTGGCGGCTGCGGCGGGCAAGTTGGTCGGCGGGGTGATCTCGATTGGGGTGGCGGGCATCCGCGCGATCATCCAGGCCAACGACCGACCCGACAGTGAAGCGCTGATTCGCAGCAGCCTGGGCAGCACCTTCGACAAGGCTTGGGCGAAATTGCTGCAGAACCCGACCACCGGGGTCATGGCTGGAACGCTGCATATCGCCGGGCAGGTCGAGGGCAGCCTTGGCGGGGGCGAACAACCGTCGGTCGGGCCGGGGCTGAATCGTGTCGAATGGCAGCCTCCCGAATCGACCAATCAGCAGATCGAACCCAACGTGCAAGGAGAGTGATCATGGCTTACATCGATATTTTTGTAGCACCCGTGTTGAATGCCAACCGCGAGCAGTACAAAAAACACTGTGCGATCGCCGCGAAACTGTTCAAGGAATACGGAGCGAAGGAGGTGGTTCAGTGCTGGGGCGATGACGTGCCGGAAGGCAAAGTCACGTCATTCCCGATGGCGGTAAAACTCAAGGACGGCGAGACCGTTTCCGCCGGCTGGCTGATCTGGCCCGACAAGGCCACCCGCGATGCCGGCATGGTAAAGATGATGGAAGACCCGCGCATGCAACCGGACGTCAACCCGATGGGGTTTGATGGGCAACGGATGATCTTTGGTGGCTTCAAGAACCTTCTTGAATCCTGAGGACCAGCGCAAATCCATTGTGGGAGCGGGCTTGCCCGCGAAGAGGCCGGCATAGCCCATATCTTCATGGCTGACCCACCGCTTTCGCGAGCAGGCTCGCTCCCACATGGGGTGGTCACTCTGGAGAGGGGGTAATCCGGCAGCTTTTGCGGTGGCGGATTTCTTCCTCCGTCGGTCGTTCGCGGACGAATTCGAAACGCGGTTCACCTTCGCTGTAATGCACCAGCCAGCCCCATTCCAGCTCGGTTTCATCCTGCCCTGGGCTGGGTGGTCGGGCCCACCAGGGCTCTTTGCTGAGGATCTCGCGCATGGCGACCTCCGGTTCGATGGCCATCCTTGAACTATAGCCGGCTGTCGCGAGTCGTCAGAGAAGGCCGTGTAGAATCGGCCGATCGACGAGCGAAGGAGCAGGGCCATGACCGATGATGCGCGCAGGGATGAACCGTTCAAGCGACTGTTTTTCGCCCTCGACTGCCCAGCACCACAACGCAAGGCCATCGCTCAGTGGCGTGGCGATTTGGGGTTGCGCACCGGCAAAGCGGTGCCGGCGGATAACTTTCACCTGACGCTGCTGTTCCTCGGTGCCGTACCGCTGGCGCAGATCCATGAAGTCTGCGAAGCCGCTGGCAAAGTACGCACGCCGGGTGAGCCATTGAAGCTTGCGCTGGATCGTCTGCAGGTCTGGCATCGCGCGGGGATTTTGTCTCTGGCACCGGAGCAGGCGCCGCCGGCGTTGTTGCGTCTGGTGTATGCGTTGGAACAGGCGATGCTGCCGTTCGGTTTCGAAGAATCACCGCGCGAGTTCCGCCCGCACCTGACCCTGGCCCGAGACTACCGTGCAACGGAGCCGGAAGCCGCCACGCCGCCGGAGTTCCTCCTGCGTGCCGAGCGCTTTGCCTTGTTCGAATCGCACAAGGGCCGCTACCGGATCCTGCAGGATTGGCCACTGAATTGAACGCACAAAAAAAGGCGCCCGAGGGCGCCTGAAGTTCACCTGAGCCGAGGGAGCCAGGTGAGGCCGTTCATTGCAGGATGCAGCGGTGGTAAGGCGCTGCGTGAACGGGAAATCAATGATTCTGCGAGTCAACACCCTCCCTGTGGGAGCTGGCTTGCCAGCGATTGGGGCGGCACATCCAACATCGTCGTCGCTGGACTCATCGCCATCGCTGGCAAGCCAGCTCCCACAGGTTTTCCAGTCTTGTCACAATCTTCAATCAGCCGGATTACTTACCGAGCTTCACCCGCGTCCAACCGCGGGTCATGATCCGCTGGGTGGCAATCGGCTGATCCGGCACCGCGTACAACGTCGCCATCACCGCCTGCGACGGGTACGAACCCGGGTCGTTGCGGATCGCTTCGTCCACCAGTGGCGTCGCCGCCGAGTTGGCGTTGCTGTAACCGTTGCTGTTGGTGATCTCGGCAATGATGTCCGGACGCATCAGGAAGTTCATGAACAGGTAGGCGTTATCGACGTTGGCGGCGTCGCGCGGGATGGCGACCATGTCGTAGAAACTGCCGGCGCCTTCCTTGGGAATGCTGTAGTCGATCTGCACCTTGTTGCCGGCTTCCACCGCGCGGGCCTTGGCCTGCAGCACGTCACCGGAGTAACCGACCGCCACGCAGATGTTGCCGTTGGCCAGGTCCGAGATGTACTTCGAGGAATGGAAGTACGCCACGTACGGGCGGATCTTCATGAACAGCGCTTCGGCTTCGAGAATGTGCGCCTTGTCCTTGTCGTTCACCGGGTAGCCCAGGTAGTGCAGGGCGGCCGGGATCATTTCGGTCGGCGAGTCGAGGAAGCTGATACCGCAGGCTTTCAGCTTCTCGGCGTTTTCCGGTTTGAACAGCAGGTCCCAGGAGTTGGTCGGGGCATTGGCGCCGAGCACTTCCTTGACCTTGTCGGGGTTATAGCCGATGCCGATCGAGCCCCACATGTACGGGAACGCGTGAGCGTTGTCCGGATCACTGGCGGAGGCGTTTTTCAGCAGCACCGGGTTGAGATTCTTCCAGTTCGACAGCTTCGATTTGTCGAGCGGCTGATAGACCCCGGCCTTGATCTGCTTGGCCAGGAAACTGTTGGACGGCACGACGATGTCGTAACCGGATTTGCCCGCCAGCAAACGCGCCTCAAGGGTTTCGTTGCTGTCGAACACGTCGTAGGTCACCTGGATGCCGGTCTCGTCTTCGAACTTCTTGACGGTGTCCGGTGCGATGTAATCGGACCAGTTGTAAACACGCAGCACCTTGTCGTTGGCCTGGACGCCCGTGGCGATTGCGCCCATTAAGGACAGTGTCAGCAGAGTCCTGCCAAACATTTTCATCGGTGAAACTCCATTCTTTTTATTCAAAAACACAACACAAAACCTGATGTACACACATCTCTGTGGCGAGGGAGCTTGCTGTGGTGAGGGGATTCATCCCCGATCGGCTGCGAAGCAGTCGCCGAACCATTGCATGCGGTGTTCCTGTTACACCGCAAGTGCTTGGCTTGGGGCCGCTTCGCGACCCATCGGGGATGAATCCCCTCGCCACAGTGTTCATCGGTGTTGCTTAGGCGGTGGCGGCGCGTTGCGGCTGCTGCCACGCCTCATTCGCCGTCTGATCCATCGCCTCCTGAATCGCCTTCTTGCGGCTGGCTTCTGCCTTGCGGCCGAAGTACCAGACCAGGAAAGTCACCAGCGACACCGCCAGCAGAATCAGGCTGGCCACGGCGTTGATCTCGGGCTTCACGCCCAGACGCACCGCCGAGAACACTTCCATCGGCAGCGTGGTCGAACCCGGCCCGGAGACGAAGCTCGCCAGCACCAGATCGTCCAGCGACAGGGCGAACGACATCATGCCGCCCGCTGCCAGCGATGGCGCGATCATCGGAATGGTGATCAGGAAAAACACCTTGAACGGCTTGGCCCCCAGATCCATCGCGGCTTCTTCGATCGACAGATCCAGTTCACGCAGGCGGGCGGAGACTACCACCGCCACATAGGCTGCACAAAACGTCGTGTGAGCGATCCAGATGGTGACGATGCCACGCTCCTGGGGCCAGCCGATCAACTGCGCCATCGCCACGAACAGCAGCAACAGCGACAGACCGGTGATCACTTCCGGCATGACCAGCGGCGCCGTCACCAGACCGCCGAACAGCGTGCGGCCCTTGAAGCGTGTCACGCGTGTCAGGACGAAGGCGGCGAGGGTGCCCAACGCCACGGCGGCAATCGCGGTGTAGCAGGCGATTTCCAGCGAGCGCACCACCGAACCCATCAGTTGCGTATTGTCGAGCAGGCCGACGTACCACTTAACCGACCAGCCGCCCCACACCGTCACCAGTTTCGAGGCGTTGAACGAGTAGATCACCAGAATCAGCATCGGCAGATAGATGAACATCAGGCCGAAGATCAACATGAACTTGGAAAAACCGAAGCGTTTCATCCCCGTGCCTCCATCTCTTTGGCCTGGCTGCGGTTGAACAGCAGAATCGGCACAATCAGGATCAACAGCATCACCACTGCCAGTGCGGATGCCACCGGCCAGTCGCGGTTATTGAAGAACTCTTGCCACAACACGCGACCGATCATCAGCGTCTCCGGACCACCCAGCAGTTCCGGAATCACGAACTCGCCGACCACCGGAATGAACACCAGCATGCAACCGGCGATGATGCCGTTCTTGGCCAGCGGCACGGTGATTTTCCAGAAGTTGTTGAAGTTGCTCGAACCCAGGTCCGACGCGGCTTCCAGCAGGCTGCCATCATGCTTGACCAGGTTGGCGTACAGCGGCAGCACCATGAATGGCAGATACGCGTAGACCACGCCGATATACACCGCGGTGTTGGTGTTGAGGATCTCGATCGGGTGATCGGTCAGCCCCGTCCACATCAGAAACGCGTTGAGCAGACCGTTGTTGCTGAGGATGCCCATCCACGCGTAAACGCGGATCAGGATCGCGGTCCAGGTCGGCATCATGATTAACAGCAGCAGGACGTTTTGCGCTTCCTTGCTCGCTTTGGTGATCGCATAGGCCATCGGGAAACCGATCACCAGGCACATCATCGTGCTCAGCGCCGCGACCTTCAGCGAACCGAGGTAGGCCGACAGGTACAGCTCGTCTTCGCCGAGCATGGTGTAGTTGCCGATGTTGAGCATCAGCTGGAATTTCTGTTCGGCGTAGGTGTAGATCTCCGAGTACGGCGGGATCGACAGCGCGGCTTCCGAGAAGCTGATCTTCATCACCAGGAAGAACGGCAACATGAAGAACAGGAACAGCCAGATGAACGGGATGCCGATGACGAATTTTCGCCCGCTGGGCACCAGGCGCAGGCATTGCTGATTGAAGGTTCTCATGAGCGCAGTACCACGCCGCTGTCGTCTTCCCACCAGACGTAGACCTTGTCGTCCCAGGTCGGCCGCGCGCCACGGCGTTCGGCGTTGGCCATGAACGACTGGACGATCTTGCCGCCGGGCAGCTCGACGTAGAACACCGAGTGGCCGCCGAGGTAGGCGATGTCATGCACCTTGCCTTCGGACCAGTTGTAGCGGGTTTCTGGCTTGAGGGTGCTGACGAGCATTTTTTCCGGGCGGATCGCGTAGGTGATCGACTTGTCCTGCACCGAGGTGCTGACGCCGTGACCGACGTAGATCTTCTGCTGCAAGTCCGGGCTGTGGATGATCGCGTGACCTTCAAGGTCTTCCACCACGGTGCCGTCGAAGGCGTTCACGTTGCCGATGAATTCGCAGACCATGCGGCTGACCGGCGCTTCATAAATGTCGACCGGGCTGCCGATCTGGGCAATCCAGCCCAGGTGCATGATCGCGATGCGCTCGGCCATGGTCATGGCCTCTTCCTGGTCGTGGGTCACCATCACGCAGGTCACGCCGACGCGCTCGATGATTTCCACCAGTTCCAGCTGCATTTGCGAACGCAGCTTTTTATCCAGCGCGCCCATTGGTTCGTCGAGCAGCAACAGCTTCGGACGTTTCGCCAGTGAGCGGGCGAGGGCGACGCGCTGGCGCTGACCGCCGGACAACTGATGGGGTTTGCGTTTGGCGTATTGGGTCATGTGCACCAGGCGCAGCATCTCTTCGACGCGGGCGTCGATTTCGCTGGCGGGCAAACGGTCCTGCTTGAGGCCGAAGGCAATGTTCTGTGCCACGGTCATGTGCGGGAACAGCGCGTAGGACTGGAACATCATGTTGATCGGCCGCTCGTAGGGCGGCATGTCAGTGATGTCCACACCGTCGAGCAGAATCCGCCCTTCAGTCGGCCGCTCGAAACCGGCGAGCATGCGCAGCAGGGTCGATTTGCCCGAACCGGAGCCACCGAGCAGGGCGAAGATTTCGCCCTGATGGATCTCCAGGGACACATCGTCCACGGCCGTGGTTTCGTCGAACTTCTTGGTGACACGATCGACTTTCACCAGAACCTTTTTCGGTTGCTGGTGGCCTTCAAGTGCCTTCCGGTAAGTGCTGGAGGCGTTTGCCATGTGAAACTCCCAACAGGTTTCGTTCGCTCGGCCAACGTGGCCGGGCTTAAGTGGATTGCAAGCCTGCAGGTGCATTTCCGGTCGGATCACATTCTCTGTGGGAGCTGGCTTGCCAGCGATCGCGGTGGATCATTCCCCAACAATGTTGGAGGTGATGGCCTCATCGCTGGCAAGCCAGCTCCCACAGGGTTTTGCATTGATCTGACGGTTTTGCTCCGGCCATCCGGCTTGTTCGGCGCCGCCGTCCTGGCTGCCTGGGTCGTACTTGTTGTTATTACGGTTTGTTGTTTTCACGGATGACGGATGCGCACACGCGCAACCGCCGACCCCGTGGGGGCAGTAAACAGTTTTGAAATCCTGGGTGGTGTCAGCGCTGGTTGCGTCGCGCCGCCCGTTGCCGGCAAGCCTCACCGAACGCCTGGAAAATCTTCAGGTAGTTCGGGTTGTCCAGCACTTGCCATTCCGGGTGCCATTGCACGCCGAGGGCGAAGGTCGGGCTGTGCTCGACCGAGATCGCCTCGATCAGGCCATCCGGCGCCACCGCTTCGGCACGCAGGCCGGGCGCGAGGCGGTTGATGCCCTGACTGTGAATCGAGTTGACCTGGAACTCGCCCGGCAACGCCAGCGCTTCGAACACACCGCCCGCCAGCACGCTCACGGCATGCGCCGGTGCGTATTGCACGGCCACGTCCGGGCTGTCGGCTTCACGGTGATCAAGCATGCCCGGCAGCTCGTGCACCTTCTGGTGCAGGCTGCCGCCGAAGGCCACGTTCATTTCCTGGAAGCCGCGGCAGATGCCGAGTACCGGAACGCCCGCCGCAATGGCTGCACGCAATAAAGGAAGGGTGGTGGCGTCCCGCGCCGGATCGTGATCCGTGCCGGGTTCGCTGTCCGGGCCTTGATAGTGGAAGGGCTCCACGTTCGAGGGCGAGCCGGTCAGCAGCAGACCGTCGAGTTGACCCAGCAGGTCTTCGATTTCAGTCAGTTTGCCAAGGGAAGGAATGACCACTGGAAGACCCTGAGCGCCAACGCTGACAGCACGTACGTACTTGTCGCCGCTGATGTGATAGGGGTGCAGGCCAATCTGTTTGACGCACGCAGTAACGCCGATCAATGGCTTGAATGCCATTTTTATTCACCTCGAAGTTTGACACTTGAACGAGCTTTTCCGGAGCTTAGCCTCGTTGATTTTAATTAACAACTGCCATGTAAAAAATTCTAAACGTCGTTCATCCAATCTTCATGATTCCAAGCCTTGCGGCGCCTGCATTGGCACGCGAGTGTTAAAAAAAGCCCTAAAAATAATCGCTGAACGGCTGGGTGTTCGCTATTGACTTCACTTTGCCTTTCGGATTGACTGGCTCGGCGAAACAGCAGTGAACATAATAATTAACAGCTAAATAGGTGCATCATGTCGGTCCCTCTGCGTGCCGTTCAACTCAACGAAGCAAACGCATTCCTTAAGAAACATCCTGAGGTTTTGTACGTCGACCTTCTGATTGCAGACATGAACGGTGTGGTGCGCGGCAAGCGCATCGAGCGCACCAGTCTTCACAAGGTTTACGAGAAAGGCATCAACCTGCCGGCCTCGCTCTTCGCCCTCGACATCAATGGCTCCACCGTGGAAAGCACCGGCCTGGGCCTGGACATCGGCGACGCCGATCGCATCTGCTACCCGATCCCCGGCACCCTGAGCATCGAGCCGTGGCAGAAGCGCCCAACCGCACAACTGTTGATGACCATGCACGAACTGGAAGGCGAGCCGTTCTTCGCCGATCCGCGTGAAGTGCTGGCCAACGTGGTGCGCAAGTTCGATGAACTGGGGCTGACCATTTGCGCCGCCTTCGAACTGGAGTTCTACCTGATCGACCAGGACAACGTGAACGGCCGTCCGCAGTCGCCACGTTCGCCGGTTTCCGGCAAGCGTCCGGTATCGACTCAGGTCTACCTGATCGACGATCTCGACGAGTACGTCGACTGCCTGCAAGACATCCTCGAAGGCGCGAAAGAGCAGGGCATCCCGGCTGACGCCATCGTCAAGGAAAGCGCCCCGGCGCAGTTCGAAGTCAACCTGCATCACGTCTCCGACCCGATCAAGGCCTGCGACTACGCGGTGCTGCTCAAGCGTCTGGTGAAGAACATCGCCTACGACCATGAGATGGACACCACCTTCATGGCCAAGCCGTATCCGGGCCAGGCGGGCAACGGTCTGCACGTACACATTTCGATCCTGGACAAAGAAGGCAACAACATCTTCGCCAGCGAGGATCCCGAGCAGAACGCCGCGCTGCGCCACGCGATCGGCGGTGTGCTGGAGACCCTGCCTGCGCAAATGGCGTTCCTCTGCCCGAACGTCAACTCGTACCGCCGCTTCGGCGCGCAGTTCTACGTGCCGAACTCGCCGAGCTGGGGCATCGACAACCGCACCGTCGCGGTACGTGTGCCGACCGGTTCGGCCGACGCCGTGCGCATCGAGCATCGCGTGGCCGGCGCCGACGCCAACCCGTACCTGCTGATGGCTTCAGTACTGGCCGGTATTCACCACGGCCTGACCCACCAGATCGAGCCAGGCGCGCCGGTTGAAGGCAACAGCTACGAGCAGAACGAACAGAGCCTGCCGAACAACCTGCGCGATGCATTGCGCGAGCTGGACGACAGCGAAGTCATGGCCCGCTACATCGACCCGATGTACATCGATGTGTTCGTCGCGTGCAAGGAAAGCGAGCTGGCCGAGTTCGAAAACTCGATCTCCGACCTTGAGTACAACTGGTATCTGCACACGGTGTGACGTAATGGGTGGTAACTGACTCACCACCCTTCCCTGTAGGAGCTGCCGAAGGCTGCGATCTTTTGATTTTGTTTTTCAGGATCAAGATCAAAAGATCGCAGCCTTCGGCAGCTCCTACAGGGGATCGGATTACCAAATTCTGATTGGCTGAGTCCTCCCGCCAGTCATCAATCCCCCTTGTCGAGCCACAACCATGACCACCTCCCGCAACGACTGGGAACAACGCTTCCAGTCCCTGACCCTCGAATCCCGCGCCTTCATCAACGGCGAATATCGCCCGGCGATCAGCGGTGCCACCTTCGAATGCCTGAGCCCCGTCGACGGCCGTTTCCTCGCCTCCGTGGCCAGCACCGATGAAGCCGACGCCAACCTCGCCGTCGAAGTCGCACGCCAGTCCTTCAACTCCGGCGTGTGGGCCAACAAGGCCCCGGCCGAGCGCAAACGCATCCTGATCCGCTTCGCCGATCTGATCCTGCAGCACCAGGAAGAACTGGCGCTGCTGGAAACCCTCGACATGGGCAAACCGATCAGCGACTCGATGATCATCGACATCCCGGCGACCGCCAACGCGATCCGCTGGAGCGCTGAAGCCATCGACAAGATCTACGACGAAGTCGCCGCCACCCCGCACGATCAACTCGGCCTGGTGACGCGCGAGCCAGCCGGCGTAGTCGCGGCCATCGTGCCGTGGAACTTCCCGCTGATCATGGCCAGCTGGAAATTTGCCCCGGCGCTGGCGGCGGGTAACTCGTTCATCCTCAAGCCTTCGGAAAAGTCGCCGCTGACCGCGATCCGCATCGCCCAACTGGCGCTGGACGCGGGCATTCCGAAAGGTGTGTTCAACGTCCTGCCGGGCTTCGGCCACACTGTCGGCAAGGCGCTGGCGCTGCACATGGACGTCGACGTGCTGGCCTTCACCGGCTCCACGGCGATTGCCAAACAACTGATGATTTATGCCGGCCAGAGCAACATGAAACGCGTCTGGCTCGAAGCCGGTGGCAAGAGCCCGAACGTGGTGTTTGCCGACGCCCCGGACTTGCGCGCGGCAGCCCAGGCTGCGGCCGGTGCCATTGCTTTCAACCAGGGCGAAGTGTGCACCGCCGGTTCGCGTCTGCTAGTCGAACGTTCGATCCGCGAGCAATTCATTCCGCTGCTGGTGGAAGCGCTGCAGGCGTGGAAGCCGGGGCATTCGCTTGACCCGGCCACCACCGTCGGCGCCGTGGTCGATCAGCGTCAACTGGACAACGTGCTGCGCTACATCAGCCTCGGCCGCGAGCAGGGCGCCGAGCTGATTGCTGGCGGTCAGCGCACCCTCGAAGAAACCGGTGGCACTTACATTGAGCCGACGATTTTCGACGGCGTGACCAACGCCATGACCATCGCCAAGGAAGAAATCTTCGGCCCGGTGCTGTCGCTGATCACCTTCGACACCGTTGAAGAAGCGCTGCAGATCGCCAACGACAGCATCTTCGGTCTCGCCGCCGGCGTGTGGACCAGCAACCTGAGCAAGGCGCACACCTTCGCCCGTGGCCTTCGCGCCGGCAGCGTCTGGGTCAACCAGTATGACGGCGGCGACATGACCGCGCCGTTCGGTGGTTTCAAACAGTCGGGCAACGGTCGCGACAAATCGCTGCACGCGTTCGACAAGTACACCGAGCTGAAAGCGACCTGGATCAAGCTCTGATTTTCTACAGCGGTGGTCGCCCTTGATGGGCGACCCTCGGAGAACAATAAAATGAAGCAACAACACGTCAACAGCTACTACGCCGCCACCCGCAACGAAGTCATCGATTTCCCGACCCTTGAAGAGTCGGTCGAGTGCGACGTCTGCATCATCGGCGCCGGTTACACCGGCCTGTCCTCGGCGCTGTTCCTCACCGAGGCCGGCTACAAAGTCACGGTGCTCGAAGCAGCGAAAGTCGGCTACGGCGCCAGTGGCCGCAATGGCGGGCAACTGGTCAACTCCTACAGTCGCGACGTCGATGTGATCGAAGAGCGCTACGGTGACAAGACCGCAGAAATCCTCGGCAGCATGATCTTCGAAGGCGCCGACATCATCCGTTCGCGGATCAAGGACTACGACATCAAGTGCGACTATCGCCCGGGCGGTATCTTCGCGGCGATGAACAAGAAACAACTCAACGGCCTGGCCGAGCAGAAGCGCAGCTGGGAGCGTTACGGCAACAAGAATCTGAAGATGCTCGACGCTGCCGACATCCGTCGCGAGGTCGGCTCCGACGCCTACGTTGGCGGCCTGCTGGACATGCAGGGCGGTCACGTGCATCCGCTGAACCTCGCTCTCGGTGAAGCTGCGGCCATCGTGCGTCTGGGCGGCAAAATCTACGAGCAGTCGGCTGCCGTGGAAATCAAATACGGCGAGCCCAACGTCGTGCGCACCGCCAAAGGTCAGGTCCGCGCCAAATACCTGCTGATCGCCGGCAACGCCTACCTGCCGCAGGGTCTGGACAACCGCGTGACCGCCAAGAGCATGCCGTGCGGTTCGCAGATCTGCGTCACCGAACCGTTGACCGAAAAGCAGGCGCGCAGCCTGATCACCAACAACTACTGCGTCGAAGACTGCAACTACCTGCTGGATTACTACCGTCTCACCGCTGACAACCGTCTGCTCTACGGCGGCGGCGTGGTCTACGGCGCCCGTGAACCGGACGACATCGAAACTCTGATCCGCCCCAAGATCCTCAAGACCTTCCCGCAGCTCAAGGACGTGAAAATCGACTACCGCTGGACCGGCAACTTCCTGCTGACCATGTCACGCATGCCGCAATTCGGCCGCATCGAGAAAAACGCCTACTACATGCAGGGCTACAGCGGTCACGGCGTCACCTGTTCGCACCTGGCCGGCAAACTGATCTCGGAAATGATCCGCGGCGACGCCGAACGCTTCGACGCCTTCGCCTCGCTGCCGCACATGCCAATGATCGGCGGGCGCACCTTCTCCGCCCCGTTGACCGCCCTCGGCGCCGTGTATTACTCGCTGCGCGACCGTTTCGGCATCTAAGTTACCTCCCCGGCGGCGGCCCCGCACAGGCGCCGCCGGTTTTTTCACATGACCGGCAACACCACAAACCCTGTGGGAGCGAGCTTGCTCGCGAAAGCGGCCTATCAGCAAAAGAGATGTTGAATGTGCCGCCCATTCGCGAGCAAGCTCGCTCCCACAGGTCTTGTGCCTGACCCGCAATTACCCCCAGCAGGCTCATTTCACCCACCGTCCATCGAACCTGCTGAGCAACACCGGCAAACGTGATTTAATAGCCGCCTTTCACGGTTCCGGGACACGGGAGCAACGTGATCCGCGCCTTGCGCGGCACCCGCCACCCACCCCCATTACCCTTAAGTACTACTCACATAAGGCTGTCATGGATACGGGTTCTCGACTCAAACTAGTACGCGAAAGCTACAAACTCTCCCAGCGCGAGCTGGCCCGGCGTAGCGGCGTGACCAATGCCACCATCTCCCTGATCGAACAGAATCGCGTCAGTCCTTCCGTCAGCTCGCTGAAAAAGCTGCTCGAAGGCATCCCGATGTCCCTGGCCGACTTCTTCACCTTCGACCAGCCCCCGCGCGAACACCAATACGTGTTCCGCGCCAACGAACAACCCGACCTCGGCCGCCACGGCCTGCGCCTGCTGCTGATCGGCGCCTCAGTGCCGAGCCGCCAGATGCGTTTGTTGCGCGAGCAATACGCCCCGGGTGCGAGTTCCGGCGAAGAGCCGATTGTTCATGCGGAAGGTGAGGAGTGTGGGTTGGTGACCCGTGGCACGGTGGAGTTGACGGTGGACGGGCAGGTGAGCGTGTTAAGTGCGGGGGACGGGTATTATTTTCCGACGACGCTGCCGCATAAATTTCGGAATATTGGGGCGGATGAGGCGGAGATCATTAGTGCGAATACGCCGGCGAATTTTTGATAATTCGCGTCACGGTATGGAAAGGCAGTGGTTTTGGTTTTATTCAAAGCCATACCCTTATGCCAGCGTATGGCTTTGATTAATTTTTCGGTGTTGCTAAAACATGGTTCCAACTTTTCTCTAAATTCTTAATTGCCTATTCGCCGTACTTTAATTCTGCCAAGGTTGGAGTTTTTGGTGTGTTTGACTCTTTGAAAAACTCGATCGGAGTATAAATAGCGCCATTTAGAGTGGCGCTCCATTTTTTGAAGGATGGCGAACCACCGACGTAGTCTGCTTCCCATCTCCAAGCGCCATGTGACGTACGGAATTCGAGTACTGTTTCATCTTGGCCGTCCCCATAGAACTGGTAGCCGCCTTTCACGTTTTCCCATTTGTTTGTTCGAGTGTCATGAAAGTAGCCGCTCCAGGTTCCGGCTGGCTCGTCGAATTTGTCAATCACCAGGAGGTATATGTTTCCGCTTCCGCCGTCATAGTTTCCATTCAAGGGATATGTCATTCTCAACCTCCAGTTTCTAGGTGAACATGGTTTTGGGTGTGTTTCTGTGAGGTGATAGTGTCTTTTGGTTAAATGTGCTGTCACCTGTAATAAGTGACAGGTTTTAATATTTTTAATTAATTATGATAATTTCGATTGGTGCTTATCCCGCTGCCTTTAACGGAGGCAGTTGCAACGGTATCAGTAGCCAGGACTTGCGCGGACAGTGCGAAGCCATGAAACGTTGATCGATCTCCGTTCAGTCAAATTTTTCACTCGTCACATCCCGGTTCATCGCCAATGGTTCCCCGCATCGTCACCACGACGTAGACTGCGAAACAAGTTGTAACGCCTCACCCACGGACGGAACCGCGCATGATCGAAATCGGCAGCCGCAACAACGCGCCCACGCCGCAGCACCCCACTCAAGACATCTATATTTTCAGCATCGACCAGTCCCGACCAGCGACACCGTTCTGCTTCGAGCAATCGATTGGCGGCGGGCATGTCGAGCAGGGCGGGGCGCGGTGGTTGGCGCTGGATGAGCTGGATGGCTGGCCCGGCGAATGGCGTGAGCATTTGAAGAAGGCCGATTGTGCGTGGGTGGCGCAGGTGATCGATGCGCATCCGGGGGCGGATCAGGCGATATTGGTTTCCGTGATTCTTGAACAACATTCCCAGCCAGTGGGGCGCTTGAAAACAATCGGCAACTGGCTCAAACGCAACATTCATGTCGGCGGCCGTTACGGCGTTTAAACCACGGAGACTCGCATGACTCAAACCCTCGAACGCGCTATCGCCATCGCTGCCACCGCCCACACCGGGCAGGTGGACAAGGGCGGTGCGCCGTACATTCTGCATCCGCTGAAAGTCATGTTGCGCATGAACTCGCTGGAAGAACGCATCGTCGCGGTGCTGCACGACGTGGTCGAGGATTGCGGCGTCAGCCTCGATGACTTGCGCAAGGAAGGTTTCAGCGAAGAGGTGCTGACGGCGATTGAGTCGGTGACCAAAGTGCCGGGCGAATCCTACGAGGATTTCGTCGAGCGCGCGGCGCAGAACCCGATTGGCCGGGTGGTAAAACTGGCGGATCTGGAAGAGAACAGCGACTTGTCGCGGATCGCCTCGCCGAGTTGGGAGGATCTGGAACGGGTCGAGAAGTATCGGCGGGCGATTGGGCGGTTGCGCACGTAAGAACGAATCCCCCCCTGTAGGAGCTGCCGCAGGCTGCGATCTTTTGATCTTGCTTTTAAAAAACAAAGTCAAAAGATCGCAGCCTTCGGCAGCTCCTACAGGGGAGTGGAATACATCAGGGAAATAGCCAGGAAGGCGAAGAATATGAAATCCATTCTGTGTTTGTTGATCGCTGCCGCTGTCGGCGCTGCGTTGCAGGTCAGCGGTGTTCCTCATGGCCTGTTGCTGGGGGCGATCCTCGTCACCGCATGGGTCACCACGCGCAGCGGTTTTGCTCCCGCAACGCCTTATGGTCTGGGCTACATCCAGGTCACGCTGGGTATCGCCACCGGGCTGATGTTCGAGGCGTGGGACAGTGCAACGGCGTCGGCGATGTTGCCAAGCCTCGGCGTCCTGTTGCTATGCCTGACCGTACAGATCGCCCTCGCCGGATGGTGGCTGACCCGCGGCGCAGGATGGAATCGCACCGATGCGCTGTTGGCGGTATACCCCGGCGCACTGGCGGCGGTGTTCGATTTGCTGGAGTCGGAAAAGGCCTCAAGCAAGGTCATCATCGTGCACCTGATGCGCTTGCTGTTGATCACGGTACTGGTGAGCTTTTTGATTCCCGGACAGGGCTCGGTGGCGGTGGTTGAAAGCCCTCCGTTGAGCACAGGCATGGCGTTGACCGTATTCGCACTGATCGGTTTGAGTGTGGTGCTTGGGCGCATGCTGCTGGCCATCGGCGTGCCGGCGCCGTTCATGCTGACGGCGATCCTGCTGACGGCGGCGTTTGTGAAATCGGGATGGCTGCACGGCTTCCACATGCCGGACTGGAGCCTGAATCTGGCGGCGCTGATTCTGGGCGTGCGGATCGGCTCGCGTTTTCAGGGGCTCGGTCTTGCGGAGCTGGGGCGACATGGGCGGACGGCATTGGTGTCGGTGGGGCTGATGATTGTGATCGCGGCGGCGTTTGCCGAAGTCGCCGCGCGCTGGCTGGGCAGTGATCCGTTGTCGCTGTGGCTGGCGTATATGCCGGGGGCGATCGAGACGATTGCGATTGTCGCGTTTGCCGGTGGGCTGAATGTGGTGTTTATCCTCACGCATCATCTGGCGCGGATGGTGTTGCTGCACTTTGCGCCGGCGTTGTTGGTGCAGGTGCGGCGAGTGCGGGAACAAAGCTGATCCGGCCTGGACGTCGGGCCGGTGCGCCTACAGCACATTAGAAGCAAAAGATCGCAGCCTTCGGCAGCTCCTACACAGGAATTACGTTTTCCCTGTAGGAGCTGCCGAAGGCTGCGATCTTTTTTTTCGGGTCAACGCAGATGCGCGGCGAAGCCTTCCTCACCGGGGGCGACATCGTCCTTGAGCGTCAACGCCGGAATCTCATAATCCCCTGCATTCTGCTGCCGATACGCTATCGGCCGCGTGCTCCACAATTCATCCAGACGCGTGCCCAGTGCCTCGCAGGTCTCGGCAAACCGCGCTTGATCCATGCGGCTGGCGCGGTACACCAGGAAGGGCGGCACCACGTCGAAACCGGGGTAGAACAGCACGCCGTGCTGGATCGGAAACAGTAAATCATCAATCGGCCCGTTGATCCCGCGTGGGCTGTAATGCGAATCCCAGCCTCCGGTGGTGACCAGCAGCATCGCGCGTTTGCCTTTCATCTTGCCTTCGCCGTAGCGCTCGCCCCAGCGCGCATCGGAGTGTTCGCCGACACCGTAGGCAAACCCGTAGGCATACACGCGCTCGACCCAGCCTTTGAGGATGGCCGGCATGGTGAACCACCACAGCGGAAACTGCAGGATCAATGCGTCGGCCCACAGCAGTTTTTCCTGCTCGCGGGCGATGTCGGCGGACTGCCGGCCCTGTTGGTAAGCCAGTTTCGAATCGATCGAGGCGTGGAATGGCCGGCTTTCATCGCGACCGGGAGCGTCATCGGCGTCGATCGTGGTCTTCCAGTTCATCGCATACAGGTCGGAGACCTGCACGGTGTGGCCGGCGGCTTGCAGGCGCTGGACGGTGAAGTCCCTGAGCGAGCCGTTGAGCGAAGTGGGTTCGGGGTGGGCGTAGACCAGTAGCACATTCATGTGGCAACTCCTTGGTTGAATGCAGGCAGGATCAATCCTTGATCGGTATATTGGAAATGAATGTCTGATATGTCAGGTATAGCCATGAATAATTTACGACGTCTGGATATCAACTTGCTGTTGACCCTAGACGTGTTGTTGGCAGAACACAACGTAACCCGCGCCGCAGAGCGGTTGAGCCTGTCGCAGCCGTCGGTCAGTGTGCACCTGGCCAAGCTGCGTGAGATTTTCGGCGACCCGCTGTTGCTGCCCGGACCACGGGGCATGCGCCCGACGGCGCGGGCCGATGAACTGCGCGAGCCGTTGCGCGAGGCGCTGGAAGCACTGGAACGCGCGGTGGCGCCGGCCAGCGCGTTCGATCCGGCGCAGGCCCGCCACATCTGGAAAGTCGCGGCGACCGATTACGGCGAGTCGACGGTGGTGCTGCCAGCCCTCAGCGGTTTGCGCCTTCAGGCGCCGGGCACGCGGCTGGCGGTGCTCGATCTGGTGCCGGCACAGTTGGCCAGGCAGGCGGAGCAGGGCGTGTTTGACCTGGCGCTGCACATCACCGAAGAGGCGCCGCTGGATCTGCATCAACGGGTGCTGTTCACCGAGCATTACGTGTTGGCCGGTCGCGTCGGGCATCCGGGGTTGAAGCGTAAGCCGACTCGCGAACAGTTCTGCGCGCTGGAGCACGTGATGGTGTCGCGCGAGGGCGGGGGCTTTTTCGGGGTCACCGACAAGGCGCTGGCCGAGGTCGGTCTGGCGCGCAAAGTGGTGCTGTCGGTGCCGCATTTTCTGATGGTGATGTCGGTGCTCGCCAGTACCAATCTGGTGGCGATGCTGCCGTCACGGCTGGTGCGCGGCAACCCGGCATTGCAGGTGGTGGACGCACCGCTGCAGGTGCCAGGCTACGAAATGGCGATGTTCTGGGGCGAGCGCGCGCACCGCGATCCGGCGCACAAATGGCTTCGCGAGCATCTGGCGACGTCGGTGTGACGTGTCAGGCGTGGCCCAGGGCAATCGCAAAAGACACCACGATCATGCACGCAAACGCAAAATTGAGATTCATCAGCTGTTCATCCTGAGCCTTTTTAAAGTGAGGCCATTCTGAACAGGCGCCATGCAAAGAAAAAATTCGGCCTGTTGATTCCAATGATCGAAACAATTGATACCCGCCGGTTTGTGTTTGCCCGAGGCTTTCGCTAGTCTCGGCAAAACCTGCAACTACAAGCACAAACAGGCAAAACCATGCACGATCATTCGGTCACCGAACTGCCCTCCCTGCGCCGGCAGAAAATCCTCCTGATCCTCGAGCGCGACGGCAAGGTCATGGCCTCCGAGTTGAGCCAGCATTTCGCCGTGTCCGAAGACACCATCCGCCGCGACCTCGCCGAACTGGACAACGCCGGACTGGTGCAGCGTGTGCACGGCGGGGCGCTGCCAAGGCCCAAGGACAGCGGCAAGGATTACTTCACCCGGCTGGATGAGACCGATGAGGTCAAAGTGCAGTTGGCGCAACGGGCGGCGCGAGAGGTCGAGGACGGGCAGATTGTGCTGTTCGATTCCGGCTCGACCGCGTTGCAGGTGGCGCGTTCGCTGCGGGCGGATATCCAGATCACCGCGGTAACCGCAGCGCCAATGACGGCCATTGCGTTGTCTGAGTACAAGGGCGTGAAAGTGATTCTCGCCGGAGGGCAACTGAACCCGCGCACGATGGCGGCCGGTGGGCACGAGGCGGTGCGCATGCTGACCGGGATCAAGGCGGACCTGGCCTTTACCGGCGTCTGCGCGATTCATCCGGAAGTGGGCATCACCTCGCTGCACTTCGATGAAGTGCCGGTGAAACAGGCGCTGCTCGACAGCGCGACGCGGGTGATTGCGGTGACCACGGCGGACAAGCTCGGGGCGGTGGAGCCGTTTGTGGTGGCGCCTTGTACTCGCCTGCATACGCTGATTACCGAGCGACATGTGACGTCGGGCAGTGTCGAGGATTATCGGCGGTTGGGGATTGTGGTGGAGCAGTTGCCGGAATGAGGTTTTGTGCTGAGGCTGATGGCCTCATCGCTGGCAAGCCAGCTCCCACAGGTTTTGGTGGTGTACATAATGTTGAGTACGACACGGACACTGTGGGAGCTGGCTTGCCAGCGATGGGGCCAGTGCGATCAACGCAACTTTTCAAGCATCTGGTAATACCACATCCCCGCCGCCAGCAACGGATTGCCCAGCAAATCCCCCATCGGCACCCGAATGTGCTGGCACTGCGCAAACGTGTCGAACTGCTCCATCTGCCCGGTGATCGCGCGGCTCATGATTTCGCCCATGATGTGCGTCGTCGCGATGCCGTGTCCCGAGTAGCCCTGGCAATACCAGACGTTGTCCGAGAGCTTGCCCAGTTGCGGGATGCGGTTGATCACGATGCCCATCGCGCAGCTCCACTGATAGTCGATCTGCACCCCTTTGAGCGCCGGGAAGGTCTGCTCGATGCACGGGCGCAGCTCGGCGGCGATGTCTCGTGAATCCTTGCCGCTGTAGTTGGCGCCGCCACCGAACAGCAGGCGCCCGTCGGCCGTGAGGCGGTAGTAGTCGAGGACGAAACGGCAGTCGTACACCGCGAGGTCTTCGGGGTTGATCTGCCGCGCCAGATCACCCAGCGGCGCGGTGGTGACGATGCCGCCCATGGCCGGGAAAATCTTGCCCTTGAGCTGGCCCGGTTCGAGCTTGTGATAAACGTCGCCGGCGAGCATCACCTGATTGGCGTCGATCTGGCCGTGGGCGGTGCGTACGCCCGGGCTCTTGCCGTGAATGATCTCCAGCACTTCACTGTTCTCGAAGATCAAGGCGCCGAGACTTTCCGCCGCCCGTGCTTCGCCAATGCACAGGTTGAGCGGGTGCAGGTGCATATTGCGGGTGTTCTTGATCGCGCCGTGGTAGAGGTCGCTTTGCAGCAGGTCGCGCACCTGACTGCGGTCGAGCAGGCTGACCTCGTCGCCGAGGCCACGACGCACGGCTTCCTCGTAATCATTGCGCAAACCGTCCATGTGGCTCGGCTTGTAAGCCGCGTGCAGATGACCGTGCTTGAGGTCGCACTGGATGCCGTATTTCGCCACACGCTGCCGGATGATTTCATGTCCGCGCCAGCGCAGGTGCCAGATGAAATCGTCAACTTCATCACCGAGTTTCGGGCGCATCTGTTTGCGCATCGCGCCGTCGCCGGAGAGGCTGCCGGTGACTTGTCCGCCATTGCGCCCGGTGGCGCCCCAGCCGATCTTGTGGCTCTCGACGATGGCAACTTTCAGGCCTTTTTCGGCGAGTTCGACGGCGGTGGCGACGCCGGTGAAACCGCCGCCGATGATCACCACATCGACTTGATGTCGGCCTTGCAGGGTCGGGTAGTCGGTGTCCTGTTGAAGGGTGGCGGTGTAGTAGGAATTGCAGCGTTGGGTCATGTTGGTGTCCACACAAAATTCGGGAGTCAATTCGAGGACCCTGTGGGAGCTGGCTTGCCAGCGATAGCGGCGTATCAGTCACCAGAGATGCTGAATGTGCCGGCCCCATCGCTGGCAAGCCAGCTCCCACAGGATTCAGGGTGTATGTCAGGCTTCGGTCAGGTACCAACGCCAATCCTGCTCACCCACCTCGGCCATGAACTGCCGGTATTCGGCACGCTTCACCGCCAGGTACACGCCAAGAAATTCCTGGCCCAGGGCATCCCGCGCCCACGCAGAATTTTCCAGCGCCTGGAGCGACGTCAGCCAATCGGTCGGCAGCAGTTCCTTGGCTTGCGCGTAGCCGTTGCCCTCGACCGGCGCACCCGGATCGAGGTTTTCACGAATCCCGCGATGGATCCCGGCAAGGATCGCTGCCGCCGCCAGATACGGGTTGGCATCGGCGCCGCAGATGCGATGTTCGATATGCCGGGTGTTGGCCGGACCGCCCGGTACGCGCAGGCTGACAGTGCGGTTGTCGACGCCCCAGGTCGGCGCCAATGGCGCGTAGCTGTTGGCCTGGAACCGGCGGTAGGAGTTGGCGTTGGGGCAGAACAGCAGCAGCGTATCGAGCAGCGAGGCGAGCATGCCGCCAATCGCCGTGCGCAGCAGCGGGGTGCCGGCCGGATCCTCGGCGGCGAACAGGTTGCGTCCTTCGCCATCGGCGAGGCTGACGTGCATGTGCATGCCGGTGCCGGCCAGATCATCGAACGGCTTGGCCATGAACGTCGCCTGCATGCCGTGCTTGTGCGCCACCGCTTTGACCAAACGTTTGTAGCGCACCGCCTGATCCATCGCGACCAGTGCGTCGCCATGTTCGAGGGTGATTTCCACCTGGCCTGGCGCATATTCCGAGATCGCCGTGCGCGCCGGAATGCCGTGCAGTTTGCAGGCGCTGTAGAGGTCGGCGAGGAACGGTTCGATCTGCTCCAGTTCGCGCAAACCGTAGACCTGAGTGTGTCGCGGTCGGCCGCCATCGGCATCCAGCGCCGGTTGCGGACGGCCGTTGTGATCGCGTTTGGCGTCGAGCAGATAGAACTCCAGTTCGCACGCCATCACCGGGTGATAACCCTCGGCCTTGAGGCCGTCGATGACCTTGATCAGCAGATGACGCGGGTCGGCGATGCTCGCTGGCATTCCCTCGGTCGGGTGCATGCTGACCTGCACCGCCGCGGTGGGAATCTGTCGCCACGGCAGGCGCACCAGACTGCCTTCGAGCGGGTAGGCGCGGCAGTCGATGTCGCCGACGTCCCACACCAGCCCGGAGTTTTCCACGTCTTCGCCCTGCACGGTCAGGCCGAGGATGGTGCTGGGTAGCGGGCGACCGCTCTGGTACACGGCAAGCAGTTCTTCACGGTGCAACAACTTGCCGCGTGGCACGCCGTTGGCGTCGAGGATGAACAGCTCGATCATGTCGATATCGGGGTTCTGTTCGAGGAACAGGTGTGCGTCTTCGATGGCTGCGAATTTCATGGTCAATCACTCACGATGGCGCCGCGCAGGCGCGCAGAATCGGGCCGGACACGACGCGGTAAATAGGCGTGGGTGTCCTGGCAGGGATATCAAAAAGAAAAAAATATTTCGCTAATGCCCGGCAGTCGGAAGTGACACTGAACCTGTGGTGAGGGGATTTATCCCCGACGGCGCGCGTAGCGGGCCAAAAAGATACGGACTGCTGCGCAGTCCATCGGGGATGAATCCCCTCACCACAATGGATCTTTTCTGACTGTCGGAATCAGCAGGCGATATCCGGCGGGCGTGCGGAGTGACGCAGCTTGGAACGGCGCAGGGCCATGGGGAGATTGACGATGCGATTCATGCGCGGCCCCTGTGACAGAGGGCGCACACAGCGGAGACGTTCAACCTTTCTGGTTGTTGTGGTGACGTACTCATAACGCGTGTTTCCGTTGGCGGAAAGCGTCGGTGGCGGGACAGACCCGCCGACCGGTGTGCCCGGATAGTAAGGGGCAATCTGCGGGCCTGTAAACCGCTGATTGCGCCCCGGCACCGTTGGACGACGTTCAGCGCATCAGGTGAAAGCCCAGCCCGGCAAGGGCGCAAACGATCAACACTTCGATCACCCCGCGTTTGAAAATGAACAGCGCCAACGCCGCCAGCAGCGCCAGCCCGATCGAAAACAGATCCGGATGCCCGGCGAAACCGCTCGGCCAGAACACGTGATAAGCGAAGAAACACGCCAGGTTGAGAATCACCCCGACCACCGCCGCGGTGATCGCGGTCAACGGTGCGGTGAACTTCAGTTCGTTGTGCGTTGATTCCACCAGCGGCCCGCCGGCGAGAATGAACAGGAACGAGGGCAGGAAGGTGAACCAAGTCACCAGCGTCGCCGCCAGTGCACCGGCGGCGAATGCATGTTCCGCACCGAACGCCGGTTGCACATAACCGCCGATGAAACCGACAAACGCCACCACCATGATCAGCGGGCCGGGTGTGGTTTCGCCGAGGGCGAGGCCGTCGATCATCTGCGTCGGCGTCAGCCAGCCGTAGTGCCCGACCGCGCCTTGATAGACATACGGCAACACCGCGTAAGCGCCACCGAAGGTCAGCAGTGCGGCTTTGGTGAAGAACCAGCCCATTTGCGTGAAGGTGCCGTCCCAGCCGAACAGCGCGGTCAGCAGGCCCATCGGCAAACACCATAACGCTGCGCCGATCAACAGCAGGCGCCACAACTTTGACAGGCTGAATCGCGCATGGTCGGGTGTTGGCGTGTCGTCATCGATCAGCGCCGGGCCGAAGGATTTGGCACTGCCGCGCTGCCCGCCATTGTTGAAGCGCTGCGGCGCCAGGCGTCCACCAAAATAGCCGAGCAATGCCGCGCCGAGCACAATCAGAGGGAACGGCAGATTGAAGGCAAAAATCGCCACGAATGAAGCCCCGGCGATCGCCCACAACCAACTGTTTTTCAGCGCCCGCGAGCCGATACGGTGCGCCGCGTGCAAGACAATCGCGGTCACCGCCGGTTTGATCCCGTAGAAGATTCCGGCGACCACCGGCACGTCGCCGAAGGCGATGTACAGCCACGACAGCGCAATCAGAATAAACAGTGACGGCAATACGAACAGCGCCCCGGCGATCACCCCGCCCCAGGTGCGATGCAACAGCCAGCCAATGTAGGTTGCCAGTTGCTGGGCCTCGGGGCCGGGCAGCAACATGCAGTAGTTGAGCGCGTGCAGAAACCGTCGCTCGGAGATCCAGCGCCGGCGCTCGACCAGTTCCTGATGCATGATCGCGATCTGCCCGGCCGGGCCGCCGAACCCGATGCAGCCGAGCTTGAGCCAGAAGCGCCAGGCCTGGCGCAGCGTTACGGGAGCGGGTCTTGGCAAATCTTCGGGTGAGGTGTTCAAGCGCGGCGCCTGCGGTGGATGTGGTCGAAGCCGCTATCTAAGCAGTTTTTTGTTCAAGTGTGGTGTCAGGCTTGACCCTTTCCAAACAACTTGCGCGCCTCGGCGAAGCACTTCTCGGCAATCGCCGAACGCGGTTCGGTCTTGCGCATCACCAGCCCCAGCGGTGCCAGCACACTGGCATCCGGCAATTGCATGAACGACAGGTGTTCGATCGGCTCTTCCAGCCCGCTGTCCAGCGGCATGATCGAGCAACAGAAGCCCTGATGAATGGCCTGCAACAGCTGATAGGTCGAATCGCTTTCCAGGATCGGCTGCGGATTGAGGCCGCGACTGCGGAAACTCAGGTCGATGGATTTGCGGTAATGCATGCCGGTGGTGATCATCCCCAGCGGCAGTTCGGCGGCGTCTTCCCAGCTGATGTCCGAGCCTTCGAAATGGAAGTGGCGGTTGTCGTAAAGCAGCCCGACGCGGGTTTCGCCAATCTCGAAAAAATCGAAATAGTTAGAGTTGACGTGATCGAGGTAGCACACGCCCAAGTCCAGTTGATTGTTGCCAAGCTCGGCGATGATCTCGTCGGAACTCCCCGACGACAGACTGAATTTCAGCTCGGGATACGTGCCGGACAAGCTCTGGATGTAATTGATCGGGTTGAAGTTGCTCAACGGCACCAGGCCCAGGCGCAGGCTGCCGACCAGTTGCCCGCGGCACGCTGCGGCTTCGGCAAACAGGCCGTCATGCGCGGCCAGCAGCGTGCGGGCCCAGGCCAGCACTCGTTCGCCGGCCTCGGTAAACCCTTCAAAGCGCTGGCCGCGATTGACCAGCACCAGATCCAGCTCATCTTCCAGATTGCGCAGACGCATCGACAGGGTCGGCTGGGTAATGTGGCAGCGGGCGGCGGCCTGGCCGAAGTGTCGGGTTTCGTCCAGCGCGATCAGGAACTTGAGTTGTTTGATGTCCACGAAAGCACCTGCTCGTTGAAATTTGAATGGGCTGTTGACGCAGAGGCGCGCCGCGCATGGAAAACGCGAGGCGCGACAATCACATTTGCCTCGGGTCGCGTCCAATCGGAAGCGTTGAAAAGCCTATCGATCAGCTCTATCGCCCATGGTTTCAAAGGCGTTGGCCAAGGTCAACGGGAGCGATAGAGCAGATCGATAATGCAGTAGGTCAGAGTGATTAGACAGTCCTCACAAGTGGCACTTAGGCTGCTCGGCAATCTGATTGCCTACTGCCGGAGATTCCCATGAGTGCGAAAGCGGATGCCCTGTTTGTGCCCCTGAACATTGCCGTACTGACCGTCAGCGATACTCGCGATTATGCGAGCGACACCTCCGGGCAATTGTTGGTCAGCCGTCTGCTGGAGGCCGGTCACACGTTGAGCGAACGCAATCTGCTCAAGGATGATCTGTACAAGATCCGCGCCCAGGTCGCCCACTGGATTGCCGACGACAGCGTTCAGGTGGTGCTGATTACCGGCGGCACTGGCTTCACCGGGCGCGATAGCACACCGGAAGCGGTGGCCTGTCTGCTCGACAAGCAGATCGACGGGTTTGGCGAGTTGTTCCGCGCCATTTCGATTCTCGACATCGGCACGTCGACCGTGCAAAGCCGCGCGCTGGCCGGGCTGTCCAACGGCACGCTGGTGTGCTGCCTGCCAGGTTCGACCGGTGCCTGCCGCACGGCGTGGGAAGGCATTCTTGCCGAGCAACTGGACAACCGCCATCGCCCGTGCAACTTCGTGCCGCACCTCAAATCAGTGAATGCCTGCGGGCCACGCGGATGAGCAAGGCGGCGTTGATGCCGGTCGAAGATGCTCTGGATCAACTGCTCGGCATGGCCAATGAGCAACGATTGGCCGACAGCGAAATGCTGCCGCTCGACGAGGCGCGCGGGCGGGTGCTCGCCAGTGATCTGGTGGCGACGCTCGACCTGCCGCCGTGGCCGAACAGTGCCATGGACGGTTACGCGTTGAACCTGGCTGATCTGCATCGCCAGCCGTTGAAGGTGTCGCAAAAGATTTACGCCGGCCAGGCGCCGGACGCTTTGTTGCCCGGCACCTGTGCGCGGATCTTTACCGGCGCACAGGTACCGCTGGGTGCCACTTGCGTCGAGATGCAGGAGAACGTCGAAGTGCTGGACGACGGCCGTGTGCGTTTCTTGCAGCCGCTGAAAGCGGGGCAGAACATTCGTGCGCAAGGCCAGGAAAACCGCATCGGCGACATTCTGCTGCGCGCCGGCAAACGCCTCGGGCCGTTCGAACTGGCGGTCGCCGCGGGGCAAGGGTTGGCGCAGTTGCACGTGGTGCGACGCCCGCGCGTGGCGCTGCTGTCGACCGGTGACGAACTGGTCGAACCGGGCCAGCCACTGCGCCCCGGCAGCATCTACAACAGCAACCGCGTGTTACTTGGTCATTGGTTGCGCGAGCTGGGCTGCGAAGTGATCGACGCCGGAATCCTCCCGGATCGCCCGGCGCAGACGCGGCTCAAGCTTGAACAACTGCAAGTGGCGGCCGACTTGATCCTGACCACGGGTGGCGTGTCTGCCGGTGATGCCGATTGCCTCGGGCAGGTGTTGCGCGAGGACGGCAAGCCGCTGCTGTGGAAACTGGCGATCAAACCGGGCAAGCCGCTGACCGTGGGGCATTTCGGCAACGTGCCCGTGATCGGTCTGCCGGGCAATCCGACCTCGGCGCTGGTGACCTTCGGCCTGCTGGCGCGGCCATATCTGCTGCGCATTCAGGGCGTGGAAGAGGTCATGCCGTTGAGCTTTACGGTGAATGCCGGGTTCGACTGGAGCAAGGCCGGCAGCCGTCGAGAGTACCTGCGGGTGCGGTTGGAAGCGGGAAATGCAGTGCTGTACCCGAATCAAAGCTCCGGCGTTTTGCTCGGTGCGACCTGGGCCGATGGGCTGGTGGAAGTGCCGGAACATAGCACCCACCGCATCGGCAATCCGCTGCGCTTCATTCCCTTCAGCGAACTCTTTTAAAGCGAAGGCTGCGATCTTTTTTGTAAGGCTTATGAAGACGTATCAACACTATCAAAATCTGTGGGAGCTGGCTTGCCAGCGATGAGGCCGTGTCAGCCAACATCAGAGTGACTGACCCGCCGCCATCGCTGGCAAGCCAGCTCCCACAGGGTTTTGAGGTGTCTGGAAAACGAAGGATCAGCTCAGCACATAGTCCACCGGCAACAACATCGGTGGCAGGTCGGTCTCACCCAGTTCGCTGAGAATATCGCGCTCAATGGTGCGCACCAGCGAGTCGGTCGCCAGGTCGTTTTCGTCGCGACCGAACGGGTCTTCCAGCTCATCGGCAATCGCGTCCAGACCAAAAAATGTGTAGCTGACAATCGCGGTAAACAGCGGCGTCAGCCAGCCCAGCGGTTCGGCCATGGCGAACGGCAACAGGATGCAGAACAGATAGATGGTGCGGTGCAGCAGCAGGGTGTAGGGGAAGGGCAGCGGGGTGTTCTTGATCCGTTCGCACACCGCTTGCGCCTGGGTCAGGCTGGTCAGGTGATTGGCCAGCAGCATGTAGCGCCACTCGCTCAGTTCGCCGCTCTGGTGCAGGTCGGAGCACTGTTGGCCGACCTGCTGCAGAATGCGCCCGCTGTAGTCTGGCACCTGTGCATCGTGCGGCGGGGTGATCCACGCATGGCTGGCCGCCGCTTCGCTTTCCCGGCGCAACCGCGCATTCAGCGAGTGGGCAAAACCGCAGAGATTGAGCAGCAACGGCTTGCGTTGCACCGATTCGCGGATGACCTGGGTTTCGCGGATCACCGAACGAATGTGCACCAGCACATCGCCCCAGGCCTTGCGCGCTTCATACCAACGGTCGTAGCAGGCGTTGTTGCGAAAACTCATGAAAATCGACAGCGACAGCCCGAGCAAGGTGAACGGCGTGGCGTTGACCTTGGTGAAGTTGCTCGGGTGGAGCATTTCCATCAGCACGATGGCGGAGGCCAGCAAGGTGACCATCAGCGTGCGCAGGGCGATGCGTTTGGCGATCGAGCCCTTGAGGGTGAAGAGAATGGCGAACTGGTTGACCTTGGGTCTGACGATCATGCTGGGCGATCCCGGTTACGCAGGGTGAGGGCGGCTCAACCGCCGGTCATGTTCATGAAGCGCACGACCTGAACGTCGTCGTTCACTTCGAAATTGTGCCGGTACGGCTTGAGTTTCATCGCCTCGATAATGGCCTTCTCCAGCCGCTGCGGTTGCCCCGGATGAGCACGCAACACGGCTTTGAGGTCCACCGAATGCTCGTTACCCAGACACAGTAGCAAACGTCCTTCGACGGTTAGCCGCACGCGGTTGCAGGTGCCACAGAAATTGTGGCTGTGCGGAGAGATAAAGCCCAGGCGAATGTCCGGTGCTTCGGCCACGCGCCAGTAGCGCGACGGGCCTTGGGTCGACTCGGCGGAATCGATCAGGGTGTAGCGCTCGGCGATTTTCTCGCGCACCTGAGCGCTGGAGAAAAACGACTCGGCGCGACTGTGTTCGCTGATGATCCCCAGCGGCATTTCCTCGATGAAGGAGACGTCGAGCTGGCGGTCGATGGCGAAGCTCACCAGATCGTTGATCTCCTGATCGTTGCGGCCCTGCATCACCACCACGTTGAGTTTGGTTCGGGTGAAACCGGCCTTGTGCGCCGCATCGATGCCCTTGATCACCTGCGCCAGATCACCGGTGCGGGTCATTTGCTTGAAGCGATCCGGGTCGAGGCTGTCGAGACTGATGTTCAGGCGCCTGACCCCGGCGTCGAACAGCGGCGCGGCGAGTTTGTCCAGTTGCGAGCCGTTGGTGGTCATGCACAGCTCACGCAGGCCGGGCAGGGCGGCGATCTGTTCGCACAGTTTGACGACGCCCGGACGGACCAGCGGCTCGCCACCCGTCAGGCGAATCTTGCGCGTGCCCAGCGCCACGAAGCTCTGTGCCAGTTGATAGATCTCCTCCAGCGTCAGCACTTGCTGGCGCGGCAGAAACTGCATGTCCTCGGCCATGCAATACACGCAGCGGAAGTCGCAGCGGTCGGTAACCGACATGCGCAGATAGTCGACACGGCGGTTGTAACCATCGATCAAGACACGCTCTGACATGACAGCCTTACAGGAGTAGAGAAGCCGCATTGAGCGGAAGGAATGGAGTGCACGCAGGTTAGGGGCAACGTTGGCAAGCGTCCAATCACTATTAGTGAATGGCTGATTGATGCGCTCGATGATGAGTGGATTGTTCAGCGGGACGACGATCCGGGTTTGAACGCCCACAGTGGGCGTGCTCGTGAAGGCGTCCGTGCAGTCGCCACCGGTGTCAGAGCACATCCACTGTCAGCTGTGATCGCTGATGTTCCATCAATCAGGGTTATGGCGCGCCGAACATCGCGGTCCAGTAAATGCCGGCGCTGCTTTTCGGGTCGGTCGCGTAGGCGGCGCCGAGTTCCTTGTATTGTGGGTTCATCAGGTTGGCGCAGTGGCCGGGGCTGGTGAGCCAGCCATCGACGACTTTGCGCACAGTGTCTTGCCCGGCGGCGATGTTTTCGCCGACCAGCTGGCCACTGTAGCCGGCCAGTTCGGCGCGGTCGCCCGGGGTGCGGCCGTCACGGTCCTTGTGGTCGAAGTAATTGTTGTTGGCCATGTCGCGGCTGTGATCCTGAGCGATGCTGCCCAGGCTCGCATTCCAGGCCAATGGCGCAGCGGCGGCAAAGGCCTGGCCGCCGCATTGACGTGGCTGGGCGCGGGCGGCGTTGAGTTGTTCAAGCAACTTCTGGCCTTCGCTCTGCGCATCCGCGAGTTTTGCCGACAGCAGTGGACGTGCCAGCACAATGCGCCAGTCGCGATCGGCGCGGCTCACGCCGACATCGACGAACTGCGGATCCAGCACCACCTGACAGAAGCTCTCCTGAATCGCCTTCATCGCCGACGCCGCATCGCGTGGGCCGTTGAGGGTGATCGCCTGCACGTTGACCATCGGGTAACTGGCGCTGGCCATGGCTTGTTGCAGATCTACCGCGCCGGCCGCCGGCAGTCTCAGTCGTGGGTCGGCCGACAGCGGTGGCAGTTCATTGGACGCCTGGCTGCCGCAACGCTGCGGTTGGCTGCGGTAGGCATTGATCGACTCGATCAGTTGCGACTCGTCGGCAGCCATGGCCGAGGCGGCCACGGCCAGCCCAAAGGACAGCGCGGCAAAGCGCAAAACGGATGGCATGAAACGCATGGAAATCTCCTTGAGCGGAATGCGCTCATGATGCGCGAAAGGCCCCCGGTCCGTGCAATGTCTTTTTTCTTCATCGAGCCGGTTTTTCTGCGGAACGTTACGCCGGCCTTTGCCGTCTACACTCTCCGAAGGCCCCGGGAACCGGGCGTCTCCCCCACGAAACACCTTGCCCGGAACGGGCGCTGCCGGAAGAACTGACATGGGATTGAAATGGTTGGCTGGCTGTTTCGCAGTAACCCTGATGGCTGGTGTGGTGATGGCCACCGATCAGGCCCCGATCAAGGCCAAGGCCGAAGAAAAAGCCCAGGTGCTGGAAGAGAAAGCCGCTGACAAAGTCAGCGCGGCGCCGGCACCCAAATCCGAAGCGATCACACCGACTGAAGTACAAGCCGTGGACCCCGCCGGCACCGCGCCGCTGGACGATCCGATCACCTGCCTGGCACGCAGTATCTACTGGGAAGCCAAGGGTCGCGACACTGCGGAAATGCAGGCCGTGGCCAACGTGGTGATGAACCGCCTGGGTCATGACGGCTTCCCCGACACCGTGTGTGCCGTGGTCAAACAAGGTTCTGAAACCAAGAGCTGCCAGTTTTCCTGGTGGTGCGATGGCAAGGCCGATCAGGTCAAGGAAGACGCCGAATACACCCTGGCCAAGGACATCGCCGGCAAGGCACTCAACCGCCAGTTGCCGGATCGTACCCGTGGCGCGTTGTACTTTCATGATCGCAACGTGCACCCGAGCTGGGCCAAGGAGTACAAAAAGACCGCCGCGGTCGGCAAATTCCTGTTCTATAAACCGGCCGGCGGCGATGCGCGTTAGACGCAGACTTCCCGCACACAATTGCGCAACCAGCGGTGCGCCGGGTCGGCGTCCATGCGCGGGTGCCAGAGCATCGACACGCTGATCGGCGGCATTCTGAAGGGCAGGGCGAAGCTGTGCAGGCCCATGCGCAGCTTGCTGGTGTGACGCTCCGGAACCGTGGCGATCAGGTCTGATTCGCGGACCAGCGTCAGCGCCGCCGAAAATCCGCCGAATGAAGTAACGATATCCCGCGTCAGACCCGCAGCCAGCAACGCTTCGTCCACCGGGCCGCTGCTGCGCCCGCGACGTGAGATGAGAATGTGCTGGCCGCCGGCGAAGCGTTTGCTGCTGAGCTTGCCCGCACTCAACGGATGGCCCTCACGGACTACACCAATCCAGTGATCCTCAAACAGGATACGGCTGTGCAGCGCCGGGTCGGTGCTGTCATCGACCACACCGGTCTCCAGATCCACCCGGCCTTCGCGTAGAAGGGTGCTGTCCTTGTCGGCCTTCTGCACAAACCGCAGGCGCACGCCGGGTGCTTCTTCGGCGATGCGCGCGAGCAGGGCGGCGGCGAAGGTTTCAACAAAACCGTCGGTGTTGCGCAGGGTGAAGGTGCGCTGCAGCTGGCCGGGGTCGAGAATCTCGGCGGGGCGCAAAGCGGCCTCGGCTTCCTGCACCAGCGTGCTGACTCGCTCACGCAACTCCAGCGCGCGCGGGGTCGGCACCAGGCCACGTCCGGCGCGCACCAGCAACGGATCGCCGGTGGTCTCGCGCAGCCGGGCCAGCGCACGGCTCATGGCCGACGGGCTCAGCTGCAGAATTTGCGCGGCGCGGGCGACGCTGCCTTCGCGCAGCAGTACGTCAAGGGTGATCAACAGGTTAAGGTCCGGTGCGCTCATGACATGGCGTTCCATGCAGGTATCAAGTGCAAAGCATGCGTCTTGCGCCTTGCCTTGTCGAGACTCAGGCTATGCCGTCTGACCTTCACCAGGAGCGCCCGATGCCCGGATCCCCCTTGCCCCCTCAAGCCCGCTGGGCGCTGACCAGTCTGGCGCTGTCGATGTTGATGCCGTCACTGGACACCAGCATCGCCAACGCCGGATTACCCACCCTGGCCGCCGCGTTCGATGCGACGTTTCAACAGGTGCAATGGATCGTGCTGGCGTACCTGCTGGCGGTCACCACGTTGATTGTCAGCGTAGGACGTCTGGGCGATGTGTTCGGGCGGCGGCGATTGCTGTTGATCGGCATTGGCATTTTTACCAGTGGGTCGTTGTGTTGCGCACTGGCGCCGGGATTGGGCTGGTTGATTGGCGCCCGGGCCGTGCAAGGCCTGGGCGCGGCAATCATGTTCGCCTTGACCGTGGCGCTGGTGGCGGATGCGGTGCCCAAAGCGCGGGCGGGCAGTGCGATGGGCCTGCTCGCGACGATGTCGGCCACCGGCACCAGCCTCGGGCCGTCACTGGGTGGTCTGCTGATCGCGCATGTCGGCTGGCCGTCGATCTTTGTCCTCAACGTGCCCTTGGGCCTGCTCAATGCGTGGCTGGTTTATCGTTATCTGCCGGCCGATCGGCCGCTGCGGGCGGGTGTTGCGTTTGATTATCTCGGCAGCGCAGTGCTGGTATTGACGCTGGCGGCCTATGCGCTGGCGATGACGCTGGATGGATTCACCCTGGTGTTGCTGCTGTCGAGCGTAGGCGGAGCAGGGCTGTTTATTGCGGTCGAGATGAAAGCCAAAGCGCCGCTGATTCGTTTGTCTCTCTTCAACGATGTGCGGCTGAGCAGCAGCCTGGCGCTGACGTTGCTGGTGACGACGGTGATGATGACCACGCTGGTGGTCGGGCCGTTTTACCTGAGCCGGGGCCTGGGACTGGGCAGCACCGTGGTCGGCCTGGCATTGTCGGTCGGGCCGCTGCTGGCGGCGTGCGGCGGGGTGCCGGCGGGGCGTCTGGTGGATCGCTTCGGTGCGCGGCGGGTGGTGCCGGGGGCGTTGTTCGGGTTGGCCGGTGGTTGCAGTTTGTTGGCGTTGTTGCCGATGAGTCTCGGTCTGGCGGGGTATCTGTTGCCGATGGCGGTGATTGCCAGCAGTTACGCGTTGTTTCAGGCGGCGAACAATACCGGGTTGATGGCGACGGTCAGTCAGGATCAGCGCGGCGTAGTGTCGGCTTTGCTCGGGCTGTCGCGCAATCTGGGACTGATCACCGGTGCGGCGGTCATGGGCGCGGTGTTTGCCTTCGCTACTGGCAACCCGACGCAAGCCCCGGCCGACGTCATCGGCAGCGGCTTGCACAGTACGTTCGGGGTTGCGGCGGTGTTGATGGTCATGGCCCTGATCGTCAGCTGGCGTGGCTACTCAAGATACTCGCCACCTGTTGCGGCTGGCAGTTGAGGTACGGCGAAGACTTCAGCCAGCGCTGATCCGGGTACCAGGAGAACATGAACTGGCCGTCCTTGAGTTTGTCGATCACCTGCTTTGCCACTTGCGGACGCACCGCCGGGCAACCCTGGCTGCGACCGATTCGGCCTTGACGCTTGCTCCACAGCGGATTCACGTAGTCGGCGGCGTGGATCACGATGGCGCGGTCGCGGGCCAGATCATTGAAGCCCGGCTCCAGACCGTCCATGCGCAGCGAATAACCATGGGTTCCCTCGTAACTTTCCTGGGTGCGGAACAGCCCGAGGCTGGACTGGTAACTGCCTTCGCGATTGGAGAACTGAGTGGCGAAGTTTTCCCCGGAATTCGAACCATGGGCGACCAGGTCGCGCAGCACCAGTTTCTGTCTGCTCAGGTCGAAGATCCACAGTCGGCGGGCGGTGGAGGGTTGCGAGTAATCGATGATCGCCAGATGGCGTGAGGGTCGCGCGCCATTGTTGACCGCGCATTGCATGGCGTTCAAGGCGCCTTTGAGCGCTTGGGGATTGAGTTCCGGCGCGGCGTGCGCGAGGCTGGTGAAGAGAACCGGCGATGGCTTGCCGGCGGCGAAAGCTGGGCTGCTCACGGCGACGAGGGTCGCGCTGGTCAGCAGAAGTCGGCGCAAAAACGTCAACATTTATACAGTGTCCTCACTGGCTACTTATTTGGCACTTTGGCTCCTGACTCCCAGTCATACCCGACAGACCCCTGTTTCGAGCCTGACTGTTCAGCGCACCTGATGTAAGGTTGACCATCAATGAGACGGCCACGGATTGGAGTAAAGCAGTTGTTCAAAAAGTACGCATGCTACTTGAGCATTTGTTTGCTCGCTGCGCCGTTTGTCGCTTGTGCCGATGAACCCTTGCCGCCGTTGCAGACCCTGCCGACGCCGCCAGCGCAAATGCCGGTCGAACCACAAAGTCCGCTGCAAGCGGTGCTGATCGGTTTGCCTCAGGCATGCCCGGCGATTGCCGCACAGTTGAGTGGTCCGGCGCTGGCGCAACTGCAAGCGTTCTACCAGCAGCAGGACTGGCTGCCGGTGTGGGCCAGTGAGTCCGGGCGTTTGCCAGCGTTGCGCGCGCAGTTGCAGCTGTTGGCCGACGATGGCCTCAATCCCAAGCGCTATCCGGTGACCGTCAATCCGCCGCAGGACGGCGAGTTGTGCGCCGATATCGACATCAGCCGCTTTTATCTGCAAGCGCTGCAAGACCTGCATTTCGGGCGTCTGTTGCAGTCGCATTTCGAGCCGCTGTGGCATGCCGATGACACCCCGCGTGATCGTCAGGCTGAATTGCTGTCGATCGCCGTCCCCGGCCTGCACGACATCAAAGCCGCGTTCGATCTGGCGCGTCCGCGTCTGGCGCAGTATCAAAGCCTGCGTCATCTCTACGCCAGCCAACGGCTGCAGGCCTTGCCGCACTGGCAGGCGGTGGGCAACGGCCCGCTGCTGCGCCCGGCGATGGAGGACAAAAGCGTGCCGGAACTGGCCCAGCGGCTGTTCAACGAGGGCTATCTGACCCACGTCACCGGCACGCCCGGCAATGCCTATGAGGGTGTGCTGGTGGAAGCGGTGAAGAGCTTTCAGGCCAACCATTCATTGCAGGCCGACGGGGTAGTCGGGCCGGGGACGATTGCCGAGCTCAACATCAGCCCGCTGACGCGCCGCGAGCAGTTGCGAGTCAACCTCGAACGCTTCCGCTGGCTGGCGCAGGACATGGAGCCCAATGGCTTGCTCGTTAACGTCGCCGCCGCCGAACTGACCCTGTATCAGGGCGGCGTGCCGGTCTGGCAGACCCGTACCCAGGTCGGTCGCGCCGAACGGCAGACCCCGCTGCTCAAATCCCGGGTCACGCGCCTGACCCTGAACCCGACCTGGACCGTGCCGCCGACCATCTGGAAAGAAGACAAACTGCCGGCGATCCGCAAGGATCAGACCTTCCTCAGCCGGCAGAACCTGCAAGTCCTCGACGCCCATGGCCAGCCGTTGGCTGCGGCGGATATCGACTGGGACAATCCCGGCAACATCATGCTGCGCCAGGAGGCCGGGCCGCGGAATCCGCTGGGGCAACTGGTGATCCGCTTCCCCAACCCGTTCGCCGTGTACCTGCACGATACGCCGAGCAAGGCCCTGTTCGACAAAGGCCCGCGCGCTTTCAGCTCGGGCTGTGTGCGGGTCGAGCACCCGATGCAACTGCGTGACCTGCTGTTGACCCCGGCGGAACGTACGCGCACCGATACTTTGCTCGCCACCGGCAGCACCCACGAATTCCGCCTGTCGGCCCCGGTGCCGATCCTGATGACTTACTGGACGGCGCAGGTCGGCAAGGATGGGCAAGTGCGTTATGCGCCGGATATCTACAGCCGCGACAGTGCGCTGCTCGCCGGCCTCGACGGGGCACACTGACCGCCCCCCTGTAGGAGCTGCCGAAGGCTGCGATCTTTTAATTTTGCCTTTCAAAATCAAGATCAAAAGATCGCAGCCTGCGGCAGCTCCTACAGGGTTTGTGTGATTCCGCAAGCTTGCGCAGCGTCTAGCCCCAGTGTCCCCGCAATCCCATGGGGCGAGACTTCGGAACCCGGCATGCAAGCGCTGTTGAACGAGATTCTTGACGCTGTCCGGCCCCTGATCGGGCAGGGCAAAGTGGCTGACTACATTCCCGCCCTCGGCACCGTGCCGGCCAATCAACTGGGCATCGCCGTGTACGGCAACGACGGCGAAATGTATTGCGCCGGCGATGCCGAGACGCCGTTCTCGGTGCAGAGTATTTCCAAGGTGTTCAGCCTGGTGCAGGCCATCGAGCATTCCGGCGAGGCGATTTGGGAGCGTCTGGGTCACGAGCCGTCCGGCCAGCCGTTCAACTCGCTGGTGCAGCTGGAGTTCGAACGCGGGCGTCCGCGCAATCCGTTCATCAACGCCGGGGCGCTGGTGATCTGCGACATCAACCAGTCGCGATTCGCCGCGCCGGCCCTGTCGATGCGTGACTTCGTGCGGCGCCTGTCGGGCAATCCACAGGTGATCGTCGACGGCAAGGTCGCCGAATCCGAGTACCAGCACCGCGCCCGCAACGCGGCCATGGCGTA
This sequence comes from Pseudomonas sp. AO-1, assembly GCF_019775695.1. Lineage (NCBI taxonomy): Bacteria > Pseudomonadati > Pseudomonadota > Gammaproteobacteria > Pseudomonadales > Pseudomonadaceae > Pseudomonas > Pseudomonas sp. AO-1. The sequence goes on from NZ_CP079947.1 coordinate 2,671,762, forward strand.
CCTGATGCAATCGTTCGGCAACTTCCACAACGACGTCGAAGCGGTATTGCGCAGCTACTTCAGCCACTGCGCGTTGCGCATGAACTGTATCGACTTGGCGCGGGCGTTCTGCTTCCTCGCCAACGACGGGTTCTGCAAGCACAGCGGCGAACAGATCCTCACCCGTCGCCAGACTCAGCAGGTCAACTCGATCATGGCCACCAGCGGTTTGTACGACGAGGCCGGCAATTTCGCCTATCGCGTCGGCCTGCCGGGCAAGAGCGGGGTCGGCGGCGGGATTGTCGCGGTGGTGCCGGGGCAATTCAGCGTGTGCGTGTGGTCGCCGGAACTCAATGCTGCTGGCAACTCGCTGGCGGGGATGGCGGCGCTGGAGATGCTCAGCTCGCGGATCGGCTGGTCAGTCTTCTGACCCGATCTTTCAAACACTGCAAAACTTTGTGGGAGCTGGCTTGCCAGCGATAGCGGTGGTTCAGCAACGTCAATGCCGGGCTTGCCGGCCTCATCGCTGGCAAGCCAGCTCCCACAGGTTTGATGCTGTTTGTAGAAGGTGTGTTTCAGCGCAGAATCCGCTACATTTTCCGGCCGCCCCTCATATGGTGAATCCGCTTCATGTCTCTTGCGCTCGAACGTCTAGTCGCCGGCACGCCGATCCCTTTCGCTGGTAACCGCGTGACCGTGGTCAGCCCCGAACTGGCGGCGCGGTTTCAGCCGGGTGACCACCTTTTGGTCGAGCAGGTGAGTGGCGAGCTGTTGCTGATTCCGGTGGTCGATCAACAGGCCGCTGCGGTGGCCATCGAACGCGCTGAAGCGGCTTTCACTGCCTTGTCGGCGGTGACCGACCAAGCCATCAGTCGTTTCTTCGATCTGTTCGCCCAACGTCTGGAAACCCCGGAATGCTGGAGCCTGATCGAAGCGGCGAACCTGGCCGACATCGAACGCGCCAAGGCCCGTGGCCGCTCCACCACCCGGCTGCTCGCCGACGAGCGCATGCGCCGTGACATGATCGCCGGTCTGCGCGCCTGGCGGGATGCGCCGGCCACGCGCGGCAAGGTCATCAGCAGCGTCGAACACGATGGCTGGAAGGTCGAGCAAGTGGTGTCGCCGTTGGGCATTGTGGCATTCGTGTTTGAAGGACGGCCGAACGTGTTCGCCGATGCCGCCGGCGTACTGCGCACCGGCAACACCGCGGTGCTGCGCATCGGCAGCGATGCATTGGGCACTGCGCAAGCGATCGTCACTCACGCGCTGAACCCGGCGCTGGCCGATGCCGGTCTGCCGGCGGGGGCGGTGTCGCTGGTGGAAAGCGTCAATCACGCCGCCGGTTGGGCGATGTTCGCCGACCGGCGTCTGTCGCTGGCGGTGGCCCGGGGTTCGGGGCGTGCCGTCAGCCAATTGGGCAGCATCGCCCAGCAGGCGGGCACGGCGGTCAGCCTGCATGGCACTGGTGGCGCGTGGCTGATAGCCGATCGTCACGCCGATGCCACACGTTTTGCCGCCGTGGTGCGCAACTCGCTGGATCGCAAAGTCTGCAACACGCTGAACGTTTGCCTGATTCAACGCGATCGCGCCATCGAACTGCTGCCGCTGTTCCTCGATGCGCTCAAACAAGCGGGCACAGCACGCGGGCAGGGCTGCAAACTGCACATCGTCGCGGGCAGTGAAAGCTACCTGCCGGCCGAGTGGCAGAACGCAACGGTCGAGGTCTATCGCGCCGAGGGTTATCAGACCGAGGCCTTGGCCGAAGCGCTGGCGGAATCCGATTTGGGTCGCGAGTGGGAATGGGAAGAAACCCCGGAAGTCAGTCTGATGATCGTCGATGATCTCGATCAGGCGATCGCGCTGTTCAATCGCTACAGCCCGCAGTTCACGGTGTCGCTGATCAGTGAGGATGCGGCGGCCCAGGAACGCTTCTACAACGCGGTGAACGCGCCGTTTGTGGGCAACGGGATTACCCGTTGGGTCGATGGGCAGTACGCGTTGAACAAGCCGGAACTGGGGCTTTCGAACTGGGAGAGCGGGCGCCTGTTTGCGCGCAGTGCGATTCTTTCGGGGGATGGGGTGTTTACAGTGCGCAGCCGTATGACCCAGATCGACCTCAGCGTAAAACGCTGAAAACGCCTTATCCCGATTGATGCACACCGGCCCTGTGGTGAGGGGATTTATCCCCGATGGGGCGCGAAGCGGCCCCAAGAGATCGGGCCTGCTGCGCAGTCCATCGGGGATAAATCCCCTCGCCACAAGTTCCTCTTCACCTCAGCGGATTTGTATCAGGCGGCTGCGCTGGCGTTTGCCTGAATGGCACACGTCGCCGGTTGCTCAGCCAGTGGCACAAACGTACGGCGATCCGCCGCCAGCGCATCGATTGACCCGGTCTCGATGTCATACACCCAGCCATGCAGGTTCAGCAGGCCTTTCTCCTGGGCCAGGCGCACGCTCGGGTGGGTCTGAATGTTCGCCAGTTGCGCGATCACATTTTCCCGCACCATCGCACTCAATTTCGCCGCGTCATTGGCGTGCGGTCGTGCCTCGTTCACCACTCTCGCCGACTCGGCATGTTGCAGCCAGCCGCTGACGGCGGGCAGGTGATCCATGCATTTGCATTGGGCAATCGCGGTCATCGCGCCGCAATCGGAGTGGCCGCAGATCACGATGTCAGTCACCCCAAGCACCGCCACCGCATATTCCACCGTCGCCGACACCCCGCCCGGATGCGGGCTGTAGGACGGCACGATATTGCCCGCGTTGCGGATCACGAACAGTTCACCGGGTTCTTGCTGAGTCAGCAGCTCCGGCACCACCCGGCTATCGGAACAGGTGATGAACAAGGTCCCGGGTTGTTGAGTGGTCGCCAAGTGTTTGAACAGTTCGGTGCGTTGCGGAAACGCCTCGTTCTGGAACTTCAGGAAGCCTTCGATCAGGTTTTTCATGGTGTTGTCCTCTCAGTTCGAACAGCCGGTGCCGAATTCGCTGTATTGAAGAATGTGTTTTGCACCGTGGCTGTCGAGGTAGGTCATCTCGACCGGTACAACGCCGCAGACGTCGGCGACCGGGGTGATGCTCACGACTTCAGCAATATCCAGCGCCATGCCGTAGCGGTAGGCAATGGCCTCTTCATCAGCCTGGGCCTGGGCGGCGAGGCCGGCGAGCAGGGCCAGGGTCAACAGAATTTTGTGCATGGGGCAGCCTCCAGGCAGGTGGGGTGACGACTTGGCAATTGAGATTTGGATGGGCCCGCACCTCTGGTGCGGGCCGGGTGGATCAGAACGGACGCAGCGGCAGGAACTTGCCGTCGAGGGTGACCACGGCGCGGGAGCCGCCTTCCGGGTCTTCGACTTTCTTGATGTCGAGCTTGAAGTTGATGGCGCTGATGATGCCGTCGCCGAACTGCTCGTGGACCAGGGCTTTGAGGGTGGTGCCGTAGATCTGGATCATCTCGTGGAAGCGGTAGATGGTCGGGTCGGTCGGCACGCCGCTGAGGCTGCCGCGCAACGGGATGATTTGCAGGGCGGCAACGGCGTCGGCGTCCAGTTCAAGCTTGGCGCCGACCACTTGAGCGGCGTCTTGCGGCAAAGGGTGCTGGCCAAGCAGGGCCGCGGTGACGTAGGCCAGGCTCAGGCCGGTGTCGTCGGCCAGATCCTGCCACGACAGATTTTTGCGGGCCTTGATGTCGAGAATGCGGGTGGTCAGGGCCAGGCTGGCATCGTTGTAAGCGTGGGACTGTTGCATGGTGTCACTCCTTTCAAGGTTGGCTTGCTGTGTGGGAGCCATCTTCTGCCGGTTGATCCATAGCGTCCAAGACCGATATACAATGCTTCGCATAAGTCCTGCCTATAGATGGTGAGCCCGATGCTGTTGCGACATTTGCGTTATCTGCTGGCCGTGGCCGACCACGGCGGATTCACCCGGGCGGCGGAGGCGTTGCACGTGTCGCAGCCGACCCTGTCGCAACAGATCCGCCAACTTGAGGAAACTCTGGGGGTGGCCCTGTTCGATCGCACTTCGCGCACGGTCAAGGCCACCGATGCCGGCGAGGCTTACATTGAGTGCGCGCGGCGGGTGCTGGTGGAGCTGGAGGCGGGCAAGCGGGCGTTGCATGACGTGAAGGATCTGTCCCGTGGCAACCTGCGCCTGGCCATGACCCCGACCTTCATGGCGTATCTGGTCGGGCCGTTGGTGCGTGATTTCGTGGCGCGCTACCCGGGTATCCATCTGCAGATTTTCGAGCTGTCGATGGACGATATCGAAGCGGGACTGGCGGACGATTCGCTGGACATCGCGATTGCCTTTACCCCGGTGCGCCACCCCGATCTCGAGTGCATTCCGGCGTTTACCGAAACCCTGGGGGTCATGGTCGGGCGTGAACATCCGCTGTACGACAGCAGCGGGGTACTGACGTCGAGTGACCTTGCACAGCTGGATTTCGCCTTGCTGGCACCGGACTTCATTACCCGGTTATCAATCGATGAATATTTTCGTCAGTTGGGGATCACGCCGCAGGTGCGCATCGAAGTGAACTCGGTGAGCACGTTGCTGGAGGTGGTGCGACATGCGTCGATGGCGACGATGTTGCCCGAGGCGATTGCTACCGAGGATCGGGCGTTGCGCAGGCTGCCAATCGAGAACGAAGCGCCGCAGCGTGGGGCGGCGTTGTTGCGCCGGCGCAATAATTATCACAGCGCGGCAGCGCTGGCGTTCATGAACCTGGTACTGGAACTCAATATCCCCCTGTAGGAGCTGCCGAAGGCTGCGATCTTTTGATCTTGATCTTAAAAAACAAAATCAAAAGATCGCAGCCTTCGGCAGCTCCTACAGGGCAGTTTTAGGGAGCAATAAAAAGGGCCTGCTTCTTTTGGAAGCAGGCCCTTTTTATTTATTGAAGTTGTAACTCAGCAAAACCGGTCAATCACCCGAACTTCATTCTTGTTCTGCATCGAATCCCACGCCTGTTTCAGCGTCTGCAGCACATTGCCGATGAAGTCTTTATCGGCCGCAGCTTTCTTGCCGACATAACCGTGGCCACGGCGGTACATCTTCAGGCGGGCCAGCAGGTTCTGGTTGCTGCGGTCGAATTCTTCTTCACCAGCGTGGGGCGACAGGCAGTCGATATGCACCTGACCCGACTTGCTGATCCAGAGAATGTGGCTGTCGTGGCTGTCTTTTTGCGCCGCGAACATACGAGCCAGTTCTTCGATAGTAGGTTGATTGTTCAGATTCATGATGTTTGCCCCTTGACCAGTCTGGTGATCTTTCAAAGTTGATTCGCTAATACAGGTAGCCCATCGGTTAGTTGATCCCTGGCACCGAAACCAGGACGTCAGCGGTCGCCCGTGAGAAGTACGGGGTCATGCGTCTGTTGCATGTAGTCGTGTTGAATAACTGCTACGCAATAGCGTCACAACGAGGAGAAGCAGCGAAAACCGGGAGGCTCCTTGACGACGTTTTCAGGGTCGACCACAAGCGTCTTGAGAATTTTCGCCAGCGCTTCTCGTCCTTGTACTGGACGTTCAGGCCAGGTCAGCTTCTTCAATCTGCCTTGTGGGCAGCGTGTATCCGGAAAAAACAACTCGGCGGTCAGACGAGTTTGCTCAAGCGTGTTACCGATGTTCCCGATCGGGGAACGTCTTCATCATGCAAAAGCAAAACGACGCCGTCAACGGTTTTGTAGTGATTATTTTTGATCACTACATGTTGTAGGACAAAGCTGTTTTGGAATGAGAAAAGTTCCGTTCAGGCAACGGAAGCGGGGCTTTGAAAGACGTAGAAGGTACAGGGATAACCGTCGACCGAGCGCTGCTGGCGGACGAACTCACCACCGCTCAATTTGGGGATCAACCTGGCCCAGAAGTGCCGTGCAGGCAGGTTGGCGCCGATATGGAAAATCTGCCACTGACCGGGCAAACGGCTCAAGAGGGCAGAGACGACAAACTGCGCGACGCCTCGGCCACGGAAGCGTCGGGTGAGGAAGAGGTAGCTGATGTTGTATTCGGCTCGGTCGATGCGGGTGTCATTGTCGACGATCACGAACCCGGCCAATTCGCCGTCGATGCGGATCAGGAAAGGTTGGGTGGCTGGATTTCGCCAGTAGTCGTCTTTCGGCTGAATACTGAAGAGGCCATGTTCGCCGAGTTTCAGTGGTAGCCATTGGCTGAAGTCGTACATGTAGAACTGCATGAGGTTTTCGATGGTTTGCAGTTCGTCGCGGTGGGCGGGGTGCAGTTCGATGGTGGGCATCGTGGAGCCTCCTGAAGATTGCGGCTTCAGTATTGTCGACTCATACCTTGTTATGAGGGGATAAATCCCCTCACCACAGAATTTCTCACCACAGGACCGATCATTACTTCGCTGTGCGTTTGGCTGCGCTGGCAGTTTTGCTTCGGGTCGATTTGCGTTTCTTCTTCCACGGCGCGGCAGCCTTGCCGGCCGGTGGCGGGCCGCTGATGGTCAGGCTCAGCGCAGAACAGCGGGTGACCTGCTTGCTCATCCACGCCGCCTGTTTGGTGACGAAATCTTCCAGACTCATCTCGCCGTTCTGCACCATGTCCAGTGCTTGCTCCCAGATGGCGGTGGTGCCGGGATCGGCAATCGCCCGGGGCACGGCGTCGATAAGGCTGAAGGCCGCCGGGGTCGCTGCCAGCGCCTTGCCGTTCTTCACCAGATAACCTCGATCCAGCAGACCCTGAATGATCGAGGCGCGAGTGGCTTCGGTGCCGATGCCGGTGGTGTCCTTGAGTTTCTGTTTGAGCAGCGGATCTTCCACCAGTCTGGCGACGTTCTTCATCGCCTTGATCAGATCGCCCTCGGTGTAGGGTTTCGGCGGCTGCGTCCACAGATCCTTGAGGTTCACGCTGGCCACGGCGCAATCGATACCCTGGCTTAGCGCCGGAAGCGTTTGCGGCGCTGGCGCTTCACGGCCCTTGGCCGGGGCGAGGGCTTCAGGCAGGGCACGTTTCCAGCCCGGTTCGATGATCTGCTTGCCGACCGCGCGCAACGCTTCCCCGGCGCAATCGAAGTCGGCCTGGGTGCGATCGTATTCATGGTTGGGCAGGAATTGCGCCAGATAACGCGCGCGAATCAGGGTATAGACCGCCCGGTGTTTGCCGCTCAGGCGTTCGAGATTTTTCGCCGCGGCCGTGGGGATGATGCCGTGGTGGGCGCTGACCTTGGCGTCGTTCCACGCCCGGGAGCGGCGCTGCGGGTCGAGGTGACCGTTCAGCGCGTCAAGGCTCGGGTCGGCCTGACGCAGTGCCGCAAGTATTCCCGGCGCTTCGCTGTGCTGGCTCAGCGGCAGAAAGCCGCAATCGCTGCGCGGGTAGGTGATGACCTTGTAGGTTTCGTAGAGCGCCTGGGCGATGTCGAGGGTTTCCTGGGCGCCGAGACCGAGTTTCTTCGAGCAGACTTCCTGCAGGGTGCCCAGATCGAAAGGCAGCGGCGCTACTTCGCGCATGCGTTCGGTGCGCAGCTTCATCACCCGCGCAGTGGCGGCATTGCTGATTGCCGCCGCCGCTTGTTGCGCCAGTGCGTGATTCAGACAGCGATCCTGATCGTCGCAAACGTCGCTGGGCGCACGCCATTGCGCAGTGAACCGCGTGCCGTTGTGCAGCAGTTGCACATCGATCGCCCAATACGGCACCGGTACGAAATCGGCGATGCTGCGGTCGCGATCCACCACCAGTCGCAACGTCGGGGTCTGCACCCGACCGACCGGCAGCACACCCTGATAGCCGGACTGACGGCCCAATAAGGTGAACAGGCGGCTCATGTTCATGCCGATCAGCCAGTCCGCCCGCGAGCGCCCCAGCGCCGAGTGATACAGGCTGAAGGTTTCCGCCCCCGGCTTCAGCGCGGCCAGGGCCTTGCGAATCGACGCTTCATCCAGCGCCGACAGCCACAAGCGCCGGATCGGCCCGCGATAGCGGCAGTGCTCGACCAGTTCTCGGGCAATCATCTCGCCCTCCCGGTCGGCGTCGGTGGCGATGATCAGTTCGCTGGCCTCGCTGAGCAGGCGCTTGACCGCCTTGTACTGGCTGGCGGTGCGCGGCTTGACGGTCATTTTCCACTTGTCCGGGATGATCGGCAGATCCGCCAGTACCCAACGTTTGTAGCGCGCGTCGTAGGCATCCGGCGGTGCGGTTTCCAGCAGATGGCCGATGCACCAGGTCACCGTGACGTCCGTTCCCAGCCAGCAGCCGTCGCCCCGACGCCTGGCGCCGAGCACGGCCGCAATGTCTTTGGCCTGGGAAGGTTTTTCACAGAGGTACAGCCGCATAACCACCGTCGTCGATCAGTTCACTGGAGCTGCACAGAATGGCCGCAGTTGGCGTCGGGGGCAACTTTTATCTGTATGGATATACAGATCAAAACGTTGCCGGGAATGACCGGTATTACCGGGACGTCGCGCACCACTATCGAGAAATCGAATGGTGCCGCGCTTGCCGGGCATGGCAGGTTCGTCGGGCCTTCAAGAAACGCGAGAGACCGGACGATCCCGCCAGATGATCGCCAACGTCCGAACGCACTGACTACTCTGAAACAAGGAAGTCCCACCATGGCTCAAGCCAAAGCGAAAACCAGCAGCGCCTATGACGAAGTGAACGCCTTCAGCCACCTGTACGACCGTGGCGTCGGCCTGGTGAACGGCAAACCGTCGTTCACTGCCGACCAGGCGGCCGACGAAATCCTGCGCAAAAACCTGTCGTGGCACGACAAGAACGGCGACGGCAAAATCTCCCTGACCTACACCTTCCTGACCGAGAAACCGGCGAACTACAACCCCAACCTCGGCAATTTCAGCCAGTTCAGCGCTCAACAAAAGGCTCAGGCCGTGCTGTCGATGCAATCCTGGGCCGACGTGGCCAAGGTGACCTTCACCGAGGGTAAAGGCGGCGACGGCCACATGACCTTCGGCAACTACGACGTCAGCACTGGCGGTGCGGCGTTTGCTTACCTGCCGAGCGGTGGCAGCTACGATGGCCAGTCGTGGTACCTGATCAACAACCAGTATCAGGTCAACAAGACCCCGGACACCAACAACTACGGGCGTCAGACCCTGACCCACGAAATCGGCCATACCCTCGGCCTGTCGCACCCGGGCGCCTATAACGCCGGCAACGGCAACCCGACCTACAACGACGCCAAATATGCCGAAGACACCCGTGGCTACAGCCTGATGAGCTACTGGAGCGAAGCCAACACCGACCAGAACTTCAGCAAGGACGGCAGCGGCGCCTACGCTTCGGCACCGCTGCTGGACGATATCGTCACCGTGCAAAAACTCTACGGCGCCAACTATGAGACTCGCGCCGATAACACCACCTACGGTTTCGGCTCCAATACCGGGCGCGATTACTACAGCGCCACCTCGGCGTCGTCGAAGCTGGTGTTCTCGGTGTGGGACGGTGGCGGCGATGACACGCTGAACTTCTCCGGCTTCACCCAGAACCAGAAAATCAATCTCAAAGAAGGCTCGTTCTCCGATGTCGGCGGGCTGGTCGGTAACGTGTCGATCGCCTATGGCGTGACCGTGGAAAACGCCGTTGGCGGTTCCGGCAATGACCTGCTGATCGGTAACTCGGCCGTCAACCATCTGTTCGGCGGAGCCGGCAACGACATTCTTTACGGCGGTGGCGGCGCGGATGTGCTGTGGGGCGGCGAGGGTGCGGACACCTTCGTGTTCGGTGCGGCCAGTGACTCGACCAACAACCAGCCGGACTGGATCATGGATTTCAAAAGTGGCGTGGACAAGATCGACCTCTCGGGCATCGCCGGTTTCGCCACGGGCGCGGCCACGCTGAACTTCGTCAGCGGTTTCACCGGCCATGTGGGCGATGCAATCCTGACTTATTACGCACAGAGTGGTCAGACCGGGCTGCTGATCGATCTGACGGGGCAGGGTGAGGTGGACTTTGCCGTAGGTGTGGTGGGGCAGGCGCTGGCGACTGATATCGTGGTTTGAGCTGATCCTGACTGACACCGATTCAGGGCAACTATCGTCCTGTGGCGAGGGAGCTGGCTCCCGCTCGGCGGCGAAGCCGTCGCAAACTGGGAAATCGCGTTATACCTGACTCACGCGATTCCTGGATTTAGGGCTGCTACGCAGCCCAGCGGGAGCAAGCTTGCTCGCCACCGTTCATTTGTCCCTGGAGACCCCCCCCATGAGCACCACCGGCCTCAACCCCGTCATTACCCTCGAAGAACTTCCCGGTTGCCTGCTGGTGAAATTCCACGGCATCCAGGTCGCGGCGTCCTCGCATGTGCTGGTCCTCCATGAGGCCAACTACCCGCCGGTGTACTACGTGCCCCGCGAGGACATCGACGAAAAATACTTCGCCCGCACCGACCACACCAGTTATTGCCCGTACAAGGGCGACGCCAATTACTTCAGCTTGCAGATACCGGGGCATGAGGCGGCGAATGCGGTGTGGACTTACGAAAATCCGAAAGTCTCGGTCGCGCCGATTCGTGACTACGTGGCGTTTTATCCGGATCAGGTGAAGTTTGAGGTGATCAAGGCGGATGCTTAGTTCCTGGATGAAGAGATTCAATTGTGGCGAGGGGATTTATCCCCGATGGACTACGCAGTAGTCCCATTTTTCACGGGGGGCGCTACGCACCCCATCGGGGATAAATCCCCTCGCCACAGGTTTTTTACCAAAGGATCATGTTTCAGATTCAGTTCTTATCGAGATCGATATTCTTCGTCTCCCGCAGACAAATCATCCCCACCACCAGGCTCACCCCGGTAATCAGCACCGGGTACCACAGCCCATAGAAAATATCCCCGGTGTACACCACCAGCGCGAACGACACGGTCGGCAGGAAACCGCCGAACCAGCCGTTGCCGATGTGATACGGCAGGGACATCGAGGTGTAGCGGATGCGCGTCGGGAACAGCTCGACCATCAGCGCGGCCAGCGGGCCGTAGCACATGGCCGAGATGATGATCAGTGCGACGATCAGTGCCACGATCATCGGTTTGTTGATCTGCTGCAGGTCGGCCTGTTGCGGGTAGCCGGCGAGGGTGACGGCGCCGCGCAGGGCCGATTCGTCATAGCCGTCGATCTTCACGTCGCCGATGCTCACCTGCACGCCGCTGCCGGCCGGCGCTGCGGTGCTGGTATAGGGCAGGCCTTGCTTGACCAGGAAGGTCTTGACCTTGTCGCACGGGCTGTCGAATTTGGCCTTGCCCACCGGGTCGAACTGAAAGGTGCAGGTTGCTGGATCCGCCAGCACGGTGATCGGCGCCTGACGGCTGGCCTGATCGATTGCCGGATTGGCGTAGTGGGCGAGGGATTTGAAAATCGGGAAGTACAGCGCCGTCGCCAGCAGCAAACCGAGCATCAGCACCGGTTTGCGTCCGACCTTGTCCGACAGCCAGCCGAAAATGATGAAGAACGGCGCACCGATGACCACGCTGATGATCAGCAGGCTGTTGGCCACCGCCGGATCCATTTTCAGAAACTGGGTGAGGAAAAACAGCACGTAGAACTGCGCGGCGTAAAAGGTCACCGCTTGCCCGGCGTTGATGCTGAACAGCGCAATCAGCACGACTTTGAGGTTCTCCCATTGGCCGAACGATTCGCGGATCGGCGCCTTCGACGCTTTGCCTTGCTCTTTCATTTTCAGGTAGGCCGGCGACTCGTGCAGGCTCAGGCGGATCCAGGTGGAAATGCCCAGCAGCACGATCGACAGCAGAAACGGAATGCGCCAGCCCCAGACTTCAAACTGGTCACCGGTGAAGTACCGGCAACCAAGCACCACCAGCAGCGACAGCAGCAGGCCGAGGGTCGCGGTGGACTGAATCCAGCTGGTGTGGAAACCGCGCTTGCCGATGGGCGCGTGTTCCGCCACGTAGGTCGCGGCGCCGCCGTATTCACCGCCCAGCGCCAGGCCCTGGAGCATGCGCAGCACCACCAGAATGATCGGCGCGGCGATGCCGATGCTGGCGTAGTTCGGCAGCAGGCCGACGCAGAACGTGGCGATGCCCATCAGGACGATGGTCGCGAGGAAGGTGTATTTGCGCCCGATCATGTCCCCCAACCGACCGAACACTAGCGCCCCGAACGGCCGCACGATAAACCCGGCGGCGAAGGCCATCAGCGCGAAGATGAACGCCGTGGTGTCGTTGACGCCGGCGAAGAACTGTTTGCTGATCACCGCCGCCAGGGCGCCGTAGAGGAAGAAGTCATACCACTCGAACACCGTCCCCAGCGACGAGGCGAAGATGACTTTCTGTGTGGCATTGCTGGTGCTGGCGCCGCTCGCGGCATCCAGCGGCTGAGCGTGTTCTGACATATCGGTATCCCTCACAGTGATTGTTTTTGTTGTTCCACTGGTGTTGCGCGCTGCCTTGAACGAATTACACGGTCCCCTGTAGGAGCTGCCGCAGGCTGCGATCTTTTGATCTTGTTCCTGATCTGAAAAAGCCAGGATCGCGGCCTGCGGCAGCTCCTACAGGGTCTGGGCCAGTTCGGGGGTGGGTGTGCAGGTCCTGATCGGTGGGTTGAGGATCATCTGCGCCGCCTTCTCGGCAATCATCAGCGTAGGCGAACAGGTATTGCCCGAGGTGATTCGCGGCATGATCGAGGCGTCGGCGATGCGCAGGCCGGGCACGCCATGCACGCGCAGTTGTGCATCAACCACCGCGTCAGCGTCATTGCCCATGCGGCAGGTGCCGACCGGGTGGAAAATCGTCGTGCCGATTCGCGCCGCCGCTTCGTGCAGTTGCGCCTCGCTTTGCAGGCTGTCGCCGGGCAGATACTCCACCGGTTTGAACGCCTGCAGGGCCGGGGCGCTGACGATGCGGCGGGTCAGGCGGATCGCATCGGCGGCCACGCGCAAATCTTCCGGATGGCTGAGGTAGTTCGGTTGAATCAGCGGCGCGTCCTGAGGATCCGTCGAACGGATGTCGATCCGCCCACGGCTCTGCGGACGCAGATCACACACCGACGCGGTGAACGCCGGGAAACTGTGCAGCGGCTCGCCAAAGCGCTCCAGCGACAGCGGTTGCACGTGGTATTCAAGGTTTGCTGAAGTCTGCTCCGGCCCTGATCGGGCAAACGCGCCCAACTGACTCGGCGCCATCGACAGCGGCCCGCTGCGGTCATACAGATAACGCAGGCCCATGCCCATCTTGCCCCACAGGCTGCCGGCGATCTGATTCAACGTGCGGGCGTTTTGCAGTTTGTAGATCAGGCGCAATTGCAGGTGATCCTGCAGGTTGCCGCCCACTCCCGGCAGCTCATGAATCACGCCGATGCCGAGGTGTTTCAGCAACGGCCGCGGGCCGATTCCGGAGCGCTGCAGAATGCCCGGGGAGCCCACGGCACCGGCGCAGAGGATGATTTCCTTGCGCGCCTTGAAGCTTTTCACCTGGCCTTCTTGACGCGCGCTGACTTTGCAAGCACGGCCGTTTTCCAGCAGCACCCGATCCACTTCAACCCCGGTCAGCACCGTCAGATTGGCCCGCTCGCGAATCGGTTTGAGAAATGCCTTAGCCGCGTTCCAGCGCACCCCGGCCTTCTGGTTGACCTGGAAGTAGCCGCAACCCTCGTTGTCGCCCTGGTTGAAGTCGTCGATGCTGGCGATACCGCTCTGTTCGGCGGCGCTGCGAAACGCGTCGAGAATCGGCCATGACAACCGCTGTTGCTCAACCCGCCATTCACCCATGGCGCCGTGAAATTCAGCGGCGCCGGCAAAGTGGTTTTCGCTCTGTTTGAACAGTGGCAGCACGTCGTTCCAGGCCCAGCCCGGATTGCCCTCGGCCGCCCAGCCGTCATAGTCGCCGGCCTGGCCGCGCATGTAGATCATGCCGTTGATGGAGGAGCAGCCACCGAGCACTTTGCCGCGCGGGTAACTCAGGCTGCGACCCTGCAGGCCGGGTTGGGCTTCGGTTTTGAAGCACCAGTCGGTGCGTGGGTTGCCAATGCAGAACAGATAGCCGACCGGGATGTGAATCCACGCATAGTTGTCGCGTCCGCCGGCTTCGAGCAGCAACACGCGCTGCTGCTTGTCTGCCGACAATCGATTGGCCAGCAGGCAGCCGGCAGGTCCGGCACCGACCACGATGTAGTCGTATTCATCAAGGGAAGTCTGCATTCCCTGACCTCGCTTTTTGTTTTTATTGTCCGACACTCTAGTTGTTAGCTTTCGTTAAAAGAATGTTAGTTTTTACCCAGCCGCTGTGCGTTTTCGAACAGCCTGGCTTGACCCTGGCTGACAAGGACACCCCATGTTCGACTGGAACGACCTGCGTTTTTTTCTGGAGTTGCAACGCAGCGGCCGCCTGCTCACGGCCGCCCGACGCCTGAACACCACTCACGCCACCGTCTCCAGGCACATCGAGGCCATCGAAAGGAGCCTCGGCACCGCACTGTTCGTCCAGCATGCCCAAGGCTACGAAATGACCCCGGCGGGGGAGGCGCTGCTCAAGCACGCCGAGGCCATGGAAAACGTTGCGCTACTGGCCCAGGAAGAAATCACCCAATCCACCGCGCCGCTGGGCAAGATCCGCGTCGGCGTCACCGAAGGGCTGGGTATCAAATTTCTCGCCAGCCGCATGATCGGCCTGTTCGAACGCTATCCCGGCCTGGAGGTGGAGCTGGTGGCCGTGCCGCGGTTCGTCAGCATCCTCAACCGCGAGGCGGAAATCAGCATCCACCTCGAACGCCCGGCTGCCGACATGCTGGTCACGCGCAAGCTCACGGACTATCGGTTGGCGCTCTACGCCAGTCAGGCCTACCTCGACAAGGCACCGCCGCTACAGAGTCGCGAAGACCTCGCCCGGCATGCGTGGATCGGCTATGTGGATGATCTGCTGTTCAGCCAGGAGCTGATGTTTCTCAACAGTTTCTGCCGCAGCCCGCGCGTTGTATTCCACAGCACCAGCGTGATCGCCCAGCAGGAGGCGGCGCGCTCGGGCCTGGGGATTGCTGTGTTGCCCTGCTATATGGCGGCGTCGGATCCGGATCTGCGGCTGTTGCTGCCGGAGGAGCGTATTGAGCGCAGTTACTGGATCAGCACCCGGCGCGAGCTGCACAAATCGGTGCGGCTGCGGGTGGTCTGGGATTATGTGGTGGGGCTGTGCGAGGCGGAGCAGGGGCTGCTCAGCGGTAAACACTGATACCTCGAGGGTTTTTCATCCGGCTCGAGATTTCACCGATCTGGATCAATATTTCCCCTTGAAATATCACCTAACTTAAAAGATCCAGGCCCTTGTTGCGGTATCGACTACAGTGCTCCGGTGCGCAATTTGCTGCGCTGATGGAGTAGCCCGGCAGCCCCCACCAACAATCACAACGGGTCGCCAGGCAGAGTGCAGCAAGGAGCTGACGTAGAACTCCCCCTGAAACTTTTCACGGATGAACATCGTAATGCACTGCCTCGAACGCACCTTTGATATCCAGCCGCTGACCCAGGCGGATATGACTGTCCACATCAACGGCCAACCGGTTAGCGCGGCCATCGGTGAAACGGTCCTCAGCGTTATCCAGTCCCTCGGTGTGCGCCAGGTCGCACGTAATGATCATGACCAGATCAGCGGCGCCTATTGCGGCATGGGCGTGTGCCAGTGCTGCCTGGTGAAAATCAACGGTCGGCACAAGCGCCGAGCCTGCCAGACGGTGGTGCGCGACGGTATGCGGATTGAAACCCAGGTCAACCGCATCAACGAGCAGGAGGTTGTATGAGCCTGCAACCGGTGGTCGTCGGCGGTGGTCCGGCGGGGATGGCGGCGGCCATCGAACTGGCGCGCCATGGCGTGCGCTGTACCTTGCTCGAAGAGGCTTCGCGCCTCGGTGGGGTGGTCTATCGCGGGCCGTTGCGTGACGGCGTGCAACTGGATTACCTCGGGCCACGTTATTCCGAAGCCCTGAGCAAATTGCACGGTGATTTTCAGCAACAGGCCGGGCTGATTGACGTGCGCCTGAATCACCGCGTGGTCGGCGCCGAAGGCACCCGTGCCCTGGTGGTGCTGGATGGCGATGAGCAACTGCATGAGATCGATTATCCGCAATTGCTGCTGGCCGCCGGTTGTCACGAACGCAGCGTGCCGTTTCCCGGCTGGACCCTGCCGGGCGTGATCATGCTCGGCGGCCTGCAACTGCAAATCAAAAGTGGCGTGGTCAAGCCGCAGGGACCGGTGGTCATCGCCGGTACCGGGCCGTTGCTGCCGCTGGTGGCCACGCAGCTGCACGCGTCCGGCGTCAAGGTCGCGGGTGTGTACGAAGCCTGCGCCTTCGGCAAGATCGCCCGCGAAAGCCTGGCGTTGCTGAACAAGCCGCAGCTGTTCCTCGATGGTTTGAGCATGCTCGCTTACCTGAAACTGCACGGCATCCCGATGAACTACGGCTGGGGCGTGGTCGAAGCTCACGGCGACGGCGAGCTGAAAAGCGTCAGCGTGGCACCGTACTCGGCCACCTGGGAGCCGGACCTGACACGCATCGAGCGCTTCGAAGCGCAGACCTTGGCGGTCGGTTACGGTTTTATCCCGCGCACCCAGCTCAGTCAGCAGATGGGCCTCGACCACGGTTTCAGCGACGACGGTTACCTGCGCGCCAATGCCAACAGCTGGCAACAAAGCAACGAGCCGCATGTGCACCTGGCCGGTGACATGGGCGGCATTCGCGGCGGTGAAGCGGCGATGCTCGCCGGCAGAATCGCTGCCACCTCGATCCTGCTGCAACGCGGGATTATCGAAGAGGATCTGGCACGGGTACGCCGCGACCGTTATTTGGGCAAACTCAAATCCATCGTGCGCTTTCGTGCAGCTGTCGACCGCTACACCGAACGCGGTGTCGGCCAGACCGCTTTGCCGGCTGCCGATACGGTGATCTGCCGCTGTGAACATGCGACCCGCGCGGACATTGATCTGGCGCTGGAGCAAGGTGTGCAGGACATCGCCAGCCTGAAGATGCGCACCCGCGTCAGCATGGGCGATTGTCAGGGCCGGATGTGCGTCGGCTACTGCAGCGATCGCCTGCGCCAGGCAACCGGGCGCAAGGACGTCGGCTGGTTGCGCCCGCGTTTCCCGATCGATCCGATTCCTTTTTCCGCGTTCCAGTCCGGCGGCACGGAGGCCGTTTCCCATGAGTAAGTTCTATGACGTGATCATTGCCGGCGGCGGCGTGATCGGGGCGTCCTGCGCCTATCAATTGTCCAAGCGCGAGAACCTCAAGGTGGCGTTGATCGACGCCAAACGCCCGGGCAACGCAACCCGCGCTTCGGCCGGCGGCTTGTGGGCCATCGGCGAGTCGGTGGGGCTGGGCTGCGGGGTGATTTTCTTCCGGATGATGTCGGCCAACCGCAAACGCGAAACCCAGGGCGCGGCCGTGGCGGTGGACGCCAGCACGCCGCATATCCTGCCGGAGTCGTTCTTCGATTTCGCCTTGCAGTCCAACGCGCTTTACCCGGCGTTGCATCGCGAGCTGAAGGACAAGCACGGGATGGATTTCAAGTTTGAAAAGACCGGACTGAAGTTCGTCATTTATGACGACGAAGACCGGCTCTACGCCGAACACATTGTCAGCTGCATTCCGCATCTGGCCGATCAGGTGCGCTGGCTCGATCAGGCTGCATTGCGCGAAGCCGAGCCGAGCGTCAGCCATGAGGCTCGTGGGGCACTGGAATTTCTCTGCGACCACCAGGTCAGCCCGTTCCGTCTCGCCGATGCCTACATGGAAGGTGCGCGGCAGAATGGCGTCGACATCTTCGTCAATACCAATGTCACTGGCGTGTTGCACCACGGCAGCCGCGTGACCGGCGTGCAGACGGCCGAAGAGGGCGTGTTCCACTGCAAAACCCTGATCAACGCCGGCGGCGCCTGGGCGGCGGATTTGAGCGAATGGGCCACCGGTGTGCGGATTCCGGTGAAGCCGGTCAAGGGCCAGATCCTGCTGACCGAACGCATGCCGAAAATCCTCAACGGTTGTCTGACTACCAGCGACTGCTATGTGGCGCAGAAGGACAACGGCGAGATCCTGATCGGCAGCACCACCGAAGACAAAGGCTTCGACGTCACCACCACCTACCCGGAAATCGCCGGACTGGTGCAGGGCGCGGTGCGCTGCCTGCCGGAACTCAAGGACGTCAACCTCAAGCGCACCTGGGCCGGATTGCGTCCGGGCTCGCCGGATGAACTGCCGATTCTCGGGCCGATGCGTGGGGTGGAGGGGTATCTGAATGCCTGCGGACACTTCCGCACCGGCATCCTGACCTCGGCGATTACCGGGGTGCTGCTCGACAAACTGGTCAACCAGGAAGCGCTGCCGCTGGATATCACACCGTTCCTCGCGGATCGGTTTGAGGTGGCACCGGTCAAGCAAGCGCTGGAGTTAGAGCTGGCCTGATCCAATCCCCTGTAGGAGCTGCCGCAGGCTGCGATCTTTTGATTTTGATTTTTAAGATCAAGATCAAAAAATCGTAGCCTGCGGCAGCTCCTACAGGGTTTTCGGTCGTTCACAAAACCTGTGGGAGCGGGCTTGCCCGCGAAGGCGTCAGTGCTGTCGGCCTGACGTTTGGATCTGTGCAAGGAGGTCAGGTCTTGCGCGCTTCCTCTTCCAGTTGATCCGATTCGAACAGTCGCGCCAGTTCCGCGCGGGCTTCCTGAGCGGTCTGCAGGACTTTGGCCGCGTCGTCGTAAACGGCGTGCTGCGCCTCCAGCACTTGCTCGTCGTGGTGCTTGAAGCGCTTGATCCGCGCATCGGCCTGAGCCTGGGTCAAGCCCAGCCCGACCAGAGTGCGGCGGCTCATTTCCAGACTGGAGTAATAGGTCTCACGAATCGGCTCGGCGCCGACATCCACCAAGCGGTGCACGTGCTGACGGTTACGTGCGCGGGCGATGATCTTCATGTGCGGATACAGCTTGCGCACGATCTCGGCGGTCTTGATGTTGGTCTCCGGATCGTCCGTGGCAATCACGAAGTATTCCGCCTCACCAACCTTTGCCGCATTGAGGATTTCCGGGCGCATCGGGTCGCCATAGAACACCGGTACGCCGCCAAAACTGCGCGACAGTTCGATGGTTTCCACTGAGGTGTCCAGAGCCACGAACTTGATGTTCTGCGCCCGCAGAATCCGCGCCACGATCTGGCCCATCCGGCCCATGCCGGCGATCACCACGCGTGGTGCTTCGGTATCGATTTCGCGGAATTTCTCCGGTACTTCCACCGGCTGCACTTTCGGGCTGACCAGCCGCGCACAGATCAACAGCAGCAACGGCGTCAACGCCATCGACAGGGTGATAGTGAGCACCAGCAGGTCATACAGGCGCGGTTCGAACAGGCCCTGATCGCGCCCGATCTTGAACACCACAAAGGCAAATTCACCGCCGGCGGCGAGCACGATGCCCAAGCGAATCGCACTGACCTTGGTCAGCCCACCAGCCAGGCGCCCGACCACAAACAGCAGCGGCAACTTCAAGCCGATCAGCAACAGCGTCAGGCCCAGCACGGTGATCGGCGCACTCAGCAGCAGACTCAGGTTGGCGCCCATGCCGACGCTGATGAAAAACAGCCCGAGCAGCAAGCCCTTGAACGGCTCGATCTGCGCTTCCAGTTCATGCCGATATTCGGAGTCCGCCAGCAGCAGACCGGCGAGGAAAGCCCCGAGGGCCATCGACACGCCGACCAGATCCATCAGCCACGCCGTACCGATCACCACCAGCAATGCGGTGGCGGTAGACACTTCCGGCAGACCGGTTTTTGCCACCACGCGGAACACCGGACGCAACAGATAACGCCCACCGACCACCACCACGGCGATCCCGCCGAGTACTTGCAAACCGTGATTCAGGCTTTCCGCGTTGCTGGTGGCATGCGCGCTACCGGCGAGCATCGGCACCAGCGCGATCAACGGGATCGCGGCGATGTCCTGAAACAGCAGAATCGCAAACGCCAGCCGCCCATGCGGGCTGGTGAGTTCCTTGCGCTCGGCCAGGCTCTGCAGGCCGAATGCGGTGGACGACAGCGCCAGGCCAAGGCCGAGCACAATTGCACTGTTCAGCGGCTGACCGAACACATACAACGCCAGCACGCCGATCACCGCTGCGGTCAGCAGCACCTGCGCCAGACCCACGCCGAACACCGACTTGCGCATCACCCACAAGCGCCGCGGCGACAGTTCCAGGCCGATGATGAACAACAGCAGCACCACGCCCAGTTCGGAAATATGCGCGACGCTTTGCGGATTACCGATCAGACCGAGTACCGACGGGCCAATGATCACCCCCGCCAACAGATAACCGAGCACTGCGCCCAGTTGCAGACGTTTGGCCAAGGGCACGGTGAGCACTGCGGCGAACAGAAACACGACAGCGGCTTGTAACAGGTTGCCTTCATGGGGCATGGGTTGACTCCTGACAGCGGTACGGCGGGGGGTGACAAGGATAAAGGCTGAAACGATTCAAGATCCACCGAAGATCCCGTGCAGGAGCTGCCGAAGGCTGCGATCTTTTGATCTTGTTTTTGAAGATCAAAAGATCGCAGCCTTCGGCAGCTCCTACAGTGAGCCAGTGTAAATCTGTAATAATTTGCATCAAATGGTTACATTGATAGCCTTCGCGAATCAGTCTTTCCGAGTCCGCCATGGCCATCAACTTCGATCTCAACGACCTGCAGGCTTTTCGCGCGGTGGTCGAGCAGGGCAGCTTCCGCAAGGCCGCCGACACCGTGCGCCTGTCACAACCGGCCTTGAGCCGACGCATCGAAAAGCTCGAGGACGCCCTCGGCGTAAAACTGTTCGAACGCACCACTCGCAAAGTCAGCCTGACTCAGGCCGGGCGCGGCTTCATGCCCAGCGTCGAGCGTTTGCTGGATGATCTGGACGTGGCGTTGCTGGGCATCAGCGAAGTCGCTTCGACGCGAATGGGTCACGTCACCGTGGCCTGCGTGCCTTCGGCGGCCTACTACTTCATGCCGCGTGTGGTCGCCCGTTATCACCGGCAATTCCCCCGCATCAAGGTCAAAGTCCTCGATTCCAGCGCCCACGACGTGCTCAGTGCGGTGGTCAATGGCGAGGCAGATTTCGGTCTGAGCTTCATCGGCACCCAGGATGCCAAAGTCGATTTTGAACCGCTTGTGCAGGAGTGCTACGTTGTCGCCTGTCGCCGTGATCATCCGTTGGCCGGGCGCAGCAGCGTGAGCTGGGACGAGTTCTATCAGCAGGATTACATCTCGCTGGACAAGACGTCCGGCAACCGGTTTCTGCTCGATCAGGCCTTGAGTCGTGTGGTGCCGCAACGCCAGAGCATCTGCGAGACGCGGCATGTGACGACGATGATTGGTCTGGTGGAAGCGGGGCTTGGCGTAGCGGCGGTGCCGCTGATGGCGATGCCCGGGCCGGATCATCCGATCCTGACCCGGGTGCCGCTGACCGATCCGCAAGTGATGCGCAGTGTCGGCATCATCAAGCGCCGGGGTCGCACGTTGACCCCGGCAGCACTGGAGCTGGAACGGCTGGTGGTGGAAATGAAAGTCCAGCCGCCGACGATCAGCGCTTGACCGAATCCAGTCCGGTGGCCTGCACGTCAGCCTGAGCGGCAGGCGCGGCGAGGTAGTCGAGCAGGGCCTTGGCCTCTTTTGGATGCTGCGCACCGACCGGGATGCCGGCGGCAAAACGCGTCACCGACTGCACCGATTCCGGAATCTTGCCGACAAAACTCACCCCCGGCACCGGCAGCAATTCGCTTACCTGCTGGAAGCCCAGTTGATAATCGCCGGTGGCAACCACCGAACCGACCGGGACTTTCGGGATCATTTTCGCCTTAGGTTTCAGCTGATCTTCTACGCCGAGTTTGTTGAACAACTCCTTCTCGATGTACACGCCGCTGGCACTGTCGGAGTAGGCCACCGATGTTGCGTCGAGCAGGGTTTTCTTCAGGCTTTCGACGCTGCTGATGTCCGGCTTCGGCGCGCCCTCACGCACTACCAGACCGATCCGCGAATCCGCCAGTTCGACCCGCGAGGCCGGGTCGACCTTGCCTTGTTTGATCAGATCATCAAGGGCATAGCCGACCATGATCACCACGTCGGCGTGTTCGCCACGGGCGAGGCGGTTGGGGATCGCTTCCGGCGCCTTGCCCATCGACGGGCCGAGCTGGGTGTCGAGGGTGTTGCCGGTGGCCGCCGCGAATTTCGGGCCGAGGATTTTGTAGGCCGCGGTGAAGCCGCCCGACGTCATCACGTTCAGCTGTTCAGCATGGGCCAGGGCGCTGAACGCGAAGAGGGCGATGGCGCTGAGATTGATCAGTTTTTTCAAGGTGATTGCTCCTTATGCGGCAACCGATTGCAAACGGCCGCCTGCGCGGCGATAGAGGTACAGCGTGGCGCCCAACGCGCACAGTGCGCCGACGCTCATCCAGTAACCCGGCGCCGCTTTGTCGCCGGTGTACTGGATCAGGAAAGTCGACATCGCCGGGGTGAAACCGCCAAAAATCGCGGTCGCCAGGCTGTAGGCGAGGGAGAAACCGGCTACTCGCACTTCCACCGGCATGATCTCGGTCAGCGCCGGAATCATTGCGCCGTTGTACATGCCGTAGATGAACGACAGCCACAACAGCGACAGCAACATGTGACTGAAGCTCGGCGCCTGCACCAGGTACGACAGCGCCGGGTAGGTGCTGGCCAGCGCCAGCAGCGACATCGCAATCAACACCGGACGCCGGCCGATGCGGTCGGACAACATGCCGCCAATCGGCAGCCAGAAGAAGTTCGACACGCCCACCAGCAAGGTCACCAGCAACGCATCGGAAGTGCTCAGGTGCAGCACGGTTTTGCCGAAGGTCGGCGCGTACACGGTGATCAGATAGAACGCCGTGGTGGTCAGCGCGACCATCAGCATGCCGCCGAGCACCACGCCCCAGTTCTGGCCGAGGGTGCGGAACACTTCCTTCATGCTCGGGCGGTGTTTGCGTGCGGCGAATTCTTCGGTTTCCGCCAGGTTACGGCGCAGCAGGAAGATGAACGGCACGATCAGGCAGCCGACGAAAAACGGAATCCGCCAGCCCCAATCGGCCACCACGCTCGGCGCCATCCACGCGTTCAGCGCATAGCCCAATGCTGCCGCGACGATGATCGCGACCTGCTGACTGGCTGACTGCCAAGCGGTGAAAAAGCCTTTGCGGCCCGGTGTGGCGATTTCCGACAAGTACACCGAAACACCGCCCAATTCCGCACCGGCGGAGAAGCCCTGCAACAGCCGTCCGATCAGCACCAGCGCTGGCGCAAACAGACCAATGGTCTCGTATCCGGGCACCAGCACAATCAGGATCGTGCCGCTGGCCATGATCGACAGGGTGACGATCAACCCTTTGCGCCGACCGACGTCATCGATGTACGCACCCAGCACGATGGCGCCCAGCGGACGCATCAGAAAGCCTGCGCCGAACACTGCGAACGTCATCATCAGGGAAGCGAACTCACTGCTCGCCGGGAAGAACACCGCCGCGATCTGCGTGGCGTAGAAGCCGAACAGAAAGAAGTCGAACTGTTCGAGGAAGTTGCCCGAGGTCACCCGGAAAATGGCGCCGGCCCGCGAGCCGCCGTGTGGGATTGAGGCTGTCATAGAAAAATCTCCACCGCTTTTATGACGTGCGCGACGTGGAAGCGGCGCACGGTTGTTATTGCGGTGGATGGTCGCGCAGCTGTAACAGGATGTTAATTGCATTGTTGGCATGGATTGATGTGCAAAGTGGATCAATCCTGAAAGCACCGTCTAACCTGTGGGAGCGAGCCTGCTCGCGAAAGCGGTGTGTCAGGTAACGAAGAGGCTGAATGTGCCGACGCCATCGCTGGCAAGCCAGCTCCCACCGTTTTTGCGGTGTACCCGCTGTTCCTGCAACACCAAGAAAATCTGTGGGGGCTGGCTTGCCAGCGATAGCGGCCTCACAGACAACTACAATCCCCGTCCAGTCCCCGCAATAAACAAGGAATGATTCCAGTCCTCCGCAGTCGGAGTTCAGGTATCACACATCTGAAGGAGGTTCACCGATGAACAGCAAAACCCTAATCGCCAGCCTGGCCCTCGTCGCCGGCATTGCCGGGATCAGCCCACTTGTTCAAGCGGCGCAAACCTCAAGCGAACCCACCGTCCAGTCACCGACCAGCGACCGTGAATTGAAGGTCAACGACCGCGCTCCAGACATATATCAGCGCAGCGACAAGGCATTGAAAAACTGGAAACAGAAAGGCTTGAAAGCACCGGTTGACCAGGCGCAGTGGGTGCAGATCAACGACAAGTACGTGATGGTCATGATCACCAACGGCACCATTGTCGAAATGCAGCCTGTCGAGCGTTAAGCACTTCGGCAACAATTGGCCATGGACGGTCGATTGCATTCGGGCACCATTCGAGTAAAACCCGAAAGGCGTTTCGAGTGACTGGATGTCAGGAGCAATCGTTGGAAAAGAAACCGCTTTATCGCAAGGTAAATACCACTGCCCACAACGTCTGGCGCAACAATCAGGGCAGCCACTATCGGTATAAGCGCAATACCAAAGCCGAGAGGCGCAGCGAGGCAACGCGGGGTTCGATGCACGGGATCAAGCATCACGGCTACGATTACACCCCACTATTTCGCTTTCTGCTTTCTCGTGTCGGAGGCAACTGGGATGAAATTTTCAGTGAGGCGGTGGCGCGCCTGGATCGTCCGGAGCCAGTGTTCTGGATAGTGTCCATCCATGACGACGATCGCGAGGAGATCGTGCGACTGGGTGAGTCGAGTTACTTCAATGGCCTGTACGTCGATGAGCAAAAGCGTCTGCAAATCGTCAACCCGGGTTTGAAGGCCGAGGAGATGAAACCCCATTGCCATTGTTGTACCCATACTTTCAATGGTGTCGTATTTGGCTTGCCTCCTGACTGAGCAACTCCACTCGACCCTGATTTAATACCTGCCCACCCCCCAACCGATACTGATTGTTCCCACTGCGCTTGGCCTCATACATCGCCAGGTCGGCAATGTGCAGCAGTCGGTCCATGGTCGGCGCATGGTCGGGAAATACCGCGACGCCAAGGCTGGTGCCGATGTGGCGCTGGTCGTTGCCGATGCTGATCGGCGGGGACAGTTCGATGAAAATTTTCTGACAGATGCTGCGGGCTTCGTCCTGCAGGTTGAGGCTCGGGGCCAGGCCTTGCAGGATCACCACGAATTCGTCGCCGCCAATCCGTGCGACGGTGTCGGTGGCGCGCAGGATGCGTTTCAGACGCGTCGCAGTGGTGATCAGCACGCGGTCGCCGGCGGCGTGACCGTAATGGTCGTTGATCGCCTTGAAACCATTGAGATCGATAAACACCAGTGCCACGCGGGTCAGGCTGCGGCGCGCCTGTTCCAGTGCTTCGGATAAACGCTCTTCAAGCACCAGGCGATTGGGCAGACCGGTCAACGGGTCGAAGTGGGCGAGGTGCTGGAGGTAGCTCGCCGAGGCTTTTTCCTCAGTGATGTCGCGCACCACACCCATCATCTTGATCACCGCATCGTGGTCGTTGCGCACCACATTGCCGGTTTCCCGTAGCCAGCGAATCGTTCCGTCGGGCCAGACCACGCGGTATTCCTCGTCGTGGTTTTCACCGGTCTCCAGACAGCGCAATTCACCGTCGCGCACTCTGACGCGGTCGTCCGGGTGCACGCAGGCGCAGAACAGCGCATAAGACGGGGTGATCTCGCCGATCTTGAACCCGAACATGCCGTAGATCGCGTCCGACCAATACAGCCGGTCGGTGTCGACTTCCCAATCCCAAGTGCCGATGCGGGCAAAGTACTGGCTGCGTTTGAAACGCTCGGCGTCACCGTCCTGGTGGATGTTCTGGCGTTCGGTGGCGCGGGTCAGCAGCTCGCGGTATTCGTCCAGTTGCTTGCGCAAACCGCGCTCGCGCCAGATCAGGACAGCGATCAATCCAAGCATGACAACGCCAAGGGCAAGGCTGATCCAGAGGTCAGTCATTCGGGAACTGCCAGCATGAACAATCGATCCGTGAAGTAATGGCGGTTGGCTATCTTAATGGGTTGTCAGTCACTTCGGATACAGCGCCAATCTTCGTTAATGAGTTGCGAACAGCCGCCATTTCTGGGAAAACGGCGGCCAGCTGAACAATAGAGTGAATGGCATGAATGATGAACTGCAGGTTATCGATCTCCAGGTGGGCGAGGGCAAGGCCGCCGTCAAAGGCGCACTGATCACCACCCACTACACTGGCTGGCTGGAAGACGGCAGCGAATTCGACTCTTCCCACAGCCGAGGCAAACCTTTCCAGTGCGTGATTGGCACGGGCCGGGTGATCAAGGGCTGGGATCAGGGGCTGATGGGCATGCAAGTGGGCGGCAAGCGCAAACTGCTGGTGCCGGCGCATCTGGCGTACGGCGAACGAACGATGGGCAAGATTCCGCCGAATTCGAATCTGGTGTTTGAGATTGAGTTGCTGGAGGTTTTGACGCGGGAGGATTGAGGGTAGCGAGTGTCGAAACTGTCCGGATGAGGGGGGACCCTCATCCCAATCTCTGTAATTTGAGCACTCGTCCGGCGGGTCAGGTGAATGTGTCGATATCGTCAAGCGTGTCCTCAATGATGCCCTTCAGAGCAGGGAACCTCCTCTGAACGGTTTCGAGCGCGGGCAGGACGGTTTCGGTATTCATTTCGCCATGGCGGCGAGCGATGTGGCCGAGAGCGGTAATCGCAGATGCCACAATCGCTTCAGTTTTGTTGGTGAGATATTTCAGGCAGGTGTCTTGAGCCCAGGCTCTGTCGGTTTCGTTCAGACCGATAGACACCAGAGCGGAAACGACACTTTCGTCCAAGTCGCTGGCGAGGCGTCTTATGGCTTCATCATGGCTGAGTGATGGGTCTTGATAAATGAGGCTCATTTTTTTGCTCCGAGGATATTGCCTTTGTTGTCTACTTTTTTGGCTTTGATCAGTGCATTTTTCATATCTTGATGAAGTTTATCCCATGCCCGTACGTGGCCGTGGTAGATATCTCCGCCCGTGCGGTCAAAGACAACTAGCTCATTTGTATCCGGATCGACACCAATTCGGCGGGGCGATGTGGGCTTTACCTGAACAGAGTTTTCCAATGCTTCCTGACCATTGGTAGGCCCCTTACTTTTCACGGGTGTATCTTTTTTTCCGTGGTAACTCGTCGCGTCGAATTCAAGCGCCAGGACAATATAAAGCGGTTTGATCCCTGAGTTGGCCGGGAACACCAGAATGAAGTCCTGATATTGCGGCGGATAAATCGGGTTGACGATGATTTTGTCCGCCTGGTCTGTCGGCGGATAAATCCATATCTGTGGCGCTTGCGGCGCGCTTTCCAGTGGCGGGATTCCCGTGGTACTGGAAGGGTCAACAACGGGAGTCCAGATCAGTGCTGCCCCATTACCGAAGTCCGCAACTTGTTGCGTTCCTTGCTCGACGAACTTTACGACAGGAATCATCTCCCAATCACTGCGCGTCTGGGTGTTATATCCGTACCCTTTCAGAGTGCCGTCAGGCTGTTGTTCTACGTGCAGTCGGACACGAGTTCGGCCTTTGTCGAGTGATTTGAGTTGTTCTTCTGTGTACAGAGAACTGTCGCCCAAACTCGATGGCCAAAGCAGTGCGACTATTCCGAGTAATGCTCCAGCACCTAAACCTCCCGTCGCCAAGGCTGCACCGTTCACTGCGCTACCACTTGTGCCTGCTACGGCAGTCAGACCTAGAGCAAGCGTTCCTGCTGAGTTGGGCAAGTGCCTGCCGTAGATTTTTTTCAGTGGTATGTTTCCGACGGCGTCTCGTTCGCGGCCGCCTAGCAGGGAAAACTCTCCAAAGTCGGCCAGCCTCTCTACCGGTATAAACCCGGCGGGGCTAGTGTGATTGATAACACCATCAGGAAGTTTGCAGCTTTTGGTAAACACACAGCCTTTAACAGCGCGCTGATACTTTAGCGGTTGTTTGATCAATCGATCTTCATACGCCTGCTGCCTGGCCAGCATATCGTCATAAGCAGATTGTCTTGCCTCCCTCTCCGCCAGTTCGCTGGTTGTCATGTAGCGGCTGGTAATGTGGTGACCGTCACCAGCCGGTGGGTTTTGAACACGGGGTATATCTTTTTTACGCACCATCAGCGTCCTTGTTACATCGTTTTTGAAAGCGATGCGGACGCTATATGAAGGTGCTTTTTATAGCTGTAGGAAGGGTCTGAAATCCAAGTGATTGTTACAAATGTAAAAAATCAAGTTTGTGGTATCGCAGCTTAATTAACCCATCCAACCGTTAAGTAAATCGTCGAGGCTTGACTGAGTAAGTGTGCGCTCAGTTAGGCAAGCAGACGCTTGAAAAAGCGCTTGGATTCGGGTGAGTAACTCTTCATGGATCAGCCTTTTTTCCCGGGTTTGACCTTCGGATATTCGATAGTAGAGAGGGCACCTGCGCGAGCAGGCTAGCTCCCGCAGTGGGAGTGAAGTCACTTTCTGTTTCCCGTTCATCCCTTGAATGCTCACCGAACTTGCGATTGCCCAAGCCATCGGCGATTATGCGCGCCATATAGGGGTAGGGGGTATGGGTATGTCGCACATTCACGAACACAAAGACGAGTTGCTCAACCGTGTGCGGCGGATTGCCGGGCAGGTGCAGGCGGTGGAGAAAGCGCTGGAAGGCGATGCCGATTGCGCCAAGACCTTGCACCTGGTGGCGGCGATTCGCGGGGCGGTCAACGGGTTGATGGAGCAGTTCATCGAGGCCCACACCCGTGAGCACGTGGCGCATCCCGACCTCACCGACGAACAGCGCGCTCAGGGCGCCGAAGATCTGTTGCAAGCCATCCGCCGTTATTCCAAATAGAGCATCCGCATCATGAGCCTGACCCCAAGCGCTGAGCGTTTCAGCCACGATCACCAGTTTCTCGGCGCATCTCACGACGAAAATGCCCGCCGCACTTTGTGGGTGGTGGCGCTGACGTTCGTGATGATGATCGGCGAGATCGCCGCCGGCTACATCACCGGCTCCATGGCCCTGCTGGCCGATGGTTTCCACATGGCGACCCATGCCGGCGCGTTGGGTATCGCCGCGGCAGCCTATGGTTTTGCCCGGCGCAATGCCAACAACCGCCGCTACAGTTTCGGCACCGGCAAAGTCGGCGATCTGGCCGGATTTGCTTCGGCAATGGTGCTGGGGCTGGTGTCGCTGGGCATTGCCGGCGAGTCGATTTTCCGTTTGTTCGAACCGACCACCGTGGCGTTTGGCGAAGCCACTGTTATTGCGGTTGTCGGCTTGGGCGTAAACGTCCTCAGCGCCTTCCTGTTGATGGGCCATCACGGCCATGAGCATGACCACGGTCATGATCATCATCACCATCACGACAACAATCTGCGCTCGGCCTACGTCCATGTGCTGGCCGATGCCCTGACCTCGGTGCTGGCGATTGCCGCGTTGCTGGCCGGGCGCTATCTCGGTTGGGTATGGCTGGACCCGGCGATGGGGATTGTCGGTTCGATTGTCATCGCGAAATGGGCGTACAACCTGATGCGCGACAGCGCCGCGGTGCTGCTCGACACCACCGACGAACCGGTGGCAGCGGAGATCCGCGAGTTGCTGGAAACCTCCGACGATGTGCGCATCAGCGATCTGCATGTCTGGCAGGTCGGTCCGCAGGCGCGGGCAGCAATTGTCAGCGTGGTCGCGGCGGCGGGCGTGACAGCGGAGGCGATCCGCGAGCGGCTGGCGCCGGTGCATGAGCTGTCGCATCTGACCATCGAGTTGCGCAGCGCTTAAAGCTGCATTGCGCCGAACAGTGGAATCCGCCCATTGAGCGATGGGCGGTAATGCCACGTCAGTTGTTGCAGATTCATACCCTGATCAAGGATTTTTCTGACAGTCGCAGCGGCAATGCTCAGCGCCAGTGTCTGCCCCGGACACTGATGCCGGCCGCTGCTAAAGCTGAAACTGCGCCGGTCAGGACGATCCAGCAGAAACCGCTCGGGCTCTGCATTTAACAAGGGATCGCGGTTGGCCGAGGCCAGCAGCACCAGAATCACCTCGCCAGCCTCGAGCCGTACGCCATCGATTTCGCAAGCCCGTGCGACAAAGCGCCGAGTGTTCTGCACCGGCGGATCAAAGCGCTGAACCTCGGCCAACAGTGCGTCCACAGAGGCGTCACGCAACTCGGGCTGTCGTTGCAGCGCTATCAGTGCATTGCCGATCAGCCCGGCTGTCGCCTCAAATGTCTGCGAGCAGAGACCGATCAGGTTGGCGATCAGGGTTTCTTTGTCCCCTGCGAATCGCTGCTCGATAGCCTGGAGCAAATCGCTGTTGGCTTCAGCCAGCAACTCGATGAAATAACCGCGCAATTGCTCAGCCGCCGCATGCGCCGCCGCCAGTTGCAGGTCATTGCTCAACGGCGACAGGCAGGCGACGAAATCCGCCGTCAGCTCACTGATCGCCCGGCTTTGCGCCGGGGTGAAGCCGAGCAGCGTCGCGACCACGCACACCGGGCCGCGAAACATCGCCTTATATAAGCCGTCGGCGTCCGGTGTAATCAGACGCGCGGCCACCAGTGCGCGTACTTGCTCGTCATCTATCAACTGCAGTGACGGCTCGATTGCCGCATGCGGACAGCGCTGACGTTCGCCGTCGTTCATCCGCATCAACTGCCCGAACACCTGGCCGGCCAGCCCCGAGGCAATCGCCTTGGGCACCGGTTCCTGCAGCGGTCGCACCCGACAATCGGCATGCGTCAGCACCGCACGCACCGCTCGGGCGCTGCTGGCGACCCACAGTTTCAATCCATGATCAAAGGTCAGTCCGCCCTCGGCGCGCAGTTTGGCGTAGTAAGGGTAGGGATCGGCATGCGTCGCAGCGATGATCGGGTCCATGGTTCATAACCTTGTCGTCGGGAAAGTGATGCGAGTATCTTCAGTTCGCAGCGGCGACGATTCGTCGGGGAGCGAAATATGCACGCAGAACATCAAGACATCGGCGTTTCGCAGGTGGCAGCCGCCATCGCCGAACCGGCACGCACCAAAATCCTCTGCTCGCTGATGGACGGTCACGCCCGCACCAGCACTGAGTTGGCCGCCGTTGCCGAGGTCAGCGCGTCCACTGCCAGCGCGCACCTGGCCAAACTCAAGGATCTGTCGCTGGTGCGCTTGCACGTACAGGGCCGCCATCGTTATTACAGCCTCGCCGATCAACGGGTGGCGCAGGCGCTGGAAGCGTTGATGGTGATCGGCCAGAACGCCGTGCCGAGCTTCAAGCCGCACACTCCAGATCGTCTGCAATTCGCTCGCACCTGCTATGACCATATGGCTGGCACGCTGGCGGTGTTGCTGCATGACCGTTTGCTCGCGGCGGGATGGCTGGTGGAAACCGACGAGCGGGCTTATCGCTTGAGCGAGAGTGGCGAGGCGTTGTTCGTGGGCTTGGGTATGGAGGTGCAGGACTTGAGTACCTTGCGCCGCAAGTTCGCTTGCCCGTGCCTGGACTGGAGCATGCGTCGGCCGCATCTGGGCGGTTCGTTGGGTGCGGCGGTGTTGCAGATGGCGTTGAAACGCAAGTGGGTGACGCAGGATCTGGACAGTCGGGCGTTGGCACTGACCGTGGCGGGGCGCAAGGCAATGGGTACGCGGTTTGGTCTTGAGTTGCCGTTAGACGCGAAGGTTAAAAGATCGCAGCCTGCGGCAGCTCCTACAGTAATCGCGTACACCCGATAATTCTCGGCCCTGCCCAGTCCCTGTAGGAGCTGCCGAAGGCTGCGATCTTTTGATCCCGTTTTGCACCTTGTGCCAATCCAACGGACTCGATACTGTACGCATAACCAGTATCGAGTCTCCGCCATGCAAATCATCGACAAGCTCAGCATTCTCGCCGACGCCGCCAAGTACGACGCCTCCTGCGCCAGCAGCGGTGCGCCCAAGCGCAGCTCCGAGGGCAAGAGCGGGTTGGGCTCGACCGATGGCATGGGCATCTGCCACAGCTACACGCCGGACGGCCGTTGCGTGTCGTTGCTGAAAATCCTCCTGACCAATTTCTGTCTCTACGACTGCCAGTACTGCGTCAACCGCCGCTCCAGCGATGTGCCGCGTGCACGCTTCACCCCCGAGGAAGTGGTCACGCTGACCCTGGATTTCTACCGGCGCAACTGTGTCAGCGGGCTGTTTCTCAGTTCCGGGATCATCCGTTCGGCGGATTACACCATGGAGCAACTGGTACGCGTGGCAAAGCTGTTGCGCGAACAGCATGAGTTTCGCGGCTACATTCACCTCAAGACCATTCCCGAGGCCGATCCCGCCTTGATCGAGGAGGCCGGGCGTTATGCCGATCGCCTCAGCGTCAATATCGAACTGCCCACCGATGCCAGCCTGCAAACCCTGGCGCCGGAGAAACAGATCGGTTCGATCAAGCAGGCGATGAGCACCATTTACACCGGCGTGCAAACGGTGCTCAACGAACCGCGTTCGGCGAAATTCGCTCCCGCCGGGCAGAGCACGCAAATGATCGTCGGCGCCGATGACACCGACGACAGCACGATCCTGCACAGCGCTCAGTCGCTGTATGGCAACTACCGCTTGCGCCGCGTCTACTACTCGGCCTTCAGTCCGATTCCCGACAGCCCGAAAAGCGTGCCGCTGGCCGCGCCACCGCTGATGCGCGAACACCGTCTGTATCAAGCCGATTTCCTCTTGCGCAGCTACGGCTACAACGCTGATGAGTTGCTCAAGGGCCCGGGTAATCTGGCGCTGGACATCGACCCCAAACTGGCTTGGGCGCTGCAGAATCGCGAAGTGTTTCCGCTGGACCTGAACCGCGCCGAGCCGTCGCTGATCGCGCGCATCCCGGGCATCGGCCTGCGCACTACCGAGCGTCTGGTGCAATTGCGCCAGCAGCGGCGTATCCGCTACGAAGATGTGGCGCGCATGCGCTGTGTGCTGGCCAAGGCCAAGCCCTTCATCATCACCAGCGACTACCACCCGCAGCAGGCCGAAGTCACCAGCCACATGCTCTATCAGCAACTGCGCGACCGGCCGCAGCCGCAGCAGATGGGATTGTGGGGATGATCAATCTCGATTGCGATGACCTGTTCGACACCTGGCGCCAGCAGGCACGCTGGCTGCTCAGCCATGAAGTCGACCCGAGTCTGGTGAGTTGGGCGTCGGAAGGGGTGAGCGATCTGTTTGCCAGTGACGTACATGTGCCGGAGGGGCAGGGGCCGTTTCAGGCACGCATCCCCCGTGCACTGATCGATACCCTGGAGCAAGCCGCACGCTACCGGGGCGACCAGCGCTGGAGTCTGTTGTATGAAGTGCTGTGGCGAGTCAGCCATGGCGACCGCACGGCGATGATGGCCGGCGATAAACTCGGCAGCGAGTTGCAGCGGCGCATCAAGCAGGTACAGCGTGAAGCCCACCATTTGCATGCGTTCGTGCGTTTCATCGAACGCCCGCAGGATCAGCCGGGCCCGCAATACGTCGCATGGCACGAGCCGGCCCACGACATCCTGCACAGCGCCAGCGAGCATTTCATCGGGCGCATGGGCCGGCATCGCTGGTTGATCGCCACCCCGCGTGACGGGGTTTATTACGATGGCGAGCAATTGATCCATCAACGCCAATGCCCGCTGGAATGGCAGCAACTGGCGCAGAACGTCGATGACCCGCACGGCGAGTTGTGGCTGACGTACTACAGCCACATCTTCAACCCGGCGCGGTTGAACGAGAAGGTCATGCAAGGGCACTTGCCGGTGCGTTTCTGGAAGAATCTGCCGGAAGGGGAGTTGATTCCCGGATTGATTACCCAGGCGCGCACGGGCAAGCAACAGAATGGTCAGGCCAGCGGGATCGCTGCGCGAGGCGGCAAGCGGATTGCGGTGAAATAGAAAATCAAAAGATCGCAGCCTGCGGCAGCTCCTACACAGATTTCCTGTAGGAGCTGCCGCAGGCTGCGATCTTTTGATCTTGATCCTCACAACCAAAAAGCCCCCCATCAATCACTTGATGAGGGGCTTTTGTGCAACTGGCCGTCAGATCAAACCTTGACGATCCAGCCCGCTGGCGCTTCGATGTCGCCGGTCTGCACGCCAGTCAGCTCTTTGTAGAGCTTCTGGGTGACCGGGCCGACTTCGGTTTCGCTGTGGAACACGTGCAGGTGGTCGTTGTAGCTGATGCCGCCGATCGGGGTGATCACCGCAGCGGTACCGCAGGCGCCGGCTTCCTTGAAGTCCGACAGCTTGTCGATCAGCACGTCGCCTTCCACCACTTCCAGGCCCAGACGGGTTTTCGCCAGTTCGATCAGCGACAGGCGGGTGATGCCTGGCAGTACGGAGGGCGAGTTCGGGGTGACGAACTTGTTGTCGTGGGTGATCCCGAAGAAGTTGGCCGAACCGACTTCCTCGATTTTCTTGTGGGTCAGCGGATCCAGATAGATGGCGTCAGCGAAGTGCGCCTTCTTGGCCTGGGAGCCCGGCATCAGGCTGGCGGCGTAGTTGCCACCGACCTTGGCCGCACCGGTGCCTTGTGGCGCGGCGCGGTCGAAGCTGGAGATCTGGAAGTTGTGCGGGGTCAGGCCGCCCTTGAAGTAGGCGCCGACCGGGATCGCGAATACCGAGAAGATGAACTCTGGCGCGGTGCGCACGCCGATGTTGTCACCCACGCCGATCACGAACGGACGCAGGTACAACGCGCCGCCGGTGCCGTATGGCGGGATGAAGCGCTCGTTGGCGCGAACCACTTGCTTGCAGGCCTCGATGAACTGCTCGGTGGACACGTGCGGCATCAGCAGGCGGGCACAGCTGCGCTGCATGCGCGCGGCATTCTGGTCGGGACGGAACAGGTTGATCGAGCCGTCCTTGCAACGATAAGCCTTCAGGCCTTCGAAGCACTGCTGGCCATAGTGAAGGGCCGTCGAGCCTTCGCTGATGTGCAGCACGTTGTCTTCGGTCAGGGTGCCTTTGTCCCACTCGCCATTGCGAAAGTACGACAGATAGCGTTTGTCGGTCTTGATGTAGTCAAAACCCAGCTTGTCCCAATTGATGCTTTCGTTACCCATGACACCCTCTATCACTGAACAACCGTCGAAACGGTTCAGGCTTCTGACGTTTTTTTGGATGGGCACAACAATACTTCATTCTGGAGCGGTTTCGCAGCCCGGACGATGGGGGGAAAAGCAGATTTATTAGCCTGCTTATGAAAAATCCTTGTCCATCGCTGAAAAGATCGCAGCCTGCGGCAGCTCCTACAGAATCGGCAACCCCCCCTGTAGGAGCTGCCGCAGGCTGCGATCTTTTGATCTTTAAAGGTGCAACGCATGCCCCAACGCACGCAACGCCGCTTCCTGCACCGCTTCACCCAGAGTTGGATGCGCATGGATGGTGCCGCCGATATCCTCCAGGCGCGCGCCCATTTCCAGGCTTTGCGCAAACGCGGTCGACAATTCGGAAACACCTGCTCCGACCGCCTGCCAGCCGACAATCACATGATTGTCGCGACGCGCGACTACGCGCACGAAGCCGCTTTTCGATTCCAGGGTCATCGCCCGGCCATTGGCGGCGAACGGGAAGCTGGAAACGATGCAGTCCAGCCCGGCAGCCTTGGCCTCGTCCGGGGTCTGGCCGACCACCACCAGTTCCGGGTCGGTGAAGCACACGGCGGCAATGGCGGTCGGGTTGAATTCGCGGTGCTTGCCGCTGATCAGTTCGGCGACCATTTCGCCCTGGGCCATGGCGCGGTGCGCGAGCATCGGTTCGCCGCTCAGGTCGCCGATGGCGTAGACGTTGCGCATGCTGGTCTGGCAGCGGTTGTCGATCTTGATCGCCGAGCCGTTCATGTCCAGATTCAGCGCTTCGAGGTTCCAGCCCTGCGTATTCGGCTTGCGACCGACTGCCACCAGCACCTGATCGGTTTCCAGATTGAGGGTGTCGCCGTTCGGGTCACGCACCTGCAAGGTGCCGTCGAAACCCAGCACGCTGTGTTTGAGATAGAGCTTCACGCCCAGTTGTTTCAGCGCTTCGTGCACCGGTTGCGTCAGCTCGGCGTCATAGGCCGGCAGGATCCGATCCTGCGCCTCGACCACGCTGACTTCGGCGCCGAGCTTGCGGTAAGCAATGCCCAGCTCCAGACCGATGTAACCGCCGCCGACCACCACCAGACGTTTGGGCACGGACTTCGGTGCCAGCGCTTCGGTGGAAGAGATGATCGGCCCGCCAATCGGCAGGATCGGCAGGTTGACGCTGGTCGAACCGGTCGTCAGCACCAGGTGCTCGCACTGAATGCGCGTGTCGCCGACTTCCACGGTTTTGCCATCGATGACCTTGGCCCAGCCATGGATGACCTGAACCTTGTTCTTTTTCAGCAGCGCGGCGACGCCGGTGGTCAGGCGATCAACGATGCCGTCCTTCCACTCGACGCTCTTGTTGATGTCGAGGGTCGGCGCGGAAACGCTGATGCCCAGTGCCGAATGCTGGTTGTGGTGTTGAGTCTGGTGAAACTGCTCGGCTACATGAATCAGCGCTTTTGACGGAATGCAGCCGATGTTCAAGCAGGTGCCGCCCAGCGATTGACCTTCGACCAGAATCGTCGAAATGCCCAGTTGCCCGGCGCGAATCGCCGTGACGTAGCCGCCGGGGCCGCCGCCGATGATCAGCAGCGTGGTGTTCAAGGTTTGCATGGCATCACTCCACAAACAGAGTCGCGGGTTGTTCGAGCAGACCACGAATGGCCTGGATGAAGAGCGCCGCGTCCATGCCGTCGACCACGCGGTGATCGAAGGAGCTGGAGAGGTTCATCATCTTGCGGATCACTACCTGGCCTTTGACGACCATTGGCCGTTCGACGATTTTGTTGACGCCGACGATGGCCACTTCCGGCAGGTTCAGCACCGGCGTGCTGACGATGCCGCCCAGCGCACCGAGGCTGGTCAGGGTGATGGTCGAGCCGGACAATTCGTCGCGGCTGGCCTTGCCATTGCGGGCGGCATTGGCCAGACGCGAGATTTCTGCGGCGCTGTCCCACAGGCTGCGCGCCTCGGCGTGACGCACCACCGGCACCATCAGGCCGACATCGCTCTGCGTGGCGACACCGACATGCACTGCGCCGAGGCGGGTGATGACCTGGGCTTCGTCGTCGTAACGGGCGTTCATCTGCGGGAAGTCGCGCAGAGCGACGACCAACGCGCGCACCAGGAACGGCAGCAAGGTCAACTTGCCCCGGCTGGCGCCGTGTTTCTCATTCAGATGCGCGCGCAGTTCTTCGATGGCGGTGACGTCGATTTCCTCGACGTAGCTGAAGTGCGCGGCACGCTGGGTGGCGTCCTGCATGCGCTGGGCGATCTTGCGGCGCATGCCGATCACCTGAATCTGTTCTTCGTCGTTGCGCTGGGCGTAAGCGGCGACCGGTGCCGAAGCGTTCGACTGCCCCTGCGCCAGATAGGCTTCGAGGTCTTCGTGCAACACGCGGCCGGCCGGGCCAGTGCCGCGGACCAGACGCAACTGAATGCCCAGATCCAGCGCATGTTTGCGCACCGCCGGCGAGGCCAGCGGACGTTCATCGGCCTCGCGGGCAACCATCGGGCCCTGGCAAACCGGCGCCGGACGCGGTGCGGCAGCGGCGGCAGGTTTGCTTTCAACGACAGCTTCAACTTTGGGTGCGACTGGCGTTTCTTTCGCCGCAACAGGCGCCGGTTTGTCCGACTCCTTCAGATTCCCGGCACCTTCCACTTCAATGCTGATCAGCACACTGCCGACCGCCATCACTTCCCCCGGCTGACCGCCGAGCGCAATCACCTTGCCGTGTACCGGCGAGGGAATATCGACCATTGCCTTGTCGGTCATCACGTCCGCCAGCACCTGGTCTTCAACCACCAGGTCGCCAACCTTGACGTGCCACTGCGACAGCTCTACTTCTGCGATGCCTTCGCCGATGTCCGGCATCTTGATAACGTGCGTGCCCATTCAGACCTCCATGACCCGTTTCAACGCCGCGCCCACTCGGGACGGCCCTGGGAAATACGCCCACTCTTGCGCGTGCGGGTAAGGTGTGTCCCAACCGGTGACGCGTTCGATCGGCGCTTCCAGGTGATGGAAGCAATGCTCTTGCACCAGCGCTACCAGCTCGGCGCCGAAACCGCAGGTGCGGGTGGCTTCGTGTACCACTACGCAGCGGCCGGTTTTCTTCACCGACTTGACGATGGTGTCCAGGTCCAGCGGCCACAGGCTGCGCAGGTCGATGACTTCGGCATCCACGCCGGATTCTTCGGCAGCCACTTGCGACACGTAAACGGTGGTGCCGTAGGTCAGCACGGTCACGTCCTTGCCCGGACGGGTGATCGCGGCGACGTCCAGCGGTACGGTGTAGTAGCCGTCCGGCACCTGAGCTTGCGGGTGTTTCGACCACGGGGTTACCGGGCGGTCGTGGTGGCCGTCGAACGGGCCGTTATACAGGCGCTTAGGCTCGAGGAAGATCACCGGGTCATCGTTTTCGATGGAGGCGATCAGCAGGCCTTTGGCGTCGTACGGGTTGGAGGGCATCACGGTGCGCAGGCCGCACACCTGAGTGAACATCGCCTCGATGCTCTGGCTGTGGGTCTGGCCGCCGTAGATGCCGCCGCCGCATGGCATGCGCAGGGTCATCGGCGCGGTGAACTCGCCGGCCGAGCGATAACGCAGGCGCGCGGCTTCGGAAATGATCTGGTCGGATGCGGGGTAGACGTAGTCGGCGAACTGAATCTCGGCCACTGGACGCAGGCCGTAGGCACCCATGCCCACGGCGACGCCGACGATGCCGCTTTCGGAGATCGGTGCGTCGAATACCCGCGAGGTGCCGTACTTGGTCTGCAGGCCTTCGGTGCAACGGAACACGCCGCCGAAGTAGCCGACGTCCTGCCCGAACACCACCACATTGTCGTCACGCTCAAGCATCACATCCATGGCC
Source organism: Pseudomonas sp. AO-1 (assembly GCF_019775695.1). NCBI lineage: Bacteria > Pseudomonadati > Pseudomonadota > Gammaproteobacteria > Pseudomonadales > Pseudomonadaceae > Pseudomonas > Pseudomonas sp. AO-1. The sequence goes on from NZ_CP079947.1 coordinate 2,710,639, forward strand.
GAGCGCAGGGCCTGGATCATGGTCATGGTGGTCGTGGTCATGGCGGTTTCCAACTGAATATTGTTGTTGTGATCGTTCATGTCAGATCCCCAACTGCTGACGCTGGCGCTTCAAGTGCTCCGGCATCTCTTTGTAGACGTCTTCGAACATGGTCGCGGCGCTTGGAATCTGCCCGCCGGCGAGGGTACCGTACTGTTCGGCCTGTTTCTGCGCGGCAATCACCTCGGCTTCGAGTTCGGCGCTGACGGCGGCGTGCTCTTCTTCCGACCAGTGGCCAACCTTGATCAGGTGCTGCTTCAGGCGGGCAATCGGGTCGCCCAGCGGGAAGTGGCTCCAGTCGTCGGCAGGCCGGTATTTCGACGGATCGTCGGAGGTCGAGTGCGGGCCGGCGCGGTAGGTGACCCACTCGATCATGGTCGGGCCGAGGTTGCGCCGGGCGCGTTCAGCCGCCCAGGCGGAAGCGGCGTAGACCGCGTAGAAATCGTTGCCATCGACGCGCAACGAGGCGATGCCGCAACCGACGCCACGTCCGGCGAAGGTGGTGGCTTCACCTCCGGCGATGGCCTGGAAGGTCGAGATTGCCCATTGGTTGTTGACCACGTTGAGAATCACCGGCGCGCGGTAAACGTGGGCGAAGGTGAGGGCGGTGTGGAAGTCCGATTCGGCGGTGGCACCGTCACCGATCCAGGCCGAGGCGATTTTGGTGTCGCCCTTGATCGCCGAGGCCATGCCCCAGCCGACGGCTTGAATGAACTGAGTGGCGAGGTTGCCGGAGATGGTGAAGAAGCCGGCGTCCTTGACTGAGTACATGATTGGCAACTGCCGGCCCTTGAGCGGATCGCGCTCGTTGGACAGCAGCTGGCAGATCAGGTCGACCAGCGGCACTTCGCGGGCCATCAGGATGCTTTGCTGGCGGTACGTCGGGAAGCACATGTCGTCGATGTTCAAGGCCAGGGCCTGGGCGCTGCCGATGGCTTCTTCGCCAAGGCTTTGCATGTAGAACGACATTTTTTTCTGGCGCTGGGCGACTACCATGCGGTTGTCGTAAATCCGCGTCTTGAGCATGGCGCGCATGCCCTTGCGCAGGATGTCGACTGGCACGTTTTCAGCCCAGGGACCGAGGGCGTTGCCCTGATCGTCGAGCACCCGAATCAGCCCACGCGCCAGGTCGGCGGTGTCGGCAGGTTCGACGTCAATGGAAGGTTTGCGCACCGTGCCGGCATCGGTCAGATGCAGGTAGGAGAAGTCGGTTTTGCAGCCTGGGCGGCCCGAGGGTTCAGGGACGTGCAGACGCAGCGGTTCATACGCTTGGGTCATGGCTTCTACGCTCGATCTTGTGAATTTCTTGTAGTGAGCTGGCAATCATTCTTGGGTGAAAGAAATCTTGTCCTACAACAATCATAGGCCCGGCGGAGAAGAATATTTCTCTCTGTTTCGTTGCGCTGGAGATGATTTGCAGATAGAAATTCTGCATAAACATAAAAAACAGGTGGTTTTGTCTCATGCGCAAACTGGACCGTACCGACATCGGCATTCTCAACAGCCTTCAGGAGAATGCGCGCATCACCAACGCCGACCTCGCACGCTCGGTGAACCTGTCGCCGACGCCGTGTTTCAACCGGGTCAAGGCAATGGAGGAATTAGGCCTGATTCGCGAGCAGGTGACGCTGCTCGATGCCGATCTGCTGGGCCTGCATGTGAACGTGTTCATTCACGTCAGTCTGGAGAAGCAGGTCGAGGAGGCGTTGCAGCATTTCGAAGAGGCGATCTCCGACCGCCCCGAGGTGATGGAGTGCTACCTGATGGCCGGCGACCCGGACTACCTGATCCGGGTGCTGGTGCCGACGATTCAGGCGCTGGAGCGCTTCATGATGGACTTTCTGACCAAGGTGCCGGGGGTGGCGAATATCCGCTCGAGTTTTGCCTTGAAGCAGGTGCGCTACAAGACGGCGCTGCCGTTGCCGGCGAATGGGTTGACGCTGGGTTCTTGAAGATCAAAAGATCGCAGCCTGCGGCAGCTCCTACGCAGGGCACCCACAAACCATGTCCCTGTAGGAGCTGCCGCAGGCTGCGATCTTTTGCTTTTATAGCTTGTTGATCGGCACCTTCAGGTAAACCACACCATTGTCCTCGGCCGCCGGAAAATTCCCCGCCCGCACATTCACCTGAATCGCCGGCAGCAACAGCGTCGGCATGCCCAGCCCGGCATCGCGTTTGGTGCGCATCTCGACAAACGCCGCCTCGTCGATCCCGTCATGCACATGAATATTGCTCTTGCGCTGTTCGCCAACGGTGGTCTGGCACTGCGCGGCGCGGCCTTCTGGCGGGTAGTCGTGGCAAACGTAGAGTTTGACGCTGGCCGGGAAGGCCAGCAGTTTGTGGATCGAGTTGAACAGTTGATGCGCGTCGCCGCCGGGGAAGTCGCAGCGGGCGGTGCCGACGTCGGGCATGAACAGCGTGTCGCCGACCAGAATCTGTTCGCCGTCGATCAGGTAGGCCATGTCTGCCGGGGTGTGGCCGGGGACGTGCAGGGCGGTGGCTTTGAGATTGCCGATCCTGAACGACTCGTTCGGCGCGAACAGGTGATCGAACTGCGAGCCGTCGACGCAGAATTCCGGCTCCAGATTGAACAGCGCCTTGAACACATTCTGCACTTTGCTGATCGACTGACCGATGGCGATCTTGCCGCCCAGTTCGCGGCGCAGGTACGGCGCGGCGGACAGGTGGTCGGCGTGGGCGTGGGTTTCCAGCAGCCATTGCACCTGCAGGCGGTGGTCACGGACGAAGGCGATGATTTTGTCGGCCTGTACGGTGCAGGTACGACCGGCAGCGCCGTCGTAATCAAGCACCGGATCGACGATTGCACATTGCCCGCCATCGGCTTCATAGACCACATAGCTGTAGGTCGAAGAGGCGGGGTCGAGGAAAGCTTCAATCTGCGCGGGCATGGACACCAACCTGAATCAGGGAAATGGGTTGCAACACTTTATCTAAAAACATAATGTTCGCAGCTTAAGTGACGTTGAAGGCATCGTGCAAATGCAATCCAGTCTGACCGAATGTGAAGTCGCCCAACTGCGGGCGTCCGCCTCCAAGGCCTGCGCGCTGCTCAAGGCGTTGGCCAATGAGGATCGCTTGTTGATCCTGTGCCAGTTGACCCAGGGCGAACGCAACGTCGGCGAGCTGGAAAAAATCACCGGCGTGCGCCAGCCGACGCTGTCCCAGCAGTTGGGCATCCTGCGCGATGAAGGCCTGGTGGCGACCCGCCGCGAAGGCAAATACATCTTTTACGGCCTGGCCAGCCCTGAAGTGATTCAGGTGATGAAGACCCTGTCCGGACTGTATTGCGGGGCGGTGCTCAAGAGCTGGGGCCACCCATAAATGTCAGCCAACACAATACAAAACCTGTGGGAGCTGGCTCGCCAGCGATGGCGGAGTGTCAGTCGCCATCAATAGCGGCTGACAAGTCCCTATCGCTGGCAAGCCAGCTCCCACAGGTTTAGTGGTTTGATTCGAAAAAATCCTTGCGTGCAGCCATAAGGAACAAGCAATGAACGATCAACACTGGGGCCCATCCATCAGTGCAGACATCGTGGTCATCGGCGGCGGCACCGCCGGCATCGGTTTCGTCGCCAGTCTGCTCAAGCGTGATCCCACTCTGAACATCACCGTGATCGAGCCGAGCGCCCAGCATTACTACCAACCGGCGTGGACGCTGGTCGGCGGTGGCGCCTATGACGTCAAGGACACCGCGCGGCCGATGAGCAAAGTGATGCCGCGTCAGGCCACCTGGATTCAGGCGGCGGTGACAGCGGTGGATCCCGACACACGTCAACTCACGCTCAACGATCAACGCCGCGTCAGCTACCAGAACCTGATCGTCTGCCCCGGCCTGCGTCTGGCCTGGGAGAAAATCGAGGGCCTGCAGGAAAGTCTCGGCCAGCATGGCGTGACGTCCAACTACAGCTATCAGCATGCGCAGTACACCTGGGATCAGGTGCAGAAACTGCGTGGAGGCAAGGCGCTGTTTACTCAGCCGGCGATGCCGATCAAATGCGCCGGCGCGCCGCAGAAGGCGTTGTACCTGTCGTGCGATCACTGGCGCAAAACCGCTGTGCTGAACAACATCAACGTCGAGTTCAATCTCGCCGGCGCCGCGCTGTTCGGTGTCGCGACCTTCGTGCCGCCGCTGATGAAGTACATCGAAAAGTACAATGCGGACCTGGCCTTCAACAGCAATCTGGTCAGGGTCGACGGCCCGGCGAAAACCGCCTGGTTCGAGATCAAGGACGCTGACGGCCACGTCACCACACAGGCGAAAACCTTTGACCTGCTGCATGTTGTGCCGCCGCAAGTCGCGCCGGAGTTCATCGCCCAGAGCCCGCTGGCCGACACCGCCGGCTGGTGCGAAGTCAATCCGCACAGCCTGCAACATCCGCGATACCCCGAAGTGTTTGGCCTCGGTGACATCTGCGGCACCACTAACGCAAAAACCGCTGCGGCCGTGCGCAAGCAGATCGTGGTCGTCGCCGAAAACCTTCTGGCGCTGCGCAAGCGGCAGCCGCTGCCACTGAAGTACGACGGCTACGGTTCCTGCCCGCTGACGGTGGAGAAGGGCAAGGTGATCCTCGCCGAGTTCGGTTACGGCGGGAAGTTGCTGCCGACCTTCGCCCTCGATGCGACCGTGCCGCGCCGCTCGGCGTGGTTCCTCAAGGCGACGCTGCTGCCGTGGTTCTACTGGAACGGCATGCTCAAGGGCCGCGAGTGGCTGACCGGTTTGTCCAAAGTCGACTGAGAACTCCCTATGTTGCTGGCAAGTCTGTTTGGCGTGTTGATGGGGCTGATTCTCGGACTGACCGGGGCGGGCGGCGGGATTCTCGCGGTGCCGGCGCTGGTGCTCGGCCTCGGCTGGAGCATGACCCAGGCCGCGCCCGTGGCGTTGTTCGCCGTCGGCAGTGCGGCGGCAGTCGGGGCGATCGACGGTTTGCGTCATGGTCTGGTGCGTTATCGCGCGGCGCTGCTGATTGCCGCGCTCGGTGCGGTGTTTTCGCCGCTGGGCATCTATTTTGCGCACCAGTTGCCGGAGAAGATCCTGATGATCCTCTTCAGCCTGCTGATGGTCATGGTCGCCTGGCGCATGCTGCGCCGTGAGCGTGCGCAAGAGGGGCCGAGCGACCACGGCCATGCGAGCTGGGGGCAGAAGAACTGCATGCTCAATGAACAGACCGGTCGCTTCGACTGGACCGCCAAATGCACCGCGACCCTTGCGGTATTGGGCGCAGTGACGGGTGTGGTTTCGGGGTTGCTCGGCGTCGGCGGTGGTTTCCTGATCGTGCCGGCGTTCAAGCAACTGACCGATGTGCAGATGCGCGGGATCGTGGCGACGTCGCTGATGGTGATCAGCCTGATTTCCGCGATTGGCGTGATCGGATCGTTTCACGCAGGCGTGCGGATTGACGCACAGGGCGCGGCGTTTATCGTGGCCAGCATCGTCGGCATGATCATCGGGCGCAAGCTTTGTGCGCGAGTGCCGGCGCGGACGTTGCAAGTGGGGTTTGCCAGTGTGTGTCTGGTGGTGGCGGGGTATATGTTGTTGCGCGCCTGAAAAGATCGCAGCCGGCGGTAGCTCCATGGGAATGGTGTACACATTGTAGGAGCTGTCGCAGGCTGCGATCTTTTGATTTTGCTCCTCAATCAATCAAAGGATTTTTCTCGGTCAGCACAACCTGCGCGATCTGATCCTTGCGCATGAAACTCACCTTCGGATGCGCCTGCGCATAACGAATGAACCGTTCCATCGCCTCGACCATCGCCGGCGTGCCGCCGATGCGGTCGTGCAGACTCACCGACATCATCCGCCGCTGGCTCGCGCCTTCGGCGTACAGGCGATCAAATTCCAGCACCAGTTGCTGATAGAACTGCTCGGCGGAGAAATGCCGGCCCTCGATCAACACGATGTCGTTGTTGCGCAAGGTATACGGCACCACGGCGAATTTGCGTCCACGGACCATGGTCACGAACGGTTCGTCGCGGCTGACGTCATCGATGTGGTAGGTGAAATTCAGGTCTTGCAGAACCTTCAGCGTATTGGGGCTGCGCCGCAGCCAGTTGGCGTTGTAGCCCACCGAGCGCTGGCCGGTGAGTTTTTCCACCGCGTTGACACCGTCGCCGATGAACTGTTTTTCCTGGTCATAACTCATGTTGTAGGAGTCGGCCCAACGCATGCCATGGGCCGCCAGTTCATGGCCGCGCGCAGCAATCGCTTTCGCCAGTTCCGGGTGTTTGAGCGCCGCTTCGCCGACCACATGCGAGGTGACCTTGATGCCGGTGCGATCCCACAGGTCGAGCATCCGCCACAAGCCTTCCTTGTAGCCATAATCAAACCAGGTCTGCGCCGGCAGATCCGGATAACCCTTGGGCAGCGGCGTGCCGGAGAACGGGCTTTCCGCGCCTTCGGGCTGACCGCCGGTTTCGAATTGCATCGACACCGAGATCACCAGTTGCGAACCGTCCGGCCACGGGCGTTCCTGAGCGAAGGCGAGGGCCGGCAGCAGCAGGGCGGCCGCCGCAAGATTTTTTAAAAAGCGTGGGGAGCGTTGCCGGTGGGGCGTGGTCATAACGGGCACCTTGCAGGTTGAGAAGGGCTGCAAGGGTGGCAGTTGCCCGGTGCGGGAAAAATCCGTTGCGGGCGAGAAGACCTTTAAACAGAATTTACGAATCCACCGCGAACCAGTGGGAGCGGGCTGCCGGTCACCCTCTTGCCGAGCCGACTGCCGCCATCGCTGGCAAGCCAGCTCCCACAGGATTGTGGGTTTGCCGCAACATTTGCGGCAAACTCCCGGCAATATAAGCACAAGGTCTTTCAATGGATCGATACGCCCCGCGCAACTGGCAGCCGCACGAGAAGCCCAGTCTGCCCGGTTCCCCCTCGACGCCGCTGCACTCCAACCCCAAGCGCCTGGCCTATGCGCTGGTCGGGCTGCTGGTGGCGGTGACCGGTGGTCTGGGCAACTCGCTGGTGGTCGCCAACCTGCCTTACCTGCAAGGCGCGCTGGGCGCGACCACGGCGGAGATGGCCTGGCTGCCAGCTGCTTACGTGATGACCAACGTGTCGATGAACCTGCTGCTGGTGAAGTTTCGCCAGCAGTTCGGCCTGCGTGCATTCACCGAAGTGTTTCTGGTGTTGTATGCGCTGGTGACCTTCGGCCACCTGTTCGTCAACGACCTGAGCTCGGCCATCGCGGTGCGTGCGGCGCACGGCATGGTCGGTGCGGCGCTGAGTTCGCTGGGTCTGTATTACATGGTTCAGGCGTTTCCGGCCAAGTGGCGGCTGAAGGCGCTGGTGCTGGGCCTCGGCGCCTCGCAACTGGCTTTGCCGCTGGCGCGCTTGTTCTCCGAGGACTTGCTGCAGATTGCCGAGTGGCGCGGCTTGTACCTGTTCGAATTGGGCATGGCTTTGCTGTCGCTGGGCTGCGTGCTGTTGCTCAAGTTGCCGCCCGGTGACCGCTTCAAAACCTTTGAACCGCTGGACTTTCTGACCTTCGCCATCCTCGCCAGCGGCGTGGCACTGCTCTGCGCGGTGTTGTCGCTGGGGCGGATCGACTGGTGGCTGGAGGCCGACTGGATCGGCTATGCGCTGGCGGCCTCGATTGCCCTGATCCTCGCGGGCCTGGCCATCGAGCACAACCGCAGCAACCCGATGCTGATGACCCGTTGGCTCGGCAGCGGCACGATGATCCGTCTGGCGCTGGCGGTGACCCTGATTCGCATGGTCACCTCGGAGCAGTCCACCGGCGCCGTCGGTTTCATGCAGAACCTCAATATGGGTTATGAGCAACTGCACAGCCTCTACGTGGTGATGCTGATCGGCAGCATCGCCGGGCTGGCGACCAGTGCGCTGACCATCGACCCCAAGCACCTGCTGATGCCGCTGATCATCTCGCTGGCGCTGATGGCCACCGGCTCGGTGATGGACAGTTTTTCCAACAACCTGACCCGTCCGCAAAACCTGTATTTCAGCCAGTTCCTGCTGGCCTTCGGCAGCACGTTCTTTCTGGGCCCGACCATGGTGTTCGGCACCCGCAACGTGTTGACCAACCCGCGCAATCTGGTGAGTTTTTCGGTGTTGTTCGGGATCTGCAACAACCTCGGCGGCCTGCTCGGCGCGGCGTTGTTGGGCACGTTCCAGATCGTGCGCGAGAAATTCCACTCCAGCCACCTGGTCGAGCACCTGACGCTGTCCGATCCGCTGGTGGCTGCGCGCGTACAAAGCGGCGGTTCGACCTACGGCAGCTTGCTGGCCGACCCGAGTCTGCGCAACCTCGCCGGGATTCGCAGCCTGGCCAACGCGGCCACTCGCGAAGCCAACGTGCTGGCCTATAACGATGTGTTCATGCTGATCGCCGTGATTGCGGTGCTGACCATGATCTGGCTGTCCATTCGTGCGCTGTGGCTGATGAGCACCACCAAAGCCGTCGACCCAGCGCCTTCCGTACCTCCTGACGGTGCCTCCCATTCATGACCGAACCGACCACCACAACCACCAATGCCATCGCCGCCACCCCGGAAGGCGTGGCGCCGCCGTCCTCGCCGAACACCGAGCCGCGCTCGTTGCGGGTGCGGATCATCTCGTCACTGGGCTTTGCCGCGATTGCCATCGTCGGTGTGCTGATCGTGCTCTACGCCTGGCAACTGCCGCCGTTCAGCAGCGCCGTCGAAACCACGGAAAACGCCCTGGTGCGCGGACAGGTAACGATCATCGGCCCGCAGCTCAGTGGCTACGTGTTCGAGGTGCCGGTGCAGGACTTCCAGTACGTGAAGGCCGGTGATTTGCTGGTGCGCCTGGATGACCGGATTTATCAGCAACGTCTCGATCAGGCGCTGGCGCAACTGGCGGTGCAGAAGGCCGCGCTGGCCAATGTGGTGCAGCAACGCAACAGTGCCGAAGCGACGATCAAACTGCGTCAGGCGGTGGTGGCCGACAGCGAGGCGCAGTTGCGTAAAAGCGAGGCGGATCTGCGCCGTAACAAGGAGCTGGTGAGTGACGGCTCGGTGTCGAAACGCGAGATGGACGTGGCGCTCGCGGCCAATGCACAGAGCATTGCGGCGGTGGCGCAGGCCAAGGCCAATCTGGAGATCGCCCGGCAGGATCTGCAGACGGTGATCGTCAATCGCGGTTCGCTGGAGGCGGCGGTGGCCAGCGCTGAAGCGGCGGTGCAACTGGCGCGAATCGACTTGTCGAATACGCGCATCGTCGCCCCGCGAGACGGCCAGCTCGGGCAGATCGGCGTGCGCCTGGGCGCCTACGTCAACTCCGGGGCGCAGCTGATGGCGTTGGTGCCAAATCAGAAATGGGTGATCGCCAACATGAAGGAAACCCAGATGGACAACGTGCGCGTCGGGCAGCCGGTGCGCTTCACCGTTGATGCGCTGAACCACCGCCAGTTCACCGGCCATGTGCAGCACATTTCGCCCGGCACCGGTTCGGAGTTCGCCCTGCTGCAGGCGGATAACGCCACGGGCAACTTCGTGAAAATCGCCCAGCGCGTGCCGGTGCGGATCACCATCGATCCGGATCAGCAGGAAGAGGAACGCTTGCGCCCGGGGATGTCGGTGGTGGTCAGCATCGATACCGCAGCGGGCGACACGCAACCGCATTAAGAGCAAAAAGATCGCAGCCTTCGGCAGCTCCTACAGGGAATCGCATTCCAATGTAGGAGCTGCCGAAGGCTGCGATCTTTTGCTTTTCAGGCTGCAATCATCGGCGGCAGGGTGCCGAGAAGGGAGACCGCAGCAACGGCCCCCATCCCCAATATCCACTCCAGCAGCACACTGCGTTTGAGCGCGCCCATCCGCTGTTCACAATCCTCGCTCCGCAAGCGGTTGAACAGCGCCAGTGCAAGCATGCCCAGCACCAGCAACGCCTTGATCAGCAGGATCAGGGCAAAGCCACTGAACAGCGGCGTCGGCCACCATTGCCCGGTCAGCACGCGCACATTGATCAGGCCGGTGATCAGCAGCCCGCTAACAATGGCGTAACCGACACCGCTGAAGCGTTGCAGGATCCGGCTCATCGTTTCGCCGGGTTGGCGCAGGATCAATACCAGCAGCAACAGACCGCCGAGCCATGCGGCGACGCAGGTCAGGTGAACGATCTGGTTGAGGATCAGCAGTTGCCCATTCAGACCGTCGAGCATCGCGCCGTGACCGACCGGCGCCAGGGTCGCCAGGAGCATCGCGCTCAAGCCTAGGCGCAGCGGCAGGCTCGATCGCCAGGGCGTGAACAGCAACGCCAGCAACAGCGCGTTGATCAGCAGATGCCAACGCCAGACCTGACCGAAAAACGTGTTGCCCAGCACCAGGCCAATCGTGTCCGGATCGAACGCGGCCGTCGCTGAACCGGCCATGCTCGCGGTGATCAGCAGCGCCCAGGTGACACCGCTGACCAGCGCAATTGCCGTCAGCCAGCGCGCCAGGCGCGCCAGATGCCGATCCAGTGTCGGCACTGGCGCCTTGAGCAGCCGTGGCCGAAACAGCCAGGTACCGAACAGCATCAATACCGCGCTGAAATGCACGAAGCGGCACAGCACCAGCGCTTCACTCATGAATTACTGGCCGACCTTGAACTGGTAGGCGCCTTCGCTCTTGTGTGTGTCGACCGACACCGCGTGCCATTCGACTTTGTATTCACCGGCACTGAGTGGTGCGGCGGGGGTGACGATCAGGGTTTTCTTGTCGCCTTCGGTGGTCAGCGGTTTGATCGCGACCGGGGCGCCGTCGTGGGTCAGGCTGACTTTGGTGAAGCTGGCCTCGACGCCTTCGGAAAAGGTCAGGCGCAGATCGGCCGGCGCGGCGACGGTGCTGTCGGCGGCCGGGGTCTGGCTTTTCAAGTGGGCGTGGGCAAAAACGGAGGATGCGGCGCACAGCGAAGCGAGCAGGGCAGTGGTGGTCAGGACGTTCTTGAACAGCATCGCGGGTACCTCTGGGGCAGGACAAAGAAACGCCAGTTTAGCCATGCGCCGACCTTCATACGAAGTTTTGTTTGCAGCGGTCGCCCCGAGGCCGGAGCGGATGCTAGTCTTCAACAACGTCGTTGTCAGGGAGCCCTCATGGGCAATCACAAGATCGAGATTCGTCGCAGTAACGTCGAGAAAATCCTGTTGGCGGCGGAAAAAGTCTTCGCCGAAAAAGGCTTCGGCGGCACCGCCATGGCCGACATCGCCGCCGAAGTGCAACTGCCGCGCTCCAACCTGCATTACTACTTTTCCACCAAGAGCGAACTGTACAGCGCGGTGCTGTTCGACCTGCTGGAGGTGTGGAAGCAGGACGCCCTGTGCTTTGAGATGTTCGACGATCCACGGGTGGTGCTCAGCAGCTACATCCGCGCCAAGATGAACCACTCGCGCAGCCGGCCTTATGGTTCGAAAGTCTGGGCCAACGAAATCATCCACGGCGCGCCAACGTTAGGCGAGGCGCTGGACGTCAGCCTGTACGACTGGGCAAAGATGAAGGAAGCGAAGATCCGCCAGTGGGTGGAGGACCAGCGGATTCTGCCGGTGGAGCCGTCGAGCCTGCTGTACATGATCTGGGCCTCGACCCAGCACTACGCCGACTTCGATCATCAGGTGAATATTCTGAACGAGCATCAGCCGCTGTCGGACATGCAGTTCGAGCGGGCGGTGCAGACGGTGACCAGTGTGATTTTGCGGGGGATCGGATTAGAACCTTGAGCCATGTGTTGTGACTGCCGACCCCTTCGCGGGCAAGCCCGCTCCCACAGGTTTTCGGGTTGTCCTCAAGTGCCATGAACACCAGAGAACCCTGTGGGAGCGAGCTTGCTCGCGAAGGCGTCTGTTCAGACGCTACCTGGCCTAGGGTGAGACGTGGTACGGATTGCGCGGATCATGATTCCAGTCCAGAAACGGCTTGCCCGTTTCCATCGGCACCATCTCGATACAGTCCGCCACCGGGCAGGTGATCTGGCACAGATTGCACCCGACACATTCCTCATCAATCACTTCATATTTATGCGTGCCGTCGGCCTGCTTGAGGCTGCTGATCGCCTGGTGTGACGTGTCTTCGCAAGCAATGTGGCAGCGCCCGCAACCGATGCACGCGTCCTGATCAATCCTGGCAATGACCTGATAGTTGATGTCGAGGTACTTCCAGTCAGTGGTGTTGCCCACCGCACGCCCGGAAAACTCGGCGATGTTGGCGTAACCCTGACTGTCCATCCAGCGCGACAGCCCGTCCTTCATCTCCTCGACAATCCGGAAGCCATGCAGCATCGCCGCCGTGCACACCTGCACCGCGCCGCTGCCCAGCGCCATGAACTCCGCCGCGTCACGCCAACTGCCGATGCCACCAATGCCGCAGATCGGCAGGCCCTGGGTCTGCGGATCACGGGCGATCTCGGCGACCATGTTCAGCGCAATCGGTTTGACCGCTGAGCCGCAATAACCGCCGTGGGTGCTTTTGCTGCCGACGGTGGGCAGGGCGACCATGTGTTCCAGGTCGACGCTGGTAATCGAGTTGATGGTGTTGATCAGCGACACCGCATCGGCGCCACCGCGATGGGCAGCACGGGCGGCGACGCGGATATCGGTGATGTTCGGCGTCAGCTTGACGATCACCGGCAGCGAACAATAGGTCTTGCACCACCGAGTGACCTGCTCGACGTATTCCGGCACCTGACCCACCGCCGCGCCCATGCCGCGTTCGGGCATGCCGTGCGGGCAACCGAAATTCAGCTCGATGCCGTCAGCGCCGGTGGCCTCCACCAGTGGCAGGATGTGTTTCCACGATTCCTCCACGCACGGCACCATCAACGAGACGATCAGCGCACGATCCGGCCAGTCCTTCTTCACCTGGGTGATTTCACGCAGGTTGATTTCCAGCGAGCGGTCGGTGATCAGTTCGATGTTGTTGATCCCCAGCACCTCGCGGTTGTTGCCGTAGTGCGCCGAGTAGCGCGACGAGACGTTGACTGCCGCCGGGTCTTCACCCAGGGTTTTCCAGACCACACCGCCCCAGCCGGCCTCAAAAGCGCGGACCACGTTGTAGGCCTTGTCGGTCGGCGGCGCGGAGGCCAGCCAGAACGGGTTGGGGGCTTTGATGCCGGCGAAGACTATCGAGAGATCGGCCATTTACGCAGCCTCCACGTTGAGCATCAGTTGTGCGTTGATTGCCTCGGCGGCGCGTTTGCCGTGCTGTACGGCTTGCACGGTGAGGTCTTGATCGAGACTGGTGCAGTCGCCGCCGGCATACACGCCGGGGATGCTGGTGCGCAGGTTGTCGTCGACCTGAATCCGTTCGCCCTGACGCTTGAGCTCACGGGCCAGCGGGTCGGCGAGGGCGCTGCTGTCGAAGGCCTGGCCGATGGCTTTGAAGATCGCGTCGGCGGCCAGCTCGAAAGTTTCGCCCGTGGTTTGCAGGCGACCGTCGACCAGTTGCGTGCGAGCGAAACGCATACCGCGCACCTTTCCTTGCGCATCGAGCAGCACTTCTTCCGGTTGCGCCCAGGTCAGCAGGCGTACCTGATTGGCCTTGGCAATGTCTTGTTCGTGACCGGTTGCGCCCATGTCCGCCGCACCCCGGCGATACACCAGATTCACGTCACGCGCTCCGAGACGGGCCATTTGCACGGCCATGTCGATCGCGGTGTTGCCGGCGCCGAGGACGATGCAGCGTTCGGCCAGTGGCAGTTGCGTCAGGTCATCGGCCTGGCGCAGTTCGCGGATGTAGTCAGTGGCGGCGAGCAGGCCGGGGGCGTCTTCGTGGGGCAGGCCGAGCTGTTTGCTGGCATTCAGGCCGAGGCCGAGGAACACCGCGTCGAACTGCTGATGCAGCTCGCTGAGGGTCAGATTCTCGCCGAGTTTCTGTCCGTGACGGATTTCGATACCGCCGATCTGCAGAAGGAAATCCAGTTCCTTTTGCGCGTAGTCGTCGACCAGTTTGTACTTGGCGATCCCGTATTCATTGAGGCCGCCTGCCTTTTCCCGGGCTTCGAAAATCACCACGTCGTGGCCGTGCATGGCACTGCGGTGGGCACAGGACAAACCCGCTGGCCCGGCGCCGACCACGGCGATGCGCTTGCCGGTGCTCGCCGCACGCTGGAACGGGTGCTCGGTGAAATTCGCGTTGTCCACGGCATAGCGCTGCAGCAGGCCGATCAGCACCGGCGCACATTCCTGGGCGTTGTTGCGCACGCAGGCTTGCTGGCAGAGGATTTCCGTGGGGCAGACCCGCGCACAACTGCCGCCGAGGATGTTCGCCGAAAGGATTTTCTGCGCCGCACCGGGCACGTTGTCCTGATGGATGTTGCGGATGAACGACGGAATATCGATCTCGCTGGGGCACGCATTGACGCATGGCGCGTCGTAGCAATACAGGCAGCGCGAGGCTTCCAGATGCGCCTGCCGGGCGTTGAGCGGTGGCGCCAGATCAGTGAAATGGCCGGCGAGGGCGGCCGCGCTTTCGTGCGGATGCGGGAGATGGTTCAGGGTCTCGATCACGGTTATGTGCCTCACGGTTATTGAGGTTCTCTGCCTCTGATGGGCAGTGGTTTTTGTGTTGTCTGGACGGGCCTCTTCGCGAGCAAGCTCGCTCCCACATTTGGAATGTGTACACCCTGTGGGAGCGAGCTTGCTCGCGAAGGCCGAAGGCCTCGATTTCAGCGTTTAACCGCTGTGGGCTTGTGTAATTCAGCCCGCTTGCTCAGCAAATCAAACACCGCCGGATACGCCGGTCGTTCGATGTACCGCCCGGCGCCGCGCTCGGCGCGCAGATCGCCGTCGGCCCAGACCACTTTGCCCTGGCTGACGGTATGACTCGGCACGCCGCGCACGGTCTTGCCTTCGAAGATGTTGAAGTCCACCTGCTGATGGTGGGTCTTGGCGGAGATGGTGCGGGTGCCTTGCGGGTCCCACAGCACCAGGTCGGCGTCGGCACCGACGCGAATCGCGCCTTTGCGCGGATAGAGGTTGAAGATTTTTGCGGTATTGGTGGAGGTGAGGGCGACGAAGTCCTGCATCGACAAACGGCCGCTGTTGACCCCTTCATCCCACAACACCGCCATGCGGTCTTCGATGCCGGCGGTGCCGTTGGGGATCTTGCTGAAGTCGTCGCGCCCGGCGGCTTTTTGCTCGGCGCAGAAGCAGCAGTGGTCGGTGGCGGTGGTGTGCAGATTACCGCTCTGCAGGCCATGCCAAAGGGCCTCCTGATGCCCGCGCGGGCGGAACGGCGGGCTCATCACGTAACCGGCGGCGGTCTGCCAGTCCGGGTGCTGGTAGACGCTGTCGTCGAGCAACAAATGCCCGGCCAGCACTTCGCCGTATACCGGTTGGCCCTTGCTGCGGGCGTAAGTGATTTCGTCCAGCGCTTCCTTGGTCGACACGTGCACCAGGTACAACGGCGTGCCGATGGTCTCGGCAATGCGAATCGCCCGGCTCGCCGCTTCGCCTTCCACCTGCGAGGGCCGCGACAGTGGATGCGCTTCCGGCCCGGTAATGCCCTGGGCCATCAACTTGCGTTGCAGGTGATAAACCAGTTCGCCGTTTTCCGCATGCACGGTTGGCACGGCGCCGAGTTCCAGGCAGCGCTCGAAGCTCGCCACCAGCGTGTCGTCGGCGGCCATGATCGCGTTCTTGTAGGCCATGAAATGCTTGAAGCTGTTAATCCCGTGGTGGCTGACCAGCTCGGCCATTTCCTCGCGCACCTGCTCGCTCCACCAGGTGATCGCGACGTGAAAGCCGTAGTCCGAGGCGGACTTTTCGGCCCAGCCACGCCACTGATGAAACGCTTCCAGCAATGACTGCTGCGGATTGGGAATCACGAAGTCGATGATCGACGTGGTGCCGCCGGCCAGACCTGCGGCAGTGCCGCTGTAAAAGTCTTCACTGGCCACGGTGCCCATGAAGGGCAGTTGCATGTGGGTGTGTGGATCGATGCCGCCGGGCATCAGGTATTGGCCGCTGCCGTCGAGCACTTCGGCACCGGCGGGAATATCCAGGTTTTGACCAATGGCTTTGATCACGCCGTCGGCGCAATAGACGTCGGCGCGATAACTTTCATCATGGGTAACAACGGTGGCGCCACGGATCAACAGAGACATTCCGAGTTCCTCGCAGGCATGACCGACTTGTGCCGGTTCTCATGTTTTATTGATGTACAACGCTGATCGGCGTATTCCTGTCAGCGCTGTCAGGAATAGAAGCTAGCCGCAGTTCTGCAATTGATCAAGATTATTTTTTATAAGCTTATTGCTGTTTTAAATCGTTGAAAAATAAAGATAAAAAACATAAATCACCAAAATGGTGAGGCTGTTCACCATTTTGACGCACTTGACAGGATGGAAATATGAGCAAGATTTCCTATGTGAAATCAGCTGCTTGAAGTTGAGCTGCGGTTGATCGCCCGTAATGAAAAAAAGTGCAGTGCACCAGATTGAGTCCTGACAGTTCGGACAACTTGGCAAACGTTTAGCCTGAGCGTGCAGACAGGTTTTCGCGGACTCCTCCGGTGAATAATTAAAAGCGTGAATTATCAGAAAGTTGCAATGCGTTTGTAGCACCGCCTGAGCGTCAGACGGAGTACCCGGCACGTTTATTGATGCCGCCGCTGACACCATGGCCGGTGCAAGAAAGTTGTCAGTTCCTCCGGCCATCGTCCGGCTCGCACCCCGTGTGCAGCCGCCTGATGAGCAAAAAAATAATCAGAAGAACAGTGGAGCGGCCATGCAACAGAACAGATCGCAAGTGACCGAGCGCGACGGCTTGTTCGAACTCGAAGCCGGCAGCGACGTCCTCGACAGTCCCCGTTACAACCACGATATGGCACCGACCAAGGTGCGCGAACGCACCTGGAACAAATGGCACATCACCGCGTTGTGGGTCGGCATGTCGGTGTGCGTGCCGACCTACACCCTCGGCGGCGTGCTCACCGCGTATTTCGGCCTGACCGTCGGCGAAGCGCTGATGGCGATTCTGCTGGCCAATGTCATCGTGCTGATCCCGCTGACCCTCAATGCCTTTCCCGGCACCAAGTACGGCATTCCGTTCCCGGTGTTGCTGCGCTCGTCATTCGGCGTGCTCGGTTCCAACGTGCCGTGCCTGATTCGTGCGCTGGTGGCGTGTGGCTGGTTCGGGATTCAAACGATGTTTGGCGGGCTGGCGATTCACCTGTTTCTTGGCTCGATCTTCGACGGCTGGAAATCCCTCGGCGGCACGGGGGAGGTGATCGGCTTCATGATCTTCTGGTCGCTGAACCTGTGGGTGGTGATCCGTGGTGCCGAGTCGATCAAGTGGCTGGAAACCCTGTCCGCACCGCTGTTGGTGGCAGTCGGCATTGGCTTGCTGATGTGGGCCATGCCCAATGTGTCGATGAGCGAGCTGCTGGCGATTCCACCGAAACGCCCGGAAGGCGCGAGCGTGGTCAGTTACTTCGCTGCGGGGCTGACGGCGATGGTCGGCTTCTGGGCCACGTTGTCGCTGAACATTCCCGACTTCAGCCGGTACGCCAAAAGCCAGAAAGACCAGATCCTCGGGCAGATTTTCGGCCTGCCGCTGACCATGTTCCTGTTCGCTTCGCTGGGGGTGGTGATGACCGCTGCGTCGGTGAAGCTGGTCGGTGTCACGGTATCGGATCCGGTCAGCCTGATCGGCCATATCCAGAGCCCGCTGTGGGTGGCGGTGGCCATGGCGCTGATCATCATCGCCACGCTGTCGACCAACACGGCGGCGAACATTGTTTCGCCAACCAACGACTTCCAGAACATCGCGCCCAAGGTGATCAACCGTACCAAAGCGGTGTTGCTCACCGGCTTCGTCGGACTGGCGTTGATGGCCCACGAGCTGCTGAAAAAGCTCGGTCTGATCGTTTCCGATGTCAGCCTGGAAACCGTGTATTCCAACTGGCTGCTGGGCTATTCGAGCCTGCTCGGGCCGATCGCCGGGATCATGGTGGTGGACTATTTCCTGATCAAGAAACAGCAACTGGACCTGGCCGGGCTGTACCGCGATGACGTGTATCCGGCGTGGAACTGGGCCGGGTTTGCCGCGTTTGGCGTGCCCGTGGTGCTGACCCTGCTGTCGCTGGGTAGCGATGCGTTCAGCTGGTTTTACAGCTACGGCTGGTTTACCGGCTCGGCGCTGGGCGGGGTGATTTATTACGGGTTGTGCGTGATGCGGGCGCAGCCTTCGGTCGTGAAATCACCGGTGTGAGGGAGGGAGGGCATCATCGCTGGCAAGCCAGCTCCCACAAGGATCAAGTCGTACACAAACCATGAGTCCACTCAAAACCTGTGGGAGCTGGCTTGCCAGCGATGGCGGCCTGGAAAACACCAAAGAAATACCCTAAGAAACTGCCTGAGGAGATCAACATGAACGCAGCCGTAGACGTTCTGCAATCCACCCATCAGCACATCAACCGCGACCGCCTCTGGGCCTCGCTCATGCAACTGGCCAAGCTCGGTGCCACGGTCAAGGGCGGGGTCTGTCGTCTGGCCCTGACCGACCTCGACCGTCAGGCCCGTGACCTGTTCGTGCAGTGGTGCAAGAACGCCGGATGCAGCGTCACAGTGGATGCAGTCGGCAACATCTTCGCCCGCCGCCCGGGGCGTAATCCGAACCTGCCGCCGGTGATGACCGGCAGCCACATCGACACCCAGCCCACCGGCGGCAAGTTCGACGGCTGCTTCGGCGTGCTCGCCGGCGTCGAAGTGCTGCGCACCCTCAATGACCTCGGTGTGGAAACCGAAGCACCGCTGGAAGTGGTGGTCTGGACTAACGAGGAAGGCTCGCGCTTTGCTCCGTGCATGATGGGGTCCGGCGTGTTCGCCGAGAAATTCACCCTCGAAGAAACCCTGGCCAAGGTCGATGTCGACGGCGTCACGGTTGGTGAAGCGCTCAACGCCATTGGTTACGCCGGGTCACGCAAAGTCAGCGGGCACAAGGTCGGCGCCTATTTCGAAGCGCACATCGAGCAAGGCCCGATCCTCGAAGACGAGCAGAAAACCATCGGCGTGGTACTCGGCGCCCTCGGGCAGAAGTGGTTCGACCTGAAACTGCGCGGCGTCGAAGCGCACGCCGGGCCAACGCCGATGCACCTGCGCAAGGACGCCCTGGTCGGCGCCTCGGTCATCGTCGGCGCGGTCAATCGCGCCGCCCTCGGCCACCAACCCCACGCCTGCGGCACCGTCGGTTGCCTGCAAGCCTACCCCGGTTCGCGCAACGTCATCCCCGGCGAAGTGCGCATGACCCTCGACTTCCGCCATCTGCAGCCAGAGCGCCTCGATTCGATGATTGCCGAAGTGAAGCAGGTCATCGACGCCACCTGCGAAGAACACGGCCTGACCTATGAACTGACCCCGACCGCCGACTTCCCGCCGCTGTACTTCGAAAAAGGCTGCGTCGAAGCCGTGCGCAGCGCGGCGAAAGGCCTGGGCTTGTCACACATGGACATCGTCAGCGGCGCCGGCCACGACGCGATCTTCCTCGCCGAACTCGGCCCGGCCGGAATGATCTTCGTGCCGTGCGAAGGCGGCATCAGCCACAACGAAATCGAGAATGCCGCGCCGGATGATCTGGCGGCCGGGTGTGCGGTGTTGTTGCGGGCGATGCTCGCGGCTTCGGCGATGGTGGCTGAGGGGCAGCGCGCCGCCTGAAGATCAAAAGATCGCAGCCTGCGGCAGCTCCTACAGTTGGATTGCATTCAAACTGTAGGAGCTGCCGAAGGCTGCGATCTTTTAGTGGTCACCTGCAGGAACGACTTGGTTTGATCAACCGGGCCGGTCATTCTTGCCCGCTGTGCCCTGGCGTCTGTCGGGGCCGTTGGGGTTGCCGACATCCAGCAACCGTCGTTCGACCAACACATTCTCCAGTGCCTGACGCTCGACCGGCGCCATTTGGTGTTCACGCTTTTTCAGCTCCAGCAGAATCGGGCTGGACCAGGTGCGATAAGTCTGTTCGATGTTGCGACGCGACGTCATCAGTCTCTCCTTGATCAAGAGCCCGGTGTAGCTGGCAGGGGCTCAATCCGATGAGGGATTAACGTTAGTCGACAAACCCCGAATCCGCGAATGACTCAATGTTTTGTGGGAGCTGGCTTGCCAGCGATAGCAGTGGGGCAGTCTCTGCTGCATTGACTGACAGCCCGCCATCGCTGGCAAGCCAGCTCCCACAGGGTTTTGCATTGAATGTGAGATCGGATCAATCCTCGATTTTCATCATCGCCTGCACACCTTCCCACGCCTCGGCGCGCATCCGTTCGATGTCCAGCCCCGGAATCACGCCGTTATCGACCACGATCCTGCCGCCCACCAGGCTGTATTTCACGGTAATGGGTTCACCGGCCACCACCGGGGCAACCGCGCAATCGTGGAAGCCGAAGAAGCGGGGATGGTC
Organism: Pseudomonas sp. AO-1; assembly: GCF_019775695.1. Lineage (NCBI taxonomy): Bacteria > Pseudomonadati > Pseudomonadota > Gammaproteobacteria > Pseudomonadales > Pseudomonadaceae > Pseudomonas > Pseudomonas sp. AO-1. Next base: position 2,731,038 of record NZ_CP079947.1, read on the forward strand.
GAGGCTGTAGATCACCAGATCCGCGGCTTGCCCGACTTGCAGTGTGCCGACCGCGCCCAGTCCCAATACCTGTGCACCGCCCGCCGTGCCCCAGTGGATCACGTCTTCGGCGGTGGTCGCCGAGGCGCCTTGTTCGGCGCGGTGGATCAGCCACGCGGTGTTGGCTTCGCCGACCATGCTTCCGGATTCGTTGGACGCGACGCCGTCGACGCCGAGGGAGATCGGTACGCCGGCCTCAAACATTTGCGGCACCGGCGCGACGCCACTGCCCAGGCGCGCATTGCTTACCGGGCAGTGCGAGACGCCGCTGCCGGTCTGGGCGAGCATGCGGATTTCCCCCGGTTGCAGGTGCACGGCGTGGGCGAACCAGACGTCGGGGCCGAGCCATTCGTGTTCGGCGACGAATTCCACCGGCAGGCAGTTGTACTTGTCGCGGCAGAAATTCACATAGTTCTGGGTTTCCGACAGGTGTGTGTGCAGGCGCAAACCGAGGCCGCGTGCGGTGTGTGCCAGTTCGCGCAGCAGGGTCGGCGGCAGCGAAAAGGTCGGTGTGGTTGGCGCGACGACCACCCGGCGCAGGGCATCCGGGGTGTCCTGGTGATACAGCGATTTCAGCCGCTCGATGTCGCCGACCATTTGCTCGAGGCTTTCCGGTTGCAGCGCGGTTTTCGAGAAACCCGGGTGCGCGCTGGCGGATTCCAGCGCGCCACCGCGACACAGCACAAAGCGCAGGCCGAACTCATCGGCCAGATCGAACAGCAGGTCCCCGGTCTCGGTGGTGCCGTGGGCGTGGTAGAGATAATGATGATCGGCGCAGGTCGTCACCCCGGACAACAGCAATTCGACCATGCCCAGCCGAGCGGCGATCCGCGCCAGTTGCGGGGTAAAGCGGTTCAACCTTGGGTAGGGCACACTCGCCAGCCAGCCTTGCAGATCCTGATTCAAACCTTCGGGCACGGCTTTGAGCAGGTTCTGGAACAGGTGATGGTGGGTGTTGATCCAGCCCGGATAGACCACGCTGTTGCGCGCATCGATCACCCGTTCGCCGGGTTGTGGCTCAAGGTCGGCGGCCATTTCGGCGATGCGTCCGTTGATCACGCGAATGTCCACCGCGCCGGCCCGGGCACGCGGACCGCGCAGGCCGGTCATCACCGCTAGCGGGTTTTTGATCAGGATGTTTTGAAGTTGAGTCATGGCAGGCTCCAGTCAGAGAATGTGCGAGGCGGATTTGCCGGGTGTGGTGTCGGGCACGCTGACGCCATTGAGCGCCGCGTTGAGCAGCACCGACACCAGGCAGGCGATGACCACGCTGCTGTGCAGGAACGGCTGTGACCACTCGGGCAGTTGTTTGAACAGAGTCGGCGCGAGCACCGGTACCAGCGCGGCGGCGATGGTGAAACCGACGATCAACACGTTGTAGCGATTGCGTTCATAGTCGACCTTGGCCAGGGTCTGGATACCCGCCGCCGCGACCACGCCGAACATGGCAATGCCGGCACCGCCCAGCGCCGCCGTCGGCATCGAGGCGATGATCGCCCCGGCCTTGGGCACCAGCGCAATCGAACACATCAGCAGGCCACTGACGGCGACCACCCAACGGCTGCGCACGCCGGTCAGGATCACCAGACCGACGTTCTCCATGAAGGCGATAAACGGGAATGCGGCGAACATTCCGGCGATGGTGCTGGCCAGGCCATTGGCGCGCAGGCCGTTGACCACTTGCTGGTCTTCCACCGGTTTGTCGACGATGTCGCCGATGGCCACGAACAGCCCCATCGACTCGACCATCTGCACGATCATCACCACCACCATGGTCGCGATGGGGATCAGGCTGAACGTCGGCAGGCCGAAGTAGAACGGGTAGGGCACGGTCAGCCACGGCGCCTCTTCAACACTGTGGAAATTGCCCATGCCCAGACCGTAGGCCAGACCGGCGCCGACCAGCATGCCCACCAGCACCGCCATGTTGCGCAGCAGCGGGCTGCCGTAGCGATTGACCAGCAGAATGGTCAGCAGCACCACCACCGCCACCGCGAGAAAGGCCGGCGCGCCGAAGTTGCTCGCATTGCGTCCGCCACCGACCCATTCATAGGCAATCGGGAACAGCTGCAGACCGATCACGGTGACGATGCAACCGGTCACCACCGGCGGGAAAAACCGCCGTAATCGGCCCACGAACGGCGCCATCAACAGGGTGAAAATCCCGGCACCGATCACCGCGCCGCAGACCCCAGGGAAGCCCACTTCGGGGTTGCTGCCGATGGCAATCACCGGACCGACGCTGCTGAACGCCACACCTTGCAGGATCGGCAGGCGCACGCCGAATTTCCAGAACCCGACGGTCTGCAACAGGGTGGCGATGCCCGAGCAGAACAGCGTGGTGCTGATCAGCACCACGGTATCGGCGTGGGACATTTTCAGGGCGCTGGCAACGATCAACGGCACGGCGATGGCGCCGATGTACGAGACGGCCATGTGTTGCAGGCCGAGGGTGAGCATCTGTCGTACCGGCAAAACGCGGTCGACGGGGTGCACGGTGGAGGAAGGAGTGGCTGACGACATGGGGAATCACCTCTGGCTGTTTTTATGCGGTAGAGAGGGGTATTCGTCTGATGCCGCGCAGCTCAGGAACACAGTGCAACCCTGTGGGAGCTGGCTTGCCAGCGATGGCGATTTAGCAGTCACCATCTTTATCAACCGACAGTCCGCTATCGCTGGCAAGCCAGCTCCCACAGATTTTGTGTTGTGCAAAAATCTGGCATCAGTCATTCGTGCCCGAAGCCGCCATCCACCGGCTCCGATGCCTTGTTCAGCCTGCGAGGCAGGCGGCAAAGCCCTGGTTCAGCGCCGCGCGGTCCAGGTCACGGCCGATGAACACGATTTTGCTCGAGCGGGGCTCCGTGCCCCAGGCGGTCGAGGCGCGGAACTCCACCAGGCTGTGCACGCCTTGCAGCACGTAGCGCTGGTCTTCGTTGGCCACGGCCAGTACGCCTTTCATGCGGTAGAGGTTATCGGCCTGGGACGAGCGCAGTTCGCTGATCCAGCGGTGGAACGCCACCAGGTTGACCGCGCCGTCCACGGCGATGCCCACCGATGACACGCTCGGGTCGTGTTCGTGGTCGGGCTCATCATGGTGGTGTTCATGGTCGTGATGCTCAGGTTCAGCGCCGATTTCCATGAGCTTCTGCGTGCATTCGAAGGCGCCGATGCCGAGAATTTTCGTCAGGTCGATCTGCGCATGAGTGGAGGTCACCAGATCCGCCGTGGCGTTCAAACCACGGATCTTGCCGCGCAGAATGTCCACCTCTTCGGGGCTGACCAGATCGACCTTGTTGATGACGATGCGGTCGGCGCAGACGATCTGATCCACCGCCTGATTGTCGACGCCATCCAGTTGCAGATCTTCCAGGTGTTGGGCGATGTGCTTGGCGTCGACCATGGTCACGATCGCATCGAGTTCGACGTCCTCGGCAATCGGGTCATTGATGAAAAAGCTTTGCGCCACCGGGTACGGGTCGGCCAGCCCGCTGGTCTCGATCAGGATGTGATCGAGGCGTACCGGACGCGCCACCAGTTCGCGGACGATGCGCACCAGATCCTCACGAACTTCGGCGGTGCAGCACACGCAGCCGTTGACCATTTCGTAGATTTCTTCGGTCTCCGAGCTGAGCACCAGATCGCCGTCGATGCCGACCTCGCCGAACTCGTTTTCGATCACGGCGATCTTGCGTCCGTGGTTTTCCTTGAGGATGTAGTTGAGCAGGGTGGTTTTGCCGGCACCGAGGAAGCCGGTGAGGATGGTCACGGGGATTTTGGTGTTGCGGGTTGGGGCGTTGAAGGGGGTGTTCATCTGGAGCTCCTTACCTGTGTTTTTAGTCGGAGTGCGATCAACTGTGGGAGCTGGCTTGCCAGCGATGGCGGTGTGTCATTCACCAGTGATGCCGACTGACCTGTTGCTTTCGCTGGCAAGCCAGCTCCCACAGGGGCCGGGATGTTCTTGCCAGCGGGCGGCAACGCCGGCATCCAGGCCGAACAGGTCGAGCACTCTGCCCAGGCTGTGATCGACCATCTGCGCCAGGCTTTCGGGCCGGGCGTAGAACGCCGGCACCGGTGGGGCGATGATCCCGCCCATCTCGGTCACGGCGGTCATGTTGCGCAGGTGGGCGAGGGTCAGCGGCGTTTCGCGGGCCATCAGCACCAAGGTGCGGCGTTCCTTGAGGGTGACGTCGGCAGCGCGGCCGATCAGCCCGGACGACGTGCCGGTGGCAATCTCCGCCAGGGTGCGCATCGAACACGGCGCGACCACCATGCCCAGGCAGCGAAACGAACCGCTGGCGATCCCGGCGGCGACGTCATCGGCGCGGTGGTAGTGGCTGGCGAGTGCAGTGACATCGGCCAGTTTGTAGTCGGTCTCGTGGGCCATGGTCAGCAGCGCGGCGCGGCTGATGATCAGGTGGCTTTCGATGTTCAGCTCGGCCAGCAACTCCAGCAGACGCACGCCGTAGATGAAGCCGGACGCGCCGCTGATGCCGACCACCATCCGCTGACGGTTCACGATGCCAGCCCTTTGAGCAATTGCCGGGCCCGTTCGAGCACGTCCTGATCGAGCTGCGCCTTGATCCCGTCGAAGCCCGAGCCACGGGTGGCGTCAAGACCCATGCGCGACGTGGTGCCGTTGACCGATGACGACGGATCCAGCGGGCTGCCGGGCAAGCCGTCGATCATGAACAGATCCAGATGCGGCTGGAAGTGCGTAGCCAGTGCCCACAACACCTGGCTGTCGTCGGTGATATCGATATCGCTGTCCACCGCGATCACGCTTTTCAGATAGGGATCCCAGCCGAGCAGGGCGAGCATGATCTGCCGCGCTTCACCGTCGCGGCTCTGATCCAGCGCCACGTAGCAATGAAAGTGGGTGCCGGAGTTCGGGTAATGCACGGCGGTGACGGCGGGGAAACGCGCCTTGAGCTTCTCGCTCATTTCCGCTTCGCGCGGCAGACGGGCGAGGGTCAGATGCTCGGCGTAGCGGCCGCCCATGACATCGACCAGCCAGGCGTCCTTGCGCAACAGGGTGTCGACGCGCAGCACGTTGTTGGTCGAACGATCCGAGGAATAACCGCTGAACTCGCCGAACGGGCCTTCCTCGGCGTAGGCCGTCGGGTCAATGGCGCCTTCGAGAACGAACTCGGCGTATGCCGGGACGCCGATGCCGTAGCGTGGGGTCTTGACCAGCTCCAGCGGCGCACCGAACAAGCCGCCAGCGACGGCACGTTCATCGCTGCCGTAGGGCAAGCGCGCTGCCGCCGCGAGCATGAACAGCGGATGCGCGCCGACCACCATCGCCACGCGCAATTCTTCACCGCGTTCACGGGCGGTCTGCAGCATTCGCCACAGGTGTCCGCGCGAGTGCAGGCTGGTCGCCAGGGACTGGCGGGCGTGGCGCATCGAGCGGTGGTAGCTCATGTTGGCGATGCCGGTCAGCGGGTCCTCGGCGATGATGATCGCGTTGGTGATGTATGGCCCGCGATCGCTGTCGAAGTGCTTGAGCATCGGCAGCAGCGCCAGATCCACGGCTTCGCCTTCGAACACTTCATCAAGCACCGGGCCGCTTTCCACGTAGCGCGGGGCGATGGGCTGGTTGGCGCGGCGCTGGAAGGTTTCGTGCAGTTGTGCAGGCGTTACGCCGAACAACCGCGCGATGCGGGTGCGGGAGGCAAACAGGTTGGTCGCCACCGGCACCTTGAGGCCGCCGACGTTTTCGCAGATCAGCAACGGATCGCGACCCTGTGCGGCGAGGGCATCGACCAGGGCGGTGATGTCCTGATCGGCAGAAAGCGTTTGGGTGATGGTCAGCACATCGTCCGGGTACTCTCGGCGATAGGCATCGATGAACACGTGAAAATCCTGAGAATCGCCGAGCGTCGAACGGGTCATGGTTTCACCTCGTAAAAAGCAGGCACGCAGGGGTGAGAAGGTGTTCGATCGAGCAGCCGTTGGCCTGCCGGTCGAGGGAACGCCGGGTCATCTTCGTGCCTGTAAAGTCGCTGTGTTGCCTCTACTGTTCACTTAGGTGCTGAGGAGATTCCTGTGGCGAGGGCCTTTGTGGTGAGGGGATAAATCCCCTCACCACAGGGTTCCGTTGTGCCCCAGGAATCAGCGTTACCCAGGAATCAGCGTTGCCTAGAGGTACGTGGTCGTCAGGCGAATATCCGCCTCAACCAGATCCTTCGGCGGTGGTGTCGGCTCGATTCCGCACAACCGCGCGATATTGTTGCCCAGGTAGTCCTCCAGATGCTCCTCGTCGATGCCCAGCCCTTGCGGTGCCGGCGAGCACAACACCTCCAGTTCGCGCAGCCACATGCCCGGTTCGTTCGGCGGCGAGTCGGTGCCGAACACGATCTTGTTGCGCGGCAGTTCCTTGGCGAACTCGACGATCCGCGACTGGAAGCACCAACCGGATTCGCAGTACACGTTCGGCGTGTCCATCGCCATCCAGAACGCCTCGAACGAGTAGTTGCCGCCGGTCTGGATGCCGAAGTGGCCGATGATGAAATTGACCATCGGGAACTCGCGGATGATCGGGTAGAACATCGTCGGAATGGTGTACGGGCCGTCGCCGGTATGGATCAGCACCACGATGTTGTACTTGGCGCAGACTTTCATCGCCGGACGCAGCCAGTCCAGCGCCCGATCCGGGCGATAGCCGTGCATGTTGGCGTGCAGCTTGAGCATCTTGAAGCCGTATTCCTTGATGTGGAATTCCAGCTCCGCCGCACCGTTTTCCGGGCCCCAGCGCGGGTTGAAGTTGAAGTTGCCGATGAAGCGGTCCGGGTACTTCACACAGAGTTCGGCGACGTACGACATGTAGTCACGCACGCCTTCGCGGCCCCGGCGGTTGCCGTCGCGATAACCGGTGTTGCCCGGTGGCGGCTGGATAAAACCCATATCGATGCGGCGTGGCTTGCCGTTGATCATGTACGGGCCGTCCATCAGCTTGAGCATGCGCTCGCCGGTGAACGGTTCGCCGGTGTGGCGCCAGGCCTCGTCGACCAGGTTGGTGGGGTGCAGATGGGTGTCGATGATCATCGGTTCAGCTCCTGGCCAGTTGCGTGGTGACGGGGCGCTTGAGTTGCGCCTCTGCTTCGGAAACGGAACGCGGCGGCGGTGTCGGTTCGAGGCCGATCATCCGCGCGGTGTTGTTGCCCAGATACTCTTCGAGGGTGTCCTCGTCGAGGTTCAGGCCCTGCGGCGGCTCGTGGCACAGCACTTCGAGCAGGCGCAGCCACATGCCCGGTTCGTTCGGCGGGGTGTCGGTGCCGAAGAGGATCTTGTGCGTTGGCAAGACCTTGGCGAACTCGACGATCCGCGATTGCAGGCACCAGCCGGATTCGCAGTACACGTTGGGCAGCTCCATCGCCCATTGCATCGGTTCGAACACATAGACCCCGCCGGTCTGCACGCCGAAGTGGGCCATGATGAAATTCACGTTGGGGAATTCCTTGATCATCGGTACCCATTCCGACGGGATGCTGTACGGCCCGTCGCCGGTGTGCAGCTTGACCGGAATGCCCAGCTCGGCGCATTTCTCGAAGCACGGGCGCACCCAGTCCAGTGCACGATCAGGCCGGTAGGCGTGCATGTTGGCCTGCATCTGCACCATCTTGAAACCGTGTTGCTTGACGTAGCGCTCGATCGCCTCGACGCCGTTTTCCACGCCGCAGCGCGGGTTGTAGACGAAGCAGCCGATGAAACGATCGGGGTAGGTCTGCACCATTTTCAGGGTGTAGGCCATGTAGGCGTCGATGGATTCGCGGCCCGAGAGTTCGCCGTCGGTCCAGGTGTAAATGGTGTTGCCCTGCGGCGGCTGGATGAAGGCTTTGTCGATCCGGCGAGGCTTGCCGTTGACCATGTACGGGCCATCCATCATCTCCAGCAGACGCTCGCCGGTGAACGGGTCACCGTCATGCCTCCAGGCGAGGTCCACGAGATCCGTGGGATAGCAGCTGATATCGATGATCATTGAAGTCGATCTCCTGATAGCGGGGAAGGGAGCCTTGCGGCTCTCGGCATCCACGCCCCGGGCTATCGGCCATTTCTATGCGCAGGTCTCGCGCATTCCCTCGCCTGTTCGCATCCGGCCCGGGTGGGTGGTTGCTGAGGGCGAGTATTGGAAAGGGGGGAGGGGTTCGTACAATATTAATTGGACGCGGTGGTGATACTTGTTCGATATGGTTTGGGTTTTAGGGTGAATGTGCCGACGCCATCGCTGGCGAGCCAGCTCCCACAGTGATCGAAGTGTTGATCCGATCTGTGTCACACCACAAAAACCTGTGGGAGCTGGCTTGCCAGCGATGGCGTCAAGTTTGTGTACGCAGGGCCAACTGTTTGATGGCTTCAACCACCGGCGCCACCCGCTCAGCCTGCCCATGCGGCCACACCGCGTAGAGGTTGTAATGCGCAGCAATCTGCGCCTCGTTCAACGCCACCAGCCGCCCACTGCGCAATGCATCGGCGGCGAGCAAACCGCGCACTAGCCCGGCGCCAACCCCGGCTTCGGCAGCCGCAATCAGGTTGGCCGCATTATCGAAAATCACCCGCGCCGCTGGCTCCACCGGGGGCATTCCGGCCGCATCCAGCCACGGAATCCACGAGCGTCGCGTATAGCCCAACAGCGGCAATTCAAGGATCTGCGCAGGGCTCAACGGCAACTGCAAACCACAGCGCTCAAGCAACGCCGGCGAAGCCACCGCCAGCACCCGATCGCCACAGATCTGTGTCATCTCGCAGTCATCCCAATCGCCATAGCCGTAACGCAACGCCAGATCCACCCGCTCGAAGCTGCTGCGATCACTGCGCGGCATCGACAGCAGCGCCACCTCGTAATCCGGCAGTCCGTCGAGCAATTCCGGCAGGCGCGGATTGAGCCAGCTCTGCGCCAGTTCACTGTCCACATCCAGGGTCAGGCGCTGCGCCACGCTGAGGTTTTTCACCGAGGACAGGGCCCGGTCGATCTGCGCCAGCCCGTCCGCCAGCACGCTGGCAAACAACTGCCCGGCATCGGTGAGGTTGCTGCCGCCGCCTTCACGCACGAACAACGGCTGGCCGATGAAGTCTTCGAGGGCGCGGATCTGCTGGCTGATCGCGCTGTGCGTCAGGTCGAGCTTGCGCGCCGCACTGGAAAAACTGCCGCTGCGCGCCGCGTGGATAAACGCACTCATGGACTGCACCGACGGGTATCGCTTGTACATGTTGTTAGTCCTGCTTACAGCGGTTGGCAGAAATCGTCGCTGGCCGCGGTTTGCCCGGGGTTCCAATAATCGGTCACCAGGCCCGCACAAAGACGGGCCGCTCTTTTGGAGCCTGACAATGATCGCATTCACGGTTAACGGCGAACGACGCGAGCTGGATGAAGCGTCCCCCTCCATGCCCTTGTTATGGGTACTGCGTGATCAACTGAAACTCACCGGCACCAAATTCGGCTGCGGCATGGGCCTGTGCGGTGCCTGCACCGTGCATCTGGACGGCGTCGCGGTGCGTTCCTGCCAGTTGCCGCTGGCCGCCGTCGCGGGCCACAGCATCACCACCATCGAAGGCTTGTCGCCGAGCGAGAGTCATCCGCTGCAACTGGCCTGGGTCGCCGAAGATGTGCCGCAATGCGGCTACTGTCAATCCGGGCAGATCATGTCCGCCGCCGCGCTGCTCAACACTGGCGCGGCAGTGACCGACGATTCGATCCGCAATGCGATGAGCGGCAATATCTGCCGTTGCGGCACCTACGGGCGGATCAACAAAGCGATCAAACGTGCGGCGAACGCGCCGAAGGAGGCCTGATGAGGCTGAGCGACGACACCTTGCTCGAACCGTCCCGCCGGGTGTTTCTCAAGCAAGCGGCGACGGTCGCTTCGGGCCTGGCGATTGCCCTGTATCTGCCGTCCGGTAGCGCCGCCAGCGACTCGAAAACCCCGGCGCCGGCCACGGAATTCGAGCCTAACGCCTGGGTGCGGATCTTCCCCGACGGCACGGTAAAACTGGTGGTGCACAAGCACGATTCCGGCACTGGCACGCAAACGGCGCTGGCCGCGTGCGTGGCCGAAGAGCTGGATGTGAACCCGATGACCGTGCAGGTCATCACCCCGGAAGATCCGTTCTTCGAGACCTACATTCACCCGGTCTGGAAAGTCTTCTCCACCGGCGGCAGCACCAGCGTGTCGCTGGAATACGAACGCTTGCGCATGGCCGGCGCCACGGCGCGGGCGCTGCTGATCGCGGCGGCGGCAAAGCAATGGAAGGTCAGCCCCGACAGTTGCAGTACCGAAGAAGGCCAGGTCATTCACGCTGCCAGCAAACGCAGCCTCAACTACGGCGAACTGGTGGGCGTGGCGGCGCATTTGCCGGCACCGGCCAATGTCACGCTGAAAGATCCGGCGCAGTTCAAATACATCGGCAAACTACGCCACAAGCGCGATGCCGCGGCCAAAGTCTGCGGGCGCTTCAAATACAGCATCGACGTGCAGTTGCCGGGAATGCTGGTGGCGGTGATTCAGCGCGCGCCGGTCGTCGGGGCGAAAGTCGTCAGCGTGGATTCGGCGGCGGCATTGCAGGTGCCGGGCGTGCGCCAGGTGCTTGCAATCCCCGGGCGACCGGACGTGCTCGGTGGCAACCTGGAAGGCGTCGCGGTGCTGGCCGAGACGTTCTGGGCGGCGCAGCAGGGCCGCAAAGTGCTGGAGATCAAATGGAGCGATTCGCCGCTGGCCGGTTTCGACAGCGCGGAACTGGGCAAAGCGCAAGCGGCCGCTATTTCCGACCCGAAAAGCCAGACCATCAAAGCCATGACGCATGGCGATGTTGACGCGCAATGGTCGCACGCGGCGCAGCTGATCGAAGCCGATTACCGCATGCCGTACAAAGTGCAGAACCCGCTGGAACCGATCTGCATCACCGCACAGGTCAAGGACAACGCGATCACCTATTGGGGCGGCGTGCAGGTGCCGTCGTCGGCGCTGGAAGCCGCGCAAACGGTCTGCGGTATCGCCAAGGACAAGGTCACCATCAATGAACGGGTGTCCGGCGGCAGCTTCGGTGCGCGGGAGGCCAAATACTGGTTGTTCGAGGTGGCGTATCTGGCGCAACAGACCGGCGTGCCGGTGAAGTTGCTCAACAGTCGCGAAGACGAAATGCATGCACTGTTCAATCACCCGGCGACGCTGCACCGGGTCAGAGGCGCGCTGGATGCCCAAGGCAAACTCGGCGCACTGCAACTGCACGCGGTGTCACCGGCCTCGCCGGAGCAGTGGGAGCCGGGCTATTTCGAACGCCCGGATCACATGGATTACAGCACCACCGAGGCGATCACCGCGTGGGACTTCGCCTACCGTCCGCCGCATCTGCAGTTGAACTGGGTCAAGCACGAAAGCCAGGTGCCCAGCGGCTGGTATCGCTCGGTGAGCTTTATTCCCAATGTGTTTGCCGTCGAGAGTTTCATGGACGAGTTGGCCCATGCGGCAGGCGCGGATCCGCTGGCGTTCCGTCTGGCCAACATGCAGGAGCGGCCACGGCATGTGGCGGTGCTGAAACAGGCTGCCGAACGCGCCGGATGGGGCCAGCCGTTACCGCCCGGCACTGCGTTGGGCATTGCGACCTTTCAGGGTTACAGCAGTTTTATCGCCGTGGTGGCGCGGGTCGCGACGGTCGATGGCAAACCGAAAGTCGAGAAACTGACGTGTGTGGTCGACTGCGGTCTGGCCGTGTCGCCGGGCGGGGTCGAGGAGCAGATCTACGGCGGACTGATGTGGGGCTTGGGCCATGCGTTGTTTGATCGCCTCGACATCCAACAGGGCAGGGTGGTGCAGAGCAATTTCCACGACTACCGCGTGACCCGCATGTCGGACATGCCGGCCACCGATATCGTGGTGCTGGATGGCGAGCCGGGAAAACCCGGTGGCGTCGGCGAGTTGGGCAGTCCGTCGGTGGCCCCCGCGATTGCCAACGCTTTGTTTGCGTTGACCGGCGTGCGCCAACGGTCGACACCGCTGAGCCTGGGGTAAGCCGCCATGGACCTGCGCCTGCTGCGGTACTTCATGGCCCTGGCCGATGAGTTGCATTTCGGTCGGGCTGCGGAGCGGTTGCACATTTGTCAGCCGCCGCTGAGCCAGCAGATTCGACTGCTGGAGGAGGAGTTGGGCACGCCGCTGTTCGAGCGCAGTCATCACCGGGTCGAGCTGACAGCCGCGGGGCAGATGCTCAAGGAGCAGGCGCCGCTGGTGTTCGAACAACTGGAACGGGCGCTGGACCTGACCCGCCAGACCGGGCGCGGGCAACTCGGCGAACTGGAAATCGGCATGATCAGTTCGGTGATGGTCGGCGTGCTGCCCAAGGCCCTGCACCTGTTTCGTGAGCGTTATCCGCAGGTGAACTGGCGCCTGCATGAAATGACCCCGGCGGCGCAGGTCAAGGCATTGAAAGAGAAACGTATCGACGCCTGCGTGTTTCGCGTCGGTTATGACGATCCGTTGCTGCGTAACGAGTTGCTGATCTACGAACCGATTCATGTGGTGATGCCGGCCGATCATCCGCTGGCCAGTCGCGAGCTGCTGGCTCCGGCGGATCTGGCGCAGGAACCGTTCGTTGCGCTGGAACTGAAGCAGTCGCGGTTTGCCAACTTCCTTTATCAGTGCTGCGTTCAGGCCGGGTTCACCCCGCAGATCCGCCAGCAGGTGATTGAAGTGCAGACGTTGCTCAGCCTGGTGCGCGCCGGGTTCGGGGTGGCGCTGTTGCCGGCTTCGATCGAGCAACTGGCGCCGGCAGGGCTGGTGTTTCGCAGGCTGACGCCGGCGCTGCCGGAAGTGCCGCTGTACGCGACTTACCGCGCCGATGATGCTTCGCCGGTGCTCAGGCTGTTTCTCGATACGTTGCGCGAGCTGGTGGAAACCTCAGATCAACCTTGATCCCCTTGTGGGAGCGAGCTTGCTCGCGAAGGCGGTGTGTCAGCCGACAGATATTTGAATGACATACCGTATTCGCGAGCAAGCTCGCTCCCACAGGGGACTGTGGTGGGGCGCATATTTATGTTCGGCACGATCACGAACGCCTGCGGTCGTAATCTTCACACGCGCATTCCCTGTGGAGATCCAATGAGCCAGGAAGTCCTGACCACTGAAACCAATCGTCGCCAGTTGCAGCAGATTATCGCCGGGCTGTCCGACGGGGTGATTCTGCTGGAGCTCGATCAGAGCATCCTCTGGGCCAACGAGGCAGCACTGGCCATGCACGGTGTCAGCCGGATCGGCGAGCTGGGCACTAATGCCGATGAGTATGCCAAGCGTTTCACGCTGCGTTATCGCAACAACCACCTGTTGCCGCCCGAGAACTATCCGATCAGCCGCGTCGCACGCTGTGAGGTATTCAGCGACCTGTTGGTCGAAATGTCTGCCATGGATGACCCGGAACGCGTCTGGGTGCACAGTGTGCGCAGCATGGTACTGACCGACCGCGAAGGGCAGCCGGAGTCGCTGGTGCTGATCATGAGCGACGTCACCGATTGGGCCAATGCCGAACAGCGCTTCGAAAAGACCTTCAATGCCAACCCGGCGCCAGCGGTGATCTGCCGCCTCAGCGACTTGCGTTACATCAAGGTTAATCCGGGGTTTCTGGAGATGACCGGTTACACCCGCGACCAGGTAATCGGTACCTCGGCCTATGAAATCGATGTCTTCGATCAGGCTGAGAAAAAGGATCTGGCGATTCAGCGCCTGCGCGATGTGGCGACCATTCCACAGATGCAGGCTCAACTGCGCCTGCCCGATGGCGGCAGCAAGCAAGTGATCGTCGCCGGGCAGCCTCTGGTGCTCAATGATGAGGATTGCATGCTGTTTTCCTTCGTCGACATGGAGCTGCGGCACAAGGCGGAAGTGGCGCTGCGTCAAAGTGAGGAACGCTTCGCCAAGGCGTTTCGCCTGACCCCGGTGCCGATTCTGATCTGCAGTGCTGACGAGCAGCAGGTGATTGATGTCAATCAGGCGTTCCTCGACACCCTCGCCTACGACAGCGACGAGGTGGTGGGCAAAACCGTGACCCAGCTGCATTTCATCGATGACGATGGTGCGCGGGCCCGGCTGCTGAACGCCCTGGCCAAAAGCGGTCGGATTGATCGGGTCGACGTCCGCGTGCGCAGGAAGGATGCAGAGCTGCTGGAGTGCGCGGTGTCGGCTGACACCGTGAACATTCAGGACACGCCATGCTATCTGCTGGTGCTGATGGACATCACCGAACGCAAGCGCACCGAGCTGGAGTTGGTGGCGGCGATCGAAGAGGTGATGAAGGATGCTTCGTGGTTCAGCCGGACGCTGATCGAAAAACTGGCGAATGTGAAGAAGGTCAACTCGCCGCAGCTGCCGAGCGTGTCCTTCACTGATCTGACGGCGCGTGAGCGCGACGTGCTGGGGCTGATCTGCGAGGGGTTGGCCGACAAGGAGATCGCCGCCCGCCTGAAACTCGCGCCGAACACCGTGCGCAATCATGTGGCGACCGTGTATTCCAAGCTTGATGTACACAGTCGCAGCGAGGCGATTGTCTGGGCGCGGGAGCGTGGTCTGTTTTCTGGCGAGCGCGGCGCGAAGGGTCAGCGGTAGGTGCAAATGCACTAGCTGATGCGGTGCAAATGCAGGTTCTGGTGAGATAGGGCAGTTCTTAGTCTGGTGGGGTGCGATACAAGCCTGTTGGCTTGGGATCGTCTCCCTTCGAAACAGCTAAAGGAACAAGCTCCATGATGAATCTTGCGCAGTTGCGCGCCAGCCTTGAGCAGAGTTTTTCGCCACTGGCGTGCGAGTGTTCAGTGGATGGGGATCATTCGCTGACGGTGAAGTTGTATCACCGGGAGTCGGGACAGGTGGATCTGGTGATCAGCGGGTTGAAGCTCAATGAGTTGCGTACGCCGGAGGCTGTGGCGGCGTTGATTGATGAGTTGCGGTATGAGTTGGAGAGTAATTCTTTGCGGGCTGCTCGGGATCCGGATATGGCTTAGGGTTTTTGGCTGTTTTGGGTGTGGATCCGTTACTGCGGGTGTTGCTGATCAGGGTTCCGCCCTTACGGCGGGTCACTTTGGCAAAAGCCCCAAAGTAACCAAAGGGCTTTACCCTGACGTTCGGCCCTCGCTTGGGCTCGGGTTTCTTCGCTGCGGGATTCATCCGGGGGGCAGCGCCTACGGTTTGCTTCGCTGCACCTCCTCTCGCTGTGTTTGGCTGCGCCAAACGGTCGCTGCGCTCCCACCCCCGGATAAATCCCTCCACTCAGCCTGCCGACGGGCCCTCAGATCAAAAGCGGTACTCGAGCTAACGCTCATTGTGTTGAGTGGGGCGGCTTCGCCGCATGGGGTGTGCACGATTAAAGTTGTGGGAGCTGGCTTGCCAGCGATGGCGGCCTTCCAGTCAATAAATTTCTTGCTGAGGTAACCCGCCCTCACAGAGTTTGCTCTCCACAAAATCGACAGCCAATTCCCTCATCCCCCTCCAGTTCACTGGCGCTCGCCGGGTAGTCGGCTATAAAGAATGAGTGGTCAGGTCTTCCGTCAGCCGCGGTATTCGTGCGCGATCGCGGAAGTGGCTCTTCCATTCACCGCGGGTCGTCCTATGAATAATCCTGGGAATCGCGTGTATCTGCCGTTGTCGCTGGCTTTCTCTGTCGCGCTATTGAGCGGCTGCGCCAGTCCTCCGCCACCGCCTCCTGCTGCACCGCCACCACCGCCAGTGCGTACCTGTCAGACCCTGGAAAACACTCAGGTGTCGGGCGATATGTATGTTGACGAGCAGGTCACTCGGCATATCACCACCACCCGATGTGTCACGCAGTAGCGTGGGGCGGCTTTGCTGGCGGTGCATAAGGTCATTGCCTGAACTCAATCCTGTGTAGGAGCTGCCGAAGGCTGCGATCTTTTGATCTTGATCTTCAAAGTCAAAGATCGCAGCCTTCGGCAGCTCCTGCACAGGCAAGTCTGGTTCAGGACAGGAACCCACCGTCCACATTCAGCGCAACCCCGGTGGTGTAGCTCGACGCATCACTGGCCAGGTACAACACCGCACCGGCCATTTCACTCGGATCGGCTACGCGCTTGAGCGGAATCTGCGTCAGCGCCTGCTTGAGGATCGCATCGTTTTTTACCAGCGCCGAAGCAAATTTGGTGTCGGTCAGGCCCGGCAGCAGGGCGTTGCAGCGGATGCCGAATTGCGCGCATTCCTTGGCGAAGACCTTGGTCATGTTGATCACTGCCGCTTTGGTCACCGAATAGATGCCCTGGAAGATCCCCGGTGAGATACCGTTGATCGACGCGACGTTGATGATGCTGCCGCCGCCGTTTTCGCGCATCAGCTTGCCGGCTTCTACCGACATGAAGAAGTAGCCGCGGATGTTCACGTCGACGGTCTTCTGGAATGCGCTCAGGTCGGTGTCCAGCACGTTGCAGAACTGCGGGTTGGTCGCGGCGTTGTTCACCAGGATATCGAGGCGACCGAACTGTTCCTTGATCCCGGCGAAGACCTGGCTGATCTGTTCCATTTCACCGATGTGGCAGGCCACGGCGGTGGCTTTGCCGCCAGCGGCGATGATCGCGTCGGCGACATGCTGGCAACCTTCGAGCTTGCGGCTCGAGACGATCACGTGGGCGCCTTGCTGGGCCAGCAGTTTGGCGATGGCTTCACCGATGCCGCGGCTGGCGCCGGAGACGAAGGCGATTTTGCCGTCGAGGTCGAACAACTGAGTCTTGGACATGGGGGTTCCTTGGTGTGGGCCGTCAGAGGCTCGATTTCGCAATGACCTGCAGGCTCATGTGCTCCAGCAGTTTGTTCATGTGAATGAACTGCGCGAAGCGTTTGTCCTGAGTCTGGCCGTGGTAGAAGCGGTAGTAGATCTGCTGCACGATGCCGGCCAGGCGGAACAGGCCGTAGGTGTAGTAGAAGTCGAAATTGTCGATGCGGATGCCCGAGCGTTCGGCGTAGTAATCGACGAACTCGCGGCGGGTCAGCATGCCCGGGGCGTGGCTCGGCTGGCGGCGCATCAGTTGCACGGGGGCCGGATCATCGGCCTGAATCCAGTAGGCGAGGGTGTTGCCCAGGTCCATCAGCGGATCGCCGAGGGTGGTCAGTTCCCAGTCGAGCACGCCGATGATCTGCATCGGGTTGTCCGGGTCGAGGATCACGTTGTCGAAGCGGTAGTCGTTGTGGACGATGCTCGAGGTCGGATGGTCGGCCGGCATCTTGTCATTGAGCCAGGCCTTGACCTTTTCCCAGTGCGGCGCATCCGGGGTCAGGGCTTTTTCGTAA
The DNA here is from genome assembly GCF_019775695.1 of Pseudomonas sp. AO-1. NCBI lineage: Bacteria > Pseudomonadati > Pseudomonadota > Gammaproteobacteria > Pseudomonadales > Pseudomonadaceae > Pseudomonas > Pseudomonas sp. AO-1. The sequence continues at coordinate 2,748,347 of NZ_CP079947.1, forward strand.
CGTTCGCTCCAGCCCTTGATCTGACGGGCGACGTAACCTTCCGGCTTGCCCAGATCGCCGAGGCCGCAGGCGTTGTAGTTAACCCGGTGCAGCTCAACAAAACGGTCGATGAAGCTCTTGCACAGTGCTTCGGTTTTCGCTGCATCGAGGCCCAGTTCTGGCGGCAGGTCGGAGCGCAGGATGATGCCCTTGACCCGTTCCATCACATAGAACTCGGCACCGATCACCGACTCGTCGGTGCAGTGCACGTAGGCTTTCGGGCAGTAGGGGAAACCGTCGCGCAGTTGATTGAGGATGCGGAATTCGCGGCCCATGTCATGGGCGGATTTGGCCTTGTGGCCGAACGGCGGACGGCGCAGGACAAATTCCTGGTCCGGGTATTCCAGCAGGTACGTCAGGTTCGACGCGCCGCCGGGAAACTGGCTGATCTGCGGCGTGCCGGTCAGGCCCGGAATGTGCGCCTTGAGGTACGGGTCGATCAGGCTGGCATCGAGTTCTTCGCCAGAGCGGATACGGGTGGACTGGTCAGTAAGCGCCATGCTTATCCCTTCTGCTTATTTTGGAGGCCAGACATCATTGGCTAATCTAATGGCGCACCAGGGCGGCCACAAGCGCGCAGCGGTCTTATAGGTTAGCGTGTTGCAGGATAATCACCTTTGGGAATGTGCGCGGCGGGCCACAGCAGGCTAAGGTTTAGCGGGTATGCCATGTTCGGCAAGGAGCTTTGAAATGGGCTGCCCGCAAGTCTGTGCCAGCGCCACCCTGCAATGCAGTTTCGGCGCCGCCCCGGCAGTGCTCAACGTGCTGCCGGTCAATCGCACGCTGACCGGAGGGATGCCGGCGGCGAACATCATGGATCATATTCCGCTGGTCAACGTCACCACGTTCGGCATGTGCATGAGCATGGCCAATCCGATGGTCGCCGCTGCCACTGCTGCTGCGCTCGGCGTATTGACGCCGATGCCGTGCATTCCCGCCACCGCCACGCCGTGGATCCCCGGCGGTGCACCGACCCTGCTGCTGGGCGGGATGCCGGCGATCGATGCCAACAGCACGTTGATGTGCAACTGGGCGGGGGTGATCAAGATCGTGATGCCGGGGCAGATGCAGATGTTGATTCCCTGAGTCAGGCCTGCTGCGGATCCGTCCACTTGCGAAACCACCAGCGCACCCGGGAAATCGGTTTGCCATCGGCATCCAGTGGCCGCCCGTCCTCGGCAAATCCCTGTTCCGGCTCCATCAGTTGCCCATTCAGATAACGCGCATCCACCGCCGGTTTGCCGTTGGGATGAAAGCGCTGATAACGCCCCTCGCGCACGCCGTCGCGATAGAACTCGGCCTCCGCCACTTGCCCGTCGGGAAAGTAATTGAACGCCTCGCCATGCAACAGGCCGCGCCGATAGGATGCCTTGCGCTGCAACCAGCCCTCAGGCGCATAAAAACTGGCGACGCCTTGCAGCTTGTCGCGCACGAACGGCATCTGCGCCGAAACCTTGCCGTTGGGGTGGTAGAGCAGAGACGTGCCCTGCAATTGGCCCTGGCTGTAATTCAGGTCTGCCTGTTGGCGACCGTCATCCTTGATATTCAACGGACCGTCGAGCTGGCCGTCCTTCAATCGTCCCTTGAGGTGTTTGTCATCCTGCTGCAAATCCAGCGGTGTGATCGCCATGGCGACTCCTTGTCAGTTGACCTGCACCAGCCCGCCCTTGATGGTCAGCATGCCGCCACCGTCCACGGTCTGTGAGGCCGCGCCCTTGTTGGTCAGGCTGATGCCGGCATCGTTGGTCAGCGTCGTTCCGGCCTTGTTGTCCAGCGAAGTACCGGCCTGGTTGGTCATGGCCGTGCCGGCCTTCTGTGTGATCGAAGTGCTGGCCGAGGTCGCCAGATCGGCGCCGCTCTTGATCGTGAAACTGCCACCGCTTTGCAGGGTCAAGGTGCCGCTGACCTTGATGGTCAGGTTGCCGTCCACCGTCAGGCTGTAGTCGCCGGTGACCTTGTCGGTGTAGTTGCCGCCTGTGCTGTGGTTCTGGTCGGCACCGACTTTTACCGTGCGACTGTCCTTCACATCGAGGCTGTCGCTGCCGGTCTGAATCGTCACGCTGCGTTTACCTTTTTCCAGGGTCACGGTCTCGTCGCCGTCCTTGACCGTGCGGGTGCGGGCGTTCTGCACCGTGAGGGTTTCGTCGTGGCCGACGGTGGCGGTGGTGTCGTTGAGCACGTTGATCTTCAGGTCTTTCTGCGCCTGCAGAAACACCTCCTCAGCGTCCTTCTTGTCCTCGAAACGCAGCTCGTTGAAACCGCCGCCACCCTTGGACGATTGTGTCTTGATGCCGGACTGGGTCTGGTTGGCCGGCAGCGCGTAGGGCAGGGCGTTGTCGCCGTTGTACACGCAGCCGGTCACCAGCGGCCGGTCCGGATCGCCGTCGACAAAGGTCACGATGACTTCCTGGCCGATGCGCGGCACGAACTGCATGCCGAAGCCCTTGCCGCTCCACGGCAACACCACGCGCACCCAGCAGGAGCTGGTTTCGTCGTTCTTGCCGTCGCGATCCCAGGGAAACTGCAATTTGATCCGACCGTATTCGTCGGTCCAGATTTCCTCGCCGGACTTGCCGACCACGATGGCCGTCTGCGGATGCATGCGCGGTTTCGGTGTGGAGCGGGGCGGGCGGAACGGCGTGGCTTTGGGGATGGCTTCGAAGCGATTGCGATAGCTTTCGTGGCTGGCGTCGTGGGTGACCCGCGTGACGACCCAATCGATGTTCAGGCTTTCGTCTTCGTGGCCGTCGAGGGTGAACCAATGGCCGGGGATCAGCCAGCGGCAGTCGCTCTCGCCAACAAAACGTTTCTCTTCACTGCGCAGGCCGTCGACCCGCTGTTTGGTCAATGCATCACCCCGGGCCTTGGCGTTGTAACCACCCGGATGTTCATAGATGGAACGCGGCCCGGCGACCGCTTCGGCCTGGCCGAAGAGTGAAGTGGTCGGCGTGGTGAACTCATAATCCGTCGCCTTGTACACACCGGCCACGGCTTGCAGACACACTTGGCCCGAGCGAATGCCATGCAACTCGCGCTCACCCATTTGCTGGCCCAGATACTTGACTTTCGGGCCGTTGGGAATTTGTACGAAGGCGTCGTTGCTGTCGCCCAGCACCAGCGTGTGCTTGCCTTCCTCATGGGTGAAAAACCAGAAGATGCCTTCCTCTTCCAGTAGCCGTGAGACGAAGGCGAAGTCGGTCTCGCCGTACTGCACGCAATATTCGCGGGGCGTGTAGCTGCCAGTCAGCGAGAGTTTGAAATCGGTGAAGCCGTGGGCCTTGAAGATCGTGGTGGCAATGTCCGAGGTGGCGAGGTTCTGGAATACGCGGTTGTTGCTGGCGAGGGTCAACCACCAGAGCCAGGGCCTTAATACCAGCTGATAGCGTTCGGCAGTTGCGTCGGCCGGCAGTTGGCGGATCTCGGCGACCAAAGCGTCGAACGGGCGAAGCTGAGCGTCGTTGTGCAGGGTTGTGGTGACGTGGCTGGCGATGGCGGTGGTCAAGGTGAGAGTGGTGCCGTCGTTGAGACCGTTGAGGATTTGTGAACCCAACTGGGTGAGCGCCTCTTCGCCGGACAGCGAATCAGGGTAAAGCGCCGACAACGAGGGGGCGGTAAGGGACAGGGTGGTGTTGCTGTCGGTAGACCGGGGCATGAGCTGACCTCAGCTGTTGGTAGAGAAAAAGCTCACCACCTGAACGTACCGCCTTTCTCATGGATTGCAGCCTGGTTATCACTGACCCACTCATCCATCTCTCTCTCGTTTCCATAAACGTAGCTGTACATCACCACCGAGTTTCTAACGTAAGGCTCGAGTTGCGGCCCACAAAGAGGGCAGGGGCTGAGTTCGATATAGATACGTGTAACGAAGTTGCTGTAATCACCGTCAGGGAGCGCAACACTGTTGATCGCTTGAACCAACGCACTGATTTCAGCATGACCGCGAAGGGTTGTGACGACTTTTTTGGTTGTTGTTGTGTAGTTTCCGAGAAGGTCCAGTTTCAGCGCACTGTCGCCGAATTTGTACATCAGTACGCCGCGTGAGGCATCAAAGTGTTCGACGACGGCAAAACAGGTTCCATGGGAGGCGCCCGAGCCGGCCAAGGCTCGGCGAGTTGAAGAGGATTCATGGCAGATGGCGGCCAAGTCAGGAATCGTCCCACCGTTGGTGGCGTGATTGGCCGCCAGCCAGTTGGCGTATAGCGGGTTTGTTCCTGTCATTGCGACATTGCCACCTGAATAACGACCGACCTTATGTATTTCTGCCATGGCAATCTCCGCCGGGATTCTTTCAGTTCGCTTCGCCAACAGGCGTCAACAAAAATAAATGTGCGCCCTTTTGTCCCACTTTTGTCCTTTTTCAGATCCCTTTGATCGCTTCAGGTGCTTCGGACTGTGAGGTAGTGCGACAGAAAACCTCTGCATGTTTCGCAAGGCAACATGACGCTTCCTCGTGAGCGTTGATTATTCAGCGCGTAGTTCTCCGACATGAGCCCCGACCCCAACCAGATTACAACGACGCTTTCGTACTCGTCTTCCGGGTCGGCAAACAGTTTGGACTCAGCGCAATGCTTGACAGTCAACTCCGCAGGTTTTCCTTTCGTGGTTTTGAATTCACCCACATAACCGGACCACAGTTCGTTTTCAGCCGGTAAAACCTCTACTTTCGCGCCACCGTATAAGGACAGTTGCCTGACGTCCGGTTCCGACAAAGTGATAGAAGCCTGAGCTTTTGTCTGATCGCCGGAAAAAGCAATTTTGATGGTGTTTTTGCCTTTTATTTTGCCAATGGCAAAGCAGCCTGACTTGAAGGTCTTATCGTTGACCAGATGTGAGAACATTCTCGCCAGATAAAGGGTTTCGTCGTTTGGCGCCGGGCAGAATGAAGTCAATGGAACGGTTGTATTACCCAGATTCGTGTTGCAAACCTCATCCAGCTTTTCTTTGGTAAAACTTGTCAAAACTGTATTTCTGACGAGCTTTTCGCTATCGATAGCCAAGCCGTATTCAGTAATGATCGACTGCGCGGCACCTAGTCCCGATGACGCTATGTAGGCGGGTGTTGTCAATGCGATCGTACCTCCCCAAGCACCTGCGAAATCAAGGACTGAACACGCCGTTTTTGCGGGTTCCAGAGCATTGGATTTTAACGTGACAGGTGCTCGCAAATAGTGTCCGTCAGCAAGTGTCTCCACACCCTTTTTGGTGTGAGCAACATTGCATCTCTTACAGGTCAGGCTGGTTTTGTCGCTGATAATCGTGAAGCAATTGTTCGCACTCTCCAGTATGTGATACCTGGCTGGCGCCCAGACCAATTTTGCGTCGGCCATCGTTATGTCCTCTGATGTTGCGTCGGGTCAGAACTGATCACTCCAACACCCACTCCGCCAGTTTTCCTGTCACTTGTGTCATCAACACATTCTCGACATCCCGCGCACCCGCCGCGCTGCATTTGGCGAGCACCGCTTTCACAATTCCCGTATCAAACTCGAACTGCTTGCCGGTCGCCGCTTTGTAGCGGCCACGCAATTTCTCCAGCTTCGCCAACACAATCCCTTCCAGCGTCTGCTCATCCAGCGGTCGATACGCAACCACCGTCATGCGCGCCAGAAACGCCGGGCGGAAGGCTTGCAAAAGAACTTTGTGCAGCGCCTCATTGAAGGGCTCGGAGCCGATGTGTGACACGGGAGTGTCGAGCAACAGTTCAGCGCCGACGTTGCTGGTGGCGAGCATCACGGTGTTCTTGAAGTCCACCACCAACCCGGTGCCGTCCTCCATCAAGCCCTTGTCGAAGACGTTGTAAAACGCTTCCAGCACATCCGGATGCGCCTTCTCGATTTCATCCAGCAACACCACAGAGTACGGTTTGCGCCGCACGGCTTCGGTCAGCACGCCGCCGCTGCCATAACCGACGTAGCCGGGTGGCGCGCCCTTGAGTTGGCTGACGGTATGGGCTTCCTGATACTCGGAAAGGTTGATGCTGATCAGGTTGCGTTCGCCGCCGTACAGCGCATCGGCCAGTGCATAGGCGGTTTCGGTCTTGCCTACGCCCGTGGGGCCGACCAGCAGGAACACGCCGACCGGTTTTTGCGGATCGGTGAGCCCCGCGCGATAAGCCTGCAAACGCTGGGCGATGGTGTTGAGCGCGGTGCTCTGGCCCATGACGCGCTGACCCATGCGGGTGCCGAGGGTGCGCACGGCATGGGCTTCGTCGGCGAGCATCTTGCCGACGGGAATGCCGGTCCAGCCGGCTATGACGGCAGCGACGGTTTTCGCGTCGACCTGTTCCGGCACCAGCGGGTCGTCCTGGCGAATCGCATCCAGTCCCGCTTCCAGGCGCAGCAGTTCGGCGGCCAGATGATCGATGCGGCTGTCGGTGGCTTCGTCGGGTTTGTCGCTATCGGCGCTTTCGCTCAACGCCAGCAATTCGCGGCGTGTTTCGAGTAGTTCACGCACGGCCACGCGCTCTTCACTCCAACGTGTTTCCAGTTCGCGGATCGCTTGCACATTGGTCTTCGATTCAGCCTCCAGCAGGGTGATGCGTTCGCGATGATCCAGCCCGGTGGCCTGCTCTCGGCGCAGGCGTTCGACTTCATCTTTGAGGCTGTTTTGCCGATGGCGCAGGCTCTCCAGCGGTGGCGGCACGTCGTGCTGGCCGAGGGCGACCCGGGCGCACGCGGTGTCGAGGACGCTGATGGCCTTGTCCGGTAGCTGGCGGCCGGAGATGTAGCGGTGCGAGAGTTTCACCGCTTCATGGATCGCGGCATCCAGCACTTGCACACCGTGATGCTGTTCCAGTTTGGCGGCCACGCCCCGGAGCATTTCCACGGCGGTGATTTCGTCGGGCTCTTCAACCTGCACCAACTGAAAGCGGCGGGCGAGGGCCGGGTCTTTCTCGAAATATTTTTTGTACTCCATCCACGTAGTCGCGGCGAGGGTGCGCAACTCACCCCGGGCCAATGCCGGTTTGAGCAGGTTGGCCGCATCGCTGCCGCCCTCGGCCCCGCCAGCGCCGATCAGCGTGTGGGCTTCGTCGATGAACAGGATGATCGGTTTGTCGGCACTGCGCACAGCATCAATCACGCCTTTGAGCCGCTGTTCGAATTCGCCTTTGACCCCGGCTCCGGCCTGGAGCAAGCCGAGGTCAAGCACGCGCAGGCTGACTTCCTGCAACGACGGCGGTACATCACCGGCGGCGATGCGCAGGGCCAGGCCTTCGACCACCGCCGTTTTACCGACGCCGGGCGCGCCGACCAGAATCGGGTTGTTCTGCCGACGCCGAAGAAGAATGTCGATGCACTGGCGGATTTCGCCATCGCGCCCCACGATCGGATCGATACGTCCGGCGTGGGCATCGGCAGTCAGGTCCTGAGTGTATTGGTCCAGTACTGAGTCCTGCCGGGGCGCGGAATTTCCAGCTGACGCTGAACGCGGGCCGACATGCTCGCGGGAGTTTTCCGTCCACTCCAGCAGGTTGGCGCGCAGCGCTTCCCTGGGAATCCGCAACAATGACGAAGCACTGTTGAGCAGCAAACTGCGGCGCTCGTCGCGGTCGATCAGTGCCAGTAACAGCAAGCCGGAACGAATGCTGTCGATCCCCAGTACACTGGCTTGAACGACGGCATCCTCCAGCAAGCCAAGCGTGTGCGAGGACAGCGCCGGCGTGCGCGTGCTGCCACCCTTGAAGAGATCCAGCGCCTTGTTGATTTCTGCCGTCAGCGCATCACGTTCCAGGCCGAAACGTGGCAGGAGCAAGGCAAAGTCCCCCGCTTCGATATCGAGCAGTTCCAGCAGCAGGTGTTCGATCTCGACAAAGTGATGCCCGCGCTGCAGACAGCGCTGGGCGGCGCGCTCGAGGGCGCGGCGGTTGTCCGGGTTGAGCCGTCCGATCAGACTGGCGAGTTCCATGTCAGGTGATCTCCAACTGACGAAGACGGGTTTCGATACGCTGCACGGCCAGGCTGGCCTGACGCTGCAAGCCACCGTTCCAGCTGAGCAAAACCGGTGCCTGGCGCCCGAGTTTCATCGGCCCGGCACCGCGTACCAGCAGCACCAGCGTCACGTCGAGATCGGGACCGAAGTACAACGCCGCGAGGCTGGCCAATGCCGGGTGCGCTTCGCCGTCCGGCAAAAAACGGATCGCCTGCGTCGAGGGCAGTGGGCCGAGGGTCAGACGTATGCCGGCGTGTTCATCCCACACCCGGCTTCCGGCCACTGCGGTGCGCCCGAGTTGCAAATTTCGCCCCCCGGATTTGATGACACTGCGACTGGCCGGCGGGATTTCGCGCCAGGCGCCTTGGCAGGCACTGAGTGCCACCGGTACGCCGAACTGTTCCCGAACTGTCGCTGCGAACCCCGCCAGCGAGCGCCGGCCGTCGGCGAACAGCGCCGTACAGGCCAGCACTGCGCAATCAGGAACTGCTTGACGCTCCTGCAAAGCCTTGGGCAACAGCCCGGTGAGGGCCCGCAATTGCGCCTGCACCGGCGACGCCCCGGGTGTGACAAAGCCCAATGCCACCCGGTGTTTGCGCATCACCTTGTAAAGCAGGCTGAGCAGGCGATGCTGGAACAGATCAAGGAACTCGGCCGGCGCGTGATCCTTGGCTCGGGCCCGTTGTTGCAACCATTCCTGATAGGCGTAGGGCAACGGGCCGTCGGGGCCGCCGAGACCGAACATCGGTGTGCCGAGGGTTAATGGCTGGCCCGGTTCTTCGTGCAGGTTTTCGATCTGGCTGGTGGGGAACAGCGGTGTCAAAGGTCCGCGCAATTTCAGCGCTTCGGCCTGGGGCGAAGTGCCGCTGCCCAACGATTCGGCTTGCGGTTGTTCACGCTCGAGCAGCAGCAGGGCCTGCAGCCACTCAAACGCCTGTGGATCGCGGCGCAGTCGTTGGCTCAGGGTCAGAGCGACAGGGGCATGCCGGCTTGGGGTTGCCATGCCTTGATCTCCTTGTCACCTTGCATCAATACCGTGCGCACAAAGCGATTGGCTGTGGCGTACACCGAAAAGAACTGCGCCAGTACGGCAGAAAACAACACCGCGCTGCTGCCGACAAAGTGTTGCGCATCGAGTTGCAATTGCACCTCCAGGCCATTGCGCCAACCGCGCCAGGCGTCGGCGCCGACATGGCCGATCACGCGCTCGCTACGCAGGTTCAGCAGCCCCTCGATCTGCCGCAGTGCACTGGCTTCGTCGCGCAGGTTGTGCAAGTGCAGAATCTCTTTCAGTGCGTCGAGTGCTTGCGGGCCTTCGACCAGCGACAAATGATTGAGGGTCAGTTGCGACACCAGTCGCCAGCGCGAATCGCCGTCCAGTCGCGGCAGACTTTGCGGGCTCGGCGGGTTGCGCAGTCGCGCCCAGGCAATCGGCCCGGGACGTTCGAAACCCAGCGGTGTGCCGGCGGGCAGGCTCTGCGCCAAATGCCGATTGGTGCACAGCAGCTCGGCGGTGAGGCTGTAATCCGGCAGCTCGCTCAACGGGTCGAAACGGGTGTCGACCACACTCACCAGCAGGTCGCTGCCGAGCCGGTTCGGCGTCTTGCCGCTGACCCGCCGTGCATGCCAGTAACGCTGTTGATCGCCGCCACTGTGCTGACTGCCGTAATACGCCGGCAGCTGTTGCACACCGCTGGGGCAACTGGCGCGCATGCTGCGGATGCTGTGGATTTCGACGCTGTTCTCGCGGTGGCTGTCGGCAATCAAACGGTACTCGCTGCGGGTGCCGTCCGGGCGCAGTGGCTCGGAGGTACGCGGGAACAGGTTGATTGCTGGCGCGCAACCCAATGCGATGTCACTGGCTTGTAAATGCAGGCGGCTGGCTGGAGCACGGTCGAAAACGATGTACAGGTACAACGTCTGGCTGTCGCTGCTGACGCCGGTCAACGGCAGATCGAAGAAATGAAACTTGTCAGGGAAAGCAAAATATTCCGCCAGCAGGCGCATGCCGGGGTGTACGCCGTCCTCGTCCGGCAGCAGGACTTCGTCATCGCTGAAACCGACGATCTTCGGTAAACCCTTCACGTGTGTCGGAATGCTCCCGGGCGTGCCGGCCAGCACCTGTACCGCATGGGCACCGAGCAGGTCATACAGGCAGGCGTTGATCACCGGTGACGCGGCCAGATGGATGCGTAGATGCTCAATGCCAAGCGCCGACCATTGGCTTTCACCGAGGCAACGCAGGCTCAGGCGCAACGCCGAGCGTGATTGCGCCACACCGGTCAGCGCCTGGGCTTCATCGCTGCCGAGCAATAACGCTTCGCTGACGTCGATGGGCCATAGGCGCACGGCGGCCGAGGTGCGAAAGTGGATGCTCTCGCCTTTGCCGGTGGTGACAAACAATGGCGTGTCGCGGGGCAGGGGATAGCCGTCGTCGAGGTTGCCTTTGCTCGGGTCGGGCTCGAACTGGACAATGGCGCAGGATGGCAATGGCCTGACGGCCAACGGATAGAGCTGCTCGAGCAAAGCGTCGCTGAACTCGGCGTAGTCGTCGTCGAGTCGGCGCTGCAGTCGTGCAGCCAGCAGGGCAAAACCTTCGAGCAAACGTTCGACGTGTGGGTCGGGACACTCGCCGGGCGACAGTTCCAGTCGTCGCGCGACCTTCGGGTAACGCTCGGCAAACTGGCTGCCAGCGTGGCGCAGCCAGGTCAGTTCGCGCTGGTAGTAGTCGAGCAGTTGCGGATCAATCGAGTCGCTCATGGCGCACCTCCAGCCCTTCGCCGCCGGGCTCGATGACAAACGCCACCGGCCAGTGTTGCTGGCCGCTGCGCAGCTCGCCGGTCAATCGAATGCTCAACCGTTGCGGATGGTCGGGCACGGGCTTGACCTGCACCTCGTCCAGTTTCAGGCGCGGCTCGAAGTGGCTGATGGCTTCGCGGACATCGCGCGTCAGCCGGCGACGGTCATCGCTGCGCTGTTGTTGCAGGGCGCTCCAGTCGGCGATGCCGTAATCGATGACGCTGGGCGGTTGAGTGAGGGTGCGCGGTCCTCGCCGCGTGTTGAACAGGCGCCCGAGCTCGGCCTGCACCGAGTCGAGCAAGTCCTGCTTATCAAACTCCCGCGCACCGTCGGCCTCGCTGGAGGCGAGGCGTTCGAACAACGGTGCGCGAATGCCGGTGCCTGCCATGGCCAGGGCGTCCGCTTACTTGCCAGCCTTGTTGGCCGCCAGGTCCCACACCGTGCCAGCGGTGCCTTCCTTGGTGCCGTCGTCTTTCTGCGCAGTGAGTTCCCATTTGATCTTGGTGAAGTTCAGCGACAGGGTTTCCACCGGTTTGCCGCCGGTACCACCGCTGACGCTGACGTTGGACAGCACCACGTTGTTCAGCGTGTAGATGATGAACGGCATCAGTTGCCCGCTGCCTTCAGCGGCGTTACGACCGATGGTGATTTTGGCTTCGGGAATGGGTTTGCCTGCACAGCAATATTCGTTGAGCGTTGGCGTCGAGCTGTCGATGAATTTGGTCAGGGTAAACTCACCGATGTGCGGCCGGCCGGACGTCCGTTCCGAGTTGCTGACGTCATTGGTCACTTGCATCGCCACGTTGTGGCTGTAGGACATGACTTCGATCTTGTCCTTGTAGCCCTCAAGCAGGCTGTCGCCTTTGATGTCGCCGCCGAGGTCGAGAATGATTGCATCCATCGCTTGAAACTCCTGAAAGGTGTCGCGCTAGATAAAAGAACAACCCCCGCCGCTGCGGCGGGGGTAAAGGTCAGGCCGCAACCGGTGGTGGCAACGTCGCCACCAGGCGGATCGATGCCGTCAGTTCCTCAAGCTGGAAGTGCGGGCGCAGGAACACGGTCGCCCGATAGGCGCCCGGTTTGCCGGCCACCTCGGTCACGTCCACCCGCGCTTCGCGCAACGGGTATTGCGCCTTGATTTCCTGCGGCGCGTTGTCGTTGATCAGCACGTAGTCGGCGATCCAGTTGTTGAGGTAGGTCTGCACGTTGTCGCGGGTCATGAAACTGCCGACCTTGTCGCGCATGATCACCTTCAGGTAATGGGCGAAACGCGAGGCTGCGAGCACGTAAGGCAACATCGCCGAGATGCGTGCATTGGCGTTGGCCTCGTTGGTGTTGTAGACCTTGGACTTGTTGGTGGTCTGGCCGCCGAAGAATACGGCGACGTCGCTGTTCTTCTTGTGGCACAGCGCAATGAAGCCGAGATCGTTGAGCTCTTTTTCGCGGCGGTCGGTGATTGCCACTTCGGTCGGGCACTTCAGTGACAAGTCGCCGGAACTGGTGCGGAAGGTGTGCGCCGGCAGGCCCTCGACTGCGCCGCCGCCTTCTGCACCACGGATCGCCGCGCACCAGCCGTACTTGGCGAACGCCTCGGTGATGCGTTGCGACAGCGCCCACGCGGCGTTGCCCCACAGGTATTTGCTGTGGTCGGTGCCATTGACGTCCTCGACGTAGTTGATGCCTTCCACCGGCGCGGTGTCGGGGCCGTAAGGCAGACGCAGAAGGAAGTGCGGCAGTACCAGCGACACGTAACGCGAGTCTTCGCTCTCACGGAACGAGCGCCACTTGATCAGTTCCTGGCTCTCGAAGACTTTCGACAGATCACGCGGCACCGCCAGTTCGGTGAAGCTGTTCATGTCAAACAGCCGTGGGCTGGCAGCGGCAATGAAGGGGGCGTGAGCGGCGGCCGCGACGTTCGACAGTTTCTCCAGCAGGCCCACGTCCTGCGGATGCCGGCCGAAGGTGTAGTCGCCGACCAGCAGGCTGAACGGATGGCCACCGAAGGTGCCGTACTCTTCTTCGTAGATTTTCTTGAACAGCGCGCTCTGGTCGAATTCGACGGCTTTTTCCAGGTCGTTCTGCAGTTCTTTCTGCGTGACGTTCAGCAGACGCAATTTCAATCGGGTGCTGGTTTCGGTGTTCTGTACCAGCATGTGCAGACCGCGCCATGAGGCTTCGAGCTTTTGCAGGTCAGGGTGGTGCAGGACTTCGTTGAGCTGGGCGCTGATCAGTTCGTCGATCTTGCTGATGCGGTCGTTGATCATCGCCACGGTGTCCTTGTCGATGGCCATGCCTTCGTCAAGCACTTGGGTGGCGAACTCCGCGAGCATGTCGCGGGCGTAATCCTGCTGACTGTCATCGTGGGCCATACGGCCCTCGGCGATGATCCGGTCGAGCAGGGATAAGGTTTCGGCTGCAGCATTGTCGCTGGCTTGATTCTGGGCGGCGGCGGGCATGACGGATGCTCCCTCGATTAAGTGGACGATCAGGCTTGCGGTTCGGCCGGGGCCTCGGCGTCAGCGGCCGGGGTAGCGGTGTCTGGGCGGGCCGATTTGATCTCTTGCAGACCTTCGGTGTTGGCGATGACGTCGCGCAACAGCTTGTCCAGATCATCGTTGCCGTCGAGCTTGGTCAACAGATCGCGCAGGCGCTGGCGGGCTTCGAACAAACGTCGCAGTGGCGTGATTTGTTCCACCACCTTGACCGGATCGAAGTCGTCGATGTGTTTGAAGTTCAGCTCGATGTTGAGCTTGCTGTCGTCGCCGCTGAGGGTGTTATTGACTTGCAGGGTGGCGCGAGGGCCGATGGAGGCGAGCACTTCGTTGAAGTTGTCGCGGTCGATTTCGGTAAAACGCCGTTCAGTCAATTTTGCCAATGGTTCAAGCGGCTTGCCGGAGAGATCAGCCAGGATCCCGACCACCAGTGGCAATTCCTTTTTTTCGATGGCGTTGCCGATTTCGACGTCGTAGGTGATTTGCACTCGGGGCGGACGGACCCGGTCGAGCTTGTGTTGAGTACTTTCTGCCATGGTGGCTGACTCCGATGCGAAGGCGGGCGCAATGCATCGGGGAGGCCCGTTCATCGCTTTCCCTTACTGGACCGTAGGTTAGAAAGGGTGGCAGATGACCTGTCGTTCCTTTGACAAACCTTCCTCATTCGGCTGCTGGAACCGAACTATCCAAGACGCTAGAACAGGTCTATAAAAAAGCAAGCAAAAACGATTTTGGACTGCCACGGGAAAAGGAAAATTCATTTTGTGCAGACGTTTTTTGATGGTGGTTTGGTTTGCGCTGGTCGCCGGCTGCTCTCTTTTCGGCCCCAAAGTCGACCTGGACAGCCTGACCCTCGATGTCGCACCCAAGGCCAATGACGACACGCCGATTGCCGTGGATTTCGTCGCCGTCGCCGATCCGGATCTGCTCAAGCAACTGTCGGGCATCAACGCCAGCCAGTGGTTTGCCGAGCGCGAGCAATACCAGCGCGACTATCGTCAACTGATGAGTGTGTGGGGACTGGAGCTGGTGCCGGGTCAATTCATCGACCGTCAACCCTTCCCGCTGGGGGGCAAGAAGGCCGCTGGACTTTTGGTCTTCGCCAGCTATAACACACCCGGAGCGCACCGCTTGCGGCTCGACGATCAGAGCGAGGCCTGGCTCAGGTTCGACAGTCGCGAGATGAGCCTGGTCAGCAAGGAAAACTGAAACACACCGCCCGCCGCCGGGTTGCGGCATGGCCGAAGGGAGTCGTATGAGTCTGCTACCTGACGCGGTTTGCTGGCACGAAGGCATGCAATTGCTGCCGCAGCATTTTCAGTTGCAAGGCCTGCGCGCCGAAGCCCTCGGGGCGCATCTGGCGCAGGCGTGCAACCCATGGTTCTGGGGCGTCAATCGCATGGAATTCGATCCCTCGGCCTTGAGCGCGGGAGTGGTCCGCGTGCTGGCGTTGCAGGGCACCATGCCTGACGGTTTGCCGGTGGATCTGCAAGCCGGTATCGGCCCGACCCTGGAGCTGGATGTCGGCCCGGCCATCAACGAAACCGACGACGCCAGCGTTACCGTGTACCTGGCGATCAGTCCGTTGTGGCGCGCCGGGCAACTGCTGCCGCTCAAGGGGCGTTTGCAATCGGTAGTCGGCGACGCGCTGCCGGATCTGACCAGTGGCGAGTTTCCGGAATCGATCACCGTGTGGCGGCCCAATCCCCGCCTGTGTACACAACTGAACAAGGCCGATTCGGTCTGCCTGCCGTTGTTGAAAATCCGCAAGGAGGGCGGCGGCTTCCTGGCGTTGGCTTACACGCCTCCCACTCCATTATTGTTGCCCGATTCGCCGCTGGGCCGGCGGGTTGCCGGATTGTGCGCGCGGGCGCGGGAAAAGTGCCTGTTTCTCGGCGGTCGCTTGCGTCAGGCGCAACAGGCCGGAAATCAGGATGATGCGCTGGAAATCCGCCGGCAATTGACCGCGTTATGGGCGCGAATGCCGGAAGTCGAAGGCGCACTCAACAGTCGCATCGCTCACCCGCAAAGCCTGTATGTGCAACTGCTCGGTCTGGCTGGCGCATGGTCGGCACTCGACCCGCTGGCCGGGGTGCCTTCGTTCGCGCCGCTGGACTTTCTGGAGTTGCAGCGCGGTTACGATACGGTACTGCAATGGCTGGAAACGACTCTCGAATTGATCCGCGCCGGTTATCACAGCCTGCCGTTCGAACGCGGCGAGCAGAGTTTTTCCATCCAGTTGCCCGATGAGCAACCGAGCCAGCGGCTGGTCATCGGCCTGCGCATGCCCAACGGCGCCAGCGAGCAGGCGGCCAGCGAGTGGCTGCGTGGTGCAATCATCGCCTCCTCGCCACACGTTGCCTTGCTCAGCCGCCAGCGCATGAGCGGGTTGAGCCACCAGGCCATGAGTCGCAATGAACAAGTGGCCTACAGCGTCGGCGAAGACACGCGACTGTTCGTGATCACTGCCGAAGGCGCGTGGTTCGACGCACAACTACCGCTGGTGATCGCCGCGCCCGCAGCGAAGCTGACCAGCAGTCCGTGGCAGGTGGTGCTGTTTGTTGCACAGACGAGTGAAAGTGCCTGATCACACAAGGAACGCAGCATGTCGGAAGGGACTGCCGGGGCCGCAACGAGAACTCTGAGTTTGCAGGACGCGCCGCTCGTCAGCGCGTTCCGGCAAACGTGGCAGCAATGGTCGCTGGACTGGAACCAGTTGCCCAAGGACAACGAGGACGAGACCGAACTGGTCGACAGCGTGGTCGAACTTTCGACCCAGGCTTCGCAACGCTTGTGGCGCACAGCGTATTCGCGGGTGGGCGATTCGGCCACTGAGCAGGTCAAGGCGCTGGTCTATGCCTTCGTTGCGCTGGTTGATGAGACCCTGTTATTCAGCCCGTGGCCGGGACAATCGGCGTGGCAGAGCAAACCGTTGGAGTCGCGTCTGTATTCCACGCGTCAGGCTGGCGAGCAACTGCCGGCGGCGATTCAAACGCTGCTCGATGAACAGCAACCGACCAGCCGCGATCTGGCCAATGTCTACCTGCAATGCCTGATCCTTGGCTTTCACGGACGACTGCGCGGCGAACACAGTCAGGCACAACTGGAAAAGTGGCGGCTGGCGCTGTTCCGCTTTGCCTGGCAAGACGAAGCCGACTACGCCGGTGTCAGTCAGCGCCTGGTGCAACCCTCGCAGGTCCCGCCGTTGCAACTGCCGGTACGCACGGCGTTGCCGGACGGATTTCGCCTGGCACTGGGAATTATCGCAATGGTTCTGCTGCTGACTGGCATCGGCCATTTTCTGTGGCGCGACATCCGCGCGGAACTGGAACCGGTGCTGCAAATCAGCGCTTCAGTGGTGGCTCCGGAGCAAGACTCATGAGCACTTTGACGATTGTCGCGTGGGTGGTGGCGCTGTTGTTATTGCTGCTGATCATCGCGATTTTGGTGTGGTGGCTGCGGACCCAGAGCGGCGCGGCGATCCGCAGTTTCTATACGTCGGTGCGGCACATGGAGCAAGAGCAGGGCACTCACGACCGCTACCAGATACCGTGGCTGTTGATGCTCGGCGACGAACGCCAGGGCACGCAATTGGTCAACGAATGGCACCTGCAACCCACCGACAAGCCAGCGTGGTTCGGCCGCTGGTGGTCGGACCCCGAAGGCGCGGTGCTGGTGGTGCCGCAGGCCTTGTTCCTGCCCGAAGACGGCATGCACTTGCAGCGCGGAGGCTGGTGGCGTCTGCTCGGGCTGATCTTGCGCCTGCGCAGCAAACGTCCGCTGGACGGGATTGTCTGGACGGTGCCAGCCAGTCGCCTGGGCAACCTGGAGCAGGCCACCCAGCTCGGGCTGGCGGCACGCCGCCGCTTTATCGATCTGCTGCAGCGTTTCGGCTTGAGTGTGCCGGTGTACGTGATCATCACCGGGCTTGAAGAGCTGCCGGGATTTCAGGAGCTGATCAGTGCACTGCCCGACGAGGCCCGTGATCGCACTTTGGGCTGGTCATCGCCTTACCCACGCGATGCAGTGTGGCAGGGCCAGTGGAGCGATCAGGCCATGGATCGATTGCACCGAGCACTGGCCGAAGCGGTGATTGAGATCGGCACGCTGTCCGGGCACCTGAGCGCGGACCTGTACGCGTTGCCGGAACGTATCGAAACATTGCGCCGTGGTTTGCAAAACGTACTGGAGCCGGTATTTCAAGGTAATGCGCAGGGCGAGGCCGCGTGTTTTCGCGGTCTTTACTTCAGTGCCAATCAGCCAGCTGACGATGCGCTTGATGGCTTTTGCGCTGACGACAGCGGCCTGCAACGCAGTGCGTTCGTGCGTCAGTTGTGGCGTCAGCGAGTGGTTGGCGAGCGGGGGCTGGCCCAGGGCGTGCCGCGCCTGTTGCGCTTGCGTCAGCGCTGGCAGCGAATCACTGCCGGCGTCGCGTTGGTGGTCGGGGTGGTATGGGCGGTGGCGATGGTCTGGATCTGGCGCGATTCGGTGCGCGATGCTCACGAATTGGCGCGGCTGATGCAGGGCGCGCAGAAGAGTTATGTCGCGGTCACCGACGAAGCGCATCGCATCGAGCCGACCCGGCGTAACGTGCAGAGCTTCTGGCGCGTGCTGGAAAAAGCCCCGCACTGGCACTATGCGTCGCTGGTGTTTCCGAGCGCGTGGTTTTCCTCTTTCGACCTGCAACTGGAGCAGGAGCTGTTCCGCTCTATCCAGCGCCATATGCTGGTGCCGCTGCACGATCTGCTGGTCGCGGAGCTGGCGAAGATCAAGGCGATTCGCAGCACTGAGCGGCGTGCCAGCGTCGAGAGCGAGGACCCCGCGCAATGGCAGAACTATCAGAAGGCCACGGATCTGGTGGATCGCGCGTTGCGTCTGGAGCAGCAGAACCAGTTGTTCGGTGAAGTGCAGAATAACCAGCGGGTACCACTGGATGATCTGGTGCAACTGAGCAACAGTGCGCTGTCACTCAACCTCAACCCCGCCACGTTGCCCCATGCCGCTTATTACAACCGCTTGCTCGCGGCGGGGGATGGCGGTGACTTGCAGGCGCTGGACCTGAGCGTGGAACGGCCGCTGATTGTCAGCAATTTCAACGGGCTGATGGAGCGCTGGCTCGACCAGTATTTTCTCGCCGACAACTTCGTCAGCAAGGCCGGCTACCTCAAGCTGCATCTGGAACAACTGGAGGCCGGCAGCGGCAATAGCCTGAGCGAGCTGGAAGACCTGCGCGCCCTGATCGATGACCTGCAAGCGGCGATCGCTCTGACCAACTCGACCTGGAGTCGCGGCAAGGGGCAGGAACTGGTACCGGGTTATCGCGACTTTCTCGACAAGGTACGCAAGAGCAGCTTGCTCGGGCCAGCGGTCGAACAACAACTGGACGCCCAGGCGAGCAAGTTGCAGCAGAGCTTTCGCGATCAGTGGATTGCCCAGGTCGGTTCACGCGGCAACCTGCTGGTGCAGCAAGGCAGCGGGCAACTGGCGTTGCAGGATCAGGTGGTGAAACTCAACAACGCGGTGCAGGCGCTGTTCCGGCGCGATTTTGTTTCGATCGCAATGCGTGCCACGCAAGATAACGTCAACATGCAGGGCCAGACCGTTGACGGCGACGACCTCAATACCTCACTGAGCTACTTCGCCAGCTATAAAAGTTATGTCGCCGAAGAGCTGCCGCGCATCCCGCCGGTGTATCGCGATGCGCTGCTGCAGGCTGCCGAAACGGCCGCTGCACAGGCAATGTGGCTGAGTCTCAAGGATCATAACGATCAGACACATCCGTACGCGGTCTTCAATGTTCAGGCCGAACAGGCCATGGCCCTGCAGAAGGCTTTTGTCGAGGTGCACCGCAGCGATCTGGCTGCGCGTCTGCAAAGCGCGTTGAACCGACGCGCGCTGGCGCAGATCGTCAGTGGCCTGGACGAAATCACCGCGCAACCGCTGTTTGGCGGGCGCACTGAAATCAGTCAGTGGGATGGTTCGAAAAACCTTGGTCTGCAACTGTACGGCGCCAGCGATGTACAGGACTTGAAGCTGAGCCTCAAACAGCAGTTCAACACCATGCTCGGTATCACCGAACGTCGCGCGCCAGCCCTGCAATGGCTGATGACCCAGCAGGGCAACCTGTCGGCGCTGGATTACGAGCGAGTGACGCAGTTCAGCGCACTCAACGATGAATTGCTCAAGTACAAGGACGCCAACCCGGCGAGTTCTCCGGCGCAGATCGAGCAACTGGTCAGTCGTGATTTCGTCGAGATGGACACTGCTTCCTGCCTGCAGGTCCTGCAAACAGCCAACCTGACGGGCGGGCGTGGCACCCTGGCGATGCGCGCGGTGGAATTGCAGCAGTCGGCGATGCAGCGCTGCCAATTCCTGCAACAGCAGCAAGCGGCTGCGGCGTGGAATGAGCTGGCTACCTATTTCAATCAATACCTGGCCGATCGCTTTCCGTTTGCCAACGGTGTGCAGGCGCAAGATGCCGACCCGGCGCGGGTTCAGCACTTTCTCGAAATCATCGACAAGCGCCTGCCGGTGGCGCAGGCCGGACTGATCCTGAGCCAGACTCCGGAGCGCCTGGCGGCCGAAGACTTTCTCAAGCGCCTGAAGCAGGCCAGTGTGTGGCTGACGCCGCTGTTCGTGCGCGACAAGAGCGGCATTCTCGGGGTTGAAATTGATGTGCGCTGGCGCACTGATCGCGAGGAGGAGAAGGGGGCCGATCAGGTGATCGCCTGGGGCCTGTTGGCGGGCAATCAACAGGTCAACTACCCCGGTGCCGAACAGCCGAACCTGCGCTGGATGGTCGGCCAGCCGATCCGCCTGACCCTGCGCTGGGCACGTAACGGCAAAGAGCGTCCGGTCAACGATCCGTTGCAACCGAACCTGGTGGTGCGCGACCTGGAGGCGGGCTGGGAGTACGGCGGGCCGTGGTCGTTGTTGCGGCTGATGCGTGCGCATTTCTCGGTGCAGCGGCAGCCGAATCTTGATTACACCGACTTTCCACTGACGTTGCGTCTGCCGGTGACGGCGGCGACCGACAGTGTCACCAGTGAGTTCACACGGATGTTCGTGCGCTTGTCGCTGATGAGTCAGGGCTCGAAATTGCCGCTGGCGATCTCGCCGCTGCCGACCCGCGCACCGCGCTCGCCGTATCAACAGACCGGCGCCACCGCCGCGCTGGATGCCCGCAACGAGGAGGGTTTGTGAGCCTGCCATCGACGACTCTGCCGGACCTGATCGATCAGTTGCTGGCGCCCATCACTGCCGAGCAGCCCTGTGGGACGGATTTGCGTTACGAACGTGAGTACGATCAGTTGCGCGATTTGCGCCGCGAGGACGACACCAGCCTGCCGACCGGGGTCTGGCAGTCGGCAGTCAAGCGGGCGAATTGGCCGGAGCTCGAAGCGTTGACCACGGTCTTGCTGCTGGAGCGCAGCAAGGACCTGATGCTCGCCGCGTGGCTGGGCGAGGCGTGGCTGCATCTGCAGGCACTGGATGGTTTGCCCGGCAGCCTGGCGCTGATCGCCGGCCTGTGCGAACGCTATCCCGAGCACCTGCATCCGCAGGCCGAGGACGGTGATCAGTCGTGGCGGGTCATTCCGCTGGAATGGCTGGTGCGGCGCTACAGCGATGTTCTGCTGACGCGAGTGCCGCTGTTCGGCACGCACAACAGTGATTTCGAGGTTTACACCCTCGACGTCTGGCGCCGCTTGCAGGTGCAGCAAGTCAAGGCCAATGACAGCAAAAACGCCAAGGCCTCGTCTGACGTCGCGCGCAACGAACAGAAGAAACTCGACGATCAAATACGCGTCACGCCCATGGCGTTCTGGCTGCGCATGCAGGGTAACTTACTGCTGAGCCTGCAGCATCTGCAGCGACTGGACGCCTGGAGCGAGGCGTATCTGGGCGATCAGGGGCCGGGATTTCGCCCCTTGCAGGAAACCATTCAAGCGTTGCTGACACTGGTTCAGGAGTTCATTGCCATGCACCCGCAACAACCGGCACCACCGCCTGCGGTAGTTGAGGCGCCTGTCACCGAGGTTCAGACGGGCGAAGCAGCGTCGGTCGCACAGATTTTCCGTGAGCCGGCCAGTCGTGAAGAGGCTTACCGCCAATTGCTGCTGATTGCCGAATACCTGGCCCGCACCGAGCCCCACAGCCCGGTGCCTTACCTGATTCGGCGCGGGGTAGAGTGGGGCAACAAGCCGTTGAGTGAATTGCTCGGCGAATTGATCAGCGCCGACGCCGAGTCGCGGCGTTTGTGGACCTTGCTCGGCGTGCTTTAGTGCACGCGTTGATTGCCCAGTTTCGGCGGTAGCTCAACCGGCGTCAGCACCGGTTGCCCCGAAAAGAATGCCATCAGGTTTTTCCCCACCAGTTCCACCGTACCTTGTGTGGCTTCTGGCGACAGACCGGCGACATGCGGCGTGAGAATCACATTGTTCAGGGTTTTCAGCGCATCGGGCACCTGCGGTTCGTGATCGAACACGTCCAGCGCAGCCCCGGCAATCCGTCGTTGCTCGAGTGCGCTGATCAACTCGGCCGTGGCGATCACGCTGGCCCGGGCGATATTGACGATGAAACCGGTCGGGCCCAGAGCATCAAGTACCGGGCGCGTCACCAGATGCTGGGTGCCAATCCCGCCCGGCGTGGCGACGATCAGAAAATCCGAGGCCCGTGCCAGTTCGGTCGGCGTGGAGCAGAACGCATAGGGCACATCACTGCGCAGCTGCCGGTTGTGGTAACTGATCTGCATGTCGAAACCAAGGTGAGCACGCTTGGCAATCGCCATGCCCACCGCCCCCAGGCCGAGAATACCCAGGCGTTTATTGGCCAGCGACGGGCGCATGATCTTCGGCCATTCACCCCGGCGCACCGCCGCGTCGCAGCGCGGAATGTCACGCACCAGTGCCAGCAGCATGGCCAGGGCATGGTCGGCCACCGACGAGGCGTTGACCCCGGCGCCGTTGGTCACGGTAATCCCGCGATCGCTGGCGGCCTGCAGGTCGACGTGTTCGTAACCGGCACCGATCACGGTGATGATCTTCAGCGCCGGCAGGGCGGCGATTTCCTCGGCGGTCAGGCCCAGCGGGCCACGAGTCAGTACAGCGTCGATCCGTGCCCCGTGGGTGGCGATCGCTTGCGCGCGTTCGGCAGGGGTTGGCGCGAGGATCAGATGAAAGCCCTGATGCTCGAGAATCGGCAGATAGTCATTGATGGTTTCAACCAGTACCAGAACGGTGGCGGGCATTGCGCGGCTCCTGTGATCAATGGCGGTTCGGTCGCGAATATCGTGTCAGAGTGCTGATTCCAGAGCGCTTTGGCAATGATGGCCGCAGCCCCGCTTCAGCCAGTGTAGGAGCTGAAACGGGGAGCGCGCGGGCGCTTCGTCAGAAGCTCGCCCCGGTATCGTTGATCGGCTGCACGAAGGCGCCAACGAGTCCAGTCAACTGGCGTATTGGGCGATGCCGTTGCCGAACGACCAGTTCTCCTTTTTGACTTCCACCAGATTGATGAACACGTCTTCCAGGCGAATGCCCAGTTGACTGTTCAGGCTGTGCGCGATGGTCTGGTACAGGGCTTTTTTCTGCTCCAGCGTCCGGCCTTCATTGAGGGTGATCTGGATGATCACCAACTCATCGCTGCGCTGGATGCCCAGGTACTGCGGGTCGAAGATGAAATGCTCGCCGTCGTGCTCGTTGAGGATCTGGAAGTTGTCGTGCTCCGGTACGTTGATGGTGCTGCGCATGGCGGCGTAGATCCGCTCGCCGATGCGTTTGGCGAAGGTGGGATCAGAGTGCTTTTTGATTTCGACGCGGACGAGGGGCATGGGCAAAGACTCCGTGGGGCAAGGGACTCCTCTCACGCTAGAACATGTCGGCCAGATTGAAAGTGTGGGGTGATGAGCTCGCCGCTGTTTTTGTACGAGGCTACCTACGTTTTTCGCGGATTTTGCCTACGAATTTGGCAGATGCGTCTGCTACCGGAATGGTGATGAACAAGCAATCATGAGGCACAAAGCAGCTCGGGTAGTGACTACCAACAGCCAAGGAAGGCAAATGCTTCAAAACAATCGAGAACACCTGGAACTCGAAAGGATAATGAGTGAAATACGGAAACTGGCGGCCGAGAGAAAAAAGCTTATCGCGGAAGAAAAGAAGTTGAGGTGGGATACGTATTTTTATCCGTTTGCGGTAGTCACTGGGGTGTTGACCGCAACAGCGGCCGTAGTAGGACTTTCACTCAAGTTTTAAGTGTTCGCGTTTGTACCATTCAACCCCACTCTCTAAGAAGGAAATCACCATGAGTACATTTGACCGTCAGGCCATGATTGAACGGGCAGATCGAGAATACGATGAGGACGTTGAAAGAATGCGCATCAAAAACAAGGGCGATATGTACCCAATCTGGGGAATGCTGGCGTTCGGCCTGTTTTGCATGTCACTCGGATTTCTCCTGGCTCGATCAATCTGATCAGGCCTTGCCAGTGGATTTGGCGCTGGAGCTTGTCGAAAAACGACATTTCACGTATCTGAAGCCGACAGCTATTTTCCCGAAAACGACAACCCGCTGATCTGCTCCGTACAACCATTCCTCAGCTAAGTCTTTGCTTATGCTCATTTATCACGGAGAATCGCGCCCCTGTTTCGGCCGGAGCATGTCTGTCGGTTTTTTCCGACGCGTCCCGACCGAGTGGCAAGTGACCGGAATGCGGAGATCCGACCGGATGAATGATCAGGCCAATAGCGTCGACGAACGCTATGAAGCGGCAGCACCAGCTGAACTGTCGAGCTGGAATCGCCATGACACCACGTGGATGTTGGGACTGTTCGGGACGGCCATTGGCGCCGGTACCCTGTTTTTGCCGATCAACGCCGGTCTGGGTGGCTTCTGGCCGCTGGTGATCCTCGCGCTGCTGGCCTTCCCGATGACGTTCTTTGCCCACCGAGGCCTGACCCGCTTCGTCCTCTCCGGTCGCGAAGGCGCCGACATCACTGACGTGGTCGAGCAGCATTTCGGCATCAAGGCCGGTGCGCTGATTACCCTGCTGTACTTCTTCGCCATCTTCCCGATCCTGCTGATCTACAGCGTCGGCCTGACCAACACGGTCGCCAGTTTCCTTGAACACCAACTGCACATCACGCCGCCACCGCGCGCGCTGCTGTCGTTCGTGTTGATCCTCGGCCTGCTCGCCGTTGTGCGTTGCGGCGAGCAGGCCATCGTCAAGGCGATGAGCCTGATGGTGTATCCGTTCATCGTTGCGCTGCTGTTCCTCGCGGTGTACCTGATTCCGCACTGGAACGGCGGCATTCTCACCACCGCCTCGCAAGTGCCGGCACCGTCGGCGTTGCTGCACACACTGTGGCTGGCGATTCCGGTGATGGTGTTTTCGTTCAACCACTCGCCGATCATCTCGGCGTTTGCGGTGGATCAGAAGCGTCGCTACGGTGTCAACGCTGACCAGCGCAGCTCGCAGATCCTCTGCCGTGCCCACCTGTTGATGGTGGTGATGGTGCTGTTCTTCGTCTTCAGCTGCGTGCTGACCCTGTCGCCGGAACAACTGGCCGAAGCCAAGGCGCAGAACCTGTCGATCCTGTCGTACCTGGCCAACCACTTCAGCAACCCGACCATCGCGTTCGCGGCGCCGTTGATTGCGTTTGTGGCGATCTCCAAGTCGTTTCTCGGTCACTACATCGGCGCCAGCGAAGGCCTCAAAGGCCTGATCGTCAAGAGCGGCAAGCGTCCGGGCGCCAAGGCGCTGGATCGCATCGTGGCGGCGTTCATGCTGGTGGTGTGCTGGATCGTCGCAACCCTGAACCCGAGCATTCTCGGGATGATCGAGACCATCGGTGGCCCGGTGATCGCTGCGATTCTGTTCCTGATGCCGATGTACGCGATCCGCAAAGTACCGGCGATGGCGCGCTATCGCGGGCAGGCGTCGAACGTGTTTGTCACCGCCGTAGGTCTGGTGGCGATTTCGGCGTTGATTTATTCGCTGACTGCTTGAAGATCAAGAGATCGCAGCCTGCGGCAGCTCCTACAGGGTTTGTGTATACCTGTAGGAGCTGCCGAAGGCTGCGATCTTTCGCTTTTCAGCTACAGTAGGCCGCTGCGCATCTCTCATGCACAGCGGCTTTTTTTCGTCTGGAGACAGTGGATTGTCGAGTACGGCCCAACCGGTAGAACCCACCAATCGCTGGCGTGACATCCTCGCCGGCCTGTCGATTGCCGGGCTGCTCTTGCCCGAAGCGGTCGCTTATTCGACCATCGCCGCGCTGGCGCCGCAGGCCGGCGTGATTGCCCTGTTTGCCGGATTGCTCTGCTACGGGCTGTTTGGCACCAGCCGCTTTGCCATTGTCTCGGCCACGTCTTCGTCAGCGGCGGTGCTGGCGGCGACCACCGCGACCATGGCCAATGGCGACCCGCAGTTACGCGCGACGCTGGCGGTCGGCTTGGTACTGGTCACCGGTGGGCTGTTCTTGCTGGCGGGGATCTTTCGCTTCGGCAGCGTGACTTCGTTTATCGCCAAACCGGTATTGCGCGGTTTCGCCTTCGGCCTGGCGCTGACGATCATCCTCAAACAGGTCGCCAGCGTGGTCGGCGTGCACCTGACCGACGCCAATCTGGTGCGCTTCGCCCCGCAATTGCTCGAACAATTGCCGCAATGGAACTGGCCGGCGGCTGCTGTCGCTGCGGTGGCTCTGCTGTTGTTGAGCCTGTTCTCCCGTTTTCCACGGGTGCCCGGCGGTTTGCTGGTGGTGGTGATCGGTATCGTCGCCGGGCAATGGTTGAACCTGCCGGCCCACGGTGTGAAGTTGATCGGCTTGATCGACCTGAGCCTGGAAGTACCGAACCTGCCGGTGCTGCCGTTTGCCGACTGGCTGCGGCTGGGGGAGGTGGGGTTCGCGCTGGTGATGATTCTGTATGCAGAGTCGTACGGCTCGATCAGTGCGTTCGCCCTCAAACACGGTGATCGTGTGACCTCCAACCGTGATCTGCTGGCGCTGGGGGCCTCGAATCTGTTGTCCGGATTGTTCCATGGCATGCCGGCGGGGGCCGGGTATTCGGCGACGTCGGCGAACGAGGCAGCCGGGGCGACGTCACGCTGGGCCGGTGGCGTGGCGGCGCTGGTGGTGCTGGTGATCGTGCTGACGGTATTGCCGTGGATCGCCCTGACGCCGGAGCCGATTCTGGCGGCCATCGTGATTCATGCGCTGGCGCGTGGCTTGAGTCTGCAGCCGCTGGGGCGCTACTTCGTCTGGCGCCGGGATCGGCTGCTGGTGATGTGCGCGGTGGGGGCGGTGCTGGTGCTGGGCATTCTCGACGGCTTGCTGGTGTCGGTGGCGATCAGCGTGTTGCTGATGCTCAAACAGATGTCGGCGGCGGACATTCAGGTGCTCGGGCGAATCGACGGCGGGCACGATTTTGTCGATTTGCAGCGACATCCAACGGCGACGGTTGAGCCGGGAGTGCTGATTGTGCGGCCCAGTGAGGCATTGTTCTTTGCCAATGTGGAGCGGATTCTCGGTGCGGCGCTGCATTTGATTCGTCATTCGCAAGTGCCGCTGCACACGGTGATCCTCAGTCTGGAGGAAACCCCGGACCTGGACGGCACCAGTATCGAGGCGATGCAGGAGTTTTTCCTGCGGGTGCATCAGGAGGGCAAGCGGCTGATTCTGGCGCGGCTCAAACAGGAAGCGCTGGTCGCGTTGGAGGCGTTGCCGGAGGTAACGGCCAACGGGGTGATACTCAGCGGGCTGAGCGTCGATGGTGCGGTGCAGCAGGCCTTGAAGCCTGACGCCTCCCTGTAGGAGCTGCCGGAGGCTGCGATCTTTTGATCTTGCTTTTTAAAATCAAGAGCAAAGATCGCAGCCTTCGGCAGCTCCTACAAGGAATGATGTGGAACAGAGCACGCATAAAAAAACGCCGCGCATCTCACGATGGGCGGCGTTTTCTATTGCTTTGTAACGTCAGGCTTGAACGACCGGAATCTTGGCGTTCGCAGCCGCTTCACGGAACTCGGCGATCTGGTCGAAGGACAGGTAGCGGTAAACATCGGCCGCCATGCTGTCGATCTTGCCAGCGTATTCCATGTACTCCTCGACGGTCGGCAGGCGACCCAGGATCGAAGCCACGGACGCCAGTTCGGCCGAAGCCAGGTAGACGTTCGCGCCGTCGCCCAGACGGTTCGGGAAGTTACGGGTCGACGTCGAGACCACGGTGCTGTTCGGCTCAACGCGTGCCTGGTTACCCATGCACAGCGAGCAGCCTGGCATTTCCATGCGCGCGCCGGCCTTGCCGTAGATGCCGTAGTAGCCTTCTTCGGTCAGTTGGTGAGCGTCCATTTTGGTCGGCGGCGACAGCCACAGACGGGTTGGCAGCTGACCCTTGACCTGATCCAGCAGTTTACCGGCAGCGCGGAAGTGACCGATGTTGGTCATGCACGAACCGATGAACACTTCGTCGATCTTCTCGCCAGCGACGCTGGACAGCAGACGGGCGTCGTCCGGATCGTTCGGCGCGCACAGTACCGGCTCGTTGATCTCGGCCAGATCGATTTCGATGATTTCGGCGTATTCGGCGTCGGCATCGGCTTCCATCAGTTGCGGGTTGGCGATCCAGGCTTCCATCGCTTGCGCACGACGTTCCAGGGTACGTGCATCGCCGTAGCCTTCGCCGATCATCCAGCGCAGCAGGGTGATGTTGGACTGCAGGTACTCGGTGATCGACTCTTTCGACAGCTTGATGGTGCAACCGGCAGCCGAACGTTCGGCCGAGGCGTCGGACAGTTCGAATGCCTGTTCCAGGGTCAGACCTTCCAGGCCTTCGATTTCCAGGATGCGGCCGGAGAAGGCGTTTTTCTTGCCTTTCTTCTCGACGGTCAGAAGACCGTTCTGGATGGCGAAGTAAGGAATGGCATGAACCAGGTCACGCAGGGTGATGCCAGGTTTCATTTTGCCTTTGAAGCGCACCAGGATCGATTCCGGCATGTCCAGCGGCATGACGCCGGTGGCAGCGGCGAACGCGACCAGACCGGAACCGGCCGGGAACGAGATGCCCATCGGGAAACGGGTGTGCGAGTCACCACCGGTACCGACGGTGTCCGGCAGCAGCATGCGGTTCAGCCACGAGTGGATGATGCCGTCGCCCGGACGCAGGGAAACGCCGCCGCGGGTCATGATGAAGTCAGGCAGGGTGTGGTGGGTGGTCACGTCGATCGGCTTCGGATACGCCGCGGTGTGGCAGAAGGACTGCATCACCAGATCAGCGGAGAAGCCCAGGCACGCCAGGTCTTTCAGTTCGTCACGGGTCATTGGACCGGTGGTGTCCTGAGAACCTACGGTGGTCATTTTCGGTTCGCAGTAGGTGCCAGGACGAACGCCTTTGCCTTCTGCCAGACCGCACGCCTTGCCGACCATTTTCTGCGCCAGGGTGAAGCCCTTGGTGCTTTCAGCCGGTGCTTCCGGCTTCTTGAACAGGTCGAACGCAGGCAGACCCAGTTCGGCACGCGCCTTCTCGGTCAGGCCACGGCCGATGATCAGCGGGATACGACCGCCGGCACGGACTTCGTCCAGCAGCACAGGGGTCTTCATTTCGAAGGTGGTGATGACTTCGTCGGTACCGTGCTTGCAGACTTTGCCGGCGTGCGGGTACAGGTCGATCACGTCGCCCATGTTCATGTTCGACACGTCGAACTCGATCGGCAGTGCGCCGGCATCTTCCATGGTGTTGTAGAAGATCGGAGCGATTTTGCTGCCGAAGCAGAAACCGCCAGCGCGCTTGTTCGGCACGTAAGGGATGTCATCGCCGAAGAACCACAGCACCGAGTTGGTCGCCGATTTACGCGAGGAACCGGTACCGACCACGTCACCGACGTAGGCGATCGGGAAGCCTTGACCGCGCATTTCTTCGATCTGCTTCATCGGGCCGGTCTTGCCTTGCTCGTCCGGAACGATGCCGTCACGGGCCATTTTCAGCATGGCCAGGGCGTGCAGCGGGATGTCAGGACGCGACCAGGCGTCTGGTGCCGGGGACAGGTCGTCGGTGTTGGTTTCGCCGGTGACCTTGAACACGCGCAGGCTGATCTTGTCGGCCAGGACAGGGCGCTTCTTGAACCACTCGCCGTCAGCCCAGGATTGCAGCACGGCTTTGGCGTGAACGTTGCCGTTCTTGGCTTTTTCAGCCACGTCGTGGAAGGCATCGAACATCAGCAGGGTGTGCTTGAGTTCTTCGGCAGCCACTGGCGCCAGCTCGGCGTTGTCCAGCAGTTCAACGAGGGTCACGATGTTGTAGCCGCCCTGCATGGTGCCGAGCAGTTCTACAGCGCGCTTCTTGTCCAGCAGAGGGGAGGTGACTTCGCCTTTGGCCAGGGCCGACAGGAAACCGGCTTTGACGTAAGCGGCTTCGTCCACTCCTGGTGGTACGCGATTGGTGATCAGGTCAACGAGGAAAGCTTCTTCGCCAGCCGGAGGATTCTTCAGCAGCTCGACCAGGCCTGCAGTTTGTTCGGCGTTAAGCGGCTGGGGAACGATACCCAGGGCTGCACGCTCTTCGATATGTTTGCGGTAGGCTTCAAGCACAGTTATTACCCTCATCAGTGGTCCCAAATGGGTGTCCGGGACGCTCATCCCGAAATTGCCGTACTCATGCACCGCACGACGTTGTGAGTCGTTTGGCCAGAATTACCGGCAATTCCTTACAGAAGCTGCTTTCAAAGTTTTACGCCTGCAGAACGGGGAGCTGATGAGGGTTGGCGTTGGGCTTTTCCCCGCTGGAAAAACCCTTCGCCAACACCGCTCTGAAGGAACGACTGTGCTCGTGACGCTTTGAAAACAGCTTCTAACGGACATTGGCGCCTTAAAAGGCTGGCTGATTCTACGGCAAAAAAAATTTAAAGGTAAGTCGCGCTCTATTGGACTTTGGTGGCGTTGTGCGCGGGCGAGGCAAACCGCGAGCCAGCGCTTGCCCCTGACGTTTGAGGGGTGATCAATGCCTGACAAAGGGCTAACATGCCGGCCTGTTCCGCGTTTCAGTGTTTTGCCAATTTATGCCCAATCAGACCATCAAGACCCCCTGCGTCGGCCTCTGCTCCACTGTTTACGGAGATCTGGTGTGCCGTGGCTGCAAGCGTTTCCACCACGAAGTGATCCACTGGAATGGTTACGGCGAGGAGGAAAAGCGTGCGGTGTGGTTGCGTCTGGAGCAATTGCTGTCACAAGTGATGGCGAGCAAGGTCGAGATCTTCGATCCGGCGCGCCTGCGCCAACAGCTGGAGCAGCGCAAGATCCGCTTCGTGCCGCATCAGTCGGAATATTGCTGGGCCTATCAGCTGATTGCGCGCGGGGCGCGGGTGATCATTAATCTGGAAGCCTATGGGATGGTGTTGCTGCCGGAGTTCCGCGACTGGAACCTGCCGGAACTGCGCGATGCCATTGATCGGGAATTCTTCCTGTTGTCGGAAGCGCATTATCAGCGCTATATCGCCCCCGGCTTTCTGAAAGACGCCTTCGGCGCCTAGAAGCTTCGCGAGCAGGCTCGCTCCCACAATGATCGGAGCGGAATGCAAATATTGTGGGAGCTGGCTTGCCAGCGATGAGGGCGGTGCATCCAATATCAATGTTGACTGACCCACCGCTATCGCTGGCAAGCCAGCTCCCACAGGGATATGCATTCCAACTGTGGGAGCGAGCCTGCTCGCGAAGGCGCCGGTTCAGGCACCGTAATCCTCAGTGTTTCACCGCCAACTCCACCAGATGATCCTCAACCTCCTGCGGCTTGAGCACCAGCACGTCGCTTTCCAGTGCATCCAGCACCACTTCAGCGGTATTGCCGATCAACGCGCCTGACAACCCGCTGCGTGCCACGGTGCCGATCACGGTCACCGCCGCCTGCAGCTTGTGCGCCATGAACGGAATCAACACATCCGCCGGGCCTTCCTCGATATGCAGGTGCTCGTCGTCCACATCGAACTCGGCCTGAAACGCCTTGCACTGCTCGCGGTACCGCGCTTCGATGGTTTCCTTGAGCTGGAAGGTCGGATCCGCGGCCGAGAGCATGGGCGACGGATGCGCCGTGATCACATGCAGATGCGCCTTGGCCAGGCTGGCAATGTCGTAGCCATGATCAATGATCGTGGTGTGCAAATGCCGGTGTTCGCCATCGGCATTGCCCACGTCCACAGCCGCAAGAATCACTCGATCTTTCCAGGAGGTGGATGTTTTCACCAACAGCACCGGAGTCGGGCAGTGGCGCAGCAGTTTCCAGTCGGCCGGGGTCAGCAGAGCCTTTTTCAGCGCGCTGTCGGGATAGTGCTGTTTGATCACCAGCCCGCAACCTTCGGCCTGCTGCACGTCGATGATGGTCTCGTGCAGGCTTTCGTTCCACGCCTGTTCGGTGGTCACGCTGTAGCCATCCGCCAGCAGTGCGGCTTTGAGCACGCCAAGCATGCCGGCGTGGTCGTGCTTGCGGTCACACACCAGCAGGTGCAGATGGGCCTGGGTCACGCCGGCGATCAACTTGGCGCGCTTGAGCGCCAGGCTTTCCGAATGTTCGGGTTCGATGACCACCAGAATGCTGCGAATGGCTTGCATGAGCGGAGTCTCCAGCAAAGAAAAGGCACGGCGTTGCACAACTATAGTTGCTGCTCATGCGCCTGCGACTTGATGCATATCAACGCCTGCGACTGGTGGTCTGCGGGCAGGCCGGTATAATCGGCGGCCTTTGCTCGTACACCTTTTACCGTGAGCCTCATGATCCTTCCCGAAATCCACGAATTCCTTGGCTGCCGCACACCCGACGCCTGGGTCCAGGCCGCACTGGCCGATCAGGAAACCCTGCTGATCGACCACAAGAACTGCGAGTTCAAGGCCGCCAGCACCGCGCTGAGCCTAATTGCCAAGTACCATTCCCACGTCGACCTGATCAACATGATGTCGCGTCTGGCCCGGGAAGAACTGGTGCACCACGAACAAGTCATGCGCATCATGAAACGCCGCAAGATCGAGCTGCGCCAGTTGCACGCCGGGCGCTACGCCTCGGGCCTGCGCAAAGTGGTGCGCAGCCATGAGCCGGTGAAACTGGTGGATACCCTGGTGGTCGGCGCATTTATCGAAGCGCGCAGTTGCGAGCGTTTCGAAGCGCTGGTGCCGCATCTGGACGAAGAACTCGGCAAGTTCTATTTCGGCCTGCTGAAAAGCGAGGCGCGGCACTTCCAGGGTTATCTGAAACTGGCTTACCAGTACGGCGACGCGAAGGACATCGCTCAGGTGATCGACAGGGTGCGTGCTGCCGAGCAGGAACTGATCGAATCGCCTGATGAAGAGTTTCGCTTCCACAGTGGTGTGCCGGCTGCCGCATAACCTGTAGGAGCTGCCGAAGGCTGCGATCTGTTGATCTTGTTTCAAAAATCAAAAGATCGCAGCCTTCGGCAGCTCCTACTTGTTAAAAACTCTTAAGAGTATGAAATATCACCGAAAACCGGCCCCTGCGGCCGGTTTTTGCTGCCCGAAACAACGCCTCGCCGACGATTGCCGCCATACTGTCGACCATTTCACACATGGGTTGGCAGACGGTCGTTATGGATAACCTGGGTTTTGGCAAAGTCTTGCTGGTCGAAGACGATGAACGTCTGGCCACGCTGATTGCGCACTTTCTCGAGCAGCATGGCTACGAGGTGCGCGCGGTGCATCGCGGCGATCTGGCGGTGGCCGCGTTTCTCGAATTCCAGCCCAAAGTGGTGGTGCTTGATCTGATGCTGCCGGGGCAGAGCGGGCTGCACGTGTGCCGGGAAATTCGCAGCGTGTCGGACACGCCGATTGTCATCCTCACCGCCAAGGAAGACGACCTCGACCACATTCTCGGCCTGGAATCCGGCGCCGACGATTACGTGATCAAGCCGATCAAACCGCCGGTATTGCTCGCTCGGCTACGCGCCTTGCAGCGTCGGCAGATGCCGGAGGCCGGCGTGGTCAGTGCGCTGGAGTTCGGCCGCTTGAGCATCGACCGCAGCTGCCGCGAAGTGCGGCTGGCTGGCGAGATCATCGAGATGACCACCATGGAATTCGAGCTGCTGTGGCTGCTGGCCAGCGCCGCCGGCAAAACCCTGTCCCGCGATGACATCCTCAACCGCATGCGCGGTATCGCCTTCGATGGGCTCAATCGCAGCGTCGACGTGTACATCAGCAAGTTGCGCAACAAACTCAAGGACAATCCTCGTGAGCCGGTGTGCATCAAGACCGTGTGGGGCAAGGGTTACCTGTTCAATCCATTCGCGTGGGAGCTGTAGATGCTGCGGTTATTCCTCGGGCTGTTTCTGGTGATGACGGTGGGCCTGGTCCTGGCCCTGCAAACTGTCGAACACACCTTCAACGCGTTGCTCGACAACCAGATGCAGGCCTACAACCGTGAGGCGGTGCGCGGGCAGGCGTGGTCATTGGTCGAGCACATGCGCGATCAGCAAGGCGCGGCGCGTGAACAGCAGCTGGAAGCGTTGCGCCCGCACTACGGCTTGTCGCTGAAGCTGATCGAAGCCGATCAACTGGACCTCAGCACCGAGGAAAAGGCCGAACTGGCGCAAAACCTGTTGGTGATCCGCGACAACTACACCCAATTCATCAGCAACATCGACGGTGGCTCGCAACTGCTCAGCATCAAGCTGCCGCCCGAACCGAGCCTGATGCCGTTCTACATCGCGGTGGCTTACGCGATGCTCGCGGTGCTCATCGGCATCGTGCTGTTCTTCTGGGTACGCCCGCACTGGCGCGATCTGGAAAAACTGCGTCTGGCCGCCGAGCGCTTTGGCGATAACGATCTGTCGGTGCGCATTCAACTGTCGAAACGCTCGAACATCCGCGATCTGGCGGAACACTTCAACCTGATGGCGGCGCGCATCGAGAGCCTGATCGCCAATCAGCGCGAGCTGACCAACGCGGTCTCCCACGAATTGCGTACGCCGATTGCGCGGCTGTCGTTTGAACTCGACCAGCTCAAGCAACAGCCGGACGCCAACCAGAACCGCGAACTGATCGCCGACATGTACGCCGACCTCGGCGAGTTGGAAGAAATGGTCTCCGAACTGCTGACCTACGCCAGCCTCGAACGCGGTGCGACGGTGATCAAGCGCGAAAACATTCAAGCGGCCAACTGGCTCGACAGCGTGGTCGGCAGCGTTGCGCTGGAGGCGGAAGCGGCGGGGGTGCAGTTGCTGATTGGCGACTGCCGGCTCGACACCGTGCGCATCGAGCCGCGGTTCATGGCGCGGGCGGTGATCAATCTGCTGCGTAACGCCATACGTTATGCCGAGCAGCGGGTCGAAGTGACGCTGGTGCGCAGCGGCGATTACTACGAAGTGCGGGTCAACGACGATGGCCCGGGGGTGCCGGTGGAAGGCCGGGAGAAGATCTTCGAACCGTTCTCGCGGCTGGATGCCAGTCGCGACCGTCGTACCGGCGGATTCGGCCTGGGGCTGGCGCTGGTGCGGCGGGTGTCGCAGTCCCATGGCGGGCAGGTCGAGGTCGGGGAATCGGTGTGGGGTGGGGCGTCGTTCCGGATGACCTGGGCGCATCTGGACTGATCTGCGTTGTCGGTTCCAGCCCTATCGCTGGCAAGCCAGCTCCCACAGGTTTCTCGGCGTACACAAAACCTGTGGGAGCTGGCTTGCCAGCGATAGGGCCATCAAAGCCAGCGCAAATCCATGCTCATTTGACCAGCCCCAAGCGCTCATGCCACTGCGCAATCGACTCCTCGGGATACACCGCAAACTGCTTGTCCTTGGGCTTCGCATCCACTTCGACCCAGGGCGCCTTCGACCCCAGCATCAAATGCGTGTGCTCCGGCGGCACCGGCAGTGGCGTATCGATGGCCGAGGCGAACGGATGAATCAAGTCCGGCCATTCCGGGCTGAACAGCCACAAGCCGCTGCCGCACTGTGAGCAGAAATGCCGTTCGGCCGTGCTGCGATGGGCACGTTTGTCACCTTCGTCCTTCATCCTGGCGTGGTAGATGCTGATGTGCTTGCGCCCCTGAACCTTGAGGCTGGCCGCGTCGCCACCCAGGTTGATCGCGTAACCGCCACCGCCCTGGGTCTTGCGGCAGATCGAGCAGTAGCAGCGTTGATAGGGATAGGGATGGGCGCTGGTCAGGCTGAAGGTGACGGCGCCGCAGTGGCAAGAGCCTTCGAGGTGCATGTTGGGCCTCCGGTTGGCTGGATGGGTTTGAATGAGCCTAGAAGAATTGTGTGAATGTGCCGACGCCATCGCTGGCAAGCCAGCTCCCACAGTGATTTTTTGGTGTGCGCGGCTTTGCCATTCGACACAAAACCTGTGGGAGCTGGCTTGCCAGCGATGAACGATAACGCGGAGCCACTGGACGCCTGCTCAAGGCCCGGTCAGCATGTCCCCAAAAAAGGCACCCCAACCCATGCGAAGACTCCCCTCACTGGCCGCCCTCAGAACCTTCGAATGCGCCGCCCGCCACGCGCATTTCGGCCGGGCTGCCGCCGAGCTGTGCGTCACCGACAGCGCGGTCAGCCACCAGATCCGTCAGCTCGAAGAGCAGCTCGGCGTTTCGCTGTTCATCCGCGAAGGCCGGCAGATCCGCCCGACCATCGCCGCCGGGCGCCTGATGCAGAGCCTGCAGCAGGCCTTCGAATTGATCGGCGAGGCCTGCGATGAACTGCGCGATCCATCCTCGCTGGCGGTCGTGCGTCTGGCGGTCACCGCCGAACTGGCGCAGAAGTGGCTGATGAACCGCCTCACCGATTTCTATGCGCGCTATCCGCACATCACCCTGCATCTCTACGAACAGCCGATCGACGCCAGCGCGCCCGGCGAGGACATCGATCTGGCGATCACCTACGGCATCGGACCTGCAGACAGCAGTTCCTACTTCGTGCGGCCGTTGCCGGCGCTGCAATTCTTCCCGGTGTGCAGCCCCGGGCTGTTCAACCAGGGCGCTCTGAAGTCGCCGAAGGACCTGGTGCGCCATTGCCTGCTGCACGACGATCAGGATGGCAAGACCTGGACAACGTGGCTCACCAGCCACGCCGGCGATCTGCGCCCGCAGCGTCAGTTGTATTTCGCCCATGCCGGGTTGGCGCTGGAAGCGGCGGCGCAGGGGCAGGGCGTGGCGATGGGCGACAACCTCACCGCGCACGAGGACCTGCTGAGCGGGCGACTGGTGCGGCCGTTCAGCGCGAGCATGACCGCGCTCGGCCAATACGCGCTGGTCTGCGAGCGGCTGCGGCTGGAGCGTCCGGCGGTGGCGCAGATGCTCGAATGGTTCAACGATCAGTTGAGCGATTGATGAGTTGAATTCAACGGTTCCGCAATAATCATCGTTGGCGGGCCTGCCGTCCGCGACCTTAGCCTGTGGTCATTCCCCACCCAAGACGAGGTTTGACCATGGCACGTTTGCTCGACTCCACCCCCAAACACGACGGCTTCCGTCTGCCCGGCGAATTCGAAGCCAAATCCGGCTGCTGGCTCGGCTGGCCGGAGCGCACCGACGTGTGGCGCAACGGCGCGAAACCGGCGCAGAAAGTCTGGGTGCAGATCGTCACCGCCATCTCCCACAGCGAACCGGTCACGGTCTGCGCCTCCGCCGCGCAATTCGCCACGGCGCGTCGGCAATTGCCGCCGCAAGTGCGCGTGGTCGAGATGACCTGCAACGACACCTGGTTTCGCGACAGCGGCCCGTGCTTTGTGGTCAACGATGAAAGCGGCGAAGTGCGTGGCGTCGACTTCGAATTCAACGCCTACGGCGGCCTCGACGGTGGCCTGTATTACCCGTGGGACAAGGACGACCAGATCGCCAGCAAGATCCTCGAAATCGAACGCTTCGACCGTTACCGCGCACCGCTGATTGCCGAACTCGGCGGCATCCAGAGTGACGGTCAGGGCAGCATCCTCACCACCGAACAGTGCTTGCTCAACCGCAATCGCAACCAGCATCTGGGCAAGGCCGAGGTCACTCGGCGCCTGACCGATTACCTTGGCGCCGAACAGGTGATCTGGCTGCCACGCGGCTGCAAGTTCGACGAAACCGATGGCCATGTCGATGACCTCGCGTGCTTCGTGCGCCCCGGCGAAGTGGTGCTGCAGTGGACCGACAACCGCGATGACCCGCAATGGGAAATCTATCAGGAGGCCTACGACATCCTGCGCAGCACCCGCGACAGCCGTGGCCGCGCGTTGATCGTGCACAAACTGCCGCAACCGGACGTGCTGGAATGGACCGCCGAGGAAGCCGAAGGCCTCGATCAGCAGGACAACACCCATACCCGCCAGGCCGGCACCAGAATCTGCGCGTCGTACATCAACTACTACGCCGGCAACAGTTCGATCGTGGTACCGCTGTTCGGTGATCGCAACGATCAGGTGGCCATGGCGACGCTCGCCGAACTGTTCCCGCAGCACAAGATCGTCGGCATCGAAAATTCCCGGGAAATCCTCCTCGGTGGCGGCAACGTCGCGTGCATCACCATGCCGCAATACGCCGGCACGTCTAATCGCAAGGGGGTGTGATGATGGGCCTGCACAAACTGACTCAAGCGTTATTGCTGGTGCTTGCACCCCTGTGTGTGCAGGCTGCCGAAGCGGCGAAACCGGTGGTCAATCTGTACATCTGGGGCGAGTACCTGGCCCCGGATACGCTGAAGAATTTTGAAGCGCAGACCGGCATTCAGGTGGTCGCCGATCACTTCGATTCGCTGGAAACCGTGGAAACCAAACTGCTCACCGGGCGCAGCGGTTATGACCTGGTGCTGACCGCCGGCCAGCACCTGTCGCGGGCCATCGAGAGTGGTGCGATCCAGCCGCTGGACAAGGCCCGGGTGCCACACTTTGCCGGGGTTGGCGAGGAGTTTCGCCAGCACATGGCGGTGTTCGATCCGGGTAACCGTTACGCCGGCATTTATGCCTGGGGCACCACCGGCGTCGGCTATCAGGAGCAAGCGATCAAGCAGCGTTTACCAGAAGCGCCGACCGACAGCTGGGCGATGCTGTTCGACCCGGCGGTGGTGGCGAAATTTGCCGACTGTGGCGTGAGTCTGCTCAACGATCCAAACGAAGTGTTCGCCGCAGTCATGAAGTACCTGGGCCTGGACATCAACCGGCAGAATCTTGATGACCTGAAACTCGCCGAGCAGCAACTGGCGAAGATCCGCCCGTACATCCGTTACTTCGACAACGACCTGAACATCAGCGACCTGGCCAACGGCAACACCTGCGTGGCGATGTCGTGGAACGGCAACGTGGCGATTGCAGCCGGGCAGGCGCAAGCGGCGAACAAGCCGTTCCAGCTCAGCTACCGCATCCCCAAAGAGGGCACGTTGATCTGGTTTGACGCCATGGTCATTCCCAAGGATGCGCCGCATCCACAGGCCGGGCTGGCGTTGATGGATTATCTGATGACGCCTGAGGTGATCGCGCCGATCACTGACACCATCCACTACGCCAATGCGATCACGGCGGCGGATGCTTTGGTTGATGCGTCGATCCGCAATGATCCGGGGACGTACCCGTCAGCGGCGGTGCGGGCTTCGCTGTACAGCAAGAATGACAATGGCAAGGCGTTCAATCGGGCTTTGATTCGGGCGTTCAGCAAGTTGAAGTCAGGTCTCTGATTTGAGGTTGAATCAACTGGCGCCTTCGCGAGCAGGCTCGCTCCCGCCTTTGCAACGCATTCCCTGTAGGAGCAGCCTGCGGCAGCTCCTACAGGGGTTTGGGTACGCGCCACAAATACCAGGCTGCCACCGTCCGATACGGGCTCCACGCCAAGCCGATCTCGATCATCTGCTTGCGCGTCGGCTGCACCTCCAGCCCCTTCAATC
Source organism: Pseudomonas sp. AO-1 (assembly GCF_019775695.1). Classification (NCBI taxonomy): domain Bacteria; kingdom Pseudomonadati; phylum Pseudomonadota; class Gammaproteobacteria; order Pseudomonadales; family Pseudomonadaceae; genus Pseudomonas; species Pseudomonas sp. AO-1. Next base: position 2,787,431 of record NZ_CP079947.1, read on the forward strand.
GGCGATAGCCCTCGCGCACGCCAAAGTCATCCGCCGGCAAAATATCCATGCGTTCCAGGCTGTAGATCAGCAGCATCTCCACCGTCCAGCGGCCAACCCCGCGCAGGCTGACCAGACGTTCAATCAACGTCTCGTCGTCCATAACCCGCGCGATGGGGTAATCCGGTACCACGCCGTCCAGCGTTGCCTGGGCGATGCCCTGAATCGTTGCAATCTTGCCCGCCGAAAAGCCGCAGCCGCGCAGTCGATCAAAGTCGGTCGCGAGAATCTGTTCAGGCCGGGGAAACGTCTGCCCGGGAAACAACGCCACCAGGCGCCCGACAATCGCGTCCCCGGCCTTGGCGTGCAGTTGCTGATAGGCAATCGCCCGCACCAGCGACTGATACGGATCACGCGTCGGGTGCGGTTGATGCAGACACGGGCCGACGGCGGCAATGTGGCGCTGCCAGTCTGGGTCAAGTGCGGCCAGATGTTCGCTTGCCGCTTGATAGCACTCAGTCATGATCTTTCAGCAAACATCGCCATCCTTTGGAGAGAGTGTTCAAAACGCCAGGGGGCGCGTGAGCTGCACCGCAGCGTTTTCCAGCCTCAGCAGAAACGCCTTGCGTGGCTGCCCACCACCATAGCCGGTCAGTGAGCCATCCGCGCCAATCACCCGATGGCACGGGACCACGATCGACAGCCGATTGTGCCCATTGGCCAAGCCTACCGCGCGACTGGCGCCGGGTTTGCCCAAACGTGCCGCGATGGCACCGTAGGTGCTGGTGTGGCCGTAGGGGATGTTCAGCAGTTCGTCCCAGACTTGCCGGTCGAACGCGCTGCCGGGCAGGTACAGTGGCACGCTGAAGGCGCTGCGGGTACCGGCGAAATATTCCTTCAGTTGCTGTTCGATCTGCTGCAGATGCGCATTGTGCCCCGGTGCGACCACGTAGCCGTGACGGGCCTGCAATTCCTCGACTTCGCGGGTCAGCGCCGGGCGGTCGAGAAACTCCAGCAACACCAGTCCCCGACGTTCGGCCATGGCGATCATCGGCCCCAGTGGTGTGGTCAGGCGGGTGAACAGCAGCGGTTCGCTGTTGGCCGCGCGGCCCGGGGTGATGTGGAAGGATTTCTGGAACGCGTCACGAAAACCGCTGAGTGATTCATAGCCGGAGTCAAACGCCGCGTGATCAATCGAGGCGCCCTGGCGAATGCCGCCCAGCGCCATGCCGAGCCGGCGCGTGCGCAGCCATGCATGGAAGGTCATGCCGAAATGCTGCTTGAACCAGCGTCGCAGCTTCAGCGGTTCGATGCCTTCGGCCAGCAACTGGGCGTCACTCCAGCGCACCTCCGGGTCGGCATCGACGGCTTTGAGCAGGCGCTGCACCCAATCGGGTGCGATGGCTGCAGCGTCCAGCGGTTTGCAGCGCAGGCAGGCGCGATAACCGGCGCTCAGGCACTCATCGGCATGAGCGAAGAATTCGACGTTTTCCGGCTTCGGCTTGCGCGCCGTGCAACTGGGGCGGCAGAAGATCCCGGTGGTTTTCACGGCCGTGAAGAACACCCCTTCGTAGGCGGTGTCGCGTTCGAGCATGGCGCGAACCATCTCGGCGTGGGGCGGCAGCAGTGCGGTTTGTATGTTCATGGCCAGAGCTTAAATCCAGGATTTCGATGGCTCCACCGAAAAATCGACAGTGAATTTCCAGAACCTCTGAACTACCGTGTAGGAGCTGCCGCAGGCTGCGATCTTTTGATCTTGTCTCTTAAAATCAAAAGCAAAAGATCGCAGCCTGCGGCAGCTCCTACAGAGTGGGTGAGGTGTCGAGTTCATGCATCCGTTTTCGATTCAACATATTGATCACATCGTCCTGCGTGTCGCCGATCTGCAGCGCAGTATCGATTTTTACCGCCAGGTCTTCGGTGCCGAGGTGGTCAGACACAACGAACCACTGGGTCTGGTGCACCTGCGCGCCGGAACTTCGATGATCGATCTCGTCGACTTGCAAGGCGAGCTGGGCAGGAAGGGCGGCGGTGCAGCCGGTACCGAGCGGCGCAACGTCGATCATTTCTGCCTGCGCATCGACCCGTTCGACGAGGCGGCGCTGGTCAGCCACTTGCAATCCTGCGGCCTGACCGTGGACAAAGCCGCCAGACGCTTCGGCGCCGAGGGCTACGGCCTGTCGCTGTATTGCTTCGACCCGGACGGCAATCAGGTCGAACTCAAAGGCCCGTCCGAGGCTTAAGCACGTTTGGCGAACAACAGCACTGAAGCGGCCGCCGACAGTAGCCCTGCACAGCAACGGTTGAAGACCCGTTTGCCGCGCGGCTCGGCGAACCAGCGGCGCATGTGCAGGCCCATCCACGCATAGGCGCCGATCGCGATCCATTCCAGCAGCAGGAACAGTGCACCGAGCACGGCGAATTGCGCCGGCACCGGGCGGCTCGGGTCGACAAATTGCGGCAGGAATGCGGTGAACAGCAAAATCGCTTTCGGATTGCCCGCCGCCACCAGAAACTCCTGACGCGCCAGGCGCCAGAATCTCACCGACGCTCCCGCCATTTGCTGCTCGGCCTCGGGATTGGCGCGCCACAGTTGCCAGGCCAGGTACAGCAGATACGCCGCGCCGATGATCTTGATCGCATGGAACAGCCATTCCGAGGTCTGCAGCACCACTGACAGTCCGGCGCCGGCGAGGGCGATCATCCCGGCGAACGCGATAATCCGCCCGATACCGGCGGCGCAGGCCCGGCGATAGCCATAGCGGGTGGCATTGCTGACTGACAGCAAATTGTTCGGGCCGGGGGCCATATTCAAGGCAAAGCAGGCCGGAAGAAACAGCGTAAGCGTGGCGAGATCCATGGATGTGGGCTCCAGAAGCGATGCCGCATTTTTATCACAGGCGGCGGCCGCGTTGACCCATACAGTCTCGCGGCGCTGTCGCGGTACAGCCTTGGCAGTTCCTTCAATCCAGTCGAACTTTTCCGATTGACCGGAACTCTCAAAAGTCTGAAGGCGCTGGTTTCGTCAGAAAAATCTATGCGCCAAGTCAGAAAAAGGCGTTTGCCGTGTAATATTCGTCCAAAGCTGCAAATACCCTGCCGGCCCCGAAGCGGCCCCACCAAGAGCGATTTACATGCAAGCAAAGGCCCGTGAAGTTTATGTGCCGCCGGTGCTGCAAGATCTGCGAGCCGGCACTGCCGAACTGCACATCGCACTGGAAAAACGTCTTCCTTTTTTCTCCAATACCCTCGATTCCAACGCTTTCGTACGGTTGATGCAGGCTTATTACGGTTTTTATCGGCCACTGGAAAGCGCATTGCTCGACAGCGGCGCGATCCCGGTGGATTTCGATATTGCGCCACGCCTCAAATCGCAGATTTTGCTCGATGATTTGCAGGCGCTGGGCCTCACGAGCGAGACCATCGCCCGTTTGCCACAGTGTCAGACGTTGCCCGTGATCGACTCCGGGCCGACTTGCCTGGGTGTGTTGTACGTGCTGGAAGGGGCAACCCTCGGCGGGCAGATCCTGCGTCGCGAAATCGCTTCGCGGTTGAGCCTGGACGCCGACAATGGCGCGGCATTCCTCGACGTTTACGGCGCTGCCACCGGCCGCCGCTGGCGCGATTTCATTGATTACCTGGGCAGTCGACCGCTGAGTGCGGATGAACGTGAAGCCGTGGTTGCGGCGGCCCAATCCACATTCAGTTGTTTCGAGCGCTGGCTCGAAAGCCGGGAGGTACTGGCATGAACCCGCAAGACCAAGAAGCCTTTGAAGAACTGCTGGCCAACTGTGCCGACGAACCGATCCGCTTTCCGGGTGCCATCCAGCCCCATGGCCTGTTGCTGACCCTGAGCGAGCCGGCGCTGGACATCATTCAGATCAGCGCCAACGTCGAGACCCTCTTGGCACGGCCGGCGCAGGAGCTGATCGGCCAGCCGCTGCACAGTCTGTTGGGTGACGCGCCTGCCGCCGCTGTGCGCGATGCGCTGCAGCAACCGGTGTTCGCCGATGCCGGACCGCTGCATTTCCGCCTCAACGGCACCGCGTTCGAAGGTCTGCTGCACCGTCATCAAGGCGTGTTGATTCTGGAACTGGAAATCCACGTCGAAAACTTCCAGCCGCGTAACGTCGCCGGCAACCAGACCCATCTGGGACGCATGCTCCAGCGCTTGCAAGCAGCCACCACATTGCAGGCGCTGTATGACATCAGCGTCAAGGAAATCCAGGCGATGACCGGTTACGACCGGGTGCTGATCTACCGCTTCGAGGAGGAGGGCCACGGCCAGGTGATCGCCGAGGCGTCGGATCCGTCGATGGAAGTGTTCAACGGCCTGTTCTTCCCGGCCTCGGACATCCCCGAGCAAGCGCGCGAGCTGTACCGCACCAACTGGCTGCGGATCATCCCCAATGCCGATTACCAGCCGGTGCCGCTGGTGCCCAAGCTGCGCCCGGACACCCAGACCCCGCTGGACCTGAGTTTCGCCACCCTGCGCAGCGTCTCGCCGATTCATTGTCAGTACATGAAGAACATGGGCGTTCTGTCGTCGATGAGCATCTCGCTGCTCAAGGGTGACAAACTCTGGGGCCTGATCAGCTGTGGCAATCGCCAGCCGCTGCATGTGCCGCACGAGTTGCGCAGTGCCTGTCAGACCATCGGTCAGGTACTGTCGCTGCAGATCAGCGCGATGGAGGCGCTGGAACTCAGCCGTCAGCGTGAAGAAAAGGTCGAGGCACTGGCATTGCTCAAACAGGCCATGATCGACTCGCCGGAAAATGTCTTCGATGGTCTGGCGCAGCAACCGCAAGTGCTGATGGCGCTGGCCGGGGCCGGGGGCATTGCGATCATCGAAGACAAGCAGTTGCACCGTTACGGTAATTGCCCGGAGCCAGAAGACATTCGCGCCCTGCACAAGTGGCTGCAGGAAACCGGCGAGCCGGTGTTCGCCAGTCATCATCTGGCCAGCATCTACCCGCCAGCCGCGCAGTTTCAGCAAGTGGCCAGCGGCGTGCTCGCCATGAGCCTGCCCAAACCGGTGGACAACGGCGTGTTGTGGTTCCGCCCCGAGGTCAAGGAGAACATCAACTGGAGCGGTGATCCGCGCAAGCCGCTGGATCTGGAAAACTCCGATGCCGGCCTGCGTCTGCGCCCACGCACTTCGTTCGAAATCTGGAAAGTCGAGATGGCCGGGATCTCCACCAAATGGAGCCACGGCGATCTGTTTGCGGCCAATGACCTGCGCCGCTCGGCACTGGAAAACGACCTGGCCCGGCAGGTGCACCGCGAGCAGGAAGCGGTGCGCGCCCGTGATGAGCTGGTGGCGGTGGTTTCCCACGATTTGCGCAATCCGATGACCGTGATTTCCATGCTCTGCGGCATGATGCAGAAGACCTTCAGCTCAGATGGCCCGCACACCTCGCGGCGCATCTCCACCGCGATCGACACCATGCAGCAGGCCGCCGGGCGGATGAACACGCTGCTCGAAGACTTGCTCGACACCTCGAAAATCGACGCCGGGCGCTACACCATCGCCCCGCAGACCCTCGATGTCGGGCAGATGTTCGAGGAAACCCAATCCCTGCTTGGGCCGCTGGCGCTGGACAAGGACATCAGCATCTCGTTTCAGGCCGATCCCGACCTGAAAATTCATGCCGACCCGGAGCGCCTGTTTCAGGTGCTGTCGAACCTGATCGGCAACGCGATCAAGTTCACCCCGCGCAAAGGCTCAGTGGGCGTACTGGCCAAGTCTGACGGCAGGGAAATCGTGTTTACGGTGCGCGATACCGGTGAAGGCATTCCCAAGGAAAACCTGGCGCGGGTGTTTGACCGCTACTGGACGGTGAAGGAGGGCAACCCGACCGGAACCGGGCTGGGTTTGTACATCACGCAGGGGATTGTTGAGGCCCATGGCGGGCGCATCGAGGCCAGCAGTGAGCCGGGTGAGGGTACGGAGTTTCGGTTTACCGTGCCGGCGATGGTCGGGAGCGACTGACAGCCGTGAATCGTGACAGAACACAGCCCGGCAGGCGCTGGCCGGCCGGGCTGTGGGTCTACTCAGCGTGGCGATTTTGCGGGTCTTCAGTCCAGACCATGCAGCGCGCTGAATGCTTCTTTCGACAGCGGATTGAACCGGTTCTTTCGTATCTCGCTGATCGCATACAAGGCACGGCCCGTGCGGCCATTTCCATCACCAAAACCGTGGAAGCCAACCACTGTGCCGAGTAGCTGTTTGCTGAAGTGCTCGTGAGCGGTGTCCAGTTTCTTCAAATGCTCCTGCATCACGGCAAAGCCACTGATGCTACTGGCGTATTTCTTGTCGTTGACGCCTACACGAACAATGTCCGAGGTGGCAGGTGCGATGCTGACATGTAGCTGTCTGATCACGTCGGGGTCGGTCAACGCCTTATTGCTGTTAGCGTACTCTCGCAAGACGGCCACGATGCTGGCGAGATCGTTGCCCGGAGAATTCGAGGCATGAACGATCCAGGCGCCGGCTCGTTGGGCGTTATCGGTGAAGCCTTGAACGTTGTATTGCGACTCTGGCAGCACACCGTTGTAAGGGGCTTTTCCCAGATCCTGTCTCAGCAGATTCTGCTGATGGCCCTTCATGTAGTTGACCTTGCGGGCCTCGATCTCGCTGACCGTTTCCAGCAAGTCGGTATATCCCTTGCCCGCCGAGCGTGCGGCCTGGAGATCGATACCGTTTTTTGCCAAGACTGTCGCCAGCAGTTCATCGATTGCCGTTTTGCCGATCAACGCTTCAAGCTCCTGAGCTTTTTGCAGCCTTCGCGTAGTGTCGATAACAGCTTTGTTGAAGAGGTGTTCCAGCTCCGCAGGGCTGGCGGTTTTCGGTAAAGGATTTTTCGTGTCTGTCAGGCGAGTGAGGATTTGGCTGGCACTTTCGAGGGTGTCATCCTTGAACAGTGCCCGCGCATGAGCCACCGTCGGCAATGTCATGCGAATCTCGGCCGCCGCGCCGGACTTGCTCAACGCTTTGACCAGGTCGTAGGAGCCACTGCTGGTAGTCGTCAGTCGACGCAACTGGCGGGCAGCTGTCATGCTGATCGAACTGCCAGCGTGGCTGAGCTTCAGCGCGCTTTTGCCTGCCAGCTTCCCGGCACCGACGATCACTTGGGGAACACCGTCGACGGGGTTGAAGATTGACACCAGAATACTGCCGGCCACGCGCCCGAGGCTGAGCAGCCTGGTGCTGCTTGCCACTGCTTTTGCCAGCGCTCCGGCCGCCCCGATAAAGACAAAGGACACCGCGAGGGCGTCGATGACGCAACTGAAGGCGGCCCCACTGCGTTTATCCGGATCATCCGAAGTCAGTTGCTGGATACAGCCTCTGAATGGAATGAAGATGTTCAGAATGATGTTGGCAACGCGCTCGTACGCTTCCTGCTTTTCCTCGTATTCAGTCTGGTCATAGCCCATCCGGTAATATTCGTTGTAGGTGATGGGCGGGTTCTTTTGCGCAATGAAGTCGGCAATGTCTTTCAGCCTCGGCGATTGGTAACTTTCCATTGGCGATGTGTACCAGGCCGACTCTTCGTAGTGCGGCGCAAATTGACCCAACCGATCAAGCAGCATGCCGAACTCATGAACATCCGCATGCTCGGCCAGTTCCCAGTGGCGGCGCGGCAGTAATTTATTGATGTCCGTTTGTTCGCTCTGACCAGGTGTTGCACCCTGGAAGTAGGCTGCGTGCTCGGTAATGATATTTTCCAGATAGGTAAGGCGCGGGAAATTCCCGGTCTTGCCGTTGGTCGGCCCGTCGAAGCTTGCGGTGTCTTCATTGAATGCATAGCCGCTGGCGAAAGCCTCGGCCAGGCGCTCGCTTTTGCGGCACACTCCCTGTAACGGGAACAACTCAAAGCAATGGTTTTTCGATTTGTGACGACACAGGATGACCACCCCGTGCGGGGAGAAGTGGTCGGCGCTGTGACCGGGGATATTGCGGTTGCCGCGCACCAGGTAGAGCGTTGAAGCGCCCTGTGTCAGTGCTTCTCGATCACTCATGCCGAGCCGGGAGAATGCCAGCCGGATCATGGTGCTGATTCCCGACTTGAAGGTTTCGTGCTGCGGCTTGAGCTTATCGGCATACAACTGATTGATTGGCGCAAGGCTGGCCAAATCTGGATGCACGTCGTGCAAATTGCGCTTGGTCGATGTGCTGGTGAGGTTTTTACGGTGTAACTGGTTGGCAAGGTAAAGATTGATCACCGTGTCGCTGATCAGTCCCCCTTTATTGTGCGGCGAACGAAATACCTCCTGATGATGGTCGATGTCGGCATCGGACAGCGTTTGCTGCGCCAGTTTCCGTCGGCTGACCGGCGCAGCGGTTATCGACTTCAGCGCCGCCTCCAGTTCACCGGCATACGTGTTGTAGCGACTCACTGCCGCTGTTGCGATCTGCTCTTCCGATAATGCCGAGTCTTCACGGAGCATCACCTCGTTGATGTTTGCCCAATCCAGCACGCATTGCAGATTGAGTAATTGATGCAGGGCGCGTTGTGCATCGCTGAGCGGCGCAAGTGCGGCAAACTTCATCAGTTGCTCATAAGACAGTTTGCGCGACAACCCGGGAGCGATCCTTTCTGTCAGCATGACGGCCTTGCGCAACATGACCCAGCCTGGTGAACCGATCAGCAGTGTCGGCGGGGTAACGACCAGAAACTCCGGTGATTGCCCCGCCAGCACCAGTTCCACTGCCAGGTAAGCGGCGAATGGACTGACGCGGTTGATCTGCTCAAAATGGCTTTTGAGACGTGTCCGCGCCTGCGCCGGGGTTTCATGCACATACAGCGATTCATAACGCAGACTTCGATGAGTTTCGACCCGCTCATCCGAGCCCATGTCCAGGTCCAGCACGACCGCAGCGAGCAGTAACCGGCTGCGGGTGACCTCCGTTACCGTGTGTGCCTTGCCCTCGATCAGAAGTGCATCGAAACAGCGCTGAGCCAGACTTTTTGCCTCGCTCGTTTGCATCAGAATTTCCCACGCCAGTCGCGGATTTTCCTGCAGCAAGGCGCCGCTTCTCTTCTTGAGCAGCACATCCGTCAGGTAGTTGATCAACGGCTCGGAATACCGCCCCGAGTCAGCCATCAACGTTCGCACGACCTGCATGATCACAGGATACTGCTCCGGCTCGACTATCAGGGCGATATCCTGAGTCTCTTCGGAAATACCCCAGTAGTTAGCGAATTTTGGCGGCGCGGGCATTTTGAAGTTCAGGTAGTCGATCAAGTTTGCAAGGTCTGCATAATTTTCAGGTGGGTCAATTTCCTGAAACGCCAGCCAGTTGCGCAGTGGCACGGTGGTGCTGGAGGAAATAATGCCGCCAGAACGCCATGCGGTTTTCGACAAGAGTTCGATATCGTTCCGTAAAGACTCGATCTCATACAGTTCATCGGTAATGATAGTGTAGTGGATGTAAAAACCCGTAGCGCCGAACTCTTCATAGGCGGCGTAAACTTCACCATTGCTTCTGACCATAAAAAAGTGCTCGGCAGGCAGGTCGAAGGAGGCAATAAATTCAATGAATTCTGGATGTTTGCTGAGTGAGCGCAGCAATAATTTGCCGGCGAGATGTTCACCGTCGAAACGGCTTCCTGAAACAACTTTCGTAGCGAGTTGCATGAAGTCTTCTTCAGCACGAAAGGCTTGTCGAAGGAAGTTTCGGTTCTCCAGAGCCTTGGCGATGTTCAGTCGTTCAGCTTCGTCGGCCGATGCAGGGGCAGTTGCAAAAAGGTTGCGATTAATGTCCATATTGACTTCTTCTGGTTCGGGTTATGTAGCGCAGCAGTCAGCCAAGTTGAATTGGCAGGTTGTGAAGTGGTCGGGAATATAAAACGTCGCGCAATGTTGGTGTTTCATTTTGAGTTGCTAGTTGTTATTAAAAGTATCGAGATGTCTGCGCGAAGTATTAAGTGGCAACAGAAACTTCTTCTCCGGCTTCAAGTGCCTGAGTTGTGGCGCGGGTCGTGGGTGATTTTGTTCAATACGCGAGCCGGCGGCACTGTTTACTGTTGGCTCCTTGTTCCCCAATTGCAGCAGGTGCGTAATGAGTCTGATTGTGTCGATGGCGGCGTTTGCGCTGGTGGCGTCCATAACCCCGGGGCCGGTGAATATCGTCGCGCTGAGTTCCGGGGCGCAGTACGGCTTTCGAGCCAGTCAGCGGCACGTGGCGGGGGCGACGCTGGGCTTTGTGCTGTTGCTGGTGCTGATGGGTTTGGGCCTGCATGAAGTCCTGAAACTGTGGCCATTCCTGACCCGGGTGGTGCAATTGGCCGGGGTGGCGTTTCTGTTGTTCATGGCTTGGAAGCTGGCTGCCGATGACGGCCAGTTGCATGCCGGCGAAGCGGGGCGGGCGCCGTCGATGCTGTACGGCGCGGTGATGCAATGGCTTAACCCGAAAGCGTGGCTGGCCTGTGTGGCAGGAATGGGCGCGTTTGTCGCCGATGGCGAGGCGCGGCTGGTCTGGCAGTTCGCCGCGGTGTATCTGGTGATCTGTTATCTGTCGGTCGGTTGCTGGGTGTACGCCGGAACGTTTTTGCGTGGGTATCTGGGCAATCCGGCGGGGATGCGCTTGTTCAATCGCTTGATGGCTCTGTTGCTGGCGGCGAGCGCGGTTTATCTGCTGTTACCGTGAGCCCGAAGTCGATGGTCAGCCGCGATATTGGCCGGGTGTCGCGGCCAGATGCTGTTTGAACGCGCGCTGAAAATGCGCCTGATCGGCAAACCCTGCTTCCAGTGCAACATCGGCAATCAGCTGGCCGCTGCGCAGGCGTTCGCGGGCAAACTGGATGCGCTGGTTGACCAGGAACGCGTGCGGCGTCATGCCGTAATGCTGTTTGAATGCACGGATCAGATACGACGGTGACAACTGCGCCGCCGTGCAGATGTCCTCCAGGCTGAGCAGGTCGGTGCAGTGTGCGCGGATGAAGTCGGCGGCGCGCTCGAGCTTGATATTCGGCTCGCGCAGCGCGGGTTCAGCCGGGTTCAGGCGCCATTGCAAATCACTGAAAAACTCCACCGCTGCGCTGTGTTTACGCAGTGCGTCCTGCTGCTCATCGACCAATATGGCGTAAAGCTCGCGCAGGTCACGAAACAGTCGCAGGTCATCCAGGTGCGTGGTGGAAAATCGCCGAAACTCAAGCTCCGCACTGAACCCCAACTGATGCTGCAGATCCGTCAGCCATGGCGTCTCGACATACAACATCAAGTACGACCACGGCTGATCATCGATCGGATTGCAGGCGTGCACGTCGCCCGGATTCATCAGCACCACGGTGCCGGCGGCGACTTCGAATGTCGATTGCTCATGCACATAAATGCTGCGCCCGGCCGTGATCGCGCCGATGGAAAAGTGCGCATGGGAATGGCGTGAGTAGCAGACCTCACGACCATCGGCGATGGCCCGCGCTTCGATGAAGGGCAGGGCATCGTCCCGCCAGAAGCGTGGGGCTTTTTGAGGGTTTTTGGCGGCAGCGTGTTTCATCGTTATGGTTCCCGGCAGGCCAGACCCGGAGTGTATTAGCTCTGGCCGGCAAAGGCCCGCTCCAGTTCGGCGATGTCGAGTTTTTTCATCGTGAACATGGCCTGCATCGCCCGTTGCGACTTGCTGGTGTCGGGGTCCAGCATCATGTGCATGAACGCCACGGGGACGATCTGCCACGACACGCCGAACTTGTCCTTGAGCCAGCCGCATTGCTGGGCCTCGACCGGGCCACCGGCCGACAGATTGCCCCAGAAATGGTCGACTTCTTCCTGATTCTGGCAGTTGACCTGAAACGAAATGGCTTCACTGAACTTGAACAGCGGCCCGCCGTTGAGGCCGGTGAAGGTCTGGCCGTCGAGTTCGAAGCTGACGGTCATCACCGCGCCTTCCGGCTTGCCGTGAAATTCCTCGCCGACCTTGCTGTAGTGGGTGAGGCCGGTGATTTTCGAATGATCGAAGATCGAGCAATAGAACTTCGCAGCCGCTTCGGCCTGATCGTCGAACCACAGGCACGGCGTGATTTTCTGGAAACGTTGCATGGCAGTCATCCTCGGCAGGTTAGACACGCGGGATTTACAGCGTAGTCAGTCCTTGGTCGACTGGCGGTGCCGTAGATCGACAAGTGCAGTGCAATTCAGCAACACCCTGAAACTGTGGGAGCTGGCTTGCCAGCGATGAGGCCGGCACCTTCAGAAGTGATGTTGCCTGAGCCACCGCTATCGCTGGCAAGCCAGCTCCCACAATGTCTGTGACTCAGTCAGGATGTGCAGGAAGTCAGCGCCGTTCGGCGATCATCAGTAACGACTGCGGCACCGGGCTTTGCGGATGCTGCGGCTCCTGCAAACTGAGAATGTGAAACCCGGCCATGTCCAGCGCGTTGCACCAGCTCGACAGCGTGCGGAAATACCACGGCATCGGCTGCCACTGGCCCTTGAACGCGGCGAACGATTCTTCACGCCAGCCATCCTGATAATCGCCGGCCGCCACGGCCCACGGATGCAGGGTCTGAATGATCATGGCGCCGCCCGAAACCAGCAACGCATGCATGGCGGCGAGCAATGGAATGATGTCCTGATGCAGCAGCGAGAAGTTGGCGCAGATCAAATCGTAATCACGGCCAATAGCGCCTTCGGCCTCGACCAGCGTCTGGTAACTGGCGACACGCACATTGGCTGAACCGGCCGCGCGTGCCGCCTCGATCAGCCTCTCATCACCGTCGACACCCACCGCATCGATGCTGCGATCCGCCAGCGCGCGCAACAACCAGCCTTCGCCGCAACCCAGATCCAGCACGCGTTCCGGTTGGCGGCCCATGATCGCCAGCAGGATCGCCTGATCGGTGACCTGCTGGCGGCTTTCGATGGCACCGCTGCGGATCACCTCGATCCAGGCATCAGCGTTGGCGTGCCAGCTCTGCAACAAGGTGGATTCAGGGGAGGACATGGCGCTGTCTCCGGCAAAGGGCAAATTGTGAGCGTTCGCTTGTACGGCTGCTATGTTCAAAGGCTGAACAGAGTCTGACAGAGGATAGACACCATGACCCCATTAACCGGCGGTTGCCTGTGCGGCGATGTTCGCTTCGAAGCTGCGGGCCAACCTTACCGCATCGGCATTTGCCATTGCCTCGACTGCCGCAAACATCACGGCGCATTGTTTCACGCATCGGCAATATTTCCCGAGAAGGCGGTGACCGTCAGCGGGACTCTCGGCGAGTATCAAGGGCGGGTGTTTTGCCCGCGCTGTGGTTCGCCAGTACTTGCACGTTCGGGGGATGAGATTGAAGTGAATGTCGGCTCGCTGGACGAGCCGAACCGGTTCAAGCCGACTTATGAGCTGTGGACCATCCGCCGGGAGTCATGGTTGCCAGCGCTGCCGCTGGCGCACCACTACGAACGTGATCGTGAAGGGACGGGCCGTACCGAGGCGTAGTACGCAGTCAAGCCAATCACCCAGTCCCCTGTGGGAGCTGGCTTGCCAGCGATGAGGCCGGCGCATCCACAATTGATGTTGCCTGATCCACCGCCATCGCTGGCAAGCCAGCTCCCACAATGATGTGTGTCACCCGCGAATAAACGCCAACAAATCCGCATTGATCGTCGGCGCCTCGGTTGTCGGCATTCCGTGCGGGAAGCCCGGATACGACTTCAGCGTGCCATTTGGCAGCAGTTTCGCCGACAAAGGCCCCGAGTTCGCATACGGCACGATCTGGTCGTCTTCGCCGTGCATTACCAGCACCGGCACGGTGACTTTTTTCAGGTCTTCGGTGAAGTCGGTCTGGGAGAACGCGACGATCCCGTCGTAATGCGCTTTGGCGCCGCCGATCATGCCCTGACGCCACCAGTTGCCGATGATCCCTTCCGAAGGTTTTGCTCCCGGGCGGTTATAGCCATAGAAAGGACCGCTGGGAATGTCGCGATAGAACTGCGCGCGATTGGCCGCCAGTTGTGCCTGAAAATCATCGAACACCGATTTCGGCAACCCACCGGGATTGCTTTCGGTCTGGACCATCAACGGTGGCACCGCGCTGATCAACACGCCTTTGGCCACGTTGTCCTGCCCATGTCGGGCGATGTAGTGGATGACCTCACCGCCGCCGGTGGAGTGGCCGACATGCACCACGTTCTTCACCCCCAGATACTGAACCACCGCCAGCGCATCGTCGGCGTAATGGTCCATGTCGTGGCCGTCCCAGACCTGGCTCGAACGTCCATGGCCCCGACGGTCATGGGCAATCACCCGAAAGCCCTGGCCCAGGAAGAACAGCATCTGCGCATCCCAGTCGTCCGAGCTGAGTGGCCAGCCGTGGTGGAAGTGGATCACCGGAGCGTCCTTCGGGCCCCAGTCCTTGTAGAAGATATCCACGCCGTCTTGAGTGGTGACAAATCCCATGTTCGCGACTCCTGACCAATGTGATGGGTGACTGCGCTCGTCGCAGGCCTGCGTTGCTGGCTCGGATGAGCGCCGTTATCAGCCAGAAGATTAAAGTCGACATTTTTACGTTGAGGCATGACCGGTGGTCGCAACGTCCGGCTTGCGGCGCAATTTGGGCTTTGCTGAAAGGGATAAGCCGAGGCGCGCACTGGCTTAGATGGCCGTAGCGACGCCCCTTCAGAACACCGTGAGTCTGAGGAAAACCCCCGATGCTGACCTTGAATATCAATGGCAAGGATCAGGAGCTCGATGTGCCGGCAGACATGCCGTTGCTCTGGGTCCTGCGTGATGTGGCGCACCTGACCGGTACCAAATTCGGCTGTGGCATGGCCCAGTGCGGCGCCTGCACCGTACACGTTGATGGGGCACCGTTGCGTGCCTGTATCACGCCCGCCACCGCCGTGGCCAACGGTCAGAAAATCCTCACCATCGAAGGCCTGTCCACCGACGGCTCGCACCCGGTGCAGCAAGCCTGGGCCGAACTCGACGTGGTGCAATGCGGTTACTGTCAGTCCGGGCAGATCATGTCTGCCGCCGCGCTGCTGGCGAAAATCCCCAAACCCACCGACAGCGATATCGATCAGGCGCTCTCCGGCAATATCTGCCGCTGCGGCACCTATCCGCGAATCCGCGCAGCGGTGAAACGTGCGGCCGAGATTGGCTGATTGGGAGACAGACGATGAACAGTCCTGTATCGCGTCGCGGCTTTCTCAAGGGCAGTGCCGTGCTGGGTGGCGGTCTGGTGGTGGCGTTTGTCGTGCCCGGTGCCCATCGGTTTGCGCGGGCAGCGGAGAATCAAGGCAAGGTTTTCGCGCCGAATGCGTTTTTGCGTATCGCCGCCGACAACAGTGTGACGGTGTTGCTCGGGCATTCGGAAATGGGTCAGGGCATCTGGACCGGTCTGACCATGTTGATCGCCGAAGAACTGGACGCCGATTGGTCGACGATCCGCGTCGAGCACTCGCCGGCCTCGGCGGCCAATTACGGCATGCCGGCGTTTGGCGGGATGCAGATTACCGGCGGCTCGACCTCGACCTGGATGGAGTTCGACCGTTACCGGCTGGCCGGGGCCACGGCGCGGCAGATGCTGGTGGAAGCGGCGGCCAAGCGCTTCAACGTCGCTGCGTCGACGATTCGCACCGAATCGGGCGTAGTGATTGCCGGCGATAAACGCGCGACGTACGGCGAACTGGCAGACGCTGCCGGGCAACTGCCAGTGCCGGATCCGAAGTCGATCACCTTCAAGGAGGCCAAGGACTGGAAGGTCATCGGCAAACCGACCAAACGCCTCGACACCCCGGAGAAAATCACCGGGCGCGCCAAGTTCGGTATGGACGTGCAGTTCGACGGCCTGATGACGGCGATGGTCGCGCGGGCGCCAGTGTTCGGAGCCACGGTCAAATCCTTTGAGGGGGCCGAGGCGCTGGCGGTGCCCGGCGTGCACAAAGTGGTGCAGGTGCCGACCGGCGTGGCGGTGATCGCCGAGCATTATTGGGCGGCGAAACTCGGTCGCGATGCCTTGAAAGTCGATTGGGACAGGGGGCCACACGCGGACCTGAGCAGTCAGGGCCTGCTCGACAACTTCCGCAAACTGGCAGCGACACCGGGCACTTCCGCCACTCAGGCCGGGGATCCGCAGGGCAACTTCAATAAAGCGGCGAAGAAAATCGACGTCGAGTACAGCGTGCCATATCTGGCCCATGCACCGATGGAACCGCTCAACTGCACGGTGAAGATCAGCGCCGACAAGTGCGAAATCTGGACCGGCACGCAATTCCAGACCCTCGACCAGATGGTCGCCGGCAAGATCACCGGACTCAAACCGGAGCAGGTGGAGATTCACACCGAGTTTCTGGGCGGCGGTTTCGGGCGCCGGGCCAATCCGACTTCGGACTTCGTCGCTGAAGCCGTGCAAGTGGCGAAAGCGGCCGGGGCGCCGGTGAAAACCGTGTGGTCCCGTGAGGATGACATTCGCGGCGGTTATTACCGCTCGATGTTCCTGCATCAGGCGCGCATCGGCCTCGACGGGCAGGGCATGCCGTTGAGCTGGCAGCATGTGCTGGTCGGTCAATCGATCATGGCCGGCACCATGCTCGAACAGACCATGGTCAAGAACGGCATCGACGCAACCTCGGTCGAAGGTGTGGCTGACAGCCCGTATATCAAAGGCCTGTCTCATCAACAGGTCGAGCTGCATTCGCCGCAGACCGGGATCAACGTGCTGTGGCTGCGTTCGGTGGGGCACAGCCACACCGCGTTCGTCATGGAGTCGCTGATCGATGAAATGGCCACGGCGGCCGGCAAGGACCCGGTGGAATACCGGCGAACGTTGCTCAAGGATCATGCGCGCCATCTCGGCGTGCTGAATCTGGCGGTGGAGAAGGCCAACTGGACAGCGCCATTGCCGGACGGGCATGCGCTGGGCGTGGCGGTGCACGAGTCGTTCGGCAGTTATGTGGCACAGGTGGCCGAGGTCTCCCAGGACAATCTGGCGATCCGCGTGCACCGCGTGGTGTGTGCGGTGGATTGCGGGATCGCGGTCAATCCGCAGAGCATCGCGGCGCAGATGGAATCGTGCATCACCTTTGGCCTGGGCATGGCGCTGCACAGCAAGCTGACGGTCAAGGACGGCGCGGTGGTGCAATCCAATTATCACGACTATCAGGTGCTGCGCCTCAATGAGATGCCGCTGGTCGAAGTGCATATCGTGCCCAGCAGCGACAAGCCCGGGGGCATCGGTGAGGCGGGGGTTCCGCCCACCGCGCCGGCGGTGGCCAACGCGGTGTATGCACTGACCGGGCAACGTTTGCGTGAACTGCCGCTGCAACTGTCGGGGGTGTGAGATGAAACGACATCTGCTATTGGGCACGGTGATTCTGCTCGGGCTGGGCGGCTATGCTTCGGACCTGTTCGCCGATGATCAGGAGGCGCTCAAGGCGTTCGGCACGGTGCAGAAGGTGTTCCAGAGCCCGCGTTGCCAGAACTGCCACATTCCCGGCGACTCGCCGCTGCAATTCGACGCCGGCAAACCGCACGCGATGAATGTCGTGCGCGGCATGGACGGCAAGGGTGCCGCCGGTTTGCCTTGCGCCACCTGTCATGCCGAGCGCAACCCGCCCGACAGTTATGGCCCGCATGCGCCTCCGGGGGCGCCGCACTGGAGCCTGCCACCGGCGGCGCACAAGATGGCCTGGATTGGCCTGCCGCCGGACAAGTTGTGCGCGATGATCAAGGATCGTTCCAGCAACGGCGACCGTGATTTCGCCGCGCTGATCAAACATGTCAGCGACGACAAACTGGTGTTGTGGGGCTGGAATCCCGGAGCCGGGCGCACGCCGGTGCCAGTGCCGCATGACATTTTTGTGGCCCAGTTCAAGCTTTGGGCCGATGCCGGCGGGCCATGCCCGGTGGCGGGCGGCTGAGTGTGTGAGTCGCTGGCGATTCAAGCTACTCTAACGGTCGTTGACCCTGATGGAGTGCGTGATGCTGGCCCCGATCAAACCTGCCAATGAAGCTGTGCGAATCCAGGCATTGCACGGACTGAACGTCCTGGACTCTGCACCCGAAGAACGTTTCGACCGTTTGACGCGTCTGGCCAAACGGCTGTTCAACGTGCCGATTGCGTTGGTCACGCTGGTCGACAAGGATCGGCAATGGTTCAAGTCGTGCGTCGGCCTCGACGTCAACGAAACCCCACGGGATGTGTCGTTCTGTGGGCACGCGATTCTTCAGGATGAATTGCTGCTGGTGCCGGATGCCAAGCAAGACAAACGCTTTCATGACAATCCACTGGTGACCGGCGAGCCGAACATCCGTTTTTACGCGGGCTACCCGCTGACCGTGCCCAACGGCAACAAGATGGGCACGCTGTGCCTGATCGACACCAGGCCGCGCGAGCTCGATGACGAGGAGCGCGGGCTGTTGCGCGATCTGGCTGGCATGGCCGAGCAGGAATTGATGGCGGTGCAGATGGCGAACATGGACGAGCTGACGCTGCTGTCCAACCGCCGTGGCTTCAAGGCCCTTGCTCAGTATGCGCTGGAGGCCTGCAAGCACCGGGACAAACCGGCAACGCTGCTGTTTTTCGATCTCAATGACTTCAAACACATCAATGATCACTATGGGCATGCCGAAGGCGACAGTGCGCTGAAGACCTTCGCCGACGTGCTGCGCATCGCTTTTCGCGAGAGCGACGTGGTCGGGCGCTTGGGCGGTGACGAGTTCGTGGCGCTGCTGACCGGCTCCAGTCACGTCGAAACCACGGCGATCATGGCGCGGCTCAAGGATATCCTCGACGAGCGCAATACGATGTTGCAACGCGGCTACGACATCCGCTTCAGCGTCGGCCAGATCGAATACGATCCACAACGCCATGACACGGTGGATCGGTTACTGGCTGATGCCGATAGCGCAATGTACGAACACAAGCAGCAATTGAAGCGCGGTCATTGAGGGCCTCATCGCCGGCAAGCCAGCTCCCACAGATTTCGCGGGTGCTCACAAAATCCAGCCACACCGCAGAACCTTGTGGGCGCTGGCTTGCCAGCGATAGCGTCCGGTAAGGCGCCACACTTTTATTTGGCAAACAACTGTCCGATATCCTTGAACGCCTTGAACTCCAGCGCATTGCCACACGGGTCGAACAGAAACATCGTCGCCTGTTCGCCCACCAGGCCCTGAAAGCGAATCCCCGGCTCAATCACAAACCGCGTGCCCAGCGACGTCAGACGTTCGGCCAGCGCCTGCCATTGCGCCATCCCCAGCACCACCCCGAAATGCGGCACCGGCACGTCATGTCCGTCCACGGCATTGGTGTGGGCGGCTTCCTGTGCAGCGTTTTTCGGCGCCAGATGAATCACGAGTTGATGGCCGAAGAAGTTGAAGTCGACCCAGTGTGCGCTGGAACGTCCTTCCTCCAGCCCGAAGACTTCGCGGTAAAAATGCCGTGCGGCGGCCAGGTCATAGACGGGGATGGCCAGATGAAAAGGGTTGAGCTGCATGGGGAATTCTCAATCAAGGGGAAGTTGTTTGAGTCTAGTGCTGTGAAAGGTGATTGAAAGACGATATTTTTTGCGCCGAGCTCAAATTATTTCGATCAGTCGAGGTGCGCATGCTGCGTGAACTGAAGACCTTTCTCGCGGTGGCGCGCCATGGCACGTTTGCCGCTGCCGGGCTGCACATCGGCTTGACGCAGTCTGCAGTCAGCGCGCAGATCCGCAATCTCGAACAGGCCTTGGGTATTCGCCTGTTCGACCGCACCGGTCGTCAGGCGACGCTCAATCCGGCCGGGCAACGCGCCGTGCCGATGGCGCAGGAAATGCTCGCGATTTTCAACCGCATGGGCGAGAGCGAGGAGGTCAGCGAGTTTCGCGGCGAGCTGAGAATCGGCGCGGTGGCGACTGCACAGACCGGGCTGCTGCCTCAGGCGTTGTTGCGCTTGCGTCAGCAGGCACCGGGCGTGGAGCCGAAACTGGTGCCGGGGGTGTCGCTGAACCTGTTGAGTCAGGTGGATGCCGGGGAAGTCGATCTGGCGATCATGATCAAGCCGCCGTTCGAATTGCCCAAGGAGCTGTCGGCGCAGGTGATTCGTCGCGAACCCTTCGTTCTGATCGTGCCGACAACGGTCGAGGGCGATGATCCGCTGCAACTGCTGGCCGAATACTCTCAGGTGCGCTACGACCGCAATTCGTTTGGCGGACGACTGGTGTCGCGGTTTCTGCGTGAGCAGCGGATAGACGTCCACGTAGCGCTGGAGCTGGATGAGCTGGAAGCGATTGTGAAAATGGTCGAGTGCGGGCTTGGGGTTTCGTTGCTGCCAAGAGCCGGATTGTGGCTGGAGCACCCGTTGAGGGTGAGGGTGATCGAATTGGGTGAGTTGACGTTCTATCGCGAGATGGTGCTGTTGCAGCGTTACAGCCAGCGCAGCCAGCCGATTCAGCAGTTGTTCGCCCGTTGCCTGGAATCGCAGGCATGAAAAAGCCCGCCAATTGGCGGGCTTTTTATCGGCAGCGCGAAAATTACTCTTCGATGTTGCCCATGGCGGTGGTGTTGAAGCCGCCGTCCACGTACATGATTTCACCGCTGATGCCCGACGCCAGGTCGGAGCACAGGAAGGCGCCGGCGTTGCCGACTTCTTCGATGGTGACGTTGCGGCGCAGTGGGGTTTGCGCTTCGTTGGCGGCCAGCATTTTGCGGAAGTTCTTGATGCCCGAGGCGGCCAGGGTACGGATCGGGCCAGCCGATACGCAGTTGACGCGGGTGCCGTC
This sequence comes from Pseudomonas sp. AO-1, assembly GCF_019775695.1. Classification (NCBI taxonomy): domain Bacteria; kingdom Pseudomonadati; phylum Pseudomonadota; class Gammaproteobacteria; order Pseudomonadales; family Pseudomonadaceae; genus Pseudomonas; species Pseudomonas sp. AO-1. The sequence continues at coordinate 2,808,110 of NZ_CP079947.1, forward strand.
CGGGCCCAGGGAACCGGCCAGGTAACGTACGCCAGCTTCCAGCGAAGCCTTGGCCATGCCCATCACGTTGTAGTTCGGCATGGTGCGTTCGGCGCCCAGGTACGACAGGGTCAGCAGGCTGCCGTTGCGGCCTTTCATCATTTCGCGACCAGCCTTGGCCAGGGCCACGAAGCTGTAGGCGCTGATGTCGTGAGCGATGCGGAAACCTTCACGGGTGGTGGCTTCGGTGAAGTCGCCGTCCAGTTGGTCGCCCGGGGCGAAGCCGACGGAGTGCACGATGCAGTCCAGGCCGTCCCACTTCTTGCTCAGTTCTTCGAAGACCTTGGCGATTTCTTCATCGCTGGCCACGTCGCACGGGAAGCACAGCTCAGAGCTCGAACCCCAGCCCTGTGCGAACTCTTCAACGCGACCCTTGAGTTTGTCGTTCTGATAAGTGAAGGCAAGCTCAGCGCCCTCGCGATGCATGGCGGCAGCGATGCCGGATGCGATGGACAGCTTGCTGGCGACACCGACGATCAGTACGCGCTTACCGGCGAGAAAACCCATGTGTTGCTCCTCTTTCAGGTTATTGCGCAGTGGCTGGTGCCAGAAAAGCGGCTTCCAGCAACTGCTGTGTATACGAATGTTTGGGAGCGGCAAAGATTGCTTGCGCGTCTCCCTGTTCGACCACTTGGCCATGCTTGACCACCATCAGCTGGTGGCTCAGCGCTTTGACGACAGCCAGGTCATGGCTGATGAACAAATACGTCAGGTTGTACTTGGCTTGCAGTGAACGCAACAGCTCCACCACTTGCCGCTGCACCGTGCGGTCGAGCGCCGACGTCGGCTCGTCCAGCAGGATCAGCGCCGGTTTCAGCACCAAAGCCCGGGCAATGGCGATACGTTGCCGTTGCCCACCGGAAAATTCGTGGGGGTAGCGGTGCCGGGTTTCCGGATCCAGACCTACCTCCTTCAATGCCGCAATAATCGCCGCTTCCTGCTCGGTCGCGGTGCCCATCTTGTGAATCCGCAGGCCTTCGCCAACGATGTCGCTGACGCACATTCGCGGGCTCAGGCTGCCGAACGGGTCCTGAAACACCACCTGCATCTCCCGCCGCAACGGGCGAACCTCGTTCTGCGTCAGGCAGTCTAGCTGCTTGCCCTCAAAGCGGATCGCGCCTTTGCTGCCGATCAGCCGCAAAATCGCCAGACCCAGCGTGGATTTGCCGGAACCGCTTTCCCCCACGATCCCCAGGGTCTGTCCCTGAGGCAGGCTGAAATTGATGCCGTCCACTGCCTTGACGTAATCCACCGTGCGTTTGAGCAGGCCTTTCTTGATCGGGAACCAGACTTTCAGGTTCTCGACTTCGAGCAGCGGCGCCCCGATTTTATTGCTCGCCGGGCCTCCGCTGGGCTCCGCGCCGAGCAATTCCCGAGTGTACGGATGCTGCGGCGAACGGAACAGCTCTACGCACGATGCCTGTTCGACGATGCAACCGCGCTGCATGACACATACGCGATGCGCAATTCTTCGCACCAGGTTCAAATCATGACTGATCAGTAACAGCGACATGCCCAATCGAGCCTGAAGTTCCTTGAGCAAATCGAGGATTTTCAGCTGAACGGTCACGTCCAGGGCGGTGGTCGGCTCGTCGGCGATCAGCAGTTCCGGCTCGTTGGCCAACGCCATGGCGATCATCACCCGCTGGCGCTGGCCACCAGACAATTCGTGGGGCAGGGCCTTGAGACGTTTGTGCGGCTCGGGGATGCCGACCATCTCCAGCAACTCGAGCGTGCGCTTGGTCGCGACTTTGCCGCTCAGGCCCTTGTGGATGCCCAACACCTCGTTGATCTGCTTCTCGATCGAGTGCAGCGGGTTGAGCGAGGTCATTGGTTCCTGAAAGATCATCGCGATGCGGTTGCCGCGGATGTGGCGGATGGTCTTTTCGCTCAGCCCCAGCAGATTCTGCCCGGCATAGGTGATGCTGCCGGCCGGATGCCGGGCCAGCGGATAGGGCAGCAGGCGCAGGATCGAGTGCGCCGTCACCGATTTGCCCGAGCCGGATTCGCCGACCAGCGCCAGGGTTTCGCCGCGCTTGATGTCGAAGCTCACGCCCTCGACCACCCGGTGGACTCGCTCATTCATGCCGAACTCGACGGCGAGGTCGCGCACTTCGATCAGATTGTCCTGATTCATTTCACTTCCTCGGGTCGAAGGCATCGCGAGCGGACTCGCCGATAAACACCAGCAAACTCAACATCAGCGCCAGCACCGCGAACGCGCTCATGCCCAGCCACGGTGCCTGCAAGTTGGACTTGCCCTGGGCCACCAGTTCACCCAGCGACGGGCTGCCGGCCGGCAAACCGAAACCGAGGAAATCCAGCGCGGTCAGGGTGCCGATGGCGCCGGTAAGAATGAACGGCATGAAGGTCATGGTCGAGACCATCGCGTTGGGCAGGATGTGGCGGAACATGATCGCGCCGTTCTGCATGCCCAGCGCCCGTGCCGCGCGCACGTATTCGAGGTTGCGCCCACGCAGGAACTCGGCGCGCACCACATCGACCAGGCTCATCCACGAAAACAGCAGCATGATCCCCAGCAGCCACCAGAAATTCGGCTGGACGAAACTGGCGAGAATGATCAGCAGGTACAGCACCGGCAGCCCCGACCAGATTTCCAGAAAGCGCTGCCCGGCCAGATCGACCCAGCCGCCATAGAAACCCTGCAACGCGCCGGCAATCACGCCGATGAACGAGCTGAGTACCGTCAGCGTGAGGGCAAACAACACGGAAATGCGGAAGCCGTAAATCACCCGCGCCAGCACATCGCGGCCCTGATCGTCGGTGCCCAGCAGGTTGTCCGCCGAGGGCGGGGCCGGGGCCGGGACTTTCAGGTCGTAATTGATGCTCTGGTAGCTGTAGGGGATCGGCGCCCACAACACCCACGCATCCTTGGCCTTGAGCAGTTCGCGGATATACGGGCTCTTGTAGTTGGCTTCCAGCGGGAATTCGCCGCCGAAAGTGGTTTCCGGGTAGCGCTTGATCGCCGGGAAGTACCAGTGGTTGTCGTAATGCACTACGAGCGGCTTGTCGTTGGCGATCAGCTCGGCACCGAGGCTCAGGCCGAACAGAATCAGGAACAGCCACAGCGACCACCAGCCTCGCTTGTTGGCTTTGAACAGTTCGAACCGGCGGCGGTTGAGCGGGGACAGGTTCATCTCAATGCTCCCGGCTGGCGAAGTCGATACGCGGATCGACCAGGGTGTAGGTGAGATCACCGATCAGTTTCACCACCAGCCCCAGCAGGGTGAAGATGAACAGGGTGCCGAACACCACCGGGTAATCGCGGTTGATCGCCGCTTCGAAACTCATCAGGCCCAGGCCGTCGAGGGAGAAGATCACCTCCACCAGCAACGAGCCGGTGAAGAAGATGCCGATGAACGCGGAAGGGAACCCGGCAATCACCAGCAGCATGGCGTTGCGGAACACATGGCCGTAGAGCACGCGATTGCGCGTCAGGCCCTTGGCCTTGGCGGTGACCACGTACTGCTTGTTGATCTCGTCGAGAAAGCTGTTTTTGGTCAGCAGGGTCATGGTCGCGAAGTTGCCGATCACCAGCGCCGTCACCGGCAGCGCCAGATGCCAGAAGTAGTCGAGAACCTTGCCGCCCAGGCTCAGCTCATCGAAGTTGTTCGAAGTCAGGCCGCGCAACGGGAACCAGTCCAGATAACTGCCGCCGGCAAACACCACGATCAGCAGAATCGCAAAGAGGAACGCCGGAATCGCGTAGCCGATGATGATCGCCGAACTGGTCCACACGTCGAAGTGGCTGCCGTGCCGCGTGGCCTTGGCGATCCCCAGCGGGATCGACACCAGGTACATGATCAGCGTGCTCCACAGCCCGAGCGAGATCGACACCGGCATCTTTTCCTTGATCAGGTCGATGACCTTGGCGTCACGGAAGAAGCTGTCGCCGAAGTCCAGCTTCGCGTAGTTCTTGACCATGATCCACAGGCGTTCCGGGGCCGATTTGTCGAACCCGTACATGTGCTCGATTTCCTTGATCAGCGCCGGGTCCAGACCTTGCGCGCCGCGGTAGGCGGAGCCGGCCACCGAGACTTCGGCGCCGCCACCGGCGATGCGGCTGGTGGCGCCTTCGAAGCCTTCAAGCTTGGCGATCATCTGCTCCACCGGGCCGCCGGGCGCGGCCTGAATGATCACGAAATTGATCAGCAGAATGCCGAACAGGGTCGGGATGATCAGCAGCAGTCGCCGAAAAATATACGCCAGCATCTGATTACTCCGTGCCCACAGGGTCGGCTTGCAGTTTGGTTTCGACTTCTATGGCGGGTTTCGCGTCAGGCTTGACCCACCAGGTGTTAATCCCGATGTCGTATTTGGGCGAGACTTTCGGGTGACCGATGTGGTTCCAGTAAGCCACGCGCCAGGTCTTGATATGCCAGTTGGGGACCACGTAGTAACCCCATTGCAGCACCCGATCCAGCGCCCGGGCATGCGCCACCAGGCTGCTGCGTGAATCGGCGTTGATCAGGCTTTCCACCAGTTGATCGACAATCGGATCCTTCAGGCCCATGGTGTTGCGGCTGCTCGGTTTGTCGGCGGCCGCGCTCATCCAGAATTCGCGCTGCTCGTTGCCCGGCGAATTGGATTGCGGGAAGCTGCCGACCATCATGTCGAAGTCCCGTGAGCGCACGCGGTTGATGTATTGCGAAACGTCGACGCGGCGGATCACCAGATCGATGCCAAGGTCGGCCAGATTGCGTTTGAACGGCAGCAGTACGCGTTCGAATTCGGTCTGCGCGAGGAGGAACTCGATGACCACCGGTTTGCCGCTGGCGTCGACCATTTTGTCGTCGACAATCTTCCAGCCGGCCTCTTGCAGCAGTTGATAGGCTTCGCGCTGCTGGGCGCGGATCATGCCGCTGGCGTCGGTCTTCGGGTTCTCGAAGGCTTCGCTGAACACCTGCGCCGGCAGTTTGCTGCGGAACGGTTCGAGGATCGCCCGTTGTTCGGCGTCGGGCAGGCCGGTGGCGGCCATTTCCGAATTCTCGAAATAGCTGCGGGTGCGGAAGTAGGCACCGTTGAACAGCTGTTTGTTGGTCCACTCGAAATCGAACAACAGGCCGAGCGCCTGGCGCACCCGCACATCCTGAAACACTGGACGGCGCAAATTGAAAACGAAGCCCTGCATGCCGGTCGGGTTGCTGTTGGCGATCTGTTCCTTGATCAGCCGACCTTCGGTGACCGCCGGAATGTTGTAGGCGTTGGCCCAGTTCTTCGCGGTCATTTCCAGCCAGTAATCGAACTGCCCGGCCTTCAGCGCTTCGACGGCGACGGTGTTGTCGCGGTAGTAATCGGTGGTCATCACGTCGAAGTTGTAGAAGCCGCGATTGACCGGCAGATCCTTGCCCCAATAGTCCTTGACCCGCTCATAGCGCACCGAGCGCCCGGCCTTCACTTCGGCGACCTTGTACGGGCCGCTGCCCAGCGGAATTTCCAGATTGCCCTTGGTGAAATCGCGATTGGCCCACCAGTGTTTCGGCAGCACCGGCAACTGGCCGAGGATCAGCGGCAACTCGCGATTGTTGGTGTGCTTGAACTTGAACAGCACCTTGAGCGGGTCTTCGGCGATGGCCTCTTCGACATCGCTGTAGTAGCCGCGAAACAGCGGCGAACCGTCCTTGGTCAGGGTCTGGAAGCTGAACACCACGTCTTCGGCGCGCACCGGATGGCCGTCGTGAAAACGCGCTTCCGGGCGCAGGTAGAAACGCACCCAGCTGTTGTCCGGGGCTTTCTCGATCTTCGCGGCGATCAGGCCGTATTCGGTGAACGGTTCGTCGAGGCTGTGCTTGGTCAGGGTGTCGTAGATCTGCCCGACGTCATCGGCCGGCACGCCTTTGCTGATGAATGGGTTGAGGCTGTCGAAGCCGCCGAATCCGGCCTGGCGGAAGATCCCGCCCTTGGGCGCGTCGGGGTTCACGTAATCGAACTGCTTGAAGTCCGCCGGGTATTTCGGCGGCTCGTTGTACAGGGTCACGGCGTGTTGCGGGGCGGCAATCGCCAGCCCGGCGAACAGCAGACCGCTGGCCTGCAGGAGCAGGGCGCGGATGGGCGTCATTTATTGTTCTCCGAAGATTTCAGCCACCACGCGCTCAGGCCCAGGGTGTAGGGCGGCGTGGTGACGAAAGCCAACCGGTTGCGGTAGGCCAGTCGGTGATAATTGAGGTACCAGTTGGGAATGCTGTAGTGCTGCCACAGCAGCACGCGGTCCAGCGCCTTGCCGGCGGCGACCTGTTCGTCGCGGGTTTGCGCGGCGAGCAATTGTTCGAGCAGGTGATCGACCACCGGGTTGGCGATGCCCGCGTAGTTTTTGCTGCCCTTGACCCCGACCTGACTGGAATGGAAGTACTGCCATTGCTCCAGACCCGGGCTGAGGGTCTGGTTGAGGGTCATCAGGATCATGTCGAAATCGAACTGGTCCAGGCGCTGTTTGTACTGGGCGCGATCCACCGTGCGCAGGCGCGCGTCGATGCCGATGCTGTTGAGGTTTTCGATATATGGCTGGAGGATCCGCTCAAGGTTCGGGTTGACCAGCAACAGTTCGAAGCTCAGCGGCTGCCCGGCAGCGTTTTGCAGGCGCTGGCCGTTGAGCTTCCAGCCGGCCTCGGCGAGCAGCGCCAGGGCCTTGCGCATGGTCTCTCGCGGGATGCCACGGCCATCGGTCTGCGGCAACGTGAACGGCTCGGTGAACAGCTTCGCCGGTAACTGATCCTTGTATGGCTTGAGCATCAGCCATTCGTGCCCGACCGGCAGGCCGTTGGCACTGAATTCGCTGTTGGGGTAGTAGCTGGTGGTGCGCTGGTAGGCGTCGCTGAACAGCGCGCGGTTGGTCCACTCGAAGTCGAACATCAGACCCAGCGCTTCGCGCACCTTGACGTCACTGAAGGTCGCGCGTCGGGTGTTCATGAACAGGCCCTGGCTCTGGGTCGGGATCTGATGCGGGATCTGCGCCTTGATCACGTCGCCACGGCGCACCGCCGGGAAGTTGTAGCCGTTGGCCCAGTTCTTCGCCTGATGCTCGATGTAGATGTCGAACTCGCCGGCCTTGAACGCCTCGAAGGCCACGTCGCTGTCGCGGTAGAACTCGACTTCCATGCGATCGAAGTTGTACTTGCCGCGATTGACCGGCAGGTCCTTGCCCCAGTAATCCTTGACCCGCTCGAAAATCAGCTGCCGCCCCGGCGTTACCGAGGTGATGCGGTACGGGCCACTGCCCAGCGGTGGCTCGAAGGTGGTGGCCTTGAAGTCGCGATCCTTCCAGTAATGCTGCGGCAGCACCGGCAGCTCACCGAGGCGCAGAATCAATAACGGATTGCCCGAGCGTTTCATCACGAAACGAATGCGCTGCGGGTTGAGGATGTCGACCCGTGAGACTTCCTGCAGGGCGGTGCGGTACAGCGGGTGGCCGTCCTTGAGCAGTGTTCGGTAGGAGAACGCCACGTCGTAGGCGGTGATCTGGGTGCCGTCGTGGAAGCGCGCTTCCGGGCGCAGATTGAACACCACCCAGCTGCGATCTTCGCTGTATTCCACCGATTGCGCGATCAGGCCATAGCTTGATGCCGGCTCGTCACCGGACGGCGAATACTGGCCGGTGCCGACCATCAGCGGCTCGTTCAGCTCGTTGATGCCGTATTGCAGGAAATTCGGCGTGGTGACCGGGCTGGTGCCCTTGAACGTGTATGGATTGACCGTATCGAAGGTGCCGAACGCCATCACCCGCAACGTACCGCCCTTGGGCGCTTGCGGGTTGACCCAGTCGAAGTGGGTAAATCTGGCCGGGTACTTGAGCGTGCCGAACTGCGCATAACCGTGACTTTCGGTAATCGTCGCGCTTGCGGGTGAGCTCAAGGCCAGGCTGATCAGGAGCAGGAGGAGGGGACGCTTCAAGTCAGATCCGATCCAGGCGGCTTGGGCTTTGTGGGCCGTAAAGTAACAGCTTGTCTGGACAGGAAAAAGATAGCGGGTTAATGGGCTGTTAATCGGCGTGCAATGCTTGCCCGGTTTGCATTGTAGCGAGGGGATTTATCCCCGATGGACTGCGCAGCAGTCCCCGTGGATTTTGGAAGGCAGGGGCCCCCATCGGGGATAAATCCCCTCACCACAAGGAATCCATCAGGGACAATATTCTGGTAATAAAAAAAAGCCCCTGAATTTCAGGGGCTCTTCTGTCAGTGCGGCTGGTAAACCGTGAGCATCTGCCCAGGCTTGAGGGCCTTGCCGGCGCCCGGGTTCCAGCGCTTGAGATGCTGCATCTCGACGTTGAAACGCTTGGCCACCACGTACAGGGTGTCGCCACGCTTGACCTTGTACTGGGTCTGCTGCTGGCTGTCGGCCTTGCCTTTGGTCTTGCTGTTCGCGGCAATCACCGTGTTGACCCGGCCACTGTTGCGAGCCGGGGCGCGCTTGGTGGTGTCCTGCATCACCAGGGTCTGGCCGACCTTGAGGTTTTTGCCGGTCAGCTTGTTCCAGCGCTGCAGGTCCTTGACTTCGACCTTGTTGGCCTTGGCGATGGAGCCGAGGTTGTCGCCGCGTTTGACCCGGTAGGCGCGTTTGAGCGTTGCCACCTCGGTCGGGTCGGCACCGTCGAATACCGGTTTCAGCGAACGGGGGCTGATCAGTTCTTCAGGCCGCATGGTCTGCAGACTGGCGGTCAGCAGTTGCGCCTTGGACGTCGGCACCAGCAGATGCTGCGGGCCGTCGATGGTGGTGCGTTGTTTGAAGGCCGGGTTGAGCTGGAACAGCTCGTCTTCGTCGATGTTGGCCACCGCCGCGACCTTCGACAGGTCCATGCGCTGGTTGATTTCGACGACCTGGAAATAGGGTTCGTTGGCGATCGGGTTGAGGTTCACCCCGTAGGCTTCCGGGGCCAGCACCACTTGCGACAGGGCCAGCAGCTTCGGCACGTAAGCCTGGGTTTCCGCCGGCAACGACGACAGGTTCCAGTAGTCGGTCGGCAGGCCAAGCTTCTCATTACGCTCGATGGCGCGGCTGACCGTGCCTTCACCGGCGTTATAGGCCGCCAGGGCCAGCAGCCAGTCACCGTTGAACATGTCGTGCAGACGAGTCAGGTAGTCCATCGCGGCGGTGGTCGAGGCGGTGATATCGCGACGGCCATCATAGAAGCGGGTCTGGCGCAGGTTGTAGTAACGACCGGTGGACGGAATGAATTGCCACAGGCCCGAAGCGTCGGCCCGGGAATAGGCCATCGGGTTGTAGGCGCTCTCGATCACTGGCAGCAGGGCCAGTTCCAGCGGCATGTTGCGCTCTTCGAGACGCTCGACGATGTAATGAATGTAGAGACTGCCGCGTTCGCCGGCATTCTCGAGAAAAGAGGGGTTGCTGGCGAACCACAGGCGCTGTTGCTCGATGCGCGGGTTGACGCCCAGGCCGTCCTGCAGTTGGAAACCACCGCGCATGCGCTCCCAGATGTCCTGAGGCACTTGCGGGCTGGGCTTTTCGCTCAGCCAGATCGGTTTCTGCTTGGCTCGCGCAGCAATGTTCGGCGTATGGGTCGCTTCAGTCTGCGGAGCATGGCTGGAACAGCCCGCCAATGTGGCGGACACAGCCACCGCGATGGCTTGGGCCAGGCGGGTCAACGTGTCTGAATTGACGGACTTACGTATGGATGACGACATTGGCTGGAAGTAAGTTCCGGGCAAAAATGTCGGGCGATTCTAGAAAGCGCACCCCCTGCGGTCAACCATTCAGAATTTTTGTACCAGGGGGCGAGTCACTTAGAATTTATCTTTCCAGGCCCGCAGAGCCGCAAAAACCTCACTCGGCGCCCGGTTTTGAGCGCCTGCCCGTTCGTCCACTTTTTGTGTAACTAATGTTTCAGAGGTGCGCAGAAACGGATTGGTGAGCTTTTCCAGGGCCAGGGTCGAGGGCAGGGTCATCACGCCTTTTTCCCGTTGTTGAGTGACTTTTTCCAGACGGGCGGCAATGTCCGGGTTGCCCGGTTCGACCGCGGCGGCAAACTTCAGGTTGCTCAGGGTGTATTCATGGGTGCAATACACCAGCGTATCCTCGGGTAACGCGGCGAGGCGGCTGAGCGAGTGGTGCATCTGTTGCGGCGTGCCTTCGAACAGACGCCCGCAACCGGCGGCGAACAGGGTGTCACCGCAAAACAGCAGGCCGTGGTGGTAATAGGCAATGTGGCCGAGGGTGTGACCGGGTACCGCATAGACATCGAAGTCCCAGCCGAGGACGCTGACCGTGTCGTTGTCCTTGAGCGCCACATCGCGCCCCGGGATGTTTTCGCTGGCCGGGCCGTAAACTGTGGCGCCGCACGCGGCTTTCAGGCGTTCGACGCCGCCGACGTGGTCATGGTGGTGATGGGTGATCAGAATGTCGCTCAACACCCAGCCCGGGTGCGCGGCCAGCCAGGTCTGCACCGGTGCGGCATCGCCCGGGTCGACCACGGCGCAGCGCTGGGTGCGGTGATCCTGTAACAACCAGATGTAGTTGTCGGTGAACGCGGGCAGGGCACTGATCTGTATCATCGTCGGAATTCGCCAAGCGGAAAACATTGGCGCATCTTAGAGCTTCTAGCGGCGTTGGAGAATGACATGACCGATAAAGCGTTCGCCCAGGCCGATCCCGACTGGCTGGCGTTGATCGGCGCGGCCCGTGAATGGCTGGCCGGCCCGCTCGGGCAATTTCTGCTGGATGAAGAACGACGCATGCTCGAAGACGAGTTGGGGCGGTTCTTCGGCGGCTATCTGGTGCATTACGGGCCGTCGGCGCAGACCCCGCCGTCGGCGCCGCAGGTGCAGCGCAACGTGCGGCTCGGCGCGCCGTTGCCGGGGGTCGAGATCGTCTGCGAGGAACAGGCCTGGCCATTGAGCGAGCATGCTGCTGACGTGGTGGTGTTGCAGCACGGTCTGGACTTCTGCCTGTCGCCCCACGGTTTGCTGCGTGAAGCGGCGAGCAGCGTACGCCCCGGCGGGCATCTGCTGATCATCGGCATCAACCCGTGGAGCACCTGGGGCCTGCGCCATGTTTTCGCACACGACGCCTTGCGTCAGGCGCGCTGTATCTCGCCGTCGCGGGTTGCCGACTGGCTCAACCTGCTGGGCTTTGCGCTGGAGAAACGCCGCTTCGGGTGCTATCGTCCGCCGCTTGCATCGCCCAAGTGGCAGGCCCGACTGGCCGGCTGGGAACGCAAGGCCGGCGACTGGCAACTGTCGGGCGGTGGCTTCTATTTACTGGTCGCGCGCAAGATCGTGGTCGGCCTGCGTCCGGTGCGTCAGGAGCGTCGCGAGCCGATGGGCAAGCTGATTCCGCTGCCGATGGCCAAGGTCAACCGCCGTCGTATCGAACCGTAAACCTTCTTTTTATAGTGGCCGGACGTGCTCCGGCCGCGGCCATCGTCGATCCGCGATTGACGGGGCCAGGCATTTTTCTGGATAGAGTGGCATGAGCGAAAGCGTCGATAGCGTAGAACTGTTCACCGACGGCGCCTGCAAGGGTAACCCTGGCCCGGGCGGCTGGGGCGCCTTGCTGGTGTGCAAGGGCGTGGAAAAGGAATTGTGGGGCGGTGAAGCCAACACCACCAACAACCGCATGGAACTGCTCGGCGCCATCCGTGGCCTTGAAGCCCTGAAGCGTCCTTGCGAAGTGCTGCTGGTGACCGACTCGCAGTACGTCATGAAGGGCATCAACGAGTGGATGGCCAACTGGAAGAAACGTGGCTGGAAGACGGCGGCGAAAGAACCGGTGAAAAACGCTGACCTGTGGAAAGAGCTGGATGAGCAGGTCAACCGCCACAAAGTCACCTGGAAGTGGGTGCGCGGGCACATTGGTCATCACGGTAACGAACGGGCTGACCAATTGGCCAACCGTGGGGTGGATGAGGTTCGCGGCTACAAGCAGAGCTGATTGCCAGCAGGCACACTCCTGCCATCTGGAATGCATTCCCCTGTAGGAGCTGCCGCAGGCTGCGATCTTTTGATTTTGTTTTTTCGAAAGCAAGATCAAAAGATCGCAGCCTGCGGCAGCTCCTACAGGGTTATCGGCGCCGATCAAGCGGTGGCGGGCGACGCGCACCGTGAGCGTGTTAACATCGCCGCTTTTGTACGATTGACCCCGTTGAGAACTGAACACTGATGGCCACCAGATCCGTTGTACTCGATACCGAAACCACCGGCATGCCGGTGACCGATGGTCACCGGATCATTGAAATCGGCTGTGTCGAACTGATCGGTCGGCGCCTGACCGGCCGGCACTTTCACGTCTACCTGCAACCGGATCGGGAGAGTGATGAGGGAGCGATCGGCGTTCACGGCATCACCAACGAATTCCTTGTCGGCAAACCGCGTTTCGCCGAAGTCGCCGACGAGTTCTTCGAGTTCATCAATGGCGCGCAGCTGATCATCCATAACGCGGCGTTCGACGTTGGTTTTATCAACAACGAATTCGCCTTGATGGGCCAGCACGATCGTGCGGACATCACGCAGCACTGCACCATTCTCGATACCCTGATGATGGCGCGGGAGCGTCACCCGGGGCAGCGCAACAGCCTCGACGCCTTGTGCAAACGATATGGCGTCGATAACTCCGGTCGTGAACTGCACGGCGCCTTGCTCGACTCGGAGATTCTCGCCGACGTCTACCTGACCATGACCGGTGGCCAGACCAGCCTGTCGCTGGCCGGCAACGCTTCCGACGGCAATGGCACGGGCGAAGGCGCGGACAACTCCGCCACCGAAATCCGTCGTCTGCCGGCGAATCGTCAGCCTGCGCGGATTATCCGGGCGACAGAAGACGAGCTGGCGGAGCACCTGGCGCGGCTGGAGATCATTGCCAAGTCGGCCGGTGGCCCGGCGCTGTGGACGCAGATTGCCGAGGCTGATGCTCAAGCCTGAAAGATCAAAAGATCAAAAGATCAAAAGATCGCAGCCTTCGGCAGCTCCTACATTGGAATGCGATCCCTGTAGGAGCTGCCGAAGGCTGCGATCTTTTGCTTTTGGCTGAATGAAGCCAACTGGCCACCCTCGCCACTTTCGCTGCAACCCTCTACCCTGAGTGCATTGGCAGACTTTGATCCGCCGCCTCGGGACACTGAGCCTCATGTACAAAGATTTGAAGTTTCCGGTGTTGATCGTCCACCGCGACATCAAGGCCGACACGGTCGCCGGCGAGCGTATCCGGGGCATCGCCCGGGAGTTGGAGCAGGAAGGTTTCAAGATCGTTTCGGCCATCGACTACACCGAAGGGCGGTTGGTGGCGTCAACCCATCATGGTCTGGCGTGCATGCTCATCGCTGCCGAAGACGCCAGCACCAATTCCCATCTGTTGCAAAACATGGCCGAACTGATCGGTCTGGCGCGGGTGCGGGCTCCGGATCTGCCGATCTTCGCCCTGGGCGAACAGGTGACCCTGGAAAATGCCCCGGCCGATGCGATGGCCGAACTCAATCAGTTGCGCGGCATTCTCTATCTGTTCGAAGACACGGTGCCGTTTCTGGCCCGGCAAGTGGCGCGGGCGGCGCGCAAGTACCTGGATGGCCTGCTGCCGCCTTTTTTCAAGGCGTTGGTGCAGCACACTGCCGATTCCAACTATTCCTGGCATACGCCTGGACATGGCGGTGGCGTGGCCTACCACAAGAGTCCGGTGGGGCAGGCGTTTCACCAGTTCTTTGGCGAAAACACCCTGCGTTCGGATTTGTCGGTGTCGGTGCCGGAACTCGGTTCGCTGCTCGATCACACCGGCCCGTTGGCTGAAGCCGAAGAGCGCGCGGCGCGCAACTTTGGCGCCGATCACACGTTTTTCGTGATCAATGGCACCTCGACTGCCAACAAGATCGTCTGGCACTCGATGGTCGGTCGGGATGATCTGGTGCTCGTCGATCGCAATTGTCACAAGTCGGTGCTGCACGCGATCATCATGACCGGCGCGATCCCGTTGTACCTGTGCCCCGAGCGCAATGAACTGGGGATCATCGGCCCGATTCCGCTAAGCGAATTCAGCCGCGAGTCGATCCAGGCCAAAATCGACGCCAGCCCGCTGACCAAGGGCCGCACGCCGAAAGTCAAACTCGCGGTGGTGACCAACTCGACCTATGACGGCCTGTGTTACAACGCCGAGCTGATCAAGCAGAGCCTGGGCAGTAGCGTCGAAGTGCTGCATTTCGACGAGGCGTGGTATGCCTATGCGGCGTTTCACGAGTTCTTCGCCGGGCGTTATGGCATGGCCACCTCGCGCGCAAAAGACAGCCCGCTGGTGTTCACCACTCATTCCACGCACAAGCTGCTCGCCGCGTTCAGCCAGGCCTCGATGATTCACGTACAGGACGGTGGTGCGCGGCAACTGGACCGCGATCGTTTCAACGAAGCGTTCATGATGCACATCTCGACCTCGCCACAGTACAGCATCATCGCTTCGCTGGATGTGGCCTCGGCCATGATGGAAGGCCCGGCCGGGCGTTCGCTGCTGCAGGAAACCTTTGACGAGGCGCTGAGTTTTCGCCGGGCGCTGGCCAATCTGCGCCAGCACATTGCGGCGGATGACTGGTGGTTCTCGATCTGGCAGCCGCCCGGCGTCGAAGGCATCGACCGGGTGCAGACCGAAGACTGGTTGCTGCAACCGGACGCCGACTGGCATGGCTTCGGTGAAGTCAGTGACGACTACGTGCTGCTCGACCCGATCAAGGTGACCCTGGTCATGCCCGGGTTGAATGCCGGTGGCGCGCTGAGCGAGAAGGGCATCCCGGCGGCGGTGGTCAGCAAGTTCCTCTGGGAGCGCGGGCTGGTGGTGGAGAAGACCGGGCTGTATTCGTTCCTGGTGCTGTTCTCGATGGGCATCACCAAGGGCAAGTGGAGCACGCTGCTCACCGAGTTGCTGGAGTTCAAACGCAGTTACGACGCCAACGTCAGTCTCGCGACCTGCCTGCCGTGCGTGGCGCAGCAAGACACCGCGCGCTATCGCGGCATGGGCCTGCGTGACCTGTGCGATCAACTGCACGCCTGTTACCGCAGCAACGCCACGGCCAAGCATCTGAAACGCATGTACACGGTGTTGCCGGAAATCGCCATGAAGCCGGCCCACGCCTACGATCAACTGGTGCGCGGCGAGGTCGAGGCGGTGCCGATCGATGAGCTGGAAGGACGGGTCGCGGCGGTGATGCTGGTGCCGTATCCACCAGGGATTCCGTTGATCATGCCCGGCGAGCGCTTCACCGAGGCAACCCGCTCGATCATTGACTACCTGAAATTTGCCCGCACGTTCGATAGCAGCTTTCCCGGTTTTGTCGCTGATGTGCATGGACTGCAACATGAAGATGAAGGCAATGGACGGCAGTACACCGTCGATTGCGTCAAGGAATGAGGACTTTTCCGAGTATGCAACCGGTCATGAATCCAAAATACCCAGGGTTGTCGGTGCGCGTCGCCGACGATGGTTTTGCGGCGTACATCTGGGGCAGCGACTTCAGTTTCGAGGTGGCTGCGTATGGCGCGGCAGTCATTGGCCAGCCGGTCGAGCGCTGGGCGGTGACGCCGATCGTGCCGTACCGCAAGTGCTACGGCATCGATCCTGAAGAGTTCAGCAGCTATCGCGACGCCGCCGACAGCGCGATCTTCATGGCTTATCTGGATGACGAACCGGTCGGCCATCTGGTGATCAGCACCAACTGGAACGGTTTTGCCCACATCGATGAATTGGCGGTGCACGCACCGGCACGCCGCCATGGCGTCGCCAAGGCGTTGCTGGATGTCGCGCAGTTCTGGAGTCGCAAGAAGAAGCTGCCGGGGATCATGCTCGAGACGCAGAACAACAACCTCGGTGCGTGTCGTTTGTACGAACGTTGTGGCTACGAGATTGGCGGTATCGACCATTTGCGTTATCGCGGGATAGACCCGAATACCGCCGAAATTGCGCTGTTCTGGTACCGACTGTTCGACAACCCGCTGGAAAACCCGCTCAGCTCGCCAGCATCGCCTCGGCTTGTTCCGTGACGATCGCCAGCAGCGTTTGAATCGCGGCCGGTATGGCGTTGTGTCGGTAGCTCAGGGCATATAGGCTGATCGGCACCGCCGGTGACAATGGGCAGACGTCCAGGCCACCCGCCCGTGCACCGAGCGCAGTGAACGGGTCGACGATGGCCAGGCCTTCGCCGGCCTCGACCATGCTGCGCATCATCTGGTGGGTTTGCACCCGGGTCTGGATGCTCGGCGTCGGGCGCAGGGCCTGGAGCTTGTTCTCCAATGCCGGACTCAGCGGGTCGTGGCCTTCAAGGCCGACCATTGCCTGGCCGGCGAGATCCTGCAGGGAAATGTACTTCTGCTTCGGTTGCAGCCAGCCGTGCGGTGCGAGCAGTTGCAGTTTGCCGTGGGCCAATGGCTGGCAGTGGATGTCGGGGTGTTCCGGGTCGTGCAGGCTCAGGCCCAGATCGCTTTCGCGCAGCAGCAGGCTGCGGACGATGTCGCACGTGGGCGAGCTGAGCAAGCGGCAGGGCGCGTCGGGCAAACGTCGGCGCAACAGCGCGATGCTTTGCGGCAACAGCAGTTGCGCCAGCGGCGGGGTGCCGATGATGCGCAGGGGCGGAGCGAGGTATTGCTTGAGGCTGCTGGCCAGACGCTGCACCGGCTCCAACGCCTGATAGACGTGAGCGATTTCCACCTGCAGCGCCCGCGCTTCGGGCGTTGATTGCAATCGACCGCGCACGCTGGCGAACAGCATGAACCCCAACTCGCTCTCGGCTTCGCGCAAGCGCTCTTCGACGTCAGTCACCGGGAGCTGCAGCCATTCGGCGGCGGTGCCCAGGTGACCAGTCTGCAAGAGCGCCTGAATCACTTCGATATGACGTAAACGCATGCGTGAAGTCCATGTTCAGCAGGTGGGGTCAGTGGCTGAATCCTACCCCAAGTCTGCGCATATGACTTCTGCTCATAACGCGCGGTTATTGAGCAACGGTTGGCTCGGGTTCGCGGATCAGGGTGATGTCCGACTGAACCAGCAAAAACTCATTGTCACTGAGTTTCTTGACTCGATCGCCAATCGCCAGTTTGTAGGTGGTGACAGGCTCCATGCCGGTGAAACCGTCTGCCGACGGGGTGGATTCCTGGAACTCATGCACGGAATAAACGCGGCCTTCCGCATCTCTTGCATGGAACTGACCGACGAGTACTGCTGCCATCTGCTTAGAACCTCTGGAGATAAATCGCTTGATTTGCGGCTTGGTAGACCGTCATCAAGCCCTGTAAGTTTTCCTGCAGGAAAAAAATAATCAGCACAGAGGAATTTCCTGCGCATGCTGGTGAAACGGTCATCGAATCATCTATAACTACTGGCTCTTCCCACGGACAGTCGAGAGTCTTCCATGAGCAATGTCTACAACGTCGCTGTAGTCGTCGGCAGCCTGCGCAAAGCATCGATCAACCGCAAAGTGGCGCTGGCACTGGCCGAGCTGGCACCGGCGAACCTGAAACTGAAGATTGTCGAAATTGGCGATCTGCCGCTTTACAACGAAGACATCGACGGCGATTCACCGCCGGCAGCCTACAGCACTTTCCGCCAGCAGGTGGGCTCTTCCGACGCGGTGCTGTTTGTCACCCCGGAATATAACCGCTCGGTGCCGGCGCCTTTGAAGAATGCGATTGACGTGGGTTCGCGGCCTTATGGCAAAAGCGTCTGGAGCGGCAAGCCGGGGGCGGTGATCAGCGTGTCGCCGGGAGCCATTGGCGGTTTTGGCGCCAACCAGCATCTGCGCCAGTCTTTCGTGTTTCTCGATGTGCCGTGCATGCAGCAGCCGGAAGCGTACCTGGGCGGTGCGGGCTCGGCGTTTGACGAGGCGGGCAAATTGAGCGAGTCGGTCAAGCCGTTCCTGCAAAATTTCATCAATGCGTATGGGAAATTTGTGGAACAACACAAAAAATAATCGGGTCAGAGCTGCGGCTTGAGAAAATCCTGTGGGAGCGAGCCTGCTCGCGAAAGGGCCATCAGCCACACCTCGTGGTGACTGACAGTCCGCTTTCGCGGGCAGGCTCGCTCCCACAGTTGTGTGGTTTGGTTTATTTCATTCATTAAGGCTGTCGCGAATGCTCGCTGCGTCACTGATCTTCCTGCTGACCATCACCCTTGTCATCTGGCAACCCAAAGGCCTCGGCGTCGGCTGGAGCGCGACGCTCGGCGCCGTGCTCGCATTGATCTTCGGCGTCGTGCACCTGAGCGATATTCCGCTGGTGTGGCAGATCATCTGGAACGCCACCGGCACCTTCGTCGCACTGATCATCATCAGTCTGTTGCTCGACGAAGCGGGATTCTTCGCCTGGGCCGCGCTGCATGTGGCGCGCTGGGGGCGGGGCAGCGGGCGCAAGCTGTTTGCCTACATGGTGCTGCTCGGCGCGCTGGTGTCGGCGCTGTTCGCCAATGATGGCGCGGCACTGATCCTCACGCCGATCGTGATTTCGATGCTGCTGGCGCTGCGCTTTTCCCCGGCGGCAACCCTCGCGTTCGTCATGGGCGCCGGTTTCATCGCCGACACCGCGAGCCTGCCGCTGGTGGTGTCGAACCTGGTCAACATTGTTTCGGCGGACTTCTTTCACATCGGCTTCAACCGCTATGCGGCGGTGATGGTACCGGTCAACTTCGTCAGCGTGGCCGCCACTTTGGGCGTGTTGATGTGGTTCTTCCGCCGCGACATTCCCAAGGCCTACGACCCCGAACAGCTTGAACAACCGCATACGGCGATCCACGACAAAGCCACGTTCTACGCCGGTTGGGTGGTACTGGTGATCCTGTTGATCGGCTGCTTCTTCCTCGAACAGCTGGGCATCCCGATCAGCGCGATCTCCGCAGTCTGCGCTGCGTTGCTGCTGGGGATCGCTGCCCGTGGTCACAAGATCTCCACGCGCAAGGTGCTGAAAGAAGCGCCGTGGCAGATCGTGATTTTTTCGCTGGGCATGTACCTGGTGGTCTATGGCCTGCGCAATGCCGGGCTGACCGGCTACTTGGCCGGCTGGCTGGATGTGTTCGCCGGTTATGGCGTGTGGGGCGCGGCGCTGGGCACCGGGGTACTGACAGCGCTGTTGTCGTCGATCATGAACAACCTGCCGACGGTGCTCATCGGTTTGCTGTCAATTGATGCCAGCCAGGCGAGCGGTGTGGTCAAGGAAGCGATGATTTATGCCAACGTGATCGGCAGTGACCTGGGGCCGAAAATTACCCCGATCGGCAGTCTGGCGACGTTGCTCTGGTTGCATGTGCTGGCGCGCAAGGATATCCGGATTGGCTGGGGGTATTACTTCAAGGTCGGGATTGTGCTGACGGTGCCGGTGTTGTTGATTACCTTGGCGGCTTTGGCGTTGCGGTTATCCCTTTAGACCGAGTTGATCCCATCGCTGGCAAGCCAGCTCCCACAGGTTTTGTGATGCGGCTCAGAAAGTGAGCACACAGAAGATCCCTGTGGGAGCTGGCTTGCCAGCGATGGGGCCGGTGCAAACACCGCAAAATCTCAGGCCTGGCCCGGCACATTCGGCCAGAGATCCGCCACCAGAAACAACCGCTCCGCCTCTTCCCATTCACCCCGGGCATTCTCGGTCAGGCGCACCATCAGTTGCGCCGGAGCCATCGGTTCCAGGGTGTCCAGCCACCTCTGCAGGTGTTCAGTGCTCCAGGTCTGATCTGCCGGGTAGTGGGCCGGTGCCAGCCACGCATGGCGGGGCAGCGGTTGCCAGCGTCCGGCCGGGCGCTGGGCGACGAACGCCGGCCAGTCCTTCTGATGCAACCAACTGCCGCGCAGATGCTGCGGATGCGCCCCCTTCGGCGGCTCGGCGTGACCGGGCCACGGGTACAACAGGTAGCCGCCCAGCCACAACTGCGCACTGAACACTTCGATATCCAGCGTGGCCAGTACCGCACGGCTTTCCGGGCGCGCCGAGATCGGCAGCTGGTGTTCGGCCAGATGCGCCAGTTTGCGGTCCAGTCGATCGTGGCAACCCGGCCCCAGCCACTGCGCCGGGTCGTGGCCGTCGCCATTCTGCGGGCCGAGATAGAGCTTGATCGCCAGTTCCAGGTGATGCACGCCGTCGCGGTCGCGCAGCAGCATGTCCAGTTCACCGAGGGTGTGGCCTTCGCGGCGGATCGGCAGGTTGGCGGCAATCAGTTCGATGCCCGGCGCATGCTCCACGGCAAACTGCCACAGCCGTTCGTAATACAGGCCCAGTCGCCGAGTGCGCGCCTGCGACAGCCAGTGCAGCAAGCCATAACTGTCACGATCGAGTTGCCGCAGCCACTGCTCCA
Organism: Pseudomonas sp. AO-1; assembly: GCF_019775695.1. Taxonomy (NCBI): domain Bacteria; kingdom Pseudomonadati; phylum Pseudomonadota; class Gammaproteobacteria; order Pseudomonadales; family Pseudomonadaceae; genus Pseudomonas; species Pseudomonas sp. AO-1. Next base: position 2,828,411 of record NZ_CP079947.1, read on the forward strand.
GGCGCGCCGGATCGCTGACCCAATCGCTGCCGGCCAACGGATGGCGCTGTGGCCACGGCGTCGCCGCGAGCATGGGCGGCGCGAGAATCACCCACGCCAGATCCCGCACTTCCGGATGGCGTAATTGATGTGGCAACTGGAGAAGGTCGGGAAACAGGATCATCTTGCGAGCATAGCCTGAAACACGCGCGCACCCTTGAGGCTGAAAGGATTTTGTCTATGGCGGGCTTTCGCCCATAATCGTGCTTTTCGCGTTTTCGATTGTCCGCAGAGGTCCCATGGAGCAATTTCGTAATATCGGCATCATCGGTCGCCTGGGCAGTTCCCAGGTGCTGGATACCGTCCGCCGACTGAAACGCTTTCTGCTCGATCGTCACCTGCACGTGATTCTCGAAGACACCATCGCCGAAGTCCTGCCGGGCCACGGCCTGCAAACCTCGTCGCGCAAGATGCTCGGCGAAGTCTGCGACATGGTCATCGTCGTTGGCGGTGACGGCAGCCTGCTCGGTGCCGCTCGCGCGTTGGCCAAGCACAATATTCCAGTGCTGGGGATCAACCGTGGCAGCCTCGGCTTTCTGACGGATATTCGCCCCGATGAGCTGGAAGTCGAAGTGGCCAAGGTGCTCGACGGCCACTATCTGGTAGAAAACCGTTTCCTGCTGCAAGCCGAAGTCCGCCGCCACGCCGAGGCCATCGGCCAGGGCGATGCGCTGAACGATGTGGTGCTGCACCCGGGCAAATCGACGCGGATGATCGAGTTCGAGCTGTACATCGACGGCCAGTTCGTCTGCAGCCAGAAGGCCGACGGTCTGATCGTCGCCACCCCGACCGGTTCCACCGCTTACGCGCTGTCGGCGGGTGGCCCGATCATGCATCCCAAGCTCGACGCCATTGTGATCGTGCCGATGTACCCCCATATGTTGTCGAGCCGGCCAATTGTGGTCGATGGCAACAGTGAGCTGAAAATCGTCGTGTCGAAAAACATGCAGATCTACCCGCAGGTCTCCTGCGACGGGCAGAACCACTTCACCTGCGCGCCGGGCGACACCATCACCGTGAGCAAAAAAGCCCAGAAGCTGCGGCTGATTCACCCGCTCGACCACAACTACTACGAAGTCTGCCGGACCAAGCTCGGCTGGGGCAGCAAGTTGGGTGGTGGAGGCGACTGATGCTCGATCCCGCGCGCAGTTATGACTTGATTGGTGACGTGCACGGATGCGCCCTGACCCTCGAACACTTGCTTGACCGCCTCGGTTATCACAAGCAGGGCGGGGTCTGGCGGCATCCATCGCGCATGGCCGTGTTCGTCGGCGACATCATCGACCGTGGCCCGCGGATCCGCGAAGCCCTGCACATCGTCCACGACATGGTCGAGGCCGGGCAGGCGCTGTGCATCATGGGCAATCACGAATTCAACGCACTGGGCTGGAGCACGCCGGCGCTGCCGGGCAGCGGCAAGCAGTTCGTGCGCGAACACACGCCGCGCCATGCACGCCTGCTGCACGAAACCCTGACCCAGTTCGAAGACCATCCGGGCGACTGGCATGACTTCCTCAACTGGTTCTACGAACTGCCGCTGGTGGTCGATGCCGGACGATTCCGCGTGGTGCACGCCTGTTGGGATGCCAGCCTGATCGAACCGTTGCGCGGGCTGTTCCCCGATGCGCGTATCGACGAGCATTTTCTCCAGGCCTCGGCCGTGCCCGGCAGTTTTGCCTGCACGGTGTTCGACCGCTTGCTGCGTGGCACCGACATGCGCCTGCCGGATGGCCTGACCATGACCAGCGGCGACGGTCTGGTGCGTTCGTTCTTCCGTACCAAGTTCTGGGAAGACGATCCGAAAACCTACGGCGACATTGTCTTCCAGCCGGATGCACTGCCGGAGCCGGTGGCGCAGAAGCCGCTGACCTCCAGCGAAAAAAACAACCTGCTGCGCTACGGTATCGACGAGCCGTTGTTGTTCGTCGGCCATTACTGGCGCAGCGGCAAACCGGCGCCGATCCGCCCGAATCTCGCGTGTCTCGATTACAGCGCGGTGCTTTACGGCAAACTGGTGGCCTATCGTCTGGATCAGGAAACACGCCTGGATCCGCATAAATTTGTCTGGGTCGATGTCGAGCGGCCGGAGGTGCTGCAATGAGTGCGGTAGCGGTATTGCGTCTGCCACTGGCGGTGGATTTGAGTGGTTTCGTCAAACTGCTGCAACGGATGCAGGTGCCGCATCGGGTCAGTGAAGAGGCGGGCGAGCAGGTGCTGTGGGCCCCGGTGGAAATCAGCGAGGACGTACGTTCGCTGTACGAGCGCTTCCCGGCCGGCGATCCCGATCAGCAACTGGACATCCCGCTGGCGCCGACCTTCAAGCGCCCGAGCTTCGCCGAGCAACTCAAACACGCCAAGGCCACCGGATTGATCCTGCTGCTGAGCCTGCTGGTCGGTGGCCTGACCTATCTGGGCGACAACCTCGAAACGATCCGCTGGCTGACCTTCCTCGACTTTCGCGTGGTGGGCGAGTACATCCAGTTCACCCCGCTGGCCGACAGCCTGGCGGCGGGGCAGTGGTGGCGCCTGTTCACGCCGATGCTGCTGCATTTCGGCATCCTGCACCTGGCCATGAACGGCATGTGGTACTGGGAGCTGGGTCGGCGCATCGAGTCACGTCAGGGCAGCATCAATCTGCTCGGTCTGACCCTGTTGTTCAGCCTGGTGTCGAACTACGCGCAGTTTGCCTGGAGCGGCCCGAGCCTGTTCGGCGGCTTGTCCGGCGTGCTTTACGGACTGCTCGGCCACTGCTGGATTTTCCAGTTGTTGGCGCCGAATCCGGCGTATCGCCTGCCGCGTGGCGTGCTGGTGATGATGCTGGTGTGGCTGGTGATCTGCATGTCCGGGCTGGTCTCGATGATCGGGTTCGGCCAGATCGCCAACGCCGCCCACGTCAGCGGGTTACTCATCGGATGCTTCACCGGTTTGTTGGGCGGTTTGTATAACCGCCGTAAACTGGCCGCCTAACATTTCAGTGAATAAAGAGCACGGAGACCCAGATGTCCTCTTTTAACGACATGATCAAGAACATCACCCCGGACATCTACGAGAGCCTGAAACTGGCCGTGGAAATCGGTAAGTGGTCCGACGGCGGCAAACTCACCGCCGAACAGCGCGAGCTGTCGCTGCAGGCGATGATCGCCTGGGAAATCCAGAACCTGCCTGAAGACCAGCGCACCGGTTACATGGGCCCGCAGGAGTGTGCGTCGAAGTCGATCGAAGTGCCGAACATCCTGTTCAAGTCGGATGCCATCCATTGATCGAGATTGGCCGCGGTGCAATCAGTAAAATGTCGGCGCGCCTGGACGGGCCGAATGTGCAATACGCGTTTCGTCTGGATGACGTCGAGGTGCCGGTCAACCCCATGATCGGCACCACGGTGCGTCTGGAGTACCTGGGGGCGATTCATTGCACCCATTGCGGGCGCAAGACCAAAACCAGTTTCAGTCAGGGTTACTGCTACCCGTGCATGACCAAACTGGCGCAGTGCGACCTCTGCATCATGAGCCCGGAGCGCTGCCACTTCGAGGCCGGCACCTGCCGTGAGCCAGCGTGGGGCGAAAAATTCTGCATGACCGATCACGTGGTCTATCTGGCCAACTCGTCGGGGATCAAGGTTGGCATCACTCGTGCTACCCAGTTGCCGACCCGCTGGCTGGATCAGGGCGCGAGTCAGGCGCTGCCGATCATGCGCGTCGCCACACGTCAGCAGTCGGGCTTCGTCGAAGACCTGTTCCGCAGTCAGGTGGCCGACAAGACCAACTGGCGCGCCTTGCTCAAGGGCGATGCGGCGGCGGTGGATCTGGCGCAAGTACGCGATCAGCTGTTTGAAAGCTGCGCTGAAGGCTTGCAAGGTCTGCAACAGCGATTCGGCCTACAGGCAATTCAGACGATTGCCGATGTAGAACCTCTCGAAATCCGCTATCCGGTCGAGCAATACCCGGCCAAAATCGTCAGCTTCAACCTGGACAAGAACCCGATTGCCGAAGGCACGCTGCTGGGGATCAAGGGTCAGTACCTGATTTTCGACACCGGCGTGATCAACGTTCGTAAATACACGGCCTATCAGCTCGCCGTGCATCAATAAGGATTCCAGCATGCGCACCGAACAACCGAAGATGATTTACCTGAAGGACTATCAGGCGCCCGAGTACCTGATCGACGAGACGCACCTGACCTTCGAGCTGTTCGAGGACCACAGCCTGGTCCACGCGCAACTGGTGATGCGCCGCAACCCGGAGCGTGGCCCGGGCCTGCCGCCACTGGTACTCGACGGCCAGCAGCTGGAACTGCTGTCGGTGACCCTGGCCGACCAGGAACTGAGCGCCGGCGATTATCAGCTGACTGAAAACACCCTGACCCTGCAGCCGGCCAGCGCCAGCTTCACGGTCGACACCAGCGTCAGAATCCACCCGGAAACCAACACCGCGCTGGAAGGCCTGTACAAGTCCGGCACGATGTTCTGCACCCAGTGCGAGGCCGAAGGCTTCCGCAAGATCACTTATTACCTCGACCGCCCGGATGTGATGAGCAAGTTCACCACCACGGTGGTCGCCGAGCAGCACAGCTACCCGGTGCTGCTGTCCAACGGCAATCCGATCGCCTCCGGCCCGGGCGAAGACGGCCGGCACTGGGCGACCTGGGAAGACCCGTTCATGAAGCCGGCGTACCTGTTCGCGCTGGTGGCCGGTGATTTGTGGTGTGTCGAAGACACCTTTACCACCATGACTAACCGTAATGTCGCGCTGCGCATTTACGTCGAGCCGGAAAACATCGACAAGTGCCAGCACGCGATGAACAGCCTGAAGAAGTCGATGCGCTGGGATGAAGAGGTCTACGGTCGCGAGTACGACCTGGACATCTTCATGATCGTCGCCGTCAACGACTTCAACATGGGCGCGATGGAGAACAAGGGCCTCAACATCTTCAACTCCAGCGCCGTGCTGGCCCGCGCCGAAACCGCCACCGACGCCGCGCACCAGCGGGTCGAGGCGATCGTCGCCCACGAATATTTCCACAACTGGTCGGGCAACCGCGTGACCTGTCGCGACTGGTTCCAGCTGTCGCTCAAGGAAGGCTTCACCGTGTTCCGCGACGCCGGTTTCTCTTCGGACATGAACTCGGCCACGGTCAAGCGCATTCAGGACGTGGCGTACCTGCGTACCCACCAGTTCGCCGAAGATGCCGGTCCCATGGCCCACGCGGTGCGCCCGGACAGCTTCATCGAGATCTCCAACTTCTACACCCTGACCGTGTACGAAAAGGGCTCGGAAGTGGTCGGCATGATTCACACCCTGCTGGGCGCCGAAGGCTTCCGCAAGGGCAGTGACCTGTACTTCGAACGCCACGACGGTCAGGCCGTGACCTGCGACGATTTCGTCAAGGCCATGGAAGACGCCAACGGTGTCGACCTGACCCAGTTCAAGCGCTGGTACAGCCAGGCCGGCACACCGCGTCTGGCGGTCAGCGAGTCCTACGACGCTGCGGCGAAAACCTACAGCCTGACCTTCCGCCAGAGCTGCCCGGAAACCCCGGACAAAGTGGAAAAACTGCCGTTCGTGATCCCGGTCGAACTGGGCCTGCTCGACAGCAAGGGCAACGAGATTGCCCTGCGTCTGGCCGGTGAAGCGGCAGCGCAAGGTACCAGCCGTGTGATCTCGGTGACTGAAGCCGAGCAGACGTTCACCTTCGTCGACATCGCTGAACACCCGCTGCCATCGTTGCTGCGTGGTTTCTCGGCGCCGGTCAAACTGAGCTTCCCGTACAACCGCGACCAGTTGATGTTCCTGATGCAGCACGACAGCGATGGCTTCAACCGCTGGGATGCCGGTCAGCAACTGTCGGTGCAGGTCCTGCAGGAACTGATCGCGCAGCAGCAGAAGGGCGAGAGCCTGGTGCTTGATCCGCGTCTGATCTCGGCGCTGAAAACCGTGCTGTCCGATGAGTCGCTGGATCAGGCCATGGTCGCTGAAATGCTTTCGCTGCCGAGCGAAGCGTATCTGACCGAAATCAGCGAAGTGGCAGATGTCGAGGCGATTCACAGCGCACGCGAGTTTGCCCGCAAGCAACTGGCGGACAACCTGTTTGAAGCGCTGTGGCTGCGTTATCAGGCCAACCGCGATTTGTCGAAGCAGACGCCGTACGTGGCCGAGGCCGAGCACTTTGCCCGTCGTGCGCTGCAGAACATCGCGCTGTCGTACCTGATGCTCAGCGGCAAGCCGGAAGTGTTGGCCGCTACGCAAGAACAGTTCGAAAACAGCGACAACATGACCGAGCGCCTGACTGCGCTGGCGGTGCTGGTCAATTCGCCGTTCGAAGAACAAAAGGCCAAAGCGCTGACAACTTTCGCCGAGCACTTCAAGGATAACCCGCTGGTCATGGATCAGTGGTTCAGCGTGCAGGCCGGCAGCACGTTGCCGGGCGGTCTGGCACGGGTGAAGGCGTTGATGCAGCATCCGGCGTTCAACATCAAGAACCCGAACAAGGTGCGTGCGCTGGTCGGTGCGTTTGCCGGGCAGAACCTGATCAACTTCCACGCCGCCGACGGTTCGGGCTACCGCTTCCTCGCGGATCTGGTGATCGAGCTGAACGGTTTCAACCCGCAGATCGCCTCGCGGCAACTGGCACCACTGACCCGCTGGCGCAAATACGACAGCGCCCGTCAGGCCTTGATGAAGGCTGAGCTGGAGCGGATTCTGGCGTCGGGTCAATTGTCGAGTGATGTGTACGAAGTGGTCAGCAAAAGCCTGGCGTAACGCTCGCCTTATCAATATTTCAGGCGAACACAAAACCCTGTAGGAGCTGTCGAGTGAAACGAGGCTGCGATCTTTTGATTCTGGTTTTTTAAATCAAGATCAAAAGATCGCAGCGTGCCGCAGCTCCTACAGTTTATTGCGTTACTTCAGATCAAACCGATCCAGCTCCATCACCTTGGCCCATGCCGCCACGAAGTCCTTCACAAACTGCTCCTTCGCGTCAGCACTCGCATACACCTCGGCCAGCGCGCGCAAAATCGCGTTGGAACCAAACACCAGATCAACCCGCGTCGCCGTCCACTTCACGCTGCCGGTCTTGCGGTCGCGTCCTTCGAACTCGTCTGCCGCCGGTGAGGTCGGCTTCCACTCCACGCCCATGTCCAGCAGGTTGGTGAAGAAGTCGTTGCTCAGCGTTTCAGTGCGCGAGGTGAACACGCCATGCCGGCTTTGCCCGACGTTGGCCCCCAATACCCGCAGACCACCGACCAGTACGGTCATTTCCGGAGCGGAGAGGGTCAGCAGTTGCGCCTTGTCGATCAGCAATGCTTCGGCGGAAACGGTGTATTTGCCTTTGCTGTAGTTACGGAAACCATCGGCAATCGGTTCGAGGAAACCAAACGACTCGACATCGGTTTGCTCCTGAGTCGCATCGGTTCGACCTGGATTGAACGGCACCGATACCGAGTGCCCGGCGTTTTTCGCCGCTTGTTCGACCCCGGCGTTACCTGCCAGCACGATCAGATCTGCCAGCGACACTTTCTTGCCGGATGAGCCGGCGTTGAACTCGTTCTGAATGCCCTCAAGGGTTTTCAGCACCTTGTCCAGTTGCTCCGGCTGATTGGCCTGCCAGAATTTCTGTGGGGCCAGACGCAGACGGCCACCATTGGCGCCGCCACGCTTGTCGGAACCACGGAAGGTTGATGCGGCGGCCCATGCGGTGGACACCAGTTGCGACACCGACAGCCCGGACGCCAGCACTTTGCTTTTCAGCGCGGCGGCATCGTTGCTGTCGATCAGCGGGTGAGTGGCCTCAGGAATCGGGTCTTGCCACAGCAGTTCCTCGTTCGGCAGTTCCGGTCCGAGGTAGCGCGACAGTGGGCCCATGTCACGGTGGATCAGCTTGTACCAGGCGCGGGCGAAGGCGTCCGCCAGTTGGTCCGGGTTGGCCAGGAAGCGTCGGGCGATCGGCTCGTAGATCGGGTCGAAACGCAGCGCCAGGTCGGAAGTGAGCATGGTCGGCGAGAGCTTTTTGCTCGGATCGTGCGCATGGGGAACGGTGCCCGCCCCGGCGCCATTTTTCGGTTTCCACTGGTGCGCACCGGCCGGACTCTTGAACAGTTCCCACTCGAAACCGAACAGGTTTTCCAGGTAATTGTTGCTCCACTGGGTCGGGGTGGTGGTCCAGGTGACTTCGAGGCCGCTGGTGATGGTGTCGGCGCCTTTGCCGGTGCCGAATGCGTTGCGCCAACCGAGACCTTGTTCTTCCAGTCCGGCCGCTTCCGGCTCAGGCCCGACATTGTCGGCAGGGCCCGCGCCGTGGGTCTTGCCGAAGGCGTGACCGCCGGCGATCAGGGCCACGGTTTCTTCGTCGTTCATGGCCATGCGGCCAAAGGTTTCGCGGATATCGCGACCCGAGGCGACCGGATCGGGATTGCCTTCCGGGCCTTCCGGGTTGACGTAGATCAGGCCCATCTGCACGGCGGCCAGCGGGTTTTCCAGGTTGCGTTCGCCCTGATCGGTGCGGCTTTCCTCTTTGCCATGCAGATCGGGTTCGGCCACCAGTGTGCCGTCCCCGGGTTCTTGCATGGCTGACTTGTCTTTGCCGTAACGGCTGTCGCCACCGAGCCATTCGCGTTCCGAACCCCAGTACACGTCTTCATCCGGCTCCCAGACATCGGGACGGCCGCCGGAGAAACCGAAGGTCTTGAAGCCCATGGATTCCAGTGCGACGTTGCCGGTGAGCACGATCAGGTCGGCCCAGGAAATATTGCGACCGTATTTCTGCTTGATCGGCCACAGCAGGCGCCGGGCCTTGTCGAGGCTGACGTTGTCCGGCCAGCTGTTGAGCGGGGCGAAACGCTGCTGGCCGGACCCGGCGCCCCCGCGCCCGTCGGCAGTGCGATAGGTGCCGGCACTGTGCCAGGCCATGCGGATGAACAGCGGGCCGTAGTGGCCGAAGTCGGCTGGCCACCAGTCCTGCGAGTCGGTCATCAGCGCGCGCAGGTCTTGTTTCAGGGCCTGGAAGTCCAGGCTCTTGAAGGCTTCAGCGTAGTTGAAGTCCTTGCCCAGCGGATCGGACTTGGGCGAGTGCTGGCTGAGGATCTTCAGGTTCAGTTGATTCGGCCACCAGTCACGGTTCGTCGTACCACCACCGGCAGCGTGGTTGAACGGGCATTTCGATTCATTTGCCATGTTCGGATCCTTATCAGGTCTTGTGCGGCCGGCTCATGCCGACTTCGGACTAGTAAGGCTAGACCCGACTCGGGCAACCAGCTAATAGGCCGACTATTGGAGGTTGATAGGCGCAGTCTTTCAGCGTTTTCGCCTATTGCGCAGGCTGGATGATTGTCTGATTCGACCCTGAAATCCCCGTGCTTGAGGGCTTGCTGCGAAACGGATTGCAAGAATCGTGATGACAAAAAGAAATGTTATTGTATAACATAAAAAAGATTTCATTCTGTTTCTGCCAGCGTTACTCGCCAAACGCCGGCAGCGATCTCATTTTTCTGCTCATGGAAGTTCTGAAATGCCTGCCCGTTCCCAACCCCTTCAACGACGCCTGACTCCTCTGGCCGTCGCGCTGCTTGTTGCTTCACCCGTGTTCGCCGCCGAGCCGCTCGAACTGCAACCGCAAGTCATCACCGGCAACCCGCTGGGCAGTCAGACCCTGGCATCGCCCTCGACCGTCCTCAGCGGCGACGACCTCACGTTGCAGCAGAAGGGCAGCCTCGGCGAGACGCTGAACAAGCAGCCCGGCGTGTCCTCGTCGTACTTCGGCCCGGGCGCGAGTCGGCCGATCATTCGCGGGCAGGACGGTGACCGCATTCGCATCCTGCGTAACGGCGTCGGCGCGCTGGACGCCTCGTCGCTGTCCTACGATCACGCGGTGCCGCTGGACCCGGTCAACGTCGAGCGCATTGAAATCGTCCGTGGCCCGGCGGCGTTGCTGTACGGCGGCAGCGCGATCGGTGGGGTGGTCAACACCTTCGATAACCGCATCCCCACCGAAGCCATCGAAGGCATTCACGGGGCCGGCGAGTTGCGTTATGGCGGGGCCGACACCACCCGCAGCAGCGCGGGGAAACTGGAGGCCGGCAACGGTCAGTTCGCCTTGCACCTGGACGCCAGTGCCCGGGAGTTCAATGACCTGAAAATTCCCGGCTACGCCAAGACCGGCACGGCACGCGCCAACGACGACGGCGACTCGCGCAGGCATCGGCTCGCCAACAGCGACGGTCGTCAGGATGGCGGCGCCGTCGGCAGTTCCTACACTTGGGATGACGGTTACGCCGGGCTTTCCTACAGCCATTACGATTCAAACTATGGCTCGCCCGCCGAAGACGACGTGCGCATTCGCATGCAGCAGGAGCACTACGCGTTCGCCTCGGAAATGCGCAATCTCGACGGGCCGTTCAGCTCGATCAAACTTGATGCCGGCTACACCGATTACCAGCACCGCGAAATCGAGGGCGGTGAAGTCGGCACCACCTTCAAGAACAAGGGTTACGAAGCTCGGGTCGAGGCTCGGCATCAGCCGCTGGGCCCGTTCAACGGGGTGATCGGCGCCCAGGTCAGCCGCAACGAATTCTCGGCACTGGGCGAAGAAGCCTTTGTGCCGCACACCGATACCGACGCTGGCGCACTGTTCATTCTGGAGGAGTTGCAAGCCACTGAGCGCCTGCTGTTCACCCTCGGCGGACGCCTCGAACACACCAGCGTCGACCCGGACGCCAAAGGCAATGAGCGCTTTGCCAATGCTGACCGCTCCAGCAGTTTCACCGCAGGCAGCCTGTCGTCCGGCGCGTTGTACACGCTGACGCCGATCTGGTCGGTCGCCGCGACATTGGGCTACACCGAACGCGCGCCGACGTTCTATGAGTTGTACGCCAACGGCGCTCACGTCGCGACCGGCACCTATGAAGTTGGCGATGCCGGACTGTCGAAAGAAAAAGCCGTGTCCAGCGACCTCGCACTGCGCTTCGACAACGGCACGCACAAGGGCAGTGTCGGTGTGTTTTACAGTCACTTCTCCAACTACATCGGCTTGCTCGGCACGGGCCGTACACTGAATGACGAAGGCGAAGAAGATGCTGGCGGGATTCCCGAATACACCTACTCGGGCGTGCGTGCACGTTTCAGCGGCATCGAGGCGCAGGATCGCTGGACGCTTGGAGAAAATGCCTACGGCAAATTTGCTTTGGAGCTGTCCGGCGATTACACCCGCGCCAAGAATCTCGACACCGGCCAGGACCTGCCGCGCATCGCGCCGCTGCGCTTGAACAGTGGTTTGCTGTGGGAACTGGATCGCTGGCAGGCGCGGATCGATATCGAACACGCCAGCTCGCAGCACCGTGTGCCAGACAACGAAAGCAGCACCGACGGCTACACCACGCTGGGCGCCAATGTGGGTTATCACTTTGATGTCGGCCAGAGCAAATGGCTGGCCTTCGTCAACGCCGAGAACCTGACCAACCAGACCGTGCGTTACGCCAGTTCGATCCTGCGTGATATTGCACCGGCAGAAGGGCGCAGCATTCAGGTCGGGTTGCGCACGACGTTCTGATAGCCCTTCGCCCCCCTGAAGGAGCTTCCGCAGCCTGCGGCAGCTCCTTCAGGGGCATCAGCTTGATTGTGCGGTGTCATCCTCCGGCAGTGCATCCGGCGGATTTTCCTGCCCCGGTAACTCGGTGATCACACTGAAATCCGTGACCTCGATCGCGCCCAGTCCATAGCCGGCTCATACATTGTCGCAAACTGCTTTGATACCGCAGTTAATTGTTTTTTTTAAACTTCTTATTTCGATTTCAGCTAAGAACCTGTCAGTTATGACAGTAGCGCCCAAGATAATTGAGGCATAGCTTTTCAAGCGCAGGCAACCGCCTTCAAACGGATCGGAGCGCATCGACATGCAAAATTCAAATAAATCAGAAAAGCAAATTTTCGACCTGATTAATGAAAATCACCATCAATATAAAGGAACGTTCAGTGCACACGTTGATGGAAGAGAGTTCATGGTCGCGAAGACAAACTTGCTTTTTCATACGGCAGATAAGGACTATTTCATTGTTGGGGCTGATGATTACAACCACAACGTCGTTACCTTCTGCGTTCCACAGGACTTGATAAAGGACGGCCCTCACCAGGTGAGATGGTACGAAGGTGGGCTGGTTTGGAGCGTTAGGATCTCAAACGTGTCTCACGTTATTAAACAAGGACTGGCAAATGTGACGTTCTTACGGACAGGCGAAAATCGATCCGGTGTTTCAGGTGACATCGATTTTGTTTTGCCTGATGGAAAGACAGTTACAGGTAAATTTGAAATTAAGCGTATTTAGTAAATGCCAAGGGACGGATCCAACCAATCCGTCCCCTCCCTGATTTCAACTCGATTGCATCGTTTCATCGTCCGGCAGCGCATCCAGCGGTTCTTCCTGCCCGGGTAACTCGGTGATCACACTGAAATCCGTCACCTCGACCGCACCCAGCCCATAACCCAGCAAGTGGAACGAAAACGCCTTGCGCTGTTGCGGGTTGTCGAAGCTGAAATCCATTTCCAGCGGCTGATCAGCCGTGGCGACCATCTCGGTTGGCAGACCCAGTTGCACGTCCTGTTCGAACTCCTTGGCCTTGAGCTGAATGTACGCCGCCTGCTGCGGGTCCACCGAGCGCACGGTCAGGCGCACGCGGGTGTGCGAGCCCTTGGGCATTTCCAGATACTGCGCGCCAATCAGGTTGTCGGCCCAGTCATCGTTGATCTGCGCCTGCAGTGGGATGACGTTATTGCTGCCGAACTGGTAACGCTGATTGAGCGGGGTGCGCAGCAGCGACAGGTCCAGCGCCATGGCCCGCGCGGCAATCTGCCGGGCCTGCTGGCTGCTTTCATTGCCCTTGAAGGTGGCACGCTCGGCAATGAATCCGGCGCTTTCGTAGTAGCGGCAACGGCGCGGCATGTCGCACTCGGAGAAGATCCCCTGACCATTGTGGTAGCGCAGTTTGCCGTTGGTGTAGGACATGATTTCACGCCCACTGTCGTAGTCGCGAAACAGCGAGCGGCCGCTCAACGCCGTCGGCACTGGCAAGTCGAAATAGTCGAGGATCGATGCGCTCAGATCGACATGACCGTACACCCCGGCATTCAGTCGCGGCAGTTGCTCATGTTCGGGGGCCAGCGTCAGGTTGAAGCCCCACGACGACGCCAGACGCACGCCGTCGATGCCGTGGGATTCGTCCGAGGTGATCACCACCAGCGTGTCCCTGAGCACGCCTTGGCGTTCGAGGCCGCTGAGGAACTGCTCCAGCGCATCGTCGAGATAACCGACAGCGGCCTGCTTCGGTGTCTCGTAGCGCGCCAGATAGTCTTCCGGTGCGGAGTAGGGCTGGTGGGTGCCAACGGTCAGCAGGGTGAGCATCCACGGTTGCTTCTGCTGCTTCAGTTGACCAACGTAATCCAGCGCGCCTTCGAAGAACGCCTTGTCATCCTTGCCCCATGGAAACTCCAGATGGTTGGCGTTAGAGAACCATTCCAGACCGTGGGTCGCATCGAAACCGATGTGCGGCATGATCTTGTCTTTGGCCATGAAGCGCAGACCGGCGCCTTGCAGGTAGTGGGTGCTGAAGCCGTGCTGGCGCAACTGCGCCGGCAGGCAGGCCTGATTGCGCTCCTGCTGGGTGAGCATTTCCACGCCTTTGGGCGTGCCGTTGTTGAGCTTGTCGTAATCGCCACAGAGCATGGCGTACAGGCCGCGAATGGTCTGGTGCGTATGCAGCACGTAATCCGGGGTGTTCATGCCGCGCTCGGCCCAGCGGCTGAGGTTGGGCATCAGGTCTTCCTGATAATGGCTGCCGATGGCCTCGCGATTGGCGCGGATGTACGCGCCGGGAATGCCTTCCAGAGCGATGATCAGCACATTGCGCGCCTGACCCGGTGCGGCCAGCAGCTTATGGCCATTGAGATCCAGATCGGTCAACCCAGCCATCTGTGGCGCGGGTTCTTCGACGTCACCGTCCAGCCATTCCTCGGCCTGCAACTGCAGATCGGCGACTTGCGAGGCGAGCAACTGATGCGGCAGGTTGTACATGCGCCACGGATCTTCCTCGCTCGGCCACTGGTTTTGCACGCCCAAGTGCGCAGCGAACAGCAGCGCCGGTGCGGCCCACACGGCACGGGGCAGGGCAGCAGCGGGTTGCGCGCGATTGGCGAAACGCGTCAGCAACCAGAGCAGCAGCGCCAGCAGCAGGGCAGCGCCCAGCGCCGGGTGGGCGAAACCGCCACCGGTGGAGTTTTCCACGAACTGCGGGTCAATCAGGTAATGCAGGTCGGCAGGATTCGGCAGTCGGCCGACAGCGCTGACCAACTCCGCCGTCGCCACCGCCAGCAACCCCCAGAACAGCAGCAACGGCAACGCCAGCCACCACGCACGGCGATGCAGCAACAGCACCAGCGAACTGCCAATCGCCAGGTCGGACAAATAGCCCAGCGGCGACGACCAGCCCAATGCCGCGCGCAGGCACACCGGTACGATCAGTACCAGCAGAATCAGGGAAAACAGGCGGGCATGCGGTTGCCGCAACCAACGCAAAAGAACGCTCACAAACAAAGACCTTCCAGCCATCAAACCGTCATAAAAGTGTGCGCGATGATACCAAGGGTGGCCTGTGTGATCGCCCTTTTAAACGCGTGGCTGATCTGCTCGCACAGACACGGCGCAGGGCTTGAGGCCGTGACCAGCGCTGGTGTCAGCCCGCTAGTGACTGACGCACAACGTGTAACTGATGGCAGATTTATTGTTTCAGGCTGTTTAAATCAGCGCATGACGGCCAATGCGAGCGTGCTATGGATATTCGATAACGGTATTTAATTTCTGTTTTTTATAGCGATAGAGTTCGGCCTTTCAGCCAAATCCACCCCTGCTGCGAGGTTGTCATGGCCACACCGTTCAAACGTTCTGCGCTGACCCTGTTGGCCGCATCTCTGGCGAGCAGCATGCTGTTCAGCAGCGGTGCGCAGGCCGAAGGCAAGATCAGCATCGCCCAGCAATTCGGCATCGGTTATCTGATTCTCGATGTGGTCCGTGATCAGCAACTGATCGAAAAACAAGGCCGGGCGCAGGGGATGGAGATCAAGGTCGACTGGAACAGCATCTCCGGCGCCACTGCCATGAACGAAGCACTGCTCACCGGTGCGCTGGACGTGGTCTCCGCCGGGGTGCCGCCGATGCTTACCGTGTGGGATCGCACCCGTGGCAAACAGAACGTCAAGGCGATTGCCTCGCTCGGCTCGATGCCCAATTACTTGCTGACCAACAACCCTGACATCAAAACTCTGAAGGACTTCAGCGACAAGGATCGTATCGCCGTACCGGCGGCGGGCGTGGGGTTCCAGTCGCGGACCCTGCAGATCGAAACGGCCAGGGAATTCGGCAATGATCAGTACAAGAAATTTGACGACATCTCGGTCAGCCTGCCGCATCCGGACGCCACGGCGGCGCTGATTGCCGGCGGGTCGGAAATCAACGCGCATTTCTCCAGCCCGCCGTTCCAGTATCAGGCGCTGCAAAACCCCAACGTGCACAAAGTGCTGAGTTCCTACGACGTGCTCGGTGGTCAGGCCACCTTCAACGTGCTCTACACCACGGAAAAATTCCACGACGACAACCCCAGAACCTACAAGGCGTTCTACGATGCGCTGGCCGAAGCGGAAAAAATAATCAAAGCCGACAAACCCGCCGCCGCCCAGGCGTACATCCGCGTCGAACAGTCGAAGCTGCCGCTGGCGCTGGTCGAGCAGATCGTCACCGATCCGGAAATCGACTTCACAGTGGTGCCGCAACGTACGTTCATCTATGCCGAAAAACTGCAGGAACTGGGCGTGCTGAAGAACAAGGCCGGCAGCTGGAAGGATTACTTCTTTGAAGAGGCGCATGGTGGCGCGGGGAGCTGATGCATAAAAACAGCCGCCGAGCGGCGGCTGCCTGAGTTGAGTGATCAGGACTGCAAGGCTTCCATCAACACCTGCACCAGTTGGCCACCCTCAGGGGTTGCCCAACTGCCGGCCAGTTCGGCGATCAACTGATTGGTCGTGGTCAGGGTCACCCCCCCCTTTGTCCATGCGGCGCAAGGCGATATCGTCGGCCATGACGCTCGGCGATCCGCCGCCATCGGCAACCACCTGCACTTCATAACCGTCGCGCACCAGACTCAACGCCGGGTATACCGTGCAGACGTCGTTGGTGACCCCGGCAATAATCAGCTTCTTGCGTCCGGTCGCCTTGACGGCGCCGGCAAAGTTTTCATCATCCATGGCGTTGACGATGCCCAAGCGTTTGACTCGTGCGGCGAACTCGGCAGGCAGGATCGTCTCAAGTTCGCTGAGCAATGGACCCTGAGCGTATTCCTCCATACTCGACGTCAGCACCACCGGCAGTTTGAGAATGCTTGCGGTTCTGGCGAGCATCAGGGCATTGCGTTTGAGTTCTTCGAACGGAATGGATTTCACCCAGCCCATGGTGCCCACCTGATGGTCGATCAACAGCAGGGCAGCATTATTGGCACTGAATTTCTCGTAACTCATGGTATCTCTCCTGGCAGATGTTACGGGGCACGGCGCCCCGGTCGATGGAACGGTTCAACGGGGTTGCAGAGTTCCGAACTCACCGCGCTGATAGGCCGCAACCGCCCGTTTCAGCGCGTCTGACGAGGCAAGTGCCAGCGGCCCCTGCCAATACACCGGTTGATGCAATGGCACACCACGAAACACCACGGCGTGGGCGGGCGTATCTGTAGCCCGCAGGGTGATGCTGTGCGCTTCGCCGCTGGCCAGGCTCACGGGTACCTGCGCGTTGTCGATGGTGAAACGCTGGTCGTCGATCCAGATGTCGCCGTCGATTGGCATGACGAATGCCGACTCGCCGCTGGCAACGGGAATCCGCACTTCGTGCCTCGGCTTGATGCTGATATCGAGCAGGCTGACGTCGGTCGGCAGATCCAGCGGCGAGCGGGTGTCGAGAAAGGCACCCAGTGGCACCCGGATTTCGGCCCCCGGCAAACGCAAGACCGGCACGTCTTCAGGGGCAAGACTGAGGGCAAAAGGCGCAGCCTCCTGAAATGCGAGCGGCAAATTGATGAAAATTTGCAGCATGTGTACGGTCTTGCCGCTTTCGTTCGGGACCTCTTCGTGAACGATGCCTTTGCCGGCGGCTGTCCAGTGCAGGCCGCCCGGTCGAATCAAGTTGCGGTTGCCCAGCGAATCACGGTTGTCGATTGCGGTTTGCGAGTCGGCAAACAGATACGACACCGCGCTGAACCCCGCGTGTGGGTGGGGCGCAAACGTCGGCCCGCTGATCCACGCATGGTCTACGGCAAGAAACGGGTCGATGCTGACATCCGGCTGCCCGCCGTGCAGAGAAAAGGCACGGAAATGGCTGCCGTGACGCATGGACTTCAAGGAGGCGCGGGCGGACATGGCAGACTCCTTACACTTGGCTCAATGTCGGATAGTCGATATAGCCCTTGGCGCCCGGGGTGTAGAACGTGTCTTTGTCCGGTGCATTGAGTTCGGCACCGAGACGCAGACGCTCGGGCAGATCCGGGTTGGCAAGGAACGCACTGCCGAACACCACAGCATCCGCTTGTGCGTTTTCGATCAACGCCTGGGCGGCGGCTTGATCGAGTCCTCCACCGATCAGGTAGCGACCGTCGAAGAGTGGCCGCAGCAACGCGTGATAGTCGGTCTTGGCGCCAAACAAGGCGACGTGCAAATAAGCAAGGTCGAGACTGTGCAGGTGCTCGACCAGATAGGTGTACGTTGCTTGTGGGTCGGCATCGATGATGTCGTTGAAATTCATCTCGGGGGAGATTTTCAAGCCCACGCGATCACTGCCAATTTCCGTGGCAACTGCCGCCAGCACTTCGAGGAGGAACCGCGCGCGGTTTTCCACCGAGCCGCCATATTCATCGCTGCGCTGGTTGCTGCCAGAGGAGAGAAACTGCTCTGGCAGATACCCGGAGGCCCCATGCACTTCAACACCATCGAAACCGGCCTCAATCGCCCGGCGAGCTGCCTGACGGTAGCCTTCAACCACTGCGGCAATTTCGACCACGCTCAGTGCATGCGGCGTGACGAAGTCTTGCAGGCCATTCGAGGTCCAGGTCTGACCAGCCGGTTTGATCGCCGACGGTGCCAGGGGCAGGGCGCCGCGGGGTAGCAGCGACGGATGGGAGATTCGTCCGCTGTGCATCAATTGCATGAAAATTCGGCCGCCTTGAGCATGCACCGCGTCGGTGACTTGTTTCCAGGCGCTGACCTGTTCGTCGGTCTCGATCCCGGGAGTACGCACGTAGCCTTTACCCGTCCCCTGGGGATACACGCCTTCACTGATGATCAGGCCGGCGCCGGCGCGCTGCGTGTAATAAGTGGCGACCAGATCACTGGGTACACCGTCGTCATCGGCACGGGATCGAGTCATCGGTGCCATCACCAGACGGTTCTCAAGTACAACGCGACCCATCTGGACGGGCGTGAATAGCGAACTCATTTTGCTGCTCCTCGGTAATTGATGTGGCTATCATTGATCAATCCGTTTTCGGGATAAATCCGCTAAAGATGAAATGACTATTCCACTCATGGAGCAATTCCCGTGGAGCTTTTGAACGATATGGCGCTGTTTGTGGAGGTAGTGAAGGTGCGCAGCTTTCGTCGCGCGGCCGAGGCACTGGGCATGCCCAATTCGACTCTATCGCGGCGCATCAGCGGCCTTGAAAAGGCCATTGGCCTGCGTTTGCTACATCGCACCACGCGCAAGCTTGAACTGACTGAAGCCGGGCAGCTGTACTTTGACCGCTGCAAGCGGATCGTCGAGGAGGCGCGCCTGGCGCACGAGCAACTGGGTGAAATGCTGGCGCAGCCCAGTGGACTGTTGCGCGTGTCGATGCCGGTGGATTTCGCTAACGTTTATCTGGCACCGCTGATCGCCGAATTTGCCGGGAATTACCCGGGCATCAGCTTCGATTTCGACCTTACGCCACGCCAGGTGGATCTGGTCAGCGAGCCGGTGGATGTCGTGATCCGCATGGGTGAGCCGGCGACGTCCAATCTGATCGCCCGCAAGCTCACCACGTTGCGACGCGGGTTGTATGCATCACCGGGGTATCTGCAGCGTTTTGGTACGCCGCGGCAACCGAGTGATCTGGTGAAGCACGAGTGCTTGCGTTTGCGCACGCCAAGGCCGGACAACTGGATCCTGTCTACGGCCGGAGAGACGATTGAAGTCGAAATCGCCGGACGCTTTCAGCTCAACAGTGTCGGCATGCTCAGGCGCCTGGCCATGCTTGATCAGGGAATCGCCGTGTTGGCCGAAGGCATTGCCGCCGAAGATCTGGCCAGCGGCGCGTTATGCCGGGTGTTGCCAAAGTGGCAGTCCAGTTCAATTGCGGTATACGCACTGACGGAAACCCGTTTGTTGCCGGCCAAGACCCAGCGTTTCATCGAGTTTTTGCGTGAGCGGCTGGTGGATGTCTGAGGATGTTGTCGGCGTCAGCCTGAAGCTGTTCACCTGGAAAACCGTACTGATCACCCTTGGGCTGTGGACAGTGGTCAACCTGATCACTGGTTGGCTGGGGTTCTTTGCGGCGGCCGGTTATCTCGGTTATCGCTGGAGTCAGGTGTTGAAGCGCAAGCAGCAGTTGGCTGCGGCGCCCGTGGAGAAAACTGCGGCGGCACCGCGCTCGGGGATGTCGAGAGAAAGTGTGCGCAACGCACTGGCTCGCAAACGCGGCTGACTTGCGCAATAAAAAGGGGCGACCTGATCATCAATCAGGCCGCCCCTTTTTATTTCCGCGCAGTCAGATCAATGCATCTTGCTGTGATCGTGTCCTTCCATGTGCGTCAGCGCACGGACTTCGGCTTTGACTTCGACGGTCTGTTTCTCGCCCTTGGCGTTTTCCACGGTCAGGGTCAGCGGCACGCTTTCGCCTTCCTTGAGCTGAGCGGTCAGGCCCATCAGCATCACGTGGTAGCCGTTCGGGTCGAAGCTGACCGCTTTGCCGGCCGGCAGGTCGACCGATTTGACCGGGCCCATGCTCATCACGTCGTTCTTCATGGTCATTTCGTGGATCTGTACATCTTTGGCCACTGGCGAGGCCACGCTCAGCAGTTTGCTGTGGCTGTCGGCGGTGACGGTCATGAACGCGCCGCTGGCCGATTGGGTCGGCACGGTCGCACGAACCCAGGCGTCGTCGACCTTGGTCTGAGCGCTGGCCTGAAACGCCAGGCCCAGCAGGGACACAGCGAGAACGGCGCGTTTGATGTTGTTCAAAACGGGGTGCATCAGCAGACCTCCATAACGGTGAGCAAATCTTCCGTGCACTCTTGTGCCGAAAGCGATACAGACAGACCCAGGCGCAACTGGCCGCGCGAGTCGTAGACGTAACTGGTGGACGTGTGGGAGATCGTGTAGGTATCGCCCGCCGGGACCTTCTCGTAGAACACGTCGAATTCCTTGGCCGTGGCCTTGGTTTCCTCGACGGTGCCGTACAGCGCGACGAAGCTCGGGTCGAAGGCTTTGACGTAGCTGTCGAGGATCTGCGGGGTGTCGCGTTCCGGGTCGAGGGTGATGAAGATCACCTGCAGACGGTCGCCGTCCTTGCCCATCAGTTTCTTGATTTGCGCGGCGCGGGCGAGGGTGGTCGGGCACACTGCCGGGCATTGGGTGAAGCCGAAGAAGATCATCGGCATCATGCCGCGGAAGCTCGACAGCGTCATGGTTTCGCCGTCGGTGTTCTTCAGCTTGAAGGTGCGCCCGAGGATCTTGTCGCTCAGGTCCTTGCCGTACTTGTACGACAGTTGGCCACGGGTGTCGCAGCCGGCGAGCAGGCCCAGGCCCAGCACGCCCATTCCCGCAAGCACCTTGCGGCGAGTCAACAAAGCCGTCATCTAATACCGCCTTTTGCAGCCCGTCAGTCGGCAGGACTGGCGGGGGGTTAACCGTAAAAGCGGCGCATGATACCAAACTGACGGCAGACGCCGGCCACGGATCGCTGCGTGGCGCAGGATCGGGCGACAAAAGGTGTAAGAAAAAGTGACGGGGGGCTAATGAAAATTCGCCTCATCGGCCCGCCAGCCGCCGCCCAGCGCGGTGTACAGGTTGACCTCGGCGACCAGTTGCGCGAGCCGATCGGTGATCAGCCCCTGCTGTGAACTGAACAGCGAACGCTGCGCATCGAGAAACGTCAGGCTGCTGTCGACGCCATTCTGATACCGATGCTGCGCCAGGTTGTAGTAGTCCTGAGTGGCCTGCACCAGATCGCGTTGCGCCTGCAATTGCTGCTGATAAGTGCTGCGCGCCGCCAGGCCACTGGCGACTTCCTGAAATGCGGTCTGAATCGATTTCTCGTATTCGGCGACTGCGACGTCTTTCTGCAATTTCGAATAATCCAGGCTCGCGCGCAGGCTGCCGGCGTTGAAAATCGGCAGGTTGATTTGCGGCTGGAACGTCCAGGCGCCGGAGCCGGCGCTGAACAGCCCGGACAGATCGCGGCTGGAGGTGCCGGCACTGGCGGTCAGGCTGACACTGGGGAAAAACGCCGCGCGCGCCGCGCCGATATTGGCGTTGGCCGCCTTCAGTTGGTACTCGGCCTGGAGAATGTCCGGGCGCCGTTGCAGCAGATCCGACGGCAACCCGGCCGGCAGTTGCCGGATCAGATCGCTGGCCAGTGGTTGCGCCGGCAGTTGTTCGGGGACTGGCGCGCCGACCAACAGCGTCAGGCTGTTGAGATCCTGCGCCACCTGGCGTTTGTAGCGCGCCAGATTGGCTCGCGAACTGTCGACGCTGGTCTTGGCCTGCGCCTGTTCCAGCGCCGAAGACTTGCCGGCGTCACGGTTGCGCGTGGTCAGGCGCAGGCTCTGTTCATCGGCGGCGAGGGTCTGGCGCGTCAGTTCGAGCAACTCCTGATCGGCGCGCCAGGTCAGGTAGGCATTGGCGACGTTGGCCACCAGACTCAGCTCGGCACTGCGCCGCGCCTGCTCGGTCGCCAGCCAGGTTTGCAGCGCCTGCTCGCTGAGGCTGCGCACCCGGCCGAAAAAATCCAGCTCATAGGCACTGACGCCGAGATTCGCCGCATAGGTCGAATTGATCATGGCTTTGCTGCGGGTCACGCTGGGCGGCAGGCGTTGGCGCGACTCGCTGGCATTGGCCGACACTGCCGGCAGCAGATCGGCGCGCTGGATCCGGTACTGCGCCTGGAACGCCTCGACGTTCAGCGCCGCCACGCGCAGGTCGCGATTGTTCAGCAGTGCGCTTTCAATCAGCTGTTGCAGCGCCGGGTCGTTGAACAGCGTGCGCCAGTCTTCAGTGCGCGCTGCGGCGGTTGTCTGTGTCGGGTAAATCGCGCCTTGCGGGTACTGCGCCGCGCTCGGTGAGGCCGGACGCTGGTACTCGGGAATCAACGAACAACCGGCCAACAGGACGGCGAGGGACAGCAGGGACATGCGCAACATCGAACGCTCTCATGCAGAAAAAATACGTGCCGGGGACTCAGTCTCCACACACCCTCGCGAACACCGTTGAAGCCTGACTTCGCCGTTACGCCCCCGCCATCCAGCGCGCCAGGCCATGCCGTCCGCTGACGCCCAGTTTGGCGGTGGCACGCTTGAGGTAGGTCTCGACCGAACTGCTCTTGACCCGCAGCTGCTCGGCCAGTTGCGGCACAGTGCCGCCGGTCAGCAGCCCGAGGCAGACTTCCTTTTCCCGGGCCGAGAGGACAATGGCGCCCAGCGCCAGGCGCTCGTCGAACACCTGCTGCAACGGCGCCTGCTCCAGATCGGCCAGGGGCAGGCGCGGCTGTTTGGCGATGATCTGCCGACTGAGCTGCGCGTGCCGCTCGATCAGCGGCAACAGGGTGTCGGACAGGCTTTTGAGAAACGACAGCTCCGGCAGGGAAAACACCCGTTGCGTATGCGGTCGGTAGAACGAGATGACACAACGGCGGTTGGAGGTGCGCGACACCAGATTGCACTGGTGCACGCTGTGCTGCGGATGGCGGGGCTGGAGTGAGGCTTTGAGTTGAATCAGCAGGGAATCATTCATCTCGATCATCTTCTGCAATAGCGGATGATCGTCCGGACTCGTCAACGGGTCTGGCGGCGGAAAGGTCTGCGGCAGGCCAGCGCTGCCCAGCGCCTTGATCTCGACCACGCTGGCCTGGCGTTCGTCCAGCGTCCACTCGCTGAGATCGACGCGATTGACCGGCACCAGGGTGTCGACCAACTGGAACAGGTTATTGGCGAAATGATCATCGCCGGTGCTGGCAATCAGTTCCCCCAGTTGCCAGTAGAAGTGCGGGTTTTCCATGTTGCGAATGCTGCCGGTCAGATTCATATCCTTGTCATCCCTGGTTCCGAGTCATCACCGAGTCGTCCGCTGTTGATGCAAAAGCCGCCCACGCAATCGTCTCTCCTTGAAACTGATCTGGGGCGGGATTTAAGCCTATGGATTTGTCCTACGTCTGTAGGGGAAAACAGGGACACAAAGTGCCATCATTTCTGAAAGTTGGCGCCGGCCTTCTGACGGTGCCTGGTACAGCGGTCGCGCTTTGCGTGACTGTTCGGTCACGGCAAAGGCTTGAAAACCGGGGCAGTTACGTTTTCATGTGCTGACTGCGCTGGTCGATGGCGGCGTCAGCGTGTGGCATTTTTCCTACAAGAATTTCAGTATTTCCTCTCCGAACTTTTAGTGTGTTCCCACCCAATCAGGCTGTTCAAGCGCGGACTGGCCGGCGCGGGGGACGAGGTTGTCCGGGTTTCAGGTGTCATGTCGGCCTCGGGGCCGATGCTTGAATAGGCGCAAAATCACCTGAGAAGGATCTTATGCCGCCTATTTCCGCCCCTGCGGTGGCCACGCCGTCCGCATCGCTCCAGACTTATCCGCTGACCGCTGCGCAGCTGGATATCTGGCTGGATCAGCTGAGTCGCGGTGATTCGCCGCTGTACAACATCGGCGGCTACATGGACCTCAGTGGCCCGCTGGAGCCGGCCCGGATGCAGGCCGCGCTGGAAGCGCTGGTGGCCCGGCATGACGCAATGCGCACGATGCTGTTGCCCGGCGCCGGTGCAACAGGCTTGCCACTGCAGCAGTTTGCCCGGTCAGTCGCGGTGCCGATGCCGATCCACGATGTGTCGACGCACGGCGAGCCTGAATCGGCGGCGCGGCGATTGGTTCAGGCGCGCATCGATCAACCCTTCGTGCTGGACGGCGGCTGCCTGTTCCGCTTTCAGTTGATCCACCTCGATGACCAGCGACATTGGTTAGCCGTGCAGGCTCATCACTTGATCTTCGATGGCTGGAGCTTTGGCGAAATGTTCAAGTCGCTGGACGAGATCTATAACGCGCTGGCGCACGGACAACCGGCACCAGTCGCGGCGCCGTCGTACATCGACTTCATCGAAGACAATGCGCGCTACCAAGCGTCGCCGCGTTATGCGCAGGATCGCGCCTACTGGCTGGACAAGTACCGACAAATGCCCGAACCGCTGTTGCTGCCGCGGCACCCGCAGCGCCAGACCGGCCCCGCCGCGCAGACGCAGGTCTACACGCAGCCCTTGCCGACGCTGCTGCACGAGCGCATGAAGCAGGTGGCCCGGTCGTACGGTGCCTCGGCGTTCCATGTGCTGCTGGCGGCGCTGCATGTCTACTTCAGTCGCAGCACGCAGCGTGACGAATGGGTGGTGGGGCTGCCGATTCTCAACCGCTCCGGCGCGCGCTTCAAATCCACCCTCGGGCTGTTCGCCCAGGTCAGCGCGGTGCGCATGGGTTTCGGTCGCGAATCTACCTTCGCTGAACTGGTGAGCGCGATCCGTGATGAGCTGCGCAAGGATTTCCGCCATCAGCGCTTCCCCGTGAGTGAAATGAACCGCGCCCTGGGTTTGCTGCGCGAAGAGCGCTCGCAGCTGTTCGAGGTCACGGTTTCCTACGAACAGGGCACCCACGATTATCGCTACGGCGAGGCATCGGGACGGATCATCAAGGCCTCGAACGTCGAGGAGGCCACGCCGCTGGCGGTGCACCTGCTGAGCAACCTTGCCAATGATGATGCGCGCCTGTACCTGATCTACAGCGAGGCGTATTTCAGCGCCGATCAAGTCAAGGCTCTGGCGGAACGCTGGTTGTTGATTCTGGAGCAGGGGCTGGAGGCGGTGAACCTGGCGGTGGCGGATTTCGACCTGAGCACGCCCGAGGAAACCGCGCTGCTGCAACAGTGGAATGCCACGCGGGTGGACTACCCGGCGCCGACCCCCCTTGCGCAGCGTATCGAAGCGCAGGCGATGCTGCGGCCGCAGGCACTGGCGGCGACTGCTCAAGGGCAATGCCTGAGCTATATCGAACTCAATCAACGCGCCAATGCGCTCGCTCATCATCTGCTCGACCTCGGTGTGCGCCCGGATGACCGGGTAGCGATCATCGCCCGGCGCGGGCTCGACACACTGGTCGGGCTGTTGGCGATTCTCAAGGCTGGCGCCGCTTATGTACCGCTGGATCCGGCGCATCCGGCCGAGCGCCTGAGCTATCTGCTGGAGGACAGCGCGCCCATCGCGGTGCTGACCCAGCGTGCGCTGCACGGGCATTTGCCGGCGTTGTCGGTGCCGGTGATCGAGCTGGATCAGCCGACCTGGCCCGCCGAACATGTCGGCGCGCCGAAGGTGCCGGGGCTGACCCCGGCCAACCTCGCTTATGTGATTTACACCTCTGGTTCAACCGGCCTGCCCAAGGGGGTGATGGTCGAGCATCGCACCCTGTGCAATCTGGTCGATTGGCACGCTGACGTTTTCGACCTGCGCGCCGGCAGCCATACCTCGAGCCTGGCCGGCTTCGGTTTCGACGCGATGGCCTGGGAAGTCTGGCCGGCGCTGTGCGTGGGCGCGACCCTGCACCTGGCGCCGGTCAGCGAGGGTGGCGAAGACATCGATGCGCTGCTCGACTGGTGGTGTGCGCAGCCGCTGGAGGTGAGCTTTTTGCCGACCCCCATCGCCGAATACGCGTTCAGCCGCCAACTCGCTCACCCGACGTTGCGCACGCTGCTGATCGGTGGCGATCGCTTGCGCCAGTTCCCGCGTCAACAATCCTTCGAAGTGATCAACAACTACGGGCCGACCGAAGCCACCGTGGTGGCGACCTCGGGTCGCATCGACGCCGGGCAGTCGCTGCACATCGGCAAACCGGTGAGCAATGCCACGGTGTATCTGCTGGATGAACAGCAGCAACCGGTGCCGCTGGGCGTGAGCGGCGAGTTGTACATCGGCGGGGCCGGCGTGGCTCGCGGTTATTTGAACCGCGCCGACCTGAGCGGCGAGCGCTTCCTGCGCGATCCGTTCAGTGCTGAACCGGGGGCGCGCCTGTATCGCACTGGCGATCTCGCACGCTGGCGCGCCGACGGCAATCTGGAATACCTGGGGCGCAATGACGATCAGGTGAAAATCCGTGGCGTGCGCATCGAACCGGGGGAAATCGAGAGCGCACTCACCAGCCATCCAGCGGTGCGCGAAGCGGTGGTGCTGGTGCGCGACGGACAATTGTTGGCGTGGTTCACCGAGCGGGCGCCGTTGAACATCAATGAACTGCACGCACACCTGAAAACCCGCCTGAGCAGCGCCATGCTGCCGAACGCCTACGTGCGTCTGCCGGCGCTGCCGCTGACCGCCAACGGCAAGGTCGATCGCAAGGCGCTGCCCGCGCCCGAGGCAGGAGATTTGATCCGCCGCGAATACGAGGCACCGCAAGGCGAGGTCGAAATCGCCCTGGCGCAGATCTGGGCCGAAGTCCTGCAAGTGGAGCGGGTCGGGCGTCACGATCACTTCTTCGAACTGGGCGGGCACTCGTTGCTGGCGGTGATGCTGATCGAACGCATGCGTCAGCTCGATCTGAGCAGCGACGTGCGCGTGCTGTTCAGCCAGCCGACGCTCGCTGCACTGGCCGCTTCGGTCGGCAGCGGTCGGGAAATCGAAGTGCCGGCCAACCGCATCGCCGCCGATTGCACGCACATCACGCCGGCGATGTTGCCGCTGGTACAACTGCAGCAGATGGACATCGAGCGGATCGTCGCCAGCGTTCCGGGTGGCGCCGCCAATGTGCAGGACATCTACCCGCTGGCGCCATTGCAGGAGGGGATTCTCTACCACCACATCACTGCCGCGCAGGGCGATCCGTACCTGCTGCAGTCGCAACTGGCGTTCGACAGTCTTGAGCGCGTCGAGGCCTTCGCTGCGGCGCTGCGCGAGGTCATGGCGCGCCACGACATTCTGCGCACTTCGGTGCTCTGGGAAGGCCTGACCAGCCCGGTGCAAGTGGTGTGGCGCGAGGCGATTGTGCCGTTGCAGGAGGTCGAGCTTGATCCGTGTGACGGGCCGATCCTTGAACAGTTGCACGCGCGTTTCAACGCCCGGCATTATCGCCTCGACGTCAGTCAGGCGCCGTTGCTGCGTCTGGTGTATGCCCGTGATCCGGCTATGGAGCGAGTGGTGGGGATTCTGCTGTTCCATCATCTGGCCATGGACCACATCGCCCTTGAAGTGATGCGCGGCGAGTTGCAGGCCAGCCTGTGCGGACACACTGTGGCGTTGGCGCCGCCAGTGCCGTATCGCAATTACGTGGCGCAGGCGCGGCTGGGCGTCAGCGAGCAGGAACACGAGGCGTTTTTCCGAGCGCAACTGGCGGACATCGACGAGCCGACCCTGCCATTCGGGCTGATGGAAGTGCAGGGCGACGGACGCGGCATTGACGAAGCGCAGCAGACCCTGCCGGCTGACGTCTATCAGCGCTTGCGCACCCAGGCGCGTCAGGCCGGGGTCAGCGTGGCGAGCCTGATTCATCTGGCGTGGGCGCGGGTGCTGGCGGCGACGTCCGGCCAGCAGCGCGTGGTGTTCGGCACGGTGCTGATGGGGCGCATGCAAGGCGGCGAGGGCGCTGACCGCGCTTTGGGCGTGTTCATCAACAGTTTGCCGTTGCGCATCGATGTCGATGCCGGGGTGCTGGACGCCGTGCGCGCCACCCACGCGCGACTGACCGCGCTGCTCGGGCATGAGCACGCGTCGCTGGCACTGGCCCAGCGCTGCAGTGGCGTCGCTTCGCCGTCGCCGTTGTTCAGCGCGCTGCTCAACTACCGGCACAGTGACGAAACCGAACTGCTGGAGCCGTCGCGGCAAGCCTGGCAAGGCATTGAAACCCTGGCCAACGAAGAGCGCACCAACTATCCGCTGACCATGAGCGTGGATGATTACGGCAACGGCTTGCGCCTCACCGGCAGGGCCGTGGCGCAGATTGGCGCGCAACGGATTTGCGGCTACATGCAAACCGCGTTGCACGGTTTGCTGCAGGCCCTGGAACAGACACCGCAGCAGCCGTTGAACCGCTTGCCGATCCTGCAAGCCGAAGAGCTGCAACGCTTGCTGATCACGTTCAATGCCACTGAGGTCGATTGTCCGCTGGGTCAGCCGTTGCACAGGTTGTTCGAAGCCCAGGTGCGGCGTAAATCGCATGCCGTTGCGCTGCAGGCCGCTGGGCGCAGTCTGACGTATGGCGAACTCAACGAACGCGCCAATCGTCTGGCCCATCACCTGCGCGAACTCGGTGTGCAACCGGATGCGCGGGTGGCGATCTGTGTCGAGCGCGGGCTGGATCTGGTGGTCGGTCTGCTGGGGATTCTCAAGGCCGGCGGCGCTTATGTGCCGCTGGATCCGGACTATCCGCTGGAGCGCCTGAACTACATGTTGCAGGACAGCGCGCCTGTCGCACTGTTGGTGCATGGCCCCACACGGCAATTGCTGGGTGAGCCGGGTGTGACGATGATCAATCTGGATCACGGCAGTTGGGAGCCGCAGCCGTCAGACAATCTGCAGGTGCCGGGCCTGAGTGCTTCGAACCTCGCTTACATGATCTACACCTCGGGTTCTACGGGGTTGCCGAAAGGCGTGATGATCGAGCATCGCAGTGCCTGCAACATGGTGCATTGGGGTTCGCAGCTCAGTCCGCCGACCGAACACGGCGCGCTGCTGCAAAAAGCGCCATTCAGCTTCGACAGTTCGGTGTGGGAGATCTTCTGGCCGCTGTGTTCCGGGATGCGTCTGGTACTGGCGCGACCGGACGGCAACCGCGATTCGGCGTATGTGGTGCAGACCATTCGTGAGCAGCAGGTCACCGTAGTCAAATTCGTTCCGGCGCTGTTGCAGCAGTTCATCGAGCAGGACGATGTCGAGCAGTGCACCAGCCTGACCGATGTGCTCAACGGTGGTGGCGAACTCAGTGCAGCGCTGGCCCGCCAAGTGCGCGATCGCCTGCCGTGGGTGCGTTTGCATAACGTCTACGGTCCGACTGAAACCACGGTGGACAGCACCGGCTGGACGCTGGAGCCGGACATGCCGGTGCCGGACAACGTGGTGCCGATCGGCACCGCACTGAGCAATACCCGGTTGTACGTTCTCGATGCCTACGGTCAACCCGTGCCACAAGGCGTCAGTGGCGAGTTGCACATCGGCGGCGTTGGCGTGGCGCGCGGTTATCACCGACTGCCGGAGATGCAGGCCGAGCGCTTCATCGACAGCCCGTTTGTGCCGGGGGATCGGCTGTACCGCACCGGGGATCTCGCGCGCTACAACAATCATGGGGAACTGGAATTTCTCGGCCGCAACGACTTCCAGATCAAGCTGCGTGGCTTGCGTCTGGAACCGGGAGAAATCGAGGCGCGGTTGATCGAGCATCCGGCAATTCGCGAGGCGGTGGTGATGATCCGTGATGAGCGTCTGGTGGCCTGGTACACCGTGCGCTCGGGCGTAGAAGCACCCAGTCTGGAGGCTTTGCGGGCGCATGTGCTGGAGCGTTTGCCCGAGTACATGGTGCCCGGTGCGTTCGTAGTGCTCGACGCTTTGCCGCTGACACCGAACGACAAGATCGACCGCAAGGCCCTGCCGGAACCGGGGGCAGATGCGGTGATCAACCGCCCATACGTGGCACCCCAGGGTGAAGTCGAAACCGCGCTGGCGCAGATCTGGGGCGAGGTGCTTGGCGTTGAGCAGGTCGGACGGCACGACAACTTCTTCGAACTGGGCGGGCACTCGTTGCTGGCGGTGAGTCTGGTGGCGCGCATGCGCCAGAGCGGATTGCACACCGACGCCCGGGCGCTGTTCAGTCAGTCGACCCTGGCGGCGCTGGCGCTGAGCACCACACCCGAGGCGCAGCAAGTGGTGATCCCGCCAACCACCATCCCGAGCCTCACCCGCAAACGGCGGCTCTGACCCAAGTCCCTGTAGGAGCTGCCGAAGGCTGCGATCTTTTGATTTGGCTTTTAACAGCAAAATCAAAAGATCGCAGCCTGCGGCAGCTCCTACAGGCTGATTGCGGCGACCGAGCCGGACGCTTGTCCCCGCTTCCCATGTCAGCCCCGCAAGCCCCGATGTTTTAGTTTTTCCAGGCTGCGCACAGCAGGCACGGACTCGCGGCTGCGCGCTCCTTTTTCTCGTATTTACAGCAGGTTATCCCATGCATTTCAGCGAACTGATGGCTGTTCTTTCCACCCATGCGATCCGCCTTCAACAGGAAGATGAAGACCTGGTCATTCTGGGCAGCGACGACGCGCTGGACGATGCGTTGTGGGACAGCCTCAGCGAACACAAGGCGCAGTTGCTGGAACTGGTCGCGCAAAACGGTGGCGACTGGCTGAGCCCGGCGTTTCGCATCACCCCGGACATGCTGCCGCTGGTGACTCTGGATCAGCCGACCATCGATCGCCTGGTCGCCAAAGTACCCGGCGGCGCCGCCAACCTGCAGGACATTTACCCGCTGGCGCCGCTGCAGGAAGGCATGCTCTATCTGCACGTGTCGGCACCCGCCGGTGACCCCTACGTGTCGCAAGCGCGGTTCGCCTTCGACAGCCGCGAACGTCTGGAGGCCTTCGCCGAGGCGTTGCAGTGGATGATCGAACGCCACGACATTCTGCGGACCTCGTTCGTCTGGGAGCGTCTGGACGAACCGTTGCAAGTGGTGCAGCGGCAGGCTCGTCTGCACTGCGAGGAAATCGCCCTCGACTCGGGCGCGGATGTCCTGGCGCAACTGCTGGAGCGCCACGACCCACGATTCTTCCGCCTCGACATCCGGCAGGCGCCGCTGCTGCGTCTGGTGTACGCCATGGATCCGGCCAACGGGCGCGTGGTCGCGCTGTTGCTGTTCCACCACCTGATCATGGACCACGTCGCGCTCGATGTGGTGCGCCGCGAAACCCGCGCGCATCTGCTCGGCCAGACCGCGCAGGTCGGGCCGCCGGTGCCGTACCGTGATCATCTGGCCAAAGCCCGTCTGCGGCTGGACGAGCAGGTTCACGAAGCGTTTTTCCGCGAGATGCTCGCCGACATCGACGAGCCGACCTTGCCGTGTGGTTTGCAGGACGTGCAGGGCGACGGCCAAGGCATCGAAGAAGCCTTGCTGATGCTCGACACAGACTTCAGCCGGCAACTGCGCGGCCAGGCGCGTCAGCTCGGCGTCAGTGTGGCGAGCCTGATGCACCTGGCGCTGGCGCGGGTGCTCGGCCAGTTGTCGGGCCGCACCGCTGTGGTGTTCGGCACCGTGTTGCTGGGGCGGATGGAGGCGGGTGAGGGCGGCGAACAGGCGCTGGGGATGTTCATCAACACCTTGCCGCTGCGGGTGGATGTCGGGCAGGACGGCGTGCGTGCCGGGGTGCTGGCCACCCATCGACGCCTGACCGCGTTGCTCGGCCATGAACAGACCTCGCTGGCCCTGGCCCAGCGTTGCAGTGCGGTGGCGGTGCCGACGCCGTTGTTCAGCGCGATTCTCAACTATCGCCACAGCAGCAGCGAAGAGATCGCCGAGGTCAGCGAACTGGCCCCCGGCGTGCAAGTGCTGGGCGCCCGCGAACGCACCAACTACCCGCTGACGATCAACATCGACGACCTCGGCGAAGACTTGCGCATCACCGCGCTGGCGGATGCGGCGCTGGGTGCCGAACGCATCGCCGCTTACCTGCACACCGCGTTGCACAGCCTGCTGCAGGCCTTGCAATCGACTCCGGATGCGCCGCTGCAACGCCTGAATATCCTGCCGGCGGCCGAGCGCGAATACCTGCTGCACGGGGTCAACTCGCCGTTGCCGCAATTCCCGGAAACGCCGTTGATCCATCAGCAGTTCGAAGCGCATGCGGCGGCACGCCCGGAGGCCACAGCGCTGCTGTTCGAGGAGCAGACACTGAGCTACAGCGAGCTCAACCGCCGCGCCAATCAGCTTGCGCATCACCTGCTGGCACAGGGAATTCGCCCGGATCAGCGCGTGGCGATCTGTGTCGAGCGCGGCCCGCAAATGCTCATCGGCCTGCTCGGTATCCTCAAGGCGGGCGCCGGTTATGTGCCAATCGACCCGACGTATCCGCTGGAGCGCATCGCCTACACCCTGCAGGACAGCGCCCCGGTGGTGGTGCTGACCCAGGCCGATACGCTGGATCGGGTTGGCGCGCTCAACGTGCCGAGCATCGATCTGGACAGCGTGCAGTTGCAGGCTGAACTCAGCAGCAATCCGCAGATTCCCGAGCTGAGTCCGAGTCATCTCGCCTACGTGATCTACACCTCGGGCTCCACTGGGCTGCCCAAAGGCGTGATGGTCGAACACCGCAACGTCACGCGCCTGTTTTCCGCGACCCACGACTGGTTCAACTTCAACCCGCAAGATGTGTGGGCGCTGTTCCATTCCTTCGCCTTCGATTTCTCGGTGTGGGAAATCTGGGGCGCGCTGGCGTTCGGCGGCCAGTTGCTGCTGGTGCCGCAGGCCGTCAGCCGCTCACCGGACGACTGCTACGCGCTGCTGTGCCGCACTGGCGTCACCGTGCTCAATCAAACGCCGAGCGCCTTCCGCCAGTTGATCACCGCGCAGGGCCGCAGCCCGCTGCAGCACTCGTTGCGCGAAGTGATCTTCGGCGGCGAAGCGCTGGAACCGGGCCTGCTCAAACCGTGGTACGCGCGGGTCGGCAATGCCGGTACGCGGCTGGTGAACATGTACGGCATCACCGAAACCACGGTGCACGTGACCTATCGGCCACTGGAGGCAGCGGACGCGCTGCTGGTCGGGCGCAGCCCGATCGGTGTGGGCATTCCCGACCTGCAACTGTACGTGCTCGACGCGCAGCGCGAGCCGGTGCCGGCCGGCGTGATCGGCGAGTTGTACGTCGGCGGCGCCGGGGTTGCCCGGGGTTATCTCAATCGTGACGCGCTGACTGCTGAACGCTTTATCGCCGACCCGTTCAGCGGCCGTGCCGAGGCGCGACTGTACAAGACCGGTGACCTGGCGCGCTGGTCAGCGGATGGCAGCCTCGAATACCTCGGGCGCAACGACGATCAAGTGAAGATCCGTGGTTTCCGCATCGAACTCGGTGAAATCGAAGCTCGCCTGGCAGCCTGCGCCGGTGTGCGCGAAGCGCTGGTGATCGCTCGCGAAGACAGCCCCGGTGACAAGCGTCTGGTCGCCTACTGGCTGGCCGCCGCAGGCACTGAACCGAGCGCCGCGCAATTGCGCGACGCGTTGCTGCAATCGCTGGCCGACTACATGGTGCCAAGCGCGTTTGTGCGCCTCGACGCTTTACCGCTGACCACCAACGGCAAACTTGATCGCAAAGCCTTGCCACAACCGGACAGCGATGCGTTCGCCCGGCGCGGCTTCGAAGCTCCGCTGGGACCGGTGGAAACCCTGATCGCCGGAATCTGGCAGACCCTGCTCGGTGTCGAGCAGGTCGGGCGGCACGACAATTTCTTCGAACTCGGCGGCCATTCGCTGTTGGCGGTGAAACTGATCGAACGCATGCGTCAGCACGACTTGCAGTGCGACGTGCGCGTGCTGTTCGGTCAGCCAAGCGTCGCGGCGCTGGCGGCGACCCTGAGCCACAGTCACGCCCTGCGGGTGCCGGACAATCTGATTGCCGCCGATTGCACGCGGATCACCCCGGACATGCTGCCGCTGGCCACGCTGGATCAGGCCGCCATCGACCGCGTGGTCGCCACTGTGCCCGGCGGCGTCGGCAATGTGCAGGACATTTACGGCTTGGCACCTTTGCAGGCGGGGATCCTCTATCACCATCTGGCGACCAGCGCCGGTGACCCCTACGTGCTGCAGGCGCAATTCGCCTTCGCCGGACTGGCGCAGATCAAGGCCTTCGTCCGTGCGTTGAACGCGGTGATCACACGCCACGACATTCTGCGCACCAGCGTGGTCTGGGAAGGGCTTGAAGAGCCGCTGCAAGTGGTCTGGCGTGAAGCGCCGCTGGCGCTGGAACGGGTCGATGCCGACCTGATTGAGGGCGATGTGCTGACGCAGATGCAGGCGCGGTTCGATCCACGGCACTACCGCCTCGACCTGCGCCGCGCGCCGCTGATGCGTCTGGCCTACACCGAAGACCGTGAACAGCAGCGCTGGGTCGGCATCCTGTTGCTGCACCACATCGTGCTCGACCACACTGCACTGGAAGTGCTGCTCGCGGAAATGAACGACAGCCTGTACCCGAGCGGTGCCGAGTTGCCGATGCCGGTGCAGTACCGCAACTACGTGGCGCAGGCGCAACAGCAGGCCGATACCCAGGCGCATGAAGCGTTCTTCCGCGACATGCTTGGCGACATCGACGAGCCGACCGTGGCCTTCGGTGTGCAGGACGTACATGGCGACGGCAGCAGCATTATCGACAGCGAGCAGGTGCTCGACGCCGGCGTAGCCGAGCGGTTGCGCGAGCAGGCGCGCCGCCTCGGCATCAGCGCGGCCAGCCTGGTACACCAGGCCTGGGGCCAGGTGCTGGCGCAGGTTTCGGGGCGCGAAGAGGTGGTATTCGGCACCGTGTTGCTCGGGCGCATGCAGGGCGGCGAGGGCGCCGACCGCGCACTCGGCATGTTCATCAACACCTTGCCGCTGCGGGTCAGCGTCGGCGCGACGGCGGTGCAGCAAGGCGTGCGCTCTACCCATGAACGTCTGGCGCAACTGCTGGCGCATGAGCAGGCCTCGCTGTCGCTGGCCCAGCGTTGCAGCGGTGTGGCCGCGTCGCTGCCGCTGTTCAGCAGCTTGCTCAACTATCGCCACAGCGCGACCAAACCGGCAGGTGTGACCTGGGACGGGATCGAGATTCTCAGCTCGCGCGAGCGCAGCAACTATCCGCTGGTGGTCAGCGTCGATGACCTCGGCACTGGTTTCCGCCTGAGCGTGCAAGCGGTGCCGCAGGTGGATGGTGCGCGGGTCTGCGATTACTTGCAGACCGCGCTGCACAATCTGCTGACGGCGCTGGAGCACAATCCGGCCACACCGCTGCGACAGATTTCGGTGATGTCGCCGAGCGAACGGCAGCGGGTCCTGGTCGGCTTTAACATCAGCGGTCGCGATTACCCGCAGGCGCGGACCGTGCAGCGTTTGTTCGAGGCCCAGGCGGCCGCGCACCCTGCAGCGTTGGCGGCGGTGCAAGGTACGCAGCAGTTGCGCTATGGCGAACTCAATCAACGGGCCAATCGTCTGGCACATCACCTGATTGGCCTCGGTGTGCAGCCCGATGACCGGGTGGCCCTGTGCGCCCGGCGCAGTCCGGACATGCTGGTCGCGCTGCTGGCGATCCTCAAGGCCGGCGCCGGTTATGTGCCGGTTGATCCGGCGTATCCGCCGGAACGCATCGCCTACCTGTTGCAGGACTGCGCCCCGGTGGCGGTCGTGGCGCAGGCATCGACTCGCGATCTGCTCGGTGGCGTGCCGGTCATCGATCTGGACAACGACCTCTGGCAGCACCTGTCGGATGCCAATCCGCAGGTGCCGGCATTGACGCCGAACCATCTGGCTTACGTGATCTACACCTCCGGCTCCACTGGCCAACCGAAAGGGGTGATGGTCGAGCATGCGACCCTGGAAAACCTCGTGCACTGGCACGCTGAAGCCTTTGATTTGCAGGCCGGCAGCCAGACCGCGAGTGTCGCCGGTTTCGGTTTCGATGCGATGGCCTGGGAAGTCTGGCCGGCACTGTGTGTCGGCGCGACCTTGCACCTGCCGCCGCAGTCGATCCGCAACGAGCACCTCGACGAGCTGCTCGACTGGTGGTGCGCGCAGCCGTTGCAGGTCAGCTTCCTGCCGACGCCGGTGGCCGAATACGCGTTCAGCCGGAAATTGCGGCACCCGACTCTGCGTACGCTACTGATTGGCGGCGACCGACTGCGTCAGTTCAATCGCCAGCAAACCTTTGAAGTGATCAACAACTATGGCCCGACCGAAGCCACGGTGGTCGCCACCTCGGGTCGGGTCGAGCTGGATCAGCCGCTGCACATCGGCCGCCCGATTGCCAATGCCAAAATCTATGTGCTGGACGCCGAGCAGCGCCCGGTGCCGGCGGGGGTGGCGGGCGAGTTGTATGTCGGCGGCGCCGGCGTGGCGCGCGGTTACCTGAATCGCCCGGAGCTTAGCGCTGCGCAGTTCCTCTTCGATCCGTTCAGCGACGAGCCGCAGGCGCGCATGTACCGTACCGGCGATCAGGCGCGTTGGCTGGCCGACGGTAACATCGAGTACCTGGGGCGCAATGACGATCAGGTCAAACTGCGTGGTGTGCGTATCGAGCTCGGTGAAATCGAAGCTGCGCTCGGCAGCCACGCGGCGCTGCGGGAGGCGGTGGTTCTGGTTCGCGACGAGCGGCTGATTGCGTGGTTCACCGAGCGCACGGCGGTCGATATTCAGCAGTTGCACACGCATTTGCAGGCACGCTTGCCGGATGCGCTGCTGCCGGCGGCATACGTACGTCTCGATGCGCTGCCGTTGACCGCCAACGGCAAGATTGACCGCAAGGCCTTGCCGGAGCCGGAGCAGGGCGCGTGGCTCAGCCGCGAATATGAAGCGCCACAAGGTGCGGTGGAAACTGCGCTGGCGCAGATCTGGATCGACGTGCTGAACGTCGAGCGGGTCGGTCGTCACGACAACTTCTTCGAACTGGGCGGGCATTCGCTGTTGGCGGTGAGCCTGATCGAACGCATGCGCCAGATCGACCTCGCGGCTGACGTGCGCGTGTTGTTCAAGCAGCCGACTCTGGCCGCACTGGCCGCCGCTGTGGGCAGCGGTCGCGAAATCGAAGTGCCGGCCAACCGCATCCCGCCGGGTTGCACGCACATCACCCCGGACATGCTCAGCCTGACCGAGCTCGATCAGGCGAGCATCGAGCGCATCGTCGCCACCGTGCCCGGTGGCGCGGCCAATGTGCAGGACATTTATCCGCTGGCACCGTTGCAGGAAGGCATTCTTTACCACCACTTGAGCGCCGAACAGGGCGATCCGTATCTGCTGCAATCGCGGCTGATCTTCGACAGCGTGGAGCGTCTGCGCACCTTCAGCCGAGCCTTGCAACAGGTCGTCGCCCGTCACGACATTCTGCGCACCAGCGTGGTCTGGGAAGGCTTGCCGAGTCCGCATCAGGTGGTGTGGCGTGAGGCGCCGCTGGTGGTACAGGCGGTGCCGCTGGATCCGGCTCAGGGCGACGTCCTCGAACAGTTGCACGCGCGCTTCGATGCCCGCCACAACCGCCTCGACCTGAGCCAGGCGCCGCTGATGCGCATCGTCTACGCCGAGGATCCGGCGCAGCAACGGGTGGTGGCGATCATCCTGTTCCAGCACCTGATTCTCGACCACACCGCCATGGAAGTGGTGGGCCAAGAGATGCGCGCGTTCATGTTCGATCAGGCCGACCGCCTCGGCACGCCGATGCCGTACCGAAACTACGTGGCGCAGGCGCGTCTGGGGGCCAGCGAGCAGGAGCACGAAACGTTCTTCCGCGACATGCTTGGCGATATCGATGAACCGACCCTGCCGTTCGGTCTGCATGACGTGCAAGGCGATGGCGGCGACATCGAGGAGGCGCAGCAAGCCGTCGATGCCGGGCTGACCCTGCGCCTGCGAGAACAGGCGCGGCAGTTGGGTGTCAGCCCGGCGAGCCTGATGCACCTGGCCTGGGCGCAGGTGCTGGGGGTACTTGCCAACCGCCGCGACGTGGTGTTCGGCACGGTGCTGTTGGGTCGCTTGCAGGGCGGCGAGGGCGCGGATCGCACCCTGGGCGTGTTCATAAACACCTTGCCGCTGCGGGTGGATGTCAGCGAAGGCGTGCAGTCTGCTGTCAAGACCACCCACGCCCGGCTGACCGCGCTGCTGGCCCATGAACACGCGCCACTGGCGCTGGCCCAGCGCTGCAGCGCGGTGTCCGGCGCGCCGCTGTTCAGCGCACTGCTCAACTACCGGCATACCGTCGCCGAGGCGCAGCCGCGTGACGGTCAGGGCATCTGGGAAGGCGTGCAATTGCTCGGCGGCGAAGAGCGCAGCAACTATCCGCTGACCCTCAGCGTCGACGATCTCGGCGCAGACTTTTCCCTGTCCGTGCTGGCGTTGACGCAGATCGGCGCGCAACGCATCTGCAGCTACATGCACACCGCGCTGGAGCATCTGCTGCACGCACTGGAGCAGGCGCCACAGCGTCCGCTCAACCGTTTGCCGATTCTCTCGGTCGATGAATACGAGCGCTTGCTGGTCGGTTTCAATCCGACCGCAGCGGCCTATCCGCGCGGTGCAACGATTCAGACACTGGTGCAAGTGCAGGCCGCGCAGCAGCCGCAGGCACTGGCGGTGGTGCAGGGCACGCAACAGCTGACCTATGCGCAACTCAATCAGCAGGCCAATCGCTTGGCGCATCACTTGCTCGGCCTCGGCGTGCAGCCGGACGACCGGATTGCCGTGTGCCTGCCACGAAGCCCGCAGATGCTGGTGGCGCTGCTGGCGATTCTCAAGGCTGGCGCCGGTTATGTGCCGGTCGACCCGGCGTATCCGGCGGAGCGCATCGCCTACCTGTTGCAGGACAGCGATCCGGTGGCGGTGCTGGCGCAGGGCTCGACCCGCGAGCTGCTGGGCCGGGTGCCGGTGATCGATCTGGATCAGAACCTCTGGCAGCACCTGGCGGAGACAGATCCACAACTGCCGACGCTGACCCCGGCGCATCTGGCTTACGTGATCTACACCTCGGGTTCGACCGGCCAGCCGAAAGGCGTGATGGTCGAACACGCGACCCTGGAAAACCTTGTGCACTGGCACTGCGAGGCGTTCGACCTGCATGCCGGCAGCCACACCGCCAGCGTCGCCGGTTGCGGTTTCGACGCGATGGCCTGGGAAGTCTGGCCGGCGCTGTGTGTCGGCGCGACCCTGCACCTGCCGCCGCCGTCGATCAGCAACGAACATCTGGATGAGCTGCTCGACTGGTGGCGCGCACAGCCGTTGCAGGTGAGCTTCCTGCCGACGCCGATTGCCGAATACGCCTTCAGTCGTGAGCTGGGGCATCCGACCTTGCGTACGCTGTTGATCGGGGGCGACAAGTTGCGCCAGTTCCCGCGTGAGCAGACCTTTGCCGTGATCAACAACTACGGCCCGACCGAGGCTACGGTGGTTGCGACTTCCGGGCAAATCCATGCCGGGCAATTGCTGCACATCGGCCGGCCCATCAGCAACGCCAGGGTTTACTTGCTCGATGAACAGCAACGTCCGGTGCCGGTTGGCGTGGCGGGCGAGTTGTATGTCGGTGGCGCGGGGGTGGCCCGTGGTTATCTGAACCGTCCCGAGCTGACCGCCGAACGCTTCCTCGAAGACCCGTTCAGTGACGAACCGCAGGCGCGCACGTACCGCACCGGCGACCTCGCGCGCTGGCTGGCCGACGGCAATATCGAGTACCTGGGGCGCAACGACGATCAGGTCAAACTGCGCGGCGTGCGGGTGGAACTGGGCGAAATCGAAGCCGCGCTGTCCAGCCATCCGGCGGTGCAGGGCGCGGTGGTGCTGGTGCGCGAGGCGCGGTTGATTGCCTGGTTCACTGCTCGAACAGCGGTCGATATCGAGGAACTGCGCGCGCATTTGCAAGCGCATCTACCGCAGGCACTGGTGCCGGCAGCTTACGTGCGGCTTGAGACGCTGCCCCTGACCGCCAACGGCAAACTCGACCGCAAGGCCTTGCCCGAACCGGATCAGGACGCCTGGCTCAGCCGCGAATACGCAGCGCCGCAAGGGCCGGTGGAAACTGCGCTGGCGCAGGTCTGGGCCGAGGTGCTGCAAGTCGAGCAGGTCGGACGGCACGACAACTTCTTTGAACTGGGCGGACATTCGCTGCTGGCGGTGACCCTGATCGAGCGCATGCGTCAGCTCGGCCTGAGCACCGACGTGCGCGTGCTGTTCAGCCAGCCAACCCTGGCCGCGCTGGCGGCCGCCGTCGGCAGCGGTCGCGAAGTTGCGGTGCCGGCCAACCTGATTCCGCACGGTTGCACGCACATCACTCCAGACATGCTGACGCTGGTGCAACTGGATCAGCCAGCCATTGAGCGCGTGGTTGCCACGGTGCCGGGCGGGGCCGCCAAAGTGCAGGATATTTATCCGCTGGCGCCGTTGCAGGAAGGCATCCTTTATCACCACTTGAGCGCCGCGCAGGGCGATCCATACCTGCTGCAATCGCGCCTGGCATTCGACAGCCTTGAACGCTTGCAGGCCTTCGCCGCCGCGCTGCGTCAGGTCATGACACGTCATGACATTCTGCGTACCGGAGTGGTCTGGGAAGGGCTGGCGACGCCGGTGCAAGTGGTCTGGCGTGAAGCCGAGCTGCCACTGCAGGAGGTTGCATTCGATCCGGCGGGCGGTGATGTTCTGGCGCAGTTGTATGAGCGTTTCGACGCGCGGCATTACCGCATCGACCTCAGTCAGGCGCCGCTGATTCGCCTGGTGTATGCGCAGGATCCGGCCAACCAGCGGGTGGTCGCCATGCTGCTGTTCCATCACATCGCCATGGATCACACGGCGCTGGAAGTGGTGCAGCAGGAACTGCAGGCGCTGCTTTTCGGTCACGGCGAAGCCCTGATCCCCGCCGTGCCGTATCGCAATTACGTGGCGCAGACCCGGCTGGGTGTCAGCGAGCAGGAGCACGAAGCGTTTTTCCGCGCGATGCTCGGTGAAATTGACGAACCGACGCTGCCGTTCGGTCTGCTGGATGTGCACGGTGACGGCCATGACATCGAAGAAGTCCGTCAGCGAGTGCCCGAAGCCTTGGCGCGGCGCTTGCGCAGCCAGGCGCGGCAGATGGGCGTAAGCGTCGCGAGCCTGTTCCATCTGGCATTTGCTCAGGTATTGGCGGCGACTTCCGGACATGAGCGCGTGGTGTTCGGCACCGTGCTGCTGGGGCGGATGCAGGGCGGTACCGGCGCCGATCGCGGTTTGGGAATGTTCATCAACACGCTGCCGCTGCGGGTGGATCTGGGCGATGTTTCGGTGCGTGCCGGGGTACGTACGACCCATGCGCAACTGACCGCATTGCTCGGCCATGAACATGCGTCACTGGCATTGGCCCAGCGTTGCAGCGGGGTGGCCGCGCCGTCGCCGCTGTTCAGCGCCATGCTCAACTACCGGCACAGCGTCAGCGCAGAACAGTTGCAAGCCAATCGCCTGGCCTGGCAAGGCATCGAAAATCTGTCCAGCGAGGAGCGCACCAACTACCCGCTGAGCTTCAACGTCGATGACCTGGGGCAGGGCTTTGACCTTACAGCGATGACCCCTTCACAGATTGGCGCGGCGCGGGTGTGTGGCTACATGCAGCAGGCGCTGGCGGGGCTGGTCGAGGCGCTGGAGCAGACACCGCAGCAGGCGTTGAACCGCCTGCCGGTGCTGGCGGATGCCGAGCGTCAGCAGCTGCTGTTCGGCCTCAATGCCACGGACGTCGATTACGACCTTAAGCAGACCATTCACGGGCTGTTCGAAGCGCAAGTGGCGCGTACGCCGCAGGCACCCGCCGTGGTCGCGGGTGAGCAGCCACTGAGCTACGCCGAACTCAACGCCCGGGCCAATCAACTGGCGCGGCATCTGCGTGAATTGGGCGTAGGGCCGGATGCGCGGGTGGCGATCTGCGTCGAGCGTGGTCTGGACATGGTGGTCGGGCTGCTGGCGATCCTCAAGGCCGGTGGCGGTTATGTGCCGCTGGATCCGGCGTATCCGCTGGAGCGTCTGGCTTACATGCTCGAGGACAGCGCCCCGTTGGCGGTGTTGGTGCAGGGAACCACGCGCTCGTTGCTCGGTGACGTTGGCGTGCCGGTGATCGACCTGGATCAGCCGCATTGGCAAACGCTGCCGACAGACAATCTTGCGATAACCGAACTGACCCCGCAGCACACTGCGTACGTGATCTACACCTCCGGCTCTACTGGCCAGCCGAAAGGTGTGATCAACGAGCATCGCGGGGTGGTTAACCGCTTGCTGTGGATGCAGGACGCTTACCAACTGAGTTCCGCCGACACGGTATTGCAGAAAACCCCGTTCAGCTTCGACGTCTCGGTCTGGGAGTTCTTCTGGCCGCTGATGACTGGCGCTCGATTGGTCATGGCCCGGCCCGAGGGGCACAAGGATCCGCTGTATCTCAGCGAAATCATCGAACGCGAACACATCACCACGCTGCACTTCGTGCCGTCGATGCTCGACGTGTTTCTCGCTCACGGTGACAGCGCACGTTGCAGCAGCCTGCGGCAAGTCATGTGCAGCGGCGAAGCGTTGCCGGGCAGCGTGGTGCGGCGTTTCAAACAGCAACTGCCGGGCAGCGAACTGCACAACCTCTACGGCCCGACCGAAGCGGCAGTGGACGTGACCGCGTGGAACTGCGCCGGGCCGCTGGAACAAACCCCAGACAACACGCCGATCGGCAAACCGATCGCCAATACCCGGATGTACATCCTCGATGCCCAGCAACAACCGGTGCCGCACGGCGTGGTCGGCGAGCTGTACATCGGTGGCGTGCAGGTGGCGCGCGGTTATCTGAATCGCCCGGAACTGAACGCCGAACGCTTCCTCGACGATCCGTTCCAGAGCAATGGGCGGATGTACCGTACCGGCGACGTCGCCCGCTATCTGGCGGACGGCAACATCGAGTACCTGGGCCGCAACGACGATCAGGTGAAGATTCGTGGTTTGCGCATCGAACTCGGCGAGATTCAGGCGCGTTTGACCCAGATCGACGGCATTCAGGAAGCCGCAGTGCTCGCCCGCGAAGATGCATCCGGCGACAAGCGTCTGGTGGCGTACTACACCGGGGCACGCCTGGAAATCGACGTGCTGCGCAGCCACTTGCTGGAGCATCTGCCGGACTACATGGTGCCTGCGCTGTTCGTGCATCTCGATGCACTGCCGCTGAGCCCCAACGGCAAACTCGACCGCAAGGCGCTGCCGGCGCCGGATCAGGCCGCATTGCCGGTGCGCGAATACGAAGCCCCGGTGGGCGACGTCGAAATCACCCTCGCACGGCTCTGGGCCGAGTTGCTCAACGTCGAGCGGGTAGGGCGCCACGATCATTTCTTTGAACTGGGTGGTCACTCGCTGCTGGCGGTCAGTCTGATCGGCCGGCTGCGTCAGGAAGGCATGGAAGCCGATGTCAGGTCGCTGTTCGAACATCCGACCCTGGCCGGCTACGCCGCAATTACCGAACGAATGGAGATCGTCCTGTGAACGTGATCGAACTGTTGGCCACATTGAAGGCTAAAGATATTCAGCTGGCGGTCGCGGACGACCAATTGCGGGTCAATGGCAACAAGCAGGCCTTGAACGACCCGGCGTTGCTGGCGCTGTTGCGCGAGCACAAACCGGCGCTGATCGAGCTGATCAAGGCCGGGCAGTACTCGGCCAGCAAACACGGCCAGGTCGAAGTGCCGGCCAACGGCATCGTCTCAGGCACCACGCACATCACCCCGGCGATGCTGACGCTTGTCGAGCTCGACCAGGCGACCATTGACCACCTCGTCGCACAAGTCCCCGGCGGCGCGGCCAACGTGCAGGACATCTACCCGCTGGCGCCGTTGCAGGAAGGCATCCTGTATCACCACGTCAGTGCCGGTGACGGTGATCCGTATGTCATGCAATCGCATTTCGCCTTTGCCAGCCGCGAGCGTTTTCAGGCGTTCGCCCAAGCGCTGCAAGCGGTGATCGACCGTCATGACATCCTGCGTACCGCTGTGCATTGGGCAGGACTGGATGCGCCGGTGCAGGTGGTCTGGCGCCGGGCCGAACTGCCGGTGGAAGACGTGACGCTGCCAGAACCCGCCTGCGACGTTCTGGCGTATCTGCATGAGCGCTTCGACGCACGGCATTTCCGCCTCGACGTTACCCAGGCACCGCTGATGCGTCTGGCCCACGCGTGGGATGAAGCGGGGCAGCGGGTGATCGCCACGTTGTTGTTCCATCACATGGCGCTCGACCACTCGGCACTCGACGTGGTGCGCCACGAAATGCGCGCCTGCCTCACCGGGCAGCGTGAACGGCTCGGGCGCCCGGTGCC
Source organism: Pseudomonas sp. AO-1 (assembly GCF_019775695.1). Lineage (NCBI taxonomy): Bacteria > Pseudomonadati > Pseudomonadota > Gammaproteobacteria > Pseudomonadales > Pseudomonadaceae > Pseudomonas > Pseudomonas sp. AO-1. The sequence goes on from NZ_CP079947.1 coordinate 2,872,783, forward strand.
ATTTCGCAACTACGTGGCGCAGGCGCGTCTGGGCGTCAGTGAGGCCGAGCACGAGGCGTTTTTCCGCGAGATGCTCGGCGACATCGACGAACCGACGCTGCCTTACGGCCTTCAGGATGTGCAGGGTGACGGCAGTGAAATCGTCGAACTCAGCGTGCCGGTGCCAACGTTATTGGGCCAGCGTCTGCGGGCGCAGGCGCGGACCCTTGGCGTGAGTGTCGCGAGCCTGTTCCACCTCGGCTGGGCGCAGGTGCTGGCCGCGCTGACCGGCAAGCAGCAGGTGGTGTTCGGTACCGTGCTGATGGGCCGCATGCAGGGCGCCGAAGCGATTGACCGGGCGCTGGGGATTTTCATCAACACCTTGCCGTTGCGGGTGAATATCGACGGGCAGGACGTGCGCGCGGCCGTCAACGCCACCCACGCGCGGCTGACCACGCTGATGCGTCACGAACACGCACCACTGGCCCTGGCTCAGCGCTGCAGTCACGTGGTGGCGCCGACGCCGCTGTTCAGCACGCTGCTCAATTATCGTCACAGCCACAACGTCGCCACCGCCAGCGCCGAAACCCTCGCGGCGTGGGACGGTATCTCCACGTTGCACTCCGAAGAGCGCAGCAACTATCCGCTGACGATGAGTGTCGATGACCTCGGTGACGCCTTCAGCCTGACCCTGCTGGCCAGCACCGAGACCGATCCGCAGCGCATCTGCGACTACCTGCTCTGCGCACTGCAGAACCTGCTGCTCGCCCTGGAGCAGGCGCCGCAGACACCGGTCAATCAATTGCCGATCCTGCCGGCGGCAGAGCTTGAACAGCTGTTGCGCGGCTTCAATGCCACTCAAGTGGATTTCCCTGCTGCACAGACCATTCAGCAACGTTTCGAGGCGCAGGTGGCCGAACGGCCGGACGCGCTGGCGGCAGTGTTTGCCGACGTGCAACTGACCTACGCCGAACTCAATCAGCAAGCCAACGCCTTGGCGCAGCACCTGATCGGCCTGGGCGTGAAGCCTGACGACCGAGTCGCCATCGTCGCTCGCCGTGGGCTGGACACCCTGGTCGGACTGGTGGCGATCCTCAAGGCCGGCGCCGGTTACGTGCCGATTGACCCGGCGCACCCGGCGGAGCGCTTGAACTACCTGCTCGACGACAGCGCGCCAGTCGCTGTACTGACCCAAAGCCATCTACGCGAGCGACTGCCGGCGCTAAACGTGCCGGTGCTCGAACTCGACCGCTGCAACTGGCCGCAGGGCGTGACCCATAATCCGCGCGTTCCCGGCCTGAGTACCAAAAACCTGGCCTACGTGATCTACACCTCCGGCTCCACCGGTCTGCCCAAAGGCGTGATGGTCGAGCATCACACCTTGAGCAACCTGGTCGACTGGCACTGCACCGCGTTCGACCTCTGTGCCGGTCGCCACACCTCAAGCCTCGCCGGTTTCGGTTTCGATGCGATGGCCTGGGAAGTCTGGCCGGCGTTGTGCGCAGGCGCGACCCTGCATCTGGCGCCGACCCACGAGGGCGGCGAAGACATCGACGCCTTGCTCGCGTGGTGGTGCGCGCAGCCGCTGGACGTGAGCTTCCTGCCGACCCCGGTGGCCGAATACGCCTTCGGCCTGAACCTCGAACACCCGACCCTGCGCACGCTGCTGATCGGCGGCGACCGCTTGCGTCAGTTCAACCGTAACCAGCATTTCGACGTGATCAACAACTACGGCCCGACCGAGGCCACGGTGGTCGCGACTTCAGGTCGGGTGCAAAGCGGCGACGCGCTGCACATCGGCAAACCGCTGAGCAATGCCACGGTGTACCTGCTCGACGAACAGCAGCGCCCGGTGCCGCTTGGCGTAGCGGGCGAGTTGTACGTTGGCGGTGCCGGGGTTGCCCGTGGCTACCTGAATCGCCCGGACATGACCGCCGAGCGCTTCCTGCGCGACCCGTTCAGCCCCTTGCCGAATGCGCGGATGTACCGCACCGGCGACCTTGCACGCTGGCGTGAAGACGGCAACATCGAGTACCTGGGGCGCAACGACGATCAGGTGAAGATCCGTGGCGTGCGCATCGAGCTGGGCGAGATCGAAACCTGCCTCAACCAGTTGCCGGGGATTCAGGAGGCGGTGCTGCTCGCTCGCGAAGATCAACCCGGCCAGCCACGACTGGTGGCGTACTTCACCGAGCAGCCGCAGGTCGAAGCGCTGCCGGTGGGCGAGTTGCGCGCGCAACTGCTCAGCCGGTTGCCGGAGTACATGGTGCCGACCGCGTTCGTCAAACTCGCCGCGTTGCCGCTGACCGCCAATGGCAAGGTCGACCGCAAGGCCTTGCCGGCGCCGGATCTGGCAGCGCTGTTCACCCGCGAGTACGCAGCGCCCGAAGGCGAGGTAGAAACCGCGCTGGCGCAGATCTGGGCCGATGTGCTGCAAGTCGAGCGGGTCGGGCGGCAGGATCACTTTTTCGAACTCGGCGGGCATTCGTTGCTGGCGATGCGCATGGTCTCGCAAGTGCGCCAGCGCCTGGGTGTCGAGCTGGCGCTGAGCGATCTGTTCGCCAACGCCGAACTGGCGGCGGTCGCCTCAGTGCTGAGCGAGGCCGGACGCTGTGCGCAACCACAGATCGTGCCGGTCCCGCGTGACGGCGCGTTGCCGCTGTCGTTCGCCCAGCAACGCCTGTGGTTCCTCGCGCAAATGGAAGGCGCCAACACCGCCTACAACATTCCCGTGGCCCTGCGGCTGCGTGGCCGTCTCGACGACGCGGCGCTGCAACGCGCACTGGCGCGGATCGTCGCCCGCCACGAAACCCTGCGCAGCCGTTTCGCGCAATTCAACGACGAAGCCCAGGTGCTGATTGCCCCGGTGGACACCGGCCTGCTGCTGCGAGTCGAAGACCTGCGCCAGCACCCGCAACCCGAGGAAACCCTGCAGGCACTGATTCAGGGCGAAGCCTCCGGGCCGTTCGACTTGCAGGACGATCCGTTGATTCGCGGGCGACTGGTGCGGTTGGCCGACGATCACCATGTACTGTTGCTGACCCTGCACCACATCATCTCTGACGGTTGGTCGATGGGGGTTTTGACCCGCGAACTGATGGCGCTGTATCAGGCGTTCAGTCATGGCCAGCCGGATCCGTTGCCGCCTCTGGCGCTGCAATACACCGACTACGCGGTGTGGCAGCGGCGCTGGCTCAGCGGCGAGGTGCTGCAGCGTCAGAGCGAATACTGGCAACAGACCCTCGCCGGCGCCCCGGCACTGTTGATGCTGCCGACCGATCGGCCGCGCCCGGCGCAGCAGGACTATGCCGGCAGCAGCGTTGCCGTCGTGCTCGACGAGCGGCTAAGTGCCGGGCTCAAAGCCTTGGGCCAGCGCCATGGCGTGACCCTGTACATGACGCTGATGAGTGCCTGGGCGATGCTGCTCAGCCGCTTGTCCGGGCAGGCGGACGTGGTGATCGGTTCGCCAGTGGCCAACCGCACCCGCGCCGAAATCGAAGGCCTGATCGGCATGTTCGTCAACACTCTGGCCTTGCGCATCGACACCTTGGGCGAGCTGAGCGTCGAAGCGCTGCTGGCGCGGGTCAAGGCGCAAACCCTGCAAGCGCAGGCGCATCAGGATCTGCCGTTCGAGCAAGTGGTGGAAATCACCCGGCCCGTGCGCAGCCTGGCGCACAGCCCGTTGTTCCAGACCTTGCTCAGTTGGGACGGTCTCGAAAGCCCGGCGCTGGCCCTCGGCGAACTGACGCTGGAAGGCGTGGCCGAGCCGAGCCACTTCGCCAAGTTCGACCTGTCGCTGAGCCTCAGTGAGTCCAACGGCATCATTCGCGGATCGCTGGAATACGCCACGGCGTTGTTTGACCAGAGCACGGTCGAGCGCTTCGTCGGTTACTTCCAGCGCCTGTTGCAGGCGATGGTCGGCAATGATCAGGCGCTGCTGGAACAGGCGCCGCTGCTGGCGGAGGAGGAACAGCAGCGTTTGTTGGTCGAGTTCAATGCCACGGCGGTCGATTACAACCTTGATCAGACCATTCACGGATTGTTCGAGGCGCAAGTGGTGCGCTCGCCGCAGGCACCCGCCGTGCTCGCTGATGAACAGCCACTGACTTATGCCGAACTCAACGCCCGGGCCAATCAACTGGCGCGGCATCTGCGTGAATCGGGCGTAGGGCCGGATGCGCGGGTGGCTATCTGCGTCGAGCGTGGTCTGGACATGGTGGTCGGGCTGCTGGCGATCCTCAAGGCCGGTGGCGGTTATGTGCCGCTGGATCCGGCGTATCCGCTGGAGCGTCTGGCCTACATGCTGGAGGACAGCGCGCCGCTGGCGGTGCTGGTGCAGGGTTCGACGCGTTCGTTGCTCGGTGACGTTTCGGTGCCGGTGATCGACCTGGATCAGCCGCACTGGCAGTCGCTGCCAACGGAAAACCTGCATGTCAATGAGCTGACCCCGAATCACACCGCGTACGTGATCTACACCTCCGGCTCCACCGGCCAACCGAAAGGCGTGATCAACGAACATCGCGGGGTGGTCAACCGCCTGTTGTGGATGCAGGACGCTTACCAACTGAGTTCTGCCGACACGGTGTTGCAGAAAACCCCGTTCAGCTTCGACGTCTCGGTTTGGGAGTTCTTCTGGCCGTTGATGACTGGCGCCCGACTGGTCATGGCCCGGCCCGAGGGACACAAGGTTCCGCTGTATCTCAGCGAAATCATCGAACGCGAACACATCACCACGCTGCACTTTGTTCCCTCGATGCTCGACGTCTTTCTCGCCCACGCCGACACCGCACGCTGCAGCAGCCTGCGTCAGGTGATGTGCAGCGGCGAAGCCCTGCCGGGCAGCGTGGTGCGCCGCTTCAAACAGCAACTGCCGGGCAGCGAACTGCACAACCTCTACGGCCCGACCGAAGCCGCAGTGGACGTGACCGCGTGGAACTGCGCCGGGCCGCTGGAAAGCACACCGGACAACACGCCGATCGGCAAACCGATTGCCAATACCCGGATGTACATCCTCGATGCCCAGCTACAACCGGTGCCGCACGGCGTGGTCGGCGAGCTGTACATCGGTGGCGTACAGGTGGCGCGCGGTTATCTGAACCGTCCGCAGCTGAACGCCGAACGCTTCCTCGACGATCCGTTCCAAGCCAATGGGCGGATGTACCGCACTGGCGACGTCGCCCGTTATCTGGCGGACGGCAATATCGAATACCTCGGTCGCAACGACGATCAGGTGAAGATCCGTGGCTTGCGCATCGAACTCGGCGAGATTCAGGCACGCCTGACCCAGATCGATGGCGTGCAGGAAGCCGCCGTACTGGCTCGCGAAGACGTGCCGGGGGACAAGCGTCTGGTGGCGTATTACACCGGCGCACGGCTGGAAACCAACGTGCTGCGCAGCCATCTGCTGGAAAACCTGCCGGACTACATGGTGCCTGCCGTATTCGTGCATCTCGATAGATTGCCGCTGAGCCCCAACGGCAAACTCGACCGCAAGGCGTTGCCGGCGCCGGATCTGGCGGCGCTGACCGCCCGTGAATATGAAGCCCCGGTCGGCGAAGTGGAAATCGCCCTCGCGCAGCTCTGGGCCGAGTTGCTCAAGGTTGAGCGGGTAGGGCGCCACGACCATTTCTTTGAACTGGGTGGCCACTCGCTGTTGGCAGTAAATCTGGTGGCGCGCATGCGTCGCGCCGGTCTGACGGCCGACATTCGCGTGCTGTTCAACCAGCCGACCCTCGCCGCACTGGCCGCTGCGGTGGGCGGTGAACCGGAGGCCGAAGTCGCGGCCAACCTCATCACCACGGACTGCACACGCATCACTCCCGAGCTGCTGCCACTGGTGGCGCTCGACCAGCCGAGCATCGACCGCATCGTCGCCAGCATCCCCGGCGGCGCGGCCAACGTGCAGGATATTTACCCGTTGGCGCCGTTGCAGACCGGCATCCTCTTTCATCACTTGTCCGCCGCCCAGGGCGATCCGTATGTGTTGCAGGCGCAGTTTGCGTTTGCCGATGAGCAACGCTTGAACAGCTTCACCCAAGCCTTGCAGAACGTAATCCAGCGCCACGACATCCTGCGCACCTCGCTGTTCTGGGACGGCCTGCAAGACCCGGTGCAAGTGGTCTGGCGTGAGGCGCCGCTGGCGTGCGAAGCGCTGGAACTGAATGACGCGGACGGCGATGTGCTGGAGCAATTGCGCCGCCGCTTCGACGCCGCGCAGTACCGTATGGCCGTCAATCAGGCGCCGCTGATGCGCGTGGTGCACGCGTGGGACGCCGCCAATCAGCGGGTGGTGGCGTTGTTGCTGTTCCATCACCTGGTGATGGACCACGTGGCGCTGGAGGTGCTGCAACACGAAATGCAGGCGTTCCTGATCGGCCAGCCGCAACGCCTGGCCGAGCCGGTGCCGTATCGCAATTACGTGGCGCATACCCTGTCCGGGTTGAGCGACCAGCAGCACGAAGCGTTCTTCCGCGAGATGCTCGGTGACGTCGACGAACCAACCTTGCCTTACGGGCAGAACCCGGCGCCGGAAGGGCTGGCCACGCAGGCAAAGTTGAGCCTCGACACCGCGCTGAGCCGCAACCTGCGCAGTCAGGCGCGGCGTCTGGGTGTCAGCGCGGCGTGCCTGATGCACCTGGCGTGGGCGCAGGTGCTGGGGCCATTGTCCGGTCGTGACGACGTGGTGTTCGGTACGGTATTGCTCGGTCGCTTGCAGGGCGGCGAGGGCGCCGAACGCGCGCTCGGGGTGTTCATCAACACCTTGCCGCTGCGCATTGATCTGCGCGCGCACAGCGTCAAGGGCGCAGCACTGGCGACACATCAATTGCTCAGCCAGTTGCTGCAGCACGAACACGCACAACTGGCGCGCATTCAGCATTGCAGCGCCATGGCGCCGAGCACGCCGCTGTTCAGCACGTTGTTCAATTACCGTCATGGTGCCTCGGCGGGTGGCGGTTCTGCCGAGGCCCGGGCGGCCTGGCAGGGCATGCAATTGCTCGAGGCCGAGGAGCACAGCAACTACCGCCTGACCCTCAGCGTCGACGACCTCGGCGAAGGCTTCAGCCTGACCGCACTGGCCGGCGCCGGCATCGATGCGCGGCGCATTTGCGACTATTTGCAATGCGCCTTGCACGCGCTGGTGGAGGCGCTGGAGCACTCGCCGCATCAAGGCTTTGAACGGCTGTCGATCCTGCCGGGCGCCGAGCGCGAGCAGGTGTTGCACACCTTCAACGCGACCCGCGCCGATTACCCGCAGGGGCTGACGATCGCTCAGCGTTTCGAGCAGCAAGCCATTGAACGGCCGCAGGCGCTGGCAGCGATGTTTGCCGGTGCTTCGCTGAGCTATGCCGAGTTGAACCGCCAGGCCAACACCTTGGCGCATCATCTGATTGCATCGGGTGTACAGCCTGACGACCGCGTGGCCATTGTCGCCCGGCGCGGTCTCGATACGCTGGTCGGGCTGGTGGCGATTCTCAAGGCCGGCGCCGGTTATGTGCCGGTGGATCCGGCGCACCCGGCGGAGCGCCTGAGCTATCTGCTGCAAGACAGTGCGCCCGTCGCGGTGCTGAGCCAAAGCGATCTGCGTGAACGCCTGCCGGCACTTTCGGTGCCGCTGATCGATCTTGATCTGCGCCAATGGCCAAACGACCGAACCGATAACCCGTCGCTGCCGGCCCTGACCCCGCAGCACCTGGCCTACGTGATCTACACCTCCGGCTCCACTGGCCTGCCGAAGGGCGTGATGGTCGAGCATCAGACCCTGAGCAACCTGGTGGACTGGCACTGCGCGGCCTTCGATCTGCACGCTGGCAGTCATACCTCAAGCCTGGCCGGGTTCGGTTTCGACGCCATGGCCTGGGAAGTCTGGCCGGCCTTGTGCGTTGGCGCGACCGTGCATCTGGCGCCAAACCATGACGGCAACGAAGACATCGACGCGCTGCTGACCTGGTGGCGTGCGCAGCCGCTGGACGTGAGCTTCCTGCCGACCCCGGTAGCCGAATACGCCTTCAGTCAGGAGCCGGCGCATTCGACCCTGAAAACCCTGTTGATCGGCGGCGATCGTCTGCGCCAGTTCAACCGCAACCAGCCGTTCCGGGTGATCAATAACTATGGCCCGACCGAGGCTACCGTGGTCGCCACCTCCGGCCTGATTGCGGCGGGCGACGTCTTGCACATCGGTAAACCGGTGAGCAATGCCACGGTGTATCTGCTCGACGCACAGCAACGTCCGGTGCCGCTGGGCGTGATGGGCGAGTTGTATGTCGGCGGTGCCGGCGTGGCCCGGGGTTACCTGAACCGTCCGCAGATGACCGCCGAACGCTTTCTGCGCGATCCGTTCAGCAGCGTGCCAAATGCACGTCTGTACCGCACCGGCGACCTGGCGCGCTGGCGCGAGGACGGCACGCTTGAATTCCTCGGGCGCAACGACGATCAGGTGAAAATCCGTGGCGTGCGTATCGAGTTGGGCGAGATCGAAACCCGCCTCAATCAGCTCCCCGGCGTCCAGGAGGCGGTATTGCTGGCCCGTGAGGACGAACCCGGTCAGCCACGGTTGGTGGCGTATTACACCGAGCAGGGCGCATCGTTGAGCGTCGCTGATCTGCGCGCGCACCTGCTCGCGCAATTGCCTGAGTACATGGTGCCGGCGGCGTTTGTCCGGCTCGACGCGTTACCCCTGACCGCCAATGGCAAGGTTGATCGCAAGGCATTGCCGAAACCTGACCTGACTGCGCTATTCACCCGCGAATACGTCGAGCCGCAAGACGCGCTGGATACTGCGCTGGCGCAGATCTGGGCCGAGGTGCTGCAGGTCGAGCGGGTTGGCCGCCATGATCATTTCTTCGAACTCGGCGGCCATTCGCTGCTGGCCATGCGCATGGTCGCGCAAGTGCGTCAGCAACTGGGGCTGGAACTGGTGCTGGCCGATCTGTTCGCCAACCCTGAACTGGCGGCGGTCGCCGAGTGCCTGTGCGTAGCGCAGGTCAGTAGCCAATCGCCGATCGTCGCGGTGCCGCGTGACGGCACGCTGTCCTTCGCCCAGCAGCGCCTGTGGTTTCTCGCGCAAATGGACGGCGGCAATTCGGCGTACAACATTCCGCTTGGCCTGCGCCTGCGTGGACGGCTCGATGGCGAAGCCTTGCAGCGCGCGCTGACGAAGATCGTTGCGCGCCACGACACCCTGCGCAGCCGTTTCGTCAGCGTCGACGATCAGGCGCAGGTGATGATTGCACCGGTCGACAGCGGTCTGCTGTTGCAGGTGGAGGACCTGCGCCAGGACCCTCAGGCCGAAGCCACGGTGCAGGCACTGCTCGCGCAGGAAGCCGCGACGGCCTTCGATCTGCAGCACGATCCACTGATTCGCGGACGCCTGATTCGTCTGGCCGACGAGCAGCATGTGCTGTTGCTGACCGTGCATCACATCGTCGCCGATGGCTGGTCGATGGGTGTGCTGACCCGTGAGCTGATGGCGCTGTATCAGGCCTTCAGTCACGGTCAGCCGGATCCATTGCCACCACTGGCGCTGCAATACGGCGACTACGCCGTGTGGCAGCGGCGCTGGCTCAGCGGTGAAGTGCTGCAGCGGCAGAGCGATTACTGGCAGCAGACCCTCGACGGCGCGCCGGCCTTGCTGACCTTGCCCACCGACCGTCCGCGTCCGGCACAGCAGGACTTTGCCGGCAGCAGCGTCGAAGTACGGCTGGACGAGCGCCTGAGCACCGGGCTCAAAGCCTTGAGTCAGCGTCACGGCGTGACCCTGTTCATGACCCTGATGAGTGCCTGGTCGCTGTTGCTGAGTCGTTTGTCCGGGCAGTCCGACGTGGTGATCGGTTCGCCGGTGGCCAACCGCACCCGGGCCGAGATCGAAGGCCTGATCGGCATGTTCGTCAACACCCTGGCGCTGCGTATCGACACCTCGGGTGAACCGAACGTGGCCACGCTGCTGGCACGGGTCAAGGCGCGCACGCTGGAGGCGCAGGCGCATCAGGACCTGCCGTTCGAGCAAGTGGTGGACATCGCCCGGCCGGCGCGCAGTCTGGCGCACAGCCCGTTGTTCCAGACCACGCTGAGCTGGGACAGCAGCGTCGGCCCGCACCTGGCGCTGGGCGATCTGAGTCTTGAGGGTGTGGCTGCGCCGGGCCGGGTGGCCAAATTCGACCTGACTTTGACCCTGGCTGAGGTCAACGGGGTGATTCGCGGTTCGCTGGAATACGCCACGGCGTTGTTCGATCACGCGACCGTCGAGCGTTATGTCGGCTACTTGCAGCGCCTGCTGGCGGCGATGGTCAACGATGAGCGGACAGTGCTGGAGCATGTGCCGTTACTCACCGAGTCTGAGCGCCAGCGCTTGCTCTACGACTTCAACGCCACTGCACGCGAATACCCGCAAACACTGACCGTGCACGGGATTTTCCAGCAGCAGGCAGCGGCGCATCCCAAGGCGGTGGCGGCGGTGCATGGCGAGCATTCGCTGAGCTACTTCGAGCTGAACGCTCAGGCCAACCGTCTGGCGCATCACTTGATCGGCCAAGGCGTGCAGCCGGGCGACCACGTGGCGATCCTGTTGCCGCGTTCGCTGGAATTGCTGGTGGCGCAACTGGCGATTGCCAAGTGCGCGGCGGCCTATGTGCCGCTGGATATCAATGCGCCGAGCGAGCGGCAGGCGTTCATGGTCGAGGACTGTCAGGCCGCAGCGTTGCTGACCCTCAGCCGTGAAGTCATCGACTACGCTGCACCACGCATCGACCTCGACCGCTTGACCCTCAGCGGCCAACCGACGCACAACCCGAATCTGGCGCAGTCCTCGGAATCGCTGGCGTACATCATGTACACCTCCGGCTCCACCGGCACGCCGAAAGGTGTGATGGTGCCGCACCGCGCCATCGGCCGCCTGCTGCTGAACAACGGTTACGCCGATTTCAATGCGCAGGATCGCGTGGTGTTCGCCTCCAACCCGGCCTTCGACGCCAGCACCATGGACATCTGGGGGCCATTGCTCAACGGCGGACGCGTGGTGGTGATCGATCACCAGACTTTGCTTGATCCGAACGCCTTTGGCCGCGAGTTGAGCGCAACCGGGGCGACGGTGCTGTTCGTCACCACTGCGCTGTTCAACCAGTACGTGCAGCTGATTCCGCAGGCGCTCAAAGGCCTGCGCATTCTGTTGTGTGGTGGTGAGCGTGGCGATCCGGCGGCGTTCCGTCGACTGCTGGCCGAGGCGCCAGAGTTGCGCATCGTGCATTGCTACGGTCCGACCGAAACCACCACGTACGCCACCACCTTCGAAGTTCGCGAAGTGGCGGAAAACGCCGAGAGCGTGCCGATTGGCGCGCCGATCTCCAACACTCAGGTGTACGTGCTCGACGCGCATCAGCAACCGGTGCCGATGGGCGTGACCGGCGAGTTGTACATCGGCGGGCAGGGCGTGGCGCTGGGTTACCTGAACCGCGCCGATCTGACCGCCGAGAAGTTTCTGCGTGATCCGTTCAGCGAGCAACCGGGCGCGTTGCTGTATCGCACCGGCGACCTCGCACGCTGGCTGGCCCCGGGGCAGCTCGATTGCATCGGGCGCAATGACGATCAAGTGAAGATCCGTGGTTTCCGTATCGAGCTTGGGGAAATCGAAAACCGCCTGCTCAACTGCCAAGGGATCAAGGAGGCCGTGGTGCTGGCGCGCCGCGATGGTCAGGACATCACGCGTCTGGTGGCGTACTACACCGCGCACGCCGGGCGCCTGGACAGCGCCGATCTGCACGCGCACTTGCTGGCACGACTGCCGGAATACATGGTGCCGAGCGCGTGGGTGCAATTGGATGTGCTGCCGTTGAACAACAACGGCAAGGTCGACCGCAAGGCGCTGCCGGCGCCGACGCAGGCAGCGCTGCTCAGCCGGGTGTATGTCGCGCCGATCTCGGCGCTGGAACACCATTTGGCGCGGATCTGGGCTGGCTTGCTGCAGCTCGAACAGGTCGGTCGTCACGACAGCTTCTTCGAACTGGGCGGGCATTCGTTGCTGGCGATGCGCATGCTGTCGCAGGTGCGCCAGCAGTTGGGCGTCGAACTGACACTCGCCGAGCTGTTCGCCAATCCCGAACTGGCCGCTGTCGCCGAGGTGCTGAGCCGGGCGGGGCGCAGCACCTTGCCGGAGATTTTGCCGGCACCGCGTGATCAGCGATTGCCGCTGTCCTTCGCCCAGCAACGCCTGTGGTTCCTGGCGCAGATGGACGGTGGCCACAGCGCCTACAACATCCCGGTCGGTCTGCGCCTGCGCGGTCGACTGGATGAAGACGCGCTGCAACGGGCACTGGCACGCATCGTCGCGCGTCATGAAACCCTGCGCAGCCGCTTCAGCCAGATCGACGATCAGCCACAGGTGCTGATCCTGCCGGCCGAGAGCGGTCTGTTGCTGCCGGTAGAAGACCTGCGCCAGCACCCACAGGCTGACAACGCCTTGCGTGGCCTGATTGAGGAGCAGGCCTGCGCCTCGTTCAATCTGCAGCACGATGCGCTGCTGCGCGGACGTCTGGTGCGTCTGGCCGACGACCATCATGTGCTGTTGCTGACGCTGCACCACATCATCGCCGATGGCTGGTCGATGGGCGTGCTGACCCGCGAGTTGGCCGCGTTGTATCAAGCGTTCAGCCGTGGCGAAGACGATCCGCTGCCGCCGCTGGTGCTGCAATACACCGACTACGCGGTGTGGCAACGGCGCTGGCTCAGTGGCGAGGTGCTGCAGCGTCAGAGTGATTACTGGCAGCAGACGCTGGCCGGCGCGCCGGCCTTGCTGACCCTGCCCACTGACCGTCCGCGTCCGCCACAGCAGGACTACTCCGGCAGCCGCGTCGACATACTGCTCGATCATCACTTGAGCGCCGGTTTGAAAGCCTTGTGTCAGCGTCGCGCGGTGACGCCGTACATGGTGATCATGAGCGCCTGGGCGATGTTGCTCAGTCGTTTGTCCGGGCAGGACGACGTGGTGATCGGCTCGCCGGTGGCCAACCGCACCCGCGCGGAGATCGAAGGCCTGATCGGCATGTTCGTCAACACCCTGGCGCTGCGCATCGATACCTCGGGCGAGCCGAGCGGCGAGGCGCTGCTGGCGCGGGTGAAGGCGCAAACCCTGGACGCTCAGGCGCATCAGGATCTGCCGTTCGAGCAAGTGGTGGACATCAGCAAGCCTGTCCGCAGCCTATCGCACAGCGCGTTGTTCCAGACCATGCTCAGTTGGGACAACAACGACGGCCCGAGCCTGACCCTCGGCGACCTGACCCTGGAAGGGGTGGCCGGCGACAGCCACTTTGTGAAATTCGACCTGTCACTGAGCCTCGGCGATTCGCCCGACGGCATTCGCGGTTCGTTGCGCTACGCCACGGCGTTGTTCGATGAGGCGACGGTGCAGCGTTTCGTCGGCTACTTCCAGCGCCTGCTGGCGGCGCTGGTCAGCAATGAGCAAGCGGTGCTTGCGCGGGTGCCGTTACTGGCCCCGGAGGAAAGTCAGCGCTTGCTGGTCGATTTCAATGCCAGCGCCGTTGATTGTCCGCTGGAGCAGCCGTTGCATGTCCTGTTCGAAGCCCAGGTGCGGCGCAAACCGGACGCCGTCGCGCTGCAATCGGAGCAGGGAAACCTGACCTATCGCGAGCTCAATCAGCGCGCCAATCGTCTGGCCCATCACCTGCGCGCCCACGGTGTGCAGCCGGATACGCGGGTGGCGATCTGCGTCGAGCGCGGGCTGGATCTGGTGGTCGGTCTGCTCGGCATCCTCAAGGCTGGCGGCGCTTATGTGCCGCTGGACCCGGGTTACCCGGCGGAGCGTCTGGCGTATATGCTCAAGGACAGCGCGCCGGTGGCGGTGCTGGTGCAAACGGCGACTCGCGGATTGTTCGACGAAGCAGCGGCGGCGTTGATCGATCTGGATCACGGCAGTTGGCAACTGTTGCCGGATCACGATTCGCCAGTGCCGGGTCTCAGTGCTTCGAATCTTGCGTACATGATCTACACCTCGGGTTCTACCGGGTTGCCGAAAGGCGTGATGATCGAGCATCGCAGCGCCTGCAACATGGTGCATTGGGGTTCGGTCATTTCCCCGCCAACCGAGCACGGTGCGCTCCTGCAAAAGGCGCCGTTCAGCTTCGACAGTTCGGTGTGGGAGATCTTCTGGCCGCTGTGTTCCGGCATCCGCCTGGTATTGGCGCGGCCGGATGGCAACCGTGATTCGGCGTATGTGGCGCAGACCATTCGCGAGCAGCAGGTCACCGTAGTCAAATTCGTTCCTGCGCTGTTGCAGCAGTTCATCGAACAGGACGATGTCGAGCAATGCACCAGCCTGACCGATGTGCTCAACGGTGGTGGTGAACTCAGTGCGGCGTTGGCGCGGCAGGTGCGCGATCGCCTGCCGTGGGTGCGTTTGCATAACGTCTACGGTCCGACTGAAACCACGGTGGACAGCACCGGCTGGACGCTGGAGCCGGACATGCCGGTGCCGGACAACGTGGTGCCGATCGGCACCGCACTGAGCAATACCCGGTTGTACGTTCTCGATGCCTACGGTCAACCCGTGCCACAAGGCGTCAGTGGCGAGTTGCACATCGGCGGCGTTGGCGTGGCGCGCGGTTATCACCGACTGCCGGAGATGCAGGCTGAGCGCTTCATCGACAGCCCGTTTGTGCCGGGGGATCGGCTGTATCGCACGGGAGATCTGGCGCGCTACAACAATCACGGCGAGCTGGAGTTTCTCGGCCGCAACGACTTCCAGATCAAGCTGCGTGGCTTGCGTCTGGAGCCTGGAGAAATCGAGGCACGGTTGATCGAACATCCAGCGATTCGCCAAGCGGTGGTGATGGTGCGCGATGAGCGTCTGGTGGCTTGGTACACCGTGCGCGCCGGCATCGACGCCCCGTCACTGGAAACCCTGCGCGCGCATGTGCTGGAACGTTTGCCCGAGTACATGGTGCCGGGCGCGTTCGTGCGACTCGACGCCTTGCCACTGACACCGAACGACAAGATCGACCGCAAGGCCCTGCCGGAACCGGGGGCCGATGCCGTCATCAACCGGCCTTACGTGGCGCCCGAGGGTGAAGTCGAAACCACGCTGGCGCAGATCTGGGGCGAGGTGCTCGGCGTCGAACAGGTGGGCCGTCACGACAACTTCTTCGAGTTGGGCGGGCATTCGTTGCTGGCGGTGAAACTGGTCAATCTGCTGCAACGGGCCGGGCTGCCACTGTCGCTGGCCGAGCTGTTCCAGCACCCGAGCATCGAGTCTGCCGCTGCGCTGCTCAGTCAGGACGAGGCACTCAGTCAGCCCGACGGGCTGGTCGTGGTTCGTGCCGGGGCGCACGGTACGCCGCTGTTCCTGCTGCATGAATTCAGCGGTCGCGACGTGTATTTCCCGACGCTGGCCCAGCACATCGGTGGCGAGTTCCCGATTTACGGCCTGCCCGGCGTGCCGCTGGGGCAAGCGCCATTGCGCACGCTGGAGTGCATGGCGCAGCGCATGGTCGGAATCATCCGTTCGGTGCAGCCACATGGGCCGTATCGTCTGGCGGGCTGGTCGTTCGGTGGGGTGCTGGCGCATGAGGTCGCGCAGCAATTGCTTGGCCTCGATGAACCGGTGGAGTTTATCGGCATGCTCGACAGCTACGCACCGAACCCGCTGGCTCAGGACAAGGCCATGTGGAGCGGCGAGGGCCTGGACAAGCGCCAGTTACTCGGCCATTGCCGTGGCCGTTCGCTGATGCTCGGTGCTGAAAGCGAGGCAGCGCTGGCGGCGGTGCAAACGCTGGAAGCGCACGTCGAACAACTGGACTTCCCCGAGCTGTTCCAGCGCTGTCAGGCGCAACAACTGACCGACCCGGAACTGGCCACGGTCAGCGCGGCGGACGCCTGGCATTACTTTGATCGCGAAGCGGCGCATCGTCTGGCGCTGGCGCATTACCGGGTCAGCCCGGCGAGCCAGACGATTCATCTGTTCCGTGCACAGGAACTGATGGACGGCCAGTCGATGCCGAGCCCGACGCGCGGATGGGAGGAGCGTTTCAACATTGGCTTGCTGCGTTGCATCGACATCCCCGGCGATCACCGGACCATGATGAAGCACCCGCACATTCAGGCACTCGGCCAGGCCATTACCCAGGCGCTGGAAACCCTGGTGACGCCGGAGCCGACGCTGTATCAACCGCTGCTGACGATTCAGACCGGGCAGCCGGGGCATGCGCCGATTTTCTGTGTGCCGGGGGCGGGTGACAGCGTCACCGGGTTCATTCACCTGACCGAGGCGATCGGCCCGGAGTGGCCGATCATCGGCTTGCAACCGCGCGGGCTGGACGGCGTCAGTGTGCCGCACAGCGCAGTGGAAGCGGCTGCGGCGTTCTACCTGCGGTCCATCGAGCAGATCCACCCGCAAGGGCCGCTGCACCTGATCGGCCATTCGTTCGGCGGCTGGGTCGCGCATGCCATGGCCGCGCAGTTGCAGGCCGCCGGGCGTGAAGTGGCGTCACTGACCTTGATCGACAGCGAGGCGCCGGGTGGTGACGGCACGGCGGGCAAGCCGTACACGGCCACTGCCGCGCTGCAACGGCTGATCGACACCCTGCAATTGTCCTGTGGCAAATCGCTGGGCATCGATCCGGCGACCTTCGCCAACGCCGATGACACCACGCAACTGCGCCTGCTGCACGCCGGCATGGTGCGCGCCGGGGTGTTGTCGGATCGCGCGGCACCGGACGCGATGCATGGCCCGGTCCGCACGTTCGCCAGCGCCTTGCGCACGGTCTATCAGCCGCGTCTGGCCTACAGCGGGCCGGTGCGGCTGGTGCTGGTCGATGACCCGACGCTGGACGAGTGGGGCAATCAGCGCGAACAGGCGGCGATGCTCGAAGGCTGGCAGCGGCAGGTCAGTGATCTGGCGGTGTGGTACGGGCCGGGCAACCACTTCACGATTCTCAAGGCGCCCAACGTCTTCAGTTTCGCCGCGTGGTGGCATGACGGCCTGGCGCTGGCGGTCGGCGAAGCGCTGTCCTGAGTGTGGTTTTTCTATCAAGACCCGGCCGCTGGCCGGGTCCATCCCTGAACGGACTTGTGGTTATTTATGGAAAAGTCGAAGTTGCGCAAAGTCGGTATGGGGTTGGCGTTGGCGGCGGTGGCCGGGTTGGTGCTGTACACGGTGCAGGCCCCGGCCGAAGCGCCGAAATACCAGACGGCGCCGGTCGAACGCACGGACATCGAAAACACCGTGCTCGCCACCGGTTTGCTGGAAGGCGTCAAGCAAGTGGATGTCGGCGCCCAGGTGTCGGGGCAGTTGAAGTCGCTCAAGGTCAAGGTTGGCGACAAGGTGAAGAAGGGCCAGTGGTTGGCGGAAATCGATCCGCTGGTGCTGCAGAACACCCTGCGTCAGGCGCAGGTCGATGAGGAAAACCTGCAGGCGCAAAAGCGCGCCACGCAAGCCCAGCTCAAGCAGACCAAAGCGATTTACCAGCGCTATCAGAACTTGCAGGAAGACGCGTCGATCTCGCGTCAGGACTTCGAAACCGCGCAATCGGACTACGAGGTGCAGCAGGCCAATCTGCTGTCGCTGGACGCGCAGATCAAGAGTGCGCACATCCAGATCGACACCGCCAAGGTCAACCTCGCGTATACGCGGATCGTCGCGCCGATCGATGGCGACGTGGTCGGCATCGTCACCCAGGAAGGCCAGACCGTGATCGCTAACCAGTTGGCGCCGATCCTGCTGAAACTGGCGGATCTGGACACCATGACCATCAAGGCGCAGGTCTCGGAAGCGGACGTGATCCATATCGCGCCGGGACAGCAGGTGTACTTCACCATCCTCGGTGAGGACAAACGCTACTACGGCAAGCTGCGCGGCACTGAGCCGGCACCGCAGAACTTCCTCGAAACACCGCCGGCCGGTACGCCGAAACTAAACACCGCGGTGTTCTACAACGCGCTGTTCGAGGTGCCCAACCCCGATCATCGCTTGCGCATTTCGATGACCGCGCAAGTGCGCATCGTCCTCGATACCGCGCAATCGGTGCTGACCGTGCCGGTGGCCGCGCTCGGCCCACGCAATGCCGATGGCAGCTTTCCGGTGCGGGTGCTGGACGCCAAGGGCCAGGCGCAGTCGCGCAACGTGCAGACCGGGATCAACAACAACGTCAAAGTGCAGATCAATCAGGGCCTGAATGAAGGCGAGCGGGTAGTGATCGGTGATCCGCTGCCCGCCGTGGCGGGGGCTTGAGCATGACGCAGCCGTTACTGCAACTGACCGGCATCACCCGCAGTTTCACTGCCGGCGACCGCGAGTTTATCGCGCTGAAGGACATCAACCTGACGATCAATGCCGGAGAAATGGTGGCGATCATCGGCGCCTCCGGGTCCGGCAAATCAACCCTGATGAACATCCTCGGCTGCCTCGATTACGCCACCGCCGGCAGCTACAGGATCAACGGCCAGGAGACCCGCGACCTCGACGATCAGGCGCTGGCCGAACTGCGCCGCGATTACTTCGGCTTCATCTTCCAGCGTTATCACTTGCTGCCGCACCTGAGCGCGATGCACAACGTCGAGATGCCGGCCATCTACGCTGGCATTCCGGCGCCGCAACGCCACGCCCGCGCCCGTGAGTTGCTGGCGCGGCTGGGCCTCGACGGGCACCTGACGCATCGCCCGAGCCAGCTCTCCGGCGGTCAGCAGCAACGGGTGAGTATCGCCCGGGCCTTGATGAATGGCGGTGAAGTGATCCTTGCCGACGAACCCACCGGCGCCCTCGACACCGCCAGCGGCAAGGAAGTGATGCGCATCCTGCTGGAGCTGCACGCAGCCGGGCACACGGTGATTCTGGTGACCCACGACCCGAAAGTCGCGGCCAACGCCGAGCGCATCATCGAAGTCAGCGACGGTGAAATCCTCAGCGACCGCCGCAACCAGCGCGACACCGGGCAACTGTCGGACGAAGAGCAGGTGCCGGCCAAACCACCGGCGACCCGCCGTTTGGTCGCCAGCCTCGGGCTGTTCAAGGAAGCCTTCAACATGGCCTGGGTGGCGCTGATTTCGCACCGTATGCGCACCTTGCTGACTATGCTTGGGATCGTCATCGGAATCACCTCGGTGGTGTCGATTTCGGCGATCGGTGAGGGTGCGAAAAACTACGTGCTCAAGGACATTTCGGCGATTGGCAGCAACACCATCGATATCTATTCCGGCAGCAGTTTCGGCGACAAGCGCGCCGCGTCAATCGAGACACTGGTGCCGGCCGACGTTACCGCGCTGAATCAGCTGTATTACGTCGACAGCGCCACCCCGGTGGTCGGCCGCAGCATGCTCCTGCGTTACCGCAACATCGACCTCGACGCGCAGATCAACGGCGTCAGCGACCAGTACTTTCAGGTGCGCGGGATCAAACTGGAGGCGGGCATTACCTTCAGCGAAAGCGATGCGCGGCGCCAGGCGCAGGTGGTGGTGATCGACTACAACACCCGGCATCGGTTGTTCGGTGAGGGCGTCGATCCGCTGGGTCAGGTGATCCTGATCGGCAACCTGCCATGCACGGTGATCGGCGTGGCGGCCGAGAACAAAAACCTGTTTGCCTCTGGCAAGACCCTCAACGTCTGGGTGCCCTACGAAACCGCCGCCGGCCGGATCCTGGGCCAACGCTTTCTCGACAGCATCAGCGTACGGATCAAGGACGGCCAGTCGAGCAAAGTCGTGGAGAATCACGTCACTCAACTGATGCTGCAACGCCACGGCATCAAGGATTTCTACACCAATAACCTCGACAGCGTGATGCAGACCGTACAGAAAACCAGCCGCTCGCTGGCCTTGCTGCTGTCGCTGATCGCGGTGATTTCGCTGGTGGTCGGCGGCATTGGGGTGATGAACATCATGCTGGTGTCGGTCACCGAGCGTACCCGCGAGATAGGCATTCGCATGGCGGTCGGCGCACGGCAGTCGGACATTCGTCAGCAGTTTCTGGTGGAGGCGGTGATGGTCTGCCTGCTCGGCGGGGCCATCGGCATTTCCCTGTCGTACGCCATCGGCCACCTGTTTTCGCTGTTCATCAAGGAATGGGAGATGGTGTTCTCCATGGCCTCGGTGTTGACGGCGGTGATCTGCTCGACGCTGATCGGCATCGTCTTCGGTTTCGTTCCTGCGCGTAATGCTTCGCGCCTGGACCCGATCGAAGCGTTGGCAAGGGACTGATTGCCGGAGCTGATTGGCCGGGCTCGTGCCTGATGCGCACAAATCGAAAGGGACGGGCCATGACTCCGTCCCTGTTTTTCGCCCTCAATCCAACTGTGGGAGCTGGCTTGCCAGCGATGACGGCCTACCAGCCGACCAACCTCCCATTGAATGCACTCGGTCAAATGGTGGGAGCTGGCTTGCCAGCGATGACGGCCTACAAGCCGACCAACCTCCCACTGAATGCACTCATTCCAACTGTGGGAGCGAGCTTGCTCGCGAAAGCGGCTTGCCAGACAACATCAAAACAACAGAGCAAACCCCGCACATAAACGTAACCCCGCAACCACGTTTAAAATACACGAACCGTTACGCCATACCGGCTACAACACCTTGCGCCGTTACCTACGCGTACGCCAGAATCCGCCGGCTTACAGGGCTATGGGGCGGGCTATATCGTTTCCCTGTCACTGAAAATCAGTGATCGGGTTTGGTAGCCCGTCTGTAATAGCTGTATGGCAACACCTATGCAGTCCCTTTGCGGGGCTCGGTTTTATGGTGGTCATGCGTGGGGCTCACTCGTGAGCGCCGGGTTCCTATTGCAGCCGGTCTACCAACCCGCGTATGGCCACCACCCCTCGTTTGGTAGCGAGAGTGATGGCTCCTGAATAACTGCAATAGGAGTACATCCATGTTCAAAGCCACACCCAACCCCCCAGACACCTCAATCCCGTACGACCCAGCCCTCGACCCGCAGAAGATAAAAGCGGCCACCGACCGCGCCATCAACTTCTACCTCAACCCCGGCGCCCTGAAGATCTCGATCCCTTCAACACCCTCAAGCAAACCCAACAGAATCTTCCTCATCGACCCCACCGTGGACGAGGAAACCTTGCTCGTCGAAGCCTGCGAATCGTTAGCCGCCGCCAGCGGTATGGCCCGCAATATTGGCGACGTCGTCGACCACCCACAGCGCCGGGCCATGCTGATGCTGCATCAGGTGATCATGCTCAGTGAACTGATGGTCAACCGAGTACTGGACGGCAGCCGCGTGCCGAACTAACTGCCCGGTCCTCTGTAGGAGCTGCCGCAGGCTGCGATCTTTTGATCTTGTTTTTAAAAGCAACATCAAAAGATCGCAGCCTTCGGCAGCTCCTACATTGAGAAATTCTTTCAAGTGCCTCGATCGGAGTGCCAGCTGATGTCCGAAACCTCATCCAATCCGCCGATTACAGACCCGGTATCGCCGTACGAATCCCTCAACTCCAGAAAACTCCACGAAGCCGCCGAACGCGCCCTCGATCACTACCTCGCGCCCGCGCACATCATGGCGACGCCGTACAGCCCCAGCAGCATGTTCCTGGTCAACCCGCAAACCGACACCGAATCCCTGCTGGCAAACGCCTGCGAATCCCTGGCCTCGGCCACGGTGATGCTCGGTGATTTCGCCGGCACGCTGGAAGGGCCGAGCCGCAATACCGCGCTGGGCATTGCGCAGGTGGTGATGCTGGGGGAGTTGGCAGTGAATCAGGCGCTGGATAGAGTCGTGCCGAAGGATTAAGCCTCCAATGTAAAAAACCGCCACCCGGGGAGGGCGGCGGTTTTTTTCTTCAGTGGCGGACTCAGGCCGCGCTGGTGGCGGTGGACGTGTCCTCCGGCGAGTACATCCAGCGCATCAACGAATGCCGGCCGCTGATCCCCAGTTTGATCGCGGCGCGCTTGAGATAGCTTTCCACCGTGTTGACCTTCAACTGCAATTGCTCGGCCAGCTCCGGCGCGGTACGCCCGGCGAGCAGGCCAATGCACACTTCGGTTTCGCGATTGGACAGGCTCAGGCCCAGTTGCTGTAAACGTTCGTTGAAGCGCAGTCGCAGGTTGTCCAGGCCCGGTTGCGCGCCGTCGGTGCCGGGCGACGGCTCTTCAGTGCCGGTCTGCAAGGGTTGCAGGGCGTGAATGTGTTTTTCCAGCATCGGCAACAGCACCGGAGAGATGTCCTGCAACAAACTCTGCTCCTGGGCCGAGAACCGTTGCGACTGGTCGTTGCGATACACCGAAATCACGTAGCGGTAGCCGTCCTTGCGTCGGGTCAGGTGCAATTGTGAGGCGTCGGCGCTGGCGGAGGCGGGCGCGTCTATTGGCGCACTCGAGCGTGCGGCAATGTGTTCGCAGAATACCGTTTCAGCCTGCTGGGCCGGGTCTTTGCCGGTTTCCGGCGGATTGCGATGGGCGGGGCGGCCGACCGGCTCAACGCGCATTTGCCGAATGTGCGTGGCGTCCACCGCCAGTTGCGTCTGGATCAGGTCATGCAGCATTCGCGGAAAGTGCCGGCTACCGGTGCTCGCAATGACTTTGCCGATATGGGGAAACAGGTGTGAGTTCATAAACATCATCCATGAGTTGCAGGTGAAACAGTCCCATTCCTGACCTGCGTCGAGCATGTTCCCTGGTCGACGCAATGTCAGGATGTGGATCCTATCCTAGTACAACGTTTGAAAGACGGTTTAATGAAGGCGTTATCAGCTTATAACTTCACTCGATTTTTTCCGGCGCCACCACCCACACGCTGCACGGCATCTTGTACAGCAGGTGTTCGACGGTGCTGCCGATCAGACGGCCCACACCCCGGTGGGCGATGCGGCCCATGACGATCATGTCAATGTCATAAGCATCGGCATAGCTGGCCAGTACCTTGGCCGGGTCGCCCAGGATCATGTGCTGGTTTTCCGCCGGAATATCGTTGCGTTCGGCCAGCTCACGGAACGCTTCGCCCTGGGCATCGAACAGCGCCTTGGCGGCACTGGAGGAAAAGAATGCGGAGGCGTGATCGAAACCGAATTCGGCGGCGCTGAGCGAGGTCAGGTCATGGGCGTAAATCACGTCGAGCTGCGCGTTACACAGCGTCGCCAGTTTATCGGCCTCGTACAGGATCCGGTCGTTCAGACCTTGGTACTGACCATCGCGATGGAACGGGTCGACCGCTGCGACAATCCGCCGTGGCAGGGCGTGTTGCACATGGCTGACGAAATGCAGCGGCACCGGGCATTCGCGCAGCAAGTGCACATCCAGCGGGGTGAACATCAGGCGCGACAGCAGTGATTCGTGCTCCAGTGCCTTGATCAGCGCCGCCATCGGTTGTTCGCGCAGGTGAATGAGGATTTCCTGCAGCGGCCTTTCGACCCAGACCACCTCGGTGGTGACGTGCACCCCGAGTTTGCGCAGTGGCCGGGCCTGGTCCTCAAGCCATTGATGATGGCGTTCGATGTAGCCCAGGCGCATCTGTTCCAGCGCTTGTTCGTTGACCAGTCCGGCGGTCGCCAGGCCTTCCAGATAATCGAAGGCAACGATGTGCAACGCTGCGTCGGAGGCCTTGGCCAGCGCGGCGGCGCGCTCGAAAGCCGGGCTGTTTTTCATCAGGGGCGAAACCACCAGCATGAAACGCGATTGCTCAGACATGACAAATCTCCCGTGGTTGATCGCACACACGACGCGAAAGGGCGGCGTTGTGTTCGGGCCGTGAGCCTTGAGTCCATCGTGGCCCGGGCGTGGCGGGGGGGATTGATATTTGTCAACGGGGCGATTCACCCACACCGTCCATCGGACGTGCGGTAGGGGGAGGCTGTCCGAGGTCCCGGGTGGGAGCGGACGTGCTCGGCGAAAGCGGTGGGCTGATCCGCAGTTTGTTTGACCATTATCAACGTTGGTGCTGTGACGACGGCGCAGTCTTGAGGACATCTCAAGCTGCGACTCGCTCAGAGGATTTGATCATGGCCATGATGAAAGCGGCGATCTTCGTCGAAAAGAACCGCATCGTGCTTGAAGACAAGCCGATTCCGCAAGTTGGGCCACTGGATGCGCTGGTGCGCGTCACCACCACGACTATTTGCGGCACCGACGTGCATATCCTGCGCGGCGAATACCCGGTGGCCAAAGGGCTGACCATCGGTCATGAGCCGGTGGGCGTCATCGAGCGACTGGGTTCGCAGGTGCGCGGTTTCGTCGAAGGTCAACGGGTGATCGCCGGGGCTATCACGCCCAGCGGCCAAAGTTACGCCTGCCTGTGCGGTTGCGGCTCGCAGGACGGCCCGGACACCCGCCACGGCTTCAAGGCGATTGGCGGCTGGAAGTTCGGCAACACCATTGACGGCTGCCAGGCCGAATACGTGCTGGTGCCGGACGCCCTGGCCAATCTGTGCCCGATCCCCGACGGCTTGAGCGACGAACAGGTGCTGATGTGCCCGGACATCATGTCCACCGGTTTTTCCGGGGCGGAACGCGGGCAGATCAACATCGGCGACAGCGTCGCGGTCTTTGCCCTCGGGCCGATCGGCCTGTGTGCGGTAGCGGGGGCGCGCCTCAAGGGCGCCACCACGATCATCGGCGTCGATGCCGTGCCCGAACGCATGAGCGTCGCCCGCCGACTGGGCGCGACCCATGTGGTCAACTTCAAGGACGGCGACGTGGTCGAGCAGATCATGGAGTTGACCGATGGCCGTGGCGTCGACGTGTCCATCGAAGCGCTGGGCACCCAAGGTACGTTCGAAGCGGCCTTGCGGGTGCTGCGTCCCGGTGGACGCTTGTCGAGCCTGGGAGTGTACTCCAGCGACCTGCACATTCCGCTCAATGCCTTTGCCGCCGGGCTGGGTGATTACAGCATCGTTTCGACCCTGTGCCCCGGTGGCAAGGAACGCATGCGCCGCTTGATGGCGGTGGTGCAAAGCGGCGCGGTGGACCTGTCGCCGCTGGTGACCCATCGCTTCAAACTCGATGACATCGAGGCGGCGTATGAGCTGTTTGCGCATCAGCGCGACGGGGTCATGAAGGTGGCGATTACCCCTTGAACAAGGGCCTTTTCCGATTCGACGGAGGCTTTTCGATGAACATTGATATCAGTGCAACGGCGGCGCCGCATGGCTGGGTGGTGTCGCTGGATGATTGTCGCGTGTACTTCAATCAGTTGCAGGAGGCGCAGGCTTTTGTCAGCCGGCTCCAGACCCGTATCGACGCGCCGCATCCCTGGCCACACGCTACTGAGCGTCAAATATTTACTCCATCCGCGCCGGTCAGAACCGTGAAGGCTGTGGCGGGCTGAATTCGATCCGCGCAGGGATAAGGCAGGGCAAACCGACGATGAATGAATCCCTGGGCATGACGGGGGCGGCGGCTGCCTTGGGCATCGGCATGCTCATCGGTCTTGAGCGCGAACGGCACAAGGGCACGGGTGAGCGTCGAGGCAGCGCAGGTTTGCGCACCTTCGCGATCAGCGCGTTGCTGGGCTACGCCGCGATGGTGGTCGGGGCGGCGTTGTTGGTGGGGATTGTCGCAATCGGTTTGACCTTGCTGATCACCGTCGCCTATTGGCGCGGGCGCGATGACGACCCCGGCGTGACCAGCGAAGTGGCGCTGATCATCGTGCTCATATTGGGCGCGTTGTGCACACGCTCACCCGAACTGGCGGTGGCGATTGGCGTGGTGGTGGCGGGTTTGCTGACGTATCGGGAAAAGCTGCATGACTTCGCGATCACGCAGTTGAGCGAAACCGAAATGCGCGATGGCCTGGTCTTGCTGATAACCGCGCTGGTGGTGTTGCCGTTGACACCGGATCGCTACATCGGGCCGTACGCCGCGCTCAATCTGCGCACCATTTGCACCTTGACGGTGTTGCTGATGCTGGTGGGCGCCGGCGGGCACATTGCCGTTCGTACGCTGGGCATTCGTTACGGCTACGTTCTCAGCGCCATCGCCTCCGGCTTCGCTTCCAGCACCGTGACCATTGCGACGATGGGCCATCGGCTCGCCCGGGAGCCGGCGAATCTGCGGATCCTCGGCGCGGCGGCGCTGCTGTCCAATCTGGCGACCATGGTTCAGACCGGGCTGATTCTCGCCACCGTCGATCCAGCCTTGTTGCGCAACATGTGGCTGCCGTTAGTCTGCGGCAGCGTGGCGGCGCTGAACTACAGCGCTTGTCTGATGTTGCCCCGACCCGCCAGAGGAACTGAAGAGACGCTGCCGGCAGGCGGTGCATTCAATTTGAAACTGGCCTTGATCGTTGCGTTGACCATGACCGCGATCACCCTGGTGTCATCGGCCATGCTCAGTCAATTCGGCCAGGTGGGCGTGATGCTCACCGCCACCTTCAGCGGGTTCGCCGATGCGCACGCGTCAACCGCCTCGATCGCCGGGTTGGCCAAGGCTGGCCTGTTACCGGTGGAGGCGATTGTCGCTCCGGCGCTGATCGCGATCAGCAGCAACTCGTTGAGCAAATGCGTGGTGGCCTGGGTCAGCGGCGGCAGGCGTTTCGCGGCGATTGTCATCCCCGGGCAGGTGCTGCTGACACTGGCGATGTGGGCCGGCACCTTATGGCACTGAAACGCGGCGGCGCGGGTTTGAGGCAGAGCTGATCAAGATCAACTCGTCGGCAGCAGGAGCGGGCAATCTGGAGATCTGTTCACTTGATTCCGTTGGCCGCCGTGCCGAGGTGCCCCATGTCGCAGACCCAACGCTTGTTGTTGATTGCTCCCCCTACCATGAGCCACACCCCGGCGTTCGAGCGTGCCGCCGCGTTGGCGGTCGCCATGCAGTTGCCGTTGCACATCGTCGCCTTCGATTACCTGCAGGCGCTGGCGGTGGCGGGCCTGTTCGCTCCTGAGCAAATCCGTCTGGCCCGGGACGGTTATTTGCGCACGCATCGTCAGTGGCTGGCCGAGCAGGGCAGACTGCTCGAACGCCATGGCATCCAGGTCACCAGTGAGGTGGTCTGGGTGCAACATCCTTACGAAGAAGTCCTGCAGTTCGTCAACGAAATGCCGTTGGCGCTGATCATCAAGGATGCGCAGCAGGAGTCGGCGTTGAAGCGGGTGTTTTATACCCCGCTGGATTGGCAACTGCTGCGCGATTGCCCGGTGCCGGTGCATCTGGTCACCGATGACGTGCATCCAACGCCACGCAGTGTACTGGCGATCATGGACGTACTGCGCAGTGAAGATCAGGACCTGCTGTTCAACGATCAGATTGTCGACGCTGCGGTGCGCCTGGCCGAGCAGTGTGATGCCAGGCTTGAGTTGCTGCATGTCTACGACTGGGCGGCGGTGTATGCCACGGACATGGGCTACGGCGCCTTGCCGCTGGCCACCGGCATCTATGAGTCACTGGGCAGTGCGCAACATGAGGCATTTGCCGCCCTGGCCGAACGCCACGGTGTGCCTCCGACCTGCCGACATTTTGTCGAGGGTCCACCGGTGCCGAGCATTTGCGAGTTTGCCGCCGAACATCACATTGAGGTGATCGTGTTGGGCACGGTGCAGCACCACGGTTTGAACAAGTTGTTGGGCACCACCGCCGAACAGATCCTGCATCGTGCGCCGTGCAGTGTGCTGGCGATCAAACCGGGACATACCTTGCAATCGTGAAGAATCGCCCGGTGCCGAGTCGTTTTGCAGACTTGGCACCGGGCGATTTTTTACAGGTGAAGACGGTGTATGACCTGACGGCTGTCTTCAGGATCGTGGTGGGTTTCGAACTTCAGCGCCCGGGCCAGTTCGCGCATCGGTTCGTTGCTGGCAACGTCGACCGAATACATCTGGCGGAAGCCGTTCTGGCGTGCAGCCTTGATCAGATGCTCCATCAACAGTGTCCCCAGGCCCAGGTGTTGCCATTCATCGGCAACGGTGACGGCACATTCGCATTCATGCTCGCCGGTGGCGGCATACCGGCTGATGCCGATTTCGATCAGTTGGCCGTTTTCATGCACCAGCGCGATAAACGCCGTGCGTTGCCGGTTATCGGTGTCCATCAGTTGGTCGAGCATTGCCGGGCCGGGCTCGCTGATCTGCGCCAGAAAACGCATGTGCCGGGACTCGGGCGACAGGCGCTTGATGAAGGCGTATTCACGCTCGCGATCCTTTTCCGCCAACGGACGGATCAACACATGACGCCCATCCTTGACGGCCTCGATCCAGTGTTGCCCGGAGACTGCGGCGTAGGCCGCCACGGCTCGATCGTTGTGGTCTTTGACTGTAAGCATGGGTAATCCTCCATCCGGTTTGAAAGGCTGACACGGGTTGAGCAACGGTTGTTTTTGATGGTTTTACGCCGTCGCCGAGGCCAGCATCTGATCTGGATCAGACACACGTAAACGCGTCACTCAATGGCTGTTGGTTGATGTAAATCAACGTCGGGCAGTGGGCCGCGAGCGCAGGCTGGAACCTTGCCGGTCGTGCAACGCCGGTGCCGAGCGGAGGTGTGTGATGGGGCAATATCAACGTTTGCTGCTGGTCGCCGACCAGACCCTGCATCAGTCACCCGCCATGCTGCGCGCCATGGCGCTGGCCAAGGCGAGCGGGGCGGCGCTGGACGTACGGGCCTTTGTCGAACCGGTGCCGGTTGCGCATCTGTGGGAAGAAAGAATCGACGAAGTCGACGCTCAGCGCTATTTGCGGCGCTACCGCCGCTGGATCGCCGATGAGGTCGAACGACTCAACGGCCATGGCCTGAAGGTCACCGTCGACGTGGTGTTCACCACGCACCCGTTGCTGGAGATTCTCAGGACCGTGCAGGCACTCAAGCCCGATCTGCTGATCAAGGATGTGGCACTGGAGCCAGTGCTGAAACGGGTGTTCATCACGCCACTCGATTGTCACTTGCTGCGTGAATGCCCGGTGCCGGTGCACCTGGTCAATCAGATTCGCTACGCATTACCGCATCGAGTGGTCGCGGCGGTGGATCCGTTCGATCCGGCCACGCAGATCAACGGTTTGAACGACACCATCATCCAGACGGCCAACGCCCTGGCCTTGCAATGTGACGCGCCGTTGCACTTGTTGTACGCCTATGACTTGTCGGCGGCATTCAACGGTGACGCACCGCTGGTGACCGGTGGCTGGAACGGCAATTTTGTCGAAGAACTGCGTGAATCGCTGCATCAGGCTTTTGTGACGCTGGCCGATCGTCATGGCGTACCCGCGGAACGTCGGCATTTCGCCATGGGCTTGCCGGTGCCGGTGATCAGCGAGTTTGTCGAGCAGTACCTGGCTGACGTGGTGGTGATGGGTACGGTGCATCGGGTCGGGGTTGACCGGTTGATCGGCAGCAACACCGAGCGGGCACTGTACTCGGTGCCGGGCAGCATTCTGGCGGTCAGGCAACGGGGCCCCAGCGATTGACCGGCCGGGGCCGGCCTCAGCGTGGCGAGCGGTGGCAGCCGGCAACCAATTGCTTGAGGCCGTCCATGTTCTGGATCCGCACGTCGCGGCCGCTGATTTCCACCAGTCCCTGATCCCGCAGGTGAGCGATGCCCCGGCAGATGGTTTCCAGACGCAGCCCGAGAAAAGAGCCGATTTCCTCGCGGCGCATTTTCAGCACGAAATCCTTTGCCGAGTAACCGCGCAGGCTCAAGCGTTGTGACAGATTGAGCAGAAACGCCGCCAGCCGCTCATCCGAGTTCATGTTGCCCATGAGCATCAACATGCTGTGGTCGCGCACGATTTCACGGCTCAGCAACCGATTGAGGTTGTGCTGCAGCGACGGCAGGTTCTGCGCCAGTTTTTCCAGCTGCGCAAAGTGGATCGGGCAGACCTCGCTGTCCTCCAGGGCAAAGGCATTGCAGGCATGCTCGTCGGCGCTGATGGCGTCCAGCCCGAGCATCTCGCCGGGGATGTGAAAACCGGTGACCTGCTCACGGCCGTCCACCGACAGCATGCTGGTCTTGAACGAGCCGATTCGCACGGCATACAACGAGCGCAGCGGATCGCCCGTGCGGTACAGCGCAGCACCCTTTTTGACCTTGACCCGTTGCACGATCAGCGTGTCCAGGCGCTCGACTTCTGCACCGCTCATGCCGATCGGCAGACACAACTCCAGCACACTGCAGTTGGAGCACGCGGTTTTGAGGTGGTGCACAGGCAGAGCAAGTTTTTCGGACATGGGAGAGTTCACGCGGTTGGGGGTGGGTTAAGCATAGGTGCCCCGCATACGGACACCGATTTCATTTAACAACCGCCTGCGCCAGCTGACGAACGGACGAAAGCGCACTGCGGGGGAACGCAGCTGCGCCATTGCTTGATAAAAATCAGAACCCTCGCAAGGTACCGTCGGATACTGGCCGGGCAAGTGGTCACTACTCGATCGACAGGGATGTCAGGCTGGCCCTCAGGCCAGTACCGCACTGCCAGGATGAGGTTCGTATGCTCAGATTCAAGCGAATGCTGTTGATCGCGCCTGCCGAAATGGTTCGCACCCCGGCCTTCGATCGCGCGATGGCTCTGGCGCAGGCAACCGGCGCGGCGCTGCACATCGTGGCGTTCGATTATGTGCAGGCGCTGGCGGTGGCCGGTCTGTTTGATCACGATGCGATGGCCCAGGCACGCGAGGGTTATTTGCAGGTGCACCGGCACTGGCTGGAGCAACAGGCCCGGTTCCACACCGGGAGCGGCGTGCAGGTCAGCAGCGAAGTGGTCTGGGCCAGGGCCACGCCGGCGCATCTGCTGGAGTACATCAATGACTATCGGGCCGATCTGGTGATCAAGGATACCCATCATGTCCCGGCGCTGAATCGGGCATTCCATCGACCGCTGGACTGGCTGGTGCTGCGCGACTGTCCGGCCCCGGTGCATCTGGTTACCGAAGCCCGTCATCCTCTGCCGCTGAAAATGCTCGCCGCCGTCGATCTGTCGCATCTGGAGGCTCTGACCCAAGGCCTCAACGACCGCATCCTCGATCTGGCCGCCACGCTGGCAAGCGCTTGCGGCGCCGAGTTGCACCTGCTCAATGTCAGCAACTGGTCGGTGCTGGGCGATGCGGCGATGAGCGTGCCGACGCTGAGTCTGGATCACAGCCTGTGCGAGGCGATCAACGACACCCAGCAAGAGGCGTTTGATGCGCTGGCCGAGCGTTACGCAATCGCAGCACGACGCCGACACCAGATGAGCGGGATCCCGCACAAAGTGATCGAACAGTTCGCTCGCCAGAACGCGTTTGACCTGCTGGTGCTCGGTACGACCTACCAGCAGGGCCTCGACGGCTTCATCGGCGCGACGGTCGAGAGTGTCTTCAACCGGGCGCCGTGCAGTTTGATGATCGCCAAACCCCTCCCCGAGGTGAATTGAAACGGAAGCATGCGAGGCCGATCCTGGTCACAGGATTGTCCGTTATGAGTTGACAGTGAAACGCTTTTCAACCGATTTATCGGTTTCGGTGGTGTCAGTAATCTGTGCCCATGTTCAACGCAACGCCAACCACCACAACCAAGAAAAGGGAATCAAACATGAGCACTGCAACCTACAACCGCCTGAACAAAGACGACGCCGTAGTCCTGCTGGTCGACCACCAGACCGGTCTGATTTCTCTGGTTCAGGATTTCTCGCCAAACGAATTCAAGAACAACGTGCTGGCGCTGGCCGACCTGGCGAAATTCTTCAACCTGCCGACCATCCTCACCACCAGTTTCGAACAAGGCCCCAACGGCCCGCTGGTTCCGGAGCTGAAAGAAATGTTCCCGGACGCGCCGTACATCGCCCGCCCAGGCCAGATCAACGCCTGGGACAACGAAGACTTCGTCAAGGCGATCAAGGCCACCGGCCGCAAGCAGATCATCATTGCCGGTGTCGTGACCGACGTCTGCGTCGCATTCCCGACCCTGTCGGCACTGGCCGAAGGCTTCGACGTATTCGTCGTCACCGACGCCTCCGGCACGTTCAACACCACCGTCCAGCAAGCCGCCTGGAACCGCATGACCCAGGCCGGCGCACAAATGATGAACTGGTTCTCGGTCGCCTGTGAGCTGCACCGCGACTGGCGCAACGACATCGAAGGACTGGGCAATCTGCTGTCGCAGCGGATTCCGAACTACCGGAACCTGATGAACAGTTACTCGGCGTTGACCGCGCAGCAAAAGTGACTGCAGCGTTGTGAATGTGAAAGCCTGCCCTGAAAAGCAGGCTTTCTCTGTTTGCGCCGCTGCATCAGCGTTACTACCCGGCGCGATGAACCGAGCGCTGACATCTGCGGTTTTTTGATCAGACTCAGCTGGGTATTCCCAGATGTTTACGGCTAATCTGCGCACTCGCTGACGACAACAAGACAACAACAGGAGTCACTGATGCAACCGATCCGTCTCGGTCTGGTGGGCTACGGCAAGATTGCCCAGGATCAACATGTTCCGGCGATCAACGCCAATCCCGGATTTCGTCTGGTGGCGGTCGCCACGCAAGGTAAACCCTGTGCCGGGGTGGAGAACTTTCACTCGTTGAGCGAGTTGCTGGAGAACGGCCCCGAGGTGGATGCGATTGCGTTTTGTACGCCGCCGCAAGGTCGGTTCGCACTGGTGCAGCAGGCGCTGGCCGCCGGCAAACATGTGTTGGTGGAAAAACCGCCGTGCGCCACGCTGGGCGAGGCGCTGGCCCTGGTCAGTCAGGCGCAGCAACAGGGTGTCAGTGCGTTGTTCGCCTGGCATTCGCGCTACGCCCCCGGTATTGAAGCTGCCCGTGACTGGCTCGCCAGTCGCACCTTGCAAAGCGTGCAGATCGACTGGAAGGAGGACGTGCGCAAATGGCATCCCGGTCAGACGTGGATCTGGCAACCCGGTGGTCTGGGCGTTTTCGATCCGGGCATCAACGCCCTGTCGATTGTCACCCGTTTGCTGGCGCAGCCACTGTTTGTCGAGTCCGCTGAACTGCGGGTACCGGACAACTGCCAGTCGCCGATTGCCGCGTCGATCAAGATGTCCGATGCGCACAGGCTCGACGTGCAGGCGGAGTTCGATTTCGACCACGGTCACGACGAACTCTGGAGCATCGAGATTCGCTGCGCCGAAGGTGTGCTGCGCCTGGACAACGGCGGGGCGCTGCTGAGCATCGACGGCGTGCGCCAAGTGGTGTCGGAAGAGGGCGAGTACACCGCGGTGTATCGACACTTCCGGCAACTGATTGGCGATCGGGCCAGCGACGTCGATCTGCAGCCACTGCGGCTGGTGGCGGACAGTTTCTTTGTCGGCAGCCGCGTGGCAGTCGAGCCTTTTTATGACCCGGCACGCTGATCGGTTGAAGCGGGATAGCGGTTGTGCGATGACAGCGAACCTGAGCGTCAGGCCTAAGCTAATGCAAAAAGGGTATTTGTTCGTGGTTTTTAAGATCGTTTAGTTTTGTCTCACGACGAATCAAACGCATCAAACCGATAGATCCCCGATTGCCATGACGGCACACGCTGAATCGATCAAAGGCTCTTCAGGTTTGGTTCACACGGGAGTGAATCATGCCGCATACCCTCGATATCACCACGCTGCCGACGCTCGACCTTTCGTTGTTCGAAGGCACCGCGCAACAGCGTTATGAATTTCTTGAAAACCTGCGTCACGCCGCGCGTGACGTCGGCTTTTTCTATCTCACCGGCCATGGCATCGACAGCGACCTGCTCAAGCAGGTGCAGGATCACGCCCGGCAGTTCTTCGCCTTGTCCGAGCACGAAAAAACCGCCGTCGGCATGATCAATTCGCCGCATTTTCGCGGTTACAACCGTGCTGCTTCCGAGATCACCCGTGGTCAGCCTGACTGGCGTGAGCAGTTCGATCTCGGCGCCGAGCGTGAAGCATTGCCGCTGGACGCGGACAGCCCGTTGTGGGCTCGGTTGCAGGGGCCCAATCAATGGCCGGCGGCGCTGCCAGCGCTCAAACCGCTGCTGCTGGAATGGCAACAGGCGATGACGCGCATGGCGTTGCGCTTGCTGCGTGCATTTGCCCAGGCGCTGTCGCTGCGGGCGGACGCGTTCGATCAGTTGTACGGCGACAAGCCCAACGAACACATCAAGTTGATGCGCTACCCAGGTCAGGCTGCCAGCGCGAGCCAGCAGGGCGTCGGCGCGCACAAGGATTCGGGGTTTCTGAGCTTTCTGCTGCAGGACCAGCAGGCCGGTCTGCAAGTGGAGGTTGAAGAGGGACGCTGGATCGATGCGCTGCCTCGCGACAACACGCTGGTGGTGAATATCGGCGAACTGCTGGAGCTGGCCACCAACGGTTATCTGCGCGCCACGGTGCATCGGGTGGTGTCGCCGCCCGCAGGCAGCGAGCGTTTGTCCATCGCCTTCTTCCTCGGCGCGCAACTCGATGCCGTGGTGCCGCTGTACCCGTTGCCCACCGTGCTGCTGCGTGAAGCGCGTGGCCCGGCGAGTGATCCGCTCAATCCGTTGTTTCGCGATGTCGGCTGGAACTACCTCAAGGGTCGGTTGCGTTCGCACCCCGACGTCGCCCGGCGCTTCTATGCCGATGCGCTGATGCCCGCCGCACCGGCTCGCAAGACCGTCAACGCCTGATTCATTCGCTCAAGGACTCCGCCCATGTTGAAAAAAACAGGTTTGACCCTGGCCGTGCTCGGCGCGCTGGTGACTTCGTTCGGTGCTCAGGCGCTGGAGCCGCTGCGGGTGGCCGCTGATCCGGTGCCCCACGCGCAGATTCTCGCGTACATCCAGACAATCGATCCGCAACTCAACCTCAAGGTCATCGAGATTCCCAACGGCGTGAACTCCAACGAGCTGTTGGTGCATGGCGATGTCGATGCCAATTACTTCCAGCATCTGCCGTACCTGAAATCCCAGGAACAAGCGCTGGGGCAGAAACTCGCGGTGGCCGCCACGGTGCATATCGAGCCGTTGGGCATCTATTCGCGCCGGCACAAAAGCTTCGCCGAGGTGCCGGAAAAAGGCACCGTCGCCGTGCCCAACAACGTCACCAACCTGAGCCGTGCGCTGTACCTGTTACAGGACAACGGGTTGATCAAACTCAAGCCCGGCTTCAAGGATCCGGCGGCCGATCAGGCCACCCCCAAGGACATTGCCGAGAACCCGAAACAGCTGAAGATCCTGGAAATCGAATCGCCGCAAATCCCTCGGGCGCTGGACGATGTCGACCTCGCGGTGATCAACGGCAATTACGCACTGGAAGCCGGACTGGTGCCGGCCCAGGATGCGCTGGGGCTGGAAAAGGCCGAGCACAATCCGTACGCCAACATCCTGGTGACTACGCCGACACTGCAAAACGATCCGCGCATCGCACAACTGGCCAAAGACCTGACCTCGCCGCAAGTGGCGAAATACATCACTGATAACTTCAAGGGTTCGGTGATTCCGGTGGAGGATGCCAAGCCATGATCGTCGTCGAGCGTTTGAGCAAGACCTACCCGTCAGCGCCGGCACCGGCACTGGATCAGGTGTCACTGAGTATTCCCGACGGCGCGATCTACGGCATCCTCGGGCGCAGCGGCGCAGGCAAGTCGACCCTGTTGCGTTGTCTCAATCTGCTCGAACGCCCGGACAGCGGGCAAATTCTCATCGACGGCGTGGACCTGCTGACCTTGACGCCCAGCGACCTGCGCCGCCAGCGTCAGCGCATCGGCATGATCTTCCAGGGCTTCAATCTGCTGCACTCGCGCACCGTGTTCGACAACATCGCCGTGCCGCTGGAAATCGCCAACGTCGGCAAACCGTGGCGCCATGTGCGGGTGCGCGAGCTGCTGGAACTGGTCGGTTTGACGGACAAGGCGCAAGCCTTTCCCTCGCAGTTGTCCGGTGGGCAAAAACAACGGGTGGGGATTGCCCGCGCCCTGGCAGCGGAGCCTGCGTATCTGCTGTCGGACGAAGCTACCAGCGCGCTGGACCCGGAAACCACGGCGTCGATTCTTGACCTGCTGCGCGATATCAATCGGCAACTGGGCGTGACCATCGTGCTGATCACCCATGAGCTGGAGGTGGTCAAGTCGATCTGCGATCACGCGGCGTACATGGCGGACGGGCGCCTGGTCGAGTCCGGCCCGGTGCCGCGTTTGCTCGCCGATGCGCAATCGAGTCTCGGCACTTCGTTACGTCCTTCCTGCGGCCTGCCGCTGGGCCACGACATCCCTGGTCTCAGCTTCCTCAAGCAATACGGCGTGCGGGCGGCTCAGTCATGAACCGCACGATCAACTGGGATGAAATCCTGCAACTGCTGTTCAACGCCACCGGCGAAACCCTGTACATGGTCTTGCTCGCAGGGCTGTTCACGCTACTGATCGGTTTGCCGCTCGGGGTGTTGCTGTTTGTCAGTCGCCGCGACGGACTGTGGCCGCTGCCACGGCTCAATGCCGCGCTGGGTTCGCTGGTCAATCTGGGGCGCTCGCTACCCTTTGTAGTGATGTTGATTGCGCTGATTCCGCTGACGCGTCTGCTGGTGGGTACGACCCTCGGCAGCACCGCGGCGGTGGTGCCGATCACCATCGGCGCGTTTCCGTTTTTCGCGCGGATCGTCGAGAACGCGCTGGACGAAGTCGACAAGGGCCGGATCGAAGCGATCCTCGCCATGGGCGGCGATATCCGCCATGTGATTTGCAAAGTGCTGCTGCCCGAAGCGCTGCCGGCACTGCTGGCGGGGATCACCCTGACGCTGGTGATGCTGATCGGTTTTTCTTCCATGGCCGGGGTGATTGGCGGTGGCGGCCTCGGTGATCTGGCGATCCGTTACGGCTATCAGCGTTTCAACAACGAAGTGATGGTTGCCACCGTGGTGGTGCTGGTCATTCTGGTGCAGGGCGTGCAAAGCCTGGGCGACCGACTGGTGCGCTCGCTGGCCCATCGACGTTAAGGAATTTTATGAGTGTCGTCGTGGCCCGCGCGCCGCTGATTCAGGTGCGTGAACTGAGCAAGCGCTTCGGCTCGAACAGCGCCCTGGATCGCGTCAGCCTGCAGATTCATCCCGCCGAAGTGGTGGCGTTGCTCGGTGCCAACGGTGCCGGCAAATCGACGCTGGTGAAAATTCTCGCCGGCAGCCAGCGCGCCGATGGCGGCGAGATTTACATCGACGGGCAGCCCCGGCAATTCAGCTCGCCGCTGTCGGCACGTCGAGTCGGAATTGTTGCCGTGCATCAGCAGATCAATGAGGGCATTGCGCCCGGTTTGAGCGTGGCGGAAAACCTCCTGCTCGATGAGTTGTGCAAGCCCGACGCGGACTTCTGGCTCAATCGCCAACGCCTGCTGGAGCGCGCCGCGAGTATCGCCGCCGGGCTGGGCCTGAAATTGCCGCTGGAGCAGCCGATTGAACACCTGGGCCTGGCCGAACGGCAGTTGGTGGTGCTGGCGCGGGCCTTTGCCCTGCAGCCGCGTCTGCTGATTCTTGATGAGCCGACTGCCGCGTTGTCGGACGCCGAGGCGCAACGGCTGTTCGGTCTGATCGACACCCTGCGCAGTCGTGGCGTGGCGATTGTTTACATCTCCCATCGCTTGTCCGATCTGCAACGGGTGGCGGATCGCGCCATTGCCCTGCGCGACGGGCGACTGGCCGGGGAATTCAGCGCACGGCAGTTGCCGGAGGCGGTGCACGCCATGCTCGGGCAGGCGCTGGACGGGCATGTCTACACGCCCGGCAGCGTGGGCCGAAAAGTCCTTGGTGTGCGCGGTTTGCAGATTTTGCCGCGCTCCAGGCGTTTCGATTTCGACCTGCACCAAGGCGAAGTGGTGGTGCTGACCGGGCTGCTCGGCGCTGGCAAAAGCGAAATCGCCGAAGTGCTGTTTGGCTTGCGCAAAGCCGTGGCTGGCTGCCTGCAACTGGACGGCGTGGACTGGCTGCCAGACTCGCCTAGGGACGCGATCCACAGCGGTGTATTTCTCGCGGCGGAGGATCGCGCCAGTCAGTCGCTGGTGCCGGATTTCTCCCTGCGCCGCACGCTGACACTGCCGTTTCTGCAGCGCTTCACCCGTGCCGGTTTCATTCGCAACCGTGCCGAAGCCGCAGCGGTCGAGGCGCAAGTCGCGGCGCTGGGGATCAAGACTGCCGGTATCGAGGTGCCGATGAGCGCGCTGTCCGGCGGCAATCAACAGAAAGTTGTGCTGGGTCGCTGGCTGCTCGGGGCAGGGCGGGTGTTGATTCTCGATGAGCCGTTTCAGGGCGTCGACGTGCGCGCCCGTCGCGAGATCGGCCAATTGCTGCGCGAGACTGCCGCCAGCCGCGCGACCCTGGTGATTTGCGCCGATGTCGACGAAGCCCTGGAAATCGCCGACCGGATTCTGTTGGTGCGCGATCACGCGGTGGTCGCCGAATACCCGCGTGCCGGTCTTGAGCGCGCGACCCTGGTCACCGCACTGGCCGGCAGCGACGCTAGCGAACATCCCTTTCATGCCACGCCAAGGAGCAGAGCGAGTGCCTGATTCGAGTTCATTGTTGTCGTCCGCTACGGCACCCGCCGAGCGCCTGTTGCACGCGCTGATCCGCTACGGCCTGTTGTGGCTGCTGGCGCTGATCGTGGTGTTTTTCAGTGTCGCGGAGCCGGCGTTTTTGCGCGTCGGCAATCTGTTCAGCATCTTGCAGTCGGTGTCGATCGTTGCGCTGTTGGCTCTCGGTGTGACCCTGACCATGGCCGTCGGCGGACTTGATCTGTCGATTGGTGCGGTGGCGGCGATGAGCCTGATGATCGCCAGTTACGTGATGGTGGTGCTCGGCTGGGGCGCGGTGCCGGCGGTGCTGATCAGTCTGGGCGGTGGCGCACTGGTCGGGCTGCTCAATGGCTGGCTGATCGTCAAGCTGCGGGTGCCGGATATTCTCGCGACGCTGGGCAGCATGTTTCTGGTGATCGGCGTGCAACTGATTCCCACGGGTGGGCGCTCGATTGCGGTGGGCATGACCTTGCCCAGTGGTGTGGAAACCGAAGGCACGTTCAGCGCGGCGTTTCTCGCCCTCGGCCGCGGACGTTTGTGGGAGGTGGTGCCGGTTCCGGTGTTGATCACGGCGCTGGTGGCGCTGGCGGTGTGGCTGTTTCTCGAGCGCACGCGCATCGGCCGGTTGTTTTATGCGATTGGCGGCAACGAGCAGGCAGCGCGGCTGGCGGGGGCGCCGGTACAGCGCTTCAAGTTACTTGCTTACGTGCTGTCGGCGTTGCTCGCCGCGCTCGGCGGTTTGCTGTTGGCGGCGCGGTTGGGGCGCGGCGATGTCAGCTCCGGCAACGGCCTGGTGCTGGACGCCCTCGGTGCGGCGCTGATCGGTTTTGCCGTGCTCGGAGCGAAGAAGCCCAATGCCTTCGGCACGTTGGTCGGCGCACTGTTGGTGGCGTCGCTGCTCAATGGCCTGACCATGCTCAACGCGCCGTATTACGCGCAGGATTTCGTCAAGGGACTGGTGCTGGTGCTGGCCCTGATGTTCACCTTCGGCCTCGCGCATCGGGCGCGCTGAGCCGGTTCATTTGTCGCTGCAAGGAAGATGTATGCACGGTTCAATCAAGCAGTTCGCACGCCATTGCCTCGCCGGCGCGGTGCTTTCGGCGTTGGCTTTGAGCGCTCAGGCCAAGGCATTGCCGGGTGCTCCGGCGCCGTTCGACAAGGGCCAGGTGCAGATCGCGCTGGTCGGTTACCTGTTTTCCGGGGACTTTCCCGAGGCGTACCTGCGCGGCGTGGAGAAACAGACCGAGGCGCTGGGGGCCAATCTGCGGGTGTTCGATGCGCGGCAGCAGGCGGCGAGTCAGGGCGAGATGATCGATCAGGCGATTGACCTCGGGGTCGACGGGATCATCGTGCAACTGGGCCTGGCGGAAACCCTCAAGGGACCGATTGACCGGGCGATCGCCAAAGGCATCAAGGTGGTGGCGTTCGACGTTGACCTGAACAGTCCGCAAGTGACTCAGGTCGAGCAGGATCACCATGCACTGGCGCGGCTGGCGCTGGATCAGGCCGTGAAAGACAACGGCACGCGGTTCGATGCCGGTTACGTGTACATCAGCGGCTTCACGCCGATGGAGCGCCGCGACGAGATCTGGAGTCAGGTGAAAAAGGCCAATCCGGGCATCATCGAGAAGGCGCGGTTCGGCACGCTCAATCCGCCGATTGCCAACTCGGTGGCGGATCAGGCCAGCGCGGTGCTGCGCGCCAATCCGGATATCCGCGTGATCTTCGCGCCGTTCGACGAGTTCGCCAAAGGCGCGAAAATCGCCGTCGACGAGGCCGGGCTGGGGCGCAAGGTGAAGATCTACAGCGCTGACATCTCCACCGCCGACATCCAGATCATGAAAGAACCGGACAGCGCCTGGGCGGCGACCGCAGCGGTCAATCCGCAAGTCGCGGGGGCGATCAGCGTGCGCAGTCTGGCGATGTTGATTGCCGGCGAAAATCCGGGGCATCAGGTGCTGGTGCCGCCGACCCTGATCACGCGTCAGCAACTGCTCGATCTGGACGTGAAAAACGTTCGCGATCTGGCGCAGAAACTCCCGGCGTTTGGTGATACCACCAACGTGGCGCGGGCGGAGTGGATTCCTGTGGCGAACTGAAAAATCTGTATTCATTCACCGATCCCTGTGGGAGCTGGCTTGCCAGCGATAGGGCCTGTTCAGCCACCTTATTTATTGACTGATACACCGCTTTCGCTGGCAAGCCAGCTCCCACAGGTTTTGCGGCGTGCACCAATCCGCTGATCGACACAATCCACTGTGGGAGCTGGCTCGCCAGCGATAGGGCCTGTTCAGCCACCTTATTTATTGACTGATACACCGCTTTCGCTGGCAAGCCAGCTCCCACAGGTTTTGCGGCGTGCATCAATCCGCTGATCGACACAATCCACTGTGGGAGCTGGCTTGCCAGCGATAGGGCCTGTTCAGCCACCTTATTTATTGACTGATACACCGCTTTCGCTGGCAAGCCAGCTCCCACAGGTTTTGCGGCGTGCACCAATCCGCTGATCGACACAATCCACTGTGGGAGCGGGCTTGCCCGCGAAGGCGCCGGTTCAGTCGATAAAGACGTTGGATGTGCCAACACCATCGCTGGCAAGCCAGCTCCCACAGGGAAGTTGTCTACATTTTAGTTAGTTGATCTTTAGTTGGTTTAAGTGTTGATGGAACAACACTTGTGTTGCTCTAAATACAACTATTCAGCCGGATCTAACCTAAGTGTTATTGGTTCTTTTACGGCAAGCCTTCAGCCCGTCTAGCATCGGTTTTCAACGGAGAAGCTGACTTTGGGGATGCTGCGCTTCAGTCACTAATCAGCCTTCACCGCCTTCCTGATTTCCATAACTACAGCAGACATTGCCGTGCATTGATTGCCGACCCTTTATTGTCGGTAACGGCCGGGTATTAGCTGCGATAAAGGAGCTGTCCCATGTATCAGCGTTCCCGTTCATTGCTGGCCATCGCGGTGGTCGGTGCGATCTGGCAACTTCCGGCGCAAGCCGAAGACACTTCCACCCGCGTTGACGATGACACACGGCTGGGTACCGTGCTGGTCACCGGCACTCGGGGCACGGCACGTACGGTGCTCGATTCTCCAGTGCCGGTGGACGTGTTGACCGCCGCCGATCTCAAGTCCACGGGCGCGGCTGACGGTGAACTGGGCCAGGCGCTGCAGACGTTGCTGCCGTCGTTCAGCATGCCGCGTCAGTCCAATTCCGGTGGTGCCGACCATGTGCGCGCCGCACAGCTGCGCGGCATGAGTCCGGATCAGGTGCTGGTGCTGGTCAACGGCAAGCGCCGTCACACCTCGGCGGTGGTCAACGACTCGTCGAAAATCGGTCGCGGCACGGCGCCGGTGGACTTCAACTCGATCCCCATCAGCGCGATCAAACGCATCGAAGTGCTGCGCGACGGCGCCGGGGCGCAGTACGGTTCCGACGCGATTGCCGGGGTGATCAACATCATCCTCGACGACGCGCCCGAGGGTGGTGAAGTGTCCACCAGCTACGGCGCGTTTCACACCCATCAGGACTCCATCGGCAGAACCACCACCGACGGCCAGAACAGCGTGACCACGGCCAAGATCGGCACGCGTCTGGGTGAAGAGGGCGGGTTCATTCGCGGCGGCACCGAGTACAAAAATCGCAATCCGACCAACCGCGCCGGTTTCGACGGTTTTGCCGATACCCCGGACCAGCGCAACTACGTGATGGGCGACGGCCTGGCGCGGGACGTCAACCTGTGGTTCAACAGTGAGCTGCCGCTGGCGGGTGGCAAGGCTTACAGCTTCGGCACTTATAACCAGCGCCACACCACCGGCGCCGAATTCTATCGCTACCCCTACGAGCAGCCGCAGTTCTATCCCAACGGCTACCTGCCGCAGTCGCTGGGCGACAACAAGGACGTCTCTGCCACCGCCGGTTTCAAAGGCATGATCGGCGAAGACTGGGACTTCGACAGCAGCGTGACCCATGGCCGCAACCGCTTCGACGGCTCCACCCGCCGTACGCTCAACGTCAGCCTCGGTGAGGACTCGCCGACCCGGTTCGACACCGGCGATTACGAGCTGCGCCAGACCACCACCAACATCGATTTCAGCCGCGAACTGCGCCTCGGCGGACGCTCGTTCGTGCTGGCGCTGGGCGGTGAATACCGCTACGAAAACTACCTGACCTACGCCGGTGACGCGGCCTCGTACATCGGTTCCGGCGCTGACGGCGCCAACGGCCTGCGCCCCAGCGAAGAGTCGGACCTGGACCGCAATGTGTTTGCTACCTACGCCGAGTTGTCGGGCGATCTGACTGACCGCTTTTTCGTCGACGCCGCCACCCGCTGGGAACATTACGATGATGCCGGCAGCAAACTCACCGGCAAGCTCAGCGGTCGCTACAAACTGACCGAACAGTGGGCGCTGCGCGGTGCGCTGTCGAACAACTTCCGCGCGCCGTCGCTGGCGCAGAGCGGCTTTCAGAACACCACCAGCAACTTCGGCGAAGGCGGCACGCTCACCGATATTCGCGTGCTCTCGGTCAACGACCCAATCGCCCGCGCGCTGGGGGCCGAGAAGCTCGATCCGGAAACCTCGAAGAACTTCAGCCTCGGCCTGACCTTCCAGCTCAACGAACGCTTCGACGCTTCGCTCGATGTGTTCCGTATCGACGTCAAGGATCGCATCACCCTGTCGCAGCGCATCGGCAGCGACGCCATGGAGCAATACATCAACGATAACTTCGGCGTGGCCGGGGTG
This sequence comes from Pseudomonas sp. AO-1, assembly GCF_019775695.1. Lineage (NCBI taxonomy): Bacteria > Pseudomonadati > Pseudomonadota > Gammaproteobacteria > Pseudomonadales > Pseudomonadaceae > Pseudomonas > Pseudomonas sp. AO-1. Next base: position 2,915,836 of record NZ_CP079947.1, read on the forward strand.
CATGACGTCAACTTTTTCACCAACGCCGCCGACACCAGCACCCACGGTGCCGAGCTGGTGCTCAACTACCATCAGCCGCTGTATGAAGGGCAACTGGGCCTGACCACCGCGTACACCTACAACCACACCAAAGTCACCAGCACCAAAGGCACGCCCGCGCAACTGACGGCGCTGGGTATCGGCAACGATGCACTGGTCGGCGTTGAAGAAACCAACACCCTGACCGACGCCGCACCCAAGGATCGTTTCGTGTTTTCCGCCAATTGGACCAGCGAACACTGGGGCTTGCTCGGGCGTCTGACCCGGCAGGGCGAAACCACTCGCGTGTTCGACTTTGGCGACTCGCAACCGGAGCAGACCTACGGCGCGGTGTGGCAACTGGACGCCGAGGTGACCTACAAATTCACCCCGAAATTCAGCGTGGCCCTGGGCGGCAACAACCTCACCGACAACTACCCGGAACGCTCCGGCTCGGCGATCAACTACGGCGGCAACCTGCCGTATGACGTGCTGTCGCCGATTGGCACCAATGGCGCGTATTACTACGCCAGCGCCACCTACGGCTTCTGAGTCGAACCGCCACGGATGGCGGACTTTTTGCGGAACTCTGCATGAATCACTCCAACGGCCCCAAGCGCCATCTGCCAGTGCTGCAGGCGCTGCTGATCACGCTGGGCATGGTGATCACCACCGACATCCTCAAGACCGCGCCGACCGTGGCGCTGAACGTCGGGCCGGAATATTTCTACTGGGTGTGGGTGCTCGGCGGCCTGGCGTCGATGGCCGGGGCGTTGTGCTTTGCCGAAATGGCCACGGCATTCCCACATCCTGGCGGCGACTATCACTTTCTGCGCACCGCCTATGGCGAGCGCATGGGGTTCCTGTTTGCCTGGTCACGCTTCTCGGTGATGCACACCGGCTGGATCGCCTTGTCGGCGTTCATGTTTGCCGATTACGTCAACGCCGTGGTGCCACTCGGTCGATACGGCTCGGGGCTGTTTGCCGGCGGGGTGATCGCTGCGCTGGTGCTGCTCAATCTCACGGGCAAGCACATCGGTTTCATCACTCAGACCTTGCTGGTGGGCTTGTTGGCGCTGGGCTTTCTGAGCATCGCCAGCGCCGGGGTGTGGTTGGCGTGGCAGGGGATCGAAGCCGCGCCAGCAAGCGTCTCGGTTGCGCCGGAAAACACCGGTATGGCGGGGCTTTCGGCGGCGATGATTTTCGTGTTTCTGGCATTCGGTGGCTGGAGCGATGCGGCGACCTTGTCGGCGGAAGTGCGCGACGGTCGACGTGGAATATTCATCGCCATGCTCGGCGCGTTGACGCTGCTGATGGCGATTTATCTGGCGCTGAACTGGGCGTTTGTGCGAGGCCTGGGATTCGCCGGGCTGGCGGCGAGCAACGCACCGGCAGTGGAGTTGTTGAACCGTGCCTTTGGCGCGCCGGGTGTGCTGCTGATTCTGCTGATGGTGGGTATTGCGGCCATCGCCAGCATCAACTCGACCTTGCTGGTCGGCGCCCGCACCACCTATGCCGCTGCCCGTGATGTGCCGCAGTTGCGTCGTTTCGGCGAGTGGCACGAACGTGACGGCGTGCCGCGAAAAGCGTTGCTGGCGGAGGGCTCGGTGGCGTTGTTGCTGGTGCTGTTCGGCAGTTTCACCCAGAGCGGCTTCAACACCATGGTCGAGTACCTGACCCCGGTGTATTGGCTGTTTCTGAGCTTCAGCAGCCTGGCGTTGATCATCCTGCGCCGACGCTTTCCTGACGTGCCGAGGCCGGTGAGGGTGCCGTTGTATCCGCTGTTGCCGCTGCTGTTTTTCGGGCTGTGCCTGTACATGCTCTATTCGAGCGTGACAGTGGTGGGATGGGGCGCATTTTTGGGAATTGGCGTGTTGTTGGTGGGCGCGCTGCTGTTGGCGGGATTGAGCCGCCTGGCGTCGACGCCTCGGCAAGCTCTCGGACAGATCAGCAATTAGAACGATACCTCGGCAGGTTGCGACAGACGCAGTACCGACAAGTCTCCGGTAATGCGTTTGTACGCCAGTCGAATCGCCTCGATGTTGCCGGTGTTCTGCGGATTGTTCTCGTGCAGGATCACGATGACTTTGGTGCTCAACCGCTCCGGCTCCTTCGCCCCATGATCACGCCACTGTCCGTACGCATCGAACACGGTGAAACCGTCGGGAAACCGCGACGTCACTTCCTTGTCGAGAAACGCGCGCCAGCGCGCCGGGCTGACCGCGCCGTCCTTGCCATCGACCGTGCCCACCGAGAAGTACAGCTCGGTGCGGATCCACTGCGCCTGTGCCGGGCGCGAGGCGTCACCTTGCAGGGTCGAGCTGGCGGGATCTTTGGTATGCACCGAAACAGCAGGAGGACTGGCGCACCCGGCGACAGCGACAAACAGTGCAGCCAGTAACAGGCGTCTTTGCATGGAACGTTCCTTTTATGAGTCAAGTGCAGACGCGCAATGATAGGGGCTGAGATTAATAGCGATAAAAGATTAAAAAATGATTTCCTGGTTGATTAATGGAATAAGAAATCATCGAGTCGTGGGTACCGAACGCGCCAACGCCATCGCTGGCAAGCCAGCTCCCACCGGTTTTGTGGCGTGCACCAATCGCTGATCGACACAATCCCCTGTGGGAGCGGGCTTGCCCGCGAAGGCGGTGTGACATTCAGCGATGAGGTTGGCTGATCTGACGCTTTCGCGAGCAAGCTCAGCGCCCCTCATGCTGCTTGCGATAAGCCCCCGGTTGCACGCCCACCGACTTGGCAAATGCCCGGGTAAACGCGGCGATCGACTGATAGCCCACCGCCGCACACACCTGTTCCACCGTGTGGTTAGTCCGCAGCAACTGGCAGGCATGCCGAATGCGCAACGCCAGCAATACCTGCCCCGGCGATTGCCCGGCCAGTTCGTTGAAGCGTTTGAAAAATGCCGAGCGCGACAGCCCGGTACTCGCCGCCATGCTCTCCAGCGACCACGGCAACTGCGGTTGTGCGATCAACTGGTCCAGCAACGGCGCGAACTGCGGATTGCGCGCCAATGCCACGAGGCCGCCGAGGCTCTGGTTGTCGGCCATCTGCTGACGCAGCACGTACAAAAACAGCAGATGACTCAAGCGTTCGAGCAGCGCCGAGGAGGGCGCCGGCAAGCGTTCGCACTCTTGCAGGATCAACTCGAACAAGGCTCGCGCCGCGCTCGAAGACGGATCGCCCGCGCGCAGGATGATCCAGTCGGGCAACCCATCGATGATCAGCGATGACAATCCCGACTTGAAATGGAAGAACCCGCAAACCAGCCCGACACCGTCCTGCGCCTGGCTGTCGAGCGCGGTCATGGCCATGCGCGGCAGCGTTTGGGCGAGGGCCGGCTCTTCGGCGCTGGAGAGGCGGTAGTTCAGATCGCGCAGCAGAAATACCGCATCTCCCGCGTTCAACACTATCGACTGCTCCTGCCCGTCAATGTGCAGCCAGCAGCGGCCCTGCACGATCAAGTGAAAACTGGCGCGCGCCAGTCCGTGCGTACTTGCATGCCAGCCACCGCAATAGCGCCCGACGTGAAACAGGCTGGCATCGAGTTCGAGGCTTTCTAATAACCAATCAACCAGGGGGCTGGACGAAATCATCTAATGGAAACACTCAGGAGCAAGTAATCGCTACTTTAGAATATGGATCGAAATTTTTATAACCAACAGACTGGCCGGACACTCAACAGCAGGAGTCCACTCCATGTCGCGCGTCACTCTTCACACCGTGCAAAGCGCTCCCGAAGCCGCCAGACCGTTTCTGGAAAATGCGCAGAAAAACTCCGGATTCATTCCGAACCTGCTGGCCGTGCTGGCCAATGCCCCGGCCGCACTGGAAACCTACGTTACGGTATCGGCGCTCAATGGCAAGTCCGAACTCAGCCTCGCCGAGCGCGAAGTGGTGCAACTGATTGCCGCGACCAACCATGGTTGCGATTTCTGTGTCGCAGGTCATACCGCCGTGGCGCTGAATAAGGCAAAACTGCCGCCGGAAGTGGTCAGTGCGCTGCGTGAAAAAGCCACTGTGCCCGTGGCAAAACTGGAAACCCTGGCCGCATTTGCCCGCGAAGTGATTGCCACCCGGGGCAAGGTCACCGACCAGACCTTCAACCAATTCAAGGCTGCCGGCTACACCGAAGGCAATGCGCTGGAAGTGATCCTCGGCATCAGCCTGGCGACCCTGTGCAACTTCGCCAACGTGTTCGCCGACACGCCGCTCAACCCCGAGCTGGCGGCGTATCGCGCGTGATCCGCCAGCGCTTCAGGCCGCATCGTCTATGGTTGATGCGGCTGCGTACAAGGAGAGAAACGACATGCTCAATCCGGCATTGATGCAATGGCTGGAACACAACGCCCAGGCCCTGGATGCGGGCGACGGCGATCCGCAACAGGTGCTGACACAACTGGCGCAGGCCGGGGTGCTACGGGTCGGCGTCAGCCCGGCGCTGGGCGGCAGCGGTGGTCACGTCAGCGATGCCGTGGAAACCCTGGCCGCCGTCGCCAGCCATTCATTGGCAGCGGCGTTCGTATTCTGGGGCCAAAGGGCCTTTATCGAATACTTGCTGCACAGTCCCAACGCTGCACTAAGGGAAAAGTTGCTGCCTTCACTGCTCAGCGCAGAACTGGCCGGCGCCACCGGTTTGTCCAACGCGATGAAGTACCTGTCAGGCATCGAGGCACTGCAAGTGCGCGCCGCCAGTGCCGCTGACGGCTGGGCCTTGAACGGGCGCCTGCATTGGGTGACCAACCTGCGCAAAAGCGGTTTTGTGGTGGCGGCGGCGATCGAGCATGAGGCGGGCGGTTCACCCTTCGTGCTAGCCATCCCGGATGGCGCGGCCGGCGTAACACGTTCCGCCGATCTGCAACTGATGGGGCTGCAATCGAGCAACACTGCCGCCATCGATTTCGCCCAAGTGGCGGTCGGTCGCGAATGGCTGCTGCATGAAGATGCGCGCAAGTTTCTGCCAGCGGTGCGCCCGGCGTTCCTCGGCTTGCAGTGCGGCATGGCGATGGGTCTGGCGCGACGGGCGCTGGCCGAGGTCGAAGGACATTTGCAGGACGGTCGTTCGATCCTGTTGGAGCCGTTGCAGGAACAACGCGAGCAATTGGCGCAGAGCGTCGATGCGCTCAAGCAAGGTTTGCACGACGGGCGTTTCCTGACCCAGCCGGGCGCCTTGTTCCAGATCCGCATCGCGCTGGCCGAATCCGCTGCCAATGCGGTGCAACTGGAATTGCAATCCAGCGGCGGCAAGGCCTATCTGACCGAGCACGGCAGTGGTTTCGCCCGGCGCTGGCGTGAGTCGGCGTTCGTGCCGATCGTCACGCCGAGCCTGGTGCAACTGCGCGCCGAATTGCAGCGGCAGAAACGGGAAGCGACGGCATGACCGCGCCGGTGCTGGAGGCGCAGGGCATCAGCCTCGGCTACCCGCGAGAGCAGGGCTGGCACACCGTGCTGGAGCACTTCGACCTGCAATTGCAGCCCGGCGAAGTGGTGACGATTCTCGGCCCCAGCGGTGTCGGCAAATCGAGTCTGCTGCGTGTCCTGGCGGGGTTGCAGGCACCGCAACAGGGGCGGGTGAGCCTGCTTGGCGAACCGCTGACCGGGGCGCACCCTCGAGTGGCGGTGGCGTTTCAGGACCCGAGCCTGTTGCCGTGGCTGACCCTGGAAAAGAACGTCGCCTTCGGTCTCGACTTCGCCCGCCAGCCGCATCTCACGGCCGAGCAGCGCAAGGCGCGGATCGACCACGCCATCGCTGCGGTCGGCCTCGAACACGCGCGGTTGCAGCACCCGGCGCAGCTGTCCGGCGGCATGGCCCAGCGCACCGCGCTGGCCCGTTGTCTGGCCCGTCAGCCGCAGGTGCTGTTGCTCGATGAACCGTTCGGCGCGCTGGATGAAATCACCCGCGCCGACATGCAGCAGTTGCTCCTGCAACTGATTGCCGAGCACCACACCGCAGCCGTGTTGATCACCCACGACATCGACGAAGCCCTGCTGCTTTCCGAGCGGATTCTGCTACTGGGTAACAGCCCGGCGCACATCCTCGGCGAGTGGCGCATCGACCTGCCTCAGCCGCGTGCCGAGCTGGTCGAGGAACTGGGCGCGCTGCGCATCGACATCCTCAAAACCCTTCGGCGGGCAAGCCGCAACCCCCTCACTCAACCTGTGCCCGCTACGTCGGAGATTGACCATGTGCCTGGACGACTTTACTCACACACGTCGTGACTTCCTCAAACTCAGCGCGTTGCTGACCGCTGGCGGCGCGTTGCCGTTGCTCAACAGCTTGAATGCCCGTGCCGCTGCCGAGCCGAACGCGCCGGTGCGCATCGGTTATCTGCCGATCACCGACGCCACGCCGTTGCTGGTGGCGCACAACAACGGGCTGTTCGAGGCCGAAGGCATTCAGGCCGAGCGCCCGGTGCTGCTGCGCAGTTGGGCGCAGGTGATCGAGGCGTTCATTTCCGGGCAGGTCAACGTGATTCATCTGCTGTCACCGATGACCGTGTGGGCGCGTTACGGCAGCAAGGTGCCGGCCAAGGTTGTGGCGTGGAACCACGTCGGCGGCTCGGGCCTGACCGTGGCGCCGGGCATCACCGAGGTCAAGCAACTGGGTGGGCAAGCGGTGGCGATTCCGTTCTGGTATTCGATTCATAACGTGGTGGTGCAGCAACTGTTCCGCGATCACGGGCTGGTGCCGGTGAGCAAATCGGCGAGCGCAGCGCTGGCGCCGAACGAGGTGAATCTGCTGGTGCTGCCGCCGTCGGATATGCCGCCGGCCCTGGCGAGCAAACGCATCGCTGGCTACATCGTCGCCGAGCCATTCAACGCGCTGGCCGAGGAACTCAAGGTTGGCCGCGTACAGCGTTTTACCGGCGACGTTTGGCGTAATCACGCTTGCTGCGTGGTGTTCATGCATGAGCAGGATCTGAATCACCGTCCCGAGTGGTCGCAGAAAGTGGTCAACGCGATCGTCAAGGCGCAGGTCTGGACCCGCGACAACCGCGCCGAGGCCGCAAAACTGCTGTCCAGGGACGGCGCCAATCGCTACACCCCGCACGCGCAACCGGTGCTCGACCGGGTGCTGTCGCCGGCCAGCAGCGACCGCGAGCAGTATCTGGCCAGCGGCGCGATCCAGCACAGCCATTGGGACGAGCAGCGCATTGACTTTCAGCCGTATCCGTTCCCCAGCTACACCGAAGAACTGGTCAAGCGCCTGAAGGACACGCTGATCGAGGGCGACAAGGGGTTCCTTGCCAACCTCGATCCGCAGCAAACCGCCCGGGATCTGGTAGACGATCGCTTCGTGCGTAATGCCATTGCTACAGTCGGCGGGATGAAGGCATTCGGATTACCGGAAAGCTTTGATCGCAGCGAGGAGTTCAGCCTCTGATGCGTCAGCGATCTTCTTCGACCGTTCATGGTTTGTTGGGTGTAGCGGGGCTGTTGTGCCTGTTGCTGCTGTGGTGGCTGGGTGTGCATCTGCTTGGCGGCAACGACAGCCTGGCGTTGCGCTTTTCACCCGAGGCAACTCTGGCGAGCCTCGGCGAACTGTTGCTGCGCCCGGAGCTGTACGAGCATGTGCTGGTCAGCCTGAAGCGGATTCTGGTCGGGCTGCTACTGGCGCTGCTGATCGGTGTGCCGCTGGGCTTGATGATTGGCAGTTACCGGCATCTGGAAGCGGCAACCACGCCGGCGTTTCAGTTTCTGCGGATGATTTCGCCGCTGTCGTGGATGCCGGTGGTGGTGATGCTGATGGGTGTCGGTGATCAGCCGATCTATTTCCTGCTGACCTTCGCCGCGGTGTGGCCGATCCTGCTCAACACCGTGGCCGGCGTGCGCCAGCTTGACCCGCGCTGGCTGCAACTCAGCCGCAGCCTCAGCGCCACCCGCTGGGAAACCCTGCGCAAGGTGATCCTGCCCGGCGTGCTCGGCCATGTGCTGACCGGGGTGCGGCTGTCGATCGGCATTTTGTGGATCGTGCTGGTGCCGTGCGAGATGCTCGGGGTCAGCGCCGGGTTGGGCTACTTCATCCTCGATACGCGTGATCGTCTGGCGTATTCGGAACTGATGGCGATGGTGCTGCTGATCGGCGTACTGGGCTTTGCGCTGGATGCGTTGGCGCGCTGGCTACACCGGCGCTGGGCGCCGGCCTGAGCCTCTTCGCGAGCAGGCTTGTTCCCTGCGCGCAATCCCGCAATCACCACAAAGCCCTGTGGGAGCTGGCTTGCCAGCGATGGGGTCGTGTCAGCCACCACCTTGCAGACTGACCCACCGCCATCGCTGGCAAGCCAGCTCCCACAGTAATCTCGGCCAGTAACCAAGTCCGTGTACACCGCAAAACCTTTTAGGGGTCACGGGCTCGACGCTGGTTTCGCCAGCGCAATCCCCGCATCCCCCAGCCGCTTGAGAATCTCGAACAGCAGATCACTCTTGGTCCCGCCGACGATCCGTGGGCTGCCGACATAGCCCGTCACCGTCAAGGTGATGCCATCGGGCGAGAGTTTGCTGAAGCGTACGTACGACGCCGGTTTGTCGAGGATGTTTTCGTTTTCGCGGTAGGTGTTCAGCAGCAGTTCCTTGACCTGTTCCGGGTCGATGTCCAGCGGGAACATCAGCTCCAGGCTCGCCACCCCCTGGGCGCTGCCGCCGAGGGTGACGTTGCGCAGGTTCTGCGAGATCAGTTGTGAGTTGGGCACGATCACGATGGAGCGGTCGCTGAGCTGGATTTCTGTGGCGCGCACGTTGATCCGGCGGATATCGCCTTCGACGCCGCTGATGCTGATCAGGTCGCCGACCTTCACCGGGCGCTCGGTGAGCAGGATCAGCCCGGAGACGAAGTTCTTGACGATTTCCTGCAAGCCGAAACCGATCCCCACCGACAACGCACTGACGATCCACGCCAGATTGGTCCAGCGCACGCCCAGTGACGACAGCGTCAGGAGGATAACCGTGGCATAACCGATGTTGGAAAACAGCGTGCTCAGCGACGCGCACATGCCCGGATCCATGTCGGTCTTGGGCAGGAATTCGTTGTCGAGCCAGCGGCGCAGGGCGCGGATCAGGTAGATACCGATCAGCAGCGCCAGCACGGCATTGATCAGGTGCGCAGGGACGATGTTCAGCTTGCGCAAGCCGGCACCACCCAGAATGCCCAGGACATTGCTGGTCAGTTGCCCGAACGTGGTGCCGATGCCGCCGACGAACAAGGTGATGACCGCCAGCAGCAACAGCCCGGCGCGGCTGGCACCGGACAGCACAATCGAGATCTGTTCCAGCCGCCGGTCGCCCAGGCCCAAAGTCTGCTTGAGCGTCTTGCCCGCCGAGTAGCGCGGCGAGAACAGGTACTCGCAGGCGTCCTTGACCACTTGCATCAGTAAATAGAACCCGGCCAGCACGATATAGGCCCATACCAGCTCAAAAGTGATGAAGCGGGCCAGCGACACGTAGCCGGTGAGCAAGGCCAGCGCCGACACGCCCATGCACACCGTGGCGATGCTGTAGATCGCTCCGGCAAACGTGCTGGCGGCCTCCGGTTCATTGGCGCTGATCAACGCCTTGCGCACTTTGCCGACGCGCAACAGCAACGGCACCAGAATCACGATCACCACGATGGCGATCACCCCGCGCTGGGCGATCACGATCTGGCTGCTCATGCCGGTGGCGTTGCTGACTTGCACCAGCGTCACCAGCACCAGCAGGGTGGCGGCGAGAATCCTCGGATAGGGGCGCAACGCCAGCGCCACCGAATCGGCCATCGCCGGCAGCCGCCATGAAGGATGCTGGGTCGACAGCAGTGCGCGGCTCAACGCGGTGATCAGGACGCAGGCGTAAACGGCTTTTTCGAATTCTTCGGAAAAAGTCTGCAGCACTGGCGTCAGCGGCTCGTGACGGGTGCAGGCATAGAACAGCAGATGCAGGGCGATGGCTGTGGTGCCCAGGGTCGCCAGCGCCGAGGCGAATGCCAGCGCGCTGCGACGCAGGCGACCTTCCGGCATGCGGTGGATGCACAGCCAGGTCAGGCCGCGTTCGGCAAGTCGGCGGCCGACCGTCCAGAAAGCCAGCGCCAGCAGCACCAGCACACAGGTGAAAAACCGTTCCCCCGGGGCCCAGACGGTGGCCCAGGTGAGGTTCACCTGATCGATGAAAAACTTCAGGCGCTGGCGGTCGTCCGGCTCTGGCGCGACCAATGGCGACCAGAAGTCCGGGCTCAGGATGCTGTCGGTGCGCAGCGTCAGTTCGCTTTCGAGCAGTGTGCGGCGGATGCCGGCGATTTGTGTAATCAGCTCGGCTGCGCTTTGTTTGAGCGCGGCAAGGCTTTTGAGCGTGGCATCGACCTTGTTTTTCTGCTCGCTGAGCAACGCCCGTTGTGCGGCGATTTCCGCCTGTTCGGCGGCAATCTGCGTATCCGGTGCGGCGCCGAGCACCCCCAGTTGCACCGCCAGTTGCGCCTGCTGCGGCAACAACGATGCGGACAACCGATCGACATCCAGAATGAACGTCTGCACCCGGTCCTGCGGGCCTTCGAGCTGGTTGTAATTGTTGGCGGCGGAAATCTGCTGCTTCAGTCCGTCGAGACGCAGTTGCAAGGCTTGCAGATCACTTTGCGAGACCTCCACCAGCGGTGCCGCAGTGGTCGCCGAGGGCGCCGGCAAATCCGCCGCGCACAGCAGCGAACTGCCCGAAGCGAGCACGGTCAGCGCGACAAAAAACAATGACTTCAATGTGTTGCGCATCGGAGGGACCGGTTCTCGTTGATCACACAATCTATGAGGTTAGGTGATCGAACCGGGCACGGCGGAAAATTTCGGCAGAGTAGGGCGCGCCATTGAATCAATCGCTTCGTGTACGCCCTCAGTCTCAGCTAAGTGTTGGCCCTTATCGTCTCCCTCAGCGCACATTCAGCGCTGGACAGGAGAGGCAACCCGCACATGAATCCCGCAAAAGCCGGATGGCTTAACAAAGTCCCCGAAGTGACACTGGCCTTCTGGGTAATCAAGATTCTCTCGACGACCGTGGGTGAAACCGGCGCTGACTTCCTCGCCGTGGATATTGGCTTCGGCGCTGGCTGGACCAGCATCGGCATGGCGCTGTTACTCGGGGGGGCGCTGTTCTTGCAAATGCGCAAAACTGCCTATACACCCTGGATCTACTGGTTGACCGTGGTGCTGGTGAGCATCGTCGGCACGCAGATCACCGACATCATGACCGACATGCTCGACATCAGCCTGTACGTCAGCACCGCGGTGTTCTCGGTGTTGCTGGCCGTGAATTTCCTGATCTGGTTCACGATGGAAGACAGCCTGTCGATCCGTGAAATCAACACGCCGCGGCGCGAGCTTTTTTACTGGTCTACGGTGCTCTGTACCTTTGCTTTGGGCACTGCCGCCGGGGACCTGGCCACCGAAGCGCTGGGGCTGGGCTTCACCGTCGGTGCAGTGATTTTCGGCGCGCTGCTTGCGGCGACGCTGCTGGCCTGGCGGATGGGGGCCAACGTGGTGCTGACCTTCTGGATCGCCTACATCCTGACTCGTCCGTTCGGCGCCTCTCTCGGTGACTTGCTGACTCAGGCCAAGACTTACGGTGGCCTGGGCATGGGCGCCGCCTGGACCAGTGCGATCTTCCTCACTGTCATCGTGCTGCTGGTGGCGGTCGCGCAGATCAGCCTTGGCAATCGCAAAACCCTCACTCAATAAACGTTTGGATACTCCCTCAAGGAATCAACATGCACGCCTTCAAAACCGTTTTTCGCCACGTCGCGATCATCTCGTCTCTGATGCTGCTCGGCAGTCTCGCCGGCTGCTCGAAACCCGCTGACAAACCCGCTGCCGGTGCACCGACCAGCTCTTTGAGCGCGCCGCCGCAATCGGGCTCGAAGCTGGGTGACCTGAGCGAGTTCCGCAACATCGCCGCCAACGTCAGTGCGCTGGTCGAGAAAAATGACCTGCCCGGCGCCAAGACCCGTATCAAGGATCTGGAAACGACTTGGGACTCCGCCGAAGCCGGCATCAAGCCGCGTGCCGCTGCCGACTGGCATGTGTTGGACAAGGCGATTGACCGCGCGCTGGATGCCCTGCGCGCCAGCTCGCCGCAGCAGGCTGACTGCAAGGCGGCCATGGATGATCTGCTGAACGCCTTCGATTCGCTGAATGGCAAACAGTGATCACAGCGCTGAAGCGGCGGCGGACAAACGCCGGTTCAAGTGCTTCAATACAGGCGCGATGGCAATGACCATCGCGCTTTTCTCTGTCGGAGCGCTGCATGCGGATTCTGTTGGTCGAAGATGACCTGATGATTGGCGAAGCCATCGAAGTCGCGCTCAAGGACGCGAGCTACGCCACCGACTGGGTGAAAAACGGCCTCACCGCGCTGGCGGCGCTGGACACTCAGAACTACGACCTGGTGTTGCTGGACCTCGGCCTGCCCGGCAAGGACGGGCTTGATGTGCTGGACGCCATTCGCGCGCGCAACAACCCCGTGCCGCTGCTGATTATCACCGCCCGCGATGGCCTCGATGACCGGCTGCGCGGCCTCGATGGCGGCGCCGACGACTTCCTGCTCAAACCTTTCGCCATGGCCGAGTTGCTGGCGCGGATGCGTGCGGTATTGCGCCGTCGCGGCGGTAACGCGCAATCGCTGCTGGATAATGGCGAGGTGTCGTTGAACCTGGTGTCCAAACAGGCCTCCACCGCGCAAGTCATTGAAGTGCAACTATCCAGTCGCGAGTTTGCGCTGTTGCAGGCGCTGTTGATCCGCCCGGGGGCGATTCTTTCGCGCAGTGAACTTGAGGACCGGATTTACGGCTGGGGCAACGAAGTGGAAAGCAACGCGGTGGAGTTTTTGATCCATTCGCTGCGGCGCAAACTGGGAAACCATGTCATCAAGAATGTCAGGGGGATGGGATGGATGGTTTCAAAAGGCGTTTGAGCGATTCGGTGCAGGCACGGCTTTCGGTCACGCTGTCACTGGCGATTCTCATCGTCGCTTTGCTCGCCGGTGCATTCGCATTCGTTTCGGCGCTCGACGAAGCGCACGAAATGCAGGACGAAAGCTTGCGCCAGGTCGCGCTGCTGTTTGACCGGCAGCACATGACCCTGGGGTATCCCGCTGCCGGCCAGGCCGTTGGTGAGGATGAAGACTCGCGGATCACCGTGCAGTACCTGGCCGACAGCAGCAAAGCGCTCGGCACTGACGACGCCAGCCTTCCGTTGCCCTTTCCGCTGACCCTGGCCGATGGTTTGTCGACGTTGAACATAGCCGGTGAAAACTATCGTGTGTTGGTCAGAACCAACTCGGCAGGCGAGCGCATCGCGGTCGCGCAGGAAGCCGACGTGCGCGACAAGGAAGCACGGGAAAGCGCCTGGCGCAGTCTGTTGCCGTTTCTGATTCTGTTTCCGGTGCTGCTGTTGGTGGTGGCGGATCTGGTGCGCAAGCTGTTTCGCCCGATCGCGACCCTCTCGGCGGAAATCGATCAGCGTGACCAACAGGCGCTGCATGCGATTGATGAACAGCACCTGCCGAGCGAGATCCGGCCCTTCGTCGTGGCGATCAATCGATTGCTCCGCCGCGTTGCACAGGCCATGGAGGCGCAACGACGGTTTATCGCCGATGCCGCCCATGAGCTGCGTTCGCCGATGACGGCGCTGTCCCTGCAGGCCGAGCGATTGGCCGCTACGCCCATGTCGGCTGACACCCGGCAGAACTTTCTGCCACTGGCTCAGGGGATCGAACGCAGTCGCAAGCTGATCGAGCAATTGCTCGCCCTGGCTGCCGCACAATCAATCGCGCAACGCGCCGAGGCCACCGTGTCGGTACATGCAGTGTTTCGCCGTGTACTGGAAGACCTCCTGCCACTGGCAGAGAACAAAGACATCGATATCGGCGTTGACAGCGTCGAGGACGTGCCGGTCCTCATCAACGAACTGGACCTGTTCATCCTGATCAAGAACCTGGTGGATAACGCCATCCGCTATACCCCGGCGGGCGGGCGAGTCGACCTCAGCGTCGAACGGACGGAGGCGGGCGCGCGCATCGAAATCAAGGACTCGGGGCCGGGCATCCGCGGCGAAGAACAGGCGCTGGTGTTCGATCCGTTTTACCGCAGCCTGGGCACCGGGGAAGCCGGGTCCGGGTTGGGGCTGTCGATTGTCAGGGCGATTGCCGAGCGGACGGGGATTCGGGTGGGTTTGAGTTTCGTCGATGAAGTGGCGCAGCGTGGCTTGCGCGTTTCGCTGTGGTTGTCCTCATAATGTCGCCCATCTTTCATCACCCATCCCAGTTCGACAGCCATGCCTGAAGAGTTCGAAGTTCCCAGCCCCCACGAGCAACACATCGAGCACACCACCCATCATGCCCATGCACAAGGCGATCGCTTCGCCAGCAAGATTGCGGTGATGACGGCGATCATGGCGACCGTGGGCGCCCTGATGAGTTATCAGGCCGGTTCAACGGAAAGTGAGGCGGCGATGGATAAAAACAACGCCGCGATCCAGAAGACCGAAGCCGCCAACGAATGGAACTACTACCAGGCCAAGTCCAGCCGGCAGAATCTGTCGGAATTGGCCAGCCATTTGCCGGGACTGGATTCCGCCCACTATGCTGCCGAGGCGCGGCGCTACGCGGAGCAGAAAGAGCAGGCGCGCAACAAGGCCGAAGTGCTTGAGCAACAGGCGCAAGCGTGGGAGGAAAAGTCTGAGCAGGTGCTGCATCAGCATCACCGCTGGGCCCAGGCCATGACGGCGATTCAAATCGCCATTTCACTGGCGGCCATTACCTTGCTGACGCGCAAGGAATGGCTGCGGCGCGTCTCGTTTGGCGCCGCCGGTGTCGGCGTCATGCTGGGATCGCTGGCCTGGCTGCATATTTGAGCGAGTTCGACTCCGGCTCGGAGTAGCGGTTGGCGCGGTTAATCGCCCAGGCTGCCATGGCTCATCAAAACACCACCCGGCCGGAAATGCAGTGCTGAACGGCACCGCCGACCCAGACGGTGCCGTCCACGTTCTGGATGTGCAATCGGCCGCGGCGGCCTATGGCGGTGCCTTGGCTCACGGTGTAGCGGTCGCCGAGGATGCCTGAGCCGATCAGCCACTGAGCCAGGCTCGCATTGAGGCTGCCGGTGACGGCGTCCTCGGCGCATTCCTCGCCCATGAAGGCTCTGACTTCCACGTCCGTTTCAGCTCCGGAACCCGCCCACGGCGCAATAACCCCGACATTCAGCCCTTGCAGCGCCGCGTAATCAGGCTTTATCGCCAGCACTTCTTCGCGACTCGCCAGCAACACGCCCGCCCACCCCGGGCCGTTATCGACCCATTGGCTCGCGCGGATCTGCCCGCTGGCGAGGCCGAGTCCTTGTTTGATCAGGTTGAGCGTCGTTGCCTCCAGCGGCCCGCTGCGCACCAATGGTGGCGCGGAGAACGCCAGTTGCGCACCTTGTTTGCGTACCCGAATCAAGCCCGCCGAGCACTCCTGAATAATCTCGACCTGCTCAGGCTTGTCGTTCTGCGCGAGCCACACTTTGCAGCTGCCCAGCGTGGGATGCCCGGCGAAGGGCAGCTCTCGCAACGGTGTAAAGATACGGACACGGTAGTGCGCGTCCGGCGCCTCGGGCTTCAACAGAAAAGTGGTCTCACTGAGTTGCGTCCAGCGGGCGAACGCCTGCATCTGCTCGGTCGTCAGCCCATCAGCATCCACCACCACGGCCAGCGCATTTCCTTCGTAGGGGTGATCGGCGAATACGTCGACTTGTTCGAACTGCAGCGAGCGTGGCATTGAATGTCCTTACAGGTTGAGTCGGGGAAGGTCTTTTACGCTCATGGATTCGGATCACGGCTGCTGACTGTCAGGTGCCGGTCCATGACATTTCGATATGCGTGTCTGTTGTGCCAGTCCGGCGAAAGCCCAGTCGTTCATAGAGCTTCTGCGCCAATGTGTTCGTGCGAAAAGCGCCCAACTGCAACGGCACCTTGCGGGCAGCGGCTTGCAGCTGGAGGTTCCTCAGCATGCGCGAGCCAATGCCCTTGCCTTGGTACGCCTGCGAAATAGCGATGTTCTGAACCTGGATTCGATCCTCTTTATCCAGGATCTGCACGTATCCAACAATCCGGCCATCTTGTTCAATAACCGAAGTGGCTGCGCAGGCGAATTCCGCTGTGAAATTTGCCCGTTGCCACTTCTCATCCCAGCCCCATATTTTCTCGATGTGCTCGCGGAAGACTGCTCGATGCAAGTCAAAGAGGGTTGTCTGGTCACCATCGGTGGCGGGGCGTAGCGTCATGCGGGTCTCTGATTTGTGCTTTTGGCTGTTGCTGAGGCTAGCGGCTGCAACAATAAACGGCAATTCGGATTGATCATGGCCGCAGCATCTGACTGCCCCCGGACAATTACAACGCTACCCGCTCCAGAAACTGCCTGACCTCCAACGAGTACGCCACCGGATGCGAGAACCGGAACATATGCCCGGTTCTCGGCATGATGACTTCCTGCGCGCCTTTTATGCCATTCAGCAGGATCCGCGCAGCCTGTTTACCGATCAACCTGTCTTCCTCGGGCGTGAGTATCAGCGTCGGTACGTCGATCTTTGACAGCAGGTCGGTGTAGTCGACGTTCTCGATCGAGCGCACGCGGTTGACGTAGGCCTTGTGCGGGGTGTGCTTGATGAAGAAAGCGCGGCTCCTGGCAGCTGACCAAGGGATTTCACCTTCCTTGTCGAACGATGAAGCCAGTTGCGCGGCGTGGAAGCGCAGGGTCGCCTGGCGATAAAACGGCCCGGAGAAAAACGGCGCCAGTGCGGCCAGCGTTTTCAGCAGGGGCGAGGTGATCGGGCTTTTGGCGAAGCCGCCGGACAGCACCAGGCCCTTGAGGCCTGTGGGCTGGCGTGTTGCAACGGCGATCGAGGCGACTGCACCGTAGGAGTCGCCCACCAGTACATAGCTTTCGAGATCCTGCACCTGACCAACGATGAAGTTGGCGAGCTTTTCCAGATCAGCGACGTCGTCCGGCAAACGCAAAGTACGCATGGCGCGGTGCTGCAAGTGGGTGAATGGGTCGAGCTGCCACGGTGCACCGGCGAAGCAAGGGACCATGACCAGCGTGGGTTCGGTTTTCATGTGCATTCCTGGAGTGTTGAACGGATGTCCGCACTCTAGGAGCACCGAGGCCTGCGATCCAATGGCATTGGCGCAGCCTCTCGATGCACCAGATCGATCGTCAGTCGCCGATCAGCATTCTGGTCATCCACTCAACCGCCGGCTCGTTGGCGCGCCCGCGCGCGCGGACGACGAAAATCTCCCAGCTGGGCAGCGCCAGGGGCAATTCGAAAATGCTCAGTTGTGCGGTTTCCTGCATCTGCAAGGCGATGCGTTCGGCGACCACCGCAATCGACTCCGATGTGCCCACCATGAACGGCACCGCCAGAAAGCTCGGGCAGGTGACGCTGACCTTGCGGCTGCGACCGAGCTGTTCCAGCGCGTCATCGACCGCGCCGCGGGCATCGCCACGGGGCGAAATCAGAACGTGCGGCAGGCGAGTGAAGTCATCCAGCGTCATGTGCAGTTTCCTGCCGCGCTTGACCAATGCCGGATGTCCTTTTCGGGCGATGCCGACAAAACGCTCCTTGTGCGCGAACTGGCAATCAAAGCGTTGCGGCACCTGCGCAAACGAACCCGAACCCAGCACCAGGTCGATCTCACCGGCGTCCAGCAAGCGCATCGCCGATTCGCCATCCACTGGACCGAGTTTCAGCATCATCTCAGGCGCCGCCGCCTGAAGTTTCGCCAGCGCCGGGGCGATGACGGTCAACACGGCGTAATCGGTGGCCGCTACCGACAGTGTCGCCTGCAGACGCGCCGGATCGAACGGCCCCCGTGGGCTGGCGACCAACCGTACCGACTCGAGCACCGCTGCCACTCTGGGCATCAGCTCGGTGGCCAGCGGCGTCGGCGCCATGCCACGGGGATTGCGAATGAACAACTGATCATCAAACGCTGTGCGCAGCCGCGACAGGGCATGGCTAGTGGCCGACTGCGACAGATGCAGGCGCTGCGCCGCACGCCCGACGTGCCTTTCCGCCCAAAGCGCCTCAAGCACCACTAGAAGATTGAGGTCGAAACGCGTCAGGTCCAGTGGCTTCATGGGTGTTGGCCTTTTTACATTTCGGCGCTTTTATGAAGCGTTTTCGCAGCTCTCAACCGGTTCGGCGGCCGCTTCGGCAGCCATCTTTGCGCGGTCGGCCTTGCTGATGTATTTGGGCTTTTTCGGCGCCAGTTTGGCGCTGGCCTTTTTGGCCTTTTCCTTGAACAACTGCTGCAGTTTCTTTTGGCGGTTCATGTTTCTACTCGGTGAAGTGGAGCCGGGCATGTGCCCATCAAGCGCGCATTAAATCCGGGTCGCAGCCATTTGGCGAGCCTGTTGCAGCGATGCGGGATCAAACTGCTCACGGGTGTCCATTCGCACACCGCGCAAGCCCGCTGTTTCCAGCTGCGTCCTATACAGTGCCTGCGCGCAATAGTTGATCAGAATAGAGCGCCGACGTGCGCCATTCACGTTGCGACTGCCCGCGTGGAGCAGATCGACGTCAAACAGCAAAATGTCCCCCGCAGTCCCTGAAAGCTGCACGACAGCAGTCTCGTCGTTGGGGTCGAATGGTGGCTGTTGTGGTGAAGGTCGGTGACTCCCCGGGACGATGCGCGTGGCGCCGTTGTCGGGGCCGTAGTCATCGAAAAAGGCGATGGCGTTGACCATGTCGCCGGGCCGCTGGATCGACAGGTCGCGGTGCAGTTGCTGATGGCCGCCACCGGCCAGCGGTTCGCGACCCTCGACCTGGGACAGGAAGAAGCGTTCGCCAATCAGCTCACCTGCCACCGCCAGTACCTGCGGCAGGCGACACACCGCTTGCACCGTTGCATCCAGGTCCAGCAGCGAATGGCGCCAGTCCATGCCGCGCGGGACCGGCCAGTGTTCCGAAGCTTGCACATTTGCATCGAATACCGCGCGTAGGTCGGCGAGCCAATTCCCCGGGATCGCATCGCGCAGCAGCGCGTAACCTTGCCGGTGAAGCTGCTCGCGCTCGATCATGGCTTCGGTAACGTCAGGAAATCGCTGGTCAGCAGCGTGCCGAGGGCTGTGTTCAAGATTGATCTTTTCCAAGAGTGCATGGATTGTTTTGAGACAGGGCTGCGCGCAGATTCGTAGACCGGCTGCCATGAGGATAGCCGACGCATGCGCCTCTGCATCGAGGCTACGTCGGAACACAGGCGCGTGCGTCCGGATTTGAAATACCCGCCACCGCCCGCTAGAGTCGCGCCCCTTGTCCGGCCAGCAGTGCCGGCGATGGCTGGGGAAGAGGGCGGCAGTTGAACGAACACACATTGTCCATGCGACTGGAGCGGGTGGCGGCGCATGTACCGGCTGGCGCGCGGTTGGCGGATATCCGCTCGGATCACGGCTATCTGCCGGTGGCTCTGATGCGCCGTGGCGCCATCGTTGCGGCGGTGGCCGGCGAGGTAGCGCAGACACCGTTCCATGCCGCGGTGCGCACGGTGCGCGACAACGATCTTCACCCGTTCATCACTGTGCGCCTGGCCAGTGGCCTGGCGGCGATCGAGCCGGACGACGAGATTTCCGCGATCAGCCTTTGTGGCATGGGCGGCGAGACGATTCGCGACATTCTTGACAGCGGCAAGGCGCGTCTGCGCGGTCACGAGCGGCTGATCCTGCAACCCAACGGCGGCGAGCAACCCCTGCGCCAATGGCTGATGGACAACGGCTACCGCATCCTCGACGAGGAAGTGCTGCAGGAAAACCGTTTCTTCTACGAAATCATCGTCGCCGAGCGCGGCGCCCCGGTGAGCTACAGCGCCGAACAGTTGTACTTCGGCCCGTTGCTGATGCAAGCACGCAGCCCGGCATTCATCGCCAAGTGGCAGCGTCTCTTACGCCAGAGACAGAAAACCCTGACCAGTTTCAAACAGGCGCGCCAGGAAGTGCCCGAGGAAAAACTGGAAGAAATTTCGCGACAGATTCAGTGGATCACTGAGTTGTTGGCTTGATCTGCCGTGTTGGCGCTTGGGCTCCTTCAGGTTTAAAGTCAGCTTCAAGGTTAACGTGCTTGCGGAGTCGGACATGAGAATCGGTGAACTGGCGAAAATCAGCGGACTGGCGCCTTCGCGTATTCGTTTTTACGAGGCGAGCGGGTTGATCACTTCGGTCGCGCGCAAAGCCAATGGCTATCGCGATTACGCACCTGACACTCAGTGGGTATTGCAGATCATCACCGGCGCGCAGGCGGCGGGTTTCTCCCTGGAGGAAATCCGTCAGTTGATGCCGATGAATGCCAGCGGTTGCCAGCACGACCAATTGCTCAGTGGCTTGAAGCGAAAAGTCGATGAAATCGAAGTCCTGCAGCAGCGACTGGCGCAGAACAAGGAGCAGTTGCTGCGGGCCATCAAGGGGATCGAGGATAAGCCTGCGGGGATGGCGTGTGCTGACAATGCGCAGATGCTGATCCATCGGCTGCGCGAAGACGGCGTGGCTTCTGCGCCCGACAAGCAGCCAGCAGCTGCGGCAAGAAAAGCCAACGCCCGCCAGGCATCCAGAGCCTGACGGGCTCACCTTAAACCTCGCTTTAAGGTCAACCCCGCTGCTGCGAATAATTTTTGCTGATGGCATCGGACTTTTGCTTGACCCTCGACCTGACGTTAACGCTAGCGTCTGAAGCTGATTGAGCAAGGCAATAACGCTGCTATCAGGTTCTATGGAGCCTGCGCATGATTCAGCGAAATCACCTTGAAAAAAGTCATTGACCTTAAAGTTGACTTCAATCTTATGGTGGCCTCATCTCCAGTTGAGGACTGCTCCATGAATGTGTTCGACCCCCTGACCTTACCCAACGGTTCGACCATCAAGAACCGTATCGCCAAAGCCGCCATGGAAGAAAACATGGCGGACGCCGACCAGGCACCCTCTGCAGAATTGATGCGTCTGTATCAGGCGTGGGCCGATGGCGGTGCCGGGCTGATCATCACCGGCAACGTGATGGTCGACGGCCGCGCGATGACCGGGCCGGGCGGCGTGGTGCTGCAAGATGATCAGCAACTCGACAAGTTCAAGCGCTGGGCGAGGATCGGCCGTTCTGCCGGTGCGCAGTTCTGGTTGCAGATCAATCATCCGGGGCGCCAGATGCAGTCCAACCTCGGGCAGAAAACCTGGGCGCCGTCAGCGGTGCCGCTGGACCTGGGCAAACTGTCCAAGCGTTTCGCCACGCCCCACGCCATGACCGCCAGTGTGATTGAGGACGTCATCCAGCGCTTTGCGCACACCGCACGCCTCGGTGAACAGGCCGGCTTCACTGGGGTGGAAATCCATGCCGCTCATGGCTATCTGTTGAGCCAGTTTCTCTCGCCACTGACCAATCAAAGGACGGACGAGTGGGGCGGCTCTCTGCAGAACCGTGCGCGGTTATTGGTCGAGATTGTCAAGGCAGTCAGGGCAGTGGTTTCTGCAGAGTTTGCCGTAGCGGTCAAACTCAATTCTGCCGATTTCCAGCGCGGCGGATTCACCGCTGACGACGCGAAAAAGGTGGTTGAGTTGCTCAACGATCTGGGCGTGGATCTGGTGGAACTGTCCGGTGGTAGCTACGAAGTCCCGGCCATGCAGGGTGAGGCGCGCGATGGTCGCACGTTGGCTCGTGAGGCCTATTTCGTCGAGTTTGCCCGGGACATCCAGACCGTTGCGAAAATGCCGGTGATGGTCACGGGGGGCATTCGTCGTCGCCCGGTGGCCGAAAGCGTCGTGCAGAGTGGTGTGGACATGGTCGGCATCGGCACCGCGTTGGCCATCGATCCGTACCTGCCGCGCGACTGGCAGCAGGGCAAGGACAACGCCCCGCAATTGCCGCCGATCACTTGGAAAAACAAGGCCGTCGCCGCCCTGGCGAACATGGCGGTGGTGAAGTTTCAGCTGGGTAAACTCAGTCGGGCGAAAAAGCCTGATCCGGGGGTGTCACCGTTGCGCGCGCTGATACTGCAGCAGATCGGCATGGCGTTTCGCACTCGGCAATATCGACGCTGGGTGGAAAAGCGTTCGGCGTGAGTCGCAAGGCATTTCAATCGTGACGTTGGCGGACGCTCTGACGAGAGCCCGCCCACGTCAACCGGTCAGTTCGGCATCAGCACCGTATCGACCACATGAATCACACCATTGGATTGCATGACATCCGCGATGGTAATGGCCGCCTTGCCGCCTTTGGCGTCCTGCACCCACAGCTTGCCGTCGTGCAGCATCACGGTCAGCGATTCGCCCTGGACGGTTTTCAGCATCACTTTGCCGCCGTGCATTTTGGCGTCGTCCATCAGCTGTTTGGCAGTGTGAGTGCCGGCCACGACGTGGTAAGTCAGGATCTTCGTCAGGTCCACCTTGTGTTCAGGCTTGACCAAGGTATCGACCGTGCCGGCGGGCAGTTTTGCGAAGGCTTCGTTGGTAGGAGCGAAGACCGTGAACGGGCCCTTGCTGTTGAGCGTATCCACCAGCCCGGCGGCCTTGACCGCAGCGACCAGGGTCGTGTGATCCTTGGAGTTGACTGCGTTTTCGACGATGGTCTTCGTCGGATACATGGCCGCGCCGCCAACCATCACGGTATCGGCGGCAAAGCTGGACCCGGCGCCGAGGCAGAGCAGGGTGAAGCAAGCGACAGCAAGGCGTTTGATGAGCATGTGCATGGTGCGTCTCCTTGATTCTTCGACCCTTCGAATGAGGGTGTTGAATATACGGAGCAGGGGGTGAAACGGATGCAGCATGCAGCGAAAAACCTTTTGCGGTACGCCGAAACGGATTACCGCTAATCACGCAGGGTGGCTTCACCTGTGCGCGGGTTGGTCAGGGTCACATTCTCCAGCGCTCTGATGCGCCAAGCCTCGTTCTGCCTGATCAGCACCGCGAGAATCAGCGTATCCACCACATGCGCCCCGGCCGGATGTGCAGCACCGGCCGACAAACGACTCCAGAAATGAATGATCGCCACCCCGTCAGCAACAGGATCGATATCGATCAGTTCATTCTCAAGAGTGGAGTCACAATAGATCGTCTGGTGAATGGGCGCGTGCAGCGCAACGATCTGCTCGACGCCCCGAACGAAGTGGCCGAAACGATTGACGAACGTCGCTTGCGGATCGAACAGAGCTCCGAGTGCCGCCATGTCGTGAGCGTTCCAGGCTGCCTGGAATGCGCCTGGAGCGTCTTCGGGTTTATTTATCTGAGTCATGGCCGGGGCCTCGCAGATCGTTAGAATGCGCTTTTAAACATAAGAAACTCAGTATGGATGTACAAGCGCTCGAAATTAGCGACGTTTTATCGTTCACGTTGGATCAGGCACATCGCTGTTTCGAAATGGTCGTCAGCCTGAAGGACGGCTGCCGATGCAAACTGACGGCGTGGAATATCGATGGCGCAGAGTTGCCCATCAGTCTCGGTGCTCTGCACATTCAAAATTCTCGCGTCCTCGGAGAGCTGGAAGGGATCAGCTTTGTTGAAAACGTTCTAACTATCGAGGGCGATTTTGGCGATATGTCTATCGAGGCGGACACGGTTTTGGTCGAAAAGCTGATTTAGGCTCTTTTGCAGGAACTGCGGGTCAACCCTGACTGACCCGAAGCTCGCGCTGCAATTACTTCCTTAGATACGCAAACATGTGTTGCACATAATCCGCCTTGCCCAGCGGCACACCGTTGTGGCGCAGGATGTTGTACGCGGTGATCAGGTGAAAGTAGAACTGCGGCATCGCCCAGTCCACGGCGTATTCGCGGCCGGTCATGTCGAAGGCGATGCCGTTTTGCAGTTCGAGGGCGATTTTCTTGTCCGCGCTGGCGTCAATCTGCGCCGGATCTGCCGCCGCCAGCATCTCCAGTGTGCTGTCGATCAATGCCTTGGCCGCCGCCATGTTTTCGGGCGGTGTGAGCTTGGTCAGCGGTTGTTGTGTTAGCCGCTGCACGGCGTCCTGTGCCTGGGTGCAGGTGTATTGAACCTGCATCGCGAGGTTGTGCATGTCCGGGGCCAGACGTGCGTCGAGCAGAACTTGCGCGTCGTAGCCGCGCTCAAGGGCGTAAGCCTCGCTCTTGGACAGGATGGCCGCCAGCGAGCGCAACATCTGAGCGAAACGAGGAAGGGTCATTGCATGGATCGACATGGTTATTCCCTGTGTAGTCATTCAAAGGTGAGACCTCGGTGGCGAAGGGTAGTCGATTTGCTGTCGAAAATAACCGCGACAGCACACTTTGGGCAGGAGCCTCCCCACGGCATTTGCCGTAGGTTCAATGATTGGCAGCGTCGCTCAACTGTTGAAGCTCAAGTTGCCTGGCAGCACTCGCTTCAAGGGTCGCACGCTCTACATCCAGATACCGATGAATGCTTTGGAGGTTGGCAATTTTCTGTTTGATTTCGGCCATCTTCTTTTCAATCAGCTTCGCGCCGTCAGCACAATCGATCAGCTTGTTGCGCTGCGCATCCAGAATCTCGCCTATTTCTCCCAGGGAAAATCCCATGCTTTGCGCGCGCTGGATAAAATCCAGATCCTGCAGGGTTTGCTCGGTGTAGACACGATAGTTGTTGGTTTGCCGCAGCGGTGAGATCAGGCCGATTTGCTCGTAGTAACGCAAGGTATGACGGCTGGCGCCGCTGCGAGCCTCGAGTTCGCCGATTTTCATGAAAACACCGCTTGACTGTAGAGTTGGGTCGATACTTTACGCTGGATTTCTCACCTTCAACAAGGAACAGGGAAATGAGCGTGGAGTGCTTTGTCACGGGGGGAACCGGCTTCATCGGTCAACATTTGCTGGCGAACCTGAGTGCAAAAGGTCACACCCTTCGGGTGTTGATGCGTCGCCCGGAGCGGCTGGCTGCGTTGCGCGAGCAAGTTGATAATTTGGGCGGGTGCGCAACCCGAGTATTTGCCGTGGCCGGGGATCTGGAGCAGGACAATCTCGGGCTGAGTCTGGCTGATCAGGACGTGCTGAGGCGCGCCAACGTCATATTCCATTTGGGCGCCCACTTTGCATGGGGGCTTTCGGTGGAGCAGTCTCGTGCGGTGAATGTGGAGGGGGCAAAGCGTGTGGCGCTGTTGGCGGCTGAGCAAAAAAGCCGTTTAGTGATGATCGGCGGCTACATGCTGAACAATCATGAACATCTGCAACGCATCGGCATTGATCCTCGTCAGCCGGAGTTGACGAACTGGCCCGCCGTCTACCGACGTGTCGGTGGTTACGAGGCAAGCAAGCTGGAGGCGCATTTTGCGAGCCTGGAGGTGATGTCCGCCAAGGGCGGGGAGATGACCGTTGTCCACCCTGCGACGGTCTGTGGCCACAGCCGCACCGGGCATATCCTTGACGGCCAGCCTTTGGTGGCGCTGATACGCAACCTGGTGCAGGGCAAGCTGACTGCAGTGCCCGGCACCGCCGAGCACTGGCTGCCACTGGTCACCGTGGATTATCTGGTCGAACTGGTGGCTGTTTGTGCTTTTGATCCTGCCATGGTGGGCCAGGAACTGCTGGCGCTTGATGATCAAACGCCAAACTTGCGAGAACTCCTGGCACAGGTGGCTAAACCTTTGGGCTTGAAGTCTCCCAAACATCACATTTCACTTCGACTGCTGAAGTGGCTATTGAGTATTCCTCCGGTCGCGTGGTTTTTGAATACAAAACCCGAAGCCTTGGACTTTATCCAGACCACTCGTTTCAACACCGCGGCGGTCGAGCGGTTTGCCAACAGGCATGGAATAGTCAAACCGGACATACGTCAGGCTTTGCAGCACACGGCAACGTTCGTCAACGCGTATTACATAGCCAAGGGCCAGGCACTCTGACGTCTCCCTTGGGCGGCGTCGTCGATACAGGGCGGCATTCTATCGAACGACAATTCAGCGACAAGGATCGTCACCGCGCAGCCTCGGATGCGCGGCAGGATCTTGTTTCGCTACTCACGGAACTGTCGCGAGACCGGCGTTGTTTTTACAACGCAAACGTAGTCCCACGCGTATTTACAAACAACGAGTAGATCGAGTGACTACTGGCCATGAACAGTCGATTGCCTTCGCGTCCGCCGAAGCACAGGTTCGGGCAGCGCTCTGGCAGCGAAATGTGCCCGATGGCCTTGCCCTGCGAATTAAAAACACGCACGCCGTCGAGTTTTTCCAGGTCGGCCTTGGGATCACCATTGCCGCCCCAGCCACACCACAGGTTGCCCGCTTCGTCGCATTTGATGCCGTCAATCGCGGCATAGTCCAAGCCTTCGATGTGCTTGCGGCGTTCGCCCAGGGTGCCGTCGTCTTTCACCGCAATCGCCCAAATCAGGCGATTGGGCTTGGCGCGACCTTCGACGACATACAGGGTCTTTTCATCGGGAGAAAAGCACAGGCCGTTGGGGCCGTTGAGGTCGTCGATTACCCGAGTGACTTTTTGGCTCTCACCGTCGATGCGGTACACGGCGTGGGGTTGGCTCGGGGTGACTTTGTGGCCTTCGTAGTTATTGCCGGTCTGGAATGGCGGGTCGGTGAACCAGATCGAGCCATCACTTTTGCAGACGATGTCGTTGGGCGAGTTGAAGGGCTTGCCGTCGAAACTGTCGGCCAGCACGGAGATGGTGCCATTGTGTTCGGTGCGCGTGATGCGGCGCCCTTCGCGAGTGGTGGTGGAGCCTTCGCAAACGATCAGACGCCCTTGGCGATCTCGGCACATGCCGTTGGAGAAATTTGAGTGTTCGCGGTACACGGTGAAGGTGTCGGTGATTTCGTCCCAGCGCATGATGCGATTATTGGGGATGTCGCTGACCAATAGATAGCGGCCATCACCGACCCACACCGGTCCTTCGGCCCAGCGCATGCCGGTGGCGAGTTTTTCAACACTGGCGTTGAAAATACGCAGGTCCAGGAAGCTGTCGTCGAGGATGTGAATCAGTGGATCAGGGTAGCGCTGACTCAAGGGTTCGGCGGCATCGGAGAAGCGGGGCAGTGCGGCGCTGCCGACAGTGGCGAGCGTGGCGGAAACAGCGAGCGACTTTTTCAGGAAACTGCGGCGGGTATTGCCTTTCGCTTGATCAAGGCTTCCAGGCTTGGCGGACAGGAATGAGTCCATGTAGCGATCTCCGTGGTTTTATTTTTGTTGAGGAGGCGTAGTAATACCCCGTGATAAGACATCGTACAAGTTGATATGGCATCGCCAGTGCTGCATGTTATCCCGGTGACTGGAATCGATCTGGCCGATACGGCGCTACCTCTACCCACGCTGTCTTGCCTGGCCCGGTGATATCAGGGAAGCTGCGCCGAGTCCGGTTGCGGGGCAGTTGTTGAATTGTTCAGGGAAGCGTTGATGGCACTCAGGGTGTTGGTTGTTGGCGGGTATGGAAACTTTGGCAGCATCGTTTGTCGGCATCTGATCGATATGCCGGGCATCGAACTGGCGATCTCGGGGCGCGATCCGCAGAAGCTGGAGCGCAAGGTCGCTGAGTTGGGGGCGAGCTGCGAAAGCTGGTGTGGTGATGCGATGGGCGGAGGGTTCGCCGCTGCTCTGCGTGCAATGAATATTCAACTGGTGATCCACACGGGCGGTCCGTTTCAGGGGCAATCCTATGCGGTGGCCGCAAGCTGCATCGAGGCGGGCGTCAACTATTGCGATCTGGCGGACTGCCGGACGTTCGTCAATGGCATCGGCGTACTCGATGCCCGAGCGAGAGAGGCCGGTGTCGCCATCCTCAGTGGTTGCAGTTCGGTGCCGACGCTGTCGTCGGCGATCATCGATGAGCAGCGCCATCGCTTCAAACGCATCGACTCGATCGAGCACGGCATTTCCTCGTCAGCGAAAATGCCGGGGTTGTCGACGATCGAGGGGGTGCTGGCGTATGCGGGCAAACCGATCCGCCAACTGCGCAATGGTCAAGTGCATGAGGTGATGGGCTGGGAAGACCTGACCCTGCGCAAGCTGAAGAACCTGGGCACTCGTGCGCTGGCCAATGTTGATGTACCGGACATGGACATCTTTGCCAGCCGGTTTGGTGCGCACACGTTGAGTTTCAAGGCTGGCGCTGGCCTCAAGCTTGGCGGCGTGGCCAATTATCTGTTTGCACTGGCGATGAGGAAAGGGCTGGTGCGTGACCACAGGGTGTGGGCTGCCAGGTTGCATCGCTGGGGGACATGGTTTGAGCGTTTCGGTGATGGCAAAAGTGCGATGTATATAGATGTGCGGGGTGTCGGAATGAACGACCTGCCGTTGTCGATGACGGCGCAACTGACCGCGCTGAATGACAAGGGGCCGGAGATCCCTAGTTGTGCTGCCGTCGCTCTGGCCGCGAAGATCGCCCGAGGTTACCTGCCCGAACCGGGTGCCCGTCCTTGTGTCGGTGAGATCAGCGTCGACGAATACATGGCAGCGATCAACGATCCGCAGAATCTTTGCCTGTCTGTGATGTTCTCTGACGGGATGTGGTGAGCATGCTTTATCTGAGCGTGAAGTACGTGCATGTCATCGCTGCGATTTTCCTCTTCGGCTTCGGCATGGGTTCCTATCTGTACCTGATTGCCGCCAGCCGTACGGCCAATCCACAAGTGATCGCGCATGTGGCGAAAATGGTGGTGCGTTATGACGCCTGGATCACCACGCCGGCGGGCTTCATCCAGATCGCGACGGGTTATTGGCTGATAAGGCTTTCCGGGTTGCCCTTGACCACGGACTGGGTGCTGATGTCGCTGATCCTGTTCTTGATAGTGGGATCGCTCTGGCTGCCGGTGCTGTTGCTGCAGAAACGTTTGCAAGGGATGGCGGCGGACGCGGTGCAATGTGGGGCAGGGGTTGATGCTGATTACCGGGCTGCTTATCGACAGTGGTTCTGGATGGGCGTTTGCGGGTTTCTCGGGATGTTCGTGATTGTCTTGATGATGGTGACGAAAATGACGCCGGGGCAGTGGCTGCAGTTGATGCTGTAGCGGAGCATTCACATTGGCGACTTGAGAAAGCGACGTTCGTGATCGGGGTCGGGCAACAGGCAGGTGTCGTACTTGCCGAAGATCCGATAGCGATTCAGTGCCACGCGGTCGTAGGTCCAGTCTCTAAGTGCTTGTGGGAAAACTCGCAGAAGCCTGACCGGCGACCAACGAGCCGGCAGTTGTGCAATCACTTCGAAGAACGCATCGGAGCGCACCCAGTAATGCTCGTCGCGGATCACCGCCATCGTGTCGAACTCGTCGACCGGAAGACCGGCCCATGCCAGCAACGCCTGACCTTCTGGCGATTGCACTGCCGCCAGGCGCACTCGCTGCTTGTTGTCATGACGAATCAGAAAACGCGCCCAGCCGTTGCATAGCTTGCAGACGCCGTCGAATAGCACCACGGTCTCGCCTGGATTGAGCAAGGGGGCTGGAGTGGGGTGTATTCGGGAATCGGGCATGGGGGGCGATCCAGGCAGTTGGGCTGTCATTGTGAAGCATCACCGGAAATTGTTTCAGGTGATGGACCGTATGCTGCGCATCCGCTGACGTTGCGTCTATATATAAGCAGGCTTTTCGGTGCATTGATAGAAAACTGAAATTAACGGTTGACGGCAGATTCTGGAGGTCTATAATTCGCCCCACTTCCGGCGCAGTCGAAACGGAAAACTCCTTGAAATTCAATGAGTTGCGCGGTTTTCGACAGTGGGTCGCTTCAGTTCATCGAGGCCTGGAAGGCGTTGAAAGAGCGGTGATGTTTGGCTCTTTTGACGGTTCGATCTTCTCGGTCGAAAGCGGTGAAAAAGAGGTGTTGACAGCAGCGTGTAACGCTGTAGAATTCGCCTCCCGCTAACGAGAGATCGGAAGAGCAAGTGGTTGAAGTTGTTGAAGAATTCTTCGAAAACTTCTGAAAATAATCACTTGACAGCAAATGAGGCTGCTGTAGAATGCGCGCCTCGGTTGAGATGAAAGATCTTAACCAACCGCTCTTTAACAACTGAATCAAGCAATTCGTGTGGGTGCTTGTGGAGTCAGACTGATAGTCAACAAGATTATCAGCATCACAAGTTACTCCGCGAGAAATCAAAGATGTAACCAACGATTGCTGAGCCAAGTTTAGGGTTTCTTAAAAACCCAAAGATGTTTGAACTGAAGAGTTTGATCATGGCTCAGATTGAACGCTGGCGGCAGGCCTAACACATGCAAGTCGAGCGGATGAAAGGAGCTTGCTCCTGGATTCAGCGGCGGACGGGTGAGTAATGCCTAGGAATCTGCCTGGTAGTGGGGGACAACGTTTCGAAAGGAACGCTAATACCGCATACGTCCTACGGGAGAAAGCAGGGGACCTTCGGGCCTTGCGCTATCAGATGAGCCTAGGTCGGATTAGCTAGTTGGTGAGGTAATGGCTCACCAAGGCGACGATCCGTAACTGGTCTGAGAGGATGATCAGTCACACTGGAACTGAGACACGGTCCAGACTCCTACGGGAGGCAGCAGTGGGGAATATTGGACAATGGGCGAAAGCCTGATCCAGCCATGCCGCGTGTGTGAAGAAGGTCTTCGGATTGTAAAGCACTTTAAGTTGGGAGGAAGGGTTGTAGATTAATACTCTGCAATTTTGACGTTACCGACAGAATAAGCACCGGCTAACTCTGTGCCAGCAGCCGCGGTAATACAGAGGGTGCAAGCGTTAATCGGAATTACTGGGCGTAAAGCGCGCGTAGGTGGTTTGTTAAGTTGGATGTGAAATCCCCGGGCTCAACCTGGGAACTGCATCCAAAACTGGCAAGCTAGAGTATGGTAGAGGGTGGTGGAATTTCCTGTGTAGCGGTGAAATGCGTAGATATAGGAAGGAACACCAGTGGCGAAGGCGACCACCTGGACTGATACTGACACTGAGGTGCGAAAGCGTGGGGAGCAAACAGGATTAGATACCCTGGTAGTCCACGCCGTAAACGATGTCAACTAGCCGTTGGGAGCCTTGAGCTCTTAGTGGCGCAGCTAACGCATTAAGTTGACCGCCTGGGGAGTACGGCCGCAAGGTTAAAACTCAAATGAATTGACGGGGGCCCGCACAAGCGGTGGAGCATGTGGTTTAATTCGAAGCAACGCGAAGAACCTTACCAGGCCTTGACATCCAATGAACTTTCCAGAGATGGATTGGTGCCTTCGGGAGCATTGAGACAGGTGCTGCATGGCTGTCGTCAGCTCGTGTCGTGAGATGTTGGGTTAAGTCCCGTAACGAGCGCAACCCTTGTCCTTAGTTACCAGCACGTTATGGTGGGCACTCTAAGGAGACTGCCGGTGACAAACCGGAGGAAGGTGGGGATGACGTCAAGTCATCATGGCCCTTACGGCCTGGGCTACACACGTGCTACAATGGTCGGTACAGAGGGTTGCCAAGCCGCGAGGTGGAGCTAATCCCACAAAACCGATCGTAGTCCGGATCGCAGTCTGCAACTCGACTGCGTGAAGTCGGAATCGCTAGTAATCGCGAATCAGAATGTCGCGGTGAATACGTTCCCGGGCCTTGTACACACCGCCCGTCACACCATGGGAGTGGGTTGCACCAGAAGTAGCTAGTCTAACCTTCGGGAGGACGGTTACCACGGTGTGATTCATGACTGGGGTGAAGTCGTAACAAGGTAGCCGTAGGGGAACCTGCGGCTGGATCACCTCCTTAATCGACGACGTCAGCTGCTCCATAAGTTCCCACACGAATTGCTTGATTCATTGAAGAAGACGATAGAAGCAGCCCGAAATTGGGTCTGTAGCTCAGTTGGTTAGAGCGCACCCCTGATAAGGGTGAGGTCGGCAGTTCGAATCTGCCCAGACCCACCAATTTTTGTGTGGGAACCTGTAGAAATACGGGGCCATAGCTCAGCTGGGAGAGCGCCTGCCTTGCACGCAGGAGGTCAGCGGTTCGATCCCGCTTGGCTCCACCACCACTGCTTCTGAAGTTTGAAAGCTTAGAAATGAGCATTCCATCGCTGTGATGGTGAATGCTGATTTCTAGTCTTTTGATTAGATCGTTCTTTAAAAATTTGGGTATGTGATAGAAAGATAGACTGAACGTTACTTTCACTGGTAACGGATCAGGCTAAGGTAAAATTTGTGAGTGACTCTTAAGAGTTTTGCGAATTTTCGGCGAATGTCGTCTTCACAGTATAACCAGATTGCTTGGGGTTATATGGTCAAGTGAAGAAGCGCATACGGTGGATGCCTTGGCAGTCAGAGGCGATGAAAGACGTGGTAGCCTGCGAAAAGCTTCGGGGAGTCGGCAAACAGACTTTGATCCGGAGATGTCTGAATGGGGGAACCCAGCCATCACAAGATGGTTATCTTGTACTGAATACATAGGTGCAAGAAGCGAACCAGGGGAACTGAAACATCTAAGTACCCTGAGGAAAAGAAATCAACCGAGATTCCCTTAGTAGTGGCGAGCGAACGGGGACTAGCCCTTAAGTGGCTTTGAGATTAGCGGAACGCTCTGGAAAGTGCGGCCATAGTGGGTGATAGCCCTGTACGCGAAAGTCTCTTAGTCATGAAATCGAGTAGGACGGAGCACGAGAAACTTTGTCTGAATATGGGGGGACCATCCTCCAAGGCTAAATACTACTGACTGACCGATAGTGAACTAGTACCGTGAGGGAAAGGCGAAAAGAACCCCGGAGAGGGGAGTGAAATAGATCCTGAAACCGTATGCGTACAAGCAGTGGGAGCAGACTTTGTTCTGTGACTGCGTACCTTTTGTATAATGGGTCAGCGACTTATTTTCAGTGGCGAGCTTAACCGAATAGGGGAGGCGTAGCGAAAGCGAGTCTTAATAGGGCGTCTAGTCGCTGGGAATAGACCCGAAACCGGGCGATCTATCCATGGGCAGGTTGAAGGTTAGGTAACACTGACTGGAGGACCGAACCGACTACCGTTGAAAAGTTAGCGGATGACCTGTGGATCGGAGTGAAAGGCTAATCAAGCTCGGAGATAGCTGGTTCTCCTCGAAAGCTATTTAGGTAGCGCCTCATGTATCACTGTAGGGGGTAGAGCACTGTTTCGGCTAGGGGGTCATCCCGACTTACCAAACCGATGCAAACTCCGAATACCTACAAGTGCCGAGCATGGGAGACACACGGCGGGTGCTAACGTCCGTCGTGAAAAGGGAAACAACCCAGACCGTCAGCTAAGGTCCCAAAGTTATGGTTAAGTGGGAAACGATGTGGGAAGGCTTAGACAGCTAGGAGGTTGGCTTAGAAGCAGCCACCCTTTAAAGAAAGCGTAATAGCTCACTAGTCGAGTCGGCCTGCGCGGAAGATGTAACGGGGCTCAAACCATACACCGAAGCTACGGGTATCACGTAAGTGATGCGGTAGAGGAGCGTTCTGTAAGCCTGTGAAGGTGAGTTGAGAAGCTTGCTGGAGGTATCAGAAGTGCGAATGCTGACATGAGTAACGACAATGGGTGTGAAAAACACCCACGCCGAAAGACCAAGGTTTCCTGCGCAACGTTAATCGACGCAGGGTTAGTCGGTCCCTAAGGCGAGGCTGAAAAGCGTAGTCGATGGAAAACAGGTTAATATTCCTGTACTTCTGGTTATTGCGATGGAGGGACGGAGAAGGCTAGGCCAGCTTGGCGTTGGTTGTCCAAGTTTAAGGTGGTAGGCTGAGATCTTAGGTAAATCCGGGATCTTAAGGCCGAGAGCTGATGACGAGTTACCTTTCAGGTGACGAAGTGGTTGATGCCATGCTTCCAAGAAAAGCTTCTAAGCTTCAGATAACCAGGAACCGTACCCCAAACCGACACAGGTGGTTGGGTAGAGAATACCAAGGCGCTTGAGAGAACTCGGGTGAAGGAACTAGGCAAAATGGCACCGTAACTTCGGGAGAAGGTGCGCCGGTGAGGGTGAAGGACTTGCTCCGTAAGCTCATGCCGGTCGAAGATACCAGGCCGCTGCGACTGTTTATTAAAAACACAGCACTCTGCAAACACGAAAGTGGACGTATAGGGTGTGACGCCTGCCCGGTGCCGGAAGGTTAATTGATGGGGTTAGCTAACGCGAAGCTCTTGATCGAAGCCCCGGTAAACGGCGGCCGTAACTATAACGGTCCTAAGGTAGCGAAATTCCTTGTCGGGTAAGTTCCGACCTGCACGAATGGCGTAACGATGGCGGCGCTGTCTCCACCCGAGACTCAGTGAAATTGAAATCGCTGTGAAGATGCAGTGTATCCGCGGCTAGACGGAAAGACCCCGTGAACCTTTACTATAGCTTTGCACTGGACTTTGAATTTGCTTGTGTAGGATAGGTGGGAGGCTTTGAAGCGTGGACGCCAGTTCGCGTGGAGCCATCCTTGAAATACCACCCTGGCAACTTTGAGGTTCTAACTCAGGTCCGTTATCCGGATCGAGGACAGTGTATGGTGGGTAGTTTGACTGGGGCGGTCTCCTCCTAAAGAGTAACGGAGGAGTACGAAGGTGCGCTCAGACCGGTCGGAAATCGGTCGTAGAGTATAAAGGCAAAAGCGCGCTTGACTGCGAGACAGACACGTCGAGCAGGTACGAAAGTAGGTCTTAGTGATCCGGTGGTTCTGTATGGAAGGGCCATCGCTCAACGGATAAAAGGTACTCCGGGGATAACAGGCTGATACCGCCCAAGAGTTCATATCGACGGCGGTGTTTGGCACCTCGATGTCGGCTCATCACATCCTGGGGCTGAAGCCGGTCCCAAGGGTATGGCTGTTCGCCATTTAAAGTGGTACGCGAGCTGGGTTTAGAACGTCGTGAGACAGTTCGGTCCCTATCTGCCGTGGACGTTTGAGATTTGAGAGGGGCTGCTCCTAGTACGAGAGGACCGGAGTGGACGAACCTCTGGTGTTCCGGTTGTCACGCCAGTGGCATTGCCGGGTAGCTATGTTCGGGAAAGATAACCGCTGAAAGCATCTAAGCGGGAAACTTGCCTCAAGATGAGATCTCACTGGAACCTTGAGTTCCCTGAAGGGCCGTCGAAGACTACGACGTTGATAGGTTGGGTGTGTAAGCGCTGTGAGGCGTTGAGCTAACCAATACTAATTGCCCGTGAGGCTTGACCATATAACACCCAAGCAATTTGAATGCTCGAAAGAGACCAGATTGCGGTGTGTGAAGACGCAATGAACCGAAAGTTCGCGCTGCTCACAAAGCACCTGTATCACATACCCGATTTGCTGAAGCGAGGCCAGCCGGTCACGAGTCAGTACCCGAATTTCTTGACGACCATAGAGCGTTGGAACCACCTGATCCCATCCCGAACTCAGAAGTGAAACGATGCATCGCCGATGGTAGTGTGGGGTTTCCCCATGTGAGAGTAGGTCATCGTCAAGATTAAATTCCAAAACCCCAATTGCGAAAGCAGTTGGGGTTTTGTTTTGTCCGCAGGAAAGTGCTTGGCTCGCCAATTAGCCCTTAATTACCCCGATCTAACGCGAAAGCCACTTCCGGCTGTAGTCCAGAACACGACTAGCCATGGTGGTAGGAAAATGAATAAAGCCATGGGCGGACGAGGGCAGTAGATGTACTTCAACTGGTGCCGATTGTTGCCAACGCTCAGCGAGTTCCAGCGTGTCATCGCGCAGTGGATCCAGTTCGCCGGTGAACATCAACGCCGGTGGCAATCCGCTCAAATCGCCGTAAAGCGGAGACAATGGTGCCTGCCGGCGTTCATCATCACTCAATCCTGGAGTCAGCAGGCGCAGCGCCTCGACCATGCCCGGGCCGTCGAGCACCAGCGTTTCTGCAGGTGCGGCGTGTACGCTTGGGGTGCCCGCGAGATCGTAGACGCCGTAATACAGCAAAGCGCCGCAGACGCGCTGCAACAAACCGGGTGCTGGTTTGAGTGCCAATAACGTTGCGGTTGCCAAGTGCGCACCCGCTGATTCGCCGACAACGATCACCGGCAGACCAACGAATTCCGTGCAATCGTCGCTCAGCAGCCAGCGTGCGGCGCAAAGACAATCCGCCATCAACGCCTCAACCGGTGTATTGACTGCCAACCGATAGTCAACTGACACCACTGCCACGTTGCAAGCCTTGACCATTGCGATGTTAAGGTCATCGTTCATCTGTGCATTACCGATCACCCAGCCGCCACCGTGGTAATCAAGTACCACACCCTTGGGCTTTCCTTGTGGGCGGATGATTCGGACAGGCACTGAAGCAGCGTGCGAATGAACCACAGTGCTTTGCACTTGAAGGCCGTGTTTGACCGGTTTGTTCGCGCCGAGTATCTGACTGACGCGCAGCAATGCCTGGATCAAACGCGGCGTCAGCCGATTGCGAACGCGAAACCGCGGCAGCCAGGCGAGTTTGCGGTTGAAGCGCTGCATTTGCGCCAAATCACTTTCGGTGAACACAAGCTTGTTATCAGCCAAATCCTTCCTCCCTCGTCAGCAATTCCCACTTAACGATATAGGGTGTTACGGCGGAGCAGTGAAGGGCGCCTCACGGTCAAGAACATTCACATCATTCCCCACCTGCCGCAAGGTTTCCGGCACCGTCATCCACAACAGTACCAGCGCCACCCCGGCAATCACCGCCAGGGTCAGAAATGCCGCGTTGTAACCGGCTTCCTGCAATACAACTCCCGCAACGCTGGCACTTAATGCTGCGCCCAGACCGAACACCGTCGATAGGGCACCCAGGCTGACGTTGAAGTGGCCGGTGCCCAAGGTCAGATCTTTCACTACCACCGGGAACAGCGCGCCGAAGATCCCTGCGCCGACGCCGTCGAGCATCTGTACCGCCACTAGCCAGTAAGGGTCGGCGGACAAGGTGTAGAGCACACCGCGCAACGGAAGAATCAGGAAGCCCGCGAGCAGCAGCGGCTTGCGTCCCCACACATCGGCTTTGACCCCAACCAGCAGGGCGACCGGCACCATGACCAGTTGCGCGGCGACGATACAGGCCGAAGTCAGTGGTGTCGCCATTTGCAAGTTGACCTGCGCCAGCTTCTGGCTCACCAGTGGCAGCATCGCCGCGTTAGCCAAGTGGAAGAGGGCACAACAGATGGCGAACATCAGCAGCGCTTTATTGGTCAGCAACATCGTCAATCCCGATGGCGTCTTGCCGTGGGCGGCGTCGCTTGGGTCGAGCCCACGGGCGAGATCATGGTTGATGGCGTTGCTGTCGACGAAGCTCACGGCGATCACGCTGCACAGCGCCATGACCGCCATCAGGTAGAACACCGCCACCGGCCCGAACAAGTAGGCAAACCCACCGGCCAGCAGCGCCGCGCAGGCGTTGCCAGCATGGTTGAAAGTCTCGTTGCGTCCGGTGCGCCGGGTGAACGCGCGCGGGCCGGTGATGCCCAGGGTGATCGCCGAGATGGCCGGTGCGAACACCGATGCCGCTGCGGCGCTCAGCGCTTGAGTGATCGCCACCAGACTGAAGGACGTCACGAATGGCAATACCACGCAACTGCCGGTCACCAGCAACGCGGCAATCGCGATGACCGCTCGTTTACTGCGTGTGTTGTCGACCAGAGCACCGGCGGGTGTCTGGGTGACAAGGGCGGCGACGCCAGCGAGGGTCATCACCAGCCCAATGCTGGCCGGTTCCCAGTGATGCACGGCCAACAGGTAAATGGCCAGATACGGCCCGAGTCCGTCGCGCACATCGGCGAGGAAGAAATTCAGGCTGTCCAGCGAGAGGTTGTTGCGACGATCGGAGTAAGTGTCCACGCTGGCACCTTCGATATCGAGGTTGCGTAAAGTGACGCAACCTCCGTCAATTCAGTGAGTGGTCGTCTGCGGATTTAGTTGCACGGTCCTTATGTGGCCACTCGACTCCGTTTTGAGTGGCCACGCTGCGAACGGCTCAGTTAATGCGCGGATGCTGCTGCACCAACTCCTTGCGTTTAGCTTCCAGTTCGGCGATTTCGGCGTCGATGTCTTCGATTTTCTGCTCGATGTGGTCGTGGTGTTCCTTGAGCAGTTCCTTGGCTTCCTCAAGGTCAGACGCCGCCGGTGCAGCACCTCGTAGCGGTTTGTTGGCGGTCTCTTTCATGGTCACGCCGGTGATCAGGCCAACCACGGCAATCACCATCAGGTAGTAGGCCGGCATGTACAGGTTGTTGGTACTTTCCACCAGCCAGGCCACGGCGGTCGGGGTCAGACCAGCGATCAGCACCGAGACGTTGAATGCAGCGGCCAGCGCGCTGTAGCGGATGTGCGTGGGGAACATCGCCGGCAGGGTCGAGGCCATGACGCCGATGAAGAAATTCAGCAACACCGCGAGGATCAGCAAACCGGAAAAGATCAGGCCGATCTTGCCGCTGTTGATCAGCATGAACGCCGGAATCGCCAGCAGGAACAGGCCGATGCTGCCGACCACAATGAAGGGTTTGCGGCCAATTTTATCGCTGATAAAACCAATCGCCGGCTGCACGAACAGCATGCCGACCATGATCGCGATGATGATCAGCACGCCACGGTTTTCGCTGTAGTGCAGGTTGTGCGACAAATAGCTCGGCATGTAGGTCAGCAGCATGTAATAGGTGACGTTAGTCACCGCCACCACGCCAATGCAGGTCATCAGGCTGCGCCAGTGCATGGTCGCGACTTCCTTGAACGAGACTTTCGGCCCGCCCGCCAGACCTTCACGGTCGCCTTCTTCGAGTTTTTCGACGTGCTGCTGAAATGCCGGAGTTTCTTCCAGTGCATGCCGCAGATAGAGGCCGATCATACCCAGCGGCAGGGCGAGGAAGAACGGCAGGCGCCAGCCCCATTCGAGGAATTTCTCTTCGCCGATGATCGTCGAGATCAGCACCACCACGCCGGCACCGAGGACGAAGCCGGCAATCGAACCGAAGTCCAGCCAGCTGCCGAGGAAGCCGCGTTTGCGGTCGGGCGCGTATTCGGCAACGAAGATCGAGGCGCCGGTGTACTCACCGCCGACCGAAAAACCCTGAGCCATTTTCGCCAGCAACAGCAGGATCGGCGCCCAGATGCCGATCGACTCATAGGACGGTATCAGGCCGATGGCGAAGGTGCTCAGCGACATGATCACGATGGTCGCGGCCAGCACTTTCTGCCGCCCGTATTTGTCGCCCAGCGCACCGAAGAACAGCCCGCCCAGCGGACGAATCAGGAACGGCACTGAGAAGGTCGCCAGCGCTGCAATCATCTGTACACCAGGATCAGCCCCGGGGAAGAAGATCTTGCCGAGTGCATAGGCGACAAATCCGTAGACCCCGAAGTCGAACCATTCCATGGCATTGCCCAGCGCGGCGGCGGTGATCGCTTTGCGCATCTTGGCGTCGTCGACAATGGTGATGTCTTTCAATCCGATGGGATTGACCTTGTTTTTCCTTGATTTCATGCGGGTCACTCATAGCTGAACGGATTCGATGCCATTGTTTTGGTGGCATGGGTTCTTTCCGTCAGATACAAGAAGACACGAAATAATTCACTGCTCGTGGCATTTTTGTCGTCCGCAGCCGCACAGGCGCCGCACAGCCCACTCGGCGATGATTACGCAAAAGCACAAGACGTCAGGCTGAAAACCCGGATAATGGCCGCCAATTCGTTTTTGCTCTCTGGTAAACCCGCATGGAAATCAAGGTCAACTTTCTCGACAACCTTCGACTTGAAGCCAAGTTCGACGACTTCACGGTGATTGCCGATCAGCCCATTCGCTACAAAGGCGATGGCTCGGCACCGGGGCCGTTCGACTACTTCCTGGCGTCGTCGGCCTTGTGCGCGGCTTACTTTGTGAAGCTGTATTGCGAGACGCGTAACATCCCGACCGACAATATTCGCCTGTCGCAGAACAACATCGTCGACCCGGAAAACCGCTACAACCAGATCTTCAAGATTCAGGTCGAATTGCCGGCGGACATCTCTGAAAAGGATCGCCTGGGCATTCTGCGTTCGATTGATCGCTGCACGGTGAAGAAGGTCGTGCAGACCGGTCCCGAGTTTGTGATCGAGGAAGTCGAAAACCTCGACGCCGACGCGCAGGCGCTGCTGATGCCGCATTCGACGTCGGAGGCGGGCACTTACATCGTTGGTAAGGACCTGCCGCTTGAGCAGACCATCGCCAATATGTCCGGGATTCTCGCGGATCTGGGGATGAAGATCGAGATCGCCTCGTGGCGCAATATCGTGCCTAACGTCTGGTCGCTGCACATCCGTGACGCGCACTCGCCGATGTGCTTCACCAACGGCAAGGGCGCGACCAAAGAGGGCGCACTGGCCTCGGCACTGGGCGAGTTCATCGAGCGCCTGAACTGCAACTTCTTCTACAACGATCAATTCTGGGGCGAAGACATCGCCACCGCCGAGTTCGTGCATTACCCGAACGAGCGTTGGTTCAAGCCCGGCCCGAAAGACGAGCTGCCGGCAGAGATTCTCGACGACTACTGCCTGGACATTTACAACCGCGACGGCGAACTCAAAGGCTCGCATCTGTACGACACCAACTCCGGCAACACCCAGCGTGGCATCTGCTCGCTGCCGTTCGTGCGCCAGTCGGATGGTGAGGTGGTGTACTTCCCGTCGAATCTGATCGAAAACCTGTTCCTGAGTAACGGCATGAGCGCCGGCAACACGTTGGCTGAAGCCCAGGTGCAATGCCTGTCGGAGATCTTCGAACGCGCGGTCAAACGCGAAATCCTCGAAGGCGAAATGGCCCTGCCGGACGTGCCGCAGGAAGTACTGGAAAAGTACCCGAGCATTCTCGCCGGGATCAAAGGCCTGGAAGAGCAGGGCTTCCCGGTGCTGGTGAAGGATGCGTCGCTGGGCGGTGAATTCCCGGTGATGTGCGTGACCCTGATGAACCCGCGCACCGGTGGTGTGTTCGCCTCGTTCGGCGCGCACCCGAGCCTGGAAGTGGCGCTGGAGCGCAGCCTGACCGAGCTGCTGCAAGGCCGCAGCTTCGAAGGCTTGAACGATTTGCCGCAACCGACGTTCTCCGGCCAGGCAGTGACCGAACCGAACAACTTCGTCGAGCACTTCATCGACTCCAGCGGTGTCGTGTCGTGGCGCTTTTTCAGTGCCAAGTCTGACTTCGAATTCGTCGAGTGGGACTTCTCCGGTCACGGCGAAAACTCCAACGCCGAAGAAGCCGCAACGCTGTTCGGCATTCTCGAAAACCTGGGCAAAGAAGCCTACATGGCGGTCTACGACGATCTCGGCGCCAACGCTTGCCGGATCCTGGTGCCGGATTACTCGGAAATCTATCCGGTCGACGATCTGATCTGGGACAACACCAACAAGGCCCTGCAATTCCGCGCCGACATCCTCAACCTGCACAGCTTGAGCAAAGTCGGTCTGCGCAACCTCGCCCAAGGCCTGGAAAACAGCGAGCTGGATGATTACACCGACATCACCACGCTGATCGGCATCGAGTTCGACGACAACACGCCGTGGGGCAAGTTGACCATTCTGGAACTGCGCCTGTTGATCTACCTTGCCCTGCAGAAATTCGAGCAGGCCAAGGAT
Organism: Pseudomonas sp. AO-1; assembly: GCF_019775695.1. Taxonomy (NCBI): domain Bacteria; kingdom Pseudomonadati; phylum Pseudomonadota; class Gammaproteobacteria; order Pseudomonadales; family Pseudomonadaceae; genus Pseudomonas; species Pseudomonas sp. AO-1. Next base: position 2,957,290 of record NZ_CP079947.1, read on the forward strand.
CTGGTCGAAGCTTTCCTGCAATACAACGACAACACCGTCGAGCGCGGCTTGTTCTATCAGGCGGTGAATGTGTGTCTGGAAATGGAACTCGATGAAGACCTGGAACTGGCCGATTACGAAGCCAACTTCCGTCGCATGTTCGGCGACGAGCGCATGGACGCGGCGATTGGTTCGGTCAACGGCAGTGTGCGTTTTTACGGTCTGACACCGACCAGCATGAAGCTTGAAGGGCTGGATCGGCATTTGCGTCTGATCGACAGTTATAAAAAGCTGCACACCGCGCGGGCGAATGCGGCGGCGTTGAAGCGCTGATAGCAGACGGTCACTTCGTAGTGAGGAGCCTGTGGCGAGGGGCTGAATCCCCTCTCCACGGTTGCGTAAACCTGTGCGGGCGGGCTTGCCAAAGAACAGGTCGTCTCAGTGAATGATTACTGCGGCGCCAGATCGCCGTACAAGTACGCCGCCGTCACACCCCCATCCATCAAGAAATCGCTACCCGTAATAAACGTGCCTTCCGGCCCCATCAGCAACGCACCGACCGCGCCGACTTCATCTGGTGTGCCACCGCGTCCGGCGGCGCTCAAGTCGATCATGCGCTGATAGCCGGGTCCACGCGGGCCGCTCAGTTCGTCTCGTGCCAGCGGGGTGAAAATGATCCCCGGGCTGATGGTATTGACCCGCGCCCCACGCTTGCCCCAACGCACCGCCTCGGCCATGACCCGCAACGAGTTACCGCGTTTGGAAATCTGGTAAGCGTGCAAGGGATCGCTGATCTGATCAGCTTGTAGCATCGGTAACGCCAACAGTTCTTCCACTGGCGTGGTGGCCAGTGCCTGGTTCTGCTCGACACTCAGAGCCGGCAGGCGATGGCCAGACTGCGAGGCGATTACCACCGCCGAGCCGCCATTGGCGATGACGTTACCGAATTCTTCCAGCACCAGCGCCGTGCCATACAGATCCACTCGAAGAATGGTCGCGACTGGCGCCTGCGAAGGGGAAACGCCAGCGGCAAGGATCACGCCGCTGATCTCGCCGATGGCGGTGGCGGTCTGCACCAGGGCCTGCACCGATTCACGAGAGGCGATGTCGACGACCGTCGCGGTGACCTCAAACCCTGCATCGAAAAGGACTCTGGCTGCTGCGTCGGCGTTCTCCTGTTTCAGGTCAGCCAGTACCACATGCTTGCCGGCACTGACCCGGCGGGCGATGGCCTGGCCAATAGAACCGGGACCGATGACGACGATCACTTGTGCAGGATTTTTCATGGTGGGCAGCTCTTTCCAAGTGTTCCGTCACCTTATAGAGCTGTTCATTGCTCAACAATACGGTTTTGATTGCTAGGGTTCATGAGCAGAACTCATCAATTGTCTTCAGCGTTTGCACTGCGCCTGCACCACCTGACAGGTGTTCGGCGTGCCTCCGGAGCGGCTCGCATAGCGCATGCAGTTATTCATCGACTTCTTGCGCGCCATGCTCAAGGTGTCGCCCCAGGCCAGACCACCTTCGCCGGAAGTAGGCACGGCTTTGGCGTAGCAGTTCGAGCCGTTGGTGGCGTAGCGTTTGCTCGAACAGCCGGCCGTCAGCGCCATACCGGTGGCGAGCAGGGTCAGTAGCACCCAGGACGAGCATTGGCGTGCAGTGATTGTGGTCATCTGGGTTCCTCGTGGGGCAAGCGCCTCAATGGCCTCGCTGACAGACGTTGGGCATTATCCAGCAATCGACATAAGGAAGCGTCCCCAATGCGTGCACCCACACTACACCTGATGTGCGGCAAGATCGCCTCGGGTAAAAAGTGGATGACGCCATCTGCCGTGCTCGGTTGCATGCACGCAACCCACTGGCCGAGCATGAGTTGGCGGCGTCGGATGCGGAGTTTGATTTGATCACTCGATACTTTAAGGCGCCAGACATGGGCGAGGGGCTGGAGATCGTCACGCACCGAAATCGCTAGCAGGCTAGCTCCCACTCTGGATCTCTGGCAGCCGCCAACCCTGAGCTCACCGCAAAAAACTGTGGGAGCTGGCTTGCCAGCGATGGGGCCGTGTCAGTCTCCATCCTTCCCGGCTGATCGACCGCCTTCGCTGGCAAGCCAGCTCCCACAGGGTTATCTGTTGCTCCCGGAATTTGCGAAACAAACCGAACCCTTACGGACAAAAAACGCAGCCCACGGCCCGATCGCGCAACCATTTTCTTGCGCAGTCGTTCTGTCATATTCGGTATCAGTTGATTGCAGATAGTAGCCAGCCCAACGCTAATTCCAATGAGGCTGCACTGTGTTTCAACGTCTTGTGTGTTCGCTGTCCGTTCTGAGCCTGTCCATCGCTGCTGCCCACGCTGCCGAGACCGTCGTAATCGACACGCCACGCCTGCAAAGCATCGACAACTTCCGTGATGTCGCCGGGCTGACCACTGCGTATTCCACGGCCCACGATGGCACGATGCGCGGTGGCGTGTTCTACCGCTCCAACGCGATCACGCCGTCGGCAGCGGATCTGGCGACCCTCAACAGCCTCGGCATCAAAGCCGTCTACGACCTGCGCACGCCGAGCGAAATCGCTGGTACGCCGGACACGATGCTGAGCGGCGCGAGCTACCAGAACATCGACATCATCGGCAGCACCACCTCGGGCGCGAACATCACCACCGTGTCGTTCAAAAGCGCTGCCGATGCCATCGCCATGATGGAACAGACCAACCGCGCCTTCGTCAGCGACGCGGGGATGCGCGGGCAGTTCGGCAAGTTGTTCAACGAACTGGCCAGCACCGACGGCGCGCAACTGTTCCATTGCACCGCCGGCAAAGACCGCACGGGCTGGACGGCCGCCGTGCTGCAGAGCATCGCCGGAGTCGACAGCGCGACCATCATGGCCAACTACCTGGCGACCAACGACTACACGGCCGCGCGCGTCGCCGCGACCCTCAAGGCGTTGCCGCCGAGCATGGCCTCGATCTATGCGCCGCTGCTTGGCGTGCAGGCCAGCTACCTGCAGGCCGGTCTTGATGAAGTCACCGCCGAATACGGCAGCATGGACAACTACCTCAAGCTAGGTCTTGGCCTGTCGCAGGAAACCATCTACGTGCTGCGCGGCAAACTGGTCGAATACAACAGCCTGCCGGGGCAGGCCGGATTGATCGGCAACGCCGCTGCCGGTGCCGAATTACTGCGTCAATTGCAGAACACCAACCTGTCTGGCACCTACAGCGCCTACAACTATTACCTGCAATCGGCGATCGACGCCGGCACCCTCGGCGGTGTCGAAGCTCAGGTCGGCGGCCAGGTTGACGCCGACGCCGCCAGCTATTTGCTGCGGCAGAACGCGTTGATCGAACAAGCCGCCGCCCCCTACGCCAGCGGCACCGATCTGAAAGTCGGCCAATACCGTTTGTGGACCACCGCGCTCGCCGGTTACCTCGGCACCGACGGCTCGTCCCACGCCGAAAACAGCAACGAACACAGCCAGGGCCTGATGGTTGGTATCACCCAGCGCTTCTCCGAACAACTCAGCGCACATGGCGGCTTCGGCTACAGCAAAGGCACCGTCGGCGGTGCGGGCGGCGAGGCCGATACCGACTTCACCTTCTTCGACCTCGGTGCGCGCTACGGCTTCACCAGCCTGGAACGCGGGCTGTTCGTCGACGCCAATGTCAGCGCCGGCTACGTCGATTACGCCAGCAAACGCGAACTCGGCGGCGGCCTCGGCACGGCCAAGGGCGACACCCACGGCAACCTCACCGGCGCAACATTGGCGCTGGGTTACCGCGCACCGGTCAACGGCATGATCCTCGAACCCAGCCTCGGTGTGCGCGTCAGCCACCTCGACCTCAAAGGCTTCAAAGAGCAGGGCAGCGAACTGGCACTCGACGTCGACGACAACACCGCCACCCGCCGCAGTGCCGTCGCCAACCTCAACGTGGCGTTCGCCCCGGTGGCGATGGGCGCTTGGCAACTGGTGCCAGGCGTACAAGTCGGCTACGAACGCACGCTGGGCAACAACGACGTCAACAGCCAGGGCCACCTGCTGGGCCTCGACATCGAACAACGCGCTGCCTTCGACAACCGCGACCAGTTCAGCGGCGGCGTCAACCTGATGGCTAGTCTCGGCGCCCTCAGCGTCGGCGCAGAAGTCGGTGCCAGCGGCGGCGGTGACAGCCACGGTTTCAGCGGCAGCCTCAAGGCCAGTTACGCGTTCTAAGTGATGGGATGACAATCAGGTCAAGGATGACCCCGAAACTGAGGAGCGCTCCCAAACCTGTGGCGAGGGAGCTTGCTCCCGCTGGGCAGCGAAGCGGTCCCAAAAACCTGCCTTGTCAAACACACTCAGCCAGCTCGCCGACCTGACCATTCAATTCCGCACCCGCCCCACAACGCTCCCCAACGAACCGCAAAAACTCCCCCGCAGGCATCGGCTTGGCAAACAACCAACCCTGCCCGAAATCCACCCCACGATTGCGCAGATACTCCAGCTGCGCCTCTGTCTCAATCCCTTCAGCCACCACCTTCAAGCGCAAACTCTTGGCCATGTCGATGATGTGCGCCGTCACCGAACTCGCCTCTGCATCGCGCCCGATGGTGTCGACAAATGACTTGTCGATTTTCAGTACATCCAGCGGCAACTGCTGCAAATGCTGCAGGCTGGAAAACCCGGTGCCGAAATCATCGATAGCTGCCAGATGCCCCAACTCGCGTGCCTGATTCATCGTTTGCCGTGCTGATTCGATCTGCACAAAACCGCGCTCCGTGGCCTCCAGCCAGATCTGGCTCGGCCACACATCAGCCTTGCTAATCGCGGACTTGAGTCGGGGCAGGAAACGACCGCTGCTGACATCCGCCGCCGCCAGATTGATCGCCACATGCAGGTTGCGCTCTTTGACCAGAAGCGGCCCCAGATCCTGCACGACGTGATCGATCACCTGGTCGGTGATCGGCAGAATCAGCCCGCTCTCTTCGGCCAGCGGGATAAACAGATCGGGCCGCACCAGGCTGCCGTCCGGATGTCGCCAGCGCACCAGCGCTTCGGCCCCGACACAGGCGCCATCGCTCAAATCCATGATCGGCTGATAGTGCACGATGAACTCACGATTGCGCACCGCCAGCTCAAGCTCGGCCAGTGGCGACAAACGCCGGCGCGTGCGCCGCACGATCAACAGCGCAAGCATCCCGGCAATCAACCCGCCTATCGGCAGCAACAGCATCTCGCGGCGCACCAGCCCTTGCAGCAACTCATGACGCGATACCGCCGCAATCGCCACCCAGTCACCGCTGTGCACCAGCGTATACAGATAACCATCCTCCAGCGCCGAAGCAGGGCCCAGATGCACGCGACTCATGAAGCGCTCCGTCCCCGGCCGCGAAATTCCCACCAGATGCCCGGCAGCGGTACCGACCATCAAATGCACATCGTCCTCGACCAGGACCTGCAAAAACTGCTCGGGGTCGACCAGCACATTGAAGGCCGCGTACTGCAGCGCCATCATCGGCTTGGCTGGCACGATCCGCGCTTGTACGCCGAGCGACACGCGCACACCATCAGACGTAATGAAGTCTTCTTTCCACGGCGTCACCCGATGGCCCACCGGCCCCCACGAACCGCAGGCATAAACCTCTTCCTCGACATAGCCGATCGACTTCACCGCAAACGTGTTGATCGTCAGCAGACGCATCTCGTCGATGCTCTCCGGCGTACACGGGGCAAGGCTCGACGCGGCGACGCTCTTCAGCACCCCGGCGGCTTCATGGAAGGTATTGTTGGCACGGCTGGATGCCACGGACGCCAGCGATTCGAGACGTTGCTGCGCCGCTGCCAGGTTCAACACCCAGGCGACGTAACCCATCAAAAGTACTGGAAGCAAGACACACGGAAGGCCCAGGAGAATGCTCCCCCAGACAATGCGTTTTTTGTTCATTTGACGCCACCTTGGCCCACGGCCCGTGACGTGCGGCTGCACGGCTGTTAATCAGCGTCTACAGATTAGCGCTGGCGCGATCGGCCGATCTTGCCGCAGATCAATACTCTCGTCGCCCACGCCTGTCAGCGTCGCGCGCGCGCGCCCGAACGCAAATCTGCCGGACTGACCCCATACGCCTGCTGAAAATACTGACAAAACCGCCCGACATTGCTGAAGCCAAAGCGCAACGCCACCTCCGTCACCGACGCCGAATGCCGCAGCGCCTCGAAAGCCCGCTCCAGCCGCACCTGCCGCTGATACCCCACAATCGACATCCCGACAAACCGTCGAAACCCTTCCTGCAAAGCGCGCTGACTGACATTGCTCAACCGCGCCAGCTCTACGCCACTGACCAATTGCTCCGGATGCGCCTGAATGAACGCCATCGCCAACTTCACATGCCGCGGCGCCACCCTCGGCGCCGGCTGGCGCAACGCCTCGGTAAAATTGTGCGGCCACGCCTCCAGCACCGCATCAATCAACATCTCACGCAACCGCGACGGCATCAGCGTGCCGCTGTTGAGCAACAGATCAAACTCCGTGCCCGTCGCCAGATCAATCAACGCCTTGATCCCGCCATACGCCGCCGTGTGCAGATCCACCATCGGCTCAAACACAATCTTCTGCACAACCGGCCGCCCCAACAACGCCGCCAACCGCTCCGTGAGCTGCGCCCGACTCACCGAAATCCCGTGCTGCGCATGGTTGTCGAGAAACCGCATCGAACGGATATCCGCCTTATCAATCGCCAACCCCACCTGCGCCACACCGACGGACTCGGTACGGTGGTTGAACACAATCTTCCCAGCCGTGGGAATGACAAACGTGATCTCATCCTGCGGGTCGGGGAAGGTGACAGTGAAATCACCGTGGTAATGCATACGCCGGAAACTCACGCCGTCGTGCCTGCCGTAGACACCGCCGATGATGATGCTGGAAGGGATCGGCGGGGAGTCGGCGTAGCGATTGCCAAAGAACCGGGAGAAGAGGGCGCCGAAGTCTTCAGCGTGGAGGTTTTCGGAGCGGAGGATGATTGTTTGGCGGGGTGGGACGACGGAGTACACCTTGGGTCGGTCCTTGGGTTTGGAGGCTACATTTAGTTTTGGGGAGGTTAGCAGGTTGGGATGACAGGCATATGATCGTTGCGTTTAACGATTAAAGTGTAAATCGTGAGCTTAGTTGAATTGCAACCAACGTCAGAAACGACTACAAATATGGTTCTTGAGGCAGATTGCTATCACAAGGAGGGTGTTATGGGGAGCTCTGGATCTGGGCGTTTTTCGGACTATCCTGGTACGAAGGCCAAGGAAGTCGTTGGTGAAGGCACGGGGGTTGAGGGAGGCACAAGCGGCATTGATAAATGCACCCAAGCATTTCATGTGCTTTTGGAAGACGTTGGTAATAGTCAGCTTTACTCGCGATCTGGAAGCGTCCCATCTCCAAAGACTCAATTGGGGATTCTCTTCGACGGACAGCGCGTTTTTGCCGTCGACCTGAACGGTGTAAAGGTGGGGGCCCTTCCTACCGCGTACAACTATCTTGTTGCATGCATGGACAGCGGCGTTAATTATTTGGGGATAGTTAGTTTCTCTGCGGCTTTGCCCGTGCCGACTGTCGAAGCTGATTTCGTACCGCAATGATGGTAGGAATTACTGAAAGCGTATTGGTGGTTGGTGAGCTTGTTATTGATTACACCCTTGGCCGAAATGGCGTTATGTGCAAGCTTCGCTTGGGGGGGGTGGCACATGCGGCGAGAGGACTATGGGCTGCAGGGGTCGAATACGCTGTTGCCGTATTCTGTCCGCAATATCTAGTGGAAGAAGCTCAACAATATTTAAGGGAGATCGGTTGTCGCGAATTCATTTGGATCGGAGACGTAATGGGTGCTCCCAATGTCATCGTTATTGATGATGTAAAGGAAATCGGGCACCAAGGATACGAAGATCTTATGCGTGAAAGAAAGGTCCTGAAGCTTCGTGAACCGCTCCCTTCATTAAACGCCTACCTGAAGGTTGTCGTGTTTTCGGGCAGGTTCGACCTTCAGTTTCTTGCTCTAGCGCTTTCTGAAGATGCGCGCGTTTCATTTGATGTTGCTTATGATCTTGATGATCTTTCATTACTTGCATCTTTTAGAGATCGCCTTCAAGCAGTCATTATTTCGACGTCATCATCTTTGTTTATGAGGTTAGGGCATGAAGATGTAGGTGGTCTACTTGCAGAAGTTAGAGCCCTATCCCCCGAGGTTTTATTACTAAAAGAGAATCGTGGTGGGAGTCGACTCTTTGACATGCGCGATGAGAGCGTTCAACAGATTCCGGCTTCGCTGGGCCGTACGATGAACTCTGTCGGCGTTGGTGATGTTTACTCTAGCGTTATGGTGGCCTATTCACAAAAAGGGTGGAGAGAGGCTGCATGGCGTGGATCGCAAGCTGCGACCGTATATGCGCAATCTACATTTCCAGATGACATTAAACGTGATCTACAGCGTAACCTTCGGCTCAGCTTGAAAACTGTGCAAGCATTGGGAGGTACCTCTCTTTCATGGCATGAACGTCAGAGTTACGCGATTTACCTAGCAGGCCCGGACTTTTCTTACGTTGCAAAACCAGAGCTTGACCAGGCGGTGGAAAGTCTCAGTTACCACAACTTTAGGGTTCGCCGACCGATACTAGAAAATGGTGAGTTGGAGAGGCCTGCTACAGAGGGTGCTCTTCGTCTGACCTATCATTTGGATTACCAGTTACTTAAGGACTGCGACGTGGTGTTTGCTGTTCCGCTTGATCGTGACCCTGGGACACTCGTAGAAATTGGGATGGCTATAGCGATGGGAAAAAAGGTAGTCACATATGATCCTCGGTGCGAAAACGAAAACACAATGGTGATGGTCGGTTGCTCCGTCTACTCCGCAGACCTTGATACGTGTCTGAACGGTACTTTCCGCGTAATTGCTGACTTAGGGCGCGAAAATCCATGAAAAGGGTACTGCTAATGGCTTCTGGCGGATTGGATTCAACCACCGTCGGATATCAGCTCGTCGCCGAAGGCGTTGAAGTGGTTCCAATTTTTTTTGACTACGGGCAACATTGCGCCGCTTTAGAGTGGGAGCGCGTGAATGAGGTTTTCCCATCTGTAATGGAACCGCCGGAGCGCTATAACATTTCCGAGGTTTTCCGAGGGTCTCAATCCCGATTGATTCGTGAGGCGAACCTCTGGACAGAGGAGGTGAAGGATGATGACCTTTACATACCATACCGGACGATGCTTTTCTTCGCAGCTGCGGCTGCGCGAGCCCAAACCACGGGCATTCTCGATGTCTACACTGGTTTTATAAACAGTAATCATGCTAAAGAAATCGATTGCACCGCCGCATTTATGAATAGTCTTGATGGGCTAACCTCCACAATAGGTCCTGTACGATTTCACTCGCCATTCCGGTACTCCTCCAAAAGTGATGTGGCTACTGCTGCTGCTTCCCTTGGTGTACCAATTGGACGTACTTATTCCTGTCAGGCGTCATCCCACTTTCCGTGCGGTGCTTGTCCAAATTGTGTTGAGCGCTTGAACGCGTTAAAAGAGGCTAATTTAGTATGAATAATCCACTCGTCGAGGTTCTCCTCGTAGCGCGTCTCATCGCCAACCGAGCGAGAGATGAGGGCGCGCTCTTCGACGAGAAAAATCCGCGTGCCACGTGCGATCATCTCGGAGCTGTGCTTGCCGACTCTATTCTTCAGGCCGGTCTAAATTATATGACAGTTGTACGGCCTCGCGTTCTTGAAATACTTAAGGTATACCCGAGCCGAGATACCATTTCCTCATTGATTTCTTTGATCAAAACAGGCGAGGTCGGAGCTTTTTTACAATGGCGACATTTCGAGAAAATCAGCCGTTTTGAATCCCTTGTGTTTTTTTTGAAAGAGAAAGGTATCGAAGATGTGCAGGATTTACGCTTAGCATTGTCCTCCTCTAAGTTTTGTGAAGACATTCAGACGGTAAATGGCGTCGGTCCCAAAACTGTTGACTATATGGCATGTCTCGTTGGTATCGACTCAATCGCGGTTGATCGGCATGTCCGCGCTTTTGCTCGAGCGGTCGGAGTTGATAATGACGATTATCATTTTCTTCGTAAGTCATTTTGCTGCGCAGCCGATCTACTGTCTCTTCCCCGACGCGAGTTCGACGCTTGGCTTTGGCGTCGAGCCGCTGCACCGTTTCAGGAACAGTTGTTATTAGCAGTTTGAAAATATTTTATTCAAATTATTGAATAGGCTAATTGTAGTTAAGTCTCTTCGAGCTCTACGTGCGTTTGGTAACCGCTAATCGATTTCCTCTGCTGCGCAGGTCTAGCTAGGGCCTTATAAGGCCCATTTACTATGCAGCAGCAATTAATTCGTCGCCAATTCCAGCAGCATCACCTCCTGCGCAATGCGCAGTAGCGTCTAGCAAGTCGGTCCCTCTATCAGCGCAGCTATATCCCCCAACGTCACCCTCGCCGAACTCAGCGATTCACGGGAGAGAGGGGAGCGTATTTGTTTTGCAGGAAATAATCTGTCCACTTTTATTGAAATGGCTAAAGTGTGTGCGTCAGACTTACACTTCTAATCTAAGCAGTCTTGATTGGGGTGGTCGGTTAAATTCTGCCGATCAGTGCTTAGGAATTAGCTCGATCCTAAACGAGTCGAAAGAGGACAGATTGATAAAGGGTAAGTATGTCTCCTTTTTGTTTTTCTGATCTATGATCCTAAGAGCTAAGCCGACACCGCTTCAGGATCGTTATCGTCTTCGGGTTCAAACGCTGCTATATTTGTTGCGGTTTGCGGTGAAACTTCATCAAAGCTTTCTAGGATCTCTATTAGCTCATGCTTGGCTAAATCGGCAGTAATTAGGATTGAGTCATTTAATTCTGCGTCTACGTTGTGAACAATGATGTCGCGAGCAAGCTGTATTTTTATAAGTTCTTTCGCTAGCTCGGAGGATATAACGTCTTCCTCAACTAACTTGTCGATGATGAGGCGGGTTGATGTTTTATTTTTTATTAGTTTTCTAGCTTGCTCATGATTCAGTGCATTCATTCCCGTCTCGATAAGCAGTTGCTGTATAGAGATCCAAATAGAGATGAGTTCTGCATGGGTGCTGTTAACTGTTGTGGCAATGTTCTCCGCAACCTCTTCTTTTTGTTCTGGAGACATATAGATACTGTCAAGTTTACTTAAGGCTTCGCCTAGTTTTTCTTTAACCTCTCCAGAAATTCTTAAAATATTGTCATAGTCGTCATGGCCAATGAAATTGTTGTGTGCTACAAGACATCTCAGCTCATATAACTTTGCCCAGCGAGTTTGTAAGTATTCGCTTTTGCAGCTGACTATAGGTTGAAAGTATCGTTCCCAGTTTGATGTTGGAACAAGCTCTTTTAGTTCGTCAATATTTATTTCGCTGGCGGACAGGGCTGAACGAACTTTTTCCATTAGTTTTGAGGAGTTGGCAGTTGAATAGGGCTTAAATAAAAAATCTGAAAGTTGAATGAAGTCGGTTTCAAATAGGTAGTTGTTGCCAGCTGCATTTTTCTTTGTTTTAATCGACTCAGAAACTTCTCTAGGCACCGCTTCTTTTGTCCAGCCTAACCCGATTTTCGTAAGCATGAATTTTGTTATGAGCTTTCGCATCATGTTTTCAATTTCATGAATTACTGGGTATGCATCAGATGACAAACTGCTACTCACGTCGTCCCAAAGCACTTCCACTGGCCTTTCAGCTGCTTTAGCCAAAATTGTTCTAATAGATTTGAGCAACGACAGGAATACGATTACCTCGCTTTTGTTTTGGCAGCCCAAGCGGACGTGGAAAAATACATGGCTGTTATTTTGAATTTCACCTTGTTGGACGTCATATTCAAATCTGAACCCTTCAAAAATTAGTCCTTTGGGTTTTATTTCGATACTGCCATATGATTGTATTAAGTTATTAAATGCGGAAATTGAATTGCAAAAACCTTCCTTGGAGTTGATTATCGCAAGGTATTCGACTTTGAGGTTTTCCATGACCATTTCTTTGCTAAGGTGATGGATGTGATAGTAGCGTTTTGAAATCTTCATGTCATCGACATGCTTCGATATAAATGCAAAGGCCCCCTCTAGCGAGGTCGTCGTCGCCAGAAAGGGCAACTCATCTCAGTCCATCGGCACAACATTATCCAACGCCTGATTCACCGCCAATTCCCCCAGCATCACCACTTGCGCAATGCCCAGCAGGGTCTTGCGAATCGGGCCCTCAACCAGCGCCGCGACATCCCCCAACATCACCGTCGCCGAACCCAGTGATTCACTGGCGTTCGCCAGCAATTCCTCGGTGGCGATTTTGGGGTTGGCGAGGAACATGGCGTTGGGTGTGTAGGGCGTCGCCATGATTGGGCTGGCGGGGTTCAGGTAGTGGTCTAGGGCGCGTTCGGCGGCTTCGCTGAGTTTTCGGGAATCGGGGGATTCGTAGGGTGAGACTGTTTCGGTTTCGGGTGGGTTTGGTGTGACCTTGAACATAGTGAAGCTCCATATGTGGCTAAGGGAACCATCACATTCGCTACCAAACGAGGGTGGTGGCCATTACGAAGGTTGGTAGACCGGCACACATGGAAAAACCGGCGTGCTCGAAAGCACCCTGCGCATGGCCACCATAAAACGCAGGCACCAGAAGGCATCTGTGTAAGGTGACGTTTTGCGCCATGTGTGAACCGGGCTACCAAACCCGATCGCTGCTTTTCAGCGACCGAACCACGATAGAACCCGCACCCTGGGCGCACAAGCCGGCGGATTCTGGCGTAGTCGTAGGCAATGGCGCAAGGCGTTGTAGCCTGGGATGACGTAACGGCGAGTGTTTTTAAACGTGTGCGGGAAAAGGGTTAAACGTGAGGGTTTTCGGGGCTGCGCTTTTCGTGAACGGATGGTTTGGCAAAGAGGAAAGCGGGGCAGTGCGAAGTCGCTAAATCCCCTCGCGACGAGGGTAGTTGTTGTGTGGAAATCAGAGGATTCGGAGGATTGAGCTGACTCAGGTTCTTCGCTGACTGGACTGACGCCTTCGCGAGCAGGCCTGTCCAAGGTTCTCAGGTCTTATTCATCACCATTCTGGACACAGTGTTTGTCCAGCCGACCGATTTTTGTCGTGCGCTTCAATCCCTAACATCGTCTGCAACCCGTGACACAACACGGTTTCCCACGAGACGGTGAACATCATGAAACTTGCAAAAATCGCTCTTCTTCTGGCCTTTGGCGGTATCGGCGCGCAGGCGTTTGCGGCGGATGAAACCGCGCCAGTCGAGGCGTACAACGCCGCCGCTCACCTAGACATCGCCCACGTGGTGTCGATCTCCGACGCGGCCAATCAGTGCGGCGCGGTGCCGGTGCAGATGACTTATGAAGACTCGAACGGCGCGCAACATGTCGTGCAATACCAAGTGATGGGCAGCGGTTGTTCCAACGGTTGATGTCAGTGCAGGCGCTGGAGGGTCGACACTCCAGGTCTGGCGGCATTAAGCCTTGACGAGTTCTTTGGCCCCGGCGATGTGTTCATCGGACGCCAGCAGTTGCGGAATGGCGGTTTTCAGGAACTCCACCCAGGTCTTGATTTTGGCGTCGACGAATTTGCGCGACGGGTAAATCGCAAACAGGTTGTATTCCTCCAGGCGATACTGCGGCAGGACTCGCACCAGCGAGCCTCCAACCAATCCTTCGACGGCTGATGCCAGCGGCTGAATGCCGATGCCCATGCCATTTCTGATCGCCGTGGCCATGCCGTCGGCGGTGTTGATGTGGAAGGGCGAGTCGGGGATATTCTGGGTTTCCATGCCCTGTGGCCCTTCGAACACCCAGTTTTCTGCGGGCATCACCGTGTTGACGATGCGCAGGCAATCGTGCGCGGCGAGGTCGGCAGGTGTAGCGGGGTGGCCGCGTTTGGCCAGGTATGACGGCGATGCACAGAGAATGCTGTAAGTGGTGCCGAGGCGTTGCGCGACGAAACCGGAATCGGGCAGGTCGCGGGCGAGGACGATCGACATGTCGTAGCTTTCTTCGAGCAGGTCGGGCAGGCGATTGCTCAGGGTCAGATCGAACATCACCGTGGGGTGAATCTCGCGGTAACGGGCGATTGAATTGATCACGTAGTGGTTGCCGATGGCGGCCATGGCGTGGATCTTCAGACGCCCGACCGGCAAAGTCTGCGCGGTGCCGGCTTCTTCATCGGCGTCGCGCAAGTCATCAAGAATTTTTTCGGCGCGCTGCAAATAGCGTACGCCGGCTTCGGTCAACGCGAGGCGGCGGGTGGTGCGGTTGATCAGGCGCGTGTGCAGCCGGGTTTCGAGGCTGGAGACGGCTTTCGATACGTTGGTCGTGGTGGTGTCGAGCACGTCGGCCGCGGCGGTGAAACTGCCGCTTTGGGCCACAGTGACGAAGCAGCGCAGGGTTTGAATAACGTCCATCGTTGTTGTTGGCTCTGTGGATGGGATGGCCATTCTAGAGTTTGCCGTGGCCGGTGTTGCAATTGTTTGCGAGCGAGGGGCGGGCGCATGGCGGGTGAAAGGCTGGAAGACATTCTGGCGCCGGAACTTTCGGTGGTGTTCTGCGGGATCAATCCGGGGTTACTCGCGGCGGCGCAGGGGCATCATTTTGCCGGGCGCGGGAATCGCTTCTGGCGCACCTTGCATCTGGCCGGGTTTACGCCGCATGAGGTGCAGGCGGAGGACGATCAAAGCATCCTGCAATTTGGCTGCGGCTTGACGGCGGTGGTCGAGCGGCCGACGGCGCGGGCAGATCAGTTGGCGGCGCAGGAATTCGTCGCGGCGGCTCTGGGCTTTGAACAGAAGATCAGCCGCTATGCGCCGCGTTATGTGGCGTTTCTCGGCAAGGCTGCGTATGCCGCGTTGTCGGGGCAGAAAGTGGTGGCGTGGGGAGCGCAGGCGAAGACTTTGGGTGGCGCGCACGTGTGGGTATTGCCCAACCCCAGTGGGCGCAATCGAGCCTTCTCCCTTGAGCAATTGGTCGCGGCCTATCAGGAATTGCATCAGGCATTGATCGCAGGCCGATCCAGCGGGGTTGTTCAACGCCAGCCTGGAGGGCAACACCCGCCGGGCGATTGATTTTCACGAGGGCGATCCGGTCGATGCGCAGGCCTTGAAAGCGCTGATTCGCAAGGCGATTGCGCTGAAGGTGTCGAAGTGAATCGTGGCGTTTGTCTTGATTCAGAAAATAACTGGCTGTTTTAAAACAAATTTTTTTGCACTCAGGGCTTCCCAGATCAAAAAAAGGTTGGTAAATTGCGGCCCATTCTCGCAGAGCTTGTTACAGAGCTTGAGATACAGGGGCGTCGCCAAGCGGTAAGGCAGCAGGTTTTGATCCTGCCATGCGTTGGTTCGAATCCAGCCGCCCCTGCCATATTCAGAAAAAACGCCAGTCCGAAAGGGCTGGCGTTTTTTTATGCGCGCGATTTTTGTCCGGCAGCGAGGGTTGCCTGAGCCGCACCGGAAGACTGTTGTAAACTGCCCCGCGAAAAGTCCCGGCGGGTTGTTGGCCGGCGACCCTCATTCTCTCCAGACAAGAGACTTACATGGCTAATCACGACCTCAGCTTCACCCCTGATCCGGATGCGGATTCGATTTCCTCGGATGTTGTCGGTTTCAACGGCATTCTGGTCTCGACCCAGATCCCGACCCGCGCCGATGGCAGCCTGGAACTGGGCGATATCACCCTGCAAAGCGAATGCACCCTGCAGGCGCTGAAAGTGGCGCTGGAGCGGGCGGGCAGTTCGATGGATCGGGTGATGCACCTGACCATTTACCTCACCGACATGGCCGACCGCGCTGCGTTCAATGAAGTCTACAAGCGCTTCTTCGCCAAGCCATGGCCGGTGCGCGCGGCGGTGGGCGTGGCGTCGCTGGCGGTGGAAGGCATGCGCGTGGAAGTCACCGCGATGGCCGCCAAGGCCTGATCAACCTGCAAAACCGTGCTGGTGGCCAGCGATGACGCCCGGCCATCCAGCACTCGTCTTGCGCACTTACTTCAGCGCATCAGCCAGCGGCAACCGCGCCATGTGCCTGGCTTTCAGTGAGCCCAGGTACAACCAGTCCCCATACTCGCGCGCCGTGGTGATCGGCGAGTAATTGCCGCTGCTGGCATCCTGCAGATTGGCGATCACCTTGCCCTGCAGATCCAGCCCCAGCACAAACCCGCGTTTCTCCACCGGTTTGGGCAGCACAGTCAGTGCCCGGACGATCATCGTGCGCACCCACGGATGCCCGGCGGTGCCGTCGAGCAAGGCACTGCGCGGTGCGTAGAGGGCGACCCAGAAGCGGTTGCTGCCATTGAACGCGAGGTTGTCCGGCAAACCGGGCAGGTTGTCGATGAACATGTCGTGGGTGCCGGCCTTGGGGCCCGTCAGCCAGTAACGACTGATGCGGTAGGCGCCGGTTTCGTTGACCAGCACATAAGCGTCGTCCGGGCCGAGTGTTACGCCGTTGGCGAACTGCAATTTGTCCAGCAGCACGCTGGTCTTGCCGGTCTGAAAGTCGTAGCGCAGCAAACGCCCGTCACCGCCATGTTCGATGATCGCCTCACCGTCGTGCCCATAGCCCCAGCGGCTGCTGGCGTCGCTGAAATAGGCGTAGTGCCCGGACTTGTCGATCGCCACGTCGTCGGTAAAACCGAAGGGCAAGCCATTGGCCTCGGTCGTCAGAGGAATCAGTCGACCCTGCGCGTCGAGCGAGAGCAGGCCTTTGACCGCGTCGGCAATCACCAGCAGACCGTTGGGATGCCGCGCCAGCCCAAGAGGGCGGCCGCCCGTGTCGCTCAGGACTTGGCGTGTCTTGCCATCGAGGCTGGTGCGAATCAGCCGCCCGTCATGCAGGCCGGTGATCAGGAAGTCGCCTTCCAGCAGCAGTGCTTCCGGGCCATCGATGTCGCCCGGGCCAATCTGTTCGACGGCTTTGAGTCGCTGGTTTTCGGCATATATCCCTTCGCTCAGTGTCGGTGCCGCTGGAGGTTTCCACGCCACCGGTTGAACCCTGGTTGGCATCAACAGCAAAAACGCGATGACGAGGACGACCAGCAGTAACAGCAGGCGCTTCATGAATGTTGCCCCGTCAGCGTCAGGTGCTTGAGTGCCATGTCGCGCAGGGCCTGCATCGATATGGCCGATTCACGTTCGATGCGGCGCTTCAACAGCAACAGGTTGGCAACGCGCATGCCCAAGCCGTCGAAGCGATAATCCAGGGTGCGCACGAACCGTGTGCCGTCGCCTTCGGCCGTGCACTCGTAGGTCAGACGCAACGACAGACCGTGGTCGCCGCGCGCCCGCGCGCACCAGCGCCGGCCGGGCAGATACTCGGTGACCTCCCAGCGCAAATGACCGGCGCGCCCGCCGGCATGAATGTCTTCTTCGAAGCGTGCGCCGGCGTGCAGCGGGCCTTGCGGGCCGTCGATCTTCAGTGACGAGGGATGCCACTGCGGCCAGTGGTTGACGCTGGCAGCGTAGCGAAGCACGGCGATGGGTTCGCCGGCGATATCGATCTGGTGCTGCATGCGGGTCATGGCGGGTCTCGAATGGCGCAACGGGGCGGGTTGCGGCTCCCAGTACAGGGTGCCGAACAGGTAATCCATCAACGGCAGAACGATATTGAAATTGCGTTCCTGCATGCACTCGCGACGGTGATGCAGTTCATGCAGATGACGCATCTGGCGGATCCACGGCAGGCGGGTCAGCGGATTATCGGGCGGCAGATGTTCGCAGGCGTGAAACACCTCGTAGGTCAGGTAGCCCAGCACCATGCAGCCGCCGAACAGCCCGGCGACATTGGCGTTGAACTGTGCGAGCAGCCACCAGAGCGGCAGGGTGAAAAGCAGCGTATGCACGACGATGAGCCAGGCCGGAAACAGAATCACCCGCCAGTCGCGAGCGCCGTCGTAAGTCATGTGGCCGGGGGTGAAAAAACTGTGGTGGTCACCGGCATGCCGCGCATAGAACAGCTTGGCGAACGTCTTTTTGTGGTGGCCGAGATGGCGATGGACCATGTACACGCCAACGTTGAAGAACAGCAGGGTCAGCGGCACGCTCAGCCATTCCAGTGGCTGTACCTGGCGTGCGCTGCTCCAGAAGGCGCCGATCGCCAGCACGCCGAACAGCAGCACGAAAGCGCCGTGCAGCCACGGGTTGTACAACGGATGAATGGCCGCACGGTAGCGGCTGCGGAATGCCTCGGTGGTCTGCCTCAATGCGTTCACCTGCGGGTATTGTTGTTATACCCGGCAGATTAGCCGATCGGGCCGTTTGTGCAGGCCGGACCTTGAGGTCAGTTGTGCCATGCTCCGGTGCAAAGCGGCCGACTCAGCTCAACGGGTTCCAGCGCTGCGACCAGTCGTCATCGGTCTCGATCACCTGGCGCAACAGATCGAAGGCCTGTTGCAGGGTCGCCGAGTCTCGCTCGCGGGCGTACACCAGATAGGTTGGATAGCCGAATTCCGGGGCTTTGGTCACCGCTTCCAGCGCGCCGGTTTCCAGATAGCTGCGCACCACACGGGTGCGAAAGTAGCCGCTGCCGCCGTGTTCGAGGATGTATTGCAGGGCCAGCGGGCCGAGGTTGAAACTCAGCGCGGCTTTGGCCTTGTCTGGCAGGGCGGCGTCGTGCTGGCGACGGAAGTCCGGCCCCCAGTCGATGTAGACGTAAGGATCCGGGCGGTTTGGCGCACGCACCAGAATCAGTTTTTCTTCCAGTACCTGCTCGACTTGCAGGCCGGGCCAATATTCCGGCTGATAGACCAGCGCGGCATCGAGCACGCCGAGTTCGAGTTGGCGCAGGAGGTTTTCACCGTCGCGGATTTCCATGCGCAGGGCATGTCCGGGGATTTTTTCGCGCAGTTCGGCGGCCCAACTGAGCATCAACGGGTTGCACAGGCTGACTTCACCGCCGATGTGCAGCACGTTGTGATAGCCGTCCAGCAGCGGCAGGTCGCGCCGCGCGGCTTCCCAGGTCTGCACCAGTTGATTGGCGTAGACCACGAAGGCCTCGCCATTGGCCGTCAGTTTCGCCCCGGCGCGGTTGCGCACGAACAGCGTGCTGCCCAGCTGACTTTCGAGTTTCTGCACCCGGGCGGTGATCGCCGTTTGTGTGACGAACAACTTCTGCGCCGCCGCGGCGAGGCTGCCGTGGCGGACGATTTCCAGAAAGGTGCGGGCGAGGTCGATGTCCATGGGCGGGCCGGTGTCTGAGGTGCGGGCATTGTAAGTGCCGGCTCGCCACCGCGTCATCGTTCATTGCGCTGCGGTTTCCATGGATTTCGTGAGTGATGCAAACCCCTGCAGGAGTGAGCCTGCTCGCGGTGGCGGAATGTCTGCCAAACCAGTGCCGCCCGAGACACCGCCATCGCTGGCAAGCCAGCTCCCACAGGTACTGTGTCGGACGCAGAACCCGGTGGGAGTCTGGCTTGCCAGCGATGAGGCCGTAGTGGGCGCTGAAGCTCAACCCGCCAACTCAACCTTGCGCACCCGCGCCCAGTCTTCCACCAGCCGCGCCGGCGTGCCGCAGGCCTTGCGCTTGTAGACGAAGTGGCCGCACTTCTCGGCAAACTGGTTGCGGTTGTAGAGCATGTCTTCCTGCATTTCCTGCAGTTCGTTTTCTCGGCATTGCTCGATCAGCACCTGATCAACCCGCAATTTGCGCTCACGCACGGCGGCATAGGTCGGGTCGGTCAATGTCGCATTGGCCCGTTGCAGCAACCATAACGAAAACTCGTCCGGGCAGCGCGGACCGATCTCCTGGACCATGCCCAGTTGCAGCGCCTGCGTGGCGCTGATTGGCAGGCAGGCCTGGGTCAGTTGTTCGGCCACCGTCGGGCCGACGGCGCGGGGCAGGCTGTAGGTCCAGTATTCCGAGCCATACAGGCCCATGCTTTTGTAATGCGGATTGAGCACGATGTCGGCCCGGGCAAACACGATGTCGGCGGCCAGTGCGAGCATCACGCCGCCGGCTCCGGCATTGCCGGTCACGCCGCTGACCACCAGTTGCTGCGCGCTGAGCAGCTCGGCGCAGACATCGTCGATCGCCTGAATATTGGCCCAGGCCTCGGCGCCCGGATCCTGCGCGGCCTGGATCACGTTCAGGTGCACACCGTTGGAAAAACTGCCGCGCCCGCCCTTGATCAACAGCACGCGGGTGTCCCGCGATTTGGCCCAGCGCAGCGCCTCGACCATACGCTGACACTGTTCGGTACTCATCGCGCCGTTGTAGAACTCGAAGGTCAGCTCCCCGACATGCCCGGATTCACGGTAGCGGATCGGCTGATACGCCTCCTCATTGAACGGCTCGCGGGCGATTGACCAATCGAGCGTCGGCACGTCGGCCAATTGCCCGGCCAGCACATGCCGCGCCGGTTGCTTGAAGGTTTCTTCGCCGGGCAGTGGTTTGCGCCGCAACGAGCCGATCCACAGGCTGTGATCACCGGTGGCGACCAGCACCGCGTCATCATGCACCGCGAGGATCTTGCCGGGAATGCCGGTGCGCTGATCGAGGTGCGCGTCGTACACGTAATACTGCCCGCCGGCCAGACTCGCCAGTACACCGGGCTGGCCGTCAGCGGCGTCAATGCAGCGTTTGATGAATCGCGAGCAGTCGTGCCAGCTGAAGGTGCGGTCGTCCTGCTTCATGTTCGGTTGCAGGCGGCCGCGGACTTTGGGATCGCTGTAATCCAGTGCGACAGGGACAAAGCCGTCGATGAATTTGTCGACCACTTCGCGAATACAGCGAATCGCCGCATCGCTGACCCGACCGTTGTACAGCTCGGACTTGCGCAAGCCCGGCGGCAGATTGAATTCGCAGGTGGCCCAGACCGGGCCGGCGTCCATTTCCTCCACCGCTTGCAGGGCGGTCACGCCCCAACTTGTGAGTTCGTGGGTGATCGCCCAGTCCAGCGCGCTGGCGCCACGATCGCCGACGATGCCCGGATGAATGATCACCACCGGCCGCCGGAGATTGCTCCACAGCGCTTGCGGCACACGATCCTTGAGGAACGGGCAGATCACCAGATCGGCGCCGCTGTGTTCGATCTGTTCGCACACCGAAGCCTCGTCGGTGAACACCACAACGCTGGGTGAATGCCCGGCCTGGCGCAGTTCCAGCCAGGCGCGTTGAGTCAGGCCGTTGAAGGCCGAGGACAGCAGAATAATCTTCAGTGATCGCATGGTTTTCTTCCTTGAAAGGGCTGCCGTGGGCTCCTGATGAGCCGTCCCTGGCATTCGATGGAGCGCGCAGATTAGTCAGTGCTGCAGCGCTGGCAACTGATCCGGGTCAACGTTGTGTGAGTCAATATTTCCCCGGCGATGAGGTTCCTTATTCTCAAAGGTTTGACTGTCCTGATTTTTTATTACTTCAAATGTAAGCAGCGCTATTGCACAGTCGCGCCAGATCAGGAGTCGGACGATCCCGGCAGAACGATGGTTTTTCGCAGCGGGTGGGACCCGTTTCAGGGAGCAAGACATGGGTGATGTTCAAAACCCGCATGAGCGGATGATTGGGCAAATGTTCCAAAAGGACTATCGCTGGCTGTGCGCTGCCGTTGGCCGCACGCTGGGTTGCCCGCACAGTGCACAGGACATCGCCTCGGAAACTTTTCTGCGGGTATTGACCCTGCCGGACCCGACCGCGATCCGTGAACCCAGGGCGCTGTTGACCACCATCGCCCGACGGCTGATGTATGAAGGCTGGCGTCGCCAGGACCTGGAACGCGCCTATCTGGAAAGCCTGGCCCTGGCACCGGAACCGGTGCATCCATCGCCGGAGGAACGCGCGCTGGTGATCGAAGCGCTGTTGGCGGTCGATCGCCTGCTCAATGGCTTGTCGGCCAAGGCCAAAGCGGCGTTTCTCTACCATCAGCTCGACGGTTTGACCTACAGCGAAATCGGCGAACGGCTTGGGGTTTCCACCAGTCGGGTGCAGCAATACATGGTCGAGGCGTTCAAACGCTGCTATCAGGCGATGCAGGCATGAGGCCGGACGACGCGGTGATCGATGAGGCGGCGCAGTGGATGGCGCTGTTGCAGTCCGGTGAAGCCAGCGCTGGCGAGCGTGCGGCGTTCGACGCGTGGCGGGCAGCCGACCCGCGACATCAGCGGATCATCGAGCAAATGGGCGGTGGCCTGAACCTGCTGCGTCATCCGGACTTGCGCGGGCTGCCCCGCAACAGTCTGTTGCACAGCCTGAATGCGCCGTCGAGTCGTCGGCGTTTTCTCAGCGGTAGCCTGAGTGTGCTCGGGATTGCCGTGCTGGCCGGATTGCTCGGGCGCCGCTACGGCTGGCTGCCGGAGGCGGGGGAGTTAGCGACCGGCACCGGCGAGCGGCGCGACTTTACCCTGGAGGATGGCAGTGCACTGAGTCTGAATGCGCGGACGCGGGTGGTGGCGCAATTCGATGCGACTCAACGCTTGCTGGCGTTGCGTTCGGGTGAGTTGCTGGTGAACGTCGCCAAGGATCCCGCGCGGCCGTTCGTGGTCGAGACCGAACATGGGCGGATGCGGGCGCTGGGCACCAAATTTCTCGTGCAACAGGGCGACGATTTTACGCGGCTGGTGATGCTGCATTCGCAGGTCGAAGTGGTCACCGCCGGCGGTGCGCGGCAAGTGGTGGAGGCGGGGGAGAGTCTGCTGTTCAACGCTCAGGATATTCTGGCGCTGGAGCGCAGTAACGGACAGGAAAGTGCCTGGGTGCAGGGGCGCCTGGAAGTGCGCGACCGGCCGCTGAGCGAAGTGATCGACAGCCTGCGCCGCTATCGCCGGGGCATTCTGCACCTGAGTCCCGAAGTGGCCGATCTGCGCCTGAGCGGCCTCTATCCGCTGGACGATAGCGACCGCACCCTGCAACTGCTGGAGCGCTCGCTGCCGATCCGCGTCACCTGGCACAACCCCTACTGGGTCAGCATCCAGCCTCGCCCTTAAGCCC
Source organism: Pseudomonas sp. AO-1 (assembly GCF_019775695.1). Classification (NCBI taxonomy): domain Bacteria; kingdom Pseudomonadati; phylum Pseudomonadota; class Gammaproteobacteria; order Pseudomonadales; family Pseudomonadaceae; genus Pseudomonas; species Pseudomonas sp. AO-1. The sequence continues at coordinate 2,980,193 of NZ_CP079947.1, forward strand.
ACTGCAAACCCTGCAGGAGCTGCCGCAGGCTGCGATCCTTTGATCTTGAAAAAACAAAATCAAAAGATCGCAGCCTTCGGCAGCTCCTACATGATGTGTGTGGAGTCCGGTTATAGGTTTATGACTTCTTGGCCTAATCGCCGCCCTATAAAAAGCGCCGGCCCGCTGCTCATTCCCTGCAGACGCCTTCAACAGGGAAGCCCTTGATGATTTCATTCAAACAACAATTACCTCGCCTGACCCTCGCCGCCGCATTGGCGATGGGGCTGGTGCCGATCGCGGTGTATGCGCAGGACTCTGCGGCCCAGGTCTACACCTTCGACATCGCCAGCGGCCCGCTGGATGAGGTCTTGCTGGATATCTCGCGCCAGACCGGCGTACCGATTTCCTTCAGTCAGAATCTGGTGGAGGGCAAACGCAGCAGTGCGGTGCGCGGTGCGTTGGGCGGGCGTCAGGCGGTCGAGAAAGCGTTGCTCGGCAGTGGCCTGCATGTCGAGCAGAGTGCCCAAGGCCTGAGCGTGCGCGAAGGCGCGGTGAGTACGCCGGTCGCGGCCAAAGCCAGCGCCGTGGCCCCGGCCACCAGCGCCGATTACCGCATGGAAAAAGTCACCGTCACCGGCTCGCGAATCGCTCGTGCACAGAGCGATGGCGCGACTCCGGTCAACGTCATCACCCACGAAGAGATGGAAGCGCGCGGCTACAAGAACGTCTATGACGCCTTGGCGACGCAGACGCAAAACACCGGCATGACCCAGGGCGAGGACTACGGCAACACCTGGCAGCCGGCGGCCAGCGCGATCAACCTGCGTGGCCTCGGCCCCAATCACACGCTGGTGCTGATCAACGGCCGGCGCGTCGCCGATTACCCGACGCCGTACGACGGCAAGGTCAACTTCACCAACCTGGCGAACATTCCTTCGGCAGTCATCGAACGCATCGAAATTCTCAGCAGCGGCGCTTCGGCGATCTACGGTTCGGACGCGATTGCCGGGGTGGTCAACATCATCCTCAAGAAGCAGATCAATGGCATCGACGTCAATCTCAAGGGCGGCACCAGCGAGCGTGGCGGTGGCGACAATCAGCGTCTGCAAATCAGCGGCGGTGGCAGTTGGGGTGACTTCGACGGCTTGTTCGGTCTCGAGTTGACCAACCGTGACCCGATATGGGCCGACGATCGCGGCTTCATGCAGAGCGGTCCGCTGGCGGACGTCGGTTACCGTCGCGACCTGAGCAATAACCGCTACCTCGGCCCCGGTTGCGGCGCCTATCAAGGCACCTTCGACAACAAGCTGTTGAACAACGGCGGACGCTGCCGCACCGATCAGATGTACAACGATTACTGGACGATCCAGACGCAAAAGGAAAATTATGACGGCTACACCCGTGGCACCTGGCATTTCAGCGACAGCGGTCAGGTGTTTGCCGATTTGATGTATGGCCTCGATCACATTCAGAACAACACCCGTGGCCCGACGTTTACTTCGCCGGACTTCATCAACCAGAACAGCGGCAATCTGGAGCGCTGGTATCGCCGTTATGGCGAAGAGGAAATTGGCGGGCGCACCAGCAACAACAGCAAGTGGACCGACACGTCGTGGACCGGCACTCTCGGCCTCTCGGACAAGATCGCCGACACCGGCTGGCGTTACGATCTGGCGGCCAACCGCTCGGAATATCGCAGCGTCAGAACCACGCGCTACACGCCGCTGTCCTCGATTCAGGATTTCTACCTCGGCCCGCAACTGGGCACGCGTGACGGTTACCCGGTGTTCGCCCCGGACGCCTCGCGTCTCGATCGTCCGCTGACGCCACAAGAGTGGGAGCAGTTTCGCAGCAACCTGACCCAGCGAAGCAAATCGGTTTCCACCAGCTACAACGCCTCGATCAATGGCGATCTGTTTGACCTGCCGGCCGGCCCGGTCGGATTTGCCGGGGTGCTGGAAGCGGGCAAGCAGGAATACCGCGTCGACCCGGACGACGGTCTGAATGACGGCACTTTCTATGGTGTGAGCCCGGCACAAAGCTCCGGTGGTTCGCGCAAGCGTTACGCCGCCGGTGGCGAGTTCAGCATTCCGGTCACCGACACTGTGCTGGCCACTGCCGCCGGACGTTGGGACCAGTACAAATTCAGCGGCCGCAGCGAGCAGCAGAAAACCTACAACCTCGGCCTGGAATGGCGCCCGATCACCAGTCTGTTGCTGCGTGGCAGTTACGGCACCAGTTTCCGCGCGCCGGATCTGAATTACATCTACCAGTCCGACAGCAACGGTTACTACCCGGCGCAGATCGACTACTACGGTTGCAGCCAGGGCGTGCAGGGCGCGTGTGATCGCGGGCGAGTCGATTACACCCAGAGCGGCACCCCGGACCTTGAGTCCGAGCGCGGCAAATCCTGGACCTACGGTTTTGTCTGGTCGCCGTCGCGCAATTTCGATTTCTCCACCGATTTCTGGCGTGTCGAGATCGATGACCTGCTGACCACCGTCGACGAAAACCGCCTGTTGCAGCAAGAGAATGAATGCCGCAACGGCACCCAGGACATCAACTCGGCCAACTGCCAGTCGACCCTGGCGCGCATCGACCGCAACCCGGGCAATGCCGCCATCGATCCGAATCAGTTGCAACGGGTGCGGGTCAACGCGATCAACGCCGCCAGCGAGCGGGTCAGTGGTCTGGACTTCAAGAGCAATATCCGCTGGGGCGCCGGCCAGTACGGCGCGTTCAGCTCGGCGCTGGGCTACACCTTGGTGCTGTCGCATTTCTACAAGGAGTCCGATGAGGCGCCGACTCAGGACTGGCGCACCTCACGCACCAACTACGACTGGCGCAGCAAGGTCAACGCCAGCCTGACCTGGGATTACCAAAAGGCCACGGCGACGCTGATGGGCATTCGTTACGGCTCGGTGACCAATGGCGCGGGCGACGGGCGTTTGTCGCCATGGACGGTGTTCAACGCCAGCGCCCGCTACAAACTCAACGACCGCGCCAGTGTCGGCCTGACCGTGAACAATGTGCTCAACCAGATCAAGCACGACGACTCCGCCGGCTGGCCGTATTACCCGACCGGCAACTACGACCCGTACGGGCGGCAGTGGTGGCTGGATGTGAGTTATCACTTCGGCAGTTGAGCACGTGGAATATGTGAGTAACGTCCTACGGAAACGGGGAAGTTTTTTTGCAGAAACGGGGATATTTCCGACGACAATCTCAGGTTGGTCGTCGGAAGCGTGATCTATAGCATCGGATATGACATTGAAGTCGTAAACGGCTTGGACGCTCAGGCCTCTGATAACGGATGGATTATGCGAACTCCCCACCTCGAATACGAAACGCCTGCTTATTCCCATCGCCTTCACTGGCGCACCGATCGTGCCAGATGCCCCATGGAGGATGTCGCGATGCCCAGCGTCAAGGTACCCCGGCTGACGGGGGTAAAGAGGGCCGAGGGCAGACCTGTCGACGTGCTCGTGAATGGCCGGAACATAGGTGACGATGCCTTTCTGATCGTCGACCTGACCGACGAAGGTTTTGAGTTGAACGATGTCGTCAACATGCTTTCAACCTCTGAGCTTTATCTGCAAGGCGACATGGTCAAACGCATCACCGGCAAGTCGGTCAGCACCGTCCGGCGGTTACTGAAGGAAGGTAAGACGGTACGGCTTGACCCGCAGCAGAGCGTCGTCGCCTACCAATATGCGTTGGTGCTGGAAAAGGCCACTCGCGCCTTCGGGAGGCAGTCACGGGCCGAGGAGTGGCTGCGCAAGCCCAGCACCTACCTGAACGGTCGCGTCCCCGCTGAGTTTATTCGGCATCCACTGGGATTTCAGATGGTGGAGCAGTATCTGGGGCAGCTGATATACGGGGTTTACACATGAATCCCTTGCCCTGGGACGAGCACTGGTATGCCTGGCGGCTGGATCCCGAGGTCTATGGCGGGACTTGGGACAGCGGGATGGGTTCAAATCTCAATGGTGGCCGATGGAACATACCCGGGCGGCGAGTCGTTTATGCATCAGTCGATCCGTCCTCGGCGATTCTGGAGGTGGCAGCCCATCACAGCTTTGATGCGCTGGACAGTGAACCTTATGTACTCACGTGTTTTGAAGTCGTCAGCGAAGCAAAAGTGAAAATCGTGCAGCCGGAGGATGTGCCGAATCCTTATTGGTTGAGCCCCGCCAAGCCTTCCCCCAATCAACAACAGTTTGCCGATGCGTTATTGGCAGAACATCCGTTTGTACTGATCCCCTCGGCGGCAACCCGCCATTCGTGGAATTTGCTGGTGAGCTGCGAATTGGCGGAGGGGCAGTTCAGGATGGTTTCTCAGGAGCGGTTTGGGCTGGATACAAGGTTGCTGAGGGAGATGGAGCTGGCTTGATCCACACGTGCCATTTTTTGCATAACCTCATCACCCAACGGTCTAAATCGGGCTCTATAAAACCGTTCAGTCCATTGCACATCCCTGCATAAACCAAAACGCAGGGATGGCTGTTCATGATCCATTTTTCACCCGTTAGATCCCGTTTGAGCCTGGCCTTGCTGCTGGCGATCAATACCTTGCCGGCTGTCGCTGCCGACGAACCCACGACCCAGTTGCAACGGGTGGAAGTCACCGGCACGGCGATTCGCCGGGTCGATGCGGAAACTGCAGTACCGGTCACCATTCTGCGAGTTGAAGAACTGCGCGAGCAGGGGGTGAGCACCACCGAAGAACTGGTGAGCCGGATTTCTGCCAACCAGTCTTCGGTCGGCTCCGGTCGTTCGGTGGGTTCGAGCAGCGGCGGGGCGTCGTATGCCGATTTGCGTGGCATCGGCCCGAACAAGACGCTGGTGCTGCTCAATGGCCGGCGCCTGAGCAACAACGCGACCAACGCGATCAATGGGTCCGGGGTTGACCTGAACACCATTCCGTTCGCCGCCATTGATCGCGTCGAAGTGCTACGTGACGGCGCTTCGGCGTTGTACGGCACTGATGCGATCGGAGGGGTGATCAACTTCATCACCAAGACCAGCCTCACCGAAGGCCAGCTCAGCACCAACTACGACACGCCGACTCATGCCGGCGGTGGTGAAAGTCGTAACTTCAGTGGCAGCTGGGGCTTTGGCGATTTGCAGAATGACCGCTTCAACGTGTTCGGTGTGGTTAGTTACGACAAGCAGCAACGCCTGGCTGCCGAGGACCGAGGCTACACCTACAACTATCAGCCCGGACGCGGTCTCGATTACACCTCCGGCACCGCTTCGCCGGCCAACTGGAGTCAGGGCAGCAACGCCACCAACCCGCTGGCCAGTTCTGGCTGCAACGCCCCGGGCCTGCTGGCGCGCAATGGCATCTGCCGCCAGAGCCTGTGGAACTACCTCGATCTGGTGCCGGAAACTGAGAAGACCTCGGCTTTCGCCAAAGCTACCGGCAAGCTCGCGGATGATCACAACGTCAGCCTCGAATACTTCTGGGCACGCAACGAAAACCGTACGCAGATCGGCCCTGGCACCTTGATGGGCAATCAGGTCAATCCCGGCACGACGTTCTATCCCGGTAACGGCATTACCCCCGGCCCCAGCGGTTTCGCCCTCGACCCGACGCAACCGGTGGATGTGAACTGGCGCGAAACCGCCGTAGGCGCGCGTCAGCATGAAGACGACAACACCGGCCAGCGTTTGCTGTTGAGCTTCGATGGCCGCGTGGTTGGGTGGGACTACAACGTCGGCGCGTCGTACAACCAGAACAAAGTGGTGAATGCCATTGAGGCCGGGTACGTCAACGACCGCGCCGTCAGTGCCGGTATCGCCAATGGCATCATCAATCCGTTTGGCGCGCAGACCGCTGCCGGGCAGGCGTTGCTGGCGGCCAGCACGGTGGACGGCGATTACTCGACGGCGGTCGGTCGAGTGAAGGCGATTGATGGACGTGTCAGCCGCGAGATCGGTGACTGGTTCGGTGCCGGCCCTTCGGCGCTGGCGCTGGGTGGCGAATACCGCAAGGAAGATTTTCATCAGGACTTCGCCCAGTTCGCCGCCGATGTGCAGAGCCTGGGTGTCGACCCCAATGCCAGCGTCGCCGGGGATCGCAGCGTCTCGGCGCAGTACGCCGAGGTCAACGTGCCGGTACTCGACAGCCTGGAATTGTCCGCCGCCGTGCGCCACGACAAGTACAGTGACTTCGGCAGCACCACCAACCCGAAATACTCGTTCCGCTTCCAGCCGTTCAAGGAGCTGGTGGTGCGTGGCGCCTACAGCGAGGGCTTCCGCGCGCCGTCGCTGTACGAGTTGTACAACCCGAACTTCACCACGTTCACCGTCGCCAACTACAACGACCCACGGCTGTGCGCTGGCGGTAATCCGAGCAACGGCGGCATCGCCAACCGCGACTGCGCCCAGCAGTTTTACAGCCGCACCGGTGGCAATACTGACCTGAGCCCGGAAACCGCGCGCAATGTCACCCTCGGTTTCGTCTATCAGCCGTTCGAGCGCCTGAGCACCGGGCTGGACTTCTGGTGGATCAACATCGCCAACCAGATCGCCGAATTCCCCGAGTCAGCGGTATTCGAAAACCCGGAGCTGTACCCGGACCGCCTGGTGCGCAAGCCTGACGGCTCCATCGATCACATCGTCACGGGGCTGGCCAACCTCGGCAAGATCAAGACCAATGGCGTCGACGTCAGCTTCGACTACCGTTTGCCGAGCACCCCGTACGGCAACTTCGGTATCGGCCTGCAAGGCACCTATGTCAGCCGCTACGAGTACCAGCAGCAGCTCAAGGGCGACTACATCGACAAGCTTGGCGATTTTCGTGGCGGCGACTTTTCCTCGGCCGGCGCTGTGGCTCGTTGGCGCCACAGCCTGACCGGCAGCTGGAACTACGGCCCTTATGGCGTCGCCCTGACCAACCGCTACACCAGCGGTTACCACGATTCCGACCGTGAGACCCACGATTACGTCGGCTCGTACAACGTCTGGGACCTGGCCGGCACCTACACCTGGCGCAAAACCCTGAGTGTGACCCTCGGTGCGAAGAACCTGTTCGACCGCGAGCCACCGTTCAGCAACCAGACCTACACCTTCCAGAGCGGCTACGACCCGAAATACGGCGACCCGTTCGGGCGGACGTTGTATACGCGGGTCAATTACAAGTTCTGACCCGCTCTGTATAGGAGCTGCCGCAGGCTGCGATCTGTTGATCTTCAAAAGTCAAAAGATCGTCCGATCGCGGCCCGAGCCTGCGGCAGCTTCTACAGGGAGCGGATTTCATGGAGGGGGCAGGTTTTAGTCACTTATTGATCTAAACCTGCCCTATAAAAATTGCCGGCCTGTTGCACATCACAGGTAGGCAGAAGGTTTGGTGATTGTTAGGGCGTCATCGCTGGCAAGCCAGCTCCCACAGTGACTTGTGAACACCGCAAAACGTGTGGGCGCTGGCTTGCCAGCGATGAGGCCATAAACAGCACCGTGCAAAAAAGGATCTGCCAATGCTCTCCAGGCTCATTCTGTTCAGCGCTTTTGCGCTCTCAAGCCCATTCAATTGGGCCGCTCCACAACCCGCGTTGACGGTCTACGGCGAAGCCCCCAAATACGCCCCGGACTTCCAGCACCTGGCTTACACCAATCCTGACGCTCCCAAGGGCGGGTCACTGCGCCGCTCCTCGCTGGAAAGCGGCCCGTTCGATCACCTGATTCCGTACATCGACAAAGGCACTGGCGTCGCTGACATTGACGGCTGGCTCTACGCGCCCCTGGCCTATCGCAGCAAGGACGAACCCTACAGCGTCTACGGCCTGGTGGCGCAGCAGATGGAGCTGGATGCGGATCGCCGCTGGTTGCGCTTTTACCTCAACCCCAAGGCCCGGTTCGACGACGGCACGCCAATCACTGCCGAAGACGTGCGCTACACCTTCGAGCTGTTCACCACTCAGGGCAGCCTCAAATACCGCCAACAGTTTCGTGACGTCGCCGACGTCGTGGTGGAGTCGCCGACGCAAGTGCGCTTCAACTTCAAGAACAACGACAGCCGCACCTTGCCACTGGATCTGGCGACACTGCCGGTGCTGCCCGAACACTGGTGGCGCACGCGTGACTTCGCCGAGGGCGCCGGTTTCGAGATCCCGCCGGGCAGCGGCCCGTACCGCCTCAGCGCGGTGGATGCCGGGCGCAGCGTGAAATTTCAGCGCGTTGCCGACTGGTGGGCCAAGGACCTGCCGATCACGCGCGGCCTGTATAACTTCGATCACTTGAGTGTGGAGTTCTTCGCCGACACCGATGTTTCTCGGCAAGTGCTCAAGGCTGGCGGCTTCGACTACAACCGCGAATTTTCCGCAACCAGTTACACCATCGGCTATGCCGGGGCGGCGCTGGAGCAGGGCAAACTGCTCCGCGAACATCTGGCGCCAGGTGCCGCGCAAGGTTCGCAGGGTTTCGTGTTCAACTTGCAAAAGCCGCTGTTTCAGGATCGCCGGGTGCGGCAGGCGATCGCCATGCTCTGGGATTTCGAATGGAGCAACCGGCAAATGATGCGCAGCATGTACTTGCGTCAGCGCAGTTACTTCTCGCACAGCGCATTGGCGGCCACCGAGTTGCCGGACGCCGAAGAACTGAAAATCCTCGAACCGTGGCGCGGCAAGATCCCCGACGAGGTGTTCACGCAAGTCTTCGAAGCGCCGAAAACCGACGGCAGCGGCAACATTCGCGCCGAGCAGTTACAGGCCCTGAAACTGCTCGAAGCCGCCGGCTGGAAACCCCGTGGCGATCAGTTGGTGAATGCCAAAGGCGAGCCGCTGCAGTTCACCTTTCTCAACGGTCAGAAGGGTTTTGAACGGCTGCTGCTGCCGTTCAAGCGCAACCTGGCGCAGATCGGTGTCGGCTTCGATATTCGCCAGGTCGACACCGCGCAATACACCAATCGCGTGCGCAATCGCGACTACGACATGATCGTCGTGGGTTACCCGGTGAGTCAGGCGCCGGGGCGAGAGATGTTCAATTACTTCGGCTCCGACGGCGCCGACGATCCCGGCTCGAATAACTACATGGTGCTGCGTGATCCGGCGGTCGATGCCTTGCTCGAAGGGCTGGTGCAGGCCGACAACCGCGAAAGCCTGCTGCGCCATACCCACGCTCTGGATCGGGTGTTGCAGTGGGGTTACTACTGGATTCCCAATTACTACCCGCCGGGAATTTCCACGGTGTGGTGGAACCGTTTTGGCCGCCCGGCGACAGCGCCGCTGTATGACGCCGGGCTCGATACCTGGTGGGAAATCAGCCCGACCGCGCTGACCGCCACGCAGATGCAGCAACAGCAAAAGGAGTACGCCCATGTGGGGTTATAGCCTGCGGCGTCTGCTGCTGATCGTGCCGACCTTGCTCGCCATTCTGCTGGTCAATTTCGTGATCGTGCAGGCCGCGCCGGGTGGCCCGGTGGAACAAGCCATCGCGCGCTTGCAGGGCATCGGAGTCGGCGCAGCGGTGGGCGGCGGTCATGTCGAAACCATTGGCGGCGAATCCCGCGCGACCCGAGGCCTGGACCCGAAACTGGTGGCCGACATCGAGCGTCAGTACGGCTTCGATAAACCGGCCGGTGAGCGCCTGTGGCTGATGCTCAAAAGCTACGCGCACCTGGATTTCGGTCAGAGCTTTTTCCGTGGTGCCAGCGTCACCGAACTGTTCTGGCAGAAGCTGCCAGTGACCTTGTCGCTGGGCTTGTGGGCGACGTTGATCACCTATCTGGTGTCGATTCCGCTGGGCATCCGCAAAGCGGTGCACAACGGTTCGGCGTTCGATGTCTGGAGCAGCGTGGCGATCATCATCGGCTACGCAATGCCGGGCTTTCTGTTCGCGCTGCTGCTGATCATCGTGTTTGCCGGTGGCAGCGCGCTGGACTGGTTTCCGGTGCGCGGACTGGTCTCGGACAACTTCGCCGAGTTGTCGCCGTGGGGCAAGGTTGCCGATTACTTCTGGCATCTGGTGCTGCCGGTCACCGCGCTGGTGATCGGCGGATTCGCCACGCTGACCATCCTCACCAAAAACAGCTTTCTCAACGAAATCTCGCGCCTGTACGTGGTGACGGCTCGGGCCAAGGGCCTGAGCCAGCGTCAGGTGTTATACGGCCACGTGTTCCGCAACGCGATGTTGCTGGTGGTCGCGGGGCTGCCCCAAGCGCTGGTAACGGTATTTTTCGGCGGCTCGTTGCTGATCGAAGTGATCTTCTCCCTCGATGGCCTCGGCCGTCTCAGTTACGAGGCGGCGGTGTCGCGTGACTACCCGGTGGTGTTCGGTTCGTTGTTCATCTTTACCCTGTTCGGCCTGCTGATAAAACTGCTCGGCGACCTGTGCTACACGCTGGTCGACCCGCGCATCGACTTCACCGCGAGGACTGCCTGATGCTGACCTTATCTCCCATCGGACAGCGGCGCTGGGCGCGGTTCAAGGCGCATCGGCGTGGCTGGTGGTCGTTGTGGCTGTTTTTGCTGTTGTTCGGTCTGAGCCTGGGCGGCGAGCTGATCGCCAACGATAAACCGCTGCTGGTCGAGTATCAGGGCCAATGGTATTTCCCGGCGTTCAAGCGCTACACCGAGCAGGATTTTGCCGGCGAACTGCCGTTCCAGCCGGACTATCGCAGCGCGCAGGTGCGGCAACTGATCGAAGAGCAGGGCGGACGGATGTGGTTTGCGCCGATCCCGTTCGGTTTCGATACGGTGAATTACGACCTGAGCGAGCCGGCACCGAGCCCGCCGAGCGCCGAGAACTGGCTGGGCACCGACGATCAGGCGCGGGATGTGCTCGCGCGAGTGATCTTCGGCACGCGGGTGTCGTTGCTGTTTGCCTTGGCGCTGACCGCTGCCAGTGCGCTGATCGGCATCGCTGCCGGCGCCTTGCAAGGCTATTACGGCGGTTGGGTCGATCTGCTTGGGCAGCGGTTGCTGGAGGTATGGTCGGGGCTGCCGGTGTTGTACCTGTTGATCATTCTGTCCGGATTTGTCGAGCCGAATTTCTGGTGGCTGCTGGGAATCATGGCGCTGTTTTCCTGGCTGAGTCTGGTGGATGTGGTGCGCGCCGAGTTTCTGCGCAGCCGCGGTCTGGAATACGTGAAAGCCGCGCGGGCGTTGGGCGTTGGCGATGTGCAGGTGATCTGTCGGCACATCCTGCCCAATGCGATGAGCGCGACCCTGACGTATCTGCCGTTCATTCTCACCGGAGCGATTGCCACGCTGTCGGCACTGGATTTTCTCGGTTTCGGCATGCCCGCCGGCAGCGCTTCGCTGGGCGAATTGATCGGTCAGGGCAAGAGCAATCTGCAAGCGCCGTGGTTGGGGCTGACGGCGTTTTTTGCCCTGGCGCTGATTCTTTCTCTGTTGGTGTTCATCGGTGAGGCTTGCCGAGATGCTTATGATCCAAGGACTTGAGATGAGCGAAAACCTGATCGAAATACGCAACCTGCGTGTGGCATTCAACGGCCAGCCTGTGGTGCATGGCATCGACCTCGATATTCGCCCGGGCGAATGCCTGGCACTGGTCGGCGAGTCCGGCTCGGGCAAATCGGTGACCGCTCACAGCATCCTGCAATTGCTCGACCCGAACATCACGCGGCTCGATGGCAGCATTCGTTATGCCGGCGAAGAGCTGCTCGGCGTGCATGAGCGTTATCTGCGCCAGTTACGCGGCAACCGTATCGCGATGATTTTTCAGGAGCCGATGAGTTCGCTGAATCCACTGCATACGATCGAGCGGCAACTCGGCGAGAGCCTGGCGCTGCACAAAGGCCTGGCGGGCGCGCAGGCCCGTGAACGGATGCTTGAACTGCTCGAACTGGTCGGCATTCAGAAGCCGCGCGAACGGCTCAAGGCCTATCCGCATCAACTCTCCGGCGGCCAGCGCCAACGGGTGATGATCGCCATGGCGCTGGCCTGTGAGCCGCAATTGTTGATCGCAGACGAACCCACCACTGCGCTGGACGTGACGGTGCAGCGCAGGATTCTGTTGCTGCTCAAGAAATTGCAGCAGCGCCTGGGCATGGCGCTGCTGATCATCAGCCATGACCTCAATCTGGTGCGCACCCTCGCGCAGCGGGTGGCGGTGATGCGCGGTGGACGGATCGTCGAACAGGCGCCGTGCGAGCAGTTGTTCAGTGCGCCGCAGCATCCTTACAGCATTGAATTGCTGAATGCCGAGCCGGGCGGGCATGCCTTGTGTCTCGACGCGACAGAGGACTTGTTGCAAGTGCGCGATCTGAAGGTGCGTTTTCGTCTGAGCGGCGGTTGGCTGCGGCGCAAAACCTGGCTGGACGCGGTGAAGGGCATCGATCTGAATCTGCAGCGCGGCAAAACGCTGGGGATTGTCGGCGAGTCGGGCTCGGGCAAGTCGACATTGGGCCAGGCGATTCTGCGTCTGATCGACGCCGAGGGCAGCATTCACTTTGCCGGTGAGGCGCTGCAACAGTTGAGCGGCAAGCAGCTGCGCCCCCTGCGCAAGCGCCTGCAAGTGGTGTTTCAGGATCCGTTCGGCAGCCTCAGCCCGCGCCTGTGTGTGGAGCAGATCATTGCCGAGGGGCTGCAGGTGCACAGCGATTTGAATGCTGCCGAGCGCGAACAGACGGTGATCGACGCGCTGCGCGAGGTCGGCCTCGATCCGGCAACCCGACATCGTTATCCGCACGAATTTTCCGGCGGACAACGCCAACGGATTGCAATCGCCCGGGCGCTGGTGCTCAAACCGGATCTGATCTTGCTCGATGAGCCGACCTCGGCGCTGGATCGCACGGTGCAAAAGCAGATCGTTGCTTTATTACGGCGACTGCAGGAAGAGCATGGGCTGACTTATCTGTTCATCAGTCATGACCTGGCGGTGGTGCGGGCGTTGGCCCACGATTTGATTGTGATGAAGGAGGGGGAGGTGGTGGAGCGGGGGGAGGCCAGTGCGCTGTTCAGTGCGGCGCAACATCCCTACACGCAAGAGTTGCTGGCGGCATCCATTGTGGAGGCGAGGCTGGCGCGAAATCCTGTAGGAGCTGTCGAGTGAAACGAGGCTGCGATCTTTTGATCTTGATCTTTAAAAGCAAGATCAAAAGATCGCAGCGTGCCGCAGCTCCTGCAGGGGCCAGACGCAAAAATCCCGCCACAGGGGCGGGATTTTCTTCAAACCGAACGCAAGTCTTACGACGGGAACAGCTCGGACAGCTTCATCGACAGCATCATGTCGCCTTCAACGCGCAGCTTGCCGCCCATGAACGCTTGCATGCCGTCGGTTTCACCGCTGACGATGTCTTTCAGCGTTGCACTGTCCAGTACCAGCGTGCAGTTGGCGTTGGCGTTTTCGCCTTCCTGAATGTCGCAAGTACCGTCTTTGACGATCAGCGCGTAGTGCTTGTCTTCGTCGGTGATGTTGAAACCGAAGACCAGATCCAGACCGGCAGCGGCGGCTGGGTTGAACTTGGCTTGCATCGCTTTTACGGCATCAGCTACGGAGGTCATGGTTCGATCCTTTATGGGTTGATTGCAGCAGGGTCACAGTAATCCGGACTCAACGGTAAGTGATGAGTTCCGGGGCCTTCAGCAGTTGCAGGTGCGCGTGACTGTTGAAGGAAGCCAGAGTCACCTCGCGACCGCGGAATTTCAGCTGGTTGAGCGAGGTGTTGACGATTTGCCAATTCAGTTCAAAGGCCTGCCTGGCCGGTATTTGGGTAATCAGGTGGAGCAGGGCGGTAATGGTGCCGCCGGAGGTGAATACGGCGATTTTCTGATTGCCGTCGGCTTGTTCGAGGATGCGGTGGAGCCCCCCCTGAACCCGTTCGACGAAACCCAGCCAGCTTTCCAGCCCCGGGGTGTCATAGGTGCCGGCCAGCCAGCGCTCGATGACCAGCGCGAAGATGCGCTGGAACTCGGCGCGGTTCTGCGCGGCGTTGCGCAGGATGTCGATGGCTTCCGGCTCGTCCTCCAGCATGGCGGGGATCAGGGCACGAATCACTGCGTCGGCGTCGAACTCGTTGAACGCAGAGTCGGTCTCCAGCGTCGGTACCGACAGGCCCTTGGCGCTGAATTGTTCCAGTGCGCTGCTGGCCGTGTGTTGCTGGCGGCGCAGGTCGCCCGCCAGGCAGCGATCGAAACGGATTCCCAACTCGGCCAGGTGCTGGCCGAGGATTTCTGCCTGGCGCACACCGATGGGCGACAGGACGTCATAGTCGTCTGCACCAAAGGAGGCCTGGCCATGTCGAATCAGATAGATGCTGCCCACGTCCGCGTCATCCCGGTACGTTGAAGGTTGTGGCGAGGTTATGAGGATGATGGAGTGCTGTCAATGAAAAAACATACGCTTGTTTGAAATGCTCGTTACAGGCCTGTTGCCAGAGGTTTCACGGCTGGCCGATGAGGCGGCGCATGGGTATGCTGGAACCATCCCGCGCGTGTTTTTGCATCCGCGCATTGTTTTAAGGAGTCTCTGTGGAGTTTTTCACCGAATACGCCAGCTTCCTGGCCAAGACCGTAACGCTGGTGGTCGCCATTCTGGTGGTGCTCGCCAGTTTTGCTGCATTGCGCAGCAAGGGCCGGCGCAAGTCGTCCGGGCAGTTGCAGGTCAGCAAGCTCAACGATTTCTATAAAGGCTTGCGTGAGCGCCTGGAGCAGACCCTGCTCGACAAGGATCAGCTCAAGGCCCTGCGCAAGGGCCAGGCCAAATCGGAGAAGTCCGAGAAGAAGCAAAAGAACAAACCCGAGGCCAAGTCCCGGGTGTTCGTGCTGGATTTCGACGGTGATATCAAGGCCTCGGCCACCGAGAGCCTGCGTCACGAAATCACTGCATTGCTGACCCTCGCCACGCCGAAGGACGAAGTGGTGCTGCGCCTGGAAAGTGGCGGTGGCATGGTGCACAGCTACGGTCTGGCCTCATCGCAACTGGCGCGGATCCGTGAGGCCGGCGTGCCGTTGACCGTGTGCATCGACAAGGTCGCGGCCAGCGGCGGCTACATGATGGCGTGCATCGGCGAGAAGATCATCAGCGCTCCGTTCGCGATTCTCGGCTCGATCGGGGTGGTCGCGCAGCTGCCCAACGTCAATCGGCTGCTGAAAAAGCACGACATCGATTTCGAAGTGCTGACCGCGGGTGAGTACAAGCGCACCCTGACCGTATTCGGCGAAAACACCGAGAAGGGCCGGGAGAAGTTTCAGGAAGACCTGGACATCACCCACCAGTTGTTCAAGAACTTCGTGGCCCGTTATCGGCCACAACTGGCCATCGATGAAGTGGCTACCGGAGAAGTCTGGCTGGGTGTCGCGGCGCTGGACAAACAGTTGGTCGACGAACTCAAGACCAGCGACGAATACCTGGCCGACAAGGCGAAGAAAGCCGAGGTCTACCATCTGCATTACGCCGAGCGCAAAAGCCTGCCGGAACGCATCGGCATGGCCGCCAGTGGTTCGGTGGAGCGCGTGTTGGTGAACGGCTGGAGTCGCCTGACCCAGCAACGCTTCTGGTAAGCCACTTGCATAAAAGGCCCTTCATTGTTCTGCAATGAAGGGCCTTTTTTATTGAGGTGGTATATATGTATTTTTTAAGTTTGAAATGTTGATTGTGCGACCTTTAGTTTGATCTGTTATTCGCGCTTTTATAAAGAGTTCGGCTCGTTAAGCTGATGACTCCTTTAAGTGCTTGAGATCATCATGTCCTCGTTACCCGATATAACTACGCCAGTCACGCCAACTTCAGAACAGAAAGGCCTCTTTTTTGATTTGATCAAAAAGAATGCACCGTCCTGGATATTGGCGGCTCCCGAGGCGTTGCGCCGTGAGCTCTACGACAGCCTCATTGAAAGTCATCGCACGCGCAGTACCGCAGGCGAACTCCTGAATAAACTGCAGTCGCCCGAGCAGTTTTGCTCGCCCTTGCTGGCCAAGGCCATGTCCGACAAGCTGTCCATGCCACTGGACGTGACCGGCGTGGTCTTTCAACACGTGCGTTCAACGTCGAGCCTGCTGGGACTGCGCAAAAAACTGGTGCTGCCGATCAATCGCGATCTGCTGGTCGCCGCGTGCGAGAACTTCGAATTCCGCGAAACCGAGGCGAATAATTACAGCGACACTTCACTGATCTATATCCCGCAGGAACTGAACGGTGGCGTGGCTTCGATATTGCCAATACAACCCCATGAGTTTGCGCGATTGTGCCGGACACTGGACCTGGGCAAGCAATATCAGACTCATCTTGAATCGGTATTTGAACTTAACGTCGAATCGAGCAATGTGCTTAGCCAGTGCGCTGCCCATGTGCGAAGTTGTTTTGATGTGGATCGGCATATTGCGCTGATGAGAAAACATATCAGCACGTCGGTTCATCAAATGTTGAAGTCCGTGAAGGACGGCGACAGCACGATCAAACTGGGGGAAAACACCCTGGGGTATCAGAGTCTGGAAATGTTCAACATGACCCTGCATGGCCCACTGTTCATCGGACCTGTCAGTGAGCACGCCGACGATGATTATCGCTGTGTCGTTTACCTGCCGGGCGATCCGCTGCATCCGCTGAAAGAATATGCCTCGTTCACCGACTTTGAGGTCGAGTTGAGCAGACGCCTGAAAAATCCGGCGTTCAAGACGTTTTTCATGGGCTTCCTGAAGCTGGGCGAGCGCGCGGCCTTTCAACAGGAACTGAACATTCGCTTGTACCCCGGTGGCAGTTCACTACTGACGAGCTCCGGCACCTACGTGACGTTGACGGGTGTCGATATCGAGGGCGATCCCTTTACCCGGATACATCGTCAGCAGGTTGCGCGGACTTTGGCCGACGCCCGGCTTCTGGTGGTTCCCACGGATGATGAAGACGAGAAAACCCGCCTCGCACGCCTGGAAACTTTCAAGGAAGTCGGTATCAATCTACTGCTGGTCGCGGCCTCGTTTTTGCCCGGAGTGGGTGAAGTGCTGTTGACGCTGGGCACTCTGCAGCTCCTGTCGCACGTGTATGAGGGCATTGCCAGCTGGACCCGTGGCGAGCAGGAGCAGGCCACGGATCACCTGTTCGATGTCATCGAAAACATCATTCTGATGGCTGCTTTCGCTGCCGGGACGAAAGCCATCGGGGCAGCCTATAAAACCGTCAGGTCATCGGCCTTCATCGAACGTTTGATTGCGGTCAATCCGGGCGGTCGACGCTTGCGTCTGTGGAAGCCGGATCTCAGGGCTTATCGTCAGTTTCGGCGGTTGCCCAAAGGATTGCCCGTCGATGCGCGCGGACTGCGTTGGTTCGAGGGACAGGCTTACGTCACCCTCGACACCGTTCGGTACGCGGTGCATCAGCAACCTGAAACCGAATTGTGGGAAGTGCTGCCTCCACCGGGCGCAGCAGAAGACTACCGTCCGTTGCTCGAAACCAATGACCGCGGCGCCTGGCGCCATGACTCGGAGCGGGTGCAGGAGTGGGGGCGGCTGACGTTGTTTCGTCGTTTCGGCTACGCCAGAGAAGCGATCCCGGACGCCGTGGCGACGCGTGTTCTGGCGGTCAGTGGACTTGATGACAGCGTGTTGCGGCAGGTGCATATCGATCAGGTGCAGACCCCGGCACTGCTGGTCGATACCGTGCAGCGTTTCATGGCGGACGCTGCAGTCAGGGCGTTTATCGAACAGCTGCAGGCGCCGAGTGCTGCAGCGTTGGCTGATCCTGATTTGCAGTTGCATGTGCTCACCGCCGCCGTGAAATGGCCATCCGATAACGCAATCAGCGTGGTCAACGCGTTGGATTACCCAGTCAACCGTTACGGTTCGCAAACCGCCAGGAGCGTTATCCGGCTGACTGAGGACGCGTTGCACAAAGGTCAGTTACACCATTCGCTGCTGTCGAAGCTCTCGCGCAATCAGCGAGAAAGCCTGCTCGGCAACGCGTCGACGAACACTGAAGTGCAAGCACAGGAACTGGCGCGGATTATTGCCGAACAGGCTCAAACCGCGCGCCCCGATTTGTTCCGGCGGGTATACCAGCGTAGCCAAGTTCCAAGCCATCCCCGGGTCGCGGTACTGATGCAACACTTTTCCGAGCTGCCCGCCAGTGCCGCCGAAGAGCTGGTGAACAATGCGTTCAGTGGTGAGTGGCGCGAGCTGGACGCGAAACGCGTGCCCTTGCGGCTGGCGGAGGAGGCCCGGCGTTATCAGCAGATGATCCGTGTCTGTCGCGCCTACGAAGGTCTTTATCTCGATGGGGCAGGAGGGCAGTACACCAATCGACTGGTGCTCGATGCACTCAAACACCTCCCGGGCTGGTCGGACGCCGCGTTCGTGCAAATACTCGAATGGACCGCGACCCATGATTCGGCAGCCGCGATCGGGCCGGCGACAGCGAGCGAGCGCACGGTGGTCAGCGTGTTCGAGGATCGAATCAACGTTATCCAGGGCACCGACGCACCGCTTGTCACATTCACCAGGCGCACCCGTGAACACTATTTCCGGGCGCTCTGGATGGGGCTTTCGACACAGCGCAGGACGGCGCTGGGCGTAGAGGCGGAAAAGGGTGCCGCCATGCTGCAGGAAAAAATTACCCGAGCGGCGCAGGAGCGACGGACGATCTTCGCGCACACCGTTGGCGCGCGTCTCGGAGAGCTGTCACCCATGGGACTGGCCGAACGTCCTGCCATTGTGTCGAGTGCGGCCTCCGGCGAAGTGACCAACGTCATGGTGCGCCGGGCCCTGGAGCTTTATCCGATGCACACCCCTGCGCAGATTCATCGTTTGCTCAACGCCTTGGGCACTAACGAAATCAAGGTGCTGATGAGGCTCGAAGCACTGCGGCTGGAGTTTTTCGCGCTCAGGGAAACCTTGAGTCGCTGGGTCAGCCGTCAGACTTGGCACCTGAGCGCCGATGGCACACGGCAGCCGACTTCCCGTGGCAGCAAGCTGCGTGCCATGCGCTCGATCATTCGCAGTTGGCGCAAAGAGCCAGGGAATGTGGCTGCAGACCAAAGTTTATATGGCACCTTGCGGTTCGCGCCGGAGCCTTTGGGGGAGCTCCCGCCGGTGGTGGCCGATTTCAGCCATGTCGGGCGGGTCATCATGGACGGTGTAATGCCCGATGCCGGACTAAACGATTTTTTGCGCAACTTCAGCCAGTTGCGCAGTCTGTCGCTGAGCGACAATCAACTGAGCCAGTTGCCCGAGTCGCTGGAGCGAATACGCTGGCTGACGCATCTGGACGTGAGCAGCAATCGCCTGCAGTCCTCTGAAGCATCGCTTGCTCAATTGGGGCGGATGAAAGACCTGCGGGTGCTGCACCTTGATTTCAACCCGAACCTGGCGCAGCTGCCCGATCTCGGTGGGCTGGCGCATCTTGAGCAGTTGACCGTGCGCGCAAGCCGGATGACACACTGGCCACCGCGCCTTTCCGGGCTGCGTCGATTGCAGTTGCTGGATCTGCGCGACAACCTTATTGAAACCTTGCCAGCACAGGCGTTCGACACTACCCAATTGCCGCAGATAATTCGCTTGCACGGCAATCCGTTGTCCTCCGACACGCTGAAAAAGATCGCGACTTATCAGCAGACCTCCAATGGTCGTTTTGGTGTGACGGCCATGGAGGGGCGCAAATCTCCACTGCAAACCGTGGCGCGGGAAGATCAAAGCGTGCAGTGGCTGGCTGGGGAAAGTGCCAGCGTGGCGTCGTCCCGGCGCGAGGTATGGGAGGCGCTGCGCGCGTTACCCGATTCCACGGATTTTTTCCAAGTGCTGTTGCAACTGGTGCACACCGCGGAATTCACCCGCGTGTATCCGCATTTGCGTCAGCGTGTCTGGGATGTGGTGGACGCGGCTGCCGGCGATCAGCGCCTGCGCCGGTCATTGTTCAGTGCGGCGCGCAGTGCCAGGGTCAGTGTCGACGGGTACAGCGCGTTGTTCAGCGAAATGGAAGTGCTGGTATTGTGTTTCCGGGCGAGGGCGGCAGCTACCGCCGGTGTGCAGGCGCTGGAAGAGCAACTGGTGAGTCTGCTCAAGGGCCTGTTCCGTTTGCACGAAGTGGAAAGCCTGGCGCTGGCGGACATCAGCGCACGTTTCCACACCGCGCCGATGGACTACGATCAGGCGTTGCAAGTCAGCCTGGCCTATCGGGTGGGTCTGGCACAACGCCTGAACCTGCCGGCGCAGCCACGTACGCTGAGCAGCCCCTTGACTGTCGAGGTGTCGCCGACCGTTCTGGATCAGGCCTTTCAACAGGTGCTCAAGACCGAGAGCAGCGGCGCCTTACGCGACTGGAGCATGGCGCAGACGTTCTGGGTCGAGTATCTGGAGTCGGCTCACGGTGATCGGTTTTCCGCGGTGAACGAACAGACGTCGCGGGCGATGGCACAATTGGAAGGGCAGATCGAACTGACGCGCGAGGCGGCCTCGACGCAGATGAATGCGATCCTCGACAACTTCGGTAATCAGCGCCGGGAATTGATCGGGCAACTGACGGATCAGGCATTGGCACGCCACGCCGAACCTGACGCGTCAAAGGCCGCGACGGCTGAAATGATGGAGGCTTGATGAGGCGTCGCTTGCACGCAACGCTTGGCGTTAACGCCCGGAATGAACAACGCCTTGAGCCCGATTGCAGGCTCAAAGCGTTTTTCGATCAGCGACGACGGAACAGCGGCAGCGGTTCGTCGGTGGCGGCCTGATAAGTGACCGAGAAGTCCTTCAGGCTTTCCAGTGCTTCGTACGGGTCTTTGTCGGCGCGCAAGGCGAACGCGTCGAAACCGCAGCGGTGCATGTAGAACAACTGGTCACGCAGCACATCGCCAATCGCCCGCAGTTCGCCTTTGAAACCGTAACGGTCGCGCAGCAGGCGGGCGTTGGAGTAGTTGCGGCCGTCGGTGAAGGCCGGGAAGTTCAGTGCGATGACCTGGAATTCGGCCACGTCGTCACCGATTTCCTCGGCTTCTTCATCGGCGTCCAGCCACACACCCAGTCCGCCGTCGCGGGCCTTGAGCATGCGGCTGTGTTCACGCCAAAGCTGCAAAGGAACGATCAGATCGTCGCAATTGCTGATGTCGTCGATGTTGAAATCTTTCGGCAGCAGGTGCCAGGTTTCGTCGACGACTTCGTTGTTCTTAATGATTCGCTGCATAGACGCGTTCCTTGAAGAGGTCGATGCCAATACGCTGGTAGGTGTCGATGAAGCGCTCGTCTTCGGTACGTTGTTCAACGTACACGTCGATCAGCTTCGAGATCACGTCCGGCATGTCGTCCTGAGCAAAGGACGGGCCGAGGATCTTGCCCAGGCTCGCGTCACGGCTGGCGCTGCCACCGAGGGACACCTGGTAGAACTCTTCACCTTTCTTGTCCACTCCGAGAATGCCGATGTGACCGACGTGGTGGTGACCACAGGCGTTCATGCAGCCGGAGATGTTCAGGTCCAGCTCACCGATGTCGAACAGGTAATCCAGGTCGTCGAAACGGCGCTGGATCGATTCGGCGATCGGGATCGACTTGGCGTTGGCCAGCGAGCAGAAATCACCGCCCGGGCAGCAGATGATGTCGGTCAGCAGGCCGATGTTTGGCGTGGCGAAACCGCTTTCACGCAGTTCGCCCCACAGGGTGAACAACTGGCTCTGCTCGACGTCGGCCAGAATGATGTTCTGCTCGTGGGACGTGCGCAGTTGGCCGAAGCTGTAGCGCTCGGCCAGGTCGGCGACGGCGTCCAGCTGCTTGTCGGTGATGTCGCCCGGGGCAACGCCGGTGGGTTTCAGCGACAGGGTCACGGCCACATAACCCGGCTTCTTGTGCGCCAGTGTGTTGCGCGAGCGCCAGCGGGCGAAACCCGGATGCTCTTTGTCGAGTTCGGCCAGGGCGGTGGTCTGGTTCTCCAGCGCCTTGTAGTCCGGATCGACGAAGTGCTTGGCAACGCGATGCAGTTCGGCTTCGGTCAGTGTGGTCTGGCCGCCGCGCAGGTGCTCCATCTCGGCATCGACTTTTTGCGCGAAGACTTCGGGGGTCAGCGCCTTGACGAGGATCTTGATCCGCGCCTTGTATTTGTTGTCGCGACGGCCATAGCGGTTGTACACACGCAGGATGGCGTCGAGGTAGCTCAACAGGTCCTGCCACGGCAGGAACTCGTTGATGAAGGCGCCGACCACCGGAGTACGGCCCAGGCCACCGCCGACCAGTACACGGAAACCCAGTTCACCGGCGGCGTTGTGGACCGGCTCCAGGCCGATGTCGTGAACTTCGATGGCGGCACGGTCAGCGGTCGAACCGTTGACGGCAATCTTGAATTTGCGTGGCAGGTAGGCGAATTCCGGGTGGAATGTAGTCCACTGACGGACGATTTCGCACCATGGGCGCGGGTCGATCACCTCATCGGCGGCGACACCGGCGAACTGGTCGGTGGTGACGTTGCGCAGGCAGTTGCCGCTGGTCTGGATCGCGTGCATTTGCACGGTGGCCAGTTCCGCGAGGATGTCCGGGATGTCTTCCACCGCCGGCCAGTTGAACTGCACGTTCTGCCGGGTACTGATGTGGGCGTAGCCCTTGTCGTAGTCGCGGGCAATCTTCGCCATCATGCGCACCTGACGGGAAGTCAGTTGGCCGTAAGGCACCGCCACACGCAACATCGGCGCAAAACGCTGGATGTACAGGCCATTTTGCAGGCGCAGGGGGCGGAATTCTTCTTCGCTCAGCTCACCTGCCAGATAGCGTCGGGTCTGATCACGGAACTGCTTGACGCGGTCCTCGATGATCCGCTGATCGTACTCGTCGTATACGTACATATAAGTCCTGTTCTCAGGCTTTGGGCTACTCGGAAAACGCTGCGTTTTCGCTTGCTGGAGTCCGATGGTGCCTCTGCAATTACGCGCGCACGGCCGCGCACTCCCTAACGGAGCCGGGGCAATATACCCGTTTGCAGTTATGCGCAAAAGTGATGTTTGAGTATATGTAAAGAACCAAATCGCCTAACGAGAATAGTTGTTGATTAACCCACATTTGTCGCGGGGACAATCATCGTCTTAACTGTGATCGAGTCTTTCTGCAATCACCGATAAAACCGACAAGAGGCGATGCAATGAGCAATCCGACCAAGGCAAAGAAAAGCGATAGCAGTGTCGATGCATGGGCCATTCTGTTCCTGATTATTCTGGTCGTAGGGACAGCGGTATTCTGGGTCAGCCATCAGTAAAACGACCGATCCGGGTCCGCTTCCGACGATTGTCGGACAAAAAACGGGATCAGGCGTCAATAGCCGCTGATTCGGGGGCTATAATGCGCGGCCATTTTTCCTTGGGCCCGGGTCTTTCATGTTGAAGTTTTTCTGCCTCAGCCTCCTGCTGTTCGGTGCGGTTTTCGGATCCGCAGCCCGGGCCGAGTCGGTGCTGTTCCTCAACCCGGGTACGACTCAGGAAGCATTCTGGGTCAGCTATTCGCAATTCATGCAAGCGGCGGCCCACGACCTTGGCGTCGATTTGCAGATCCTCTATTCCCGACGCCAGCCTGAACTCACCGTGGCCCAGGCCAGGATTGCCCTGCAGGGACCGAACCGTCCCGACTACCTGATGTTCGTCAACGAGCAGTACGTTGCACCACAGATCCTGCGCCTGGCGGAAGGCAGCGGGGTCAAGCTGTTCATGGTCAACGCGGTGCTGACCGCCGATCAGCAGGCGCTGGTCGGCGAGCGTGCCGATCGCATTGGCAGCCTGGTGCCCAATGACGAGGAGGGCGGCTACCTGATGATGAAAGAGTTGATTCGCTTGCACCCGCCAGTGGTGCGAGACGAGCCGATCGAAGTGCTGGCGTTTTCCGGCCTGAAGATCACGCCGTCGGCGCAATTGCGCGAGCGCGGCATGCAGCGCGCCTTGGCCGAACATCCTCAGGTGCGCCTGCGACAACTGGTGTACAGCGGCTGGACACGCCAGCGTGCCTACGAACAGGCGCGGCAACTGGTCAGCCGGTATCCGAAGGTGTCACTGGTGTGGTCGGCGAATGATGAGATGGCGTTCGGCGCCATGCGCGCATTTGCCGAAGCGGGCAAGGTGCCGGGCAAGGACGTGCTGTTCAGTGCGGTCAATACCTCATCCGAGGCGTTGCAGGCCGTGATCGATGGACGCCTGAGCGCACTGGTCGGCGGTCATTTCACCCTCGGTGGCTGGGCGCTGGTGGAATTGCATGACTATGACCAGGGCGTCGACCTGACCCGCTACGGCGGGCGTGATCGCCAGGTGCCGTTGCTGCAACTGATCGACAGGCATCAGGCCCGGCAGATTCTGGCCATGGGCTCGACACCGGGTTACGGGGTGAGCTTTCGCAAGCTGTCCGCCAAGGGGCGTCCGGCCTCGTATCGTTACCCGTTCGACCTGCAGACCCTGATGCACTGACAGCCCTCAGACCCCGGCGAAATGCAGCACCAGTTTGACGATGGCAAACAGGGTCAGGGCGAACACGGCGGTGAAGCCGATCCCCAAGATCACGAAATGGCTGGGCTTGCCATGGGTGAAGTCCCTTGCCCGATTCTTCCCGCTCTGCACGCCAAATGCCGCCGCCATCACGCTGTGCAGCATCTGCCAGAAGCTCGGTGGTTTGTTGTCGACTGGATCGTCCATAAATCCCCCGTCCGAAAGGCTGTCCCGACAGCATAGTCAATCCTGCCGGTTGTGCCGTGGTCGCACGGGGGATCCTGACGTGTCCGGTCATACGTCCACGGCCGTGCGATAACTATGTACCGCAGGTCACTGCGGCGGACATGGTGTTCTGTGCTACCATTATTCAGGAGAGACAGGATGTCCCATCATTCCCCGACGTTGCCCCGTGCACCCGTCAGCGCCAGCGTCCACGGCAGGTTGCTTGAGCAGATGATCCCCGATTGGCTGATTGCCGCCTCGCCAGCCCGGCGAGCCGCGATGAAAGCGGTCAGCACCCGTCCACCGCCCGGCTATCACGAATTCCCGCAGGAACAGCAACAAGTCTTGAAAGACCAGGTCACGGCTGCCTTTGTCGCCCAGACCCGACTCGACAAGACCATGGCCGGCCTCGAAAGCGTCGAGGCATTTGCCCAAACGTTGCTTGGTGAGGCCCTCAAGGATCAGTTCAACGTCACGGTCGATCTCGGCAAGACCTTGCTGTGTCTCAGACGGCCCCTCGAACTCGGAGTGCTGGAGGTGGAAGTGTCCACCTTCGAAGTGTTGAAACTGCCATTGCTGCAAGCGGCACTGCACAACTTCGAGGCCTGGGAATGTGAAGCAGGGGCCTATCACGCCCAATCCGGTTTCGTGGTCGAGACAGCGACCCCCGGCGAATTTCAGGCCGCAGACATCGGCATCTCGGTCAGTCAGTTTCTGACGCTGTGTCGTTCACTCGACGTCGGTGCGCGTTATCAGACACGGATCAAAGCGTTTTTCGAGAACAACGACACCTTGCGTGGACAGTTCATTGCCAGTCAGAAAGCCGCTTTGCGTGCCGCCGCGCAATGGGCGTTGCTGAAAAAAGACATTGAGCCTGCCGACTACCGGATGATTCTGTCGGTGGTGGAGGGTCAGATCCACCCACAACTTGGCGGCAAGGCCGTGTGGTTTCGCGATCTGAGCCTGATGAAGCGGCGGATGACCGGTTGCGTCGTGTTCAGCATCAGCGAGCGCTACCGCTACACCAACGAATTCATCGTCTACATTCCCCATGACCCGCAACACCCGCTCAAGCGTTACAGCGGCGCGCAGATGCGGGAGGTGTTCAAACGCAAATTCACGGCGACCGATACTACGGCTACCGGGCAAGGACCGACCGCTTACCAGCGGTTTTTCAGTCAGTTCGTGGCCTACGCCGACCGTCCTTACTATTTCAGTCAGTTCACCCAAAAGGCTGCGGACGCCCCGAGTGACCCGTTGCATGCTTCCTGAAAATGAACAACCTAATCATTAACCTGGTGCGATTTCAACAGGTTAAAGCGTCGCTCCCAAAGACCGCTTCTGGCCGATAGCTGTCACTCCTGACCCTCCACATTCGGCCAGAATCCGACATCGCCGGCGCAACCCTACATGTCTATGAAAAGGGCAGTGGGGCAGCCATTCGTCAGCAGGACGAAAAGCCCCTCCTTGACAGGCAAGTTATCTGGGCAAATACTCGCCGCAAGATTCATATAGATGACTAGATAACAAGGTGAATAAAGTCGATGAATTCTTTATCCAGTGATGCCCGACTCCCGCTGTATCAACGTCTGCGTGACCAATTGGCTGACCAGATCGCCAATAATCGCTGGCGTCCGGGGGAGGCGATCCCTACTGAAGCGGCGCTGTCTGCGGAATACCAACTGTCCACTGGCACGGTGCGCAAGGCGATTGATGCGTTGGTCAGTGAGGGCATTCTGGAGCGTCAGCAAGGGCGAGGGACGTTCATTCGCCGGGCGCAGTTTCAATCCTCATTGTTCCGTTTCTTCCGATTCCAGACTGTTTCCGGTGAGCGCCAGGTCCCGGAAAGTCGCATCCTCTCGATCGAGCCCGTTGCCGCACCGTCGGCCGTAGCGCAAGCACTGGGGTTGCCCGCCGATGCGCCGGTCATTCGTATTGTCCGTGTGCGTCTGCTCGATGTTAAGCCGGTGCTCGCCGAAGAAATCTGGTTGCCCCGCCAGCGGTTTCAGGCGCTGCTGGAGATCGACCTCAGTCGCGAAGGGCCGCTGCTGTATCCGATCTACGAAGAAGTGTGCGGACAGGTTGTTGCATCGGCCGAAGAGACGCTGACCGCTGAATCGGTGAATGATGTGCATGCCCGATTGCTCCAGGTAGCGGTCAACAGTCCGGTGATCGTGATCGAGCGTCTGGCCCGCGATTACGCGGGGAGCCCGCTGGAATGGCGTCGCTCGCGCGGCCACGCGGAGCACTTCCGCTACAGCGTGGATATTCGCTGACGCTTGCCTGTGTAGCGGAGCGTTCTGCGGCGGCTAGATCGCCGCCCGATTTCTGTCTGTTTGCCAAAGCTGACCCTTTCGCGGTGCGGTTGGCTGTCGGCTGCCTTGCGTAACACCTATAAGGATAAGAATCATGTTCAGCTGGTATCGCCAAGTCACTCCTCGGGAGCGCAAAACGTTTTGGGCCTGCTTCGGCGGATGGTCGCTCGACGCGTTGGAAGTACAAATGTTCGGTCTGGCGATTCCGGCGCTGATCGCCGCTTTCGCGCTGACAAAGGGCGATGCCGGATTGATCAGCGGCGTTACCCTCGTTACCTCGGCACTCGGTGGCTGGGTGGGTGGGACGTTGTCTGACCGCTATGGCCGTGTGCGTACGTTGCAGTTGATGATTGTGTGGTTCTCGTTCTTCACCTTTCTCTCGGCCTTCGTCACGGGCTTCAATCAGCTGTTGGTGGTCAAGGCGCTGCAGGGTTTCGGGATTGGCGGGGAGTGGGCGGCCGGTGCGGTGCTGATGGCCGAGACGATCAATCCGCACTATCGCGGCAAGGTCATGGGCACTGTGCAAAGTGCCTGGGCGGTGGGTTGGGGCCTGGCGGTCGGGGTGTTCACGCTGATCTATACCTGGGCGCCACAGGACATGGCCTGGCGTGTGATGTTCCTTGTCGGGTTGCTGCCGTCGTTCCTGATCATCTGGGTACGTCGTAACGTTGAGGAGCCGGACAGCTTCCAGCGTCTGCAAAAAGCCAACGCCATCCCGCAGAGTTTCTTCAAGTCGCTCGCCGGCATTTTTCGCCCGGAACTGATTCGCGTGACCCTGTTTGGCGGGCTGCTGGGACTGGGCGCGCACGGTGGCTATCACGCGGTAATGACCTGGTTGCCGACCTTCCTCAAGACCGAGCGCAATCTCTCTGTGCTGAACTCGGGCGCGTATCTGGCGGTGATCATCTTCGCCTTCTGGTGTGGTTGTGTGACCAGCGGCTATTTGATCGATCGCATTGGCCGTCGTAAAAACATTGTGCTGTTTGCCTTGTGCTGCGTGGTCACGGTGCAGTGCTACGTATTTTTGCCGCTGACCAATACGCAGATGCTGTTCCTGGGGTTCCCGTTGGGGTTCTTCGCCGCCGGTATTCCGGCCAGTCTCGGAGCGCTCTTCAACGAGCTTTACCCTGCCGATGTACGCGGCGCCGGCGTTGGCTTTTGCTACAACTTTGGCCGAGTGCTGTCCGCTGTATTTCCATTCCTGGTCGGGCACATGAGTGACTCCATGTCGCTGGGTTCGGCGATTGGTATCGATGCCGGGATCGCCTACGGCGTGGCGGTGCTTGCCGCACTGTGCCTGCCTGAAACCCGGGGCAGGGACCTTGAAGCCAATGCCACCTCCGTTTCGGCCGGTATCAACGGCAATCAACGCGCTCGGGCGTGATGATCCTAACCTTCAGTAGATAAAACCCATGTCAGATACCCGCCCCAAGTCGATCACCGGCATCGACTCCCATGCCCATGTGTTCGACCGTGATCTGCATCTGATCGGTGCACGGCGCTACACCCCTGAGTACGACGCCACGCTTGGCCAGTACCTTGAGCAATTGCAAACGCATGGTCTGAGTCACGGTGTATTGGTGCAACCCAGTTTCCTTGGCACCGACAATAGCTACCTGTTGGCGGCGTTGAAGCACGCGCCGCGGCAGTTGCGCGGTGTGGTGGTGCTGGAGCCAAGCGTCAGTCGTTCTACTTTGAATGACATGGCTCGACTGGGCGTGGTCGGCGTGCGCTTGAACCTGATCGGCAAGGCGTTACCGGATTTTCGTGACAGTGCCTGGCAAGGGTTTTTCAGCGATATCGCTGATCTCGACTGGCATGTCGAGTTGCACCGTGAAGTCAAGGATTTGCCGGGCCTGATCCAGCAATTGACGCCGTTCGGCGTGAAGTTGGTGATCGATCACTTTGGGCGGCCGGACGCGAATGCGGGTCTCGATCAGCCCGGGTTTGGCGAGTTGCTTGAGGCCGGATCGAAAAGTCCGATCTGGATCAAGGTATCGGGAATCTATCGTTTGGGAGGTACGCCACAACAGAACATTGATTTCGCTCGAAGGGCATTACCGTTGCTGGAACAAAGCTTCGGACTGCATCAGTTGGTATGGGGCAGTGACTGGCCGCATACGCAGCATGAGCAAAGCATCGGTTTCGCCACCGTCGTCGACCAGTTGCAAGCCTTGGAACTTTCGGCGCAAGCCAGCGACTCGCTGCTGGTGCAAGCGCCTCGAAGGTTATTCGGTTTTTAGAAAGTCGAACGCTGAAACTTAGCTGTTGCAGATGCCATTCATTTCACCCACACACACACACAAGAATTTGGGCACCAGCCCAACCGAGAACCTTTCATGACTCCCTTAGATATAGATCTGTTACTGACCGCATTGATCAGCGTCCTGGTGCTGGTAGCGCTGATCGTCTCGCGCCTCAAAATGCACCCGCTGCTGGCTTTGCTGGTAGTTTCCGTCGGCGTAGGCTTTGCAACCGGTATGGAGCCAGATGGCATCGTCTCCCACTTGGTCACCGGCGCCGGCAAGACTCTGGGGGCAGTGGGGGTGGTCATCGCGCTGGGGGCGATGCTCGGCAAAATTCTTGCTGACGCCGGCGTCACCGAGCAGATTGCTGCGGTCATCCTCAAGCGCACAACGGATCGGATGATTCCGTGGGCGATGATGATGGTCGCGTTTGTGATTGGCATTCCGATGTTTTTCGAGGTCGGCCTGGTGATCATGCTGCCGCTGATCTTCAGCGTGGCCCGGAAATTGGAAAGTCAGGCGCGCTTCAAGGGTTCGGCTTATATCTATGTGGGCGTTCCGGTGATTGCCGCACTGGCCGCCATGCACGGCATGGTTCCGCCGCACCCTGGCCCGCTGACGGCCATCGCCGCGCTGAAAACCTCGGTCGGGCCGACCATGCTCTATGGCTTCCTGGCGGCTATCCCGGCCATGATTTTAGGCGGCCCATTGTATGGCGCATTCATTTCCCCGCGCATGAGCACTCGGCCCGATCAGGTGTTGCTGGATCAGTTCACCCTGGCTGAAAAAACCGACGATAAACCAAGCCCCAGCGTATACCTTGGCGTGCTGGCAGCCTTGCTGCCGGCGATCCTGATGCTGATCCATGCCATCGCCGAGATGGTATTGGCCAAGGACAATGCGCTGCTGAAAATGGCCGGTTTCCTCGGCAATCCGCTGATAGCGATGCTGCTGGGCGTGCTGTTCGCCGGGGCCAGTCTGGTACTCGCGCGCGGCGGCGATGCGGGGCAATTGCGGGAGTCGCTGGGCAAGAGCCTCAAGCCAATCGCCTCGATCATCATGATCATCGCCGGCGGCGGTGCCTTTCAGGAACTGCTGACCAGCGCCAAGGTGGGCGATGCGATTGTGCACCTGACTCAGCAGTCGGCGTTCCCTCCGCTGATCCTCGGTTGGTTGATCGCCATGTTGCTTTCGGTGTCGACCGGTTCCGCCACGGTAGGTATCGTGGGGGCTGCCGGTTTGCTCGCGCCGCTGGCCGGTGCTGATCCCAGCCTCAACCTGCCGCTGCTGGCTTTGTCCATTGGTTGCGGCTCGTTGTTCTTCAACTACGCCAACCATGCAGGTTTCTGGATGGTGAAGGAATCCTTCGGCATGACGATGGGCGAAGCCACCAAGACTATTTCGGTGGTGCAATCGATCGTCGCCGTGGTCGGTTTGATTGTGGTGTTGCTGTTGAACGTAGTCGTGTGATGACCTGAGGCGGCGTCCAATCAGGACGCCGCCATCTGTGAAACTCCTTATTGGCCGTCGATCAGGCGCGGCAGTTGCAGCGGATTGGACTCGCCCAGTGCCTCACCGACCGGTTGAATCCACAGTCGAAAGTTGCCTGTCGAAGACAGCCACATCTCCCATCATTTCAAGGTCGAACAAGTGATGTCGGAAGACGACGGGCGAGCGGTGGACGTTCCGGCCTTCGAGGATCTTCGCGGCCACCAATATCAACCAGGCCTCAACCTTGCGGCGGATGAAGCGCTTCATGCCGCCACCTGCGTCGGCTGTTCTTGGCGCAGCGCCTGGTCACTGCGACGAACTTCAGACCTGACTGCCGAGCAGTACTCCTTGCGCGCCTGGGTGAGCTTTCTGTGTAGGGACTCATAGGCATACATGGCGAGCCGAAAGTTTGGGATCGCGACTGGAAGGAGGTGTGGAATTTCCTGCGTGAAGCTATTTCAGAAGTGGATGTTCAGGCGTTGCAGCCTGTGTGGCAGGTCATCTTTGATGAAAATTCTGAAGATGCGGCATAAAGGTATTTCTATGTTGGGATTTGTAAGGTAGTTTTCCCATAGTGCACAAGTAACGCGAAACGCACATAGACATTCAAGCCCGGCCAATCGCCGGTTTTTTGCTGAGGTGATATGGATACTGCCGGCCACGAGCTCGACCAAATCTACTTCGTGACACTTTACCTTCCCGGTTTCTTTTCGTTTGTATTAGTCATCGCCTTAGCAGTGCTTCGGAGGCAGTTTCTCGTCATACCGCAATGGAAAGCTTTTGCGCTTTTTACGATAGGGTTGCTGATGATCGGCGGTGCGTTACCAGTATGGCGGGCACTCTTTCCTGAGCCATGCCTCTACTATCCTTTTAAGCCATTGAGCCCTTGTTGGATGGAGCCATCAGCAGCATTTCAGATGGGACTATTTGGCGGGGTTGTCGGTGCGCTAATAGCGCTGGTAGTACTCAAGGTTTCGCGAGTAGCCGCCAGGAAAATAAGTAGTGTCAGGTAACAGAAAGCCCGCCCAGTGCGGTTTTTTTGTAGCCAGGGAAGCACTCGGGAATGGCTGGACGTCGATAGCCGAATAGTGCGACGTACGGAATCAACACCGGCAGCCCGCGTACCCTCCTCAAACTTGCTTTCGGGGTGGGGCGAGATTTAAAGCTGGAGACGCTGAGCATGAATCCTGCTCGGCGCCTCCTAGATCATTTTTTTGGATCAGAGTGCCGAATTGGTATCGAGCATTGCCTTTTTCGCAGCCTCGAAGTTTTCTGAAGAGAACTTGACGACGTCGCCGCCCTCAATCACTACGGTTGCTGGGCCGCCGAGGATTGCATTAGCCAAGAAGGCTTTTCCTTTTTCAGTCTCCGGAGACAGAACTCTTTTCCCACCGAGGCAGGCTTGAACGAACTTCACATTGGTTCCGTTTATTTGAAAAGGGCCTGCGGGTCTAGGATTAGAGTTTTCCCCTTTTTCACAAAATGCCCCCGACAAGTCCACCAAATTCATGACCACGTGTTCGCCTTCAAACAAGCTTGCCATCGCAAGCAACGGTTGCTCTCCGGCCGGGTCGAGAACGTACATCGTTGAGGTGAACTGCCGCCACTCGTTTGCTTGGGCGGTAAAAGACAGGGCAGATGCAAGTGCAAAGGCGAAGAGCTTGCGCATTTATAACTCCATTCTTGAAAGCATTGGTTGTTTCCGGCGCTTTCCAAAGCGCTCGATCAGCAGTGGGCTGATGGCGACGTAATATTACACGTGCTCTACAGATTGGTCATAAGTTAAGTCGTCCGAGTGTAGGCAGGCCAAAGACTGCTATAGATTTCAGTTGATTTTCGATTATTTCGTGCAAAGACTGTCGCGAAGACGAGTTTTTCGTGTTAAGGAAGTCAACGAGCCTCGGCATTTGCCGGGGCTTTTTCGTTTCCGGCTCCCCACACCCATTTTTCCGAGCTAGCCTATGTGCGTGAAATTTCTCAGTAACACTGCTCATTTTTGCATTCGCGGCGGCACACTCCTATTTTTTATAGGGGCTACCATGAAAATCCTGTGGGCATGCGTTCTGGCGTTGTTGGTCACCGGCTGTTCTAACCATCATCCGATAGGCTTAATCAGGCCGGGGCCTTGATTCCGGACGTTCCCCACGGCCCGGTCAACCTTGAACCACTCGAACGCCTCTGTCGGTTCACCTTGGTGCAGCGCCATCTGTTCGGCGCGTTCTTTCGGCGTGGCCGGGTCCAACCATTCCCTGGCGAGTTTTCGTTGATCTTGAAGAGCAGGGAAGGGAGCAGGTCGGAGTTGGGCATTTTGGTTTCCTTGGCAGCCAAGGAATGAGCGTAGCACCGTGTTACATGAAGAGTGTTTTAACGATTGGCAGGACGCCGGAGAGGGGATAAGTCGGTCGGAGTTATGGAACGCGTCCACAAAAGTTATGGAACACATATCCTAAGGCAGAAATTTTCGTAAACGCCAGAAACGACAAAGCCCTGAATAATCAGGGCTTTGTCGTATCAAATATGGCGGAGGCGATGGGATTCGAACTCATGGACCTGTTACAGTCGACGGTTTTCAAGACCGTTGCCTTAAACCACTCGGCCACACCTCCGTTTGCGTTGCGGGCGCCATAATACCTGAATGAAACACACTGTCAAACTCTGTGCATGGCTTGTTACAGAGCGTCTGTTATGATCTTTGCCACTGAACGTTTCAAACCAACAGGAGTGTCGCCATGCGCGAACAGGATTACGCAGTTCACAACAGCGTGCAGGCTGAGCAGCTAGAGGTTAGCCGCGTCCTGCGCAACACATACGGCTTGCTGGCGCTCACCCTCGCATTCAGCGGTGTGATGGCGTTTGTGGCCCAGCAGATGCGTGTTGGCTACCCGAACATTTTCGTGGTGCTGATCGGTTTCTACGGGCTGTTTTTCCTCACCAACAAACTCCGTGATTCGGCATGGGGCCTGGTGTCCGCCTTTGCGCTGACCGGTTTCATGGGCTTCCTGCTCGGCCCGATCCTCAACCGTTACCTGGGCATGCAGGGCGGCGCTGAAGTGGTCAGTTCGGCATTCGCGATGACCGCACTGGTGTTCGGTGGTCTGTCGGCCTATGTGCTGATCACCCGCAAGGACATGAGCTTCCTCGGTGGTTTCATCACCGCCGGTTTCTTCGTGTTGCTGGGTGCCACTCTGGCAAGCATGTTCTTCCAGATCAGCGGCCTGCAACTGGCGATCAGCGCCGGTTTCGTGCTGTTCTCGTCGGTCTGCATTCTGTTCCAGACCAGCGCGATCATCCACGGTGGCGAGCGTAACTACATCATGGCGACCATCAGCCTGTATGTATCGATCTACAACCTGTTCATCAGCTTGTTGCAGATCTTCGGCATCATGAGCCGCGACGACTGATCGCTGGCCTGAAACAACAAAAAACCCGCATCGGCGGGTTTTTTGTTGTCTGCGAAAAGCAGATCAGTTGATCACGATGCTGCCATCAGCCTGTTGCTTGTAAATGGTGTAGGGCAGCAGAAATGTATCCAGCACACCCGAAACCGCGGCATCTACCACCAGGCCAAAAGAAGCATTGTTGTAATTGAACGCGTCGACATCATCCGGTTTTTCGGCGTGCAGCATGCAAAAGTCGTAGGTTGCACCGCTGTAAATGCGCGGAACGGCGCCGCAATAGGTTTTCTTGGTTTTCAGCTGGTCCACGGAAAACTTGTCGTGGAACGCAACCGTTTGCACCGTCCCGCACCCGGTGAGCAATACTGCCGACAGCATCAATGCCTGAAATTTCATTACCGCCAATCCTTCGCCGGAAAAATCCCAATCTACGCCGAACACGCGCAAAAAGCACTCACGCCATCGGCGGCAACCGGCGTTTGACCGGTGTCTTCTTGACGATCGCGGTGTTGGTTTCGGCCAGTGTGTTGAGGCGGTCGAGCAGGGTGTCGAGCTGTTCCATCGAGCGCACGTGCAGGCGGGCGATGAAGCAGTCCTCTCCGGTGACTTTGTCGCACTCGGTGAATTCCGGAATCGACAGGATCTGTCGTTCCACTTCCTGCAATTGCCCCGGTAACGGTCGCACCCGGACGATGGCCTGCAACTGATAGCCGAAGCATTTGGGGTCGATCTCAACCGTATAGCCCTTGAGTACGCCGCGCTCCTCCAGGCGACGCAGGCGCTCGGCCACGCTGGGCGACGACAGGCCGCTGATCTGCGCCAGTGCCTTGAGCGAGCGGCGCGAGTCTTCCATCAGGGCGCTGATGAGGATCTGGTCGATATCGTCGGTCATGACGCAACTCCGGCATTAGGCATTTGCGGGAAACCACCCGCGATAAAAAAGGCAGAAACCGAGTTTAGCCTGCTTTTTGCGCTGGAGGCGCAGGGAGCCTGCTTGGCATACTTTGGCCACGCTTTCGTCAAACGTTTAGGGAGATCGATGATGGACAACTCAATCCGCCGTGGCTCATTGGAAATGACCGCCGCCATGCTGATTTCCGGGACCATTGGCTGGTTCGTGCTGGTCTCCGGGCAGCCGGTGCTGGACGTGGTGTTCTGGCGTTGCGTGTTCGGCGCTGGCACCTTGCTGCTGATCTGTGCCGCGTTCGGCTTCCTGCGTCCGGGCATTCTGACCCGCACCACGTTCCTGCTCGCGGTGCTCAGCGGGGTGGCGATTGTCGGCAACTGGGTGTTGTTGTTCGGCTCGTATTCCCGGGCCTCGATCGCCATCGGCACGGCGGTCTACAACGTACAACCGTTCATGCTGGTTGGCCTGGCGGCACTGTTTCTCGGCGAGAAAATCACCTTGCAGAAGCTGTTCTGGCTAGCGATTTCCTTCCTCGGCATGCTGGCGATCGTCAGCGCCCACGGCGGGCAGGGCGAGAGCGGTCACGAATATCTGCTGGGGATTGCGCTGGCGCTGGGCGCGGCGTTGCTCTACGCGATGGCGGCGCTGATCATCAAGCGCCTGACCGGCACGCCGCCGCATCTGATCGCGCTGATCCAGGTCTGCACCGGAGTGCTGTTGCTCGCGCCGTTCGCGCACTTCAATGGCCTGCCGCAAACCAACGAAGCCTGGGCCAGTCTGGTGACGCTGGGCATCGTCCACACCGGCCTGATGTATGTGCTGCTGTACGGCGCGATCCAGAAACTGCCGACCGCCCTGACCGGTGCGCTGTCCTTCATCTACCCGATTGCGGCGATCTTCGTCGACTGGTTTGCCTTCGGCCATCGCCTGCAGATCCTGCAATGGGTCGGCGTGGCGGCGATTCTGCTGGCCGCCGCCGGGATGCAACAGGGCTGGGGCTTGAAAGCCCGGCGCCAGCTCAAATCGGTTTGATCACAGCCCGGAACAGTCCTTTCAACTGCTGATTGCCGGCATCCACGAGATGGTTGTCGTCAAAGTACAGCGGGACGCCGTCCATGGAGCCCATGCAGTGGCCATCGGGGCACAGGTACGGCGTCGGGTCGATCACCGTCGCGTTGCAGCGGCTGGCAGCAGCTTCGATGGTGTCGATGGCGATGCGATTGCGTTTCTCATAGGCCTGCAACGGTAAGGAAATGTCTGTGTTTTGCCGGAACAACCGCTGATTCAGATTCAAACCCTTGTAGACGCTGAAAGGCATTTCCGGGATCGGTTTGACGATATACACCGGATGGTTTTCAGCGATCGAGCAGACCGTGCTGACGTACTCTTCGGTATAGGCTTCGGCAAACGCGGTCTGGCGCCCGGGAAAGGAAATCCGATAGCTGTTTTCCCGCCCTGAATCCGCGTACAGCGCCGCGCGGCTGAACAGCACCACCGGCACGCCGGCGTACGCGGTTTTCAGTTGTTGCAGCTTTTCCTGATTGAAGCCTCGACATTGGCTTTCGACGGTTTTGTCGTGCATGGCGAAGTGGGCCAGGGTCGGGCAACCGCCCCGTGACCAAGACAGCGCGGCTTGAGGGTTGTCTATCTGCACCGCTGCTGCAGTCGATTGCGCGTGGCTGTCGCCATACAGAATCACCGACACCTCGCCTGTGCCGAGTTTGCAATCCGCCGCTGCATAAGCGTTGGGATAGCATTCCTGCTGATACAGCTTGCTGGTGTATTCCGGCTGACCAAATTCGACCAGTGCCGGGCGCCAGTCGGGATGCTGCTTTACCAGCGACGACGTGACTGCCGACACGGCAACCACAGCTACCGTCAGCGACGCGAACTTGATCACTGTTCGAGTAGCGCTCGTACCTTTCTTCACCTTCGATTCCACCAGGTAGAAGGACAGGGTGCCGAGGACGAACGAGGCGATGATTGCGCCGATCACGTGCGGCCAACTGCTCAAAAGCCCGCACAGGTAAAGCAGCACCACCAGCGGCCAATGCCACAGGTACATCGAGTAGGAAATGCTCCCGACAAATTGCAGCGCAGGATTGCTGCTGAACACCGACCGGGTATTGCCGTGAATCACCAACATCGTCCCCAGCACCGGCACCAGTGCCAGGTAGCCCGGCCACAGGTCCGCCGCCGAAAAAACCAGCACGCTGACGGCAATCGCCAGCAGGCCGAATCCTTCGCAAATCGTGCCGCCGCGCTGGCTCAATCGTAGGGGAAACAGAAAAACCAGCCCGCCAGCGATCATTTCCCAGGCGCGGGTGGGCAGCATGTAGAAGGCGAACGTCGGGTTGACGGGGGTCACGACGATGGACGCCAGCAGCGAAATCAGCGCCACGGCCAGCAAGGCAAAGCGGGTTTTATCGGTGCCGAAGAACCGGTGCAGCCCCATGATCAGCACGGGATAAAGCAGGTAGAACTGCCATTCGACCGACAGCGACCAGGTATGCAGCAACCAGTTTTCATGCAGTGGCGCCGCGAAGTAATTGCCGCTTTGGGCAAAGCTGAAGTTCGAGCTGAACAGCAGACTGCTTTTGATCGTACGGATGGTTTCGCGCAAGTCATCCAGCGGCAGATAAAAGTAGCCGAAGATCAGCAGCGCAACGCACAGGACCAGCAGGGCAGGAATAATGCGGCGAGCGCGGGAGGCGTAGAAACCGAGGAGGGAAAAGTTCTGCTGCTGCACGCCATTGACGATGATGCCGGTCATCAGGAAGCCGGAGATGACGAAGAATACGTCTACGCCGACGAACCCGCCCTCGAACCCTGGCACCTTGAAATGAAACAGCACGACCGACAGCACGGCCAGTGCCCGCAGGGCGTTAATACTCTTCCTGAATTGCATTTATGCGTCCATGTCACATCCGTTGTGCGGCGCATTGTAGTGATGATGTCGGCTTTGTTACATGGATTTTTCCGCTGATTCAGATGTTCCAGCGCGGCGCCGTCATCGCCAGGCGTTGGCGCAGCTCGCCAATGTTCGCGGCCAGTTGTCGGGTCAGTAACCGGTAACCGTCCAGCGTGCTGTAGACCGGCGTGTCGAGACTGGCGTCCGGTAATTCCAGCGGTCGCTGCAGGCGTTGCGTGGCGCCGGACTTCAAGGCTCGTGCCATGCCGATCAGTTGCACGCGGATCACCCGGTGCTCGGCCCGCAGCGCTGACTGCAGGTGCGCCATGGCGTCGGGGTCGTTGGCATCCGGGCGGGTGTTGCCGAGGATCTCCAGCGTGCTGACGCACATACGCAGGTTGCGTTGAATCGCGTCCAGTTCGGTCATGGAGATTTTCACTTCCTTGGACACCGAAGGCATCAGCGAGCGCAGTTGCACCATCACCGTGGTCACCCGGCCCATCAGCTTCAGATGTTCATCGGCGCTGACTGGTTGGCCGCTGATGATCCGCCCGTACAACGTGGCGCAATCGCGCAGGGCATCGGCCAGGTTGTAGCGCCACGAATACACCGCGTACAGCGGTAGGGCGAAGGAAAAGGCGAGGGCCAGGGCGATGCCGATCAGGATGTCGACCCCGCGCCACAAGCCGTCGGTGATCGGATTGTCGCCATGTCCGGCAACGATGAAGACGGTGATCGCCGAAAGCAGGGCGGTGTAACCGCCCTTGCCGATGGCGTGATAGGAGAAGAATCCGCAGACCACCGCCATGGCAAAGTAGGTCAGCCATGGCAGGCCCAGCCATGCCTGTTGCGCCACCAGCACCAGTCCGACGCCGGCACCGATCAGGGTGCCGGTGGCGCGTTCGGCGGCTTTTTTGCCGATGTTGCCGTGGTGCTGCAGGCCGCCAATCACCACCAGCATGGTCACCGACGCCCACTCGCCGTGGGGCAGGTTGATGCCGGTGGTCAGCAGGATGGTTGCCAGCAGACCCAGCGCTACCCGCACCGCGTGAATCAATCGGGCGTGCTGGTAGCGGCGATACGGGTCCAGCAACGGACGCAGGATTCGCCGCAGCAGCGGTGGCAGTCGGTGGGTGCTGAAGGTGCTCAGTGCAAGGTCCTCGTCAGAAGATGTAGTCGGTGGTCAGGAAGCTCGAATCGCGGCCGCGAATGATTTCGCTGATCAGGTCCTTGTTGCTGTCCTGGAACTTGGTCGCCACCAGTGTGCGGATCGAAAACACCCGCAGTGCATCGTGTACCGACAGCGTGCCCTCGGCGGAGTTCTTGCGCCCGTTGAACGGGTAGGTGTCCGGGCCGCGCTGGCACTGGGCGTTGAGGTTGATCCGCCCGACCTGGTTGGCGAAGGTATCGACCAGTCGGCCGATCGCCACCGGGTTGGTACCGAACAGGCTCAGTTGCTGGCCGAAGTCCGATTCCAGCACGTAATCGATCACGGTATCGAGGTGGCGGTACGGCACGATCGGCACCACCGGACCGAATTGTTCTTCGTTGTACACACGCATCTGCGGCGTCACCGGGTACAGCACGGCGGGGTAGAAGAACGACTCGCGACTGGCGCCGCCGTTCGGGTTGACCACTTGTGCGCCCTTGCTCTGCGCGTCAGCCACCAGACCGTGCAGGTAGTCGACCTTGCCCGATTCCGGCAGCGGTGTCAGTGCGACGCCGCTGTCCCACGGCATGCCTGGCTTGAGCGTGGCAAGTTTGGCGTTGAATTTTTCGATGAAGGCGTCGACCACGTCCTCATGCACAAACAGGATCTTCAATGCAGTGCAGCGCTGGCCGTTGAACGACAGCGAACCGGTGACCGCTTCGCTGACTGCGTTGTCCAGATCGACTTCGGGCAGGACGATGCCCGGATTCTTCGCATCCAGACCCAGCGCGGCGCGCAAACGGTGTGGTTTCGGGTGCAGTTTCTTCAGGTCGCTGGCGGCCTTGTTGGTGCCGATGAAGGCGAAAATATCGATCTTGCCGCTGGCCATCAGCGCGCTGACGGTTTCGCGGCCGCTGCCGTAGATCACGTTGATCACGCCGGTGGGGAAGCTGTCGCGGAACGCTTCAAGCAACGGGCGGATCAGCAGCACGCCGAGCTTGGCCGGTTTGAACACCACGGTGTTGCCCATGATCAGCGCCGGGATCAGCGTGGTGAAGGTTTCGTTCAGCGGATAGTTGTAAGGGCCCATGCACAGCGCGACACCGAGCGGCACGCGACGAATCTGGCCGAGAGTGTCCTGTTCCAGTTCGAACCGGCTGGAGCGGCGGTCGAGTTCTTTGAGTGCGTTGATGGTGTCGACGATGTAATCGCAGGTGCGGTCGAACTCTTTTTCCGAGTCCTTGAGGTTCTTGCCGATCTCCCACATCAGCAATTTGACCACGGCTTCGCGCTGCTGGCGCATACGCCCGAGGAACGCTTCGACGTGCTGAATGCGTTCGGCCACGCGCATGGTCGGCCACAGGCCCTGACCGCGATCGTAGGCACGCACTGCGGCATCAAGGGCGGTGAGGGCGGTGTCGGCATCCAGCAGCGGGGTGCTGCCGAGAATCACTTGTTCATCGCCATTCTCGCCGTGCAGGTACACCGGGCTGCGTACCGTGGCGAGCGGGCCGTCCCAGCGCCGCAGTTGGCCATCGACGAGGTATTCGCGTTGCTCGACCTGACCGTCGAGGCGGTATTTTTCCGGGATGTCGCTGACAGAAGGGAACAGGTTGCCAAGGATGTTTGCTGTGGTCATGTCGCTACCCCGTGTTGATGTCCGTATGCAGATCAAAAAGTCTGTACAGGTTATACGCCTGAATACGCGGGAATTTAAACCCGTGAATGTCGCGCGAATGTCACGCAGAGAGGCGGAACAGAGCGGGATGCTCACCCCAATCTCTGTAGGAGCTGCCGCAGGCTGCGATCTTTTGACTTTGCTTTTGAAGGTCAAGATCAAAAGATCGCAGCCTGCGGCAGCTCCTACAGAGGGCATCGGTGTGGCCCCGGATGGCCCCCTCGTTGTCCCGCAATGCCCTCAACCCGCTGCCGTGCCTGCCTTAAGGTGTGATCACAACAAAAAGCGCTACCCAGGCGAGGATCGTTATGCGGGTAATCCCACTCACTTTATTGCTGGCGCTGTCTGTCGCCCTGTGCGGCTGCGGCGAAAAAGCTGCACCGCCGGCGACCACTCATAACGCCACGCCCTCCGACCCGGCACTGGCGCAGATCTACGCCAACAGCTGCCAGCTGTGCCACGCCAATCCGGCCGCCAACGCGCCGCTGACCGGCGACCGCAAGGCTTGGGAACCGCGCCTGCGACAGGGCGCCGACACCCTGCTTGATCACGCCATCAACGGTTACAACGGCATGCCGCCGATGGGCCAGTGCGTCGAGTGTTCGGAAGAACAATTCCTGCAGCTGATCGGCTTCATGGCCGACCAGCCCCTCCCACAATAAGGGCGCGCGCATGAGCATG
This sequence comes from Pseudomonas sp. AO-1, assembly GCF_019775695.1. NCBI lineage: Bacteria > Pseudomonadati > Pseudomonadota > Gammaproteobacteria > Pseudomonadales > Pseudomonadaceae > Pseudomonas > Pseudomonas sp. AO-1. The sequence goes on from NZ_CP079947.1 coordinate 3,021,502, forward strand.
GATCTGACACGCCGTCAGTTGTTGCAACGGGCAAGTATCGTCGGCGCCTTCAGTGCGCTGGCTTCCAATCCGGCGCTGGGCCAGTTGATGCGCGCGCCACGGCTGATTCCCTGGCGCAACTGGTCGGGCGGGCAGAGTTGCCTGCCGGCGGCGCGGATAGCACCAAAGAATCTGGACGAATTGACCGCAGTTATCCAACAGGCACCGGGCAAGATTCGTCCCGTCGGTTCGGCGCATTCCTTCAGTGCGCTGGTGCCCACCGACGGCACGTTGCTGTCGCTGAGCTACTTCAACGGTCTGCTCGATCACGACCCGAACACCCTGCAAGCCGAATTCGCCGCCGGCACGCCGATGTCGCGTATGGGCAAGCCGCTCAAAGACATCGGCCAAGCCCTGCAAAACATGGCCGACATCGATTACCAGACCCTCGCCGGCGCCATTTCCACCTCGACTCACGGCACCGGCAAAACCTTTCAGTCTTACTCGGCGCACGTCTGCGGGATGCAGCTGGTGACCGCCAGCGGCGAAGTATTGGACTGCGACAGCCAGCGTCATCCGGACGTATTCAAGGCTGCCCGGGTATCCCTCGGCGCGTTGGGTGTTGCCACTAAAATCCGCTTGCAAAACCGTCCGGCGTATCGCCTGCGGGAAACTCAGTGGATCGCCAGGACCGAAGAACTGCTTGAAGATCTGGACAAGAACACCCGCGAAAACCAGCACTGGGAAATGCTCGTCGTTACCCACTCCGACTACGCCTTGTCCATCGCCCTCAACGAAACCGGCGACCCGGCCACGCCGCCGATCCCGCCCGAGGAGGAGGGTGGCAACGAGTTCGTGACCCTGATCGAGAAGATCGACAAGTACGGCAGTGACTTCCCCGGCCTGCGCACCTCGTTGCTCAACAGCTTGCGGCATCTGGCGAGTTTCGATGATCGGGTCGGTGACTCGTTCGACATTTACGCCAACGTGCGCACCGTGCGCTTCAACGAGATGGAGTACTCGGTGCCCGCCGAATACGGCCCGGCCTGCCTGCGCGAAATCCTCAAGCTGATTCAGGACAAGGACCTGCGCACCTGGTTTCCCATCGAGTACCGCTACGTCAAGGCCGACGACATTCCACTGAGCATGTTCGAGGGCCGCGACAGCTGTTCGATCTCGGTGCACCAGCATTATCAGATGGACCATCACAACTTCTTCGCCGCGGTCGAACCGATTTTCTGGAAGTACAACGGTCGCCCGCACTGGGGCAAATTGCACACGCTCAATGCGCGCACCCTGCAACCGCTTTACCCGCGCTGGCGCGAGTTTGTCGACGTACGCCAGGCACTGGACCCGCGCGGACGTTTTCTCAACGCGCATCTGTCGTCAATTCTGGGGGTGAACTGATGGCGGTCAATCGACGCAATTTCATGCTGGGCACCGTGGGCGTTGGCGCCTTTTTGCTGGGAGTCGGTGCCTGGTTGCGACCGGGCGATCACGGCGGCCCGTACAGCGAGTATTTCCGCGCCCTGAATAAAGAGTTGAAAGACCACGGCCCAATGCGTCCGGTGCTTTTGATCGATCTGGATCGGCTCGACCACAACATCGACGTGGTCATGCAGTCGGTGCGACGCGGCGGCAAGCAATTGCGATTGGTGGAGAAATCCCTGCCGTCACCGGGGCTGTTGAGCTACATCGCGCAACGGGCCGGGACGCAAAAGCTCATGTCGTTTCACCAGCCGTTCCTCAATCACGACGCTGTCACGTTTCCCCAGTCCGACATCCTGCTCGGCAAGCCGCTGCCGGTGCGTTCGGCCGAGCTGTTTTATCAGACTCACAAAGGCTCGTTCGATCCTTCCAGGCAACTGCAATGGCTGATCGACAATCCCGAACGTCTGCAGCAATACCTGGCGCTGGCGCAGGGACTCGGCACACGGATGCGCATCAACATCGAACTGGATGTCGGCCTGCATCGCGGCGGGGTCAGTGATGTGAATGTGTTGGGGCAGATGCTCACGCTGATCAGCGCCAATCCACAGCATCTGCAGTTCGCCGGGTTCATGGGCTACGACCCGTTCGTGGGCATGGGCGTGCCGGGGATTCTCGGTTCGCCCGAGGAACTGTTCGCCAAGGTCATGCTGATTTATCAGCGCAACGTCGATTTCACTCGCCAGCAGTTTCCGGCGTTATGGAATGACCACTTGTGCCTGAACACCGCCGGCAGCCCGAGTTACCGCATTCACGAAAACGAGACACTGAGCACCGAGGTGTCGGTGGGTACGGCGATGCTCAAACCGACACATTACGACCTGCCGTCGCTGGTTGACCATGTGCCGGCGACCTACATCGCCACGCCAGTGTTGAAGAACACCGGCACGGTGAACATCCCGGCGCTGGATGACCAGTCGAAGCTGCTGTCGTGGTGGGATATCAATCAGCGCCAGACCTTTTTCATTTACGGCGGCAACTGGATGGCCGAGTTCGAATCACCGACCGGACTACAGAGCAACGGCGTGTATGGCCGCAGTTCGAATCAGGAAATGGTCAACGGTTCTGACGCGGTCGGCCTGACCGTCGAAGATCAAGTGTTCCTGCGTCCGACCCAGACTGAAGCGGTGTTATTGCAGTTTGGTGATTTATTGGCGGTGCGTAAGGGCAAGGTCATCACCAATTGGCCTGTTTATTCCTGACGTCGATTTCGATAATTGCAGGTGATTTAATGGCTTGCGCGATTATTGATATTGATTGGAAGACTGAAAGTTTTTATTTGAGGTTTTCTGATCGTAGTCAGCATTTTTCTGCGGTGGCTTTCACTGCTGGAAGCTCGGATAACTCTCCGGACTATTTGTATAAAGACAAGTGTGACTGGGATGGCGCAGACATATTTATTGTCCTGTCGTCAAAAAACGGTTGGAACGTTTAATTTTGGTATGAAGCAGATAAAATCGGGCTGGGGACAGATGTAGTCACTGTGCATGGATGATTTGATCTTTCATGTTGCTTGCGATCTCTATTTTCACATTTAAAATATTTTCCTTGTCAACTGTCAGATTTGACAGTTGAAGAAAATTTTACCCTCTGTGATAAATAACCTCGACCGCATGATTTTAAAAAGTTGTGCCGTTGAATAATTTATCAAAAAAGGTAAATAGCTATGAAAAGCGATTATAAAGAGCGCATTGAAGCGAAATCAGATGCAGCGGGTGAGTTTGTAGTAAATGTGGATGGACACGGGCAGATCAATCAACGTGATCTCTATCTTCGAGAAAAGGAAAAGGGTTTCGAAATCGGAGTCACGGACGATCCTCCGGGAAGTATGCCGCCTACAAAGGTCTTTTTTATCGAATTCCCTGATAAACTTGCTCCCGCAGTATACGACATCAAACAACTGAAGCGTGTCCTGTATGCGGACTATTCTGAATGGCACGATTATGTATTTATTGCCGAGAGTGGAACTGTCACAGTAAAAAGCTATCAGGATTCCCCTCGCCGAGCATCGGGAGATTTTACCATGGTAGGGCGTTTAGAAGGAAGTCCGCGCCCCATACCCGGTCCAGATGTTTTCACAATTTCCGGAAATTTTAATTTGAAGGCAATATAGCGCTGTCATTGAAAGTTACTGACTTCGGTAATATGAAAAAAACTCAGGCCGTGAAAGTTATCGGTGTCATCTCGGTTGGTTATCATTTAGATGGCACCGTTTTAAATGGCAATATTCTTAAACCAAATGCTCAACATTACGGTGTGTGTCAGCCGATGCAGACCGCTTCCTGAGCAGGCTCGCTCCAGCATTTTGATCTACTTACACCTGAATCCTCCCGCCAGCCAAACTCCAATAATGAAGCTTTTATGACAAAAGTTCGGTAGCACATAGCCAGTCCGGTCATGCCTATGTAACGCGCTTGAGGGGCCTAACAGGGCGCTTTTCACAAGCCGAGGCGGGACGCCGGGAGTGAGGCAATGGGGACTATGGAACGCTACTCGAAAGTGGGCATGCAGGAGCTCGATCAGCGCCTGTCGAAGATCGTCGAAGCGGCGCGCAAGAAACCGGTGTCGGTGTATCGCTACGGCGCGCCGTGGGTCTGGATCGTGTCGCAGGATGACTGGCAGGGCGCCTTGAAAGAGGTCTCCAGCTACATTCCGCCCGGCCATTCGCTGGTGTTGCTGCGCCCGCAAATCGACGACTTGCTCGACGCTCACCAAGGCCTGCTGCACGAACTCAATGCCGAGCCCGGCATGCTCATCCCCGCGCAAACCGTCATGCACATCCTGCTCCTGCAACTGCTGTATTCAGTGCCCAGCGAACAGCAGCTGTATGAGCAGCTCAATTACAACTTGCTGTTCCGTTGGTTCGTCGGTCTTGGCCTGAACCAGAAAGTCTGGAGTTTCAACGTCCTCAGTCGCGACATCGCCACGCTGCTCAACGAGCCACGTGCGGTGCTGCTCATTCAAAAAATCATTGGCGAAGTGTTCTGCGGTGCCTTGCTGCAAATGCCTGAGTTCTCCTTGAACTTCGCGCTGCTGCACACCTGGCTCGGCAAGCACAGCGGTGCCTCGACAGCCAGCAACTGACGCAACTCACAAGGCGCGCGACAGCGCCCACAGGTCATCGCGGATTCAGGGGGTAGTGTGGATCAGATTTTCACGTCACGGCTGGCGCTGTGGGGCTGGCTGCTGGTGACGGCCGGCGCGCAACCGGCATTCGCCGAAGCGGCTGCGGAAAATGCCGCGCCGCAGCGTCTGGTGGACGTCAACGAATACTTCGTGCGCGGCAACACCGTGCTCGACGCACGGGCGATTGAAGAGGCGGTGTACCCGTTTCTCGGCCCGCAAAAAGCCATGACTGACATCGAGGGCGCCCGCGATGCCTTGCAGAAGGCGTATCAGCAGCGCGGCTACCAATCGGTGTTCGTCGAGTTGCCGGAGCAAGCGGTGGCCGACGGCATCGTCTATCTGCAAGTCAGCGAAACCAAGGTTGGCCGGGTGCGCGTGGTCGGCGCCAAACACTATTCGCCGCTGGACATCCGTGACAACGTGCCGGCGCTGAAAGAAGGCGAGGTGCCGGACTTCGCCAAGGTCCAGGGCGAACTGGCGCAGCTCAATAAAACCCCGGGGCGCCAGGTCATGCCGCTGGTGCGCGAAGGCCAGCGCCCCGGGACCATGGACGTCGACTTGCAGGTCGAAGACCAGAACCCGTGGAGCGCCAGCGTCGGCCTCAACAACGACTACAGCGCCGACACCGAGAAACTGCGCGCCGTCACCAGCCTCGGCTACAACAACCTCTGGCAACTCGGCCACAGCATTAACCTGACGTACTTCACCGCACCGCAGGACACCGACAATGCCAAGGTCTGGTCGGCTTCCTACACCGCGCCGCTGACCGAGCGCTGGAGCGTGCAGTTTTCCGGTTATCAGTCCGACAGTAACGTCGCCACCATCGGCGGCAGCAACGTGCTGGGCAAGGGTCACTCCTACGGCATATCGGCAATCTACACGTTGCCGTCCAGTGGCAACTGGTCGAACTCGCTGTCGGCTGGTATCGACTTCAAGGATTTCGACGAACGCCTGACCCTGTCCGGCGAGAGCGACAAGGTGCCGCTGAAATACGCGCCGTTCACCTTCGCCTACAACGGCTTCCGTTACACCGAAAAGAGCCAGCTCGGCCTCGGCCTGAGTCTGGTCGCGGCCACCCGCAGCATCTTCGGCTACGGCAGTTCCGACGAAGACTTCGACTACAAACGCTACCGCGCCAACCCGAGTTTCGCGGTGGTCAAGGGCGACAGCACCTTCACCTGGACCTTCGACAACGACTGGCAGAGCGCGAGCAAAGGCGCGTTCCAATTGGCGTCGGGGCCACTGGTCTCCAACGAACAATTCTCCGCCGGCGGCGCTACTTCGGTGCGCGGCTATCTGGCGGCGGAACGTACCGGGGATGACGGCGTGCTGCTCAGTCAGGAACTGCGCACCCCGTCGCTGGCGAAATACGCCGGCAGCTGGATGCAGGAATGGCGCTTCTACGCCTTTGCCGAAGGCGCGCAACTGTATCTGCGTGACGAGTTGCCGGATCAGGACGCCAGTTACGCCCTGGCCAGTGTCGGCCTCGGCACCCGCGCCAACCTGAGCAAATGGCTGTCCGGCAGCCTCGATTGGGGCTACCCGCTACTCGAAGGGCCGAACACCTCGAAGCAGGCATCGCGCCTGCACTTCAACCTTCAAGCCACTTTCTAAAGGAGCACGTTCATGCAGCGCCTCATTCTTTCGTTGTTGATCTGCCTGGGCTTCGTGCTCCCGGCCACGGCGCAGGCCTGGTGGCAGGACGACTGGCATTACCGCAAACAGATTGCCGTCGACACCACGCCGCAGGGTGCCGGGATCAATCAGGCGCTGGGCCGCACCGCGCTGCTGGTGCGCCTGCACACCGGCAATTTCACCTTCGATGGCGTCAAGGAAGACGGCTCGGATCTGCGCTTTGTCGCCGCTGATGACAAGACCGTGCTCAATCACCAGATCGAAAGCTTCGACGCGTTGATGGGCATGGCGCTGATCTGGGTCGATGTGCCGAATGTCGAGGGCGGACAGCGTCAGGACATCTGGATGTACTACGGCAACCAGAAGGCTCCGGCCACCGGCAACGGCCAGTTGACCTTCGATCCGAATTACACCGCGCTGTATCACTTCGACGGTGCCACCGGCACCCCGGCCAAAGACACCACCGCCTACGGCAACACTGCACAAAGCGCCACTGGCGCGGCGATTGACGGTGTGGTCGGTCGCGCCTTGCAGTTCAGCAGTCAGCCATTGCTGCTGCCGGCCAGTCCGTCGTTGCAGCACAGCGCTGGCAGCGCGTTCACCTTCAGTGCCTGGTTGCGGCTGGATCAGGCCAATGGCGAGCAACTGATTCTGGCCCGTCGCGAAGGCGCCAACAGTCTGCTGGTCGGGGTCAATCAAGGCGTGCCGTTCGTGGAGATCGACGGCCAGCGCGCGGTGGCCTCTCAGGCGCTGAATCCCGGCCAATGGCAGCATGTCGCGCTGACCGCCGAAGGTTCGAAAGTCAGCCTGTACATCAACGGTCGTGAGGGCGCGACCCTCGCGCAAGCGATGCCGGCGTTCAATTCGGTGATGGCGGTTGGCGGTGATCTGGCCGCTGGCCCGTACCAGCCATTTGTAGGAGCTATCGACGAACTGCGCCTGTCGAAGGTCGCGCGTCCGGCGCCGTTGCTGCTGGCCGATGCCACCGCGCAAGGTGCCGAGTCGAAACTGGTGACCTACGGCGTTGACGAAGAACAGTCCGGTTTCGGCTTCGGCAGCCTCGGATTCCTGCTCAACGCGGTACCGGTGGACGCCTGGGTGATCATCGCCGTGCTGGTGCTGATGATGTTCCAGTCGTGGATCATCATGCTGCGCAAGAACCGCACCCTCAGCCGCGTGAGCAAGGCCAACGAGGACTTCCGCGAGCAGTTCGCCAAGGTCGGTACCCGTCTGGAGATGTTCGCCGACGACGCGCAACTGGCCCAGCGTCTGCAGCACTCGCCGCTGTGGCGCCTGTACTCGGTGGCGGTCAAGGAAATCCGTACTCGCCGCGAGCAGGGCGCCGATACCTCTTCGGTGTCTGCCGCGACCATCGAAGCCATTCGCTGCTCGATGGACGGCGTGCGCACCCGCGAGAACCAGGCCCTCAGTTCGAAACTCTCGACCCTGTCCAACGCCATCGCTGGCGGTCCGTACATCGGCCTGCTCGGCACCGTGTTGGGGATCATGGTGGTGTTCCTCGGCACCGCCATGGCCGGCGACGTCAACATCAATGCCATCGCGCCGGGCATGGCGGCGGCGTTGCTCGCCACCGCCATGGGCCTGTTTGTCGCGATCCCGGCGCTGTTCGGCTACAACCGCCTGATCACCCGTAACAAGGAAGTCAGCGCCGACATGCGCGTGTTCGTCGACGAGTTCATTACCCGTCTGGCGGAGATGCACGGTGAAGGTCAGTCCAGTGAAGCGGCGCATCAGCGCAGCCATCACGCCAACCACTCCGTACCGGCCTGAGGAGCATTGCCATGGCGTCTGTAAATGCCTCCCACGACGATGACGAAGATGCAGCGGTGGACAGCATCAACATCACGCCACTGGTGGACGTGCTGATGGTGGTGCTGGTGATGTTCATCCTCACCGCCACTGCGCAGGTCTCCGGGATCCAGATCAACCTGCCCAAGGCCAGCGCCTCGGTGTCGCTGTCGGAGGCCAAGACCAAGGCGATTTCGGTCAACGACGGCGGTCAGGTGTTCCTCGACGCCTACCCGGTGACCCTCGCCGAGTTGGAGGAGCGCCTGCGTATCGAGAAGGCGCAGAGCCCGGACTTCCCGGTGATCGTGCGCGGCGACGCCACGGTGCAGTACCAGAAGGTTATCGAAGTGCTGGATCTGTTGCGCCGGCTCGAACTGTCTCAGGTCGGTCTGGTGACCGGCAAACCGACGCAGGGTTGAGTGATGACCGCACAACTTCCGATTGAGCCACTGCCGGTGAAGCGCTCGCCGTTGCGTTACCTGAAGTGGGGCGCCGGGCTGCTGCTCGGCGCGCTCGCCGCGTGGTGCCTGTGGCAGTGGGCCAATGACATGAGCGGCATCCGCCGTGAAGCGCCGAAGGTGCCGACGATCATTCCATTGCCGCCACCTCCGCCGCCAGAAAAACCGCCGGAACCGGAAACCCCGGTGGAAGAAAAAATCGTCGAGCCCGAGCCAACGCCCGAGCCGCAAGAGGTCAAGCCCGAGGAGGAGGCGCCGCCTTCACCGGCGGACGATCTGGCCAACCCGATGCAAATCGACGGCGACGCCCAGAGCGGCAATGACGCTTTCAATATCGGCGCCGGCAAGGGCGGCGGCATGGCCGGAGCGGGTGGCGGACGCTTGGGCACCGGCACCTACAGCCAGTTCCTGGCGTTCACCTTCCAGCGTTTGCTGCGCGAGAACCCGGACCTGCGCAACCTCGCGTTTTCGCTGCAGGCCGATGTCTGGCTGAGCAGCGTCGGCGAAATCACCCGGGTCGAGCTGGTCAAGTCCAGCGGCAAGCCTGAGATCGACACTCAGGTGCTGGCCGCATTGCGTAATGCGCCCCATCTGAGCGAACGGCCACCGGCCTCCATCACCTTGCCTGTGCGCCTGTCCCTGCAAGGGCGGCGTCCGGGTTAACCGAATTCATAAAGCTGTATGAAAAGGAGTTGTGTGCAGATGATTTCCAACGTGAATCGATTGTCCCTGGCGGTCGGCATGGTCATCGCGACCCTGGTCGGTCAGGCCGCGGCAGCGCCTGCGCCCTCGGAGAACGCCACGATCAATCTGATCCGCTTGCTGGTCGAGCAGGGCATTCTGAAACAGGACAAGGCCGATGCGCTGATCGCCCAGGCGCAGAATGAAGCCGCCCAGGCCAAGCAGGCAGCGGCTTCGACAGCGGTCGCAGCCGGTCCGGTGGCGGCACCGGGCGATGTGCGCGTGCAGTATGTGCCGGCCGCGGTACGCGACCAGATCCGCGATCAGGTCAAGGCCGAAGTCATGGCCACCGCCAAGCAGGAAAACTGGGCCGCACCCAACACCTTCCCGGATTGGGCATCGCGCATCAGCTTCGACGGCGACATTCGTCTGCGTGACGAATCGCGCTACTACTCGGGCAGCAACAGCAACGAAATCGTCGACTTCGCCAAACTCAACAACAACGGCCCGTACGACGTGAACCCCAACAGCAGCACCAACCTGCCGCCGTTGCTCAATACCCGTGAAGACCGCACCAACCTGTTCCGGCTGCGCGCGCGGCTAGGGATGAAAGCGGTGATCTCGCCAGAATGGACCGCCGGCATCCGCATCGGCACCGGCTCGGACAACAACCCGGTATCGACCACGCAGAACCTCGGCGGCGGTTTCGCCAAGAAAGACATCTGGCTCGATCAGGGCTACCTGAACTGGAAGCCGACCGATGAGCTGACCCTGACCGGCGGGCGTTTCGCCAACCCGTTCATGTCCACCGACATGCTGTACTCCAACGACCTCAACTTCGACGGCGTGGCGGCGATTTTCGACCACAAGCTCAACCGTGACTGGGGTGTGTTCGGTACCGTCGGCGCGTTCCCGGTGGATTACACCAACGACACCAGCACCAGCAATGGCTTCGACAAGGAAGAAAGCGACAACAAGTGGCTGTACGGCGCGCAGCTCGGCGCCAAGTGGGCAATCAACAGCAACAACCGCCTCAAGGGCGCGTTGGCTTACTACCGTTTCGACGACATTCAGGGTCAGCGCTCCAGCCCTTGCGCACCGTGGGCCGGCGCTCCGGGCTGCGACACCGACGGCAGCCGTGCAGCATTCATGCAGAAGGGCAACAGCGTGTTCCTGCTGCGCGACATCACGCCGAACCCGGCCAACCCGACCACCACGCCGCAGCCGCAATTCGTTGGTCTTGCGTCGGAATTCAACCTGCTGGACCTGAACCTGGTATGGGACGCCGATCTGCCGCAAGACTTCAAATTGCGCAGCCAGGGCAACTACATCCACAACCTCGGTTACGACGAAGGCGACATGCGCAAACGGTCGGAAGGGCAGATCGTCAACAACCTCAACAGCAACGGCGAGATCCAAAGCGGCGCCAATGCGTGGATGGTCCAGTTCACCCTCGGCAACGCGCTGGACCTGAAGAAGCAGGGCGACTGGAACCTGTTCGCCGGCTACAAGTACATCCAGCCGGACGCCTTGCCTGATGGCTTCAACGACTCGTCATTCCACCTCGGCGGCACCAACGCCAAGGGCTATATCCTCGGCGGCAACTACGGTCTGGCGAAGAACGTCTACGCCACCGGCCGCTGGATGAGCACCGAGGCCGTGTACGGTGCGCCGTTCGACATCGACGTCTTGCAGCTTGAGATCAACACGCGCTTCTAAGGCGCCGGGAGTACGGTCATGCACGCACGAGTTTTACTGTTGGGGCTGAGTTTTTTCATCGCGCAAGGCGCGCACGCCGAAGGCATGGAGGAGCGTCTGCGCACCCAGTTGCGCAGCACCACCCAGCAGTTACAGACCCTGCAGAGCCAGCAGGCCCAGGCCAGCGCCGCGCAACTGGCGGCGCAGAATGAGGCCAAGGCCGCGCAGGCGCAGATCAAGCAATTGACCGCTGAACTGGCCAAGGCCAGAGGCGTGGCCGAACAGTTGGCCGGCCAGCAGCAGAATCTGCACAGCCAGACGCAAGCGCAAGTCGCCGCCAGTAACGAACAGGTCGGCAAGTTCAAGAAGGCCTACGACGAGTTGCTGGTCATGGCCCGTGCCAAAGAGGCAGAACGGTCTAAGCTTCAAGCGCAATTGGCTGAACGTGACACACAAGTGCAGCAATGTTCAGTCAAGAATCAGCAGATGTACGGCGTCGCCAAACAGATCCTCAGCGCCTACGAAAACATCGATGTCGCCGAGGTGATGAAGATCCGCCAGCCCTTCGCGGGCAGCGCCCGGGTCAAGTTCGATGAACTGGCCCAGGGGTTTGGTGACGAGCTTTACAAGACTCAATTCGACGCGCCGCAAGCTGCGCTCTCGCACTGATAAACAAGGAAGAAGTCATGACTCAATTGATCAGCCATGTGTCCCCACAATCCCTGACCGACGTCCTGCAAGCGGCCGGTTATCGCGTCAACCAGACCGAACAGAACGGCATCGTGCAGTTGCTCAGCGCCAGTCAGGGCATCGGTTATGCCGTGCGTTTCGGCAACCCGGCGGTGGAGCAGGGCCGCTATGTCGATTTCACCTTCAGCTGTGCGCTGCGGGTGCAAGGTGAGTTGCCACAGGGCGTGGCCGAGCAGTGGAACGCCACCCGGCGTTTTGCCCGGTTGTCGTTGCAGGGCGAATTTCTGGTGATGGAAATGGACGTGGTGGTTGCGGCGGGCGTGAGCAACGATCACCTGCGAGGCAATCTGGAATTGTGGGATCGTTTGCTGCAGGAATTCATCGTCTACCTGCGTGAATTCACCCAGGCCGCGCAAGCCTCGACAGCCAAAGTCGCTACCACTGAGCAAGAGGAAGTCGCGCTGTGAAAAAGCCTGCCATGGTGATCGGCGCCGGGGCAGTGGCGCTGTTGGTGGTAGCCGTGGCACTGGTGCTGCGACCGGGCACTGACCCGGTTGCCGCCCAGCAATCGTCGCCCTTGGCGGCGGTTGCTGCGGGGCCGGCAGTGGCGCGGTTGGGCAATCAGCAGGTGACGCCACAGGAGTTGCAGGCATTGCTGGCGACATTGCCACCGGCAAGTGCCGAGCAACTGCGCGGCAACCGTGAAGCACTGGAGCGCTGGATTCGTACCCGTCTGGCAGAGAAAGCGGTGCTGGAGCAGGCCGACGCTCAGGGCTGGGCGCAGCGTCCGGACGTGGTGCGACAAACCCGCGCGGCCAGCGAGCAGATCGTCTTTCGCGATTATTTGCGCTCGGTCAGCAGCGTGCCGGCGGACTACCCGAGTACGGCCGAGTTGCAACAGGCGTACGACGCCGGCAAAGCCAACTGGATGACCCCGCCGTTGTATCGGGTCAGCCAGATTTTCCTCGCGGTGCCGGATGCCCAGAGCCTGGACGCTGTGCGCAAACAGGCGGCCGAGATGAGCAAGAAAGCCCAGAGCACGCCGGGGGATTTTGCCGCGCTGGCGACTCAGTATTCGCAGGATCGCCTGACCGCCGAACGGGGCGGCGACACCGGACTGCAACCTCTGCAGCAACTGGTGCCGGAGGTGCGGGGGGCAGTGGCGAAGTTGAAGGTCGGTGCGGTGTCCGATCCGGTGCAAAGCGCGGCTGGCTTCCATGTGATCAAACTCACCGAACAGCAACCGGCGCGTACCGCGACCCTCGACGAACTGCGCGATCAATTGACTCAGGCCTTGCGGGCGCAACGGCAGGAGCAGATTGCCCAGGCGTATCTGGACGGGATGCTCAATACCGCGACGCTGAGTATCGACGGGGCTGAGCTGAACAAGGTCCTCGAAACCCACCAATAACCCTGTGGGAGCTGGCTTGCCAGCGATGGCGGAGTGTCAGGCAACACAGGGGCTGGATGTGAGTCCCCCATCGCTGGCAAGCCAGCTCCCACAGGATCTTCACAGGTTCAGACGTTCCATACCGCGCCGGAAGCATCAACAACAAAGATCGACAGGGAGTCATCGATGTCATTCACCGAACCCGCAGGACGACAGGGTAGCCCCGACTATCGCTGGGCGCAGGGCGAGCGCGAGCCGTGGCTGGCGCAAGCCGCGACCATCGATGCCGAGGTCGCGCAATATTTTCTGGTCAGTGCTCGCTGCGGTTGCTTCATGCAGGCGGCGCGCAGTCTCAACGTGCGCTCGACCTTGCTGCGCAAACAATTGGCGCAGCTTGAGCAAACGCTGCAGCACGCGCTGTTCAGCTTTCAAGGCAGCGCCTTGAGCCTGACCCGTGAAGGTCAGCAGTTGCAGGCGCAACTGGTTGCGCTGGCCCACGAACGCAAACTGCCGGTGGTAGAGCAGCCGCTGGTGCGTTTGGCCGTCGCCGAGTCGATTCTGCATGACATCCTTGGTCGTGACCTGATCGCACTGCTGCGGCGCAATGCCAGCGTGCGTCTGGAGATCATTGCGCTGGACAGCGAACTGGCGCTGCGCGCGGTCAGTGCCGACGTGGTGCTATGGCTGGCCCACGGCGAAACCCCCAGCCCCGGCCCGACCTTCGCCACCAGCCAGCCGCAGGCGCTGGCGCGGCTTGACTACCTGCCGCACATCGCCAAACGCTATTCCCGCGTCACCGCGCGCCCGGCCAGTGCCGACGACCTCGGCGATTTCATGCTGGTGCAATGGCAGCACGACCGGCAGATCGACAGCTTTCGGCCGTGGAATGAGCTGGTTGAACAGCGTCTGGCCGGTGTGGTGCAGATGCAGTCTTACGAGCTGATGCTGGAAATGATCCGCTGCAGCGCGTGCATCGGTCTGCTGCCGGCGTACATGAGCCGCTTCGATCGCGGGTTGATCGCGCTGCCGGGGCTGTTTGATGAGCCGATGCAGTTGCAGGCATGGCTGGCGGTCAACGTTGAATCCCAGGCGATAGAAGAAGTCCGCACGCTGGTCGAACTCATCCACCACACCTTCAACGAACGCCAGGAATGGTTTCAGACCTGACCCAATCCCCCGACACACCATTCCCTGTAGGAGCTGCCGCAGGCTGCGATCTTTTGATCTTGCTTTTAAACGACAAGATCAAAAGATCGCAGCCTGCGGCAGCTCCTACAGTTTGTATGTGTTTGAACAAGCAGTTTAGAGTAATCGGCCACCCATCGATCCAGGAAGGATCCGCCATGCCCGAGCACGCTCCCGCCATCAAAATCGAACGCTTCAATGAGTCGCACCTTGAGGGCATCACCGCGCTGTACAACGATCCGGTCGTGACCCGGCAGGTGTTGCAGATGCCGTTTCAGTCCACTGAGGTTTGGCGCAAACGCCTTGCGCCAGACAACGAACGGGTGGTGCAACTGGTGGCGCTGCATGAGGGTGTGGTCATTGGCAATCTTGGCCTGGAAAACTATTCACGAATCCGCCGCGCCCACGCCGGCAATGTCGGCATGGCGGTCGCCGTGGCGTGGCAAGGCAAAGGGGTCGGTTCGACACTGCTGGCGGCGGCGCTGGACGTCGCCGACAACTGGATGAACCTGCACCGGGTCGAACTCTCGGTGTACGCCGACAACGAGGCGGCCATCGGTCTGTACCGCAAATTCGGCTTCGAGAACGAAGGCCTGTTCCGTGACTACGCGGTGCGCGACGGGCGATGGGTCGACACCCTGAGCATGGCCCGCCTGCGCCGTCGATAAGCCAAAAAATCCTGTGGGGTCAGTCACCCAGCGCGAACGCCACCGCCGCCTGCGCATGCAGTTCGGTGGTGTCGAGCAGGGGCAGGGCGCTGTGTTCGGGTTTGACCAGCAAGCCGATTTCCGTGCAGCCGAGGATGATCGCCTGGGCACCGCGCGCGGTCAGCGTTTCGATCACTCGTTGATAGATTTTGCGTGATTCGTCACTGATCACCCCGACGCACAGTTCGTCGTAGATGATCCGGTGCACGTCCTTGCGCTCGGCGTCGTCCGGCACCAGTACCGTCAGACCCTGCGCAATCAGGCGCTGCTTGAGAAAGTCCTGCTCCATGGTGAATGCCGTGCCGAGCAGGCCCACCGTGTGCGCATCAATATTCAGCGCGGCCTGTGCTGCCGGTTCGGCGATGTGCAGGAACGGAATGCTGATCGCTGCCTGAATCTGCGCCGCGACCTTGTGCATGGTGTTGGTACACAGCACCACGCATTCGGCGCCGCCGGCCTGCAGCCTGCGTGCGGCATCCACCAGAATCGCCGCCGCATCGTCCCAGCGCCCGGCGTGCTGGGCCTGCTCGACCGGGCCGAAGTCGACGCTGTACATCAGGATTTGCGCCGAGCGCAGCGGGCCGAGGCGGTCGCGGACCTGTTGATTGATGAGTCGATAATATTCAGCGCTGGATTCCCAGCTCATGCCGCCGATCAAGCCGATGGTACGCATTGAAATTCCTCGTTCAATGGCCCGTATTGGAAAAGTCGGGCTCCGGCCGAGTGTCCATCGGTTGCACGACGGATGCCAGTACAAAGCAACTGTACCGTTGATCCATTTGCCAAGTGTCACGGTGTCGACGTTCGAGGTTAAACGTACGCCGGTACGCCGATCTGTCACTATCGACTCTCGCAGGCTCTCTCCGAGGAACGTACCGATGAACGACGTACAACAACTGGGCGAAATGCTTCGTCACTATGCCGAGAGTGAAGCGCACAAGAAGCAACTGTTCCAAACCCAGTCGCAGGCTTGGGCCAGCCGCATCACCGAACTGTTCGGCCAGATCCAGCAATGGCTGGAACCGGTGCAGGCACCGAGCCTGCTGGAGGTGAGCCGCGAAGCTTACGTGGCATTCGGGCCGAGCACCCCGGTGGAAACCTCGACCTTCAACACCGAGAAACTGAGCATCGTGATTGCCGGCAAAATGGTGGAATTCGTGCCGGACGTGATGGGCAGCGCCGGGCAGATTTCTCTGGCGGTGATGGGCCTGACCGCGGCGCGCTACGGCAGCATTTCGCTGGTGGGATTACCGAGCGGCGAGTGGCAGTGGCGCAAAACCAATGGCCTGAAGGATCCGGACACCTTTGTGTTTGATGCGGACTTTCTTGCACAGCAGTTGCAGAGCCTGATTCCCCGCGACCGCGCCTGACCCGCAAAAAAACTGTAGGAGCTGCCGAAGGCTGCGATCTTTTGACTTTGATTTTCTAAAAACAAGATCAAAAGGTCGCAGCCTTCGGCAGCTCCTACACGGGGCGGGGGATTACATGTCGAGGTTGATCCAGCCCGGTTTCGCCTCTTCCGGCGCCACCGCTTTCACGGTTTTGCCGGTGGCCAGTTCCACCCGCCGTGCCACCTCCGGATCATCGGCAAACGGCACCATGCTCGCATCGTCGAGGCTTTCCGCCGTCTGGTGGCGCAGGCAGTACTCCACCGCCAGCCACAGAAACACCACGCCCAGCACATTCAAGAAAATATCCATTCTCTTCAGCTCCCTGCCTCAGGCGATCTGCGCCTGACTGCGCGCCAGCGCCACGTCGGCGACCCGCACCGTGCGCCAGACGTTGTAGGCCATCAGCAGCATGCCGCTGAGGAAGAACACCCCGCCAGCAAAGCGCACGATGAACCCCGGATGACTGGCCTGCAGCGCCTCGACAAACGAATAGGTCAGCGTGCCGTCCTCGTTGATCGCCCGCCACATCAGGCCCTGGGTGATGCCGTTGACCCACATTGAGGCGATGTACAGCACCGTACCAATGGTCGCCAGCCAGAAGTGCAGGTTGATCAGCGGCGTGCTGTACATCTGCTCGCGGCCAAAGACTTTCGGCACCATGTGATACGTCGCGCCGAAGGTGATCATCGCCACCCAGCCCAAAGCCCCGGCGTGAACGTGGCCGATGGTCCAGTCGGTGTAGTGGGAGAGGGCGTTGACGGTTTTGATCGCCATCATCGGCCCTTCGAACGTCGACATGCCGTAGAACGCCAGCGACAGGACGAGGAAGCGCAAAATCGGATCGGTGCGCAACTTATGCCAGGCGCCCGACAAGGTCATCATGCCGTTGATCATCCCGCCCCAGCTCGGCGCCAGCAGGATCAGTGACATTGCCATACCGAGGGACTGCGCCCAGTCCGGCAGCGCGGTGTAGTGCAAGTGGTGCGGGCCGGCCCAGATGTACAGGGTGATCAGCGCCCAGAAATGCACGATCGACAACCGGTACGAATACACCGGGCGATTAACCTGTTTCGGCACGAAGTAATACATCATTCCGAGAAAGCCCGTGGTCAGGAAGAACCCCACCGCGTTATGCCCGTACCACCACTGCACCATGGCATCGGTGGCCCCGGAATACACCGGATAGGATTTGAACCAGTCCACCGGAATCGACAGGTGATTGACTACGTGCAGCATGGCGATCACCAGAATGAACGCGCCAAAGAACCAGTTGCCGACGTAGATGTGTTTGGTCTTGCGCTGCACCACGGTGGTGAAAAACACGATGGCATACGCCACCCAGACCACCGCCATCCACACCGCGCCGGAGAATTCGATCTCGGCATATTCCTTGGTGGTGGTGTAGCCCATTGGCAGGGTGATCAGCATGATCACGATCACCGATTGCCAGCCCCAGAACGTGAAGGCGGCGAGCTTGTCCGAATACAGCCGCACCTGGCAGGTGCGCTGCACCGCGTAGTAACTGGCGGCGAATTGCGCGCTGCCGGCGAAACCGAAAATCACCAGGCTGGTGTGCAATGGCCGCAAGCGGCCGAAGGTGGTCCAGGGCAGGTCGAGGTTCATCTCCGGCCACACCAGTTGCGAGGCGATCCATACCCCCATCGCCATGCCGACGACACCCCAGAACACCGTCGCGATAACGAATTGGCGGACGACCTTGTAGTTATAAGCCTGTCCGATTGTTGCTGTGCTCATGGTCAGTTCTTCCACGGTTGCAAAGTCTTGCCAGGCCACCCTGGTCTGGCACGAGCTGCACTGTAGGAATACCGCCAGAAACAAAACAGGCTCAGGAATATTTCATTTGTACGGATCAGATTGGAGTGCTGACTGCGGCGTTCTGCCGCGCCCTGATACGGTTTTTATCGTTTCAGGTGAATCTGTTGTGTGCTGCGCTGCTCGTCCATAGTGCCTTTACGAAAACTGTGGGAGCGAGCCTGCTCGCGAATGCGGTGTGTCAGCCAACAATGCAGTTGCCTGACACACCGCATTCGCGAGCAGGCTCGCTCCCACAGAACTAATTGATGAGGTGGGGCAGGCACATGTATCAATACGACGATTACGACCGCGCACTGGTGTTCGAGCGCGTTGCGCAGTTTCGCGATCAGGTCGAGCGCTTCATGGCCGGTGAATTGAGCGATGAGGAGTTCTTGCCGCTGCGCCTGCAAAACGGCCTGTACCTGCAAAAGCACGCGTACATGCTGCGGGTAGCGATCCCCTACGGCACCCTGAGTGCCGAACAGATGCGCACACTGGCAAGCATCGCCGCCGATTACGATCGCGGTTACGGCCACTTCACCACGCGGCAGAACCTGCAATTCAACTGGATCGAACTGGCGCAGGTGCCGGACATCCTTGAACGTCTGGCGCAGGTCAACATGCATGCGATCCAGACCTCCGGCAACTGCGTGCGCAACATCACCACCGAAGCCTTCGCCGGGGTCGCGGCGGACGAGCTGATCGACCCGCGCCCGCTGGCCGAGATCCTCCGCCAATGGTCGACCATCAACCCGGAATTCCTCTTTCTGCCACGCAAGTTCAAGATCGCCATCTGCTCGGCTAAGCAGGACCGTGCGGCGATCATGATGCATGACATCGGCCTGTATCTTTATCCGGGGCGCGACGGGCAAATGCTGTTGCGAGTGATCGTCGGTGGCGGGTTGGGGCGCACGCCGATTCTCGGTGTGCAGATCCGCGAAGGTTTGCCGTGGCAGCATCTGCTGTCCTACGTCGAGGCGATCCTGCGGGTCTATAACCGCCATGGCCGGCGCGACAACAAGTACAAGGCGCGGATCAAGATTCTGGTCAAGGCGCTGGGCATCGAGGCGTTCGCCAAAGAGGTCGAGGAAGAATGGCAACACCTCAAGGACGGCCCGGCGCAGTTGACCGAGGCTGAATACGCGCGGGTCGCCAGTGCCTTCGTGCCGCCGATCTATCACACCCTGGCCGACACCGATCTGGACTTCGGCACGCATCTGGCTGAAAGTCCGGCGTTCGCCCGCTGGGTCGCGCGCAACGTGCAGCCGCACAAGAAAGCGGGTTACACCAGCGTGGTGCTGTCGACCAAACCCGGTCTGAGTGCGCCCCCGGGGGATGTCACCGGGTTGCAGATGCTGGCGGTGGCCGACTGGGCGGAGCGCTTCGGATTTGGCGAAATTCGCATTGCCCACGAGCAGAACATTGTCCTGCCCGATGTGCAAAAGTCTGACCTCTACGAACTCTGGCAGCTGGCCTGCGAGCGCAATCTGGGCAGCGCCAACGTCGGCCTGCTGACCGACATCATCGCCTGCCCGGGCGGGGATTTCTGTGCGCTGGCCAACGCCAAGTCGATCCCGATTGCCCAGGCGATTCAGGCGCGTTTCGACAACCTCGACTACCTGCACGATCTGGGCGACATCAGCCTGAACATCTCCGGTTGCATGAATGCCTGCGGCCATCACCACATCGGCAATATCGGCATTCTCGGCGTCGATAAGAACGGCAGCGAGTGGTACCAGATCACCCTCGGCGGCGCGCAGGGCAAACACAGCGCACTGGGCAAAGTCATCGGTCCGTCCTTCAGCGCGGCTGAAGTGCCGCAGGTGATCGAGCGGATTATCGGCACCTTCGTGCGTTACCGCGAAAGCGAGGAGCTGTTTGTCGACACCGTAGCGCGTATTGGCCTGGAGCCGTTCAAGGAACGGATCTATCCGAAAATGCTGGAGGTCTCGGCATGAACAATCTGCTGCGGCTGGAGCAGGGTGTGGCGCGGCAGGTCGAGGATGATCCGTGGACGCTGATTCGCGAGCCGGAGCAGGGCAGGTCGCAAGGATTGCTGATTCTGCCATTGGCGCACTGGCTGCAATCGCCATCGACCCACGCGGTGTGGCTGGGGCCGGACGACGACGTTGAAAGCGTGGTGCCGTGGCTGGCTTCGCTGCCGCTGATTGCCCTGGATTTCCCGAGCTTTCGCGATGGTCGCGCCTACAGTCAGGCCTATCTGCTGCGCAGCCGGTTTGGCTGGAGCGGTGAGTTGCGGGCGATTGGCGATGTATTGCGTGATCAGCTCAGCCATATGCGTCAGTGCGGATTCGACAGCTTCGCAGTGCGCGAGGACAAGTCGGCCGAAGATGCCCTGAAAGGACTGGCCGGCATGAGCGTGCTGTACGGCCGCTCGGTGATCGAGCCGCGCCCATTGTTCCGCAGACGCTGAATATCCATTGCTTAATAGATACTTTGTGGTGAGGGGATTTATCCCCGATGGGCTGCGAAGCAGACCTAAAATCTGCCGAAGCATTTCTTCAGCTAAAACCTGTTGGCTGGTTCTGCGGCCGCTGCGCAGCCGGTCGGGGATAAATCCCCTCACCACAATTGTCTAGCGGCCCCTTCTATACAGGGGAAACCCTTACATCCCGCACCATTCCCGGATTTTCCCTTGGGTCGATGCTGGCCTTTTGGTAGAGTCGCCGTCGCCAGCGGGTTTTCGGCTGGACGACGGAACGAAGAAGGGAGTCTGGGTAGTGAGTGCGGGCAAAAAGATTTTGGGCCTCACGGCGTTGCTGTTGATGCTGACGCTGTGGGCCAGTTACTTCTATGTGTTCAAGGAAAACCGCGACGGCCAGTTGGGCGGCGCCGGTGAAAGCACCGCGTGGTGCGGCGCGCCGCCGTCCACCGAAGCGGCGCTGTTGGGCAAGGATCAACTGACCCTGCGCGTCACCAACAACCTGCGCGGCGAGTTCATGCTCAGTGGCTCGCTGGTGGTCTCCGAACGCACCTTCAACCGCTACGATCTGGGCCGCAACGAACTGCGTCTGCGCCTCGAACCGTTGCAGTGGTCGTATGGCGTCACGCCGATCTTCCTCGAACAGGTCAAGGTCCAGCCGCTGAGCCGCAACCTCGCCTCACCGACCAAAAGCGCCTACGCCGAGCTTGAGCCACGGCCAATCGGCGTGCAGGGCCAGGTCACCGACTTTCCGTTCGACACCTATCGCTACGGCTACAAACCGGTGCTGTATTACCTCAAGGGCAGCGAGCGCATCGACCTGCGCTTCAAGAACATCACCACGCTGATGGATATGTCCAATACCTTCACCCCGATTCAGAAATACAACCGCGTCGAGTACATCAACGAGAAAAACTCGATGATCCGCGACGAGGACTACAAGGCCTACGGCCCGCACGAATGCGCGTTCAGCGTCGAGCGCAAAGGCTCGTTCAAGGTTGTGGTGCTGTTGTTGCTGCTGGTGCTGTGCCTGCCGCTGCTGCACGTGTTCTATCGCGACGAACCGGGGATTGACTTCCTTGCTACGCTGGTGGCGATTGCCGTGGTGCGCGTGCTGCTGGTGGGGCCGGTGCAGGACTTCCAGCTGTACAACATCGACTTCCTGTTCGGCGCGGCGATCCTGCTGGTGGGCTCGGTGTCGCTGATCAAGGCGATGCGCGCCAACAGTCGGCGGGAGATGGCGTTGAAGAGCGGGGCGACATCTTCCTGGTAATGCGGCCCTGAACATGACCCTGTAGGAGCTGCCGCAGGTTGCGATCTTTTGATCTTGTTTTTTAAAAGCAACATCATAAGATCGCAGCCTGCGGCAGCTCCTACAGGGCGCTTTATTTCAGCGCCGGATCGCCCATGTTCATCTTCTTCCACCCCTGCAACAGCACCTGGGCCTTCGGCTCCTGGCCGTTCTCCAGGTAGTACTGGATCAGCGACAGCCGGGCATTGCGGTTCGCCGGTTGCACCTTGAGCAAACGCTCCAGCTCATCACACGCCTCGCTCACCTTGCCGCTGTCGTGCAACGCCACCGCCAGCACGTAACCGTATTGCGCGTTCTGCGGCTCCAGTTGCGCGGCTTTGTGCAGCGCGGTCATGGCTTCGGCAGTCTTGCCGGCGCGGATCAATGACAGGCCACGGGTGTGCTGCAGCAATGCAGCGTCGGGGTGCGCCTTGAGGCTGTCGTCCAGCAGGGTCTGCGCTTCCTGACCCCGACCATTGGCCTCCAGCCATTGCACCAGCGTCACCAGCGCCGGGTAGAAATCCGGATCGCGTTTGAGTGCGGTGCGCAGCAACCCTTCGACCTCGGCAGCACGGCCACTGGCCTGATACAGCATCGCCAGGTTCAGGTTGGCCTCGGCCCGTTCCGCGAGACTGTTCTGCACCGCCTCATATTCGGCAATCGCCGCATCCCAATGGGGCTGTGCGGCGCCGAGGCCGTTGTTGCGCGCCACGCTGAGCAGGTCCCGCGCCGCGACGATGCGCACGGCTTTCACCGGATCGCTGAGCAGCGGTGTCAGCAACGAGGCACGCTCGGCGGGCGGCAGGAAGGCACTGATGGCGCGCACCGCGCTTTCGCGAACCTGCGGCGCTGGATCTTTCAGATTCTGAGTCGCCAGTTTCAAAGCCTGATCACTCGGATACAGCGGCAGTTCAGTCAGCAACGTTGCTCGCTGAATCGCCGGCAGATCGCTGCGCTGCAATTGCTCATACAGAGCGTTTGCGGCGCCGGGCTGACCGTTGCGAATCAGCCACAGACTCTCGTCATAGCGCGGTGCCTGTGGGGTCGCCGCGGAGGCGTTCCACACCTTGAATTGCGCGGTGACCTTGTCACCGGCCTTGCCTTGGTGGCAGCTCAGACACGCGTCGGGCGTGCCGAGTTTTTGCGCGCGTTCCGGGTTGGGGATGCTGAAGCTGTGGTCATGGCGCCAGTCGTTGCCCATGTAGAACTTGCCGGGCATGTGGCAATCCACGCACTGCGAGCCGGGCTGGCCCGGGGTGTGGCGGGTGTGTTCGAAGGAGTCGTAGTTCTTCGCTTGCAGGCCCTTGCCATCGACACCTTCGACCGAGGTCTTGCCCGCCGTGTTGTGGCATTGCAGACACACCGCGTTGCCCGGCGCCTTGAGTTCGCTGCTGTGCGGGTTGTGGCAGTTGCTGCAGCGCACCCCTTTGTCGAACATTTTGCTCTGCAGAAACGAGCCGTGCTCGAACACCTCATCCTTGATCTTGCCGTCCAGTGCATACAATTCGCGGGTCAGGGTGCTGGGCAGGTAGTCGTCCATCAAGCGCTTGCCGACGGTGTAGCCATCACCCAACGGCGCACGGCGCGCATGGCAGCGGGCACAGGTTTCGATTTCGACGGTAGCATTCTTGTCCTTGAGGTCGACGGCAAAACCCTTGTGGATCAGGTCATCTTTTTTTTGCGTCCACTCCAGGTGATTCGAGGCCGGGCCGTGGCAAGCCTGACAGCCGACCCCGAGGCTGTTCCACTGGCTGTTGAACGTGTTGCTGGCCGCATCGAAATTGCGCTTGAAGCCAGTGGTGTGGCATTCGACGCACATGAAGTTGGCGTTCTGGCTGGGCTTGCTCCAGTGCAGCGGATTCTTGAAGTTCACGCCCTGACCGGGATAGAGGTGGAACCAGCGGTGTTTCTCGGTATCCCACGCCACACCCAGCGCCTGCAAACGGCCTTCGCCGACGTCGATCAGGTATTGCTGCAACGGTGCAATGCCGAAGGTGTAGGCGACTTTGAAGTCAGCGTTCTTGCCATCGATACCCGGCGTATTGACCCGAAACTGGTCGTCTTTGCGGGAGAACCGGGTGGTCTCGTTTTCGGCCCTGAAGGTGACGTTGTTGAAGTCGCCAAGCACGGTGTCGGCATTCGCTGGCTGCATCGCCAATTGGTGATGCGAGCCTTGCCAGTCCTTGACCTGTTCGGTGTGGCAGCCCTGGCATTGTTGCTCATCGACCATGCTGGCGGGCTTCTGTGCCACTGGTTGCGGTCTGGCGACGACAGGCGCCGCCGCGCTGATGGGCGGGGCCGTGTACGGCGCGGGCGCAGCGCTGAACAGAAACCAGCCAATGCCCGCCACAGCGGCCAGCAGCACGCCAATAGTGAGAGGGAACAGAAAACGCGAAAGGGACGGTCGGGACGAATCAGGTTCAGGCGGTGCGACTTTATTTTTATGCTTGGGCATTACGACTTCCGTGGTCAGATGCATTGGCCTGCTGGCATGCGTTCAAGCTCGATGCAGCTTTGCCGGATGCCCGGCGTCTGTCAAACGTCAGTTGTGACAGACGCCCGGTGTTGTGTGAATTTTCTGGTTTTCAGCGCAATTGCCGCGGTTTTAGCTATACCTGTAACTCCCCCCAACGCAATACATTCAGGCCTTCTGACAGGAGTTACAGCATGAAGCTAGCAGTAATGATGGGCACCCTCTGCATTGCCACCCTTGGCGTGGTGGGTTGCTCCAGCAAAACCGTCGCTCCCGATGAGTATTCCGGCTTTCTCAAGGACTACAGCCAGCTCAAGGAGGCCAAATCGCCGTCCGGTGCCGAGGTGATGCGCTGGATCGATCCGAAGGTGGATATCAGCAAGTTCACCAGCGTGTACATCGAGCCGACCCAGCTCTATCCAAAGCCGCAACCGACCGCGAAGATTTCCCAACAGACCCTCAACGGCATCACCTCCTATTACGATCAGGCGCTCAAGCGTGAAATCAGCAAGGATCTGCCGTTGGCCAACGGCCCTGGCCCTGGCGTGATTGTGGTGCGTGCGGCCATCACTGCTGTGAGCAGCAAGACCGAAGGCCTGCACGCTTATGAAGTGATCCCGGTGGCTCTGGTGGCGGCAGCCGTCAGCACTGCCAGCGGTATCCGCGATCAGGAAACCACGCTGGCCACCGAAGCGGTGTTCCTCGACGGTGCGAGCAACAAGGTCGTGGCGCAGGTGGTGCGCAAAGGCACCGGCAAACCGTTGGAGAACGACACGCAAGCCATGAAGTCCACTGACGTCAAACCGGTGATTGATGGCTGGGCCAATGACATGCATCAGATGTATCTGAAGCTCAAGGCCAGCAAATAACCCGGGGCCTCTGTAGGAGCTGCCGCAGGCTGCGATCTTTTGACTTTGATTTTTTAAAAACAAGATCAAAAGATCGCAGCCTGCGGCAGCTCCTACAGATGGCAGCATTACTGCCCGGTAAACCAGCGGAAGTACGGGTTGCCGCCATCCCCGCGCATCACCTCACGCATATCTCGTCCCCACGCATCCCGATCCCCGTCATACGCATGCAGGCTGGCGCGGTAGAACTGCATCAGGCGCTGACGGTGTGTCTCCAGTCGCTCAGTGAACCCGGCATCGGCATTCACCAGTGGTGGTGGCTGATACAAGTCCAGCAGTGCCGGCAATACCCGAGTGATTTCCTTGCTGCGCACCCACGGCGCGTATTCGATCCGGGGCTGATCGTCCGTGACCGCCGGAGCATTGGCTGCGAAACGTTCAAGGCCTGCGCGGTCGGTGACCCAGGTCGCGAGCAACGCGGCCGCCGAGCCAATCCCGACATCCTGCAAAGTGCTGCGCACGCTGGCCTGCTGGAAGCGCTCGGTGATTTTCGCCGCGTCCAGTTGCATCGGCTGCAGCGAACCGACCAGCAGCATCTCGTGGAACTCGCTGGTCCACAGCGAGGCATACGGGAACACGTCGAGGAAGCTGCGTACCAGTGCGCGCGAGTCGTCGATGTTCTGGGTCGGCAACGGTAACCACTGCGCGACGATGCCGTGTTGCTCCAGCCGACTGGCCGCCAACTGATAGAAGTCTCGCGAGTACAGATTGACCACGCCGGCTGCCGACGGCGGTGGCGGTTCGAGGGTGATCAGGTCGTAAGTCTGCGGGCTGCGCAACAGTTCCTGGCGGCCATCGCGCAGGCGCACATCGACGCCCGGATCGCTGGCGGCGTTGAAGTTGCCCTTGAACAGGGGCGCCGCCTTGACCACCGACGGTAACAACTCGGCAACCACCCGATGTTCCAGGCCCGGATAGCGCAGCAGGGCGCCAGCGGTGATGCCAGTGCCGAAACCGATCACCAGTGTCGAACGTGGCTCGCCGTTGTGGATCAGCAACGGCAGCAGGGCCTGGATGCGCATGTAGCGCAGCGACGGCATGGCATCGCCGGTGTTCGACACACCTTGAATGTACAGGCGGTGGAAGGTGTTTTCACCACGGCCCTGAGCGACCACCGCCACGGTGCCGCCTCGGCCTTCCTCGTAGAACGCCAGCGTGCCGTTGCGCGCACCGGGCAGCAGACGGGCAAGTTTGTCCACCGGAGTCAGCACGGCGAGTGCTATCGACACGAGCCCCAGCGCGACTACCGCTTGACGCCGGCCTTTTTTGACGTGATGGCCCTTGCGTACGGCCACGTAGCCGATGCCGGCCGCGATGATTGCCAGCAGGCCTAGCGTACGCACCAGCCCCAGCAGCGGAATCAGCAGAAAACCGCAGAGCATCACGCCGACGATCCCGCCCAGCGTATTGAACGCGACCACGGCACCGACATCGCGCCCGACGCGTTCACGTCCCACGCTCAAGCGCAGTGCCAGCGGAAACGCCGCGCCGAGCAACAGCGTCGGGACGAACACGATGCTCAGTGCCGCCACTGCAAAACGCGCGCTCATGCCGGCCAGTTCGCTCGCGCCGAACGTCAGCACCCAGTACTCGGCCTGACTTTGCGCCAACACCAGCCAACGCCCGAGCACAGCAATTTCCAGCAAAGCGATGAGCCCGGCACCGGCTATCAGCAGACCGAACACGCCCCACGGATCGCGAATGCGCTCGACGCGACGAGCGAGCAGAGTGCTGCCGATGAACAGTCCGGTCAGGTATGTGGCGAGCACCACGGCAAACGCGTAGGTGCGGGTGCTCATGAACTGCACGATCGACTGCGACCAGACCACTTCATACCCCAGCGCCACGCCGCCAGCGATGGCGTATAACCACAGGGCGGTGCGGTCTGCGGCTTTCCCGGTGTGAGCTTTGACGGGGGCTGCAACTGGCGTCGGACGCTGACGTTGCAGCCACAGCGCAGCGGTTGCGGCCAGCAGATTGAGCATTGCGGCAAACAGCGCACTGCCGCGCACGCCGAGGGTGGCGATCAGCACGAACGCGGCGAGCAGGGTGCCGACAATTGCGCCGAGGGTGTTGGCCGCATACAGCTGACCGCCGGCCTTGCCCGGATCAGCCGCCAGCGAGCGCACCAGCACCGGCAGTGTGCCGCCCATCAACACCGCCGGAATGCCTACTAGCGCGAATGGCAACAGCCAGGCCAGCAGGCCGACATGGCTTTGCAACCTGGCAAACGGGCTCGCCGCCAGGCTCATCGCAACCGTGGCGCCAACGCCAAGAATCGCCACCAGCACTTCCAGTCCGGCATAGAGCAGCACCGGTTGCTGCAAGCGATCAGCCCAGCGTCCGAACAGCCAGCCGCCGATGGCCAGCCCGGCGAAAAAGGCGCTGATGCCGGTGGTGATGGCGTAGACCTCGACGCCGACCACCAGCGACAACTGCTTGATCCATAGCACCTGATACACCAGCGCGGCGGCGCCGGAGGTGCACAATAGCAGGGCAGGGATCAGCAGCGCCGGGGTGGCGGCTTGCGCGGTGGGTATGGCCGACGGCTTGCTGGCGATACGTGAGGACATGCGGACTGCCTTATTTCAATTCAGAAAATGCTGTGACGGTGCCGGCCTCTTCGCGAGCAGGCTCGCTCCCACACTGGACTTGTGTCCACCACAAATCCCCTGTGGGAGCGAGCCTGCTCGCGAATGGGCCGACACGGTCCCAAGTTGGAAACAGGGCCGCCCGCCGATGAGGGCGGGCGGCAGTTCAACGGTGTTACTGTGCAGCCGGAGCCGCTTTGATTTTTTCTGCGATCTTGGCGTCAACCGCAGCACGGATCTGGTCGATGCTGAAGCTGGCCGGTTTCTGGCTTGGCGGGTACTCGATGAAGGTCTGCAGGAACTTCGCAGACTTGGTCACCGCTACGCCGGCCAGATAGACGTTCTTGGTGTTCCAGTCATAGAACTGGTCAGACACCACATCCGCCCGC
Organism: Pseudomonas sp. AO-1; assembly: GCF_019775695.1. NCBI lineage: Bacteria > Pseudomonadati > Pseudomonadota > Gammaproteobacteria > Pseudomonadales > Pseudomonadaceae > Pseudomonas > Pseudomonas sp. AO-1. Next base: position 3,049,649 of record NZ_CP079947.1, read on the forward strand.
TCATACGGATCCATCCGCAGGTTGAGGATTTTCGGCACGCGCAGGCACACGAACGGCTCGCTCCAGACCCGGAAACCGCCCGGCTGGCGCTGTTCGCAGAACACCACTTTCCAGTTGTCGAAGCGCATCGAGACCAGCATGCCGTCGTCGTTGAAGTAGTAGAACTCGTTGCGCTCGCCTTTGGGCTGCTGGCCGGTCAGGTAGGGCAACTGGTTGTAGCCGTCCAGATGCACTTTGAAGCTGGTACCACCGGAAGTCGGCGCCCAGCCCTTGAGCAGTTTGTCTTTCACGTCGGCATCGCCGGCAGCAGCGAGCAGGGTCGGGAACCAGTCCATCCCCGAGAACATCTCGTTGGAGACTTCGCCGGCCTTGATCTTGCCGGGCCAGCGGACAATCGCCGGCACCCGGTACGCGCCTTCCCAGTTGGAGTTCTTCTCGTTGCGGAACGGCGTGGTCGCCGCGTCCGGCCAGGAGAACTGGTTCGGGCCGTTGTCGGTGGTGTAGACCACGATCGTGTTGTCGGCGATTTTCAGGTCATCGATGGTTTTCAGCAGTTTGCCGACATCGGCATCGTGCTCGAGCATGCCGTCCGCATATTCGTTGCCGGGCATGCCGCTCTGGCCCTTCATCGAATCACGTACATGGGTGAACACGTGCATGCGCGTGGTGTTCATCCAGACGAAGAACGGCTTGTCGGCCTTGGCCTGTTTCTCGATGAACGCTTGTGCGGCGGCAGTGGTTTCGTCGTCGATGGTTTCCATGCGCTTGGTGGTCAAGGCGCCGGTGTCTTCGATCTTGCCGTCGGCGAAGCTGTGGATCACCCCTCGCGGGGTATTGGCCTTGACGAATTCGGCATCGTCCTTGGGCCAGTACGGACGCTCTGGCTCTTCCTCGGCGTTGAGGTGATACAGGTTACCGAAGAACTCGTCGAAACCGTGGTTGGTCGGCAGGTACTCATCGCGGTCACCCAGGTGGTTCTTGCCGAACTGCCCGGTGGCATAACCCAGACCCTTGAGCGCCTGGGCGATGGTGATGTCGCGTTTTTGCAGGCCGACCGGAGCGCCGGGAATCCCGACCTTCGACAGACCTGTACGCAGTGGCGTCTGGCCGGTGATGAACGACGATCGTCCGGCGGTGCAGCTGTTCTCCGCGTAGTAGTCGGTGAACATCATGCCTTCTTTGGCAATCCGGTCGATGTTCGGGGTCTTGTAGCCAACCACGCCCATGGAATAGGCGCTGATGTTGGTCTGGCCGATATCGTCGCCGAAGATCACCAGAATGTTGGGTTTCTCAGCCGCTGTGGCGGTTGCCGACAGCGCCATCACCGAGGTTGCCACCAGGGCGAGTTTCGGTAGCCACTTGCGTATGCGAGTCATCTGACTTGCTCCTTTTGCGCGGGGGTGTCGCTTGCTGCGACTTACGTTTACTGCAGTCCTGCGTCACGCTTTTTCTTATTGCACCTGCTCGTTTGCCGGTGGATCGTACGGGTAGATCCGGCGCCATTCGGTCGCCATGTCGACCACGGTCCAGCCACGGGAATTTGCTTCGTCGAGGGCTTTGTCGAGCCGCCCGATATCGGATTTTCGGTCATAGGCCCACTCGCGTCTGGCGTCGGTGTGATGCACCAGCCCCATGAAGCGTTTGCCGGGCCCGGCAGCCGTCCACTGCAGCATCTGCAGGTCGCCGTCGGAATTGCCGAACGCGAGGATCGGGCGTTTGCCGATCACCGCATCAATGCTCTCCGGTTTGCCCGGGCCGTCGTCGTTGTGCGCCAGTTTTGGCGTGCGCAGGATCGAGGCCTGGCCGTCCTTGAACTGGAACGCGGTGACGAACGTGGTGCCGATCACCTGTTCCGGCGGAATGCCGTAGACCTTTTCGGCAAAGGCGCGCATGAAGCCGGTGTCGCCGCCGGAAACGATGTAGGTCTTGAAGTCCTGGCTGCGCAGGTAGTCGAGCATTTCCAGCATCGGCTGGAAGATCATTTCGGTGTAGGGCTTGCCGGTCTTCGGATGCCGCGCCTGACTCAGCCAGGTCTTGGCGTAATCGTCGAAAGCCTCGGTGGTCATGCCGGTGTGGGTGGCACCGAAGATCTTGATAATCCCGTCCATGCCGGCGGCGGCGAGTGCCTTGTGGTCATTTTCCAGCACCGCTTTGAATGGCTGAGTGGTTTTCCATTCCGGATGCTGTGACGCATTGCGCTTGACCTCGTCGAGGGCGAACAGCAACTCGAAATACATCGGCTGCTCGCTCCACAGGGTGCCGTCGTTGTCGAACACGGCAATGCGATCGGCGGGTTTGACGAAGTCTTTGCCGGACTGATCGGTGACGGCTTGCACAAACTCGATGATGTGTTTTTTGGCTGGGCCGTCGTTCCATGACGGCAGTGGCTCGCTGGCCTGGGCCAGCAGTGGCAATGCCAGCGCAAACACCAGCGCAAGGCTGAAACGTTGACGCTGCTGCGGTGGATTGGTCATGGGAATTCCCTTTCCTGAACAGGGTTGAGTGGGCGCAGGGCCGACGCCGGTTTGTGCGCCTTTTGTTCGGCCTGACTGTGAAGCGTAGTCAACGATTCATGTAGTTGAGCAAGTGTTTGTGCAGTCTGCGGATCACGTCCGTAAAGTCCGCGCAACAGGCCCTGCAAACGCGGGCCGGCATTCACCAGTCGCAGCCCGAGGCGACGGCGGCGCAGCCACAGATACACCGCGCTCAATTGCGCCGGCCGAGTCAACAATTGCGGTTTGATCTGCTGCCAGGCGAAGTCCGCCGATTGCTCCCAGGCCAGTTGCCGCGCGTGCTTGCGTGCCAGCCATTGGCGCCGGGCGCGCAGCACAACAGGGTGCAGCCAATATCCAGCACCGCCGAAGACACCGAAGAGCGCCAGCCACAGCAGCCAGCGTGCGGAGACGTGCACATTGTCGCGGCCAAGCTGCCTGAGATCATCGGTGATCGAAAACACCGGTTGGTAGTGGCTGTTGACGGCGGCTTCGAAGGTCATGGCCGGGACTTGCGCAGTCCGGCTCTGCCGGGTTTTGACATCCCACCATTTCACGGCGATGGCTGGCAGGGTGTAGGTACCCGCCTTGTCGATGCGGTAGGTGACAGTGTCGATCCGCTGACCACCGAGCACGTTGCCGCGGCCATCATCCAGACGGCTGACTTGTGGGGTCTGCGGATAACGACTCAGACCGGCTACCTCACCCAGTGGCGGAACCGGCAGCGCCATCGCCAGTGCGTCATCGGCCTGCAGGGTCAGTTGGCGGGTCACGCTGTCGCCGGTTTTCAACGGGGTTGCCGAGTTGATCAGGCTTTGGTTCAGGCGCACATCGCTGGCCACCAACGGCGTTTCTCCGGGTTGAAAGCCTGGCGGCTGGGCGGCACTGAAGTGCAAGGGTTGGCTGTGTGCATTGATTGCATTGCTCGCCTGACCCGGTGTCGCAGAGACCGTCAACGGCGGGATGTCGAAGCGGCGGGCGACATTCGGGGTGATCAGGTAGCTGTAGCGCAAGCCGCTGAAGGATTGTCCGTCGATCGTCTGATTCAGGTGCTGGGCGCGGCCATCGGGCGGCGTCACCAGGGCGCCGTCGAGTTTCAGTTCGGGCAGAGTCGCGGCGCTGGTGAACCAGGTGTCGGTGAGCACGTCGACTTGCAGCTCGACCAGTCCGCCGACCATCACGCCTTCGGCGGGTTGCAGGTGGGCGTGGATTTTCAGTTGGGGTTCGGCGGCAGAGGCATTCAGGCTGAGCAAGCTGGTTATGAGCAAGGTGCAGATTTTTTTGCCGGCAGATCTGGCCTCATCGCTGGCAAGCCAGCTCCTACAGGGGGTGTCTGTGTTATCGCCAATCGAGTTAACAGCGCAAAACCTTGTGGGAACTGGCTTGCCAGCGATGAAGCCAACCCGGTTCATGGTTTCGCCCCCGTTTGATCCTGCAAGCTGAATTTCTGCTTGAGAAACTTCGCCGGCGAGGTGCTCAGGTTCTGCAGCCACAACGCGTCGGACGCTGCCTGTTCGGTCTCGACTTTTTTGCTCTGACCCTTGCCCGGCGCCTTGTCGAATTTCACTTCATCCGGTTTGGTCTCGGGGGCATTTTTTTCGGCGCTGTCGGTGTCCTTGAGCAACGCCTGCGCCAGCGCCAGATTGGCCGTGGCCTCGGGAAATTGCGGTTGTCTTTGCAGGGCCTGGGTGTAAGCGGCAATCGCCTGATCGAACTTGAAACGCCGCACGTAAATGTTGCCCAGGTAGAACCACGCTTGCGCCGTGTCCAGCCGGGCAAAGGTCGCCAGTGCGAGGTCGTAATCTGCTGCGTGATAGGCCGCCACGCCTTTCCAGTACGGATCGACAAACAGCGCCGCCGCTTGCGGCCAATGCTCATGCTCGGCGGCCCAGCGCCCTTGTTGATCGCGGGTGAAGAATGCATCGGTCAGTGCACTGGCCTGGGCTGGCGCGGCGGGCCAGCCAAGGCTTGTGGCCAACAGCAGCGCCGGTACCCAGTTGACGCTCCAGCCCTTGCGCACACCGAGCAGCGCCAACAATAGAAGGGGCCAGCACAACCAGTAACCAGCGTCCTTCCAGTGCAATTGCTGTTGTTCGGCGCTGGCACTCTGGAAGTGTTGTTGCGCGTGCAGCTCGATCCAGTCCAGATCATCGTCGTCGAGGGTGAGGCTGCCCAGCGGCGCGTCGAGGACGGCGGCCAATTGCTTGAGTGCTGCCGGATCGAAACGGCCGAGCAGCGGGCGCCCGTTGCTGTCGACTGCCGGTTGGCCGTTGGCGCCCTGAATCACGCCGCCATCCGGGTTGCCGACTGCGAGTACCAACACCTGCAACTGGCTGTCATCGAGTTGTTTGTCGAGGCCATCGAATTGCGCGGTGTCGGCACCGTCGGTGATCAGCAGCAGGCTGCCCGGGGTTTTCTCGGCACGGAGCAGGCGTTTGGCCTGCTCGATGACCGCGCTGACGTCCTTGCCGGGTTTGTCGATGAGGCCAGTGCCCAGCGCCTGAATGAAGGTGTCGAGCAATGCCGGATCTTCGGTCGGCGGCAACACCAGATGCGCGCTGCCGGCATAGGCGATCAGCGCGGTGCGGGCGCCGGCGCGACGCTGGATCAGGTCGTGGAGTTTGTGCTTGGCAGCTTCCAGCCGCGTCGGCTGAACGTCGTTGGCGTCCATCGACGGCGACAGGTCCATGGCGACGATCAGCGGCGCACGATTCTCCAGAAAGTCCGGGCGATCCTGCTCCCAGGTCGGCCCGGCGGCGGCAATGGCGCCGATGAGCAGCATCGCGCATAGCCAATGCACCGGGCGCAGGTGCTGCTGATCCTTTGGCGTGACCAGCAGATGTGGCAGCAAATGTTCGGCGATGTTGTTGCGTAGCCGGCGCTGCAGGTCGCGGCTGCGGCGCCAGAGCAGCGGCAGCAGCGCGGCGAACAGCGCGAGCAGCAACCACAGAGGACGCAGGAAGTGGAAATCACCGAGATTGATCTCCATTCAGGCCTCCTGCCGCTGGCGGGCAAGCGCCAGGCGCGGGCGTAGCAGGGCACCGAGGTGATACAGCGCCAACAAACCCAGTGCCGCGCCCAATGGCCAGTGGAACAGCTCGCGTTGTGGCTGATGACTGAGGGTTTTCACCTGATGCGGCGTGAGGCGGTCGAGGGTGGTGTAGACCTGATCCAGTGCTGCGCGGTCTTCGGCGCGGAAAAACTGCCCGCCTGTGGTCTGGGCGATCTGTTGCAGCCCGCGCAGATTGACCTGCGCCTCGCCGGAAGCCGTCGGGTCGCCGATGCCGATGGTATGAATGACCACTCCTTTGTTGGCGGCCATTTCGGCGGCGTGATCAGGAGTGATCGCACTGCTGGTATCGTTGCCGTCGGTGAGCAGGATCAGCACTTTCTGCTGCTCGTGGGCCTGGTCGAGCAGTTTCAGACTCAAGCCGATGGCGTCACCGATGGCAGTGTTCGGCCCGGCCATGCCGATGCCGGTATCGGTCAGCAACAGCGACAGGCTGGCGTGATCAAGGGTCAGCGGCGCCTGCGGATAGGCGCCGCTGCCGAACACGATCAGGCCGATGCGGTCGTCCGTGCGCTTGTCGATGAACCCTTGCACCACCTGTTTGACGGCGGCGAGGCGATTGATTTTCTGGCCGTCGGCATTGCTGAAATCTTCGGTTTCCATCGATTGCGAGATGTCGATGGCGAGCATCAGGTCGCGCACCGGTTGCTGGCGCTCGATGGGTTTTTCAACGAACACCGGGCGCGTAGCGGCGAGCAGGATCAACATCCACACCAACAGATTCAGCAACCGTTGCCAAGGGTTCTGACGATTGCCGACCCGGCTCGGCGCTTCCCCGACGGCGCGGCTCATGGCGCCGAAAAACGGCACGCGCACGGCGCTGCGGGCTTCCTGATACGCCGGCAGATAACGCAAGGTCAGCCACGGCAGCGGCAACAGCAGCAACAACCACGGGTAATCAAGCTGCCACATGATGATGCTCCACCCAGTACTGGCAGGCGTCGAACAACGCCTGGCGCTGCTCGGCGGGGAGGGCGCGCAGGGTGGCGTCGGGGGCGTAGGCGAGTTGGCCGAGTTGGGCGCTGAAATCGCCGGGCAGTTTCTTTTTACTGTGCTGCTGCAAAAAGGCCTGCCACTCCGATCTCCCCAACGCCGCCACCCCTTTAGGATCTGCCGAAGGCTGCGATCTTTTGATCTTGTTGTTTAAAGGCAACGTCAAAAGATCGCAGCCTTCGGCAGCTCCTACAGGGCGGTGTTTCAGGGGCATCGAAAGGGCCACGCGTTTGAGCAGTTCGGGCAACTCGCGCAGGGCATTCAGATCATCACTGCGCTCACGCAACTGCGCCAGCCGCACCAGCGCTTCGCGCCGATACTGATCCCGTCGCCACTGCACATAACGGCGCACGCCAACCATCAACGCCAGCACAACCAACAACGCCAGCAACAGCCACCAGCCCCAGGTCTGCGGCGCATAACTCACCGGCGCCGGCAGGCTCAGTTCCTTGAGCTGGCTGATGTCGGGGATATTCGGGTTCATCGCCGTGGGCCGGCAGACTTGCCAAGCTCGGCGCGCAATTGCGCGTGGGCCTCTTCGGCGGTGCTGAACATCATCAGCGGCACCTGACTGCGGCGCAGCAGGGTGGCGACGTCCTTAAGGCGGCCACCGAGATAATCACCCAACGGCTGATGCACACTGCGTTTCTCGACAGCCAGTTCCACCTGCAATTGGCCTTGGGTGACCAGCAGCCGGCCATCACTCGGCAGCTTCAAGGCCAGTGGATCGTAGACTTGCAGGGCAATCACGTCGTTATGCGCGCGCAGTTGCCGCATCAATTGCAAGGTGCGTTCACCCGCCCCGGCGAAGTCGCTGACGATGCAGATCAAATGGTCATGCCCGGCCAGCGCCAGGCAACGCTGCAAGGCCTTGTCCAACTGGTCCTCGTCTTCGGCGTCGGGATTGGCGGCGTTCAGCGCCTGATTCTGTTGCGCCACGTGGCTGAGCAAGGCCTCGACCCGTTTGCGGCTGCGCAACGGCGCGATGCTGTCGATGCGTTGATCGTTGAACACCAGACCGCCCACCCGGTCACCGGCGTTGAACACCATCCAGGCCGCCAGTGCGCCGAGTTCAGCGGCGAGGGCAGATTTGAAACTGCGTTGCGAGCCGAAGAACATCGACATGCGCTGATCGACCACGATCAACGCCGGGCGATCGCGCTCTTCAGTAAAAGTGCGGACCACCGGTTTGCCGGTGCGCAGCGAAGCGCGCCAGTCGAGGTGACGTAAATCATCACCGGGCTGGTAGCGGCGCAGCTCATCGAAGTTCAAGCCACGGCCGCGCAAGCGCGAAGCGTGGTTGCCAGCAAGAATGCTGCCCTGGGGCTGGCGCGCCAGAAAACTCAGGTCACGGGCCTTGAATTCCAGCGCCATCAATTGCGCCAGAGAAACGTAGACCAGACCGTCCGTGTTCATGCCGGAATCGCCACTTTATCCAGCAAACGGTCGAGCACCTGATCGGCAGTCACGCCCTCCGCGACCGCGTCGTAGCTCAATTGCAGGCGATGACGCAGCACCGGGTGCACCACCGCGCGCACGTTATCCGGCGAGACGAAATCCTGGCCCTGCAACCACGCGTCGGCCCGCGCGCAACGATCCAGGCCGATGCCGCCACGGGGACTGGCACCGATGCTGATCCAGCGTCCGAGGTCTTCGTCGTAATCGGCCGGGTGGCGAGTGGCGTTGATCAGGTCGATCAGGTAGCGGTCGATGGCCGGTGATACGTGCACCGCGCTGACCTCCTTGCGCGCGGCGAAGATCACTTCCTGTGACAGGCTGAAGCCCTTGCTCGGCGCGGTGTTCGCGCCTTGGGCAAACTCCTCGGCGCGCAACAGGCGTAGCACCTGGCTTTCATTGTCGGCGCTGGGGTAATCCAGCAGCACCTTCATCAGGAACCGGTCCATCTGCGCTTCCGGCAACGGATAAGTGCCTTCCTGCTCGATCGGGTTTTGCGTGGCGACCACAATGAACAGCTCCGGCAGCACATGACTGGTGCCGGCCACGGTAATCTGCCGTTCTTCCATGGCTTCCAGCAGCGCCGCCTGCACCTTGGCCGGGGCGCGGTTGATCTCGTCGGCGAGGATCAGATTGCCGAACAGTGGGCCGGGCTGGAAGCGGATCTCATTTTGCCCGGCGACCTGATGCAGCACTTCGGCGCCGGTGATGTCCGAGGGCAGCAAGTCGGGGGTGAACTGGATGCGGCTCATCTTCGCGTCCAGATGCGTGGCCAGCGCCTTGACCGTGCGCGTCTTGGCCAGCCCCGGCAGGCTTTCCAGCAGCAAATGCCCGTTGGCCAGCAGGCCAAGGAGGATCTGCCGAATGACCTGATCCTGGCCGAGTACGGCTTCAGCGATGCTTGCTTGCAGGGCGTTGAGGTCGGTGAGTGCGGTCATGGGACAGTCCTTGGTGGCCGGTCTAGAAAAACGCCAGGGTCATGTTGACGGCAATGCCGTTGCCTTCGGGTCGATTCTTGGTGTCGAACTCCGGCACCCAGCGCGCACTGATGTTGGCTTGGGCATCGGCGAATTTGCCGCTCCAGGCGACCACCGGCCCGGCGCCGACGGAGCGGCCACGGAAGCCATTCAGGCTGTCGGCGGTCTGGCCCTTGTCGTCGGTGACTTGCTGGATATAACCGGCCGCGAGACCTGCGCTCCAGCCACTGCCGAAGCCGTGAGTCCACAAGGCATCGAGGGTGAAGATGTTGCCGTTGCGGTAATCGGTGGCGGTGTTTTCGGTGTAGAACTCCAGGCCACTGGACAGGGTGAACTCGCCCCCCTTGCCGTCCAGATGGGTGAAGGCCACGGTGGGCATGAACGTGTAATTGTTCTGCCCCGGGTTGGCCAGGCGATTGTCGTTGTAGGCGCCGGTCGGCACGTAGATCGGCAGGGACAACGCGATGTGATTCAGTTCGTCGAAGTGGTAGCCGGCGGCAATCGGGGTGACCAGCGCGTCGGCGAACTGGGTGCCGGAATCGCTGGTGCCGAGGGTGCGTCCGCGCGGGCCGGTGATCGCCGCGTCAATGTCGGTGTACTGCAGTGGAACACCGATTGCCGAGGCGAAGTTCCAGGGACCTTTGCCGGTGTCCCAGATGTGGGTCAGGTTGGTCATGGTGTAGGAGACTTTCATGTCGATCCCGGCACTGACTTCACCGGAAATCGGCGCACCGCGGCTGCCCTTGAGCGAGCCGTCGTACCAGATGCTGGTGACCGAGACCACCCAGCCCGGTTCGGGCGGGATGATCCCGGCGTTGGAAAACACCTGTTGCCCGGTGATCGGCCGGCCTACACCACCTTCGGCTGCATAGAGTTGAGGACTGCCGATCATGCACAGCGCCAGCAGCGGACGCACAACGTAAGGCTTGACCATCACTGGCTCCGTTTATTGTTTTGAGTTGACCGGGTCGAGCTGCGGCATCTTCCACTCGCCGCTGGCGACTTCCGGTTTCGGCAGGTACAGGCGCAACACGCCGTAGAACGGCCCGTTCGGTGCCGGCAGCCAGTTGGCCTGCTTGTCCTTGCCGGGATTGGCGTGCTGCACGTAAAGGGTCAATCCGCCGTCGGCATCGAGCGTCAAGTCGGGCAGCATGCGCGAGTTGATCAGGTAGCGATTGAGCGGGTTGGCCACCAGCAATTTGCTCTTGCCGTCATACAGGGTCAGCGACCAGAAGGCGTCGGCCGGGGGCAGGGCGCCCTTGGCGAAATGCAGGGTGTAGTCGTGTTTCGCTGCGTCGGCCGGCTGGCCGTCCTTATCGACGAAATAGCCTATGTAGTTCGCCTCTTCGGCAGAGTTGCCGAAGATGCCCATGTTGGCGCCGGCGTAGCGATACAGGTAATTGCCCTTGAGGTGATCGCGGGTGCCGAACAGGTCACCGCTGCTGATTTCGTGCGAGTCGACCTTGTCTTTCTTGAACGCGGCGAATTCGGCCTTGGCGTCATTGATGCCGTCTTCAAGGGCCTTGCGTTGTTCGGCGCTGAGCTTTTTCAGATCGAATGGCTGACCGGCGCCGATGCCGATTTTGGCGAAGCGCGCGAGCAGGTCTTTTTCGACATCCTGCGGCGGAGTGAAGGCGAGCATGAAGTTCAGGTAGCGGAACAGCTCCGGAGTTTCGCTCATGGTCGGCGTCGGTTTCGGCCAACTGATTTTCGGTGCCGGCGCCGGGGCTTTCTGTTTTACGTAGTGGCTCAGCGGTTCGACCGTGTAGCCTTTTTGGATCTGCTTGACCTTGCCCAGATCTTTTTCGTCGAACAGCTGCGTGCGGTACAGCGCGTAGGCGATGTTGCTTTCGCTGCGCACCAGGCGGTCGATGTTGATCGGTTGCTGACCCTGCCAGTCAGGCCCGGCGATCATGAAATGACCACCGTTATTGCCGGTGCTGCGGGTGCCCAGGTAAGCGAAGTTCTGCGTATAGGCGTCGATCAGTTGCACCGAGTAGTAACGGTGCTCTTCGATCGGCGGCAAGGTCAGGATCAATGGCTCGCTGCGCAGGTCCATCCAGACAAACGAGTAGGGCGTGTCGGCGTTCGGTGTGACGAACGCGGTGTCCTTGGCGGTGAAGGCCTTGGCGGTGTTGCCGATCTGGTTGAACGGTGCCTTGAAGTTCGGGCTCTTGCGGTCCACGGCCTGGGTGTACAGGGTCTTGTACATTTCCACTACCGGGAAGCCATACAAGTAGGCGTCCTTGGCGATGCCTCGGGCTTCTTCGGGGCTGGCGCTGAAATCGGCCCAGGCGCTGCTGCTCAGGGCGAGGGTCAGACCGGTCAGCCATAGATTACGTGTGTTCATGCGGCGTCCTTATTCATTGCACGACTGTGATGTCGTCGAGTTTCCAGCTCTTGTCGAAATAGGCTTCGGTCGGTGCGTACAGGCGGAAGTAGCTGAACCAGTGCTTGCCGGGCACGGTTTGCACCCAGTTGTTTTCGAAGCCTTTGGGCGCGCTCGGGCCGAAGTACAGGTCCACCGAGCCGTCGGCGTTTTTCTTCAGATCCTGGCGTGAGGACAGGTCGGCCTTGCGCTGCGGATTGTCGATCAGGCAACGGCTGTCGATGTCGTACACGGTCATCGACCAGAACTGCTTGGCCGGCGGGTTGGCGCCGACGTGCAGGCGGTAGGTCTTGCCGCCGTCGAGCCAGTCACCCTTGGCATCGGTGTAGGCGCCAAGGTAGGTCTGGCCGAGCCCCGGGGTTTTGGAGACCATGCCCTTGGTGTTAGTGACGGCCTCGTAGAACCAGGCGCTGCGTTCCCACAACTGGTCGTAATAGGCCACGCGTTGCGACGGTTCGGCGATGTTCAGCACCGTGTCCCAATGTCGGTCGGGCCAGTACTGCGCGTCAGGAAAGCGCTTGGCAAACGTGTTGGCCTTGGCGATCAGCTCACCGACCTGCGCGCCGGACTCCAGAGCCTGACGCTGCTGAGTGTTGGGGTTGAAGGGTTTATCCTTCTCGATGCCGAGACTGGCGAGCATCGCCATGTAGAAGCGGTCACGTTCATTGACCGGCTCTTTCTGGATGATCTGGTGCAGCCGCTGCCAGTAAGCGATGCCGCGTGGCTGGGTACCCGACCACTTTTTACCGTCAGGCGACAGCAGGCGGGTCTTGCTCGGCTCGGCACGTTTGGCGTACGGGTACATCTTGAATTTTTCTACCAGCGCCTTGCCCTTGGCCGGATCCGGATCCAGCACCCGGAAGCCCACGAGCACGTTCATGGTTTCCGATTTGGCCAGGTAATACTTGTCGGCGTCGGAGGGTGGTTCCGCGCCCGGTGGCAGCACCAGGTATTGGCCACCCTGGCCTTTGTCCGGGCCGGTCTGGCCCATGTCGATAATTGCCCGCTGCCAGAAATCGCCAATGCCGCCGGCGGTCGGTCCCGGTGGCAGTTCAATCACCAGCGGCCCGGTTTCGCTGAGGTCGACGAAGCCGAGAATGTACGGCGTGGTGGCGTTGGCGGTGATCACGCCGAGCTTGTCTTCGTAGCTGTTGAGCACCAGCAAGTCGCCGCTGCGCGCGCCGAGCTTGTCGCGAAATTCTTCCTGCCACTGCGCGTACGACACCAGTGGCAAGGCCCATAGGTAACTCTGGGTCGCCTGCTGGAAATCCAGCTCGGCATAGAGTTTGGCAATCGACTCATGGGCCGGCAGTTCGCCTTCCATGGCGATCTTGCCGATACGGGTGTCGAGCTCCTGAGCACCGACGCCGCAGCTGGCGAACAGGGTCATCAGGCTGAAACCGGCGGCGCGTAAAGCGATGTGCATGGCGATGTCCTTATTTTCCGAATGTCACGTTGATCCCGGCGAACAGGGTGAACTGCGGCACACCGTCGCCTTTACGCTCGACGGTCCACTGCGGTTCGAGGAAGGCGTTGAGAATGTTGCTGCCGGACTTCCAGACCTTGCCTGCACCCAAGCCGATCGGGATGTAGTGAGTGTTGTTCTTCAGGTCGAACGTCCAGGTGCCGGTAGAGCGCAGGTACCAGCCCTTGTTGAGGTTATGAATGATGAACGGCTGCAGGGTTGCGGTTTCGACATGCGCGCGGTCGTGGTCGCCGGCAAACGAGCTCTGGTACTGCACCAGCGCACCGAGCAAGCCGCGCGGCGACGAATCGATCGCTACCGCCGCGAGGCCGGCCTGCCATTTGCCCGTGCCCAATTCATCTTCGGCAGCGGTCGGTGCGGTGATTTGCGGGCCGATGCCCAACTGCACGCCGTCGGTCTTGAGCAGGAAGATGTCGAACAGATTGAGATCGCCGATGCCGGTGCCGTAGCCGCCGTGCGGATCGGGTCGGGTGCTGATCGGCATCGTTGCGCGCAGCAGTTGCGGTACGCCGATGAAATCGTTGGGCGCAATCGGCAAAGTGCCGCGCAGCAGAGCGTCGTTGGTGTGCAGGTTGCTGTCGAACAGCTTCGGCGTGTAGTAATCCTGCAGGTTGGCGCCGGGCGCCAGGTTCAGCGGGTTGTTGCTTTTGTTGGCCTCTTCGGCGTTATTCGCCAAGGCACAAACTGCAGGCGCCAGCGAACTCGCCAGCAGCAAGGCGTGAATCCCCAATTTTTTTGACATGGTCCCCGTTTCCCTGGTGGCTACTGCATGGACGTCCCGGCGCCTCTCGGCCGTTGGACGTATTTCCTTTTTTATCAAGCCTGTAGGACACGTCTGAATGACGCTAGCAGCTAATCGGGAGTTAGCCAGTCGAAGGGATTAATTCTTTGGTTTTGTCTACAGAGTCACACTAAAGGTGGGCGCTAAATTTTTACGACCCTGTAGGAGCTGCCGCAGGCTGCGATCTTTTGACTTTGATTTTTTAAAAGCCAGATCAAAAGATCGCAGCCTGCGGCAGCTCCTACAGGGGGCGGGGATTACAGATTTTTCTTGGCTTGCTCGCGAACGCGTTCTTCCTGCGCCCGTGCTTCAGGCGTGAACTCGGCACCGAAATCCTCGGCGGAGAAGATCTGGCGGATCTCGATGTCAGAGTCGCCGGGCATCGGGTTCGGGCAGCGCTTGACCCACTCGATAGCTTCTTCTTTCGACTTCACTTCCCAGATCCAGTACCCGGCCACCAACTCCTTGGTCTCGATAAAGGGGCCATCGATGACGGTGCGCTTGTCGCCGGAGAAATGCACGCGGGTGCCTTTGCTGCTCGGGTGCAGGCCATTGCCGTCGATGAGAACGCCGGCCTTGACCAGTTCTTCGTTGAAGTTGCCCATGGCAGTGATCAGCTCTTCACTGGGCATGATGCCGGCTTCGGAGTCGGCGCTGGCTTTGACAAGGATCATGAATCGCATGGTGGTTTCTCCAGGGAATGGGGGGATTCATGGTTTAGTCGAATGGGCCGCGCATGAATCGACAGGTGTCTGAATAAAAGACGCAAAGCTGCGCTTTAACAAACGCAATCCGACACGCTGCACTGCCAAGGTAGGAGCTGCCGCAGGCTGCGATCTTTTGATCTTGTCGTTAAAAACCAACATCAAAAGATCGCAGCCTGCGGCAGCTCCTACAGGAGAGGTGGGTTGTATACAATTTTTTGCGCGGCCCCCTGACAATTTTCTGTCAGGGCATAGGTCGTCGGACAATTTCGTGGTTAACTTCGGCCTCTTGCATGCTCAATCACCACGTTAAGAAGGACTAAAGTCATGGCTCAAGTCACCCTCAAAGGCAACCCGGTTCAAGTCAACGGCCAGTTGCCACAAGCCGGTTCCAAGGCGCCAGCCTTTTCCCTGGTTGCCGGCAATCTGTCCGACGTTACCCTGAAAGACTTTGCCGGCAAGCGCAAAGTGCTGAACATCTTCCCAAGCGTCGACACCCCGACCTGCGCGACTTCGGTACGCAAGTTCAACGCTCAGGCCAACGAACTGAACAACACCGTGGTGCTGTGCATTTCGGCTGACCTGCCATTCGCCCAGGCCCGTTTCTGCGGCGCCGAAGGCCTGGAAAACGTGCAGAACCTGTCGACCCTGCGCGGTGCCGAGTTCATCGAAAACTACGGCGTAGCCATCGCTGACGGCCCGCTCAAAGGCCTGACCGCCCGTGCCGTGGTGGTGCTGGACGAGAACGACAACGTGCTGCACAGCGAACTGGTCAAGGAAATCGCTGAAGAGCCGAACTACGACGCAGCACTCGCCGTACTCAAATAAGCGCTTTTACAATTGTTAACGGCCTGGCCCTGTCCAGGCCGTTTTCATTTGTGTATCAGTGTTTTGCCTCACACCTTGAAACGTAAGTTGAAGGTAAATTGCCGGTAAAGCTGCTTTGCTTAAATCCCATCAGTGCTTATCGTTCAGCCTCCCGTAAAAGAAGCCCACGCGCCCAATGGTTAATCAATCCATGCAATCGTCCCCTCGCAACGCCCGTCGCTGGCTGATCAGCCTGCTCGTCCTGTTGGTCATCGCCGCCCTGTGCTGGAAATTCTGGCCCGCCGGTTCGACCCAGAAGGAGGGCGCCGACAAGGCGGCGACCGGGCATGCCGGACGTTCGGGGATGATGCGGCCAGGTTTCGGCGGTGCGGCCGGGCCGATTCCGGCGCGGGTGGCCCCGGCGGTCACCGGTGACTTCCCGCTGTATTACAAGGCACTGGGCACGGTGACTGCACTCAACACCATCAACGTGCGCAGCCGGGTCGGCGGCGAGCTGGTGAAGATCAATTTCGAAGAAGGGCAGATGGTCAAGGCCGGCGACTTGCTGGCAGAGATCGATCCGCGTCCGTACCAGAACGCCTTGCTCCAGGCTGAAGGCACCTTGCTGCAGAACCAGGCGCAGTTGAAAAATGCGCAGGTCGACGTCGAGCGTTATCGCGGCCTGTACAAGGAAGACAGCATCGCCAAGCAAACCCTGGACACCGCCGAAGCACTGGTCGGCCAGTACCTGGGCACGGTCAAGACCAATCAGGCGGCGGTCAACGACGCCAAGCTCAATCTCGAATTCACCAAGATCCGCGCACCGATTGCCGGTCGCGTCGGTCTGCGTCAGGTCGACGTCGGCAACCTCGTTGCGGCCAACGACACCACGTTCCTTGCAGTGATTACTCAGACCCAGCCGATCAGCGTGGTCTTCACCCTGCCGGAAAACAGCCTCGAAACCGTATTGGCCCGCTACCACAGCGGCGCCAGGCTGCCGGCCGAGGCATGGGATCGCGGCGATACCAAAATCCAGGCCAGCGGCGTGCTGCAAAGTCTCGACAACCAGATCGACGTCGCCACCGGCACCCTGAAATTCAAGGCCCGTTACGATAACCGCGACCAATCACTTTTCCCCAATCAGTTCGTCAACGTTCATTTGTTGGCCGACACCCTCAAAGGCGTGGTGCTGGCACCGTCGGCCGCGATTCAGTTCGGCACCAACGGCACCTTCGTCTACGCGCTGGACGGCGACAAGAAAGTCACCATCCGCCAACTGAAAATCGGCGCCAGTGACGGCACCAACACCGTGGTCACCGAAGGCCTCGCCGCGGGCGATCGCGTGGTGCTGGAAGGTACCGACCGCCTGAAGGAAGGCAGTGAAGTGGAGGTGGTCAACGACAGTAATGACGTGCCGACCACCCCGACCGGCCACCTGCAGGGCAAACCCGCCGCCAGTGCACCGGACGCTGCTGCGGCTGACAAGGCCAAGAAGGGCGCATGAACATTTCGCGGCTGTTCATCCTCCGTCCTGTAGCTACCACCCTGAGCATGCTGGCCATTGTTCTGGCCGGCCTGATTGCCTATCGCTTGCTGCCAGTCTCGGCGTTGCCGCAGGTCGATTACCCGACCATTCGCGTCATGACCCTGTACCCCGGCGCCAGTCCCGACGTGATGACCAGCGCCGTGACCGCGCCGCTCGAACGCCAGTTCGGGCAGATGCCGGGCCTGACGCAAATGGCCTCGACCAGTTCCGGCGGCGCGTCGGTGCTGACCCTGCGTTTCAGCCTCGACATCAACATGGACGTCGCCGAACAGCAGGTGCAGGCCGCGATCAACGCCGCGACCAACCTGCTGCCGACCGACTTGCCGGCACCGCCGGTGTACAACAAGGTCAACCCGGCGGACACCCCGGTGCTGACCCTGGCGATCACCTCGAAGACCATGCTGCTGCCCAAGCTCAATGACCTGGTCGACACGCGCATGGCGCAGAAGATCGCCCAGATCAGCGGCGTCGGCATGGTCAGTATTGCCGGCGGTCAGCGTCAGGCGGTGCGGATCAAGGTCAACCCGGAAGCATTGGCGGCGAACAGCCTGAACCTGGAAGACGTGCGCACCCTGATCGGTGCGTCCAACGTCAACCAGCCCAAAGGTAACTTCGACGGCCCGACCCGGGTCTCGATGCTCGATGCCAACGACCAGCTGACGTCGCCCAAGGACTACGCCAACCTGATCCTCGCCTACAAGAACGGCGCGCCGCTGCGTCTGAAGGATGTGGCGGAAATCGTCGACGGTGCGGAGAACGAACGTCTCGCCGCGTGGGCCAACCAGAATCAGGCCGTGCTGCTGAACATCCAGCGTCAGCCGGGCGCCAACGTGATCGAGGTGGTCGACCGGATCAAGGCCTTGCTGCCGAGCATCACCGACAACCTGCCGGCTGGCCTCGACGTCACCGTGCTCACCGACCGCACCCAGACCATCCGCGCCTCGGTCACCGACGTGCAGCACGAACTGCTGATCGCCATCGCGTTGGTGGTAATGGTGACGTTCCTCTTTCTGCGGCGCGCCAGCGCGACGATCATTCCGTCAGTGGCGGTGCCGCTGTCGCTGATCGGTACGTTTGGCGTGATGTACCTCGCCGGCTTCTCGGTCAACAACCTGACCTTGATGGCGCTGACCATCGCGACCGGTTTCGTGGTCGACGATGCGATCGTGATGCTGGAAAACATCGCGCGCTTCATCGAGGAGGGCGACAGCCCGATGCAGGCGGCACTCAAAGGCGCCAAGCAGATCGGTTTCACCCTGATTTCCCTGACCCTGTCGCTGATCGCGGTACTGATTCCGTTGTTGTTCATGGCTGACGTGGTCGGGCGGCTGTTCCGCGAGTTCGCCATCACCCTGGCGGTGGCGATCCTGATTTCGCTGGTGGTTTCGCTGACGTTGACGCCGATGATGTGCGCACGCCTGCTCAAGCGAGAGCCAGAAGCCCACGAGCAGGGCCGTTTCTACCGGGCCAGCGGCGGCTTCATCGACTGGATGATCGCCGCCTACGGGCGCAAGTTGCAGTGGGTGCTCAAACACCAGCCGCTGACCCTGTTGGTGGCCATCGGAACGCTGGCACTGACCGTGTTCCTGTACATGGTAGTGCCCAAGGGCTTCTTCCCGGTGCAGGATACCGGGGTGATCCAGGGTATATCCGAAGCACCGCAGTCGATTTCCTTCGCGGCCATGGGCGAGCGTCAGCAGGCGCTGGCCAAGGTGATTCTTGAAGATCCGGCGGTGGAAAGTCTGTCGTCCTACATCGGTGTCGACGGCGACAACGCCACGCTCAACAGCGGTCGTCTGCTGATCAACCTCAAGCCTCACGGCCAGCGTGACCTGAGCGCCACCGAGGTGATCGCGCGCCTGCAGCCGCAACTGGACAAACTGGTTGGCATCCGTCTGTTCATGCAACCGGTGCAGGATTTGACCATTGAGGATCGGGTCAGCCGTACCCAGTACCAGTTCAGCATGTCCTCACCGGACGCCGAATTGCTCAGCCAGTGGAGCGGGCGTCTGGTCGAAGCCTTGGCGCAGCAACCGGAATTGACCGACGTTGCCAGCGACTTGCAGGACAAAGGCTTGCAAGTCTATCTGGTGATCGACCGTGACGCGGCTTCACGCCTCGGCGTTTCGGTGCAGAACATCACCGATGCGCTGTACGACGCCTTCGGCCAGCGGCAGATCTCGACCATTTACACCCAGGCCAGCCAGTACCGCGTGGTGCTGCAGGCACAGGCCGGGGAGAAAATCGGGCCGGCGGCGCTGGACCAGATTCACGTCAAGACCACTGACGGTGCGCAGGTGCGCCTGTCGAGTCTGGCCCATGTCGAGGAGCGTCAGGCGCAACTGGCGATCACCCACATCGGCCAGTTCCCGGCGGTGATGATGTCGTTCAACCTGGCGCCCGGCGTGGCGCTGGGGCATGCGGTGGACATCATCGAACAGGTGCAGAAGGACATCGGCATGCCGATTGGCGTGCAGACCCAGTTCCAGGGCGCGGCCGAGGCATTCCAGGCCTCGCTGTCGAGCACCTTGCTGCTGATTCTGGCGGCGGTGGTGACCATGTACATCGTACTCGGCGTGCTTTACGAAAGTTACATTCACCCGATCACCATCCTGTCGACCCTGCCGTCGGCGGCGGTCGGCGCCTTGCTGGCGTTGCTGCTCAGCGGCAATGACCTGGGCATGATCGCGATCATCGGCATCATCCTGCTGATCGGCATCGTCAAGAAGAACGCGATCATGATGATCGACTTCGCCCTCGACGCCGAACGCACCCAGGGCATGGCGCCGGAACAGGCGATCTATCAGGCGGCGCTGCTGCGCTTCCGGCCGATTCTGATGACGACGCTGGCGGCGCTGTTCGGCGCCGTGCCGTTGATGCTCGCCACCGGTTCCGGGGCTGAACTGCGTCAGCCATTGGGTCTGGTGATGGTCGGCGGTCTGCTGGTGAGTCAGGTGCTGACGCTGTTCACCACGCCGGTGATCTACCTGTACTTCGATCGCCTCGGTCGGCGCTTTGGCAAGACCAATGCCGACCGTGATGAGGTGGTGGTATGAATTTGCAGCACCAAATGACCTGTGGGAGCGAGCTTGCTCGCGAAAGCGGTAAGTCAGTCACTGACGATGTTGGATGTGCCGGCCTCTTCGCGAGCAAGCTCGCTCCCACAGGGGTTGGTGGTTGGAGCTGGCCTGAATGAACCTCTCCGGTCCTTTCATCAAGCGCCCGGTCGCGACCATGCTCCTGAGCCTGGCGATCATGTTGCTGGGCGGTGTCAGTTTCGGTCTGTTGCCGGTATCGCCGCTGCCGCAAATGGATTTCCCGGTGATCGTGGTCCAGGCCAGTCTGCCCGGTGCCAGTCCCGAAGTGATGGCGTCCACGGTGGCGACGCCGCTGGAGCGCTCGTTCGGCGCGATTGCCGGCGTCAACACCATGAGCAGCCGTTCCAGCCAGGGGTCGACCCGGGTCATTCTGCAATTTGACCTTGACCGCGACATCAACGGCGCAGCGCGCGAGGTGCAGGCAGCCATCAACGCTTCGCGCAACCTGTTGCCGAGCGGGATGCGCAGCATGCCGACCTACAAGAAGGTCAACCCGTCGCAGGCGCCGATCATGGTGCTGTCGCTGACCTCGGATGTGTTGGAAAAAGGCCAGCTCTACGACTTGGCCTCGACCATCCTGTCGCAGAGCCTGTCCCAGGTGCAGGGCGTGGGTGAGGTGCAGATCGGTGGCAGTTCGCTGCCGGCGGTGCGCATCGAACTCGAACCGCAGGCGCTCAACCAGTACGGCGTGGCGCTCGACGATGTGCGCAAGACCATCGCCGCGGCCAACGTGCGCCGGCCCAAGGGCTCGGTCGAAGACGGCGAGCGCCTGTGGCAGATCCAGGCCAACGACCAGTTGGAGAAAGCCAAGGATTACGAGTCGCTGATCATCCATTACAAGGACGGCGCGGCCCTGCGTCTGAAGGACGTGGCCAAGGTCAGCGACGGCGTCGAAGACCGTTACAACAGCGGTTTCTTCAACGATGACGCGGCGGTGTTGCTGGTGATCAACCGCCAGGCCGGCGCCAACATCATCGAGACGGTCAACGAGATCAAGGCGCAGTTGCCGGCCTTGCAAGCGGTGCTGCCGGCCAGCGTGAAGCTGAATCTGGCGATGGACCGCTCGCCGGTGATCAAGGCCACCCTCCACGAAGCGGAAATGACCTTGCTGATCGCTGTGGCGCTGGTGATTCTGGTGGTGTTCCTGTTCCTGGGTAACTTCCGCGCCTCGCTGATTCCGACGCTGGCGGTGCCGGTGTCGCTGGTCGGCACGTTCGCGGTGATGTACCTCTACGGTTTTTCGCTGAATAACCTGTCGCTGATGGCGTTGATTCTGGCCACCGGGCTGGTGGTGGACGATGCCATCGTGGTGCTGGAAAACATTTCCCGGCACATCGACGAAGGCGTCAAACCGATGAAGGCCGCGTACCTCGGGGCCAAGGAAGTCGGTTTTACCTTGTTGTCGATGAACGTGTCGCTGGTGGCGGTGTTCCTGTCGATCCTGTTCATGGGCGGCATTGTCGAGAGCCTGTTCCGCGAGTTTTCCATCACCCTGGCGGCGGCGATCGTGGTGTCGCTGGTGGTCTCGCTGACGTTGACGCCGATGCTCTGCGCGCGCTGGCTCAAACCGCATACGCCGGGCCAGGAAAACCGCCTGCAACGCTGGAGCCGCAAGACCAACGACTGGATGGTCGGCAAATATGCGACCAGCCTCGACTGGGTGTTGCGCCATCGGCGTCTGACCTTGCTCAGCCTCATCATCACGGTCGGGGTCAACGTCGCGCTGTACGTGGTGGTGCCGAAGACGTTCATGCCGCAGCAGGACACCGGCCAGTTGATCGGTTTCGTGCGGGGTGACGACGGTCTGTCGTTCAGCGTGATGCAGCCGAAAATGGAAACCTTCCGCCGCGCCGTGCTCAAGGACGAAGCGGTGGAGAGCGTGGCCGGGTTCATCGGTGGCACCAACGGCACCAACAACGCGTTCATGCTGGTGCGCCTGAAACCGATCAAGGAACGCAACCTGTCGGCGCAGAAAGTCATCGAACGCCTGCGCAAGGAGATGCCCAAGGTCCCCGGCGCCCAGTTGATGCTGATGGCGGATCAGGACCTGCAGTTCGGCGGCGGCCGCGAACAGACCACCTCGCAATACAGCTACATCCTGCAAAGCGGAGACCTGGGCGCCCTGCGCGAGTGGTACCCGAAAGTGGTGACCGCGCTGCGCGCACTGCCGGAGCTGACTGCGATTGATGCCCGCGAAGGACGCGGTGCGCAGCAGGTAACGCTGATCGTCGACCGCGATCAGGCCAAGCGCCTCGGGGTCGACATGAACATGGTCACGGCGGTGCTGAACAACGCCTACAGCCAGCGGCAGATTTCGACCATCTACGACAGCCTCAACCAGTATCAGGTGGTGATGGAGGTCAATCAGAAGTACGCGCAGGATCCGGTCACCCTCAATCAGGTGCAGGTGATTACCGCTGACGGTGCGCGGATTCCGTTGTCGACCATTGCCCATTACGAAAACAGCCTGGAGGACGACCGCGTCAGCCACGAAGGCCAGTTCGCCTCCGAAAGCATTGCCTTCGACATGGCCGAAGGGGTGACTGTGGAGCAGGGCAGTGCCGCCATCGAGCGGGCGATTGCCAAGGTCGGTCTGCCGGAAGACGTGATTGCGAAAATGGCCGGCACCGCTGATGCGTTTGCCGCGACCCAGAAAAGTCAGCCGTTCATGATCCTCGGTGCGCTGCTGGCGGTGTATCTGGTGCTCGGTGTGCTGTATGAAAGCTACATTCACCCGCTGACGATCCTCTCGACCTTGCCGTCGGCCGGGGTCGGCGCGTTGCTCTCGATCTACGCGCTGGGCGGCGAGTTCAGCCTGATTTCACTGCTCGGATTGTTCCTGCTGATCGGGGTGGTGAAGAAAAACGCCATTCTGATGATCGACCTGGCGCTGCAACTGGAACGCCATCAGGGCCTGTCGCCGCTGGAGTCGATCCGCAGCGCCTGCCTGCAACGGCTGCGGCCGATTCTGATGACGACCCTGGCGGCCATTCTCGGTGCCTTGCCGCTGTTGCTCAGCCGTGCGGAAGGCGCGGAAATGCGCCAGCCCCTGGGTCTGACCATCATCGGCGGCCTGATCTTCAGTCAGGTCCTGACCCTTTACACCACGCCCGTGGTGTACCTCTATCTCGACAAGCTGCGCCACCGCTTCAACAAGTGGCGTGGCGTGCGTACTGACGCTGCTCTGGAAACTCCGCTATGACCGACCGTTCGCTTCTCAATCTGGCCACTGCGCGCGGTTCGCGCCTGTTGAGCCTGTCGCTGTGCGTGGCGATGCTCAGCGCCTGCGCCGTCGGCCCGGACTATCAGCGCCCGCAGACTGCCGAGGTTGCACAGTACAAAGAGGCCGAGGGCTGGCGCCAGGCCAATCCGAGTGACGCGCTGGCGCGCGGTGCCTGGTGGGAGCTGTATGGCGATCAGCAGCTCAATGGCCTGATCGAGAAACTCAACAGCTCCAACCAGACCGTGGCGCAATCCGAAGCGCAGTACCGTCAGGCCCAGGCCTTGGTGCGCAGTGCCCGTGGGGCGTTTTACCCCAATGTCGACCTGAGCGTGGGCAAGACCCGCTCCAGTCAGGGCACCGGCAGCAGCAGTTCGAGCCTGAGCAGTTCTTCCAGCGGGATTCGCGATACCTACAATGCGCAGTTGGGCGTGAGTTGGGAAGCGGATATCTGGGGCAAATTGCGCCGAGGCCTGGAGGCCAACGAGGCCAGCGCCCAGGCGAGCTTCGCCGATCTGGCCGCGATGCGCCTGAGCCAGCAGTCGGAGCTGGTGCAGAATTACTTGCAACTGCGGGTGATCGATCAACAGAAACGCTTGCTTGAAGCCACGGTCGCGGCCTACGAAAAATCGTTGCAAATGACCCAGAACCAGTACCGCGCCGGGATCTCCGGGCGCGATGCGGTGGCGCAGGCACAGACCCAGTTGAAAACCACCCAGGCCGATCTGGTGGACCTGATCTGGCAACGGGCGCAATTCGAAAATGCAATCGCCGTACTGACCGGACAGGCGCCGGCCGAGTTCAGCATCGCCGAGACCCAGAACATCCCGAACCTGCCGCAGATTCCTCTGAGCCTGCCGTCGCAGCTACTGGAACGGCGCCCGGACATTGCCTCGGCGGAGCGCTCGGTGATCGCTGCCAACGCCAATATCGGTGTGGCCAAAGCCGCGTATTACCCGGATCTGACGTTGAGCATGAGCGGCGGCTACAGCAGCAGTACCTCGAAAAATCTTTTGACCATACCCAACCGTTTCTGGTCGGTCGGGCCGAAACTGGACTTGCCGATCTTCGACGGTGGCATCCGTTCGGCCGAGGTTGACCGTACCGAGGCGGTGTACGACCAGACCGTCGCCAAGTACCGCCAGACGGTGCTCGACGGCTTCCGTGAAGTGGAAAACTATCTGGTGCAACTGAAAGTGTATGAAGACGAGGCGGCGGTGCGTCAGGAAGCACTGGATGCGGCGCGCGACTCGCTGCGCCTGACCCAGAACCAGTACAAGGCCGGGTTGATTGCCTACATCGATGTGGTTGTGGTGCAAGCCACGGCGCTGAGCAACGAGCGCACTGTGCTCAATATCCTGCAGAATCGCCTGATTGCCAGCGTGCAATTGATTGCCGCGCTGGGGGGCGGGTGGGACGGTCAACTGGCCACCGAATAAATCGTGTAGGAGCTGTGGCACGCTGCGATCTTTTGATCTTAAAAAACAAGGTCAAAAGATCGCAGCGTGCCGCAGCTCCTACAGGTTGTGATGGTTGCTCCAGAGCCTTGCAAAACCATCAAACAAGCGTTTCATCGGGTTGATGGCAAAATGATTACTTTGTCAGTGCGTTCTTCCGCGCAATCAGTACAATCGCCGCATTTGCCCGGCCGAGAATGGACGCAGTACGGCGCGGGTGGTCGCGAGAATCTTCATGCTCATCGGTCATTATTCCTTCACCCTGGTTTTCATTTCTTTGTGTGTGGCGATCCTCGCGTCCTACACCGCGCTCGATCTGACCGGGCGCATTGCCAGTGCCCGTGGGCGCGCGGTGCATTTCTGGACGGCGGGCGGCGCACTGGCAATGGGGGTTGGCGTCTGGTCGATGCATTTTATCGGCATGCTGGCGTTCAAGTTGCCGATCGAACTGGGCTACGACATTCCGGTGACCGCGCTGTCGCTGCTGATTGCCGTTCTGTCGTGCGGGTTTGCCCTGTGGTTGGTCAGCCAGCCGAAACTGCCGATTCTGCAGTTGGGTTTTGGTGCCTTGATCATGGGCGCCGGCATCAGCGCCATGCATTACACCGGCATGGCGGCACTGCGCATGACGCCGGGCATCGACTACGACCCGACCCTGTTCGGCGCCTCATTGTTGATTGCGGTCGGTGCTTCGGCGGCGGCGTTGTGGATCGCCTTTCGCCTGCGCCAGCACTCGCCTTATGTGCGCCTGATTCGCGGCGGTGCGGCAATCATCATGGGCATTGCCATTGTCGGCATGCACTACACCGGCATGGCTGCGGCGCAGTTTCCCGCAGGCAGTTTCTGCGGCGCGACGCTCGCCGGCCTCAAGGGTAACGGCCTCGACAATCTGGTGCTGATCACCACGCTGGCGGTGCTGTCGATCGCCTTGCTGACCTCGATTCTCGATGCTCGCCTCGAAGCACGCACCGCCGATCTGGCGCATTCGCTGACCCTGGCCAACCGTGAGCTGACGCAACTGGCGTTGCACGATACCCTGACGGGCCTGCCGAACCGCATGCTGCTGGATGACCGGATCAATCAGGCGATGAAGAAGGTCGAGGAGCAGGGCGGCTGTTTTGCGTTGATGTTCATCGATCTGGACGGTTTCAAACCAGTCAATGATGCCTTTGGCCACCACATGGGGGATCAGTTGCTGCGCGAAGTCGGGGGGCGCCTGCGTGAGGATTTGCGCAGTCAGGACACGCTGGCGCGAATTGGCGGCGACGAGTTCGTGCTGCTGGTGCGTCTGACCGAGCCCAACGATGCCCTGAGCCTGGCAGCGCGCCAGGTCGGCCTGATCGGCCAGTCATTTCGCGTGGCCGAGCATGAGTTGCAGATTTCCGCCAGCGTCGGCATTGCCCTGTACCCGGGTAATGGCCAAAGCGCTCAGGAACTGCTGATGAACGCCGATGCGGCGATGTATCACGCCAAGGGCGGCGGCAAAAACGGCTACAGCTTCTTCGATGCCTCGATGAACAGCAACGCACGCAAGCAGCTGCAGTTGCTGCAAGATCTGCGCGCCGCGCTGGAGCACCGGCAGTTCAGCCTGTATTTCCAGCCCAAATTCGACGCCGCCAGTGGTCGTCCGGTGGGGGCCGAAGCGTTGCTGCGCTGGCAGCATCCGACCCAGGGCATGTTGCTGCCGGACAAGTTCATCGATCTGGCGGAGAAGACTGGCCTGATCATCGCCATCGGCGACTGGGTGCTCAACGAGGCCTGCCGGCAGATGCGCGAATGGTATGTGCTCGGTTACACCGACTGGCGCATTGCAGTGAACCTCTCGGCATTACAGTTCTGCCACGCGGGGCTGGTACAGAGCGTGGCCCGGGCGCTGGCGACCCACCACCTGCCGGCCAACAGCCTGACCCTGGAAATCACTGAAACCACGGCCATGAGTGACGCCGATGCCAGCATGACGGTGTTGCAGGAGTTGTCGGACATGGGCGTCGACCTGTCGATCGACGACTTTGGCACCGGCTATTCGAGCCTGATGTACCTCAAGCGTTTGCCGGCCAACGAACTGAAGATCGACCGAGGGTTTGTCCGCGATCTGGAGCACGACAGCGATGACGCGGCCATCGTCTCGGCGATTGTGGCGCTGGGGCAGGCACTCGGTTTGCGCATTGTTGCCGAGGGCGTGGAGACTGGCGTACAGCAGGACTTCCTCACGCAGTTGGGCTGTGACTCGTTGCAGGGCTATCTGTTGGGCCATCCGATGCCGGCTGACGCGTTCATGCAGAACCTCACCCGTGGAAAGGCTCAGGCGGCTGTCTGACTGCAAACGGTGGCGAGGGAGCAAGCTCCCTCGCCACAAAAAACATCTCAGTCTCATGCAGGGTTTTGTCTTGGACAGAGCCCATGCAAAACCGCCCAATGACGGTTATTCTTCACCCCGACTGTTACGTGTGCATTGGGGGAAGGGCCAGCATGGATAAAGTCATGGTAATCACCGGTGGCGGGCGCGGAATCGGCGCCGCTACGGCGTTGTTGGCTGCCGGGCAGGGCTATCGGATCTGCATCAACTATCAGTCGGATGAACAGGCCGCGCAAAGCGTGCTGGAGCAAGTGCGGGCGCTGGGGGCGCAGGCCATTGCGGTGCGCGCCGATGTCAGCATCGAAGACGAAGTCATCGCACTGTTTCACCGGGTCGACACCGAGCTGGGACGGGTCACCGCACTGGTGAACAATGCGGGCACCGTCGGCCATAAGTCGCGGGTCGATGAAATGTCCGAATTCCGCATTCTCAAAATCATGAAAACCAACGTCCTGGCGCCGATCCTCTGCGCCAAGCACGCGATCCTGCGCATGTCGCCCAAGCACGGCGGGCAGGGCGGCAGCATCGTCAACGTCTCCTCGGTCGCCGCACGCCTGGGCTCGCCCAACGAATACGTCGACTATGCCGCGTCCAAAGGTGCGCTCGACACCTTCACCATCGGTCTGTCCAAGGAAGTGGCGGGCGAGGGTATTCGCGTCAACGCGGTGCGTCCGGGCTACATCTACACCGACTTCCATGCGCTGAGCGGCGATCCAGATCGGGTCAGCAAGCTTGAGTCGGCGATTCCGATGGCTCGGGGCGGGCGCCCGGATGAGGTGGCGGAGGCGATTGTCTGGTTGCTGTCCGACAAGGCTTCTTATGCGACGGGGACGTTTGTTGATCTGGGGGGCGGACGTTAGAGCCAATGTTCTGACGCATTTGTGTTTTGTATCGTTGTCAACTGTCAGTTTTGACAGTTTGATCTGTTTGCTGCTGCGCCTAGAGTAGACGTGACGGACATTGGCAAATCGACTCCCGAATTGCGCTGTTCGCCGTGGCTAAACGGGAGCAGCGAAATGTACACGATTTCAGGTGGGAACTTCGAACCAACGGCGCCCCTGTCAGTGCCGCGGGCGTTGCACAGTGCGACATTGCTGACGAGCGGGGAAGTGTTGGTAGCCGGAGGGCTCAATACGGTGGGGGCAACTCTCACCCCCCTCACGTCCGTGCGTTTTGATGCGCTGTTTCCTGGCGGCATGCAATTTGACTTGCACTCGGTGACATCAAGCGTTGAGCGCTATGACCCGACTCGGCAAATGTGGTTATCGGCGGCCCCCCTTCGTATTCCACGTTGGTCTCACACTGCGCTGATTCTTCATTCCGGCTTGGTCATGGTCGTAGGCGGAAGCAATGGAACTACACTGCGCAGTGTCGAGTTATATGACGCCAACAGCAATCGATGGAGCGCCGCTGCTGACGTGAAGACGCCGCGTTTTGCTCACACCGCCACGTTATTGCGTTCCGGAGAGGTGTTAGTGACAGGTGGCAACAATCTGCAGCCCAGCGGCGGTGAAGTCCTCGATAGTGTCGAGCTGTTTGACCCGTCAACGGGCCAATGGGTGGATGTACCCAGTCTGCCTGTCGCAAGAATGGATCACACCGCGACATTGCTCGACTCAGGGCAGGTGCTGGTTGCTGGCGGCTACTCGGCAATTGAAAATGCTGCACTTCGTAGCGCTTTTGTTTTTGATCCGCAGCGTCGAACCTGGAAAGAAGTCGAAGCATTGCCTGCGCCGCGAATGCAGCAAACAGCGACACTGCTCAAAGATGGACGCGTTCTGCTGGCCGGGGGCGCTGGCGAACCATTTGGGGCTGCGTTGCGCAGTGGCGTCCTCTATTGCCCGAATGATGGCACTTGGCAAGGGACGGCTGAGTTGATGGTTGCTCGCAATCGGCACACAGCGACCAGGCTGGCGAGTGGCGAGGTGCTTGTGACAGGTGGGAGCGGGGCATTCGATGTAAATGATCCATGGTCCGCCGAAATCTACCAATCTGCGAAAGATGAGTGGATCCGTGTCGGTGACTTGAGCGACGGCCGTCATTCCCACAGTGCGACATTACTTGGCTCAGGTGCAGTCCTGATCACCGCAGGACAGCTTCCAACACCTGACCCGGGTTACACAAACAGCGCTGAATTGTTCACCAGTGCGCTTTGAACGGCTTTTTGAAGCGAACGTATATTGGTGCGTCCGATGTTCTGGAACGTTTGTTGATTTGGGGGGGGAGGGCTGATTTTTGACATTTGTGTTGGGCGATCTTACCTCATCGCTGGCAACATCTGACTGTCAGAACGACCGCACAATCCGCCCCAATGTCTCCATTGCCTTCTCCGAATCCTCGGTCCACGGGCTGCCGTAATTCAAGCGAATACAATTCCTGAAGCGCTGGGTTGGCGAGAAGATCGGCCCCGGCGCGATGCTGATGCCCTGCGCCAATGCCATCTGAAACAACTTCAAGGAATCCATCTGCGGCGGCAATTCCAGCCACAAAAAGTAGCCACCCGCCGGCTGGCTGACCCGGGTCTGGGCCGGGAAGTAGCGGGCAATCGCCGCGAGCATGGCGCTTTGCTGTTCTTCCAGGGCGTAGCGCAATTTGCGCAAGTGGCGGTCGTAGCCGCCGTGTTGCAGGTAGTCGGCAATCGCCGCTTGCGCCGGCATCGAAGCACAGAGCGAGGTCATCAGTTTCAGCCGCTCGATTTTCTGTGCATAGCGCCCGGCGGCGACCCAGCCGATGCGGTAGCCGGGGGCCAGACTCTTGGCGAACGAACCGCAGTGCATCACCAGCCCTTCGGTGTCGAACGCCTTGGCCGGTTTCGGCGCTTGCTGGCCGTAATAAAGTTCGGCGTAGACGTCGTCCTCGATCAGCGGCACCTGATGCCGGCGCAGCAGTTCCACCAGTTCCTGTTTCTTGGCTTCGGGCATGGTCGCGCCCATCGGGTTCTGGAAACTGGTCATGCACCAGCAGGCCTTGATCGGATGGCGTTCCAGGGTCTGGGCGAGCACGCCGAGGTCGATACCGTCGCGCGGGTGCACGGGGATTTCCACGGCTTTGAGTTTCAGGCGCTCCAGCACTTGCAGGCTGGCGTAGAACGCCGGGGCTTCGATGGCCACCAGATCGCCCGGTTCGGTCACTGCTTGCAGGCACAGGTTCAGCGCTTCGAGGGCGCCGTTGGTGATCAGCAGTTCTTCCATGGGCAGCATCAGCCCGCCGACCATGTAGCGCAGGGCAATCTGCCGACGCAGTTGCGGGTTGCCCGGCGACATGTCGGTGACCACCATGCGCGGGTCCATCTCCCGCGCGGCACTGGCCAGCGAGCGCGACAGACGCTGCAATGGGAACAGGGTCGGGCTGGGGAACGCCGAGCCGAAGGGCACGGTGCTCGGGTCCTTGATCGATTCGAGCACCGAGAACACCAGTTCGCTGACGTCGACTTCGGTGGAGTCGTTGACGTGGCTACTGATCACCGGCTCGGAAAACGGACTCGGCGCGTGGGTGTTGACGAAGTAGCCGGAGCGCGGCCGCGCGCGAATCAGTCCGCGACGTTCGAGCAGGTAATAGGCCTGGAACACCGTGGACGGGCTGACCCCGTAGGTCTGGCTGGCGTAGCGCACCGATGGCACTCGCTGCCCGGGGCCGAGGACGCCGGAGCGGATCAGTTCAGCGATGTCGTCGGCGAATTTTTCGTAGCGTTTCATCGGTATCCCGCGATGGACTGAATTCGGATTGCTTTTTGTGGCGAGGGAGCTTGCTCCCGCTGGGCTGCGCAGCGGCCCCATAAGCTTGTGAGTGCTGCGCACTCAAGCGGGAGCAAGCTCCCTCGCCACAGGTATCGCAGTGTCAAAAGAGAGCTGCATCTTAAAGGTTCAGCGATTCATCGGCGCCACAAACCTGCTTTTCGCCACGCTATAAATCTGCGGCTCGTCGCTGTCGGCGATCTTGAAGCTCAAGGTCTGCGAGCTGCTGGCCGGGCGTTCGGTGGTCATCGCCACCGATACCGGCACATCGACAATCTCACCCGGCGCCAGGCTCAGTTCGGTCTTGCCCTGTAACTGGAAGCCGTCGCCATCCACCAGGCTCAGGGTGTAGTCCTGGCGCTGTTGGGTCTTGTTGATCACCTTCAGGGTGTAGATGTTTTCGATCTGGCCCTGACCGTTCTCGCGGAACAACCCACGATCCTTGGTCACGTCGAGCGAGACCATGGGTCGTTCGACCAAAGCCAGTGCCAGTGCGCCGATCATCACCAGCAGCACCGCGACGTAGCCGATCAACCGTGGCCGCAGCAGGTGGGTCTTGCCACCCTGCAATTCGCGCTCGGAACTGTAGCGGATCAAGCCGCGCGGGTAATTCATTTTGTCCATGATCGAATCGCAGGCGTCGATGCACGCTGCGCAGCCGATGCATTCCATCTGCAGACCGTCGCGGATGTCGATGCCGGTCGGGCAGACCTGCACGCACAACTGGCAATCGATGCAATCGCCGAGACCGGCTTCGGCGGGCTTCACGTCGCGTTTGCGCGGGCCACGGTTTTCGCCACGGGCCGCGTCATAGGAAATCGCCAGGGTGTCCTTGTCGAACATCACGCTCTGGAATCGCGCATACGGGCACATGTGCATGCACACCGCTTCGCGCAGCCAGCCGGCGTTGATGTACGTCGCAGCGGTGAAGAACAACACCCAGAACAGGCTGACCCCGCCGATCTGCAGGGTGAACAGCTCTTCGGCCAGCGGGCGAATCGGTGTGAAGTAGCCGACGAAGGTCAGCCCGGTCATCACGCTGATCGCCAGCCACAAGGTGTGCTTGGCGGCCCTCCGCGCCAGTTTGTTCAGGCCCCACGGCGCTGCTTGCAGTTTGATGCGCTGGTTGCGCTCGCCTTCGGTGACTTTCTCGCACCACATGAAAATCCATGTCCACGAGCTCTGCGGGCAGGTGTAACCGCACCAGACCCGACCAGCGAACACGGTAATGGCGAACAGACCGAACGCAGCAATGATCAGCAGCGCCGAGAGCAAGATGAAATCCTGTGGCCAGAAGGTTGCGCCGAAGATGTGGAATTTGCTTTCGGCGAGGTCCCACAGTACGGCCTGACGACCGCCCCAGTTCAACCACACGGTGCCGAAAAACAGCAAAAACAGAAAACCTGCGCCGCTGATGCGCAGGCGGCGGAACAGCCCGGTGAAACTGCGGGTGTGGATCTGCTTGTCGGTGGAGCCGGCCTTCGCCTTCATTGGGCGACCTGGCACATTTTTAATGGTGGGGCTTGCTTCTACGGTTCGGACGGGGATTTGTTCGCTCATGGTCATTCGCTCATCAGCCTCCATCAGGCGAACGAACTATGAGCGCCGATCTGTTTGCATAACAGACTCAGCTATTTGAATAAAAAGCGGATCAGATGACGTCTGAGCGACGCCCTGCGACAACTTGAAGCAGCCCGCAGCCGCAGGCGCAAACGCCTATCGCAGGCGTCTGCACCGGGTGTTGATCGGGGTCAGTCAAATCACCGAATCACTCTCGTCAGCCTTAAGGTGCCTGCGGCCGTCTTTCGCGCCGGCGACGGTCAAGGCATCGGCCTCTGCTTCAGTGATGTAAACGCGCCGGCTTTCAATTTCCACGAACGACATGGCTTTTTCGCTATCCGTTTTGACTTCCAGGGTGTCGCAGATACGAATTTCTTCGCCATTTTCGACGGTGAAAAAACACACTTTTGATTCGGGGTTGGATTCATCGATTCGAACGGGCATGAGGCTGTCCTTTTTTCATGGGTACCTGAGAGGTTAGGGCGCACGCGTGGCCGATCGTTCTGCGCAACTGATTAATGGTCGCTGCTGTCCATCCATTAACGACAAATAAAAAGGACGGAGCGATGAACGCTTGGTGGCATGAAGTGTGGGTAACGCTGCAAGCGGAGTTCGCCGATGTCGGCGATGCTTCGCAACTGACGCGCATCACCGTGCGCCTGCTGATGGCGGCGGTGCTCGGCGGGATTCTTGGTTTCGAACGTGAGCACAAGGGCAAGGCCGCCGGGGTGCGCACGCACATGCTGGTGGCGCTCGGCGCTGCGCTGTTTGTGCTGGTGCCGCAAACCAGCGGGGCGGAGTCCGATGCCATGAGCCGGGTGTTGCAGGGCGTGATCGCCGGCATCGGTTTTCTCGGCGCCGGAACCATCCTGAAAAACAAGGAAGGCGATGAGGGCCATGTCAAAGGGCTGACCACTGCAGCCGGATTGTGGATGACGGCGGCGATCGGCGTGGCGGCGG
This sequence comes from Pseudomonas sp. AO-1, assembly GCF_019775695.1. NCBI lineage: Bacteria > Pseudomonadati > Pseudomonadota > Gammaproteobacteria > Pseudomonadales > Pseudomonadaceae > Pseudomonas > Pseudomonas sp. AO-1. The sequence continues at coordinate 3,082,734 of NZ_CP079947.1, forward strand.
GGTTGGGCAGGGAAGCGACTGCACTGCTCAGCACGTTGTTGGCGTTGGGTATTTTCAGCGTAATGCCACGGGTGGTCAGGTTGTTCGAGAAAGAAGACGAGAAAAACCAGCATCTGTAACAACCCGCGAACCCCCTGTAGGAGCTGCCGCAGGCTGCGATCTTTTGATCTTGTTTTTAAAAATCAAAGTCAAAAGATCGCAGCCTTCGGCAGCTCCTACAAAGGGGGCGGTGCCGTCAGACGATGACGGGCGGCATTGTCGTCGGCGGTTCTTCCTTCGGCGGTGGCGTGGTGCCTGGCGGTTCCTGTTCGGGAATCGGCTGCGGTTCGGTCTCGGGCAGGGTGGGTTTGTCGATGTTCGGATCAGGCGTTTCTGCCGGGATCGGGATGTTCATCTGTAGACCTCCGTGTGGCACATGGCGTGAGAAGTGCTTAAGTGGATTGACCACCTGCTGGCGAATTCGATCCGCTTTTTTGCCCAGGCAAATCCCTGTGAACTTTTCCCCGCGCCGGTCGCTCGGAACCTAAGTGAGTTCATGTCGGGGCCGGTGCCTCCTTGTGGACACGGATCCGGCACAAGAGCGTCCTTGGGGCGTAAAGGAGAGAGGCTCGATGTCCGCTGAAAAACCTTCAGAGCAGAGCTATAACCCGCATATGCCGCTGTCGCAGGCGTTACTGCTGCCGCGCATCGTGATCGAAAACACCATGCCGACCCTCGATGGCGGGCAGTTTGCCGTCAAGTCGATCGTCGAGCGTGACGTGATCGTCACCAGCAAGGTCTTTGCCGACGGCCACGACAAGCTGGCGGTGCGCATCCGCTGGCGTGCGGAGGGCGAAGAGAGCTGGCACAGCGAGGTGATGAACGAGTTGGGCAATAACAGTTGGCAGGGGCAGTTTCGTCCCGAACGCCAGGGTCGCTACCTGTATTGCATTGAAGCGTGGATCGATCACTTCGCCAGTTTCCAGTACGAACTGGAGAAAAAGCACAACGCCGCCGTCCCGGTGTCGCTCGAACTGCAGGAAGGCCGCACCATGGTGCAGCAGGCCGCCGAGCGCAGCGACGGTCAGCTCAGCGAACAACTCGCCGCCTTGCATCATGAATTGTCCGGTCTGCTCGAAACCGAGCAGGTGGCGCTGTTCCTGCACTCGCGCAGTGCGCAATTGATGGCGCAGGCCGATCACCGTGCCTATCTGAGCCTGAGCGCCGAATTCCCGGTGGACGTCGAACGGGAACTGGCCGAGTTTGCCAGTTGGTATGAGCTGTTTCCGCGCTCGATCACCGATGATCCCAAGCGTCACGGCACCTTCAACGACGTGCACGCGCGTCTGCCGATGATTCAGGACATGGGGTTTGACGTGCTGTACTTCACGCCGATTCACCCGATCGGCCGCGCCCACCGCAAGGGCCGCAACAATTCCCTCACCGCAGGTCCCGATGATCCCGGTAGTCCGTACGCGATCGGAAGCGAGGAGGGTGGCCATGAGGCGATTCACTCGCAGCTCGGCACCCGCGAAGACTTCCGCCGACTGGTGGCCGCTGCCGCTGAGCATGGTCTGGAAATCGCCCTCGATTTTGCCATTCAGTGTTCCCAGGATCACCCGTGGCTCAAGCAGCATCCGGGCTGGTTCAACTGGCGCCCGGACGGCACGATCAAATACGCGGAAAACCCGCCGAAGAAATACCAGGACATCGTCAACGTCGACTTCTATGCGCCGGACGCGATCCCCAGTCTGTGGGTCGAGCTGCGCGATATCGTGGTCGGCTGGGTCAACGAAGGCGTGAAGATCTTTCGCGTCGACAATCCGCACACCAAGCCGCTGCCGTTCTGGCAATGGCTGATTGCCGATGTGCGGGCACTGCACCCGGAAGTGATCTTCCTCGCCGAGGCGTTCACCACGCCGGCGATGATGGCGCGTCTGGGCAAGGTCGGTTACAGCCAGAGCTACACCTATTTCACCTGGCGTAACACCAAGTCCGAGCTGGCGACCTACTTCACTGAACTCAACGAGTCGCCATGGCGTGAATGCTACCGGCCGAACTTCTTCGTCAATACGCCGGACATCAACCCGGCGTTCCTGCATGAATCGGGGCGTCCGGGTTTTCTCATCCGTGCGGCGCTGGCGACCATGGGTTCGGGCCTGTGGGGCATGTATTCCGGTTATGAACTGTGCGAATCGGCGCCGGTGCCGGGCAAGGAGGAATACCTTGATTCGGAGAAGTACGAGATCCGCGTCCGCGACTTCAATGCACCGGGCAACATCATTGCCGAAATCGCCCAGCTCAATCGCATCCGCCGGCAGAACCCGGCGCTGCACACGCACCTGGGCCTGAAAATCTACAACGCCTGGAACGACAACATTCTGTATTTCGGCAAGCGCAGCTTTGACGGCAGCAATTTCATTCTGGTGGCGGTGAGCCTCGATCCGCACAACGTGCAGGAAGCCAATTTCGAACTGCCGCTGTGGGAGATGGGCCTGCCCGACGACGCAACCACCCACGGTGAGGACTTGATGAACGGGCATCGCTGGGACTGGCATGGCAAGTATCAGTTCATGCGCATCGATCCGGCGTACCAGCCGTTCGGGATCTGGCGGATTACTGCCGCGTAAGACCTTGCTCAAAAACTTGTGGTGAGGGGATTTATCCCCGACTGGCTGCGCAGCAGCCACAAAAAACAACCGCGTAAAACTGAATAAAAGCAGGGCCGCTTCGCAGCCCATCGGGGATGAATCCCCTCACCACAGAGCCCCTCATCACAGGGCAAACGTGTGGTCTGACAGAATTGAACAGGAGTTTCACATGGCGAAGAAACCCAAGGCAGCCACCTTCATCAAAGACCCGCTCTGGTACAAGGATGCGGTGATCTATCAAGTTCACGTCAAATCGTTTTTCGACTCCAACAATGACGGGATCGGCGACTTTCCCGGCCTGATCGCCAAACTCGATTACATCGCCGAACTCGGCGTCAACACCATCTGGCTGTTGCCGTTCTACCCGTCGCCACGTCGCGATGACGGTTACGACATCGCCGAATACCGCGGCGTGCACAGCGACTACGGGACCATGGCCGACGCCAAGCGCTTCATCGCCGAGGCGCACAAACGTGGCTTGCGGGTGATCACCGAGCTGGTCATCAACCACACCTCGGATCAGCACCCGTGGTTCCAGCGGGCGCGCAAGGCCAAACCCGGCTCGGCGGCGCGGGACTTCTATGTGTGGTCGGATGACGATCAGAAGTACGACGGCACCCGGATCATCTTCCTCGACACCGAAAAGTCCAACTGGACCTGGGACCCGGTCGCCGGCCAATACTTCTGGCACCGCTTCTATTCGCACCAGCCCGACCTCAACTTCGACAACCCGCAAGTGATGAAAGCCGTGCTGTCGGTGATGCGCTACTGGCTGGACATGGGCATTGACGGCCTGCGTCTCGACGCCATTCCGTACCTGATCGAACGCGACGGCACCAACAATGAAAACCTGCCCGAGACCCACGACGTCCTCAAGCAGATCCGTGCCGAGATCGATGCCAATTACCCGGACCGTATGCTGCTGGCTGAGGCCAACCAATGGCCGGAAGACACCCAGCTGTACTTCGGTGACACCGATGCCGAGGGCGTCAACGGTGACGAATGCCACATGGCCTTTCACTTCCCGCTGATGCCGCGCATGTACATGGCGCTGGCCCAGGAAGATCGCTTCCCGATCACCGACATTCTGCGGCAAACCCCGGAAATTCCCGCCAATTGTCAGTGGGCAATTTTCCTGCGCAATCACGATGAGCTGACGCTAGAGATGGTCACCGACAAGGAGCGCGACTACCTGTGGAACTACTACGCCGCTGACCGCCGCGCGCGGATCAACCTTGGCATTCGTCGGCGTCTGGCACCGTTGATGGAGCGTGATCGTCGCCGCGTCGAGTTGCTCAACAGCCTGCTGCTGTCGATGCCCGGCACGCCGACCCTGTATTACGGCGACGAAATCGGCATGGGCGACAACATCTACCTCGGCGACCGCGACGGTGTGCGTACGCCGATGCAATGGTCAATCGATCGCAACGGCGGTTTCTCCCGCGCCGATCCGGCGAGCCTGGTGCTGCCACCGATCATGGACCCGCAATACGGTTACCTGTCGGTGAACGTCGAAACCCAGGCCGGTGATCCGCATTCGCTGCTCAACTGGACGCGGCGCATGCTCGCCGTGCGCAAGCAGTCCAAAGCCTTCGGGCGCGGCACGCTGAAGATGCTCTCGCCGAGCAACCGACGCATCCTGGCCTACACCCGCGAGTTCACCGACGCTGACGGCAAGCACGAAATCATTCTTTGCGTGGCCAACGTCTCGCGCAGCGCGCAAGCGGCGGAGCTGGATCTTTCTGCGTACGTCGGCATGGTCCCGGTGGAGATGCTTGGCGGTAACGCGTTCCCGCCCATCGGCCAGTTGAACTTCCTCCTGACCCTGGCGCCGTACGGTTTCTACTGGTTCGCCCTGGCTGCAGAAAACCAGATGCCGAGCTGGCACGTGGAACCGGCGCAGAGCCTGCCCGACTTCACCACGCTGGTGCTGAAAAAACGCATGGAAGAACTGCTTGAAGCGCCGACCCGCAACACTCTGGAGCAGAGCGTCTTGCCGAGCTGGCTGCAGAACCGCCGCTGGTTCGCCGGCAAGGACGCGGCCATCGAGCAGGTCAATCTGGCCTACGGTGTGCGCTTCGGCGATGCCCAGCATCCGGTGCTGCTCAGCGAGATCGAAGTCACCAGCGCCGGGCAGACCAGTCGCTATCAACTGCCGTTCGGGTTTATTTCGGAAGACCAGGTCGGGGCGGCGCTGCCGCAGCAATTGGCCTTGTCCCGGGTACGCCGCGGACGTCAGGTGGGGCTGATCACTGATGCGTTCAGCCTCGAAACGTTTGTGCACGCCGTGCTGCAGGGCATGCAGAGCAGCACCGTGCTTAACTCCGAACAGGGCGAGATTCGTTTCACGCCGACCGCGCAGCTGGAAAAACTTGGCCTCGGCGCTGAATCCGAGGTGCGTTATCTGTCGGCCGAGCAGTCGAACAGTTCGGTGGTGATCGGCAATAGTCTGGTGCTGAAACTGATCCGCAAAGTCGCCTCGGGGGTGCACCCGGAGCTGGAAATGAGCGCCTACCTGACCGAGGCCGGGTTCGAGAACATCTCGCCGCTGCTGGGTTCGGTGATTCGCCGTGATGCCCAAGGCGAAGACAATCTGCTGATGATCGCCCAAGGCTATCTGAGCAATCAGGGCGATGCCTGGGAATGGACGCAGAACAACCTCGAACGGGCGCTGCGCGATGAACTGGCCGACGCCATGTCCGAGCAGGAACAGCATTACAACGCCCTCGGTGAGCTCAAGGACTTTGCCGGCATGCTCGGCCAGCGTCTGGGCGAAATGCATCAAGTGCTCGCGGCGCCGAGCGACAATCCCGATTTCGCCCCGCAAAACACCAGCGCCAAAGACGCCCAAGCCACCGGCAAGGACGTTGCCGCGCAGGTCGAGCATGCGTTGAAGCTGCTCAAGCAACATCAAAGTCATCTGAGCGCGGCAGATCAGAAAATGGTCGCGCGGCTGCTGGACAACAAAAAAATCATCCTCGGCCATGTGCAGGAGCTCGCGCAAAAAGCCGTGGGCGGCCTGCGCATTCGGGTCCACGGTGACCTGCACCTGGGCCAAGTGCTGGTGATCAAGGGCGATGCCTATCTGATCGACTTCGAAGGTGAACCGGCGCGGCCGCTGCACGAACGGCGCGGCAAACACAGTCCGTACAAGGACGTCAGCGGCGTGCTGCGGTCCTTCGATTACGCGGCGGCCATGACCATCAACGTGCATAACGTCGATCACAGTGCCGAGTCGGAAGCGGCCCGGCATCGGGTTGCCGAGCGCTACCTGCGTGAGGCGCGCGAGGCATTTGTTCAGGCATATCGCCAAGCGGCGGCTAGTCTTGATCATGCCTGGCAGGATCCTGCGGGTGCCGACGCAGCGCTCGCGCTGTTCGGCCTGGAGAAAGCGGCCTATGAAGTGGCCTATGAAGCCGAAAATCGCCCCACGTGGCTGCCCGTGCCGTTGCACGGTTTGTATGGGTTATTGACGGGGCTTAAACCCTTTTCCGATCTTGGTGGAGAGTAGTCATGAGTGTCTCGAACAAGGAACAGGGTCACGCTAAAGAAGCGTTATTGCCGACGGCGCAAGACATCGACGCGTTGGTGCGTGCGGAACATCACGACCCGTTTTCCATTCTCGGCCCGCACGGTGATGGTGCCGGCGGGCAGTTCATCCGCGCCTATTTGCCGGGTGCGTTGAAAGTTGAAGTGCTGGACAAGGACAGCGGTGAAGAACGTGGCGAACTGACCGCCACCGAAACCCCGGGGCTGTTTGTCGGGCACTTCGCCCAGGCCCGGCCCTATCTGCTGCGCACGCGCTGGGCCGGCGGCGAGCAAGTGGCGGAAGATCCCTATAGCTTTGGTCAGTTGCTCGGCGAAATGGATTTGTATCTGTTCGCCGAAGGCAATCACCGCGATCTGAGCAGTTGCCTCGGCGCGCAACTGAAGACCGTCGATGGCGTTGACGGCGTGCGTTTCGCCGTGTGGGCGCCGAACGCCCGGCGCGTCTCGGTGGTCGGCGATTTCAACGTCTGGGACGGGCGCCGCCATCCGATGCGCCTGCGCCATCCATCCGGGGTCTGGGAGTTGTTCATTCCGCGCCTGCAAGCGGGGGAGTTGTACAAATACGAGATCCTCGGCGCCCACGGCATTCTGCCGCTGAAGGCTGACCCGATGGCGCTGGCCACCAGCCTGCCGCCGGACACCGCGTCGAAAGTAGCCGCGCCGCTGCAAGTCGACTGGCAGGATCAGGAATGGATGAGCGGTCGTCGCGAACGGCAACAGCATTCGCAGCCGCTGTCGATCTATGAGCTGCACGCCGGATCGTGGCAGTGTGAACTGGACGATCTGGGCGAAGTCGCCCGTCAGTACACCTGGCCGGAGCTGGCCGAGCGGCTGATTCCTTATGTCAAGGAACTGGGCTTCACCCACATCGAACTGATGCCGATCATGGAGCACCCGTTTGGCGGTTCGTGGGGCTATCAACTGCTCTCGCAATTCGCCCCGAGCGCGCGATACGGCACGCCCGAGCAGTTCGGCGAGTTCGTCAACGCCTGTCACCAGGCCGGAATCGGGGTGATCCTCGACTGGGTGCCAGCGCATTTTCCTACCGATACCCATGGCCTGGCGCAGTTCGACGGCACGGCGTTGTACGAATATGGCAACCCGCTGGAAGGCTTCCATCAGGACTGGGACACGCTGATCTACAACTTGGGGCGCACCGAAGTGCACGGCTACATGCTGGCGTCGGCGCTGCACTGGTTGAAGCATTTTCACGTGGATGGCCTGCGCGTCGATGCGGTGGCCTCGATGCTGTATCGCGACTATTCGCGCAAGGCCGGCGAGTGGATTCCGAACCGCCACGGCGGGCGCGAGAACCTTGAGGCGATCGATTTCCTCCGGCACTTGAACGATGTGGTCGAGCTGGAGGCGCCGGGCGCGCTGGTGATTGCCGAAGAGTCCACCGCCTGGCCGGGCGTCAGCCAGAGCACCCAGCAGGGTGGCCTCGGTTTCGCTTACAAATGGAACATGGGCTGGATGCACGATTCGCTGCATTACATTCAGCAGGACCCGGTGTACCGCGCGCACCACCACAACGAACTGAGTTTCGGTCTGGTCTACGCCTGGTCCGAGCGCTTCATCCTGCCGATCTCCCACGACGAGGTGGTGCACGGCAAGCACTCGTTGATCGACAAGATGCCCGGCGACCGCTGGCAGAAATTTGCCAACCTGCGCGCCTATCTGAGTTTCATGTGGACTCACCCGGGCAAGAAGCTGTTGTTCATGGGCTGCGAATTTGGCCAGTGGCGCGAGTGGAACCACGATCAGCAACTGGACTGGTACCTGCTGCAATACTCGGAACACAAAGGCGTGCAGAAACTGGTCGGCGACCTCAATCGCCTGTATCGCGAAGAACCGGCGCTGCACGATCAGGACGATGCGCCGCAGGGCTTCCAGTGGTTGATCGGTGATGACGCGATCAATAGCGTGTACGCGTGGCTGCGCTGGAGCAAGGACGGCAAACCGGTGCTGGTGGTCGCCAACTTCACCCCGGTGCCGCGTCAGTCGTACCGCGTCGGCGTGCCGTTTGCCGGACGCTGGAATGAATTGCTCAACAGCGATGCCGACACCTACGCCGGGTCCAACTATGGCAATGGCGGCGGGGCGTTTACCGAAGAGGTGCCGAGCCATGGGCAGTCGCTGTCGCTGGAACTGAATCTGCCGCCGCTGGCGGTGTTGATTCTCAAGCCGGAGGGCTAGTCCAGCCACTGCTAACCCTGTGGGAGCGGGCTTGCCCGCGAAGAGGTCGGAACATTCAACATCTCTGTTGCCTGATCCGCCGTCATCGCGGGCAAGCCTGCTCCCACAGGCGTTTTCGGTGATCCGGGGATCGCTGCCGCAGCAGGATTACAGGTGCACTTCCACCGCCAATGGCAAGTGGTCCGACAGGTGCGTCCACGGTTTGTTGCCGAGGATCTGCGGGTCGTGGCTGCTGGCATTGCGTAGGTAGATGCGGTCCAGGCGCAGCAATGGAAAACGCGCTGGATAGGTCTTGGCTGGACGGCCATGGTGGCGTTCGAACGCTTCGTGCAAGTAATCGCGGCGGGCGAGGGCGGCATTGCCTTGCAATTGCCAGTCGTTGAAGTCGCCGGCAATGATCACCGGCGCGTCCTCGGGCAAGGATTCGAGCAACTGGCAAAGCAGCTGCAACTGCAACTGGCGATGGCTTTCCAGCAAACTCAAATGCACGCAGATGGCGTGGACTTCGGCGTGGCCCGGCACGTCCAGTACGCAATGCAGCAAGCCACGGCGCTCGGGGCCGGTGATCGACACGTCGAGATTGCGGTATTCGCGGATCGGGTATTTTGACAGCAGGGCATTGCCGTGGTGACCATCGGGGTAAACCGCGTTGCGTCCGTAGGCAAAATCGCTCCACATGCTGTCGGCAAGAAATTCGTATTGCGAGGTTTGCGGCCATTCGTTGTAACGATTGGAATGGCGCTCGTGTTCGCCCACTACCTCCTGCAGAAACACCAGATCGGCCGAGGTGCTGCGGACCGCTTCGCGCAGTTCCGGCAAGATGAAGCGCCGATTGAGGGCGGTGAAGCCCTTGTGGGTATTGACCGTCAGCACGCGCAGGCGATGGATGACGGGTGCGTCGACGACGTGACGCTCGGGATCGCTGGACACGTTCACTCCTCTGAAAAAACGGCTTCCTGTTCATGCGACTGGTCTGTGCGCGGGCAGTTCCTTCCAGATGCCTCAGGCCGTAACACGAATCCCCCGAGCCGCCAGGAAACCTGTGGGAGCGAGCCTGCTCGCGAATGCGCTCGACCCGACAACATCAAAAAACCGAGCAGTCCTCGGACATAAACGTAAACCCGCAGCCACGTTTAAAGTACACGAACCGTTACGCCATACCGGCTACAACGCCTTGCGCCGTTACCTACGCGTGCGCCAGAATCCGCCGGCTTACACGGCTATGCGTTGGGCTTATCGTTTCCCTGTCACTGGAAAACAGTGATCGGGTTTGGTAGCCCATTTCGGTACGGTCGTATGGCGTCACCTTATGTAGCCTCTTTTTGGGGCTCAGTTTTATGGTGGGCATGCGTGGGGCTCATTCGTGAGCGCCGGGTTCCGTATCGACCGGTCTACCAACCCGCGCATGGCCGCCACCCATCGTTTGGTAGCGAGGGTGATGGCTCCTATTTCTCGATACGGAGTTTCATCCATGTTCAAAGCCACACCCAACCCCCCGGACACCTCAATCCCGTACGACCCAGCCCTCGACCCGCAGAAGATAAAAGCGGCCACCGACCGCGCCATCAATTTCTACCTCAACCCCGGCGCACTGAAGATCTCGATCCCTTCAGCCTCGTCATGCAAGGCGAACAGAATCTTCCTCATCGACCCCTCCGTGGACGAAGAAACCTTGCTCGTCGAAGCCTGCGAATCATTAGCCGCCGCCAGCGACATGGCCCGCGACATCAGCGACACCGTCGACCACCCACAGCGCCGGGCCATGCTGATGCTGCATCAGGTGATCATGCTCAGTGAACTGATGGTCAACCGAGTACTGGACGGCCGCCGCGTGCCTCAATAGTCGGGCATCCCTGTAGGAGCTGCCGCAGGCTGCGATCTTTTGATGTTGCGTTTAAAAACAGGATCAAAAGATCGCAGCCTGCGGCAGCGCCTACAGGTCATCATTCATTCAAAATGCCTCGATCGGAGTTCCAACTGATGTCCGAAACCCCACCCAATCCGCCGATCACAGAATCGGTATCGTCGTACGAATCCCTCAACTCCAGAAAACTCCACGAAGCCGCCGAACGCGCCCTCGACCATTACCTCGCGCCCGCACACATCATGGCCACACCGTACACCCCCAGCAGCATGTTCCTGGTCAACCCGCAAACCGATACCGAATCGCTGCTGGCCAACGCCTGCGAATCCCTGGCGTCGGCCACGGTCATGCTCGGCGATTTCGCCGGCACGCTCGAAGGGCCGAGCCGTCATACGGCGTTGGGCATCGCGCAGGTGGTGATGCTGGGGGAGCTGGCGGTGAATCAGGCGCTGGATAATGTTGTGCCAGAGGATTAGGCGCCAGCCGTTGTAGTTACATCGCGAGCAGGCGAAGGCCTGCTTGGGATCTGCGTTGGTCACAGGTTAAGTACCCGGCAAAGATTTCTTGTAGGCGTGAACTTGCTTGCTATTGTCATTAAATAAATCCGTCAGGCTATATTGTATTTGCAACTTTAGTTTATTCCCTGAGTGCGAAAGAAGGACAGGGGCGGGTATTTTAGCCGCCCCTGTAGTTTCAATGTCTGTTACTTTTTATAAGGTTAGGGGGTGAGTATAAAGTTATCAAACAAAACAGCCGAATTAGTGGTGGTGACAATCATTTTTCTTATGCCATTCCCTTGGAAATGAACAGATTTCGCCTGGAACTCGCTCTCTGTTAGAAGTGCTATTTCTCCTAGCAGTCCATCCGTGGAATCATAAAATTTAGCTTTCGCTGGGTAGAGTGTGTGTGCGTAATCGAACGATATAGATGAGTAATTATCCTTGAATGTAAATGTAGACGTGGAGTCGCCACCATTTATCAATAAAAATTTTCCAGCGAGAGGTGGTTCGTAACTGCTATTAGTCCAAATTCCTATATATAGTCCTGATCCCCGGTTGCGCTCTATTGTCATAGTAGGAAGATCCATTCTTCTTGGATAAGTACCACTCCTGTTCTCAAAATCCTCCCTCAGTGGGATTGATGGCGATACGACCACGACCCGCGATCCCGACACCTGTCCACTGCCATACAGCGCAGTGGCAGTGAAGCTGTGAGTGGCCACGCTCAAGCCCGTCACGGTCAGTTCCCACAGGCCGGTCGTCAGGTTAACCGTCGCCTCATCTTTGACGGTGGTGCCATCCTTGATCTGGACTTTCTGACCTTTGGCCCCGGCTCCTGACAACGTGACCGTGGTGTCGACGGTCGTCCCTCCGTTGTCAATTGCTTCCCCTTTGGAGTCTACGGCCTGGGTGATGGTTGGTGCGGTACTGGCTGTCACTGTCAGCGTCCACGGCGTGGATACCTTTCCTTCGCCATACAGGGCGATAGCGGTGAAGCTGTGAGCGGCCACGCTCAAGCCCGTCACGGTCAGTTCCCACAGGCCGGTCGTCAGGTTAACCGCCGCCTCATCTTTGACGGTGGTGCCATCCTTGATCTGGACTTTCTGACCTTTGGCCCCGGCCCCTGACAACGTGACCTGGGTATCGACGGTCGTCCCGCCGTTGGCAATCGCTACTCCTTTGGCGTCTACGACCTGGGTGATGGTCGGTGCGGTACTGGCCGTCACCGTCAGCGTCCACGGCGTGGATACAGTTCCTTCGCCATACAGGGCGGTGGCGGTGAAACTGTGAGCGGCCACGCTCAAGCCTGTCACGGTCAGTTCCCACAGGCCGGTCGTCAGGTTAACCGTCGCCTCACCTTTGACGGCGGTGCCATCCTTGATCTGGACTTTCTGACCTTTGGCCCCGGCTCCTGACAACGTGACCGTGGTATCGACGGTCGTCCCGCCGTTGTCAATCGCTGCCCCTTTGGAGTCTACGGCCTGGGTGATGGTTGGCGGGTCGAGCGCTTGGGGAGCGCCCACATTGAAGTCCAGTGGCTGCGAATACCGAGTGCGCTCCTCCGCACGTTCGACGAAGTACCTGGCCTGGACCGTGCCGTCCTCGTTGCCCTTGATCAAATCGGCGCCGATGGGGAACGGCACCTCTCTACCGGCGGTGAACGAGTTCAGTATGATCCAGTCGCTGTCCGGGCCGGTTTTCGAGCCCACCCACTCTCGTGTCACCTTGTCGCCGACCAGGGTATTGAGCCAGGTGGCGCTCAGGGTGGTGCCGTTGCGATCGGGGTCGAGGACGTTGTCGACCACACCGTCTACCCTCGGCATCGGCAATTCCAGGCGTGGCTCGCCGACCGCGAGCAGCGGCGCGTGTTCGGACTCGCGGATCGCATTGATCGCGCTGTAGCGATCCAGCTTCGCCAGTACGCCGTCGTCGCTCAGCAATTGGTAATAGAGCTCCAGCGTGCCACCTTCCAGAACCTTGATATGGGCACTGTCGACAGTGATGTACAAAGACACTTTATCGTTGACGTCGCCATGGGTGATCGGTCGCAATGGCAGGTCGGGCAGGTACGGGGTGAAATCCGGCAGGGTGCCGAGCCAGAACAGTTTGATTGCCTGACCGGCCTCGAACGAGTCATCCCAAGGGATTTCAATGCGGGTGCGCGGCAGGTCCGGATCGAGTGCCCCTTGCTCGGCGTCTTCGGCGATTGGCGCCTTGAGACGCTGGAGTTGACCGATGACGCTGATGAACTGCCCTTTGGACAACATATCGGCCGAGCCATCGGCTTTCTGGATACGGTATAGCAGCACCATCTGGACCTTGGCAAAACGGCGCAGCAGGGCATTGTCGATCGGTATCTCAAGGATGCTCGGTACGCTCTCCACGATCACGCCCGGCAGCTCGCGGTCGATCGGTGTCCCTTCTACCGGCGTGCCTTTGAGTTGGAGGAACACGGTGTCGCCCTTCGCGAACACCTTGCCGTCCATGGCAACGACCTGCCCGGTGCCCTTGGCATCGCCCAGCTTGTCGAGATCCAGCACGTTGTTCAGCGTTTCCTTGAGCAGGGGCGCCAGTGGGCGCGCCGTGTCGATACTGACCACCACTCGCTGGGCGACACTCCAGTCCTCGGAACGGTTGTCGACCTTGTCGTAGAGTTCGAACGCCACCGCCAGCCCGGTGCTGTCAGAGTCCCCCGCGTCACGGATCGTGGCTTCGTCGACATGGATGACGATGGGGGTTTTGCCTTCGACCTGGTCCTGGGTCAATGGCGGGCTTAGCACGTAGACCCCGCCCCAGCTCAGGCGGATCACGTCACCGGAGAAAATGTTCGGGTACGGTTCAATCCTGATGTCGACGCCCGCGGCCACGTTGTCCTTATCGATGCCACCTTCGAGAATCTCGCGGGGAATGTGCATGATCAGCTTGGAATGGCCCGGTTCTTCGTTGTCATCATGGCCACCGGGGCGGGTGAGCTTGACGAACACCTTCATCACTTCTGAGGGCTCGGCCGTCTGGCCCAGGCGGGTCACGCTGTAGGAGACATCGAAGTTGCCGGCCAGGATGTGCCGCGGCTCCACGAACAACTGCAGTTGGGTGCCGACCTCATTTTTCTCCACGGTCTTTTGCAGTACCCGATTGTCGGGCCCCCAGAAAATAACCAGGCTGTCGCCTTGCCCCATGGGTCCCCAGGGGCCGGCCGTGCATTGCAGGCCGTGGCGCGGGAAATTGTCCAGTACCGCCGCAATGTTCAGGCCCCACACATCAGGACTGGTGGAGATCGGTTCCTTGGTGCGCCCGGGAATGCCCAGCTCGCGCAAGAGGTTGGTGTGCTCGTCGGGGGAAGGGGATGAGGCCATGGGAGGTGCTCCGGTCGAGGGCTGGGGGACTGAGTGATTTAAAGCCTGACGGAGTGAAGCTGCCTACTGTCAGATCTGACAGGTCGGGAGGGGTTTTCGATGAGTGGTAGATGTTTCGCCGGGGATGATTCTCGGCCAATGATACTGGGGTGTCGATCTCACCTCGTGTCACAGGGCGTTTTAGCAAGAGACTTTTTTTTAAACTGGATCTGCCCTGACGAAAATCCCTTGTGGCAGCGGGCTTGCTCGCGAATGCGGTGTATCAGTCAGCAATTTAAGCGCCTGACACTGCCTATTCGCGAGCGAGCCCGCTCCCACAGGGGAAAAGTGTTTCAGATGAGGACGATTTCGTACGGCAAGCGCATGCGCTCGAGGATCACCCGTGGCAGCATCGGCGCAATGCCGATCGCCGGTTCGCCCTTGAGCTGGCTGGCATAGGCATGGGTGGCGTGGCTTTTGCGCGCCACGGTCCAGGTGTCGAGTCGCAGTTTGCGCGCACGTTCCCAGGGAATCAGGTTCTGCTCGCGCTCCGGCCAGTGCCAGGCCCAGACCGGCACGTCATGGAAGGTCGCGCCGACTTGCGCAGCCGCTTGGGCACTGGCACGGCCGACCGCTTCATGGTCGTCGTTGCTGTCGTTGCGCCAGGTGCTGAACACCACGTCGCCGGGGCGCAGGTAGCGCGCGATGAAGTGGGTGATGTCAGCCTCGCAGTCGAGCAGCGCGTTGTCGGTAAACCCGCCGCGTACCCATTTCAGACTGTGCATCGGCAGGCCGAGCCGGCGCAGGGCTTCGACGCTTTCCTGGGGACGGAATACGCTCAGGCGTTTTTCCGACCATTGTCGTGAACCCGGATGGCTGGCGCTGCCGTCGGTGATCGACAGCAGTTGCAGCGGATGACCGAGGCTGGAAAGCAGTTGCAGGAGACCGCCACAGGTCACCACTTCATCTCCCGGATGCGGGGCGACCACGACGGCACGGGCACCGGGGGGAACGAGGCTGTGGGTGTTGATGACGGGAATGTTGTCCAGCTGCGCAGCGCTGTTCCATATCTGCGCCGGCAGCGAGTGTTCGCTGAGGAATAACGGTTTCATGGGTATGACGTCCTTGTTGTGTCTGGCCCTCAGGCGTGTCTGCACCGTGGAAAATCAGGCGCGCGCGACCTGTGAAGGCGGATGGATTGCTGTGCGACGCTCCGAACCCTGGATTGCCGCGCAGCAGAGTATTGCTCATGAAAACCGGTTCGTCGCGTCACAGATCAATCTGATCCGCTTTTTTTATGTCTATCTGTACCATTTTTCGCAAGTAATCACCGAATCCGCCCCGGGCTCGGCTGTCCAGACGGGCGCTGGTGTGCACTTGCGGGCGATGGCTCCAGGCAATGTCGGCACCGGATAGCTCCAGTTGCCGCACCAGTTGGACATCTTCATCGCAGGCCAAAGGTTTGAACCCCCCGGCCCAACGATAGGCGTCCGCGCTGATTCCGAGGTTGGCACCGTGAATGTGCCGATGCCCGTCACGCGCTTGATAGTGGCTGTGATAGCGGATTTGCGCGGCTTCGTCGAAGGATTGATCCCAGTGCTCGACGGTTACCGTACCGCATACCGCGTCGGCGCCCAGGCCCAACTGCGCCACCAGCCAGTCGTCGGCCACGCGGCTGTCGGCGTCGGAGCAGGAGATCCAGCGTGCACCACGCTCCAGCAAAACCTGCGCGCCGGCGGCACGGGCCTGGCCGACGTTGCGAGCGTCGATGTGCAGGCTCAGCACCGGAAAGCCGCTGACAATCTGTGCCGACCGGTCGGTACAACTGTCGAGCACCACCAGCACCTCCACCGGTTCACCGGCCAGCAGTCCATGTTTGCTGGCACGCAGAGCGGCTGTCAGGCACTGCTCGAGCAAGTCTTCTTCGTTGTGCGCGGGAATCAGAATGCCGATCATCGCAGGCCCTCCAGTGCGGCCACCGAGCGCGGCTCGCGGCTCCAGACCTCAAGGATGAAGTCGGCTTCCTGATGCAGCGCCAGACGTGGCAGCGGCAATTGTTCGTGAATCAAGTCATGCACCTGGCGGGCATTGAGCGGGCAGCCGTCGATGGACGGGCGCCAGTGGCACGCGAGCAATTGCCCGTCTGCGGTCAGGGCATCGCTGATGCGCCGGATCACTTCTGTCAGATCCTGGGCATCGAGGTAGTAGCCGACTTCGCTCAATACAATCAGGTCGAATTTTTCCTCCGGCCAGTCGCCGGGCAGGCGACTCTGGCGGACTTCGGCGTGGTCAAACAGGCTCAATCGGTTGCGCGCCAGGTTCACCGCCGCGCTGGCGGTGTCGCAACACAGCAGACGGTCACAGCGGCCAGCCAGTTCGGCGCTGAGTTCGCCATTGGCGCAACCGGGTTCGAAGATCGCCCGATAATGCGCGCGGGGCAGGGCGGCGAGGGTGATCGCGCGTTTGCGTTGTTCGTACCAGCGCTCGCGAAACGCCCAAGGGTCATCGCTGGCGCGGAACAGGCCTTCGAAGTAACGATCATCGACACTCACAGGAACACCACTTCGAAGGGTTGCAGCAGACGATCCAGCACGTACGGCGCCAGCACCGGTTGCAACCCGGCTTGCGGGTCGCCTTCCAGTTGGCTGGCAAAGGCATGCACCGCGTGGCGTTTGCGCGCCACTTGCTCGGCTGACAACAGGATTTTGCGCGCGCGCTGCCACGGCACCGCGGCGTCTTCGGGGGAGGCCCAGTGCCAGGTCCATACCGGCAGTTCGTGGCAGGTGGCGCCGACCCGGCGTGCGGCTTCGATACTGGCACGGCCGGCGGCTTCGTGATCGCAATGGCCATCCTCGCACCAAGTGCTGAACACCACATCGCCGGGGCGCAGGTGGCGTTCGATGAACGCGACCAGCGACGGCTCATCCGCGGCAACCTGGCTGTCGCTGAAACCGCCGCGCAGCCATTTCATCCGGTGCAGTGGCACGCCGAGGCGACGCAGGGCTTCCGCCGATTCCTGCGGGCGCACCACGCTCAGACGTTCGACTGGCCAGCGCTCGGAGCCGGGATGACTGGCGCTGCCATCGGTGACCGAGATCAGTTGCAACTGACGCCCGGCGGCGGCCAGTAACTGCAACATCCCGCCGCAGCCAAGCACTTCATCGTCCGGGTGCGGGGCGACAATCACCGCCCGCGCGCCCGGCGGCACCAGACTGAGGACATCGACGCTGTCCAGCGCCGCCAGGTGCCGGGAATGTTGCCATTGCAGCAGGGAAGTCCCTTGGTGGCCGATGATCGGATCGGGTTTATTGGCGACATTCATAGCGTCCAGGCCTCCTCGGGGTGTTCAGCCAGCACTTGGCCAAGGGCCGCCAGATCACGCTCGGCATGGCTCTGGCGCAGGAACACCGGCAGATCGGCGCTCAATCGGGCGAAGTGCCGATCCTTGCAGAACGGAGCGGCACCCAGCGCCCGACCGGCCTCGCGCATCACTTGCTCAGCGGATTGTTCGACCACAGCGCGGGCGCGCTGGGCCAACAGTCGGGCATCGGCTTCGGGGTGCGCATCAATGTGCAGAGCACTGAAACGCAGCACATTCGCCGCTGCGTACAACGCCGCATCGACCGCACCGAGGTGGGCGAGGGCGTGTGGCTCCTGGCGTTGCGCGCAGTGTTGCCGCAGTGCCTCGGCGATCTGCCGTGCCGCGCCGTACCAGCATGCGGCAATACCAATTCCGCCTTGCCAGAAACCGGGGCGCTGCAGGTAATCGCCAGGGCTGCCGATGGCTTGGGCTTCGACGCCGTCGAACAGCACTTCGACGCTGCCGGTGGCCCCCATGCCGACTGCCTGCCAGCCCTGATCGGTGATGGTCACCCCCGGTTGATCGAGCCCCACCGCCACCAGTTGCTGGCGATCTTCGGCGTCCCACGCTGTGAGCAGTGCGTGGCTGAGCACCGCCGCACCGGAACACCAGGCCTTGCGCCCGTCAAGGCGCACCATGTGCCCGGCCGGTCGCACGTGCACCCGCGCCTGCGGCGGTTCCGCCGCCCACATGCCCCAAGTGCTGCCCGGCGTGGGCGTCCCCCCCAGTTGTTCGATGATCGCCAGTGCGTCGGTGTGGCCTTCATAGAGTTTGCACAAGCCCAAGTCGTGTCCGCCGACTTCGGCCAGACGCTGAAAACGCTCCAGCGTAAGACCACTGCCCGGTAACGGCAGTTGATCCAGCCCGGCTTCGACCAACGCTCGCAGGCAGTGGCCGAGGGCGGCGGTGTCGGCGTAGTCCGGCGGGCGGCGCGCCAGATAGTGCTGCAGGTCCATATCAGTCTTCTTCTTCGCGTTGCAGTTCGAACAGCAGCAGCGAACGGCCGGTGACCGAGTATTCATGGCCGAACTCGAAGCGCTCCTGACCGCGAATGGCCGGTTGGTTGGTATCGATCATGCAGGTCCAGAAACTGCCTTCCGGCACTTCCGGCAGGCTGAAATTGACGATGTCGTGATGGGCGTTGACCACCAGCAGCAGCGTCGCGTCGGCACCCTTGCGGCGGATCCCGGTCTCCTGCGCACGGCCATCGAGCAGCATGCCCAGGCAACGGTTATGCGCGTCATGCCAATGTTCGGTGGTCATCTCGGTGCCATCCGGCGCCAGCCAGGTGACGTCCTTGACGCCAATGTCCTCGTTGTACTCGCCGACCAGGAAACGCCCACGGCGCAGAATCGGATAAGCCATGCGCAACTTGATCAGGCGTTTGACGAACTTGAGCAGCGCCTTGCCGTCTTCGCTGAGGTCCCAGTTGACCCAGCCGATCTCGCTGTCCTGGCAATAGGCGTTGTTGTTGCCGTCCTGCGTGCGAGCGAATTCGTCGCCGGCGACGATCATCGGCGTGCCTTGCGACAGCAGCAGCGTGGCGAAGAAGTTGCGCATCTGCCGATGGCGCAGCGCGTTGATCTCCGGATCGTCGGTCGGGCCTTCGACGCCGTGGTTCCATGACAGGTTGTTGTTGCTGCCGTCCTGGTTGTTCTCGTCGTTGGCCTCGTTGTGCTTGTCGTTGTAAGACACCAGATCGTTGAGGGTGAAACCGTCGTGGGCGGTGATGAAATTCACCGACGAATACGGCCGTCGCCCACGCTGGTTGAACATCTCGCCGGACGCGGTCATGCGGCTGGCGAAGTCGGCAACCTGGCCGTCGTCGCCTTTCCAGAACGCGCGCACGGTGTCGCGGAACTTGTCGTTCCACTCGACCCAGCCCGGCGGGAAGTTGCCAACCTGATAGCCACCGGGGCCGCAGTCCCATGGCTCGGCGATCATTTTCACCTGGCGCAGTACCGGGTCCTGACGGCAGGCGACGAGGAAGCTGTGGCGTTCGTCGAAACCGTCGTGATAACGCCCGAGAATCGTTGCCAGGTCGAAGCGGAAACCGTCGACATGCATTTCGCTGGCCCAGTAACGCAGCGAGTCGGTGACCATCTGCAGCACGCACGGGTGGCTCAGGTCGAGGGTGTTACCGGTGCCGGAATCGTTGATGTAGTAGCGCTTGTCGTCCGGCATCAACCGGTAATACGAGGCGTTGTCGATGCCGCGCATCGACAGGGTCGGGCCTTGTTCGTTGCCCTCGGCGGTGTGGTTGTAGACCACGTCGAGGATCACTTCCAGGTTGGCTTCGTGCAGGTGCGCGACCATCTCCTTGAACTCGGCGATCTTGCCGCTGGCCAGATAGCGCGGGTCGGGGGCGAAGAAGGCGATGCTGTTGTAACCCCAGTAGTTGGTCATGCCCTTGTGCAGCAGGTGCTGGTCATTGACGAAGGCGTGAATCGGCAGCAGTTCCACCGACGACACGCCGAGTTTGCGGATGTGTTCGAGCACATCATCGACCATCAACCCGGCGAAGGTGCCGCGCACGTTCTCCGGCACCGACGGATGACGCATGCTGATGCCGCGCACGTGGGTTTCATAAATGATGGTTTTGTCCCACGGCACGCTGACGCGATGGTCGTTACCCCAGGTGTGCGCCGGGTCGATGACTTTGCATTTGGGCACGAACGGCGCGCTGTCACGTTCATCGAAGCTGAGGTCGGCGTCGGGATGGCCGATGGTGTAGCCGAACAGCGCCTCGGACCATTTCAACTCGCCGACCAGTTGCTTGGCATAGGGGTCGATCAGCAGTTTGTTGTGGTTGAAGCGGTGGCCGTTGGCCGGGTCATACGGGCCATAGACGCGGTAGCCGTAGATCAGCCCCGGGTGGGCGTCGGGCAGATAACCGTGATAGATCTCGTCGGTGTATTCCGGCAGTTCGATACGTTCGAGTTCGACTTCGCCGGCGTCGTCGAAGATGCACAGCTCAACCTTGGTGGCATTGGCGGAAAACAGCGCAAAGTTGACCCCCAGACCATCCCAGGTCGCACCGAGCGGGAAGGGCAGGCCTTCACGGATTCTCGACGGTTCAGCGTGCGCTGCGGGCTCGGCTTTTTTTGGACTGGTCATGATTGCTCCTGCAAAACGGGTTGGTTCGAATAATCAACTGTGGGAAAAGAATCTGTGGTGAGGGGATTTATCCCCGATGGGTCGCGCAGCGGCCCTGCGACTGCTTCGCAGCCGATCGGGGATCAATCCCCTCACCACAGACATCTCTCCCTGACAGGGGTTATCAGGTTTTTTGAGGACGAGTTGTCCCTGCGTGACGGGCGAACCCGCCACACGGTCATTCAGTTCAACAATCCGGGTGTGTCAGTTGGCCGGGGGCTTGCGTGGGGCGCGGGGCTTTTTCTCGGCGGCTTTTTCACCCGGCGGGACGACTTTGGCGGCGCCTGCCGGTTTGGCCTTGGCGGCCGCTGGCGCCTTGGGCTTGGCCGCCGCAGCCTTGCTGTCGGTGCCTTTGCCGGCGGTCTTGCTGCCCGCCGCTTTCGGCGCTTTCTTCGGCGCCAAAGCCTCGGCTTCAGCCAGTTTGCGCGCCATCTCCCAGTGGCGTGCTTCATGACCTTCAGGTTTGCCCTCTGATTCCCAGATCTGATAGGCGAACTCGCGGATGCGTTTATCGTCGGTACTCATCGCAATGCTCCTGAACTGAACTCGTCGTTACGTAAAGAGTTGGATAAACAGATTGACCGGGATATCCCCCAGCGCGGCGCTGACGTTCAGCTCCCTGTTTTTTGTGACTGCGCTGCTGTGAAAAAGTCCCTTCAGGTTTGTGTCAGAGGCGGCGAACGGTAAAACCACCCGTGTATCGCCCCAGCGCAGCGCATCAACTTGAGGGACGGCACCGTTTTCCAGCAGCGTCGCGCAGCGCACCGGGACGATCACGATGGCGTACATCCCCTCGTGCTCACGGGCAAACGCGAGCACGTTGTGCGCCTGCTCGCCCAGTACCTCCAAGGCCTGGTACGCGCCGCGCCGGAACAGCTCGGCGTGTTCGACGCGCAGGTTCAGCACCTCGGCGATCAACGCTTGCTTGATACGCCCGTCACGCCAGTTCGTCAGCAGAGTCTCGACTTCAATGCGTTGATGCAGGGCCTGCTCGCGAGCGGCGTAGTCCACCGGCCGGCGGTTGTCCGGATCGACCAGGCTGAAATCCCAGAACTCGTTGCCCTGATACAGATCCGGCACCCCCGGCACCGTCATGCGCAGCAAGGTTTGCGCCAGACTGTTGAGGGCGCCAGCGGCAGCGATACTGTTCACGGTCTTGCTCAGCGCGGCGCGCAGCAACTCGCCTGCTTCACCGGTGAGCAGGCGTTGAGTGAACGTCTGCGCAGCGTTTTCATAGGCTTCATTCGGCGCACTCCAACTGCTCTGCAGCTTGGCTTCGCGCAGGGCTTTCTGCTGCCATTGCCAGATCCGCTCGGCGTAATCGGCCAAACCGGCCTGATCGTCATCGCGCAAGTGCAGCGGCCAACTGCCGAGCAGGGCTTGATAGAGGATCAGTTCATCAGCGGACGAGGGCTGTTGATCATCGTCACGCAGCGGTCGGGCGAGGGCGCGCCACAACTCGACCTGTTCGGCGTACCAGTGGCTGCGCTCGCTGAGCACCGCCAGCCGCGCGCGGGTGTCCTCGCCGCGTTTGTGGTCATGGGTGGCGGTGGCCAGCAAGTTGTCGGGAAACGCCTCCATGCGCTGTTGATTGATCGCGTGGAAGTCACTCAGCGGTGCGCTGAACTGTTCGGTGTTGTAGCCGACGTCATTGCGCGACAGCAGGACCGCCGAGCGGTACAGCGCGGTGTCTTCGACGGCTTTGGCTGCCGCTGGGGAGGTCAGTTGCTGGAAGCGTACGCAGGCGTGCTTGAGAATCTTGCGTGAGCGTCCGCGCGGTGTGTGCCGCCACGGCGTGCCACCGAGCCATGCGGCCACGCAGTCGAGCACCGGCCAGTCGCCTTCGCTCAGGGTCTGCCGGGCGCCGTCCATGGCTTGCTGGAAGAAGTGCTCATCCTGGGCCGAGCGACCGAGTGCGCTGATGTAAGTGCGATACACCGGGAAATGCACGATCAGCGCCTGCAACACACGGCGAATCGCGCCGAGGGTCAGGTCGCGGGTCATCAAGTCGTCCCGGGCAACCTGCAGCAGCGCCTGAGCGACGCTTTCGAAGTCGCTGGCCAGCGAGCCATTGAGAATCTGCTGGCGCGCCAGTTGCGCTTCTTCGATGAACGCCGCCGGACGCTCGGTACGTCGCTGCCACAGATCGCCGAGGACGTGTTCGCCATCGGGATCGTGTTGCAGCAACGAGAGCTGATTCATGAACTCGTAACCGGTGCTGCCATCCACTGCCCAGTCGGTGCGCAGCGTTTCGCCTTCACCGAGAATCTTCTCGACGTAGATCGGCAAGTGCCGTCCCGGCGCGAGCAAGTCAAGGCGCCGCCGCAACTTGCGGCAATAGCCACGCGGGTCGGCGAGGCCGTCGATGTGGTCGATGCGCAAACCGTCGACCAGCCCTTCGGCGATCAACTGGAAAATCTTGCCGTGAGTCGCTTCAAACACCGCCGGGCGCTCGACACGCAGGCCGCCGAGTTCGTTGATGTCGAAAAAACGCCGCCAGTTGATGTCATCCGCTGCGGTGCGCCAACTGGCCAGACGGTAGCTCTGGCGTTCGAGCAACTGGTGCAGCTTGTCGAAACCTTCGGCAGTGGTGGAGTCGTAATGCGCGAGACTTTCCTCGATCGCGGCAAAGATCTGCGGATCGCTTGCCAGGTCCTTCAATTCAGCTTTGAGCGGCATCGCCAGCGCATGCGCATCGGTCTGGTAGCTCAACGCACTGAAACGATCAGCCAGTGACTTCAGCGGCTCAATGGTTTTGAGCAGTTCACCGTAGTCATTCGGGCAGATCGGGAAGTGGTGTTCGTAATGCTCGACGTGAAAGCGCCCTTGCTGTACGTCGAAGTGCAGTTTCAGTGTGCCTTCCTGCAACGCGACGCCGTAATCGCTGCCGAGAAACGGCAGCAGCAACTGGCCTTCCATCAACGGGTCCGGTGAGTGCCACTGGATGTCAAAGAACTCGCCGTAGGGGCTCAGGCGGCCCCATTCCAGCAGGTCGAGCCACCACGGATTGTCCCCGCCGCCGACGGCCATGTGGTTGGAGACGATGTCGAGGATCAGCCCCATGTTGTGTTCGCGCAGGGCGCTGACCAGACGCCGCAGCGCCGGTTCGCCGCCGAGTTCCGGATTGACCTGGGTCGGGTCGACCACGTCGTAGCCGTGCATGGAGCCGGCGCGGGCCGCGAGCAGCGGTGAGGCGTAGAGGTGGCTGATGCCAAGGCGGGCAAAGTACGGCACCAGCGGCACCGCTTGCTCCAACGTGAAACCCTTGTGAAATTGCAGGCGCAGGGTGGCGCGCAGGGGCTGGATGAGGGTCTGGTTCATTGGTCACGCTCGGCAGCTTGCAGGCGGGCGCAGGCCAGCAGTTCGAGGCGGCGCGCGGCATCGGCGCCATCGAGCAAGGCTTCGCTGTTGCCGGGCAGGCGCCGCGACCAGTTCGGGTGGCTGTCGATGGTTCCCGGCAGGTTGGCTTGTTCGTCGATGCCCAGTGCATCCTCCAGCGGCAGCAACACCAGCGGTGCGCGGGTATGACCGAGGAAACGCACGCTGGCATCGACCACTTGATCGGCTTCGTGGGACTCTTCGCGAAAGTTCTGCGGGTCCTGACTCAGCGCCCCGCGCAGGCCTTCGCGTTCGCGCTGGCGATGACGGCGCCAGTCGATTTCACCGTTGGCATCGACAAAGCCCAGGCGCGCATTCCAGTCGATGTCACGGCCGTGCCACCAGCCGTTGAGCGTTGGCAGATCGTGGGTGCTGGTGGTCGCCAGCGCGTTGTCCGGCCAGTCGAGGATCGGCTTGAAACGGGTGTTGTCCTGCTCAAACAACAGCACGCGCATGCCGAGAATCGAACGTGCGCTGAGCTTTTCTCGCAGCCCCTCGGGCACCGTGCCCAAGTCTTCGCCGAGGACGATGGCCTGATGCCGATGGGATTCGAGGGTCAGCAGGCGCAGCAGGTCGTCGAACGGGTAATACAGATAAGCGCCATCGGCCGGAACGGCGCCATTGGGGATCACCCACAGGCGTTGCAGGCCCATCACATGATCGATGCGCAGTCCGCCGGCATGGGCGAAGTTGGCCCGGAGCATGTCGATGAACGCGCGAAAGCCGTTGCGTATCAGGCCCTCGGGGGAAAACGCGGATATCCCCCAGCCCTGACCGGAGCGGTTGAGAATGTCCGGGGGCGCGCCCACGGTGAGCGAGGCGAGCAATTCGTCCTGAAAGCTCCAGGCCTGACTGCCGGCGCCGTCGGCACCGACCGCGAGGTCGGCGATCAGGCCGATGCCCATGCCGGCGCTACGGGCAGCCGTCTGCGCGCGCTCCAGGCAGCGGTGGATCAGCCATTGGCAGAAGGCGAAGTAACCGATGCGTTCGGCGTATTCCTCGGCAAAGGCTTCAAGGGCGGCACCGCGCGGGTCGTGCCAGTGTTCCGGCCATTCGCGCCAGTCGAGGCTTTCGCCACGGGCGGCGCGCATTTCCTGAATCGCTTCGAAGCGGCAGTGGTTTTCCAGTGCTTCGCCACCGGCATGACGGAAACTGGCGAAGTCCGGGTGTAACGGATGCTCGCCGGTGACAAAACCATCGTACAAGGCCTGCAGTAATGCCTGTTT
Organism: Pseudomonas sp. AO-1; assembly: GCF_019775695.1. Lineage (NCBI taxonomy): Bacteria > Pseudomonadati > Pseudomonadota > Gammaproteobacteria > Pseudomonadales > Pseudomonadaceae > Pseudomonas > Pseudomonas sp. AO-1. The sequence continues at coordinate 3,107,929 of NZ_CP079947.1, forward strand.
GGCGTTGGCGGCGGTCGGCCAGTCGATCAGTTTCGAATCTTCCAGTTGACGAAATTGTTCCGCCAGCCCACTGGCGTCGATCGCATCGCGCAAGGCCCGTTCGCCAAGGATGGCGCCCGGTGCGGCATACAGGGGGTTGAGAAACAGACGGCTGGAGGGCGAATAAGGGCTGTAGCGCCCGGTGTCGGCGCTGAACATCGCGTGCAACGGACTGATCGCCAGCGCATCGGCGCCGCGTTCGCCGGCCACACGAGCCAGTTCCTCCAGTGCCTGGGTGTCGCCAAAGCCGCAGTCGCCGGGGCGACGCAGGCTGTACAGCTGCGCGCTCAGGCCCCAGACGCGAGGGATCGGGTTGTCTACCGCATCGCCCACGCTGAAGCAACGCTCGGGGGCCACGGCCAGAGTGAAATACTGATCGGCGATATGCACCTGCTGATAACCGACCGGGATCAAGCCGGGCAGTTTCGCTTCGGCGTCGAGTTTGAGGTTGAGGCGGGAGCCGTCTTCGAGGTGGATTTCGCAAGGCGTCTCGGGCTCGAAATAGCGTGCCAGATCAACGCCGACCCCGACATCGGCGGTCAACAGCGGCGGCAAGTGGCGATCTTGCTGTACTTGTTGCAGTTGCAGCAGGCTGGCATCGATTTCCTGCGCGGTGTTGGCCGGATGACCCAGCCCGGTAAGGACATTGCGCAGTACCGCCGGGGCGACTTTCTGCGGGCGGCCGTTGGCGTCGATCCAGTCGACGGCGAGGCCGGCGCGGCTTGCGAGTATTTCCAGTTGCGCATCGCTCATAGGCGCTCTCCATCCAGAGGTTGCAAGGGGGTTGCGGCCGTGAGGCTGACAAGCGCGCAATACGCGGGCAGTTGGCCCGGTTCCGACAGGGCAACGGCGGGCGGTTGCTGAAACAGCCACACAGCGTCGCTCTGTGCTGGGTTGACCACTGGCGTGTCGCTGAGGTTCAGGTCAATTCGCAGCTCACTGCCATCGCCCAGGCGCCAGCGCGCACTGACCGCGCCACGACCGAGCATGTGCGCCCCGAGCGCCTGAGTGCCGGACAGGTTGGGAATGATGTATTGATGGCGCAATTGCAGCAGGCGTCGGTACAGCGCGAGGGTTTCCTGCTGTTTTGCGCTGCCACTGCCGATCAAGCGTGGCTGTGAGGCGTGGAAGGTCTGTTCGGCATTCGGATCGGGAATTTTTTCGCGCTGGTGCGGATCGGTGAAGGCGCTGAACGCGGCGAACTCATTGCGCCGACCTTCGCGCACCAGATCCGCCAGTTCACCGTGGTGGCTGGTGAAGAACAGGAACGGTTGTTCGGCGGCGAACTCATCGCCCATGAACATCAGCGGAATCATCGGTGACAGCAGTAACAGCACGGTGGCGGCCTGCACGGCGCGTGGGTCGGCCAATTGATGCAGACGTTCGCCGAAGGCCCGGTTGCCGATCTGGTCGTGGTTCTGCAGGAACAGGATGAAAGCGGTGGAGGGCAGGTGTTCGCTGGGCTCGCCGCGCGGTTCGCCGTGGCGGGTGATGTGGCCTTGAAACACGAATCCCTGGCTCAGGCAGCGGGCCAGTTGCTCAGTGGGTTGCAGCGCATAGTCCGCGTAATAGGCATCGGTTTCGCCGGTCAGCAGCACATGCAGGGCGTTGTGCCCGTCGTCGTTCCACTGGGCGTCGTAATCCTCTTCGAGCAGGCTTGACTGGTTGAGCTCGTTTTCCACGGTCAGCCAGACGTGGCGCGTCGGATCGATCTGTTGACGGATGCGTTGTGCCAGCTCCGGCAGGAAATCCGGGCTTTCGATCGCATGCACTGCGTCCAGGCGCAGACCGTCGAAACGGTATTCGAGCACCCACATCAGCGCGTTTTCGATAAAGAAGTCCCGCACTTCACGGCGGCGGAAGTCGATCGCCGCCCCCCAGGGTGTGTGCTTGTCTTCGCGAAAAAAACCTTTGGCGTAGCGACCCAGGTAATTGCCGTCAGGGCCGAAGTGGTTGTAGACCACGTCGAGAATCACCGCCAGACCATGGCCGTGGGCACTGTCGATCAGGTGTTTGAGTTGCTCCGGGGTGCCATAGGAGGCTTGCGGTGCGAAAGGCAGGACGCCGTCGTAACCCCAGTTGCGGGTACCGGGAAATTGCGCGACAGGCATCAGTTCGATGGCGGTAATCCCCAGCTCGACCAGACGTGCCAGATGCTGCTCGACTTCCGCAAAACCGCCGAGTGCGCCGACGTGCAGCTCATAGATCACCGCTTCGCTCCACGGCCGGCCGTGCCAGGTGGTGTGCCGCCAAACATAGGCCAGCGGATCGACCACCACGCTGTGACGGTCAAGGTCACCGTCCTGAGCGCGGGAGGCCGGGTCGGGCACCTCCAGTTCACCGTCGATGTTGAAGCGGTAGCGGGTGCCCGCCGGGCACCGGGCCTTGATCACGAACCAGCCATCGCCCTGCGGCAACATCGGCAGGGACTGGCCGTCTTCAAGTTCGACACTGACGTAAAACGCATCCGGTGCCCACAGCGCAAACTGAGTGTGTTCGGCGTCCTGCATGATCGCGCCGTGGGGCCAGTTTTCTTGGGTCCGTAACGGCATCGTGAAAAGCTCCCTGAGTTATTTGTGGCCGGCTTTACCCAGCGCCTTGGCGACCAGTCGTTCGTAGAGTTCGGCGTAGGGTTCGACCGCTTTGCACCAGTTGAACGGCGCGGCCATGGCCCGGCAGCGCATCGCGTTGAGCAATTCGGGGAAGGCGAAGACCTTGAACGCACGGCTCAGGGCTTCGCGGTAGCTGTCGGCGGTGGATTCGTCGAAAAGGAAACCGGTGACGCCATTCTCGATGGTGTCGGCCAGCCCGCCGGTATTGCGCGCCACCGGCAACGAGCCGAAACGCTGGGCGTACATCTGACTGAGGCCGCAAGGCTCGTAGCGCGACGGCATCAGCAGGAAATCGCTGCCGGCGAACATGCGGCGGGCGTCGGTTTCATTGAAGCCGATGCGCACGCCGATCTGCCCGGGGAAGCGCAGCGCCAGCTCTCGCATGGCCTGTTCTTCTTCCGGCTCGCCACGGCCGATGATTGCGATCTGGCCGCCGTTCTGCACGATGTATTCGGAGACGGCTTGCGTCAGGTCCAGACCTTTTTGATAGACCAGTCGCGAAACCACGGCAAACAGCGGGCCGCTGGAGTCGCTCAGGCCAAACAGTTCACGCACATGGGCGGCGTTGATCGCTTTGCCTTCCCAGTCGCCGATGGCGAACGGCGCGAACAGGTGCGGATCCGTCGCCGCGTCCCAGCTTTCGTCGATGCCGTTGGGAATGCCGCTGAGCAAGCCTTGCTGGGTCTTGGCGGCGAGAAAACCGTCGAGACCGCAGCCGAAATCCGGGGTGGTGATTTCCTGCGCATAGGTCGCGCTGACCGTGGTGATGTGGCTCGAATAGGCCATGCCGGCCTTGAGGAACGACATCTTGCCGTAGAACTCCATGCCTTCCTGTTGCAGGGCATGGGTCGGGATGCCGAGTTCCGGGCACGAGCCGAGGCTGGTCACACCTTGATAGGCCAGGTTGTGAATGGTGAACAGGGTCGGCGTGCGCTGCCCGCGCCAGTGCATATAGGCAGGGGCCAGACCGGCCGGCCAGTCGTGGGCGTGCACCAGATCCGGGCACCAGTGAATCTGTGCAAGGTTGGCGGCGATATCGGCAGCGGCCAGACCCAGGCGGGCGAAACGGATATGGTTGTCGGGCCAGTCGCGGCCATTGTTGGCGCCGTAGGGCGAGCCTTCACGTTCATACAGTTCAGGGCAGATCAGGACGTAGATCACCAGTCCGTCCGGCATGTCCATGCGCCCGATCTTGCACGGGGGCAGTGCGGCATGGCCGCCGAGTTCGCCGATGATATGGATCGGGTTCTCGCTGTGCATCACCTGCGGGTAGCCGGGGATCAACACCCGCACATCGTGCAAGTGCGCCATGGCGCGGGGCAGGGCGGCGGAGACGTCACCCAGACCGCCGGTCTTCACCAGGTCGGCGATTTCCGAGGTGACGAACAGCACTTTCTTCTTGTTCGGATTCTGGCTGGCGACTGGCGTCAGCGTTTTGGTGCCCGGGACGCTGATCGACCGGCTGCCGGGAAGACTCATGGTGCTCGATTCACCAACCGCCTGCTGAGCACGCTCTCCCTGAATATCCAATGCCGCACTGATCATATGAATCTCCCGTGTCGTTGATCTGATTCTTGTATCGAACAAGCTGTGGCCAAATCCTGTGGCCGGGCGCAAACGCGCCACGCATCGGTGAGCAAACGCTACCCAACACGCGCAAGCAGAATGGGTGAAAGGGCCGTTGCAAGGATTGCACCAGTCGCGTTGACCCTGCCTTTCAGATGACCCGCCGCCATCGGCAAAAGTTTCGACAATTTTTCGGGTTTGTGACTGGCCGGTTTTAACCCGCGAAAATCAGTCTAGGCCAGATCCTAGAGCGGGCGAGAGCAAACGGTTAAATTGTTCGACAATCGGTTTGCAGGCAGCGAAAACCGTGGTGTTCAAGCGGGAACGCACCGACGAAGGGCAGGTTTTTTTGATGGAGAGGGCTAAAACGGTGACTGACCGGTCACGATTTTGTGCTAGCGGAAAGGCGAAGCGCACTGTTGTGGTGCGGTCAGTTTGTTGATCTGCTGAACACGGCAGCTCCTACACGGGGTCAGTTGAGGATTCGAATTGGGTTGCCGGCCGCCCACCCCTGAATATCCTCGATCATTTGCGAAAAGAACTGTTGGTAGTTCTGTCGGCTGACATACCCCACATGCGGTGTGGCCAGCACATTGTCCAGCGTGCGAAACGGATGCAGTTCAGGCAATGGTTCCTGATCGAACACATCCAGCGCCGCTGCGGCGATCTTGCGTTTCTGCAATGCCTTGATCAGCGCCGCTTCATCGACGATCGGCCCGCGGGCGGTGTTGACCAGCAGCGCGCCGGGTTTCATCCAGTCCAGCGCCTGTGCGTCGACCAGCCCACGGCTGCGCTCGCTCAATACCAGATGCACCGACAGCACATCGGCCTGCTCGAACAGTTGCTGTTTGCTGACCCGGGTCACGCCGACGGCTTCAGCGCGTTCGGCGGTGAGATTCTCACTCCAGGCAATTACGCGCATGCCAAACACCTGACCGAATTGCGCGACCTTTTGACCGAGGCTGCCCAGACCAAGAATGCCCAGGGTTTTACCGTGTAAATCACCGCCCAGCCCTTGCTGCCAGCCGCCGGCGCGCAGGGCATTGGCTTCGTTCAGCAGATTGCGCGTGGCGGCCATGATCAGCGCCCAGGTCAGCTCCGGCGCCGCGTGCTTATAGCTGTCGGTGCCGCAGACCTTGATCCCGAGGTCGGCAGCCGCCTGCATGTCCAGCGCCGCGTTGCGCATGCCGCCGGTGACCAGCAGCTTGAGGTTGGGCAGGCGCTGCAGCAGGTCCTGGTCGAAACGCGTGCGCTCGCGCATTACGCAGATCACCTGGTACTGGCCAAGACGTTCGGCCAGTGTGGCGTTGTCCGCCGGGTAGTCGTGCACAAACGTCACTTCGCCGATGCTGTCGAGCACCGACCAGTCGACCACGTCCCGCGCCACGTCCTGCCAGTCATCGATCACTGCAATCTGCACCGCCATCAGCCTTACCTCATCAACGAACGGGATTGGGGTTGTTCAGCCAGCCTAGCAAGGCCTGGTGAAATTTCGCCGGCTCTTCCATCTGCGGCGCGTGGCCCATGCCGGGGAATTCCACCAGCGTCGACTGTGGAATCAGCTTGGCGACCTGCTTGCCGAGCACCTCATAGTGGCCGATTTTCGCCTTGACCTCGGGGGACGCGAGATCCTTGCCGATGGCCGTGGTGTCGGACGTGCCGATCAGCAACAGGGTCGGCATTTTCAAGTCCTTGAACTCGTAGTACACCGGCTGGGTGAAGATCATGTCGTAGATCAGCGCCGAGTTCCATGCCACCTGGGTCTTGCCTGGCCCATTGCTCAGGCCGGCGAGCATGTCGACCCAGCGGTCGAATTCGGGTTTCCAGCGGCCGTCGTAATAGGTGTTGCGTTCGTAGTCGCGAATGCCTTGGGCGGTGACCTTGAGTTCGCGCTGGTACCACTGATCGACGGTGCGATAAGGCACGCCAAGGGCTTTCCAGTCCTCCAGACCGATCGGGTTGACCAGCGCCAGTTGTTCGACCTGTTCCGGAAACAATAGCGCGTAGCGGGTGGCGAGCATGCCGCCGGTGGAATGGCCAAGCAGGGTGGCTTTCTGGATGCCGAGGGCTTTGAGCAGTTGTTGGGTATTGGTCGCCAGTTGCTGGAAGCTGTACTGATAGTGATCGGGCTTGCTCGAGGTGCAGAAGCCGATTTGATCCGGCGCAACAACCCGGTAACCGGCTTCGCTCAAGGCTTTGATCGAGCTGTCCCAGGTGGCGGCGCAGAAATTCTTGCCGTGCATCAGCACCACGGTGCGGCCGTTGGCCTTGCCATGGGCGGCGACGTCCATGTAACCCATCTGCAGGGATTTACCCTGAGACTGAAAGGCAAAGTGCTTGAGTGTGTAGGGATACTGAAAACCCTGCAGCTCCGGACCATAGGTCGGGCCGTCGGCGGGGGCTGCTTCAGATGCGGCGGCATGGGCAAACAGCGGCAGCGCAGCGCTGAGGAACAGGCCGGGCAGCCAGCGGGAGAGCGTGACGGACATAGGGACAAACTCCATGAAAATCGGCCGATGCTGGAACGCCCGGATTAGGGCGACGTTAACCACAGGCAACGCCGCGAGCGGAATGTTCAACCGAGCCAGCCCAGGGTCAGCATCGCCACCACCGCGTAGCGCGCGCCCTTGGCCAGGGTGACGATCAATAGAAAGCGCCCGAGTGGCTCGCGCATGACGCCGGCGATCAGGGTCAGCGGATCACCGATCACCGGCAGCCAACTGAGTAACAGTGACCAGTGACCGTAACGCTCGTAATGTTTGCGCGCGGTGGCCATGTGTTTCGCGCTGACCGGAAACCAGCGTCGATCCTGAAACCGTTCGAGGCCACGCCCCAGCCACCAGTTGACCAGCGAACCGAGGACATTGCCCAGCGTCGCCACACCCAACAGACCCCAGAGCCAGTAATGATCGCTGGCGATCAGGCCGACCAGCAACGCTTCCGATTGCAGCGGCAGCAGCGTCGCAGCGCCGAACGCCGCCGCGAACAGCCCGAGGTAACCGGCAGCCATCAATGCGCCGGGTAGTCCGCCACCACCACATCCGTGCCGTCTTTCTTCAGGCCGATCACTTGATAGGCATCGCTCATGCCGTCCATTTCCATGCCCGGCGACCCCATCGGCATGCCCGGTGCGGCGATACCCAACAGATCGTCACGCTTGCTCAGGGCCAGTATTTGTTCAGCCGGCACGTGGCCTTCGACGAACTTGCCGTTGATCAGCGCGGTATGGCACGAGCCCAGGCGCGGTGGTACGCCGTGTTGCTGCTTGAAGCGGCTCATGTCGCTTTCGACGTGGTCTTCGACTTTGAAGCCGTTGGCTTCGAGGTGGCTGATCCATTTTTTGCAGCAGCCGCAATTGGCATCGCGATGCACTTCGATCGGAATCAGGTCGGCCGCCTGGGCCAGGGAGGAGAGAAGCAGGGCGCTGAGGGCGGTCAGTCGCAGGGAGGTTCGCATAATGGATTCTCGGCTCGGATGACGATCAAAAAGGAAAGCATTTTGACCGGATTATCCTGCCCGGCATCAACGGAGTGTTTCAAGTTGATACAAGACAGGCTGGCAGGATGATCATTGATCAAGCCTGACAGCCTGCTGAGTGAAAGATTACAAATCTGTCAGGCTCAACGAACCTTGAACCGCCCCATGATCGCGCTCACCCGGTTATTGGCTTCCAGCAACTGGTGGGTGTTGCGTTCGCTGGCCTGGCCGCTGTGCACCAGTTCTTCGACCATGTGCCGGATCTGCACCATGCTGCGGTTGATCTCTTCGGTGACTGCGCTCTGCTGTTCGGCAGCGGTGGCGATCTGCGTGCTGAGGCTGTTGATGTGACTGACCGAGCCGGCCATTTCATCCAGACCCGAGTTGACCCGCGCCGTGGCGTCGGCGGCGGACTGGCAACTGGCCTGAGTGTTTTCCATGGCGCTGACCGAGGAGCTCACGCCTTGGGTCAGGCGAGTCAGCATTTCGTTGATCTCCGAGGTGCTGGCCTGAGTGCGGGCGGCGAGGGCGCGGACTTCGTCGGCCACCACGGCAAAGCCGCGACCCTGTTCACCGGCCCGGGCGGCTTCGATGGCGGCGTTGAGCGCCAGCAAGTTGGTCTGGCCGGCGATGGCGCCGATCACCCCGAGGATCTCGGTGATGCGCTGGGCGTCCTGCTGCATGTTCTCGACTTTTTTGGTGGCACTGGCCACTTCATCGATCAAGGCCACCACGCTGTTGGTGGCTTCACCGACGACCACCCGCGAACGGTCGGCGTTTTCGTTGGCGCGTTGGGTGAACGCTGCGGTTTCTGCGGCGTTCTGCGCGACGCTTTCGGCCGTCGAGCTCATCTCGGTGATGGCGGTAACGGTCTGATCGGTTTCCGATGCATGGCGCAGCAGAATCTGGCTGGTGTTGGCCGACGTGCGTTGCAGATCGTCGAGGCTTGAGGCCATGGCGCCGGTGGCCTGCGTCACTTCACCGATCATGTTCTGCAAGTAGGCAATAAAGGTGTTGACCGAGTGGCCGATGGCGCCCAGTTCATCTTCGGCGCGGATGGTGATGCGCCGGGTCAGATCGGCATCGCCGCTGGACAACGAATCGATATTGGCCTTGAGCGCCTTCATTCGCGACACCAGTTGGCGGATCGCATACACCTGCAACAGCACAAGCAGAATCACCAGCGGAATCTGCAGCAGGCTCAGGCTGCTGAGCACGTCGTCACGCTGGGCAGTGAGCATTTTCGTTGGCAGGGCGGTGGCGAGGAACCACGGCGTGCCTTCGATCGGGCGCATGAAGAACGTGCTGGCCTCGCCATTGTTGTCGAACTCGACGCGTTGCGCCTGATCACGGTTTTGCAGACCCGCCTTGACCTGACTGGCGAAAGTCGAACCGGCGGCCAGCTCGCTGATGTTCTTCAGTACGATCGGGCCGCTGATGCGCGAGCTGTTGCTGATGATCTTGCCGTCGGCCTCGACGATCAGCATTTCGGCGTTGAGGTCTTTTTCCTTGCGCGCCACCAGATCGTTGAAGAAGCCCAGCGTCACGTCGATGGTTGACACGCCCCAGGCCGCGCCGTTTTTCTGGATCGCCATGGCGCAGTTGGTGCGCGGCTCGGCGCTCGCATCGTCTTTATAGGCGGCCGCCCAGGCGCACTGGCCGCGCGGGGTCTGCATGCCACCCTTGTACCAACTCTGGTCGTAGTAGTTCGGCGCCGCGTCGCTGTTCCAGAAGGTGTTCACCGCCAGTTTGCCCGAGGCATCGCGGTGCCAGAACGTGCTGAACTTGTTACGTCCGGCTTCGCGCTGACCCGGCAACGGCCAAATCCCGCCACCAAACACTTTCAGTTCGCCGTACTGATCCACCAGCCCCGGCAACACTGTGTCGATGGCCGCGCTGTCGAGCAGCGGAATGGTCTGAGTGATGCTGCGCTGCTGCGACTGAACCTTATTGAGTTCGCCCTGAATCTGCTCGGCGACTTCGGCGATGCGATTGAGCACCACCTGTTCTTCGGTATGCCGCAGCTTGGGTGCGACCAATTGGCTGATACCGACCACGGTCAACACCGACAGCAGCAGGATGAAAAGAACCAGAAATAACGTGTAGCGAGCCTGAATGGTGCGGAATGCGGGCATGGAGACCGGTCCTTGAGCTGCGATTCTTATTGTGGGGTCGAGGGAGAAACGGCGGGGTTACACCAGCGTATCGTCGGCGAAGGGGGAAGCTTTAGGTACTTTCGTGCAAGAAAGTTTCGGGCTGACATAAGGGGCGTATCGACCCTGATACAAATGAATTGACCGCCTGTTTAACCGATACGGAAAAAGCATCGCCAGCCATCGTCAAACTGCCATGAAGCCCCGTGATAGTGAGCTTGCGGTGATTTGTATCGAGAATGTACAGAAATTGTAAGCGACTGCACTAAAAGGGTTGGTGCCACTAGTTGGCCGGTAGATACTTCGCGTCATTCAAAGTGTCACCAAGGACATTTCATGGTTATTTCACAGGGAGTCTTCTCATGACGATCGGCATTGTCGGTGGTTGGGAAAGCAAGGCAGGGGTGCTGGTTCGCAATACGGGCGCGAAAAAGCAGGTGAATCAAAGCGTCAAGGTGCAGCAGATGCTGACCATGGTCGGCAACGATCCGAACGCGCTGAACACCGCAGAAATGGACAAGCAGGGCCTGCGCAAGAACATCAAGGGCTTCGACCCGTCGAACACTTCCGTCAAACAACTGGGCAATCTGAGCGTTTTCCTGCGCAGCCGCGGGCTGATCTCCGAGATCACCTCGTTCACTTTGCTCAATGCCGGCGACAAGTTCGACCGGTTCGGCGTGACCAAAGACGTCGATGCCAAATTCAACGCACTGGAATATTTCGCGACCCAGCTCGACGCGATCCAGAGCAATGGCCTCAATGGCAACGCTTACGGCAAGAACCTGATCCCCGAATTCAAAAAGGCGATCTACGTGCTGCAGAACCTGAAAACCTACGGTGAAGGCAACGCGCCGAAACCGGTGGATCAAGGCGTCAAAGCCAAGGCCTGAATCTTGAGAACGGCCCGCCCATTTTTTTGTGGGCGGGCCGTTTTTTTTAGCCTCGGTACATTTCCCCGGCGTGGCGGGCCTGATCCTGCAAGCGTTGCATGTGCGGGCAGTGCAATGTCAGCGTTGACGGCTGGTAGCCGCGATGAAACAGCGCCAGCCAGCCTTCGCTACGCTCATCGGGGACGATCCCGGTGAAAGCGAAACCTACATCGGCAAGTTGGCCCATTGCGGCGGGAAAACCCTGGGCGAGCCTGAGCCTTAGCGAAACCAGCCATTGCACCGGCAGTCGCTCAAGTTGCCTGAGCAGGTTGTCATCGAGTTCCTTGAGCACGATGTCATAGCGCCCCGAGGCGTGTTCGACATGGACCTTCGGGCCTCTCCAGGGCGCGGCTTTGTCGGTGGTACCAAACGCCCCCTCCAGATGCGACATCAATTCGCCGCAATCCGTTGGCCAGACCAGCGCGGGCAGTGGGCGTCGAAAACCCTCGATGTCGTAGTGGCCGACAACGATCGTCTCTCGGCCCTGTCCATCGAAGGGCGAAGAGGCGTAATCCGGCAACAGACCGCAGCTGTGAAAACCGAGACTGGCGGCCATACGCTGAGTGTACGGATGGTGCGTGACCTGCTTGATGGTGACGCCCCGGCAATCTAGGGCCTGGGCATGAATCAGCAATTGCCGGCCCAACCGTGTGGCGATGTTCTGCCCGCGGGCATCCGGATGTACCACCGTCAGTGCCAGTTCTGCCAGTGAGGATCTGCCAGACCAGCGAAACAGGGTGGCATGCCCGCGAATCTGCCCGTTCACCTCCGCCACCAGCGAGTGCCAGCGTCCGTCACTGTGATTCTGATTGATCATGCACGGCAGATACACATGCGGTTGAGGATAACGAGTGCTGTAAATGGCTTCGAACAGGCCATTGACTGCCGGTGCGTCGGTGATGCGATAACGCCGCAGGATGGTCTTGGCCATCAAGCTTGCTGCTCGCACGGAGTCTGATAGTCGCGCCGGTCCACAACCCGCTGATGCTTGCCGGAACGTGGGTGACACGTCAGTTCATCGCTGGCGCAGGCGATCACATGCAGATCGAGCAATTGCTCGCCGTGCAGCTTCTCGATCAACGGATATTGCTCGATCAGCGTGCTGCGCAGGTTTGCGCTGGCCTGGGCGATATCAGTCATGTGCCTGTCGGGTACCCATCTGAGACTCAGCAGGTCTTTTTTTCCCTGCTGCTCGATGATCAATTGCCAGTCGGCGCTTTTCCCGAGGCTTTGCACCAGGTCGCCAGTGTCACGCATGTCCAGACTCAAAACGCCCACCCGCACTCGCTGGCTGCTCATACTGCGTCCCATCAGCGCGAATTTGCGCATGGGCGTGCCGGGCGGTTCACGCCAGCACGCCAGATCGCCGACGGGATAGCGGATGACGGGCATCAGGCGACGGGTCAGATTGGTCATGACCAGTTTGCCGTTACGGTCGCATTCTTCGATGACTGCGCCGCTCACCTCATCGATGATCTCCAGCACGCTGTGGTGCTCCAGCATCCGGTGTTCGCCCAGAGCGCAATCGCGAGTGCTGACGCCGATGAGTCCGGCATCGACGCTGGCGTAACCGATGGAGGCAATACGCGCGTTCGGAAGCACCCGACGCAGCACTTGCAGCTGTGCGCCGAACAGGCTCTCGCCACCGTAGAGCAGGGTTTCGACGCCCTCCAGAACCTGCGACCGGCGCTCGAGCCAGGCGGCAAATTTCAACAGTTGCGCCGGCACGCCAGCCAGCACGTTGATCCGGTTCGCCACGATCGACTTGGCCAGTACGGCGCTATCAACGGCCCCGGTGAACGGAAACTCGCTGACGGGCGTCTCGACATGTGCCAGGGCATCGTGGACAAAGATGAAGCTGGCATACAGGTCACCGACGAAAAACAGATTGGCGACTCGGTCGCCGGGGTTCAGTTGTGCCGTGAGGTGGACGCCGAAATCGCGCGTCAGGGTTTGCCATTCGCCGCGGGTGAACAGCGACAGTTTGCCTGAACCGGTGGTCCCCCCGGTCTGGAAGACCAGCGCATCCGTGGTCGGGCCGGTCAACGGCGACCACTTCTGCAGGGGCTGGCTGCCGTGCCAGTACTGCCCGGGATCGACCAGGGGCAAGTCGTTCAAGCTGCTGACGGGATCTCCAACGTCCTTGAAGTGTTCGCGGTAATAAGGCGAATGTTGGCGGGCAAAATCGAGCAAGGCATTCAAATCTGTGGTGGTGTTCATGGTGGTTTCATATGCAAAGGAGCGGTGGGGCGCCAGCAGGCGCCCGTCTTCAGCGGCGTGAATCAATCACTGAGGGTGTCTTGCCGCTGTGTCTGTTGCGGACAAATTGCGCAACGGCGCATTGCTCGACGTCCACGGTGAGCAGTCCGGTCTGCACCAGCGTGTTCAGCGTCTGATAGCCCTGCAACTGAAGATGGGCCTGAGCCGGCTCCAGAGGACTGCGTAGTCGCATGCGTTCCCGGCCGTCAGGGCCGTGGTCGAGGATCAGTTGAAACGGTGCTTGCAGGTGCTGCTCCAGCGTTGTCAGCGAGATGAAGTCAGTGCCGATGCGCAGCAATTTGCCGTGCCGTTGCAGCAGCTCGAAGCGCGGTGAGGTCAGACCGCAGGGACATGGGCCGGATAGCCAGCGTCCGCTGTCACCGATGTCATAGCGCTGCACGGACTGGCCCTGACGCGCCCGGGAGGTCACCAGCAGACGCCCCGACTCACCGTGATCGACCGGCGCGTCCTGATCGAAACGGACGATTTCCAGGTGCTGGATGTCGCTCATCAGGTGGAACACACCGTCTGCCGTGGCCTGGCAGGCATGGCCGAGCGGACCGGCATCGACACTGCCGTAAATCGCCGACCGGATCAGCCTGACTCCGCAGTTTTGCAACAACTCGCGGGTGGGCGCGCTTACGTGCTCGCCACCGAGAAAAACCTTGTCGATGGCGCCATAGCGCTGCAGCGTCTGCTGTTCATTGAGAAACAACCGGTGCACGGTGCTGGGCATGCCGATCAGCACCGTGATCCGTTGTTGCACGATCAGTTGCGCGATCTCCCGGTAATCGTCATCCGCTGGAGCGCCCATCGGCCAGTGTCGGGCCTCCAGTTGTTCCAGCGCCTTGGCAAAACTTGAAAACCCACCGTACAGCCCGCCGCTGAAGAACAGGTTCATGACGTTGTCTTGCGCCGGATCGAGGCCGGCCGCGATCAGGCCGTCGGCGGTGGCACGCATCTGAAGCTGGAAATCGTGGTAACTGAAAGCGGAAAGTGTGGGCGTACCGCTGCTGCCGCCGGACCGAAAGTACAGTTGTGCCTTGGCATTCGGTGGCTGACTTGCAAATGTCGCCTTGTCCATGATCGAAACCCCTGATAGCCCTGGCGCAGGAGGCTGGCGGTCAAGCGTGGCACGACCCGCCAGCGCGTCCGGCGGCAGGCTGACCGAGACGCGACGGCTCAGGCGCTGCAGGGCGTAAACACCGTCATGGGGTTCGCCGTCGTAGCCGTCGTGGATGGCTTCAATCGGGGCGATGCGGGTCACACCGGCGGCGATCAGCGTCTGCGTCAGTTCGGCGATTTGCACCTCAGGACACAGCAAGGCACAGCTCTGCAGTACGTTGCGCCACGGCAACAACGTAGCGCCGAGCAGTTCGCGGGGCAGAGGCTTGAGCAGCAGGCTGCGAAACAGCGCGGAAGGTTCGAGCTGACGGTCATGGCTCCAGATCACCCGCCAGTGCGGCGTACTCCAGACCCGGCCGGTTTGCCCGGCAAAACTCTGCGCCAGCCGCGCCATCGCCGCACTGGTGGTGATTTGTGAGGCTTCTTCGAGCGTCGGGGTGAGCGCCGGCCAGTGCCCGGTGCGACGCTCGAACGCGGCAGCCAGTTGCGCCCCGATATCGTTCAATACGCTCGCATCGTCGCTGTCGACCAGCAACCATTGCGGGCTGGAGCAGGCTTGCTGATCGAGGCGGCAGACTTCATCGGCAATGGCATCGAGGACGGCGGGTGATGCCGCATCCGGGGTCAGGTAGGCGAAGCTGATGCGGTGACCCCAGTCGATCCAGCGACAGCCTGGCGGGATCTGCAGTCGGATGGCTTGCAGCGCGGTTTCGCCGCCCCAGGCGGAGACGCCGTCGGCGTGTCTGCACAGCTGACCGATTTGTCCGGTCGTTGTCGGCAACACCGCGACGTATCCATCGAGTTGCCCGCTCGGGTCACATTCCAGCAACTTCTGGAGCAGGCGCGCAGTGAGTCCGCCGTCGCTGCTGCTGGGCCGCAGCCAGTTGACGTTGCCGCTCAACAGACCTTCCAGGACTGCACAGAACGCCAACAGCGGCGCGTTGGCTGGCGTGATGTGAACCACCAGTCCCAGAGGGCTCCAGCGCTCGAAACGCGACTGCCGATAGTCGATGCGGCGCAGGGAATCGGGTCGCAGGCCCAGCTCATGATCAAGCTTGACCTGCAGCGTCGCAGGCTGGCAAAAGTCGATCAGGGCCTGGCGCTGGCTGGTGTCGAGTGACAGCTCCAGAGGTTGATGCTGCAGGCGTTCGGCGAACGCCTGCGCAGCGGTCAGTAAAGTGGAGGTCTCAAGGGGTGTCTGCAGCCGATTTGGCAGTTGCGGGTAAAGTTGTTGCAGCGCACTGTCGAGATCGCAGTCGCAGCGCAGTTTTCCGTTGATCAAGTACATATCAGTGTTTCCCCAGGAATTCGGAAGCGGCCATGGCGCAGCTCCTCGCGGCCGTCGTGCCGGCGCGGCCATGCAACTGGAACCAGTCGCTCGCCAGACCACAACCGCAACTTGCAGCGGGATACAGCGTGGCGAGGTCGCTCATGACCACCGCGTGGGCGGGACTTGACGAGATGTAAGGCGAGACCAGACTGAGCAGACCGCACTGCCCATAGGGCAGGACCGAAAAGTCCACGGGGCTGCGTACGTACACTTTCGAATAGACCGGCACATGAAAATGGTGGTGGGCACACTCGATGTAAGGCACCGCGTGCTCGACGGCGCCGTAGCCATCGCGACAGTCTTTGGCATCCATGCCCAATTGCTGCTGGATCCGTGCGTACAACTGTTGCTTGGGGACTTCTTCGGCGGCACGGGTTTTCCAGCCGCCTCCAAAGAACGCCAGCGACCCGGCCGGCAGTTGCAGATCCGTCGCGCCGGTGGCGCGCATGCGTTGCAGGGTTTCCCATAGAAAAGCCGGGAAACCGAAGATGCGCACCGGCAAACCTTCTTCAGCAAACGCTTGCAGGGCCGTGATCACGCCGAACAGATCGAACCGATGACCGTCACCGTCGGCCCGTAGCGCATACACCACCCGATTGACGGGGGCAAAGCCACACAGAAACTGATCGGTGAACGATGTGCCCAAGGTGATTCGCGCTTGGGGTTCGTAGCTCAGCAACAGGTAATTGCAGGGCGTATGCGGTGTAATCCAGCCGTACTGCGCAAATATCCGCTCGACCATGTACTGCGCCGCACCCAGGCTGCGCGCGTCATAACGCATGCGGCTTTTTTGCCCGCTGGTGCCGGAGGACGTCAGTTCCAGCGCGTCCGCGCCAGTGGGGCTGAGCAGCAAATGCTGTTTGAAGAAGTTGGCGAAAATCGGTGGCAGGTGCGACCAGTCCTCCAGGGTCTCGAGGTCTTTGGCTGCAATGCCATTGGCGTTTAGCCAATGCTCATAACCTGGGGTCTGTTCGATGTGAAAACGGGTGATTTCGAGCATGGCCCGATCAAACAGGCCGGGCGCCAACGAGTCCGCACAGTAGGCGGCCGTGGATGCACAGAGTGCGTCACTGTGAGGGAAAAGGTGCATTAGCGGGCCTCCTCAGGTGTAGCCGGTGCAAGGTTGGGTGGCTTCGACAGGTGCACAAAACGCTGGATCAGCGGCAGGCACAGCAAGCCAGCGAGTGCCGCGCACAGGGCGAAACCCTCGAGACTGTCGGCACCGCCAACAGCGGCTATCAGCGAACCGCCCGTACCCATTACGACAATCGAGAGCATGCCGATGGTCGCGGAAACAAGGCCCTTGCTGTCATCGCTGGCGAAGAGTGCCAACCGGTACAGCGCCGCATTGCTCATGCCCAGGCCAATGGCATACAGCGACAGGCTGGCAATCAGGAGCGGCAGCGCAGCGCTGGACAGGGCTGTGCCGATCAATGCGATCAGGCCCAGGCACAGTGGCCATAGCGCAATGCGAATGACCCGGGGCAACGAGTGGCTGGCGAGCAAACGATCAAGGATCAGATTGCCGACAATCACGGCGCCGAAGATCGGGACTTGCCACAGCCCGTATTCGCGCGAGGACAGGCCCAGCAACTGCATCAGCAGCAGCGGCGACAGCCCGATCCAGGCAATCAGGGGCAGGCTCATCAAGCCCAGTGCGAGGCTGGCGTACAGGAAGTGGCGGTTGCCGAGCAGCGTCAGATAGCGCTGCCCAATCTGCCGTGAATTGAACTCAACGGGTGCCTGTTGTTGGCCGTCGTTGCGCATGACGCCGATGGTCTCGGGCATGCAGACATACAGCCCCAGCCAGGCAACAGCCGCCGCCAGGCCCAGGCCGAGAAACAGCGTCCGCCAGCTCAGCCATTCGAGCAGCAGGCTGCCAAGCAATGGCCCGAGCAGCGGCGACAGCAATGCCACATTGCCCAACAACGCCATCAGGCGCACGGCATCCGCTTCACGGAAAACTTCCTGCAGGGCCGGATAACTGACGGCCACGACGAAGCCCAGGCCCATCCCCTGCATCAGCCGCAGCAGGTTGAACGCCTCAATGCTGCTGGAGCCAAAGGTCGCGGCACAGGCCACGCCGAACAACAGGCACCCGCTCAACAGCAGCCGCCGCCGGCCAAAACGGTCGGAGAGTGGCCCCATCAGCCATTGCAGGCAGACACCACCGATCAGGTACAGATTGAATGCGTAGGGAACATGCTGCGCGTCTGCTTCGAATTCCAGGGTAACGGCCAGCATTGCCGGCATGATCAGATCGCTGGCCATGTAGGTCAGCAGTTCAAACAGGGAGACGGCCAGACAGAAGCCGAGGGCCTGTCCGGGGCTGATATCGATAAGTGTTCGTTGCATGCGCGGGTGTGCTCGTGGTTGGGCATCAGGAGCGCAGAGGGTAGGGTGGTGGAGAGGGGGATTTACACCCGGCAGGTGTGTCCAGAAATATCAAAAATGCGCAAATCGTTGCAGCTCGAAGAGTCCTACAAAAGCTTGATCAGCGTCTTACACGCGCAGGTCACATTAGAGACAGAAAACGCCTGCTATTCAGCAGGCGCGGTCGTTCCGGGAACACAGTTTTTAACGTTTATGCGGGGAGTCATCGCCTATCGATGTTGGTAATAACCGGGACCTTCCTGGTACCGATGGTGGTCGTCATGCCAGCCGCCGTGGGGGAAAATGATGCAGCCGCTCAAGGTCAGTACGGCAAGGACGGGAATCAGCCAGGTGATTCGACGGAACATTTCAAAAATCCTCATGGTTACGCCGTCATGAAGCCAAAACTCTTCATCGGCTGTAACATGAGACCGCGTTTATCAAAGCCCATCCCCGCAACACGGTATGTGCATGGCATGCAACCGGATACAAACCGGATACATTTGAAAGGTTCAGGAACCCGCAATGACCCAGAAGCAACGTTTGAAATATTCGATACTGATCGCGCTGTCGGTGCTGGCGATCATGCTCGGCCTGTCGTGGCTGCAAAATGCCGGGATGATCAGCGAGAAGACGTTCCAGTACATCGCCATCGGTGTGGCGGTGGTCGTGGTGGTGATCAACGGGGTGATGCGCCGCAAGGTCAAACCCTGACGGCGATCGCGGGACGCTTCAATCGTGATTGAGCACGGCAGCAGCCTGTGGATGCAGGCTGTAACTCTTGTCCGGGTTGAAGGTGACCACACCTTCGGCACACAGACGCTTCAACACTTCGCGCACGCTGAGAAAGGACAACGGAATATCCAGGTCCAGCAATTGGCTGTGCACACCGCGCACGCCCAGGCGTCGATCGTTTTGCGCGGCGACCAACAGCGCGTCGATGACCTTCAGGCGAATCAGGCTGGTACGCAGACCGAAGCTTTTGAGCAGCAGGCGAATGCGCTCATTGCCCTGGCGTTCCGGGCTGGGTGCGAAACTGCTCGCGCGGGGACTCATGGAAGCTCCTTGTGACGCCTGGCTACCGTCCGTTGGTAGTTGCGAGTTGTACATGGGTTACTCCTTTGCAGAGCCTGTTCAGGAAACGTTTTGGCTGCTCTCAGTAAACAAGACGTTTCAGCACGACAAATCATGAAAGGAAATATGTAGAAATTTTGTCGGTTATTCGTTGTTTTCCCGTCATCGGCGGTTTGTCCCTTGGGCAAACGGGCTAAATATTTTTTTGCTGCATTCGTTTCCTGAACAGCCACCTTGCGCCCAGGCGCAGGCGTCAACTTCAGACCGAGTTCGGACCTTGCGCAAAGCACGCGTCGAACCGTGTCCTATCGATCAGGAGCGAGTGTGATTATTTCCAGGCAGTTAACCGGGCTGGCCCTCGCCAGCGCGTTTCTCGGGCTCAGTCTGTCGGCCCATGCATTCAGTCCCGCCACGCCAGCCAGTGCCGATATCCGCCGCACCGCGTTTGGCGTACCGCACATCCGCGCCGAGAACGAGCGCGGGCTGGGTTTCGGCATCGGTTACGCCTACGCGCAGGACAACCTGTGCTTGCTGGCCAACGAGATTGTTACGGTCAACGGTCAGCGCTCGCGCTATTTCGGGCCGGAGCAGTTCACTGTCGAACAACGCGAGAATCGCGTCAGCGACCTGTTCTTCACTTGGCTCAACACCTCCGAAGCGGTGAAAGCCTTCTGGGACGCGCAACCGGCGCAGGTGCACGATCTGGTGGAAGGTTATGCCGCCGGCTACAACCGCTATTTGGCCGAACGCCGCGAGCAAGGTCTGCCGCAACAGTGCCAGGGCGAGTGGGTGCGCGATATCGCTGCCGAAGATCTGGTGAAGCTCACTCGGCGCTTGTTGGTCGAGGGCGGTGTCGGGCAGTTCGCCGAAGCCCTGGCGGGCGCGACCCCGCCGCAGGCCACAGCGCAGTTCGACAGCAAGGCGCAGGCCTATCAGTTGGCGGACGCGCGCCTGCAGCGCTTCGCTCTGGATCGCGGCAGCAACGCCGTGGCGGTTGGCAGTGAGCGCTCATTCAACGGACGCGGCATGTTGCTGGCCAACCCACATTTCCCGTGGGTCGGCGGCATGCGCTTTTACCAGATGCACCTGACCATCCCCGGCAAACTCGACGTCATGGGCGCCGCCTTGCCGGGGCTGCCGATGATCAACATCGGTTTCAATCAGCATCTGGCCTGGACCCACACGGTCGATTCATCCAAACACTTCACTTTGTATCGCCTGCAACTCGACCCGAAAGACCCGACCCGCTACCTGCTCGACGGCCAATCGTTGCCGCTGAACAAGCAGACCGTCACCGTGAAGGTCAAGCAGGCGGATGGCCAAGTGGTGCCGGTTTCGCGCGATGTCTACAGCTCGCAGTTCGGCCCGATCGTACAGTGGCCGGGCAAACTCGACTGGGATCATCAGTACGCTTACAGCCTGCGCGACGCCAATCTGGACAATGATCGCGTGCTGACGCAGTGGTACGCGATGAACCAGGCATCAAGCCTCAAAGCCCTGCAGGATTCGGTGCACAAGATCCAGGGCATCCCGTGGGTCAACACGCTGGCCGTGGATGACAAGGGGCAAACGCTGTACATGAACCTGTCGGTGGTGCCGAACGTCAGCGCCGACAAACTGGCCAAGTGCAGCGACCCACGCATCGGCTTGCAGATGATTGTGCTCGACGGTTCCAACAGCGCTTGCGCCTGGGATATCGATCCGCAAGCGGCGCAGAAGGGCATCTATGCCGCCAGCCAGCTGCCGCAACTGTTGCGCAAGGACTTCGTTCAGCACTCCAACGATTCCGCGTGGCTGGCCAACCCGGCACAACCGCTGACCGGGTTCTCGCCACTGATCAGTCAGGACGGCCAACCACTGGGGCTGCGATCACGATTTGCGCTGGAGCGTCTGAGTGCGCCGGGCAAAAAGGGGCCGCTGGCGGTCAAGGATCTGCAGCAGATGGTGATGGACGACAACGTCTATCTGGCAACCCAGGTGCTGCCCGATCTGTTGAAGTTCTGCGCTGCGGATCTGGGGGCGGACGCGGCCGCGTTGAAGCCGGTTTGCGTCAGCCTCAAGGGCTGGGATGGCCGGGCGAATCTGGATTCGGGCATCGGTCTGGTGCACTTCCAGAACATCATGCAGGCGTTGCAAGCGTCGCCGGATGTCTGGCGGGTGCCGTTCGATCCAAAAGACCCGCAACATACGCCACGCGGGTTGGCGATCGAGCAACCGACCGTGAGCAAGGCCCTGCGTGAAGCGCTGCTGGCGTCGGCCGCCACCGCGCAGAAAATGGGGCTCAAACCTGAAACGCGCTGGGGCGATATTCAAGTGGTGAGCAGCGGCGCTCAACAAACTGCGATCCACGGCGGACCCGGGACGCTGGGAATCTACAACGCGATCCAGAGCGTGCCGCGTGAAGACGGCAAACTCGAAGTGATCAGCGGTACCAGTTATCTGCAAGTGGTGAGCTTTGGCGACAACGGTCCGCATGCTCAGGGGCTGCTGGCGTTCTCGCTGTCGAGCGACCCCGAGTCGAAATATTCCCGGGATCAGACCCAGGCGTTTTCGAAAAAGCAGTGGAGCGTGTTGCCGTTCACTGAGCAGCAGATTGCTGCCGATCCGCAGTATCAGCTGCAGACTGTTCGCGAAGTCGCGGGCAAGAGCGCTGAGGTGGTTGCGCAGTAAGTCAGCCTGAACGAAAAAGCCGCTGCCCCCTGGATGGGGACAGCGGCTTTTTATTGCGCTGAGTTCACCCTGGCAGGTGGTGTCGGGTTTCAGGTTTTCGGCGGCTGCCGCGGCATCGAATTGATTACCGGATCACCCTCGGTATTACGGGTCAGGTAGACCGGCAACACTTTGGGCAGAGTGTTGACGAGGCCGCCGAGTTCTTTGACGTTGTAGACACCGCCGACACGGATGGCGCCGGTACTGGCGTCAGCCAGTTTCAACGGTTTGCTCAGATAGCGATTGATCAGCGGCAAGGCCTCATTCAGTGCAAGGTTGTCGAGCACCAGTTTGCCATTGCGCCAGGCCAGAGCGTTGTCGTTAGCGTAGGTCTGACTGATCTGTGGCATGTAATCGCCATGCCGGTACTGCGCCTGCATGGCGGGCCCAAGGCGCAGACCGTCGCCGGGCAGTGCGGCGTTGCTGGTTACCAGCACCGAGCCTTCGATCAGATTGACCCGCACCTGATCTTCGTACAGCCAGACATTGAAGCGGGTGCCGGTCACGCGGATCTTGCCTTCGCCGGCCCTGACCACGAACGGGTGGGAGAGGTCATGACTGACTTCGAAAAACGCCTCGCCTTTTTTCAGGGTGACTCGGCGTTCGTCCTTGTAATTGCTGAACGTCAGCTCGGTGTTGAGGTTGAGTTCGACTTGACTGCCATCGTTCAAGGTAATTTGACGGACATTGTCGGTGGCTTCGAAGTGCTGATAGCTGTTGGGCAACCAGCCCAGATTCCAGCCACTGTACGCCGCCAGTGGCAAGGCCAGTGCGCAGACGCTCGCCGCAATTGCATAGCGACGCCAGGCGGGAACCGCTTTATTCAGCGGTACATTTGGCAGCGCCTGCGGACGGGGCAAGTGCTCGGCAACGTCCCAGATTTCCAGCATGGCGTCATATTCGAACGCATGCAGCGGATGCGCATCGCGCCATTGCTCGAAAGCCAGACGCTCTTCGGCGGAGCAGTCTACGGCGTGCAGACGCATGCACCAGTGCGCGGCGGCATCGGTGATTGCATCGTATTCGGCTTCCGAGAGGGATTCTTGGGTCATTGACTCGTCCTGATTTGCTGCATTCTAACCTTGCGGGTCGGGTGCCGAGAACATCCGTCATGGCAATTGCCCATCAAAGTGGAACTTATTTTTCCGTGTGGCGCCCAAAAACAGGACGTTAGACGAACATCATCCACAAATGGAGTGAAAAAATGATCAAAAAAACCTTGGCCGCTGCAATCGCCACTGCCGCCTTGTTCAGTGCCGGTGCTGCCATGGCTGACCGTCCCGGTGCGGGCTGGGTCACCATCGAAAAGGCTATCGAGATCGTGAAAACCAAGGCCGGTTACGTCGAAGTCTATGAAATCGAGGCCGACAATGACGGCTACTGGAAAGGTGAGGGACGCAAGGCCGATGGTTCGGTGTATGAATTCCGCATCGACGGTGCCTCGGGCAATGTATTGCGCGACCAGAAAGACTGACCTTGCCCCGCGATAAACAATGCGCAGGCCAACCGCCTGCGCATTTTTTTTGCTTCAGTTGAGCCCTTCTTGAGATTGGGGCACCGGATCGAGCTGGCGGCCCATTTCACAGATCAGAAAGGCGATCGAATCGGCATTGCGCAATATCGTGTCGATTCGTGGAGTCGGGTTGGAAGGGTTGAGAAAAGCGGTCCGCGCGTCATCCAGATTCGCGCTACGCGTGGTCTTGAGAATTTCCTTGCGTACATGATTCATGCCTTCAATCATGTCGATATCCAGCCACTCCTGAAGTTCATGGCTCCAGCGCGAGAACAGCTCTTCACGGGGGGTAGACAGTGACAGAGCTTCGCGTTGAAAACGTGTCTGCAGCTGTTTGCGGGAAGCTCCGTAACCCGTCACCGTAGCAATCAGATCAGCAAACGGGCGCCGCGCTTCCAGCGAAGCAATGTCTACGGTCTTGCTGAACTGATGGGAAAACTCGTGGATGAGCGTCGCGGCCCGTGCATGCCCTTCGACATTGAAGGGCTCGGTCAGCCCGGTGTTGTACCACTCCAGTTCTTGATTGAAGAATTTTTCGGTGAAATGGACCTTCTTGAGTAAATCGCCATCCAGTACAAAGGCGATTACACCCGAGTCGGGCTGTCTGTTCGAGCCGACCACAAAGCGACGAGTATTCAACAGGTCTTCTGTTGGATCGACCAATGCATTACAGATCGGCACGATGGACAGCTTCAACTTGTGGAGCATGTCGGCATCAATCCGTTGCACGTCAAAAAACGACTTGAGAAAAGTATCGAGGCGCGTGCCCGGCACATCGTTTCTTAGCTGAACAAGATTGTGCAGGCTGTTGAACGCGTAATGCCGGGCCAGATCAATTGCCTCGATCAACATGAGTGCTTTTTCCGGATGGCGGGCGCGGATTTCTTCCATGCCTTGCGCTTCGATATTCAGCATGTACCGGGCCTGGCGATGGGTGGTGTAATGGTTGACCATCTTCGACAAGGCCTTGCCGAAATGCACGGTATGGCGATCCGGATCCAGCACCAGTTGCCGGGAGGCGGTGTGCTGCAACACCGGACCTGGCTGGCCGGCGCCCTTGATTTGCCAGACGACTCCCGGCCGCTCCACGGGATAGACTTTACCGGCAATGGGGGCGTAGGTCGCTCTGGTGTTCAGGTCCTGATACGTGCCCTCGGCAGCATTATGGGTCAGATCCTTGAGGGCGATCTTCGAGGTTTCGAATGCCTGCAACGCGGTGCGCTGCGGATCGGTCGGCTTGGTCTGCGCAAGGACGGGGGCGCTCGGCGCGGTTGGCTGCGGCGGCACCGCCTCTTGAGATTCCAGACGTGATTCCAGAGCCAGCCGCCCGAGACTGATCATTTCCGCTGCGCCGGCGGTAAAGGTTTCCAGTGCACGTTTCCAGTGGTGATCCTGCAACGCTTCGGCCGAGCCCTTGAAATCCTTGTAGCTTTGCCAGAGAAACTGCGCACAGGCGAGTTTGCCCGGCAGCACGCCCCGGACCAACTGGATGCCCGAACTGAACAGGTGCTTCGCGGCGTCCCAGTCCGTTTGCGCCGATGGCATTGAATGGCCGCTCAGCAAACGTGGCAACAAGGCCAGATTGTCGTCGAACAACTGCAGCAACCAGTTACCGTTGACCGGAGTGGTGGCCAGGGTCATCTCGCTCGCCTGGCCGCTGCTTGCGTTGAACAACGCGCTGAAGATCGAACGTTGAGTTTCCGGCAAGCGGCGCAGCAACAAGTCCTGCAGTGAGCCAGGCGTATTCAGCGCGGCGATGACTGACGCCTCATCCTCGAACTCACTGAATGCGTGTTCACCATGGTAGGGCGCATACAACACTTGAGGACCGGGTTTTCCTGCAGGTCCGATCAAGTACAGGCCCAACGCCTTGACCGCTGCAGCCCCGGCGGTCTTGATCAGCGCCAGCGGCCGGGCAATGGCATCGGCCCCTTGCACGGTCGCGCGGGCCACGGCGTCGGGCATGTCGAACACCTGAGCAATCAAGCCGAAGGCCTTCGGCGACAAGCGCTGTTGCAGTTGTAACTGATGGGCATGTTGCAGCAACTGCCAAGGCAGCTGGCGGAGGAAGCGCTGCTTGCGTTGTTCAGCAGCGACGTTACTGGCGGACAACGCCGAGGTGATTTTATCGGCAAACGTCGTTGCAACGTTCAGGGACAGCAGCAGGCTCCTGACGGCTTGCTGGTCAAGCCCTGTCGGCAGCGCCCGGTCGGTACCCGAGCTGAGGGTGAATGCCGTGCTCTGTGCGAGATGTGTATGGTTCAAGGCGAAATCGGTCAGGCTCATCGCAGGCCCGATCAGCGTCTGTGCCGGGGTGATGGTGATCTGTTCGGGGTCGAGATCCTGTCTCTGCAAGCGGGCTCTCAACAGCGTTTGAAGGGTCTGCCTGATGTAGTCACGCACGGTTGGCAGCGCGTGGAGATAATCCTGATCGTCAATGACGCTGTGGCGCCACTGTTCCAGCAGCTCCAGATGCAACTGCTGCGCTTCAAGCGTGGCCATGCCCAGCCAGGCAGGCAATGAATGCTGTTTGCCGATCGCTCGCGCCAGAGCGGTGGCGCGCTGCAGGTTGGTCTCTACGACTTGCTCACTCAGCGTCCTGAGGATTTGAGTTTCCCGCGGCTTTGGCCATTGACGGCCCCGTACCTGTTCACAGCGTTGGAGAAAATGTTCGATCGCCGACTCGGTCCGATCCAGCAGGACACTGCGGCTGATCAGCTGCCCCTGTCCCAGCGTGTAGCGTTGATGGAACCCTTGGTGCCGGGGGGAAAGGTTTTCCAACAGCATCAGGCGTTTTTGCGGATCCGCCAGTCGCTGGTCCAAAACCTGTCTGGCATGCTCGATCGAGCGGAAGACTTCCAGGCCCAGGGCTGGTGTCCACACCATCGCGCGTCCTGAGTGCTGCGTATCGCGGCCACCGCGTTCCGTGAGCAGGACGCAGTTGGCCAGCGGCAGCATTTCGCTTTGCCCGGCGACCTGCAACGTCAATGACCAGGCATCCGGCTGAAACCCGTTGAGTGCCCTGCGGCGGCTGCGATCCGGTTGATCCGGATTGAACACGGTGTCGACCAGCGCTTGCTCATGGCGGCTCAGCGTCCCGTTCAGGACTCTCAACCGTGCTTCACCTGTGATGCCGACAGACAGGGCGTGCGCCAGCTTCGCGGCGATTCCTTGCAGGTAGGTGCGCTGCAGCGCCGTGACGGTCAGCGGTTGGGCGGCGAAGTCGGCGGCGAGGGTGGGCATGATGCTGCCGAACTTGCGCACTTCGCCCGCGGCGGTGTCCGCCAGCACCCTTGAAGGTAATTGGTTGCCGGTGAGCATCGGCCGGGTGCTCCAGCGCCCGTGGGCATCCAGGGTCTCAAGCCGCTCGTGGAGCATCGAACGGATGTCCAGGGCCTTGTCGAACAGTGCGCGAATATCCACGGCGCCGTCGCTGTGCCGATACCACTGCAGGGCATAGTCGATGTTCTGTCGCTGCTTGGTGATGATCAACTCGAGCAGCACGCTGAAAACATCTCCGGCAATCGATTGGCCGGAAACCTGCGGCTTGTCGAAACCGAGAAAGCGTTGCCGCTCATCGAGATTCAACAGGCCGTAGAGTTCGTCTTCGTGCCCGGGGCTGGCAAATTTGCTGAGCAGCATGGCTTTGAGATCTTCGTAATCCCTGAGCACCTGCAAGCCGTGGGTCGGGGTATACAGGCAACTGTCGGAATGGCTGATCATCAACGCGCCGGCCAGCTCCACGAAGTTTGCCTGATGCTCCCACAAGCGCACGGTTTCCAGCGTCGCGCGGCGTGCCGGACCGTCACTGAAACCCAACGAGGTCAGCAGGCTGTCGAAGGTGTGCTGCTCGATAATGCCAGCCTCGCGTTTGAGCAAAAAGTCAGCCAGCGCCTGCTGTCGAATGCTTTGCGCAAATACGCTGCGCCGCGGGCTCCCGCCAGCGCTGGGCCCATTCCAATAGCGCTCCATTTGCTGATACAGCAATACCAGCAGTTTGCCCGAAGCCGTGGTGATGGCTGTTTCCCAGTGTTGCTGATCACTGGCCTGGACTGTCCGGTCCGGGTGCGAAAACTCATGGGTCTGGCCAATCGGCCATCCGGTGTGGCGATAGTGCAACAGCAGCGCATCGCCAAGTGACAGCGCTTCAAACCCACTCCGTGAAGGACGGTCGGTCGATGCCGGACCGCTTGCTGCGGCGGCTGTGTAATGGTTCGCGCGTGTGCGGGTCTGGTCGACGCCACGCATGGTCGGCGTCAGGAGTGTGTCGAGTATGCTCTGGAGCAGGCTGTCTAGTTCGGGCAGTTGCATCAATTCATCGAGCATTGCCTGAGCGTTGAGTCGCAGGCAGTGTTCGATGGCAACGCGTTGATCTTCGAAGATATCGCCTTCGACAAGCTGGTAGGACACGCTGACCGCGCGTCGCTCAACCAGCCGTTTGCGTTGTGACAGGGCGAGCAATGCCAGCAGCCGATCATCTTCGGTGACACGGTTCAGGCGCTCTTCCAGGTGTGCGGTCAGGCTGGCGAGGCTGGCATGTTTTTTCAGCCCGTCGAAGGGGGTGTACAACATGACGCCGCGATCATCGGGGGTGGCACTGAGTATGAAGCTGCCGGCCAGAGGCACCGCAGGCGTATCGTCGGTGTTGAGCAGGATTCGATGGGCAAGCATGGGCGGGGTTTGCTGACTGCGCAGTGTGTGGGTGGCCAGTTGCACGTGGCTCAGCCACTGGAAATCAGCGATGGACAAGCGATGGACATTGCCGAGTTCACGCCACAATCCGGGGGAATCGAGAAAGGACAGGAACAACAGGGGAGGCAGGGGAGCAGGCATCATCGGGTCTCGTTCAGGGCACCGTCCGGTGCACCGGTAAATTGAGACTCGAGACTAATGACCGGCCAGATGACGCGGGTGGTACATAGTTACCGCACCAGCGGCAGCGCCGTGTGCTTGCTGCGACCAGCCTTCACCGCAACGGTTGACAGCACCCGTGTCTGACGTGGTTAATCGGTGGGCTGGATATTCGTACGCTGTTGTTCCCTCCAATAATTAGTCTGGAGCTTCAGATGTCTGCGCCACACGATTCCGTGTCTTCCCCCGTTGCGTCCACACTCTCGCTCGAAGCGCTGACGCAATTGCTTGAAAAGGTTTTCCTGCGCCACGGTACGTCGGCGTCCGTCGCCCGCACTCTGGCTGCCAACTGCGCCGGTGCCGAACGTGACGGTGCGCACAGTCATGGCGTGTTCCGTATCCCCGGATATGTTTCGACCCTCAACAGCGGTTGGGTCAATGGACAGGCTGTGCCGCAAGTCGAGGACGTAGCCTCGGGTTTCGTGCGAGTCGATGCCGGCAACGGTTTCGCCCAGCCCGCGCTGGCCGCTGCTCGTTCGCTGCTGGTGGAAAAGGCGCGCAACGCCGGGATCGCCGTATTGGCGATTCGCAATTCCCATCACTTTGCGGCGCTCTGGCCGGACGTCGAACCGTTCGCCGAGGAAGGCCTGGTGGCGCTCAGCGTGGTCAACAGCATGACCTGCGTGGTGCCCCATGGCGCCGACAGACCGCTGTTCGGCACCAACCCGATTGCCTTTGCCGCGCCCCGGGCCGGCGGAGCACCGATCGTGTTTGATCTGGCGACCAGTGCCATTGCTCACGGCGACGTGCAGATTGCCGCACGCAAGGGCGAACGTCTGCCCGCCGGAATGGGTGTGGACGGTTTGGGTCAGGCGACGCAGGATCCGAAGGCCATTCTTGAGGGCGGCGCACTGTTGCCGTTTGGCGGCCACAAAGGTTCAGCGCTGTCGATGATGGTCGAGCTGCTGGCCGCGGCGTTGACAGGCGGGAACTTTTCTTTCGAATTCGACTGGTCGAACCATCCCGGGGCCAAAACACCGTGGACCGGGCAGTTGCTGATCGTCATCGATCCAAGCAAAGCTGCCGGGCAACCGTTTGCCGAGCGCAGCGAAGAGCTGGTGCGACAGATGCACGGCGTGGGGTTGAAACGTTTGCCGGGCGATCGTCGGCATTTGCAGCGCGCGAGATCACTGACCGAAGGCATCGTGCTGGATGAGCAGACGCTTGCGCAGTTGCGAGCGCTGGCGGGGGAATAATGGTCAGATAACCGATGTGGCGAGGGAGCAAGCTCCCTCGCCACAGATTTATTGTCAGGTCTTGAACAATGCGCTCTGACAAACGTCGCTTAGCGACGACCGAGCAACAAGCCCACCACCAGGCCAAAACCGGCGGAAATCGCCACGGTCTGCCACGGATGGCCGCCAATGTAGCTCTCGGTGGCCTCGACCGCCGGTTTGGTGCGCTCACGCACGCTGGAGACCGAGTCCAGCGCCTGTTGCAGTTTCAGAGCGATTTGTCCGCGCAGGGTCTCGGCTTCTTCGCCTACCAGTGAGGCGCTGCTCTTGAGCAGTTTGTCGGACTCTTCGATCAAAGCCTGAAGTTCGCTGAAGGCTTGATCCTTGATCTGGTCTTCGACGGCTTGCACGCGGGATTTGCGGGCCATTGGGTGACTCCTTGCAGATGGATGAACAGTGATCAATGGAGTATGGCGCTGACGGAAAAGTTGCACTGATTTTAGGTGCGAAAGAAAAACCTGCGCGGGAGATTTCCGCCGAGCGTGTAAGATGTCGCCATTTTACGCAGCAGGTATTTCCCCATGAGTTTCAATCTGGCCGACAAATCCCTCGCCGAGCGCGCTGCGCTGGAAGACGAGAAATCCCGTCTGTTCGAACTCTGGCAGAACAATCTGGGCAAAGCCAAAGGCGAAGCCGCGCGGTTGTTCGGCGAACGCTCCAAGCGCAAGGGCAAATGGGCCGAGTGGGTGCGCGCCGAGCTGGATGGCATGTCCCCGCCGGAATTCGCCAACATGGTGCGCAGTGAAGTCAATCGCCTGATGGCAGCCAACAAGTAACATGCGCCTCAGTCCGCGTTGAAACACCCGACAATCGCCTCACGCACCTTGATCACCACCGGGTCGATCTGCGTGCTGGTGCGCCAGCCCAGTTCGATCGGGTAACGCGGCAGCGCCAGCGGGCAGGGCAGCAGCATCAGTCCGCTGAGCCCGGCAATGGCCTGGGCGGCATGGGTCGGGATGGTTGCCACGGCGTCGCTGCCCTTGAGCAGATGCGGCAGCGCGGCAAAGTGGGTGGTCGAGGCGCAGACCCGCCGGCTCAGCCCCAGCGCCGCCAGCCCCTCATCGGTGATGCCGATAAAACCGCCCGAGGACACCAGAATGTGCTCGCGAGCGACGAACTCCGGCAAATCGATGCCCTGTTGACCGGGCGCCAGACTGCCCGGATCGACCAGGCAGGCATAATCCCCTTCACCCAATACCAGACGACTGAGCAGGCGCTCGGCAAACCCGCCGGCGGTGATCGCCAGGTCGATGCTGCGCTCCATCAGGGCGCGAGCGACGATCTGGCTGTGGGTCTGGCGGAAGATCAGCCGCAGCTTGGGTGCACAGCGGGCGATTTCTTCGATCAGGCGGCGGCCATAGGCAATTTCGAAGTCATCCGACAGGCCTACCGTGACCGAACGGCCGTCATAGTGATGGGCCGCCGGGTCGACCATCGCCAGGCTTTGCCGGCATTTGTTCAGCGCCTCGCTGACCACCGGCTTCAGTTGATTGGCCTTGAGCGTCGGTGCCAGACCGCGTCCGGTGCGCACGAACAACTGATCGCCATACACGTCGCGCAACCGGCGCAATGCCGCGCTGACGGCCGATTGGGTCACGCTCAGGCGCAGCGCCGCACGGCTGGCGCTGGACTCCTCATGCAGGGCTTCGAAGACTTTCAGCAAGTTGAGGTCGATGGTTGCGATATTCATTTGGCTCATATCGTTCAGCAGTGAATCGGTCTTTATTCATGATCCCGCGCCGCCGCAGAATCGGCAACACTTGAACCTGATGGAGTGACTGCAATGCCCAAATCAATCGTCGCCGCCCTGCAGATTGGCGCCTTGCCCGGTGGCAAGGGTGAAACCCTGGAACAGATCCTTAGCTGGGAAGACGCGATCAGCGAGTGCGGCGCGGCGTTGGTGGTCATGCCGGAAGCGTTACTCGGTGGCTATCCGAAAGGCGAGGGCTTTGGCACTCAGTTGGGCTATCGCCTGCCTGAGGGGCGCGAGGCCTTCGCACGCTATTTCGCCAACGCCATTGACGTGCCGGGGGCAGAAACTGAAGCACTGGCCGGTTTGTCGGCACGCACCGGGGCCAATCTGGTGATCGGCGTGATCGAGCGTGCCGGCAGCACGTTGTATTGCACGGCGCTGTATTTCGACCCGCAGGCGGGGCTGGTGGCCAAGCATCGCAAACTGATGCCGACCGGCACCGAACGGCTGATCTGGGGCAAGGGCGACGGCTCGACGCTGCCGGTACTCGACACGCAGGTCGGTAAACTCGGTGCGGTGGTGTGCTGGGAAAACATGATGCCGCTGCTGCGCACGGCGATGTACGCCAAAGGCATTGAGGTCTGGTGCGCGCCGACCGTGGACGAGCGCGAGATGTGGCAGGTCAGCATGCGCCACATCGCCCATGAGGGCCGTTGCTTTGTGGTCAGTGCCTGTCAGGTGCAGGCTTCACCGAACGCGCTGGGCGTGGAGATTGCCAACTGGCCGGCGGATCGGCCGTTGATTGCCGGCGGCAGTGTGATTGTCGGGCCGATGGGCGATGTGCTGGCCGGGCCGTTACGTGGCGAGGCGGGGTTGCTGACGGCTGAGATCGATACTGATGAGCTGGTTCGGGCGCGCTATGACTACGACGTGGTTGGCCACTATGCGCGGCCGGATGTGTTTGAGCTGAGTGTCGATGAGCGGGCCAAACCCGGCGTGCGGTTCACCGCATAACGTCGGGCTGATTGAAAAACCTGTGGGAGCTGGCTTGCCAGCGATGGCGGACTGTCAGCAACTACGATGTTGGCTGACGCGACCCTATCGCTGGCAAGCCAGCTCCCACAGGTATTTATGAGCGGTTTCAAAATTGTGCATTTACCACGTCGCGGCAGTGGCCTTTGGCAAACTCAGCTTGCCACTGTCGACAAATCGCATGGTGCCGAACACCCCGCCCGCGAGTTTGCCGCGCAAGACGTAAGGCAGGTTATCGAGGGTTTGTGTCTGGCTCAGGCCGAGGGTCTGGCGCAGTACCGAGAACGCGGAAACGCTGACCGGCACGCTGACCACGGTTTCCGAGAAGCGCGGGATCGAGCCGGTCTGATCACTGACGCCCGAGGCCAGGGGACGGCCATTGACCTCCAGATCCAGGGCGATACCGTTGTAATCGATGGCCGTTTCATTGGGGTTCTGCACCCGTAACTTGATCGCGAAGCGCACTTCCAGATCCTGGCTCGGCAACGGTTCGAGGCCGACCACGTTGATGTTCACCGGGTCTCGGTTGGGAAACAGCGCGCACGCGCTCAGGGACAACAGCAGCAGGGACAGGATGACGGCGTGGACGCGGCGCATAAACAGTCTCTCAACGAAAAAGGGCTGAACCGTTGCCGGCTCAGCCCTTTTTTCATGGCGTCGCGTCAGCGGTTCAACTGTGCGACCGCCGCTGCGCTGGCAGGTTCAGCTTTGGCCGGCAGATCGGGGTTTTCCATGACCTGCAGAATCGACGCTTCCGGATCGAAATCGTCTTCTTCCAGCTCAATGAACTCTTCCGGCAGGAAGATATTCAGCACGATAGCGCACAACGCACCGACGGTGATCGGCGATTCGAAGATGTTACGCAGCGCTTGCGGCAACTCGCGCAGCACTTCCGGCACCGCGGCGATGCCCAGGCCCATGCCCACGGAGATCGCCACGATCAGCATGTTGCGCCGATGCAGGCCAGCCTCGGCGAGGATCTTGATCCCGGCCACGGCCACGGTGCCGAACATCACCAGTTCGGCGCCACCGAGCACCGGTTTGGGCATGAGTTGCAGCACCGCGCCGATTATCGGGAACAACCCCAGCAGCACCAACAGGCCGGCGATGAAGAACGCCACGTAGCGGCTGGCGACGCCGGTCAGCTGGATCACGCCGTTGTTCTGCGCGAAGGTCACCATCGGCATGCTGTTGAACACTGCAGCCATCGCCGAATTGAGGCCATCGGCGAGCAGACCGGACTTGATCCGGCGAATGTACAGCGGGCCTTTGACCGGTTGCCGCGAAATCATCGAGTTGGCGGTCAGGTCGCCAGCGGCTTCCAGTGGCGAAACCAGGAAGATCACCGCCACCGGCACGAACGCCACCCAGTCGAAATTGAAGCCGTACTTGAACGGCACCGGCACGCTGACCAGCGGCACTTCGGGCATCGAGGCGAAATCCACGGTGCCCATCAGCCATGCGACCACGTAGCCGAGGGTCAGGCCGATGACGATCGCGCCCAGGCGCAGAAACGGCACGTCGACGCGGTTCAGCACAACGATGGTGCCGATCACCAATGCGGCCAGGAACACATGGCTGGCTGCGCCCAGATCAGGCGCGCCGAAACCGCCGGCGATGTCGGTCATCGCTACTTTGATCAGCGACAGGCCCATCAACGTGATGATGGTGCCGGTGACCACCGGAGTGATCAGCATCCTGAGCTTGCCGATGAACTGACTGAGCACCACTTCGATGAATGCCGCGAAGAAGCACACACCGAAAATGGTCGAGAGAATTTCATCGGTACCGCCGCCACGTGCCTTGACCATGAAACCGGCGCTGAGAATCACGCTGATAAAGGAAAAACTGGTGCCTTGCAGGCACAGCAGACCGGAACCCACTGGGCCGAAACGCTTGGCTTGAACGAACGTGCCGAGGCCCGAGACGAACAGCGCCATGCTGATCAGGTAAGGAATTTCACTTTGCAGGCCCAGGGCGCCGCCCATGATCAGGGTCGGGGTAATGATGCCGACGAAGCTCGCGAGCACGTGTTGCAGTGCGGCGAACACCGTGGCGGTCAAGTGCGGTCGGTCGTTGAGGCCGTAGATCAGATCGTTGTTGCGCGGGACTTTTTCAGAGGCGGTCATGGTGTTTTGCGCGCCGTGAGGCGGGGCCGGGTCAGAAAATGGAGGCGCAGGATGCCGGAAGCGGGCGGCGAGGGCAACGAGCAAAAATTGCCTGAAAGGTCAAGAAATACGGGGTTTGAACTTGTTGCTGTGCCTGTGGTGAGGGGATTTATCCCCGATGGACTGCGTAGCAGGCCCAGCTCCTGAATACCGAAGAGCCGGGCCGCTTCGCGCCCATCGGGGATAAATCCCCTCACTACAGGTTAATTGCTGGCAGAAATTTTTCGGGTGAAGGCTGCGAGCAAATCCTCCTCAAACGCCTTTTGCGCATCCCCCGGCACCTGCGCCCGGTGCCGGGCCAGATGAAACGCCACTTCGAAACTCAGTTCCCCAGGCCGCAGCGCGCGCAGCAGTCCCTTGTCCTCCCAGACCCGCGCATAGTGATCGGGCAAATAATCGATGTGCTTGCCGGAAAGAATGAACGCGAGGGTACCTTCGACCTGCTCCGAACGCGCGGAACAGCGCTGGTCCGCAAACGGCTCGCCACGGCGCATGAACCGATACGGATGATCGACCCGGTCGCACGCCTGCAATGCCGCGTCATCCGGCGCATCGACGCTGAACAACGGATGTCCCTGCGCGCAGTACAGATGCTGGGTTTCCCGGAACAGTTCGCGGTAATCGAAAGCGTTCTGCACCTGTGAGAAATAACCGATGGCCAGGTCCAGCCGCTGTTGCAGCAGCAGGCGCTCCATCTCCCCGGGCATCGCGCTGATCAACTCGATGCGCACCGACTCGTCACGCTCACGAAAGCGCCGGATCGCATCCGCCACCCGCAGCAGCACCGACTGATCAACTGCTTCGGAAAGGCCCAGCCGCACCTCACCGATCAACCGTCCGGCGACGCCGTTGGATTGATGGCGGAAGGTCTCGATGGATGCAAACAGCGTGCGAATTGCGATCAGCAATTGCTCGCCCTTGGGCGTCACGCTGAAACCACCCTTGCCCCGGCTGCACAGGCGATAACCGAGGCGGGTTTCCAGCTTGGCCATTTGCTGACTGATGCTCGACTGGCTGAGGCCTAGCTCACCTTGCGCCGCGCTGAAGCCGCCACATTCCACGACCCGCACAAACAGGCGCAGCAACTGCAGGTCGACGTCGTGAAGCTGACCGAGCATCACATTACTCCCGGATAAAGTCAGGTTAACAAACTTGATATTTCTGCAATGTATCCGACGGCGCATCCTGCCACCACTTCCTCCGGTCAGGTGTTTGTCATGGCTCCCGTATTCAAGCTGTGTTTTCCCGCGCTGTTGTTGTCCGTGGTCATCCAGGCACAGGCCGAGGATAAAACCCTCAATCTCTACAGTTGGGCCGATTACGTGCCGGCGCAGACGCTGCAGCGTTTCGAGCAGGAGACCGGCATTCATGTGCGATACGACACCTTCGATACGTCCGAGGTGTTGGAAACCAAACTGCTGACCGGTGGCAGCGGTTATGACGTGGTGGTGCCGTCGTCCAGCGTGCTGGCCCGTGGCTTGGCGGCGGGCGCGCTGAAAGAAATTCCCCATGAGGGCCTCAAGGGTTACGCCAACCTTGATCCCGATCTGCTGGAAAAACTTGCCGCCGTCGATCCCGGTAATCGCTACGCCGTGCCTTATACCTGGGGCACACTCGGATTGGGGCTGAACGTCGAGGCGGTGAAAAAGCGCTTGCCGGACGTGCCGCTGAACAGCCTCGACCTGCTGTTCAAACCCGAGTACGCCAGCAAGCTCAAGGACTGCGGAATTGCTGTGCTCGACTCGCCGCAGGAAGTCATTGGTCTGGCGTTGCACTACTTGGGTAAAAATCCCTACAGCACCGACAAGAATGATCTGGCCGCCGCCGAAGCCTTGTTGCAGAAACTCCAGCCGTCAGTGCTGTACGTCGCCACCGGCCGGCAGATCAACGATTTGGCCAATGGCAGCGTATGCCTGGCGCTGACCTACAACGGCGATGTGAGCATGGCAGCCGATCAGGCGCACAAGGCCAGCAAACCGTACGAGGTCGCTTACCGGATTCCGCGCGAAGGCACGTTGATCTGGCAGGACAACCTGGCGATTCCCAAGGACGCGCCGAACCCGCAGGCGGCGCGGGCGTTCATCGAATTCATGCTGCGCCCCGAATCGGTCGCCGAGCTGACCAACACGCTGTTTTTCGCCACCGCCAATCAGGCTGCAACGCCGCTGGTGGACGAGGCGGTGCGCAATGATCCGGACATCTATCCACCCGCCGAAATGCGCGAGCGCTTGTACGCCGACCGCAGCATGAGCCTCAAGGACATGCGTCAGCGCACGCGTCTGTGGACCACTTTCCGTAGCCATCAATAATCAAAGGAGCACACCGATGGACGTGCCGATGCTCAACGACCAAGCCATGACCCGTGACAGCCTGTACGGGACTGCCGCCGAAAGCACTTACGCCGGGATCACCAGTTTCATGCGTCGCCGCTACAGCCGTGATTTGCGCGGCGTCGACGTGGCCGTCAGCGGGGTTCCGTTCGACACGGCCACCAGCAACCGCCCGGGCGCGCGTTTCGGGCCTCGGGGGATTCGCGCCGCGTCCACCGGGATCGCCTGGGAGCGCCACTGGCCGTGGGCGTTCGATCCGTTCGATCATCTGGCGGTGATCGACTACGGCGATTGCGACTTCGATTACGGCTCGCCGCACACCATTCCGGAAAGCATCGAGGCCCACGCCGAGCGTATTCTTGATGCCGGCAGCGCGATGCTGACCTTTGGTGGCGACCACTTCATTACCTATCCGCTGCTCAAGGCCCATGCCCGCAAACACGGCGCGCTGTCGCTGATCCACTTCGATGCGCACAGCGACACCTGGCCGGACGAGGGCGGCAAACGTGTCGATCACGGCACCATGTTCTGGCATGCGGCCAGGGAAGGGCTGGTGGATCCGGCGCGCTCGGTGCAGATCGGTTTGCGCACCACCAATGACGATCATCAGGGCTTTGCCGTGCTTGATGCACGTCAGGTACATCGGCGTGGCTGCGAGGCGATTGTCGAGGCAATTCGCGCACGGGTTGGCGACCACCCGGTGTATCTGACGTTCGATATCGACTGCCTCGATCCGGCCTTTGCCCCGGGCACCGGCACTCCGGTGTGTGGCGGGTTGAGCACGCTGCAGGCGCTGGAAATCCTCGGTGGTTTGCGCGGAATCAATCTGGTGGGCATGGACGTGGTGGAAGTGGCACCGGCCTATGATCATGCGGACGTGACGTCGCTGGCAGCGGCCACCCTGGCCATGGAAATGCTCTGCCTCTACGCCGCCCGACATAAAGTTGACCTTTAAAAACACAATTCCCTGTAGGAGCTGCCGAAGGCTGCGATCTTTTGATCTTGATCTTGATCTTGAAAAACAAAATCAAAAGATCGCAGACTCGTTGCACTCGACAGCTCCTACAGGGATATATACTGCCGCGCATGACTTTCGACTCTCCTCTAAGCGCCTGGCAACACGCGATCGAGCACAAGGGCTTCATCCAGGATGAAGCCCAGGAACATGCGGTCTGGGCGCTGCAAAAATGCCATGAAGCCTTGCATGCCGGTGCCCGTTCGGTCGCCGGCGTGTATTTGTGGGGCCCGGTCGGGCGCGGCAAGACCTGGTTGATGGATCAGTTCTATCAGAGCCTGCGGGTGCCGGCCCGACGGCAGCACTTTCATCATTTCATGGGCTGGGTGCACCAGCGCTCGTTCCAGCTCACTGGCATTGCCGATCCGTTGCGGGCGTTGGCCAAAGAGTTGGCGGCGGAAGTACGGGTGTTGTGCTTCGACGAACTGTTCGTCAACGACATCGGCGATGCGATCATTCTCGGGCGGCTGTTTCAGGTGATGTTCGACGAAGGCGTGGTGGTGGTCTGCACCTCCAACCTGCCGCCGGATGAGCTGTACGCCGACGGCTTCAACCGTGATCGTTTTGTCCCGGCGATTGCCGCGATCAAGGCGCATATGCAAGTGGTGGCGGTGAACGGTGCCGAGGATCATCGCCTGCATCCGGGTGCAGGTCTGCAGCGGTATTTTGTCGTTGCGCCGGGGCAGGACAGCGCGCTGCAGCAGGTCTTCCAGTCGCTTAACGCCGGGCAGCCCGCCAGCAACGAGCCGGTGCCCGTCAGCCATCGCCTGTTGAACGTGGTGCGGGCCAGCGAATCGGTGCTCTGGTGCCGCTACGCCGATCTCTGCGAGCAACCGTTTGCCGCGATGGACTTTATCGCGCTGTGCGATCGCTATCGGGCTATTCTGTTGAGCGATGTGCCGAACCTCAGCGCACAGAAGCGCGAAGGGCGTATCGCTCGCGGTACCGAGGATGGCTCGGCGCAGGTGGTGGCCGGCGACCGCGAACTGCCGCAACTGTCGGTGCACGACGACGGCGTGCGTCGTTTCATCGCCTTGGTCGACGAGTGTTACGACCGTAAAGTCCCGCTGTACATTGAGGCGCAGGTGCCGATGGACGCGCTGTACACCGAGGGTTATCTGGAATTTCCGTTCCGGCGCACCCTCAGCCGATTGCAGGAGATGCAGTTGCAGCGTTTCGCCGAATCCTGAGCGCAGAGGGCGCGAACATAAGCCAACCGCTGTCGCATCATTTACTGACCATGGCCTACCAGAACGCGTGGGCCAATCATCGCTTGGGCAACGCCTGGGCCCAACTCGACGCTGAGGCTCTGGCAGCGCCACGGGTGAGTTTTTTTCCGAGCATCCGCCTCACACTCAATCACATCCTGACGTGCGACTGGTTCTACGTCGACGCGCTGGAACGCGAGTTGCGCGGTGACGAGCCGCATCCCGACTGCTATGTGTTTTTCAACCGTGACGAGCCTTTTACCGAGGCCTCTGCGCTGCGTGAAGAGCAGGCGCACGTGGACCGTCGGTTGATCGCTTATTGTGAGCAACTGCGCGATGCCGATCTGGGGCGGATCGTCACCATCGCCCGGGAAACACCGCAGCACGACAGTCGCTTGCGCATGCTTTCGCACCTGTTCGAGCATCAGATCCATCATCGTGGGCAAGTGCATGCGATGCTCAGCGCAACTTCGGTGAAACCGCCGCAGCTGGATGAGTTTTTCTGCGCTGGCGAGAGCGGCCTGCGTGCTCAGGATTTTGCCGAACTGGGTTGGACCGAGGAGCTGATCTGGGGGCGCTGACGCTGGAAAATCAAAAGATCGCAGCCTGCGGCAGCTCCTGCAGGCGTTTGCTATCAGCGTTTCTCGGGTTGTGGCCCACGGCAGCCTCGCGTTAAGGTCGAGCAGCCTTTCAGGTGCGCACTTTGCACGCCGGGGCCATGATCGGGGATGGAAATGGATTCCGCAGAAATACTTGTGCTGCAAGCCAGCTACACCAATCCACTGCACGCCGAAGCCATCGGCATTGTGCTCAATCACTACGCAGAAGATCCGATGGGCGGCGGTCAGCCGATTGCCCCCGAGCTGCTGCGTCGTCTACCTGAAGAGCTGGCCCGCCGGCCCCACGCGTTCAGCGTGCTGGCGTTTGTCGGTGGTGAGCCGGCAGGGCTGGTGAACTGCTTCGAAGGGTTCTCGACGTTTGCCTGCAAACCGCTGGTCAATGTTCACGATGTGTCAGTGCTGGCGAAATTTCGCGGCCTCGGGCTGAGCCAGAAAATGCTGCGCAAGGTCGAGGAGATTTCCCGCCAGCGCGGCTGCTGCAAGATCACCCTGGAAGTGCTCGAAGGCAATGCGGTGGCGCAGAACGCCTATCAAAAGTTCGGCTTCGCCCCCGGCATGTTCGACCCGGAACATGGCCGCATGCTGTTCTGGATCAAGGATCTACAGGCATAAAAAAAGGCGCCCGGGACAGGGCGCCCAACTGTCGTCTCCGAGGCCAGAGCGGAGCCATCGGAGGTCCATCGGTTGCTCGGTGAATCAGTCGCGATAAGACTCGGTGACTTGCGCGGTCTGATCGTTCGGAACCTGCAGTTCCGCTGTTTTGCTATCGGTCGGCTGTTCGCTTGGCGCGTGGTGGACCGGGAAGTTGTCGTAGTAATGCCGCATGCGTTCGGCGCCGCCCTCGGCAAAGGCGCTGGCGGAACCGAGGGCGAGTAGCCCGGCAAGAATGGCGGTGGTGGTTTTCATGGTGCCTCCTACTGAAAAACGTGGGAGCCGTTCGTCCATGAAGCAGATCTCGGGGCACAGTGTCCCGGCGCGGCATTAACTCGGGGTTAACAGCGGTGGTAAGGGGATTGGGTGACGCATTGCGCGTCACCTCGAGCCTGGTGTCGCTTCGCGACCCATCGGGGATGAATCCCCTCACCACAGGGTTTGGTTTGATTGGATGGGTCAGAGCTTCCAGTCCAGGCTCAGCGTCACCGTGCGCGGATCGCCCCAGTACACGCCGTTGTAGAAGCCGACGTTGTCGTAATACTTCTTGTCGAACAGGTTATCGACGTTCAGCGATGCCGACAGGTGCTTGTCGAATTCATAACGCGACATCAGCTTGACCACGCTGTAGGCCTGCTGAGTGATACGCGCCGGTTCGGTGATGATTCGGCCGTTGGCGCCGCGCCCGATCGGGCGGTTGGCCGCGCCATAGACATCGCTCTGCCAGTTCACCGCGCCACCGACAGTCAGTGCGTGCCAGTTGCCCGGTAAGCGATAGGCCGTGGACAGCCGCAGCATGTTCAGCGGTTGAGCGGTGTTGCTGCGCTGTTTTTCACCGTCGACGGAATGGGTGTAGGTGTAGCCGGCAGTCATGTTCCAGCCATTGAGGATTTCGCCGGACACTTCGGCTTCGAAGCCATTGACCTTGTTGCCCTTGCCGCCGGACTTGAAAAACTCCTCGCCACTCACCGGGTCTGGGGGCACCGAGTTGTCGCGCTCGGCGACGTTGTCCTGTTTGCTCCAGAACACTGCTGTCGCCAGGTTCAGGCGTTCGTCGAGCAGGCCGCCCTTGAGCCCGACTTCGTAGTTGCTGCCAACCACGGGGTCGAGGTAATTGCGGTTGCTGTCGCGTTTACTCTGCGGTTTGAAAATGTCGGTGTAGCTCACGTAAGCCGTGTACTCCGGCGTCAGGTCATAAAGCAGGCCGGCGTAGGGCGTCCAGATATCGTTCTGACGCTGATGGGTGGCATCGGTGCTGCTCAGTTTTTGCTGCGCGTCATAGTAGTAATCGGTGCTGGATTCGTCCCAACTGCCATAGCGGCTGCCGATGACGGCATGCAGCTCATCGGTCAGGCTCAGACGGGTCGCGAGGTAACCGGCCTTTTGCCGAGTGATGCCTCGCGCGCCCGGCAGGCTGGTGACAGTGTCGGCGAATTTGCCGATGTCACCCATGTATTTCCAGTCGCGGATCTTGCCGTAGTCGGCGGCTTGGGGACTGTTGAAGGCGTAGGGCGAAGTCGAGCGGTTTTCCGCCTCGCCGTAGCCGAACATCATCTCGTGTTCGCGGCCGAACAGCTGGTACGGCCCTGACAGGTTGAAGTCGTACACGCTCATTTTCTGCGTGCCGAGCATGTGCCCCATGTAGGCCGTCATGCCGCTGCGGTCGGCCTCGGGAAAACCGGAGCCGCCGTAATAGACCTTGCCGTCGGTATCACTTTCGCGGTGGGTGTAGGCGGCCTTCAGCTTCCAGCCATTACCCAATTGCTGGTCCAGGGTGACGAATGCGGTCTTGTCCTTCAGCGGCCAGGAACTCCAGGAGGTCGCCATGTTGGTCGACCGGCCAAGACCCGCCTTGCTGCCGTCGGCGTTCCAGTACGGCACGGTGCCCCAGGAGGTGCCTTGTACCTGCTTGTCCTGATAGTCGTAACCGACGGCAAGCACCGTGGAGTCGGTCAGATCAGCCTCGAGAATGCCGTAGCCGACCTCGCGCTGCAGCGCGTATTTGTCACGGAACGACTGGCTGTCACGATAGGCCAGCACCGTGCGCCCGCGCAGCCGGCCGTCGAAAGCCAGCGGCCCACCAACATCGACATAGCTGTAATAGTTGTCATAGCTGCCACCGCTGACCCCGGCTAGTGCCTGCCACTGGGCAGTCGGGCGTTTGCGCACCATGTTGATGGTGGCGGAGGGATCACCGGCGCCGGTGGTAAGGCCGGTCGCGCCGCGGACCACTTCGATGCGGTCGTAGATGATGGTGTCCGAATCCGACTTCATGCGCCCGAAGGTGTTGAGCATGCCGTCGATCTGGAAATTGTTGATCGGGTAACCCCGCGCCGAATAGCTGACTCGGTCCGAGTCGTTGTGTTGCACGACGATGCCGGTGGTCTGGCGCATGGCTTCGGACAAGGTACCGAGCTTGAAATCATCCATCTGCTGGCGCGTGACCACGGACACCGATTGCGGGGTTTCCTTGATCGACAGGTTCAGCCGCGTCGCGGTGCTCATCGCGCCAGTGGTGTAGGAATCAGTGTTTTCAGTGTTAACGCCGAGGCCTTCGGCGCTGACGCTGGTGGCGTCCAGTTCCAGCGCCTGGGCGGCGGATTGTGGCGCTGTTTCAGGGTCGGTTTCAGCCAGCAGATCGGGACTCAACGCCATGCTGAACAAGCCGACAGTCAGGGTCATGGAACGGGTAATGGGCGCGAACATCGCAGCCGACTCCTTGTCTTCGAGGGAAAAAATCCGTTGGTTCAAAGACGAGGTGCAGCCCGACGATTTAGTATCAAACAAGAAATATTATTATTTGGACATATTTCCCGACTTCGCCGAGACGGGCGAAAAGCTGCGCACGGCGCTTGCCCAATGGACGGCGGCGGGTATGCTGTTGGCCTGCCGAGGAGATAGCAATGGCCTACGATTTTGACCTTTATGTGATTGGTGCCGGTTCCGGCGGTGTACGTGCGGCGCGCTTCGCGGCCGGTTTCGGCGCGAAAGTGGCGGTGGCTGAGAGCCGTTATCTGGGCGGTACCTGCGTCAACGTCGGCTGCGTGCCGAAGAAACTGCTGGTGTACGGCGCGCATTTCGCCGAAGACTTCGAGCAGTCGTCCGGTTTCGGCTGGAGTCTGGGTGAAGCCAATTTCGACTGGGCGACCCTGATCGCCAACAAAGACCGCGAGATCAATCGCCTCAACGGCATTTATCGCAACTTGCTGGTCAACAGCGGCGTGACCCTGCACGAAGCCCACGCGAAGATCGTCGGCCCGCATGAGGTCGAGGTCAACGGTGAGCGCTTTACCGCGAAAAACATTCTGATCGCCACCGGAGGCTGGCCGCAGATTCCGGAGATTCCGGGGCACGAACACGCGATCAGTTCCAATCAGGCGTTTTTCCTCAAAGAGCTGCCGAAACGGGTACTGGTGGTCGGTGGTGGTTACATCGCGGTCGAGTTTGCCGGGATTTTCCACGGCCTGGGCGCGAACGCTACGCTGCTGTATCGCGGTGATCTGTTCCTGCGTGGTTTCGATGGCTCGGTGCGCAAGCATTTGCAGGAAGAGCTGACCAAGCGCGGTATGGATCTGCAATTCAATTCCGACATCGCGCGCATCGACAAACAGCCTGACGGCAGCCTCAAGGCGACCCTCAAGGATGGCCGCGTACTGGAAGCCGACTGCGTGTTCTACGCCACGGGCCGCCGTCCGATGTTGGACAATCTGGGCCTGGAAAACACTGATGTGCAGCTTACAGACAAGGGCTTTATCAAGGTCGACGAGCAGTATCAGACCAGTGAACCATCGATTCTGGCGTTGGGTGACGTCATCGGTCGCGTGCAACTGACGCCGGTTGCACTGGCCGAAGGCATGGCGGTGGCGCGGCGCTTGTTCAAGCCGGAGCAATATCGTCCAGTGGATTACAAGATGATCCCGACGGCGGTGTTCAGTCTGCCGAACATCGGCACTGTCGGCCTGACCGAAGAGGAAGCGCGGGAAGCGGGCCACGAGGTGGTGATTTACGAGAGCCGCTTCCGTCCGATGAAGCTGACGCTGACTGAATGTCAGGAGAAAACTCTGATGAAACTGGTGGTCGACGGCAAGACCGACAAAGTACTCGGCTGCCACATGGTCGGCCCGGACGCGGGTGAGATCGTGCAAGGTCTGGCGATTGCTCTGAAGGCTGGCGCGACCAAGCGTGACTTCGACGACACAATCGGGGTGCACCCGACGGCCGCCGAAGAGTTCGTCACCATGCGTACGCCGGTCGGCGCTTAAGCATCCTTCGCTTTGGCTGTGTCTGGCGCTGCTGCAACGGTAGCCGCCAGACGCAGGCTGTCTTCCAGGCTCGCTTGAGTCTTGGTCAATTCCTTTTCCAGTGACTGATTGAGCTGCCGCTGTTCGTCGGCATCCTGTTTCAGCGTCTGACTCTCCAGCAGGGCCACGCGCAAGCGTTCCTGGAGGAGGGTGCGCTCGCTGTCGACGCGAGTGGCTTGCTCCAGCAACTGATCCTGACGCTGGTTGCTGTGCTTGAGCTGATCCTGCATCAGGCTCAGTTCGCGCTGGGTACCACGGTTTTCCGTGAGCAGACGTTCGTTGTCGCGGTGCAGCTGGGTGATCTCGTCCTGACGCACCAGCGCACTTTGTTGCGCCTGGCGCAATTCCATCTGCAACTGCTGCAGCTGTCCTTCGTGACGGGCCTGCTCCTGCTCGCGCTGCTCTTTGGTGGCGTTGCGGTAATGCTCAAGCGCATCGCGGGCGTGCAGATGTTTTTCTTCCAGCGAGCGGATCTGCTCGTCCTTGTCCTGCAGGCGCAATTCGAAGTCGGCCAGCGCCTGGTTGAGTCCGGCGTTGCGGGTTTGTTCGGTCTGCAACATTGAT
Organism: Pseudomonas sp. AO-1; assembly: GCF_019775695.1. Lineage (NCBI taxonomy): Bacteria > Pseudomonadati > Pseudomonadota > Gammaproteobacteria > Pseudomonadales > Pseudomonadaceae > Pseudomonas > Pseudomonas sp. AO-1. The sequence goes on from NZ_CP079947.1 coordinate 3,152,816, forward strand.
CGGGTTTCTTTCAGCGCTTCGGATTCCCGGGTCAGCGCTGCGCCCTGGATGTCGTGCTGTTGCTCCAGCTGTTCGAGTGCCTGGCGTGCCTTTTTGAGTTCCTCTTCCAGCGCTTCACGCTGCTCTTCGAACTGCTCGCGCGCTTGTTCGATGGGCTCTTGTGCCTGTTCTTTCAGGCGCTGGGCGAGGCGTGAGACCAGCGCCGTCAGCTCATCGTTGATCGGTTCTGCGGACGCTTCGACCGGTTGGCTGCCGTCGTCCAGCTCTTTCAGATAGCGATGGATCGTGGTTTTCGAACCGGTGTTGCCCAGCTCGATGCGTACAGCATCGATGCTGGGGTGTTCGCCTCGGGCCAGAATCGCTGCGCGCGCGATCTGCACCACTGCCTTATTTACGCCGCCACGGGCCATGTGAACTCCTACCGTTTCGTACTGTGGTACATGCCACCAAAGTACGCAGTGTACCACGCTGAAAATAAAGTTAAATGTTTGATTAATAACAGGCGGGATATACTGGTATTACCCAATGTCAGGTGATTAAATTGCTTTTTTGCGCCCTGAATCAGTACGCCAGCGAGAACACTGTCCATGAGCGAGATTGATCGCTATCTGCAAGCCGCCACCCGTGACAACACCCGCCGCAGCTATCGTTCGGCGATTGAACACTTTGAAGTCAAGTGGGGTGGATTCCTGCCGGCGACGGCCGATAGTGTTGCGCGTTATCTGGTCGAGCATGCTGGCGTGCTGTCGATCAATACGCTGAAGCTGCGTTTGTCGGCGCTGGCGCAGTGGCACAACAGTCAGGGTTTTGCCGACCCAACCAAGGCGCCAGTGGTGCGCAAGGTCTTCAAAGGCATTCGCGCACTGCATCCGGCGCAGGAAAAACAGGCCGAGCCGCTGCAATTGCACGATCTGCAGCAAGTGGTCGACTGGCTTGAACAGGAAGTCCGCAGTGCGCGGCAGCAGCAAGATCGTCCGCAGTTGCTCAAGGCCTGTCGCGACCGGGCGCTGATCCTGCTGGGTTTCTGGCGCGGCTTTCGCAGCGATGAGCTGTGCCGTTTGCAGATCGAGCATGTGCAGGCGCACGCCGGCAGCGGCATCACCTTGTATCTACCGCGCAGCAAGGGCGACCGCGAGAACCTCGGGCAGACCTATCAGGCACCGGCGCTGCTCAAGCTGTGCCCGGTGCAGGCTTATATCGACTGGATCACCGAGGCGGCGTTGGTACGCGGTCCGGTGTTTCGCGGCATCGACCGCTGGGGACATCTGAGCGAGGAGGGCTTGCACGCCAACAGTGTCATTCCATTACTGCGTCAGGCGCTGGAGCGCGCCGGCATCCCGTCCGAGCGCTACACCAGTCATTCCCTGCGTCGCGGCTTTGCCACCTGGGCGCATCAAAGTGGCTGGGATCTGAAATCCTTGATGAGCTACGTCGGCTGGAAGGATATGAAGTCAGCCATGCGCTATGTTGAAGCGAGCCCCTTTCACGGGATGGCTCGGATTACGGATAAGCCGGCTTCGTCGTAGATATGGTTTTCTTCTATTAATACAGTCAGCTAATAGCGAAAACAAATCAGCAGCATCAGGTTTGCCAATGAGCCATCCGTCGAGTGAGTGGGTAGGATTCACCCATCGAATTCACAACCCTGACGGAGAGTCATCAATGCCTATCATCAACAGCCAAGTAAAACCGTTCAAAGCTACCGCATTCAAAAACGGCGACTTCGTACAAGTCTCGGACGCTGACCTGAAAGGCAAATGGTCCGTAGTGTTCTTCTACCCAGCCGACTTCACCTTCGTGTGCCCAACCGAGCTGGAAGACCTGGCCGACAACTACGCTGCGTTCCAGAAACTGGGCGTGGAAATCTACAGCGTTTCGACCGACACCCACTTTGCCCACGCTGCCTGGCACAACACTTCGCCAGCCATCGGCAAAATCGAATACACCATGATCGGCGACCCGACCCACGTCATCTCCCGCAACTTCGACGTGCTGATCGAAGAAGCTGGTCTGGCTGACCGTGGCACCTTCGTGATCAACCCTGAAGGCCAGATCAAAATCGTTGAACTGAACGATGGCGGCGTTGGCCGTGACGCTTCCGAGCTGCTGCGCAAGATCAAGGCTGCTCAGTACGTTGCTGCTCACCCAGGCGAAGTTTGCCCAGCCAAGTGGAAAGAAGGCGAGGCCACTCTGGCTCCGTCCCTGGACCTGGTCGGCAAGATCTGAGTCTGTGAGACACGCAACACAGGGCGGGACTCCGCACCTACTTCAGTAAGCTGCACCGCCCATTGAAAAAGCCCGGGCGAGATTCGCTCGGGCTTTTTTTCGCCTTGAATAAAGACACAGGAGATCGCCCGTATGTTGGACGCCAATCTTAAAGCCCAGTTGAAATCGTACCTGGAACGGGTCACCCAGCCGATCGAGATCGTTGCTTCCCTCGACGACGGTGCGAAATCCCGGGAAATGCTTGACCTGCTCAAAGACGTTGCCAGTCTTTCGAGCCAAATTACCCTGATCGACAGCGGCACCGATGCCCGCAAGCCGTCGTTCTCGATCAACCGCCCAGGTGCCGACATCAGCCTGCGTTTCGCCGGCATCCCGATGGGTCACGAATTCACCTCGCTGGTGCTGGCCCTGTTGCAAGTCGGCGGCCACCCATCGAAAGCCAGTGCCGAAGTGATCGAACAGATCCGCTCGCTCAAGGGTGAGTTCAGTTTCGAAACCTACTTCTCGCTGTCGTGCCAGAACTGCCCGGACGTGGTCCAGGCTCTGAACCTGATGGCCGTGCTGAATCCGAACATCCGTCACGTCGCCATCGACGGCGCGCTGTTCCAGGACGAAGTCAACGATCGCAAGATCATGGCCGTGCCAAGCATTTACCTCAACGGTGAAAACTTCGGTCAGGGCCGCATGGGCCTGGAAGAAATCCTCGCCAAACTCGATAGCGGCGCCATCGAGCGTCAGGCCGAGAAGATCAGCGCCAAACAAGCCTTTGATGTCCTCGTAGTTGGCGGTGGCCCGGCCGGTGCTTCGGCTGCTATCTATGCCGCCCGTAAAGGCATTCGCACCGGGGTTGCGGCTGAGCGCTTCGGCGGTCAGGTGCTGGACACCATGGCCATCGAGAACTTTATTTCCGTGCAGGAAACCGAAGGCCCGAAACTGGCGACGGCGCTGGAAGAACACGTCAAGCAGTACGACGTCGATATCATGAACCTGCAGCGCGCCGACAAGCTGATCCCGGGCAAGAACGGCGAGCTGCACGAAGTCCACTTCGCCAGTGGCGCGACCCTGAAAGCCAAGAGCGTGATTCTGGCGACCGGCGCACGCTGGCGTGAAATGAACGTGCCAGGCGAGCAGGAATACCGCAACAAAGGCGTGGCGTACTGCCCGCATTGCGACGGTCCGCTGTTCAAAGGCAAGCGTGTGGCGGTGATCGGCGGCGGTAACTCCGGCGTCGAAGCGGCCATCGACCTGGCCGGTATCGTTTCCCACGTGACGCTACTGGAGTTCGACGTGCAACTGCGTGCCGACGCGGTGCTGCAACGCAAACTGCACAGCCTGCCAAATGTCACCGTGATCACCAGTGCGCAAACCACTGAAGTCACCGGCAATGGCGAGAAGGTCAACGGCCTGCGTTACAAGGATCGCAAGACTGACGAACTGCGCAACGTCGAGCTGGAAGGGATCTTCGTACAGATCGGTCTGCTGCCGAACACTGACTGGCTCAAAGGCACCATCGAGCTGTCGCCACGCGGCGAGATCATCGTCGACAACCGTGGCGAGACGTCGATCCCGGGGATCTTCGCGGCGGGTGACGTGACCACCGTGCCGTACAAGCAGATCGTGATTGCAGTGGGCGAGGGCGCCAAGGCTTCCCTCAGCGCGTTCGATCACTTGATCCGCACTTCTGCGCCGGCGTAAGCATCAGTCGCTGAAACGCAAAAACCCATGAGCGATCATGGGTTTTTTTATGGGTGAAGCAAAAGATCGCAGGCTGCGGTAGCTCCTACAGAGGATGTGTAGGAGCTGGCGAGGCCTGCGATCTTTTTACAGCGGCGCAGGCTGAATGATTTCAACCCAGTAGCCATCCGGGTCCTTGATGAACGCCAGGCTTTTCATGCGGCCATCGGTCAGGCGCTTCTGGAAGTCACAGCCCAGCTCTTCAAAGCGCGCGCAAGCCGCAACGATGTCCGGCACCGAAATGCAAATGTGACCGAAACCGCGCGGGTCGGTGTTGCCATTGTGATAAGCGAAGTCGGCGTCGTTTTCGGTGCCGTGGTTGTGAGTCAGTTCGAGGATGCCGGGAATCGACTTCATCCACTCGGTGCGGGCCGCGGCGTCGGCCGGGATCTGCGACTTGTCGACGAGGGCGAGGAAGTACAGGCTGAATTCGGCCTCCGGGAAGTCACGCTTTTCAACCAGCGAGAAGCCCAGGACGCGGGTGTAGAAGTCCAGGGACTTGGTGATGTCCTTCACACGCAGCATGGTGTGGTTGAAGACGAAGTTGCGGGTTGCGCTGTCTGGCGTGGCAGTGACGCCGGGGAAAGTGTTCAGTTCGTGCAGGCTCATAGGCCCTCCGTAACAATGGGGCGAGTGAATGGGCGCAATGATACGCATGCGGGGCGGCATCGCCAAACCGAATGCGCGGCTTGCTCTGGGGGCGACCGGGCCTCAGACTTTGCTGCTCAATCTGCGAGTGCCTCTGGTAATGATCCGACCGTTCAACGTGCTATTCGTTTGCCTTTTCTCGTCGCTGCTGGCCGCTCCGGCATGGGCCGATCAGCCGAGTATCACCTGGCCTGCGGGGTGGGAAATCCAGACATTGCCCGACACACCGCCGCAGGTGTCGCGCCAGCGTGCGGTGAAAAACGACGCCGATGGCAATCAGGTCATGGTGATGGAGTTGACCATGACTCAGGTTGAAGCTGGTCATCAGGTCAATGTGCCGGGCGTGCTGCTGGAGATGCGCAAGTCGATTCAGAAAGACTTTTTCCAGGGTGGTTATCAGAGTGTGTGCAATAAGGTGCACCCGGCGAAACTCGGCGCTCTGGACGCACTGGAAACCACCTGTACGATCACTGAAAATGGCCGACATGTGTTGTCGCAAACATTGGTTGCGGCGGTCGGGGCGGATAAGGCTTATGTACTTTCTTACGCGGGTCAGGCTGAGATTTATAAGGCCAGTGCTGACGAAATAGTCGCCGTGAGAAACAGCTTGAAACTTTAAGCCTCTGTATCACCTCGGCCAGGTTAGATACCTCGAAGGCATTAAGCACAAAGTTTAGCAGCGGTGACCGTCGCAACATCCCGGCATGAATTTTTAGCCTCACGTCTTGTGGGTGTTAAAGCGGATTGATAACTAGCGCGGGGGAAATCGTTGCTTTTGTTAGATATTGTCGAAAAAAAAGCCCTGCATACAGCAGGGCTTGTTTGTTGGCGCAAGATTAACCGCGCAACCAGGAATCAACGGTGGCTGCACCGTATTGTTCCTTCCAGGCTTTCAAGCCACGGTGGTTGCCGCCCTTGGTTTCGATCAGTTCACCGGTGTGCGGGTTCTGATAAACCTTGACCACGCGAGCGCGGCGGGTTTTTGGTGCGGCGGACACTTGCAAGCCGGACTTGGACGGGTTCGGATCGAGAATGGCGATGATGTCTTTCAGGCCTTTGCCGTAGGTTTTCATCAGCCCCTGGAGCTTTTCTTCGAATTCGATTTCTTTCTTGAGCCCGGCATCGTTCTTCAGCGATTCCAGCTGCTTGAGCTGTTCCTGAAGGGCCTTTTCAGCTGCACGAAATTCAGCGAGTCTGGACAATATCTTTACTCCAATAGTGTGTTTGGCTGATACCAACCGCAAACAAAGCTATAAGCCAAGAGCCTTGAAGCGACTCGGTGATAATGGCTCACCTGTCAATCTTGCACAGGCTGAAAAAATTGTAGTAGTTAATGCGCCAAGAGTAAATCCTGATCTTGTCGTCATGTAACAACAGTGGTGTTTTGTATCAATTTGGTGCGTCGGGTCGAAGCGTCGGGCTTAATTTATTTTTAGTTAACGATCACTTAATGCAGCGATGAAGTCAGCGCCGGGCATGGGTTTTCCGAACAGATAGCCTTGCAGGAAGTTGACGTGGTGTGCGGTCAGGTAGTCAGCCTGTGCCGGAGTTTCTACACCTTCGGCAACAATACCCAGATCAAGCTTGGCCGAGAGTTCGATAATCGTGTCCAGAATATGCCGCGACAGCGCATCAATGCCGATCATCGCGACAAAACTCTGGTCGATCTTGAGAAAGTCGACATTGAATTTTCGCAGGTAGCCCAGGCTTGAATGCCCGGTGCCGAAGTCGTCGATGGCGATCATCACGCCGAGCGTGTGCAACTGCTCGAACAACTGGTGCGTGACATCGGTCGGCTCGATCAGTTGGCGCTCGGTCAGCTCCAGCACCAGGTTGATACTGCCGGGGGCAAACCCGGCGAGAAATTCGCGACAGTCCTCCACTAGCTCCAGGTCCTGGCAGTGACTGGCGGTGATGTTGATGCCGATATGGAACGGTTGGTCGAAGTCCACAGAAAGCGGGCCAAGCAGGGCGGCAGTCTGTTGCATCAGCGAGCGGGTCATGGGCACGATCAGACCCGAATGTTCAGCGAACGGGATGAACAGGTCCGGGCGCACCAGACCTTCCTTGGGGTGTTTCCAGCGCATCAGCACTTCGGTGCCGGACCATTTCCTGCTGTCACCATGCACCACCGGCTGAAAGTAAGGGATGAACTCGCCGGCCTCCAGAGCGCGGAGCATTTCATGGCTGGGCGAGGTGGCGCGTCGTTGCAGGACGTGAGCGATCGCGCCCGAGATCACCCCGAAAAAGATCAGCAGGCTGAACAGCGGTGGGTATTCGGCGGCCATGTAGCGCCACGTTTGCCCTTGCGCGAACCCTGCGCTGACACTGAAGGCGTAACGTGAAGACACCAACGTACTTTGCGCTATCGGCAGCGGCGGGAGGGCGCCCTGATGCACTTTGCCATCGGCCGACAGCCAGTTGTCGCCGACCTGCAGCACCAACTGCGTCTGCCGACCGATCAGGCGCAGGATGTTGCTCAAGTGATAGCCATCGAGCGTAGTCAGCGCGCCACCGCGACCTTCGCTGAGCCGATACACCAGCAGCGCGGTGTCGGGCGTGACGGGGTTGCCATTCATCAACCACAGTTTGCCTTGCGCATAGTCGCCCGGATTCACGGCTTCCTTGAAATCACCGAACAACGAGCTGCAATAGAGGTTGTTGTCCCACACCAGGTTGGTCGAGCGCACGAAAGGCCGGCGGGTCACCTGTTCGCGCAAAGCCAGTTTTACGCTTTCGCAGGGCTGGCCAGTCAGGGGCAATAACTCGATGGCAGCCTGGGCAGTGTTGTCGAGCATCAGCTCGAATTGGCGCAACGCCTCATCGGCGGTGTTTTGCGTGCTCTGCTGCAAGGCCCGTTCGGCTTGCATATACAGAATCCCGCCGCCCAGCAGGACGGGCAATACACCGCAAAGCAGGGTCACCAAAATGCGCACGCTACGTTTGCGGCGGGGTCTGACGGTCAAGGGCATAGGCGCATCCTGTTGCGATGAGGTGGAACGCTCGAATGCAGGCCTGGCAACGGCGCATCGGTGAAGAACAGCGGAGTCAGAAGGGATGATAGATGGCTGCTGGCGCTTGTGCCGCTCACGGCTGATTGATCTGCTTGGCGAGTTCGATAAATGCCCGCGTGGCGGGCGAAGCCTGACGCTGATCGAGAACAGCGAGGCCGATCAGACGTTGCACCGCCGGCGACAGCGGCTTCTTCACGTAGCGCGGCGCTGGATCGTCTGGCAATGAGCCTTCGGCGACGACCGTGACTGCATCGCCCCGGCTGACGACGTCAAGGGTGCTGAGCAATTGCGAGCAGCGGTAGCGAATGTTCGGTTGCAGGCGCGCGGCTGTGAACAGGCGTGAAACCAGTTCCGCTGAACCGGCCTCGGTCAGCACAAAGGGGTCGGCACATAAATCCTGAAGGCTCAGCGCCGCGCTTGCGGCCAGTGGATGACCGAGCGGGAGCAGGGCAACCATCTGGTCTTCGACCAGCGCAAAAGTGTCGAAGCGCTCCTCGGGCAACACCACGAAACCGACGTCGATTCGCCGCTCTTCCAGCCACTGCAGTACCTGCCGGTCCGGCCCCTCATCGATGTGCACTTCTATGCCGGGATGGACTTGGCGATAGCGCTGCAGAATTCTCGGCAGCAACTTGATCGACGCCGTCGGGCCGAACGAGCCAATGCGCAGCGTACCGCTTTTCATACCCCGCACATCGGCCGCCTCCTGGCGCAGAGTGTTGGCCAGGCCGAGCATGGCGCGTGCGCGCTGGAGCAACTGCTCGCCGATATCGGTGAGCTCCACCTGCGACGGGTGTCGGCGCAACAACTCGACGCCCAACTCCTGCTCCAGGGATTTCATGGCGTGGGATACCGCTGACTGCGAAATCCCCAGACGATGGGCGGCGAGGGTGAAGCCGCGCAGTTCGGCGACCAGTGAGAAGATCTCCAGTTGCGTGAGGGTCATGAGTGTTTGCTCATTTTACGATGACAATGAATGAAGTGAATGATACGCCATCCTTTGGCTTCTCTGGTTTGGAGCGTCATGCGCAACGTGGAGCAAACTCGCAATAACGTTTCTGATCGGTCGGTTTATCTGACGCTGGCAGCCGTGACCATGATTTGGGGCGGGACCTTTGTCGCCGGGCGTTTTCTGGCGGGCAGCCTCAGCCCGCTGTTCGCCGCCAGCCTGCGCTTCCTGCTCGCCAGCGTGGCGTTGCTCGGGTTTGTATGGATTGCGCGTATCCCGCTGGTACGACCAACGCCTCGGCAATGGCTGCAATTGACGCTGCTGGGGTTCTTCGGGATCTTTTTCTACAACCTCTGTTTCTTTTATGGCCTGCAGTACATCAATGCCTCGCGCGCTTCGTTGATCGTCGCGTTGAATCCAGCCGTGATCGGCCTGGCTTCCTGGCTGTTGTTCAAGGAGCGCCTGGGCCGGGTGAAAGTCGCCGGCATCGCCCTGTGCATTGGCGGCGCGAGTCTGGTGATCGTCAGTCGCAACCCGCAATTGCTCGCCGTTACTCCGAATGCCTGGATCGGCGATTTGTTGATTCTCGGTTGCGTAGCGGGCTGGGGTATTTACTCGCTGTTTTCCCGCGAGTTGAATCAGGCACTCGGCCCGCTGCAGACGGTGACGTTTTCGGTATTGATCGGCTGCGTGATGCTGTTGGTGCTGGCGACATTGCGTGGCGAGATGAGCGCGGCAGCCTTGCTCAATCTCGACACGCCGCAATGGCTGAGCCTGAGCTACCTCGGTGTGTTCGGCTCGGCATTGGCTTACATCGGCTACTACGACGGCATCCGCAAAATCGGTGCGACCCGTTCCGGCGTGTTCATTGCCCTCAATCCACTGACCGCAGTGCTGCTCGGCGCGCTGTTGCTTGGCGAGCAACTGACCTTGACTCTGTGCTTTGGCGGCGCGCTGGTGCTGGCGGGAATTTACCTGTGCAACAAACCCCTTGCACCGATGCGAAAAAGGCGGATTTTATAGAGAGGGCAGACAACCCTATTTACGCTGTGTAGAATCCGGTTACGCATACAATAATAAACGTCTTCTGGCAGCAGAAGCCTCGCCCGCAAGAGCCTTGGGTCGACAATGAAGATATTCGGGTTTCAACTGATCTACGGTGACTTCCTCGCCCGCAGTGTGCGAGGCATCTCCTGCGCACCACCCGCCGGTCTCAGCATTACTGACAACTAACTCTGGTTAATTGATAAGAATGATGAGGCGTCACCATGGCAGATTTATACGAAAACCCAATGGGCCTGATGGGCTTTGAGTTCATCGAGTTCGCATCGCCGACTCCTGGCACCCTGGAGCCGATCTTCGAGATCATGGGCTTCACCAAAGTCGCGACCCACCGTTCCAAGAACGTGCACCTTTACCGCCAGGGCGCGATCAACCTGATCCTCAACAATGAACCGCACAGCGTAGCGTCGTACTTCGCTGCCGAGCATGGTCCGTCGGTGTGCGGCATGGCGTTCCGGGTCAAGGATTCGCAGAAAGCCTACAACCGCGCCCTGGAATTGGGTGCTCAGCCGATTCATATCGAAACCGGGCCGATGGAGCTGAACTTGCCGGCGATCAAAGGTATCGGCGGCGCGCCGCTGTACCTGATCGACCGTTTCGGCGAAGGCAGCTCGATCTATGACATCGATTTCGTGTTCATCGAAGGCGTTGATCGCAACCCGGTCGGTGCCGGCCTGAAGATCATCGATCACCTGACCCACAACGTGTACCGCGGCCGCATGGCCTACTGGGCCAACTTCTACGAGAAGCTGTTCAACTTCCGTGAGATCCGCTACTTCGATATCAAGGGCGAATACACCGGCCTGACCTCGAAAGCGATGACCGCACCGGACGGCATGATCCGCATCCCGCTGAACGAAGAGTCGTCCAAGGGCGCCGGGCAGATCGAAGAGTTCCTGATGCAGTTCAACGGCGAGGGCATCCAGCACGTGGCGTTCCTTACCGACGATCTGGTCAAGACCTGGGATCAGTTGAAGAAGATCGGCATGCGCTTCATGACCGCGCCGCCGGACACCTACTACGAAATGCTCGAAGGCCGTCTGCCGAACCACGGCGAGCCGGTGGATCAACTGCAATCGCGTGGCATCCTGCTCGACGGCTCGTCGAACCCGGATGACAAGCGTCTGCTGCTGCAGATCTTCTCGGAAACCCTGATGGGGCCGGTGTTCTTCGAATTCATCCAGCGCAAGGGCGACGATGGTTTCGGCGAGGGCAACTTCAAGGCGCTGTTCGAATCGATCGAGCGTGACCAGGTGCGCCGTGGTGTACTCGCGACCGAGTAAGCCATAAAAAAGCCTGGCTTATGCCAGGTTTTTTCAAGATCAAAAGATCGCAGCCTTCGGCAGCTCCTACAGAGAATGTATCCAATGTAGGAGCTGCCGAAGGCTGCGATCTTTTGCTTTTAAGAGCGGCGTTGCCGCATCAAGTGCTTGAAGCCTTCAAACACCAGCACCACCACCGCCAGCCAGATCGGGATGTAAGTCAGCCATTCACCGGCCTTGATACTTTCACCGAGCAACAGCGCGACACCGAGCAGCAATACCGGCTCGACATAGCTGAGCAGACCAAAGAGGCTGAACGGCAACAAGCGGCTGGCAATGATGTACACCACCAGCGCCGACGCACTGATCAAACCGAGCAGCGGGATCAGCCAGAGCAGGCCCGGATACTGATCGAACACGGCAAAGCCTTGCTCGCCACCGCGTACAAACCAGTACGCCACCGGCAGCATCAGCGTCATGTCGACCCACAGACCGCCGAGGTTGTCGGTCTTCAGGCGTTTGCGCAGCACGAAGTACAGCGGGTAACCGACAACGACCACCAGGGTCGCCCAGGAAAAACCGCCGACCCGATACAGCTCGTTCGCCACACCCAGCGTGGCAAAGAACACCGCGATTTTCTGCAGGTACGACAGGCTGTCGCCGTAGACGATGCGCCCGGTCAGCACCATCGCCAGCGGCAGCAGGAAATAGCCCAGCGACACGTCGAGGCTATAACCGTTGAGCGGCGCCCACATGAACAGCCACAACTGCACGCCGAGCAACGCTGCCGAAACGATCAGGCCACCTGTCAGCTTCGGAGAGCCAGCCACGCGCCGCAGCAATTCCAGCACCCGCCGCCATTCACCGGAAACCAGCATGAACACGGTCATGCACGGCACGGTCAGCAGCATCCGCCAGCCAAAGATTTCCACGCCGCTCAACGGGGTGAGCAGCGAGGTGTAGTAATACATGACGGCAAACAGCACCGAAGCTGAAACCGATAGAGCGATACCTTTAGACAAACTGTCCTCGCGGATGGGTGATCAAACAGGGCGCGCAGGATACGTGGTTTTTGTTCTGAATATTGGCCGAGTGCTCAATATTTCCCACATTCTGAACCGGCTGCCGCCCTGTAGGAGCTGCCGCAGGCTGCGATCTTTTGCTTTTGAGCTTTTAAAATCAAAAGATCGCAGCCTGCGGCAGCTCCTACAGGGCAGCGGTGTCAGATAGGGCGCGGTTTACGGCCGGACACAAAATGGCTCACATCATTGAACCCCGGTGTCGAAGCATGCCCCGGCGTCACCAGCGAGTCGATAAACGCTTCATCTTCCGCCGTGATCTGCACCGCCTGCGCCTTGGTGTAAGCATCCCACTGCTGCTCGGTGCGCGGCCCGACGATCGCCGAAGTTACCGCACTGTTGTTCAGCACCCAGGCAATTGCGAATTCGACCATGCCCACGCCACGGCCTTGGGTGTATTGCTGGATCTGCTGAGCAATGCGCAGCGATTCAACCCGCCATTCGGTTTCCAGAATGCGTTTGTCCTGACGTCCGGCGCGGCTGTTGGCATCCGGAGTGACATCGGGTGCGTATTTGCCGCTGAGCACGCCACGGGCCAGCGGGCTGTAAGGCACCACGCCGAGGCCATAGGTCTGCGCGGCGGTGATCTGTTCGGTCTCGGCCTGGCGGTTGACGATGTTGTACAGCGGCTGGCTGATCACCGGGCGGTCGATACCGAGCTTGTCAGCGATGCGAATCACCTCGGCGATGCGCCAGCCGCGATAGTTCGACAAGCCCCAATAGCGAATTTTACCCTGACGAATCAGATCGCCAATCGCCGACACGGTTACTTCCAGAGGGGTGTTGTGGTCCTCGCGGTGCAGGTAATAGATGTCGAGATAGTCGGTACCGAGGCGCGTGAGGCTGGCTTCCAGACCGTTGAAGATGTGCTTGCGGCTCAAACCGCTGCGGTTTGGCACGCCGTCCGCCGGGCCGAAACCGACCTTGGTTGCCAACACCCAGTCGTGCCGATGGCGGGCGATCGCCTCGCCGACAATTTCTTCCGAGCGGCCGTTGGTGTAGACGTCCGCGGTGTCGATGAAATTGATGCCCTGATCCCAGGCCTTGTCGATGATGCGCAGCGAATCCTCGGCGCTGGTCTGTTCGCCAAACATCATCGTGCCGAGGGTGAGGGTGGACACCTGCAACCCCGAGTGCCCCAGTGTGCGATAGCTCATGCCGAAATCCTTTTATCGGTGGGAAAGCTTCCATCAAATACCAGAAGCATCCGACGGGGCAAAGTGAATTATCGGCTCAGTGCTGCGCAACGCGTCTGTAAAAACGCCTGCAACACCCGAACGCGTTCGGACACTTGGACCCGATGCGGGCAGAGCAGATTGAACGGCACGCTCTCGCCATGCCAGTCATCGAACAGCGTCAGCAGGCGTCCGCCGCGCACGTCCTCGGCGATGTCCAGCCAGGCCTTGTAGGCAATGCCATGCCCGGCCAGCGCCCAGCGCCGCGCGACTTCGCCGTCATCGCTGAGATAGTCACCGTGGACTTCAACTTCCAGCGTTTCGTCCTCGCGACTGAAGCGCCAGGTGTTGTAAGGCCGGCCGTTGCGCCAATAGAGCAGGGCGCTGTGCTCGTTCAGTTCGCCGGGATGTTGCGGGGTACCATGGCGAGCCAGATAGTCCGGGCTGGCGCAGGCTACTCGTCGATGCGCCGGCAGAATCGGCAGCGCCACCAGCGTCGAGTCGCTGGGCACGCCGAAGCGCAGCGCGACATCCACGGTTTCGCGAAACAGATCGGCGTGCCGATCGTTTAGCAGCAGTTGCAATTGAATATTCGGGTGTTCGCGTTTGAATTCATCCAGCCATGCCAACAATACGTTGCGCCCGAAATCCGACGGCGCCGCCAGTTGCAGCACCCCACTGAGGCCTTCGTCGTGTTGCTTGAGCGCTTGTTCGCCTTCGGCCAGGGCGGACAAGGCGATGCGTACACTGTCGAGATAGCGCCGACCTTCTTCGGTCAGGCGCATGCTGCGGGTGGAGCGCGCGAGCAGGCGAATGCCGAGACGGGTTTCCAGGCGCTTCAACGCAATGCTGGCGGCGGCCGGCGTCAGTTCCAGGGCGCGGGCGGCGGCGGAGATGCTGCCGGAGTCGGCCACGCGGACGAAGATCTCCAGATCGAGAATCGAGCTCATTGGTAAAAATCCTTTAAAGATCTGTGCGTTTTTGCGGGATTTTTCCGTGATTGGCAAGTTCGGGCGTTGCAATCAGTGAGCAAAAAAAGATCGCAGCCTGCGGCAGCTCCTACATGGAAATACGCGTTTTCCTGTAGGAGCTGCCGCAGGCTGCGATCTTTTGATCTTAAAGCGTGATGATTAAGCCCGCAGAGTCCTCGTCATGCGCAACGCCAGCAAGCTGCCGCCAACGATCACACCCGCCAGCAGATACAACGCGGCATCGGTCGAACCGGTGCTGTCCTTGACCCAACCCACCAGGTACGGGCTGAGGAAGCCGGCCATCTGCCCCATCGAGTTGATCAACGCCAGTCCGCCGGCCGCGGCGCCTGCGCTCAACAGCGCAGTCGGCACTGGCCAGAACATCGGCAGACCGGTCAGCGCGCCCATGGTCGCAAGGGTCAGGCCGAGAATGGCGATGGCCGGGTTGGCGGCGAAGTTCACCGCGATCAGCAGACCGAGGGCGCCCATCAGCATCGGCACCACCAAGTGCCAGCGACGCTCTTTGCGCAAGTCCGCCGAACGCCCGACCAGCAGCATGAACACCGCCGCCAGCAGATAGGGGATCGCGCTCAACCAGCCGATCACCAGGTTGTCGCTGAAGCCAAGGTTCTTGATAATCGACGGCAGCCAGAAGTTGATCGCGTACACACCGCTCTGGATGCAGAAGTAGATCAGGCCAAACGCCCAGATCGCCGGGTTCTTGAATACCGCGAGCAGCGAGTCCGAGGTGGTTTTCGGTTTGTTCGCCAGGTCTTCGGCCTGATCGGCTTCAAGCACCGCGCGCTCATGCGGGCTCAGCCACTTGGCGTTGGCAAAGCTGTCACTCAGCAGGAAATAGGCGAGGGCGCCGAGGATCACCGTCGGGATGCCTTGCAGCAGGAACATCCACTGCCAGCCGGCCAGACCGCCCTGGCCGGCGGCGAAGTGGTTGAGGATCCAACCGGAAAACGGGCTGCCGAGCAGGCCCGAGACCGGGATCGCCGACATGAACAGCGCCATGATCCGCCCACGGCGAAACGTCGGGAACCATTGCGAGAGATACAACACCACACCGGGGAAGAACCCGGCTTCGGCCGCACCGGTGAACAGGCGCAGGGTGTAGAACTGGGTCGGGGTGGTGACGAACAACAGGCAGGTCGATAGGGTGCCCCAGGTGATCATCATCAGCGCGATCCAGCGTCGCGGACCGAATCGAGTCAGGGCCAGATTGCTCGGTACGCCGCACAGCACGTAGCCGATGAAGAAGATCCCGGCGCCGAGGCCGTACACGGTTTCGCTGAATTTCAACGCGTCGAGCATCTGCAGTTTGGCAAAGCCAACGTTGACCCGGTCGAGGTAGTTGAACAGGTAGCAGATGAAAATGAAGGGAATCAAACGCAGGGTGATGCGTTTGTAGACGGCGTTTTTACCGTCGTCGATGGTCTGGGTAGCTGCGGCGCTCTGCGACATAGCGGCTCTCTCTTTATTATGATTTTTTGCGATGCACAGGTTAACGTTGATCGCCCTGAGAGTCTCGGCCACCTGTGGCCGGATTGTCTTTGTGCCTGAGCACAGGGTTTGCCGCCAGACCCTGTGCGGGTGAACAACCGTCCGCCGCCGTTGCTTAAGGATTTTGCCGATCATGTTCGAACTCGATCACGACCTCGCTCAGGATATCGTCGACCGGGCCATGGCCATTTTGCCCTATAACGTCAACGTCATGGACAGCCAGGGCCTGATCCTTGGCAGTGGCGAACCGGAGCGCATCAACACCCGTCACGAAGGCGCGCAACTGGTGCTGGCCAACGGCCGTGTGGTGGAAATCGATGCGCAAACCGCGGTGCATCTCAAAGGTGTGCAGCCGGGGATCAACCTGCCGCTGTTACTCGATCAGCGCCTGATTGGCGTGCTCGGCATTACCGGCGAGCCGGAGCAACTGCGCACCTACGCCGAACTGGTGCGCATGACTGCCGAAATGCTCGTTGGTCAGCGCAATCAGCAGGCCGAGCAGCAATGGCGGCGCCAGCGTTGCGATGACCTGCTGGCGTTGCTGTTGAGCGATGCCGGCGACTCGCCGCGGCTGGTCGATGAGGCGCAGCAACTGGGGCTCAAGCCGCAGTTGACCCGGGTGCCGTACCTGTTCGAGCTGGGCCTGGAACAAGGGCCGGGACAAACCGTCGAGGCATTGAGCGCATGGTTGACCTCGCGCTACCCGGACAGCTGGTGCGTGAGTTCGGCCAAGTCATCGCTGCTGTGGTGCCGGCCCGCAAGTCAGACGGTTGAGCATGATCGTTTGCTGGAAAAGCTGGATGGCCTGGGCTGGAACATTCTGCGCATCGCCGTGGGCGGGCAGGCGGATGGGCTGGCCGGTTTGCGTCGCTGTTATCGTCGGGTCGGCGATCTGCTGGCGTATGGGCGGGAGGTGCTGCCGCAGTCGCGACTGCTGACGCTCAATCGCTATCGTTTGCCGGTGATGCTCTGGCGCCATCGCAATGACGACGCGCTGGATGAACTGCTCAAACCGTTGCGCAAAGTGATTGCCAAGGACGGTAACGGCCAGTTGCTCGCGACCCTGCGCAGTTGGTGTGAACACGACGGCCAGAGCCAGGCCTGTGCCGATGCGCTGGGCATTCACCGCAACAGCTTGCGTTACCGGATGGAGCGGATTGCCGAGATCAGCGGAGTTGATCCGTTGCGGCTGGACGGGATGTTGGCGTTGTACCTTGGGGTGCAATTACTGCCGCAGACTGATCCGGCGGTATGAGTTGTTCTTAAGGCCGCCATCGCTGGCAAGCCAGCTCCCACAGGTTTACAAGGTGATTACAAGTTATGTAGCCACTGAAGATCCCTGTGGGAGCTGGCTTGCCAGCGATGAGGCCAGAGCATTCGGCATCAAGTCCAAGGCTTTTGTAGAAATGAACAATAAACGCCAACCGCCCTTGTGCAGCGGACAGGCGTCAATGCGCGTGCCGACTGGCAGCATGAAGCGCATTGGAACTGGAGAATTCGCATGAAGATCGTCATTGCCCCCGATTCGTTCAAGGACAGCCTGAGTGCCCAAGGCGTTGCCGAGGCCATTGAGCTGGGCCTGGCGCAAGTCTGGCCGCACGCCACGCTGGTCAAATGTCCGATGGCCGACGGCGGCGAGGGCACGGTGGAGTCGATTCTTGCTGCCTGCGAAGGCGAACTGCGCCGGACTCGGGTACGCGGGCCGCTGGGCACTCCGGTCGATGCGGCGTGGGGCTGGCTGCCGCACAACCACACCGCGATCATTGAAATGGCCGAGGCCAGTGGTTTGCAGTTGGTGCCTACGGGGCAGCGCGATGCCTGCATCACCAGCACCTTCGGCACCGGTGAACTGATTCGCGCCGCACTGGATGCCGGCGCGCAACGGGTGATTCTGGCCATTGGCGGCAGCGCCACCAACGATGGCGGCGCCGGCGCGATGCAGGCGCTGGGGGTGAAATTGCTCGATGCACAAGGTCAGGTGCTGGTACCGGGCGGCCTGGCCTTGGCGCAACTGGCGCGGCTGGACTTGAGCGAGCTTGATCCGCGTCTGGCCCAAGTGCGCTTCGACATCGCCGCCGACGTCAACAATCCACTGTGCGGGCCGCATGGTGCTTCGGCGATTTTCGGCCCGCAAAAGGGCGCGTCACCGGTACAGGTGCAACAACTGGATCAGGCCCTCGGTCACTTCGCCGAACTCTGCGCGCAAGCGTTGGGCAAAGACGTTCGCGATGAGCCGGGCAGCGGTGCGGCTGGGGGATTGGGCTTTGCGGCCAAGGCGTTTCTCGGTGCGCAATTTCAGGCTGGCGTTGAAGTGGTGGCCGAGTTGGTGGGGCTGGCCGAAGCGGTCAACGGCGCCGATCTGGTGATCACCGGAGAAGGGCGGTTCGACGCGCAAACCCTGCGCGGCAAAACGCCGTTTGGTGTGGCGCGGATCGCCAAAAAACACAATGTCCCGGTCATTGTCATCGCCGGCACGCTCGGCGAGGGTTATCAGGAGCTCTACGAGCATGGCATCGACGCCGCATTCGCAGTCACCAGCGGCCCGATGACCCTGGAGCAGGCGTGTGCCGAAGCTCCACGCTTGTTGCGCGAGCGGGCGACGGACATCGCCCGGGTCTGGCGGATGGCAGCGAAATCCTGAGTAAACCCTGTAGGAGCTGCCGAAGGCTGCGATCTTTTGATTTTGTTTTTAAAGATCAAGATCCAAAGATCGCAGCCTTCGGCAGCTCCTACAGGGGCGTGTGAGTGTTTCAGTGTTGAAACACCTTGAAAAATATTTCTGCTTTACACGAAATCTTCCTAAAGCCCAGCCGATACAGAGGTCAGGCGCACACAGATTCCCTCGAACAGTGACGCCGGACTGATCCCGCTCAAGGGCCAGTGATGACGGCAAGGACGCTCGCAGTTACCTCTATCCGAGAGTCCAACCATGTCCTTGCGTAACCTGAATATCGCGCCTCGTGCTTTCCTCGGTTTTGCCTTTATCGCCTTGTTGGTGATTGTCCTTGGTGTGTTCGCCGTCAACCGCATGTCGACCATCCGCCAGGCCTCCATCGACATGGAGACCAATCAACTGCCCAGCGTCACGTACCTTGGCGTGGTAACGGAAAATGTTCTGCGCCTGCGGATCCTGTCGTTCCGGATTCTGGTCAACCGCGACCCGGCAGGCCTGCAAGAAGCGCAAACCCGCATCGGCGTGCTGGTGGACAAGGTGCGCAGTGCTCAGGCCAGTTATGCCGCGTTGCCGGCAGACGGTGAGGAGCGTGCGTTGTACCAGACGTTCGCGACCACACTCGACAACTACCTGCAAGCGCAAAACCAGATGATGGAGCTGTCGCGCCAGGACAAGGTTGACGAGATGCGCACCCTGATCAACACGCGGATCAAGGACGGTACCGACCAGATGGGCGAACAGCTCAACAAGCTGATCGCAATCAACGCTGCAGGCGCGAAAGTCGCCTCCACGCAGGCCGGTGAGCACTACGACAGCGCCATTACCGGCATCGTCATTGTGGCTGTTGTCGCGGCGCTCGCTACCGTCCTGCTGGCCCTGCTGCTGACCCGCAGCATCGTCACCCCGCTGAACCGTGCCGTGCAGGCGGCGCAAACCATCGCTGGCGGCAACCTGACCCAGTCGATTGAAGTGGATGGCAAAGACGAAGCCACACAATTGCTGCAAGCCTTGTCGACGATGCAGACCAATCTGCGCAAAACCATCGAACAGATCGCCGGCTCCGCCACTCAATTGGGCGCCGCAGCCGAAGAACTCAGCGCGGTCACCGAAGAAGCCTCCCGTGGCCTGCAACAGCAGAACAACGAGATCGAACAAGCCGCCACCGCCGTCAACGAAATGACCGCCGCGGTGGAAGAAGTGGCACGCAACGCGGTGTCGACCTCCGAAGCGTCGAACCAGTCGACCCAGGCCGCCCGCGAAGGGCGCGATCAAGTGGTGAAAACCGTCGACGCGATCCAGACCATGACCCATGACGTGCAGAGCACTGCACAAATGATCGAGGGCCTCGCTGCGCAGGGGCGTGACATCGGCAAGGTGCTGGACGTGATCCGCGCCATCGCCGAACAGACCAACCTGCTGGCCCTTAACGCGGCGATCGAAGCGGCGCGTGCCGGTGAGGCCGGGCGTGGTTTTGCGGTGGTGGCGGACGAAGTGCGTGCCTTGGCCCATCGCACCGCGCAGTCGACTCAGGAAATCGAAAAAATGGTCGCCGGTATTCAGAACGGCACCGGTGAAGCCGTTTCGTCGATGCAGCAAAGCAACCAGCGCACCCAGACCACCCTGGAAATGGCTCGTGCCGCTGGCGTGGCACTGGAGCAGATTACCCAGTCGATCCATCAGATCAACGAACGCAACCTGGTGATCGCCAGCGCCTCGGAAGAACAGGCGCAGGTCTCGCGTGAGGTCGACCGCAACCTCGTCAACATCCGTGATCTGGCCACGCAATCGGCCGCCGGGGCCAACCAGACCAGCGCCGCGACTCATGAACTGTCGCGTCTGGCGGTGGATTTGAATGCGATGGTGGCGCGGTTTGCGATTTGACCTAGGGTGAAGGCTGGAGACCGCGCCATCAGGAGACGTACATGCGCTATTCAGCCTTGACCCAACGCATCGCCGGGGAGGGTGCAGCGGCCTGGCAGATTCATGACCGCGCGCTGGCGTTGCGCGCCGAGGGAGTCGACATTCTGCTGCTGAGTGTGGGTGATCCGGATTTCGACACGCCGCTGCCGATCATCCACAGTGCCATCGACAGCCTGCTGGCCGGCGATACGCATTATTCCGAAGTGCGTGGCCGACTGGCGCTGCGCAAGCTGATCGCCGCTCGCCACCAGCGGCGCAGCGGTCAGGTGGTGGATGCCGAGCACGTGATCGTGCTGCCCGGCGCGCAATGCGCGGTGTATTCGGTCGCTCAATGCCTGCTGGATCCGGGTGACGAGGTGATCGTCGCCGAGCCGATGTACGTGACCTACGAGGGTGTGTTCGGCGCGTGCGGCGCGACGGTGGTGCCGGTGCCGGTACGGCCGGAAAACGGCTTTCGCGTTGATCCCGCCGATGTCGCCGCGCGGATCACGCCGAAGACCCGCGCGATGTTGCTCAACAGTCCCAATAATCCTTCCGGCGCGAGCCTGTCCCTGCTGATCTGGCAGGAACTGGCGGCGCTCTGCATGCGTCACGATTTGTGGCTGATCAGCGACGAGGTCTACAGCGATCTGCTTTACGAGGGCGAGCACATCAGCCCGGCGAGTCTGCCGGGCATGGCCGAACGTACGGCGACCATCAACAGTCTGTCGAAATCCCACGCCATGACCGGTTGGCGCATCGGCTGGTCGATCGGGCCGAAAGCGCTGGCCGAGCATCTGGTGAACCTGTCGTTGAGCATGCTTTTTGGCCTACCGGATTTTGTGCAGAAAGCGGCGGAGATTGCGCTGCACAGCGATCTGCCGGAGGTGACACAGATGCGCGAGGAATATCGTTTGCGCCGCGATCTGGTCTGCGAGCATTTGCGCGGCTGCCCGGGGTTGCAACCGATTCGCCCGGATGGCGGGATGTTCGTGATGGTCGATGTGCGCCAGACCGGGTTTGGTGCGCAGGCATTTGCCGAGCGGCTGCTGGAAGGTTACGGGGTGTCGGTGCTGGCCGGTGAAGCGTTCGGGCCGAGTGCGGCGGGGCATATTCGCATCGGGCTGGTGCTGGACAGGGTGAAGTTGGCGGATGCCTGTGCGCGGATTGCGTTGTGTGCGGTGCAGTTGTTGCAGGCGCGCAGTGCCTGATGGTTTGTGTTGTCGAGGCTGGCCCCTTCGCGAGCAAGCTCGCTCCCACAGTGAGTTGGGGGGGGGGCACAAAGTTTTATGTGCAACCTGAACCCTGTGGGAGCGAGCTTGCTCGCGAAGACGGACTCTCCGTCGGCGATTGTTTCAGCCCTGCCAAGCCGCCGGATTCACCAGATTAGCCGGCTTCCCCCCAGCCAAAGCCGCCAGCAGATTGTCCACCGCACACCTGGCCATCGCCTCCCGCGTCTCATGCGTCGCCGAACCCATGTGCGGCGTTGCCACCACATTATTCAGCTGCAACAACGGCGAGTCATGATTCAGCGGTTCACGCTCGAACACATCCAGCCCCGCCGCGCGAATCCGTTGATGGCGCAGCGCGTCGATCATTGCTGCTTCATCCACCACTTTGCCGCGAGAGATATTGATGAAAATACTCTCGGGGCGCATCAGCGCAAATTGCTCGGCGCCGATCAAACCTTCGGTCTGCGCGGTCAGCGGCAAGGTAAGACAAATGAAATCCGCCTCTTGCAGCAGCGCTTCAAGGCTACGGTACTGCGCGTCAAAACGCGCCTCGACTGCCGGTTTGCGCGACTGGCTGTGATAAAGCACCGGCATGCCAAAACCGAAATGCCCGCGCTGCGCCAGCGCCTCGCCGATGCGACCCATGCCGATGATGCCCAGGGTCTTGCCGTGCACATCGGTGCCGAAATGTGCCGGGCCGATGTTGCGGTGCCACTGGCCGCTGCGCACCATGTTCGCCAGTTCCACCACGCGCCGGGCCGTGGCGAGGATCAGGGCGAAGCCAGTGTCGGCGGTGGTCTCGGTGAGCACATCCGGGGTGTTGCTGAGAAGGATCTTGCGTCGGCTCAGGTAGTCGATGTCGTAGTTGTCGACGCCCACCGAAACGCTGGCAATCGCCTGCAGTTGCGGCGCCAGATCGAGTAGCGCGGCGTCGAGTTTCAAGCTGGCACCGAGCAAACCGTGGGCGCTCGGCAAGGCGTCGCGCAGCTTCATCAGGCCGTCGGCATCGAGGCTTTCGATCAGCGTCACTTCACACGCTTGTTGCAGGCGCGCCATCAGCGCTGGCGACAGTTTCTTGTACAGCACGACTTGCTTTTTCATGGGCAAAAATCTCTTCAGGAATGCGCCGGCACGGGACGCGTGGCAACGGCTTTGGCCACGACACGATCACTGGCGCCGGGCTTGAGAAAAATCGTCAGCACCACCGACAGCAGCAACGCGCCGCTCATCAGCAAATACGAAGCGCCGGGCGAACCGGTGGAGCTGTTCAGATAACCGACCAGGTACGAGCCACCGAACGAACCGAGCGCGCCCATGCTGTTGATCAGCGCCATAGCCCCACCGGCAACGTTGACCGGGAGGATCTCCGGAACGATGGCGAAGAACGGCCCATACGGCGCGTACATGCAGGCGCCGGCGATCACCAGCAGCGTGTAGGACCACCAGAAATGTTCCGCGCCCAAGGCGTAGGAGCCGTAGAACGCGATGGAGGCGATCAGCAGCGGCGGCCAGACGAAGCGTTTGCGTTTTTGCAGCTTGTCCGAGCCCCACGACACCCCGAGCATGCCGATCACCGCCGCCAGATACGGCAGCGCCGACAGCCAGCCGGCTTCGATCATGTCCATTTGCGCGCCGGCCTTGAGGATCGACGGCAGCCACAGCACGAAGCCGTAGACGCCAATGCTCCAGCAGAAAAACTGCAGCGCCAGAATGATGACCTTCGGCGAACGGAAGGCTTCGGCGTAGTTCTTCACCGCTTTGATCCCGACCTGTTCGGCGGCGAGAGCGCTTTCCAGATCGTGCTTTTCCTGCGCGCTCAGCCACTTGGCCTGAGCCGGACGATCATCGGCCAGTTTCCACCAGATAAACGCCCAGAGCACCGCCGGCAAACCTTCGATGATGAACATCCAGCGCCAGCTGAAGTGCTGCACCAGATAGCCCGAGACCACCGACATCCACAACATCGTGACCGGGTTGCCGAGGATCAGAAAAGTGTTGGCCCGCGAGCGCTCGGCACGGGTGAACCAGTGGCACAGGTAGACCAGCATCGCCGGCATTACTGCGGCTTCGACCACGCCGAGCATGAAGCGAATCACGATCAGCCAATAGGCGTTGGACACGACGCCGGTCAGCGTGGCGAGCCCGCCCCAGAAGATCAGGCTGAAGAAAATCAGTTTTTTCACGCTGTGCTTTTGCGCGTAGATCGCCCCGGGCACCTGGAAGAAAAAGTAGCCGAGGAAGAACAGCGCCCCGAGCAATGAAGACAGGCCCGGGGTGATCATCAAGTCGGCGGCCATGCCGGACGCGGCGGCGAAGCCGTAGTTGGCACGATCGAGGTACGCCAGGCTGTAGGTGATGAACACGATCGGCATGATGTACCACCAGCGGCGGGCGGCGAGGGTTGTGGTTTTCATGGTGTTGCTCCTGAGCTTGTTGTTTTTGTCGCAGCAGGTTCAATTAATGGGTTGTCTGAGCGGGCCTCATCGCTGGCAAGCCAGCTCCCACAGGTATCTCGGGTAAGTCGACTATTGCATTCCCACCGCCGAACCCTGTGGGAGCTGGCTTGCCAGCGATGGCGGACTGGAATTCAGCGATGAGCTCGGACCGGGTCGGCAACCCCTCCATATCCCCACGACTCTGCACCGCCCGACTGCCAATCCAGTTGGCGCGTTGCACCGCCTCGGCAAAGCTCTGATGTTCAAGCAGGGCACTGATCATGCCGACGGCAAATCCGTCGCCCGCACCCACGGTGTCGACCACGTTGGCCACCGGTACTCCGGCGACAAACCCCTGATCCAGTTGCGTGCGGTAATAAGCGCCTTGCGGCCCAAGCTTGATCGCCACGGCTTCAGCGCCCTGATCGAGATAGAACGCGGCGATGTCCGCCGGGTCTTCGAAGCCGGTCAGCAAGCGACCTTCACTCAAACCCGGCAGTACCCAGTGGGCGAGGGCGGCGAGGCGGTTGATTTCGCGGATCATCTCTTGCTCAGAGGCCCACAGGCTCGGGCGCAGATTGGTGTCGAACGACACGCTGCGCCCGGCATGGCGCATGCGTGTCATCAGCTCGAACGACATTTCCCGAGCGCTGGCTGACAGTGCCGGTGGAATCCCGGTGGCGTGCAGGTGACGGGCGCTGAGCAAGGTATCGGTGATCGACTGGACGGACAGACGACTGGCCGCCGAGCCACGGCGGAAATACTCGACCTGCGGGTCGCTGCCATCGTCGTTACGGGATTTGAACTGGAAACCGGTCGGGTGCTGGTCATCGACCGCGACGTGACTGCAATCCAGACCTTCCTCGATCAAGGTCTGGACCACGAACCGGCCGAGGGAATCGGCGCCGACCCGGCTCAGCCACGCCACATTGAAACCCAGGCGCGACAAGCCGATCGCCACATTGCTGTCGGCGCCGGCAATGCGTTTGTGAAAATGTTCGACCGCCGCCAGATCACCGGTCTGCTCGGCGACCAGCATCGCCATGGTTTCACCGAACGACAGAATATCGATCTCAGACATGGGCAGGCTCCAGACGCGATTGGCCAAGGCGGGCGAGGGCGGCGACATGTTCGGTGGTCAGTGCCACCAGGTCATCGCCCTGCAATGGGTATTCGGCGGCGCGCATAACGCCTTGGGCCATGTGCCGCAGCAGTTGTTCCCACAAATGCAGGTCGCTGACGGCGGGCGGCACGGCGACCAGTTTGCCGTCGGCGCGCCGGGCCACGGCTTTGCAGTGCACGTAGCCGACATGCCGTCCGAGCAGACGTGCGGCGTTGGCGGCGGACTGGTCCTGCCACTGCCAGTTGCCGATATCGAAGGTCATCTTGATCGGCAAATCATGCTGCTCGACCGCCGCGAAAAAGCGCTGGAACGGCTCGATGCGGCCGCCCTGCAAGGTCTGGTCGTTTTCCACCAGTAGCTGCACCGGGCTGTTGCCCAGCAGTTGCTGCAGCGCCTGCAAATCACAGTTGTCGGTGAAATAGCCGAGTGAGACTTTCAGCCATTTTGAGCCAAACGCCTGGGCGTGTTGCAGGGCGTTGATCAATTCGGGATTGGGCCGCGCCTGACCGGCGAGCCACAGTTCGGTCGGCGACGAATAGATGCTTTGCAGACCCTGCGCCTGGGTGGCGGCTTGCAATTGTGCAGGCACTTCGCGGGTCAGCAACTCTTCGCGCCATTCGATGCGATCGGCACCGGCGGCGGCCAGCACGTCGATGAAGAAATCTTGCCCGCGTTGGCGCACAAGCTCGGCGCCGTAGCTGGACAGGCTGATGGAAACGGCGGGTTTATTCATTGTTATCTGCCTCTGAAACCGGTTTCATTTTTGTTCAAAAAAAATCAGGTGGTTCTGTGATGGCCTTTCGGGCCGCATCGCTGGCAAGCCAGCTCCCACAAGGTTCTGGGGGTATTGGATGGATTGCATTAACACCACAAAAACCTGTGGGAGCTGGCTTGCCAGCGAAGGCGTCAGCTCAAACACCACCGTTCCCTCGGGTAGAACCGCGCTCAATCAGCACCGGGGCAAAATCGAGTCTGCGTGGGATCTCGACATCCCCCCGCAAACGCTTCCACAGACACTCAAACGCCCGCGCGCCAATCTCGGCCGTTGGCTGGGCGAGGGCGGTAATCCCGCTGCCCATCAACGGGTACCAATCCAGGTCATCCAGGGCAATCAGGCCGACATCCGCGAATAGCCCGCAGCCGATTTCACGCAAGGCGAGGGTGCAGGCCAGCGCCGCCACGCCGTTGGCGCAGAACAGTGCTTTAGGCCCGGTAGCCGGTGTGTTCAAAAAGGTTTGAAGATCAGTGGCGAGTGTGTCGCCGGTTTCCAGCACGGCCCCGGTCAATTCGGAACGCTGGGCAATCTGCGCCTGAAAACTGCTGACCCGCTCGATCCGCGAACTGGTGCCGTCATAAGGTTCAGTCACCATCAACACATCGCGATAGCCGCGCTGCTCAAGGTGCGTCAGGGCCATCTCGACAGCCTGCGCGTTGTTCAGCCCGAGCATGTCGCTATTGAGGCCATCGACCTTGCGATCCACCAGCACCAGCGGCATTTCCCGGTGCAGTTCGTGGAGTTCGTCACGGTGATGACCGAGGGTGTTCACGATCAGCCCTTCGATGTTGTACGAGCGCAACAACGCCAGGTGTTGGCGTTCCTGCTCGTCATCGCGGTCGGTGTTGCACACCACCAGGCTGTAGCCATGCGCACGGCAGGCGGTTTCCACCCCGTGCATTACAGCAATCGAATAAGGGTTGCGGATATCAGCCACCAGCATGCCGATCAGGCGCGTGCGCCCGCGTTTCAGACCACGGGCCATCTGGTTCGGGCGGTAACCCAGCTCGCTGATCGCCTGCTCGATACGCAGGGCGATGGCGTCGGAGAGCAGGGCGCGGTCATCGCCGATGAAGCGCGAGACGCTGGCCTTGGACACGCCGGCGCGTTCGGCAACATCGAGCATGGTCACGCGGCTGCGCTGGGCGGCGGAAAAGTCGTTCACGGTGTGAAACCTTATTATTGGATTTATTCGTTTCGTGCGCCGTGATGGCGCTGAAACCGGTTTCAGGAAACACCAGAAGCCGACGCTCCGTCAAGTGAATGCGCGTGGTACTTCAACGTGGCGCCGACGGGCGGTGCTTAGCGTTATTGAGGTATCTGCGCAATGCTCAGCCAAACAGGCCGGCAGCAATGTTGATCGAAAAGCCCAGAATCGCGGTGTTGAACACAAACCCGATCAACGACTGCGCCAGGACGATCTTGCGAATGTCGCGGGTAGCCACGCCGACATCGGCCGTCTGCACCGCGACGCCGATGGTGAAGGAAAAATACAGGAAGTCCCAGTAATTGGGCGTGGTCAGGCCTTCGGCAAAACGCAGGGCCGGTTCCTTGCCGTCCCAGGTGTAAAACAGGCGTGCGTAGTGCACACAGAAGATCACCCCGATCACCAGCCACGAACCTACCACGGTGACGGCGGTGAAGGCGTAATGCAGAAGTTTGCGATGGGTATCCAGATCCTTGGTGCCGGCCAGTTCCAGGGTGATGGCGGCGAGACTCGCCAGGGCTGCGATACACACCACGAACAGCACCAGCCCGGCGTTTTCGTCTTCGATGACGGCAATACGTTTGACGTCCGGCGCCTTCGCCCGAACGGTCAACCAGAACATCAGGATCAGGTAGGTCCAGACGCCGGTATTCCAGCCGATGAGGATTTTGCCGACGATGGATTCGGCAGGAACCAGCAGGCCGGTGGCAAGGCCAACCAGAGCGGCGGCGGACAGGCGAGGGTGGGTGCGGGCGAGAAAGCGCATGGGGATTCACAGTGATGATCGATCCCTGCACCTTAGCGCACGCTATCGTGCTTTTGTAGGCGCTGCAGGCTGCGATTCTTTTGATTCTGTTCTATCAAGATCAAAAGATCGCAGCCTGCGGCAGCTCCTGCAGTGGGATCAAGGGTGTTTGCTGAAGCGTTGGACGAGCTTCATGACCACCACGAAAAACAACGGCACAAAAATCACCGCCAGGGTCGCCGTGATCATCCCGCCGATTACCCCGGTACCGATCGCCTGCTGGCTCGCCGAACTGGCGCCAGTGGCGATGGCCAACGGCACCACGCCAAGGATGAACGCCAGCGAAGTCATGACAATCGGTCGCAGACGCAGGCGCGCTGCCTGCAACGTTGCATCGATCAGGTCGTGGCCTTCGTCATACAGGCTCTTGGCGAATTCGATGATCAGGATCGCGTTCTTCGCCGACAGACCAATGATCGTGATCAGCCCGACCTTGAAGAACACGTCGTTGGGCATGCCGCGCAAGGTCACCGCCAGCACCGCACCGAGTACGCCCAGCGGTACCACCAGCAGCACCGAGGTCGGAATCGACCAACTCTCGTACAGCGCCGCCAGACACAGGAACACAATCAGCAGCGACAGGCCGAGCAGGATCGGTGCCTGGCTGCCGGACAACCGTTCCTGCAGCGACAGCCCGGTCCATTCCTGACCCAGGCCTTTCGGCCCTTGGGCGACCAGTCGTTCAATCTCTGCCATCGCTTCACCGGTACTGTGCCCCGGCGACGGTTCGCCGGAAATCGCAATCGCCGGGTAACCGTTGTAACGGGTCAGTTGCGCCGGGCCTTGGGTCCATTTCGCCTGGACGAACGCCGACAGCGGCACCATGTGCCCGGCGTTATTGCGCACGTGCATTTTCAGCAGATCATCGACCTGACTGCGCTGATCGCCTTCGGCCTGGACCACCACCCGCTGCATGCGCCCCTGATTGGGGAAGTCATTGATGTAGGAAGAACCCACGGCGGTGGACAGCACGTTGCCGATGTCGGCGAACGACACACCCAGCGCGTTGGCCTGCTTGCGGTCCACTTCCAGTTGCACCTGCGGCGCTTCGGCCAGCGCGCTTTCGCGCACGTTCATCAGGATCGGGCTTTTCTCGGCGGCGGCGAGCAATTCGGTACGCGCCTGCATCAACGTCGCGTGACCGAGACCGCCGCGATCCTGCAGACGGAATTCGAAGCCGCTGGAAGTACCGAGACCGTCAACCGGTGGCGGCAATACCGCAAACGCGATGGCGTCCTTGATCTGGCTCAGGGCGATGTTGGCGCGGTCGGCAATCGAAGTGGCCGAATCGTCGCTGCCGCGTTCCGACCAGTCTTTCAGGGTGGTGAACGCCAGTGCCGCATTCTGCCCGCTACCGGAGAAACTGAAGCCGAGAATCACCGTGCTGTCGCCCACCCCCGGTTCACTGGCGTTGTGCGCCTCGATCTGCTCGACCACCTGCACCGTACGGTTCTTGCTCGCGCCCGGCGGCAGCTGAATATCGGTGATGGTGTAACCCTGATCCTCGACCGGCAGGAACGAGGAGGGCAGCCGCGCGAAGCACAACCCCATGCCGATCAGCAGCACGCCATAGATCAACAGATAACGTCCGCTGCGCTTCAGCGCGTAACCGACCCAGCCTTGATAGCGATCGGTCAGTTGCTCGAAGCGGCGATTGAACCAACCGAAGAAGCCGCTCTTTTCATGATGCTCGCCCTTGGCAATCGGCTTGAGCAGCGTGGCGCACAAGGCAGGCGTCAGCGTCAGCGCCAGGAACGCCGAGAACAGGATCGACGTCGCCATCGACAGCGAGAACTGCCGGTAAATCACGCCCACCGAACCCTGCATGAATGCCATCGGAATGAACACCGCCACCAGCACCAGGGTAATGCCGATGATCGCCCCGGTGATCTGCTTCATCGCTTTGCGCGTGGCGTCTTTTGGCGACAAGCCTTCGGTGGCCATGATCCGCTCGACGTTTTCCACCACAACGATGGCGTCGTCCACCAGAATGCCGATCGCCAGCACCATGCCGAACATGGTCAACACGTTGATCGAGAAACCCAGCGCGAGCATGGTGGCGAAGGTGCCCATCAGCGCCACCGGCACCACCAGCGTCGGAATCAGGGTGTAGCGAATGTTCTGCAGGAACAGGAACATCACCGCAAACACCAGCAGCATCGCTTCGCCGAGGGTGTAGACGACTTTGGTGATCGAGACTTTGACGAATGGCGAGGTGTCGTAGGGAATCTTGTATTCGACGCCGGCCGGGAAGTAGCGCGACAGCTCGTCCATCTTCGCCCGGATCAACGTGGCGGTCGCCAGCGCATTGGCCCCCGGGGCCAATTGCACGCCAACAGCGGTGGACGGCTTGCCGTTCAGACGCGTGCCGAACTGGTATTCCTGACTGCCGATCTCGACCCGCGCCACATCGCCGATGCGTACGGTAGAACCATCGGGGTTGGCCTTGAGCACGATGTCGGCGAATTCTTCCGGCGTCGACAACTGACCCTTGACCAGAATGGTCGCGGTGATTTCCTGCGTAGACGGATTGGGTAAATCGCCAATACTGCCTGCCGATACCTGGGCGTTCTGCGCGACGATGGCGGCGTTGACGTCGGCCGGGGTCAGGTTGAAACCGATCAGCTTCTGCGGATCGATCCAGATCCGCATCGCGCGTTCAGCGCCGTACAGTTGGGCCTTGCCGACGCCGTCGATGCGTTTGATTTCGTTCATCACGTTGCGCGCCAGGTAATCGCTGAGCGCTACGTCATCGAGTTTGCCGTCGCTGGAGGTCAGGGTGATCAGCAGCAGGAAGCCGGCGGAGACTTTCTCCACCTGCAGGCCTTGCTGATTGACCGCTTGCGGCAGGCGCGACTCGACCACTTTGAGGCGGTTCTGCACATCAACCTGGGCCAGTTCCGGGTTGGTGCCCGGCTGGAACGTGGCCTTGATCGTCGCGCTGCCGAGGCTGCTCTGCGATTCGAAGTACAGCAGGTGATCGGCGCCGTTGAGCTCTTCTTCGATCAGGCTGACCACGCTTTCATCGACGGTTTGCGCCGAGGCACCGGGGTACACCGCATAGATTTCGATTTGTGGCGGCGCGACGTCGGGGTACTGCGCCACCGGCAATTGCGGGATGGCCAGCGCACCGGCCAACAGGATGAACAGGGCGACGACCCAGGCGAACACCGGGCGGTCGATAAAGAACTGCGGCATAGAAGAGCGTCCTGCTTACTGACCAGAAGTCTGGGCAAGGGGAAGAGGGGTGTCGTCGATCTGCACTTTTTCGCCGGGACGGGCGTGTTGCAGGCCTTCGATGACAATACGGTCGCCGGGCTTGAGGCCGCCGGTGACGATCCAGCGGTCGTTTTGCACTGCGCCCAGTTGCACCGGTTGCTGCGCCACGCGCATCTGCTCGTCGACAGTCAGCACCTGAGCGATACCTGCGCTGTCACGCTGCACCGCACGTTGCGGTACGGTGATGCCGTTCTGCACGGTCGCTTGTTGCAGGCGTACGCGGATGAAACTGCCCGGCAACAGGTCGAGATCGGGATTGGGGAACTCGCTGCGCAGGATGATCTGGCCAGTGCCTGGATCGACCGTGATGTCGCTGAACAGCAACTTGCCCGGTAACGGGTAGAGACTGCCGTCATCCTGAATCAGTGTGGCCTTGACCTGATCCTGACCGACTGCCTGCAACTGCCCGGAACGGAATGCGCGGCGCAGTTCGTTGAGTTCACGGGTCGACTGGGTAAGGTCGGCGTAGATCGGATTGAGTTGCTGGATCAGCGCCAGTGGCGTGGTTTCGTTCTGCCCGACCAGCGCGCCTTCGGTAACCAGAGCACGGCCGACTCGGCCGGAAATCGGCGCGGTGACGGTGGCGTAGCCGAGGTTCAGCTTCGCGCGTTCCACTGCAGCTTTATTGGCGGCCACATCGGCGGCGGTTTGCCGGGCATTGGCGCGGGCGTTGTCGTAGTCCTGAGCGCTGATGGCCTTGTCGTCGATCAACTGCGCATAGCGCTGCTCTTGCAACTTCGCCTGAAAGGCGTTGGCCTCGGCCTTGCGCAGCGCGGCTTCGGCACTATCAAGGTCAGCCTTGAACGGTGCCGGATCGATGCGAAACAGCACGTCGCCCTTTTTCACGTCGCTGCCTTCACGAAAGGTTCGTTGCAGCACCACACCGGCGACCCGGGCGCGCACTTCGGCGATGCGCGGTGCGGCGATGCGCCCGCTCAGTTCACTGCTGATCGACAGGGGGCGGGCCTTGATGGTCTCGATGCGCACGGTGGCCGGCGGCGCTTCTTCTTCGGCTTTCGAAGACGAATCACAGGCGCTCAGCAACGACGCAACAGCGATCAGGCCGAGCCCGGCCAGAAGTTTTTTCGACATGTACCACCCCCAATATTGAAGCCCGCATCCTAAGGCCAGACGCCGAGGGTAGCGGTGAAGCTTTGTAGGCGCTGTGTGAAATTGTGTAAGGGTTTTACTCAGGGACGGGTGAGGGCGTATATCCTTTACGCCTTGAATTCTTTTGTGACGGTTGGACCGCTTTCGCGAGCAGGCTCGCCCCCACACAGGTTTTGTGAACGAGGCAAAATCGATGTGGGCGCGAGCCTGCTCGCGAAGAGGGTCTGACATCCACCACAGCAATATCTGGAACACCCCCATGCCCAACATCCTCCTGGTCGAAGACGACACCGCCCTCGCCGAACTGATTTCCAGCTACCTGGAGCGCAACGGCTATTCCGTCAGCGTGATCGGCCGTGGTGATCACGTGCGTGAGCGGGCACGGATCAATCCGCCGGATCTGGTGATCCTCGACCTGATGCTGCCCGGTCTCGACGGCCTGCAGGTCTGCCGCTTGCTGCGCGCCGATTCGGCGACGCTGCCGATCCTGATGTTGACCGCTCGCGACGACAGTCACGATCAGGTGCTGGGCCTGGAAATGGGCGCCGACGATTACGTCACCAAACCCTGCGAGCCACGGGTTTTGCTGGCCCGGGTGCGTACTTTGCTGCGGCGCAGCAGCCTCGGTGAACCGATGACGGTCAATGACCGGATT
This sequence comes from Pseudomonas sp. AO-1, assembly GCF_019775695.1. NCBI lineage: Bacteria > Pseudomonadati > Pseudomonadota > Gammaproteobacteria > Pseudomonadales > Pseudomonadaceae > Pseudomonas > Pseudomonas sp. AO-1. Next base: position 3,185,639 of record NZ_CP079947.1, read on the forward strand.
GTGATGGGCAATCTGTGCATCGACTTGTCCGAGCGCACCGTGACCTGGCGCGGGCAGCCGGTAGAGCTGTCCAGTGGCGAATACAATTTGCTGGTGGTGCTGGCCCGGCATGCCGGTGAAGTGCTGAGCCGCGATCAGATTCTGCAGCGCCTGCGCGGCATCGAGTTCAACGGCACCGATCGTTCGGTGGACGTGGCGATTTCCAAGCTGCGGCGCAAATTCGACGACCACGCGGGCGAGGCGCGCAAGATCAAGACCGTGTGGGGCAAGGGTTACCTGTTCAGCCGTTCCGAATGGGAATGCTGAGCTGATGTTCAGAATCCTGTTTCGCCTGTATCTGGTGACGATCGTCTCCTACAGCGCGGCGATCTATCTGGTGCCGGATCTGGTGATCATGGCGTTCCGCGAGCGCTTCATCACCTACAACCTCGACTACTCGCGCGGCCTGCAATCGCTGATCACCCGTCAGTTTCACGCGGTGCCACAGGACCAGTGGCCAGCCTTGTCGCAGTCGATGGACAAAGACTTCCAGCCGCTGCACATCGTTCTGGCGCGCATCGACGACGCCGGTTTCACCGCCCCCGAGCAGGCACGTCTGCGCGCTGGGGAAAACGTGGTGCGCATTGGTGATTGGGGATGGCGCACCTTGGCGGTCACGCCGCTGAACGACGATGTCGCGGTGCAAATGGTGGTGCCGCCGGATCCGTTGGACGTCAATCTGTTGTACTGGAGCATCAACGTGCTGATCGGCGCGACCATGCTCGCCTGCCTGCTGTTGTGGATTCGCCCGCACTGGCGTGATCTGGAGCGCCTCAAGGGGGCCGCCGAACGCTTCGGTAAAGGCCACTTGAGCGAGCGTACGCAGATTCCCGCCAGCTCCAACATCGGCAGCCTGGCCAATGTCTTCGACACCATGGCCGGCGATATCGAGGATTTGCTCAACCAACAGCGCGACCTGCTCAATGCGGTGTCTCACGAATTGCGCACGCCGCTGACCCGTCTGGATTTCGGTCTGGCCCTGGCACTGTCCGATGATTTGCCGGCGACCAGTCGCGAGCGCCTGCAAGGGCTGGTGGCGCACATTCGTGAACTGGATGAACTGGTGCTGGAACTGTTGTCTTACAGCCGCCTGCAGAATCCGGCGCAACTACCGGAACAGGTTGAGGTTTCGCTGGATGAGTTCATCGACAGCATTCTGGGCAGCGTCGATGAAGAGCTGGAATCACCGGATATCGTCATTGATGTGCTGCTGCACGGTCAGCTCGAACGCTTCACGCTGGATCCGCGCCTGACCGCGCGGGCGATCCAGAACCTGCTGCGCAATGCCATGCGCTATTGCGAGAAACGCATTCAGATTGGCGTGCAGGTCAGCCCTGATGGCTGCGGAATCTGGGTCGACGATGATGGGATTGGTATCCCGGATGATGAACGGGAGCGAATTTTCGAGCCGTTTTATCGCCTGGATCGCAGCCGCGACCGTGCTACCGGTGGTTTTGGTCTGGGCCTGGCCATCAGCCGCCGGGCGCTGGAGGCGCAGGGCGGGACACTGACGGTGGAAAGCTCGCCGTTGGGTGGGGCGCGGTTCAGGTTGTGGTTGCCCACTGCAAGCTGAGCATCAACCCACTGTAGGAGCTGTCGAGTGAAACGAGGCTGCGATCTTTTGATCTTGTTCTTGAAATCAGAATCAAAAGATCGCAGCGTGCCGCAGCTCCTACAGGGTCAGATGAGTTGATTCGACTCAATCAAGCCAACTCCGGCCGTCTGCATCCGCTCCATGGCCGTCGCCAGTGAGCCCTCCATATCAATCGCGCGACAGGCATCCAGCACCACAAACGTATTGAACCCCGCCGCCCGCGCGTCCAGCGCCGAGAACATCACACAGAAATCCAGTGCCAGACCAACCATGTACACCGTGTCGATACCGCGTTCTTTCAGGTATCCGGCCAGCCCGGTGGTGGTGCGCCGGTCCGCCTCGAGAAATGCCGAATAGCTGTCGATGTCCGGGTTGCAGCCTTTGCGGATGATCAGTTGCGCATGAGGCAGTTTCAGGTCGGGGTGAAACTCGGCACCGGCGCTGCCTTGCACGCAATGATCCGGCCAGAGGGTCTGCTCGCCGTAGGGCAACTGAATCACCTCATACGGTTTGCGCCCGGGGTGACTGGAGGCGAATGACGCGTGGCCGCTCGGGTGCCAGTCCTGGGCAATGATCACTTGTTTGAACAGACCGCTGAGGCGATTGATCAGCGGCACGATCTGATCGCCCTCGGGCACGGCCAACTGGCCGCCGGGGATGAAGTCGTTCTGCACGTCAATGACCAGCAGGGCGCTGCGGGGTGAAATCTGCATCGGTGGTTCCTCCTTGGATAATCACTCGCTCAGCATAGTGGCAGCGACTCTCATGCGCTCAACCGTTCGATCAAGCGCCTGGCCAGATCTTCCAGTTCCGGCGCCGGGTTGTGCCCGATCAACATCCACGCATGTTCGCCTTCGGCCCAGTACACCACGTTCATTTCATGGCGCCGTTCGTGCGCCAGTGGCCGGCTGCCGCTATTGGAGCGGGTCACGCACAAGGCCAGCGGCCCATGCCTGGCGTCCAGATAGGTCAGTTGCGCAATCGGTACGCCGTCGTACTCGAGCATTTGTGCACGTTTGAGTTCGGCGCCCGGCAACTTCACCAGCGCCGGTGACAGCTTCAGACCGAGCCGCGCGTCAACCGCACGCAATTGCGCGCGTTGGCTGGCTTCGTCGCCCGGCAAATGATCAAGCGTCTGCGGCACATACAGCGCCATATAGTCGCCCACCAAGGCGCGCCAGTTATGCGCCTGCTGTGACTGCCAGGCGAGAAACAGGCGATCGGCCAACACGCCGCCCGCCAGCAGACTCGCGGCGGCCGCACCGATGAACCAGCGTCGACTCAGGCCAGGCCGCTGGGGGGCGGGGATGGCATCGAGGCGCGCCTGCAAACGCTCCAGCGGTGCCTGTTGCGCCAGTTCGTCATAGGCATCCTTGTACGGCAGGCTGCTGCGTTCAAACCATTGCACGCGCAGGCTGAGCAACGAGTCGTCGGCAATTGCGCTGTCGAGCTGATTGCGATACGCCGGGTCCAGCTCATCATCGAGGTAGGCCACCAGTTGTTCGTCGGAGGGCTTGTTCATGGGTGGTCACCTCCGGTGGTTTTCGGCACGGCTTGCAGCGGCGGGTATTCGGCCAGTTTCAGCCGCGCGGTGGCCAGACGACTCATCACCGTACCGATCGGCACTTGCAGGATCTCGGCGACTTCGCGGTAGGACAGGCCTTCGACGTAAGCCAGGTATACGGTCTCGCGTTGGGTTTCCGGCAACGCATCGACCCGGCGGATCACCTGCGCCGCCATTACATGAGTCTGTGCAGCATATTCGCCGTCGAACGCCAGTTGCCCGTCGGCATCGACCTGACCTGTGCCCTGACGCACCCGGCGGGCGCGCACTTCATTGAGCCAGATCGAATGCAGGATGCTCAGCAACCAGCGATCCATGCGCGTGCCGGCCACATATTGCCCGGCACGCTCCAACGCCCGCACACAGGTGGCTTGCACCAGATCTTCGGCCACGTGCCGATTGCGCGACAGCAGCAGGCCGTAGCGCCACAGTCGCGCCAGATGCTGTCCGAGTTCCGCTCTGAATGCCTGATCGCTGACGATGATGGCGTTCCTTTATCTGTTTCAGGTTTTCGATGAATCGTTGATGGCTTCAGCCAGGTCCTGGTATTCCTCGCAAGAGGTCCCGCAAATCGATTTGATCTGCTGCAACTGTTCCTGCGCCAGGTCGACGCGGCCTTTGATTACATAGGCTTCGCCGAGGTATTCACGCACTTGCGCGTACTGCGGATCGAGTTTCACCGATTGCAGGTAATAGCCGATGCCTTCATCGGTACGCCCCAGTTTTCGCGTGGCGTAACCGCGATAGTTGAGGGCTTTGGCGGTGTTCGGTTGTTTGAGGGTGTCGAGCAGGGCCAGGGCTTCTTCGTATCGACCGTCCTTGGCCAGTCTGTAGGCGTAATCGGTACGGTCGGCATCCGGCACGGCACGGCTGGTCTGCATCACGCATTTCTGCGATTTGCTGTCCCAGACCTGGCCTTTGGGGCAATTGGGTTTCTGCACGGGCGCACTTTCATCACCGTTGGCAAACGCCATCGATGCAGACAGCGCGGTCACCAGCAGCAACGGGGCGGCGAACATAACGGAACGGATAGTCATGGGCAAGGCTCCACAGAGGGTTATGTTTCACTTTGAACACCACAGCACGGCATTTTATTCATTGCTTTGTCAGGCTCTGTTCAAGGTAAGCGCAAATTGTGGCGTTATGCTCAAGAACGCCAGCCGTCCATCCAGCGCCTGACGATGCCTCCGCGCTGCCATACGAGGAACTGCCATGAAAGATCAGGTCCATCACTCCGCTGCTGCCGGCTACAAGACTGCCGCCGACACCTACATCAAGGGCCGCCCGGACTACCCGCCGCAGGTCAGCCAGTGGTTGACCCAGACGTTGGGTCTGGACAGTCACAAGACGGTCATCGATCTGGGTGCCGGTACCGGCAAGTTCACCGGCCGGCTGGTGGCGACCGATGCACAGGTAATCGCCGTGGAACCGGTGGCGCAGATGCTGGAAAAACTTTCCGCCGCCTGGCCGCAGGTGCTGGCGGTGAGCGGTACGGGGACCGATCTGCCACTGCCGGATGCGTCGGTGGATGCAGTGGTCTGCGCGCAGGCGTTTCACTGGTTCGCCACGCCCGAGGCCTTGAGCGAAATCGCCCGGGTGCTCAAGCCCGGCGGCAAGCTTGGCCTGATCTGGAACCTGCGCGACACGCAAGTCAGTTGGGTACCGAAACTCGATGCCATCGTTAACGCGCTGGAAGGGGACACGCCGCGTTACTACACCGGCCAATGGCGTCAAGTGTTTCCGCATCCGGCGTTCGGGCCGCTGCAATTGCAGCAGTTCCACCATGGACATACCGGCTCGCCGGAGGACGTGATTTTCAATCGGGTGCGCTCCACCAGTTTCATTGCTGCGTTGCCGCAGGCGCAGCGGGACAAGGTCGATGAGCAGATTCGCGCGCTGATTGCCTCGGAGCCAGCGTTGCGTGGGCGGCATGTGTTGACGGTGCCTTATGAGACGGCGGCGTATGTGGCGGTGAAGGTCAGTTAGATTTTTTGCTGCACATACAAAACCCTGTAGGAGCTGCCGCAGGCTGCGATCTTTTGATCTTGAAAGTCAAAAGATCGCAGCCTTCGGCAGCTCCTACAGGGATGAAGGCGCGCCAGCATTTTTTGTGGAAGTCAGTCCCGCATTTGGCCGAACCGCCATCGTGATGCCTTGTTATAGTTCGGGCCTCATTTTCTGCCCGGTAAAGGATCACTGCCATGACTCAATACACCGCCTTCAGCGTCGAACTGGCCGACAACATCGCGCATGTGCAGATCAATCGTCCGGAAAAGATCAACTCGATGAACGCCGCGTTCTGGAGCGAGATCGTCGAGATTTTCCAGTGGATCGATGACACCGACGAAGTGCGAGTGGTGGTGCTCAGCGGCAACGGCAAACACTTTTCTTCCGGCATCGACCTGATGATGCTCGCCGGCGTCGCCAATGAGCTGGGCAAGGACGTCGGCCGTAACGCGCGCCTGCTGCGGCGCAAGATCCTCACCCTGCAAGCCTCGTTCAACGCCGTCGATAATTGCCGCAAACCGGTACTGGCGGCGATTCAGGGCTATTGCCTCGGTGGTGCCATCGACCTGATCGCCGCCTGCGACATGCGTTACGCTGCCGAAGACGCGCAATTCTCGATCAAGGAAATCGATATCGGCATGGCCGCCGATGTTGGCACTTTGCAACGGTTGCCACGGATCATCGGTGACGGCATGCTGCGTGAACTGGCTTACACCGGTCGTACGTTCGGTGCCGACGAAGCGCGCAGCCTTGGTCTGGTCAATCGCGTTTATGCTGACAAGGACCTGCTGCTTGAAGGCGTGATGGACATTGCTCGCGACATCGCCCGCAAATCGCCCATCGCGGTCACCGGTACCAAGGAAATGATCAGCTACATGCGTGACCATCGCATCGACGACGGTCTCGAATACGTTGCCACCTGGAACGCCGCCATGTTGCAATCCACCGACTTGCGCGTGGCCATGGCCGCCCATATGAGTAAACAGAAACCCGAATTTCTGGATTGAGAAACCATGACAGCTCGCTGGACCACTGCAGTACTGGACACCGATCAACCCGGCGGCTGGGCCGTGGCGCGCAGCCCCGAAGGCTTTCTGTTCGATGACAACGGCGCGCTGTTCCCCCGGGAATGGCTCAAGCGTCAGGACTTGTCGATCCTCGCCGAGCATGGCATTGGCCATCTCGATGGCGAGCCGGTGTATCTGCTGGAGCTGCACAGTCACAGCGAAGTGCCGGGCTGCAACTGGAAGGGGCTGCGGGCGTTCATGCTCGATGGCGATCACACCGTCTACAAGGTGTTGGGTTATGCCGCGCAGATCGGCACCTGGGCGCGCGAACATCGCTTCTGCGGCAACTGTGGGCAGGCGATGATGCAGGTGCCGAGGGAGCGGGCGATGTATTGCCAGCCGTGTGAGCTGCGCAGTTATCCGCGGATCTCGCCGAGCATGATCGTGCTGGTCACCCGTGGTGACGAGATCCTGCTGGCGCGCTCACCGCGTTTCGTCACCGGGGTCTACAGCACGCTGGCCGGGTTTGCCGAGCCGGGCGAGTCGGCCGAGGATTGTCTGATTCGCGAGGTACGCGAGGAAGTCAGCATCGAGGTGAAGAACATCCAGTACATGGGCAGTCAGTGCTGGCCGTTCCCGCACTCGATGATGCTGGGCTTCCATGCCGAATATGCCGGTGGCGAGATCGTCTGCCAGGAAGACGAGATCGAAGACGCCCAGTGGTTCAACGTGCACGATCTGCCGCCGTTGCCGGCGTCAAAATCGATTGCCCGTTACCTGATCGACGTCTACGTGGCGCGCCGTTTAGGCCACGCTGAACCAGTGTTGCCAGGCTAGGCGCACGGTCAGGCCCAGCACCACGGTAATGAACACCGGACGAATGAACTTGGCGCCGCCGCTGATTGCGGTGCGCGCCCCGAAGAATGCGCCGACCATCACCGACAGGCCCATGCTCAGGCCGATGATCCAGTCCACTTGCCCGGAAAACATGAACACCGACAGCGCCGCAATGTTGCTGACGAAGTTCATGCTGCGCGCCACACCGCTGGCCTTGACCAGGTCGATGGGGTAGAGCAGCAGGCTGCTGACGGTCCAGAACGCACCCGTGCCGGGGCCGGCCACGCCATCGTAGAAACCGAGGCTGAAGCCTTGGCTCGATTGCCATTTCTTCTTGATCGGCGCGTCGCTGTCCAGCGGCGCTTTTGGCGTACCGCCGAACAACAGATAGAGGCCGCAGGCGAAGACGATCACCGGCAGCATCTTGTTCAGCCATTCCGCCGGCAGGTAATGGGCGACGATCGCGCCGGTCAACGCCCCGACCAGGGTGCCGACGATCGCGTGCATCCACTGCCGAGGATGGAACAGTTTGCGTCGGTAGAAGGTGAAACTGGCGGTGGCCGAGCCGAAGGTCGAACTCAGTTTGTTGGTGCCCAGCACCAGATGCGGCGGCAGCCCGGCAGTCAGCAGCGCGGGCGTGGTCAGCAGACCACCGCCGCCGGCGATGGCGTCGATGAAGCCGGCAATGAAAGCGACAAGGGCCAGAACGGCCAGGGTAGTGAGGTCAACGCTGAGTTCGAAAGGCATGGAATCGGCTTGTGTGGCAGGAAGGAACGGGGCGTCATCATAGCCCGTAACACAGGCCTCCTGCGACACGGATCCGTTGCCGTCATGGGCGCCGGGATTTCACTTTAGTCGAGGGTTAAAAACTGAAAATTGTCGAGAAAATAACAGCCCTTGTTGCCGAACGGATCACTGGGTATGGCGACCTGAATATCCACCCGGCCGTAACCCTCTGGCGTAATGCCTTCCACCGTAATTGTCTGTGATTGCCGATCGACGTATCGCCAACTGGTCCAGATAGTTGATTCGCCCTGATCATTGGTCATCCAGATGGTATAAACGACGAATGCATTAATCAGCGGGTTGTCTGGCGTCTCGCGGCCCTGGATATGAAAGGTTCTATGCTGGGTGTTTTCGATAGGCACGGCCTCAGGTGCCTGGATATCGAAATCGAATTTGAAAGCTCCGGGTTTGACGCTGAAAATTTCAGCAGCCAGATTTTGTCCTTGATTTCTGCCGCCGACCATTCGAGCGGCAAAGTTGCCTTCGCGAAGTTCTACGGTTATTGGCGTGTCATATCCCCTGGGACGCCAGTAGTCGAAGTTGCCGCTGCTGAAATCACCATTTTTGATGCGATTGGTCTGTTTCATAGAGAGTCCTCAACGATCATGAAGTTGGCGGTACGCTCCGATCATTCAGTCAATCAAGACTTGTGACTACTGTCATAAATGACAGTCAGTTAGACATTTTCGCGATAAATCGATGGCGATCATCTTGAAACGGGAAGAAGGCTGCGATCCATTGACCTTGTTGCTTTCCAACAGGCCAATATCTCGCAGCCTCCGCACATTGCGGCAGGGATTGCCGTGAACTTACAGACCCAGGTCCGACAGCCCCGGATGATCATCCGGACGCCGACCCAGCGGCCAATGGAACTTGCGTTCGCTTTCCTTGATCGGCATGTCGTTGATGCAGGCATAGCGCTGGAACATCAGGCCGTGCTCATCGAACTCCCAGTTTTCATTGCCGTAGGAACGGAACCAGTTGCCCGAATCGTCGCGCCACTCATAGGCGTAGCGCACGGCAATCCGCGTATCCGAATAGGCCCAAAGTTCCTTGATCAGGCGGTAATCCAGTTCCTTGGCCCATTTACGGGTCAGGAACGCCTTGGCTTCTTCACGGTTGTTGGCGAACTCGGCGCGGTTGCGCCATTTCGTGTCGAGTGTGTAAGCCAGCGACACCTTCTCCGGGTCGCGGGAGTTCCAGCCATCTTCGGCCAGTCGAACTTTTTCGATGGCCGATTCATGGTTGAACGGCGGTAAAGGCGGACGCACTTGGGCAGCAGTCGACATTGTCAGTCTCCCGATCTAATAAACGATTAAACAACGGTTCAGGCTTATTTAAGGCGTTACAGGTCCAATAACTTACGCGCCATGCATTGCGCATTATCAGCGGCACTGTGATCACCCATCACAAGCGCTACGGTAATGGCGCCGTCAATCAGGATCAGCAACTGCCTGGCCAGACGTTGCGGATCTTCGACGCCATGTTCGGTGCACAGCTCGCACAGGTAGTCGAGCAGCTTCTGTTTGTGGTCTTTGGCGACCTGGCGCACCGGGTCCTCGGGGTCACCGGTCTCGCCACTGGTATTGATGAAGGCGCAGCCGCGGAAGCCTTCCGAGGCGAACCAGCTCTTGAGTACGGTAAACAGGTTGAGCAGGCGGTCGGCCGGGGTTTCGGCCTGATCGACAGCGCTGCGGTACCAGTGCATCCAGCGCACGTCGCGGCGTTGCAGGGCAGCGACGGTCAGCTCCTCCTTGTTGGCGAAGTAGCGGTAAATGCTTTTTCTGGAGACGCCGGCGGTTTTCACCAGAAGATCCATGCCGGTGGCCGCAATGCCACTTTTGTAGATCAACTTTTCGGTGACATCCAGAATGATGTCGCGGGTCGAGGTGTCATTGATTTCGTTCATGTGGCGAACAGTAGAACGATCGTTCTCCTTTCGCAAGCTATTTTTAAGATCAAAAGATCGCAGCCTTCGGCAGCTCCTACAATGATCCCTGTTGGAGCTGCCGAAGGCTGCGATCTTTTGATCTCTTTACAGACACTCACAAGACCCGAACCGGTTGATGGTGTAAGCTCTCGGGTTCTTTGGATTCGACCCATTGCGAGCCCTATGCCGTTGCTTTTCAAACGCTCTTTGCTGCCCAAACTGCGCAGCTTTCCGCTGACTGCCGAGGCCGTGACCATTCTGTCCGGCGCCGCCGAGTTCCGTCGTTGCCTGCTGGAGAAAATCGCCGAGGCGACCCGGCGCATCTACATCGTTGCGCTGTATCTGCAGCACGACGAGGCCGGTCAGGAAATCCTCGATGCCTTGCACGCCGCCAAGCTCAAGCGCCCGGAGCTGGAGATCGTCGTGGTGGTCGACTGGCTGCGCGCCCAGCGCGGGTTGATCGGTGCCGGCAAGCAGCCGGGCAACTCGGCGTGGTATCAGGAAATGACCCGCACGCATCAGAGTGAAGTGCCGGTCTACGGTGTCCCGGTGCAGACCCGCGAACTGTTCGGCGTCCTGCATCTGAAAGGCTTCGTGATCGACGATTGCGTGGTTTACAGCGGTGCAAGCCTGAACAACGTCTACCTGCACAAGTTCGACAAGTACCGTTTCGACCGCTACCACGTGCTGCACAGCCGCGAACTGGCGGATTCAATGCATCACCTGGTCAAGCACGGCCTGATCGAATCCAAGGCTGTGCATCGCCTCGACCTGCCGAACCTGCCGACTACCCGCAGCTTGCGCAACGACATCGGCGACCTGCGCAGCCGTCTCAAATATGCGGCGTACGACACCAGCGCCGGCAGCACCGCGCATACCGGCCTGTCGGTAAGTCCGCTGCTGGGCGTGGGCAAGAACAACCCGTTGAACCGGGTGATTGTCGAACTGATCGCCAGTGCGCAACAGCAGCTGACGATTTGCACCCCGTATTTCAATCTGCCGCTGCCGATCATCCGCGAGATCAATCGCGCGCTGGCCCGTGGGGTGAAGATCGACATCGTGGTCGGCGACAAAACCGCCAACGATTTCTATATTCCGCCGAGCGAGCCGTTCAAGGTGATTGCGGCGTTGCCGTACCTGTACGAAATCAGCCTGCGCCGCTTCGCCAAGCGTCATCAGCGCAACATCGACAGCGGGCAGTTGAACCTGCACCTGTGGCGTGACGGCGACAACAGCTATCACCTCAAAGGCATGTGGATCGATCAGCGCTATACGCTGCTGACCGGCAACAACCTCAACCCGCGGGCGTTTCGTCTCGACCTGGAAAACGCGCTGCTGATCGATGATCCGCAAGGCGAGTGGCTTGAGCCACGGGCGAAGGAGCAGGCAGAGATTTTCCGCAACACCACACGGATTGCCAGCTTCCAGAACCTTGAGACTCTGCCGGAGTATCCGGCGGGAGTGGCGAAGTTTCTCAAGCGGGTGAGCCGGGTGCGGATTGAGCGGTTGCTGTACCGGATTTTGTAGCCGTTAAAAGCAAAAGATCGCAGCCTCCGGCAGCTCCTACATTGGGTATGTGAACACCCTGTAGGAGCTGCCGAAGGCTGCGATCTTTTTTACTGGCGACTCAAATCCGTCAGTTCAGCCCCAACTTGCCACGCAACGTGGACAGGTCTTCCGCCAACGTATTGACCGGGCCAACCAGCGCCTTGCGATCATTATCCTTCACCTTGTCATACGTCTCGAAACCACCGTCCTTGGTCTTGTACTTGGCGAGGATCTTGTCGACGGTGGCGAAGTTCTTGTCGACTTTGGCAACGAACGCCTTGTCCTGCTTTTCGATCTGCGGACGGAACAGGTCGACGATCTTCTTAGCGCCGTCGATGTTGCCCTGGAAGTCGTACAGGTCGGTGTGGCTGTAACGGTCTTCTTCACCGGAGATCTTGGTCGCGGCAACTTCTTCCAACAGCGCGGCCGCACCGCCGACGACTTTCTCCGGCGGGAAGGTCAGGCCGGCGACGCGGGCCTGCAGGTCTTTGACGTCGCTGTCCAGCTTGTCAGCCAGCGCCGTCAGGCCTTCGGTGCTCTTCTCCGAGAACAGCGAATATTCGAGGCGATGGAAACCGGTGAAATCTTCAGCCTTCACGCCTTTTTCGTGGTCGTCGACGCGCGAGTCGATGGACGCATCAAGGTCACTGAACAGCTCGGCAATCGGCTCGATCGACTCGTAGTAAACGCGGGTCGGCGCGTAGAGCTTTTGCGCGGTGGCCAGATCGCCTTTCTTCACCGCATCGGTGAACTGCTTGGTGTGGCTGCCCAGTTCATCCAGTTGCTCGGTGACGTAGATCTTGTAGTCCGACACCGGGCCGACCAGATCCAGCGGCGCTGTTGCGGCGAACGCCGACAACGGGGTGTTGAGTAAACCGAGGGTCAGCAATAACGCGAGTGGCGACTTTTTCATGGAGCGGCTCCGAGGTTTTTTATGGTTAGGCAGCTGTTTTGGGTTGGGTGGCGTTGAGCAGCGAGCGACCGATGAAGTCCTTGTCGCCGGTGACACCCGGAAGGGTGAAGAAGTAACCGCCGCCGACCGGTTTGAGGTATTCCTCAAGCGGTTCGCCGTTGAGGCGGGTCTGCACGGTGATGAAGCCTTTTTCCAGATCGGCCTGGTAGCAGATGAACAGCAGGCCCATGTCGAGCTGGCCGTTCTTGTTCACGCCGTTGGAGTAGTTGAACGGCCGGCGCAGGATCAGGTTGGCCTGGCTCGCGGCGGTGCGCGGGTTGGCCAGGCGGATGTGCGCGTCGAGCTTGGTCAGCTTGCCTTCCGGGTCTTTGCTGTAATTCGGGACTTCGGTTTCACGGTGGGCGCCCATCGGCGCGCCCGTGGTCTTGACCCGACCGATGATGCTTTCCTGTTCTTGCAACGGCGTACGGTCCCAGCGCTCGACGAAATTGCGGATGATCCGCACCGCTTGATAGCTGCCGTGCGCCGCCCAGGCCGGCTCATCGCTGCCCGGTTGCACCCAGACAATCTTGTCCATGGCCTTGGCGTCATTGGAATCGGGGTTGGCCGAGCCGTCACGGAAACCGAGGAAGTTACGCGCCGATTGCGCCGGCACACCCGGTTTGACCGGGGCTTGCGGCGGCACGCTGCCTTCCTGTTTCCAGCGCACCAGCAGCAGATCAGGCAGGTTTTTGACGATGTCGCGCAGGGCGTGAATGTTGGTGTCGGCGGTGTTCGAGCAGAACTGCAGGCTCAAGTCGCCGTGGCAGCACTCGGCCTCAAGCGCATCGTTGGGGAAGCCGACCATGCGTTGCAGGCGCTTCGGTTTGGCGGCGGCCAGACCGAAGCGTTCGTCGAACAGCGATTCGCCGACCGAGACGGTGATGGTCAGGTTGTCCGGGGTCACGATCGGGCCAAGGATGCCGGAATCCGGCGGTGGCAGTTTCGGATCGACCTGTGCCACCGGGCCGCCCTTCATCAGGAACGCGATGCGCTCGTTGAGGGTGCGGAACAGCCGCTCAAGGTCTTCGCGATCGCTGGCCAGTACGTCGAACGAAACCAGCATGCCGGACGCCGGGCGCGGGGTGACGATGCCGGTCTGGTGCACGCCGTGGAAGTCATGGCGGTCTTCGGTCTTGTCGCTGCTCGGCGCTTCGGTGACTTGCGCCGGGGCTGCAGCCATGGCTGGACAGCTCAGGGCCGACCCGGCCAGGGCGACACCGGCGACACCCATGCCCATCAGCAGGCGGCGACGTTGCACATCGAGGTTTTGCAATTCTTTCATCGGTATTCGTCTTCTGCTTACAGGCCGGAGAGGCCGAGGGCGGGGTCGATGCCATCCAGAGCGTCGGCAAGTGCCTTGGCCTTGTCGGCGATCTGTTTGCGTTGTGCGCCACTGACCGTGTCGTATGTGGCGTAGCCGTCCTTGACCTTGAAGCTGTGCAGGTCGCTGTCGAAGTCACTCAGCGCCGCGTCGATTTTCGGCAGCAGCTCCGGCGCCGACTTGCTCAGCATCGGCCGCAGCAGCTCGACCACTTTGTGCGCGGTTTCCAGATTGCCGGCGAAGCCATTGAGATCGGCGTGGCTGTAGCGTTCCTCTTCACCGCTGGCGGCGCGCACGTCGGCCAAGGTGTTGAGGTTGCGCACCACGATGCTCACCAGCTGTTCCGGCGGCAGCGATTGGGCCAGCAGTTGCTGTTTGAGCGTGGTGACGTCGACCAGCAGACGCTCGGCGACCGGGATCAAGCCGTCGAGGCTGCGTTGCTGGAACAGCGCATATTCAACACGGTGGAAGCCGACGAACGCTGGATCCTGCTCACGCTTTTCGAAGTAATCGGCGCGGGCATTGATGCTGTTGTCCAGTTCCGCCAGCCTTTGCGCGGCAGGTGCCAGACGCTGGTAAACGGCACGGGCCGGCAGGTACAGCGCTTGCGCCTGCGCCAGGTCGCCGCTGGCAACTGCCTGATTCAGCGCGGTCACGGCTTTGATCAGCGCGCTGCCCTGAGTGGCCAGATACACGCGGAACTCCGACAAAGGCCCGACGAAAGCGACCATCGACGGCTTGGCCTTGGCGGCAGCATCGGAGGCCGCTGTCGGCGTCACGTGCAGCACGCCGCGAGGGTTGCTCAGCAGACCGCAAGTGATCGCGTAGTCGCCGGGTTGCAGGTTGGCGTTGATCACCTGGCTCAGGCCCGGCGCGATGTTCTCGCGCTCTTCGATCACCAGCACGCCGTCGAGGATTTCCCATTCCACCGCCCGCTCGGAGCGGTTGACGATGCGGAAACTGGCGCGGCCAGCGGGAACCGTCAACTCGTTCGGATCACAGCTGTGGGCGTTGATGTTGACCACGACTTCATCATGGTTGTGCTGACGCTTGGCCGCGGCCATTTTCGAGGCGTAGTAGAACAGGCCACCGGCGGCGATCATCACGACCACCGAACCGGCCACCGCCCAGCGCAAGGCGCGGGGAGGCGAGGCCTGAGGAGTATTAGGCGTTGACATGGGTGCCCTTATTGGCTGGAAACGGAAGACGATTTGCCGGCTGTGTCTGCGCTGGGGGCCGGCGCGGCGGGGTAGAAAAACATCACCAGCGCCAGCACCAGATAGATCAGGTACGCACCGAGGGTGCTGACAGTCGGCGCATCCTGATAACCGAACATGCCGGCCAGCACCGAGCCCAGCGGGCCGTCCATCGGCAGCGTCGCGCTGAAATCGAACAGCACGCTTTGCAGGTGATTCCACACACCGGCTTCATGCAGGGCTTGCACCGAGTTGGCGAGGATTCCGGCGGCGACCACCAGAATGAACAACCCGGTCCACTTGAAGAACGCCGACAGGTTCAGGCGCATGCTGCCGCTGTAGATCAGGAAGCCGACGACGATTGCCAGCACCAGGCCGAGCAGGGCACCGATCGGCGCGCCTGGGCCCTCGCTCTGCTGGAATACCGCGAGCAGAAAGAACACGGTTTCCAGTCCTTCGCGAGCCACGGCGAAAAACACCATGGCGATCAGTGCGATTACTTGATGCTTTGACGAGGTCAAGGCGTGATCCAGCGAGGCCTGTAATGAATGCTTGATCGAGCGCGCGACCTTGCGCATCCAGAACACCATCGAACTGAGGATGCCCACCGCGACCAGTCCGACAATGCCTTCGAACAATTCCTGCTGTTTCTGCGGGAATTCGGCACTGACCAGTTCCAGGCCGCCGCCGACCAGCAGCGCCAGCGCAGCGGCGAGGAAGACGCCGATCCACACCGCCGGCATCCACTGGCCACGACCGGTTTGTTGCAGGTAGCTGGCGATGATGCCAACGATCAGCGCGGCTTCAATGCCTTCGCGCAGCATGATCAGAAAGGGAACGAGCATTCAGGCAACCACGAGTAATTTAGATAGGTGGCTAAGTTGTAACATAATGACACTCATTCCCAAATGGGGATGGTTGACATTTACCTGAACATTCGCTGAACGGCATGTTTTTCGTCCCCCGCACAGCCCCCCCCCCCTGTAGGAGCTGCCGAAGGCTGCGATCTTTTGATCTTGTTTTTAAAAATCAAAGTCAAAAGATCGCAGCCTGCGGCAGCTCCTACAGGGGATTCGTGCTGAATTCGCATCCTGCGTTAAGATGCCCGTCACTCGAAAACCACAAGGTCTGCCTCGCTCCATGTCGGAAAAAGACACCATCGCCGTGCAGCTGGTGCGTGAAGCGCTGCTGCAAAGTTGTGCCCCGGGCGTGGCCACGGATGAAGTCTTGAACAAGGTCGGGATTGCGCCGACCCTGCTGCACAGCGAACAGGGCAGGGTGCCCGCCTCGCAATACGCCAGACTCTGGCGTCTGCTGGCCCGGCGCGGCGATGACGAGTTCTTTGGCATGGATCCGCGCCGGCTCAGGTCCGGCAGCCTCGAATTCCTCTGCCGCAGCGCCATGGCGCAATCGACGCTGGCCGCCGGCCTGAACATGGGCCTGAGTTTTCTCTCGCTGATGCTGGAAAAAATGCCCGCGCAACTGGTGCATCAGCAGAGCCTGGCGGAAATCGTCCTGCTCGAAGACGACCCGGAGCCGCGCCGCGCGTTCACCTATTTCACCTATTGGATGATCGTCCACGGCGTGGCCTGCTGGCTGGCGGGGCGGCGAATTCCGATTCTGGCGATCGAATTGCGCTGCGCCGAGCCGGATTTCTGCGACGACTATCGGGTGATGTTCTCGGAAAACCTGCGCTTCGAGCGTCCGCGTACGCGGATGATTTTCGCCGCTGACTGCCTTGATCTGCCGATCAAGCGCACCGCCGAAGAATTGAAACGCTTTCTGGCCCATGCGCCAGCGAACATTCTGGTGAAGTACCGCGATCCTGAGAGCCTTGCCAGCCGGATCAAGCAGGATCTGCGGCAGTTGCCCGCCGAACATTGGCCGGAGACCGAGGCGCTGGCGCAGCAACTGTGCATGTCCGCCTCGACCCTGCGCCGGCGTTTGTCCGAGGAAGGGCAGACCTATCAGGGTCTCAAGGACAGCGTGCGCAAGGAATTGGCGATCAGTTGGCTGGCGGAACCGTCGATCAGCTTCGTCGAGATCGCCACGCGGCTGGGGTTTGCCGATGCGAGTTCGTTCTACAAGGCGTTTCGCAAGTGGTCGGGGTCCAATCCGGGGCATTACCGTACGTTGATCCTTAACGAAGCGGTCTGATCCGACGCACATTTGGAATGCGCTTCCCCTGTAGGAGCTGCCGCAGGCTGCGATCTTTTGCCTTTGATGTTCTAAAAAACAAGATCAAAAGATCGCAGCCTGCGGCAGCTCCTACAGGGGGTTGTTTGTCATTCTGCAAGCATGGCCAAACCAGTCAGCCACTTTGATGGCTTTGACCATTGCCGCCTCCGCGCCGCGGCGCGACTATCCCTGTGTTGTTTACGGTTCCCAGCCTAATAAAAACACCGAGGGATTCTGGCAATGCGCGATTACTTGTCTGCCACCGAACAGTTCAACTATCAGCACACCGTGGACGCTGCGCTCAGCGGCACGCTGGAGGCGCTCAACGCCTGCGTCGAATGTTGCGACCGCCATGCCTTGCCGGGGCGCATCGCACTGTTCTGGGAAGGCCGCGACGGCGCCAGTGCCACGTACACCTTCAGCGAACTGCAAGACAAAGCCGCGCGTTTCGCCAATTTCCTTCTCGAACAAGGCGTGCAAAAGGGCGACAAGGTCGCCGGCCTGCTGCCGCGCAACATCGAATTGCTCATCACCGTGTTCGCCACCTGGCGTATTGGCGCGGTGTATCAGCCGCTGTTCACCGCATTCGGCCCCAAGGCCATCGAACATCGGCTGAACAGCTCCGGCGCCAAATTGGTGGTCACCGACGCGGTCAACCGGCCAAAACTCGCCGAAGTCATGGATTGCCCGACCATCGTCACCGTCGGCGGGGCCAAAGGTCAGGGCATCGTCCGTGGCGACTTCAGTTTCTGGGCCGAGCTGGCCAACTATTCCAGCGTTTGCGAACCGGTCCTGCTGACGGGTGACGATCCGTTCCTGTTGATGTTCACCTCGGGCACCACCGGCCCGTCGAAAGCGCTGTCGGTGCCGCTCAAGGCCATCGTCGCGTTCCAGAGCTACACCCGCGACGCGGTGGATCTGCGCCCTGAAGATTCGTTCTGGAACGTCGCCGATCCGGGCTGGGCCTACGGCATCTATTTCGGCGTCACCGGCCCGCTGTCGATGGGGCACCCGATCACCTTTTACGATGGCCCGTTCACCCTCGAAAGCACCTGCCGGGTGATCAACAAATACGGCATCACCAATCTCACCGGTTCGCCGACCGCGTACCGCTTGCTGATTGCCGGTGGCAACGAATTCGCCAAGTCGATCAAGGGCAAGCTGCGCATTGTCAGCAGCGCCGGCGAACCGCTCAATCCGGAAGTGATTCGCTGGTTTGCCGACAACCTCGGCGTAGTGATTCACGACCATTACGGCCAGACCGAACTGGGCATGGTCCTGTGCAACCACCACGGTCTGCAGCATCCGATCCACCTCGGCGCCGCCGGTTTCGCCTCACCGGGCCATCGCATCGTGGTGCTCGACGAGCACCACAACGAACTCGGCGTCGGCCAGCCGGGCATCCTCGCCATCGACCGCACCCAGTCGCCGATGTGCTGGTTCGCCGGTTACCAAGGCGTGCCGACCAAAGCTTTCGTCGGCGATTACTACCTCAGCGGCGACACGGTGGAATGGAACCCGGACGGCAGCATCAGCTTCGTCGGGCGCAGTGATGACGTGATCACCACCTCTGGCTACCGCGTCGGCCCGTTCGACGTCGAGAGCGCGCTGATCGAGCACCCGGCAGTGGTCGAAGCGGCCGTGGTCGGCAAGCCCGATCCGGAGCGCACCGAACTGGTCAAGGCGTTCGTCGTGCTCAACCCGCAATACCGCGCCGAACCGGCGCTGGCCGAAGAGTTGCGCCAACACGTGCGCAAGCGTCTGGCCGCGCATTCGTACCCCCGTGAAATCGAATTTGTCAGCGAATTGCCGAAAACCCCAAGCGGCAAATTGCAGCGCTTTATCTTGCGCAACCAGGAAATCGCCAAGGCTCAAGAGGCCGCGGCGCACAACGTTTCAGCTTGAATCAGGAAGTCCGTCATGCAGATCGAGAACAAGGTTTTTATCGTCACCGGCGGCGCGTCCGGCCTGGGTGCCGCCACCGCCGAATTGCTGGTCAACGCCGGCGCCAAAGTGATGTTGGTGGACATGAATGCCGAGGCCGTCGCCGCGCAGGCCCAGCGCCTTGGCGCGCAAAGTGTGGTGGCCGATATCAGCAATGAAGCCGCTGCCGAAGCCGCCGTGCAGGCGACCGTTAAAGCCTTCGGCAGCCTCAACGGACTGGTCAACTGCGCCGGTATCGTCCGTGGCGAAAAGATCCTCGGCAAGAACGGCCCGCATGCGCTGTCGAGTTTTGCCCAAGTGATCAACGTCAATCTGATCGGCAGCTTCAACATGCTGCGACTGGCCGCAGCGGCCATTGCCGAGAGCGAAGCCAATGCCGATGGCGAGCGTGGGGTGATCATCAATACCGCCTCGGTAGCGGCGTTCGACGGCCAGATCGGTCAGGCCGCGTATTCTGCTTCCAAAGGCGCGATTGCCAGCCTGACCCTGCCGGCCGCGCGTGAACTGGCACGTTTCGGCATCCGCGTGATGACCATCGCTCCGGGCATTTTCGAAACCCCGATGATGGCCGGCATGACCCCGGAAGTGCGCGAGTCGCTGGCCGCTGGCGTACCTTTTCCGCCGCGCCTCGGGAAACCTGCCGAGTACGCCGCGCTGGTTCGGCATATCATCGAAAACAGCATGCTCAACGGTGAGGTGATCCGTCTCGACGGCGCCTTGCGCATGGCCGCCAAGTAAGGAGGATTTGTCATGACTCTTGCCAACGATCCGATTGTTATCGTCAGTGCCGTCCGTACCCCGATGGGCGGTTTCCAAGGCGAACTGAAAAGCCTCACCGCGCCGCAACTCGGTGCCGCCGCGATCAAGGCCGCAGTGGAACGCGCCGGCGTCGCCAACGACGCGGTCGACGAAGTGTTGTTCGGTTGCGTATTGCCCGCCGGCCTGGGTCAGGCACCGGCCCGTCAGGCGGCTCTGGGCGCCGGGCTGGATAAATCCACCCGTTGCACCACGGTCAACAAGATGTGCGGTTCGGGCATGGAAACCACCATCCTCGCCCATGACATGCTGCTGGCCGGCAGCGCCGACGTGGTGATCGCCGGCGGCATGGAAAGCATGTCCAACTCGCCGTACCTGCTGGACCGCGCTCGCGCCGGCTATCGCATGGGCCATGGCCGCGTGCTCGATTCGATGTTCCTCGATGGCCTCGAAGACGCCTACGACAAGGGCCGTCTGATGGGCACCTTCGCCGAAGACTGCGCCGAAACCAACGACTTCAGCCGTGAAGCCCAGGATGCGTTTGCCATCGCCTCGACCACCCGCGCCCAGCAGGCGATCAAGGACGGCAGCTTCAAAGCCGAGATCGTGCCGCTCACAGTGACCGTCGGCAAAGAACAGCTGCTGATCAGCAACGACGAGCAGCCGCCGAAAGCCAAACTGGACAAGGTCGCCTCACTGAAACCGGCGTTCCGCGAAGGCGGCACGGTGACAGCGGCCAATTCCAGCTCGATCTCCGATGGCGCAGCGGCCCTGGTGCTGATGCGCCAGTCGCAAGCACAGAAACTCGGGCTGAAGCCGCTGGCGGTGATTCACGGTCACGCGGCGTTTGCCGACACGCCGGGCCTGTTCCCGGTGGCACCGATTGGCGCGATCAAGAAGCTGGTGAAGAAGACCGGTTGGGCGTTGAACGAGGTCGATCTGTTCGAAATCAACGAAGCGTTCGCCGTGGTGGCGATGGCGGCGATGACTCACCTGGAAATCCCCCACGACAAGCTCAACGTGCACGGCGGCGCCTGCGCGCTGGGCCATCCGATCGGTGCCTCGGGCGCGCGGATTCTGGTGACCTTGCTCTCGGCCCTGCGCCAGAAAAACCTGAAACGCGGGATCGCGGCGATCTGCATCGGCGGCGGTGAAGCCACGGCGATGGCCGTGGAATGCGTCTACTGAGCACCCTCTCTCTGTAGGAGCTGTCGAGTGCAACGAGGCTGCGATCTTTTGATCTTGTTTTTAAAATCAAAATCAAAAGATCGCAGCCTGCGGCAGCTCCTACAGGGGGCGGTGTGTAACCCGGATTTAAGTTAAGGATTCACCATGATTCCCAACGAAGACCAAACCCAGATCCGCGACATGGCCCGGCAGTTCGCCGAGGTACGGCTGAAACCGTTCGCCGCCGAGTGGGATCGCGAACATCGTTTCCCCAAGGAAGCCATCGGCGAAATGGCCGAGCTGGGCTTTTTCGGCATGCTCGTGCCGGAACAGTGGGGCGGTTGTGACACCGGTTACCTGGCCTACGCCATGGCCCTGGAAGAAATCGCCGCCGGCGACGGCGCCTGCTCGACCATCATGAGCGTGCACAACTCGGTCGGCTGCGTGCCGATCCTCAAGTTCGGCAACGACGACCAGCGCGAGCGCTTCCTCAAACCGCTGGCCAGCGGCGCCATGCTCGGTGCCTTCGCTTTGACTGAACCGCAGGCCGGCTCCGATGCCAGCAGCCTGAAAACCCGGGCACGGCTGGAGGGCGATCACTACGTGCTTAACGGCTGCAAACAGTTCATCACTTCCGGACAGAACGCCGGGATCGTGATCGTGTTTGCGGTGACCGATCCGAGTGCCGGCAAGCGCGGCATCACGGCGTTCATCGTGCCCACCGATTCACCGGGTTACAAAGTCGCCCGAGTCGAAGACAAACTCGGCCAGCACGCGTCGGACACCTGCCAGATTCTGTTTGAAGACGTGAAAGTGCCGGTGGCCAATCGCCTGGGTGAAGAGGGGGAAGGCTACAAAATCGCCCTGGCCAACCTTGAAGGCGGACGTGTCGGTATCGCTTCGCAAGCGGTGGGCATGGCCCGTGCCGCGTTCGAAGCGGCCCGCGACTACGCCCGCGAGCGCGACACCTTTGGCAAACCGATCATCGAACACCAGGCCGTGGCCTTCCGCCTCGCCGACATGGCCACGCAGATCGCCGTCGCCCGGCAGATGGTGCATTACGCCGCCGCGCTGCGCGACAGCGGTCAGCCGGCGCTGGTCGAGGCTTCGATGGCGAAACTGTTCGCCTCGGAAATGGCCGAGAAAGTCTGCTCGATGGCGTTGCAGACGCTGGGCGGTTACGGTTATCTCAACGACTTCCCGCTGGAACGCATTTACCGCGATGTGCGTGTCTGCCAAATCTACGAAGGCACCAGCGACATTCAGCGCATGGTCATCTCACGCAACCTTTAACCCCAACCCTTTGTAGGAGCTGCCGCAGGCTGCGATCTTTTGCTTTTGATTGTTAAAAACAAGATCAAAAGATCGCAGCCTGCGGCAGCTCCTACAGGGTACAAATTCAGGAGTCATGTATGAGCTACGAAACGATTCTGCTGGAAGCCCATGGCCGCGTCGGCCTGATCACCCTGAACCGTCCGCAGGCGGTGAATGCGTTGAACGCGCAACTGGTCAGCGAAGTGAACCACGCCCTTGATGCTCTGGAAGCGGATGCGAACATCGGTTGCATCGTCATCACCGGTTCGAAGAAAGCCTTCGCCGCCGGCGCTGATATCAAGGAAATGGCCGAGCTGACCTATCCGCAAATCTACATGGACGACCTGTTCAGCGACAGCGACCGCGTGGCCAACCGCCGCAAGCCGATCATCGCTGCGGTCAACGGTTTCGCCCTTGGTGGCGGCTGTGAACTGGCGTTGATGTGCGACTTCATTCTGGCAGGCGACAACGCCAAATTCGGCCAACCGGAAATCAACCTCGGCGTGCTCCCGGGCATGGGCGGCACCCAGCGCCTGACCCGCGCGGTGGGCAAAGCCAAGGCCATGGAAATGTGCCTCAGCGGGCGGATGATCGATGCGGTGGAGGCCGAACGTTGCGGCATCGTTGCGCGGATCGTACCGAGCGATGAACTGCTCGACGAGGCGCTGAAGGTCGCCGCGGTGATCGCCAGCAAGTCGCTGCCGATTGCGATGATGGTCAAGGAAAGCGTCAACCGTGCGTTTGAGGTCAACCTGACTGAAGGCGTGCGTTTCGAGCGCCGGGTGTTCCACGCGGCGTTTGCGACGCAGGATCAGAAGGAAGGGATGGCGGCGTTTGTGGCCAAGCGCGCGCCGGAGTTTACCGGTAAGTAATGTTGCGTCCTCACTGACGCTATCGCGGGCAAGCCCGCTCCCACAGGTTTTCTGGAGTACACAACTTTTGTGAACGACAGAATTCCCTGTGGGAGCGGGCTTGCCCGCGATGCTTTTACAGTGGGTAGTTCTTCAGCTCCCGCGCAATTACCATCCGCTGAATCTCGCTCGACCCCTCATAGATCTGGGTGATCCGCGCATCGCGGTAGTACTTCTCGACCGGATAGTCCTCCAGATACCCGTACCCGCCATGAATCTGAATCGCCGACGAGCAAACCTTTTCGGCTATCTCCGAGGCGAACAGTTTGGCCTGCGACGCCTCCGACAGACACGGCTTGCCCGCCGTACGCAGGCGCGCCGCGTGCAGGATCATCAAGCGCGCCGCGTTGATTTGCATGTGCATGTCGGCCAGCAGGTTGGCGATGCTCTGGTGTTCATTGATCGGCTTGCCGAACTGGATGCGATCACGGGAGTACACAAGCGCCGCTTCAAACGCCGCCCGGGCGATGCCCAAGGCTTGCGCAGCAATGCCGATGCGCCCGCCTTCGAGGTTGGACAGGGCAATCGCCAGACCCTTGCCGCGTTCGCCGAGCAGATTGGCCTCGGGAATGCTGCAGTTGTTCAGGGTCACTGCGCAGGTGTCGGAGGCACGGATGCCCATCTTGTGTTCGGTGCGATCAACGATGAAACCCGGCGTATCGGTGGGCACCAGGAATGCAGAAATGCCTTTCTTGCCCAGATCCGGGTCGGTCACCGCAAACACGATCGCCAGTTTCGCCCGTTTGCCATTGCTGACGAATTGCTTGGCGCCGTTGATCACCCACTGGCCGTCGCGCAATTCGGCGCGGGTGCGCAGGTTGTGCGCCTCGGAGCCGGCCTGCGGTTCGGTGAGGCAGAAGCAGCCAATGACCTGACCGCTGGCGAGGTCGGCCAGCCAGGTTTGTTTCTGTTCTTCGCTGCCGTAATTCATGACCGGCCCACAACCCACCGAGTTGTGGATGCTCATGAATGCGCCAGTCGCGCCGTCACCGGCTGAAATTTCTTCGACGGCCAGCGCATAGGCGACGTAATCAACGTAAGTGCCGCCCCATTCCTCGGGCACCACCATACCGAGCAAACCGAGTTCGCCCATCTTCGCCACCAGTGCGTCGTCGATCCAGCCGGCCTTTTCCCAGGCTTGCGCATGCGGCGCGATTTCGCCACGGGCAAAGTCCCGGGCCATGTCGCGGATCATCACTTGTTCTTCAGTCAGTTCGAGATCGTGCATGGCTCAGCTCCCGCTCTCATCAAAACCGTTAAAGAAACTCGCGACATGCTCGGCGTCCAGCGCGGCGAGGGTCGGCGGCTTCCAGCGAGGTGTCTTGTCTTTGTCGATCAGCAGGGCGCGCACGCCTTCGATCAGGTCGCCGCGTTCGAACCACTGACGATCCAGATGCAGTTCGAGGGCGAAGCAGTGTTCCAGGCTCAGTTGCCGACCGCGACGGAGCATCTCCAGGGTCACGGCCATCGCCAGCGGCGAGCGGGTCTCCAGCAGGTCAGCGGTGGTCGTCGCCCACTCATGGCTGTCGGCGACGGTGACGGCGCGCAGTTGCTCGACAATGCTCGGCACGTCCGGCAGGGCGAAGAAATGGTCGATGGCCGGGCGCAACTTCTCCAGCGGCGCATCGCTCAGGGTTTGCACGCCGTTTTTCGCCAGCAGGCCCTGCAGATCCTTGAGCGGCGTGTCGTGCCATTCCAGGTGATCGAGTTGTTCGTCGAGGCTCGCCAGTTGGCGGCTGTCGACAAACCAGTCCGCCAGCCCGCAATACAGCGCATCCGCCGCACGAATCTGCACACCGCTGACGCCCAGATAGATCCCCAGTTCACCGGGAATGCGCGAGAGGAAATAGCTGCCGCCGACATCGGGGAAATAACCAATGGCCACTTCCGGCATCGCCAGACGGCTCTTCTCGGTGACCACCCGCAGATCCGCACCTTGCACCAAGCCCATGCCGCCGCCGAGGACGAAACCGTCCATCAACGCCAGTACCGGTTTGCGGTAGTGATGAATCGTCAGGTCGAGGGCGTATTCCTCGACGAAGAAATCTTCGTGCAGCGTGGCGCCGCTTTTGAAACTGTCGTACAGGGAACGAATATCGCCACCGGCGCAGAAAGCTTTTTCACCGGCACCGCGCAGCACCACCGCGTGCACATTGGCATCAGCAGCCCAGGCATCGAGTTGCTGCTGCAACTGGCGAACCATGTCGAGGGTGATGGCGTTGAGACCGGCGGGGCGGTTGAGGGTCAGGTGACCGATGTGGTTGCGAACCTCGGCCAGCACGTCGTTTTGCGTGGCATCCATGGACGGCGTCCGCGGGGATGAAGCCTGAGCAGTCATCACTAACTCCCTGCTTTTATTGTCTTTATTCGAGAAGCTCGCGCGCGAGCGTTGACGGATCGTAACAGTGCAAATTTGCCGTGTACAACGGGGATATGTGCAGGGGGAGTTTGCGTTTTTGCCTTAGGGAAAAATCGGATGTGCTTGTGTAGGAGCTGCCGAAGGCTGCGATCTTTTGATCTTGAAAAGATCGCAGCCTCGTTGCACTCGACAGCTCCTACAGGGAGAGTGAGGTGTCAGGTGAAGACTTCGCCGATGCTGCGGCGTTTGGCGTGCAGCTCGCTGGCGTGGATCAGTTGTTCGAGGTCTTCGGGAGTGACGTCGATAAAGGCTTCCATCTCAGCCAGTGCCCGTTTCAAATCCTCGGCGGTAATTGACTGACTGTCGACGGGAGTCTGCAGCGGCGCGGGTTCGGCCGGGCGTTTCGGGTAGCGGATGCGCGTCAGGTTGTTGTAGGCCAGCGCACTGAGCAGCATGCAGGCGGCGGCGAGCATCACCGGTTCCATGGCTTTCCAGTCCAGGGCAATGGTGGCGGGATCGGCCAGCACCAGTGTCAGCGCCAGTGCGCCGGCCGGTGGGTGCAGGCAACGCAACCAGCACATCAGAATCAGCGCCATGCCTGCCGCCAGACAGGCACTGCCCAGGGTTCGCCCAAGAACATGAGCCACCAGCAACGCAATGACACTGGCGCACAGATAGCCGCCGATGATCGACCAAGGCTGCGCCAGCGCACCGGAGGACACGGCGAACAACAGCACCGCCGAAGCGCCCAATGGCCCGATCAGGTGATACGCCACTTCATGGCCGAATACCTGACTGCACGCCCAGACACTGAACAAGGTGCCCAGCGCCATACCAATGGCGGCGCGGCTCCATTCGGTGGGGCGGGTGTTGATGGCGGCGGGGAACCAGCGAGCGAGCATGTGAATCGGGTCCTTGCAGTAAATTCGGGGCAAAAAAAAGGACTTGTCCGTTTCGGAAAGTCCTCGAAGCGTTCCAACTATTGGGGGAGGAACGCGCACAGTGTGCCGTGCAAATTCGATGCTGACAAATTCATATAAATGCTGCTTCAGTGCATTATTTTTGAATTATGGCCACGCGGCGTCCACTGACAAAACATAGATACCCACCCAGAGCCGCCAGAGCGCTCAGGGCGTAGAACATGCTCGGCGCCGGCGTGTGCATCAGCAGAAACCCGCACATCACCGGACTCAGCGCACCGCCCAGTGCCGCGAGGTTTTGCGCGCCGTAATAACTGCCGCGCAGCGCCTCCGGCGCGAGGGTATCGACGAAGAGGAAATCCGCCGGGTAAATGATCATCTCGCCGAGGGTGAAGATGAACATCGCCACGCACCAGCCGACGAGGCTGTCCGCCAGGCTGAAACCGATCAGACCGACGATGAACAACGCCGTGCCGCCGGCAATCCAGAACCGCAGGTGCTCGCGCTTGAGAAAGCGCCCGATCTGGTATTGCAGCAGGATCACCGTGATCGCGTTGCAGGCCAGCAGGGCGGCCATGGTGTCGAGTGTCTGTTCTTGGGTATGGGTCACCAGCAGGTATTGCGACAGGTACAGGGTAAAGCGCCCGTGAACCAGGGTGCTGAGCAGACAACCGAGGGTGAACAGGATCATCGTGCGGTCGTTTTTCAGGATGATCAGGGTGTTCAGGAAACTCTGTGGTGGGCTGGCCTGCGACAGCGGACTGGTCTCGCGGGACACGCCCAGCAGCAGGAAAACGCTGCCGGCGGCAATCAGCCCGGCGACGATAAACGGCGCTGAAGGCTGAACCCCGGCAATCACAACACCGATCATCGGGCCCACGGCGTAGCCAATGTTGGTCAGCGTGTAGTTCAGTGAAAATGCCTTGACCCGCTGGCCGACCGGCAGGTTTTCACTGAGCATCGCTTTGGAGCAGATCAGGAACAGTGCCGACGCCGTTTCACTGATGATCAGCACCAGCGTGACCAGATACAGATTCTGCGCGAACGTCAGCAGCATCAGGCCGACACCGCTGGAGAGCATGGTCAGGATCAACAGCTGACGCTTGTCGAGGCGATCGATGATGTAGCCGCCGTACAGCGACAACAGCGTGGCACTGAACACGGCGATGCCCAACAGCAGACCGACGTCCTGCGGGTTGAGGCCCAGTTTGTTGCTGAGGAACAGGGTCAGTAGCGGACTGATCAGGGCACGGCTGATGACGATGCTCAGCGAGGTGATCATCAGTCGGCGTATCAGGCGGGAGTAGGTGGCCACGGCAGTGCAAATGTCCTTATTTTTATGATGAAACCCGTGTGGGAACGAGCCTGCCCGCGAATACCGAGTGTCAGGCGCCAACGCAGTTGACTGACAGGACGCTATCGCGAGCGGGCTCGTTCCTACAAGGGATTTGTCCTGTCAGGGCAAACTCAGCTGCATGGCGCAGCGTCGCTCGGCGGCAAAACCCTGTTCGATTTCGTTCTGCAGGGCATCGAGCAAATGCGCTTCGTGCTCACCGGGTGCGACTTCCACAAACCCCATCCGCTGATAAAACCGCGCATTCCACGGCACGTCGCGGAACGTGGTCAGGGTCACGGCGCGCATCTGTTCGCGGCGGGCATGTTCAATCGCGGCCAGCAGCAGTTGACGGCCCACGCCCTGACCCTGAAACACCAGGCCGACGGACAGTTCCTCAATGTGCAGTTGGTTGCCGACATCCAGCGCGCGGATAAACCCTGCGAGCTGCGCCGAGGTGTTTTCGGCGACCCAGACGTGGGCATGGTCGATGAATTGGCGATGTTGCGCGGCGCTGGCCACGTCGGTGTCGGCCAGCCAGGCGAGGGTCGGATCTGTGCGAAACAGCTCGGCGGCCGAGCGTTCAATGGCGGGGAGGGCGGCGGCATCATTCTGCCGCGCCCGGCGTACAACAAAACTCATGGTCAAGAAATCCCTGTAGGCGCTGTCGCTGGCTGCGATCTTTTTCCCGAAAGCGCAAAAGATCGCAGCCTCAATCAGTTCCTACAAGGGTTTCAGGTACAGCAGCACGTAATCGTTCTTGTCGAAACGGCCGGTCAGTACCGGTTGCAGACCCGCCAGCGAGGTGCCCTGCAGCGATTGCAGGTCCTTGCTGTCCATCATCAGCCAGGCCGGGCCTTTGAGGGCTTCGAGTTGCTGCACCGTTTCGGTGAACTGCGGTTGCAGGTCCTGCTCGACGTTGACCATGAACTTGATCGCCTTGGCGTCTTTGCCCATGCCGTGCAGCACCAGCGGTGCCGGGTTCTGCTGCACCTGCGCGAACGCGGCGCGACTGAACACCTGCGTGTCGTACAAGCGTCGCTCCACCGGTTCGAACACCGCGGCATACACCATCCACAACGCGAGTACCGAGCACAGCGCCAGCACTTCGGCACGCCAACGCGGCATCAACAAGCGCGACAACGCGAGCAATTGCAGAACACCGAGTACGATCAGCACCAGAGTCAGACCGTCGAGCTGCTCGGGGAAGCGGCGTTTGGCAACCAGCAGGGCCACCATCAACAGTCCCGGCGTCACCAGCCAAATGCCTTGGATCACCCCACGCAATACGCGGAACACCCGACCGTGCAGCACCTGAAACGGGTACGCCGCGATGATCGCCGCCATCGGCAACATCGGCAGCAGGTAACGCGCCTTCTTCGCCTGCGGAATCGACAGGCCAATCATGACGATCAGCCCGGCAGCCGCGCAGTATTGCACCAGACGCAAGGCCGGCCCGCGCTGATGCGGTTTGCTCAGCCAGGTCGCCGCCAACGCCAGGATCGCCAGCGGATACGCCAGTGCGTAGTTGCCCATGGAACTGGTGAAGTAATACAGCGAACCGCTGACGCCTTCACTGCCGTCCATGCGCCCCATGAACTGCATGCGGATCACGTCTTGCAGGAACGCTTCGCCGCCACTGAGTCTGGCCAGCCACAACAGCAGCCCCACGCACGCGGCGAGCAGGATCGACGCCAGCACACCGAACACCAACAGGCGTTTCCACTCACGATTGAGCAGGTAGTAACTGCAGAGCATGCCGGTCGGCACCACCAGGCCGATCGGCCCGCGGATACCAAAACCCAGCAGCAACAGAACAAAGATCAGCGGCCAGCGTCGGCGCGAACCGAAGTGGTCGTGCGCGTAACCCAGATAAAACACCGACAGCGCCACGGCTGCCAGCATCAGGTCTTGCGACACCGCGCGCACTTCGGTGACGAAGGTGCTGGTGAGCATCAGCAGCGCAATGCTGATCAACGCCCAGCGTTGCGAATGCACCGCCAGCAAGCGGTACATCAGTGTCACGATCACACCGCCGGCAATGGCGCTGGGCAGCCATGCCGTCAGGGTATTGATCGCGCCGAAGGGCAGCGACAACAGCCAGATGAACAGCGTCGAAAGCGCCGAATAATCGGCGTAAGGCTGCCCGTAGGTCGTCGGGAATACCGTTGGCCCGTGCCTGAGCATCTCTTGGGCAAACAGCACAAAACGTGAATCGAAGCCAATGGGAGCCTGTCCGTAAACCCCGGCGATAAACAACAGCAGTGCCAGCAGCCCTGCGATCAGGGACTGCCGGCGGATGACAGGCGACAACGTGATCAAGCGACTTCCGCTTTGTTAGGCCACTGCTGCAGTGGCATCGGCAGTTTGCGCGAATCGCCTCGGCCGATCGGGAAGTACTTGAAGCCATTGCGCGCCAGACGCTCGGCGTCGTACAGGTTGCGGCCGTCGAAGATCACCGGGGCTTTCAGGCGTTGCTCGATCAGGTCGAAATCCGGCGCCTTGAATTGCTGCCATTCGGTGCAGATGATCAGCGCGTCGGAACCCGCCAGCACCGATTCCGGGGTGCCCATCAACATCAGTTTTTCTTCGTTCGGGTACAGGTGCTGGGTTTCCTGCATCGCTTCCGGGTCGAACGCGCGCACACTGGCGCCGGCGGCGAACAGCGAGTCGAGCAGCACGCGGCTCGGTGCATCGCGCATGTCGTCGGTGTTCGGCTTGAACGCCAGGCCCCACAGGGCGAAGGTCTTGCCGCGCAGGTCACCCTTATAGAACGCGTTGATACGGTCGAACAGCTTGTGCTTCTGCCGCTCGTTGATCGCTTCGACCGCTTGCAGCAGGTCGCTGGAGCAGTGCGCCTGCTCGGCGCTGTGAATCAGCGCGCGCATGTCTTTGGGGAAGCACGAGCCGCCATAACCGCAGCCCGGGTAGATGAAGTGGTAACCGATGCGCGTGTCGGCACCGATGCCCTGACGGACCGATTCGATGTCGGCGCCCAGGTGTTCGGCCAGTTCGGCGATCTGGTTGATGAAGCTGATCTTGGTCGCCAGCATGCAGTTGGCGGCGTATTTGGTCAGCTCGGCGCTGCGCAGGTCCATGAACATGATGCGGTCGTGGTTGCGGTTGAATGGCGAGTACAGGTCGCGCATCACATCGCGCACGTCGTCACCTTCGCAGCCAATGACGATGCGGTCCGGACGACGGCAGTCGGACACCGCCGAACCTTCCTTGAGGAATTCCGGGTTGGAGACGATATCGAACTGCAGCTCACGACCGGCCTTGTCCAGCGCGGCTTGAATGTGCGCACGCAGGGTGTCGCCGGTGCCAACCGGTACGGTGGATTTCTCCACCAGAATCAGCGGCTGCTCACGGTGGCGCGCCACCGCGTCACCCACCGACAGCACGTATTTCAGATCAGCCGAGCCGTCGTCGCTGGACGGTGTACCCACGGCGATGAATGCGACACGACCGTGCTGCACGGCGAGTTTTTCATCCGAGGTGAAATGCAGGCGGCTGGAGTCCAGACCTTCGCGCACCAGGCTCGACAGGCCCGGTTCGAAGATGCTGACGTGACCCTGGCGCAGCAGTTCGACTTTCTTCTGATCGATGTCCATGCACACGACGTCGTGACCGACTTCGGCCAACACGGCGGCCTGCACCAGACCGACATAACCGCTACCAAATACTGTGATTTTCATGGAGCACTCCTGAATTCGGGCGCACGAGACGGACGAGTGTTAATAGTGATGACCCCGAGCATGACCAGTGCCACGCCCAGCGATTTAGTGAAACTGAACGATTCGTTGAACAGCGGCAGACTGGCCGCCAGCAGGTACACCAGCGCATAGCTGATGCTCAACAGGGAATAGGCCCGCCCCAGCGGCAGATCGCGCAAGGCCGCGAGCCAGCAGAGCATCGACAGGGCGTAGGCGAAAATCGCCGCCACCACCACGGCCATTGCCGACAGATCGACACTGCCGGTGCTCAACGCCGCCAGCCATTGTTCCGGTTGCGGCAGGCGCGTCATGCTCCAGCGCATCCCCAACTGGGCAGCACTGACCAGACCCACGCTGGCCAGCGCAAAACCGATACCTCGTGCCTGGTTCATGACTGTTGCCCCAGCAAAACCACGCCACCGATCACCAGCGCCACGCCCAGCCAATGCTGGCGGTCGATGGGCTCGCGAAAGACGAAGCGGGCAATCAGGGTGATCAGCACGAAGTTGAGGCTGAGCATCGGGTAAGCGATGCCCACTTCAAGACGTTGCAACACCAGCAGCCAGACCAGCAGCCCGCTGCCGAGTGAAAACAGCGCCAGCCACAACCACGGCGAACGCAGTTTGTCAGCCCACGACGACTCAACGCCGCGCCAGCTCTCCACGGCGAATTTCTGTGCGACTTGCCCCAGACACGTCAGCAGACACGCTGTCAGTAACAGCAACCAACTCATGACGGATCCTTGGGCAGCACCATGATCACCAGATTGCCCGATTCGTAACGGGTACCGTCTTTAGGCAGCAGATCGAGTTCTTCAAGTTCGTCCTGACCCTTGACGCGCATCAGCACGCCGACCGAGCCGCTGCGGCGCGCTTCACGTACCCATTGCTGAACGTTGTCTTTGGTGAGTCGGCGTTCAGCACCTTCCGGGTAGGACAGACCGTACTTCAGTTCGCCGACCGTGTTGTACAGCGCGACTTGCGGTTGTTTCATGCGCCAGGCCAGTGCCGCTGCGGCGCCCAGATCGTTGCTCAGCAAGTGCGTGGCACCGGACAGTTCAGTGACGTGATGGCGGATGAACTGATCCGGGGTTTTGTTGGCCACCACCGATTTGGGCAACGCCGCCGGCAGGATCCCGGCCAGCAACAGGCTGCCCAGCGCTGGTGCCGCCCAGCATTGCAGCGGCAGGAACGCTTGCGCCAGGTTGGCGATGATCCAGCCGATCAGGGCGATGAACACCAGCACCATGCTGTGCAGTTCGTGGTCGTACACCGGTTTGTTCAGTTGCAGGTAAACCAGTGCGATCAGGGTGACCACACCCAGCAGCAGGTTCAGCAGACCATTGATCCCCAGCGCCCGACCTTGTTCGAGACGCAGACGATCAGCCAGCGCATTGCCCAGCAGCAGTGCCAATGGCAGCAGACACGGCAGGATGTAGGTCGGCAGCTTGCCGTTGCTCAGGCTGAAAAAGCCCAGCGGCAACCCCAGCCACAACAGCAGGAAAACCATGTTCGGCTGGGCCCGGGTTTGCCAGGCTTGCTTGAACGCGGTCGGCAACAGGCCAACCCACGGCAGACTGAACGCCACCAGCAGCGGCAGGTAAAACCACCATGGCGCATCGTGCTGCGCATCGTCACCGGCGAAGCGGCGGATGTGTTCGTGCCAGAAGAAAAACCGCCAGTAATCCGGTTCCTGTGCGTGCACCGCCAGTGCCCACGGCAAGCTGACGACGATCGCGATGGCGATGGCCACCGGACCGAACACCAGCAATTCACGCCAGCGTTTCTGCCAGAGCATCCACGGCAACGCGATCAGCACCGGCAGCAACCAGGCGAGAAAGCCCTTGGTCATGAAGCCCATGCCGCAGGCCAGCCCCAGTAGCGCCCAGGCGCCCAGGCGGTGCCCGGTGCTTTTGCTGTCAAGCGCAAACCACAGCGCCACCAGACTCAGGTTGACCCAGAAGGTGAATTGCGGATCGAGGTTGGCGTAACCGGCCTGACCGGCGACGACTGTGAAGCTCATGTAGAGCTGGGCGCAGACGAAGCTCTTGCGCGGATCGTTCCATAGCCTGCGCGCGACCAGGTAGGCCAGCAACACACTCAAAGCCGTGCTGAGGGCCGACGCGAAGCGCACGCCGAACAGGTTCTGCCCGAACAGTTCCTGGCCGATGGCGATCATCCAGTAGCCGGCAATCGGCTTCTCGAAATAACGCAGGCCCATGAAATGCGGCGACACCCAGTTGCCACTGAGCAGCATGTCCTGGCTGATCTGTGCGTAACGGGTTTCGTCGGGGATCCACAGGCCATGGGTGCTCAACGGCAACAGATAGGCCAGCAGACAAAGACCGACCAACAGCGGCAGTGCCCAGCGTCTGGTCATGCGCCTTGCACTCCCAGCCAGCCTTCGCGGCCTTCGAGCGCACCGCGTTGCACGCGGCCCACGGGCAAGGTGTTGAAATACTCGGGCAGCAAGTTGCCCAAGGGTTGGAAGTCAATGTGGCGCTGGCGTGCATCGGCCAGCAATTGACGAAAGTCCTGAGCCATCAGAATCCCTTCTACTTCGGCATGAATGGTGTAGACGTTGAGTGCTTGCGACTGGAACCGGTCGAGGATGAAGGCGTTGAAGTCCTTCGCTGCCACGTGCGGGCCGACGACCTCGTCGAAGGTCGGCAGGTCCACTGGAATCTGCGGCGTGCCCGGTGTGCCGTCCGCCAGCAGCGGACGGAATAGGCTCTGCCCACGGCAATCGCTGTTGTAGCGAAAGCCGAAAGTCTGCTTGGCCTCGATCACGCGCTCGTCCGCACGCCAACCGGCGGCGGCCGAACACTGGATCTTTTCGCCGAGGATGTCGCTCAAGGTGTCGACGCCGCGACGGATCTGTTCGATCAGTTGCGCGTCACTCCAGCGACCGGCATTGGCCTGCCAGCCATGGTGATCCCAGGCGTGCAGGCCAACCTCGTGACCGGCGTCCCGGGCCTGACGCATCAGGTGCCCGAGATCACGGCCAATCGGTTTGCCGGGCCAGGCGGTGCCGGCTAGCAGAATGTCCCAGCCGTAGAGGCCGGCAGCGTTGGAACGCAGCATTTTCCAGAGGAACTGCGGGCGGATCAGGCGCCACAGATGCCGGCCCATGTTGTCCGGGCCGACACTGAAGAAAAACGTTGCCTTGACCTGTGCC
The DNA here is from genome assembly GCF_019775695.1 of Pseudomonas sp. AO-1. Lineage (NCBI taxonomy): Bacteria > Pseudomonadati > Pseudomonadota > Gammaproteobacteria > Pseudomonadales > Pseudomonadaceae > Pseudomonas > Pseudomonas sp. AO-1. Next base: position 3,220,198 of record NZ_CP079947.1, read on the forward strand.
TCGTCGAGCATCTCCAACAGACGCGGCACACCTTCTCGGGTGCCGCGGTAGGTGTCGACATCGATACGAAGACCTGCCTGCATTACTTCTTGTCCGCGATTTCGAGCATGGCTTCACGCAGGAAGAAGTCCAGGGTGTTGCCGATGGTCTCGCGCATTTCCACGGTCGGCTCCCAGTTCAGCAGGCGCTTGGCGTTGGCAATGCTTGGTTTGCGGTGTTCCACGTCCTGGTAACCGGCACCGTAGAACGCCTTGCTTTCCACGTCGCGGAAACCGGCGAACGGCGGGAAGTTGTGACGCAGCGGGTGTGCTTCGAACTGACGCAGCAGCTCCTCGCCCAGTTGACGGATGCTGGCTTCGTTGTCCGGGTTGCCGATGTTGATGATCTGACCGTTGCAGACATCGTTGTCGTTGTCGATGATGCGCGCCAGTGCTTCAACGCCGTCAGCGATGTCGGTGAAGCAACGCTTCTGCTCGCCACCGTCGAACAGGCGGATTGGCGTGCCTTCCACCAGGTTGAGGATCAACTGGGTGATGGCGCGGGAGCTGCCGATACGCGCCGAATCCAGACGGTCCAGACGCGGGCCCATCCAGTTGAACGGACGGAACAGGGTGAAGTTCAGGCCCTTGGCGCCGTAAGCCCAGATCACGCGGTCCAGCAGTTGCTTGGAGACCGAGTAGATCCAGCGCTGCTTGTTGATCGGGCCAACGATCAGGTTCGAGCTGTCTTCGTCGAAGTTCTTGTCCTGGCACATGCCATAGACTTCGGAGGTCGACGGGAAGATCACGCGCTTGTTGTACTTGACGCAGTAGCGAACCAGCTTCAGGTTTTCTTCGAAGTCCAGTTCGAATACGCGCAGCGGGTTGCGGGTGTATTCGATCGGCGTGGCGATGGCCACCAGCGGCAGGACCACGTCGCACTTCTTGATGTGGTACTCGATCCACTCGGAGTGAATGCTGATGTCGCCTTCGACGAAGTGGAAGTTCGGGTGGCTGCGCAGGCGGTCGATGGCGTCGGAGCCGATGTCCAGACCGTAGACTTCGTAGCGGTCGTCACGCAGCAGGCGCTCGGACAGGTGGTTACCGATGAAGCCGTTGACACCGAGGATCAGCACGCGGGTACGACGTGGCGCACGCCCGGATTCGGCGCCGCGCAGCAGCGAGCCATCCACCAGACCCAGTTCGTTGGCCAGTTGCGGGCCGCTGAGGTACAGACCGTTGTCGTTGCGCTGACCGGCGTTGATCACCAGCGAGTCCTGACCGCAGGCAATGCGCAGCGGATCGACGCTGATCACGCGGCCTGGCGCCTGGCCTTCGTTGCCCTTGACGACTTCGGCGCTCCAGACGATCAGTTTGTGCTCGCCCACGGCGCAGAACGCGCCCGGGTAAGGACGGGTCACGGCGCGCACCAGGTTGAACAGTTCTTCGGCCGGTTTGGCCCAGACCAGCTTGCCGTCCGCCGGGGTACGACGACCGAACACGGTGGCTTTCGATTCGTCCTGTGGGGTTTCAGTGATCTTGCCTTGCAGCATGTTCGGCAGGGTGTCGCGCAGCAGGTCGCTGGCGGCGGTGCGCAGTTTGGCGTGCAGGGTCAGGCCGGTGTCGCTGCGTTCGATGGCAACACGCTGTTGAGCAACGATGGCGCCGGCATCGGCGCGCTTGACCATGCGGTGCAGGGTCACGCCGGTTTCGGTTTCGCCGTTGACCAGCACCCAGTTCGCCGGAGCGCGACCGCGGTAGCGCGGCAACAGCGAACCGTGCAGGTTGAATGCACCCTTTTTGGCCAGGGCCAGCAGTGGCTCGCTCAGCAGGTTGCGGTAGTAGAAGGAGAAGATGTATTCCGGGTCCAGCTTGGCGATGCGCTCGATCCACAGTGGGTGGTTGGCGTCTTCCGGCGCGTGTACCGGGATGCCTTTGTTGGCGCACAGCTGGGCCACCGACGCATAGAACGCGTTTTCTTTCGGATCATCGGCGTGAGTGAACACTGCTGCAATGTCAAAGCCGCTGTTGAGCAGGGCTTCAATGCCGGCGCAGCCAATATCGTGGTAGGCGAAGACAACAGTTTTTGCACTCATGAGAGAACCTGATCGGAAGTGGAAGAAGTAGCGGTAGAAGAAAGACCATCAACGGTGACGGCAGGGGCCGGATCGGCCGGCTGGCTGCGCAACACCTTTTCGATGAAGAAACGCGGACGGGCGCGGACATCGCTGTACATGCGGCCCAGGTATTCACCCAGCAGGCCCATGCCGATGAACTGGCCACCGGTGAACACGAACAGCACGGCGAACAGCACGAACGTACCGTCACCGGCCCAGCCGGCACCGAAGGCCAGACGCAGAACGATCAGCGCAACAGCGAACAGCACACCCAGACCGGCCATGGCGAAGCCGACGATGCTGAGCAGGCGCAGCGGCGTGGTGGTCATACAGGTCACCAGATCGAACATCAGGTTGATCAGGCGCATCGGGCTGTATTTCGAGTCGCCGTGTTCACGCTCGGCGTGGGCCACGACGATTTCGGTGGTGTGACGGGCGAAGCTGTTGGCCAGGATCGGGATGAACGTGCTGCGTTCACGGCAGGCGAGCATCGCGTCGATGATGGTGCGGCGGTAGGCACGCAGCATGCAGCCGTAGTCGCTCATGGCAACGCCAGTGGAGCGCTGCACGGCAAGGTTGATCAGCTTCGACGGATAACGGCGCAGCGCCGAATCCTGACGATTGCCGCGCACGGTGCCGACCACGTCGTAACCTTTTTCGGCCTCGGCCACCAGTCGCGGGATTTCTTCCGGCGGATTCTGCAGGTCGGCGTCGAGGGTGATGACCACGTCGCCCTTGCACTGTTCAAAACCGGCCATGATCGCGGCGTGCTGACCATAGTTGCGGTTGAGAATGACCGCCACGAACGGGCTGTTTTCACGCCCGGCGGCTTCTTCAAGCATGTTTGCCGATTCGTCGCGGCTGCCGTCGTCGACCAGCACGATTTCAAAATCGTGGTGCAACTGGCGGCAGGCCGCCTCGGTACGACGCAGCAACTCGGGCAGGCTTTCCTGTTCGTTGTAGACCGGGATGACGATCGACACGCTACGGATTGGATAAGGTTTCACAGGCGTTTTTCCATGATGTGTGCGATGGCACCGACCACCCGGTCAAGGTCTTGACCGGTCATATCGGGGAACAGCGGAATCGAGCACAGCCGCGCCGAGTTCCATTCGGTGTTGGGCAGGTAGAGGTCGGGGTCACGCTGGCGATACCAGGTGTGCAAGTGGGTGGCGATGAAATGGATACCGGTGCCGATGCCCTGATCCTGCAACGCCTTCATGAAGGCTTCGCGGTCCATGCCGCAACGCTCGCTGTCGATGCGCAGGATGAACAGGTGCCAGGCATGTTGCTGGGCATAGTCGGGCAGGGCCAGCGGTTGCACCGGCAGGCCTTCGAACTTTTGCAAATAGGTCGCGGCCAGTTCGGTGCGGCGGGCGTTGATTTCGTCCAGGCGCTGCAACTGCACCAGGGCAATCGCGGCGTTGATGTCGGCCAGGTTGTACTTGAAGCCCGGTTCCATCACTTGCGCCTGCGGCTTGCGGCCACCAGTCAGACGGTCATAGGCGTCGACGCCGAGGCCGTGGAATTTGAGCATGCGCACGCGGCTGGCGAGGGCTTCGTCGTCGGTGACGAACATCGCGCCTTCGGCACAGGTCATGTTCTTGATCGCGTGGAACGAGAAGATCGCCGTGCCTTGCGAACCGACGTGACGGCCCTTGTAGCGCGTGCCGGCAGCGTGGGCGGCGTCTTCGATGACCGGGATGCCGTGTTTGTCGGCCAGGGCATACAGCGGATCGAGATCGAATGCTGCGCCGGCATAGTGCACCGGGATGATCGCTTTGGTTCGCGGAGTGATGGCCGCTTCGATGCGCGCAGCGTCGGTCATCAGCGTGTCGCGGTCGACATCGACGAACACCGGTTTGGCGCCCAGCAGGGAGATCATGTTGGCGGTCGAGACCCAGGTCTGCGACGGGGTGATGACTTCGTCGCCCGGGCCGATGCCCAGGGCCAGCAGCGTGATGTGCATCCCGCCGGTGGCCGAAGACAAGGCCACCGCGTGCTTGCAACCCACGTACTGCGCAAATTGCTCTTCGAGTGCCTGGTTTTTCGGCCCCGTGGTGATCCAGCCCGAGCGCAACACCTGCTCGACAGCGGCAATTTCTTCATCGCCGATACTGGGGCGAGAGAAGGGGAGAAACGCCTGACTCATGGGCACCTCATTGCAAAAAATAAAAGGATGGACTCACGCAACTGTTGGATCCAACCACAGCGTAGACGCAGAAAAGCGCTCCTGCATCAATAACTTGGCAAAAAAAGCATGACGTCGGGGATAGATTGACTTTTCACGATTTGCCCGGCAGGTTGGGGCATAGCCACTACCGAACCTATGGGAATTAAGGTTATGCCGGTTTTTGTGAAAGGAACATGAAAAACCGGTTGGCGAATCGTTTATCTGTCACTTATACAGCCGCTGTTCAGGCTTCTGCCGTCCATCGCGGTTTTTTGTCCGACAGTGCAGCTCAAGTACCTTCTTTACTTCAAGTACATTGCATTTGTTAGTTGTTGTAGTGCTGTACATTTTTTACTCAAGGTTTAACGTTTGATTGATTTAGTTGCTGCAACCCCCGACGCTCCAAAAACCAACCCGATGAGCCTGTACCTCGCGCGTTTGGCGCCCTCCAGCCAATTGACCATGCGTTACGTGCTGCAAGATGCGGCCGATCGCCTGGGCTTTGAAGACATGAATGTCGAAGAGATTCCCTGGCATGCCTTGCAACCAGAAGATGTTGTTGCACTGGTTGCTGCATTACGCGCAGACAACTACGCACCGAACACTTCTTCGTTGTATGTGAATGCGGTGCGCGGGGTGATGAATGAGGCCTGGCGCATGAGCCTGATCAGCCAGGAACATCTTTTGAAGATGCGCTCGGTCAAGGGCATTGCCGGCACACGGTTGTCCCAGGGGCGCAATCTCAAGCGCACGTTGATTCATGAATTGATGGAAGTCTGCGCCGCCGACCCGCGCCCGCAGGGCCTGCGTGATGCGGCGATCATCGCGTTGCTGTACGGCACGGGTATGCGCAAGTCGGAATCGGTGGATCTGGACCTGAATCAGGTCGACTTCACAGAGCGCAGCCTGTGCGTCACCGCCAAGGGCAACAAGCAGTTGATCAAGTACGCGCCGGCGTGGGCATTCAGCAAGCTTGATGCGTGGCTCGAACTGCGCCGTTCGCAGCTCAAGGAAGGTGAGAGCGACGATGCCTTTCTGTTCAACCGCATTCGCCGTGGCAGCCACATCACCCGCGAGCGCATTACCAAGCATGCGATCTACTACATTGCCCGTCAGCGCGGCACGCAGGTCGGAGTGAAGATCATGCCCCACGACTTCCGTCGCTCGTTCATCACTCGGGTGATCGAGGAGCACGACCTGTCGATTGCGCAGAAACTGGCGCATCACAGCAACATCCAGACCACCGCCAACTACGATGTGCGCGATGACAACGAGCGGCGGCGAGCGGTGGATCGCTTCGATCTCTGATCAGTTCAGGCCAAACACATGCGCCGCACCGAGCACCGACAGCTGCACCGCGCTGCCGGCGGGCGGTGCGTGCATACCGGTGCTGCGCACCAGAATCGAACGGGCCGGATCCTGAGTCGCGGATGAACTCAGTTCAACCGTCAAAGTGCAGGTGTTGCCGGCAAAATCACGGTCGGTGACCCGCGCGTGGCAGCCGTAACTGTCAGAGGCGACCTCGGCGATCTGCAGTTGTTCGGGGCGCAGCATGATTTGCGCAGCGCCACTGAAACCGTTGCTGTTCACCGCCACCTGACCCAGATCGCAATGCGCCCAACCCGCCTTGATCTGCGCGGGCAGGACCACCGCTTCGCCGAGAAAGTGCGCGGTCTGTTCATCCTCCGGATAGCGGTAGAGATCCATCGGATGCCCGGACTGCACCAGCCGGCCACTGCGCATCACGGCCAATTGATCGGCAAACGACAACGCCTCGCTCTGATCGTGAGTCACCAGAATGGTGGTGACGTCGGCGTCTTCGAGCAGGCGCGCAACCATTTTGCGCATGGCACTGCGCAAACCGGTGTCGAGGGCGGAGAACGGCTCATCCAGCAGCATCAGTCGTGGTTGTTGCGCCAGAGCGCGGGCCAGCGAGACCCGCTGTTGCTGGCCGCCCGACAGCTCATGCGGCCAACGGTGGGCCATGTTGGCGTCGAGGGCCACGCTGTCCATCAACTCAAGGATGCGCTGGGTGCGGGCCGCTCCGGTCAGGGCCAGACCGAAGCCGATGTTCGCCGCCACCGTCATGTGCGGGAACAACGCACCGTCCTGCGGCACGTAGCCGATCTGCCGTTGATAGGCCGGCACCGCGTGGCTGCGGTCGACCAGCGTCTGGCCGTTGAGCGTAAGGCTGCCGCTGTCGGGGAATTCGAACCCGGCGATCATCCGTAACAGTGTGGTTTTGCCGGAACCGGAGGGGCCGACGATCACCGTGCGGCTGCCGGTCGGCACGTTGAGGCTGACGTCGTCGAGCGCCTTCTGCGCGCCGAAGGTTTTACTGAGGTTGTGCAGTTCGAGAGCGTTCATCGGCCAGCGGTACGCCTGGATTGGTGATAGAGAATGGCCGTCAGCGGCAGTGAAAGCAGGATCATCAAAAACGCGTAAGGCGCTGCGGCGGCGTAATCGATTTCGCTGGTCATCGCCCAGAAACCGGTAGCGAGGGTGCGCGTGCCGTTGGGCGCGAGCAGCAGGGTTGCGGTCAGCTCATTGGTGATTGCCAGGAACACCAGCGCCGCACCTGCCGCCGCGCCGGGAGCCGCCAGGCGCACAGTGATCAGCCACAATGCGCGCAACGGCGAGCGGCCAAGGCTTTGTGCGATGTTTTCCAGCTCGACCGGGGCTTGCGCGAAACCGGCGCGCAGACTGACCAGCGCCCGCGGCAGGAACATCAGCAGATAGGCCAAGAGCACCGTGATGGTGGTCTGGTAGATCGGCCGGGCGAAATGAATGGTCACGGTGACCAGCGCCAAAGCAACGACAATGCCGGGCAGTGAACTGGTGATGTAGTTGCAGCCTTCCAGCAAGCGCTGGAGCTTGCCCGGAGAGCGGATCGACAGCCACGCAATGGGAATCGCCGCGACACTGGTCAACAATGCGCCGGCCACGCCATACGACAGGGTTTGCAGCAAGGCTGGCAACAGCTCGTCGCCTTGCCAGACCTGCAGACCACCGGCCACCAGCCAGCGGCCCAACGTGAGCAACGGCACACCAAGTGCCAACAGGCACGTCAGCGTTTGCAGCAGCAGCGCCAAGGTTGTCGCGCCGCGCCCCAGTTGCACGCTGCGCTGATCCCGGGCGCTGCCGGAACCGACCCGCGCATAACGCGCCTGGCCACGAGCAGCGGATTCCGCCGTGAGCATCGCCAGACAGCACAGCGCCAGAACGCCAGCGAGCATGTTGGCGGCCGGGCCGTTGAAGGTCGATTTGAACTGATCGAAGATCGCCGTGGTGAACGTGTCGAAACGGATCATCGCGTACAAGCCGTATTCGGCCAGCAAATGCAGGCCGACCAACAAGGCTCCCCCGCAGATGGCCAGCCGCAGTTGCGGCAACACCACCCGGAAAAACACCGCCCACGGCTTCAGCCCGAGGGACTGAGCGACATCTTCAATCGCCGGATCGAGACGGCGCAAGGTCGCGGCAATCGGCAAATACAGAAACGGGAAATAGGCGATCACCGACACCAACACGCCGGCCGGCAGACCGTGGATCGACGGAATCAAACTGACCCACGCATAACTGTGGACGAACGCCGGCACGGCCAGTGGCGCAACCGCCAGCAGCGACCACAGACGCCGGCCGGGCAGGTTGCTGCGTTCGGTCAGCCAGGCCAGGGTTGTCCCGAGCACAATGCACAGCGGCAAGGTGATCAGCACCAGCAGCACGGTGTTGATCAGCAACTCGCCAACGCGCGGGCGAAACACCAGGGCTTCGAGGGTCGCCCAACCGGTGTACCACGCCACGCCGATCACGAAGGCAATCGGCAGCAGTGACAGCAACGACACCAGCACCGCCGAGCTCACCACCCACGAACTGCCGCGCCCGGCCAGCGTGCGGGGCGGGTGGAGGAGGTTGGCGGGGGCCGTCACCACGGCCGGTGCAGGCAAGGTTTTGGGCATCACTTAGAGCAACCCGGCCTGGGTCATCAGTTCGACGGCTTTTTTGCTGTCGAGGGTCGACGCATCGACTTTCGGCGCATCGAGGGTTTTCAGCGGGGTCAGCTTCGGATTGGACGGCGCGTCTTTACCCACGGCGTATTCGAAGGAGGTGCCGGTTTCGAGCACTTCCTGACCTTCCTTGCTGGTGATGTATTTGACGAACTTCTGCGCTTCATCCTGATGCTTGCTCGATGCCAGCACGCCCGCGCCGGAGGTGCTGACGAACGCGCCCGGATCCTGATGTTTGAAGTAGTACAACTGGGTGTTTTTGCTGTTCTCGCCGGTCTTGGATTGATCGACGAAGCTGTAATAGTGGTAGATCACGCCGCTGTCGATCTGTCCGGCGTTCACCGCTTTGAGCACCGCGCTGTTGCCGCGATAGATCGTGGCGTTGGTCTTCATGCCCTTGAGCCATTCCAGCGTGGCAGCTTCGCCTTTTTGTTGCAGCACAGCGGCGACGATCGCCTGGAAGTCCGCGCCAGCCGGGGAGGCGGCCCATCGGCCTTTCCAGGCTGGGGTGGCGAGGTCGAGCAGGGATTTGGGCAGGTCTTTTTCAGTCAGCTTGTTCGGGTTGTAGACGAACACGGTGGAACGGGCAGCGATGCCGACCCAATTGCCGTGGGCCGGACGGTAGGCAGCGTCGACTTGCTCAAGGGTCGCGGGCGCCAGCGGCGTAAACAGTTTGGCGTTGTCCACCAGCACCATCGCCGGGGAGTTCTCGGTGAGGAATACGTCTGCCGGCGAGGCGGCGCCTTCCTGCACGAGCTGGTTGCCCATTTCGGTGTCATCGCCGTTGCGAATGGTCACCGGGATTCCGGTTTCCTCGGTGAAACCGGCCACCCAGGCCTTGGTCAGCGTTTCATGCTGCGCGTTGTAAACCACCAGACCCACCGAGTCGGCGGCAACAGCATGCCCGGTGCCGAGCAACGCGGTGGCCAGCAATGCGCGCTTGAAGAAGGATGGAAAGCGTGGATTCATTCGGGCAGCTCCTGTTTTCAGACGTTATGAGCAAACCCTCGCAGGAAACAATGCGAACGATTTGCAAGTGTCGAGTCGCGGCAATGTAGGGTGGCAAATGAGAAAAAAACGTCAAAGAAGCCGTTAATAGTTGTCATTGCCATTCAAATTTACCGCGACTCTCTACTTTTGTCTTAACGTCATCGCTCAGGAGTGGGGGATGTAAGCCACGCTCTGATCTTCCCGCCCGTGAAAGACCTGCTCGCCACGGGTGGGCGTGGTGGTAATGACCTGATGGTCAGCCTTCAATGCATCGAGCGGCACGGCGTCACCGGAACGGTATTGCGCCACGAAAATCGTGCGTTGCGGGTCCCACCGTTCTCCGCTGGTGCGTTCCAGCCAGGCGATCAGCGTTGCTGTGTCGCCATTGTGCGGAAAGTCCTGGATCGTTTCCGGCACGTAGTAGAACGGTGCACCACCGGTTTGCAGATACATCGGCACTTTGTTGTCGACCTCGACCATGACCATGCGCCATTGATTCAACGGTGCCTGCTGACTGGCCTGCTCGCGAACCTGTTCGCCGAAGCGGATGACACCGCCGCCGCTGTTGGTCCACGGGTAAAGCACACCCAGGATCGCGGCAAGCAACACGGTGGTGACAGCGAAACCGATCTTCAGCCCGCGGCCTTCGCTGTGGCGAGCGGCCATGCGCCGGGTCACCCACCAGGCACCCAGCAGTTGCGCGAAGGGCACCAGCGGCAAGACGTAATAGCTGCGGCGACTGCCACTGGCGGTGAAGAACAGCATCAGCAACGCGAGCCCTTGAATCAGCCAGCGGGTATCCGGTTCGATGTGCTTCCAGTTGCGCGCGGCCACCCACAAGGCGATCAACCAGCACGGCGCCCAGGGCAGGGTGTAGACCGGCAGGTAGATCAAGTAGGTGTAAATCGGCCCGAACTGATCGAACGGCTGGAAAAACCGCACAACGTTTTCACGCAGTACCAGCCCCAGGCCGCTTTGTTCGTAGTTGGGCGCGCCGTAGAAGTGCGAGAGCACGAACGGCGTCATGTAAAACGCCCCGGCGATCACTATCGCCGCGAACAGTCGCAGGTTCAGGTGACGTTTCCAGCGGTGCTCACTGAGCAGGTGTGGCAGCAGCACCAGCCCCGGCAGGATGAAACCGATCAGGCCCTTGAACAGCGAGGTCAGCGACAGCAGGCCGAAGAACACTACGTAGCGCCAGAAGCGGGTGTCATCCGGGCCGCGCCAGTACCACCAGACGGCCGCCAGTACACCGCAAACGGTGAGGATGTCGGCAGTGGCGACTCGCGCCCAGAACACGAAGTAGAACGTGGTCGCCAGCATCCATCCGGCAATCAGCCCGGTGCCTTTGCGAAACAGTTGCTCGCCGATGAGGTACACCAGCCACACGCTGAACCACGCGGAAATCACCGATGACAGGCGCAACGACCAAGGCCCCAGTCCACCCGTGAACCAGGCGGTGGCGGTGATCAGCCAGTACGACAGCAGCGGTTTGTCGTAATAAGGACTGCCTTTGAGATAGGGATCGAAATAGTCGCCGCTCTGCAGCATCTGCAAGGCGATATTGGCCCAGCGGGTTTCCGCCCCCCACAGCTCGCGACTGCCCAGACCGAGCAATAACAGCAGGGCAGTCGCGGCCAGCAGAAGCAGCAACTGCCTCCGTTCAGTCCTGGTCTGGGTCATGGCTGGCTCTGGCTGAAAATGAGGATTTCGATTTGCCCACGGCGGTAGTGCTTGCCGTCTATTGGTAGCAGCTCGAGTTGTTGTTCGTCGGAGGTACTGTTGACGCGCATCACCACACCCACCGAGCCTTTTTTGCGCGCTTCGGTCATCCACTCGCCTACACCGTCGAGGCTGACCTTGCGTGACGCCATGGCCGGGTCATCGAGGCCGTACTTGAGCTCGCCAACGGTGTTGAACAGGTCGACTTGCGGGCGACGCAAGCGCCATGACAACGCAGAAGCCGCCCCCAGGTCGTTACTCAGCAACGAGCGGGTCTGGCTGAGTTCCTGCTGGTGTTCGGCAATGAACTGATCCGGCATCTTGCTGTTGACGATGGTCGCCGGCATGGCGGCAGGCAGCAGTGCGACGAGCAAGCCGATGCCCAGCGCCGGCATCGCCCACAGCGTCAGTGGGCGCACGGTTTGCAGCGCGCCGGCAATGAGCCAGCCGAGCAACACGATATATCCCAGCGACAGGCTGAACATTTCGGTGTGTTCGTAAATTTCACGGGTCGCTTGCAGGTAGATCAGTGCAACCAGCGCAGCAATGGCCAGCACCACGTTGACCACACCGTTGATGCGCAAGACGCGCCCGTTCTGGTCAGCTATCCAGTTCATTACCGTGTAGCCCATCAACAGGGCCAACGGCAGCAGGCACGGCATGATGTAGGTCGGCAGTTTGCCGCTGCTCGCGCTGAAAAATGCCAGCGGCAGCAGGAACCACAAGGCGAGGAAGGCGATTTTCGGATCGCGTTTTTCGCGCCAGGTGCGCAGCAGCGTCGAAGGCAACAGCAGGGCCCATGGCAAGGTAGAAGCAAACAGCAACGGCAGGTAGAACCACCATGGCCGTGCGTGCTGTGCATCTTCGCCGGCGGCAAAACGCCGGATGTGTTCGTGCCAGAAGAAGAATCGCCAGAAATCCGGTTCACGGTAATGCACGGCCAGTGCCCATGGCACGCTGACCAGCGCGGCCACCGCAACGGCGACCAGGCCATAACGCACCAACTCGCCAAAGCGTCGCTGCCAGATCATGTAGGGCAGGGCAATCAGCACCGGCAGCATCAGAGCGAGGAAACCTTTGGTCATCAGACCCATGCCACAAGCGAATCCCAACAATGCCCAGCCGCCCAAACGCGCGCGCGGGGTATTGCTGTCGATGGCAAACCAGATCGCCACCAGGCTGAGGTTGACCCACAAGGTGAATTGCGGATCGAGGTTGGCATAGCCAGCCTGCCCTGCGATCAGGCCGAAGCTCATATAAAGGAGGGCACAAGCGGCACTGATGCGCGGGTTGTTCCACAGGCGACGGGCCAGCAGATAGGCCAGCCAGACGCTCACGCCCGTGCTGAGCGCCGAGGCGATGCGTACGCCAAACAGGTTTTCACCGAAAATGGCTTGGCCGATGGCAATCATCCAGTAGCCGGCAATCGGTTTTTCGAAATAGCGAATGCCCATGAAGTGCGGCGCCACCCAGTTGCCGCTCTGCAGCATTTCCTGGCTGATCTGCCCATAGCGGGTTTCATCGGGAATCCACAGGCCGTGGGTCATCAGCGGCAGCAGATAAAACATCACGAATGCCAGCACCAGCCCGGGTATCGCAAAGCGTTCGATCAGAGTGCTCTGGTGGAGGCGCGGCAAATTCAACGCTGCATGGTGCAACGGTTTGTTCTCAGACGTCATGACTGGACCTTGGTGCAGTACAAAGTGTGCGTTTCAGTGTTGCGCCTGGCGATATCCGTTGCAGGCGCGGCACTGGGTTGAATGAATGCAGAGGCGAGCACGCCCGAAGGGCGTGTCCTGTATTCAGAGAACGGGTCTGCTTCCAGCGTTAAGTTCTCCTCGAAAAGACAAGCTTTAAAATGAAATATTTCCAGTTTTTCAAAGTGAAAAAAATTTCTTATTACAATTTCATAAGCACCAATAGCCTGTGCCAGAGCATTGCCCGAGTGTTTTTTACTTGATCAAGTCGGAAGATTACTTGGCTAATCGTTGCCAGCCTTCAGGGTTCATGATGCCGATTACTTCAAGTTGGCCTTGCGCATCTATTCGAGCTAAAACCGTGCTGCCATATTCGGCGGCGACCGCGCGTGGGTAACCGGTTTGCCGTTCGAAATCGGCGATGCAGCCGCTGTGGGTCACCAGGATCATGTTCTGTCCTGCGGTCTTGTGCGCCACCACCTCATTGCGCATCGTCGGGCCACAGGTTTCCAGCCATTCCGCGGCCACTGCGTCGCGACCGAACATGTAGTGAGCCGTTTGTGCGGTGCGCGTCAGCGGACTGGTGAACACCTGAGTCTGCTGCATTCCCAGTTGCGTAAAGGCCCGGCCCACGGAGGCTGCAGAGACACTGCCCAGCTGAGTGATACCGTCGGCCGGCCCCAGGCAAACATTGCTCGAACGGTCACAACGTTCGGCATGGCGGACCAGCGCGACGACCTCGCCAGCCTGCCAGGCTTTGATCCACTCCTGGGTGGCAGATGCGCTGACATAGCGCAGGTTGGCCGGTGAACGCTGCAGCCAGACAAAGCCACAAATCAGACTGATCACCAGCACGCCGACTGCGATGGCTGCCCAGGCACGCGGACGCGAGAGGTACGACCTCTTGGGTGCTGATTGTACTTGTGCTAATTCAACCACGACGTTGCCCCTTGTCATTCCCGAGTTCCATTCAGTTCACACGCAAAGTGCAACGTAAGCTCCAGGAGGTTAGTTACTTTACGGCGGTTTGCTTGAATGGCTGCTGAACACTACGTTCAGAGTCGTGGCGGAGCAGTGAAGAACATGTGAAAAATTTGCGAGGCAAGAGCAGGTATTAACGGAAAAGCCTATTTGATAACTAAACTCAAATAAGCGTTTTGTTTTTTTAACTACTTAACAAGAGCGCCGGGCAAGGCGAAGCTGCGAGCTTTGGGCAACGGCGTCGCGCGAGCCCTTGCCGCCTCACCTCAGCACTGGAGTCGTTGAACCGGATGGACCTCAAGCAAAGCCTCGCCAATCGGATTGTGATTGTGTTCGCCTTGATGAGCGCGGTGGTGGCCGGTGTCTTCGCAATGGGCATTGTGGCTACCGTGCATGTCGTGGAGCACAAGTTGACCATGACCGCCCTCAGCGGTGGCTTGCGCCGGTTGTTGGCGATGGACGACATCAACCAGTGGCGCCACGAGCCGGAAAAGAGCGAACTGTTTTTTTTCGAGAACGGCCCCGGGCCCATGGCGCTGACGCCGCAACTGGCGGAACTGCCCGTGGGGTTTCAAGAGATCACGTTCAACGGTGATGACTTCTACGCGATGGTCGAGGCGGTCGGCGGTCGCAAATATGTGCTGTTGCGCAATCAGGAAAGCTTCGAACAACGCGAGCACCTGCTGTTCGTGGTGGTGATAGTCGGGTTCATCCTCAGCGTCATGCTGGCGGTCGCGCTCGGCAGGCTGCTGGCGCGGCAAGTCATGGCGCCAGTGATTCGCCTGGCGGGGCAGGTGCGTCATCGTGACCAGTTGATCGCACTGGCACCGGCGCTGCATCCGGATTACGCCGATGACGAGGTTGGGGCGCTGGCGCTGTCTTTCGACCAGACACTCGGCCGGTTACGCGAAACCCTGAACCGGGAAAAGCTTTTCACCAGTGACGTGAGCCATGAACTGCGCACACCGCTGATGATTCTGGCCAGTTCCTGCGAGCTGTTGCTGGCCAACCCTTCGCTGGATTCGCGCTCCACCCAACAGGTCAAACGCATCGCCCGGGCCAGCGCAGAAATGCGCCAACTGGTTGAGACCTTCTTGATGCTGGCGCGCAAGCCGGAGGAGCTCGGCACCGAATCCACTTGCACACTCAAATCTATCGCCGACGCCCAGGTAGAAATCTGGGGGCGTTTGATTGGCGAAAAGGGTCTGGAGTTTATCTACGAGCCGCAACTGGCGGGCAGCGCGCGTTATGACCTGACGTTCTTGCAGTCGGTCATGGGCAATCTGCTGCGCAATGCCTGGCATTACACCGATCAGGGCTTTGTCCGGCTGACCCTGCTCAACGACAGCTTTGTGGTCGAGGACAGCGGCATCGGTATTCCGGAAGAAAAACGTCACGCGATGTTCCAGCCGTTCGTGCGCGGTGACGAACAGCGCGGTGAAGGCCTTGGGCTGGGGTTGTCGCTGGTGCAGCGGATCTGCAGCCATCAACGCTGGCAGGTTCAGTTGGTCACTCGCGAGCCTAATGGCTGCCGTTTCACGGTCACGCTGTCGGCGGCTCAGGAGGCTGACGGGCAGCGAGCGTTGCCCGCTGCCTGATTGATCAGGGCTGCCAGGCGTTTGACGTTGTTCTGTTGCGCGGTCACCAGTTCGTCGATGCTCGGGCCGGAGGGAGTTTGCAAGGTTGAATGGCAGGTCAGCAGGGCGTTGTCCGCCGCACCGCTCGGGCGCAGGCGCCATTTGACGTCGATCAGCCCATAGTGTCCGGGGATCGAGTCGAAACGCTGCACATCGATACGCACCGAAACATTGCCGCGACTGCCGGTATTGCTCAGTTGATCGCTCAAGGCACTGCGCAATTCATCCGCCAGACTCGCCCCCCACCATTGGGTTTCCAGAATCGCCAGGCCATTGTTGCCCTGACGGATGACGATTTGCGGGCGGTCGACTTGCGGCGGCACGCTGATCCCTTCGATCGGAATCTGCGCGCCGGTCCGGGACGCCGACAGTTCCACCGGCGTCAGGGTGTGAAAATTGATCGGCTCGCTGCGGCAGGCGCCAAGGAGCATGAACGCAGCGAGCACGGTGATCTTCAGCGGTACAGCCATGGGATAGCTCCTGGGCTCAATTGCGTGGCGGTCCTTTCAGATCCAGCGGCGCTGCGTTGTCGGGACGACCGCGAATCAGCGATTCCGGATGGCGACCGAGATAGTCCGACAGCTCACGCAGCGAACGCGACATGCGCCCGAGTTCGTCGAGGGTCTCGGTGAGTTTCTCGCGCTGCGGTGAATCCTCGGCGAGGGTCGAACTGGCGGACTGCAAGGTCTTGCTGACGTCGGCCAGTGTGGTTTGCACGCCCGGCAGGGTTTTCGCGTTGAACTGTTGCAGGCCTTTGCGCAGCTCTACGAGGTTGCTGTCGAGGTTGCCGGCAATCCGTTCGACTGGCAGTTTGTTGAGCTTGTCGACCACCGCTTCGAGTTTTTCCTGCAACTGTTCGAGGCTGCCGGGCACGGTGGGCAAGGCGACCGGTCGGGCCGTTGCGTCGAATGCAACTTTCTCGGCTTTCGGGAAGAAATCCAGCGCAATGTACAACTGCCCGGTCAGCAGGTTGCCGCTGCGGGCCTGAGCGCGCAGACCGTTGTCGACGAAGGTGCCGAGCAGACGAATACCGGCCGCTTCGTCGTTGGGATCGTGCTTGAATTCGGTCAGCATCTTTTTGTAAGCCTGGCCGAGGCGCTGCGGGTAAATGACTATCCCGACGTTAAGCGGGAAGGTGCGTTTTTTCGCGTCGAAGTCGAGGTTGATTCCGACGACCCGGCCAATCTCCATGCCGAGAAACTCGACGGGCGCATCGACCTTGAGCCCGCGCAACGACTGCTCGAAACGCAACACCATGTATTGCGCCTTGCCGTTGGGCGGGGCGAGGGCGGTCTGCTGATCGGTGAACAGTTCGAAATCCTTGTCTTCGCTGGCGGCCACATCGTTGGGGCTGTAATCCGGCACGCGGAAGGCAATGCCGCCGACCAGCATGGTGGACAGCGATTCGGTCTTCACCGCGAAGCCATTGGCGCCGACATTGATGTCGATGCCGCTGGCGTTCCAGAAGCGCGTGTTTTCGGTGACGAACGCGTCGTTCGGTGCGTGAATGAACACTTCGATGTCCACGCCTTTGCCCTCGGGATTGAGGGTGTAGGTCACGACTTGGCCTACCGGAATCTTGCGGTAGTAAACCGGGGAACCGATATCCAGCGAGCCGAGATCCGAGGCATGCAGCATGAAGCGCTTGCCCGGTTCGCCGTAAGTGATCGGCGGCGGATTTTCCAGCCCCTTGAAGTGCTTGGCGCGGTTGTTGGCCTGGCCGATGTCGGCGCCGATATAGTCGCCGGAAAGCAAGGTATCGATGCCCGAAACGCCGCCGGCACCGATGCGTGGGCGCACAACCCAGAACTCCGAGTCTTCGCGGGTGAAGGTTTCGGCCTGTTTGGCCAGTTTGATTGTGGCGTCGACGCTCTTCTGATCGCCGCTCAATTCGACATCCGTCACCTGACCGATCACCACACTGCGGTATTTGACCTCGGTCTTGTTGGCAACCAGGCCGCTGCCAGTCTTGAAGTTGACGACGATGGTCGGGCCTTCCTGCAGCAGGTTGTGCACCACCAGCGATATGCCGACCAGCACCGCGACGACCGGGACGATCCACACCAGGGAGATGCTGAAACGCCGGGTCTTGATCGGCGCGTGGCCCGGTGCTCGTGGTTCATCGGCGGCTGACGACTTCATCCATGTCCTCCTCGGTTTTGTGGATGCTGAGCGTCAGGAACGCAAAAGCACTTCATCAATATAGAAGTGCTTGGCGATAGAGCAAATTCAAGGGCTGATGCGGATTTGTGCAGGCGCTGTCGCAGGCTGCGATCTCTTGATTTTAAAGATCAAAAGATCGCTGCCTTCGGCAGCTTCTACAGGGGCGAGCGTTAGCCGAGGATTTCGCGCAGGCGATACCAGAACATGCCCAATGCCAGCAGCGGTGAGCGCAAGGCCGGGCCGCCGGGGAAGGTCATGTGCGGTACCGCGCTGAACACGTCCATGCCCTGACTGTGGCCGGCGTGAATGGCCTCGCCCAGCAGCTTGGCGCACCAATGCGTGACATTCAGACCGTGACCGGAATAACCCTGAGCGTAGAACACGTTCGGCTGTTGCTTGAGCCGCCCGACCTGCGGAAAGCGGTTGGCGGTAATGCCAATCTTGCCGCCCCATTGATAGTCGATGCCCACGTCCGCCAGTCGCGGGAAGACCTTGAGCATTTTCGGGCGCATGTAGGCGGCAATGTCCGCCGGATCGCGACCGGAATAGTGACAGGCGCCGCCAAACAGCAGGCGTCGGTCCGCCGAGAGCCGGTAATAGTCGAGGCCGACTTTCTGGTCGCACAACGCGAGGTTGTGCGGGATCAATTGCGCGGCACGTTCCTCGGACAGCGGTTCGGTGGCGATGATGTAACTGCCGGCGGGCAGGACCTTGCCGCTGAGTTGCTGCTCGAGTTCATCCAGATGCGCGTTGCAACCGAGCACCAGACTGCCGGCGCGGACGCTGCCGGTGGCGCAGCGCACTTCAACCGTTTCGCCGTGGATGATCTGCTGGACCGGGCTCTGCTCGAAAATGCGTACACCGAGGGACGCCGCCAGACGCGCTTCGCCCTGCACCAGATCCAGCGGGTGCAGATGGCCGGAGCCCATGTCGATCAGACCGCCAGCATAGACATTGGCGTTGACCACTTGCTGACGGATTTGCTCGGGGCCGACCAGTCGGGTCTCATGGCGGTAGCCGAGTTCGTCGAGGCTGACCTGTTCGTCCTTGAACGCCGCGAACTGCGCCGGGGTGTTGGCCAGTTCGCAGAAGCCCCAACGCAGGTCACACTCGATGGCATGCTCGGTGATGCGCTGGCGCACCAGTTCCACGGAGTCGATACCGGCGCGTTGCAGATAACGCACGCCGTCGTTGCCGACGTAACGGGCAAAGCCTTCGACCTCGTGACCGATGCCACGAATCAACTGGCCGCCGTTGCGTCCGCTGGCGCCCCAGCCGATGCGCCGGGCTTCGATCAACACCACCGACAGCCCGCGCTGCGCCAGTTCAATCGCGGTGTTGACCCCGGTGAAGCCGCCGCCGATCACGCAGACATCGGCGGTGAGGTCACCGTCGAGTGCCGGCCAGGGCGTACTGGCCCGGGCCGAAGCCGCGTAATAGGAGCGGGCGTGTTCTTGCGTGTACTGATTCATTTGTTCGACTTCACTTTGCTCCAGGACCGGGTCATCAGACGCATGATCGACTGGGGCGGGGTAGAGGAGATGTAGAGCTTGTCCAGCACTGCCTGGGACGGGTACACCTCGGGATTGTTCACCAGCGCCTGGTCCATGTACTGCTTGGCGGCCGGGTTCGGGTTGGCGTAACCGACCGAAGCGCTGACCTTGGCAATCACTTGCGGATCAAGCAGGTAATTGATGAAGGCGTGGGCCTCCTTGGTGTTGCTGGCGTCGGCCGGGATCGCCAGCAAGTCAAACCACAGGTTGGCGCCTTCTTTCGGAATCGCATAGGCGATGTTCACCCCGTTCTTGGCTTCCTTGGCGCGGTTGGCCGCCTGGAACACGTCGCCGGAGTAACCGAAGGCTACGCAGATGTCGCCATTGGCCAGATCGGAAACGTATTTCGAGGAATGGAAGTAAGTGATGTAGGGGCGGATGCTCAGCAGTTTGGCTTCGGCTTTTTTGTAGTCTTCCGGGTTCTCGCTGCGTGGGTCCATGCCCATGTAGTTGAGGATCGCCGGGAACACTTCGTCCGCCGAGTCCATCATCGACACGCCACATTGGGTGAGCTTCTTCAGGTTCTCCGGCTCGAACAGCACGGCCCAGGAATCGATGTGATCGATGCCAAGCACTGCCTTGACCTTGTCGACGTTGTAGCCGATGCCGTTGGTGCCCCACAGGTACGGTACCGAGTGCTGGTTGCCCGGGTCGTTCTTTTCGAGCAATTCGAGCAATTTCGGGTCGAGATTTTTCCAGTTCGGTAGCTGCTCGCGATCCAGTTTGAGGAACGCGCCGGCTTTTACCTGACGGGCGAGAAAGTGGTTGGACGGCACCACCACGTCGTAGCCGGTGCGACCGGCGAGGAGTTTGCCTTCCAGGGTTTCGTTTGAGTCGAATACGTCGTAGATCACCTTGATCCCGGTCTTGGCCTGGAAGTCGGCGAGGGTGGTTTCACCGATGTAGTCGGTCCAGTTGTAGACGCTGACCTGGGGCTGGGCCAGGGCTGCGGTGCTGCACAACAGCGCCAGTGCGGCGGGAACCATGGATTTCAATAGACGCATATCGACACCTCTTGGAGTTATTGGAGTTTTTCGGGTGAGCACGGTCCCTTGTGGGAGCTGGCTTGCCAGCGATAGCGGTGGGTCAGTCGATAATGATGTCGACTGTGCCGACGTAATCGCTGGCAAGCCAGCTCCCACAGGGTTTGTGGGTGTTGCTCAGACGCTCAGTAGCAGGAACTCGCGCTCCCAGGAGCTGATCACGCGCTTGAAGTTTTCATGCTCGGCGCGTTTGACCGCGACGTAGCCGCGCACAAACTTGTTGCCAAGGTATTGGGCAACGGTGTCGCACTCTTCCATTTGCGTCAGCGCGTCTTCGATGGTGATCGGCAGGCGCAGGTTGCGGCGTTCGTAGGCGCGGCCTTCGACGGCGGCACTCGGTTCGATGCCTTCGACCATGCCGATGTAGCCACACAGCAGGCTCGCGGCGATCGCCAGATACGGGTTGGCATCGGCGCCCGGCAGGCGGTTTTCCACGCGCATGGATTCCGGCCCGGAGGTCGGCACACGCAGGCCGACGGTGCGGTTTTCTTCGCCCCACTCGACGTTGACCGGTGCCGAAGTGTCCGGCAGGAAGCGGCGGAACGAGTTCACATTGGGCGCAAACATCGGCAGTACTTTAGGAATGTACTTTTGCAGGCCGCCGATGTGATGGCGGAACAAGTCGCTCATCTTGCCGTCGGCATCAGCGAAAATCGGCTTGCCCGTGGCGATTTCCACCACGCTCTGGTGCAGGTGCATGGCACTGCCGGGTTCGTCGCCAATCGGTTTGGCCATGAACGTCGCGGTGACGTTGTGCTTGAGCGCCGCTTCGCGCAGGGTGCGTTTGAACACGGTGATCTGATCGGCCAGATCCAGGGCGTCGCCGTGACGGAAGTTGATTTCCATCTGCGCCGGGCCGTCTTCGTGGATCAGCGTGTCCAGATCCAGACCTTGCAGCTCGCACCAGTCGTAGACGTCTTCGAACAATGGATCGAACTCGTTGGCGGCGTCGATGGAGAATGACTGCCGACCGCTTTCGGCACGGCCCGAACGCCCCAGTGGTGCCTTGAGTGGCAGGTCCGGATCTTCGCAGCGCTGGGTCAGGTAGAACTCCATTTCCGGTGCAACGATCGGCTTCCAGCCCTTGTCGGTGTACAGCTGCAGGACTTTTTTCAGCACGTTGCGCGGCGACAGTTCGATTGGATTGCCGAATTTGTCGAAGGTGTCGTGGATGACGATGGCGGTCGGCTCGATGGCCCATGGAATCACATACACGGCGTCGCTCACCGGTTTGCAGACCATGTCGATGTCGGCCGGGTCGAGCAGGTCGTAGTAGATGTCGTCGTCGACAAAATCCCCGGTTACCGTTTGCAGCAGCACACTTTCCGGCAGGCGCATGCCTCGCTCATGCAGGAACTTGTTGGTCGGTGCGATCTTGCCGCGGGCAATGCCGGTCAGGTCGCTGACCACACATTCAACTTCGGTAATCTTGTGATCTTTCAGCCATGTGAACAGCTGATCGAAAGGGGCATTCATAAAGACCTCGTTATTGGTTTTATAGACGCCGGGGAGGGCGGGTTTCATCTTCCGCCCCTTCCCCTGTGGCGCGTTGACGACTATCTTGGGCGTGCCTTGCCGTTCCATCTATCCACTTTAAGCAGCACCAAAGCGCACCAAAAGAGTGCGCAAGGTCTCCCATGACAACGTGTAATCCGCTTCAGGTTCAGGCGTTCAATACCGCTGATGTGACCGAACAAATCCGCGCTACGCCGGGTTGGGTTCAGCATTACCAGCAGATGTCGCCCGGGCATTTCGCCGGGCAGATTCGCTATCTGGATCTGGAAGGTGTGCAGGTCTACGAAGAACAGATGAACACCCGCGTCGAGCAGGCATTCAGTGCGCCATCGGGTGCGTTAGCGTTCTGTTTTGATCGCAGTGACAACGCGCTGTATTTGCTTAACGAAGACAGCCGCAACATCTGGATCACCCCGGAGAACTACCAGGAAATCGCCGTGGTGTTCGGCCCGCAATTCGTCCGTGAACACGGTCTGGATGTGGCGAAACTCGAGGGATTGTTCATGGCGCCGCTTAACTGCGGGCAGAACGCCTTGTTCAGTCGCTGGTTAAGCTCAACACTCACGAAGTTGTCGCAAGCTGTTGATCCGTTTGATAAAAACTCGTTGACGCAGCAGCTGCTCGAAGACTGTCTGTTCATCCTCGACAACGCTCACACCCGTCTTGATCGAGGCGGTTTGCAGCGTCGTACCGAAGAGCGGACGATCATGAAGCGAGTAGGGGAATGGGCGGCAGATTCGCCGGAAGAGACTGTTAATCTGCTTGAGCTTTCGAAGGTGGCAGGGGTGCCGTTGCGTCAATTACAGCAGGCGTTCAAGGCCTATACCGGTATGACCCCGAGCCACTGGCTGCGCCTGCGCCGGCTTAACAGTGCACACCGCGAATTACTCAATCGCCGGCCCACGGAAACCACCGTGGCCGAAGTGGCGATGAACTGGTCGTTTTGGCATCTGGGGCGGTTTTCCAACAGTTATCGGGCGCTGTTCAAAGAGCTGCCGAGCGAGACGCTGAAGCGTTAGCGATGCTGTGCCTAAAGGTTAGCAAAGTGGGCATACGCGGACTCCCGTTGAATGACCCGCTACTCGCAGGAGTTGAACGTGGGACGCTAGTTGTCGATCCTTTTCAGTAGATCTGTGAGTAATCCCGCGACATGTGTTAGTGCTTTATCTTTCTCTCTGCGCTGATTCCAAGCTAGATGAAGCCTGAACCCGTTAACCGGAATAGGCACGGGTAACACGCTCAAATCGCCGGTCACCGATAACACCCGCGATGGCAGCATGGCAATCATGTCTGAACCGCGCAGCAGTTCGGGGACCATTCCAAAAGATGGCACCACCAGCCCGATGCGCCGGGTCATGCCGAGCTGTGCAAGTTCGTCATCCAAAGGGCTATTGGCCTCACCGATTCCCGATACCAGAATGTGAGGGTAGGAGAGCCACCGGGCGAGATCGAATCCCGGGATAGCCGGATGGTCATGGCGCAGAGCAATGACATAGTTTTCGTCGAGCAACCACTCACAATGAATGTCTGCGTCGGGCCCGGAGAAGACCGAAACAGCGATGTCGGTTGTTCCATCCATCAGGGCGGCGCGAGCGGCCTCGGCCCCTCGCCAAGGTTGAACCACGATCGCAATACCCGGTGCCGTTTCGAGGAGCGCGCGTTGCAATGATGTGATCACCAACAATGCGGGGTAGTCGGCCATCGTAATACGCAGCGTCTGCTTGATATCTGACAGCGGCACCTCGGGTAGATCGACCAGATTGCGCACGTCAGAAAGCAATGACTTCAACGGCAAGCGCAAGGATTGTGCTTTCGGCGTCAGGCGCATGCAGCCTCGACCGCGCTCCAGCAATGGGTCGCGAAACAGATGGCGGCAACGTTGCAGCGCGGCTGAAGTAGCTGGCTGGGAAAGAAAAAGTCGTTCGGCAGCACGGCTGACATGCGCTTCATCGAGAAGCGCATCCAGTATGACCAGCAGGTTGAGGTCCAGCGATCGTAAATTCATGCAGTCGATAATAGATTAGACATTTCATCGATTAGATTATTTAGAAGAGCACGGTGATCATCTACATCATCCAAAACGTTGGAGAGGGTGATGACCCAAACTCTTCTGCTGCTTTTTCATCCCGATTTAAACCGATCAAAAGCCAATGCTGCTTTGGTGCGTGCCGTCGAACCGCTGCCTGGCGTGGAAATCGTCGACATGAGCGCCGCCTGTCCCAAAGGCCTCGATCTTTCACGCGATGGTGAGCGAGAAGCCGCCCGGTTGCTCGCCGCCGACCGGATCGTACTTCAATTCCCCATGCAGTGGTATTCGAGCCCGCCACTGCTCAAAGCCTGGCAGGACGCGGTGCTGACACGCATGTTCTACATCGCCTATGAGTCCGAGGGGCGGCGCCTGGAAGGCAAACCCATCATGATCGCCATTACTGCTGGGAACACTGTTGGGGCCTATGCCTCAGGCGGACGCAATATGTACACGATGTCGGACTTGCTCGCACCGCTGCGAGCGACGGCGCACCGGTGCGGATTGGAATGGGGCGAACCCTTTGTCCTGTATCAGGCCGACAAACTCTCATCTTGCGAACTGGAGTCGGCTGCTGAGCAGTATGCAGAATATCTCACACGCTGGATCGCAAGCTCCAAACATCCCAAGGCCTGACAAAGCTGGAAAGCATCTGACGCACTCAGCACGAGGGGCCCGACGTTTTACTGCGTCGGTGTTCGCGAAAGGCAGAGAAGGCTTGGCAGAGGAGAAACTGGCCTGCAAATCGCTTCTGCCCATTTACGGTGAATTTTTGCGCGTTTGCCTGGAAGAGTGGCCGTAGGAGCGCCGCTACAATGATGAGGGGGCCACGTTCGCTCCGCCCTCCAATGCTCCGCCCCCCTTGGAGAAGTCACTGCTCGATGATGACGGCGAAGTAAGCTTCCACTTGATCCACTATCAACGCACAAATTTATAACCAAGTGTCCAGCGACGCTGCAAATGCTGCGTCGCTGGACAAACTACAACCCGACCTGCTCAACGCGCCAAGATCCTCGAATGCTGCAACGACTTCAAAGAAATTGATTCATTACAACTGGGATCTCTGAGCAAAATTATCGTTAGCACTTGAACAAGCGCCTATCACTGCTTCTCCACAGGCCAAGTGTCGGAAAGACGATACCCTGCCGGAAACGGATCAGTCGGATCCAGCGTGTGTTGGTGTGTGCCTGTAATCCAGGCTTGTCCGGAAATGATCGGACTGATACCTGGACGGCCACCCACGGATAATACTGAATCGATCCGACAATCGAACTCGGTGCCCAGGATCGACGTGCCGATGAAGCGATCACCCGATTTCATCTGGCCTTTTGCATGCAGGACTGCCATGCGTGCCGAGCAACCCGTGCCGCATGGGGAACGGTCTACTTTTCCGGGGCGGATAGCCACTGCATTGGCTGCGGTCAGAACGCCGTTTTTCATTTCTGCCGGGTTAGCGATCTGGCAGAAGGAAATATGCTTCCAGTCACTGTTTTCCGGGTGGACAAAACTCAATTGTTCGTTGGCTGCCTGGGTGATCTTCATGCCGTAATCGGCAATCTCTCTGGCTTCGTCAGGGGTCAGCGAGAAGCCCAGTCTTCTGGCGTCGGTAATGACGAAACTGTCACCACCATAAGCAGTATCGACGGTTAGAGACCCAATCCCGGCTACCTCGATAGTCACATCGAGTTTGTCAGCGAATGATGGCACGTTACGTACGGTAATTCGTTCAGCCTTGCCATTGCGGCAGCTTGCAACCACTTCGATCAATCCTCCTGGCGGCTCGAGGAACATGCGGGTTTCCGGCTCAACCATCGGGATGATCCCTGTCTCCAGCAGTACGGTCGCCACGCACATCGAGTTGGACCCTGACATTGGTGGCGTATCGCACGGCTCCATGATGATCCAGCCAACGTCTGCTTTCGGGTGCTTGGGCGGAACTAGCAGATTGACGTGCCGGAACACTCCGCCGCGTGGCTCATTCAAGACAAAGTTGCGCAGTGTCTGGTCGGTTTCAATGAACTTGCGTTGCTCCCAGATCGTTTCCCCCGGAGGGGCGGCAACACCGCCAACAATGACGTCGCCCACTTCACCCGCTGCATGGCAACTGACGACATGGATGACTTTGGATGATCGCATGGTATTTCTCCGAGGATTCGAGGGGCGCCTGGCGCCCGACATGTATTGAACGTGCAAACGACGAAAGGTTGGGCTTAGTGGGCAACTGAAGTCCGCTGGTAAGCCAGAATGGCGGCTGC
This sequence comes from Pseudomonas sp. AO-1, assembly GCF_019775695.1. Classification (NCBI taxonomy): domain Bacteria; kingdom Pseudomonadati; phylum Pseudomonadota; class Gammaproteobacteria; order Pseudomonadales; family Pseudomonadaceae; genus Pseudomonas; species Pseudomonas sp. AO-1. The sequence continues at coordinate 3,246,055 of NZ_CP079947.1, forward strand.
GAGGTCTTCTACCGACGCCCCAACCGATTTGAACAGGGTCATGGCTTCATCCGGAGTCTTCAGGGCTGCGCGCCCGGAGTGTTTCCCGGCACACAGCTCGCTGAACTCGGCGATCACGTCGTCTTCGGTAATAACGCCTTTCTTAATTGGCTGGATCAGGTCACCTGTTTCCGCGAGAGCACCTTCGCGGGTATCAACGAAAATGCTGCAGCACGCCACAACATCGTCGTCGACTTCGCGCATGGCCGGGGTGAAGCTGCCGACCAGGTCCAGATGAACGCCAGGTTTCAACCACTGACCTTGTATGACCGGCTCCGTGGCCAGCGTGGCGCAACTGATGATGTCGGCGGACGCAGCGGCTGCGGGTAATTGCTGAAGCGTGACGGCTTTTGCCTGGATTCCTTTGGCCTTGATGTCGTTCGCGAAAGCTGTCGCAGCTTCGAAGTTGAGGTCGTAAACAATGACCTCTTCCAGATCTCGAACCGATCGATGCGCGCTGACCAGATATCGTCCCATACGGCCGGCCCCGACCATCAGCAGTCGTTTCGAATCGGCACGAGACAGATAGCGAGAGGCAAGCGCAGAAGCCGCGGCTGTGCGGCGGGCTGTCAGTTCATTGCCATCAAACTGACCCAGCGGCAGGCCGGTTTTCGCACAGCTGAGGAGATAGTGGCTGCTGAGCCCCGGTTGGCCTTTTGCATTGTTCCCGGGGAACACGGTGACTTGCTTGACCCCCAGATACTCGCCCTCGATCCATGCTGGCATCAGCAACAGCATGGCGGCGGGGTCGCCCGGTACTTCTATCTTGTGGTGATGACGCACAGGGGAATGCACGGTGCGGGTGAATATATCGGATAACGCACTCATCAGCGCGTCCCAAGGCAATGCATCGGCCAGTTGTTGGGCATTCAAATACATGAGTGAAACTCGACATTGAAGGATAGAGAACACAGCGCTTCGAGATTGATCGCGTTCAATCCGCAAACGCCATTCAGGGAGTCGTTTAGCGCTGGGGCGAGGGCGCAGTGACGGAGGTACTAAGCGGTTCGCCGGCAATTACCCAGTCGGAGGGCGCCACATCGGTGAATGTGATGGTGACGTCCCTTGGCGCGGAACCGAGGATCCTGGAAAAGGCAGCCGTTATTTCACGTGCCAATTCGTGCTTTTTATCGCCTTGTCGTCCGGCGAGCATTTCGATTTTTACTATCGGCATTCCGTGTTCTCCTGAGTGTTCGCGCTGCGAGCGTCGAAGGCGGGTTGCGATAAGCCCGTATCAAAGAATTAACAAATGTTCGCTGGAGCCGGGCTCATTCATCAGATCGTGGAAAAAAGACCTGAGGTCGTCGTACTTACCGGTTTTCTGGGCGGAGTGCCGGGGCGCGCCGGGGGCGACTGTCGTTTTGTCGACGACCCGCGATTGTTTGGCAGGCTTTTTTGGGGGCGAATGCATGCAGGTTCCTCCTGTTGTTCTTGTTGGCAGGTATGCAGCGCAAGCACGGCGTTCGTCGCTTGACACCGAGTGAGTCAAACTCTAGATTGAATATCGTATACGTTGATGGTGGTGTCAACGGGTTTTTAGGGGCTGATGAAGCGCGTCAGTCACCCGGCGAGGCTGTATCACCAGCGAGACCAGCCGATGGTAAGCTACGGACTGATATAGAATACGTTATTCGATCGTGGCTTCCCGATTGCACACATGGAGTTCAAATTGCCCCTAAGTCCTGCAGATCTGCCGTCACTTGGCTCCGCGCCTACGGCGTCCGATATCATCGCCAATCACATTCGCGAGGCGATCATCACGGGTGACTTCGATGAAGGCGAACCGATTCGCCAGGACGACGTCGCCAAGTTGTTCGATGTCAGTAAGATACCAGTGCGTGAAGCGCTCAAACGCCTCGAAGCCGAAGGCCTTGTCGAGTTTCAGCGCAACCGCGGTGCTGTCGTCAAGAGCATTTCCGAGCCGGAAATTGCGCAGATTTTCGAAGTCCGGGCAATGCTGGAGTCCAGTGCGCTGAAACTGTCCGTGCCACTGATGACCGAAGCCACTTTCAAGAGAGCCGAGCAGTATTGTGACGAGTTCGCGCAGGAGACCAATGTGGCGCGCTGGGCGGAGCTCAATTGGCAGTTTCATTCCTGCCTCTATGAGGATGCCAACCGACCGTTCCTGATGAACCTCATCCGTTCGGTCAATGACCGAATAGAGCGCTACTTGAGAATTCAACTGACCTTATCCGGTGGCACAGGGGTCGATGATCGCGAACACCGGCAGATCCTGGCGGCATGCCGCAAAGGCGATGCCGAGGAGGCTGCTGAGTTGCTGCGTCAGCACATCACCAAGGCGTGTGAGTCACTGTTGGACAACATTCGCAAGTAAATTCAGGCGTAGGTGTCCGCAATGCCGTAGCCTGCGCTACGGCGATTTTAATTCACCATTGTGCGTATACCATATCCGATAATTTTCGGAATTTGACGCAGTCTTCAAGGGGGGTTATATGGCGCCTGTTCGTTCTTACGAGCGCTTTCGCTTGTTTTCAGAGAGGGTGGTAGTCGTAGGTGGAGGCATCGTAGGGACTTGCTGTGCGCTGTATCTTCAAAAGGAAGGGTATGCCGTTACTTTGATCGATCCCGCCGCGGCAGGCGACAGTACTGCCAAGTGGAGCTGCGGCCAAATGGCCATCGGCGAAGTGGTTCCACTTTCCAGACCTGGGGTGATGCAGAAGATTCCGGGGTGGCTACTCGATCAGGAAGGCCCCCTGGCGTTGAGAGCCAGCGCATTGCCAGGCATGTTGCCGTGGTTCCTGAGGTTTCTGGCGTGTGCCAAGCAATCGAAATCCGAAGAAATTGCTCGGGATATCGCCAGTCTTACACTTCATGCGCACTCGGACTATGCGCCATTGTTACAGGCTTGTACTGAGCAAGGGTTGCTACGTGAAAGTCCTGTGATCAAGTTGTTTGAGTCCGCAGCAGGTATGGAACAGGAGCGTCCCTATTTGGCGTTCCGAACAGCCTTGGGCTTCAAAGCAGAAATACTGGATGCCGCGACAATTGCCGATCTTGAACCTTCGCTAGCGGGCAGATTCAGTCACGGCTTACTCTTTCCTGACTGGCGCTCGGTAAGCGACACCGAGGGGTTTATTGCAGCGTTGACGCAAAGCTTTATCGACCAAGGCGGTGTTCGGGTCCGTGGTCAGGTCAAACGCTTGGATGAAGGGGGCGAGCGTGCAAGCGGCGTCACGCTGGCCGATGATGAGCGCTACGCGGCCGATCATGTGGTGATCGCAGCCGGTGTCGGTTCGCGAAAGTTTTTTGCCCAGCTAGGCGTACAGATTCCTTTGGTCGGAATCGCCGGGTACCAAGTGCTTCTGCCAGCGGAGGTAGAAAGAGTGCAACACTCGATCATTTTCCCCGATGGTGGTTTTTGCATCAGCCCCATGACACGTGGCTTGCAAATCGGTGGCACCATGGAGTTTGCACGACATAATGCCGAGCCGAATTTCAAACGCGCAGAAATCATTCTTGAAAAGGCGCGCAAGATCATTCCCGGATTGCGACTGAGTGACCTGGAGTACGGCGTCGGTTACCGACCGTATTTACCAGACACCAAGCCCGTGATCGACCGTAGTACCCGGCTATCGAATGTATTCATGGCTCTAGGGCATGGTCAGCTTGGTCTGACCTTGGGGGCCACGACCGGCCGACTCATTGCGCAGATGATTGCCGGCCGCACACCCGCGCAGAATCTGGAACCTTTCAGTGCCAAGCGTTTCTCCATATGACAGGATCGCGGCCGGAATCGGGTTTACCCCTCTGACTTGCGCATGAAGTTCAGACCGGCCGCAGCGGTGGCAAAACCCCATTTCTCATAGAACGGGACCATCTCGTCCAGGCAGTAGAGTTCGCGGTGTTTAATGTTAAGCAACGCCGGATCGTTCAGCACTGTGTTCATGAGTACAGCGCCCAGCCCGGTCCCTCGCCACGTCTCCTTGACAATAATGTCGAAGATCATCGCCTTGTAGACGCCGTCGGTCATTGCTCGGGCGAACGCGACAAGTTCATCGTTCTGCGGGTCAATGAAAGCGAAGAGCGGGCCGCCCGATTGCACCATCTTTTCTACATCTGCACTGATGCGTCCCTTAGTCCACCATTCGGTTTGAAAAAGCGCCACCAGTTGTTCGATGTGTGAAGACGATAGCGATTGGTGAAGTTCCAGTTTGTCGGTGTCGCGGGATAGGTTGCTCATGTCTTTTCCAGAATGTTGCTTTTGAGGTGGGGGGAATGTATCTGTGGATGTGATCAAGGTGCCTGCATGGCGTTGTCCGCGGCCATTTGCTGCAGATCCGCAATGGCTTTTTTTGTAAGGGAAATGCCTTGGGTCAGTGCGGTGTGCCGGTTCTTGTGGCGCCTTGCACCTGGCAGTCGATCCTGACCGGCTTCTATCAAACGGTTGCACAGGATCGCAGCGCGCTGGCTGAAGTCGGTTGTGCCGCCACGATCCGGGTCGATCATGATCAATAACTGCCCGGCCTTTGGCGTCTGCGCACCAACGCAACTGCCGAAGTCGTTCTCGAACGACAATTGTCCTCCGGTCAGGGCGCCAGCCAACAGTTCGACCATGAGTGCAATCGAAGAGCCCTTGTATCCGCCGAATGTGTTTAATGCGCCGCCGGCCAGCACCGCATGTGGGTCGGTAGTAGCGTTACCTGAGCTGTCGACGCCGGTGCCGGGCGGTAGTGGCCGATCGTCTAGCGCATGCAGCCTAACTTCGCCATTGGCCATGACACTGGTCGCCTGGTCCACCACCAGTGGTTCAGCGCCGGCGACCGGCGTTGCAAAGGCAATCGGGTTGGTTCCGAAAACCGCTGTGTGTCCGCCGTGCGGGACGACATTTGCCAGACCGTTGACGAAGCTGATCGCGACAAGTCCTTTGAGTGCGAACGGTTCAACGTCAGGCCAGAGTGCACTGAAATGGTGGGAATTTCGGATAGCGACGACGGCTACGCCGGTAGCTTCGATAGCTACATCAATGGCCTTCGCAGCGGTGGCCAGGGCTGGTTGGGCGAATCCGTTGCGGGCATCGATGCGGATGAACGAGGGGCTTACGATATTTACTTCGGCATTGGCTTGTCCGTCCACCCAGCCGGTTTTCAGCGATTCCACATAACCTGGCATGCGAAAGATGCCATGGCTCAGCGCACCATCGCGCTCGCAGCCTGCGCAATTGGCGGCCAGGATCTCAGCGACGAAATCAGATGTTCCGTGGCGGATGAAGATTTTTCTCAACAGCAGGCTGAGTTCGTCGAAGTCCATGCGTACTAAAGAAAGATCGTTTTTCATGGCGTCAGTCTTCTTTTAAGGAGGTGGCGGAGTTGGGGGAGGGTTGTCCCAGGTCATCGGAGCGGCATGAGAGTTGGAGAAATTTGCGCAGGCAGTTTTCCAGCAGGCGCGACACGTTGTTGTCGTAGTGGTTGTGCGAGAGGCTGCCGCAAAACGTAATAGACCCGACCGAGAACAGACCTCCGCCGTTCTCGTCGACGCCATAGATGATGTTCGAGCGGATGCCGCCGTAAGGTCGCGGGCCACCATCGAATACACCCGGAAGCAGAAGCTCTTCGAAAGTGGTTTCGAAGGTCGGGCCATGACCTTCAGAGGCAGCAACTACCGAAACGAAGTCCGGGGTACCCAAGTCCGAACAGACTTGGTCGATCTCGAACCCGGCAGCTCCGCCTCCCGAAAGACCGAAATCGCCTATTCGCTGATCGGGTGCAATACCCTCAAACAGAAAGTTCAGTTCACTACGATACGATTCCGGAGTGCGGACGTAGTACGTCCCCTCGAATGCGCCTTCGGCGGTGAAACCTACGCCGGCGACTTGTTGCGGTGCGATTCCGTTGCGACGCCACAAGCCGCCATACTCGCCATCGAGTTGGTGGTAATACTCGCCGGGCTGGCTGGCCCAGACCCGCATACCACCTTCTGCGCGACGCACCTCGATCATATGAGGGAGCTGTGAATGGCGGCCGATTTTCCAGTAGAAGCCGTTACCGCCGAGGTACATCAGTTTGCCGCCGCCCTCGCGATAGGTGATCAGCGCTTCCAGTGTGCGGCGCGTTTGATACTCAGGCTGGGTCCCGGTCAGCACGACATCGTAGTGCGTCAGGGCATCAACGCCTTCACGATCCAGATCTTCATCGGTAATGACGTCGAAGTCGTACTCTTTGGCTTTCAACCAGTCGGTCAGATGCGAGTCCGAGGCAAAGCCACGCATCCCGGAACCTCGCTCGTCGAGATAGATCAGATAGGCAGGGCGCATAGTCATGATCGGCCGCAATCGGGATGAAAGGGTTATCCCTGACCCATCCGGGTGACAGTTGTAGTTTGAATATCCAAATGTACCGATGACATCCGGATTATGAGGATAGGCATTCCACTCACTGACTCGGTTCTGCAGCGCGCCGGCGAATGTTCCGCGGGCATGGTTCGCATAGGCCTGATAGGTAAACGTGGGTGCCAGAAAGAGAATTTTGCGTCGAGGCAAGCCTGCACCGGGTAGAACGTAGAACGGGATAGTGTCGCTGCCTGACGGGTGATCGACGATAAGTCCGTAAACACCCGATGGCATACCGGCAGGCACTCGAACCGCAATGGTCGTGCTCCACTGACAATCGCTCAGATCATCAGCGTGAAAAGCGATGGCGGCATATTCGTCAGGCGCGTTTTTCCAGTCCATGTTGCGGCCGGTCCAACCCGAAGAGCGCACGCCACGCATCGGCATGTTGACCAAGGTGAGATGGCGCGAGGGATCAATGTCATCTTCAATCGTTTGCTTGAATGCATCATTGGCAAAAGACCAGCGCGCAAGCACTTCGATGTCGGTACTCGTGCCAACCTGAGTGCGGGTCAGGCATGGAGCCTCGATGGCGCCATTGAGGCAATCGACGGGATGGCCGCTCCAGATGGCAGCGAGAGTCAGATGACTGGTGTTCTTGAGCAAGGCGTGAAGCCCTTCCAGGCAGGTGCTGGATTCGGCGGTTTCTCGTCTGCCCACCAGCCTCGATCGAACAACGATGTCTTGCACGCCAAAGCCGATTTCCAGCTGAGTCCAACGGTTGATTTCCAGGCAAAGACCAAGCTCCAGGCGGGTGTGTTCCCCCAGCCGTTTTAACTCAAGCGTGCCCGCGTTGAGGATCAATGCGAAGCCCGTCGTTGCAGTTTCATCCTGCCACGAAAAAATTACTTGGTCGGCGGTGCTGTACAGCGTGGGCTTTATAAGCAGCGATAATTTCAGGTTGCTGGTATCGCTGAGACAGGGCAGGGGAGCAACTGCACACGATCCGAGGTAAGTCTTTTGTTCGGTTGCCCGATAGCTCTCGTCCAGGTCGAAATCCACGTCCACGCTTTTGAGGCCTGGGCCCTGCGGATTGGGATCGCAGCAGTCAAGCCGAACAACCCTGGCGCGAATATCCATATCACCTGCCGAGGAAATCTTGAATTCGAGAAGTTTTCCGGGTTGCGCACTGAGCGGCGTGACATAGCCGATGACGGCCGGCGAATCGATTTCTGAATGAGTCATACATCTGATACCTGATGTTTTTATCGAATATCGTATACCGTATCGCCTGTGTCAATGACGTCATCAAGTCATAGCCGGGCTGGATTCTTTCCTTCTTTATAGGCCTTCCATTTGCCTGCCTATCGATCAGCCTTGATCACCGGACTTGCTATTTGACAGTTGACGAACATCGTTTATCGTATACCATATCTGAAATGGCGATCTATTTACGCCATTTCTAGCTTTCGCAACCCTGAGATACGGAGAATACGAATGCAGTACGAACGATCATTTGCCACGGTTGAGCTGCACACGAGCGGGGAAACGTTCCGTCTCGTTACCCAGGGGCTACCCAAAGTGCCTGGTGCGACCATTGTCGAGCGCAGTACCTGGTTGCAGCAGAACGCCGACCATTACCGGCGAGCCCTGATGCTTGAGCCACGCGGTCACAAGGATCTGTACGGCGGTTTTTTGACTGAACCGGTGAGTGTAGGCGCCGATTTCGGCATCATTTTCCTGAACAACATGGGCTATAGCCCACATTGCGGTCACGGTGTGATCGCGCTGGCAACGGCTGCTGTGGAGCTGGGCTGGATTGAGCGAAAAGCCCCCGAGACCCGTGTAGGTATCGATGCGCCATGCGGCTTCATCGAGGCGTTCGTCGAGTGGGATGGTGTGCGGACAGGGGCGGTACGTTTCGTCAACGTAGCATCGTTCATCTTCGAGCGAGATGTGACAGTGACCACACCAACGTTCGGCAAGGTGACCGGTGATATCGCCTACGGCGGCGCGACTTACTTCTACGTCGATGGCCGGCCACATAATATCGCCATACGCGAGAAGGATCTGTCCACCCTCACTCAGTTCGGTTATGAAATCAAAACCGCCATCAATGCCCGGGGTTCGTTCATCCACCCTGAAATCCCCGAGTTCAATGATGTGTACGGCGTAATGGTGTATGGCGATCCGCGTCACGAGGGGTCAAGCCAGGCCAACTGCTGCGTGTATGCCGATCGTGCGATCGACCGGTCGCCAACCGGATCGGGCACCGCGGGCCGCGTTGCACAACTCTATCTGCGTGGTGAACTATCGGCCACCGATGCATTGATCAATGAATCCATTATCGGGACCGTTTTCAAAGGTCGCGTGCTCAGTGAAACAAAGGTAGGTCCGTTGGACGCCGTTATCCCCGAGGTAAGCGGTAAGGCACATATCTGTGGTTTCGCGAACTGGATCATCGATGAGACCGATCCACTTACCTACGGTTTTCTCGTCCAGTGATACCAACAATAATGATCTAAGAGCTGTAATTTTACTGCCCCGATAATACGTATACGATATCCAAGATACGCTAAAATATGCGTATCTTGTTTCTGAGTTCAGCCAACAAACGAGGGGAACAAAAATGCGCATCAACTCACTCATTCTGGCCGCAGCCGTCGCCGCTTTGAGCACTACTGCCGTTCACGCAGACCAGTTGGACGATATCATTTCGTCGGGCAAGCTGCGTTGTGCGGTAGAGCTTGACTTCCCGCCTAACGGCGCGCGAGACAAGGACAACAAGCCGATCGGCTTCGATGTCGACTACTGTAATGACCTGGCCGCCGCTCTTGGTGTGAAGGCGGAAATTGTCGATACCCCGGATCCGGACCGTATTCCCGCGGTGCTGTCGGGCCGGGCCGATGTCGGGATTGCCGTGGCCTCCGATACCCTGGAGCGCGCAAGGACGATCGGTTTCTCTATTCCTTACTTCGTGTTCAAAACCATCATCCTCGCCCGAGAAGACGCCGGCATTCATAGTGTTGCCGATTTCAAAGGGCACACAGTGGGAGGGCCGGCCGGAGCCTATGAAACGACCGCTCTGAACGAGGCGGTGAAAAAGATCAATGATCCCGCCACCAAGATGCTGACCTTTCAGTCGCAGTCGGACAGCTTCCTTGCACTTAGCCAGAAGAAAATTGATGCGACATACACCACTGCGACGATTGCTACCCACGTGATCAATTCGGGTAAGTACCCGGGATTGAAGATCGTCGGTGATGCCCCTGTCGATCCCGATTACTGCGCGTTTCTCGTGCAACGCCAGGAGCAGGGCTTGCTCAACTACGTGAATCTTTTCCTGAACCGCCAGGTGCGCTCGGGTCGCTATGCAGAGCTCTACGCCAAATGGGTCGGAACTGAAGGTGGGCCGGCTCCGGATCTGACTGTCTCAGGCACCTATCGTTAAGGAAACGGAGCATTCGTTCCGCATAACAAAAACCTTTCGCGTAAAAAGGTAATCGTATGTCTTATACCTTCCAGTGGCGCCCGGTTCTGGAATCGCTTCCGGATATGTTATCGGGAGCGGTAGTCACTCTGGAGATAGCCACGCTGGCGATGGCAGTTGGTACGGTGTTGGCGATCCTGCTGGCGCTTGCAAAACGATCGGGTAACAAAACCCTTTCTGGCTTGGCCAGTGTATGGATCGAAACGGCGCGCAATACCCCGGCGCTATTTCAGATTTACATGGTGTATTTCGGGCTGGGCTCCATTGGAGTGGGTATCGACTCGTACTATGCACTCTTGCTTGGTATTACGTTCAACAACGCAGGCTATCTGGCAGAAACGTTCCGGGGCGGCTTCTCCGCCGTCCCGGAAACGCAAGTCCGCGCTGCTCGTTCATTGGGTATGGGAGCTGTTCAGACGTTGTGGCACATCGTGCTCCCGCAGATGTTGCGGGCGGTGTTTCACGCCATGACCAACCAGATGGTCTGGTCGATTCTGATGACTTCTCTCGGAACCATCGTGGGTCTGACGAGCGACCTGACGGGGGTTACTCAGCAACTTAATGTCATGACTTATCGGACATTCGAGTACTTCTTCGTCGCGGCTTGCCTGTACTACCTGATATCGAAAATATTCACGATTTGCGCGCGGCTATGTGCTTGGCGCCTGTTTCGTTATTGAGAGGTGCGCCATGTTTTTTGAAGGGACATTAGCGTGGAGCGACATCCTTTTTCTGTTGAAGGGTGCTGTTGTCACAATCGCGATTACGTTGGCTGCGGTCGGGATAGGCACATTGCTCGGCACACTGTTTGGTGTAATCAGAGCCGGTGCCGCGTGGTGGATAAGCTCTCCCATCGGTTGGGTGCTGGATATCTTTCGTTCTGTGCCGCTGTTGATTCAATTGGTCATATTCAATTCGTTCAACAGCATGTTTCGCCTGAACTGGCCAACTTACGTAGTGGCGTGTATTTGCCTTGGCGTCTATGCCGCAGCACTGTGCACCGAAATCGTCAGGAGCGGGGTGGCGGCAGTGCCTGCGACCACCCGCCGTGCCGCGCGATCACTGGGCCTTTCCTGGCGCCAGGAGGTGGCCTCGATCACCTTGCCGATCGCCACCAGAATCGTGTTCCCGAGCTGGATCGGTCTGGCCCTCGGGATCATGAAAGACACCTCGCTAGTGTTGTGGATCGGCATTATCGAACTGTTGCGTAGCTCGCAGATTGTTACAACTCGAGTGCAGGAACCGCTGACCATTCTGGCCATTACCGGCGTGATCTATTTCTTAATGAGCTTCCCTATTGCGAGACTCGGCGCTCGCCTTGAGAAAAGGTGGCAAATACAATGATAAAAATTGAAGACGTACATAAACACTTTGGCGCCTTGCATGTACTCAAGGGCGTCAGCCTGAGCGTAAATAAAGGCGAAGTGTTATCGATGATCGGTGGTTCGGGTTCCGGCAAGTCGACCATGCTGATGTGTATCAATGGTCTGGAAGATATCCAGCAAGGTCGTATCAGTGTCGATGGTATTCATGTCCATTCGAAAAAAACCGACCTCAATCAACTTCGGCAAAAAATCGGCATCGTCTTTCAGCAGTGGAATGCGTTTCCCCACATGACCGTGCTCGAAAACGTGATGCTCGCGCCAAGAAAAGTCCTGGGCAAATCGAAACAGGAAGCCGAGGCGATCGCCGTCGAAAAACTCCGGCATGTCGGTTTGGGTGAAAAGCTGACGGCGTTCCCATCGCGCCTGTCGGGTGGCCAACAGCAACGCATGGCTATTGCCCGGGCATTGGCGATGTCGCCAGATTACATGCTGTTCGACGAGGTGACATCAGCCCTCGATCCGCAATTGGTCGGCGAGGTGCTTGATACCTTGCGCATGTTGTCTCACGAAGGGATGACGATGATCGTGGTAACCCATGAAATGCGTTTCGCCCGTGAGGTTTCAGATCGTGTGGCTTTTTTCCATAAAGGACAGATCCACGAATTAGGGACGCCCGAACAGATCTTCGACCATCCTGAAAAAGCTGAAACCGCAGACTTCCTGCGCTCGGTACTCTGAAGATCGCGCCCTTGCAATAAGGGCGGCGAACATCGCGGCTACCGTATCAACCGGTAGCCGCGATGTTGACGCCGATTACGTCATTCTACTTGGCGGCAATCATTGCCTTTGCGCCCTGAAGTTGCCAGGAGTCTCGTACTGGCGCGTCTTCAATTCGGTTCATGACCGCTCCATTTTCCTTTTAACGGTTTCCTTGGCTGGGCTCTAATAATGGCGACTACCCTCGGTGTGAAACTCGACGACCTGACCCGTGAACGTCTCAAATCTGCCGCTGCATCAATTGATCGAACCCCGCATTGGTTGATCAAGCAGGCCCTTTTCCATTGTCTGGAAAAGCTTGAAGGCGGCATTACGCTGGATGAGCTGCTAGGCACGCACCTCGGTGATCCGGAGGAACAAGGAGAACTGGCAGCGGTGGAGACGGCCTGCCAACCCTTTCTAGACCTGGCCGAAAACATCCATCCACAGTCGGTGCTCAGGGCGGCGATTACTTCAGCTTATCGGCGGCCAGAGGAGGAGATGGTACCCATGCTGCTTGAGCAGGCACGTCTGCCTGCAGAGATGGCCTCTTTGACAGCCGGACTGGCTACAGACATTGCCGACAAGCTGCGCAATCAAAAAAACGCCAGCGGACGGGCAGGGCTTGTGCAGGGATTACTTCAGGAGTTCTCCCTGTCCTCGCAGGAAGGTGTTGCTCTGATGTGCCTGGCCGAAGCGCTGTTGCGCATTCCGGATAAGGGCACGCGCGATGCGTTGATCAGGGACAAGGTCAGTAATGGCAACTGGCAGACGCATATCGGCAAAAGTGGCTCTCTGTTCGTGAATGCTGCGACGTGGGGGTTGCTGCTGACCGGGAAACTGGTCGCGACTCATAGTGAATCCGGAATGACCTCTACGCTTACACGCATCATCGGCAAAGGTGGAGAGCCGCTGATTCGTAAAGGCGTAGACATGGCGATGCGTGTCATGGGCGAACAGTTTGTCACCGGCGAAACCATTGCGCAGGCATTGGCAAATGCTACCCGATTCGAGTCCAAGGGCTTTCGCTACTCCTACGACATGCTCGGTGAAGCGGCACTGACCGAGCATGACGCACAGAAATACCTGGCGTCCTACACTCAGGCCATTCATGCCATTGGCAAGGCCTCCTACGGCCGTGGAATCTACGAAGGCCCCGGCATATCAATCAAGCTTTCGGCACTGCACCCGCGCTACAGCCGTGCGCAATACGAGCGCGTGATGGACGAGCTGTACCCGCGCCTGCTGTCGCTGACCCTGTTGGCCAAGCAATACGACATCGGCCTGAACATCGACGCCGAAGAGGCTGATCGTCTGGAGCTGTCGCTGGATCTGCTCGAGCGCCTGTGCTTCGAGCCACAGCTGACTGGCTGGAACGGCATCGGTTTCGTGATTCAGGCGTACCAGAAGCGTTGCCCATACGTGATCGACTACGTGATCGACCTGGCTCGCCGCAGCCGTCATCGCCTGATGATCCGTCTGGTGAAAGGCGCGTACTGGGACAGCGAAATCAAGCGCGCCCAGGTCGAAGGCCTGGAAGGCTATCCGGTCTACACCCGCAAGGTGTACACCGACGTTTCCTACATCGCCTGCGCGCGCAAACTGCTGTCGGTGCCGGAAGTCATCTACCCGCAGTTCGCCACGCACAACGCCCACACCCTGTCGGCGATTTATCACATTGCCGGTCAGAACTATTACCCGGGCCAGTACGAATTCCAGTGCCTGCACGGCATGGGCGAACCGCTCTACGAGCAGGTTGTCGGCAAAGTTTCCGAAGGCAAGCTGAACCGTCCGTGCCGCGTGTACGCACCGGTCGGCACCCATGAAACCCTGCTGGCGTACCTGGTGCGTCGTCTGCTGGAAAACGGCGCGAACACTTCGTTCGTCAACCGCATCGCCGACCAGTCAATCACCCTCCAGGAATTGGTTGCTGATCCGGTGTTGACTGTAGATGCAATGGCTTTTGAGGATGGTGCTCACGGCCTACCACATCCAAAGATTCCGTTGCCAAGGGATTTGTACGGGGTCGATCGTGCCAACTCCGCCGGAATCGACTTGACGAATGAACATCGCCTTGCCTCTCTTTCCTGTGCGTTGCTCGCTACTGCGAACACTGAATGGGTCGCCACACCTATGCTGGGTGGAGGCGGGCGATCGGGTGAGGTTAAACCGGTCCGCAATCCCTCAGACTTGCGAGACATCGTGGGGCACGTCCAGCCGGCTGACCTGGAAGATGTCGAACAGGCACTGGGACATGCAACCAGTGCTGCCCCTATCTGGCAGGCAACGCCCGTCAGCGAACGGGCGCAAATTATGGAACGGGCAGCGGACCTGATGGAGGCGGATATTCAACCGCTCATGGGCCTGCTCGTGCGAGAGGCCGGGAAAACCTTTGCCAATGCTATTGCCGAAGTGCGAGAGGCTGTCGACTTTCTAAGGTATTACGCCACACAGGCTCGCAAGGAGTTTACCAATGATGCTCATCGGCCATTGGGGCCGGTAGTCTGCATCAGCCCTTGGAATTTCCCGTTGGCTATTTTCACCGGCCAGGTCGCTGCCGCATTGATGGCAGGCAATACAGTTCTGGCCAAACCAGCCGAGCAGACATCATTGATCGCCGCGCAAGCTGTACGCATTCTGCTTGAAGCCGGTACTCCGATTGGCGTACTGCAGCTTTTGCCGGGGCGAGGCAGTGTCATCGGCTCGGCGCTAATCAGTGACGACCGAGTCAAGGGGGTCATGTTTACCGGGTCGACAGAGGTAGCACGTCTGCTGCAAAAAAATATCGCCGGACGCCTCGACGCAATAGGTCGCCCGGTTCCGCTGATTGCAGAGACGGGCGGCCAGAACGCAATGATCGTTGACTCATCGGCGCTGACCGAGCAGGTCGTCATTGATGTTGTGGCTTCCGCTTTTGACAGTGCCGGCCAGCGCTGCTCAGCGTTGAGGGTGCTGTGCCTTCAGGATGACTCAGCGGATCGAGTAATCGAGATGTTGAAAGGCGCTATGGCTGAATGTCGGCAAGGCAACCCGGACCGGTTAAGCGTGGACATTGGACCAGTCATTGATGCCGAGGCGAAAGCGGGCATCGATAAACACATCGAAAGCATGCGTGCCAAAGGTCGCTCGGTTTACCAGACTTCAATCATTTCAGGTGAGGATTTCCGCAGAGGCACATTCGTACAGCCGACGTTAATCGAGTTGGAAAGCATTGATGAACTGGAACGAGAGATCTTCGGGCCGGTACTTCACATCGTTCGCTATAGCCGCAAGAATCTCGATCGACTGATCCAGCATATCAATGGTTCCGGGTACGGGCTGACGTTGGGGGTGCATACCCGTATCGATGAAACCATAGCCAAAATCATTGGGAATGTTCACGCGGGCAATGTTTACGTAAACCGTAACATCGTCGGAGCAGTTGTCGGCGTGCAGCCATTTGGAGGAGAAGGCTTGTCCGGCACCGGGCCGAAAGCCGGTGGACCTCTTTACATGTATCGCCTGCTGTCGACAAGACCGGAGCATGCTTTGTCCAAAGCGTTTGGTGAATCCGACGCGCAGAATGCTCCAGAACAAAGTGCTCGCGAAAGTTTGCTGCGACCACTTAAGTCTCTCGTTGTTTGGGCTCATTCCATTAGAAATAACGCGCTGTATTCACTCTGCACGACATTTGAAACCGAATCGCAAAGCGGACTGACACGTGTGCTGACCGGGCCTACGGGTGAGCGAAACACTTACACGATTCTGCCTCGGTCTCGTGTGCTGTGCATCGCTCACACGGAAGCGGATCTGCTGGTGCAACTGGCGGCTGTACTCGCCGTAGGCAGTCAAGTCTTGTGGGTCGAAAACCCAGAAACAAAGGCGTTGTTCAGCAAACTTCCTGAAGCAGTACAGCGCGTTATCAGTAGAGCTGTGGAATGGAACAGCGGAACGGTGGAGTTCGACGTCGTTCTTCATCATGGGCATTCAGATCAATTGCGGCATTTATGCCAACTCATCGCTTCTCGGCCAGGGGCAATCATCAGCGTTCACGGCCTGTCACCTGGTGAGTGCGACATTCCACTGGAACGGCTGGTCATCGAGCGGGCGGTGAGCGTAAACACCGCCGCCGCAGGTGGTAACGCAAGCCTGATGACCATCGGTTAAGCGAAGGGCAGGGGGCTGACAGGGAACGTCGGCCGTTTGACGTGATATCTCGCAACCAGCGATCTCCATTTGTAGGAGCAGTGATGTTCAGACCCGTTCTGGCTTTGATGAACCGTGCGCGATATGCGCAGAAGTTTTCACTGATTTTCGTGGTGTTCATGCTTCCGTACTGTTGGCTCTCCATCGATAAGATGATCAGCATTTACCAGGAACGACAGTCAGCCCGACTCGAGCTGCAAGGACTTGAAGCCATGAGTAAAAGTCTGTCCGAGTACAAAAAAGCCGTGGAGCTTGCGGGCCTTGAGGTTGTCGCGCGTGCTCGCAACAAACCAGACATCGCCGCGCTCATTCGAAAGCAGGCTGATTTGCTCAAACAACAAACAAATGAACTGAACCAGTGGCTGAAAAAAAGCCCGTTCTCCAATTCCCTCGTCACCTCGAATGCTCCGGCACAGATTACTGACGCTTCACAGCCTTTGAGCGTGCGATATACCGAGGGGGCCCGCGCACTTCACAAACGCCTTGTTACTATCAAGGAAATTGCCGCATCGGCGCGCCTCAATCATGATGACGACCCACTTGTCTATCGCAATATGGCGCTGTTGCTCGACGAAATCCTGCCCCTGTATCAAGTGCTCGCTCAGACCCAAAGTTACGCAGGCTATGTCACTGCATTTGGCTATCTCGACTCGTCCACGCAAGCCACCGTCCTTAACCAACTGAACAATTTCGACCGGTTCATTCAGGCCGAAAACAACGGGGCGGACAATGCTGATACACAATTGCTCATTGCCAGTGCGGCCCAAGAAGCTGAGTCCAGATACAAATCAAGCATCATTGATCCCTATTCGATAACAGGCTCGGTCTATCAGAAGCTGATGGGCACTTGGCTAGAGCGGTTCAACGATTACGCGCCTTTTCTTGCGAAGCTTGACCAAGCGATGGAGTCAGTGTTCGCACAGGCCGACCAAAAACTGCATGAACGCTTGGCTAAATGCCAAAACAAACTGATGCTCTGGGGTTTTGCGCTCACGGCAACAGTTATGGTGATCATTTATCTGTTCATCGGATTCTACCTGTCCGTTGGCCGGGCCATCCGCGAACTCTCAGGCGCGACGCGTCTCCTTGCGCAAGGCGATCTACGCCACGGGATAAAATCATTGGGGAGTGACGAACTGGGCGACCTCGCACGAGACTTCAACCTCATGCAAGCCCGTATGCGCGAACTGATATCCGAAGTGAAAAACTTTTCCTTTTCAACACAGGACAAGGCGGTACATGTCAGCGAACATGCACTCTCATCTCACAAAAGCATAGAACAGCAAGCTGTCAGGCTAGAGTTGATTGCAGCCTCAATGGTGGAGTTGGTCAGTAGCGTACAAGAGGTCAGCGTCAGTTCCCATACAACGGCCGACAAAGCTAGCCTGGCAGGTCAGAAGTGTCGCGACGGTACCGTCCAGGTTGGCCGGGCAGTGACGGGAATCAATAATCTGTTCCAGGAACTGAACGACTCAATGATTTCCATACAAGCGGTGGAAAGCGAAAGTCAGGCCATCTCAAAAGCGGTAGGACTTATCAAGAGTGTTTCCGAGCAGACAAACCTGCTCGCACTCAATGCCGCGATCGAGGCAGCACGTGCTGGTGACCAGGGTCGGGGATTTGCGGTGGTCGCCGATGAAGTGCGTAGCCTGGCGATTCACTCCCATAAGCTGACGGGCGAGATCCACGCTAACATTACCCGGTTGCAACACGAGGTACTCAACGCGGTCTCGATCATCCGCAGTTGTCATGGCAACGCATCTACAACGGTTGAGGAGGTGTCCCGGGCAGCCGGCTACTTTGATGACATTACCTGCGGCATGGCGCTCATCATCGATCAGAATATTCAGATTGCTTCAGCTACTGAGGAGCAGGCGAATGTTGTGCAAGACGTTGAGCAGAATACGTTAGAGATAAAAACGCTGAGCGAGTCCACGGCAGGGCAGACACTCAGCACGGTCAATATCAGCAATCAGGTTGCTGATATGACACGTGATTTGCACGGGCTAATTGCCAATTTCAAGGTGTAAGTGAGCTGCCGGTGTTGTTTTACCGAGCGTCGTGAAACCTGGGCAAGACGTACTCGGCAATTTCTTCAATCACCTCGGCAACCGGGCGCGTGTTGTGACGAAGATGCAGACCTACGTGTTGCACACCTGCTTCACGCAGTGCTTCCAATTCATCAATGAGGGCCATCCTTCCGCCTCGTCCGCCGAAGCGCACGGGTTTCATTGGCGAATGAGGATCGGCTTCAAGGTGCAGGTGCAGGAACGTGATGTAAGGCTTGTCGCCGCCGACTTCTCGCCACAGCCCGACACGCCGGCGATGTTCTTGCGCTGTTCCGGGGTAAGCGAGCCAGCCATCCATGTGTTTTCCTATCCACTCGGGTGATTGCTGACCAAGCCCGGCGACGAGCAGGGGAGCTTGTTCCTGGCGCTGTGGCAGGAGTTGAACACCTTCAGGCAAGCGTCCGTTGCCCTGACTTTTGAGCAGTTCTACAGCGCTGCGAAAGTGTGCTCCTCGCTGGTCGTAATCGACACCGAACAGCGGGTATTCCATCGGACGGTCGCCACTGGCCACTCCCAGTAGCAGACGACCATCGCTCAGTTCGTCGATGCTGTTGGCAGCTTTAAGAGTCAGCCACGGTTGTCGAAGCGGCAACACGACCGCCGCAGTGCCCAGCATGATGTTTTTGGTAATACCAGCCAGATAGCCCAGGTAGGAAAAGGCCTCGAATACTTGCGCTGCATCTCCGAAATGCGGGTCGTACATCGGAACATCCCGCACCCACAGTGCTCGAAAGCCGCTGCTGTCGGCCAATTGCGCCAGTTGTGCATGTTGCTTGAGGTCAGGGACGCCGAAAGGACGATCCTCCGCTATACGCAGGCGCTGGCCTGTTGTCGACCAGTCATTGTCCAGTGGCAGTTCCAGGCCGAGGGAAAAGTCTCCCGGGCCAAGCAATCGTTGAAAGTGCGAGTTCATCAGATCTCCTGCGCCTTATGTGATACCAGGCAACGTAATGTGTGAATGCCGCCAGTATCGGCCGCTCCCCACTGGAGAAAAATGTGTCAACACGCACAAGAGTCTTGAGCAAAACGCACGATTGATATGGATGCTGTCGTTGCCTGAATGGAGGTCAATGCCGGGGGCCTTGATGGCTCTGAAACATGGCTAGAGCCAGTGCTTGCCCATCATGAGAAAGAAAGGTAGCCGCTCCCTCTGCTGCACCTTTGGCAGATGCGACCACACGGTCAAACATCATTCGTTCGTACTCCGCTACGGCGTTATCGGACGAACGACGCTTGATCAGCAAATCCGCGAGTTCGGCGGCGTCAAGCATGGCGTTATTCACACCGTCGCCACCAAACGGCGACATTACATGAGCTGCATCACCGATCAGGGTTAAGCCTGGACGATGTACCCAAGAATGGCCCGTGGGCAGGGCAAAAATCGGGCGAACGGCGAAGTCATCGTTACAGGCCCGGAAAAGACCCAGAATATTCTCGGAGTACCCGGCGAACTCTTGAATCAATCCCCCGCGCACGGCGCGTGCTGATTTGAAGTCAAATTTCCTCTCGACCCACCCCATAGGCACGCGAAAGATTGCATACCCACGGACATGGGCATTGCCATTTCGCTGGACTATGAGGGCCTTGCCATCACCTTGTACATTCAACATTCCACGGCCTACCAACGTAGCCAAATCAGGATGCAAGCGGTCAATATCATCGATGCCAAACTCTACAAAGCACAGCCCGCTGTATTGCGGCTCGTATGTCGAGAGGTAAGGCCGCACACGTGACCAAGTGCCATCGGCGCCGACCACGCAATCAAAAGGACCCTCGTTACCGTGGCCGAACGAGAGGTTCCAGCAGTTGCCCCCGGCTTCCTCCAATTCCGACAATGCACAGTTCCAACGAATCATCGTCGCTGGCAAAGCGTCCAGCAGCAGAGAACGCAGAGCTGTGCGATCCACTTCGGGTCGATTGCCGTCACTGGGGTTTTGATCATCGAAAAGCAGCTGCCCGTTCTTGGTCAGGAGCCGCATGCCTTGATCTTCGTAGCGGGCGACAGCTTGAAATTCATTTCTCAATCCGGCGCGTTCAAGCGCCAGCAACCCCGAGTCCTCGTGCAAATCGAGCGAACCACCTTGAGGCCGTGAAAGTGGGTGAACATCCCGCTCGTACACAGTGGCGACAATACCGTGCAAGTAAAGAATACGAGCCAGCGTCAGTCCGCCGAGGCCTGCGCCAATGATCGCAATGCGTGGATTTGAATGCATGAAAGCCAGCCATTAAGATAGGTGCCTATACATTTAATATAGGTGCCTATGCATGTCAAATGTGTTGGATAAAAACCCCATGAGGCTGATAGGGATGGTGTCTAGGAGCTTTTCGCGCCTGGTCGACTTACCGCTTCGAGAACTTGGCCTTACCGTCAGCCAATTGCCCGTATTGGTCACACTCAAAAACTTCGGAGCGATTTCACAGGGAGAATTGGCCCGAGCCGTTCGAGTCGAGCAACCCAGCATGGCGCAACTGCTCAGTCGTATGGAGCGTGATGAGTTGGTTCAGCGTGTACTCGATCCTGCAGACGGCCGCAGTCGGCTGATCTCGCTGTCAGCACTGGCAACATGTCAGTTGCCCAAAGCCAAACGAGTGATGGATCAGACATGCAGCCAGGCGCTTGAGGGTTTAAGTGCTGAAGAACAAATGCTATTGCACAAATTGTTGCTGAAAGTGGATGCCAATCTAAACCGGGCCTTGGAGCACATGCAGCAAGCGAGTAAATGAAGGTGCTTCCCCTCAAAAAGTTTTTTGAGCAATGACGGGATGCTTGTGTTACCAGTCCGAATGACTGAAGTCCCTACGCGCTGCTGATTGCGATCACTGAGGTTAAGGTGCCGGCAGATTGTATCGCGACGGTGTATCGAGGTTTTTAAAGTACTGCACGGCATATTCGACGAACGTCTTTACGCGCGACGGTAGCTTTTTCCCACCCTCGGTCAGCAGATGAAAACCGGTGCTCGGGCATTGATAGTCTTCAAGCAATGGGATCAACCGTTTGGCGTGTAGGTCATCTGCCACCTCCCAGACTGACTTCCAAATGATCCCTAGGCCTTGCACTCCCCATTGACGCAACGTGAATCCGTCATTGGCCATCCGGTTACCCTTGACCTGAATGGTCGTCGGCACCCCTTTGTCCATGAATTTCCAGCGATCAAGCGTGAAATCCGCACTCAGGTGTACCAGGCAGTTGTGATGCTGCAGATCTTCAGGGGTGCGCGGTGCACCGTGCTGCTGAAGATATTGTGGAGAGCAGCAAACGATATGGCGGTCCACTCCGAGTGAGCGGGCGATAAGTGAGCTGTCCGGAAGGTCGCCGAACCTGATCGCAATGTCTGACCCGGACTCAACAAAATCCAGTACGCGGTCAGTGAGGAAAAGGCGAATGACGATATGAGGATTTTCGCTGATAAAACTGTCGACCAACTGGCTGATCCACTGCCGGCCCAGATCGGTAGGGCACGTCAGTCCGATGGTGCCAAGTACATCACTGTGGCCGTTTTTGATGATGCTGTCGAGGGTGTCGACCTCTTCAAGAATTTTCCGGGCGTTTTCAAACAAGAGTTGCCCTTCGGCGGTAGG
The DNA here is from genome assembly GCF_019775695.1 of Pseudomonas sp. AO-1. Classification (NCBI taxonomy): domain Bacteria; kingdom Pseudomonadati; phylum Pseudomonadota; class Gammaproteobacteria; order Pseudomonadales; family Pseudomonadaceae; genus Pseudomonas; species Pseudomonas sp. AO-1. The sequence continues at coordinate 3,267,784 of NZ_CP079947.1, forward strand.
GCTCAGGCTTCGCGTGTTGCGCTTGAGCAACCGCAATCCATAAAAGTCCTCCATCGCCTTGAGTCGACCACTCATGGCCGCAGGTGACAGGCCCATCTGCCGACCCGCGGTTGAAAGGGAACCTGTCTGAACGACGAGGCGAAATAGCCGCATGTCTTGCAATCGATCGACCATGGGAATCTTGTCTCGTGGAAGTTGTTTTTGTTTTCAGAAAAGTATCAGTCAATTATTCAGTAAAAACCACAAATTCAAAGTGAAAGCGAAAAGTCGTTGTGATACGCAAGTGCTTTGGGACGGGGCTTTGAGTACGCCTGTGAAGCAAATTCAAATATGTTTGTTGTTGGGTTCACCTTTCGGCATCAGTGAATAGTCATTTCCCTAAAATCGAATAGAAAAGTCCGATTGATTGTTAATAATGCAAGTCAGTGCCTGTGAGTCACAATAAAAAGAGGGTTTATGCTATGCGTGTTCAATATCAAGAGACCGCCCCTTCAATAGACCTGGCCGGTCAGTTCAAAATGGCAATGGGCCGCTTCGCCTCTTCAATAACCCTTATCACCACACTCGATGATGACGGTCAGTCCCACGGCTTGGCCGCGACTGCCTTTTCCTCGGTATCGATGGACCCCGCCTCGGCACTGATCTGTGTTATTCGCACCGCCAGTGCCTCGCCGATCATCAAGCGTTCCGGGCTCTTCTGCGTGAATATGCTGCAAAGTCAGCATGAGCCGATCTGCAAAATCTTCAGTCAACCCGATTTGCGCGAACGGCGATTCGTGGAAGGCGACTGGCGCACCGGCGTGCATGGCATCCAGTATCTGACCGATGCACAGGCGGCGATTTTTTGCGAAGTCGTGCAGGAGATAGAACACGGTTCACATACGGTGTTTATAGGAAACGTCATAGATGTGATTACGCAGCCATTGGAAGAGCCTCTCCTCTATATGGGAGGCCGCTATCGGCAGCTCGGTCACTAAGTCGTAATTGATGCACTGCTCGATCTTATAACAATTAAATAAGAAGTGGATGTGGGTATGAACAACCAGTTGTTGGCAAAGGCACGACTCTCCGGAGCAATTCCAAAGTGGATTGGTCTGGAGTCCAGTATCGCTGGCCCTATGGTCGGCCTGTTGTTGTTATGTGCGGTATTGACCTTCTTTACCGATAGCTTTCTGACCCTGAGCAACTTGCTTAATGTACTGGATCAAGTGACCGTACTGGGCATCATGGCCTTGGGCATGACCCTAGTGATTTTGATCGGTGGTATCGATCTGTCCGTGGGGGCCGTGCTGGCGGTGGCGATCATGGTCATGAGCTGGCTCGAACAGGTCCTGGGCCTGCCAATGTGGGCGGCCATGCTTGCTGCGATCGCCGTGGGTGCAGCGTGTGGTTCGACAACCGCCTTACTGGTCGTGCGAGCGGGCCTGCCTTCATTTATTGCAACACTCGCGATGATGTCGGTCGCTCGTGGTTTGGCCTACATGGTCACAGACGGTGCTCAGGTCAGCGGTTTCCCTGAGTGGTTCAGCAATCTCTCGGTGATTCGTTACGGGGGTGTGCTGTCGCTGACGGTCACTTGCTTCGTGGTGCTGGCGCTGGTGTTTTGGTTCGTCCTCAAATTTACGGTCTCAGGACGAAGTCTGTATGCCATCGGTGGGAGCAGCAAAGTGGCCAAGCTCGCCGGCATCCGGGTCAAGGGGTACACCAGCGCGGTGTACATCATCTCCGGCATCTGCGCGGCACTGGGCGGCATCATCATGACGTCGCGTCTGGACACTGCCGGCGCCGGCGCAGGTGTCGGTTATGAACTTGATGTGATTGCCGCCGTTGTGATCGGCGGAGGCAGCCTGAAAGGCGGTGCAGGCAGCGTGGTGGGCACAATCATCGGCGTGCTGATCATCGGCGTCTTGCGCAACGGCTTGAACTTGGCGGGTATTTCTCCTTTCGTCCAGCAAGTGGTCATCGGCGCGGTCATCGCGTTCGCGGTAATGCTCGATTTACTCAAGCGCAAGACTGATTGAGTCCGGATCACGCTTCAAAAGAATCCCCGTCTACACACACGATTAGAAGGATAAAAACATGAAGCTGTGTGCTGTTTTCTCGCTACGTTTTCTGTGGTTGCCGTTGCTCGGCGGCCTGATGTCGATGACTGCTCACGCACAAAGCAAGGCGTTGGATGAAATCACTGTGGGAATGTCGATCCCCAGCCTCCAGTGGGTGTTCTATCTGATGGTTCGCGATGGTGTCATGGAGCAGGCAAGTACCCTCGGTATCAAAAATGTGCTGGTAGCTGATGCCCAGGCCGACCCGGCGCGGCAGGTCAGCCAGATTCAGGACATGCTGAGTAAAAAAATCGACGTGCTGCTCTACACCGCTACCGGTAGTGCCGCTTCGGCCGTGCCAGTGCGTCTGGCGAGACAGCAGGGTGTGCCGGTGATCTGCATTGACAACTTTCCGAAAAACGTCGAGTGCGACGCATATGTTTCGACGGACAACCTGGCAGCCGCAGGTGAACTGGCCCGGCAGATGATCCAGCTGACGGGCGGCAAGGCCGAAATCGGTCTGCTGCAAGGCACCTTGGGCGACTCCACTGAAGTGGCCCGTGCCAAAGGCCTGGATGCGGTGTTGTCCGAGGTACCTGAAATGAAGATCGTCGACCACAAGCCCACTGACTGGCTGCAGGAAAACGGCTTCAAGGTCGCCCAGGACATGCTGCAGAAGAACCCGAACATCAATGTGTTCATCGGGCGTTCCGATGCTCCGGCGCTGGGTGCGGCACAGGCGGTAAAAGTGGCCAACATCGATCACAAGGTCTGGGTTTTCGGTTATGACGGTTTGCCATCTGCCCTGGAGGCCATTCGTGATGGAAAAATGGACATGACCATAACGCAGCAAGCCGTGGAGATGGGGCGTACCGCATTGCGTACCGCCGTCGATCTCCAGCAAGGCAAACAGGTAACCAAGACCCAGTTGTTGCCAGCCTTTGTAACTACCCGGGAAAACGCAGCAACCTTCCTCGAGAAGCACCCGTGAGTCCGGTGAAGGAGGGCACGTCATGACAGTCATCAAGACCCACCAGGCGCCTTTGTTTCGCGCGAGCAATATCGGCAAGTCTTTCAACTCGGTCAGGGTGCTGGAAGACATCAGCCTCGACATTGGCTATGGAGAAGTGGTCGCTCTGCTTGGCGAAAACGGCGCGGGAAAATCCACCTTTTCCTCGATCGTCGCCGGAGCGCTGACGCCATCGAAAGGCAAGATGTTTGTTGCCGGCGAACCTTATGCGCCGAACGGGCCGGGCGCTGCCATGGCGCAGGGGATCAACATGATCCACCAGGAAATCCATCTGCTGCCCGACTTGAGTGTGGCGGAGAACGTGTTCCTTGGTCATTTACCCACGCAAAACGGCATTGTTGACCGCAAGACCATGTTCCGTGAAACCGAGAAACAACTGCGCCGTCTCGGCCTGGACATCTCGCCGGAGACGCCGGTGCGCCAGCTGAAAATCGCTGCACAGCAACTGGTGGAAATCGCGCGGGCGCTGACGCTCAACTCGCGGCTGTTGATTCTCGATGAGCCAACCGCCGCGTTGGGCAAAGACGAAACCGAACTGCTGTTCAAGCAGATCCGGGAGCTGAAAAAGGAAGGCGTGTCATTCATCTACATCAGCCATCGCATGGACGAGATTGCGCGGATCGCTGACAAGGTAGTGGTGATGCGCGACGGTCACCTGATTGCGCGGCACGACAGCGGTTCGGCTGATGTCGGCGTTCTGGTCTCGCAAATGGTGGGGCGCCCGATTGATCGCCTGTTTCCGGAATTACCCATCCCTGGGGACAAGGTGGTTTTGAGCGTCGAGCAACTATCGGACAGGGCGGGGCGTTTTCACGATGTGTCGTTTTCAGTGAAGGCTGGGGAGATCTTCGGTATTGCCGGCATTGTCGGCGCCGGACGTACCGAACTGGTTCAGGCGATTGCCGGATTGAGCGCACTGAGTACCGGCAAAGTAATGCTCGGCGATCGAACGCTGCCCGCCAACAACGTGCTGGCGGCGATTGACGCCGGCATCGTGTTGATCCCGGAAGATCGAAAATCCGAGGGCGTAGTGCTGAATCAGACGATTGCCGAGAACCTTGCGTACTGCAATCTGGATAGCCTCAGCTCCTGTGGAGTAATTGCCGGACACCGGGTAGCGGCATTCGCTCGTGAACGCATCGCGACCCTGGGGATCAAGGGCGTAGCGGGGCAGATACTCGACAAGTTGTCCGGTGGTAATCAGCAGAAAGTAGTGATTGCCAAATGGATCGCTCGCAATCCGAAAGTCATCATCCTCGATGAGCCGACCCGAGGCATCGACATGGGCGCACGGGCGGCGATTTACGAACTGATCATTGACCTGTCGAAAACCGGTGTGTCGGTGATTGTCGTCAGTTCCGACCTGGAGGAAGTCATCGGATTGTCCCATCGGGTGATGGTCATGGCTCGCGGTTGCTCCCAAGGCATCCTGCATCGGCCGCAGATTGCCCCTGACCGCATCATGACGCTGGCCACCGCGTGATGACCGAGAATCTTCGAGGAACATCTAACATGTCGTCACCCTATCAGGCATTGCCATACCGGCCTTTTGCCGAGCTTCTTGATTTATCCGGTAGAACCGCGGTGGTTACTGGTGGTGGCAGTGGTATCGGCTTCGCCATCAGTCGGCGACTGGTGGAAGCCGGGGCCAACGTGGTGATTGGAAGCCTTGCGCCGGAGCGCAGTGGGGAGCTGGTGGAGGCTGGTTTTCCCGTGACGTTTCAAGCAACCGATGTCAGCCAACCGGCGGATATTCAGAGGCTGGCGGACACCGCTGTCGAGCGCTTCGGCAGCGTGGATATATGGATCAACAACGCAGGCATCTATCCGCTCAAGGCCATTGACGAAGTCGATGCGGACTTCTGGGACGGGCTGCACTCGATCAATACGCGAGCGGTATTCGTGGGCACGCAGGTGGCGCAACGGCAGATGCGCAGGCAGCGGAGCGCTGGGGCGATCGTCAACCTGTCGTCGATTTGTGGTCACAGGCCCATGGCCAATCACTGTACCTACGATACATCTAAAGGCGCGGTCATGGCCATGACTCGCAGCCTCGCGAAAGATCTGAGCGCCTTCAATATCCGGGTCAATTCGGTGTCGCCGGGGCTGACCGCGACACCCGGCAATCTGGAGCCGGAACTGCTTGAGCAGCACCGCAAAAACAACGTGCTGGGCAACATCGCCCTGGGCCGCGCGGCGGAACCTTGGGAGATCGCCGATGCGGTGCTGTTCCTGGTTTCACCGCTGTCGTCCTATGTGACCGGAATTGATCTGCTGGTGGACGGCGGTTGGTTGTTGCACGGAAGTTAAAACACAGGTCAAGCACTTGAGGGTGAGTTGCAGGCGTTAAGTGACGCCTCACTTCCCCGGAATTTAACCCATTCCTTGAACGTTGCGACTTGCAGCGCCGGCATTGGCACGCCTGCGAAACGAGCGCTCGTCATAAAAACGGTGAGTTGTGAAAACTGTTCGCAACGCGCCCATCACTCAACGCAGCAGGAGAACGACATGAAACTCGCCATGTTCATGCAGCCACTTCATCACAAGGGCTGGGACTATCACGAGATGTACGATCAGGATATCGCCTGCGCTGTCCATGCTGACAGCGTCGGTTTTGATGAACTCTGGGTCGGTGAACACACGTCACAGCGCACCGAGCCGATCACCAACGCGCTGCAATTTCTGTCCACCCTGATTCCGCTGACTCAACGCATGAAACTGTGCACCGGTGTGCTGAATTTGCCGCATCATTTCCCGGCGCGAATTGCCGCCGATGCTGCGATGTTCGACCATATGTCCAAAGGGCGCTTCATCATGGGCATTGGCCCTGGCGGGCTCGCTTCCGACTTCGAGGTGTATGGCAGCAACGGTAAGGACCGTGGGCAGATGATGGTCGAGTGCTACGAGATGATACGTGCAATCTGGAACTCGAAAGCGCCCTATGATTTTTCCTCAGAGCACTACCAGGTCAGCCTCAAGGACGCGGTGCACCACGATCTGGAAATCGGTTACATGCCGACGCCTTTTCAAAAGCCGTTTCCGCGCGTGGCAACCACGGCCATGAGTCCGTTTTCCGGCACTGCGAAACTTGCCGGTGCCAAGGACTGGGACCTGATGTCCGCCAACTTCAACCCGACCGCCACGGTTGCCTCCCATTGGCTCGCTTACTGTCAGGGTGCCGAAAGCGCAGGTATCAAAGCCGACGCCAATAACTGGCGTGTGGCTCGTTCGGTGTTCGTTGCCGACTCCCAAGCTCAGGCCGAGGACTATCTGGCGCAAGAGAGCTGCACGCTGCGACGCTACTTCGATTACATGATCGATAACCTTGCCACCAACCATTACACCAAGATCTTCAAGACCCGCCCCGACATGACCGACGAGGAAGTCACGGTCGACCATTGCATCAAGGAAATGGTGATTTACGGCGACGTGAATTCCGTCACCGAGCAACTGGTCGCGTTCAGTGAACAGACTGGACCGTTCGGTACGTTGATGACCACTTTCCACGAGTGGGATGACGAAGCGCTGTGGCGGCGATCGATGCAACTGACTGCGCAGCAAGTCATGCCTCGCCTCAACGATTACATGACACCTCGTTTGAAAGCGCAGTGATCGCCTGATTGCCGTGGGCTTATGTGTGGCCGCATCGCAGGTGCGGCCAAAATTCTGCTAATGCGCCTGGATACGACATATGACTGATTTGACAGATATCCGCGAAAGCGCGGATCAAGCCTTTGAATTGACCGAAAAGGAGTTGGCTCGCCTGCGGGAAAAAGCTCAATTCATCCGTCTGGAAACCATCCGGCTGATCGAGATCGCCAAGGTCGGCCACTACACTTCGGTATTTTCCGCTGCCGAGTTGTTCGCTGCGTTGTATTACGACGTGATGGAACTGCGATTCGGTCAGCCGAAGTGGCCCGACCGCGACCGTTTCATGATGGGCAAAGGACACGCCGCCGTCGGCTTGTTTCCGGTGTTGGTGGAGTGGGGCTTCTTCGCCAAAGACATTCTCGACAACTACACGCGCCTCGGCAATCCCCTGGGTGACCACCCTGACATGCGCAAAGTCCCCGGCGTGGATTTTTCCTCAGGTTCTATCGGTCATGCTCTGTCCGGCGGTTTGGGCATGGCTCTGGCCGGGCGGATGCTGGGCAAATCATTCACCACTTACGTGATGCTCGGCGATGGGGAAATGCAGGAAGGGCAAGTGTGGGAGGCGGCACTGTCGGCGGCTCACCACAAGACTGCAAACCTGGTGGCGATCATCGACCGCAATGGCTATCAGCTTGACGGCAACGTTGATGATGTTATCGGTATCGAACCATTGGCGGACAAGTGGATTGCGTTCGGCTGGGAGACCCATGTGGTAGATGGCCATGATCTCGCTGCGGTCACGAGCCTGTTGCGTCGCCTCAAAGCCGATACGACACGCACGCAACCGGTATGCGTCATTGCCAATACGGTCAAAGGCAAAGGGGTTTCCTACATGGAGACTGAACCAGGTTGGCACCTGGGGTATCTCGATCCCGAAGATGCACAACGTGCAATTGACGAAATCAAAAGCAAGGTGATCTAACCCATGAATACCGCACCTCTGTCGAACAACTCCTGGCAGTACCGGGAACTCAATAGCCAGACACCGAGCCTGAATGCCTTGTCGGATGCCTTGATCGAACTGGTCGAGCGGGGCGAGCCGATCGTTGCCGGTACCGCTGACCTTCAATACTCCAACGGTCTTTCAAAGTTCGCCAAACTGCATCCAGAGAAATTCGTGCAGTTCGGTATTTCCGAACAGAACATGGTGTCAGCCGCCGCCGGCATGGCAGCGGTGGGCATGAAACCGTTTGTGGCGACCTTTGCGTCGTTTCTGCCACTGCTTTGCTGTGAGCAGATCCGTATGGACGTTGCTTATTCGGCGCTCCCGGTACGCCTGATCGGTCACCACGCCGGAATCTCACTCGGCTTTTACGGCACCTCGCACCACGCTACCGAAGACCTGGCGATCATGCGCTCGATTGCCGACATCACCGTCGTCGCACCTGCTGATGGCAACCAGCTCAAAGCTGCGATTCTTGCTTCGGCCAACTACCCACAACCGATCTATTTCCGTATCCAGCGCGGGCGCGACCCTGTGGTGTATGACACTGTTCCGGACTTTGTTTTCGGCAAGGCGACCGTGCATTTGACCGGCGATGAACTGACGATCATTGCCACCGGTTCCACGGTTCATCCGGCCCTCGAAGCGGCGCGGGCATTGAATGCCGCCGGGCGCTCGGTAGGTGTGATCGATATGACCACCATCAAGCCGCTAGACCGTGAGGCGGTACTGACCGCTGCGCGAAATAGTCGGGCGATACTGACCGTTGAGGAACACAACATCATCGGCGGTCTGGGCGGTGCCGTGTGTGAAGTGATCGCGGAGGAGGGCGTCGGCGTCAAGGTTCGCCGGCATGGTATCTACGACGAGTACAGCCTGATTGCCCCGCCAACCCATCTCTACCGGCACTACCGACTCGATGCCGCCGGCATTGAAAGTGTAGCGTTGGAAGTTCTGGGTTGATGACGTAAATCCATACCTGCGTTGTAGTGAACGCGTAGCGGTATTTCTGGCTTTCCCTTTCAGGCAATTTAAGCCTGCACGTGCGATCAGGGTGTTCATTGACGAAGACCTTGGCCGCACGTTTTTTTTGCGAGTGCTTTGTTCGGAAGGACAATTTACACAGGTACAAAAAAGCTCACCGAAGTGAGCTTTCGAACCGCGCAGCGACGATCACCATTGGACGCCGCTTGTCTCGATCCATTGCAGCATCGACTCACGCTTTGGCGTCCAGCCCAGCAGGTTTCTGGCGTTGACGGCTCGCACACGGCTATTGGAGCCGATGGCGAAACGCGCCCAGTCTCCCAACTGAGCGATTGCCTCGTCGGCCGGCCAGCTTTGAATGGCGCCACCAAAACCGAGGGACTTGCTGATGGAGCACGCGATGTCGAGGAACGACGCTTCGCCGTTTTCTGCGAAGAACAAGGAGGCAGATGGCGCCTTTTCGATGGCCAGGCGATAGAGCTCTGCCAGATCCTCAATATGCACGTTAGACCAACGATGTACACCGGCACCGATATAAGCGCCCGCGCCATACTTTCGCGATTGCTCGAACAGCTTCGGCAGTTGATCGCTTTTCACAGGCAAACCCAGGGATTCTCCGTAAATCATGGTCGGGCAAAATACGATGCTGCGGATACCCTGTTCAACACCTGCTCGCCTTACGACCTGGTTGATATGGACGCGGTCTTTACGGATGTCCATAGGCGTAAACGGCGTTTCGTCGGTGAAAATCTCCTTGCGCTCATAAGCGCCGCGAGCATCGTCACCGACAACGCTCGAGCCCGAAGTGTGCAGCAGGACTTTCCCACTGCCGCTCAGTGCTGAAATAAAGGTATGTACCGAAGCCAGATGGTCGGAGTTAGCCGCGTTCACTACCGCGTCCGCAGCACGCGCCTGTTCGGTAAGAATGAAGGCGTCATCCAGGGTGCCGAGCACAGGGGTGATCCCCATAGCCTGCAATGCCCCACGCTGTTCCGGGTTGCGTAGCAGACCGCTGACTTCATGGCCTGCATCCACCAGGTATTTAGCTACAGAGCCGCCGATGTAACCGGTCACGCCGGTAACGAAAATTTTCACTGTCCTGCCTCCCTCTTATTTTGATTGGGCCTGGCCTTTCCTGAGCGAAAGGCGAAGCCATTCCTGAGTAAGGAATCTCATCACCATACGACGGAGGCTTTTTGTGAGCTAGACTGCTTTAACTACAAGAATCTGTGAATCAAGTTCATGCTAAATCTCAAAGACATCAATCGTTCTGGCGAAATGGAAGTGTTCACCCGAGTGGTCAATGCTGGCACTTTCTCAGAAGCGGCACGGCGCCTGGAAATGTCTCCTTCAGCGGTCAGTAAACTGATCGCCCGTATGGAGGCACGCCTGGGGGCCCGTTTGCTGCATCGTTCCACTCGGCGACTGGAACTTACGGCGGAGGGCGAACGTTTCAACAATGAGTGCCTGCGCATTCTTGAGTTGATCGACTCCGCCGAACGGGATATCGGTAACGTGTCCAGGCCCAGCGGGCTGATACAGGTCAACGCCAACCTTCCTTTTGGCCTGCATTACTTGTTACCGCAATTGCCTGAATTTCTGGCGGCCTACCCGGACATCACCTTGAACGTGGAACTGACCGATACCGTTGTGGATTTACTCGAACGACGCGCGGATGTCGCGATACGCACGGGGCCTATGAAGGAGTCGAGCCTGGTCCAGCGTCGACTGGGTGAAAGCCGAATGATCACGGTGGCTTCGCCGGCTTACATCGCACGATACGGTCAGCCGGAAACTCTGGATGATTTGCACCGACATAATCGGTTGAGCTTTGGTTTTCATCGTCATTCGCAGGCTTGGGTTTATCGCGACGCAGCAGGCCAACGCATTGAGATTGAACCCAAGGGTAACGCGTTACTCAGTGATGGTGAGAGCATGCGTCAGGCTGCGTTGGCTGGTCTGGGTATCGCCAGACTTGCAAGCTTCCACATCAATTCCGATATCGAGTCAGGGCGGTTGTTACCGCTGCTTGAGCAATTCAACAGCGGCGAAACCGAAGCCATCCATGCGGTGTTTATCGGCCCTGGCCAGCAACTGCCTCACCGGGTGAGGGTTTTTATTGATTTCCTGCTGGAAAGGATTGCTCCACATCTCAGTTCTAAATGAAGGCAGGTCAAGTAACCACTTTCGTTTTTTGGTTAAAACAGTCTTCTGCAACCCTTGAAAGACTTCATTACGAGCCTGGGGCAAGATTTTGCCTAAAACAACAAAACAAGGCAGCTTCCATGGATTATCAACTGACTGGCAAAACCGCACTCATTACTGGCGGAGCGACAGGCATTGGCAAGGCCATCGCCCAGCGCTTCATTCTCGAAGGGGCGAAGGTTGTCATTAGCGGGTTATCGGCAGATGAAGTGAGTGCGGCGGTTGAAGAACTGGGTGACTTCAGCAAGGGACTGGTGGCCGATTTAACGGAGGAAGGTGCGGCGCAGCAGCTGGTTAATATGGCCCTGGAGGACGGTCCCATCGACTTCCTGATCAATAACGTCGGGATATTCGAAGTCAGGGACTTTTTCGAAACGGACGATGCCCAGTGGTTTCATTACTTCAACGTCAATGTCATGAGCGGCGTGCGTATGACTCGCCTGGTGATGAAAGCAATGCTTGAGCGTGGACAAGGCTCAATTGTGTTTATCAGCAGCGAGTCAGCGGTCAAGCCGCAGCCGTGGATGGTTCACTATGGAGCGATGAAAACTTGCCTTCTGGGTATTTCCCGGGCGTTGGCGGAGTTGACCAAGGGTACCGCGGTGCGGGTCAACTCGATACTGCCTGGGCCAACCTGCACCGATGCGGTCAAGCGCTATCACCAGGAAATCGCACAAGAGAAAGGCATCTCGGCTCAACAAGTAGTCCAGAATTATTTTGACGAAACCGAACCCACATCCTTGATCAGACGTATGATCGAACCCGAGGAGGTAGCCCGCAGCGTCCTCCACCTGGCAGCCTCGCCGGCGCTCAACGGCATGGCCATGCGCGTTGAGGGCGGGACCATACGCTCGGTACTGTGAGATAGGTTTCGACGTTCTAGCGCTGACTTTCTTGCCAGCGCTTTCTATCCAAAGCGGCCGCGAGCAACCTGATGACGCTGAGACTGTTCCGGAACTCACCGTGAACAGGTGACTGAACCATTCAACGTATTTGAGTCGGTTGTGAGTCCTTGAGTCGCTGGAGTAAAACCTTGCCCACATCCAACGCTGAACCCGGGTTTTGCCCTGTCACCAATTCGCGGTCGATGATGACATTAGAGGTCCATGGAGTGCTGTTACTGCTGTAGAGGCCACCGGCCTGTTCAAGTGCAGTTTGCGGATAGAACTTCATGGCGCCTCCCTTCAACAACCCTTTGGCCAGTTCTTCTTCTTGATTGCTGATGACGGTGAACTTGTATCCGGCATAAATCCAGCCTGATGCTTGGGCTTTGTTGCCGGCTTCGAGCTTGCGGGTGAAGGCTGTCGGGTCGGACAGCGTCGACAGCAAGGCAATTGGCCCATGACAGACGAGGGCTGTCGTCTTGTTGGTCGCGTGAAAATTGTTGAGCAATCTTCCCAGCGCTGCGTTATGGAGTAAATCCTGCATCGGTGCGTGACCACCGGGTACATAGATCGCATCGAAATGTGCGTAGCCTATCTGTTCGACGCGCGAAAGACTGATGACGGGGGATTCGCCCGGCGATGTAATTTTCAGCTGCTCAAGCAACGCCTTGTGTTCCTGAAGCGCCGTCAGGTCATTGTTGAAATACATTTTGTCGTTGGATGACTGGTCCAATGTCGGCGCCTTGCCTGTCGGCGTCGCAAAGGTCACCGAATGCCCGGCATCAAGCAACAGTTTCACCGGTTGCATCAGTTCATTCAGATAAAAACCGGTAGCGAAGACTTTCTTATCTTTGAGGTCGAGATGGTCTGAGTCTGACAAAACGATCAGTACGTTGCTGGCTTGGGCGTTTACGGTAGCGGCGCAAATAGCCATTGCAAGGGCGAGTCGATTGATAAGGCGCATGAGATTTCCGCAGAGTGATAGGGAGGTTCAGATCAACTGTGTTGACCATTGACGAAACTTTATTCGTGCCTCTGTCGGCGATAAACTGGCCTTCACGAAAATCAGCTGTTCTTTTGAGGCAAATATGACGCGTCGATTCGATTATCTGGCGGACGTCGAAGTCTTCATCACTGTGGTGGAAAAGGGCTCATTAAGCTCCGGGGCAGTGGTTTTGGCGACCACGCCGTCGGTGGTCAGTCGGGCGATCTCCCGACTGGAAGCACGTCTGGGCGTCCAGTTACTTCGACGCACGACCCGCCGTTTGAGCCTGACCGATGCGGGTCTGCTTTATCTTGAACAGTCCCGCGCGGCGTTCGCATTGATCGATGATGCCGAACGACTCATCCATGGCCGGGAGGGTGCGTTGAACGGCCGAGTGCGCCTGAGCGTGCCGACGACTTATGGACATCACCGACTGCCAGCCTTTCTCTGTCGCTTCACTCGTCAGTTTCCGCAAGTGCGCATCGAGTTGGGCATCAGCAATCGAAATGTGGATCTGGTGGCCGAAGGGTATGATCTGGCTATTCGCCTCGGACAATTACCCGACAGTGGCCTGGTCGGTCGCAAGCTCGAAGACGCGAATTTGTGCGTAGTCGCTGCCCCCGAATATCTGCAGCGAGCGGGTACTCCTCTCAGTGTTGAGGATCTGGCAGACCATGCCTGTCTGCCATTTGTGATGCCCAGCAGTGGTCGGGTCGGCCCTTGGTTGTTTTGCGAGCACGGGATTGATCGTGAGTGGATACCGCAGGCAAGTGTTCAAGTCTCCGACGATGTTCTGGGCACGGTTTCCCTGGCTGAACACGGTATGGGGATATGCCAGACCTACGACTTCATTGTTCGGGATCGGATTGAAAGTGGACGTCTGATCCCGCTACTCGAACAGTCGGGCGGACGGTCCCGACCGTTCTCTGTGATATACCCGCCTCATCGGCAGTTGTCGGCCGCGTCCCGGGCACTGATCGATTTCCTGACTCAGGAGATGGCGGATAACGTCACTCAGACTTCAATGAGCATTAACTGATCGAGTAGGTTGGATAATCGGTATACCCCTGAGCTCCGCCGCCGTAGCTTAGTGCACGGTCGGGTTTTAACAGTGGCCAGTTATTTCGCAGGCGTTCAACCAGATCGGGATTGGCGATAAACGGTTCACCAAAAGCAGCGATATCGATCAGACCCTCATCCAGAAATTTCTCCGCCCGTTCTTTGGTCATGCCGCCAGCGAGTACCAGTGTTCCGTGATAGTGATTGCGGAATCTTTGCAGAAAGTTGTCGGGGATTGGCGAGCTGCCCCGCGACAGTTGATCCATGAAATGAACGTACGCCAATCCACGCCGAGACAGTTGATCAGCAACATACAGATAGGTCTGTTCGACATCCTCGTATAAGCCCATGTCAAATAGACCGCCAAATGGCGACAAGCGTACAGCTGTACGTTGCGCACCGATTCGATCAATCACACTATCGACCACTTCAAGCAAAAAGCGTGAACGGCTTTCGACAGTATCGGCACGGTACTCGTCCGTACGGTCATTAACCAATGGATTGAGAAACTGCTCGATCAGGTAGCCGTTTGCCCCATGCAGTTCAATTCCGTCGAAGCCGGCCTCCATTGCGTTGGCGGCGGCTTGGGCAAAGTCACGGATGACCGCTTTGACTTCCTGCGTGCTGAGAGCACGCGGAGTTGAAACATCAACCGGGCCGGGTTCTCCACGTTCGGTCATACCCCAGGCCTGCGAGTTGCGGGCAACCCGGGATGTCGAGCTGACCGGTGCGATACCTCCTGGCTGAATGCTGACATGGGAAACGCGTCCCACATGCCACAACTGAGTGAATATAACGCCCCCAGCTTCGTGGACCGCCTGAGTCACTTTGCGCCAGCCGTTGATCTGGGGCGTCGTATAAATGCCGGGGATGGCCAGAAAACCTTCGGCCGAACGTGAAATCGGAGTGCCTTCTGTAATGATCAGCCCGGCACTGGCTCGTTGGCTGTAATAAAGCGCGGTCAGTTCATTTGCAACGCCATCGGGGTTACGGGCCCTGGTCATGGGTGCCATTGCGATGCGATTGCGCAGTGTCAGCAACCCTGTCTGGCATGGGGTAAATAACGTGCTCATAGCCTGCTGTCCTCAATGGGTGGTGTTAAAGAGGTTAAGCACGGATCGACTGGTTGATAACGGGGTCAGGGTGAACAGGTTCTGTGAGGTCGCTTCACAACTGATCAGGGAACCAGCAATCGCTGCAGAGCGCGGGTCGCATTTTAATTGTGAAATTACTTCCAAAGACAAATGAACCCTATCCCTTGTTATCCATAATTTACATGCAGGCGCTTGTGATATTTTTTCACGAGTCATTCTGAGGATAGATACGTGGATAACAGAGCGGGTGAGATGTCGGTCTTCGTAAGGGTTGTCGACGCCGGCAGCTTTTCGCAGGCGGCGCGCCAAATGCTGATGACACCTTCGACGGTCAGCAAGCTGATAGTTCGCCTGGAACTACGCTTGGGCGTGCGGCTACTGGAGCGCTCGACACGTAAACTGTCACTGACTGATGAAGGACGTATTTACTACGAACGCAGTCATGCTTTGCTGGCCGAGCTCGATGATGTCGAGAGGGTGTTGGCTCAAGGTGCACAAAAGGCCCGCGGGACCGTGCGCATCAATGCGTCGGTAGCGTTCGGCACATTGGCGATCGAACCCAATCTGCCGGCTTTCTGGGAGGCGCATCCCAACATTCAGATCAATCTGTCCTTGAGCGATGACATCGTCGACATGTACCTGGACAGGACGGATATTGCATTCCGGGTAGGCATATTGAATGACTCGACATTACGGGCGCGGAAGATAGGGGTCGCTCGGCGAAAAATCGTTGCTTCACCGGGCTACTTGGAAAAGCACGGTGTTCCCGAAACCCTGGAAGATCTTTGCGAACATAATTGTTTGAGCTTTAACTTCCGTCGTTCCAGTCCGGTCTGGCCAATGAACCAAAGTGGCCGCATAGTGGATCGTATCGTCCAGGGCAACCTGCAGGCCAACAATGGCGAGACTGTTCGGCGCATGGCCATTGCAGGTGTCGGGATCGCCAGACTGGCGGACTTTCACATCGACGATGATCTGGCCTCGGGTCGCCTGGTCGAGGTGCTTTCACAAAATGGTCATGACTGCGAGGAAGTCCATGCGCTTTATCAGGGCGGGCAGCATGTCCCTCAGCGTATCCGGACGTTCCTCGACTTTATGGTGCCGCGCCTGCAAGCCTTCATGGATCGCGGGTGAGCCCTTGCTTGTTTCAGTCGCTGGATTCAATGATGGTCTTGAGACTTTCCAGGCCAGAGCGATAAAGCGACTCGAAGTGAGCGATGACTTCGGTTTCTTCCGCTCCGTTGACCAAGAAGGTACTCGACCAAGACGCCAGTGTTCCACCTTTGCCGTCGGACTGCGCTGACATTCTGCCGACGTAGTCAATGACTGGTGAAGGCCCTTCGAGCAAGGCATAGCTGTAGTGCTTTTCATCTTCGTCAAATGTGAGTAGACGCTCGACAATAGTCGCACCGTTCGTGGTTTTCAAATGCCGCAATCGCCCTCCGTCGCTGAGGGTACTGCTGGCGATCACATCGAGCCAGCGGGGCAACCAGTCGAACCCGCCGAGAAGCGACCAGACCTGTTCAAGGGGGCGTTCGATTGCGATCCAGACGTGGACTTCACTCATGATTTCACCTGTTTTGTGGGTTTTTCAGAGAATGATGGATGCGACCAGCCACAGATTGGCGGCGCCGATCAGCAGGAAGATCAGCCAGGCCATGAGGGCGACCGGGCGTGATATGGCAAAGTCGCCCAACAGTGTTTTATCGCGGGTAAAACGAATCAGCGGATAAACGGCAAACGGTAGTTGTATCGACAGCACCACCTGTGAAAACACCAACAGGTCGCCGACTGCACGATCACCGAGCCAGAGGATTGCCCATAGCGCCGGCACGATGGCCAGCAGCCGGGTGGCGATACGTTGCTTCCACAATGAAATCCTCAGTTGCAGGAATCCTTCGAGCACCACTTGACCGGCGAGGGTGCCTGTCAGTGTTGCGCTTTGTCCGGATGCCAGCAGGGCCAGGGCAAACAGCACTGCGGACAACGCGCCCCCTGTCAGGGGCATCAACAACTGGTGGGCCTGCTCTATACCGCCAATTTCTGTGTGGCCACTTTCATGGAACACAGCGGCAGCCACCAACAGAATCGCGACCTGAACGGCGGCGGCAATCGACAGCGCGCGAATTGTGTCGTGGCGACCGCGGCGCAGCGATTGCGTGACCTGCGTATTGTTGTTGAGACGCCCGGTGGAACGGGCCAGAGCTGAATGCAGATAGAGGTTATGCGGCATGACCGTGGCGCCAATGATGCCCACTGCAATGAACAGCGCCCCGGGCTCAGCCAGCGTGGCCAGTGAAGGAACGAATCCCTGGAGCAACTTGTTTGTATCGAGTGTGATCAGTGCCAGTTCTGCGGCCAAACACATGACAATGATCGTCACCAGTGTCAGGACGATCCTTTGTACGCGGCCATTGGCAGCGCCCTTTACGCCCAGGATGATCAAAGTACTGATTGCCGTCAGCAAGATACCGATGCTGAGTGGAAGGTTGAACAGCAGTTTAAATGCCAGCGCCGCCCCCAGAACTTCAGCAATATCGGTGGCGATGATGGCTATTTCGGCCATCGCCCAATGCGCGAATGTGAGGGGGCGGGGGTAACGAAGGCGGCAGGTCTGGGCGAGGTCCTGACCTGTGACGACGCCCAGGCGCAGTGCGAGTGTCTGCAACAACATGGCCGCCAGACTCGAAAACACCACCATGAACAGCAGTTGGTAGCCAAACTGCGCCCCCGCAGCGATACCGGTTGCCCAGTTGCCCGGGTCCATGTAACCCACTGCGACCAACAACCCCGGCCCCATTAACAATGGCAGACGCCCGGGTACCGATGATCGTTGGCTGGCCTGTGCTGTCACGGATCAATGCCTCACTGGTCGCGGGCGCCGAAACAAGCGCGCCAGTACCAAAGTGTGAATGAACAGCAGAAGGCCGGTGATCGAGAGCGTCGTGGATACTGTCCCGCTTACCGTTTGAGCAGAGAGCAGACAAACCAGTGCTGCCATCTGCGTCAGCAGGCGCTGGGTCAGGGCCGCCCGCCAAGCACTCGATGCGTCGAAGAGGCAGTTGGGCCAGAGATCTGGCATCGACCTTGAGACCCCCATGACGGCAACCGCCACCAAGGCGTACAGCCAGATGCCGACTCCTGACGTGCTCTCGGTCAATGCAACGACGACGGTGCTGACGATGAACAATAATGCAATGACAGTGAGTGCAACACGGTTATGGTTCATGGCGTTTCGCTCAAGCCCATTGGTGCATCCACACGCAGGCGCAACACATGAAACGGTGGCTGGCTGGCATCTTCACCGGCGTTGAGCAACGGGTGACGATGTAATTGGTTGGCCGTGATGTACAACCATTTACCTTGAGCATCGAGTTCGACACCGTCCGGCCAGCCGAGCAATTGATCATCCTGGGCCAGGACGCGGTAACCCGCCGGAGACGCCAGACCGATCGCGTTGTTGGCGATATCGGTCACGTAGATATTGCCCTCGGCGTCGACATCAAAGCCGTCGCAATGCGGCTTTTCACACCAGTACTCAACGGCTTCGACCAACGCTGTCGCGCTGTTGGGTTGGGCAAGACTCTCGGTGTTGATCCGAAAGACCTTGCGTCCCGACATTGAGCCGAAATACACCCAACGGCCCAATGGGTCGATAGCGATCGGGTTCAAGCCGTAGCGATACGGAATGACTTCACCCTCGGCCGTACGCAGGGCCAGCGGTTTGCCAGCAACGAGCAGAGGCACATCGCCGGGCATCAGTCCCGGGTAACACTCTAGCGAACGCCATGACAGACCCGTCTGCAGGTCAACCACGACGATTGCCGGGTAGTCACTGGCGCCGCTGGCGTTCATGGTCATGTCTGCGATATAGATGCGCTGGCGCCGCCAATCGATGACGAAATCCTGAGTGAAGGAGCTTGGACGCAAGACGTTTTGCGGCAATACGATCAGACGGTGCAGGCGTTGCTCACGATCACTCCAGGCAATCAGCCGCGGTTGCTGTTGCTCTGGTTTTCCCATATCGAGTATCCAGACTATGCCTTCGGGATCGGTGCGGATACCGATCACGGCGGACATGCCACGCCCGTCCTCGCGAGGTTTGCCGGCCCATGCCTCATTGGGGTAGGCCCGGTGCTCGCCGTTCTGCGCCACCGCTCGTACCGAAATGTCGGGGGCGATGATGGCCGACACCGATACGAGAACGCGTCCGTCAGGCAATACCGTGGGATTGCCTGGGCGCTCGACCGGGAATGTCGCGAAGACCTCCAGTGCCGGGCTGTTCATGGCTTTGCCTGCACGAATGATTCAGCGGTGCCGCTGGAAGGGTCGACGAAGATGATGTCGCTCGGATCTCGGCGTGGCGTATCGACCGAAACCATGAACAGCGGGTGTTCGAGAATTTTCGGCATGCCGTGAATGGTGAATTTCTTGAAGAACAGCATTTCTCCCGGGCCCACCTCGAACTCTTCACGGTCGCCCATGAAAAACGTAGCGCGGCCGGAGAGTACGATCAGGTACTCGTCACAGGTGGCGTGATAGTGGGCGGGAGTTGGGTGGTATACCCGAAAGACACGAGCACTGGCTTCGTCTTCGTCAGTCAGGCGAGTGTCGACCAAGAGCGTTTCGGCGGTTTCGGGGAACGTCTTGACTATCTCGTCGAGATTGAACGAGGCGTGGGGAGCGGCCTCGACCAGTTTCTTCCGGGTGCTTGATTCGGTCATTTTGAAACCCTCATTCAGGCGTCTTTACGAGACGCTGTGACGTTGTTTGTGGTTTCAGAATAAGCACTGGGTCAGAAGCCGGGAATGCGCTGGTCGTGCACAAGATTTGAGAACTCAAATAACAATTCGATTCAATTGAGTGTCCGCTGGCATAGCGCGCTTTTGCGAATTCGATTCCAAACAGCTGCGCCCGGCGATGCATTTCTGGCTTGGTCGGGCTCCGGCATAGTGATGAACACTCACTATCGAGTCCAGCTGCGTCGGAGACGAAAAGATGCAAGTCAGAGCTGCTGTTCTAAGACACATGAACGTCGCCCCGCCCTATGCCCTGAGCAAGCCGATTTCGATCGAAACCATCGAATTGGCATCGCCGGGACCGGGCGAGGTGTTGGTGCGAATTCGTGCTGCCGGTCTGTGCCATTCCGACCTGTCGGTGATCAATGGTGATCGGCCCCGGCCAATGCCCATGGCACTGGGTCATGAGGCTGCCGGTGTGGTGGAGGCCTTGGGCGAGGGGGTTAGCGACCTTGAGCCGGGGGACCATGTAGTAATGGTCTTCATGCCCAGCTGCGGTCATTGCCTACCATGCGCTGAGGGGCGCCCGGCACTGTGTGAGCCTGGAGCGAAAGCCAACGCCGCCGGGACATTGATCAACGGCTCGGTGCGGTTGAGCGCGGCCGGCGCTCACGTTCATCATCATCTTGGTGTTTCGGCATTCGCTGAATACGCCGTGATGTCGCGCAACTCGGTGGTCAAGATCGACCGCGAGTTGCCCTTTGTCGAAGCCGCGCTGTTTGGTTGTGCGGTGTTGACCGGTGTCGGTGCGGTAGTCAATACCGCGCAATTGCGCGTGGGCTCGACCGCCGTGGTCATTGGCTTGGGCGGTGTCGGTCTGGCTTCGGTGCTGGGGGCAAGAGCCGCCGGGGCGAGCAAAATTATTGCGGTCGATCTGTCAGCGGAAAAGCTCGCTTTGGCCAAGGATGTCGGTGCCACCTCTGTGGTCAATGGTGGTGATCCCGACGCCGTCGAGCAGGTGCTGGCACTCACCGGTGGCGGCGCCGACTACGTTTTCGAAATGGCCGGTTCGATCCGGGCGCTGGAGAACGCAATGAAAATGACCAGGCGCGGAGGGATGACCGTGACGGCCGGCCTGCCACCACCCGGTTCGTCGCTGCCGGTCAATGTCGTCCAACTGGTAGGCGAGGAGCGCACCCTCAAGGGCAGCTACATCGGCACTTGTGTGCCGCTTCGCGATATTCCGCGGTTCATCGAACTCTATCGCGACGGTCGCCTGCCGGTAGACCGGTTGCTGAGCGGCCGGCTCAAACTTGACGATATCAACGAAGGTTTCGACCGCCTGCACGATGGCAGTGCGGTGCGGCAGGTTATTGAATTTTGAGGAGCGACAGCATGGCTGATACCAATTTCCTTTCTACGCTCGAAGATCCGACGCTATTCCGCGAGGCGAACTACATCGATGGCCAGTGGCTGGAGGTGGGTGAGGGGCGCAGCATCGTCGTCACCAATCCGGCCAACGGTAAAGTGCTCGGGCGCGTACCGTCACTGGGCGCGGTCGAGACTGCGCGCGCCATTGCCGCCGCCAGGCGCGCGCAACCAGCATGGCGGGCACTCACCGCCAAAGAACGCGCAGCAAAATTGCGAGTGCTGTTCGAGTTGATGATCACTCATCGTGAAGACCTCGCACGCATCATGACCGCCGAACAAGGTAAACCGTTGTCCGAAAGTCGCGGTGAGATCACCTATGCCGCATCGTTCATTGAATGGTTCGCGGAGGAGGGCAAGCGCGTCTATGGCGACACCATCGCCTCCCATTCGCCAAACAGTCGCATCATCGTCCAGAAAGAACCCATCGGCGTGTTTGCCGCTATTACCCCGTGGAACTTTCCGGCGGCAATGATCACTCGTAAGGCCGGACCCGGTTGGGCGGCCGGTTGCACGGGCGTGTTGCGGCCAGCGAGCCAGACACCTTTCTCGGCGATTGCCATTGCTGTACTGGCCGAGCGTGCGGGTCTGCCGGCGGGTGTTTGCAACGTGATTACCGGTCCCGGCAGTGAGATAGGTGGCGAACTGACTGCCAATCCGGATGTGCGCAAATTGTCCTTCACGGGTAGCACTGAAGTCGGGGCGACATTGCTGGCCCAGTGCGCACCGACGATCAAGAAGACCAGCATGGAGCTGGGCGGTAACGCGCCTTTTATCGTGTTCGATGATGCCGATCTGGACGCGGCTGTGCAGGGGGCGTTGGCTTCCAAGTACCGCAACGCCGGGCAGACATGTGTCTGTGCCAACCGCTTGCTGGTGCAGGACGGCATCTACGATGCGTTCGCTGCCAAACTGAAAATCGCCGTCGAAGCGCTGAGCGTGGGCAGTGGTTTTGAAGAAGGCGTGACAATCGGCCCGCTAATCGATGACAACGCAGTACGCAAGGCTGAAGAGCATGTTGCCGATGCGGTCGAACGGGGCGCCTCGGTATTGACCGGTGGCGAGCGTCATCCTTTGGGCGGCAGTTTCTATCGGCCGACGATTCTTGTGAATGTGCCGAGGGAATCAAAAGTGTTCCGTGAAGAGACGTTCGGCCCGGTGGCGCCACTATTCCGGTTCAGTACAGAGGCACAAGCCATCGAGATGGCCAACGATACCGAGTTTGGCCTGGCTTCGTATTTTTACAGTCGTGATATCGGGCGGATCATGCGTGTCGCCGAAGCACTGGAGTGCGGGATCGTCGGAATCAACGAAGGACTGATCTCTACCGAAGTTGCGCCATTCGGGGGTGTCAAAGCGTCGGGACTTGGCCGTGAAGGGTCCAGATACGGCATTGAAGACTATCTAGAAATAAAATACCTCTGCTTGGGCGGTATTAATCGCTGAGTGTTGAAAAAGATGGCCGCCAGGCCATCTTTTTTGTCTGCCTTTAACATTCCTGATTCTTTGAAAGTTATATTTCGAGCTATTTATCAGCACACTTGAATAATCGGCGAGCCCACTCCACAGATTATTTTCACGTGGTCGACAGAATCCCCAAACGTCTCATATCAGAGCGCCGGCTCTTGCCTTTTAGTCAATATTCTTTTCGCGTTTCGACGGTTTATTTCGATCGTGTGCTCACGGAAAATTCTTTTTATTCAAACACTACCGAGAACACTTGAAATGACCTGCGTAAAAAAATCCATTGCACTGTTCGCGACTTTGGCTGCGCTCTCTGCTTCCCTGGCGGTTCACGCTGAAGAGTCCGGTGCCTTTGTCGAGCGTAATAAATCCCACAGTGAATACACATCTAAAAGTTAACTGCTTTGCCGTAGTAACTTGCTATTACCTCGCTCGAATTACAGCTCAGTTATCTGTCTGTCCATCGGATGCAGTGCATTCAATGGCCAACTGCGGAGAATACACAATTGAATTCAATGTTGTTAAAAGGTGTGGCGGTGTCGGCATTAAGCCTGGCGCTGGCCGCGGCCCTCAGTGGTTGCGGACCGGATCCGGCCAGTCAGGCACCGGCAGTCCCGAGTGTCACCGTCAGCAAGCCAGTCCAATCGGTGATCACCGACTGGGACAGTTTCACCGGCCGTTTCGAGGCCACCGATTCGGTGGACGTGCGTTCACGAGTCAGCGGATATCTGGAGAAAGTCGCGTTCCAGGACGGCGCCTTCGTCAAGAAGGGAGACTTGTTGTTCGTGATCGACTCGCGCTCGTTTCAGGCAGCCGTAGTGCAGGCTCAAGGCAAACTCGCCCAAGTGCGTTCGCAATTGGCGCTCGCCGAGCAGGAGTTTGCGCGCGCCAATGTTTTGATCGAATCGAAAACTATTGCCCGCAGCCTTTATGATCAGCGTCTGCAAGCGCGCCAAGCCGCGCAGGCTGAGGTATTGAGCGCCGAAGGTGCGCTGAGTAATGCCAAGCTGGATCTGGAATTCACCCGTATCATCGCCCCCATGAGCGGACGTATCAGTCGCAAGCTGATCAGTGAGGGCAATCTGGTCAACGGCGGCAACAGTAACGCGACACTGTTGACCACCATCGTTTCGCTCGATCCGATCGACATCTACTTCGATATTGATGAGCAGAGCTACCTCAAATACCGGCGTCAGCCAACGGCCAGCACCAATCAGAGTCAAGTGCGGATCGCCTTGCCCGGCGAGGTCGAGCCGAGCATGACCGGGCACATGGACTTCATCGACAACCGCCTCGATACCGCCACTGGCACCCTGCGCCAGCGCGCTCGCGTCAGCAACCGTGACCTGCGTTTGAGCCCAGGGCAATTCGGCCGCGTGCAGTTTTCCAGTCAGGCGCCGTACCCGGCGCTATTGCTGCCGGACACAGCGATCGGCGTCGACGCGACCCGCAAGGTTGTGTACGTACTCAACCCACTAAACAAAGTAGAAATCCGCCCGGTCACCCTCGGCAAACTGCATAACGGTTTGCGTGAAATCGTCAGCGGCTTGCAGGAACAGGACCGGGTAATCGTCGACGGTCTCCAACGCGTGCGTACCGGCGACACTGCGACCGCACAGGAGCGCCAGTTGGCAACGGTGGCGAACACTGCTGATAGCCAAGGGGCGCCACTATGAGCCTGGGACGTACCTCCATCGACCAACCGGTGCTGGCGATTGTGCTTTCAATCGTCTTGATGATTGTCGGCGGACTGGCCTATCTGGTTCTGCCGACATCCGAGTACCCGGATATCGCACCGCCCACCGTCGTGGTGACCGCCACTTATCCCGGCGCTTCGGCGCAGACCGTGGCTGAAACGCTGGCGATCCCCATCGAGCAGGAGGTCAACGGCGTCGAAGACATGCTCTACATGTATAGCCAGGCTACGTCCGATGGCAGTCTCAACCTGACCGTGACCTTCAAGAGCGGCACCGATGTCGACAAGGCACAAGTGCTGGTGCAGAACCGTGTCGCACTGGCCACGCCACGCTTGCCGGAACCGGTACAGCGCAGTGGTGTAACGGTACGAAAGTCTTCACCTACGCAGCTTTCGACGATCTTCATTTCCTCGCCCAAAGGTACTTACGACCAGCTCTACATTTCGAACTTTGCAATTCGTAGCGTGGCGGATGTCCTTAAACGCATTGACGGGGTCGGCGATATCAATCCGTTGGGTGCGCGCGAATACTCGATGCGCATCTGGCTTGATCCGGAGCGTGTGGCCGCGTTCAATCTGACCCCGGCCGACATCATCGCTGCGGTACGAGCGCAAAACACCCAAGTGGCGGGTGGTGTCATCGCTCAGCCACCGGTGGCGTCTCAAGCCTTTCAGCCGAACCTGATTTTCGAGGGGCGACTGAAGGAGCCATCCGACTTCGACAACATCGTCCTCAAGTCCGGGGATGCGGGGCGTCTGGTGCGGCTCAAGGACGTCGCACGCACGGAAATCGCCGGATTGGCATACGTCAACAACACCTACTACCTGCGCAACCCGGCCATCGGCCTGCAAGTGTTGCAGCGTCCGGGCGCCAATGCGTTGGCGACGATGAAAGTAGTAGAGGAAACCATGGAGAAAATCGGCAAGGACTTCCCCGACGGCATTGAATACAGCATCGGCTATAACCCGACCGCGTTTATCGCCGATAGCATCGGCGAGCTGGGTAAGACCATCTACGAGGCGGTGATTCTCGTGGTGCTGGTGATCATGGTGTTCCTGCAAGGCTGGCGGCCCTCGATCATTCCGATCCTGGCGATTCCGGTATCGTTGGTGGGTACATTTGCGGTCATGGCGATGCTCGGTTACTCGATCAACAACCTGACCCTTTTCGGACTGGTGCTGGCTGTGGGGATCGTGGTCGATAACGCCATCGTTGTGGTGGAAAACGTCGAGCGGCATCTGGCCGATGGCAAGAGCCCGCTGGAGGCGACCATCGTTACCATGCAGGAGATTGGCGGGGCGTTGATTGCGATCACGCTGGTACTGTGTGCGGTGTTTATTCCGACGGCGTTCATTCCGGGCATTTCCGGAGAATTCTTCCGTCAGTTCGGGATTACCATCGCGGTCGCCACGGCGATTTCTCTATTCAATTCGGTGACATTGTCGCCAGCTCTGGCGGCGATGATCCTGCGCCCTCATGACCCCAAGGCGCATGGTACGCAGAAAACAGGTTTATCCGGTCTGTTCAAGCGAGCGGCCGACGGGTTCAACAATGGCTTCCTGAAACTGTCATCGAGTTATGCCGGCAGCGTACGTGCGCTGTTGGCAAAAACCCCGTTGATGCTGTCGATATACGCGGTGCTGATTGCCGCCACCGCTTACTTGTTGGTGTCGACGCCAAAGGGTTTTATCCCGATTCAGGATCGCGGTTATCTGGTGGTCATCGTGCAATTGCCTGACGGTGCGTCGCTGGAGCGTACCAACGAAATCTCTCAACAGATCGAAGCGATTGCTCTTGAAGTGCCAGGGGTTGATCGGGTGCCGACCTTCTCCGGTTTCTCGATGGTCACCGGTACCAGCTCATCGAACTCGGCGGGCCTGGCGCCCGTGTTCCAGCCTTGGTCAGAACGCAAGTTGCACGGATTGACGTCGGACAGGATCGCCGAAGACTTGCGTGAACGCTTGAAGGTAGTCAGCGGTGCAACGGTCATCGTCGCGACACCACCACCCGTTCAAGGGTTGGGCAGCACCGGTGGTTTCTCCATGCGATTGCAAGACACCGCCGGGCTAGGAACCGAAGCCTTGGCCAAAGCAACCGATGACCTGATCGCCGCCGCGAATGCCACGGAGGGCATGACAGGGGTCTACTCACCATTCTCGGCCCGGACACCACAGGTGTTCGTCGAACTGGACCGTGAGCGCGCCGAAATGCTTGGTGTGCCCAGCAGCCAGATCAACCAGGCAATCGAGACCTACTTCGGGTCGTCCTACATCAACGACTTCAACCTCGTCGGTCGTACCTATCGCGTGACCGCGCAGGCCGACTTGCCTTACCGCGTCACGCCGGAGGATCTGGCTCGCGTCAAGGTGCGCAACGATGCAGGGAAAATGGTGCCGATCGCCAGTGTCACCCGCTTGCATGAAGCGCTGGGAGTGGAGCGATTCCCACGCTACAACTTGTTCCCGACGGCGGAAATCAACGGCGATACCTTGCCGGGCCTGGGGTCGGAGTTTGGTATCAAGACTATGGAACGCCTGGCGAAAGATACGCTGCCAGCCGGTATCACCTATCAGTGGACCGATCTCAGTTACCAGCAGACCACTGCGGGAAATATGGGGCTTTTGGTATTCCCACTGTGTGTGATCTTCGTGTACCTGGTGCTGGCGGCGCAGTACGGCAGCTGGAGCCTGCCGCTGTCGATCCTGCTCATCGTGCCGATGTGTCTGCTCGCGGCTGCCGGAGGCGTGCGGCTGATGGGACTGGACATCAATATTCTTACCCAGATCGGTTTCATCGTCCTCGTGGGATTGGCGGCAAAAAACGCGATTCTCATTGTCGAGGTCGCACGTCAACAAGAGAAAGAAGGGCAGGGAATCGTCGAAGCAGTGGTTGAAGCCTGTCGCCTGCGTCTGCGACCGATCCTGATGACTTCTCTGGCTTTTGTACTCGGCGTGCTGCCCTTGGTGATGTCCGAGGGTGCTGGTTCGGAAATGCGTCAGGCAGTGGGGGCGGCGGTGTTTTTCGGGATGATCGGAGTCACGCTGTTTGGGCTGCTGTTCACGCCGGTTTTCTATGTGCTGATCCGTCGTCTGGCCGGTGGCGAGCGTCACGTACCTGGTCGATCCATTCATTCAGAACGAGGTGCGGCTGATGAATAACTCTTTTCGTGTAACCGGGCTGATGATGGGGGTCGCGCTGCTGAGTGCGTGTGCGTCGCCGGTCATGCCGCCCGAGTCGAAGATGCCGGTCGAGCGATACGTCAATGCTCAGACGGCCGAACCTGTCAGCGTGAGTGAGCAGTGGTGGACGCAGTATCAGGACCCGTTGCTCAATCGTCTGGTGGAGCGCGCGGTAAGTGAAAACCTTGATTTGCAGATGGCTCTGGCGCGGATCGATGCAGGCCGGACACTGCGCAATGTCGCTGGGGCTTCGGGCAGTCCGCAGGTTGAATTGACCGGGGGTGCGGCACGTCAGCGGATCTCCGCTGACCAAGCAGGCTTCAGTGACTCGCTGATTACCGAGCCGGCCTCGATCGGCTTGGGTGCTGCGTGGGAAGTCGACCTGTTTGGCCGCATCCGCGAAGGAGTGCGCGCTGCCGACGCCGACCTCAACGCCACCGAAGAGGAGGCACGCGGCGTGCGGGTGGCGTTGATTACCGAAGTGGTTCAGGCCTACGCCGAGGCGCGTGGCTTCGAAGAGCGTCTCGCGATCGTCAAGCAAAGCGCGGCCAGTCAGGCCGAAACCCTGCAGTTGACCGAGCAGTTGTATGCGGCAGGTGACAGCCCGGAAGCGGACGTGTTGCGTGCTCGTTCGCAATCAGACTCGACGGCTGCCCAAGTGCCAGCTCTGCAACTGAATTGGCAACGCTCGCTGCATCGGTTATCGGTGCTGTTGGCCCAACCGACAGAGGAGCTGTATCAGCAGTTCAAGGACAGCCCGGCGAGGTTGTCGACGGTAGTGTTGCCGGGTGCAGGTACGCCACCGGATCTGCTGCGCAGGCGCCCGGATATCCGGGCTTCCGAAGCTCGTGTGATTGCAGCTTATGCACGGGTCGGGGTGGCCAGGGCAGATCTGATGCCGCGATTGAGCCTGGATGCGGCGCTGGGCTCTTTGATTGATGGGGTGAGTGCTGCCAACCTGGCGAGTTCTACGTTCTGGCTGGCCGGTGTGAATGCCAGCGCGCCGGTGTTCGATGGCGGACGTCGGCGCAGCGTTGTCGATCTGCGGGATGCCGAAGCGCGGCAGGCGCTGTTGAGTTATCGGCGCACGGTGCTGACGGCAGTGTCCGAGGTGGAGTCAGCGTTGGCTACGGCTCAGCGCAATGCCGAACGGCAGGCCTATCTGGCGAGTGCAGCCAGTCAGGCCAGCTCTGCTGCCGAGCAAATCAAGCGCGCCTGGCAGGCTGGGGAAACGCCGTTCCTGGATGTACTTCAGGCCCAGCGTGTGCAACTGGCAGCGCAAAACGCGCTGTCCCAGGTCAAGACGGCGCAATGGCAGAATCAGGCGGCGATGGTGAATGCGTTGGGCGGCTGATCTGCGCCGGACAACGCTGAAAAGACCTGTGGGAGTCGGTTCGATCCCACAGGTTTTATGCTTCAGATTTTGTCGATCGGTACGCCGTGGTTGTTTTTCCACATCAGTACGACAGCACTGGCGATGATGGCAACCACAATCAGATAGATGTTGAACATCCAGCCCATGTTCTCTGAATACAGCCAGGTCGTCAGATAAGATGCCGTCCCGCCAAACACCGCGACGCCCAATGAGATACACACGCCGAACATCCGGGTGCGGTAGCGGGTCGGGATCTGCTCTGAAATCGATGCCGGTTTGCACCCGGTAATGAAACCCACGAGCAGCAGGCCAGCGGTTTGCGCCACCATCAAGGTCCAGGGCTCACTGGAGATCAACCCCCACAGCGGGAACAGTGTGGCGGCAATCCCGAGTAACGATATCAGTGCGGAAATCTTGCGCCCCCATTGATCCGAGATCCATCCTGAAATAGGCAGGAATACCAGATAAATGACTTGTGCAATGCAGCTCATCGTGAACGCACTGCGTGGGTCCATGCCCTTTACGCTGATCGCGTAGATCGAGGCGGAGGTCACCCAGGTGTAGTAAGTCAAGGTGGCGCCGGCCTCATAGAGAAACAACCGGATGCCATGCTGGATGACCTTGCCGCGACTCCAGGCGGGCGATGCCGATTGGCTGCCAGCACTGGGACTATGCTCGCTTTCCATCATATTGCGGCGTAACCACAAGGCAAACACAGCCAGCAGGCCTCCCGTGGCAAAAGGAACGCGCCAGCCCCATTCCTGCATTTCACTGACGGACAGCACTGACGTGAGCAGTGCCATGTAGAACGTCGCCAGCAACGATCCGGAACCTACTGCCAGAAATACCGTGCTCGACCACAGACCACGGCGTTTGGGCGGGGCGATTTCGGCGATATAGGCGTAGGAAGTAGTGGTTTCTCCACCGTGGGCAAAGCCCTGGATCAGCCTTGCCAACAACAAGAGTGCCGATGCCCAGCTGCCAATGGACCCGTAGGAGGGTATGAAGGCGATCAACAAGCTGGCGCCGGCCATCAGCAACATGGTGCTGAGCAACACCACGCGTCTGCCGAGCCTGTCGGCGAGAACGCCAAAGAAAATGCCGCCGATCGGCCGCAACAAGAACCCCGCAGCAAACACCGCCAAGGTATTGAGCAAGGCCGAAGTCGCGTTGCTTTTATCAAAGAGTGCCGCGGCGATGTAGACCGAAGCGACGGTATAGATTGTCCAATCGAACCACTCCAGCAAGTTGCCGACGCCGGTGGCTAGCAACGATTTTCTACGTAAAGACTTGCGTGTATTACCTTGTCCGACGGATTGTTCGGACCAGGTCTCGGTAATGTTATTCATTGTTGGCTCCGAGATGTTTCATCTGCCACGGGGCGTGGCGGGTGACGCTGGTTTTTGCGTGAATCTCCCTGAAAGAACGCATGCTCCAGTGCGGTGAGGATCCGCTGTGGGAGCGGGAAGGCACGCCCCCACAGCGCAAAGGTCAGGCGTTGAGGTGCGCCAGCGCCACTTCTTCGATGCCGGCGGCGTCGAGTTTGTAGTGCTGGTACAAGTGCGTGGGTGGAGCGATAAGGCTGTACTCGTCGTAGATACCGTGACGCTTGAGCTTTACGCCGACGCCTTCGTCCGCCAGGACCTCTGCTACCGCAGCACCCAGACCACCCAGCACGTTGTGCTCTTCGACGGTCATCATGCGTTTGCTGCGGGCAGCGGCACGCAGGATGGCATCGCGGTCAATCGGTTTGATCGAAGCCATGTCGATCACGCCCACCGAACGGCCCTCTGCATTCAGTTTGCGAGCCGCTGCGAGTGCCGGATGTACAGTGATGCCGCAGGCGATGATCGTCAGTTCTTCACCTTGGAAATGCTCATGCGCCTTGCCAAACTCAAAGACTATGCCGTCCTCGTAAATGATCGGGTCACGACCGCGACCAATACGGAAGTACACAGGCTTGTCATAGGTGGCCGAGGCTTTGATCGCCGCTACCAATTGTGGGCCGTCCGCCGGTGAAACCACAGCCAGATCAGCAATCGAACGCATGGTGGCGATGTCTTCGGTAGCATGGTGCGAGGTGCCGTAGAAACCCAGCGATATACCGGTGTGGTGACCGATCAGGCGTACCGGTTGCGCCGAATAGGCGACGTCCATTCGAATCTGCTCGCAGCACAGCAGGCCGAGAAACGAGGCAAAGGTCGCCACGAACGGCATCACACCACACGTGGCCAGACCAGCAGCCGCCGTCACCATGTTTTGCTCCGAGATACCGAACTGCAGATAGCGCTCCGGAAAACGGCTGGCAAACTTGTTCAATCCGTTGGAATACTGCAAGTCCGCTGAGCCGGCCATCACCGGATAACCGGCCTCGGTCAGTTCAATCAACGCATCAGACAAATACGACAGGCCCGGGTTGAGTGCGTTGAGGCCACGGTACTGCCAGGAATTGGGGGAAAGAGGGGCGTTCATGTTCAGATCTCCGTGGCTTCAATTTCTGCGATAGCGCGTTTGGCGTCTTCCGGGTCGAGATAACCGAGATGCCAGCCTGGTTCGGTTTCCATGTAGGAAACACCTTTGCCTTTGACGGTCTTGGCGATGATGCACACCGGTTTGTCGCGGTTTTCATCGGCTTTCACACGACGTAGGGTTTCGGTCACTTCAGCTATGTTGTGGCCATCGATGACATGTACCTCCCAACCGAATGCACGCCATTTTTCGTCAAGCGGCTCTATGCCGATTACGTCATCGACCTGACCGTCGAGTTGGAAGCCGTTGCGGTCGACGATGGCGATCAAGTGCTTGGTTTTGTGGTGGGCCGCACTCATCGCAGCTTCCCAGACTTGGCCTTCCTGCATTTCGCCGTCTCCGAGCATGACGAACACGTCGTAGACTTCGCCGGTGAAACGTTGGGCAAGGCACATGCCCAGACCTCCAGAGAGCGCATGGCCAATGGAGCCGGAAGAGAAGTCGATGCCGGGTACTTTGCGCATGTCAGGGTGATCGCCCAGAGGGCTGCCCAGGCGGGTGTATTCATCGAGCCATTCCTTGGGAAAGACACCGAGGTCTGCCAGAATCGGGAACTGGCCGACTGCAGCATGGCCTTTGCCCATCAGAAATCGGTCGCGCCCTGGCCACTTTGGTTCTTCGGGGCGGATCGTCATGACGTCGTAGTACAGTGCGGAAAATAATTCAGCGGCGGAGAACACCGACGTGTAATGGCCGGTTTTGGCGATTTCAATCAGGCGTATGGTTTCCAGGCGAACAAATTTCGCTCGTTCCTTGAGCTTGGTGACGGTATCGGAGGACGGCACAAAATTGCTGGCCTTCCACTGTTCTAGCGTTTCGCGGGGCGTAGACATCTCTACCTCCATTTCACAGGCATGTAGTTGTTGAAGTCGAAAATCAGTGGTGCGGGTTGATCTTCAATGGTGTGGTTATGATTTTTTCAGGCGGGGGGTGGTGACCAATGGGTCAACCCTTCGAGTGCGCGCATGGCTGCAATCAGTTCGTCGCAGGTCAATGCGTCGCCTGAGTCCGAAACGAAATTTTTCGCGTGTGGGGCATTCAAGGCAGGTTCGGCGACTTGCCTGAGCAATGCGTCGTTGATCTCGATCACACCCAGCTCCGACAAATTACGGGGCAGGCCTATTCGTTGATAGAAGCTCAACATGTCGCCCATAAGCTCAGCATCGCGGTCTTCCAGCACCAACTGCACCAACAGGCCATACGCTACTTGCCAGCCATGGACTTGCAGCTGTGCGCCAGAGACTTTCGACAAGCCACGCGTCATCGCATGGGCGATGGACAAACCACCGCTTTCGAACCCCAGGCCGCTCATCAGTAGTACTGCTTCAATCAAGTGATCGAAGGCAACTGTCACCTCGCCAGTGCCGGCCAGAGCCAGAGCCGATTCTGCATGTCGACGAATGACCTGATAACACTCACGCGCCAACACCAATCCGGACAACGCCGGACGGGCGCCGAACATGTTCACGCCCGCCGCTTTGTAGCACTGCTCGGCTTCGAATTTTTTGGTCAGGGCATCGGCAATGCCAGCCAGCAGAAATGAACGCGGCGCCTGGGCAATCAGCGAGGTATCTACCAGCACATAGCGTGGGCTGACCGGCAAGTGGCCAACTTCACTGAGTTGGTGATGTTCGTCGTAGATCACATAGTTTTTTGATGTGGGTGCGTCGTTGGAGGCCACCGTAGGCATGGTGATGAGGGCGCGACCCGTAGTGTGAGCGAGGGCTTTGCCGGCGTCGATGCACTTGCCACCGCCGACGGCCAGGATCATCTCGAATTCGATATTTGCGGCAGCAGCCCGCAGACCCGCGATACCGTCGGCGGTTATCTCACCGTCGAAAGTGATGTAGTGCAACTCGACTTGTACCTGGGCACAAGACTCATCGAGTCGTTGGCGGATCAGGCCCAGCACATAACTATCAATCACCACCACGGCGCGACGCCCACATTGCGCCAGGTAGGCACCCGCCTGAGCGAGCACTTCAGTGCCCTGGACATAGCGTCCGGGCGAGCCGAAAACCAGATTCATTCAGCACCTCTCACTTGCCTGCTTATTGTTGTTCGGGGCTCGGCAGGGAGAACGCCGAGCACTCGATCTTATAGTGATGCATGATATTTCATGTTTTTTGACGGTCAAGCGCTCAATCGACTCGTTGCGATTCAGGCGATGGAATATCCGCCGTCTACCGGCAACGTCGTCCCTGTGACATAGCGCGCTTTATCCGAGACCAGGAAGGCGATCACATCGGCCACGTCTTCCGGGGCGCCCCAGGCTTTCATGGGGATGCGCGCCATGATGCCTTCGGAACGGCCGGGATCTTCGAACGCGCGGCGCGACAAGTTGGTCAGAATCCAGCCCGGCGCCACGGCGTTTGCCCGTACGCCATCCGTTGCCCACGCAACCGCCATGCAACGTGTCAATTCGCTGATGGCGGCTTTACTCGATGCATATGCTGGTGTTTTGGCCGATCCAAAAAGTCCCCACATTGATGCAAAGTTCACCACCGCTCCTCGAGCCGCTTTCAACCCGGGCAGGGCGGCATTGGTAATTCGCAATACCGCGGTGAGGTTGACATCCATCACACCGCTGAATCCTTCAATCTCCCACTCGCGGTTGTGATCGATGACGCCGGCAGCATTGACGACCGCATCGACGCGCTCGAACTGTGCGAAAAATCGGCTCACCGCTTCGTCGCTCGTCACGTCTAGCTCTTGGTAATGAACCCCGTCGATTTGCTGCTCCGGCTCGCCGAGGCCAAGGGTGTACACGTCGAAGCCGTCAGCGAGCAGGCGTTGCGCAGTGGCAAGGCCGATGCCGGAACCGCCGCCGGTCACGATTGCAGTTTTTTTCATGGTTGTTCCTTCGGGTTGGAGGGGCGTTCTAAACGCCTGATTGGGAAAACAGAAAAGCGGCGAGCAAGTCGATCTGACCAGTGATCATGTGCGCGCCTTTGTGAATCACGCAGCCGCGCTCAGCAGCCGCGCTCAACAGTGGGGTGATGTCAGGATTCATTACGACCTCACCGACCACTGTCCCAGGGACCAGCGTTTCGACCGGTAGTGGCATTGGATCATCAGATTTGAGACCAAGGGCCGTTCCGTTGATCACGACATCAAAACCACTGGCGTCAGCAGGTCCAGCGCTGACTTGTCGTAACCGGAACATCTGCTGCAGCTCTGCGGCCAGAGCTTCGGCTTTTCCTGGTGTCCGATTGCTGATAACCAACGCCTGGATATCTTCAGCCAGTAAGGCATGGGCAATGCCGGTTGCAGCGCCTCCTGCACCGAGCAGAAGAATTCTTTTGTTGCGCAAGTCGTGGCCCTGTTTTTTTAGTCCGGCAACGAAGCCGTCACCATCAAACATGCGCCCGCTGAAGCGTCCATCCGGCATTCGCTTGGCGACATTGCATACATTCAGCAGGCGAGCAGTACCGTGTAGTTCATCGCACAATTTGGCGACCTCCAGTTTGTGCGGAACGGTGACAATGACTCCCGCCAGGTTCTCGATTGCGCGCAAGCCTTCCCAGGCCGTAGCGAGCTTGGCCGGCGAGACTTCCCAGGGCACAAGCACTCCGTCGATGCCGAGTCGTTCCAGTAGCGGATTGAAGAACTCAGGTGTACGCAAATGTTTGGCGGGGTAGGTCAGATGGACTACAACCCGGGTTTTACCGCTGATAGGCATGTAACACTCCTTCGTTCAAAGGGGGGGATCAGGCACTGGCCGCGCGCAGTGCATCGCGGCCCAGGATCATGTCAGCCGCTTTTTCGCCGATCATGATCGATGGGGCGTTGGTGTTACCGGAGATCAGGTTAGGCATGATGGAGGCATCTACCACCCGCAAATTGTGCAAGCCATGTACCCGCAGTTCCGGATCGACCACTGCCATGTCATCGCAGCCCATCTTGCAGGTTCCGACCGGGTGGTAGACGGTCTTGGCGCGTTGGTTGATGTAGCTCAGCAAGGCTTCATCGCTGCGTACGCTCGGGCCTGGGAAGATCTCTTCGCCGGTGTATTGGCGCATGGCCGGCTGACCAAGAATTTCCCGTGCCAGGCTCAGGCCCTTGATGGCGATGCGGCGGTCTTCGGGATGGGCGAAATAACGTGGATCAACCACAGGCGCGCTGGTTGCGTCGCTCGACCGCAGGCGAATCTCGCCACGGCTCATGGGTCGCAATACGCAGGTATTGATAGTTGCGCCAGGTTTCTTGATGGCTTCCTGATCGAGGTCGAAGAACACAATAGGCACAAAGTGCATCTGTGCATTGGGGCGAGCTGCTGCGTTGTCAGTGTTGATGAATGCGCAAGCTTCGGTGACATTCGAACCCACAGGGCCACTGTTGAACATCAGGTATTGCAGGCCGTTCTTGAGCGTGTTGAGCGTGCTGTCCTGACCGTAGTAGCCATAGCGACCATGGCAATAGGCGATGGCCCCTACTTCCGCGTGATCCTGCAGATTTTGGCCCACACCAGACAACTCGTGGCGCAGAGCGATGCCGTGGCGATCGAGTTCCCGAGCGGGACCTATGCCAGAGAGCATCAACAGTTTCGGTGACTGGATTGCCCCAGCACTGAGGATTATTTCCTTGCTGCCATGAACCTGCACCACTCGACCTTTTTGGATGTATTCGACGCCTATGGCCCGCTTGCCTTCAAGTAAGATTCGCTGCACCGTGGCGTTGGTGATGAGGGTCAATCGCCCAGACTTTTCAGCAGTGCGCAGGTAGGCCACGGCAGCACTGCAACGCCGATTGTTTCGGGCAGTGATCTGGTTGAAGCCGACCCCATTCTGGCGCTCGCCATTGAAGTCCGACGTGAAGGGAATTCCGACCTGTTGCGCGGCACGTACGAATCCTCGGGACAACTCACACACTTGCTTCAAGTCCGAAACACCCAGAGGGCCACCGGTGGCGTGGTAATGATTGTCGAAACGTTCGTTGTCCTCGGCGCGCTTGAAGTAGGGCAGCACGTCACGATAGGACCAGCCTTCGCAGCCGCTGCTGGCCCATTCGTTGTAATCCTCCTGTTGTCCACGAATATAAATCAACGCATTGACCGAACTGCCACCGCCCAGGACACGGCCTTGCGGCAAGATGCGCGTGCGTCCATCCATTGTGGTCTGCGGTTGAGTTTCGTGACGCGATAGCAGGGAGCTTGAGAGCAATCTGGTGAACCCGGCAGGGATGTGGATCAGTGGATGGGTATCGCGCGGCCCTGCCTCGATCAGTAGAACCGAGGCGCCGGCCTCGATCAGTCGGCCGGTCAGCGCACAGCCTGCGGAGCCACCACCAATGACAATGTAATCGTGCATGCCTTTCTCCGAACAGTGTTGTTCTTATTTTCATACATCATATATCTTCCGTCCGGGTGATCGTCAATCGGTGTTTTTTGCGTGACTGAGGTTGTAAAAAAGGGCTTGGTAGAAAAATATAAAACATGATATATCATCCATCAGTCGATGCGTGTTTGGTCGACCACGTCCTCAAAGCAATAACAAAAAGCCTCCATGACGAGGCCAGGATGACGATGACATGACCCAAATGTTTGCTGCGCCCGGCCGTTACATCCAGGGCTACAAAGAACTCGACCGATTGCAAATGCATGTGGCCTGGTTTGGTCGGCGGTTGATGGTAATCACCACACAGGGCCGTCTCGACAGCCTGTATCAAGCGTTGATTACCCAGTTCGCGAATACTAAGACTGAGCTTCACTTCGAAATATTTTCTGGAGAAGTAACACGCCAGGAGATTCAACGGCTGACTACGCAGACGCGTAGGCTCGAATGCGACGGCGTAGTCGGAGTTGGTGGAGGCAAAGTGATTGATATCGCCAAGGCTGTCGCCAATCAGCGCAAGCTGCCACTGTGCATCGTCCCCACCGTTGTCTCCAACGATGCACCCACCAGCTCTCTTTCGGTGCTGTACACCGAGACGGGGGCCTTTGATGACGTAGTCTTTTATGAGCGCAGCCCGGATGTGGTGGTGGTTGATACCTGGATCATTGCGCAGGCACCCGTAAGACTTTTAGTGGCCGGAATGGGCGACGCGCTGTCGACTTATTTCGAGGCCCGCACTTGCGTAGAGGCTGACCGCGATAATTTTCTCGGTAACGCGGACTCAGGGATGGAGGAGGGTGCTTGCCACGCCAAAGCGACGCAGACGTCCATGGCGATTGCCGAGCTGTGTTATCGGGTGTTACTGCAAGACGGCCTGCAAGCCCGACGCGCAGCAGAACACAAGTGTGTGACCAAGGCTTTTAACCGAGTGGTGGAAGCCAACGCTCTCATGAGTGGTATTGGTTTTGAAAGCAATGGCGTCGCTACCGCTCACGCAGTCTATTGCGGGTTCAGTGAGCTGGGCCGTCGGGCAACGATGTACCACGGTGAATACGTAGCGTTCGGCACACTGGTGATGTTAGTGCTCGAAGGTAAGTCCAGTCGTGAACTGGATGCCGTTTTGAGGTTTTGCCTGAGCGTAGGCTTGCCCGTGACGTTCGATGATCTCGGATTGGCCGATATCACCCCGGATGAACTCGACAGCGTGGCACGTACCGCCTCTGATCCCGGCCAGACCAGCAAGGTCGAACCGTTCGAAGTCACCTTTGATGAAATGAAAGCAGCGCTGATCTGCGCTAGCGACCTAGGCCGTCTCTATAAAGAAGGTGGATCGCTACTGGCTGGCTGATGCCATTTTTAGTGCAACTTCATAAACGAAGGGTGAGCTGATGAAAGCTTTTCAGGCAAGTCTGCCGCTGACTTTGGATTTTCAGGTTGGGGCGATCAAACACGTTGGGGAAAAGGTAGAGCCGTTCGGAAAAATGGTTTTCCTGATGATTGATCCGTTTCTTCAGGGCAGTGATCTAGTGGCGCAAATCACCGGTAGTCTCGTTGAGCGCGGCATCGGTTTTATCGACTTTTACGACATTGTGCCCAATCCCAGGCACACCACGATCGATCATGCAGTGGCATTGGTGCATGAGACAGGTTGCGACGTAGTAGTGGCAGTGGGTGGCGGCAGCGCCATCGACTCCGCCAAGGCTGTTGCATTCATTGCTGTGCACGGCGGTCACTGCTGGGATTACACCGAACGCCTGGGTGAAACTGTCACCCGTCCGCAAAGCCGTGGCCTGCCGTTGCTAGTTGTGCCAACCACGTCAGGCACCGGCACTGAAGCTACGCCGTTTGCGGTCATCAACAACCCGGAATTGGGGCTTAAATGCGCCATCGTCAATCCATTCATCTACCCCGATGTGGCCTTGGTTGACCCTCTGATTCTCGTGTCGAAGCCACCGAAACTGACCGCATTGACTGCCGTGGACACCTTCTGTCACGCGCTGGAAGCCTTTATCAGCATTCACTGTACGCCCTGGGTGGAGATGGTGGCGCTGGAAGCAATTCGATTGTTTGCTGCCAATGCAATGCGGTGCGTGCAGCATGGAGACGATCTTGAAGCACGCGCCGGGATGGCGTTCGCTTCGACCCTCGGTGGCATGGCGATCGCCAGTTCCGGAGTGACCGTTTCGCATGCACTCGGCCAACCATTAGGGGCGATGACCGATGCCCCGCATGGCGGTACTGTCGCAGCGAGTACCCCCCATGTGGTCGGCTGGACATTGCCGGTGTGCACCGACAAGTTTGCACGAGTTGCAGGGATTCTCGAACCTTCGACACTGAACCTGACCGAGAGTGATCGTGCCCAGCGTTTACCGGACATTCTCAAGCGATTGTTCGCCAGCTTGGGAGTTACCGATACCTTCCGCAGTTACGGACTGCGTCCGGAACAGGTGGATGATTTTGCCCAGACTGTCTGGACCAGTTTCAATCAAGACCTGGCTTGTCACCCAAAGAAAATCAACAACAAAGAGGAAGTCGCTGAAATTGTGAGGATGTGTTTCTAGCCGAAATCGCTCTAACGCCGTTCTGAAAACAGATGTTGCGCCGGCCCAGTCATTGGGTCGACTGGACTCTGCATGTTCGAAAAACACTAAAACCAACAATAAAACAGTTTCGGGAACACTAAGAATGACCAACAACGCCATTGTTGTCGCTGGACTTTTGGGTGCCTGTGTTTTGCCTTGCGCTCATGCCTCCAGTTATTCGCCGAACAACTTTCTGCTCGGAGACTGGGGTGGTGAACGTACCCGCTTGCATCAGCAAGGGGTGGATTTCCAGCTGACCTATGTTAACGAACTTGCTTACAACACTCAGGGCGGCCAAGAGCATAAAGGTACCTACAGCGATCAACTGATGTTTGACAGCAATTTCAACTTGCAGAAGTTGCTCGATTGGCAGGGCGCCAGTTTTCGCATGACGTTCAGCAACCGAAACGGTGAAAACCTCAGCGCCGAGGCCGGGACGAACACGCTGTTGGCTGCCCAGGAGATTTACGGCTACGGCAGCGTTACCCGACTGGTCCAGTTCTATTATCAACAGGTGTTATTGAATGATCGGTTGATGGTCAAGCTCGGCCGGTTGCCCATGAGTGGCGATGTATTTCCGTTTTCCTGCAAGTTCCAGAACCTGACATTTTGCGGCACGGTGCCGGGTTACATCACCCCCAACTGGTTCACCTGGCCTGTCAGCCAATGGGGAGCAGTGGTGGCCGGCAAGCTTACCGATGACTTGTCGCTAAATGCATCTTTGTACCAGGTCAATCCACGCTTTTCTGAAAACGCCCAAGGTTTGAATTTTGGTAGTCCGCCTGGCACCACCGGCTATCTGGCGGTCGGCGAACTGGCCTGGACTCCGACAGTGAAAGGTTTGCCTGGCAGCTATCGTGCAGGCATCTGGCGCAATACCGGAGACTTCAATGATGTTTACCACGACATTGATGGCCGGCCCATCGGCCTGACCGGTCACTCGCCGGAGCAACATGATTCGGCCAGCGGTTATTACCTCATGGCCGAGCAACGGGTCTATCAGGATCCCGACAACAGCACTCGCAGTCTGACTCTGTTCGCCAACTTCATTCAATCGGATCGCGATGTGTCCTACGTGGAAAAAGTCTTTCACTTAGGTGCATTTATCAGCGGGCCTTTTGCTACCCGTCCTCAAGATGAGATTGGCGTAGCGATCGGTCGCCTAGAGGTTAACGAACTTTCTTCCAGGCGCATCAGTCAGGCGAATGGCTACGCCTCGGCAGCACCGGATACGGAATACCCGATGGAGTTGTACTACGGCATCAACATCACACCTGCGCTGACGCTACGTCCCAACGTGCAGTACGTGGTCAATCCTGGCGGCCTGAGCGGGGATAAGAGTGTGGTGGTGTTCGGGTTGAAAACCGAAGTCAGTTTTTAGCGGGACAGTCGTTTTTACGAAAAACTACAACAGGAGAAGCAATACCATGAATACCCTCGTTGATATCGCTGCCGTACAAAAACGCGTCGCCACTCTGAGTTTGCCGGGGCAAGCCTTTATTGATGGCGATTTTGTCGACGCGCTCAGCGGCGAAACATTCGCCAATATTTCCCCGCGTAACGGACAGGTGTTGAACCAGGTTGCATCCTGTCAAGCCGAAGACGTCGATCTCGCGGTCAAGGTCGCACGCCGGGCATTTGATAGCGGTGCGTGGTCCCAACTGGCGCCCAAGGAACGCAAGAAAGTCATGTTGCGTTTTGCTGCGTTGTTCGAGCAACACATGACTGAACTGGCGCTGCTTGAGACCCTGGACATGGGTAAACCGGTGTCCGAGAGCAACGGGTTCGATGTGCATGCCGTTCTTGAGTGCCTGCAGTGGTATGCCGAGTGCTGCGATAAGGTCTACGACGAAATCGCCCCTTCAGGCCCTGGAGCACTGGGCATGATTACCCGAGAAGCCATCGGTGTGGTGGCAGCCGTAACGCCATGGAACTTCCCGATGCTAATGGCCATGTGGAAAGTCGCGCCGGCTCTGGCAATGGGTAACTCGGTAATTTTGAAACCCGCTGAACAATCGCCACTGACGGCTTTGCGCATTGCCGAACTGGCAGCCCAAGCGGGCATTCCGCCTGGGGTGTTCAACGTGGTGCCAGGATTTGGTCCGACTGCCGGCCGCGCGTTGGGCCTGCACATGGACGTCGATACGCTGGTGTTCACAGGTTCCGGTGAAGTCGGAAAGCTGTTCCTGCAGTACTCGGGACAGTCGAACATGAAACGCGTGTGGTTGGAGTGCGGTGGCAAGACGCCGAACATCATTCTCAATGACTGTCATGACCTGGAAAAAGCGGCGGCTACGGCGGCTAGGTCAATGTTTTTCAATCAAGGCGAAGTCTGCGTGGCGCCCTCGCGGCTAATCGTTGAGCAAGGTATTCGTAATGAGTTTCTCGCCGAGGTGTTGAAGGTCGCACGCACTATTGCTGTGGGCGACCCACTGGATCCAGCGACGCAATTAGGCGCAATGGTTGACCGCGCACAAATGGATCGCGTACTCGGCTACATCCGCAAAGGCAGCGAAGAGGGTGCACAAATCATCCTCGGGGGCGAGCGTGTTGGCGGTGCACTGGCTGATGGGTTCTTCATCCCACCTACGATTTTCGACAACGTCACCAACGACATGACCATCGCCCGTGAAGAGATCTTTGGACCGGTACTCTCGGTGATTAACGCCAAAGATCACTTGGACGCGGTGCGCATCGCCAATGACTCGCCTTATGGGCTGGCTGCCAGCCTTTGGACCAGCGATCTGAACCGCGCCCACTCCATTATTCGCTCCTTACGAGCCGGCAGTGTCTGGGTCAACTGTTTCGATGGAGGCGACATCACCATGCCATTTGGTGGCTACAAACAGTCAGGCAATGGCCGTGACCGCTCGTTGCACGCTCTCGATAAGTACTCGGAAGTCAAATCCGCCTGGATCGATCTGGCCTGAGCCACCGCGTCACCGATCAAAATCAGCGTACTGGAGAATAATAATTATGAAACTGTCGGCTGTCCGTTCGATCACCTCACTGGCAATGGCAAGCCTAATCGGCACATGTGCCTGGGCAACCCCAAAGCATGAAATCTATAGGTTGATGCCAAACACTGCGCTGTCGGGGGTCATCGATCCTGACATGCCTGATCGCACAGCCATCAACAAAGCCTTGCCACTGAAAAAGAAGGGCGAGCGTCTGCGTATCGGGTGGACCGAAATAACCCTGGGCAATCCTTGGTTTGTCTCGATGATTGACGACTCGAAAACGATCGCGAAACAGTACAACTACGACATCGAACTGCAGGTAGCAGACAGTGATGTCGCCAAGCAGAGTGCTCAGGTTGATAACTTCATCACACTGGGGGTCGACTTGATCGTGATCGACCCGACTGATGTGCTCGGGTCTGTGTCTGATGTGGAGCGGGCAGTGGCGGCTGGAATTCCCGTCATAACCGTTGGCACGGCGCCGGATTCTCGGGCGCCCGTTATTACTACCAGTACCGGCAATCCGTATGGCAGCGGCTTCGAGGCTGGGCGTTACATCGCGGCCAAGACTGATCCGGCCAAGGTGATTAACGCGGCAATGGTCATTGGGGTGATGGGCAACTCGACATCCGAAAGCCGTCTCAACGGCATGATTTCCGGGATCGTCTATGCCCGTTCGCAAGAACGGAAACTGGGGCTATCCCGGGAAGACGCAATGCTCAAAGGTTTTAAGTTGTTTCAACAGGTCAAGGCCAAAGGCAGTTTCAACTGGCAGGAAGGCGGCTTCAACGTGCTGGCCTGGGGCCGTGGTGACTGGACCGAGGAGGGCGGACTAACAGCCACTGAAGACATTCTCTCGTCTCAAGGTGACAAGCTTAATCTGCTCTTGGCCGAGAACGATTTCATTGCAATCGGTGCGATTAATGCGTTGGAAAACGCCGGCAAGAAAAACAGCGTGATGGTTGCCTCCGGAGCCGGCAGTTTTCGGCTGGCACTGGACTTGATCAAGCAGGGCAAATTGCTGGTAACCGCCACCAATAGCGGATCGGAAACGGGGGTGGCCGCTATCGAGTTGATTCACCAGATCCTCGACAAGGGCCTGGATGCCAACAACCTGCCTTTGGCGTCCTACTTCCCAGTAACGTTGATCACACCGGATAACGTCGATACCTACATCAAGGCTGACGGCCTGCCACCGTCAACGGACACCGTTCCACCGTTCCGGTCAATCGAGCAGATCAAAACCGCGATCAAGTGATATCGCGCAATAGAACTGGGCAGTGGCTGCGTATTGAACCGCAGGCACTGCCTGATCGCGCCACTTTTATAGATGGTGAACACTATGAATGCCATGCAAAAACCTGCCGTGGAGATGCTCGACATCTCAAAAAAGTTCGGCGGTATCAGCGCCCTGAACAACGCCACTTTTGCGGCCGAGGCCGGGGAGATCCATGCCCTGATGGGCGAGAACGGCGCCGGTAAATCCACCTTGATGAAGATTCTTTCCGGAGCCTACGTGCGCGATGGCGGCGCCGTCAGCCTGAACGGTGAAGCCGTTGATATCCGTAAACCCGCTGATGCACTCAAACTCGGGATTTCGATTATTTACCAGGAGTTTGCCTTAGCTCCGCATTTATCGGTCGCTGAGAATATTTGCATCGACGACCTAGGCAAGAGCAGAGGCCTGATCCAGTGGTCGGCGCTGCGTAAAAAGGCGCGGAAGATTCTCGATGAATTGGGATTCAGCGACATCAATGTACGTCAACCGGTCGGCACTTTGCCGGTGGCGTATCAACAGGCGGTTGAAATCTGCAAGGCGCTGTCGCGTAACTCCAATGTACTGGTTTTTGATGAGCCAACCGCGGTATTGACCTCCCACGAAACGCAGAAACTATTCAAGA
The DNA here is from genome assembly GCF_019775695.1 of Pseudomonas sp. AO-1. Classification (NCBI taxonomy): domain Bacteria; kingdom Pseudomonadati; phylum Pseudomonadota; class Gammaproteobacteria; order Pseudomonadales; family Pseudomonadaceae; genus Pseudomonas; species Pseudomonas sp. AO-1. The sequence goes on from NZ_CP079947.1 coordinate 3,311,851, forward strand.
TCCTTGATGATCTGAGGCGCAAAGGGGCTTGCATTGTCTACGTCTCTCACCGTATGGACGAAATCTTCAGTCTCTGCGACCGTGCCACGGTGCTCAAGGATGGCAGGACCGTCGCTACTGTGGACCTGACCAGCATCACCGAGCGCGGCTTGATCCAAATGATGGTCGGTCGTGAGCTGAGTGACCTGTTTCCAGCACGACAAGCGCAGATCGGTGAGGTGCTGCTGACGGTCGAGCATCTATATGCCGGGCGCCAAGTGCGTGATGTGAGCTTTGATCTGCGCGCCGGTGAAGTCCTGGGCTTTTGCGGGCTGGTGGGAGCCGGGCGGACAGAAACCATGCGTGCGATCTTCGGTGCTGACCGCAAGACTTCTGGCACCCTGCGCCTCAATGGTCGGGAAATCCACAATCGCACTCCCAGGGACGCCATTGCCAATGGCATCGGCCTGCTGCCGGAAGATCGTAAGCAGCAGGGCGTACTGCTGGAAATGTCGATCCGGGTCAATGGCGCGCTGCGCCCGAACAGTCCTTACACCGGTTCTATGGGCTGGATTGCAAGTGCTCAGGAAACCCGGGGAATTGAAGCCTTGCGCCGGCAACTGGCGGTCAAGTCTCATTCGATCGAGCAACTGGTGGGCGATCTGTCAGGCGGAAATCAGCAGAAAGTCGCATTGATGAAATGGGTCGGCGCCGGCTGTCGTGTGCTGATTCTTGATGAACCTACGCGTGGTGTCGATGTGGGCGCCAAGACTGAAATTTACCGGGTCATCAACGACCTCGCCGCACAGGGTGTGGCAATCATCATGGTTTCTTCAGAGATGATGGAAATTATCGGTATGTGTGATCGCGTGCTGGTCATGCGTGAAGGCGCGATCGCCGGCGAATTGTCGGGCGACCGCATTCAAGAACAAGAAATGATTTGCCTGGCAATGGGAGTGGAGCACCATGAATAACCCTGATTTCAAACTGGCCACGGCCGAACGCGTTCAGCACACCGACCACGCGGGCGAGGCGCATTCCCGTCAACGCGCGTTGCAGCGCCTGTTTCTGGAGCACAACGCGTTAGTGATGCTGGTGGTTCTAGCGATTATCGCCAGCATCCTCTCGGCGGATTTCTTCACCTATCAGAACCTTGGCAATTTGCTGCGCCAAATGACGCCACTGTTGCTGGTGAGCATCGGAATGTTAATCGTGATCCTGACCGCGGGCATCGATTTATCCGTAGCATCTGTAGCGGCTGTGGGTGGAGTTGTAGTCGCCATGACCCTTAATGTGTTGCCGGTCGGCGGGAGTGCCGGTTTGTTGCTTGCGGTAGCGATTGCGGTGGCGGTCGGGGTTTTCATGGGGCTAGTGACGGGGACCTTCATCGCCTATTTCCGCATGGCGCCATTTATCGCGACCCTGGCGATGATGACGGTTGCTCGTGGTCTGGCGTTCATCCTGTCCAACGGCCAGCCGCAACGACTGGATGACAAACTTGTAGGCGCTCAATTACTGCGTGATTTCGGACGACTGTCAGACGGTGTTCTGGGCATTCCTTGGCCGGTGTGGCTTGGCGCGCTGGTGACGATCGTTCTAGCCTTGATCCTGCGGTACAACGCATATGGTCGTTTGACCATTGCCAGTGGTAGTAACGAAACGGCGGTGCGCCTTGCGGGGATCTCCGTTGAGCGTTACAAATTGGCTGCCTATGGATTGTGCGGTGGCCTTGCGGCATTGGCCGGGGTGGTTATCGCCTCACGCTCGGGAGTTGCCACCCCCAGTGCCGGCCTGGCTTTGGAACTGGACGCGATCGCTGCCTGTGTCATCGGTGGCGCCTTGTTATCGGGTGGCAAAGGCACCATTTTCTATACGGTGGTGGGTGTTTTGGTGTTGGGGCTGATCGGCAATATTATGAACTTACTCAGTGTCCCGGCCTATCCGCAGCAAATTATCAAGGGGGCAATTATCGTCATCGCGGTATTGCTGCAAGGTGTTGGCCGGCGAGATACGCGCATTTGAACCAATCTTCGATTGGAGTGGCAGGTGTCGATCGATGATGTATGATGCGTTATCGGCGTTTGCAGGCGGTGGATTCACAAGTCTATCGTCTGACGCACAGTAATCGACCATGGAGATCGAGTGACAGTGACCGTGCATAAGCCTATTGACAAAGGCAACCTGAGCGAACGGGTGTATTCAATTATCCGCACAGCGTTGATGGACGGGCAGTACCAGCCCGGTGATCGGTTGCGCATAAGCAGTTTGGCGGAGGAGTTTGGCGTTTCGATCACTCCAGTGCGTGAAGCGATTTTCCGCCTGGTCAGTGACCATGCACTGGACATGAAAGCCGCCACTTCAATTTATGTCCCGGAGTTGTCGGTCAGCCAACTTCGGGAAATACAGTTGATTCGTCGTTTGTTGGAAGGCGAGGCTGCTGGCATGGCAGCTCAGCGAATTACCAGGCCGGAGCTGGAGAAGCTCGAGACCATCCAGGAGGCATTTCAGAAAGCCGTGTCAGTCGATTACAAGCAGGCTGCATTGCTGAATCGGGAGTTTCACTTCGGATTGATTTCTGCGGCACGCATGCCTGTGGTGTCCAAAACACTGGAAAACATGTGGGTCATCATGGGGCCATTGCTTAGCCGGTTTCATGCAGAGGTGCCAAAGTTGGAATTGGCCAGTGCCAAGCACAAGCACTTTGAAGTGTTGGAAGGCCTGCGAACTCGAGATTCAGCCAAGGCCAAGGACGCGTTGCAGGCCGATATTGCTTGGGGCGAGCTGATGATTGACTGGCTGGAGAAAAAAGAAAATCTGGTTGAGGCGTGAGTAGCTTTACGCGAGAAAAAAGCGCCCGAACTCCAATGCTGAAAATCGGGCGCCGTGTTTTATCGATCAGTCAAGTGTTACTGGATCTGACTCGTTGAGCCTTGCGATCCATTTCCCGCCTTTACCCCCTTGCTTGAGAGCCAGTAAAGCGTCGGGCAGTTTTCGGAAATCGAAGATCTGAAGTTCTGGTTTTGCTAAACGGCCTTCCAGCAAGCTTTCCAGCAGACGCTCTCCAGCATGTCGCAGCCGTTGCTTATCACTCGAACTGGCATGGGTATGGAAGCTGTTGAGTGCCACTTCATGCAAAGAGATCGCAGTGCCGAAAGGGGGAAGGGGGGCGACTTCCTGACGATCCTGGACGCACACCAAATGGCCGTTGTAACCCAGAAGAGGCGCAAGACCGGCTGCATGAGTACCACTCACAGTATCGAAAACGACGTGCAATCGCCGATTACCCATATCCGCTTGAAGTATCTGCTGCCAGTTGTCTTCCCGGTAATCAACAACACCGACAACACCCAGCGATTTCAGTCGCGCATGGTGCTTTTGAGCTGCAGTGGCCCACACCCGATAGCCTCGCTGTACTGCTAACTGCACAAGCAACAGACCGACCGCACCACCTGCACCCACCACTAATACGTCGTCGCTGACCTGGGGTATCTTTTCCAATGCTTGCCAGGCGGTAAGCCCAGGACAAGGCAGTGTTGCCGCTATACCGTCATCAAGCGCGGAGGGCACGATTAGTACAATGCTGGCTTCCAGCAAACAGAACTCGGCAAAACTACCGTCACGTGTCAGTGATTGATGATACGCGACGCGCGTACCCGGCTTGATGGAGACATCGGGTCCTGCTGCAACGACCACACCGACGCCGTCCACCCCCGGCACGTGACCGTCCTTCCAGCTCGGGTGTCCCCAGTCGACCATTTTCCAGTCTACTGGATTCAGAGCGATTGCTCGGTTGGCAACAAGTACCTCAGACGGGCCGGGTTGCACCAGTGGCTTTCGGGTGAGTTGCAGTCCCTCAATTCCTTTCCCAGCGCTCCAAGTCCAAGCGGCAAAATCAGCATTCATTGTGTGTCCTCAGTTTTAAGCAGTTCGAACCCGTTGCGACCCTGCGACAGTATTCGAGTGGTCTACAATGACTAGCCCTTTAGACTGGAGTATCTCTGTCAGCTAGGTTCAAGAGAACCATGCTTTTAGAAAAGGTGTTGTGAAATAAAATCAATATCCGTCAGCAAGATATTATAAAGCGACCGCCCAATAACGGACTGATAAGACATTGGCTACGAGATCAATTCAACTCTACTAAATGGCTGTTTAGTAGAGCTATCAGCCTATCTGCCTTTCAATCAATGGAGCAGGCCATGAATCGAGGGAAAACAGAGATCGTGGACGTGATTGCTGCACTGGATCTGCAGCCTCATGTTGAAGGCGGCTATTTTCGCAGGACTTTTCAAACAGATCATCGTGCCATGCTGCAAACCACCCGTGGCCCACGTTACTTGGTGACTTCGATCTATTACTTGCTGACTGAAGATTCGCCGGTGGGCCAGTTTCATTTCAACCAATCGGACATCCTGCATTTCTACCATCTGGGCGATCCCATCGAGTACAGCATGATCTCAGGTGACGGCTCGCTTCAAACATTGGTATTGGGTAGCGACATTCTGGCGGGACAGCTTTTGCAAATGCACGTACCTGGTGGCATCTGGAAAGCATCGCGACTGCTTGAGGGTGAACACGGGTTTGGTTTGATCAGCGAAACCGTGTCGCCAGGATTTGATTTCGCGGACATGGAGATGGGTGACAGACGCAGACTGACTGCGCAATTTCCACAGCATCGGATGTTGATAGAAAAGCTGACGCGGGATGCTGATTGATGCTCACAAATTTCAGGCCAGACCGAGGTTTTGGAAAATGCGGTTTCAGGTGAGCCTCTGGATTGAATGTGGCGTGCAACCGGGCTGATTCGGAAACATCTTGTTGCGTGTAATGTATATTATGTTAAATGGCATATTACGTTACCTCCCTCCTGCACCAATGCCTCAAGTCAAATACAGCTAACACGCGCAACGTTTGCGATAATACCGGCCACCGCGGCGCGACAGCACATCGAGTGCTGGTGCCCCCATCTGTTAATCGGGTTTGGAGAACTTCATGCGTGACATCATTGACGGCTTTCTGCGCTTTCAGCGCGAGGTTTATCCGCAGCGTGTCGAGCTGTTCAAGCAGCTCGCAACGGCACAAAATCCCAAGGCGCTGTTTGTCACCTGCTCGGACAGTCGTGTTGTGCCGGAACTCCTTACGCAGCGCGAACCGGGCGAACTGTTCGTGATTCGTAATGCCGGCAATATTGTGCCGTCTTACGGCCCCGAACCCGGCGGCGTCTCGGCCACCGTCGAATATGCGGTCGCGGTGCTGGGCGTCCAGGACATCGTGATCTGCGGCCATTCGGACTGCGGCGCGATGGGCGCGATTTCGCGCTGCACTTGTCTGGACCACCTGCCTGCGGTCGCTAACTGGCTCCGTCACGCGGACGCCGCGAAAGCGATCAATGCGGCGCATGAGTTCGATACGCCCGGCGCCAAGCTCGATGGCCTTGTGCGTGAAAACGTGATCGCGCAACTGGCGAATCTGCGTACGCATCCCTCAGTGGCCCTCGCGCTCGAGCAAGGACGGCTGAATCTGCACGGCTGGGTTTACGACATCGAAGCTGGATGCATCGATGCACTTGATGGCGCGACACGGCAATTCGTCCCACTTGCGGATTCGCCGAGCACCGTCGCGATCGCTGCGCGCAACGCCCCCCAAATGTGATGGGAAAAGCCGCCGATGGCGGCTTCTTGCTTCAGATTGCCGGTCGCCTGGTTAGCCAGGCCGCCGTCTCCATCAGTGACCGGCGCTTTGGCCGCCATCGACGTGCAGGATTTCGCCCGTGACGAATGGGGCGCTGTCCAGATACAACACCGCTGCGACAATGTCTTGCACGTCGCCCATGTGGCCGACCGGATGCAGGCGGCCCAGTGCGGCGTGGCTTTCCTCGCCATGCATCGGGGTCTTGATGATGCCCGGCGACACCGCGTTAACGCGGATGCCGCGCTTGGCGTACTCGATCGCCAGGGATTTGGTCGCGGCGTTCATCCCACCTTTAGTCAGCGACGCCAGCACCGATGGCACGCCCTCGATAGCGTGATCGACCAGCGACGTGGTGATACTGACCACATGACCGCCCTCGCCTTGCTTCTCCATCTGAGCAATCGCCTGCTGCGACATATGGAAGAAGCTGCCCATGTTGGTCGCCACCGTATTTAAATACTCTTCGCGGGTATAGGCCGTGAACGGCTTGGCGAGGAAGATCCCGGCGTTGTTCACCAACGTGTCGATGCGGCCAAAACGCGCTACGCCTTCGCGAATGATTTTCTCAGACGTCGCCGGATCGGCGATATCTCCAGCGACGGTCAGGATGTCCGGATCCGATGACGGCTGGATGGAGCGCGAAGTCGCCACCACTTGATAACCGAGTTTACGAAAACCCTCGACGATGCCCGCGCCGAGCCCCTGGGATGCGCCAGTGACCACAACGACTTTTTTTGAATGGCTCATGATAATGCCTCGATAGTTTATAAAAGCGGTTTCAGGTGCCTCAGCATTACCTGGGCTCCACCAGCGACTGGCGGTACTCGGTCGTGGTTATTCCTGCGTAGCCCCAGTTATCGGTATCGACTTCCTCGATCACGATGTGCGTCAGGTGCGGGTCTTTGTTGAGCACCGTCTGCATGGTCTGGGTGATCTCGGCAATCACCTGTGCTTTTTGGTCTTTGGTAACGCCATCGCGGGTGATACGAACGGTGATGAAAGGCACGGGAAAGTCTCCAGTTCGCGTCTCATCGGCATGATGAAACGGCAAGTGGAATGAACTCTATAAGCTGGCCTTGAATGAATAAATGCGGGCCCGGTTACTTCATTTATGACGCCGTGTAATGAATAAAAGCCGCGGTCCTCGCCACTGCGTCATCGACCTCGGTATGCTTTGGGCACTTCGCGAATACTCGGTGTGATGAATATGAAGCGTCATTTTGATGACCTGCAGCTAGGAAGCATCGAGCTATTTTGCCTGGCCTCGGAAGCGGGCAGTTTTACGGCAGCCGCGCAGGTAGCCGGTGTGACGCCTGCTGCAGTAAGCCGCGCGATTTTGCGTCTAGAGGAGCGTTTGGGATCACGCCTCTTCGTCAGAACCACACGCAGCATCCGGATGACTGAACCGGGCCGGGTGTTCTATGAACAATGCCGACAGGCCCTGACGCAACTGGTGGAAGCACAGCAAGAAGTCATGGGCGCTCAATCGACGCCTTCAGGGCGGTTGCGCATCAGTCTTCCGACCACCTATGGGCATCACCGGATCCTGCCGCTTCTGCCGAAGTTTCGGGCGCTTTATCCAGACGTCAGCGTGGATATCCATTTGGGTAACCGAAATATCGACTTTGTGGCGGAAGGCTACGATCTGGCGATTCGAGTCCGGGCTCAACCGGACTCGACCCTGATCGCCCGCTTGCTGGAGGACGCACAACTGGTCGTGGTCGCGACACCTGAATACCTGACCAGGGCCGGCACGCCAATGACACTGGATGACCTTGTCACTCACGAGTGCATTCAATTTGAACTGCCCAGCAGCGGCCGTCGCATCTCATGGCTGTTCGAAGTCGATGGCAAACATCGGGAGATCTTCACAGAGGGCCGCTATTGCTGCTCGGACGATGTGCTGGGCGGCGTCACTCTGGCCAAACACAGCGCTGGCCTGTTCCAGACTTACCGATTCATTGTCGAGAACGAATTGGCCGATGGGCGCCTCGTCGAGGTACTCCAGCCCTACAATGGGCGCTCCCGGCCCTACACCCTGCTCTACCCTCATGGCCGCTACGTTCCTCAGCGGGTCCGGGCATTCGTCGATTTTCTGCTGCAGCATCAAACCGATTGGGCGGCGATCTAGATACAGCCATTTGAGGATCATCAACAAACGCCCGATTCGGATGCGCTAATCTGGCCTGACTTGCGCTGCCTCAAGGACTCTCCCAATGACTGCCAACTGTACCGAAGTGGATGTCGCGATTATTGGCGGCGGTCAGTCTGCACTCGCCGCGGCTTATTTCCTGCGTCGCACCGGGCGCTCGTTTGTGATCATTGATGCCGAAGCCGCACCGGGTGGTGCGTGGCGGCATGGCTGGGATTCCCTGCGATTGTTTTCACCTTCGACCTGGAGCTCCATCGCCGGCTGGATGATGCCGCCGGTCACCGACGGCTATCCCAGTCGTGACAACGTGATCGATTACCTGCGCCAGTATGAGCAACGCTATCAGTTTCCTGTCGAACGGCCTTATTGGGTCGATGCTGTTGAGCGCCAGGGCGATCGACTTCAGGTCAAAGCCCAGGGCCGTTGCTGGCTGGCCCGCGCGGTGGTCAGTGCGACCGGCACCTGGCGTCATCCTTACCTGCCACATTACCCCGGCAGTGAAACCTTTACCGGCCAGCATTTGCATTCGGCCCATTACGTCAATGCGAAGCCTTTTGCGGGGAAAAAAGTCCTGGTGGTGGGCGGTGGCAACTCCGGTGCACAGATCCTCGCTGAGGTCTCAAAAGTGGCCGACGCCACCTGGGTTACTCCGCAGCCGCCAGAATTTCTCGCCGATGACGTCGATGGCCGCGTGCTGTTCGAGCGCGCCACCGAGCGCTGGAAAGCCCAGCTCGCCGGGACCGTCATTGAACAACCAGTCGGAGGCCTGGGCGATATCGTGATGGTCCCGCCAGTCGTCGAGGCGCGGGAGCGTGGCGTGTTGCATGCGGTTCGGCCGTTCCTGCGTTTCACCGAAACCGGGGTGACGTGGGCCGATGGCTCGCAAACGCCGGTCGACGTAGTGATCTGGTGCACCGGCTTCCGCCCTGCCCTCGGTTATCTGGCATCACTGGGGGTGTGTACCGCCGATGGACGTGTGATCGTTGAAGGTACACGTTCGATCAAGGAGCCGCGCTTATGGCTGGTGGGGTATGGCGACTGGACAGGCGCCGCTTCCGCGACACTGATCGGCGTCACCCGAACGGCGCGAAGTACGGTTGAGGAGATCGAGCGGTTTTTAATGACGCAAAACACGCCGGCTAGCGAATCAACAGCTCCACGGCACGCGCGGTGATGTTTGGCTTTTAATCAGCACTTCTGTGCAGGAGCTACAAAATGAGCATTGATTGGCTGAACTTTACGCCCTGGACTGCCTTGGGCGGAGGGGCCTTGATAGGCCTGGCGGTCGGGGTATTCGTGCTCGCCAATGGTCGCATCGCCGGCATCAGTGGCTTGATTGGCAGCGTGATGCAATTTGGCAGTGAGGGCTGGAGCGAGAAGGCATTGTTTCTTCTTGGCCTGATGCTCGCGCCACTGCTGTGGGGGGTGTTTGCCGTACTGCCGCAGATCGAGATCAAGGCAGAATGGCCGACGCTGATCATTGCGGGACTGTTCGTCGGCGTGGGCACCCGTTACGGCTCTGGCTGCACAAGTGGTCATGGGGTTTGCGGGATCTCTCGACTGTCTGCTCGATCCATCACGGCAACGATGTGCTTTATGTTCGCCGGTTTTGCAACGGTGTACGTCATTCGTCATGTCGTGGGGGCTTGAAAATGATCAAGCTGAGCGCTTTTTCCGCAGGACTGATCTTCGGCCTTGGGCTGCTCCTGGCAGGCATGGCGAACCCCGCCAAGGTACTGGCTTTCCTGGATGTGGCCGGGGCCTGGGATCCGTCACTTGCACTGGTGATGGGAGGCGCCATCGCCGTGGCGGTCATCCCGCTGAATTGGGCGCGGAACAACAAGCAATCCTTGCTGGGAGCCCCCATGCAGCTACCGATGAAACGGGAGCTGGATGCCCGCCTGATTGGCGGCAGCCTGCTGTTCGGCATCGGTTGGGGGATGGCGGGAATCTGCCCTGGGCCAGCCGTCGCTATTCTGCTTACCGGGCACGGGCAAATCATCGTATTCGTGTTGGCCATGCTGGCCGGCATGTACCTGTTCTCTCTATTGGAACGTCGACGCAGGAGCTGATCAGGTAGTCGATTGGGGAATCCTCACATCCATTGATTTTTATCAGAAGACGCTACGAGCAATGAATTAAACCTGCCTTATCCCTTCTCTCTAAACCCGGACAGGCAGGTGACCGATGTATCAGAACCTGGCACTGCTTGCCGCCTTCCTTCTTGTCTATAGCCTGTTTGCCGGACGTTTCGAGTCGCGCCTGCTCAATGGGCCTCTGATGTTCATGCTCGCCGGGCTGATTCTTGGCCCGGCATTCCTGGGCCTGCTGCTGCCCCGGATCGACAAGGACGGCCTCCGGATCCTGGCCGAACTGACCTTGGCAATTGTGCTCTTCAGCGATGCAGCCAGCGCTGATCTCAAGGTGCTGAAAGCCCACGAAGGATTACCGCTACGCTTGTTGTTGATCGGGCTGCCGCTGACCATGCTCAGTGGCTGGCTGGTCGGCATCTGGCTGTTTCCGCAGATTCCCCCGATCGAACTGGCCATCTTGGCGACTCTTCTGGCGCCCACGGATGCGGCACTGGGCAAGGCTGTCGTGAGCAATCCGAAGGTGGCGGCATCCGTGCGTGAAGGATTGAACGTGGAGAGCGGGCTCAATGACGGCATCTGCGTGCCGGTGCTGTTGATGTTCCTGGCCCTGTTGATCGAAGAACAGACGCGGTCGCCCGTCTCGCTGGCGGTGGAGCTGGTTGCCGAGGAGCTTGGCATTGGCGCGCTCGTCGGCGTAGCCCTGACGTTGATCGCCTGGTTGTTGCAGCGTTACGCCGGGAAACGCCATTGGCAAACCCCCATGTGGTCACAGCTGACGCTACCCGGACTGGCGCTGGTTTGCTTTGCCACCGCGCAAGCATCGGGCGGTAGCGGGTTTATCGCGGCGTTCGTTGGCGGCCTGCTCGCCAGTTATCTGTTTGCTGAACAAAAGCATGATCTGCTCAAGGCCAGTGAAGAGTTCGCCAGCCTGCTTTCCGTCATTACCTGGGTGGTGTTTGGCGCGCAGGTAATCCCTTGGGCCTGGGGCAGTTTCACGCTGAATATCTGGTTGTATGCGGTGCTCAGCCTCACCGTGGTTCGCGTACTGCCTGTGCTCATCAGTCTGGCAGGGACCGACTTCGATTTCGAAACCCGGCTGTTCATCGGCTGGTTCGGCCCGCGCGGCCTTGCAAGTATTGTCTTCGCCGTGATGATTCTGGACTACCCTCTGCAAGTCGGTCGTACGTTGGTGGCTGTAGCGGCCTGCACCGTTTTACTGAGTGTGCTGCTCCATGGTTTGAGTGCCAACCCATGGGTCTCGCGGCTGGCAAATCGTGTTCTTTGATAATTGTCAGAAATGCCACTGAGTGCCGGTGCTAGCGTTGTGACCAACGAATGGCTAAGTGTCTGTCCGAGAAACCTTCACGGAGCAGAATATGGGCAGGAACATGAGTGTTGGCAGGCAACTCGGCTTGCCCGTCGCCATTATCGTCGGCAGCCTGAGCCTGCTCGCCGGCTGCGGCAAAGAACCCCCGACCCTCGCCCGTCAAGCGCCTGATGTCACGATCATGACGGTCACCGCACGCACTACACCGGTGACCTTCGAGTTCGTTGCGCAAACCCAAAGCTCCCGCGAAGTCGAGATCCGCGCCCGGGTTGCCGGGTTCCTGGAAAAGCGGCTGTACACCGAAGGCTACTTGGTAAAAACCGGGCAGACGCTGTTTCAGATGGATCGCAAGCCCTTTGAAGCTTCATTGCTCTCGGCCCAGGGGCAACTGGCTCAACAGCAGGCACGCTGGGAGGTGGCCAAAGCCACCCTCGCCCGTGTCCGGCCGCTGGCGGCGCAGAATGCTGTCAGCAAGATGGACCTGGACAATGCCGTCGGCGATGAGCGTCAGACCAGAGCCGCCGTGCTGGCCGCCGAAGGGTCGGTGCGAACCGAACAGCTGAACCTCAGCTACACCACCATCGCCTCCCCGCTTACCGGTTTTTCAAGCTTTGCCAAAAAGCAGGAAGGCAGTTACGTCACACCCGGTGAGTCCGGACTGCTGACCACCGTCTCGCAGATGGACCCGATCTACGTCAACTTCAGTCTTTCGGAAAACGAGACGCTCAAGTTCCGCGAAGAGATTGCTTCCGGGCACCTCATATTCCCGCTGCGCAGTGAATTTGTCGTGGAAGTGGTATTGGCCGACGGCTCGGTGCTGCCCGAACAGGGGCGACTGAATTTTGCCGCGCCCTCCTACAGCCAGGACACCGGCACCTTTCTGGTCCGCGCCGTGGTCGCCAATCCCAATGGCCAATTGCGTCCCGGCCAGTTCGTACGGGCGCGGGCCATCGGCGCTACCAGGCCGAACGCCATCGTCGTACCGCAAAAAGCCGTTCTGGAGGGGGCCAAGAGCCACTTCGTGTGGGTGATCAATGCCGCAGGCAAGCCCGAACAACGGGTGGTCGAAGTGGGTGATTGGCACGGCGATGACTGGTTCATTACCCAGGGGTTGCAGGCCGGTGAACGGATCGTGGTCGACGGTGCGATCAGAGTCACGCCCGGAGGGCCGCTGAACATCATTGCCCCTCCTGCCCCGCCAGCTAACCAGACGCCGACAAAACCGATGGCTGCCAGCACGCAGCAAGACACCGGGCACAGCCCATGAGTATTTCCCACTACTGCATTGATCGCCCCATTTTCGCTTCGGTGATCTCAATCATCATCACCCTGGCCGGCGCGGTGGCCATGGCCAAATTGCCGGTGGCCCAGTACCCGGATATTACCCCGCCGCAAATTACCGTTTCGGCAACCTACCCCGGCGCCGATGCCCAGGTGGTGGCCAATAACGTGGCAGCGCCGATCGAGCAACAGGTCAACGGCGCCGACAACATGATTTACATGAACTCGTCCAGCTCGGCGACGGGGAACATGACCCTCAACGTGTTCTTCGAGATTGGCACCGACCCGTCCCTTGCCCAGGTCGATGTGCAAAACCGCGTCAATCTGGCCTTGCCGCAACTGCCCTCCGCCGTCCAGAGCCAAGGCATTCAGGTACAGAAAAAATCTTCCGCGTTCATGATGGTGCTTGCCGTGTATTCGGCCGGCGAGCGCTATGACAGCACCTACGTCGCCAACTACGCGAACCTCTACATTCTGGATGCAATCAAGCGCATTCCGGGGGCCAACCAGGCGAGCATTTTCGGCACGCCGGACTACGCCATGCGGATCTGGCTCAAACCCGATCGCATGGCGCAACTGGGCATTACCGCCGCTGACGTACAGACAGCGGTCGCCAACCAGAACCAGCAATTCGCCGTCGGCCGTGTCGGGCAATCGCCGACCGGCCAGGCCGTGGAGCAATCGTTCGCGGTGACCACCAAGGGCCGCCTGACGGAGCCTGCGGAATTCGAGAACATCATCTTGCGCGCCAGCAACGACGGCGCGGCCATCGTCCGCCTGAAGGATGTAGGGCGCGCCGAACTCGGGCAGAAGGACTATTCGCTGCGCAGCACCTATCAGGGACGTCCCGCCACGCTGATTGCGGTGTATCAGCAGCCGGGGGCAAACGCCCTCGATGTCTCGGCAGCGGTGACGTCGACCCTGGCACAAATGAAAACGACATTTCCCGAAGGGATCGAATACAAGATCGTGATGGACACTACCGCGTTCACCCGCGCGTCGATTTCCGAGGTGATTCACACCTTTTTCGAAGCGTTGGTGCTGGTGGTCGTGGTGGTGTTCATCTTTCTGCAGAGTCTGCGCGCCACGCTGATCCCGGTACTCGCCGTACCGGTGTCGATTGTCGGCACCTTTATCGGCATGTCCGCCTTGGGATTTTCGGTGAACATGCTGACGCTGTTCGGCATGGTGCTGGCGATCGGCATCGTGGTCGACGACGCGATCGTGGTGATTGAAAACGTCGAACGCAATATGCACGTACACAAGATGAACCCCAAGGACGCCGCCAAACGCGCCATGGATGAAGTCGCCGGGCCGGTGGTCGCGATCGTGCTGGTGTTGTGTGCGGTGTTCGTGCCGGTGGCTTTCATGGGGGGCATCACCGGGCAGCTCTACAAACAATTTGCGATCACCATTGCCATCTCCGTGGTGATCTCCGGTCTGGTGGCGTTGACGCTTTCACCGGCCCTGGCCGCCCTGCTGCTCAAACCTCATCAAGGCGAAAAAAACGCTTTTTTCCGCTGGTTCGAACGTAGCTTCGAACGCATGACCGAGGGCTATTCGCGTGCCGTGGCGTTCATGATCAAACGCTTTGTGCTGGCGTTGCTGCTGTTCGCCGGCATGATCGTTTTGATTGCGCTGATGGCGCAGCGCATTCCCAGTGCCTTTCTGCCACCGGAGGATCAGGGGTATCTGCTGGGCGCGCTGATCATGCCCGATGCCGCCAGCCTGGATCGCACCGCTGAAGTGGGCAAGGTCGCCAGTGATTTCTTCATGCATGACGAGGCCGTCGAGGGTGTCGCTATCGTTAACGGCTACAGCCTGCTCGATGGCCAGAACAAGAACAATGCCGGTGCCTTTTTCGTCGGGTTCAAGGATTTCGAAGAGCGCTACAAGGACTCGCAAACCATCAAGGAACAGAGTGCTCCAGCGCTCATCCAGAAAGCGGCCCGGGCCTTTTCCACAGTACAGGGCGGGATCATTTTGCCGGTCAACCCGCCATCCATACCGGGCCTGGGCACCACGGGCGGCATGGAGGTGTGGGTTCAAAGCAAGGGCGACGCCAGCGTCGGGCAACTGGCCGAGATGGTCGGCATGCTTGTCGCAAAAGCCAGGCAGCGTCCGGAACTCGGCGCCATCACCTCGACCTTCAATGTGTTTTCCCGGCAATTGCTGGTCGATGTCGACCGCGAAAAGGCCGAGACGCTGGGGGTGCCGGTCGAAGACGTGTACAGCACCATGCAAACCATGTTCGGTTCTCTGTATGTGTCTCAATTCAACAAGTTCAGCCGCTTGTGGCAGGTGATTCTGCAGGCTGAACCGAGCTACCGACTCAAGGCTGAAGACTTGCAGCAGATTTATGTGCGCAGCAAGAACCTGGGGATGGTGCCACTCAAAGCGCTGCTGACCACCCGCTACGTCACCGGCCCCGACCTGCTGACGCGCTTCAACAACTTCCCGGCAGTCAAGCTCACCGCCAACGCCGCGCCCGGCTACAGCTCCGGTCAGGCACTCAAGGCGCTGGAAGAGATCAGCGCTGAAATCATGACCAATGACTATGCCTTGGCCCTGAGTGGCGAGGCCTTCGAGGAGAAAAAAAGCGGGGGCGCTTCCTCTCAGGTGTTCATCTTCGGCCTGGTCATGGTGTTCCTGATCCTGGCCGCGCAGTACGAAAAATGGTCCCTGCCCGTCGGCGTATTGCTGGCGGTGCCCTTTGCGTTGTTCGGTGCCCTGCTCGCGGTACTGATTCGCGGGTTGAGCAACGATGTTTACTTCCAGATCGGCTTGACCATGCTGGTCGCCCTGGCCGCGAAGAATGCGATTCTGATTTTCGAATTTGCGGTACTGAACCGGGAAAGCGGCATGTCTGCCTACGATGCGGCAATGACCGCCGCCAGGGAGCGGCTGCGGCCTATCGTGATGACGTCCCTGGCGTTCATTCTGGGGTGTGTCCCATTGGCCATTGCCGTCGGCGCATCGGAAAACAGCCGACACTCGATCGGCACAGGTGTCATCGGCGGGATGTTGGCGGCAACAGTCATCGCCATTTTCTTCATCCCGCTGTTCTACTACCTGGTTGAACGCTTGACCGAGAAAAAAGGCGCGCCGCAACAGACCACCCCGCCGCCTTCGCTCACATCGCCCGGAGAGATCCCCGGTGGCGCTCCCCTGCACAGACATGAGGGGGAATGAATGCGCACATGTCATTTGTCGTGGTTGATTTGTCTGGGGCTCAGCGGCTGCATGCTCGGCCCGGATTACCAGCGCCCGGCCACCGACACCCCGCCGGCCTATCGTTACGCAGAGCAAGAGGCCAACGACCTGTCCAACGCGTTGTGGTGGGAACAGTTCAACGATCCGGTGCTCAATGACTTGATCCGCAGCGCGCTGGCGCAAAACAAAGACATCAAGATCGCCGCCGCCCGGGTCGAGGAGTTTCAGGGCCGTTACGGTGTGGCGCGTTCGCAGCTGTTTCCGCAAATCGGCGCCGCCGCGCAAGGCAGTCGTTCTCGGGCGCCACGCGACAATGGCCCGGTACCGCTGGACTCCAGCGTCGACCCGATTTACCAGAATTATCAGGCCACCCTGAGTGTAAGCTGGGAGCTTGACGTCTGGGGGCGCTTGCGGCGACTCAATGAGTCGGCACGGGCTGACTTGCTGGCCTCGGAAGAAGGTCGGCGGACGGTGATACTCAGCCTGGTCTCGTCGGTGGCATCGAGTTACATCGCGCTGCGCGATCTTGACCGCCAACTGGAAATCGCCCGCACCACGGCCAAGGCCCGTGGCGACTCCTACGAAATCTTCAAGCTGCGTTTCGGTGCCGGGACCATTTCTGAAATGGAATTGGCGCAAAACCTTTCGGAATTCCAGCGCACCCAGGCATCCGTTGCGCAATTCGAGTCATTGGTGGCGCAACAGGAAAACAATCTGGCGGTGCTGCTTGGGCGCAATCCGGGGCCGATCATCAGAGGCCGTGAGCTGACACAACTGTCGCTGCCATTGGTGCCCGCCGGGCTGCCTTCGGACTTGCTTGAGCGCCGCCCCGATTTGCGGCAAGCCGAGTTGAATCTGGTTTCCGCCAACGCCCGAATCGGTGCGGCCAAGGCACTGTATTTCCCGACGATATCGCTGACCGGATTGTTGGGCTCGGTCAGTAACCAACTGTCCAACCTGTTCACCGGGCCGGCTGCCACCTGGTCTTACGGAGTCGCCGCCAGCATGCCGCTCTTCACCGCTGGCGGGATCGCCGGTCAGGTGCAACAGGCCGAGGCCGTTCAAAAACAAACCTTGCTGGCTTACCAGCAGTCGATCCAGTCAGCCTTCAGGGATGTTGAAAACGCCCTGGTTGCCGCGAGCAAATCCCGCGAGCAAATGACTTCTCAAGGCAATCAGGTCGAAGCCTTGCGCACCTACACCCGGTTTGCCCGGCTGCGTTACGACAACGGCTATACCAGCTACATAGAAGTGCTGGATGCCGAGCGCAGTCTGTTCGACGCCGAGCTGACCTACACCCGGACCCGGGGTTCGGTGTTCACCGCCATGATCGATGTTTACAAGGCAACGGGCGGAGGCTGGATAAGCAAGGCAGACACGTTGACCTCAACCGTCGGCGAACATTGACCATGACCACGCTGCAGTGCGTTCAAGGGCTGGGCGCGGATGCACTTCGCCGATCGAGGGGTTTTCGATGACCGACACCAACAAGAAAATGAGCCTGACGGGACTCACCACTTTGGTGACCGTCAACATGATGGGCTCGGGCATCATCATGTTGCCGACCAGCATGGCGCAACTCGGGGCGGTCTCGTTGTTGTCATGGATCGTCACCGCTGTCGGTTCCATGGCCATTGCATATTGTTTTTCCCAGTGCGGCATCTTCTGTCTGCGCTCGGGCGGGTTATCCGCCTACACCGAAGAGGCGCACGCAAAATCGGGATTTTTCCTCTGCTCGTATCTGTATTTCCTGTCACTGGCCATCGCCAACGTGGCGGTGGCCATCTCCGCAGTGGGATACATGACGTCGTTCATGCCTTGGCTGGGAAGCGGCGCCATTCCTTTGTTCATCGGAACGGTCGGCTTGCTCTGGATAACCACCGTGGCAAATTTTGGCGGCCCCGGCGTTACCGGCAAGATCGGCGCGATTACGGTCTGGGGCGTGATCATCCCGGTTGCCGGCTTGAGCCTTATCGGATGGTTCTGGTTCAAACCCGATCTGCTGATCGCCGCCTGGAACCCCTACCACCTGCCCATTTCCGAAGCGATCAGCAAAGCAATTCCGCTGACACTCTGGGCCTTTCTCGGCATGGAATCGGCCGCGCAGGCCTCTGACGCGGTGGAAAATCCCACGCGCACGGTGCCGCTGGCCTGCCTGTTCGGCACACTGGGAGCGGCGGTTGTCTACGTGCTCTCGACGACCGTCATTCAGGGGATCATTCCGAATGCCGAGCTGGCTAACTCGTCCGCGCCGTTCGCGCTGGTTTATGCGCATATGTTCAACCCGACGGTCGGCCACATCATCATGGCGTTGGCAGTGATGGCATGCGTGGGCTCGCTGTTGGGCTGGCAGTTCACCCTGGCGCAAACCGCCAAGATGACGGCTGACCAAGGCATGTTTCCCAAACTGTTCTGCAAGGTCAGCGCCCGCAATGCCCCCATCGTCGGGATGCTGGTCTGCGGCGTGCTGCAGACTTTAATGGCGCTGTCGACCATTTCGCCGAACGCCAGTGCGCAGTTCGGCAAACTGGTCAGCCTCGCCGCAGTGACCAACCTGATTCCCTATGTAACAGCGGCCACCGGGCTGCTGGTCATGATGTACAAAGCCAAGGTCAGTGCCAGCGTGTACACCCGCAATACCTTGCTGTTGGTGGTGGCCGTGGCGTACTCCCTCTACGCGTTGTATGCCTGCGGCAAAGATGCGGTGTTCGGCGGCATTCTGGTTCTGGTGTTCGGCTACCTGCTCTACGGCTTCCTCGCCAAACGATTTGTCGAAGTGTCTGTGCCGGTTCACCCCCGAGCCGACAATCCTTGACCGCCGTCATCGTGACGGCTCAGACAGCTGAATTCGAGGAACCCGCACATGAACGTGAAACTGAGCAAATCCAAACCGCTGCTACTCGTCTGCCTACTGACGCTATTGCCGGTCGTGGCTCATGGCAGCACGCTTGAGCGCATCCGCACGAGCCACACGTTCACTCTCGGTTACTTGCCGGACTTCGCGCCGTTCAGCGAGCAGGTCGCCGATAAAGCCAGCGGATATGCCATCGACCTCTGTTTGAAAATAGCCGAAAAGGTCAAGAGCGAACTGGCGTTGCCCACGCTGAAGATTGCGTACCAGCCTGTGTCCCTGAACGACGAAATCAATGCCGTCAATTCGGGGAAAATCGACATTCTCTGTACACCGACCCCTCCGACACTGGTGCGGCGCTCGCAGGTCAGCTACTCGGTGCCGGTCTACACCGCCGGTCTCTCGGCCGTGGTGCGCGAGGACGCCTCCCAGCCTTTGCTTAATGTGCTCAATGGCAAGGTGGCCCATACCGGGCCAACGTGGCGTGCCACCGCGAACCTTGGGCTGTCCAATCAAACCTATGCTGCCATCGGCGGCGGTGTGACCGAGGCGTGGATACATCAGCAGATGCGTTTGCTCGGCGTGGTGGCTACGTTGGTCACGGTGGAGAACGCCGATGCAGGCCTCAAACAGGTTGCCGATGGCAAAGCCAGTGCGTTCTTTGCTGAGCGCATGGTGCTCAAGCATCTGCTAAGCAAGAATGACCCCGAAGGTCACCTGGTGCTGCTGGAGCGGATTTTCGAGTACGCGCCAACGGCCATGGCGCTGGATCGAAACGACGAAGATTTCCGCCTGCTGGTCGACACTGCGCTGAGTGAGATGTACCGCGCCGGCGACATCGAGCAGGCGTACGACAACTACCTGGATGGCGCCGGCGACGCGGCGAAGAAGCTGTTCAAGATCTACGCACTACCTTGAAAGCCAGGCCACAACGATCGGGGACGCTCAACAGTAGGGGGCGCTTCAGTTTGATGGCCGCTGCAAAAGCCGCTTCGTCATCACCATCGAGGTCTGCAATGACTGCCCGGTGCGCTGCAGCTTGTTCAGCAGACTGGCGCCCAACCAGAGCTGGTAAAGGGTTTCTGCCAGCTGACGAGCATCAGCATCCGGCACACTTTTATCCAACTGCCCTTCTTCCAGGCACGTCGTGATCCGCGCAACGATGCGCTCGGCGCCGTCACGCAAGGTGAGGCGCATCGACTCGGACAGGTCGGCGACTTCCGCGCTCAACTTGACCACCAGGCATTCATCGCCGTGACCTTCCAGGGTGCAGCGGTTCTGCCAGCCCTGCCAGTAATCCATCAGCCGCTCATAGGCACTGAGCCCCGGCAGTGTCAGGCGTCGCTCCATATCTGCGAGGTAGCCGACGAAGTAATCCTCCAGCAACGCCTGGCCGTAGAGTTCCTTGGATTTGAAGTAGTGATAGAACGAGCCCTTGGGCACACCGGCGGTCTGCAGGATCTCGCTCAGGCCAACACTGGTAAAGCCCTTTTCGGCCATCATGCGGTGGCCGGTGTCGAGCAGGTGTTGGCGGGTATCGTCGTAGGTCGGTTTCATGGGGCGCAAAATACCAAACATTAGACCAGTCGTATATTTCTGATGAGCAGGAGTTTGCCACAGTGATGGCTTGGAAACACGGGCGTAAAAATTTACTAGACGACCGGTCTAATATGAATCTATGCTGTGCCCGTCATTCCTTCCAAGGTGTCGCAGACGAACCCGTCGAGGACACCCGACCACCACAGGGCGCTCTATGAAAATCTTGATGGTTCTGACTTCCCACGATCAGCTTGGCAACACCGGCAAGAAAACCGGCTTCTGGCTCGAAGAGTTCGCGGCCCCCTACTACGCCTTCAAGGATGCCGGCGCGCAGATCACTCTGGTATCGCCGGCCGGCGGCCAGCCACCGCTCGATCCGAAAAGCGATGAGCCCGATGCGCAAACCGCTGAAACCGACCGCTTCCGCAAGGACCCTGCTGCTCAGCAGGCGCTGGCCAATACCGGGCGCCTGGCGGATGTCAGCGCTGAGGATTTCGATGCCGTGTTTTATCCCGGTGGCCATGGCCCACTGTGGGATCTGGCCGAAGACAAACACTCGATTGCGCTGATCGAAGCGTTCGACCGCAGCAACAAACCTCACGGTTTCGTCTGCCATGCGCCGGGCGTTCTGCGTCACGTGGTGGCTGCCGATGGCAAGCCGTTGATTCAAGGCCGGGACGTCACCGGTTTCACTAACGCTGAAGAAGCCGCGGTAGGCCTGACCGATGTCGTGCCGTTCCTGATCGAAGACGAATTCCAGCGTCTCGGCGGTCGCTACTCCAAGGTCGCTGACTGGCAGGTTCACGTGGTGACCGATGGCCAACTGGTGACGGGTCAAAACCCTGCCAGCTCGGCAGCCGTCGCCGAAAAACTGCTGAAACTGTTGGCCTGAGCCCTCCAGCGTCCAGACACCGTGCGCATCCCGCACGGTGTTTTTTTACCGCATTACTAGTCGACTGGTCTAATAAGACCAAAACAGGAATCACATGAAAAACAGCCCTTACTTCACCCCCGTCAAACTGGGCCTGCACACCCTGAAGAACCGCATCGTCCTGCCGCCCCTCACCCGCCAGCGCAGCACGCAACCGGGCAATGTCGCCAACACATTGATGGCCGAGTATTACCAGCAGCGCGCCGGCGCCGGACTGCTGGTCACCGAAGGCACGCAGATCGAGCCTCGCGGTCAGGGCTACGCCTGGACCCCCGGCATTCACACGCCGGAACAAATTGCCGGATGGCGCACTGTCACCGAAGCGGTTCATGCCCGGAACGGCGTGATATTCGCCCAGCTGTGGCACGTCGGACGTGTGTCCCACACCGCCTTGCAACCCGACGGCGCGGCCCCGGTATCCGCTTCCGCCATCGCTACTGAACGGGTCAGCGTGTTCATTGAAACCACGCCGGGCGCTGGAGAGCTGGTCAAGCCATCCGCACCGCGAGCGCTGAGCACCGATGAAGTCCAGGCACTGGTTCAGCTCTATATACAGGCCGCGCGCAATGCGATGGACGCCGGTTTTGACGGGATCGAATTGCACTGTGCCAACGGCTATCTGGTGAACCAGTTCATTTCTGCGCACAGCAATGTGCGCACCGATCAATACGGTGGCTCGCTGCACAATCGCCTGCGTTTTCTGCGCGAAGTGGTGTCGGGTGTCGCCGAGTGCATCGGCAAGGAAAAAGTCGGCGTGCGGTTTGCGCCGCTGTTCACCACCACCGATGAAGCACGCACTTATCTGGGCATGGTCGAGGAAGACCCGCACACCACTTACATTGAAGCGATCAAGGTGCTTGAGGACGTGGGGATTGCCTACCTGTCCATCGCCGAGGCGGACTGGGACGACGCGCCCGTGATGCCGCAAACATTCCGCCGCGCAGTGCGCGACACCTTCAGCGGCGCCATCATTTACGCCGGACGCTACAACGCTGAATCCGGAGCGCAATTGCTCGAATCGGGGCTGGCGGACCTGGTGGCGTTCGGTCGGCCGTTCATGGCCAACCCGGACCTGCCGGCGCGCATCGCCAATGACTGGCCGCTCAATCCGCTGAACCCCGCCACGGTCTACGGCGGCAATGCCGAAGGCTATGTGGATTACCCGACCTACAGCGAATAATTCCGCGAATTCGCCCAGCGCTCCCACTGCCCGGGAGCGCTTTCCCCTCTGCGCCAAACGCGCAACCTCGCACGCTGCGATGTGAGGTGTTCGCATCTGCATAAAAAAGATTGCCGATTGATTGTCAGGCGGATTTTTTCAGCCTATCTTGAGTAAAACCTATACAACGAACTTAATT
Organism: Pseudomonas sp. AO-1; assembly: GCF_019775695.1. Taxonomy (NCBI): domain Bacteria; kingdom Pseudomonadati; phylum Pseudomonadota; class Gammaproteobacteria; order Pseudomonadales; family Pseudomonadaceae; genus Pseudomonas; species Pseudomonas sp. AO-1. Next base: position 3,334,263 of record NZ_CP079947.1, read on the forward strand.
GCGTACAACTCTTGCGCTACGGATTGGCCCTCACGCACAGCACTGCTGCGAGTCCTCTGAATGAACCCACTACTAGCCAGCCATTACCGTGAAATTCTCCTCGGCGTCGGAGAAAACCCCGAGCGTGAAGGTCTGCTCGACACGCCCAAACGTGCGGCCAAAGCGATGCAGTATCTGTGCAACGGCTACACGATGAGCCTGGAAGACGTCACCAACGGCGCACTGTTCGAATCGCAAAGCGATGAGATGGTCATCGTCAGTGACATCGAGCTCTATTCCTTGTGTGAGCACCACATGCTGCCTTTCATCGGCAAGGCGCACGTGGCGTACATCCCCACCGGCAGGGTGCTCGGGCTGTCGAAAGTGGCGCGCGTGGTGGACATGTTCGCCCGGCGCCTGCAGATCCAGGAAAACCTCACCCGGCAAATTGCCGAGGCCATCCAGCAGATCACCGATGCCGCCGGCGTGGCCGTGGTCATTGAGGCCAGGCACATGTGCATGATGATGCGCGGCGTTGAAAAGCAGAATTCGGTCATGACCTCCTCGGTGATGCTCGGCGCGTTTCGTGACAGCACCACCACGCGTCAAGAGTTCCTGCAACTGATCGGGCGGCGAAGTTGATGTTCGACCCTCGATGGGTGCGATAAACCTGTACAGCGACAGTAGGCTGTATAAGCACGATCTTTCCAATTTCACCCACCTGCCTGTGCATTCAGGGAGAACGTCAATGACCCGAATTGTGCTCTTGCTGGCTCTGATACTCAGCGTTGCGAGCTGCGGCAGCGTGGATGTCAGTCGCTACGCCGATCAGCAACCGGCGTTGGATCTGCAGCGTTTTTTCAGCCAACCGGTGAAAGCCTGGGGGATGTTTCAGAAGCGTTCCGGGGAAGTGGTCAAGCGCTTTGAGGTCAACATCGTCAGCCATCGTGAAGGTGACAACCTGATTCTTGATGAGCGCTTCCTGTACAGCGACGGTACGCGCCAGCGCCGCGTCTGGACCCTGACGCCCGAGGGCCAGGGACGCTGGAGCGGGCGCGCAGGTGATGTAGTGGGCGTTGCCACAGGTCAGGTGGCCGGCAATGCGCTGCACTGGCGGTATCGCCTGAACCTGCCGGTTGATGGCTCGACCTATGAAATGAGCATGGACGACTGGATGTACCAGATGGACGAGGACACGCTGATCAATCGCACCCGCATGTCCAAGCTCGGGGTTGAAGTTGGCCAGGTGACCTTGTTCTTCCGCCGTCAGGGTGCCGGAGTCAGTCAATGAACAGCGCTTTCAGCATGGCCTCCCTGGGCGATGATTATCGTGCCCTGGTGATCGGCGCGAGTGGCGCCATCGGCCGCGCGTTTTGCCAGCAGCTCAGTCAGGACCCGCGCTGTGCTGGCGTTCGTGAGCTGGGGCGCCATACCGTTCCGGCGCTGGATCTCGAGCAGCCGCAATCGATCGCCAGCGCCGCCGCCGAACTGTCCGGGCAAGCGCCCTATCAGTTGATCGTGCACGCTGCCGGCCTGCTGCATCGTGAGCGGATCAAGCCGGAAAAGAGCTACAGCGCGATCGAGGCCGATGCGCTGCAAACTGTGTTTCAAGTGAACACGCTGGGGCCGGCGATGGTGTTGCGGCATTTTCTGCCGTTGCTTGATCCCCAAGGGGCGATGGCGATGCTTTCGGCCAAGGTTGGAAGCATCGGCGACAACCGATTGGGCGGCTGGTATGCCTATCGCGCCTCCAAGGCGGCGCTGAACATGCTGATCAAGACCGCAGCGATCGAACTGGCCCGCACCCGCCCGCAAAGCCGCTTGCTGAGTCTGCACCCGGGCACGGTCGTGTCGGGGTTGTCGCAACCTTTTCGCGGGGCATCCAGCGCCCGACCCGCGGACGTTGCCGCTGAGCAGCTACTGAACCTGATTGACCAGTTGACGCCGGCCGACAGTGGCCAGTTCTTTGCCTACGATGGACAACGCCTGCCCTGGTAGGCAAGGAGTGAAGCATGAATCTGCAAACCCTGACCGAACGCGCGGCCAACAGCGAAATTCGTGAGCTGGAGTTGCTGTCGCTTGAAGGTGGTTTTTATCTGGCCCGGGTTCGCCTGGATCACGGTCAGTTCACCTTGCTCGACGACGCGGCCAAACCCATGCACCTGCGTTCAATCACCCATCTGCGTGACTTGCTGCAGACCGTGCCGGCATTCCCGTGCGTGCTGGTGCAGCAATGCGTGCACGACGAAATGTGTGGCCGCGATACCGGGCCGGTCGAAGAGCTGCGCATTCCGTTTTCGCTGGCCACGCCGTTATGAAACGAATCCCGCCGGACCGCACTGAATGAACCCGAATCGTCGGTTGTGCCTGGTGCTGGGCGATCAGTTGTCGTTCGATCTGGCCTCCTTGCAGACGCTCGACAGCGAGCGCGACACCGTGCTGCTGGTCGAGGTCATGGAAGAAGCCAGCCATGTACCGCACCATCCGCAAAAGATTGCCCTGATCTTCAGCGCCATGCGCCATTTCGCCCAGTCATTGCGAGACCAGGGCATTCGTGTCGAATACGTGACGCTGGATGATCCGCACAATAGCGGTTCGGTGCCGGGGGAATTACGCCGTTGGCAACAGCGCTTGCAGGTCGAGCAAGTACACGTCACCGAGTGCGGTGACTGGCGCCTGGAACAATCGATCAAGGATTGTGGCCTGCCCGTTTGTTGGCACGCCGATTCGCGTTTTTTGTGCAGTCGCGCCGAGTTCGCCGCCTGGGCTGCGGGGAAAAAACAGTTGCGCATGGAGTTCTTTTATCGCGAGATGCGCCGCAAGAGTCGCTTGCTGCTCAATGGCGATGGCACGCCGGTGGGCGGTGCTTGGAACTTCGATGCCGAGAATCGCAAGTCCCTGCCCAAAGGTGTGAAAGCCCCCTACCCGATCCGTTTCAGTAACGACACCATCACCCGCGAGGTGCTGGATCTGGTGAAGTCGCACTTCAGTCAGCATTACGGTGCACTCGATGATTTCAATTACCCGGTCACCCATGCCGACGCGCAGGCGCTATGGGACTATTTTCTGGATTATGGCCTGGCGGGTTTCGGTGACTATCAGGACGCCATGGCCAGTGACGAGCCGTTCCTGTTTCATGCACGCATCAGCGCCGCGCTCAATATCGGCCTGCTGGATTTGCGGCGGTTGTGCAGCGACGTCGAGTCGGCTTATTGGGCCGGCAGGATTGCCCTGAATGCTGCCGAAGGCTTCATTCGGCAACTGATCGGCTGGCGTGAATACGTGCGCGGCGTGTACTGGCTGAAAATGCCGGACTACGCACTGGGCAACGCCTTCGGCAACAGCCGTGCACTGCCGGAGTTCTACTGGACCGGTGCCACGCAGATGAACTGCATGCGCCAGGCCATCGGCCAGAGTCTGCAGCATGCCTACGCGCACCACATTCAGCGGCTGATGGTCACCGGCAATTTCGCCCTGCTCGCTGGCATTGCGCCGAGCCAGATCTGTGAGTGGTACCTGGCGATTTACATGGACGCCTTCGACTGGGTCGAACTGCCCAACACGTTGGGCATGGTCATGCATGCCGACGGCGGTTACCTCGGTTCCAAACCCTATTGCGCCAGTGGCCAATACATCAATCGCATGTCTGACTACTGCCGCGGCTGCGCCTACAAGGTCAGCGAAAGTACGGCGGACAATGCCTGCCCGTTCAATGCGTTGTACTGGCATTTTCTGATGCGCCACGGTGAACAGCTGCGCGGCAATCAGCGCATGGCGATGATGTACAAGAACCTCGACCGCATGCCGTCAGCCAAGCAGGAGGCGCTGTGGCAACGCGGGCAGAACCTGTTGGCGCGTCTGGATAACGGCGAATCGATCTGAAATGAACGCTCGCTTGCGCCGGTGGTGAAACTTAAGCACAACCCGCCCGGTCAACGGATGATCGGCGCTCGAGTCCTCCGCGAGCGCAATGTCCACTGCTCGTGTTGTGCTTACGCGCTCTATGCAGCCAGCCCTTGAACATTCAACAAAGCAGGTCACATGGATACCCTTGAACACCTTAGTCGCGAAGCGCTCGAGTCAGAAGTCAGGCGATTGCGCGCGGCGCTTCAAAGCACTCAGGTCGATACACAGGACGTTGACCTCGAGCGCGACATGGCGGCGCAACTGCAAGCCAGTCGGGACGCACTCGCCCGCAGCGAGGCTCGCTTCATCACCATTCTGGAAACCATCGAATCGGCGTTTGCCATCGTCAAGGTCAAGTTCGACGCTGACGATAAGCCGGTCGATTACTACTTTGTCGAAGCCAATCCGGCGTTCGAACACCAGTGCGGCGTCAACCTGCGCGGCAAATGGGTGACCGAGTTCGCGCCCAATCTGGAAAGCTTCTGGTTTGAAACCTACGGCCATGTGGCCAAGACCGGGGAACCGGCGAACTTCGAGAATTACGCCAACACCTTCGAGCGCTGGTTCGACGTGCGCGCCGTGCGTGTCGGCGATCCGGCCGACCGGCAGATCGCCATTCTGTTCAACGACGTCACCCAGCGGCGTGACGCCGAGGAGCGTTTGCGAGCCAGCGAGGCCATCGCGCGGGAGAACGTCGAGCGTGTGCAACTGGCGCTCGCCGCCGGGGCCATTATCGGCACCTGGCACTGGGACTTGCTCACCGACCGCTTTGCCGTGGACGAAGCTTTTGCTCGGGTGTTCGACCTTGACCCGGCGCTGGGCCGCGAAGGGCTCAGCCTCGAACAAGTGATGGTGACCGTGCATCCCGAAGACCGCGATGGACTGACCAGCGCGATCAACGAAGCCATCGGCCGCGGTGGCGCCTACTCCCATCAGTACCGCGTGCGTCGCACGGACGGCAAGTACCAGTGGATCGAGGCCAACGGCCGTGTTGAATGTGCCGATGATGGAACGCCGTTGCGCTTTCCCGGCGTGCTGATCGATGTCGAGGAACGGCGCAATGTCGAAGCGGAGCGCGACCGCGCCATTGCTGCATTGCGCGCGCTCAACGATACGTTGGAGCAGCGCGTGTCATCGCGCACTTCAGAGCTGATGCAAGCCGAAGAGAAACTCCGTCAGTCGCAGAAAATGGAGGCCGTCGGCCAACTGACCGGGGGCCTGGCGCATGACTTCAACAATTTGCTGGCCGGCATTTCCGGTGCGCTGGAATTGATGGGCGCGCGCATCAGCCAGGGACGGCTGAACGAAGTCGACAAGTACATGATGACTGCTCAGGGTGCGGTCAAGCGTGCGGCCGCCCTGACCCACCGGCTGCTGGCGTTCTCCCGACGCCAGACCCTCGATCCGCGCCCCACCGACGTCAACACGCTGATGACCGGCATGACCGAACTGATCCAGCGTACGGTTGGCCCCAGCATCGTCCTGGAAACCCGCGCCGCGCCGGGGCTTTGGCCAACGCTGGTGGATGCCAGTCAGTTGGAGAATGCTCTGCTCAACCTGTGCATCAACGCCCGCGATGCGATGCCAGACGGTGGGCGTATCACCATCGAAACCGCCAACCGCACGCTGGACGGCGAGACCGCGCGCACCCTGGACATGCCAGAGGGCGAATACCTGTGCCTGTGCGTGACCGATACCGGCACCGGCATGACCGCCGATGTCATCGCCAAGGCCTTCGACCCGTTTTTCACCACCAAACCGCTGGGCCAGGGCACGGGGCTAGGACTGTCGATGATCTATGGTTTCGCCAAGCAATCCGGCGGCCAGGTGCGCGTGCATTCGCAGGTCGGCCGGGGCACAGAAATGTGCATTTATCTGCCTCGCTATCATGGCGAACCGCTGCCGAATCAGGATCACAAGGACAACGCGCCGGCCGCCGTGCCCAAGGCAGGCGAGACCATTCTGGTGGTGGACGACGAGCCTACGGTGCGTGCGCTGCTGACTGACGTGCTCGGCGATCTCGGCTACACCTTGATAGAGGCTGCTGACAGCGTGGTCGGGCTGAAGATGTTGCGCTCGGACATTCACATCGACTTGCTGATCACCGACGTCGGCTTGCCGGGTGGCATGAACGGTCGGCAACTGGCCGATGCCGGCCGGGAAATCCGCCAGAACCTGAAGACCCTGTTCATTACCGGGTACGCGGAAAACGCGGTGATTGGTGCCGGTCAGCTTGGCCCGGACATGCAGGTGCTGACCAAGCCTTTCGCCGTCGACACGCTGGTGGCGCGGGTCAGTGACCTGATGGCGACGAAGTCCGAATAATCCGCTGCGGCGGTACGAATCCAGAGAGAGTGGCTGCGGCCAAGGAGTGATAAATGATGACGTTTCTGATTTTCCTGATCGCGTGCGGCGCTGCAGCGAGTACCGGGGTGATTTTCAAACCCGGGCCATGGTACGAAGGGCTGAATAAACCCGGATTTACCCCACCCAATTGGGCGTTTCCGGTGGCCTGGACGATTATCTATCTATTGCTGGCCTGGGCCGGTTATCGCTTGAGTCTTATTCCCGGCAGTCAGACCGTGTTGGCGCTGTGGGCCGCGCAGATCGCCTTGAACACGCTGTGGACGCCGGTGTTCTTCGGCGCGCATCAGGTGTTGGCCGCCATGGTGATTCTGTTGGTGTTGTGGCTGGTAGTCGCGGCAATGGTATTTCTGGCGATGCGCCTGGATGTGATCACCGGGCTGATCCTGTTTCCTTATCTGGCCTGGTTGTGTGTGGCAGCGGCGTTGAATTTCTCGATTTTGCGCAACAACCGTGGGTGATCAAGCGCAACAGCCAATGTTCATTGGAGTGCTGAAGGGGCTGGATTTCATCTATGAAAATAGAGACAGCCCCATTCTGCCAATCAGGAAAACCAGCAGAATCAGGAAAAAGATCCGAATAAAGCCACTGCCATACCGCAGTGCCAGAAAAACGCCAGTCAGGGAGCCGGCAATATTGCACAGTGCTACGACGCCACCTACCGCCCACAGAACATTTCCCGTTGGTACAAAAAACATGAGCGCCGCGCAGAACGTGCCCAGATTCACCAGCTTTGCGGAGGCGGAGGCATTTAAAAAATCAAAGCCAAAATATTTGACGAAAATGAATAGCAGAAGGCTGCCGCTACCCGGACCGAAGACGCCGTCATAAAAACCAATCAAGCCACCAAAAAAAATGCCCCACGCAATTTCCTTTGTTCCGCAATGAAATTCAGTGCTGATCAGGCCTAATCTTTTTTCCGCGAACGTATAGATCGCCATCGCTATCAAAACAAAAAAAACAACGAACTCCATGATTTTTTTGGGAACGATTGACACGGAAAACGCGCCAATGAACGCAAAAATGAATGCCGACAGCATGGTGGGCAGCATCAGTTTCCAGACAATTTTTATTCTTTTGGTATAGCTGTATATCGAAGAAAGATTGCCCGCAAGAACCGCCAGCTTATTGGTTCCAAATACGGTTGCCAAACTATATTGAGGAAGCGCATGCAAAAGTGCTGGCAGCTGTACAAGCCCGCCACCACCTACCGCTGCATCTATCAAACCACCACAGAATGCAAAAAAGCCTAAAGCGAACAACGCTTGTTCAAAATCCATTCAGGAGATCCTTTCGGGACTGAAGTTCTCCGCAAAGTATCACAACATCCTCCAGGTTAATTTTCCGCAGTAAGATATCGATGCATGGCCTCGAAAGCTCTTCCTACGCGCTCATTATAGTTGAGCATGATGCCTTTCATGCGACCGAGCTTGAAAGGTATATCCATCGCTCGACCGTACGCTTGCGCGGCGGCCAACGCATGAAGACCATGTTTGTTTTCGACTTCGCCTGAGTGCCCCATCACGTAACCTTTAGCGTTACGTAGAGCTTGAACATCCATTTTTAGCAGAGGATTGACTTCAAGCAACTTTGCTTCAATGTACTGGGCGATGAAATTATATTCACGACCATTCCAAAGTTCTGAAGCGATAGAAACCATCATGGCATCCATGATTGAACTCTTGTGTTCTATCGAATTCAGAGCTGATTTGTGTTCTGAGATTCCAGTACTGTAAAGAAAATCTGAGAATTCATTGCACTCTCGAACTTTGTGTTGACTTTCAATCCAGGCAGTCGCGTTAAAAGCTGAAGTCATGTATTCGAACATGCCATCATGCCCAGGGTGCCCGAGCCCGAAGTCGTCTTTCGCAACTTCATGCATGTGTGCCATGACATTCAGATATTCGATGTGTCTTTCAGCAGATACGGATAGTGCGTCTGCTGAGAGTCGCATTATTATTTTTGCAGAGACCAAGCTGGTGGTTTTATGTGTTTCATTCCATCCATTAAAGAATTTCAGAACAGCCGAATCGATTGCGGCCTTTTCAAGAAACGCTTCAAATGCGTTCTCGGCATGGCGCTGGGCATCCTGGGTAATGGGATGATTAAGCACTTCCAGCATGGCATCCTGAACGTCAGGGATATGCGTGACGTTTGCCAATACGGGCTGTCTGCGCTGATTCTGCAATATCACTCGACCAGGTATTTTCAAATTCCTGATATGCTTTGGCAGAGCGTCTATAAAAGCTTCACCAAACTCTTGCATGGATCTGTAACTATTAAATGCGTCAACGCGACTCTGCAACATGGTTGAGTTCATGAGCTTATCCTTCTCCCTAAAGATATGCCGAGTTAATCCGCTGATTTAAACTTCCACAATCAGATCAGGCTTTAAACAATATGTGACTTGAAGGGTTTCGACAAGTGACTTATAATGATCAAACCCTTCATTATAAGTGAGCAATGGCATGGAGCTTTCTCAACTTACTATGTTCAAGACTGTAGCGGATCACGGAAGTATCATTCGCGCCTCTGAATTACTGCACTGTGTGCCGTCCAATATTACCAACAGAATCAAACTTCTGGAAAAAGAACTTGGGGTATCTTTGTTTATCAGGAAAGGTCGGGGGCTTGTTATCAGCCCTTCCGGTAGATTATTTCTTGGGTATGCAAACAAAATCCTGTCTTTGTGCCAGGAATCACAAAGAGCGCTCGATCCTGCGGCGGCGCCGTCAGGACTCTTGAAGATCGGGGCAATAGAGTCATCGGCCACCGGCAGACTGCCCAAGTTGCTCTCAAAGTTTCATCAACTCTATCCATCTGTGCAAATGCAGTTCAGCACCGGTGACTGGTCGCAGTTATTGAATGATGTGGTTGATCATAAACTCGACGGTGCCATCATTGCTGTCAATCAGGATCATCCTGATATTGAAAGTATCGAAATCTACATGGAAGAACTGGTATTGATTGCCTCTTCAGCTGCGGGGCACGTGCATAATCCGCAGGACTTGAGTGGCACGGATATATTCATGTGGCCTGAAGGCTGTCCTTATAGAAAGGCGCTGGAAAACTGGCTGCAAGCGCATGGTGTTGTTAGCCCCATAACTAGCATCGCCAGTTATGGAACCATTCTTGGGTGTGTCAGCTCTAGAGCGGGTGTTTCGTTAGTGCCCAGAGGCGTTTTTGAACAGTTTCGCAGGATCGGTGACATAAGCGGCCATGTATTTGACGACCTGAACCCAATACAGAATTATTTTATATGGAATAAAAACAGTGGGCCTCATCGAGCAAAAGAAAAATTTGCGGAGCTGCTCGTAGAGGAATTCAAGGACGTCTGACGTCATTTTTACAGTTTTGCGCGCCCACTGATCTCAGTGCCTGCCCGGCGTGTTGGCCTTTCTGAGCATTCGTTCTCGTGAGTCGAAACGGCAGCAGCCGTACGTCGGTTGATGCCTGGCATGTCGAATCGGCGTTTATCGATTCACTCTCCCTCCTGTTGATTGACACCTGTCAAAAATCCCATTTAACCAGGCGTAATTGCGACTTTGCCTCACGCTCCACCAGCCCTTGCCGGTCCCGTGAGCGCTCACGCCTGCCCGCAAACCCGCGTAGCGGCGTTGATCTATGCTTCATTCTGAATTAGTGATTTAACTAGGTAGTTACCTATCTATATAATGCACGCCTCATTTCAACGGGACATTCAACGTGAAGCAGAGTCAACGCCTCTCGGGCATATCAAAATTCATTCTGGTCGGGCTGGGGGTGATCATCGCCCTGCTCGGCCTGGCACTTGCGGCTGGCGGAGTGAAGCTGGTCAGCCTGGGAGGGTCGTGGTACTTCCTCGTGGGCGGTCTGGTGATGGCCGTTTCCGGTCTGCTGATCGCTCGCTTCAAGACGGCCGGCGCCTGGCTGTTCGCGGCATTTCTGGTCGGTACCGCAATCTGGGCGGTGAGCGATGCCGGGCTGGTGTTCTGGCCGGTGTTCTCGCGCCTGTTCATGTTCAGCGCCGTAGGCCTGGTGGTGGCGCTGGTCTACCCGCTGCTCAAGCGTGCCAACGGTGGCGTGCCGGGGCGTGCCGCTTACGGCGTTGCCGCTGTCCTGGCCGTGGGGCTGGCGGTGGCTGCCGGCAACATGTTCGTTGCGCACCCGACTGTCGCTGCCACCGGCACGGGTCCAGGCCTGACCCCGGTTGAGCCAGACAAGGCGCAAAAAGACTGGGCGCACTACGGTAATACCGAGGGCGGCAGCCGCTTTGCTGCGCTGGACCAGATCAACCGCAACAACGTCGACAAACTGAAAGTGGCGTGGACCTACCACACCGGTGACGTCGCCGAGAGCGATGGCAACGGTGCCGAAGACCAGCTCACCCCGCTGCAGATCGGCAACAAGGTGTTCATCTGCACCCCGCACAACAACCTGATCGCGCTGGATGCCGACACCGGCAAAGAGCTGTGGAAGAACGCGATCAACGCCAAATCGAAAGTCTGGCAGCGTTGCCGTGGCATGGCCTATTTCGATGCCACCAAGGCCATCGCTCAGCCAAGCAATTCGAGCATCATCGAAGTCAAACCGGCGCCTGCCGCCAATTGCCAGCGCCGTCTGCTGACCAACACCATCGACGCTCGCCTGATCGCGGTCGATGCCGACACCGGCGAGTTCTGCCAGGGTTTCGGCAACAACGGTCAGGTTGATCTGAAGGCCGGTCTGGGCGATGTGCCGGACAGCTACTATCAGCTCTCCTCCGCTCCGCTGATGGCGGGTACCACCGTGGTGGTTGGCGGTCGTGTGGCCGACAACGTGCAAACCGACATGCCGGGTGGCGTGATCCGTGGTTTCGACGTGATCACCGGCGCCATGCGCTGGGCCTTCGACCCGGGCAACCCGCAGGATAAAAAGGCCCCGGGCGATGGCAGCACGTATGTGCGCAGCACGCCGAACAGCTGGGCGCCAATGTCCTACGACCCGGCGACCAACACCGTGTTCTTGCCGATGGGCAGCTCGTCCACCGACATCTATGGTGTCGAACGCAGCAAACTCGATCACACCTACGGCGCCTCGGTGCTCGCGCTGGACGCCACCACCGGTGATGAACGCTGGGTGTTCCAGACCGTGCACAACGATCTCTGGGACTTCGACCTGCCGATGCAGCCGAGCCTGATCGACTTCACCAAGGACGGCAAAACCGTTCCGGCGCTGGTCATCGGCACCAAGGCTGGGCAGATCTACGTGCTCGACCGCGCCACCGGCAAGCCGTTGACCGACGTTAAAGAAGTCCCGGTCAAAGCCGCGAACATCCCGAACGAACCGTACTCGCCAACCCAGCCGAAATCGGTGGGCATGCCGCAGATCGGTGCCCAGCACCTGACTGAGTCGGACATGTGGGGCGCCACCCCGTACGACCAGTTGCTGTGTCGGATCGATTTCAAATCGATGCGTTACGACGGCCTGTACACCGCGCCGGGTACCGACAAATCGCTGAGCTTCCCGGGTTCGCTGGGCGGCATGAACTGGGGCAGCCTCTCCACTGACCCGGTCCACGGCTTCATCTTCGTCAACGACATGCGCCTGGGTCTGTGGATCCAGATGATTCCGTCGCAGAACAAGGCTCAAGCCTCGTCCGGTGGCGAAGCGTTGAACACCGGCATGGGCGCGGTACCGCTCAAAGGCACGCCGTATGCGGTGAACAAAAACCGCTTCCTGTCGGTGGCCGGCATTCCTTGCCAGGCGCCGCCGTTCGGCACCCTGACTGCGATCGACATGAAGACCCAGAAAGTCGCCTGGCAGGTTCCGGTCGGCACCGTTGAAGACACCGGTCCGCTGGGCATCCGCATGCACCTGCCGATCAAGATCGGCCTGCCAACCCTGGGCGGCACCCTGTCGACCCAAGGTGGCCTGATCTTCATCGCTGGTACTCAGGACTTCTACCTGCGCGCCTTCAACAGCGGCAACGGCGAGGAAATCTGGAAAGCGCGTCTGCCGGTCGGCAGCCAGGGCGGCCCGATGACCTACGTTTCGCCGAAAACCGGCAAGCAGTACATCGTTGTCACCGCTGGCGGCGCGCGTCAGTCGACTGACCGCGGCGACTACGTGATGGCTTACGCCTTGCCGTAAACCGCAGTGCCCGTGTTGAACACGGGCGCTTTATTTTTGCGCGCGGCACCTGAGGGTGCCGCGCCGCTTTCCGATATTGCTACCGCTTTGAGCAGGAAGATCTCCATGTTTGGTTTTACTCGTAACGGCTGGGTCAACGGCGTGCTGTTGGGCCTGACCTGCAGCGCCACCCTGCCCGCCTTCGCCGATACCGATGCAAACCTGTTGACCCGCAATACCCTGACCGGTGACTGGGGTGGCTTGCGTCACCAGATGGACGAAGACGGCATCAAATTCACCGGCGATTACACCGGTGAAATGGCCTACAACGCCGATGGCGGCCTGCACCGCTCCGGCCGTTACTCGCAGAACATCAAGCTCGGTGCCCAGTTCGACCTGAGCAAGTTGTATGGCGTAGAGAACGCCGGCAAGGTCCAGTTGACCATCAACGACCGCCGCGGCAACAGCGCCTCCGAAGACCTGGTTGGCAACCGTCTGCCGATCCAGGAAAACTACGGCGGCCTCTACACCCGCCTGACCGAGCTGAGCTACGAGCGCAGCCTGTTCACCCCGGCGCTCAACGTGAAGCTGGGTTACATGGCCATGGGCAACGACCTCGGTGGTCTGGACAGCGGCATTCTGTGCAACTTCATGAACGCCGGTTTCTGCGGCCATCCGCTGAACATGTCCGGCGGCAGTGGCTGGACCAACTACCCCAACGCGCACCTGGGCGTGCGGGTGAAGTACGACTTGTCCCCATCGTGGCAACTGCGCGTGGCCGCGTTCAACGTCGATCCGGAAAGCAACGGCAACTCCAGCCGCGCCTGGCATCTGGGCCCGAAACACACCACCGGCACCGTGGTGCCGATCGAGCTGGTGTACAAGCACGCGGGCCAATTGCCCGGCGAATACAAGCTGGGTTACTACTACGACAGCTCGGACGTGAAACGCATCGGCAGCGACAAAGAAGTCTCCGGGCGTGGCGGGCATTACCTGCTGATTGATCAGGCGGTATGGAGTTCGCAATCGTCCGAGGGCCGCAGCCTGCATGCGTTCGGCCAATACTCGGCAGCCAGCGAGGCGGCTTCGCCATTCAGCAAGTGGTATGGCACCGGTCTGGTGCTGTACAAACCGTTCGAAGGTCGCCCGCGTGACACCGTCGCCCTGGGCTACGGCCGCGCCGTGCCTAACCCGCGCAGCCGCGACGTGCAGCAGGACGCCGCCATGGCCAACGGCACGCAGTTCCCGAACCTGGACAGTGGCGAGCAGTTGATCGAACTTGGCTACGGTTATCAGGCCACGCCTTGGCTGACACTGCGCCCGAACCTGCAATACATCATCGAACCGGGGGCGTTTTCCGGGCAGGACATCGACAATGCGTTGGTGTTTGGTTTACAGGTGAAAGCTTCGCTCTGACTTCTGGCAGAACTGCAGGCAATAAAAAACCCGGCGTAATGACCGGGTTTTTTATTGCCTGACAATTGTCGTAACCAAGATGCTCAGTCAACACCGAACCTTTACCCCCGAACCTGCGTCGGAGCTAGGGCGTTAACGCTTACCGCTCGCCACGAGGTTTCCGCTTGAAAGCCACCATCGTCAAAAAATACCGCTTGATCATCAAGACCATGGGTTACGTGGGCTGGTCGCTGTTCTGGCTGTTGCTCTGGGACATCGCCGTCACCGTCGACTTCATGTTGTTCCTCAACGCCAAGATCAACCTGCCGCTGATGCCTCTGACTTTGCTCGGTTCAGCGCTGGTGGTGCTGATCAGTTTCCGCAACAGCAGCGCGTACAACCGTTGGTGGGAGGCGCGCACGCTGTGGGGCATGATGATCAACAGCTCGCGCAGCTTCGCCCGGCAGGTGCTGACGCTGCTGGATGATCCGCAAAACGAAATCAACCCGGTGAAGGCGACGCTGTTGCGCCGCCATGTGGCGTACGTCAATTGCCTCGCCGCGCACCTGCAAGGTCAGCCTTGCCCGGAGGAGGTCCGCGCGTTTATCCCGGCAGATGAGTTCGCCCGCAGCGGCACCACCAACAACTTCGCCAACGACATCCTCACCGGTTCCGCGGCGTTGCTGGCCCGGGAATACAAGGCCGGGCGTCTGGACAGCATTCGTCTGGCGCGGCTGGAATCGACCATGGTCGAGCTGTCCAACAGCCAGGGCGGGATGGAGCGGATCGCCAATACCCCGCTGCCCTACCCTTACGTGTATTTCCCGCGCCTGTTTATCTCGCTGTTCTGCCTGATTGTGCCGGTTGGACTGGTGGAGTCGCTGGGCTGGTTCACCCCGCTCGCCTCGACCGTGGTGGGCTTCATGTTGCTGGCCATCGAGCGCATCGGCACCGACCTGCAAAGCCCTTTTCGCCATAGTGAGCACCAGATTCAGATGGAGGCCCTGTGCGAAACCATCGAGAAAAACCTGCAGTCGATGCAGCGTGATTCATTGGGGGATGCGCGCAGGGTTGAAGAGACTGTTTAAACACATGCACGCCAGGGCATGACGCCCTGGCGAGTCGCAGGTATTACTTTTTCTTTTTCGCCGACTTGTCAGCCTTCTTTGCATCCTTGGCCTTTTCCGGCTTGCTATCGGCTTTCTTGGCAGACTTTTTCGGTTCGGCGTCTTTCTTCTTGTCTTTCTTGTCGGAAGACTTGGAAAGCGTCGAGGCTGCCGCCGATTTCTTTTCCGGCGAGGACTTTTTGTCTTTCAAGTCCTTGCTGGCTTTCGAAGCATCGTCTTTTTTGCTTTTCTTCTCGTCTTTAGCCACGTTGACCACCTCTCGAATTGTGCCGGTATTGGCACCGGGCCTGTGCGAATGAACACAAGCTGATCGTTAGGCGTGGGCGTTCGGGCGGGGTTCAGATTATTTGACTCGATCCAGCGACTTGGCGAAAGCCAAGGCGAACGTTCGATTACTTCCGCAGACTGCCGATAACGGACATTGTTAGTGTCACCTTGGTGCTCCAGAAAAATCCGCCCCTTTGTTCCGGATTTTTCAGGAGTACGCTCCTTTACCCGAGTGCGCTGGCAAACGCCTGGGGCGTCGGGCTCTCCTCCCATTGTGCAACGCCTTGCGGCAGAACCAGCCAGGGTTGTTTGCGTCGCGTCCAGATATGCGCCACCGGCGTGAAGTGCTCCGTACCTTCCAATACTCCCGCCCGCACCACACGCATGCCGGGCGCGGCGGTTGTCTCGTTGAACAGGCGGGTATGGCACTCGCCGCAGGCTTGTTGCGTGGAGGTATGCCCTTGGTGCTCGCGTACAAAGGTCGCCGTTTCGCCCGTCACCTGCACTGCCGAAGCCGCGCATAGCATGTGCAGGCCGAATGCGCTGCCGCTCCAACGCTGGCAGTTCAGACAATGACAGGCATACAGCGGTGGCAGTTGCTGCGCCTCGATTTCGATGCTGACCTGTCCACATAGACACTGACCGGTGAATCTCATGCGTTGACTCCTTACAATGACGCCCGGATAAGTTCGGCGCGCATGATCGCTTTTCACTCGTCCGAGCAGAAGAGCAAATAAGGAGCAGCTGTTGGTCAAGAATGTATGAGCGGTCTTGAATGGGAAAGCCAGCAGGTGTTCCTTGCGGTGCTGCGCTCCGGCAGCCTGAGCGGTGCTTCGAAGTTGTTGGGGATTGCGCAGGCCACCGCCCGCCGACGCCTTGATCATCTTGAGCAAACACTCGGCTTGAGCCTGTTCACCCGCACGCCCTCAGGCCTGACGCCTACGAGTGGGGCGCAGCGCCTCATCGATCATGTCGAGGCCATGGATCTCGCCGCGCAAGCCTTCAACCGGGCGGCCAGCGCTGAAACGTCGGTGGACCACGGCACGGTGCGGCTGACCTGTGGCGAGTTGCTGGGAGTGGAGGTATTGCCCGCTTTACTGCGGAACTTCCATTACGACCATCCTGGACTGAAGCTCGAACTGAGCATCGGCGACGCACTGGAAGACATCGCCAGGCTGCAATCGGATATAGCCGTACGCCTGATGCGTCCGATGGAGGCCGATATCGTGGTGCGGCGGGTCGGTAGCTTGCGGATCGGCGTCCATGCCAGTGCCGAGTGCCTGGAGCGTTATGGTGAGCCCGTCAGCCTGACGTCGCTGCGCCAGCGGCCGCTGATCGGGCCAGACCGTCGCTCAGCTGACTTGCGTCGCTTGGTCGAAGCCGGGCTGTGTGAAGCCGATCAGCATTTCGCGATTGCCACGGATCACCACCTTGCGCAACTGGCTGCATTGAAAGCGGGATTGGGCTTCGGTCTTTGCCCGATACCTATCGCCAGAAGTCATGGGCTGATTCACGTATTGCCAGACAGCTTCGGCTTCGAGGTCGAAGTGTGGATCGCGATGCACAGTGACTTGCGCAAAATCAAACGGATCGCCAAGGCGTTCGAAGTGGTGGGTGAGGAACTGCATCATTATCTGCGCTCGAACGCCCACTGAGGGAAGTGATCCATGCCAGCACCAGTCCCTGCCCGCCCTACCGGGATAATCGCGACTTATTGGCCTCGCTCTGAATCATCCGGCGCGAACGCTTTGGCAGCGGCCACGGTATCCAGGGATTCGCGCAGCAGCTGAATTTTGCCGTCCTTGACCACCAGACGGCCGGCGTACATTTGCCGGTAGAGGCGCCCAGTGGCAGGCACCAAGGCCTCTACGCTGTATTCGGCAAACGCCTGATCGGGTGTGTCGATCAAAAAGCGCACATTGTGAAATTTGAAATCCGGCACTTTACCGAGCAACGAGCCGATGAATCCCTCGATGGCGGCAGGGCCTTGAACGCGATGGGGTATGCCCAGCGACGCCAGGTACGGCAACTCGAGCACGCCATCCTCCGCGAAAAGTGCTGCCGCCAGGTACGGTGTCTGAATGGCATCCAGGTAATTTTGCAGTAACTCCACGGCATTTTTCATGACGACTTTCTCCGAAACGCATAAGGGACGGGCACACTGCAGGTGCTGACCTGACTACGTTAAGGGACCCCTTCGATTTCAAAAACAGACGTTAATGAAAATCATCGTTTCATAATTGAAAGCCAACGTCTCATGACGGCCATCGCCATTCAGGCTGGCTTAGATGTTCGGCAAAAAAGTCCGACAGCGCTTTGATCTTTACCGGCCGTGTACGCGCCGAGGGGGTGACGAAATACAAACCGCCACGGGCCATGCTCCATTGCGGTAGCACCACCACCAAGCGCCCGTCTTTCAGGTACTCGCTGGCAATAAACTCCGGCAGTTCGGCGATAGCCAAGCCCTCAAGCAACACCGGCAATAACGCATCCGAGTTGGTCACTCTCAGCGGGCCGCTGGGCACCACGTCTTCTTCGCTGCCGTCTTGATGGGTGAACCGCCACACTTGGCTGCGGGCCCGGTAGGCATAACTCAGGCACGTGCGGGACGCGAGTTCGCGGGGGTGGCCAGGATGGCCATGAGCATCCAGATAAGCCGGTGAAGCGACCAGGTATTGAGTGACGGCACACAGGCGCCGTGCAACCAGCGAGGAATCCGGCAATACGGCGATGCGCAAAGCGGCATCGAAGCCCTCGGCGATCAGGTCTACCGAGGCATCTGAAAGGTGCAGATCAATCGACAGCTCGGGATACTGGCGCAGCAATTGCGGCATCAGCGGTGCCACCCAACGCAAGCCAAACGACATGGGGATCGCCAAACGTACTTGGCCGCGGGGCTGGACCGATAAATCCTGAGCCTCGCTTTCTACCTCTTCAGCCTGCCGATAAATCTCACCCGCCTTGGCCGCCATGCTCGCGCCGAACTCAGTAAGTGCCAGTTGCCGCGACGTACGGTTGAACAAGCGCCCACCCAAACGCGCCTCCAACCGGGCGACCGCCCGCGATACCGTCGGCACCGACACGCTCATGACGCGTGCCGCGCCGGCGAACGAGCCCTCTTCGGCCACCTTGGCAAACATTGCCAACCCTTCGAAATCCGGAAGTCTGCTCATTTCATTTCTGCAACGATAGGTTTCAGGCAATTCTATTTTGAAAGTTTTTCCCCGTCGATAAGCTTCTCCCACACCGCAACTCACTCAATCGAAATACGGGAGAAACACCATGACTAACAAACTCGAAGGCAAAATTGCGTTGGTAACCGGCGGCACTACAGGCATCGGTCTGGCCACCGCCAAACGCTTCGCTCAGGAAGGCGCTCACGTCTATATCACGGGCCGTCGCCAAGCCGAACTGGACGCCGCTGTTACCGCAGTTGGCAACGCCACCGGCGTGCAGGTGGACTCCACCAACCTTGATCAGCTGGACGCGTTGTATCGCCAGATTGGCGCGACCCACGGTCGGATCGATGTGCTGTTCGCCAATGCCGGCGGTGGATCCATGCTGCCACTGGGTGACATCACGGAGCAGCAGTACGACGACACCTTCAATCGCAACGTAAAAGGCGTGCTGTTCACTGTGCAAAAGGCGCTGCCGCTGCTGGCCCCAAAAGCCTCGGTGATTCTCACCGGCTCTACGGCGGGTAGCTCGGGCACCGCCGCCTTCAGTGTGTATGCCGCGTCCAAGGCCGCCGTGCGCTCATTTGCCCGCAACTGGATTCTGGATTTGAAAGACCGCCAGGTGCGCATCAACACCATCAGCCCCGGCGCCACCCGCACGCCTGGCCTGGTTGACTTGGCCGGCCCTGATGCCGCTCAACAGCAGGGCTTGCTCGACTACCTGGCGTCGCTGATCCCCATGGGGCGTGTCGGTGAGGCTGATGAAATTGCCAGCGCCGCGTTGTTCCTGGCCTCGGATGACGCCAGTTTCGTCAACGGTATCGAGCTGTTTGTTGACGGCGGCCAGGCGCAAATCTGAGCAGTCAGCGGGCGACTGTTGCGGTCGCCCGCCAACCCACGCCTGAGCGTGAGCATTACCAACCCGGACGGCGTTCGCTGGTGCTATTGTCAGGCGCAGATTGAGCTGGAGTCACTGCCGAACAACCTTCTTACAGGGTTCTGCCAAGGGCTTGCTCGTAGCAGGAAAGGAAATGCCGCCACTGCGACTCATCCCAGAAAGAATGCCGTCTGAGTTGAGGAATGTCGTGACGCGCCGCGCCCATTGCCGTAGCACGACCGCGAGACTTCTCCAGGTCCAGCAGCGCCAGTTCAAAATCGAAGTCAGCGTCGGTAATCGACGCCTTGATAAAGATGTGTTTGGAACGCATGCAACCGTGCTGCCATTTGCCCGAGTGCAGCCGCGCCAGCATTTGCGCTAAACGTTCAAGCAGTCGCAGATGTTGCGCTGTGGTCAACAGGCTTGCAGCGCCCTGGCCATACCAGGTATCCAGATCGATGAAGCCACCCAGGTCTTCGGTAACCAGAACACCCTGCCATAGGCCGTCAACTTTTCTCGCGCCATAAAATACCGGTCTTGGCGCATTCACGCCCAGTTGCTCGAGTCTTGAAAGGGCAACGCCTTCACGCAATGCGGTGGGTCGGCCAGTGGGGTAACGCAGACTGCGGAACAAATGGCCGGTCTGACGCTTTACAAAAAATGTCTTGTCACCTTGAACAATCAGCTGGACACCGCTGGTGCCGCTGCGGCGCACATTCGGCGGTTCCACCCACGACCCGGACGTACCCCACCAAAAATCAAACTCATCGCGTGCCCTGCCCATTGTGTGCTCCATTTTTTGTAGAAATTGTTTCGTGCGACGTCGCAACAGCAGCTCAGTCTATTTGTGGACGTTAATAGTTCCCTATTTATCGCGGATGTTAGGGCCATCTTGAGGCTTTTACGCAACGATGTGACAGAAATTGGCTATTGACGGTGTTTATCCCTTCGGGGAGACCTTTGCTCACATACAGATACCGGCAGAGCGCGGTCGACACATCGAGTGACTGATGAGTGAGCCTCATAAACCCTTGCCGATTTACCCGTCTAGTGCCCTTACTCACGCTCGCTTACTGTGCTCCCAACGTCTGACGGGAGATCGACATGCACAAGCGCACACTCGGAAACAGTTCACTGCAAGTGTCAGCTTTGGGCTTTGGCTGCATGGGCTTGAGCCATGGCTACGGTCCAGCGACAGAAACGCCGCAAGCGATCTCGCTGATTCGCAAGGCCGTTGATCTAGGCGTCACCTTCTTCGATACCGCCGAGTTTTACGGCCCTTATCTCAATGAGCAAGTCGTCGGCGAGGCGCTGTCCCCGGTTCGTGACCAGGTCGTGATCGCCACCAAATTCGGCTTCGCCGTCGGTGCCGACAACACAAAGCAGACTCTGGACAGCCGGCCCGAACGTATTCGGGTCGCCGTCGAATGTTCGCTGCGCCGACTGAAAACCGATTACATCGATTTGCTTTACCAACACCGCGTCGATCCGGACGTGCCGATCGAAGACGTCGCCGGGACGGTGAAAGACCTGATTAGCGAAGGCAAGGTCAAGCATTTCGGCCTGTCGGAGGCCGGTGCACAGACCATTCGCCGTGCGCACGCGGTGCAGCCGCTCACGGCGCTGCAAAGCGAATACTCGCTGTGGTGGCGCGAGCCCGAACAGGAAATCCTGCCGACGCTTTGGGAGTTGGGCATCGGCTTCGTGCCATTCAGCCCTTTGGGCAAGGGCTTTCTCACGGGCACGGTGTCGGCGGAGGCCACTTACGGCAGCGACGATTTCCGCAGCATCGTGCCGCGCTTCAGCCAGTCGGCGCTGAAAGCCAATCAGGGGCTGGTGGTATTGATTCGGCAAATCGCCGCGCAGAAACACGCAACACCGGCGCAGATCGCTTTGGCCTGGCTGCTGGCGCAAGCGCCGTGGATCGTACCGATTCCGGGCACGACCAAACTGCATCGCCTGGAAGAAAACCTCGGCGGCGCGGACATCACGCTCGATGCCGCCGAGCTGAAGGCGATTGATGTTGCGCTGGCGCAGATCCGCATCGAAGGCGAGCGCTATCCCGAGGCCCTTAAAGCGCGTGTCGGTCGATGAGCAACGATCACGATCCGCTGCGGCGCACGGTGATCGCCGCACTGGCCAGCGCTCCGCTGCTGTCGCTCGCCGACACACAAGGCGCCAGTGAAACACCGCGCTCAGGCTCGCGGATTCTGGTCGCGTACTTTTCGCGCTCGGGCAATACCCGCGTGGTTGCCGGGCTGATCCAGCGTGGGCTGGGTGCCGATCTTTTCGAGATTCGCCCGGCCCACGCCTACCCCGAGGACTATCTGCAAACCGTGGAACAGGCGCGTCAGGAGCGTGACAGCGGCTTCGAACCCGAACTGCAAAACAAGGTTCACGCCCTCAGCGACTACGACACGATTTATCTCGGTTTTCCGATCTGGGGTGAAACCGCGCCGCCCATCGTGCGCACCTTCCTCAGCGCCCACGACCTGACCGGCAAGACCCTCATCCCCTTCAACACCCACGGCGGTTATGGCTTGGGCAACAGTCGCAGCGTGCTCGTCAAGCACGCGCCGAAGACTAAGGTTCTGGAAGGTTTTGTGATGGAGGGTGAGCAAGAGCGCAAGACCATGGAGCGCGTGAATGGCTGGCTGAGCGATCACCCCCTCACGCGTTAATCGAATTCTGTACGGAGAGACATCATGAAAATCCGCACGTTGGGCAATGGCCTGAAAGTGTCCGCACTGGGCCTTGGTTGCATGAGCATGACGTCGGCCTATGGGCCGGCTGCCGACAAAACCAGCATGATCAAGCTGATTCGTTCGGCCCACGAGCAAGGCGTCACCTTGTTCGACACCGCTGAAGCGTATGGCCCGTTCGCCAATGAAGAACTGCTGGGCGAAGCCTTGCAGCCGATCCGCGAGCAAGTCGTCATTGCTACCAAATTCGGCTTCGATATCGACCTGATCACCGGCGCACGCGGCGGCGGCACCAACAGCCGCCCGGCGCATATCCGCGCCGTGGCCGAGGCCTCGTTGAAGCGTCTGCGCACCGATTGCATCGACCTGTTTTATCAGCACCGCGTTGATCCGCAGGTACCCATCGAAGACGTCGCCGGCACGGTCAAGGAGCTGATCGCCGAGGGCAAGGTCAAGCATTTTGGCCTGTCTGAGGCGGGTGTGGAGACCATACGCCGGGCTCACACGGTGCAACCGGTCACGGCGGTACAGAGCGAATATTCGCTGTTCTGGCGCGGGCCGGAGCTGGAACTGCTGTCGGTGCTGGAAGAATTGGGGATCGGCTTCGTTCCGTTCAGCCCGCTGGGCGCCGGTTTCCTCACCGGTCAGATCGACGAGCACACGCAGTTCGATGCAAGCGATTTCCGCAATGTCGTCCCGCGCTTTTCCCCTGAAGCGCGCAGGGCCAATCTGGCGCTGGTCGATGTGGTGAAAGCCGTCGCGCAACGCAAACACGCCACGCCGGCACAAGTGGCCCTGGCTTGGTTGCTCGCACAGAAACCGTGGATTGTGCCGATCCCGGGTACGACGAAACCGCATCGCCTGGAAGAAAACCTGGGCGCGGTCGAGTTGCCATTGAGCGCAGATGATCTGCGCGTGATCAACGAGCAGATGGCGCAAATTCAGGTGCACGGTGAACGCCTGCCGGAGTCGGCACTGAAAATGACCGGACTTTGAGTCTGCCCAACGCGGCGCTGCGTGCGGCGCCGCTTTCATTGCCTGACCGGAGTTGATCCGATGAACCGATTGATCGCGCCACTCGTGGCTTTCTCACTCATGACCGCAGAAGCCCAGGCTGCCAGTGAAATCCGCATTACCCCGAACGGTACCCAGCCCTCGATCAAGGGAGCGGCGCAAAACTTTACCGGCGCTGTGCGCGTTGATGGCTTGTTCAAAGGTAACGCGCCCGCGCGCATCGCCGGCGGCACGGTGACCTTCGAACCTGGCGCACGCACGGCGTGGCACACCCATCCGCTGGGGCAAACACTGATCGTCACCGCTGGCGTTGGCTATGTGCAGCAAGAGGGTGGCCCGCGTCAGGAAATCCGTCCGGGCGACACTGTCTGGATTCCGCCGAACACCCGGCACTGGCACGGCGCCACGGCCAACAGTGGCATGACCCACATCGCCATCGCTGAAGCCGAGGACGGCCAGACCGTCACCTGGGCGGAGCAGGTCTCGGAGGCGCAATACGCCGGCCAATGAAGTTACTGAATGTGTCGAAGCTGTTCGCTCGGTACTCTTTCGGCAAACCATCATCTGAGCTCCGGGCCCCGTAACAGCGGGGCCGCGTCAGGATTGCAGCGGTTATGGCAACGTTGACTCATGAGTTTTGCTCAGGAGTCCATGCGCCTTTTCGGGGTTAATCGCCACAACCATCCTCCGTACGATCCAGCAACACCGCAGTGACCTGCAATGGATGGAGCCTTTCATGATGACCACTGACGCACGCAAGTGCACTGCCCTCCCCGCACTCATGACGCTTTGTCTGGGCGTTGCGGCGATGTTCAGCGTGACCACTCAAGCAACCGAGGCAGCGCAAACCATGACCAACACACCCGCCAGCGCAACGACATTGTCGAGCCAACAACAAGCGATTCCACTGATCGCGGCTTTCATGGCGACCAGCGACATGCCTCACCTCAACGCGGCGCTCAACCAGGGACTCGATGCCGGCCTGACCATCAGCGAAACCCGCGAAGTTCTGGTGCAGCTCTACGCTTATGTCGGCTTCCCGCGCAGCCTCAACGCCTTGAACGAACTGATGACGGTGGTGCAGGCGCGCAAACAGCGCGGCATCGATGATGCGCCGGGACGCGAGCCGGGACGCGCTATCCCGACCGGTGACGAACTGCTGGCCGCCGGCACCGCGAATCAAACCAGAATCTCCGGCGGCCCGGTCAAAGGCCCGGTGTTCGAGTTCGCTCCGGTGATCAACCGCTTCCTGCAAACGCACTTGTTCGGCGACATCTTCGAGCGCGACAACCTCGACTGGCAAAGCCGCGAACTGGCGACCGTCGGGGCGCTGGCAGCCACGCCGGGGGTGGAATCACAGCTGCGCTCGCACATGGCGGCGAGCCTGCGCGTCGGTCTCAGCGCGGCACAGTTGCGCCAAGTTACCGAGCTGCTGAAAAAAAACGGCGATGCGCAGACAGCTGAACGTGCAAATATCGCGCTGACCCAGGCCCTCGCGGCTTCAGGGGCATGACATGAAAGCTGCAAAACATTTGCTGTGCCTCTCACTGTTGAGCCTGCTGGCGGCCTGCGCAAACCCTTCCGAAGGGCCGCTGCTGATCCAGAAGCAAGGCAGCTTCGCCGCTGGCGGAACGATGATCACGGCACCGGGCACTTTCAACCCGCGCCAACCGATGGCGCCCAACGGCCAGACTTACCACGGTGACCACGCCTACGCGTTCTATCAGATCCCGGTCGATGCGCGAAAACTGCCCATCGTCATGTGGCACGGCGCGGGACAATTTTCCAAGACCTGGGAAACCACTGCCGATGGCCGCGAGGGGTTTCAGAACATCTTTCTGCGCCGGCACTACGGCGTCTATCTGATCGATCAGCCTCGGCGTGGCGATGCCGGACGCAGCATGGTCGAGACCACACTCAAGCCTGTGCCTGACGAACAACTGTGGTTCAACCAGTTCCGCATCGGCCTGTGGCCCAACTACTTCAATGGCGTGCAAGTGGCACAGGACGCACAAACCCGCGAGCAGTTTTTCCGGGCGATGACGCCAAACACCGGGCCGTTCGACATGGGCGTGGTCTCCGACGGAGTGTCGGCGCTGTTCGACAAAATCGGCCCGGGGATTTTGTTCACCCATTCGCAAGGTGGCGGGCCGGGCTGGTTGACGGCGATCAAGAACGACAAGGTCAAAGCCATCGTGGCATTCGAACCGGGCAGCAGTTTCGTGTTTGCTGACGGTGAAGTGCCGGCGCCGATTCCCAGCGCGTTCGACACGGTGCAAGGCGCAGCGGTACCGATGGAGCAATTCATGGTACTGACGCGCATTCCGATTCTGATCATCTACGGCGACAACATCCCGGAACAGGCCGTCGACCTGCCCGCTCAGGACAGTTGGCGCGCACGCTTGAAGATGGCCCGGCTCTGGCGTGACGCGGTCAATCGACATGGCGGTGATGTGCGACTGATCCACCTGCCGGAGATTGGCATTCACGGCAACACCCACTTCCCCATGTCGGATCTGAACAACGTGCAGATCGCTGACCTGGTCGCGCAATTCCTCAAAGAAAAACAGCTGGACTGACCCCAACACTTTTGCAACTGCCGCCCTAATTGATTGCTCAGGAGCTTCACGTGAAGAACACTCTCAAAGCCACGCTCATGTCGGCATTGGTCGGCCTCTCGGCGGGCGAGGCCTTGGCCGCCGACTACAAAAAGAACCCTTTCACCCTCGCCTACGACGGCGCGATCAGCAAGAACGAACCGGGCAAGGTCAATATCCACCCGGTCAAGTACTCGCTCAATGGTCTGGACATCGCCGCCAACGTGTACACCCCGGCCAACTACGACGCGAAGAAGACTTACCCGACCGTGGTCGTTGCACACCCCAATGGCGGCGTCAAAGAACAGGTTGCCGGTCTGTATGCCCAGCGTCTGGCGGAACAGGGTTACATCACCATCACGGCCGATGCAGCCTATCAGGGCGCCAGCGGTGGTCAGCCGCGCAGCATCGATAAACCGGCGTATCGCATCGAAGACATCCACGGCATGGCCGACTTCATCAGCCAGTTTGCCGGTGTCGATGACAAGCGTCTGGGCCTGCTCGGCATCTGCGGCGGTGGCGGCTATTCGTTGGCGGCGGCGCAAACCGATAAACGCTTCAAATCGCTGGCGACCGTAAGCATGTTCAACTCGGGCCGGGTACGCCGCAACGGCTACAACGATTCGCAAATCGACAGCATCCAGCAACGTTTGCAACAGGCATCAGCAGCCCGCGCGCAGGAAGCGGCCGGCGGTGCGGTACTGTATTCGGGCGATGCCAACCTCACCGATGAGCAGATAGCCAAACTGCCCTTCGAACTGTATCGCCAGGGCTACGAGTACTACTGGAAAACCCACGCACACCCCAACTCGACCTTCAAATACACCACCAGCAGCTTGCTGGATTTGATGCGTTTCGACGCCACCGACCACATTGAACTGATCAATCAACCCTTGCTGATGATCGCCGGCAGCAAGGCCGACAGCCTGTACATGACTCAGGATGCCTTCCCCAAAGCCACCGGCACCACGGACAAGGAAGTGTTCTTTGTCGATGGCGCGACACACATCGAAACCTACTGGGTGCCGCAATATGTTGATGCGGCGATTGGCAAACTGAGCGAATTTTACGCACGTACCCTGTGATGAGCGCCTTGAGGGTCGCGCATCCATGCGCAACCTGCTTTCATGGAATAATCCCGCGTCCCTCATGAGAGGCCCTCATCAATGTCCCGCGCCAACCTCAACGACCTGCAAGCCTTCGTGGTCATCGCCCGCGAAGGCAGTTTTACCCGCGCAGCCGCACAGCTGGGCGTCTCGCAGTCGGCGCTGAGCCACACCATGCGCGCCCTTGAAACTCGGCTGGGCGTGCGCCTGTTGACGCGAACCACACGCAGCGTTTCGCCGACCGAGGCCGGCCAGCGCTTGTATCAGTCGATGGCGCCGCGCTTCGATGAGATCGAACTGGAACTGGCTGCGGTCAGTGAATTTCGCGACACCCCGGCCGGTAATGTACGGATCTCGGCGTCCGAACATGCCGCCAACAATATCCTCTGGCCGAAGCTGTTGAAGGTGTTGCCCGCTTACCCGGACATCAAGGTCGAAATCACCGTCGACTACGCCCTTTCCGACATCGTTGCACAGCGCTATGACGCCGGCGTGCGTCTGGGCGATCAGGTGGCGAAGGACATGATTGCCGTGCCGATCGGCCCGTCATTGCGCATCGCGGTAGTAGGCTCTCCCGAGTATTTCAAGCACCGACCGATCCCGCAGGCACCGAGCGATCTGGCTGCGCACAACTGCATCAATCTGCGCCTGCCCACCCACGGCAGCCTGATGCAATGGGATTTTGAGAAAGACGGTCACGAACTCAAGGCGCGCGTCGAGGGGCAATGGACGTTCAACAGCAGCATGCCGATCCTGCGTGCGGCGGAGGCAGGTTGCGGGCTGGCGTTTCTGCCAGAAGACATGGTCATCAGCCAGTTGGCCAACAGCACACTGGTGCGCGTACTTGAGGATTGGTGCCAACCGTTTGCCGGTTACCACCTTTACTACCCGAATCGTCGTGAACATTCGTCCGCGTTCGGGGTTGTGGTGGATGCGCTCGTTTATAAGGAATGACGCGTTAAATTGACTCAGATCATGATTCAATTCGATTAAGGAAAATAACCAACAACTTTCTTGATCGGCATTTTCTTTGTGCTAAAAGTATTGCCGCCAGTGGCTCCTTACAGGGATGAGTAAGGGTTTGCTCATCCGCAGCCATTGCCCACGGATGCATACTTTCAACAAGGAAGTCATATGAAAATAGTTGGGCTGTCCGGGATTCTCCCGTCACGCATTATCAGCAATCAAGACGTTATAAACCTGGTCGAGGAACACTCTAAAGATACGTTCCAGGAAGACTTGCCAAAAACCTTGAAGACCATTAGCAAGTTGCTTGAAAAAAGCGGCAGCGGCACGCGTCACTGGCTGGGCGCCGACGAAACGCCGATGGAACTGATGGAGACAGCATTCAACTCCGCGCTCGCCCAGGCCAATATCGACAAGGCCGATCTGGACCTGCTGATCTATCCGAACGTCACGCGAGGCTTCATCGAGCCGGCCAACAGTACGTTCATCGCCAAGGCGCTGGGCCTGAGCTGCAGAAACTTCGATGTGGTGGACGCCTGCAATGGCTGGGTGACTGCCATGGATGTCATCAACAGTAAGATGCAGGCCGGCGAGATTCGCTACGCGGCGATCGTCAATATGGAATTTGGCATGTCTGCTGGCGGGCCGGTGATGCCCAAGAACTTCTCCTTACAGTCGTCGGCGGAACTGGCATACAAGTTTCCGAGTTTTACCATTGGCGAAGCCGTCACGGTCACCATCCTCAGTCATGAAGCCCCCGGCAACTTCAAGTTCTCGTACATCAACAGGCCAGACTTGAGTGACTTGTCGACCATCTCCCTGCCGGATTGGAAACTGTTCTGCAATGAGGAAGATATTCCGCGTATTTCACCGACCGGCGGCCAGTATCAATTCAATTCCTACGCAGCAGCCTTGCATGAAGATGGTCGCAACGAAGCGATAAAAGTCTTCAATTTGCAAAACGTCTCTGCGGCGGATGTTCATAAAGTGTTTATTCATACCGGTTCGCCAAAGATGTGGGAGCACATTGGGCAACTGATCGGTATTGATCACAAGCTGCACCACGTCGGGCATAAGACCGGCAACATCATTACCGCGTCCATCCCCTACGGCATCTTCGATGCGATGAGTCGTGGCGAAGCCGAGACCGGGCAGTTTTGCATGGGCTGGGCGGGCAGCGGCGGGATGGTTTTCTCCGCGCTGTCGTTTACCTTGTAGGGCCTGATGCAACTTGCCGTCGTGAGGCGGCAAGTTGCTCATCCATGATCTTGTTAAGACACTCTCACTGCAGACGATTCGGGCAGGCGCGGTTTCACGAATGAATGACTACAGCAACTGCGCCAGTCAGCAGGCAAACACACGCCACGGCCGTCAGGCGCAATCGCATTGGCAGGTACCAGGCTTGCAGGCTCACAACCCGAACCAACTGCCGGTCTTGCCAGAAGTGCACGACAAATCCGATGATCAACAGCAAGCAACCCACTGGCACCGGCAGTAACGTGCTGAGCCAAGCGACAAGCGCCGGCATGACACTCCACATAAGCCGGT
The DNA here is from genome assembly GCF_019775695.1 of Pseudomonas sp. AO-1. NCBI lineage: Bacteria > Pseudomonadati > Pseudomonadota > Gammaproteobacteria > Pseudomonadales > Pseudomonadaceae > Pseudomonas > Pseudomonas sp. AO-1. The sequence continues at coordinate 3,363,377 of NZ_CP079947.1, forward strand.
CGCGGCGCAGTTCGTCACTCATGTTTTGCACTGACATGGCGAATCCCCAGTGCAAGGCGCCGATGAAGCTGAGGATGACAGCGCCATAGTTGACCAGCGCTATCGCCCAAAACATTCGATATTCCAAAGATGTAAGGATGAGTAGTACAAGCCCAATAAACGGTAGTAAACCGCCATAGCCCAGCAGGCAGACATACCTTGGCGGCGAGAGCGAAGACGACAGGTTCATTTCAATTGCTTCCAGTGCCCGATACACAAGACTGTAGACCCAAAAGCTCCGACCTGATGCGCCCGCCGTCGCGCATAAACGCCCTTCCTCTCCAGCAATTCGATATGAGTGTCAGTCTGTTACGCCCAGCCCTTCCCTGACTGTATCTGTGCGCCTGGCCACTTTGCTGCGAGTATTCCTGCACTCACCTGGCGCAGTGAATTTGATGGACCTTATTGCTGATTTCCCCGAGTTTTTCCTGCCACGCTGCACGCTGCGGCGAATTCATCGTCGTGATGTCGATGCGATTTTCGCCGGGCTGTCTCACCCGCAGGTGATTGCCCACTATGGCGTGTCTTACAACAGCCTCGTAGCGACGGACGAACAGATGCGCTGGTACGACGCGTTGCTGGAAGAACGCCGGGGTATCTGGTGGGGCATCGCACTGCCGGGGCGCGATGAGTTGGTGGGCGCCTGTGGCTTCAATGATTGGTCTCATGCCGATCGCAGCCTGGATATCGGCTACTGGCTGATGCCGGACTACTGGGGGCGAGGTCTGATGCAGGCTTGCCTGCCCACCCTTCTGCGCTTCGCCTTGTGCAACCTCGGCGTGCACCGCATCCACGCCGACGTCGAGCCGGAGAACACTGCCAGCACCCGCCTGCTGGAGCGGCTCGGTTTCGTGTTTGAGGGTACCCTGCGGGAGTTGGAGTACAAGGACGAGCGCTTCCTCAGCTTGCACCAGTACAGCCTGCTGGCCACTGACCCGGCGGCGCGAGCGTTATTGGCGGACGAGACGCCGATCCTGCGGCCATGCCATGGCGCGGATGCGCCGACGCTGAGTGCCCTGGCCCGGCGCAGCAAAGCCCACTGGGGTTATCCCGAAGCCTGGATGGAGGCTTGGAAACCGGCGCTGACGTTAACCCCGGCACAACTGACCGGCCATTACGCGGTGCTGGTCGCGGCGGATGGTCCGTTACTGGGATTCTGTGGGCTGGAGCGCGACGAGGATGGCTGGCAACTGGAGCAGGGGTTATGCCGAGATAAGGCAAAAATTAGGACATTCGTTCTGCAAGATATTGAACTAAAAGGAAATTTATTGAGTTCTTGATTGCTGGTCATCCCCGGCCTGACTAGCCGTCTATGCTGATGTTTTGCCTTACTTGGGGGATGAACTCAATGGCTTCGGTGGAAAGGACAGCCTACCCGCTCTTGCCCAGTCAGTTGCCAGCTAAGGAGCTGCATCGATGCTATTCCCTGTCTGATTCAGAGATCGAATGGGTCAATAACACCGCTAAGAGTCCAGCGCTATCGATTGGGCTGGCAATCCAACTAAAGGTGTTTCAGCAGCTACACTATTTTGTTCCGTTCGAGGAGCTTCCTCAGGAGCTCATCAGTCATGTCCGACAATGCCTTCGCTACGGCGCACGAATAGCTCCGCGCTACAGCAACCCCCGCACCCTTTACCGACACCAAGCGGCGGTTCGGCAGTACCTGCAGGTTACACCCTTCTATAGCAGCGACGGGCTAGCGATCACTGAGGAAATCGCACGTGACTGCGCTGTAGTGCTTGAGCAGCGAGTCGATCTCATTAATGCCATGCTTGATGAGCTGATTCAGCGTGGCTATGAGCTTCCGGCTTATTCGACGCTCAACAACATCGCAGAAACCGCTTTGGCGAGTGCTCAGGAAGTTACCTTCAACCTGATCGTGCTCCGAGCGCCAATCGAGGTGATCTACAAGCTAAAGGAGCTGCTCGACACGGATTTCGGGCGTCGGCAGAGTGACTTCAACGCACTCAAGCAGGCACCCAAGAAGCCTTCCCGCAAGCACCTGGAGGTGTTGATCGACCACCTGGCGTGGTTAGAGAGCTTCGGAGATCTGGATGCCATTCTTGAGGGGGTCGTCGATGCTAAGATCCGCCACTTCGCCACCCAAGCCGCCGCGTCGGACGTCGCCGAGCTGAAGGACTGCTCGCTGCCGAAACGCTACACACTGATGCTGGCCTTGATCTATCGGATGCGGGTGCGAACTCGGGATCACCTGGCCGAGATGTTCATCCGACGGATTTCGACGATCCACAAACGCGCCAAGGAGGAGTTGGAGCAAATCCAGGCGCGGCAACGCCAGAAGCTGGAGCAACTGGCGGCCACCCTGGATGGCGTGGTGCAGATTCTTGTTCAGGAACCGGATGACCAGGAGGCTGGCAGTCTGATCCGGGAATTCCTCTCTCCCGATGGCAACCTGGATCGGTTGCGCGAGACTTGCGCCGAAGTCCAGGCTACGGGCGGTAACAACTACCTGCCGCTGATCTGGAAGCACTTCAAGTCCCATCGCTCGCTGTTGTTCCGTCTGAGCCACCTTCTTCAACTGGAACCCACGACTCAGGATCGCTCACTTATCCAGGCGCTTCAGCTCATCCAGGACAGCGAAAATCTACACCGCGAGTGGATCGACGAGCATGTCGACTTGTCGTTTGCGTCGGAGCGCTGGGTTAAGGTCGTGCGTCGTCCTGCCAGTGAAGGGCCACCTACCAACCGGCGCTATCTGGAAGTCTGCGTGTTCTCTTACCTGGCCAGTGAGCTGCGCTCGGGTGATATGTGCGTGCTGGGGTCGGAATCTTTCGCCGACTACCGTAAGCAGTTGCTGCCCTGGGAAGAATGTTTCCATCGTCTACCGGCCTACTGCGAAAAGGTGGGGCTGCCTGGCACGGCGAAGGAGTTTGTCGCCTCCCTCAAGATTCAGCTGGAGGAAACCGCGCAGCATCTGGATGAAAAATTCCCTTCTTGCCGAGGTGACGTATCGATCAATGAAGCCGGCGAACCGGTGCTACGCCGAGTGATAGCGCGGGACATCCCGCCTTCGGCCATCTCGCTACAGACGGCGCTTATGCAGCGCATGCCGGCCAGGCACGTGCTCGACATCATGGCCAACATTGAGCATTGGATTCAGTTCACTCGGCATTTCGGGCCGATGTCCGGCAACGAGCCAAAGCTCAAAGAACCGGCCGAGCGCTACCTGATGACGATCTTCGCCATGGGCTGCAACCTTGGCCCCAACCAGGCCGCACGGCATCTGGCCGGTAATGTCACGCCGCACATGCTGTCCTATACGAATCGCCGCCATCTCTCGCTTGAGAAGTTAGACAAGGCTAACCGCGAGCTGGTGGAACTCTATCTGCAACTTGACCTGCCCAAGCTCTGGGGCGATGGCAAGGCGGTGGCCGCGGACGGTACGCAGTTCGACTTCTATGACGACAATCTGCTGGCCGGCTACCACTTCCGCTATCGCAAGATGGGGGCCGTGGCGTACCGACACGTGGCCAATAACTACATCGCGGTGTTCCAGCACTTCATCCCGCCTGGTATCTGGGAGGCAATCTATGTGATTGAGGGGTTGCTCAAGGTCGACCTCAGCGTCGAACCCGATACGGTGTACTCTGACACCCAGGGCCAGTCGGCCACGGTGTTCGCCTTCACTCATCTGCTGGGCATCAATCTGATGCCGCGTATCCGCAACTGGCGCGACCTGGTGATGTGCCGGCCAGATCGCGGCGTTTCGTATAAACACATCAACCGTCTGTTCACCGACACCGCCGACTGGCACCTGATCGAAACCCACTGGCAGGATCTGATGCAGGTCGCGTTGTCAATCCAGGCCGGCAAGATTTCCTCACCTATGCTGCTGCGCAAACTTGGCTCCTACAGTCGGCGCAACAAGCTCTATCATGCCGCGCAAGCGCTGGGCAGCGTGATCCGGACGATCTTCCTACTCAACTGGATCGGCAGCCGCGAGTTGCGCCAGGAAGTCACCGCCAACACCAATAAGATCGAGTCCTACAACGGCTTCTCTAAGTGGCTGTCCTTTGGCGGTGACGTGATCGCCGAAAACGATCCGGACGAGCAACAGAAACGCCTGCGCTACAACGACATGGTGGCCTCGTCGGTGATCCTGCAGAACACCGTGGACATGATGCGCATCCTGCAGAAGCTCGCCCGTGATGGCTGGCAGTTCACTGACGACGACGTATCGTTTCTCAGCCCCTACCTAACCAGCAATGTCAAACGTTTTGGGGAGTTCAACCTGAAACTCAAACGCCCACCGGAACCCTGGATCAAGGATTCCATTTTCCAGCAGGCTGCGGGATCAATGCGTGCGAAACAGATGTCTGACAGCAACGTTGAGGTGACGAACTGATGCATATCCCGCCAGCTTCGTTCCGCGTGACACCTTATGGGGACGTCGATACCAAGGTACTCGACTCTCTGCGTGCAAGCTACGACACCGCTCAGTTGCTCAACTTGGTCGACCGGCTGGATGCCTGCCTTGCTGAAATCGGAGGGGTCGGCAGCATTCGAGAAGACTTCCTACGCCTGCATGGCATGGCCATGACGGTACTGGAAGGTTTCCCCCTCACTGTGGCTACCAGTGATGTCGACAGTATTTGGGCGCAGGCGATGGCCCTTCAAGAGGATATTTCTGCTTTATGTTCATGCTTGCAGGCGGGTTCTAAACACGTTGCTCCTTTGGCAGCGCTTGCTCCTGACTATCAGGACTAGACTATTCGTGCAAATGGGCTGCCGGCAGACTGAATACAATGGAGGTGCAGAGTAAAACTGATGCTGCAGGACTGACGAGTAACTCTATAGCATCGCTGTACTGTGGGGTGAATTTGACTCTGGGTAGCCGGTTTTGACGCCCTGTAGGCACGCTGCCATCCTCCCGGGCATCGGCCTAGATAAAACTACTGACGAAGCCTTCGGGCTTACATTAGCCACGAGCGGACTTGCATTAAATCTCAATGGACTCACGCTTTCTAAAAAAAACCAGAGCCACTTTCCAGAGGCAAAGATTAGTCGTCGTGACGGGTACTGACCTCTGGTGTGCAGGGGTGATCAGGCTCGGATGCCGCTCTCTTATCCGCGCGCGATATGAAGCGCTGATAGCATTCAAGGCCACAGAAGTGCACGACGTACTCGGTACCTTCCGGCGTCAGTGCGGCGTCAAGGGAAATTTCCTTGCAACATTCGCAGCAACTGATAGTGGGGGTGTCGTTTGCGTTCATGATGGGGTTTCTCCATCGTCCAAGAAAACCTAGTAACTCTTCCACACCTGCGATCGAACCTGCGCGCAGATCGACCTGCGGCTGGCAGTGCAGCAACAATTCCCAACGCTCCCAAGCCTGCCGCAACTCGGCAGCGGAGACCGCGCCGTGCTCCGAGCGGGTCACGCCCGCTTCCGAAAGGCCCGTAGAGCCGCTCTCAGGAAGAGGACGAAGAGAACCGTCAGCACGAGCGTCGCGAGGCTCCAATGCTCGCTGACGAAGGCCCCGGCCGCAGTCCCCGAGAGCAGTAATGCCAGCACCGGCAGATGGCAGGGGCAAGTGAGCGCGGCGAGCACACCCCACGTGTAGGCGTGCCAGCGGGGCATCTTGATTGATTCGGATTGGTTGGTATTACGCATGGGTGTGACCTTCGATGGCACGATGAGTCAGCCCGGCCAACTCCGTTTTCACTGCGTCTAAAGCTGCCAGCCGGGTCGCGATTTGCCCAAGCAAGCGGTCGATACACCCGATCACATCGGTACTATCGTCTGCATCGAGCGCTCGACAGAGCCGCGCCAATTCGTCGAGCCCGATACCGGACTCAAAGGCGGCACGTACGAAGCACAGCCGCGCCAGGGACCGCTCATCGAAAATGCCGTAACCGCTTTCCGTGCGCCGCGCGGGGTGCAGCAAGCCGCGCAGCATATAATCTCGGACTATATGGACACTGACGCCCGCGTCCTCGGCCAATCTGGATATGGAGTAGGCATTCATCGCCGACACTCCCGACCTTCACCGCAAACTGGGGCGCTCAGATATTTCCTTCCGGCTAGGCGCTCAGGTAGCCAGATGAGCAACGGTGCAGCTCCCAGAGCCAGTAGCAGCCACAACCTGGAGAGATGCTCGCCGTTTTGGTCAAACACATAAGCCAATAGCGCACCAACTGCGAGCAACAGGAAGTGAGGCCCCGTTATGTAGCAGTGAAGGCGGCGACAACGCGTGGCGTTGACCAGGCAGGCGCCGCCCATCACGGCCAGCGCGGCGCCTGCTGCCAGGAACAACGCGGGGCGTCGATTAGACAGAACAATCGCTATCGTCGCCACGACGGCAGGCAGGCCCCAGAAGCTGACCAACTGCCATGTCTTGCGTAGGCTGTCGCACCTACCGAGATCGTCTGCCGTGTTGCTCATGTTTCAACCTCCCTCTCTCATTACCCTGCGCAGCAGGACAATTGTTTGACGTCTTTGTTAAAGGTCTGTGCGGCGAGTTTCAGTCCCTCGACCATCGTCAGGTAGGGGAACAACTGGTCAGCCAATTCCTGCACGGTCATACGGTTGCGGATGGCGAGTACCGCCGTCTGGATCAGTTCTCCTGCTTCCGGGGCCACAGCCTGCACTCCCAGCAGTCGGCCGGAGCCCGCTTCGGCAACCAACTTGATGAAACCCCGCGTGTCGAAGTTGGCCAACGCGCGCGGCACGTTGTCCAGGGTCAAGGTGCGGCTGTCGGTTTCGATCCCGGCGTGCTGCGCTTCGGCTTCGCTGTAGCCGACGGTGGCCACTTGCGGATCGGTGAACACCACGGCCGGCATGACGTCGAGATTGAGCTTGGCCTCGCCGCCGGTCATGTTGATTGCCGCGCGGGTGCCAGCCGCTGCCGCGACGTAGACGAACTGCGGTTGGTCGGTGCAGTCGCCGGCCGCATAGATATCCGCTGCGCTGGTGCGCATGCGCTCGTCGATCTGGATGCCGCCGCGCTCGTCCAGCTGCACGTCGGCCGCTTCCAGGTTCAGGCCCTGGGTATTGGGCGTGCGGCCGGTGGCGACGAGCAGTTGGTCGGCACGTAACTCACCATGGTTGGTGGCCAGTACGAACTCGCCGTTGGCGTGGGACACCTGGCTGGCTTGCGTTTGCTCCAGCACTTCGATGCCCTCCATACGGAAGGCCTCCGTCACCGCCGCGCCGATGGCCGGGTCTTCGTGGAAGAACATCGCACTGCGTGCCAGGATCGTGACCTCGCTACCCAGCCGGGCGAAGGCCTGCGCCAGTTCCACTGCCACTACGGAGGCGCCGATCACGGCGAGCCGCTTAGGGATTGTATCGCTCGCCAGTGCCTGGTCTGAGGTCCAGTACGGCGTGTCTTTCAGTCCTGGAATCGGTGGAACGGCCGCGCTTGCGCCGGTGGCGACCAGGCAGCGGTCGAAGGCTACGATGTGCTCGCCACCCTCGGCCAGTTTCACGCTGAGCGTGTGGCCGTCCTGGAAACGGGCGGTGCCGCGCAGCACGCTGATCGCCGGCGTGCTCTCCAGGATGCTTTCGTACTTGGCGTGGCGCAGTTCGGCGACACGGTCTTGTTGCTGCGCGAGCAGACGTTCGCGTAGGACGGTCGGCGTCATGGCGGAAAGCCCGGCGTCGAACGGGCTCTCGCGGCGCAGATGGGCCACATGCGCGGCACGAATCATGATCTTGGAGGGCACGCAGCCCACGTTGACGCAGGTGCCGCCGATGATGCCGCGCTCGATCAGGGTGACGCGGGCACCGCCTTCCACCGCCTTGAGCGCGGCCGCCATGGCGGCGCCACCACTGCCGATGACCGCGACGTGGAGCTTGTCGCCCTCTTTCCCGGCGTCAGTGCTGCTCAACCAACCCCGTGCCTTATCGAGCAGGCCAGGACGGGCTTGTACCATGGCGTCTTCGAACGCCGCTCGATACCCCAGGGCCTCGACAGCGGCCTGCATCTGCTCACGGCTTGCGCCCTCGTCGACCTTCAGTTCGGCCTTCCCGCTGGCGTAGGAAACATCCGCCCGATGCACGCCCGGAATCTTCTCCAAGGCCTCTTTCACATGCACGACACAGGAGGCGCAGGTCATACCAATGATTTTCAGTTCGGTCATTTCGTTACTCATTAGATCGTCTCTTGTCAGGTTCACTGGTTTGGCGGCGTCGGACAGGCATCCGGCCCACAACGGCGATGAGCGGGCGACACGAGATCCCATATCGACACCCCAAACATGAGGGCCAGGCCGATATAGAGCAGCCAACCGCTCCGCCAGCCATAAGCCCGCATAAAAAATACCGCTGCCAGTACCAGGGTAGGACCGATCAGGCCGAGCGCAGTCCGTCGCCACTGCCGATGATTGAGCCAGCCGAGGGCATTGACGAGCAGAGCCAGTCCAGCAAACAGAGGCAGCAGCGTGGTGATGAACAGGCCTTCCCACTGGCTCAAAAAGCCCAGACCGAACGCGGCCCCCAGACTAGCAAGGGCGGGAAAGCACATGGCGCAGCCTATGGCAGAAATCAGCACGCCGACGGAGCCGGCTTTGTCACCGATCCGCGTGAACAGATTGAGAGGATTTGCCATCGGAAGTCCCTCCTATTGCTTGACGCTGGACGGATAGCCAGCGTCCTCGGTCGCCTTAGTCAGCGCCAGGGCATTGGTCTTGGTATCGTCGAAGGTGACGATGGCCTCGCGGTTCTCGAAACTCACCTCAGCCTTGGTCACGCCATCGACCTTGGTCAACGCCGTCTTCACCGTAATCGGGCAGGCGGCGCAGGTCATGCCCGGCACCGCCAGGGTGACGGTCTGCGTGGCCGCCCAGACGGGTGTGGCGACCAGGCTGGCGAGGGCTAAGGATGCGAGCAGTTTTCTCATGGTGAACTCCTGATCAGTAGAACAAGGGAAGGATGTAGGGGAAGCCGAGCGCGACCAGCACCAAGGCCGCCACCAGCCAGTACAGCAGCTTGTAGGAGGTACGTACCTGAGGGATGGCGCAGACCTCGCCCGGTGCGCAGGCTTGAGCGGGGCGGAAAATGCGCCGGTAGGCGAAGAACAGCGCCACCAGTGCCGCGCCGATGAAGAGCGGGCGGTACGGTTCCAGCACGGTCAGGTTACCGATCCAGGCCCCGCTGAATCCCAGTGCGATCAGAATCAGCGGCCCGAGACAGCAAGCCGAGGCGAGAATCGCCGCAAGCCCCCCGGCGACAAGAGGGGCGCGCCCGTTTGATGGTTCAGACATGCATTTCTCCTTTCGAGCATTTGATCGATGGTTTAAGGTTAGTCCCGTAGTCATGTACGGAATCAAGCGGTATGAAAAACAATTTGGAAAGCCTGACCATTGGCGCTTTCGCCAAGGCGGCCGGGGTCAACGTGGAAACCATCCGGTTCTATCAACGCAAGGCGCTGTTACCCGAACCGGACAAGCCCTACGGCAGCATTCGCCGTTACGGTGAGGCGGATGTCGCCCGGGTGAAATTCGTTAAATCCGCGCAACGGCTGGGCTTTAGCCTCGATGAAGTGGCCGGGCTGTTGAGGCTGGATGACGGTGCTCACTGCGATGAAGCGCGTGTGCTCGCCGAGCAGAAGCTTGGGGATGTGCGTGGCAAGCTCGCGGATCTGCGACGGATCGAGTCAGTTTTGGAGCAACTGGTTCACGACTGTTGTGCGAGCCACGGGACTGTTTCCTGTCCGCTGATCGTTTCGCTGCATGGGGACAACTCGGGCGTTAACCGAGGATTTCCCGTTGCGTAAGGCGCCCCTGTTGGTCGGCTTGCGCTTAGAAAAAAGCGGCGCTCAATGAGCGCCGCTGAATGGCCAAAGGAGCACTTGCAAAGGGCACAGTTTGGTATTGCTATTTGCCCTCGCGCCTCAGCAGAGTGGGCTCACGTTGCATCTGGTCGAGTAGCACAGGCTCTACTTTGCAGGCGGACAGGCGGGCTGCGCTTCGCTACGGCCTGCCGCCGTGGGGCCCAGTTGCTTAATCTCCTTGACGGTTTCCGCCACCAGGGTCGCTTCAGCCCTCTCGCGTGCAGCAATTCGCTCAATCGCTCGGTCGCTCCCGCCCTCGGCCCATACGGTGGATGACAGCAGAGTCGCACCCACTACCAGCAGCAGTCTTAGGTGTTTCATAACGGCGATCTCCTCTCGGGTTTTCGATCCACGATTCAACTCTACCTCCGTAGTTAAGTACGGAATCAAGGAGAGAGGAGATGAAGGTCCTGGATTATGGCGCTGAGAGGAAATGGCAGGGCTCCGCCATGAAGACGGCGATTGCTTCAGGGCCGTCTAGGGCTGCTGCTGGGTCGTAGTCGTAAATTTTTTCGCTCATTCTGACCTCCACTCGCTGGCGAGTTTTTTAGCCGCTTCAATATCACGGCTTTGGCTGCTTTTGTCGCCGCCGCACAACAGCAAAACGAATTCATCACCTCGCTGCTGGAAATAGGGGTTGGGGGAGCAACGGAACAGAAAGTGCACTTAAGCTCAGTCGCTGCCCCGCAAACCCTTGCAACGTCTGGATAGTTTCGAAAAACGACCGTTTTATGAAACCGTTTCCGCTATCGCGAGGAAAGGTCACCAACACCCGAAAATCAGTGCAATAAACCTTTCTCACGAATCAAAGTTCGTTAATTCGCAGTCGCTGACGAGTAAAACGAACTCTAATTCGGCTTACGTTGGTTTTCAGTTCCATTGCTCCCCAACCCCCGATGTCGCCCGGGTGAAATTCGTAAAGTCCGCGCAACGGCTGGGCTTTAGCCTCGAAGAAGTGGCCGGGCTGTTGAGGCTCGATGACGGCGCTCACTGTGATGAAGCGCGCGTGCTCGCCGAGCAGAAGCTTGGGGATGTGCGTGGCAAGCTCGCGGATCTGCGACGGATCGAGTCTGTTTTGGTGCAACTGGTTCACGACTGTTGTGCGAGCCACGGGACCGTTTCCTGTCCGCTAATCGTTTCGCTGCATGGGTAAAACGCTCTGCGTTGGCCAGTGGTTGTGAAGGGAACCAGCGGACAAGGTCTACGGCTGCCGCGGCTGTGAAGCCGCACCGGTCACCGCCGACAAACCGGCTCAACTGATCGAAAAGAGCATGGCCAGTCCTAGCGTCCTGGCGATGCTGTTGATCACCAAATACGTCGATGGTCTGCCGCTGCACCGCTTCAAAAAAATCCTCGGTCGTCACGGCGTCGATATCCCCCGCCAAACCCTGGCGCGCTGGGTGATCCAGTGCGGCGAGCACCTGCAACCGCTGCTGAATCTGTCTACGAAAACAGCCCGGCGTGCCGCGTCGGCACGAAGGCCGTATTGCGGTGCAAACCAGCGATACGCGTTGGTGCTCGGACGGCTTTGAGTTCCGCTGCGAGGACGGAGCCAAATTGAGCGTAACCTTCGCCCTGGACTGCTGTGATCGCGAGGCCATCGGCTAGGTCGCGAGCCCGACCGGGTACAGCGGCGATGATATCCGCGACTTGATGCTGGAAAGCGTGGAGAGGCGCTTCGGTGATCAACTGCCCGCCACGCCGGTGCAATGGCTAAGCGATAACGGCTCGGCGTACACCGCCGACCAGACGTGCCTGTTTGCTCGACAGATCGGCTTGCAGCCGGTGACCCCCCAGTTCGCAGCCCGCAGAGCAACGGCATGGCCGAGAGCTTCGTGAAGACGATCAAGCGTGATTACGTGGCGCACATACCTAAGCCGGATCGAGAAACGGCACTACGTAACTTGGCCAATCCCTGTGATCCTGCGTGGTCGTCTTACTTTGCCCAACGTCGAGCTGCGATAGACGTGGATTGATTGCCCGGTACTAGACCATGGTGCTGACGAAAGACTTGAGCCGGATGAGGCGCGACTCTCATGCCCGGTTCTTTGGGGGCGGTGGCGCAGTAATGCGCTGCTGTTACCCGACGAAAGTGTACTTAAGCCCTACCATCTTATCTCGGCGCCATAAACCAGGACCTTCATCTCCTCCCTCCTTGATTCCGTACTTAACTACGGAGGTAGAGTTGAATCGTGGATCGAAAACCCGAGAGGAGATCGCCGTTATGAAACACCTAAGACTGCTGCTGATAGTGAGTGCGACTCTGCTGTCATCCACCGTATGGGCCGATGGCAGTTCCGATCGCCTGTACGGTAAGATGATCCAGGCCAACGAGCAATCCATGCGCGAATACGCTAGCGCCCAAGGCAAGAACCCGCCAGAAGTCACTCACTACCGCTATGGCATGAAGCTCGACATCGCCAAGGTCATTCACGTCACGTCGACCAATGGCAACTGCGATGTGATGCCTGCGCAAATGACCTACGAGGATTCGAGCGGAAACCTGCATATTCTGGAGTACCGCGTATCAGGAACGGATTGCAGGAGCCAGCACTGAGCATTGTTGACGTGTTGCTGACGGAAAAGTAATTTTCACGTCACCCTGACGTTATTTTGCATGTGGAAGTATGTAAGAAGCGCACCCGGCTATGCCCGGCGCGCTTCGGCATATACACAACCGCACAATGAAAAATCTGCCAAAACATCAAGAGCGTTTATGAACAACAAGGCCCTGTTGGGACTTTCTCAGATCGTCTTGAGCATCAGCGCTGCGCAGGCTGCAATGGCCGCCGAGGAAAAAGGCGAGGGATTCATCGAAGGCAGCAGCCTGAGCATCCTCAATCGAAATTTCTACTTCAACCGTGATTTTCGCAAAGGCCAGTCCAGCAGTACAGGAAATGGCTACTCGGAAGAATGGGCCCACGGAGTCATAGGCCGATTCGAGTCGGGCTCGGCCAGGCCGAGGACAATTACTCCAAGCTCGGCGGCGCCGTAAAGACCCGTTTCCTGGACACTGAAATCAAAGTAGGCGATGTCTTCCCTGTCACGCCTGTCGTGCAGTACGGCGATTCGCGACTGCTTCCGGAAAGCTTCCGCGGCGTCACCGCATACAACACCAGTGTCGAGGGCTTGGTGCTACAGGGCGGACGCCTGCACGCGATGAGCCAACCCAGCTCCAGCAGCATGCGGGATGATTTTGCAACCTTCTACGCAGGCGAAGTCGGCTCTCCGTGGATAGTCGGCGGTGATTACACACCCAACGACAACCTTGGCTTCAGCCTTTACACCAGTTGTCTCAAGGATGCCTGAAACCAATACTATACCGGCACTACCTGGAGCTACCCGCTTGCAGATGATGTCGCCTTGGTCGGTGGTTTGAATTACTACAAGGCCGTCGATGAGGGGAAGCAGCTCCTCGGCAGTTTTGAGAACGATACCTGGAGCGGCAAGGTCGGCCTCCGTGTCGGGGCGCACACCGGCGAGGGACGGAGACGGCCGACGTGAACCAGATCGCTATTGTGCCTTGCTATCGCCCTTCGGGGACTCCATTCCAATGTGTTGGTTCATGTTCTCCATCATTGTATTGCAGTTTTTCATCATCTTGGACATTTCCTGCATGTCCATCATCGGCATATGGTTGCCGTCCATCATGTGCATGTCCTCACCCTTATTTGTCTCGGCACTGCTTTGGGCGGGGGCTTTGGCCTGTTCGGCAAATCCCGTGGCAACAGTTCCAAGGGCTATGAAGGTAGCAAGGACGGTGTAGGTAATGGCGTTACGCATGGCGACTCTCCTCATCTACGACCTTGGTTTCCAGCCAGGCTGTGTATTGAAGAGTTGATTGCTCCACTGTCCTCCTGTTTGGCTCCTTTGGTTTGGAGGATGGTTTCAGGCGCCTGAGGTAGGCGCCTTTTTCGGTCAACAAGTCTTCGGCTTCATCGCTCTGGACTCTGCGAGCTGGCTTGACAGCACCGCGTTGTCTTGCACGAGAAGCTGCTTTTCTGTGGCCAACTGGCTCAATTGGCTTTCAGTTTGGCTTAAGCGTTCCGCCAGCAGGCTTCGCTCCCGTTCATTGACGGCCAGGTAAGTCCGCGTCTCAGCCAAACGCTGCTCACCTTGGCCATGGCGCTGCTCCAGTGCCTGATGCGACTGTTGCAAGTCGGTGAATTGAAGTAAGACGTGTTCATGCGCAATCTGACTCTGCGCGAGCGTCGCTTGCGTCGTGAGCAGGGTGCTCTCTAGACGATCATGGTCCTGCACCAGGCGTTGTTCCTGCGCCTGCAGTTCGCCCAGGCGGGTTTGCTGCGCGAGCAGACGCTGCCGGAGCGCTGCCAATTCGTGTTCCAGGCGCTGCTGGCGTTGCTCAGTGGCCTGGCGCTCGTCGCTGCGTTGTTGCGCGACCGATGCCTGGTAGTGCTCAAACTGCTCCCGCGCTTGTTGCAGTTGCCGGGTCAGTGCGGCCGCCTCGGCGGCGCGGTCAGCCAGACGTTGTTCGAGCCCGGTCTTTTCACTGCCCAGGCTGGCCAGGGCGATCTCCTGACGCTGCAGGGTGTCAGCCAGCCCCTGGCTGCGCGTAGTGGCTACGGCAAGTGCCTGGGCCTGCTGCTCCTGAACGCTGAGTTGCGCGTCGCGCTCGACGAATGCCTGCTGCAACTGTTCCTGCAACGCGTCGGCCTCTGCCTGGTGAGCCGCTACGGCCTGCTGGAGTTGGACGGCCGCCTCCGCCTGAACTTTTTCGTACAGTCCTTTCAGCGCCAGGACCAGCTCCGCGGGCAATCCCAGTTCGGCCTGGGCCAGCGTGCCGGGATGCGCGGCTTTCCAACGCTTTAACAACGGAGCAATCGTGCTTTTGCTGCCCGTCCCACCCAGGGCGACGCGGATGCTGTCAATGGTGGGGTTGTGGCCCGCAGCCACCAGTTGGGTGGCCGCCTGGGCAACATGCAGGTAGAGGACGCCGGAACGGGCCATGAACACCTCGGATTTTTTCGTACCGTATTATGGAAAACGTAATACAGCAATTTAAGTACAGAATAGCTCAACCTTGAGTAACTGCTGCTTGGCCCACGATAAGCGCGGTTATCGTGAGTTAAGTCATCGCGATCGAGGGTTGTGTCTATAATCTGCGGTACACATGGCCTAAACAGGCGCTTCGTGATGACAGCCGGCAATAATGACGAAAACCTCCCCACCAGGCGGCACGAAGAGCCGACAGTACTTGCGCGTACCCCCGGTACGCTCACCACCCCCGAACAATTGGCTGAGCAACATCAGCGTTTTCTCGCCGCCGCGACAACCGACAACACCCGGCGCACCTACCGCTCGGCCATTCGCCACTTTCTCGCCTGGGGCGGCGTGCTGCCGTGCGATGAAGCCGCGCTGATTCGTTATCTATTGTCTTTTGCGGAAGTATTGAACCCGCGCACCCTGGCCCTGCGCCTCACGGCGCTGTCGCAATGGCACCGTTATCAGGGTTTTCCTGACCCTACCGCCAGCGCCACCGTGGGCAAAACCTTGCGCGGTATTGAGCGGGTGAACGGGCGGCCTCGACAAAAAGCCAAGGCCCTGGTCCTAGAGGATCTCGAACGCATCGTGGTGCACCTGAACACGCTCGACGGACTGGCGACACTGCGGGACAGTGCACTGCTCCAGGTCGGGTATTTTGGTGCGTTCCGGCGCAGCGAATTGGTCACGCTGGAGATGCAATACCTCGAGTGGGAGCAGGAAGGTCTACGGATCACGCTGCCCCGTTCCAAGACCGATCAGGAGGGCGAGGGACTCGACAAGGCGATCCCATACGGCGACAGCATCTGCTGCCCCGCGACAGCGCTACGCCGGTGGTTGGACGCGGCTCAGATCGTTCAGGGCCACTGTTCCGGCGCATCAGCCGCTGGGGCGTACTCGGCGAGGTGGCACTGCACGAGGGCAGCGTGAATACCATCCTGACGGCACGTGCCGAAGCCGCAGGGCTGTTGTATGTGCCCGAACTGAGCAGCCACAGTCTGCGTCGGGGACTGGCTACCAGTGCGCATCGGGCTGGGGCGGATTTCCTTGAGATCAAACGACAGGGTGGCTGGCGGCACGATGGCACCGTACACGGCTATATCGAGGAAGCTGGAGCTTTCGAGGAGAATGCGGCTGGCTCGTTATTACGACGCAAACCGTAGCCAAGGTTTGTAAGCAGGGCTGGTTAGAATCCCAAGTGGCCACCCTCTATTCTCGACCGTCCTTCCGCAGCACATGAGCAGTTCCCTTAAAAACAGTTACTTACAGAACGAATGTCCTAATTTTTGGCTTATCTCGGCACGCCCCCGAGCATTGCTGGGTCGACCCGTCGGCCATGAACGGAGGCCACGGACGACGCCTGGTGGAGCATGCACTGGCTGTGGCACGCGGCCTGGGCGTGTCCACCTTGTCGGTGGAGTCCGATCCGTCGGCCCAAGCCTTCTACGAGCGACTCGGTGCCCGGCATGTGCGCAATGCATCGCGCCCGGTGTGTGGCGAGCCCCGGCAACTGCCGGTACTTGAATGGTGGCTTGGTGAGTAACGCTTTGTAGCGAGAGAGGATGGCAGATTTATTGGCTGCTGGTGGGCGGCTTTTGGCCTATGACAGTTGTTTGTGGGTGGCAGCTATCGGCTGCGGATTCAACCGGTCGACTGATTACGGACCCAAGGCAGTCAGTCAATAATGGATAATGGCAGAAACCGGCCCCAAGAAAACTTTAGCTGCTTAGATATCAACGCAGATTGGTCTCTGCAATGGACTGTAAATTTATGATTACTACGGTGGACCAATATGATTGCTCAAACTATTTCGTCGTCGTGCATGGCATTGACGCTCAGACCTATGAACGGATGGCTGTTCACTTTGAATGTCGTCGCGGCGGTGTGCGACCGACGGACCAAAGCAGGTTTATCTCTATCCCAGTAACAGTTGACACTCTAGGTAGCACTCTTGCTTGGGTCAAAACCGAGTTAAACGGACGCCATTACGAGCTGCATTTGATTGTGTCCGTCGCGACAAACTTGTCTTGGGGCGAGGTTCTCATCCCCCCGCAAATAGCTTTGCTCGCTGGCCAGGCTGAAGCCGCGATTAAGATTGCGTTCCAACTCAAGCGAACTTGATCCGATGGCAGGCAGTGCCTGCTTTGTAGATCCGTCTTTCCCTAACGGCTGCTTTTGGCCGACCTATCCCAGTTGTTGCCTGTTAGCGAAGGGCTGCAATCGAATAAAAGCCGGCGTGGGCACTGCGCCGCTCGCTGCCATTGCCAAGTCACTTAATCCAGGAGTGGCCGCTGTTTTTCAGATAAACGCAGCCTCGATAAACGCTTCCAGCGCCTTTTCTTCGAGTATTTCGATAGAGAAATGCCCGAAGCGCTTTGGTAACCAGATAATGCGTGCGCCGGCCGGGGATTGCAGATTCGCGCGAGGCAATGGCGCTCCATTTTCGTCTTGAGGCTGAACACCCGCGTCCATCAGCTCGTCATAGGCTTTTTCGATATCTTTCGTTGAGTAGCAGTGGCGGTAAATCATGCCTTCACCCGAGGAATCCAAAAGCTCTTTCAGATTGCCTGCCAACGGTTGCACCAGCATGAAACGTTCTTGACCTATCAATGCAATCGCGTAGCGGACATGCAGACCGCCCCGCTCCCAGACAAGCGTTTTGGAAATCCTGGCGTTTAGTATGTGTGCGTAGTAAGCACAGGCTTCCTCGAGATTATTGACCAGTACATCTACATGACTGAACTTCAGATCCATTGCATAGCCCCTGTCCAAAAGCCCCCATCGTAATAGTCAGCCGCCCGCCGGCGGGCGCTGTCTGAACTACCGCCCTGAATGTTGACATATTCGCATCGATCTTTTCCCTGCTGATGCGCGGTTCGGTCGAATAGCTGAGAGATTCGTAGAAAATTCCAATACGACCCCATGGTATTCACATGTCGATATCAGACACGATCATGGCGCAATCAGGCTACTGAATCAGCGACAAGGCCGGCTAAGGTGCCGTGTCTTCGTATCAAACGACCCCGCTCGGATCATGGGGTTGATAAGAACTGCGGCGGTTGGACGGGCTTCTTTCGGGAGTTTCAGCAGGCAACGATGGTGCTCGATCGGGTGCCCGTTCAATTCGCTTAAATGTCGATCAGCAGAGAATAAAAATACCGATGATCAGCCCGAACTCCATGGATTCGAGTAGCCAATTGGCGCAGGGCTTCAAGCCTCGTCACGTCACAATGCTGTCCATCGCCGGGATTATCGGCGCCGGTTTGTTTGTCGGTTCAGGACACGCCATTGCCGCAGCGGGGCCGGCGGTGCTGCTCGCCTATCTGTTTTCCGGTTTGCTCGTCGTGCTGGTCATGCGCATGCTCGGCGAGATGGCGGTGGCCAATCCGGACACCGGCTCGTTCTCCACCTATGCCGACCAGGCCATCGGCCGCTGGGCCGGTTTTACCATCGGCTGGTTGTACTGGTGGTTCTGGGTGCTGGTCATTCCTATCGAAGCGCTGGCAGCCGGGCATGTGTTGAACCAATGGTTTCCGCAGGTCGATGCGTGGCTGTTCGCGTTGGGATCGATCATTGCGCTGGTGGTGACCAACCTGTTCAGCGTGTCCAAATACGGTGAGTTCGAGTTCTGGTTCGCCATGGCCAAAGTGGTGGCGATCATCGGCTTCATCGGTGTCGGTTTTGCCGTGTTGATGGGCTGGGTGCCCGACCGTGAAGTCAGCGGGCTGAGCAGTCTGATGGCCACGCACGGCGGTTTTGCGCCCAACGGTTTGTCGGCGGTGGTCGGCGCTTTCATCACGATCATGTTCAGCTTCATCGGCACTGAAGCGGTGACCATTGCCGCCGCCGAATCGAATAACCCGGCGCAGAACATTGCCAAGGCCACCCGCTCGGTGATCTGGCGCATCGGCGTGTTCTACCTGCTGTCGATCTTCGTGGTCATCTCCGTGGTGCCCTGGAATGATCCGTTGCTGGCCTCGGTGGGCTCGTATCAGCGCGCCCTGGAAATCATGAACATTCCAAATGCCAAGTTCATGGTCGACGTCGTCGTGCTGATCGCGGTGGCCAGTTGCATGAACTCCTCGATCTACATTGCCTCGCGCATGTTGTACTCGCTGGGTCGTAGAGGCGATGCACCAAAAGCGCTGAAGGCGACTTCCGCGGCTGGCGTGCCACGGGCCGCCGTGATCGCCAGCACCGTGCTGGGCGCATCGATCACCGTATGGAGCTACTTCATGCCCGCCGGGCTGTTCGAGTTTCTATTGGCCAGTTCCGGGGCGATTGCCTTGCTGGTGTACCTGGCGATTGCGGTGTCGCAGCTGCGCATGCGGCGGATATTGCAACAGCGCAAGGTCGAGCTGACCTTCCGCATGTGGCTGTTTCCCTGGCTGACGTGGCTGGTGATCGGCTTCATCTGCGCGGCGCTGGCGGTCATGATGATTACTCCGCAGCACCGCACCGAAGTCACCACCACTATTGGTCTGGCGCTGGCAATCTCCTTGATCGGCCTGATGACGTCGCGTCACCCTGCCCCGGCGACGCGAGCAACGTCGGTGGGTCAGGCTTGATCCACCGCCTCGATCACGCCTTTGTCCTCACCCAGGAAGCCGCCGCTCTGATGCGCCCACAGCCGTGCATACACGCCGTTTTTCTCCAGCAATTCGGCGTGGGTGCCCTGCTCGATGATGCGTCCGTCATCCATGACAATCAGCCGGTCCATCGCCGCAATCGTCGACAGTCGATGGGCGATCGCGATCACGGTCTTGCCCTGCATCATGTCGTCGAGGCTTTCCTGAATCGCCACTTCAACCTCCGAATCCAGCGCACTGGTGGCTTCGTCCAATAGCAGAATCGGCGCGTTCTTCAGCATCACCCGGGCAATCGCCACTCGTTGGCGCTGGCCGCCGGACAGCTTGATCCCGCGCTCGCCCACCAGAGTGTCGTAACCGGTATGGCCTTGGCGGTCACTCAACTGGCTGATGAATTCGTCAGCCTGGGCGTTGGCCGCCGCACGGCGGATCTGCGCGTCGGTGGCGTCGGGCCGGCCGTAGGCAATGTTGTCGCGAATCGAGCGGTGCAGCAGCGAAGTGTCCTGCGTGACCATGCCAATGGCACTGCGCAGGCTGTCTTGAGTCACGTGCGCAATGTTCTGGCCGTCGATCCGAATCTCGCCACTGTCGACATCGTAGAAACGCAGCAGCAAGTTGATCAGCGTCGATTTGCCGGCACCGGAGCGGCCCACCAGGCCGATCTTTTCCCCGGGACGGATGCTCAGACTCAGGCCATCGAGCACCTGACGCTCGCCACCGTAATTGAATTTCACTTTGTCGAACGTCACTGCGCCGCCCGAGGTCACCAACACGCCGGCATCCGGCGCGTCCTGCACCTTGGTGCCCTGGGTCAGGGTCGCCATGCCGTCCTGAACGGTGCCGATGCTTTCGAACAGCGAGGTCATCTGCCACATGATCCAGTTCGACATGCCATTGATCCGCAACGCCATGGCGGTGATCGCCGCCACCGCGCCGGCGCCGACATCGCCCTGGTGCCACAGCCACAGGGCACAGCCGCCCGCTGACATGATCAATGCCACCACCAGGGCCTGATTGACGATCTCGAACAGGCTGACCAGACGCATCTGGCGAAAGCCGGTCTGTTTGAAATCCTCCATCGCCGCCCGTGCAAAGTGCGCTTCGCGGTTGGAGTGGGAGAACAGTTTCACCGTGGTGATGTTGGTGTACGCGTCGGCAATACGCCCGGTCATCATCGAGCGCGCATTGGCCTGCTCCTGGCCGACCTTGCCCAGGCGCGGCACGAAGTACCCCATGGCCAGCCCGAACAACACGACCCACGCGAGAAACGGCAGCATCAGCTTCAGCGCAAAACCGCCGGCCAGGGCGATGATCGCGATGAAGTACACGCCAATCCCCGGCAGAATCTCGATCATGGTGAACAGCACGTCGCGCACCGCGAGCGCTGTCTGCATCACCTTGGTCGTGACCCGTCCGGAAAACTCATCGGAGAAAAACGAAAGGCTTTGCCGCAGCATCAGCCGATGAAAATCCCAGCGCAGGCGCAGCGGCAGGTTAATTGCCAGAATCTGGTGCTGAACCATGGTACGCAACGCCACCAGCCCGATACTGAGCACCATGACGATGCCCATGCCCCACAACACGCGACGCTCCTGCGCAGCCGCTTCCCCGCCCGCCTGCCAGGTCGAGAGCAGATCGACGACCTGGCCGAGGAAGGAAAACAGCCACGCTTCATAAACCGACACGGCGGCGCTGAGCAACGCCAGCGCGAGGACGTAGCCGCGCGCCCCCCGAGTGCAGGCCCAGAGAAACCTGGCCAGACCGTTGGGCGGCGGTGGCAACTCGTCAGGCGGGAATGGATCGAGTCTTCGTTCAAACACACGAAGCATGGTGTTCTCCAAAACAGTCAAGTCAGGGAGATTCTGCCATCGATTGGATCCCGGGAGGTGTTTGTGAAGAAGTGTGTTCTCATCTGGATGGCTCCCTTTGATGGTCGTCCACATGACTAGTCGAGATCACGCGCTTTCAACCTCGGGTTGATACCAGAGCGTCAATGCGCCTCAGCAGGAAGAGTTTGATTCCAAATAAATGCGCAAACTCTACAACACAGACGACGCCATGCGCTCAAGGGTTTCCCACGGCTGAAAGTGGCGCTTCGGGGCAACGGCAACGAGGAACTAGCGCGTTGGCGTCAGCCTGAGGGAAACGAAGGGGTTACTTGATATTTATCAACCCGGTCGACCCGCGTTCATCGACACTCCTCATTGAAGGGCGTCAACAAAGTGCTCGGAACGTTCAGCGAGATCACGTTCATCGGTCCTCGTAATCTTTAGCCTGATTCCGATAAGACTAATAACAGTGGATTGAAAAAATCCAGGGACGCTCAGATGGCCAAGAAACTGATCTGCGGCACGTTGTGCCTTTGTGTCTCTTCGTGGGCGCACGCCGGTGGGATCATGTTGTATGAAGTCGGCAGCGATAATACGGGACTGGTCAATGCCGGCGCTGCTGCACGAGCTCAAGGTCCGTCGACTATCGCCAGCAACCCGGCAGGTATGAGCTATCTGGAGGGCACACAAATAAGTGCCGGTGCCCAACTGCTGTTTGGCAATGTGAGTTTTGATCAAGACTCGTCTACCACCAGTAGCGGGGGTAATGGCGACAACGGTTTGGGCCTGACACCGGGGGCCAGCTTTTTTATCAGCCATCAACTGGATGATCAATGGAGTATCGGATTTGGCTCCTATGGCGACTTCGGTCTGGCGGAAAGTTTTGGTAATAGCTGGACTGGCCGTTATTACGTGCAGGACGCCAGCATTGTCGGCCTGTCATTGGTTCCCAGTGTGGCTTATCGCTTTAATGATCAGTGGTCGCTGGGCGTTGGCCTGAAATCCATGTACGGCATGCTGAAATCGCAGACAGCGATTAATCGCGCGCCCCTCGGTTTGCTCGACCGCAGCGATGGCCAATACAAGTATGAAGACGGCACCTGGGGCTATGGCGCCAACCTGGGTGTGATCTATTCACCTCAGGCAGCTACCCGGATCGGTCTGGCCTACACGAGCGAAGTCGATCTTGATTTCGAAGATCGTCTGGACGTTAAAAGCTCGGGGCCATTGTTAAATAATCTGGACGGTCTGAGTACCAGGATCGGTATGAGTGTGCCGCAAACAGCCACGCTCAGTCTTTATCAGCAGCTCGATCTGCAATGGGCGTTGTTGGCTACCGTCAACTGGCAGGACTGGTCAAGTTTAGGAGAAATTTCCCTGCAAGTTGACACCAATGCCGCCGGAGCTCAGTCGACCACTGTCAATGCCAACTTCAAAGACACCTACCAACTGGCGCTGGGTGCGCAATATCAGGCAACCCCAAAGTTGCTGTGGAATGTGGGCGTTGCATATGACACCTCCGCAGTATCCGACGCAAATCGAAGCCTGGTTGTGCCGGTGGGTGCCACATGGCGCCTGGGTACTGGCGCCAGCTATGCGCTGGATAAAAGCACCCTCCTGAACTTCAGCTGGGATGTGGTCTGGATGGGCGACTTGCCAGTTGATCAAACTAAGTCCTTGTCTGGCCAACGTACTTCCGGCCAGTTCAGTAATGCCTGGATTCAAACCTTGACCGGCAATATGACTTGGCGCTTCTAGCGCCTGACCAGTGAATAACAAAAAGCAACCCTGGAGTACCACGTCAAATGAACATGTCTCGCACGTTATTTATTGGTGTAGCGTTGAGCGGCCTGCTACTCGCGGGTTGCGTCTCGAAAGTGACCGAGCAAAACCAGTATTCAGGGTTCTTGCCCAGTTATGACGGTTTAAAGGAAGTCTCGACTCCGAGCGGTCAGAAAACCATGCGCTGGATGGCTCCCGGCTTCAAACCGAGTGCTTATGACACCGTGGTTTTCAATCAGTTGGAAATGTACCCGACGCCGAAACCGACTGAACGAGTCAACATGCAAACCCTGCAGTCGTTGCAGGTCTACGCCAGCACCAGCGTAAAAAACACCCTGTCGCAAAGATACAGAGTCGTACCCACCCTGCAAGCCGCACCTGCCGGTTCACGTACCTTGATCATGCGGGCGGCGATCACAGGCGTTTCAGCCTCCAATGAGGGCATGCACTGGTATGAAATAGTGCCGATCGCGGCCGTTGTGGGTGGGGTTTCTGCCGCCACGGGGCATCGTGATCAGAATACCGAACTGTATGTCGAGGCCTACTTTGTGGATGCCACCTCCGGTTTAACGGTTGTAAAAGTGGTGCGCAAAGTGTTCGGCAAAACCCTGGAAAACAACAGTCAGGCGATTACCGCCAATGACTTCAAGGCTGCCATCAAAGGCGTCACGGACGATATGAGCGCACTGCTCAAATAGCAACCCGGCTTAAAGGCGCATGTAAGCCAATCCCCTGCAATTGTTTCCGCGCTGACGGGCAATAAACACAAGGAGTCATCCCGCACTAAAACGAGACTTCATTATTTGATTGCTGAGTCAATCAAGGAGAAATCACATGATGTTAAAACGAACCCCGAGCAGGCTATTTGCCGTCGTCGGGATTGTCCTCCTATCAGCCATGGCTCACGCGGCTGACAAAAAGCCCAACATCCTGGTCATCTGGGGAGACGACATCGGCATCGAGAACATCAGTTACAACAACCGCGGCATGATGGGCTACCAGACGCCTAACATCGACCGCATCGCCAAGGAGGGCCTGGGCTTTACTGACTACTACGCTCAGCAAAGCTGCACCGCCGGACGTGCTGCCTTCATCGGTGGCTCCGTCCCCATTCGCAACGGCATGAC
This sequence comes from Pseudomonas sp. AO-1, assembly GCF_019775695.1. Taxonomy (NCBI): domain Bacteria; kingdom Pseudomonadati; phylum Pseudomonadota; class Gammaproteobacteria; order Pseudomonadales; family Pseudomonadaceae; genus Pseudomonas; species Pseudomonas sp. AO-1. The sequence goes on from NZ_CP079947.1 coordinate 3,387,538, forward strand.
CAAGGTCGGCCTGCCCGGCGCGAAGGAAGGCTGGCAGAAGACTGATGTGACCATGGCCACGATCCTCAAGAGTCAGGGCTACGCCACTGGCCAGTTCGGCAAGAACCACCAGGGCGACCTGGACGAGCATCTACCCACCATGCATGGCTTCGATGAGTTCTTCGGCAACCTCTACCATCTGAACGCTCAAGAAGAACCAGAGAATCTGGACTATCCGAAAGACCCTGCGTTCCTGAAGAAATACGGACCGCGCGGGGTGCTCCACACGTTCGCTGACGGCAAGGGTGGCCAGACCATCCAGGACACCGGCCCGCTCACCAAGAAGCGTATGGAAACCATTGATGAAGAGACCGTCACGGCCGCCAAGGAGTTTATTACGCTTCAAGCCAAAGCCGGCAAGCCGTTCTTCGTCTGGTGGAACGGCACACGCATGCACTTTCGTACCCATGTGAAGGCCGAACATCGCGGTATTTCCGGGCAGGATGAATACAGCGACGGCATGGTCGAGCACGACATGCAAGTAGGCGAACTGCTCAAGGTCATTGATGACCTCGGCCTCGCCGACAATACGATTGTTCAGTATTCAACGGACAACGGTCCGCACTACAACAGTTGGCCTGATGCAGGCACCACTCCCTTCCGCAGTGAAAAGAACACCAACTGGGAAGGCGCTTACCGGGTGCCGATGTTTGTGCGCTGGCCCGGCCATTTTGCGGCAGGCGCCACGCTTAACGGCATCGTTGCACATGAAGACTGGCTGCCGACCTTCGCTGCCGTTGCCGGTGTGCCGGACATCAAGGAACAGTTGCTTAAAGGCACCGACCTTAATGGCCGTCATTACAAAAACTACATCGATGGCTACAACCAGCTCGATTACTTCACTGGCAAGACGAAAGACTCTGCGCGCAAAGAGTTCATCTATGTGAATGACATTGGTGAGATCGTCGCCGCTCGCTTCCAGGACTGGAAGGTTGTCTTCATGGAAAATCGCGAAGAAACCATGAATCTCTGGCGCGAACCATTCGTTGAACTGCGTGCGCCATTGATCTTCAACCTGCGCCGCGACCCGTTCGAGAAAGCTCAACATAACTCGAATACCTACAACGATTGGTGGATCGATCACGTTTACGCGATCGTGCCAATCACCGAAATGGTCGGCAAATTCCTGATGACCATAAAGGACTACCCGCCTAGCCAGACGCCCGGCTCATTCAATCTGACAAAGATGCAGAAACAGATCGAAGACATGTCAGCAGGGAAACAATAATGATGTTCACAAAATGAAACGCTGAGCCCGCTAACCGAGCCGCACCCGTTTCACTGGGTGCGACTTCTATTTTTGAGAGTCGCCCCCATGAATACTATGCGCATACAAACGGTCCTGGTCGCCGTAGTGGTTAGCGTACTTGCATTGATAGCGACCAGCGCACAGTCCAAAGTCATCGCCATCGACATCCTGTTGGAACCAGACAGCACGATGCTTAGATACTCCGACGCCAATAACGCACGCCTGCTTGCTGTGTTCCCGAAGGGTTTCGCCCTGGATGCCGAACACCGTCCACATATCACGCTGATTCAGCGTTTCGTCCGCACAGAGGATCTCGGCAAGGTCTATGCCGCTGCTGAGAAGGTCCTCGTCAGCGCCAATGTGAACGCGATGAAGCTGGAGGCGTTCAAGTACTACTACGCTCCCGTTGGAGCGGTCGGGGTCGCAGGTATTTGCGTGAAGCCAACGCCGGAAATCATCAAGTTGCAAACGGACATCATCGCCGCTGTAAAGCCCTTTGCGGTGGAATCCGGACCTATCGACGCTTTTACTGCTGCGCACGACAACCCCACCAATGACGCGGCGCTCATCCAATACGTATCAACATTTGTTCCGAAAATGTCGGGTGAGAATTTCAATCCACACGTCAGCACGGGCATTGCGCCTCGTGTCTATCTCGACAAGATGAATACCGAGGCATTCCAGTCGTTTGTTTTCTCGCCGGCCGGCGCGGCTGTCTACCAGTTGGGGCCTTTCGGCACCGCTGCGAAAAAACTCAAAGCGTGGGAACTGAAACCTTAAAACGCTAGAAGTAGCGTGTGGCTAAAAGTAGATATGTATTGGTCAACCTACCTGTTACCTCGCCCCTTTGACCGTTCTCCGCGCAGACGGTCAGAGGGGCAAAATTCGCCAATTCCTGGCAATCAACCTGCTTTACCAAACCGCGATATGCGAATCCGCCCTCGGCTCGGTCCCGCCACACAGCACGCCCGTCACCGGATCACGCAAAATGATCTGCCCGCGTCCGTAATCCGTCAGGTCACTGGCGATCTGCACCTCATGTCCACGACGGGCCAACGCATTGGCCAGATCCCTTGAAGCGCCCTGCTCGATGCCGACCTTCATCCCGCCCAGCCACTGCCAGCGCGGCGCGTCCAGTGCCGACTGCGGGTTCAGGCCGAAGTCCACCAGGTTCATGACCATCTGCACATGGCCTTGCGGCTGCATGTAGCCGCCCATTACGCCGAACGGTCCCAGCGCCTGGCCGTCCTTGGTCAGGAAGCCGGGAATGATCGTGTGAAAGGTCTTTTTGCCCGGCGCCAACGCGTTGGCATGCTCGGGATCAAGGCTGAATTCCTGCCCTCGGTTTTGCAGGGCGATGCCGCTGTCGGGCAGCACCACGCCGGAGCCGAAGCCGTGGTAATTGCTCTGGATGAACGAGACCATGTTGCCCTGCCCGTCCGCCGTGGCCAGGTACACCGTACCACTGGCGTGTGGATCGCCCGGCTTCGGCGGCTGCGCTTGTTCGCCAATCTGAGCACGGCGGCGGGCGCTATAGCCGTCACTCAACAGATCGGCCACGGCCACGCGCATGTGCAGCGGATCGGTGATGTAGTGCAGGCCATCGCTGTAGGCCAGTTTCATCGCTTCCAGCTGGCGGTGCCAGGTCTGTTGGCTGTCACGGTGGTCGAAGTCGAAGCCTTCAAGAATCTTCAGCGCCATCAGCGCGACCAGCCCCTGCCCGCTCGGCGGGATTTCCCAGACATCCACGCCGCGATAATTGACGTGGATGGGTTCGACCCACTGCGCGCGGTAATGCTCAAGATCCATGGCGCGCAGATAGCCGCCCGTTGCCCGCGAATGCGCATCCAGGCGTTGCGCCAAATCGCCGCGATACAAACTCTCGCAACGCGTGAGGGCCAGTTCTTCGAGGGTTCGCGCCTGCGCCGGGTTACGGAAAATCTCTCCGGCCCTGGGCGCACGACCGTCAATCAGGAACGTGTCGAACCAGGCCTGCAGCACTTCATTGCGATGGGGACTGAATTCATCCAGCGCGATCTGCCATTGATGGGCAACCACCGGCGACAGCGGAAAACCGTCTCTGGCCAGACTGATCGCCGGTTGCAGCAGATCGGCGAACGGCAACACACCAAAACGTTGCGACAGCTCGGCCCAGGCCGATGGGCAACCGGGCACCGTCACGGGCGTCCAGCCATACAACGGCATTTGCTCATGGCCGGCCGCCTTCACCGCTTCGATGCTCAGACCGGCCGGGGCATGGCCGTTGGCATTGAGGCCATGCAACTGATCCTTGAACCAGACCAGCGCAAACGCATCGCCGCCCAGGCCACACCCCGTAGGCTCTACCACGGTCAGCGCCGCCGCCGTGGCGATGGCGGCGTCGATCGCGTTACCACCCTTTTGCAGCATCTCGATACCGGCCTGCGCGGCCAAAGGTTGGGACGCCGCAACCATGCCACGACGGGCGAAGACGCTTTGGCGTTGCGACGGATAAGGGTATTCGTGAGCAGAAAATTTCAACATGGCAAAGGCTCTTCAAATCAGCAATTCATTGGCCGGACTTGATCCGGTTCCATTCGCGGGTGATCAGACGCTGGATGTTTTCCGGCAGATCGGCGGAGACGAAGGCATGGTTGATCACGTCGTCAGTCGGGTAGATCCCCGGATTGCCGCTGACCTTGGGGTCCATCAGCGCCGTGGCATCCTTGTTCGGGTTGGCGTAGCCGACGTAATCGCTGACCGGTGCAATCACCTCTGGGCGCAGCAGGTAATTGATAAACGCATGGGCGTTGGCGACGTTAGCGGCGTCTTTGGGGATCGCCAGCATGTCGAACCAGAGGTTCACGCCTTCCTTGGGAATCAGGTAACGAATGTCGATGTTTTTGCCCGCCTCGCGCGCCCGGGTCTGGGCCTGCATCACGTCACCGGAATAGCCGATCGCCACGCAGATATCGCCGTTGGCCAAGTCGGCGGTGTACTTCGATGAGTTGAAATAGGTCACCGAAGGCCGCAACGTCATCAGCAGTTTCGACGCCTGCTTGTAATCGTCAGGCTTGACGCTGTTAGGGTCCAGCCCGAGGTAAAGCAGGGCCTGGGGAATGATCTTCACCGGTGCATCGAGAAAGGCCACGCCGCAGCTTTTCAGTTTGGCGAGGCTCTGCGGATCGAACACCATTGACCAGGAATCGAGCGGCACATCCTTGCCCAGCACGGCGCGGACTTTCTCCTCGTTGTAGCCGATGCCTACCGTGCCCCACATGTACGGAACAGCGTATTGGTTGCCGGGGTCGGCAGCCTGCAGACGTTGCATCAAACGCGGGTCGAGGTGCTTCCAGTTATCGAGCAATCCGCGTTGCAGCGGCTGATAGGCGCCGGCGCGAATCTGCTTGGACAAAAACTGGCTGGACGGCACCACCACGTCATAGCCCGAATGCCCGGAGAGCAACTTGGCTTCGAGCATTTCATTGGTGTCGAAAATGTCGTACTGAACCTTGATCGTGCTGGCCTTTTCAAAGTTCTTCAGCGTATCGGGGCCGATGTAATCGGACCAGTTGTAGACCTTCACCACCGAGTCGGCGGCCTGAAGCATGGGGACCACGGCGGCGCAGCACAGCGCCGCGAACACATTCGATAAACGCATCGTCGATTTCCTTGTGAAATTCACAGCACGCGGCTGAGGAAGGCCTGGGTTCGGGGATGAGTCGGACGGCTGAAGATCTGTTCCGGCGGGCCTTGTTCGATCAGTTCGCCCTGATCGAGCACCACCACCCGGTCGGCGACCTCGCGGGCAAAGCCCATTTCATGGGTGACCACGACCATGGTCATGCCCTCCTCGGCCAGCTCTTTCATCACTTGCAGTACCTCGCCGACGGTTTCCGGGTCGAGGGCGCTGGTGGGTTCGTCGAACAGCATCGCCTGCGGTTTCATCGCCAGCGCTCGGGCGATCGCCACCCGTTGCTGCTGGCCGCCGGAAAGCATCGACGGGTAATGCCCGGCCTTGTCTGCCAGCCCGACTCGCTTGAGCAAGGCTCGCGCCTGCTCCAGCGCTGCCTGGCGTGGCACACCCAACACCTGAATCGGTGCTTCGATGATGTTTTCCAGCGCGGTCATGTGCGGGAACAGGTTGAAGCGCTGGAACACCATGCCGATGTCGCGGCGCTGGCGAGCGATGTTGCGTTCCGAATCACGCACCAGACTGCCGTCCGCCCGGGTGCGATAGCCCATGGGCCGACCGCTGACCCGGATCTCCCCGCCCTGAATGTCTTCGAGCAGGTTGATGCAGCGGATGAACGTGGTTTTGCCCGAGCCCGAAGCGCCGATCAGCACCACCACTTCGCCACGGCGTACTTGCAGCGAGATACCCTTGAGAATCTGCAGATCGCCGAAGGACTTGTGAATGTTCAGCGCTTCGATGATCAGTTCGTCATTTGGCTGCGCCATGATTAGCGTCCCCTCAGCAGTTTCAGAGTGCTGCGACCGAACATCCGACTGGAGGCCGGCGGTGGCGAAGAAGGTCGGTCGGACTGACCGAAGCGGTTCTCCAGCCAGCGCTGAAAGAAGCCCCACAGCGTGGTAAGCAACAGGAAATAAATCGCCACCACCAGGTACAACTCGAACACCCGAAAAGTCGCCGAGGTGACCATCTGCGTGCTGAGCAACAGCTCTTGCACGCCGATCACGCTGACCAGCGTGGTGTTTTTCAGCATCACGTTGAACTCGTTGCCCAGCGGCGGCACGATCACCCGGAACGCTTGCGGCAGGACGATGCGACGCATCAGTTTGGCGAAGGTCATGCCCAGCGAACGCCCGGCCTCGTACTGGCCCTTGTCCACGGCGCCGATACCGGCGCGGATGATCTCGGCCATGTACGCGCCTTCGTTGAGCCCCAGAGCAATGATCGCCGCCTGAATGTTGCCGGGCACCACCAGCCCGAACAGCTCAATGTCTTCGAAGCGAAAAATCCCGCCCGCCGCCAGCGCGGTGTAGAGGAAGACGATCTGCACCAGCAACGGCGTGCCGCGCATCAGCCACACATAAAAACGCACGGGCAGATGCAGCAACGGGTTCTTCGACAAACGCAACAATGCAGCGGCCAACCCCAGCACACAGCCCAGCAGCATTGCCAGCACACTGATCAGGCAGGTCAGCCAGAGCCCGGTGAGATACACCCCGCTCGGCTGCAACAGGTATTGCCAGAACACATCCCAATTGAAGTTCATCAACGCTTACCTCAATCGAGTGTGTCGCTGGAAACGTGCCATTTGCTCAGAAGCTGGTTGTAGCTGCCGTCGCTGCGCATGTCGGTGATGATCTGCTGCACCGCAGCGCTCAGTTGCGCATCGTCCTTGCGGATGCCCAGGCCGGTAAGGATCCGGCTGAAGGCCGGCACGCCTTCTTCAAACAGATCCGGAGCCATCGCCGCGTAATAGCCGGCGGTTTCCACCGTGGTGCCGTAAGCGTCGACCTGATTGATGCGCAAGGCCTGGAAGGCATCGGTGTCGGTGTTGTAGACCACCAGTTTCATCGGTGGCTTACCGGCCTTGCTCAGGCTTTCATTTTCCGCATCGAGCAAGGTCTTGATGGTCGAGCCGTTAAGCACTGCGATCTTGTGCCCGCTCAGATCCGCCAGGGTTTTCAGCGCCTTCGGATTGCCTTTGGGCACGACGACTGCCTGGCTGGAATACATGTAGTTGACGATGTCGATCACCTCGCGGCGCTCGGGCTTGTCGAACAGCTGGTCGACGATCATGTCGCACTGTTTGGCAAGCAAGGCCGGGAGCAGTCCGGAAAACGGAATCACCCGCCAATCGACCTTCTTGTCGCCCAGGCGTTTGGCGATTTCCAGGCCCAGGTCGACGGTCAGTCCTTTGGGCTTTTGCGCTTCATCGAAAGACACCAGCGGCGGCGAATCCATGCCCGAGCAATAGGTCAGTTTGTCGACCTTGACCAGACGCTCCGGCACCGTGGGTGCAGCGAGCGCCCATTGCGAACAGAGTCCGAGGGAAATTGCAGCCAATAACAGGCGAGACGTATGCATGACCAGACACTCCAGTTCGGTTAGTAACGGGCAGTACTCAACGTCAAAACATCGGCGGACTCGTGTTCCGCTCTGTGGTTATTTTTCCGATTGCAAAAATTTGATCAGCTCGGGCACCGTGCCTTCGATGTGCTCGCGCACCACGGCTTCGGCTTTGCTGGCGTCGCCGGCACGAATCGCATCAAGGATGATCTGGTGCTCCTGGCGGGCGCTCAGGGGCTTTTCGATGTGCTGCAGCCACAGGCGCATGGGCGCTTCGATCAGCGCGTAGAGGGCGCTGATCTGCTTGAGCAACCGAGGGCGTTCGCTGAGGCTGCACAGGTATTCATGGAACTTGCGATGGCGGCTGACCCACGCCGCACTCTCGTCGCGGTAGTCATCCATTTCATCGAGAAGCCGTTCCAGCGCCGTCAACTGACGCTCGCTGATTTTGGGCACCGCGATGCGAATCGCCAGGCCCTCTAGCGCACTGCGCATCTCGAACACTTCGTGCATCTGCTCGACATCCAGACCGCTGACCACCGCGCCGCGATTGGGCCTCAGCGTCACCAGACCCTGCGCATCGAGACGGCGAAACGCTTCGCGCACCGGCATGCGGCTCATGCCGATTTCACTGGCGATGTCCTCGGCGATCAACCGGTCGCCCTTGCGGTACCGACCACCGCAGATGCCCTCCAACAGAAAGTTGTAGGCCTCTTCTTCGGCGGTCATCGGTTGACGTTGATCGAAGGCAGGAGCGAATTGCATGGCAGCACCTTTTGTCTTTTTGTATCCAATTATCCACGGATACAAAAAAGCACAATGCATGCCAGATTTCGCATGAGCGTTCCATGCTTTTGATTTGTATGGTTTAAGTCGCAAATCTACCATAAGCCCCTGCCGTGCAAGACTCGAGAGGTGCTACCCGATCGCCCATGACGAGCTCCACAAAGGTGCAATTCGGTAGCCGGGTAACACGCCACGACAAGCCCCGGCACGGCACGCTTGCGGTCCGTTTCACTTCGTCACCATCATCTTTCTGCAGGCTCACTTAACTTCCATTAAAACCGCGATAACAACTACTAAAATTATTACCAATGACTCTTATGCCCTGTCAGAACTGACAGTAGTGCTGGTTTTGAGCACGCCTTACTCTCACGCCAACACCACGCTTTTCAATTGAACACTTTTGGCCTTTGTTTATTTGGAGTGGTTCCTTAATAACAGGAGAAACATTATGTCCATAAGTGCCCCTATCATCGACACACCCGAAAATGGCGCAAGTATGCAGACGACTTCGGTTGTTCGCGGTCGCGGCAAACCCAATTGCAAAGTGACCATCAATCAATCAGGTACAGGATATGAATGGGGGGTAGGCTGGGTTGACTCGCGTGGAATCTGGGAGATCCAACTTATTCTCGCCGCAGACCCTAATGAGACCTACTGGATAACTGCTCGACAGTTTGACAGCGATGGTACCCCGTCGGGCTGGGCAAATAATGTCAGTTTTAAGGTCGTCGATGGCGACTTTGGGGTTAATCTCAGTGGCTCTATTGCAATTCAGCGCCCGCAATCAGGAGAAATCACCCCGCTTAGACCTTTAGTTGAAGGCACCGCTACGTCGCGCGCTGAGATACAGCTATATGAAGCTGGTAGCGGTAACCCTGTAGGAGGGCCTGTTTATGCAGGTGAAGACGGGCGCTGGTCTGCCGTCTACGAAGCAGCCATTATTCCTTGGCAGCAATATGGCGTGACTGCGAAGCAGAGGGGGAAGAATGGGTCAGAGAGCGATTGGGCAGATAATGTGTATTTCACCGTAGAACTCATCGTTCAAGGCCCTCCTGTAATTCAACGCCCGGGCCGCGGGTCATTTGTCGATCCTAATCCTGAAGTCAGTGGCATGGCTAAGCCCTATGCAAAAGTAGAGCTATACAAAAGCTATGTCGGGACCTTGTTGGGAACGACTTATGCCGATCAGAACGGGAATTGGTCCATTCGCTGTAACGAGGCCAGTGTCCGGGGCCAGCAATATGAGGTGACTGCCACCCAATCTGGAACAAATGGGCAGAGCGGATGGGCGGAAAATGTGTCTTTCACGGTGAATAGGTCAGCTCCAGGCAACGTCACAACCCCTCCTGAAATTCGCCAAGCAAAACTTGAATTTGGCCCACTTGGAGAAGCTATTATTCATTACACAGGTACCGCTATACCCGTTGCCAAAGTGACTCTTTTCGACATAAAAGCCTCCAAGGCACTGGGGACGACCACAGCCAAGCAGGACGGGAGTTGGAATATGTATCCTTATATGAAAGACATAGAGTCTGATCAGGGTCAATATAGAGTGTATGCCACGCAAGCAGGAACAGATGGAGTGCAGAGCAGTCGCTCGAATGAGTGGACTTTTCCAGTGCCTAAATAGTTCTGAGCTTACCCTCTCGACCAATAAATTATGAAGTAGAAACGTGCCATGCCTGCTTAAAGCGATCGCGAGTTAGTGGCACTCAATGTCGAAACCTCTCCACACCCTGCAGTTCAACTGCAGGGTTTTTCTCTGTTCCCTTGTTTGGCCACACGCTGTCAACCACCGTCGGATTCAAGAAATTACTGACGGGCTCATTGCAGGTCCGACGCTCAAAAACGTTCAGCATTGATTTTAAACTTGTGCAGGTGCGTATTGCTGCAGACCGCACCGTCCCCTGCGGTCCGTTTCACTGCGTCACCACCACCTTGCCGATCATCTGCGGATGCAACACGCAAAAATATTCAAACTCCCCCGGCGTATCGAATACCCAGGAAAAGCTGTCATTGGTGTCCAGCGCACCCGAGCGAAACACCTTGTGGGTTTCCGCCACCGTGTGCGGGATCTGATCATCATTGACCCACGTCACCTTGGTGCCGACGGCCACGGTCAGGTCCTTGGGGGCGAACATGAATTCCTTGATGTCGATCTTCACTTCCGCTGCCCACACCGGCATCGCCAGCAACAGGCCCACCAATGCCAATAGTCGCGTTTTCATCGGTTTGCCCTCGGTTACACCAGTGTCGAATCAATCAGGGCCAGCGGGTGATCGCCCTGGGTCGCGCGCACGTCGGTGATCCCCAGGTAATTGCGCAGCTGATCCGCCGCCACCGTCATAGGCCCCGGTGACGGTGCTGCGCCCGGTGCCGGCTGCGGATAAGCGGTGCCACGGGCGGTGTGGAAGGTCATGTTGCCCTCGACTTTCTGAATCACCTGATGGATGTGCCCGTTGAGCACCGTCACCGAGCCGTACTTGCGCAGCATCGCGATCGCCTGATCGCCGTCCTCGGTGCCCCAGCCCCACGGCTGATAAACCGTCCACAACGGGATGTGGGTGAACACGACGATGGGCGTGCTGCTGCTGACTGCGCGCAAGTCATCGGCCAGCCAGGCGAGTTGCTCGGCGCCGAGGGTAGCTTCATGACCGGCCTGGAAATTGAAGACATTGATCAGCCCGATGAAATGCACGCCATGATCATCAAAGCTATACCAGCCGTTACCTTTGGTGCCCTTGCCGTAACGCTCCAGGTACAGCTTGCCGCCGCCCTCGTCGAGGGTGTCGTGTTCGCCGGGGACGTAATGCACGGTGGATGGCAGGCCCTTGAGCAACTGTGCGGCGGTGTCGAATTCCTCGGGCTTGGACAGGTGGGTGATGTCGCCAGTGTGCAAGATCAGCGATGGCCGTCTGGGCAGCGCGATGACCTTGTCGATGGCCACCTGCAAGGTCTTGACCGGTTCGGGATTGGCTTCCTTGTTGAAGCCGATGTGCGAATCGCTGATCTGCACGAAGTGAAAGGTGCTGTCCAGCGCCTTGGGATCGCTGACGTTGCCTGCGTCATCCAGCGCAAAGGCTTTGGGGATGCCGCCGCTCAGGGCCCAGAGAACCCCGGCCCCGGCCCACGCCGAGCATTTGAGCAGGGTTCGCCGGTCCGGGTTGAGCGGGCCGTCGGTGCGCAGCGGGTGTTTTGCTTGAATGTCCATCGATGTGTCCTCGCGGGCGAACTACAGTGAGGTAGCTGACACGAGGTAAACCTTGTGGCGTGAGGCTTTATTCCACGGCAAAAAATAAATGTTCTGGCGCGAATAAAACCCGCCGCAGCGCGGTTACAGGGGGGTGACGGTGCGGAACCGACCATGAAGCGATTTGAGGAATTGATTGCGCCCCATCTGGACGCGGCCTACAACCTTGCGCGCTGGCTTACCGGCAACGACAGCGCTGCGCGCGACGTCGTGCAGGAAAGCGCCCTGCGCGCCTTCCGGTTTTTGCAACGTTTCGCCGACGGCAACGCCAAGGCGTGGTTTCTGACCATCGTGCGCAACGAAAGCTACACCTGGCTCAAGGCTTCGGCCGGGCGCCATTGGGTCGCCATCGATGACGATCGGGTCGCTGACGAAGGCCCGCTGAGCCACAGCCAGACCCCGGAACTGCTGGCCATTCACATGGAAAATGCCGCCTTGCTCCAGCAGGCGCTGAGTGCCCTGCCGCCGGTGTTTCGCGAGGTGATTGTGCTCAAGGAACTCGAAGACATGCCTTACAAGGACATCGCCTTGGTGGTCGATATTCCGATTGGCACCGTCATGTCCAGACTGGCCCGGGCACGTGCCCAGCTCAAGCTCGAACTACTGAAGTTGCACGATCATGAATGAACTCGACTGCGCGGTTTGCCAGACACAGTTGCACGGCTATCTGGATCAGGAACTGGATCCGGCGACGGCGGCGCAGGTGACCGCGCACTTGAGCACCTGTGCCGAATGCGCGCAGCTGCACGAGCAAGCGATGTTGCTCAAGGTCAGCGTGAAGCGCCATGTACCCTACTACCCCGCGCCCGCTGCATTAGCGGCGAGCGTGTTCGCCGCAGACAAACCTGAGCCGATATTCATCCAACGCTGGAAAAAATGGCTCGCCCCGGCCTTTTCCGCCGCCGCGCTGGCGCTGGCACTGGTGCTGTATGTCGCCACTCCCGGCAACGAGCAACCCTTGATCGACGAGGCCGTGTCCAGCCACGTACGCTCGTTGATGGGCGAACACCTCAACGACGTGGTGTCGTCCGATCGCCACACCGTCAAACCGTGGTTCACCGGCAAACTCGATTTCTCGCCGCCGGTATTCGACTACACGGCGCAAGGCTTCCCCTTGCTTGGCGGGCGTCTGGATTACCTGCAACACCAGACCACCGCCGCCCTGAGCTACGGGCATGCCAAGCACATCATCAACCTGTTCATCCTGCCGACGAACGAGGCAGACCAAGCCGTGCAGAGTCACAGCGTGCGCGGATTCAACGTGGTCTCGTGGCAGGCCGCTCATATGCGTTTCGTGCTGGTGTCGGATGTGGAGAAAGGAGAATTGGAGGTCTTGGGGCAGTTGCTCAGAGCGCAATGACGTTGCGCCAAAGGCAAAATCCCCGCGTATTCACTACGCTTGAGAAATCCGCCGCAGCGCCATTGCCAACAACAGATTGAACAATGCGCTCGGGCCGCTGTTCCAGATGAGCAAACCCTAGCTACCAAGGACGAGCATATGGACAGTTTCGCTCCTGCCACGCCGGTTCCGCCTCAGCAAAGCGCCATTACCCGCCGCCTGGCATTTGCGGTTGCCACGCTGTTTATCGTCGGGGTGATTGCTGCGATTGGCACCCTGCTCAGCATTGCCGCTCGCCTGGATCGCGAGGATGTCGAGCAAACCCGCTTCTATACGGCCCGCGCCCTGGAAAATCGCATCGCGACCTCCAAAAGCTACATCACCAGTTACGCTGACTGGAACACGGCCTACGAACACCTGCATCCACATGTCGATACCGACTGGGCGTACAACCAGCAAAATATCGGCAAAACCCTGTTCACCACCGACGGTTATGACGGTGTTTTTGTGTTGAATCGACAGGGGACCCAATACGCCGTGGTGCAAGGGCAACAGAAAGACAGTGACATCTCGCGCTGGCTCGAGGTCTCTGCCGCCTCACTGATTGATCAGGTGCAAAGCCAATCCAGTCTGACGGTGCCTGTCAGCACCTACTCACTGTTCGACGGATGGCCGGCACTGGTTACGGCGGCGGCAATTTTGCCCAACGACGAACGTCCAGTGGGCGATCCGACACAGACCTCGGTGCTGGTGTTCGTCGACAAGCTGACGCCCGCCAAACTGCGGGTGATCGGAGTCGCTTATGGCCTGAGCAACCTGACCCTGACTCCGGACGGACAACGTGCCGAAGAACAACCACGAGTACCGCTGGACAGCACCGGTTACAGCTTGATAGCGGATCTGAAACGACCGGGGCAGCAATTGTTGTGGTCGTTGCTGCCCACGCTTGGCGCCGTGCTGGCCGTGCTGATGCTGTTGACCGCCTATTTCTTGCGTCACGCCGTGCGGTCTTCAACCTACGTCGACCACAGTTTCAGCACCTTGCAGGCTTCGAATCAGGCACTGGAGGCGGCCAACCATGCGCTGGAAGCCAGTGAAGAACGGTTTCGCGCGGTCGCCGAAGCGGCGTCGGACTGGATCTGGGAAGTCGACAGACACTTGCGCCTGACCTATCTCTCGGCGCGCTTCAGCGAAGTGACCGGCTACCCGCAAAGCGAGTGGCTGGGCCAGGGCATTGGTCAATTGGTGTCGTGCGATACCACGCCGCTGGAGCTGTGGCTGAAGAAACTCACCGAGGACAGCAATGCCAGCGACTTGCGTTGCACCTACCGCGATCACGCCGGACAGCAACGCCACTGTCGACTGTCGGCGCGGCCAATTATCGAGAAGCAAACCGTGGTCGGCTATCGCGGCACCGCCAGCGACATCACCGACGAAGTCGCCGCCCATGCGCAGATCCAGCACCTGTCGATGCACGACGCCCTCACCGGCCTGCCCAATCGCAACCAGTTGGCGCGTTATCTGGATGAAGCGCTGCTGCTCAAGGAGCACGCGCCGCCGCTGTCGCTGCTGGTGATCGACCTGGACAACTTCAAGCCGATCAACGACTCCCTCGGCCATCCGGCAGGCGACGCGGTGTTGCAGGAAGTCGCCAGTCGTCTGCGTGAATGCACCCGCGAGCACGACATCGTCGCACGCCTGGGTGGCGACGAATTCGTTGTGGTGCTCAATGGCATGGACACTCGGCAGGAAGTCGACCGGTTCTGTATGCGGCTGGTCGAGAGCCTGCATCAACCGATGCTCTTCGAGCACCATCCGTTGCACGTCGGGGCCAGCATTGGTATCGCCCTGAGCCGCCGCCAGGGCTTCGTGCCCAGCGAGTTGATCCGTTGCGCCGACATCGCGCTCTATCAGGCCAAGTCCGAGGGCAAAAACACCTGGTGCTATTTCGAAGCGCACATGAACGACCAGATCCAGACCCGCCGGCAAATGGAAAGCGACCTGCGCGGCGCGCTGAAAAACGACGAATTCATTCTGCATTACCAGCCGCGCTACACCGTCGACGGCAAGCACATCGTCTCGGTCGAGGCGCTGGTGCGCTGGCAGCACCCGACCAAGGGCCTGCTGGGACCGGACGTGTTCATCGGCTTGGCGGAACAGACCGATCTGATCGTGGCGCTGGGACGCTGGGTGTTGCGCGAAGCCTGTGAAACCGCACTCGAATGGCCATCAGACATCCTCCTGTCAGTCAACCTGTCCCCGGCACAGTTCGCCCTCAGCGATGTCGTCGAAGACGTACGCGAAGCGCTGATCCAGACCCGTTTCCCGGCCAGTCGCCTGGAACTGGAAATCACCGAAAACGTGATGCTCGTCGACACCGACGGCGCGCTGGCCACGATGAATGCGCTCAAGCAACTCGGCGTGCGCCTGAACATGGACGACTTTGGCACCGGCTATTCGTCTCTCGGCTACCTGCGCGCCTACCCGTTCGACGGGATCAAGATCGACAAGCGCTTCATCGCCTCGATCAGCAACGGCGCCAACGATCGCGCCGTGGTCCAGGCGATCATCGGCCTGGGTAAAGCCATGGGCCTGACCGTGACCGCCGAAGGCGTGGAAACCGAGGAGCAACTGGCGATTCTGGGCAAGGATCAGTGCAACGAGGTTCAGGGCTATTTCATGAGTCGGCCAATAGACAAAGCGGCGTTCGCCCGGTTGCTGCAAACCGCCAGAACCGGGCCGGCCGATCATGCGCCGTCGAAGAAAGGTCGCGTCATCTAGCCGGCCTTGTATCACTGCCATTCAATCATTGAAATGCACAAAGCCCGTTTCGACACGCGTTGTTAATACGGTTTTCCTGTTGACTTCAATTGGTTTTGTTCAGGGTGTGTTTAGGGCCGTCATGCTTGAATAGTCCTCACCCTGGACTAGGCTCAAATCCAATTTTGCGAAACACATAACTTCACTTCCGGCGTTACCGGGCTTCCAGGATTGCGGGCAAAAAGAACAACTGCAGCAAAGGATTAACGATGGATCGATATGATGCCCCGCTTGTGGTCGAGCGCACTTGGCGGGCAGTGTTGCTGAAAGGATTGATTGCAAGAAATCCATGCCTGAGCATTTTTTTCATGACACTGGCCGTGTTCATGGCATTGCAGTACAAACCCGCGGTCCTCAACTACACAACACGCTTTGTCGACTTTGCCGACTACATGTTGCTGCACGGCATCACACTGTTCCCGATTGCCGACGACCTCAAACCCTATCCCGACTACACGGTCCTCAATACCTTGTTGGTCTACCTGGTGTCCTTGCCATTCGGCCGGGTATCCGTTCTTTCCATGGGTTTTCCGTCCTGCGTGGCCGCGTCGCTGATGCTGGTATTCATTTATCGACTGGGCGCGCTGCACAGCAAGAAGTGGGGGGCGTACGGCGTTCTTTTCAGTCTGCTGACCTGGGCTTTTCTCGACGGCGTCAACTCGCTGGCACTGGATATCTATCCGGCACTGTTAACGGTGATGTGCTTCTACTTTGCCTATACGGCCGAGATCAAAAAAGACCCGCGCCGCCTGGTGTTTCTGTACGTCGGGCTGGCACTGGGTTTCGCTTTTCGTGGGCCTATCGGCTTGATCGGACCTGCGAGTGTCATTGGCGCTTATTACTTACTGAGCCGGCAGTGGCGCATGTTGCTGTTGTTTTCACTGCTCTCGGGGGTGATTCTGACTGTTGGGGTGGTGTTACTGGCCTGGGCGGCCTACGTGCAAGGAGGGCCAGCGTTCCTCGACGAAGTGCTGAACATGCAGGGCATCGCACGCTTCGGTTCCGACCACGCGCCACGCTATTACTTCTACTTCTCGGCAGGTCTGCTGACCTACGGCATCACGGTGTTTTACGCCATCAACGTCATTCTCAAGAAGTACAAACTGTTCTTCCGTTCGAACCGCGATAGAAACATCGACCTGCTGCGCTATCTAACCGGCTGGCTGCTAGTGCTGCTGGTGCTGTTCACCCTTCCGAGTTCCAAGAAAGCACGCTATATCCTGGCAATCACCCCGGCAATTTCACTGCTGGCCGCTTACCTCTTCGTCAGCAAGGAAGCCGCCTTCGTCCGCGCCAAAAACGGCCTGCTCAACGTCTGCCTGAAGTTGCCCCTGCTTGGGTTGGGGATGCTGGTGGCGGTGCTGGTCTACAACAACTTCGCCGATGTTTCGTTACAGCCCAACTACCTGGGCGTAGTCTTGGGATTGTCTGCGCTACTGAGCTTCTACCATGGCAAACACCAGTATTTCGCCGAGCATCCCTATCGCGAGTTCATGACGCTGTCGTTTGGCGTAGCGGCTTTTCTGATTCTGGATATGTTTTTCTTCAACCCGATCACCTATCACCTGGAACTCATGATCGAACCCACACCGAAGTTTTTGCCGTATTGGTTTTGGTGAAGCCTCTTCCTGATTCATGAGTAAGCAACACGACTATTCAGTATCCACATGTTGATATCTGACAGGGTCATGACGCATCCAAGGTACTGAATCGGCGGCAGGGCCTGCACAAAAGCGGTCGTTTGGAGCGGGAAAAAATAGAGATGTCGCCCGCTATCGCGAGCGACACCTTCATCCACAGCCCCCTAATCAAGCCTTCTTGTTCGCCTCTTCCAGCGCTTTTTCAGCGTTGAACCCGTCGAAGTTCTCGAATACGCCCAGAAAGCCCGGCACGGTCACTTCTCGCGCCCAGTCGCGCTGTAGTTCGCAGTACATTTGCACCCGGCTGATGAGCTTCGCGCCCGCCTGTTCCATTCTGCGCAACGCCGCCTCGTGCGCGGCGAGCGATGTGCCGCCGACCGCATCGACTGGCACATAAACGTCATAACCTTCCTGGATCGCGTCGAGCACCGGGAATGTCAGGCACGCTTCGGTCCAGAGTGCAGTCATGATGAGCTTCTTGCGCCCGAGCGCCTTGACTGCCTGCTTGAATTGCGTGTCCTCCCAACTGTTGATCGATGTGCGGTCATAGGTCGGCAGATGGCCGAGCACCGTTTGCAACTCCTGAATCGGCGGCTTGTTGCGGCCGGTCGCGACATTGACTGTCGAGTGAATGATCGGAAGGTTGTAGTTGACCGCCGCCTTCGCGACGCTGGTTATGTTGAAGACGAGTTCATCACGCGGCATCGAGCGGATCGAAGAAACCTGAACAGGTTGATAATCGATGATGATCAACGCCGAGTTTTCCGGGGTCAGTAGCTGATCGGTATGGGGGTTGCGGAGAGTCTCGCTTGCCATTGGTAAATCCTTTTCATGGGTGACGCACGTTTGTGAATCAGGCCGGAGCCTGTGCGGGTGATGGATTCCGAGACACGTGCGAATGACGCCATGCCCGGAAAATCCATTGTGCTGTTCCCATGTTCGACGCAGTAGTAGCATTGCGCGACGTGCTGTGTCGCGAAAAGAGGAACGCAAGCGTGGATATCGAAGAACTGCAGACCTTCGTGGAAGTGGCTGATGCCGGGGGCATTTCGCAGGCTGCCCTGCGTCTTGGCGTGTCGAAATCGATCGTCAGCCGCCGCCTGGCTCGGCTTGAAACCGAATTGGGTGTGCAATTGCTGGCACGCTCCACGCGCGGCGCGGCGCTTACCGAGGCCGGTGCGACGTTCCGGGACTACGCCGCCAGGGTTTGCACCGAGATCGACATTGCCAAGGAAACGATCCTGCCCGCCGGCGCCCTCCGCGGCCGCTTGCGCGTAGCCGTGCCGCTGTCGTTCGGCCAGAGTCACTTCGCCCCGATGCTGGCAGAAATGGCGCGTCGGCATCCGCAGCTGCACATCCAGACGTGTTACAGCGATCGCTTCGTTGACCTGATTGCCGAGGGGTACGATTGCGCCATCCGGGTGGGCTATATGCAGGACTCCAATCTGATCGCCAGACGGATTGGCCCGGTCTACGCCAAGCTCGTCGCGAGCCCCGCCTACATCAACGCGCATGGAGAACCCCAGACGCCGGATGAACTGATTGCCCATCAGGCGCTCATGCAGGGCACCGAAGCCTGGCAATTCATGGATGGCGACAAAGTTATCACGGTTCGTCCGCAAGGCCGCTTCAAGGCCGACAACGGCATCGCCCTGGTCGCCGCCGCGACCGCAGGCCTGGGTGTCGCCTACCTGCCCGACTGCCTCACCCATGAACACGTGGCATCCGGCGCACTCGTGCCGATCATGACAAACCATCCTCCCCCTCCGGCCGGTGCCTACATCCTCCGCCCGCCGGGTCCGCATCCTGCGCGCAAAATTCGTGTGCTCACTGAACTACTGATCGAGTTCTTCGGCGAAACGCCACACCTGGCGGTGCAGCCGCTGTCACATCAGGATGATGCGCTGGCATGAGGTTGGTCTAAGCGAGAGCGACAGACGTTCCTCTTTATCTGCCATTCGCGTCGGGCAGCTTCCGGTCAACGCGACTCGGTAATTCCCACCCGAGCATGCATCATCGCGCTCGCCACGATCCCGTCGTGGTATCGCAGCCATCAGTGCAGAACCTGCCCGTCCGCAAAACGAGCCTTATGAAACGGAAGTCATCTCATGTTCGAACGTAACAAACTGGTTCCGGAATTGATGGTCACCAACCTGGATAGCAGCCTGGCTTTTTGGGTTTCTCGTCTGGGGTTCAAAGTCGCTTATCAACGCCCGGAAGATGGATTTGCATATCTTGATTTGAACGGTGCGCAAGTAATGCTTGAGCAGATTGATTCCGACGCGGGTCAATGGCTGACTGCGCCGTTGGCCAAGCCGTTTGGAAGA
Source organism: Pseudomonas sp. AO-1 (assembly GCF_019775695.1). Classification (NCBI taxonomy): domain Bacteria; kingdom Pseudomonadati; phylum Pseudomonadota; class Gammaproteobacteria; order Pseudomonadales; family Pseudomonadaceae; genus Pseudomonas; species Pseudomonas sp. AO-1. The sequence goes on from NZ_CP079947.1 coordinate 3,407,007, forward strand.
GGCATCAACTTACAGATTGACGTTGAGGCTGTCGCACCCATCATCCAGAAACTTGATGAGTCTGGATGTCCACTCTATCGAGAATGCAAAGACACCTGGTATCGGGCTGACAATGTAGAAATAGGCCAGCGCGAATTCATCGTCCAGGATCCCGACGGTTATCTCAGCTTCCGACCAATCGCGAACGCTTAATTCAGATTTTCAGATCCTCCTGATGCTACTGCCAGGATTGCGCCATATGCGCCTTCCTCAGGGACATAGGAAACAAATCTTTCACTGTCATCTTTTTGCACCCAAAGGCGTCCACAGCTCTGGCACTCATAGGCACTCGACATTCGGCGAATGTAGAGGCCGGATATCCGGTCTTGCAGCTTGTCAGCAGCGCTGAACCAGGGTGAAAACTCGCCAAATGCATCGGAGATCGCAGCCTTGTCTCCGGACTCCGCCGCCTCTACAAGAGGTTTGAGTTCACGGTGCACCTCATCCCAAAATTCATTTTCTACCTCGTCGCGAAGCAGGCTCGCCTTATAGGGCAAGCCGTCGGTCTGATCGGTAATCACATGGCCACATGTGCAACCCAATTTACTCATTTTCGGCTCATCAACCTGGTGTTCGATCACTCATTAAATGGCGGACAACTCTTTGTTACAACTACTAATTAATCGTCCGCTTCTGGCCGATAGCTGCCAGCCAAAGTCAACTATTTCCAACTCAGCCGCAGACATTTCAAGGGATGGCGTTGGATTATCTCCAAACGTCATTCGAAGCCGTTCTTCCGCCTTCCTCACGCCCCGTGTTCAAAATACCTCGTGGCTCGCTCATCAATTTTGATGAACGATGGAATTCACCGGTACTGAATTCCATCCGTTCATGGCGGCCGCTGGACCTGACTCAAGTGTGGCGCTGAACCAGTGATCACAAATACCAGCGATACTCCCGCGCGCTGATCTCCTGCATGAATGCCAGGTGATCCTGACGTTTGTTCTCGCAATACACGTCGACAAACTCGGCGCCCAGTCCCGCCCGCAGTTGCGGCTGATGCTGCAACGCGCGCACGGCATCGAGGATTTCCGTGGGGAAAGCGATGCCGCTGTTGCGGTCATCGTTGAGGGGCGGGATCGGTTCCTTGCCTGATGCCAGACCATGTTCCACGCCCACCAGAATCGCCGCCAGCACCAGATACGGGTTGGCGTCAGCGCCGGCCAGCCGGTATTCGATGCGCAGGTTTTTCGTGTCCGACTCGGGGATGCGCAGGCAGGCGTCACGATCCTCGTAACCCCAGCTCGCCTTGGTCGCGGTGTTTACCGTGCCGCTCAGGCGGCGCATGGCGTTCTGGTTCGGCGCGAAGATCGGCATGCTGTGCGGCAGCAAATCCAGGCAGCCCGCCACTGCATGACGCAGCGGCTGTTGGTGATTGGCGGCCAGCAGATTGTTGCCGGCGGCGTCATACAGGCTGACATGCACATGCATGCCGCTGCCCGGATGCTGCACGTACGGCTTGGCCATGAAACTGGCGCGATAGCCGTGCTTGAGCGCAACGCCGCGGGTGCTGCGACAGAACAGCGCCGCCCAGTCGGCGGCGCGCAAACCGTCATCCAGATGGCCGAAATTGATTTCGAACTGGCCCGGGCCCAGCTCGGCGGTGATTACCGTGGCGTCAATGCCCTGAGCTCGCGTTGCTTCTACCATTTCGTCGAGCACCGGGGCGAAACGTGACAGACGTTCGATGTGCATGTTCGGCTGATCATCGGAGTCGTCGGTCAGCTCATCCCGCGGGAATTGCGGCAGCCCGTCGCGCAGTTTTTTGTCGAACAGATAGAACTCCAGTTCGAAGGCCACCACCGGGTGAATGCCCTTGGCCGCCAGTCGATCCAGCACTTTCGCCAATACCTCGCGGGGTTCGAATTCGATCGGTTTGGCGGTGCCGTCGGAGGTGATCAGCATCTGCCCCAGCGGCTGCGCTTCCCAGGTCACGGGCTTCAAAGTGCCTGGCACCAAGCGGCGCACGGCGTCCGGGTCGCCGTCGTTGAAGCAGTAATCACCGATCTTGAACAGACCGCCCTGCACGCCCAGCAACACGCAGTTCTGCGGCAGTTTCAAAGCGCTGCCCGCCGCGACTTTTTCGAGCATGTCCACCGGATAGCGCTTGCCGTAAAAATGCCCCGGAATGTCCAGGGAAATCAGGTCGACATAGCGTACCTCGGGGTAGCGTTGGCGAAACGCGCGCACTTCGGCGAGCAGGTCAGAGCAGACAGCGTCCATCGTGTTCATCCTTTGTTGTTATCAGGTGTAGACCCAGAGCACGCGAGTGAGCTGCCCGGTGCGGTTGCCGTAGCGGCAATGGGTGTGACTGTCGAATTGAAAGCTGTCGCCGGCGCTCAAGGTCACCGGTTCGTCGTCGTTGCCCAGCCACAAGGTCAGCTCGCCTTCGAGGACGTAACCGCCCTGCTCCGAGCTGTCGCTCATGTGCCGGTCACCGCTGCTCGCGCCCGGTTCCAGATGACTTTCGAGCATCGAGAACGAGGCGCGCATCTGCGGCGATACCAGAATGTCGGTAATGCCGCTGGCGTAATACAGCGTGCGGCGCTCGTCCGGACGGGTGACCCACGGCACTTGTCTGGGTTTGGGCAGGCTGTAGAAATAGGTGGTCGGCACGCCGAGGGTTTCGCTGATCGCGGTGAGGTCGGCCACGGTCGGGCGCGACAGGCCGCGTTCGACTTGCGAGAGAAACCCCACCGAACGGCCGATTTTGTCCGCCAGTTCCTTGAGGGTGCATTTCTTGTGCTTGCGCAGGTCGTGGATCAGGATCGCCAGCGCCGCGATTTCTTCTTGCTTGTTCATGGTCAAAATCTCATCAAATACTGTCGCGCAGCCGATACCAGGCCTTGCCGATGGCTTCCAGCGGTGCGGCGAAGTGCTTGCCGCCGGGGAAACGGCCATTGCTAACGCCCTGATACAACGCCAATTCATCCGTCTCGCCGAGAATTGCATCGGACACCGCACGGGCGGCGGCCAGTGTCGGCAGCACGCCGTGCCCCGAATAACCCTGAAGCCAATAACGGTTGCCCTCGCCGCCGACATCAGGCGTACGGTTCATGGTCAGGTCGATGTGCCCGCCCCAGGCGAATTGCAGTTCAACGCCCTTGAGTTGCGGGAACACCCGTTCGAGAAACGGCCGGGTCGCCGCCGCAATGTCCTTGGGCATGCCACCCAGATAGGTGCAGCCGCCGCCGAACAACAAGCGGTTGTCCGGCGTGCGGCGGAAGTAATCAAGGACGAACTGGTTGTCGGTCACGCAGACGTTGCTCGGCAGCAGCGCGGTGGCTTGCTCCGGCGTCAGTGGCGCGGTGGCGACCTGGTAGGTGCCGACCGGCAGGATGCAACGGGAGAGCTGCGGATCGAGTTCATCGAGATAGGCATTGCAGGCCAATATCAGCACGTCGGCCTTCACCGAACCGCGCTCGGTATTGACCCGGAAGCCATTGCCCTCCTGCTGATAACTCAACGCTTTGCTTTGCTCATGAATACGCCCGCCGGCGCGCTCGATGGCGGCGGCCAGGCCAAGCGCCAGTTTCAGCGGATTGAGGTGCGCGCCTTCAGCGTCGTATAGACCGGCCTGATAGCGTTCGCTGGCGACCCATTGCGGCAGGTCTTCACGGGGAATGAATTGCAGACCGTCATGGCCCCATTTGTGACTGGCTTCGTGTTGCCATTCAGTCAGCAGGCTGACCCGACGCGGCATCACCGAAGTCCACAAATGGCCGGGGCGATAGTCGCAATCGAAACCATGCCGCCCGGGCAATTCACGCAGTTCCTGCGCGGCCCAGCGCATGCCGTCCCATAGGCGACGGGCGCGCTCATAGCCGAGCGCAGCTTCCAGCGGCGGCATGTCGCACGACCAGCCCAGAATTGCCTGCCCGCCATTGCGTCCCGACGCGGCCCAGGCCACGCGACTGGCTTCAAGCACAGTGACGCGCTTGCCGGCCAAAGCCAGACGCAACGCGGTGTGCAGCCCGCTGAATCCGGCGCCGATGATCACCACGTTGGTGTCGTGTGCGCCTTCCAGCGCCGGCCGCGTGCTGAGAACATCGGCGCAACTGTGGGCGTAATAACTGGCGACATGCTGCTGGGATTGCTGAAACATTCGGCGCCTCATGAAATTTATTTCTTATAATTTCATGAAAATCTACAGAACAAATTTCATATCGGCAACCGGCAACTGTTTCACTCACACAGATCAATGCTCGAGCGCATAACGCCGACAATGTTCGAGATAGCCTTTCTCATGACGACCCACCAATTGCACGACACTGGACCACAGCCACGACGGCGCATCCAGTGTCTTCGAGCGACACGCCTGCAGTTCGCGCATCCATGAGGCGCGGGTGCTCATGTCCATCTGCCGGGCATGGGCCAGCCCGACGACGCGAGCCAGATAGCCGGCGGCGAGCATCGCGTCGGTCTGGCTCAACTGATCGAGCTCCAGTTTCATGTCTTGTGGCAGCAGTTCGCGGATGAAGAAGCCATGGTCGAGCACCCGGGTGGCGATCATCCGGTTACCCAGGCCCGGCGAGAGAAACCGCGCGCCTTCGACCACACGTTTGCCGTTGTCGCGGGGCATCGCGGCGCGGGCGACCCGGGGTGCGGCGGCAGCAACTGCCTCTTTGATATCAAGCAGGCAATATTCCTGATTGTCGCCCTCGCCCACGCCCAGCAACACCGCATAACGCTTGAGTCCCAGCGAACTGCAGCCTTTGACCCAATAGGCCGAGTCGAGCATTTTCACCCGGTCGTCCTTGTTGCGGCCCTTCAATGAGGTCACCAGCGTGTGCAGGTCTGGCGTGGCGCAAAGGGTCTTCAGTGCACTGCGCTCTTCGCGTGACAGCGACCAGAAGTGCTTGCCCAGCGGAATCGTCGGTTTGGTGTTTTCGATGCGTTCCTGGGCCAGATGCTTCCACGTGCGTTGCACTGCGCTGCGCATCCCGGCCTTGACTTGCGCGGGGCGTGGCGGCTCTTTGTCGACGTCGTCTTCAAACGCCTGCTCGTAGCCGCGCATCATCTCCTCGAGCATTCGTGCGGTGGCCACACCGGGCAGATCGGAACCCCGGGCGGCAGTCGCCAGCGACAGTGCGAGTCGCACCAGGTCATGCGCGGGATTGCCGATAACCGTCTGGTCGAGGTCGCGGATGTGGATATCGATGCGCCCTTTCAGATCGCCGGTCGGTCCCAGATTGCCGGCATGACAATCGCCGCAGATCCACACCGCCGGCCCTTTCGGCAGGCGGCGCCCGGGCTGGCTGTGCAGCCACTCATAAAACTGCACCGTACTGCCGCGCACATAAGCGTGCGCGGAACGGGCCATTTTCAGATTGCGAAGTTGTGAAAGCGGTTCGAGGCGTGCGGAGGGCCGTGGGGTTTTCATGGACGCTTCTTGCAGAGAATGTGTCCTGTTGACCGTCCGTCACGCGCAAATGTTTCAAAGTATTACAGAGGCAGCTCAACCCGAGCCTGCAAGCCGCCGCTGCTGCGATTGCTCAACGTCAGTTCGCCGCCCTGCTCGCGCACGATCGCCCGCGCCGCCGACAGCCCAAGCCCGACGCCACCGGTTTCCCGGTTGCGCGAAGTTTCCAGGCGGAAGAACGGGTCGAACACCCGCTGCAACGACGCTTCGGGAATCCCCGGCCCCTCGTCGCTGACGTCAACGCAAACGCTGTAGCCATCGCTGCTCAAGGTAATGGCCGGCTGCTGCGCGTACTTTTCGGCGTTTTCCAGCAGATTGACGATCACACGCTTGATTCCCAGCGGGCGGCCCTCGTAGACCAGATGCGCCGGGCCATGGAAATCGATGGCGATGTTCTGGTCGCGGTAGTCGTCGATGATGGTCTGCAGCAACTCCGACAGGTCGAATGCGGTGCTCTGTTCCGGTTGAGTGTCTTCCCGAAAGAACGCCAGCGCAGCGTTGATCATCGACTGCATTTCTTCAATGTCGCGGATCAGTTTGCCCTGATGATCAAAGTCCTCCATGAACTCGCTGCGCAGGCGCATGCGGGTCAGCGGCGCACGCAAGTCGTGGGAGATCGACGCGAGCATGTGCGTGCGCTCGCTGATGTAATGCTGGATCTGCGCCTGCATGGTGTTGAAAGCGATGATTGCCTGGCGGATCTCGTCCGGGCCTTCGACTTTGATCGGCGGCGCGCGCAGATCACCGCCAAAGCGGCGGGCGGCACTGGCAAAGCGTTGCAGCGGTTTGGCCAGTTGCTGTGTGGCAAGCCAGGCCACCAGCACGGTGGCGATCAGACCGAGGGCGATGATGATCGCGATGCGTGTGCCGATGTCCAGGCCCCAGGAGCGTTCAGGCGAAGAGAACAACAACCAGCTGGCATCCGGCAGTTGAATCAGCGCCGCGTAGCGCGCCAGCGGACTGCCGCTCGGCCAGTCGGCGGGATTGAACACCCGAATGTCTCGCTCATCACCCAGCAACTGATGCAACCCCGACGTCTTGTTGGCGATGAGCTGCGTACCCCCTGCTGGCAATCCGAGTTCGTCACGTTGCGCACTCCACGTCACCTCCTGCGTCGGGCCGGTTGCCGCGTGCGCGAGTTTCGGGCGTAAAGGCGCTGGTGCAGCCTCGATCACTTTGACGGTCGCCGCAATCTGCTCCAGCAACCCGGTGCGCTCAATCGGTGGTCGCGCCCAGGTCCCTGCCACCTCCACGAACAGAAAATTGAGCGCCAGCGAAGCGAGCATGGCCGCGACGATGGTCAGGGCGATCCGCCGACTCAGCGGATCACGGCGCAGGAAGCGACGGATCATGCGCGCGTGACCTTGGCGGTGAACAGGTAACCGCCGTTGCGCACGGTGCGGATCAGGTCCGGACGCTTGCTGTCCGGCTCGATCTTGCGGCGCAAGCGGCTGACCTGCACGTCGATGCTGCGATCAAAGGCGTCGTGGCCCTGGCCGCGAGACAGGTCGATCAGTTGCTCACGGGTGAGAATGCGTTGCGGGTGTTCGAGAAACACCACCAGCAGATCAAACTCGCCACCGGACAGCGGAATCATCACGTTTTCCGGGGAGCGCAGTTCGCGACAAGTGATATCCAGATGCCAACCGGCGAAAGCAATCACCGGTCGCGAAGGTTCGCTGACAGGGCTGACCTGCTCACCGGCACGACGCTGCACGGCGCGCAGACGGGCCAGCAGTTCACGCGGGGCGAACGGTTTGGTGACGTAGTCGTCGGCGCCCAGTTCGAGGCCGACAATCCGGTCGCTCAATTCGCCCATGGCAGTCAGCATGATGATCGGAATGCCCATCTGCGCCCGCACTTTCTGGCACAGGCTCAGGCCGCCTTCACCGGGCAGCATCAGATCGAGAATGATCGTGTCCGGGCGCTGCTGGGCAATCGCCGCCCACATCGCTGCGCCATCAGCGGCGACATCGACCTCGTAGGCGTGCTGGACGAAGAACTTCTTCAGCAGGGCGAGAATTTCCACGTCATCGTCGACGATCAGCAGTCTGCTCACGGGCACAGGATCCTCAGGCCAAAAAAGAACGCATCTAAAACCATTCTGGCCGCCAGGTCATATATTTCAATCGAGCAACATTCCTTCGTCGCGGACATCAAGCGGACATGCTGCGGCAAAACCCCTCAGGCACTCTGCTCGCCATCGACAACCGGGGGGCATTCAATGAGCGCATTGCACGACAGGTACACCGCCGAGGGCCACGACGCCCGCTATCCGTTGATTCTCAGCCAGCGCACCAGCGCGCCTGATCAGAATACGCCGTTGCTGTTTCAGGAGTTCTGCCTGGGCCTGTCAGATGACCAAAGCCGTATCGTCCTGCGCCGCTATTTCGAACAGTACGACCCGGCAGACGCCCGATGGGTGGAGTACGTGCATTCGATTCCGACCGCCGACCTCATCCAGTGGATCATGAGCCACGGCCAACTGCACATCGAATGCTCGGACAACACCCCGCCGCTCTCCTCCCCAATCACTGCCCGCGCTTGAACGACGCGGGTCAAAAAGCGCAAAACAAGGATTCGCATGATAAAAAGCCATTGCTTGATGACACTGATGTGCACAGCGTCGCTGAGCCTGTCGGCCTGCAGCAGCAAAACCGTTGAACCGCAGAAGTACACGGGATTTCTGCACGATTACAGCGTGCTGAGCGAGCGCCAGTCGCCATCTGGGCAGACGGTGTTGAGTTGGGTCAGCCCGGCGCTAGCGCGGGGGCGTTACACCCAGGCCTATCTGGCGCCCAGCCAGTTCTACCCCAGCGCCGCGCCGACCGAGCGAGTTCCGCTGAGCACGCTGTCCGGCGTCACCGACTACTACGACGCCGCGCTCAGGCTGGAACTGGGCAAGGTCATGCACCTGGTATCGCAACCCGGCCCGAACACCCTGACCGTCAGACCAGCGATTACCCGCGTCGCCGCCAGCACCCAAGGCTTGCGCTTTTATGAATGGCTGCCGGTGACCCTGGTTGCCGCCGGCGTGAGCACCGCCACCGGCATCCGCGATCAGGACAGCGAAATCACCACCGAAGTCTCGTTCGAGGACGGCTCCACCGGCGAAGTGGTCGCCGAAGTGGTGCGCAAGGGCACCGGCGTGCCGCTGGAAAACGACAAACAGGTGCTGACTGCCGATGACGTCAAAGGCGTGCTGGACGGCTGGGCCAGCGATCTGGGCAAGTCGTATGCCGCGATCCGGCGCTGACGCCCCCCAAAGAACGGCACTGACTAAGGCAAATCCTGACCCTCCGGTTTTTGTGCGGGGGCCGTGAACCACTTGTCCTTCGGCACTCGCTTCTCTTGCTGCGGGTCATCCAGATAATGCGGCGACATGATCTGCACGCCATATTCGTTGAACACATCCTGAATATTGGCGTGAAGCATGCTCAGCAACACCGCACGCGGACGCGGCTGGCTCGGAATGGCCTGCGCCACCAAGCGATATTCGGGATAGAAATCCGACAAGGCAGTCTGGAAGACTTGAGCCGGCGGGTCTTCCAGAACACCCGGCGTGCGGCGGGCCGCCTCCAGCAACATCGCCTCGACCTGCCGCCACGGGGGTGTCGTAACCGATGGTGACCACGGTATCGACCACGTAACCGGGACCCTTCACGGTGCGCGAGTAGTTTTTGGTGACGGTGCCGGTGATCATCGAATTGGGCAGCGTCAGCACTTCACCCAACCCGGTGCGGATGCGTGTGGTGAACATGCCCAGCTCGGTGACGGTGCCCTCATATTCGCCGATCCTGACGAACTCGCCGGGGCGCAAAGTGCGCGTGTAGGTCAGGATCAATCCGGCTGCCGCCTGCCCCACCACACTGGTGGCACCGAGGGAAATCATCAGGCCGATCAGCACCGACAAGCCCTTGAACGCATCGGTGCCGGCACCCGGCAGATACGGATACGCCATCGCCAGGGCAAACAGCCAGATGGCCAGCGAGGTCAGGCGTTGGGTCGGTTGCAGGGTCTCATGGTTCAGCCAACTGAAGGTGCCTGGGGTCGCCATGCGCCGTAAAATGCGCCGGGCAAACGCCGTCACCCCACGGGCGATAAAGAAAATGGCCAGCGCCACGCCGAGCCCGGGAATCGCCCCGACAATCCCATCCAGCAGATAACCGGCCAACTCGAACAGGTAGTTGTTGAGGCTTTCACCCCACGGCCGGGTGTAGGGAAATCGCGACAGGACAAACCCGAGCCATTCATAGGTCAATAGCGCAATCACCAGCCAACGCAACACCAACAGCAGGCGACTGACCAACGGATAAAGGAAATTGGCGTCGATCAACTGCACCCGCCCGACTTTCAGCACCTGGGTATGGCGCTCCATCAACTCGGGCAATTTGCTCAGCAACTTGCGACGCAGGTAGGCCAGGCACCAGAGCAAGCCGACATAGATCACAGTGGACGCTGCCGCCAGCGCCAAAGACCTGAGGATCAGATGCAGGCTGCGCGCCTCACCGGTTTCTGTGACCACCTGGCGCAGTTTCTCGGCCGCGCCTTCGGCAGCCTGCTGCACTGAGGCGTATTCGAGGCCATCAACGTCCTTGGGCGCGACGATGAACGCGCGCTTGTCGCCCAGTAAAACCATGTAGCTGTTCTGGATCGGGTCGATCGAGACCGTCAGATTCTCCGACTCGTCCAGCGCCTCGGTGATGACCGTCTTCGCTCGCTTGACCCGCGTCGCCGGCGATTCGCCCAGCAGCGTCGCGCGAAACAGCATGATGCTGCGGTTGGCGACCTTCAGCTCCACCGCTTCATTCGCAGGCTTTGCCGTCTCCTCAAGCGCCCAGCCACCTGCGGACCCGAGCAAGGCACAGACCATCATCGCTACCGCCAGCAGCCTGCTTCGCATGCGCGTGTTTCCTTACGCCCGGGTGTCAGAGGAATACGTAAGGCAGCGTAGTTGAGCGCTGAACGGTTGTCAGATCGGCTTGCAGGATGAGGGTGGTGACAGTATTTCTTCATTGCTGCCATTCACTCTGCGGACAGCCTTCGCCTCTGACGGGTCGGACCTGTCAGTCCGTTCAACCTTCCAGCATGCCGTGACACAACAGCGTCAGCACCCCGCGCATGTGCAAGGCATGCGCCGGTCGGTCCGGCACTTCCTGGGTCGCCAAACGGATGAACGCCATGTTCGCGTACTGGTTGAACAGCGTTGCCGCCACGTCCAGATCGACCGACGCACGCAGCTTGCCCTGCGTCTGGAAATGCCCGAGCAGCGCTTTGGTCTCCTCGATCACCGCCGCATTCCACGGACTCAATGCCTGAGCCAGTTCACCCGTGAGCAGAAACGGCGCCAACTCACGCCACAGTGAGGCCGGCATCGCTTGCAGTTGGTAGTCGGTCATCAAGCCTTCAAACTCGCACAGCGCCTCCAGCGGATCACTGTCGTCGTCCAGATTGGCCCGCGCATCACGCATCGCCTGCTCGTCCGGCTGTTTGAGCAAGGCCAGCAAAATTTCCTGTTTGCCGCCGAAATAATTGACCACCGTTGGCGCGGAAACCCCGGCCTGATTGGCGATTTGCTCCAGCGTGGTCGCGCCGAAGCCGTTGCTGATGAACAGCTCCAGCGCCGCCTGCGCAATGACTTCCCTGCGCTGTTCCTTTTGCCGTTCTCTGAGCCCGCTCATGGTGCTGGTGTCCTGTCTTGCTGATGGGCGTCAGCCTACGGATTTCTTTTTTCACCGACAAATATTTTCTTTACAAAAATATTTTTAAGTGACAAATATTAGCCGTGCACCGCTGGAATGAACGCGCACTCACTTGCCCCGTTTCTCTGGAGAACCGCCATGTCCGCCGTATTCGATCCGACCCGCAGCACCCGCGATTACCAGGCCGCCGACGCCGCCCACCACATTCACGCCTTCGTCGACCAGAAGGCGCTCAACGAGGAAGGCCCGCGGGTGATGGTCAGCGGGGATCGCCTGGCGCTGTGGGACAACGACGGCAAGCGCTACCTGGACGGCATGTCCGGGCTGTGGTGCACCAACCTTGGCTACGGACGCAAGGATCTGGCCGCCGCCGCGACCGCGCAGCTGCAACAACTGCCCTACTACAACATGTTCTTCCACACCACTCACCCGCAGGTGATCGAGCTCTCCGAACTGCTGTTCAGCCTGCTGCCCAGGCACTACAGCCACGCGATCTACACCAACTCCGGCTCCGAAGCCAACGAGGTGCTGATCCGCACCGTGCGCAAGTTCTGGCAGGTGATGGGCCAGCCCGAGAAGAAAATCATGATTGGCCGCTGGAACGGCTACCACGGCTCGACTCTCGCCGCGACGGCGCTGGGCGGCATGAAATTCATGCACGAAATGGGCGGCACCATCCCTGACGTCGCGCACATCGACGAACCATACTGGTTCGCCCACGAAGGCAACCTCAGCCGCGAAGAGTTCGGCCTGCAGGCAGCGCGGCAACTGGAAGACAAGATTCTTGAACTGGGCGCCGACAAGGTCGCCGCGTTCGTCGCCGAACCGTTCCAGGGCGCTGGCGGCATGATCATCCCGCCCGCCACCTACTGGCCGGAAATCCAGCGCATCTGCCGCAAGTACGACGTGTTGCTGTGCGCCGACGAAGTGATTGGCGGGTTTGGTCGCACCGGCGAATGGTTTGCGCACCAGGCCTTCGGTTTTGAACCGGACACGCTGTCGATCGCCAAAGGCCTGACCTCCGGCTACATCCCCATGGGCGGCCTGATCCTGTCGCGACGCATGGCCGAAGCGCTGGTGGAAAAAGGCGGCGTGTTCGCTCACGGCCTGACCTATTCCGGTCACCCGGTGGCGGCGGCGGTAGCCATCGCCAACCTCAAGGCCTTGCGCGATGAAGGCGTGGTCACACAGGTCAAAAACGACACCGGTCCGTACCTGCAAAGCTGCCTGCGCGAAGTGTTCGGCAACCATCCGCTGGTGGGCGAGGTTCAGGGCGTCGGGCTGGTGGCGGCATTGCAATTCGCCGAAGACAAAGCCACCCGCAAGCGCTTTGCCAACGAGAACGACATCGCCTGGCGCTGCCGCACCATTGGTTTTGAGGAAGGCCTGATCATTCGATCGACGCTGGGCCGAATGATCATGGCCCCCCGCATTGATTGCCACGCGGGCGGAGCTGGATGAGCTGGTCGACAAAACGCGCATCGCCGTGGATCGCACCGCTCGCGAATACGGCCGCCTGTAACCCATACCCCCTGTGGGAGCTAGCCTGCTGGCGAAAGCGGAGTGTCATTCAACATCAATGTCGACTGGCAGGCCGCCTTCGCTAGCAGGCTAGCTCCCACAAGGGCACTCGGTTGAACTCAGCACATCGGCTCAATCCGGCCCGGTTGATCGTGCCCATCATCGGAGACTTTCCCTGATTGTCGGTCTCCCTCGATGGCTCCCTCGACACCACGCTTTGCACTGTTGGCCCTGCTTTGCGCAGCGACCGACACTGTTTTCGCCAGCGACTTCTTCAACGACGCCAAAACCGACGTGCTCAGCCGCAACTTCTTCCTGAGCAACGACTACCGCTCGCCCTCGCCCTCCGGCAAAAACTATAAGCAGGAATGGGCCCAGGGTTTTATTGGCACGTTCACCTCTGGCTACACACCGGGCAGCGTCGGTTTCGGCATCGATGCCCACGCCTTTCTCGGCCTGAAACTCGACGGCGGCAAAGGTCATTCCGGCACGGGGCTGTTGCCGGTCGACAGCAGCGGTCGCAGTGAACCGAACTACTCCAGCGCCGGCGGCGCGTTCAAACTCAAGGTTTCGCGAACGACCCTCGCGTTCGGCGAGATGACCGTGGAAACCCCGGTGTTCGACACCTCGGACAAACGCCTGCAACCGGAATACGCCACAGGTTTACTGTTGAACAGCCGTGAAATCGACAACGTAAACCTCACGGCCGGACACTTCACCGCGTTCAAGAATCAGGACAGTTCTTCAAGCCACGGCGACTTTTCCGGCTACGGCGCCACCACCGAGGCCGGCGGAATCAGTTTTCTCGGCGCCGACCTGTATGGCGACAGACCCGTCGGTGGTTCGCTGTACGCTTCGGAACTGACAGACACCTGGCATCAGTACTACGCCAATCTGCACGTCAAACAGTCCGGCCTGCTGCTCGACGCCAACCTCTACCACACCCGCGATACCGGCCGCGCGCTGGCCGGCGCCATCGATAACACGGCGTTCAGCCTGTCCGGCAAGTACAACTTTGGCCCGCATGGATTGATGCTCGGCTGGCAACGCATCAATGGCGATACACCGTTCGATTTCGTGGGCGGCGACTCGATCTACCTCGCCAATTCGATCAAATACGCCGACTTCAACGGCGCCGGTGAACGTTCCTGGCAAGCACGCTACGACCTTGACCTCGGCGCCTTCGGCATCCCCGGCCTGACCTTCATGACCCGATATGTTCGCGGCAGCCACATCGACGGCACCCACGCGCCCAAGGGCGGCGCGTACAACCCGTTCGATGCCGACACCGGCGACTATCAACCGCAGCAAGGCGCTGGCGGCAAACATTGGGAACGGGATATCGACCTGAAATACATTGTGCAATCGGGAGCAGCAAAGGATTTGTCGGTGCAGCTGTCGCACGTCTCGCACCGAGCGAATGAGGCACAGGCCGGCGATGATATCGACCGGATTTATGTGGTGATTCAGTATCCGTTGGGGTTTTGATGGCGGGTGGTTAAACCCAGACTCAGAGCCGACGTCACCTACGAATCCATCGACTGGAAAGACTCCACGAAGCCGCCGACAACGCCCCCCCTGTGGGAGCGAGCTTGCTCGCGAAAGCGGTCAATCCGTCGACACCGATGTCGAATGACGTACCGCATTCGCGAGCAAGCTCGCTCCCACAGGGGATTCAGTGCGTCATGAATGCTGCGGTAATTGGCGGAAGGCAGCCGGAGTCGAACCTGCCCGGGAACGGATGCCGTCCCCAACCGGGTTTGAAGCCCGGCCGCGCCACCGGGCGCGATTGCCTTCCTTTGAACTCAGGGTGCGTCGGCACTGGCCAGCGCATTATCGTGGCGAATCACGCGGGATTCGCCAATGCGTCGGGTCAGGCCGACGCGGTCGAAGTATTCCAGGTACTGAATACAGCGTTTGCGTCCCAAGCCTAGCGCATCACGAAAAGTTGTCACCTGGATCTGTGGATTTTCCTGCTCGAGTTGCAACAGGACGTCGGCCATGCGCCGCAGTTGCCCGGCAGACAGAAACAGGTCGCGCACCACCTGATGCATCAGCCCCAGGCGCGCCAGTTTGCGCAGCAGCAGGCGCACCCCCGCGTCGTCTTCACCGAGCATTTTCGCAACATCGCGCACCCACGGCGGATCGTAGCCGGCCTCTTCGAACAGCGGCTGCATGCGTTGCCACAGGGTTTCGTCTTCGGCATTCAAACGCACCTGATGATCTGGCAGATGCAGCCACGGCCCGCTGGCGTTGATCGATCCGGCGCTGCGCAGTTCTTCCAGCAGGCTGGCAAAGGTCGAGCGCTCCAGCGCCAGACCACTGAAGCGTCGCAGACGGTCGCGATCCGGTCCCATCTGGTCCGGTTCCAGCTCATGCAGTTTGGCCAACTGCTCCAACAGGGTGAACTTCAATTGCCCCCAGCGCTGCACGTTGAACAGCACCGGGCCTTGGCGGGTATCGATCAGGCGCACGTTGGCCGGTAGTGACCAGTCTTCAAGCTGGCGATTGAACTGGCGCTCCAGCCGTTGCGGATCGAGGCCGCCCGCGCTGTGGTCGAGCAGCAGTGGTAGCGCTTGCTCAAGACTGTCGCTGTCGGCCAGCGCTTGCAGCTGTGCCAACCGTTCCGGGCTGCGGCGCTGCCGGGCCGGGGCGAACGGGTCGAGCACCTGACCGCCGCCGAGGGTGCGTTGCGCGCTCTGGTCACGCAGGATCAGGCGGTCGCCCTTCACCGCGTGCACCGGCCCGTTGATCAGCAGTTGCGCGAACATGCGCTCGCCGGCACGCAAACGCGGGCCTTCAAGCAATGCCACACGGGCGATGACGTCCTGAGTGCCGAGGTGCACGTGCACCGGGTGAAAGTGTTCAAACGTGCGCTCGCCAGGCAGCAGTTGAAATTCAATGTCGACCCGTTGCGTCGGTGCGTGCAGCCACTCGGCCAGCAGCCATTGGCCGCGATGAATCTGCTCCAGGGTCAACCGGTCACCACTGATATTCAGCGCCACCCGTTGCCCGGCAAAGGCCTGTTCGGCGGCATGATTCTGCGCGTGCAACCCGCGCACCCGCACCGCTTTACCGGACGGCCCGAGGGCCAGTTTATCGCCGACGCAAACCGCGCCCGACAACGCGGTGCCAGTCACCACGATCCCGGCGCCCGCCACGCTGAAGGCGCGATCAATGGCCAGGCGAAAACCACCTTCGCGGCTGCGCTCATGGACTTCACGTTGAACCTGCAGCAAGTTCTGGCGCAGTTCATCGACGCCCTGCCCGGTCACGCTCGACACCGTCAGCATCGGTGCTTCGGCAAACGGCCCGGTTTCCAGCAGGTCGAGTACCTGACGTTCAACCTCTTCCACCCTGCCCGGTTCGACCCGGTCGCATTTGGTGATCGCCACCAGTGCCCGGGGAATGCCCAGCAACTGCACAATCGCCAGATGCTCACGGGTTTGCGGCATCACCCCGTCGTCCGCCGCCACCACCAGCAACACCAGATCGATGCCCTGCGCGCCGGCGAGCATGTTGTGGGTGAATTTTTCGTGGCCCGGTACATCGATGAACCCGGTCAGCCCGGCACCGGGCTCCAGCTCCGCGTAGAGATAACCGAGGTCGATGGTCATCCCGCGCTCGCGCTCCTGCGGGCGGCGGTCGCCGGTTTGCCCGGTCAGGGCTTGCAGCAAGGAAGTCTTGCCGTGGTCGATGTGCCCGGCGGTGCCGACGATCACGACTCGACCTGCAACTGCGGCAACTGCGCCAGCCACGCCGGTTCATCGTCGAGTTGGCGTAGATCGAGCCACAGCGCATCATCGTCAATACGCCCGAGCACCGGGATCGGTAACCCGCGCAGCGCCGCTTCCAGAGTCAGCAGACAACGCCCGCGCATGCGTTTCGACACCTGCGGGCGCAGACACAGCGCCGCACTCGGCAACCGCGCCACCGGTTGGCTGCCGCTGCCGATCATGCCCAAGGCCTGCACGGCGCTGACCTGCCACGGTTCACCCAAGACGCCAGCCATCGCCGGTTGTAAACGACAAGCCTGGGCGAGGATCTCGGCTTGCGGACGAGTCAACAGCCGCAAACTCGGCAGACGTTCCGCGAGGCGATCCGGATCGCGATACAGGCCAAGCACCGCTTCCAGTGCGGCCAGGGTCAACTTGTCGACCCGCAAGGCGCGCTTCAACGGATTCTTTTTGATCTTTGTGATCAAGTCTTTGCGCCCGACAATCAACCCGGCCTGCGGCCCGCCGAGCAATTTGTCGCCACTGAAGGTGACGATGTCCGCGCCATCAAGCAGCGCCTGCCTTACTGTCGGTTCCGCTGGCAGGCCCCAGCGAGTCAGGTCGAGCAGACTGCCGCTACCCAGATCTTCCAGCAACGGCAAACCATGCCGATGGGCCAGTTCGGCCAGTTCGGCGGTGGGCACCCGGGCGGTAAAGCCTTCGATGCTGTAGTTGCTCGCATGCACGCGCATGATCAAGCCACTGCGTGGGCTGATCGCGGCTTCGTAGTCGCGGGCGTGGGTGCGGTTGGTCGTGCCGACTTCGTGCAGGCGCACGCCGGCGCGGGTCATGATGTCGGGGATGCGGAACGCGCCGCCGATCTCGATCAGTTCGCCGCGCGAGATGATGCCTTCCTTGCGCGCGCCGAGACTGTTGAGCGTCAACAGCACCGCCGCGGCATTGTTGTTGACCACGGTGACGGCTTCGGCGCCGGTCAGTTCGCGGATCAGGCCTTCGATCAGGTCATCACGATCACCGCGTTTGCCACTGGCCAGATCGAATTCCAGATTGAGCGGGTAACGTGCGGCCATCTGCACCGCGTCGATGGCTTCATCCGGCAATAGCGCCCGGCCAAGATTGGTGTGCAGCACCGTGCCGGTCAGGTTGAACACCCGCCGTACGTTGCTGCGCTGTTGCTGGGCCAGACGTTCGCCGACACGGCCGGCGAGCACGTCGGGGCTGATTTCTATCGCCGACAATTGCCCGTTCAATACGCTGAAACGCAACTCATCGAGCAACTGGCGCAAACTGGCCAGCAACGACTCACGCCCATAACGCTCGGCCAACGGCAGACAGGCCGGGTGACGTAACAACCCATCAATGGAAGGTAAACGCGGGGCCACACTTGCGGACATCAGCCACTCCCGAAAAAACAAGACTGTCCGGCGAGTGTAGACGTTCTGGTCATTCGTCTCCCGGCGCCAGCAACAGATTCGGTGCCAGACGCTGATAACCGTCCTGCGCCAGACGCATGTCGAGCAGCAGGCTGGTGAGATCCGCCGACAGCGCTTCGCCTTCGGCATCGTTTTCCAGGTACACCAGCTTCAGGTAGCTGTTGCAGCCCGGGCACACCTCCGCCCGAATCGGCGCCTGATTGGCAGCGTGGCGATCGTCTTCGAGGCTCAGGTAATCCAGCCCCTTGCTGGACTCGCAATACACGCACTTGACCCGCACCACATGCCATTCGCAGGCGCACAGCGAACACACCAGATAACGCAGACCATTGTGTTTGCCGCGATGACGAATGACTCCGGCCATCGCCGGTGAACCACAGCCCGGGCATTGGCTGAGGCTGTCGCCGGGTTTCAGTTGCAGGTTCGGTGCGCTGAGCAGCCAATGGCTCCACGCCGCTTGCAGGCCGGCGCCGAGGAACGGCACCAGCGCCGCCGGCACCATTGAATACTGACCGCTGACCAGCGCCACAGCCCACGCGCGCAATTGCCCGACACTGGCGCCGCGCAATGTGGCGAGCGCGTCGACTACGGCGGGTTGCTCGGGCGCCACGTAACGTTGCAATAAAGCATCCAGATAAGCCTGCCAAGCGTCTTCGCGCACCAGTGTGTCGGCGGCGAATGGCGGTAAACCATGTTGCTGACAGGCTTCGATCCTTTGTTGATCAAACGGTGCTGTCAGCGGCGGATCATCGAAAACCTGCTGCTGAGCCCGGCACAATCCGGCGATCAGTCGCAGGTAATCAGCCAGCGGATGCCCTTGAGCCAGTTGCTCCAGGCGTTGGGCGCGCAAAGTGAACAGGTTGTGCGGCGGCAGGTGCAGAAACGGCGGCGAACTGGCCGCCGCTTCGATTTCCCCAGGTTCAAGAATGGTTGGCAAAAGTCAGCCCTTTTTGGTGATCGGTCGCTCCGGCACGTCCGGATTGCGTTCATTACGGGTGATGTCGCGATACCAGAGTTCGTGGTGTTTCCTGGCCCAGGCGCGGCTGACCCAGCCATGCAGCATCGCGTCCACCGAGCCCTTGATCCACAGCCCGGCGTAGATGTGAATGATGATGCTGAGGATCAGCACAAACCCCGCCAGCGCATGCAGGAGCATGGCCCAGCGAATCACGGTGATGCCGAAGTACGCGCTGAAATACGCGCGCCAGATCACCAGCCCGGTGAACAACAAGCCGAGCATGCACAGCAGTAAAGTCCAGAACAGCAGCTTCTGCCCGGCGTTGTATTTGCCCACCGGCGGCACGCTTTCTTCATCGTTGACCAGCACCCGGTCGATGCGGCGCAGCCACTTCCCGTCATTGTCGATAAAGAAGTTCGCGCGCCAGAAACGGAACACCAGACCGAGGAACAACACGAACATCAGCACGCCCATGAACGGGTGCAGAATCCGCGTCCACGGCCCGCCGCCGAACAGGTGGGTGAGCCAGAACATCGATGGATGAAACAATGCCAGCCCCGACAGCCCGGCCATGAAGAACAGAATCGCTACCAGCCAGTGATTGGTGCGCTGGTTGGCGGTGTAGCGCAGGATCGTCTTGTTGCTCATGGCCGGTCCTCCCCGCGTGGATCGAAGGTGTGCACCGCCGGGTCGACAACGTGCACCGAAGTATCCGGCGGCGTCGGATGTTCATCTTCCTCGACGCGATTCGGCCCGATACGCACGTAGTGGAAGAACCCGGCCAGCACCGCCGCACCCATTGCCAGCAAGCCCAGCGGCTTGCTGATGCCTTTCCACAAGCCCACCAGCGGACTGATGGCCGGCGCCTCTGGCAATCCGGCGTAGATCTTCGGCGTGTCGGCGTGGTGCAGCACGTACATCACATGAGTGCCGCCGACGCCTTCCGGGTCATACAGCCCGGCATTGTCGAAGCCACGGCTTTTCAGGTCGACGATGCGTTCGGCAGCGTGCTCCTTCATGTCTTCCTTGCTGCCGAAGACGATGGCGCCGGTCGGGCAGGTTTTCACGCAGGCCGGCTCCAGCCCTACCGCCACCCGATCCGAACACAAGGTGCATTTGTAGGCCTTGTGATCTTTCTGCGAAATCCGCGGAATGTTGAACGGGCAACCGGTGATGCAATAACCGCAACCGATGCAATGATCCTGATCGAAATCAACGATGCCGTTGGCGTGCTTGATGATCGCCCCGGGACTTGGGCAGGCCGCCAGGCAACCCGGCTCGGCGCAATGCATGCAGCCGTCCTTGCGGATCAGCCACTCCAGGTTACCGGCGTCGGTTTCGTGTTCGGTAAAACGCATCAAGGTCCAGGTTTCTGCGCTCAGGTCCTGCGGGTTGTCGTAGGTCCCGTGGTTGTGGCCGACCTCGTCGCGCAGCTCGTTCCATTCCGAGCAGGCGACCTGGCAGGCCTTGCAACCGATGCATTTGGTGGTGTCGATCAGCTTGGCGACTTCCTGCTGATTCCTCACCGAGGGCGGCACCGTGGTGGTGGCCGAGCGGGCAATGATGTCTTGGCTGGCCATTTACAATTTCTCCACGTTGACCAGGAATGACTTGGATTCCGGGGTCTGTGTGTTGCCATCGCCGAGGAACGGCACCAGGGTGTTGGTCAGGTAACCGTGACGCGTCTGACCGGTGAACCCCCAGTGCAGCGGGATGCCGATCTGATGCACCACCTGGCCGTTGACCTGCAGCGGCCGGATGCGTTTGGTCACCACCGCCACCGCCTCGATGAACCCGCGCTTGCAACTGACCCGCACCCGATCCCCGGCCGCGATGCCCTTCTCCTTCGCCAGCACTTCACCGATTTCGACGAACTGCTCGGGTTGGGCAATCGCATTCAACTTGCAATGCTTGCTCCAGAAGTGGAAGTGCTCGGTCAGCCGGTAACTGGTGCCGGCGTACGGGAAGTCCTTGGCTTCGCCGAGGCTTTCCCAGACCGAATCGAAGATCCGCGCCGCCGGGTTGCTGGTGGCTTTCTTGTTCTGCGGGTGCAGCGGGTTGATGCCGATCGGCGTTTCGAACGGCTCGTAGTGCTCGGGGAATGGCCCCTCGTTCATCTTGTCGACGGCGAAGAACCGCGCCACGCCTTCGGGGTTCATGATGAACGGGTTCATCCCGGCTTCCGGCGGTACATCGGCCTTGTAGTCCGGCACATCGGTGCCGCCCCAGGCCTTGCCGTTCCACCACACCAGACGTTTTTTCGGATCCCACGGTTTGCCCGCGACATCTGCCGAAGCGCGGTTGTAGAGAATCCGCCGGTTGGCCGGCCACGCCCAGGCCCAGCCCAGATGCTGGTGCATGCCATACGGGTCGGCGTTGTCACGCCGGGCCATCTGGTTGCCGGCCTCGGTCCAGCTGCCGGCGAAGATCCAGCAACCGGACGCGGTGCTGCCGTCGTCCTTGAGCTGAGCGAATGCCGCCAGTTGCGAACCGGCCTTGACCGTCGCGCCACTGGCATCGGTGAAGTCGGCCATGGCGCTGCCGTTGATTTCCTTCGCCAGTTCTTCCGGCGAAGGTTCGTCGGGGATCTTGTACGGCCACGACAGTTTCAGCAGCGGGTCGGGGAATTTGCCGCCCTCGGCCTGATAACGCTTGCGCAGGCGCAGGAACAGTTCGCTCATGATGCGAATGTCGGTCTGCGCTTCGCCGGGGCCGTCGGCGCCTTTCCAGTGCCATTGCAGCCAGCGGCTGCTGTTGACCAGCGAGCCGTCCTCCTCGGCGAAGCAAGTGGTGGGCAGGCGAATCACTTCGGTCTGGATCTCCGCGCTTTTCACGTCGTTGTACGGCCCGACGTTGTGCCAGAACTCCGAGGTCTCGGTGGCCAGCGGGTCCATCACCACCAGCCACTTGAGTTTGGCCAGTGCGCCCATGACCCGGTTCTTGTCCGGCAGCGCGGCGATGGGGTTGAAGCCTTGGCACATGTAGCCGTTGACCTTGCCCTGGCTCATCAGGTCGAACATTTTCAGCACGTCGTAGTTGGGAATGTCGAGTTTCGGCAAATGGTCATAGAGCCAATTGTTCTCGACAGTGGCGTTGGCGCCGTACCACGACTTCATCAGACTGACGTGGAACTTGCTGTAGTTCTGCCAGTAGGACAACTGCCCAGGACGCAGCGGCATTTGCGTGCGCTTTTTGATGAAGGCGTTGTAGTCCTGCTCGGCATCGCCCCCCAGGGTCAGATAACCCGGCAGTGCGTTGGACAACAACCCGAGGTCGGTCAGGCCTTGAATGTTCGAGTGGCCGCGCAAGGCATTCACACCGCCGCCGGGCATGCCGACGTTGCCCAGCAGCAATTGCACCATCGCCGCGCTGCGGATGATCTGCGCGCCAATCGAGTGCTGCGTCCAGCCGAGGGCATAGAGGATGGTCATGGTCTTGCCCGGCGTTGAGCACGTGGCAATCTCATCCCAGATTTTCTGCATCGCCTCGACCGGCATCCCACAGATCTGGCTCGCCAGATCAATGTTGTAGCGGCTGTAATGCTGCTTCATCAATTGATAGACGCAGCGCGGGTCCTGCAGGGTCGGGTCGACCTTGACGAAGCCGTCCTCGCCCAGCTCGTAACCCCAGCCGGATTTGTCGGTGTAGCTGCGCTTGGCCGCGTCATAGCCGCTGAAGAGACCGTCTTCGAAGCTGAACCCGGCTTTGACGATGAACGAAACGTCGGTGTAGTTGCGCACGTACTCGTGCTGGATCTTGTCCTCGGTCAGCAAGTAATTGATCAGCCCGCCCATGAAGGCGATGTCGGTGCCGGTGCGAATCGGCGCGTAATAGTCGGCCACCGAAGCGGTCCGGGTAAAACGCGGGTCGACCACGATCAGCCGGGCAGCGTTGTGCGCTTTGGCCTCGGTCACCCATTTGAAGCCGCACGGATGCGCTTCTGCTGCGTTGCCACCCATCACCAGGATCAGATTCGCGTTGGCGATATCGGTCCAGGTATTGGTCATGGCACCACGGCCGTACGTCGGGGCAAGACTTGCCACCGTCGGGCCGTGTCAGACACGCGCCTGGTTATCGAACCCCAGCATGCCGAGACTGCGAATCACCTTCTGGGTGATATAGCCCGCTTCGTTGGACGCTGCCGAGGCGGCGAGAAACCCGGTGGTGAGCCAGCGGTTCACCGTTTGCCCGGTGGCATTTTTCTCGATGAAGTTGGCGTCGCGGTCGGCCTTCATCAGGTCGGCGATGCGATCCAGCGCTTCATCCCAACTGATCCGCGTCCATTCGCTGCTGCCGGGCTTGCGCATTTGCGGGTACTGCAAACGGCCCGGGCTGTGAATGAAGTCCAGCAGGCCTGCACCTTTTGGACACAGGGTGCCGCGGTTGACCGGGTGGTCGGCGTCGCCCTCGATATGGATGATATTTTGCGCGACGTTCTTCGCGGCATCGCCCTGGCTGTACATGATCAACCCGCAACCGACCGAGCAATACGGACAGGTGTTGCGGGTTTCATGAGTGTGGGCAAGCTTGAAGTGACGCACCTGCTCGGCGAAGGCCTGCGTCGGGGCCATGCCCAACGCGCCCAGGCTAGAGCCTGCAAGGCCGATACCGGCGACCTTGAAGAATTGACGACGGCTGAGATCCATCGTGCACTCCTGATCAGGTGGAACCCGGTACTTGAGCCGGGCTTTTTCTGGACAAACACGGTTACGGCAGAATGGCTGCCGGCTTTTTCACTGTAGACAATGACCACACGCTCTGTGTGAAAACCGACCGTCGGCCGTTTGTCGGTCTATTGGCCAATGAACGCAAAACCCTGTGGGAGCTGGCTTGCCAGCGAAAGCGGTGGATCAGTCAACACTAATAGCGACAGTGACGACGCCATCGCTGGCAAGCCAGCTCCCACATGGGTCACGTTGGGCTTAGAATGGCGCCCAGAACCAACCCCGCCTTCACGAGACCGCGCATGACTTTCGATTTTGATCAGGTATTCGACCGCCACCACACCGGCAGCACCAAGTGGAGCCGCTACCCGGCCGATGTCTTGCCGATGTGGGTCGCGGATATGGATTTCGCCGCGCCGCCGGTGATCATCGAGGCATTGCAACAACGCCTGTTGCACCCGCTGGTGGGCTACAGCGTGGCGCAGGACAATCTGCGTGAAGCCATCGTCGCCGACCTGTGGAACAAGTTCGCCTGGCAGGTCAAACCGCAGGAGCTGATCTTCCTGCCGGGCGTTGAATCCGGTTTCAACATGGCTTTGAAAGCGCTCGTGCAGCCGCAGCAGAACGTCGTGGTGCAGGTGCCAAACTACCCGCCGCTGCGGCATGCGCCGGGGCATTGGGGGCTGAACAAGGTCGAGCTGGAATTCATCCCTCAGGCCGATGGCACCTACGCCACGCCGCTGGAGACCCTGCGCGAATCGCTGAACGGTGGCGGCGCCCTGCTCCTGAGCAACCCGCACAACCCGATCGGCAAGGTGTTCAGCGCCCAAGAGCTGACGGATATCGCCGACATCTGCCTGGCACATGACGCCTGGATCATCTCCGACGAGATCCACGCCGAGCTGTGCTTCGACGGCCGCGTGCACGTTCCGACCGCCTCCCTGAGCCCGGAAATCGCCAAACGCACCATCACCCTGATGTCGGCGAGCAAGGCCTACAACATTGCCGGCCTCAAGACCTCGTTCATGATCATCCAGGACGCCGCCCTGCGCGAGCGCGTCAACCACGCCCGTTGCGGCATGGTCGACAGCGTCAACCCGCTGGGCATGGAAGCCACCCGCGTCGCCTACAGCGAAGGTGCGCCGTGGCTGGCCGAACTGAAAACCTATCTGCAGGCCAATCGTGACTGGCTGGTGGCTGCGGTGCGCAGCCGCTTGCCGGGCGTGACCCTCAATGTGCCGCAAGGGACCTATCTGGCGTGGCTCGATTGCTCGGCGCTGGACCTGGACAATCCGCAGCAGTTCTTCCTCGAACAGGCCAAAGTCGGCCTCAGTGCCGGACTGGATTTCGGTGATCAGCACCAACAGTTTGTGCGCCTGAACTTCGGCTGCCCGCGGTCGTTGCTCGAAGAAGGCATCCGCCGCATGGAGCAAGCCCTGATCCAGCGCAATACCTGAAAACACCACCTCCCCTGTAGGAGCTGCCGCAGGCTGCGATCTTTTGATCTTGTTTTAAAAAACCAAAGTCAAAAGATCGCAGCCTGCGGCAGCTCCTACAGGGGGTTTGTGTTTGCTGTTGGTGTGCAGCGCAAATCCGATCGAACTCACGGCAAACCGTCCGGGTCAACCGCCCATACCCGCCCTGAGAACCTCGGAGATTTGTGATGACCGATTACCCAAAACCACCCTTCCCCAAACAAGCTCAAGCCGTGCCGGGCTCGCAAAGCAACATGCAGCCCTACCCCGATTGCGGCGAGCAGACCTACGTCGGTTCCGGGCGGCTGGCCGGCAAGATTGCGCTGATCACCGGCGCCGACAGCGGCATCGGCCGTGCGGTGGCGATTGCCTTCGCCCGTGAAGGCGCCGATGTCGTCGTGGCCTATCTGAATGAACATGACGACGCCAAAGAGACCGCGCGCTGGGTCGAGCAGGCGGGCCGTCAGTGCCTGCTGCTGTCCGGCGACCTCGCGCACAAGGCCCATTGCCAGGAATTGGTGGACAAGACCGTTGAGCGCTTCGGGCGCATCGACATTCTGGTCAACAACGCCGCGTTCCAGATGACTCACGAGACCTTTGAAGAAATCCCCGATGAAGAATGGGTGATGACCT
This sequence comes from Pseudomonas sp. AO-1, assembly GCF_019775695.1. NCBI lineage: Bacteria > Pseudomonadati > Pseudomonadota > Gammaproteobacteria > Pseudomonadales > Pseudomonadaceae > Pseudomonas > Pseudomonas sp. AO-1. The sequence continues at coordinate 3,432,591 of NZ_CP079947.1, forward strand.
TCGACGTCAACATCACCGCGATTTTCCGGCTGTGCCAGGCGGCGATCAAACACATGCGCCCCGGCGCGTCGATCATCAACACCAGCTCGATCAACTCGGACATGCCCAAACCCACCCTGCTGGCCTACGCCACCACCAAAGGCGCGATTGCCAACTTCACCGGCGGTCTGGCGCAGATACTCGGGCCGAAAGAAATCCGCGTGAACTGTGTGGCCCCGGGGCCGATCTGGACGCCGTTGATTGTCTCGACCATGCCCGATGAGGAAGTGCAGAACTTCGGCCGCGAAACCCCGCTCGGTCGCCCAGGACAACCGGTGGAAGTGGCGCCGATCTACGTGCTGCTGGCCTCGGATGAAGCCAGTTACATCACCGGGCAGCGATACGGCGTCACCGGCGGCAAGCCGATGTTGTAAGCCTCCATGAGCTTTGTCATCTGGGTCGCGGTGCTTGGCGCGGTGTTGCTGACCCTCGCGCTGACCTCGTCGTACCTGCGCTGGATGCCGGTCACCACCTCGGCCGTGTGCCTGTTGCTGGGGATCGGCATCGGCCCCAGCGGTCTGGACCTGCTGAAGCTGTCACTGGAAGACGCCTCGGTGTGGATGGAACACCTCACGGAAGTGGCGGTGCTGTTTTCGCTGTTTGTCTGCGGCCTCAAGCTGCGCCTGCCACTGCGCGACAGGCGTTGGCGGATTGCGTTCGGGCTGGCCGGCCCGGTGATGGTGCTGACCATCGCCGGGGTCAGCGTATTGCTGCATTGGGGCCTGCAACTGTCGTGGGGCCTGTCACTGCTGATCGGGGCAATGCTGGCGCCGACCGATCCGGTGCTGGCGGCGCTGGTACAGGTCAACGATGCGCGGGACGTCGACAGTGTGCGCTTTGGCCTGTCCGGTGAGGCCGGGCTCAATGACGGCATCGCGTTTCCGTTCGTGATGCTCGGTTTGCTGCTGTTGAAGGCCGACACGCAACCCGGCGCACTGACCGATTGGGTGCTGCACGGTTTGCTTTGGGCAGTGCCGGTCGGACTGCTGAGCGGTTACTGGATGGGTCGCGGTATCGGTCGGTTGACCCTGTCCCTGCGCATTCGTAACGACGACAGCACCCTGAGCCCAAATGACTACCTGGCGCTGTCACTGATTGCCCTGGCTTACGTCGGCGCAGAGGCGATTGGCGGTTATGGTTTTCTGTCGGTGTTCGCTGCCGGTCTCGGCTTGCGCCAGGAGGAAGTCAAATCCACCGGCGCCAGCCAACCGCCGGCCGAGCATCTGGTGCAACCGGTGGTGGGCCATCAGAACATCGAACCGCAGAACGCGGTGCACGGCGATACCAAACGACTGGAAAGCAGCCAAGTCGCCGCCGGCATCATGATGGGCGACATGCTTTCGTTCGGCAGCCTGGTGGAACGGGCCATGGAAGTGTTTCTGGTCACGCTGCTCGGCGTGGTACTGGTGCCGCATTGGGACTGGCGGGCGTTGGTCATCGGCGCGGTGCTGTTTTTCGTGGTGCGTCCGCTCTGCGTCGCGCTGATGCCATGGGGTAACTTGCTCGATGGTGGTCAGCGCCTGTTGATCGGCTGGTTCGGCATTCGCGGAATCGGCAGTCTGTTTTATCTGTTTTATGCCTTGAACCATGGTCTGAGTCCTTCAGTCGCGACGTTGTGCACCCACATCACCTTGTCGGTGGTGGCACTGAGCATTTTGCTGCATGGCATCAGCACTCAGACGTTGCTGGCGCGCTATGAGCAACGGCAAAAACGAAAAAGCTGATTTTTCCGGTGGGATTATCTTGGGAAATCCATCGAAGTTTTTTCTGAAAATAAATGGATCCCTCTCCAGATTCCGACAGTCACAACCATAACCCCTCGCTGGATGCACTCGGCGGGGTCCGGCAGGTTCGGTTCCCCTGCGGCTTGCAGCCCATGAAGAGGAATCTTTGGATAACAAGGTCACGGTCATGAAAGAATGCTCGACTCCGGCACAAATCAAGGCTTGCAGGGCTTTGGCCCTGGAACGCAATCGTCAACTGTTCGAAGATGCCCACGCCCTCAACCGCGCCGCTTACGAGCTGCTGGAAGCGGACAATCTGGACCTTGAGCAGTTTGAGCACTATCGAGCACTGCGCCGCAAAGCCGATACGAAGTTCGAAGAAGCCATCGATCACTTGTGCGTGCTCAACGAGGACTTTCCGCCGATTCCGATGTCCCCGCATCACTCGCAGGCATTGCGTCGGCAGCTTGAAACCGTCGAATAAAGCGCACAAGAAAAAGCCCGGCTGCGAAGTCCGGGCTTTTTCTTTGGGCGGCGCTCACCCCCCGGGGTTGGTCACCTGAATGAACACCGCATAAGCGCCCAGCAGGATCCAGAACGTGGCGAAAATCCACGGCGTGCGGACCGAAAACAACAGCGATTTACGATAGCCCTTATGGCTTGACTCCATCTCGCTGAACAGTGGCGACTCGTCGTAAGCCATGCCCATGATCGGTTCGCTGCGCAACAACTCGCTCTGTTTGTAATGCCAGTGATCAATGATGTCGTACGCGGCACGAATCCCCGGCCACGCATTGAGCGAGCTGAGCAGCCCGAGCAGCGCCAGAAACGGCGGCACCACCAGCGTGAACAGTTTGCCCCACTCGGGGTTGAGGTTGGACATGCACGAAGCAAACGCAATCACCAGAAACGACTGCGCGGCCAGATAGGCATCGGTGCGATTGGCCAGAATGCTGGTTTCGTACTGGATTTCCTTGCGATAGAAATCCAGCCGTTCCTTGGGTGAGCCGAACATCTTGGCATCGTGTTCGGTCAGGTGCTCTTCAGCGCTGGGCTGAGTCAATATGCGAGGCAAGGGACGCACGCTCCGGGGCGGGGAAACCTGTTAGAAGGCCCCTGCCCCGGACAAGTTCAGGCGGATTCACTTCATCGACCGGGCGATGATTTCCATCAGGTTCAACTGGGTGAACGGCTTGGGCAGACGCGGCAATTGCGCGGCAAAACCCTCCAGACGTTCGGCGTAACCGGTCGCCAGGACGATCGGCAGATCCGGTTTGAGCAGACGCACTGCGTGCGCCAATTGCGCGCCGCTCATCTGCGGCATGGCCATGTCGGTGATCATCAAATCGATGACTTCGCCCTGCTCGAACAACGCCAGCGCCCTGGCACCGGAGGTCGCGCTGACCACACGATGGCCAAGGTCTTCGAGCAACAGCGTGGTGCTGGTCAACACCAGCGAATCGTCGTCCACGACCAGCACGCTGAGGCGTGGCACCGTGATGGCTTCGCTGCCTGGCAGCACCCGTGGGGCCTGTGCGCCTTCCGCCGCGACCGGTAACCAGAGTTCGGCTGTCGTGCCTTGTCCCTTTTCGCTCTTGAGGATGAAACGGCCACCGAGCTGCTCAATGAATCCGTGCACCATCGACAGCCCCAGCCCGGTGCCTTTGCCCAGGCCTTTGGTGGTAAAAAACGGATCCCGGGCCGAGGCCAGCGTATGCTCGTCCATGCCTTCGCCGGTGTCGCGCAGACTCAGGCACACATAACGTCCCGCCGCCAGGGTCGAATCGCTCGGTTCAAGGACGACTTCCGCCCGGGCGCTGATCACCACGCTGCCGCCATCGGGCATGGCGTCGCGGGCATTGGTTGCCAGATTGAGCACCGCCAGTTCCAGTTGATTGGTATCGGCCAGTACCGGTTCCAGTCCCGCGGGCAGCGAGGTTTCGATACTGATCCCCGGCCCCAGCGAACTGCGCAACAGCCCGGTAATGCCTTGCACCAGTTGCACGATGTCGACCGGTTCGGTCTTGAGCTCCTGACGCCGGGCAAAGGCCAGCATGCGTTGGGTCAGTGAGACGCCACGCAGCGCACCTTGTGTGGCATTTTCCAGCAGGCGATTGATTTTCGGGTCGTCACCCACACGCTTGCGCACAATTTCCAGGTTGCCGAGGATCACGGTCAGCAGGTTGTTGAAGTCGTGGGCAATGCCGCCGCTGAGCTGACCGATGGCCTGCATCTTCTGCGCCTGGAGCAATGCCTCGCGGGTTTTCTCCAGCGCCTGCTGCGACTCATGGACCTCGGTCACGTCACGGGTAATTTTCGCGAAGCCGAGCAATGTCCCGGTCTCGCCACGAATGGCATCCACCACCACATGGGCGAAGAATCGGCTGCCGTCCTTGCGCACTCGCCAGCTTTTGTTTTCGAAACGCCCTTCCCGCGCCGCGATTTCCAGCGCCCGTTGCGGCTCGCCGCGCTCGCGGTCCTCAGCGGTGTAGAAGACCGAGAAATGCTCGCCGATGATTTCTTCCGGCCGATACCCCTTGATTCGCTGGGCGCCCTGATTCCAGTTGGATACCCGACCGTCGGGGCTGAGCATGTAAAGCGCGTAGTCCGTGACGCCCTGCACCAGCAGACGGAACTGCTGCTCGCTTTGCTTGAGGGTTTCTTCGGCCATTTTGCGGTCGGTCAGGTCGCGGGTGATCTTGGCGAAGCCCAGCAGCGTGCCGTCCGGATCGATGATCGGGTCGATTACCACATGGCACCAGAAATGCATACCGTCCTTGCGAACGCGCCAGCCTTCGCCTTCGAATCGGCCCTCGCGAATTGCGGTGTCCAGCGCCCGTTGCGGCAAGCCTGCCGCGCGGTCCTGCTCGGTGTAGAAACGCGAGAAATGCTCGCCGATGATTTCTTGCTTGTCGTAGCCCTTGAAGCGTTTGGCCCCCGTGTTCCAACTGGTGATGATGCCGTCCGGATCGATCATGTAAATCGCATAATCGACCACCGCATCGATCAGCAGACGAAAACGCATCTCCTCGATCGCGGCAGTTTTGCTCGGGTTGTCACTCATCAGGTTCACCGCTGGTTTTCATTAGCGCAAGTATGCGGCAATCCGGCGCCATGGGAAGGTGTAAACGCGCTTCAATTCACGGCGTGATCAGCGGATTGATCGAGGGCGCGTCTGTGCCGAGCGACCACCAGCGTGGCAACAGTTGCTGGATCCTGGGTTCGGCGAAGCGGTCATCGATCAGCATCACCACGCCGCGATCCTCACGCGTGCGGATCACCCGCCCGGCAGCCTGCACCACTTTCTGCACGCCCGGATACAGATAGGTGTAGTCGTAACCGGCACCGAAAATCGCCGCCATGCGCCGTTTCAACTGTTCGTTGACCGGGTTGAGCTGCGCCAGCCCCAGAGTCGCAATGAACGCGCCGATCAGCCGTGCCCCGGGCAGGTCGATGCCCTCACCGAACGCACCGCCCAACACGGCGAAGCCGACGCCCTGGCTGTCGGCGGTGAACTGATCGAGAAAGGCCTGCCGCTGCCCTTCGGCCATGCCCCGGGACTGCTGCCACAGATTGATCTGCGGATGGCGTTCGGCGAGCAGCGTCAGTACCTGTTGCAGGTAATCGAAGCTGCTGAAGAACGCCAGGTAATTGCCCGGGCGTTCACTGAACTGGCGGGCGATCAGCTCGACGATCGGTTCCAGCGACGCCTGCCGATGATTGAAGCGCGTGGAAATGCGGCTGACGATCTGCACCTGCAGCTGTTCGGCGCTGAACGGCGATTCGACATCGATCCAGACCGTGTCGGCGGGCGTGCCGAGCAGATCGGCGTAATAGCGCCGCGGGCTAAGTGTCGCCGAGAACAGCACGCTGCTGCGCGCCGCTTTCAGGCGCGGGCCGAGGAACGCCGCCGGCACCACGTTGCGCAGGCAAAGTTGCGACAGCGGTCGTTTACGCTCGAGGTCGCGCTTGCTGATGTCGAACAGGTAATGCTCGTCGAACAGCTCCGCGACCCGGCCAAACTGCAGCATGTCGAAATAGAAGGTTTGCAGCGCGCTGTCGAGCCCCTGCGGATGATCATTGAGGTAATCGCCAATGGCCGCAGTGCACAGGGACACGGCTTGCAGCAGTTTCTCCGGGGCCTTGTCGTAGGCTTGATACGGCGCCAGCTGCGGCTGATGCAGCGCGTTCCACTCGCGGTTGACCCGTTGCAGGGATTTCTTCAAGGCTTCGGGGGCGGACTTGCGTACGCTGACCAGCGCGGCCTGATCGAGACTGGCGCTGTACATCGAGCGCCCGCGTTCGACCAGGTTGTGCGCTTCATCGGCCAGCACCGCGACTTTCCACTGGTTGAGCTGAGCCAGGCCGAACAGCAGCGCACTGAAATCGAAGTAATAGTTGTAGTCCGCTACCACCACGTCGGCCCAGCGCGCCATCTCCTGGCTCAGGTAATACGGGCAAACCGTGTGCTGACGGGCCACTTCGCGCATCGCCGCCTGATCGAGCAGATTGATCCGGCTGGCCGCTTGCCGGGCGGCGGGCAGGCGATCATAGAAGCCCTGGGCCAACGGGCAGGATTCGCCGTGACAGGCTTTGTCCGGGTGTTCGCAAGCCTTGTCCCGGGCGACCATCTCCAGCACCCGCAGCGGCAAATGTTGCGCTTGATCGAATAACACCTGACTGGCATCCAGCGCCAGTTTGCGCCCCGGGGTCTTGGCGGTCAGAAAAAACACCTTGTCCAGTTGCTGCGGCGCCAGCGCCTTGAGCAGGGGAAACAACGTGCCGAGGGTCTTGCCGATCCCGGTGGGCGCCTGGGCCATCAGACAACGGCCGGTGCTGACCGCCTTGAACACCGATTCGGCCAGATGCCGTTGGCCGGGGCGAAAGTCGGCATGGGGAAAGGCCAATTGCTGTGCGGCCAGATTGCGCGCCTCGCGATGGGCCATTTCCTGCTCGGCCCAGTTCAGGAACAACCGGCATTGTTGTTCGAAAAACGCCTGCAAGATCGGCGCACTGAAGGCCTCGACCAGACAGGTTTCCTTTTCGCTGACGATGTCGAAATACACCAGCGCCAGATTGATCTGTTCAAGTTCAAGCTTGCGGCACATCAGCCAGCCGTAAATTTTCGCCTGCGCCCAATGCAACTGGCGGTGGTTGGCCGGTTGCTTGCTGAGGTCGCCGCGATAGGTTTTGACTTCTTCCAGGCAGTTCTGCGCCGGGTCGTAGCCGTCCGCCCTGCCCCTGACTTTCAATTGCAGAAACTCGCCTTCCAGTGCCACCTCGCTTTGGTATTTATCGCTGCGCCGTGAAGCCACGGTACGGTGCCCGAGCATGCCTTCGAGCGCTGTCGGCGAAGGGGTAAAACGCAGGTCGAGGTCGCCGGTCTTGGCGGTGAACTCGCACAGGGCGCGCACGGCAATGCTGTAGCTCAAGCGCTCTGCTCCGCCCATTGCACGTAGCACACGGCGACCGGCATCTGGTGTTGGTGGCAGAACTCCAGCCAGCGCAGCTGGTTGTCCTGCAGGCGGTCACCCGGGCCTTTGACTTCGATCATCCGGTAGGTCTTGTGCTGCGGCCAGAACTGGATCAGGTCGGGCATACCGGCGCGGTTGGCCTTGATGTCGAGCAGCAGGCGATTGAACCAGTGCTTGAGGTGCTGGGCAGGCAAGCACGCCAGCGCCTGCTCCAGCAGTTGCTCATTCAACGCGCCCCAAAACACGAACGGCGACTGCACGCCCCATTTGGCGACGAACCGCTCACGAATGGTTGCGGCGTAACGGCCATCGTCGAGCTGATCAAGGCAGGCCTGGAACAGTTCGGCGCGGCGTTGCTGAAAGTCTTCGTTGAGCAGGTCCACCGGCCCGCGCTGAAAAGGATGAAAAAACGCCCCCGGCAACGGTGCGAAAATCGCCGGCCAGCACAGCAGGCCGAACAGCGAGTTGATCAGGCTGTTCTCGACGTAATGCACCGGGCCGCTGTCTTCGTGCAGATGCGCTTGCACATGGAACTCCACTGACAATCCCGGATCAGTACGCGGCAGTTGCAGATCGAGGCGCTCGACCGGGCGTGGCGCTGCCCGCTTGAGTGGCGGCCCGCCGAGTTTGCGCCGCAGCCGTGGCAACATCCGTTGCAGGCTCTGCTGTTCGGCGGCGCTTTCCGGCGCCTGTTCGGCAAGCGTCGCGAGCTCCAGCGCCCGTGCGTATTCGCCGCAGCGCTCCAGCACCCGGATCATTCGCTGACGGGCGCCGGGGTAGGCGCAATCGCGGTAAATGCTCAGCGCCAGGGCGAACTCAGTGATGCGTTCGCAATACTGGCCGATCTGGAACAACACCTTGCCGCGCCGCCGTTGCAGCCACGGGTTGTCGAATTGCAGTGCGCTGACCTGCTCGACAATGGCTTCCAACGGCTCACCCGCTTCAAAGCGTTGCTGGCACTGATGCAAGAACAGGCAGGCGTCGACGTCTTCGCGGCTGCGCAGGCCACGGGAGTCGGCGCACAATTCGACTTTTTCGTAGGTAAAGATGCCGAGGTCGGCGAGGACGAATTCCGACCAGTCCTGGTACAGGTTGCCGAAGAACATCAGACGCAGACGGTCGCACAGGTCCATGATGGTCAGGCTGAGCAAGCGGTCGCCGAGCGTCGGTGCCCAATCGGAGAGGCTGCGCGACTCGCTGAATTGCTCGGCGAGCGCCGGCAGCCAGTCGTCCTTGCGCCCCTTGGGCTGTTCGATGAACTGGCCGAACGCCTGCAGCAGTTCAGCCTTGAGCAACACGTCGAACACCTCGGCCACGCTCAACAGAGCCTGATCGTCGAGCCAGCCGTGACTCAACAATGGCTGCGCAGCGTCGCTGATGTCGCCGATTTCCGGGTAGTTGAGTTTGCCGAGGCGAAAATGCACGCCCTTGCGCATGACCATGCGCACCAGCAGCCCCTGCGAAGCGCGCGGCAAGATCTTGAAGTCGCGGATGAAGCCATGCTCGGATTCGCTCATCACATCGGCATAGCGAAGCTCAAGCCAATCAAGTACTTGCCGGAAGTTGTTGAGGTAATAGAACGGATCGTCGAGTGGGTTGGCAGTCACGGGAATTCAGGGCCATGGCGAGCGAGTACTGGTTATGCGTACAGATACCAGCTCTGCCCGGTCGCGTGCAAACGGAAAAAGATCAATGGCAGCGGCAATCGGGATTTTTTCAGGGTGACATCGAACTTTTCTCGGTTCGATGGCACCAACCGCGTTAGAGACCGGATACGGTCAATTCATATGGAATGAGGTATTTGAGGTGGGTATGAATATCAAGACTCTGGGTCTTCCCCTGGCGGTAGTCGCCTTACTGGCATTGGGCGGTTGCTCGACACCGACCGTGGTGACCTTGCAGAACGGCACCCAGTATTTGACCAAGGACATGCCGAAAACCAAGAACAAGGACGGATTCTATGAGTTCGAGGACATTTCCGGGACCAAGGTGAAGGTCCGCTCCGATGAAGTAGCGACCGTACGCAAGGAAGACTGACACCCCGTTTTACCTGTAGGAGCTGCCGCAGGCTGCGATCTTTTGATTTTGATTTTAAAAACAAGATCAAAAGATCGCAGCCTGCGGCAGCTCCTACAGGGAGAGCGTGATCTGTGTGGGTTATTCGAAAGCAGGCAAGCCCACAAGGCTGTGATCACAGCTGAAATACTGCTCACCGCGCCGCGCCAGCTCGGCTTGCAGACGTCGGCAGCGCTCCAGATCCTGCTGGGTCATGCGGTCAATGCTCAGATTGCCAGTGGCCTGCTGTTGTTTACCGTCACCCAGGCGAATGGTCACGAACGGCTGTTCGGGCTGGATCTGAAACAGGCTTTTCTCTTCAACCGGTTCGATTGCTTCCGTCTTCGCCGGTTTCGGCAGTTGATCGCTGCTGATGCCATAGCGGCTCAGAATCGAGGTTGGCGGCAGATCGGCCCAGGCATTGGCCGATAACAGCGCCAGTCCGACAAGTCCGACATACCCCTTGACCCTTCTCACGTGTGCATCTCCTGTACTCAATGGCGGCTGGCTATAGAACGTGTGGGCACGTGCTGGCTTTAGGCCGCTTTTGCTGTTTGCACAGCTTTTGAGTCAGGGTGTGGCTATCGAGTCACTTTTGATACCGAGTAATCCTTCAATCGCGGGCAAGCCCGCTCCCACAGGTTATAGGCCGTTCACAAAGCTTGTGTACGCCGCAAAACCCTGTGGGAGCGGGCTTGCCCGCGATGGCGTCCTTACAGACGCCGCTTCAACCTCAGGCGATCACAATTCCATCGGCGCTGAGGCTATTCAGCGCCACCCCAACCAGCGTCACCGAGTCACCGCCAAACTTCAGTACCGTGTCCTGCCCCACCGTCGAGGCATGTGCGCGGAAGTCATCATTGGGCAACACACCCTGTACGCCAAGGAACACCAGTTTGTCGTTGGCCGTAAAACCCACCACCCGATCCTGACCGAACGCGCCGTTGAACAGGAACGTATCCGCCCCGCCCCCGGACTCCATCAGGTCATTGCCGGCGCCACCGACAAACACGTCGTTACCCGTGCCACCAATCAAGTGGTCGTTGCCGTCCAGGCCGAACAGCCAGTCACCGCCGGCATGCGCCTTGAGCGTATCGGCGCCACTGGTGCCTTTGACGCTGGACTCATACTGGGTGACGTTGTTGCCGACCTTCAAACCGCTGGCCGTGACGCTGTGGGTCACGTCGTCCTTGAACAGGCCCCAGAGGAAGCCTGGCTCCTTGGTGACGATGCTGCCGATGTCACGGGTGATGCTGATCCCGCCATTGGCGTCGCGGATGTACAGGTTGCCGGCACCGTCGTTGGCGAAGTCGAAGGTGTTCACCGATTTCTGCAACTCGAGTGTGTTGTTGCCCGCGCCACCAAGAATCACGTTGTAGCCGCCAACGTCACGGAAAGTGTCGTTGCCGGCGCGCCCTTCGAGGTAGTCATTGCCGCTGCCGCCCTGGATCAGGTCGTTGCTGTCGCTGCCGATGATGAAGGTGCTGCCCTTGTGGGTTTCGGCGTTGCGGTTCAGGTCCTGCACCCAGGTGTTGGCCCGCGCCGGATCCGACAGGTTGGCGACGATGATCGTCGAGTCCTTGCTGGTCAGGTCATAGAACTTCGACTCGATGATCCGGTTCATGCCGTCGCCGTACGCAGTCGGCAGGTGCGAAATCCAGGTCGGGATGTTGAGGATGGAGAACGGCAGCAGATTCCACGCGGTCGAGGCGTAGTGATCGTTGAAGCTGACGATGTTGTCGGTGGCCGATTCCTTGGGCGCGTCGTGCACGCCGACCGAGGCGCCGGTGAAGGTCGAGCCGTCGAGGGCGCGGAACACCGGATCGTTTTCGTAACCGACGTTGAGCACCTTGTCGGTGCTGCTCTGGGTCGGCGAGGCGTAGGCGATGTAGTTGGAATCGGCGAAGAATCCACCCCACTTGCCGCCACTCAGGTCAGCCATGCTGTTGACCGCCAGTCCTCCGAGGCTGTGGCCGCTGACCAGCACATCCTTGCCGCTGAGGCCATTGGCCTTGGCGAACGCCACCACGTCGTTCAGTAGATTGCCGAACGCTTCGCCGACGTAATTCTTGGCGTAGTCCTTCGGGCCGAAAGCTGCCAGCAGGTCGTTGATCACATCGCCGATGGAGTCGAGGATCAGGTTTTCCCGTGGGCCACTGGTGCCGCGAAAAGCGATGCCGATTTCCGTGAGATGCCCCTGAGCGTCGTACTTGCCGAGAATTTCCACCTGAGCGGTGGTGTAACCGGCCTTCTCGCCGAAGAAGGTTCCGCGCGCGTCGGTCTTGCCGTCGTAGCCCAGTTGCGAGGCGGTGATCGGTGTCCAGCCAGCCTTTTTCACCGCGTCGAGGGCGAGTTTTTCCGAGTCGGGGTTCCACGGAATGCCGGGGATCACCCCTTGCGAATCGGTGCCACCGAGCAGCGCGGTCACCAACGTGGCGGGCAGGCCGAGGCCGAAACCGTTGTGCTGATAACCGGCGGCAAAGCCGTTATCGAGGTTGTGATAGGAATACAGCGTGATCGCCATGGCATCGCTGAACAATGCCTTGGAATCGGCTGTACCGAAGTTCTTGTAGTCATACACACCCATTGCTATTGCCTCTCTTTTGTTGGAATTGTCAGAGATAGCTCACAGCCAGGGCGCCCCTCACGGGCACGCCCCGGAGCATTTTCACTACTTACACATCAAATCTGTGGGAGCGAGCTTGCTCGCGAAGAGGGAGTGTCAGCTGCCATTTGCTTGGCTGGCACACCGCTTTCGCGAGCAAGCTCGCTCCCACATTAGAGCTAGGCGAAAACGAACGCCGAGTCCGACAGGTTAGCCACTCCCACCCCCACCAGGGTCACGGCATACTCGCCAATCTTCAGCACCGTATCCGCGCCGGATTGTGCTGCGTGCTGCTTGTAGTCATAGCCCTGCCCCGCGCCTTCGACGCCCATGAACACCAGTTTGTCGCTGCCCTGGTAACCATTGATCGCATCAAAACCGAACGCGCCGCTGAACAGGAAGGTGTTGTTGCCGCCCACCGCCGTCATCACGTCATTGCCGGCGCCGCCCACGAAGGTCACGTGGCCCTTGTCGCTGATCAGCTTGTCATCGCCCCCCAGACCGAACAGCCAGTCACCGTCGGCGCTGGCGTGCAGCGCATTGCCGTACGCATCGCCATTGAGCGAATGGGTGTACTGGGTCAGCTCGTTGCCATTGGTCAAACCCTTGGCCGTGACGCCCCAGGTAATGTCCTTGCTGCCCCACCACGAACCCGACTCCTTGCTCACCAGCGCGCCGATGTCGCGGGTCATGCTGATGCCGCCGTAGGCGTCGCGCACATACAGCGTGCCGTCACCGTCGTTGGCGAAGCTGAAATTCTGCAGCGGTTTCTGCAGCTCGAACGTGTTGTGGCCCTGACCACCGAGCAGAATGTTAAAGCCACCGTCATCGCGGAACCGGTCATCACCGCCCAGGCCTTCGAGGAAGTCGTTACCCGCCCCGCCCTTGAGCCAGTCGCCGCTCTGGGTGCCGATGATGAAAGTGCTGCCGGTGTGCGGCTCGCCGCTGCGCCCCAAGTCCTCGACCCAAGTCTTGCCCCGGGACGCTTCCTCAAGGTTGGAGACGATGAGGGTCGAGTCCTTGTGCGTCAGGTTGTAGAACTTCGAGTCGATGACCCGGTTCAAGCCGTCGGCATACCCCAACGAGCCGTGGGCCGACCAGCTCAGCGGATTGACGATGCTGAACGGCACCAGGTTCTGCGCGGTGGACGCGTAGTAGTCATTGAAGTTAACGATGTTGTCGGTGGTCGACTCATGCGGCCCGTCGTGCTTGCCCAGCGACCCGCTGCTGAACGTGGTGCCGTCCAGTGCGCGGAACACCGGATCGTTTTCGTAACCGATGTTCAACACGTGATTGCCGGTGCTGCTCTGGGTCGGTGAAGCGAACGCGATGTAGTTGGCGTCCTTGAAGAATCCGCCCCAGTTGCTGGCGCTCAACTCGGCGACGCTGTTGACCCCGAGGCCACCGAGGCTGTGACCGCTGAACAGCACGTCCTTGGCGGCAATGCCGTTGGCAAGCGCGAACGCGGCGACGGCCTTGAGCAGATTGTCGAAGGCGTTTTTCGCGTAGTTGCTCGCGTAATCCGATGGGCCGATGGCGGCGAGCAAATTGTTCTTCATGTCGCCGAAGGTGTCGCTGTAGCCCAGCCCGCCAGTGCCGCGAAAGGCCACGCCGATGCCGATCAATTTGCCGCCGGCGTCGTACTTGCCAAGCACTTCGGCCTCGGCGCTGGTGAAGCCGTCCTTCTCGCCGAAGAACGTGCCTTGCGCGCCGACCTTGCCCTGATACCCCAGTGCCGTGGCGCTGAGCGGTTTCCAGGCGGTGGCCGGCAAAGGCTGGCCGGTGGGCGTGTAGGCATACAGCGTCAGGGCGATGGCATCGCTGTACAACGCTTTGCCATCGGCATTTTTGTAATCGAACAATCCCATGTTGTGCTCTCTCTTCCTTCAAAACCGGCAGCCCGCAAGGGACTGCCGGCACGCGTTTAGAACTGCCAGTCGAGGGTCAGACCCACACCGTGGTCCTTCTCGTTATTACCGATCAGTCCGTTGTAGTCCAGGTTGACCCGGACATCGCGATTGAGCGCCAGCCCGGCGCGTACGCCGACCACCGCCGCGTCACGATCCATCGACACACTCTGTACGGTGAAGGCGCTGTTGCCATTGGCGAAGGCCAAGTGGCTGTCAGCATCGACACTGCTCAGATTGTGCTGCCAGCCGAGGGTCGCGCCCAGCTCCAGCTGATGCTTGTCCGACAGCGCGAAGCTGCGCTTGGCACGCACACCAAGGGTCGACAGCACCACGTCGCGATTGTCTTCGCCGCCCTTGAGCGCCGCGGCATCACCCTTTTCGGTGAAGCTCTCGGTGTTCAAGTGCACGTACGACAGGTTGGCGAACGGCTCCAGATTCATCGGTTGCAGACGCAGATCGTAAGCCGCTTCGGTGAACACCTGAGTGGTCGCGGCATCGTGCTTGGTTTTCTCTTTGCCATTGACGCCCGCGAACTGCAGATCACGCTTCACGTCCACTCGGTGCCAGCTGTAAGCCGCACCGGCGGTCAGACGCAGCGCATCGATCTGATGCCCCAGGTACGCACCCAAGTGATAGCTGTCGACCGAGGCCGACGAATGCGTGCCACTGCCCATGTTCAACGAACTGTCGCTATAACCGGTAACGAAACCCAGACGCGTATCTTCAGCAATCAAACCGTCGACACCGGCCAGCAGCCCGCCAATGGAGCTGTTGGCGTCGGCGTTTTCATGGCCGCCATCGCTCTTGCCCCACGAACCCAGTACCTTGACCCAGGCGTTGCTGCGCTCGTCAGTCGGTGCGTCGGCATTGAACAGATCACGCTCACGCAGACGCTCGCCCACCGCTTCACGCAGGTAACGACTGTCGTTGATCAGCATCGTGCCAATGGCGGGATGAATCTCACCGGAGAGTTGCTGGAACGCCTGTTGCGCCGACGCTGCGTTTGGCGACAGCAGCAAGGTTTCGAACAACGCATTGCCCGCGCCCAGACCCTCGGCAGCCGCGCCAACCGCACGCTGGTTCGGCGTCAGGCCGACACTGGCGAACGACGCGCCGTTGCGCCCGACGTCCAGTTGCACGCCGTTCGCCGAATACGCCAGGGTACCGCCAAGGAACGCGTAGTTCGGCAGCACTTGCCCGAACTGTCCCTGAATACCACCGGCCGCTTGCAGGATGTTGAACTGCGAACCGAGCAGGCTCTTCACTTCAGTCGTGGTCAGCAAGGTCGGGCTGTTTTCCAGCGACAGACTGACCGTGGCGCCATCGATCAGCGCTTTGCCACCGGCAACGATCTTGTCGCTGCTGGTCGGCGAGACTTCCACCGCGTAGGTCGACCCTCGCTCGAAGGTCACGTCACCGGCGACATTCAGCGTGCCGATCGAGTTGCCCGGCGCCACGGTACCGCCGCTTTTCGCGGTCAGTGCGCCGATGCGGCCATTACCGCCAAGGATGCCGCTGTCGTTGACCGTGACTGCCGAAGCCAGCGAGCCGTTGATCGCCAGACGCCCCTGATTGACCAGGGTCGGGCCGCTGTAGCTGTTGTTGCCAGTCAGCACCAGTGTGCCGATGCCCTGCTTGGTCAGGCCACCGTGTCCGGAAATGTCGTTGCGCCAGGTGTCGAGGCCGCAAGTGATGTCGGTGCACACGCGCTCGGTCGGTTTGCCCTTGTCGATGATCGCGCCGATGCCCGGCAGGTCCGCAACAAATTGCCCGGAACCGTAGGCACCCTGAATGCGGAATTCCTCCGGGATGTCCTGTTCGGTGACGAACATCGCCGGGCCATCAATGCCCTTGCGCAGGTTGATCATGCCCCAGCCGTACAAGGCGTCGATGCCCGGTGCGCCGAGGTCGGTGGCGGTGGTACGCAGCACCGTGGCGACCTGGTCACCCGTCATGTACGGGAAGCGCTCCATCAACACCGCCATCGAGCCGGCCACGTGCGGCGCCGCCATCGAGGTGCCGTTGTAGTTTTTGTAGCCGGTGGTCAGGTTGTCGGCATTGGTGCCTTCGATGATCGAGCTGAAGATCTTGGTGCCCGGTGCCGAAACGCAGAAGCTCGCGGTGTAACCGCAACGCGAAGAGAACGTACTCATGATGTACGGGTTGGCGCTGGCCAGATCCGGGTTCTTCTGCAACGCGGCGACGGTGATCCAGTTCGGCGCGATGTCCGGCACGAAGTAACCGAGGCCGGCGATGGCGTCCGGGTTGTTCAGGTTGTAATCGTTGCCGGCGGCAAAAATCGTCACGATACCGCTGCGGGCGGCGGCAATCGCGCCGTCGTAGGCGCCGCCGGGCTTGGTGCCGAGCAGTGTGCGGATCTCGTTGAACTGCACTTGCGCGTCGTTGACGGTGAAGTGCGGATACGCCGGGTCGCGGCCGCCGAGGTCGAAACGGTCAGTGATGCCGATGCCCCAACTGTTGTTGATGATCCGCGCGCCACTGGCGATCAGCGCATCCCAACCGGCCTTGTACACCGCGCCGTCGTTGCCACGGACAATGCCGTCTTCCGGGCCCGGGTCGCCGTTGTCGGCGCTGATGATCTGCGCACCGAACGCCACGCCGTGCATCGGCCCGCCGTCACGGCTGCCGGCGGCAATACCACCGACGTGAGTACCGTGGGCGCCGAGCTTGCCGTCGGAACCGACCGAGGGCGAACCGTCATAGCGGAACGCGTCCCCGGCTTTGACCGGGATGTAAGGGTCGGTGTATTCGCGGATCCCGCTGGTGACCAGGGTCACGACTTTGTTGGGGCCGGAGAACTCCGGATGCGCGGCATACACCGGCTGGTCGAAGATTCCCAGTTTGACGCCTTTACCGGTGTAGCCGGCAGCGTAAGCGGAATCCGCCCCGATGGCGCCCAGGCCCCATTCCGCCTGGAACTCGGCGCTGCGCCAACTGGCAGGATCACCGCTGCGGCCGTTTTCCACATAAGGCGCCGCGTGCGCGGTGCCCCAGGTGGCCAGTGCGCAGAGCATGGCGCAATTGAGGGTTTTCATGGCGAAGCGACCGCCCGTTTGCGCGGGGGTATTGTTGTTATTCATCCAGCGACCTTCCTTAGTGTTGTTGCGAAAAATCCGTGTACCAGGCCCACACCCGGGCCTGGGAAATAACGCTTGTGGCGAGGGGATTTATCCCCGATCGACTGCGCAGCAGTCGCACACCCGACTATCGGGGCCGCTTCGCGGCCCTTCGGGGATGAATCCCCTCACCACAGGTGTGTGCTCACATCCCCCCTGTAGGAGCTGCCGCAGGCTGCGATCTTTTGATCTTGTTGTTAAAAAATCAAAGTCAAAAGATCGCAGCCTTCGGCAGCTCCTACAGGGGACGTATTCATCCTCCGTCAGAACTGCCAGTTCAGGCTCAACCCCACGCCATGGCTCTTCTCGCGGTTGGCCAGTTGTCCGTTGTAATCGAGGTTGACCCGTACGTCCTTGCTCAACGCCAGGCTGGCTTGCACGCCGACCAGCGCCGCATCACGCACCAGTGCCGAACTCTCGACCGAATACGGTGTGCTGCCGCTGGCGAAGCGCAGATGCTGTTCGGCGTCGATGTCGCTCAGGCTGTGCTGCCAGCCGAGACGACCACTGACATCCAGCGACTGTTGAGTCGACAGATTGAAGCGCTTGACCGCCCGTACACCGAGAGTGCTGAGCACTGCGTCGCGCTGATCGCCCGAGCTTTTCAGCGCCGCCGCGTCGCCCTTTTCGGTAAAGCCTTCAGTGTTCAGATGCACGTAAGCGAGGTTGGCGAACGGCTCCAGCGCGACCGGTTGCATGTTCAGGCGATAAGCCGCTTCACCGAAGACCTGGGTGGTGGCCGCATCGACCTTGGCTTTCTGTTTGGCGCTGACGTCGCCGTATTGCAGATCGCGTTTCACATCGGCACGATGCCAGCTGTAGGCCGCGCCGGTGCTCAGGCGCCAGGCGCCGATGTCGTGACCGGCGTAAGCGCCGAGGTGATAGCTGTCGACCTTGGCCGACGAGTGCGTGTCCGAGCCCATGTTCAGCGAGCTGTCGCTGTAACCGGTGACCAGACCGATGCGCGTCTGCTCATCCAGCGCGCCGTCGACACCGGCGAGCAAGCCGCCGATCGAGGTGCTGTAGCGCGAAGTGTCGTTACCGGCGTCGGTCGAACCCCAGGCGCCAAGGGCCTTGATCCAGCCATTGCCTGGCGTGGCGTTGGCATCGTGCAGACGTTCGCCGACCGCGTCGCGCAACTGGCGGCTGTCATTGATCAGCATCGAGCCCAGTGCCGGGTAGATTTCCCCGCTGAGTTGCTGGAACGCCTGTTGCGCCGAAGCGGCAGACGCTGACAGCAGCAAGCTTTCGTACACCGAGTTGCCGGCGCCCAAACCTTCGACTGCAGTCGCCACCGCACGCTGATTCGGGGTCCGCCCGACGCTGGCGAACGAGGTCGCATTGCGCTGGATGTCGAGCTGAATGGCGTTGGCCGCGTAGTCGAGGTTGCCGCCGATAAACAGATAGTCCGGCAGCACCGCGCCGAACTGACCCTGAATGCCGCCGGCTGCTTGCAGAATGTCGTACGAATGCCCAAGCAGGCTGCGCGCTTGAGTGGTGCTGAGCAGGGTCGGGCTGTTTTCCAGCGACAGGCTGACCGTGGCACCGCTGATGCTCGCGCTGCCGCCGGCGACGATGCGGTCGCTGCTGGTCGGCGACAGCTCGACCGCGTAGGTCGAGCCTGGCGCGAAGGTCACGTCACCGGTCACGTTCAACGTGCCGATGGAGTTGCCCGGTGCCACGCGGCCGCCGCTGTTGGCGTTCAACGAGGCGATCCGACCCGAACCGCCGAGGGTGCCGCTGTCGTTGACGGTCACCGCCGAGGCCAGCGAGCCGTTGACGCTGAGCAAGCCGCCATTGACCGTGGTCGGGCCACGGAAGGTGTTGTCACCGGTCAGCAACAAGCGCCCTGCCCCGGACTTGATCAGGCTGCCCTGATAGACCCGCGTCGCCGCTGCGGCATCACGCGCCATACCGACCGCGTAGTCGGTCTGATCCTGCTGACTGGCGCCGGCCGGAATACCGTTTTGCCAGCCTTTGTCCTGCAGGGTCTGCTGCCAGGCGCGGTGTTCGGCGAGGTCTTCGCGCTGGCGCTGAATCAATGCCTTGTCGGAGATGTCATTGCTCCACACATCGCTCTGCCCGGCGGCCAGATTGGCATCAAACGCGCCGAGCAATTGCCCCGGCCCGTGCATCGCCCGATTGAGGTTGGCCACGCCCCAGCCGACCCGCTCGGTCGGCGCATCGGTGACCGAACCGTCGAGTTGCGTGGCGGTGGTCAGGAGCACGTCGAGCGCCTGCTGGTTGTTCATGTACGGATAACGTTCCATCACCAGCGCCAGCGCCCCGGTGGCGTGCGGCGCGGCCATCGAAGTGCCGGACTTGATCGCATAACCGCCGCCCGGAATGGTGCTGTCGATCTTCGCCCCCGGCGTGGTGATGCACCAGTATTTGGCGATGCCGCACTGGTTGTACTTCTGCTGATTGCTTTGGTCCAGCCCGGAGACTGCCAGCCAGTGGCCTTCCAGATCCGGCTGAAAGTACGGCAACGCCGAGCGCACGCTGGCGTTCGGGTAGCCGCTGTTGCCGGCACTGAACACGTTGATCACGCCACGGCGCGAGACGTCCGCCGCCGCGTCGAGCCAAGTGCCCTGATTCCAGTGCTGAGCGTATGCGGCGTGCAGATCGGCCAAAGTGCGGTAGCTGACATCCGGCGGCTGGCTGCCCCAACTGTTGTTGATCGCACGTACGCCGGCGGCGGCCAGCGCGTCATACGCGGCTTTGAAATAGCGCGGGTCGGGTTTGGGGCCGAAGAGGAAACTGTCGTTGTTGTTGGTGTTGCCGACGTAGATCTGCGCGTTGTACGCCACGCCGTGCATGCCGGTGCCGTCACGGCTGGCGCCCATGGTGCCGACCACGTGAGTGCCGTGGGAGTCGTTGTTGGGGTTGAGGGTGCCGTTGACGTTGAACAGCGAACCGTCGACGTAGCTGCCGGAGGCCAGCACCGGGTGGTAGCGGTCGCTGGCGAACTCAGGGTGGGCGGCATCGAAGCCGGAGTCGAGGGCGCCGATCTTCACGCCTTTGCCGGTGATACCGGCGGCGTAAGCCTGATCGGCCTGCATCCGCGCCAGGCCCCAGTCGCGCTGGAATTCGACGCTGCGCCAACTGGCGGGATCGCCGGGCTTGCCGGATTCAAGGTACTGCGCATGGGCTTGCGCGATGGAAACTGCGAGCAACAGGGTGCCGACCGCTGCCGGCTTGATGCGTACGTCCATGTTCACCACTCACTTTTCTTATTGTTTTGCAGGCACTGACAGCCAGATCAAAAGATCGCAGCCTTCGGCAGCTCCTACAGGGATTACTGTTCAGCCAGTTCTTGCTCAATGTAGGAGCTGCCGCAGGCTGCGATCTTTTGCTCTGCTTCAAGCGCCTACAGGATTTTCAGTGTTACTGGGTTTTCGGGCCTTGTCCGAACGCCTCATCCACCCGCACCAGATCCTGTTCGTTCAAGGTCCCCGCGTAGTAATGCAGCTTGGTCCAGGCCATCAAATAGTCATAGCGCGCCTGAGCCAGATCGCGGCGGGTGGTAAACAGTTGCTGTTCGGCGTTCAGCGCATCGAGGTTCGTCCGTTCACCGCCAAGAATGCTTTGCTTGGTCGACACCACCAGCGCTTCAGCCGACGCCAGGGCCTTCTGATAGGCACGCAACTTGTTGACGCCCGACAGGCAGGCGCTGAACTGGCGGCGCAGTTCGATCAAGGTTTCGCGGGTCTTGCCGTCGAGTTCGTATTCCGCCTGCTCCATGGTGCGGCTGGCCTGACGGGTCGAGGCCGACACCCCGCCACCGGCATACAGTGGAACGTTGACTTCAAAGCCGATGGTGTTGGTGTCATAGCGCTGGTTATAGGTGTTGCCGCTGTCCGATTCAGTCTTGCGGATCGACGCATAGGCACTGACTTTCGGCAGGTGCCCGGCGCGGTTGCGCTCGACTTCGTACTTGGCCACTTCTACCGCTTGCCGTTGCGACGCCAGGTTGGGGTTGTTGCTGATCGCCAGCTCATGCCAGGTGTCGTAGTTGGCCGGCATCAACGCAAAGGTCTGGAAGTTCTGATCCAGTGGTGCCAGCTCGCTGATATCCACCGTCTGCACGCCGACCAGCGCGCCCAGTTCACGCAGCGCGGCGTCCTGCTCGTTGCGCGCCTCGATCTCTTCGGCGGTCGCCAGTTCGTAGCGCGACTCGGCTTCGAGAATGTCGGTGCGGGTGCCCTCGCCCTGTTTGAACATGTGTTCGTTCTGCTGGAACTGCTGCTCGTAAGCCTTCTTCTTGGCCTGGGCGATGTCGATCTGATCCTGGGCGAACAAGGCTTTGGTGTAGTTGTCCAGCACCCGTACCAGCAGTTCCTGACTCTTGCCGCGAAACGCTTCGTCGGCGAACAGCGACTGCGCCACGCCTTTGCGATACGCCGCGTAGGCTTCGTAGTCGAGCAACGGTTGCTGCAAGGTCAGGGTCGAGCCGTAGCTGTTGTAGTTGCGGTCTTCGGTCAGATTGCCGCGAGCGGTCAGTTGCGTGGCCTTCGAGGTGTTGTGGCCCCGGTTGTAGTTGTAACCCAGTCTCGGCAACAGCCCGGCGCGGCCGATGATGCGGTTTTCCAGGCCCGCGTCGCGCTCTTTGATCGCGCCAAGGAACACCGGATCGTTGCGCAATGCCTGTTCGTAGACCTCGAATGGCCCCATGGCCGCCAGCGCGCTGTTTCCTGCGAGCAGCGCGAACGCCGCCCCCAACATCGAAAGCTTATTCATACAGCCGAACATCCTTATTCTTCAGTCAACGCAGAGCCAGCGCGATCGAGCAATGGTTTGAACAGGTAGTTGAGCAGTGAACGTTCGCCCGTGCGCACGAACATTTCCGCCGGCATACCGGGCTTGATCACCAGGCCGTGGAGTTTTTCCATCGCCTGATCACTGACGCTGCTGCGCAACACGTAGTACGGCACGCCGGTTTTCTCATCGACCATCTGGTCGGCGGAAATCAGGCTGACCTCACCCGGCACGCGCGGGGTCTTGCTCTGGTTGAACGCGGTAAACAGGATATCGACCGGCAGATGCGTGCCGACCTTGTCGATCAAGTTGATCGGCAAGTGCCCTTCGACTTCCAGGGTGGTGCCTTGCGGGACGATCTCCAGCAGGGTTTCGCCCTGACGCACCACGGCGCCTTCGGTGTGTACGCCGAGGTTGACCGCCACGCCGTCGGCAGTGGCGAGGATCTCGCTGTGCTGCAGGTCGAAACCGGCCGAAGTCAGTTGCTCGGACAGGGTCACGCTTTTGAGCTGCGCGTCGGCCAGTTGCGTGCGCACTTCCTTCTGATATTCCTCGCCATGCTGTTGCAGCTTCAGGCGCGATTCGAGGATGCCCTGCTCCACCCGGCCGCTTTCACCGGTGTTTTCCGCCAGTTGCTGCTGCACTTGCGACAGCTGCCGCTGGTACTCCATCAAGCGGTTGCGCGGGATGTAGCCGTTGTCCGCCAGCGGCTGCAGGTTGCTCAGTTGTTGCTGCAGCGAATCGGCCTGGGCGTTGAGGTCGGTGCGGGCGCGACGCATGCCCGCCAGTTGCGCGGTGGCACCTTCGATGCTGGCGCGCAGACCGGCCTGCTCGCGGTAAAACGCTTCACGGCGGCTGCTGAACAGTTGACGCTGGCCTTCAAGGACCAGCGCCAGACGCGGATCCGGATCATTGCTCAACTCTGCCGGAAAGGTCACCTGCTTGAGGTTATCGCGCTCGGCCTGCCAGCGCGCGAGGCTGGCCCACGCCATGCGGTACTGGGCTTGCAGCGACTGCACGTCGGCCGCGACCTGGGTCTGGTCGAGGCGGAACAGTGGCTGGCCCTGTTTCACGATCTCGCCTTCGCGCACCAGAATCCGGCTGACCACGCCGGCACTCATTGACTGCACGGCTTTGCGCTTGCCCGACACCACCACGGTGCCCTGCACCGGAATGCCTTGATCCAGCGGCGCCAGTGCGGCCCAGGTGAAGAAACTGCCGGCGCCGACGATGGCCAGAATCCAGCCCATGCGCGCGAAGAATTTCGCATCGCGCTCCGGGCGCTCGGTGACGTATGCGTGTTCCATGGAGGCTTCGTTTTCAGTGTTCATGCTGGCGCTGCTCATACACCCGAATTCCTTGTCGTGGGCTGGTACTGCCGGCTCATGCTGAGCCCGCCCGGTGCCTGCGCAGATTTTTCCCGTGATTGTTCCTGAGCGCCGGACAGCGCCTTGAGTACATCCTGACTGTTGCCGAATGCCTGCAGACGACCGTCGTTGAGCACCAGCAACTTGTCGGCCTGGGCCAGGACCGAAGAGCGGTGTGTGACCAGCACCACGGTAGTGCCCTTGGCCTTGAGCTGGGCGATGGCGCTGGCCAGCGCGGCCTCACCGACGGTGTCGAGATTGGAGTTCGGCTCATCCAGCACCACCAGGCTCGGGTCGCCATACAGGGCGCGCGCCAATGCGACGCGCTGCTTCTGGCCGCCGGACAGACCGCTGCCGTCCTCGCCCAACTGTGTGTCATAACCTTGCGGCATCCGCAGAATCATCTCGTGTACGCCAGCCTGTTGCGCGGCGGCCACGACCTTTTCCGGGTTGGCTTCACTGAACCGGGCAATGTTTTCGGCGATGCTGCCGCTGAACAGTTCGATGTCCTGTGGCAGGTAGCCGATATAGGGGCCGAGCTCATCGCGGTTCCAGCGATGGATGTCGGCACCGTCCAGGCGCACGGTGCCACCCAGGGTCGGCCACACGCCGACCAGCACTCGGGCCAGGGTCGACTTGCCGGACCCGGAAGCACCGAGCACGCCCAGCACTTCGCCCGCGCCAATCGCGAAGTTGACCATATGCAGGGTCGCCGCGCGCTGCCCCGGCGGGCCGGCACTGACTTGCTCAAAGGCAATCTGGCCTTTTGGCGCAGGCAACGCCATGGCCTCGTCGCTCGGCGGGAACGCCTGCAGCAACGCATCCAGACGGCGGTAGGCGAGCTTCGCCCCGCTCCACTGTTTCCAGACGGCGATCAACTGATCGATCGGGCTCAACACCCGGCCCATCAGAATCGAACCGGCGATCATCATCCCGGCCGTCATGTCGCCCTTGATCACCAGCAATGCGCCGAGCCCCAGCACCAGCGATTGCAGGCACAGACGCAGGGTTTTACTGATCGAGCTGATCACCGCACCGGTGTCGCTGGCCTGGTTCTGCAGACCGAGGAAGCGCGAATGCACGCCGAACCAGCGCTTGCGCAACGCACCGAGCATGCCCATGGCCTGAATGGTTTCCGCGTTGTGCAGGTGGCTGGTCGCCAGTTGGCTGGACTTCTGCGAGTAACCGGCGGCTTCGCCCAGCGGCTTCTTGGTCATGTATTCGTTGAGGCACGCCAGCGCGATCAGCAGCAGCGCACCCGCCGTGGCGAGGACCCCGAGCCAGACGTTGAACAGGTAAATCACGAACAGGTAGACCGGGAACCACGGCGCGTCGAAAAACGCGAACAGGGCTGGCCCGGTGACAAATTGGCGAATGTGGGTCAGGTCGCCCAGCGATTGCCCGGCGTTGCCCTCGCCCTTGAACAGGTTGCGTTCGAACGCCGCCTGATACACCCGCAGGTTGAAGCGGCGCTCCAGCTGGCTGCCGATGCGGATCACGATGAAGCTGCGCACCACTTCCAGCATGCCGATGAAGGCAAAGAAGCCGACCACCATCAAGGACAGCATCGCCAGGGTGGTTTCGTTCTGCGAAGACAGCACGCGGTCGTAGACCTGCAGCATATAAATGGAGGGCACCAGCATCAGCACGTTAATCAGTGCGGTAAAGCACCCCACGCTGATCAGTATGCTTTTATAGTCACCCAAAGCCTTGAATAAGGGAGCGGTGGCTGGGGCCTTCGCCATCTTCATTGATTATTCCTGAATGTAATCCCCGCCATTCTTTGGCGAGACGCTTCTATTAATTATCCGTGCACAGACCGGACGGGTTCTTTCAACTTGCATTTACACTTCAATAACAACTTTCAACAGTTCAACGCCAGTCGTTGCATTGAGCTGTTGCTTATAACTGCAACATCAAACCTTATAGTCAACCGCTCAGTCGGTGCCGTTGTTCACGGCTGCGGTGTATGGCGCGTCAGCGTAATCACCAGCCCCGACTTCAAAGTGCTCAGATAAAGCCCATCACGTTGTCGGCTGAAGAACTGGATTCTTGAACCTTCCTTGCCGGTAATCGACAAGCCGTCCGGATCAGGAAACCAGCCGACTGGCGCTTGCTCAAGCCATGCCCCCAGGCATTCGGCGCCCTTGCCCAGTGTCTGGTTGGGTTCCAGATCGATCAGACAGGTGTTCGAGGGTTTATCCTGCAATGCCTGCGCCTCTGGGGCGTCATCGGGTGCAGTCAGAATCGCCTGCCACTGCCCGGCGAACACGGAGGGGTCTTCCAGTCTGAGGCTGCTTGCCATGGTTGCTTCTCCAGAAATCATGATCAGCGCCGCCGAAAGCCACGCCATTCCCTTGTAGGTAAAAACTTTACGGATCATCAGAAAATTCGCTCCGGCACCTAGCCTTGCCCAGCAATCAACACGATGCAAGCAAAGAAAGCGACGCATGAAGCGCCGCTTTCCCGTTACATCACGCCACGATGTCGCTGGTTGCTGCCTGGCCAACGGTGCTGACCTGGAAGTCCGCCACGCCGTGCCCGGAGAAGTCCACCGACAACAGGCTGTTGCCGCCCGACGAGGTCAGGATCGCGTCGCCGGCCGAACCAGTGAAGCTGCTGACAAAGTGCAGGCCGGACCCGTTGGTGATGGCGCTCAGGTCGATTTTGTCCAGACCGCTGACGAAATCGAGGATCTGATCGATTGCACCCGGCTTGGAGTCGGAGCTGGAGGCAAACACGAAAGTGTCCGAACCCGAACCGCCCCACAGTTTGTCCGCACCACCGGCGCCGTAAATGATGTCGTTGCCGGCACCGCCCTTCAGCTCGTTGGACGCACTGTTACCGATCAGCAGGTCGTTGCCCGAACCGCCAATGGCGTTCTCGATGGTCACGCCCTTGGCGATGGATACGTTACCGATCATGCCGCCCACGTCAGAGAACGAGGCTTCATTGAGGTTGATCTTCTGGTTCTGGGTGAAACCCGAGAAGTCGAAGGTGTCCTTGCCGCCCGCATCCCACACCGAGAACACCAGCTTGTCGCTCGACGACGAGGCGCTGAGGAAATCGCGACCGGCGTTGGAGTTGAAGCCGTAGGTGGTGTCACCGGTACGGGTGGTCAGGTTGGCGCCGTACAGTTTCTGGATTGCTGCAATGTCGTCCATCAGCGGGCCGGAGGCATAGGCTTCCACACCGCCCTTGCTGAAGTTCTGGGCGGTGTTGCTTTCACTCCAGTAACTCATGAGGCTATAACCGCGGGTGTCTTGCCCGTAGGAAGCATCCTTGTAAGTCGGATTGCCTTCGCCGGCGTTGTAGTCGCCAGGGTGAGACAGGCCCAGGGTGTGGCCGATTTCGTGCGTCAGGGTCTGACGCCCGTAATTGTTCAGACCCGGGGTTTTGTTGACGTCGTAGCCACTGCCGGTCAGATACCAGGACTGACCGTCATAACCTGGCTCGGTGCCTGGCAGGAACGCAAACGCCGCCGCGCCTTCCTGGCCGCCGCTGTAGTTGCCGAAGGTCATGTGACCGTCGCCACCACGGGAAGCTTCGGTGAACGTCACGTTGGCGACATCCGCCCAGGATTGCATGGCGAGCACGGCCTGGGCCTTCTGCAGGGCACTGAACTGACTGAAACCGGTGACGCCCAGGCCGCTGAAGTTAGCGGTTTTGGCGGTCAGAAAGGTGTAGGTCAGTTCGATCTTGCCGCTGTTGTCGAGGTCGTGCCAGGAAGCACCGTCTCGCAGCAGTTGGGTGGCGGCTTGATCCACCGAGAAGGAGGGCTTGCCATTGACCGTGAGGTTGCCGCCACGATCGTATTGATGGCTGAAGCTATTGATCTGATTCCAGGCGGAACTGGTTGCCGCCAGAGACTGCACTGCGCCCACAGGCACGAATGTGTCTGCGGTGATATCAATAGCGTTAGCTTTTACTTTCGACATAAACACACTTCCTTGTTTAGCAATGGAACAGTTTTTGTCAGATAGCGACGATCCCTGGCGAGATCGTCCTATCACTCGCCCAATGAAGGCGTAACGAACCTGACACAATTTGAAATCATACGTCTAGCCTTTTTTTGAGATCAAATTGCACTGTTGCGCAAAACTACCGTAAACAAAGCCTGCGGGGTCGAAAGATTGTTTTACCCGGTTTCACCGCCTCCAATTGTCTGACGATTTTCTATTTAAATATTAAATATTGGTAAGTTGTTTTTTGTTAGACGCGTCTCACTTTCCTGCACTCTATTAGTGCGATGCCAGTGTATTGATATCAACTAAATTAACGCGATTTTCTGTAGGAGCTGCCGCAGGCTGCGATCTTTCGATTCAAGATCAAAGATCGCAGCCTGCGGCAGCTCCTACAGGATTTGGGGTTGGCTCAGCTACCGGTACGGATTTTGTTCCAGACACGGGTGCGGATCCGGTCGATGTTCAGCGGCATGGCTTCCAGCGCAAACAGCTTGCCCATCATCTCCGGGCTCGGATAGACCTTGGTGTCACTTTTGATGGCCGGGTCGATCAGGCCGTCGGCCTGTTGGTTGCCATTGGCGTAGTGCACGTAATTGCTGATGCTGGCCATCACGTCCGGGCGCAGCAGGTAGTTCATGAACGCGTACCCGGCCTTCTCATCCGGCGCATCGGCGGGCATGGCGACCATGTCGAACCAGATTGCCGCGCCCTCCTTGGGAATCGCGTAACCAATGTCGATGCCGTTCTTCGCTTCTTTGGCGCGGTTTTCCGCTTGCAGGATGTCGCCGGAGAAACCGACCGCCACGCAGATATCGCCATTGGCCAGGTCGCTGGTGTACTTCGAGGAATGGAAGTAGCTGACATACGGCCGTACTTTCATCAGCAGTGCTTCGGCTTTCTTGTAGTCCTCGGGGTTCTTGCTATGCGGTGGCAAGCCCAGGTAGTTGAGTGCCGCCGGCAACAATTCCGGACCGTTGTCGAGGATCGCTACACCGCACTTCTGCAGCTTTTCCATGTACTCGGGTTTGAAGATCAGGTCCCAGGAATCCACCGGCGCGTTGTCGCCCAGTACCGCTTTGACCTTGGCGACGTTGTAGCCGATGCCGGTGCTGCCCCACAGGTACGGAAAGCCGTGCTCGTTGTTCGGGTCATTGACCTGCAAGGCCTTGAGCAACACCGGGTTGAGGTTCTTCCAGTTCGGCAACTGGCTCTTGTCGAGCTTCTTCAGCGCCCCGCCCTGGATCTGCCGCGCCATGAAGTGGTTGGACGGGAACACCACGTCATACCCGGATTTGCCGGTCATCAACTTGCCGTCGAGGGTTTCGTTGCTGTCATAGACGTCGTAGGTGACGCCAATGCCGGTGTCTTTCTGAAAGTTTTTCGTGGTGTCCGGCGCGATGTAGTCGGACCAGTTGTAAATCTTCACCGTTTCGGCGGCATGGCTAATGGAGGCAGCCAGCAGCAGCGGCGCCAGAGCGAGGGTTTTCTGGATCATGAGGTGATTCCTGTGGTGGCTATTTTTGTTGGCAGGCAATCAAAGGATCAAACAATCAGAAAATAAGGACGTAGGTCTTGCGCACCGTCTCCTGGATATCCCAGATGCCGAGCGTGTTGGCCGGCAACATCAGTGCGTCGCCACCTTGTATGTGCAGGGTTTCACCGCCGCTGTCCGGGGTAAACGTGCAACGCCCGGAGATGAAATGGCAGAACTCTTGCGCGGTAATCTGCCGGCGCCAGCGCCCCGGGGTGCATTCCCAGACGCCGGTTTCGACGCCGTCGTCGCGCTCGACGCTGGTGGTTGAGGCCATCGCGACCGGCTCGCCGATCGGCACGGCGACCGGGTTGGATTCGTCCAGTTGCAGGCTGGCGGCGTTCTTGAACTGCGTAATACTCATGGCGGGACCTGTCTTGTGAAGAAAACGGCGGTTAGTGCATGAAACCTTCCATGAAGCCCGCGACCTGACTGGCGAGCTTGCGCCGCCACGGTGCGGTGGCCGGATTGGCCAGGGTCTGGTCTTCGTGGACAAAACTTTTGATGATCGCGTTGTAACCGAGCCAGCGGCACGGTTCCGGCTCCCAGGCGCGCAGCGCATGGATCCCGCCGTCCGGCAGCACCCACGGCTGATGCACCAGTTCGGTATCGCGCTCAAGAATCAGATCGGCCAGGGTGCGGCCGCCAAGATTGCTGGCACCCACGCCCTCCCCGCCATAACCGCCGGACAGCGCGATGCCATTGGCGCGATCGCAGAGCATGTGCGGCTTGAAGTGCCGTGACATGCCGAGGTTGCCGCCCCAGGCGTGGGTGATTTGCACGTTTTTCAGTTGCGGGAACAGCTCGCCGAACAGATAGCGCCGCAGTTCGACTTCATCGCGGGTCAGATCGAAGTTGTGGCGCAGCTTGCCGGCGAACTGGTAGCCGCCGCGAGCGCCGAAGATCAGACGGTTATCTGCACTGCGCTGGCCATAAGTGACCTGACGGCTGAACTCGCTGAACGCCTGGCCACGATTGAGGCCGATTTCGTCCCAGGTCGCAGCCGACAGCGGTTCGGTGGCGACAATCAGACTTTGCACCGGCAACTGATAGCGGCCCAGCGGCGGCAGCGTCACCGAATAGCCTTCAACGGCCGGCACGATCCAGCGGCTGCGCACACTGGCCCTGGCCGTGCGCAAACTACCGGACTGCCAGTGCGTGACCGGGCTGTTTTCGTAGATCTTCACGCCCATGTTCTGCACGGTACGCGCCAGACCGCGCACCAGCTTCGCCGGGTGAATCGTCGCCACGTGCGGCGCATAGATGCCGCCGTAGGGTTTTGCCACGCGAATCTGTTGCGCCAGTTGTTCGGGGCTCAGCCAGCGGTAATCGTTGTCGGTCAGGCCTTGGGCGTGCAGTTTGTCGAGGTATTCGCGCAGGCTGGCTTCCTGTTCCGGGTAGCGAGCGGCGCAGTACAGCACCCCGCCCTTGCGATAATCGCAGTCGATACCCTCACGTTCGAGGACAACTTCCACTTCATCGGGGATGCTGTGCAGCAGATCAAAAGAGGCGCGGCGTTGTTGTGGCGAGAGGCCGGCGAGCAGTCGATCCTCGCCCAGCAGATTGCCCATCAGCCAGCCACCATTGCGCCCGGACGCACCGAAACCGGCGGTTTGCGCCTCGATGATGGCGATATCCAGACCCGGCGCGAGTTTTTTCAGGTAGTACGCGGTCCACAGCCCGGTGTAACCAGCGCCAATGATGGCCACGTCGACATCCAGATCCTGTTCCAGCGCCGGCCGCGCGATCAGCGGCTCGTCGAGTTGATCCATCCACAAACTGATAGTGCGCCACGCCGGCATGCAAGACTCCGCCACTGAAAACCTTCGATGGCGTCGATCCTAGTGCGAGTCTTCAACGGCTGTCTTGCGCGCGTGTCCGCAAAGAAATTTGTTTGGCGTAGGCCTTCGGCGACTGGCCAGTGTGCTGGCGAAAGCAACTGTAGAACGCCGACAGCGAGTTGAAACCGGCAGCAAATGCCAGTTCATCGATACGCAGCGGTGGCGTGGCGTGATCCAGTGACTTGAGCAAGTGCTGCAGGCGCGCCTGGTTGACGTATCGATAGAAGCTCTGCCCCAGCACCTGATTGAGCAGGTAGGAAATCTGATTGCGGCTGTACCCGCACTCCTTCGCCACCCGTTGCAGATCCAGCTCGGGATCGAGGTAAGGCTGTTGCCGTTCGAAATATTGCTGCAGGTCTTCGGCCATGAAACTGATCTGGCGCGGTGACAGGCCCAGTCGACTCACCGCCGGACGCTGGCTGGGAGCGACGGCGCCACTGGTTGGCGTGCGAACCAGCGAGGCGTATTCGTTGACCCGCCAGATCAGGCCGTCCTTCACCGTGATCGCTTCACTGGAACGGAACGACACCAGTCCGTCGCCACCGCGCAAGGTCACTTCGTACTGAATGTAGGCAGTGTTGCCATCCACGCGGATCCGGTCGCAATGCTCCAGCGCTTCGTCGGATTCTCGCGGCATGCTGACACGCACGTACTCACGTAACTCATCAAAACCGAGCACCCGGTTCTGAAAGAAATCGTTGTACTGAACGTCCGGGTGGTACAGCGCCATGACGCTGTCCAGGTCGCGATGTTTCCAGCTCAAGTGATAGCGCATGACCGTAGCGGCCGTGGCCGGGGTCTGTTCTGGGCCGTCGTCGTCGACATGCATAAAGGGCTCTGCGCAAAAGCACCGAGCTTGCCCAACTTCATCCAGACGATCAATCAGTAAACCGTAGTGGCCTTTTGGCGATGAGTGATGGAGGCGTGACTTACATCAAAAAATGCGCAGCAATCGCAAAATGAACTGAAAAAGCTCACGGAAAATTCACATGCGGATGCTACTTTTAATGTCACTGATCGGTTGAGCCAATGAAGGCTCTTCCCACCTAACATGAGCAAAAGGAATCGCTCGATGAAGAAGGCGGGCAACACATGAATAGAGGTTCCAGTAAAGTCACTTTCCCCAACGCGTGCCAGTTGATGCGCTGGCATTTTCATCCAATGGGTTTTGAAGCGACGATGGATGCGCCGGGCAGCATGATTGCCCGCCTGTTCGATCGTGCCAGCGGTGAAACCATGATCGCCATCGCCGGCATTCCCTGCGCCACGGTGATGAACGCGGCCGATGTCGAACGAATCATCGAAGCCGTGGAAGACGAACTGGAGACTTTCATTCCTCCGGAATCTCTCAAGAGTTACGCTTAACCTTTTGTTTTTAATGAAAAAGCCCGCCAATTCCGGCGGGCTTTTTTGTGCGCGGGCGTGCATCACGCGGTTTGCGGCTGCTTCCGCTGATCGACGAAGAATGCCTTGTCTTGGGCCACCCGGTCAGACGCTCTCGGCATATTGACTGACTGAGCGTCCTGCGGTTCGACGTACCAATAGCAATGGCTGACCGCCCGGGTGATGCCGACGTAGGCCAGCCGCAATATCTCGTCCTTCTGCGCCGTGTCATAGGGCTCACTGTCGCCAGCCTTGCCCAGGCCAGCCATGCGATACACCTGGTTCTTGAACGGAGAACTGGTCAGGTGCTGGCAGTCACCCAGCAGAAACACCGCATCGGCCTGCAGTCCCTTGGCACTGTGGTAAGTCAGTTGTTTCAGGCGTCGCGCTTCATACGGCAAGCTCGAATCAACATTAACTACAGACTGAATATGCTGTTCAATCAATGACTTATCACTGCTTTTTCGATACAGCATCAAGATTGAGTCGCCGCGATTGTAGTGTTCGGCCAGGCGCAGCCCCAAAGCCTGATCATCGCGTTCCAGCACGCTCACCGGCTGCAAGGCCTTGGGGGCGCCGCTGGCTTTGGCTTTTTTGCCCGGGATTGCCGGCGCTGCGCGGACGATGTGTTCAGCGGCATCGATGATGTGTTGATGACTGCGGTAATTGTCGCTGAGCATCACCCGTGTAGTGCCCGGTGAAGGGAATTCCTTGTTGAATTCCATGAAATAACTCGGTGAACTGCCACGCCAGCCGTAGATCGACTGCCAGTCATCGCCCACACACAGCAACGACGAACGCTGCGCGCCTCGCCCAACATGCATCGCCGGGCCACGACTGCGGATTTCCGCCAGACTGGCACGGATCCAGGAGACGATTTGCGGCGAAACGTCCTGAAACTCGTCAATCATCAAGTGCGACATGGGGCGCAGCAGCTCGTCACTGAGCAGTTTGAGGTTCTCTGGCGAATGTTCGCTGAACAGCGCAAACATCCGGTTATAGGTCATCACCGGCGGTTTCTGATCGAGCAAATGATCTTCCAGGGCACGCCAGAACAGGCTCAGCGCCTCAAAGAAGAACCGATCCGGATCGTCCTTGGCAAAACTCATCCGGCCGACAGCGTCCGGCACGTCCAGCCCGAGGTTTTCGATAAAGCCGGCCGCCGCGACAAAACAGTCCAGCAGCGGCGCTGAAACCAGCTCTCCTTTGACCTTGTAGTCGAAGCCTGGACCGGCGCTCGCGTCGCCCGCCAACGTCGACAACACCCCCTTCGACGCCTCGTAACTATCCATCCAAATCAATGGCTTACGGCAGAAAGCTTGAAACAGGGTGCGCTTTACTGCCCACTCGGCGCGCACCCCGAGCCTGGCGTTGGGTCGGCAGATCTGCGGGTTTTCCCGAGGATCAAACCCGAGCATCACCCAGGCATCGAGACTGGGAATGTAGCCATGGCAGTGAAAGGTCGAACCGTTGATCTCGAACGTTTGCCGGCTGGGCTCGATGCCTTTGATCGGCCAGGCACCTGCGCGAAACCATAAGTCTTCGATGGCATCGCACAGCTCTTCATCGCGCTTGGCCGCCAACTCCGTCACCGCCATGCGCTTTTGCACGTCCGGGTGATCGCGTTCCAGCTCCTTGAGCTGCAAACCCGCCTTGGCCAACGGCTGAATGAGCTGACGGAAACGCTCGTCTTCCGTGAACAACCGGTGGTAACAGGCATTGAGCTGGCGGCGCTGAGCGTCGTTGATCCGCAAATCGAACGGATTGCTGTCGACCTCTTCGTCAGCACCCTGAATTCGGTCGCTGAGGTTCTCGAACGCCTGCAAGCGCTCAAATCCCGGCAGACTGCGTACCATCGGCAGAATCCGCGAGTGAAAGGTGCGCACCAGTTCCCGCGCCTGTTTCAGGCTCAGGGCCAAGCCCCAGAGTGCAAACAGCTCGATCAGTTTGTTGATGAAATCCTTGCGCGACTCGCGGGTGAAGGTCACCACGGTCATCGAATCAAGTTCAAAGCCCAGGTAGTGAGTGAGCAACAGAATCCTCAGCACCAGCGTCGTCGACTTGCCCGCTCCGGCACCGGCAATCACCGAGGTCGAGGGCGTATCACTGAAAATCATCTTCCATTGCGCGGCGCTTGGCTGAGCATGTTCGGGCAGCAAGCGCGCCACATCGGCCTTCATGCGCTTCTTCAGCTCGGCACTGAGGGGCAGGCGCCAGTCGTCGAACAAGTGATTGTCCACGCTCGGCGGACGATGTTCGGTGCTGCGACTGTCACGAATCAACAGCACTTGCCGGCCTTCCTCCAGGCCTTCGAGTTTGCCCTCCTTGAAGCCGTACTCCACGCCAGCGGTATGGCCACTGCGAAAGCCGTCAGCCTGACCGTGCAACCATGACGCGCGGTGTTGAGCGCGCAAGCGTGTCAGGCCGTGGCCGAAGAAACGCGCGGCCAGACGCTTGAACCATGGCATCTCGGCCAGTGGACGGAGTTCGGGAGGCAGATCGGGAGTGTGTTGCGCCACGCTGAGGGCTCCAGTGTGTGAGGCTGTTGCGGCTATGGTGTCTTTATTTGCCCCTGAGTTCTAGCGAAATGCTTACAGCTCATTGGTTTAGGCGATGAAGTGAAAGTGGGATGAGACCGTTTCGAACCCGCTTCTCATCAACGGATTCGATGAGAATGCCGCACTTTTTACGCTTTTTATCGATGATTGACTGATGGATGATGCCCACCATTAACCGACGGTCTCGCTTCGTGGCTCTGGCGTTGCGCCCCATGACGGACCTTTTGAGGAGACGATCATGCTTGAACTCAGACCTTTCAACACACTGGGCGGCGCTCATCACGGCTGGCTGGATGCCCATCACCACTTTTCGTTCGCCGAATACTACGACCCGCAACGCATGAACTGGGGCAATCTGCGGGTGTGGAATGACGACGTGATCGCCGCCGGCACCGGGTTCCCATTACACCCGCACCGCGACATGGAAATCATCACCTACGTGCGTGAGGGTGCGATTACTCACCAGGACAATCTTGGCAACAAGGGGCGCACTGAAGCCGGCGACGTGCAGGTCATGAGCGCCGGTACCGGCATCGCACACAGCGAATACAACCTGGAAGACAAGGAGACCCGAATCTTTCAGATCTGGATTCTGCCGACGGAAACCGGGGCGCCGCCATCGTGGGGTGCCAAACCGTTCCCCAAAGGTCAGCGCGAAGGCTTTGTCACCCTGGCCAGCGGCAAAGAAGGCGATGATCAGAGCTTGCGCATTCGCGCCGATGCGCGACTGGTCGCAGCCAACCTCAAGGCGGGCGAAACAGCTGAATATCAACTGGATGCAGGACGCCGTGCGTATCTGGTGCCCGCCACCGGCCTGATTGAAGTCAATGGCTTGCGTGCGCAAGCGCGAGATGGCGTTGCCGTCGAGCAGGAGGCGATACTGACGGTGACGGCACTCGAAGACAGCGAAATCGTGCTGGTGGATCTGGCTTGATCGCCTGATATGCAGGTAAAAAAATAGGCGACCGTCATGGTCGCCCATTTTTTGCAGCTTTTGTGGCGAGGGGATTCATCCCCGATAGGCCGCAAAGCGGCCGTCTTTTCAATGGAGCGGACTGCTACGCAGTCCATCGGGGATAAATCCCCTCACCACACAAAGAACTCACTTCCCTGAAGATCACTTGGTGCTGATTGCACCATCCACCAAGGTTTGCGCTTCAGCCACCAGTTGCTTGAGGTGGTCGTCGCCAATGAAGCTTTCGGCGTAGATCTTGTAGATGTCTTCGGTGCCCGAAGGACGCGCGGCGAACCAACCGTTTTCGGTCATCACCTTCAAACCGCCGATGGCCTGATCGTTGCCCGGCGCATGGCTGAGAATGCTCTGAATCTTCTCGCCCGCCAGTTCGGTAGACGTCACTTGCTGCGGCGACAGTTTGCTCAGCAGGGCTTTCTGCTCAGGGTTGGCCTTGGCATCGACGCGCACCGAGAACGGTTCACCCAGCTCATCGGTCAGGGCGCGATAGGCCTGGCTTGGGTCACGACCGGTACGCGCGGTCATTTCAGCCGCCAGCAGAGCTGGAATCAGGCCGTCCTTGTCGGTACTCCAGACGCCGCCATCCTTGCGCAGGAACGAAGCGCCGGCACTCTCTTCGCCACCAAAACCCAATGAGCCGTCGAACAGGCCATCGGCAAACCATTTGAAGCCGACCGGGACTTCATACAAGCGCCGACCCAGGCGCTTGGCCACACGATCAATCAGGCCACTGCTGACCACGGTTTTACCCACGGCAGCGTCGACGCGCCATTGCGGGCGGTTCTGGAACAGGTAATCGATGGATACCGCCAGATAGTTGTTCGGTGCCAGCAGACCGCCTGAAGGCGTAACAATGCCATGACGGTCGTGATCCGGGTCGCAGGCGAACGCCACGTCGTAACGTTCCTTGAGACCGATCAAACCTTGCATCGCATGGCTGGACGATGGGTCCATGCGAATCTGACCGTCCCAATCGACCGTCATGAAACGGAACGTCGAATCGACCTGTTTGTTAACAACGTCCAGATCAAGACGATAATGCTCGGCAATCGCCGACCAGTAACGCACCCCTGCTCCACCCAGCGGATCGACACCCAGGCGCAATTTGGCGCCACGAATGGCATCGAAGTCGATCACGTTGATCAGGTCGGCGACGTAGCTGTTGAGGTAGTCATGGCGGTGCGTGGTGCTCGCCTTGAGCGCCTGCTCGTAGCTGATGCGTTTGACACCCGCCAGCTTGTTGGCCAGCAGTTCGTTGGCCTTGGCTTCGATCCACTTGGTGATATGGGTGTCGGCCGGGCCGCCATTGGTAGGGTTGTATTTGTAGCCACCGCTTTGTGGCGGGTTGTGCGACGGCGTGATGACGATGCCATCGGCCAGGCCAGAAGTGCGGCCACGGTTGTAGCAGAGAATCGCATGCGAAACCGCCGGCGTCGGCGTGTATTCGTCGCCTTCGGCGATCATCACGGTCACGCCGTTGGCCGCCAGCACTTCCAGCGCACTGGCTCCTGCCGGGGTCGACAGTGCGTGAGTGTCGATACCGACAAACAACGGGCCATCAATGCCCTGTGCTTCGCGGTACAGGCAGATCGCTTGGCTGATCGCCAGAACGTGCCACTCATTGAAGCTCAGGTCAAAGGAACTGCCCCGATGCCCGGAAGTACCAAACGCCACACGCTGGGTGGAAATCGAAGCATCCGGTTGGCCGGTGTAATAAGCCGTTACCAGTCGCGGGATATCGACCAACAATTCTGCCGGTGCCGGTTTGCCCGCAAAAGGACTGATAGTCATGCAAAACCTCTGAAATAGAGTGGTTCAGGAAATACAGCGCAGTTTACTGGCAGTTTGACCGCAGCGCGACGGGATCTATCCGACGCTTTCCAACGTTCATTCCACAGCAGCCAGGCGCAATGCATCCCCGAGCATTGCAATCGCTCCGCTCAAGCCGGTTTCCCCCTGATCCAGTAGGTTCAGACGCAGATGCCGACGGTGCAAACCCTGCAAACTGAACAGTGCCCCCGGCGCGATCAGAATCTGTTGTCTGAGCAGGCGCTGAAACACGTCGCGCATGTCCACCGGACGCCTTGCCCGCACCCAGACAGTCGCGCCGCCTTGCGGCTCAACGACCTGCAGTGCATCGCCCAAGCGTTCGCGCAGCAAATGGATCATGGGCGTTCGACGTTCCCTGAGCAGCCGGCGAAGCACATGCAGATGCTGATCGATCCGACCGTTTCCATACAGTCGAGCGATAGCCTTCTGGCGGATGGGTGACAGTCGGAACGAACGCATCAGAAAATGTCGCAGTAATTCGCTCTTCCATTGGCGCGACAACACGAACCCGTAAGGTGCTTCGATTCCGATGAATTTTTCGAACGTGGAGAAGACCAGCAGCCGATCAGGATCCAGCAAGTCACGCAGGCAATCGCCGTCCATGACTTCGCCAAGCTCACCATAACAATCGTTTTCCAGAACCCAGGCGCCGTGTTTGACAAGCAGCCCGGCGATGCGGCTGCGGTTGCCTGCAGGAACCTGTGTGCCACGCGGCATACTCAACCCCGAAGAAAGCACCACCAACCTGACATGTTCAGTGTTGAGCAGCGCTTCCAGGCGTTGCGGTTCCAGACCGCCGCAGGCCTGCAGGGGCAACTCGATTACGTGTACCTCTGCGGCCTGCAGCAGCCGCAGTATGACCCAGTCGCAGGGCGATTCGACCAGAACCGTTGCGTGTTTGAGCTGTAGAACGGCAACCAGAATTTCCAGCACCCCGCGCAGATCCGCACCGATGTAGACATCCTCGGCGTGCCAGCACTGCTGCGGTGAAGTGGTGTAGCGGGCTGCCACGACCGTGCGTAATTCAAACTCACCGCAAGGTTGATCAAGCGGCGTCGGTTGCCGGGGGTACTGCCGCAGCAGTTCGCGCTCGAGCAATAGCAACGGGCTGTCCAGCGATTGCACGGAGACCGGGTCTTCGGCGCTCAACAGCCGCATTCCCGGGCGCCGCGCATTGACGTAGAGCGTTTCAAGCAGGTCATTGCCAACGGCTGGAGACGACAGATCCGCTAACGCCCGGGCGTAATAACCGGACTTGGCAACTGAATAGACCCGCCCTTCTTTCTCCAGCAACGAATAAGCATATTGAATGGTCGAAATCGACACATTCAGACGCTCTGCCAGCTGACGGAGCGACGGTAGCCTGGTGTTGTCATTACCGGCCGTCTCCGCCATCAATCGCATCAGGTAACGATAAACGGCCTGATAAGCGAAACCGGGCTCTCGTACCCCTTTCATGAGCCCGATACCGGGACGACAGGCGCTCTGAAGGATGAATCACTCACCTCAACGCTCCGCTGACCGGCCACCCACGCCGGTGTCGGCATTACCAGCATCCGCCGCGCCTCCTGCCGACCGGGCAGCACCACGGGCCGGCAGTGGCTCCATGGCGTAGAGATGCCCGATCAGCCTGATCGGCAGCCCGCTGACATCCGTCATCCATTGCAACACTTGCTCGGGGCCGTGCAGCCCTTGCATTGCCCGGTGCAAATCGGGCAATGCCACCAACATGCCGGGATGACAACTGCGCAGAAACCGCTCAAGCCCGGCCCCCCGCTCGATGAACGGCGTGAACAGCAGACACACCCATTGCGCTTCGTTAAGACCGTAGGTCTGGTGCAGAGCTGTTGCCGCCTCTTCACGCAACGCCTCAGTCTGCTGTAACCCTAGCCTCGCGATCATCTGCTCACAAACCGGATCCGGCACTTGCATTTGCTGCATTCTTACCAGCATGAGCTGAACATGTTTCGCAAAACCGCATTCATAACCGCTTCCGTCAATGAACTCGGCCTCAAGGCCGCGGAGATGAGCCTCGATCAAAGGATCGGCGTATTCACCTTCGCCCTGATGAAACACCCATTCCTCCGCCTGAAACCCGAGAAACTCGCTAAGCAACGGCCAGCGTTCCTCCAGCTTGCCCACTGCCATGTCGTGAATATCGACGAATGTAGTGCGACGGCAAGACTCGAATCCGTCCTCGGGACGCCAGCGCAATAGCTCGGATTCGGCGTAAAGACCGCGATACAGATCCCCTCCCAGGCCGTCGAGAACCGCGAACAAGTCGTCGAATGAGACGGCATTGGATGGCAGAGCCTCCAGGCCGGCTTTCTGCACCGCTCGCGCGAGATCATTGATGAATTGCTTCTGACGCCGCGGCGACTCACTGGCAACCCAAGCGTCAACACCATTGTTCCAGCGGGCAATCTGGCCGCAAAACTCGGCCCGCGCCAGGCAAACGTCGTCCCACAATTCAAGCTGCTCGTCCCTCGCCCGGCGGTGCCCCATCATCAGTAGATTGATGCGATTGGCGTCCGCACTCTCCTTGTCGGGTGACTTCTGGTGATTGAACGGCAGTACTTGACGGTGATCCACCATCAGCATTTCGACCCGGGGGTCATCATAAAGAAACAGTGCAGCAAAGCTGCGGTGCAGATTGTCGAGTGCCGCACCGCCCACGCTGCCGCTGCGCAGGACGGCGACACGCAACTGGAAGGTGGCGGGTGCGCGGCCGGCGATACTCAGCTGAGCGGCGCGCAACAACGCCAGGGTGTAGCAGCTGTCACGAGTACCGGACGGTGTCACCAGAACCTTGTACTCCCCCATGCGTTCCGCTCCGCCGGCGGCGACCATCAGCCGCTGGATCAGCAACTGCAGCGCAGTCCGTTCGGCTCTGGAAAAGAAACTCAGCAAACGTTGCAGTACTTGCTGGTAGACATAGTTCATTGCCTGATCATGGATCGTGCTCATCAGTACTTTACCCGGCGTAAAAAATTCATATCGCACATCAGTGAAGACACTGGCGCAATAAATTCATCAATAAGTAATAGACGATCAAATACTAACACTTATGATTTTGAAGTTATTTGAAACACTTGCACCTGAGAAGTCGACAATAACGCCACCCTAAGTGACGCAAACCCCTGCCAGCGCTGGGTTTTCCCTGATAGAAAAATATCTGAGGAAACTTCTTACAGCGTCCCACGAACATTGAGTACAAGAAAAGCAGAACGATAATAGGAAAGACCCTACACCGATTAAACAGAAACAGGCATATCGCTCGCGAGATGAATTATTCAACACGGGATAGAAAACAGAATGCACAGACATGGCTCATTCCTTGAGATGAAAGTAATCATTCAATTATCAGGGCTTAGAGGGCGATTAAAAGATACAGATCGCGAGCAAAAACCGGTTCAGATGCACAGACAGCCAGGCACTGGATCCGGCAACTGTTGTGATGGCAAGGGAGCAACACGCTGGAGTCCGTGGGGCCACGGACTCTGATCGGAGGGGCGGGGGGTTACGCGGGTTCGACCTGCAGGGCGACCCGCTCGCGGCATGGGCATTCGTCCATGTAACGATGCGCTTCAACGAACTCGTTGAACGGGAAGACCCGAGTCTTGAGCGGAAGCAATACGCGGTCGGCGGTGAGCTGGTTGATGTCACGCAAGGCCCTCTGCAGGGCGACGTGATCCTGAGTGATACCGAGCTCGGGTTTGCCGGTGAAATTGCCGATGCAGTGCACAAAGAACTGGATGTTCTTCTGAAAGGCCGCACAGGCCGGAAATGGTGTCTGATTACCGCCTTGCAGGCCATACAAAACGAGGCTGCCACGCGGCGCAAGCACATCACCGAGCAACGACATCTGCGGGCCGCCAAGACCGTCAAAGACCACATCGACACCACGGTTGTCGGTGATTTTGTTGATTCGCATCAACAGATCTTCTTCCTCGGTGACGATGACTTTCTCGGCCCCCAGCGACAGCAGGTATTCACGCTCATCTGCGGTTTTCGTCGCGGCAATCACCCGCACCCCCATGGCCTTGCCCAACTGGACAAAGGACGGACCGGCGCAATGGCTGGCGTCAGTGACCAGGGCAAACTGCCCGGGTTTGACCCGCGCCAGATCGGCATAGGCGAAATAGGCGATCAACAGCGGCGTGTAATGCACGCTGGCTTCGATCGGGCTGAGCACATCCGGATAGCGCGTCAGCGCGGTGCGCGGCAATACAATCTGCTCGCCATACACCGGGTAGTCGTTCGGGCTTTCGGCCGGAAAGCTGGCCACCTTGTCGCCAACCGACAGGTCGTCGACACCGTCACCGATCGCGGTGACCACGCCGGCCATTTCATGGCCGAGACCGGACGGCAAGCGTGCCTGGGACGAGGCCAGGTTCTGACGCCAGAGAATGTCATACCAGCTGATGCCGATCGCTTCGACACGCACCTGCACTTCGCCAGGACCTGGCTGAGCGGCCGCATGCTCTTCGCATTTGAGCACCTCGGC
This sequence comes from Pseudomonas sp. AO-1, assembly GCF_019775695.1. Taxonomy (NCBI): domain Bacteria; kingdom Pseudomonadati; phylum Pseudomonadota; class Gammaproteobacteria; order Pseudomonadales; family Pseudomonadaceae; genus Pseudomonas; species Pseudomonas sp. AO-1. The sequence goes on from NZ_CP079947.1 coordinate 3,474,248, forward strand.
CGGACCAAACTTGTGAAAACGGATCGTGCGGGACATCGCAAACCTCGTCAAAGTAACCTCTAATGCCCTGAACTCTATCTGGGCTTTTGACCCAAGACTATCAGTGGCTATTAATAGTCGACATGCCTGTCATTGATTCCGCAGTATGAACGGCATTGGCAAAATCGATGAAAAAATGCCGCAACCGGCTCGGTAAAGCTGAATTTAGCGGTGCAGAGTACCAGCCTTTCCCCGTAATATTCATGCCGGCCATTGTTCTCATATGGTCGCTCTCGTCAAGCTTGATGACTCTGCCAGGACTCCAGATGAATCGTAATGACCTGCGTCGTGTCGACCTGAACCTGTTGATCGTGTTCGAAACCCTGATGCACGAACGCAGCGTGACCCGCGCCGCCGAGAAGCTGTTTCTCGGCCAGCCGGCGATCAGTGCGGCGCTCTCGCGCCTGCGCAGCCTGTTCGATGACCCGTTGTTCGTGCGCACCGGACGCAGCATGGAACCGTCCGCTCGCGCCGTGGAAATCTTTGCCCTGCTCTCGCCGGCACTCGACTCGATTTCCACCGCTGTCAGCCGAGCGGCGGACTTCGATCCGGCCACCAGCACCTCGGTATTTCGTATCGGCCTGTCCGACGACGTCGAATTCGCCCTGCTGCCGATGCTGCTCAAGCGCCTGCGCGCCGAAGCACCGGGGATCGTCCTCGTCGTGCGCCGGGTCAACTACATATTGATGCCAAGCCTCCTGGCCTCCGGCGAAATTTCCATCGGTGTCAGCTACACCACCGACCTGCCGGCCAACGCCAAGCGCAAGGTGTTGCGGCGCAGCCAGCCGAAACTGCTGCGCGCCGACACGGTGCCCGGCCCACTGAGCCTCGACGACTACTGCGCCCGCCCCCATGCGCTGGTGTCGTTCGCCGGCGACCTCAGTGGCTTCATTGATGAAGAGCTGGAGAAACTCGGACGCAAGCGGCACGTGGTGCTGGCCGTGCCGCAGTTCAACGGCTTGAGCACGTTGCTGGCCGGAACCGACATCGTCGCGACGGTGCCGGATTACACGGCGGATGCGCTGACGGCGGCGGGCGGTGTGCGCGCAGAAGATCCACCGTTGCCGACGCGCACGTTTGAGCTGCACATGGCCTGGCGTGGATCGCAGGACAACGATCCAGGGGAGCGCTGGTTGCGGTCGCGGATTCAGATGTTCTTCGGCGATCCTGAAAGTCTTTAGGTGTCGTCGGGCAGGCTGTTCGGCTGATCATTTCTGCCTTTCCACAAACCATGGAGCTCCATTCACTTCCAGTGGATTGCTACATTGGGGGCACATCTGAGGGCATGCTTTGGATGGTTTGAAAAGGATGCCCCCAACCTAAGGTTCGACAGCCCCTTCTCGGAAAAGTCATACGCTACTGCTCGCAACCACCATCGCACGAACTGTTTTGATCAGTAGCAATAGAGTGTAGGCTCTACTCTACTAGTCTCGATGTCTGTTCTAAATCGATTGTCGTAAGCAGTGATGGCAGCTTTGGGTCGACATGAGTCAGTCGCCGTAGATGGCAGTCTAGCGATGCCGTTCAGTCGGCACAGGCAATGAGCGCGGAAATAATCCAGAGCTAAGTTAGAGCTGCTTCCAGAGCATACTGATCCACGATGTCGCCAGACTCGAAAATTCCTGTCTCTACGATTTTTTCTAGAGCATTTTCGATGTCCTGAAAACCCAATCTGACATTTTTACACACTCTGGCCCGTTAGCGACCGTACCGAGTGACATTTGCACACGATCAAAGCGGAATACTTTGGGCCATAACCCATTGAAACTACTTGTTATAGTCATGGAATTGAAACAGTCAACTGTAACAAGTCCATGAGTTCGAATCCCACCGCCTCATCCGTATTTGATACGACAAAGCCATGATTATTCAGGGCTTTGTCGTTTGTGAGGTAAGCGATTGTAATCGCGGATTTCGTAAATCCTTTCCGCATGATTTGTTCGGTTTCCGCAACCAAAACTAACAACCGTGTCTACAGGATCGCTCGGTTGATCTTAATTGGAGGGTCGAATTTAACCGATTGGCATATCACGCCATAGACCTGACGGAACGAATACGATGCCGCTGATTAAAAGTCTGGCGGTGCGCATCAACCCGCAGCCCGCTATTTTCCCATCCTTTAACCGTACTTCAACAGTAAACTCGCCCGTCGGGTGTTCGATCGACAAGCGCTTCATATCACCTTCCTCCACAACTGCCATGCCCTCCGCAACACTGCCTTCAATTAGGCTGGCAGCAGCTACACTGACGGCGCCAAACACACCAATGCTAGTGTGGCATCGATGGGGAATGAAACTGCGTGTGCTGATGGCCCCACCTATTTGCGGTGGTGCAATCAAGCACATCTTCGGCACGTTGCGCTGGCTCACATCTCCCAGGTTCATACGTCGCCCCGCTTGCAGTCGAATGGACTCCAGACGCTGTTTCAGTGAAGCATTGACGTCGAGTTGCGCAGGACTCTCATAGCCACTGCAACCAAGCTCTTGCGCGTTGATCAGCACTACGGGCATGCCGTTATCGATGCAGGTCACTTCAACGCCGTCGATCACGTCCCGGGCGCTGCCGGTCGGCAACAGGGCGCCGCAACTGGCGCCAGCGATATCCTTGAATTCGACAATCAATGGTGCGGCCTGTCCTGGCACGCCGTCGATACGCGCGTCGCCGTCATAGCGCACCTCACCATCAGAGGTTGGTACATGGGCGATGGCGATCTGTCCGGTGTTTTCCATGTAGATCCGCACTGGGGTGACGTCGGCTATCGCCGCCACCAACCCGCGCTCGATGGCGAACGGGCCGACACCGGCGAGGATGTTTCCGCAGTTCTGACCGTAATCGATGCGCGGCTCATCCACCAGCACCTGGGCGAAAAGGTAATCGACATCTGCACCCGCGCGGCTTGACGGTCTGATGATCGCCACTTTGCTGGTCAGTGAATCACCACCGCCAATGCCGTCGATCTGCCGCGCATCCGGCGAGCCCATCACCGCCAGCAACACGCGGTCTCGCAGCGCAGGCTCTTGCGGTAAATCGTCGGCCAGAAAGTAAGCGCCTTTCGACGTACCGCCGCGCATCAACAGACAGGGAATGCGGGTCTGCGCCATGCTCAGTCTCCCAGCTCTTCAAGATTGTCGACGTAACGCAAACCCTTTTCCGCCAAGCGCGCGCGCATGTTGTAGATGTCCAGACCCAGTTCGCCCTTGGCCAAGCGCAATGCCTTCTGTTCCTCCAGGTCGGCCCGGGCGCGACTGGCTTCGACGACTTGCTGCACCTCGGTACGTCGCACGATCACAACACCATCGTCATCCGCAACCACCACATCACCCGGGTGCACCAGTTGCCCGCCGCACACCAACGGCAGGTTGACCGAGCCCAGGGTTTCTTTGATTGTGCCTTGGGGGCTGATGGCGCGGGACCAGACCGGGAAGCCCATTTCGCGCAGGGTGTGGGTGTCGCGCACGCCCGCATCAATTACCAGCGCCCGAACGCCGTGAGCCTTGAGCGAGGTGGCCAAAAGGTCGCCGAAGTAGCCGTCTGTGCAAGGTGAACTCGGCGCAACCACCAGAATATCACCGGGCCGGCATTGTTCGACGGCCACATGGAACATCCAGTTGTCGCCCGGAGCGACGAGTACCGTGATGGCTGAACCACTGATTACCGAGCCTTGTTGAATTGGTCTGATCGAAGCCGCGAACAGTCCTTTGCGGCCTTGTGCTTCATGAATAGTCGCCACCCCGAAGCGATTCAACTCATCGACCAGCGCCGCTTCGGCCCGCTGAATATTGCGCACGACAACGCCAGTCTTGCCGATATGTTCGCTCATCCCAGATTCTCCGTGACACGCGGGAAAATACTCTGATAACCCTCGCCATAGACGATGTTGCGGGTTGAGGTGATCCCGACATTACGTTTGGCTTGCACACCGCGCTGCAGGGCAACGCGCGTGTAGTACTCCCACAAATGTTCCTGACCGGCCATGCACTGGATGGCCGCGTACTTCTTGTCCCAGACCTCCGTGATGTCGAGCAATACATCGGGGCGCCATTCGCATTGCTCGGGCTGGTGCGGCTCGAAACTGTAGACCGGCGGTGCGCCGACGATTTTCTCACCCGGTTTATAGCCTTCGGCCTGGGCGATGATGCGCGCCTCCTGCGTCAGGTTCATGGCCAGCGGGTGATCGTAGTTGTACGGGTCCTTGAGCGAGTGACTGAGGACGAACTCCGGTTGCACCCGGCGGAACACATCGGCAAGGCGGAACAAGGTTTCCTTGTCGGCGCGCATCGGGTAATCGCCGATATCGAAGAACTCGACACTGGCCCCGAGAATATCGGCGGCGGCCTGAGCCTCTTCGCGACGTGCGGCTTTGACCTTGTCTTCGCTCATCTCGCCCTTGCGCCACAGCTTGGCGGATTCGCCGCGCTCACCGAACGACAGGCAGACAATGTGAACGTGGTAACCCTGCTGGGCATGCAGAGCGATGGCGCCACCGGCACGCCAGACAAAATCGGCTGAGTGGGCGCTGACGACCAGCGCGTTTTTGGTTGAATCGATCATTGCGGATTCTCCTTTAGCGTTGCGAAAGAGCATCGCATCGCACCCCGCCGACGGAGTAATGCGTTCGAGTGTTCGAGGTATGCGTTTTTTTTATTGCCACTCGAAAATATCGGCGGCATAGTCGTCGAATTCGCCGACCCGCAGAGCCCTTGTCCATGGAAAACCTTGAACTGCCGAGCCTGATGCACGTGCGCGCCTTCGTCCGCGTGGCTGATCACGGCAGCGTCTCCAAGGCTTCAGTCGCGCTGTACCGGGCGCAATCGGTGGTCACCCGCTCCATTTCCGAATTCGAAGAACGGCTGGGCGTAATGCTGTTCGAGCGCCATGCCAACGGTATGCGTCTGACCAATTTCGGAGAGCGTTTGCTGCCCCGAGCGCGACGGGTGCTGGCGGAGCTTGGGAGCGTGCCTACATTGCTCGGCCTAGGCGAAAAAGCCGCGATTGAACCGCTTTATCTGTTCCAGGCGCGACGCCTGCAAGTGTTCATCAAACTCTGTGAAACCCACCATATGCAGACCGTGGCCAGTCTGCTGGGCCTGAGCCAACCGGCCGTCAGTTCGACGCTGAAAGTGCTGGAAAACGGCTGCGGCCAATCGCTGTTCGAGCGCACGCCACGCGGCTTGCAGCCGACCCGCGCCAGTCATGACATCCTGTTTGCAATCCGCCGTGCGCTGAACGAGTTGCGCCATATCGACACCGACATCACCGCCCTTCGCGGCGCCTTGCACGGTGTTGTGCACGTCGGTGCCCTGCCCCTCGGCCGCACGCGCATTCTGCCCGAGGCCATCGTGCGCCTGATGGCAGAGCATCCCGGCATTCAAGTGATCACCAATGAAAGTCCCTTCGACCTGCTGGCGACCGAGTTGCGTGCCGGCGATGTGGATTTCATTTTGGGTGCGCTGCGTTCATCGACCTATGCCAGCGACCTGGTCGGCGAGTCACTGCTGACGGAAGAAATGGTCGTGCTTGCGCGGCGTGATCATCCGCTCTGCGGCAACGGCGATTTGCAGAGTCATCTGGGCAACGCGCGCTGGGTATTGCCTCGTGCTGGCTCACCGGCGCGGACGATGCTCGAGGAATGCTTCGCCGGTTTCGGCATTCCGGCGCCTTCCCCGGTGGTGGAAAGCGCCGACATGGCGATCATTCGCGGTCTGTTGTTACGCTCGGACATGCTCGCGGCCGTTTCAGCGCATCAACTGGAACAGGAAATCACTAGCGGCGAGTTGTGCATTTTGCCGCTGGAGTTGAAACAGACCGCCAGAGCCATTGGTCTGACCTACCGCAGCGGCTGCCTGCACTCACCGGTGGCGCAGGCGTTGATGGAAATGATCCGCCAGGTGATCCAGGCACAGGCCGCTGAGGCGCTTAAAGCAGGTTCAACGGATAGCTGATGATCAAGCGATTCTCGTCGAACTCATTGCTGCTGTAATCGCGGCGAATGCTCGAGTTGCGCCAGCGCAGGTTGAGGTTCTTCAACGCACCGCTTTGCAGTGTGTAGCCCAACTCGGATTCGCGCCCCCATTCCTTACCGTCGGTGACGGCCCCGCTGTGCACGTCGTCGCCGCTGATGTAACGGTTCATCAGGGTCAGACCGGGCACGCCGAGTACGGCGAAATTGTAGTCATGGCGTAGTTGCCAGGATTTCTCCCGCGCATTGTCGTAGCTGTTGTTGTAGCTGTCGTTGGCCAAGGTTCCGCCGCTGGTGCCGTTGACTCTCATCCAGGCATCATCGCCGCTGAGCTTTTGCAAACCGACGTAAAACGTGTTGCCGCCGTAGCGTGCCGACAGCAATGCCGAGAACGTGCGGTTGTCCAGATCGCCTGCGCGGGCACTGCCATCCTCGCGACCCCAGAAGTAGCCAAGATTGGCGCCCAGCGTCCAGTCACCCAGTGGTTGGCTATGAACCAGTTGCAGATACTGTTGCTGATAGATGTCCTTTAGCTGAGCATTCCACACGCCGATCATCGTGCGCTTTTCGTTGAACGCGTATTCGCCGCCGACGAAGTTGAAACGCTCAGAGGCAAACGCGGTTTTGCCCTGCATGAACATGTTTTCCATGCTTGAATCGTTGCGCGGACTGTTCTGCCGGAACTGACCGCCATACAAGGTCAACCCGGCGATATCCTGTGAAGTGACCTGACCGCCACGAAAGGTTTGTGGCAATGAGCGACCGTCGTCGGAACGCAATATCGGCAACACTGGCATCCACTCGCCGAGCTTGATTTCGGTCTTGCCGATTTTCATTTTCCCGGCGACAGCCAGGCGCCCAAATTGATCGGCAGGTCGGCCATCACTGTCCAGCGGCAGCAATTGCGTGCCTCCCGTGCCTTGCCCGCCGTCAAGCTTCAGCGAATACAGGCCCAGCACATCCACACCAAATCCGACTGCACCTTGGGTGAATCCAGAGCGGAAATCGAGAATGAAATTCTGCGTCCATTCCTCGGCTTTGCCCTGCGCATTGGCCGGGTTGGTGAAGTTGCGATTGATGTAGAAGTTACGCAGGTTGAGATTGGCCCTGGCGTCTTCCACAAAGCCTGCAGCGCTCGCCTCGACAGGCAGAGCACAAACGGCGGACAGCGTGAAGACTACGCGTGTATTGGCGGTGATTTTCATTGTTATTGTTATCCATTTTTTTGGGATGAAGCAGTCCGCTACGCCCGCATGAGCCGGGCGCAGTGACGTCATTCAAGGGTGTTGCGAAGCGGCCCGGAGCGAGCCGCCGATGACGCCGTGTCGTTAGCGTGGGGCCTTGCCCGCTACCGAATAGAGCACCTGCTGATTACGGGTTTTCATGAATTCCTCGAGGCTTTGTCCGCGCATTGCCGCGTATATCTGCAGATTCGGCACCCCGACCACGGCAGCGAGTTTTTCCAGCACGAAAAAAATCGCCCCGTAGTGAATCAATCCGCGCCAGTCGCGGCGTCGCAGCAGATCACGCTCTTCATCGCTCAGCCCTGCTTGATCGAACAGCGCTTCGGGTTGGTCGAGGAAACGCTGACGCCAGTGCGGCTCGATCATGCGATGCAAAAACTTGTTCAACCGATAGCCCTTGGCGCTGCGTTCCAGGGTGAACGGATAGGTGCCTGCGAGCTTCTCGATACCCGCCAACTGATGCTGCATGTGCAGCAAGTGCCGCGCGTTGACGTCGACGGGAACGGGCCGATCCTGATTTTCCAGCAGCAGTGTGGCAATGCCGGTCATCGACGGCAGGTAGTAATCCTGGTGCAGGTTTTTCACCGTGGCCGACAGCGCGCCGCGCATGATCAGCCAGGTGATCACTTCCGAACCTTCCATGCCCCCCAGCGCGGCGTACTCGGCGTGGGTCATTTCGGTCAGCCGCTCGGGATCATTGACCAACAGATCAATGAACTGCTGGTCCCACTCCGGGTTGTTGAAACCACAGCGCTCGCCGTGCACCTGGTGGGAAACACCGCCGGTCGCGACGATGGCCACTTTCAGATCCTCGGGGTAGCATTCAATCGCCCGGCGCAGCGCCTGGCCCAACTTGTAGCAACGCCGCGCACTCGGCACGGGGAACTGCAACACGCCAACCTGCAGCGGCACGATCTCCACCGGCCAGTCCGGCTCGCACGGCAACAGCGCCGACATCGGCGAGAAGAAGCCATGGTCGAGCGGCTTGTCGCGGAAGAAACTCATGTCGAATTCATCCGCCACCAGGCTCTCGCCGATGTGCCGCGACAGCGCCGCATGACCAGCGATCCCCGGTAACTCACGTGGATTGCCGCCCTCATCGGCGACTTCGTAGCGATCATCGACACCGAGGGAAAAGGCACCATAGTGATCAAAGAAAAACGACGTCACGTGGTCATTGAAGATATAGAACAGCACATCCGGTTGCTGCTCCTTCAGCCACACCTTGATCGGCTCAAAGCCACGGAAGATCGGCGCCCAGGCGGCCTCATGCTGCTTATCGTGATCGACTGCAAAGCCGATGGTCGGGGTGTGAGATACAGCGAGGCCACCAATGATGCGTGCCATAACGAGTTCCTTTATTGAAAAGATTAATGCGCCAGCAAGGCCCGACTGACTCGGCGCCGTGCATGACCGTTGGCCAGGATCGCCAGTGCAGCGATAAAGGCAGGCACGCTCAACAGGGCAAACAGCAGCGGCAACCCCAACCCGAGGCTGAGCACCGCGCCACCGATGAGCGAACCAAAGATAGCCCCGAAGCGGCCGATACCCAGCATCCAGCTGACGCCCGTGGCGCGGCAGTCCGTCGAGTAGTAACCGGGTGCGAAAGCATTGAGGCCGGTTTGCGCGCCGCTCATACAGAAACCTGCCGCCACCACGCCGAATGCCAGCAGGCCCGATTCAAGGCTGAAGGCGCCCAGCAGCAGAATGAAAGCGCCACCCAGAGCGTAAGACGTGGCAATCACCGCGTTCGGATTTCGCCGGTCCATCGCCCACCCAACCACGATGGCGCCGACAGTACCGCCAATCTGGAACAGTCCGGTGATGGTCGCGGCCCGTTCGATGGACAGCCCACCTTCACGCAGCAGGGTCGGCATCCAGCCCATGGTTAGGTAGATCACCAGCAACCCCATGAAGTAAGTTGCCCACAAGGCGAGAGTGCCGAAACGATAGTGATCGGTGAAGAGCAAGCGCAGCGGTGCTTTTTGCTGAGTCTGCGGTTCGGCAATGACGAATTTCGTCGCTGCGCTGAACGTGCCCCCCAGCTTGTTCAGCACCTTGGCAATCTGGCTGGCGGGCGCGTTGCGTGCGGCGAGAAAACGCGCCGACTCAGGCAGCAACAGCCACATCAAGGGCAGCAGCAACATCGGCAGAATCCCGCCGGCGAGCAACACCGACTGCCAGCCGTGATGGGGAATCAACCACGCAGCGAGAAATCCGCCCAACCCCGACCCCATATTGAATCCGGTGAACATGATCGTGATGAACAGTGACCGATTGCGTTCCGGCAAATACTCGGAAAGCAGTGTGGTGGTGTTTGGCAATGCTGCGCCCAGCGCCACACCGGTCAGCAGACGCAAGGCAGCCAGCTCGTAGGGATTACGTGCAAAGGCGCATGCAAGGCTTAGCACGCTGAAGCCAGTCACCGCCGTCAGTAGTACTTTTTTGCGGCCGATTCGGTCGGCGTAAGGGCCAGCGGTCAGCGCACCGATCGCCAGCCCAATCATGCCCGCGCTCATCACCGGGCCAAACGCCGCTTTCGAAAGCCCCCACTCTTGAATCAGCGAGGGGGCAATAAACCCCATCACCGCGACGTCGAAGCCATCGAAAAGCACTATGAAAAAACATAAACCCATAATCAGCCACTGGTACGGCACCAGTTTTCGGTTGTCAATCCACGCTTTGATATCCACCGTTTCACTACTCATGCTCTCACCTTCTTATTTTTGTAGAAGTCCCGACGGACGAGGCCTGTAATTGGACTGTCCACGCTAAACGATGGAGGTGACTGTAAAGCCGCAGGTATACCGCCCGCCTCTGGGAAATTATTAACCGGGTATCGATTTTTCTTATCGGGGAATCAACAGAGATAAACAGAGCGTGGTAGAGCGGGGGTGATGATTGCGGCACGAGCAGCCGCTAGTAGGAGATGCATCGTCAATAGCTGCTCCGTATTCGGTATACGGAGCAGCTCAAAACTAAAGCAATTTATTGTGCGGCCTTGATCGCCGCCAGCAACTGCCTGCCGGCCTTACCAGCATCGGCGGACTTGTCATTCATGAAGTGGGTCACGACATCGAACACAGCGCCCTGCACCGCCTGAGAAGTCGACATGTTGAATGCCATGCTCGGAGCGAGTGAACCAGTCTTCTCGGCAGCAGCGAAATCCTTTGCAGAGGCTTGTGCACAGCTATCGAATCGACTCATGTCCAAACCCTTGATGACGGGTATTGACCCCTTGTTTTGATTGAAAACATATTGAAACGACGGCTCCAGCGCTACTTTGGCCAGGTCGTTGCGGGCTGCAATATTGCCAGGGGTGTCATTCTTCGAGGCAAGTTTGAACATCGCCAGTGAATCAATGGTATAGCTGTAAGCACCCTGCGAGCCGGGAAATGGCACACAAATGTAATCTGTATCGGCAAACTTGCCCGCCGCGCTCCACTCACTTTTCGCCCAGTCCCCCATGATTTGCATGCCTGCTTTGCCATTGATGACCTTGGCTGTTTCCAGATTCCAGTCTTGACCGTTGCCATCGGGATCCAGATAACTCTGTATTCTTCGCAGCGCATTGAATACTTCAATCATTTTCGGCCCGGTGAAAACACTGTCGTCGACATCAATAAAGGCCTTCTTGAAACCATCAACGCCCATCACGCTCAAAACGAGGTTTTCGAAGATTGTCGTGTCCTGCCAGGCCTGACCGCCATGTGCGATAGCTATGAACCCTGCCGCCTTGAGCTTATCCCCAGCAGCATAAAGTTCATCAAGAGTGGTCGGCACATCGGAGATGCCCGCCTGCTTCAGAACGACAGGGTTAAGCCAAAGCCAATTGATGCGATGAATATTCACCGGTACCGCAACGTAATGCCCCTCGTACTTCATTATTTGGGCGACGGACTCGGGAAGCAGGCTGTCCCAGTTATTCGCCTTGGCGACGTCGTCAATGCTGGCAAGAAGATCGAGGCGACCCCATTCCTGAATATCTGGCGCTTTTATCTGCGCGGCGGTGGGAGGATTGCCCGATACAGCACGGGTTTTCAGCACAGTCATGGCCGCACTGCCTCCGCCGCCAGCGACTGCACTGTCCTGCCAAGTGAATCCATCTTTCTCGATGATTTTCTTCAAAACTTCCACCGACTTGGCCTCGCCCCCGGAGGTCCAATAGTGAACGACTTCAACGTTTCCCTTGGTTTCAGCGGCCTGAATCACAAGAGGAAATAAAGCGGCAAGAGAAACCATGGCTGCAAGGCGGTTCATTGAGTTCATGTCAGTACCTTATTGTTTTTTTATCGAGGTAGTGGGCTATTCGCTCAGTCTCACGCAATCATTCGAGCCCCAGACCGGCACGTCCGAGCGCGTTCAGACGCTCCAAGGTGAAACGACCTTCCCAAGTTGTTTCATAGTCTTCCCGAGGAAAATCGTCCGGTGATGCACCCTGCGCGAATGCCCTGAACACATCCTTGGCGTAACGCAGGTTTTTTTGACACATAGGTGCAGCCGGAACGTACATAACATTGCCCCAGCCTTGTTGATTTGCCACGGGTGCGACACTGTGAATTACATCGCAATGCCACCACACCGAATCGCCCGCACGGACATCCGGAATCGGACTCAGCCCTTCGAACAGCAGTGGATGCCACTGTCGGGACACCGGAAGTACCTTGCCCGGCGCAACCCCGCACAGCTCATCCTCAGGTACATCGTCCAGCAGTGGCCGCAGCAGCATGTAAGCCATCGCCTTGGGGATCGGCAAGGTATGCAGTACCCCCTGATCGGCGTTCATATCCGATAACGCGGTCCAGCCTTGAAACGTGCGGAACGCAGAGCACTTGACCGTATCTTTGTAGGCGTACTCATCGACTTCAGTACGGAAGGCTGCGTCCCAAGGGTCGTAGGCGCTGAAATCGTTGCTGTAAATTTTGTCGAATACCTTCAAGTATGCTGGGTGCAGCCATCGCTCCAAGGCGCCCGAGTCGGTGTGTGGCCCGAGACCTTTTGAATGTGTTCCCGGAGGTCGACGCCGTACTCGATCCGGGTATAGGGCATTGATATCAGGGTTGAACCATTGCCGCCCTTGAGAATGGATCTTCCAAAGACGATTCAGAAAAGATTGTGCGGCCCCCATGCGCTCATCCTGACGCAACTGCATCTGCGACTCCGACCAATAGATCGGAAAAATTTCTGGACGCGATGCCTCCAGGCTTCCGAAAAACTGGTCCGCTGGACCACGATAAATTGCATCGAAGTGATTGCGGTCAAGGTAATCCAAAAGCCTCTCGTCCCACCCCAAAACCTGCTCTCGAGGAAAATGGTTTTTGAGCACGACGCAACCACGCCGCTTGATTAGCGCCAACTGGTCCGCACTCACTTTCCCGACCGCGATATCCTCGAACTCAAGGATCGGCCAAGCCGAACCGGTTAGCGCCTCCTGCGCCTTGATTGAGTCGATTTCAGCAACGATGAATTCGCTAACTTGTTCAAACAAAGATTCAACGTCGCCGATCTGCGCGCGCAAGGCGCGCTTCATTTTGACGATGCTGTCTCGATAATCTTGCGGAAGCGTTTCGCTTTCGAAGGCACGGTATTTACTCATGGGAACTACCTGCTGTTTTTGTTATTCATGCAGGTATGGAACCACTTTTAAATAAGCACACGGCAGCCTCATTTGAAGCGTCGACTAGTACGATAATGGCGTTTTGAGCCAATACGATCGGAGTATCAACCCACTAGATTTCTGACCTTCACTGAAAATGATGGCTGTGCGTTTGACGAAACGCGGAAGGTGTCAGCCCTTTCAACGCCTTGAACTGGCGGTTGAATAATGCCAGCGACGAGTAGCCCACCTCCTCCGCTATTATCGATACCGGCGAGTCGCCCTGCATCAGCAACGCACAGGCATGGCCGATGCGCAGTCGAACGATATAGTCCAAGGCGGTACAGCGTGTATGCCGGCGAAACATTCGATGGAAAGCAGACAGACTGACGCAGGCCAGCTCTGCTAACTCGGCAACATTGATTGCCCGGGCGTAGTTACCATGTAGGTAATGCAGAACTCGATGAATACGCGCGTCTTCGACAATCTGATCACCGGCCTGCCCGCCTGGCGTCGGCAGGATCCGAGTAGCATCAGCGTCTCTTGCCAGCCTGTCGAGCACCGTTAGCAATGCGATCAAGCGCTGGGGCGGCGTCTGATTGACCATTGCCTCGATGGAGGAGCGTACTTCACTGGAGGCCGTACCACTGAAACTCACCGCGTGTTGAGCTGCCGCCAGCAATGGGCGAACCGCAGCCATTTCCGGAAACAATGTCACAAGCGAGTCGGCCCAAGCAGCGGAAAACCAGATAACCAAGGCAACATGCGGCTGATCCTCATCAATACGCTCCGCTGAAGACCAGCTATGAGGAATATTCGGCCCTACAAGAATCAGGTCTCCATCGTCATAGCGCGCTACGTCATTACTGATGTAGCGATGGCCGCGACTATTGAGCGTGAGTGTCAACTCATATTCGGGATGATGATGCCACTCGAATGGAATCGCATCCGGCAAACGCCTGTTCAATAGCGTCCAAGAGGTTGCAGCCTCTGTGGGTACTTTCTCGAAGCTGGGTTTCATGACATCGACTCGGCCTAGCAAGGGACTTGTATCGCCATCATCGTAACACCCACTACTTCTGCAGTGAGCTGACGAGATCTCAACGCGTAAAATCGTCGGCCGCCTGATCATGACATTGACCTGCAGAAGGATTCCATTGAAAACCAGAGCGCGCCAGCACGCTTGGTTTCAATCGCTGGTCGCTACCGTAATCCTCGCGTGGGTGGAAGAACAGTGTTTGCGTAGCTGGAAGTACTCGCAACCTGGTTTCGTAAGCAGACAGGTAATCGTTGCGCACCTCAAGTGAAACGCTGCCAGGCATCCATGCGACAAAAGGAGGAAGAACCTCGAATCCGAGGTAGCGAAACATCCCATCGTGGATGGGCAATAGAATGTGACTCATACACCCATGAATGCCATCGGGTTGATATAGGCTTTCCGCAGTGCCGGTGGTAATGCACAGCGCTATGACGCCGGCGTGCGTCTGGGCGATCAGGTGGAGAAGGACGTGATTGCCGTGCCGATCGGCCCGTCATTGCGCATCGCGGTAGTAGGTTCTCCCGAGTATTTCAAGCACCGACTGATCCCGAAGGGACCGAGCGATCTGGCTGCGCACAACTCCATCAATCTGCGCCTGCCTACCCATGGCAGCCTGATTTGAAAAAGACGGCCACGAACTCAAGGTGCGCGTTGAGTGGCAATAGACGTTCAACAGCAGCATGCCGATCTGGCGTGCGGCGGAGGCAGGCTGGGGGCTGGCGTTTCTACCGGAAGATATGGTCATGAGCCAGTTGGCCAACAGCACACTGTTGGGGGTACTTGAGGACTGGTGCCAACCTTTTGCCGGTTACCACCTTTACTACCCGAATCGTCGTGAACATTCATCAGCGTTTGGTGTTGTAGTTGAAGCGTTACTCTACAAGCGCTGAGTCATCGACCTTCAAGGCGCATGAGCTTTATCCGCCCCATAAACCCGTAAATGAGCAAATGCTTTTGATCGGTTGCAGCCGGAAGCGACCGGCTGCAATAGGGCGATTACTGCTGACTTTGAGTGGTAGCTATTGGCTGTAGGTTCAACCGGTCGTTCAACAGCAGCAGCTATCAGCCATAGACGACCCTATGCAACAGTCTTTGTTCGAGACAAGTAGTCGTATCTCAGCATCGGACGATTCGACAAACGTATGACTGCTTCCCACTGACTCTCCCGTATTGCTTGAGCTCTTATTCTAAAGGCAGAGGACGGTCTGTGATGACGTGCTTCATCACTAACGTCGATGTGAGGCGCTGTACGTTAGGTAGCCTAGACAGTTCTTCATCGTAAAGCTTCTGAAAGGCTGGGAGATCTGCTGTCACCACCATCAGCAGATAATCAGGATCGCCAAAAAGTCTTTGTGCTTGGACTATATAAGGAATTCGCGGTAGAGCATTTTCGAAATCTGCTACCGCCTTTTGGTGCCCCTCTCGAAGGGTTACGAATACCAGGGACGAGAAATTCAGACCTATCTCGGTCGCCGATAGCTGAGCACGGTACCCTTTGATAACGCCTGCGTCCTCCATCGCCCGAACACGTCGATGGCATGGAGACAAACTGAGACCTACGCGGTCTGCCAATTCTGTCAGCGACTGGCGACCATCCTGCTGTAGCTGCGCAAGAATCTTCTTATCAATTCGATCCATTCAGAAAAACCTTCTAATTAAGTCCGCCTTTGCGTATATCTTTGAAAGATAATACCACGTGGCATTCTTTATCCTTCCAGGACAGTGTTTCAGGGCGGTAAACGACGCACTGAACTGATGAAAAAAGAAGGATTTGATCGTGACAGTGTCTTTGATGATGGCCTTCTGGGCCGTATCATTTTTGTTTGTTATCACGCCTGGAGTCGACTGGGCCTACTCGATATCGGCAGGTTTGCGAGGTCGTGTTCTACCCGCCGTAGTCGGCATGCTTTCCGGTCACCTTTTGGCCACGTTGATCGTCGCTGCAGGCGTGGGCGGGGTGTTGGTCAAAATACCCCATGCGTTGCTGACATTAACGCTAATGGGGGCGGCCTATCTCCTATGGCTCGGCTTCAACATGTTGCTAAAGCCTTCGTTGCCTGCTCAAGGAGCATCCAGCGGTGACAGTAGCTGGATGGCCTGGGCGATAAAAGGACTGTGCGTCAGCGGTCTCAACCCGAAAGTTCTTTTGTTGTTCCTGGCACTGCTACCTCAGTTCACTGATGCGTCAGCGGGGTGGCCAGTAGGGGCTCAGATTATCGCGTTAGGTTTGATCCACGGTTTCAGTTGCGGCGTCGTCTATCTTGCGGTTGGCTACGGCGCCGGAACGGTGCTTGCTTCACGTCCAGCAGCGGCTACCTATGTGAGCCGGATATCGGGAGCCGCGATGATCGTCATTGCTGTGGTTCTTGCTGCCGAACGGCTGACCATTTGAATTAAGGAAGCAAAATGTCTGATCAAATCACCGCCCCCTATAACAGCCCTCGTCTCGGCAGGGTAAGAATTCCACATTTACAAGACATGAAGGCACGGGGTCAAAAATGGGCCATGTTGACTGCTTATGACATGTACGCCGCGTCGGTGTTTGAGGCAGCAGGAATTCCGGTACTGCTCGTAGGCGATTCCGCCGCCAACAACGTTTATGGGCACGACTCGACGTTGCCGGTAACAGTTGACGAGATGCTGCCTCTGGTCAGGGCGGTTTCGCGCGCTACTGAGCGGGCGTTGGTCATTGCGGATTTGCCTTTTGGCTCTTATCAGGGATCGCCTGAACAATGTTTCCATACCGCAGCCCGTTTCATGAAGGAAGGCGGCGCTCATGCCGTAAAGCTCGAAGGTGGGATCGAAATGCTTGCGCAGGTTGAGAAGTTGGTAGGCGCAGGCATTCCAGTTATGGCTCATATCGGTTTTACCCCGCAGGCAGAACACCAGCTGGGCGGATACCGCATTCAAGGCAAGGGCGAGGACGCTCAGAGTTTGATTAACTTGAGCGTTGCCTTCGAGCGTGCAGGGGCGTTTGGCCTGCTTATTGAAATGGTGCCAGGAGACGTGGCTACGAGGATCACCGAGACAGTCTCCATCCCTACCGTCGGAATCGGTGCAGGTGTTGGCTGCGATGCCCAGGTACTCGTCTGGCAGGACATGGTAGGGCTTCGTGATGGTCAATTGCCGCGATTCGTCAAACAGTATGCGGATATGAGAAAGGTGATGGGTGACGCTGCAAAAGCCTTTGCTAAAGACGTCGAGTCGGGCTCATTCCCAGGGATTGACCATACGTTTTAAATCGTCGGAGATGCCAATGAACGCAATGCGCCAGAAAGCAATTGAGGGACTTAAGGAAGGCGATACTTTCGAAATCAAACGCACTTTTTCGCACGCAGATATCGTTCAGTTTGAGGTGCTATCGCGCGACCACAACCCGGTGCATTCCAACGCTATGTACGCGGAAGCAAAAGGCCTTGATGGTGTCATCGCTCATGGCTTGCTGACTGCGACGCTGATTACGGAAATCGGAGGGCAATTGGGTTGGCTGGCCACCTCTATGAATTTTCGCTTCAAGCGCCCCGTTTACATTGGTGATGAGCTGACTTGCGTGTGGAAAATCATGGGGATTGATGACGGAAATCGAGCGCGAGCCGAGGTAACCGTGAACAACATTAACGGCCAGGCTGTCTTGCTCGCAGACACAACAGGGCTGATCCCCACTGACACCGAGAGGAATCTACTCGCATCAATAAAAATTGATGAAACTTAGATTTATAACGGTGGCCAAGACATGCCAAAAACACCTCTTATATAGGAACCACGCATGCAAGACTTAGTAATATTTATTGTTAGACCAGCAAGGGGAATTGAAGACGCCTACTTTCTCCTGCTAGCTGCTTTCGTTGGTGGCGCTGCGGGAGTATTACTGGCCTACAAGGTATCGCTATGGGTGGGATTGCCCTTTGCACTAGTCGCGACCCTGATGCTTTATTTCACGTGGCGAACCCCAAGCTTGGTGCCTCTACCCTCTGAGAGACCAACGCCTAATGAGCCGTAGCATGAGGGGATAGAGGCGATCAAACTGGAATAATCACCTAAAGCCTGCGAAAGGCTTGCTGCTTAACTCGCACTTTATAAAACGCAGATTACCGCTTTTGGCTGATAGCAGAGGACGCTTTAACCATCATGCCGGCCGAATGACATCGATATACTTTTAGCGTTCGTCTAATACAAATCCAAAATCGTCGCTGGACACTTGAGCCGCTTCGCTGAGCCGTTGACGTAGTGCAACGGTCAGCTGTCGTTCCACCTCCTGAATCGCCACTGGTTCCGTAGAAACCTCCAAGCCCAGCAAACCAATTACGCGGATACAAATATTCGGTCGAACACAGCCGATCGGAGTTGCTGTTGTCGACCTAGAGCGGACTAGCTGGTCCTTCCTGAGCCCTGCCCTCTCCCACCCAGATCCGATGAGGAGCAACACTGAAAGCCATCGACGACCACCCTGGCACGCCTCAGAGATCGCCAATCTCGATCGCCCGTATATCCCGCGCCAGTGGGGGCAAAACTGGGGGCACACTTGAATTTTCTCCGTCTGAAAACAGCGTCCTAGAGCCAAGTCAAAATGTTCTTCGGCGACCCAGACAGCCTCGAGCTGCCCGCACATTAAGCAGGCAGCCAAAGGCTCAAGTCCTCGGCCGGCTGATGCGATAGATCGACACGCAGTAAGACGACAACGCCAACGCCGCCAGCATCCCGCCGACAAGCCCGACGTAAGCAAAGCCGAACTGGCTGCCGACCCAGCTCCCCACTAGTGCCCCGCCGCCGATGCCGATGTTGTAGATCCCGGAAAACAGCGCCATCGCCACGTCGGTGGCGTCCGGCGCCAGCACCAGGACTTTCGACTGCAGCGCCAGCCCGAAGCCCATGATCGCCATGCCCCAGAACACACTCAGCACGCCGAGGTACGACACATTGCCGCTGAACGGCAACAGCAACGCCAGGCACAAGGCGAGCACCGATACGCAGATGATCAGAAAACGTTGCGGGTTATAGCTGTGCAAATAGCTGAACAGCAGCGAGCCGAAAATGCCGGCGCCGCCGAATAACAACAGCAGGAGCGTCACCACCTCACCGCTCATGTTGGCCACGGTCAGTACGAACGGCTCGATGTAGCTGTAAGCGGTGAACTGTGCAGTCACCACCAGAGCGGTCAGCACATAAACGGCTACCAGCGCAGGTCGCTTCAGCAATATGGGCAGGCTCTTGAGCGAGCCCGAGTTCTGGCTGGGCAGCAACGGCAGCACCTTCGCCAGACAGAACACCAGCGCCGCCGCGAAGCCCGCAATCACGATAAAGGTTGTGCGCCACCCCATCGCCTCGCCCAGCAAGCGGCCGAGAGGAATGCCCAGCACCATCGCCAGCGAAGTACCGGTTGCGAGCAAGCCCAGCGCCTGAACCTGCTTGCCCGGCGGAGCCAGGCGCACGGCCAGAGAAGCGGTGATTGACCAGAACAGCGCATGCGATAGCGCCACGCCGATCCGGCTCACCAGCAGCACCCCGAAGCTGGTCGCCAGACCCGACAGAATGTGGCTGGCGATAAACATTGCGAACAGCACGAGCAACAGTTTGCGTCGCTCGACGTTGCGCGTCAGCAGCATGATCGGCAGCGACGTCAGAGACACCACCCACGCGTAAATGGTCAGCATCAGACCGACCTGCGCCGTCGACATGTCGAAGCTGCTGCCGATCGAGCTCAACAGCCCGACAGGCACAAACTCGGTGGTGTTGAACACAAACGCGGCCAATGCCAGGGCAATGACTGCGTACCAGTTGCCGGTGTTTGTCGCCGTAGAATCACTCATTGAACGTCGTATTACTCGTCGATGATCGCGCGTGAATGCACGCAAGCGATCTGTGCCCATCTGTCGGTGTCTTGGTACCGATTGCCGAATGTTTCGACGTTTAGGGGGACGCATCATCAGAGGGTCAAGCCACACTGATCTGATCCAATGCGGTAGAAGCATACGAGGTCTTGATCAAACAAGCTGCCTTGTTCACTGGCCCAAGTAAACGTTGCCCTGCATACAGTCATTCTTCAGGTCGATCTGTTTCTCCGCGATGATAATCCCGTCGCCCACGGCACTGCCCATGCCGTGGGTTTTATCGTTCGCTGCCGGGGTTGAAAGGTAGCTGGCGGTCGCAGCGTTGGCCTGATATTGGCATTCAGCTATATCGTGCTGGATATCAGCAGCACTGTCGCCGGGCCTGGACCCATCGTGTAGAGCTTTACTGGCACGCCTGGGCGTTGCAATCGCCGCGCATGGAAATGCGGTTCGTGCTGCGCGACGTATCTTGAGCAGCAAGGAGCCGGTGAAGCGTTCGACCATGCCGAAGCGGTAAATGGCCTCGCTGGCTGGCACGGCTCCAGACGCTTGCACAATCCCGATAGCCTTCAGTCCTTGAGTCCCCGCACACCCACGGCAGCAATGATGGCAAAGTGATAATGACAAATCCGGTAATAAAGTTTAACTTACCGCCGCCCCGACCGCTGGAGGATCGGGCATTTGCACTCAGTTAAGGAAAACGATGGCAATGGTCTATTGTCGTGCTTGCGCCAAGGAGCTACACGAAACGGCGCTCACCTGCCCCCAATGCGGGGCGCCCCAACAGGCCTCCGTGCCGCAAACGCAAGCCGAAACACCCTGGCTGGCCATCGTTTCATTGATCCTCGGGATTATCAGCGCACTCAACCTGTTTGATGATTCCGAATGGGACAGGGATGCGATTGTCGGTGTGGGCATCCTCAGCCTTGCGGGCCTCACTTGCGGCATCGTCTGTATCAACCAAAAACACCCAGGAAGAAACCTAGCGATCGCCGGCATCGTTTTGTCTGGCCTTGCCGCGTTCGTTTTGTCCTGTCTATCGATTGAATAATTTTAGGGAAAAAATATGAGCTTGGTTTTCTGCCGTGGTTGCGCCAAGGAAATTAGTAGCCTGGCCGTGGCATGCCCACAATGCGGTGCACCTCAGGCCGCTCAACCGTCCTATGCAAGCGGCCCCGCCATCACCACGGGCAATCCTTACGTGGAAGCGCTGAAGAATTACGCCGAATTCAAAGGCCGCGCCACCCGCCGCGAGTACTGGATGTTTGTGCTGATCAACATGGGTATCTGCATTGTCATGGGCGTTCTCGACGCCATGCTCAACACCAAGGGCTTGCTCTACAACCTGTACAGCTTGGCGATGTTGCTGCCGAGCATCGCAGTGGGCGCGCGCCGTATGCACGACACTGACCGTAGCGGCTGGTGGTTGCTGCTGCCGATCGTCAACCTGGTGTTCCTGGTGCAAGACAGCCAGCCAGGTCCGAACCGTTTCGGGCCGAACCGCAAAGGCAACAACTGAGTCACTTCGCATCACGTTGAACGAGACGGCCTTCATGGCCGTCTCTTTGTTTGTGAATTCTGTTCCTGAAGCCGCCGCTGGATTTTTACTGGCGGCGCAACACACATTTGTCATCAAACCAATTGATAGCACCCTAACGAAAGGTGCATGCTAGAGGGCTCGAATCGCTCTTATATCATTCCGAATGATAGTTACCTTTGCTTCATTCGATTCGTGCCATCACAGCCCGCCGAGCATCATCCGCCCATCTTCAATACATTGGCGGATGATTCCATGGAACAGTCACTCAAACATTTGCGCTTCCCCTTGGCCATGTTGGCCGTGCTGGTGATGAGCGCTTGCGGCAAGACTCCGGAGACTGCCGCCACTATGCCCGCTGCCAAAGTCAGCGTGGCCAAGGTGCTGGAACAGCCGGTCAACGAGTGGGACGAATTCACCGGGCGCCTTGAAGCGCCGGAAACCGTTGAAATCCGTCCGCGGGTCTCCGGCCAGATCGACGAGGTGGCGTTCACCGAAGGCGCGCTGGTCAAGAAAGGCGACCTGCTGTTCCAGATCGATCCGCGCCCTTTCCAGGCAGAGGTTCGCCGTCTCGAAGCGTTGGTAGCCCAAGCGCGCGCCAATGCCACCCGCAGTGAAAACGAAGCCGGTCGCGGCGAACGTCTGCGCGCCAGCAACGCGATCTCCGCTGAACTGGCTGACTCGCGCACCAGCGCTGCACAAGAGGCCCGCGCCGCCGTTGGCGCCCTGCAAGCGCAACTGGATCTGGCCAAACTGAACCTGAGTTTCACCCGCGTCACCGCGCCAATCAGCGGCCGCGTCAGTCGCGCCGAAATCACCGCCGGCAACCTGGTGACCGCCGACACCACCGCGCTGACCAGCGTGGTCTCGACCGACAAGGTTTACGCCTACTTCGACGCCGACGAGCGTGTGTTCCTCAAATACACCCAACTCGCCCGCAACGGCCAACGTGGCGCCACCACGCCGGTGTACATGGGCCTGTCCAATGAAGACGGCAACCCACACCTCGGTCAGATGAACTTCGTCGACAACCAGGTCAACCCGAAAACCGGCACCATCCGTGGTCGCGCGGTGTTCGACAACAGCGACGGCACCTACACCCCGGGCCTGTACGCACGGCTGAAACTGGTCGGCAGCGGCACCTACAACGCCATGCTGATCAACGACGAAGCGGTCGGTACCGACCTGGGCAAGAAGTTCGTGCTGGTGATGGATGCGGACAACAAAACCGCTTATCGCGCCGTTGAACTGGGGCCGAAGATCGAAGGCCTGCGCATCGTGCGCACCGGTCTGAACAAGGACGACACGATCATCGTCAAGGGTCTGCAGCGGGTACGTCCGGGTTCGCCGGTGACCCCTGAAGTGATCCCGATGGCCAGCGAGCAGACCATTGCCGCTCTGGCTCAACAACGTCAAGCGCTGGAAGCCAGCAACCTGCCCAAAGTCGCACCCGCCAAAGGTGCACAGGGTACGGCTGTGAAGCTGGCCGCTACGACCCCACGCGGTTAAGGGACGACAACTCCGATGAATTTTTCCCAATTCTTCATTTCACGGCCGATCTTCGCAGCGGTCCTCTCGCTGTTGATCCTGATCGCCGGTGCGATCTCGCTGTTCCAGCTGCCGATCAGCGAATACCCGGAAGTCGTGCCACCGACCGTGGTGGTGCGTGCCAACTTCCCGGGCGCCAACCCCAAAGTCATCGGTGAAACCGTGGCCGCTCCGCTGGAGCAGGCCATCACCGGCGTCGAGAACATGCTGTACATGTCCTCGCAATCCACCGCTGACGGCAAGATCACCCTGACCATCACCTTCGCGCTGGGCACCGACCTGGATAACGCGCAGGTACAGGTGCAGAACCGGGTGACCCGTACCGAGCCGAAACTTCCCGAGGAAGTGACGCGCATCGGTATCACCGTCGACAAGGCCTCGCCCGACCTGACCATGGTTGTGCACTTGACCTCGCCGGATAAACGCTACGACATGCTCTACCTGTCCAACTACGCGATCCTCAACATCAAGGATGAGCTGGCGCGTCTGGGCGGTGTCGGTGACGTGCAACTGTTCGGCATGGGCGACTACTCGCTGCGGGTCTGGCTTGATCCGAACAAGACCGCTTCGCGCAACCTGACTGCCACTGACGTGGTGACGGCGATTCGTGAGCAGAACCGTCAGGTTGCTGCCGGTCAGCTCGGTGCGCCCCCTGCCCCGAATGCCCAGAGCTTCCAGTTGTCGGTCAACACCCAAGGCCGTCTGGTGTCCGAGGAAGAGTTCGAGAACATCATCATTCGCTCCGGCGACAACGGTGAGATCACTCGTCTCAAGGACATCGCGCGCGTCGAGTTGGGTTCCAGTCAGTACGCCCTGCGTTCGTTGCTGAATAACCAGCCAGCGGTAGCGATCCCGATCTTCCAGCGTCCAGGCTCCAACGCCATCGATATTTCGAACGAAGTTCGCGGCAAGATGGAAGAGCTGAAGAAAGGCTTCCCGCAAGGCATGGACTACAGCATCGTCTATGACCCGACGATCTTCGTGCGCGGCTCGATCGAGGCGGTGGTTCACACCCTCTTCGAAGCGCTGATCCTCGTGGTGCTGGTAGTGATCCTGTTCCTGCAGACCTGGCGCGCCTCGATCATTCCGTTGGTGGCGGTGCCGGTGTCGTTGATCGGTACGTTTGCGGTCATGCACCTGTTCGGCTTCTCGCTCAACGCCCTGTCGCTGTTCGGCCTGGTGCTGGCGATCGGTATCGTGGTGGACGACGCCATCGTGGTGGTGGAGAACGTCGAGCGCAACATTGAACTGGGGCTCAACCCGTTCGATGCGACCAAAAAGGCCATGGGCGAAGTGACCGGCCCGATCATCGCGACCGCACTGGTACTGTGTGCAGTGTTCGTTCCGGCGGCATTCATCTCCGGCCTCACCGGGCAGTTCTACAAACAGTTCGCGCTGACCATTGCGATCTCGACCGTGATCTCGGCGTTCAACTCGCTGACGCTGTCGCCAGCACTGGCCGCCGTGTTGCTCAAAGGGCATGACGCGCCGAAAGACCGCTTTTCCAGGATTCTCGACAAGATCTTCGGTGGCTGGCTGTTCCGCCCGTTCAACCGTTTCTTTGACAAAGCCAGCCATGGCTACGTAGGCACGGTGCGCCGCGTGATCCGCAGCAGCGGCATCGCTCTGCTGCTGTATGCAGGCCTGATGGTGCTGACGTTCTTCGGTTTCTCCAGCACACCAACCGGTTTCGTACCCGGCCAGGACAAGCAATACCTGGTGGCCTTCGCGCAACTGCCGGACGCCGCGAGCCTGGATCGCACCGAAGACGTGATCAAGCGCATGTCCGACCTGGCGTTGAAACAACCGGGCGTGGAAAGCGCCGTAGCGTTCCCGGGCCTGTCGATCAACGGTTTCACCAACAGCCCGAACGCCGGCATCGTGTTCGTGACCCTGAAACCGTTCGACGAACGTAAAGACCCGAGCATGTCCGCCGGTGCCATCGCCGGGGCCTTGAACGGTCAGTACGCGAACATTCAGGAAGCGTACATGGCGATTTTCCCGCCACCGCCGGTACAAGGTCTGGGCACCATTGGTGGTTTCCGCCTGCAAATCGAAGACCGGGGCAACCTGGGCTACGACGAGCTGTACAAGGAAACCATGAACATCATCGCCAAGAGCCACAACGTGCCGGAACTGGCCGGACTGTTCACCAGCTACACCGTGAACGTGCCGCAAGTCGATGCCGCCATCGACCGCGAAAAGGCCAAGACTCACGGCGTGGCCGTCAGCGACATCTTCGACACCCTGCAGATCTACCTGGGTTCGCTGTATGCCAACGACTTCAACCGCTTCGGGCGCACCTATCAGGTCAACGTTCAGGCTGAACAGCAGTTCCGCCTCGAATCCGATCAGATCGGTCAGCTGAAGGTACGCAACAACAAGGGCGAAATGATCCCGCTGGCGACCTTCATCAAGGTCAGCGACACCTCGGGGCCGGATCGCGTGATGCACTACAACGGCTTCATCACCGCGGAAATCAACGGTGCGGCAGCCCCCGGCTACAGCTCCGGCCAGGCCGAAAAAGCCATCGAAAAACTGCTCAAGGATGAACTGCCAAACGGCATGACCTACGAGTGGACCGACCTGACCTATCAGCAGATTCTGTCCGGTAACACTGCGCTGTTCGTGTTCCCGCTCTGCGTATTGCTGGCGTTCCTGGTGCTCGCGGCTCAATACGAAAGCTGGAGCCTGCCACTGGCGGTGATCCTGATCGTACCGATGACCCTGCTGTCGGCCATCACCGGGGTGATTGTCTCCGGCGGCGACAACAACATCTTCACCCAGATCGGCCTGATCGTACTGGTGGGCCTGGCCTGTAAGAACGCGATTCTGATCGTCGAATTCGCCAAGGACAAACAGCTGGAAGGTCTCGACCCGCTGGCTGCGGTACTGGAAGCCTGCCGTCTGCGTCTGCGGCCGATCCTGATGACTTCGTTCGCGTTCATCATGGGTGTGGTGCCACTGGTGTTCTCCAGCGGTGCCGGTGCCGAGATGCGTCACGCCATGGGTGTGGCCGTGTTCTCCGGGATGCTCGGGGTGACCTTCTTCGGTCTGTTGCTGACGCCCGTGTTCTACGTGTTGATCCGTAACTTTGTCGAACGCGGGGAAGCCCGCAAAGCGGCCAGAGCGCACGCTCTTCAAAAGCCACTGGAGGCGCAATAATGAGTCTGAAAGTCTTCCTGCCGAGTCTTCTGGTGCTGGCGCTGAGCGCCTGCGCCGTCGGCCCCGACTACAAGACCCCAGCCACGGAGGCGGCCAATATCACGGCCGCCACCGATGGCGCCGCCGGGCAAAAGAACTTTGACCGTTCAAAATTCGAAGGCATCTGGTGGCAGCAATTCGACGATCCGACCCTCAACCAGTTGGTAACGCAATCGCTGCAAGGCAACCGTCAACTGCGCGTGGCGTTCGCCCGCTGGAAAGCCGCCCGGGCGATCCGCGACGACGTCAGCAACGACGCGATGCCGACCATCACCAGCCGCGCCAGCAGTGATCTGGCCAAGGGACAAATTCCCGGCCAGACCACCAAGCGGGTCAACAGCGAGCGCTACGATCTGGGCCTGGACATGGCTTGGGAGCTTGACCTGTTCGGCCGGATCCAGCGCAATCTGGAAGCCAGCGACGCCGACCAGCAGGCGGCCGAAGCCGATCTGTATCAACTGCAAGTCACGATGATTGCCGAACTGGTCGACGCCTACGGTCAACTGCGCGGTGCGCAACTGCGCGAGAAAATCGCCGTGGCCAACCTGGAAAACCAGCAGGAGTCGCGCAAGATCACCATCAGCCTGCGTGACGCCGGCGTCGGTGATCAGCTCGACGTCGAGCGTGCCGATGCGCGTCTGGCCTCGGTCGAAGCCAGCGTGCCGCAACTGCAGGCGGAACAGGTACGGCAGAAAAACCGCATCGCCACCCTTTTGGGTGAGCGTCCGGACAAAATGACCGTGGACTTGAGCCCGAAAGACTTGCCGGCAATTGCCAAGGCTTTGCCAATCGGTGATCCGGGTGAGCTGCTGCAACGCCGTCCGGACATCCTCAGCGCCGAACGCAAACTGGCCTCGGCCACCGCGCGGATCGGCGTAGCGAAAGCCGACCTGTTTCCACGGGTCAGCCTCAGCGGGTTCCTGGGCTGGACGGCCGGGCGTGGTTCGCAGATCGGCTCCTCGGCGGCCAACGCCTGGGCACTCGGCCCGAGCATTACCTGGGCGGCGTTCGATCTGGGAAGCGTGCGCGCCCGCTTGCGTGGCGCCGATGCCGATGCCGAAGGCGCACTCGCCACCTACGAGCAGCAAGTGTTGCTGGCGCTGGAAGAATCGGAAAACGCCTTCAGCGATTACGGCAAGCGTCAGCAACGGTTGATCTCGCTGATTCGTCAGAGTGAATCGAGCCGCAAGGCTGCCGACCTGGCTGAAATCCGCTACCGCGAAGGCACCACCGACTTCCTCGTGCTGCTCGACGCCCAGCGTGAACGGCTGAACGCCGAAGACAGTCAGGCCCAGGCCGAGGTTGATCTGTATCGCGGCATCGTCGCGATTTACAAAGCCTTGGGTGGTGGCTGGCAGCCAGAAACCGTCGCCAGCAAGTAAAGGTTTTCAAAGCGCTCCTTTGGTTGGCCGCAACCAACCAATTTTTTGCCCCGCGTATCATTCGGTCGCGGGGCTTTTTTGTGCCCGCCCCTGTAGGAGCTGACGCAGGCTGCGATCTTTTGATCTTGAACATCAAAGTCAAAAGATCGCAGCCTGCGGCAGCTCCTGCAGGCCAATTCGCAAGCATGGGTTTGACTCATGGCCTTCTCTGACCGAAGCTTGCCCCTCTGCTAAAGAACACCCGTTCACGGAAATCGCATGCCTCAGTCCCGCCGCTACCTGCTCATCAGCCTTGGCCTCGTGCTGATCATCGTCGTTGCCTGGTTATCTCTGCGCTCCACCGCCCCGGTAGTGCCCGAGGCGATCAAGCGCGGCTACAGCGAAGCCCTGACGGCGGCCCGCTCCGGGCAGCCCGGGGCGGCACGGCAGTTGTACCAGCAATTGGGGCGCCCGGACTTGTCGGCCAAGCGCAGCGTCTGGCTGCTGGCCGAACTGCCCAACTATCCAAGCCCACAAGCGCTGAAACTGGCCGATGCACATCTGCAGAACGAAGCCCCCGAAGTCCGGCTGGCAGCGATTCAAAGTGTGGTCGGGCTGGTGCCCGGCGGGCAACGCAGCCTGCTGCTCGGGCCGATGCTCGACGATGAAGATCAAAACGTGCGTTTTGCCGCGATCAACGCCCTCCTCGGTCTGACGCCGGATGAGCTGGGGCTGTATTTTGCCCCGCTGCAGCAAGCCATCGATGGTTGGGAACAAGTGCTCCAGGGCCAACCGGAAAGCGCCGCCACCTATGCGCAGCTGGCGCGCCTGTATCTTCACAACGCCGAGCTCAAACAGGCGCAGCAAGCGCTGGACAACACGCTGCGTCTGGAACCGGGCAACCTGCCGGCGCTGGTGATGCAAATCGATGTGCTCGACCGCCAGGGCCAGAGCGACGCCGCGCGCCAGTTGCTCGCCAAACAGTTGCAGGCGCAACCGGACTCCGCCTACCTGCAACACGCGCTCGGACTGTGGCTGTTGCACCACGGCCAGCGTGAATTCGCCCTGCTCGGCTTGTCCAAAGCGGTGGAGCTGGAGCCGGACAACAAGGATTACCGCTACGACCTCGCCACCACCCTGCACGCTGCCGAAGAGCTGGAAGCGGCGCAAAAGCAGTTGCAGGAAGTCGTCCAGCGTCACCCAGCCGACCGCAAGGCGCGAGTGCTGCTGATCAATTACTGGAAGGAAAGCGGCCAGTTGCAGAACGTGCAGATTCTGCTGGCGCAACTGGAACAGATGAACCCCGACGACCCGGCCC
This sequence comes from Pseudomonas sp. AO-1, assembly GCF_019775695.1. NCBI lineage: Bacteria > Pseudomonadati > Pseudomonadota > Gammaproteobacteria > Pseudomonadales > Pseudomonadaceae > Pseudomonas > Pseudomonas sp. AO-1. Next base: position 3,502,921 of record NZ_CP079947.1, read on the forward strand.
TGCAGCAGGGACTTTGAGCCGTTGGCCGCTGATTCAATGACACTTTGCTATCGAAACCTCGGAACCGTCATGAGCGCCAGCGGTCAAGTAATCAGGTAGAGCACAACGGCTGGTACAGCCTGCTGCCTCGATTCCCCTAGTCATGAGAGGGCATTCTTTGTCTACGTCCAACGAGTTGATCAGTGCAAAAGCCGCCACCGGCATCATTGGCCTGGATGACATCCTCGCCGGTGGTCTGTCCCGAGGGCATGTGTTTTTGCTCGAGGGTGAACCCGGTACAGGCAAAACCACCGTCGCGTTGCATTTCCTGTTGGCGGGCGCCCGTGCCGGCGAACGCTGTCTGTACATCACACTGTCGGAAACCGAGCGTGAACTGCGCCAGGGCGCAGCCTCTCACGGCTGGGAACTGAACGAGAACATCGAGATTTTCGAGCTTACACCGCCGGAAAGTCTGCTCAACGCCGAACATCAGCAAAGCCTGCTGTATTCCTCCGACCTTGAGCTCGGTGAAGCCACCAAACAGATTTTCGAAGTGGTCGAGCGCTTCAAACCGACCCGTGTGGTGCTCGACAGCCTGTCGGAGATCCGCCTGCTGGCGCAAAGCTCGCTGCGTTACCGTCGGCAGATTCTGGCGATCAAACATTACTTCGTGCGTTACGACGCCACGGTCCTGCTGCTAGACGACCTGACCACCGAGTCCCTCGACAAGACCGTGCACAGCGTCGCCCACGGCGTCATCCGCCTCGAAGAGCTGACCCCCAATTACGGCGCCGAGCGCCGCCGCGTACGCATCATCAAGTACCGCGGGCAAAAGTACCGTGGCGGTTACCATGACTTCACCATCATGGGCGATGGGGTCCATGTATTTCCGCGCCTGGTCGCTGCCGAACACCGTGGCGACTATCCACGCCTGCAATTGACCAGCGGCATCAAGGAAATGGACGCCCTGCTCGGTGGTGGCATCGAGACCGGTTCCAGCACATTGATCCTGGGCCCGGCCGGTACCGGCAAATCGCTGATTGCAATGATCTTCGCCGCTGCTGCCGTAGCACGCGGCGAAAAAGCGGCGCTGTTCATCTTTGATGAAGAGCTGGGTCTGCTCTTCGAGCGGATGAAAAATATCGGCATCGACCTCAAGGCCCTGCAAGCGACCGGCAACCTGCTGATCGATCAGGTGGACGCCGCCGAACTGTCCCCCGGCGAGTTCTCGCACCGGGTGCGTCGCTGCGTCGATGAGGGCAACATCAAGACCGTCGTGATCGACAGTATCAACGGCTATCAGGCCGCGATGCCCGAAGAAAACGCGCTGGTGCTGCACATGCACGAATTGCTGCTGTATCTGAACCGCAAAGGTGCGGCGACATTCATGACGGTTGCCCAGCACGGTCTGGTCGGCGACATGCAGGCGCCGGTCGATATCACTTACCTGGCCGACACGGTGATCCTGCTGCGCTACTTCGAAGCCATCGGCAAAGTACGCCGAGCCATTTCCATCATCAAGAAACGCACCGGCAACCACGAGTCGACCATCCGTGAATACCGCATTTCGAGCCAGGGCATGACCATTGGCGAACCGCTGGAAGCGTTCCAGGGTGTGTTGCGGGGCGTACCGACTTACCTTGGTGCCAGCAATCCGCTGTTGCGGGAAGAAGCCTTGTGACAGCCTCCGTTTCACTGCCGGAACGGGCGCTGATTCTCGCGCCCATGGGCCGCGACAGCCAAGTGGCGCTGATGATCCTCAATGAGGCGGGCTACGGTGGGGTCATCACCCCGGATCTGGGCGCATTGTGCACAGAACTGGAACCTGGCGCCGGGCTCTTGTTGATTGCTACCGAAGCGTTGCGCGGCCCGGAACTGGAAACGCTTCTGCATTTTCTGGAGCAGCAACCGGCCTGGTCGGATCTGCCGATCGTCTTGCTGACGCACCACGGCGGCCCCGAACAAGGCCCCTCCTCACGCCTGAGTGAATTATTGGGCAACGTGACCTTTCTCGAGCGTCCGTTTCATCCGGCGACCTTGGTCAGTCTGGTGTCCACCGCCCTGCGCGGGCGACGACGACAGTACGAAGCTCGTGATCGCCTGATTGATCTGAGTGAAAGTGAACGGCGCCTGCAATCAACCCTTGAAACCCTCGAGCAGCAAGTCGAGGAACGCACCGCGCAGCTTCGCCACAACGAGGAAGCCTTGCGCCAGTCGCAGAAAATGGAAGCGGTCGGTCAGCTCACCGGCGGTATTGCTCACGACTTCAACAACATGCTCACCGGGATCATCGGCAGCCTTGAATTACTGCGCCGACGACTGGCTCGCGGGCGCCTTGATGACCTCGACAGCCTGATCGATCTGGGCGTCACCTCAGCCAACCGCGCCGCCGGCCTGACCCACCGTTTGCTGGCATTTTCCCGGCGGCAATCGCTGGACTCCAAAGCCGTGCAGATGAATACCCTGGTGCTGTCGATGGGCGAGTTGCTGCAACGCAGCCTCAACGAAAGCATTCAGCTCGACATGCGCCTGAACGACGATTTGTGGGTCGCTGAAGCCGACCCCAATCAACTGGAAAGCGCCCTGCTCAACCTGGTGCTCAACGCCCGGGATGCGATGCCCGAGGGTGGCAAACTGGTGGTCGAAACCAGCAATCAGATCCTTAAACAGGAATTCACCGAGGCCTACACCAACCTCGAACCTGGCGAGTACGTCATGCTCAGCGTCACCGACAACGGCAGCGGCATGCCACAGAGCGTGATCAACCGCGCGTTCGATCCATTCTTCACCACCAAGCCCATCGGCCAGGGCACCGGTTTAGGCCTGTCGATGATCTATGGCTTCAGCAAACAGTCCCGTGGTCATGTCTCGATCGACAGCGAAATCGATCAGGGCACCACGGTCAAACTGTACCTGCCGCGCTTCCGCGGCGAGGAACTGGAGCATCCGGTGTCCGCTATTCAACAGGCTCCGGAGGCGCTGGACGGCGAGACGGTGTTGATCGTCGAAGACGACCCTGCCGTGCGCGTGCTGGTCAGCGCAGTGCTCAGTGAGTTGGGTTATGCGTTTGTCGAAGCCGGCGATGCCGACGGCGCGGTACCGATCCTCAACTCGACGCAGCGCATTGATCTGTTGATCAGTGACGTCGGCCTGCCGGGCATGAACGGCCGGCAACTGGCGGAAATCGGTCGACAGTACCGGCCGGGGCTGAAGGTGCTGTTCATTACCGGTTATGCCGAGCACGCCGCTGTGCGCGGCGGGTTCCTCGACCCGGGCATGCAGATGATCACCAAGCCGTTCACCTTTGATCTGCTGACCGCCAAGGTCCGCGAGATGATCAAGAACTGACTCCCAAAAACACCTGTAGGAGCTGCCGCAGGCTGCGATCTTTTGATTTAAAAACAAGATCAAAAGATCGCAGCCTGCGGCAGCTCCTACAGGGGCATTTCAGTGTTTTTTGATCAGGCCAGCAATTCCTGAATCTTTTCCTGCAACACGTCCAGATCGAACGGTTTTTCCAGGATCGGCGCCTTGCTGGTGATCGGGCTGCCGGTCTCGCGGATTTCCTGCGGGTAGCCGCTGATGAAGATTACTTTCAGGTCCGGACGCAGCTTGACTGCCGGCTCGGCGATCTGCACGCCGGAGATCCCGCCCGGCAGGCGGAAGTCAGTGATCAGCATGTCCAGATGCGGTTTGCTCGCGAGAATCTCGAACGCCTGCTCGCCGTTTTCGGCCTGCAACACGCGGTAACCCTGCCCCGACAGATAGTCTGTCAGCACCATCAAGATAACCGGTTCGTCCTCGACGACGAGTACTACATCTTGTGCATCTACGCTCATGGGAAGCCTTTGTTCGGTCAATAGCTGCTGATACGACCGTGCGGTCACTCAGAGGTTGCGTCGGATATGCCGTTTTCCTGGATTGGCAGACAAACGCGAAACAGGGCGCCCTCGTTGATTTGACTCTCGACGACGATGGAACCGCCATGGGCGGCGACGATCTGCTCGGAAATGAACAGACCCAGCCCGAGACCAGCCACTACCGTCTTGGCGGAAACCCGTTCGAACTGTTGAAAAATACGCTTCTGATTCTCTTCACTGATGCCGATGCCCCGGTCCTGAACCTCGACCCGCGCCTCATCACCTTCACGGTACACCCGCACCTGGATCGGGCTGCGACCACCGTAGCGCAGAGCATTGGTCAGCAGGTTGGACACCACCTGCTCGATGCGGAACTCGTCCCAATAACCTTCCACCGGCCCGGACGCAGTGAACGACACTTCGGTCTCGGCGGCCTCTATCTGCTGGGCAAAATTCTGCAGCAGGTTGCTCACCAGTTGCACCAGATCGAAACGCTCCGGACGGATCGACAACTTGCCGGTACGAATCCGCGAGACGTCGAGCATGTCTTCGATCAGGCGGATCAGGCTTTTGATCTGGCGCTCGTCGCGATCGACCATCGCGTGCATCTTGTCGAGGGTGAACGCGGCGGCGTTGTCCCGGGCCAGGTGCATCTTGCGCAATTGGGTTTCGAGTATCAGGCCATTGAGCGGCGTGCGTACTTCGTGAGCGACGATTGACATGAAGTCATCGCGCATACGCACCGCCTGCTCCAGTTCCAACTGAGTGCTCTGCAGCTGTTGCAGCAGCGCTTCCTGCTCGCGGCGGGCCTGCTCCAAGGCTTCGACCTGTTGCTTCATGGCCTTGCTTTGGCGATACAGGTCGACGAACACGTTGACCTTGCTCTTCACCGCGTGAATATCCAGCGGCTTGTGCAGGAAGTCCACCGCCCCGCTCTCGTAGCCCTTGAACGCGTAATTGAGTTCGCGGCCGGCGGCGCTGACGAAAATGATTGGGATGTTTTTGGTTTTCTCGGTGCCGCGCATCAACTCGGCGAGTTCAAAGCCGTTCATGCCCGGCATCTGTACATCGAGGATGGCCATGGCGAACTCGTGTTGCAGCAGCAGCGAAAGTGCTTCGTCCGCCGACAGCGCCTTGTACACCGTGCGGTCCTCGCGCTTGATCAGCGCTTCGAGGGCCAGCAGGTTCTCCGGCAGATCGTCGACGATCAGCAATTTGGCCTGGATATTACTCAGCATGCGATTCGTTCCAGCTCGACAAGCAGACGGCCGATGCCGTGAATGGGTAGGACATGGTCAGGCTGCTGAATCTTCAGCGCAGCCAGAGGCATGGTGGCGACCTGCGCGTCCTGCGGGTCTTGAACAATGGTCAGTCCGCCGCGCCGTTTGACTTGCGCCAGACCGCGAGCACCATCGTGATTGGCACCGGTCAGCAACACGGCAGCCAGGGTTGCGCCGTAAGCATCAGCGGCGGATTCAAACAAGTAGTCAATGGCTGGCCGGGAATGGTGCACGCGGTCTTCAAGACTCAGCGACAGACTGCGATCCTGCTCAACCGACAGGTGGTAACCGGGTGTCGCGAAGTAAACCGTACCGGGAGCGATGTCCTGTTTGTCGGTCGCCTCTTCCACCGGCAGCATCAGCCGTCGGGCGAATACTTCGGCCAACTGGCTGCGGCGCTCTTCCGGCAGGTGCAACACGACGATGATTGGCAGCACATAGCCTTGGCGCAGCGGCGCGAGCAGGGTCAGCAGGGCCTCGACCCCACCCGCCGAAGCGCCGACCACGATGGCCTCGACACGAGGCAAATCCAAGGCATCGTTCATAATTTGCGGTAGATCCGTTCTTGTTTGACCAGCGGCTCGAACTGATTCGAGTAGCCGGAAAAATCCAGCGTTTCCTTGCTGCCCAGCACCAGAAAGCCTCGGTGGCACAGCGATTCATGAAACAGACCGAAGGCACGGTCCTGAAGTTTCTTGTTGAAGTAAATCAGTACGTTGCGGCAGGAAATCAATTGAGTTTCGGAGAACACACTGTCGGTCGCCAGGCTGTGATCGGCAAAGGTCACGTTCTCGCACAGGCTCTTGTCGAAAATCGCGTAGCCGTAGGCGGCGGTGTAGTAATCGGCGAAGGAGCGCTGGCCGCCGGCCTGCTGATAATTGGCGGTGTAGGCGCGCACGTTCTCCATTGAGAAAATCCCCTGCTTGGCCTTGTCCAGCGAGCGCGGGTTGATGTCGGTGGCGTAGATGATCGTACGCTCGAGCAGGCCTTCCTCGCGCAGCAGAATCGCCATCGAATAGACCTCCTCACCGGTGCTGCACCCGGCAATCCAGATCTTCAGCGACGGGTAGGTGCGCAGCAGCGGCACCACTTCCTGGCGGATCGCCAGAAAGTGCGACGGATCGCGAAACATCTCGCTGACCGGGATCGTCAGCAGTTGCAGCAGCTGCATGAACGCGGTCGGATCGTGCAGCACTTTCTCCTGCAGCGCCGAGATCGTCGCACACTCGAACTGGCTCAAGGCGTGCTGCACCCGGCGCTTGATCGAAGCGCCCGAGTAATCACGAAAATCGTAGCTGTACTTGAGGTAGATCGCCTCAATCAACAAGCGTAATTCGATTTCGCTGTTGCGCTCCACGGAGTGACTGCTGTCCACTAAATGCGTTCCATCTTCGGTAACCACACGCGAATCAACGAGAACAGGCGATCCAGGTCGATGGGCTTGGCCAGGTAATCGTTGGCGCCCGCCTGCAGGCAGCGCTCCTGATCGTCTTTCATGGCCTTGGCCGTCACCGCGATGATCGGCAGTTTGCGCCAGCGCGGATCCTTGCGGATTTCAATGGTGGCTTCAAAGCCGTCCATCTCCGGCATCATCACGTCCATCAACACCAGATCGATGTCCTCGACTTCATTCAACTTATCAATCGCTTCGCGACCATTACGGCCGATCACCACGACTGCACCTTTGTGTTCCAGCGCACTGGTCAGGGCGAAGATGTTGCGTACGTCGTCGTCCACCAGCAACACCTTGCGGCCTTCGAAGACCTTGTCGCGGCTGCGGGCGGTCTTGAGCATCTTCTGCCGTTCATGGGACAACTGCGATTCGACTTTGTGCAGAAAGAGTGTCACCTCATCCAGCAGGCGTTCCGGCGAGCGCGCGCCCTTGATGATGATCGAACGCGAATACTTGCGCAGCTCGGCTTCTTCATCGCGGGTCAGATTGCGCCCGGTGTAGACGATCACTGGCGGGAACGAGCAGATGTCCTCGGTGGACATGCGCTTGAGCAGATCGTTGCCGAGCATGTCCGGCAACTTCAGGTCGATCACCATGCAGTCGTAGATCGTGGTGCGCAGTTTCTCCAGCGCATCCTGCGCCAGACCGACGGCCGTGATCTCGATGTCATCGTCACCGATCAGGCGGGCAATGCTTTCGCGCTGCAGATCGTCATCTTCGACCAGCAGCACGCGTTTGACTTTCTGGGTCAGCTTGGCTTCGAGACGGGCGAACACGTCCTTGAGCTCTTCACGGGTGGTCGGCTTGACCGCATAACCGATCGCGCCCATGTGCATCGCAGCTTCAACGCGGTCTTCGACCGAGATCACATGCACCGGGATGTGCCGGGTTTCGGCATGTTCTTTCAGGCGTTGCAGCACTGTCAGCCCGGAATGGTCCGGCAGACGCATGTCGAGCAGGATCGCATCCGGTACGAATTCGCGAGCCAGGTCGTAACCTTCGTCGGCACCGTGAGCCACCAGGCACTGGTAACCCAGTTCGTGGGCCAGATCGTAAAGAATGTGGGCGAAATTCGGCTCGTCTTCCACCACCAGAATGCAGCGGGTGGCGAACGGTGCCTTGCCACGGTCATCGGCAAAGCGCGGGATGTGCACCGGGGCCATGGGCGACACCGCAATCGACGGCGGCGCCACCGGGGCCGGGCTCGATACTGGCGGCGGCGTAAAGGACAACGGCGCGGACGATGAGTCGCCCGGCTCGCTGTATTGCTGTGGCAACACGAGGGTGAACACACTGCCCTGCCCCGGCGCGCTGCTGACGCTGATCGAGCCGCCGAGCAAGGCCGCCAGATCCCGCGAAATCGACAGACCAAGGCCAGTGCCACCGTACTTGCGGTTGGTGGTGCCGTCAGCCTGGCGGAACGCTTCGAAGATGCTTTCCTGCTGATCCGCAGCGATACCGATCCCCGAATCGCGCACGATGAAGGCAATGCGCTCGTCTGGCTGGCCGGCGATGGTCAGGCTGACCGCGCCGTGCTCGGTGAACTTCACAGCGTTGGACAGCAAGTTCTTGATCACCTGCTCCAGGCGCTGGCGGTCGGTGTACAGCATGATCGGCGCATCCGGCTGCAACTCGACGCTGAAGGTCAATTGCTTGTCCGCCGCCAGCGGCTCGAACACGCTGCGCAGGCCGTCGGCCAGCCGCGCGACACTGGTGTTTTCCGGGATCACTTCCAGCTTGCCGGCCTCGACCTTGGAAATGTCGAGAATGTCGTTGATCAGGTTCAGCAAATCGTTGCCGGCGGAATAGATCGACTCGGCGAACTTGACCTGCTCGGCCGTCAGGTTGTCCTGCGGGTTCTCGGCCAGCAGCTTGGCGAGGATCAGCGAACTGTTCAGCGGCGTGCGCAGTTCGTGGGACATGTTGGCGAGGAATTCGGACTTGTACTTGCTCGAGCGCTGTAGCTCCTCGGCGCGCTCTTCAAGCTGCACCTGAGCCTGATTGAGCTCGGTGTTCTTCTGGTCCATGGCGTCGCGCTGCTCGGCCAGGGTTTGCGCCTGTTCGGCCAACTGCTCATTGGTCTGTTCGAGCTCGACTTGCTGGGTTTCCAGATGCGCCTGGGATTCCTTGAGAATCCGCGACTGTTCTTCCAGTTCTTCATTGGCAGTTTTGAGCTCTTCCTGCTGCACCTGCAACTCTTCGTTGAGCTGCTGGGTTTCGGCCAGCACTTCCTGCAGACGCTGGCGATAACGCGCCGCTTCGATCGAGGTGCCGATGTTGCCGGCAATCAGTTCCAGCAAATCGATATCGCGGTCGGTGAGCGGACGCAGGAAGCCCAGCTCGATCACGCCATTGACTCGGTCGTCATCACTGGTCGGCACCACCAGCACACTGTGCGGCAGGCCCGCGCCCAGGCCGGAGCTGACCTTGAAGTAGTCGGCCGGAACCGAATCCAGCCGAATCAGTTGCCCCTGCTGGGCCACCTGGCCGACGATGCCTTCGCCGCTGTAGATCTGCTGATCCTTTTCTTCCTGCTCGCGGGAGAACCCGTAGGACGCCACGCGCTTGAGGCCGCCGTGTTCTTCACGCACGTACAGCGCCGCCACCGCCGTGCCGAGGTATTGCGCGCAGAACTGCAGAATATTGCGCCCCAGCAGGTTCAGCGTCAGTTGCCCCAGCACCTGCTCCGCCAGCTCGGTCTGTCCGCTGCGCATCCATGCCTGACGCTCCAGTCGCTCGGCGCTGGCCTGTTGCGCGGCGAGAGTGGCGCTGTAGCTGTCAGACAAACGAACCAGATCACGGCGACCGACATACGCCAGCAAACCGCTGATCCCCGCGATAAACAGCAGGTACAGGGTGATGCTCCAGATTGTGGTGCGGCGCACCTCTTCGTTGCGCGTGGTGCGCAACTGCTGCTCCATGTCGATCACGTCTTCGAATTGCTTGCGGATCTCGTCGGTCAAGCGCTTGCCGCGCCCGGCCTTGACCGCGCCCCGGTAATCACCGCTGGAGCGCTGCAGATCGATCATCGATTGTGCGTAGTTGGCCCACTCGGTCTGCAGCGCCTGCAAACGACGCAGACGATCGGTCTGCACCGGGTTGTCGGCGGTCAGTTCGAGCAAGGTGTTGAGGGCCACGTTGATCCGCGGCTTGGCGGTCTCGTACGGGTCGAGGAAATGCTCATCGCCACTGAGCAGGAAGCCGCGCATGCCGGTTTCCAGATCAACCGTGAGTTTCACCGCTTCGTTGGCGTTATTGATGACGCGATCGGTGTGCTCCACCCACTGGATCACCGACAGCAGATAAGTAATCAGGGATACAAAGAACACGGCGCTGAGCGCGCCAACGCCCAGCGGCAATCCGATGTTGCGCGTCAGGAGTTTGCGAAACCGTGTTTCATCAATCGAAGACGGAGTGGGCATGGGGCGGCCTTGTCGAACTGTCGAAACCCGGGAGTTTGCCCCAAAACCGTCGTATGGATCCATTTTTCTGACTGCTTTGGCAGCAATTTCCTACATTTTCCTGCGCTTACCGAGCACCAACCGTTATCCTTGCGCCGCGAAGAGCAGCTAATCTTTTTTCCGTTGAATCGGGAACTTGTGGCCATGCGCCACTTACTCATGCAAGAGCCCGGCATTTTAGACCGGTCGCCATTCCGATTTCCTTTTTTGAGAGCCCCAATATGTCCACCCCAGCGCCCACCATCCTTGTAGTAGAAGACGACGACATCGTACGCATGCTCATCGTCGATGTGCTGGAGGAACTGGAGTTCAGTGTGCTGGAGGCGGACGACGGTGAGTCTGCGCTGAATATTCTCGGGGATCAGAGCAAGGGTATCGACTTGATGATGACCGATTACGGCCTGCCGGGCATGACAGGCAGTGAACTGGCCGGCAAGGCACGTGAACTCCGCGCCACCCTGCCCGTCCTGTTCGCCAGCGGTTACGCCGAAAACATCGACGTACCTGCCGGCATGCACGTGATCGGCAAACCGTTCTCCATCGATCAATTGCGTGACAAGGTCAAGAGCATTCTGGGGCAGTGATTGGCCTTGATCCGGCAGCGGCTGCAGATGTGGTCTAATTGCGCGCCATTTTTAGCCGCCTGCCTGCAAGGAACACCTGTCAATGACTGCATCCCCCGCCACCAAAGTTCTGGTCATCGGTTACGTCTGGCCCGAACCGCGCTCTTCGGCAGCCAGCGGGCACGTGATGCAGATCCTCGATACATTCCTGCAGCAAGGCTGGGACATCACCTTCAGCAGCCCGGCCGGCCCGGGCGAGCACAAGGCTGACCTGACCGCGCTGGGCATCCGTGAGGTGCCGATCGAACTCAACAACAGCAGCTTCGATGTTTTCATCAGTGAACTGGCCCCGGATATCGTGCTGTTCGACCAGTTCATGATGGAAGAGCAGTTCGGCTGGCGCGTCGAAAAGCAATGCCCGAATGCCTTGCGGGTGCTGGAGACTTCCGACCTGCAGAGCCTGCGCCACGCCCGCCACCAACGGCTCAAGGAGCGTTTGAAAGACGACCCGGACAATCAGGACTTCAGCGCACTGTTCGCGCCGGCGCTGCGCGAAGAGTTCGAGTTGATGGCCGATACCGATCTGGCCAAACGGGAAATCGCCGCGTTGTACCGCTGCGATCTGAATCTGATGATTTCCGAAGTGGAAATCCAGTTGCTGGTCGAACAGTTTCAAGTCCCTGGCGAACTGCTGCACTGGTGCCCGCTGATGCTCGAACCCCCGCGCGGTTCGTTCATTCCCTTTGAAGAGCGCGCGCACTTTCTGAGTATTGGCAACTTCCGTCACGCGCCCAACTGGGACGCCGTGCTGTGGATGAAGACCGCCGTCTGGCCGCTGATCCGCCAGCAATTGCCCGGCGCCCAACTGCATATCTACGGTGCCTATACGCCGCCCAAGGCCACAGCCCTGCACAATGCGGCGCAGGGGTTTCATGTGATGAACTGGGCAGAAGATGCACTGCAAGTGATGGCGCAAGCGCGGGTTTGCCTGGCGCCTTTGCGCTTTGGCGCCGGGATCAAGGGCAAGCTCGTCGATGCGATGCTCTGCGGTACGCCCAATGTCACCACGCCCATCGGTGCCGAAGGCATGTGCGGTGCGCTGTCATGGCCGGGTGAAGTGGCCCTGTCGGCCCAGGCCCTGGCCGATGCCGCGGTCGCCCTGCATGAAGACCAACAGCGCTGGACTGACGCACAGCAGGCCGGCGTCGCGTTATTGAACGCGCGCTATCGGCAGGCTGATCACGGCCCGGCGCTGATCGCTCGCCTGCAACATTGTCGCGATAACTTGTCGGCATTACGGCGCGCCAACTTTACTGGCAGCATGTTGCGTCACCACTTGCACAAAAGTACCCAATACATGGCGCAGTGGATCGAAGCCAAAAACCAGAAAAGTTGATAAGCCAACACTGCAAAAACCCAGTACCAACACTTTGCAAAGAGTGCTGACTTGTACTTTTTCCGACTGCATCAAAGAATAACTTCCGAACTGACCGAATAATGGACTGGTCGGAAAATAAAACTTTGTCTGCAACGGAATGCACCATGAACAACTACCCTTTAAAAAACTGGATGGCGTCCGCACCCGGTATCGACCAACTGACGCTGGGTGAAGTGGTCTGGCCCGGAGCCCATAACGCCGGGCTTGATTACGACTTTTCGTACCCGGCGTATGTGCAGCCAGCGAAAAACTGGTTTGTCTGCCAGGATGGCCCGTTCATTCAGCAACTTAACGAAGGCGTGCGCGCTTTCGACGTGCGTCTGCATGCCGATGAACACTGGCTGGGTATCAAGAAGTTCCATACGTTTCATGGCTTGAAACTGTTCCGGGGGCGTGCCTTGAGCGAACTTGTCAAAAGTCTCAACGTCTTCCTCAGTGATAACCCGAACGAGTTCATCGTATTGGACATACATGAACTCACGGGCATCAATAATCAACCATTCGATTACAAGGGCTTGCACGAAGTCATCACCACGGAGCTGGGTTCGCGGCTTATTCCCAGAAACAACAGCCAGCTGACCATTGAACAACTTAAAAAGATCAGTCCGATACAACGAGTGGTGTTGGCAAGCGACTCGCACCCGGATTTCAGATCGCCCCTGTACTGGCCGCAAATCCGTCATGAGTGGAGCGGTTCAGATATCACCTCTGCCGAGCAACTCAAGCAATACATCACACGAACACTGGCCAACCCGCCGCCGTCCGGCAGCCTCTGGTCATTATCGGCCACCAGCTATGGCGAACTGGCCGGCGTAAAGCGGATCACCCACGAACTCAATCAATGGTTTGGCCCGGACTCGGGCTGGGCACCAAAGTGCAGCATTATCAATGCCGATTTCGTCGGTGCCACGCGCCTCGCGGAATATTGCCAGCAGATCAACCATGCCAAAGGCCTGGTCAAGGCTCGGGGCTGAGGTGCTGGCACTGTCCGTGACGCGCGTGCATGATGAGCATCCGGACATAACAACAGAACGTATAGGACATGACTCGGGCAACCAGAATCACTGATCCCTCCTACGAGCTGATGGACGATCACAACGGGTTGTCCATCATCTACCGTCAGCATGGTTTTCCCTGCCCGTTAGTGCGTTGGCATTTTCACAAGGAATACGAACTGCACCTGATCGTCGCCAGTTCCGGCAAGGTCTTCATCGGCGACTACATCGGCAACTTTTATCCGCAAACGCTGTTCCTTACAGGGCCCAATCTGCCGCACAACTGGATCAGCCAGGTGGCCGAAGACGAAGTGGTGGAAAAGCGCGACATGCTGGTGAACTTCACTGATGAGTTGTTCGACAGTGGGCACCAGGTGTTTGCCGAACTCAAGACTCTGGCGCCGCTGCTGGAGCGCGCGCAATACGGCATCGAGTTTCGCGACAAAGACACGATCCGCCAGGCCATGACGCTGATGCAGCGAATTGCCGATACGCGCGGTATCACTCGTCTGGGGCATTTTTTCATTCTGATGGAGTTGCTGGCGGCGACAGACGACTATCAGTTGCTGTCCGGCGCCACCAACACGCAACTGGCCGACGAGCACAATATCGACCGCACCAACCGCGCCGTCGATTTCATCTTCGACCATTACGCCCGGGAGCTGACGCTGGAAGAAGTCGCCGAGCATCTGGGGATGAAGCCGACCTACTTCAGTCGCGTATTCAAACAGGCCACCGGGCGCAACTTCATCGAGTTCGTCAATCGCCTGCGCATCAGCAAATCCTGCGAACTGCTGGCCGACGGCGACAAGCCAGTGACCGAGGTGTGTTTCGAGTCGGGGTTCAACAATATTTCCAACTTCAATCGGCGCTTCCAGCAACTCAAGGGCATGACGCCTTCACACTATCGACGCCTCGCGGTGCAGCGCCTGACCGAATAGAATCACGCTTGATAGCCACATCAAAAGATCGCAGCCTGCGGCAGCTCCTACACCGATCCCTGTAGGAGCTGCCGCAGGCTGCGATCTTTTTTGCCAGTGCAAAAAAGTATCGGTTCAAGTGCGATGGATGATTTGTCAGTCCGTCGATAGAGGGCTGTAATCAGCACACATTCTTCCTGCACAGGAAGACACAAAAACAATAACTGTCCTTCTGTTTCCCAACGGACGCAGAAAAGGAGTGCACGATGCAACCCACTGCAAAAGCTCTGCTTGCCCTCACTTGCATGACCCTCAGCAGCGTCAGCCTTGGCGCCCAGACCCTGACCATCGCCACCGTCAACAACAGCGACATGATCCGCATGCAAAAGCTCTCGAAAACCTTCGAGGCCGAGCATCCGGAGATCAAGCTCAATTGGGTGGTGCTGGAAGAAAACGTCCTGCGTCAGCGCCTGACTACCGACATCGCCACCCAGGGCGGGCAGTTCGACGTATTGACCATCGGCATGTACGAAGCCGCACTCTGGGGCGCCAAAGGCTGGCTGGAACCGATGAAGGACTTGCCGGCCAGTTACGCCCTCGACGACGTGTTCCCGTCTGTGCGCGAAGGGCTCTCGGTCAAGGGCTCGCTGTACGCTTTGCCGTTCTACGCCGAAAGCTCGATCACCTATTACCGCACCGACCTGTTCAAGGACGCCGGCCTGACCATGCCCGAGCGTCCGACCTGGGAACAGATCGCCGGTTTCGCCGAAAAACTCACCAACAAGGACAAAGAGCAGTACGGCATCTGCCTGCGCGGCAAGGCCGGCTGGGGCGAGAACATAGCGCTGATCACCACTGTCGCCAACGCTTACGGCGCGCGCTGGTTCGATGAGAAATGGCAGCCGGAATTCAATGGCCCGGAGTGGAAAAACGCGCTGAACTTCTACGTCGACACCATGAAGAAATCCGGCCCGCCGGGCGCTTCCAGCAACGGTTTCAACGAGAACCTCGCGCTGTTCAACAGTGGCAAGTGCGCGATGTGGGTGGATGCGTCTGTCGCCGGTTCGTTCGTCACCGACAAGACCCAGAGCAAGGTCGCCGATCACGTCGGCTTCACCTTCGCCCCGCATCAGGTCACCGACAAGGGCTCGGCATGGTTGTACTCGTGGGCACTGGCGATTCCGACCAGCTCCAAGGCCAAGGACGCCGCCAAGGCCTTCAGTGCCTGGGCGACCTCCAAGGAATACGGCGAGCTGGTGGCCAAGACCGACGGCATCGCCAACGTGCCGCCGGGCACCCGCGCCTCGACCTACAGCGATGCTTACATGAGCGCGGCGCCGTTCGCCAAGGTCACGCTGGAATCGTTGAAAGCGGCAGATCCGAGCAAACCTACGCTGAAACCGGTGCCATACATCGGCATTCAACTGGTGACCATTCCTGAATTCCAGGGCGTGGGCACCCAGGTCGGCAAGCTGTTCTCGGCGGCGCTGATCGGCCAGACCACGGTGGATCAAGCCCTGGCCGCCGCACAGCAAACCACCGAACGCGAGATGAAGCGCGCGGGTTATCCCAAGTAACCACTGCTTGACCTGTGGGAGCTGGCTTGCCAGCGATGGCGATTGAGCAGCCAACATCAATGTCGGATGTGCCTGCCTCATCGCTGGCAAGCCAGCTCCCACAGGGTTCGCGTCGATGTCAGGACGGTTGTCTCTCCTGAACATGTATCTGCACCCAAACGGTTGTGATCACCATGAATACTTCAACTGCCAAAGCCCACCTCGACCTGTCGCAACCCCAGCGCAAAGTCCGCGTACGCAATCCCGGCTGGTTTCTGGTCAGCCCTTCGGTGGCCCTGTTGCTGCTGTGGATGATCGTGCCGTTGGGCATGACCATTTATTTCTCGATGATTCGCTACAACCTGCTCGATCCGGGGGTGAACGAATTCGTCGGGCTGGAGAACTTCACTTACTTTCTGACCGACTCCGGGTTCCTGCCCGGTGCCACCAACACCCTGTTGCTGGTGGGCAGCGTGCTGTTGATCAGCGTGGTGTTCGGCGTACTGATCAGTGCGTTGCTCGAGGCCAGCGAGTTTCTCGGCCGCGGCATCGTGCGGGTGATGCTGATCTCGCCGTTCTTCATCATGCCCACGGTCGGCGCGCTGATCTGGAAGAACCTGATTTTCCATCCGGTCTCGGGGATTCTCGCTTACGTCTGGCGGCTGTTCGGCGCCGAGCCGGTGGACTGGCTGGCGCACTACCCGCTGCTGTCAATCATCATCATTGTCTCGTGGCAATGGCTGCCCTTCGCGATCCTGATCCTGATGACCGCCATGCAATCTCTCGACCAGGAACAGAAGGAAGCCGCGCGTCTGGATGGCGCCGGTCCCGTCGCGATCTTCTGGCACCTGACCCTGCCGCACCTGGCGCGGCCGATTGCCGTGGTGGTGATGATCGAAACGATCTTCCTGCTGTCGGTGTTCGCCGAGATTTTCACCACCACCAACGGCGGCCCCGGCTACGCCTCGACCAACCTCGCCTACCTGATCTACAACCAGGCGCTGGTGCAGTTCGACGTCGGCATGGCCTCGGCCGGCGGCTTGATTGCCGTGGTCATCGCCAACATCGCCGCGATCATTCTGGTGCGGATGATCGGCAAAAACCTGACTGACAAAGCCTGAGGCCTGCCATGACCCTTCAACAATCCCGCCGGCTGCAAAGCCTGCTGCTCGGCACCCTGGCCTGGGCCATCGCGATCGTGATTTTCTTCCCGATCTTCTGGATGGTGATGACCAGTTTCAAGACCGAAATCGACGCGTTCGCCACGCCGCCGCAATTCATCTTCACGCCGACGCTGGAGAACTACCTGCACATCAACGAGCGCAGCGACTACTTCAGTTTTGCCTGGAACTCGGTGGTGATCTCGTTCAGTGCCACGGCGCTGTGCCTGCTGATCGCGGTACCCGCCGCCTACTCGATGGCGTTCTACGAAACCCAGCGCACCAAAGGCACGCTGCTGTGGATGCTCTCGACCAAGATGCTGCCGCCGGTGGGTGTGCTGATGCCGATTTACCTGCTGGCCAAGAGTTTCGGCCTGCTTGATACGCGCATCGCGCTGATCGTGATCTACACGCTGATCAACCTGCCGATCGTGGTCTGGATGGTTTACACCTACTTCAAGGACATCCCCAAAGACATCCTCGAAGCCGCCCGCCTCGACGGCGCCACCCTCGCCCAGGAGATGCTCCGCGTGCTGCTGCCGATCGCCAAGGGCGGCCTCGCGTCCACCGTGCTGCTGTCGCTGATCCTGTGCTGGAACGAGGCCTTCTGGTCGCTGAACCTGACCTCGTCGAAAGCCGCGCCACTGACCGCGTTGATCGCCTCGTACTCCAGCCCCGAAGGCTTGTTCTGGGCCAAGTTGTCAGCGGTCTCGACCCTGGCCTGTGCGCCGATCCTGATCTTTGGCTGGATCAGCCAGAAACAACTGGTGCGCGGCCTCTCATTTGGCGCCGTGAAATGAAGATTTAAAAGCAAAAGATCGCAGCCTGCGGCAGCTCCTACAGGGGCACTGCGTAGGAGCTGCCGCAGGCTGCGATCTTTTGATCTTAAAAAAAACAACAATGCGGAGGCCCATCACCATGGCCAACCTGAAAATCAAGAATCTGCAAAAAGGCTTCGAAGGTTTCTCCATCATCAAGGGTATCGACCTTGAGGTGAACGACAAGGAATTCGTGGTCTTCGTCGGCCCGTCCGGCTGCGGCAAATCCACCCTGCTGCGGCTGATCGCCGGACTGGAAGAAGTCAGCGGCGGCACCATCGAACTCGATGGCCGCGACATCACCGAAGTCAGCCCGGCCAAGCGCGATCTGGCGATGGTGTTCCAGACCTACGCGCTGTACCCGCACATGACCGTGAAAAAGAACATGTCGTTCGCCCTCGATCTGGCCGGTGTGCCAAAAGCCGAAGTCGAGAAAAAGGTCGGCGAAGCGGCGCGCATTCTCGAACTCGGGCCGATGCTCGAGCGCAAGCCGAAACAGCTCTCCGGCGGCCAACGGCAACGGGTCGCCATCGGCCGCGCCATCGTGCGCAATCCGAAGATCTTTCTGTTCGACGAGCCGCTGTCCAACCTCGACGCCGCCCTGCGCGTGCAAATGCGTCTGGAGCTGCTGCGCCTGCACAAGGACCTGCAAGCCACGATGATCTACGTGACCCACGACCAGGTCGAAGCCATGACCATGGCTGACAAGGTGGTGGTGCTCAATGGCGGCAAGATCGAACAGGTCGGCTCACCGCTGGACCTCTATCACAACCCGGCCAATCTGTTCGTCGCCGGGTTCCTCGGCACGCCGAAAATGGGCTTCCTCAAGGGCAAGATCGCCCGCATCGACGGCCAGAGCTGCGAAGTCTCGCTGGACGCCGGTACACGCATCACCCTGCCGTTCAACGCCGCCAATCTGAGCGTCGGCAGCGCCGTGACCCTGGGCATTCGCCCGGAACATCTGGAGCTAGCGCAACCGGGCGACTGCACTCTGCAAGTGACCGCCGACGTCAGCGAGCGCCTGGGCAGCGACACCTTCTGCCACGTCACCACCAACGCCGGCGAAGCCCTGACCATGCGTGTGCGCGGTGACTTGGCGAGCCGCTACGGCGAGCAACTGAACCTGCACCTGGACGCCAGCCATTGCCACCTGTTCGACGCCAATGGCGTGGCGCTGACCCGCCCGCTGCGCGCCGCGGCTTGAACCTCGAGACTTGTCCGATGAAACTCAATAAGCAAAATCTGCAGCACCTCGCCCCCGAGGTGCAACTGCCGGCCTACAGCCTCAGCGACACCCGCCAGAGCATCGCGCACATTGGCGTCGGCGGCTTCCATCGCGCGCATCAGGCGTATTACACCGATGCACTGATGAATACCGGTCAGGCGCTGGACTGGGCAATCTGCGGCGTCGGCCTGCGCACAGAAGACCGCCGTGCCCGCGACGATCTCAAAGAGCAGGATTACCTGTTCACCCTGTTCGAACTCGGCGACAGCGACGACACCGAAGTGCGGGTGATCGGTGCGATTCGCGACATGCTTCTGGCCGAAGACGGCGCGCAGGCGCTGATCGACAAACTCGCCGATCCGCAGATCCGCATCGTCTCGCTGACCATCACCGAGGGCGGTTATTGCATCGACGACAGCAACGGCGAGTTCATGGCGCACCTGCCACAGATCCAGCACGATCTGGCAAACCCGGACGCGCCGACCACGGTGTTCGGCTTCCTCTGCGCAGCGCTGCTAAAGCGCCGTAACGCGGGCACACCGGCGTTCACCCTCATGTCCTGCGATAACCTGCCGCATAACGGCGCGGTGACCCGCAAGGCACTGTTGGCCTTCGCCACGCTGCGCGACCAGGGGTTGCGCGACTGGATCGAGCAGAACGTGAGTTTCCCCAACGCCATGGTCGATCGCATCACACCGATGACCAGCACCGCCCACCGCCTGCAACTGGCCGACAAACACGGCGTCGACGATGCCTGGCCAGTGGTCTGCGAGCCGTTCGTGCAATGGGTGCTGGAAGACAAATTCGTCAACGGTCGCCCGGCCTGGGAACAGGTCGGCGTGCAGTTCACCGATGACGTTTCGCCCTACGAAGAGATGAAGATCAAGCTGCTCAACGGCAGCCACCTGGCCCTGACTTACCTGGGTTTTTTGAAGGGCTATCGCTTCGTCCACGAGACCATGAACGACCCGCTGTTCGTACGCTACATGCGCGCCTACATGGACCTTGACGTCACCCCGCAACTGGCGCCGGTGCCGGGCATAGATCTGACCGACTACAAGAACACGCTGGTGGCGCGCTTTTCCAATCAGGCGATTGCCGATCAACTGGAGCGGGTGTGTTCGGACGGTTCATCGAAGTTTCCCAAGTTCACCATTCCGACGATCAATCGCTTGATTGCCGATGGCCAGGAAACCAGGCGCGCAGCGTTGGTGGTGGCAGCCTGGGCGTTGTATCTGCAGGGCGTCGATGAAAATGGCGACACTTATACGATTCCGGATCCACGGGCGGAATTTTGTCAGGGGCTGGTGGCGGATGATGCGTTGATCACTCAGCGGTTGTTGGCGGTCGAGGAGATTTTCGGCACGGCGATTCCACGTTCGGCGGCATTTGTGGCGGCGTTTGAGTGGTGCTGCAACAGCTTGCGTGAGGTGGGTGTGACGCGCACGTTGGAGCGGGTGCTGGCTGAGTGATGCGGTGAAACCACCGGCGCCATCGCTGGCAAGCCAGCTCCCACAGGATTTTCAATCGTTGATGAATTTTGCGTACACCCGAGAACCTGTGGGAGCTGGCTTGCCAGCGATTGGCTTCACCTTGACTCACCTGACACCCTGAGGACCTCACTGTGACCACCCGACAACTCTTCCTCGGCATCGACTGCGGCACCCAGGGCACCAAGGCGATCATCCTC
Organism: Pseudomonas sp. AO-1; assembly: GCF_019775695.1. Taxonomy (NCBI): domain Bacteria; kingdom Pseudomonadati; phylum Pseudomonadota; class Gammaproteobacteria; order Pseudomonadales; family Pseudomonadaceae; genus Pseudomonas; species Pseudomonas sp. AO-1. The sequence continues at coordinate 3,523,319 of NZ_CP079947.1, forward strand.
GATGCGGCCAGCGGTCAAGTGCTCGGCGAAGGCGCCGCCACGCACACGATGATCAGCGGCGCCAATGGTCGCCGCGAGCAGGACACCCGACAGTGGCTCGACGCCTTCGCTCTCGCCACCCGCCGCGCCCTGCTCGCGGCCGATGTCGACGGGCAGGCGATCCTCGGCATCGGTGTCTCCGGCCAGCAACACGGCCTGGTGCTGCTCGACGATCAGGGCCAGGTGCTGCGCCCGGCCAAGCTGTGGTGCGACACCGAAACCACTGACGAAAACGAGCGTCTGCTCCAACACCTCGGCGGTGAAAAAGGCTCGCTTGAGCGCCTCGGTGTGGTCATCGCGCCGGGTTACACCGTTTCGAAATTACTCTGGACTAAAGAACAGCATCCTGAGGTGTTCTCGCGCATCGCACGCATCCTGCTGCCCCACGATTACCTGAATTTCTGGCTCACCGGGCGCGCCTGCAGCGAGTACGGCGACGCTTCCGGCACCGGTTATTTCAACGTGCGCAGCCGCCAGTGGGACTTGCAGTTGCTGCGTGATATTGACCCCACCGGTCGCCTGCAAGCGGCATTGCCGGAGCTGATCGACGCGCATCAGGCGGTGGGCACACTGCTGCCAGCGATTGCCGAGCAGTTGGGCCTCAACCCGAACGCAGTGGTCGCCAGCGGCGGTGGCGACAACATGATGGGCGCCATCGGTACCGGCAACATTCAACCCGGGGCGATCACCATGAGCCTCGGTTCCTCCGGCACGGTGTACGCCTACGCCGAGGCGCCGCAGGTCAGCGCGGATGCTTCGGTTGCCACATTCTGCTCGTCCAGCGGCGGCTGGCTGCCGCTGATCTGCACCATGAACCTGACCAACGCCACCGGCGCAATACGCGAGCTGTTCGACCTCGACCTGGAGCAGTTCAATCAGCTCGTGGCCCAGGCGCCCATCGGCGCGGAAGGCGTGAGCATGCTGCCGTTCCTCAACGGCGAACGCGTCCCCGCCCTGCCCCATGCCACCGGCAGCCTGCACGGCCTGACCTTGAACAACCTGACCCAGGCCAATCTGTGTCGCGCCGTGGTCGAGGGCACGACCTTCGGTTTGCGTTATGGACTGGATCTGTTGCGCCACAATGGTTTACAAAGCCGCAGCATTTGCCTGATCGGCGGCGGTTCGAAAAGTGCGGTGTGGCGGCAGATCGTCGCCGACATCATGAACACCCCGGTGATTTGCACCGAACACAGCGAAGCCGCAGCCCTCGGCGCGGCGATTCAGGCGGCGTGGTGCAAGTCATGGTCGAACGGCCACGAGGACTCTTTGGCCGATCTTTGCCAGCGCTGCGTAAAGCTCGATCTGCACAGTGAAACCCTGCCGGTTGCCGCCCATGTCGCGGCGTTCCAGCAGGCCTATGAACGCTATCAACAGCATGTCGCAACCCTATAAAGAGCAAACAATCATGTATTTGGTGTGTGGCGAAGCCCTGTTCGATTTTTTCAGCGAAGACGATGCCAGCGGTCTGGCCTCGAAGGTGAATTTCAAGGCGATTGCCGGCGGCTCGCCGTTCAACGTCGCGGTCGGCTTGCGCCGTTTGGGTGTGGATTCGGCGTTGTTTGCCGGGCTGTCCACCGACTATCTCGGTCGACGTTTGCAGCAAGTGCTGCAGGAAGAAGGCGTGCGTGCGGACTACCTGATCGACTTCGCCGCGCCAACCACGCTGGCGATGGTCGCGGTCGGTGCCAACGGTTCGCCGCATTACAGTTTTCGCGGCGAGGGCTGTGCTGATCGCCAATTAAGCTTCGCCCATCTGCCGCAACTCGGAGATGACGTGCGTGGCCTGCACATCGGCTCGTTCTCGCTGGTGGTACAGCCGATAGCCGACACCCTGCTGACCCTGGTGCAGCGCGAAAGCGGCAAGCGCCTGATCACCCTCGACCCCAACGTGCGCCTTAACCCCGAGCCGAACATCGACCTCTGGCGCGAACGCGTGGCAACCCTGGTGCAACTGGCCGACATGATCAAGGTCAGCGACGAAGACCTGAGCCTGCTGTATCCCGAACAGGACCCGCAGCGCGTGATCGAAGGCTGGCTGCAGCATCGCTGCCAGTTGGTGTTCCTGACCCGTGGCGGCGAAGGCGCAACGGTGTTCAGCCGCGCCCATGGCTCGTGGTCAGTACCAGCATGCTCGGTGCAAATCGCCGATACCGTCGGCGCCGGCGATACCTTTCAGGCGGCGCTGATCACCTGGCTGACCGAACAAGGTCTGGACTCGGTTGAGGGCGTGCAACAGCTCAGCCGCGAGCAGATCGACGCGATGCTCAGGTTTGCCGTACAGGCGGCCGCCCAGACGTGCAGCAAGACCGGTCCGGATTTGCCCTATCGTCACCAGTTGAGCTGAGCGCGTAGACTGTCGGCCTTTTTGCGCGCATGGGGATGACGGTTTGATGTCGGGGCGGACGGCGGGACTTTTGATACTGGCGGGATTACTCAGCGGCTGCGGCACCTCGCCGCCGCGTTCGCCGGAAGACATCTGCGAAATCTTCCGCGAAAAAAGCGACTGGTACGACGCGGCGCAAGTCACGCAAAAGCGCTGGGGCGTGCCGATCCAAGTGCCCTTCGCGATCATGTATCAGGAGTCCGGCTACCGCTACGACGCCAAGACGCCGCGCAAATACCTGTTGTGGGTGATTCCGTGGGGCCGGGTGTCGACGGCCGCCGGCTATGCCCAGGCCAAGGATGAAGTCTGGGCCGATTACCAGAAGAGTACCGGGCGCAATTGGGCTGACCGCGAAGACTTTGACGACGCCATCGACTTCGTCGGCTGGTACATGGACAAGACCACCTCGATCAACGGCGTGTACAAGTACGACGCCTATAACCAGTACCTGAACTACCACGAAGGCTGGGGCGGTTTCCGCAACAAGACCTACGCCAGCAAGGCCTGGCTGATGCCGACTGCACGCAAGGTGCAGGCGCGTTCCGACGTGTATGCGCAGCAGTATGCCGGGTGCAAAGAGGATCTGAATCGCGGCTTCTGGAGCCGGCTCTGGCATTGGTTGTAGGCCGCCGCAGTCCCCCTGTAGGAGCTGCCGCAGGCTGCGATCTTTTGATTTTGTTATTCACAATCAAGATCAAAAGATCGCAGCCTGCGGCAGCTCCTACAGGGAGCGAGGTTTACAGGACGGAGAAGTTGTAACTCACAATCAACCGGGTCTCATCCACATCCCGCGCAAATTTCTCATAGTTGGTGCGGTAAGTCGCATTGCGCAGGCGCAGGCTGACATCCTTGAACGTGCCCGTCTGGATCACGTACTTCAACTCGCTGTCGCGCTCCCACTCTTTGCCTTCCTGATCGCTGCCCGCGACTTTGATGTGGTCACCGTTCACATAACGGGTCAGGAAGCTCAGGCCGTTGATGCCGATGGCCTTGAAGTCATAGTCGTAACGCAACTGCCAGGAGCGCTCCTGCGCCGCCGCGAAGTCGTTGACCTGCACGTAGTTGACCAGATACGGATTGCTGCCATCGAGGTACGGCATCGAGTTGTCGCCGTTCATGCGCTGCCAACCGGCGCTGAAGGTGTGGCCGCTGATGCCGTACGAGAGCATGCCGCTCAACGCGCGGTTGTCGATGGAGCCGGCCTTGGCATCACCGCTGTCGGCGCTTTTCAGCAAACGCACATCGGCCTTCAGCACACCGTCACCCAGCGGCTGGTTAGCCAACATCCCCACAAAGTGCTGGCGATAGATGTCTTCCAGTTCCGCGTAGTGATACTGCGCGGTCAGGCGATCATTGATCTTGTAGTCGATGCCGTACATGTCGAAATGGTCGGCGGTGGTGTTACAGGCGTAGCGCTTGTTCTTGCAGTGCACGCGGATGTCTTGCGAATCAGTGGAATCCCGTGCGGTGTACTTGTCCAGACGCGCGGCCATGAAGGTCAGATCCTTCACTTCTCTGGAGGTCAGCATCGCACCGTTGAACATCGTGGGCAGCAGGCGGCCGTCGTTGTACTTGAGCAGTGGCAGATCCGGCAGCAGCGCGCCGTACTTCAACACCGTGTCCGAGACCTTGACCTTGGCGGTCAGGCCCATCTTCGCGTACTGCCCCTTCGAGCCGCGCGGGTTCTCGCCGCTGGATGGCAGCAAGCCGCTGTTGCTGCGATCAGGGCTGGAGTCGAGCTGAAAGCCGAGCATGCCCAGCGCATCGATACCGAAGCCGACCGTGCCCTCGGTGTAACCCGATTGCAGATTGAGAATAAAGCCTTGCGCCGACTCTTCACGCTTGGAAGCGCCCTGGTCACTGGAGGTGTGCCCATCACGGAAATCGCGGTTGAAGTACACCGTGCGCGATTCGATTTTCGCCGTGGTGTCTTCGAGAAAACCGCTGGCCTGAACCTGCGCAGCAAAACCGGCGCACAGCACAACGGCTCCGAAGCCAAACGACTGGCGCGGGGTGATGAGAGGGAATGGGGGACGCATGAAAAACTCCAACAGTACAGCGTTTGCGCCAGGGCGCAGTCAGCCAGAAAAATAGCTCCCGTCCCGGGTCAGAAACAGCCGGGAAGAAGTGGACACGCAGGGGTGAGCGACAATGATGGCAGATGGCTTTGACGGCCTGAAGGCGACTTTAGTCTGAAACTGACTGGCGATTCTCAAGCGCTGGACCGCTCTGAACCACGCATTGCCGGCTCCTTCAGAACGGCGCAACCCGCGTTTTCATTGGCTCGAAACACCGATCTAAGGGTTTTCCCTATACGTCGCAGCTCCCGCGCCTACGGCATTTGCGCCTTGAACGAGGCGGTCTAATCCTCCATCATCCGTCACCTGCTTATTCAATGGACGGAATTCAAGGCATGCTGGACGCCAACGCTACCCACATTACCCTTACCCTCGAAGGCGCCTCCGCCGACCTGCAAGTGCTGAGCTTCACCGGTCGCGAAGCCCTCAACGAGCCTTTCCGTTTCGACCTCGAACTGGTCAGCGCCCGCCCCGACCTCAAACTCGAAGAGCTGCTGCACAAGCCCGGCGTCCTGACCTTCGGCGCCACCGGCCAAGGCAAGATCCACGGCCTGGTGTATCGCATCGAACAAGGCGATTCCGGCAAGACCCTGACCCGTTACAGCATCAGCCTGGTGCCGCAACTGGCCTATCTGCGGCACAACCATGACCAGCAGATTTTCCAGAACCTCACGGTGCCGAAAATCATCGCCCAGGTCCTTGAAGATCGCGGCATCCTCGCCGACGCCTACAGCTTCCAGCTCAATGCCGAGTACCCGCAGCGCGATTACTGCGTGCAGTACGACGAATCCGACCTGCACTTCATCCAGCGCCTGTGCGAAGAGGAAGGCATTCACTTCCACTTCCAGCACAGCAGCAGCGGGCACAAACTGGTGTTCGGCGACGATCAGACAGTGTTCCGCAAACTCAAGGCCGTGAGCTACCAGCAAGACTCGGGCATGAGCGCCGACAAACCGGTGATCAAACGCTTCAACCTGCGCCTGGAAACCCGCACCACCCGCGTCAGCCGCCGTGATTACGACTTCGAAAAACCGAAGATCCTGCCCGAAGGCGCGGTCAAATCCGAGTTCGCCCCGGACCTTGAGGACTATGATTACCCCGGCCGCTTCACCACCCGCGAGCGCGGCAAATTCCTCTCGACCCGCGCCCTCGAACGCCATCGCAGCGACTACAAACTCGCCGAAGGCAAAGGTGACGAACCGACTCTGACCAGCGGCCACTTCCTGACCCTGGCCGAACACCCGCGCGCTGAATGGAACGACCTGTGGCTGCTGCTGGAAGTCTTCCACGAAGGCAAACAACCGCAAGTGCTCGGTGAAAACGTCACCAGCGACGTCACCGACAACAAAAGCGATTTCCACCAGGGCTACCGCAACAGCTTCCTCGCCACCCCGTGGGACGCGCACTACCGCCCTGCCCTCGAACACCCGAAACCCAAAGTCCTCGGCAGCCAGACCGCGGTCGTCACCGGCCCGGCCGGCGAAGAAATCCACTGCGACCCGTACGGCCGCATCAAGGTCCAGTTCCACTGGGACCGCGACGGCCAGTCCGACGACAAAACCACCTGCTGGCTGCGCGTCGCCAGCGGCTGGGCCGGCGCCGCCTACGGCGGCATCGCCATCCCGCGCATCGGCATGGAAGTCCTCGTCACCTTCCTCGAAGGCGACCCCGACCAGCCCCTCGTCACCGGCTGCCTGTACCACAAGGAAAACGTCGTCCCCTACGACCTGCCGGCAAACAAGACCCGCAGCACCTTCAAAACCCTCAGCTCCCCGGGCGGCAAGGGCTACAACGAGTTTCGGATTGAAGACAAAAAGGGTGCCGAGCAGATCTACATCCATGCCCAGCGCGATTGGGACGAGAACATCGAACACGACCAGAAGATTCGCGTGGGCAATGAGCGGCATGACACGGTTGAGGCCAACACCCTTAGCGAGTTCAAGGTTGAGGAGCACCGGATTACCCATCTGGATCGCGTCAGCGAGATGCGCGCGGATGATCACCTCACGGTGGGCGTGACGCAGCATGTGAAGGTCGGTACGGCGCAATTTGTCGAGGCTGGGACGGAGATTCACTATCACGCGGGTGAAAAGGTGGTGATCGAGGGTGGCATGGAGCTGACCGCCAAAGCGGGTGGGAGTTTTGTGAAGGTGGATGCAGGTGGAGTGACCATCAGCGGGGCTGAGGTGAAGGTCAATACCGGTGGTGCGCCGGGTGTGGGGACCGGGATTGGGATTCTGGAACCTGTCATCCCGTGGGCCGCAGCGAAAGACAAAGCTGGTGCCCTGCTCGTCCCGGCCGCCGCACAGTTGGCCCTGGCCAAAGCCGCTCGCGCTGCCGGCGACATACGCTGCCCGATCTGCGAAGCCTGCCGCGAAGGCAAATGCGATCTGGGAGCCACAGCATGAGCGAAATACTCAACAACTGGCTAGGCGAACAGTCCAGACTCAATCGCGTGCTGATTCTGGCACTGGACAGCCTCGCCGAACCCAATCCGGTCACCTCGCTGTACAGCGCCGGCGTCATGCAACGCTCGGTACAACTTTACCGCCGTACCGAATACGCGCAGTTCGCCGCCATCAGTCCATGGCTGACTGAACTGCAGAACCCGGGCAATGATGCTTTCCGCAAACTGCTCGATGAGCCACAGCGGAACTGGGGCTGGATCGGTAGCATGGACGAGGCTGATCTCGACAGTCTGACTCAGCACTGGATTGCCCGTATGGTCATCGACGAAGACGGCGAGCGCTCGCTGTTCCGTTTTCAAGACAACCGGGTTCTGGCCCGCTGCCTGGGCAACATGAAGGACACTGAATGGCCATTACTGCTCGGGCCAATCAGCAGCGTGCTGTATTGGGACCAGGATCAATGGAAAAGTGCAGATAACAGTAGGTCTGGGATGTATCCGGTGCCGAATCCGGCGCCATGGCTACGCACTCCGGAGTCGGGCGAGCAAGCCAGAAGCATCCTGCGAGACAACCTCAAGCGCTGGTTGCTGACCTACCACGTCGATGCGGCTGCCTCACTGGCCGAAACCCGAGTTGTCAGTGAATGGCTTGAGGAGCAAATGGACTTGCTGGATGCATGGGACTGGCGGACCGAAGAACAACGTCAGTTGATGCTGAGCCTGCGCCTGTCGACACAGTGCGCATCTGATATCGCGTGGGAACCCCTTTCGGGGGAGACGCCAGAAGTCCATTTTGCGCGTTGTCAGCGAGTGTTCAGTAATCCCAAAGCAGGCGTCCTGGCTTGAGAATCAGTCTTTGCCCTGCGATGGCAGTGCTACCGGCACTGGGCGGATGCAGCTTCGCGCAGCAGATTGCCGAAAGCAGCGTGAGTTACTACTCAAGCGACCATTTCACCTTGGTCGCCACCGTACCGGCGAACTTCGGTTTCACCTCTAAAGCACACTACTACCCAAAACCGGGCCAGACCTGCGAGGTCTACAGCTCTGGACTCGGCGGCTACGTCACCCGTCAACAGCAGAAGTCCAATACGGTTGAAGCAAAAGCGGAAGCGCAGACTGCGTCTACGGATATACCGCTGGAATATCACATTGCGGGGTGTTCGATGGAGCTTGGCAGGGTTAGTTATGAGGTGAGTGCTTCTTATGGAACGGGCGCCCGGGATCGTGATTTGGAATTTGCAGGAGGGTTAACTGTAAAAGACTCCAAGAGCGCCCCAGAACAACCTTCAAAAAATGTAATAGCACAACGTGGAATCTGTAGATGGCTTTTTCAAATCAGCACAGCGAAGACGAAAAAAGACAATATTGAGAAAATTTTGTCATGCAGCGCCGCGGACGAAAAGTGGAAAGTCCAGGCTGATTATTCCCAACAAAAAAAAATTGGGGGCACGATAGCTCGAGACATACTGTCAAAAAATATAATCGGCGTTACATTTAATTTCTCTAAAATTGAAGAACCCTCCAAAGCTAATCGCTGGATTAAAACAGCTTACGGATGGAAACCTTGTCAAGAAACGAAATATACTGCCCGATGTGTAGATCCACCTATATTTCGATCCTTCATGGCAAATGAGCGCGAATGCACCGTATATCCAAACTGCGTTGAACAAGGAGCAATTAATGAGTGACCGTTATTTCCCGCACAGTGTCAGAATTGTGTTTTTCCTTGTTCTACCATTAATGGGCGCATGCAGCTTTGCCGGGCAAATTGCGAGCAACTCGTTAGAAGGGGCTACAAGCTATTACAGCGACGATCACTTCACTCTAGTTGCCACCATCCCTGCCAAATTCGGCTTCACATCAAAAGCCAAATACTCTCCTAAAGATGGAAAAAAATGCGATATCTATAGCCCCGGCCTTGGTGGAAAGGTGACACGCCAACAACAAAAATCTAATACGACTGAGGCAAAGCAAGTTGAGCAGACAGTATCTACGGATATTCCGCTTGAATATAATATCGCGGACTGTTCGATGGAGCTTACAAGCGTTAGCTATGAGCTAAGCGGTAGATACGGCCCAGGCTCCTTGGATCGCGACATGGAGTTAGCAGGTGGGCTTTCAGTTGCAGATAAGGCCTCCATCACAATAGAGTCGGCCTCTAGCGTTATAGAGCAACGCGGAATCTGCACTTGGTACTTCCAGATAAGCACATCAAAAATCAAAAAAGGCGAAATTGAAAAAATCCTTTCCTGTGAAGCCGCAGGCCCTGAGTGGGAAGTTACAGAAGATCGATTCAAGCGCAGAAAGCCGGGAGGTGTGTTGGCCAGGAGTGTTTTGGCCGACAGGACCGTCCATGTTGAGTTTAGACTGTCATCCGCAGAGAAACCCTACTATCAAAATTACTGGTTTAAAGCACTCAATGGTTGGAAACCATGTACAGGGCGCTGGAACTCTGACCGTGAAGAGCTATGCACCACTCCACCACTACTTAGGAAATTCAAACAAAATGGGCGAGAGTGCACCGTCTACCCCAATTGCGTTGAAACGGGAGCAGTTAATGAGTAGTTGTTTTTTTACGAGCAGTGCTCGATACGTTTTTTTCCTTATGCTGCCATTTGCGGGTGCATGCAGTTTTGCCGGACAGATGGCAAAGGAATCAGTAGATGGCGCTACAAGCTATTACAGCGGCGATCATTTCACCCTGATTGCCACCATTCCTGCCAAAGTTGGCTTTACATCAAAAGCCAAATACTCTCCTAAAGATGGTGAAAAATGCGATGTTTACAGCCCCGGTCTTGGCGGAAATGTGACACGTCGACAACAAAAATCCAATACGACTGACGCAAAAGATGTCGAGCAAACTGTTTCTGCTGACATCCCGCTGGAATATCACATCGCGGGCTGTTCGATGGAGCTCACACGGGTAAGTTATGAGTTAACAGCCAGATATGGGGCAGGCTCCTTGGATCGTGATTTAGAGCTTGCTGGAGGCATAACAGTAATACCGATAAAACCTGGGCACCCCCCGACAGAATACGCAACCACGATTGAACAGCGAGGGCTCTGTTCTTGGCTGTTCAAACTTAGCAACTCAAAAATAAAGAAAGGTGAAATCGAAAAAATCCTTTCCTGCAATGCAACTGATGAGAGTTGGAAGGTCCCTGAAACGGTAGCCAAAAAAAGAAAGCCCGGCGGCGCTATTGAGAGAGCTGGATTAGTCAACAAAACGATCAAAATAGAATTCCGCCTCTCCACTGACGAGGAGCCCGCTGTAAACGACACATGGGTAAAGACTCCTGGAGGCTGGAAACCATGTCTTGGAAAGGGTTTAGACGATCCGTATGGGTTTTGCCGTGGCAATACTACAGACTTTAGAACCTTCAAGTTAAATGGAAGTGAATGCACGGTTTATCCGACCTGTAATTAAAAGGATTAAGCAATGGATAATACGGAAGCTTCAACGTTAAACGACCAACGGCGCTCATGCCCTTTAAGAGGAACTTGGATAAGCTTCCGATTGGTCGATGAGTTTGGAGAGGGAAAACCATACGCGGGGCTTTCATATACGCTTACAGACACTGAAGGCGAGAAAAAAACAGGAATACTGGACACAGAGGGCTTCGCACGCTTAGAGGGAACTTATGCTGGCCCGGCCATCCTTACATTAAATAAAAAATATGAAGGTGCAGACGATTTTTATAAATATTTAACAGACCGTAAAATTTACAACATTCCAATAACAGAGCTGCAAGCTGCCGCAGAGCAAACACTACGACGACCAATTGGTAGCACCAGCAAAACGGGTGCATACCGTGCCTCGGCAGAAAAAGGCGAGTTTCACAACGTTGAAGTTCGTGACTTTGTTGAATTCAGCAAACATTTGCCCCCTGCTGCAAAACTTTCAAATCCTGTGCCAGCAGGTTGCGCCAAACTCGCCCGTGATTTCGCCGGGGACAAAGTTCCGAGTTTTGGTGTAGGCCTGCTACCAGAAAAACACTATGTCCTCGAAGTTCGCGCCTTGCGCGCGTTCAGGCCGCTTCTGTCGCTGGCGCCGGAATTCAGTGCGTTGAACCTTTATCAACTGTCTCTGCTCGCCACGCTCAGTTACGGCGCTTTCGGTCAGACACCTGAGAAAGCTGATGCGGCCCCGAAAAAAGATTTTGCGTTCACCTATCCCTCGCGCGGCACCATTGGTCATGTACTGAATACCTGCCTTGCGTGTTTCGAAGAGCCGTCGAGTTACGCGGACTCCAAGAAGCCATCGTTTCCACTCGTAGAAGATGTGCCCTACTCCAAGCGCCTGGAAATCGTCCCCTTCGATCCAGAACTTTACCCGCAGAATGACCCATCCTCTGGTGAAGAACTGGAAACCCCCTCAGATGTGCATTTTTTCAATGATTTGAGACAAGGAGCAACGGACTGGAAAAATACCGACACCCAGGCCTATGCCACCCACGATGACCGGATCATCCTTATCGGTGTCAGGGGTACGGCCGAAGGCTGGGACGGCTGGCGAGATGCCGATGCCAAACAAGTACCGATTGAGGGCGGAACCGGAAAGGCGCATCAAGGCTTTTATGAAGCGTTCATGGCGTTGCGGCCATTTATCGAACGCTACATTCTTCGTTTTCGCACCGACCAGAAAATCATCGTCTGCGGCCATAGTCTGGGCGGCGCCATTTCCTTGCTGCTTTCGGAATGGCTCCATCGTGAGATCACCAGCGACGTAATCCTCTACACCTTCGGCTCACCGCGTGCCGGCGACAAAGACTTCGTCGAATCCGCCAGCGGCCTGGTTCATCACCGGATCGTCAACCAGAACGACCCAGTGCCGAGCGTACCCGCCGGCTGGATGGATACCAAAAAACCGATCTGGATCACCGGCCTTGCGGCAACTGTCTCGGGTGTTTTGACGCCAGCCGCCGGGGGACTGGTGTTTGCGGCCGGCTTGACGCGTTTTGGCGGCAAGCCTTATTGGCATCACGGCGAGCAGCGCTACTTCATGCCACTGCGCCTGCCCGGTCGAGAGGTCTCGTCTGTCCTTTGGACACCCGGTTGCGAAGGCTACGAAGAAGCAGCCATGGCCAAGTGCGTTGCTCAGTTGAAGAACAACGACACACCGGATCGCAAGCAATTCCTGGTTCAGGCGGCCAACGGTGCCGATCACAAGATGCTCGACGGTTATATTCCGGCATGCTGGGCATCGTTACGCCGCTGGCAGGATACAGAGAAAACCGGCGGCTACATCGTCAGCAAAACCGAATCCGACCGTTTGAAGCTGGAGGTGGAAACCTACCGCACACAACTGCAGCAATGGCAGACCGACGCGGATAAGGAATTCCCCGGCGGCACTATTGAAAGCCGCCCTCAAGATCGCGCCACCGCATTCCAGCGTCGCTCGACGATGTCCGACCTTCAGGAGCGCCAGACGGCAATCAGGCAAGCAATAAAACATAACCAAAAAGAGCTGAAAGCGCTTGAAGAAACACTCCTGACGATCACGCGCTTGAGCTCTACAAAGCTGACATTGGCTGAAATCTACGGCGATTGCACGGCACTGCCGGAGCTGCAAAAGCATATCGATCGTTGGGCTGAACATCGTGAGAATCAGGAGTCGGTACGTTTGGCACAAATTCCGCGATCCACCACGACAAGCATGGCTTGAGGCGGCATCACGATAATGGTCTGATGCAAACGGCCTATGCAGTTGGAGGGAAGTCTCGTCTGACTTCCCTCCAAGCCTGATTCTAGAATTTCAAACCGGCGCCTTCCAATCCAGCATCTGCTGCTGCGCCACCTGCAGTAAATCATTGCCGTCCTGCGCCAGCAGGTACAGCGCATGGGTGATGTGTGGAATGTCCTGAACATCGCCATGGCGGAAGCACATGCAGTGCAGGGTTTCGAGCAGGTCGCTGCAGGCGCGGATGCGCTGGACGGCGGACTCGAGGATGTCTTGGGGGTTGGCTTGGGTGTCGATGACCATTGGCGCGCTGTCGGTAACGCCGCTGTTTAGAGGGTGATAACGATTGGGTAACGGATTTAATATCGGCATCAGAGTTATCTCTTGCTGGGTAAGGTAACCCGCCGACACCGTGACCAAACGATGGGAGGCGGACTGTATGCAAGTTTGGTCAACTGAATACCCAATCAGCTCGCCCGAAGGCGTCCTGCACACAGCCGCCACAGCGATGCACTACGAAGACATAGATGTCCGCGGTGCGAATGATGGCACACATGTGTGAGTATTTTCAGGTGACCAAACCCGAGCCGCTGATTTTGCAGCGACGCCAAACCATACCCGCCCCGCTCCCGCCGCCGAAAGCAGACAAGGCATCACCCCTTGTAGGAATCGGCACCGCATCCCCGAGAAATCCTCCCTCCGCCAGACAGCCGGCGTTCAGCCAGGTTAACCATCGCTTAACGCCGCAGTCCAAGACTGTACTGAACCGCACACCTCAGCCCCTGGCTGGCGCCGAGTGCGGCAGGTTCGGCCGTATGGCGCCGAACGCTTATTCCGTCGCACGGGAGTACGATTCATGAACATTCGCACGCTATTGCTCACCTCCGCCCTCGCCTGCACCGCATTCGCCGGACTGGCTCAGGCCAATGACACCAACGCTGCTACCCAGCCCGTTCCTTACCAGTACGGCATGCCGTTGCAGGTGAACAAAGTGATCTCGCTGACCGAGCCACAGACTCAGCAGTGCAAGGTCATCACCGCCGACATGAAGTACATCGACAATGCCGGCAAGCCGGCGGAAATCACCTACCGGAAAATGTCTGACGCCTGCAGCGAGCAGAACTGACAGAAGGCTCTGATTTGCGGCTTTGCGGTAGGCGATGAAGGCTTCGCGGGTTATGCTCGGGGTCCCTTCTTACTGCCGCAAGGACTCGCCATGCAGTTGTCGTTTCGCACATTGTCGATCATCACCGCTTCGTTGTGTTTTGTACTGGCGCTGGTCTGGGGCTTTTTCCCGGAGGTATTGCTGGCGATCTGGAGCATTGAGTATTCGAGCGCTGTCGGGTTTGTCGCGCGGCGCAGTGCGGTGCTGTTTGCGGCGTTGGGGATGATGTTTTATCTGGTGCGCAGCGCGCCGCCGTCGCTGGGTCGCAATGCCCTGAGCAACGGGTTTATCGTTGGTTGTTTTGGTCTGGCGGTGCTGGGGTTTGGCGAATGGCTGAACGGCCATGCCGGCCCCGGGATTCTGCTCGCGGTGCTGGTCGAGTTCGCGCTGGGCCTCGGCTTTGTGCAGGCCCGGCGCGTGACGGTCGAACTGGGTGAAACGGTGAGTTAAACGGCTCTGGATCGTGGGCTGTAATGCGACTGCGTGGTTTGTTGCGCCAGATCCGAACGCAGGCCGGCGATCAGGTCGTTGATCTCGCGGCAGCCATTCAGATGGCTGGCATCGATACCCGTGACGTGCAGATCAACCTGGTCAGTCTGGTGGTCGCCGAAGACCTTGACGGTCATCGACAGGTCGGGCGACAGCGTGCACTGGCAGCGTTTCGGCAGAAAACTGCTTTCAATGATATTGCGTAGTTCCAAGGCAGACAGAAACATGGTGAACCTCTCCTTATTGATGAAACTGCCAATCAACTCTTCACGTTGACCGCTTTTGCTGCCCCTGCACGGGTGTGTCCCCGCTGATTCCCTGGTGCGGCAAACGGTTGTACTGCGAAATGCCCATTGGAGTGTAGGCGCCCGAAGCCGGTGCGCTGCACCAAAGCGACGCATAAAACGTGCCTTTCATCGGGTCATTTCGACCCTCATGAAATCAAGCACTTGGCGCGGTGGCCAGCAGTTAGCCAGTTGCAAAATGCAAGATCGGGCCTTCTGCGCACTGCAATTTGCAAGTCGACGCCGGTTTGCATTCATCGCTGATGACAGTGAGAATGCCCGACATCCACCCTACACCCGCCAGGAGGCTTTCATGGGTTCTTTACGCGCTCGCGCGACAATCGGTCTGCTCATTGCCGGCCTGTCCACCCTCGCCCACGCGGCCAAACTCGAAGACGTCGCGCCGTATCCCAAGGCGGAAAATGGCTTCACCCGCCAAGTCATCTACCTGCCCAAACAGGATCAGGAAGAGAACTTCCAGGTTGAAGTGCTCGCCGGCAAGACCCTGGAAGTCGACTGCAATCGCCAACGTCTGGGTGGTGTTCTGGACGAGAAAAATCTCGAAGGTTGGGGCTACCCGTTCTACCGACTGGAAAAAGTCATCGGGCCGATGAGTACGCTGATGGCTTGTCCGCCCGGCGGCCAGAAAAAGCGCGCCTTTGTCCCGGTCGTCGGTGATGGCTTCATGCTGCGTTACAACAGCAAGCTGCCGCTGGTGATTTACGCGCCCAAGGACGTCGAAGTGCGTTACCGCATCTGGTCGGCTTCGGACAAGGTCGGTACCGCCATCGCGGAATGACCTGAAACAGGAGCGCCACACTTGATTACTTGCCATGTGCGATACGTGATCGATCCGTACCAACTGACCGAGTTCGAAGCCTATGCCAAGGCTTGGCTGGGCATCGTCGAGCGCTTGGGCGGCACCCATCACGGCTACTTCCTGCCCTCCGAGGGCGCGAGCAACATCGCCTATTGCCTGTTCAGCTTTCCTTCGCTGGCCGATTACGAAAGCTACCGGCACATCGCGCTGACCGACCCGGAAAGCACGGCGCTGGTGGAATCACTGGTGCAGAAGAAATTCATCGTCAGTTACGAGCGCAGTTTCCTGCGCCCATTGCTGCCCTGAGTGTAATCACGCCGGGACGCCGCACATCGCGGCGCGCTCGGCGACGTGGCGCAGGCTGTCGAAGTTGATGTTGGCGCCGGAGTCGATCGCGACGAAAGTCTGCTCGCGAACACCGCTGCGCGCCACGTATTGCTTGATGCCGGCCACCGCCAATGCCCCGGAAGGCTCGGTGATCGAGCGGGTATCGTCGTAGATATTCTTGATCGCCGCGCACAGCTCGTCATTGCTGACGGTGACCACCTCGTCCACGCAAAACCGGCACACCTCAAATCCATAAGCGCCGATCTGCGCCACGGCCACGCCATCGGCGAACGTACCGACACTGGGCAGCACCACCCGCGCATCCGCGTGCAGCGCCGCCTTAAGGCAGGCCGAGTGCTCCGATTCGACACCGATGATCCGTACTTCTGGCCGCAGGTATTTGACGTACGCCGCGATGCCGGCGATCAGGCCGCCACCGCCCACCGGGACGAAGATCGCATCCAGCGGTCCCTGATGCTGACGGAGGATTTCCATGGCCACCGTGCCTTGGCCGGCGATCACCTCCGGGTCGTCAAACGGCGAGACAAAGGTGCGCCCGGTCTGCTCGGCCAGTTGCAGCGCATGGGCCAGGGCAAACGGAAAACTCTCGCCGTGCAGCAGCGCCTCGGCGCCACGACTTCGCACGCCGAGCACCTTGAGTTCAGGCGTGGTCGAGGGCATGACGATGGTCGCCGCGACCCCCAGTTCACGCGCCGCCAGCGCCACGCCCTGCGCATGGTTGCCCGCCGAAGCGGTGATCACCCCGCGTGCTTTCTGCGCATCGCTCAATTGCACCAGTTTGTTGTAGGCGCCACGGATCTTGAAGGAGAACGTCGGTTGCAGGTCCTCGCGCTTGAGCAGGACCCGATTGCCCAACGCCTCGGACAGCGCTGGCGCCGCTTGCAACGGCGTACGCACGGCGATGTCGTAGACCGGCGCGGCGAGGATCTTTTTCACGTACTGCTCAAGCAGGGTTTGCTGGTCAGGGCTGTATTTCATCGTCATCTCCGGGCGCTCTGTACAGGAGCTGCCGAAGGCTGCGATCTTTTGACTTTGTTATTCTCAAATCAAAAGCAAGATCAAAAGATCGCAGCCTTCGGCAGCTCCTACAGGGAGCCTTCGTTGGTAAAACCCCGGAGACAGAAAATGAAAACCCGCCTCTAGGGCGGGTTGGGTGCTGCAGTCGTGAGCTAGCCCGCCAAATGAGGAATGGCGGTAATAATGCTTGGCTGGCAGCGCAATACGGTGGAAGTCATGGGCCTGAAGTTAGCCCGGCGGCGGCCGGCGAGTCAACGGCTTATTTAACGCTGGCGCTATAGGCTGGCGTCGGCCAAGTCACCACAGATCACTTGGCCAACCGCCGCAACCCAAACAACATCCCCCCGGCCCCCAACAACATCACCAGCAGAAACACCGGGTAGGAAATCCACCACGGCGTGCCCGCCGTCATCATGCTGAATTCCGACATCCCGCCAATGCTCGCAATCAGGTTCAACGGCAGAAACACCACGTTGATCAACGTCAGTTTGCGCAGCAGGTTGTTCATGCTGTTGTTCATCAGATTGCCGCGCGCATCGATCAGCCCCGAGAACACCGTGGAGTAGATCTCCGCCTGCTTGTAGCACTGGTTATTCTCGATGATCAGGTCGTCGATCAGTCCGATCGCCTCGCTGCCGAAATGCTGTTTTTCCGCATGATTGCGCAGCCGCGTCAACACCGCGCCGTTGCTGTGCAAGGCATTGATGTAATAGATCAGACTTTCGCTGAGGTTGAACATCTGCACCAGATGCTGGTTCTGCATCGAGGCGTTGAACTTCTGTTGCAGCTCGCGGGCGACCAGTTTGATCACCTTCAGATGGCCAAGGTAATGGTGGATGTTGTTGAACAGCAGATCGAGCAACACATCCAGCGGCGCATTGAGCGGCTGGCGCGTACCGATGCCGTGCAGCGGCGTGTCGTCGGTGGCGATCACCAGCAATTGACCGGGCGAAAAAAGCAGGCCGCAGGACGACACCTCAAACGCCAGGCCGCCACCGCCGGAATAGTTTTCCGGGCGTTTCCAGATCAGGAACAAGTGGTCGGGGTGAAACTCGATTCGCGAGACTTCATCCGGGTCCAGCGCCGAAGCCAGTGCGTGTTCGTCGACCTTGTAGTGGCTGTGGAGCAAGTCACGCTCGGCCGCATCGGGATTGCTGAACAGCATCACCTCGGCGTCCAGCCGCTCGACCCGCTGCAACGCGCCATGAGTCAGTGCGAAACTGCTGATCATCGGCGCTTCACCAGGCCTGGCCGCGACGTTTGAGCTCCAATCGTCGCACAAACTCCTCCAGCACCAGTGAATACAGATCGTCCTGCAAATAGGCATCCTCGATACCGGCGTCGAGGTTCGGGTTGTCGTTGACCTCGATCACCACCACTTTGTCGCCGGCCTGTTTCAGGTCTACGCCGTAAAGGCCATCGCCGATCAGGTTGGCGGTCTTCACCGCCAGTTCCACCACCGCTCGCGGCGCCTCGTGCACGGCCAGGGTGCGACACTCGCCGTTGACGTACTGGCCCTTGGCTTTGTGGTTGTAGATTTGCCAGTGGCCCTTGGACATGAAGTACTGGCAGGCGAAGATCGGCTTGCGGTTGAGCACGCCGATGCGCCAGTCGTACTCGGTGTAGAAAAACTCCTGAGCCAGCAACAACACCGAGTGTTCGAACAGTTCGGCAGTAGCCTCCAGCAGCGCCTGCTGACTTTCGACTTTGATCACTCCGCGAGAAAAACAGCCGTCGGGGATCTTCAACACCAGCGGAAAACCGAGGCGTTCACCGACCCGTTCGAAATCTTCCGGTCGCTCCTTGTAGAGAATTTCCGTGGCGGGCATGCCCAATTGATGGCTGTTGAGCAGGTCGGTCAGGTAGACCTTGTTGGTGCAGCGCAGGATCGACGTCGGGTCGTCCATCACCACCAGGCCTTCGCTTTCAGCCTTCTTGGCAAAGCGGTAGGTATGGTTGTCGACGCTGGTGGTCTCGCGAATCAACAAGCCGTCGTACTCAGCGATCCGCGCATAGTCCTTGCGCTCGATCAGCTCGACGTCGATGCCCATACGCTTGCCGACCCGGACGAAATTCTCCAGTGCCTTGGCGTTGGATGGCGGCAAGGCCTCCTGCGGATCGTGCAGGATCGCCAGGTCGTAACGCGCCACTTGCGGCGAGCGTGGTGCTCGCCAGACTTTACGGCTGAAGCCGTCCAGCGCATTGGCGAACTGATCTTCTTGGTCATCACGCAGCTTGTGCAGGGCACCGGACTTAATGCCTTCGATGTGCCAACCGTTAGTTCGCCGAAACTCAACTAACAGAATCGGGCACGGAAACACTTCAAACAATTGTCGAGCTAGATCCTGCAGCGGCTCGATATGCGTCTTGCCGAAGTAAAGCGTCAAGGTGAAACCTTCGGTATCGCTGTACAGATGATGAGTGAGGGCTTTTTCCAGAGTTTTATCGAGATCGTCCAGTGCCAGACCGTAAAGCGATTTTTTCGTCAGTTCGCTGATGGTGCGCACCGATGGAATCACCTTGTGGCCGCGGGCTTCTGCCAGCAGCGAGCAGTAGTAACCGTGCCCCAGATACTTGTAGCTGCGGCACAGATTGATCACCTGCACGCGCTTGCCCGGCTCGTTGTCACGGGTTTGCTCGAGGTATTCCTGAGCGGTGACGATGTCCTCGCTGGGGAAGTACGAGGCCCAATCTTCCTTGCGTTCGACGATGATCAACACTTGACTGGAAGTTCTGATGGCTGGATTTAAAAAAGTTGCCGCCGGCAAACTTTGCTCGGATACTTCGCGCCAATGACCCTGTACCGCTGACATAGAGATTGATCCGTTGGAGAACAAGACCATTTCTATTAAGCACGAAGTTTTTCGAAAGTCCCGTTTCGTTACGCAACTTTTACGGTGGTCATATGAGTGCTGTTTTTCGTTTGGCGGTAATTGAAGATTTGCCAGCGCTGCTGGCTCTGGAAATGCAATGTTTCACCAGCGACCGGCTCACCAGTCGCAGCTTTCAATGGATGATCACCCGCGCCCATGCGCAACTGCTGGTCGCCGAACTTGACGGTCAATTGCTCGGCTACGCCCTGGTGCTGTTTCATCGCGGCACATCACTGGCGCGCCTGTATTCCATCGCCATTGCCGGCAAAGCTCGCGGTACTGGGCTGGGAAAACAACTGCTGCAACGTATCGAGGCCTGTGCCGTCGAGCATGACTGCGCGTACCTGCGTCTTGAGGTGCGCATCGACAACCCCGGCGCCATCGCGCTTTACGAGCGCAACGGCTATCGGCGCTTTGCGTTGATTCACGATTACTACGAGGACCACGCCGATGCGCTGCGCCTGGAAAAGCGCATTGTTCAGCACCGTGATTCGCGCAATATCAAGGTGCCCTATTACCCGCAAACCACCGATTTCACTTGTGGCCCGGCCTGTCTATTGATGGCCATGGGCGCGTTGCAGTCGGCGCGCTCACTGGAGCGACGTGAAGAATTGCAGATCTGGCGTGAGGCGACCACGGTGTTCATGACTTCCGGCCATGGTGGCTGCAGTCCTCAGGGCTTGGCACTGGCCGCTTGGCGTCGAGGTTTCCAAGTGCGTTTACAGCTCAGCATGGCCGGGCCATTGTTTCTCGATGGCGTGCGCGATGAGCATAAAAAAGACGTCATGCGCCTGGTGCATGAGGAGTTCAGCGCACAAATGCACGAGACCGATATCGAGCGCAAAATTGGCAACCATCTGGATTTACCGCGCCTGCTGCAGGCTGGCGGACAGCCTCTGGTGCTGATCAGCAGCTATCGCCTGACCCGTTCCAAGTCCCCGCATTGGGTGGTGGTCACCGATTGCGATGAAGACTTTGTGTATCTGCACGATCCGGATGTCGACCACAGCCAGCATCGTCAACCGATGGACTGCCAGCATGTACCGGTCAGCCATGGTGAGTTTGAGAAGATGAGTCGGTTTGGGCGTGGGAAATTGCGCGCGGCGGTGGTTTTGTATGCCCGCGCTACGCCAACTATCGTCAGGCCCTAGAGGTTTTTTTGTGGCGAGGGAGCTTGCTCCCGCATTAGTGCGTAGTGCTCATAAGAGCTTAGGGCTGCTGCGCAACCCAGCGGGAGCAAGCTCCCTCGCCACAGGACATCAGTGAAAATTAGAAGTGAAGTTATTTCAGGCCGACCTTGTACAGCGCACCGTCCTGCTCATCCGTCAGCACGTACAGATAGCCATCCGGCCCCTGCCGCACATCACGAATCCGCTGTTTAAGTTCGCCCAATAGCCGCTCCTCGTGCACCACCTTGTCCCCATCGAACTGCAAGCGGATCAGCTCCTGACTGACCAGCGCGCCGATGAACAAATTCTGCTGCCACGGCTTGAAGCGATCAGCATCATAGAACGCCATGCCGGAAACACCCGGTGATTTCTCCCAGACATGGTGTGGGTCAACCGCACCTTCGACACTTTTGCCCTTGGCTTCGGGTATTGGTTGCAGGGAATAGTTGATGCCGTGGGTCGCCAGCGGCCAGCCGTAGTTTTTGCCGCGCTCGATGATGTTCACCTCATCGCCGCCACGGGGACCATGTTCGTTCTCCCAGAGAGTGCCGTTCCACGGATTGAGCGCCGCGCCCTGCGGGTTGCGGTGGCCGTAGGACCAGATTTCCGGACGTACGCCGGACTGCCCCACGAACGGGTTGTCATCCGGCACCTTGCCATCGGGAAAAATCCGCACGACCTTGCCCTGCAGTTTGTCGAGATCCTGCGCGGTCGGCCGATCATTGTTTTCGCCGAGGGTGATGAACAGATAGCCATCGCGGTCGAACACCAGACGTGAACCGAAATGGTTACCGGTCGAGAGCTTCGGCTCCTGACGGAAGATCACCTTGAAATCGTTAATCGTCTTCAAATCGTCCGACAGCCGGCCTCGCCCCACCGCCGTCCCGGCCTTGTCTCCGGCGCCCCCGCCCTCGGCGTAGGACAGGTAAACCAATCGATCCTGCCGGAAGTCCGGCGACAGCACCACGTCGAGCAAACCGCCCTGGCCTTTGGCCCAGACCTTGGGCACGCCGCTGACGGGCTCGGAACGCTTGCCATCAGCGGTAATCACCCGCAGGTTACCCGGACGCTCGGTCACCAGCATGCCCTGACGATCCGGCAGAAACGCCAGCGCCCACGGATGCTCCAGGCCTTGAGTAATCGTGGTGACTTCAAGGGCGCCCTGCTCGCTCTGCAGCGCTTTGGGGATCGCAGCGAAGGCGGGCGCGCTGATCAACGCGCCGGCGCACAGCGTGGCTAGAAAGGTTTTACGCAACATGCACGATTCCTTTTGTTCGTTTCGAAGGCTGACAGGCGCTCAGGCCTGATGTTCAACGGTTGCTGTCTCCATCACGCGGCGGTGGGTTGGGAATGAATTTGGGTGGCGTACTCGGTACCGAGCGTTGCTGCTGACCATTGCCGATGCCGCCATTGCCAACGGTGGGCGTACTGGGCACCGGCACTGTATTCGGCCCGCGAATCACCGGCGTACTGGGCTGGGTGCCCTGCATGCTGTTGGGATTGGCCCGGCGAATCGGGCTGTTGTAGGGATTGTTGCTGTTGCCGGTGGGACTTTGTGCCAGCAACAGCGGCGCGGACGGTGCCGTGACCTCGGCATGCGCAAGACCTGCCCCAAGGAGCAGAACGATCATTCCGGGCAATATTCGGTTCATGGGACGGCCTCTCGATGCACAGGTGATAGAGCCTTCGAGTCCACGCTACGCCCCGGGTTCGGATTTGTTAACCCATCGCCCTTAAACAAGATGTAACACGGCTTGACCGACAGCACTGCTGTCTCCGGCAAACGCTGGAAACTTTCGCCGCCGGCTGCAGGTCACCTGAACATCATTCGCGGAGGACTCACCATGGCTCGGGCAATCTGGAAAGGCGCAATCAGTTTCGGACTGGTGCATATCCCCGTTGCGCTGGTGTCGGCAACGTCTTCGCACGGCGTCGACTTTGACTGGCTCGACAGCCGCAGCATGGATCCGGTGGGTTATAAACGGGTAAACAAAGTCACCGGCAAGGAAGTCACCAAAGAGCACATCGTCAAAGGTGTGGCCTATGAGAAGGGCCGTTATGTGGTGCTCAGCGAGGAAGAAATCCGCTCGGCGCACCCGGTGTCCACGCAGACCATCGACATTTTTTCCTTCGTCGACGCCGAGCAGATTCCACTGCAGAACATCGACACGCCTTATTACCTGGCCCCAGACAAACGCGGCGGCAAGGTCTACGCCCTGCTGCGCGAAACATTGAGCAAAACCAACAAGGTCGCACTTGCCCGTGTCGTTCTGCACACTCGCCAATATCTGGCGGCGCTGATGCCGCTGGAATCGGCGCTGGTGCTGGTGAAACTGCGCTGGCCGCAGGAGGTGCGCGGCCTCGACGAACTGGAACTGGGCAGCGAGGTGACCAAGCCGCAACTGGCCAAGGGCGAGTTGGACATGGCTAAACGTCTGGTGCAGGACATGAGCGGCGACTGGAGCCCGGAGGACTACAAGGACGAGTTTGAAGACAAGATCATGGCCCTGGTCGAGAAAAAGGCCCACGAAGGCAAGATCGAGGATGTCGAAACCGTGGGTGGCGAAGCGGAGCGCAAGTCTGCGGATGTGATCGACTTGACCGAGCTGCTTAAACGCAGTCTGGGTGGGAAAGCGCCGGCCAAGTCCAAGGCTAAACCGGAGAAACCCACGAAGTCCACGCCGGCAAGGAAAACCAAAAAAGCCTCTGGGGAATGAATATTCAACACCTGTCAGGTAACTGACAGGTTGCTTTTGAGACAGTCATCGCCAGCAGAGTGGCTCCCACGGTTTGCAATGCATTCCCCTGTGGAAACCAGTCTGTGGCAATGACAAACAGGCGCGACACAACAGTCAGATCAGAATGAAGATCGCCAGCAAACCGCCAAAGATCGCCCATTTTTCCATGTAGTAACGCGCGCGATTGCGCTTTTTCAGCTCTTTGCCACGCAGTCGCACTTTGTAGATCTTGGTAAACAGACGGTTGATCCCGCCGGTACGGTCGCCCGCATCGTTAGGCGCGCCTGCCGCCGACATCACGGTGCGACTGAACCATCTGTTGAACGCTGCCGCCCAGCGATATTTCATCGGACGCTCGATGTCGCAGAACAGGATGATGCGGTTTTTGTCGGTGGTGTTTTCGGCGTAGTGGATGAAAGTCTCATCGAACATCACCGCTTCACCGTCGCGCCAGTGGTAGCTTTCACCGTCGACGTTGATGTAGCAACCCGCGTCGTTCGGCGTATCCAGGCCCAAGTGGTAGCGATAGGAGCCCGCATACGGGTCACGGTGACGAACCAGTTTCGAACCCGGTGGCAGTTCGGCAAACATCGCGGCCTTGATCGAACCGATGCTCTGCACCAGTTCTGTGGTGCGCGGGCACAGTTTCATCGCCGACGGATGGCTCTCGCCGTACCACTTGAGGTAGAAACGCTTCCAGCCACTTTTGAAGAACGAGTTGAAACCCACATCGTCGTACTGATTCGAGCGTTTGATCTCACCGGCACGCAGCAGGTTTTGCCCTTCCTGGCGAATTTCTTCCCAATGCGCCTGTAACGGGCTCAGGTCCGGAAACTCGGACGGATCGAGATAGGGCTTGTTTGGTTTCTTTGAAAACAGGTACAGAAAGCAGTTGATCGGCGCCAGAAACGTCGAGTGGTCGCTCAACTGACGGCCCAGTTTGTGACGCACACGACCACGAAGATGAACGTATGCAATGGAAATGACATAAATAGCGGCAATGATGAGTTTCACGGAAATCGTCACACGTCAAAAGTGAACAAACTGCGCGCCTGCCGGCCAAAGGCCCAGGGTCTGATGCAGTGGCATGAATACAAATACTGTCCCGGTGGCACTTCCTTGAGCCCATGCCGTGAGCGGCTATTGGGTAATCGGATGGCATTTTAGCCATACTTTGTAACCAATGGTGAACCTGATCTGTGAAAAACTGTCGGCTGAATCTGCCAAACGGCAGACGCGACAGTACGCTCGTGCAGGCGCATGAGTGCTGACGCAGAGCAAAACAGCGGTTATTCCGGGAAGCGCCGCAGCGTTTGCGCTGAGCTTTGACGTGTACGTTTCAGCCGCTGCGTACCACTTGAAAATGGTCTGCGGGCAATGAGAAATGAGTTTGAAAGGGTGAAGCGAAACCCGCCAGGTTTGGAGCTCAACCGAGCATGACACCTGGCGGGTTGCGAGTAAGGGCTTATTTATCGGTGGAAAGGCTCGCCTTGCTCAATCCCTTGGTATTGTGATCGCCTGGCGTCGTGGCGGAGACCGCCGTGGCTTTCGACAACCCCTTGGTGTCCTTGGAATGCGCTACACCTGAAGTCGCCAGGCCGTGCCCGCGGTCGGTATTGTGGTCGCGTCCAATATGTTGGCCACTGACGCCATGATCCCGTACGGCCCTGCCGTCATGATCCGTTTCCTGGCCTTCAGCGCGGCCATTGCTGGAGACGCTGCCTGAGTGCCCGGCACTGTCGCCGCTATGGCCAGCGCTGCCGGCACCGCCGCCGTGACTGCCTCCACCGCCAGCGCCACCGGCGCCACCACCGTGACCACCACCACCACCACCACCACCACCACCACCACCACCACCACCATCTTTGGCGTGGGCAGAGGCCATGATGGACAGTTGAGCAGGCAGTAACGGCGCAGCAGCAAACATCATTACGCAGGACATGACGGCAACCAGATTTTTCTTTTTAAAACGCATGACGGCATCCACAGGGGTTGGTTTTACTGCCATCTGAGATGCATTCATTTAGATCTGGTTCACCCACAAGCGATCAGCGGAAGCCAATCGCCTTATATATAAAGTGGGTGAGAATGTATTGCTTTTACCTTAGGTGAACAGATTCAAAAAATCAGATTCATTGACCTGCCATCAGACTAATCGAAAGCGCCATTCAGCACTTCGTAGATAAGCCCGCTCGCAATGGCCACCAGAATCAAGTCGGTGCCCGCCTGCTGCCACTCATATCCGTCGTAATGAGGCAGTCGCCCCGCCAGACGTCCATCCAGTTTTTTGGCGATGCCCGGCGGCAGCGGTTTGCCGCGCGCCAGATTCTTTTGAATACCGGGAGGCAACGCCGGACCAGGGCTCCAGTAGTCTCTGTAGCCGTTGAGCACGGTCAGCACACCGCTTCGATCGACTACTGGTGCATGGTCCCAGTTGCCCGAACTGGATCCTTTGTTTTTGCCCCCTTGATTGCCATGGCCCTGACTGTTCTGCGGGCCGCCCTTGCCGTTCCCTTTGCCGTTGCCATTGCCATTTCCGGGATCGGCCAATGCCGTTACAGAATTCACCGCCAAGGCCAGACAAGTAACAGACGCAACCAGTAAGCGTTTTTTAAACATGACCGTCCTCTCATCGGAAATTCCTTGATGAAATGTAGACGACATCAGGCGTTTTAGTTCCTCCCATGATTGTTGGAAGCCCGCATCGACACTCATGAATTCGATAGACCACGGCGTGAACGCGCATTTCACGCTCCCCGATGCAGGCAGTCTGCCGGTTCGTCAGCCTCCGCCATACAACTGCCGCATGACTTATGCGACAATGCGCGCAATGTCTGGCATGAATCCCGCCTTTAATGCCCAACAGCCTGGACGCCGTGTCCAGTTGCTGCTCTCACCCCTCGCCTGCTGGCTACCGCCAACACTGACCGGGTAGGGAAGAAAACGCTCCAAAATGCCCCAGAAATGGCCCAAGCGCCAAATGTGCGGCTCGCAACCCATTGATAGGTAAAGCAATTGATCTCCACAGCTAACATCACGATGCAGTTCGGCGCCAAGCCGCTCTTCGAAAACGTTTCGGTCAAATTCAACGGCGGCAACCGCTACGGTCTGATCGGCGCCAACGGTTGCGGCAAGTCGACCTTCATGAAAATCCTCGGTGGCGATCTCGAGCCGTCCGGCGGTCAGGTCATGCTCGAGCCGAACGTTCGCCTGGGTAAATTGCGTCAGGATCAGTTTGCCTACGAAGAATTCACCGTGATCGACACCGTGATCATGGGTCACGAAGAGTTGTGGAAGGTCAAGGCCGAACGCGATCGTATCTACTCGCTGCCGGAAATGAGCGAAGAAGACGGCATGGCCGTGGCCGAGCTGGAAACCGAGTTCGCCGAGATGGACGGCTACACCGCCGAATCCCGTGCCGGTGAACTGCTGCTGGGTCTGGGTATTCCACTGGAACAGCATTTCGGCCCGATGTCTGAAGTGGCGCCAGGCTGGAAGCTGCGGGTCTTGCTGGCTCAGGCACTGTTCTCCGATCCGGAAGTGCTGTTGCTCGACGAACCGACCAACCACCTGGACATCAACACCATTCGCTGGCTGGAATCGATTCTCACCGTGCGTAACAGCACCATGATCATCATTTCCCACGACCGTCACTTCCTTAACAGCGTGTGCACCCACATGGCTGACCTGGACTACGGCGAACTGCGTCTGTTCCCGGGCAACTATGACGAGTACATGACGGCCGCGACCCAGTCCCGCGAGCAACTGCTGTCGGACAACGCCAAGAAGAAAGCGCAGATTGCCGAACTTCAGACGTTCGTCAGCCGCTTCTCGGCCAACGCCTCGAAAGCCAAACAGGCCACTTCCCGCGCCAAGCAGATCGACAAGATCCAGCTGGCCGAGGTCAAGCCTTCGAGCCGTGTCAGCCCGTTCATCCGTTTCGAACAGACTAAAAAGCTGCACCGCCAGGCCGTGACCATCGAGCAGATGTCCAAAGGCTTCGACGGCAAGACCCTGTTCAAGAACTTCAGCTTCACCGTAGAAGCCGGCGAGCGCGTGGCGATCATCGGCCCGAACGGTATTGGCAAGACCACGCTGTTGCGCACCCTGATGGGCGAGCTGACGCCCGACGCCGGTTCTGTGAAATGGACCGAGAGCGCGGAGCTGGGCTACTACGCTCAGGATCACGCCCACGACTTCGAAGACGATGTCAGCCTGTTCGACTGGATGGGTCAGTGGACGCAGGGCGAGCAAGTGATTCGTGGCACCCTGGGTCGCATGCTGTTCTCCAACGACGAGATTCTCAAGTCGGTCAAGGTCATCTCCGGCGGTGAGCAAGGTCGTATGCTGTTCGGCAAGTTGATCCTGCAAAAGCCGAACGTGCTGGTGATGGACGAACCGACCAACCACCTGGACATGGAATCGATCGAGGCGCTGAACCTGGCGCTGGAAAACTACCCGGGTACGCTGATCTTCGTCAGCCACGACCGTGAGTTCGTATCGTCTCTGGCCACGCGCATCATCGAGCTGAGCCCGAACGGCGTGACTGACTTCAGCGGCACTTACGATGACTACCTGCGTAGTCAGGGTGTGGTGTTCTAAAGATAGCTGCGAGCTTCCCGCTCCAAGCTTCAAGCGAAAGCCCTGTCGGTGTGACAGGGCTTTTTGCATTTCAAGGGATCGTGATTTTGTGCTGCGAAGCCCCGCGAGCAGGCTCGCTCCCACATTTGGAACGCGATTACCGTGGAAGCGAGCCAGCTCGCGAAGAGCCCTTCAAAAACACCACCGGCTCCAAGTAAATTAGTTAGCCTGCTTCCTTTTATTTCAGCACCCAGCCATGATGCCGACTCTCCCACCGCCGCCCGCGAACGAGTCCACATGCCTGCGCAGCAACAGCCTTTGCAAAGCTCCCTGGCGATCACCCTGCAGATCGTCTCCATCGTTTTCTATACCTTTATCGCCTTCCTGTGCATCGGCCTGCCGATTGCAGTGTTACCCGGCTATGTTCACGAGCAACTGGGGTTCAGCGCGATCGTTGCCGGACTGGTCATCGGCTCGCAATATCTGGCGACTTTGCTCAGTCGACCGATGGCCGGGCGCATGTCGGACACGCTGGGTACCAAACGGGCAATTGTCTATGGCTTGTCGGGGATTGTGCTCAGCGGCCTGTTGACGCTGATTTCGACGCTCCTGCAAGACTTCCCGGTGCCGAGCCTGGTCATTCTGATCATCGGTCGGCTGCTGCTCGGCGTTGCACAGGGTTTGATCGGCGTCGGCACCATCAGCTGGTGCATGGGCCAGGTCGGCGTGGAGCACACGGCAAGGTCGATCGGCTGGAACGGCATTGCCTCCTACGGCGCGATTGCGATTGGCGCGCCGCTGGGCGTGGTGATGGTTGCCGACTACGGCTTTACCAGCCTGGGCATTGTCCTGTCGGTACTGGCGGCGGCCGCTCTGGTGATCATCCGTAATAAACCCTCGGTACCGGTGGTGCGCGGCGAACGGCTGTCTTTTTGGGCAGTATTCGGGCGCATCGCACCGTATGGGGCCAGTTTGAGTCTGGCGTCGATCGGTTACGGCACGCTGACCACCTTCATCACCCTTTATTACCTCAACCGTGGCTGGAGCGGCGCCGCGTATTGCCTGACGGTATTCGGCGTGTGCTTCATCCTGTCGCGGCTGCTGTTCATTTCGGCGATCAGCCGTTTTGGCGGGTTCAATTCAGCGATCGCCTGCATGAGCATCGAAACCCTAGGCCTGGTGCTGCTGTGGCTGGCACCGTCGACCGCGTTCGCCTTGATCGGCGCGGGGCTGGCCGGGTTTGGCCTGTCGCTGGTGTATCCGGCGCTGGGAGTCGAGGCGATCAAGCAGGTGCCCAGTTCCAGCCGTGGCTCGGGGCTGGGGGCTTATGCGGTGTTCTTTGATCTGGCACTGGCAATTGCCGGGCCACTGATGGGCGCGGTGGCGTTGAACCTGGGATATGCGTGGATTTTCTTCAGTGCGGCGCTGTTGTCGGTGCTCGGGTTGGGGTTGACCTTGTTGCTCAAGCGCCGGGCGATGAGTTGAAAAACCAGATCAAAAGATCGCAGCCTCCGGCAGCTCCTACACTCGATTTTTGTAGGAGCTGCCGAAGGCTGCGATCTTTTGATCTTTGATCTTTATTGATCCGCGGTCTGCATCCCCGCCCGGCTCGGCCTGCCCAGCGTGCGCGAGAAAAACTGTCCGGCCTCGGAAATCAGGTTGCGGTGGATGTCTTCGCGATCCACGCCGTCAGCGTCGGTGCACAGCGCCGGCATGGCGCGGATCTGCTCTTCGTTGCACGGCGCCATGAACACGAAGTGCCCTGCCCCGGCCAGCAATTTGAAGTCCGGCGCGGTCGGCAGTTTGCGCGCCAGCGCCGCGGCGTTTTTGTCGAAGGCCACCAGTTTGTCGCCATCGCCGCTGTACAGCAGCACCGGCACATGCACGTCCGCGAGGGTGTGACGACCAAATTTGAGGCTCAGCGGCGCCATCAGCAACAGCGCATGCACGCGCGGATCAGCCACCGGTTGCAAGTCATCACGATCGACGATCAGTTCGCCCTGAGTGTTGCAGGCGTCACGGTCATCCGGGCGCTCCTGACAGTACCGGCGCAGGCGATCCAGATCCGGCTGCGCGCCAGAGAGAATCAACGCGGTTTCGCCACCGGCCGAATAGCCGATCACCCCGACCTGATCGGCGTTGACGAACGGCGAGAGCATCGGGTCGCCAAGGGTGGCGGTGATGGCTTCGGAAATCTGGATTGGCCGCCCATACAGATTGCTCAGGGTACCGAGGCGACTGTGGTCTTTGGAGTTGTCGCCGGGATGAATCACCGCGACCACCACAAAGCCCTTGCGTGCCAGCGAGGTGGCAAGGTCATGCAGCGCCAGCGGCGTGCCAGTGTTGCCGTGGGACAGCATCAGCATCGGGAAGCGGCCGATGGCAACCTTGGTGTCGGCGCCCGCCTCGACGGTGTAACCCTCAAGCAGGCTGCTGTGCTCGCGGTCGCTGGAGGGATAGAAGGCGATGGCGCGCATCGGTTGCAGATCCAGCGGATCGAGAAACGTCATTTCGTGGTAACCGACACTCCAGACAGGGTGTCGCCCGGGCGCGGCATGCACTGAACCGAGGCTGCCAAGCAGGCAAATCAGTAACGTTGCACAAAGACGCATCATCGGATGGCCCACCCTGTGTTACTCAATCGAAAGATCCTTTGTGTTCCGACACGCCCGCAACCCTGAGATTCGGTGATCCGGCGTGGCGTTGCACTCAGACGTTGATCGTTTGACTGCATAACCCGGGCCAGATTATGCAACAGTCTGAAACAAAAAACTCCGCACCTGGCCCTTGCAGAACCAGAATACAGAGTTTTTTTAAGCGCTACCTGAACGGCAGCTGGTCTTTACGCAATGCTTACGCAGCGGCGAACAGTTGCTCGGCGATCTTCGCCTGAGCAGCGCTCATTGCGTTGTTGCGCACTTCATCACCGTAGGCCAGACCTTCGGCACGGACGATTTCGATGTCGGTGATGCCGAGGAAACCGAGAACCAGCTTCAAATATTCTTCGTGGGCGATGCCGCTCGCCTGACCGGCATGGATGCCACCGGAGGTGGAGACGATCACCACTTTCTTGCCACCGCACAGGCCTTCCGGACCCGCTTCGGTGTAACGGAACGTCTGGCCGGCAACGGCGACGCGGTCGATCCAGGCCTTGAGCTGGGTCGGTACGGTGAAGTTGTACATCGGCGCGGCGATGACGATGGCGTCGGCAGCGATGAATTCAGCCAGGGTCGAAGCGCTCAATTCGGCTTCGTGCTGTTGCGCGGCGTCGCGCAGTTCAGCGGTGGTACCGGCAGCCACCAGGGTGGTCGACGAGAAGTGGCTGATGGCGTCGGCGGCCAGGTCGCGGTAGGTGACCACGGCGGTTGGCTCGGCGGCTTGCCAGGCTTTGACGACTTGGCTGCTCAGCTGACGGGAAGCGGAGTTGTCGCCCAGAATGCTCGAATCGATGTGCAGCAGTTTCATGTGGAATCTCCTGGAAAGAATCGCCGGCGGCGACGGAATGGAGACAATCCTACGGAAGAAACCAATAGCTGATTAGCCGCCGACAATGCGATAGTTCGTCCCACTGATAGAACGGTGGACTTTTCATGCAGGATCTCAACGATCTGTACTATTTCGCCAAAGTGGTCGAGGCCGGTGGCTTTGCGGCAGCCGGCCGCTTACTGGGCATTCCCAAGTCGCGGTTGTCGCGGCGCATTGCCGAGCTCGAAGAACGCTTGGGCGCACGCCTGCTGCAGCGCACCACGCGCCAGTTGAATCTGACCGCTGTTGGCGAGCGCTACTTGCGTCACTGTCAGGCGATGTTGCTGGAAGCGGAGATGGCCGACGAAGCCGTTGCCAGCATGTCCAGTGAACCGCGCGGGCGCTTGCGGGTATCGTGTCCGACCGGTCTGGCGCGAGAAATGTTGCCATGGGTAATCAGCGAATTTCTGGGCAGATTCCCCCAGGTGCAGCTGGAGGTGGTGCTGCTCAATCGCCGCGTGGATCTGGTCGCCGAGGGCTTCGACGTGGCGCTGCGCGTACGTGAACTCGGCGATGAGGATCCATTGCTGGTCACCCGCCGTCTGCGGCAGGCGCAAATGGTGGTGGTGGCCAGCCCGGCCTTTGTCGAAGGCAAGACCATTGCCCACCCGCAGGATCTGAAAAACCTGCCGGTACTTGGCGCGCTGGAAGCCGACCGCATGGTCCACGTGCGTTTGCTTGATCAGCAAGGCAATAGCGTCGAGCTGAATATGGAAGCGCGCCTGGGCATCGATGACTTTATCGTGCGCAAAGCCTGCGTACTCGCCGGTCAGGGCTTTACCCTGTTGCCGATGATGTATTGCGAAGCCGATCTTGAAAGCGGCGCGCTGGTGCAACTGTTGCCCGAGTGGTCGTTGCCCGGCGGCTGGTTGCAGGCGGTGTATCCGCACCGGCGCGGGGTGATGCCGGCGGTGCGGGCGTGGATCGACCATCTGGTCGAATCGTTCAATGCGTGCGGGGAGCGGCTGTTATGAGCAAGGGAAAGATGAACGAAGCGGATGTCGCCGCCTTTTGCCTGGCCTTGCCGGGCGCGCGGGAGGATTACAAATGGGGCGGCGTGCGGGTGTTCTCGATTGCCGGCAACAAGATGTTTGCCTTGCAGGGGCTGCGCGGGGATTCACTGGCATTCAAGGTCGACAAGGATCTGTTTCTCGGCCATTGCGACCGCCCGGGTATTCACCCGGCGCCTTATCTGGCGCGGGCACAGTGGATCATCATGCACCCGCCCTACCCGCTGGGCGCCGAGGAACTGCAGGGATTGCTGACGCGTTCGCATCAGTTGGTGGTGGGCAAATTGCCCAAAAAAACTCAAATCGGATTACTGCTCTGAACCCGATCCCTGTAGGAGCTGCCGAAGGCTCGGGCCGCGTTCGGACGATCTTTTGACTTTGATCTTTGAAAAAGCAAGATCAAAAGATCGCAGCCTGCGGCAGCTCCTACAGGGGGATTTGTGGTCATTCAGAACAGTGACAGCAGGTTCGAACCCAGAAACAACTGGTCGATCCAGAACACCTGATGCAGCGCCACAATCACCCAGAACAGAATCTGGAACGACACCTTGCGCGTCTTGTGCCGGAACACCTGCTGGGCAATCAGCGCACCGGGCCAGCCGCCGGCCAGTTCCAGCGCATGCAGGATGTTCTCCGGCGTGCGCCAGGCATCGGCGCGGGCCTTGCGCTTGTCTGCCCAGTACATGAAAAACGCCAGCACACTGACAACCCCATAAGAGGTCAACGGTACCAACGAGATGCCGCGCAGCCACATCGACAGCGAGCCGAACAGCGGCAGCGCGCAGACAATCAGCAGCACCGCCAGTTTCAGTTTCAGATGCTGAATGCCGCCGCCGGACGGGCGTCCATCCGGGCGGCGTGCGCGGGAATCACTCATGGTTTGGCCGCCGACCAGTCCACCCAGCCGAACTGCCAGGTCGCCAGAATCACCAGACCGAAGACGATCCGGTACCAGGCGAACGCCGCGTAGCTGTGGCTGGCGATAAACTTGAGCAGACCGCGCACGGCAATCATGGCGAAGATAAACGCCGTGATGAAGCCGATGGCGAATACCGGAAAATCAGCCGGAACGAACAGGTGGCGATACTTGTAACCGGAGTACACCGCCGCACCGACCATGGTCGGCATCGCCAGGAAGAACGAGAACTCGGTCGCGGTCTTGCGCGACAGTCCAAACAGCAGACCACCGATAATCGTCGAACCGGAACGCGAGGTGCCGGGAATCATCGCCAGGCACTGGGCGAACCCGACCTTCAGCGCATCTTTCCAAGTGATCTCGTCCACGCTTTCGGCGTGCACTTCATGCTGGCGGCGCTCTGCCCACAACATGATCACGCCGCCCACCACCAGTGCGGTCGCGACGGTGATCGGGTTGAACAGGTACTGGTGAATCAGGTCGGCAAAAATCACCCCCAACACCACCGCCGGCAGAAATGCGATCAGCAGGTTGGCAGTAAAACGTCGCGCGCTCGGCTGGGTCGGCAAGCCAATCACCACATCGAGAATCTTGCGACGAAACTCCCAGACCACCGCGAGGATCGCGCCGAGCTGAATAATGATGTTGAACGCCATGGCCCGTTCGCCGCCGAAGTCGAGCAAGTCGGCAACAATGATCTGGTGTCCGGTACTGGAAATGGGCAAAAACTCCGTCAGCCCCTCTACAACTCCAAGAATCAGTGCCTGCAAGGCGATCCAAAGATCCATCAGTCCCCCAAAGAGCGATGCACGCTGGCATGCCCCGATAATATTTTTACGTTCACTGCGATCAGCGTAGCTGTTTATTGCTGTACCGATTCCGCGCGCACAGCATCCACACGAAACGGTCAAAATTCCGTGAAATATCAACTTGGATTCAGGTTTTCGCGCGCGGGGCCGAAATCCTAACAGACAAGCCTTAATAGTGCTGCGGCGTTATACGACTTGGGTCGCGTATGCCCGACCACTCAAACGTGGTTGGATGCTGGCGTTGATTTATTACAAGAAAAAGAAATCGGAGTGGCAGCGTTATGAACAGCTTGCGCAGTGTGTCGATCAGCCGACGCTTGTGGCTCATTTTGATTGTGGCCGTGGTCATGTTGTTGACCTTGGGTGTGTTGATGCTCAAGCAGATCCACGATGATCTCTACCACGCCAAGGCGCAGAAAACCCAGCACGTGGTGCAGACCGCGAGCGGCTTGCTGAGCTACTACCACGACCTGGAAACCGCCGGCACCCTCACCCGCGACGCCGCACAGAAGCAGGCACTGACCGCCATTCGCGGACTGCGCTACGACCAGAGCGACTACTTCTGGATCAACGACCTCACCCCCGTGATGGTCATGCACCCGACCAACCCCAAACTCGAAGGCCAGAACCTCTCGGCGATCCGCGATCCGGACGGTTTTGCGGTATTCAACGAGATGGTCGCGATCGCCAAAAGCAAAGGCGCGGGCATGGTCGATTATCGCTGGCCAAAGCCCGGCGCCAGCGAACCGGTCGCGAAAACGTCCTATGTAAAACTGTTCGAGCCGTGGGGCTGGATCCTTGGTTCCGGCGTTTACGTCGATGATGTGCAGAGCGAGTTTCGCGGTCAGTTGATCAAGGCTTCGGTAATCGGCCTGGCGATTGCGCTGATCATGGCCCTGCTGGTGATCTTGATTGCCCGCAGCATCGTGCGTCCGTTGCAGGAAACCGTGAACGCCATGGCCAATATCGCCAGCGGCGAAAGTGACCTGACACGCAGCCTCGATACCCACGGCCAAGACGAAGTCACACAGCTGGCGCATCACTTCAACGCCTTCACCGCCAAGTTGCGCCGGGTCATCGGTGACCTGCAGATCTCGGCCAGCGCCCTGGGCCAATCGTCCAGCGAACTGGGCAACGATGCGACCCAGGCCCAGCAGCGCAGCCAGCAGCAATCGCAGCAGATGGAACTGGTGGCGACCGCGATCAACGAAGTCACCTACGGCGTGCAGGATGTGGCGAAGAATGCCGAGCATGCTGCCGCTGAAATGCGCGATGCCGAAGCCCAGGCGCAGCAGGGCCAGATCAACATCGACGGCAGCCTGCAACAGATCGACAGACTGTCCGGCACCATTGACCAAGCGGTCGAAGTGATTCGCACCCTGGCGGCCGAAAGTACGCAGATCGGCAGTGTGCTGGAGGTGATCCGCTCAATTGCCGAGCAGACCAACCTGCTGGCGCTCAACGCGGCCATCGAAGCGGCCCGCGCCGGGGAACAGGGCCGGGGCTTTGCGGTGGTGGCCGATGAAGTACGGTTGCTGGCGCAGCGCACGCAAAAGTCGACGGCGGAAATCCAGAGCATGATCGAACGCCTGCAGAATCATTCCGAAGCGGCGGTGAAAGTCATTGGCGACAGCAGCAAGGCCTCGCAACTGACCATCGAACAGGCCGGCCTCGCCGGTGCCAGCCTTAACGCGATCGGCCAGGCCCTGCGCAATCTCAACGGCCTGAATGCCTCGATTGCCAGCGCCACACTGCAACAGGCGCATGTGGTCGAGGACATCAACCAGAACGTCACGCAGGCCGCCGGTCTGTCGCACAGTACGGCGCTGGCGGCGGAGCAGTCGAGTGCGGCGAGCGTCAAGCTTGGGCAGTTGAGTGAACAGCTGAACCAGTTGCTGCGCCAGTTCCGCGTCTGACCTGACTCACTTTGTGGGAGCGAGCTTGCTCGCGAAGGCTTGGTGTCAGTCGATAGAGTCGTTACTGATAAAACGCTTTCGCGAGCAAGCTCGCTCCCACAGGTTTTTGGGTACAATTGCGCCCCTTCTTGCACTCCCCCAAGGAACCCCCATGTCCGGGCTTGAACTGTTTGCCGCCGCCCTCGGTGTGATTGCCGTGTGGCTGACGGTCAAACAGAATCCATGGTGCTGGCCGATCGGCCTGGTCATGGTGTTGCTGTACAGCTGGATTTTCTATGACGTGAAGCTGTACTCGGACATGTTGCTGCAAGTGATCTACGCCGCGCTGCAAGTCTACGGCTGGTGGCAATGGACCCACGCCGGGACAATGCATGACGGACGCGAGGTCACGCGTCTGGATCGGCGCTCGATCCTGTTCGGCCTGAGTGTCGGCGCACTGGGCAGCCTGCTGCTGGGCGCGGCCATGGCGCACTGGACCGACGCCGCGCAGCCATGGCTTGATGCCGCACTGACTGCTTTCAGCCTCGTCGCACAACTCTGGATGGCGCAGAAACGCCTGCAATGCTGGGCGCTGTGGTTCGTGCTGGATGTGATTTTCGTCGGCCTGTTTCTTTACAAGGGCCTGTACCTCACCGCCGCGCTGTATGCCCTGTTCACCCTGATTGCGGTGCAAGGCTGGCGAGAATGGCGCGCCGATCCGGCGTTGCAGCGATGAAGGTGGTTGTCCTCACCGGCCCGGAATCCACCGGCAAGAGCTGGCTGGCCGCTGGCCTACAGGAGCACTTCGGCGGCCTGCGGGTGGACGAATACGTACGCTGGTTCATCGAGCAAAACCCTCGTGATACCTGCCTCGACGACATCCCCGCTATCGCTCGCGGGCAGTTGCAGTGGGAAGATCAGGCGCGGACGCAGCAACCGCAGTTGCTGATTCTCGACACCCATTTGCTGAGCAACATCCTGTGGAGCCGTACCCTGTTCGGCGACTGCCCGACATGGCTGGAGCCCCAGCTGCTGGCGCGGCATTACGACTTGCACCTGCTGTTGTCGCCGGAGCAGATCGACTGGACGGATGACGGCCAACGTTGCCAGCCCCAACTGAGCGCACGCCTGGCGTTCTTTCAGGCCACCCTCGACTGGCTGGAACAGCACAAGCAGCCGTTGCAGATCATTCAGGGCGATTGGGATCAACGCCGCGTTCAGGCCTTTGAAGCCGTCGCCCGGTTATTGGCTGATGGATCCATCGAATAGCTCCGTTCAGGACGAAAGTGTCCATTCCTGAAACACCTCCCTGCGCGCAAAGCGGCCAGTTCAGTGGCCTTCATCATTTTGTCGGGACATCTGTTTCGCCAGTGAAACAGTCCCCGGCAAACCCTTGTCCCAGAGCTTTGCGCCGCCATGCAACCTGTGGGCGTCTGCACGACTGTTTCAGCGCTGAAACAGCTTTTGTATCAACCCTGCGCGGCCCATCGCCAACCTGTTGAAAATCAACAACAACTCAAAAGCGGCACAGCTTTCGCTCTCTCCTTCCCAACGCTGACAAGAGCCAGCCCACTGAAGAAGGAATTGCCGCCGTGGGGAATTTCAATAAAGGCCTGACCTGCCTTCTGCTGATTGGATCAGCCGCCAGCACTTTCATCAGTTTCAACGTTCAGGCCGAAGGCAATGGCGTGATCGTTCTCAACCGCGACGTCCAGCCCATTCCAATCGGACGCACCGGTGGCAAAGACCCCTATCCCACCACGGTCAATGCCAACCCTTCCGATCGAATCCATCAAGCGATGACCAGCACCGAACTCAGTGACGGTGAGTTCGCCAGTGTCGCCAGTGGCGCTTCGATCCGCAGCAACATGATCACGCCGAACTCGGACATGCCCGGCATGAATGTGCTCACCAACCCCAACGGCCTGCCAGGCATGAGTGCCGGTCATGGTGGCGGCGGTGGCGGCACGATCTCCAACACGATCAATCGCTCGTTGAGTACCGGTCTGGCACCGCTGACCCGCATGGCTGGAGGTCAATGAGATGAATCGTTCCCTGCTGCTGCTTGCTCTCTTCGGCTGCGCCAGCGCCATGGCCGCCGAGCCCGGGTCAGTCAACAACGCCGACATTCAGGACACCGGTGTGCAGTACCGCGGCAACTTCAACGTCAACCAGGCCGCTGGCGACCAGATGCAACAAACCAATACCAAAGCGATCGCCATCGGCACCAACGCCAGCGCGACAACCATCGTCAGGCAAAAGCTGGATACCCCTGCCAACCCGTCGATGAACGCCAGCGCCACCATTGGCGGCACCTCTTTCAGTAATGGCAACGGGATCCTGGGCGTGAACCAGGGGGCCGGGGCCAACAACCAGATGGCCAACGTGACGCGCGTCAGCATCAGTGCTGCCCCGCAGAGCGTTGACGACAGCGCCCTGTCGCAACAGAACGTGGCGCTTTTACCGAGCTCAGGAGCAACTGGTACCTCACCCGGCAGTCGCCAGGTCACGACAAGTGATCAGGCCTTCACCGGCAGCCGAGGGGTAATCCAGGTGAACCAGAGTGCCGGGGTGGGGAACCGTATGGCTAACACCCTGAGCATCCGGGTCGCTGACTGACCCAAACAACAAAAGCAGTGCAATTAGAAAGTACCAACACTTAACCAACTAATAAGCACGATGGAGAAACACCATGAAAACTACAATGGCTCTCAAACCACTGGTTTTCGCACTTGCAGCAGTAATGGCAATGGCGGCTCAAGCAGGCGGTAATGATCATGGTAACAATGGTGGTCACGGTCACAACCCTCCTCCACCAAAAGGCCCTACCCTGGAAGAACTGCTGCAAATCGGCGCAGGTGCCGGTGCCGCAGTACTCGACGTGCAGAACAATGCCGACAACACCGTCCTGAACCAGGGCACTCAAAACAACGCCGGCATCAGCGGCTCGCTGAACGGCGCCAACGGTAACGTCGGCGCAAACAACGTGGCCGGTGACGGCAACCAGCAAGACAACGCCGCTGCACTGGCAACTGCCGACGAAAGCTTCATCTTCGGCTCTGCGGTGTC
This sequence comes from Pseudomonas sp. AO-1, assembly GCF_019775695.1. Classification (NCBI taxonomy): domain Bacteria; kingdom Pseudomonadati; phylum Pseudomonadota; class Gammaproteobacteria; order Pseudomonadales; family Pseudomonadaceae; genus Pseudomonas; species Pseudomonas sp. AO-1. The sequence continues at coordinate 3,562,614 of NZ_CP079947.1, forward strand.
CGCTTCCAGCGCCACTCAAGTCAACAGCAACAACACCGTTGGCAACTACTCCACCACTAACAACGCCGGCATGAACAACGTCGGCAACAGTGGCTCGGGTAACATCGGCGTGAACAACGCTGCCGGCAACTTCAACCAACAGAAAAACAACCTGGCAATCGCTGTGTCCGGTGGCCGTGTAGCGCAAGCCGCTGCCGCTGCCAACCAAAGCACTACCGGTCTGCAAGTCGGCAACAACGGCACTCAGACCTTCAAGAAAGATACCCTCACTGGCACTGTCGCCGCCGTCGGCGTATTCGGCGCCGTGGGCGAAGCTACCATCAAGGGTGACAGCCACGGCGGTGGCGGTTACGGCAATGACGACAGAGGCCATGGCGGCAATGGCGGTAGCAAAGATCAAAAAGCTACCTTCGAAGCTGTCGGTGCCTTCGGCCTGGCGGGTGTGACCACTCAACAAGTGCTGACCCCAGACGGCTGGAAAAACCCTGTCACCAACACTGCCAGCATGACCAACGTAGGCAACAACTGGTCGGGCAACGGTGGCTTCAACAACGCCTCCGGTGTGGGCAACCAACAAAGCAACTCGCTGTCCATCGCTGCAGGTTGCAAAGCCTGCATGTAATCGCGATCGAAACGAAAGCCCCGGAAACGGGGCTTTTCCTCAGTCCGCAAAGGCGTATCGATCATGCGTAAGACTGCCTTTATCGCCCTGCTTTGCCTGTCCGGCCTGACCCAGGCTGCCCAGATGCCCGTCGCTGCCCTGCCCGGCGGCGTACTCGTCTACAAAAACGTGCAAAGTATCCGTGAGCGCAAGTTTGCCGACATTGTCGAACAGAAAACCGATTTCAGCTGCGGCGCCGCCGCACTGGCCACGGTATTGCGCCAGGCCTATTGGCTCGACGTCGATGAGGAGCACATCATCAAAGGCATGCTGGTCAACGCCGACCAGGACCTTGTTCGCACTCAGGGTTTTTCCATGCTGGACATGAAGCGCTACGTAGAAAGCATCGGCATGCGCGCCAGGGGTTACAAGATTCCACCGGAGAAGCTCGACGCAGTCACAATCCCGGTGGTGGTACTGTTGGAAATTCGCGGCTACAAGCATTTCGTGGTACTGCAGCGTTCGGACAAGGATTGGGTTTACATCGGAGATCCCGTCTTAGGCCACAAACGCTACACCCATGATGACTTTGTCAAAGGTTGGAACGGCATCGTCTTCGCCATCGTCGGCCCCGGTTATGACAAAACCAATGCATTGCGCTCACCACCGACTCCGCTGACGGCCAAGAACAAGCTGGATAACTTCAACCCTGTCAAAGATGCTGAATTGATGGACTTCGGGTTCATACAGAGCGACTTCTTTTAATCGCCGATTATAAAGAATGGGGCTGGATGTCCCGGGAGCAGCAGATGAAAACCTCATACTGGCTGGCCGCCGCCTGCCTGGCAGCGAGCGCGTCAGGCTATGCCAATGCAGGGTTCAAACCTATCGAAATCCAGGATCAGGAGCTGTCACAGCTTCGGGGTCGTTACGTCATGCCGGGGCGGATCATCAGCTTCGGCATTGTCATGAGCAGTACCTGGCGCAACGCCAGCGGTGATCTGATCGGCGCTGCGACGTCGATGCAAATCCAGGCCGCCACGATCAAACCGGAATTTTATGTCTCGACCATCAAGGAACAGGGCAACGGCAGCACCCCAACGCCGGGTACTGGCAATGTCATTGGTGGTGCGGCACTCAACAGCAGCCAGGGCGTGACCCAAAGCGTGCGCGCCGCCGGCGACGGCAACACCGCCAACAACAATGTGGCGATCAACGTAAAAGAGGCCAACACCCCTCCTCCACTGGCCCCCGCACAAGGTCAGGCCCTGATCGCCGGGCAAACCATCGGTGCCAGCAATGCCGCTGGCAACGTCGCCGTTTCGGCCAGCAGCAGTGGCGTGCAAATGGCGATCCAGGCCTCGGGAAATCAGGGCACCGCCCTGCAACAAATCGCCCAGGGTGGCCTGCTGCAGAACACGCGCCTGCTGGGCAGCGCCAACGTGGTCAACAACATGACCCAACTCAATGTTGTACTTAACAATAACGGCATCAGCCCCGGCGCACTGGACTGCAACCTGACTCAACTCAGGGCACTACGCAATATCGGATATTGAACTACGCTGAGTCTCGATCATTGGGCTTAAAGGGACGGCTTATTCATGTATCGATCAGTATCACTGCGTGCCGCTGTATGTCTGAGTACTCTTCTTCCTGCGGCGATGCTGCAAGCAGCACCCGACGCAGATGTGGAGACCCTGAAACAGGAACTTCTGGAGCTGAAGCAACGATACGAAGTACAACAAAAGGCCCTAGCGGTGCTCGAACAACGGGTCCGTCAGGTTGAAGATCAACCGGCAGCGCCGCAACCCAAACGGCTGGCCAAGTCGCCGTCTGACATGAAAGGCAATCCAAAAGTCGCTACCAGCACCGGCGCGCCCGGGACTGGGGCGGCAGCAGCGTCGGGGGGCGCAGCAGGGGGCAGTGGCGCGTCTTACGGCCAGTCGCTGGCCGACGATTCGCAACCGGCACAGAGTGTGTCAAACCTCTACGACGAGGCCAGCGGCTTCTTCGGTGGTGGCAAATTCAGCTTTGAAACCGGTGTGACCTACTCGCGTTACGACACCCGGCAGCTGATTCTCAACGGCTTCCTCGCACTGGACTCGATCTTTCTGGGCAACATCAACCTAGACCGGATCAAGGCCGACACCTGGACGCTGGACCTGACCGGCCGCTACAACTTCGACAACCGCTGGCAGTTCGACGTCAACGTACCGGTGGTCTACCGCGAGTCGACCTACCAGTCCGGCGGCGGCAACGGTGGTGCATCGAACGTCACGACGGAACAGGATGTTTCGCGTGATCCAACCATCGGCGACGTCAACTTCGGTATCGCCTACAAGTTCCTCGACGAGTCGGTCAACACCCCGGACGCCGTGGTCACCCTGCGAGTCAAGGCGCCAACCGGCAAGGATCCGTTCGGGATCAAATTGCGCCAGACCGATGCCAACTCCAACCTGTTCGTGCCTGATACCTTGCCCACCGGTAACGGCGTCTGGTCGATCACCCCCGGGGTTTCGCTGGTCAAGACGTTCGACCCGGCCGTGTTGTTCGGCAGCCTGTCCTACACCCACAACCTGGAGGAGTCGTTCGACGACATCAGTGCCACCGTCAATCAGAAAACGCCAGGCAAGGTCAGCATTGGCGACAGCTTCCAGATCGGCGCCGGTATCGCGTTTGCACTGAACGAAAAGATGAGTATGTCGTTTTCGATGTCTGATCTGGTGCAACGCCGCAGTAAACTCAAACCCGATGGCGGGGATTGGCAATCGGTGGTGTCCAGTGACGCCAACGCGGGTTACTTCAACGTCGGCATGACCATTGCCGCCACGGACAACCTGACCATCGTACCCAACCTGTCGATCGGCATGACCCCGGATGCCCCGGACTTCTCCTTCAGCCTGAAATTCCCGTACTACTTCTAACGCGAAAGATCGCAGCCTGCGGCAGCTCCTACAGGGATTACAACTGTAGGAGTTGTCGCAGGCTGCGATCTTTTGATCTTTGGTTTCTAGCGAATCTGATGCTTGTGCAGCAGGCGATAAAACGTTGGCCGGGAGACCCCAAGCACTTTCGCTGCGACGCTGAGGTTGTCGCTGTGCCGGTTCAATACATCGCACAAGGCCTGGCGTTCGGCCCGGGTCTTGTAGTCTTCAAGCGTGCCCATCGGCGTGGCGATTGAGTGCTGACTGATCAACCCCAAGTCCCGGGCTTCAATTTGCCGCCCCTCCGCCAGCACCAGGCCCCGTCGCACGCGATTGGCCAGCTCGCGCACATTACCCGGCCAGTCGTGCTTGCCCATGGCGATCAACGCATCCTCGCTGAAGCTGCGTGGACGGCGGCCGGTTTCATGACTGTAGAAATGAGAAAAGTGGTTGGCCAGCATCGACAGATCACCGTGTCGCTCGCGTAATGGCGCGGTCACCACTTGCAGCACATTGAGACGGTAATACAGGTCTTCGCGAAAGCGTTTTTTCTCGATGGCGGCTTCCAGGTCGACGTGGGTGGCCGCGAGGACGCGCACATCCACCGGAATCGGCTGGCTGCCACCGACACGCTCAATGTGTTTCTCCTGCAGGAAACGCAGGAGGTTGGCCTGCAATTCCAGCGGCAAATCACCGATTTCATCGAGAAACAGCGTGCCACCGTTGGCTGCTTCGATGCGCCCGACCTTGCGCTGATGGGCACCGGTAAAGGCACCTTTTTCGTGGCCAAACAGTTCGGACTGAATCAAGTGTTCGGGAATCGCCCCGCAATTGATCGCCACAAACGGCTTGCTGTGGCGCTGGGACTGGCGGTGCAGCGTGCGCGCAACCAGTTCTTTGCCGGTACCGCTTTCACCGCGGATCAGTACCGGGGACTCGGTCGGCGCCAGTTTGCTCAACAGTTTTCGCAGCTCGCGGATCGGCTTGCTGTCGCCGAGCAACTCGTGTTCGGGCTGATCGACATGAATCGTGCCTTGTCCACGCAAACGCGCCATGCCAAACGCGCGCCCAAGGGTCACCTGGACCCGCGAGACATCGAACGGCAATGTATGGAAATCGAAGAACCATTCGCAGACGAAGTCGCCAACGTTTTGCAACCGCAGGACCTCCTGATTCAACACCGCGATCCACTCGGTGCCGCTGCGGCTGATCAGTTCCTTGACGGCTTCCGGGCGCTCGAGGTGAAAAGGTTGCAATCTGAGCAGGCCGACGTCGCATGGCCGATCGGCGGCATTTTCCAGGGTACAGCTGTCGACATCCCAGCCGACCGCGCGCAATCCGGGTAACAGGCGGTGGCAGTCGTCACAGGGGTCGACTACCAATAAACGTCGTAACGCTGGCGCTTCGATCATGACTGTTCCTTGGCGCCAAATTTAAGGAAATTATTGTAAAAACAGTCATTTGGCAGACCCGACTGTAACATTAGCAAGAAATTGACAGGGGCTTGTATCGATTGCTTATAGGTGTACAAGCTAATGAGTTATAAGAAGCCGGGTTATTAGTTAGCTATCGAGTTGCTCTCTTTCGCCAAGCTTTCAAAAACTGTCGAAATCTTGAGCATAAGCAATAAAGTTGAAATTTCTCCGTTTCGTGTGTGACCTGCTTCGGGGTTGCGTGCATCAGTACAAGTAACCAGCCGAACGGTAAGCCCAACCGACGGCACATCACTTGATTGGGCACGACAGAGAGAAGACCCCATGACCGCCCCGCTCCGTATCAACGAAGCTCTTTTGATTGCCAACCACGCATTTAAACCTTTCCAGTGCGTGGCCTGGGCCCCACAAGACGGCAACGGCGAACTGAACCTGACCGTCATCGACCGTACCAATTCGCATATCGGCCGCAAGCAGATTCCAAGCAGCGCTTACTCCGATCCGGCGCAACTGGAACAACTGCTGCAGCAGGCACGCGCCGAACTCAGCGAAGAAGGTTACCTGTTGCAATCGTGGTCGATGCCGCACTGATCAGAAGGTAATGCGGACGACTTCCAGTCGTCCGCCCCGCTCTTTTTATTGATCTGTTGCTGTTTATCTCCAGTACTTTTGTACAACTTTCCTTAAAGCGTCAGGCGACACTGCTTGGCAGGCTTTCATTTGGTACAAAAAGACACTGTTCTGGCACAGTGCGACCCTCCACCTGTTAGTTATGTCAGTTGTACTTCGGCGTATTCAGGGATTGAATGTTTCGCTCATGCAGTTACCCGCCCGATTCGGGCTTGGTCAACTTGCAAGGAGAAGCATGCATGTCCCCCGAGAACGCCATTGCGCTCCCGCCGCCAAAGACTAACGCCGGGCAACTCGACAGAGATTTTGCCCACTCCGGCATTGCTCAAGTGTATTTCGCCGGCAGCGTGTCGAGCATGACTCAAGGCCTGGCTCTGGATCCACAAGGGCGGGTGTTGGTGGCTGCAAAGATTGGCACTGCCGATGGCAGCCGTTTTGGGCTGGCGCGAATGCTTCCCGACGGTTCTGCCGATCTCGGCTTCGGCGCTCAAGGCAGTGTGATCGGCGAATTCGCCCCCGGATTCGAAGCCATGGGCGCAAAGGTCCAAGTGTTGCCAGACGGACGCATTCTGCTGGCCGGTCTGCATTATGAAAACGCTCACCGTACCCTGCCCGCCTTAGCCCGATTCACGGCTGACGGCTTGCCTGACCCATCGTTTGGCGACAATGGTCGACAAGTCGTGCGCCTGCCGGGTGACCTGTCCGTCGGCTCTCGGGATAGCTGGCTTCCGCCCGGAGTGCCGGGGGCCGAAGCATGCGACTTCGCGGTGCAGGACGACGGGCACATTCTGTTGATCGCCAATCACCACTTCGAATTGGCCGACCATGCCGGCATGCTGATTCGTCTGACTCCAAACGGCACCCTCGATCCCGGCTTCAATGGCCGTGGATTCGTGATGATCCGTCACCTGCTGCTCAACACCTGGCTCAACAGCCTGCTGCTGCAAGAGGATGGGCGCATCATCGTTGCTGGCGCCATCGACTTTCCTCAGGAAGGTCTGGTGGCACGTTATCTACCTGACGGACGTCTGGATGAGCGCTTCGCGGTGGACGGTTTCCTCGCCTTCAAGGCCCACGGACAAAGCGCGATGGTCAGTCAGGTGCTGCATTCGATGGAACACCTGCATTGCTTTGGCAGCAGCCGCGACCCGATCCGCTGCATGGCGCTGAGCCTGCACCCCAACGGTCGCCCGGAGTTGCGCAACAATGCCGGCCACCCGCATCTGCTGGAGATCGGTCCCAGTGGCTGTCAGTGGAGCGCGGCGCAGTGCATGACCGATGGCCGCATCATCGCGGTGGGCGCGACGATTGGCGGTATCGAGGCCGATTTCATCGTCGCGCGCTATCTGGCCGACGGCCAACTCGACCGCGAGTTCGGTAACGGCCACGGCTGGTTGCGCACGCGACTGGGACGCAGCCTGGATATCGCCAACTCACTGGCGGTGCAGGCCGACGGACACATCTTGGTCGGCGGCTATTCTCTGGACGGCAACTACCGGGCCATGGTTGCCCGCTATCTGAATCAATAACCCCCCGAGACTTGAACTTGCCAGTCACTTGCGGCACTTTGCGCGCTTCTTAATACAAGGAGCAACCGATGTCCGGTTCACTGGTCCAGGCCTTCGCGCATAATTTCCTCGGGCATTCGCCCCGCTGGTACAAGGCGTGCATCGTCGGGTTCCTGATCCTCAATGCCGTGGTGCTATTTACTGTCGGCCCGGTCGCCGCTGGCTGGCTGCTGGTGATCGAATTCATTTTCACTCTGGCCATGGCCCTCAAGTGCTATCCGTTGATGCCCGGCGGCTTGTTGTTGATCGAAGCCCTGCTGCTGAAGATGACCACGCCGCAGGCGCTATACGATGAGTTGGTGCACAACTTCCCGGTGATCCTGCTGCTGATGTTCATGGTCGCAGGCATTTACTTCATGAAGGATCTGCTGCTGTTTCTGTTCTCGCGGCTGCTGCTGGGCGTACGCTCCAAGGCGATTCTGGCGCTGATGTTCTGCTTCCTCTCGGCGTTTCTGTCAGCGTTTCTCGATGCCCTGACCGTGACGGCGGTGATCATCAGCGCGGCCGTCGGCTTCTATTCGGTTTACCACCGTGTGGCCTCGGGCAACGATCCGCGTCAGGACAGCGAGTTCAGCGACGACCGACACTTGCCGGTGCTGCACCATGACGACCTGGAACAGTTCCGGGCGTTTCTGCGCAGCCTGCTGATGCATGGCGCTGTGGGCACCGCACTTGGCGGCGTCTGCACCCTGGTGGGCGAACCGCAGAACCTGTTGATCGGCCATGAGATGGGTTGGCACTTCGCGGCGTTCTTCCAGAAAGTCGCACCGGTCTCGTTGCCGGTGCTGGTGGCGGGGCTGGCAACCTGCGTACTGCTGGAAAAACTGCGCTGGTTTGGCTACGGCACCCTGTTGCCGGACAACGTGCGTGCTGTGCTGGCCAATTACGCCGCCGAAGATGACGCCGAACGCACTCCACGTCAGCGTGCCGCGCTGCTGGTGCAAGGCACTGCTGCGTTGATTCTGATCGGCTGCCTGGCGTTTCACGTTGCCGAAGTCGGCTTGATCGGCCTGATGGTGATCGTGTTGATCACCGCGTTTACCGGCATCACCGACGAACACCGTCTGGGCAACGCATTCAAGGACGCCATGCCGTTCACCGCGTTGCTGGTGGTGTTCTTTGCCGTGGTGGCAGTGATTCATGATCAACAGCTGTTTGCCCCGTTGATCCAATGGGTGCTGGCACTGCCGGCGGATCAACAGCCGGGCATGCTGTTCATTGCCAACGGTCTGCTCTCGGCGATCAGCGATAACGTGTTCGTCGCCACGATCTACATCACCGAAGTGAAACAGGCCTTCCTGTCCGGGCACATGAGCCGCGAGCATTTCGAGACGCTGGCCATCGCGATCAACACCGGCACCAACCTGCCGAGCGTGGCGACGCCAAACGGTCAGGCTGCATTCCTGTTCCTGCTGACCTCGGCGATTGCCCCGCTGGTGCGACTCTCGTACGGGCGCATGGTGTGGATGGCGCTGCCCTACACCGTGGTGATGGGCCTGCTGGGTTGGTATGCCGTCAGCTACTGGCTCTGACAACAACCTCATGCAGGAGCTGCCGCAGGCTGCGATCTGTTGATCTTGCTGCATAAAAAAAACAAGATCAAAAGATCGCAGCCTGCGGCAGCTCCTGCAAGTGTTACGGGAGGATGTACTTCTCGATCGCCAGGGCTACGCCATCTTCGGTGTTTGGCGCGGTCACCACGTCAGCCTGCCGCTTGACCGCCTCCTCTGCCTGCCCCATGGCTATCGCCAATCCTGCGCAATGGAACATCGCCGGGTCGTTACCGCCATCGCCAATCGCCGCCGTCTGCTCCAGCGGGATGCCCAGATGCGCAGCAATCGTCGACAGCGCGGTGCCCTTGTTGGCCTCCAGCGCCGTCACGTCCAGATAAACCGGCTGCGAACGCGACACCTGAGCCATGCCGTTGACCTTGGGCAGCAGGCGCGCCTCAAGTTCAATCAGCAAATCCGTGTTGTTGCTGGTCGCGACGATCTTGTCGATGCGCTCCAGAAACGGCTCGAAACTCTCGACCACCACCGGCGGATAACCGAGGCCGTGCTGTTCGCGCGGCACCATCGGCCCGTGCGGATCCTTGAGCAGCCAGTCGCCACCGCTGAACACCCAGATTTCCACTTCCGGCTGATCGGCGAACAACGCCAAAGCAATCAACGCCGTCGGCACCGGCAGGTAATGCGCCACCAGCACGCTGCCGTCCGGATTGACGATGGTGCCGCCATTGAAGGCGGCGGTCGGCAGATCGACCCCCAAGGCTTCGATCTGCTGCAACATTGCCTTGGGCGGGCGCCCGGTGGCCAGGCTGAACAACACGCCCGCCTCGCGCAGCGAACGCACCGCATCGATGGTGCGCTGACTCAGGCTGTGATCGGGCAGCAACAGCGTGCCGTCCATGTCACTCAATAAAAAACGGATCGACTCACTCATCCCAGACCATGCCAGACGCGACCATCGCGAGTCAGCAGATCGTTGGCGGCTTGTGGACCGTCTTCCCCGGCGGCGTAAGTCTGCACGCTCGCGTCCTGCTGCCAGGCATCAAGGAAGGGTTGCACCGCGCGCCAGCCGTTCTCGATGTTGTCGGCGCGCTGGAACAGCGTCTGGTCGCCGGTCAGGCAGTCGTAGATCAGCGTTTCGTAACCGGTGGACGGCTGCATTTCGAAGAAATCCTTGTAAGCGAACCCCAGCTCGATGTTGGCCATGTTCAACGCCGGTCCCGGCCGTTTTGCCAGCAGGTCGAACCACATGCCTTCGTTGGGCTGGATCTGGATACGCAGATAAGTCGGCTGCAGTTCATCGACTTCGGTGTCGCGGAACTGCGCATACGGCGCCGGTTTGAAGCAGATGACGATTTCGGTGTCGCGCACGCTCATGCGCTTGCCGGTGCGCAGGTAGAACGGCACGCCAACCCAGCGCCAGTTATCGATCATGACTTTCAGCGCGACATAGGTTTCGGTGTTGCTGTCAGGCGACACGTTGGCTTCCTGGCGATAGCCATTCAACGCTTTGCCATCGACTTCGCCGGCGCTGTACTGACCGCGTACCGAATTGGCCCGCGCCTCTTCGACGCTCCACGGGCGGATCGCGCCGATCACTTTGGCCTTTTCACCGCGCACAGCGTCAGCGCCAAACGCGGCCGGCGGCTCCATGGCAACCATCGCCAACAACTGGAACAGATGATTGGGCACCATGTCGCGCAGCGCACCGGTGTGCTCGTAAAAACTGCCACGGGTTTCAACGCCGACGGTTTCCGCGGCGGTGATTTGCACGTGGTCGATGTAATGGTTGTTCCAGAACGCTTCGAACAAGCTGTTGGAGAACCGGCTGACCAGAATGTTCTGCACGGTTTCCTTGCCCAGATAATGGTCGATCCGATAGATCTGTTTCTCGGACATGACCTTGAGCAGGCAGGCGTTCAAAGCTTCGGCAGTGTGCAGGTCGGAACCGAACGGTTTCTCGATCACCACCCTTCTGAACGCTTCGGGGGTTTCTTCGAGCAGTTTGGCGGCGCCGAGACGGCGCACCACTTCACTGAAAAAACGTGGCGCGGTGGCCAGGTAGAACACCGCGTTGCCCGTGCCGCTGTCGGCGATTTTTGCCGCCAGCGCGGAATAGGTGCTGTCGTCCAGGAAATCGCCCTGGACGTAGCTGATACCTTTGGCGAGCTTGGCCCACAAGGCCGGATCAAGCATCTGATCGCCCTTGCCGACCTTCGCCGCCACTTCGGTACGGATGAAGTCTTCGAGTTTTTGCGCGAAGGCCTCATCGGTAATGGCGTTGTGATCAACGCCGACGATCCGCAGATTTTCGTCAAGCAAGCCGTCGCGACTGAGGTTGTACAGCGCCGGCATCAGCAAGCGCTTGACCAGGTCGCCGTGGGCACCGAACAGAAACAGCGTGGTCGGTGGTGCGGGTTCTGCCTTGGATTTTCTGCGGATCGTATGGGTCATTTCTTCGGTGTCTCCACGTGGCCGCCGAAGCCGAAGCGCTGGGCCGAGAGAATCTTGTCGCCAAACGTGCCCTGGCCGCGCGAGCGGTAGCGCGAGAACAGCGAGTTGGACAGCGCCGGTACCGGCACCGCTTGCTCCATGGCCGCTTCGATGGTCCATTGACCTTCGCCGCTGTCCGCCACTGAACCGGAGAACCCGTCGAGCTTCGGATCGCTGGCCAGCGCGTCGGCGGTCAGGTCGAGCAGCCACGAGGAAACGACGCTGCCACGACGCCAGACTTCAGCGATGTCGGCCACGTTCAGGTCGAAACGCTGATCTTCCGGCAGGCGTTCGCTGGATTTGGTCTTGAGGATGTCGAAGCCTTCGGCAAACGCGGCCATCATGCCGTACTCGATGCCGTTGTGAATCATCTTCACGAAGTGCCCGGCACCGGCGGGACCGGCGTGGATGTAGCCGTGCTCGGCGCGGTGATCCTCGGACTTGCGGTCCTTGGTGCGCGGAATCTCGCCCATGCCCGGCGCCAGAGCGGCGAACAGCGGATCCAGACGGTTCACGGTCTCGGCATCGCCGCCGATCATCATGCAGTAACCGCGCTCCAGGCCCCAGACACCGCCGGAGGTGCCAACGTCGATGTAGTGCAGGCCTTTTTCGGCGAGGGTCTTGGCCCGGCGAATGTCATCCTTATAGTTGGTGTTGCCGCCATCGATGATGGTGTCGCCGGCTTCCAGCAAATCGCTCAGGGTGTTGATGGTGTCTTCGGTCGGCGCACCGGCCGGCAGCATGACCCACACGGCACGTGGCTTGGCCAGGCCGGCGACCAGCGCAGGCAGATCGGCAACGCCCGTGGCGCCCTCGGCGGCCAGGGTGTCGACAAAGGCGGTATTGCGGTCGTAAACAACGGTGGTGTGACCGTTGAGCATCAGACGCCGCGCAATATTGCCGCCCATGCGGCCCAGTCCAATAATCCCGAGTTGCATGTGCTGATGCTCCTTACTACAAATAAATGTGTGTCATTGGTTATAGCCCAACGCGACTAATGGAGGTTAGTCCAGAGCGTCGGGCCGAAGTTTCCGGGCATTGTGCCCGATCCAGACTGATAACGCCCCGAATCATGCCGAAGACACACCGACCATGAAAAATAAAAAAGTTCCATTCATGGGCAAAAGAAATCAAAATTGGCGCCGATAGCAGATCAGTAGCCCGGCACCGGGACAATCTGCAGTTGAGACACGCCATTTGCGAGGTGAGCAATGGGCACAGTACACACAGCAATGCCGCCACAAACCCTGTATGTCACGATCCGTCGCGATGAATTGCGCCAGTTGAAGGACGAGCGCGACCAATTGAAGCAGGAGCTGGCGCAACTGCGCTCGCTGACCCAGGGCGCTCAGCCCAAACCTCTGCCGGTTGTCCAGCGTCAACCGCACGCCTGACCTGCCCCGCCAGCTTCGGGAACGGCGCCCGTCGTTCCCGTCATGATCCGCTCCTGCCAACAATCAGCAACTAACGAAGTTTTCACATTACGTTCGTGATACTCGCGCCCATTCTGGTCGTGCGTTTGCGCGCGGCTTCCGTTCGTCGGTTTGATGTAGTGTTCCGGCGGTGGTTAGTGACGATGAGCTGGAGTGCTGAATGGCATTGTTCAAACGCAGCAAAACGACTGCGACAGGTTTCGACTGGGCCGGGGTTCTCTGGCTCTTTGCTTTTTTCTGGTACTTCTCGGGCATCACCCAACTGTTGATCCAACTGACCGGGACCTCCGGTTTCAGCGGTTTCCGTCAGGCCTTCGTAATGAGTGCGCTGTGGCTCGCCCCGATGCTGGCGTTCCCCAAACGTACCAAATTGCTGGCTGCGCTGATTGGTATTGTCCTGTGGGCCTGCTCCATGGCCAGCCTGGGCTACTTCTTCATCTATCAGCAGGAGTTCTCGCAAAGCGTCATCTTCATCATGTTCGAGTCGAACGTGTCGGAAGCCGGCGAGTACATGACCCAGTACTTTGCCTGGTGGATGATCCCGGCGTTCCTCGCGCATACCGCTTTCGCCTACTTTCTCTGGACACGCCTGCGCCCGGTGTACATGCCCCGAGGCCGGGCGTTCGTGGCTGCGATCGCGATCGTCTTCGCCGTGGTCGGCTATCCGCTGATCAAGCAGACCCAGCGTACCGGCAGTTTCGCCGGCGGTTTCGAGAAGTTCGAAGACCGCATCGAGCCAGCGGTGCCTTGGCAAATGGCCGTGGCTTACCACCGATACCTCGACACTCTGGCCGGCATGCAGGACATGCTGCACAGTGCAAGCAAGGTCCCGCCGCTGCATAACCTCAAGGCTGCCGACGCGGATAAACCGTCGACGCTGGTACTGGTGATCGGCGAATCGACCAACCGCCAGCGTATGAGCCTGTATGGCTATGGCCGCAAGACCACGCCGGAACTGGACAAGCTCAAGGATCAGCTCGCGGTGTTCGATAACGTGATCACCCCGCGCCCGTACACCATTGAGGCGTTGCAGCAGGTGCTGACCTTCGCCGACGAAGAGAATCCGGACTTGTACCTGTCCACGCCGTCACTGGTCAGCATGATGAAGCAGGCCGGCTACAAAACCTTCTGGATCACCAACCAGCAGACCATGACCAAGCGCAACACCATGCTCACGACCTTCTCCGAACAGGCCGACGAGCAGGTGTACCTGAACAACAACCGCAACCAGAACGCCGCGCAGTACGACGGTGACGTGATTGAGCCGTTCAACAAGGCGCTGAGCGACCCGGCGCAGCGCAAGTTGATCGTCGTGCATCTGCTCGGCACGCACATGAGCTATCAGTACCGCTATCCGCCGACCTTCGACAAGTTCCAGGACCGTACCGGCGTGCCGGCCGGTGTGCGTGACGATCAGGTGCCGACCTACAACAGCTACGACAACGCCGTGCTGTACAACGATTTCGTGGTATCGAGCCTGATCAAGGACTACGCCAAGTCCGATCCGAATGGTTTCCTGCTGTATCTCTCCGACCACGGTGAAGATGTGTTTGACTCGGTCGGCCACAACACCCTCGGCCGTAACGAGAACAAACCGACGGCACCGATGTACACCATCCCGTTCATGGCCTGGGCTTCGCCGAAATGGCGCGAGAACCATGACTGGAACTTTGCCGCCGACCTGAGCCGGCCGTACAGCAGCTCGCATCTGATCCACACCTGGGCGGACATGGCCGGTTTGAGTTTCGATGAACTGGACCGCAGCAAGAGTCTGGTCAGCGACAGCTTCAAACCGCGTCCACTGATGATCGGCAACCCGTACGAACGCGAGCAGCGCGCCTTGATCGACTTCAGCCTGATGAAGCCGAAAAAGGTCGAGCCCACCGCAGCGAATGTCGTGCAGCAGTAAGCGCCTGGAAGGCGCCGGTTTCGAGAAATCGCAATCGGAGTAACGCATAAAGAAAAAGCTCCGTATCGCAAGATACGGAGCTTTTTTCGTTCTGGGCGGATCGGTTGCCCGCTTGTCCTGGGCCCTGCAGTGCCGCCTGAAGGGAATCGGGGCCACCAGCAAACTCGCCCGCACCTTCCCGCGTTAAATAGCAGCCAGCACGCTCAGAAGGCGTCAGCCAATCACGCCGCCGGGACCAAGGTTTTTTCCAGCACAAAAACAAACGCCCCGAACAAGTCGGGGCGTTTGTGGGTGCATTCGCTTGGGTGCTCACACCCTTCGCGTTGCAGATCCGGCGCGATCAGTAAGCCTTGCCGGTCTTGTAGAAGTTCTCGAAGCAGAAGTTGGTCGCTTCGATGTAGCCTTCGGCGCCACCGCAGTCAAAACGCTTGCCCTTGAACTTGTAGGCCATGACGCAGCCATTCTGGGCTTGCTTCATCAGGGCGTCGGTGATCTGGATTTCACCGCCCTTGCCTGGCTCGGTCTGCTCGATCAGGTCGAAGATGTCCGGCGTCAGGATGTAACGACCGATGATCGCCAGGTTCGACGGCGCGTCTTCCGGCTTTGGCTTCTCGACCATGCTGTGGACGCGGTAGATGTCATCGCGGATCATCTCGCCGGCGATCACGCCATACTTGCTGGTTTCCTGCGGATCGACTTCCTGAATGGCGATGATCGAGCAGCGGAACTGCTTGTACAGCTTGACCATCTGGGTCAGTACGCCGTCGCCTTCGAGGTTGACGCACAGGTCGTCCGCCAGTACCACAGCGAAGGGTTCGTCACCGATCAGCGGGCGACCGGTGAGGATCGCGTGGCCCAGACCTTTCATTTCGGTCTGACGGGTGTAGGAGAACGAGCACTCGTCCAGCAGCTTGCGGATGCCGACCAGGTATTTCTCTTTGTCGGTGCCCTTGATCTGGTTTTCCAGCTCGTAGCTGATGTCGAAGTGGTCTTCCAGAGCGCGCTTGCCACGACCGGTCACGATCGAGATTTCAGTCAGGCCAGCGTCCAGAGCTTCTTCAACGCCGTACTGGATCAGTGGCTTGTTTACCACCGGCAGCATTTCTTTGGGCATGGCTTTAGTCGCTGGCAGGAAGCGAGTACCGTAACCGGCTGCTGGGAACAAGCATTTCTTGATCATATAAGTCCTTGAAAGGGCTGTGTGTACGAGTTTCGGCGCAGTCTAATCAGGCGGCGTGCACCTTACAATGCCCCGCACTGGCTAACCGATGCCAACATAGAGAAATATTCTCGCCGATAGTTCCGTTGGCGACTTCGACCCGCGAAAACAGAGTAGCTCAAACACGCAAATGCGCCGCATCACTCTACGCTCATCATCCCCCAATGTGAGGATTTGTCGGTATCATGGCGCCTTTGAACCAGCGAACGAGACAGATAGATGGCCGCGGTAAAAATCATCAACGGGTATGTGATCGACAAGAAAGACGGCAAGTGGAACCTGACCACGACCAATGGCGAACACATCGCCGGGCCTTTCGACAGCGAGCAGCTGGCGACTGATGTGGCGTCGGTGTTCACTGACACCCCTGCGTCGTCCAAACGCCGTGGCAAAGATCAGGACTGACCGGTTGCGACACGCGCCGAGCCCTGCCCTTGCGCAGGGCTTTTTTGTGGCCGCTCGCAAACCCGATGAAAACAAGTGGCCAATCGCTATAACCTTTTCACTCCGGCGCTGTCAGAGCGTTTAGCCCCTCCCTCGCTGAAGACGACACACTTATGAACATGAACAAAATGCTGCCGCTGATCGCGGTATTGGCCCTGGGTGGCTGTGCCACCTCGCAAACCACCTACCTGAACAACGGCGAACAGGGTTTGAGTATCGACTGCTCCGGGGAAGCCAACTCCTGGGCCACCTGCTACGAAAAAGCCGATGCTTCCTGCGCGGGCACCGGTTATCGCATTGTCGGTACCGACGGCACGCCGGCACCCAAGGAAAGCGACAAGACCCTGGGGGTCGATGTCGGCAACTATAAAAACCGCAGCGTGGTGGTGGTCTGCAAATAGACCCTACATGTGGATCTCGGCGAATTTGATCCCGAGCCCGCGCACGATCTCAATCAGGTCATCGAGCCGGGCGAAGGATTCGACTTCGTCGTTATCGTCGACCAGAAAATAGCTGCGACCGGCGCTCTTCTTGAAAAACACGATCCACTCACCC
Organism: Pseudomonas sp. AO-1; assembly: GCF_019775695.1. Taxonomy (NCBI): domain Bacteria; kingdom Pseudomonadati; phylum Pseudomonadota; class Gammaproteobacteria; order Pseudomonadales; family Pseudomonadaceae; genus Pseudomonas; species Pseudomonas sp. AO-1. Next base: position 3,579,331 of record NZ_CP079947.1, read on the forward strand.
GAGTTCGCCGGATTCTGAATCACATGCGTGGCAGAGATAAGGCCCTCTGCATGCCGTTCCCGTACTTGCTCTCGCTTCATGCGCGACTCCAGAAATGAAAATGCCGCCACAGCATGACTGTGGCGGCATTGGTGCTGATGACCGCTATTCTATCAGCCGGAAATGCAGGCATTGGCGGCGTTTTGCACGTCACGAGGACGAATAGGCACATTGGACATGCGCTCATGCAACTTGATGCTGCTGCCGCCGGAACGATCGTCGATATCAAACACCGCTGCCGCGCCGGTGGAAAATTTCCCGGGAACAATCACTCGCACGCCATCCTTGTGCGGCTGCATCTGCAGCGCGCCTCGGCTGTTGGCAAGCTTGTCGGCCAGGCACTGAGCATACTCATGGGGTTTCTTGCCGGAAATCACGCTCATGGTGGGCAAGGTTTCATTGATTTCGGAAACACTCGCGCAACCACCCATGACCAACATCAACGGCAGACACACCACACCCCACTTCATACAAATACCTCCCATAAAGACCCTCGGACAGCAGTAATGCCATTTTTCTCCGAGGCTTACTCCATTAAACCCGCAGCGAATCGCGAATAACCGTTTTTAATTGTCAAAGCAGCGCTCGACGGCGGGATAATAACCCGTTCGGGCTGATAAACTGCGCCAATCGCACATGCTATCGTTTTGATTTAGTAGAAAAAGCCCTTCTGGAGGCGCCCATGAAATTCATTCACCAGCGCGAGCACCTCAACGAAGACGACATTGTCGTCATCCAATGCTCGCAAACCTGCAACATCCGCTTGATGAACGACGCCAACTTCCGCGCGTTCAAGAACGGCGGCCGCCACACCTACCACGGCGGTGCTTTCGACACGTTTCCTGCGCGCATCACCGCGCCGAGCACCGGTTTCTGGAACATCACCATCGACACCGTCAGCCGGCGCGCCATCAGCGTCACGCGCAAACCGACCCTGACCCACTCGATCAAGATCATCCGCCGCTCCAGCTCCAAACTGAGCTGAGTTGCCCCAACGCAAAGGTAAGCATGACCGTGGCCCAAACGACCAAATACGTCATCAAATACAAGCTCAACGGTGAGCGCCGCTTCGAGTTCGCGCAACTGCAAAACGGCACCGTGGAAGAAGCCAAGGCTGCACTGGATGCCATCCACGGCCAGACTGAAGATGTGATCAGCGATATCGCCGTCAGCAAAGCCCTGTAACCCAACAACCCGGATTCGACCGCAAGCGACGGAGTGTTCTGCCGCCGGAATTTGCCCAGACTGACAGCCTCGACCAAAGGGTTCAGGAGTCAGAATGTCAATGTCCCCGTCTCGGCTGGATGCGCTCGATTGGGCAAGCCTCGAACAGCATCTGGATCAATATGGCTATGCCATCGTCCGCTCGCTGCTGTCGGCGCAAACCTGCGAGCGCTTGAGCGCCCTGTATTCGCAGACCGAACCGTTTCGTTCGCAGGTCATCATGGCCCGCCACGGTTTCGGTCGCGGGGAATACAAGTACTTCAGCTATCCCCTGCCGACAACCATCGAACGTCTGCGCACTGCGCTTTACCCGCGTCTGGTGCCGCTGGCCAACCGCTGGTACGAACGCATGAATGTGCCTGTACGCTTTCCCGCAACCCATGCCGGGTTTGTGCAGCGCTGTCACGATGCCGGCCAACTGCGGCCCACACCCTTGCTGTTGCAATACGGCCCGCAGGACTACAACTGCCTGCATCAGGATCTGTACGGAGAACTGTTTTTCCCACTGCAAGTGGCGATTCTTCTGTCGGAGCCTGGACAGGATTTTACCGGTGGCGAGTTCGTCCTGACCGAGCAGCGTCCACGCCTGCAGTCGCGACCACACGTCGTGGACCTGCACAAGGGTGACGCTGTTATATTCGCGGTCAACCAGCGCCCGGTCAGCGGCACACGTGGCGATTATCGAGTGACCATGCGTCATGGCGTCAGTCGCCTGCACAGCGGAAACCGGCATACTCTGGGCATCATCTTCCACGACGCATTATGAGCAGCATGCAACCGAGCCACTTCGACCTGTTCGCCGACCACGAACCCGAGCAACAACCCCGCGCCGAGCAAATCGGCGAACAATCGTGGGTTTTGCGCGGTTTCGCCCTGCCGATGATCGATCAACTGTTGCCGGCGCTGGACGGCGTTCTCGCCGCAGCGCCATTGCGTCACATGATGACCCCGGGCGGTTTCAGCATGTCAGTGGGCACCAGCAGCTGCGGAGCGCTGGGCTGGATCACCGATCGCAGCGGTTATCGCTACAGCACCGTGGATCCGCTGAGCGGCAGACCATGGCCGGCAATGCCCCAAGTGTTGTTCGAACTGGCACAGAGAGCGGCGCAACGCGCAGGATTTGCCGGATTTCACGCGGATTCCTGCCTGATCAACCAATACGTCCCCGGCGCCAAGATGTCTTTGCACCAGGACAAAGACGAACATGCCTACGCGGCGCCGATCGTTTCGCTGTCATTGGGGTTGCCGGCAATGTTCCTGTTTGGTGGTTTTGTCCGCAGCGACAAGAGCCAGCGCATTCCTCTGCTGCACGGCGACATGGTGGTCTGGGGCGGGGTCGATCGCCTGCGTTTTCACGGTGTGCTGCCGATCAAGCCCGGCCAGCATCCGCGTCTGGGCGAGCGGCGGATCAATCTGACCTTCCGGGTCGCCGGGTGATCTGAAAAGTTTGACCGCAAGGCCCGGAGTGTTACCAACATCGCCGCTGGTTAACCTGAATCAAACAGGTCAACGGACTACTCGCCATGAAAAAGCTTTCACCCCTCATCAACGTTGAAACCGATCCACGCTGGGCCGCCGTCGTTGCACGGGACCCGCGGGCCGACGGACAGTTTGTCTATGCGGTGAAAACCACCGGCATCTATTGCCGCCCCAGCAGCCTTTCACGTTTACCCAAGCCGCAGAACGTCGAGTTCTTCGAAAGTGCTCAAGCTGCCGAGGCGGCGGGTTACCGCCCAAGCAAGCGCACCAGCAAGGATCAGACTGAAGTCGCCAGCCAGCACGCCGCGACCGTGGCGATGGCCTGTCGGCAGATCGAGTCGAGTGAAACAGTGCCCGCACTCAATGAACTCGCCGAAACCGCCGGCCTCAGCCCTTTCCATTTTCATCGGGTGTTCAAGGCCGCAACCGGCCTGACACCAAAGGGTTACGCGGCGGCGCATCGTTCGCGCCGGGTGCGTGAACGGCTCGCGGATGGCGGCACGGTGACCGATGCGCTGTACGACGCTGGTTTCAATTCCAACAGCCGCTTTTATGAGTCAGCCGACAAGGTGCTGGGCATGAAACCCGGCGACTACCGCGCGGCTGGACGCAACAACGACATTCATTTTGCCGTTGGCCAATGTTCCCTCGGAGCAATTCTGGTAGCGCAGAGTGAGCGCGGCGTGTGCGCGATTCTGTTGGGCGACGATCCGCATCAACTGGTATGCGATCTGCAGGATCAGTTCCGTCAGGCCAACCTGATTGGCGCCGACGCCGGGTTCGAACAGTTGATTGCCAAAGTGGTGGGCTTCATCGAAGCCCCAGCACTGGGCCTCGACTTGCCACTGGATGTGCGCGGCACAGCGTTTCAGGAGCGCGTATGGCAAGCGCTGCGGGAAATCCCGGTGGGTCGCACCGCCAGTTACGCCGAAATCGCACAACGCATTGGCGCACCGACGTCCATGCGCGCGGTGGCGCAAGCCTGCGGCGCCAACCGTCTGGCCGTGGCAATCCCTTGCCATCGCGTGGTGCGCAGCGATGGCAATCTCTCGGGGTATCGCTGGGGTGTGGAGCGCAAACGCCAGTTGCTGGAACGCGAAAACCAGCCTTAGCGAATCCCGATGCAGACCGCCACGGACTCGGGGCCGGTATAGGCCTCGTAGTCGGTGGCATAACGGCGCTGAATCTGAGGGTTCTCCTCAAAGAAGGTCCAGATCCGTCCCCAGGTCGCAATGACCGCGTCGGGCAATGGGCCCTGCGCCTCGAACACCAGATACTCGCCGGCTTCGATCTGTACGGTCTCATAGCCTTTTGGTCGTGCATTGACCGCGACCCCCGCGGTGACATCGAACGCACCCGAGGCATCGGATTCATAGGCCGAATACACACCATAAATTGCTGAGCCGGGGATCTTGCCGGGAATACTCTCGGCCTGTTCTTCACTGAAAAACCGGCCCCACATTGGGCCGATCTTTGCGCTATGGGGCTGGTGCTCTGCGGCGTTGGTCGTGCGCACACGCAGGCCGGCCACGGTGAAGGCGTCGATTTGCTGTCGTTTCAAATCCATCGAAAATGCCGCTCCCTGTAATAGAAGTGCGGCCACGCAGGGCCGCAATGGCGCTTACTCTGTCAGCGATTGACGTCGACCACAACCCTGCCGCGCAGCTGTCCGGCGAGCAATTTGGGTGCCGCGTCGATGGCTTCGCTCAGGGCGATTTCGTGGCTGATCAAAGGTAACAGGGCGAAGTCCAGATCCTTGGCCAGACGTTTCCAGGCGTCGATCCGCCGGGCCTTGGGTTGGGTCACGCTGTTGATGCCGGCCAGGGTCACGCCGCGCAGAATGAACGGCGCCACCGACGCAGGAAAATCCATACCCTGGGCCAGACCGCAGGCCGCCACCGTGCCTTCGGCGCGGGTGCTGGCACAGGCGTTGGCCAGGGTGTGGCTGCCGACCGAGTCGACCACGCCGGCCCAGCGTTCCCTGGCCAGCGGTTTGCCCGGTTCCGACAAGGATGCGCGGTCGATGATCTCGCTGGCGCCCAGTTGTTTCAGGTACTCATGCTCGGACACCCGGCCGGTGGACGCCACCACGCGATACCCGAGTTTGCTGAGCAAGGCGATGGCGAAACTGCCCACCCCACCATTGGCGCCGGTCACCAGCACTTCACCCTGATCCGGCGTCACGCCGTTACGCTCCAGCGCCAGAATGCACAGCATCGCCGTGTAGCCGGCGGTACCGATGGCCATCGCTTGCGCGGCGCTGAAGGCCTCGGGCAAGGGAATCAGCCAATCGCCACGGAGGCGCGCCTTTTGTGCCAGGCCGCCCCAGTGACTTTCGCCCACGCCCCAGCCATTGAGCAGCACCTGATCACCCACCTTATAGTCAGGATGCGAACTGACCTCGACCGTGCCCGCCAGGTCGATCCCAGGCACCATCGGAAACTGGCGTACCACCGGGCTGCTGCCGGTAATCGCCAGACCATCCTTGAAGTTCAGCGTGCTGTACGCCACCTGCACCGTCACGTCGCCTTCGGGCAACTGCGCTTCATCGATCTGCTGCAGGCTGGCGCGGTAACCGCTGTCGTCTTTGTCGATCAAAATGCCGTTGAACATGGCTGCCTCTCACTCAATGGATTCAAATCCTCGCGCCTTGAAATAACACAAAGCAACACATTGCCCCACCCGACTTTGCGCCAATTCGCAAATCCGTCCAGTCATTCCAGAGCGGGCGACTATGCTTTTTCGACGGTCGTGCTTTCGCTGCCCCCCTGCTGAAAGCGGCCCCTGTCGATGGAGCTGACAATGCCTTACCCGCGCTCATGGCTTGCAATCCTCATGCTGTGCCTGCTGACCGCCGGCAACCCGTGGGCCGCCCCGGCCACTGCCGACAAACCCGCCGCTGCTGACGCCGCCCCCAGCGCGCCGACGTGGCCGCAAGTGATCACCAGCGGCAAGGCCAGGCTGACCGTGTACCAGCCGCAACTCGACAGCTGGGATGGCTACACACTCAATGCCCGGGCGGCGGTCGAAGCCACCGGCGCCGACGGCAAACCCACCTACGGCATTGTCCAGTTCAGTGCGCACACGTTGGTCGACAAGGCCACGCGCTGGGTCGCACTGGATCAATACAAGATCATCAAGGCCGACTTCCCCGCCGATGCCAGTGAGGCGGATGTCTGGCTCGCGGCACTGCAAAAGGATGCCCAGAGCCGCAAGAAGACCATTTCCCTCGATCAACTCGAGGCCGCCGTCGGTGTGTTGTCGGCAGAGCAGAAAGCCGACAGCGCGCCACTGGAAAATACCCCGCCGGCGATCATCAGTTCCGACGTCCCCGCCCTGCTTGTCTATATTGATGGCGACGCGGCGTATCGCGCGGTCGAGGGCACCGCGTTGCAGCGGGTGATCAACACCCGCCCGTTATTGCTCAAGGACGCCGAGGGCAAGCACTACTTGCATGTGTTTGATGGCTGGATGGTCGCTGACAACCTCAGCGGCGAATACACTCGTCTGACGACACCGCCGGCCGATCTGGAGAAGGCCAAACAGGTGGCGATCCAGAGCCGTCAGGTCGATCTGCTGACCGGGCAGAGTGATCCGAAAGACAAGGTGCCAAATCTGGCCAAGCCGCCGCAGCCGAAAATTTTCATCGCCACCACCCCCACCGAGCTGATCGTTACCGACGGGGCTGCGCAGTGGTCGCCGATCCAGGGCACCAGCCTGCTCTACGTGAGCAACACCACAGGGCACATCTTCAAGGAAATCGGCGACCAGAACAGCTACGTGCTGATTTCCGGACGCTGGTTCCGGGCCGCCGACATGAACGGGCCGTGGACGTTTACCCCGGCGGACAAATTGCCTGCCGACTTCGCCAACATCCCCGACGACAGCCCGAAAGAGAACGTCAAGGCCTCCGTCGCCGGTACGCCGCAGGCCAAGGAAGCCGCGATTGCCGCCACCATCCCGCAAACCTCGGCGATCAAGAAAAGTGCAGTGAAAATGACCGCGCCGCAGTTCGACGGCGAGCCGCAACTCAAACCGATCAACACCACGTCGCTGCAATATGTGGTCAACAGCGCGACGCCGATCATTCGTGTCGACAACGACAGCTGGTATGCCGTGGAGAACGGCATCTGGTTCACCGCAACGACAGTCAGCGGACCGTGGGTCGTCGCCAGTTCGGTTCCGTCGGTGATCTATTCAATCCCGCCGAGTTCACCGATGCATTACCTCACATACGTCAAAGTCTATGAGTCCAGCGGCGACACGGTGGTGGTTGGTTACACCCCAGGGTATCAAGGGTCGAACCTGGATCCGGCCACGGGTGTGGTGGTTTACGGCACCGGATATCCGTACACCCCGTGGGTTGGCAGTGTCTGGTATGGGCCGCCCGTGACCTACGGTTTCGGCGTCGCGATTCGCTATACACCCTGGACCGGCTGGACCTTCGGTTTCGGCTTCGGCTGGAGCTGGGGCGGCAACACCGTGGCAATGGGTTGGGGCTGGGGCGCTTATCCGTGGTGGGGCAATTACGGCTGGGGTTATGCCTGGGGGCCGCGCTTGTATCCGGCGCCGCTGGCCTGGGGCGGCGCCGCTTACGGCTATCGCGGCGGTGCCGTAGCCTGGGGGCCCGGTGGCTGGGCCGGCACCACCGGCAACATTTATCGTCAGTGGGGCGACCGCGCGACCGTCAGCCGTTACGGCGCCGGCTACAACGCCTGGACCGGCAATCGCTGGGCCGGTCAGGTCGGTTCGTCCTATAACTCGCGCACCGGGATTGCTGCGGCGGGCCAGCGCGGTGCCGTACACAATGCCTACAACGGCAACTACGCGGCCGGACGCAGCGGTGAGGTGGTCGGGCCGAACGGTGGCGCCATCGCCGGCGGCCGAGTGACGGCGGGCAACGCACGCAACGGCACGCAAGTCACCGCCAACCGTGGCGCGGTGTACAACCCCAACACCGACAAGACCACGCAATATGCTGGCGTCAAGGGACGCAACAGCGGCGCTGCACGGGTCGGCGACAACGTCTATGCCGGGCACGACGGTAACGTCTACAAGAAAACCGACAACGGTTGGCAATCAATGGTCAAGGGCAGCCCGACCCGCACGGCACCGGTCAACAACACTGCCCAGCTGCAGAATCTCAATCGTGAATCTGCAGCGCGCAACTTCGGCAACCAGCGCACCAACAACTTTCACAACTCCTCGCAAGTCATGAACCGTTCATTTGGCGGCGGTGGCGGTGGTTTTCATCGACGCTGACGGCGCATGGCTGTCCGTGCGAGGAAAATTCGCGCTGGCCCTGAGTCCGGTTTTGCTGTTAAAAAACCGGCTCTGCCGTCCCTGCCCCGTTTCATCGTTCGGAGAACCGCTTCCATGAGCCAATGGCCTGACACTCGCATTCTTGACCTGCTCGGCATCGAGCTGCCGATCATCCAGGGCCCAATGGCCGGTGCCACGAACTCGGCCATGGTGATCGCCGTGTGCAACGCCGGCGGCCTGGGTTCGATGCCCGCCGCAATGCTGAGTATCGAGCAACTGCGCGAAGAACTGCAGACCATCCGCGAACACACTCGCAAGCCGTTCAACGTCAACTTCTTCTGCCATCAGCCACCGGCTGCCGATGAACAGCGCGCGCGGGACTGGAAAAACCTGCTGGAGCCGTACTACCGCGAACTGGGTGTCGATTTCGATGCACCGACGCCGGTGTCCAACCGGGCACCCTTCGATGCAGCAGCGTGCGCCGTGCTGGAAGAGTTTCGTCCTGAAGTCGTGAGTTTTCACTTCGGCCTGCCGGAGAAATCCCTGCTGGATCGGGTCAAGGCCACGGGTGCGAAAATCCTCTCGTCTGCCACCACTGTCGATGAAGCGGTGTGGCTGGAACAAAACGGTTGCGACGCGATCATCGCCATGGGCTACGAGGCAGGTGGTCATCGCGGGATGTTTCTCAGCGATGACCTGAGCAGTCAGGTCGGTACCTTTGCCCTGGTGCCGCAGATTGTCGATGCGGTGAAAGTACCGGTGATCGCTGCCGGCGCCATTGCCGATGCGCGCGGGGTGGCCGCGGCATTGATGCTCGGTGCATCGGCAGCGCAGGTCGGCACCGCGTATCTGTTTACCCCGGAAGCGAAAGTCAGCGCTTCCCATCATCAGGCGCTGCGCACCGCCAAGGAAAGCGAAACCGCGATTACCAACCTGTTCACCGGCCGCCCGGCTCGCGGCATTCTCAATCGGGTGATGCGCGAAATCGGCCCGATGTCAGCGAAAGCCCCAGCCTTCCCGCTGGCCGGCGGAGCGCTGATGCCCTTGCGTGCAAAAAACGAAGCGCAGTTCAGCAACCTCTGGGCCGGGCAGGCTTTTCCGTTGGGCAAGGAGCTGAGCAGCGCCGAACTGACCCGGGAACTGGCGCAAGGCGCGCTGGCAAAACTGGTCCGACACTGACCCGATCCAGGATGAGGCACGGCGCAGCCTCATCCTGTATACAACAGCACTTCCTGTTTAGCGGCATTTCGCTATATATTTCGCTATATAGCGTTTCACCCTTCGCATCGGTGCAGTCCACCTCCAACAATAACTGCCCTCTGCACTCGCCAATAACGGAGCTGTTATGACCATTCGTGCCTCACGTTTTGCCCCCACTTGCCTGGCTTCTTTGCTGGCGGTATTTGCCTTTGGCGCCGCTCACGCCGATGAGGTGCAGGTGGCGGTTGCCGCCAACTTCACCGCGCCGATCCAGGCCATTGCCGCCGACTTCGAAAAAGACACCGGGCACAAACTGGTCGCCGCCTACGGGGCCACCGGCCAGTTCTACACCCAGATCAAGAACGGCGCGCCGTTCGAAGTGTTCCTCTCGGCGGACGACACCACGCCGGAAAAACTGGAAAAAGAAGGCGATACCGTCAAGGGCTCGCGCTTCACCTACGCCATCGGCACCCTGGCGCTGTGGTCGGCGAAGGAAGGTTATGTCGATGGCAAAGGCGAAGTGCTGAAGAAAAATGAATACCAGCACCTGTCCATCGCCAATCCGAAAGCCGCACCGTACGGGCTGGCCGCCACTCAGGTGCTGGAAAAACTCAAGCTGACTGAAGCGACCAAAGCCAAAATCGTCGAAGGCCAGAACATCACCCAGGCCTACCAGTTCGTGTCCACCGGTAATGCGGAACTGGGCTTCGTAGCACTGTCGCAAATCTACAAGGACGGCAAGGTCACCAGCGGTTCGGCGTGGATCGTTCCAGCGAACATGCACGACCCGATCAAACAGGACGCGGTAATCCTGAACAAAGGCAAAGACAGCGCCGCCGCCAAAGCACTGGTTGACTACCTCAAAGGCCCGAAAGCCGCTGCGGTGATCAAGTCCTACGGTTACCAGCTCTAAATGTCGCTCTCGAGTGCCGACTTCGCGGCGATCTGGCTGACCCTGAAACTGGCGTCCCTGACCACCGCGATCCTGCTGGTCGTCGGCACTCCGATTGCCCTGTGGCTGGCGCGCAGTCGTTCCTGGCTGCGCGGCCCCATTGGCGCAATCGTCGCCCTGCCCCTCGTGCTACCGCCGACCGTGATCGGCTTCTATCTGCTGCTGGCAATGGGGCCCAATGGCTTTCTCGGCCACTTCACGCAATGGCTGGGCCTGGGCACGCTGACCTTCAGTTTTACCGGGCTGGTGATCGGTTCGGTGATCTATTCCATGCCGTTTGTGGTGCAACCGTTGCAGAACGCGTTCGCGGCCATCGGCACCCGTTCACTGGAAGTGGCCGCGACCTTGCGCGCCAATCCCTGGGACACTTTCTTCAGCGTGATCCTGCCTTTGACCCGCCCCGGTTTCGTGACGGCGGCGATCCTCGGGTTCGCGCATACCGTCGGTGAGTTCGGTGTGGTGCTGATGATCGGCGGCAACATTCCCGACAAGACCCGCGTGGTTTCGGTGCAGATCTACGACCATGTCGAAGCGATGGAATATGCTCAAGCCCATTGGCTGGCCGGGGCGATGCTGGTGTTTTCGTTTCTGGTGTTGCTGGCGCTCTACTCCAGCCGCAAGACCCGCGCGGGCTGGAGCTGATCGATGATTGATGCACGTCTGAAAATCACTTATTCGGGTTTCAACCTGGATGTTGATCTGCATTTGCCGGGGCGTGGCGTGACTGCGCTGTACGGTCATTCCGGTTCGGGCAAAACCACCTGCCTGCGCTGTATCGCCGGGCTTGAGCGCGCCGAGCAAGGTTTCATCCAGATCAACGACGAAGTCTGGCAGGACAGCGAGCGTCGGATTTTTGTCCCACCGCACAAACGTGCGCTGGGTTACGTGTTCCAGGAAGCCAGTCTGTTCCCGCACCTGTCAGTGCTGGCCAATCTGCAGTTCGGTCTCAAGCGCATTGCCAAGGCCCAGCGCCGTGTCGACATGGCGCAAGCCACCGAACTGCTGGGCATCGGCCATCTGCTGGAGCGCCATCCGCAGCATCTGTCCGGCGGCGAACGCCAGCGTGTCGGTATCGCCCGCGCGCTGTTGACCAGTCCGAAACTGCTGCTGATGGATGAGCCGTTGGCGGCCCTCGACAGCCAGCGCAAAAACGAAATCCTGCCGTACCTGCAACGTCTGCATGATGAACTGGACATCCCGGTGCTCTATGTCAGCCACGCGCAGGATGAGGTGGCGCGGCTGGCCGATCATCTGGTGTTGCTCAGCGACGGCAGGGCCCTGGCCAGCGGTCCGATTGGCGAGACCCTCGCGCGGCTGGACCTGCCAATGGCGCTGGGCGATGACGCCGGGGTGATCATCGAAGGCCAGGTCAGCGCCTACGATGCCCAGTACCAACTGCTGAGTCTGCAATTGCCGGCCACGGCCATGAACATCCGCGTGACGCACGCGCCGATGGCGGTCGGTCAAGCCTTGCGCTGCAAGGTACACGCCCGCGACATCAGTCTGGCCCTGCACAACAGCGAAGCCAGCAGCATCCTCAATCGCTTGCCGGTGACCGTGGTCAGCGAGCTGGCGGCGGACAACGCCGCGCATGTGCTGATTCGTCTGGATGCCGGTGGAACACCGCTGCTGGCGCGGATCACGCGATTTTCCCGGGATCAGCTCGGCATCCACCCGGGCCAGCATTTGTGGGCGCAGATCAAGGCCGTCGCCGTGCTGGCCTGAATTGGTTGGCACGACGGCCACGGCCCGCGGTCAATCGCTGTAACAGAGCGATTCGCCAAGGACACCGCCATGCCCGACACCGCACTAGCCGACGTCTTACCGCCCGACTTGCATTACGTCGACGACACCCAACCCGGCATCCGCCGCAAAAAACTGCGTGGCAAATTCGCCTACTTCGATCCGGACGGGCAGCGCATCAACGACCCCGATGAGATCAAGCGGATCAACGCGCTGGCAGTACCGCCGGCCTATACCGACGTGTGGATCTGCGCCGATCCGCGGGGCCATTTGCAGGCCACTGGCCGCGATGCCCGGGGCCGCAAGCAGTATCGCTATCACCCGCGCTGGCGCGAGGTACGCGACGCCGACAAGTACTCGCGCTTGCGTGAGTTCGGCCTGGCGCTGCCGAAGTTGCGCAAACAGCTCGAAACCCTGCTCGACGCACCCGGCTTCAGCCGCGACAAGGTCATGGCCACGGTCATCACGTTGCTCGACGCCACACTGATACGCGTCGGCAACACCCAGTACGCGCGGGACAACCGCTCCTATGGCCTGACCACCCTGCGCAGCCGGCATGTCGAGGTCAACGGCAGCGCGATCCTGTTCCAGTTTCGCGGTAAAAGCGGCATTGAACACCAGATCACCGTCAAGGATCGTCGCCTGGCGCGCATCATCAAGCGCTGCATGGAAATCCCGGGACAGAATCTGTTTCAGTATCTGGATGAAAATGGCGAGCGGCACACCGTCAGCTCCCACGACGTCAACAGCTACCTGCAAACCCTTACCGGTGCCGACTTCACTGCCAAGGATTACCGCACCTGGGCCGGCAGCGCGCTGGCCCTGGCGGTATTGCGCGAACTGCAATGGGAGTCCGAAGCCGAGGCGAAACGGCATGTGGTGGAGATGGTCAAGAGCGTGTCCAAACAGCTGGGCAACACCCCGGCGGTGTGCCGCAAATGCTACATCCACCCGGCCGTGGTCGAGCGCTTCCTGCTCGGTGCCTTGGCCGAACTGCCACGCCCGAGGGTGCGCAAGGGCTTGCGCGCCGAGGAAGTGGCGCTGGCGATGTTTCTCGAGCAAATGATGGACGCGTCTTGATCGCGCTGGTAGCCGAACAATCAATCGCGGTTTCCCAGGTTCCAGAGTTTCTACAGGCGTTGAGGCCGACGCATCGCCTGGATTGGCGCGCCACCGAGTGGCTGCAACCGACGAACTGACTGGCTATTTTTTGCACGATCGGCCAAGGCTTCTATAGTTGATCTGACACCTATTTGCTGTGGTGACGCCATGGAAGACATCTTTGTCGTGAAGCGCTGCAACAAGATCATCATTCACGGCCGTCGCGCCGGGGAAAGTCAGCATGAACCTGCCGAATCCAGCAGCTGGTTTCGGATCAATGACACCCGAACCGGAGGCTTCATCGGTGATGGCTATGATCTTGAGGAAGATGCCCGGCGCGAATGCCAAAGGCTCAATGCGGCCAGCTCGCCGCGACCGGCGCGACAATCGGCCGGCTGATGCAATTGACAGGCGGGGTCTATACTCAAAGCAGCTGACGGACCAGCGCCCCAACGGCAGAGAGCTCGCAGCCCGCGGGCTTTTTGCTGCCTCTCAACGGTTTGTCTGAACGGAGGTGTTCCATGTCCGAAAAAGAGTCCATCACCACCCTCCTCACCCTGCTTGACTCCCGTCAGGCGCGCCTGGCTGCGGCCTGCAAGGAAATTGCCGACTGGGTCGATCATCAAGGCGGCCATCCGACCGCCCTGCGCATACGTGATCGCCTGAACGACATCGAAAAAGATACGCCGCTGATTCGCAGCACCCTGTCTTCGCTGCAACCTGTCGAGCGGCCACTGCCTCGTTTCAGATGACCGGATGGCAATAAACGACAGTCTCAACGCGTACCGCTTGGCCGACCCGGCGAACACCCGCAGTCGTGGGAGGTCATAACCTGTACACGTCACCAGGAGACTGATCCATGGTTATCCATTTCAAAGTAGACGGACACCTGGCTTGTGGTCACAAAGGCAACAACCTTGCCTCGAGCCAGGAACTCAATCGCGTCAAATGCCGCAGCTGCCGCAACACCGAAGCCTACAAAAATGCGCGCAAAACCCAGCGCAATGCTGCTCGGCGCGCAGCGAGCCACACACAGGCTGATCACGGTGCATCGAACTGGCGCTCGGAATGGATCGCACGCTTGACCGCTCTGGCGGGTCCGCAACGCCTGCCACGGGGCTTTTTCGGGCAAGCGTTTGTGTAACCGCTTGATATCTTGGTTTTCGTCCATCACTCAGCGCGAATTGCCACGAGTTCACCGCTCGAAACCATCAATGCCCTGGCCTTATCGTCAGGGCATTTTATTGAAAACACCGTCTCGAGCAGCCCTTCACCCTGAGTCAAACTTGCAAATAGCCAACGCGCCCTCATAACCAGATCCGTATCCACAGTCACCGAGAGGCAAAAAGATCATGACCGGAAAGACCGAAACCGCGATTCTCGCCGGAGGCTGCTTCTGGGGCATGCAGGACCTGCTGCGACGCTATCCCGGCGTGCTGCAGACGCGAGTCGGCTACAGCGGTGGCGATGTGCCGAACGCCACCTATCGCAACCACGGCAACCATGCCGAGGCCATCGAAATCGTCTTCGACCCTGCCGTGATCAGCTACCGGCAAATCCTTGAGTTCTTCTTCCAGATCCACGATCCCAGCACACCCAACCGACAAGGCAACGATCTCGGCCCCAGTTATCGCTCGGCGATTTACTACCTTAACGAACAGCAGCGCGACATTGCTGAAGACACCGCGGCCGATGTCGATGCATCCGGGCTGTGGCCGGGGCGCGTGGTCACTGAAATCGAACCGGCGGGCCCCTTCTGGGAAGCGGAACCCGAGCACCAGGACTATCTGGAGCGGATACCGAATGGTTACACCTGCCATTTCATCCGCCCGAACTGGAAGCTGCCGAAACGCAGCTGAAAACACACCTGCGTAATCACTTCACGCACGGCGCTGGCCTCAGCTGAGGCCGGCGCTTGCGCACCTCTGGAATTGATCATTTTGGTGAGCCCTCCGTAGCACAGTTCAAGCGCCCGAGGATGAACATACGTTCATCGCAAGCATGGCTCTAAGCGTCTAGCCTGCGGGTTCCAACATAGTGCCTACAGGAGTACCCCACCATGTTCTCGCACGAAAGCATCCCGCTGATTGCCATTTTCACCATCATGCTGCTGTGCGTACTGGCTGCGTTTTTGCACCCGGTACATGCATTCTTCAGCTGGCTGCGCAGGCGCAAGGAACGATTAAACGCCCAGGCTGCAAAAGAGGTTGATTCGCGCTGAATGTATTCCCTAAACCGGCCCGGGCATGCCTGGGCTTGTTGTTTTCTGACTGACCAGCAGATACAAAAAAGCCCAGCACGGGGCTGGGCCTGATTGTTCGTCAACGTTAAAACATGCAGGCTTTTCGGCCACAAGAGTAGAACTCAAGTGACTTACGCAAGAGCCCTTTCGTGCTCGCTTTCATGCACGTAAACCCATGAAATTCCGGATGGCGAGGTCTGGTCGAGGCGCATAAGCGCCGAATCGACTTTCTTCTTGGTGATGCCGTCCTTGACAAGGTCGAAAACGGCCAGGAAGCAGTCCCCTGGAAGCGCTGTGATCGAGAGGTTAGTGATGTGCGATTCAGGGCTTCCAGCACGCTTGCCGTACAAACCCCAAAGTCGCTCCCAATAATCCGCTCGACTCATGATCTGTCCATCAGTGAGTACCACACGAAAGTCATTCGCCAACGCGTCGTACAGGGGTTTGATGGCCCCTTCCGACCGGGAAGACATACCGCGCGACCACGGAAAGAAGAGATTGTACCAACGGTACACCTCGGCTTCGACGAGAGCGGTTTTATCGGTTGCTGCGTGCACTTGATTGATTGCCATCGGTGTTCTCCTTAACACGTCAAAAATGGCGGGTTTGGCGTGACAGACTGGGGGTCTGAATGCCCATCGCCTGAACGATGCACCGCGCCTTGATCAAGATCCATCCTGATATCAACGCCATCGGGTCAAGCTCAAATGTTCACTCAATAACTTTTGATATCTTCGACCAAGCCACAAACGTAGACGCTCGCAGGATTGATTGCATCAAGAAGTGACAAACGGTCTTTGCAAACAGGAAGAAGAGGACATGGAAGAATTGACGACGAGCCATTTAAAAATGGTGCCCTGAAAACAAACAAGGGTCTGCATCAGCTTTCGCCCGCAAACCCTTGATTTAAGATGGTGCCCGAAGCCGGAACCTAATTTGAAGCCTCAAGCCCATTGTTTTCAGCTACTTATGGAAAACCACAAAAATCAATGTGCTAACCACTGTACTTTTTGTGATGCGCTGGCCCTCAGTTCGGTGCGGCACAGTGGCTATCGTACAGGTCATTGTGTGCCGCGATCTGCACCTTTGTCTCCCGGGTCATCACCTTGCGCTCTGTCGCAGTGGTGGTGATGGGCTTCACCCAAGTGCACGCGGTATCAACCAGGACGGTCGTGCTTTTGCAGCCGATCATCAACATCATCGTCAGTGCCAGCATTGATTTCAGTTTCAACACGGGTGCGCTCCATGGCGGACTCGGCCGCCGCTTTGTTCTGAATGGATGCTTGCTCGACCTTCGCGGCCTCGGCGCCTTCCTTGCGCCCGGCAGCCTTGCCAGAGGCCCGGCCTGCCACACCACCTACCAGCAGCAGGACGAAGCCGACAATCAACGAGATGATGGCTGTAAGGCTCATTGGAATTTGCCCTCGCGCATTGCATACACCAGTCGCCGCGCTCGATCGCCTACCTGCTTGAACCACATTGAGCTTTCCATTTCGTCAGCAGCGCGGGCGTAGTTGAAGGCGTTGAGTGCAGCCAGGAACTTACGGAAGCCGCCCAGCCGCGTCATACCCAGGTTGAACGCCATGTTCACCACCACTTCCTGACGCACCTCGTCGAGTTTGTCGAAGTTGGGCAGCAGCGCGCGGGCTGTGCCCAGGGCTTCGTCGATATCGTTGGAGAGCATCAGGTCGATTTCATCATCACGCAGGCCGCGATCCTCGATGTTGCGCCCCACGCCTACCGTCCACTTGCCCACCGTGTCACGGTAGATCCGACGCTTGCGCCCCTCATCGACGCCGAGCTGCTTACTGAGCCTTGTCCGATTCATCGGTCACCCCCGATACAGAGTTCTGTTTGATGTTCACGGCCACGACGATGACAAACCCCAACACCCCGGCGATCAGCTTGTACTGAGGCAGCGGGATCAGCTCTTGCAGGTTGGGCAGCGCCTCACGGGCCACAGTCAGCACCGGCAGCGATAACGCCAGCCAGGTGCTGTATTTCTTCCACCACTTACGCCACGTAGACACCGGCTTCATGACCCCAACCCCTTGGAAATGATCGGCCAGATCTTGTCGAACATGACCATGATTGCTGCTGCAGCACCGAGGCCGTAGGTGATCTTGGTCCCCATACGGCCTATGGCTTTGTTGATGTTCTCGATCCCCGTTTCCAGATCATCGAGCTTGTCCGACTGGTGTTCGAATTGCTGCTCCAGCTTCGTCAGGCGCTCCGGTGAGTTTTCGTGCCGGCGATCCCACGTATCCAGCCGATGCCGCACCACCTTCATGTCCTGCTCAAGTGCGCCGATCCGGTCGCCTTGATTTCTTCCGCCCTCGGGGCGCCGCTCTAAATTGTTCAATTGGTCACCCTTCCAGGCTGTTGATGTTGTTGGTAGTGGATCAATTCGGGAGTGGCCAAGAGACAGAAGAGAAATCCACATACACGGCAGTCGGCGTAGAACGCTGCGTGTAAATGGATCCGTCCTGGTCAAAGCGCATCAGGACTTGCAGCGTCCACGCACCGTTTGTCACGCCGGCAGGCAGCCAGATAAAGCGCTGATTCGGCGGCCCGTACGTCGCAGGCAATTGAATGACTTTGGTGCCGAAGGGCGGAACCTCGGGGCCTGGAGTGTTCGACACGCCGGCGGGCATGTTCAGCGCGTTACCCATGTAGAAGGTGTCGCCGCTAATGCCGAATGCAGGCTTTACGAGGTTTCCGTAAGTGGCCTGCTGAGCGGTGGGAACCCAAGAAGCCTTGATAGTGCGGTAAGCAATGTCCTTGCGGATGCGGGCGTATATGTAGCCAATCAAGGCCTTAGCCCATGCCATCCCCTTTAGCTCACCGCCCCAGTTCGACTGGTGCACGTTGTCCTGCACGACAGGGTTCAAGTCTGGATTGGCAAGGTTGCTCGGCAGGATTGCGCCCATGTCCTGAATCGGCAGCATCACGGCCTGCACGTTGAGCTCTGCCAGCTTGCGCAGCAGTTGGAGCCGGTACGGTGCGCCACGGTCAGCGTTAGCGGAACCCTGCCCCGTCTGGCCATATGGCGCAGCCGATGCCTGGTCGTAGAACATCGCAGGAAGGCCGATCAGTGGAATGATGTTGAACGTCGCGCAGCGGTTGATGATGTCAACGATCGCTGTAATGAAGTCGGCTGGCGTGGATGCGCCGCCGATATCGTTGATGCCTACGTCAACCAGCATGTAATCGAAGCCGCCAAGGGCTTGGTAGTCGGTAGCGTTGATGATGTCGCGCTGTTGCAAGGCGGTCTGCCCGGCGATCGCTTGGTTGCGGATCAGCTTGAACTGGATGCCGCCGACACCCGACGCTGTGCGCCGCATGTGGTTGACCATTGAAAACGGGTTGACCTTGTCCGATGTCGAGTCGCCGGCAATCACGACTTTCAACGGACGCATGCCGAAGGTTCGGTTATTACGAATCCTCGAAGGGTAAGAGATGTAGGCCGGGTTCGTGTTGCTCACCTGCCCGGCGCCCCAGCCGGCGCGCAGGATGTCTGACGTCAGGTTCTGTTCGTCCATCCGTGCAACTTCGACGTGGTTGAGCAGCACCGAAAAAGACCGAACGCCATGCACCTTGATACCCACATTGGCCATGGCGAGGTTGTAGGCCGGAGCGTCCGCAAACGGAGAGCCGATGTTCGTTGACTGAATCGAGAACCCTTCAAGGAACACATAGCGGGTGATAACCCCGCCGGTGGTGGAGTCCTGCGAGAAGATGACCCACCCACCCTCAGTTTCAACGTAGGCGCACACCTTGCCAAAGTTACTCGGCAGGGTGATCTGGGCGTGAACCTCCTGACCTGGGCGAATCGCCACGGAGCCGACGGTAAAGCCGGTGCCGGAGATGCTTCCGAAGCTGGCGAAGTTGCCATCCGTGGACGCGGTTGTGTCAGCCAGGGCGCCGGTCGAGAAGTTCACAGTCTTGAACTGCATGGTGTTGGAGGCGGATGTGATGATCCGCTCGACGATAGGCGCCTCACCATCCGCCGAAGACAGGGTGTACGGCTTGCCCGCAACATCACCGTAAGGCGTTGCGCTGAGGTAGTACGTGTAACCGAGGGTCGCGCGGTAGATCGATACGGAGCGCGTGGTGCGCAGGCCTGGACCAATCAGGTGCGTGTTCGTGCCGACGTGCCAGAACGAGACGTCCGGGTCGGTGTCGAGCACGTACTTGGACATGTCGGCGGAACCCACCGAACCGTTGATGTAGTAAATGCCGGTGCCGCCGACCGTCCTCGGTGCCCGGATGCGGCAACCGTTGGGGAAGTCGGCGACGATGTTGGCAATTGCCGCCGCGCAGTTGGTGCCAGTGGTGCCGTTCCAGTCATCCTTAGCCCCGTACATTTGCAGGGACACGGTTTGCAAGTTGACTGCGTGCTGGGAGATACCGACCGCGTTGGGTGTTGCCTGACGTACGCCAATTTTGTAGTCACCGTTGAACGGGTCAATGGTGTCCTGCAGCAGGATGGCCAGCTCGTTTGCCGAACCGCTTGCCGGCGCAACGACAATCGGATTGCCCACGGAGTCGAAGCCCATCATCTGATTGATGCGAGCGCTTGCTGGTGGGAGCGGTGGAACGCCTTCCGGCTCCAACAGGCTGACCGTGATGGCGCGGCCCGAATCGCGTCGGATGCCCTTGAGCGCCAACCACAGACGGTCAAAGTCACGGTTCAGTGTTGGCGACAGCAGATCGCCGTTGTCCTGATAATCGACAAGGCGCTGGAAACTGATCTTGGATTGAAACAACAGATCGCCAATCGGCGCAATGCTGAACGTGGCGGAAGCGTTGACGCCGCCCACATTGGCCAGGACGAAGCCGGCAGTCAGCACGTACCCGTTGAGGGTCACCACAAGGTCAGAGGCGCTGAGCAACAGGAACGGAATGGCGAAGGTAAGTGACGTCCCGTTTGCGGCGTACCGCTTGAAATCTGGACCTTCTTGAACTGACATACTGCGCCCCTTGGTGGTGGCGGGCTCAGTATTCAACCTGCACTTCGTGCACGCCCGCGTCTGGGCGCCAATCGTCACGCTGCACCTCTGTCGGTTTCCCGACTATTCGACCGATACGCACTGGCGTGGCGGTGATTGCGCCGGCGCCGGAGTCGATAAAGTCATCGTCTTGATTGGTCAGTGCCGGGTTGAAGTCGCGCATCTGGTCCCAAATCGTGCGCAGTACGTCAACGTGCGCCCACAGGAAGTGGGCCGACAGCGGCGACTCAAAAGCGTCGAGGATCCGTTTCTGCTTGTTCGCGCTGGAGTATTCCTCCCCTACCCCACACCCTGTGCCTTTCAGCGCCTGCTTGAGAATAGTTGGTGCGAACCCGCCTGGTCCGTTGGTCTCAATGATCACGCGCGGAATCTGATGCTTGATTACCAGTTCGCGGATCTGATGAACCTGGCCGCCGATGATCCGGTCTCTACTGTCGAACTCGGCGATTTGCCCGGTAAGCCCTACGGCCAAGTGCCAATAGAGCTGGCCTCGCGCATCAGTGAGGATCAGTGAGAATGCGGAAACGTCAGATTTGATCTTCCCCAGCGAGCAGTCCCAATAGGCCACCGCGCCGACAATCTGTGTTGACCCCAAGAACATGGCGGCCGCGTTGTTGGCGTACCGCATAGTGGGCTGCACGTCATACGGAATGATGCGCTCAGGGTCCAAGCGAACCTCCGTGACAGGCTTCGAGTGGAGTTGGTACTGCGAATCCCATTCGTTGATGGTGCGGGTTTTCTTGCGTCGCTTCTCCAGCTCGATCAGGTCGAATCGCTCCACCCAAGCAATGCCGGCGTAACAGTCAATCAGAGTTCCAGGCGGGGAAAGGAAAGCGATACCGGTCTTTGTAAGCTGATAATCCTTGCCAAGCACCATGGCGCGAGCGTGCTTTCCGATCCCAGAAAATACGAACTCAGGCACAAACGGTACGTCGTAGGCGATCAGTTTGGCGTCGTCGATTCGATGTTCTTTGGCGAACATGCGGATGGTCAGGCAGTCAGCGCCCAAGGCTTCCTGCTCGTCGTAAAGGCTGTCATGGGTGTGCGGCGTACCAACGAACAGCAGGCGCGCGCCTGGCACCATGATGTGAATCTGTTCGCCAAGCCTGTAGCGAAGCTTCTCCCGTGCCTCGGGCGTGGCGATATTCTTGGGCACCTCAACGTCATCGTTCTGGCATTCGTCAGCACGCGAACTGGTGATGTTCGACATGATCCCTGATGCCTGCATGGACGGGTTTCGTTCATCCACAGCACCAGGAACCCACCAAAAAGCGGTGTCGCCCTTCATTTTCCTATGGGCTTCCAGTGTAAGTGGATGGCGCATAAGAATCGCCTTGCTGTCGCGACTGGTCTTGTACGCGGTCGGGTCCGTGTCCCCTTGGTGCAGAATTCGATAAGTTGGGTCTAGATAAAAACGCCAAGCGTTGTACAGCGCCAGGATTGTCGACTTGCCAAAGCCACGGAAACAGCGAAGCACCGCATGGTCGCCGCGATGCTCAAGCCAGTGGCAGGCCCGGATATGGATGTCCGGGACTTCCCATTTCATGCGTTTTGCCCATATCAGGAAGAACGCCAGAAAGGATATGTACTTAGTGGACATGCACGCCCGCCTGTGCGCGCTCCAGTAGTGCGGTGGCTTCTCGCTCGGCCTTGGCTTGCATGGTATCCAAGTCCTCGTCAGTGGTTCCGGCCGGCAACGTTCCTCCCTGAACATGACCAGTGATGCTCATCACCTTGACCAAAAGAGTCATGGTGGCGGCGGCGTTTTTTTTGCACCAGTGCCTATCGCCTCGCTCGTCGCGCGTCAGATCGGCCAAGGTCTTACCGGTCCCCGGCCAGTTTTCTGGATTCGCCTCATCAAGGACGACATCCGCCAGCCCTTCGGAAAGTTTCTTTAGCCGCTCAATTTGATCCGCTCGCATTTACTTCACTCCTACAGCGGCGCCAAGATTCGGGGCGCGATCTGGTGTGGTGTCGCCCGGCTCCCACCAGTACGACTGTTTAAATTCCTTGCGGGCGCGCTGCTTCATCCGGCGCAGGTAACCGGGCGAGAAGTAATCCTGCAGTTGGTTGAATATCAGGTGATCAGTCGCGGCGCGGGTGTACCAGAGGTTCGCCGCTGGCGTGTGCGACTTGGCGAAGCGCACGAGATTGCCCCCGACCTGACTTCCCTTGCCGTCGGCAGCACTCCCTTTCAGCTTCGACAAGGCTTCGATATCGCCAGCAATCGGGCCGCCGATGGCCCCGATGAACGACTGGCCACCCTGGGACGTGTCGGAAAACAGGAAGTCCCCGTAAAGACCAAGCGCGCCGCCCTTGAGGAAAGAGGCGATACCGAACCGTAAGCCGGGCACACCGAGCTTTTCGTCATCGGTGATGTCCTTGGGATCCCTGCCGGCTGCGATTTCACCAAGCTGAATGGCCATGCCACCCAGTACGGTGGTCGACGCGACCAGCGTGCCGATGTAACCGGCCTTGCCCCATCCTTCCTGTGCCATGCCGCGCCGGATGTGGCGCATCATCATGGCGATCGAGAAGCTTTTGAACTGCCAGAACGACCGCTGCAACTCACCCTTCCAGGTGCCGCGCTCAACGCCGCCGTGCATGAGCGCCTTCTCGCGCGCGCCCGGCTCAATGATTGCCATGTTGGTTTCATCCAGCACGGTGCCCAGCAGCTTGGTAGCGGCCTGATCCTTCAGCCGCTGCGGGGTTGTGCTGAGTTGTTGAGCCAGCGTCACCAGATCAGCGTTAGGAATGCGGTAGATGCTGTTCGCCGTCAGCACTGTGTCACCAACGCCGCGCCAGTCCTCTGGCTGCGCCAGGCGCCACACGGACCAGTCAGTCTCTGTAACGCCCTGACCGAGCAGGCGCTTGCTGTCAGCAGGATCCAGCGCCGCAATGGTTGGGTGACGGCGGGACATATCGCCGATGGTGTCCATCATCGTGGCGCCGAACGCGCGCTGGGTGCCGGCGGTCAGTGCGTTCAAGCCTGATGCCTGCATGACCTTGCTGGCGGCGGTCTGCGAGAACTTCGAGACGCGTCCGGATATCTGCTCAGTGGTACCCAGACCATCAGCGCCCCACCGGTTCAGACTGCCGATCAACTGATTCAGGCCGAGACCTGCGCGCTGTGCTGCCCGACGATCGCCAGCACTGGCCGGGTTGAGCATACGAATCTCGTTGGCGAACACCTTCATCACTGGCATGCCGTTCATTGCGGCGGTCAGCCCCAGCGTGCCCTGGTCAGTGATGGACGTCAGAACAGCAGAACCCAAGCGGCTGGCGACATTGAGCGCCCGGTAGGTGTCGAAGCCATTGGCAAGCGCGGGGGACGCCGGCGGCTCGCGGGTACCGGCAACCTCTTCGTAAAGGTGTTCGATCTTGCGGCGCTGCTTCGAGGTCTTTTCAGACTTCTTGGGGTCGGCCATATCCGTCACCTTCTGGCCTTCGTCGAGGAAGTAGCGCAACTGGTTGTTCGGGTTCGGCCCGAGGTTTTCCACAAGCGAGATATCCCGGGCCGCCCGGTCGATGTGTCCGATCAGCAGCTCCAGCAAGTTGCGCTCGCCGTAGGCCTTCTGGGCAGCGATGAACGACTCGGCATCCTTGTAGTGGATCTGGCGCGACTCACTCCCACGGTTAGCGCGCATGCCATTGCCGGCGACGTTGCCGGGTTCCAGCTTGTTGACGCCGCCGGTGGCCAGCGTCTGCCATGCGTGGCTGAGGAAGTCGGTCAGCTCGGCATCGTTCATTGGCGAGCCGTCTTCCTTCATGTACTTGGCACGGTTCGCCCACTGGATGTGATCGCCAACCCACTTGGCCTGGTCCTTCGCGACTCTGACCTGCGAGTGGTCGCGCGGCATGGCCCAATCATCCAGAAAACCAACGTCGCCACCGGCGCGGTTGAAGCGCTGACGCAGTTGTTCGGTAACGTCCTTGAACTGCTTGGCCGCGACCTTTGCCTCCGGCACGCCCGAGTCTTCGCCGTGCAGCTCGCGCACCAGCGCCAGATTGCCGGCCTCGTCCTGAAACAGCCCCATGAACTTGCCTTTCGTGACATCGATGACGTCCAGCATCCGGCTGAGCGAATCATCACGAATGGCGCGGGTAGCCGACTCAATCGACAGGATCCCGCTCTTACCGTCGCTGGAGAACGCCAACAGCCTGTCGAGGCCTTCAAGTGGCTGATCAGGGAAGCGCTTCATGTAACTGTCGATGCGGTCGTGAGCCATGATCGTCAGGGCCACACGCTTTTTCTTGAGCTGCTGCTCGTCTACCAGTTCCTTAGCGGCCTTGGTTGCGGCTTCGTTGAGCCGGTCAACGGCAGTTTTGGATTGCCAAGCGGGGTCGGTCTGGGCGAGCTGGCGCATGTTGCGGCGCAACCTGTCCTCGATGCCTTGGATTTCTGGTTGCGTGAGGGATCGGCCGATGGCCTGGGTGACGGCTTGAATGCATTCGGCGCGCATGGCCTGCCTCCTGTGGGAATGGAGGCAAGCCTATGGGTGGGCAGTAGACGGTTTCCCGACTATTTATTACTCGGTAATGGCCGCAGGCTCAGTCCGCCCGAACAAAGGCTGTGTAAATGTTCCACGGGCTCGCTTAGAAACGAGCAGGTACACCATGAAAATCAGATTCCAAGCGAAGCCTCCACCAACACCCTGCGGCCCAAAAGCCACCAAAAGAACGAACAAGCCCGCGATCGAGTGGAGTACGAAAAACCATCTGTAGATCTTCTTCCTTGTCCAGAAAAAATAGGCATTTGGGATAGCCAGCACTAGCAAAATCGCACCAACAATCGGCGCATGTATAGCCAAGTAGCCAGCCACTAAAAAGTTGGTCACCGTCCACAAGGCCGGAAACCATAACCATCCGCCTATCTCGTTGTATTGCTGAATTGGCTTTTTATCTTTTGCCATCGGACTCTCCTTGAATGCTGGCCACCTGGAATCGGCGCTGCTGTTTTATCCGTCTCCGCGTTGCAAAAAGCAAGCGGCGGCAGCAGCGAAGCCCTTGGATTCCTCCTGAGCGCGGGCGATATCGGCATCAGCCTGCGCGAGCATTTCCCGCGCAGACACGGTGATCGGATTGCCGTCGGCGTCCATCGCACCGGTGGACAGTCGCATGTCTTCCATGCGGCTCAGGATTTCGTCGGCCACCTGGATCTCTGGGTCTGATGCAGGTTTGCCCGCTGGCGATTCAGTTTCCGGGCTTTCTGATGCAGGTTTCGCGGGTTCCGATCCGCTTTTGCTGAGTTTTGATGCATCGGCCGGCGTCGACGTTTCCGGTTTTCCAACATTTTTTGAGGCGGGAATATCAAGCGGCTTGGCCTGCAACGTCGGCTCTGCGCGTTCGATATCGTCAAGGATGCGGCGGATTTCCTGCTGTGCCGTCTGGGCCATGGTCAACTTGGTGTTGGCTTCACTCACGCCGGCGGCGAGCGGCGTCTTGTCGAAGCCCTGCACGATGGCGTCGGCGCGCTGCTTGAGCCGCCCCTCAAAGCGGGCTGGCACCTCTCCACGATCAAGCGTGTTCAGGTCGGCACGGGCCAGCTCGGCAGAACGGTTGCCGGTCAGGCTGTCATTGAGCGCTGACTGGCGGTCAGTCAGGGCCAGGCGCTCAGCCGTGATCGATTCTCGGGCTGAACGCTCAGCCTGCTTGCGGCTTTGGCCCTGCTGCTGAAACTCTTTGGCCTTCGCTTTGAAAGTGTCATCCAGCGAGGCGAGGCTTTTGGCGACAGTAGACAGCTCGGCTTTCACGTCCTTCACGTTTGGCAGAATGCCGGCGGCTTCCTGCTCCAGCTCAGTGCGCAACGTAGGCTCCAGATCCTGTCGGGCGGTGGCCAGCGCAACATCGCGGCTTGGCGCCATCACCGGGGCGGCGTCCGCTTCACGCATGAACTCGGCCGAGTGGATGCTCTCAGGCAGCACCACCTTTTCACCTCGACTCAGTTGGGCGATGGCGGTACGGATTGCATCCTGGTGCGCAACAGCGGATTGAGGGTTGATCGCCGCACCTGGTGCAGTGTCGATATCGGCGTGCTGAAACGTGCGTTCGGACAGCGCGGCGTCGACCTGCGTAGTGGTCGGGCGGCGAAGGCCTGCGCGACCAATGCCGAAGAATGCCGCGCCGAGAATCGCATCAGTGGCAATAGCGGTGCTGTCGAGCGCCTGATACTGAGCCGCCTGCAAGTGGTAGCCGCCACTCTCCAGCAGAGCTGCCGTAGCACTGCGCCCCGCGATACCCAACCCTACGTTCGCTCCCACAGCAATTGCAGCGTCACCGAGCAAAGGCTTGACGAAGCGTGCAGCCGGCAGCACGGCACCGACGCCAATGGTCAGCGCGTCGATAGTGCCTTTGCCGTAGGCGGTCGCCTCGTCGATGCCCTCGGCCGTGGCCGACTGCTTGCCGGCGTAACCGGCAGGCGCGCCAGCAGCAACCGCCGCCCCCAAAGGGCCAGCAGTCACCGCGCCGACAACCGTGCGCGGGAGAACAGCAGCAGCCTCGCCGAGGATCTGCCCAACGATGCCCACCTCTGTAGGATCGGGGCGCAGCAGCTCAACAGCCTGAGCTGTGTCCTTGCCGATCTCATTGGCCCGGCGCTCGGTGTCGGTGGTGATCTGGTCTATCTGCTGCTCGGCGTCCTGACCATCCAGCACCATGCCGCTCAGCCCCAGACTCATCGCCTGATCAGCACCAGCCGCCTGCACCACCAGAGACTTGGCGGTGTTCACTGCTTCAATGCCACCGCGCACCAAGCCTTGGCCCAGTGCGTCATAGGCGCCAGTGAAAGCACCCGGCGCAGGCTTATCCTCAGTCCGCCCCAAGCGTTGATCCTGGCTCGCGGCTTCGCTCTCTTCGACCATCCCGTCTAGCCAGCTCATTTGATTTTCACCACCATCGGTTCTTTGGTCGTTGGGTCGATCTGCACACGACCCGCATTGAGTAGGTAGTAAGACCCCTCCTTGCCCGGTACCGGTGACAGCGGCATGTCTTCGAGCTGGCCAACCGGGAACTTGGTGCGCTCGGCAAGGCCTTGCAACTGGACATCGACGGCATCGTCGAAATCCCTGTCCGGCATGTTGTAGGGCTTGATGACCTTGGCCCCGCCGCGCTCGGTTACGCCGCCAGTCGCCATATCGAACGCCGCCTGCGCGGTCTTGCTGTCGAGGTCGTCACCATCCTCATATTGCAGGCCTTTGGCAGCGGCGGTGCCTGCATACAGGGACTTGAACGCCAGATAAGCCTGTTCGCGCTGCGGCGTACCAGGTGCAAGGGCAACGCCCGCATGTTCATCAAACGCCGTGCGGAAATAGGAATCCTTGGGCATGGGCGTCGACTTGTCCTTCAGTACCTTGTCCCCGGCCAGCAGGGTCTGGGGAACATTGGTGCCGTCCACGCCTTTGAGCTCGCGGAACTGAGCCATACCCGCCAATACAGTGATCGGTTGATCGGCGGCCAGCGGCTTGATGGCAGCGGCATAGTCGGAGCCCGAGGGTGATGCTGCAGCGATGGCGCCGAACAGTTGCAACTTGGTGCCGTCATCTGCCTGAGCGAGCACAGACGCCAGCATCTGCTGTTCTTCCGGCTTCCACGGACTACGCGCCACTTCTGGGCCGTATGCCTTGCGCACAGAGTTGACCACGTCGAAGCGATTGGCGATCTGCTCACCGAGCTTTACCTTGCCTTCCGGTGTGGTGATGCCCGAAACATCCAAAGGCTCAACATCGACGCCGGTGCGCATGGCGTTGAAGGTGAGCGGATTCTCTCGCAGCAACTTGATGTTGTTGTCGACAGCGGTTTGCAGGCGGCTGACGTTTGCCTGTTCGGTAACGCTGGCGCCGTTCTTGGCCATCTCGAAGCGCTTGCGCTCGATGTACTGCTGCTGAACCGCCAAAGGCTGCCGGAGCAGGCCCTGCACTTCGTTCATCTCACCGATGCGAGTGTTGTACTCGCCAGCCATGGACGTGCCTGACAGCGCAGATTTCCAGCGCTGCTGATCCGCCGGCGTAGGAGGAATGCCGGTAGCAGCCTGCCGATCCATCTGGGTGATCACGCGCTCGGCCTTCATCTCGCGCATCTCAGCCTGACGCTGCTGGTGTTCCTTTACCTGGAAGATCCGGCCGCTCACCGTGTTGAGCAACTGGTTTCGCTTCTCCGGATCCAGCTTCTGTGCGTAGAAGCCATCTGCTGCGGTGAGGTCGTGCTCGACCTTTTGCAGGCTGCCAAGGCTTTCCCGTGCCTCGATCACGCGCTGGGTTGCGTGGGTCGACCAGTTGTTGTCCTTGAATTCCTGCTTCTTGCTGGCCCACGTCTCGCCAAACGCCAGGCGCCCGGCAACGTCGATATCCTCTGCGTCCATACGGGCGTTGATCTGGCTGACGTCCGCACCGGGCATCCCAGCGTCTTTGCCGAGCATATCCATGCGTGACACCAGATCGGACTGAGCCGACTGGATACGACCTTTTGCCGAGGCCTCGCGCACACGATCAAGCCCGCCCAACTGCATACGCTTGAGCGAGTTGCCTATCTCGCCCTGCTGGGCCTCATCAAGCCCCGGTGTTTCCAGCGGCGGCAGCTTGGACACTGCCGTGTTGAACGCTTCCTCTGACTTGTCATAGCTGAGCTGGCCGGTGCGCATCTGCTCGTCGAGGTCAGTGGCGATGGTCTTGATCTGCGACTCACGATCGATCAGCGCGTTGCTGGCTTTCACCCGCGACAGCGCCTTGTCTTCCTTGTTGATCTGGTCGAGAACGCCAAGCGCCGTGTTCTGCACGGTGCCGGCGACCTCCTGTGCCGCGCGGTCCTGAGCGCGCGTATCGATCGGCATAACGCGGTTCTGCGCAACTTCCTGCTGCACACGGCCCTGTCCGAAGCTGCCAAGCGGAATCTGTGCCATCAGGCGTTACCCCCAACCTTCGGTGTCGTTGCATTCGCGCCAGCAGCCGAGGCCTTCCACGCCATACCTGCCTGAGCGCCGGCGGACAGCACCGTGCCGATCGATTGTGAATTGGCGTTTGAGCGTGCTTGCGAGCCGGCAAGGCTGTAGTTCGCTGCGTCGTTGTACAGGCGCGACTGCTGATTCTTGCCGTTGAAGATGGTCAGCGCGGCATCTTCCTCGGCGTTGCCGATGATTTCCTCGTTGATGTTGACGGCCGTGCCTTCGCCCACTTCAACGCCAGAGCCGGCAAGGGCGGCATTCGCCTCGCTGGCCTGGATGCGCGCAAGCTTGCGGATACGCTCCGCCTGGACCACCGCCGCGCTGGCAGCGGTGTCAGCATCATTCTTCGCCTGATCGCCCTGCGCCTCTGCGTTAAGGCTTGCCTGCTTGCCGGATTGCTGGGTGGTGTACACCGAATACACCGTAGCTGCGGCCAATGCGGCATAGGCCGCCATTCCTACTGCGCCAACTGCCATGATCAGATCTCCATCATCAAAAGCGGGCCAACTTTGCGCAGCCCCTGTGATTCATAAAGCCGGGTAGTGCTCTCGACGTTGACGCCGGTACCAATGCCCATGTGTATTTGCTTGGCGCCCTTGAGCTTTGCCCATTCTTTGAAGGTCTGAATCAGCCGCACTGCCAGCACCCCGTTGCGCTTGGATGGCTCAACGAACAGTGAGTAGTCGTAGGCAATGAGGTCATGGCTGAACCATTGATCAACCACGCCTCCAGCCATGCCGCCAACCACAACGCCGTTGACCTCGGCAACGAAGATCACGCCTTGTCCGTTGATCAGCTCATGAAAGAAGTCGCCGGTCTTATCCGGACAGAACGCCATCGTTGAGTAATCGCTGGTCGAGTGCAGCAGGATTGCCAGCTCAACAAGCCGGGGCACATCCGAATGTTTGGCAGGCCGGATCATGGGCACCTCAATCATTGACGGTTATTTTTTTAATGACGCAAAGCAGGTGGAACGGCAGCGGCTGGTCTTGCACGATCAGCAACTGGGCCTGTCCGCGATCCCACCCAAGGTTCTCCATGCGGTGGTCGCCCGTGAACAGTGGCGGCGGCTTGTCGAGGACGTTCACGCCCAAGTTGCGGAAAGCCACGGTCTGCCCGTTGATCTTGCAGCCGATGGTTTTGAGAAATCGCAGCGTGACTTCGCCGATGCGCATGCTGTTGCCCTGAGCACTGCCGGTCGCAGTACCAATTTCAGGCGTCAGCGTCTTGATGGTGGTCACGTAGTTCAGGCCGATCTGTACGTTGAAGGCTGGACGCGGCAGGCTGATCACTCCCTTGAGCACCTTCTGCTGCTGCATCACGACACCGTCAGCGACCACATCGACCGTCATACCTTCGAGGTGATCCAGACCGCCCCAGTCCGCTGCACCATTCGGATTGCTGGCAACGATTCCGCAATCCACCTGAACACCGCTCACAAATCGCTCCAGGTACTGCGCCGGCTTACCGGCAACAGTGCGGCGCACTACCGCCCACACTTCCTCACCTGTGGCGTTAGGGATAGACGCAACCGCCTGATACTTGCCGGCCGTGGTCTGACGCGCCCAGCCGACGACGTCCTGGTCACGGTCGATCGTGAGCGTTGCCAGCACACCGTCAGCACGCACCAGGTACAGGATGGATTCAGGTTCCTGCTGGTAGGCCATGTCCTTGATGCCCGTCTCGGTGATGTGCTCAGACAGCACCGACATATCCGGCGCGCCGTAGGCGTCGGAATCGAACTTGTACGCAAGGGCACGCAGCTTGCGGTTGGCCCGCTGCATGAAATACAGCTCGTTACCGATCCGGACGGGCTTGACGTTGTTGCAGCCGTACACCGACTGGTTTTTGACCTGAATGTTGGTTGGGGTGATGGGCTTCTCGACGCCGCCTGTGAGGCTGAACTCACCACCGTAGGTCAGCGCTATCAGAGCCTTGATCTGAGCCAAGTGAATGATGGGGTTGATCTGGTCGCTCGACACGGTGAACGACATCGCGTCGTCATCCTTGGTGCCCAGCTCGAAGTTCAGGTACTCACCGGTGCGCGACTCCCAGATGTTCTGGGGATAGCTCGGTGAGCCGGCAACCACAAGCCGCTGCTCATGCAGCGTGCCGGTACCGGGATATCCGTCAAGCAGGTTCCATACGGACGATTCAAGGCTCCACGCGTTTGCAGGTGACGCGACAACGGCGGTCAATGCAGACCTGATAACCCCGTTAACCACGGTCGAGCTGGAGTAGGAGGTTATCTCTACCAGCCCACCGTTGATTTTAACGAACTTGCCGACGTCCTCTGGCCGCCAGCCTGCAACCGTCAGCGTTAACGTCGTGCTTGCCCCTACAGGGTCTTTCACACTCGGCGTATTTATCGTTTGCGGCGAACCCTTCAGTGCCCACAGCGTCACGTTGTTCAAAGAGAACTCGGTAAGGACGTCCACGGTGACCACGTTGGCACTGGTGAAGGCGGTGATCTTCGCCACGCCGCCACCGGACCAGATCTCGCGCCCTACATCCGAGGCCATGAACACGGCAGCCGTTGCCGTGACGATGCGGCCACCGCCCACAGTCCGATCGTTGATGTTCATTGCCGAGTTAACGAATATTCCCTTCTCGTCGAAGGGCTGAGTCACGAACGGTGCCGGTGCTAGCGTCCACTCAAAGTCACTGTTGCGGCGCAGGCGGTAGATCGGCATGGCCTGGTTGAACAGGAACATGGTGTCAGCGCCCTGCACGTAATCGGTCGTGGCCAGCATTGCCGAGGTGTAAGGGCTTTGCAGCTCTACGCCGGTATACAGCCCGCTCGAGAAGTAGATACGCACGTAGTACTCACCGAACTCGCACATGTAGGCCTGGTTACGGTTGAAGATGTACGGAATCAACCGGACGTCCATGCCGGAATACTTTGTAGGCCCAACGTAGAGTGTCCCGTCGCGGCGAATAGCGCCGCCGTGAATCAGTGGCCAGGCGTTCTCTACCCGCTCAGCGCCGTTCTGGTACCGGGCGATATCGACACGGCCAAGCATGCGCGGGGACAGCTCGCCGGCGGTGAAGTTGGTCTGAATTGCAGTTACCCGAGGCATTAGCGGTAGGCTCCAAAGCGAGCAGCGAGCAAGCGCTCGTCGCCGAGGGTCTGCGGTGGATCCTCCTGACCATCAACGGCGCGGGCCACCTTCTTGGCCATCTCCAGTTCCTGGCGGATCGAATCACGCATAGCGGCCGATTGCGTCACCGGGTAAGCCAGAGCCGCCGCCATCGCAAGCGTTACCAGCTCAACCAGCGCTGCATCCCAGGTGCTTTCGATCTCGTTGCGGAAGATGTAGCGCAACTCCAGCACGGTGGCGTCTGCCTGGATGGTCTGGCCTTCCACCAGATAATCGATCTGCAAACCAGCCTCGCCGACCTCCAGCACGCGCAGGAAATCAGCCGGGAGCTGGAACTGCTGGCTGTAGCCAAAGGCCGGAGGGATTGCATCAGGGGACAGAACAATGCGCTTCACGGCGCAGTTCCAAGGGTGCAGGCGCAGCATGTGGTCGCGCGTGCTGGGATACAGGTTGGCGCACAGCTTGGCCCGATCCAGATTGAGCTGGTCGGCAAAGTCGTTGATGGTCTGTGAGCCGAGCATCAACAGCGCGTTGGAGCAGATCGACACACCGGTTGCCGTGGCCATCGTCAAAACCTCCAGATAAAAAGACCGGGGCACGCGGCCCCGGTTGAGTTGATTGCCATCCTTGGCGCCGCGAATCAGTTGCCGTCGACGTATTGCAGCTTGAGGCCGATAGTGCCCGCGCCAGTTGCGGCAGCGGTGAGGGTCACGGCCACGTCGTACTGCTTGCCAGGGTCAGAGGCCAGCCCGAGAGCCAGCCACAGCGGTTTCTCCACGTCAGCCAGACCGAAGCCGGCGCCGGCATCAGCAGCATCCGCTTCATGGGTCACGTCCTGGTTGACCAGTGCAGCGGTGAGTGCCTGAGCCGACGCAAAGAAATCAACGTCGACAGCGGCGCCGGCATTCACCGACGAAACGTCGTAGATGCCGATATCGCCAACGGCGGTGGTGATCGCATCGCAGGACAGCAGAACCCGGGAAATACGGTCACCGGAGTTGATGCGCACCAGGCGGTACACGGATGCAATGGAATCGGTTGCGGTTGCCTCGACAAAACCAAGGCGTTCGCGCAAACGACCGCCGTCGATCCGTTGCGGCACTGTCCTCATCCTCAACCGTTATTGGAATGATTGGGAAAAATCTCCCAGTATTCGTATCCGGCTCCAACGATGCCGGCATAGCTTCGTCGATGTATTCTTTGGCTGTTTTGGCCATGCTGAACTCCATTTGAGATGGTGGGTATTTCCTAAACCTTTGAATGATAAGCCCACCAGTCGCCAACCGCGACCATTGGAAGCCTCGTACGGTCATTGCCGGTGATCTGGCACCAGAACGCCACAAGGCGCTCCCCCTCGGTGTAACGAGGTTCGGCGCCCTGCTTCCAGCCCAGCAGCGTGGTGCGAGCCACGCCGATGGCATCTGCCACAGACTGCGGGGAGTAGCCGGTGCGTGACAGCACGGTGATGACCGTGAACCAGTCAACCCGCTGTTCGGCCAGGGCGAGCATGGTCAGGCCCCAAACGTGTGCGCGCGCGAGACAGAGTGAGGTTGCGCGTCTGCCTCCCCCTCAAGTCCCCTGTGCATCCGGTAAGTCATTTCGGCGATAACTGCGGTGAATTCCATAACCGGTTCGCTGCACTCGTCGAAGTGGAACGGGTGAATGGCCCTGCGGTAACCGAGTAGCGCCTCGGGCTGCCCTGGTGCTGACAGGTCGACGTCAACGCCGATCATCACCCAGCCGTCTACCAGCTTGCGGCAGGCCCATTGCATAACTGGCTTTCTCATGATTTCCCCTCCCCAGGGTGTTTCAGTGGCAAACGGACGGCAGACCGAGCCAGTAGATCTGGAGGCCCATGTAGGTCAGGCTGCAGACTGCGAAGTAGCAGGTGAGCAGGACTGCGTTCAGAGTGTTCACGATGATTTCCCCTCAAGCGGGATGACGCGAACGAGAACGCCCGGGGTTTCGCCGAAACGCTTGCTCAGCGAGACGTTGACAACCTGGACGTCGTCCTTGAAAACGATGCCGTTGATCCCGTCACAAATGGCCTTGAGCACGTTGTCGGCGTCGGGCTTCTTGGTGGGCATCACCAGCCCGTGCAACGCTTCGAGGGTTTTCTTTCTCGACCAGGACGCAGCCACGGACACGAATATTTTCAGCTCGACCATGACGGGTCCGGTGATCAGGTCGCGCCCTGCCATGGCTGTCTGAGCTGCGATGGCAATGAGGTTTTCGTAGCTGGCAGTCTTGGCCGGCGTGAACATGCGAGCGTGTCCACCGATGGTGGTAACGCGTGGTCTGCCCTTCCCTACGGCTTCGCCTGGCACGACGAACGAAACTGGCGCGAGTTCAGACATGGTCGTTTCTCCGGATGCCCATCTTGGCGAGCAGCAACGCGCGGCAGGCCTTTGGGTCTTTTGGGATTTCGAGGGTGTCGACGATGCGGTCGACCTCGTTGCGGCTGTGCTCGAGCTGGACCTGCTCGCGTGGTCGCATGCTGTCGTTGCCAATGCCCTTGGCGATCCGCCCTTCCAGCGGCTGTCCGGTCTGTGCACGGCGCATGACGATCGCGTAGTTGCGTTCGAAGCGTTGCTTCAGCGCTTTGTCGTTGTGGGTCGCTGACTTCAGGTCAAACGTGCTGGTGGCTTCGGCGGCGATCCTGACGGCCTTGTGCGTGTAGGTGCCGCGAAGCGCTTCATCCCATGCTTGCGCCTCGGATGGCAGGCCGAGCAACTCTGCAGTTGGCTTGCACCAGTCAACGAACTGGCCGACGTTGGGCAGGAATGCGATTTTGGATTTGCGGGCCTGCTGGAAACCGAACGCCAGTTGCTCGTCGGAGTTGATCCCGCCCTGAATGAAACCCGCGATCCACTCACGCTTTGCGTTGAACAGGGCTGCGTCATCGGTCCACGCCTGACGCCATGCCGGGAAAATGCCTTGCAGCTTGTCGAACACGGTGTTCACGATTTCGGCGGTTCGCTGATCGACCTTGATCGGGGCGACGACTGGGGCCTGGGCGAGAGCCTGTTGTGGATCGAGGTTCTTAGTGATATCGGAAACGCTTTTCACAGGATCGGCTCCTTGGCCCAGTCGGTACTGGCCATGTTTAGCGGTTGTGGTCCGGATATGCGTGGTGGCGCCGTCATGCGGCGGTTGGCGTCTTCCTGGGCTTTGAGCAGCCAGTTGCGCCATGTGGCGATCCAGTCGGCTTTGGTTCCGCCGCTTCCGCGCCAGTAGTTCACGAACTTCTCGGTTTCGTTGACCAGGATCACGGCCGGGGCGCGTTCAGCTGCCCACTTGCGCATGTCGCCCGAAACGTTGAACGGCTCGGGCAATCGGGTTTTGCGCTTGGCTTTGGGTTCAGGTGCGACAGCCGGATTTTCTGCAAGGGGGGATAAAGGGGGTTTTAGATCTTCTTCTGTATCTCTTCTCTTCTCTTCTATATTCGTTGCGTTTTCGTTCAACGGTTGCTCAACGGTCGTTGAACGGGCGTTGCGAGCCTTTGGTTTACTTGGCTTTGCGGCCTGCTTGCGCGCCTCGGCCGACGCCTTTCCTGCTGCAATTCGCTGTTCTTGTGTGGTGCGAACGGAATCCAAATCACGCTCGATTCGGTCGTGAATCCACTCGTTATCACGCTCGTTGAAGAATTCCCGCAACGACCGTTCAACGTCCGTCCAACGCTCGTTGGAAAGCCTTGTAATCCGGGCCAGTCGGGACACTGGGATGGGCTTGCCGGTTTGCCAGTAGTTGAAGATCAGCAATAGGTACGCACCGTGCTCCTCGGTGGTGAGGTGCATGGTGTCGGCCAGGTAATCGGCGACGTATAGCTGCATGTACGGGAGGGCTGCCATGGCTATTCCTCCTGCAACTGGTCGACGTTCTGTATCAGCTCCATGTACCGCTTGGCCTGATGCAGAAGGGTTTCAATGTCGCGCTTGTCAAAGCACTGCATTGCCATCGGAACGACCTTGAGCCCGAGTACAGCCAGGATCTGGCAGAACTGCTCGAACTTCTCCGGCTTCATGCGGCTGATCGTCGCCTCGTCGCAACCGACTGCAAGCGCTACGGGCGCGTTGCCGACAGATGCAAGGTGCTGCATGAGAACCGAATAGTTCTTGCGGGCCCTTACGGTCTGCTCTTGGTTCAATGGGCTCGTCGACATGGTCAGGCCGCCGACTGATTAGCGTCTGGCTCGGGGAAAACCTGAGCCAGATCGCAAGCGGCGCCGAGATCATTCAGAGCTGCAACGATCAAGCGAGCGTCGGACAGTGAAGGTGTGCGGTCGCCACTCTCGTAGTTGGCGATTCGCGACTGGCCCCACTGGAGTTTTTTGTACAGGGCCGATTGGCGTACACCAGCGGATTCCCTGATTTCACGGATACGGTTCATGGGCATGGCCTCGAATGGATCTAGGCGAAGGATAAACACATAACGTGATTACGGCAAACACAATAAGTGAGCAACACCAATTACACAGCGTGATTAAAATTGACGCCATGGAAGAAACCATCGGTCAACGCATCAAGAAATTCCGCACACAGGCAGGGCTCTCGCAAGCAGCTCTCGCCAAGGCTTGCGGCTGGAAATCACAATCACGTGTTGGAAATTATGAGGTCGACAGTCGAGAGCCGACATTTGCCGATCTGGACGCCATTGCGAAAGCGGTAGGCGTGACGACAGGCGATCTTCTCGGTGCGAAAAGAACAGGAACGAGCTGGGCAATACCCTTAATTCTGGGAAGTACTGGTGCTGCAGTTGTTGGGGCCGCAGCTGCAAATTACCGCCTCAAGGAAGTGGGCGGTGTTGATGCGATCATTGCGCGCGTTGCCGAAGAAGCCAGCACGCTGGCGAAGTTCATGGTAGTCAGCCAGCAATGGGATAAGCTTTCAAAGGATCAGCGCCAAGAGGTTGCAATTCACTTGGCTGGGCCCAGCCCTGACGCCGCGAAACTCGTCGAACTATTCATTGCCATCAGCGAGGCTGCAATCGTTCGAGCAATTGGCCCAGAAGAAATCGACGCGCTCACTACTCTTATCCGCAATCGTCGCAACGAAAAGGTGCATCCGAATACCAAGGTCCGTAATTCCAACGCCTGACGAAAACACTTGGAGGTTGTTATGCGAGGGAAAATTGCTTTAGCCGGCTCAATCGTTTC
Organism: Pseudomonas sp. AO-1; assembly: GCF_019775695.1. Classification (NCBI taxonomy): domain Bacteria; kingdom Pseudomonadati; phylum Pseudomonadota; class Gammaproteobacteria; order Pseudomonadales; family Pseudomonadaceae; genus Pseudomonas; species Pseudomonas sp. AO-1. The sequence continues at coordinate 3,616,776 of NZ_CP079947.1, forward strand.
GTTCGTTGGCGTTTTTTGGCTGATCGGCATCATCGCCAGCCTCCTTGGCCTACCAGTTTTTATAGATTATGGGGCCTCCCAAACCATAACTAGGGGAAGCGGGCGCTATTCATACGACGAAGAAGTTGACGGTGCGATGACCGATGTTGGTTTATTCCAAGTCGTGATCGCTGGAATGATTGCTTGGCGTATCTATCACCTGATTCTGACAGGATCATTTGTCCATGACCTGAGTGTTAAAAGCCGGAGGTCCTGGTGGGCTTTCTTCATTGCAGCCTTGGCATATATCACCGTGGTGACTCCCATTTCTTTGATTGAAATGCCTGGATTTGTGACTCGCTGTATTTCGCTGGGCGTACTCGCAGCTCTGTTTTTCTTCTTTAAAAGCCCACGTGGCGAACGCCTCATGGAGCACCTTGTAAAAATCTAGAAGCCAAATTTCTACCAAAACCCGCCTTCGAGCGGGTTTTTTTATGCCCACACAAAAAATAATCACAAATCGTGTTTGACAGCATAAACACGATGCGTGATTATTAATCACAGGTAACACGCATGAAAACGAAACCCGGCGAAAGCCAGCGCTCTTTAGATCGACCGATTCACCTTGCCGGATCACCACCGGCCCAGATTCACAGGCAAGCGATGGATCGGCCTCAACGATCCAGAGGGATGGCAACTGTCCCAGGGTGCGCAGCGTAAAGCCCCGAATCAGTTTTCCAGCGGACAGGGTCGCGGCTGGAGAGAAAGAAACACCGTCGCGCCTTGGCAACAGGGCGCATCGGAGTGTGATCGGATGAGCTGCAAGCAAACAGCGGGGTGGCCACCTCGACGCCCGGTATAGGGGTCGATTGCCCAGCCTTCACGATCACACTCCGATGCGGACGCCAACCCAGCAGACGCTGGACACCTGCATGTAGCGACACCAGAGATCGGCGAGCGCCCGCAAAGATGCCAACGGCGCGCATTACGGAGGATTTGCAGCCATGTAACAGACAGCCAACGACTCAGCCCCACATGGGCCAGTCGTCACGAAATGAGGGAAAAGGCCCGGTTTCGACTGGGCCTTTTTATTGAACTCAGTCGCATGCCTTCCCCTGCGCCCAACGGCAACCGGCAGGTACGAAGGCAGCCGAGTGACTTCACACACCGCCACCACGGAGGCGACCACCATGGAACACGAAGTGATTGTTGAAGGGTTTGTCCTCCAGGTGGAGGTGACCCGCTGCGAGAATATCCCGCCCTGCTTCAACGCTTGGAACAGCGACTGGGACTTTTACGGCAGCCGCGAGCTGGAGTTCAAAGTGCTGTCGGGCATCTGCTACGACGATGACGGGGTGCGGATGGATGTTCCCGCGCACCATCTGCCGGTGCTGGCTCAGCAGTACGGCAAGCAGATCGAGACGGCGCTGTGGGTGGAGATTGACGCCCTGCAACGTCGCAAGAACGGTCGGTGGGCAGCATGAGCGCCCATCACGATTTAGCCGTCGGCATGCTTGAAGGGTATATCGCCCGAGTTATTGACCCGGAGTGCAGTGCTGCCGTGGTGAAGGCCTCGGGCAATACCGCCATTCTGATCTTCCGCGCGCTTGGCGTTATCAGCGCTGACGAGGACGTCCACTACACCGAACGCTTGCACCGTGTTTACGAGCGCCGGCAAGGACAGACGCCATGACGATCATCTGCCGAACCGCCAAACAACTGACCGAAGCCCTGAGAAATCAGGGCTTTTTCTTGGTCGCCGATCTTCCCCGGCCGCTGCGCATTGAAGTGCGGCGCGGCATGTTGATAGCGAGGGTGTCATGAATCTGAACAATGAAGCGAAGGCGCGGGAAATTCTGGCCCGCTCGCCTTGGTGCAGCCAGCAAGATGCTTTGAAGGCTTGGGATGAGGCGATAGCGTTACTCAACGCAGCCCCCGAACCTTGGAACGGCGAAGGCCTGCCGCCGGTTGGTGCTGAGATTGAGGCGATGATGCGCCGAAACATGCACGACGATTACGCATGGCACCGGGCAAAAGTTGTGCACGGCGCATTGCCTCACTCGCCCGGCGAAGTGCTTGTTTTCGGACTCGAAACCACCAGCCCTTCTTGGGTAGACGAGTTCCGCCCAATCCGCACACCTGAGCAGATCGCGGCGGAAGAGCGCGATACGGCTGTTCAGGAAATGCGCGAGATTGCGGGCTCTAAGAATGCCTGGCCGTTTGAACAGCTCTACGACGCCGGCTACCGCAAGCAGCCTGTGCCATGACCACTCACCAGCGCTCCCGGCGCCGCGCGATCCGCATCACCTCGGCCGCTGTCGGTCTGACCTTCCTCACCATCGTCCTGCTGGGCCCTGCGCTCGGCGGACTGATCACCCAATAACCGAACCTCTTCACGCTGCGCCCCGCGCGGCAAGGAACCCTCATGTCAGAATTAACAACCCAACCCACCCAGGCGATCAAGCCGACGTTCAGCCTCGCCCCGCAGAACATCGAAGAGGCCCTAAAGTTCTCCGATTACCTGGCCAAGTCGACCATCGTGCCGAAGGACTTCGCCAACAACCCCGGCAACATTCTGGTGGCGATCCAGTGGGGCATGGAGCTGGGCCTGCAACCGATGCAGGCGATGCAGAACATTGCGGTCATCAACGGTCGCCCTGCCCTGTGGGGTGACGCGGTGATCGCCCTGGTACGCAGCTCGACACTTTGCGAATACGTCTACGAAAGTGACGACGGCGAGACGGCGACCTGCCGCGTCAAGCGCCGCGGTGAAGAAGAACAAAGCCGCACGTTCAGCATGACCGACGCCAAGCTGGCGGGGCTCGCCGGCAAGCAAGGGCCGTGGACGCAGTACCCGAAGCGCATGCGCCAGATGCGCGCTCGGGCTTTCGCGATGCGCGACGTATTCCCCGACGTGCTGCGCGGCATGCCGGTCGCCGAAGAGGTGGAAGACACTCCAACCGAGCGCGACGTTTCACCCCAGCGCGAGCGAGTCGCTGTTGAGCTACCAGCTTATCCCGATGAAAAGCTGGCCGAGAACCTACCGAAGTGGCGCATGGCGATCGAGACAGGACGCAGCACGCCCGAAAAGGTAATTGGCACTGTCGCCAGCAAATACACCCTCACGGCCGAGCAGGCCAAGGCTATCAACCAGTTGAAACCACTTGAAGGTGATGCCGAATGATCATCCACAACGTTGCTCAAGGATCCGCTGAATGGCTGGCCCTGCGAGCCGATTACTGGACCGCGTCCGAAGCGCCGGCGATGCTGGGGCAGTCCAAGCAGATGAAGCGCAGCGAGCTTCTGTTTGCCAAGAAAACCGGCCTCGACCGGGAAATTTCCTGGTGGGTACAGACGTTCCTGTTTGATAAAGGCCATGAGTTCGAAGCGTTGGCCCGCCCGATCGTAGAGGACTCTATCGGCGAAGAGCTTTATCCAATCGTTGGCTCCAGCGGCAAGTTGCTGGCGTCTATGGATGGCGCCACGATGCTTGGCGAAACGCTGTATGAACACAAAATGTGGAATGAAGAGCTGGCAGCACAGATTCGCGCCAAAGAGCTCGATCCGCATTACTACTGGCAGCTTGAGCAACAGTTGCTGGTGAGCGGCGCGGAACGAGTTATTTTCGTTTGCTCAGACGGAACCACGAAAAACTACGCCTGGATGGAGTACCGGCCAGTTGCAGGTCGCAAGGAAACCATCATTCAGGGCTGGAATCAGTTTGAAATCGACTTGGCGGCATATGTGCCGCAAGAGGCAAAGGTCGAAGCCATCGGCGCCGCGCCTGATCAGCTCCCTGCCCTGCGCATCGACGTGACCGGCATGGTTACCGCAAGCAACTTGGACGCCTTCAAGTCTCACGCGCTGACCGTGATCGGCAACATCAACACCGACCTGAAAGACGACAAGGACTTCGCGGACGCGGACGCAACTGTGAAGTGGTGCGGTGAAGTTGAGGACAGGCTCAAGGCAGCCAAGGAACACGCGCTGAGCCAGACCGAAAGCATCGACATCCTGTTTAAGGCGATCGACGACATCGCCGCCGAGACTCGCCGCAAGCGGCTGGAACTGGAAAAGCTGGTCAAGGCCCGCAAGGAGAACATCCGCACCGAGATCGTCATGGATGCGGCCAAGGCCTTGCAGGTGCATATCGACCAGATCGACGCAACGCTGGGCGGTCGCATCCGGATGCCGAAGGTGCCGGCGAACTTCGCCGAAGCCATCAAGGGCAAGAAGTCGGTATCCAGCCTTCGCGAAGCGGCGGACGCCGAACTGGCCAGGGCGAAGATCGAGGCCAGCCGCATTGCCGACGGCATCCGCATCAATCAGGCCAGCCTGAACGAACTGGCGGTGAATCATAAATTCCTGTTCCACGACGCACAGGAACTGGTGATGAAGGCCAACGATGACTTGGTGGCGCTGATCAAGGTGCGCATCAACGAGCATGACCAGCAGCAGGCTGAGCTGAAGCGCCAGCAGGAAGAAAAGGCGCAACTGCTCGCAGCTCAACAGCAGCAGGTCGTTGAGCCGGTCGCGCAGCAGCAAACAGTTACGTCAGTCGTCGAGCCGGCGCCTGTCACCACCACGCCGATCAAGGCAGCCGAAACTCCGGCTACGGTCGCCGACGATGGCCAGCGCTTCAAGCTGGGTGATCTGAGCGACCGCCTCGGCTTCACCGTCTCTGCGGGCTTCCTGAGTTCGCTGGGCTTCGAAGTTGTGGCCAAAGAGCGCGGCGCATCGCTGTACCGAGAAGTCGACTTCCCTCGCATCTGCGGCGCCCTGATCAACCACATCCAGGCCGTGCAGAACACTCGGGCAGCGGCGTGACATGGCTGCCCTGTCCGTCCTCGACATCTACGACAGTATCGAGGAATTCATGGCCATTCTCGTTGCCGCTGAGCTGCACGCCAGCGGCGGCTGGGAGTTGGAATTCGTCGAAAGCATACGCGCCAACTTCAAGCGTTTCGGCGCCCATACCAATCTGAGCCCGGCTCAACAATCGAAGCTTGAGCGCATTGCCAAGCACTGAGGGATCCCGATGAAGACTGAACACCGCGACATCATTGAGCGCGCCAAGCTGGCAGATGTTCCGCCGTCCTACCTCGCGCATGACCTGCTTGTGCATGACCTGGTCAACGCTGGCCTGTTCGAGCTGAAGAACCTGCACTCGCCCTACGGAAAGTTGAACGAGGGTCAGCAGCAGGAAGTTATTGACCGCCTGACCGAGGCCGCGACTAAAGCGGCATACAACGCGATTGCGATCATCAGCTCGCGCAACGTCGAGACGATCGAGGTCGAGGTGGTCGACGCCAAGTTCAAGAAGAAGGCTATCACTGTCACAGCATCTATCAGTGCTGACGACCCAAACCGCCACGGCCTGATCGACGTTGCCGGCAAGCTGTGCCTGTTGGTGCTGGCTCCGAACGACTACGCCGAGGGCTTGGACTTCATCAAGCCAGACCGCGATCAGAAGGAGTTTCCCCTCCACGTCAGCGACTTGACCGGCAGCCTGTTCGGTGGCGGTGCCGGGCCAGACGAACCGGACGGCGTGAAACACCCGCTCGGCACCGAAGAAGAGCTGAACGCGCTGGTGAACGAAGGTCGTTCTAGTGAACTCACCGAAGATCAGGTCGGCAGCAAAGACCCGCTCTACAACGAAGCCGTGGAACAGTTGACTGCCTACGGCCGACTGGGTGCTGCGGCAATTGCCGGTGCACTGAGCATCAGCAATGAGCGAGCATCCCAGATGCTCAACGCAATGGTCGAGTCTGGAGCTGCTGTAGCAGTTGATGGCGGCAACGTCTTCGAAATCAAAGGCGGTGCTGAGGCAGAAGGCAATGCCGAGGATGAAAACTTCGGCATCGTTGATGACGTTCACGATGTCGGTCAGTACATCGACATGGAAACCAAAGAGTTCGGCGACTTCAGCTACGACGACGCCAAGCAACTGATCGTGCTGAAGGCAGGCACCAAAGCCTTTAAGGCCCACTGGGTGCAAAGCCGGCTGGCGATCGACAGCGACAAGGTGGCATCCCTGCTGCTGCGTCTGCTCGATGACAAGGTCGTTGCGGTTGAAGCCGAGGGCGAATCAGCACTTGAGCACAGCTACAAGGTCATCGCCACGCTGGATCAAGTCGTTTAACCCATCCCATCGATACACCACAGGCGCCTCAGGGCGCCTTCTTTTCGCCTAAAGGAAAGTGCCCATGAACCTGCTCACCCCCTACGACACAGAGACAACCGGCCTCCCGCTGTTCAAAGAGCCGAGCGACGACCCGCGCCAGCCGCACCTGGTTGACATCTGCATTCTGGCTTACAGCCCGGACGGCACCCTAGTCGATTCCTTCGAAGCAATGGTGCGCCCCGATGGCTGGGTTATCCCCAACGAAGTTGCGGTGATCCATGGCATCACCACCGAAATGGCCATGGACATGGGTATCCCAGAGTCCGAAGCGCTGGACGGCTTCATGGCCATCCACGAACGCGCCGGCCTGCGGATTGCCCACAACATCCAGTTCGATGACCGCATCATGCGCATCGCGCTATCGCGGTATCGCGGTAAAGACGCGGCGGACGCGTTCAAGACCACTCCCGGCTACTGCACCTGTCAGTCCAGCAAGAACATCGTGAAATGCCCGCCCACCGCCAAGATGATCGCCGCCGGCTTCGGTCGCCAGTTCAAGCAGCCGACCGTGGCCGAGGCCCTGCTGCACTTCACCGGTGAAGAACTGGTCGGCGGCCACCGCGCCCGGCCCGACACCGAGGCCTGCGCCCGCATCTACTTCGCCATGAACCCGCCTGCTCAGGTGGCTTGAGCGTACGAATCAGTTAGACCGCAGCCACTCAGATAGCCGTGAGACTAAAGTGTCACGGCCACCTGAGTCCGGCGCATCTGACTTAATGGCCATCAACTCTTTCTCAAGAGTTGAAAGCTTTTCATATTCTTCAATTCTCGCACGCACAAACGCTTTAACTTCCTCTAAACCGCCACTACCAGGATTCAGATCGTTTTGTTTTTGAGATATTGCCAGAAGTGCGTCCTCACTCATAAATTCAGCAGTGAGTTCAATTAAGTCGTACGGCTCGATAGGCACAACGCTATTGCCATGACTCTTTGTTAAGAGCGTGTAATGAATTTTGTTTTTTGCAGACCGTACAACTCGCAACAGCTCATCTTTTACAAATGGCAAGCATTTCAAGCTTTTGGCCTGCGCGTAAACATCCCAAAGATCTTGCTCAACGCAGAGGTCTCCAGGAACGCCGTACTGTGCCTCTTTTTCGAATGTCCTCGATCTCAGGTTGAGCCTAATCGTTTCTATTTGGGACTTCTTCAGCTCCAGCAAATTTTCTTCTGCCTTGTCGTTTTCTTCTTTGAGTTTGACAACCGTACCTGCAATGGAAAACTCTTTAATTTTTCCTGCTAAAACACCAACTATTGCGATTGCTGCGGAGCCAATAAATAACTTTACGAACTCTCCCCCTTCCAGTTTTCCTATGTACAGCAGGTACCCGCCTAAAAGCGACGACAATATAAAAAAAATTATTGCGATTCCGCCAATCAATAAACGCATCTAAATCTCCTTGATTTGCCGACGATTACGAACGCCAACAACATCATAGCCCTCCCCCAAATAAAGCATCGAGGTTTCCATGAACTCACTCGCAAACGAGGCGCTTGCCCGCGCCCTCGGCCGTGCCCTGTCCGCTCCTACAGAGAAACAAAGGGCTCGGCCCGAACCGGTACCGGATCTGGTCATCACAGGCCCGATCAACCGGGTCATGCAACTGGAGGGCAAGCGGTACGCCATGGACTTCGTGCAGGGGCTTGGCGCTTCAATCCGCCGGGAGCCAGTCCGGACAAAGGCCATTGCCGACCTGACCCGCTACGCCCAGCAGCAGCCGGACAGCGTGGCCAGCGGCGTGAAGATCGTCATTGATGTGTTGAAGGGGGCGGCATGAAAGGACGCCCGATTCTGTTCAGCGCCCCGCTACTGTTCGCCCTGGCCGTGCTCGGCTTCCTGCTGGTGGTTCTGTCTTCAGTCGAACGCGAGCGGCAATTAGACGCTTACGTCCACTCCGGCGCGTGCAAGAAGGTCGGCGAAGCAACCGGCAACCTCAATCTGGGCTATGGCTCCACGGCCACCGGCCCCTCAGCGATCGTCACCACTGCCACCCTCGGAAAAACCGCATGGCTGTGCGATGACGGCGTGACTTACTGGAGGTGAGTAATGACTGCCCTCCGCCGCAAGACCACCATTCGCGGGCGGCGGATGAAGCCGCTCGACCTCGTAACCATCTGCGATCAGTGCGGGAAGTCCCGCGCCCATGGCAACCACGACAAATGCAGCAAGGCCCGCCAGATCGCTGAGGCCGAGCTGCGCGCGCGGGAGAACTGTGATGAGTGAAGTGAAGCGTTACCACGTTGGCGATAAAGGGCTTGTCGAAGGCGTATCGCTGGGCCGGATCAGTGTTGTTCTGGGGGCGGATTACGACACCGCCATATCGGTTGGCACCGCGCTCGGTAGTTCGCTTGGCCGCGTTGTTGCCGAGCGCGATGCTCTGCAACTGCTGCTGAATGAGCGCGATGAACAGCTCGACGCCCAACGCCTGCGCGCCAATACGGCTGAGTCTGAAGTGAAGAGGCTGGAAGCCTTGTTGAATACACCACACACGGCTGGCTGGTTCGAAGGAGTGAAGCTGGAAGCAGGCCATCAAATTCAAAGGTGGGGTTCTGACCACTACGCAGGAAAAGGCCCGGCCGATTGGTTCTGGCTTATCGGCTACCTCGCGCAGAAGGCAATGACTTCGCAGATGCTTGGGAACGAGGAGAAGGCCAAGCACCACACCATTAGCACCGGGGCCGCGCTGTTGAACTGGTTCCGCGCAATCACTGGTGACAGCAATGTAATGCGGCCAGGTATCGATGACGCCGCCCTCAACCCCAACCCCGAGGCAGAAATTCATGACCGCAATAACTGACCACGACATCGCGTTTGCCCAAGCTGTAGTTGCTCTGGCGCGCCAACACGGCATGACCGGCATCGATATGGGCTTTCGCCAGAACTTCGACCTTTCGCAGCAGACCGGGTGTTACTGCAGCAAACGCATTACTTGGACAGAAGGCCGCCACGGCGATTTCTCACCTATCAAATTCCGCACCGAGGCAGAAGCATCGGTGCCAGAAAAGGCGACCAAGCAATGACCAATAACCCAACGATTGACGGCGTGTCGCGGGAGTTGCTGGAAAGACTGTTAACAGAGGCTTGCAATGAAAACTGGTCTGACTTAAACGAGCTTCTTCATGCTCCTGCTGCATGCAGGTGCCGGCGATTCGGCAAAGATAATCCTCATTGGCCGTGCCCGGTTCATTCAGCGCAAGCCGAACAATTACAGGGCGATCAGCACGGCCCAACGGCGGCAATGACGGAAGCGGGATGTCAAGCCTACATGGACGCAGACGGCATGATAGGCATCATGCATAACTCATCAATGGGCCACGCATACGTCGCGATGCGCACACTGGACCCAGAACTCGCCGCCCTGCAATCCACCATCGCCCGGCTACAGGCGCGCGTGAAGGAGCTGGAGAGTGTGCGGGGTGAATGCATGGTCTCCTTTGAAAAATGGTGGCAAGAAGAATCCCCGTCATCTTCCGGAGATTACGAAAAATCTTTTGCCGAGACTGGATTCCAGGCTGCAGCCCGTATCACCACCCCGCCAGCGCCTGTTGCGGTTGTACCTGACGGCTGGAAGCTTGTTCCGATTGAGCCGACCGACGACATGATCGTGGCATTTGCAGAGGCGTGGTACTCGAAGCGCCAGACCATCGACGACCCAGACATGTTTGACGCTTACCGGGACATGCTCGCTTCGTCGCCAGCCTGCCTCGACGCCACCGCTGCGCTGAACAACAAACCTTCAACCGAGGTGAATCCATGAATACCGCACGCAATGACCACCACGAAGAACCGGTCGAGTTCATCCGCCTGCCGGAAGTCAAAAAGCTGGTTGGCTTCGGCACCACCAAGATTTACGAGATGGCCAGCCAAGGCCTGTTCCCGAAGCAGGTGCAACTGGGCGCCCGCTCCGTGGCCTGGGTGAAGTCCGAGGTTCTGCAATGGAACAGCGCCAAACTGGCCGAAGCCCGTGGTCAGGCTTCCGACTCCAGCGAATCCAAGTAATCCGCCCAGTCCTGCATCATCCCCCGCCGCTGTTCCACGTACTCCGCGTGGTTGTAGGTCTTCCTGACCTTGCTTGAGCCCGCATGCGAAAGCTGCGCCTCGATCCAATCCTCGTTGTAACCCATCTCGTTCAAGGCCGTTGAAATCGTGGCACGGATCCCGTGCCCGGTCAGTCTGCCTTCATATCCCATGCGTCTCAGCGCCATGTTGACTGTGCCGTCGCTGATTGGCTTTGTCGGCTCATGCCGGCCAGCGATCAGCAGCTTGTAGCGGCCAGTCATCTGGTGCACTTTGCGCGCTTCCTCAACCGCCTGCCGCGACAGTGGCACCAGATACGGCGGTACAACCCCCTCCCCTTTTACCCTGATCACCTTTTTCAACTGCTTCACGGTGCCAGCCGGCACTGTCCAGAGCGCGCCATCAAAATCAAATTGGTCGATTGTTGCGCTTCTCAGCTCGATCGTTCGCACACCAGTGAGCAGCAGCAGCCTGACTGCGCTTCGTGTGTAGTCCTTGAGGTCAGCCTCACGCAGTGCAGTCAGGAACGCTTTCAGCTCATGCTGCCGAAGCATTGGGTTGTGTTTTTCCGGCGGTTCTTTCGCGGCCACGATATCGAGATCCGACGCCGGGTTCATTTCCAGATAGCCCGAGGCGATCCCAAAGCGGAATATCTCGTTCAACCAGGTGCGGCACTTGCGCGCAACGTTCAGCGCCCCGCGCCTCTCGATAATGCGCAGGGTGGCCAGAACTTCAGAGCGTGTCACCTCGGCGATGGGGATTTTCCCGAGAGACGGAACCAGATCCTTGTCCAGGTACAACTGAGCCTGGTTAGCGGCGCCCCTCTTCGACTTGGCCCAGCGCGGCAACTTGAAGGCATACCACTCGTTCGCCACCACTTCGAAGGTCTTGACCGACGAATCGGCGGCGGCGCGTCTCTCTTTACGGCGCTGCAAACGGGGATCAATGCCCTTGGCAACCAGTGCCCGAGCCTGATCGCGCTGCTCGCGGGCTTCCTTCAGGGTGATCTCCGGATAGGTGCCCAGCGACATACGCGGCTGCTTGCCGTGCCATGAAAACCGGAAGTGCCAAGACTTGGTGCCGTTGGGAGCGACGAACAGCGACAAGCCGCTGGCGTCCGTCATGGAATATTCTTTTTCGGCCGCCTTGGCCTGGCGCACTGCGGTATCAGTCAGGGGCATTAGTACATCACCACGTCAGTCGAACTGGGGAAGTGCTGGATGATGTACTAAAAATGCGCGGAACGCAGCGAAAGAATGCGAAACTCGGCGCAACAAAAAGGCCGCACTTGGCGGCCTATTGCTTGGGCTTCGCGGTACTCAGCGAAAGCCGGTGAAACAGAAGATGGTGCCCGAAGCCGGAATCGAACCGGCACGCCCTTACGAGCGGGGGATTTTAAGTCCCATGCGTCTACCAGTTTCGCCATTCGGGCGGTAGCGCGGTGTAGTGCTCAAAGCAGTCGATCAGCAAACCTGACAGCGTTAAGCCTTGTAAAGCAGAGCGGGAAATATATACATCACGTCCCGGTGAAGCAAGTTCACAGTGGTTGATTTCAAGACTAAATCTTGCAGCGCACTGGAAATAAAAAAGCTCCGTAAATCATGGATCTACGGAGCTTGTTTATAGTGGAGGCCGAGGTCGGAATCGAACCGGCGTAGGCGGATTTGCAATCCATCTATAAATCTCTGTAGATCAATAGGTTAGCACTATTTTCGTTCCGCAAGCTACTGATTTTTAACGGTGCGTAGCCCGCGTAATTCAAGGGGTGCCGTTTCAGTTGCGGAACGCAAAGCCAACAGCTCGTCGCGTCCCCCTCGCCCACTCATCGAACCTCGGATACTGTATATAAAAACAGTACCAAGTAAGGCGCCTTTTGTGGATTCCTCCGATATTGAAAACACCGACGACTGGCTTGGCTGCCCGACGCCGCTCGAAACATGCCGGCACCAGCTCGCCCTTTACGAAAACGAGTTTGAGGAGCTGAACCTGCAACTGCGCCACGCCAGGGAGCGGATATTCAAGCTGGTCGAGATGCACACCGAGATCAGCAAGGAGTGCGACACCCTTCGGTCACAACTGACCACAGCCAAGGCTGAAGCTGCGGAGGCGAACAGTCGCGCCAGCGACATCGAGACTCGCAGTAACTGGGAGCTGATGGCGAAGAATAGGCACATCAGCGAACTGAACGCGGAGGTCTTGGCTTTGCAGGGTAAAAGCGTATTTCAAAAATCACCTGCCCCAATACCGCGTGACTGAGCGCGTTTATTCGACACGCGACAGGGTCAACGTCCGGATATAGGCTTGGCACGCCTGCAGCGCGATCAGCCCCCGGTCGCCGGTGTCGGTGATGGCGATAATTCGTTGAGCATGCGCCGGGTCAAGTCGGGCTCGTACGACTGCATGATCCACGCCGCCGGTGCTGGCGGTGGCTGGCACCCCACAGCCTTTGGCAGCGTCGGTTGCATCGAGGAGGACTGACAGCCGCAGATCAGAAGTGGCAAGGCGATCGCGCAAGCGATCTTGGTCACGTTGGGCATCGGTCATTTTCCTGAAGTGGATTTGCTCACTGATCGCCAGTCGCTGCTCGAGCGCCAGACGCTTTTCCTGCTCGGCCTGCTGCGCGGTCGCCGCGGCCTGAGTCAGTTGATTGAGGGTTTCTGCGTGCAGCCGCGCTTGCTCGGCAAACTGCTTGCCGTAGCGCCAGTCCTGAAACTGCCAGGCGCTGCCGGCGCCGATCAGCACCAGCGCCAGCGCGCCAATCATCCGCCACGGAACGGTCACGCCAGCACATCCCGCGCCTTCTCCCACAGCGCAAGGCGATCCGCCAGCCCGTTCAGCCCGCCGTTGATACGCCGGGTGATGGTGTTGAACTGATCGCGATCGGCCAAATCGTTCAGCCCCTTCTGTTTCCAGAACCACGCCGCCGACATCGCGGCGTTCTGGGGCAGCTCGAGCAGTTCAGGCTGATTGATCAGGTCGAGCCCCAGAGCCTCGCCGCACTTTGCGTAGTTGGCTCGACCGGTGATCTGGATCAGGCCGCGCCCACAATACTTTCGGCCGTCACCAGGCACAGTGTTGCCCAGGTCTTCACGCCCCTCATACCCGCGCTGGGCAGCGGTCGGCCCCCAGATCTCACGGACGTAGAGCAGCTGGCCGGACTCATGTCCGATCTGCGCAATGAAGGCGGCCGCGCGCTTCGAGCCAACGATCTGGTAATGCTGCATAGCGGTGTTCAGTGCGGAAACAAAAACGCCCGCTTGGGTGCGGGCGTTCGGGAGGATTTGCAGCAACTGCTGCTGAGTGACTGGCATAGCATGCTCCATAAATATTCAAAAATAACGCTTATCGCCCCAACGGTGGACGACATGTAAGGTGTGAGATTTTCCTTAGGATGGTAACCTCCGCACAAACACAGCGCGCCACAAAAAGCAGGAAGCATGATCGGTTCAATTCAACTCCTCAGAGCCTTCGCGGCATGGATTGTAGTTTTCCATCACTACATAGAGATCTTCTACGGCCTTAAAGCTGACTTCCCAATAGGGCGATTCCTTGCCAATTACGGGGCGATAGGTGTAGATATATTTTTCGTTATCAGCGGCTTTGTCATCTACACTTCTACGACTAAAAACACACAAAGTCCGCTCGCATTTGCCAAACAACGCCTACTTAGAATTGTTCCAGCTTATTGGACGTTTACGATAATCGTCGCAGTCAGTTTATGGCTAGCGCCAAACATACTTTTCTATGCAAAGTATAACCATGAATTCCTTTTGAAAAGCATGTTATTTATCCCGACACAGAATCCAGCAGGCATAGGGTTATTCCCTCTGGTAACTGTCGGCTGGACACTGAACTACGAAATGGCTTTCTACGCTATATTTTTTATTGCGCTTTTTTTTAATCGACGCCTACTACTTCCCGCAATCTGTATCGGATTGGTCGGCATGCAATATCTCGCACCAAAGCTGGGCGGGGAATTTACATTCTACGGCAGATCATTGATATACGAATTTCTATTAGGGATTGCAATCTCAGTCGCACACCAAAAAAACCTTATCGTCAAAATCAAATCTCATACTGCTATGACAATTCTTGTAGCAGCCATAACTATCCTTTGGAGCAGAGGCAATGCTACCCATGATCCTTTATTCACGGGAATTCCATGCGCACTTATTGTAGTGGCTTTTATCTCACTAGATAAATACGTTGGGAATTTTCCTAAAGCCAACCGTCTAGGTGATTGGTCATATTCAACCTATCTTTGCCATCCGATTATTACCTTTTCATTCCTTTACTTATACAAACATGAATATATGGGCGAACTGACGGCTCTAATTCTAACCTGTGCATCAGTCGCCGCGGCTTCTTGGGCGTCCTACAATTTTATCGAACGCCCAATCCTGAGACTCGCCAAACCGAAATCTAAGCCCATGGATAGAATGGCCGCAGTCAATTAATTACCAACTTCCAGTGCGACTGGTGGAACTGGCCACTGCGGCGAGTCAGGCCAGCCTTGTTTGGTTTCCATCTTTCCTAAATCAGATCGGTATTTCTTCCACTTATTTAACAAAGACAGGTCATCGTCAGTCGCTTCTCCGATATCTACGGAATCTTGTAATGGGTTGATCTTGAGAGTTGAATAACTGATAAGTCGGTCACGTTCAATTCGAGCTGACGGAAGGTTATCTATGGGCGGATTGAGCCATTGTAGATAACGATCATCATCTTCTTCAATTTCCCCTAAGTTTTCCCACGAGGTTTTTTCAGGGTCCTGTGGCCCGCCGAAAACCGCGATTACTTTTGACTCAGAAGAGTCCTCGAACATAACGTGGACAGTACCCATTAGATTCTATACCCGTAAGAATTAAGGAAAATATTACCCGAGCCATTCGCTGTTAAAAACGTTGTCTGCGGCGTCGCGATTGGAATAGGCGAAAGCTGAGCGATTAGTACACCAGAACCGGCAGAGGCAGCATACCCGGCGGCAGCGCTATACCCGGGCGAACCGACCCCTAGCGAGGTTGGAGCAATCGCTGCTGACAGATTTCCAGCCCCGCCGGAGGATATTGAAATGTTTGGCGTAAACAATCTTGCATTAATTGGCACTGCTGCTGGAATACTCACAGAGGTAAATCCGGAACTCACAGAGGCGATAGCCCCAGAGTAGGCGCCGTTATAATAGTACGTATCTCTGTCCATAACTCGAACAGGTGGAATTAGACGACTAGAGTTGGTAGGGAGAACCGCTATCAAAGCAGATGCGGCATATCCGGCAGGCATGTTCAAACCGCTATAAGCTTCGGGCTGTAACGCGGAGGTCGCGTCTTTGCCAAGAAGCATTGGGTTGTTGCCAGACATCGGCAAGGCGGGGTTATAAGCAATGTAAATTGCCACCCAGCCGCTGACAGGCGCAACTCCAACATCCATTCCCCCGGCACCAACGCTAGCCAGATTAATGGTTTTGTTAAAATTTGCGATGACGTAAGTTAGACCGCCGAGCGATGCTTTCAGTACCACTTCATCAGCTAAAAATTGCATTGTTGCGGATGCCGCGGCAACGCTACCCCGCAGGTTTCTAACACTGCCGATCAACGGCGCCCCAGCAGAGTTTATTTGCTGGATCGCTTTTGCCAGCTGATGGTTGTTGCTCTCATCGGGAGCCATTCCAGCGACAGTGATCACGTGAAGAATTTCATCAGTGACCGCATTGCCCCATTGCGCCGGAATCAACGAGCCGGGAGTGCCGGCCAGCGGATCTTCATCTACAAACTTGCCGCCCACCAATCCAATGCTGGGAACGCTAATCGGATAATCCACAGTTTTACCTCTCAGTCATAATTGATGTGTACGACGGTGTGCGCCGGTGCCGGTCGGCGAATCGAGCATTCAAGCGGATCCCCCGGGTTGGTGCCGAAGCGCTCGCCCCAGTAGCTGGCGCCGAAGCGCCGTCCTTGTCGCTGCCGACCTCCGGTATTCAGCGTCCACATGAACTGCGCGTGCCACGTCCCGAAACGCGCAGAGCCGAAACGAGAACGCCCCATACGGGGCGCTCGGTGCTCGGTGATTGACGCGTCCGGGTAGCCTTGGCTCACAGCAATTTCAATGAAATACGCCCTGCTCTGCCCGCCCACCTCAACGAGCCGACGGCGAACGGCCAAGCGGCGATCCTCGAACGCAGGGTTTGGCCCGAGGCATGGATCTGGGAGGTTCATTACCGCTTCCCAATCCGGCACCAGCTCGCTGACGCCCGAAGGATCCATTTCATTCAATAGGTCCACCGCGCGTGCATCGAGGCGCGAAAATTCAACAGACACTCCCTTCAGCACCAGGTCAATTTCTGGTACCAGTTCGGGATCCCAGGCTGGACCAGCAGGCAAGAGGCCGCGCAGTTGGCGCCGGTACTGATCGGCAGTTCTCGCTACAGCCATGTGATGCCTCCAAAGGTCAGCAGCTCATTGGCAGCAGCGGTCACGTCGGCGGACGGGACAGTCAACGAGTGGTCGGTTTCCCCAGCTGCGCCGCTGATGACCTCACGAATGTGGCTTATCAACAGCTTGTCACCCAGCCCAGCCTCGCGTTCATGCAAGTCTTTCAGGCTGGCGGTGATAGCAGCGCGCACCGCAGTTGTGTCGGGTACGGGGTGGATGCTGTAAAGCACGGGCTTCAGCGTTGGGGCCAGAACGTAAAGCTCAGCCGTCACAGGCCGCAGAGGCTCGATGTAATCCTTGATCTCCTGCAATTGCGCCGGGTTTGGCACCGACACTGGGTCGTTGTCACGCATCACAAAGAGCCCGACCGTGCCTGGCCCCAAGTAATTCCCTCGGCACCATGCCCGCGTGGCGCCGGGAAACTCCAAGGCCCAGGTCTCGTAATCGTCCACGGATCCACCGTGAGGAATGACACGGTATGAACGGATCACCCGCGCGCGGAGGGATTCGATACTTTCCCTTTCTACGCCGCCGCTCAATCCTGGCGCAATGACGGTGAAGCCATTGGTTACGCCAGGCACCGGCTGTACCAGTGTGAGAGCCAAGCCCGCGTCAGCGTTGCCCAGCGCGCCAGCATCGACGGCCTTAATCGTAGTGGTGTTGGTCCCAGCCGACGTGCTAACACCCGCGGTGACTGCGTACATACGCCCGTCACTGGCCTGTAGCACCACGTCAACATCCAATACTGCGCCGGCGGCAGCAGTGAAGGTCACACTGCCCTCGGCCGGTTGGGCTGCGTTTCGCGGCTGATTCAGACGCAGCGCGGCAATTCGTTCGAGGGTTTCTTCGTCGGCCTTGTCCGGCAGGATCTGCTCGACAATCCAATTCAGATATCCATATAGGCCGTAGGCAGTGCCGCCCATTGTTCTTGCCAGCACCTGAGCATCGGAGCGACGGAGCGCGTCGCTCGCCAGGTCACTCTGGGTGCGACTGATGAGCACCGGCAGCGAAGGTGTTTCAAACGGCATAGATCACCTGCCAGGAAGAGTTGGGTTTGATTTCAATGCGTTCGCCACCGGGGATGGTCAGGATGACGATCAGGTTCAGCCGGCTGATATCGTGCTTCTCGCTGGCGATCTCGATCGCAATGACGTGACCGTCATCGAGCAGCCACTGAAGCGCCTCATTGGCGTAGAACTCAGCGTCACGCTGGGTGGCATCGGTGAGTTTTACCCGGCGCAGTAGCCACAAGCGCGAGCCAATGCGGTCATCGGCGATGGTTGGGTAACTGTCTCCCCACCAGCCGAACAGCTCTTCGTCGTCTACCGGGGCATCGGTCATCGCGCGGCGCCAGGTAAACAGGCTGATCAGCACGGCGCGAGTCAGCATGTCTTCGCGGTTGTCAGAAATAATCATCAAGCCCCCACCGCGGGCGGGCCGCTGTTGCCGCTGCCGGCCTGAACGTGGGTATGGACGTGTTCGATCTGGCTGACACCGCCTGCGATCTGGTCACCCGTAGAAACGATCTTGCCGGTCTGATTGATCACCGGCGTGTCGAAGTTCACCGCCGTCGTGGCTTTGATGTTCAGCGTATTGGTTTCGATGTCGATGATCCGACCGCGCTTGAAATGCACCTTGTCACCTTCATCGGTGTAGATAGCCACCTCACCGGGCTTGAGTTCCTTGATCCGGTACCGGCGATCAGCGGCGACCACCACCACAGCGTGGGAGCGGTCACCATTGAGAAACATGGTCAGCACCTCGGCGCCGGACAACGGGTTGCTGGTGAACCCATAGGGTTCGAAATGCTCGACCGCGTCTTTCACTTCGCCGGCGGTCAATCTGACCTGCAGCGTCTGCATCTTTTTCCCGGCAGCCGCCAGCAACACGGTGCCGCGCGCCATCATGCTTTTCAGGCTCATTTTTTTGGCTCGTAGTCCGCAGGGATGAGGTATTCGAAGTTGTCGCCCTTGCCGCCTTTCTTCAGCTTGCGATTCTTGTGCGGATCGTGTGGCTCAGGCTCGAAGCCGTCCGGCGGGCCGACTTCCATTTTCGTGAGCATCCCGCTGTCAGTGAGGGAGTAGGTCACACGGGCGATGAGCATGATTCGGTCGAAGCCAATGATCGGATCGATCACGCGCACCAGTGCGTTGTGCTTCCACAGCGCACCATTGGATTGCCGCCAGCCCTGCACGGTGTAGGTCGTGGTGAGCGCCTTACCCATTCGACTGCCGCGCTCCCAGTTCGCCCGCGCCTGCGCCAGTTCGTTGGTCAGCTGGCCGGACTCTTGGATGATCATCACGCGCTTACGCGTCATGCGCGGATCGGTGACCACGGCGGAGATCTCAGCCGCCTGTTCGCCGAACTCTTCGTCGGTACCGCTCTTCTGCCCGAGCACCCGGTATTCGGAAAACACGGCCGAGAAGTCCAACGATGCGTCACCGGCCAAAATATTCTTCCCTACTTCCAACGCGTCGAAAGCGCGAAGTTCGCTACCGGGTTTGGCCAGCACAGCCATGCCCTTGGCATCGTCCGTAGAGAACACGCGGAAGAGCGTCAGCAGTCGGTCAATGGATTCGAACGCCGTTTCACCAGGCTCTATCGTGTGGTCCGACAGCTTGGCGCCTTCGGGAATCTCACTACGCACTCTGATGCCATAGGGCGAAGCCAGCGCCTTGACGATCGCCAGCACGCTCTGGTTGTTCCACTGCCCCGGCTTGTTGATCGCCGCGCAATCCACCAGATCAGCAGTGAGCGAGCGCCCACTGATGCTGGTGGTTATTTGCTGGTGGTCATAGCTGATCGGCGTGGCGAACACCCAGCCAGTCAGCACAAGGTCATCGCCAATGCGTACCTGACACTTCGCGCCCTGCTTCAGAGGCAACGGCTCGACCTGGCCGGGCCACTTCCAAGTGATGCTGAGATTGAACGAGCGCGCCTGATCTTCTAGGCCGGCGGTGATTTCTACGGATTTCCAGCCGGAGTAATCCAGACCGTCAACCGTAAGGCTGACAGCATTCAAGTCTTCCATCGGTTACCTCTGGGCGATTTTGATCGGACGCGCAGGCACGAACCCCGGATGCCGCAAGCGGTTGCGCTGGACTACTTCGTTTGCACGGGTGGCGTCACCGAAACGGCGGTAGGCAAGCACCAATGCCGACAGGGTTTCGGGTGGAGTGATTTCCACCAAGCGCACGCCAGACTCCGCGACGGCGGTCAGGTGCTTGACGATGGTCTGTCGGAGAGTGTTGAGCACCATGTAGTGCTCGGGATCTGCCTTCAGTGAAGCCTGAAATATCGCCTCATTGAGGTTGTCGCGAAGCTCGATCACATCGTCAGCTACGGGAACCTCCGGACGCACGATTGGCTGCACGGCCTGTTGGTCTACCGACGGAGCAACCGCAGTGGATACCGGCTGCGATGCGACGGGCATTTCACTGATGATCATGGCCACCTGCACCAACAGAGCGTCCTGCACAAGATCGGCGGTGGCCTGAGAGGCTGCTGCGGCGTCCACGCCACCCGCCTGGCTGACGGTGTTGATGCTGGCCACCGCTTCGGTTTGTTGTGTCGCGGCGGCCACCGTGTTGCGGTAGCTTGAACCCGAGTCATCGCCAAGGTAATCATCCACCGAAAACTCACTGAAGTAGCTGGAGAACAGCGAAGACAGCGAGTCCGGCGCATTCATGATGGACCGGGCGAACTCGGTCAAATTGGTGAAGGCACCGATGATGGTTGAAAACTGCTGCTGGATCACCGTGTACACACCCGACAGGCTGTTGCGCAGGCGAGCCAGGCCAAGCCGGGCCTGGTCTACTTTCGCCATGGCTAACTTGTATCGGGCCAGCGCCGAGTCCAGCAGGCTGTCCGAAGCCTTGACCACCTGCTGCTGACTGTTGACCTTGGCCGCTGGAAATTTCTGCGGGGTGTCGGGGTAGAACGTCACTTCAAATGCAGCCATCCCGCCGGACTTGAAATCATGGGTCAACTCACCCTCGCCCGCCTTGACCTGCATCCTGCCCAGCCAAGGATGTACCAGCTCGCCAGCGCCTGGCGTCTGGATCGCCTCCATGAACTTGTCGCGACGTTCAAAACAATCATCGCCAATAATCCAGCACACCAGTCGATGCACCTGGGACTGCTTGCCCAACTGTTCGAAATACGGCTCATCTCGCTGAGGGAATTCGTGAAGCTGCCCTTTCATGCCAATCGGGACCGACGCCTGCGGGACCAAAAAGCTGATCCCCCGAAACGACGCTGGCAACATCTGATCACGCCATGTCTGATCCATTCGCTACTCCTTCATGACGCCGACGGTTCGCGTGCCCACCTTCGGTTTGATTTTCAGACCGGGCTGGTTGGTTTTTGGCTGATCGACGGTGGTGCCAGGTGGCGCACCGTTCAGGTTGATGGTCAGCTCTCCGTTGACCTTCTGGGTGTTCGCCGCGGCTGTCTGCTGGAGCAAGCTGCCTGACGGCGGCAATTGCCCAGGTGCGCGAAGTAGCTGGTTATTGTCGATCCCAAACGCCTGGTTGTTGAGTGACTGGCGTCCTTTGGCAACCTGAGTGGCATCCGCTTGCAATAACGCCCCGGTACCGCCGCCGACCCCCGCATTGCGCTTTGTCTGCTCTTCGGCGAAGTTGTTGGCGACATTTGTCGCCTTCTTGATGAGTCCTTCCCCATCAGCATCCATGCCGAGCATTTTCATCATTGGTTCAAGAATGGGCCGCACACGGTCCCAAAGCTTTTTGAAGAATCCGACAATGGGTTCCCAGTTGTTGATGATCATGCCCAGCGGCGTCCAGTCGAACAGGTCACCGAGGAATTTCATCACTGGCGTGGACACGGCATAGAGCACGTCCCAGATGGCCGAGAACAGGTCTGTCAGCGGTTCCCAGTTCTTGACGACCCACGCCATAGGCGTGAACTGCCACGCCAACTTGATCCATTCCCAGAACACCATGGCCGGACGGCGCACTCGCTCCCACATCCTTTCAAAGAACGGCGCCACAGTTTTCCAATTGGCAATCAGCAAACCTGCCGCGAGCGCAATAACCCGGACAATGATTCCGACCGGACTCATTGCGGTCACGGCGCTGAAAACCTTCATGGCGATCATTGCGCCGGTCACCGCAAGACGTAGCACGCCGAAGGCAATGCCTGCGCCCAGCACCGCCTTGATCAGCCCCGGGTGTTCCGCTGCCAGTGCCGAGACCTTCGAAACCAGCGGACCGATATCAGCCATCAAGTCGTTGAACGGCGGCAAAAGCGCGTTACCAATCTCGATGCCCAACCGTGTTGCGCGGTTCTGCAGCAGCTGCATTGCATTCGCGGTGGTGGCCGAACGCGCCGCATATTCCTTTTCCATCGAGCCGGCAAAACCTGACCCCTCGGCAACATCCCTGAAGCTCTTTATTAGTAGGTCGAGGTTTGTCAGGAGTGGAGCGATTGCCGAAACAGATTCGGTACCGAACAGTTCGGTAAGAAGGCCCGCCTGCTTCGCCGGGTCAACTTTGGCGATTCGCGCGAGCACATCCTCAATGGTGCCCTGAGCATCCTTTTGCATGGACTGCGCCAGCGTCTTCACATCCAACCGCAACGACTTGAACGCCTTGGCCTGTTGCTTCGTGGCCGAGCCGCCCTTCGTCAGCGCCAGCATGAAGTTTTTCATGCCGGTGGCTGCCACCTCGCTCGGAACCCCCACGCCGGCCAATGTGGCGCCCATCGCAGCAATCTGTCCGGATGCCAGGCCGGCGACCGCACCCAACGGCCCGATGCGAGTCACGATGTCGGCAATCTGCGCCGCCGATGAAGGCCCGGTGTTGCTCAGGTAGTTAATCTTGTCAGCCAGCGCAACCACTTCCGGCTGAGTGAGTTTGAACGACGTCCGCCACTTGGCCATCATGTCGCCGGACTGGTCGGCCGTTTGATCGAAGGCGACGCCCATCTTCACGGCGTCTTCCGCAAACTGCTTCAATTCGCCACGAGCAAAACCTGCTTGGCCACCAGCAGCGACGATGGCGGCAATGCCGCTGGCCGCCATCGGCATTTTCTCGGACAGGTCCAGGACATCCTTGCCCATCTGCTTAAATTGCTCGGGGGTGTCGAAGTCGACAACCTTCTTCACATCGGCCATGGAAGTTTCAAACTCCATGGCCGCCCTTGCGCCGGCAACGAACGGGGCCGCGAACGCCCCACCTTGCACGACATCCTTGAAACCGATGTTGCCAAGGCCCGAGCTATTCAACTGCTTTCGGAATCCCGCGACGTTTTTTGCGGCGCCCTTCAGCGTCGGCGACAGCCTGTCGACGCCAGTGATCAACGCCTTGAGCTGGAACTTGTCCGCCATCACTGCACCTGCTGGGTTGTGTTGATGCGCTGGGCGTGCCTTAAGGACTCAAGGAGCACGTCCAACGGACGAGCCATTACAAGCTCCGGATCGGTTTTCCAGAACCATGCAAGGTCATAGGCGACCTCGATCAGTTGCTCGACGGTCCCGATGCCGGACTCATGAAAAAACTGGCCACCGCCCAGCTCAAAGCGTTGAGGTCGGATAGATCCAGCTGGTTGACGGAGGACGGCGGAATAGCTGCGCACACGGCGATGTACTTGGCCGCTACGTCCATATCCAGACTGACGTCTTCGTTCTTGTCGATTTTGTAGGGTAGAGCTTTGATGGCCCTTACTTCCTGTACTGTCGGACGGCGCAGCGTCAGCTCGGTGATTGGCTCACCGTGAGCCTCGATCGCAACCTGCAACTTCACTGGCTCACTCATTGCCAACTCCCATTCACACCATCAAATTGCAGTTCAACCGTTCCGTCTTCGCCCTTGGCTGCAGGCTCATCGACGAGATAGCCGCCGGACAGCACGTATACCTTCCCGTTCGCAAACTCGCAGGTGACGGTCTGGTCGTAACCTTTGGTCAGCTTTTTAATCGGAAAGCCTTGCGGCATGAGTGCGGTCATCTTGATATACGGCGCCAGTTTTTCTTCCTTGAAAAAACCCGGCCACACCGTTTCTCTTTTCACATCCATCAGCGGCGCTTCCGCGCCCCCCGTGATGGTCAGTTGCTCACCGTCTACTTTCACGTACACAGTGCCCGCTACTTTTTGACCCATGGTCTTTGTCTCCAGAATGAAAAAGCCCGCACAGGGCGGGCTGGGTGTTCAGGGTGAGCGTTATGCCGCGTCGTCGTACTGGAGGCGGAACTGGTTGAGCAGCGCGAAGATCCGCAGGCCGTTGATGTAGTCCGGCGGGAATAGCACGTTGACTCGGCTCGGGTCGTTGCTGTCGCGTTCGACAACCAGGTGCTCGGCGAACAGGTCGGCATTTTCGACATGACCTTCCATTTCGAGCTTGGCGTACTGCGCAATCAGCTCGCCGCGAATCACCGCGGGGGTGACGATTGGCTGGCCTGCGCCGAACTGCGTGCCGTCGGACGCCAGCTTGTGGCGTCCGTACTTGCTGGTAATCACGCTCTGCATGCGGCGAATGATAAACGCCGACTGATGCATGGTCTCGCTGTCCAGGTACGAGTTGTCAGCCTGGCCATAGGCGTTCTTCTGGTAGGTTGTGATTGAGCGCTGAATGCGCACGTAACCGCCTTCGTAGTACGCGGTGGCGATACCGTAGTTGAGCAGCGACTGACGCTCAGTCAGGGTGAATCGATCGCTTGCCGGTGCCGGATCCAGTCCTGGCAAACTGCCGCTCTGGGTGGGCCGGCTGGCATCGGCAGAGATAAACACCGCCGTGCGAGCCCCCAGTGCAGCCGCCTGCACCCAAACCGGTTGCGGCACGCCTGGCTCAACACCCTGAATGGTCATGTGCTGGTCGTTGCGCGCCTGGCCGGCCGCAACCAGCGTGCCGATGGTGCCACGCTTGGCGGTGTAGACATGCCCGAACAACTGCTTGGCCCAGCTCCAGCGGCCGGTGCTGTCGTCCATCGCATCCTTCCAGGCATTCAGCGTGGTTGTATCCGACCATGGCTGACACAGGAACTCGAAGGGTTCATCACCGAGAGCGGCGATCGCGTCCACGGCGTCGGGGGCGCCTACTCCGGCGGACATCGCCGTGGCAACCACCGTCAGGCCAGCAGGTGTCGATTCACCGTTGGACTTGCCCAGCCGGTTCATCGCAATGTTGATGTCGTTGCCACTTTCGCCAGTCCACTTGCAGGTGAGCGTGACTACGCCGTCAGCGGCTGCAGCAGTGACCGGAAGATCGGGTGTTGCGTTGACCTTCACTGCCAACGCGGAGGCAACGACAGCTGCCGTCGCCGCCGCCGCGACCGTTGACTGGACACGAACACCGCCGACGTACAGGTTCAGCAAACCTCCCTCGGTAGCAGTGCCTGTGATGGTCACGGTCGCTGAAGCCGATTCGCCGGTTTCGTTTTGCAGGGGCAGACACCAGATTTCACCGATCGGGTCGGCCTTGCGCCAGGTTTCGTACATCGCCGCGA
Source organism: Pseudomonas sp. AO-1 (assembly GCF_019775695.1). NCBI lineage: Bacteria > Pseudomonadati > Pseudomonadota > Gammaproteobacteria > Pseudomonadales > Pseudomonadaceae > Pseudomonas > Pseudomonas sp. AO-1. The sequence goes on from NZ_CP079947.1 coordinate 3,641,845, forward strand.
GCATCGAGCCCTGCCCACCAATGCTCTTGGCGATGGCGACGCTCGAGACCAACACCAGCTTGCCGATGCTTTCGCGGTCCGCGTCATCGTTGACCTGCCCAACGATCAACCGACGCATCGCCGATGAAGCCGAGTTTGCGGCCGAGTTATCCATCTCCGCGTAGAACAGCGGCACGCGGATGTCGGCGGGAATGTTGCTGAATCCGATGGCCATTATTTGCCTTCCTCGAGTTTCGCCGCTGGGGCTTTGGTGGTTGGGGGCTTGTCGGCTTTGACGACGATGTCACCGTCAGCCAAGCGGCGGCGCCACCAGGCGCCATCGGTAACTTCCCGGCCTTCAACGGGCAACAGGTCGCCAGCCTCCGGATCGGGCACAGAGCGGCCAGCGGCCGGCACCACAGTGATGCGCTTGGTCATGGTGTTACGTCTCCAGTGAAAGTGACTTCAATGCGCCCGTCCGGGCCGGGTCGTTTCAGATTGGGATCTGCAGGATCGATGCAGTCCATGTTGATGGTTGCGCCGGCGAACCCGGGGAGGCCGTCCAGATTCCATTCCTGCCACGTCTCGGGCGACTGATCAGGTCGGTTTCGTCCGAGCTGAAATTCTGCGGTGAAGAGATATTGGTAGATGACTCGAGCACGACTGATGAACACCAGCGCACCCTTGTCGTATTGAATCGGCGTGTATTCAGGTCCAGGTGACCACCCCACCAAGGCCCGCCACAGCTCAGAGCGAAGATCGTGCAACTGATCGTTGGCCTCTTGGCCTCGCTCATCTCCAGCGTCCAGCACGACCACCACCGCGAACTGATCCGTAACGTCCTGTATCACCACGTTCTGGGCCTTACTGGGGGATGCCCCATCCGCCGCTGCAATCACATATGCTGCCGGCATCGGTAACTTGGCGCTTTCTGCGACGGAGTCCCAATCGATACCGCCTGCCACGCGATCGGCAAAGGTCGGGCATGTCGCCTTGAGATGGGCAACAATCGGGTTCAATTTCATAACGAGTCCAAGGAAAAACAGCGTTCAGTTCAAGGCATCGGCAAACGCTGAAAAAAGGATCGACCGAACCTGCTCAGATGTGTCTTGCAGAGCATCGGCCATGTAGTTGTCGTGCGGTTCAATCCGCCACGCACCCGCCGCCCGCTCAGCAATAAGCCGCGCCCTCACCCCCGCTTGCCGCCGATTCTTACGCCCAATACCTTTACCAGGTGCAAGCTTCTGCGGCCGGCGCCCCTGCTTCACGCCGTAGTACAGATAGGCTGGGTAGAACTCACCCATTGCGGGAGTGAGCGTCGGGGAGATTTTGACCATGAAGCCCGAACGCGACACCTTGAACTTGATAGACTTGACCGTCTCACCGGTCCGGTTGGCCGGGTAGCCTTGCCGCCCCTTGCCCAGCACCAGGTTCATTTGGGCATGCTGCGTGACCAGCAAGCCGGCCTTACGCATCCCTGCGCGAATCTTCTTTTTATTGAAGGCGTCGCGCTCGAAATCCTCGAAGCCTTCAACGTGCAGGTAACTTTCAACCGACGCAGAGTTAGCCATAGATACCGCCTCCGGATTTCTGCGGCCCGAGTTCTTCGACTTCAAGAATGGTGTAACGACGTGTACCGTTCATGTCGGCAACACGCCGCACCCGGTAGATGGTGCCGCCGTGCACGACCTCATGGGCATCGCTCACGCCCTTGAGGAAGTAGAACGTCACGCGGTGAGTGATCTTTACGTCCGTTTGAACACCTGCCGTGTAGACCGCAGTACCGACCGGCTCAATCTTCGCCCATCGCTTTTTCTCGTCGGTGAAGATCGAGTCAAGCCCCTGATCCGGCGCGGGAACATCAGTGCGCAGCCTCAACGTAATTCGCCGATCCAGCTCACCGGCACTCGGTTCGCGATAGGCCATGGTCAAAACCTCGGCGGTAAAGTGATCTCAGCCACCAGGTGATCAAGAAAGTCAGAAGGCAGCTCTGACAGGGATTGGCCAACCAGGAACATTTCCGGATGTCGATGAATCGCCGCCGCCGCCATCAGCAACCAGTTGCGAACGCCGGGGTGAAGGTCAAGATCAGTCTCTGCCTTGTAGCGAATACGCAAGGCGCCAGCAGGTCGCCCCGACGGAAACGACACGAAGCTTTCGCGCTGGCCCTGTTCGAGATCTACCGGGCCAGCGTAATCGCTCCACGTGCCATCAGCCTGCCGAAGCTTGACCGACAAAACTTCGGTCGCTTGACCGACATCCAGCGCGTGGCCGGTGGGGAATGCAGCGGGCCAGTCTTCTTCGTAGATCGCACCGCGAATACCGGCCCCGGTCTTGGACTCGCACTGAGTCGTGACACCGGGAATGATGATGTCACTGATAAGCCCCGGCTCCATGTCCTCCGGTTCCAGCCGACACTGGAAAGCCACTTGTTCCAGTGTCAGAACTGGCTCGCCGAAGTATTCGATTCGACGGGCCATGGTTTAGGGTTTCTCTTCGTCGGGTCCATCATCGGTTTCGGTTGTACCGCCTGGCTCGGTGGTTGCTTCGGAAGTACCACCCCCAGCAGCCGGGCCGCTCTCAGTTTTTGCAGCACCGGCCTTTGCGGTTTTGCCTTTGCCCCCCTTCGATTTTGCCGACGTCTCGCCGCTGGGTTCATAGATTTCCGCGAACCCTTTCGCCTGCAGCCCCTCGACTACAGTTTGATCGAAGCCAGCCAACTCGTCCGCAGAGTAACCACGCCAGGCCTTCAGAAAACGCACCACTACTTTGTCTGTCATTACCCATCCCTCAGTTATGCGAAACCCCGCCGAAGCGGGGTCGCGGAATTACATGCCGGCGCCCCACTTGACGTTGATGGCAACGACGATGCACTCGACGTGGCGCGGGCCGAAGTCGTGCTTGGCGATCACTTTGACCAGCGTCTGGTCACGCTGGAACGCGCTGACCATATTGCCTTCGGCGTCCTTGTAGGAGGCTTCGTTACTGAAGGAAATCGTCAGGTCCATGTCTTCGCCGATCATCATGTCTGCGAAGTTGACGAAGTAGAATTCGGTCTCATCGCCACCGGCGCCGAGGTTGACCGGGATCTGGTTGCTCAAGCCAACCGGATAACCTTTGAACAACCCTTGTTCGATTTCCGGATAAGCCTTGTTGCCATTGCCGTCACGAAGCGACTGCAGCCAACGGAGAACGCGTGGATGCATCAACCAGCCGCAGGCCTTCATCATCACATTCGCCGTTTCTAAGCGGAGCATCATGCCTCCGCAAAACAAGTCGATCTTTTCCAGGGTGATGGTGTCCACCGCTGGTGCCGGCAAAATGTTGAACGGCTGTGCCCAATAACGCATCCCCTTTGGCAGCGAGCCGCTGCCGTCAGCACGGATGAAGTGCAGATCTTCTGACAGCCCCATCGAGACCGCCAAGTCCTCAACGACGATATCGTCAGTTCGCGGGCTGACACCGGCATTTGCAATCAGGTCGTTGGAAATCGGCACGATCGCCGCAGCCTTTTTCGCGGACAGCTTTGTATCTGCGAACGTCATCCCAGTGATCGGGATATCGGTTTCGGTACCGATGTAGGTGACGACTGTGTTGCCGGTGATGCGGGGTTGAGTCAGGTTGCCATTGTTCAGCGGCAAACTACGCGCTCCCATCTTGCGCACAACAGACATTGGGCGGAGCGCTTCGATAATTTCGGTAGCGAAGTTTTGTGGAACCAGTACACCACCAGCACCCGGCGTTACAGTGCTGAGAGCCATTGCAACATCGGTAGAAAACCCGCCCTGCTGCGCCATTTGCGCGGCTTGATGCTGATTGCCACCGGCGGCGGCGAGCAGACGAACCATCTGGGCCATCCGCACACCTGGTGCTTCCGACGGACCACCACCGTGAATATGCCCATGCGCACGACCCTGCGGCGGACTGGTGCGACCTTGAGCAGACTCGTTAACAGGAACCGCGCTCGCAGCGGCAATACGCTCGGCCTGTTCTGCACGACTGATCTTGTCAGTCAGTGCATTGAACTCCGCTTCCAGAGTCGTGAACTGGGCCAACTGTTCAGCCGACAAGGACTCGCCTGCCGTTTCGAGTTTGGCCAACGCCTGAATCGAATCGTTGATCTTCGCGCGTTCGCTACGCAACTGAAGTACTTGGGACATGTTGCCTCCTGGGCATAAAAAAACCCGCACAGGGCGGGTTTCGGTGACTGCCGCGAACGCGGTCAGATCTGGGTTTGAAGATTCAACGCGGATGCACGAACGGACAGACGGCCGGACTGGCGGACTGTGCGGCTCATGGCGACAGAGTGAGAAAGGTCATCGACCACCTGTTGCGGGCTCTGCATTCGATCGGCCAGCCCGGCATTGATACCGGCCTGCCCCCGATACAGCCCTGCTTCGGTGGCAATTACCTGCTGCACGGAAAGTCCCCGGTAGTCCGCCACAGCGTTGACGAAGAGCTGGTAGCTCTCTTGAACCACATCGTTCAGGTACTTCAGCGACTGCTCGCTCAAGGGTTCGTGAGGACTGAGATCGTTCTTGTGAGCCCCGGCATAAACCGTGGTCACCTTGACGCCCATGCCCTCTTCCATCTTGGACCGGTCCATATGGCTGGCAATGACGCCAATCGAACCAACTCCACTGGTCTGGCTCACCACCAGCTCGCTACAAGCCGATCCGAGCAAGTAGCCGCCGCTGTACGCCATGAAGTTGACGATACCCGTGATGGGCTTTTGCTGAGCCATGGCGCGGATATCGGCAGCCAGTTCGAAAGCGCCGACGGCTGACCCACCGGGGCTGTCGATGTCCAGCACGATCCGCTCCACCATCGGATCTGCTACCGCGTTGCGCAGTTGCGTACGCAGTGATTCATAGCTGGTCATCGTTTCGCACATGCCGATGTGACTGCCACGGCTGACCAACACGCCGCTGACGGGAATCACCTCGATCCCGGTTCGCGCAATGGCCGTTCGGCGCTCTTCCTCTTGCTGCGCGATACGGTCGATGCCGTCGTCATCCCAGATGGCCGGACCTTGCTTGGCGCCAATGTTAACGATGTTCAGGCTCATCGCCTGGTTGGCCCAGCGCACGCCGAGATCCAGCATGTCCGGGGTCACCAACAGCGGCTGATTGAACAGCAGGCTGGAGGCTCGCAGGTAGTTTTTCATTGGGCAAGAATCCTTCCGATTTCAGCTTGCTGGAGTTCGAGCTGGGCTCGCACTTTGGGGTTGGTCAAATCGCCACCGGGCTTTCCTGCATCGACCATGTTCAACGGCTGAAGGTAGATATCGCCACCAGGTACCGGCGGCATGTTCTCCAGACGCCGGATGTCATTGACGCTGAGCCAGCCCCACTGTCTGCCGATGGCATACGCTTCGTAGCGGCTCTTCTGATCGCCGCGCAGCAGTCCGGACAGATTGAACTCAATGAAGTACTCGCGCCGATCCTCGGGCAACAGGAAGTCGCGCATCATTGATTGTTCGTGACGCTTTACCCAAGGCAGCAACGCGAACACCACGAACTGAATCATCAGTTGCTCAAGGGTGTTGTAGTTCGACTTCTCCAGGTCGTTGACCATGGGCAGCGGGATCTTGTAGATCCGGGCGATATCGGTGCCGGTGGTCTTGAGGATGCCCAGCACCTCGGCATCAACGTTATTCATCGACACCGGTTTGAAGGTCATGCCCTCCTGCAACAGCGCGACCTTTTTGGCGTTGTCCATGCCGCCGAACTTCTGGCCCCACTGATCAACAATCTTGTCGATGCTGCCTTGATCCTTGATCGACGGCGCCTCACGGGGACGCTCGATCACGCCGGACACCGTCACGCCGTTGGCGAAGCTCTTACCGGTGTATTGCCGCACGGCTTGGGCGAGCCCGAGAGAGTCGGCGTGCACTTCGATGGGCGAAAGCCCCACGTAGTGATTGGTGCTGACCCATCGCACATGATGGATCATGCGCATCGGTAGCGCCTCGCTTGCACCGATCCGGTAGTAAGGCAGCAAGTCGGCGCCCTTTAACACCTGAACCTTGTTGTTGCACAACGGCCACAAGCCAATGACATTGCCGTCGTCGCGCCGGTCGATGAAGCTGTAGCTGTTACCCCGCAGCCCTGCCGCGAGCTGACTGCATTCGCGGTATTCATATGGCGTCTGGAAGCCATTGGGCTGGTACCGCAGAACGTCGTAGGCCGGATGATTGATCGCCGCTTCCCGCTGCCCTTTGTCTTGGCGGCGGTACATCTCGCAGGGCAACTGCCCCATGGTTTCCGCCAGCAGCGTGACGCAGTTCTGCAGGATAGGGAGGCCAAGCGCTGACTCGGGCGTGACTGTGACGCCCGAACTATTCCGGCCACTGCCAATGAGCCCGCGCCAGAAACCGTTGTCGGGGTTTGTGAGAGTGCCGCGCCCATCGCCGAGCACGCTTGAGAAAAACATGCTCAACCTCCTTCGGGTTTGGATTGGGATTTCAGTGCGGCGGCAGCGCGATCGGCAAGGTAGGACCAGGCCAGCAGGCCGACACCTGCGACGATACAGCCGGCGGGAACGCTGATCAGCGCCACGCCCCCGACAAGCAGCCCGAAGCCCAACAGGCCGGCCAGCCAGGCCGCGATGGCTAATTTCATATACCCGCCCCTTCGTCGTAGATGGATTTGCCGCTCGGGCCAGCGGACTTGATGCTGGTCCCGACGGCGATGATGGAGGCCACGATGCCGTCAATCCGGCCTGTCGCCTTGGCCTTGTCGGCCTTTCGATTGTTGGCTGGGTCGGAAACAATCACGGCGTTGCCGGCGTTCCAGGTCATTACCGGATTACCGTCATGGCGCAAGGTTTCGACCACTTCGGGTTCGATGACTTCGTAGTCCGACGGGTCGAGATCTATCACTTCCTGCTCAGATGATTGACCCAGTAATCGACGCTCAAATTCATCGACTGCCGGCGCCATATCCTTGAAGCCCTGACCGAAACCGACCATTTCTGGCAGGGTGATATCTTCATCGGCCATCAGCTGCAGCAAGTCTTCGATGCGCCATCGGTCATAACCGATGCGCTCCACGTCGAAGTACGCGCAGATTTTTACGAGCCTCAGCAGTACGTGTTTCTTGCTGATGGCTCGGCCAGGTGTTGTTTCAAGGTGGCCGTCCTTGACCCACATGGCGTATGGAACTTTGTCCCTGTCCTCGCGCCCCTGAAGATCTTCATCGGGAATCCAGAAGTACGGCAGCAAGCGCCAGTGAGGGTCGTGCGGTACCGGCCAGAACAACAACACGAATGCAGTCAGGTCGGTGGTGCTGGCAAGGTCGAGGCCGGCGACACACCTTCGGTTACGTAGAATCCGCATCGGTACGCGCTCTTCCGCCTGCTTCCAGACTGCCCACGAGATCCAAGGCGCATCCGCCTGGGTCCATTCGCAGAAGTTGAGTCGGCGCACAACCGACTCCTGCGCTGGCAGCCCCCGGGCCGACTGCACCTGCTCGCGCAGATACTTGCGCCCGGGAATGCCGTCGGTCTGCCCTTCCGCAATGTAATCAAGCGATGGGTTCACCTTCGGCCAACAGGCTTCGTCCGTAAACGGATCGTCCCCTTCGTCCAGCGAACAGATGAACGCAAAGAAACTGTCGTCTGTTTCGATGTCGGCGCAGATCCGCACACCCAAGTCGTGGTACTGACCACAGACAGTCTTCTTGTCAGATCCGCTGTTGGTGATCATCACCACCATGGCCTTGCGCCGGTTCTTGGTACCGGCGCGCATCATGTTCACGGTCGCGGCGGTCTTGTGTTCGTGCACCTCATCGAGCAGGCCGATGTGAGGGCGCGGGCCGGACTGGCCTTCGTCCGCGCTGATGGGGCGGAAGAAGGAACGGGTGTTGGGGTAATACAGGTTCCAGACTTTCTCGTCACGGCCCGATTGAGCGAGTCGAGAGCAGAGCGCCGGGGACATGTCCACCATCGACACGGCGTCACGAAAAAGGATCATTGCCTGGTCACGCTTGGTGGCGGCCGCGTAGATTTCGGCACGCTGTTCGCCATCCGAAACCAGACCGTACAAGCCGATCCCTGCCACCAGCGGACTTTTTCCTGAGCCCTTTCCCGTCTCGATGTAGCCCAAGCGAAAGCGCCGGAAACCATCGACTGTCATCCAGCCGAATAGGCTGCCCACAACGAATGCCTGCCAAGGTGCGAGCAAGAACGGCATGCCCTCATAGTCGCCGCCGTTGAGACATAGGACATCTTCGAAAAAGCCAATAGCGCGATTGGCAAGTGCTAGGTCGAACACCAGCCCGCGATCAAGACCGCTCTTTACATCGCGAAGGTGACGCTTGCAGGCGTTGCGGACATCAGGTCCTGCGACGATCTCACCTGCAAGCACGGCATTCGCATAGCCGGTAACGCGGTCATCTACTGAAGTATTGTTCAGCGGCTGCTCTTGGGTCATTGGGGAATAACTCACCTTGCGGTGCTGGCGGCGCTTTCAGGTTGCGCCGAGACACTGGCGACATACCGAACTGCGCGCCGGCGGCATTGGCGCGGCGCTCGGCATCATTGGCGAGCTGCCGCAGAACGTGCATCTGCTGAGCACCGGTCTTGAAGGTCTGGACATCGCCGCCCAACTCATCGGTGGACTTGGCGTTTTTCTCCGCGATGAGCCGCTGGTAACGACGCCAATCCGCAGCGGCTTGGCAGTACGCGGCCAGCGCCATGGAGTCGAGTTCGGAGATGAGGCGCAGAGACATCAGCGCCGGCACTACTCGCTCCCACTCGGACACCGCATCAGCCGAAAGGACATCCGGCATGGGTGGCGCTTTCACCGGGAGAGTCGGGGACTGAACTTCGTCCAGCAGAGCCGCAACGTTTTTCCCACTCGGGTTTCCCCGCAACAGATGGACCGACGCCGGTACAGATGGGCGACCCGAACTTCCATTTCCTGCCATAAATTCAACCCCTTACCTGTCGATACCCCCCTCCCCTCATTTTTCCCGACTTTGTGTAAAGAGGGGGGCGATCGGTCTAGAAGGAAGTCCAAATGAAGTTTTTCACCCCCCCTACCCTCGGGGGTGTGCGTTTTTTTGGTGCGTCGGGGATGGTCGGTCACCGGTTCCAGTGATGCCCCGGATCGACCGGACGGCCGTCGGCATGACACCCGGGTACGCGCCCGCTCTTCTCGATCCGCTGCTTCGTCGAGTCGTGGCAGAACTTGCACAGGCTCGCCCAGTTCTCTGGGTTCCAGAACAGCTTCCATGCCGCCTTGATGCGCACCGGATCACCGCTGTCCTTGGCGTCCTTCAGCTTGGGGGCGACCTTGTGGTCAACGATCGTTGCTGCCACCGGGCGCAGATCGCTCGAACACATCGTGCAATACGGATTCGCACGCAGGTGCGCGTCCCGTGACTTCTGCCACTTGTACCCGTACCCCCGCTCGGTGCTGCTGCCGCGTCGGTCATCCGATACCTTGCTCATCAGCCCATCTTCCAGACACGGGCCAGATTGCCACTGCTCTGGTACACCGACCCAACGAACACCGCCAGCACGATAACCAGTGGCCATGAGTTCTGCGGCATGACCAACTGCCCCTTGCCGATGTACACAACCGCAGATCCAGCCGCGACCATCACCACCCAAGCAAGACAGCTCATGCTCCGGCGGAACCGGGCACCGCGACGACGGAACGTGAACAGCCGAACGAACAACGCCACGCACAACCAGAACGTGGCCTGCGTGAGAACTTGCGGCATCAGTTGACTATCCATCCTGCCTCCCTTGCGGTTCAGCAACGAGGCCGCGTCTCTTGATGACGGCGAGCGCGACGGTAACAACCACAACCGAGGCGCCGAACGCCGCCGGACCGGTGTACTTGAAGGGCCTCGTGCCGAACAACTCAACCTCGGCCATGCCAGGTGCGAACATGTAACCCATCACGAAAGACACGAGCAGGAACAGAACCCGCTTCCAGACCGGCAATTCCTCAGTAGTGGTGAAGAACACCAGAGAGCCAGCCAGCGCACCGATCACAGCGAGCATGTCCACGCCCGCCAACAGACCGGTAGCCGCCAGTCCCACACCACCGGCCACGACAACAGTTGCCGGCTCGCTCATGCTGATTCTCCTTGCAGACACCCCAACGGGCCGAAAATAAAAACCCCGCCGAAGCGGGGTTGGGTGACCGGCTCAGGGAAGGCCGGGTAAAGCTGCACAGCACGTGCGAGGTCAGCGCCAAGGCGCAAATTGCATATCGTGGTGACTTTTTACCTGCCTCCGGAAAAACCGAAAAGCGGTGATTTTCGGTAGGTCAGCAAACGACACGAATGTGACCGCGATCCGACCACAACGCGACAAACCGCCCCGACGAGCGGTCAGCACGGTCTGACCCTCGCAACCCTAGACGTTCGCAGAAGAGCGGTCTCCGCTGACTTCACGCGTCGATTACGTGCACGACCTGGGGCGCTCCGCACGGTCAAGATCACCAGCACCTGCTGATGCAGAGCATGAACCCAGTTCCGATACGTCCGGTCAGCGTTGTCACCAAGCCCCAGAATCGGCATCTGCGAGCGAACCGACAGCGCAGGTCGAGGCAGATAACGATTTCGAGCGAGCTTCGCCAGCAGCGCGCCCTTCTCAGACTGACGCTCAAGTTGTGCCAGCGCCGCGGCGACTTCCTGCGCGGCGTGATCCATGCCACCACCTGCCGCCATCATCAGGTCGCGCGATCCCGGCGTACCGCGAGGAGCAGAGCCGCCCCACTCCATGATCGTCGCCATCGGGCTACCCAAACCACCACCATCGCCTACTTGGTTGAACTGATTACCCCAGTGCTGCATGAGCTCTTCGATTTCTTCGATCATCGACCTGTCTCCCCGAAAAACCGAACCCAACACAAAAAACCTTCAACCTGACACAAACCCAACACACTAAAAACCCATATAAAACATTGCTTTAAAACAACTGTGTCAGGTGTGTCAGGTGTGTTGGGTTTTTCTTCACGCATAAGGAAATGAATTGAGGTGAGAGGAAATGCCCTTTTTAGCGTGCGTGTGCACGCCTGCACGCGGGATAAACCTGACACACCTGACACACGGGTACGAAAACCCGCGTAAGACGTGGGCTGTAGCTGTGTCAGGTATCGAATTCCAACCTGAAACACAGGAAACACACCTGACACACGTATGGTCATCATGCGGCCACACTCCCCCGGTCAGCGAACTTGACATGCTCCCAGCTATCCACGCTCCAGCCGCTGGCCTTGGCCTGCTCTCGCCACGTGGCAACCGCTGTTCCCAGCGCAGCTGCGGTCAAGGATGGGGCCGGGGAAGGCGCACGCTCTACTCCGGACCACGGAAAGAAGAAAGTACCGAATGACCGGCGTGCGCCTTCCATCCAAGGCACCCGGGGCACCTTGTCGACCTGGGTCGAAATGAAGCCGCTGAATTTCGTATGGCTCAGCGTGTGCTCTTTGTTGCGATGGCACCACTCCAAGAACAACGCATAAAGGTCACTGCTCACGCACACCGTGAACGGAGCACCGAGCATCCCGTAACGCCATTCCCGCAAGAACGTCTGCCAGCTCGCCATGCTCAGCTCAACCAGCCGTTGTCGGGCGGCTGTGTTCGGTGGCTTGGTGCGCTCATCAAAATCGCCGAGCGGATAACTCAGCAGGTAATCATAAAGCGCCTCGACACCACCATTGGCCAACTCATGCTTGACCTTCTTTTGCTCGGCCTCGGGTAACGGATCCTTGGGCCACATTACCAGCATCCGCCGATCCTTTTCCCCGATCGGCCAAGGCATGATCTCGTTCGACAAGAACACCGCGTTCATATGGTTGGCTTCCTCCCAACCGTTTACGAATTTGGACTCCATCCGAACCGTCTTACCGGTGACCATATGCTTGATCTTGCCGACCTGGTTATAACGCTGGTCCCGACTGACAACCTCTTCAAACACACCGTACAGCTTGTTCGACTGCCAAACAGTCCAGTTCGACTCAAGCTGTGCCTGGCCGACTGTTGCACCGCAGTCGCCATAAATCCGGCCCATGATGTCACTGAACAGAAGACTCTTGCCGCTGCCTTCCTCTGTCGAGTGGAAAAGCACAGCTGTATCCATCTTGGCGCCCACATTCTGCAACGGGAAGGCAAGCCACTTCGTCAACCAGTCCGCCGCGTCTCGATCACCGTTGCACAGAAAGCTGATGATCCATTGCAAGGTCTTGCACTTGTCGCGGTCGCTGTCGGGCACCAGAGGCAGCCCCTCAAATGTGTTGATGTAAACCTCAGGATCTTTCGTCATACGCGGATCGAAAACGATGTGCTCCATATCCACAGTGCGGCGATCGGGACTGTTCAGCCACATACCGTACGCATCACCCAGCGACATCTTCAGCGCCCCTTCCGGAACGCGCCGGCGCTTCTGCACATCCCACGTGTCCTTCGTCCCGTCGATATAGACGTAACGCTCAACCGGGGGCATGCCCTCCCCGCTGACCTGTTTGAACTTCGCCTCGGCCTTAGCCTTATTCGCCAGGCGCTCGGCCATGTCATCAGCGATGACCTTCTTCACCGGCAGATCAAGCCATTCCTTCGCAAGCGGTTTCGTCACCAGCATTTCGAACGCAGACTTCTTGATGATCACCCGCTTGAACGTGTCGAAGATCGCCGTCTTGCCCTCGACCAACGCAAAGCGCGTGAAGATCCGTTCCGCCGTCCAGCCGCTCCCCCCGCCCCCCTCTGGAGCTGCAGAGCCGTTTTCGGCGGGCTCTTCAACAGATGGGGAACGGGGAAGGCCTTCCAACTGAACAGGGACAGCAGAAGCAGCAGCTGCATAAAGCTGGGTGCGCACAACATCAAGGCCTTGCTCAATGTGTAAATCGTTCCAGTCCTTGGTCATCAAGCAACCTCCCCAAAATACGGGAACGTCGCAACGCCGCCGACCTCACGGGCTGCGGCAGTCGCTTTGGTCCGCCCGGGATTACCAGGTGCAGTGGGGTCATCATCACCAGCAATAACGATCGAGGCTTCAGGATGCGCCTCACGCAGAACCCGGGCGACATTCATCAGGTTGCCGGAATCAACCGCCATTGCTACGGGCCAACCGCTTGCCATGTGAACACTTGCGGCCGTCGCGTATCCCTCGGCTTCACCAACCACCGTCGGCGAATCGATCGACCCCAGCACATGGAAGCACCCGGACTTGCGCCCGTACTTTGGAAACAGCTTCGTCCCCTGCCCATTAATTGATTGCAGACTCCACAACTTGCCAGCGGCGTCACGAAGAGGGATCGCAATGCTGCCCGGTTTGAACACCAGAAAACTCAGGTAGTCGGGCCGAGGCTTGGGCAAACCGTTGAAAAACTGCATCGCGTTGCTGCCAGCCCACACCTGACAGCGCTTGTTACGATCATCAATAGACAGAATGACCGTGGTGCTGAAGAACCCGACACCGAACGCGCCAACCTGCTTACGATCAAGGTACGGGCTGTGTCCCTCCGACTGACAATGCTCATTCCAGATTCGCAAACAGCAGTCCGCCACCAGACCACGCATTTCCTCGAGTAAAGCTTCGTCAGCCTCGACCTCCGCCTGACGCTGCTTGCGCCGCTGCTCAGCCTCAGCCGCAAACCGCTTCTTTTCTTCGGCAGTCATTTCGATTTTGTCGGGCTTCCAACCCGCATCAAGGGCCAGTTTTAACACCGTGCCCATTCCGGTACCGGCCTTCTTGAACGACTTCCAGACGGACAAAGCTGCCTTGCCGTCATAACTCTTGCTGCTCTGACTCCAGTTGTTCCAAGGGCCATAACCTTCCTGCCCGAACTCAGATTTCAGGCCCATGCCAACCTCGACCCACGTGTCACGCTGGTCGGGTGAGATGTACTGAAGGAGGTTTGGCAATTCGTGAACTTGGAGTGGGATTTTATCGCCGCTCATCTTCGAGCCTCCCGCAACTCCTGACAGTGCACGCAGGTTTCGCAACCCTCGCTCGCCTGCTGTCGAAGTAACGGGATGGGTTCGTCGCAATCCTCGCTCGCCTGCTGTCGAAGTAACGGGATGGGTTCGTCGCAATCCTCGCAGAACTGCGCACTAACGCGGCTTGATGCCACGCGGCGGTTACGGTGAAGGGCAACGTCGAGCAGGTATTGCGCCTGGTCGTTGGCGCGATCGATATCGTCAGCCATTGTCCTGTCCCTCCATGGCCTGACGGGCGCCGGCCATGATGCCCAGCACCGCTTGGATGACATCGATTCCGTATTTATCCAGAGTCGCGACTTCGTGCGGCTCCCAGACGTTGTCGGCAGCACCGGCGTGCATGCTTGAAACAAACTCGCCGGTTCTCTCCAGCAGTTTGCCGACAGACTTCAACGCCTCGGATGTGGCAGGTACCGGCGTCGGCTTGTACCAGACAGCGCCCGCAGGACGCACCAGCGCGTCGAGCAATGCAGCGTTTTGCGTCAGCCGAATGACCTCTTCCAGTTCATCCGGAGTCAGCCAGCGGCGCTCTTCATTGAGTTTTAGTTTCTTCTGCAGCTCGTCGTAGTCCATGAGCATGTCATGGGCCAACGTAGTGATGCCGCCTCGATAATCGCGCCCGGCACGGTAAAGCGCCTCACGCAAAGAAAGAACCGGGCCAGCGCCCGGGAGGAGATCTGTGCGACTCATAACCGTAAATACCCCGTTTACGGCCTAGCCATCAGATGGGACACGCCCTATCCTACGACCACGACCGATGTGCATGTGCTGTGTATCGTCGTAGCCGGGCTGGGGGATTCTTTGGTGAGAGGCCCCAGTCCGGCACCCCTTTCAGGCTGCCTGCAAGTCAGCAGGCAACAAAAAAACATCAGGACGGAGCACGTCACGTGCGATCCCCGTCTTCAACTCAACGCGCAGCACCAGTTCAGCAGGCAATTCACCTTTTCTGAACCAATAGGAAACAAGCTGTTGCGATACCGGCCGATCTTCGGTCGACACCAGCACCGCGAACGCGGCCTGACCACCGGCAAGGCTGATTGCCTCTGCTAGCGCCTCTCGCTTGGAATTCGAAATGCTCATCTCAACCTCTGAATCTGAAGTACCAACCAAAAATACAACTAAATTTGTAAACGGACAACATGTTTTTATGTTGGAACAAATACAAATCTTTTTGTAGCCTTCTTTGATGACCGAATCGACGCCCAAGCCAAGCCGCATAGCTGTCCTCTTCAAGACCCGCCGCGAAGAGCTAGACCTCACTCAAGAGGAAGTAGCCAGCAGGGTCAACGCGCTTCTTTCACCTCCTAAAAGGCTCACGCAGCAGGTCTATGCCGCGTTTGAAAAGGGGAAGTCTCAGACCACCAAGCACGCAATCACCATTGCCCAGGTACTGGACATTCCGCTGGACGCGCTAGATGAAAACTTCACGACTTCCCGTCTTAAAACCGGCGCGTCGGCAGACGCAAGGATAATTGCTGGCCCTACAGAGCTATGGGATGAGGAATCTCCACTCCATGATGAAGTAGAGGTTCCCTTGCTCAAGGAAATAGAACTGAACGATGGTTCAGGACACACAACAGTTAGAGCACAAGGCACATTTAGGCTTGGGGTCACCAAGAAATCCTTGGAAGAAATGGGCATCCAGATCGAGGATGTTGTATGCATCGAGGTATCCGGCAACAGCATGGAACCAGTCATTCCAGATGGCGGCAAAGCCGGGGTTGATCGAGGCCGCACGACGATTAAGGACGGCGATATGTTCGCGGTTCTTCATAACGGTCAGATCCGCGTGAAGATGCTTTACCGGATGGCGCGTGGCGGTCTTCGCATGCGGAGCTTCAATCGCGAGGAGCACCCCGATGAAGAGTATCCAGCGGACCAGGTACGCGAAGAACAGATAGAGATTCTGGGTCGTATTTTCTGGTATTCAGTCCTTCGATAGCCCCCATTTTCCTGAAAAGAAACCCGCCTAGCGCGGGTTTTTTTCTGCCTCTCACAAAATTAACAAAAAACACCGTTGACCAAAATACAAATAAACGCGTAATGTTTGTTTCGTACACCTCTCACCAAGAGTACGAGCCATGCATACGACACAGCACAGCACCACCCGCTGCCCCGTGTACCTACACCCCGCAGCGTGCACCAGTCCAGCAGCAGTCGAAGCGATCCAAAAGCACACCGGCCTGCTGGTAATCGTCACCCCCGGCGCTCGACAGGCATCTGCGAAAGCAGTGCCTGTCGCGTCTGACCTAGGCCCATTCGGGGGTGACGCAGCATGAAGCCTTTACTAATCGGCCTCGCCGGCCTCGCTCGCAGCGGCAAAGACACTGCAGCGCAGCACCTGGTCAACCATCACGGTTTTCAGTCGTACGCGTTCGCTGACCCACTGCGGGACGGCCTGATGCACATCCTCAACCTGAGCCCTTGCGACTTCGAAGGCGACCAGAAGGAACAGCCGCTGCCATGGCTGGGCCGCTCACCTCGGCAACTGATGCAGTCCCTGGGCACCGAATGGGGGCGTAACAGCGTGCACCCAGAACTCTGGTTGCTGCTCGCTGCGCAGAATCTGGACCTGCTAGCGCGAACTCACGACAACGCGAAGGGATTTGTCGTGAGCGACATTCGCTTTGAGAACGAAGCGGAGTTCATCCGAAAGCGCGGCGGCCTCGTCATTCACCTACAACGCCCAACGGCAAAATCGGTGAACGCGCACGCCAGCGAGAACGGTATCGAGATCCGGGACCGGGACGTTGTTATCACCAACAACGGATCGCTTGATGACTTCCAAAAGCATCTGACCGTGACCGTTTCTCTATTGACACTCGGCGCCGCGCCGCAAGTTGCCTGAGGACTGCGCCATGACAAACCGCACCCTGGACGAAACTGCCGCACTGCTCGGACTCAAGCCCCGCGCCTTCCGCACCAGGTTGCGCGAGCTGGGCATCCTGAATAGCAGCGGCGACCTTGCCAGCCAGCACCGCGACCGCGGCTATCTGTACTCGGATCCGCGCATCACATTGATTCCACCTCACAACAAGCCACGGCATTACTCGGTGGTGATGGTGAAAGAGGACGGCGTCGATTGGTTGGCGAAAAAGCTGGGAATCACCATCACCAAAAAGGACGCCGCCGCATGAGCACCAACTACATCAATGCCCACATGCAAGCGCTTGGCAGCCTTCGCCTGGTCCCGATCTACCTGGACAGCCCCGGCATCGTCAGCCGCGCCCTACTTCTCGGCGCCGCCAACGAAGCCGCGCAGATGCTCGGCAGCGTCCCCTTGCGCGTGCTTGAACTGGCCGACGTATTCCGCTGCGTCAACAACGTAATCCACCAAGGCCAGACCGCCTACGTCACCCCGACCAACTCGCCGGAGTATCCATTCGGCGCCGTGGTTGCGGATGAAAACGGCAACGTCTGCGCCGCCGCCATGGGCAAAAGCAAGGAAGGTCTCGCCGAGATGATCCGCCTCAAGTTGCTGCCCCCAACAGAGGGGCACGGGGAGAAAGCAGCGTGAGCACCACCATCGACCAACTGCGAAAGGAATGGCCGACGCCCTGCCCCACATTGTCCGCCGTTCGGCAGCGCTACTTCTCGCACATCACCAGCGACCGCTACCTGCTGCGCCGCATCAGCGCCGGCCGCATCGCACTGAAGGTGACTCGCCTCGGCGGATCCGCCAAAGGCACTGCGGTCGTTTACCTGCATGACCTGGCTGCGTACCTCGACGCACAAGCGACGAAGCAAGCGGCCTGATTCAACGGTGGCACCTGCCGTTCAGGCGCAAACAACACAACTCAATGAGGCACAGCACATGAAAGCTACCAACACTGCCGAATTTATTGGCGAACTCAACGCCGGCGTCTTCGCCAGTCAAATCGGCCACGCCCTCTCGGAGGTCGCGGCCGGCGTCGTTGACAATAAGAAAGTCGGCACCGTCACGCTCACCTTCACCTTGAAACAGATTGCAGACAGCCACCAGGTGACCGTCAACCACAAGCTTGCCTACAAAGTGCCAACCAAGCGCGGCAGCCGGAGCGAAGACACCACCCTCGACACTCCTATGCATGTCGGATCGGGCGGCTGCCTCACCCTGTTCCCTGAAACGCCCCATGCCGATCAGATGTTTTCCCGCGACGACGCACCGATTCACGCGAAGTCGTAACGCCTCACTGCTTCATACCTCTCACCAAAACAGGAATAGATCCAATGGAAGCTCGTGCAATCCAAATCATTCAAGAGACCGCCCTGCTCGCCAACGCCAAATCGTTGGACACCTTCACGCCAGTTCTGGCGCTGCCGGCAGACGTCAAGATCCATAGCATTGAAAAGTTTCAGGAGGGGCGCAGCCGCTTCCGTGGCTCGCTGTCCACCCACTCGCTGAAAGACTTCGCCAACTATGTGATCGCCGGCAAAGGCCCGGCGGTCGCGGGCTTTGTAGACGGTGACTCGATGACCTGCACTGTGTACTTCAACCTCGGTACCGCAGCAGAGCCGGGCCATGGTGACTACACCGCAACTCTCGGCCTGAAAAAGACCGCGGCGTTCCTCGCGCTTGAATATGCCGCCCAACGCCAGCACGCCCAGAAAGATCTCAGCGACTGGATCGAGGACTGGTCACCGAACCTGAAAGCTCTGGACGCTGACGATAAAGAAATTGACCTGCGCAAGGCTGCCGGAGCGATCCGCTCCATCAGCATCGAGCAGGCTCGCAAGAGCGAACACGTAGTTGGCGACATGAGCGCATCCCGTTCGGCGATGGATCAGATCGAGGCCAAATCTTCCGAAGGTCTGCCGGCTGAATTCCTGTTCACCGTGGCGCCTTACGAAGGGCTGATTGCACGCACCATTCGCTTGCGCGTAGCCGTGCTGACTGGCGGCGATAAACCAGCACTCCGCCTGCGCTGGATTGGCGAAGCGCAGTTGCGCGAAGACCTGGCCCAAGAATTCAAACAAGTCGTTCAAAAAGAGGTCGGCGGCGCCGCGACCTTGACCATCGGCACGTTCAACCTGGGTTAACTACCACTGCAACATCCCGCCGCCGGCCTCTCACCAAGAATCCCGGCGGCGGGCTCTACCGGAGCACAGCACATGCACGCACAGAACACGATCATCTTCATCGGAATGGCCTTCGGTTTGCTCCTGCTGGGTTACTACATCCGCAAGCTCATCCTTCGGGCACTGGATCGCAGCTACGACGCCGGGCTCAAGGAACGCAACGGCTTGCACAGCCAACGGATCGCCGCGCTCAACACCGACCTGACCACTATCATGCAGCTACGCAACCGCGAGGCCGAACAGCTGGCCGACCTGCGCGCACAGATGCAAAGCATCAAGGCCACGCCCTTCACAGCGACCGACTATCGCGACCTGACGGAGATCACCCAGTTTCTGGCGCTTGCACTCCAGACGTGGAAGGCATTGAAAGGTACGGAAGCCAGCCAAGCCAGAGCTGAACAACTCATCAAGGTTTCCCGGGCCTTGGCCTACCGCGTCTTCCACGCTGTCGAGACGGCCGGAAACCTCAACACGCAGCCGCTCGACACCCAGCTGATCGAATGGCTGAACGAACACGGCACCTTCAACGCCTCGCCGGAACTGAGCTCAATCAGCTTCCCGCACGACGCCGATACTGAAGGCTACCCACACCTACGTGATGCCCTGCGCGAAGCCTTTGAGTTGGACATGAAACGTCAGGCTATCAAGCTGGGCCGGGTGTCAGTGGAGGACGCAGCATGAGCTGGATACTCACGCACAGCGGTCGCCAGTTCGACCTGGTAAACCCAACCGCCGCCATGATCTCCCCGCTCGACATCGCACAAGCACTGTCGAACCTGTGCCGCTTCAACGGCCACACCCGCACGCACTACAGCGTGGCCCAGCACAGCATGCTGGTGTCGAGCCTTGTTCCGGACCAGCACAAACTGGTCGCCCTGCTGCACGATGCGACCGAAGCCTACATCGGCGACATGACCAGACCGTTGAAAGCGATCATGCCTAGTTTCCGCATCGCTGAAGAAATCATCTGGCACGCCATCTGCGATCGCTTCAACCTCGATCCGGTCCTGCCCGAATGCGTGGTACGCGCCGACCTGGTAGCGCTGGCCACCGAACGCCGCGACCTTATGCCCAAGCACCCCGCCGAGTGGGAATGCTTGCGCGGCGTACCGCCGATGCCTGAAGCCATCATCCCGCAACCCGCGCCAGTGGCCTACATGCAGTACTTCAGCCGGCTGATGGAGCTGATGCAGGGTAATCATCGGAGGGCTTGCGCGTGACAACTCAAAATATTGTCAGCGTCAGTGGTGGAAAAGATTCCACCGCAACACTGCTTGTGGCGATCGCTCTAGAAACCGAGAACCTTCAAGCCGTCTTTGCGGACACCGGCAATGAGCACCCCCAGACCTACGAATACCTCGATTACCTGGAACAAACCACGCAAACGAAGATCACGCGTGTTCGCGCCGACTTCACCCAGCGGATCGCCGGAAAGCGCAAATTCGTTGAAACAAAGTGGCGCGAACAGGGCGTGTCAGAGTCAGTAGTGCTGGCAGCGCTTGAGGTTCTTCAGCCAACCGGTAACCCCTTTTTGGATCTGTGCATCTGGAAGGGCCGCTTTCCAAGTCGCAAGGCGCAGTTCTGCACGATGGAACTGAAGCGTGACCCCATGCTTGAGCAGGTAGTGATGCCGATGATGGGCAGAGGCGACATGCTTATCAGTTGGCAGGGAGTTCGCGCTGATGAATCTCTCAACCGGCGCTATTTGCCCGAGCTCGACGAAGTTGGCGGCGGACTATTCAACTATCGACCGATCTTGAAATGGGATATCCCGGCAGTCTTCGAGGCCCATCGATACATGGGGATCAAGCCCAATCCACTGTACTCACAAGGCATGGGGCGAGTTGGCTGCATGCCCTGCATCAACTGCCGGAAAGATGAACTGCGCGAAATAGCGCTGCGTTTCCCGGAGGTCATTGATCGAATAGACCGGTGGGAGCGAATGGTGCAGCAGGCCAGCAAGCGCGGCGCTGCAACATTTTTTGCTGGATCGAATGCCAAACATCCGCGCGGTTCAATCGCTGATATGACGGCGCTGGAAGTCATGGAAATCGCAAGCATCCGCCAAGCGGTGGAGTGGTCGAAGACAGCCCGAGGCGGCATTCAATACGACCTGATGATTGCAACCGATGCAACGGCCTGCTCCAGCGCCTATGGATTGTGCGACTCATCGGATGATGCGGAGATCGCAAGGGAGGCCGCATGACAGCAAAGATATCCCAATTGGCATGCACCAGTCGGAGTCAGTCCATGGAATTTCTGAGTGAAACCCTCACCGACGACGAGCTGGCCACCATCACCGGCTACAAGATCCCTTCCTGCCAACGCCAGTGGCTGACGAACAATCACTGGGAATTCGTGTTGACCGGTGCCCAGCGCCCAGTTGTAGGTCGGGTATACGCCCGGCTGAAGTTGGCGGGGGTTAAGCCTACGGCGACTAACGCCGTAGCCGAGACCTGGACTCTTGACCTGGCACGCGTGGGCTGACGATGCGACAGAAGAAACCAGCCAACCGAGACCTGCCACCTCGAATGATACGGCGTACGCGCAAGAGAAAAGGCGGCACTATTTGGACGGGCTACTACTACAACGGCAGGGACGCCGATGGCAATCGCGTCGAGATACCGCTCGGCGGGGACCTCGACGAAGCCAAGATCGAATGGGCGCGCCTCGACCGCAAGGCGACGCCTAAACCCGCGCACCTGATGGACCGACTCTTTGACGACTACGCATCGAAAATAATACCGACACTGAAACCGCGCACCCAGCGCGATTACCTCTTGAGTCTGAAGCAACTTCGAAAAGCGTTCGAGTCAGCCCCAATCGAGGCGATGAGCCCTCAGGTCATCGCCCAGTATCGAGATGCACGCACGGCAAAGGTACGCGCTAATCGGGAAATAGCGCTGCTATCTACCATGTTCACCTTCGCCCGCGAGTGGGGTCTGACCGACAAGGCCAACCCCTGCTTTGGCTTGCGCCGGAATAAAGAAACACCTAGGGACTTCTATGCCGGGGATATCGTTTGGAAAGCGGTGTACGAGCAAGCTGGGCAAGATCTCAGAGACGCAATGGATTTGGCATATCTCACTGGCCAGAGAGCGGCTGATGTACTCAAGGCCTCGACCACCGATCTCAACAATGGTTACCTGATGGTTGGCCAGGGCAAGACGGAAAAGCGGCTGCGCATTCAGCTGTACGCCGGCGATACCGAGACGGACCTCTGCATCTTTATCAACGGCCTGCTGGATCGGAGAGCCCAGGCCGGCGTCAAAACTTCGATCCTCATAACCAACCAGGCTGGACTGAGGATGAGTTACAACATGCTTCGAAACCGCTGGGACGAAGCCAGGGAAGCCGCGGCAGCGAAAGCAGCAGCAGGCGGCGATACAGAACTGGCTGTGACAATCCGAAAGTTTCAATTTAGGGATATTCGACCGAAAGCCGGCAGTGAAATCGATGACATTAAGGACGCGAGCCGCTTGCTTGGGCATTCCACTGAGGAAATGACAAAAAAGGTATACCGCCGAGTGGGGGAGATCGTTAAGCCAACGAAATAACTACACCTTTGGGGAGAACCGGCTTCAGGCCTAAGCCGGTTAACGAATATAGTTTACTCAATCCATTGGGATAAGGCGCTAAAAACACCCGCAATTCGCTTCATATTTGCATGACCAATTGCCATGCCCACGCTAGTGAGAGTAAACCCCCTGAAGTCACTATCGCTCCACAAGGAAAATACAGGCTCCATATAGGCTCGCAACTCTATACACTTCGCGCGAACTTCTGCATGAGACATTCGCCCCGACTCAAACAGCCGATCTACTATTAATCGATTCGCCTCATCAACTCCATGTTCGTCATACATCGCTGTAAGAGCAGCAGCGTGCAGGGTTCGGACTTGAAGCTTTTCCGGATCATTTAAGCAGGCAATCAAAAATTGACGCCTAGTTCTAATTGGAAGCAACTCAACATCCGCTGCATCTCTAGCGAATCCTTTCGAGAAAAGACCTGGATATTGGGCCAAAAAGGCTTCCTCAAGGCTGCGCGAGATCATTTGCGCGCTACCACACCCTGTAAACTGAAGATGTTGAAAAGACGAAGGACTTTTAACTAGCTGATCAGCAAGTGGAAGTATATTTTTGTCGAAATACAGCCCCAGCTGCTCGTGATTGACTACTCCGTTGTTTGTCGTATAACAACATAAAAAAAGTAAGGAAAGATTAGCCACTTGCCCCGAAGTGAGTTTAGGAACTATCTCCAGAGATTCATTCAGGACAATTTGCAGTAAATCCCTTTTATCTTGCTTGCTCCGATCAACAAGCAAATCGACGAGAAGGTCCCCCAACTCAACATCACCTGTTCGCCCATAATTTTTCTGAACGGTATATAAGGCATGCTGGAAATCCGGATCAACCGCTTTCTTGAGGCCTTCCGGATAATCTCTCTCAATTTGGGAAATGACCTTCTCAGTGATTTCCTCTACCCGGGCACTCATCGTGTCCCTCGCAGCACCGGTCAGCTCATGAAACGTCGCCCTTGCAACATCCAAAGCAATTGCCCGCGCGTCCGCAACGGAAATACCCACAATGACATTTCCGCCCGCTTGTATCGCTAACGCTCCGGCACCGACCTCTTGGTTTTGGTCTTTATTCAGCATCCTTAGACCCCCCACCCGAAATGCTTCCAACGTGAGCATCACGGCCCGCCTGCACTCCAACACCACCAGCCCCGACTACTTGTGATTGTGCTGCTTTTCGAGCCGACTGACGCTCGCCAAACCATATAGCAATTAGTCCGGATAGTGTTGAGACAATTGCGATTCCAGGTTCGTAATCAGGACTAGCCCAAAACCACGCAATTGAGCCAAAGAACGCAACGAACGCCAACAGCTTAAGAACGAACATAACCGGCTCCAGAGTTTTAACTTGTTGCTAGCGTGGCACGTCGCCAGTACCAATGTCGAGCGTCGCGCGCGCCTCCTATAACGCAGCTCAAGCGCGACAGACTCACCTTCTCTACGGAAAACAGAGGGTTCGTTGCGGAACACTTGTGAAAAGTTGCGGAACACCCCGCTTTCTTGCAGGCAAGAAAAAACCCCGTAGATCATTGATCTACGGGGTTTTTAAGAGTGGAGGCCGAGGTCGGAATCGAACCGGCGTAGGCGGATTTGCAATCCGCTGCATAACCATTTTGCTACTCGGCCTCAAACGATCGCTGTTTAGTAGCACCACAACAACCGCGTACAAACTTGGAGCGGGAAACGAGACTCGAACTCGCGACCCCGACCTTGGCAAGGTCGTGCTCTACCAACTGAGCTATTCCCGCTTGGTGTGGCGCATTCTATAGATTTCAGAAGCCCCGTCAACCCTTTGATTCAAAAAAGTTTTATTTCTTTTCAACGTCGGTTTTCAGATGCGGCCAGGCGGCCCGCAAGTATTGAACCATCGACCACAACGTCAGGCCTGCCGAGATCATCAACAAGGCATAACCCAGCAAGACCCAGAAACTGAAGTCTCTTGGATTGGCCAGCAGGATCACCAGCGCCAGCATCTGCGCTGCAGTTTTCCACTTGCCGAGATTGGACACCGCTACATGAGCGCGGGCACCGAGTTCTGCCATCCACTCACGCAAGGCCGAGACGACAATCTCACGGCCAATGATGACGGCTGCGGGAAGTGTCAGCCACAAATTGCCGTGTTCCTGAACCAGCAATACCAAAGCGACAGCCACCATCAGCTTGTCGGCAACCGGATCGAGAAAAGCTCCGAACGGCGTGCTTTGTTCCAGGCGGCGAGCCAGATAGCCGTCGAGCCAGTCAGTGGCCGCCGCAAAGGCGAACACCGAGGCGGAGGCCATGTAGCTCCACTGATAAGGCAGGTAAAACAGCAAAATGAAGATCGGGATGAGCAGGACGCGTAGAACGGTAATCAGATTCGGGATATTCATCGGCACAACTGGCTACGAGGTGAGTTGGCATTCTACTCGCTATGCAGGTTTGCATAAATCGACTCTGCGAGCTTTTTACTGATCCCCGGTGCTTTGGCGATCTCTTCGATGCTTGCACGAGACAGCTCCTGCAATCCACCAAAATGTTTCAACAAGTCCCGACGCCGGGTCGGCCCTACGCCTGCAACGCCTTCCAGCGTCGACGTCCGGCGGGTTTTGCCGCGCCGCGCACGGTGGCCAGTGATCGCGAACCGGTGTGCCTCGTCACGAATCTGCTGGATCAGGTGCAGCGCGGGTGAGTCGCCACGCAAAGTGAACTCATGGGCGGCATCATTAAGATACAAAGTTTCGAACCCTGCCTTGCGGGTTGCGCCCTTGGCCACACCCAGCAGGATCAGATCCGGCACTGCCAATTCGTTGAGCACGTCACGGGCCATCGACAATTGTCCCTTGCCGCCGTCCACCAGCAAAATATCCGGCAGCTTGCCCTCCCCGTCCTTCAGTTTGCTGAAGCGCCGGGTCAGGGCCTGGTGCATGGCCGCGTAGTCATCGCCCGCTGTGACGCCCTCGATGTTGTAACGACGATAGTCGGATTTGATCGCACCTTCCGGACCGAACACGACGCAAGAGGCGACAGTCGCCTCGCCACTGGAGTGGCTGATGTCATAGCATTCCAGGCGCTGCGGTGGTTCATCCAGGTTCAGTACTTCTGCCAGCGCGTCGAAGCGCGCAGCCGTGTGTTGACGGTTGGCCAGGCGTGCGCCCAGCGCTTGCTCGGCATTGGTGACCGCCAACTGCTGCCAGCGCGCCCGCGTGCCACGCACCCGGTGGCTGATGCTCAGCTCGCGACCGCGCAACTCGTGGATGGCGTCGATCAGGGCCGTGGCGTCTTCGGGCACGACGTTGACGATCAGTTCGCTCGGCAGGTCGCGCTCCGGGCTGCTGATATAGTACTGGCCGAGGAACGCCGCCATGACTTCGGCAACCTCCTCTTCAATACCCACCTGTGGAAAGAAGTTTTTGCTGCCCAACACTCGCCCGCCACGCACGCTGATCAAATGAACGCACGCGCCGCCCGGGTTGACGAAGGCTGCGATGACATCGATGTCGCCCGTACCGCCTTCCATGCTCTGCTGATCCTGGACCCGACGCAGCAAGGCAATCTGGTCACGCAACTCGGCGGCGCGTTCGAACTCGAGATTGATCGCCGCCTCTTCCATTGCCGTTGACAGCTCATTGGTCAGCGCGTGACTGCGTCCTTCAAGAAACATCACCGAGTGACGCACATCCTCGGCATAAACTTCCGGTTCAACCAGACCGACACAAGGAGCCTTGCAGCGTTTGATCTGATACTGAAGACAAGGGCGCGTACGGTTCTTGTAGTAACTGTCCTCACACTGTCGGACGAAAAAGGTCTTTTGCAGCAGGCTGAGGCTTTCGCGAATGGCCCCGGCGCTCGGATACGGGCCGAAATACTTGCCCTTCGCCTTCTTCGCGCCACGATGGATGCTCAGCCGTGGGAACTGGCCGTCAGACAGAAATACATAGGGATAAGACTTATCGTCGCGCAACAGAATGTTGTACGGCGGCCGCCACTCCTTGATCAGCGTCTGTTCAAGCAGCAACGCCTCGGTTTCATTGGCGGTAATGGTCGTTTCGACCTGTGCGATACGCCCCACCAGAGCAGCGGTCTTCGGCGCCAGCCCGGTCTTGCGGAAATAGCTGGCAAGTCGCTTCTTGAGGTTCTTGGCCTTGCCGACATACAGCAGGCGTGCCTCGCTGTCGAACATGCGATAGACGCCGGGACGCCCACTGACAGTCGCCAGGAAGGCGCCGGAATCGAATATTTCAGTCATGATCAGGCGCTGGCATCAACCATGCCGTGGCGCACGGCCAGCAACGTCAACTCGACATCGCTGCTGATCGACAGTTTCTCGAAGATCCGGTAGCGATAGGTATTAACGGTTTTCGGCGACAGACAGAGCTTGTCGGAGATGATCTGCACCTTCTGGCAGCCGACAATCATCAACGCAATCTGGATTTCCCGTTCGGACAAGGCATCGAACGGTGAGTCATTGGTCGGCTGGAACGATTTGATCGCCAGTTGCTGGGCAATCTGCGGACTGATGTAACGCTGGCCGGCAAACACCAGGCGGATGGCCTGAACCATCTCCGGCAGACCCGCGCCCTTGGTCAGGTAGCCCGCGGCACCTGCCTGCAACAGACGTGTAGGGAATGGATCCTCCTCACACACCGTGACAGCGACAACCTTGATGTCCGGATGACTGCGCAACAGCTTGCGCGTGGCCTCGAGACCACCGATACCGGGCATCTTGACGTCCATCAGGACCACATCGGGTTTCAACTCACGGGCCTTGATCAGGGACTCTTCCCCGAACTCGGCCTGTCCAACCACCTGCAAGCCATCGATATCGGCCAGCATCCGTGTAATGCCTGTACGAACGAGATCATGGTCATCGACCACTAGCACCCTAATCAAGCAGACACCTCGCGATATGGTCTTATTGGGATGCCGGACACCTTAGCAAAAAGTGCCAGACAGACCTAGCGGCAAGCGTCATTTAAAAAGTTTCAATTCATCATCGAAGGCTTGCCGGCCGTGGGTTTCAGAGCACAGGTGTACCGAAATCGAGCTGCATCATCAGGAAACACTCGTCCTCGCCACACACATGCAAGCCTTTTCTCTCATACAGGCTTTGCGCAGGATTATTTTTGAATACGGTCAGACGCAGCGCCGGCAGTCCTTCAGCGCGGGCCATGGCGATAACCTGATCAATCGCCCAGGATCCAGCACCCTGCCTGCGAAACGCCTCGCCTATTTGCAGCTCGCGGAGATACAGCGCCCTGCGATCCCGACTGAGGCTGAAAAATCCCACAGGAACTTCGCCAAGCATGATCAGCCAATTGTCCCGTCCATCCCAGGCAACCTCGAACGCTTGGTCCTGCCACAGCAGATCGTGGCCAATGTAATAGCGCAGCATGTTCTGACACGTCAGCTCTCGGGCAAATACCCGATCAGCCAGTTCGGCGCGACGCAAATGGTAGGTCATTGCCCCGCCACCACCGGAACTACCCGCCCCTGCCATGCGCCGGCATCACGTCGCGCAACGACCAACAGTTCACCAGGCCCTGGCGCGGCGGCAACCAGCGTGCCGCTTTCAGCCCAGACGGCACTGCGACCCGCCGATTGCCATCCACCCGTGAGCCCGGCGTGATTAGCCATCAGAACCGCCATCGAGTGCTTTTGTGCATAGCACTGCAATATCGCGCTATCCACGCCATAACCTTTCTCGCCAATCAGCACGCTTGCTGCGTACAGGTCGGCGCCAGCAACGGCAGCCGCTGCCGCGTGGCTGGCGTGGGAAAAATCAGCGCAGACCGCCAGCGCGACGGTATCGCCGCCTATGCGCAAGGACGAACCACCAGCACCTGTGGCATAGAAAAGCTCTTCGCCACTGTGCAGATGTTGTTTGCTGTAAACCTCAAGAGAACCATCCCTGCCTAACGTCAGCGCGCCGATCAATACCTTCGAACTGTCCTTATGGCGAATCGGCATCCCGACCACTGCTATGAGACCCAGCTCGCGCGCGCAATCGCGCAAGGGTTGCAGCACCGAATCCTGCGGATCGATTGCCATGTCTGCAGCCATCTGGCCTTCGTAACCTGTCAGCGACAGCTCCGGAAACACCAGCAACTCGACGCCCTGCTCCGCTGCCAAGGCCATGAAGCGCAAATGACGGGCGATGTTCGCCGCCAGATCACCGGCAACGGAGAACGATTGAGCTGCAGCGATGGTGAACGTTGACATTATTCATCCTTGGGATTGTGCCAAATACGCAGTGTGTCACAACGCCTGCGGCACTCAAGCAATAGGAAATGCCATGTAAGCGCGATAGCAATTTCTGATTGCTCAGGCGCATGGGCCTCTAGTAAGCTCGGCGCACTTATTGGAGACAAACCATGTTCAACGCCCTTTCACAGCTTCGTTCCGCCAGCGCCTTGCGCTCGGTTGCGGCTGCACGGGTGAATGACGCTTGTGCTCCTGCCAACTTTTATTTTGGGTATTGGTTTAGCCACTGGCGCGCCTGATACCCAAACGGCGCCCATGAAAACGGGTCGCCTACCAGAGAACTCTCACCCCCGGTCGGCCTCCCGACCGGGGGTTTTGTTTTTTCAGGCCCCAACTTTTTCAGCAACACACCAGACACTTTGAGGAATCACGACATGAACTACGCCACTTATTACCGTTACGACACTTTTAGCGCCTGGCGATTTAGCAGCCTCCGCTCGGGACAGCCTGCCGCCTCCGATCGGTCACCCACAGGTGGCAAGCACACACACGCAGCCAATACGGCCAATTGTCGAACACCCCAGTAGGGCCGAGTGAGCGGGAAGCACCCGCCGCCAGCCCAGGAATCCTGAATATGAACTCGTCTGTTTCTGCTCTGCCACTGTCCACCCTCGACTCTGCCAACGAAACGCTGACCCTGCGTCTGCCCAGCTCGTTGCAACTCAAACAGCAATTGCCCCTGAGCAATGCCCTCGCCCAGCAAGTCGCAGCCCACCGCCAGGCGGTCCGCGCGATTCTCAATGGCGAAGACCATCGCCTGCTGGTCGTCGTCGGCCCCTGCTCGATTCATGACCCGCGTTCCGCACTCGAATACGCCGAAAAGCTTTCCCGCCTCGCACATCAAGTCAGCGACGAGATGCTGCTGGTGATGCGCGCCTATGTCGAAAAACCACGCACCACCGTCGGCTGGAAAGGTCTGGCCTACGACCCGCACCTGGATGGCAGCGACGACATGGCTGCCGGCCTGACCCTGTCGCGCGAATTGATGATCGAGATGATCCGCCTGGGCTTGCCTGTCGCTACCGAACTCCTGCAGCCCATGGCTGCCGGTTACTTCGACGACCTGCTCAGTTGGGTTGCCATCGGTGCACGCACCACCGAATCGCAGATCCACCGGGAAATGGCCAGTGGTCTGAACATGCCCGTCGGCTTCAAGAACGGCACTGACGGCGGCGTCTCTGTAGCCGTCGATGCCATGCGCTCAGCAGCTCACCCGCATCGACACTTTGGTGTCGACAGCCAGGGGCACCCGGCGATCATTCAGACCCCGGGCAACCCCGACACGCATATGGTGCTGCGTGGTGGCCATCACGGCCCGAACTACGATCACGAAAGCATTGCCCGGGTCCGTGCCGACTTGAAACGCCTGAAGATTCCGGCGCGGATCATGGTTGACTGCAGTCACGCCAACAGCGGCAAGGATCCTCTGCGCCAGCCCGAGGTGTTCAATGCGGTGCTCGAACAACGACTGCTGGGGGATCGTTCCTTGATCGGGATGATGATTGAGTCCCACCTGTTCGAAGGCTGCCAGCCTTTAGGCCCTGCCCTGCGTTACGGCGTGTCGGTGACCGATGGTTGCCTTGGGTTCAATGCGACAGAGCTGTTGCTGTCGAGCGCAGCCGAACTCCTTCGAGCCTGTTGATCGGAACAGCCTTTGCGGAATTGTCAAAATCCCGCAAAGGCTGGATCGTCGTTCAGCTTTCACCACAGGTTATGCCCGCACCCGAATACGGGTCACCTCAGAGGCCTGGCTGACATCATCCAGCCGCTCCACCGAATACGACACCTGCACCACAGTTTCCCGATGCTCTCGCCAGAAACGGTGAGGCACAATGAATACCACGGGCTGGCCTGCGGTTTCCCGGGTGATATCCCGATCATCGCGATGACTGAAATACTCACCATCACACTTCAAATAAACCAGCTCTCCCTCCTCAGCCTGGGCATTGTCGATCACTACGGTAATGCCATCCTCGGCATCCACTACCTCCAGCTCGCCATCTTGCGCCTCCAATACCTGCGGAGCTGCGAGATCACCTCGCATCAATGGTGCGATCAGAACGCGCAGGTTTGCAGACTGCCTTACCTCAGCCGAGCCTGCTTCCACCCTGTAGCTGACGCTCACCTCTCGCATACGATGTGGGGTGATGCAGTGTGCGGGCATCCAGAAAGACAGCGCTTCGCCCACAGCAAACTGTTCCACGTGCAATACATCATTGATGACCGGCAGTCCTTCATCACCTTGCCAGGACAGGATGACCCGGTCCCCGACAGCCATCCGGGCGTAAGGTCGCACGATCACGCCAGTCCCTTGCGGAACACGGTCCGGATCAAGCGTCCCACCCACCGTCTCTTCAAGGATTGGCGCCAGCAGATCGGGTTCCGGATCGCCCACATCCAGCTGCAAGCGCCTGGATGACAGCGGCTCCGGCAGCGCGACGCTGTACAGCGTCCAGAAAACCTCCAGTGAGCCACGCTCCAGCGTAGCTATGTGCAATCCCTTCACGACAAAGACAAGTTCCTGCCCCACCTGGCCTTCACTGACCGTGCGAGTGATTTCGTGGATGTAGGACAAACCTTCGTCATCCAGCCCTTGCCAGTGCAGCACAAGTTTGTCGCCGCACACCATGTTCGGGTAAGGCGCAACCCTGACGAATGCCTGGTTCAGTGAGGGATCAAGCATTCCGCCCTCCATAACCTCAAGCATCGGCGCAGGCAGCGACGAGACTGGAGCGGGTACCGGTGCAGACGCAGGTCGATAGCAGAACTCGAAGTTCTCGCCGTCCACCTTCAAACTCAGAAGACCGCGTCCACCGGAGTCATCCGCTACAGGAGACGTAATTGACGCGGTCGCCACAGAGGTGTCGCCATTGACTTCGTATATAGACATTCGTAGCTCCATTCCTTGGATAAAACGCCGCCATGAAGGCAACGTCGAACGAACTCCATTGAACACCATCCAGCCATCGCCAGAAGTCAGCACAACGCCTTCCATCGGCAGGGTAAATGCACCGCATGACGTAGGCATACGAAGCAGAATCAAGAGATACCGCTCAAAAGATTGCCAGATGTTCCGACTACCCCCTCAAGCAGAAGCGAATATTCGTACCGCTTTTAGTCCAGTTTCCTTTCAGTACCGAGGAGCTTTCAGACATCGCCGACCCGCAGGCCTGTTTTACAGTGGCACGCACCAACCACTGACAAGCATCTGCAGAAAGAGACAGAAACATGCAACGGAATGCGACAACCCGCTACCCCATCCTTTTGGTCCATGGCCTGTTCGGGTTTGACCGTATCGGCCATTTCGAGCTTTTTCATGATGTCAAGCAAGCGCTGAGGGAAGCAGGCGGCCAAGTGTTTGTGCCGCAGCTGTCTGCGACCCATGACAACGAAGTACGCGGCCAGCAATTGATGTTTCAGATCGAAAGCGTTCTGCGAGGAACCGGAGCCGGCAAGGTCAACCTGATCGGGCATAGCCAGGGCGCGCTGGCGTGCCGTTACGCCGCTGCGCTGACGCCAGAGAAAGTCGCCTCGGTCACGTCGGTAAGTGGCCCCAATCACGGTTCGGAACTGGCTGACGCCTTACGCCAGGCCCTGATACCGGGTGGCCTGCCGGAGCACGTGGCGGAGCACGCTGCAACACAGTTTGCCCGCCTCCTCTCGCTGCTCAGCGGGCAACCGGGACTGCCGCAGAACGCTGTCGCCGCACTCAGTGCCCTGACGACCGCAGGTGTTGGGCAATTCAACAGAAAGTACCCGCAAGGTCTGCCTTCCAGCTGGGGCGGCCAGGGTGCGGAGCGGGTCAATGACGTTCACTACTATTCCTGGAGCGGCACGCTGCAGGACAACTTATTGCAGGCACTTGATCCGGTGCATATCGTCTGCCGGGGATTATCAGAGCATTTTGTCGCAGAGACCGGACAAAACGATGGTTTCGTGGGACGCTTCAGTTCCCATCTGGGCCGGGTCATCCGTTCCGACTATCCTTTCAGCCACCTGGGCAGTCTGCGTCGCCCCGACGGAGTGAAAAAAACCGGCCAGGATCCCGTCGCTCTCTATGTCGAGCACGCTGCACGCTTGCGGGCTGCGCACCTGTAAACGTACGTCAATGCGCCGAGCGGAACTTTGCCGAGAAATCGCTTACTGATTCCGGTAGGCTCCACACTTTACTGAAATAGATTGGAGAATTTCCCCATGGCTAAAGCCACTGCCCGCCACATCCTGGTTTCCAGCGAAGACAAGTGCAACGAACTCAAGGCCCAGATCGAAGGCGGTGCTGATTTCGCCGAAGTCGCCAAGGCCAACTCCACCTGCCCGTCCAGCCGTCAGGGCGGCGACCTGGGTTCGTTCGGTCCTGGCCAGATGGTCAAGGAATTCGACACTGTGGTCTTCAGCGCGCCGATCAACGTCGTGCAAGGCCCGGTGAAGACCCAGTTCGGTTATCACTTGCTCGAAGTCACCAGCCGCCAGGACTGATCCGTCGCCTGATTGCTGCCCCAACGGCCCGCCTTCTGGTGGGCCGTTGTGTTTTGGTTACAGGATGCGGCTGGCGACTGACGCGCCGCTCGCGTACAAATTGCGCTTATCGATCACCCGGCTTTAAGGCTGACAATGCGACTGGCTTTCCCTTATCTGCTGTTCACTGCCGTGGCCTTGCTTTTAGGCGCCGCCGGTGTGGACGCCACCCCGCAACACGCGTTGACCGTCTATGGCGAACCGGCCAAATACCCGGCCGGCTTCAGCCACTTCGACTACACCAACCCGCAGGCGCCCAAGGGCGGCACCATGCGCCGCTCGGCGATAGAGATCGGGCATTTCGATCACATCCTGCCTTATATCGATAAGGGCATCGGCGTCACCCAGATTGACGGCATGCTCTATTCGCCGCTGGCCCAGCGTTCGATGGACGAGCCTTACACCGTCTATGGCCTGGTGGCACAAAAAATGGAACGCGCGGAGGACGGCCTGTCCCTGCGTTTCTTCATCAACCCCCAGGCGCGTTTCGCCGACGGCAAGCCGATCACAGCCGAAGACGTGCGCTACACCTATGACCTGCTGATGACCCAGGGCAGCCTGCGCTATCGCACGCAGTTCGCCGATGTCAAAGGTGTCGAAGTGGAAGCGCCGCTGACCGTGCGCTTCGACTTCAAGAGCAACGAGAACCGCACCTTGCCGCTGGACATCGCCACCCTGCCGGTGTTTCCCGAGCATTGGTGGAAAACCCGCGACTTCGCCGGTGGCGGCGGCTATGAACCGCCGCTGGGCAGCGGCCCGTATCGGGTGGGCAAGGTCGACTCCGGGCGCAGCATCACATTCGAGCGCAACCCCGACTGGTGGGGCAAGGACCTGCCGGTCAGTCGCGGCCTGTACAACTTCGATCACTTCAGCATCGAGTATTTCGGCGACACCGATGTCGCACGTCAGGTGCTGCGCGGCGGCGCCTATGATTACAACCGCGAGTTTTCCGCCACCGGCTATTCGATCGGTTACGACAGCCCGGCGCTGAGTGACGGCCGCCTGCAGAAAGCCCACCTGGCCACCGAGGCCCCGCAATCGGCACAGGGCTTCGTGTTCAACCTGCAGAAACCGATGTTCCAGGATCGTCGGGTGCGTCAGGCACTGGCGATGCTCTGGGATTTCGAGTGGAGCAACCGGCAGATGATGCGCAACATGTACATCCGCCAGCAGAGCTATTTCTCCAACACCGCCCTGGCCGCCCGCGAGCTGCCGGATGCCGCCGAACTGAAAATCCTTGAACCATTGCGCGGGCAGGTTCCCGACGAGGTCTTCACTCAGGTCTTCCAAGCGCCGAAAACCGACGGTAGCGGCTTGATCCGCGATAAACAGTTGCAGGCTCTGGAGTTGCTCGAACAGGCAGGTTGGAAACCCAATGGCGACCAACTGGTCAACGCCGAGGGCGAACCGCTGAGTTTCACCTTTCTGGTCAGCCAGAACGGCATGGACCGCCTGCTCCTGCCTTACAAACGCACGCTGAATCAGATCGGCATCGACCTGAATATCCGCCGCATCGACTCCTCGCAATACGTCAATCGCCTGATGAGCCGCGACTACGACATGATCGTCACCGGCTACCCGGTCAGCACATCTCCGGGTGGCGAGTTGCTCAACTACTTCGGCTCGATTTCGGCCAACGACCCCGGCGCCAACAACTACATGGTGCTGAAGAATCCCGCGGTCGACACCTTGATCAACGGCCTGATCCGCGCCTCGACCCAGAGTGACATGCTGCACTACGCCCACGCGCTGGATCGGGTGTTGCAATGGAACTACTACTGGATTCCCAACTATTACCCGCCGGGCACCTCCACCGTCTGGTGGAATCGGTTCGGCATGCCGGCAACACAAGCCAGCAATGACGAAGCCATCGAGAGCTGGTGGGAAATCAGCAGCACGCCGCTGACCAACCAGCAGATGACCGCCGAAAAAATCGGTCGTGGCAGACCCGGAGGACCGCACTGATGTGGGCTTACATTCTGCGGCGCCTGCTGCTGATCATTCCGACCTTGGTGATCATCCTGCTGGTGAATTTCGCTATCATCCAGGCGGCACCCGGCGGCCCGGTCGAACAGGCCATCGCCCATCTGCAAGGGATCGGCGGCGCGAGTGTCGGCGGCAGTGCCAGCGAAACCATGAGCAGCACCTCGCGTGCCAGCCGTGGCCTCGACCCGCAACTGATCAAGGACATCGAAAAACAGTACGGTTTCGA
Source organism: Pseudomonas sp. AO-1 (assembly GCF_019775695.1). Classification (NCBI taxonomy): domain Bacteria; kingdom Pseudomonadati; phylum Pseudomonadota; class Gammaproteobacteria; order Pseudomonadales; family Pseudomonadaceae; genus Pseudomonas; species Pseudomonas sp. AO-1. The sequence goes on from NZ_CP079947.1 coordinate 3,677,381, forward strand.
CAAGCCGGCGCATGAACGTCTGTGGCTGATGCTCAAAAATTACGCGCAGCTGGACTTCGGCAAAAGCTTTTTCCGCGGCGCCACCGTCACCGATCTGATTCTGGAAAAAATGCCGGTGACCATTTCCCTCGGCCTGTGGGCGACGCTGATCACCTATCTGGTATCGATCCCGCTGGGCATTCGCAAAGCGGTGCATCACGGCAGCCACTTCGATATCTGGAGCAGCACCGCGATCATCATCGGCTATGCAATGCCGGCGTTTCTGTTTGCGATGTTTCTGATCGTGGTGTTTGCCGGCGGCACCTCGCTGAACTGGTTTCCGGTGCGCGGGCTGGTTTCGGACAACTTCGAATCGCTGTCGACCCTGGGCAAGATTACCGATTACTTCTGGCACCTGGTGTTGCCGGTGACGGCACTGGTGATTGGCGGCTTCGCCACGCTGACGATCCTCACCAAGAACTCGTTCCTCAATGAAATCACCCGCCAGTACGTGGTCACCGCCCGCGCCAAAGGCCTGAGCGAGCGCCGCGTGCTCTACGGTCACGTGTTTCGCAACGCGATGCTGCTGGTGGTCTCGGGGATCCCGCAGGCATTCATCAGTGTGTTCTTTGCCGGCTCGCTGCTGATCGAAGTGATCTTCTCCCTCGACGGCCTCGGCCGCATGAGTTACGAAGCGGCGGTTTCCCGAGACTACCCGGTCGTATTCGGTTCGCTGTTCATCTTCACCCTGTTCGGACTCTTGATAAAACTGATCGGCGACCTGTGCTACACCTTGGTCGATCCGCGTATCGACTTCGCCGCGAGGAACGCCTGATGTTCAAGCTCTCGCCTCTGGGCCGTCGCCGTTTTGCGCGATTCAAGAAAAACCGCCGTGGCTGGTGGTCGTTGTGGCTGTTCATCGGACTGTTCGTGGTGACGCTGGGCGGTGAACTGATCGCCAATGACAAACCACTGGTGGTCAGCTATCAGGGCCAGCTCTACTTCCCGGTGTTCAAGCGTTACACCGAGCAGGAATTTGGCGGGCAACTGCCGTTCCAGGCTGATTACCGCAGCGACTATGTGCAGAACCTGATCCGCAAGGACGGTGGCTGGCTGCTGTTTCCGCCGATTCCGTTCAGCGACGACACGCCCAATTACGACCTCAACCAACCGGCACCGAGCCCACCCTCGAAGGTCAACTGGCTGGGCACTGACGATCAAGCCCGCGATGTGTTGGCGCGGGTGATTTTCGGCGCCCGGGTGTCGATCCTGTTTGCCTTGATGCTGACCGCCATCAGTGCACTGATCGGGATTGCCGCCGGCGCCCTGCAAGGCTATTACGGCGGCTGGGTCGATTTGCTCGGGCAACGCCTGCTGGAAGTCTGGACCGGGTTACCGGTGTTGTACCTGCTGATCATCCTGTCGGGTTTCGTCGAGCCGAATTTCTGGTGGCTGCTGGGGATCATGGCGTTGTTTTCCTGGCTGGCGCTGGTGGATGTGGTGCGCGCCGAGTTCCTGCGCGGGCGCAACCTGGAATACGTCAAAGCCGCTCGTGCCCTGGGCCTGAGCGACCGCAAGGTGATTGTCCGGCACATCCTGCCCAATGCGATGAACGCAACGCTGAGTTACCTGCCGTTCATTCTGACCGGAGCGATTTCCACCCTCACCGCCCTCGACTTCCTCGGTTTCGGCATGCCCGCCGGCAGCGCTTCGCTGGGCGAACTGATCGGCCAGGGCAAACAGAACCTGCAAGCACCGTGGCTCGGGCTGACGGCGTTTTTCACGCTGGCGCTGATTCTTTCTTTACTGGTGTTCATCGGCGAAGCGTTACGTGACGCGTTCGACCCGCGATCCTGAAGTGTGACCATGACTGATAACCTGATCGAAATCCGTGACCTGAACGTCGCCTTCCATGGCCAGCCGGCGGTGCGCGACCTGTGCCTGGACATCCGGCCCGGCGAATGCCTGGCGCTGGTCGGGGAGTCGGGCTCGGGCAAATCGGTGACTGCGCATTCGATTCTGCAATTGCTCCCCGAAGGCGATGCGCAAACCAGCGGCAGCATTCGCTATCGCGGCCAGGAATTGCTCGGCGCCGATCCGAAAGTGCTGCGCGAACTGCGTGGCAACCGGATCGCGATGATCTTCCAGGAACCGATGACCTCGCTCAACCCGCTGCACACCATTGAAAAGCAGATCGGCGAAACGCTGCTGGTGCATCGCGGCCTGGGCGGTAAAGCGGCGCAACAACGCATCCTTGAACTGCTGGAACTGGTGGGTATTCAGAAACCCAAAGAGCGCCTCAAGGCCTATCCGCATCAACTGTCCGGTGGTCAGCGGCAACGAGTGATGATCGCCATGGCCCTGGCCTGCGAGCCGGAACTGCTGATTGCCGACGAGCCGACCACCGCACTGGATGTGACGGTGCAGCGCAAGATCCTGCTGCTGCTCAAATCCTTGCAACAACGTCTGGGCATGTCGCTGCTGTTGATCAGTCACGACCTCAATCTGGTGCGCAGCATCGCGCAACGGGTGTGCGTGATGAAGGCGGGTGAAATCGTCGAGCAGGCACCGTGCGAAACCCTGTTTACCGAGCCAAAGCATCCTTACAGCTGTGTGTTGCTCAACGCCGAGCCGGAAGGCGAAGCCCTGCCCCGGGACGAGCGCGAGAACGTGCTGGAAGTCGATGATCTGCGGGTTGAGTTCATCGTCGGTGGCGGGCTGTTCCAGCGTAAGCAATACCTGCGTGCAGTGGACGGCATCAGCCTGAATATCCAGCGCGGCAAGACCCTGGGCATTGTCGGCGAATCCGGGTCAGGGAAATCGACCCTGGGCCAGGCGATTCTGCGGCTGCTCGACTCCGAGGGCAGCATTCGCTTTCAGGGCACCGCCCTTGATGGGCTCGATCAGAAGCAGTTGCGGCCGTGGCGTCGGCAGATGCAGGTGGTGTTTCAGGACCCGTTCGGCAGCCTAAGTCCACGGATGTCGGTGGCGCAAATCATCAGCGAAGGGCTGGAGGTGCATTGCCAGTCCAGCGCCGATGAGTGCGATGCACAGGTGATCCGCGTGCTCAAGGAAGTAGGTCTCGATCCGGAAAGCCGTCATCGCTATCCGCACGAATTTTCCGGCGGTCAGCGCCAGCGCATCGCCATCGCCCGGGCACTGGTGCTGAAACCGGCGCTGATCCTGCTCGACGAGCCGACCTCGGCCCTTGATCGTACCGTGCAGAAACAAGTGGTCGCCCTGCTCCGCGACCTTCAGGAAAAACACGGTCTGACCTACCTGTTCATCAGCCACGACCTGGCGGTGGTGCGGGCGCTGGCGCATGACATGATCGTGATCAAGGACGGCAAAGTGGTTGAGCGCGGTGCCAGCCATGATGTGTTCGACTCACCGCAGCATCCTTACACCAAAGAGCTGTTGGCAGCGGCGCATCCGGGGTAGGCATAATCGGCGCTTGCCTTGATACCGGGTCGCAACATTCGCTGGCAAGCCAGCTCCCACAGGGATTCGGGTTGTACCCAAATATGGGGTACCCCAGAGAAACCTGTGGGAGCTGGCTTGCCAGCGAAGAGGCCCGAACAGACAACCCAAATTCCGGATCCGCCAACCCATGAACACCACCGAAAGCCTCAAGGACTACCAACGCGTGCGCACGCTGGCGATCCGCTCGCTGTTCGAGATCATCGAGCAGTCCAGCGAGGGCACGGTGATTGTCGATCGCGATGCCAACATCGTCTGGATGAACGAGCGCTATGCCCGGCGTTTTGGGCTGGAGTCGGCAAAAAGAGCCATCGGCAAACCCTGCGAAAGCGTGATCCCCGGCAGCCTGCTGCGTGAAGTGGTGCGTACCGGCCGCCCCATTCTGCTGGACATGCAGGACACGCCAAAAGAGCCGTTGGTGGTCATGCGCCTGCCGATCCACGACGACGCCGGCGCGGTGATTGGCGCTATCGGTTTTGCCCTGTTCGATGAGTTGCGCACGCTGTCGCCGATGCTCAAACGCTATCTGAGCATGCAGGAAGAGCTGGCCTCGACCCGCTCGCTGCTGCGGGCCCGGCAGACCAAATACAACTTCGCCCATTTCATCGGCACCAGCAGCGCCAGCCTCGACGTCAAACGCCGCGCCCGCCGCAGTGCCAGCACCGAATCCCCGGTGTTGCTGCTCGGTGAGACCGGCACCGGCAAGGAGTTGCTGGCTCAAGCGATTCACAGCGCTTCGCCCCGGGCGCACAAGGCGTTCGTCAGCATCAACAGCGCGGCGATTCCCGAAGCGCTGCTGGAAGCCGAATTCTTCGGTACTGCCCCCGGTGCGTTTACCGGTGCTGACCGCAAGGGGCGCACCGGCAAGTTGCAGATTGCTCAGGGCGGTACGCTGTTTCTCGACGAGATCGGCGACATGCCGTTGCCGCTGCAAAGCAAACTGCTGCGGGTGCTGCAGGAAAAAGAGTTCGAGCCGGTTGGCTCCAACGACGTGATCCAGAGCGATGTGCGGGTGATCGCGGCGACGTCGACCGATCTGCAAGCGGCGATCAAGCGCGGTGAGTTCCGCGCAGATCTGTATTACCGCCTCAACGTGCTGCCGATCCAGGTCCCGCCACTGCGCGAGCGCCTCGACGATCTGCCAGCGCTCAGCGAGGCGATCCTTGAAGAGCTGCGCAGCCAGCATGAGCTAAGCCGTACAGCGCTGGATCTGCTCGGGCAACATGCGTGGCCGGGCAACATCCGCGAGTTGCGCAACGTGCTCGAACGCGCGGCGCTGCTCAGCGATGACCTGATCCTCACCGAACAGGATATTCGCGCGGCCATTGGCGCCTTTACTCCGGTTCAGCGCCCATCGGTGCCGACGCTGGAGCCGTTGGCGGAAGAGACTTTTGCCCAGGCGCGGCAGCGGTTTGACCGGCAGTTGATCCAGTCTGCCCTTGCACAATGTGCCGGCAAGGTGCCGGAGGCAGCTGCTCAGCTGGGATTGGGGCGGTCGACGTTGTACAAAAAGATGTTGGCTTTGGGCATCGCAGAGTCTCAATAAAGAGACTTAGTCTCTATAGCGAGACTTTAGCTTCAAAATCAAAAGATCGCAGCCTTCGGCAGCTCCTACAGGGTTGATACGGAAATCCCATGTAGGAGCTGCCGAAGGCTGCGATCTTTTCGCCTCCAAAAAGTCTCACTATCGAGACTTCGTCTCTAACAGCTGATCGCAAAACCCGATAAAACCCTTATATTTCAACAGGTTGAGTATCTGGCACAGATCTCGCTAAAGCCTCTCCTGCACCCGCAACACCCACAAAAATAACAATCCCTGGAGACACTCCATGAGTGTGATCATTGCCTTGGCAGCCCTCGCGCTGCTGATGCTCGCCGCCTACCGTGGCTACAGCGTCATCCTCTTCGCCCCGATTGCCGCCCTCGGCGCTGTCCTGCTCACCGATCCTTCCGCCGTCGCCCCTGCCTTCACCGGGGTGTTCATGGAGAAAATGGTCGGCTTCATCAAGCTGTATTTCCCGGTGTTTCTGCTTGGCGCCGTGTTCGGCAAGTTGATCGAGTTGTCGGGGTTCTCCCGTTCGATCGTGGCCGCAGCGATTCGCTTGCTCGGCACCCGTCAGGCGATGCTGGTGATCGTGCTGGTCTGCGCCCTGCTCACCTACGGCGGCGTGTCGTTGTTCGTGGTGGTATTCGCGGTGTATCCGTTTGCCGCCGAGATGTTCCGTCAGAGCAACATCCCCAAGCGCTTGATCCCGGCGACCATCGCCCTCGGCGCGTTCTCGTTCACCATGGACGCCCTGCCCGGTACGCCGCAGATTCAGAACATCATCCCCAGCACGTTCTTCAACACCACCGCATGGGCCGCGCCGTGGCTGGGCGTGATCGGCACGATTTTCGTGTTCTGCGCCGGCATGCTGTTCCTGCAGCGCCAACGCAACAAGGCCCAGCGCGCCGGTGAAGGCTATGGCACCGAACTGCGTAACGAACCGGAAACCGCCGAAGACCTGAAACTGCCGAACCCATGGATCGCCCTCTCACCGCTGCTGGCGGTGGGCATCATGAACCTGCTGTTCACCCAGTGGATTCCGCAGTGGTACGGCAAGACCCACAGCCTCGCGCTGCCCGGCATGGCCACGCCGGTGACCACGGAAATCGCCAAGCTCACCGCAATCTGGGCGGTGCAGGCGGCATTGCTGATCGGCATCCTGATGGTGCTGGTGTTCGGCTTCAAGGCGATCCGCAGCAAACTCGCCGAAGGCAGCAAAAGTGCGGTCAGCGGCGCGTTGCTGGCAGCGATGAACACCGCCTCGGAATACGGTTTCGGTGCGGTAATCGCCTCGTTGCCGGGGTTCCTGGTGCTGGCCGACTGGCTCAAGCAAATCCCCAATCCACTGGTCAACGAAGCCATCACCGTGACCCTGTTGGCGGGCATCACCGGGTCGGCGTCGGGTGGCATGAGTATCGCGCTGGCGGCAATGTCCGAGCAGTTCATCGCCGCGGCGCACGCGGCGAACATTCCGCTGGAAGTGCTGCACCGCGTGGCCGCGATGGCCAGCGGCGGCATGGACACCCTGCCGCACAACGGCGCGGTGATCACCTTGCTGGCGGTCACTGGCCTGACCCACCGCGAAGCCTACAAAGACATTTTCTGTATTACGCTGATCAAGACCCTGGCGGTCTTCGTAGTGATCGGTACTTTCTACGCCACTGGCATTGTGTGAGGTATTCATGACGACTCTTTCGGGCAAGACCGCACTGGTTACCGGTTCCACCAGCGGCATCGGTCTGGGCATCGCCCTGAGCCTGGCCAAGGCCGGCGCCAACCTGATTCTCAACGGTTTCGGTGATGCGTCGAGCGTGATCGCCGAGGTCGGCCAATTCGGCGGCAAGGTCGGTCACCACCCGGCGGACGTCAGCGATCCGGCGCAGATTGCCGACATGATCGCTTACGCCGAACGCGAATTCGGCGGCGTCGACATTCTGGTCAACAACGCCGGGATTCAGCATGTGGCGGCCGTGGAGGAGTTTCCGGTGGAGCGCTGGGATTCGATCATCGCGATCAACTTGTCCTCGGTGTTTCACAGCACCCGCCTGAGCCTGCCGGGCATGCGCACCAAGGGTTGGGGGCGGATCGTCAACATTGCCTCGGTACACGGTCAGGTCGGCTCGACCGGCAAGGCTGCGTATGTCGCGGCCAAGCATGGGGTGATTGGTTTGACCAAAGTGGTTGGCCTCGAGACAGCCACCAGCAACGTCACCTGTAACGCGATCTGCCCCGGCTGGGTGTTGACGCCGCTGGTGCAGAAGCAGATCGATGATCGCGCCGCCAAAGGGGTCGATCCGCAGCAGGCGCAGCATGATTTGCTGGCGGAGAAACAGCCGTCGCTGGAGTTCGTCACACCGCAGCATTTGGGGGAACTGGTGTTGTTTCTGTGCAGCGAGGCTGGCAGCCAGGTGCGGGGAGCTGCGTGGAATATTGATGGGGGGTGGCTGGCGCAGTAAACGACGCAAGCCGCCTGTGGCGAGGGAGCTTGCTCCCGCTGGGTGGCGAAGCCCCCGAGAATTTACGACTGCTGCGCAGCCGATCGGGAGCAAGCTCCCTCGCCACAGCATTAAGTGCTGCACGCTGACCTGTGTGCTTGAACAATAAAACAAGAGGCAAACCAATGTCCGACTTCCTCTGGCAACCCGATGCCGAACGTATCGCCCAGTCGCGCATGGATCAGTTCCGCCGCGATATCAATCAGCGTCATGGCCTGGCGCTGAGCAGCTACACCGATCTGCACCGCTGGAGCGTGGATCAGCGCGAAGCGTTCTGGCAGGCGATCGTCGACTTCTTCGATATCCGCTTTCACACCCAACCCGACGCCGTCCTGCGTGAAGGCGCGCAGATGCCCAGTGCCGAATGGTTTCCCGGCGCGACCCTGAACTTTGCCGAGCACCTGTTGCGCCGTCGTGACGATGCGGTCGCGGTGATCGCCGTGGCCGAAAACGGTCAGCGAGAGCAATTGACCTGGGCCGAACTGGCCGAACACGTCGCCGGTTTTCAGGCCAGCCTGCAAGCCGCCGGTGTCGGCCTCGGCGACCGCGTGGCCGCGTGCATGCCCAACACCTGGCAGACCCTGGTGGCGATGCTCACGACCACCAGCCTCGGGGCGATCTGGTCGTGCTCGTCGCCGGACTTCGGCACCCATGGCGTGATCGACCGCTTCGGCCAGATCGAACCCAAGGTGTTGATCACCTGCGCCGGCTACCGTTACGCCGGCAAAGACATTGATCAAACCACCAAGGTCAACGAAATCCTCGCGCAACTGCCATCGCTGCAGCAGTTGATCATCGTGCCCTACGCTCGCGCGCAGGCCCGTGCCGAGGATTTCCACACCCGTGCCAACGTGACGTTGTGGGACGACTTCTACCAACCCGGCGGCGAACCGCAGTTTGTCCCGGTGCCGTTCAATCATCCGTTGTACGTGCTGTATTCCAGCGGTACAACCGGCGTACCGAAATGCATCGTGCATAGCACCGGCGGCGTGCTGTTGCAGCATGCCAAGGAGCATGGGCTGCACGTCGATCTCGGCCCCGGTGACCGCTTGTTCTACTACACCACTTGCGGCTGGATGATGTGGAACTGGCTGGTCTCGGCCCTCGCGGTCGGCAGCGCGGTGGTGTTGTATGACGGCTCGCCGTTTCACCCCGGCCATGAGCGACTGCTGGATCTGATCGACGACGAGCGCATCAGCGTGTTCGGCACCAGTCCCAAGTTTCTCGCGACACTGGAAAGCAGCGGCATCAAGCCTGCACACAGCCATGATCTGAGCAGTCTCAAAACGCTGCTCTGCACCGGCTCCGCGCTGTCGCCGCAAAGCTACGATTTCGTCTACCGCGACTTCAAGCGCAACGTGTGCCTGGCATCGATGTCCGGCGGCACCGATGTGGTCTCGTGCTTCGTCAACGGCAACCCGCTGTCGCCCGTGCGCCGCGGCGAAATCATGGGCAAGAGCCTGGGGATGGCGGTTGAAGTGTGGAACGACGCCGGCGTTGCAGTGGTCGGCGAAAAAGGTGAACTGGTCTGCACCCGGCACTTCCCGGCCATGCCCGTCGGTCTGTGGCACGACCCTGACGGCGAAAAGCTGCGCAAATCCTATTTCAGCCTGTTCCCCGGCGTCTGGGCCCAGGGCGATTACGCCGAACAATTGCCCCACGGCGGGATGCTGATCCATGGCCGCTCCGACGCCGTGCTCAACCCCGGCGGCGTGCGCATCGGCACGGCGGAAATCTATCGCCAGGTCGAGAAAGTCCCGCAGGTGCTGGACAGCGTGGCAATCGGGCAGCAATGGCAGGACGATGTGCGCGTGGTGCTGTTTGTGCGTTTGCAGGCGGGCGTGACGCTCGATGACAACCTGCAACAACAGATCCGCCAGGTGATCCGCGCCAACACCACGCCGCGCCACGTGCCGGCGAAGATCGTCGCGGTGACCGATATTCCGCGCACCATCAGCGGCAAGGTGGTCGAACTTGCCGTGCGCAATGTGGTGCATGGCGAACCGGTGAAGAACACTGATGCGCTGGCCAATCCTGAAGCGCTGGAGCAGTTTCGCAATCGCACGGAGCTGTCGGACTAAACGCTCCCACAGGGGTGAGGTGTTAATCCATCAAGCCCCAATCGCCTGATGATGAAGGCGCGGGCGCCGGGCCCGCTTCGGCATGCAGTTTCAAACGCAGGCGCAGATTGTTTTGTGAATCGGCATGCTTGAGCCCTTCGTCCTCATTGATCACGCCCTCCACCACCAACGCATACAGCGCCGCGTCGAAGGTCTGCATGCCGACCTCGCCGGACTTCTCCATGATGCCTTTGAGTTCGCCCAATTCGTTGCGGCGGATCAGGTCGGCAATGGTCGGCGTGCCGAGCATCACTTCGACCGCTGCACGGCGCTGACCGTCCAATGTGCGCACCAGCCGTTGCGAGACGAACGCCTTGAGATTGTTGCCCAGCGCGTGCAGCAACTGCGGGCGGCGCTCTTCGGGGAACAGATTGACGATGCGGTCCAGCGCCTGATTGGCGTTGTGCGCATGCAGCGTCGACAGCACCAGATGCCCGGTATCGGCGAACGTCAGCGCATGTTCCATGGTTTCGCGGTCACGGATTTCACCGATCAGCACCACGTCCGGGGCCTGGCGCAGGGTGTTTTTCAGCGCCGCATGGAAACTGCGGGTATCGACGCCGACTTCGCGTTGATTGATGATCGAGCGCTTGTGTCGATGGATATACTCCACCGGGTCTTCAATGGTGATGATGTGCCCGCTGCTATGGCGATTGCGATGGTCGATCAGTGCGGCCAGCGAGGTCGACTTGCCGGAGTCGGTGGCGCCAATGAACAGGATCAGCCCTTGTTTGAGCATCACTGCATCCAGCAGCACCGGCGGCAGTTTGAGGTCTTCGAAGCGCGGGATATCGAGTTTGACGTTGCGGATCACGATTGACACATCGTTGCGTTGCTTGAAGATGTTCAGGCGAAAACGTCCGACACCGGTGCGGGAAATTGCCAGGTTCATTTCCAGTTCCCGATCGAACTCACGCCGCTGCTCGGCGTCCATCAGGGAGTTGGCGATGGCCTCGACCTCACCGGGTTTGAATGGCCGCTCGCTGAACGGCGTCAGCACGCCATCGATACGCGCACTGGGTGGCGCTCCCGTGGACAGAAACAGATCCGAGCCGTGCTGGCTCGACAGACGGAGCAACAGTGCATCGATTTCCATGGCAATAAGCACCCGCGAAGCATTCAATGAACAGAAATGACCCGATGTCGTGACGTAACGGGTCATACAGCGTCTACCGCAAGTGCAAGAATAGTAGATGCCAACGCACTGACCGACGCTCAGGATAGATGTGATGAACGCAGCACCCACCCCCGATGACGCCCAAGCCCTGATCGCCCGTATCGACTGGAGCCGCACTCCGCTGGGCGCCGCCGGCACCTGGCCGCAAAGCCTGCGCACCGCGGTGGATATAGTGATTCACTCGCCGATGCCGATGCTGCTGTTGTGGGGGCCGCAGCTCACACAGATCTACAACAATGGCTTTGCGATGCTCGCCGGCAGCAAGCATCCGCACGCTTTCGGACAGCCGGCGCACCTGATATGGCCAGAACTTCAGGACTTTACCGACCCGATTTATCGAGCCGTCCTACAAGGCCAGGTGCGCACCTACAGCGAACGGCGATTTACCCTGCAACGCGAAGGCAAGGAGTCCGACTTCTGGCTGGACCTGACTTACAGCCCCATCCGCGATGAAGATGCGCAAGTGGCCGGAATTCTGGTCACGGCCATCGAAACCAACGAGCGCCGGCGCATTGCCCTTGAACTGCAACGTCGTTCCGAAGAAAGCCTCAAGGCCCAGCGCGACACCGAGGAGCGCCTGCAACTGGCGCTGGCCGCTACCGATGCAGTCGGCACCTGGGACTGGGACATCGGTGAAGACCGCTTCATCGCCGATGCCCACTTCGCCCAACTGCACGGCATCGATCCGGCGCTGGCCAGTCAGCTGCCGATCAGCGATTACCTGCAAGGGGTGCACCCCGAAGACCGCGCGTTGATCGCCCGCAGCATCAAGCATTGCATCACCCACGGTACCGAATACGCCGAGGAATACAGGCTGCTCAAAGCCGATGGCGAACTGCGCTGGGTGTTTGCCCGTGGTCGCTGTTACAAGGATCACCACGGGCGCCCCGTGCGCTTCCTCGGCGCCGCGCTGGACCTGACCGAGCGCAAGCACACCGAGCAGGCGCTGCGTCAGAGCCAGACCGAATTGCAGCTGATCATCAACGCGATGCCGATCCTCATCAGTTACGTCGACCACGAAGAGCGCTTCCGCTTGAACAACGCCGCGTATCTGGACTGGTACGGCCTCACGCCTCAGGAATTGTATGGCCGCACCATTCGTGAAGTGATCGGCGAAGAAGCCTACTTCCTGCGCGCGCCGTACATCGCCGAGGCGCTGGCCGGGCGTCCCTGCTCGTTCAGCCTGTACACCCCGCACCGCGACGGCAGCAGCCGTCACGCGCTGATGAATTACCTGCCGCGCCACGGCGCCGATGGCTCAGTCAACGGTTTCTATATTTTCGTGATCGACGAAAGTGAACGGAAAAAGACCGAAGAAGCGTTGCGCAATCTCAATGAAACCCTTGAGGAACGGGTCAGCGCCCGTACCGAACAACTGGCCCAGGCCAATCAGCGCCTGCAGAACGAGATGTTCGAACGCGAGCGCGCCGAAGATGCGTTGCGCCATGCGCAGAAAATGGAAGCGGTCGGCCAGCTCACCGGCGGTATCGCCCACGACTTCAACAACATGCTCACCGGGATCATCGGCAGCCTCGACCTGATGCAACGCTACATTGCCGACGGTCGCGCCGATGAAATCGGGCGCTTCACCGAAGCGGCGGTGTCGTCGGCCAACCGTGCAGCGGCGCTGACTCATCGGCTGCTGGCGTTCTCCCGTCGGCAGTCGCTGGATCGCAAGACCCTCAACGTCAACGAACTGATTCATTCGCTGGAAGATTTGATCCGCCGCACCAAGGGCGACCCGATCGAACTCACGCTGCGCCTGGCCGACGATGTGTGGCCGATCAGCACCGACGTCAGCCAACTGGAAAACGCCCTGCTCAACCTGGTGATCAACGCCCGCGACGCCATGCCCGACGGTGGCGAGTTACTGATCGAAACCGCCAACGTCTATCTCGACGGCAACGACATCACCACCCTCGAACCGGTCAAGGCCGGCGACTACCTGATGCTGGCGGTCAGTGACAACGGCACCGGCATGACGCCATCAGTGCGCGCCAAGGCCTTCGATCCGTTCTTCACCACCAAACCGATTGGTCAGGGCACAGGTCTCGGGCTGTCGATGATTTATGGTTTCGCCCAGCAATCGGGCGGCCATGTCAGCCTCGACAGCCTGCCGAACCAGGGCACCTGTGTGCGCCTGTACTTGCCGCGCCTGAACCTGCTGGAGCCCGAACGGCCAGTCGTGGAAACCCTCAGTGCAGCGCCGACGGCCACTTGCGGCGAAACCGTGGTCGTGGTCGAAGACGACCCGGCGGTGCGCATGCTGGTGCTCGACCTGCTCAAGGAGCTGGGTTACCTCGCCCACGAAGCTGCCGATGCCAGCGCCGCCCTGCCGCTGCTGGAATCGGAGTTGCGTGTGGATCTGCTGGTGACCGACGTCGGCCTGCCGGGGATGAATGGCCGGCAACTGGCGGAAATCGCCCGCCAGCATCGCCCGGGACTGAAGGTGCTGTTCATGACCGGTTATGCGCAGAAAGCTGCGGAGCGTCAGGGTTTTCTTGAGGACGGCATGGACATGGTGGCCAAGCCGTTTTCGATTGAAGTGCTGGCGAACAAGATCCGCGAGATGATCAACCAAACGCCGTCACTTGAGGCATAATCCCGCGCCCCGCCGTCACCCCGTTACAGGTATCGCACGATGAAAGCCCAAGCCCGCCACATTCTGGTGAAAACCGCCGAAGAGGCCGAACAGCTCAAACAACGCATTGCCAAGGGCGAAGCGTTTGATGTGCTGGCAAAGAAATACTCGACCTGCCCGTCCGGCAAGCGCGGCGGCGATCTGGGTGAAGTGCGGCCGGGGCAGATGGTCGGCGCGATTGATGCGGTGATCTTCAAGAAACCGTTGCGCACGGTGCACGGACCGATCAAGAGCAAGTTTGGCTATCACCTGGTGCAGGTGTTTTTCCGCGATTGACCTGATTGACCTGATTGCCCTGTTTCCCTGTAGGAGCTGCCGAAGGCTGCGATCTTTTGATCTTAAAAAAGCAAAATCAAAAGATCGCAGCCTTCGGCAGCTCCTACAGGGATAGTTGTCAGTCCTTAGAGATTAACGCTCCCGGGAACTGGATGACCCGACTCGCCAGTAAATGCCCAGCCTGCGCCGCTTCCACCGGACTGCCACCCGACAACCGCCTGGCCAGATACGCCGCACTGAACGAATCCCCCGCCGCCGTCGTGTCCACCACCTTCTCGACCTTCTGCGCCGGTATTTCAAACGCCTCGCCATCACAACGAATCAGACATGCCTCGGCGCCGCGCTTGAGCACCACTTCCGGCGTGCCGATCTGCGCATACGCCTCGAACACCGCATCGCAGTCGGAAAAATGGAACAGTGCCTGCTCGTCATCGACGGTCAGCAATGCCAGATCGACATGCGGCAACACACTGCGATAGGCCGCCCGCGCCTCTTCCTGTGACGCCCACAAACGTGGCCGATAGTTGTTGTCGAAGACGATCCGCGCATCGCGCTGCCGGGCTTCGATAAGAGTCTGGATCAAACGCTCACGGCCCTTGGCGCCGAGTACCGCGAGGGTGATGCCGCTGAAATACAGCACGTCGTAATCCGGCAGCGCTGCAAGAATCGGCTCCGCCGCCGGAGTGGTAAAGCAATCGCGCACCGCCGCCTCATTGCGCCAGTAGAGGAAACGTCGCTCGCCGTTGGCGTCGGTCTGAATGCAGTACAGACCCGGCAAACGACCGGGCAGACGCTGCACCATGTCGAGGCCAATGCCTTCATCGGCCCAGCTCTGGCACATGGCATCGCTGAAGCTGTCATCGCCCAGCGCAGTGACGTAATCGACCTGAGCGTTGTCGCCGAGGGCGCGGGACAGATACACCGCCGTGTTCAAGGTATCGCCGCCGAAGCTTTGCTGCAGGCTGCCGTCGGCGCGGTGCTGGAGTTCAATCATGCATTCGCCGATCAGGGCGATGCGCGGGGTGTTCGGGCCCAGGGGGCTGAGGGTGGTCATCGGGTGGCGTCTCTGCTGATTCGGTGGTGTTTGATCCGGCCTCATCGCTGGCAAGCCAGCTCCCACACAATCTTCACAGCTCATGAGATCCCTGTGGGAGCTGGCTTGCCAGCGAATCGCCGCAACGCGGTCTCAAGCCTTAGAAACAAGTCTCCATGTTCTCGACCACCGCCAACTGCTCATCCACCAACAACCCCACCCGCCACTTGTCGAAGGTCAGGCACGGGTGCGAGGTGCCGAAGGAAATGATATCGCCCACCCGCAATTCAACCCCCGGCGCCACGTTCATGAACGCATGCTGGTCCATCACCGCCGTCACCTTGCACGCGCCGACATCGTCGCCCACCGCTGGCAATACACCGGCCTTGTAACGCAGCAATGGCACCGGCAGGCCGGCATCGAACGCCACGTCGCGCTTGCCGAGAGCGATCACCGCAAAACCCGGCTCCGGCAGCGATTGCACGTGGGCCCAAACCTCTAGCGCCGGGCGCAATCCTTCGTGCAGATCGCTACGACGATCCAGCACGCAGCACTGCGCTTCCTTGTAGATGCCATGATCGTGGGCGACATAACTGCCCGGGCGCAGCACGCTGAGGAAGCGCCCGCTGGCGTTCTGCGCTTCGAACGACTCGGCGATCAGGTCGTACCACGCCGAACCCGAGGCAGTGATGATCGGCTTGGCAATGGCAAACGCGCCGCTGTCCTGCAACTGCACCGCCAGGCGCACCAGTGACGCGGCAAATTCACGAATACCGCTGACCGCGTGATCGCCGTGAATCACCCCTTCGTAACCTTCGATGCCGGTCAGGGCCAGCGCCGGTTGCGCGTTGATCGCTTGGGCCAGTGCGATGACTTCCTGCTCGCTGCGGCAACCGCAACGGCCACCGACCACGCCGTACTCGATCATCACGTTCAACTTCACGCCGCGCGAAGCGAAGTAGGCGCCCAGATCGGCGACGTTGTCCGGGTGATCGACCATGCAGTAGAAATCGAAATCGGTATCGGCCAGCAGATCGGCAATCAGCGCCATGTTCGGCGTGCCGACCAGTTGGTTGGCCATCAACACCCGCCGCACGCCGTGGGCATACGCGGCGCGGGTCTGGGTGGCGCTGGCGAGGGTGATACCCCACGCGCCGGCGTCGAGCTGACGCTGGAACAGCGCCGGGGTCATGCTGGTTTTACCGTGGGGCGCGAGTTCGGCGCCGCTGTCGCTGACGAACGTCTGCATCCAGCGAATGTTGTGCTCCAGCGCCTCGCGGTGCAGCACCAGCGCCGGCAGGCTGACGTCACGCACAAGGTGCGCGCCAATGGCAGCGGCGCCTTTTTCCACAGCGGTATTGATGGCAGTCGTCATGCTTGAACTCCTCACTGTCGCGGCCGCAGGCAGCCGCGGTTATTCGTTGATACGCCGGGCGAGGCTGTTGGCGCTCTCGATCAGCACCCGGCGATAGTCGTCGTAATTGTTTTTCGCATCGGCCCGTGGGGCGACGATGCACAGGGTGCAGATGGCCACACCATTGGGGTCTTTGACCGGCGCGGCGAAGCAATGGGTGAAGGTGTCGGCCACGCTGTCGAAGGAGAAGAAACCGTCGATCCCGGCCTGCCGAATTTCCGCCAGAAAGCGCTCCAGCGGCAGGCGTTCGCCGTCGGGCAGGATGTAGTCGTCCTCGTCGATCAGGTCGATGATCTGCTGGTCGCTCAAATGCGCCAGCAGCAAGCGCCCGGACGCAGTCCACGGGATCGGCGCGTTTTCGCCGATGTCGGACGAAATGCGGAAATGCCGCTCACCCTCCTTCATCAGCGCCACCGTGTATTTGCGCCCGTTGAGCAGGCACATCTGCGCGGTTTCCCGGGTCTGGCTGACGATCTCCTGCAAGGCGTGATCGGCCTCGCGACTGAGGTCGAAATGGCGCAGGTGCGCCTGCCCGAGGAAGTACAACTGGCGACCGAGATAGACGTGACCGTCCTTGCCCACCGGCTCCAGAATCCGTCGCTCCAGCAGCGACGCCACCAGTTCGTAGACCGTGGATTTCGGGCTGCCGATACCGTTGGCGATGTCATTCGGACGCAGCGGCTGGCCGATCTCCTTGAGGAAATCGAGGATATCGAACGCCCGGTCCAGACCACGGGCCCGGCGTTTGATGGTGTCTTCGGTCATGTCAGTACTCACTCAAAATGCCTCTGTAGGAGCTGCCGCAGGCTGCGATCTTTTGATCTTGCCTTCGTGGTGCATCCAAAATTGCCAAAAGATCGCAGCCTTCGGCAGCTCCTACAAGAGCCGACGACAATCAGGCCTTTTTCTTGTAGGCGATGCAGTCGATCTCGACCTTGCAATCGACCATCATGCTCGCCTGCACACAGGCCCGCGCCGGGGCGTGTTCAGGTTTGAAGTACTCGCCGAAAACCTTGTTGAAACTGCTGAAATCCCGGGGATCGTCCAGCCACACCCCGGCCCGCACCACATCCTCCAGGCCATAACCGGCCTCTTCGAGAATCGCGATCAGGTTCTTCATGGTCTGGTGGGTCTGCTCGACGATGCCGCCAACGATGATCTCGCCATCCACTGCCGGCACCTGGCCGGACACGTGCAGCCAGCCGTCCGCTTCAACGGCGCGCGCGAAGGGACGTGGCTGACCGCCAGCGGCCGTGCTGCCGGTGCCGTATCGAGTAATGCTCATGGGTACTTCTCCTGATTACATAGCAAAATTAGAACCGCGTGCTCTTGAGAAACTCAGCCAGACGCGGTGATTGCGGGCGTTCGAACAGCTCCTTGGGAGGCCCCTGCTCCTCGATCCGCCCCTGATTCATGAAAACGATCTTGTCCGAGACCTCGAAGGCGAAACGCATTTCGTGGGTCACCAGCAGCATGGTCATGCCGTCTTCGGCCAGGCCCTTGATCACGTTCAGCACTTCACCGACCAGCTCCGGGTCAAGGGCCGAGGTGACTTCGTCGAACAGCATCAGGCTCGGGTTCATCGCAATCGCCCGGGCAATCGCCACGCGCTGTTGCTGACCGCCGGACAACTGCCCGGGAAAGTGATTGCGCCGCTCCAGCAGGCCGACCCGCTCCAGCCATTTCTCGGCCAGCGCGACGGCTTGGTCCTTGTGCATCTTCTTAACCTTGAGCAGACCGAGGGTAACGTTCTGCAAGGCTGTCAGATGCGGGAACAGGTTGAATTGCTGGAAGGCCATGCCGGTCATCGCACGATGGCGGGCGATGACTTTTTCCGCGTGACGCACACGTTTACCGCCGACCTCGTCATAGCCAATGGATTCGCCGTCGAGCAGGATCTGCCCACCCTGGAACTCTTCGAGCATGTTCACGCAGCGCAGCAAGGTGGTCTTGCCCGAACCGCTGGAGCCGATCAGCGTCACGACGTTGCCGCGCTGCATGCTCAAGTCGACGCCTTTGAGCACTTCGACCGCACCGTACTGCTTGTGCAGGCCACGGATGTCCAGCAGCGGCTGGCCATTTGAAACGTTGGAAACTTGAGCTTGAGTCATGGCAGGGCCACCCGCTTTTCAATGTGCCGGCCGAGTAATTCGATGCCGTAGTTGATGACGAAGAACAGAAAACCGGCGAACAGGTAGAACTCCAGAGTCATGAAGGTCCGGGCGATGATCTGTTGGGTGCTGAGCAGCAGTTCGGCGACGCCGATCACCGAGAGCAAGGTCGAGGCCTTGACGATTTCGGTGGATGAGTTGACCCAGGTCGGCAGGATCTGCCGCAACGCCTGGGGCAACAGCACGTAACCGAGGGATTGATAAAACGTAAGGCCGATCGCCTTGCTCGCTTCCATCTGCCCACGTGGCAACGCCTGCAAGGCACCGCGCACAATCTCGGCAACGTGCGAGCCGCAGAACAGCGTCAGGCCCAGCGCACCGGCCTGAAACGCGCTGATCTGCCAGCCCAGCGCCGGCGCCATGTAGAAGCAGGCCAGCACCAATACAAACACCGGCGTGCCGCGAATAATGTCGACATAAAAGCGGAACGGCGCGCGCATCCAGAACTTGCCGTAAGTCAGCACCAGACCGGCGACAACCCCGAGCAGCGTGCCGAACAGAATCGCCAATGCCGACACCTGCACACTGGTCAGGAAGCCTTGCAGCAACGTCTCGCGTGCCACCCACAATTCATGCAACCAACTGGGAGATTCGTACATCGCAGCCTCCTATCGGCGGATCGCCAGACGCTGCTCGAGGTAACGCAGCAGCATGGCAATGAGGTAACAGGCCGCGACATACAACGCCGTGGTCACCAGCCAGGTTTCGATCACCCGGTAGCTCTCGACGTTGATCTTGCGCGCGTAATAGGTCAGCTCCGGCACCGCAATCGCGGCGGCCAGCGAGGTGTCCTTGAACAGCGAGATAAAGTTGTTCGACAGCGCCGGCAACACATTGCGCAGCATCACCGGCACGGTGACGTAGGCCTTGACTTGCCATTCACCGAGTCCGATCGCCAGCCCCGCTTCGCGCTGGCCTTTGGGGATGCTCAGCAAGCCGCCACGGAACACTTCGGTCAGATAGGCACCGGCATACAGCGACAGCGTGATGATGAACGAGGGAATCTTGTCCAGACGGATCCCCAGGCTCGGCAAGGCAAAGTAGATCAACAGAATCAACACCAGAATCGGCGTGTTACGCACCACCGTGACGTACACCGAGGCCAGCACCCGCAAGGCGCGATGCTTCGAGAGCAAGGCAAACGCCATCAGCAGGCCGATCACGCAGCCGATGGCGATCGACACCAGCGCCAGTTCAAGGCCCAGACCGAGCCCCGCCAGCAAGGTGTCGAAATCGCGCCACACGGCAGCAAAGTTCAACTGATAGTTCATGGTCAGCAGTACCTTGAGCGGGGCGATTTGTATCGCCCCACTCTCACGGGATCATTTGAATTCGACAGGGAAACCGATCGCCGGCGACGGCAGGTCGACACCGAACCATTGCTTGAAGGATGCCGCGTAAGTCGGGAACTCAACGCCGGTCATGGCTTCATGCAGAGTGGTGTTGACGAAGTTCAGCCAATCCTGATCGCCGCGTTTGACTGCGCAGGCGTAGGTCTGCGGGCTCCACGCGTAGGTCGGGCTGCGGTAGCGGCCAGGGTTCTGCACCATCAGGTACTTGACCGACGACTGATCGGTAGCAGCGGCATCGGCGCGACCGGAATTCACCGCCTGATACATCAGATCGACACTGTCGTACTGATCGACCTTGGCCTTGGGCAGCGCCTGATGCACCAATTCTTCGGCATAGACGTTTTGCAGCACGGCCACAGTAACGCTGTCACCGGCCGCCTGCAGGTCCTCGATTTCCTTGTACTTGCTGTTGGCCGGCAGCAGCAGGCCGACACCTTCGCGGTAGTACGGCAGGGTGAACGCCACTTGTTGCGCACGGCTGGCGGTGACGGTGATGAACTGGCAGCTCATGTCGACCTTGTCGGTCAGCAGATTGGGAATTCGCGCGTCGGACGACTGCACGACGAACTCTACTTTGCTTGGGTCATTGAACAACCCCTTGGCCACCATCCTGGCGATGTCGATATCAAAGCCCTGCAACTTGCCGTCCGCACCCTGAAAGTGCCACGGCGCATTGGTGCTGCCGGTGCCGACAATCAGCTTGCCCCGGGCCAGAACACTGTCGAGTTTGCTGTCGGCTGCCTGGGCCATGCCCATGGCAGCGGACGAAGCCGCAAGAACAAAAACACACGCTTTGAACAACGAAGGACGGCGATGCATGGCAAGCACTCCAGGATGATGTTTATTCCGTTATACCGGAACACGGTTTGTTACTACGGAATAGACAGCAGAAAGTGTGCCACAGGAATCACAGGGAAACTGTAGAGGGGTTAAATGTTTTTGGAATCAACGGGATGCAGGAAATGCGAAAAATGGAGTCAGGTGCGGGTACTGATGGGCTGCGCTACCTTAGGCTACAAATAACGAGTAGCAGGTTCCCAGATGGAGCACGAAGGGCTACTTCGGTGCAATGTGGTTAACGATTGAAGGGGCCAGCTCTCCATATCTATCTGCAAGCGGCTTTGTCGTAGACCTCTCCCCGCTCTCTTCTCCCTACCGCAATCACGGTAACAACCAAAACCTCGTTCTTTACGCGATAGACCAGCCTGTATCCAGCACTGCGAAGCTTGATTTTGTAGGCGTTTCCCAACCCTCGGAGTCGATCGGCAGGAACGTGAGGATTGACCAGACGTGTAGAGAGCTTTTTCTTGAACTGATCCTGAAGTGCTGAATCAAGCTTTCTCCATTCCCTCCAGGCTTTCTCGGAAAACTCCAGCTCATAGGTCATCTATAGAGACCTTGATGGTGGGATCGTTTTCTCGCTCCTTGCACAGTGCGATCAGTTCCAGATCCTCAAGGCGATTCATCATCGCCTCATACTCCTTTGCGGGAACACAATAAAACGCTGGCTCATTTCGATTGAGGATTGCAACAGATTGGCCGCCACCGGCGGCCACGGTACCCATGGGGTTTCTTTTCAATTCAGAAATACTCGCAACGATATTAGAAAGAACTATGTGAGTCATGATGGTGCTCCCTGGAGTGCTGTTGATGGTGCTTAAAATAGCACTCCAAGACGGCTTCGACGCCTATCGCTTATTACCGCCTTCTCTTTTATTGAGTGAAAAAAGGTATCACGTCCCGACATTCCATATTTCCGGGCTTCGTGTCGGGCCGGTCCTTCATAAAAGTGGGAAAAATCTCGCGAATCCACAGGCCACCTGTAATTTCTGACAGTAGTCCTGTTCTTCACCCTTCTTTAACGTCATCGAACCTTCGAGGTCGTTGAAAAGGAGTTCTCAATGAGCGCTGCCAATACCATTTCCAATCTGGCCCCGGTTTACCGCAAAGCCCTGAAAACCTGGCGCCCGGTGATCCTGTATTTCGCCAATGAGCACTGCCCCGCCTGCGAGTTCGCCGGGCCGATTTTTCGTCAGATTGCCGAGCCGTACCGTCATCGCGCCAATATCTACATGCTTAACACCCGTGAGTCGCCGCGCCATCCGTTGGTCACCGGCACGCCGACGGTGCTGTTCTACAAAAACGGCAAGTTGCTGAAGAAGCTCAAGGGCATCGGCACAGAGGAAACACTGGCGGCGAACTTTGCCCGGCATATTGGCATGACCAGGGCACCGGTGGTGCAGCAGAAACCACGACATGACCTGCCGTGGTTGCGCCGCACATTGAGCAGGCTCTGCACAATCACGCGTGCGCATCGGCGGGTGATTTGAGGCAGTGCATTTCCCGTAATCGTTACGGCGTCTGACACATCGCTTTCGCGGGCAAGCCCGCTCCCACAGGGGTCAACGTTGTTCACACATTTCGTGTACGACGCGTGCACTGTGGGAGCGGGCTTGCCCGCGAAGGGGCCGGCACCGTCAGCGCAAGGCTGCTGCCTTACGCAGAATCGCGCACCAGCAACACCTGCGTCACCCGTCGTTCCTCAACGGCTTTGACGGTCATTTGCCAGCCTGCGTACTGCAGCCGATCGCCGATCATCGGCAAGCGATCCAGCAGGCTCATCACCAGTCCGGCCAGGGTCTGATAGTCCTCGGTCGGTTCGGCGCCAAACCCGGTGCGCTGGCGAACACGCGTCAGATTCAATGCGCCGCTGACGACAAAACCGCCCTGCTCCTCGATCACGTCCGGGCCTTCTATTTCGCTGGCATCGGGCAGTTCGCCGGCAATCGATTCGAGGATGTCGGTCATGGTCAACACGCCGACGAAGTCGCCAAACTCGTTGACCACAAAAGCAATGTGGGTCGACGCTGCGCGCATCTGCTCCAGCGCATTGAGGATCGAATAGCTGTCGAGCAAGTTGATGGTCTTGCGCGCCAGATGTTCCAGGTTCGGCTCAATGCCGCTCAGGTACTCCTTGAGCAATTCCTTCTTGTGCACGAAGCCCAACGGTTCATCCACAGCACCGTTGCGAATCAGCGGCAGACGTGAATACGACGAGTGCATCAATTTTGTGCGAATCGTCTCGGCGTCGTCAGCCAGATCGATGGTGTCGACGTCCGCGCGTACGGTCATCAGATTACGAATCGGGCGTTCGGCCAGTTGCAGCACACCACTGATCATCACCCGCTCGCGACGGTCGAACAGTTCTACACTCGGGGCTTCGCCGTCATCCAGCAGGTCGGAGATTTCCTCGCCGACCTCCTCCACTTCCAGCTTGCGCCCGCCCAGCAAGCGCATCACCGCATGGGCCGTGCGCTCACGTAGGGGGCGCAGGCCTTGCATCGAGCGTTTGCGGCGGGCCCGGGCGATCTGGTTGAACACCTCGATCAGGATCGAGAAGCCGATGGCCGCGTACAGATAGCCTTTCGGGATGTGGAAGCCCAGGCCTTCGGCCGTCAGGGCGAAACCGATCATCATCAGAAAGCCCAGACACAGCATGATCACCGTCGGGTGCGCATTGACGAAGCGGGTCAGCGGCTTGCTCGCAACAATCATCAAACCGATGGAAATGATCACCGCGATCATCATCACCGCCAGTTCATCGACCATGCCCACGGCGGTAATGACCGCGTCCAGCGAGAACACCGCATCGAGCACCACGATCTGCGCCACGATCGGCCAGAACAATGCGTAAGCCGCGTTGGTCGAGCGCTGGCCGACATGCCCTTCGAGCCGTTCGTGCAGCTCCATCGTCGCCTTGAACAGCAGGAACACACCACCGAACAGCATGATCAGGTCACGGCCGGAGAAGCTCTTGCCGAACACTTCGAACAACGGCTGCGTGAGGGTGACCAGCCAGGAAATGCTCGCCAACAGGCCCAGGCGCATGATCAGCGCCAACGACAGGCCGATGATCCGCGCACGATCGCGCTGATGCGGCGGCAGTTTGTCCGCCAGGATCGCGATAAACACCAGGTTGTCGATACCCAGCACCAGCTCCAGCACGATCAAAGTCAACAAGCCTAACCAGGCCGTGGGATCCGCTAACCATTCCATAAAATGTCTCGATCTCTCTTCAGTGAATTCAGGCTGCCGGGCACGGCAAAGTGCAACGCGAAGGCTCTGAGGCCGCGTTGTCAACGATAGTCGGGAGGCGGAAAACCGGATGCTGCGAGTGCGTCAAGACCGCGCCATGGCGCGAGGAGAAGGTACGACTGGGAGGCTCCAAAAGGGTGTTCATGCAAATCCTGAATGAAAAATGGCCTTGGAGCGTACAGGCTCTGACGACAATTCCTACAGAGCGAAATCATTTCAAAATCTGTATCAACGACCACTGCCCCCCCTGTAGGAGCTGCCGCAGGCTGCGATCTTTTGATCTTGACCTTAAAAAAACAAAGTCAAAAGATCGCAGCCTTCGCAGCTCCTACAGTTGGCTGTCATCGTCCGGCAAAGCGCAACCGCGACAACTGCCGCAAATCCCCCTCCACGTAGTAATCGTTGGTCCAGCTGTCATCCAGCGCCAACGGACTCACCTGCTTCAGCTCGAGTTTTTTCGCGAAATAGCGGAAGCGGTAATGCTCATAAAACCGCAGCAATTCCAGACCATAGCGATCAGCCAGATCGGTGTCGCCGCGAATGATCAGGTAGTTTTCATCATTGCCGTTACTGGCCGAAGTGCTGAGGTTGTGGCTGCCGCTGATAATCGTCGGCCTGTCGCTGGTGAAGTCGACGACCACCGCTTTGGTGTGCACCAGCAGGTTGCCCTTCTGACCTTTCATGTTTTCTTTCAGCCAGCCTTCCAGCCCGGTGTTGAGCAAGGCGGTGGCGGCGAATTCGGCGGTGCGGTCGGCATGAAACCCGGTGATGCGGCTAGCGGTGTTTTGCAGGCCGTCACGCAGGATGTCGTCATGGGGCTTGCCAAGCAACGCATTGAGGATCGCGTCCGGCAAGGTGAACGCCGTGACAAACAGCACGTCCTTGCTGGCCGCCTCGATGATCTCGACAAACTCACGCAAATCGCCGCCACCGCTGCGTGGCGAGAACCCGGCGAACAGCGGCTGCGTCGGGTCCATCGGGTTGTGCTCGGTGATCCAGTTGCGCGTCGCAGCGACGTCGGCGGGATTGGCCCAGACTTCTTCGAACGTTTGCAAATAGCGCGTGGCAATGGTCACGTCATCAAGCGTATGCAGCACATTGGCCTGGCGATACACGCCATTGGCGGTGAAATTGGTGCTGCCGCACAGCACCGCCTGCGGTTGACGCTGACCGACGCCATCGACCCGGCTGAGGACGATGAATTTGTCGTGGAAAATGTTGTGAGTGACCCGGCCCCGCTTGTTCGCCGCTGGTAATTGGGCAAGGTTCGCTTCGTTCAGGGTCGTATCGGGATCATCAGGCTGGGCGTGGTACAGCACGCGCACTTGCACCCCTCGCGCGAACGCCGCGTTTACGGCATCGATGATCGCCTGCAACTGATACTCGTAGATCGCAATGTCCAACGCCCACTGCGCGTCCGCAGCGCGCTCGATGAAGTTCAGCAAACGCTCCAGCAGCCCGTTCTCCAGCCACAGCCGCGCCGCGCCGGGCCAGGCTTCGATGGGTAGGTTCTTGTTGGCGCTGATCTGTGCGTCGAGGTCGGGAAATTTGCGCTGAAACGCCTGACTGGCAGCCACGGCGCGATTGAAGATCACGCTCTGATTGGCCGGGTGGCCGTCGTCACTGGTGATGCTCAGCTCCAGCGATTCGCCCAGTAGCGGCGCGTCCGCCGTGCCGTAGGCCAGGTGCACGCGATAGTGCAGGGTCGTGCCCGGGTTGACGGCGTAATCGGCCCAGCGGAATTTTTGCAGCGGTGCCTTATCACTGGGCGTGGCGTGATATTGGGGAAAAGTGTGAGCCTTGCCGGGAAACGTCAGGCTGTTGAACAGGAACAACCACGGTTTGTCGCCCTGTTGCTTTTCGATGGCAAACCCGAGCAAGCCTTTGCGTCGGGGTTCGGACAGGTCCATGGCGAGCAGCACGCCGTTGGTGCCGGCGTAGGCTTTGACGCGAAAATCGTCCTGAGGATTGGCGACCAGTACCCGCATGATTCACTCCTTGTGATTGGGCTGGGTGGAGCATAGAGCAGCGCTGCGGTTTTTGGTGATCCCGCATGGTCCGAGGCGATACCTTCGCGAGCAGGCTCGCTCCCACAGAGCAAGCGGTGTTCACCAACCTTGCTCGCGAAGAGGCCCGCTCAGACTTCACAGATCATCGATATGCCGATATTCCGCATTCAGCACCGCCGCCAATTCCCGCGCTCGCGCCAGACGGATCGGCCCCCGCTCGATGTCGATCAGCAACCCCGGACACTCCAGCGGCAGCAGCGGCGGCAAGGTTTTCAAACGTCCATCCGTCACCAGCAACAAGCGTTGCTGCTCGGCCGGAAAACGCTTTTGTCGCTGCATCAGCCATTGCTGCGCCTGCGTCAACGCCGCCACCAATGGCGTGCCGCCGCCCGCGCCCAGTGTCTCCAGCCAGGTGCGCAAGCCACTTGAAGCCTTCAATCCTTGCACCTGCCATTGCGGCGCGCTGCCACTGGCTGTCAGCAGTGCCAGTCGTGCCCGTTGTCTGTAAGCGTCATCAAACAATTGCGCGAGCAAACCCTTGGCATCGCTCAGTGCCTGATGCCGACGCGTCGAAGCCGACGTATCGACGATCACCAGCCATAACTCATGGGGAGCACGCGTGCGCAGCTGGAACTGCAAGTCCTCACGGGTTTGCGGCCGGCCGTTGAGCAGCGTCCCCGGCCAGTTCACCAGACCGCTGCGCGCAGCGTGGCGCTTGCCCTGGCGTCCGTGGTCGAGTCGTCCGGCGCGGGGTCTGGCATTCGCCCCCGCGTCGGATCGGGGACGAATGCCGGTTACTTTTTTGGCCAGCTCGGCACTTCGCGGCGTGCGCCAGTCGTCAGCGCCGGAGCAGGCATGTCGCCCCACTGCCCCTGCCCCTCGCTTGGTTCGGCCTGGGTGCTGGTCTGGTTCTGAGCAGGTGGTTGAAGGCTGGGCGAAGTGGACTCACGACGGCGATGACGCAGGGCGAATTCCGCTACCGCATCGATGTCTTGCTCGGCAATGGCTTCGGCACCGCGCCATGCCGCGTGGGCTCGGGCCGCACGCAGCCAGACCAGGTCGGCCCGCAAGCCATCGACGCCGGCGGCAAAGCAGCGCTCGGTGATGCTTGCCAAAGCCTCGTCATCCAGCGCAATGCGCGTCAAGGCGCAGCGCGCCTGTTCGCAGCGTTCGCGCAGCGCTTGCTGCTCGGCTTCCCACTGCGCGCAGAACGCCTGCGGGTCGCTGTCGAAATCCAGTCGGCGGCGGATGATCTGCCCGCGTTCAGTCGGCGCGGTGTGACCGCTGAGGGCGACGTTCAGGCCAAAACGGTCCAACAGCTGCGGGCGCAATTCGCCCTCTTCCGGGTTCATTGTGCCGATCAACACAAACCGTGCCGAATGCCGATGCGAGATGCCATCACGCTCGACCAGGTTGGTGCCGCTGGCCGCCACATCCAACAGCAGATCCACCAGATGATCGGGCAGCAGGTTCACTTCATCGACGTACAGCACACCGCCGTCGGCCTTGGCCAGCACGCCGGGAGAAAACTGCGCCCGCCCTTCACTCAGTGCCGCGTCGAGATCAAGGGTGCCAACCAGACGCTCTTCAGTGGCGCCCAGTGGCAACGTGACAAACTGACCACTGGCCAGCAGATCGGCGAGGCCACGGGCCAGAGTCGACTTGGCCATTCCGCGTGGTCCTTCGATCAGCACGCCACCGATTTTCGGGTCGATGGCGGTGAGGTACAGCGCGAGTTTCAAGTCATCGGCGCCGACCACGGCGGAGAGCGGGAAATGCGGGATGTCGGTCATCTTCAATACTCGGTCATGGTCGGTGATCTTTCGAAAATTGCTGGGAGCCACGTTGATCCCAGTGGGAGCGGTGTGTCAGATGTCTTCTTCTATATCCAGCAGCAGGTTTTCCAGTGCTTCTTTATACACGCCGGGTTCCTGCCACATCCCACGTTGTTGCGCTTCCAACATGCGTTCGGTCATGTCGCGCAGGGCATGCGGATTGTGTTCACGAACAAAGTCGCGGGTCGCCGGGTCGAGCAAGTAGGCGTCCGCCAGCAACGCGTACTGATGATCATCGATCAGTTGCGTGGTGGCGTCGAAGGCGAACAGGTTATCGACCGTCGCCGCCAGTTCAAACGCGCCTTTATAGCCGTGACGTTTGACCCCGTCGATCCACTTCGGATTGGCCGCCCGCGAGCGGATCACCCGATTGAGTTCTTCTTTCAGGGTGCGGATTTTCGGCAGATCCGGCTGGCTGTGATCGCCGTGATAACTCGCCGCCGCTTCCCCGCGCAGGGTTTCCACCGCCGCGAGCATGCCGCCCTGAAACTGGTAATAGTCGTTGGAATCGAGCAAGTCGTGCTCGCGATTGTCCTGATTCTGCAACACCGCCTGCACCTGGCTCAGGCGCTGGACGAACTGTTCGCGCGCAGCGGTGCCCTCATCCGCCCCACCATAAGCGTAAGCGCCCCAGTTCAGGTAGACCTCGGCCAGATCCTCGCGACTCTGCCACAGGCGACCGTCGATGGCGCCCTGTACGCCCGCGCCATAGGCACCGGGTTTGGCGCCGAAAATCCGCCAGCCGGCCTGACGCCGCGCCGCGTCGGCATCCAGCCCCGATTGCAACAGCACCTCGCGCTCGGCACGCACCTTCGCCGCCAGCGGGTTGAGGTCATCCGGTTCGTCCAGCGCCGCCACCGCTTGCACGGCCGCGTCGAACAGACGAATCAGGTTGGCAAAAGCATCGCGGAAAAAACCCGAGACCCGCAGCGTGACGTCGACCCGTGGCCGGTCGAGCAGGCTCAGCGGCAGAATCTCGAAATCATCGACGCGCTGACTGCCGGTGGCCCACACCGGGCGCACGCCCATCAGCGCCATGGCCTGGGCGATGTCGTCGCCGCCAGTGCGCATGGTCGCGGTGCCCCACACGGACAGGCCGAGCTGACGCAGGTGATCGCCGTGATCCTGCAAATGCCGCTCGAGAATCAACGTGGCGGACTGGAAGCCGATGCGCCACGCGGTGGTGGTCGGCAGGTTGCGCACGTCCACCGAGTAGAAGTTGCGCCCGGTGGGCAGCACGTCGAGACGGCCACGGCTGGGGGCGCCACTTGGGCCGGCGGGGACGAAGCGGCCGTTCAGGGCGTCGAGCAGACCGCGCATTTCGGCGGGGCCGCAGGCGTCGAGGCGTGGGGCGATGACTTCGCGCAGGTTTTCAATGATCGCGCTCACTTCAGCCCATCCTGCCCCCTGTGGGAGCGAGCTTGCTCGCGAAAGCGTCGTGTCAGTCGACATTGATGTACCTGACCCACCGCTTTCGCGAGCAAGCTCGCTCCCACAGGGGATTTGTAGTGCCTGGGAGATCAGTTGAGTGGCGAATAGCTCCAGGCGTTCGCGGGTGTCACCGGCGGTGCGCCAGATTTCGTCGCTGACGCTTTGCAGCTCCGCCGGGCGCGGGCCGTTCCATGGCTCGGCAAGGGTGCAATCCAGCGGATCAAAGCTCAATTCGAACGCCTTGGCCAACGCCCGCAGCAGACTCGACTGCGCGCCTTTGCCGTCACCACGCGGGATGCGCAGCAAGGCCAGCAAGGTATCGATGCGCAAACGTCCGGTCGGCGATTCGCCAAAGATGTGCAGGCCATCGCGAATCTGCGATTCCTTCAGATCACACAGGTAGGTGTCCAGCCGCGGCAGCCAGATCGCGGCATCGGCGTCGCTGTCCAGACCGGCGTCGAGTTGCAGTTCGCGATCGATCTGCGTCTCGCGCACCAGTTGCAGAATATCGCGTTGCAGCTCTCGCGCACGACGCGGATCGAGCAGTTGCGCCTCGTAATATTCGTCGGCCAACAGTTCCAGATTGCGCAACGGGCCGTAGGTTTCGGCACGGGTCAGCGGCGGCATCAGGTGGTCGATGATCACCGCTTGCGTGCGCCGTTTGGCTTGGGCGCCCTCGCCCGGGTCGTTGACGATAAACGGATAGATGTTCGGCAGCGGCCCGAGCAGCGCGTCCGGCCAGCAATTTTCCGAAAGGCCGACGCCCTTGCCCGGCAGCCATTCGAGGTTGCCGTGCTTGCCGACGTGAATCACCGCGTGCGCCCCGTAGGTGTTGCGCAGCCAGAAATAGAACGCCAGATAGCCGTGCGGCGGTACCAGATCCGGGTCGTGATACACCGCACTCGGATCGACCTGATAACCGCGCGCCGGCTGAATGCCGACGAAGGTCAGGCCGAAGCGCAGACCGGCGATCATCATTCGCCCATCGCGGCACATCGGATCGTTTTGCGGCGCGCCCCAGCGTTCCAGCACTGCCGCGCGATTGGCTTGCGGCAGCGCGTTGAACATCGCCAGATAGGCGTCCATCGCCAGGCTTTGCTGGCACGGACGCAGGTCGATGCTGTCGAGGTCGTTGCTGACGCCGCCGAGCAATTGCTGGATTAACGCGGTGCCGCTGTCCGGCAACTCCGCCGTCAGCGGGAAGCCTTCCGCCTGCAACGCGCGCAGGATATTCAATGCCGCCGCCGGCGTATCGAGACCGACGCCATTGCCGATCCGCCCGTCGCGAGTCGGGTAGTTGGCGAGGATCAGCGCGATGCGTTTTTCCGTGTTCGGCAGCCGCGCCAGATCGCTCCAGCGTCGCGCCAGTTCAGCGACAAAATCCATGCGTTCGGGTTGCGCCCGGTAGCAGACCACGTCGGACTGGCTGCGCTCGCTGCGCCAGGCCAGATCCTTGAAGCTGATCGGCCGGCTGATGATGCGCCCGTCGAGTTCCGGCAAGGCGATGTGCATTGCCAGATCTCGCGGGCCAAGGCCCTGCTCGCTGTCGCGCCAGCCCGGCTCGTTGTCCTGAGCGCAGATCGCCTGAATCACCGGAATATTGCGCCGGAACGGCCGCAGGTGCGGCGCTTCCGGGCTGGATTGCGCGAAGCCGGTGGTATTGAGGATCACCGCAGCTTCGACCTCATCCAGCCAGTCCTCGACCACCGACAGGCAGCCGGGTTCTTTCAGGCTGGCGACGGCGATCGGCAACGGATTGAGCCCCGCCACCTGCAAGCGTTGGCAGAACACATCGATGAACGCGGTGTTCGCCGCTTGCAAATGCGAGCGATAAAACAGCACCGCCGCCACTGGTTGACCGGGCAGCCATTCGGCTTGCCAGTCGCTCAGTGCGGCGGTGTTTTTCTGTGGGTGGTAAATCGCCGTACGCGGCAGCGCTTGCGGCTCGCCCCAGGCGTAATCCCGCGCCAGCCAGCGGTTGGCCAGACAATGGAAGAAGCCCAGCGCATTGCCCATGCCGCCTTGACGCAAAAACTGCCAGAGACGATCGCGATCTTCGGCGGGCACGGTGCTCAGGTCGCTGAGTTCCGGGTCGGGACGGTCATCCCCCGGTACCAGAATCACCTGCACGCCGCGCTCGGACAACTCCACCAGACGCTCGACACCGTAACGCCAATAGGCGATGCCGCCGTGCAGCGAAATCAGAATGACTTTGGCGTGGCGCAGCACCTCATCAACATACAGATCGACCGAGGCGTGATTCTGCACCTGCATCGGATTGGCCAGGCGCAGGCTCGGGTAATCCTCGGGCAGTTGCTGCGCGGCTTCGGCGAGCAGCGCCAGGCTGGAGTCGCCGCTGCACAGGATCACCAGCTCGGCGGGGGTTTGTCCAAGGTCGGCAATGTTGTCATCCGACACGAAACCGCCGGGCTGGGTCCTGAGCAGGTGCATGGCTTAAACGCTGAGCGCGGCGCGCAGTTGCGCTTCGAGTTGCGCGGCGTCGAGCTTCTGGCCGATCAGCACCAGACGAGTGACACGCGCCTCATCAGC
Organism: Pseudomonas sp. AO-1; assembly: GCF_019775695.1. Taxonomy (NCBI): domain Bacteria; kingdom Pseudomonadati; phylum Pseudomonadota; class Gammaproteobacteria; order Pseudomonadales; family Pseudomonadaceae; genus Pseudomonas; species Pseudomonas sp. AO-1. The sequence goes on from NZ_CP079947.1 coordinate 3,708,985, forward strand.
GCCCCACTGGCGGTCGAAGTGCTTGTCGAAACGCGTGCCCACGCCTTGAATCAACAGGCGCATCGGCTTGTTCGGAATCGCCGCGAAGCCCTTCACGCGCAGAATGCCGTGCTTGACCACCAATTGCGTCAGCGCGTCGAGCAGCAGGCTTTCGTCGGCTTGCGGCAGTTCAATGGAGATCGAATCGAAGGCGTCATGATCGTGGTCATCGTGGTCGTCATCACCGTCGTGGTGGTGATCGTGATGACTGTGGCGGCTGTCGATGTGTTCTTCGGAACCGGCACCGAGGCCAATCAGCACATCCAGCGGCAGGCGACCGTTGCTGGCTTCGATGATTTTCACCGCTGGCGGCAGTTCTTCAGCGACTTCGGCGCGAACGCGAGCCAGATCTTCGGCGCTGGTCTGGTCGGCCTTGTTGAGGATCACCAGATCGGCGCTGGCCAGTTGGTCGGCGAACAGCTCATGAAGTGGCGATTCGTGATCCAGGTTCGGATCGAGTTTGCGCTGGGCATCGACCTGATCGGGGAACGCGGCGAAGGTGCCAGCGGCCACGGCCGGGCTGTCGACCACGGTGATCACCGCATCCACGGTGCAGGCGCTGCGGATTTCCGGCCACTGGAAGGCTTGTACCAGCGGTTTTGGCAGGGCCAGACCGGACGTCTCGATCAGGATGTGATCGAGGTCACCGCGCCGGGCGACCAGTTCACGCATCACCGGGAAGAACTCTTCCTGCACCGTGCAGCACAGGCAACCGTTGGCCAGTTCGTAGACGCGACCAGTGGCTTCTTCTTCGGTGCAGCCGATGGTGCATTGCTTGAGGATCTCACCGTCGATGCCCAGCTCGCCGAACTCGTTGACGATCACCGCGATACGGCGGCCCTGAGCGTTGTCAAGCATGTGCCGCAGCAAGGTGGTTTTGCCCGAGCCGAGGAAACCGGTGACGATGGTGACAGGGAGTTTGGCCAGTGTTTTCATCGGATGCCCTTTGGCAAGGTGGCGGGCATACGGGACGAGATCCGCTGCGAGCGTGCGCGCGGAAGAATTCGCCACCGGATCACCCCGCCCGGTTGTAGTGAGAAATCTGTCACGAGGCAGGTCTCCTGGCTGACGGTGTTCGGGCCTTGGGCCCGGCGTTCGCTGCGCCTTCCCGCGGGCTCAGTGGATTGAGCTGGCAGTGGCGTGGCAACGAACTTCACCGTTCACAGTTGCGGGGGCAGCCGCGGCTTTGACCGCGTTCCCTTCTTAGCTTCGGCGTGGGCCGAAGAACCTCGAAGGTGCAAGGCTACGCATGGGTTGAGGATGGGTCAATGCTTTGGTTTTTTTTGGATTGGGGGCATATCCGTTGCTGCGGGTGTCGCCGCTGGCGGTTTCGCTCTTACAGCGAGTCACCTTTTCCAGACGCCGAAAAGGTAACCCAAAAGGCTTTGCCCCGGCGTACGGCACTTCGCTGAGGCTCAGTGTTCCCTCCCTACGGTGTCCATCCGGGGGGCATCGCCTACGGTTTGCTTCGCTGCACCTCCTCTCGATGTATGCGGCTTCGCCGCATGGCGCTGCGCGCCTACCCCCGGATGGACACCTACGCTCGGCCTGCCGAAGGGGCTGAAGATCAAAAGCCACATCAAGAGCCAAAGCCAAAGCCAAAGCCAAAGCCAGATCAAAAGATCACAGCCTTCGGCAGTTCCTACAGGGGATTGGGTGTATTCAGTTAGAAATTTGGTCGGCTGTCAGGCCGCCATCGCGAGCAAGCTGGCTCCCACAATTTTATTCGTGCACACCCCATGCGGCGAAGCCGCCCCACTCAACACGATGAGCGTTAGCTCGAGTAAAGCTTTTGATCTGAGGGCCCGTCGGCAGGCTGAGTGGAGGGGTTTATCCGGGGGTGGGAGCGCAGCGACCGTTTGGCGCAGCCAAACACAGCGAGAGGAGGTGCAGCGAAGCAAACCGTAGGCGCTGCCCCGCGGATGAATCCCGCAGCGAAGGAACCCGAGCCCAAGCGAGGGCCGAACGTCAGGGTAAAGCCCTTTGGTTACTTTGGGGCGTTTGCCAAAGTGACCCGCCGTCAGGGCGGAACCCTAAGAGGCCATTACCGCAGCAACGGATATGCCCCCAATCCCAATTGACTCAAATCCTCCCCTCATGGTCTCCTACACAACTTGTTACGGGTGCCCTTCACAGGGTGAAACGGGAAACCGGTGAATCATGTGCTTTACTCAAAGCCATGTCAGTCCGGTGCTGCCCCCGCAACGGTAAGCGAGCGAAGCGTCGAATCCACTGTGCCATTGCGGCATGGGAAGGTGATGCTTGCAGGTCGGCCTGATGCCAACCCCTCGTGAGCCCGGAGACCGGCCCGCAACACACAGCGCGCATTTTGCGTCGCTGAACATAACAAACCCGCGGTGGGCGGGCGCTGTTCGAACCTCTGCGTGCCCGACTCGCAGGGGTTTCCATGCGCTCTATATCACCCGCTGACACTCCAGAGGGAAGCGCCATGTCGATCATCAGCAGCACCGGCAGCAACACCGACAAAATCTCCAGCACCGCCACCTTGAGCCAACGCCTGACCGCCGCGATCTTCGCGTCGATCCTGGGTGCAGGCCTCGTTTATTTCGCCGGTTTCTCGCACATCGAAGCGGTGCACAACGCCGCTCACGATACCCGCCACAGCGCCGCGTTCCCGTGCCACTGAGACCTGCCGACATGATCAAGCGTATCGCGCAAACCGCAGGCTTCACCGGCCTGCTGGCCGCCCTGCTGCTGACGTTGCTGCAAAGCTTCTGGGTTTCGCCACTGATTCTGCAGGCCGAAACCTTCGAGAAGTCCGAGCCGGTGGCCGTTCACGAACACGCCGCCGGTACAGCCGCACACACTCACGACGCTGAAGCCTGGGAGCCGGAAGACGGCTGGCAACGCGTGGTCTCGACCACTGGCGGCAATCTGGTAGTGGCGGTCGGTTTCGCGCTGATGCTCGCCGGCCTGTACACCTTGCGCGCACCAACCAAAACCTCGCAGGGCCTGCTCTGGGGCCTGGCCGGTTACGCGACCTTCGTGCTCGCACCGACCCTGGGCCTGCCGCCTGAACTGCCGGGCACCGCTGCCGCCGATCTGGCGTCGCGACAGACCTGGTGGATCGGCACCGCCGCTTCCACCGCTGTCGGCCTGGCCCTCATCGTGTTCAGCCGTCACTGGCTGATGAAGCTGCTGGGCGTGGCGATCCTCGCCGTGCCGCATGTGATCGGCGCGCCGCAACCGGAAGTGCATTCGATGCTCGCTCCGCAAGCGCTGGAAGCCCAGTTCAAAATCGCTTCGCAGTTGACCAACGTGGCGTTCTGGCTAGCCTTGGGCCTGATCAGCGCCTGGTTGTTCCGCCGCAAAAGCGATGGTCAATACCACGCATGACCGATGACCGCGCAGCGCCGACCCTGGTGGTCGGCCTGGGCTGCCAGCGCGGCTGCCCGGCCAGCACGCTGCGCGCGTTACTCGATCAGGCGTTGCAGGCGCATCGCATAGAAATCGAGGCGGTCAAAGCCCTGGCCAGCATCGACATTAAACGCGATGAACCCGGTTTGCAGGAACTGGCCAGCCAACTGGCGCTGCCGCTGTTGTATTTCAGCAGCGAAGAATTGGCGATTTACCAGCAGCGACTGAGCCATCACTCGCAGATCGCCTATGAGCGCACCGGTTGCTACGGTGTGGCGGAAAGTGCCGCCCTGGCCCTGGCCGAGCAGTTGATTCAGGCACCGGCAAAGCTGCTGATTTCCCGGCAGAAATACGCTCAGGCGACACTGGCATTGGCCGGCGCTGCGTAAATTCCCGATAATCCCCCTGTTTGATCATGAGCAATCTTCATCTGAAGCGTTGCCCTGCCCCGTTTTTCACAGGATTTCTTCATGACCGTCTACTTCATCGGCGCCGGCCCCGGCGACCCGGAATTGATCACCGTCAAAGGCCAGCGGCTGATCCGCAGCTGCCCGGTGATCATCTACGCAGGCTCGCTGGTGCCGGCCGCCGTGCTGGCGGGACATCAGGCGGAAACGGTGGTCAACAGCGCCGAATTGCATCTGGAGCAGATCATTGAATTGATCACAACCGCCCACGGCAAGGGCCAGGACGTGGCGCGGGTGCACTCGGGTGATCCGAGCCTGTACGGCGCGATTGGCGAGCAGATTCGTTATCTGCGCGAGTTGAATATTCCGTTCGAAATCATCCCCGGCGTCACCGCCACCGCCGCCTGTGCAGCCTTGCTCGGCGCCGAGCTGACGCTGCCGGATGTGTCACAGAGCGTGATTCTGACCCGCTACGCGGACAAGACCGCGATGCCGGCGGGTGAGGAGTTGAGCAGTCTGGCGCAGCATGGCGCGACCATGGCGATTCACCTGGGGGTCAACCATCTGCAGAAAATCATCACTGAATTGCTGCCGCATTACGGCGCGGATTGCCCGATTGCGGTGATTCACCGGGCAACATGGCCGGATCAGGATTGGGTGGTGGGGACACTTGAGGACATTGCGGCGAAGGTTGAGGCCAAGGGGTTTCGGCGTACGGCGTTGATTCTGGTGGGTCGGGTGCTGGGCAGTGAGGTGTTCAGCGAATCATCGTTGTATCGCGCGGGGCATGCACATCTCTACAGGCCCTGAGTCAGATGAGTTTTGTGGCTGGATAAAAAACCTGTGGTGAGGGGATTTATCCCCGACGAACTGCGCAGCAGTTCCATTTCTTGGGCTGCTTCGCAACCCGTCGGGGATAAATCCCCTCGCTACAAAAGGACATAAAAAAACGGCGCTCACGGGGCGCCGTTTTTCATGTTCGCAGTGAACACCTTACTCAGTAGTAGGCGTTTTCTTTCTGCGTGTGGTCGGTCACGTCGCGAACACCCTTCAACTCAGGGATGCGCTCGAGCAAGGTGCGCTCGATGCCTTCCTTCAGGGTCACGTCGGCCTGGCCGCAGCCCTGGCAGCCGCCACCGAACTGCAGCACGGCAATGCCGTCCTCGACCACATCGATCAGGCTGACCTGACCGCCGTGGCTGGCCAGCCCCGGGTTGATTTCGGTTTGCAGGTAGTAGTTGATGCGCTCGTTGACCGGGCTGTCTGCGTTGACCATCGGGACTTTGGCGTTTGGCGCCTTGATGGTCAGTTGGCCGCCCATGCGGTCGGTGGCGTAATCGACGACGGCGTCGTCAAGGAACGCTTCGCTGAACGAATCGATATAGGCGGTGAAGCTTTTCAGCCCCAGCGCGGTATCTTCAGGTTTTTCTTCGCCCGGCTTGCAATAGGCAATGCAGGTTTCGGCGTACTGGGTGCCAGGCTGGGTGATGAAGACGCGGATGCCGATGCCTGGTGTGTTCTGCTTGGAGAGCAGATCGGCCAGGTAATCGTGGGCGGCGTCGGTAATGGTAATAGCGGTCATGGAAACTCCTCGCAGGCTTGGGCGCAGTTTACGCCAATCATTGCGCCGGACAAAGTCCTAGTATTTTTGTCGGGAAAGATTCTCGACCGGTACGCGCAGCGGTTCGCCATCGATCCGCGCTTTAAGCCACTGATAGCTGCGTTTTTCTACCCATTCGTAGCTCAACCATGACCCCAGGGCGATAGCCACAGCGCAGACGATGAACATCAGATACGGATTGATTCCGTAGCGTCGCGCGATAAAACTACCAACCGACAGCACCAACACGTGCATCAGATACACCGAATAGGAACAGTCACCGAGCCATTTCATCACGCGGTTGCGCTCGACGTAGCGCTCCAGTGCCATGCACGCCATCACCAGCACCGCGCTCGGCACGCCCCAGTTCAACAGCCTTGGCGCCGGCGCCAGGTGATAGATCGCCGACAACGCGGCGCCCATCGCCAACAGTGGCAGCCACAGACCCGCACCGATCCAGCCCCGGCGATAGAGCACGCCAATGCCGATCCCCAGCAAAAAATCGTAGACGATGTCCGAACGGTAAAACTCGTTGATCCAGCCAAACGCCTGACAAACCGAAAACAGCAACGCGCCAACCACCAGCAAGCGCACCTGCCAGCGGAACGCCAGCGCGCATGCAAACAACACATAGAAGAGCATTTCGTAATTGAGCGTCCAGCCGACGTTCAGCGTCGGATAAATTCCGTAGCCGCCAGGATTTTGCGCAGGAATGAATAGCAGCGACGCGAGGAAATGCGCCCAGTCCACCGTCTGATCCGGCAACATTGGCCGGGCGAACAGCACCAGCAACGCCATCAACAGCGTGTACAGCCAGTACGCCGGGACAATGCGAAACAGCCGGTACAGCAGAAAGCGCGCGGGCGGCAGTGCTTTGCTTTCGGTGGAGAGGAAAATCACCAGACCACTGATGACGAAGAAAACATCGACGCCGACTGCGCCTTTGTCGATGAAGAACTGCCCGACCGGGCCGCGCGCCTTGAAGTCGAAAAAAATCTGCATGAAGTGGTGGCAGACCACGGTCCACGCGGCAAGCGCGCGCAGGGCCTGCACTGAAATCAACATGATCGGCTCCCGTGCACAATTCCTGAATCACCTCCGGCCCCCTGTAGGAGCTGCGGCACGCTGCGATCTTTTGATCTTTGTTGTTAAAGAATCAAAAGATCGCAGCCTCGTTGCACTCGGCAGCTCCTACAGGGGCTTTGCGGTGTTGCTTGGAGTTGGGACAGCAGGTCGATCTCAACGATCAAAGATTCTCGTAGCGGTTCATGTCCAGCACGCCCTCTTCCACCGGTTCGGTTTCGTGGATGTACTGACTCAGGTCGTGAAAATAGAACCAGAATTGCGGATGACTGCGGCGAATCCCCCAGCGTTCGACGATTTTCTCGAAACGATCGGCATCCTTGGCGTTTTCCATGGCATCGACAAACTCCGGGACTTGCGCGGCAGGAATATTGAACATGAAGTTCGGGTAACTGCTGAGCACACCTGGATAAATGGTCAAGGTGTCGAGCCCTGGCTGATAGCGCAGGGATTCGCCCAACAGAAACGCCACGTTGCTGTGCGCACGGTTGCGCAGCAAGCTGTAGACCTCGCGTTTGCCGCTGCGGGTTTCGATGCGCAGCAGGGTGGCCTCCGGCAATTGGTCGATGACCTTCAGACCGGCGGCCGGTCGTGACGTCAGGCGGCTCAGCGCCTGTTCGGCGTTCTGCAACGCCGGATCAATGTTCGGCCGCGAGCAGTAGGCGCCGTCACAGCGGTTGATCGGATCCGGCCGCGCATTGAGGTCGCCGTAGCGTGCCAGCAGTTGCATGGCGAAGTCGTACTTCGGATCCTTCGGATCGAGTTTCAACCCGGTCGGCTTGTCGTCATCGATGGCCTCGTAGTCGAGCCACATCTTGAACTGGCCGCTGCTCTGATACCAATCGTCGAGGTAGTCCTCACGGGAATCGGCCGGCATCAGACGCAGGAAGTTCTGTTCGGCGCCGTTGCGGATCAGGTCGAAATACAGACGGGTCTGCGCCTGATGGGAGACGTTGCCGAACACATCGAAGTTGACTGCCAACTGGTAATAAGTGCGCTCCAGCAGCGGATAGTCGAACAGCCACATCGTTTGCGGCACCTCGCCGATCAGGCCTTTGGTCACCGAAGCGCTGTCGAAGTGGCGGAAAATGCTCAGCAGCGCGTTGTCGTTACCGGCCCACAGGGTCGACCAGCTCGGCGGCGGTTGGTCAGCGTAGCTGTCGCGACGCAAGGCTTCGTATTCGTTGCGCTTGTTGCGGTAGTTGTGCCACAGGCTCAGCACACTGCCGACGTCGTCGTTCTGCCCCGGCATTGCCAGCAACGGCGTGGCCTGGCCGCGATAGTTGGGGTCGGTGATGTACAGATCGTGTTCCGGGGCCTGGAACAGCGCCCAGAAGTTATCGCGGATCACATCCGTCGCAATCTGCCCACGGCACACCGGCCCGCGAATGAAGGTGCGGACGAAGTATTCGGCGTTATCGAGCATGAACTGGTACCGCGCCTGCGCCGGAATCGCTTCGAACGTGGCGAACGGGTTGGCCCGGCTCTGCGGCCCGTACCCCGGTAGCGCGTTGACTTGCCAGTTGCCGCTGTAGAACAGGCTTTTGACACGCGCCATCTTCGCCGCGCTCAGCGGATAAGTGATGTGAGTCTTGTGCACGATCACCCCTTGCACCGGCCACAGGCGGTAATACACCTGAGTGCCCGGGTCGTCATTCGGGCGTCGGGTGGCGATCAGGTCGATCGGCTGCCCGGTCGGCGTGCGCGAACGCACCCACTGGAAGTAGTGGCCCGGCTCGCCGTCCTTGAAATAGATGTGGGCGAGGAACCAGTGTTCGAACAACCAGCGCCCGACCAGACTCTGCCGCGCGCCCGGGGTGTTGAGCAGGTTTTCCCACTGCACGATTTGCAGCGCTTCCCTGGCGCTCGGCGCCAGCCCCTGCTCGTCGATCGGCGCACCGGACGCCAGCCAGCGTTGCAGGGTCTGGTATTGCTGATCGGTCAGCCCGGTCACCGCCAGCGGCATGCCTTCTTTGGGGTGGGCGCCGGCATAGCCGTCAAACTCGGCGGGCATCGCGCACATGTTTTCCCGTTGCAGGCCGAGGACGATGTCTTCCGGCAGCTTGGCATTCGGGGTCAGCGGGGCTTTGTGGCCCAGTTCCAGCATCCGCGCCATCAACGCCGCCTGGCTGCCCTGGGCATCGAGTACCGAATAAAAGCCCTTCTGCTGCCAGGCACGTTTGCCGAAGGCGTCGTAGAACAGCCGCGTGGTCGGCGCCGCCTGAGTGCGTTCGCCGTCGTAGACCGGCATCTTGCTTGCGCCCCGCCCTGCGCCTTCGCCGCTGCCCAGATTGAGCTGGCACGCCGAGTCGTAGCAAGCGTGGCAGGCCACACACTTCTCGGTGAAGATCGGCTGGATGTCACGCGTATATGAAATAGAAGGTGAGATCGCGGGTTCCTGCGCAACGGCGCCCCAGCTTAAGAACAGCAAGAAAATGCTGATGACGCGGTACGACATGCCCATGATCCCGATCGTGAAAAAAACGCCCGCGATTCTACAGTATGACGCTCGTACCAACATGAACGATATTCATGCAAAAGCAGCACGTGCTCCAAAAGCGCACAGGTTTGCTATGATCCCGGCCCTTCGTCATGGTCTTTTCGAGTAGTCCCAATGTCCGATCGCAGCGTCCGCCTTCAAGCTCTCAAGCAAGCCCTCAAAGAGCGCATCCTGATACTCGATGGCGGCATGGGCACGATGATCCAGAGCTACAAGCTCGAGGAGCAGGATTATCGCGGCAAACGCTTCGCCGACTGGCCGAGCGACGTCAAGGGCAACAACGACCTGTTGGTGATCACACGTCCGGACGTGATCGGCGGCATCGAAAAGGCTTATCTGGATGCCGGCGCCGACATTCTGGAAACCAACACCTTCAACGCCACGCGCATTTCCATGGCTGACTACGGCATGGAAGAACTGGCGTACGAATTAAACGTAGAAGGCGCGCGTCTGGCGCGCAAGGTGGCCGACGCCAAGACCGCCGAGAACCCGGACAAGCCACGCTTCGTCGCCGGCGTACTCGGCCCGACCAGCCGCACCTGCTCGCTGTCGCCAGACGTGAACAACCCCGGCTACCGCAACGTCACCTTCGATGAACTGGTAGAAAACTACACCGAAGCCACCAAAGGCCTGATCGAGGGCGGCGTCGACCTGATCCTGATCGAAACCATCTTCGACACGCTCAACGCCAAAGCCGCGATCTTCGCCGTGCAAGGCGTCTTCGAAGAACTGCACATCGAACTGCCGATCATGATTTCCGGGACCATCACCGATGCATCCGGTCGCACCCTGTCGGGCCAGACCACCGAAGCGTTCTGGAACTCGGTGGCCCACGCCAAGCCAATCTCGGTCGGCCTCAATTGCGCGCTCGGCGCCCGTGAGCTGCGTCCGTACCTGGAAGAGCTGTCGAACAAGGCCAGCACCCACGTGTCGGCGCACCCGAACGCCGGTTTGCCGAACGAATTCGGCGAGTACGACGAATTGCCGGTGGACACCGCCAAGGTCATCGAAGAATTCGCCCAAAGCGGTTTCCTCAACATCGTCGGCGGTTGCTGCGGTACCACTCCGGGCCACATCGAAGCCATCGCCAAAGCCGTCGCCGGTTACGCGCCGCGGCAGATTCCGGATATTCCCAAGGCCTGCCGCCTGTCGGGCCTGGAGCCGTTCACCATCGATCGCAGCTCGCTGTTCGTCAACGTCGGCGAGCGCACCAACATCACCGGCTCCGCGAAGTTCGCCCGTCTGATCCGTGAAGACAACTACACCGAAGCCCTGGAAGTCGCCCTGCAGCAGGTCGAGGCCGGCGCCCAGGTGATCGACATCAACATGGACGAAGGCATGCTCGATTCGAAGAAGGCCATGGTGACCTTCCTCAATCTGATCGCCGGTGAACCGGACATCTCCCGCGTGCCGATCATGATCGACTCGTCGAAATGGGAAGTGATCGAAGCCGGCCTCAAGTGCATCCAGGGCAAGGGCATCGTCAACTCGATCAGCATGAAAGAAGGCGTCGAGCAGTTCATCCATCACGCCAAGCTGTGCAAACGCTACGGCGCGGCAGTGGTGGTCATGGCCTTCGACGAAGCCGGCCAGGCCGACACCGAAGCGCGCAAGAAAGAGATCTGCAAACGCTCCTACGACATTCTGGTCAACGAAGTCGGCTTCCCGCCGGAAGACATCATTTTTGACCCGAACATCTTCGCCGTGGCCACCGGTATCGAAGAACACAACAATTACGCTGTGGACTTCATCAACGCCTGCGCCTACATCCGCGACGAGCTGCCCTATGCGCTGAGCTCCGGCGGTGTGTCCAACGTGTCGTTCTCGTTCCGGGGCAACAACCCGGTGCGTGAGGCGATCCACTCGGTGTTTCTGCTGTACGCGATCCGCGCCGGCCTGACCATGGGTATCGTCAACGCTGGTCAGCTGGAGATCTACGACCAGATCCCGCAGGAACTGCGCGACGCCGTCGAAGACGTGATTCTCAACCGCACGCCGGAAGGCACCGACGCCCTCCTCGCCATCGCCGACAAGTACAAGGGCGACGGCAGCGTCAAGGAAGCCGAGACCGAAGAGTGGCGCAGCTGGGACGTCAACAAGCGTCTGGAGCACGCGCTGGTCAAGGGCATCACCACCCACATCGTCGAAGACACCGAAGAGTCGCGCCAGTCGTTCGCGCGCCCGATCGAAGTCATCGAAGGCCCGCTGATGTCCGGCATGAACATCGTTGGCGACCTGTTCGGCGCCGGCAAAATGTTCCTGCCGCAGGTGGTGAAATCTGCCCGCGTGATGAAGCAAGCCGTGGCGCATTTGATCCCGTTCATCGAACTGGAAAAAGGCGACAAGCCGGAAGCCAAGGGCAAGATCCTGATGGCCACGGTAAAAGGCGACGTGCACGACATCGGCAAGAACATCGTCGGCGTGGTGCTGGGTTGCAACGGCTACGACATCGTCGACCTCGGGGTGATGGTACCGGCGGAGAAAATCCTCCAGGTGGCCAAGGAAGAAAAGTGCGACATCATCGGTCTGTCCGGTCTGATCACCCCGTCGCTGGACGAGATGGTCCACGTTGCCCGGGAAATGCAGCGTCAGGATTTCCATCTGCCGCTGATGATCGGTGGCGCGACCACCTCCAAGGCGCACACCGCCGTGAAGATCGAGCCGAAGTACAGCAACGACGCAGTGGTCTACGTGACCGACGCCTCGCGTGCGGTCGGTGTCGCGACGCAGTTGCTGTCCAAGGAACTCAAGGCCGGGTTCGTCGAGAAGACCCGCGCCGATTACGTCGATGTGCGTGAGCGCACCGCCAACCGCAGCGCCCGTACCGAGCGCCTGAGCTACGCGGCGGCGATCGCCAAAAAGCCACAGTTCGACTGGGCCAACTACACGCCGGTCAAACCGACCTTCACCGGCACCCGCGTGCTGGATAACATCGACCTCAACGTGCTGGCCGAATACATCGACTGGACGCCGTTCTTCATCTCCTGGGACCTGGCCGGCAAGTTTCCGCGCATCCTCGAAGACGAAGTGGTCGGTGAAGCCGCCACCGCGCTGTACAAGGATGCGCGTGAAATGCTCACCAAGCTGATCGACGAGAAGCTGATCAGCGCCCGTGCGGTGTTCGGTTTCTGGCCGGCCAATCAGGTGCACGATGACGACATCGAACTGTACGGCGATGACGGCAAGCCCATGGCGCGCCTGCATCACCTGCGTCAACAGATCATCAAGACCGACGGCAAGCCGAACTTCTCGCTGGCCGACTTCGTCGCGCCGAAAGACAGCGAAGTGACCGACTACGTCGGGGGGTTCATCACCACCGCCGGCATCGGCGCCGAAGAAGTGGCCAAGGCTTATCAGGACGCCGGCGACGACTACAACTCGATCATGGTCAAAGCCCTCGCCGACCGTCTGGCGGAAGCTTGCGCCGAATGGCTGCACCAGCAAGTGCGCAAAGAACACTGGGGTTATGCCAAGGACGAAGTGCTGGACAACGAAGCACTGATCAAAGAGCAGTACTCCGGTATCCGTCCGGCACCGGGTTACCCGGCGTGCCCGGATCACACCGAGAAGGCCACGCTGTTCACCCTGCTCGATCCTGAGGCCAGCGAAATGCGCGCAGGCCGCAGCGGCGTGTTCCTCACCGAGCATTACGCGATGTTCCCGGCAGCCGCGGTCAGCGGCTGGTACTTCGCGCACCCGCAGGCGCAATACTTTGCCGTGGGCAAGGTCGACAAGGATCAGGTGCAGAGCTACACCTCGCGCAAAGGTCAGGAACTGAGCGTGACCGAGCGCTGGCTGGCGCCGAACCTCGGTTACGACGAATAAGCGCAACGGTCACTCCGCGGATCAGCCGGGGAGTGACCGTTCACCAGGTTTACGCGCCTGACCATTGCCCGGAGGAGCCGGGCATTTGTGCCGTGTCGGCAGACAAACCGATCCGTTCAATCTCCTGTCGCGTCAATTCGATGAGCCTGGCATTGCGCGCCGCTGCCTGATCGAACAACCGGCTCAGATAAAGCGGGTCGTCAGCACTCAGACCGTCGTCCTCGCCCTCCTCCATCAGTTGCACTTCATCCATTTGCCTGAACGCTTCGGGTTGCTGCTCCTTGAGGTAATCCAGCCAGTAATCGCGCTGGATCAGATCCTCCAGAAACCGGTCGGAGTGTTCCGCGTTAACCACCTCGGCCCGCGCATCGAACAACTGCTGAGGCGTTACACCGGAGGCAAATTTCATGTTTTTCGGCTGTCCGGGCAACTCCAGTCCATCCTCCCAGCCACCGGTCAGACCGATCCGGTAACCGAGACGGACTTCGGCTTCGTCAAAACCACTGCGCGCGGCCGCTGCCTTTGCCAGTTCATCGACCTTGTCCAGCCGGAACAGTTGCCGCGACAGGGACAACAAGGCCTCGCCGCGAATTCCCGGGCGACCGGCCGGCAAATCGAGCAAGGCGTTGTAGGTAAAGACCTTGCTCTCCAGACCACTGAAGGTGAGGATTCGCCCGTCCACGCACGTTCCATGGGTGGCCGAGCCGGCGAAAATCACCTCGCGCAGCTCACTGTCGGCGGCGGCAGCCTCCATGACCCTCCAGACCCGTCGGGTCAGGTCGGCATTGGCCACGCGAAACTCCTGGGTGTCCTGCAATCGGTCAAGCAAATGGAAGAATGCCCCGCTGTCCGGTTCCGCAGCCAATTGATCCCAGAGCCGGTCTCGGGCGGACGCCTGTTCCGGCAGCAGATTCGCCAGCCACGGCGCCTTCTGCTGCGCATGGGACTGTTCGTCCGGGAGCGATTCGTCCGACTCGATGCTGTCCGTGGTTTCGCTGAGCCCGCCGGCAACGTCGTCAGCCATTTCCTCCAGTTCGGAACTCGAGAAACCGAGCACTCGCTGGCGGTCACCCGCCGTCTGATAGGCCCTGAGCCTTTCGAGGGACTCCTGCGACAGGTTGTAGTTGTCAGTCAGGTCGGTGCCGTCCATCAGCTCATCGTGCTGACCGTCCAGCGCCTCTTCGGGGATGGCGACGATGTCGTTGCGACTGAGGTTCAGTGTCAGCAGGTGCTGCGCATCCAGCGCACCGGCCGGCCATTCGGCCAGGTTGTTGTTGCGCAGATCCAGACGTTGCAAATGCTCGAAATAGCTGACGTCGAACGCATCGAGGTAGTTGTAGCTCAGGTCCAGAGCTTGCAGATGCTCCAGACCGGACAGCGCGGCATACAGGTGCTCGGTGTCGCTGAAGTGGTTGCTGGAAAGCTCGAGTCGCTCCAGCTGCGGCATTTGCCGGACACCATCCGGCAGCGCCGTCAGCGCATTGCCATTAAGGGTCAGATGACGCAGGTGGGTGAACGACTTGAGAAACCCGTCGCTGCCCTCGGTCGTCACCCGAGTGCCTGTCAGGTCCAGGCTGCCGACATGCCCGAAATCCTCGGGCAGCGCCGGTAGATCGCCCAATTGCAGGCCGTTGAGATCCAGAACCGCATCGCCCCCGGCAACCGCTAACCTGGCACGCCAGCAGGTGAGGATGCGCCACGCCGCGAGGCTGCGCGACTGCGAGGAGATGACCCAGTCGGCTCCACGGGTTTCCCGGGTATACAGCCAGCCGTTGAGTCGGCGAACGAGGGTTTCGAATGTCTGACTCCAGCCCGTGATCCGCTCCTCGATCTGCACATCGGTGGCGCCATCGCTACGCAGCGCCTCGATCACTTGCATGGCTTGTTCATCGCTAAAGGCCGGCTGCAACCGCTGCAGATTCTGGCGCATGCGTGCCAGCCCGGTACTGACAGGTGCTGGCGTCAACGGCAGCAACTGGCGGGCCACGGTCAAACCGTTCTCCGCTGGAGGAAACGTCGCCGGCACCGGCTCCCGGGCAAATGCCTCCAGCGCGCCGGCAGGAAGGCCCAGTTCGTGCTCGAGCCGCAGTTGCGCCGAACGCAGCTGCGCCGACGCCGCTGCGGTCAGGGGCGCGCCGGTCAGGTTGGTGTTGAGCAGTGAGGTGCTCTCGAGCACGGCAGGTGGCAGCGTGCTGATACGGGTCTCGCGCAGGTCCAGCCATGACAGTTGCGGCAAGCCTTCTGCGCCTGCCGGCCAATGTTGCAGGTGCGTACGCTGCAGGTCGAGGGCCTTCAAGCGCTGCAGATTGCCGACGTTCAAATCGCTCAGCGGATTGTTGCGCAGATTCAATTGTTCGAGCGCAGGCAATTCACTCAATCCGCTCTGCAGGCGCGAACTGTCGGTCAACAGATTGTCGGCGAGGTCCAGGTGCATCAGGCGCGAAAGGCGCTGCGACTCGATCGGCCATTCGTGCAAGGCATTGTTACTCAGATCAAGGGTTCGGACTTCGCTGAATGCGCTGATGAAACCGCGCATCTGCGCACCTGCAACCCGCTGGCCATTGAGCAGCAGCGTGCGTACATGCGCAAAGGCGTCTGCCGGTAACACCGGAAGTTCGCTGAGCCCCAACCCCGACAAATCGACGGTCGAGGCGCTGATCGTTGCGCCATAGCGCTTGAACAGTCCGTTGCGCCAACTGGCTTTGAGAACATGGACAAGGTTTGATCGCGCGATCAGTTCGGACAGCGATTCTGCCGACACCACCAGGCGCTGCTGCCACTGACTGAGTTCACGTTCCAGCGCAGCATATTGATCGCTCAAGGCATTGATGGCGGTGAAGCGCTGTTGCTCATCCGGCCATTGCTCAAAGAAACGATGGAGTATCCCCTCGGTGGATTGATGCACACCCTCGCCCAGACGCCGCAACTCGCCGCGACAATAATCCCTGACCATGGTCTCTCGATCGATCAGGTGTTCCGG
The DNA here is from genome assembly GCF_019775695.1 of Pseudomonas sp. AO-1. Taxonomy (NCBI): domain Bacteria; kingdom Pseudomonadati; phylum Pseudomonadota; class Gammaproteobacteria; order Pseudomonadales; family Pseudomonadaceae; genus Pseudomonas; species Pseudomonas sp. AO-1. The sequence continues at coordinate 3,724,797 of NZ_CP079947.1, forward strand.
CAGGCTTTTGGCGTATTCGTACACGCCCGCGAAGTTTTCCCGGGAGAATTTTGACCAGTCCAGCGACAGCCCCGACCAGAGTTTTTCATGCCCCTGCAGCAGCTCGGCGGGCACGGTGCTGATGCTTGTATCCCTGAGGTTCAGACGCTCCAGGGCCGGTAACTCCAGCGCACCCGCAGGCCAGTCGAACAATGAATAGGCGACGATGTCCAGGCTGCGCAAATTGCGCATGCCGCTGACGTCGAACGCCAGTGACTGATAACTCGAGGTACTGACACTCAATACTTCAAGTCGGGTCAATTGAGCCAGGCGTGCCGGCATGTCGGCGGCATAGGGCATCGCGCCGTAGAGCGTCAGGTCAGTCAGTTCCGGCATGTTCTGCAGCACCGTCGGCACGTTGGTAAACGTTTCTGCGGTGCCATTGATGCGCAGCGCCTTGAGCCTGGGGAAACGGCTCAACAGTGCATCGCCGTTGGCATCGGTGATGCAACGCCCTCTGATGCGCAGGTCGCGAACATGCGAGAAATCTGCCGTCAGCTCCGGCAACGGCTCGTCGCACGTCAGATCGAGGCGTGCGGCACTCGCCTGACTCTCGGCCAGCGGCGCATGGCGCCAGCTCTGCTTGAGGCTGCGCACGACGCTGGATTTGCCGCCGATCATCGATTGCAGCGTCGGCTCCGGGGAAGGCACACCTTCCCATTGCGCCAGTGTCGATTCGAGCGCCTGCCATTCACGCAGGCGCCGTTGCAACATCTCGTAGATCTGCGCGTCAGTCCGCCCGGCGGCCAATTGCTTGAGGATGAACCCGCCCGCCTGCTGATCGGTGAGCGCCGGATACACGTCCTGCACGCGCGTCACCAGCAGCGGGTTCACGCCTTCGCCGCGACCGCTGGCGTAATAACCCAGGCCATGCTGGCGCACCCGCACCGGCGCCTTGAAGCGTTGCTTGTGGCCATGGCGCCTGCTCGCTAGCCGAGCCAGTTCGGTGCGATGGCGGGCCACATACTCGATCACTGCCCGGCGCAGTCCGGCCCTACGCGAAACCTCAGCAAAACCCAGAGCCTGTCGCGTCTGATCGGGCAACGCATGGAGGATCGAGGTAAAAAAGTTGTCCCCGCGCCGCGGGACGCCGTTGAGCGCTTCCCCGTGCGCGTTGTACGCCTGATAGACCGGCCCGCGCTTGACCAGATACTGGGTCTGGCCGGCGCTTTCGCTGCCGATGCTATCGATCAACGGCCCGTCGACACTGCCTTCGCGTACTTCCAGACGCACTTCGTCCGACCAGCCCGGCAGCCGCTCCAAAGCGCGCAAGGCCAGCCATTGGCTGTCGCCGCCGGCCGAATTTTCCATGTGCAGACCGGCAATCGCATGGTTGAAGCGCCGCTGCCGGGCATATTCACGGGAGATCTCCAGCAGCCGCAACGGTACCCGCCCACCGGTTTGCAGACGCGTCAGTTCCTCGGCGTTCGCCTCGAGCAGCACACGGATTGCCGCCGAGCTGCCCAGCCCCGGTGTGGCGGCTTGTAGCCTGGCGATTCGCGGGTCGTTCAACGCGGGTTCGTCATACAGCCTGTCGAACATCGCCGGCTGCCGGGTTCGCAGGTAATCGGCGATCTGTTTGCGCAGTTCCAGCGGCCGGGTTTCGATGACCCGCGCCGACTCGGCACCCAGCAGCCAAACGGTTTGCGGCTCATCCAGCGTTGCCAGAATGCGCTCAGGCAGTTGGCCGTCGAGCACGTCGGCGCGGGTGATCCGGATCGGCGCACGCGTCGGGCCGTCGATTGCACCTGACTGCGCGCCGAACAGACGGCTGGGCCCGGACAACTGCGGTCCGTCGAAGACTTCCAGGATCTGCCCGCTCGGCCAGCGCGGCATTTGCGTAAGCATGGGCAGCGTCAGCAGGTACGAATCGTCAAGCTTGGTTCCTCGTTCGACCTGATCGATCAAACGCCCGACCTGCTGATTCGCCTCATACAAGCGCAAGGTATCGCCCAGGGCCAGTGGCGCCGGCTGGTGATCGAGGTGCATCTGGCGCAGGGCATCATCACTGACACCACTGAGGTCGGCGATTTCGAGCAATTGCTCATCCGAAAATGCGTCAGTCGAGTGACCGATGCGCCGCAGCAAGGTCAGTCGATCCCAGTGCAGCGGCCGCTCGTGGGTGTGGCGCCAGGCGCCCAGTCGATTGTGCTCGAGGATCGGTTGATACGCCGACGGATCCTGCGGGTGGAGAATGCGCCAGTTATTCAGGTTCTCATCGTAGTGCGTCTGATAGAGCTTGCCCTGCTGGCGAATGAACGTCTTGCCGTCGAACCGATACACGCCTTGCGCGTCGGGACCGGCAGTCGCAGGCAGGACAATATCGCTGGCGTAGGTATCGAGGTCGGGTTTCCACAGGCGAACCGAGCCGTCGGGCCGCTCGACCGGTTGCAGGTGCTCGATCACGGGTTCGGCGGAGGCCGGGCGCAGTCGGCTTACGCCCTTGCCCACAGCGCCCATTACGCCAATCAGCGCCAGGTTCTGCGCCACATCGACCAGATGCGCCTTGGCAGCCTGACGATCGCCTTCCGACCATTCGATGGCGCCTTCGAATGACTCGTAGAGCAGTTGCCCCGCCATCACGGTCATCATGATTTCGCCCAGCACCGGTACGAACATCGACACCATGTTCAACCCCAGCATGCCGAGTTCGAGCAAATGACTGAGTTTGGCTGCGCGGACCCGGGCATCGACATCCGCCGTCGGGACGGCATGGGCGCGCGCGTCGGCGATGAATTTGGCCCGGTGCTGTTCATAAAGGTATTGCCACAAATCGGTGTTGGCGCCCCAGATCCCGGCAACGTCCTGGCGCGTGATGGCAAACGGGTCGAGATACGGGTCAGGGTGTGGCTCGCGCTTGCCGGGGACTTCGGGTGGCAACTCCTTGATCTGCACGATAGTGGACAGCGGCGGTATCAGCTGTGCGACCTTGATCCAGATCGAATTTGTGAATGCCTGTTTTTGAGATTTTGCCGCTGGAAGCAATCGGCCCCGCACGGCTTGGCGCTTCACGTACCGCAGCAAGGGAAGCAATGTCTGTGAGTGGATTCCAGCTGGAGTGCTCCAATGGCCGCGTCGATTATTTCTGCGAATCTTCAATCCAGCTTGAGTACGGCCCAAGCGATGAAGTCCAGTTCATAGGCGTTTCCTGGAGCTCTCAACTCAACTTCACGTTTAAAGGGGTTGATGTTTTTGCTATCTCTGCGGCTGAGTTGTTCTCACTGATGGCTGCCTCGGACGATTCTGGCCCCCATGAGTTCGACCGTTACGAGTACTGCTTTCCGAACCAAATACTCACGCTTTGGGATGCTGATGAACAATATGACCGTCAACGCGGAGAAGAACGTGAGGTGTGGGGCCAAGTCGGGATCGGCAATGATGCGTATGTGGCAGCCATCGAAGCTATTGAGAAAAAGCTGTAACTGGCTCGCAGGAGTGGCGTATTGAAACGCTGCGATGGTGATAATCACTTTGGGCGACCGGTAGCTATGAGTCGATAGAAGCCTGTTATGACCGGCAGAGTTGGGTCGGTGGTTGCCCTTCGTGACAGGCGGGTTTCAGCCAAAAGCTATCGCTGAGAACGCTTCTTTAGTGCCAGAAAATAGTAGAAGGTAGTGTAGGCTATTCGCTGTTAGAGAGCACTCTCGCTGCCCTGCGAAGCTGCCAAGACATATGAGAAGGGACTTACCTCGATGGATGCTCATTCTGTAATCGCTAGAAATTCTTCTGACTGCGAGGAATTCGACGACTATTCGTTTATAGGGCGATTACACGAAGAATCAATCTGGGCTCACGATGACTACTGGATGCTGGAGTGGGCGCTATATCAACTCGCGATCGGCAAAAGCCCCTCCCAAGAGCTCTCTAGGCGGATTTTCCGCATATTCAGTTACACCTTTCTGTTATTCGGCTGCCACTTAGATCGTCGAGACAGTTTCAAGATTGAAAACCTCAAAAGGAAGGAGGTTTACGATCTACGTGAAAGAATGCAGCTGGTTTTCGAAGGTTTTTTTGCTGGTAGAATGCCGGCAACCAGCATTTTTTCCGACCCCAATCCTCTGCTCGTCTCCAACCATCAAAGTTGATTGTTTCGGTTCGGTTTCAGCCGGTCGCGAAAGGCTGAAATCGGCCAGAGGCTGCCTCCTAGAAAGCTAACGCTGAGTGGTCACTCGTCAAACAAGGTCCAGCCATGGCAGATGCCGGCAAAGTCTTTAGCCGTAAAAAATAATGTCAGTTCCTTTGGGTCAAATTCTTTGTAAAGCCAATGCCCAGAAATCGGTCCTCTCGTTATCACGTATTCCAAGCGGTATTTTTGAACAGGCCCAAAACTGAAGGAGCGCGAATTCAACTCAAACCTGTCACCTCTGTTGAACGCCCATAGCTTTTCAACAAGGCAGTCATCAAGCACCACATCTCCCGCTACCTCAACGAGATACTTTGAATGAAGTTTCTGTTGAAGCCTAACGCTTCTGGCCATACATCAACCTACCTATGAGCAGTCCGAGCATCGGCGCAATAATACTGGAACATGATGATGACCGCTTTGGCTTGAGAAAAGTTAGCCTTGGACGTCCGCTTCTGGCCGTTTCCTGCCTGTCACGACTGACCTAGCGCAGTCTCTCTGCAGCTCTGAAGTTTGAGACGACCATAAGCCTACCCAAATCGCCAAATAGCCGGTTCGTCCGACCAGCAAACTGCACGATAAGCATTATGCAACTCGTTGTTCGCTCGTGCAGGCACCGCACCGACACATGACGAATCGTACGGATAGTCCGGCGCCATTCCCCTCCCGACTGACCCGAGTGCGATTTCTTCAACGCCTAGAGACAGTCAGCGGGGCGGATCGATGCCGTCGAGATTTTTGGTTCATCAATGATGAAACCTCTCCAACTTGAGATGGCGCGATCGGCATGTTCAAATGAATAATGGCCTTTTGCTACGGTACTCTCAATTGAAACAGAATCGCGGAATCATCCTATTTTTTTCGGCTATGACTTTTCTCTTTATCCTGGTACAGGTATGGCACGCAAAATCTGCCCAGGAAGAGAAAAAGCAGGAGCGGGAGCGCCAACTCAAAGGGCTCGCGCTCATCATGAGTGCGCTGTCCGGAAAAGTATCTGATGACTCAACTCGCGTCGATTCTGTGACCTACAGCGATGAGGTCATGCGTATCTCTTACACACTCACAAAAGTTACCAAAGACGAAATCGATTCTGATGAATTCACCAAGGATGCAAGAGCGATTGCAGCTTCTGCATTCTGTAATGAAAAAGGTTTGGGACAGTTCGTGAAATCGGGTCTTTCCATTGACCTCCTCTACAAAGATTCAACCAGTTCACCGATCGTCAATTTTCAGATAGGCAAGTCCGACTGCCTCTGAAGCCCCCCTTGAAGCCCGCCTCTCTCGCGGGCTTTTTTCGCCGTGTCGTACCACAGTGAGTCCACGCAGCAGACACAACTTCCGGTGGCTGCATCAATCATTTCTGTTCGGAAGATCTGTCAATCCCCTCACGCGCAGGCGTTGTCCAGTCAGTGGCGCGCCTTTCATCAATTGAGTCGTGCTTGTGCTTTCCGTAAGCAGGCATGCGGAGTTACTGCACGCCGTGCTCAGGTAACGCAAAGGCCATCACATAGTCCCCCTTTTGCGTCGTCGCCGAGTTACCGCCGGCACTGATGACCAAAAATTGTCTGCCGGTGTATGGGGAAACATAAGTCATTGGAGTCGCTTCGGCTCCGACAGGCAGACGGCCCTTCCACAGTTCTTTGCCGGTGCGAACATCAAGGGCACGGAGGTAAAAGTCCTGAGTGCCGGCCATGAACACCAGGCCGCTTGATGTAGTCACCGGACCGCCCCGAGTGGGCATGCCAATCGGCATCGGCAAGTGCGTGGCAATGCCCAGCGGACCCGTTTGCTCGGTGGTCCCCAAGGGCATCGACCAAGCCACCTTTCGAGTCGCCAGGTCGATTGCACTGATGGTGCCGAAAGGCGGCTCCTGGCACGGAATACCCAACGGCGACAGGAAGCGGCCTTGCTCGATACCCCACGGTGTCCCCGCCTGCGGAGCGTTCCCTTCATGGCCGCCGCCACTAAGGATTTTCGCGTCATAAGCGGCACGGGGGATCATTCGGTTCCAGATGGCTACCCGGGTATCATTGACGATCATGTAGCCGAGGTTTTCCGCAATGGACACCGATCCCCAGTTCATGCCGCCCAACCAGCTTGGGTACTGGAGCGTCAGGTGCTCGCTCGGCGGCGTGAACTCACCTTCATATCTAGCCTTGCGAAAGTCGATCCGGCATATCAATTGGTCCAGCGGCGTAAGCCCCCACATGCGCTTTTCGCTGAGCGGCTCAGTGCCGATGGCGGGCATTCCGGTCGAATAGGGTTGAGTCGCAGAAGTTCGCTCATCCGCCACACCACCTTGAGGAACAGGGTGTTCTTCGACTGTCGCAATTGGCTTTCCGTTACGCCGGTCAAGCATGAAGATCTGGCCACGCTTGGTGGTCTGAATCAGTGCCGGGAGCATTCCTCCATGGCCATCAGGAACATCGTAAAGCGCTGGTTGCGAAGGTACATCGTAATCCCAGAGATCGTGGTGAACCGTCTGGAAGCGCCAGCGCTCGAGGCCAGTCGCGATGTCGAGTGCGACGACGGAAGACGAGTAGCGATCATCGGCCTCGGAGCGATGACCGCCCCAAAAATCCGGAGTGGCATTGCCGGTGGGCAAGTAGATGAGTCCAAGCGCATCGTCAAAGGCCGGTGTCGACCAGACATTCGGCGTACCTGCGGTGTAAGTCTGCCCCTCGGGAGGCTCGCGGGTAATCGCCGGATTGCCCAGATCCCAGGCCCACACCAATGCCCCCGAGCGCACATTGAAGGCGCGGACCACGCCAGACGGTTCACCTGTTTTCTGGTTGTCCCACACCAGCCCACCGACCACTACCAGATCACGCACAACCGTCGGTGCGGCCGTCGGAAAGTACAAATCCTGATCTGTATCGCCCACGCCGATACGCAGGCTTACGCTGCCATGCTGACCAAAATCGCTGCACGCCTGGCCAGTCTGCGCGTCTACTGCAATCAACCGTGCGTCAACCGTGGTCGCGATGATTCGCCGCAAACAGGGCTGCGCTGCAACAGCGTTGTTTGAGGCGGCCAGCTCGTGGGCTTCTTCGTAATAGCCCACGCCTCGGCAACGCGGGTAAACATTGTTTGCCTGGGTTTTGGGGTCGTGATGCCAAATCTCTTTGCCGGTATCCGCGTCCAGGGCGAACAACTGGCTCGACTGCGTACAACCGTAGAGCACGCCATTGACGTGAAGGGGGGTCACCACATGCCCTTGCGCACCTTTGGGTATTTCACCTGTGCGATATGTCCAGGCAAGCGTCAGATTCGACACGTTCTGCGGCGTTATCTGATCGCTCACGGCATGTCGTGTTCCTGAAGGTGTATGACCGAAATAACGCCAGTCGGTCGTGGGTTCGACTGTGCCGACCGCTTTCCCCGGTACAGGCGCCGGCATCCTCTCGGCGGTCAGAATGGGTTGCGGTTGCAAGGCTGCGTAGAGCGTTGCGCACAGCCCCACGACCATGCCCGCAGCCGCCACGCAAGCCAGCCGCGCCAGTGTGCCACGCTGGCGACTGCGCAAATACGGGATCGCCACCAGCACCGGTACGCTGATGACAGCCAGCGCGAAGAGGCGCGAAAACAGCGGCCAGAACGTCAACCCCACATCCAGAACCGACCAGCAGACAGAGCCGGCGAACACCAGCAGGTACGCCAGTGCTCCGGATCGACGTCGACGCAACATCAACACACCACTGATGGCCAATCCTGCACCTGCCAGGGCGAAGTACCACGAGCCGCCCAGCGCAACGAGATAAAAACCACCCGCTAGCAGCGAAAGTCCGATGAGCAAGATAAAGGAGCCAAGGACAATCAGCAGCGTGGCGGTTAACCGGGAAGTGTTCGATGGCGGCATGGCTTACTCCTTTAAGTGATTACCGACAGAGCCTGCGGTTGGCCGATCGTCAGGCCGTATGTTTCGACCTACCGATACTTCGGTGGACGCGCCTCAGCGCATGACAAAACCACCATCCACCGAGATGGACTGCCCCGTGACGTAGCTTGAGGTCGAGCTGCTCAGCCAAAGCACAGCGTCAGCGATTTCTTCCGGCTTGCCGTGACGTCCCATGGGGATAGCCTTGGTCATGCCTGCCAGCTCTTCACCCTGCCCCGCTTCGACCATCCGCTCGGCCATCGGCGTCCAGATCAAGCCAGGGCACACCGCATTGACGCGGATGTTGCGTGCGGCATACTCCAGCGCTGCGCTTTTGGTCAGGCCGAGGACACCGTGCTTGGCCGCGTGATAGTTGCCCCGCTCGGCACCTCCGATCAGACCGCCCAAAGACGAGCAGTTGACGATCGTTCCGCCGCCCTGGCGGCGCATATGTTCGAGTTCGAATTTCATACACGCCCAGACGCCGCGCAAATTGACCGACATGACCCGATCGTAATCCTCGACCGTGGCGTCGGCTGTCTCAGCTAACAGGTTCTGAATACCGGCGTTGTTGAACGCAGCGTCCAGACGACCGAATGTCGCGACCGTTTCCTTGACCATGGCTTGAACCTGACCGACGTCCGCCACGTCGCAGCGAATGCCGATAGCGCGATGTCCTGCAGCTATCAAGGCCTGCGCCGCTGCCTGTGCAGCGCCGCCATCGATATCCGCCAACGCTACGGCAGCGCCGGCCCGTGCGAACGCCTGCGCGGTGGCCAGACCGATACCGGAAGCCGCGCCGGTCACCAGGGCGACCTTGTTCTCGAACGAAAAACTCATCGAATGTTCCTCACTTTGCAGCTGCGCAGAATGTTTATGAGCAATAGCCTCATAACGCACTGAGCAGACATTGTTTGATGTAACCAAGGTAATCGACGCTCGGAGAGCTGAATACCGGCCCTGAGTGGGATGTTCCGATGAGCAATACTCATCAATCGTGAAGAAAGGCGAGATCGCCGTGACAAAACACCGAGTGCGATGAAACAGACGATTAGTGAGCGCTGCTCATCGTTTCATGCAGGTTTTTCCCGGTAGTCGCGCGGAAGTTGGTGCACTAGCGTGGAGGCGCATTTCTTCAATCAACAGGAATCTGCCGATGAAAACACGTGTCGCCTTACCCATGCTGGCAATGACCTTGATGCCTGCGTTCGCAAGCCATGCTGCCGAACTGCCTGCCGACGAGACTATGAGCGTGGTCAGAAATGGCGAACAAGCATCCATCACCGGGGCGCCCGGCAACTTCGTTGGCAACGCGCGCATCGATCCACTGTTTGCAGCGCGGGCACCCTCGACTGTTTCGGCAGGCGCAGTGACGTTTCAGCCCGGCGCACGCTCGGTCTGGCATACCCATCCTCTGGGCCAGACGCTGGTGGTCACCTCAGGCACAGGCTGGATACAACAAGCCGGGGGCGAGAAGATCGTCATCAAACCGGGTGATGTGGTCTGGACACCACCGGGCGTGAAGCACTGGCACGGCGCCACATCCACGAACGGCATGACCCACATTGCCATTCAGGAAGCTCGGGACGGCAAGAACGTCGAGTGGCTGGAACCGGTGACCGACGCGCAGTACCAGGCATTGCTTGGCACACAACACTGAAACGTTGCGCCGAGCTCAGGCGTGGGCGCATCGATGCCCGCCGCGACACCTCGCGGGTATCAGGCCGGAAGCAGGCAACGCGTCACGGGCTTACGCCTGGTAATCGCCGATGGGCTGAAGTTCACGGATCAAGTCAATCAACAGACGCAGCCCTACCGGCAATTGACGGTGACTGGGATAGTACATGTGAAACCCGGAACCTGTGCTGGACCAGTCGTCGAGCACCCTGATCACCTCACCACTTTCGAGCAGCGGCATCATCGCCGGCTCAGGGGCGTACATGAGGCCCGCGCCTTGACGAGCCAGTGAAAGTCCGACGCGAGTTTCATCGATGGTGATGCACCCCGGGACAGCAATGGAGAGCTGCTGTCCTTCTTTCTCGAACTCCCAATCGTACATGGCGCCATTGCCCAGCCGAATCCGCAGGCAACGGTGGTGCATCAAGTCGTTCGGATGTTGGGGAACGCCGAAGCGTTCAAGATAGTCCGCGCTACCCGCGACCACCCAGCGGATATCCGGTGACAAGCGCTGAGCGATCATGTCTTCCGGTACCGTTCCGCCATAGCGGATCCCGGCATCATGGCCGCCGCCGATCACATCGACGATGAGATTGGTGACCGTCAGATCGACCTGGATTTCCGGATACCGATCATTGAGCACCGGCAATACGGGCCCCAGTAACAAGTCGGCAGCATCGCTTAAGGTATTCAGACGAATACGTCCGATCGGTTCATCGCGAAAGCGATTAAGCGCTTCCGTCGCCAAACCGATTTCATCCATGGGTTTGCTGATGACGCTGTGCAGCTCCTCGCCCGCAGCGGTCAAGGTGACACTGCGCGTCGTTCGGTTCAGCAGACGGACCCCCAACCGCGACTCAAGCCCCTTGATCGCATGGCTCAACGCCGAAGCACTGATACCGACTTCCTTCCCGGCGCGACTGAAACTCTGGTGGCGAGCAATGGCCAGGAAATAAACGAAATCGGCAAGATTGGCACGACTGGCCTGCATTGGATGCCTCAATGGGGTGACGGGAGAGAATCATTCGCGGTGCGGCGGCTTCGTGCTTGATACTAACCAAGACAAACCGCAAACACTAATCAACTGGATTCGACAGACAGCGGTGCTTGGCTCACCGGTCTTGACCTGCCTGCAAAATACAGTTGAAGCCTGACAAGCCGCTCAAGACCGTGAAAGCGTTTTCAGGCGCTCCACCAAAGCCGCTTCAAAAATGACGTACAACTTTTCAGCATCGCCGGCACGCAAAACCTCACTGGTTTCCAGCCCAAGCACGAAGCCATCCGCACGCGCCCCCGCCTTCACCGCAATGATCATCGAATCTGCCCGGACAATCTGCGCCAGCAGCCGATCAGCTTCACGCTGCATCTTTTCGCTCAACACTACGCCTTCCACTTTCTCACCTTGCCTTCAATGCGACATCGAACAAATGTGTGTTCAAGGCTACGCCGCCGAAAACGGCGCCTCAAGCGACACGCAAACGATCCTTCATTATGGTAGCCATCAGAATCCTTCAAGTGAACGAATCCGTTTTGCCGGCAATCAAACGCGAAGTTTCAAACGCGTTTAGCCGTTGCCAGCTCGAACAATCATGACCGGAGAACACTGCATGCCTCTCAGTGACACCATTCACAGAGCGTTGCTAAGCGCAGAGGAACGTTCCTCTATCGCTGAAATTGAAGCCACTACCAATATTCTGCAACTGGTCACACGCATGACCGGGACGCGCTTCGCGGCGATCGCTAAATTCACCGACACGGAATGGATCGTCTGTTCCGCGTACGATCCGATCGAGCTTGGTATCAACACCGGTGACACACTGGAACTGGAAACCACGCTGTGCAGTGAGTTTCGCAGAGACCCTCAAGTGCTGTTCGTGCCACAAATCAGTCGCGATGGCAGGTTTTCCACGCGTCCCGTGGTGAAGCAATATTTGATTGAAAGCTACGCCGGCGCGCCCATTTTCCTTCCCGATGGACAACTGTGGGGTGCGCTGTGTGCCTTGGACTCCAGGGCGGTCATATTCGACGACCCGGATCTGGCGGATACGTTAGGCCTGTTCGCGAGGCTGATCGGCTGCATCTTTTATTCGAATCTGACGGACGTCGGCAGCGGCTACAGCAAGAACGGATGAAGTGTTAACGAATAACTAAAAAATCAGCCCTGAATATTCAGGGCTGATTCATTTCTGGCGTGTGAGATTGGCGCTCCCTCCTTCAACACCGCGCAGGAAACATCGACGTGGTGCGCAAAACCTGGTTCCAGAACAGGAGCTACCAGTCCGTCGCCCAAGAGCGGGCCGACGTTTGCATAGGGCTGGGCCGCACGCTGCCATTTGGCTTCTGAGCGAAACGCCGTTCCCCCCGTAATTGACTTTTATCAACCACTGACACGCTGTTCTCGCCGACATTGAAGCTGACGTGGCAGGGCGAAACCTCTGCCAACCACTGAGCGCTCCGGTTCGGATGTCCGTGAGCCGCCGTCCATTCGCAAAGGAGAATTCAAAATGAGCAACTCCGTGAAGAAAATGCCGGTCACTACCGATACCAAAGACAAATCCCTTCAGCATCCGCTGAATGCAGACTTGTGGCGCCCTCTGGAAAAACTGCGCCAGCAGGTGGATCACCTGTTCGAAGACTTCAACCGCGGTTCGGGGCTTTCACCCTTTGGTCGTAGGCTGTTCGACGTCGAACCGCTCTGGCGGCGCGAACTGATCGGTCACGGCATGCCGGCCGTGGATATCAGTGAAAAGGACAAAAGCTACGAGATCACCGCCGAATTACCCGGCATGGATCACAAGAACATCGAGATCAAACTGTCGAACGGCAGCCTGATCATCAAGGGCGAAAAGAAAGAGGACAAGGAAGAAAAAAGGAAGGGCTACCACCTGAGCGAGCGTCACTATGGTTCCTTCGAGCGGGTCTTCAACCTGCCCAAAGGCGTCGACGCCGAGAAGATCGACGCGAGTTTCAGCAAAGGTGTGCTGAGTATCTCGTTGCCGAAAAAGCCTGAAGCCATGAAAGCGGACAAAGTCGTACCGATCAAGGGCGAGTAAGTTTCGCGCTGTCATACCCCTTGCCGGGAAACCGGCAAGGTTTTTTTACCGCCGCCCCTTGCACAACTGCTGCAAACGCTGGCCGCACGGACTCACTATTTGCGGCTGGCCTTTTCCAGCATCCGGCTGGCGCGTTCATTGGCCTCATCGGCCGTACGTTGTGCCTGACTGGCTGCAGCGGCTGCCTGATCCGCCCTGGAATAAGCCGCGTCGGCACGGGATTGTGCCGCGTTTGCAGTGCTCTGGGCGGCGTCGATTCGCGTGTCCATTTCCTGCGCCTTTTTATTGCTGCACCCCGCGCTCATCGCCAAAAGGACGCTGAGCAGAACCACAGATAAACGCTTGTTCATGATGACTCTCCTTGGGTCATTGCGCCGGGAAAAATCCGGCACCCCTGAAGTATCTGGCGTCAGCACGGCCGGCCTCTGATTTTTGTCAATGAACGGCCAACCGGCAGGCAACTGGATGTTGGCAGTGTTAATCACCGGTCGACACTGCAATAAACCCATCACGGCATTTGTCGCAGGCAGACGTCGCTGTCAGACCGCCAACAGATTGCACGGCACCTGATAAAGAATATGTTCGGTGGTGCTGCCCAGCAGCTTGTCCAGCCCATGGTATTGCACCCGGCCCATGACGATCACATCCACATGTTGTGCATCGGCGAACTCACTGAGTGCCGCAACCGGATGGCCGACCACGAAATGCCGGCGCTCGGCGGGTACTCCATAACGATTGGCCAGGTCGATATACGCGCTCTCGAACTCTCTGCGCAGCTCCTTGGTCAGCTCTGAAACCGTCAAGCCTTCGCCCAGTTCCTCCAGGTACTCCTGCGAAATGTCGTAGGCGTACAACAGATGCAACTCGGCGTCACACTGGATCGCCATGGCCGTGGCCTGATCGATGATGCGCTTGTTCAATTGGTCGTTGACTGGGTCGCTTGCAGAGGCGTCGACCGCTGCCACGATCTTGCGTGGCAATGCCTGGCCTGCCCCGCCCAGCAGATAGACCGGGACCGGGCAATGACGCAGCAGGTGCCAGTCCAGCGGGGTGAAGAAGGCGCGTTTGAGCAACGACTCATGCTGCACTTGCTTGATCAGCAGGTCGGGCATCATCTCGGTGACGAGGTCGAGGATCTCTTGCTTCATGTCATCCGACCAGGCGACTTCGACTGTCACGTCAATGCCTCTGTCGCGCAGGTTGCCGGCCTGATATTTGAGCCAGTCGCGGTGATCCTGCAAATAGTTCGCCCGGGCTTTTTCCCGATCGCCTTCTTCAAGCAACCAGAGAATGTCCAATGACTTGACCAGCGCCACGATATGCAAGGTCGCCCCGCTGGCCTTGGCCAGCGCAGCCGCATGGCTGATCGCCGGAGAGCGGCGCAGAGCCGGATTGATCACCAGCAACAGACTTTGATATTGGCTCATGATTGGTCTCCATCGGATGAACCGTGCGGAACGGTCAATATCGTCAACAGCGGATTTGAAACGGTCACTCCTGCCGTTCGGCTGGAGGCACATCGGCAGCGGCACCCAGTTCGGCGCTGTCCCGGTACTCCGGCACTGACACCGACCAGCCCAGTTCCAGGCTGATACGCCGCCGCAAAACGTCCGAGGCGTTGGGTTCGCCATGCACCACGTACGTGTGTTTCGGTGCACGTTTGAAACCGCGCAGCCACTGGATGATTTCATCGGCATCGGCATGCGCGGACAGGGTCTGCATCGGTACCACTTCGGCGCGGATCGGCACCTCCTGACCGTGGATGCGCACTGACGGCGCACCGGCAACGATCTGTGCGCCCCGCGTGCCGCCGGCCTGGAAACCGGGCATCAGCAGCGAGTTGGCCGGGCTCGGCGCCAATGCCTTGAGGTGGTGCAGCACCCGTCCGCCGGTAGCCATGCCGCTGGCGGCGATGATCACGGCCGGAATGCGCTGATGATCGAGATCGATCGACTCCTGGGTCGAACGTATGAAACGCGTGCCTTGGCACATGCCCTCGCATTCTTGCAGCGACAACCGGTGTTCACTGCGAAAACGCTGATACAGACGCGTGACATCCGTCGCCATCGGGCTGTTGAGGTAGATCGGCAGATCCGGAATCGCGTGTTTCTGCTTCAGGCGATACAAGTGATACATCAGCAGTTGCGCCCGACCGACCGCAAATGACGGTACCAGGGTAATGCCGTGGCGCAACGCCGTGCGGTTGATCACGTCGGTCAGTTGTTGCTCGGGGTCGTCGGCAGGGTGCTGGCGGTCACCATAGGTCGACTCGATTAACAGGTAATCTGTTTGCTCGATGGTTTCGGGGGCAAACATCAACGGATCGTTGGGCCGCCCCAGATCGCCGGAACAGACCAGCGTGACACCGTCGGCAACCACCTCGACCGTGGCCGCGCCCAGAATGTGTCCGGCACCGCGCAGCAGGATGGTCAGGCCGGGAACAATCTCGACCCGATGATGCAGCTCCACCGGCTGCAACAGTTTCAATGCCTGCTCGGCGTCCTGTTCGGTGTACAGCGGCAACGCCGGTGCATGTCTGGAAAAACCATGGCGGTTGGCGAACCCGGCTTCTTCTTCCTGCAGGCGCCCACTGTCGAGCAACAGGATTTTCACCAGTTCACAGGTTGCTGCGGTGGCATAGATCGGGCCACGGTAGCCGTTGCGCACCAGCACCGGCAGGTAGCCGCTGTGATCCAGATGAGCGTGAGTCAGCACGATCGCGTCGAGATCCCGCACGGGCAGCTGGAAAGGATCCCAGTTGTGCAGGCGCAATTGCTTGTAACCCTGAAACAGCCCACAGTCGACCAGCACATGCCGGTCGCGGTGATCCAACAGGTATTTGCTGCCGGTGACGGTGCCTGCCGCCCCCAGAAAAGTGATTCGCATGGCCGTCTCCTGAATGTGGATGAGAACGCCGACACTTTCAGCCATCACGCCGATTCATGGCTGTTTCGGGATTGTTGCCAGCTACAACGCACTCAGCACCACAATCGGCAAGCGCTTGTTCATGGTTGTTCCCTCGATTGCTCACGACGGCAAAGGTCATGATTCGAGTATCTGGCGTTATCCGGTCACCACTCTGATCTTTGTCAAACAATCACCGACTTGCAGACGCCATCAGCCAATGCGAGGGCGAGGCCGGCATTGTTGATATACCTCAATGCGCGCGCGTCACCGCGGTGTAGAAAAACAACAACAGGCGCGTTTGACCGATCGACACCTACCCGAAAGAGGACACCGTCATGAGCGACTTGAACCTGCGCAAAAATATTCTCGAAGAACTCGAGTTCCAGCCGGAAATCGATGCCGCCAACATCGGCGTCACGGTGGAGGACGGTGTGGTCACCCTCAGCGGGCATGTCAAAAGCTATGCCCAGAAGGTCAGTGCCGAGCGCGCGGTGAAACGCATGAAAGGCGTGCGCGCAGTGGCTGAAGAACTCCAGGTACGACTGGACAGGAATGCCGGCACCGCGGACGACACCATCGCTGCCCGGGCGCTGAAGATAATCCACTGGAGCTGCGACATTCCCGAAGGTGACGTCAAGGTCATCGTGCAGAGCGGACGCATCACCCTGGAAGGTGAAGTCGACTGGCAGTATCAGAAGGAAACCGTCGAGCGTTCGGTACGCAAGCTGTCCGGTGTGACCGGCGTGAGCAATTGCATCACCCTGCGTCCACGGCTGGATGTCTTCGATATTCAGCAACGCATCGAGGCCGCGCTCAAACGTAACGCCGAAGTCGATGCCCAAGACATTCACGTCAAAGTCGAAGGCGATGTGGTGCGGCTCGAAGGCCGGGTTCACCTGTGGCGCGAACGCCAGATTGCCGAGCGCGCGGCCTGGTCAGTGCCCGGCGTCGGCCGGGTCGAAGACCATCTCCTGCTGGCGTGACACGCTCGTCTTCCTGGAGCCAGGCCAATGCTTGCCGTCACGCTGATCAACAGCCTAGTCGTGATCATCGCGGTAGTGATCCACTATGAGTGCCTGCTGCGCCTGAATGACTGGATGCCGCGCCTGAAAATCTGGAGCCGGTTCAGAATCGTTGTCGGGGTGTTGGGCAGTCTGCTGGCCCATGCCATCGAGGTCTGGGCGTTCGCCGTGGTTTATTTCCTGATGTCCCGCGCGGGCGAATGGGGACAGCTGACCGGCAACTTCGACGGCTCTTTGATGGATTGCGTGTACTTCTCCTTCACGACGTACACGACCATCGGTTTCGGCGATATTTCGCCGGTCGGCCACCTCAAGTACCTGACCGGGCTTGAGGCCTTGACCGGCCTTGTCCTCATAACCTGGACCGCGTCGTTTCTGTTTCTGGAAATGCAGAAATACTGGAAGCACAAATAGCCGCTCATGGCGTCTGGCGAGGTGTCCATTGCCAGTTGCGCACTTCGGGAAGGTCTTCGCCGTGCTCGATGAGGTACAGCTTGTGTTGCTCCATGACGGCCCAGTAACGCTCCCGCGCAACGTTTACGAGATCCTGCAGGCGTGGCACCCGCTCGATCACGTCCAGCGCCAGTCGGTAGCGATCAAGATCGTTGATCACGGCCATGTCGAACGGCGTAGTGGTCGCGCCCTCCTCTTTGAAACCTCGTACGTGAAAGTTGGCATGATTGGCGCGTTTGTAGACCAGCCGATGGATCAGCGCCGGATACCCGTGAAAGGCAAAAATCACCGGTCTGTCGACGGTGAACAGCGCATTGAAAGCGCTATCCGACCAGCCATGAGGGTGCTGACTGGACGGCTGCAGCAGCATCAGGTCGACGATATTGACCACCCTGACGCGCAAGTCCGGCACGTAGTCGCGCAACAGGGTCAAGGCGGCCAGGGTTTCCAGCGTCGGCACATCGCCGGCGCAGGCCATGACGACGTCCGGATCCTGATCATCGTGACTGGCCCACGCCCACCGGCCGCCACCTGCCTGGCAGTGTTGCTGTGCCGCGTCGATGCTCAGCCACTGCCATTCCGGTTGCTTGCCGGCGACGATGACGTTGATGTAATTACGGCTGCGCAGGCAGTGGTCGGCGACCGATAACAGGCAGTTGGCATCGGGCGGCAAGTAGATGCGCGCCACGTCCGGCTTCTTGTTCGCCAGCATGTCGATGAATCCCGGATCCTGATGCGAGAAGCCATTGTGGTCCTGACGCCAGACGTGGGAGGTCAACAGCAGGTTCAGCGATGCCACAGGTTTGCGCCACGGCACTTCGGCGGCTGTCTTCAGCCATTTGGCATGCTGATTGACCATCGAGTCGACGATATGGATAAACGCCTCATAGCACGACAGCCATCCATGCCGACCCGTCAGCAGATAGCCTTCCAGCCAGCCCTCGCACACCTGCTCGCTGAGAATTTCCATCACCCGGCCGTCCGCCGACAGGTTCAGGTCGTCAGGTTCCAGCGGATCGATCCAGGTCTTGGCGCTGACCTCATACACCGCATCAAGGCGATTGGAAGCGGTTTCGTCAGGGCCAAACAGCCGAAAGTTGCGGCTGGCCAGGCTGTTTTTCATCACATCACGCAGGAATTCTCCCAGCACTCGGGTGGCTTCGGCGCGCAAAGTCCCCGGCCCAACCACGCTCACGGCGTAATCGGCAAAACCCGGCAGGTCCAGCGCACGCAGCATCACACCGCCATTGGCGTGGAGATTGGCACTCATGCGCCGATGTCCGGTGGGCGCCAGCGCGGCGATTTCCGGCATCAAGGCACCTTGGGCATCGAACAATTCCTCGGGACGATAACGGCTCAGCCACTCTTCCAGTTGTTGCAAATGGAGCGGCTGGGTGAAGTCGGCCAGCGGCACCTGATGCGCGCGCCACGTGCCTTCAACCCGATGGCCGTCGACAAATCCGGGGCCGGTCCAACCCTTGGGCGTACGTAACACCAGCATCGGCCAGAGCGGCCGTGACACTGCCCTGGACGGCGGCCGTTGCCGCGCTTCGAGCTGAATCTGGCGAATCTTCAGCACGATGGTGTTGAGTGTCTGCGCCAATGCCTGATGCACTTGCACCGGATCGTCGCCCTCGACGAAAAAGGGATCGTAGCCATAGCCGTACATCAGCGCCGAAAGTTCATCCTCGCTGATTCTGGACAGCAACGTCGGGTTGGCAATCTTGTAGCCGTTGAGGTGCAGGATCGGCAGCACCGCCCCGTCACGCACAGGATTGAGGAATTTGTTCGAGTGCCAGCTGGCCGCCAGCGTGCCGGTCTCCGCCTCACCGTCGCCGATCACGCAGGCGACAATCAGGTCAGGGTTATCGAACGCGGCCCCATAGGCATGCGCGAGGCTGTACCCCAACTCCCCGCCCTCGTGAATCGACCCTGGAATCTGGGCCGACACATGACTTGAAATTCCGTAAGGCCAGGAAAACTGCCGAAACAGGCGCAGCAGACCGTTGGTATTGCGCTCCACCGCCGGATAACACTCGGTATAGGTGCCTTCCAGATAGGTCTGCGCCACGATCGCCGGCCCGCCATGACCGGGGCCGGTCACAAAAAGCATGTTGAGGTCGTACTGTTTGATCAGCCGGTTGAGGTGGGTGTAGATCAGGTTAAGCCCCGGCGTCGTGCCCCAATGCCCCAGCAAACGCGGTTTGATATGAGCCCGGCGCAACGGCTCCTTGAGCAGCGGGTTGTCCTTGAGGTAAATCTGCCCGACAGCCAGGTAATTGGCAGCGCGCCAGTAAGCGTCCAGGCCTTCCAGTTGTTGCGCATTGAGGAAATCGCTCATGAGGTTTACCGCCCCGGGTTCGCTGAACAAAGATTCGTCCGTCGATTCTGAAAGCCTGAAACCTGCAAGACTTGATTTAAATCAAGCGCCGTCATCAGTGCTCCGGTTCTATGGGAAACAGACGCTGCAGGAGGGAGCGCAACTCAGCGCTTTCTTGCAACGCGAGGAGAATCATCGTGCGTGCCATGGTCCTGTATTCACCCGGGCAACCGCTGCAATGCGAAGAACGGCCGATCCCCACGCCCAGCGCGCAGCAACTGTTGCTCAGGGTACTGGCTTGCGGGGTGTGTCGTACCGATCTGCACCTGTTCGACGGCGAGTTGCCACAAGCGGTTCTGCCCCGCGTGCCGGGGCATGAAATCGTCGGAGAAGTCATCGCCGCAGGCGCCGATGTGGCCGCTGAATGGATTGGCCGGCGGGTTGGCGTGCCGTGGCTGGGCTGGACCTGCGGCGAATGCGTCTTCTGCCGCTCGGGTCGGGAGAACCTCTGCGATCAGGCGCAGTTCACCGGTTGTCAGCTGGATGGCGGCTATGCCGAATACACCGTCGCCGATCAGCGCTTCTGCTTTGCAATCCCGGACACGTTGAGCGACATTCAAGCGGCGCCGTTGTTGTGCGCCGGCCTGATCGGCTTTCGCGCCTTGCAAATGGCTCAGGGCGCGCAACACCTGGGGCTGTACGGATTTGGCGCGGCGGCACATCTGGCAATTCAGATTGCCCGCGGTCGCGGGCAACAGGTCTACGCCTTTACCCGAGCGGATGACCACGAAGGCCAGGCCTATGCACGCACCCTCGGCGCCGAATGGGCTGGCCCTTCGGATCAGCCACCGCCCCATGCGCTGGACGCCAGCCTGATCTTTGCGCCCGTCGGGGCGCTGGTGCCACTGGCGCTGTCCGCCACCGTCAAGGGCGGCTGCGTGATTTGCGCCGGCATCCACATGAGCGATATCCCCGCCTTTCCCTATCGTTTGCTGTGGGGCGAACGCAGCGTACGCTCCGTGGCCAACCTGACCCGTGAAGACGGCACCGCGTTTTTTGCGCAGCTGCAGCACACACCCGTGCATTGCGACGTCACCCGATTTGCCCTGGAGGACGCCAATCAGGCGCTGACGTGTCTGCGCAGCGGGCACTTCAACGGCGCCATCGTTCTGACGCCCAAAGACTCTGCGGGATACGCCCGACACCACTGATTGACAACGTCCTGTTCGCCCCCGTCACCACTCGGCCGGTACAAACCGGTTACGTCCCGACGTCTTGGCGTTATACAGCGCCTGGTCGGCCACCTCGATCAAATCTGGCACGTGATCCAGTCGTGCCCCCGACGCCGCCGCAATCCCGATGCTCACGGTCACACGCCCGACTGGGCTGGAGGCGTGCGCAATATGCGCTTGCGCCAGACGATCAAGGATCAATTGTGCGACGACCGTCGCACCGGCACGGTCGGTGTCCGGCATGATCACCGCCATTTCTTCTCCGCCATACCGCGCCAGCAGATCCGACGGCCGCCGTACGCAACCCTCCAGGATTCTGCCGACCTTCTGCAGGCAAGCATCGCCGGCGACATGCCCGAATGAATCGTTGAACAGCTTGAAGTAATCGATATCGATCATCAGCAACGCCAGCGTCGTGCCGTCACGTTGCGCGCGCCGGGCTTCCATGGCGAGGCTCTCATCGAAGCAGCGCCGGTTGGCCAGACCGGTCAGGGCATCCTTCATCGCCAGCAACTCAAGCTGGCGATTGGATGAGAGCAACTGCTGCTGCGTGCCACACAATTGATCTTCAGCCTTGGTACGCCGGCGGATATCCAGCATCAGGCACCAGCCGATCAGCCCGGTAAGCCCCAGCAATCCCGTGACCACCACAGCCGACAGCCAGGCTTCCATACGCCACGCCGCGAGCGCCTCGCGCTTGCCGAGAGCGACGGTGGTAATCAGCGGCAGCCGGTCGCTCTTGCGGAAGGCGTAAAGCCGCTCGACGCCATCCAGGCTGGAGGTAAACGACGCGGTGCCGACGGATCGATCGACCAGATACTTCGCATAAATCGGCGACTTGGAAAAGTTGCGCCCCATGTCCTGCTCGCGGAAGGGATAGCGCACCAGCAACGTACCGTCGGTATAAGACAAGCCAATGGCGCCCTCCTGCCCCACATCGATCTTGCCGAACAGGCGCAGAAAGTTTTCGACCCCCAGCGTCACCGCCACCACCCCGGCAAACTCGCCGTGCGCATCGTTGAAACGGCGGCTGACGGTAATCACCCACTCCTGATTGGAGCGGCTCTGGATCGGCGGACCGATAAAGGTCTCGCGGCTCGGATCGTCGCGATGATGGATGAAGTAGGCGCGATCACGGCTGTTGGCCCCGGCCGGAATCGGTCGGTTGGATGACATCAGCCAGCGGCCCTGATTGTCGTAGATAGTGATGCCGCTGAGCTGTGGCATCAGCGGTTCCTGACGGTTGACCAGTGCGCTCAGACGCTGGATCTGCGCGGGGCCACTGCCTTCGGTTTCCAGACGTTCAACGAGTCCGAGCAGCAGCAACGAACTCTGGCGCACGATCCCTTCGGAATACGTCGCCAGCGCCTGGGTCAGGTTCAAGCCATGAACGTTGACTTCCTCCAGCGCACGCTCGCGAGAGGCCAACACTTTCCATACCGTCAGCGACGCGAGGGAACAGCCGATGACCAACAACAACAGCACTACCAGGCGGGTATCACGCTTCACATCACTACCTTTGGGAAAATCCGGTTTCCGTTCCTGCGGCGGGTCGACCGACTCGAGGACTACAGCCGCTTGTCCTTGTCGCGGGCAAGGATACAAGTCGCACGGGCTTGCTGCAGCAACAGAATAGGTGGCGTAAAAAACACGCAGCCAGACTTCAGAAAAGCCATCGCGCCTGGGGAAACGATGACAAGCATGCCAGACCAAACCATCGCCAGGCTTTCAGGACTGGGACGGCTGAAGAGCGGCAGAAGCCAACTTTCTGACGCCTGTTTCACGACCCTTGCCCGAAGATTCGCCGAGCAAAAAAAATTGGCACTTTTGCACAACAAGTTGACATCCAAAAGCATGCTACGGGCGACCGATATCATTAGAGTATGCGCCCTTAAAAAGGAAAGGACTCTTGATGACTCAGTCACTCTCACGGCGCGTTGTGGCGATTACCGGCGCCCTGGGGAATCTCGGCGAGACCCTGGCGGACATGGCCGCCGCCCGGGGCGCGGATCTGGTGCTGATCGATCAGGCGACGATTACGCTGCCCAGTTCCCATAACCGACTGGTCCTGTCCGGCATCGACCTGACTTCCTTTGCCGATTGCCAGGAAGTCGCCCACCAGATCAATCGCTACTTCGGGCGCCTCGATGCATTGGTAAACGGCGCTGGCGGTTACGCGTGGGAGCCATTGCTCGGTGGTGCGATAGAGGCGTGGGATCGGCTCTACTCGCTGAACCTGCGAACTGCCTTGAATGCCAGCAAAGCCCTGCTGCCGTTGCTGCTGCAATCCTCGGCGGGGCGCATCGTCAACATCGGCGCGAGCATGGCGGCCAAGGCCGGACTGGGGATGGGTGCTTACGCTGCGTCGAAATCCAGCGTACTGCGCCTGACCGAAAGCCTCGCCGAAGAGCTCAAGGACATGAGCATCACGGTCAATGCCGTGCTACCGAGCGTGCTCGACACCCCGCAAAACCGTGAGGCCATGCCCGACGCCGAGCACCAGCGCTGGGTGACACCCGCGCAGCTGGCGGCGGTCATTCTGTTTCTGATTTCGGAACAGGCGTCTGCGGTCACCGGCACCGGCATTCCGGTGATCGGGCGCATGTAGGGTCTACTGACGCCGCGCGCCTTGGCGACGTCGCTTTCTTCACCTTTCGGAAAAGCAAGATCACCGGATGACCGGACTTCCCCTCCCCCCATGCGACCCGCCACTTCCAGCGCTGCTTTCGTGAACCACGTCCTTGATGTCGCCGAGCAACACGGCTGCGATGGCGACTGGCTGTTGCAGCAGACCGGACTCTCACGCGAGCAGTTGTCCGATTCGATTGTGCGCATTCCCATGCGCCAACTGCGGACCTTGCTGGAACTGGCGGCGCGCAGCAGCAACCTGCCGCATTTCGGTCTGCTGGTCGGCGCCGCCGTGCGCCCCGGCACCTACGGTGTATTGGGTTACGTGCTGATGACCAGTGCGACGCTCGGCGAGTCGCTGAACATGATTCTGCGGTTCGGCAAGATCGTTTACGACAGCCCGTCCAGCCAGACCCGGATCGTCATCGGCGACGGCCGCGTGACCCTCGAAGATCAGCGCATCAATGAACTGGAGCCTTACTGCGCCCTGCATCAGGAAACGTTAATGGCCGGCTGGGCGGCGTTCGGCCGCTGGTTGATCGCCAGCAACTCGCCGATGCTGGAGGTCAGAATGAGGCACCCGGCGCTCGGCGAGCCGGCACTCTACGAAGCGTTTTTTGGTTGTCCGGTGCAGTTCGAAGCCGGGAGCAATGCGCTGGTGTTCGCCGAGTCGACCCTCTCGTCACGCATCCAGGGCGCCGACCCGCGCATGCATCGCAGCATGCTGCTGGAGGCCGACTGGCAGCTGTGTCTGTCGTACCCGGCATTTTCCGTGACCGACCGCTTGCGTGCCTTGCTCACCGAACAGTTGCCGACCGGCGATTTCAGCTTGAAAAGCCTGGCCCGGCAGCTGGCGATTTCGCCGCGCACCTTGCAACGCAAACTGGCGGCGGAAGGGGAAAACTTCAATCAGGTGCTGGAAACCATGCGCATGGAACTGGCCGACCATTACCTGCGCCGCACCGAGACCAGCATCATGAACATCGCCCTGATGCTGGGTTACTCGCAGGCCAGTTCTTTCAGCCATTCCTTCCGTCAGGCTCGCGGGATTTCGCCGGTGGATTACCGCAAGTTGCTGCGCGCCAGATAAGCCCGATCACGGTTTCAGCTCCAACAGCGGCTGGCCCTTTTTCACCACATAGGTCGCCAGTTCAACGCCTTGGTCCTGACCG
The DNA here is from genome assembly GCF_019775695.1 of Pseudomonas sp. AO-1. Classification (NCBI taxonomy): domain Bacteria; kingdom Pseudomonadati; phylum Pseudomonadota; class Gammaproteobacteria; order Pseudomonadales; family Pseudomonadaceae; genus Pseudomonas; species Pseudomonas sp. AO-1. The sequence goes on from NZ_CP079947.1 coordinate 3,749,300, forward strand.
ACGTTCCTCGCCACATGGGCCACGCCTGCCGGGATGAACAGTGAGTCGCCGGCCTTTAGCGTGACCGCCGCGCGCCCCTCCAGTTGATACTCCAGCGTGCCGCTGAGCACATGCGCCACCTCGACACCCGGATGCGCATGCCGCGGCGCCGTCACGCCCGGGTCGAAGTCGATACGCGCCTGGATCACTTCGCGATCCGCGTCACCCAGGTCCTGACGCATCAGCTCGGTACGGCTCAGGCCCTGTTGCCAGCTCATGGCCTGAGCGTCTGCCGCCTGCGCCAGGCCGGTGAATGAAACCAGTGCGGCCACAGTAGCCAGAATCAGTGTGCGTTGCATGCAGTTGCCCTCTCGACAGTGGTGGTGTGAAGGCCTGCACTGTGACCGCCGGATGTAGCGCCGATGTGTCGAAAAACCCGGGTTTGGTCTCGCCATGTATCGTGCGCACCGCTGAATACACGGCCATACAAAGCACACCGGCTATGTATCTCAGTGTGTACAGACGCCCCGGCGATACATGAACTTGAATCACCGCGCTTTTTCGACATGGGCCAGATCCGTCCCGGCGTTCAAATGCCTGCAAGGTTTGCAGGGATCACCCCGCACCTGCCCCCGACAGGATTGCCAAGGAGACTTCAGCATGAAAAACGCAGCATTCAACCGTATGAACATCCTCGCCGTGACGCTGTTCGGCGCGCTGGCGGCGACGCAAATGCCAACGGCCGCCGCCGCGCAGCCGGCATCCGACGACCACCGCGTCAGCTATGCCGCACCTTCGCCGTTCGGCCCGCTCAAGCATGTGCAGGCCGGCCTGCTGGATGTGGCCTACGCCGAAACCGGTCCGGCGCAGGGGCCGGTGGTGGTTCTGCTGCACGGCTGGCCGTACGACATCCACAGTTATGACGAGGTCGCACCATTGCTCGCCGCCAAGGGTTATCGGGTGTTGATGCCGTATGCGCGGGGTTATGGCGACACGCATTTCCTCTCGGACCAGACACTGCGCAACGGTCAACCGGCGGCACTGGCCAGTGACGTGATCGACTTCATGGATGCACTGAATATCCAGCAAGCGGTGCTCGGTGGTTACGACTGGGGCGCGCGTTCGGCGGACATCGTTTCGGCGTTGTGGCCAGAGCGGGTCAAGGCATTGGTCTCGGTCAGCGGCTACCTGATCGGCAATCAGGCTGCCGGGCAGAATCCATTGCCGCCCAAGGCCGAATTGCAGTGGTGGTATCAGTTCTACTTTGCCACCGAACGAGGCCGTGACGGCTACCGGAAAAACACCCACGACTTCGCCAAACTGATCTGGCAGCTCGCCTCACCGAAGTGGGCGTTCGATGACGCCACGTTCGACCGCAGCGCCAAAGCGCTGGAGAACCCCGATCACGTCGCGATCACGGTGTTCAACTACCGCTGGCGTCTGGGCCTGGTGCAGGGCGAAGCGCAATACGCGGCGCTGGAACAGAAACTCGCCAGCGCCCCGTCGATCAGCGTGCCAACCATCACCCTCGAGGGCGATGCCAACGGCGCGCCGCACCCGGCGCCCGAGGATTACGCCAAGCGTTTTACCGGCAAGTACCAGTTCCGCCTGATCAACGGCGGCATCGGCCACAACCTGCCGCAGGAAGATCCGCAGGCGTTCGCCCAAGCAGTGATCGACGCCGATCACCTCTGAGGCCGAAGGCAGAAAACGCCTCGGACTATTTGACCAGGCGTTTTTCCCTTGACGGGCGATAACCGAAAAACGCGCTGTAGCACTTGCTGAAATGGCTCGGCGAAACGAAACCACAGGCCACCAGCACTTCCATCTGCGACAGCTCGGTGTGCTGCAACAGGCGCCGGGCTTCAGTGATGCGCAATTCCAGGTAATAGCGTTGCGGCGTGGTGCCGAGCTGCTCCTTGAACAAACGCTCCAACTGGCGCCGCGAGCGACCGGCGTACACCGCCAGTTGCTCCAGCTCCAGCGGTTCCTCGAGGTTGGCATCCATCAGTTTGACCACCTCGCGCAACGGTGCACTGACGCAAAGGTTTTCATCCGGTTTGATCCGCCGATAGCGCGACTCCTCGAACGCCAGGATGTCCTCGATGCCTTCGACCAGCGCCTTGCCGTGCAGGCTCTTGATCCAGTCCAGCGCCATATGGAAAGCCCCGGAGGGGCTCGATGCCGTGAGCCGGTCGCGATCGATCACATAAGGTTCGCTGCTGACCTGAGTGGCTTTGGCAATTTCCGTGAGTGCGGGACGGTGTTCCGGGTGGATCGCACAACGATAACCATCGAGCAGGCCGGCGCGGCCGAGAAACCACGCACCGTTCCACAAACCGGCCAGACTGACCCCGCGCTCCGGCGCCGAGCGCAGCAGGCTTATCAACTCTTCGCTGGCCTTCAGCTCGGTGCGGTAGCCGCCACACACCACCAGCAAGTCCAGATCCGCAAGGCTGGCGGCGTCAATCCGCGCATCCGGGCGAATCACCAACCCCAGGTCGCTGATCACTTCACCCTCGCCCAGCCCGAACGTGCGCGAGCTGAACAGTCCGGCGCGCAACAGGTTGGCGGTGATGATCGTGTCCAGCGCCTGGGTGAAGGCCGGCAGTGAAAAATGCTCCAGCAACAGGAAACCGGTGCGGGTGATGCGGGTCTCGGCGGCTTGCTCATTCAGATAGCGGAGGTTTTTGCCCTTCATGCCTCCGCTGAATTGACGTCGTTCGATCAAGGTCTGGCCCATCGGTCATGTTGTTATGCGCCGATAGTTGGCTTGATGGGCCAAAGAGTCAATCACGCTTGCGGCTGATGACTGGTCACGCAGTGAATCCCGCCGCCACCGGCAGCGATCGCATCGATGTTCAGCAGCTCGACTTTGCGTTCCGGGTACAGCTTCGACAACAAGTCGTAAGCCTTCTGATCGGCTGCCTTGTCGCCGAATTCCGGGGCGATGATCGCGCCGTTGATCACGAAGTAGTTGATGTAACCGGCGGCGAAATCCGGGTTGTTCTGGTTGAACTTGCTCTTGCGCGGCTTGAGCGGCGGCGAAATCGTGTGGACCTGCAGCGGGCGACCGTCAGCGTCGGTGGCTTTCTTGAGAATTTCCAGGTGCGCCAGCGTCACCTGGTGATCGTAGGACTGTGGATCGGTGTCGAGGTTGACGATCACCACGCCGGGCCTGACGAACCGCGCATAGAAATCAACGTGGGCGTCGGTGATGTCCTTGCCCTTGATCCCCGGCAGCCAGATGATTTTGCGCAGGCCCAGACGCTCCTTCAGTTCGGCCTCGACATCGGCCTTGCTCCAGCCGGGATTGCGATTGCTGTTGATCCAGCTGCTCTCAGTCATGATCCCGGTGCCGTGGCCGTCGACTTCGATGCCACCGCCCTCGCCCACCAATTCACTGCGCAGGTACGTCGCTTGCGCGTCGCTGGCCACTCGCGCAGCGATTTTCGCGTCCTTGCTGTGCCGCTGCTTGTTGCCCCAACCGTTGAAATTGAAGTCCACGGCGCCAAGCCCGCCCTTGTCGTCGATGACGAAATTGGCGCCGATGTCACGCATCCAGATGTCGTCGAGCGCGGCGGTCACGTAGGTGACGTTGCGGGTGCCGCAATACTCTTCGGCGAGGCTGCGTTCGCCACTGCGACATAACACCGTGACTGGCTCATAACGGGCAATGGTGCGGGCGATGCGGCCCAGCGCGGCTTGCACATCTGCGGTGAAATCCTCCCAGATTGCATCCTGCGCGCCGAAAGCGATGAAGGCGCGCTCGTGCGGGTCGCCCTCGTCGGGCATGAACCAATCCCCCGCGCTGGCCGCCAGCAGTTTGCCGGGGGCCAGGCCAAGGCCCATGACCGCGGCGCTGACACCTGCAGCGACCGATACCTGTTTGATGAACTCACGACGCGTCGACATAACGGGCTTTCCTGAAAGGGGCCGGCGACCGGGCGCCGGCCGTTGAATCATGGGTGGGTAGCGGTTTTGAATTTGGTCCAGGTGCGCATGCGGGCGCGCATATCAGCCTGAGGAATGTCCTTGCCCGGGATCAATCGAGCATAGGTCGCCTCGTCAAGGTAGATGTCCGGGTTATTGCGCATCGCCGCGTCGACGCTGGCCCGAGCCTTGGCGTTGGAAGTCGGGTAACCGGTGAAATTACTGATCGCCGCCATGTTCTCCGGGCGCATCACGAAGTTGATGAAGGCGTAGGCGTATTCCGGGTGTTGCGCATCGACCGGAATCGCCATGGTGTCCATCCACACCGTGGTGCCTTCGCGCGGGATGCGGTACTCGAAGCGGGTGCTCTTGCCAGCGCTGTCCGAGGTGCGCTGGGCCTGGGTCATGTCGCCGCTGTAACCCAGCGACAGGCACAGGTTGCCGTTGACCAGATCGGTCACCGGTTGCGACTGAAACTTGCGCACGTACGGTCGCAGCTTCATCAGCACCTCACTGGCCGCCGCCAGATCCGCCGGTTTCGCGCTGCGCGGGTCTCGGCCCAGATAATTGAGCACGACTGCCAGCACTTCATCCGGCGAGTCGATCAACGAAATGCCACAGTCGGCAAACTTCGCCGCCAGCTCCGGTTTGAACAGCATGTCCAGGCTATTGACGGGGGCATCAGCCATGCGCTGTTTGATCTGCGCTGCGTTGTAAGTCAGGCCGATGGTGCCCCAGGTGTAGGGCACGGTGGCCTGGCTGGAATGTTGGTAATGGCTGCGCAGTTTCTGCAGACCGGGCACGATGTCGGCCAGCGCTGTCAGCTTCGATTGATCCAGCGGCATCAGGCTGCCGGCACGCATCAGGCGCTCGGCCACGGTGTCGCCGGGGAAAATCAGGTCATAGCCGCTGCCACCTGAAAGCATCTTCGCTTCGAGGGTTTCACTGCCGTCCATGACGTCGTAGATCACCTTGATCCCGGTTTCGGCGGTGAAGCGGCTCAGGGTGTCTTCGGCAAAATAATCGGCCCAGTTGTACAGCCGCAGGGTTTTGTCCTCGGCATGCAGCGACGGGATCACGCAAATCAATGTCAAGCCCAGAACACCGAGCAGTCGTTGGTGGTGCGAAGCCATGTTCAAACCCCTTGAGTGGTCCAGCGTGCGTGAAGGTGGTGGCCGTCCTGACTGAGCAGCGCGCCATACATGTCCGGGCGCCGGTCGCGGTAAATGCCCCAGCTCAGGCGCTCTTCGCGCATCGCGTCGAGATCGAGGCTGTGCACCAGCACGCCAGTGCTGTCGCGGTCGGCTTCGGCCAGCAACTTGCCCTTGTGATCGCTGATGAACGACGAACCGTAGAAGTTCATCTGCAGCGCCTGATCGGTGCTCGCCACTTCTCGCCCGACCCGGTTGGCCGCCACCACCGGCAGCAGATTGGCGGCGGCATGGCCGCGCATGGTCATCTGCCAATGGTCGCGAGAGTCCAGCGCCGCGCAACCCGGCTCGGAGCCGATGGCCGTGGGGAACAGCAACACTTCAGCGCCCATCAGCGCCAGACAACGCGCGGTCTCGGGAAACCATTGATCCCAGCAGATGCCCACGCCGAGGCGGCCGAACGCGGTGTCCCAGACTTTGAAGCCGCTGTCGCCGGGGCTGAAATATTCCTTCTCCTGATAGCCGATGGCGTTGGGGATGTGGGTCTTGCGATACACCCCCGACAGACGCCCGTCGGCATCGGCCACGCTCAGCGAATTGAAGTAGGCATTGCCAGCCTTTTCGAACCAGCTCAGCGGCAGCACCACGCCCAGCTCTTTGGCCAGCGCGGCGAAACGCTGCAGCAGGCGGCTGTCGCGATACTCTTCGGCCAGCGCCTGATGTTTGTGGCTCTGTTCGATGCAGAAATACGGGGTGGCGAACAGCTCCTGCAACAGGATCACCTGCGCGCCCTTCGCGGCGGCCTCACGCACCAGTTGCTCGGCCTGATCGAGGTTGCGCGGCAGGTCCCAGGTACACGACATCTGGGTGGTGGCGATGGTCAGATGGCTCATCGCTCAACCCTCCACTGGCCAGGCGGGTTGCTGCTGGGTGATGCAGTGCACCCCGCCGCCGCCATGGGCCAGATGATTGATGCGCACCGGCACCACTTCGCGTCCGGGGAACGCCTGCGCCAGCACTTTCGCCGCCGCTTCGTCGGCCTCGATGCCGTAGGCCGGCATGATGATCGCGCCATTGGCGATGTAGAAATTGGTGTACGAGGCGCAGAACACTTCGGCTTCGGTATCGACGGCTTCGCTGGCTTCGTAGAGTTCGATCAGCTCGAACTTGCGCCCCTGAGCGTCGGTCGCCAGCTCCAGTGCGCGGCGGTTTTCGCGCACCACTTCGGCGTACACCGAGCTTTGGTCGTGGGTCGCATCCACCAGCAACACGCCGGGACGGGCGAAGGCGCAGACGCCATCGACGTGGCCATCAGTCATGTCGCCGGTGACGTAATCAGGATCGCCCGGCAACCAAATGGTTTTCTTCACGCCGAGCAAGCGACTGAAGATTTCTTCCATCTCAGCCTTGCCGATGTCCGGGTTGCGATTGGGGTTGAGCAGCACCGACTCGGTGGTGATCAGCGTGCCTTCGCCATCAACGTGAATCGCCCCGCCTTCGTTGCTCAGCGGCGTGCCAAAGCATTCCAGCCCCAGGTGATTGAGTGCCCGGCGTGCCAGGCTTTCGTCCAGCTCGTGCGCCGACTTGCCGCCCCAGGCGTTGAAGCGCCAGCTGACACCGGCCAGCCCTTGTTGCGGGTGGCAGACGAAGCTCGGGCCAGAGTCGCGGCACCAGCTGTCGTTGACCGCCAACGGGATCAGCTCGATGTTCGGTCCGCACAGCGCTTTGGCGCTCGCTAGCGCCGACGGATCGACGACCATTTTCACCGGCTCGAAACGGGCAATGGCATTCGCGACCCGGGCGAAATCCTCTTGCACCTGCGGCAAAGTCACACGCCATCCCGATTCCCACAGCGCCTGATTGTGCGGCCAGACCATCCAGGTGGCAGCGTGGGTGGCCCACTCCGCCGGCATCATCCAAGCGCTGTTTTTATTGTCATTGTGCTGCATGATAAGTCTCGTAAGTTAAGCCAATGTGTTCACGCCGACCATGCTACGGACGCGCAAACAGGCAAACAAACGATGGATTTTGCGCAGAAATGATTAGAGGAACTTATCTATATGCTTAAACACTGGCCACCGCTCAGCTCTCTGCGCGGCTTCGAAGCGGCGGCTCGCCTCGGCAGTTTTCACAAGGCTGCCGATGAACTGCACCTCACCCAATCGGCAATCAGCCAGCAGATCCGCAGCCTTGAGGCGTACCTCGAACAGCCGCTGTTTTTTCGCAACGGTCGCAGCGTCGCCCTGACCGATGCCGGCCACGATCTGCTCAGCACCACTCAGGCGATGTTGCAGCAACTGGCGGTCGGCATCCGGCGTCTGGGGCAATATCAGAAGCCCAATCAACTGGTGCTCAACACCACGCCAGCCTTCGCCCGACATTGGTTGTTGCCGCGTCTGGCGGATTTTCGGCGCCAGCATCCGCAGGTCGATCTGTGGATTTTCAGCACCGATGAAGTGCCGGACATGGCCACGCAAACCATCGATCTGGCAGTGCGCGACGACATCAGTTCGCAGGCTGAATGCAGCTTCAAGGTGCTCCATGCCGACCGCCTGCTTCCGGCGTGTCATCCAAGCGTTTTGGCGCAGCCCACCGCGCAGCGCACCACCCTGCACGGTGAGCGGGAAATGGACTGGAGCCATTGGGCAGTGGAAGCCGGGGTCGATGTCGGGCAGCAGGATCAGGGGCTGAATTTTTCCGATCCGGGCTTGTTGCTCGATGCCGCTGCGGCAGGGTTGGGGATCGCGCTGGTCAGTCAGTTGCTCAGCCAACAGGCGCAGCAAAACGGACTGTTGCTGCCCCTGGTGGAGCAAACCATTCGCGGCCCGAACTGGGCGCTGCTGACCCATCGCGACAGCGAGAATGACCCGATGGCGCGATGCTTCAGTGAATGGCTTTCAAGCCAACTGGCGGGACCTGATCACGGTCAGACCACGGTGAGATAGCCCGCACCGAGCCGGCCTTCCAGACGACCGAACAGCACGTAATGCTGATATCCACTGGTGAACGCGCCGGTGGAAATCGCGTTTTTGACGTCCTGGTTCATCTGCAGGTATTGCGCTTCGTCGAAGTTCTCCGCACTGACTTCGCCGGCTCGCCCAAGCTTTTCGCTTTCGACCGGCAGCCCCATGATCGTGCGCCGCTGGAAGTCGATAATGCGGTTAACGGCGTGACTTTCCAGCGGCCCCCGATTGGATTGGGTCGAGTAGATGTGCAAGCCGTTTTTTGCACAACGATTGCACATGTCGATGCAATTTTTCTGGGTGGACTTGAGGCCGGTCAGGTGCGCCAGAGGCATGTCCAGATACTTGCCGACCTGGTATTCGGTCTGATTGAAAACCGAACAGCACAAAACGGTATTGCCGTTGCAGTCGAGCACCAGCCAGTCATCCTTGAGCGAGCACGCCTGCTTGGGATACTGGCGGACCAGATTGACCAGATCGTCGAAGGGCGGCAGCGCCAGCCTTTTCAGGGTTTCATGATCGGTATCTGTCACCGAAGGATCGCGTTCGATCAGCGCCAGCGTTTTCTCAAGCGGCATCATCACTGAATATCCGGTCGAGAACTCGAAACCCAGACGCTGGGCGAATTCGCGCATCAGCCCTTCTTCTTCCATGTTGTCCAGATAACGGTGGTAGTACACCTCGATCCGCGTACTCAAACCATGTTGCTGTTTGAGTTCATGCAGTTTGATCATATTGGCCTTGACCACTTCAATGTCGCCGCCCACGTGCCCCTGCTGGTAAGTCTCCTGGTAAAACCCGGACAACGAAATACGGAAGAACCATGGGTTGGCCAGCATGGCGGTTTGCATGTTCTTGGCTAGATTCAAGTTGGAACTGATACCGCTCTGCAAACCGGCGGCATTGATGATCTCGACAAACTCACCGATTCGCGGGTGGATCAACGGCTCGGTCCAGTTATACAGAAAGATCGTCTCGACCCCTTCGTTCCGGGCCTTCTCGACGATCTTGCGAAACATGTCAACTTGCATGGCTTTCTTGAAGTTGACGTTTTCCGAGTTACCCATCGGGCAGGAGGGGCAGCTCAAATTGCACGCACCGACAATATCGATATACATATTCATGACGGGTGACGCTCCTTGAGTGAATAGCGGTGCATCCAGAGCAAGCGACTGTCATGGTTGGCGTTATTCGTTAGTTATTTGACAGTCCCGGAGCGCGGCTCAGCAAGTTCCGGGCCATTGCCATGGTGCGCCATCAATTCCACGATCCAATCGATAAATACCCTTAGCTTTTGGCTGATATGCCGGTTCGGCGGGTACGCCACATAGAGCGGCATCGGCTCGAGTTGCCAGTCCTCGAACAGCGGTACCAACTCACCCCGAGCCTGATGCGCGTGCGACATGTACCGGGGCAACCACAGCACGCCCATGCCGGCCAGCCCTGCCGCAAGGTAGGCGTTACCGTCATCGACGGCCAATACGTGGCGACCCTTGATCTGCAGGTGTTCGCTGCCATTGCGCAAGGCGTAAGGCACGGGTTTGCCGGTGCGCGCCCAGAGAAATCCAACCACCCGATGATGGGAGTCTTCCAGCTCGCGGGGATGCTGCGGCGTGCCGGCGCGGGCCAGGTAAGTTGGCGCGGCGAAGACCCCGAGCTGCAGGTCGGCCACCCGCCGGGCCATCAGTGACTGGTCGAGCAATTCACCGCCGCGCACCACGCAATCGACGTTCTCATCGATGATGTCGACGATGCGGTCACTGACCCCCATGTCGATCTGAATATCCGGATAACGCGCGTGAAACTCAGGCAATGCCGGCATCAGAATCAGTCTCGCCAGCGGGCTCGGCACATCGACGCGCAAGCGCCCTCTGGGCAATGCCGAGGCGCCGGACAAACTGGTTTCGGCGTCGTCCATGTCGGCCAACAGTTTGATCACTCGCTCGTAATAGATCGCACCGTCGGCCGTGACGTTGACCTTGCGCGTGGTGCGGTTGAGCAACTTGACCCGCAGCCGTGCCTCCAACTGCTGCACCAGCTGCGTCACCGTGGTCTTGCTCATGTGCAAAGTCTCGGCAGCCTTGGTGAAACTGCCCGCCTCGACCACCCGGGCGAACGCCTGCATTGCATCGAAACGGTCCACTTCGCGCCCTCTGATTGTTTGGAAAATGCAAACAGTGAACGCCAAGGTTGCGCGTTTATCCCCCTTACGCAAGCCCCTAAAGTCACTCCATCAACAACCACCAAACAATGATGGAGACACCCATGACCCAACGCGACGTCGTTTTCCCGCCTGCCCGCCATGCACTTTATGAGCGTCATCGCTATTCACCGGCCATTCGTTCCAATGGCTTTCTGTTCGTCTCCGGGCAAGTCGGCAGCCGTGAAGACGGTTCGCCCGAGCCGGATCTGCAGGATCAGGTGCGCCTGGCGTTCAACAACCTCAATGCGATCCTCAATGCCGCCGGTTGCAGCTTCGCCGATGCGGTGGACGTCACGGTGTTCATGATCGATCCACAATCGACTTTCGAAACCATCTGGGAAGTGGTGCCGGAGTTCTGGGGCAGCGCGCCGTATCCGACGATCACTGCGGTCGGCGTGACCTGGCTGGCCGGGTTTCAGTTCGAGATCAAGGTGATTGCCAGAATCCCCGTGTAGGAGCTGCGGCACGCTGCGATCTTTTGATCTTCAATCGAAATGTAAAGATCGCAGCCTCGTTTCACTCGACAGCTCCTACAGGTGTTTTCGTGGTGACAGCGGCAGTGGGCTGCAGGAAATGTGGAGCAAAACATCGCCGGACAAGCGCGCTGGCCTTTCACGGCGCGGCTGCGTATAACCTGGCCGTTTCGTCTAACCTGATTGAGCGCCCGCGCGCGACACCGCGCCCGGTGGCGCTTAGAATGCGACGCTCATGAAACGGAGATTTCCATGCTCAAACGAACCCTGGCACTGACTGCTGGTCTGGCCCTGTCTTTTTCTGCTTTGGTGGCGCATGCCGCCGATGTGTTGCGGGTCAGTGCAATTCCCGATGAAGCCCCGACCGAATTGCTGCGCAAATTCGAACCACTGGGGGCCTATCTGGAGCAGCAACTGGGCATGAAAGTACAGTTCGTTCCGGTGGCCGACTACCCGGCAGTGGTTGAAGCGTTGGCGACCGATCGCCTCGACATGGCCTGGCTGGGCGGTTTCACTTTCGTTCAGGCACGCCTGAAGACCGACGCCACCACCCCGGTGATCCCGCTGGTGCAGCGCGAGCAGGATGCGCAGTTCACCAGCAAGTTCATCACTGCCGACCCGAACGTGAAGAGCCTGGCCGATCTCAAGGGCAAGACCTTCGCCTTCGGCTCCGTGTCGTCGACCTCCGGTAGCCTGATGCCGCGTTACTTCATGCTGAAGAACGACAACATCAAGCCTGAAGCCTATTTCAGCCGCGTCGCCTACTCCGGTGCGCACGACGCCACCGTCGCCTGGGTCCAGGCCGGCAAGGTCGATGCCGGTGTGCTGAACGCCAGCGTCTGGCAGAAACTGGTGGACGCCGGCAAAGTTGATACCAGCAAGGTGCACGTGTTCGCCACGACCCCGGCCTACTTCGATTACAACTGGACCGTGCGCGGCACCCTCGACCCGGCGCTGGCAGCGAAGATCAAGAAAGCCTTCCTCGACCTCGACCCGGCCAACCCGGAGCAGAAGAAGATTCTTGATCTGCAGGCGGCCAGCCGTTTCATCGACACCAAGCCCGAGAACTACAAGGGCATCGAGGAAGCTGCTCGCGCCGCCGATCTGTTGAAATGACCCTGAGCCTCAATCAAGGCCGCCTGCACCACGCCAATGGGGTCGACGCACTACGTGGCGTCGATCTGCAGATTGCGGCGGGTGAACAGGTGGCGATCATCGGTCCGTCCGGGGCCGGTAAATCCAGCCTGTTGAACCTGCTCGCCACCGCGTTGCGCCCCAGCAGCGGTGAAATCGAGGTGCTGGGTGAACGCCCCTGGCACCTTTCCGCCCGCCAACGGCAACGTCTGCGCGCACGAATTGGCCTTGTGCATCAGGCCCCACCGCTGCCGCCGCGCCAGCGTGTGGTGACGGCGGTACTGGCCGGCAAACTCGGGCAGTGGAGTCTGGGCAAGAGCCTGCTCAATCTGCTGCATCCGACGGATATTCCCGGTGCCCGTGCCGCCCTCGCCCGCCTGGATCTGGGCGACAAACTCTTCGCTTACTGCCAGCAATTGTCCGGCGGCCAACTGCAGCGCGTGGGCATTGCGCGGGTGCTGTATCAGGCACCGGAGATTCTGCTGGCGGACGAACCGGTGTCGGCGATGGACCCGGTGCTCGCCGGGCACACCCTGTCGATCCTCTCCCAACACGCGCGGGCGCATAACGTCACGCTGGTGGCGAGTCTGCATGCGGTGGAACTGGCGCTGGCACACTTTCCGCGCATCATCGGCTTACGCGACGGCCAGATCCTGTTTGACAGCCCTGCCGAGCAGGTCAGCCGCGAAATGCTCGACACGCTGTACGCCAATGAGCAATTGCAAAGCCCGACGACGCCGAGTGCGCCGCTGATTGTGCAGATCCCGCGATGCTGACGGCTGATTCCCGCGACCCGGCCGCCGCGCCGCGACTGCTGCTGACCCTGCTGGCGCTGGCCTTGCTGTGGCCGGGCATCCAGCTCAGCGAACTGGACCTTGGCGTGCTGCTGCACAGCGACAGCCAGACCGAAATGGGCCGCTTCATCTCCGGGTTCTGGCCACCGGCGCATGACCACGATTTTCTCCAGTTACTGCTCAAGGCCACCCTGCAAACCCTGGCCATCGCCACCGCCGGCATGGCGTTGGCGTTGCTGCTGGCGGTGCCGGCCAGCCTGATTGCCAGCCGCGCGCTGTCGTTGTCTGCGGCATCCCGGAGCGGCATTCCCAGTCGGCTCGGGCGCTTGTTGCGCTGGCCGGTACGCGGCCTGCTGATCTTCTTGCGCAGCGTGCCGGAAATCGTTTGGGCGCTGCTGTTCGTGCGTGCTGTCGGCCTCGGCACGGCGGCGGGTGTACTGGCGATCGCAATCACCTACAGCGGCATGCTCGGCAAGGTCTACGCGGAGATTTTCGAGTCCACCGACCAACGCCCGGCGCATGCCTTGATGCAGGCCGGCAGCGGACGACTCGCGGCGTTCGCCTACGGGATTCTGCCGAATGTCGCGGCGGAGCTGCTGTCGTACACGGTGTATCGCTGGGAGTGCGCGATTCGTGCCTCGGTGGTGATGGGGTTTGTTGGCGCTGGTGGCCTCGGCCAGCAGATCGACCTGTCGCTGCGCATGTTCGCCAGCGGTGAAGTGGCGAGCATGTTGCTGACCTTCCTGATTCTGGTGCTCGGTGCCGACCAACTCAGCCGCCTGCTGCGCTGGAGGCTGACATGAATCGCCTGATCAATCTGCTGCTGATCGTCGTGATTGGCGTCGCGGTGATCGCCTCGTTCGGCTACCTCGAACTCGACCTCGGCGAACTGGGCAACGCCACCAGCCTCAAGCAGATGGGTGCCTACGCGCAGCGCTTTCTCAGCCCGGACCTGAGCGCCACGCACTTGCAGGCGATCCTCAAGGGCGCGCTGGAAACCCTCGCCATGTCGGCCCTTGGCACCCTGCTCGCGGCCGTGTTCGGCATTCTCCTCGCGCTGCCTGCGGCCGGGCGTTTCGGCTGGCCGCTACAAAGCGCCTCGCGCCTGTTGCTTAACGGTTTGCGGGCGATTCCGGAACTGGTGTGGGCGGCGCTGATGGTGCTCGCCGCCGGCCTTGGGCCGAATGCCGGCACTCTGGCGCTGGCCCTGCACACCACCGGCGTGCTCGGTCGACTGTTCGCCGAAGCGCTGGAGAATACCCCGCCAGAACCGGCCGAAGCGATCCGCTTGCAGGGCGGCAATCCCGTGCTTGCCTTCTGCTACGGCACCCTGCCCAACCTCGCCCCGCAATTGCTCGCCTATTGCCTGTATCGCTGGGAAAACAACATCCGCATGGCCAGCGTGCTAGGCTTCGTCGGGGCCGGTGGTTTGGGGCAGATGCTGTATGTCAGCCTCAGCCTGTTTCAGGAAGCGCAGGCGAGCACGGTGATTCTGGCGATGCTGATTCTGGTGCTGGGCGTGGACTCGCTGAGTGCCTGGAGCCGGCAGCGCTGGGTCAAGGCCTGACAGGCAAGCCTCACTGCGCCGTCGCCAACCGATACTGGCGCGGGGTGAATCCGGTCGACGCCTTGAACTGCCGGGTGAAAGCGCTGTGGTCGGTATAGCCGCACTGCAGCGCCACCTCGGTGATCGGCAACTCGCCATGCAACAGCCGATGCGCGTGCTCAAGACGGACTTTCTGGATCATCTGCCGCGGCGTCAGGTGGAACACCCGTTTGCAGTAACGCTCCAGTTGCGCCACTGAAATTCCGGCGATGCGCGTCAGTTCGCCAAGACTGACGCGGCTCGCGAAGTTCGCCCGAATGTACTCATCCACCGCCGCCAGACGCTGATACGCCGGATGAGTTTCGCTGGCGGTTTGCAGGTCGACGGAAATGCCCGCCAGGCCAATGATCCGGTTATCACGATCGTACAGCGGACGTTTGTGGGTCAGGCACCAGCCGGGTTCGCGGCTGCCGTACAGGTGCAACTCCAGCTGATCCTCCAGCACCAATCCCTCTTCCAGCACGCGCCGATCCTGCTCGGTGTAGCCCGGGCCCAATTGCGCCGGAAACACCTCGGCGCTGGTCTTGCCCAATAACGGTCGCAGGTCTTTCAAACCGCAGCGTTGCACCAGTGTCTGGTTAGCCATGACGTAGCGCGCCTGCGGATCCTTGATGAAGATTGCCGCGTTGGGAATCACATCCAGCATGGGCAACAGCAGCGCCATGCTGGCGAGCAGATCGTCGAGGCATTGCGGTCGGCTCGCTTGGTTCTGCTGGCTCAGGATCGCAAACGCATTCTGCGTCATGACTGTCACTCCCCACGGTGCGCATTGGCTTGCGCGCAGATTGCCCCATGGATGGCGGCCTGTCGAGCCGGGGCCTTGCCGTGGGCCATTGTGCTGATTTCGTCATCGACACCGGCAAAAAACATCAATCGCGCAGCGCCTGACAAGTTCACTGTAGCGCCACTGCACGCCCCTCCAACAACCAACAAGAAGGCGACGCTATGACAGGCCAAGGCAAGTTCAAGAAACAACTTTCATTAATAGACCTCACGTTCATCGGGCTGGGGGCAATCTTCGGTTCGGGCTGGTTGTTCGCCGCCAGTCACGTGTCCGCCATCGCCGGCCCGGCGGGGATCTTTTCCTGGCTGCTCGGCGGTTTCGCCGTGTTGCTGCTGGGCATCGTCTACTGCGAACTGGGCGCTGCGCTGCCCCGTGCCGGCGGCGTGGTGCGTTACCCGGTTTACTCCCACGGCCCGCTGCTCGGTTATCTGATGGGCTTCATTACGCTGATTGCGTTTTCCAGTCTGGTGGCGATCGAAGTGGTCGCCTCGCGGCAATATGCGGCAGCATGGTTTCCCGAGTTGACCAAGGTCGGCTCCAGCGACCCGACCGTGCTTGGCTGGTTCGTACAGTTCGGGCTGTTGTGCCTGTTTTTCCTGCTCAATTACCGCAGCGTGAAGACCTTCGCCATGGCCAACAATCTGGTCAGCGTGTTCAAGTTCATCGTGCCGCTGCTGGTGATCGGCGTGTTGTTCAGCTTCTTCAAACCGGCGAATTTCGACGTGCACGGCTTTGCGCCGTTCGGCCTGTCCGGCATCGAAATGGCCGTGTCGGCCGGCGGGGTGATCTTCGCGTATCTGGGCCTGACACCGATCATTTCGGTGGCCAGTGAAGTGAAGAATCCGCAACGCACGATTCCGATTGCGCTGATCCTGTCGGTGCTGCTCTCCACCGCGATCTACGTGCTGCTGCAGACCGCGTTCCTCGGCGGCATCCCGACCGAAATGCTCGCCAATGGCTGGGCCGGTGTCGCCAAGGAACTGGCCCTGCCGTATCGCGACATCGCGTTGGCACTGGGTGTCGGCTGGCTGGCGTATCTGGTGGTGGCCGATGCGGTGATCTCGCCCAGCGGTTGCGGCAACATCTACATGAATGCCACGCCGCGAGTGATCTACGGCTGGGCGCAGACCGGGACCTTCTTCAAGATTTTCACCCGCATCGACGAGAAGTCCGGCATTCCGCGCCCCGCGCTGTGGCTGACCTTTGGCCTGTCGGTGTTCTGGACCCTGCCGTTCCCGTCGTGGGAAGCGCTGATCAACGTGGTCTCCGCCGCGCTGGTATTGAGCTACGCCGTGGCCCCGGTGTCGGTGGCCGCACTGCGCCGCAGCGCGCCGGGCATGCCGCGTCCGTTCCGGGTCAAGGGCATGAATGTGCTCGGGCCACTGTCGTTCATCATCGCCGCGCTGATCGTCTACTGGTCAGGCTGGGGCACCGTGTCGTGGTTGCTCGGCCTGCAAATCCTGATGTTCGTGATCTACCTGCTGTGCGGGCGCATGGTGCCGACCGTGCACCTGAATCTCGGCCAGCAAGTGCGCTCGTCGGCGTGGCTGATCGGCTTCTACGCCGTGACCATCGTCCTCTCCAAGCTCGGCAGTTTCGGCGGCATCGGCGTGCTCAGTCATCCGTTCGACACGGTGATCGTCGCGGTCTGCGCGCTGGGCATCTACTACTGGGGCGCCGCAACCGGCGTACCGGCACGCCTGATTCGTCTGGAAACCGAGGACGACGAAAGCGAAGCCGCTCAATCCTCCACCCATTCGGCAACGGGCCAGCGCCCTGCTCACGCCTGACCTTCACTCAAGGGACGAACCATGAAACGACTGCACATCATCGACTCCCACACCGGCGGCGAACCCACGCGTCTGGTGATGAAAGGCTTCCCCGACCTGCCCGGCAACAGCATCGCCGAGCAGCGCGATGCCTTGCGCGAAGGCTACGACCAATGGCGCCGCGCCTGCCTGCTGGAACCGCGCGGCAACGACGTGCTGGTCGGCGCACTGTACTGCGCGCCGGTCTCGCCGGACGCCACCTGTGGAGTGATTTTCTTCAACAACGCCGGTTACCTCGGCATGTGCGGGCACGGCACCATCGGCCTGGTCAACTCGCTGCATTACCTGGGCCTCATCGAACCGGGCGTGCACACGATCGACACTCCGGTCGGCCCGGTCAGCGCGACCCTGCACGAGGACGGCGCGGTGACCCTGGGCAACGTCCCGGCGTATCGCTATCGCAAACAGGTGCCGGTGGACGTGCCCGGCCACGGCCGCGTGTTCGGCGATATTGCCTGGGGTGGCAATTGGTTTTTCCTGGTTTCCGAACACGGCCAGGACCTGCAGATGAGCAACGTCGAGGCCCTCACTGATTACACCTGGGCGATGCTCAAGGCCCTGGAAGCCCAGGGCATTCATGGCGAGGACGGCGCGCTCATCGATCACGTCGAACTGTTCGCCGACGATGCCAAGGCCGACAGCCGCAATTTCGTCATGTGCCCGGGCAAGGCCTACGACCGCTCGCCCTGCGGCACCGGCACCAGCGCCAAACTGGCCTGCCTCGCCGCCGACGGCAAGCTCGCCGAAGGCCAGGTCTGGACCCAGGCGAGCATCACCGGCAGCCAGTTCGAAGGGCGCTTCGAATGGCAAGGCGAACGCGTGCGCCCGTTCATTACCGGGCGCGCCTACATGACCGCCGACGCCACCCTGCTGATCGACGAGCAGGACCCTTTTGCGTGGGGCATCTGACCTGCCCCGCTTTTTTACCGATCTGAATGAATCTCCCGAGGAGCTACAACAATGAGCGATAACATCTTCACTGGCTGCATTCCCGCGCTGATGACCCCGTGCACCGCCGAACGCAAACCGGACTTCGACGCCTTGGTCGCCAAAGGTCGCGAACTGATCGATATTGGTATGAGCGCGGTGGTTTACTGTGGCTCGATGGGCGACTGGCCGTTGCTGACCGAGGCCGAACGTCAGGAAGGCGTGGAGCGCCTGGTGGCCGCCGGGGTGCCAACCATCGTTGGCACTGGCGCGGTCAACAGCCGTGAAGCGGTGTCCCACGCCGCTCACGCTGCAAAAATCGGCGCCCATGGCCTGATGGTGATTCCACGCGTGCTGTCCCGTGGTGCTTCGGCGACTGCGCAAAAAGCCCACTTCGCCGCCATCCTCAAGGCCGCACCGAACCTGCCGGCGGTGATCTACAACAGCCCTTACTACGGCTTCGCTACCCGCGCCGAGCTGTTTTTCGAACTGCGCCGCGAGTACCCGAACCTGATCGGCTTCAAGGAGTTCGGCGGTGGCGCCGACTTGCGCTACGCCGCTGAAAACATCACCTCGCAGGACGATGCCGTGACCCTGATGGTCGGTGTCGATACGCAAGTGGTGCACGGTTTCGTCAACTGCAACGCCACCGGCGCGATCACCGGCATCGGCAACGCCCTGCCGCGCGAAGTCCTGCAACTGGTGGCGCTGAGCAAACAAGCGGCCAAGGGCGATGCCAAGGCCCGGCGTCTGGCGCGCGAACTGGAAGCGGCGCTGGCGGTGCTGTCGTCGTTCGATGAAGGCTGCGATCTGGTGCTGTATTACAAGCATCTGATGGTGCTCAACGGCGACCGCGAATACGCCCTGCACTTCAACGAAACCGACGCCTTGAGCGATGCCCAGCGCCGTTACGCCGAGACCCAGTACGCGCTGTTCCGTCAGTGGTACAAAAACTGGTCCGCCGAACAGAACCTCGCCTGACCGCAGTCCCTGCCCCGGTGCGATATCGGGGCTTCACCTCTTTTATCAAGGAAGCGCCATGACTCTGACAGGCCACATGTTGATCGGCGGCCAAGCCATTGCCGGCAGCCGTGAAGCGATCCGTGCGATCAATCCCGCCACCGATGCGGTGCTGGAACCCGCGTACGCCGGGGGCAGCAGCGAGCATGTCGACCAGGCCTGCACACTGGCGTGGCAAGCGTTTGATCAATATCGCGAGACATCCCTCAGTGCTCGCGCCGAATTTCTCGAAACCATCGCCGATGAGATCGAAGCCCTCGGTGATGCGCTGATTGACCGCGCCGTGGCCGAAACCGGCCTGCCGCGCGCACGGATTCAAGGCGAACGCGGACGCACCTGCGGGCAATTGCGCACTTTTGCCCGTACCGTCCGTGCCGGCGAATGGCTGGACGTTCGCGTCGATCAGTCACAACCACAACGCCAGCCACTGCCCCGTTCTGATCTGCGCCAGCGGCAGATCGCGCTGGGGCCGGTGGCCGTGTTTGGTGCAAGTAATTTTCCGCTGGCGTTCTCCGTGGCGGGCGGCGACACCGCTTCGGCGCTGGCCGCCGGTTGCCCGGTGATCGTCAAGGCGCACAGCGCGCATCCCGGCACTAGTGAACTGGTCGGTCAGGCGCTGACGCGCGCGGTGAAAAAGTGCGCGTTGCCCGAAGGTGTGTTCTCCCTGCTGTTCGGTTCCGGCAATGAAGTGGGGATTGCCCTGGTCAGCGATTGGCGCATCAAGGCCGTGGGCTTCACCGGGTCGCGCAGCGGCGGCCTCGCCCTGAGCCGAGCGGCGCAGGCACGGCCCGAACCGATTCCGGTGTATGCGGAAATGAGTTCGATCAATCCGGTGCTGCTGTTTCCCGCAGCGCTTGCAGCTCGCCCTGAGGCGTTGGCGCAGGGTTTTGTCGCCTCGCTGACTCAGGGCGCCGGGCAGTTCTGTACCAATCCCGGACTGGTTATTGCGCGCCAAGGGGCAGCGCTGGACGGTTTCATCGCGGCTGCCGCCAAACTGATCCAGCGCAGCCCGGCGCAGACCATGCTTACGCCGGGGATCTTCCGCGCCTATAAAACTGGCGTCGGCGCATTGGGTGAAAATCCGCAAGCGCAACGCGTGGCCATCGGTCTCACCGCTGAAGGCCCGAACCAGTGTCAGGCGCAATTGTTCGTGACCCACGCGCAGGACTTCCTCGCCGACGCACGCCTGCAAGGTGAAATCTTCGGCGCCGCGTCGCTGATCGTACAGTGCGCCAACGACGATGAAATCCGTCAGGTCTGCGAACACCTCGAAGGCCAATTGACCGCCACGCTGCACCTGGATGACGCCGATCTGGATCACGCCCGGGCCTTGTTGCCGACACTGGAACGCAAGGCTGGACGTCTGCTGGTCAATGGCTGGCCGACCGGGGTCGAAGTGTGTGACGCGATGGTGCATGGCGGGCCGTTTCCGGCCACGTCGGACGCGCGTAGCACCTCGGTTGGCACCGCGGCGATTCTGCGTTTCCTGCGTCCGGTGTGTTATCAGGACTTCCCCGACAGTCTGCTGCCGCTACCGTTGCAACAGGCAAATCCGCTGCACTTGCGGCGCTTGCTCGACGGCCAGAGGAAAGCCTGAACATGCCCGACAACCTCACAGCGGACAACGCCGATATCGCGGTGATTGGCGCCGGCATCATCGGTGTCGCCTGCGCTCTGCAACTGGCGCGTCAGGGTAAACGGGTGGTGGTCATCGACAAGCAGCCGCCCGGTCATGGCGCCTCGTTCGGCAACGCCGGACACTTGGCCACTGAGCAGGTGTTTCCGATTGCCGACGCGTCGATCCTCAAGCGCCTGCCGGCGATGTTGATGGACCCGATGGGGCCGCTGCGCCTGGACTGGAAGTACATGCCGTGCGCCGTGCCGTGGTTCACCCGTCTGTTGCTGAACCTGCGCCCGGCGCCGTTTCAGCGCACCGTAGCCGGCTTGCGCGCGCTCAACGAAAGCAGCCTCGACGCCTGGAAGCGCTTGCTGCACAGCATCGCCCGACCCGACCTGCTCAAGGAGGACGGCTCGCTGCTGGTGTTTGAGCGCGCCGAATCGCGACAAGCCGTCGACGCCTTGCAGGCGCGCATGCGTCAGCAACAGGTGCCGGTGGAATTCTGGTCGGCCGACGTTGTCAGGGAGCACGCGCCGCAGCTCAGCGAGCAGATTCAGGGTGGGTTGTTCTACCCGCGCACCGGGCATTTTCTAGATCCGTATCAGGTGGTGTGTGAACTGGTGAGTGCGGCGAAAACGGCCGGCGTGCAGTTTCTCCAGCAGGAAGTTCAGGGTGGTCAGTTGCAGGCGCATGGCGTGTCGTTGCTTACCGATCAGGGGCGTTTCAGCGCACGGCAGGTGCTGATCGCCTGTGGCGCGCATTCGGCGAAGCTCACCACTGCACTGACCGGTAAACGCGTCCCGCTGGACACCGAGCGCGGCTATCACCTGATGTTGCCGCACGAGCACGGGCGCCTGCCGTTTGCGGTGACGTCACTGGAGCGCAAGTTCATCATGACGCCAATGACCGGCGGTCTGCGCCTGGCCGGTACCGTGGAGTTCGCCGGCCTGCAGCGCCCGCCGTTCATGCAGCGCGCCTGGCAGTTGCACCGTTTGAGCAAAGGCTTGTTCCGTCATGATTTGAACGCGGAGGACGCGACGCCGTGGATGGGCTTTCGCCCTTCGCTGCCGGACTCGCTGCCGGTCATCGACCAGGTTTGCGACGGCAAGGTGCTGCTCGCCTTCGGTCATCAGCATCTGGGGCTGACGCAGGCGGCGGTGACGGCGCAGATGGTCGCGCAGCTGGTATCCCCTTCGGCAAACGCTGGCTTGCCGGCACAGGAGGCCTATCGACTGGAGCGTTTCTGAGATTCCGATGAAACGTTTTTGGTTTCATACTGAGCGCCGACCTTGGCCCCGCGCATATGGAACCGACGATGACCTCAGCAATGGATACCCCCGAGCCGCAAGCGATCTGCAACCCCATCACCAGCAGCGCGATCTTCATCGTTGCAACGTTGCTGCCCGGGAACGATGCAGCCAGTCAGGTGCGCGGCTGGTGCGGCGACATCGCCGCCCTCACCCGTTCGGTCGGCAAACGTGTGCCCAACGGCAACTTGTCATGTGTCTGCGGGTTCAGCGCCAGCGCCTGGGACTCGCTGTTCGGCAGCCCGCGCCCGGCCTCGCTGCATCCGTTTCGTGAGTTCGGCGTCGAGGGCCGTCGCGCCGTAGCCACTCCCGGCGATATTCTGCTGCACATCCGTGCCGACCAGATGGACCTGTGTTTCGAACTGGCGACCCAGTTGTGCAGCGCGCTCAATGGCGCGATCACCGTGGTGGATGAGGTGCAGGGGTTCCGCTACTTCGACATGCGCAGCATCATCGGTTTCGTCGATGGCACCGAGAACCCGGTGGGGCGCAAGGCAGATCACTTCACCCTGATCGGCAACGAAGACCCGGCGTTCGAATCCGGCAGTTATGTGCTGGTGCAGAAGTACCTGCACAAGATGGAGGCGTGGAATGCATTGAGCGTCGAGGCTCAGGAGAAGGTGATCGGCCGCACCAAGCTGGCTGACATCGAACTCGGTGAGGAGGTCAAGCCGAGCAACTCCCACAGCGCCCTCACCACCATCACCAAGGACGGCCAGGAGCAGAAGATCCTGCGCGACAACATGCCGTTCGGTCGCCCGGGGGCTGGCGAGTTCGGCACTTATTTCATCGGTTACGCGCGCTCGCCGGAACCGATCGAGCAGATGCTGGAGAACATGTTTGTCGGCAAACCCGTCGGCAACTACGACCGTTTGCTGGACTTCAGCACGGCAGTCACCGGAGGTTTGTTTTTCGTGCCGTCAGCCAACTTGCTCGAAGACCTCGCGGAGCGCGAGCCCGAGCAGGCGTGACACCGTAGCGCCACGCCCGCCCGTCACTCAGTGTGGCGCGCGCGGGATGGTTTTCAGCAGGTCTTCGGGGCTGATGTGGCCCACCACGCTGCCCGGTTGCGGCATGTTGAGGATATGGCCTTTCATCTTGCCGATGATGTGCATCTCGCACGGCTTACAGTCGAACTTCAGGGTCAGCACTTCGTCGCCGTGAATCAGCTGCATCGGCGCGACTTTGGTGCGCACGCCGGTCACGCCCTTGGCCTGTTTCGGGCACAGGTTGAACGAGAAACGCAGGCAGTGCTTGGTGATCATCACCGGCACTTCACCGGCCTCTTCGTGCGCCTCGTAGGCCGCATCGATCAGCTTCACGCCGTGACGGTGATAGAAGTCGCGGGCCTTCTGGTTGTAGACGTTGGCCAGGAACGACAGGTGCGACTCCGGGTACACCGGCGGCGGCGTGGTTTCGGCCTTGCGGCTGCCACGCGGGTGCGCCGCAACGCGGGCGGCGGTCAGCGCTTCGATGACTTCACGGCGCAAGGCTTTGAGCTGCGAGTTCGGGATGAAGAACGCCTGCGGTGCGTCCAGTTTCACGTCGATTGCGTGATATTGGGTAGTGCCGAGCTGGCCGAGCAGATCCTGCAATTGCTCCAGCGCCTGCTCCGGCTTGTTGGCCACCCCGAACGGGCCGTTCAGGGTCACGCTGGCGCTGATGCCCTCTTCACTGGTGGCAGTCAGTTCCAGCTGCTCTTCACGCAGGCGCGCCACCCAGCTCAGGGCCACGCGGCGTTCGGCGGAGGTCTTCAGCAGTGCCTGTTGCCAGTTGTGGTCGAGGTTGCGGTTCAGCGGATGGTTCGGGCGCAGCTTGTACAGGCCTTCGGGCATTTCGTTCGGCTCGACGCGGTAGCGGTAGCGCTTCTCGCCGTCTTCTTCGAACTCGCCTTTCGGCTCGGCGATGTTGGCGCGGAAACCCACGACTTCACGCTTGACCAGCACGTTGAGGCCATCGCCGTTGGACAGCGGCTCCTGCGTCACCACCTGCATGTCACGCTTGCCGACTTTCTCGACGGTGCCAACGGGCAGGCCGGTGAAGGTCGGCGAGTCGAACGCGCCGATGTCGATCTTGCGATCGGTGACGAAGTAGTCGGTACTGCCACGGTGGAAGGTCTTTTCCGGGTCCGGCAGGAAGAAGTGCGCGGTGCGGCCGCTGGAAGCACGGGCCAGGTCCGGGCGGTCTTCGAGCACATCGTCGAGGCGCTGGCGGTAGTAGGCGGTGATGTTCTTCACATAGCCCATGTCCTTGTAACGACCTTCGATCTTGAACGAGCGCACACCGGCCTCGACCAGCGCGCGGATGTTGGCGCTCTGGTTGTTGTCCTTCATCGACAGCAGGTGTTTTTCGTAGGCGATCACCCCACCCTTTTCGTCTTTGAGGGTGTACGGCAGACGGCAGGCCTGGGAGCAGTCGCCACGGTTGGCGCTGCGCCCGGTCTGCGCGTGGGAAATGTTGCACTGCCCGGAGAACGCCACGCACAGGGCGCCGTGGATGAAGAACTCGATGGCGGCATCGGTTTCATCGGCGATGGCGCGGATTTCTTTCAGGTTCAGCTCGCGGGCCAGCACCAGTTGCGAGAAACCGGCCTGATCGAGGAACTTCGCCCGCTCCAGGGTGCGGATGTCGGTCTGGGTGCTGGCATGCAGCTCGATCGGCGGGATGTCCAGCTCCATTACGCCCAGATCCTGAACGATCAGCGCGTCGACGCCGGCGTCGTACAACTGGTGGATCAGCTTGCGGGCCGGCTCCAGTTCGTTGTCGTGCAGAATGGTGTTGATGGTGGTGAAAATGCGCGCGTGATAACGGCGGGCAAATTCCACCAGTTCGGCGATTTCACTCACTTCGTTGCAGGCGTTGTGGCGCGCGCCGAAGCTCGGGCCACCGATGTACACGGCGTCGGCGCCGTGCAGGATGGCTTCGCGGGCGATGGCCACGTCACGGGCGGGGCTGAGCAGTTCCAGGTGATGCTTGGGCAAGGACATAGTTTTTTAGTCAGGCGGTCACGGTCAAGGCGCGCATTGTAGCCGCGAAACGCCCGAGCGGCACGCTTGTGCTGCCAAGTGGCAATTGTCCCGACGCCACTGAAAGACACATCCCCTGCGATAACCGGCTTGCCAGCGCTTAAGGCCTGTCAATTGCCGGATCGGTCGAACGTGTCCGGATCTTCGTCTTCAGGAAGACCCTCATCCGGTTCTTCAGGATGGCTTGTGGTGTGTGCCGGACTATCGGGTTCCGGATGCGTGGGCACCGGGTCGAAAGCGCCCTGCTCTTCACTGGGAAATCTGGGTGTGTTCATGAGGCACCTCGCAAAGAGTCGCTAAGTGAAGACTCTGTACATTCGAGGTGCCGGTCGGGGGCGGCGTTCAGTCATTTCACCATCGCGCAGCGGTGAAGCGACTGACGGTCAGGATCGAGCCTGCAACTGGGCGACGATCTTGTCTTTGACCTGCAGGCGTTTTTCTTTGAGTTTTTTCAATGTGTCATCGCTGGGCGCATCCGAGGTTGCCGTCTCGGCCTTGACGACGTCGGCGTCCGCCTCGGAATACTTGTTGATCAGTGCATCCAGAAATGGATCCTCGGAGCGTTTTTGCTGGACCTCTTCCTTCGTTAGCTTCAAATCCTGATACAGGTCATGAGTCACCGGCATGGAACACCTCCGTCAGTTGATCGGCAGCCAACGCGACCGATGGCGTCAGCCTGTATCAGAATGGCCTCGGTTGAGGGGTTCTGTCGACCACCTGTCAGACCAGCGGTGGCCGTTCGTCGCCCTGTCGTAAACGCGATCAAACCTTTGCCCGCGCCATTGCCTCCATTGCATAACGTCAACAAAAACCTGTGTGGAGAAATACCAATGGACGGATTCAACCTGCGTCATCTCGTTCTGGCTGTCGCGTTGAGCAGCGGCATGGGCAGTGCCTTTGCCGCCACTTCCAACAGCTTCGTCGACAATGCCGCAGCCGGCGGCATTGCGGAGATCGAGACCAGCCGTCTGGCCCTGGAAAAAAGCCAGTCGGCCGACATCAAGGCCTTCGCCAACATGATGATCACCGACCACGGCAAGGCCAACGATGAACTGGCGAGCATCGCCAAGGCCAATGACATCGAGGTGCCGGACAGCACCACCCTGGTCAAGCAGGCCAAGGAGAAGATCCTCGACATGCGCGATGAGTCCTTCGACGCGGCCTACGCCAACAATCAGGTCAAAGCCCACGAAGAAACCATCGAATTGTTCAAGAAAGAAGCGAATACGGTGACCGACGACAAGGTCAAGGGCGCCACGGAATTGAAAGCCTTCGCGCAGAAGATGTTGCCGGCGCTGGAAAAACACCTGGCGGCTGCCAAAGAGTTGCAGGCCAAGCACCCAAGCAAGTAATCCGCGCGACTGCCCCACAAAGCCGCATCCTGCCGATGCGGCTTTTTTCATTCTGCGCCCCGCACCCTGCGCACGCCCGGCGCGCAAAAAACCGCCAAATGCGGCCATCCCGACTAGAGTTACCGGGGCCTTTCTTGCGCCAGATCAAAAATATCCTTGCGCAATGGAACAACTATTTTGAACGGCAAAGGTCACTGACTTCGCACCGGTCATTTTTTACAGAACCGGCCCCGATACGCTACGGAGCAACAGGCACATGGCAGCACTGCAGAACAGCACATACGATGCGATGAAAAACAAACAACCCCAACTGCTGAGCGAATGGATCAAGGGCCTGGAAGCCAGCGGCGCCACCCGCAATCTCAAGGACCAAGACCTGCAACAACAGACCAGCGACTTCCTGCAACTGGTCATCAATGGCCTGCAGGATGACAACGGCACAAACATCAATGCGCCGGGTTGGGAAGCCACCCGCCAGTTCCTCGAAAAGCTGTCCCATAGCCGTGCCCTGCTCGGTCAGGATTCGCAACAGACCGCCAGCTTCATTTTCGCGCTCAAAGGCCCGCTGTTTGCCTTGCTGCAAAGTCACTATCGCGAACAACCGGCACTGCTGGCCGAACAACTCTGGGAGATTTCCGAACTGTTCGACGCCTTCGGCATGCACACCATCCGTACCTTCCAGAAGTCCCGCGAAGCGGTGATCAAACGTCAACAGGAAGAACTGCTGGAGCTCTCCACGCCAGTGGTCAAGCTGTGGGATGGCGTGCTGGCGCTGCCGATGATCGGTACCCTGGATTCGCAACGCACCCAGGTGGTGATGGAGTCCCTGCTGCAACGCATCGTCGACACCGGTTCGGAAATCGCCATCATCGACATCACCGGCGTCCCCACCGTGGACACCCTGGTCGCGCAACACCTGCTGAAAACCGTGACCGCGATTCGCCTGATGGGCGCCGACTGCATCATCAGCGGCGTGCGTCCGCAGATCGCCCAAACCATCGTGCACTTGGGCCTGGACCTGCAAGGCGTGGTCACCAAGGCCAATCTGGCCGATGCCCTGAAACTCGCGCTCACTCGCCTGGGCATCAGCCTCGGCAAAGCGGTCTGAGCCGATGGAGCGTATTCCGATTCTTCAAATGGGCGACTTTCTGCTCGTCACCATCCAGGTCGACATGCATGACCAACTGGCCCTGACCCTGCAGGACGATCTGTCCGAGCGCATCAGCAGGACGTCGGCGCGCGGTGTGTTGATCGACATCTCGGCGCTGGACATGGTCGACTCGTTCATCGGGCGGATGATCGGCACCATCTCCGGCCTGTCAAAAATCATGGATGCCGAAACCATGCTGGTGGGCATGCAACCCGCCGTGGCGATCACTCTGGTCGAGCTCGGCCTGACCCTGCCCGGCGTCAGCACCGCGCTGAACGTCGAGCGCGGAATGAAACTGCTGCAGGAACGAGTACGCCAACAATGACCGTGCGCAGCAGCGGTACTCAACCGATCAGCATCGAGCAGGACGTGGTGCTCGCCCGG
The DNA here is from genome assembly GCF_019775695.1 of Pseudomonas sp. AO-1. Classification (NCBI taxonomy): domain Bacteria; kingdom Pseudomonadati; phylum Pseudomonadota; class Gammaproteobacteria; order Pseudomonadales; family Pseudomonadaceae; genus Pseudomonas; species Pseudomonas sp. AO-1. The sequence continues at coordinate 3,776,933 of NZ_CP079947.1, forward strand.
CAGACGGCGCGCAAACTGGCCACCGAATGCGGCATGCGGCTGATCGACCTGACCAAACTGGTGACGGCCGTTTCAGAGCTGGCGCGCAACACCATGGTCTATGGCGGTGGCGGCGACATGGACTGGCAGATCCTCGACGAAAACGCTCGTGTCGGCCTGCGCCTGACCTTCCGCGATGAAGGCCCGGGTATTCCCGACATCAAACTGGCGATGACCGATGGCTGGACCTCCGGCAGCGGTCTGGGCCTGGGGCTTACGGGCGCGAAACGGCTGGTCGACGAATTCGAACTGGACACCGAGCCCGGCAAGGGCACTCGAATAACGATCACCCGATGGACATGAATATCGCTGGGTCGCTGACCCAGGTGCTGCTGATCGAAGACAGCAGCCAGATCGGCCACGCCCGGCGCACCGCGCAACGGCTCGCCGAGCAACATGGCTTCGATGCGACCGAAGCCGGACGTGTGGCGCTGGTCGCCACCGAACTGGCCAGTAATGTGCTCAAGCATGCCAGCCGTGGCGAGTTTCATCTGCGGCTGCTACCGCGAACCGGCGGCTTCGGCATCGAAATGCTTGCGGTCGATCGCGCTCAAGGCTTTGACCTGGACGCGTGCCTGACCGATGGCTTTTCCACCGGCGGCACCCAGGGCATCGGGCTGGGCGCCGTGGCGCGCCAGACCGAAGTATTTGACGTTTATGCCGACACCCGTGGCGCGGTGCTGCTGGCGCGTTTGTATCCACGCGCAGACCGTCAGCCCGACCTGCGTTACGGCGTCAGCCAGCACTCACTGCACAACGATCCGGCGTGCGGCGACGCCTGGCACCTGGCGTACAACGGTGCCAACGTCAGTGCGCTGATCATCGACGGCCTCGGCCACGGTGAAGACGCCGAACGGGCGGCGAAGGCCGGCGAACAGGTGTTCGCCCAGAGCCCGTTCGCCAGCCCGGTGCTGCTGATGGAGGACATGCACCGCGACATGATCGGCAGCCGCGGTGGTGCTGCCGCGTTCGCGCAGTTCAATGCCGCCCGCGACGGCCTGACCTTTACCGGCGTTGGCAACATCGGCGCCAGCCTGATCACCGCCGACAAGTCGCGCGGGCTGGCCTCTCATCCGGGGATCGTCGGCGGCCAATACCGGAAAGCCCAGCCCTTTGACTATGCTCACGTGAACGGACATCTATTGATCATGTACAGCGACGGCCTGCAGTCCCGTTGGAATCTTCAAGACTACCCCGGTCTGGTGCACCGCCATCCCGCCGTGATAGCCAGCGTCCTGCACCGCGATTTCTGTCGCGGACGCGACGACGTAACAGTGCTGGTCGTTGCCCTGGAGGCCGCCCGTGGCTGAGTCGCCCACCCTGAACGCGGCGGAGCAGGCTGCGCTGATCGCCCAGTTGCAAAGCGAGACCGCCGCCCTGCGCGACGAACTCGACGAAACCAATCAGGGCGTGCTTGCGCTTTACGCCGAGCTCGACACCCAGGCCGAACAACTGCGCCAGGCTTCGGATCTGAAAAGCCGTTTCCTGTCGTACATGAGCCACGAGTTCCGCACGCCGCTGGGTTCGATCCTGAGCGTCAACAGTTTGCTCGCCGACGAGCTCGACGGTCCGCTCAGCACCGAGCAGCACAAACAAGTGGCGTTCGTCAGCAGCGCCGCCCGGGAACTGAGCGACATGGTCGATGACCTGCTCGATCTGGCGAAGATCGAAGCCGGACGAATCAGTATTTCTCCGGCGTGGTTCGACATGTTCGATCTGTTCAGCGCGTTGCGCGGCATGTTCCGGCCGATCGTCGATGCGTCGGCGGTTGATCTGATTTTCGAAGAGCCGGTCGGATTGCCGCGCCTGTACACCGACGACAAGAAACTCGCGCAGATCTTGCGCAATTTCATTTCCAACTCGCTGAAATTCACCACCCGTGGCGAAGTCCGGGTCTCGGCGCGCCTGGAAGGTGCGGACAAAGTACGTTTTGCCGTCAGCGACACCGGCATCGGTATCGCGCCGGAGCTGCATGGTGCATTGTTCGAGGACTTTTCTCAGGTCGACTCGCCATTGCAGAAACGCCTGCGCGGCACCGGTCTCGGCTTGTCGCTGTGCAAGCGCTTCGCCGCCCTGCTCGGCGGCGAGGTCGGAATGGACAGCACGCCGGGTGTCGGCTCGACCTTTTTCGTGATCATTCCACTGGCGCTCGCCCTGGAGAATGTCGATGAAACGTGACATCCGTCTGTTGATCGTCGACGACAACGTCGCCACTCGCTACGCCTTGCGCCGGCGTCTGGAGCGCCATGGCTATGAGGTGCTGGAGGCCGGTACCGGCAACGAGGGCCTGACGCTGATCGCCAGCGAAGCGCTCGATGCCCTGATCCTCGACGTCAATCTGCCGGACATGAGCGGTTTCGATATCGTGCGCATCCTGCGGGCCGATGCACACACCGCGCTGCTGCCGGTGATCCACGTGTCTGCGGCGTCGATCCAGACCGGCGACATCATCACCGGGCTGGACGCCGGGGCCGATGCCTACCTGATTCACCCGGTGGACCCGGACGTGCTGTTGGCGACCCTGCGCACCCTGCTGCGAGTGCGTGATACCGAAAACGCGCTGCGCGAGAGCGAGGCCCGGTTTCGCGAGATTTTCGTCAATGTCTCGGCGCCGATTGCCGTGCTCGACGCCAACCTGAAAGTGCATGAATGCAACCACGCCTTCACGCAAATGATTCAGGACAACCGCAACCCGCACACCCTCAGCGAATGCTTCGACGATGACCAGGGCGCGATCCTCAACGAGTTGCGCCTGCGACTGGTCGATGGCGAGCGCTGGAAAGGCACGTTGAACATGCGCGTACAGGGCGAGATTCGCGAAACCGAGTGGCAGATTTCGCCGTACCGCACGCCGCAGCTCAGCCTGGTATTCGTCGAAGACGTCACCGAGCATCGCCACCGCGAACGCTCGCACCTGGCACAGCTGGACGACACCACCACACAACTGGCCAAGGAAGTCGCCGAGCGCGTGCGTGCCGAATCGCAGCTGCTGCAAGTGCAGAAAATGGACGCGCTGGGCAAGCTCACCGGAGGCATTGCCCACGACTTCAACAATCTGCTGACCGGGATCATCACCAGCCTGGAACTGATCCAGAAACGCGTGGCCGATGCGCGTCCGGACAAGGTGCAGTTCTACGCCGAAGCCGCACTGAATTCAGCGATGAGCGCCGCGTCACTCACTCATCGCCTGCTGGCCTTCGCTCGCCAACAGCCATTGGATACCCGACCGGTAGACATCAATGAGCAAGTGCGCTCGCTGGAAGAGTTGCTGATGCGCACCATCGGTGAACGCATCACGCTCAAACTGGAGCTGACCAACAAACCGGCGATTGCCCTGGTCGATCCGGTGCAACTGGAAAGCGCGGTGCTGAATCTGGTGATCAATGCCCGGGATGCGCTGCCCAGGGGCGGTAATATCTGGGTCAACACCTATGCGGCGTATTCCCACGGCGACCCGAACCTGGCCGATGGTGCGTATGTGGCGCTGTCGGTGCGCGATGACGGCACCGGTATCGAGCACAGTGTGATCGACAAAGTGTTCGATCCGTTCTTCACCACCAAACCGCTGGGTCAGGGGACCGGTCTGGGGCTGTCGACGATCTACGGTTTCGCCCGCCAGTCCGGCGGCGATGCGCACATTCGCAGCGTGGCACGGCGCGGTACCGAAGTGACCCTCATGCTGCCGGCGACCAACGACCCGACCGGGGCCGATATCCCGGCACCGAAAATTGATCCGCAGGGCGCCGGTGAGCATGTCCTGATTGTCGAAGACATGCCGGCGGTGCGCATGTTCGTCACCGAAGTGCTGGAGGATGCGGGTTACCGCTGCACCCAGGCGGCGGATATCGAAACCGCACTGGAGCGCTTGCAGAATGATCCGACCATCGACCTGTTGCTGAGCGATGTTGGCCTGCCGCGCATGAGCGGTCGCGAACTGGCGGACGTGGCGCGGGGCTGGCGCGAAAACCTGCCGATTCTGTTCATGACCGGTTATGCCGAGACCGCGATCAATCGTCAGGTATTCCTGGGCAGCGGCATGGAAATGCTGGTCAAGCCGTTCCAGATCAGCGAACTGCTGGACAAGGTTCGTCGCACGCTTGATGGTGCCTGACATACCGCCATCGCCAGCAGGCTGGCTCCCAAAAGGGTTATGTACACCCGATAACCTGTGGGAGCGGGCTTGCCCGCGATGGCGTCGGCACATTCAGCCTCTCATTGCCTGACATTCCGCTTTCGCTGGCAAGCCAGCTCCCACAGGACTGATGCCATCCGCAGGTGTTGTGAACACCGCAAAAACCTGTGGGAGCCGCGCTTGCCCGCGAAGGCGTCGGTACATCCAGCATCTCTATTGCCTGACACACCGCTTTCGCTGGCAAGCCAGCTCCCACAGGACTGATGCCATCCGCAGGTGTTGTGAACACCGCAAAAACCTGTGGGAGCCGGGCTTGCCCGCGATGGCTTCGGCACATTCCGCCTCTCATTGCCTGACCTTCCGCTTTCGCTGGCAAGCCAGCTCCCACAGGACTGATGCCATCCGCAGGTGTTGTGAACACCGCAAAAACCTGTGGGAGCGGGCTTGCCCGCGATGGCGTCGGCACATTCAGCCTCTCATTGCCTGACATTCCGCTTTCGCTGGCAAGCCAGCTCCCACAACGTTTTTGTTGATCATCAGCCTTGTGCACACCGCAGAACCGGTGGGCTATCGGCTCAAGGCCCGCGCCAGAAACGGCGCCGTCCGGCTCTTCTTGCTCGTTGCGACTTTCTGCGGTGTGCCCGCCACGACAATCCGGCCGCCCTGATCCCCGGCCCCCGGGCCGATGTCGATCACCCAGTCACTCTGCGCTACCACGCGCATTTCATGCTCGACCACGATGACCGTGTGCCCTGCCGTCACCAGGTTGTCCAGTTGTTCAAGCAGCCGATCGACATCCCGCGGATGCAAGCCGGTGGTCGGTTCATCCAGCACATACAAGGTCGCGCCGCGCTGATTGCGCTGCAGTTCGGTTGCCAGTTTGATCCGCTGCGCCTCGCCACCGGACAGCTCGGTGGCCGGCTGCCCGAGCCGCAGATAACCGAGGCCGATGTCTCGCAGCACTTCCAGCGAACGGCGAATTGTCGGCTGTTCGCCGAACACCTCGACCGCTTCATCCACGGTCAGTTGCAGCACCTGCGCAATGCTCAGGCCTTGCCACTGAATCATCAACGTCTGCGGGTTGTAGCGCGCGCCATGACAGGTTGGACACGGTGCATACACGCTCGGCATGAACAGCAACTCAACGCTGACAAACCCCTCACCCTCGCAGGTCGGGCAACGGCCCTTGGCGACGTTGAAGGAGAACTGCCCGGCGTCGTACCCCGCCGCCCGCGCCTCGGGGGTGGCGGCGAACAGTTTGCGGACGTTGTCAAACAACCCGGTGTAGGTCGCCAGATTCGAACGCGGCGTGCGGCCAATCGGCTTCTGATCGACCTGCACCAGTCGTTTGATCGACTCCAGCCCTGAAGTCACCTGACCGCTGCTGGCCTGCGGCGCGTCGTCTTCGAGACTGAGTTCTTCCGGCTCGTCCTCAACCAGCGGCCGCCCAAGTTGCGCGCCGACCAGTTCGAGCAACGCCTGACTGACCAGACTCGACTTGCCCGAACCCGATACCCCGGTCACCGAGGTGAAACAGCCCAGCGGAAATTCAGCGCTGAGGTTGTGCAGGTTATTGCGGCTGACGCCATCGAGTTTCAGCCACCCGCTCGGCTTGCGCGCCGTACGGATCGGCTGCTGGCTCTCGGCAAACAGATAGGCGCGGGTCTGCGATTCGTCGATCTCGGCCAAGCCTGCTGGCGGGCCGCTGTACAACACCTGCCCGCCCTTCTCGCCCGCTGCCGGGCCAACATCGATCAGCCAGTCGGCACGGCGCATGGTTTCCAGATCGTGCTCGACCACAAACAGCGTATTGCCGTCAGCCTTCAAGCGCTGCAAGGCTTCGAACAGCGCCTCGCCATCGGCTGGATGCAAGCCGGCGGACGGCTCGTCGAGCACGTAGATCACGCCGAACAGTTGCGAGCCCAATTGCGTCGCCAGGCGCAGGCGCTGCAGCTCGCCGGACGACAAGGTCGGCGTGCTGCGCTCCAGCGCCAGGTAACCAAGGCCCAGATCGGTCAGGGTGCTCACCCGTTCCAGCAAGTCCTCGGCAATGCGCTGCGCTGCCAGACGCTTTTCCAGCGACAGGTTCGGCGTGTGGCGTACGTCCGGCGCGCTGGCGTGGCCGCTGGCACCGTGGGCGACGCGTTGCTGACGCGCCTCGCGGGTTTGCGCTTGGCTGAGGGTTTCACCGCTTTCCTCGGCCTGTTCCAGATACGTCGCCGCAGCCACGGGCTTCAATACTTCGGCGACTTGCAGCAACGGCATCTGCGACAACTCGCCAATGTCGTAACCGGCAAAGGTCACCGACAACGCTTCACGCTTGAGGCGCTTGCCGTCACACAACGGGCACGGGCTGCCGAGCATGAATTGCGCAACGCGCTTCTTCATCAGCGCACTTTGCGAGTGGGTGAAGGTGTGCAGGATGTAACGGCGGGCGCCGGTGAAGGTGCCCTGATAACTCGGTTCCATCTTGCGTTTGAGCGCGACCCGGGTTTCCTCCGGGGTCAGCCCGGCGTACACCGGCACGGTGGGCGTTTCTTCGGTGAACAGAATCCAGTCGCGCTGTTTTTTCGGCAGCTTCTTCCACGGAATGTCGACGTCGATGCCCATGGTCACAAGAATGTCGCGCAGGTTCTGCCCTTGCCACGCCAGCGGCCAGGACGCCACGGCGCGCTGGCGGATGGTCAGGTTCGGATCGGGCACCATCAGCGCCTCGGTCACTTCGTAGACCCGGCCAAGGCCGTGGCACTCTGGACAGGCGCCCTGCGGCGTGTTCGGTGAAAAATCCTCGGCATAGAGCATCGGTTGCCCCGACGGATAACTGCCGGCGCGGGAATACAGCATGCGGATCAGGCTGGACAACGTGGTCACGCTGCCCACCGACGACCGCGTGCTCGGCGTACCGCGCTGTTGTTGCAAAGCCACGGCGGGCGGCAAGCCTTCGATGGAATCGACATCCGGCACTCCGACTTGATCGATCAGGCGCCGCGCGTACGGCGCCACCGATTCGAAATAGCGCCGTTGGGCTTCGGCGTACAAGGTCGAAAAGGCCAGCGACGACTTGCCCGAACCGGAAACGCCAGTAAACACCACCAGCGCATCGCGGGGGATGTCGACGTCGACGTTCTTCAGGTTGTGCTCACGGGCGCCACGCACCCGGACCATGCCGGTAGGTGCTTTGGAATTACGCTTGGAAGTCATTGGCTGTCCCTGCAGAAAAAATTAGGGGCGAAGCTGAACCCTGTGGTGAGGGGATTTATCCCCGATCGGCGGCGCAGCCGGCGCAGTCACTGCAAATGCCATATAGCTGGAAAAATGCAGGGGAGTGCTGCGCACTCCATCGGGGATGAATCCCCTCGCCACAGGAATCGGGAATTGGCCAGCTAGGCACTGAGCACCGATCGAATCATCTGCAACAGTGACTCCGGGCCATACGGTTTGCTCAGCAAGTGCGTGTCCGGACTCAACTGGTGGTTGCGCGAAATGATGTCGCGGGTGTGGCCAGAGGTGAACAGTACCGCCACCGGCGGTACCTGCACCTTGGCCCATGCCGCCAGATCGGAGCTTTTGATCAGCCCCGGCATCACCACGTCGGTGAAAATCAGATCCACTTCGATACCTTCCAGCAGCCTCTGCATCGCCACGTCGCCATTGCCGGCGGTCAACACGCGATAACCCTCTTCGCGCAGCAATTCCACGGCCGAGGCGCGCACCGCGTCGTTGTCTTCGACCACCAGAATGGTCTCGTGGCCGCCGCCCTGTTGCTTGTCGATACTCGGCGTCTCATCAAGGACCGGACGCAGGCTGCGCGGAAAGTACAGTTGCACCCGCGTGCCTTCGCCCACGGTGCTGTCGATCTCGACATGGCCACCACTTTGTTTGACGAAACCGAACACCATGCTCAAACCGAGCCCGGTGCCCTGGCCGTCAGCCTTGGTGGTGAAGAACGGCTCGAATACCTGCTCAAGCATTTGAGGCGCAATGCCGACGCCGCTATCGCTGACCATCACCCTTACAAAATCGCCGGCGACGATGCCTTTGCCTGCGCAAAAAGTGCTGTCCAGCCGCGTATTGATGGCGCTGAGGACAATCGTGCCCTCGCCTTTCATCGCGTCCCGGGCGTTGATCGCCAGATTGAGAATGGCGTTTTCCAGCTGATTGCGGTCGACGTTGATGTGCCACGGTTCCTGCGGCAATTGCACGTCGATCTGAATGGTTTCGCCCAGCGCACGCTGGAGCAATTCGCCGACGCCGTCGAAGATCTGCCGCGGATCGCACACCGCCGGCGACAACGGTTGGCGCCGGGCAAAAGCGAGCAATTGCGACGACAGTTTCGCACCACGTTCCACCGCTGCCAGCGAGGCGCTGACCCGGCGTTGCACGTTGGCATTGTCCGGCTCATGCCGCGCCAGCAAATGCAGGTTGCCGGCAATCACTTGCAGCAGGTTGTTGAAATCGTGGGCCACGCCACCGGTGAGTCCGCCGATGGCTTCAAGTTTTTGCGACTGGCGCAATTGCTCTTCCGCCGCCAGCCGGGCATCCACTTCACTGGCCACCCGCTGCTCCAGGTTGCGCGTGAATTTGAGCAGGGATTCTTCGGCGATCTTGCGTTCATGGATGTCGATCAACACCCCGGGGAAACGGAGCGGCGTGCCTTGCTCGTCAAACTCGCATGCGCCGCTGGCAAGCACCCACAGATAGCTGCCGTCGGCCCGTAACACGCGGTACTCGGCGTTGTACGGCTCACCGGTGTGCAGCGAATGATTGACCCGGTCCTGCACCCACGCCAGGTCATCCGGGTGAATCCGCGATTCAGTCAAGGATTGCGGCAGGTTGCTCAGATCCTGCTCCGGCGGATACGAAAACGTGCGAGCGAAACGCTCGTCCGCCGACAACACATTGTTCTTCACATCCCAGACAAACGAGCCGAGCAACGCCCCGGCATTCAGCGCCAGACGCACCCGTTCGTTATCGGCGCGATAGGCGTCTTCAGCGGCCTGACGCAGTTGTTCGGAGCGCACTAGCTCGGTGGTCTCGACCACCATCGCCATCACCCCGGAAGGCACGCCATCATCGTTGGCCACCGGGCTGTAATACAGATCCATCCAGACATCTTCAGGCACGCCATCGCGCAACAGCACCAGTTCCTTGTTGCGGTAGGACAAGGTGCCGCCCGCCAGACAGGTGTCGACCACGTGCCGGTTGAACTCGGCGACTTCCGGCCACCCCAGTTCCACGGGTGCACCCAGCAGATACGGGTGGCGGCCACCGGCAAACTGCGAGTACGCGTCGTTGTAGATCATGTACCCGGCGTGGCCCCAGAGCATGACCATCGGCAGGGGCGAAGCCAGCATCAATTGCACGGTGCTGCACAGGCTGGCAGGCCAGGTGTCGAGCGGGCCGAGTTCGGTGAGGCGCCAGTCGAACGCGCAAATGCGTTCGGCCATCTCGCCTTTCCAGCCGTCACAACCGTGGCTATCGGATAAAAACTGCATCGATTGACTCGGTGTCCTGTGGTGTTTGCCCGATATATCGCAACGCTGAACGAACGCAGCGCCCCTGTGTTTCGAGCGCCGTCGGTCGCATTGGTTTCATTGAAGGTATAGCCGATTTCTCGCGGCGCCCCGGGTTCAGACCCCGATCAGGTGTTTGAGCGGATGGTAGCCAGTTTTCATCTTCGCAGCGACGTCGAGAATCGCCTTTTCGACGCCATTGAGGTGCAGGCAGGTCAGCTCGATGGCGGCGTTCTGGTCGCCTGCCTCGATGTATTCGATCAGGCGCAGATGTTCGTTGTCGCGGCAGGCTTCGTGGCTGTCGTCATCCAGTGCGGCAACGTACAGCGAGGCGCGGGAAATCAGCTTCTGGAACCAGTCCAGCAGCACCGGATTATTGAGGCTGCGCGCCAGTTTGATATGGAACTCGCCGAGCAGGTGGATCAGTCGTTCATGATCGCCGGCGGCGTGGGCTTCATCTTCCAGCAACAGATGTTTGCGCAGGTCTTGCATCGCCGCGGTGTCCTTGCGGCGGCACAGCTCGGTGACGATGCCGATCTCGATCAGCCGCCGGGTTTCGAACAGCGAGCGGATCTCTTCATCGCTGGGCAAAGACACCGACGCACCCTTATTGGGCTCGGTGGTGACCAGGCCATCAGCCTCCAGTTGCTTGAGCGCAGCGCGCACCGACGTACGGCTGACATTGAACAGTTCGGCCAGCGACGCTTCACCCAACTTCATCCCCGGACGCAGCGAACGCTTGCTGATCGCCTGGTAAACCCCTTGGTAGACGCGGTCGACCGTGGTTTCCAGTTTCTTCTCGGTCATTCGAACACTCCTTTAGCCTCAGGCAAACACGGTGTTCCAGAGTTTTGCGCTGTTTGCTTCGATAAGTGTGGCGCAGGATATCGCCTTTGGTGGCGAGATGCAGGGGATGAATCGCAAGTCAGGAGGGGTCAAGTGAGCGGGAGGCCGTCATGATGCAAAAAGATCGCAGCCTGCGGCAGCTCCTGCATTTGGGATGCGTTTCCCTGTAGGAGCTGCCGCAGGCTGCGATCTTTTGATCTTCAGTCGGTACCGTACTTGGGCGAACGCGGACCGTACAACAGACCGGCGTGCTGACCGGCCGACAACAGACGATTGCTCGCCACACCGGCAATCGGATACCCGGCGTCGGTCGAACTGTTGATCACCTGCTTCACTGCGGCGGTAATCAGCATGCCGACCAGACCGCCACCGCTGTTGTTGCCGCCCTCTTCGCTCGACGCCCGCGCCGAACCGGTCCACAGCGTGGTGCCGGACTTCAGGTCCACCAGTTTGGCGGTGGCGGTCACCGCGGTTTCGCTGCTGATGACCATGTAACGCGTACCGTACTCGGTCACGGTGATGTACAACGCAGCGTCGGCGCCGAAGATTTCCTTCAGTTTGTTCGCCGGAGCCTGATGGATATCATCCGGCGTAGTCAGACCGTTCTGGCGGAAGGTTTCGTCCACCAGCGCGATCGGCAGTACGTAGTAACCGGCTTCAGCCAGTGGAAACGTCACTTGCGACAACAGGCTGTACGAGGCTTTCACGTCCGGCGAGGTGTTCAGCGGCGGCAGCACCAGAATGGTCTTCGGCCGTGCCTGCTTGTACGCCGAATAGTCGACGGTTTTCGGCGCAACACAGCCACCGAGTACGGTCAGGGCCAAACCGGCGGCCAGCAGTTTCAGGCTGCGCGAGATCATTTGGCGTCTCCGGTCTTGGCGTTTTTAAGCAGAAAATCCATGTATGGGCCGGACTCGGGGAACAGCGCTTTTTCGGTGCGGAACTGCTGCACCATCTGATCGTCCTTGCCCATGCTCAGGTACAGCAGCCCGAGATGCGCGTGGTAGCCCGGCGGCACAGCCTTGCCGGTGGAACGGATCTTTTGCAGATCGCGCTCCAGCACTTCGGCCTGTGCTTCCTTCGGCTCTTCGCCTTTGAAGTATTCGTAGACCTGCGGTTGATAGTCTTCCCACTGGTACAGGGTTTTCGGGCTGCTGCAACCGGCCAGCAAGGCGCTGGCGGCCAGCGTCAGGGCCAGCAGCGACCGCGACAAAGTCAGATTCATGGGGTGTTGCTCCTTGCAATGAATAACGATCAGTTAGCCGGTTTCCAGGCACCGGCGTTCATGCCATCGACCAGACGATTGATCGCCTCGCGCATGGCCAGATCGAGGACTTTGCCGTTGAGGGTGGAGTCGTACGCGGCGGTGCCGCCAAAACCGATGATTTCGCGGTTGGACAAGGCGTACTCGCCGGCGCCCTGCGTCGAATACACCACTTCGGAGGTGCTGATGTTGACGATGTTCAGGTTGACCTTGGCGTAGGCGACCTGGGTCTTGCCACGGCCAAGAATGCCGAACAGTTGGTGGTCGCCGGTTTCCTTGCGGCCGAACTCGGTGACGTCACCGGTGACCACGTAATCGGCACCCTTGAGGCGCTGGGCCTGGCCCTTGATCGCGGCTTCCTGCTGGATCTCGCCCATGTTGTCGCGGTCCAGTACCGAGAAACGGTTGGTCTGCTGCAAGTGCGTGATCAGGATGGTCTTGGCCTGGCCGCCGAGACGATCGACGCCGTCGGAGAAGATCCCGCGCATGTAGCTGGAGCGGTTATCGAACTTGCCCACCGCCATCGGTACGCGAACGCCGGTCCAGACTTGCGTGGCGCTCTCGACCTTGGCCACCGGCAGTGCGCGGGAGCTTTCGGTGGCGCATCCGGCAAGGGAGCTGGCAAGGGTGCCGAGCACGGCAATCGCAACGCCTGAGACCAACATCCGGGAGATCATTCTCACTGTGCATTCCTTCTGAAAAAACGGTGTGCCCCGGCACGGCAAAGCGGTGGGGAGCAGGAAAAGGGGCGGCATTATGACAAAGCGCCATCATTCGCGACAGATTTTTTTGACGCCAATGAATTGGCTGATCTGAACGACACAAATACCCCGTGTAGGAGCTGCCGCAGGCTGCGATCTTTTGACTTGGCTTTTTAAAATCAAGATCAAAAGATCGCAGCCTGCGGCAGCTCCTACAGGGGGATCGGTGTTAGTGGAAGTCGCGGCTTTGTACGCGGATGCCATCGAGCAGCGGACTCAGATCGCTCAGCCGCCCGGCGATCAGGTGCCGCACTTCGCCCTCACGCTCCCAGCGGCCGTCAACCTTGAGCAGTTGCGAGCCGACCAGCACCTGACGCTGACGCTCGGCCAGATCGCGCCAGACCACCACGTTGACGTTGCCGAACTCGTCTTCGAGGGTGACGAAGGTTACGCCGCTGGCAGTGCCCGGTCGCTGACGCCCGGTGACCAGCCCGGCGATGCTCACTGGCCGACCGTGTTCCACCTCCAGCAACTCCTGTGAACTGCGGCAACGCCGGGCCTTGAGTTCGCCACGCAGCAACGCCAACGGATGCGGCCCCAAGGTGGTGCCAAGCGTCGCGTAATCGGCCTGCAAGTCCTCGCCGACACTCGGTTTGGGCAGCAGCACATCGGGCTCTTCCTGGCTCGGCAAGCCGGCAAACAGACCCAGCTGTTTCTGCACCCCGGCCACTTCCCAGCGCGCGCGATGCCGATGCCCGGCCACCCCGCGCAACGCCCCGGCATCCGCGAGCAACGCCTGGGCCCGACTGTCGAGCGCGGCCCGTTCGCCCAGGTCGGCGACATCGGCAAACGCTCCCCGCGCCCGCGCCGCCTCAATGCGCCGCGCATCGTCCTCGCGAAAGCCCTTGATCATCCGCAGGCCCATGCGGATCGCCGGTTGCGCGCCGCTGATCGGTTCCAGGCTGCAATCCCAGTCGCTGGCACGCACGTCCACCGGACGGATCTGCAATTGATGGCGGCGCGCGTCCTGAAGGATCTGATCCGGGCTGTAGAAACCCATCGGCCAGCTATTGATCAGCGCACAGGCGAACGCCGCCGGTTCGTGGCACTTGAGCCAGCAACTGGCGTAGGTCAGCAAGGCGAAACTGGCAGCGTGGGATTCGGGAAACCCGTAACTGCCAAACCCCTTGATCTGCTCGAAGATCTGCGCGGCGAATTCCGGGGTGTAGCCGTTTTTCTTCATCCCGGCAGCCAGACGCTCCTTGTGCGGCTCCAGCCCGCCGTGGCGTTTCCACGCGGCCATCGAGCGACGTAACTGATCGGCCTCACCGGGGCTGTAGTCGGCGGCGACGATGGCGATCTGCATCACCTGTTCCTGAAACAGCGGCACGCCGAGGGTGCGCTTGAGCACCACTTCCAGCTCCGGCGAGGGATAGGTTTCCGGCTCTTCCTTGTTGCGGCGACGCAGGTACGGATGAACCATACCGCCCTGAATCGGCCCGGGGCGGACGATGGCGACCTCAATCACCAGGTCGTAGAACTTCGCCGGCTTCAGGCGCGGCAGCATCGACATCTGCGCCCGCGATTCGATCTGGAACACGCCGATGGTGTCGGCGCGGCTGATCATCTCGTAGGTCGGTTTGTCTTCAGCAGGAATCGTCGCCAGGCTCAGATCCAGATGCCGATGCCGACGCAGCAAGTCGAAGCAGCGACGGATCGCACTGAGCATGCCGAGGGCGAGGATATCGACCTTGAGCAGCCCGACCGCGTCGAGGTCGTCCTTGTCCCACTGAATGATCGTGCGCTCGGCCATGGCCGCGTTTTCCACCGGCACCAGGGTGTCCAGCGGCTGTTCGGAAATCACGAAACCGCCGGGGTGCTGCGACAGGTGCCGGGGGAAGCCGATCAGTTGCCCGGTCAGGCTCAGCACCCGGCGCAGTACCGGGCTGTCGGGATCGAAGCCGCCTTCGAGCAAGCGTGCCAGCGGCGGTGTTTCATCGCTCCAGTGACCGCAGCAATCGGCCAGCGCATTGATCTGATCCGGCGGCAAGCCCAAGGCCTTGGCCACGTCACGCACCGCACCGGCGGCGTGGTAAGTGCTGACCACTGCCGTCAGCGCTGCCCGCTGGCGACCATATCGGCGAAACACGTATTGCAGGACTTCTTCGCGGCGTTCGTGCTCGAAATCCACATCAATGTCCGGCGGCTCGTTGCGCTCCTTGGACATGAAGCGTTCGAACAGCAGCGTGGTGCGATCCGGGTCGATCTCGGTGATACCCAAGGCAAAACACACCGCCGAGTTGGCCGCCGAGCCGCGGCCCTGACAGAGAATCCTTTGCTCGCGGGCAAAGCGCACCACGTCGTGCACGGTGAGGAAGTAGCTTTCGTAGCCGAGTTCGGCGATCAGTTTCAGTTCATCGTCGATTTGCTTGAGCACTTTGGCCTGCGGCCCTTTTGGCCAGCGCCAGGCAATGCCGTCTTCAGTCAGTTGGCGCAACCAGGAGCTGCCGGTATGCCCCTGCGGCACCAGCTCTTTCGGGTACTCATAGCGCAACTCGCCAAGATCGAAGGTGCAGCGCCGCGCCAGTTGCACCGAGGCGTCGAGCAACGCTTGCGGATACAACTCGCGCAACACGTCGAGGCTGCGCAGATGGCGCTCGCCGTTGGGGTGCAGGCGCAACCCGGCCTCGGCCACCGGGACGTGATGGCGGATCGCAGTCATGGTGTCCTGCAAAGCGCGCCGGCCACGGGCGTGCATGTGCACATCACCGCTGGCGACAGCGGCAATCTGCAGCTGCTCGGCCAGACTCCGCAGCGCCGCCAGCCGGCGCTGATCGTCCTGACCGCGATGCAACTGCACCGCCAGATACAGGCGCGCGCCGAAAGCCTGTTTCAGCCAGCGCCCCTCTTGCACGTCATCGACGCTGTCCGGCACCCACACGATGAACAATCCCGGCAGCGCCTCGCTGAAATCCTCGCGCAACACCTGGTACTGGCCCTTCTGCGTGCGCCGCCGAGCCTGGGTAATCAAGCCGCACAAGGTTTGATAGCCCGCCAGATTCTCCACCAGCAGTATCAGTTTCGGGCCGTTATCGATACGGACTTCACTGCCGATGACCAGCGGCAGCTCCACTGATTTTGCCGCTTGCCAGGCGCGGACGATCCCGGCCAGCGTGCATTCATCAGTGATCGCCAACGCCTGATAACCGTGTTTTTTTGCCCGTTGGAACAGCTCAAGGGCGCTGGAGGCACCGCGCTGGAAACTGAAGTTCGACAGGCAATGCAGTTCGGCATAACCATCGCTCATGCAAACCAGCCCTGCAGCCACAACGGACCGCCCTCGCCCACCGCCCGATAGGCCCAGCCCTGCTGACCGGCGCGGTTCTGGATCAGGTAGTAATCGCGGCGCACGTCGTCCCCGTCCCACCAGCCGGATTCGATGCGCTCCGGGCCCATGAGGATTCGCGCCGAACCTTCGGGCACGCTTTGCGGTTCGCCGAGCAACCAGCCCGGACGCTGCACGCTCGGCAAACCGCTGCAACGCTGTTTGTCGACAGCGTTCTGCCACGCACATTCGGGGCGGTGGTCGGCCTGAAAGCGCAGCCCCTGCACCGCGTCATCGCCGAGCCGTGCGCGCAGGCGTTCGCGCAACTGCTCCCAGGGCAAGGTCTGTTGCGGACGGTCATCGAACAGTTCCTGAAACTGTGGCACAAAACTCGGCAGGTCTTCGGCACGCAGACGAAAACCGCGCACCGGGGCCTCGACCTGGACTTGCTCCAGTCGCCCGCGGGCCAGTTCGAAGAGCATCGCCGGATCGCGCTCGGCGCTGAGCAGCCCGACCTTGATCAGCGTGTCCGGCAGCCCGGCGTGCTCCAGATGCAGGTCGAAACGCTGCACGCCGCTGTCACGTCCGCAGAGGAACGCCGACAGGTCAGCGGTCAAGCGGCGTAACGGGAACAGCAGCGCCTGATGCGACTGCACGTCGAAATTGAGCTCGATGCGCACATCGAAACGATCCGGCGGCAGATAGAACGCCAAGGCCAGCGGACGCGCGCCAAACAAGGTGTCGAGGTGTTTGAGCATTGACGCTTCGAAACGCCGGGCCAGGGCCTGACGTGGCAGGCTTTGCAGCTGGTTCAGGTGGCGCAGGCCCATGCGCGTCAGCGCCGTGGCGACTTGCGGCTCCAGCCCGACACGGTCGACGGGCAACTGCCCGAGGTGATGTTGCAGGGCTTCGCCGTCCGGTACGACGAGACCGTCGTAGGCGTTGGCCAGCACCCGCGCCGCCACCGGATTCGGTGCGGCGACGATGCGATGGCGGAAACCCAGCTCGGTCAGTTCCTTGCGCAGCCGCGCTTCGAACTGCGTCCAGGAACCGAACAGGCCCAGGCTCGACTCGATCTCGAACACCACGGTACGCGGATAATGCACGCTGACCTGGGCGCTGAACCGATAAGCCCACGCCGCGAGAAATTGCTGCCAGTGCTCGACCTCGGCCAGGTCGTAATCGGCCGTGGCAAAGCCTTTGCACAAGGCTTGTGCGGCGGTCATCGACTGGCCGGCACGCAGCCCGAGCTGGCGCGCCGCTGGATTGACCGCTTGCAGCACCCGGCGCTGGGCCGGGCCGCTGAGCAGCACCAACGGTTCATCGGGATCGGCACGCTGACGCAACACCGCGTCGAGGGCCAATTGCGGGAACAGAATACACACCCAGCGCATGACGACCTCAGTGCCCCACGGCAAAGGCAATCGGTGCCGTGCGCGCCAGTCCGCCCCGGCATTTGAGCACGCGCAACTGGGACGGTCTGGCATCGATGGCAATGCGCAACGCCGCCGGCGACGGGTTGACCGCCTCGCTCAGCGCACGCCAGGCAAACGCCAGGGTCTGGCCGGTTTCCGCCGCCACCTGCAAGCGCCGCAACGCACGATCATCGGCCTTGTGCGGCCAGCACAGCACCGCGCCGCAACTGCCCGAACGCAGGCATTGTTCCACCGCCCACAAGGCATCGCGTTCGCTGGCCTGAATCACCGACAACTGGCGCAGATCGACCCCGGCGTTCGCCCACGCCTGCGGGTACGGCACGAACGGTGGCGCCACCAGCACGATGCGCTCGCCCGCTGCCGACAACCGCGCGAGCGTCGGCCACACCAGTTGCAGTTCGCCGACACCGGGGCCGGCCAGGAGGATTTCACTCAGCGCCGCTTCCGGCCAGCCGCCGCTGGGCAATGCCGCATCGAGGGCTGCATGCCCGGTGGGTTGCGGGCTGGCCGCCGGCGGCGCAGGGCGGCCCTTCCAGACCTGGCCACCATTGAACAGCGTATCGAGTGCAACGACGGCGCCCATCAGCCTTGCCTCACCAGACCGCAGAACACCCCTTCGATGGCCAGGTCCTGATCGTCGCGCACGACAATCGGCTGGTACGCCGGGTTGCGCGGCAGCAGCCGAACCTCATCGCCTACGCGCTCGAAGCGTTTGATTGTCACTTCACCGTCAAGGCGCGCCACCACGATCTGGCCGTTGAGCGCCTCGGGATTGCGCTTCACCCCCACCAGATCGCCGTCAAGAATGCCGTCCTCGATCATCGAATCGCCCTGCACCCGGAGCATGTAGTCGGGCGCACGGGAGAACAGCGCGGGATCAAGCATCAAGCGGTTATGGATGTCGGCATCGGCACCGATCGGCGCACCGGCAGCCACCCGGCCGAGCACCGGAATGTCCAGTAGCTCCGGCCGCGCGGGTTGCCCGAGCAGGCGAATGCCCCGGGCCTGATGCGGGTTGACCTCGATAAACCCGGCTTCGGTGAGCGCCAGCACATGCTTGCGCGCCACGCTGCGCGAGGCAAAACCAAAAGCCTCGCTGATTTCAGCGAGGCTTGGGGGCTGACCGTGTTCGGCGATGCGTTCGCGGATAAAGGTCAGGATGGCGGTACGGCGGGGAGTAAGATTGGTCATGGAGTACATTTGTACTCCTGTGGGATTTTACTGACAAGCACCGCCAGTCGGCCTGAGCTGGCGATCCACAAAAATCAAAAGATCGCAGCCTCGTTTCACTCGGCAGCTCCTACAAAAGAAGGCGACTCGGGGACTGTGTAGGAGCTGCCGCAGGCTGCGATCTTTTGATTTTAAAAAGCAAGATCAAAAGATCGCAGCCTGCGGCAGCTCCTACAGAGGGACGGGGCTTCAGTTGAGGCCACGTTCGGCGAGGAAGGCGGCGATGTAATCGATGAACGCGACGACCTTGGCCGTGGCTCGTCGATGGCTCGGGTACACCGCAAGAATGTGCGGGCCGAAGCTGTCCGGGTCGATTTCATAATCAGCCATGACCCGCACCAGACGCCCGTCGGCGATGTACGGCGCGGCGCTCCACAGCGGCGTGTGCAGCAAGCCGCGTCCGGCCAGGGCGCCGGCCAGCAGCAGGTCGTAATTGTCACTGCGCAACCGCGGCGCCGTCGGCTGTGGCAGGCTCAGGCACTGGCCGTCGCGCTCGGCCCACCAGAATTCGCGACTGAGCAATGGGTGCTGATACAGCAGCCATTCATGCTGCTCAAGGGTTTGCGGATTCACCGGCAAACCCTTGCGCGCCAGATACTCCGGGCTGCCGCACAAGGCCAGTCGATTGCTGCCGACCACCCGGGCAATCAGCCCCGGCAAGTCGTCATGGCCCTCGCGCAAGGCCAGGTCGTAGCCGCTTTCCAGCAGATTGACGAACGCGTCGCACAGATCCACTTGCAGGCTGATCTGCGGGTATTGCTGCAAGAAGCCGTCGCACACCTGATCAAGAAACGCCCGCCCATAAGCCAGTGGCGCAGTGATTTTCAGGTTGCCGCGCAGACCGTGCTGCAATTGCTCGATCTCTTCGCCGGCCTCCTCCAGCCGCTGCAGCACCAGCCGTGCGGTTTCCAGGTAGACCCGGCCGATTTCGGTCAGCAGGATCCGCCGCGTGCTGCGCTCGAACAGGCGCGCACCGAGTTCCGCCTCCAGGTGATTGACCGCTTTGGTCAGGGCCGACGGGGTCTTGCCCAGTTGCTCGGCCGCGCGGCTGAAACTACCGAGTTGCGCGGTGACCACGAACATTTTCAGTGCACCCAACTTGTCCATGCTTTTTCCATTCAGGCAAAAACGTTTTTCGTGAGGAAGGCGTTCTGTCGGCCAGTGTCAGCCACTAATCTGGCCATCAGACGCAATAACAAGGAAATCTTCAATGAAAAGATTCATCCCGAGCCTGTTGGTTGGCGCTGTAAGTTTTGCCTCGATGGAAGCCATGGCCGCCACCGATCTGGTGCTGGTCAACGGCAAGATTTTCACCGCCGACCGTGCACAACCAAAGGTTCAGGCGCTGGCCGTGGAGAACGGCAAAGTGCTGAAAGTCGGCACCAATGCGCAGATCAAGGCGCTGATCGAACCCGGAACGCAGGTGATCGACCTCGGCGGCAAGACCCTGATGCCAGGCTTGATCGACAGCCATTCCCACGCGATTTTCGGCGGTCTGGAAATGGTCTCGGCCAACATGGAGGACGAAGTCGTCGCCCTCGATGAATTGCAAAAGCGTCTGCGCGCCTGGCGTGATGACGGCAAGGCGAAACACGGCGACGTGCTGAGCATCGCCGGCATGAGTTCGGCGTACTGGGCGCAGGCCGAGGCGCTGGGCAAGACGTTCAACCAGGGCGAATGGGCCGACGTGCCGGTGGTGTTCACCGGCAGTGACCACCACACCGCGTGGGCCAACAACGTGATGCTCAAGCGCGCCGGCATCGACGCGGCATTGCTCAAAACCCTGCCCGCTGCGGAAAAAGACACGATCGGCACACTGGCGAACGGTGAACCCAACGGTTTTCTGGTCGATGCCGGCTGGGACCGGGTCGCAGCCAAAATGCCGGTGCCGAGCTCGGCCGATATGCTCAGCGCAGCCAAATCCGCGGTGCGCTTCAACAACAGCCTCGGCATCACCGCGTGGATGGACCCCGCCGCCAACGCCGCCCCGGGCGAGGCCGTGTTCGCGCTCAAACCCACCGAGAAAACCGTCGGCGTGCTGCCGGCCTACAAAGCGCTGTCGGCAAGCGGCGACATGAGCGTGCACGTCGCAGCGTTGCTGGTCGCCAACCCGAAAAGCCTGCCGGCCGACCTCGACACGCTGGATAACGTGCGCCAACAGTTTCAGGGCATCCCCAACCTGACCCTGCCCGGGGTCAAGATCTTCGCTGACGGCGTGATCGAGTACCCGGCGCAGAGCGCGGCGATGATCGATCCGTACCGCAATTCGCACAAACAGGGCGAACTGTTGATCGATCCGCAGCATTTCGGCGAACTGGTCAGCGCCATCGACCAGCGCGGCTGGCTGGTGCACATCCACGCCATTGGCGACCGCGCGGTGCGTGAATCGCTGAACGGCATCGAACGCGCGCGCAAGGATCGGCAGAGCGGCATCACCCATTCGATCACCCACCTGCAAATGGTCAATCCGAAAGAGTTCGCGCGCTTCAAGCCATTGAACGTGATCGCCTCGATGCAGCTGCTGTGGGCCAGCGCCGACGACTACACCACCGACATGATCAAACCCTACGTCAGTGCCCTCGCCTTCCGTTATCAGTACCCGGCGCACTCACTGCTGAAACAGGGCGCGACGATTGCCGGTGCCAGCGACTGGCCGGTGTCGTCACCCAACCCGTTCAATGCCATGGCCCAGGCCATCACCCGCGTCGGGCCGATGGGCGTGCTGAATGCCGACGAGCGTCTGGACCGCGAAACCATGTTTTATGCCTATACCGCCAACGCGGCGCGGACCATAGGCCTGGACAAACAGATCGGTTCGCTGACACCGGGCAAGCAGGCTGATTTCATCGTGGTCGACCGCGACGTGTTCAGCGTCGACGAAAAAGCCCTGCATGACACCCAGGTCCTGCAAACCTGGTTTGGCGGGCGTCAGGTCTACACCGCCACCCCATAACAATTCGTTCCCCGTGTAGGAGCTGCCGAAGGCTGCGATCTTTTGATCTTGTTTTTTACGATCAGGATCAAAAGATCGCAGCCTTCGGCAGCTCCTACAGGTTTTGCGTCCAGCCCCTAAAACAATCACAACACCGGGACTTCACATGAAAGCCTTGCCCTTGCTCGCCCTGAGTTCCTTGAGTCTGTTGCCCTTGAGCAGCCAGGCGATCCCCCTGAACGACGACTTCGCTTTGCTGGTCGACCTGACCCTGGCCAGCGACTACCGCACCCGCGGCATCTCGCAAACCCAGAATGACCCGGCCGTGCAGGCCGGTCTGACCCTGGCCCACAGCAGCGGCTTGTACGCGGGGGCCTGGAGCTCCAACGTCGATTTTGGCGGCGGCCTGAAAACCCGTCAGGAAGTCGATTACTACGCCGGCTGGCTGTGGCAGGCCACCGAGGATGTCAGCCTCGACCTGGGCTACATCAAGTACGCCTATCCCAAAGAAAGCCAGTTCAACCAGAGCGAGGTGTACGGCATTCTCGGCGTCTACGGGGTGAAGCTGGCGGCGTATTACTCCAGCGATGCACCGGGGATCGACAGCAAGCAGAGCTCGCTCTACACCTATGTCGGTTATGAAACCGAGCTGCCGTTCGATTCCGGGTTGAAACTGCGTTACGGCAACATGGATTTCAAGGACCCACACCTGTACTCGGCGTCCGGGCATACCGAGGACAGCTACCGCGAATGGGAGGTCAAGCTGACGCACAACCTGGCCGGCGTGGTGTTGGGCCTGAGCTACATCGATACCGATCTATCGCAAAGCCAGTGCCTGAGCAACTGGGGATTCAAGGATGTGTGCACGGCGACGGTGGTGGCGAGCGTGAGCAAATCTTTCTGACACCCCGCCTTGTGTAGGAGCTGCCGCAGGCTGCGATCTTTTGATTTTGAAAAGCAAGATCAAAAGATCGCAGCCTGCGGCAGCTCCTACAGGGAAACGGAGTAGTTGTTACAGGATGTTTACAAAATTTTTACCAATGTTCTTCTACAGTTACGCGCGTTACCGCGCGTGTTTTCTATTCTGCTAGAGGAATGTCTGTAATGGCTTTGGGCAAAGGACTGCGTTTACCGTCCATCACTTCAACCCGTCTGGTGCTGCTGTTTTCCCTGGCACTGGTGACGCTGTACAACCTGGCAACCTGGAAGGCGCTGGGGAATCTGATCACCTTGCAAGGCGCGCACAAACTGGCGTTTTTCGCCTCGTTCGGGCTGTTCCTGTGGGCGGCGATCACCCTGCTGCTGACCCTCGTTTCGTTTCGCTGGACGCTGAAACCGGCGCTGACCGTGGTCGCTCTGCTCTCGGCTTGCGCGGCGTATTTCATGAACGAATACGGGATCACCATCGACACGGTGATGATCCAGAACGTGTTCGAAACCAACCCGGCCGAGGCTGCGGCGCTGTTCAACGGCAAGCTGCTGGCCTACGTGCTGTTGCTCGGCGTGCTGCCAGCGGTGCTGATCTGGCGCTGGCCGGTGCGTTATCGACCGTTCTTTCGCGGCGTGCTCAACAAGCTGCTGGTGATTGCCGCTTGCGTGCTGGTGATCGGCGCATCGGTAGGCGCGTTCTATTCGACCTACGCGCCGATCTTCCGCGAAGAAGACAAGCTCACCCATTTCATCAACCCGACCAACTACATTTACGCCATCAGCAAATACACCAAGCAACGCCTGGGCATCAAAAAGCACTTTGTGGTGCAGGCGATCGGTGAAGACGCGGTGATGAGCACCAAAGCCGCCAGCCGCGAGAAAAAGTCGCTGATGGTGTTTGTGGTCGGCGAAACCGCCCGCGCCGATCATTTCTCGCTGAACGGCTATGCGCGCGAGACCAATCCCGAGCTGAGCAAACTGGACATCCTCAACTTCACCCAAGTGCATTCCTGCGGCACGTCCACGGCGGTGTCGGTGCCGTGCATGTTCTCGATGTTCCCCCGTGAGGACTACAGCGACAAGAAAGGCAAAACCTACGAAGGCCTGCTCGACATTCTGCAACGGGCCGGCGTGCAGGTGCTGTGGCTGGACAACAACAGCGACTGCAAGGGCACCTGCCTGCGTGTGCCGCACCGCGACATCGCGAAGAACCAGCCCGGAACGTTCTGCGATGGCAACAACTGCCTCGACGAAGCGCTGCTGGCCGACCTGCAAGGCTACATCGACAGCCTCAAGGGCCACGCGATCATCGTCCTGCACGCCGACGGCAGCCACGGCCCGGAATACTACGAGCGCTACCCGAAAAGCATGGAGCGCTTCACCCCGATCTGCCACACCAACCAGTTGGGCAGTTGCAGCCGCGATGAACTGGTCAACGTGTACGACAACACCATCCTCTACACCGACCACTTCCTCGCCAAGGTGATCGAGTTGCTCAAGCGCAATCAGGACACCCTGGATACCTCGATGCTGTACGTCTCCGACCACGGCGAATCCCTGGGCGAAAACGGCCTGTACCTGCATGCGGCGCCGTATGCATTGGCGCCCGAGGCGCAGACTCATGTGCCGATGGTGATGTGGTTTGGCAACAACACGCTGGCGCAACTGGGGATTGATCGCGATTGCCTGCAAGGCAAGACCGGACAGCCGGATCTGAGCCATGACAACCTGTTTCATTCGGTGCTGGGGTTGTTCGAGGTGAAAACCGCGCTGTATCAGCCGGGGCTGGATGTGTTTCACGGGTGCCGGCCAGCCATGACGGCTGCGCAGTAATCCAGATATTGCACAAAACCCTGTGGGAGCTGGCTTGCCAGCGATGGCGGTCTGTCAGTCACATAGATGCCTTATATGCCGGCCTCATCGCTGGCAAGCCAGCTCCCACAGGGAAAGCAGTGTTCTCAAGAACTGAGCTGTGCCAGGTAATCCCACGGGTAGATCCCGCGTTGATGGCCGTCGCTGAACACCAGTTGCACGCCGTAGCCCTGCGGGTTGATCTCAATCAGGCGAACACGCTCATCCACCAGCGGAGTCACACCTTTCAGGCGAAACGCGCGGCACTGCGAGCACGGGCACTGGCGGCGCAGTGCGGCGTGATTGAACAGCGACTCGCGGCCGTCCGGCCAGCTCAGGCGCAGGGTCTGCTCGCTCTGTGAATTGCCCAGCGACAGCGGGTTCATTGCAACTGACTCAAGGCAATCCGCACTGCTTTGCGCACTTCCAGATCACCGTCATCCTGCGCCGCCTGCAACGCCGCCACCGCGCCGCGATCATGCAACTCACCGAGGGCCAGCGCGGCTTCCTTGCGCAGGTTGCTGATGCGATGGCCGAGGGTCTCAATCAAGGCGTCCAGCGCTGGCGCAAAACGCAGGCGACCGAGGCTGCGGGTGGCGCGCAGGCGCACTTGCCAGTAGTCATCGCCAAGGGCTGCGATCAATGCCGGGCCGGCGTCGCTGTGGCCGACTTTGCCCAGGGTTGTCGCCGCTTCTTCGCGCACTTGCCAGGCAGCGTCCTGCAATGCCTGACGCAGGGCCGGCAGAACTTCGG
The DNA here is from genome assembly GCF_019775695.1 of Pseudomonas sp. AO-1. Lineage (NCBI taxonomy): Bacteria > Pseudomonadati > Pseudomonadota > Gammaproteobacteria > Pseudomonadales > Pseudomonadaceae > Pseudomonas > Pseudomonas sp. AO-1. The sequence goes on from NZ_CP079947.1 coordinate 3,801,885, forward strand.
CGCAGGAGGCCAATCCCAAAGCCCCGGTGGCGGCGCGGCGCACTTCGGTGTCCGGGTCGGCACTGGCCAGTCGCGCCAATGCCGGCAGTGCGTCGAGCTGCTTTAGCCAGCCGAGCACGCCGACAGCTTCGCGGCGTACGTTGGCATCGGCATCATCAAGTGCCGCGACAGCAGCAGGCGCCGCAGCGGCGAAACGCAGTTCGCGCAAGGCACGGGACGCGGCGATCCGCACACTGACCTCGGCATGCTCGGTCCACGGCAGAATCACCCGGCCTGCCGCCTCGCTCTTGAGCAGGCTCAGACTTTGCGCGGCGGCGGCCTGCACTGCCGCAGACGGATCGGTCAGCGCCTGGCACAGCGCAGCCACCACCGGTTCGTCTTCCCACGCTTCCAGCAGCCGCGCGGCTTCGGCGCGGACGTCTTCAGCCGGATCATCGGTGAGCCTTTCGACCAGCCACAGCAGGCCGTCCGGTTCTTCCAGATCTGCCAGCTCGATCAGGGCAATGCGCCGCACACCGGCATCGTCAGCGGTCAGACGCGGTTGCAGGGCGAGGATGTTGTCGTTATCGGTCACAGCAAAAAATGAGGTCATAGGGCAAATCGCGGCAAGGGGTGTTCGGGCGGCAGGCCGAGCGGATTGAGGCGCGGCAGCGGTCGGTCGTTGTCGTGGCGCAGCAGGTCGAGACAATGGCGCTTGAGGCAGGAGAATTCGGTGCTGGTGACCAGCTCAGAGGTACGCGGACGCGGGAAGTCCAGGCGCAGGTCTTCGATGATTCGCCCCGGACGTGCGCTCATCACCAACAGTCGATCGGCGAGGAACAGCGCCTCATCGATGTCGTGAGTGACAAACACCACGGTGGTGCGAATCTGTGTCCAGATATCCAGCAGCAGCTCTTGCATGTTCAGGCGGGTCAAGGCATCCAGCGCGCCGAACGGCTCGTCCATCAGCAGCAGCCGTGGACGGTTGACCAGCACCCGGGCGATTTCCACCCGTTGCTGCATACCGCCGGAGAGCTGATCGGGCCAGCGCTCGGCGAAGCCGTCGAGGCCCACCAGTTTGAGCATTTCATCGGCAGCGCGATGGCGCTCGGTTTTGCCGATGCCGCGCATTTTCAGGCCAAAAGCGACGTTGTCACGCACGGTGCGCCACGGAAACAGCGTGTGATGCTGGAACACCATGCCGCGCTGCGGCGACGGCCCGGACACCTCGCTGCCATCGACTTTAAGGCCGCCAGAGTGGGCGTGCAGGTGCCCGGCCAGTGCACCGAGCAAGGTGGATTTGCCGCAACCGGACGGGCCGAGAATGCACACGAACTGGCCCGGTTCGATCTGGCAGTCCAGACCGTGCACGGCTTCAAAAGCGTGTTGGCCTTCGCCGAGCACGATCGACAACTGGCGAATATCGATTCGCCCTTCCGGGGTTTGCATCGCGCTCATCAGGCTTTTCCTCGTGGTCGGTGCCAAGGCGTGAACAGCCCGCCCAGACGCTTGATCAGCAGACTGCTGCCCATGCCCAGCACACCGATCAGCAGCATGCCGACGACGATGTCGGCGTAGTTCTGGATGGTGTAGGACTCCCAGGTGTAGTAGCCGATACCGAACTGGCCGGAGATCATCTCCGCCGTCACCAGGCAGAACCACGAGGTGCCCATGCCGATCGCAAGGCCGGTGATGATGCTCGGTGCAGCGCCGGGCAAAACCACTTCAAGCAGGATCGCCCGGCGCCCTGCCCCGAGGCTTTTTGCCGAAGCGATCAACCGCCGGTCGACGCCTTCGACGCCGTGCACAGTGTTGAGCAGGATCGGGAACAGCGCGCCAGTGAAGGTGATGAACACCATCGACAGCTCCGACGACGGGAACATCAGGATCGCCAACGGAATCCACGCCACCGCCGGGATCGGGCGCAGCACTTCCAGCGGTGGCAGCAGCAAGTCTTCAGCCCATTTCGAGCGGCCGATGGCCAGACCCAGAGCGATGCCGATGAAAAGTGCCGCGAAGTAACCGGCGAACACGCGGCTGAGGCTGGCGCTCAGGTGCTGCAGCAGCTTGCCGGAATCGCCCAGGCCCAGCGCCGCTTCGATCACCGCCAATGGGGTTGGCACGTTGGCGAAAGTGACCAGACCGAGATTCCAGTGGTGGCTGGCGGCGAGTTGCCAGAACAGCAGGCAGAGCAGCAAAGAGGCGGCCCTTGGAGCCCAGCGTAAATAGGATCGGTACACAATTCTTCCTCTCAACCGAGATCCCCTGTAGGAGCTGCCGAAGGCTGCGATCTTTTGACTTTGATTTTAAAAAGCAAGATCAAAAGATCGCAGCCTTCGGCAGCTCCTACAGTGACCGAGGTGTTCTCGGGTTAGCGGGCAGCTACGGCTTGGGTTGTGGCATCGGTAAAGTCGAAAACCTTGCCGCCCTGCGCCGCCGCATATTGCTGCGCTTGGCCCTTGAGCAGGAACGCACTCAGGCGGCCCTTGGCATCACTGGCAAACCACGCCTGATCGGCGAGCAATTTGATCCCGCTGTCACTGGCCTGGGCATACACCGCGCGGATGTTTTTGCCTTCCTGTTTCAATGCGGCCAGCGCAGTGAAAGCGGATTCGGCGGAGGTGTACTGGCGTACTTTGTCTTCGCCGCGCACCCAGATTTCGGCGACGTGGCTAAAGTCCTTGATGGCTTTGCCAGTCGCCGCATCCACGGCTTTCAACGGAATCTGCGCGTAGTTGGCGAGTTGCGCGGTGTAGTCCAGGTTCGACGCCTTGAAGGCGGCGCGGATGTACTGATCGTCAATGAAGGTGTTGAGGTCGAGGCCGCGATCGGCCTTTTTCAACAGTTTCAGGGTGTCGATCGCCGTGCCCACCGCCTGGCGGTATTCCGGCTTCCAGCTCAGATCGCGGGTCTGCACGCCCAGCGGGCCGTGGAACAGGTAGTTGACCTCGGCATCGACGCCGGTGACCTTGGCGATCAGCTCGCTGTACTTCTCCGGCTCAGCAGCCAGCAACTGGTTGGCCTCGATGCTTGCGCGCAGGTAGGCGACGACGATTTCCGGGTATTTTTTCGCGTAAGCCTGATCGACCAGCGCGCCGTGGAACGTCGGCGCATTGGCCTGGGCGCCGTCGTAGATTTTGCGGGCGAAACCACGGCTGGGAAACAGTTCGGCGAACGGCACGAAGTCGGCGTGGGCGTCGATCTTGCCGGCCTGCAACGCGGAGCCGGCGACTTCCGGCGGCTGGGCGATGATGTTGACGTCTTTGAGTGGGTCCCAACCCTGCTCCGCCACCGCGCGCAGCAACATGCCGTGGGCGGTCGACGCGAATGGCACGGAGATGGTCTTGCCCTTGAGTTCGCTCAGCGCCTGCACCCCAGAGGCACTCGGCACCACGATGCCGTTGCCGCTGCCCTTGATGCTGCCCGACAGGACGCTGATGAACAGGCTGTGCTTGCCGGCGGTTTCGAACGCCACCCCGTTGAACGCCCCGGGGAAATCGGCCATGGCGCCGAAATCGAGTTTGCCGGCGACCATCTCGTTGGTCAGCGGCGCACCGCTGGTGAAGTTTTTCCACTGCACATCGTATTTCGCGTCTTTGTAGGCGCCGTCGTGCGGCAGGTATTTGTCGAGCAGACCGAGTTCACGAATCAACAGCCCGCCAGCGGCGCAGTTGATGGTGGTGTCCTGAGTACCGATGGCAATGCGGATGGTCTCGGCCGAGGCCGACAGGGTGAATGAGGCCAGTACCAGACCGGCGAGTGCTGCACGCAACATGGTGTGTTTCCCCTCGAATCATTTATAGGATGTTCGTCTCCGCCGCGATCAGGGCGCGGTGGGAAACGAGGGGTTTCGGTTATTCCAGCGTCCGGGGTATGCCGGATGGCTTTTGTGTTGTCCAGGCGGGCCTCATCGCTGGCAAGCCAGCTCCCACAGATTTCTCTGTGATTGCAAAGTCCGTGTCTCACTACAAATCCCTGTGGGAGCTGGCTTGCCAGCGATGGCGTCCGCCCAGTCACCGCAGGAGATAGGGGATTTCGACTTTCACCGCGCCAGTCGGGCAATCCTTCTCACACGGCATGCAGTACCAGCATTCATCGAACGCCATGTAAGCCTTTTGCGTGGCCGGGTTGATCGCCAGCAGGTCCATCGGACAGACGTCGACGCACACGGTGCAGCCCTTGTCGGCGATGCATTTGTCCTCGTCCACGGTGACCGGGGCGTTGGAGCGGAAGAAGATTTCCTGGGCTTGATAGGCCATGGTTCGGACTCTCTCTGGTGATGCATCAAGCGGCAAAAGCGCCCACTCGCAAGCGGTCGTAAGCCTGCATGTCTTCGGCATCGAGCGCGATGATGTAAGGCTCGACGGGTTTCTTGAAACTGGTCATCCGGCCGTCCTCGCCCTTTTTCAGGTGACAGTGGCAGAACCATTCACTGTCATTGCGTTGCGGATGATCGACGCGATAGTGGTACAGGCCCCAGCGACTCTCGGCGCGGAACAGTGAGGCGCGCGCGGCCATTTCGGCGCAGTCGCGGATCACGCTGGTTTCCATGGCGCGCATCAATTCGTGGGCGTTGTTGGCCTTCATCTGCTCAAGGTCGCGTTCGATGTCGCTGAAGCGCTGCAAGCCGATCAGCATTTTTTTGGTCACTTTCGGCGGTTGCAGGTAGTCGTTGACGAAGCGTCGCAGCTTGTACTCGACCTGCGCCGGTGGCAGACCGTGCTCACGATCCAGCGGCGCGTAGACCCGCGCTTTCTCTGTTTCGATCTGCGCGGCATCCAGCGCCGAGAACTCGCGCCCGGAAACAAAATCCGCCGCGTTGTGCCCGGCAAACCAGCCGTAGGTGAACGCGCCGAGCATGTAGTTGTGCGGCACGGCGGCCATGTCACCGGCCGAGTACAATCCTTTGACCGAGGTCTCGGCGCACTCGTTGACCCACACCCCGGACGCCGAATGGCCGCTGCAAAAACCAATCTCGGAGATGTGCATCTCGACCATCTGCGTGCGGTAATCGGTGCCGCGATTGGCGTGAAACTGGCCGCGACTCGGACGCTCGTTGCTGTGCAGGATCTCTTCGATGTTCTGGATGGTTTCCTCGGCCAGGTGATCGAGTTTGAGGAACACCGGGCCGTTGCCGCTTTCCAGTTCCTGGTGGAACTCCCACATCATCTGCCCGCTCCAGTAGTCGCACTCGATGAAGCGTTCGCCCTTGTTGTTTGCGGTGTAACCACCGAGCGGGCCGGTGACGTAGGCGCAGGCCGGGCCGTTGTAATCCTTGATCAGCGGGTTGATCTGGAAGCATTCCAGGTTCGCCAGCTCGGCCCCGGCGTGATACGCCATCGCGTAGCCGTCGCCGGCATTGGTCGGATTTTCGTAGGTTCCCATCAGGTAACCCGAGGACGGCAAGCCCAAGCGACCGGCCGCGCCACAGGCGAGAATCACCGCTTTGGCCTTGATCACATGGAAGTCGGCGGTGCGGCAATCGAAGCCCATCACCCCGTTGACTGCGCCCTCCTCGTCGGTCAGCAAACGGGTGCAAACGAGGCGATTGGTGATGCTCACCCGCGCCCGTTTCAACTGGCGGTAAAGGACTTTTTTGATGTCGTGCCCTTCCGGCATCGGCAGCACGTAGGCGCCCATGTGGTGGACTTTTTTCACCGCGTAATCGCCGGTTTCGTCCTTCTCGAACTTCACGCCCCAGCGATCCAGTTGCTCGATGGTCTCGAAGCTATGAGTGGCATAGGCGTACACCGCGGCCTGATTGACGATGCCGTCATTGGCGATGGTGATTTCCTTGGTGTACTGCTCCGGCGTCGAGTGCCCGGGGATGATCGCGTTGTTCAGGCCGTCCATGCCCATGCTGATCGCACCGCTGCGTTTGACGTTGGCCTTGTCCACCAGCAACACGCGCAAATCACGGTTCTTTTCTTTGGCCTTGATCGCGGCCATCGGCCCGGCAGTGCCGCCGCCGATCACGACGATGTCGTACTCCTGTTCCAACGTGTTGCGCGTCATGCCTGCTCCCCTTTTTGCCGGTCGATCCGCAGGCGGTACTGGAAGGCATCGCCACGGTAGTAAAGGTGCTCGAAGTCCAGCGGCTGGCCGTCGGCGTTGTGGGTCAGGCGCTCAATGCGCATGATGGGCGAGCCGGCTTCGACGTTCAGCGCCTGGGTCAAATCGCTGTCGGCCAGTACCGCGTCGATCGCCAGATCCGCGTGGCCGAGGGCAATGCCACAGTCGTTTTCCAGAATCAGGAAGATGTCGCGCGTCACCAGATCCGCCTTCTCCAGGCGTTCGCCGATGGCTTTGGGCAGGTAGGTGATTTCCAGCGAGATCGGTTCGCGGTTGATCAGGCGGACGCGTTTGATCTGCGCCACGGTCTCGCCTTCCGCGACCTGCAGGCGCTCGGCCACGCGTTTGTCGGCAGGGATGAATTTGAAGCTGCGCAGGCGGTTGATCACCTCGTAACCGCGCCCGGTCATGGACTCGGCGAGGCCTTGCAGGCTGCTGACGTTCTGGAAGGTTTTCGGCTTGGCGACGAACGTGCCTTTACCGTGGATCTTGAAGATCAGCCCTTCTTTCTGCAGATCGCCCAGTGCCTGACGAACGGTGATGCGGCTGACTTTGAAAAGCGCGCCGAGCTCGCTTTCGGAAGGCATTTGGCTGTCTTGCGGATATTCGCCGTCAAGAATGCGTGCGCGCAGGACATCGCGCAGTTGGGTGTGCAAGGGGACACTTGCCAGGGACAGTACGTTATCGGTCATCACGGGATCACTTGTTATAACGAGTTATGACGTGATCTTAGAGACGTTATGACAAGCTTGAGAAATATTGTTTGGGCATAACCTTAGACACAGGTTGACCGGGACTTTTGTGGCGAGGGGATTTATCCCCGATGGGTTGCGAAGCGGCCCTGACCCGGCTGATGCAATCTACCTGACGGATCGAGGCGCATGGTTTACGACTGCTGCGCAGCCGATCGGGGATAAATCCCCTCACCACAGGGGTTCTGTTTACAGAGAAAATTCACTGCCGTTTAAGGATCTGGTCCATCACCCAGTCGGTCTTGACGGCTTGCTCGGCGACGGCCGGATGCTGCGAATCGCCCCGAATATGCGCATTCATGCCCAGCACGTGGTGCCACTGAATGTGCTCGTGATGCGGGATCTCCAGGCTGATCTGCTCATCGGCGAATAGCTGCACCGGATGTTCGTCAAACACGGAGAACGCGATGCGCCCCTGACTGCCGATTATTTCCACCCGGTCCTCGCGCCGATCCGCGACAAAACTCCAACAGCCCATGCCCAGTGCTCCGGAGGCGAAGCGCCAACTGGCACTGACCGCGTCTTCCGCCGCATACAACCCGGCTTGCCGGGCGGTGAAACCGGCGACTTCAACGATGTCGCCGAGCAGGTACTGGAACAGGTCAAAACCATGGCTGGCCAGATCGGCAAAGTAGCCGCCACCGGCGACGCTCGGGTCGGTTCGCCAATTGGCGCTGCCGTCCAGATCGGCCGCCGAGGGGGCTTTGGTCAGCGTCCAGCTCAGGTGTCGTACCTCACCGATGCGGCCCTGCGCCAGCCATTGCCGCACTTGAGCAAAACGCGGCAACGAACGGCGGTAGTAGGAAACGAACAGGTGCAGACCGGCGTCGGCAAACGCCTGCTGCATCTCGCGGCTTTGCCCGGCGTTGAGCGCCATCGGTTTCTCGACGCAACAATGCTTGCCGGCGGCGGCGACTTTCATGCTGTAGGCGTGGTGGCTATCGGGTGGCGTGGCGATGTACACCGCGTCCACCTCGGGGTTGTTGATCAGTGCGTCAACATCGGTGTAGACCCGGGCGATGCCATGACGTGCGGCGTAATCGCTCACCGCTTCGAGGCGCCGGCCCATCACCGCCACCAGCGCCGAACCCGGGGCCTTGTAGAAGGCCGGCCCGCTCTTGCGCTCGGCGACACTGCCGCAGCCGATCATGCCCCAACGCACCACGTCCATGGTCAAACCCTCCGTGCTTGCAAAACCTCAGCCCAGGCGCAGCGCGCGCAGATCGAGGTGGCCGTCCTTGATGGGCGGGCACCAGTAATAGCCGCCGGTAATCGGTCGGCTGATGCGGTACAGACCATCAGCGATACCGTCTTCCAGACCGCTCATGCGCCGCAGTTGCGCCTCGAAGGCGTCCAGCGAGAACCCGAAGGCGAGGAACATCAGACCGGCCCGGTCACCTTCAATCCATGGCATCGAACGGCGCACGACGAAGGCTTCGGGGGCGAAGCTTTCCTGGGCGGTGCGTTTGACGTGGGCAGAGACTGGCGCATCGTCGATCTCTTCGTTGTCGCTCAGGCGACGGCCCATGATGTTGTCCTTGTCTTCGCCGGACAATTGATGAAAACCCTTGAGGTCGTGCTGCCACTGCTGGATCGCGGCGAAGCTGCCGCCGACCAGACCTTCTGCGCCCTCGCCCAACAAGGCTGCAGCGATGGCGGCTTCGTCGTGCGGGTTTTCGGTGCCGTCTTCGTAGCCGGTCAGGTCATGGCCGTCCTTGTGGCGGAAGGCTTCCTGCATGTCGACCAGGCGCAGCGCCGGGGCCAGTGCGGCCTCGACGGCGTTGCAGCGGTTGAGCAGTTCGCCACGGTCGTCACCGTGCAGCCAGACCCACAGCGCGTGCTGGGTCGAGGGGTTTTCCACGCCGACGCCGGTTATGGCCGGGAAGCTGCGCAGACCATCAATCTGTACGTTCAGCGCCTTGGTCAGGGATTCACCGAAACCGACCACCGCCGACTTGCCGTCCACCAGGCTCAGCAGGTTGTCGATCGCCTGCGGCAGTGCTTCAACCGACGCCAGGGCGAAAAACAGGTGGCGCGCTTGTGCAGGAACGGGGGTGGCGAGAATGCCCGGCTGGTAGTAACTCATGTGAACTCCTTGGGAAAGTGCGCGGGAGTTTACCTGTGGCCGGAGGGTTTGTGGGGTTGAGACGCCAATATCGGAGTTCACAGAGTCCTGTGGTGAGGGGATTCATCCCCGATGGGCAGCGAAGCGGCCCCAACCCTGCAATCTCGGACTACTGAAATACCGAGCTTTCAGAATTCGCGACGGCTGCGCCGCCGATCGGGGATAAATCCCCTCGCCACAGTGTTCGTGTTCAGGCAGGAGATGTGTCATGCCGCCACGCACTCGGGCTCATCCCGGTCCAGCGCTTGAACGCCCGACGGAAGCTGCGCACGTCGCTGTAGCCGACTTCTTCGGTGATGCGTTCAATCGGCATGTCCGGATTCGCCAGCAGACTCAGGGTCCGCGCCTGCCGCACCTGTTCCAGCAGCGCCTCGAAGGTCAGCGCATGCTCGGTGAGGCGCCGACGCAAGGTGCGGCTGCTCATGTTCAGGTCGCCGGCGATTTTTTCGATATGACTGCCCCGGCTCAGGTCCCGAGCAATCGCCCGTTCCACGGCTTGAATCAAATCGAGTTTCTGGTGCACCTGCGCCGCTTCCAGCTCCAGCAATGCAACCGCTTGGCGCAGCGCCAGCGAATGATGATTGGGCAAGTTGACGTCCAGCCACTGAACATCGATCAACATACGATTGTGCAGACAACCGAAGCGCACATCGGGCCCGAGCAAGCGGTGGTATTCGCTCAGGTAATCCGGCGCGGCGTGCACAAACTCCACGGCAATCGGCTTGAATTCACTGCCGGCCAAGGCTCGGCCATACACCAGCAGGCTGGCGAAAAACTCTTCGACGGCAAACACCTGAACGTCGGCGAACGGCAAGCGGCACTCGGCGTCGAGGTGCACCTGATCACCCACCACATCGACGCTGGACACCACGATCCCGCCGGAGGTGTGTTGGTGGCGGATACCGAGGGCAAAGGCATCGCGCAAGGTCTTGCACAGCGACAGCACATGCCCGAGCAAGCCCAGCGTACCCAGCACATTCTGCGCGCCAACCCACAGCCCCAAACCCTGATTGGGCAACACCTTGAGCGCCCGTTGAATCATCGCTACGGCCTGGCGATAGGAAATCCGTTGCGCCGGATCCTGCAGATCTTCGAGGGTGAAGCCCAGGCCACGGCACAGGCTTCCGGGGTCGATGCCTTTGTTGTGTACGACTTCGGCAAGGGTTTGCAGGAGAAACGGCGAGACCAGCGCCAATTCGAAAGTGGGGTCTTGGACTTTTACGTTCATGGGAGCTGACATTCCGGATCACGCTTGATTGTTATTTTTGTAACCGGTTATGTCGAAGGAAGTTAGCACAGGGTTGGCCGACTGTCCGCAGAAGTCCCCCTAACTGTCCGCCAATACCCTGCCCCGTCGGGCCTCTAGCGCTTATTTCTATGGTGCCGGACGTTCCGCGTACCGGCGCCACGTCCCACCACAATAATAATGAGGACAGCCATGAGCCCGAACCGCGCCACTTTCCCCTTGCGTCTGGCACTGACTTTGCTCGGTTGCACCGCGTCCCTGTCGGCCCTGGCCACCGAAGCCGGCGTCGACAACATCGGCCCCGGCACCGACGGGTTCTTCATGCTGCCGTTGGAGGTCGACAGCCTTCCGGAGAACATGGTTGCGTTCAACCTTTACTACAACCATTACAAGTCGACGAAGCTCAACATCAGTTCGTTGGGCGGCAAGGTGCCGAATGTCGACATCGAATCCACGGCGGTCATTCCACGCATCGATTACCTGAGCCCGGTACGCGTGTTCGGCGGACGCCTGGCCGGCTACATCGCCCAGCCCTGGTTGAAGCAGGAAGTGTCGGTATTCGGTCTCAGCGATACCCGCGAAGGCATGGGCGACACCACGATTGCACCGATCATCCTGTGGGACATGAGCAAGAACCTGACCCTCGGCGCCGCCCTGGAAATCACGGTGCCCACCGGTGAATACAGCGTCGATCGGCTGGCCAATACCAGCAACAATTTCTACACCTACAAGCCGCTGTTCTCGTTCACCTGGCTGCCGACCGACAAGACCGAGGTGTCACTCAAGACCACCTACAGCTTCAACGAAAAGAACAAGGACACCGACTACAAGTCCGGACAGATTTTCCACTTCGATTATTCGGCCAGTTACAAGATCACTGACGATGTGATGTTCGGTATCAACGGCTACTACCTCAAGCAGACCACCGACGACAAACAGTACGGCCATACCGTGCAGTTCGCCGGGCAGGATGTGGACGACGGCGTACGCGGCAAGGTCTTCGCGATTGGCCCGGCGCTGCACTTCACCTTCCTCAAATACGCCAGCGCGGAGATTCGCTGGGCCAAGGAATTTGACGTGGAGAACCGGCCGGAGGGGGAAATGTTGTGGGCGAAGGTGAGTATTCCGTATGCGTTCTGAGTGCATTTGTAGGAAGGTGCGCGCGGATATGTAGGCTGGAAACCTGAAAAACAGAGTGGAGGAATAGGCCTACAACGGCGGTCGAGATTGCCGGACAACGGAGGGAAGCGTCCGGCAGATTCCAAAGGGGCGCATGCAGATACTGGGCTTCGTTATCCCATGGTTCTTCGAGAGCTCATGGGGTACATCGTCTGCCAGTGACGACAATGGGCCATTCCCCCCTTAAACTGCTGAGATTGATCACGGAGATCACTATGAGCTTATTGCTTTCCCCGTTTTACTCTGACTTCGAATCCGAAGAAGAGGCAGAGAGCTACGATCGCTGGTTTCGTGCCAAGGTGCAGGAGGCACTCGATGACCCCAGCCCTGGCATTCCCCATGATGAAGCTATGGCAATGCTTGACCAGATGCTGGAAGAGATGCGCAGGAAGCGCCGCGCTGCTGCTTGAATGGAGCGATCAAGCTCTGAACGATCTGGCTGACATTATCGATTACGTTGAACAATACAATTCCAACGCTTCAGTGGCTCTACAGCACAAGGTTGGTGCAGCAACGCAAAGGCTTTCATCAATCCCCTATGGTTACCGGGCCGGTCGAGTGCCAGGCACTCGGGAAATGGTGGTCAATCCGAACTATCTGCTGGTCTATCGAGTGAACGGGCGCATCAAAATACTGACGTTAGTCCACACCCGACGACAATACCCACGAACCTCATCAACATAAAAAAAGGGCGGCCAAAAGGCCGCCCGAAGCGTACTACACGAGAGTCCTTTACAACGTCAGCTGCCCCCGCTCCTCTTCGGTCAGTTGCTGTTTCGCCTGTTCATCCAGCGCTCCGGCGCCCAGCACCTGCACCGGGCTGTTCGGGTTATATCCGCTGGCCGGCGCACGACTGGCGCCATCGCGGGTCGGCGCCAGTTGCTCGTTACCGAAACTCAGCACCTGCACGGTGAACACCGACGCCTGATTCTGCCGCGCTGCTGCCTGCTGCTGACGGGCCACGTCTTCAGCGGCCTGGGTGGCTGAAGAGGCAGCGGAGCTTGCCGAGGTGATCGCCCCGGTGTTCACCGCCGACACAACAGGCACACCCGTCGCCTTGCCCTGCACCGAGATGTTGGCCGCGTTGACCACCGTCAGCGCGGCGATGTTGACGTTGCCCGAGACGCGAATCCCCGCCTCCCCGGCGTCGATGGTGCCCAGCGGCGCGATCAGGTCGATGTCGCCCGGCGCCACTTCGGCAATCGGGTTAAGGGTGGCGATACCGGCACCGGTGCTCGGCACCGATGGCGATAGCGTCACGTTGCCCCAAGTGTCATAGACGCGTTTTGGCGGGGTGTAGACCACGGTGGTTTTCGAACCGCGACCGGCGTTGATGTCGCCCTCGGCCGACCAACCAAGTATCGAACCACCGAAGGTGGTCATGATCCGGCTCTGCCCCAGCAGAATGCTGCCCTGCGAGTAGAGCTGAATGTTGCCCGAACCCTGCGTAATGATCCCCGCCGTGGACGGTGGCGCCGCACCTTCGATGCCGAACACCTGAGCGCCGCCCGGCGTAAGCATCTGGATATCGCCGCCGAACAGGGTTTTGACCCCGGCGCCGCCATACAGCGTGATGTCACCGTCGTAACGGAGCGGATTGCCCGCCACATCGGTGCTCGGGAACAGCGCCGCAATGGCGTTGCGACCACGCAGGTAACTGCCTTTGCGCGGGCCATCGACGTCGTTGTATTCCAGGCCGCCGGCGCGCAGTTCGGCGAAATACACCTGACGGGCGAAAATCGCCTGCTCGGTACTCGGCAGCACGGCGTAGAACGCCTGTGCCTGCTCTGCGTTGCCGCTGAAGCCGTAGCCGAGGGTCAGCCAGCTCCGCAACTCGTCGAGGTAGGTCTTGACCACTTTGCCCGGCTGACCGTTGAGAGCGGCATTCGGATTGGCAAGGTTCTGCGGGTTCAGGTAACGCGCGATGAACCTTGTGTAATCCGGCCCCTGTGCGCCCGTGCCCGCCTGCAATACCACGCTGGCACCGGGTCGCTTATCCCCGGCCACTATCGCGCCAAGACTGGTAATGCTGGCGCGATTTTCCATCAGGATGTTGCGCCCGGCATTGATATCCAGCGTGCCAGGGCCGGCGATATCGAAGCTGCTGTAGAGAATGTCGCGACCCGCCGACACCCGCGATATATCTCGCGGATTGTTATGAACGAACAGGTTGCCGGTCGAGGTAATGCCCTCCTGACCGACGCCCATTTCCTCGGGCTGCACGGCTGTCGGTTGGCCCAGGTGGGTTCCGGATGCCACGATGTCACGTCCGGCAATCATCCAGACAGGGCCTGCTGCTTCGTACCAAGTGCGTTTCGAGGTATCGAAACTCAACGTCTCGCCACTGCGTATCCCTACCAGATCGCCGGTCAGGGCATAGAACCGTGCGGGCCCCTGCACATCACTCAAACCGGAATAGCTGTCGAGACCAAAAGCGAACAATGGGTAACGCGAATAACCATCCGGTTTAACACCGTCACTGCCGTAGTTGCTGTTGAGTGGCTTGTTGGGGTTATTGCTGGAAAAGGCGAGGAATGACGGCCTGAACGGGGTGGCAATGGCCAGCGGGCTGGCACCGGACTGATTGATTGCGTAGCCGCCGGCATAGATGGAATCGCCCGCCAACAGTTCGAGTTGCCCGGATGGAGAAGGCGCCAAAAGCAGGGAGTACGCGGTTTTCGGCGCAGCATTGCCGACCCCGTAAGCCGCTGATGGCCCCGCATAAATCGAACCTTGAGCGGCAACGGCCCGAAGAATCGCCGGGTAGACAAAACGACCATCGGTGGGCGAGGTATTGGCGCCCCTCACAGGAGACAGACTCCCATCGACCTGCGCCAACTGAGTGCTGGGCGTGAGATTGCCGCCGGCGGAAAACAGATCGATGGCGGTGTGATCGGTCCACAGTGAGAAGCCGCTCAGGATGCCGCCGGTAAGGATATTAGCGTCGCTATCGAGCAGTGGCGTGGCGTTGAATTGGCTCACACGACCGGGATCGGCCGCCCCGCCCAATACCAGGTCACCACGGGTGCTGAGACTCATGCCGGCGTCTCCGGGAATCAGCACCAGGCCACCGGAGGCGTTGCTGGTCGTCGAGGTGAACGGATCCAGCGGTCGGGTTTCACGGACATCATGCAACTGCGAGCTGGCACCGTATTGCAGATTGATGCCGCCCAGCGCCCCTCCGGTCAATTGCGCCGCACCGCGCAAGTTGATCAGTGCGCCTTGCAGGTCGTGCCTCGGCGGCTGAGTCCCGTTATCCCCGGCCCGCGCTTGCAACGATGGGTTGAATGCGCCGCCGATGCGAATGTCCATATCGCCACCGCCGGTCATCTGCACGCTGCCATCGTCGGCGACACGCCCGGTGCTGCCCACGGCAACGATCAGCCCTTGGCTGCGCGGATAATTGACCGCATCGCCCAACGGTCTGAGCATCCCGGCGTCGCCACCGGCACGCAGGCTGATGTTGCCGCCGCCCAGGGTGCCGAATCCGGTGAAGCCCACCAGGTACGGTTCGGTATTGGCGTCAGGCGTCATCAACCGAGTAGCGTAACTGCCAAAGTTGATCCACCACGCTGTGGGCACATCCGGGTTGCCCGTGCCTTGGCGCCACAACCAGTTGCCCACTGACGCACTGGCGATCTGTTCGCGGAACCCAGCCGCTGTCGATTGCGCTTTCGTGCCTACCGAGTCACCCGAAACCGACCCGCCGGCATTGATTGTCAGGTTGCCCCCCATCTGCGGATACCAGGCCTGATAGAGGCTGTCGCTACCGCCGTCGACCCATTTTTCATAAGCGGCACCGGCCGTGCCCAACACCGAATTGTTATCCGAAAGATGCCCGCGCGGTTGGTTATAGAGCGGGTCGATATTCGCTGACTGGGTGCCGGCGGTGTACACGCCGAACGGTGAATCCATGCTCAGATTGCCTGCGGCGATCAGGTCGAGATCACCCGTGCCGGTGCGCAGAACACTGAACATCTGCGTATGGGCCTTGGCCGTTTTCCCGGGATTGTTGCCGATGCACAGCTCTGGCTGCAGATCACAAATGAATTGAGCCTCCTCGGGAACCGGTTCGTAGTCCGGCCCCATTCCGCTGCCTGGCGCCCAGACCCACCGGGCCATGGGTACGCACAAATCGGCAATTTGCTGGCAGTACTCGAGCATGTCATCAGGGACCGGCTCGTAGGGAGTAAAGAAGGGATTATCCGGAGCCCAGACCAGCTTGCCAGCCGCCGTGGTGATGTTGACGCCGTAATGACTGTCCGCCAGCCGCAGATTGCCTTCAGGGGTCAGCGGTTTGACCGCACGGCTGTCGGCCGCAGCAAGATCTGCACCCGCCACCACGCGCATCGACCAGGAAGCACTGCCCGACGGCAGCATGCTGGCCAGCGCCCAGTTCTTGCCCTGTTGTGTGCCGTTGAACGGCCGCAACTCGATCAGCGAAGTGCCTTCGGCGAGCTTCACATCGGTCATCGACGGAATCAGCGAACCGCGCAGCAAGGCCACTTCGCCCTTTAATTTCACCCCGGAGAACGTCGTCAGGTCTGCATCGTAAACGCTGGGCAACGGCACACCCTTGGGCCAGTTCATCGCTTGCAGGGCGGTGGCCTTGTTCAAACGGATCCCGGCACCCAGGCGTGTGTCGGCAGGCAACGTCACGCTGTCGCTGAGCAGCGTACCGGCGGCGTACAGCAGATGACCGTTGCTGTCGTGAATCGCCCCCGCCAGCACGGTGCCGGCGCTGAAGGTATACGCCTCGTTCAGCACAGCTTGAGTCGGCAGCAACGTGCCACTGGCCAGAACCGCTGGTTGAATCGTCACGTCGTAATTGAGTGTCGCCCCCAGCGGAAACTGCGTGCCCTCGGCCAGCGTCACCCCACTGCCCGGCACGATCAGATCGCCACCGAACGGCTGCACACCGGCAATCAGTTTCCACCCGGCGTCATCCTGGGTTTCCGGTGGCGGCGCGAAGCCGTCATTGATGCTGCCGTAAATATCGAGGTTGCCACCGGCACGAATCACCAGGCTGCCCGCTTCCCCGGAACCATATACGGAGGGGTTCAGCTGCGTGTGCGGATTGAGACTGGCGTAGCGATAACCGGACAAATCCAGATCGCCTTCCACCACCAGATCACCATCGGCAGTCTTGCTGGCGATTTCCACGCCCGGGCGCAGATGGAAGGCGTCGGCGTAAGTGGCGTTGTTCAACCCGGCGAGTTTGCGTTGCAGCAGATCGTTATTGCCCAGTGCGGCGTTGATAAAATCATTGCTGTCGCCGTGAATGCGTTCGAGCATGGCCTGATCAATCACCTGATACGGTCGGCCACTGACCGCCGGATCGACGCCATCGCGGGCATCGGTATAGCGGCGCAAACCATTGAGACCGATGGATCGCGCGCCCTGAATGGTCAACACACCGCTGGCGTCGATGGCGATGTCATTGCTGCCCAGACGCGGCGCGTTCAGCTCCAGCGTGCCGCGCAGCATTCCATCGTGTTGCCCGGCGAGGAAACCGGGCACGGCATCGGTGCCGTGGCGCAGGTCGATGCGCGCGCCGCTGCCCAGCGTGAGCAAACCATCGCCGGAATTCAGTTCGACCGTGGCGCGGTTCGGCGCATCGATGATCTTGCCGTAGCTGTCGACCCGCAGCACGCGACCATGGGCATCGAGCACGCTGCTGCCTGCCAGGGTCAGGCCATTTTTCGCCGACAGGCGAATGCTGCCGACACGCTCGCCGCTGGCATCGATCAGACCGGCCACCGTCAGGCTGCCATTGTCCACCGAGACATTGACTTCACCGGCCTTGAGACCGTCGCCGATCACCAGGTTGCCTTGTTTGAGCTGCAGGCTGCGGCTGCCGTAAACCTGCCCGGCATTCAAGCGCTGATTGAATGCGGCGAACTGCTCGGTGGCGTCACCACCCAGGCGCTGCGCGCGAATGTCCACGCCACCGGCCTTGTACGGCACCAACGTGCCCCCGGCGTCGTAGTAACCGCTGCTGCCACCAAGGATCTCACCTCGCAGATCAACCACCCCGGCCGCGTCGGCCAAGGCTACGACGCTGAGATTACCGGCCTGATTATTCTTCGCCGACAGGTCGATCCGCGAGCCCGCAGCCTGACGGATATTGCCGTTGGCGCTGTACAGCGATACGTCGCCGCCCCAGCTGTACTTGCTGACATCGTTGAACGGCAAGGTCCGCCCGGCCATGTCCAGCACGGCACGAGTGCCCAGCGTCAAATCGCCCTCGGACTTGACGGTCAACTTGCCGCTGGCCAAGGCAATACGGCTGTCCAGCACGATGTCGCGGGCTTCAAGATTCAACTCCGCACCCAAGGCATTCGCCAACCCGGCAGTTCCGCCGCCGCTGAGCGTCAGGCTGTTGCCGGCCTTCAGCAGGCTGACCGAAGCTGCTTCACCGGTGAGCAACGGCGTGCGCAGGTTCAGATTGCCGCCGCTGTAGCTGTAACCCTTGAGCGGATCGTAAGCGCCCTGCTCCTGATACACCGCCAGGCTGCCCTTGTGATTGGCGGTGATGCGCTCGCTGGCGCTGAGGTTGACGTTGGCAAAACCCAGCGCCAGACGATTGTTCTGATCCAGTCCGCTGGCCTGAGGCATCGGGCCGTAACCCAGCTCGATCCGCTGGGCCTGAATGTCCAGTGTGCCGCTGCCCGTACCGGCGCCACCGGTGATGACGCTGCCAGCACTTTGCGTCGCGCCGTTCCAGATCAGGTTGGCGGTGCGGATGCTCGCCACATCGTTGGCATCGCCCAGACCGTAGATCGCCGGGGTGACCAGCACCAGGTTCTGCAGTTTGCTTTGGCCGGTCTGCGGATCGATTGTGTCGAGGCTCACGCTGCCGTAGAAATTGAAGGCATCGCGGGTGGTCAGGCTCAGGGTTTCCAGCGCTGGCGCGCCATATTGGGTGTCGCCGCGCAGCAGGCGGTCGAGCACGTTCTGGTTAAGGGTCAGACCGGCCGGTACGCGACTGCCGGCCGCCGCCAGCGCGGTGGCGCTGCCGGCGTTGACCGAGCCCACTGCCAGTGCCAGTCGGCGCGTGCCGAAACGTACTGCTTCACCCAGTTCGAACTGATTGTCCGTCGCCGCCGTAATACTGCCGTTCGAATAGAGCAGCGCCGGATCGTTGCAGGGTGACGAGGCACACACGCCAATCCGGATGCTGCCCGCGCCGCTGATGCCGCTGGCCGCTGCCGGAGCCAGCACATGGGTCCAGCCGTTGGATACGACCAACAGGCTCGAGGCTTCAGGCTGGTAGAGGTAGCCGGACGTTGAATCGAAGGCCACATTGCCACGCCCCAGGGTGTTGATCCCGGCGCCCGCTTCGACCGTGATGCCACCGGTGGTCGAGGTGGTGCGCAGCACGACTTCCGGCGCTGACAGGATGGCCCCTTCACGCAGCGTGATGTTGCTGGAGGTCCCCACGAACTTGATGATGTTGCCGGTTGTGTTGTAAATCACCTCCGGCAGCGCACCGAGCGTCAGACGTCCGGCATTGAAGTTGTTCAGCGTGTCGGCGTACACCGACACGCCACTGAAACCCGGCGTCGGCGCATGCCCCGCACCGAGCACCTCGAACTCGGCGCCGGCGTAACCACCGCGTAGCGCCGCCGTGCCGATCAGCCCGCCTTCGGCGGCATCAAACAGCGCTCGCCCATCGAACTGCAACGCAGTCTCCTGCTTGCCACCCGTGCTCAGGCGCAGATCGAGCACCTTGCCGTCCATTGGCGCCAACGCACGCGGCACGCCACGCCGGGCGGCATCGCTGCGGATAAACTGGGTGAACGACATTTCGTTGTACTGCGAGTAACTACGCAACACGTCAGCTGACGTCAGGATCACCTGACTGGCCAGACTGTCGCGCAGTCCGGTATTGGCAATCGACATCTGCCCGCTGCTGGTCCACGAACCGTTGCGTAGCTGCAACGCTGCCGTCGTCGCAGCTGGCGTCGCTTGACCGTTGACCTCGACCCGGAATGCGCCCGGCAACAAGGCACAGGTGGACGGCAGCAGCGTGTATGTCCCCGCCGCCAGCCCCGGCACGCCGGCGCCAATAGTGACCTGCTGGCCGATGCGCGGATCGACCGCTCCGGCTTCGGCCAGGATCGGCGCGTAACGGCTCTGATTGCCCGGCACGATGGCGTAGACCGGATTACTCGCCAGCCCCGGCAGACTGAAGGTGCCATCGGTGGCATTGCGCACCAGCGGATTGAAGCGCGCATCGGTAGAGCCGCCGCGCCCGGAAATGAAACCGGCGCCGCGAAGATCGCCACCGCCGGACAGATCGATCAGCGCACCGTTCTGCACCTCGATATATTGCCCACCGATCGCCACGCCGTTTTTATCGCCCGTGATGCCGTTCAACACCACCGATTTACCGTTGTAGAGATAATCGATGCCGTCCGTAGTGCCACCGTATGGCATGACCAGACCGGCGCCGCTGACCGACGTGGTGCTGCCAGCCAGCAGTCGAACCTCATGACTGGTGGTCTGCAAATCGTCACCCAGAACAATCTTGCCCAGCGGGGCCCGCACCACCCCGCCCTGCTCGATGTACGCCGCGGAAAAACTCAGATTGCCGAAGACCGAGTACGGCACCTCAGCGGGTGCCGCACCGTGGCTGCTGATCCGCAGCGTATGGTCGGACACCGCAACGGCACCCTGATAGCCAACGCGCACTTCAGCCTGGACGTCACTGGCGGGATAGATTTGTGTAGCACCGAGGTTCAAGTCACCCGGCGTCCACAGCCGGGTTTTTTCGGCACCGTCATTGGGCGCGAGGAAACGCAGATCGCCACGACTGTCGAGGCTCACCTGACCAAATGCCCGTCGGCCATACGCAACCGCGGGCGCGCCGAGTTGCAGGATCGAACCCTGCGTACCGAACGACAGGCCATTGCTCACGTCCAGCAAGTCCGCTGACGCGCTGAAGGTCGCGTCCGACAGCTGTGTCGTCGGATTATTGGTCAATCGCGGCCGTATCAGGCCGAAGCCGGCGTGATAAGTGCCGACGCCGGACAGACGCAGGTACGGCGCGCTCAAATCGACGCGAGTCGTATTTGCGGAAGTTTCGGCCAGCGACAGCGCTCCGGCGTACAGCGTCAGGCTCTGGTTCATGTGCAGATTGACGTCGCCGTCAAACGACAGCAAACCGTTGCTCAACAGGCTCAGGTTATCGAAGCCGCCCGCCATCAGGCTGTCTGCGCTCAAGCGCGTCTGACCGTAGCGCAGGTCAGCGGCACCCTCGCCCGGACGCAGATCCGGCGCGAGCGGTTTGTCTGTCGGCGCCTGGCCAATGATCATCTCTCGCGGCGCCCGCACGGCATTGCTTGCCGAGTCAACGTACAGCGGTGTTTCAAGCGCAATGTCCAGACGACCGCCGGCAGCCCCGACACCGCCCGCCGCTGCACGCAGGTTGCCCTCAACAAACAGGCCGTTGTAGGAACTCAGGCTGATCCGCCCGCCATCCGTCGCAACGCGGGTCGGTCCCTGGCCGGCGATATCCACAACGGCCTCGCTGCCGGAAGCGTCCAGCCGGGCGCCCTGACGCACGATCACATAGGCATCGGCGGCCGTGGCTGTAGCCAGTTTCGCATCGATTTCACCGCCGATGATGATGCTGCCGCCCTTGCCGACCTGCCCGTAAGTGCGGCCCAGCGCATCGACTGCCGTAGTGGCGCGTCCGGAGACATCCAGCACAGCCTGTTCACCGATCCAGATGGAGCGGTCATGTGCGCTCGGATCGGCCACGACAATGGCGGTCGCCGGTTTGTTCGAACCAAACTGTTGCTGACGGATATCAATCGCACCACCCCAGGCATTCAGTTCACCTTCCACGGTGATCTGCCCGGCACCGCGCAGTTTGATGCTCTGCCCCGGATCGACGCTGATCCGCGAACCGCGGCCCAGGGTCAAGGTGCTGTTGGCGGCGTCTATCAGCCCGACCAGCGTCGCGCCACCTTGCAGTGTCAGGCTGGCGCCGGCGCGTTGAGTCAGTACGCCCTTGGTCGGGTTTTCCTGGAACAGCGTCGGTGTCCACAGCTCCAGCGCCGTTTGCGGGTCGACACCACTGACCTGGTTGGGTGCCGCATCACCGAAACGGTACACCGGCAGGGTCACATCAATGGCGGAGCCTTCGGCAACGTCGAGCCCGTTGAGACCGATCAGGTTGTAGGCGGAGAACCCCGTGCTGAACAGGTCGGTGGACAGTTGCAGGGTATTGTCTGCCAGGGCTTTATCCGTCTGGCCGACGAGAATCCTGTTGGCCTGCACTGTCAAGGTGCCGCCGCCCGTGACGCCGTAACCGCGCAGTTCGCCATTGAGGTTCAGATGCGATGAGCCCGGCGCGGAAATGGCGCTCGACTCCAGCGTCAGATCACCGCCCTTGCCACCCCGAGTCTTGCCATTGGCGAGTACCGCGCCACCGGAAGAAACATCGAGCAAGCTGCCAGCAGCGACGTCGATATCGCCGCTGCTGCGGATCGATACCAGGCCACCGTTCAGATACGCGAGGCTGGCGTTATCGTCCGGATTGGTGCGCAAGTTGCTCCACAGGCCTCGGGTATCGAGATGCACGCCTTCGGCGATGCGGGTTTGCATCGTTTTGTCGGCTTTGGCCGCCAGGCGAGTGTCGGTGTTTGCGCCACCATTGAACTGATTGAGCACATTGCCCAGACGCAGGCTGCCGCCACGCGCGGTCAGGTCGGCGCCGACCTGCACATCCGGGGCGTACAGGGTGATGTCGCCACCGTTATCGACCGTGAGCGCACCGTCGACGGCGATCTGATCCTTGGCAGATACCTTCAGTGCACCGAGACGGAATCCGTTGAGCTGATCGTTATCGAGATACAGCTTGCCCTTGCGGGCACCGGGCACTACGCCGGTCAAGTCCAGATCGTTGCCGGCAACCGGAGGCGCGCCACCGATCTGCACCTGATCGAGCAATGGATTGAGGGTGTAGAGCAGGCCATTCGACGCCGCGACGAAGGTCGGGTCGTAACTGCCGACGATCAACTGCGCACGCCGGGCCAACGCGGTCTGACTCTGCTGATAGCCGTCGAGCAGCGGTTTCGGCGCCTGGTTCTGCCGTTCGCCCTGATACACCTCGCCGATCATTTGCCCGTCGAGCACGGCGTTGGCCGTGGCGATCACCAGTTGTCCGGCGTCACGACCGACGGTGTAGCCCGACTCGAAACGCGAGCGCGGGGCAATCAGCGGGCTGTAGTAATAACTGGTCTGGCCCCAGCGTTGGCTGCTGTCTTCATAACCTTTGTACAGGCCGGTGTAGAGCAAGTCCCCCGGCGCGCGCGACACTTCATACAACTTGCCGTCGGCGCCACGCAGCCAGCTCTGGCGGATCTCGCCGCTCTGCACATCCAGGGTGCCGCCGGACAGGTTGATCAGCGAACCCTTTTCAGTCACCACGTCGTTGCCGGCAAAACTCACCGTGCCGCCCTGAGCCATCCATTCGCCGACGCTGTGGCCCTGAGTGCCGAGATAACCACCGACTTCCAACAGGCCACCGGCGGTGTACCAGCGATCCGTGGCGTAGCCGTTGGTGCCCGCCGGCACATACACCAGATCGCGCACATCGACCCAGATGTCATAGCTGTTGAGCGCGCCTTTCTCGCGGTTGACCGAGGCATCGCGCTGCTCGTTGCCTTGCACGTTGATCTTGATGCTGTTGTTTTCCATCGCCACTCTGACGCCGAGGGCACCGGACACATCGATCATTGCACCGTCGCGCACCAGGCTGCGGCGTTGTGCATTGACCGCAACCTGGCCGCCAGTGGCCAGGGTGATCGAACCGCTCTGGAACTCGACACTGCCACCGCTCTGAATCTCGACGCGTGACTGATCGCCACGGATCCGGTTATTGGCCGTGACGCCTGTCAGCGCGGCCTGACGTTGGCTGTCGAGGGCCGTCAGGTCACTGCTGTCGAGCATGACGGCCGTGGCGCTGCCCTGCCCCAGCGTGACGCTGCCGCTGCTGTCGCTGTTCGGGTTGGTCAGGTGAATCGTGCCCCGCGTCGCCACTGACGTGCTGGCGAGCAATACGCCATTTTGCACCACCTCGTGACCGGTCAGAGTGATGTCGCCCGTGGCAGACTGGATCAGTCCGTTGTTAGTGACTTTGCCCGCAACGGCACCGGTCTTGAAGCCCGGAATGACTTCGCTGCCGAATGTGGTGGACAGCGCATTGCCTTCGGTGCCCGAGCCCTTGCGTATGTAGAAACGATCACCAGCGGCGAGCACGGTCTGGCCCTTGGCGGTGCTGATGCTGCCGTCGTTCTGTACGTCGCTGCCGAGCAGCAAGGCATAACCCCCGGCAGCGGTAGACGATGCCGGCTTGTGGGTGTCGATGGAGGCACCGCGTTCCACCAACACTTTGCCGGCGGCATCGGTGAAGGTCGGCTGGGTGGCGCTGCTGTCGAAATACAGACCCCGATCGCGGAACTGGATATCGGTGATATTCGCCGCTGCTGCCACCAGGTTGCGCACGTTGATCTGACTGCCGCCGCTGAAGACGATGCCGTTGCGGTTGATCAGCATCACCGTGCCGTCGGCCTTGATCTGGCCCTGAATCTGGCTGGCCCGGGCATTCGGATCGTTGACCCGGTTGAGCACCGCCCAGTTCGACTGCTGGGCGAATTCAACAGTGGTGTTGCGGCCGACGTTGAAGGTTTCCCAGTTGAGGATCGCCTTGTCGGCGGTCTGCTCGATCTTCACCGTGGTCTTGCCGTCGGCCCGGGTCTGTTGCGGGCCCTTGGCGTTCTGCCAACCCTGGGTGAGGCTGTTATCGACTTTCAAACCGCCCTCGCCCAGACCGTCCGGTACAAACTGTACCGTGCCCAACGCCGCCGTGCGTCCGGCCGCCTGTGCCGCCTGTTGCGCAGCAATCGCGGCAACCGTGTTGTTCAGGGTCTGGATCGAACGCTGCAACTGCGCATTGGCTTTTTGCTGTTGGGCCAATGGCGGTGTCATCCCCGGCAAGCCACCCACGCTCGGACGCGCCGCTGCGGCCTGCTGCGCTGCACCCTTGGCGGCAAACCAGCTCGAACTGAACGCCGTCTGCGCCTGCGCACTGCCCGCCACCAGACACAACGCCACCGCGTGCGCCAACGGCTTGAGCAGCCACAGCGCCGGCTCCACGGCATCACGCTGGAAGGACTGAACGTGGGTACGACGACGGGATGGGCGAGCGAGCATCACTACGAGATCCTTTTTGATTGCCACACTTTGGTTGCCAAAGATGCCGCAGGCCTGCAAAAACCTGCTGTTACGACATAGGCCGTTGGCGGAGGGCGCGACCGAACGGATGTCACACAAACTTCATGTTCGGCGTGTATTCGAGCCAAAAAAAATGACGGCAACCCCAAGGTTGCCGTCATCGGCGTTACGACCGCGCGAGCTTACAAAGGACGACCGATAGCGTTGCAGACACTGGCGTTGTTGATGTCCAGGTTGTTGCCCGAAGTGTTGGTGATGAAGTTGGCGGTGACCGCGGTTTTCCAGGCGTTAGGCACGGCGACGAACTTGTGGGCCTGAGTCGCAGTGTTGTTGCCCGGGTTGCTGTAGTGCTGAGTCAGGAAGGCTTTGACGGCCGCGGCCACGGTTGCATCCTTGTAGCACTGACCGAAGATGAAGTTGGTGTAGGCAGCCAGTTTGTAACCCGAAGCCGGGTTAGCCACCACGGGCGACCAGTTGGCAGGGTTTGCAGCCTGGGCCGGGGTCGAAGGAGCCGACACCGACGACAGTGCCAGGGTGACGTTGAGCGACGTTGGCTGAACGCCGTTGACGCGAGCAACAACAGCGTTGCTGGTAGCGTCGACACCGTCCGGACCGACATAACCGATCGAACCGTCAACCGCGTTCACGGCGGTGGCGACATCGGCAGTGTTGGCGACGCCGACCCAGTTCGACGGCAGTGCCGAACCGGCTGGCAGACGCGCGTTGGTGAAGGTGGAGTTGGTGGCGAACTGAGTCGGGCAGACCGAGTTCAAGTGACGGCTGAGGATTTCCGAAGTACCGCTGGAAACGTTGCGGTAAACAACGCGAATCGGTGTGGTGTCAGTGGTGCCGAGCAACTGGCCCCAAGTGGTTTTGGCACCGGAGAACGCATCGCACAGTTGAGCGCTGGTCAGGTTCAGCGCGGTCTGGCCGGCTTTTTTGTACGGGATGGCAACCGAAGTGGCCACCGACGGCAGTTGAATCAGCGGGCCGTACGAAGCGCCGTACGTGGTGTTGTAGGTGCTGATTTCCGAAGCGCTGAGGATCGAGTCGCTACCGGCGAAATGCACGGTGCCGGTGGTGCTGAAGCCGGCCGGGTTGTTGGTCAGGAAAGCGGTCTTGCCGGCACCGCTACCCACGGCGGCGTAGCTGAAGTTGGCAGGCAGGATGCTGTCGGCCGAACCTTTGTACAGCGCGGCTGGCAGCGTGGCGCCGCCACCGGTAACGGCCATGGCCTGGGCGGAAGCCAGGGCGGCGACGGTCAGGGAAGCGGCGATCAGAGTGCGCTTGAACATGAAGAATCTCCTTTTCAACGATGGTTGTGAACACAGGTTTTCAGGGGACTTGCATGACACTGGGAAGACTCACCGCTGACCTTTGCAAGCGGGCCCGGGGTTAAGTCGCAGTGAGAAATTCGCAGTTTCCGGTGACAGATAAAGGAAAAAACCTCGGGAGCTGCGCGGGGTATTTCAGGGGGTTTTCTCGGGTGTTTGCGGGGGATGGCGAGGGGGCTGGATCGTGGGTTTGGCTGAAACTGGCTGCAGCCGTTGCGGGGTGGTTGCAGATGACAGAAAGGAGAACCCGAGGATGGTTCTTTTGAGGCTCGGGTGATGCTGAAGTCCTGGTAAAAAAGTCTGAGTTATTTGTTGTGCTGCATGGCCCTATCGCTGGCAAGCCAGCTCCCACAGGTTTTGATGTTGTGACGCAGATCGCATTAACAACACTGCCCCCTGTGGGAGCTGGCTTGCCAGCGATGGGGCCCGGGCAGACAACATCAATCGCAGCTACTGCACCAGCTGGTTGATCTCGATGATCGGCAACAACACCGCCATCACAATCACCAGCACTACCCCACCCATCACCACAATCATCAGCGGTTCGAGCAACGCGGTCATGCCCATCGCCCGCCGTTCGATATCGCGGGACAGGGTCTGCGCCGCCCGCTCAAGCATCGGCGGCAGTGCGCCGGTTTTCTCGCCGCTGGCGATCAGGTGAATCAGCACCGGCGGGAACACGTTCTCCACCCGCAACGCCGCCGCCAGGTTCACCCCTTCACGCACCTTGGCCGTGGCGTCGCTGACACTCAGGCTGAGTCGATCATTGGATAACGTCTGCCGCGCCGCCTCCAGCGCCCGCAGCAACGGCACCCCGGCACCGCCGAGAATCGCCAGGGTCGAGGCGAATCGCGCAGTGTTCAGGCCCAACACGAAACGCCCGATCAGCGGCAATTTCAGCACCCGATGATGCCAACTCAAGCGCGCCGCCGGATTGCGCAGGTACAGGCGCCAGCTCCAGAACGCCCCGGCCATGATCGCCGCACACAACCAGCCCCACGCCCGAATGAAATCACTGGCGGTGAGCATCGCCAAGGTCAGCCCCGGCAAGTCCTGCCGCGCCTGGGAAAACGCACTGACCACCTGCGGCACCACGTAACTCAGCAGAAAGATCACGATGCCGATCGACACCAGCCCGACCACACCGGGATAGATAAACGCGGTGAGAATCTTGCCGCGCAGGTTGTTGCGTTCTTCGATGTAATCCGCCAACCGCTCCATGACCTGCGCCAGATCGCCAGACTCCTCCCCCGCAGCAATCAACGCGCGGTAGATTTCTGGAAAGTCCCGTGGCCGCGCGGCCAATGACTCGGCCAGACGCATGCCGCTGCGCACGTCGGCGCGCACCGCGCTGAGCGTGTGGGCGATGTGTTTTTTCTCGGCCTGCTCCACCGTCGCGCTGAGCGCCGCCTCCAGCGGCAGGCTGGCACCGAGCAGGCTCGCCAATTGCCGGGTTGCCCAGGCCAGGTCGTTGTCCGACATCCGCGCACTGAACAAGCCACTGCCGCCGCCATGCTGGGCGACGTTGCTTTCCTTGTGCACCGACAACGCGGTCAATCCACGACTGCGCAACACGCCGAACGCCGCGCCCTGGCTGTCCGCCTCCAGGTGCCCGGACTCGATCTTGCCGGTGGCGTCGGCGGCTTCAAAACGATAGCGATTCATCAGGCGTCCCGAGTGACACGGAGGATTTCTTCAGGCGCGGTGGCGCCGCTGCGAATCCAGCGCTCGCCGTCCTCGCGCAGGCTGAACATCCCGGCCTTGGCCGCTGCCGCGCGCAAGGCCTGCTCCCCTGCCCCTTGGTGAATCAGGGTGCGGATGTCGTCGTCGATGCAGAACAATTCGTGGATGCCGGTGCGTCCGCTGTAGCCGGTGTGGTTGCAGGCGGCGCAGCCCACTGGCCGCCACGTGCCCGGTGCCGCCGGGTCTTCCTGCTTGCACTGATTGCACAGCCGTCGCACCAAGCGTTGCGCCAGTACACCGAGCATCGACGAGGCCAGCAGAAACGGCTCGACGCCCATGTCGATCAAGCGGTTGACCGCCGACACCGCGTCGTTGGTGTGCAAGGTCGCCAGCACCAGATGCCCGGTGAGCGAGGCCTGCACGGCGATTTGGGCGGTTTCCAGGTCGCGGATCTCGCCGATCATGATGATGTCCGGGTCCTGGCGCAGAATCGCCCGCAGCGCCAGGGCGAAGGTCATGTCGATCTTGGCGTTGACCTGAATCTGGCTGATCCCCGGCAAGTCGTATTCCACCGGGTCTTCGACGGTGAGGATGTTGCTGGTGCTGGCGTCCAGTCGCGCCAGCGCGGCGTAGAGGCTGGTGGTCTTGCCGCTGCCGGTGGGGCCGGTGACCAGCACGATGCCGTGGGGCTGGCGGATCAGCTGATCGAGTTTGGCCAGCACCTGCGCGTCCATGCCGAGGGTTTCCAGATGCAGACGCCCGGCCTGTTTGTCGAGCAAACGCATGACAACGCGCTCGCCATGCCCGGTGGGCACGGTTGAGACGCGAATATCAATCGGCCGCCCGGCCACACGCAGCGCGATACGACCGTCCTGCGGCAAGCGTTTTTCGGCGATGTCGAGCTGGGCCATGATCTTGATCCGCGACACCAGCGCACCGTGCAACGCCTTGCGCGGCGAGACCACGTCGCGCAGGGTGCCATCGACCCGATAGCGCACCACCGAATGGGTTTCGAACGGTTCGATGTGAATGTCGCTGGCCTCATCGCGCGCGGCTTGAGTGAGCAAGGCGTTGATCATGCGGATCACCGGCGCGCCGTCCTGAGTGTCGAGCAGGTCGGTGATTTCCGGCATGTCCTGCATCAGGCGGTCGAGGTCGACTTCGTTTTCTGCTGCACCGACCACAGCGGCGGCGCTGCCGGTGTCGGCATAAGCGGAGGCGAGCAAGCCGTCGAGTTCGTCGTCGCGCACGCGCCTGAGCGAGGTTTCACCGAACTGGCGCCGCACCTCGTTGATCGACCAGCCCGGCGTCGATGGGCAAACGGTCAGCACGCCGTCGCACAACAGAATGCGCTGGGCCTTGGCCCAGGCGTAGGGCAATGCACTCATCTACACCCTCCCCCCATGACAATACAATCCCGTGTAGGAGCTGCCGCAGGCTGCGATCTTTTGCGTTTAAAGATCAAAAGATCGCAGCCTGCGGCAGCTCCTACAGGTCCAGCGTCGCCCCGGCTCTCTATGGTGAGGGGAATTCTTGTGGTGAGGGGATTTATCCCCGATGGGCATCGCAGCAGCCCCGAAACCTGACATCCGGATCCATCTGATTGACCGCGTGCATAGGTTTTGGGGCCGCTTCGCTGCCCATCGGGGATAAATCCCCTCACTACAGGGTTACTTCTCAGATTGAGGACTCTGTTCAAAAGCGTGTGCTCCCTTCAATCGGCACAGCCTTGATCGTCGCCCTCGGCCCCGTCCCCGGCACCACCGCCGGAACACCCTGCGCCGCCGTCGGCAACTGCGGCGCCTGCATGTCCGGCATCGCCCAGCTGCGCTCCGGTTGCAGGCCGCCCTGGGCGCGGCGCATGAAGTCGTAGCGGTTGAGGGTGATGCTGCGACCCGCTTCGCTGTCGCGAATGATGTACGGGCGCAGGAACACCATCAGGTTGGTCTTGCTGATCGCCCGGCGCTCGTTGCGAAACAGCGCACCGATTCCCGGCAACGTCCCCAGCCACGGCACCGCTTCGTTGCTCTGGCTGTAGCCGTCCTGCAGCAGGCCGCCGAGGACCATGATCTGACCGTCGTCGAGCAGGATACTGGTGTCGATTGCGCGCTTGTTGGTGACGATCCCCGCCGCTCGCGCGCTGACTGAAGCACGTTCGTCGATGCTGCTGACTTCCTGATAGATATCGAGCTTGACCGTGCCGCCCTCGGAAATTTGCGGCCGCACATTCAGCTTCAAGCCCACCTCTTCACGGGTCACGGTCTGGAACGGATTATTGCTGGTGCCCCCGCCGCCAGTGACGTAACTGCCGCTGACAAACGGAATGGTCTGGCCGACAAAAATGCTGGCCGCCTCGTTATCCAGGGTCAGCAGATTCGGCGTCGACAGCACGTTGGTGCCGCCCTTGCTCTTCAGCGCCCGGGCCAGCACTTTCAGATCGAGAATCTTGCCAATGCCGGGGATATCGACGGTGCCGTTGACATAACCGAGGTTCAAACCCTGCGGCAGCACATCGAGGCTGGTCTTGCCGTTGAGATTGATCCCCGAACCGCCAAGGTTCGCCCCGCCGATTACGCCGTTGCCGCCGAGGTTGCCGGTCTGCCACTGCACACCAAATTCACTGGCATCGTCCTCGC
This sequence comes from Pseudomonas sp. AO-1, assembly GCF_019775695.1. Lineage (NCBI taxonomy): Bacteria > Pseudomonadati > Pseudomonadota > Gammaproteobacteria > Pseudomonadales > Pseudomonadaceae > Pseudomonas > Pseudomonas sp. AO-1. The sequence goes on from NZ_CP079947.1 coordinate 3,832,139, forward strand.
CGACCTCAACAATCAGGCTCTCGATCACCACTTGCGCGCGGCGCTGGTCGAGCAGATCAATGACCTCGCGCAGGTTGCGATACAACGGTTCCGGCGCTGATATCAGCAAGGTGTTGGTGGTCGCGTCAGCCTGAATCGTCACCCCGCCCGCGCTGAACGCAACGTTCTGTTCGCTGGCCTGATTGCCGCCGCTGCCGGTCGAACTGCTGCCCTGCGCATAACTGCCGCCGGTACTGCCAGTGCTCGACGTGGTCGAGGTGCTGCCGCTGGTTTGCGTGCCGCTCTGCGCACCCGAACCGCCATTGTTGTTGCCGTTGCTGCCCATGGCACTGAGCACCGAGCGCGCACTGTCGCTGGTGCCGCTGTCGCTTTCGCCAGTCAGCAAACCGCGCAGGGCCTGCGCCAGTTTCGCCGCTTGCGCGTTACGCAGATACACCACATGCAGATTGCTCGGATTGCTCTGTGCGTTATCGAGTTTGTAGATCAGGTTGCGCGCAAGCTCCGTGCGCTCGGGGCTGCCGGCGCGGATGATGATGGTGTTGGAGCGCGGGTCGCCGATCACCGCTATTTTCTGCGTCGGATCATTGCCCGGCGCGTCGAGCAGATCCGCGACCATCGGCGCGATGTCGGCAGCGATGCCGTTCTGGATCTGCACCACGTCGGTGTCGATCGCGCTCGGGGTGTCGATGGTCTGGATCAACTGGGCGACGCGGGTCAGGTTCTCGGCGTAATCGGTAACCACGATGGTGTTATTGCCGGGGTAGGCATTGATCGGGTTGTTCGGCGAGACGATCGGGCGCAGTACCGGAATCAGGTTCACCGCGTTCTCGTATTGCAGGCGAAAGGTGCGGGTGAGCATGCCGTTGCCGGCGGGTTTGTCGGCGCTGTAGATCGGACCGCCGAGCAGTTTCGCGTCGGCCTCCGGCACCACCTGGGCGACGCCGCCGACATCGACCACGCTGAAACCCTGCATGCGCAACGTCGCGAGCAACATGTCATAAGCCTGGCGTGCCGGCACCTGACCTTCCGAGACCAGCGTCAGGCTGCCCTTGACCCGAGGGTCGACCAGAAACTGCTGGCCGGTGGAACGCGACAACGCGCGCACCACCGCCTGAATATCGGCGTCGACAAAATTCAGCGTCACCGGCTGATCGCCCAGCGGATTGCTCGGCAGTGTGCTGCCGCGTGGGGCGCCGCCACTGCGTGCGCGTTCGGTGATGTTGTGCATCTGCCGTGGTTGCGGCGCGGTTTGTGCCTGGGCGCGTTGCCGATCAAGCAGCGCATCGCCACTACGTTGGGTGTTGGCCAATGGCCGACCGAGTTCGCTGTCCACCAGCAACGGCGGCTGATTCGGCGGCGCGGTGGTGTTGCTGCACGCGCTCAATGCCATCAGCAGCATCGGCAATGCCAGACGTGCCGGTTTGGATCCTGACCCCTTCATGAAGCTTCCTTAGCGCCCAGCGCCTGATCCATGCGAACGGTGCCTGACAATGTGCCGGCAGTGACTTCGGTCGAAGCGTTGTCGGCGCGTTGCAGACGGGCCTCGACCACTTGCAGAGAAAGTTGTGTCGGGGTGCTCAGCAGCCAGTCGAGCACGGCATCGGCTGGCGCCGCGTCGAACGTCAGTTGCCAAGCGCCGGCCTCCCCGGCCTGTAATTGGAAGTGCCCGGCCAACCCGGTGGCCTGCAGCGTCTGCTCAAGCGACTGCTCGATGCTTTGCCCCTGCGGACGCACGCTGACCTCGCGCAACAGCACTTCGAGGGCCTCGGTCTGGGCGCGCAACTTCGGCGTTTCGCGTTGCCAGTAAGTGATTTTTTTCAGCGGCGGCTGAATCAATGCGACCCACACCAACAGCGACAGCAGCACCACCGCCATGCCGCCGACCATGCGCTTTTCGCGCAGGGCCAACGCCTGCCAGCGCACTTGAAGCTGCGCGCTGAAACGCTGCCAACGGGCGCGATACACCGCGAGCGATGCCTTATTCATCTTCTGCTCCGCTGTCGTCAGCGCTTTCGTCGGGGGTGGTGACTTCGTCGCTCGGTCGCAGCAGCCAGCCTTCATCATCAGCCGTCGCACTGATCCCGACCTGGGCCAATGCGGCTTGCCAATCCTTGTCCTTGTCATTGGCGCTGCGCCGGGCATCGGCCAGCAGACTCAACTGCAAGCTGCCGTCGACAAACGTCAGGCGCTCGACCGTGCCGGCCATGAACGGCATGCCACTGCCGGCCTGCAACACCAGCCGATTGAACGGCTGCGCGGGGTCCTCCGCCGCGCCCTTCTGCCGCGCCGCCAGTTGCTGACGCGCCTGTTGCAGCGGATTGAGGATCACCGGCAACTCGGGAAACGCCTGCTTCACCCGCAGCGTCATCTGCGCCTTGAGCTGCTGGCCCTGACTGGCTTCGCGGGCGGCATACAGATTCAAGCCAATCACCCACACCGCCACCGCCAAGGCGCAAAGCCCCAGCGCCCGGCCCCAACCGCGATGCTCGCTGCGCTGCTGTTGCACCGCACCCTGCAGGCCCCAACCGGGCAACGGCCCGGTCCAGCGCTGCGCTTCGGCCATCGGCAATTGCGCATCCGGCGGTGGCGTCGAACCGATCCAGTGCAGCGGCGTGCCGCAGCTCAGCAGCCAATCGCCAATCTCGTCGTCGAACAGCGGCTGCACCCGCGCCACCTGCACGCTTTCGCGCAGCAACAAATGGCCGTCCTGCCGACAGGCCACCGTGCCCGGCAGCACCGGCAAGCGGTACGCCGCCGGGTACAAACCACGCAGATTCAAACCGGCCTGCTTCAGCAATTGCCCCAGATGCTGCAAGCGTTGACGCGGCGCCCAGGCAATCTGCACCTGCCCCGCTTCATCCCGCGAACTGTGAGCGATATGCATGTCACTGCAGTCGCCGAGCATCAAGGCCTGCGCCGCGCATTGCACCGCCGCTGCGGTCTTGTTCGCCGGCAATGGTGGCAGGTCGATGCTCGCCAGCAGGCTGTCCGCCGGGTTCAGAAAAGCGCTGAGCGGTGGCTGCCTGGGTGACTGCCCCAGTTGGCTAAAGGTCTGGCGCTGTTCACGAATGACCTGCCCCTGACGGTCCAGCCACGCGCAGTCCATTTCACTGTCGAGATTCAACTGCGCCAGTGGCGGCAAACTCACACGCAACTGGCTCATGCCCCCACCCGCGACCAGATCACTTGCGGCAGACGATCCTCGCTGCGGTGCAGCAACGCATCGAGACTGACCCGACGCTGATCACGCCGTGCCTCGCCACGCAGACGAAACCAGTCACTGGTGATGCCGACCTTGACGCTGGTCAGCTCCAGATTCGGCATGCGCAAGCGGTTGACGAAATCGCCACGGTTGATGAACCAGCGCCCGGCGTCGCGCTCATTGATCAGCGCCTGCGCCCGCTCCAGCGACAACCCCGGCACATACGCGGCCAACACTGGCGCGGTGGCGGTATTGCCATTGAGCCAGGTGGTCGCGGGGATCACCGTCAGGTATGGCGCCAGTTTGCCAATGACCGCGTCATTCACGCCCTCGACGCTGCGCAAATCATCGACACTGCGCAGCATCGGCAACTTCGGATTCTGTGGCTTGCGCGACGCATTCGGCGACGTGGCGCGGCCACTGTCAAAGGCGTTTTTGCTCGTGGTGTTTTCGGCAATCTGCGGATTCAACAGATACGGATAAGAGCCGATCACCCGCTGACTGATGCGCTGACTCAACCCGGCGCTGATGCCGATCAGCGCGCACAGCCGCTGAAACGCCTGCACCTGCGCCTCATCGATACGCTCGTTGGCCACCAGATTGCGCAGGTTGAACTTGCCCTGCTCATCCTCCAGCCGCCCCTCGAAACCGTGCGCATTCAAACGCTGCGCCCACGGCTGATCGAGCCGGGTCAACGGATCACGCTGCCGCGCATCCCAAAGCAATTGCCGACTGATCTCCAGACCACCGTGCAACACCCAGCGCCCCTGCACCCGCTGCTGATCCGCCTCCAGCGCGCGGGTCGAAACGCTCTGCCGGGTCAACATCCCCGCCGCAATCACCGCGACCACCGCCGCGATCAACAGCGCACTGATGATCGCCATCCCCTGCTGGTTCGATTGGCTGTTCATCACCGGCCTTACAGCTGCCAGGAACCGATATCGGCATTCACGCCGTCGCCGTCAGGCTGACCGTCGGCACCGAGGGAAAAGATATCGATCTCGCCGTTGGCGCCAGGGTTAAGGTACTGATAAGGACGGCCCCACGGGTCATTCGGCAGACGCTCCAGGTACGAACGCCAGTTACTGTTCTTCGCATCCGCCGGCCGCTCCACCAGCACTTTCAAACCCTGACTCTGGCTCGGATAAGTGCCGTGATCGAGTCGATACAACTTCAGCGCCTGCATCAAACCGCCAATGTCCTGCTTCGCCGCCGTGGCCCGCGCCTGATCCGGCCGATCCAGCACCTTGGGCACCACCATCGCCGCCAGAATCCCGAGAATCACCACCACCACCATGATCTCGATCAGAGTAAAACCCTGCTGCCCACGCGGCATCCGGCTCGGTCGTCCGGGCTGTTTGAACTGCGCGATATCCATCTCGACATTCCCTTGGCTTGATTCGATTCGACGCGCAGTGTTGCAAGAAGATATGTCAGGGATGTTGAAAATCCTCGGGAGTTTTCGTCGTCAAGCCGTCAAGGACGGGGCTTAGGGTCGAGGGCTGTGTTCTGGTTTTGGGCCATCTATGCCTGCACGCTCCCGAGAAAACGGATTCACCCTGATTGAAGTGCTGGTGGCGCTGGCGATCATCGCCGTGGCGATGTCGGCGGCCGTGCGCGTGGCGGGGTTGATGACGCAGAGCAGCGGGATTTTGCGGGATCGGTCGGTGGCGATGATTGCGGCGCAAACGCGCATGGCGGAGCTGCAACTGGAAGGTCGATTGCCGACGGGAGTGAAGGCTGTTGATTGTGATCAGGGACGGTTGTTGTTGCGGTGTGAGCAGGTAATCGCAGCGGCAGAGAATGGCCGATTACTCAAAATCGCCATCCAGGTCTTCAACCGCAACCAGGACGCCCCGCCCCTGGCCCGCCTGGAAACCCTGTTGAATCGTCCCCTGTAGGAGCTGCCGAAGGCTGCGATCTTTTGATCTTGTTTTTTAAAATCAAAAGATCGCAGCCTTCGGCAGCCCCTACACAAACATCTCAGGCAACAAAACAACGCATGCCCCACACGATACCGGCCATCAGCCTGAAACCCTGTGGGAGTGAACCTGCTAGCGAAGGCGCCAGAACCGACACCCAATCAATCAGCAGGCACGCCCAGCACAACCATCACCCCGGCAACTGCAAATTATCCAACGCCCGATTCACCGCCAACTCCCCGAGCATAATCAACTGCGCAATCCCCAACAGCGCCCGACGCTGCGACACCGGCACCAGGCTGGCAATGTTCTGCGCGATGTTTTTGGCCGAAGCAAGCGTCTCACTGGCATCCACCAGCAACTCTTCGGTTTTGTTGTCCGCCGTCACGGCATACATCCCACGGGTTTTACGCGGCGGCGGCGTGGCACCGGGCGGACAGAGGTAATGGTCGAGCGCGCGGTCGGCGGCTTCGTGGAGTTTTTTTGAGTCGATGGATTCGTAGGGGGAAACCGAGGCGGTTTCGGGTGGGTTGGGTGTTGGTTTGATCATGGTGAAGCTCCTTGATTATTGGAGCCGCCACGGTTCGCTGCGAAACGAAGGGAGGTGGCAGCTGTACGCAGGTTCGCAGACCGGGAATCAAGGAACCCGGCATACCCGAAGGTATCCCGCGCACAGCCGCCATGAAGCACCATTGCCAAAAATGGCAACGATTGGGAGCGCTGTGCGCCTTGATTAATCCGGGCTGCGAAACCCGATCGCTGATTTGTCAGCGACCGAACCACAATAGAACCCACCCCAAAGGCGCACAAGCCAGCGGATTCTGGCGTAGCTGTAGGCAATGGCGCAAGGATGTGTAGACCGAGTGAGTATCTGGAGATGTCTTTTTAAACGCCGATGTTTACTTTGACCTTACTGCGGAAAAATATCCCCTAAATAGACCCATCCTCTTTTCAGGTCTTAGATCGCTTGGTGGAATGCAGCGTAAAGCTGATGTTTAGCTGTCGGAAGGTAATAACAACGTAGCCGAGGGTTGGCCTGCTTCATCTTCTACTCCAATACCACCTTTTTTTAGAAACGGTGTGGACTTCATAACCAGCAAACCATTCTGCGTAGTTACCGGAGTTCGGGATGATTCCCTCTGGAATTCTGTCATTCAGTCGGAAGCGATTAATGGAGACTTTCCCTCGACTGAGTTTTTTACGCTCTTTTCGCAACTGCACCCCTTGATCATCCAACATCTGGCATAGCGTCATGCTAAAAAACAGTGCTTCATCATTGTACCTAGTCATGCTTTTCATACTGTCCATGTAGCCGGCGTGGCAGGTACCATCCTTCGGTATCCCGAAATACATGTGGTGGAAATTCATACCGGGTGGAAATTGTTGGTGTAAAAACGTATCTGTCAGTTCGTTACGAAGAATTAGAGCGCGATTGAGGCAATTCGTCGATTCGACTACCTGCAATACCGCCCGAATGGCAGGACCCGGCAGAGTAAGGTGTTCTAGGGCAGTGGTGCGCAATGCGTCGAGCGGCGGGCTTATCGGGTGGATCTTCTGTAGACTCTGTCTTTCTGAAGGTGCATCCACCTTTGTATCTAGATACTCACCACGGGCTATGTTATAGGCTTCTGTAATGGGTTTTACTGCATCAATCTTAAGTGTCAAAGCAAGATTGAAGCATTGTTGAGACAGTAGCATCGCTAAGTTGCAAGCCCGAATTTCTTCATTAATAGATTCGTATCGTTTTCCCCTTTTTGCGATGTACCCCGCAGCCCATGCACCGAAACCCGCCCCAATCATGCCGCCTATAACAGCAGTTATCAGCGGCGAATTAGCCCATTTTTCCAACCATCCTAGGTTTACAAGAAATGGTGTTGTAGCGGTTGTAGCCATATACACGCCATTAATAGGTTCCCAGACCGTCATCGCCCCCCCCTCTTCTTTGTTTGCCACATGCATAATGCTTGGCTTTGGTTCGTTTACTGACCAGCGCTCTCGCTACAACGCCACACCAGCAACCTTATAACCGACCCCTCCATTTAATCAGTGAATGCATATTTTCTTGAAGACATTATTAATCTGCTCTTTTGAACTAAAGAGTCCAAAATCAAGCCAGTGAATCACATTATAGAATATTTGATCAGCATGATTACACCTATCAAACATAGAAACTAGCCGGGCTCTTGAATAGGTCTTTGCACATTTAAGCGCGCAATACTTACGAACTTGAGGATCATCATTATTAAGCATCGCCAAAATCACATCATCACCAAGACTTGCAAACTCTTTTTCCTTAATAGAAGTAATAATGTTTCGCTTTATAACGCTAGGACAATCCAAAGCCAAAACATCGGCAAGCCTGTTTCTTCCAAGTTTCAAGACCGTTCTGACTGCTAAGCCCTGAACCTCCTTAGAGACCTCGCCACCACCAAGTAGTGATCTACCAGAAGAAGCGCCACCAAATCTCTTAAACAAATCGATAACCAAGAAAACGTCCTGCCACTCTCCAAATGAATAAAAGTATTCCAAGTCGGGCTCGATGGGAAGCACCGAGGTATCAGCTAGTGACGACCTGATAACGGCCAAGTCTTTTTTTGACTTTTTTTCCACCAGCAATGTCAACGCCTCTCTAATAAATCTGCTTATTATATATTGCTTCAAACTATCAAAATTCTTCAACGTCGAATTTGGGTCATCATTTCTTGCTTCAGCCCATAAGCGCATGTGCTTTTGATAAAAAGCCTCATATTTATCTAGCAAGTTTTTAGTGAGCTCCGGGCGATAAATATCAATTCTTCTCCTCGCCAACTCGATGTAAGCATCAGAGTTTATTGGTAGAAGCCTATGCATTCTCCTCTCTAACTCAGCGCTGTCCATTAAAGCTAAAACGCGCGACTGGAATTTCGACCACGCAAGATTTTCCTCGGACGTTGGGTTTGACGGATCCTTCATCACAATGGCTTTAGCTTCATCATCGCTAAGGATTGCCCCCTGTTTTAACAAGGCAGGGATGGCCAAAGCCCTAATACTGGGCTCTGAATCCTGTTGTATAGTTTCAATAAAATTAGTGGAGAACAAATCTCTAACAATCAATATCTCTACAGCCTTAGCGCGAACCATTTTATTCCTGTTTTCCAGTGTTTTAATTAAAACTTCGGTTCCGATATGACTGTGATTTTCAAATATTGAATTTATTAATTCCTCCCCCAGCACTGCTGGCTGAAGATAATTAACAGCTTCTAAGCCGGAGTTCAAACCCACACGAAACTTAATAGACACGTAGGCTTCTTGCGCCAAGGCGATGGTCTGCGAATCATTTTTTATAATTTCTTTGTGTATTTCATCAAGATCATCCTCCACCCCATTTTCACCCAAATAACGAAGAGCGGAGTTCTTGACCGAAGACGAAAACCTCTCTGAAAGCCACGTATCGACAAACTCTCTTCTAGTGACAAAATCATGCGACGTCAATTTCGTCCCTGTGACAGTCATCAAATCCAGGATGGAGCTGACAATGGAATGCCCTCCCTCCGGTATTGTTAAAGTTAGAAAACTTAGACTGTAGTGCTTATTTAATGGATGCTGCAGCCAGTACCATATAGGAATGTTTTCATATTTAAGATTCTTTGCACCTGAATGGAGTAAACCTAGTATTTCTTGCTCATCCAACTCACAACTATTTTTGTTTTGATAAATTAGATTGGCATCGTGTGTACCTAGATAAGAATTGTCATTTTGCCCATCACCCAATCCATTAGCTATGAGCCTCAACCTAGCGACTTCGAACGGCTCTAATTTCGCTCTTTTGGAAGCGTCGCCGCTGCGGCGCAGAATGGACTGAATAAAATTCGCACTCTCCCCCTGAATAGGACTAAAGTCGAATGTTTCTCTATTTTTATCGCTTTTACTGGATTCGAGCTCGATATCTGGAGCGTGAGTGGCTTGCGGTTGCGAATCGATTAAATCTATATGCTCCAACACGTAATTAGAAATACATTTTCTAATTACACCTTCAAAATCCTTTTCATTTTCAAACTCTTGAAATAGTAGTGTTTTCTCCTCAATGATTTTCTTCCTAAAACTTACAACCTTTTGAAGCTGCTGACCGGGATCGCTCAAGGCAAGCGCATCAATTTTCTTGAAAAACAAACTTATTAGAGGCTTCTTGCAATTCCTGTGACCTGTCGTCGCGATTGCAAACTCCTCTTCGAATCCTGACTCATATTTACTTTCGTTGTCAGGGGCCGACCCCCAGCGTTTCCACAGAATCCCAATAAATACGTCGCAACGCTCTAAATCACGATTGATAATTTCTTGCGGTCTACCCGCACTTGAGACTGTATCCTCCCACCCCACTAATTCGATATGCACATTTAACTTCAGTGAAAGCATAGAGTTTAGTTCGTCAGCAACCTGCTTAGCCACTTTTCGCTCTAGGAATAGATCGCCCGGAGAAGCTAAGAAAAAACTTATGACCTTCCTATTTCCAGCCACCGTACGACCTCATATCCATCTGAATTAAGGCTTCCAGTATTCTGATTTATTCGACAGATCACAATCCCCATGTCATCTGACTTTAGTGGTCAACAATCACGGTCTCACCAACCTCGGCAAAACCACCCCCAACCGCACCCTCTCCCCACCCTGCTCAATCACCACCCCATCCCCCTCCACCGCCACCAACTTCACCCCAGGCCCCACCCTCTCCCCCTGCAAAAAACTCCTCGGAGGCCCGTCGTTCAAACTCAAAATCGCCACCGCTCCCCGACTCACCGCCATCACCCCGCTCACCTTGATGTCCACCGGCGCCGCTTGATTAGAAAACCACTGCAACGCCGGGCTATCACTGCGCGCCGCGAGCATTTGCGGTGGCGCCGGAGGGGTGTGGGATTCGGCGGAGGTCAGGAGTAGCGACGACCAGGTCGCGACGCCGACCAGGGCGGCGAGCAGTGCGAGGGCCTGGACGGTTTGCGGGGGGATATGCGAGTGGTGAGCAGCATGGGCTGAATCTCCTTTCAGTCCCTGCTGACAGGCTACGCGGCAATTCTCACGGTTTCATTTCACACGTCTTACATGTTGGCCGTGCAGGATGTTTTTTTGGGAAGGGGCTGGCCGCAACGGAGCGCGCGCCCGGTTAACAGAAGGCTTCGCAACATCCACCGCTTTGATCCTGTACCGTTTCACTGGCCCGTCAATAGCGTCCGCTTTGACTTTGCTCATAGTCAAAGCCACCTTGTAATGCAGCTCCAGCACGCTATCGTTTCCCAGCTCTTGAAAATAGCTGTATGGCACTGTCTGAAGGTATTGCCCGGCATTTATCCAATTCTGATTCACCGACGCGCCCGGGACGTTCCACACCTGACGATTGTGCTCTGCACCCGTAGCAGTCTTGCCTTTGAATTCCAGCCAAACAGGCTGACCAGCCTGCATGAATGCCCAGACTCCCGCTCGGAGAGTACCGCCCTCCGTAACTTTGCTCAGATCCAGCTCATCGCCCTCAGCCTGCACGATGCCGAGTTTATCCAGCTCCGCAGCAGGTAACGGCAGGACGTTTACAGTCAGCGTGCCCGACGAGGTTTTACTGTCGCCTTCCGTGACTTCGTACTTGAGCATGAAGCTTTTAGCGGCGTTGCCGACGTTGGCAGCAATGGCCTCAGAATCAATCGAAAACTCCGCACTCCCACTCTCCGCACCCTGCATGGGTGGAATTGTCGGGGAGCCGGCTCCCGGCGTGCCGGACATTATCAACTGAATGCTTTGGTCCTTATTCATACCAGGGTAGGCAACGCTGACCCGTAAACCTGATTTGGCATCAACAGCGGCCAGGGTCACACTTGCCCCGACATCTGACGCGTGTGGCACTTGCAGTATGGGAACTTGAGCGTTTTGGTCCTGAGGCTCATAAACAAAGGTGCGGCCATCAGAGCCACTCAAGTCCACCCGGACAATAGGCATGAACTGCCCCGTCTCCTGAAAGTAATCGCGCTGAAAAAAGCGCGCGCTCGTTAACGCTGTTTCACTTGTATGGAAAAAGGCTTGAATGGGGAGCTGCGTCGCAATGTTCTGGGGCCACGCGGCGATGATGACCTCGTTATGAAGCCTGCGCATATTCGGATCAGGAAGGTGAGATCTAACATCAACACTCATCGCAAATTCGGATTGATTTGCACCGAAACTACAATGGTGCCTATAAAGCCCCTGCAACTCATCGTAATAAACGCGCCATGTTGCGATATCGATAACACCTTGCTCCACACAGGGCTTGCTAATGGATAACTCCCCGTACTCGTTGCAACTGTCGCTTCGGTGTTCGGTTGCAGCATCTAACGGATAGGCGCAGCGCACGGTAAGGGGAAAACCTGCGGGTGCCGCCATTTCCTTGAGAATCAAACCTTGGCTTTTCGCATACAAAAAGCCCTCGGTGCCGACATCTCCTCGAATATAGGAAAATGACACGCCGTTTCGCTGTACTGATCCCGGGCTTGGGTTCCAAGCATGGTAGTCCGGTGAAGCACTTGTCACTCTGATCAACACGCCATTGCACTCGTAGGCTGGCGAGTTGCCGCGACAGGCAGGCGCTGTGTCGGCATACCTTGCATTCAGCTTATCGGCCACTTGATAACCGATGTACAACTGATCCTGCTGATTGAATCCAAATACCGCACGGTCTGGCTGAGTCAAATCCATTCGCAGAATTGGCAGCCAATCCCCGGTAGTTGCAAAGTAGTCATACTGATCTCTCTGTGCCCCGAACAACGAACCTGATTGATTCGTATCGTAAAAAAGCGCCTGGATCGGGATTTTCTTGGGTGCGGTTTCGTCCCAGTTTCGTATCTGCAACTGGGTAGGTCGGGCCGACCAATCGCTGTCGATGCCTTGATGCGCCAGCAGGCTGGCCTTGAATAACGTGGGATTGAGGCTGTTCAACGAGCATTGCTTTGTCGGTTGTCGGCCTTGTTGCTCGAAGTGCGCCAACCAACTCGCTGAATCACTTACGCCCTCGCTTGCGCAAGAGCTCGCGTCGGCGGCCTGTCGACTTGCACTTGACAGGCCGCAACCGAAACCCGCATGGCTCTCAACAGGGACAAACGCGAAAGGATAGGCGCACAGGACATCCAGTGGCTGGTCCTTGCCAATAGCCGTGAACGAATCACTGAACACCACGCCATTGGCTGACGACAATGTCTGGGTACCCAAATCGGCGCGCAGATAGACAAAACTTTCCGCCCCCAATTGCGCGGCTACATCATCGTGTTTCCAGAATTCGATCATCGGAGCGCTGCCATGCAACATGACGCCGCTGCAAAAATACGCCGGATTACCCCCTGCACACTCTGTTTGCACGTTTTGATAGCGCTTGTTGAGCAACTGTGCGATTTCCGGGCCGGTTGCGGCTTCCCCCAGGCTATTGAACAGTAGCAATGCCAGTAGCCACGCCTTAACCCGCGTCCATTCGATTTTCATGATGCTCCGCCTTGATCTCAAGCTTCGAACAGGCCCTGGAATAACCCGGTTCACTGTCAGGCAATCATTAGTTATGCATGGCGAACACTTCTGTTCAGCCATGCAGATACGGGATGATTGAAGGCTTGATGCAGAGCGGCTGTCACCTGTCACATCTGACAGGTGAGTGGGGCTTTATGACGAATGGTCATTTCCTGGAAGCGGAAGAACAGGCTCTACTCAGGCCGGATGAGCGGCGACAACGGCGGCCCCTCCGCCAACCTTTCCACCCCCAACCTCACCCTCTCGCCACTCTGCTCAATCACCACCCCATCCCCCTCCACCGTCACCAACTTCACCCCAGGCCCCACCCGCTCTCCCTGCAAAAAACTCCGCGGCGGCCCATCGTTCAAACTCAAAATCGCCACCGCCCCGCGCCCCCCCGCCATCACCCCGCTCACCTTGATGTCCATCGGCGCCGTCTGGTTGGAAAACCACTGCAACGCCGGGCTATCACTGCGTGCCGCGAGCATTTGTGGGGGGGCTGGTGGGGTGTGGGATTCGGCGGAGGTCAGGAGCAGCGACGACCAGGTCGCAACGCCGACCAAGGCGGCGAGCAGTGCGAGGGCCTGGACGGTTTGCGGGGGGGAAATGCGTGCGGTGAGCATCATGGGCTGAATCTCCTTTTGTCCCTGCTGACAGGCTACGCGGCAATTCTCACGGTTTTATTTCACACGGCTTACATGTTGTCCGTGCAGGATGTTTTTTTGGACGGGGCTGGACGCAACGGAGCGCGCAACCAATGAAGGTGGGCAGGCAACAGGGCTTTACGCTGATCGAACTGATGGTGGTGCTGGTGATCATCGGGATCGCCAGTGCGGCGATCAGCCTGAGTATCAAGCCGGATCCGCTGCAGTTGCTGCGCAAGGACGCCGAGCGTGTGGCGCAGCTGCTGCAGGTGGCGCAGGCGGAGGCGCGGGTGGATGGTCGGCCGATTGTGTGGCTGAGCGATGGCAAGGGCTTTCGCTTCAGTCGGCGCAATGACAGTGGTCAGGAGTTTGAGCATTTCAAGGATGACCCGCAGTTGCGGCCGCGCAACTGGCAGAGCCCGAAGCTGGAGGTGCGGGTGGAGCCGAAGCAGAAGGTGGTGCTCAATGCCGAGTGGATCAATCCGCCGCTGCAATTGACCCTGTCAGATGGGCTCAATCGGCTGAGTGTGCTGCGTGATGCCAGTGGCAGGATCAGTGTGCAATGAACGATCAACGGGGCTTTACCCTGATCGAGGTGATGGTCGCGATTCTGCTGATGGCGGTGGTCAGTCTGATTGCGTGGCGCGGGCTGGACAGTGTGACGCGGGCGGACAGTCATTTGCAGGCGAGCAGTGAGCAGAGTGACAGTTTGTTGCGGGCGTTGAATCAGTTGCAGCGTGATGTGGAGATGCGTGCGGGTGTGGAGCTGAGTGAGCCGAAGAAGGTTGGCGTGGATGATGAGCCGCCGAGTGCGCCGCCTGCGCTGACGGTGCGCAGCAGTGACAGCAAAGGGTTTCGGCTGGATATTATTCGCCGTGCGGCGGATCAGGCTGGGGCTTTGCAGCGGGTGCGTTGGTGGGTCAAGGGGGATACGTTGTATCGGGCGGGGGCTGAGGCGCGCAGTCGGTATCCGTTGCCGGCGCCGGGGGCTGGGGTGGCGGTGTTGGAAGGTGTGAGTGATGTGCAGGTGCGGGTTTGGGAGGTGGATAAGGGTTGGCGGCAGTTGAGTGGCAATCGGCGGGAGAACCCGTTGGGGTTGGAGGTGCGGTTGACGCGGGAGACGGCGCAGGGGGTGGAGCGGTATCGGCAGGTGATGGGGCCGTTTGAGTGATGCATGCAGGTTATGTCGATATCCCTGCGCATCGGAGATTTCTGTAGGAGCTGCCGGAGGCTGCGATCTTTTGACTTTGATTTTGAAGATCAAAAGATCGCAGCCTTCGGCAGCTCCTACATTGGAATGGGGGCAGTCAGTTGGGGGGTGGTTGGCTGTTAGGGCGTCATCACTGGCAAGCCAGCTCCCACAGGGGGTAGTGGGGTTGGCTGAATTGGGTTAGCTGAGGACGACGACGCCGCCGGGCAGTTCGGTGCATTTGACGCCGTAGGCATCGCGAATCAGCAGCGCAACGCCGGCGAGTTGGTCGAGGCTGAAGCGGGCCTGGACGCGGCGTTGGCCGAGTTCGCGGTTGAGCAACAGCAGCATGCCGGGGCGGTAGCGGTTGATCTCGTCGATCATCTGGCTGAGGGTTGCGCCGTTGAATACCAGCACTTGTTGGCGCCAGTTCATCACTGCGGCGGTGTCGACGCTTTGCACTGCGCCCACTTGCTGCGCGTCGTAGGTCAGTTGTTCACCGGGCTGCAGGCGCAGACTGCGGCCATCGACATTGACGTCCACCGAACCATCGAGGCACGTCACGCACACCTGCTGATCGGTGTTGCGCAAGTTGAACCGTGCCTGACTGGCGCGCAACCACCCTCCTCCAGCCTGCATCGCCAATGGCAGCCGCGCGGTCTGCACTTCAACCTCGCCGCTGACCAGTTCGAACCCCTGCACACCATCATCGCCAGCGCGCTGGTTAATGCGGGTCTGGGTGTTGAGTTCCAGGCGCACGCCGTCGGCGGGTTCGAAGCGCTTCTGCTGGCCGACCTCGGTGATGTAATCGGCGCCGAGCCCTTCGAAACCACCGGGAATCGTGCCGCGCACCAGCAAAAACGCCGCCGACGCAGCAATGGCGCCACCGAGAAACGCCCGTCGACCAAAGCGCCGTGGCGACTGCAGCCTTTCAGCGGCAGGCTGCAGGTTGTGCCACAACACCTTGGCCTGCTCGAAAGCTTGAGCATGTTCGGCGCTCTGCGCGCACCAGTCGCGCAAGGCGCGGGCGTCGGCCACGGTGGCGCGGCCGGAGGTCAGCAGGACCAACCAGTCGTGGGCTTCGTTGTGCAGATTGTCGGCCGCCGATGGCTTGGCAGGTGTCAGTCGAAAGATGTTCAAACGCGCAGATTCTCAGCGAAATGATCGGGCACTATTCAGAAGACGGTTTTCCGGCCCCGCGACCGAACCGCTGAAACACTTTTCTTTCCAGTTTCGCGGCGCAGAAGCCCAATGCAGCTTTGATTTCCTTTTCGACCATGCGCGTGGAGATGCCAAAACGCTGGGAGATTTCCAGGTGCGGTGCCTCCTCCAGTCGCGCGGCGATGAAGATTCTGCGACGCCGCGCGGGCAGCTCGTAGAGAGCACTGAGCAGCGACTGAATTTCCTTTTGCCCGCCCACCACCCGCGCCGGGTCCAGCGCCTCGTCGCCGACTTGCAACAGCTCTTCGACTTCCTCGCCGGTGAGCAGGCGCGCGTCGGCCTGACGGCGGTCGGCGGCGATGTTCAGGGCCATGCGATAGAGGTAGGCATTGGGCCGCAGCAGGTTCGGCGGCGTTTCCATGCGGTCGACCCGCAGGTAGGTTTCGTGCAGCACGTCGTTGGCCAGGTCTTCCGAGCCGAGACGGCGTCGCAAACGCACCCGAAAGTCCTCGTAGGACGTCAGGAACAGCTGGACCATCGAACCTTGTCCGGTGTCTTTCATCCCCCGGAAACTCCTTCCCATTTGGTGCATTCCATGCGTTTCCCTGACGACTCCGGTAACAACAGCAACGTGACCGGCTGACGCAACGCGCTGGGTGTCGGCCGGTCGATCCTGAGCGTGCGAAAGCTCTCCACCAGCGCGGTATCGCGCCGTTCATCACCGGTGGTGGTGACCAACCGGTTGTGCTGCACCACACCGTCGCGCCCGACCCAGACCTGCAACACCGCGCGATAACTGCCCGGACGGGTCAGCGGCGAACGGCACAGGTTGCGCTCGATCGCCGCTTGCACCGCGGTGGCGTAGCTGCGACTGACAGCGACACTGGCCGAGGTGGTTTTGTCCAGCGCCGATGGCACGTCCTCGACCTGCGCCACCTGCAAGGTGAACGCATCGGCGCGGGCGTAACGCGCCATCAGGCCGCTGCCGCCGAGCAAACGGCGCAAGGCGTCTGCAGCGGTGTATTCGCCATCGACCGCCAATGAGCGCCGACCGCGACTCAACTGGCTGTCGACCAGCACCGCAACACCCGTGGCGTGGCTGTACTGATCCAGCGCCCGGGCCAGGTCCTGCGCCGGAATGTGCAGGGTCATGCGCAAATCCGCCGGCAGCGGTTCGGCGGTCGCCGCACCGCTGAACCAGCCAAGCAGCAGCCCCAGACTCACCCGGCGCACGAGAGTCGCTGAACGCTGAAGACCGTCCCTGGAACTGCCTCGCTGCACGGCTGACGTACCCCTGAAAACCGTCATCCTGATGGCTGTTTATGAATCTGGTGTGACGGGCAGTGCAAAAAAACCATCACGGGATTTGCCCAAGGCTTGCACTAGACTGCAAGCAGACAACGGCCGCTTCGGGCCGGCCAGGAGGCTTGCATGAAATCACTGTGGAAATTCGTCCTTGGCGGGCTGCTGCTGAGCGCCTTCGCCAGTGCCCACGCCGAACAACCGTTGGGCTGTGTGGAGGTGACGGTGGGTGGCTACAAGGCGCCGAATTACGACTGTCTGAGTCAGCAGATGGGCAACAATCCCGAGGGCGCTGCGGCCGCGCAGAAGAATCAGGAAGCGCTGAATGTGCCGGTGAACAAGCGGCCGCCGAATCAGGTTGGGCTCGCAACGCCAGCGGCGACCAGTACGCGGATGGGCAATACCTTCGGGACTTCAGTCAAACCGCAGCGCCCACCCGCCAATAACGGAACATCCCATTAACCAATAAATGAATCAAACACCTGAGGCTAAGAAACTCACACACCTAGAGGAAGGGGAAACACACCTGTGGCGAGGGGATTTATCCCCGATCGGCTGCGCAGCAGTCGTCAATCCCGCTGACTCGGTTTATCTGAAGGACCCGCGGCGGATAGTGTTGGGCCTGCTGCGCAGGCCATCGGGGATGAATCCCCTCACCCCAAGGAACACCTCAATCACAGGGTATGCACGTCAGTCGCTTGGGGTCTGGCGGAAGCTTACCGCCAGGCGATTCCAGCTGTTGATGGTGGTGACGGCCATGGTCAGATCCACCAGTTCGGCTTCACTGAATTGCGCTTTGGCCAACTGGTAAACATCATCCGGCACATGACTTTCAGCCAACAACGTCACCGCCTCGGCCCAGGCCAGCGCGGCGCGCTCGCGCGGATTGAAAAAGCCGCTGTCGCGCCACACCGCAATCGCATACAAACGCCGTTCACTCTCCCCGGCGCGTCGCGCATCCACTGAATGCATGTCGGTACAGAACGCGCAGCCGTTGAGCTGCGAGGCGCGGATCCGGATCAGTTGCAACAGTGGCGCCTCGATGCTCAGGTCGCGGGTCAGCGCTTCCATGGCGAGCATGGCTTTCATCGCCTTGGGCGATGCGTTGTAGTAGTCCAGACGCGGGGACATAGGCAGGTCTCGGAATGCGGGATAGTGGTTTTACGGTAGGCGCTGATGCGCCAGCGTTACAGCCCCAATTCCACGAAAAACCGCCACACCACTGAAATCCCGGTCCCACACATTTCCCCTGTAGGAGCTGCCGTAGGCTGCGATCTTTTGATCTTGCTTTTGCTTATAAAAAATCAAAGTCAAAAGATCGCAGCCTGCGGCAGCTCCTACAGCGATGGTGACCAATTTCGGGTTTTTGTGTTGCGCAACTACTGCCCATCACGCAACAGCGGTAATCTGGCCGACACCCCAATCGCCCCCCGGAGCCGCGTCGGTATGGAACTTCACGTCGTGATCAATGGCCGCAAGGACCTGGCCGGCCAGCTGTACAACCAGCTGCGCGGCGCCATCGAGTCCGGGCGTCTGGCCGCCGGCACGCAGTTGCCGCCCAGCCGCTTGCTGGCCGAGCAACTGGGGATTTCGCGCAAAACCATTTCCGACACCTACGCGCAACTGACCTACGAAAACTTCCTCACCGGCGTCATCGGCAAAGGCACCTACGTCAACGCCCGTCCGGCGCAGGTTCAGCGCAAGCAAAGCCACACCGAACTGGCCAGCGCCGAACAGATCGAGCGCTGGCGCAACCTGCCGATGTTCCTGCAGCACCCGACGCTGGAAGGCTCGCTGCGTTACGATTTTATCGGCGGCGCCACCAGCAAGGGCCAGTTCCCGCATGACGACTGGCGCCGTTGCGTCTCGCATGCGATGCGCCAGATGGCCGGCTCCAAAGGTTTCTACAGCGTTCCCGAAGGCTTGCCGGCACTGCGCAATGCGATTGCCCGGCACATCGCGTTTTCGCGCGGGATCAACGGTCGGGACGAGGACATCGTGGTGTGCAACGGCGCGCAGCAGGCGCTGGATCTGATCACCCGCGTGCTGATCAGCCCCGGCAGCCAAGTGGCGATGGAAGACCCGGGTTATCCGCCGGCCCGACTGCTGTTCGGTAGCCACGGCGCGGAAGTGGTCGGGATCCCAGTGGATGCGGAAGGCATTGTGGTCGAGCAGATTCCCGAGGGCACGCGGATGATTTATGTCACGCCGTCGCACCAGTTTCCGCTGGGCATGCCGATGAGCCAGGCACGCCGCGAGGCGTTACTCGCCCGGGCGTATGAACTGGGCGCGATCATCATCGAGGACGACTATGACAGCGAGTTCCGCTATGAAGGCCGGCCTACGGACTCTCTGTTCAGCCTCGACCAGCGCGGGATCGTTGCCTACGTCGGCACCTTCTCCAAGACCCTGCTGCCGGAGCTGCGCCTGGGTTACGCGATTCTGCCGCCGGCGATCCTCGAAGCGGTGATCCGCGCGAAAAAGCTCACTGACCAGCACGCTTCAACCTTGCCGCAATGGGCGCTGGCCAAGTTCATTGCCGAAGGTTGCCTGCTCAAGCATATCCGCCGCTGTCACGCGATTTACGCCCAGCGCCGCGAGCGGATTCTGGCGCGCATGGCCACGGATCTGTCGCCGTGGCTGGAGGCGATAGCGCCCAGTGCCGGGTTCCACATGGCAGTGCTGTGCAAGGTGCCGGTCGACCTGGCGCTGGTAATCGAGTTGGCGAGAAAGGTCGAGGTCGGGTTGTATCCCATCGACATTTTCTATTATCAACAGCCGGTGAGGAGCGGCCTGTATTTCGGCTTCGGCGCCATCGAAACCCTCGACATCGACACCGCTCTGGATCGCCTGCGCGACATTCTGCAACAAGTGGCGTGAATGATTGGTCTGCGCGATTAACCGCCGATTGGTTATTGGTGATCAACGGGTGCGGGCCTATTCTGCATGGGCGTTATCCCTCAATGAGCAGGATTCGTCCGGCCTGATTCAGGAGAGTGAGCAATGTCCAACGAAGTGATCAACACCGTCCAGGTGCGCGCCGCCGCCGGCCGTTCGGAAGAGCTCGGCCGGCAGTTGCAGAAGATCGTCGACACCCTGCGCCAGACACCGGGTTGCGACGCCTATATGGTCGACCGCTGCCCCGAGGACAGCCAACGCTGGACAGTGAGCGCACGCTGGCAGTCGGAAGCGGCGATGCAGGCGCACTTCAACCGGCCCGAGGCGCAGGGGTTTATTGACCTGATCGATAGCCGTCTGGCCAATAGTGTGGATTTCAATAGTTTTCCGATCGTTTAGAAGCAAGATCAAAAGATCGCAGCCTTCGGCAGCTCCTACACTATCCCTGTAGGAGCTGCCGAAGGCTGCGATCTTTTGCTTTTTGGCGGCAGCCGATTGGTCACCCGATCTTCCCGAATATTGGCCGTTTGCATGCCCCACCGCGCAGACTACTGTGGTCACCACCCCCTCCTCCCACAGGTGATCCGCCATGAAAGCCCTGCACCTCTTCACCGCCATTCTCGCCCTGTCCATGTCCGCTGCCGCCTTGGCCCACGACCCATCCGAAAAAGTCACCGTCCTGCAAGACCAGATGCTGAAAAACGCCCCCGGCAAGAAAGCCATGATGATCGAAGTCGACTACAAACCCGGCCAATCCTCGATTGCCCACAAACACGACGGTACCGCCATGGCCTATGTGCTAGAAGGCGAAGTGATTTCCCAGGTCAAGGGCGAACAGCCGATCACCTACAAGAAAGGGCAGTTCTGGTACGAACCGGCCGGCTCCGAACACCTGGTATCGAAAAACGCCAGCAACAGCAAACCGGCGAAGTTGCTGGTGTTCATGGTGTTGGCGCCGGACGAACAAGTGCTGATCCCTTTGAAAAACTGATGGTTGTTGGCACAGCCATAAATAAAAAGGCGCAAAACACTGTTTTGCGCCTTTTTATTTCCCGAGGCAATTAACCGATTTGCCTTAAAGCCAATAAAACTAATGCATTGCCACAACACGGAAAATTGTCAGCTTATTTACAGGTTGGCGGGTTTAGTCTGAGTCAACTGTCGTGCGCCTTTGACAAACAGCCGCGACAACTATGACGTTCCGACTGAAGTTGCTTCACGGGAGACTCACCATGAAACTTGCGTTTGCCAGTACCTTGGCGATATCGGTTTTAGCTTTGTCCGCCTGCTCAGTACCCACCGCGCCGAAAGCGGTTTCGTCCCTCGATACGCTGTTCACCCAACCGGTTGGCCGCAGCAGCGCCGCCCAGGTGCAAAGCGGCCCCGGCGTGTCACTGGGCGTGGTCTACAGCCCCAGCACCCTGACCAACCGCGAATACCTGCGTAACTATCAAGCCAACGCCGGCACCGGTTTCGGCCAGAGCCTGCTGGTGCAGCCGATCCATGACGCCTACGTCAACACCTCGAAACCGGACATGGCGGTGGATTGGGTTAAGGCCTCGCTGCAACGGCAGTTCGGTTCAGTAACGGTGTACCCGGACATGCAGAGTTTGCGTGCAGCGCATCCCGACGTGGTGGCGATCATCGACACCCACAGCCAGTTGATCACCTCGCGCAGCTCCGACATCAAGGCCGATGTGAGTGCGGATTTTTATGATGCGAAGTTGAACTACATCGGTACGGCGAAAGGTTCTGAAGCGAAGGAACTGACGCCGGTGTGGGCCGACTTCAAACGTTCGGAAGAGATCGTCGCGGATATTAATCAACAGCAGGATGTGCAAGTTCGGGCGCTGCAGAAGTTTGATCAGTCGCTGAATAATTTATTGACCAGACCGACAGATAAAGTGTCGATGCTGGATAACAAACAAGCACCTGACTTGTATTGAAAGTAAGGCCCTCATCGCTGGCAAGCCAGCTCCCACAGGATTTGTGGTGACACTCAAACCCTGTAGGAGCTGCCGAAGGCTGCGATCTTTTGACTTTTAAAATCAAAAGATCGCAGCCTTCGGCAGCTCCTACAGGGAGCGCATCAACGATGCATAAAAAAGCCCCGGCATCCACGACACCGGGGCTTTCTCATTCAACCACTACTCAGGCCGGTTCAAGCTCGGCATTCGCAGCAGCCGCAGGCACCACCGCTTGCCCGCTCAACGCGAGGTCCAGCAGCTCACGGTTGGCCACGGCATACATGGCGTAGTCAGTGCCGCTCGCAGCACGGATTTCCACCAGCATGGCGCGCCAGCGCTCGATCATGCTTTCGTGCTGTGCCATCCACAGCGCCAGACGTGCTTCCACGTCCTGGGTGCCGTCGCCCTGTTGCAGGACGGAGATGGTGATCGCACGTTGCTGCCAGTCCACATCGTCACGGAACGCTTCACGGGCCAGGGCCTGCCAGTTGTTTTCAACCGGCAGCGCGCTGATCTGTTGCAGGTACCAGGTGATGTCCAGCGCACTGCCCACGGCGAAGTAGGCCTTGGCCACTTCGGCCGGATCCTGGCCAGTGACGTCGGACGCTTCGATGATCGGCAGCAGGGTGTACAGGTGCGAGGTACCCGCCACCATGCGCGCCAGCAACTCCGGCACACCGGCCGCGACGTAAGCCTGATAACGCGCCTGCCAGTTTTCACGGATTTCGCCGCTCAGCAGTTCGTCGAGCTTCAGGCCCAGCTCCTTCAGGTGCGGACCGAAGTGCGCGACATCACGGGCAGCGTTCTGCTCGTTGCGACGGGCACGCAGGAACCAGCGCGTAGCACGGCGGCCCAGACGCATCAGCTCGTCCATCAGCTCCAGTTGCACGTCAGCGCTTACTTGGTAGTCCAGCGCTTCAATCTGACGGAACCAGTGCGGGAGATGGAAGATGTCGCGCACGATCACGTAGGCGCCGGCCACGTTCGCCGGGCTCATGCCGGTCGACTCTTTGAGTCGCTGCACGAAGGTGATGCCCATGTGGTTGACCAGATCGTTGGCAATCTGGGTGCTGACGATCTCGCGCTTCAGACGGTGACGACGCATGGCTTCAGAGAACTTGCTGACCAGGGTCGGCGGGAACGCCGTTTCCATGTCGCGGGTCAGGTAGTCGTCGTCCGGCACCAGCGAGTTCAGCAGCTGTTCCTTGAGGTCGATCTTGCTGTACGAGATCAGCACCGACAGCTCCGGACGGGTCAGGCCATGGCCTGCCGCAACGCGCTCGTTGATCTGCTCTTCGGTCGGCAGGAACTCGATGGCACGGTCCAGCTTGCCACGGCCTTCCAGATCGCTCATCAGACGCTTGTACTCGGCAATGCGCTCGTAGGCACGACGCGCTGCCAGGGACAGGGCCTGGGTCTGCTTGTAGTTGTTGCCCAGCACCAGACCACCGACTTCGTCGGTCATGCTCGCCAGCAACTGGTTGCGTTGCTTGTCGGTCATGTCGCCGGCCTGAACCACTTCGTTCAGCAGAATCTTGATGTTCACTTCGTGGTCGGAGCAGTCCACGCCACCGGCGTTATCGATGAAGTCGGTGTTGGAACCGCCGCCATTCAGACCGAATTCCACACGGCCCAGCTGGGTCATGCCGAGGTTACCGCCCTCGCCCACCACTTTGCAGCGCAGCTCGTTGCCGTTCACGCGCAGTGCATCGTTGGCCTTGTCGCCGACGTCGGCATGGCTTTCGCTGCTGGCCTTGACGTAAGTACCGATACCGCCGTTCCACAGCAGATCCACCGGCGCCTTGAGCAAGGCGTTCAGCAGTTCGGTCGGGGTCAGCTTGTCGGCCTTGATGTCGAAGCGCTCTTTCATCTGCGGCGAGATGGCGATGCTCTTCGCGCTGCGCGAGAAGATGCCGCCACCTTCGGACATGATGCTGGTGTCATAGTCGGTCCAGGCCGAACGCGGCAGGTCGAACATGCGCTGACGCTCGACGAAGCTGGTCGCCGGGTTCGGGTTCGGATCGATGAAGATGTGCATGTGGTTGAACGCAGCGACCAGTTGCAGCTTGTCGGACATCAACAGGCCGTTACCGAACACGTCACCGGCCATGTCACCGACGCCGACCACAGTGATGCTGTCTTCCTGAACATTGATGCCGCGCTCGCGGAAGTGGCGCTGTACGCCGACCCACGCGCCCTTTGCGGTGATGCCCATTTTCTTGTGGTCGTAACCGGCGGAACCACCGGAGGCGAACGCGTCGCCCAGCCAGAAGCCGTAGTCGATGGCGATGCCGTTGGCGATGTCGGAGAAGGTCGCAGTGCCCTTGTCCGCGGCCACCACCAGGTACGGGTCATCGTCGTCATGCCGCACGACGTTGGCCGGCGGCACCAGCGCGCCGTCTTTCAGGTTGTCGGTGATGTCCAGCAGACCGGAAATGAAGATGCGGTAGCAGGCGATGCCTTCGGCCGCGATCTCGTCACGGCTGCCGCCCAGTGGCAGACGACGCGGCAGGAAGCCGCCCTTCGCACCCACCGGCACGATGACCGAGTTCTTCACTTGCTGGGCTTTTACCAGGCCGAGGACTTCGGTACGGAAGTCTTCTTCACGGTCGGACCAGCGCAGACCACCGCGCGCAACGTTGCCGAAGCGCAGGTGTACGCCTTCGACGCGTGGCGAGTACACGAAGATTTCGAACTTCGGAACCGGCTTCGGCAGCTCAGGGATCGCGTGCGGGTTGAACTTGAAGCTGAAGTACGACTTGTTCTGGCCGTTGGCATCAGTCTGATAGAAGTTGGTACGCAGGGTGGCTTTGATCAGGTCCAGGTAACGACGCAGGATGCGGTCTTCGTTGAGCACCTGAACATCGTCCAGTGCGGTCAGAATCGCCTGTTCCAGACGCTGTTGCTTGTCTTCCAGATCATCACTGCCCAGCTTGCGCGCCAGGTAGAAACGGGTCTTGAACAACCGGGTCAGCTCGCGAGCGATGTCGGTGTGGTTGTTCAGGGTGCTGGCGATGTAACCCAGGTCGAAGCCCAGACGAATCTGCTTCAGGTAACGGGCGTAGGCACGCAGCAGCGCCACGTCACGCCATGGCAGACCGGCGGTCAGCACCAGACGGTTGAACGCATCGTTCTCGGCATCGCCACGGACGATGTGGACAAACGCGTCCTGCAGGGTGTCGTTGAGTTGCTGGATATCCAGCTCCAGACCTTCGGCTGCGGTGAACGCGAAGTCGTGAATCCAGAACTCGCGGCCGTTGGTGTGACGCAGACGGTACGGGAACTCACCCAGCACGCGCAGGCCGAGGTTTTCCAGAATCGGCAACACGTCGGACAGCGCCAGCGGGGTGTCGGCGTGGTACAGCTTGCAATGCAGCTCGCGCTGACCAGACACCTGGCCCAACGGCTGATAGAAGCTCATCACCAGCGGATTTTTTTCGTTCAGGCTCAGCAGGTGCTGCATGTCGACCACAGCCGAATGCGCCGCGAAACGCTCGCGGTAACCCGCCGGGAAACCTTTCGGGAAATCCGCCAGCACGTTGGTGCCGTGGGCTTCGCCGAAGCTTTCGACGGTCAGTGCGGCGTAGTCGTCCTGCCAGCTGCGGCAGGCCTGCACGACTTCTTTTTCCAGCAGCAGCGGATCGATGTCGATGCGGTTCTTCGGATCGACGCGCAGGATCAACTGCACGCGAGCCAGCACGGACTCGGAGAAGAAGGTCCAGAACTCGCAGTCGGTGGCCTTCAGGCGCTCCATCAGCACCTGCTGGATCTTCTGGCGCACTTCGGTGGAATAGATGTCGCGCGGCACGTAGGCCAGGCAGTAGCAGAAGCGACCGTACGGGTCTTTGCGCAGGAACACGCGGATCTTGTTGCGTTCCTGGATCTGCACGATCGACATCACGGTGCTGAACAGTTCGTCGACCGGGGTCTGGAACAGGTCGTCACGCGGCAGCACTTCGAGCACCTGCGCCAGTTCCTTGCCCAGGTGAGCCTTGGACTGGAAGCCGGAACGGCGTTCGATTTCTTCGACCTTGCGGCGGATGAACGGGATGACCCGCACGCTCTCGCCATACACCGAGGAGGTGTACAGGCCCATGAAGCGGTGTTCCTTGATGACATTGCCGTCAGCGTCGATCTCGCGGATCGACACGTAGTCCGGGTAGGCCGGACGGTGGACACGGCTCGGGTGTGCAGCCTTGGCGAACGACAGCAGGGTCGGTTCGCGCAGGTAGTTCACCGCGTAGTCTTCGATGTGCCGGTCTTCGTTGGTCAGGCCGGTGCGCAGCAGCTTGGTCAGACCGAGGAAGGAATTCTGGTCGTATTCGATATGGCCGCCATCGGCCTGATCGACAACGGTGAACTCTTCGTAGCCGAGGAAAGTGAAGTGGTTGCCCACCAGCCATTCCAGGAAGCTTTTGATTTCGCTCTTTTCGTCGGCATCGACGGCGAATGCGCTGTGATCGAGCTTGGTGAGGATCTCCTGCACCTTGGCCTTCATCGGCTCGAAATCAGCGACCGCGACGCGCACTTCACCGAGCACCTGCTCCAGCTCTTTGCTCAGCACATTCAGTTCGGCCGCGTTGGCGCAGCGGTCGATTTCCAGGTACATCAGCGACTCGTGCAGCACGCCTTCGCCGGTGCTGCCCTTTGGCAGGATTTCCAGCAGCTCGCCCTTGCTGCCACGACGCACGCTGAGCACGGTGGTCTGCAGGGTGTGGATGCTGTAGCCGCGACGGTTCAGCTCGGTGCGCACCGAGTCGACCAGGAACGGCAGGTCGTGGTGCAGCACTTCGACCGCGGTGTGGGTCGACTGCCAGCCATGACGCTCGTAATCAGGGTTGTAGACGCGCACTTGCGGTTGCGCGTGATCGAAGCGCTCAAGCAGGCGCCACGCGGAAAGAGTACAGCCAGCGAGGTCGGAGAGGCGACGTTGAGTCAGCTCGTCCAGGGAAATGATGCCGAAGAATTGTTCAGCGAACAGCGCCACTTGTGGCAGTGCCTGTTCACTGATGTGCTGCGCCAGTGCCGCTTGCAGTTGGTGCTGGAAGTCGGCTTTGCTGGCTGCGGTGAAGAACGCCATCTGTGGTACTCCGCTTAAGCTTGTTATTGATGGAAAGCGTCGCGTGCAACACCCCTTGCGGGGCTTGTGTCGCCCTGTTCCTGATTCTCGGGCAGAGGAAACAGGGGGACAGGTGGGTGAAGCTGGACGAGACACTCAGGTCACATTCACCTTCCATTGAATGGGCATCTGCAAAAACGACTGTCGAGGCTGCCGACAATGTCTTTACGGGTGCTCATCCGTTGCGCAGCTTAATGGGTGCGACAATGTGTCTGCTTGCGGTGCTGCGACATATTCGGTCATTGGCACGTAAACCAAGGCTTTGGCAACGGTAAACACTAGCATTCATGGCGGAAAACGGCGGCCTGAATGCCCGTATTTACGGTACATCTGTGCCAGAAGTGACCATTGACCTGTGTCGCGTTCACGACACATCCTCTGACACTCTCACATGCAGAAATTCCCGAGGGCTGGCAGAATCGCGCCCAATTGCGACCAACACGCCCGCCGAGGCAGGAATTCCCATGCAAATGACCACCGCCCTACTGATCGTCAACCCGTGCGACGACGAAGAAGACAACATGGCCATGCTCTGCTGCCATAGCGACAAGGGCGACATGTTTCTGATGAGCCGCTATCCGGACGAGGACGAGCTGGAGATCACCCTGGATGGCGAGCCTTCGACGCTGGACGGCGTAAAGGTCACCCTGAGCAAAACGCAGTTGAAGATCGAGATCGCGGCGGCGGATGCCGATGCGCTGAATGGCGATGATGTGCTGGAAATTACCTTCAATCCGGACATGGTTGATCTGGCTGAAGTTGAAGAAACCCTGAAGAATATTCTGGACGGGACTGGCACCTACATCAGCCAGATTTGATCTTGTCTGAACTGGCGCCTTCGCGAGCAAGCTCGCTCCCACAATGAACGGTGTTTTCCTGACAGAACGCGGTAACTGTGGGAGCGAGCTTGCTCGCGAAGGCGTCCGAAAGAACACTGCACCTTTCTCCGGCTACAAAATTCCAACAATTGCCCCAGTCATTTCCCGCACTTTGCGCAAAATGCCGTTAGTCGCCACCCCCCTCGATGGATTAAAGTAACGCCCCCAGCCCCGGCGTTATCCGAACGCCTGCGGCCACCCTTTCCAGGAACAGTCACCGATGGAACATCGTGAAGCGCTGCTGGCGCTGCGAACCTTTCTTTCAACGCAGATTCTCGGCCAGGAAAAACTCATCGAGCGTTTGCTCATCGCCCTGCTCGCCGACGGCCACATGCTGGTCGAGGGCGCTCCGGGTCTGGCCAAGACCAAAGCGATCAAAGAACTCGCCGAGGGCATCGAAGCCCAGTTCCATCGCATCCAGTTCACTCCCGATCTGCTGCCGGCCGACATCACCGGCACCGAGATCTATCGCCCGGAAACCGGCAGTTTCGTGTTCCAGCAAGGGCCGATCTTCCACAACCTGGTATTGGCGGACGAAATCAACCGGGCCCCGGCCAAGGTGCAATCGGCGCTGCTCGAAGCCATGGCTGAACGGCAGGTCAGCGTCGGGCGCAGCACGTATGAACTGTCACCACTTTTTCTGGTGATGGCCACGCAGAACCCGATCGAGCAGGAAGGCACCTATCCGCTCCCGGAGGCTCAGCTCGACCGCTTCCTGATGCACGTCAAGATCGGTTTCCCGGACGCCGCCGTCGAACGCCGGATCCTTCAGCAGGCCCGTGGTGAAGCGCTCAACGGCGAAACCAAGCCTGAACGCCGGGTCAGCCAACAAGCAATCTTCGCCGCGCGCAAGGAAATCCTCGGTCTGTACATGGCGGACGCCGTAGAGGAATACCTGGTGCAACTGGTCATGGCCACGCGCACCCCGGCCAAGTTCGACCCGGAGATGGCCGAGTGGATCGCCTACGGCGCCAGCCCGCGTGGTTCTATTGCTCTCGACCGCTGCGCCCGGGCTCACGCCTGGCTGGCGGGTCGCGATTTCGTCAGCCCGGAAGACATTCAGGCGGTGCTGTTCGACGTGTTGCGTCACCGCATCATTCTGTCGTTTGAAGCCGAAGCCGCCGGCATCGATCAGGATCGGGTGGTGCAGCGGATTCTCGACGTCGTAGCCGTCGCTTGACCCCCATGAACGCCCCCCTGCCGTCCGAACCGGGCATCCGCATCAGCCTCACCGACCTGATCGAGATGCGTCACCGTGTGCGCGAAGTGCAGCTGTTTTCCACGCCAAGTCAGCGCAGCCCGCTGATCGGCCTGCACCACTCGAAATTTCGCGGACGCGGGGTCGACTTCGATCAGGTGCGGGTCTATCAGGCCGGCGACGACGTGCGCACCATCGACTGGCGCGTGACCGCGCGCACCCAAGAGCCGCACACCAAGCTGTTCCACGAGGAGCGCGAACGACCGATTTTTATCATGGTCGAGCAAAGCACGCGGCTGTTTTTCGGCTCCGGGCTGATGTTCAAGTCAGTGCTGGCGGCGCAAGCGGCGGCGCTGATCGGCTGGGCCGCGCTGGGGCACAATGATCGGGTTGGCGGGCTGGTGTTCGGCGACAACGAGCACTACGAAATCAAACCGCGCCGCAGCAAGCAGAGCCTGCTGCAATTGCTCAACCGCCTGGTCAAGGTCAATCAGTCGCTGCACAGCGAACGCGAGCCGGACCGCGACGCCCTCGGCGTGGCGTTGCGCCGGGCGCGTGAAGTGTTGCGCCCAGGTAGTCTGGTGATCGTCATCTGTGACGAGCGCGCGCTGACCGACAGCGCCGAGCAGCAACTGAGCCTGCTGGCGCGCCATTGCGACCTGCTGATGCTGCCGCTGTCCGATCCGCTGGACCACGCCCTGCCCGCCGCCGGGCTGCTCAGATTCGCGGAAAGGGGCGCGCAACTGGAAATCGATACCCTCAATTTCGAGCTGCGTCAAACCTATCGCGCCCAGGCCGAGGCCCGTATCGCCCGCTGGGAATTGCTCGCGCAAAAACTGCGGGTGCTGCTGATGCCGTTGAGCACGCAAAGCGAAATGGTCGAGCAGATGCGCGAGTTCCTCAATCCGCAGCGCCCGGGGAGCAGTCGATGAACGGCCTCGAGCAACTGCAACCGCTGATTTCCCCGCCACCGATCGACTTTTGGCCGCCAGCACCGGGCTGGTGGCTGCTGCTGTTATTGCTGCCGCTGCTGGGCTTCGCCGTGTGGCGTTTGCGCCGGTTCATTCCGCTCAAGAAACGCCCTATCGTGCGCGCCGAACAGCCGCTCGATCCGGTACGCATCGCCGCGCTGGCCGAACTGGCACAGATGCCCAAACCCTACGACGGCGCACCCGCCGGGGCCTGGCTGCAGCAGCTCAACGGCCTGCTCAAACGCCTTTGCCGCAACCACTACCCTTACAGCCAGAGCCACACGCTCAATGGCCGCAAATGGCTGGCATTTCTCGACAACCGTTGCCCGGCGGCCGGTCTGACGCGCTGGATGGTGCTGGTCGAAGGCGCCTACAAACCGGAATGCAAACTCGACGACAAAGCCATCGCCGGCCTGACCCAAGCCGTCGAAACCTGGATTCGCAAGCATGTTTGAATTCGCCTGGCCGTGGATCTTCGTGCTGCTGCCGCTGCCGTGGCTGATGCGTCTGGTGCTGCCGGTGGCCGACAGCGGCGAGCCGGCGTTGCGCGTCAGTTTTCTCTCCGACCTCGAAGGCCTGGCACGGCGCCGGGCCCGCGCCAACCTGCCGGCGTGGCGCCAGCAAGCACCGTTCCTGCTGCTGTGGCTGTTGCTGCTGAGCGCCGCGGCGCGCCCGCAATGGCTCGGCGAACCGTTGCCGATTGCCGCCAGCGGTCGCGATCTGCTGGTGGCGGTGGACGTGTCCGGTTCGATGGATTTTCCCGACATGCAGTGGCAGGACGAAGACGTCAGCCGCTTGTCGCTGGTCCAGCATCTGCTCGGTGATTTCCTCGAAAGCCGTGATGGCGACCGCGTCGGTCTGATCCTGTTTGGCAGTCAGGCGTACCTGCAGGCACCGCTGACGTTTGACCGGCACACCGTGCGCGTCTGGCTTGATGAAGCGCGCATCGGCATTGCCGGCAAGAACACCGCCATCGGCGATGCGATCGGTCTGGCGCTGAAGCGCCTGCGCCTGCGTCCGGCGCAAAGCCGAGTGTTGATTCTGGTCACCGACGGTGCCAACAACGGTGGCGAAATCGATCCACTGACCGCAGCAAAACTGGCCGCCAGCGAAGGGGTGAAAATCTACCCGATCGGCATTGGTGCGGACCCGGAAGACAGTGGCAGCACCGGCCTGCTCGGGGTCAATCCGAGCCTGGATCTTGACGAACCGGCGCTCAAGGCGATTGCCGCAGTCACCGGCGGTCAGTACTTCCGCGCCCGCGACGGCAAAGAGCTGCAAGCGATCAGGGACACCCTCGATCAACTCGAACCGGTCACCCAGCAACCGACCCAGGCGCGCCCGGCGCAAGCCTTGTATCACTGGCCGCTGGCGTTGGCCCTGCTGCTGAGCCTGTTGCTGGTCGTCCGCGAATTGTGGCCGGACAACCCGCTGCAACGCCTGTTTACCAAGGAGCTGTATCTGCAAAGTCCGTTGCCTGACTGGCGTGAGCGTCTCAAGCGCCTGCGTTTGCGGAGGCGCCGATGATCGCGCTCTGGCCGCACTGGTTCCGCCCCTGGTGGCTGCTGCTTCTGCCGCTGCTCGGCTGGCTGATCTGGCAACTCTGGCACCGACAGAAACGCGCCGGACGCTGGCAGATGATTCTGCCGCCGGCGTTCCACGCGACGTTGCTAAGCGGTGGCGGTGGACGCGACAGCAAGCTGCCGTGGGTTGCCCTCGGCGTCGCGTGGTTGCTGACCCTCGTCGCGCTGCTCGGGCCGAGCTGGGAGCGCGTCGAACAGACCAGCCAGAAACCCGCCGATCCGTTGGTGGTGGTGCTGGAGCTGACCCCGGAAATGCTCGCCACCGACTCGCCGCCAACGCGACTGGAACAGGCCCGGCGCAAGCTGTTCGACCTGTTGCAGGCACGCAGCGATGCGCAGACCGCGATCGTCGTCTACGCTGGCAGCGCGCACACGCTGGTGCCGCTGTCGGATGACCTGGCGACCAGCCGCAACCTGCTCGACGCCCTCAAGCCGTCGCTGATGCCGGAAAGCGGCCACCGCGCCGACCTCGGCGTGGGCAAAGCATTGGCGTTGCTCAAGCAAGGCGCTC
Organism: Pseudomonas sp. AO-1; assembly: GCF_019775695.1. Classification (NCBI taxonomy): domain Bacteria; kingdom Pseudomonadati; phylum Pseudomonadota; class Gammaproteobacteria; order Pseudomonadales; family Pseudomonadaceae; genus Pseudomonas; species Pseudomonas sp. AO-1. The sequence continues at coordinate 3,864,172 of NZ_CP079947.1, forward strand.
TGGGCCAGGGACGCATCCTGCTGATCGGCTCCTCGCTGACCGAGGAGGAACGCCAAGGCATCCGCCGTGCCCTCGGCGAGCAATCGGCGCAACTATTGATGCTCGGCATCGGCACCGCTGAAGGCGCGCCCATCGCTCAGGAGGACGGCAGTTTCCTCAAGGATGAACAAGGCGCGATTCGCGTACCGCAACTCGACAGCCCGGGCCTCGGCGCGTTCCTCGCCAGCGTCGGCGGTGAATACCACAGCGCGCGTCTGGACGAGTCCGACTTGCGCGCCCTCGGCCTGCTCGATGGCCCGCGCAGCCTGCGCGACGATGGTCAGACTGTGCGCCTCGACACCTGGGCCGATCAGGGTTACTGGCTGTTGTTGCCGCTGTTGCTGCTCGCCGCGTGTGCCGGACGGCGTGGCTGGTTGTTCTGCCTGCCGTTGCTGCTGAGCCTGCCGCAGCCGAGCTACGCTTTCGACTTCGAAGACCTGTGGCTGCGTCCTGACCAGCAGGGCTTGCACTTGCTCAAGCAGAAGCGCCCGGCCGAGGCTGCCGAACACTTTGAAGATCACCAGTGGCAAGGGCTGGCGTTGTATGAGGCCGGCGATTACAGTGGCGCCGCTCAGCGTTTCGCCGAAGGCAGCGACGCCCGCGCCCACTACAATCGAGGCAACGCGCTGGCGAAAAGTGGTGAGCTGGAAGCGGCGATTGATGCCTACGAGCAAGCGCTGGAACTGCAACCGGATTTGCGCCCGGCGCTGACCAACAAGGCCCTGGTGGAAAACCTGCTCAAGCAGAAGAACACCCCGCCACCGGCCGAACCACAGCCGCAAACGGCCCAGCCGAACGTGCCCGGCGATGAACCACCGCCAGCGACCGCGCCGCCACCGACGGTCAAAAACGAGACCCCGAGCGAGGCTCAGCCCGGCGAGTCGGCCACCGAGCCGCCGACCACGCCCCCGCAGCCGGGCCCTGACGAAGTGCCGGGCAATCCGCCGGAAGAAGCACCGAATACGGCACCGACGCTGCAACCGGCCGAGGACAACCTCGAAGGCGAACAGCGTCAGGCACTGGAACAATGGCTGGGCAAAATTCCGGACAACCCGGGCGAATTGCTGCGACGCAAATTCTGGTACGAACAGCAACAACATCAGGATCAGGAAAAAACTCGATGACCCGCTTCAGCGCCCTCTTGCTACCCCTGCTGCTCTGCACGGCCACCGCTCAGGCGGCCGAGTTGACGGCCAGCGTGGATCGCAGTCGCCTGAACTCCGGCGAGACGGTCGAGCTCACCCTCGAAACCAGCGATGTCACCCAGTTCGGCAAACCCGACCTGACCCCGCTGGAACCGTTGTTCGAGGTGCGCGGCACGCGTCAGGTCAACCAGTTGAACACGCTTAATGGCGACAACCGCGCCACCACGCGCTGGATCATCACCCTGCTGCCGAAAGAGAACGGCAGCGTGGTCATTCCACCGCTGCAACTGGGTGACGTGCAGAGCCAGCCGATCACCGTGCAAGTAATCGAGAGCGACAGCCGCGAAGAGAAAAACAACCTGGACCCGGTGTTCATCGAGGCCAGCCTCGATCAGTCCAGCGTTTACGTGCAAGCCCAGGCGATCCTGACCCTGCGCATCTACCATTCAGTGTCGCTGTACGACGACAGCAGCCTGACCCCGTTGCAAATCGCCGATGCGCGGATCGAACAGCTGGGCGACATGCGTACCTATGAGAAAGACATCAACGGCGTGCGCCATGGCGTGATCGAGATGCGCTATGCGATCTACCCGCAGCACAGTGGTTTGTTGCTCATCGCCCCGCAAACGTTCAGCGCCACGCTGGTCGACACCCAGCCCAGCCAGGACGCCACCGCGCAAGGCCCGAAACCGGGCAAATTGCTGCGGGTCAATTCCGCCGAGATCGCCCTGACGGTCAAACCGAAACCGCTGACCTATCCGGCCGATGCGCCGTGGCTGCCCGCTCGCAGCCTGAGCCTGAGCGAAAGCTGGAACCCGGAGCCGGAGCACATTCAAGTCGGTGACTCGCTGACCCGCAGCCTGACCCTGAAAGTCGAAGGCCTGGCCAGCTCGCAGCTGCCGGCCCTGCCCGGCACCGAAGCCAACGGCCTGCGCCGTTACCCGGATCAACCGGTGCTGAGCAACCAGAGCGGCGAGCGCGGCCTGATCGGCAGCCGTGAAGAACGCGAAGCACTGGTGCCCAGCCGCAGCGGCAGCATCGAGCTGCCCACCGTCGATGTGGTCTGGTGGAACACCTTCGAAGATCATCTGGAACACACCAGCCTGCCGGCGCGCACCCTGCAGGTGGCGAACAACCCGAGCCTGCAAGTCGACACCGCGGCGGGCACCCTGCAATCGGCCATTGTCGACAGCGACACCCTGTGGTGGTGGAAACTCAGCACGCTGATCCTCACCTGCACCACCCTGCTTGGCTTCGGCCTGTGGTGGCGTGCGCGCTGGCAACCGGCGGTGCATCGCGCCGCCCAGACCGGCCCAAGCCCGCGTACGTTGCTGGATGACATCAAACGGGCGTGCCAGGCGAATGATCCGCAAGCGACGCGGCAGGCACTCGATGCCTGGGCGCGGCAGCAGCCGGAGACACTGGCGGATATGGCGGCGCGGTTTGTGCCGTTGTCCGACGCGCTGGACGGGCTCAATGGCGCGCTGTACAGCGAGACCGGGCAGCATTGGCAGGGCGAGGATCTGTGGCGGGCGATTCGTACCATTCCGGCGGCGGAGCGGGTGCAGGATCCGGTGGGTGACAGTGGGTTGCCGCCGCTTTATCCGAAGTAAAAAGCAAAAGATCGCAGCCTGCGACAGCTCCTACATTTAGTCCGTGTAGGGGCTGCCGCAGGCTGCGATCGTTCAGGCGTTGGCGGTGTTAAGACGTTTGTTCACTTTCTGCCGCTTCAAGCAATCGCGTCTCACGCATTCCCAAACCACGGGACAGCGCTGTAGCTTCGTAGAAGATTTTGCCATTGAGCTGATCGGCGACGGCATCGCTGTCCCCACCGGCCGGACCACTCCCCCAGGTCACGACCTCGCCGCTGGAAGTCAGTGCAGCAAAGGCATGGGTGTTGCCATAAATGGCCCGGACGTTGATCAATCTGGCCGCAGTGGCAGCCGGGATTTCACCGCCTCGATCAGCAGCCCCCCAAGCTACAACGGTGCCATTGGCCCGCAGCGCGGCAAAAGCAACGTGCCCGCATACAACCTGTACGATATCTGTCAGAGCTGCAACCGGCGCCGGAATAGCCTGGGCTCCCCACCCCACTACACGCCCGCTGCTCAACAGTGCGACGAAAGATCCAAAGTTACCCGTCACGGTCCGGATATCCGTCAGGGCTGCGATCGGCGCAGGAACGTTGGCGCCATGTGCCCCATCCCCCCAGGCAACCACGCTGCCATTGCTTCGTCGGGCGGTAAAGGCCCTTTGAGTGGCGCTCAGCTCGATTATGTCTGTCATCTCTCCAATCGTGGCAGGCACGTTTCCGCCGATAGTGCCGGCTCCCCATGCCACTACCGAACCATTGGCACGCAGAGCTGCAAAGGCGTATGCGGTAGCGACTAGATCGACGATGTCAGTCAGTGCCGCGATGGCCGCAGGCACATTACCACCGTAGCTTTGGTGCCCCCACGCCACGACCGAACCATTGGCCCGTAACGCAGCAAAGGCGTAGAGGTTGCCAATCACTCTGACGACATCTCTCAATGCAGGGATTGGCTGTGGAAGTGTTGCCCCATTACCCAGGCTTCCCCACGCCACCAGACTCCCGTCGCGACGTAACGCAACAAACACATAACCGTTGCCGCTTACCGCTACGATGTCCCGCAAAAGACTGATGGGTTCCGACACGTCTCCCCCGTATTCCCTAAGCCCCCAAGCTACTACCGCACCATTTGCCTGCCGCGCCGCAAACGCATAACCGCAAGCACTCAGCGATAAGGCATCAGAAATGGCCGGTAACGAATCCCCCAAATCCCCACCACAGCGAGGACTACCCCAAACCACCAGAGCACCACGTTCAGTCCGTGCCGCAAAGGCTGCGTTGTTTGCTTCGGGGCCGGAATTAAAATTCCCGTTCCCACACAAATTCAGCGGATTGATCGTCACTTGATCATCACTGATCCGCACATGCAGCAGTCGGTCCGGGCGGGTGTCACGAAACGTCATACCACTGACCTCGCCCTCCTCGCCGTTATAACGCCACCAGGCCTTGACCGGCTGCCGGTCGGTTGCATCCAGCGCGGTCAGCCACGCAGTCCCGCCGCCATAAATCTGATAATTGCCCCGCGAGCGCGCGCCCATTACCAGCAAGCGGCCTGTCCCCAGCGAAGCACGCACGTCATAAACCGCCACGCGCGAGTACTGTTGACCACCGGCCTGACGCAGCACGGTGCAATCCAGCGAGATCTCCTGCCCGACGTTGGCCAACACCACCGACTGCGGCACGCTGATCAGTTTGTCGCGTCCCGCTTCTCCGCTTTCCACGCGAAATGGCACCATCGCCGTGCCCTCTCCGGCAACGCCGATCCAGCGGATCTCGCCGCGGTCGCCAACCTTCAGGCCATACGTCGCGGCAAGGCGCACGGTGGCACCCACCGCAGGTACCGCGCTCGCATCGATCTGGTCGCCGCGTGCGCCATCGATTGAGGGCGGATCGAAATCCAGCAGGGCATTGCCGACCCGCAAGGTCAGCGGAAAGGAGTAACCCAGGGTCTTGCCGTTACGCACGATAAAGTAGTCAATGACGATCCGCCGATTGAGGTTGTTGGTCACAAACTGTTTAGGCACGGTGAACGGCACCTCCTTGCCGGCGGTTTGCGATGTCAGTTGCAGCGAGCCGCTGGTACTGCCGCTGGTGGCCGAGCCGCGCCAGCGATAATTCACCACGTCTTCGGGCAGCGTCTCCAGATACGGCACAATCAATTTACAGCCCAGCGGCGGTACGGCTTCCGGATCGATCAACGACGTGCCAGGCACTGCCTCTTCCACACGCGGCGTCACGAAAAGCGGTTGCACCTCGCCCACCTGCATCTCGAACGGCAACGACTCGCGCACGTTGAGTGTCGCCTCGTCATCATTGGCGACGGAATAGAACACCGAAACCTTCAACCCGTCGAAACGCTGGATCACCACATTCGAGACGTTGCGCAAAACCGGCTCGTCATCCGGCACATCACCAACCGGACGCGGATCTTCGTAATAGACGATGCCGCCGCCGGGGCGCGTGGCCTGCCAGATCAGCGTCAACAGGTCACTGGCGGCACGCCCCGCAAACCATGGAATGCGCACGGTGGCCCAGCGTTCGTCCGGGTTCAGCGTACCGGCAGGGGCTTCGTCCACCGTAGGAGAAGGCAGTCGGAAGGCCTCCCCTATCACCGAGATACCGACGGTCTTGGACGGCCGATCGGCCTCGCCCGCTCGCTTGAGGATGTAGGAGACACTGGCCCGGCCTTTGGCAATGGCCCGTACCTTGTCGTTCGGGATGGTGAACGGCAGCGCAAGACCGACTCGCGTCACCGTCAGCTCTACCGGGCCATGGTTGATCGGTGCGCCCTGGGCGTTGGTTCCCAGCCAAGTCAATGCGACGACATCCTGTACCTGGAAGGAGCCGGCGGGGGTGTTGACCAGAACGTTCACATCGTCATCGTTCAATTCGTCGAGGTCGATTTCGTCAGTCTGCGGATCGGCCTCCAGCACGATAGGCGCATCGAGGCGATTTTCTTTCAGATCCACCACGAGTCGGATTTCCGCTGACCACGGTGAACGCAGATCGGGATAATTGCCGCACTCATCGATCACCTGGTACGTCACGATCACCCCGGCGCTGTCGCCCGCCTGCTCGATCAGTAACTTATCGATGGTCACGACCAGCGGGTTATCGTCAGGGTCATCAATATGTCTTTGCTCGACAAGGACGGTTTTCTCTACGCTGCCCCATGCCACTTTGACAAGGTCGTTGATGCGCATGAAGAGGTACGGCAGGATCGTGATTGGCACACCCGCTGCGGCCTCTTCGGGGCCAACACCGCCGTCAATGATGCTCTGCGGAATATGGTAACGCAGGTTCTGGTTACCGGGCGTCGACTGGTCGTCATCGAAGCCGCCGGGGCGATCCAGTTTGACGAAGAACCTCTCCGGCGGAGTTGACTCAGGCTCCTGAAACGGTCGGGTCACGCGATAAAAAACCGGATAGGCCTCCCCTCTGCGGATATGCCCCTCATCGATAACCCCTTTGATGAGTTCGTTTTCATCTTCTGGCTCGATGTCTTTGCTCCAGACCGGCATCTGCAGGTCGCCCCAGAACACCTCAAGCAGATCACCCGCCTTCATGACCAGCCAGGGAGGCACCAGAAACTCGACGCCTCCCTCCACAGCGGCCACCGGCAACCCACCGTCATAGCCCTGCACGGGAGTCCTGAGCTTGATGATTTTTAAGGGCTTGAGTGCGCTCACGCCTGGATCAGAAGACGTAGAGGTCGACGATGATTGCGTTTTCATACAGGCAATTCCTCAGGTGACAGAAAGCCCTGGCTTGACGCCTTGGCGACTGCGGTATCCCATCACCCGACGCCGTCTGTCGCTACTGTCAGATCTGACAGTAGCGACAGACGGCAGCGGCTACGGCCTCTTGATCTTGCAAGCCTTTGGGCAAGCCCGCCCGTTTGCCAGTAAACTCCCCCCTCTTTCGCCGCCCATCATTTCCCCCGCGGCCATCACCTTTTTCTGTAGCGGAGTCCACCTTGCGTCTGTTCCACACCTCCGACTGGCACCTTGGGCAAAACCTGCATGGCCAGGAGCGCGATTTCGAGCATGCGTGCTTTCTCGATTGGCTGCTGCGCCAACTGCAACTGGCGCAGCCGGATGTGCTGCTGATTGCCGGGGACATCTTTGATACGGTCAACCCGCCGGTCAAAGCCCAGGAACGCCTCTACGACTTCATCGTCAGCGCTCACGAGCAGCAACCATTGCTGACCATCGTGATGATCGCCGGCAACCACGATTCCGGCTCACGCATCGAGCTGCCAGCGCCGTTGATGCGCCGTTTGCGCACCCATGCGCTGGGGCGGGTGTTGTGGCTGGATGACGGCCAGCTCGACGCCGAACGTCTGCTGCTGCCACTGCCCAATGCCCAAGGCGAGATCGCTGCGTGGTGTCTGGCGCTGCCGTTCCTGCGTCCGGCGGAAGTGACCGGTGCGCATCTGGGCGACGACTATCTGCGCGGTATCGGACAGGTGCATGAGTGGCTGATCGAAGCGGCGAATGCCAAGCGCCAGCCGGGCCAGGCGCTGGTCGCCATCAGCCACGCGCATATGGCCGGCGGCTCGGTCTCGGAAGACTCCGAGCGCAGCCTGATCATCGGTAATGCCGAGGCGCTGCCCGCCAGTCTGTTCGGGCCGAGCATCAGTTACGTCGCCCTCGGCCATTTGCACAAGCCGCAGAAGGTCAACGGTGAAGAACGCATTCGCTACAGCGGCTCGCCGATTCCGTTGTCGTTCTCGGAGATCGGTTATCAACACCAGATTCTCGACATCACCCTCGACGGCGAAACCCTGGTCAGCGTCGAGCCGAAACTGATCCCGCGCTCGGTCAACCTGCAACGCATCGGCCCGGCGCCGCTGGCGGAGATTCTGCTGCAACTGGCTGACCTGCCGAACATCGATCTGCTCGCCGAAACCCAGCGTCAGCCATGGCTGGAAGTGCGCGTCACCCTCGACGAGCCGCAGCCGGACCTGCGCCATCAGGTGGAAAACGCCTTGCAAGGCAAAGCCGTGCGCCTGGTGCGGATCGCCGCCGAGTACGCCGGCAACCGTGGCGCTGAGGGCAGCGATGACGGCAGCGCACTGGTCGAACTGGATCAACTCACTCCGCAGGAGCTGTTCAGCCGCGCCTGGCTCGACAACTACGGTAACGAGGTCGATGAACAGACGCTGAAGGACTTCGCCGAGCTGCTGCAGGACGTGCAACTGGAGGGCGAGCAGCCATGAAGATTCTCGCCATTCGCTTGAAGAACCTCGCCTCGCTGGCCGGGCCGTTCGAGATTGATTTCACCGCCGAACCGCTGGCCAGTGCCGGCCTGTTCGCGATCACCGGGCCGACCGGCGCCGGTAAAAGTACCTTGCTCGACGCCTTGTGCCTGGCGCTGTTTGGCGCCGTGCCACGGCTGAACAACACCGGTCGTGACGCCAAGGTGCCGGATGCCGACGGCGAAATCGCCACCGGCGACCCGCGTACCTTGCTGCGCCGTGGTACCGGTGAAGGTTACGCGGAAGTGGATTTTGTCGGCGTCGATGGCCGGCGTTACCGCGCGCGTTGGGAAGCCAACCGCGCCCGGGAAAAGGCCGGCGGCAAGTTGCAGGCCAGTCGCCAGAGCCTGCGCGACATCGATCAGGATCAACTGCTCGCCAGCCAGAAAGGCGAATACAAGACCCAACTCGAAGCTGCGCTAGGCCTGAACTTCGAACAATTCACCCGTGCCGTGCTGCTGGCCCAGAGCGAGTTCAGCGCGTTTCTCAAGGCCGACGACAACGACCGCAGCGAACTGCTGGAAAAACTCACCGACACCGCGCTCTACACTCGCCTCGGCCGCCGCGCGTTCGACAAGACCAAAGAGGCCCGCGAAGCGCACAAGCTGTTGCAGGATCAGGCCACTGGCGTGACTCCGCTGACGCCCGAAGCGCGGGCCGATCTGGACGAACGCTTCAACGCCGCCCAGCAACAGTTGAAGTTGCAGCAGGCGCAGCTCAAGCAACTGGAACAACAGCACAGCTGGCTCAAGGATTTGCGCCAATTGCAGGACGCGCAACAAGCGGCCGCCGAACAACTGCAGAGTGCACAGCAGCAGTGGGAAGGTCTGGCTGGCGAGCGCCTGAAGCTCACGCGCCTGGAGCAACTCGCGCCGCAACGCCACCAGTTCGCGCGCAAGACTGAACTCGATGCGCAACTGACGCCGCTGGCGGCACAGATTGCCGCGCATACCCGGCAACACGGCGAGCTCAACGAGCGCCAGACGCAACTGGAACAGGCGCTCAATGCGGCAAACATCGCCCTGAGCGAAGCGCAGCAGCGGCACAGCGAAAGTGGCCCGCTGCTGCGTCAGGCCTTCGACGAGCAAAGCACCCTCGCCCGCCTCGCCAAGGAAACAGCCCTTAGCGCCGAAACCCGGCAAGCCGCCGAGCTGGCCTGCAGCGAAGGCCAGAGCGCAATTCAGGCCTTGCAGACGAAACAGGTAGAAGTCGCTGAACGCCTGCAGAAAATCGCCGCCGGGCTGGAGCAGAGTGCGGGTCTGGCGCCGCTCAGCGATGCATGGAATGCCTACCGCGATCGCCTGCAACAGCTGATGCTGATCGGCAATCGCCTGAACAAGGGCCAGGCCGAACTGGCGTCCCTCGAACAGAACGCGGCGCTCAGCGCCGAGACGCTGGCCGCGCAAAAACAACAACTGGAAGTGCTGTTCAAGGAGGCCGGCGCCGAGCCGGATGCCGTCGCCGAACAGATCGGCATCCTTGGCAATCTGCTGCAGGACAATCGCAAACAACTGCGCGCTATCGAAGACCTGACGCGGCTCTGGGCCAGTCAGCAGGAGCTGGAAAAACGCAGCGCCGAGGTGCAACAGCGCCTGCTCGTTGCACAGCAGGAACGCGAGCGCCTGACCCAGGACGGGGTGAAAACCAAGGCCGAACTGACTGTCGCTGAACAAACTTTCAACGTCACCCGTGAACTGCTCGAACGCCAGCGTCTGGCCCGCAGCGCCAGTGTCGAAGAGCTGCGCGCGCAGTTGCAGGCCGACCAGCCCTGCCCGGTCTGTGGCAGCAACGAGCATCCGTATCATCAGCCGGAAGCGCTGCTGCAAAGCCTCGGCCGTCATGATGAAAGCGAACAGTCCAACGCCCAGCAAGTGGTCGATCAGCTCAAGGAAAAGCTCATCGAACTGCGCGCCGAAGTCGGTGGCGTGATCGCTCAACAAAAGGAGCTGCTGCAACAACAGGAACAACTGGTCGCGCAGCAACAGGCACTAGCGCCGAGTCTGGAGGCGCATCCGCTGGCGCCTCAGTTGCTCAATCAGGACGCCGACAAGCGCGATGCCTGGCTGGCCCGGCAGAACGAGCAACTGAACCAGAGCATCACTCAGGACGAACAACGCCAGAGCGCCCTGCTCACCCTGCAACAGGATGCGGCGCGCCTGACCCAGCAACTGCGCAATGCCGAAACCGCACATCAGCAAGCGGCGCAGCACCTGAGCAATCAACAACGCGAACTGAGCAGCGACCGTCAGCGTCTCGACGAAGAGCTCAGCGCGTTCGCCAGCCTGTTGCCAGCCGACACCCTCGAAGCCCTGCGCGTTGAACCGGCGGCAACCTTCATGCAACTGGATCGGCAGATTGCCGAGCGTCTGGCGCAGGTCGAGCAGCAGAAGGAAGAGTTGGCCGAACAGCAACAACGCCAGCAAACGCTGGAGAAAGAACAGGATCGCCAGCTCAGCCGCGTCCAGCAGCTGCAAAGCGCCGAGCAGCAGTTCAGCGCCCTGGCCGAGCAGCAACAGGCCAGTCATGCGAAACTCGCGCAACTGCTGGGCGAACACAGCAGCGCCGAGCACTGGCAGCAGCAGCTGGAACAGGCCGTGGAACAGGCGCGCAACGCCGAAACCAGCACCGCTGCGCAACTGCAGAACGTGCGCACGCAACAAGTGCAGATCAGTACCGAACTCAAGGCGCAGCAGGAACGCTTGCAGGTACTGCAAAGCGAAGACGACGAACTGACGCAGAAGATTGCCGACTGGCGCGCACGCCATCCTGAACTGGATGACGGCGGTCTGGAAGATCTGCTGCGCGTCGATGACACGCAACTCAGTGAACTGCGCCAGCGCTTGCAGCACAACGAAAAATCCATCGAACAGGCCAAGGTGCTGCTGCAGGAGCGCGATCAGCGCCTGGCCGATCATCAGGCGCAGCACAACGGCAATCTCGATGCCGAGCAACTCGCCAGCGCTCTCGCCGAGCTGCAGAACCAGTTCAACCTCAGCGAGCAACAGTGCGCCGAATTGCGCGCCGAGCAGGCTGAAGATCAGCGCCGGCAAAACGCCAATCAGGCATTGGCGCAGCAGATCGCCGAGGCTTACGCCGAGTACCAGCGCTGGGCGCGCGTGAATGCGTTGATCGGTTCGGCCACCGGCGACACCTTCCGCAAGATCGCCCAGGCCTACAACCTCGACCTGCTGGTGCATCACGCCAACGTGCAGTTGCGCCAACTGGTCAAACGCTATCGCCTCAAACGCGGCGGCAGCATGCTCGGCCTGCTGGTGCTGGATACCGAGATGGGCGACGAATTGCGCTCGGTGCATTCGCTGTCCGGCGGCGAGACCTTCCTGGTGTCACTGGCCCTCGCACTGGGCCTGGCCTCGATGGCGTCGAGCACGCTGAAAATCGAATCGCTGTTCATCGACGAAGGCTTTGGCAGCCTCGATCCGGAATCGCTGCAACTGGCCATGGATGCCCTCGACGGCCTGCAGGCGCAGGGGCGCAAGGTCGCGGTGATTTCCCACGTGCAGGAAATGCACGAGCGGATTCCGGTGCAGATTCAGGTGCAGCGCCAAGGCAACGGCTTGAGCACCCTGGAGGTGAAATGAACACGCTGTATTCTTTCCGCCGCTGCCCCTACGCGATGCGCGCGCGAATGGCCCTGCGCTATTCGGGGGTAGCGGTGGAGATCGTCGAAGTCAGCCTCAAGGCCAAACCGGCCGCGATGCTCGCGATCTCCCCCAAAGGCACGGTGCCGGTGCTGGAGGCCGATGGCCGGGTGATCGACGAGAGCCTGGAGATCATGCGCTGGGCGTTGGCGCAGCATGATCCGGACGATTGGCTGCTCGATGGCGATTCACGGATTGCCGAGTTGATCGAGGCCAATGATCAGGGGTTCAAGGTGCATTTGAACCGCTATAAATACGCCGAACGCTATCCGGAGCAGCCGATGGAGGTTTATCGGGCCGAGGGGGCGGTATTTTTGCAGAGGCTGGATGGGTTGCTTGAAGGTCGGGATTATTTGCTGAGTGATCACTTGAGTCTGGCAGATGTGGCGTTGCTGCCGTTCGTTCGACAGTTTGCGCATGTGGATCGCGAGTGGTTCGCGCAGACGCCCTATGTTCGCTTGCAGGCGTGGCTACAGCGCTTCCTCGAATCCAACCTCTTCACCTCCATCATGAAGAAATAACCCCCCTCTTCCTGCTTGCCGAACACCTTGTGGCGAGGGGATTCATCCCCGATGGGCGGCGAAGCTGCCCTGAAATCAGACACCTCGGTGTATGAGAATAATCCGGTTTGCCGGGTCTGGGGCCGCTTCGCGACCCATCGGGGATAAATCCCCTCACCACAATGATCGGGTTGTCTAAGCCAGTGCGTTGCACATGCCCAGTGCCAAGCAATCCACTTCAAACGGCCCAAGAAAATCGACCTCAGCCTTGATCGGCGGATTACCGGCCAGCAACCCCTGCGAGTTGGCCCGTTCGATATTGTGCGCAATGCTGTGATTGACCTCTATGGCCCGGGCCAGCGCACCGACCGAGCCTTGACCAAAACCGAGTAACGCCGCGCCATTGGTCATCAATGCCAGACCGGCGATGACCCAGAGTCTGTAGCCTTTCATGCGCCGCTCACTCCTGCGAGTTCAGCACGATCAACCAGCACGTCTGCGCGGTGTTCGAGCTGGATGCCGGGGTGTGCGACTTCGATCGGTGCGTCGAAGCTGTGTTGGGTTTGCGCGGCGATGCTGACAAACAGCACCAGAGCCAGGTAAAGACCGATGGCCAGGTAGGCGCCGCGCTTGGCTGAGGTGATGATTGAACTGGCCATGATGTGCTCCGTGGGCATGTTTCAGTGCCGTCAGGATCAATCAAAAAAGCCGTGGTAAACACTCAGGGTTTGCCATAGTAAACATCAGCTTCATTGATTATTTAGGCCGTCTATCTCAGCGTTGGCGAAAACCTATCGAGCGGAAATTTTTGATCACGCATACGTGTAGGAGCTGCCGAAGGCTGCGATCTTTTGACGTTGAAGATCAAGAGATCGCAGCCTTCGGCAGCTCCTACAGGGAGTTGTTCGAAGCGGGCATTTCAGTGTTGGGCTTTGTGATCCAGCGCGGCGTAGAAGTTGGCACTCTGTTGCAGGTATTTCTGGGTGTAGCTCTGGGTGTGGGATTTTTTGCTGGCGATTTCAACGTTGGCACTGGCTGGCAATGCAACGGTGGCGGAGATGGCGGAAGCGGCGATGACGGAGAAGAGATTGAAGTTCATGGCGGTAACCCTCGTGTTCGGTTGGCTTGCTTTGCCCGGTTGGGCCGTGAAGCAAACTTAACGCTCGAGGGTTGATCGCTTGAAATGCTTTGTAGCATTACCGGATATCAGCGCGATTAATACAAAGAGACAGGCCCCGTAAACCGGGGCCTGTGGCTTATTGTCGCACTAGAAACTTCAGGTCGCTCGGGGCGTCCATCGGCAGTTTTTGCACGGTTTTGCCAAGCAGACCGGTCTTGGCATCGCGCTCGACGACGACAATTTCGTTGCTCTTCTGGTTGGCGATCAGCAGGAACTTGCCACTCGGATCAAGGCTGAACTCACGCGGGTGATCGCCTTCCACTGAACGTTTTTGCAGTTCCTTGAGCTGGCCGGTTGCCGGATCGATACTGAAAACCAGTAGCTGATTGGCGGTACCACGGTTGCTGACGTAGAGGAACTTGCCATCGGCCGAGGCATGCAGCGCGGCGGCGGCTTTGTCCGAAGTCGGCTGACCGGCGGCCAGATCGACCAGTTGCGTCTGGGTCAACACGCCATCGTGGTAGTCGAACACCGCGACCTGCGCGCTCATTTCCATGGTCAGCCAGGCATGTTTACCGTCCGCGCTGAACAGCAAGTGACGCGGGCCGCTGCCGGCCGGCAGGCTCACCGAAGCAGTTTTCGCCGGGGTCAACGGCAGCTCCGGGTTGGCTTTCGGGTCGAACTGGTAAATGAAGACTTTGTCCGCCCCCAGGTCGTTGGAGAACACGTAGCGGCCATCCGGCGAGGACACCGTCGAGTGCACGTGGTTCGAGGCCTGACGCTCGGGGTTGACCCGGCTCGCCGGGTGCGCGCTCATCTGCACCACCGGTTTGAGTTTGCCATCGGCACCGACCGGCAACACCGCGAGGGTGCCGCCCGGATCTTCGACCACCGAATAGTTGCTGACGAACAGATGGCTGGCATCGCCGCTGAGGCTCGAATGGGTCGGCTCGTTGCCCAGGCTCTGCACTTGATTGATCAGCGTCAGGGCGTGGGTCTTGGGATCGATCGAGTAGCTGCTGACGCGGCCGACCGGGTCTTTCTGGCCGGGACCGTTTTCATTGACCACGAACAACTGCTTCTGGTCTTTGGACAAGGTCAGCCATGACGGGTTTTCGCTCTTCACCACTTGCAGTGGCTTGGCGGCGATCTGGCCGGTGGCGCTGTCGAAATTCATTCGATAGATGCCCTGGCTGGTGCCGGCGGTGTAGGAGCCGACCAGCAATTGATAGCTCTCGGCGCTGGCATTGGACAGGCCCATCGCACCGACGCTGCCGGCCATCAGCAATGGCCAGAATTTACGCATGTTCATTAATTGTCATCCTCGTCGTCGCTGCTGCTGACCACATCACCGAGGCACACCAGACGGTGTTCGCCGGTGGTCTTGGTGTCGCCGGCGTAGCCAATGATCAGCCAGCTCTGCAGGTCTTCGTCAAACGTTGCTGCTTCAACCTGAGCCGGCGTGAATTCCCAATGCTTGGCCTCTCGGCCGTCGATGCATTCGATGTGCAGGTTGTCGTCTTCGTCGAGGGCGAATTCGAAGGCGTGCAAGCCATCGATTTCGACCATGCCGCAGTGTTCGAGGGCGTTGAGAAGGGTTTGGGCAGTCATGGCAAACAGTCTTTCTAGGGGGGAAAGGGCCAATGATAGCTTATAGCGCCTCGATCCCTCTGTAGGAGCTGCCGAAGGCTGCGATCTTTTGATCTTGTTTTTTTAAATCAAAGTCAAAAGATCGCAGCCTTCGGCAGCTCCTACAGAGTGATGGGTCAGAGGGCGTCGCGCGAGGGCTTGCCGTCTACCAGCCGCTGAATGCGCAATGGGTTGGCGTTTTTCAGTGGTTCCGGCAGCAAGCTATCGGGGTAGTTCTGGAAGCATACCGGGCGCAGGAACCGATCGATCGCCAGCGTCCCCACCGAGGTACCGCGCGCATCGGAAGTCGCCGGATACGGCCCGCCGTGCACCATCGAATCACACACCTCCACACCCGTTGGATAACCATTGAGCAGGATCCGTCCAACTTTCTGTTCGAGCAGCGGCGTCAGTTCCGGGAAGCGTTCGAAGTCGGCCTGCTCGCCGATAATGGTCGCCGTCAGTTGCCCGTGCAGGCCGTGTAATGCCGCGCTCAGTTGCGCCTTGTCCGCCACTTCGACGATCACCGTGGTCGGGCCGAACACTTCTTCCTGCAGCACTTCATCGCCATTGATCAACAGGCTGACATCGGCCTTGAACAGTTGTGGCTGCGCCTGATTGCCCTGTTGCGGATTACCCGCCAGATGCTCGATGCCGGAATGTGCCAGTAACTTTTGCAGACCTTTGCCGTAACTGCCAAGGGTGCCGGCGTTGAGCATGGTTTGCGCCGGTTGGTCGCCAATCAGCCCGGCGACTTGCTGGACGAAGGCGCTGAACTGCGGCGAGCGAATCCCAATGACCAAACCCGGGTTGGTACAGAACTGACCGCAGCCCTGCACCACCGAAGCGGTCAAGTCGCGGGCGATGGTTTCCGAGCGCTCAGCCAAGGCTTGAGGCAGAACGATCACCGGGTTGATGCTCGACATTTCGGCGAACACCGGGATCGGTTGCGGCCGCGCCGCTGCCATGTCGCAGAGTGCCCGACCGCCCTTGAGCGAACCGGTAAAACCCACTGCCTGGATCGCCGGATGCTTGACCAGCCATTCGCCAACGCCACCGCCGTAGATCATGTTGAAAACGCCTGCCGGCATCGCGGTTTTTTCGGCGGCACGAATCAGTGCATCAGCAACAAGTTCAGCGGTTGCCATGTGGCCGCTGTGGGCCTTGAACACCACCGGGCAGCCGGCGGCCAGCGCCGCTGCGGTATCGCCACCGGCCGTGGAGAACGCCAACGGAAAGTTGCTCGCACCGAACACGGCCACCGGGCCGAGACCGATGCGGTATTGGCGCAGATCCGGGCGCGGCAACGGCTGGCGATCCGGCAATGGCAAATCGATTCGCGCGCCGTAGAAATCTCCGCGCCGCAGGACTTTGGCGAACAGGCGCATCTGGCCGCTGGTGCGCCCGCGCTCGCCCTGAATCCGCCCCGCAGGCAGCGCGGTTTCGCGGCAGACCAGCGCGACGAACTCATCACCCAAGGCATCCAGTTCATCGGCAATCGCGTCGAGAAATTGCGCGCGGCGTTCGGCGCTGAGGCTGCGATAAGCGGGGTACGCTGCGGCGGCGGCTTTGGCGGCAGCATCGACTTCGGCTTCAGTCGCTTGAATGAAATCGTACGGCAGCTGTTCGCCAGTAGTCGCGTCGACGCTTTGCAGTTTCACATTGCCCGCTGCGCTGCGCTGTCCGCCAATGTAGTTGTGACCGAGAATCTGAGTCATGGGAGCTCCTTAAAGGGTGCCGATGCTGTCCGGTTGAAAAGCCGCTGCTGCCGGGGCTATGCCGTTGACCAGCGGTGCGCCGAATTCGGCCTGGCTGATTTCAAACTGGTCGCCCGGTTGGGTGCGGATGCCATCGGCGAACGACAGGGTCGCGGTGCCGAAAAAGTGGATGTGCACGTCGCCAGGACGCAGGAACTGGCGGTATTTGAAGTGGTGGTATTCGAGGTTGGCGAGGCTGTGGCACATGTTTGCCTCGCCGCTGAGAAATTCGTTTTGCCACAGCACTTCGCCGTCACGCAGGATGCGGCTGCTGCCGGCCAGATGCTGCGGCAATTCACCGGTGCGCAGTTCCGGGCCGTAGCTGCAACTGCGCAGTTTCGAGTGGGCCAGGTACAGGTAGTTCTTGCGCTCCATGACGTGATCGGAGAACTCGTTGCCCACCGCGAAACCGAGGCGATACGGTTTGCCGTCGTGGCCAATGACGTAGAGCCCGGCCATTTCCGGTTCCTCGCCGGCATCCTCGGCAAACGGTGGCAACGGGAACGCTTCGCCCGGTCGCACGACGATGCTGCCGTCGCCCTTGTAGAACCATTCCGGCTGCACGCCCGCCTGCCCCGCCGCCGGTTTGCCGCCCTCCACGCCCCACTTGAAGATGCGCATGGTGTCGGTCATTTGCGCTTCGTCACCGGCCTGCTGGTGCATCTTGTCCCGCGCCGAGGCGCTGCCCAGATGCGTCAGGCCGGTACCGCTGACCAGCAGGTGCGCCGGGTCCGGGTGATCCAGCGGTGGCAGAATTCGCCGCGTGCTCAGCAGCTCGGCATAGTCATGACTGATGCCCAGGCCGTGGGTTTTTACTTGCTGCTCCAGAGTGCCGCCGGCTTCGATGGCGGCCAGCGCGAGATCGCGTACGCTACGGGCGTCCTGCACTTCGCGGATCAGACCGTTGTCGACCACACCGACGCGGCGCTCGCCGTTGATCAATTCGAATTGAACCAGATGCATAAATTTCTCCTGTAAACAAAACTTCGAAACACTGCAAAACCCTGTGGGAGCTGGCTTGCCAGCGATAGCAATCTGTCAGATACCGCTATGTTGGATGTGCCGCCGCCATCGCTGGCAAGCCAGCTCCCACAGGGTTTGCGGTGATGGTTCGTTTGATATCAGGTGCGGGTGGCACCGCGTGCGCTGGCGGCGAATTGCTCGGTTGGCAGGACGTGTTTGCGCTCAAGCACGCGGTAAACCACGCCGGTCAAAATCAAACCGAACACCATCACTGCGCTGAGGAAATACAACCCCGAACCCAGATTCCCGGTGTATTCCTTCAACGCCCCAATCACGAACGGCCCGATGTATCCGCCAAGGTTGCCCACCGAGTTGATCAAGGCGATCCCCGCCGCCGCACTCGCGCCGGCAAAGAACCGTCCGGGCAAGGTCCAGAACACCGCCGTGCAGGAAAACAGCGCGAACGCCACCAGACACAACGCCGCCAGTTGCGCCACCGGCAGGGTCAGCCAGGCGCTGAAAAACAGGCCCAGTGCACCCAGCACATAGAGCACCGCCAGGTGGCCGTAGCGATCGTTCATGCGGTCGGAGCTGCGTGGCACGATCAGCAGACCGACGATGCCGAAGATGTAGGGCACCGACGAGACGAAACCGGTCACCAGATCGCTGCCGCCAAACTGTTTGATCAGCGTCGGCAGCCACAGGCCAAGGCCATAAATGCTCAGGGTCACCGGCAGGTAAAACAGCGCCAGCAGCAACACGCGTTTGTCCTTGAGTGCATGCAGCGGGTTGCCGTGACGGGTCTGGCCGTATTCCTGCAAATCCTTTTTCAGCTCGCCGGTCAGCCAGTCTTTCTCGGCCTGATCCATCCACTTCACGTTTTGCGGGCCATCGGGCAGCCAGCGCAGTACCGGCCAGGTCAGCAGGATCGCCGGGGTGCCGATGACAATGAACAGCCACTGCCAGCCGTGCAGCCCGAGAATGCCGTCCATACCGAGCAAACCGCCGGACACCGGGCCGGTGATCATCATCGCAATCGGTTGGGAGAGGATGAACAGCCCGAGAATCTTGCCGCGATGGCGCACCGGGAACCATTGGGTGATGTAGTACAGAACACCGGGAAAGAACCCCGCCTCCGCCGCGCCAAGCAGAAAGCGCATCACGTAGAAACTGTGCGGGCCCTGGACGAACGCCATGCCGATGGTGATCGCGCCCCAAGTGATCATGATCCGCGCGAACCAGCGCCGCGCACCGAAGCGTTCGAGCATCAGGTTGCTGGGAATTTCCAGAAGAAAGTAGCCAATGAAAAACAGCCCGGCACCGAGACCGTAGGCCGCATCACCGATGCCGATGTCAGCGCCCATGTGCAGCTTGGCGAAGCCGACGGCGGAGCGATCCACATAGGCGATCAGGTACAGCAGGATCAGGAAGGGAATCAGTTTCAGCGTGATGCGGCGGATAAGCCGCAATTCCTGGCTCATGGGATCGGTCTCCGATTGTTGTTTTTATAGAACCTCGGGGGACGCCTCTCGCGAAAAATCGCCAGGGCCAATCCCTCCGTCGAAAACGACTATATAGTAATACTAATTACCCAACAACACTTCCAAAGCGGCGATTTTGCGCTTATGTTTAGCCATGACTCGCAAACAATAGTCTTACAATAAGAGAATCGATCATGTCTGAGAAGAAACCCACCCTGCGCTCCGCCCAATGGTTTGGCACGGCCGACAAGAACGGCTTCATGTACCGCAGCTGGATGAAGAATCAGGGCATCGCCGACCACCAGTTCCACGGCAAGCCGATCATCGGCATCTGCAATACCTGGTCGGAACTGACCCCGTGCAACGCGCATTTCCGTCAGATTGCCGAGCACGTCAAACGCGGCGTGATCGAGGCCGGTGGCTTTCCGGTGGAATTCCCGGTGTTCTCCAATGGCGAATCGAACCTGCGCCCCACCGCCATGCTCACCCGCAACCTGGCGAGCATGGACGTCGAAGAAGCGATTCGCGGCAACCCGATTGACGGCGTGGTGCTGCTGACCGGCTGCGACAAGACCACCCCGGCGCTGCTGATGGGCGCGGCCAGTTGCGACGTGCCGGCGATCGTCGTCACCGGCGGGCCGATGCTCAACGGCAAGCACAAGGGCAAGGACATCGGTTCCGGCACGGTGGTGTGGCAGCTCAGCGAGCAGGTCAAGGCCGGCACCATCACCATTGACGATTTCCTCGCGGCCGAGGGCGGCATGTCGCGCTCGGCGGGCACCTGCAACACCATGGGCACCGCGTCGACCATGGCCTGCATGGCCGAAGCGCTCGGCACTTCGCTGCCGCACAACGCGGCGATTCCGGCAGTCGATGCGCGGCGTTATGTGCTGGCGCACATGTCCGGCATGCGCGCAGTGGAGATGGTGCGCGAAGATTTGCGCCTGTCGAAGATCCTGACCAAGGAAGCCTTTGAAAACGCCATTCGGGTCAACGCGGCGATCGGCGGTTCGACCAACGCGGTGATCCACTTGAAAGCCATCGCGGGTCGCATCGGCGTCGAGCTGGATCTGGACGACTGGACGCGTATCGGGCGCGGCATGCCGACCATCGTCGACCTGCAACCGTCCGGGCGCTTCCTGATGGAAGAGTTTTACTACGCCGGAGGCTTGCCGGCGGTGCTGCGGCGTCTCGGTGAGGCCAATCTGATCCCCAATCCGAACGCGCTGACCGTGAATGGCAAGACGCTGGGCGAGAACACCAAGGACGCGCCGATCTATGGCGAGGACGAAGTGATCCGCACCCTCGACAATCCGATCCGCGCGGACGGCGGTATCTGCGTGTTGCGCGGCAACCTGGCGCCGCTGGGTGCGGTACTCAAGCCGTCCGCCGCGACCCCGGAATTGATGCAGCATCGTGGACGCGCAGTAGTGTTCGAGAACTTCGACATGTACAAGGCGCGGATCAATGATCCGGAGCTGGATGTCGATAAAGACTCGATTCTGGTGATGAAAAACTGCGGGCCGAAAGGTTATCCAGGCATGGCCGAGGTGGGCAACATGGGCTTGCCGGCCAAGCTGCTGGCCCAAGGCGTGACCGACATGGTGCGCATCTCGGATGCGCGGATGAGCGGCACCGCGTACGGCACCGTGGTTTTGCACGTTGCCCCGGAAGCCGCTGCCGGTGGGCCGTTGGCGGTGGTGCAGGAAGGCGACTGGATCGAGCTCGATTGCGCCAGCGGGCGTTTGCACCTGGACATTCCGGATGCCGAACTGGCAGCGCGCATGGCCGATCTGCAGCCACCGCAGCAGCTACTGGTCGGCGGCTATCGTCAGCTGTACATCGACCATGTGCTGCAGGCGGATCAGGGTTGTGACTTTGACTTCCTGGTGGGTTGCCGAGGGGCCGAAGTGCCGCGCCATTCTCATTAAGATCAAAAGATCGCAGCCTGCGGCAGCTCCTACCTTGGAATGCATTTCCCTGTAGGAGCTGCCGCAGGCTGCGATCTTTTCAAGGGCTGGATCGCCCACCGCCCGTGCCTGCTATGATGCGCGGCATCTCCATCGCTCAGGATCGCGCCGTTCCCCATGGATTACCGCAAACCTTCCGACCGTAAAAGCATGCACTCGCGCATTGTCCAGGAACTGGGTATGCAGATCGTCTCCGGACGCTTTTTGCCCGACGACAAACTGCCCGCCGAAGCGCTGTTGTGCGAGGAGTACGCGGTCAGCCGCCCGGTGTTGCGCGAAGCCACGCGGGTGCTGGTGGCCAAGGGACTGGTGTATTCAAAACCGCGCGTTGGCACGGTGGTCAAGGCCCGCCGCGAATGGCACATGCTCGACCCGGACGTGCTGCACTGGCTGATGCAAAGCAGCCCGCAGAATGAATTCTTCAATGTGCTGACCAGTGTGCGCAGCATCATCGAACCGGCCGCTGCCGCCCTCGCCGCCCAGCACGCGACCGAGGCCGACATCGCCGCCATCGGCGAGGCCTATCAACGCATGGAAGCCGCGCCGACCCCGGAGGCGTTGCTGCAACCGGACCTGGACTTCCATAGCCGGATTGCCGATGCGACGCACAACGATTTGCTGGCGAACCTGTGCAACATGCTTTCGGTGGCGATTGCCGAGGCGTTGAAGCATTCCAACCAGCGGCCGAATCTGCATGAACTGGCGTTGCCGCGGCACAAGGCGATTCTTACGGCGATCGAGAACCGCGATGCACTGGGTGCCCGCCACGCGACGCTGGTGCAGCTGGATGATGCGCGCAGTGCATTGAGCGCTGTGCTCGGCACCGAACTTTCCTGAAGCAAAGTCAAAAGATCGCAGCCTTCGGCAGCTCCTACAGCGATCGTGTGTATTGGTGAAAGTCGGGTGTACTTGTGCCCATTGTAGGAGCTGCCGAAGGCTGCGATCTTTTGATCTTGAGCTACAAAAAAGCCGCAACCCTGAGGTTGCGGCTTTGTCGTTTCAGGCGTCCGGATCAGTGAGCAAACAGCGAATTGCCCTTCTGCCCCGCCAGTTTCTCCGGCTTGATCAGGAACTTGGCCAGCGCTGGCAACAGCCACAGTGCACCGAACATGTTCCACAGCAACATGAAGGTCAGCATCAGGCCCATGTCGGCCTGGAACTTGATTGCCGAGAAGATCCAGGTGCATACGCCGATGGCCAGGCACAGGCCGGTGAACAGCACCGCTTTACCGGTGGATTTCAGGGTCTGGTAATAGGCTTCCTGCAACGGCAGACCGGCGCGCAGGAAACTCTCCAGACGGCTGTAGATGTAGATGCCGTAGTCCACGCCAATCCCCACGCCCAGTGCCACCACCGGCAGGGTCGCGACTTTGACGCCGATGCCCATGAACGCCATCAGCGCGTTGCCCAGCACCGAGGTCAGCACCAGCGGCAGGACGATGCACAGGGTCGCCGCCCATGAACGGAAGGTGATCATGCACATCACTGCGACGCAGATGTACACCAGGATCAGGATGGTCAGCTCGGCCTGTTTGATCACCTCGTTGGTGGCCGCTTCGATCCCGGCGTTACCGGCGGCGAGGATGAATTCCAGACCGTCCTTGTTGTTGGCCTTGGCGAATTCCTGCACCGCATGCACCGCGCGGTCGAGGGTTTCGGCCTTGTGGTCGTTGAGGAAGATCAACACCGGCGCCAGCGAACAGCTGTTGTTGTACAGGCCGTCGGCGCGGGCGATCGAGTTGTTCAGCACGTCCGGGTTGCGCGACAGGGTTTCCCATTTCAGGTTGCCCTCGTTCATGCCCTTGATCATCTGTTTGGACACGGTCACCAGCGAGATTGCCGACTGCACACCCTCGGTGTTCTGCATCTTCCACATCAGTTCGTCGATCGGCGCCATCGCTTCGTAGCGCGAGCACCCTTCGGTGGCGGTCTTGACCATCACCACCAGCACGTCGGAACTGGTGGAATAGTTGTTGATGATGAAGTTGTTGTCCTTGTTGTAGCGCGAGTCCGGACGCAGCTCCGGCGCGCCCTGGTCGAGGTCGCCGATCTTCAGGTTCTGGCTGTACCAGAGGCCGCCGCCGAAGGCGAGCAGCGCCAGAGCAATCGAAACCGGGGCGACTTTCGGGCTGGCGAAATTCGACAGCAGGCGCCAGAACGGGTGCTCGCGATTCGCGTCCTTCTTGCTCTTGGCAATCGCACGCTTGCTGATGCCGACATAGGAAATCGCCACCGGCAGCAGGATCAGGTTGGTGAACACAATCACCGCCACGCCGATGGACGCGCCGATCGCCAGTTCGCGGATCACCCCGATATCAATGATCAGCAGGGTGATGAAGCCTACGGCGTCAGCGAGAATCGCGATCATCCCCGGCAGGAACAGTTGCCGGAACGTGCGCCGCGCGGCAGTCAGGGCGTTGTCCGCCTCACTCGACTGCAGGGCGATGCCGTTGATCTTCTGCACGCCGTGGGAAATGCCGATGGCGAAAATCAGAAATGGCACCAGCATCGAATACGGATCCAGCCCGAAACCGAAGAAGTGCATCAGCCCCAGTTGCCAGACCACCGCCACCAGCGTGGTGCTCAATACCGCAATGGTGCTGCGCAGGCAGTTG
Source organism: Pseudomonas sp. AO-1 (assembly GCF_019775695.1). Taxonomy (NCBI): domain Bacteria; kingdom Pseudomonadati; phylum Pseudomonadota; class Gammaproteobacteria; order Pseudomonadales; family Pseudomonadaceae; genus Pseudomonas; species Pseudomonas sp. AO-1. The sequence goes on from NZ_CP079947.1 coordinate 3,887,901, forward strand.
GTGAACCACAGCAACAGGATCAGGGTGATGACGAACGCGATGCCGAAGAACATCACCACCATCACCAGACCGTCGATCAGGTCACCGACCTTCTTGGCGAAGCCGACGATGTGGATTTTGACGTTGGGGTTCTGCGCTTCGAACTTGTTGCGGATCTTGTCTTCGAGCTCATGGGAGAACTGGCGGTAGTCCAGCGCCAGCAGCTTGCCCTGATCCTGCGGGTCCGGGTAGGACTCCAGCAGCGGGATGTCGACGATGCTCGATTTGAAGTCGTTGGCCACCAGGCGCCCGACCTGCCCGGATTTGAGGACGTTGTTGCGCAGCATGTCGAGGCTGTCCGGCGAGCCGTCGTAGCTCTGCGGAATCACTTCACCGCCGGCGAAACCCTCTTCGGTCACTTCGGTCCAGCGTACGCTCGGACTCCACAGCGATTTGAGGCCGGAACGGTCGACGCCGGAGATGTAGAACACCTCGTCGTTGATCTGGCGCAGGGTCTCCATGTATTCCTTGGAGAAGATGTCGCCGTCCTTGGCTTCCACCGAAATCCGTACGGTGTTGCCTAGGTTCGCCAGATCGTTGCGGTGCTCCATCATCTTCTCGATGAACGGATGCTTGAGCGGGATCATTTTTTCGAAACTGGTGGAGGGGCGAATCAGCGTGGCCTGCCAGAACAGGAAGACGCTGACCACCAGGCAGATCAGGATCACGGCCGGGCGGTTGTTGAAAATCAGACGTTCGAGGAACGTCGCCTTGTCCTGATGATGAGTGCTCAAGGAAGTCATAGCCCCGCCTTCTTATTATTGATGTCGGCGCCGTTGGGCTGCGTGGTGTGCACGCCGCCCTGCCCGGTCAGAATCAGATTGCCGTCGCCGGCCGCTGTCACCGAGGACAGCGAAATGCGGTCCGGGCGGTTGAACACGCTGAAGGTTTCGCCGTTGTCGCTGCTGCTGATCACCGAGCCGCCGTTGCCGACGATCACGATCGAGCCATCCGCGAGCAGCGTGGCGCCGGACAGGCCGAACTCCAGCGCACCACGCGCGGCTTTGAGTTCGACCTGCTGCCAGGTGCTGCCGAAATCGCTGGAACGATAGAGGTTGCCGCGCAGGCCGTAGGCCAACAAGGTCTGCGCCTGGGCGGTGCCGATCACGCCGAACAGCGAGCCTTGATATGGGCCCTGGAGTTTTTCCCAGGTCTGGCCCCAGTCCGGGGAGCGGAACATGCTGCCCTGCTCGCCGACGATGAACAGCCCGGCGTCCTTGACCGCCGCGATGGCGTTGAGGTGGAACTGGTCCTGGTTGTCGAGGCGGTCGCTGACGTCCTGCCAGTTCTTGCCGCCATCGGTGGTTTCCAGCAATGCACCGTAGGCACCGACCGCGACGCCGTGGTTGACGTCCTGGAACCAGACGTCGAGCAGCGGTGCTTCGCGCTTGAGGTCTTCGAATTGTTTGCTCCAGGTCAGGCCGCCGTCGGCGCTGGCGAGGATCTGCGCGTCGTGGCCGACCGCCCAGCCGTGCTTGTCGTCGACGAAGTACACCGCCGTCAGCAGTTGCCGGGTCGGCACCTTGGCCTGGGTCCAGGTCTTGCCCTGGTCATCGGAATAGAGAATGTGCCCGCGATCACCCACCGCCACCAACCGGGTGCCGGCGTGGACAACATCGAGTATCAGGCTTTTGGCGGCTTTGGCCGATTCGGTGGAATACACCCCGTCGGCGGGCGCTTCGGCGGCCAGAACGGGTGCCGACAAGGCAGCACAGCCCAGCAGTGTGAGTGCTGTGGCCAGCAACGCGGTGTTGCGTAACGCCGGCGGGCGGCAACGACTCATAGACCTTCCCCTATTTATTATTGTTAGGCCATTGGGCCTTAGGGCGCCGCAAGGGTGCTCGTGGTGACTGATGGGTCACAAGCATAGCCGTGAAACCCGCAGTCCAGAGCGCCTTGGGAAGCTGGCTCATCCTATCGGGCTTTGGAAACGTCTGACAATCGGCGCCACGTTATCTTTTGTTAACCAAATGACCCCGACACAACCCCCTGTAGGAGCTGTGGCACGCTGCGATCTTTTGATCCGGGTTTTTAAAAACAAGATCAAAAGATCGCAGCGTGCCGCAGCTCCTACATCGATATCGCGTCGTGGCGGATTGATGAGGATGGCAGGCGAATACACCGCCATTCGCCGGATCGATGCGGCAAATCTTGCGTGGGGGACTTGCACGATCGGTATTATGGTATACCATCAGACACACAGACACTCTCAATCCCCCTACGGAGCAGCTCATGAGTTTCGAAATTCGCAAGATCGTCAGCTATGTCGAAGAAACCTTCATCGAAGGCGGCAAGGCCACTGACAAGCCAGTGACCATGGTTGGCCTGGCCGTGGTGATGAAGAACCCGTGGGTAGGCAACGGCTTCGTCGAGGACCTGAAACCGCAAATCCGCGCCAACTGCTCCGACCTCGGCGCAATGATGGTCGAGCGTCTGGTGGGCATCATCGGCGGTGCCGAGAAGATTGAGGCTTACGGTAAAGCGGCAGTGGTCGGCGCCGACGGCGAAATCGAACACGCCTCGGCCGTGATCCACACCCTGCGCTTCGGCAACCACTACCGCGAAGCGGTCAAGGCCAAGAGCTACCTGAGCTTCACCAACAAGCGCGGCGGCCCGGGCACGTCGATCCAGATCCCGATGATGCACAAGGACGACGAAGGTCTGCGCTCGCACTACATCACCCTGGAAATGCAGATCGAGGACGCGCCGCGTGCCGACGAAATCGTCGTGGTGCTCGGTTGCGCCGACGGTGGTCGACTGCACCCGCGCATCGGCAACCGCTACATCGATCTGGAAGAACTGGCCGCCGAAAAAGCCCAGTAATCACAATAAAAAGGCATTGCAGGAGCGCTCCATGATTCGGCTCACCGCTGAACTCACCCCGGCTGGCACCAGTTACCTGGCGACCGGCCAAGGCCAGCCCGTGGTCTTGATCCACGGCGTGGGCCTGAACAAAGAAATGTGGGGCGGCCAGATCGTTGGCCTGTCTGCCCAATACCAGGTGATCGCCTACGACATGCTCGGCCACGGCGCCAGCCCGCGCCCGACCAGCGGCACCGGCCTGCTCGGTTATGCCGATCAGTTGCTGGAGCTGCTCGATCACCTGAATCTGCCCCAGGCAGCGGTGATCGGTTTCTCCATGGGCGGTTTGGTGGCGCGGGCGTTTGCCCTGCATTACCCGGAGCGCCTGCAAAGCCTGGTGGTGCTCAACAGCGTGTTCAACCGCAGCGAAGAACAGCGCGCCGGGGTCATCGCCCGCACCGCGCAGGCCGCCGAACACGGGCCGGACGCCAATGCCGAAGCGGCGCTGTCGCGCTGGTTCAGCCGCGAATATCAGGCGGCGAACCCGGCGCAGATCGCGGCCATTCGTCAGACCCTGGCCGGCAACGACCCGCAGGGTTATCTGACTACCTATGAATTGTTCGCCACTCAGGACATGTACCGCGCCGACGACCTCGGCAGTATTCAGGCGCCGACGCTGATCGCCACCGGCGAATTGGACCCCGGTTCCACGCCGGAAATGGCCGAGCAACTGGCCCGGCGCATCCCCGGTGCGAAGGTTGCGGTACTGCCCGAGCAACGGCATATGATGCCGGTAGAGTCGCCGCGCCTGGTCAACCAGACGTTGCTGGAATTTCTCGACTACGCACACGCCCGACAAAACCCTATAAAGGGGATCGTTGCATGACACTCCAACGCTTCCAGATGTGCATCGGCGGAGAATGGGTCGACGCCCTCTCCGGCAAGACTTTCGAAAGCCTCAACCCGGCCAGCGCGCAAGCCTGGGCCGAACTGCCTGACGCCGATGAAGCCGATGTCGAACGCGCCGTGCAAGCGGCGCAGACTGCCTTCGACAGCCCGGCCTGGCGCGGTCTCACCGCCACCGCACGCGGCAAACTGCTGCGGCGTCTCGGTGACCTGATCGCGGAAAACAAGGAACAACTGGCGCAGCTGGAAAGCCGCGACAACGGCAAACTGATCCGCGAAACCCGTGGTCAGGTCGGTTATCTGCCGGAGTTCTTCCACTACACCGCAGGCCTGGCCGACAAGCTCGAAGGCGGCACCCTGCCGCTGGACAAACCCGACCTGTTTGCCTACACCGTGCACGAAGCGATGGGCGTGGTCGCCGCGATCATTCCCTGGAACAGCCCGCTGTACCTGACCGCGATCAAACTGGCGCCGGCCCTCGCCGCCGGCAACACGATTGTGATCAAGCCGTCCGAGCACGCTTCGGCAACCATCCTTGAGCTGGCGCGACTGGCGCTGGAAGCCGGAATTCCACCGGGCGTGGTCAACGTTGTCACCGGTTACGGCCCGAGCACCGGCGCCGCCCTCACCCGCCATCCGCTGATCCGCAAGATCGCCTTCACCGGCGGCGCGGCCACGGCCCGGCACGTTGTGCGCAGCAGCGCCGAGAACTTCGCCAAACTGTCGCTGGAACTGGGCGGCAAGTCGCCGAACATCATCTTCGCCGACGCCGACCTGGACAGCGCGATCAACGGTGCCATCGCCGGGATCTACGCGGCTTCGGGCCAGAGCTGCGTGTCCGGTTCGCGCCTGCTGGTACAGGACGAAATCTACGACGAGTTCGTCAACCGCCTGGTCGAACGCGCCCAGCGCATCCGCATCGGCAACCCGCAGGAAGACCACAGCGAAATGGGCCCGATGGCCACTGCGCAGCAATTGGCGGTGGTCGAAGGTCTGGTGGCGGATGCCATCGCTGAAGGCGCGCGGTTGCGCACCGGCGGCAAGCGTCCGACCGACCTCGGTGACGGCTGGTTCTACGAGCCGACGCTGTTCGAGTGCGACCGCAACTCGATGAAGATCATGCAAGAAGAAGTCTTCGGCCCGGTGGCTTCGGTGATTCGCTTCAAGGACGAAGCCGAAGCGCTGGCGATTGCCAATGACTCGCAGTTTGGCCTTGCCGCCGGCATCTGGACCCGCGACCTGGGCCGCGCCCATCGTCTGGCCCGGGATGTGCGTTCGGGGATCATCTGGGTCAACACCTACCGCGCGGTATCGGCCATGGCGCCAATTGGCGGTTTCAAGAACAGTGGCTATGGACGCGAAAGCGGCATCGATTCGGTGCTGGCCTACACCGAACTGAAAACGGTGTGGATCAATCTCTCTCAGGCTCCGATGCCTGATCCGTTTGTGATGCGCTAGGAGTCCTGCGACATGATCGAACCCGGCATTTACAAAGACGTCATGAGCTCGTTTCCGTCCGGGGTCACGGTGGTCACCACCCTCGACCCGGATGGCGCCATCGTCGGCATCACCGCCAGCGCCTTCAGTGCGCTGTCGATTGACCCGGCGCTGGTGCTGTTCTGCCCCAACTACGCCTCCGACACCTACCCGGTGCTGCGCGACAGCCAGAAATTCGCGATCCATTTGCTGTCCGCCGAGCAGACCGCCGAGGCCTACGCCTTCGCCGGCAAAGGCAAGGACAAGGCCAAAGGCATCGAGTGGCACTTGAGCGAACTGGGTAACCCGATCCTCGCCAAGGCCACAGCAATCATCGAGTGCGAGTTGTGGCGTGAATACGACGGTGGTGATCACGCGATTATCGTTGGCGCGGTGAAGAACCTGATCCTGCCCGCGCAACCGGTGACGCCGATGATTTATCACAAGGGCAAGCTCGGGGCATTGCCAACCCTGGCCTGATGGATAAACACAATCCCTGTAGGAGCTGCCGCAGGCTGCGATCTTTTGACTTTGATTTTTAAGAGCAAGATCAAAAGATCGCAGCCTGCGGCAGCTCCTACAGGGCAATGTGTGTGTGAGGAAGATTTATGAGTAACGAAAAGTACAAAAAAGGCCTGAAGATCCGCACCCAAGTGCTGGGCGAAGCCTACGTGAAACGCTCGATCGAGAACGCCGACGACTTCACCCGCCCGCTGCAGGAAATGGTCACCGAATACTGCTGGGGTCATGTCTGGGGCCGTGAGGGTTTGTCGCTCAAGGAGCGCAGCATGATCAACCTGGCGATGATCTCGGCGCTCAACCGTCCGCACGAACTCAAGCTGCATGTGCGCGGCGCCTTGCGTAACGGCCTGAGTCATGAGCAAATACGCGAAATTCTGCTTCAGGTCGGTATTTATTGCGGCGTCCCGGCAGCCGTGGACAGTTTCCGGCTCGCCCGTGAAGCCTTCGCCGAAGCCGACGCCGAGGCCTCCAGTTAACCCCTCGGCTGTTTAGATGCCCGTCTGGCATGGACAGCCAACTTAAAGAGCGGACCCCATGAAACGCCAGCCACTCGACGACAGCTTCAAGGTCAATCGCAACCCCGTTACCCTGCGCGAAATCGTGCTGGATAAACTGCGTAGCGCGATCATGAATTTCCAGCTCATGCCCGGCGATCGTCTGGTGGAGCGCGATCTGTGCGATCGCCTCGGTGTCAGTCGCACGTCGGTGCGCGAAGCCTTGCGTCACCTGGAGTCCGAAGGACTGGTCGAATTCGCCGATGCCAAAGGCCCGCGCGTAGCGATCATCACCCTCGCCGATGCAGTCGACATCTATGAACTGCGCTGCGTGCTCGAAGGCCTGATCGTCCAGCTGTTCACCCTGCGCGCCAAGGCCAAGGACATCAAGGCCCTGGAAAAAGCCCTCGACGAGAACCGCAAGGCACTCAAGGACGGCGAACTGCAACAGGTGATCGACTCGGTGCAGGGCTTCTACGACGTATTGCTGGAAGGCTCGGGCAACCATGTTGCGGCCACGCAGTTGCGCCAGTTGCAGGCGCGCATCAGCTACCTGCGGGCGACCTCGGTGTCCCAGGAAAACCGGCGCGGCGCGAGTAATCACGAAATGGAAAAAATGGTCGAGGCGATCAAGAGCGGTGATGCGCTGGCGGCGCATCAGGCCTGCGTCGATCACGTGCGTGCGGCTGCTGCCGTGGCCCTCGATTACCTCAAGCGCAAACAGGAAGAGACCGGCGCCACGCCGAACATCACCCTGCCGATCGCGCTGAAAGAACCACGCATAGGTCACTGACATGTTCAGCCCGAGCTTTTGCCCGAAATGCGGTGGCCCTGACCTCGGTCAGCAAGTTCCGCCGGGCGATACGCACGAGCGCCTGATGTGCCGCGGCTGCGGCTACATCCACTATGTGAACCCGAAAATCATCGCCGGCTGCATCATTGAGCAGGACGGCAAATACCTGTTGTGCCAAAGGGCGATCCCGCCGCGCCCCGGCACCTGGACGCTGCCCGCCGGCTTCATGGAAAGCGGCGAAACCACCGAGCAGGCGGCGCTGCGCGAAGTCTGGGAAGAAAGCGGCGTACGTGCGGAAATCGTCTCGCCGTATTCGATCTTCAGCGTGCCGAAAATCAGCGAGGTATACATCATCTTCCGCGCGATCGCGCTGGAGATCACCGGGCAGTACGGGCCCGAGACGCTCGACTACAAGTTCTTTGCCCCTGAAGACATTCCGTGGGAGCAGATCTACTACCCGGCGATCCGGCAGATCCTCGAGCGCTATATCGAGGAACGCCAGGCCGGGGTGTATGGGATCTACATGGGCAATGATGACAGCGGCAAGATCCACTTTATCCGCTGATACCTGACCCCTGTAGGAGCTGCCGCAGGCTGCGATCTTTTGACTTTGATTTTAAAAAACAAGATCAAAAGATCGCAGCCTGCGGCAGCTCCTACAATGGCTACGGCGCCAGACCTTCGACGATGACGATCTCCGCCCGCGCCCATTCCTCGCGATAACGTTTCGCCTCCTGATACGCCGCCGAGTGGTAGCACGCCAGCGCCTGCTCGTAGCTCTCGAACTCGATCACCACGCTACGCTGAGGCGTAGCCCTGCCCTCCAGCGCTTCGCTGCGCCCGCCCCGGGCCAGAAACTTCGCGCCGAACGCGGCGAAGGCTGCCGGTGCGCGCTGGGTGTATTGGCTGTAGTGATCGGGATCGGTGATGTCCACGTGAGCAATCCAGTACGCCTTCATAGTGACCTCTTGGTTGAATTTGTATTATGGTATACCACGAATTTCATCCATATCGAGAGTCCAGCATGGCCTTCAACAGCATCGAAGAAATCCTCGAAGATTATCGCCTCGGCAAAATGGTCCTGCTGGTCGATGACGAAGACCGAGAAAACGAAGGCGACCTGCTGCTGGCCGCCGATTGTTGCACGCCCGAGGCGATCAGCTTCATGGCCCGTGAAGCGCGCGGATTGATCTGCCTGACGTTGACCGACGAGCATTGCCAACGCCTGGGCCTGGAGCAGATGGTCCCGAGCAATGGCAGCGTATTCAGCACCGCGTTTACCGTGTCGATTGAAGCGGCGGTCGGCGTCACCACTGGCATTTCTGCAGCCGATCGCGCGCGCACGGTCGCGGCCGCTGTGGCGAAAGACGCCCGCGCTGAAGACCTGGTGCAGCCTGGGCACATCTTCCCGCTGCGCGCCAAGGAAGGCGGCGTGCTGACCCGCGCCGGCCACACCGAGGCCGGTTGCGATCTGGCGCGCTTGGCGGGCTTTACGCCGGCCTCGGTGATCGTCGAAGTGATGAACGACGACGGCACCATGGCCCGCCGCCCGGATCTGGAAGTGTTCGCCCGTAAGCACGGAATCAAGATCGGCACCATCGCTGACCTGATCCACTATCGCCTGAGCACCGAGCACACCATCGAGCGCATCGGTGAGCGTGAGTTGCCAACGGTGCACGGCACCTTCCGCCTGATCACTTTCGAAGATCGCATTGAGGGCGGCGTACACATGGCGATGGTCATGGGCGATCTGCGCCGCGAAGAGCCGACGCTGGTGCGCGTGCATGTGATCGATCCGCTGCGTGATCTGGTCGGCGCCGAGTACAGCGGGCCGAGCAACTGGACGCTGTGGGCGGCGCTGCAACGGGTCGCGGCGGAAGGTCATGGGGTTGTGGTGGTATTGGCCAATCATGAATCGTCACAGGCGCTGCTTGAGCGCGTACCGCAACTGACTCAGCCGCCACGGCAGTTCAGTCGCTCGCAATCGCGGATTTATTCGGAGGTCGGCACCGGGGCGCAGATTCTGCAGAACCTCGGCGTCGGCAAACTGCGCCATCTTGGGCCGCCGCTGAAGTATGCGGGGCTGACCGGGTATGACCTGGAGGTGGTGGAGAGCATTCCGTTTACCGAATAACGCCCAGACACAGGTGATTTCCTGTGGCGAGGGAGCTTGCTCCCGCTGGACTGCGCAGCAGGCCCCAGCTTTTCAGAGAAGCGAGGGTCGCTTCGCAACCCAGCGGGAGCAAGCTCCCTCGCCACAATTTTCCATCTATCACAAAACTTCCAGCGGTAAAAAAAACACATTCCCCAGATAACCGGTAAGGCAAAGTGCTTGCACAAAGTTTGGAATACCATAATATGATATTCCATAGACCGGACGACCTGAAAAACCGTCCAGCTACTGCTCCCGACAGGCGGGCAACAACGCAAGCCCGCTCAAAAACACAACAATGAGGGCGTAAAAATGGTGTTGAACAAAGCTGCAACCGCAATCCTTTTTGCGGGACTGCTGAGCGTGACCGGCCAGGCTGCAATGGCCGCCGAGAGTGTGAACTTTGTCAGCTGGGGCGGTAGCACCCAGGATGCGCAGAAACAGGCCTGGGCCGATCCGTTCAGCAAGGCCAGCGGCATCACCGTCGTGCAGGACGGCCCGACCGACTACGGCAAACTCAAGGCCATGGTCGAGAGCGGCAACGTGCAATGGGACGTGGTCGATGTCGAAGCCGACTTTGCCCTGCGCGCCGCTTCCGAAGGCCTGCTCGAACCCCTCGATTTCAACGTCATCCAGCGCGACAAGATCGACCCGCGTTTCGTCAGCGACTACGGCGTCGGCTCGTTCTTCTTCTCCTTCGTCCTCGGCTACAACGAGGGCAAGCTCGGCGCTGCCAAGCCGCAAGACTGGAGCGCCCTGTTCGACACCAAGACCTATCCCGGCAAACGCGCGCTCTATAAATGGCCAAGCCCCGGCGTGCTCGAACTGGCGCTGCTGGCCGACGGCGTAGCGGCTGACAAGCTCTACCCGCTGGATCTGGATCGCGCCTTCAAGAAACTCGACACCATCAAGAAAGACATCGTCTGGTGGGGCGGTGGCGCGCAGTCGCAGCAACTGCTGGCCTCCGGTGAAGCGAGCATGGGTCAGTTCTGGAACGGCCGGATTCACGCCCTGCAGGAAGACGGCGCCCCCGTCGGTGTGAGCTGGAAACAGAACCTGGTCATGGCCGACATTCTGGTGATTCCAAAAGGCTCGAAAAACAAGGACGCGGCGATGAAGTTTCTGGCCAACGCCAGCAGTGCCAAAGGCCAGGCGGACTTCTCCAACCTGACCGCCTACGCCCCGGTCAACGTCGACAGCGTGGCGCGCCTGGACTCGGTGCTGGCCCCGAACCTGCCGACGGCCTACGCCAAGGATCAAATCACGCTTGATTTCGCGTACTGGGCCAAGAACGGTCAAGCCATCGCGACACGGTGGAACGAATGGCTGGTCAAATGAAAATGGCGGCCACTGCGCCCCGCCCCGCAACGGTGACCGGGAGCGCCACTGGCGCTGCCGGCTCATCCCCCACCTTCAGACAACGCTGGAAAGGTGCCGGCAACCTGGTCCCGGCACTGCTGTTCCTCGGCCTGTTCTTTCTCGCGCCGTTGATTGGCCTGCTGTTGCGCGGCGTGCTCGAACCGACCCCCGGCCTTGGCAACTACGAACAACTGTTCGCCAACTCGGCGTATGCGCGGGTGCTGCTCAACACCTTTTCGGTGGCCGGGCTGGTGACGATTTTCAGCCTGTTGCTGGGCTTTCCACTGGCGTGGGCGATCACTCTGGTGCCGCGCGGCTGGGGCCGCTGGATCCTCAACATCGTGCTGCTGTCGATGTGGACCAGCCTGCTCGCCCGCACCTATTCGTGGCTGGTATTGCTGCAGGCCTCGGGGGTGATCAACAAGGCGCTGATGGCGCTGGGCATCATCGATCAGCCGCTGGAAATGGTGCACAACCTGACCGGCGTGGTGATCGGCATGAGTTACATCATGATCCCGTTCATCGTCCTGCCGTTGCAGGCAACCATGCAGGCCATCGACCCGATGATCCTGCAAGCCGGCTCGATCTGTGGCGCCAGTCCCTGGACCAACTTCTTCCGGGTGTTCCTGCCGCTGTGCCGGCCGGGGCTGGCGTCCGGCGGGTTGATGGTGTTCGTGATGTCGCTCGGTTACTACGTCACCCCGGCGCTGCTCGGCGGGGCGCAGAACATGATGCTGCCGGAGTTCATCATTCAGCAGGTGCAATCGTTCCTCAACTGGGGCCTGGCCAGTGCCGGCGCCGCGTTGCTGATCGCGATCACGCTGGTGCTGTTCTACTTCTACCTGAAGCTTCAGCCGGAATCCCCGGTTGGCGCCAGCAACGCGAGGTAAACCGAGATGCTCCTGACTCCCAATGCCATGAGCCGGCGGATGCGTTTCGGCTTGTACGCCACCACCGGGTTGATCGGTCTGTTCCTGCTGTTGCCGATCGTGTTTATCGTCCTGCTGTCGTTCGGCTCGTCGCAGTGGCTGGTGTTCCCGCCGCCGGGCTGGACGCTGAAATGGTACGGCCAGTTCTTCTCCAACGCCGACTGGATGAACGCTGCGGCGGCCAGCCTCAAGGTTGCCGTGCTGACCACGATTTGCGCCGTGGCCCTTGGTTTGCCGACTGCCTTCGCTCTGGTGCGCGGGCGCTTCCCCGGTCGGGAAATGCTCTACGGCCTGTTCACCCTGCCGATGATCGTGCCGCTGGTGATCATCGCCGTGGCGGTGTACGCGCTGTTTCTCAAGCTCGGTTACACCGGGACCATGTTCGCCTTCGTGGTCAGCCATGTGATCGTCGCGCTGCCGTTCACCATCATCTCGATCATCAACTCGCTGAAGCTGTTCGATCAGTCGATTGAAGACGCGGCGGTGATCTGCGGTGCCTCACGCCTGCAAGCGGTGTTCAAGGTGACATTCCCGGCGATTCGCCCGGGTATGGTTGCCGGCGCCCTCTTCGCCTTTCTGGTTTCGTGGGACGAAGTGGTGCTCAGCGTGATGATGGCCAGCCCGACCCTGCAAACCCTTCCCGTGAAAATGTGGACCACCCTGCGCCAGGACCTGACCCCGGTGATCGCCGTCGCATCGACGCTGCTGATCGGCTTGTCGGTTTTGGTCATGGTCATCGCCGCCGCGCTGCGCCGGCGCAACGAAATCAGCGCCTGAGCGCCCAGGAGTACGACATGAGTGCCGTGATCAAAGACGCCTCCCTGCAGAACGACAAACCTCTGGTCAGCCTGCGCAACCTGAACAAGCACTACGGCGACTTTGCCGCCGTCGACAACATCTCGTTGGACATCAAGGACGGCGAGTTCCTGACCTTCCTCGGCTCCAGCGGCTCGGGCAAAAGCACCACGCTGTCGATGCTCGCCGGCTTCGAAACCCCAAGCAGCGGCGAGATCCTGGTCAACGGTCAGTCGTTGGTCAACGTGCCGCCGCACAAGCGCGACATCGGCATGGTGTTCCAGCGCTATTCGCTGTTCCCACATCTGTCGGTGCGCGACAACATCGCCTTCCCGCTGGCGATCCGCAAACTCGCCGCCGCCGAACGTGACAAGCGCGTCGACGCGATGCTGAAACTGGTGCAGCTCGAACAATTCGCCCATCGCCGCCCTTCGCAACTCTCTGGCGGGCAACAGCAACGCGTCGCCATCGCCCGCGCGCTGGTCTACGAGCCACGCATTCTGTTGATGGACGAACCCCTCGGAGCGCTGGATAAAAAACTGCGTGAAGACCTGCAGGATGAACTGCGCCAGTTGCATCGGCGCCTGGGCATCACCATCGTCTACGTGACCCACGATCAGGAAGAAGCCATGCGCCTGTCGCAGCGCATCGCGATCTTCAGTCACGGCAAGATTGTCGGCCTGGGCAGCGGTTATGACCTGTACCAGAATCCGCCGAACGCGTTTGTCGCATCGTTCCTCGGCAACTCGAACTTCCTCAAGCTCAAGGCGCAAGGCAATGCGGCGGCTTCGTTTGAAGGACAGTCATTGTCGATTCGACTGACCGCCGGGTTGCACACCGATCAGGATGTGCTGCTGATGGTGCGTCCGGAAAAGGCTGTGGCGCTGAGCGTGCAGCAGGCGAGCGCAGAGCCGCTGGCAGCGGGTTGGAACGAGGTGTCGGCGCAGGTTGTGGAGGTGTTGTTTCTTGGTGAGAGCCAGACCTGCAGCGTGCTCACCGCGGGCGGTACTTCGATGACGGTGAAAGCCTTGTCCGCCGCCGGCATGCCGCTTAAGGCTGGCGACCCGGTGCGAGTGCGCTGGGCGACGGCGGATGCCTGTGTCTACAGCGAATGGGCTGAAAGCGATCTCAACAAAGCCGCCGGATCTCACTGATATACCCCACGCAATACACCTCCCTGTGGGAGCGGGCTTGCCCGCGAAGAGGCAGGTACATTCAATATCAATGTTGAATGTGCTGACGTCTTCGCGGGCAAGCCCGCTCCCACAGGAATCTCAGTGTTCAGGCGATCGGAGTGAACCCTTCGATTTCGTCCGGCCACGCCGTGAGGATCTCGAAGCCGGTGTCGGTCACCGCCACCATATGCTCCCACTGCGCCGACAACGAGCCATCCTTGGTCAGCACGGTCCAGCCGTCCGGCATGTTCTTCACATGGCGCTTGCCGGCATTGAGCATGGGTTCGACGGTGAAGATCATCCCCGCCTTGAGCTTCATGCCCTGATTGGGAAAACCGTAATGCAGAATCTGCGGTTCATCGTGGTAGACCTTGCCAATGCCATGCCCGCAATACTCGCGCACCACGCTGAAGCCTTCTTTCTCCGCCAGACTCTGAATCGCATGGCCGATGTCGCCCAGTGTCGCTCCGGGACGCACCCTGCGAATGCCGGCGCACATGGCGTCGTAGGTGGTTTTGATCAGGTGCTGCGCCTCAGGCGTCGCCTCGCCGACCACGTACATGCGGCTGGTGTCGCCGAACCAGCCATCCTTGATTACCGCGATGTCGAGGTTGACGATGTCGCCATCCTTCAGCGGCGTGCCCGACGGGATGCCGTGGCACACCACGTCGTTGACCGAGGCACAGACGGTTTTCGGGAAGCCGTGATAACCGACGTTGGCCGGAATCGCTTTCTGCACGTTGACGATGTAGTCGTTGCACAGGCGATCCAGTTCATCGGTGGTCACGCCCGCCTTCACATGCGGTACCAGCATCGCCAGCACCTCGGCGGCCAGCTTGCCGGCAGCGCGTGACTGAGCGATTTCGGCGGGGGTGTTGATCTTGATCTGGTTTCTCATGCGCTGACGGCTTCCTGAGTCAGTTGGTGCAGATCCAGCCCGCCGTTCTGTTCGGCGCGGATCAGCAAGCGGCAAATGGCGCTGTGGTCGAGGTTGGGGTGCAGCTCGGCGAGCATGCCGATGCGCATCCAGTGCTCGGCCTGCGCGTTGATCGAGCGGCTGAGCGCGGTGCTGGAGATGCGCAGGTTCTCGTGCATGTCTTCAGAAATCTTTACGATGCCCATATCCAAATCCAATACGAAGTGTATATGGATCGTATACTATCCAAGCCTCATGGAAAATTGCAATACACTCCGCAAACCTACTGACATAAACGTGTAGGAGCTGCCGCAGGCTGCGATCTTTTGATCTTCAAAAACAAAGTCAAAAGATCGCAGCCTGCGGCAGCTCCTACAGGGATTTTGTGTTGGTTTTTGGGGGAAACGTGTGGAATTTCAGACAAAAAAAAGCTGCCCAAAGAGGCAGCAAAAACTTTAAGAACACGCGATGTATTGGGGTCAGGATAGTAGCCGGATAATGACAGAGTCATGACAGTCAACAATTCACTGAAGCGCCCCTGCCCCGTCATCAGGATGTCATCAACCGCACCGCAAAATCCTCGCAAACCGTCTTGAGCCTTCGACGGACGCTTTGCAGGGATTCCCATGAAAGAAGACGCCTCGCTGTTTGCCGCCATTGACCTGGGTTCGAATGCGTTTCGCCTGATGATCGGCCAGTCGGTACGCAGTCGACAGGGCTTGATGATTCAGGAGGTCAAAACCCTGCGTGAGCCGGTGCGACTGGCCGAAGGTTTCGAAGGCGGTGCTCTGGACGCACTGGCGCTGGATCGGGGCTGGCAGGCGCTGGCGCGGTTCGGCAAGAAACTGCGCGGGTTCGAGGCCGGCAAGGTGCGGGCCGTGGCAACCAGCGCGGTACGCGAGGCCGACAATGCGCAGCTGTTTCTGCACAGCGCCGAACGTCATCTGGGGTTTCGCATCGATGTCATTTCCGGCCATGAAGAGGCGCAACTGGTCTATGCCGGCGTCGCCCATTCCCTGCCGGGCGCTGAAGACATGCGGTTGGTGGTCGACATCGGTGGAGGTTCCACCGAGCTGATTCTCGGCCAGGGGTCGCAGCCGCTGCTCACCGAAAGCATCGCCATCGGCAGCGGCACCTTGGGCGCACGCTATTTCCCTGACGGGCGCATCGCGCCCGGTGCGCTGCAGGAAGCCGAACGCGTGGCGATCCTGCAATTCGAGAAAGTCGCCCGCCGCTACCGTGCACAGGGCTGGCAGCAGACCATTGGCTCGTCCGGCACGGCGCGGATGCTGGCGAAAGTGCTCAAGGCCAATCGCTTGAACGACCTCGGTCAGGATGGCATTACCTATGGTAGGTTGTTGCGTTTGTCGCTGTTGCTGCTGAAGGTGAAGAATGTTCAGCAGTTGAAGCTGGCAGGTTTGCAGCCGCATCGCCAGAGCATTTTGCCCGGCGGATTGGTATTGATGCTGGCGGCGTTCAAGGCATTCGGGATTTCACAGATGGTGCCGTCGGAACCGGGGCTGCGCCTGGGTGTGCTGCATGGTTTGATGAGCCGGCACTGACCGATCACTAACTCCATTGTGGGAGCGAGCCTGCTCGCGAAAGCGGTGTATCAGAGAAACATTATTCGACTGACACGCCGCCTTCGCGAGCAGGCTCGCTCCCACAGGGTTTGTATTCAGGCTTCAGGCCAGTTCTTTGCGCAGTTGCCGGGCAGCGGCAACCATATGCACCAGCGCCGCTTCAGTCTCCGGCCAGCCACGGGTTTTCAGACCGCAATCCGGGTTGACCCACAACCGCTCGGCCGGAATCCGCTGCGCTGCCTTGCGCAGCAAGTTAGCCATCTCCGAAGCATCGGGAACGCGTGGCGAGTGGATGTCGTAGACACCCGGGCCGATCTCGTTCGGATAGGCGAAGGCTTCGAAAGCGTCGAGCAACGCCATGTCCGAACGCGAGGTTTCGATGGTGATCACGTCGGCGTCCATGGCGGCGATGGACTCGATCACATCATTGAACTCGCTGTAGCACATGTGCGTATGGATCTGCGTTTCGTCGCGTACACCGGAGGCACACAGGCGGAACGCTTCGGTGGCCCAATCCAGATAGTGCTGCCATTGCGCGCGGCGCAGCGGCAGACCTTCGCGGAAGGCGGCTTCGTCGATCTGCACGATCCTGATTCCGGCGGCCTCCAGATCCACCACTTCGTCACGGATCGCCAGCGCCAGTTGCCGCGCCTGCACCTCACGGGACACGTCTTCACGGGGGAACGACCACATCAGCATGGTCACCGGGCCGGTCAGCATACCTTTCATGACCTTGCCGGTGAGGCCCTGAGCATAGCGGATCCAGTCGACGGTCATGGCTTGCGGACGGCTCAGATCACCGAAGATCACTGCCGGTTTCACACAACGTGAACCGTAGCTCTGCACCCAGCCAAAACGGCTGAACACGTAGCCGTCGAGTTGCTCGGCGAAGTACTCCACCATGTCGTTGCGCTCGGCTTCTCCGTGCACCAGTACATCGAGGCCCAGTTGCTCCTGGATCTCCACAGCGTGACGAATTTCGCTGTACATGGCTTCGGTGTATTCGGCTTCGCTGAGCTTGCCTTGCTTGAACGACTGACGCGCCAGACGAATCGAGGCGGTCTGCGGAAACGAACCGATGGTGGTGGTCGGGAACAGCGGCAGCTCGAGGCCGGCGCGCTGCTTGGCGATGCGCTGGGTAAACGGCGATTGGCGCTGGCTGTCCTGCACTGTAATGGCCGCCACACGGGCCTGCACCGCCGGTTTGTGAATACGTGGCGAGGCGGCGCGACTGGTCTGTACCGAGCGGCTTTGGGTCAAGGCGCGGAGCACTTTTGGTGACTCAGGCTCGTTGACGGCCTGAGCCAGCACGGCGACTTCTTCGCACTTCTGCACGGCAAACGCCAGCCAGCTTTTCAGCTCGGCATCGAGCTGGTCTTCGCGGCTCAGGTCCACCGGACTGTGCAACAGCGAACAGGACGGCGCGACCCACAACCGATCACCCAATCGCTCATGCGCATGCTGCAAAGTCGCCAGCGCATGTTCCAGATCGCAGCGCCAGACATTACGGCCATTGACCAGGCCCAGCGACAACACTTTGTAGGCCGGCAGGCGATCAAGAATGGTCGGATACTGTTCCGCTGCACGCACAAGATCGATGTGCAACCCATCGACCGGCAGATTGGCGGCCAGGCCGAGGTTCTCTTCCAGACCACCGAAGTAAGTGGCGAGCAGCTTTTTCAACGGATCGCGCTGGATCTGGTTGTATGCACGCTCGAAAGCGTTCTTCCATTCCTGCGGCAGGTCGAGCACCAGAATCGGCTCGTCGATCTGCACCCATTCCACACCGAGTGCGGCGAGGCGCGCGAAGATCTGCCCGTACAGCGGCAGCAGGCGGTCGAGCAATTCCAGCTTGTCGAATGCGGCGCCTTTGGCCTTGCCCAGCCATAGATAAGTCAGTGGGCCGATAATCACCGGTTTGACGTTATGGCCGAGGGCACGTGCCTCTTCGACTTCTTCGAACAACTGTTCCCAACCGAGCTGGAACTGTTGATCGGCGCTGAATTCCGGGACCAGATAGTGGTAGTTGGTGTCGAACCACTTGGTCATTTCCTGAGCGTGTGCACCGCCGCAGCAGCTGTCGCTGACACCACGGGCCATGCCGAACAGGGTCTGCAGCGTGGCTTTGCCGTCGTGCGGACGGAAACGCTCGGGGATCACCCCGAACATCAGCGAGTGAGTCAGCACCTGGTCGTACCAGGCGAAATCGCCCACCGGCAGCAGCTCGAGGCCAGCGTTTTTCTGCAAGTCCCAATGGGCCTTACGCAACTCGCGGCCAACGTCACGCAGGCCAGCCTCGTTCAGCTCTCCTTTCCAGAACGCCTCTTGCGCTTTTTTCAGTTCGCGGTCGCGACCGATGCGCGGAAATCCGAGGGAATGGGCCAGTGCCATGACAAACAACTCCAATGTCTTGTTGATGGCGGCCATTGTCAGGATCAGGCGCTGGTGAGACAAACTCATTTTAATCTTGATGATCACAAGTTTCCCTCATGATCGAATATCACCTGTATGCGCGCTGAAAACATGTTTTGCCCTGCAGGATATTCCTGCGCGAATCAAGCTGGCGAGCGCGGTCACGACGCCCTTTGAATACTCGATGGCGCCTTGATGTAAACCCTCTGAAACCGCGCCGTTGCAGGCTTCGAATCTGTTCTATGGTTAGATCGAAATGGCTGTATCTGCGGCTGACTAATGGTTGCGACAGATCCTGTCTGCGCCTATGTTGCACGCGAGCTTTTCCCCGCGAATGGAACGCGATCAACACCACTACAAGAGGTGAAGAAATGTCAAAGGATTCACGCCCTGCCGTACTTGGGCTGATCGGCAACACGCCGCTGGTACAAGTTACCCGCTTCGATACCGGCCTCTGCACACTGTTTCTCAAACTGGAATCACAAAACCCCGGCGGCTCAATCAAGGACCGCATCGGTCTGGCGATGATCGACGCCGCTGAACGCGACGGGCGCCTGCAACCGGGTGGCACCATCGTCGAGGCCACCGCCGGCAACACCGGTCTGGGCCTGGCACTGGTCGGCCGGGCCAAGGGCTACCGCGTGGTGCTGGTAGTGCCGGACAAGATGTCCACCGAGAAAGTCCTGCACTTGAAAGCCATGGGCGCCGAAGTGCACATCACCCGCTCGGACGTCGGCAAGGGCCACCCCGAGTATTACCAGGACGTCGCCGCCCGCCTGGCGAAAGACATTCCCGGCGCGTTCTTCGCCGACCAGTTCAACAACCCCGCCAACCCGCTGGCACACGAGTGCAGCACCGCACCGGAGATCTGGGCGCAGACCGAGCATGATCTGGACGCGATCGTGGTCGGCGTCGGGTCTGCCGGCACCCTGACCGGGCTAAGTCGCTTCTTCAAACGCGTGCAGCCGGATCTGGAAATGGTCCTCGCCGATCCGGTGGGTTCGGTGATGGCGCAATACAGCCGCGACGGCACGATGCCGACGCCCGGTTCGTGGGCGGTGGAAGGCATCGGCGAAGACTTCATTCCGTCGATCACCGACCTCAGCAGCGTGCGCCACGCTTACTCGATCAGCGACGAAGAAAGCTTCGATCATGCCCGTCAGTTGCTCAAGGCCGAAGGCATTCTCGGGGGGTCGTCCACCGGCACCTTGCTGGCTGCCGCGCTGCGTTATTGCCGCGAACAGACCGAGCCGAAACGTGTGGTCAGCTTCGTCTGCGACACCGGCACGCGCTATCTGTCGAAGGTCTACAACGACCAGTGGATGACCGATCAGGGCCTGTTGCAGCGCAAACGCTATGGCGACCTGCGCGATCTGATCGCGCGACGTTTCGAAGACGGCCGCGTGATCAGCGTCGGCCCCGACGACACCCTGCTGACCGCGTTCCAGCGCATGCGTCTGGCGGATGTCTCACAACTGCCGGTGCTGGTGGAAGGCAAACAACTGGTCGGCGTGATCGACGAATCCGACATCTTGCTCGCGGTGCACGAAGACGCCGCGCGCTTCAGTCAATCGGTGTCCAGCGTGATGACCGACAAACTGCAAACCCTCGCACCTGGCGCCCATCTCACAGAGCTGGAAGCGGTGCTCAGTCGTGGCCTCGTGGCGATCATTGCCGACGCTTCGGGCTTCCATGGTCTGATTACCCGCACCGACATGCTCAACCAATTACGGAGATCCCTCGCATGAGTCAGCACGACGATAAATCCCAAGGCTTCGCGACCCGGGTGATCCACGCCGGGCAAACGCCTGACCCGACCACCGGTGCGTTGATGCCGCCGATCTACGCCAACTCGACGTACCTGCAAGACAGCCCCGGCGTGCACAAGGGCTTCGACTACGGGCGCTCGCACAACCCGACGCGTTTTGCGCTGGAGCGTTGCGTGGCGGATCTGGAAGGCGGTACCCGCGCGTTCGCGTTCGCGTCCGGGCTGGCGACGATTTCCACCGTGCTTGAACTGATCGATGCCGGTTCGCACGTGATCTCCGGCAATGACCTGTACGGTGGCACATTCCGCCTGTTCGACAAGGTACGCCAGCGCAGTGCCGGACACCGTTTCAGCTACGTCGATCTGACTGACCTGGCGGCGTTCGAAGCGGCGCTGCAGGACGACACCCGCCTGGTGATTGTCGAGTCGCCGACCAACCCGCTGCTGAGCCTGTCGGATCTGGCCGCGATTGCACGCATCTGCCGCGCACGCGGGATCATCAGCGTTGCCGACAACACCTTCGCCAGCCCGTATATCCAGCGCCCGCTGGAGCTGGGTTTCGACATCGTGCTGCACTCGACCACCAAGTACCTGAACGGTCACTCCGACGTGATCGGTGGTATCGCGGTGGTTGGGCAGAATGCCGAACTGGCGGACAAACTCGGCTTCCTGCAGAACGCGGTCGGCGCGATTTCCGGGCCGTTCGATGCATTCCTGACGTTGCGCGGGGTGAAAACCCTGGCGCTGCGCATGGAACGTCATTGCAGCAACGCACTGGAACTGGCCAAGTGGCTGGAGCAGCAGCCGCAGGTCAAACGCGTTTACTACCCAGGCCTGCCGTCGCACCCGCAGCATGAGTTGGCCAAACGGCAGATGCATGGTTTTGGCGGGATGATTTCGGTGGATCTGAACAGTGATCTGGAGGGCGCCCGACGCTTTCTGGAAAACGTGAAGATCTTTGCCCTGGCCGAAAGCCTGGGCGGCGTGGAAAGCCTGATCGAGCACCCGGCGATCATGACCCACGCGACCATTCCTGCTGAAACCCGCGCCAAACTGGGCATCGGCGATGGCCTGGTGCGTCTGTCGGTGGGCGTCGAAGACCTCGAAGACCTGCGCGCCGATCTGGCGTACGCGCTGACGAAAATCTGATCCTGCAACAACGACACAGCCCGCAGTGATGCGGGCTTTGGTTATTCGAGTAGGCGGCCAGTGCTGGTCTCTGGCTTACAAGGTTTATCGGGCCTCTCACAGTACAAAAGCAACCATGGAAAAAGAACGGTGCTTTGCTGCCTCACACGGCATAAGGGCTGGATCTCAGCGCGGAGATCTTTCTAACCGTGTACCCTTCGGAACGCGCCCCACGTCCCCTTGCTATCCGCTTGCGCATCAGTCTGCGTCTTCGCCTACACCTTTGAGGCTAGCAAACGCCATCAGCTGATGGGTGAGTGTTTTTAGATTGATTTCCTTTCTGCGCCCCCTTGCAAGGAAGCGAAAAGACTATCGGCTTCACGGCTCACTAGCACATTTGTGCTAATCGACCGCCCCGCCCACCGGCGCTATATTCCCTCGCAACCCCCGATGTTCCCCAACATTGCCTTTGTGCAGTGCGCGGGATCGTTGTGCCTGGAAATCAGAACAACACCAAGGAAGAAGCACCATGAAACTGCATTCCAATCTGTGCAAAGTGGCCATTGTCGGCGCCCTGATGCTGGGCGCCAGCGGTTGCCAGACTGCCAAACCTACCGAAGCCAGCATGAAAGAACGGGCCCAGACCGTCATCGGCAAACCGGTGTCGAAAATCGACAACATCCGCAGCGACAGCACCCTCACCTACTACACCGCGTATACCTCGGCCGGCGAGTACAACTGTGAGTTGCCCAGCGGCGCGATTATCGCGGTGGCGAGCATGGGCATCATGACTCCGCCGCTGTCTTGCCTGCCCAAAGGTGCCTCACCGATCCCCGTTCAGTAATTGATTTCTCCGGTAAAGGACGACGTTCATCATGAAAATCCTGATCGCTACTCTCACCCTCACCGCCCTCGCCCTGACCGGCTGCGCCACGCCCAAACAGTGGGAAGCCACCGGCGGCAGCAAGAACGACGGCGTGGTTCAGGTTTCCTACGAACTGGGCCAGTTCGAAAGCGGCCAGACCAACGCCGCGCAAGGTCTGACTGTCGCGATGGAGCGCTGCAAGACCTGGGGTTACAAGAACGCCGAGGTGACCGGTTCGGAGAAAAACATCTGCCGCACCATGGGCCAGTACAACTGCCTGCAAACCACCATCACTCAGGACTACCTCTGCAAGCGTTGAGTCAGACCTGTTCGACCGGTTCGGTTTGCCGGTCGCGCAGGGCTCGCAAGGTCGCGCGCAGCTCGGCCGGGCGTACCGGTTTGGACAGGATGGCAATTTGGCGGTCGTGCAAGGCCGCCTGTATTTTCTCGATGTCATGCCCGGTAATGATCATCGCTGGCACCGCAAAACCCCGCTGGCGCCGCACCTCGTCAATGCACTCGATGCCCGTGGAATGTGGACCCAGATCGTAATCGGCGACGATGATGTCGCAATCGGTGACCAGCCCCTGCCCGCTCAACTCGCCTTGCACCACGCAGCCCCAGCGTTCGAGCAGCGCCGAGGTCGCCAGCAAGACGTTGCGATCATCCTCCACCAGACACACCTTCAGCCCGGTCAGCAGGCCGGCCTGCCGCACATCGTCACGCATGGCCGGCAACTGCGGCGCCACGGCCACCGGCAAGCCATACAGGGAGACCGCCGTGCCGCGCCCAAGCTGCGAGCGCAAGGCCACATCGACGCCGATCAACTGCCCCAGACGCTTGACGATCGACAGCCCGAGGCCGACGCCTTCCACGTCCTTGTCACGCACCTGACGCACCCGATAAAACTCCTCAAACACTTTCGGCAGATGCTCCTCGGCAATGCCGTTGCCGCGGTCATGAATCACGATGGCCAGCCCGGCGCCGCGTTTGCGCACGCCGATCAGCACCGGGCGTTGCGCGCCGTATTTGAAGCAATTGGAAAGCACGTTCTGCACCATGGTCGCAAGCAGCGCCGGATCGCTCCGCACCCAGTGTCGGCACGGGCGCAGGCGCAATTCCACACCGGCCCAGCGCGCGGCTTCGGCGTTCTGGCGGACCAGGTCGGCCAGCCACTCGCCCAGATTGAACACCTGCAACCTGGGCAGGACGCGCCCGTTGTCGAGGGTGTAGAGGTCAAGAATCGAACGGAATAACTGCGAGACGTTGAGCAGCGATCGGTCAATGTTGTCGACCAGTTGCCGCTCCTGCTCACCCAGCCGCGATTCACGCAGGCACGCCGTGAACAGACCGATGGAGTGAATCGGCTGGCGCAGATCGTGGCTGGCCTGGGCGAGAAAACGCGACTTTTCCAGATTGGCTGCGACGGCTTCTTCAGAGGCCTTGCGCGTGCGCTCCAGCAGCAAGTGCGCGTAGAACGGAATCACCGTGCTGGTGAGCATCAACATCAGCACCATGTACGGTTGCGCCTGCCACACCGGCGTCAAGCGATAAACCGCCAGCAACGCCAGCAGCGCCAACCCGGTGGCGATCGCCAGGTAGCGCGAGCCATAGCGCATGCCATTACCGAGGTTGACCCAGATGATCACCGCGTAGAGCGGCAACGCCGCTTCACCGCCGAGCACCAGGCCGAAACAGGTGCCGGTGTAATCGTGGACCATGCCGAAAATCCGCCGCGCCGGGTAATGCCCGGGCCAGCGCGCAATGGCCTGGCGCAAGCCAATCGACGCCAGCAGAAACAGCGCGATGTAGACCACCACCGGCAGATAGGTAGCGAAGCGCTGACCCGGCAAGACACCGAGCACGCCAATGTAAACCATGGCAATGCTGGCGATGATGATGCGCAGATTGGCCTGATCCAGCTCGGTGTTTTTTTCGAACTTCATGGGCAACGTCCTTGTGCGACAGTCGTCAGAATCAGCACCGGCCAGCAGGCAATCCGCGTCTGCGGTGCTAAGGTGCATGCCGTAAACCACGCCTGATCCAGGGAGGGTCACGCCATGACCGGCCGAATCATCATAGCCGACGATCACCCGTTGTTTCGCGAAGCCATGCGGCGCACCGTGCAGCGCCTGCTGCCCGAGGCGACTATCGAGGAGGCCGGCGATCTCGACGCCGTGCTGGCCTTGCTGCCCGCCGGCAACGAGCCGGACACGCTGATTCTCGACCTGCGTTTCCCCGGCCTGACCTGCATCAGCCAACTCGCCGCGCTGCGCCAAAAACTGCCACGCACCACATTGATCGTGGTGTCGATGGTCGACGACGAAACACTGATCGGCGAAGTAATGGCGGCCGGCATCGACGGCTTCATCGGCAAGAACATCGCCCCGGATGAGATCGGCCAGGCGATTCTGGCGATCCGCGAAGGCGAAGTGCTGGTCAGGTTCGCGCCGTCCGGGCTGCTGCCGCTGGAGACCGGCACCGCCCTCACCCCGCGTCAGCAGGACGTGTTGCGGTTGATCGCCCAAGGCAAGACCAACAAGGAAATCGCCCGCGAGCTGGATATCTCGCCGTTCACCGTGCGCATCCATGTGTCGTCGTTGTTGCGCACGCTCAATGTGCCGTCGCGGGCAGCCGCTGCGGTGAAGTATTCGGGAGGCAGTGGCGCAATTTAAATGAACCCTGCGCGCTTGGGCTCACCTAACTGAAAGACCATCAGGAGGTAGCCCATGCAAATTGAACCCGTCTGGATCGTACTCGCCGTCGTTCTTGTGATCATTGAACTGTGGGCGATCAACAGGGTGCGCAAGAGCGCAGGCAAAGGCAGCAATAAAGGCGTGTGGATTATCGCCATCGTGTTCCTGCCCTTGTTTGGCCTGATTGCCTGGGCACTGGCCGGCCCGAAACACGTTACGCAGGATTGATACAACACAATCCCCTGTAGGAGCTGCCGCAGGCTGCGATCTTTTAAAATCAAAAGATCGCAGCCTGCGGCAGCTCCTACCAGGGAAGCGGAGTTTTACGGATCAACCTGCGCCATCAACTCCGGCACCGACTCCGGCCGTTTCGCGTAACGTTGCGCCAGCACTGCGCAGACCATCAATTGAATCTGATGGAACAGCATCAGCGGCAGGATCAACACGCCAATCGTGCTGCCGGCAACCAACACCTGCGCCATCGGCACGCCAGTGGCCAGACTCTTCTTCGAACCGCAGAACAGAATGGTGATACGGTCTTCCTGGCTGAAACCGAACGCCTTGCCCAGCAAGGTCGACGCCAGCAAAACCAGCGCCAGCAAGATGCAGCAAACCACCACCAGCCCCAACAGATCGACCAGCGGAATCTGGTGCCAGATGCCTTCGTTGACCGCCTCGCTGAACGCGCCGTACACCACCAGCAGAATCGAACCCTGATCGACAAACTTCAGCCAGTTCTTGTTGCGTCCGACCCACGCACCGATCCAGCGGCGAGCGATCTGCCCGGCAATGAACGGCAGCAGCAGTTGCACGCTGATCTTCAGAATCGCATCGACGGTCGAACCGCCGTCACCGTGCACGTTCAGCAGCAGCGTCACCAGCAACGGCGTGAGGAAGATCCCGAACAGGCTCGATGCCGCCGCACTGCAGATCGCCGCCGGAATATTGCCCCGGGCCAGCGAAGTGAAAGCAATCGCCGACTGCACGGTGGCCGGCAACGCACAAAGGTAGAGCATGCCCATGTACAGCTTGTCGCCGATCAGCAGTGACAGCAGCGGTTTCAATGCCAGACCGAGGAGCGGGAACAGCACAAAGGTCAGGCCGAACACCAACAGGTGCAGGCGCCAGTGGCCGGCACCGGCGATGATCGACTCACGCGAGAGCTTGGCGCCATGCAGGAAAAACAGCAGCGCGATGGCGATGTTGGTCAGCCAGCCGAACCCGACCGCGACCTGACCGCTGGCCGGCAGGAAACTGGCCAGCAGCACGACGCCGATCAGGGTCAGGGTGAAGTTGTCGGGCAGGAATCTTGGTCGGGTCATGGGTCTGTTCATCCGGGGGTTGCCAGTACGTGACTGCGACTCTAACGTGAGCAGAAATTACCGACTAACGCCGAAGAGCCAACAGATGCCGCCTAAAGGACACGAGAAAAGCTTCCGGCGCAGCATTCCCGGGCTGCCGAGCCTGCCACGTGCACTGTACGGGCGCACCGAATCGCTGCCCAATCGCGCGCTGACCCGACGTCACAGTCACCCGTGGGTGCAATTGTCGTACGCGATTCAGGGCGTGCTTGAGGTGCAGACCAGCGTCGGGCGTTTCGTCGCGCCGCCAGAGCGTGCGGTGTGGATTCCGGCGGGCGTGCCGCACCGAGTGTTCAGCTCGCCGCACACGGAAATGCGTAGCCTGTATATCGATTGCAGCGTGGCCGGCTGGGCGCTTGAGCGCTGTCATGTGCTGGGCGTCAGCGACCTGCTGCGCGAGCTGATTCGCGCCTTCAGTCTGGTGCCGGTGGAATACGACGAGAGCGGCGCCCATGGCCGGTTGGCCCAGGTGATCCTCGATCAACTGGCCGAGGCGCCGCAGATCGACCTGATGCTGCCACTGCCGCAGGACAGCCGTCTGCGGCAGATCTATCAAAGTCTGGAGCAACATCCGGAACAGCAGACCACACTGAACCATTGGAGCGAAAAATTCGGTGTCACCGAAAAAACCCTCAGCCGCCTGTTTTTACGCGACACCGGCCTGACCTTCCGCGCCTGGCGTCAACGCTTGCGTCTGTTGGGTGCGCTGACCCCGCTGGAACGCGGCGAACGGGTCACCGACGTGGCGCTGGCCTGCGGTTATGACTCGACGTCGGCGTTCATCGCCGCGTTCCGTCAGCAGTTCGGCGAGACGCCGGGCGAATTTTTTCGCTGACTTTTGTCGATATTTATCGAATTAGCACATGCCATTCGGCAAAGTTCAGGGTAGAGTTTCGCCCATACGAAATGCTTCACGTATTTCGACGATAACCCTAATGACCCAACCCTTTAGCGAACCTGTCGGCGGTAACAGCATGATCGAAGTCACTGAAGTCTCCATTGCTCAATTACGCGCGGCGCTAGAAGCCGGCCAAACCACCGCGGTTGAACTGGTGCAGGCCTATCTGGCCCGGATCGACGCCTACGACGGCCCGAACACCGCCACCGCACTGAATGCCGTGGTGGTGCGCAATCCCCAAGCACTGGCCGAAGCCCAGGCGTCCGATGCACGCCGGGCCAAGGGCGAAACCCTCGGCCCGCTCGACGGCATCCCCTACACCGCCAAGGACAGCTATCTGGTCAAGGGTCTGACCGCCGCCTCCGGCAGCCCGGCCTTCGCCGATCTGGTGGCGCATCGCGACGCCTTCACCATCGAACGCCTGCGCGCCGCCGGGGCGATCTGCCTGGGCAAGACCAATATGCCGCCGATGGCCAATGGCGGCATGCAGCGTGGCGTCTATGGCCGGGCCGAAAGTCCGTACAACGCGGCCTACCTGACCGCGCCGTTTGCCTCTGGCTCGTCCAACGGCGCCGGCACCGCCACCGCCGCGAGTTTCTCGGCCTTCGGCCTGGCGGAAGAAACCTGGTCGAGCGGTCGCGGCCCGGCGTCGAACAACGGTTTGTGCGCCTACACGCCGTCGCGCGGCGTGATTTCGGTACGCGGCAACTGGCCGCTGACGCCGACCATGGACGTGGTGGTGCCATACGCCCGCACCATGGCCGATCTGCTTGAAGTGCTCGACGTGGTCGTCGCGGAAGACCCCGACACCCGTGGCGACCTGTGGCGCCTGCAGCCGTGGGTGCCGATCCCGAGCGTCGCCTCGGTGCGTCCGGCGTCCTACGCCGAACTGGCAGTGAAACCCGCGGCACTGGCCGGCAAACGCCTCGGTGTGCCGAAGATGTACATCAATGCCGACCCTGAAGCCGGCACCAGCGAAGCGCCGGGCATCGGCGGCCCGACCGGGCAACGCATCAACACCCGCCCTTCGGTGATCGACCTGTGGAAGCAGGCCCGCGCGGCTCTGGAAGCGGCCGGCGCCGAAGTCATCGAAGTGGATTTCCCGCTGGTCTCCAACTGCGAAGGCGACCGTCCGGGCACGCCGACCGTGTTCAATCGCGGCATCGTCTCCAAGGAGTTCCTGCACCACGAACTGTGGGACCTGTCGGCCTGGGCCTTCGACGATTTCCTGCGCGCCAACGGCGATCCGAAGCTCAATCGCCTGGCCGATGTCGACGGGCCGAAGATCTTCCCGCACGACCCCGGCACCCTGCCCAACCGTGAGGGCGACCTGGCCGCCGGCATGGACGAATACGTGCGCATGGCCGAGCGCGGCATCACCCCGTGGGATCAGATTCCGACTCTGCCGGACGGCCTGCGCGGCCTGGAAAAGACCCGCAAGCTCGATCTGGAAGACTGGATGGACACGCTGAAACTCGACGCGGTGCTGTTCCCGACCAACGCTGACGTCGGCCCAGCAGATGCCGATATCAATCCGGAATCGGCGGACATCGCCTGGAGCAACGGCATCTGGGTTGCCAACGGCAACCTGGCGATCCGTCACCTCGGCGTGCCGACCGTCACTGTGCCAATGGGGATCATGGCCGACATCGGTATGCCGGTCGGCCTGACCTTCGCCGGTCGCGCCTACGATGACTCGAACCTGCTGCGCCTGGCCTCGGCGTTCGAGGCGACCGGCTCCAAGCGTCAGGTGCCGCCGCGCACTCCGGCGCTGACTACCGGCAAGTAACAAGGAGGTTTGGATTGAGGCTCGAAAGGGTCTCAATCCGCTCTCGGCTGCAATGGCCTGTCGCTCATCTCTGCGTCAATACCCCTTCAACATACCCTCCCGTGCCTGACAACTGACAGTTCTGACAGTAGCGGTCGAACAGGACCGCGAGTAACGTTCTCGCTCGATGGACTTTCCATTTAGAAAATCCGCGAAATCGCTAATCACTAAAGGAACGCAGACCATGAGCAATGCCAATCTATTTAAACAACTTGGCGTCGATGAAAACTTGAAGCCATTACCTATCAAAGTAAAACAACAGCCGCTTGACAAATACTACAAGGCGACATTCACCCCTGATTTTCCGCCCATTCCGAGGTTCGAGCCGAACGTGTTTATTTATGCTTCCCTGACCGACGAATCAGTCAGTGCCATTGGGCGATATCATACACAAGACGATTTCTACCAAATAGCCATTATCTTTGGTCGCAAACTCCAAAGCGGCACATATCCGATTAAGAAAGGTGAAGGAAGCCATGTACTTGCCAGCGTCATTTCCACTGGAGGGTGGCTTCATGGTGGCAACGGCGAAATCAAACTTCTGCGAGACAACATAAAAGAATCAATATTCGCAGATTTTAATTTTGAAATAGAGTCCGGCGAAAAATCCTACAAAGTAAAGGGCACATTAGAACTACTGGCGACGGGCCCTCTTTAAAACTTTCAGCAATAGGAAAGCTGGTTGCAAACACACATCAATGCCAAACGGGTAAGTGCCTGCCCGCAGTGTTTGGCAGCTCCACCTTTCAAATTAACTCACGTTGAAATTTCTCTCGCATTCACGCATCAATGCCGCTTGCCCTTGCAAAGACGCCTGCTGCAAAAAAACGCCAGACACTTCGTTTTTATCGAACTTTATCTCAGGAATATACGATTTTTCCTTGGCACTCACTCCTCGCTAGCATGTCCCGGTCTATCTCCAACGACATAAAGCCAGGGAGCCCGCCATGCCAACTGACAATATCAACATCGGCGAACCATGGATGTGGGGCGCGTTTATCGTCTTCGTCCTCGCCATGCTTGCACTGGACCTGTTCGTTTTTGGCGGACGCAAGGCGCACCGCGTTTCAGTGCGGGAAGCGTCCTGTTGGGTGATTGCCTGGTGTGCGCTGGCTTTCGCTTTCGCCGGGTTGCTCTGGTGGTATCTGCACGGCGAGTTCGGCGCCGACATTGCCCAGCGCAAGACCCTGGAATTCCTCACCGGTTATCTGATCGAGCAGTCGCTGTCGATCGACAACATGTTCGTCTTCGTGATGATCTTCAGCTACTTCGCGGTGCCGCCGGAACTGCAACGCCGGGTGCTGCTGTATGGCGTGCTCGGGGCGATCGTGATGCGCGCAGCGATGATCTTCGCCGGGGTGTGGCTGGTGTCGCAGTTCGAGTGGCTGCTGTATGCCTTCGGGGTGTTCCTGATCATCACCGGGATCAAGATGCTGATGTTCGCCGAGCAGCAACCGGATCTCGACAAAAACCCGCTACTGCGCTGGGTGCGCGGGCACATGCGAATCACGCAGGGCTTTCACGGCGAGCGCTTTTTCGTGCTGCAGAACGGCGTACGCTGGGCCACGCCGATGTTCCTCGTGCTGGTGCTGATCGAGGCCAGCGACCTGATGTTTGCGGTCGATAGCATCCCGGCGATTTTCGCAGTCACCACCGACCCGTTTATTGTGTTCACCTCGAACATCTTCGCGATCATGGGCCTGCGGGCGTTGTATTTCCTGCTGGCAGACATGGCCGACCGCTTTCATCTGCTCAAGTACGGACTGGCGATCGTGCTGGTGTTCATCGGCGGCAAGATGACGCTGATGCCGTGGTTTCACATGCCGGTGGAATGGTCGCTGGCGGTGGTCGGCGGGGTGATTCTGGGGTCAGTGGTGTTGAGCCTGATCGTCACCCGCAAGGAAGACCAAACTCAATCCCTGTAGGCGCTGCCGCAGGCTGCGATCTTTTGATTTTGCTTCCTGAAAAACAAGATCAAAAGATCGCAGCCTGCGGCAGCTCCTACAGGAGAGGAGGCGGTTACTTGTCGGACTTGATGCTGGTCCACACCCGGGTGCGTACGCGTTCGAGTTTTTGCGGCAGGGGCTGGACGACGTAGAGGGTTTTCAGGGCTTCAGGCGTTGGCGTCAGGTTCGGGTTGGCGGTGATGTCTTTGTTCACCAGCGGCATCGAGTCCTTGTTGACGTTCGGGTAGCCGAGGAAGTCGCTGATCGGCGCAATGACTTTTGGATCGAGCAAGGTGTTGAGGAATTCGTGGGCCTCTTCGACATTCTTCGCGCTCTTCGGAATGGCGAACGTGTCGAACCAGATCGGCGCACCCTCCTTCGGCAAACGCCAGTCGACCACCACACCGTTGCCCGCCTCTTTCGCACGGTTGCCGAACTGATAGAAGCTGCCGGAGTAACCGATGGCCACGCAGATATCGCCGTTGGCGATGTCGGTCATGTACTTGGCCGAGTTGAAATATGTCACGTACGGACGAATCTTCAGCATCAGGTCCTTGGCCTTTTCATAGTCGGCCGGGTTCTGGCTGTTCGGGTCGAGGCCCAAGTAATGCAGGGCCAGCGGGAGGATTTCCGACGGCGAATCGAGCATCGCCACGCCGCAGGATTTGAGCTTCTCCATGTTTTCCGGCTTGAACACCAGATCCCAGCTGTCGACCGGCGCGTTGTCGCCAAGCGCGGCCTTGACCTTGGCCGGGTTGAAGCCGATCAGCACCGTGCCATACATGTAGGGCACGCCGTACTGGTTGCCAGGGTCATTGGCGTCGAGCAGTTTGAGCAGCGCCGGATCCTGGTGACTCCAGTTCGGCAGTTTCGACTTGTCGAGTTTCTGGAACACCCCGGCCTTGATCTGGGTGTCGATGAACTGGTTCGACGGCACCACCAGATCGTAGCCGGAGTTGCCGGTGAGCAACTTGGCTTCCAGCGATTCATTGGTGTCGAAGGTGTCCCAGGTCACTTTGATGCCGGTCTTTGCGGCGAAATCCTTGGGCACCGACGGCAGGATGTAATCCGCCCAGTTGTAGACCCGCAGCTCGCGCTGCTCGGCGTGTACCGCGCTGGCCAGCAGCGTCAGCCCACACACGGTGGCACCCAGAATGCGTTTCATCGTGACCATGGTTGTTTCCCCGAAATGCGACGTGAGATCGATGGTTTTTATGTTCTGTACACGGCAGCGGCTGTAAAGGTAGCCAAGGGCAAGTAAAGTCCAGCGTTTTGTTGTGGCTTTGATTCTTGCCGACCGCGGGGTCGCGGCACAGTGGGTGATGGGCCAAAAGGGGATCGAAATGGCCAATTTGAATGACCGCTGGAATGCACAAGGTCCAAGGAAACATCACTTGTGGTGAGGGGATTTATCCCCGATGGAACGCGAAGCGGCCCCCTTTGTATCTCAAAGGGGGGCCGCACTCGCTGATTTCATGACTGCTTCGCAGCCGATCGGGGATAAATCCCCTCGCCACGTTGCTTCTGCGTCTGCCCGCGCGTGGCGAGGCAGTAATACAACGGCACCGTCACCACCAGGCCGAACAGCCACGACAGATCTGCACCGTCGACCAGATTGGCGTACGGCCCGACGTACAGCGACGTATTGGCGAACGGCAGTTGCACAATGATCCCGATGAAATAGGCAATGATCGCGTGCAGATTGAAGCGCCCGTAAATGCCGCCGTCCGCGCGGAAAATCGAGCTGATGTCATAGCTGCCGCGCTTGATCAGGTAGAAGTCGATCAGATTGATCGACGCCCACGGCACCAGCACCAGCAGCAACGCCAGAATCAGCCCGATGAACTGCGAAATGAAATCCGCCGAGGCACCCAGCGCTACCACGCAGCAAGCCGCCAGCACCATGCTCGACAACGTTACACGCACCTTGATGCTCGGCGTCCACTGGCTGGCGAAGGTCTGGATCGAGGTGATGATCGACAGCACCGCGCCGTACAGATTCAGCGCGTTGTGGCTAATGATATTGAGCAGGAACAACACCATCAGAATCGGCCCCAGCCAACCGGTGGACTGCTTGACCGCTGCCATCGCCTCGGTGCCTTCCGGGGTCGCCAGCACTGCCACGGCGCCAAAGCTGAAAGACAAAATCGTCCCCAGCGTCGCGCCCAGATAAGTGGCCCAGAACGGTTTGGCGATGCCGATATCCGCCGGCAGATAACGCGAATAGTCAGACACGTACGGCGAGAAACTGATCTGCCAGATGATCCCCAGCGACACCGTCGCCAACCAGCCGGACAGATTGAAGCTGCCGCGCGTCAGGAAGTCTGCCGGCAAGTCGTGGGAGAAGATGTAGATGAAACCGGCGAGCAGCGCGCTGCCCATCACCCAGGTGCCGATGCGGTTCAGCGTGTGGATGAAGTTGTAGCCGATCACGCCAATCGCCGTGGCCGCCAGTGCGCCGATCAGAATGCTCAGCGGCGCCGGTACCGACGGCGCAATGCCGACAATCGATTTACCGGCAAGCACGATGTTGGAAATGAAGAAACCGATGTAGATCAGCGCCGCAAAAAACACGATCAACAATGCGCCGTAACGCCCGAACTGACCGCGACTCTGGACCATTTGCGGAATGCCCATGCGCGGGCCTTGTGCCGACGCCAGCGCGATCACCACGCCGCCGATCAGGTGCCCCAGCGCAATCGCCAGCAGCCCCCAGAGCAAGTCGAGATGGAACACCTGAACCACCATGGCGCCGGTGACGATGGGCAGTGGCGCGATGTTGGTGCTGAACCATAAGGTGAAAAGGTCGCGGGCCTTCCCGTGGCGTTCCGCGAGTGGGACGTAGTCGACCGTGTGATTTTCGATCAACGGATCTTGCCGGGACATCTGGGACATATGCATGAACTCGAGTTTGTCTGTTCTTATCTTTGTATGAAGCCAAACCGGGGGGACTCTGCGGCCGCCCCTCAGATGAAGACCATATTATGGTATTCCAAACATTTCACAAGACTGATCCGTAGTTCAAGGCGCTATCTGATCCGTTATCCTCACTGATTCTGCGGCCTGCAGGCCAGCCGAGAGCTCAATAAACGCTGAGTTTCCGACGAAAGCACCACGTTTATCGGTTCAGCCGAAAAGCCCTTGCAAAGAAAAAATACTGGTATACCATCAGACCAACAAACATATAAAAATCGCGTCACAACACCCGAGGATCGTTCAATGATCGATGCTGCCATCTACAAACAAGTCATGGGCTCGTTTCCGTCCGGCGTCACTGTCATCACCACGCTGGACGATGACGGCCAGATCGTCGGCCTCACCGCCAGCGCCTTCAGTTCACTGTCGATGGACCCGGCGCTGGTGCTGTTCTGCCCCAACTACAGTTCCGACTCCTATCCTGTGCTGATCAAGAACAAGCGCTTCGCGATCCACGTCCTGTCCGGCGGCCAACAGAGCGAGGCTTACGCCTTCGCCCGCAAAGGCAAGGACAAAGCGCAAGGCATCGAGTGGACATTGAGCGAGTTGGGCAACCCGATCCTGGCCAATGCGACGGCTATCATCGAGTGTGAGTTGTGGCGCGAATATGAAGGTGGTGACCACGCGATCATGGTCGGCGCGGTGAAGAACCTGATCGTCCCGGAGCAGCACACCGGGCCGCTGGTGTATTGCCACGGCAAGATGGGCGCCCTGCCCGTTCTGGCCTGAGCAAGATTTCAGCCCTCCCACACAGCTTTGTAGCCTCAACAATAAAAGATCCGAGGAAGCGTCATGAAATTTTCCCTGTTCATCCACATGGAACGCTGGGACGAAAGCGTCAGCCACCGCCAACTGTTCGAAGACCTGACCGAACTGACCCTGATGGCCGAGGCCGGTGGCTTCAGCACCGTATGGATCGGCGAACACCACGCGATGGAATACACCATCTCGCCCAGCCCGATGCCCCTGCTGGCCTACCTCGCTGCCAAAACCACCACCATTCACCTCGGCGCCGGCACCATCATCGCGCCGTTCTGGCATCCGCTGCGGGTGGCCGGTGAATGCGCGCTGCTTGACGTCATCAGCAACGGACGCATGGAAGTCGGCCTGGCCCGTGGCGCCTATCAGGTCGAATTCGATCGCATGGCGGGCGGCATGCCCGCCTCCAGCGGCGGTCAGGCCCTGCGCGAAATGGTCCCCGTAGTCCGCGCTTTGTGGCAAGGCGACTACGCCCACGACGGCGACATCTGGAAATTCCCCACCTCCACCAGCGTGCCGAAGCCGATTCAGAAGCCGAATCCACCCATGTGGATCGCCGCCCGCGACCCGGATTCGCACAATTTCGCCGTGGCCAACGGGTGCAACGTGATGGTCACGCCGTTGATGAAAGGTGATGAAGAAGTCGTCGACCTGAAGAACAAATTCCAGACCGCGCTGGACAACAACCCCGACGTCCCGCGTCCGCAACTGATGGTGCTGCGTCACACCCACGTGCATTCGGCTGACGATCCGGACGGCTGGAAAGTCGGTGCGAAAGCCATCTCGCGTTTTTACCGCACGTTTGATGCGTGGTTCGGCAATAAGGAAACGCCGGTCAATGGCTTCCTCGCTCCGAGCCCGGAAGAGAAGTTTGCCGGGCGTCCAGAGTTTGAGCTGGAGAGTTTGCACAAGACGGCGATGATCGGTACGCCAGAGGAGATCATTCCGCGGATCAAGTACTACCAGGAACTGGGGGTGGATGAGTTCAGTTTCTGGTGTGACAACAGTCTGCCGCATGCGGAGAAGAAGAAGTCGTTGGAGTTGTTTATCAGGGATGTGGTGCCGGCGTTTGGCTGAGCTGACTTGTAAAAAACCGGGCATTAGCCCGGTTTTTTATAGGTGTCTCCGAAACAGTTCGAATATCAAAGGAAATTTTGCAATCAACAATTCAGTATTGATAATCCGCAAAGAAAAATATCGCATATAAAAAGAACGCAAAACTTGCCAATACCGCCCGCCCGGCGGGGTCAGCACCCCTGCCCAATCCACCGGGTGCAATGACAACCGTTGCCCCTCTTAAATAGTTATAAACACCTTGAGCAAACCATAACTGAACAGCAAGTACCGTAAAAAAACGCCCCCAACTGCCATTGAACTGAAAGTATCCATTGAGTAGTGCTGCGAGTAATAACCCCACCCCCACCCAGTCATGGTATTTAAATAGCCAGCTGATTATTGATTTACTTGTTATAGGCATCGACAGTTCTTTTAACGATATGACCCCAAACGTCCTGCGCACCCGAAAAGTTGGGTTAACGGGGGGCTGGGCTAATGTGGTTAACGGGGACAGACCACATTTTCCGAGTGCTTTCCAACCGTGATCTGTCCCCATTTATTATCCCATTTACTCTTCTTAAACATGATCTGTCCCCACTTACCCCCTGCTCGCTCGATAGCGCTTGCATCATTAAGCTTGCGCTAATGAATACAATCTTTTCCTCTCCTCAACAATATCCAATCGATCGAACTCCCTAACAAAGCTCTCTACCTCAGAATCTAAATTACAATTAAACTTCCACAATGCTGTAGCGCCAACATTCTGAACGAACTCCAATCCATCCAAGACCTCTCCTGACTCCTCAAATCTTAACACTTTCATCTTACCCATCATTTTTTCAAGCAAATCAAGTACATACCCCTTACATTCTAAAGAGAAGAGCTGCTCGTACATTGCAGGCTCGTTGCGTAAAAAATCTTCTGAAAAAGTCAATTCCCCATCAATATAATTTATGCAGAATTCTAAAGCAGAAAGCCGCCTTCCCTTCTGATGCACAAACAGAAAATAAACAATACGCATGGTGATTTCGCACATTCTTAACTACCTTAAAGGTTGAAGATGCCAAACTTCTTTAGTAACAGGATTATAAACCATCTCCATCGAGCCATTCGTATAACGAAAGAACCCTGCCATCCTATCCGGCGTAACCGTTGTTGCTGTTTTCAGGACCTCATCCGCCTGAACAAAAGGTGCCCCACGCCCAGTCGACCATAAGCGATTGTAGTAATACTCTGAGAATTTGAAAGGAGTTCCTTCCGCCTGGTAGAAACCATCAACCATCTTGATTTCTGGGAGACTACCTTTTGCACCACCTGCGACATCAATAATTGTTTCTGCCCCCCCCACTGCCTTGGAGGCCGTAAGGACTGGGAGAATCGCACCCGCGATGGCGCCACCATCTCCTAACGCATCAAGAAAAAGCTTACCCCATTGCCTTTGAAGCAGGTATTGCGACTTTTGAGTTTCTCCGGCTGTTTCCCGCAAACACGAGATAGTGCCGCAGCTCAGGTTCGCCATTTTTACGCTGACTAAAGTGAAAGCCTTACAGAACTCCGACTGACAATTCAGCAGCAACTTATCTCCCAGGGTCTTGCTAGCCTGGTCAAATTGAGCCTGCTCAGCCTCATTGAAACCATTCTGGCTGTCGGCTATAGGCTTCCACTTGCTCAGCTCATTTTCCTGACATTGCACATCCTTCCCACACGCCTCTTCCAACTGCTTGGAAATGGCCTCTTTCTGCGCATGGGTCAAGTAGTTATTAGCTGTAGCCTGCTGTGCCACCCATCCTGCAACTTGTTGATCTTTATCGCTTCCTCCCGCTGCGGCAGCTACCGTCATGCCCAGCAGTTGAGAGGTCATGGCCAATACTTGATCGTGCGCGGCACCCGGGAATATTTTCTCCCCGGCTAAGTCAATGAGTGCCTTGTTCGCGCCGGCAGCCAATGCGGAGGTTGCAAAGTCTCCACCGGCAGCTTCACCGATCAATCCACCGACAATCGCATGCACGGCGACTTTGGTTGGTAAACCACTGCCAAGAAGGCTATCACCGACTTTTTCGTAAATGGCACCGCTCAAGGCATCTGCCGCCAGGCCGATTATCGCCTGACTCAAGTTGTCCTTGAACTTCCCACCGTTGACAACAGTTTTCAGTGCCGAATTAACCGCCAATCGAACACCAATAGCCTGACCCGCAATGCCACCACTAACCCCAGCCGCTACATAGTTTTTCAGACTGTCGGTTGAAGTGACATCCTTGATAACTGCTCCCAGATTCCCTCCATTATTGATCGTACTGATCACTGCGCCACTGGCAGCAGACGTCAACACAGCAGTTGCAGCAATATTCGCCCAACCGGCGGCGGTCGCCGTGCCTGCAAGCGACGTTCCTGCAGCCGCCATGGCGGTTCCCGACCCTGCCGTCGCTCCAGCCGCCGTACCTACAGCGGCACTTGCTGCACCCGCAGTCAATGCGGTCACGATGATG
This sequence comes from Pseudomonas sp. AO-1, assembly GCF_019775695.1. Lineage (NCBI taxonomy): Bacteria > Pseudomonadati > Pseudomonadota > Gammaproteobacteria > Pseudomonadales > Pseudomonadaceae > Pseudomonas > Pseudomonas sp. AO-1. Next base: position 3,926,021 of record NZ_CP079947.1, read on the forward strand.
ATGATCGCCAACATCGCACCCTGACCAAGTCCCGAGTGGCTGTACTTGAAGCTCTCATGAGCCTCCTGCACCTTGCGCCAATCCACATCTCCGCGTTGCTCGGCGTCCTTCAACCAAGATAACTGCGGATTAGCCTGCACCATTGTCTCGATGGTCTGACTCACCGTTTTCTGATCGATTTGCCTGATATCAATCTTCAGGCCATCGACAGCTCTGATCACCAGATTCCCCTCTGCGGTCAATTCACTTTGTCGCAGAGTTTCGTCGGTGTGTCCTTTACCCTTCATGGAGTTCCAAGACAGGCTGCTACTGCTTTTTTCGTGACTTTCCTGCTTGAGGTCCTTTACCCCTTCAAAGGTCACGGAACCACCGCTTTGCACCATCAGGTTGTTACCGCTATCAAGCTTCGCCACTTGATAGCGCTGATCACCACCACTGACCAAAATCAGGTCTCCACCTGTGGTGATTTCAGTGCCGACATGAGTGACGCTAGTGACTTCGTCGCGCTTGGTTTTTTTGCTGCCGAAGCTGCCCTTTTTCTTCATGTCATACAACGAGTAATCCGTGTCCTGCGCGGCAAGGATATCGATACGATCCCCGGCCACCAGATAAGCCTCATCCCCTGAGGTGATGCGGCTAGAGATCACCGCAAGATTCTGGCCCGCAGCCAACGCCACATCACCGCCTGCGGTAATACCGGACATGACCTGGCTGACGTGATCTTCCTGACGGGTAACTTTCTTATTCTTGGATAAAGAATGTTCTTCATCAGCAGCCGAACTAACAGTCAGGTTTTCGGTGGCTGACATCGCAAGGTCACGCTTGGCGTCGATCTGACTGGCGATGACTGTGAGATCACGACTCGCATCAGCCTTGAAGTCACGCCCAGCACCAATATCAGCACCCAGTTGGGTGATGTCGCTGCTGTTGTGCCGATCGTCATGGAACACGCTGTTGGTGACTTGCACCGACGACACGTTAATGTCGCGCCCGGCGTTCAGGACCATGTCCTGGCCGCTTTTCATCACGCCACCGGTGATGTTGATGTCGTTGGCCGCTTTGACGGTCAGGTCATTTGCCGCTTCGATCCGTGCGGCGTTGTCGGCGTAGTCATGATGCTGGGTGCCGAATCGGGTGCTGTTGTCGGACGAGGTGATGGTCCGTTCGTTGATCACATCCCCGGTGCGAGTCGTCAGGTTCACGTCGCGCCCGGTGATGATCCCGCCGGACTTGTTGACGATATTGTTGGTCGCCAGCAGATCAAGACGGTTGCCCGCTTCGATCACTCCACTGTTGACCAGATCCTTGCCCGCCGTCGCCGACAGATTATTCGTCGCCTTCAACGTCCCGACGTTATCCAGGTTTTCACCGGCAATCAGCGTCACATCATTACCGGCAATCAGCGCCCCGGTAGGACCCAGACGACCATTGGCCTGCGCCAGATAAACCACCGGCACCAGCACTTTCTCACCGTTCACTTCGTGCTCTTCGAGCCAGACGATGTCGTGGGTCAGCGCGGCGACTTGCTGCGAGGTGAGGCCGACGCCTACCGACAGGTTGAGTGCATCCTTGCTGGCGATGGCGTTGTTCATCAGGTACTTGAACATGCCCTCGTTGGAGGTCTGGCCGTCGATGAACGCCTGGCCGGTGCGGGCGGTGACGGCTTGCTGGATCAGGCGTTGTTCGTAGAGGCCGTCGCCGAGACGCTTGGCGCTCTGGTCGGGGTCGTAGCCGAGTTTTTCCAGCAGGTAGTCGGAGCTCATGAACGACTTGAGGTCGGTCAGCACCGGGTTGGTTTCGATCAGGTATTTGTGCGCGCTGGACGGCGCCTTGGTGTCCGGCAGACCGGTGACGCGGGTCACCGGACGGGTGTCGATCGACTCCATGGCGTCGTTGCCACGGTCTTTCATGCCCGGGCCGGCGGGTTTCACCGGCACGTTGACGTCGACCGTGCTGGCCACGGCCTGCACGACACTCGGGGTGCGGTGGAACGTATCCACTGCGCGCGTACTGTCGGAGACTGCGGGCGGTGCATCAATGAAAAGATTGCGCGGGCCGCCGCTGCTTCCGGCTACTACGTGTGCCTCGGTAGTGACGGTTTGCCCACCTACGGTCCAGGTTGGCGCCGGGCCGGTCGCGGCGACTGGCGCGGTATCAGCGGCGCCCTGCCCGCTCAAGCGGAACAGACCATTCTCCCCGGTTGGCAGGGAGAAGCCTGGCAGGGACAGCGGGTTGACCTGCTGTTGGGCGAGGTCCGGCGGCAGTTGGCTGTTGATGCGGATAACGGTGGTGCCGGTGTTGCCGACGTTGGTGTTGCCAACTTTATTGGTACCGCCGGTAGAGCCGTAATCCTCGTGGATCACGCTGTTCTGCAGTTCCTTGGTAGCGGTGATCGAGACATTGCCGCCGGCCTGAATGACCGCGTTGCGACCCGCGACTGGACTGGTGCCGTCAGTGGCGACTTCTTTGTCAGAGGTCAGTGTGAAGCCCTGCAGTCTGGTCGGCATGTCGACCAGGTTATTCGGATCAAATTGCGATTGCGGACTGGTGTTACCCCAGGAATAACCGGACAGGGTGAGGTCGCCCACCGACTTGTTTGTTACCGAATCCTTGATCACGACCACTCGGGTCAGACCACCATCGTGGCCGGGCTCCCGCCCCGTTGCCGAGGTAACGACGCCTTGAGCAAAGTTCCCGGTTCCATCGATGTAATAGACGTTCGGAAAGTCAGGGTTATTGCGTTGGTTGTACGCCACCACCTCAGGCATAAAGACATTGAACGAGCCCGAGTCGATCGCGCCGGTACGGAAGATTCGGGTGCGTTCGATGCTGCCACTCACCGCACCGACGTTCCGCATATTGTTGGCGTTGATGGTGATGTTGCCGGAAGCGCTGAGCGTACTTTTGCTGTTGAGGAATTCACCGCCGTTAAAGATGAAATCGCCACCAGCCGTCAGCAACGACGAAGCCGTGGTGTCATTGTCCTGCCCGCCTTCGAAGACTTCGTGGGCAATCAGATTGACGTCGTAGGTGCCACCGGAACAGTCGCCGCACTGAACGCCGATGAATCCGGAAACTAGCTTACGATTCAGGGCGAAGCTCTGCGTACCGTCGTCTCCCGAGGTGCGGTTGGCGAAGTTGGCTGCGTCAATCTTGAAGGTCTTGCCGCTCTCCATCGAACCGGACAGGTTCGACACCTGACTAGCCTGTGCGGTCCCGTAACCCTTGATGGTCACATTCCCCAACCCGTAGAAATCACCGTTCTGGTTGGTCAGATTGCCCACACTCAGCGTCATGTCGTTGCCGCTGAATATCAGCCCGCGATCATTAAGCAACGAAGACGTGTTGATGTTCAGGTTCTGCGCCGCACCCAAGGTGCCGTAGTTGGTCACACTACCGGCATTGACGGTCAGGTCTTCGCCGGAAGTGATGCGCCCGGAGTTGATGAGGGCCCCGCCCACACTGATGGTCGAGGTCGCACCCGCGGCAAAACTGCCGCTCGCGCCGATGTTCATCTGTGCAGCAGAGAGGTAGGTCCCACGCTGGCTCGACAGTCGGCCATTGCCGCTGTAGCCGCCGCTCAACTGCATGTCGATCAAGCCATCACTGGCGATCAAGCCGTCGTTGGTCCAGTTGCCGCCTCGCACCTGCAACACATCCGAGGCCAGCAATTTGCCGTTGGCACTCTGGCTGAACTGCCGGACATTGACATTCAAGGTTCCGGCCTGAATCACGCTGGAGTTGTTCCAGGTATCGGCATTGAGTTCCAGCAGCCCACCAGTGGTGATGCTGCCACCCGCACCGATCACATTGGCCGTGGCGATTTCGAACTTGCCGCGGCCGACGTGGTTGAGTTGCCCGCCGTCATTGAGGAAGTTGCCAACGTTGACGGTCATGTCGGTGTTTGCGGTTTCCAGCACGCCGTTGCGGTTGTCGAGTTGGCCGCCGATCTGCAAATCGGTCTTGCCCCAGTTGCCCAGCGAACGCAGACGACCATTCTGGTTGTTGACGCTGGCCGCTTTGACGGTGAGTTGCGTGTTGCTTTCAATGACACCCGCAACGTTGTTCAGTGCGCCGCTGAGGCCGAAGTCGATGCGCTCGCCGGCGATCTGCCCGGCGCCGTTGTCCAGGCTGGTGCCGCTGACGCTCACCAGACCTTTGGCATAAAGCACACCGTTGCGGTTATCGAATCCCGCTGTGGTGATGTTCGCCTCTGTCGCTTGCGCGGAGATTCGCCCGCCGTTGTTGTCCAGCCCGGCCAGTGCCGACAGCTTCAGACCCTGTGCCTGAATGATGCCGCCCTGATGGTTGTTATTGAGGTCGAAGCCATTGCGCAGCACCCCCACCGTACGTGTTTCGAGCGCCCCCTTGATGCTGGACAGGATGCCGCCGCGGTTATCAATGTTGGCGGCGTTGATGCTCACACCTCCGTTTTGTGCGATGACCTTGCCGCTCTGGTTGTCGAGGTCGCCGCTGACATCGAGGGTCAGGCCGTTTTTACTTTGCAGCGCGCCTTTGCCATTGTTCAGGCTCGCCGCCTTCAGTTGCAGGGCAGCGTTCTGGCTGTAGATCAAGCCGTCAGCATTGTTGCGTACTGCACCGCTGGCGGTGATCTGCAACAGATCCCTGGCGGCGATGGTGCCCTTGTTGCTGTTGTCCAGCGAGCCGGTCGAAAGCTCCAGGTTTTTCTGGCTGGCGAGTTGACCGTTCTGGTTACTCAGGTCGGTCACGCCTTTGATCAGCATCGGACCCGCGCCAGCCAGTCGGCCACCGTTGTTGTTGAGGTCGCCGCTGAGGTTAAAGCTGATTGCGTCATTACTGGCTATCTGGCCGCCACTGTTGTCCAGTCGCGAAACCGTGGCAGTGATCGCCTGCTGTGCATTGATCGCGCCGCCGACGTTGGTCAGCGCCATGCTCAGCAGATCCAGCGCACCGTCGCTGGCGATCAAGCCGCCCTGACTGTTATTGAGCGCGCCGCTTAGCGTCAGGCTCTGCCCTGCTCCGCTGCTCAGAATGCCTTTGTTGCTGTTATCGAGGCTGCCCGCCTTGACGGTCAGGCTGCCCTCGGCAACCAGTGCACCGGCGCCACTGTTGAGAAACACGTCTTTTAGCTCGACCGCGACATCGCCGAGCTTGCTGGAGAGTGTGCCGCTGTCGCGGTTGTCGAGGCTGTTGCCGCTGACGCTCAACCCTTGCCAGCCGGACAGCAAGCCTTTCTGGTTGGTGATTGAGGTGCCACGCAGCAAGAATTTTTCGCCGCTGATCAACTTGCCGGCGTTGTTGTTCACGGCACGAGCGATGACGTCGAAACTCAGGTTGCTGGAGATCTCGCCGCGCTGGTTGTTCAGGTCGCGCAGGCGCTTGAGGGTCAGCGGGCCTTTGGCGGTGAGCAGACCGTTCTGGTTGTCGAGGTCGCCGTTGGCCAGGTCCAGCGTGACGGCTTGGTCGCCCAACAGGCGTCCGCCGTTCTGGGTCAACGAAGTCAGGGTGAGACCGATGTCACCCGCCGCGGAGACTTCACCGTCATTGCTGGAATCCAGACCGGTCGCGGTCAGCGTCAGGTTGCCCTTGCTGTTGATCAAACCCTTGTCGCGGTTGTTCAGCGCCATCGCATTGAGCGTGACCGCGCTGACACCCAGCAGCGTGCCGCTTTGGTTATTCAGATCGGCGCTGCTGATGTTCAGCGCCTGCGCGGCACTGATCAGGCCGCTGGCATCGTTGCGCAGCAGGCCATCGACCGTGAGTTCAAGATCGCCACGGCTGACCAGGCTGCCACCGCTGTTGTTCAGGCTGCCTGCCCGCGCATCAATCGACGCCGCGCCGATCAGGCCCTTGACGTTGTCCAGCGCATTGGCAATGCGCAGGGTCAGCCCCTGATTGCTCAGGAGTTTGCCGTTGCTGTTATCCAGGCTCTGCGCGGTCAGGGTGAACGCTTCAGTGCTGGAGATCGTGCCGCCCTGGTTGTTGACACCGTTGAGTTGCTTGAGCAGCAGAGTGCCGGGCGCGCTGATCACGCCGTTGATGTTGTTCAACTGGCCGTGGTTCAGGTCCAGGCTCAAGCGCGTGTTGCTGAGCAGCTTGCCGCCCTGTTGATCGAAGCCTGTCACCGACGCGGTCAGTGCGCCCTGGCTGCCGATACTGCCGGCATCGCTGTTGGTGACCTGGCCGGCGACGAGATCGAGCGTGTCGGCGCTGCTCAGCGAACCGCTGCTGTTATCGAAGTCACCGGTCGCGACCGTGACCGCGCCTTTGCCGCTGACGGTGCCCTTCTGCCGGTTATCCAGACCGGTACTTTTGAGCACGAGGAGGCCATCGGTGACGATCCGCCCGCCTTGGTTATCGACCTTGCCAGTGCTGTCGAGGGTGAGATCTGCAGCGCTGGACAGGCTGCCGCCAGTGTTGCTCAGTTGCGCGGAAGTGACGGTCAGCGCGCCTTCGCTGCTGACTTTACCGAGGTGATTGGTGAAGTCGCCGCTGAGGTTCAGCAGCGTGTCCTGCTGGCTGAGCAACTCACCGCCGCTGTTGTCCAGCGTATGGCCTTGGAGCTTCAGCAGCGTGCCCGTATCGATCAGGCCTTTGTTGCGGTTGAGCAACTGATCGACCGTAAGCGTCAGTGCCTTGCTGGTGAAAACCTTGCCGCCATCGCTGTTATCGAGTCTTTTACCGGTCAGCAGCAGATCGCTGTTGGTGGTGATTTCACCGCCACGGTTGTCCAGTTCATCGACCGTCAGGGTCATGGCCTTGGTCGAACCGAGCAAGCCACCGTGGCGATTGTCGAGGGTCTCGGCGCTGAGTTTGAGCACACCGGTGGCGATCAGTTGAGCGTCCTGGTTGTTCAGGCTTTTTACCTGAATGGACGCATCGGACTTGCCGGCAATGCTGCCCTGCTGGTTGACCAGCGTATCGGCGGTCAGCATCAGTTCACCATCGGCAATGAGAGTGCCGGACTGGTTGTTCAAGGTCTTGTTGGTGGTCAGCACCAGTGGGCCGCGACTGCTGATCAAGCCATCCTGGTTGTCGAGGCTCACGGAATGGCTATCGAGTGCCGCCGCAGAAATCACGCCTTTGAGGTTATTCAGCGCTGCCGCAATGCGCAGCGTCAGCCCTTGCTGGCTGATCAACTTGCCGTTGCTGTTGTCCAGGTCATTGGCCGCGAGGGTGAATGCTTGCTGGCTGGAGATTTCGCCGCTGTGGTTGTTCACGCCATTGAGGTTTTTCAGCAGCAGCGTGCCGGGCGCGTTGATCAAACCGTTCTGGCTGTTCAACTGACCGTTGTTCAGATCAAGGGTCAGGTCTGCCTTGCTGAACAGCTCGCCACCCTGCTGATCCAGCCCGGTGACCGATACGTTCAACGCTTGCTGGCTGGCAATCCGGCCAGTGGCGTTGTTGACCTGAGCGGCCTTGAGCGTCAGAGACGCTTCACTGGTGAGTTTGCCGCCCAGGCTGTTGTCGAAGTCGCCGGTATCGACATGACTGGCGCCTTTGGCGCTGATCAAACCTTTCTGGCTGTTATCGAGGCTGGCGCTGGTCAGGGTCAACGTGTTGTCGGTGCCGATCGAACCCGCCCGATTGAGTACCAGGCCACGGCTGGTTACCGACAAGACGCCGGCTGTGCTCAGGCTACCGGCACTGTTGTCGAATCGGCCGAGATTGGCCGTCAGCGTGCCCTCGCTGCTGATAGTGCCCTGCGCGTTGATCAGGGCATCGTCGAGGGTAATCACCAGGCCGTTGAGGCTGTTGAGGCGACCGCCGCTGTTATCCAGGCTGCTGCCAGTAAGCGTGGTTGCGCCCTTGGCGCTGATCAGGCCTTTATTCAGGTTGATCAGTTCCACCACGGCGAGGCCCAGATCGGTGCCGGCCAGCAGCTTGCCGCTGTCGCTGTTGTCCAGGCGCTGGCCCTTGATGTTCAGCAGCAGACTGCTGGAGATTTCGCCGTTACGGTTGTCGATGTCGTCGACAGTCAGGGTCAGCGCTTTTGTGTTGCCGACCAGACCGCCATTGCGGTTGTCGAGCGTCTTGCCGGTCAGGCTCAGATTGCCCTGAGCGACCAGCGCACCACCCTGCTGTTGCAGCAACCCGATGGCCGCAGTCAGATCGCCTTGGCTGGAGATCCGACCTGCGGCGTTTTGCACTTCGCCCGCGTTGAGGCTGACCGGACCGACCGCACTGATGAGTCCGCCGCTGTTGTCCAGACGTGTACCGGCGTAAGCGATACCGGACTTGCCGGTGATCTGGCCCTTGTCGCGGTTGTCCAGGCGATCGACGTTGAGCGTTAGTTGCTGATCAGCCTGGATCACGCCGGCACGGTTGTCCGCGGTATCGCTGCGCAGTGCCAGGGTGGTTTTACCGATGAGTTTGCCGTCGCGGTTGTCGAGGCTGCCGGCTTGCGCATCGATGGCGCCCTTGGCGGTGATCTCGCCTTTGTTGCGGTTGTCGAGTGCGCCGCGCAGACGCACGGTCAGGCTACCGTCGCTGACGAGCACACCGCCATCGCGGTTATCCAGGCTGGCCGCCTGCAGACTCACCCACTGGCCGGAGCCGAGCACGCCATCACGGTTGTCCAGCGCGCCGCTGAGGTCGATATTCAGCCCCAGATCGCCGAGGATCTGACCGCTGCGGTTGTTCACCGTTGCCGCGTTGAGCCGGGTGACGCCGCTGCTGGAAAACTCGCCGTTGCTGTTGTCCAGTTGACCGAAACTACCGGTCAGATTGCCCGAGCTATGGATCACCCCTTGAGTGTTGAATAGCTGATTGGCGGTGACGTTCAGCGTCGCATTACCGAGCACGCGGCCGCTGTTGCGGTTGTCCAGCGTGCCCGCCGTGATCGCCGTGGTTTGTCCGCTGAGCGTACCGCCCTGGTTGTTCAGGGTTTGCGCGGTGCTGACGGTGAGATTGCGGCTCGCCACCAGACTCTTGCCGCTGTTGTCGAGGTACTGCGCATTCAGGCTCAGATCACCGTTGGCGTTGCGGCTGCCGTCGGCGTTGACCCCGGCCTCAATGACGCCGGCGTTGGTCAGTTGACCGCCGGCACTAAGGGCGATGCTGTCGCGGGCGGCGAGTGTCTGGCGGTTGATCAGGTTGCCCTGGGTCTGCACATTCAACGCGGTACCGGCATACACCGGCCCGCGCGCATCGAGACTGGCCGCCTTGACGTTGACCGCACCGGTCGCCGAGGTATCAACCAGGCTCAATTGACCATTGGCATCAAGCTGAATATCGCCACCGCTGGCGATCAGTTTGCCGTCGAGCTTCACCCCGACCCCGGCCTCGGTGCCCACCAGTTTGATCGCCCCGGCGTACATGCCGCCGAGTGCCGAGGAGTCAATCGCCAGTTGCGGTTTGCTGCTGCCGTCATCGGCACGGGCCGTGGCGTTCAAGGTCTGCGCATTGACGTCGTTGCGCCCGGCAACAATCGTCAGGTTCTGCGCCTGGATTTCGGCGTTGATCTTCGCGCTGCGGGTGATGATTTCGAAGCGGTCGACGTTGTTGGCGTTGAGGCCGGCGCCTTCGATGGCGACGCTGCCCTGATCAACCTGAAAACGATCCAGCCGCCCCGCGCCATCCAGCACCGGCTTACCGGTAGTCAGCGTCACGCGCGGCGCGTTGATGAAGCCGCAGCCATTACAGGTGATGCCATACGGGTTGGCGACGATCACCCGCGCTGACTGCCCCGCCACTTCGGTGTAACCGCGCAACTGGCTCGGGTTGCCGCTGATGACTTCGTTGAGAATCACTTGCGCCGAGCCACTGTTTTTCAGGTTCGGGTTGCCGATGATGTGGCCGGCCAACTGGGTGTTCGAGGTCTGCGCCGAGCCGTTATTGAGGATGACGCCCTGCGCGCCGACGTTGTAATCGTGGAACTGGTTATGCGACAGCCCGCTGCCGTTGGGCGTGGCGATGTTGATGATCGGCACGCCATTGCCGGCCCGATCCAACGAGGTGTTGGGGTTGGCCACGACTATGCCGTCGGCCTGCGCCCACATCGGCTGCCAGAACATGACGTTCGCCAGCAGGAACGCCAGTCCGCGTTTGGGCATGCCCAGGAACGACTCACGTTTTTTTACGGCCGCAGAAGGCTGGCCTGCAAGGAAGGCGAACTGACGAACATCCATGTCGATGGTCTCGAAGAATTTGAGTTAGATGAAAAAGTCGAGGCGGAAATAAATCGGCGCTTCACGCTCGGTCAGCACATCCGGGCGTTCGAGGGAATGTGCAAAGGTCACGCTGGCAGCCACGTGTTGACCACGGGCGAACAGTTCCAGCGAGTTGCTCGACATGCGCCCGTGCTGATCGCCGTTGTAACGATCACCGCGAATCACGCCCTGGTCGTAGCCGAGGCTGGTGCCGTATTCAGCGAACACCGGGCGCAGCCATTCGGCCGTCACTGGTCGACTCCAGCGCAGATCGCTGCGCCAGTAGCCGCCGCTGTCGCCGGACAGCGACTGATCCTTGTAGCCACGGATCGACGACAGCCCGCCGAGGCTGGTGCGTTGTGAACTGAACAGCACGTCCTCGCTGCGTTGGCCGGTCATCAGGCTGCTGAAGCTGAAGGATTCGCCCCACACCTTGAACGGTTGCAGGTAGCTCAGGGTCGCGGTGTATTTGCGGTAGCGTGCGTCGGGCTCGCCGGGGCCTGGATCGTGGCTGCCCTGCGCGTCGAACGCGCCGATGCCTTCCTGCATGCCGGCGTCGAAGTTGACGAAGGCGCTGCCGATGCGGCGACCGTGGTTGAAGCCGAACTGCGCTTCGCTGATGCGGTTGCTGCTCAGCTTGAGCTTGCTGTCTTCGATGTAGTTGTTGGTGCGCAGGTAGGACAGCCCGGCGCTGAGCGAAGTCTTGCTCACCGAGTCGCGATGGATCACCCGTTCGGCGCGCAGTTGATGGTTTTCGCTGTCGCCGGTCTGCTTGAAGTTGTAGCCGTTGGCGGCGATCTGCGAGCGGTAGTCGCTCTGGCTGTAGGTGTAGCTGAAGTTCCACCAGCCCCACGGCAGGTTGTAATTGAGCATGGCGTTGCTGGAGGTGTGCTGGTGGTCGGTCATTGCATCGTGACCGCCGCGCAGGCTCAACTGATCGGCCAGGCCCAGCGGGCTGTCCCAATCAAAAGTGGTGCCCCACTGCTGTTCACCAGTGCTGCGCTGGCCGTCGTTGCTGCGCGACAGTCCGGCACGCCATGGCTTCTGCGGGTTATTGGTGACCAGCACTTCACTGCCGCCGACGTTCTTGCCCGGCGCCAGCTCCATCTTGGCCTGATTGGACGGCAGGCGATTGAGCTGATCGACCATCTGCTCGATCTCGCGCAGGTTGACCAGTTCGCCGGACTTGCCGGGAAACGCCATCGCCAGTTCGCGCTGCGATAGCTGGCTGTTCTCGGCGCCCTTCATGCCTTCGAGTTTGCCCTCGACCACCAGCACTTTCAGGTGCCCGCCGGACAGATCCTGCTGCGGCAGGTAGGCACGGCTGGTGACCAGACCTTTCTCGATGTAATGGTCGGTGATGACCTTGAGCAGCTCGTTGAGTTGCGGCACCCCGAGGCACTGGTCGATGTAGGGTTTGAGCAGACGAGTTTTGTCGCTGTCGGACAAACTGTCGGCGCCCTTGAGCTCGATGTCCTTGATCGGGAAACAGCGGGTATCGGTGGGCGCTGCCGGTTGCGCGGGCTTGGCATCTTTGCCGGGCAAGTCCTTGAGTTCTTCCAGACGCCGCTGCTGCTCTTCAAGCAGGCGATTCTGGCGATCGCGGATCAGGTCGGTTTCACCGGGAGTGGGTGCAGCGAAGGCAATCTGAAGTGGAGACAGGCACAGCAAAGCTGCACACAACCTCGCCGCGAGGGCGGGTGGGTACATGTTCGATCCCTCGATACGGAATGACATCAAAATAGTGGCGCAATATTAGATGGCCATCATTTTGACGTCAAACAATCGTTTCAACCTTTTGTCGGGTTTGTAACAGGGATTGAACAATCGACGCGGTTGCGGTTTTCCGGGGTTAATCCTGGGTTCAGTGCGCGACGCCCAACTTCGTCGCCACGTCCTGAGGCGCCAGCAGGCGGCCATCCGCTGAACGCAACTCCAGCTTCCTGATCGGCTGCCGCTGCTGCGCGTCAACCATCACCGAACCCGGTTCCCCCGGCGCATACAGGTGCTCGCCGCCCCACTGCGACAGCGCAACGATCACCGTCTGCAAGGCCTTGCCGCGTTCGGTCAGTACGTATTCCTTATAGGCACCGCCATCGGCGGCCGGCACGGTTTGCAGGATCCCCTGCTCTACCAAGGCCTTGAGCCGAGCGCTGAGCATGTTCTTGGCGATGTCCAGATTCTTCTGGAAATCACTGAAGCGGCGAATGCCCTCCAGCGCATCGCGGATGATCAGCAGCGACCACCAGTCGCCGATCAGATCCAGCGTACGGGCGACCGGGCAGGCGTTGCCGTGCAGGCTTTTGCGCTTCACAGGGTGTTTCTCCGTCAAATCCAGCGTGTGGTTGCATCTTACAACTGTGTTCGCGGAAAAGAACCACGCCGCCAGCGCAGCACCTGCATACAAGTGGCCACGGTCGATTGCGCGGATAGTGAATCCTGCTTTTACAGCCCCTCCCCAACGCGTACTCAAGCAAGGAGTTTCCATGAGCACATTCACTACCGATGACGGCACACAGATCTATTTCAAGGACTGGGGCAGCGGCAAGCCCGTGTTGTTCAGCCATGGCTGGCCGCTGGATGCCGACATGTGGGAATACCAGATGGAATACCTGAGCAGTCGCGGCTACCGCACGATTGCCTTCGACCGCCGTGGTTTCGGGCGCTCCGATCAACCGTGGAACGGCTATGACTACGACACCTTTGCCGACGACATCGCGCAACTGATCAAACACCTCGACCTGCGCGACGTCACGCTGGTCGGTTTCTCCATGGGCGGCGGCGACGTCAGCCGCTACATCGCCCGCCACGGCAGCGAGCGCGTTGCCGGACTGGTGCTGCTCGGGGCGGTGACGCCACTGTTCGGCAAGAAGGCCGACTATCCGCAAGGCGTCGACACTTCGGTGTTCGACGGAATCAAGGCTGGCCTGCTCAAGGATCGCGCGCAGTTCATCGCGGACTTCGCCGCGCCATTCTACGGCACCAATCAGGGCCAGAAAGTCTCCGACGGCGTGCTTACGCAAACCCTGAACGTCGCCCTTTTGGCCTCGCTGAAAGGCACCGTGGATTGCGTCACCGCGTTCTCGCAAACCGACTTCCGCCCGGACATGGCAAAGATCGACGTGCCGACTCTGGTGATCCACGGTGACGGCGATCAGATCGTGCCGTTCGAAACCACCGGCAAGCAGGCCGCCGCGCAGATCAAGGGCGCCGAGCTGAAAGTCTACGCCGGCGCGCCCCATGGTTTTGCCGTGACCCACGCCCAGGCGCTGAATGAAGACCTTTTGGCCTTCCTCAACCGCTGAGAACACTGCGCTGACCGGGTGCAGCCCGGTCAGCGCACGTTGCGATACAGCATCAGCCGCGCACTCTCGTGCAGACCCCGCGTCAGCTCCACCAGGCGCTGGAATTCCTCGGGGTTCTGCCCGGCGACGTTATCCAGCGGCCTATTCGACGCCAGGTCATGCAGGGTCGGCGAGCTGCCGTCATGCTGCATCTGCAGGAGGAAATCCTTGGTTACCCCGCCAATCACCGGGAACGTGCCCTCGCGCAGCACCAGCGGCACCACGCGCTCACCTTCCGGAGCCGGTTGCTGGACATCGCGGCCCATCGCACCATTGCTGAACGGCACGCCAGCCATCCCCGCCACCGTCGGCAGCAGATCCGTCAGCCCCACGGCTTGCTCGATGATCTTTGGCGCCAGCAGCCCCGGCGCATGAATCAGCATCGGCACATGATTGCTTTCCAGGCCCAGTTGCTCAAACGCCGGCGGCATGTGCGGGATCTGGCTGATGCGCGTGTTGTGGTCGCCGAAGAACACAAAAATCGTGTTGTCGTAATAGCCGCCAGCCTTGGCCAATTCCATTAGTTTGCCGATATTGAAATCCAGCAGGCGCACCGCGTTGTACTGCTCGACGCTGCGCGAACCGGCGGTCTGCACCTGCTCCAGCGACAGGTTGCTGACTTCGAAGCCGTCGTTGTCCTTGGGGATGGTGAACGGCCGATGGTTGCCCGAGGTTTGCACGTAGACGAAGAACGGTCGGTCCTTCGGCAAGTCGCGCAGGATGCGGTCGCTCTCCTTGAACAGATCCAGATCGGAGATGCCCCACACGTCCACCAGCGGCGAACGCCAGTCACTTTCCTGATACAGGCGCACGCCGTCGATGCTCTGCTGGATCAGCGCATTGATATTGGCCCAGCCGGCGTTGCCGCCGATCATGTAGAGCTTCTGGTAATCGGTGAACGCATTGATCAGCGTGTGCTGGCGGGTGATCAGCGGATGGCGCGTTGCGGTCTCGCGGCGGGTAACGTCGGGAACGCCGGTGATGCTCGCCCACACGGTTTTTGCGGTACCGGTGACCGGCACATAGAAGTGCTTGAAGAACCAGCTTTGGCTCGCCAGTTGATCGAGGTTCGGCGTCGGGTTCAACGGATTACCGTAGGCGCCGACGGCGCTGGTGCCCAGTGATTCGAGCATGACGAACATCACGTTTGGCGTGCCCTGAAGCCGATACGGCTGCACGCCTTGCGGACGTTCGAAGTTGAGCGATTGCGGGTCCGGTCGATCCACGCCCAGATAGCGGGCAATCAACGGATAGTGCTCGCGCACCTGCGCCTCATCGAATTGCGCCTGCCCGGTTTTCAGCGTGTCGTACAGGAACAGCACCGGGTTCAGACCGACCGCGGCGATCTGCGCGTTACCGGAGAAGAACGCATCGCTCCAGCGCAGCGGCACCGGGTTTTCCAGGTTGAGATTATCGACCCGACCGAGCAGCGCCAGCAGCACCACGACCACGCTTAGCCCGGTGCCGAATGCCAGCGACGGACGCCGGATAACCTTGGGTTCACGGGCCAGCGTCAGCCGTTCCAGCTGCAAAAGTCCGTAGAAGCAGACGCCCAGCACCGCCAGCCAGCCGAGTGCAATCCACAGCACCGGGTAGGTTTCCCAGACCATCTGTTGTGAGATTTGCGCATCTTCCAGATAACGCAGCACCGTGGCGTTGATCCGCACGCCAAGATAGGCGTAATGACCGAAATCGATGATGTACAACAGGCCGATCACGCCGAGCGCCAGCAGCCAGTAAACCCGTGCGACCCCGCGTAACCACGGCAACCGCGTGAGGTTCCAGCGCGGCACCCAGGCCAGCAACGCCAGTGGCAGGATCAGCAACACGGCCAGGCGCAGGTCGAAGCGCAAACCGATCCCGAGGGTTTCGCGCAGTGCCGGGTTGTCGACGAACTCGCTGGGCGCGATCCCGGAGAAACCCAGCACGAACACCAACCGGAGCACGGTAAACAACAAGAACGCCAAACCTGCCGCACCCACGCCATAGCGCAGGCGTCGCGATTGCAACCAGCCCATCATTGACCTCAGTGTCGTTGGTTCAAATAGAAGATGTCGTGCTTGCCGGTGCGGCTCGCAGCAGACGCCAGACCTCGCGGATGCACAGCGCCGCAGCGGTGACCAGGCAGTAACCCAGCAGCAGCGGATCGATCAGGTAGTCCCAATAGTTTTCCGAAGCCTTGAGACGCAAGGCGAACGCCAGCGTGCCCAGCGCGAGCATCGACACGGCCAGCGTGTTGCGCAGCCACAACAGCGCCAGTGCCAGCACACCGATACAGACGATCATCGGCCGTGGATTGAAGCCCCAGCGATACGGATCGAAATAGGTCATGCCCATCGTCGCCGGGTACAACAGCGCGGCCAGCACGGTGAACAGCACCAGCATCTGCACCCGTGCCGACAATGTCTGCCGCTCGACCACGCCCAGCCGGACCAGACTGGCCCAGCCGAGCAACACCAGCGTGGTGATCGCCAGATCATCGGTGAAGCTGCGCACGTACGCCGCCAAAGGCAGTTCGTTGATCGGCACGAAGCTGACCAGCGCCAGCAGCGGCAACAGCCACGGGCGCCAGCGTTGCGTGAAGTGCAGCGAGCCGAGCAAGACAAAAGCGAGCAGGACGAACGTCAAATGGGCTTGCCAGAGCAACAGCATCACAGGCGCTCCTCGAGCCACGCGTCATTGAAGCTGACGTGTTTGATGAAGGTGTTATTCCACGAATACACCAGGTGATAGAGGCCATCGCTGCCGCGACTGAAGTACGGATACTCGTACTCGAAATCACAGCCCTGCGGCTTGCACACCCGGTAGTCCAGATTGCTCAGAAAGCGCGCTTCCAGCGGCAGACGACGCGCCCCGCTGGAAGCACGAAAGCCTTCGCCGATGATTGCCTTGTAAGCGTCGGGCGCGAACGGCTGGCCAAGCGGATCGGGCGACTGATCGAGTTCGATCACATTGCGCCAGTTGCTCAGGTTGGCATCAGTGCCGTAGAGGCTGAGCTTGAAGCGCCCGTCCTGCAGATCATTGAGCGCCACCAGCAGACCGTTGTCGCCGGTGCCGACTGCCGCGAGCGATGAATTGGGGTTGGCCGGCTCCAGCGGATACGGCTCGCTCCAGGTCTGCCCGGCGTCCTCGGTGCGGCTGGCCAGCACCCGATGATGGGTGTCGCCGGCATAACGCAGCATGGCCACGGCACGTTTTCCGTCCAGCGGCACAATGGTTGGCTGCAACGAATGCTTGCCACGGCTGATACGGAATTTGTCGATCACCGCGCCGTCGGCGCTCAGGTACAGGTACTCGGCGAATTTACCCATGAACTCGTGATATACCGGCAGGCCGATCGAACCGTCGGCATGGAATACCGGCGCAGCGCGCACCAGCGTACTGATGTTGAAGAACGGTGAAGTGATCAGCTGTCGCGGCGCCGACCAGTTGCGCCCGAAATCATCCGAGACCATCACGTTGATCGCACTGGTGGCCCAGCCGCCCACGGATACCGAGACATAAAACATCCACAACCGTTGATCCGGCGCGAGGGCGATCACCGGATTGCCCAGTTTGCGGATGTAGCGGCGGGTGCCGTCGCGGGTCGATTCGCGGGTGGCCAACACCTGCTCGGCGCCCCACTCCGCGCTGTCGGCGTCATAGCGGGCGGTACGGATCTGCACGTCGGCGGCGCCTTCGCGGGAACCGGCGAACCACACCGCCATCAGGTCGCCGCCCGGCAGCGCGGTCACCGACGACGAGTGCACGAAATCATTCAATTGCGAGGAGACGAAGCGACTGCTGTACAGCGGCTCCGGTGCCTGCAGCGAAGCATCCACCGGCGGCGTGGCCACGGCAAATGGCGCCAGCACATGAGCCGGATGACTGCGCCAGGCGCCCCAGAAAATCAGGCTCACGGCCAGTCCGCCGAGGACAAATTTCAAGCGATCGGGAAGCGCACGCATAGTGGACTCACGGCAAAAACAGGATGGAGGGCAATCGGCAAAACATCCTTGTCAGCGCGGCGGATCGTCCGGCAAGCGCCGTCGGCGTCCGGTGAGCATCGACAACGGCAAGTTGTCGCGAACCAGAAAACTCTCGAATAACGCGGCGACGATGTGCAGACACACCAGTACCAGCAAGGTGTCGGTAGCGAATTCGTGTACCTGCAACGGCCAGTCGGCACCCCACAGGGCGTCGATCTCTTCCATGGCCCAGCCGCTCAAACCGGCGCTAAACATCGCCAGCAACATCAACAGCATCACCAGCGCACCCATCGGCGAATGCCCGAGGCGATGCTCGGGCCGTCCGGCAATCAGCGAGCGCGCATGAGCGATCAACCGCGTCGGTGTCGGCCAGAAATCCGCCCAACGCGCACTGCGCGACCCGACGAATCCCCAGACCAGCCGCACCAGCAGCCAGCCCATGGCGTAATAGCCGAGCCAGATGTGCCAGGCGTCACCGGCTTCATTGAAGAAGTAATTGGCAACGAAGACGCCCGCGATGGACAGATGAAACAGCCGCACCACGGGGTCCCACAGGCGCACGGAGGCGTTCGGCATCAGCCCTTGATCTCGGTTTTCACCGCTTTGCCGCTGACCGGGTCGTGGTAGATCTCGACTTTGCGCTTGTCCTTGTCGAAGCCGTAGATCTCGTAGCAGTTGCCGTCGGTGACCTTGAATTTGCTGATCTCGTAGCCCTGGGCCTTGAGCTGCTCCTGAAAGGCTTTCTGGTCTTGCCACTGCGAGCGTTCGGCGGTGGTGCATTGCGGGCCGGCGACCGCCAATGGGCTGGCAACGATGAGGGACAACAGCAGAAGTTTGCGCATGGAAACACTCTCGCTCGATGAGGAAGGCCTCACTGTGCAAAAGCAACCTTAGTCGAAGCTTAGTTGGCAATGAGTCGTTACATCTTTCCCGTCGGGTCAGCTGCCACAGCCGCCTGCACAGCGGCATGATGCCGCCGGTCAACCGCCGTGTTTGCTCAAGAGAATCCGTTATGCGCCTATTGCTGGTCGAAGATGATCGCGCCCTCGGTCAAGGCATTCGCGTTGCCCTCGGCAGCGAAGGCTACACCCTCGACTGGTTGCAGGACGGGGCCAGCGCCCTGCACGCCCTGCGCAGTGAAAGCTTCGACTTGCTGCTGCTCGACCTCGGCCTGCCACGGCTCGACGGCCTCGCGCTGCTGCAACGCTTGCGTGGCGATCAACAGGACTTGCCGGTACTGATCCTCACCGCCCGCGACGGCACCGCCGAACGCATTGCCGGGCTGGATGCCGGCGCCGACGACTACCTGATCAAACCGTTCGATGTCGATGAACTGAAAGCGCGCATCCGCGCTTTGCTGCGCCGCAGTCAGCGCCGTGCGCAGCCGGTGCTTGAACATGCCGGCGTGTGTCTCGATCCGGTCACACAGCAGGTCACCTGGCGCGGCACCGACGTGGTGGTGACGCCGATGGAATATCAACTGCTGCACCAACTGCTGGCCCGCCCGGGTAAGGTGGTCACCCGCGAGCGCCTGTCGCGAGCGCTGTATGGCTGGCAGGATCGGGTCGAGAGCAACACCCTCGAAGTGCTGATCCATAACCTGCGCAAAAAACTCTCGAGCGAATTGATCCGCACCGTGCGCGGTGTAGGCTATGTGGTGGAGCTCAAACCATGATTTCCATACGCGCGCGGATACTGGTGCCGGTGCTGATTCTGGTATTGATCGGCGACCTGCTGATCAGTTGGCTGGTGCTGCGCGACAGTCACCATGAAATCGAAGAAGTCTACGATGCCCAACTGGCGCAAAGCGCGCGCCTGCTGCAAGGCGTGCTGGCCCAGCGCGCACCCGGCGACAACGACTGGAGCCGGCTCTATCAGGCCTTCGATGACGCCATGAGCCGGGTCGGCGACGGCGAGGCCGCGCACCCTTACGAAACCCGTCTGACCTTTCAGGTCTGGCGCAGCGACGGGCAATTGCTGGTGCGCTCGGCCGAAGCGCCGGAGCTTGCCGCACCACCCACCACCCTCGGCTCGCATGACCTGATGGAGAATGGCCGCGACTGGTGCGCGTTTCTGCTCAAGGATTCGCAGCAAGGATTGCTGATCTGGGTCGGCGAGCGCGACGACATCCGTCAGGACCTGATCGAGCGCATCGTCGGCCACACGTTATGGCCGAGCCTGATCGGCGTACCGCTGCTGGCCGCGTTGATCTGGCTGACCATCGGCTGGGGCCTGCAACCGCTGCGCGCCATGGCGCAAAGCATTCGCGGACGTGACACCGAAACCCTGAAACCGCTGCACCTCAGCCCCCTGCCCCACGATCTGGAGCCGATGCAGACCGCGCTCAATCGCCTGTTGCAGCAGATCGACAATCTGCTGGCCCGAGAGCGGCGCTTCATTGCCGACGCCGCCCATGAGCTGCGCACACCGCTGGCGATCCTGCGGATCCACGCGCAAAACGCGCAACTGGCGGCGACCCCGCAACAACGCGAAGAGGCGCTGGAATATCTGGTCAGTGCGGTGGATCGGGCGACGCGCATCGCCAGTCAATTACTGACCATGGCGCGCATCGAACCGCACCTGGCCAATCCCGACACCCGCACTGTGGATCTGACCGAACTGGTGCGCGAAGAGCTCGCCGAACTGGCACCGCTGGCCATGGAAAAGGACGTCGAACTGATCCTCGACAGCGACCACCACTGCCCGGTCGACACCGACCCGGTAGCCCTCGCCATCGCCTTGCAGAACCTGGTGACCAACGCCCTGAATTTCGCCCCGCCGGGCAGCGAGGTGCGAGTCCAGGTGCAACCGCAGGCGGGCGGCGCGGTGTACATCAGCGTCGAAGACGCCGGGCCCGGTATCAACGAGCAGGAATACGCACGACTGTTCGAGCGTTTCTACAGCCATGGCCACGACAATGGCGCCGGGCTGGGGCTGGCGATCGTGCAGATGATCGTCAGCAAGATCGGCAGTTCGTTGCAGTTGTATAACCGTGCGCAGGGCGGGTTGTGTGCGCAGTTGCGGATAAATGAGGCACCGTGACCCGGATAGCCTTTGAGTGAGAAGACATTGCAATGAGGTGATTTAGCGAAGCGTTGCGCCGCCCCCGCTGGAATGCGCGGCAGTCCAACTCGTCAAAGAGGGGCCGCTTCGCGCCCCATCGGGGATAAATCCCCTCGCCACAGTGATCTTCCAGAACCCAATGCAGATCTGGGCAGTAAGGACCCCTGAGCCAATCGATGCTTTTGACAAAATTTTCATGTTTGCCCCCATAAGATCCGCAGCCTCGTTGGGGAGTAGCCTGCTTCCGAGTCCCTCGGAAGCGTTCGTATCAACATTCTCGGCAACCTGCCGTGGTACGAACACCTTTTGGTTGGTGAGACCGACGACACATCCATGCCTGAAGTCGGGCGTGTGGTTGTGTCGTTGACTCATAGCCCGACTGGAAGTGTGCCCCCGTGAATCCTGTTTCCCTCATATTCCTCGCTTTGGCCATGTCCACGGATGCGTTCGCCGCAGCCATCGGCAAAGGCTCCAGCCTGCACAAACCACGTCTGAGCGAAGCGCTGCGCACCGGCCTGATCTTCGGCGTGATCGAAGCCATCACCCCGATCATCGGCTGGCTGATCGGCCAGGCTGCGACCCGCTGGGTCGCCGAATGGGACCACTGGATCGCCTTCACCCTGCTGCTGATCCTCGGTCTGCACATGATCTGCAACGGCCTGAAACACGAAGACGAGGAAGAGCAAAAGCCCGGTCAACATTCGTTCCTGATTCTGGCGGTCACCGCGTTTGCCACCAGCATTGACGCGCTCGCGGTCGGCGTCGGCCTGGCGTTTGTCGACGTGAATATCTGGGTGGCGGCAGCGGCCATCGGCGTGGCGACCATGACCATGGTGACTATCGGCGTGATGCTCGGCCGGGTGCTCGGTGCGGTCGTCGGCAAGCGTGCGGAAATGGTTGGTGGCGTGGTGCTGATGATCGTCGGCGCGACCATTCTGTATGAGCACTTGTCAGCCTGATTCAAGCCCGGCTCAGCGCCGCCAGCGTCATCGCGTTGCCCAACGCGGCGCCGCTGGCGGTGTTGTCGAAGATGCACCAGACGCTGGCCCCATCAGCAGCGCAAAGCTGCATGTCCTGCGCAAGTTGCTGCAGATAAGGCAACTCATAAGCACTGTGATAAATCCGTGGCGACCCGTGCAGTCGCCAATAGCGCACCCCCGTCCAGCCCTGCGCCGAACCATCGGTACTGATCCGCGACGGATCGACCATGGCTTGGGCAATCCGATACGCCTGCAGCATCGGCGCCGCCGCCACCCATGACTCATGCCGTGGTTCAAGCACCACGGCACCGGCGAAGCGTTGACGCAATGCCACGAAAAACGCCTCTGCGCTTGTCGGTTCAAAGGCCAGCGATGGTGGCAGTTGCACCAGCAAGCATCCCAGCCGATCGGCCAGACCCTCGCACTGCCCAAGAAACTCGTCCAGCGCTTGATCACAGCCCCGCAGACGCCATTCATGAGTGATCTGCTTTGGCACCTTCACTGAAAAGCGAAAGCCCGGCGGCACCGAATCCGCCCAGCGTTCATAAGTCTGACGCCGATGCGGACGATAAAACGAGCTGTTGATTTCCACGCAGTCGAACCGCGCCGCGTAACGCTGCAGATGCGTGCCCTCAACCGGAAACTCCGGCCAATACTCACGCCCCAGACTCCAGCCCGCGCAACCGATGAACATCAAAAAAGCCCCTTCGCCGCTTCACGCATGAAAATCTCCATGGTCTTCGTTAACAGATTTAGGACACGGCGAAATACCTGTGGGAGCTGGCTTGCCAGCGAAGGCGTCGACACCTCCACAATCGCTGTGCCTGACACAACGCTTTCGCGGGCAAGCTCGCTCCCACAGGTTTCGGCGGTGCTCACAGCCTTGGTGCACGACGAAGTGCCTTCACGATTATTTTTTGCCGGGCAGGACGCTGGCCAGCACCTGCTTGGCGGCTTGCACGATCACGCCCGCCTCGTCCGGGTCGCCCTTGAGCAGGGTCGTGGCAAATTTCTTCGCCTGTTCGAGTTTGATGTGCGGCGGCAATGGCGGCACGTTGGGGTCGGTCTTGAACTCGATCAGCACCGGCACGTCCGAGGCCAGTGCCTGCTCCCAGGCAGCGGCGACGTCTTCTTCGCGGTCGACGAAAATCCCTTTCAGACCAATGGAAATGGCGAACAGGTGATACGGCACATCGGGAATGCTTTGCGAGGCTTCGAACTTAGGATCGCCCTCCATCACCCGCTGCTCCCAGGTGACCTGATTCAGATCCTCGTTGTTGAACACCGCGCAGATCCATTTCGGGCTGCTCCATTGGCGCCAGTATTTGGCAACGGTGATCAGTTCGGCCATGTTGTTCATCTGCATCGCGCCGTCACCCACCAGCGCAATCACCGCACGCTCGGGGTGCGCAAACTTGGCGGCGATCGCATACGGCACGGCAGCGCCCATCGAGGCCAGGCCACCGGACAGCGAACATTGCATGCCGCGGCGAATCTTCAGATCACGCGCGTACCAGTTGGCGCAGGAACCCGAGTCGCTGGTGATGATCGCCTGCTCCGGCAGGCGCGGTGACAGCTCATACACCACCCGCTGCGGATTGATCGGATCGGCTTTGGCCATCGCACGCCTTTCCAGAATTTTCTCCCAGCTGGCGCGCCAGCCCTCGATCTTTTTGCGCCACTTGTGCGAGGTCTTCTGTTCGAGCAACGGCAGCAGCGCGGCAAGGGTTTCGGCGGAGTCACCGACCAGATTGACCTCCATCGGATAACGCAGGCTGAGCATGTCTGGCTGCAGGTCGATCTGCACGCCGCGCGCCTGACCTTCCTTGGGTAGGAACTCGGCATAGGGGAAACCCGAGCCGATCATCAGCAAGGTGTCGCACTCGTGCATCATCTTGTAGCTCGGTTCGGTGCCCAGCAGGCCGATACTGCCGGTGACCCACGGCAAATCGTCCGGCAGCGCGGCCTTGCCGAGTAACGCCTTGGCGACGCCAGCACCGAGTTTTTCCGCGATGGCGATCACTTCATCCGTCGCTTGCAACGCGCCAGCGCCGACCAGAATCGCGACTTTTTCACCGCTGTTCAAAACGTCGGCGGCGCGCTGCAGATCGGCCTCGAAGGGCAGCACTTTCGGCTTGGTATAACCGACGCCAGAGTGCGCGGTGCCGTGCGCCCGCGCTGGTGGCTCGTACGCAAGATCCTGCAAATCATTGGGCAGGATGATCGCCGTCACCCGCCGCTCGCCAACTGCCGTACGCACGGCGCGATCAAGCAAATGCCGCACTTGCGACGGCGCCGACGCCTGCTGCACAAACGCCCCGGCCACATCCTTGAACATCGACACCAGGTCCAGCTCCTGCTGGTAATGACTGCCGAGCGCCGTCCGCGCCTGTTGGCCGACAATCGCCAGCACCGGTTGGTGATCCATCCGAGCGTCGTATAACCCGGTGATCAGGTGCGAAGCACCCGGCCCCGACGTGGCGATGCACACGCCCAGTTCGCCAGTGAATTTGGCGTGGGCCGACGCCATGAACGCGGCCATTTCTTCGTGTCGGGCCTGAACGAATTCGATCTTGCCATTGGCTCGGGCGAGCGCGCCGAATACGCCATTGATGCCGTCTCCCGGATAACCAAAAATCCGCGTGACGCCCCATTGGCTGAGCCGCTCAACCAGAAAATCGCCCACTGTCGTCGTCATTTCGTTCCTCGCCTGTCACCGATACATGAAGCCTGCCCGGCGAGACATCCGCCGGGCGGTACAAGGGTCTGGACAGTTTCGGAGCGCGCGAAGTTTCGATTGTTTTTTCCCGACAGCATTGCCGAACCGCTCCCTGTAGGAGCTGCCGAAGGCTGCGATCTTTTGATATGCAAAAACAACATCAAAAGATCGCAGCCTTCGGCAGCTCCTGCACGGGGATCATCAACGATGCGGATGCACCGTCATCGCCACCAGTTTGATCACGATCGGCCGCACCACGAGGATGCACAAAAACGCCACCGGCATCGCCAGCTTGTAGGCGTGCAGCGCATTACTCAGGTAGTCGTTATCAATCCCGGAGTTGGCGGCGGTGATCACCAGCGACATCAGGAATGCCATGATCGTCGCCATGTACAACGCAAACACGTAGGGCGTCGCTCGTGACGACAACTTGCGACGCAGCGAATGCAAGGCATCGGTAGTGGTTCTTTGATTCATATGGCTTTTCCATCCATTGACAGGGAGCCGGCACCTTAGCAAAGCCCCCAGCCCTCAACTAGACGGCCTGCCATAGGTACTTTATAAAGCACAACTTACGAATCAAACCCACACGGCGGGACACGGATGAATCTGTTGGCGGCGATTGCCAGTTTTATCAAAGTGGTTGAAGCCGGCTCGATCGTCGGCGCCGCCAAGGCCTTGGGCGTCAGTGCGGCAGCGGTCAGCCAGACCCTCAATCGCCTGGAAACGCACCTCGGCGTGCGCCTGCTGCAGCGCACCACCCGCCGCATGGCCCTCACTGAAAATGGCGCTCTGTATTACGAGAAAGTCAAACGCATCGCGGCGGACCTGGAGTCGGCGCAAAGCGCGATCATCGGCGACGAAGGCGAACTGCAAGGCCGCTTGAGCATTGCCTCCACCAGCGCATTCGGTCGCCACGTATTGGCGCCGTTACTCGCCAGTTTCTCCGCACTGCATCCGCGCCTGCTGGTCGAGCTGTCGACCACCAATGGCAAGATCAATCACATCCAGAACGGCATTGATCTGAGCCTGCGGATCAAACCACAACTGGAAGACGGCATCGTCGCACGCCGAATCGTTTCCCTGCCTTTCATCTTCTGCGCCGCACCCGCCTACCTTGCACGCGCCGGCGTGCCGCAATCACCGCAAGACCTGCAACACCACGCCTGCCTGGCGTTCCGGTACCCATTGGATGGGCGCTTTCTGCGCTGGGGTTTCATCCGAGACGGCCAACACTACGACGCTCCGATCAACGCCACCGCCATCAGCGACGACATCGACGCCCTGGCGCAAATGGCAGTCAACGGCGCAGGTGTCACGCGTCTGGCCGAATTCGTCGCCGCGCCCTACCTTGAAAGCGGTCAACTGGTGCAACTGTTCGAAGATCTTCCGGGTGAAACCCACGGGCATGTCGAACCGATGGACATCTATGCATGCGTGCAGGAACGTGCGGCGATGACGCCGAAGGTCAGAGCCTTCATGGATTATTTGACGGAGCACCTGAACAGGCGCTGGCCAATGCAAGCCCGTTGATCATGCCTGGCTGATGAATGCAGCGCTCTGTCTTCAAGGCTGCAGATCACCCCCGAGCCATTGGCTGCACGCGCTCATCTGCTGGCTAATCCACTCGCGAAAAAGCATGGCATTGGCACTCTGTTCGAAGGGTCGCGGTGACAGCAGGCAATAACTCGAACCGTCGCGAACGAAGCCGAACGGCGCGATCAACTGGCCGGACTTGAGTTCGTCCTGCACCATCAGAAACGACGCCATACCGACGCCCAGCCCGGCCAGCGCGGCCTGAATGCACAGGTAGAAATGCTCGTAATCGACCCGACTGACATCCGATGCGTTCATGCCAGTCAGTCGTATCCAGTTGTCCCACGCCTGCGGGCGCGTCTTGCTGTGCAGCAGGCAGGCGCCACGCAAATGATCGCCGTCAGGTCGACTGGACGGCACGCAGATCGGGCCGATCCACTCTTCACAAAGGGTCACGCCGTGCACGGTTTCGTCCCAATGGAAATCGTCGCGGCGGATCGCCAGATCCACGCCTGAACGAGCGAAGTCGATCGGCCCGCCGGCCGTCAGCAATTGCACTTGCAACTGTGGATGCGCGCTGTGGAAGTCGGGCAGACGCGGGATCAGCCATTTCATGGCGATGGTCGGCTCGCAGGACACCGCCAGCACGTCATCGTGGACTTCGCGTTGCAGGCGATAAACCGTGCTCTGCAACTGCTCGAACATCGGCGCGGTGACATTGAACAGCAAACGTCCCGCGTGATTGAGAAAGATCGCGCGGTTACGCCGTTCGAACAACTCGACCCCGATCGCCTCCTCCAGCAAACGCACCTGGCGGCTGACTGCGCCGTGGGTGACGTGCAGCAGCTCGGCAGCCTTGACGAAACTCTGGGTCTGGGCGGCGGTGTTGAAGAAGCGAAAGGCAGCCAGCGGAGGCAGGTTCATATAGACGATGATTTCTCACAGATTTTCGCGACTATAAATCGTTTTTTTTGCCAGTGACAATTCCCCATCATGGCGCCAATCGGAGCCTGCCGCATCCTTCCAAACTTTTGCAAGAATGACTTCGGACAGTGCATCTGTGAAATCAAGTAGCGCAAATCACGCGATGGAGCGTAGGGATGAATGAATTGTTTCTGGTAATCGCCATCACCCTTCTGGCGGTGATCAGCCCCGGCCCGGACTTTGCCATGGTCACTCGCAACAGTTATGCCTACGGGCGGCGCAGTGGTTTGCTGGCTGCGCTGGGCATCGCCTGTGGCGTGCAGGTTCATGTGTTCTACACGGTGTTCGGGGTGGCGCTGATCATCACTCAGTCACCGATGCTGTTCTGGATGATGAAGCTGCTGGGCGCCGGCTACCTGGTCTATCTGGGCATCAAATCCTTTACCAATCAATCGGTGCTGACATTTACCGATGCGAGCGCTTCGGCACCCCGTGCCTGGAAGGTGTTCTGCTCAGGTTTTCTGACCAATGCACTGAATCCGAAAACCATGTTGTTTGTGGTGGCGGCCTACAGCCAGGTGGTGGAGCCTGGCAGTTCGCTGACGGTGAACTTCGCCTATGGCCTGTTCATGTCGGTCATTCATTGGCTGTGGTTCAGCCTGGTCGCGCTGTTTTTCTCCACTGAACGGTTACGCCGTCGCCTGCTGGAAAAACAGCGGCTCCTCGACAAGGTCATCGGGATCGCGTTGATGGGTCTGGCGGCGTGTTTGATCATTCCGGGGGTTGCGCAGTCTTGAGCTAGAGCGTTTATGCTGTCTGGTCTGATACCCGTCAGGTCATTCTCGGCAAGTTCACCATGAGGCCCATTTCATGAGTAAAGCGCCCTACGTACCGCCCAAAGTCTGGAAACACGAAGCCCCGTCCGGCGGCCATTTCGCTAGCATCAACCGCCCGATTGCCGGGCCGACGCATGAAAAGACCCTGCCAGTGGGCAAACACCCGCTGCAGTTGTATTCACTGGCGACGCCCAATGGCGTCAAGGTGACCATCCTGCTGGAAGAATTGCTCGCACTGGGGCACACCGAGGCCGAGTACGACGCGTGGCTGATCCGCATCAACGAGGGCGATCAGTTCTCCAGCGGTTTTGTCGAGATCAATCCGAACTCGAAGATTCCGGCGCTGCTCGACCACAGCGTACAGCCGCCGATTCGGGTATTCGAATCCGGTTCGATCCTGCTGTATCTGGCAGAGAAATTCGGCGCCTTCCTGCCGAAAGATCCGGCTGGCCGCACGGAAACCCTGAACTGGTTGTTCTGGCAGATGGGCGCCGCACCTTATCTGGGCGGTGGCTTCGGGCACTTCTACGCGTATGCGCCGGAGAAGCTCGAATACCCGATCAACCGCTTCACCATGGAAGCCAAGCGTCAGCTCGATGTACTCGACCGACGCCTCAAGGAAAGCCGCTACCTGGCCGGCGACAGCTACACCATCGCCGACATCGCGGTCTGGCCGTGGTACGGCCAACTGGTGCGCAACAACGTGTATTCAGCCGCCGAATTTCTAGCGGCCCACGAATACACCCACGTGCAGCGCTGGGCCGAAGACATCGCCCAACGCCCTGCGGTGAAGCGTGGCCAGCGCGTCAATCGCACCTGGGGTGACGAGGCGAGCCAGGTTGCCGAGCGGCATCAGGCCAGCGATCTGGACTGACGCCACATTCCCACAAGGATTTGTACTGGACAGGGGCATCCCGGTTCACAGCAACCTTTGTGGGAGCGAGCTTGCTCGCGAAGGCGCCAAGTCAGTCAACACTGACATAACAGACCTACCGCTTTCGCGAGCAAGCTCGCTCCCACAGGGAATTCGGGTTGGACATGAGGTTTTGTGAACCTCAGCAATTACAGTGAGACCACACCACCACTGTCGTATAAGGATCTGCAATGCCTGCTGGAAAACGAGAACTGGCGCGGATCGAGCGGCGCTTGATTGCCACGCTCACCGACGCATGTGAAGCCGCAAAAGCTGAAATCCAGGGCTTCACCTGGCTGACCCACACCGCTGACCTGAACGCGTTTGAGGCGACCCTGAAAGTAATCTGGGTGTTCGATACCGAGGCCGACAAACATCTCGCTTTCACACAAGCCAAAGCGCGGATCTTCGAACTGACGACCACTGCGCTGAGGGAGGCCGATATCGACCTGCCCGCATCAGAGCGCAACGTGGGTTTCGACTCCGAGCAAGCGTGCATGCGTTCTCACGGTGGCAACTGGCGTGAGCGTTTGGCCCGCTATTCCTAGCCCTTGCGTTGCTGTTGATACTGCGCCACCAGCTTGTCGAGGAACTCGAACAGCTTAAGGTTCATCTGCTCATAAGCGTTGGTGAGAAGCGCCGCCGGCTGCTGAACGAAACGACAATCCAGCGCCGCCGCCAGCTCGTCAGGGGACGCGGCAATCAAACGCTCCACGACCTCCGCGGTGAACTCCATGTGGCACTGGAAGCCGTAGACCAGATCGCCGTACTCGACAATCTGGCGCGGACAGCCCTCACTGACGGCGAGGACCTTCGCCTGCGCCGTCAGCCCCGGCATATCGTTGTGCCAATGACCGACGTCGAGCGCATCGCCGAAGTGCGCCACCTTGGCGTTGTTCTTGCCCGCCTCGGTCAAGGTGATCGGAAAATTGCCGATTTCCTTTTCCGGGCTGTGACCATGCGCAGCACCCAGCGCTTCGCCGAGCAATTGCGCCCCCAGGCAAACGCCTACCACTGCCTTGTTCGCGTTGATCGCTCTAACGATCAGGTCGCACTCGGCAGCCGCATCGAAATGCGGACATTCCTCTTTGCTCGTCGCCGGCGATTGCGGGCCGCCCAACACCACCAGCAGGTCGATGTTCTCGACGCTCGCGGGCAAGGCCTCAAACGCATGCACGCGCGAATAACTCGCTTCATGGCCACGTTCGCGCACCCAGGTTTCATAGGCGCCGGGCGATTCGAATGCTTCGTGAACCACGAAATGAACGTTCATTGGAAATCCTTGATGAGGGGCTGGATGAGTGATGCGCCAAAGACTATATGACACATAGTGTCATTGGCAAATCCGTTGCTGGAGCAGAGCTGCCAACTCCACGATCACTCTCGCACTTCTCTCAACCGGTCGCGTTCGACTCGACAAAATGCACTTGTGCAGCGCTGCGCCCCGCTAACCAGGCGAGCACCGACGCAATCACCAACACCGCCGCGCTCAGCTCGAAGGTGGTTTTGTAACCGCTCAGGTCAAATGCCAGGCCACCGACGATGGCCCCTCCGGCGATTGCCAGTTGCACGATGGCCACAAGCAAGCCTCCGCCGGCCTCAGCATCCTCCGGGAGCGTCTGTGCCAGCCATGTCCACCAGCCCACGGGCGCCGCTGTGGCGACCAGCCCCCACAGTCCGAGCAGCACCGCAGTCAGCAGCGGTGATGCGCCGAAGTTGACCAGCGCCAGGGCGATGACCGCCATCATCAGCGGGATAACCGTCAGCGTGCGGTACAGGCCGGTGCCGAGGAATCTTTCGATCACAAAGGTCCCGATGAACCCTGCAAGCCCCAGTCCCAGCAGCATCAAGGACAGGGTTGAGATGCTGACCCCGGTGACCTCCTCCAGAAAGGGCCGCAGGTAGGTGAACAGCATGAATTGCCCCATGAAAAATACGCTGACGGCGACCATCCCCAAAGCGACTGGCCATTGCTTCATCAGCCGCAGGGCGTTGCCGCGACCGGCCTGACGCTCGAGCTTGAAGGACGGCAGACTGATCAGCAGCCATATGGCCGCCAGCGCGGCGACCGGAACCACGCAGAAAAATGCGCCGCGCCAGCCTATCAACGCGCCGAGGAAACTCCCCGCCGGAGCGGCAATTACCGTCGCCAGCGCGTTGCCGCCGTTGACGATCGCCAGTGCCCGGGACACTTGGTCAGGCGGCACCAGACGCATCGCGGTTGCCGCTGACAACGACCAGAAACCGCCGATCGCGATGCCGATCAAGGCCCGCCCGAACATGAACGACGGATAGCCCGGCGCGAAAGCGACCACCGTGCCCGAGACGATCATGAGCAAGGTCAGCCCCAGCAACAGCGTCTTGCGCTCGACACGAGCAGCGACCGTTGCAATCACCAGGCTGGTCATCAGGGCGAATGCACCGGACACGGAAATCCCCTGCCCGGCCTGGCCCTCGGTGATGTGCAGTTCGGCGGCAATCGGCGTCAGCAGACTGACCGGCATGAATTCTGAAGCGACCAGGGCGAAGGCGGCCAGCGACATAGCCAGCACCGCGCTCCAGCCGCGCTGTTCTGTAGAAAGGGAAGTCATTGGAACTACCTGTATGGCGAGAGGCGTCCGGGCGATGGCCCGGACGCACTGTTTTTCACGGTGCCAGCGTCGCGTTGTCGATCACGAAACGGTATTTGACGTCACCCTTGAGCATGCGCTCGTACGCCTCGTTGATCTGCTCGGCACGGATCAGCTCGATGTCCGAGACGATGCCGTGTTCGGCACAGAAATCGAGCATCTCCTGAGTCTCTGGAATACCGCCGATCATCGATCCCGCGAGGGTGCGACGCTTCATGATCAGGTTGAACACGTTCGGCGATGGATGCGGCGACGCCGGTGCCCCCACCAGCGTCATCGCGCCGTCACGCTTGAGCAGCACCAGCAAGGCGTCGAGGTCGTGGGGGGCGGCCACGGTGTTGATGATCAGGTCGAAGCTTTTCAGGTGCGCGGCCATTTGCTGGGCATCGCTTGAAACCACCACCTCATCGGCGCCGAGGCTTTTCGCGGCCTCGCGTTTCGATTCGGACGTGGTGAACGCCACTACGTACGCGCCCAACGCGTGCGCCAGTTTGATGCCCATGTGGCCCAGACCACCGATGCCGACCACGCCGACTTTTTTGCCGGGGCCGGCGTTCCAGTGCCGCAGCGGCGACCAGGTGGTGATGCCCGCGCACAGCAGCGGCGCCACCGCAGCCAGTTGAGTTTCAGGATGACGAATCCGCAATGCGTAGCGCTGGTGCACCACGATCGCTTGCGAGTAACCGCCCAGGGTCCAGCCGGGCGCATCTGCAGTCGGGAAGTTGTAGGTGCCGATCATGCCGTCGCAGTAATTCTCAAGACCCTCGGCACACTCTTCGCAATGTTTGCAGCTGTCGACAATGCAGCCGACGCCGACCAGATCACCCGGAGCGAAGCCGCTGACCTGTTGGCCTACGGCGGTGACCCGACCGACGATCTCGTGACCGGGCACGCAAGGATATTGTGTGCCCTCCCATTCGGCCCGCACCTGGTGCAGGTCGGAGTGGCAGATACCGCAATAGGCAATCTCGATCTGCACGTCTTCCGGGCCGGGATCGCGACGGGTGATGCGCAGAGGTTCAAGCGGTTTGTCGCCCGCATGGGCGCCATAAGCGAAGACTTGCATGGTGGCTCTCCTGTAATGGTTTGACACATTCTCCCGGTCGATTCACCTCCGCCCTAGTGCATTCCTCTTGAATGCTTGCCTGATCCTCTGAGGTTGCGGGGTGGTGTATAGGAAACGGCTGTGCAGCGGATTAGAGTTCGATCAACAGGAGTTGTCCGACATGATCCCTACCCCGCTGCGCCACGCATCACCTTTGGCGTTGAACATTGACCCGCGCGTGAGCGTAGCGGGCGACTTCGCCACGCTGATACCCGGCCTGTCGCTGTTTCGTCGCGATCAGCCGGCGCCACCGGCTGTGTGCATGATCGAGCCGAGCCTGATTCTGGTGGGCCGTGGGGAAAAGCGCTTGTGGGTCGGCGGTGAGGGTTACCGCTATGACCCTTCGCGATTTCTGGTCACTTCACTGGATCTGCCCGCCAATTCCGAAGTGATGCTTGCCAGCCCCGAACAGCCCTGTGTCGGGCTGGTGCTGAAACTGGATGTCGGCATGCTCGCCGAAATCCTCAGCAAAGGTGGCTTGCCTGCGAAACGGCAGCCGTCGATGAACGCGGGCGCTGGCATTGGCAGCATGTCGTCCGCGCTGGAAGGCGCGCTTGAGCGCCTGCTGGCATTGCTCGACGAGCCTGAAGCGATCCCGGTACTGGCGCCGCTGGTGCTGCGGGAAATCCACTATCGCCTGCTCCATACCGATCAAGGCGCGCGGCTGCGGCAGATCACGGCCGTCGATGGCCAGGGTTATCGCATCGCCAAAGCCATCGACTGGCTCAAGGTCAACTACAGCGCGGCGCTGCGCATCGATGAGCTGGCGGCGCGGGTGCTGATGAGCGCACCGACCTTTCACCACCACTTCCGCCAGCTCACCGGTATGAGCCCGCTGCAGTACCAGAAGTGGCTGCGACTGAACGAGGCGCGCCGGCTGATGTTGATGGAGCGTCTGGACGTTTCGCGAGCGGCGTTTGCGGTCGGCTATGAAAGTCCCTCGCAGTTCAGCCGCGAATACGCGCGCCTGTATGGCACCGCACCCAGTCGTGATATCGCGCTGCTGCGTGGCGACCCCTTCGCCGCAGAAGCGCTGGGCAATACGGCCAGTTGAGCAAAAGAACACGCTTTACCGATGAGGCGCCACGCAGCGTTTCACCGCTTATAAAAATGCACGTCAACCGATGATCGAGCGGGTGAACCATGGAACTACGAATCAACCAGAAAACCTATCAGGTCGATGCCGACGCCGATACGCCCCTGCTGTGGGTGATCCGCGATGACCTGGGCATGACCGGCACCAAGTACGGCTGTGGATTGGCGCAGTGCGGCGCCTGCTCCGTGCTGGTGGACGGCAACGTGGTGCGCTCGTGCGTCACGCCGGTGGCCGGCGTGGTCGGTCGCGAGGTCACCACGATTGAGGCGATCGAGGCCGACGATGTGGGCAAACGGGTGGTCTCGACCTGGGTTGATCTGCAGGTCGCCCAGTGCGGGTACTGCCAGTCCGGGCAGGTGATGGCCGCCACGGCGCTGCTCAAGCAGAACCCCAAGCCGAGTGATGCGCAGATCGAAGCGGCGATGGTCAACCTGTGCCGCTGCGGCACGTACAACGCCATTCATGCCGCCGTGCATGAGCTGGCCGGCAAGGGAGACGCCTGATGAACGTGCGTATCGATCCTGCTCAGGAAGCCTCAGCACTGACGCTGCACGAACCGATCAATGTGTCGCGCAGACGCTTTCTGGCCGGCACCGCCGTCGGCGCACTGGTGCTCGGCTTCGGCCTGCCGCTGGGCACGACGCGCGTGCAAGCGGCAGCGGCGTCGGCCACTGCCGAACGCGGCACGCAGGTGCCGGCGTTTCTGGAAATTCGCCCGGACAACCGCGTGCGCCTGCTGTGCCCGTTCATGGAAGGCGGACAAGGTACGTTCACCGCGATGGCGCAGATCGTCGGTGAAGAACTGGATGCCGACCCGGCGACGTTCCTGGTAGAAGCCGCGCCCCCCGGCGAAGCCTATGTAGTGATGGAGAACGGCATGCGCATCACCGGCGGCAGCATGTCGGTGCGCATGAGTTACCCGGTGATGCGCCGCCTCGGCGCCCTCGCCCGCGCCATGCTGCTGCAGGCGGGCGCGCAGAAACTTGGGGTGCCGGTGAGCGAACTGACTACCGAACCCGGCAAAGTCGTGCACGCCAAGTCGGGCCGCTCGCTGGCCTACGGCGAACTGGCCGAACACGCCATGGATCTGCCGGTTCCCGATCCGGCCTCGGTGCAACTGCGTGATCCGAGCCAGTTCCGCTGGATCGGTAAACCGGTGAAGCGCGTCGATGCCTACGACAAGTCCACCGGCAAGGCGCTGTACAGCATCGACCTGAAGGTCGACGACATGCTGCATGCCGCCGTTCAGCACGCCCCGCGTTTGGGCATGACCGTGGGCAACCTGCGCAACGAAGAGCAGGTCAAAGCGATGAAAGGCGTGCATTCCGTGCATCGCCTGCCGGGTGCCGTGGCGGTAGTCGCCGAGCGCTGGTGGCACGCCAAACGTGCAGTGGAAGCGATTCAGGTCGACTGGCAGGAACCCACGGCCGACAGCAAGGTACGGCCGATGCCTGCAGACTTTTCCAGCGATGCCTGGCTCAAGCGCCTGGCTGAAGACAAAGGCCCGGCCAGGGATGATGAAAATGAAGGCGACGTGGCTGCAATTCTGGCCAGCGCCAAAACGCGGATTGACGCCACTTACCACAACCAGTATCTGAACCACGGCCAGTTGGAGCCGCCGTCAGCGCTGGCCCGCTTCAATCCCGACGGATCACTGGAAGTCTGGCTGCCGAATCAGGCGCCGGACATGTTCCGTGCCGACATCGCCAAACGCACCGGACTGGACCCGTCGCGCATCACCTTGCATTCGCCATTGCTGGGCGGCTTCTTCGGTCGGCATTTCCTCTACGACGCCGCCAGTCCCTACCCTCAGGCGATTGAATTGTCCAAGGCGGTTGGCCGCCCGGTCAAACTGATCTGGAGCCGCGAGGAAGAGTTCCTGCGCGACGTGCTGCGTCCTGTAGCCGCGGTGAATTTCCGCGCCGCGCTGGACAACGACGGCTGGCCGCTGGCAATCGAAGCGATCAGCGCCACCGAAGGACCGACCGAGGCGCTGGCCGGCAAACAGGGTGAGAAGCTCGACCCGACGGCGCTTGAAGGCTTGTCGGGCAAGTCCTATGCAATCCCCAACAAGCGCATCGCGCAGATCTACGCCAAAGGCCCGGCGATGCTCGGTTACTGGCGTTCGGTGGGCAATTCGCTCAACGATTTCTTCTATGAGTCGTTCCTTGACGAACTGGCCGACAAGGGCGGCAAGGACCCGTTCGAACTGCGCGTGCATCTGCTGCGCGACAACCCGCGACTGACCACGCTGCTGCACGCAGTGGGCGAGCTGTCGGGTGGCTGGAAGCGTGGGCCGTTCACCGCGGCGGACGGCAGCAAACGTGCGCGAGGCGTGGCGATGGCGTCGCCGTTCGGTACCCAGACGGCGGTGATCGCCGAGGTCTCCATCGAGCACGGTCAGGTCAAGGTGCACGACATCTGGCAGGCAATCGACCCCGGCAGCATCGTCAACCCGGCGATTGTCGAAGCGCAGGTCAATGGCGCGGTGGCGCTGGGCCTGTCGCAAACCCTGGTGGAGGAAGCCGTGTGGATTGATGGCAAACCGCGTGCGCGCAACTACGACTTGTATCCGATCCTGCCGCCTGCGCGGATGGCCCGGGTCCACGTGCGTGTGGTCGAGAGCGGGGAAAAAATGGGCGGTATCGGCGAACCACCGCTGCCCGCCGTCGCACCCGCCGTCGCCAATGCGGTGGCAACGCTGACCGGGCAACGGGTGCGCAGCCTGCCCATGAGCCGCCACACCTTCACTTGATCAACGCCGGAGCGTCCATGAATAACCGCCGATTCGCAAGAACCGCAGGCTGGCTGGCAGTGCCGTGCCTGGTCGCGGCAGGCCTGCTGGCCTGGTATGTCACCCGCGAGCCTGTCTCGCGCCTTGAAAACAACCACATCGCCGTGGCCGATATCGACCCGGCGCTGGTGGCTCGTGGCGAATACGTCGCCCGACTCAGCGATTGCGTGGCATGCCACAGCGTGCCGGGCGGTGCGCCGTTCGCTGGCGGCCTGGAAATGGCCACACCACTGGGCGCGATCCACGCGACCAACATCACCCCGGAGCCGGAAACCGGCATCGGTCGCTACAGCCTGGCGGACTTCGACCGTGCGCTACGCCACGGCGTGGCACCCGACAGCCGCCGTCTCTACCCGGCGATGCCCTACCCGTCCTACGCCAAGCTCAGTGACGACGATGTGCGCGCGCTGTACGCGTTTTTCATGAAAGGCGTGGCACCGGTCAAGCAGGCGAATATCCCGAGTGCGATTCCTTTCCCATTGAACCTGCGCTGGCCGATTGCGCTGTGGAACGGTGTGTTTGCCGATACCGAACCTTACGTGGCCAAACCGTCGCAGGATGCCGTGTGGAATCGCGGCGCTTATCTCGTTCAAGGCGCAGGACACTGCGGCAGTTGCCATACGCCGCGCGGTCTGGCGTTCAACGAGAAGGCTCTGGAGGAGTCCGCCACGCCGTACCTCGCCGGCGCCTTGCTCGATGGCTGGTACGCGCCGAGCCTGCGTGATGATCACAACACCGGCCTGGGTCGCTGGAGCGAACCGGAGATCGTGCAGTTCCTCAAGACCGGGCGTAACAAACATGCAGTGGTTTATGGCTCAATGACCGAGGCGTTCAACAACTCGACGCAGTTCATGAGCGATGACGATCTGACCGCGATTGCCCGTTATCTCAAGTCATTGCCCGGGGACCGTCAGCGCGACGGCCAGCCATGGCAGTACCAAGCGGTTTCGGCGACGGAACGTCTGGACGCGCCCGGTGCCCATACCTACGTCACGCGCTGTGCTTCGTGCCACGGTTTGGACGGCAAGGGCCAGTCGGAATGGATGCCGCCGCTGGCCGGCGCCACGTCGGCACTGGCCAAGGAAAGTGCTTCGGCGATCAACATCACCCTCAACGGTTCGCAACGGGTGGTGGCCGCCGGAGTACCGGACGCCTATCGCATGCCGGCCTTCCGTGAGCAGTTGTCGGATCAAGAGATCGCCGAAGTGCTGACCTTCATGCGCAGCACCTGGGGCAATCAGGGCGGTGCCATTGAAGCGCAGGCGGTCAACAAGCTGCGTGAACGTACCGATCCGGCCAGCAGCAGCCCGATCATCCTGCAAATGCGTTAGAGGAACGTTTGATGGAAAGCATCGACTTGCTGGTCCTGCGCACCGCGCGGGACTGGCTCGCCGCCGGCGAGCAGGTGTTGCTCGCCACGGTCGCGCGCACATGGGGCTCTTCGCCGCGCCCGACAGGGTCGATGATGGCTTTGCGCAACGACGGTCGGGTGGTCGGCAGCGTGTCCGGCGGCTGCATCGAGGACGATCTGATCCATCGTTACACCACCGCGCAGGGCGGCAGCGGCCTCAAGGACAGTGCGCCCGAGGTGGTGCGCTACGGCGTCAGCGCCGACGAGGCGCATCGTTTCGGTTTGCCCTGTGGCGGCACGCTTGAGCTGATTCTTGAGTTCAATCCCTCATGGCAGGTGCTGGACCAACTGCTGCTGCAACTGGATGCCGGGCAACTGGTGCGCCGCTGCCTGGCACTGGATAGCGGTCGCGTCACGCTGGAAACCACGGCAACTCCTGAGCAATTCAGTTTTGACGGCCAACAGATGCGCAATACCCTCGGGCCGGGGTATCGGCTGCTGATGATCGGTGCCGGCGCGCTGGCCGAGTATCTGGCGACCATGGCGCTGTTCAACGGCTTCAAGGTCGCCGTGTGCGACCCGCGTGCCGAATACATCGACACCTGGGCGGTGGACGGTGTGGAGCGCATTATTGGCATGCCGGACGACGTGGTGCGCGACTTCGCGGTCGATCTGCGCACCTGCATCGTCGCCTTGAGCCATGATCCGCGACTCGACGATCTGGCACTGCTCGAGGCCCTGCACAGCCCGGCGTTTTACATCGGCGCCATCGGCTCGCGGCGCAACAGTCAGCTGCGCCGCGAACGTCTGATCGAGCATTTTGGTGAGACCCAGGCATCACTCGAGCGCCTGCACGGGCCGATCGGCATCTACATTGGCAGCAAGACACCGGCGGAGATCGCGGTCAGCGTGATGGCCGAGATCCTGGCCGCGAAGAATGGCGCCAATTTGCCGAAGGCTTTTTCGATCGCCAGCGCCAAGGCGCAGGAAGCCTGACTGGCGGATACATTCAGCACCTGCGTGATGACGCTGAATCAACCTTCAACGTGAGGCGCCTGCACGGGTGAACTGCTGCTCCGTCACCACGCTGCCCCACTGGCTGCCCTGCTCTTCCATGGTCAATTCGAACCCGGCGGCTTCGTACAGTCGGCGCGCGGCGTCGAGGCCCTTGAAGGTCCAGAGCTGAATCGCATCAAAACCCTGCTGATCGCAAAACTCCACTGCCGCGCTCAGCAGCTGCCGGCCGACGCCACTGCCGCGGCAGCCGTCGTCGAGGATAAACCAGCGCAGATGCGCCTGATTGTTGCCCAGATCCTGGCCGTCGATTGCGATCGAGCCGACGATGCGCTCATCAAGCATCGCCACCCAGATCTGGTTGCAGGGCTGATCGAGGCGCCCGACAAACTCCGCCGTTTCACTGGCGACGCGGCTTTCAAAGATCGCGCCGAAACCGGAATGCCGCGAATAATAATCCGCATGCATTTGCGCCACGCGGCCGATCAGCCCGGGGCGATAGCCGGCGCTGATGTGCAGGTTCGGCGCGAGTCGCTGGTCAGCGCCCAGACGGATGCTTTTGAGCGCATGGGCGTAGGTTGCAAGGCCCTGCGCCACGCTCTGTTGCTGCGACGGATTGAGCGTGTTCAGTGCGTTGCTGACCTGCGCCCGGCCGTAGGCATGAATGTCGGCGACGGTCTGCCGGCCCTGCGCCGTCAGGTGCAGATGCTTGACCCGGGCGTCCTCGGCGGCGCGCTCCTCGATCTCCCCGGCCTTGATCAGTTTGCCGACCATGCGGCTGACACTGGACTTTTCCAGACCAAGGCTTTGCGCCAGTTGTGCAGCGCTGACGCCGTCCCCGGCCTCGATTTCCAGCAATGCGTGCACGCCGGAGGCTGAATAGTCGGTCGCCGCCAGGGTGGCGCGCAGGAAACCGAACTCACGCACCATTGTGCGCGACGCTGTACGGATTTCTTCGATCAAGGCTGTAGGGACACTCATGACACATCACTGCTGAAATTTAGTTGTACCATACAACCATATTCCCCCACACCGACGCAAGCAGCCAACCACGCCGGGCAAACGCTAGCGTGCCGACATCACCAGAGCAGCAAATGTCAGGCAAAAAAAGCCCCGCTACCGAATGAGGTGCGGGGCAAAGTATTGGTTGGTTGCGGCCAACCAAAGGAGCTCGGTCAGAACGGTTTGCGCGGCCGGGTCAGATGCAATCCTGGGCAGCGCGTTCAAAACTGGAAGGCAGGAAATTGGAAGCCAGCAAGTGGCGCTCATAGATGAACACTTTGCCGCCGTTGCCGGCCTTGTAGGCTTCCAGCACGTTGTCTGCCGACACCTTGCTCGGCACCACGATCCGGTAGCTGCGCTGGGTCTGCGAGACGGTCGGGTTCAGCGCACTGCTCTGCAGCTTGGGCACCACGCAATCGGCGTATTGCGCCGGAGTCTTGTTGGTCTGCAAGGTCAGCGTCGGGTCGTTCGGTGCGGAGGCGCAACCGGCGAGCAGCAAGGAGGCAACCGCCAGGGTCGGGGCAAAAAAAGTACGCATCGGTGTAATCCTGAAAATAAAAGTCCGGTTCATCCGGCAACGGTTCAGCGTCACGGCGCCGCCGCTGCCCTTTTGGTTTTGAGTGTTCAGCTGGAAGCCACCAGCGCCTTGAGCGAGGCATCGAACTGCTTCAAGGCATTGAGTTGCAGATCACGTTGCTGCTCGATCTGCGCGGCAATCTCC
The DNA here is from genome assembly GCF_019775695.1 of Pseudomonas sp. AO-1. NCBI lineage: Bacteria > Pseudomonadati > Pseudomonadota > Gammaproteobacteria > Pseudomonadales > Pseudomonadaceae > Pseudomonas > Pseudomonas sp. AO-1. The sequence continues at coordinate 3,966,150 of NZ_CP079947.1, forward strand.
TGCGCCGCTTTGTCGTGTACCCAGACCGACGGAATCTGTTTCTCCACCGAGCCCTCGGCCTTGCCGATGTACTGCAGGTCGGCATCGTAGAAACGCGCGATGAAATGCGCCTCGTACAGGCTGTTTTGCTGGGTCAGCAAGCGGTTGAAGGTGTCGAGTTTCACCACAATGTCCGGGTGTGCCTGAATCAGCGCATCAAGGCTGTCGTAAACCGTCACCGACGAAAAATGACGCTGCAGCGAGCTGAGCAACCAATCGATGGCCAGTTCCGGGTCGGAGCTGCTGACAAAGGCTGCACGAATTCGCGAATCCAGCGCATCCTTGGCGCCGTGCAACGCCATGTCGTGGTAGCGCGTCAGGTATTGCAGGTTTTCCCGGGTGTTTTCGCTGTACAGCACACCCACGGTCTGTGAATGTTGCAATGTCGCGCTGCTGCCGGCGATTGGCTGAAGATGACACGCACAAGCGTCGTCTGCGTAAGACGGTGCCGTGGCTACCATGCCGCTCATCAGCAGAGCGGTCAGCGCCAGTCGGGTCAGTGTCTTCATCGCGCAATTTCCTTGAGCTGCGTTTTCAATGAAGGCAATTTTCCGCCTATTGCCTGCAAAGCTGAACTTGCGTTTCGTGATGGTCACTATTACTTCTAGCGATAGTTACCGACGATAACGTTTGATCCATGCTCATCTCTAATGACTAAAACAACAGTGAGGACGCCGCTTTGAGAACCTTTGACCTGATCCGCGACGCGGTTTTGCCCGACTTTCGCGAGCGGGTGGCGGAATACCTGGTGCAGTACGAAAACGTGTTGCTGGACAAGGACATCACCGATGTGCAGCTCAAACGCGATACGGCCAATCAGCTGCGTGGCTATCTGCGCGGGCTGAACACCACGCGAGTGCTGGGCATGGCTTATTGGGAAGAACTGGATCGGCGGGTCGTCGACACCTGGCTCGCGCCACAGTCATGACGGCGAACGCCCGGCCATGACATCAGCGTGCGGAGCCTGCCAAAACGGCCCCGAACGCTTACAATCGCCGGCCCTACCGACCTTCTGACAGGCTCCCCCGGAAATGCCGCTCGACCCACTGACGATGCTGACCATTTCGATCGCTCTCGCAGCCGCCGCCGCGCTGTATCTGGCGGTCGAGTGGCGCAGCATTCGTGAGCCTTCGCTGCTGTTCTGGAGCGCCGGTTTCGCCACCATCACCATCGGTTCCACCCTGGCCCTGCTGCGCAGCAACGGTTTTCTGCTGATCGGCATCTGGTTCGCCAACGGCTTGCTGGTGACCGCGCACTTTCTGTTTTTGCTGGGGGTGGCGCGCTTCACGCAGATCCGTCTATCCCCGGCCTGGTACCTGATTTTCGTCAGCTGGCTGGTCATGCTGTTGTTGCCGGACGGGCCGCTGTGGTCGAAAGTCATGCTGGCCGCCAACTCGCTGCTGGTGGCCGCCTCGACGCTCAAGGCCAGTCTGCTGCTGCGCCCCCACGGCAGCTCGCTGAGCGTCGGCGCGGTGCAACTGCGCTACGTGTTGCTCGGTCACGGGCTGTTCTATGTGGCCAAGGCCCTGACCGTGATGATCCCGGGCACGCTGATCGATCTGGCGGCGTTCCGGGGTGAAATCATTCAGATTTCGCTGGTCGAAGGCGCAATGGCGATCATGCTGATTGCGCTGTCGATGACCGGCACCGAACGCTACCGGCGCGAGGAACAGATCGCCCGACTGGCCGCCCGTGATCCGCTGACCGCTCTCTACAACCGCCGCGCCCTCGATGTGCGCGCGCCGCGCTTGCTGCAAGACGTCTCCCCGGCGCATCCGGGAGCCCTGCTGCTGATCGACATCGACAACTTCAAATCGGTCAACGATCAGTACGGCCACAGCGCCGGCGACCGTTTGCTGGTGGCCTTGAGTGAAATGATCCGCGCCGAGACTTCCGATGAGACGCTCGCCGCCCGTTTGGGTGGCGACGAGTTCGTGATTTTGCTGAGCAACGCGCCCAGTGATCACGTCGTCAGACTGGGCGACGCCCTGCGCGATCAGTTTCACCGCAGCGCCGCCCAGGCATTTCCGACACCAGAGCCGGTGACGTTAAGCATCGGCGCCACCCTATTCAACCAGCCGCCGGCCAGTCTCGCGGCATTGATCGAACAAGGCGACGCCGCGCTCTATGAATCCAAGCGCGGTGGGCGCAACCGCCTGCGCCTGACCGGAATCACCCCTTCAGGATGACCAGCCCCATGACCCGTTCCGAAACTCCCCTGCAAGACCTCGCCGCCCCCGAAGGCATCTGCTACGGCTGCGGCGGCCGCAACCCGCATGGGCTGCACGTCAAAAGCTACTGGCACGAGGACGGCGTGCACGTCATGGCCGAACACCTGCCGGAAGACAAATACTGCGGCTGGCCAGACCTGGTATACGGCGGCCTGCTGGCAATGCTGGTCGACTGCCATTCCAACTGGACCGCGATGGCTTACCACTACCGCGCCGAACAGCGTGCCCCGGGCAGCCTGCCGCGCATCGACTGCGTCACCGGCAACCTTGGCCTCAAGTTCATCAAACCCACGCCGATGGGCGTCACCCTGACCTTGCGCGCCAGGGTCGAAGGCGATGTCGGGCGCAAAACCCGGGTGATCTGCGAGGTGTACGCCGGGGAAGTGCTGACGGCGGTGGGTGATTCGGTGTTCGTGCGGGTCGATACCGGGCAACTGGCGGACGCGGCGCACGGGCGCTGAATTTACACGCGCCCCTGTAGGAGCTGCCGCAGGCTGCGATCTTTTGACTTTAAAGATCAACATCGAAAGATCGCAGCCTGCGGCAGCTCCTACAGGGTATGGTGCTCGAATTAACCCGCGCGCTGGCCCGAAAGACTGCATGACCGATTTGCGGCCCACAGCAGCGATGGCAGACAGACGTCTAAACGCCTCGGCAATCGTAAGACTCACCTACATGTTTTTCCGCTTGTGGTGCACATTACCAAACCCTTATAAGAGCGGCTCTCACTCGCGAATTGAAGGATGCACCCATGAGCAATGCCTGGAACGAAGGGTATTTCACCGACGAGGGCTACACCTACTCGTATAGCCGGGAAATCAATCCGGTGTTCCAGCGTTTTTGCCTATTGTTGCGCGGCTTTGCCACGCTGGAGAGTGCCGCTGGCTACCACTGCGAACTGGGCTTCGGCCAGGGTGTGTCGATCAACATCCATGCCGCCGCCAACCCGGGAAACTACGTCGGCACCGATTTCATGCCATCCCAGGCCGCGCATGCCATTGCATTGGCGAGCGACTGGAACAGCCAGGCCCGCCTGTATGACGACAGTTTCGAGCAACTGCTGGCCCGGGATGACCTGCCGGCCTTCGACAGTATCAGCCTGCATGGCATCTGGACCTGGGTCAGCCGCGACAATCAGCAACTGATCGTCGAATTCGCCCGCCGTCACCTCAAACCCGGCGGCCTGTTGTATGTCAGCTACAACTGTTTCCCGGGCTGGTCGCCTTCGGCGCCCTTGCGCAATCTGTTCAGTCTGCATAACCGCTTTGCCAGCCATGCCTCCACCAGCCCGGCCAAACGTATCGATGCCGCGATGCAATTTTCCGAAGCGCTGCTGGCGGCCAATCCGAAGTACGCCAGAACGGCGCCGGCTCTCGGTGCCCAGTTGCAGAGCATCAAGGGCCAGAATCGTCAGTACGTGGCCCATGAGTACTTCAATCGCGACTGGAACTGCATGTATTTCACCGACGTGGTCGACGCCATGGCGGCGGCCAAACTCGACTACGCCGCGACCGCCGTGCCGTTGGATACCGTTGCAGCGCTGAATCTGAGTGCAGAAGGCATGGACTTTCTGCAGGGGATCGAGCATCCAGTCATGCGCGAACAGGCGCGCGACTACTTCATCAATCAGAACTTCCGCCGGGATCTGTACGTACGCGGTGCCAATCGTCTGTCTGCCGCCGAACAGCGCGATGCCCTGCTGAGAAGCCGTTTTGTCCTGTTGCAAGCCATTGAAAACATTCCCGACACCGTCACGGGTCCGGCCGGTGCGGCTTCGCTGCAAGCGGAGATTTACAGCCCGGTGCTCGCAGCGCTCGCAGCCAATGCCTATGCCGCGAAGACCCTGCAGCAGTTGTCGATGGCTGTGGGCTCCGTGTCTTACGACGACCTGGTGCAGGCTGTCACCGTGCTGATCGGCATGGGCGTCGCCGCCCCGTGCCAGAGCGAAGCCGCTGAAAGACAGGTGCAGGAACATTGCGACACCCTCAACCTGCAACTGTGCAAGCGGGCGCTGTTCAACAGCGATATTCAGGTGCTGGCCAGCCCGGTCACCGGCGGTGGCGTGGCAGTCAGCCGCGTCCAGCAGTTGTTCCTGATTTCGCTCAAACAAGGCATGACTGACCCGCAAGACTGGGCGCAACTGGCGTGGGCCGTCATCGGTGAACAGGGCGAAGTGCTGCTCAGGGGTGACCAGCCGCTGCTCACCGCCGAAGAAAACCTTGCCGAGATGACTGAGCAGGCCCGGGCATTTGCCCAGACACCGCTGGACATTCTCATGGCGTTGAAGATTGCCTGACCCCTCCCCCCGAACGACTGGCCGCGATCACCAGCGGCCGGTCGTCTGCGTTGGCGGCCATGAATGCCGTCTCCGGACTTGACCTCCAGCACTTCCATCCCTGACTCCCCGGCGAAAAAGCAAAATTGCCATGTGTTTCCATCGTTCCTTCTGGCGTCGCACTGTTCATTGCCCGTCCCTGTCTGTCTGGAGTTTCTCGATGCCGTCGCCCAAATCCCTGCCCTCTGCCCTGCTGGGCCTGGCCCTCGCCTGCCCGGTCATGGCCGAGGAACCCAAAGGCATGGAGCTGGGCCAGGTGCTGATTTCCGCTGACGAGCAAAGTGGCACCGATGCCTCCGTGGCGGAGGCCGAAGCGCGTCTGGCGCAAGTGCCCGGCGGCAGCAATGTGGTCGACATGCGTCAGCCGTTGCAGGGCCGGGTGGCGAGCAATCAGGACGTCCTCGCGTATCAGCCGGGGGTCTACGCGCAGTCGGCGGGCAACGAAGGGGTGAAGATTTCGATCCGGGGTTCGGGGATCAACCGCGCACCCGGCGCGCACGCTTCGGGGTTGTACACGATGCTCGACGGCCTGCCGCTGACCGGCCCCGGCGGCACGCCCTACGAATTGCTCGAACCGCTGTGGCTCGACCATGTGGAGGTGCTGCGCGGCGCCAACGGCTTTGATCGTGGTGCGCTGGCGCTGGGCGGCGCCGTCGATTACGTCAGCCACACCGGCTACGACGCGCCGAAATTGCAGGTGCGCTATGCCACCGGCAGCCATGGTTACCAGCAGCGTCAGATCAGTTCCGGGCAAGTGCTGGGCGACTTCGATTACTACGTGTCGCTGACCGACGCGAACGCCAACGGCTATCAGGATCACACCGCCAGCGAGAGCCAGGGCGTGATCGCCAACTTCGGCTATCGCTTCAATCCGAACCTGGAGACCCGCTTCTATTTCCGTTACCGCGAGACCGACAACGACCTCGCCGGCCGTGTGACCAAGCATTCGATCGAGCACACGCCACGGGCGGCCAACCCGGCTTACGTGGCGCGCGACGACAGTCGCAAACAACCGGGCAGCACCTTCATCGGCAACAAGACCACCTACTACATCGACGACGATTCGAGCATTCAGACCGGCCTGGTCTATCACGACTACCCGATGGACCTGCGCGAAGGCCCGAACCGTCTGAAAGTGGCCTACACCGACGTCAGCGGCACGTTCGACTACAAGCGCCGCGACACCCTGTTCGGCATGGAAAGCCGCAGCACCATCGGCCTGCGCACCACCAAACATTTGCCCAACGACGGCGCCAGTGAATTCGTGCGCATCCCGTCCGGCAACACCGCCGCGTATGCGCCGGGCACCCGCATGCGCAACTTCACCTATCAGGGTTCGGACACCGTTCTGCACGTCGGCAACGACCTGGAAATCGCCGACGACCTGTGGCTGACCACCGGCCTCGCCGCCCTCTACACCCGCCGCGAAAGCGCCGTCACCTACCCGCAAAACGGCGGCAAAACCAGCCTGGGCGACTGGGACTACGCGCCGCGTCTGGGCCTGCGCTATCAGGTCACGCCGGACCTGCAGTTGTTCGGCAACCTCAGCCGTTCGGTCGAAGCACCGCACCCGTGGTCGCTGATCTACAGCTCGAACATCCGCTTCCCGGCCGGCAACGGTGCGGCGACCGGCACCCAGAGCGATCCGATCAAACTGCAGAACCAGACCGCGACCACCCTCGAACTCGGCGGTCGCGGCGACAGCACACTCGGCCAGTGGAGCCTGGCGTGGTACTACGCGCAGGTGCGCCACGAATTGCTGTCGGTGCTGCCGGACGCCAACGCCGTCACCCCGTACGAACTCAACGCCAGCCCCACCGTGCATCAGGGTGTCGAAGCCAGCTTGCAAAGCACGCTGTGGTCAGCCGCCGACGGACGTAAATTGAGCCTGCGTCAGGCCTACACCTTCAGCGACTTCCACTACCGCGACGATAAGCGTTTTGGCGACAACCGCCTGCCCGGCCTGCCGATGCACTACTACCAGGGCGAACTGCGCCACGACTGGCCACAAGGCTTCTTCGCGGCGATCAACACGCAACTGGTATCCAAAGTCGCGGTGGATTACGCCAACAGCTACTACGCCGATCCCTACGCACTGTTCGGCGCCACTGTCGGCTACAACGCGCCGAAAAACGACTGGCAAACCTGGCTCGACCTGCGCAACCTAACCAACAAGCACTACGCCGCGACAGTCACGCCGGGGTATGACGACAAGGGTCTGGATGCGGCGCGGTCTACGCCGGGTGAAGGGCTGGGGGTTTATGTCGGGGTGTCGTGGAATTTGCTCTGACCGCAGGATCTGACCCGTAGCGGCAACAAACAGCGGGTCAAAACGGCCCCTGCGTCATCACCCGCGTCTCGATGATGTTGCGCAGCGCGTCAACCCGCTTCTGATACAGCTCAGTCAAGCAACCGACCTTCGCGCCACAGGCCTTGCGGCGTTTCAGGAAAGCCTGCTGCTCGCCGATCAGCGCGTCGCGCCCGCCCATCGGCAGCAGGCGTTTGTCGAGGCTGAACAGCTCGCCCATGGTCACGTCCAGGTCGTTCAGCGAGCGGTTGGCGCAGACTGCTTTCTCGTCTGCCGCTTTGGCCTTGGCACAGTCGAAACTGGCGGCGTGTGCTGAATTGGCAGCGATTAGCAGCGCACAGCCGAGGGCCGCGGCGGTCACCCGTGAAATTTCTCGAACTCGTGTCATGTCGTCGTATCCAACGTTGTAAGCCAATGGAGGTATGAAAATGAAAAACACTGACGACCGCAAGCCCGCAACCCCTCATAACGCGCCTCCGCTCGACGCTGCCGGCAAACCGGTGGATGTGGTTCGCCGGGATCTGCAGGACAGCGACGACGATACCAAAGCTGTGGACGAGGTGCTGACGCCGACCTCGATCCGCACCAAGGAACAGGAGGCCGAGGAACTCAAGCGTAGGTCCGATGCGATCGAACGCAAGGTCGCCGACGGTAACTGACGGACGCCCCCCTCTAAGAGTGAATTTTCACCTTCCTGTCCCGGGTTTTCCTGCCCGGGACGATCCTCCCCCTGTCCTGCAAGCCGCGTTTTTACTGGCTTCACCCCTTCTGCTTCAGCAATTTGTATTCACATCCCAGCTTAATAATATTTTACCGATACCCCCCTCCTGCCTAGTCTGACCGCAAGCAAAACGGACAAGCCTGAAGCGATCCGAATCCACTTGCCTTGCCAGGAAGGATGTACAAATGAGCACTGAAACAATAAAAACAGACACGCTTGTCGTGGGCGCCGGACAGGCGGGTGTGGCGATGAGCGAGCACCTGAGCAAACTCGGTGTACCGCACCTGGTGCTGGAGCGCAGCCGCATTGCCGAACGCTGGCGCAGCGGGCGCTGGGACTCGTTGGTGGCCAACGGTCCGGCGTGGCACGACCGCTTTCCGGGGCTGGAATTCGATGACGTCGATCCCGATGGTTTCGCCCCCAAGGAGCGCGTCGCGGACTATTTCGAAGCCTATGCGAAGAAATTCAACGCGCCGATCCGCACCGGCGTCGAGGTCAAAAGCGTGGTGCGCAATGTCGGGCGTCCGGGCTTCACTGTCGAGACCTCCGAGGGCGTGATCGAGGCCAGCCGGGTGGTTGCGGCGACCGGTCCTTTCCAGCGTCCGGTGATCCCGCCGATTGCACCGCAAGACCCGCGTCTGTTGCAGATCCACTCCGCTGACTATCGCAACCCGCAGCAACTGCCCGACGGCGCAGTGCTGGTGGTCGGTGCCGGTTCGTCCGGCGTGCAGATCGCCGATGAACTGCAGCGTTCCGGCAAACAGGTTTACCTTTCGGTCGGCGCTCACGACCGTCCGCCGCGTGCCTATCGCAACCGCGATTTCTGTTGGTGGCTGGGGGTGCTCGGCGAGTGGGATCAGGCGGCGATGAAACCCGGTCGCGAACACGTGACCATCGCGGTCAGCGGCGCGCATGGCGGGCGCACCATTGATTTCCGGGGTCTGGCCCATCGTGGCATGACCCTGGTCGGCGTGACCGAGTCGTTCAACAACGGCGTGGTGACCTTCAAGCAGGACCTGGTCGACAACCTCAAACGTGGCGATGACAACTACCTCGCCTTGCTGGATGCCGCCGATGCCTACATCGAGCGCAACGGCCTCGACCTGCCACAAGAACCTGAAGCGCGAGAGACCTATCCAGATCCGGAGTGCGTGAAAAATCCGCTGCTCGATCTGAATCTGGCCGAAGCCGGGATCACCTCGATCATCTGGGCCACCGGCTTCGCCGTGGATTATTCCTGGCTGCAAGTCGCGGCATTTGATGACAAGGGCAAACCGCAGCACCAGCGCGGCGTGTCCAGCGAGCCGGGGGTGTATTTCCTCGGCTTGCCATGGCAGTCGCGACGCGGTTCGTCGTTTATCTGGGGCGTCTGGCATGACGCCAAACACGTGGCCGACCACATCGCCACCCAGCGCAAATACCTTGATTACAAAGATGCCGAGCAGCGTGAAGCCGCCCTGCATTCGACCGCCAACACGAAAGCCGCCGACACCGTCGACGCTTGATTGCCTACTTTCGCGGCGGTGCTTCTGCGCCGCTGAATACCTAGTCTGGAGCTGTACATGAGCAAGCCAACTCACACCCGCATCCGTATGTTCAACACCAAAGACACTTACCCAAACCAGACCCTGGACAACGACCTGTGCCAGGCCGTGCGTGCCGGCAACACCGTGTATGTCCGGGGTCAGGTCGGCACTGATTTCGACGGCAATCTGGTGGGCCTCGGTGATCCGCGCGCGCAGGCCGAACAGGCAATGCGCAACGTCAAACAACTGCTGGAAGAAGCCGGCAGCGACATGAGCCACATCGTCAAGACCACGACTTACCTGATCGACCCGCGCTACCGCGAGCCGGTGTACCAGGAAGTCGGCAAGTGGCTCAAAGGCGTGTTCCCGATTTCCACCGGGCTGGTGGTGTCGGCACTCGGGCAGCCGCAGTGGCTGATGGAGATTGATGTGGTGGCGGTGATTCCCGAGTAATCAGACGCACCGCGTCGCGGCCATCGCTGGCAAGCCAGCTCCCACAGGTTTGAGGTGCTTACAGATTTTGTGACCAACCCAATAACTGTGGGAGCTGGCTTGCCAGCGATGAGGCCCGCAAGGACAACAAATTCCTCGAAAGGAGTTAGACCATGACCTTTTCAATCGCAGCCCGTTGCCCCGAAACCGGCCAGTTCGGTGTCGCCATCAGTTCCTCCAGCATCGCCGTCGGTGCGCGTTGCCCGTGGCTGCTGCCGGGGGTTGGCGCGGTGTCGAGCCAGAACATCACCCTGCCGTCCCTTGGCCCGGAAGTCCTCGCGCTGATGGAACAAGGTCACGCGCCCGATGCGGCGCTGGACCAGGTGCTGACCCGCAACGGCTATAGCCAGTACCGGCAGATCACCGCGATCAACCACCTCGGCCAGACCGCGCATTTCAGCGGTGCGCAAACCCTCGGCGTGCACAACGCCGTCTGCGGCGAACAATGCGTGGCCGCCGGCAACATGCTCGCCGGGCGCGCGGTGATCGAAGCAATGGTCAGCGCCTTTGAAGACGGCGAAGGCCAATTGGCCGACCGTTTGCTCAAGGCCCTGCACGCCGCCCAGGCCCTCGGTGGCGAAGCCGGGCCAGTGCATTCGGCAGCGGTGGTGGTGGTCGGCGAACAGACCTGGCCGATCGTCAATCTGCGGGTCGACTGGGCCGACGAGAATCCGATCGGCGAGTTGCAAAAACTATGGGACGCCTATCAGCCGCAGCTGCAGGACTACATCGATCGCGCGCTCGACCCGGCCAAGGCACCGGGCTATGGCGTTGCCGGAGATGATCGATGAGCAACAGCGCCGCGTTGCTCAAGACGCTGGTGGGGTTCGACACCACCAGCCGCGAATCCAACCTGCAATTGATCGAGTTCGTGCGCGACTACCTCGCAGGCTTCGACGTACCGTGCGAGCTGATCTACAACGCCGAGCGCAACAAGGCCAATCTGTTCGCCACGATTGGCCCGGCCGGGCGACCGGGCATCGTGCTCTCCGGGCACACCGATGTGGTGCCGGTCGACGGCCAGCCGTGGACCGTAGCGCCGTTCGAACTCAGCGAACGTGACGGCAAGCTGTTCGGCCGTGGCACCGCAGACATGAAGGGCTACATCGCCTGCGTGCTGACCTTGGTGCCGGCGCTGGTGCAAGCAACATTGCGCATGCCGGTGCACATTGCCCTGTCTTACGACGAAGAAGTCGGTTGCCTCGGCGTGCGCTCGTTGCTCGCCGAGCTGGAACAACATCCAGTCAAACCTTTGCTGTGCATCATCGGTGAACCCACCGAACTGAAACCGGTGCTCGGCCACAAAGGCAAACTGGCGATGCGCTGCGACGTACACGGGCATCCGTGCCATTCGGCCTACGCGCCGCTGGGGGTCAACGCCATCGAGTACGCCGCCGAGCTGATCGGCGAACTGGGACGCATCGGCCAACAACTGAAGGCGCCCGAGCAGCACGACAGCCGTTTCGATCCGCCCTACAGCACAGTGCAGACCGGAGTGATCAGCGGCGGCAAGGCCTTGAACATCGTCCCCGCCGATTGCCGTTTCGACTTCGAAATCCGTGCCCTGCCCTCACAGGATCCGGCCCAGGTCGCGCAGCAGTTGCAGGCCTACGCCGAGCAGCAAGTGCTGCCACGCATGCGGGCGGTCAGCGAACACAGCGCGATTCGTTTCAGCGAACTGTCGGCTTATCCCGGCCTGGCCACCGATGCGCAGAGTCAGGCGGCGGAGCTGATCGCGGCGTTCTGCGGTTCACGGGAATTCGGCACCGTGGCGTTCGGCACCGAGGGCGGGCTGTTCGATGCGGCGGGCATTCCCACCGTGGTCTGTGGTCCCGGCAGCATGGATCAGGGGCACAAACCGGACGAGTTTGTCAGTCGCGCGCAACTCGATGCCTGTGATGCGATGCTGCAACGGATGCTGGCCTTTATCCGCGCTTGAAACACGGCTCGACGTACGTTCAGGCGTACAGTCGAGCCAATTCCTCCCGACAGTGATCGACGAACAACTGCACCGGTTTGGTCAGTTGCACCCGGCGCAGCCAGGCCGCCGACAGGCCCGAGCCAGTCACGGTTTCCACCAGCGGCACGCACACCACTTTCTGTCCGTCGTAGGTGTACTCGCCGAACGGTCGGGTCACCAGAATCGAAAAGCCGAAACCGCGCCCGACCATGCCGCGCACCATCTCGATCGACGGTGAGCTGAAAACGATGTGCGGGGCCAGTCCGCGCTCTTCGAAGATGCTCACGAAATAGGTACGGCTCGGCACCACGTCGAGCAGGATCATCGGCTCCAGCACCAGATCGTGCAGCGAGACTTTCGCCTGTTGCGCAAAGCGGTGGTCGGCCGGCAGCAAGGCGTAAGGCTGCTGCGGGGGCATCAGCGAGGTGGTTTCGATGGTGCTGTCGAGGTCGTGCTCGAACAGCATCGCGACATCGATGCTGCCGGCGGTCAGTGCCTGCACCAGTTCCTGCTGTTCGCCGTCGCGAATACGGATTTCCACCCCCGGCCAGCGCTGCTTGAACCCGGCGATCAGGCGCGGCAGGTACAACGGCGCGACGGTTTCGAAACAGCCGATATCGATCTGCCCGGAGACCACGTCGTTGTCCGCCAGCGCGTTCTGCTCGAACTCATGCGCCACCCGCAGCAACTCCAGCGCCTTGCGATAAAACCGCGAGCCACTGGGCGTCAGCGACACGCCTTGGGCGTGATGGCGGATGAACAGCTGCACGCCGAAGCTTTCTTCCAGATGCTTGATCGCCGTGGAGACCGACGGCTGGGCGATATAGAGCTTGCGCGAGGCTTCGGCCACGCTGCCGCAATCGGCGGTGGTGACGAAGTATTTGAGCTGGCGCAGGTTGTAGGCGGCCATATAAAACCTCTGCAAATGAGACGACGCTTTGTGGCGAGGGGATTTATCTGTTGTCAGGACATTTATCTGTAGTTAGGGGGTTCTGTGGTGAGGGGATTTATCCCCGATGGGGCGCGAAGCGGCCCCTGTTTCTAAAGTCAAAAGAGGGGCCGCTTCGCAGCCCATCGGGGATAAATCCCCTCACCACAAAACTGTGTAAATCCAGAACAGAGTGAAGCCTGAACATACCGGAGCTACGCATTACACGCGGCATATATTTTTTAAGGTCTGAAGCAACAAACTTACTAATTTATCTATCCCGGGCCTTTGCACATGATCGCTTCAACAAGAAATGCGCCGTCCGTGTCGGCGCTTACCGAAGTACGTCCACGTACTCATCCTTGCCTTGGAGTTCGTCATGTCCACCTCTGCAACAACGTCCGCCCCGCTCATTGAAAAACACACGATAGGATACGTGCCCCCCGAAGATCGCCACGGAAAGGTCAGGGATCTGTTCACGCTGTGGTTCGGCGGCAACATCGCGCCGTTGCCCATCGTCACCGGCGCGCTGGGCGTGCAGTTGTTCCACTTGAATCTGGTCTGGGGCATCGTCGCGATTCTGGTCGGTCACCTGGTCGGCGGCGTGCTGATGGCACTGCACTCGGCGCAAGGCCCGCAGATGGGCATTCCGCAGATGATCCAGAGCCGCGCGCAGTTCGGCTCGCTCGGCGCGCTGCTGGTGGTGCTGATTGCCGGCGTCATGTACATCGGCTTCTTCGCCTCCAACATCGTACTGGCCGGCAAGTCGTTGCACGGCGTGGTCGACAGCGTGCCGGTGCCGGTCGGCATCGTCATCGGCGCCCTCGGTTCGGGGATCATCGGCATCATCGGTTACCGCTTCATCCACGTGCTCAACCGCATCGGTACCTGGGTGCTGGGGATCGGCATCGTCGTCGGTTTCGGCTACATCTTCACCCATATCCAGACCGATGACTTCCTCACCCGCGGCAGCTTCAACCTCTCCGGCTGGCTCGCCACCGTGTCGCTCGCCGCGCTGTGGCAGATCGCGTTTGCCCCGTACGTGTCCGACTATTCGCGTTACTTGCCGGCGGACGTGAAAGTCTCGTCGACGTTCTGGACCACCTATCTGGGTTCGGCGCTGGGCTCAAGCCTGGCGTTCATCTTCGGTGCCGTTGCCGTGCTGGCAACGCCCGTGGGCATGGACACCATGGATGCGGTCAAACTTGCCACCGGCTCGATCGGGCCGCTGATGCTGGTGCTGTTCCTGCTCAGCGTGATCAGCCACAACGCCCTCAATCTGTACGGCGCGGTGCTGTCGCTGATTACCCTGGTGCAGACTTTCGCCTACCGCTGGATTCCGACCGCCAAGAGCCGTGCGGTGATCTCGATCATCGTGCTGCTGGCCTGCTGCTTCGCCGCCGTCGGCGCCTCGAAGGACTTCATCGGTCACTTCGTCGACATGGTGCTGGTGCTGCTGGTGGTCCTGGTGCCGTGGACCGCGATCAACCTGATCGACTTCTACGCCATCCACAAGGGCAAGTACGACATCCAGTCGATCTTTCAGGTCGACGGCGGCATCTACGGACGCTACAACCCGCAAGCGCTGCTGGCCTACGCAATCGGCATTGCGGTGCAGATCCCGTTCATGAACACCCCGCTGTACGTCGGCCCGGTGTCGGCGCATATCAACGGCGCCGACCTGTCATGGCTGGTGGGGCTGCTGGTGACCTCGCCGCTGTACTTCTGGCTGGCCAATCGTGACAGCGCTTATCGGCGGCGGATGATGGGCGGGAAACTGGTGGGCAGTCACTGAGATTGATTCGATGTAAAAAGAAGGCCCGCCATGCGCGGGCCTTCTGCGTTGTGGTGTGGTATTTCTTGATGCCCCGACAGGCACCCACGAGACAGGGAAAACTCATGCTGCGAATTCTGGGCAAGGCGTCATCGATCAACGTGCGCAAAGTGCTGTGGACCTGCGCCGAACTGCAGATCCCGTTCGAACGTGAGGATTGGGGCTCAGGTTTCAAATCCACCGACACGCCGGAATTTCTCGCGCTCAATCCCTGCGCCATGGTGCCGGTGATTGAGGACGGCGATTTCACCCTGTGGGAATCGAACACGATCATTCGTTATCTGGCAGGCGCCTATGGCGGCGCAGACCTCTACCCCGCCGAGCCACGAGTTCGTGCGCGGGTCGATCAGTGGATCGACTGGCAAGCGTCGGAGCTGAACCGCTCGTGGTCGTATGCGTTCATGTCGCTGGTGCGCCGGTCAGCGGATTATCAGGACAGCGCCGCTCTGGCCAAGGGCATCGAGCAATGGTCGAAGACCATGGGCATCCTCGATCAACAGTTGCTGAAGACTGGCGCCTACGTCAGTGGCGACCGGTTTTCCCTCGCCGATATCCCCATCGGGTTGTCAGTCAACCGCTGGTTCGAAACGCCGTTCGCACATCCGGACTATGCCGCCGTCAGGGCGTATTACGAGCGTCTGAGCCAACGCGAAGGCTTTCGCCTGTACGGCAGAAACGGTACGCCGTGAAGCATGACTGTTGCGGCGTCGAGGCATGAGTGACGTCGTCGACGCAGCTACTCTTCTGCACGCACCACGCCGCGCTCCTCCAGCAAACGCACAAACATGCTCAAACTGCGCGACACCGTACCCCGGCGCCACACCAGCCACGTCGTCAGATAACGGAAATCCGCCGCCAGCGGCCAGACGCTGACCGTCGCACTGCCGGGCATGCTCTGCAGCATTTTGCGCGGCATCAGCGCCAATCCGGCACCGGCACTGACGCAGGCGAGCATGCCGTGATATGACTCCATCTCGAAAATCTTGCCCGGCACAGCGGCGTCGGTGCTGAACCATTTTTCGAAGTGGTGACGATAGGAACAGTTGGAGCGGAACGCGTAAATGTTTTCGCCATTCACGTCCGCCGCACGCTGCACCGGGGCGTGATTGAGCGGTGCGATGATGACCATTTCCTCTTCGAACGCCGGCACGCCTTCCAGCGCCGGGTGCAGCACCGGGCCATCGACGAACGCCGCCGCCAAGCGCCCGGCCAGCACGCCATCGATCATCGTTCCGGACGGGCCGGTGGACAGATCCAGATCAACCTTGGGATGCAACTGGTTATACGCCGCCAGCAGTTCGGGAATGCGTACTGCGGCGGTGCTTTCCAGCGAACCGAGGGGGAATGCACCCTGCGGCTCTTCACCGGCGACCGTGGCCCGCGCCTCCTGCACCAGATCGAGAATGCGCCGGGCGTATTCGAGGAAACTCCAGCCAGCCGGCGACAGGCGCAGACGGCTTTTCTCGCGAATGAACAGGTCGACGCCCAGGTCCTGCTCCAGCTGTTTGATCCGCGTGGTCAGGTTCGACGGCACGCGATGTATCTGCGCCGCCGCCGCACTGATGCTGCCGTGCTCGGCAACGGCCTTGAAGATTTCCAGCTGCACCAGATCCACAGTCATTCTCCAATCGTGAAAGAATCGATCTTTATTATTCAGTTTCCAGAAAACAAACGCCACCCTACTCTAGGCCCATCCACTGAACTCGCAGGAGCCAGCCATGAGCCAGATTTCCAGCCAGACCCACGCCATCTCGATCAACCCCGCCACCGGCGAACAGATCGGTCACTACGCCTTTGAATCCGCTGAGGCCCTCGACGCTGCGCTGACCCGCGCCGCGTTCGGTTTCTCGAAATGGAAACGCAAGCCGCTGCAGGATCGCTCCCGCGCCCTGACTGCGCTGGCCGGCGCCCTGCGCGACAGCGCCGAAGCCATGGCAACCATGATTACCCAGGAAATGGGCAAGCCCATCGCCCAGGCCCGTGGCGAAATCGAAAAGTGCGCCAAGCTTTGCGAGTGGTACGCCGAAAACGGGCCGGCCATGCTCTGCGCCGAGCCGACTCAGGTCGAGGGTGGCAAAGCGCGCATCGAGTACCGTCCGCTGGGCCCGATCCTCGCGGTGATGCCGTGGAACTTCCCGATCTGGCAAGTGCTGCGCGGCGCGGTACCGGCGCTGATCGCCGGCAATACTTACGTGCTCAAACATGCGCCGAACGTGATGGGCAGCGCCTACCTGCTGCGCGATGCCTTCAAGAACGCCGGTTTCGCGGACGGCGTGTTTGAAGTGATCAACGTCACTCCCGAAGGCGTTTCCACCGCCATCGCCGACCCGCGCATCGCCGCTGTCACCCTGACCGGCAGCGTCCGTGCCGGCATGGCCATCGGCGCTCAGGCCGGTGCCGCGCTGAAGAAATGCGTGCTGGAACTGGGTGGTTCAGACCCGTTCATCGTGCTCAATGACGCGGATCTGGACGAAGCCGTGCAGGCTGCCGTCATCGGGCGCTATCAGAACTCCGGCCAGGTCTGCGCCGCCGCCAAGCGCCTGATCATCGAAGAAGGCGTGGTCGAAGAGTTCACCCGCAAATTCGTCGAGGCCACGCGTCAACTGAAGGTTGGCGATCCGCTGTCCGCTGACACCTACATCGGCCCGATGGCACGTTTCGATCTACGTGACGAACTCGACCAGCAAGTGCGCGACACCCTCGAAGAAGGCGCGACCCTGCTGCTCGGCGGTGGCAAGGCCCAAGGCCCGGGTAACTACTACGAACCGACCGTGCTGGCCGATGTCACCGACCGCATGACCTCGTTCAAACAGGAGCTGTTCGGCCCGGTCGCGTCGATCATCACCGCCCGCGATTGCGCCCACGCCGTGGCTCTGGCCAACGACAGCGACTTCGGCCTGACCGCCACGATCTACACCGCCAACGTGCAACTGGCCCAGCAACTGACCAGCGAACTGGATACCGGTGGCGTGTTCATCAACGGCTACTCCGCCAGCGACCCGCGCGTGACCTTCGGCGGCGTGAAGAAAAGCGGTTTCGGTCGCGAGCTCTCGCACTTCGGCGTCCGTGAGTTCTGCAACGCGCAGACGGTGTGGCTGGATCGAAAATAACACCGCCCCCTGTAGGAGCTGCGACACGCTGCGATCTCTTGATTTTGATTTTCCAGATCAAGATCAAAAGATCGCAGCCTCGTTTCACTCGACAGCTCCTACAGGGTTTTACGTCGTGCGTTGATTGCGCGAGCGCAATGACCCCAGGGCTTACAGATATTTCAGCCAGGCGATGTCGCGACGCCGCGATTTCAGCGCAGAGAACCAGCGTACCGCCGGGTACAGTGCCAGCGCCAACAGCAGTGACACCAGCCAGATTGCCGCTACTGAATCGAAGCCGAAATAGCTACCGTGGTTAAGGCCGAACAGCGCCACGGCAATCAGGTAAAGCACCTTCAGCACGTAAAGGTGCAGCAGATAGAAGAACATCGGCGCCGAACCGAAGACCGTCAGCCAGTGAATCCAGCGGCGCGTCTGCCGCCGTTCGAACACCCGCAATAACAGCAACCCGATGCTCACCGTCAGGGTGATGAACAGCAGCGATGGCGGGTACTTGGTGATGTTGAAAAACGCCATCAGCGTTTGCACGGTCGTGTCTTCAACCGCCCAAGGCTTTTCGCCATAAGCGTTGATCAGCCGCAGCCCGACGAAGCCCAGCAGACCGGCGATACCGCCCAGCAACAGAGCCTGCTGACGGCTCCAGGCATCAGCCCCGCGGGCGAACCACGGGCCCAGTGCATAACCCAGACCGATCACGCCGATCCACGGCAACAGCGGGTACGAAGTGCGCAAGCGCAGACTGTCACCGACCTCGATCCAGCCCCGGTCATGCAGAATCGCCCATGGCACATGCAGTGCCGACTCCGGCGAAAAATGCAGCCCATCCAGCAGGTTATGCCCGGCAATGATCGCCAGACTCAGCGTCAGCAACAGCCAGCGCGGCAACCAGACCAGCAGCGACAGCGCGATCATGCTCAGGCCAATCGCCCAGATCACCTGCAGATAGATCACGCTCGGCGGTAACTGAAACGTCCACGCGAAGTTCACCAAGGTGAATTCCAGCAGCACCAGAAACAGCCCCCGCTTGAACAGGAAGGCGCTGACATCGGCCTTGCCCGCGTACTTTTCGCCGAACAACCACGCAGACAATCCGGTCAGCAACACGAACACCGGTGCGCACAGATGCGCCAGGGTGCGACTGAAAAACAACGCCGGCTCGGTGTTGGCGATGTCCATCGGATCGGACACCTGACGGTGCAACAGGAACGTCTCACGCACGTGATCCAGCAGCATGAACAGGATCACCAGACCTCTCAAGGCATCAATGGACAGCAAGCGACCGGTCGGCGGCGGATTGGAACGAGCACAGGTAATCGTCATGGACATTTCGCCATCGAGTCAATGAATCAGGGGTCGCAACGGCGAGCCTCAGCAAAAATTCGCGTTACTCTATAACATAAAAAGTCGATCCCCAAGCCAATCGACATTTGCCCAATCACGTCAGGCTTCTATAGTGATCAGGCGCCCCCCGCCCTTTGCGCCAGCTGTCGAGCGTTGCCCATGACCTCAACCGAACACCTGATCATCTGCGAGCATTGCGATTGCGTGTATGAAAAAGTCGTGCTCGGCAAACACCAGAAAACCCTCTGCGTGCGTTGTGGCGGCGTGCTGCAGCGTTATAACGGCTTGACCGTGGAACAGCGGCTGGCCTTGACGTTCACCGCCGCCATGCTGTGGCTGTTCGCCAACTTCTACCCGGTGATGAGCATCAGCATGAAAGGCCTGAAGAACAGCGCGACGCTGTGGGATTCGGTGCTGGCCTTGAGTCAGGGACCGATCACGTTCATGGCGATGGTCGCGGCGATTTCGATCATCATCGCCCCGGCCTTTCAATTGGTGCTGTTGATCTGGGTGTTGAGTTACGCACTGTCTTCTCGGCGGGCACCGGGATTCAAGCTGTGCATGCGCTGGCTGGAAACCCTGCGCCCGTGGAGCATGCTCGAAGTGTGTCTGCTGGGGGCAATGGTGGCGGTGTTCAAACTCGCCGGACTGCTGGATGTGCTGCCGGGCATCGGTTTGTTCGCCCTGGCGGTGCTGAGCCTGATGATGATCCGCATTGCCGGCCGCGACATTCGTGATCTGTGGGACATTCTATGAAGCGACCGGCGACCGCCAGCGAATTGAATCTGTGCCTGTGCCACAGCTGCGGGCTGGCCTGCGACATGACCGACGAACCGCACGAATGCCCGCGCTGCGATGCACCGCTGCATCGGCGCAAGACCAACTCCCTGGCGCGCACCTGGGCCTATCTGTTTGCCGCGCTGGCGTTCTACGTGCCGGCCAATCTGCTGCCGGTGATGAACACGGTGATGCTCGGCAACGGCGCCGACAGCACGATCATGAGCGGCGTGCTGGAGTTCTGGGAGGGCGGCGCGTGGGACATCGCACTGATCATTTTCATCGCCAGCATCGCCGTGCCGGGGATCAAATTCGTCGCCCTGTCGCTGCTGCTGATCACCGTGCAGCGGGGCAGCGACTGGGCGCGCCGTGAACGTTCGAAGCTGTACCGTTTCGTCGAGCTGATCGGCTACTGGTCGATGCTCGACGTGCTGGTGGTCGCACTGGTCGCGGCGCTGGTGAAGTTCCAGGCGCTGGGCGATATCGAACCACGCCCGGGCATCCTGTTTTTCGGCATGGTGGTGGTGTTCACCATGCTCTCGGCGATGAGTTTCGACCCACGGCTGATCTGGGACAATGCCCCGGACGACGAACCGCTCAGCGACGTACCACCTCCAGCAGTACCTGCAACGGATGGCGCAGCGCCTGATCCGACTGGCGCTTGACCTGACTGCGGCAGGAATAACCGGTGGCCAGCGCTTCGCCCTGCTCCGCCGGCGCCTCGACCTGCCGCGCCCAGGATTGCTCGTATATCACTGCCGAGGTTTCACGGTTGCGTGCTTCATGGCCATAGGTGCCGGACATGCCGCAGCAACCGGTGGCCTGCGTCGCCAGTTTCAACCCGGCCCGTTCGAACACTTGCTCCCACTGGCGAGTGGCGGCTGGCGCGTTGGTTTTCTCGGTGCAGTGCGCCAGCAGCCGGAATGACTGCGGCGCGTCGGCACCAGGCTGCTCCGGCATCACCTTGAGCAACCATTCCTGCACCAGTGCAACTTCCGGGCACTCCAGCATGCCGGGCACTTTCTGGTATTCCTGGCGATAGACCAGCGTCATGGCCGGATCCAGCCCCAACAACGGCACGCCGATATCGGCCAGCTCACGCAGTTGTCGGGCATTGCGCAATGCTGCACGGTTGAACGCCGACAGGAAGCCCTGCACATGCAGCGGCTTGCCGTTGGCACTGAACGGCGCCAGATACACCTGATAGCCCAGCCGCGAAATCAGCTCCAGCAGATCCGCCAGCAGCGGCGCCTCGAAGTAACGAGTGAAGGCATCCTGCACCAACACCACACTGCGCTCGCGCTGAGCCGGGGTCAGCGCCGACAGTGTCGAGACCGTCGCTGGCTGCACCTTCCAGCGACGCAGCGCAGCGTGAAAATCAAAGCGGCTGAGCAACGGCACATCGACCATGCCACCAAGGCGCTCCAACTGTTGGCGCACGAACGCAGCGCCCATCAAACCGTTGTACAGCGCCGGAATCCGCGCCATGTACGGAATGCTGTACTCCAGCGAAGCAATCAGATAATCCCGCGCCGGGCGCAGATAACGGCTGTGATACAGCTCCAGAAACCGCGAACGAAACTCCGGCACATTGACCTTGACCGGGCACTGCCCCGCGCAGGATTTGCACGCCAGGCAGCCGGCCATGGCGTCATACACTTCATGGGAAAAGTCTGCACTCTGCCCACGGCTGTTGCGCCAACGGATCCACAGGTTGCGGAAAAACGCCGGACGACGAATCGCATCGGACAGCACATCCACCCCCGCCTCGCCCTGCAAGCGCAGCCATTCGCGGATCAGCGATGCGCGGCCCTTGGGCGATTGCGCACGCTCACGGGTGGCCTTCCACGACGGGCACATGGCGTCGTCGGGATCGAAGTTGTAGCAGGCGCCATTGCCGTTGCAATGCAGGGCCGCGCCGTAGCTTTGCCAGACCTTTTCGTCGATCTGCCGGTCGAGTTCGCCGCGCAGGGTCACTTCGTCGATCTTCAACAGCTGCGCGTGCGTGTTGGCCGGCGTGGCGATCTTTCCCGGGTTGAACTGATTGAACGGGTCGAACGCGGCTTTGAGTGCCTGCAACGCCGGGTACAGCTCACCGAAAAATGCCGGCGCGTATTCCGAGCGCAGGCCCTTGCCATGTTCACCCCACAACAGGCCGCCGTAGCGCTGGGTCAGCGCAGCGACACCGTCGGACACCGGACGCACCAACGCCGCTTGCTGTGGATCCTTCATGTCGAGAATCGGCCGTACGTGCAACACACCGGCATCGACGTGGCCGAACATGCCGTACTGCAAACCGTGGCTGTCGAGCAGTTCGCGCAGTTCAGCGATGTATTCGGCCAAGTGCTGCGGTGGCACTGCGGTGTCCTCGACAAACGGCTGCGGCCGCGCTTCGCCGGCAACGTTGCCGAGCAGGCCGACGGCGCGCTTGCGCATGCCATAGACCTTGTTCACCGCCGCTTGGCCGACCGCCAGGGTATGGCCGAGGCGTTCGACGGTGGTGTCGCTGCTCAAGTGTTCGAGAAAGGCCTCGACCCGGCGTTGCAGATCTTCAGGATCGTCGCCGCAGAACTCCACCAGGTTGATCCCCAGTGTCGGCCGCTCGGCGCTTTCCGGGAAATATTCGGCGACGCCATGCCAGACGATATCCTGCATCGCCAGCAGCAACACCTTGGAATCCACGGTTTCAATCGACAGCGGCTTGAGCGCCATCAGCGCCCTGGCATCACGCAACGCATCCATGAAGCCGGCGTAGCGAATGTTCACCAGCATCGTGTGTTTGGGGATCGGCAGAACGTTGAGCTTCGCCTCGACCACAAACCCCAGCGAGCCTTCGGCGCCGCACAGCACGCTGTTGAGGTTGAAACGATTGTCGGCCTCACGCAGGTGCGCCAGGTCGTAGCCGGTCAGGCAGCGGTTGAGATCAGGGAAGCGTTGCTTGATCAACTCGCCTTGCTCATCAATGATCTGCCGCGCACAGCGATAGACGTCACCGATCCGGTCTTCACGGGCACACAACGCTGTCAGGTCGTCTTCCGCCAGCGCTGCACCGTGCAGGTGTTCACCGCCGCGCAGCACCATGTCGAGTTCCAGCACATGGTCGCGGGTCTTGCCGTAGGTGCAACTGCCCTGGCCGCTGGCGTCGGTGTTGATCATGCCACCGACAGTGGCGCGGTTGGAGGTCGACAGCTCCGGGGCGAAAAACAGCCCGGCGGATTTCAGTGCGGCGTTGAGCTGATCCTTGACCACCCCGGCCTGCACCCGTACCCAGCGCTGCTCGACGTTGATTTCCAAGATGCGGTTCATGTGCCGCGACAGGTCGACGACGATGCCATCGGTCAGCGACTGACCGTTGGTGCCCGTGCCACCGCCGCGCGGAGTGATCACCACTTGCTGATAAGCCGGTTCGGCGATCAGCCGAGCGACCCGCATCACATCCTCGGCATCCATCGGAAACACCGCCGCTTGCGGCAGGCGCTGATAGATCGAATTGTCGGTGGCGAGCACTACTCGGCTGGCGTAATCGGCACTGATCTCACCACGAAAGCCACTGGCTTTCAGGGCTTTGAGGAACTGTTGGTAATCAGTGGTCAATGCGGTGGCGGGCGACAGCTGGGCAATCATCGGTGAGGAAATCTCGGTCAAAATCGGGCCGTGTGGCGGTGAACAGTTGTGCGCAATGAATGATTGCGTCACGCTCCCGCCATCTCATGGTGCTTATTTTCATTGCTTGGCGCCGTCGGGACAAACGTAAAATCGACCCGCAATCCATGACTAAAACGAATGAATCCGCGAACCCTCACCCCTTCCATGTCGTTATTGCTGGCCTTCGAGGCCGCTGCACGCCATGAAAGCTACACCCGCGCCGCCCACGAACTGTCGCTGACGCAAAGCGCGGTCAGCCGGCAGGTGCAGATTCTGGAAAAGATGCTCGGCATGCGCCTGTTCAGCCGCGAAGGCCGGCAAGTGGTTTTGACCGATGTCGGGCGCATGTATCAGCGCGAACTGGCCGAAGCCCTCGGGCAGATCCGCAGCGCGACGTTGCAGGCCATGGCGTTCGGTTCGGGCATTCACAGTTTGCGTCTGGCGACGCTGCCGACCTTCGGCTCGAAATGGCTGCTGCCACGGCTCAAGGACTTCTACACCGCGCACCCGGGCATGACCGTGCACTTGCATTCGCGCATCGAAGCAATCGACTTCGACACCAGCGAAATCGACGCCGCGATCTGTGTCGGCGGCGGTGAATGGCCAGGCCTCAGTGCCCTGCCGCTGCACACTGAGGAACTGGTGGTGATCGCCAGCGCGCAGTTGTCGACGGCCGAACGCGACGACGCCGAACAGCACATCGCCGGGCAGTTGCTGCTCAATGTCAGCAGCAATGCCCAGGCGTGGGCGGAATGGTTCACCCATCATGGTTTGCCACACCGCAGCATGCGCATCGGCCCGAGCTTTGAAATGACCTCACACCTGATTCAGGCGGTGCGGGCGAATATTGGCGTCGGGCTGGTGCCGCGGATTCTGGTGGAGGATGAATTGCTCAACGGCGAACTGCTGCAACTGGGGGAGCCGATCACCAGCCGGCGCAGCTATTACCTGGTGTATCCGCCGCGCAATGAGGCGTTACCGTCATTGAAAGCGTTCAGGGACTGGTTGGTGGATACGCTGTGAACAGCAGCAGTGCTTTTTTAAAGGTGGAGGCGCACTCGGCCCCTTCAACAGTGGACTATCCAACGGTTTTCCGTCTGGCCCAAAGAACAGGTGTTCATATTTCTTTGGCATTGGTTGTGGTGCGCGGGCGCTCATAATCAATCCTCTGATGCCGGGCTGAATTCAACCCATTTAACCTTCGCGGAATCTATCAACAAATATTCGGCGCCCAAAGGCGCCACATTGCCATCTTCATGCAGCCAACGCGGCTTATGGATCACGAACTGGCCGTTGGCTGATTCCGGCGGCCACTCGGCCGGCCAACCAAGTACGCGCCTTTCGTCATGCAAATGCAGGGTAATGAGTCGATCAAGTTGGGCGAATGCGCAGAACCATTCGCTTGGGTAAGAAGATTGTTTCGTTACGTTTCTGCTACGCAACCAACCATGTAGCTTGTCATTGGTCGCCAGACAACAGGACAGCAATCCAAGTACCAGCGAACAAAAGATTGCCCAAGACGTCTGCGCCTTGCCATCCCATATTCCTACGGAAACCCCCTTCATCCCCACCCACAAAAGGATCTCGCCAATACTTGTTACCACCCCATGAATCACAAACGTAAAAATCAACGCCTGCACAATCTGCCCAAACGTATCAGGTCGCTTGAATGAAGTGAGCGTGTAGAAAATCCAAGTCGAGACAAATCCGGGAATCAGATACTGCAACAACGGAATAACTTCTTTGACCAGATCATCCATGATCCGTGGCTCCTTGAAAGGCATGCCCCACTGGTTACCGGGCAGCACTCAAAAGCCTAGCGCACACTGGAAAACGCCTCGTGCCGATCTGTCACAACGCTTTTCGCAAATTCACAAAGCAAAAAAGCAGAAACCGTTGCTGCGGTTTCTGCTTTTCTGGCGGCGGGTTTTGCAGCTGAGGCCGGGCTTTACAGGCAGTCACGCACCGATTTGCGCAACGACCCGGACTTGGCCCATGGCGGTCCCTGATACAGGGAAACCCGGCTGCCGTCCTTGTACTTGATGATGTCAAGAATCTCGTCGGCGGTAACAATGCTCGGTGCCGTGATCCGGTAACCATTGGAAATCGCGGTCTGCGTGGTCTTCGGAATGTCCTGCTGCCACAACGGCAACAAGCACGCGGCATAGTCTTTAGGCGCCTTGGTGGTGGTCTTGCTGAGATTCGGCTCGCCCGGAACCAGCGATGCTGGCAATGAGCAACCCGCCAGCAATGCCAACGCCAAACTCCCGATCCATATCCGCATGGTGTTTCCCTGTTTTGAAAAAAAGCGAATGTAACGTGTAACCGGATGTACATCCAGCGCGACGCCTCGCCCACAAGGGGGATTGGACAAATATTTACATGCATCCAGCCCGATGGCAGACGAGCTGCGCATCATCGCTGAAAAATGCGGCTACTCTGTTTTACCGAGAATGTTCCGGAGGTGATCATGCGGCTCAATGAATACGAACACGAACTTCAACGCGACCTGCAAGCCGTTGCATCGGATCTGAGATGGTCGGCGGTCGACCTCAAGCGCATCGCCGAACAGCTGCGCAAGAGCGGCAATGAAGCCGATGCCCAAGCGGTTCTGAGGTCTTGTGAGGTGCTGCAAAGTGATGAAGAACGCTTGCAGTCCTATGCCAAGGAAGTGAAGACGCGCTCCATAAGCCGGATCAAGGTTCACTGATCCCCCTGCCCTCGACAAAAGCCCCGGTCATCACCGGGGCTCTTTCGTTACATCTGCTTCAATTTGCAGTGTGACTTCGCGCTCGCGCCGAGCGTTGTCTGTAACCCGGCAACGCAGCGGCGTAGGCCAGCGCTTCCTCTCTGCTACCAAACGATGCCAGCCGGTCGCCTTGGGTACAAACCCGCCAAGGGCCGTTGTTCACGCTGAGTACGTCGTAGCCGTTCATGTGCATTTTGTTCAGAACAGGAATGCTCATGGGTACCTCCTTTTTGCTGACGGTGGTTTCAGCTGAGCTTTTTTACCTTACACCCTGTTGCCGCAGATGTGCCGACCGGGTGTCGCGACAGTCATGTGCCAAGGCTCTGGCACTTTCCGTCTCTCCACCCGCTCAAACCTTGACGGAACCTTTGAATCCGGGCCAGGCTCGAATATTGCAGTTTTATTTCATTTATGTGACACGCAACAAACAGGTAACAGATGAAAGTACGCGCAACCGTCATTTGCGAGCAGGATCGACACGTTCTGCTGGTCCGCAAACCCCGCTGTCGCTGGACACTGCCCGGCGGCAAGGTCGAGCCTGGGGAAACCAGAGCCGGGGCGGCGACGCGCGAGCTGCAGGAAGAAACGGCACTCAATGCCGAGCAAATGTTGTATCTGATGGAACTGCACAGCGGCAGCACCCAGCATCATGTCTACGAGGCTTCGGTGCTCGACCTTGAGCCGTTGCGCCCGCAAAACGAGATCATCGAATGCATCTGGCATCCGCTGGACGCGGTGCAGAATCTGCCCACCAGCGACGCGACCTTGCGCATCGTGCAGGCATTTCAACGACGCTTGTGAGGTTTCAACCGGCAAACGCCCGGCGCCCGGCGCTGATTTCCGTGCGCAATTCGCCGATGAAGTTGGAAAGATCGCGGATCGTCACCAGATGCTCCGGCGAAACCCCATTGAGCAACAACTCGACTCGCCCGGAGTCAGGCTCATAAACCTTGATCCGCAGCAGTCCCTGCTCCACTTGTGTGCATTCGCATTCAAGCGACGGAAAGCCGGACTCGACAATCCGGCAGATGTCGGCAATGGCTAACATGGGTACACGCCTCGCAGGCGTTGAGTCGGTCGACCCGTTGAGCATAGATGAGCCATCAGCAACCTGCCGCCCCGGCAATTGCCAACCCGCTCACATATTTGACCCCGCCTCAGTGCGCGTCGTGATCCCAGATCCAGTTCCAGATGCCCGGCAACTGCACCGGCTGCGAACTCTGCTGAACCGTTCGTGCCAGCGCCGCTTTCTGCAGCGCCGCGTGATCGTCGTAGAACGCTTTGTCCGCCAGCCTCACGCCCGTGGCGGCGGCGCTGTCGAGGAGGATCTGCAAGTATTCGCGAGTATGTCGCGCGGTGTAACGG
Source organism: Pseudomonas sp. AO-1 (assembly GCF_019775695.1). Classification (NCBI taxonomy): domain Bacteria; kingdom Pseudomonadati; phylum Pseudomonadota; class Gammaproteobacteria; order Pseudomonadales; family Pseudomonadaceae; genus Pseudomonas; species Pseudomonas sp. AO-1. Next base: position 3,993,511 of record NZ_CP079947.1, read on the forward strand.
TTGAGGTCATGAAAGGTCACCACCACCGGAATGACGCCGTCCACGGTTGGTAATTCGCCGCGGGCAATGCGCTCGCGGACTTCCGATAGCTGGCGCAGCATATTCTCCCGACGTCGGGGGCTGGCGTTGAAGCCCCAGATCTTGCCGTCATTGGCGCTCAAATCGGTCAGCAACACATGCAGACCGTGTTGCTGATAGGCGGCGAAGGTGCGCTTGTCATAATTCCAGAAGGGCGGACGCAGCAGGATCGGCGCAGCGCCGGTGATCGCGGCGATATCCGCCGTGCCATTGCTCAGCGACTGCTCCAGCTCTTGCGGATCAAGCGAGCGATGGTTGGTGTGCCAATGGGTGGCGGTGTGGAATCCGAGGATGTGCCCTTCGGCGTATTCGCGTCGCATGATGCCGCGGCCAATCTCACTGTTGCCGGCGCGGGGCGCGCGGGTCTGGACGAAGAACACCGCTTTGATGTCCGGTTGCACCGGGTTGTCCTTGAGGCTGTCGAGCACTGTCGCCGACGGGTTCCACAAGCTCGAAGCGCTGGGGCCGTCATCGAACGTCAGCAGAAACCGTACCGGCGCCTGGGCCTTGAGCCGGGTTTCGGTCTGCGCGGTCATTTCGATCGGCGCGGCAATGCAGCCGGCCAGCCCGAACGCGATGGCCGCTGCACAGAGAAGATTGAACGCGTATTTCATGTTTTGCCTTGCGCCTGACCGTTGCGGTCCTGTTGTCGTCCGGCAAAACTCCCTCGCCCTGATCCATCCCTGCGCCCGGCTATTCGAGCCAGCGTTGGATAGGGTACACAGGCTTTGGTTCCGGCGCTCGCTCAGTCCGCCAATGCCTGTTGAAACGAGGTGTCGATGATCCCGGCAGTGGCCAGCGGCGCCGGCAAGGCCTTGACCTTGAACAGGAAGTCGGCGGTGCTTTGCAGGTCGGCGGCGGCCTGTCGATCCACCGGCCCGATGCTCATGTGCGCCTGGCGCAACCAGTGCCGCGACACCTGCTGATCGAGATTGGCCTTCTTCGCCCACAGATCCGCATATTCATCGGTGTGGCTGTCGACCCACGCCCGCGCCCGTTTCAAACGCTCGAGAAAATCGGCAATCGCCGCACGCTTGCTGTCGATCGACGGCGCCGACGCGGCAATCGCGCTGAGGCCCGGCATCAGGTTTTTCGCCGTGAGAATCGGCCGCGCACCGGAGAACACGATTTGCTGGGAGATGTACGGTTCCCACACCGGGAAAGCGTCGATGCTGCCCTGTGGCAATGCCGCCGCAGCGTCAATCGGCATCAGCTTGACGAAGTCGACGTAGTTTTCCGGCAGACCGCCCTGCTCCAGGGCGCGCAAGGTCAGCTGCTGGCTCCACGCGCCAGGCCAGTAGGCGACTTTTTTACCCTTCAGATCAGCAATGGTTTTCACCGGAGAATCCTTCGGCACCAGCAAGGCGATGGTGTCCGGGTTCTGCCGCGATACCCCGATCAGCTTCACCGGCGCCTGTTTGGCAGCAAGAAACAGAAAGCCCGAATCACCGAGAAAGCCCAGATCCAGCGAGCCGGTCTGCAACGCCTCAGCCAGTGGTGCAGCGGCCTGGAAATGTTTCCAGTCGACGCTGTACGGCGCGTCTTTCAACACGCCGGAGGCCTCGATGGAGGCACGGATGTTGTAGTAGTTCTGATCACCGACGTGCAGGACCAACGACTCGGCGGCGTAGGCAAGCGGTGCGCTGAACAGTCCAGCAATCAGTGTGATTCGCAAGAATTTGGAGAGCTTCATGGCGGGTCCTGCAATGGGATTTGCATAGACGATAACGCTCTTGATTGGCGCTTTTTAAATTCGATTAATGCATAAGCTCAGCACACCGAATGCTCACTGTTCGCTGTGCAACAGTGCGATACCAGCGTGTTGCCCAAGCAACAGTTGAAAGCCACCAAACCCGGCGAAAAACCCGTAAACATTGGCTGATACGCACATGGCACAGAGCCTGCAATATTCCATTCATGCAGGAAGCAGCCATTGAAAATATATTTTTGGACATAAAAACAGTGCCTTTGCCGGAGCGCCGCCATGACATCCTTCTCACCTTTTTTCCGCCTCAAAACGCTGCTGGTTGCCAGCGCCATGGCGCTAAGCCTGCAACCGCTGGCTCACGCCACCGAAACGGCGCCCGCCGAAGTTCATCTGGACTACGCCTACTACTCACCGGTCAGCCTGGTGCTCAAGCATTTCGGCTTCCTCGAAAAAGCCCTGCCGCAGACCAAAGTCAGTTGGGTGCTCAGCCAGGGCAGTAACCGTTCGCTGGAATATCTGAACAGCGGCGGCGTCGATTTCGCCTCCAGCGCCAGCCTTGCTGCAGTGCTGAGCCGCGCCAACGGCAGCCCGATCAAATCGGTCTATGTTTACAGCCGCGCCGAATGGACTGCGCTGGTGGTGCGCAAGGATTCGCCGTACCAGAGCGTCGCCGACCTCAAAGGCAAGAAAATCGCCGCCACCAAAGGTACCGATCCTTACCTGTTCACCCTGCGCAGCCTGCAACAGGCCGGGCTGAAGAAAGACGACGTTGAGCTGGTGCACCTGCAACATCCGGATGGTCGCACCGCGCTGGAAAAAGGTGATGTGGACGCCTGGGCCGGACTCGATCCGCACATGGCCGCCAGTCAGGTGCAGGCCGGTTCGCGTCTGCTGTACCGCAACCCGGCGTTCAACAGTTATGGCGTGGTCAGCGTCACCGAGCAGTACGCCAAGGAGCATCCGCACACCATCGACACGGTGATCAAAGCCTACGAGCAGGCGCGACAATGGGCGCTGCAAAATCCGGACGAGTTCGCCGCCCTGCTCGCCAAGGAATCCGGCCTGCCGCTGGACGTGGCCAAACTGCAGTTGTCGCGCACCGACTTGAGCAGCCCGCAACTGACCGCCAACGACGTGCAGGCGTCCAAGGCGGCGGCACCGATTCTGGTGTCCGAGGAATTGGTGCGGCGTGGGGTGAATGTCGATCAAGTCATCGATCAGTTGCTCGACAGTGGTGTGCAGCAAGCCGTCGCCCGCCAGTAACCGACCAGACTCACAGTCCATCCGCGTCCGCTGCGGATTCGCTGTGAGCGGAGCCCATGTATGACCACTCGCAGTAACGAACTGCCCGCACCTCCTCGGCGCTTGTCGAGGCCGCGAGCGTCATCCCTCAACCCGACATGGCGACGGCGCTTCAAAGGTCTGGCCCTGCCGCTGCTGATCGTAGTCGTCCTGGAGTTCATCGTGCGTCTCGGCTGGCTGCCGTCCTACCAAATGCCGGCCCCCAGCGAGATCGCCCTGACCCTCACCGACCTCGCCGAAGGCGCGCTGTGGAAACACATCGGCGCCAGCCTGATCCGCGTATTGCTCGGGTTTGCAATTGGCGCCAGCCTGGCGCTGGTGTTCGCCGCCTGGGTCGGCCTCAGTCGTGAGGCCGAGGCGTATCTGGAACCGATGTTCGCCGCGCTGCGTTCGATTCCGAGTCTGGCCTGGGTGCCGCTGTTGCTGCTGTGGCTGGGCATCGATGAAACCTCGAAAATCGTGCTGATCGCCATCGGCGCGTTCTTTCCGGTGTACGTCAACGTGGTCGCGGCGATTCGCAACATCGATCGGAAACTGGTCGAGGTCGGGCGCATTTATGGCTTCAGCCGCCTGCAACTGGTACGGCGGATTCTGTTGCCGGCCGCCCTGCCCGGCCTGTTCACCGGTCTGCGCAGCGGCATGAGTCTGGCGTGGATGTTTCTGGTGGCCGCCGAGCTGATCGCCGCGACCAAGGGCCTCGGTTATCTGCTCAGCGACGGCCGCGAAACCTCGCGACCGGACATCGTGCTGGCGGCGATTATCGTGCTCGCCTTGCTCGGCAAACTCAGCGACGGTTTGCTCGCAGTGCTGGAACGCCGCTGGCTAATCTGGCGCGACACGTTCACCGGTCAGGCGGCGCAGGATTGATTGGCCAGAGCCAACTAAGCTGAAAGCGTGCAACCGGAGATTCAGCGCATGTGCGGAAGACTCTCGCAGTACCGTGGCATTCACGACTTTGTCGCGGTGCTGAGCATTCCCGATGCGCTGATCAATCACGTCGGCGACGCTGCGCTGGAGCGCTACAACGCGGCGCCGACCACGTCACTCGCGGTGCTCCATCAACATGATCAACGCCTGTATGCCGACAACCTGCGCTGGGGCTGGCGTCCGCACTGGGCCAGGGACCGCGCGGCACCGATCAACGCCCGTGTGGAAAAAGTCGCCCATGGCCCCTTCTTCCGGGCGATCTGGCGTCATCGGTTGATCGTCCCGGTCGACAACTGGTTCGAATGGGTCGACGGCCCGGATAACACCCGACAGCCGTGGCTGATCCGGCGGGCCGATCACGGGCCGGTGTTCTGTGCGGCCATCGGCCAGTTTCCGACACCCGGCAGCGAAGCCCGGGACGACGATGGTTTCGTGATCATCACCGCCGACAGCGTCGGCGGCCTGCTCGATATCCATGATCGCCGACCGGTGGTTTTTCGCCCGGAGCTGGCTGCCGAGTGGCTCGACCCGGCAACACCAGCGGAGCGTGCCGAGCAGATGCTGCTGTTCGAAGGTGAAGCCAGCGAGGCATTTGCCTGGCACAAGGTTGGCAAAGCCGTCGGCAATTCGCGCAATCAGGGCGCCAACCTCATTGAAGAAGTGGCTTAAAGATCTGTGATCTCACGCGTTTACCCTGTAGGAGCTGCCGCAGGCTGCGATCTTTTGATTTTTAATTTTTTAAAAGCAAGATCAAAAGATCGCAGCCTGCGGCAGCTCCTACAGGTGATTACAGGTGACACTCGATCTTTACAACTGGTGTTTCATCGCTGAAACAGCCCGAAAAAAACAGTCGTTTGAGCGATTTAACCGCTTGTCTGACATTTCAACCGTCATACATACATTTAGATGCACTACGGATAGCATGCGCGCCGCATTTCCAATTGGCATACCAGTTGACCAAAGAGTCAACAAACCAGGAATCCCCTACAACTTTTACCAAGCCTTGCAGAGAACTAAGTTGCGCGACGATTTTGCAATCAAACAGGCCAACGGCCTGGAGTGTATCTATCTGTCCATGACAGAACGCTTTCAACTCGACTGTTTTATCGGCCACTACATCAAGACCCGAAACCTGCGTTCAGTGCCGGACATCGAACGTATTCTGCGCACCACGCTCGAGGGCTATCCCGGCCACCCACCGGTGATGGTCAATGAGCTCAATGCGTGGATCGACAAGACTTTGGGCTATCGGGCGTCACATCCGGACTTCCCGCACCTGGAAGACCTATGAAACAACAAAAAGCCCCGCATCTGCGGGGCTTTTTGCATGGGGCTGTCAGAATTTCACGTCGGGCCCGGTGAGTTCCTTGTCATCGTCGTGCTTCCACGTCTGTTCCTTGCGTTTCTCGCGCTCGATTTCCTCTTCGCTCGGTTCGTCCACTTCGTCGTCTACTGCCTGGTTTTCATCCGGACGCTTCTGCTCGGTCGTCATGTGAACTTCGCCTCGTCGACAATAATCATCCAATAAGCGTAGAACAGTTTTTCCCCGTCAACTTACAACCACCAGCGCAACAAAAAGAAAAACGCCATGCTTAAAAGCATGCTGAGTAACGTATTGCGGGTGTACAGCACCAAGCCGATCGCAACCAGCGAACTCAGCAAATACGGATTATCCCACTGCACATTCAACTGTTTGTCCGGCATGAACACGATTGGCCCGCAGATCGCCGTCAACATTCCCGGTACGGCAAACCCGAGAAACTGCCGCGCGTTGCTGCTCAAACGCAATGGCAGGCGCGGTTCGAGAAACACGTAGCGGTTGAGGAACACCAGAATCCCCATGCCGACAATCACTGCCCAGACCATCATGTGCGCCCCCGATACAGCTTGTTGCAGACAAATCCTGCGGTCATCCCGGCCAGCCCCGACAGCACCAGCGCCGAGCCCCATTGCCAATAGCTGAACAGCACCGAGCAGAACAGCGACACCGCCACGCAAACCACGGTCGGCACGTTACGCACCACCGGGGTGATCAATGCGATGAAAGTGGCGGCAATCGAGAAGTCCAGGCCCAGATGCTCAAGCCCCGGAATACTGCTGCCCAGGACGATGCCGGCCAGGGTGAACAGGTTCCACGCGATGTAGAACGTCAGACCGACGCCCAAGGCATACCAGCGATTGAACTGCTGACGGTCATGCTGGCTGGTCAGGGCAAACAGTTCATCGGTGAGCAAAAAGCCCAGACCGATACGCCAGCGCCCGGGCAGCGGCGAGATCACCGAGCGCATGCTCATTCCGTACAACAGGTGCTGCGAGGTCAGCAGCAGTGTGGTCAGCAGAATCGAGAAAATCCCGGCACCGCCCTTGAGCATGCCGATCGCCACCAGTTGCGCGGCGCCCGCGAACACAATGCTCGACAGGCCCTGCCCCTGCAGCGGTGTGAGATTGGCTTCGATCGCCATGGAGCCGGCCAGCAGCCCCCACGGCGCCGTCGCCAACGATAACGGCATGATCGCCGCAGCGCCGCGAAGAAACGCACGGCGCGGCATAAGTGAGTCAGACATAACGCTCTTCAACCGAGGAAACGGTCGCAGACTCTGCCAGCAAATGCCCCTTCGTGGCTTGAACAATCTTGCGCACTTACGCTGAATCGTCGCGCCCCGGCGTCGCTGTCGGCGTACCATGGAGGCCTTCACAACCGTGTCAGGGAGACGACATGCTGTACCGAATCGCAGCCGACGGGCTGGTGCTGTTCCATCTGTCATTCATTCTGTTCGTGCTGTTCGGCGGGCTGCCGGTGCTCAAGTGGCCACGCCTGATGTGGTTGCATCTGCCGGCGGCGGCGTGGGGCGTGGCGGTCGAGGTGTTGCACCTGACCTGTCCGTTGACCTACTGGGAAAACCTGATGCGCCACGCCGCCGGGCAGACCGAATACGCCGGCGGCTTCATCGAGCACTACGTGTGGCCGATCATCTACCCCGCAGGTCTGACGCCACAGATCCAGTTGGCACTGGGCAGCGTGGTGCTGGTGATCAACCTGCTGGTCTACGGGCGTCTGGCCCGTGCGTGGAAACTGCGCCGCGCCAGCCGCATCCCGTTTTAACGCGCGGCGGGTTTCAAGGCTTGCAACCAGGCCGGATCCAGGCGCTTCTGGTCGATCTCCAGACCCAGCGCCTGCATCCGCTCCTGGTGCGCTGCGACCTCCCGCTGCAACTGCGCGTGATCGCTGGAGTTACCGTCCAGTTCGTGCATCTGGGTCAAACCCAGATGATAGAAACGCAGCACCTTCATTGCCGTCGGATCGTTTTGTTCAACGGCCGCTGTCACCTGATGCATCACGTTGGTCACACTCATCAGGCTGCGCTTGAGCCGCCAGCTATAGACCGCCGGGGCCATCCACGGCTGCTGCCAGAACTGCCCGCGCATCAGCGCCGCCGTCAGCAGAAACGCGACGAACACTCCGCCGACATTGAAACGCAGATTATCGCCGCCGGGTTCACCGAACAGCGCCACCGCCGCCGTCGAAAGCGCCATCGCCAACACCAGGAACAGCACGGCAATGATCAGCGTGCTGCGACGGGTCTGCTGGCGAAACGTTGCTGGGTCCATCGGCTGGATCTCGAACATCAGGCATGACTTCCTTGAACGATAAAAAGGGCAACGGAAAAAACTCGTTGCGCATTATCGCCTCTGTGCACGATTTAGCTATGCTGGGGGCCCTTTTCATCTTTTCAGCGTCCAACGGGGACATGGCGGTACAGCGCAGATCGTGCCATCTTCATTCATGGATACACACTATTCGGATGCCATTTGCCTGCCATTGGAATGACATCGTTTTAAGGATCATTGCATGACCCAACGACACGTAATCAACGCCTCGGTCAGCCCGAAAGGCAGCCTGGAAACCCTTTCTCAACGTGAAGTGCAGCAACTGAGCGAAGCCGGATCCGGCAGCATCTACACCCTCTTCCGCCAGTGCGCCCTGGCCATCCTCAACACCGGCGCGCATGTCGACAACGCCAAGACCATCCTCGAAGCCTACAAGGACTTCGAAATCCGCATTCACCAGCAGGATCGCGGCGTGCGCCTCGAACTGCTGAACGCCCCGGCAGACGCGTTCGTCGACGGCGAAATGATTGCCAGCACCCGCGAGATGCTGTTCAGCGCCCTGCGTGACATCGTCTACACTGAAAACGAACTCGACAGCCAACGCATCGACCTCAGCACCTCGCAAGGCATCAGCGACTACGTGTTCCATCTGCTGCGCAACGCGCGCACCTTGCGCCCGGGTGTCGAGCCGAAAATCGTCGTGTGCTGGGGCGGTCACTCGATCAACACCGAGGAATACAAATACACCAAGAAAGTCGGCCACGAACTGGGCCTGCGCAGCCTCGACATCTGCACCGGTTGCGGCCCCGGCGTGATGAAAGGCCCGATGAAGGGCGCGACCATCGCCCATGCCAAGCAGCGTATCCACGGTGGGCGCTACCTCGGCCTGACCGAACCGGGGATCATCGCCGCTGAAGCGCCGAACCCGATCGTCAATGAGCTGGTGATCCTGCCGGACATCGAAAAACGTCTGGAAGCGTTCGTGCGTGTCGGCCACGGCATCATCATCTTCCCGGGCGGCGCCGGCACCGCCGAAGAGTTCCTGTACCTGCTGGGCATTCTGATGCACCCGGACAACGCCGGCCTGCCGTTCCCGGTGATCCTGACCGGGCCGAAACATGCCGCGCCGTATCTGGAGCAACTCGATGCGTTCGTCACCGCCACCCTCGGCGATGCGGCGAAGCAGCACTACGAGATCATCATCGACGACCCGGCCGAAGTCGCGCGGCAGATGACTGCCGGCCTCAAAGCGGTGAAGCAGTTCCGCCGCGAGCGCAACGACGCGTTCCACTTCAACTGGCTGCTGAAGATCGACGAAAGCTTCCAGCGTCCGTTCGATCCGACCCACGAGAACATGGCCAACCTCAAGCTGCACCGCGACCAGCCGCCCCATGAACTGGCCGCCAACCTGCGCCGCGCGTTCTCCGGGATCGTCGCCGGCAACGTCAAGGACAAGGGCATCCGCTTGATCGAGGAACACGGGCCGTACCAGATCCGTGGTGACGCAGCGATCATGCAACCGCTCGATGCGCTGCTCAAAGCCTTCGTCGCCCAGCACCGGATGAAACTGCCGGGCGGCGCGGCGTATGTGCCGTGCTATCGCGTGGTGGCGTAACTCTTCCGGCCGCCCAATGTGTGAGCGGGCCTGCCCGCGAAAGCGGTGTGTCAGGCAACATTGATGTTGACTGACACGGCCTCTTCGCGAGCAAGCTCGCTCCCACAGGATCTGTTGCGTGGCGCACAGGTTATTTACAAGCAGAGTCACTTGTGGGAGCGAGCTTGCTCGCGAAAGACAAGCATCACGTTATCCCGCCAATCGCACCGCCAACGCCTTGGCCTGCAACGCCACATCCGTCACTGCCGTACTTTCCCACCACATTCCGCGTAGCGGTGGGCCCATGGCGAACAGACGGCTGGCGACTTGCCCCTCGGCGTCCAGCACCGCGCCGTCCACCGCTGCGGTAATCCCCAACGCCAACGGCCCCGGACGCACCAGCCCACGCACCAGCAACTGCTGCGGCAACGGTCGCGCCACGCGCCTCCAGTCGTACTCGATGCCACTGGAATTGATCAGCGCTGCGCCGTGTACCACGCGAGTCTCAGACTCACCGCGTGGCCGAATGCGAATGCTGACACCATTTTGCGTACTCGGCTCAAGCCCCTTGAACGACGCTGCCTGAATCCGCAACCGTCCCGCGTTGTGCAAGCGCTCAACCAACGCCGCACTCAACGGTGGCGAACGGTGGTGATGACTCTCCCACCATGGCCGCACATGGCGTACGAATTGTCTTCGCTGCACGTCAGTCGCCTGACTCCAGAGCCGGCCGATATTCGCTCGCACGGTGTCCAGCGGCGCCTGCCAGTCGATGCCTTGGGCAATGGCGTCACGGCAATGCCTGCGCAGTTCGTGCAGCAACTGTCGCGGCGTGCGAATGCCCGGATCTTGCGCAAGGAAATCCACCCACGCCGGCGGTTGTCGACGCACATGGGGCAATAGTCCATGGCGGGAAAACACTTCGATCGGCCCGCGATGCCCGGCCTGCTCCAGCGAAACCACGGCATCGACCATGGTCAGCCCGGAGCCGATAATCAGCACGGTTGACTGCGGATCGAGCTGGCGCATGGCCGCGACGTCCCACGGATCAAGCGCAGCGGCATTCAGGCCGCTGGAATCATTCTGTGGCGTGCGCGCGGCGGGGAACATGCCCGTGGCGAGCACGGCACAGGCGCCGTTCAGGTGCTGCCCATCGTTCAAGGTCAGTTGCACCGAATCAGCATCGGTTTGCAGATCGACGACTTCGGCGCGAACGTGCTCGACGGTCGAACCGTGTCGCGCACCAACGACTCGCGCCTCGGCCAGGCGCTGCTGCACATACACGCCAAACAGCCCGCGCGGCGGGAACAGTTCACTGATCGGTACGTTCTGCTCGGCAGACTCCGGCCAGCCACCAGCGGCAATGTGCGCAGTCAGCCATTGGGTCAAGTCATCAGGGTTGTCCGGGTCGACACTCATGCGCGCCGCATTGCCGTTGAGCGTGTGGCCCAGTTCGACGGCGCTGTAGGCTTCGCCACGGCCGAGTTCGGCGCGCGGTTCGATGATCAGGATCCGCCGCTGGCCGGGCAGTCGCAACAATTGCACGGCCAGCATCGTGCCGCTGAGGCCACCGCCGATGATCAGGATGTCTGCGCTCTGGGCCATTCAAATCACCACATTGCGCACAAAGCGCACCGCGACGGATCCGTCGTTGCGATAGCCGTGCGGCTGGTTGCTGGCGAACATGAAAAACTCGCCAGTCGCAATGGTATTGGTCACTTCACCCACCGTTAACGTCAGGCAACCTTCGAACACATAGATCTGTTCACTCCAGCCATCGGCGTCGGGTTGCGACGGGTAGACCTCGCCCGGTTGCAGGCACCATTCCCACTGTTCGACTTCACGGGTGGCGGTGGCCTTGGACAGCAGCACCGCTTTGCTCCCGGGAATCACCCCGGCCCACGCCACTTCGTTGATGCGACTGGTATCGCGCGCGTCGGGGGCCTGGATCAGGTCACTGAAGGCCACATCGAGCGCTTCGGCGACGCGGTCGAGGGTGGTCAGGCTGACATTCTTTTCCCCGGCCTCGATCGCCACCAGCATGCGCCGACTGACCCCGGACTTTTCGGCTAGCGCGGTCTGGCTCATGTCAGCAGCGTGGCGCAGGCGCCGAACGTTGTGGCTGACGTGTTGCAGGACGGACGCCCGTTGGCTGGAATCTTTGTGCACTATATTGCTCACTCGGTGGGGTTGGGCAGTATACTGCGCAACGTTGGGCGCATTGTGCGTCCTGCCTTTTATAGTGCGCAAGGTCATGACGTCAGTGAACAGCTCCCCCACCCCTCTTCGCTTCTCCCGCTTCAGCAAGGCCGAGTGCGTGCTGGTGCTGATCACCATGGTCTGGGGCGGTACGTTCCTGCTGGTGCAACACGCCATGACCGTCAGCGGCCCGATGTTCTTCGTCGGCCTGCGCTTTGCCGCTGCGGCCGCCATTGTCGCGCTGTTTTCCTGGCGCCACTTGCGCAACCTGACCCTGTTCGAACTCAAAGCCGGCACCTTCATCGGCGTGGCGATCATGCTCGGTTACGGCCTGCAAACCGTTGGCCTGCAAACGATCCCGAGCAGCCAGTCGGCATTCATCACCGCGTTGTACGTGCCCTTCGTGCCGTTGCTGCAATGGCTGGTGCTGGGCCGTCGGCCGGGGCTGATGCCGAGCATTGGCATCATGCTGGCGTTTACCGGTCTGATGCTGTTGTCCGGGCCGTCCGGGGCTGCGCTGAATTTCAGCCCCGGCGAAATCGCCACGCTGATCAGCGCCATCGCGATTGCCGCCGAGATCATTCTGATCAGCACCTATGCCGGCCAGGTCGATGTTCGCCGGGTGACCGTGGTGCAACTGGCAGCGACCTCGGTGCTGTCGTTTCTGCTGGTGGTGCCGACCGGTGAGGCACTTCCGGATTTTTCCTGGACGCTGCTGGTGACCGCACTAGGACTCGGCGCGGCGAGTGCGGCGATTCAGGTGGCGATGAACTGGGCGCAGAAAAGCGTTTCGCCGACCCGGGCAACGTTGATCTATGCCGGTGAGCCGGTGTGGGCCGGGATCGTCGGGCGGATCGCCGGGGAGCGCTTGCCGGCGATTGCCTTGGTGGGTGCAGGGTTGATTGTCGCGGCGGTGATTGTCAGTGAGTTGAAGACCAAGGGTAAGGTTGACGAAGCAGTTGAAGGTGCCTTGGAGAACGACAGCGGTAATTGAAAGCGAAGATCAAAAGATCGCAGCCTGCGGCAGCTCCTACACGGAATGCATATCCCTGTAGGAGCTGCCGCAGGCTGCGATCTTTTTCCCCTTGAAACAAAGCCAAACCAATTTTTTCAGACTACTTTGTAGGATTCTGAGACATCCTGGCGTTTGGTAATCAGGGAGCTGGCACGTATGATGCTTCACAAACTTCCGCAGATTAGAAGCCTATGTCCCTGATAGTTCTACTGCTTCTGCCATTCATTGGCAGCTGTCTGGCAGCGGTGCTGCCACACAATGCGCGTAATACCGAATCCCTGTTGGCAGGTCTGGTCGCTCTGATCGGCACCGTGCAGGTCGCGCTGTTGTACCCGCAAATCGCCCACGGCGGCGTGATCCGCGAAGAATTCATGTGGCTGCCCAGCCTCGGTTTGAACTTCGTCCTGCGCATGGACGGTTTCGCCTGGCTGTTCTCGCTGCTGGTGCTGGGCATCGGCGCCCTCGTCTCTTTATATGCGCGTTATTACATGTCGCCGGACGACCCGGTGCCGCGCTTCTTCGCCTTCTTCCTGGCGTTCATGGGCGCCATGCTCGGCCTGGTGATCTCCGGCAACCTGATCCAGATCGTGTTCTTCTGGGAGCTGACCAGCCTCTTCTCGTTCCTGCTGATCGGCTACTGGCACCACCGCTCCGATGCCCGGCGTGGCGCCTATATGGCGCTGATGGTCACCGGCGCCGGGGGACTATGCCTGCTGGCGGGGGTCATGATTCTCGGCCATGTCGTCGGCAGCTATGACCTGGACAAGGTCCTGGCCGCCGGCGATCAGATTCGCGCACATGCCCTCTACCCCATCCTGCTTCCCCTCATCCTTATCGGCGCCCTCAGCAAAAGCGCTCAGTTCCCTTTCCACTTCTGGCTGCCGCACGCCATGGCGGCGCCCACCCCGGTTTCGGCTTATCTGCACTCGGCGACCATGGTCAAGGCCGGGGTATTTCTGCTCGCACGCCTGTGGCCGTCGCTGTCCGGCAGTGAAGAATGGTTCTACATCGTCAGCGGCGCCGGCGCGTGTACGCTGTTGCTCGGCGCGTATTGCGCGATGTTCCAGAACGACCTCAAGGGGCTGCTGGCCTATTCGACCATCAGCCATCTGGGCCTGATCACCTTGCTGCTGGGCCTGAACAGCCCGCTGGCGGCAGTCGCGGCGGTGTTCCACATTCTCAACCACGCGACCTTCAAGGCGTCGCTGTTCATGGCCGCCGGGATCATTGACCACGAGAGCGGCACCCGAGACATCCGCAAGCTCAGCGGCCTGATCAAACTGATTCCGTTCACCGCGACCCTGGCGATGGTTGCCAGCGCATCGATGGCCGGCGTACCGCTGCTCAACGGCTTCCTGTCGAAAGAAATGTTCTTCGCCGAAACCGTGTTCATCAATGCCACCGCGTGGGTCGAAGCGGCGCTGCCGATTGTCGCAACCATCGCCGGCACCTTCAGCGTCGCCTACTCGCTGCGCTTTACCGTCGACGTATTCTTCGGCCCGACCGCCACCGACCTGCCGCACACCCCGCACGAACCGCCGCGCTGGATGCGTGCGCCGGTCGAGCTGCTGGTGTTCACCTGCCTGATCGTCGGGATTTTCCCGGCGCAAGTGGTCGGTCCGCTGCTCGCGGCCGCCGCTCTGCCGGTAGTGGGTGGAACGCTGCCCGAGTACAGCCTGGCCATCTGGCACGGTCTGAATGCGCCGATGATCATGAGTCTGATCGCCATGTCCGGCGGCATCGTGGTTTATCTGTTGCTGCGCAATCAGCTCAAGCGTGGCCGCTTCAAATACCCGCCGCTGGTAGGTCGCTTCAACGGCAAGCGGCTGTTCGAGCGCAGTCTGGTGCTGATGATGCGCATGGCCCGCCGGGTAGAACGTCGACTCGGCACCCGCCGCCTGCAGATGCAACTGTTCCTGATGGTATTGGCGGCAGTGCTCGCCGGCCTGATCCCGATGCTGCACAGCCAGCTGAGCTGGGGCGACCGGCCGAAGATTCCGGGCTCCATCGTGTTCGTCACCCTGTGGCTGCTGGCAATCGCCTGCGCCCTCGGCGCCGCATGGCAAGCCAAGTATCACCGTCTCGCCGCCCTGACCATGGTCAGCGTCTGCGGCCTGATGACCTGTGTGACCTTCGTCTGGTTCTCGGCGCCGGATCTGGCCCTGACGCAACTGGCGGTGGAAGTGGTGACCACGGTGCTGATCCTGCTCGGCCTGCGCTGGTTGCCGCGACGCATCGAAGAAGTCTCGCCACTGCCGTCGAGCCTGCGCAAGGCCCGGGTGCGGCGCCTGCGCGACTTGCTGTTGTCGATTGCGGTCGGCGCCGGCATGGCGCTGCTGTCCTACGCGATGCTGACGCGGCAGACGCCCAACGACATTTCCTCGTTCTACCTCAGCCGGGCCATGCCCGAGGGCGGTGGCAGCAACGTGGTCAACGTGATGCTGGTGGACTTCCGTGGTTTCGACACCCTGGGTGAAATCACCGTGCTGGTGGCCGTGGCGCTGACCGTGTTCGCCCTGCTCCGGCGTTTCCGCCCGCCGAAAGAAAGCCTGCAACTGCCGGCCCAGCAACGCCTGCTCGCGCCGGACGTGGTCACCGATCTGGTCAACCCGCGCAGCGCCAGCGATACCGCGCTCGGCTTCATGATGGTGCCGGCGGTGCTGGTGCGCCTGCTGCTGCCGATTGCGCTGGTGGTGTCGTGCTATCTGTTCATGCGCGGCCACAACCAGCCGGGCGGCGGTTTCGTTGCCGGGCTGGTGATGTCGGTGGCGTTCATCCTGCAATACATGGTCGCCGGGACGCAGTGGGTCGAGGCGCAAATGAGCCTGCGACCGTTGCGCTGGATGGGCACCGGCCTGCTGTTCGCCACCGCCACCGGTCTCGGGGCGATGGCGGTCGGTTATCCGTTCCTGACCACCCACACCTGGCATTTCGCCTTGCCGCTGCTGGGCGACATCCATATCGCCAGCGCGCTGTTCTTTGACATCGGCGTGTACGCCGTGGTCGTGGGCTCGACGCTGCTGATCCTCACCGCTCTCGCCCACCAATCGGTGCGTGGTCACAAAACCGCGTCGCTGCCCAAGTCCGTCGCCAGCAAAGGAGCCGTCTGATGGAAGAAGTCATCGCAATCGCCATCGGCGTCCTCGCCGCGTCCGGCGTGTGGCTGGTGCTACGGCCACGGACGTTCCAGGTGGTCATGGGCCTGTGCCTGTTGTCCTACGCGGTCAACCTGTTCATCTTCAGCATGGGCAGCCTGTTCATCGGTAAAGAGCCGGTGATCAAGGACGGCGTGACCCAGGACCTGCTGCACTACACCGATCCGCTGCCACAGGCACTGGTGCTGACCGCAATCGTCATCAGCTTTGCCATGACCGCCCTGTTCCTGGTGGTGTTGCTGGCATCGCGGGGCCTGACCGGCACTGACCACGTCGACGGCCGGGAGCCCAAGGAATGATGGCGATGACTCACCTGATCGCCGCACCGATCCTGCTGCCGCTGCTGACCGCCGCCGTGATGTTGATGCTGGGCGAGAAACACCGGCCGCTGAAGGCGAAAATCAACCTGTTCTCCAGCCTCGTCGGCCTGTTCATTTCGGTGATGCTGCTGCAATGGACGCAAACCACCGGCGTGCCCGGCTCCATTGGCGTGTACCTGCCGGGCAACTGGCAGGCGCCGTTCGGCATCGTGCTGGTGGTCGATCGCCTGTCGGCATTGATGCTGGTACTGACCGGGATCATCGGCGTCAGCGCCCTGCTGTTCGCCATGGCGCGCTGGGATGGCGCGGGCTCGAGCTTCCACGCGTTGTTCCAGATTCAGCTGATGGGCCTGTACGGCGCGTTCCTCACCGCCGACCTGTTCAACCTGTTCGTGTTCTTCGAAGTGCTGCTCGCGGCCTCTTATGGCCTGTTGCTGCACGGCTCGGGCCGGGCGCGGGTATCGTCGGGCCTGCATTACATCTCGATCAACCTGCTGGCCTCGTCGCTGTTTCTGATCGGCGCGGCGCTGATCTACGGCGTCACCGGCACCCTGAACATGGCCGATCTGGCGCTGAAGATCCCGCTGGTGCCGGAAGCCGACCGTGGCTTGCTGCATGCTGGCGCGGGGATTCTTGCGGTGGCGTTTTTGGCCAAGGCCGGCATGTGGCCGCTGAACTTCTGGCTGGTGCCGGCCTACTCCTCGGCCAGCGCACCGGTCGCGGCGATGTTCGCGATCATGACCAAGGTCGGCGTCTACACCCTGCTGCGCCTGTGGACGCTGCTGTTCTCCGGCCAGGCCGGGGCATCGGCGTTCTTCGGTGGTGACTGGCTGATCTACGGCGGCATGGCGACCATCGCCTGCGCCGCGCTGGCGATTCTGGCTGCGCAACGCCTGGAGCGCATGGCCAGCCTGAGCATTCTGGTGTCGGCGGGGATTCTGCTGTCGGCGGTGGGTTTCGCCCAGCCGAACCTGATCGGCGCGGCGCTGTTCTATCTGGTCAGCTCGACGCTGGCCCTGAGTGCGCTGTTCCTGCTGGCGGAGTTGATCGAGCGGTCGCGTTCGGCCAACGAAATCCCGCTGGAGGATGAAAGCGAACTGCTGCCGCGTCCGCAGGAATCCCTGCAACCGCCCAAGGGCATCAACCTCGATGACGAGCAGAAAGCCGTGGTCGGTCAGGTCATTCCGTGGACCATGGCGTTTCTCGGCCTGAGCTTCATTGCCTGCGCACTGCTGATCATCGGCATGCCGCCGCTGTCCGGGTTCATCGGCAAACTCAGTCTGATCGGTGCGCTGCTCAATCCACTGGGGCTGGGCGATGAAGCGCCGATTTCCAACGCGTCCTGGGCGTTGCTGGCGCTGCTGATCCTCTCCGGGCTGGCCTCTCTGATGGCGTTCGCGCGCATGGGTGTCCAGCGTTTCTGGACGCCGGAAGAGCGCCCTTCACCGCTGCTGCGCAAACTCGAATGTGCGCCGGTTTTCCTGTTGCTGGGGCTGAGCATCGCGCTGACCTTCAAGGCCGAACCGCTGCTGCGCTATACCCAGGCCACCGCCGACGCGCTGAACAACCCGCAGCAATACGTGATGGCCGTGCTCGGCACCCGCGCCGTTCCCAGCCCTGAAGCCAAAGCCGCGATGCTGGAGGTGCAGCCATGAAGCGCGTGTTCCCGGCTCCGCTGCTGTCACTGGCATTATGGGTTTTGTGGCTGACACTCAACCTCTCTGTCAGCCCGGGCAACCTGCTGCTCGGCGCGATACTCGGGTTCGCCGCACCGTTGATGATGCGCAAGCTGCGCCCGAAACAGGTGCGCATTCGCCGCCCGCTGACAATTTTGCGCCTGTTCGTGATGGTCGGTCGTGACGTGATCCTCTCCAACCTGATCGTCGCCTGGGGCGTGCTCAACGCGGGTCGCCGACCGCCACGCTCGCGCTTCGTCAAAGTGCCGCTGGACCTGCGCGACGCCAACGGTCTGGCCGCGCTGGCGATGATCTGCACCGTGGTGCCGGGCACCGTGTGGTCGGAGCTGGCGCTGGATCGCAGCATTCTGCTGCTGCACGTCTGGGATCTGGATGACGAGGCGCACTTCATCCACCACTTCAAGACTGCCTACGAGCAGCCGTTGATGGAGATTTTCGAATGAGCCCGCTGCTATCGAACGCGATTCTGCTGACGCTGTTCCTGTTCTCGCTGGCAATGGTTCTGACCTTGATCCGCCTGTTCAAGGGGCCGTCGGCACAGGATCGGGTACTCGCGCTGGATTACCTGTACATCGTCGCCATGCTGATGATGCTGACGCTGGGCATTCGTTATTCCAGTGACACTTACTTCGAGGCAGCGCTGCTGATCGCGCTGTTCGGCTTCGTCGGTTCATTTGCCCTGGCGAAATTCCTGCTGCGTGGCGAGGTGATCGAATGACTGCGCAATTGTCGTTGTGGGTCGAGATTCCGGTGGCCATTCTACTGGTGCTCAGCGGAGTGTTTGCGCTGCTTGGCGCGGCCGGCTTGCTGCGTATGAAGGATTACTTCCAGCGCATGCATCCACCGGCGCTGGCCTCTACGCTGGGCGCATGGTGCGTGGCGCTGGCGTCGATCATCTGCTTTTCGGCACTCAAGTCCGGGCCGGTGATGCATGCCTGGCTGATTCCGATCCTGCTGGCGATTACTGTGCCGGTGACCACGTTGCTGCTGGCGCGCGCAGCGTTGTTCCGCAAGCGCATGGCCGGGGATGATGTGCCGGCTGAGGTGAGCAGCCGCAGGACCGAGAGTGGTAGTTAATTCGGCGGTGTCTGGACAGGCCTCTTCGCGGGCAAGCCCGCTCCCACAGGTTTTTGGATGGAGTCCATTACTTGTGAACACCCACAATCACTGTGGGAGCGGGCTTGCCCGCGAAGAGGCCGGTACTGCCAACACATGAACCGGGTCAGACCCAAGCCACCGCCAGCAACCCCGCCCCCAACAACAGACACAGCGGTGAATACACCCAGGTATCCAGCCGCGCAAATCGCGACCCCTTCACTTCCTTGAAAAATCCCACCAGATGCGAATCGCCGATCGCCCGGGCAAACATCAGTAACGCAATCGCACTGATCACCCACTGC
Source organism: Pseudomonas sp. AO-1 (assembly GCF_019775695.1). Taxonomy (NCBI): domain Bacteria; kingdom Pseudomonadati; phylum Pseudomonadota; class Gammaproteobacteria; order Pseudomonadales; family Pseudomonadaceae; genus Pseudomonas; species Pseudomonas sp. AO-1. Next base: position 4,012,515 of record NZ_CP079947.1, read on the forward strand.
AGCGCCTTGTGATGCACCGGCGGCATGCCCCAGCCGACCCGCATGCACACCAGCGCGGCGATCACCAATAACGCTGCCGCCACCAACAGCGTGATCCAGCCAGACGGTTTGAAGGCCGGTCGCACCGTCGCCACCAGCCCTCGCACCGGCACTTGCGGTACCGCCGCCACCGCCGCCCATTGCCCACCCAGCGCCCAGTACACGTGTACCAGGGCGATTGCCGCAAATATCGTCACCAGCCATTGAGCCAACACAAAGGTCATGGTCGAGAATCCTTTCGAGGGATTTGAACAAAACATCCTAGTCGGCATTTTTTGAAGTGCACGACCGATCAGCGGTACGGTAAAGTGCCGCCCCATGAAATTCACCCGTTCCGATCGCTCACTGCTGGCCTGGATGCTCTATTGCTGCGTCCTGTTCAACGTGTTCGCCTGCAGCATCGGTCACGGACAAATGGTCGGGATGCAGCTCAACGGCATCGGCGGCCAGTTCTGTACGGTCGATCCGGCCACTCAAGCGCCGCAGAGCAGCAATCCCAGCGAAGAACCATTGCCGACCCTGTCCAAGGCGTTTGGCTGCCCGCTGTGCTCGGTCGGCGGCGGCATGGGCCCGGCGTTCAACTCCAGCCTGACCCTCGCGGTTCTGCCCGAGCACCACAGCCCGCCGCTGGCGCCCATCGTCAGCGCCGACCTCCCTGCCCGCTTCACCTGGCCTTCGGCCAACCCTCGCGCCCCGCCGCTCGCCTGAGTGTCTTTGCCTTTTTGATTGTTCAGCCCACTGCGCCAACGCGCGGCGTTTGCCTGTGCGCTGACTCCTAGACAAGCATTCAGGATTCAACGATGAAACATATTCCTCTACTGGCGAACCTGTGCGGCTGCCTGTCCCTTAACGCCTGGGCGCAATCCACCGTGGATCTGGCGCCGATCACCATCGACGGCGAATCCACCAGCGAACCGGGCCTGAGCCTCGATCAATCCAGCGGCATGGCTTCGCGTCTCGGCTTGAGCGTGCGCGACACATCTGCGTCAGTGGCCGTCGCCAACCGCAACGACATCGAACGCCACGGCGCGCAGAACTTTCAGGACGCCGCCAACACGCTGCCGGGGGTCAATGCCAGCGCACCGCCAGGCTTTGGCGGATTCGTCTCCTATCGCGGTTTCACCAGCAGCCAGATCACCCAGATGTTCAACGGCATCAACGTCTCCGGCGGCCTCGCCCGGCCGGTGGATGCGTGGATCTATGATCGAGTCGAACTGGTGGGCGGCCCGTCGTCGCTGATCAACGGTGCAGGCTCGGTCGGTGGCTCGTTGAACTACGTGACCAGACTGGCAACCCGCGAAGAACAAGCGGTCGAAGGCCGCGTCAGCTACGGCAGCTATGACACCACCGAAACCGCGTTCGGCCTCAACCATGCGCTGACCGAACCGAACGCCGACGTGCAGCACTACGCGCGCCTCGATGTCAGCCACAACACCAGCAACGGCTACATTGATCGCCAGGAACGCGATGCCTGGAGCGTGGCGTTTTCGTTGCTCAGCGACCTTACGCCGGATCTGTCGCACACGCTGGCCTTGGAATATCAAGACGAACACGAAGACAGCCCGTACTGGGGCACGCCGGTGCTCAACCCCAAGGCTGGCGAGTTGAAGATCGACAAACACAACCGCTTCAACAACTACAACGTCGAGGACGGGCGCTACGAACAGCGCACGATCTGGGTGCGCTCGATCATCGATTACCGGATCAACGACAGCACCACCCTGCGCAACACGCTGTATCACCTCGACAGCCAGCGCGACTACCGCAACCTCGAGACCTATCAGTACAACGCTGACAACACGGCGGTGAACCGCTCCACCGCGTATCAAGTGCGGCATCAGGGTGAGCAGAACGGCAACCAGTTCGAACTGCGCCACGACAACAGGTTTTTCGGTATCGACACGACGTGGTCCGGTGGTTTCGAGTACAAGGTCAACCAGACCACCAACTCGCCGCTGAATATCAAAGGCGCGAGCACCGTCGATCCGAACAACTACCGCCCGGGGCATTTCTACGATATTCCCGGCACCAACCCGGCGCTGATCAGCGACAAGACCAACGAAGTCACGACCAAAGCGCTATTCGCGGAAAACCGTCTGGCCCTGACCGACAAGCTGGCGCTGCTCACCGGCCTGCGCTACGACGACATCGACCTCGACGTGACCAACCATCGCACGGTGACAGCGACCAATCCCAAGCACCTCAAACGGAGTTGGGAGCCGGTCACCGGGCGCGTCGGCCTGACCTACCAGTTCATCCCGTCGGCCAACGTCTACGTGCAATACAGCACCGCCGCCGAACAACCGAACGGCACGCAGGACTTCGATGTTTCAACCGGTAAACAGTGGGAAATCGGCAGCAAGTTCGACTACCTCAATGGCCGTGGCTCGGCGACAGTTGCCGCCTACACCATCGAGCGCAAGGACTTCGCCGTGACTGACCCGCTGGACCCGACCAGCAGTATTCCGGTCGGTCAGCAAACCTCGAAAGGCATCGAGATCGCCAGCTCCTTGCGGATCACCGACAAGCTGTTGGCCGAAGGCAACTTCGCCTGGGTCGATGCGCAGTACGATGACTTCACCGAAAAGAACGCCGCCGGCGCGGTGGTTTCACGCAAGGGCAACACGCCAACCAACGTCCCGGACCGGGTCGGCAATCTGTGGCTGACTTATGATTTTTCGCCGCAATGGCAAGGTGGGGTCGATGCGCGGTATGTGGCGTCGGTGTATGCGGACACGGCGAACACCATGACCGTGCCGTCGTACACGCTGTTCGGCAGCTTCCTCAGCTACAAGGTCGACTCGCACACCACCGTTACCGGTCGGGTGCGCAACCTGACCAACGAGGTGTACGCCGAGTTTGCGCATGTATCACCGGCTTACTATCTGGGTACGCCGCGCACCTTTGAATTGGCGGTGCAGACCAGGTTCTGAACTTAACCCGATGCCTTGTAGGAGCTGCCGCAGGCTCGGGCCGCGATCGGACGATCTTTTGACTTTGATTTTAAGATCAAGATCAAAAGATCGCAGCCTGCGGCAGCTCCTACAGAGAGCGATTACAAACTGGCGGAGACCTTCTCCGCCACATCCTTCGGCAGCCACGCCTGCCACACCTCTGGATGCGCCTTCATGAACGCTTCTGCCGCCAGGCGCGGCGCAGTGTGTTTCTCGCTCATATCGGCCAACGCCTTGTTCAATGGCTCGATCGGGAAATCCACCTTGCTGAAGAACGCCGCGATCTGCGGATACTGCTTCTGGAACGGCGTAGACACGCCAATCGACAGCTTCGATGCCAGCGAACGGGTCGGTTTCGGATTGGGGTTATCGGCATCGGTCAGGGTCTTCCACGCCTCGGCATCGAACGGTGGCTCTTCCAGCTGCACCAGTTTGAATTTGCCCAGCAATGGCGTCGGCGACCAGTAATAGAACAGCACCGGTTTGCCCCGGCGGATCGAAGAACTGATCTCGGCATCCAGCGCCGCACCCGACCCGCTGCGGAAGTTGGTGTAGTCATCCTGCAGGCCATAAGCGGTCAGCTTCTGCTTGTTCACCACTTCCGAGGTCCAGCCAATCGGGCTGTTGAGAAAACGGCCCTTGCTCGGGTTTTCCGGGTCCTTGAACACGTCCTTGTATTGCTTCAGGTCACTGACGCTGCGCAGATTTGGCGCCAGCGGCTTGATACCCTTGGCCGGGTCACCCTTGATCACGTACTCCGGCACCCACCAGCCTTCCGTAGCGCCCTTGACCGTATCACCGAGACTGGCGACCTTGCCCTCCGCCTCGGCCTTGACCCACACCGGACTGCGTCCGGCCCACTCCTCGCCAATGACCTGAATGTCATTGTTGGCCAGCGCCGTTTCCAGGGTGATGGTGGTGCCCGGCAGCGTATCCGTCGGCAAGCCGTAACCTTTCTCGACGATGATCCGCAGGACATCGGTGATCAGGCTGCCGCTTTCCCAGTTCAGGTCGGCAAAATGGATGGGCGTTTGCGCCGCCGTCACCGGTTGTGCCGATGTCAGTACACCAAACGTGACCATGCTGGCGGCCAGTAGCCGTCGAAATCCTTTCATGCTTTTGCACCTCGTGCTGTTCACAGCAATAGCAGGATGGCCTGGCAGAAGACCGCAAGCCTCTGAATACTCAGTCAACTGACTGTAGCCGAGGTTCCTGCTTTTTCCGGGACCCTATCCCGACGAGGTTACGTTTCAGACTTTTCCTGCAAGCTTTGCAGCTCGCGTCTGACCATGCTGGCGTATTCCGCAGGCCGCAAGGTGTAGATCTGCGCAGCCACCCAGTTCAGCCACGCGCCTTGCATTCCGGCTTTGGCGTTGAACAGCCGCAAAGCCTCTTCACGTGCTCGGTCGAGGTGCCGGGAATGGAAGTCAGCGCGATTCAAATCGCCAGTCACTCGCTGGCCTTGAACGTGACCAGCTCGCCCTTGCGCCACTTCGCGGCTTTGCCGGTGACCGCTTTCAGGGTTTTGGTCAGGCCTTCCTGCAATTGCTGATGCGCGGCAAACACCGTCACCACGCTGTGGCCTTCCTTGAACAGGATCGCGTGACCCTCCGCTGTCTCGACAAAGGCATAATCGCCCAGGCCGTACACCGTCAGTTTGATTTCGCGAAAGCGGATGTCCATCTTGCCGCCTTCACGGCTGGGCAGCACCGCCGCGCTGAAATGATCGCCGACCTTGAGCTTGAGCCCCGGTTTGTCATCGACCACCAATGCACTTTCGGTGTCGATCTCGGCCACGTAAATACCTTCGGCGTTCTGTTCGGTGATGTAAACAAAACGCGATTGAAACAGCTTGACCAGCTTTGCACGCAAATCACCCAACACGAACAAAGCATGCATATCGAGATTACTGACTGCCAAAGAAACATCCCCACATCTGAAAAGTACCCTGCGCCAAAACGCGCACGGCAAAAAAAACGGCCAGGCCGATGCTGTTACCGAACGACTTCAACACACCTGAAACAAGCAGAACGCTCATTCATCAAGGGTTCGCAAGACTACTGGAAAGTCAGGCGAGAAACTTGCCTCGACGTTCGCCAAACCTTGAAGGAAAAATCTTCAATGAGGCGCAACGAAGAGGAACTACAAACTTTAGGGAAAAAACTGACGAAAAAAAGCCCTTTTCCGACATATCGCCGGTAAAAAATTGCTTTAGATAGGCACCTGTCGCCAACAGACACTGGCGATTCTAGAGCAGCGATGCTCCTTCCGACTACCCGAACCGACCTGTAACCGTCGGCTATCTCATGAAAAGGACTTCATATGTGCACTCTGACTCACTTTGCCCAGCCTTCCAACCTTGGCATTGACTCGCCGTTCGTGCTGCGAGGTACCGATTTGGCTGAACTGGCGGAGCACGGACCAGGCAATCACAGACCTCGATTTCAGGTAGTTCCGGCGGGCAACGCGTTCTTTCATATCAAAGAATCATCCACCGGTCGTGTAAGAGGTTTCCGCGAAGATCATAACGAAGCATGCGCCCTTGCCCGCTCGCTTGAATCACGAATCGAACTCTTGTCCAACGGCCGCCTCAGATAAAGAGCGAGCGACAGCGCCATTCCGGCCAACGCAAAAGGAGTAAACGATGGAACTGCCAGCCTATGATCTGAAAACCCTGTTCGACCAACTGGGCCTGCCTTCGGAAAACGAGGCAATCGACGATTTCATCGAAGCGCATCCGCTGGACGCCAACACCAAGTTGATTGATGCCGAGTTCTGGACGCCGCAACAGGCGCAACTTCTGAAAGAGTGGTTGCGCGCCGACGGCGAAGAAGCGGTGATGGTCGATGAGTTGAACGTACGCCTGCACGACGGACGTTAATAAATGTCAGTGCAGGCTGTCGCCAGGCTCGGCCATCAGTTGCGCGAGCCAGGCAGCCTTGCACTCCTCCGCCTCGTCGCGACTGGCGAACGCAGTGCCGCGCCGCTCACCGTTGAGCAGCACCACCCAGCAGACACTCTGGCCCATCGCGCGCAATCCGGCGGGCACACCACTGCCAATCATCACCGCGACATCGACTCTGCACATATTGACCTCTCGATTTCATTAGCTACCTAACTAATAGCCATGTTAATGACTTCGTCGCAGAGGAAACAGCAACGCCCGTGCACAGATTCATTGCGCCAGCGGTAACAATCGATCAGCGCGGACTCTCCGGTTTATAGCCCAGGCGCAGACCACCCCAATGCCGGCCCTTGACCATGATCGGCACCGACAGGTCATGCATCAACTCGCCGGTATCGCGGGTGTAAGTCTGCAGTAGCACCGCTTGCTGATGACTGCCGCAGCGAATCCCGGTGCGGTCAGCGAACTTGCGCTTGGTGCGGTTGCCCACCGCGTCGACCTGCGCGTCACCGGTCAACGGCTGACTGAACGCCAGGTTGTGCGTCGGCACATAGCCCTGTTGCGTGCAGGCGATGGCGAACACCAACCCCTCATGACGCGGCAGCAACGGCTCCTGAATCGCCGGCAGCACCTGATCGGTGTAGCGGTCGAACCGGGTCTGAAACTTCGGCGGTTGCGTTCCGGGAATCGGCTGATATTGACGGTCGAACAAATCCTCAAGGCTGATCCGCCCCTGCTCGACATCCGCCTCGAACCGCGCAGCAATCTGACTCGCGCCCTCACGCGCCAGGTCATAGACGCGCTGGTGATAGTCATCCAGACCAACTTCGGCCAGGCGCTCGCTGATGGTTTCCGCCTGGCCTTCCATCTGCACGGCGGCCTCGGCCAGGCGCCGGGTCTGCTGATCGCTGATCGCCAGATCGCTGCGCATTTGTTCGATGGCCTTGAACAGGCTGTCGAGCTGCTCGCGATTGGTTTCCGCACCCCGGGCGATTTCGCCGACCTGACCTTCCACCCCGGCGGCCAACCGGGCGATGTTTTCCAGATGCTGACCGGTGTTCTCGACCTGCTCGACGCCGGTCTGCAGATCGCTGGACAGCTCGCGGATCTGCTCCACCACTTGCGCGGTGCGCTGCTGAATGTCGGCGACCATCTCGCCGACCTCGCCCGTCGCCGACGCCGTGCGCGCCGCCAGACCGCGTACCTCATCCGCCACCACCGCAAAACCCCGGCCATGCTCGCCGGCCCGCGCCGCTTCAATCGCCGCATTCAGCGCCAGCAGATTGGTCTGGCTGGCGATGGACTGAATCACCAGCGTCACCCGTTGAATGTCGTCGCTGCGCAGGCTCAAGGCTTCGATCAACTCACGGCTGGCGTTGGCGCGTTGACTGAGTTGATGCATGCGCGCAATCGAATCCACCAGTTCGGTGCGCCCCGCCGCGCTGCTGTGATGCGCTTCACTGGCGGCGTCCAGCGCTTCACGGCTGAGCTGCGAGGTGGCGTGTTCGGTGGCGATCATCACTTCGGCGTTGCTGACAATCTGCGCCGCCGCGTCGAGTTGCGATTCCAGTTTGCTCGCCAGTTGCTTGACGGAAAACGCCACACCGGCGGCTGACAGCGCGTTATGACTGGTGGTGTAGGAAAGGTCGCGAGTGAGTTCGGAAATCGCGCTGCCGGCATCGACAGGGGCAACATCGGGGATGGCACGCGAGCGCAGGCGCGGCAGCCAGACAATCAGCACCGCCAGCGGCAGGCCGATGTACAGCGACCCTCCACCCAGCGTCATGCCGGCAAGCAACAGCATCAGGGCGATGCTTTGCAGGGTCGGAGCGATCCAGCGGTTTTTCGGCAACAGCACTGGTGCGGGCAAAGCCCCAACCAGAGATCCATCTCTCGTCATATCAACACCCCACGCGTGTTCTCATTGTTGTGACTGCATTAAACGCCACTAGAACGCCATTATCCATGGTCCGTTAGTCGTGGAGTCTGCAGCAGGTCAATGGAACGGTGCGCAAGATATCGCAGACGAGCAAAAGCAAAGATCGCAGCCCCGTCAGCTCGTGTAGGAGCTGCCGAAGGCTGCGATCTTTTGCAGGCGCCCCCGATTCAGGGGGCAACCATGGAATCAGGCCTGACGCTGGTGCTTGTCGATCTGCTCGTGACGCTCTTGAGCTTCGATGCAGTATTTGGTGGTCGGGCTGATCAGCAGGCGTTTCAGGCCGATGGCCTCGCCGCTGTCGTCGCACCAGCCAAAACTGTCTTCCTTGATGCGCTCAAGGGCTTGTTCCAGTTGCGGCAGCATGCGCTGGTCGCGATCGATCGCGTTCACCAGCCAGGTGCGCTCTTCTTCAACCGAAGCCGCGTCCGCCGGGTCGGCCGGAGTGTCCAGGCTTTCGATGGCGATACGGTTTTGCTCAATGCGCTCATGGGTTTCGACTTTCATGTTCTGCAACAGCTCAGTGAAGAAAGCGTGTTGCTCGGCATTCATGTAGTCATCTGCCGGCATGGCCAGCAACTTGTCCTTTGTCATTGATATCTCTATAAAAAAACGTGCATTAAGGCGAAATAGGGAGCGTTCCGGCGAACCGTGTCCGGTCGACGAAAAGGCATCGTTTATTGCAAACGCCACCCGGCACTCAATTTACGAAGGGGCGGCAGTCTAAGGCCCGTTTGAGGCCTCAGCAACTGTAAATACCGGGAATTTGTCCGACAAGCCCCGTAAACAGCTCTGACACAGGCGTCATGGCGGTCATCGGAGTGCGTTTATAGCAAGAAATTCAGTCCAACGGCTGTATATAGAAGACAAACGGCTAACCGAGCGGCAGTTGGTCGCATTTTTTTCAGCCATGCCGCCCGCGCGGTGCATCGTTTCAGCTGCGCAGACGCCGGAAATCTCCCCTGCCAACTCCCCGCACCCCGCCTATCATCAGGCACACCGTAAATAACTGTGGCGAGGGAGCTTGCTCCCGCTGGGTCGCGAAGCGGCCCCCAACTTTGGGCCTGCTGCGCAGTCCAGCGGGAGCGAGCTCCCTCGCCACAGTGTGATTTGATCAGCCTGAAGGAAGACTTATGCCCCGCCCCGATCTGCCGGCCAACGACGAGCCTGCCCTCGCCAGCCCCCCGATCAATGCCGAGCGTCTGCTGCAACTGATCACCGACGAATACGACACCCTGCCGCGCCAACTCAAACGCATCGCCAGCTACATGAGCCAGCAAAGCGAGCGGATCATGGTCGATCGCATCAGCGACATCGCCCGCGAATGCGAGGTGCATCCCTCCGCCATCGTGCGTTTCTCGCAGCGCTTCGGCTTCAGTGGCTTCAGCGAAATGCAGGCGCTGTTCCGCACCGCCTACACCCACAAAGCCTCGCCGGTGCACAACTACCAGCAGCGCATCCGCAGCATGATCGCCAACCAGTCGCAGCAGGCCAGCGACGGCGACCTCGCCCGCGAATGCATCGACGCCACCCGCTCCGGCATCGAACGCCTGGGCCGCGAACTCGATGACATCGCCTTCGAAAAAGCCGTCGATCTGATCGTCAACGCCGACAACATCTATGTGGTCGGCGTGCGCCGCTCCTTCGCCGTCGCCGACTACCTCGTTTACAACTTGCAACACACTCACAAGCGGATTCACCTGGTTTCCGGGCTGGGCGGCAGTTATCGCGAACAGATGCGCAGCGTGCGTAGCGGTGATTTGGTCATCGCCATCAGCTTCACCCCGTATGCCAAGGAAACCCAACACTGCCTGCGCTACGCCCGCCAGCAACAGGCCAACACCCTGATCCTCACCGACAGCCACCTCTCGCCATTGGCCAAAAACGCCAACAGCCTGCTGCTGGTGAATGAGGGCAGCGCACTGGCGTTCCGTTCACTGAGTGCGACCTTGTGTTTGTGTCAGGCGTTGTTCGTGGCGGTGGCGTATCGGCTGGAATTGAATGTGGATGAGATTCACGAGCAGGCCGGGTTTGACGACTGACATTTGCCTCAGGCTCGGCTAGGTTATGCCTTCCCACCGGTTCGACTTGAAGGAACGCGTCATGAAACTGATCGGCATGCTGGACTCCCCCTACGTGCGCCGCGTGGCGATCTCCGCCAAACGCCTGGGCATCGACCTCGAACATGAATCGGTCTCGGTGTTCCGCCACTTCGAGCAATTCCAGCAGATCAACCCGGTGGTCAAGGCACCCACGCTGATCCTCGACGACGGCGTGGTGCTGATGGACTCCACCCTCATCCTCGACTACCTCGAAGCCGCCAGCGGCAAAAGCCTGTTGCCGAGCGACCTCAAACAACGCGCCCACGCCCTGCGCCTGATCGGCCTCAGCCTCGCCGCCTGTGAAAAAGCCGTGCAACTCTACTACGAACGCAACCTGCGCCCGGCCGACATTCAATACCAGCCGTGGGTCGAACGCGTCGAAGGCCAACTCGCCGCCGCCTTCACCGCCCTCGAACAGGAACTGGAAAAAACCGGCCTGCCCACCGACGGCACCCTGACCCAGGCTGGCATCAGTCTCGCCGTCGCCTGGAGCTTCACCGGCCTCGTCGTCCCCGACCAGATCGACACCCGCCGCTACCCGCACATCGCCCAATACACCGCGTACGCCGAAACCCTCGAAGCGTTCGTCAGCACCCCGATGACCTGACCATGAGCACCACCGACACCGCCGCCCCGGCGTTAAAGGAAATCTTCAACGCCGAACGCCTGCAACACATCGCCAGCGAAATGAGCGCCGTGTACCCGGCGTTCAAGGCCAAGGCGTTTCTCAAGCATGCCAACCAAGGGTTGGCGGAATTGTCGGTGATGCAACGCATGGCCCGCGTCAGCGAAAGCCTGCATGCCGTGCTGCCACTGGACTACGAAGATTCCCTCGAAGTCCTGCGCGAACTCGCCCCCCGCCTCAACAGCGGATTCGTCAGCATGTGCCTGCCGCACTACGTCGCCAGCTACGGCGGCCACGCCTTCGATACCTCCATGCAAGCACTGAAATACTTCACAACCTTCGGCTCCTCCGAATTCGCCATCCGCCACTTCCTGCGCAACGACCTCGAACGCTCGCTGGAACTCATGCACGACTGGACCCAAGACCAAAACCACCACGTCCGCCGCCTCGCCAGCGAAGGCACCCGCCCCCGCCTGCCCTGGTCATTCCGCCTCGAAGCCGTGCAAGCCAACCCGCAACTGACCGCCGGAATCCTCGATCGGTTGAAAGCCGATGAGAGTTTGTACGTACGCAAGTCCGTGGCGAACCATCTGAACGACGTGACCAAAGAGCATCCGGAATGGGTGCTGGACACGATTGAAGGCTGGCCACTGGAGAACAAACACACGGCGTGGATTGCCAAGCATGCGTTGCGCAGTTTGATCAAACAGGGAGATCTGCGCGCGCTGACGGTGATTGGTGCGGGAGCCAAGGCTGAGGTGGAGTTGCTGGATGTGCGGGTTGAGCCGGCGGTGGTTCGGTTGGGTGAAGCGATTACGTTGTCGTTTACGGTGAAGTCGACGGTGGCGCATGAACAGCGGTTGGTGATTGATTATGCGATTGACTATGTGAAGGCGAATGGCGGGGTTTCGGGGAAGGTTTTCAAGTTGAAGACGGTGGAGTTGCCGGGGTTTGGGGAGGTGGTTGTGGGGAGGCGGCAGGTGATTAAAGATTTTACGACGCGGAAGCATTTTGTGGGGCGGCATGGGGTTAGGGTTTTGGTGAATGGGGAGGTTTTGGGGAGTGGTGCGTTTGAGATTGTTGCTGATTGATACCACTGATAGGTTCTGTTGATCTGGCGGTACTAGGAGTGAAAGGGAGTTACGGATGGGGCTGCTTTCGGCCAAAAGCGGACAGATGGGTACGGATCACCTCTTTAAGGCGCTGATCGTTTAAGTAACACTTCCAGCTTTCGTGAGCCCCGCTAGTCGGAGCAGCATCGTTTTCGTTGACGAATTTAGCATCAGGATTTTCCACTGATCGCTGAAGTGGCATTTTGCTTTCATTTTAAGTGACTCAATGGTAGAAAAGCCTTTTGGCTGCGTGCTAGCCAGCTCACCTGCTTAAAGGGATTTTTTGCTAATGGTTTTCGACGCAACTGAATTCACGTCTTGTATTGCAAACATAGACAAAAGAATCCCTCTGCCAGATTTTGCCTCTAAATTACGAGAATTAGATCTACCAGTATCAAACTCGTGGTCGAAAACCGTAGCAGCATTAACAGACATTGCTGAAAATCCAAAAATTACATCTGCCGTAATCAGTTCGCTAGAGGCTATAAAATCATGGGTATCCGAATATTTTCGGTATTCCTCAAAGGCAATATTCATATTTGATTTTTCAAATTCAAAGCCCGGGAAGATTCAGGACTTAGCGGCTGACTTTAGGAAAAACCTCAAGCACGTAGGAGTTCGCAGAGATCACCCGGCTACTTTTCCAGGTCTTTTGGATAAACACGAGCTACCCTCCTTTAACGGCAAAACAATGCTGCGCAAGGTCTACCGCCAGGCCGGTGGCATATCGTTCGTATTCTCATCGATAAGGGAGTATCAAATAAGAGAGACCATAGCGATCTCTCCAGCAGACACCCAAGCTGTTGAGAAACTCGATGGTTATTCAAAGGTGGTAGGAATTCGTACAGCCCTTCACGAGCAAATCGACACCATCAGATTTCGTTGGTCAGGCAACAGCGCTTCTTTCTCACCAACTATAGAAATGATTCTGGACATTACTAAGCCCGGCGGCACTATTTTAAATTCGAATGAAATCTTAATTCGATCAAAAGAATATCGATCTATTATTAATACGTGCCTATTGAGAAGTAATAGTTCATTTGTGATACCAAGTGAATTAAATTTTTTTCCTGTTATTCAGAAAATTTATAACTCGAAGGAAGGTAACGTCTGTGAGTTGGGCTTTGTAACGATGCTCGGAAACTCGATGAAAACCGAGAAAATGAAGCGAAACTCTGCGGATTTGAGGAGCGAAACATGGCATGCAGGAGCTATGGTTGCGATAGCATCCGCGCCCACTCCTGATACAATTGACATCTACAAACTGAATGTCAGTTGGAGAATCACTATGAGTGATGACGAGCCAATTCTTTCAATCCCTGGCAGCTACCGCGCTCTCAGCAGTGCAAGCATTGATCATGCCATCATTCTGGGGTGTACTGGCCGTTCGTCGTTTAACTTCACCTACGGTCGTTTAATGACGTTTGCAAGGATGCCATGAGAATTAATCCTGATAGCCAAGAAGCTGTCGTTTTGATTGACGACGCTAAAAGGACGCTTATTGGCTACAAGAAACAAACTTTAACTTTCGCGGCCTTGCAAAGATTGTTCTCTCCAATAGAAACCTGCGAATTAGCACTGAGAATTGAACTGCTTTGCAATAAATCAGTAGGCGTGCTTGAAAAAGAATTTTATTACGAAGACGAAAACGGTCGACCACTATTTATCCCGCCTAAGTATATAAAGCACTATTTGCTGACAGGTGTACTTTCCCACCCAGAAACAAAAATGCCGATTGAAAGTGTTTCCGAAGAAAGTATAGCGATAGAATTTTTGGTGCTCTGATGACTAACCTCAATATAAAGTCCGCATCAAAAAAAATAGACTTAATGCCAATACTTCGATCTACATTGAGCGATTCGATTGAATGTTACGGAGATTTTGTTAGTGCTATTGAGACAAAGTTATGCCAGATAACCAAGGAAATGGTTAGAAGCAGCAATTACTTTCAAGAGCAATCTGAAGACCAAATAACCTTCCATATCATTTCACATTTCAAAGGATGGGGATTTGGCGCTCGCCATGATGTCATGATTGGCGGCCACGTTGATATTAGCATCGAATACGAGGACTACTTGTGGCTTGCAGAAGCTAAGATTCACAAAGACTACATGAATCTTCAAAGAGGTTGGGAGCAACTGAACTCTAGATATTCTACTGGAATGAAAGATGAGGATCGAGGAGCCTTTCTGATATATAACTTCAATGTGGACGCGTTGAGTGTTACAAACGAATGGCGATCGAGACTGAAAGAGTTTTACCCCGAGCTTATCATCGCTCCGTACGACGAGCAGGACTTGGATTTTAAAACTGTCGGAAAACATGTCAAGTCTGGCAGGGATTACTTTGTTACTCACTACAATATTCCTTTACACTTTGATCCAAAAGACAGAAACATGTAAAAGTGCGGCGCTCGCTTTATTAAATCGATCCTAAAGGGATAGGGATTCAGGCGCCTGCATTCCTAGTTATAGGCCCTTTCAGGCATAAATTAATAAGCTAAAAACCAAGAGAAATGGAATTAAGGGTGCAATTTTATGAAGTCATTATTTCCAAGTCATTTCGCTAGCGACAACGAAAGAATAGTAAAATTGTGGGCGGAGTGCATATTTGTTTTTGACACAAATGTTTTGACTGGGCTGTATAAATACTCCGATGAAACTCGGGATGCACTTTACCAAGTTATAGAATCCCTTGGTGAAAGATTGTGGATTCCGTACCAAGTCATGCTTGAGTATCTGGATAATCGGGCAAAGATCGTACACGACCAATCGAAGCTTTATACTTCGGCGATTGCTACGCTCGAAGAATTCAAGACAGAGCTAGAGATGCCAACCCGGCATCCATTTGTATCGAGAGATATTTACGATGAATTCTGCATTTCTACAGAAAAAGTTTTAGATGAATTAAAAAACAGAAAAGATTTTCATGAGGGTCGAATCACAGATGATGATGTCAAAGCGAGACTTGGCGAGCTATTAGAGGGAAAAGTTGGGCCAAAGTATTCCACTGAAGAACTAGATGCTCTAGTGATAGAGGGCGATATTAGATACCTTCAGAAAATCCCGCCTGGGTTTGAAGACAAGGACAAACATAAGGGGTCGATGCTGGTAAAGGAAATTTATAAACGCTATGGAGATCTGATTTTTTGGAAGCAGATATTAGACAAGGCAAGAGAGTCGTCCAGCTCGGTGATCTTAGTCACCGGTGAGCGAAAAGAGGATTGGTGGTCAATATGCGGCGGGAAAACTATCGGACCTTTACCTGGACTGATGGATGAATTTCTTGAAGTCACTGGCAAGGACTTTTACATATACTCGACTCACAGTTTTTTGAAGCTTGCTAATGAGTACCTTCACCAAAAAACCTCTTCCGCAGCTGTCGAGGAGGTGAGGGATACGTTCATCAATGAAAAGCAACCCTCAATTAAGGATCGAGATCTATCGTCAACTGAAGACGAGGCTAGTGAAGTTGATGTAGATAACGCCATATCGAGAAAGTACGGTGCGGAGTATTATCAGCAACAAGAAATAATGATTGAGGAAGCCATCGCCAAGATGGACGTCATAATAAAAAATTTGCGCGAAAAGTTATCCGAAGCAGAGTCTTCCTCAACCCCATCAGTGATTGAAGTATATAAGGGCCGTTTAAGTTTTTCAGTGAGACGGCGAAAATCTTTACGAATGAAGCAACGTTATTATGCCCGTAGAATATCTCAGTTCCTTAGCGATGAGTTAATTTAGTCGCTCCTGCAAAATGCGCTGTACCTAAACACCTATTATCGATAAATACGTGGTAAAAAGGAGGGGCAGGCAAGGAAATTTGCCGCTCCTAGATCTTATTCAATTTGTTCATAAACATATTGATTCTCAAAAGATTAATCAATGAGGTAAAATCCATTTTGTACCTTTACAACGACATCTGAGGTTCGGATCGAGCTCGGGGTGAAGGGCAAGCTTTGGCTGACAGCTGTCGCTTCTGACCGTCCGCATTCCGCCAAAAGCGGACGCTCGCCCGGCCTCCTCTGCAAGAATCGGGCGATCAGAATGAGCGGACGCTATAACAGATAGATATATGATCTGCCTGCAAAATTAGACTTAATTAAGTTTAAAAGTTATGCCTCAGAGGTATCGGCTGCATCATCGGGCTTTAGTACGGTTAGAGGCGTTTTTGCCGGTTGCTTTCTACGGACATCTGCTGTCGTACGGCCAAGTCGAATGGCCAGCGCCAAAGCAAAGAAAATTGGGTAGATGTGAATTTCTAAGGCTGATGCGATCCCGCCTTTAGCGGTTTTAGCTACCGCATTTCTATCCTCTCTTGATTTATGTACCCATTCAAATTTTTCGCATAATCTTTCTGCCGTGAGGCGCGTCGTTTCACTCACTAAATTCGCTGATATCTGGGCGCAGTCAAAAAACTGCTCCATTCTATCTGGCCAGTCTTTAGCCTGCGTTGGCTCGATGAGTGCTTCAATGCGGTGCTTTAATAACAAAATATCAGAACGATATTCATTGCTGTTCTTGATGCCTTCTCCTGGGCCGTACTCATACATTATGTCAAGATGGCCCAAATTGAAAAGAACATCGGACTGTGTCATTTTTTGCATTTGGCTAAGGTGCGTATTATAGTTTGGTAACACTCGCTTAGCATTATCTTGTTCAGCCTTCTGAGCGTAGAAAATTAGCGAAATAGCTGCCAATCCAAGCCACACATAATCACTAGAGAGCCATAGAATCTCGCGCTTGAAAGTGAAAAGCCCAAGTACCTGAAAAAATAAAAAACTAATTAAGAAAACGATTATAAAAAGGTCCATGTCCGCCAGTCAGTTTGAAATTGGTCGACAAGGATAGCAGATCTCGAGCAGTTCCCAGATCATGAAGCGGCGCATGGATTAGTCGTGAATCGAGTCTGATTCTGACCGCCTAATTCTTGCAGAGGAGGCCGGGTGAGCGTCCGCTTTTGGCCGAAAGCGGCACTTCGTTGAGCTCAGCACTGACTCTGTGGCTGTCAAATGTGATTCACTCCAGACAACGCCACTGAAAGCAGGCAAGAGAAGTGACTACTACCTCTTCCCTACCAACTCCCATACGGAATGCCGTACTTTTCGACGTATCGTTTAGCCTTCTCACTTACCGGATAGGCATATCGACCACCGTGCTTCCCTTGTTCCGGCCCCAGAGGCTCTATCTCCCCTTGACCGCGAGAAATCTCAACCGGATTTCGACATGAATCTCTAACCCATGTTTTGAGCACGCCGCCCGGAGCGAGCCCCACGTAAAGTGACGCCATAAAGCGAGCAGTTTTCTCCGGTGTTTCCGGACATCGCTGGTGTGTTGACTTCACCATCAGTTGCCTGCCCTTTTCCGGAATTTCGATGAAGCCTTTGTAGGTTTTTTGCTCTGTTATGGATTGCCAGCGGACAAAGATCAGTTTTGGAAGATCGGCGCCTGTCACAGGCATCCCGCTCCCCGACACCGTCCCCCAACCACGGGCAGACTCTGTGCTGATATCGGGCTCTCCGCTGGCTGCAGTGCTCTTGCCAGCTCTAAAGGTGACTCTGTTATTGATGTCTTGGACGGAGCTGTCCTCTACCCAGACCTTCATGTAGTTCGGCTGAACGAATACTAATTCCCACCATGGATATTTAGGGTCATTTTCGCCTGTTTCTGGGCCACTGCTTTGGCAGCCGGACAACAATAATGCGCCCAGCAGTGCAATCGTTGCTTTCATTACAAATGATCCATTCAAGTATTTGTCACGACTACCAACTTCCATATGGAATGCCGTACTTGTCGATATACCGCTTGGCCTTTTCACTCACAGGATAGGCGTAACGCCCTTCGTTCTTGCCTTGACTCGGCCCCAGTGGCTCAATTTCCGCCTGTGCTCGCGCGACCTTGACCGGGTGATGACATGAGTCTCTTACCCAAACCTGCACAACACCGCCGGGAGCCAGACCGAGATAAACCGATGCCATGAATCTTGCTTGCCGATCGGGAGTTCGCGGGCAGCGCTGATTGACGGACGTCACCATCAACTGCCTAGCCTCTTCCGGAATATCTACCCATGCTTGCCAGGTTTTCTGCTCGACGATTGATTGCCAACGGACCCAGATGCGAACGGGCAGGTCTGCTCCTATCACCCTCCTCCCGCTGCCGCCCACTCCGCCTGTCCACCCCCGGGCTGACTCTGTGCCATCTTCAGGTTCTCCCCCAGCAGCGGTGCCGCCGCCGGTTTTGTAGAAAATCCTGCCGTTAATGTCTTGAACAGAGCTGTTTTCAACCCAAACCTTCATATAGTCCGGCTCAGTAAACGCCAGCTCCCACCATTCCGACTTCGGGTCATTTTTGGCTGAGAGTGGATCAGTTTCTTGGCACCCTGAGATCAGCAAACCGCAAAGTATCGTTATGAGTTGTTTCATTGGCTTAAGGATTACCAACTTCCGTACGGTATGCCGAATTTATCGATATACCGCTTGGACTTTTCGCTGACGGGATACGCATAGCGCCCTTGGTTCTTTCCTTGGCTAGGCCCCAGCGGCTCAACCTCTGCCTGCGCTCTGGCGACTTTGACAGGGCGATGGCACTCGTCCCGAACAAAAACTTGTACAACGCCCCCAGGCGCCAATCCCAGATAAATAGATGCGCTGTAGCTGGCCTGCTCTTCCGGTGTTTCCGGGCACCGCTGACTGACCGATTGCACCATCAGTTGCCTCGCCTCTTCAGGCACATCCACCCAAACCTTATAGGTCTGCGGCTCAACAATGGATTGCCAGCGCACGTAAATGCGTTTGGGCAAGTCAGCACCAATCACTGGTTTCGCAGCCGCGCCTATCGCATGCCAACCGCGCGCGGACTCTTTGCCATTCTCTGGTTCGCCACCAGCGGCTGTGCCTCCTCCCGTCCGCGTGAATAGCTTGCCGTTTATGTCTTCGACGGCACTGTCCTCAACCCAAACCTTCATGTAATAGGGTTCGGTGAACGCAAGCTCCCACGAATCCGATTTCGGGTCGTTCTTCGCCGATAAGGAATCAGCAGATTGGCATCCAGCCATGAATAATGCGCACAGCAGAGTTACAAGAACTTTCATCACCAAAGCGTCCAGTCGGGTACGTGGGGGTGTTGCACACGGATTGAGTCCTCCGTGGGGGCATTGATGTAAACCGCATTGATGCCGCTGCCGTCCCTTCGACCAAGTGGATGGTTCCAGTTGGCGGACGTGTGAATGTACTTGAGTTTTAGCAATTGTTCTTCTTGCGGTGTAGTGCTGTAGTTACCTGCTAAAAACCGATTACACATGGCTTGTAGCTCTGGGGGAATGGCGAGATCTGGAGTATCTGGAATGTCGTTGAAACGAGCTCCCTTTTCTCTCGCCAAACGATGCATCACCCGCAGATAGACCCTGGATAACAAGCCACTCACGGGGCGTTTGAGTTGAAGTGCGGCGTACACGCGCTTCTGCCTTGGACTCAATCTGTCCTGTGGGCTATCCGGCATTGATAACGCCTCAGGTGTTACGACTTCGAGCATGTCAGCAGGCCAGCCTTTAGCTAGCCATTGGCTTTTGGCATTAACGGCATCGCGATAAATCGAGGTAGTGGTCACATCTGTATTTAGAGACACGATGAGTGTTTGCATAGGCGTGACAAGGACACACTCCTCTGCCTCCTCCAGGTAACCACCACCGATGTCGGAATGCACACCCGGCAGGGTAATTTCCAAGTGATCTGCTTTGACACGACTGAGAGCGAAGTTGGCCCGGCATTCATCTCGGGCAGACAATTGGACGACATCGGTAAAAAAGCGACGATCTAGATACAGTTTGATGCCCGTCGCAATGGAGCTTTTGATGTTCCCCAGATTGGACCAACCTGCAATTGAGGGAACGGTATCGAACAAGCCAATAAAGCCCACATTGATATCGCTTTTGTATTGGTCGATAAACTTGGGGCTGAAGGCTCTGGGCAGGTTACGCAGGACTGTACCCAGCGGCCCACGGCTAGAGCGGACAAGCTCATTGACAAAATGGCGAGCAGCCGCAGCGCCGCGACTGAACCCAAATACATCAAAGGTCAGGGAACTGATTTCACTGCCCGGGTTATCGACCAAAACTCGGCTGATCGTTTGTTGAATTTTTGGGAACGAGGATTCGACTCGCCCCGCTACACCCGTTTCTCCACGACCGGTGCCAGCGCCGAACTTGCTGTCTTCTTCACCCGCTCGTGTGCCGATGCCTTCGATATAGATCACACGTGAAGTGCTCTTATGTAATCCCTCTCCAACAGCGTCTGGTACGGCGTCATACAAGTCGCTCAGCTTTTTCACATTGCTGACATCGTTGCCGTAACTGCTATCCGGATCACTCATATAAGGCATGCAACTCGCAGGAATATCCTGCGGCGCAATCGGATGCTGCGCACCACACAGCAGCCCTGCTGCCGTGTTATTCGCGTTATTACCAGTACCATCAAAGAACACCCCAATCCTCAACGCAATGCCGACTTTCTCAGGCTCGCGCGCAGGTTCTTTCCCGTGTTTCTCGTACTCAGCCCAACGCTGGGCGTGGATGTCGACGGGTGTGGCTTCTTCGTAGCGGTAGTTTTTCGGGGGGTTGGGAACGTAGCCACTCAATCCTTGATTCCTTGTTCTGATCCTTGAAGAACGGGCCGAAGGGTGACAGCCGAGGCTTGGGGGCGCAAGGCGTGGCTCTGTGCCAGCCCGGTTGGGATTGCCGGGTGCGACGAGGGTTTGGGCTCGTCGCACCGGGGTGGTCAGTGGGCGATTTCGACGTTGTCGAGGGCTTGGTTTACGGCGAGTTCGCCGAGCATGACGACCTGGGCGATGCCCAGTGCGGTTTTGCGGTGGGAGGTGTCGAGTGTGGCGGCGAAGTTGTTGAGCATTTCGCTGGCGGAGCCGAGGGTTTCGCTGGCGTTGGCGAGCAGGGATTCGGTGTCGCACTTCGGGTTGGCGAGGTACATGGGTTCGGGGTTTTGGGGGCTGGCCATGATTGGGGTGGCCGGGGTGAGGTAGTGGTCGAGGGCGCGTTCGGCGGCTTCGTGGAGTTTTTTGGAATCGAGCGATTCGTAGGGGGATGCGAGGTCGGTTTCTGGCGGGTTGGGTGTTGGTTTGATCATGGTGAAGCTCCTACGTCAAAAAAGGGAGCCATCACTCTCGCTACCAAACGAGGGTGGCGGCCATGCGCAGGTTGGTAGACCGGGACGTAGAAAACCGGCGCGCCCGAAGACGCCCTGTGCATGACCACCATAAAGCCGTGTCGAACAGACACTGCAAATCATGATGCTTATGCAATCTACGAGAACTCAGGGCTACCAAACCCGATCACTGTTTTTCAGTGACCGACAGACGATAGAACCCGCGCTCTAGACGCACAAGCCGGCGGATTCTGGCGTACTCGTAGGCGATGGCGCAAGGCGTTGTAGGGCTTCGGTGGTAACGGCAGGCTTCACATAAACATCCCGATTGTTTCCTGTTTATCCGCCGGTTGAACGGGCTACCGATCCATCGCCCACCCGGCAATGATCGGAATGCACTGTTCAGTCCAAAAAAGTCATTTACGCACCTACCTCGCCATCGCCCGGCTCGCTAGAGTGCAGCGCTCTTTTCAACGGGCTGACGTACTGATGAATCTGTGGTTTCGATTGCTCTGCATGCTTTTTCGCCGACCGTGGCGCAAGCCGGTCAATGCGCTGGAATCCACCGTGATCCGCATGCGCGTGTGGCCGCTGGATCTCGATTTGAATCGGCACGTCACCAATGGCCGCTACTTCACCATGGCTGACGTCGGGCGCATGGATTTTGTGTTGCGCAGTGGCGCGTTTCGGGTGGCGTTGCGCGCTAAAGCGTTGCCGATTGTTGGCGATACCTGGGGTAAATTTCGGCGTGAGCTGAAGCTGTTTGAAGCGTTTGAAATTCACAGCCGGATGCTTGGCTGGGACGATAAATGGAGCTTCATGGAGCATCGTTTTGTGAGCAAGGGCCGGGTGATCGGCGTGGTGGTCATGCGTGGGCTGTTTCGTTCGGCGAAAGGCACGATGGCGCCGGGTGAGTTTGTCAGGGCGTTGGGGTTGCCTGAGCAGTCGCCGGAGATGCCGGCGTGGTTGACGTCGTGGTCGGCGAGTTGCGATCTGATGAGTCTTCAGCTCAGGGGTGAGGAGGTTTGAGTGATGGGTTGGCTGGGCTGGCGTCTTCGCGAGCAAGCTCGCTCCCACAGGTTTCGCGCACGGCTTGGGGTGGGAATAAGGCGCCAGTGACGGTATCGCAAAAGAGTCTGACGGACTGTCAGTTCTTACAGGTCTCTTCCAGTTTTCGCAGGGCTAAGCTGGCCCGACTGAAGGAAAACTGAGGAACTGATCATGGGCCGCATTCGATACTTGTTGCCATTGAGTGCTCTGCTGCTGGCCTTGCAGCCGATAATTGGCTATGCCGGTGCCACCTGGACGTATATTTCGCTCGAGGTGAATTTCCGCTGTGATAACGGCGTCACGACACAAGGCTATAGCGTCTATGCGGTGGGTGATCGGCCGGAGTTAGGGAATTGGGACCCGGCCAAAGCGGTTCGACTCACGCCTTCCGCCTACCCCTCTTGGTCCGGCAAGATTAAATTCAACAACGTAAAAGCCGGTGATGTCGTGGAGTGGAAATGTATCGTCCGCAGTGACAGCAACCCCAGCGACGCGACTTGGCAAACAGCCCCCAACAATCAAGTAACCATGGCTTTCAGTCCCACACCTCTGGCGACGGGAAGCTTCTGAATCGACCGTATGGCGCCGCGGCTACAAGCTCGAACTCTGACCTCGGCCGCGGGTCACGTTGATCAGCGCCACACGCCTGCGCTCGACGTTGGCATGCCATAGCGTGGACGCGAAGTGTTATTCGGGCAACTGCTGCGCTCTTCAAGACGCCACAAAAACCTGTGGGAGCGAGCTTGCTCGCGAAGGCAGTGTGTCAGTCAGCGATGATGCCGGCTGACACGACGCCTTCGCGAGCAAGCTCGCTCCCACAGGGATTGGGGGTTGAAGCAGGTCAGTGTTATTCCGTGCGGCCCGGCAACATCCGCACCAGCGTGTTATCCCGCACCCAGTAGTGATGAAACAGCCCCGCTGCCGCGTGCAAGCCGATCAGCCAGTAGCCGGCGCTGCCCAGCGTTTCATGCCAGTACTTGAGTTGTTTGGCGAAGTCCGGGTCGATGGCGACCGGTGCCGGGACGTGGAAGCCGAAGTACGGGAACGGTTTGTCGGCGGCGGCGAGCATCAGCCAGGCGAGGATCGGCGTGGCGATCATCAGCACGTACAGCGCCAGGTGCATCAGGTGCGAGATGCCGGTCTGCCACGCTGGCGGCTTGGGAGTGATCGGCGGGCGTGGCGTCAGGCGGCCGAGCAGGCGCACCCAGACGAGGATGAAGATGCTCGTGCCGAACAGGCCGTGGAAGCCCATCAGCAGGCCGCGCGCTTCGCTGCCCTTGGGCATGAAGCCTTTGATTTCGACGCAGGCATAGACGCCGACGAACAGCGCCAGCATCAGCCAGTGCAACGTAATTGACAGTTTTCCATAACGGGTGACGGCGGTGTCGCGGGTCATAAGAAGCGCCTCGTGATTGTCGTGAGCGACGGTCGATTCGTTCGACAGTCTCGATCCGGTTGCAGGGCGAACCGACGGTGCCACCCTGCCCTTGCAGTCTTAAGACAATCTGAAGATTGCCCGTTGATTAACCTTTTTTCACCTTCAGACTTCGTTAAGAAATGCCTCCGATACTGCGCTCAAACCATTGAGGGAGGCGCTTTGCCCATGCCCGATTACCACTGGAACATTCCCCTTCCTCTACGTTTCGGCCAGGCCGAAACGCCGCAGATGACGTTGACCGGCGCCCTGCCCGACGACGCGCTGCGAGAGACTTTCGAAGCCTTCATCCAGCAGCGTTTTCGCAAGGCCCACGGTGCCGACATTCGGCACTTTATGCCCGAGCTGTTCGGCATGCACAACGGCGACGGTGCGCTGTGTGCGGTGGCCGGGGTGCGCCGAGCGCATGTGGAACCGCTGTTCCTTGAGCGCTATCTGGATGAACCGATCGAACCCTTGATCAGTGCGGCGGCGGATCGTCCGGTTGAGCGTAGCGCCATCGTCGAAGTCGGCAACCTCGCTGCCAGCGACACCGGCAGCGCACGCTTGAGCATCATCGCCATCACCTATCTGTTGGCCATGGGCGGTCTGGAATGGGTGACCTTCACCGGCAACATCGGGCTGGTCAACAGCTTCCATCGGCTCGGTCTGAAGCCAGTGACATTATGCGCCGCCGACCCGGAACGCCTGGGTGACGAGCGTCAACACTGGGGCAGTTATTACGAAAGCAAGCCGTGGGTGCATGTCGGCAACATCCGCGCCGGCTTCGTCCATTTGCGCAATATCGGCCTGTTCACTCGATTGGGCCTGCCGACTTCGATTGAAGGAGCCTGCCATGTCGCTTGAACTGCAACGCTTCCAGGAAACCCTGCGCGACCATGCCCGGCGCAATGACAACGCCACCGCACTGTGGGGCGATACGCTGAAACTTGATTACGCCACGGTGTATGCCGAGGTGCTGTATCGCCAGGAACGCCTGCGCGATGAACAGGCGCAAGTCGTCGCCCTGGCGCTGGATAACGGCGTCGATGCGATGCTGTGGGATCTGGCCGTGCTGTTCGAGGGCTTGACCTGCGTGACGCTGCCGCCGTTTTTCAGCTCTGCGCAACGGGCGCATTGTCTGGAACAGAGCCAGGCCGAACGGGTGATTGCCGAACCGGAGCTGGCGGCCGAGCTGCTCGCCGCCGGCTATGAACAGCGCGGCGAGTTCTGGTGCCGCACCTTCAGCGGCCCGAGCCGGATGCCGGCCGGCACCGCCAAACTGACCTTCACCTCCGGCACCACCGGCACACCGAAAGGCGTGTGCCTGAGCGCCGACAGCTTGCTGCGGGTGGCGCGGGAGCTGGATCACGCGAGCAAACCCACCGACCCACAGCATCATCTGGCGTTGCTGCCACTGGCGATTCTGCTGGAAAACCTCGGCTGCTACGCCGCGCTGTATGCCGGTGCGACGCTGAGTCTGCCGAGCCAGAAAACCTTGGGCATACAGGGCGCCAGCGGCGTCGATGTACCGCACTTGCTGGGTTATCTGGCCGGACGTGCGCCGGAGAGTCTGATTCTGGTGCCGCAACTGTTGCTGATGTTGGTCAGCGCTGCCGAGCAGAAAGCCTTCGATCCGCAAAAACTGCGCTTCGCCGCCGTCGGCGGTGCGCGGGTCTCGGAGGATCTGCTGCACCGCGCGCAGCGTGTCGGCCTGCCGGTGTTCGAGGGCTACGGCTTGTCCGAATGCGCCTCGGTGGTGTGCCTCAATCGCCCCGGCGCGCGGCGTCCGGGCAGCGTCGGCCAGCCGCTGCCGCACGTTGAAGTGCGCCTGGCCGAGGACGGCGAAGTGCTGATCAAGGGCTCGACCCTGCTCGGTTATCTGGGGGACGCGCCGTACGCCGATGAGTGGTGGCCCAGTGGCGATCTGGGCGAGTTCGACCCCGAAGGTTTTCTCTACCTCAAGGGTCGCAAGAAGCACCAGTTCGTCACCAGTTTCGGGCGCAACGTCAACCCGGAATGGGTCGAGTCGGAACTGACCCAGCGCCGCCACATCGCCCAGGCCTTCGTCTATGGCGAGGCCTTGCCGCGCAACCACGCCCTGCTCTGGCCGCACCGTGCCGATTGCAGCGACGCGGAGCTGGCCGCCGCGGTCGCCGAAGCCAATGAAGCCTTGCCCGATTACGCCCAGGTGCATGGCTGGACGCGCCTGGCGCAACCGTTCACCGCCGCCAATGGCTTGCTCACGGCCAACGGTCGGCCACGCCGCGAGGCGATTGCCGCGCTGTACCACGCCCAATTGACTGAATCCGCTGTTTCCGAGGAGTCCGCATCATGAGTTTTTTCGACACCCTGCAAGAAGCCACGCAGCAGGAACGCCACGAGCTGTTCAATCTGCCGATCATTCTTGATGCCCTGCAAGGCAAGGTCAGCCTGGAAAGCTATCGGGCGTTTCTGGCGCAGGCGTACTACCACGTGCGCCACACCGTGCCATTGATGATGGCCTGCGGCGCGCGCCTGCCGACACGTCTGGAGTGGCTGCGCAAAGCGGTGGCCGAGTACATCGAAGACGAATACGGCCATGAACACTGGGTGCTCAACGATATTGCCGCGTGTGGCGGTGACCGCGATGCGGTCCGCGACGGCCAGCCCTCGCTGCCGATCGAGCTGATGGTGAGTTTTCTCTACGACTTGATCGCCCGAGGCAATCCGGTGGGTCTGTTCGGCATGGTCAATGTGCTCGAAGGCACCAGCATTGCGCTGGCTACCCATGCGGCGGGAAGCATTCGCGAGCGTCTGGCGCTGCCGGACACCGCGTTCAGCTACCTCAGCTCGCACGGTTCGCTGGACATCGAGCACATGCAGACCTATCGCCGCTTGATGAATCAACTGGAAGATCCCGAAGACCAAGCGGCCGTGATTCACGCCTCGAAAGTCGTCTATCGCCTGTACACCGACATGTTCCGTGGCCTGCCGCGCGACGCGGAGACTCAACATGCAGCTGCGTGACGCGCGGGTGGTGTTGACCGGTGCCAGTGGCGGCATCGGCCTGGCGATTACCGAGGCCTTGTGCGCCGCCGGCGCCCAGGTGTTGGCGGTGGCGCGGCATGAGCAGGCGCTGACGCCGTTGCTTGAGCGCTATCCAGATTCGCTGTGCTGGGTCGCCGCCGACCTGACCTTCCTCAGTGACCGGCGCAAAGTGCTGGCCGCTGCCGAAGCCATCGGCGGCATCAACCTGCTGATCAATGCGGCCGGGGTCAATCACTTCGCCATGCTCGAACAGCTCGACGACAGCGACATCAACGCGATGCTCGCGGTAAACATCAGCGCGCCGATGTGCCTGACCAAATTGCTGCTGCCGCTGCTCAAACAGGCCGACAGCGCGATGGTGGTCAATGTCGGTTCCACTTACGGCTCGATCGGCTACCCGGGCTACGCCAGTTATTGCGCGACCAAGTTTGCCCTGCGCGGATTTTCCGAAGCGCTGCGCCGCGAGCTGGCCGACACTCGGGTCAACGTGCTGTATGTCGCGCCCCGCGCCACGCGCACGTCGATGAACAGTGCGGCGGCGCAAGCCTTGAACGATGCGCTCAAGTCCAGCGTCGATGACCCGCAAACCGTGGCCTCGGCGGTGATCCACGCGATTGCCGGCGACCGCCGCGACTTGTATCTGGGCTGGCCGGAGCGCTTCTTCGTACGCCTGAACAATCTGCTGCCGCACCTGGTGGATCGAGGCTTGCGCAAGCAGTTGCCGCTGATCCGCCGCCTCAGTGAAAAAACCGACAACGAGTCCCTGAAGCCATGAAAAAACTTAGCGCATGCCTGTTGTTCGCCGTCCTCAGCCAAAGCGTCTGGGCACTGGAGCCGGCCGATCAGCAGCGTCTGAACGGCATCCAGCAGAGTTGGGCGCACATCCAGTATGAAGTGGCGGAAAAGCAACGCGCCGCCGCGTTCGAGCAGTTGTCGTCCGAAGCCACTGCCTTCACTACACAGCGCCCGGCGGTGGCCGAAGCGTGGATCTGGAAAGGTATCGTCACCAGCAGTTGGGCCGGCGCTCAGGGCGGGCTCGGTGCCTTGGGCAAGGCCAAGGACGCCAAGGCCGATCTGGAAAAAGCCCTGACGCTCGACCCCAAGGCCCTGCAAGGTTCGGCCTATACCAGCCTGGCGGCGCTGTATGATCGCGTCCCGGGCTGGCCGATCGGTTTCGGCGACAGCGACAAGGCCGAGCAACTGCTCAAGCAGGCGCTGCAACTGAATCCGGATGGCATCGACAGCCTGTACTTCTGGGGTGATCACCTCTACCGTCAGAAGCGCTACGCTGAAGCCAGGGTCGCGCTGCTCAAGGCCCAGCAGGCTGCACCGCGCCCGGGCCGGGAAACCGCTGACGCCGGGCGCCGCAAAGAGATCGCTGCGCTGCTGGTGGACGTGAACAAGAAACTCGAC
Organism: Pseudomonas sp. AO-1; assembly: GCF_019775695.1. Classification (NCBI taxonomy): domain Bacteria; kingdom Pseudomonadati; phylum Pseudomonadota; class Gammaproteobacteria; order Pseudomonadales; family Pseudomonadaceae; genus Pseudomonas; species Pseudomonas sp. AO-1. Next base: position 4,040,246 of record NZ_CP079947.1, read on the forward strand.
TGACAGGAGTCCGCGTGCGTTTATTACTGATTGAGGATGACGTGGCCCTCGGTGAAGGCATTCATCGGGCATTAGGCCGTGAGGGCTACACCGTCGACTGGTTGAAGGATGGCAGCAGCGCGTTGCATGCGCTGCTCAGTGAAACCTTTGACGTGGCGGTGCTCGATCTGGGCCTGCCGCGCATGGACGGCCTCGAAGTGCTGCAGCGCCTGCGCGACAGCGGTTCGAACCTGCCGGTGCTGATACTCACCGCCCGCGATGCCACCGAAGACCGCATCGCCGGGCTGGATGCCGGCGCTGACGACTATCTGGTCAAACCGTTCGACCTCGCCGAACTCAAGGCACGCCTGCGCGCTCTGTTGCGGCGTAGTGCTGGCCGCGCTCAGGCGCTGATCGAGCACGCCGGGATCAGCCTCAACCCCGGTACCCAGCAGGTCAGCTATCAGGGCCAACCCGTGGCGCTGACGCCCAAGGAGTATCAGTTGCTGCATGAATTGCTCTCGCCGCCCGGCCGGGTGATGACCCGCGATCAACTGATCCAGCTGCTTTACGGCTGGAACGAGGAAGCGGAAAGCAACACCCTCGAAGTGCACATCCATCACCTGCGCAAAAAATTCTCCACCGACCTGATCCGCACCATTCGCGGTGTGGGGTATCTGGTGGAGGAGCGTCGATGACCTCGATTCGTCGCCGCACGCTGACGCTGATCATCGGGCTGTTGCTCGCGGGTCTTGCGGTGCTCAGCGTGTTCAACCTGCACGACAGCAACCACGAAATCGCCGAAGTCTACGACGCACAACTGGCGCAAAACGCTCGGCTGCTGCAGGGCGTGATGCGCATGCCGCTGGCGAGCCAGGAACACTCGCAGCTGTATCAGGCGTTCAATCAGGCGCTCGGCGAAGCCAAGCCGCGCGTCGATGGTCACCCTTACGAAAGCAAGATCGCCTTCCAGGTGTGGAACCCGAAAAACGAGGTACTGGTGCACACCGCCAGTGCGCCGTCGTTCACCGCGCCGCCGACGCAACCGGGCTTCAGCGATGTGGTGGACTTGAACGGTCGCCATTGGCGCGCCTTCATGCTCGAAGACCCGCAAAACGGGCTGCGCATCTGGGTTGGCGAACGCGACGATGTGCGGGCCGATCTGGTCGACCGCATCGTGCGTCATACGCTGTGGCCGAACGTGCTGGGCAGTCTGATCCTCGCGGCGATGGTCTGGCTGGCCATCGGCTGGGGCCTCAAGCCGTTGGCGAACATGGCCGCGACCCTGCGCGCCCGCCACAGCGGCTCGCTGGAACCGTTGCAACTGACGCCCCTGCCCAGCGAACTGGAACCGATGCAGGCGGCGCTCAACCGCATGCTTGCGCAGATCCAGGAAGTGCTTGGCCGTGAACGGCGCTTCATCGCCGATGCCGCTCACGAGATGCGTACGCCGCTGGCGGTGCTGCGGGTGCATGCGCAAAACCTGCTGGAGGCGGGCACCGAACAGGAGCGCCGCGAGTCGTTGCAGTTCCTGATTTCCGGGGTTGACCGCGCCAGTCGCCTGGTCAATCAATTGCTGACCATGGCGCGCCTGGAACCGAAATCCAACCCGCCGCCGCTGCAACGCATCGACCTCAGCGAAACCGTGCGCAACAGCCTGGTGCAACTCACTCCGTGGCTGCTGAGCAAGCACCTGGAACTGGCCCTCGAAGACAGCGCACAAGCGCTGCACGTCATGGCCAGCACCGCCGCCATCGACATCGCCCTGAGCAACCTGATCACCAACGCCGCCAACTTCTCCCCGGAGAACGGGGTGATCACCGTCAAGCTGAGCGAGGCCGATGGCTGGTGCCTTTTGAGCGTCGAAGATCAGGGCCCGGGCATCGACGAGGCCGATCGGGCACGGTTGTTCGAACGCTTTTACAGTCGCGGCAACGCCAACGGTGCAGGCCTGGGGCTGACCATCGTCAACACCATCGCGTTGCGCCTGGGCGGACGGATTACGTTGGTCAATCGGGCCGAGGGCGGCTTGTGCGCAACGTTGTCAGTGCCGATCAGCTCAGGTGTGCAGCAACGCCGCGGCGGATGAGACGACCAGCAGCACCGCGAGGATCCGGTTCAGCCACTGCAACTGCACCGGATTGCTCAGCCAGCGCGCTGCACCGCGACCGAGCAACGCCCAGAGCGCCAGACACGGCAACGACACCAGAAAGAACGCCAGGCACAACGCGTTCAAGCCCTGCCCTTGTGCGGTAAACACGCTGATCACCGCAATCGCCATCATCCACGACTTGGGGTTGACCCATTGCAACAGCGCGGCGCCAACCAGCCCCAGTTCGGGTTTCTCTTCGCCGGCGGCGGGGTCGATGGCGGTGGCCGGCGCGCTGAAGATCTGCCACGCCAACCAGAGCATCCAGCCCATTCCCAGCGCACTGATCACCGGGCGCACGCCGGGCAGCATCAAGGTGCTGGCACCCGCACCGGCCACCCACACCAGCGACGCAGCACCCGCTCCCGCGCCGAGGATGATCGGCAGGCACGGCCGCCAGCCACGTCGGGCACTGGTGCTGAGCACGATCAGATTGGTCGGCCCCGGAGTAACCGAGGCCACGAAGGCAAAGAGGATGAACGCAAGCATGGCACGGCCCTGTAGAAAGTCAGGGCCTACTCTGACGGCTGCGCAGGGCTGCGGTCTTGAACGTTTGTTCAGCGTCGAGAGGCGCCGATGGCGCGTTGCTGATAGGCGCCCGGCGTGATGCCATAAGCGCGTACGAACCAGCGGCCCAGATGGCTTTGGTCGGCGAATCCGAGGCGACTGGCGACGTCCACAGGCTGTATGCCGGCGGCGAGCATCTGCCGGCCACGACTGAGGCGCAGCTGGATCAGCCACGCGTGCGGCGCAAGTCCATAGGCTGCCTTGAAGGCGCGGGTCAGGCGAAAGCGGTCGGTGCCGCAGACTTCGGCCAGGGTTTGCAGGCTGATGTCCTGTTCGTGAAAGGCCACCAGATAATCGCGCGCCTGACGAGCGATCAAAGGCGCGCGGTTGGCAGCGATCGGTTGCGGTCGGCGATACAGATGAATCGCCAGTCGTTCGAGCAAGGCGTCCAGCGCCACCTCGCGCACCATGCGCACGTCCTGTTGATGCAGCGCATTGAACGCAAACAAGGTGGCGCGGGCCAATTCGGGATCATCGTTGAGCACACTGCCAATGCCGGGCAGGCCGCTGCCGTAACTGCCCAGATGCAAGCCGTCCAGCGCTTGCTCCAGCCATGCCGGTTGCAGGTACAGCATGCGATAAGTGAAGCCGTCCGGGCTCGGCGCGTCGCCATCATGGATGTCGCCGGGTTCGAGCATGAAGACTTTGCCCGGGGTACTGTCGTGCCGCGCCCGACGGCTGTTGAAGCGCTGCACGCCTTGCTCGGTGAAACCGATCAGGTAGGTCTCATGCCAGTGCGGATCGTAGGCGTGCGCATGCCCGGCGAAATGCGCGTGCAGGGTTTCGATGCCGGTTTCCCGGTCGTGGGCAAGGTCGATCCAGTTACTCATGGCTTGAATACGCTAATGGGCTGGCGCCAGTAATCCACAAATGCCCCGGAACGGCTAGAACGTTTGTGCACTGCCCGACCGATGAAGGCGTGTCGCGGCGCTTCAGATCGAGCGCTGATTGACCCGGGCCATCAGTTGCTCGGCGCTTTCCTTGCGTTCGGAATAGCGATCCACCAGAAAATCCTGGCGCTCGCGCAGCAGCACGGTGAACTTCACCAACTCCTCCATCACATCGACCACGCGATCATAGAACGGCGAAGGTTTCATCCGCCCCGCCTCGTCGAATTCGGTAAAAGCCTTGGGCACCGAAGACTGATTGGGGATGGTGAACATGCGCATCCAGCGCCCCAGCACGCGCAGTTGATTGACCACGTTGAACGATTGCGAACCGCCGCAGACCTGCATCACCGCGAGGGTTTTGCCCTGGGTCGGACGCACCGCGCCGAGTTCCAGCGGGATCCAGTCGATCTGCGCCTTGAACACCGCCGACATCGCGCCATGGCGTTCCGGCGAACACCACACCTGGCCTTCCGACCAGAGCACCAGTTCGCGCAGTTCCTGCACTTTGGGATGATCGACCGGAGCATCGTCCGGCAACGGCAAACCGGACGGATTGAAGATGCGCGTTTCAGCACCGAAGTGCTCCAGCAAGCGTGCGGCCTCCTCCACCAGCAGACGGCTGAAGGAGCGCTCGCGGGTCGAGCCGTAGAGCAGCAGGATGCGCGGTTTGTGTTCGTGCGAAGGTGGCGTGTTGCGGCCTTCGAACAGGCTGTGATCAAGATTGGGCAGGTGCTTTGACATATGTCCTCCGGCTCAAAGGGAGCCGATGCGATCCAGTTCACGCTGAAGCTCAACGCGGCTGAGTGTTTGGAAAGGAAGACCGAGGAAGGTTGCGCAACGGCGCTCGATGATCGCCAGCGTGGCACGGAACGCCGCGTCCACGGCCGCCTCATCACCGGTCACCTCGGAGGGATCCTCCAGCCCCCAATGGCATTTGATTGCCGGGCCGAAGTACACCGGGCAGGTTTCGCCCGCCGCCTTGTCGCAAACGGTGATGACGATGTCCGGCGGGTTGCCTTCAAAGGCGTCGTTGCCCTTGCTGTATAAACCCTCGATAGCGATACCGGCCTGTTGCAGCGTCGTCAGGCTGCGCGGCAGCACCTGGCCCTTGGGAAAACTGCCGGCACTCACCGCCTCGAAGCCCTCCCGCGCCAGATGATTGAACATGGCTTCGGAAAGGATGCTGCGGCAACTGTTGGCCGTGCACATGAACAGGACACGCATGGGTAGCTCCCGGGGATATTTGAAGTTCAGCAGCACGCGGTTTCGCGGGCAGGACGGCCATCCATGTTGTGCAGGCGACAGGCGTTGTCCTTGAGCCAATCGGTGTTGGCCTTGGCCGTGACGTTGAGGACCTGCCGGACCCAATCCGGCAGGTCCGGGTTGAGCCGGTAATAGACCCATTGGCCCTGACGCCGATCAAGCAGCAACCCATTGCTGCGCAATTGCGCGAGGTGGCGGCTGATTTTCGGCTGGCTGTCGTCGAGGGCGCACATCAGCTCGCAAACGCACAGCTCACCCTGCTCGGCAATCAGCAAGGTGGCGCGCACGCGGGTTTCGTCGGCCAGGCTTTTGAACAGTTCGGTGGGAGTGAGCATGGGGCGGACTCGAACATATGGAAAACTGAATATACGGATATCCATATATTATTCAACCCCGAGTTTCAGCGACAACGATGAGTCCTGCGGGAACGTGCGTGGTCGCAGAAAGCAAAAAGCCGCTTTCACCGTGAAGTGAAAGCGGCTGAGGCAAAGGCCTCAATAGAGCAACAGGATCAGTGCACGAACAGGGCGATCAGGATAATGATCGGGATTGGCACACCGAGGAAAAACAGTAGTAGAGAGCGCATGGTGATTCTCCTTGTTAACGGACTGGAGGCAGCGTGGTGGTGGCGGTGTAAGTCTCGACTTCAACGTACTCGACTGCATCCCGACGACGGCCGCCGAAGGTGGCTGCCAGGCTGGCGAAGAACGCACCGGCCAACAGCGCAATGAACATCCACAGCGACGTCCAGGCAGCAACTTTGGCAGCGGTGTCAGCCGCCTGTTGGGCTTTGACCTTGGCATCGGCAATGGCTTTTTGAGTACGCGCATAAACCTCGTCGACACGTTTCTCGGCGTCGGCCTGACTCAGGTTGGTCCGCTGTGCGACCAGTTGCGCGAGGTAGGTGCGGTCTTCAGGGCTGAGTTGGCCATTGGCCAGGCTCTGGGCGAAGATACGGGTCACCGCACCATGCGCGGCGTCATCGCTGACGGACGCAGGACGGTCATCGCGAAACAGGCTGTCGACGAAGTAACCGTATTGATCGCTGCTGGTGTTTGCTGCAGCGGTACCGGCCGCCTGAGTCGCGGCAGCGGCTGCGCCACCGGCGACACTGGCACCGGCCTGCACGCCGCCACTGATGACACTGCTCACCGAGCCGACGACTAGCACGGCGGTGACCAGCGTCGCCACACACCAGGCGAGGAAGCCATGGGCGGTATCACGGAAATACACTTCATCTCCGTGCATGTTGGCCCACTTCACCCGCAGGCGACCGGCGATGTAGCCACCCAGGCCGGAGGCGATAATCTGCGTCGCCGCCAGCCAGACAATCGTGGAAATCCCTAGGCTCTTGGCACTGACGCCCTCCCCGGCCCAAGGTGAAACGGCAGAGAATCCCAGACCGAAGCCAAGCAGCACCAGAATCATCGACAGTGCTGCAGCCGCCGCCGCGCCCGCGAAGATCGCGCCCCAGGACACGCCTGACACGTTGCTCGACTCTCCTTCGAAGGCCGGATAAAACCCATCAGAGGATCTATTCATTGTTGTAGTGCTCCAGGCATGAAAAATGGTGTTACAACTCTTCAGCAGATGAATTGCAGCGACCGTGCCAGTCGACAACTTTAAATAAATCTATATTTTTCAACGGCTTAAAAAGACTGAACTTCTCTATTCATTGCAATTTGCAACAATGCACGCAAAGCAGCGGGTTTTCTGCATTGACGGCAAAACAGCCGGGCACCCGAACCTGCGTTTGTGACAGGCTATACATGAAAGTTAATTTAAAGCGCGACGGAAAATACTTGGCAAAATGCTGCCATCCCGTTTGAACCGATCAAGGCCTGCTCTATGACTCGTATTTTGACCATCGAAGACGACGCCGTGACTGCCCGTGAAATCGTTGCCGAACTCAGCAGCCACGGCCTGGAAGTGGATTGGGTCGACAATGGCCGCGAAGGTCTGGACCGTGCGGTCAGTGGTAACTACGACCTGATTACCCTCGACCGCATGCTGCCGGAACTCGATGGCCTGGCCATCGTCACCACCCTGCGCACCATGGGCGTGGCCACGCCGATTCTGATGATCAGCGCGCTCTCCGATGTCGATGAGCGTGTGCGCGGCTTGCGGGCCGGCGGCGACGATTACTTGACCAAGCCGTTCGCCACCGACGAAATGGCCGCGCGCGTGGAAGTGCTGCTGCGCCGCCAGAACAGCGTCGCCACCCAGGCCACCACATTGCAGGTGGCCGACCTCGAACTGGATCTGATCAGCCACGAAGCACGCCGCGCCGAACAGGTGCTGACGCTGCTGCCGACCGAATACAAGTTGCTGGAATTCCTCATGCGCAACAGCGGCCAGATCCTGTCGCGGATGATGATTTTCGAAGAAGTCTGGGGTTATCACTTCGACCCGGGCACCAACCTGATCGACGTGCACATCGGTCGTCTGCGCAAGAAGATCGACGCGGCGGGCAATGTTCCGCTGATTCGCACGGTACGGGGCTCGGGTTATGTCATTGCCGAACCCGTCTGACGGCTGGCGCTCCTCCAGCAGTCGTCTGCTGGCGCTGTACAGTTCGCTGTTCGTGGCCTGGAGCGCGATCCTCATGGGGGTCATGTACTTCGAAGTCTCCAGCTACCTCGATAACCTTGCCAAGCATTCGCTGATGCAACGTCAGCATCTGTTTTCGCACTTTCGCGGTGAACAACTGGAAGAAGCACTCGCCGCCAGCATGACCTTCGACATCCGCGGCATCGACGCCTACGGCCTGTTCGACGCCCAGGGCGTGTACCTCGGTGGCGCCTTGCAGCAACTGCCCGAAGGCCTGCCGCTGGACGGCAAGATTCATACTCTGGATGACTGCGCCGATTCCGATGACCCGACCCTGCCCGCCGACAGCTGCGACGCGGTGGCGACTCAGACCCGCGATGGCCGCTGGCTGGTGTTGTTGCGCGATAACGGTTCGTTGTTCGCCGTGACGCGGATCATTCTGCATGCCTTGTTCTGGGGTGTGTCACTGACGATCCTGCCGGGGATTGCCGGCTGGCATTTGTTGCGCCGTCGGCCGCTGCGGCGCATCCGCGCGATTCAGGACAGCGCCCAGGCCATTGTCGCCGGCGACCTGACTCACCGTTTGCCGCTGTCCAACCGCCGCGACGAACTGGACATGCTCGCCGCCATCGTCAACGCCATGCTCGATCGCATCGAACGGCTGATGCACGAAGTCAAAGGCGTGTGCGACAACATCGCCCATGACTTGCGCACGCCACTGACGCGGCTGCGCGCGCAGTTGTATCGCATGCAGCAACAGGCCGGCGAAGGTTCGCCAGCAGCGGCGCAACTGGATCTGGTGCTCGCCGAGGCCGATACGCTGATGGCGCGGTTTCGCGGCTTGCTGCGGATTTCCGAACTGGAAGATCGTCAACGGCGCTCAGGATTTGTCGAGCTCGATCCAGTGCAATTGCTGGAAGAATTGCATGAGTTTTACCTGCCACTGGCCGAAGAAGGCGAACTGCTGTTCGTGCTGAACATGCCGGAAACCCTGCCGCCCCTCAATGGCGACCGCGCGTTGTTGTTCGAGGCGCTGGCCAATCTGTTGAGCAACTCGATCAAGTTCACTCCGGCGGGGGGCACGGTGATTTTGCGTGGTGTGAATGACGGCGGGCATACGCGGATCGAAGTCCACGATTCCGGGCCGGGGATTCCCGAAGCCGAGCGTGAGGCGGTGTTCCAGCGCTTCTATCGGGCCGAAGGCGGGCAACCGCAAAGCGGCTTTGGCCTGGGCCTGTCGATTGTCGCGGCGATTGTCAGCCTGCATGGCTTCAATCTTGAGGTGGGCAGCAGTGAACTGGGCGGTGCGAAGCTGGTGCTGGATTGCCGGCAGAGTTTGATCTCACAGTCCTGAATTTGCGCCGATCTTTCAAACTGATACATCCCCTGTGGGAGCTGGCTTGCCAGCGATGGCGGCGGTCCAGTCAATATCTATTCGACTGAAACACCGTCATCGCTGGCAAGCCAGCTCCCACCGTTTTTTATGTTGGATGATCAGGCCGGGTAATTGGCCCGCAGCGCCTCAAGGCCACCCTGATAGAGGCCGTTGAACTCAGATCGCCATGCTGTCGACTACACCGCCATCCACGCGCAAGGCCGCGCCCGTGGTGGCGGAGGAAAACGGCGAGGCGATGTACGTGACCAGATGCGCCACCTCGGCAACGTCGGCCACCCGCTGGATGATCGAGGTCGGCCGCGCCCGGCGGACGAAAGCGTCGGCTTCATCGCGCAAGTTGCGACCGGACTCGGCCGCAGCGTCCTTGAGCATGTGCTCCACGCCGCCGGTAAAGGTCGGCCCCGGCAGGATCGCATTGACCGTCACGCCAGTGCCGGCCAGACGCTTGGCCAAGCCATGGGACACCGCGAGGTTGGCGCTTTTGGTCACGCCATAGTTGAGCATGTCGGCCGGGGTGGCCACGCCGGATTCCGAAGACAGGAAAATGATCCGCCCCCAACCCTGCTCGACCATCGCCGGCGCGTAATGGCGCGACAGGCGCACGCCGGAAATCACGTTGACCTCATAAAAACGCGTCCACTCGCTGTCCGGGGTGTCGAAGAAATCCACGGCGTCGAAGATCCCCAGGTTGTTCACCAGAATGTCTGTACGCGGTTCAGCGGCGAAGAGTTTTTCCGCGCCTTCGGCGGTGGCCAGATCCGCCGTCAGACCCCGCAATTGCGCACCCGGCACCTGCTGCCGAATGCTCGCCAGCGCTTGCTCGACCTTGGCCGCTTCACGCCCGATGACCACCACCGTGGCGCCGGCTTCGGCCAGCGACTGACTGATGCCCAGACCAATGCCACCCGTGCTGCCGCTGACGATGGCCAGTTTTCCACTCAAGTCGATTTTCATGGGTTCACCTCTTCGATAGGCAATACACGGACGAATAGAAGGAATGGATCAGCGTAGACGCGATGTCGGCCGTATGAAGACGTGGCCGACCAAAGACCGGTCGCGAACGATCCGACGCCTTCGCGGGTTGAGCGGCGTTCTACACTGAAAGGGTCAGCTGCTTTTTAGAGAACACCATGAAAATGTCTGCGCAAATGACCGTGGTCGCGGTGCTGGCCACCCTTGCCTATCTGGGGCTGGCGGTGTGGGGCATCGGCGGGCCGGCGGTGTTCTTCTCCCATGGGGCGCTGGTGCTGGTGGCGCTGGCCACGGTATTGATGGTGCTGGCGTCGCTGTTCACCGATGTGAACATGAGCTCGGGCGAGCGCGAGGACCGGGCCAATCGCTGGGTGATCCCGGCGTTCGGCGTCATCGGTCTGCTCAGCGGTTTTCTGCCGGCGTACTGCGATCGCATCGACTTCTGGACCTTCGGCGCTGAAGGCGTGCGCTGGCTCGGTGCGCTGCTGTTTATCGTCGGTGGCGCGCTGCGTCTGTGGCCGGTGTTTGTGCTGGGCCGACGGTTCAGCGGGTTGGTGGCGATTCAGCCGGGGCATCGGTTGGTCACCGACGGCATTTACACGCGCCTGCGCAACCCGAGCTACCTGGGCTTGGTGATCAATGCCGTGGGCTGGGCGCTGGCGTTTCGTTCCAGTGTCGGGTTGATTCTGGCGGCGCTGACATTGATTCCGTTGATCGCGCGTATCCACTCGGAAGAAGCCTTGCTGCGCGGGCAGTTTGGTGCGGAGTACGAGGCTTATTGCGCACGTAGCTGGCGCTTGTTACCGGGCGTCTACTGACCCTGTAGGAGCTGCCGCAGGCTGCGATCTTTTGACCTTGCTTTTGAAAATCAAAGGCAAAAGATCGCAGCCTTCGGCAGCTCCTACAGGGAATGGGTGATATCACGTCTTTTGCAGGTGCAGTTGGCCTTGGCTGTTGACGGTGACGCTCAGCGACTCATAACTGTCGATCGTCGCGTGGCGGGTGTCGAGCGGATGCTGGTGGGTTGTGGTGATGATCATCAGCGCTGCTCCGGCCGCTTCAGCAGCCTGGATGCCGACGGTGGCGTCTTCGAAAATCAGGCAATCGGCGGGATCAAGCCCCAGACGCTGCGCGGCCAGACGATAACCCGCCGGATCAGGCTTGCCGGCCGTCACATCCTCAGCCGTAATCATCACCGCTGGCTCGGCAATCCCCGCCGCCGCCATGCGGCGCAACGCCAGATCCCGAGGCGCCGACGTCACCATCGCCCAACGCTGCGCAGGCAGGCTGTCGAGAAACGCCGCGGCCCCGGGAATCTGCACAATCCCTTCGACATCATCGATTTCCGCCTGCGCGATGAACGCCGCTTGCGCCTCCGCATCAACCCCCGGCAGGTTCAGCCGGCGAATGGTGTCGATGGCGCGGGCACCGTGAATGGTCGGCAGAAACGTTTCGACATCCACGCCGTGGCGTTCAGCCCACGCCGCCCAGACGCGCTCGGCAGCAGCAATGGAATTGAGGACGGTGCCGTCCATGTCGAACAGGAACGCGCCGAACGCGCGATCGAAGACGTTATCGTGAGCAGACAAAAGGTCGCATCCTTTGACAGAACCGGGCGAATTGGCCGGGCAATGTAGCATTTTTGCCCGGCAATTCGACCCGAAGACTCAGTGCAGACGCGCGGCCTTGGACTTGAACGCGCTGTCGACACAATCGAGCAACTGGCCGATGGCCCAGGGCTTTTTGATGAACGCCACCGGATGCTTGACCCCGGAAGTCTCCGGCGTTTCATAACCGGACATGACCATCACCGGTTTGTCCGGCCAGCGTTCGCCGACCAGATTGGCCAGCCCCGCGCCGTTGATTTCACCGGGCATGGTGATGTCGGTCAGCAGCAGCGCGACTTCCGGCGCGTGCGCCTCCAGATACAGCTTGGCGGCATCCGCACTGGTTTGCGGCTCGACCTTGAAACCTTCCTCCTGAAGAATTTCGCAGAGAAATTCCAGAATCAACGGGTCGTCCTCAACCACCAGAATCAACCCGCCAGGAAGGTGCGCGCTCGGCGTCGGTGTTGGACTCATGAACTGGCACTCCCTGAATTGCATTAACGACTTAGCGGCTCAAATCCGCTGCTTATCAGGTATGAGCAGCGCGCCCTGCATAAATTCATTTTTGATACAGGTCTTTTCTTAACAGTGGTCAGTGGTCTTGGCTTTCGGGCGTTCGTCAGGCGGTTTTTGTGGTTAAAATGCCGGCCCTTTTGCTTGCCGACCGTGACTGATGAACCCTGAAGCCCTCACCACCCTCCGCGCCCACTTGTTACCAGCACTGGCGGCCGCACCGAGCGAAACCCGTCGCCTGTTCCATGGCCGCGGGCGTTGCTGGCCGGGGCTGGAGCAACTGACGGTGGACTGGCTGCAAGGCGTGGTGCTGGTCTCGCTGTTCAAGGAACCGGCACCGGAACAGCTCGAAGCGCTCAAGCACGTGCTGCTCGACCTCAGCGCCTCGGCCGAGTGGCAGCAGTCCGGCGCCCACACCCTGCTGCTGCAACATCGCTATTTGCCGCAAAGCACCGCCGAATGGTTGCTGGGGGATGCAATCGACGAGATGAGCATCGTCGAGGGCGGCTTGCAATACCGCGTCGATTTGGGCCGCAAGCAGAACGCCGGGCTGTTTCTCGACATGCGCTACGGGCGCAACTGGGTGCGTGAGCAGGCCGAGGGCAAGCGCGTGCTGAACCTGTTCGCCTACACCTGCGGCTTTTCCGTGGCGGCCATCGAAGGTGGCGCCCGCCACGTGGTCAACCTCGACATGTCCCGCGCCGCGCTGAGTCGTGGTCGCGACAATCATCGCTTGAACGGGCATGACTTGAGCAAGGTGAGTTTCCTTGGCCACGACCTGTTCAAGTCCTGGGGCAAGGTGATCAACAGCGGCCCGTACGACCTGGTGATCATCGACCCGCCATCATTCCAGAAAGGCAGTTTCCTGCTGACCAAGGATTACCAGCGGGTGCTGCGTCGTTTGCCGGAATTGCTCACGGCAGACGGCACGGTGCTGGCGTGCATGAATGATCCGTCGTTGGGTTCGGACTTTTTGATTGATGGCGTGACTCAGGAGGCGCCAAGTCTGCGCTTTGAGCAGCGGCTGGAGAATCCGCCGGAGTTTCCGGATGTCGATCCCGAGAGCGGCCTGAAGGCGCTGGTGTTCAAACGTTTCGACTGACCCGACACCTCGCCAACACCGCTGATCCCTGTGGGAGCTGGCTTGCCAGCGATGGCGGTGTTTCTGGTAACGAGGATGTCAGCTGTGCCGCCCTCATCGCTGGCAAGCCAGCTCCCACAGGGGTTTGGTGGGTCAGGAAGTGGGTGGACGCAACACCAGCGCAAACAGTTCACCATGCCCGTTCACGTTGAGCTTGTGATAGAGATTGCGCCGATGAACCTTCACCGTCTCCGGCGAAATCCCCATCTGCTGGGCGATGGCCTTGCTGGAAAACCCTTGCAGAATCAGCCGCGCGGTGTCGACTTCGCGCAGGGTCAGACGCGCGTCGAAGCGATCGAGCAGCGTCGCCAGATCCCCCGCCACCGGCTCGGTGCCGGTCCCTTGCGGCGGCAATAGCTGCACGTGACGGCGCATCGCCGCCAGCACCCAGTCGCGCACGCACAACAGACGGCCCTGCTCGACCAGATCGAAAGCCGTCGAGCGCCCCAGCGACAGGCCCAGTACACCGCCGTCGATGTTGATCATGAACTGCAACTCGTCCTCACCGACCACCGAGCGAAAGTAGCTCTGGTAATACTCGCTGTGCAGAAACTGGTCGGGCGCCACCGAGGCCAGGCTGTGCAGGCCGTCGGCGATGCCGGTCGAGGCGGTTTGATAAAACGGATCAAGCAGGTACATCCCGGCGCTGTAGCTGGCCAGCTCTTCCTGCTCGTCGGCGCGGCCCTTGCTGTCGAAGTCGATCAGCAACTGCGGCGCCTGCCCCGCCTTCATCAGCGCCACCAGCGCGTTGTCCAGCGGCACCAGCAGCCGCAGCGTGTCGACCAGCGAACGCCAGAACCCGTCCTGGCCGACGGCGGCAAACACCCGCGCCAGACTTTGATGCACCGGCAACTCCTGCAACAACGCGTCCACGCACTACCCCTTTTGTGTAACCCATGATGGGAATGGGTCAGGCGCGCCCGCCCCGATAGGCTGAGCACTCCTGTCAATTACCGGCCTGCCGCAGGCCAGGAGTGCCGCATCATGCGTTGTCGTCGTGGCTATATCAACCGGGGCATCAACCTTGGCCTGCTCGCCTGTTTTGGTGTCGCATCCGTCGCCAGTGCCGCCGAAGCACCGAGCGTGCACGTCTACAACTGGTACGACTACATCGGCCCCACGACGTTGGCTGACTTCAAGCGCGACAGCGGCATTCAACCGGTTTACGACACCTTCGACAGCGCCGAAGTGCTCGAAGGCAAACTGCTGACCAGCCGCAGCGGTTACGACGTGGTGGTGGCGAGCAACTTCAGCCTGCCGACGCTGATCAAGGCCGGCGCCCTCGCCCCGCTGCCGCGCGATCAACTGCCGGGCTGGAAGAATCTGGACAGCGATCTGCTGAGCAAACTGGCCAACAACGACCCCGGCAATCAATACGCCGTGCCTTATCTGTGGGGCACCAACGGCATCGGCTACAACGTCGACAAGGTGCGCGCCGCCCTTGGCGACCAGGCGCCGCTGGATTCCTGGGACTTGGTGTTCAAGGAAGAGAACCTCGCCAAGCTTGGACAGTGCGGGGTGGCGATGCTCGACTCGCCATCGGAAATGCTCCCGGTGGCCCTTCACTACTTGGGCTTGCCGCCCAACAGCACCAATCCCGAGGACTATCAGAAAGCCGAAGCGCTGCTGCTCAAGTTGCGCCCGCACATTGCCTACTTCAACTCGTCGAAATTCATCAGTGACCTGTCCAACGGCAACATCTGCGTGGCGGTCGGCTGGTCCGGGGCAATGCTCGAAGCCAAGACCAACGCCGAGCAGGCCAACAACGGTGTGAAGATCGCCTACAGCCTGCCCAAGGAAGGCGCGCCAGTGTGGTTCGACACGCTGGTGCTGCTCAAGGATGCGCCGAACCGCACTCAGGGCCTGGCGTTCATCGACTACCTGCTGCGCCCGGAAGTGATCGCGCCGGTCAGTGATCACCTGTCGTACCCCAACGGCAACCGCGCCGCGACCCCACTGGTGGCCGCAGCCACGCGGGATAACCCGGCGGTGTATCCGTCGGCGGCGGCGATGGCCACGTTGTACACCCTGGAGCCGCTGCCCAAAGCCACCGAACGCGTGCGCACGCGGGTGTGGAGCAAGGTCAAGAACGGCCAGTAACCCCACCTGCAAACCACACAAAACCTGTGGGAGCGTGGCTTGCCCGCGATGACGGAGTGTCAGGCGACACATGCATTGGCTGGACGGACGCCTTCGCGGGCAAGCCACGCGCCCACAGGGTTTTGTGTTCAGCCCCACTCATTCATTTCTGCCTTGTTATAGAGAGATAACCCATGAAACCCCGTGCCCGTGACCTCAACATCCGCATCGGCCAACTGCAACCCGGCCCGCTCAACGCCATCACCGATGTACCCGGCGTGCGCGTCGGCCACAGTAATGTGCGTGGCCGCAGCGACAGCGGACGCGACATCTGCACCGGCGTCAC
This sequence comes from Pseudomonas sp. AO-1, assembly GCF_019775695.1. NCBI lineage: Bacteria > Pseudomonadati > Pseudomonadota > Gammaproteobacteria > Pseudomonadales > Pseudomonadaceae > Pseudomonas > Pseudomonas sp. AO-1. Next base: position 4,055,698 of record NZ_CP079947.1, read on the forward strand.
CGTGATCGAACCGCGCCGTGGCTCAAGCAACCAGCAACCGTGTTTTGCCGGGGTGCATGTACTCAATGGCAACGGCGATGCCACCGGCCTTGAGTGGATTCGCGAGGCCGGGCTGCTGACCAGTCCCATCGCCTTTACCAACACCCATAGCCTCGGCGTGGTGCGCGATGCACTGATTGCGCTGGACCGCCAACAGCAACCGGACGACGGTCGGCTCTACTGGAACATGCCGGTGGTGCTGGAAACCTTCGATGGCTTGCTCAACGACATCAACGGTTTTCACGTCAAACCCGAACATGTCGCCGAGGCACTGAATTGCGCGCATGCCGGTGCCGTTGAAGAAGGCGCTGTCGGTGGCGGCAGCGGCATGATCTGCCATGAATTCAAGGGTGGGATCGGTAGCGCCTCACGGCGTTTGAGCAGCGCTCAGGGCGGCTGGACGGTGGGGGCGATCGTGCAGGCCAACCACGGCATTCGTAGCGAGTTGCGGGTCGACGGTTATCCGGTGGGCCGCTACATGGAACAGGTCGATTCGCCGTTCCTGCGGGCTTCGCTGCCGCATCCGGGCATGGGTTCGATCGTGGTCTGCCTGGCCACTGACGCACCGCTGCTGCCGCATCAATGCACGCGTCTCGCGCAACGCGCCAGCTTGGGCCTGGCCCGCAGCGGCGGTGGCAACGAAGACCACAGTGGCGACATCTTCATCGCCTTCGCCACCGGCAACGAACAGGTGCCGCCTGCTGCCTACGAGGGCAAAGGCGCGCCGACCTGCGACGGCTTGCGCATGGTCAACAACGACCACATCAGCGAACTGTTCCTGGCCGCCACCGAAGCGGTCGAAGAAGCGATCATCAACGCCCTGCTCGCCAGCGAGAGTACTGAGGGCAACGGGCATGCGGTGCCGGGGCTGGACAAGGAAACACTGCTCGCCGCACTGGCCAAGGCCGGCTGGCCCGGCGCCCGTTGACGCTACAAAAACCTGTAGGAGCTGCGGCACGCTGCGATCTTTTGATCCTGTATTGAAAAGCAAAAGATCGCAGCCTTCGGCAGCTCCCGCATGAGGTGGGAATCAGGTGAACATCTGGGCGCCGATGTGCCGTGCCGTCTGCAGATGCTCCTGCGGATCACGCACCTCCGACTCCACCATCAGCGTCGAACTGACCACTGTCGCCCCGCTGTAATCGAAAATCCCGTGTTCGATCTGCGCCTTCATCGCCGGGCCATAACCGTGGCGTTCGTAGGCGCGCTCATCGGCCCCTGCAAGGCCGACCAGATGCACGCGCAGGCGCTGCAGCTTCTTCACGTGCTTGAGGTCGCCAGCGAAATCGAACGCCCAGCCGTTGCTGAACACCCGATCAATCCACCCCTTGAGCAACGCCGGCATCGACCACCAGTACACCGGGAATACCAGCACCAGAGCGTCGGCCCGGTCAATCCGTGCCTGTTCCGCCAGTACGTCGGCTGGCGGCAGCGCCTCACGGTGATGCACGGCGAAATCCGCTGCGCCGAACACCGGCTGAAACCCCTCGGCGTACAGATCAGCGATTTCCCAGGTATTGACGGGGTTGGCGCGGTTCAGGCCCTCGGCAATCTGCGTCGCCACACTGCAGGTCAGCGAACGCGGCTCGTGATGCGCCACAACAATCAATGCGTGCATGGTCATTCTCCTGTAAGTTTGCGCTGACCAAGGGCAATGTACTCTTGGTAAGTTACGAACAGTAAGTTACGTTTGGTATATAACCGATGTCAACCACAGAAATGACCGAAGCCGATTCCCCTGCCCAACCGCGCCGTCGCCTGTCGCGCGAAGATCGCAACCGCCAGTTGCTCGACGTCGCTTGGCAGATCATTCGCGCCGAGGGCACCGATGCGCTGACCCTGGGTTATCTGGCGGACAAGGCCGGGGTGACCAAACCGGTGGTCTACGACCACTTCACCACTCGCTCGGGCTTGCTCGCGGCGCTGTATCGCGACTTCGATACTCGCCAGACTGCGGTGATGGATGCAGCGATCGACCATTGCCCGCCAACGCTGATCGACACCGCGACGGTAATCGCCACGGCATACGTCGATTGCGTGTTATTGCAGGGCAATGAAATTCCGGGGGTCATTGCCGCGCTGGGCAGCACGCCGGAGCTGGAAAAGATCAAGCGTGACTACGAGGCAATCTTCCTCGAAAAGTGCCGCAGTGTGCTGCAACCGCTGGCTGCTGGCGGGGAAATCACCCAGGCCGGTTTGCGCGCGATGCTCGGTGCCGCCGAGGCGTTGTCGAATGCTGCCGCCAGTGCTGAAATCAGTGCCGGGCAAGCGAAGGACGAATTGTCCGCCACCATCATCGCGATGGTGGAACGGGCCGCCGCCCGTGCGACTAGCGGTACTTGAGTCAGCCTCTGCGCGTTCCCATGATGAAGGTACGCAGGCGCTTCACTCCTGAGCGCCTGTGTAGGGATCGGGTGTTCTGAACCCCAAATCAAGCCCGTTCCCTGTTTCATGCGCAGCTTGAGCCTCATGGGCTCTACTTCTCCCCATCAAAGAGCCCTGAGGCTCTTTTTTTGTCCGCTTTTTGCCGCTGACTCAGTGCAGCGTCAAACGCTGGCGCACGAACGCTTCAGTGTGCCGGGTGACCTGATCGAGATGCCGGTCGCGCTGCTTCTCGGCATCGAGCATCGCGCGCTTGCCGTTCTTCTGCAGCAGGTAGGTGTGGATCTGCTGCACTTCCAGCGAGCGGTAGATCGGTGTGGTGTCGATAAAACCGCGCAGGCCATTGCTGCGGTAATGCCGGGTGCTCATCAACACCTGGGTTTCGCGCGCGCCGATCACCTCGAACCCCAGCGCTTCGAAGTACGGCACTTTGCCGACACTGCAGGTCAGCTCGGCGTGCGGATAACGGCTGACCATCTCGCCGATCATCGCCCGCGCCACGCCCTGGCGCCGATAGCCTTCACGCACGGCCATGTAGGCAACGCTGCACGCTTCCCAGTCGCCCTGCACCGGCAAGTACAAAAGGAAACCGGTGACCTGCTCCGGATCGTCCTCGGCGGTCGCCACCAGCAATTCCACCTCGGTGCCCTTCTCGCCGTTCAGCGCCTCCAGATACAGATGCACCTCATAGCCGATCGCGTACTGATAGACGTTGTACAGCAGGTTGCTCGGGCCGAGACCGACCGCGCTGATGTCGGTGAGGTAATCGACCACCAGTTGCAGAATCTGGCTGTTGACGCTTTCGGGGCATGGGGATTTGTAGTGGGTGATACGTGACATGACGGGTGAACTCCGGCGAAAAACCGCGCCATCATACCCTGTCCCGACGCCTGCTCTGTGTAGGAGCTGCCGAAGGCTGCGATCTTTTGGCTTTATAGAAGCAAGATCAAAAGATCGCAGCCTGCGGCAGCTCCTACAGGGAAGCTCGCGGTTGACCTGAAGAAAATTTCATCCTCCGTGAAGCGGATCTTTCGCCGATTTGGCGTCCAATTCTTCAGCTGCGTTCACTTTTTCACGCAGGCCTTGAGGAGTTTTCATGAGCGTGTTGCGTTCACTGTTCAAATGGCGAAAAACCCTGCTGCTGGTGCCGATGACGCTGGCGGCGCTGGCCAGTGCGCCAGCGTTTGCCCAGCAGGTGGTGATCGTCCAGCAAGCCCCACCGCCGATGCGCATGGAAGTGATGCCCGGCGCGCGTCCCGGGTATGTCTGGGATCAGGGCCACTGGCGCTGGGAAGGACGCGGCTATGTGTGGATGCCCGGCCACTGGCAACCGGTGCGTCATGGTGCGCACTGGCGGCCGGGGCACTGGCAGGCACGCGGGCCGAATTGGTTTTGGATTGAAGGGCGCTGGGTGCGCTGATTGGCCGTCGACCTGCACACCTCTTCTATAAGGAACAACCCATGTCCAGAAGCATTAAAGCCTTGCTCGCCGCCGCACTGGTGGCGATCACCCTGTCCGGTTGCGTCGTCGAACCGGTCCGTCCGCACCGGCCACCGCCGCCGGTGGAAGTGGTGCCGGTGATGCCTGCGCCGGGCTATCACTGGGTCGCCGGGCATTACCGTTGGGGCGGCCATGAATGGCGCTGGGTGCCAGGGCACTGGCGCGCCTACTGACCTGAAAGGCTGGCGTCACTGCTGTGGCGCCACCACCTTGAAGGAAATGGCAATGTCATTGGACACCACGGTATCCGCCCACTCCCCCGCTCCGAGCCCGAATTCGCTGCGCTTGAGCACCAGCTCGCCGTCGAAAATGCCGATCGCGCTGTCCGGCTTCAGCTCGACCGGCACCTGCACCTCGCGGGTAATGCCTTTGACGGTGAGCAGACCGGCGACCAGATAGCGGTTGTTCGCCACGCGGGTAAAACGGCTGGATACGAACACCGCCTCAGGAAAGCGCTGGGTATCGAACCACGCCGGTTTCACCAGCTCGGTATTGGCGTCGTCGCTGCCGGCATCGATGCTGGCCAGGTCGATGTGCAGCGTGGTGTGGGCGTTGGCGAGGTTGTCGCTGTCGAACTGCAGCGTCGCGTCGAACTTGCCGAAGGTGCCATAGACCTGGTCGCCGAATTGCTTGTAAATGAAGCTGATCTTGCTGGCGGTAGTGTTGACGCGATTGTATTCAGCGGCCTGCGCGCAGGTCATGACGCACAGGCCGGTGAACAGTGCCACAGCGGTGAATCGGACACGCATGGGATTCTCCGGACAGGGCAAACCTTCGAGGCCTCGATTGACTTAAGCAAACAACCGGCAGTTGTGCCATGTCATCTGTCCGCCGGTGTGGCTCAGGCTCAGACCAGCCGCTCGATCTTCTGATGCTGCCAGACCAGTTTGTAATACAGCGTCTGCAACACCAACATGCCCAGATACGCCACCGGGAACGCCATCCACACGCCTTGCAGGCCGTACTGCCCATCCAGCCAGTAAGCCGCCGGCAACTGCACGCCGACCACGCAGACAATCGCAATAATGACCGGCACCAGCACCGTGCCACTGGCGCGCATGATGCCGCCGATGATCGCCTGGAAACCAAACACCAGCAGGCTCCACAACATGATGTGCAACAAGTGCTCAGCCATCGCCCGGGTCGATTCTTCGGTCAGGAACAGTCCCAGCAACCAGTGCGATAACAGGTAACCGAGCACGATCAAGCCACCGGTCAGGCACACGTTGATCAACAGCCCGGTGCGCAGGATCGCGGCCAGGCGCTGCAGTTGCCCGGCACCGATGGCTTGGGCGCCAAGGATCGAGGCAGTGATGGCAATCGACAGCGCCGGAAACTGCACGTAGTTGACGATCTGCGTCACCGCGCCATACGCCGCCGTCGCCTGCGAGCCGTGCTGGTTGACCAGCGCCAGAATCACCAGCTCCGACAGCGACAACACGATCATCTGCACCCCGGTCGGCAGGCCGATGCGCAGCACTTTGGCCAGAATCGCCCTGTCCAGCCGCAGTGCCGCGAAAAACTCACGGTCCGGCGCCAGCGGATGGTTGTTGCGAATCAACCGCCAGGCCAGCCACGCCATGGCCGACAGGTTGCCAGCCAGACCGGCGAAGGCCGCGCTCTGGATTCCCAACTGGGGCAAACCGAACCAGCCACGAATCAGCGCCGGGGTCAGCGCCAGCCCGACCGAGGTCGATACCATCAGCGCCAACAATGGCGATACGGTGTCGCTGACCCCGCGCAGCAATTGCGTGAACAGCACAAACACCAGCATCGACGGCAGAATCCACATCATCACGTGCGCATACGCCACCGCGTCGTCCAGCACATCCGCCGGCGTCCCCAGCCCCTGCAACGCCTGCCGCGCAAACACACTGCCCAGCACCGCGGCGAGCAAGCCGATCAACACCCCCAAGAGCAGCGTCGCCCCGGTGATTGCCTTGACCATGTGCGCCTCGCGCGCACCCCACGCCTGACCGATCAACACCCCGGCACCCGCGCCCAGACCGATCACCAGCGCAATGAAAAAAAAGATCACCGGAAACATCCCCGACACCGCTGCCAACGCCTGAGTCCCGAGCATTTGCCCGATGTAAATGCTGTTGACCGTGCCCGACATCGATTGCAGAAAATTGGACAGCACCATCGGCGCGAGGAACAACAGGTAGGTTTGCCAGAGCGGTTTGCTGGTGCCAGGGGTTTGCATTGAGGATCCGTCTCGGGGTGGGAGATGCGTTGGATACTACGCTAGATGGCGGATTAAAGCCGGTCGACAGCGCCTCTGCTCAAGGCTTAAATGTCGGCACTATTTTCCGTGGAACGCATCTGCTCATGACCCCGTTGCGAAATGCCCTGACCTGCTCCCTGCTAGTCGTTTTCAGCCACATGGCTGGCGCCGCCGAAGCCACCGCCCCCATCGAATCGTTGCGCCCCTTGCTGGCAACCTTGAATGAACGCCTGAACATCGGCGATCTGGTGGCGCTGACCAAATGGGACAGCGGCAAGCCGATTCAGGACAGCCCGCGCGAAGCCCAGGTCATCGCCAATGCCCGCACTTTGGCGACCGAACACCAGCTCGACCCCGAAGACGTGGCTCAGTTGATCGCCGCGCAGATGGAGGCGAACAAACTGGTGCAGTACGGATTGCTCGCACAATGGCAAGCGGCCGGGGCGGCGCCGGACACCCCGCGACCGGATCTGGCGAAGCAGATTCGTCCGCGTCTGGACGAGTTGCAAACCCGCCTGCTGCGCCAGTACGCCGACTTCGCGCCGCACCGCCGCGAGCCGAATTGCCAGGCGTTGCTGGCCAAGGCTCGGCAGGGTCTGACCCACGACGCACTGCATGATCTGGCCCTGACCCGTGCCACCGGAGAGCTGTGCATTCGGGCGCCGAAGCTTTAAATCAGGGGTTCCGGCATACATCGCTGGCGTCGATAGTCACCATCACGTCAATGAAGTTCTCATAAAAAATCCGCGGCGTAACATCAGCTCCATACCAACCCAATACACCCCGGAGCACACGATCATGAAACGCCAAACCATCCTCGGCATCGCTTTCTCGGTTCTTGCAGTTAACGCTTTTGCAGCAACACCCGCTCACACCCTGGTCGCTGAAGGCGGCTCGGACAAGTTGATTGAAAGCCGTTTGGCTGAAGGTGGTTCTGATCGTTTGCTGGAACGCCGTGTAGCCGAAGGTGGCTCGGATCGTCTGCTGGAGCGCCGTGTAGCCGAAGGTGGCTCGGATCGTCTGCTGGAGCGCCGTGTAGCCGAAGGTGGCTCGGATCGTCTGCTGGAACGCCGCGTGGCTGAAGGTGGCTCGGATCGTCTGCAGGAACGCCGCGTGGCTGAAGGTGGCTCGGATCGTCTGCAGGAACGCCGCGTGGCTGAAGGTGGCTCGGATCGTCTGCTGGAGCGCCGTGTAGCCGAAGGTGGTTCGGATCGTCTGCTGGAACGCCGCGTGGCTGAAGGTGGTTCGGATCGTCTGCTGGAACGCCGTGTGGCTGAAGGTGGTTCGGATCGTCTGATCGAAAGCCGTAACGCCTGAAACACCAGTTCTAAAGCAGTCAAGGAAAGCCCGGCCTGATCAGCCGGGCTTTTTCATTTTGTCGTATGCAGGCGTGGTTCTTTTCAACAATCAGCGTCAGAACGGATCTTGCCCTGTAGAGCATCGGCGAAACTTCCGACGGCGCTTATCCGCAGCGACCGACTGGCAGCCCGACGCTTAATGCGCATACCATGCGGCCACAACGTCCAAACAGAATTTGCCTGCCCATGCTCAAAGCCAGTCTGCGAAGCCACCTGACCCTCTGGTTCGCCGGTTTGTCCCTGCTGACCCTGGTGAGCGTCGGCTTCTATGTCGGCCATATCGCCACCGAACAGATGAAACAGGCCAGCGGCAGTGCCCTGCTCAATACCGCGCGTTCGGCGGCGACGCTGCTCGGTGACCAGTTGCGCGAACGCCAGCTGGAGGTTTACCTGCTCAGCCGTGCGCCGCATCTGGAACGTGGCGATCTCGACAACCCGGCGATTCTCAAGTCAATGCAACTGCGCACCCAGGCCCGTGCCGAGTATGCGTGGATGGGTGTGACCGATGCCGAGGGCCATGTGCATCAAGCGGTCAATAATTTGCTGGTCGGGCAATCGGTGCAGCAACGCCCATGGTTTCAGGCGGGTCTGCGGGGCGAGTACACCGGTGACCCGCACGAAGCGGTGTTGCTGGCCAAACTGCTACCGGGAACACCCAACGGCGAACCGCTGCGCTTCATCGATTTCGCCGCCCCGATCCGCAACGCCGACGGCCAGGTGATTGGCGTACTGGGGGCGCACGCGCACTGGAGCTGGGTGACGCGCATCGTCGAATCGGCAGCGTTCTCGCATAAAAATGCCTCGCCGGATATCGAAGCGCTGATCATTGATCACGATGGCAAGGTGCTGTACCCGGAAGCGCTGATGGGCCAGCAACTGGCGGTGAATGATTCGAAGTCGCCGGGCTGGTCGGTCGGCAACGGTTACCTGACCAGCATGGTCACCGTACCGACGCCTTCGAGTACCGCGCTGTCATGGTCGATTGCCGTGCGCCAGCCATTGGACACCGCGCTGGAACCGGCACGCCTGCTGCTCTATAAATTGCTGCTGCTGGGTGTGGCCGCCGCCGTCGCGTTCGGGCTGGTGGCGTATTACCTGGCGCAGTACCTGAGCCGGCCCATCGAGCAACTCGCGCATTCTGCCAAACAGGTGCAGAACCAGCAGCCCGGCGCACACTTCCCGCTGCAACACCCGGTGCGGGAAATCGCCCAGCTGGGGCAGTCGATTGACGCCATGACCCAGTCGCTGCTGGCCAAGGAACGCGAACTGCAGGAAGCCAACGCCTCCCTGGAAGCCACCGTCGCCCAGCGCACCGCCGCACTCATGCAGGCCAATGCCGAACTGTTGAACCTGGCGACCCACGATGCCCTGACCGGCGTCTACAACCGCCGTCGCTTCGACGAAAAACTCAGCGAGTACAGCCTGCTCTTCCGCCGCACCGGGCGACCGTTTGCCCTGCTGCTGATTGACGCCGACCACTTCAAGCGCATCAACGACACCTACGGCCATGCGATTGGCGACGACGTGCTGCAGCAATTGGCGCAACTCATTCAGGTCAGCGTGCGCGCCACCGATTTCGTCGCCCGTTACGGCGGCGAGGAGTTCGCCGTACTGCTGCCGGAAGTTGCCCAGCCTGATACGCCAGAGGTGGTAGCCGAAAAGATCCGTGTTGCCGTGGCACTGGCGCACTTTCCCAACATCGGACAGGTCACGGTAAGCATTGGCGTCGCGCTGGCCGATCCGGCGGACAACAGTCACACGATGCTGATCAAACGTGCCGATCAGCAGCTGTATCAGGCGAAAGCGGCGGGCCGTAATCAGGTGGCTTGATCAGCGAGGTGTAAGGAGTCGAGTTGTCCTCGCCGAAAAATCAAGGTTTCAAGTCATCGACAAGCTTTTTCATCACCAGATCGGAAACATGGGTGAACGCCGTGCGCAATGCCTCGGGGTCAGTCGCATATTGCTCCGGTGTATAGGCGATGGTGTTGGCGTCGTTGAACACTGAAATGGTTTCGAAGTTACGCCATACCGCAGAGCCATTGCGCTTGATGGACGCATTGGCGCCGATAACCGGGTACAGCACGGTGCTGTAGTTCTTCAGGGAAAGTCCCCACTGCATCACGAGGATTTCCACTTCGGCGTCAGCCTGCTCGCCCTCACCCACGACAGTGAAGACTCGTTCCTGCTGGATGCGTTTGACGAAACTCTGGCGGATCAACTGACTCAGGTCGATACCGTTGGCTTTCATATTGTTCTGGATCGCTCGGGAAATATCGCCAGTCAGCACATCGCCCGTTTTAGTCCCGGCCACGGAGCCTGCCCCGGTCAGTGCTGCTGTACCGGCAGAGGATGCACCGGCCACCATGCCGGTTGCTGCGCCGGCACCCGCGCCCAGGCCTGCACCCCATGCCTGAGTCATGCTGGTGTACTGGAAATTGTCGACCGCAACAAACACCGGCAACACCTTCAGGGTCTTGATTTGCTGGCGGTCTTCAGTGCTGAGGTTTTTGGTCACGCAACCAGAGAGCAATGCCAGCGCACAAACAATACCGAGAATCTTCTTCATATCAGGCAGGATCCAGAACATGGGTGACAGTCGTATCGCCCGCCGCCTGCATTTCTTGAATCCGTATGAGCTGGAGAGTCAGGCTTGCGTGCCTGATCCGGATCAAACGAGCGAACTCAGGTATTGGTCTTCAACTTGGTCAACAACCGCGCAATCGCCGACGGCCGTTCCTCCACGGTGAACACAACCTCGATGAGCTGGCATTGGGCGTGTTGGTGGTGCCGTTCGGATCACTGCTGAAGACGGGCGGAATTTACGCGTTACGCCTGCAACCGGCGACGGCTTCGCATGCGGCGTGCGCGGTGGTCATGCAGTGGTTTGCCGCGCAGGTCGAGAAAACTCTTTAGTTGGCGAACTGCTGCAGATACGCCAGCAAATTATCGATCTTCTCCTCGTCACTCAGCCCCCAGAAAATCATTCGCGTGCCCGGCACCACGCCTTTTGGATCTTTCAGATACGCGGTCAGCGTGTCGCGATCCCAGGTCTTGCCGGAGTTTTTCATCGCCTCGGAATACACGTAATTGGCCGACGTCCCGGCCGGTCGGCCAATGATGCCGTTGAGTTGCGGGCCGAAGCCGGGGCGCGCGTCCGGGCCAACCTGATGGCAGCCGCCGCACAGACGTGGAAAGATCTTTTCGCCGGCTGCCGGATCGCCTGCGGCGCGGGCGGTTGAGCTGAACAGCACGGCGGTTGCGGCCAGGGCAAGAAGAAATGAAGCGGTGTTTTTCATCGGGCAATCCAGAACGGTGTGATGCAGTCGAGGCAAGGCTAACATTTTGTGGCGAGGGCACTTGCTCCCGCTGGGTTGCGTAGCGACCCCAATATGGGCCTGCGCTGCAGGCCAGCGGGAGCAAGCTCCCTCGCCACAGGTGTATTACACAGTCAGTATTTTTACAGATAAGCGCCGATGACCTTTCTGACGGTGATCAATGCCTGGCGCAAGACATCCATCGGCACCGACCCTAACGCCAGCCGAATCGCATGCGGCACATGCGCCGACACCGCGAACGGCTCGGCAGTCGTCACCGAAATCTGCTCGTGCATCAACTCCACCACAATCTGATCCGCGCGCACATCTTCTGGCAGCGGCAGCCACAAGAAGTATGAAGCTGGATGTCCGATGCACGTCAGCCCTTGCAGTAACTCAGTGGCGAGCATTTGCCGGGCCTTGGCGTCGTCGCGTTTTTGTTGTTCCAGCAGGGTGACGGTGCCGTCGTCGAGCCAGCAGCAAGCCATTGCAGTCATCACGCCGGGGGTGTTCCAAGTGGTGGCGCGAATGATCCGCTCCAGCGCCGGCACCGTGTGCAGCGGCGCGGCAATGAAGCCGACGCGCAGGCCGGTGGCGATATTTTTCGACAGCCCCGACACGTACACCGTGCGTTCCGGTGCCAGATCGACCAGGGTGCGCGGTGGGTTTTCCACCAGAAAAGCGTAGGCCGCGTCTTCGATGATCGTCAGATCATGGCGGCGGGCGAGCGCGACCAACTGCTCGCGCTGTTCGATCGGCGTCACCCAACCCAAGGGATTGTGCAAGGTCGGCATGCTGTAAATCGCCCGCACCGAACGGCTGCGACAGAGCTTGTCGAGCGCCGCCAGATCCGGCCCGTGATCACCGGGCGGAATCGCCACCACTTCCAGATGCAGCGCTTCGGCCAGTACCTTGAAACCGGAATAGGTCAGCGCATCGGCCGCAATCACATCACCGGGTTTGAGCAAGGCCATCAACGTCACCGCCAACCCTTGCTGGGCACCGTTGACGATCAACACCTGCCCGGCATCGACCTGCACTCCGAGAGCCTGCAAATGCTGCGCAACCGAAGCGCGCTCATGCTGGCGCCCGGCGTGGGGTTGGTAACGCAGTAAGGCTTCCAGATCACCGGACAGCGCCAACTGGCGTAACGCCGTACGCAACAGATCGGCCTGGCCGGGCAGCGATGGATAGTTGAAATTCAGATCGATCATGCCGACCGCCACGTCTTTCTGGTCGATGCCCTGCCCCGGCGACAACGAGGTTTCGCGCACGAACGTCCCGCGCCCGGTTTCGCCGCTGACCAGTCCCATCGCCTCAAGCTCGGCGTACACCCGCGACGCGGTGACCAGCGCCAACCCCGCACTCGCTGCCAGTTCCCGGTGGGTCGGCAGTCGGGTTCCGGGCGCCAGACGCCCCGCGCGAATGTCTGCGGCGTAGGCGTCAACGAGCGTCTTGTAGCGCGAGCGCGGCATGCTGGATGTATCCATGACAATTATTTGATTGTGCTGATTCTCAGCCTCAGCATGGCTCGAAAGCAACTCACCTTTTGAGCGTGACCTGTATGGAACGGACTTCGAACCTGGTTAATCCCGCCCTGGAAAAAACCAGCGGCTGGATCAATGGCTTTATCGGCGTGGTGATCTTCAGCGGATCGCTACCTGCGACGCGTCTGGCGGTGCTGGAATTCGATCCAGTGTTCCTCACCGTCGCGCGCGCAGCCATTGCCGGCGCGTTGGCGCTCATTCTGTTGAGGCTGTTTCACGAACGGCGTCCGGCACGCGATCAGTGGTTGTCGATATTGATTGTGGCGCTGGGCGTGGTGCTGGGCTTTCCACTGCTGACGGCATTGGCGCTGCAACACGTGACGTCGGCGCATTCGATTGTGTTTGTAGGACTGCTTCCCCTGGCGACGGCGATTTTTGCCGTGCTACGTGGCGGCGAGCACCCGCGACCGGTGTTCTGGGTGTTCTCGATTCTCGGCAGCGCGTTGGTCGTGGGCTTCGCCCTGTCACAGGGGCTGACCGCCTCGCCCACCGGTGATCTGCTGATGCTAGCCGCGATTCTGGCCTGTGGCCTGGGTTATGCCGAAGGCGCGAAGCTGTCGCGCGTCCTCGGCGGCTGGCAGGTCATCTGCTGGGCGCTGGTGTTGTCGCTGCCAGTGATGACGGTGCTCAGCCTGTGGCTGGCGCCCGCCTCGTTCAGCCACATCAGCCTGTCGGCCTGGCTGTGCCTGGCCTACGTGGCGCTGTTCAGCATGCTGATCGGCTTTGTGTTCTGGTATCGCGGCTTGGCCCAGGGCGGAATCGCGGCAGTGGGACAGCTGCAATTGCTGCAGCCGTTTTTCGGTCTGGCGCTGGCGGCGACGTTACTGCATGAACAGGTCAGCGTGGGGATGCTGGCGGTGACGCTGGGGGTGATTTTGTGTGTGGCGGGGGCGAAGAAATTTGCCAGATAACCCGACCGCCTCTGTAGGAGCTGCCGCAGGCTGCGATCTTTTGATGTTGATCTTTTAAAAGACAAGATCAAAAGATCGCAGCCTGCGGCAGCTCCTACAGGGAGGATCAGTGGTGTTCGACGCCCGCGCGTTTCAGCAGTTTCTTGCAGCGCTCGGACAGATGAAACACCTGCAACTCCTTCCCGGCCTTGGCGTAACGCTCGCGCAAGGTCTTCAGTGCGGCAATCGCCGAATAGTCAACGAAGCTCAAATGCCGGCAATCCAGCGTCACCCGGGCCGGGTCATTGGCCGGGTCGAACTGGTTGAGAAACGGCGTGGTCGAGGCGAAAAACAGTGTGCCGTGCAGGCGATAAAGTTTGCTGCCGTCGGCTTCCAGATGTTCATCGGCGTACAACTCGCGGGCCTGCTGCCAGGCAAAATTCAGCGCGGCGATGATGATCCCGCAGAGCACGGCGGTGGCCAGATCGGTGAACACGGTGATGGTGGTTACGGCAATGATCACCAGCACATCGTTGAGCGGCACTTTGTTCAACACCCGCAACGAGGCCCAGGCGAAAGTCTGCTGTGACACCACGAACATCACGCCCACCAGTGCCGCCAGCGGAATACGCTCGATCAGCGGCGACAGAAACAGGATGAACAGCAGAATCAACACCCCCGCGACCACCCCGGACAAACGCCCGCGTCCGCCGGAGCTGAGGTTGATCACAGTCTGGCCGATCATTGCGCAACCGCCCATGCCACCGAACGCGCCGGAGACCACGTTCGCCGCGCCCAGCGCCACGCATTCGCGATCCGGATAGCCGCGGGTTTCGGTGATTTCGTCGGTGAGGTTCAGGGTCAGCAGGGTTTCCAGCAGACCGACCAGCGCCATCAGAATCGCGTACGGAGCGATGATGCGCAGGGTCTCCAGGCTCCATGGGATATCCGGCAAGGCGAAAGTCGGCAGACCGCCGGCGATGTGCGCCATGTCGCCGAGGGTGCGCGTCGGCAGGCCGAACAGTTAGACCAGCAGGCCCACACCGAGGATCGCCACCAATGCCGGCGGCACCGCGCGGGTCAGGCGCGGCAGAATGTAGACGATGGCCATGGTCAGCAGCACCAGCCCGGTCATCAGGTACAGCGGCGTGCCGCTGAGCCAGTGTTCACCGCTCTTGAAATGCTCCAGTTGCGCCAGGGCAATGATGATCGCCAGGCCATTGACGAAACCGAGCATCACCGGATGCGGCACCATGCGCACCAGTTTGCCCAGGCGCAACAAGCCGAACGCCATCATGATCAGGCCACCGAGCAACACGGTCGCCAGCAGGAATTGCACGCCGTGCTGCACCACCAGCGCGACGATCACCACCGCCATCGAACCCGCCGCACCGGAGACCATTCCCGGCCGGCCGCCGAACAACGCAGTCAACGTGCAAATGAAAAAGGCGCCGTACAGGCCCATCAGTGGATTGAGATGCGCCACCAGCGCGAACGCAATGCATTCGGGCAACAAGGCAAACGAGGTGGTGAGTCCGGCCAGGACATCGGCGCGCAGACGTTGTGGTTTCATGGCTTACCTGACTGACGGCCGACGAGCGCGGCCGCTGATGTTCACGAAAATGAGGGTTGCGGATGTTACGGAAATGTCCGGGCTCGGGCCAGTGATCGCTGACACCCGACGAAGCGACCTTTATGCTGGCGCGTCCTGCATCCACCGAGTACGACCATGACTGCATTGCTGACCGCCCGCGACGTTTGCCAGCGCTTGCGCGAGGCTGCGCTGGGACGTCTATCGCTGACTCATGTCGACGGGCCACTCGCTGCCAATCACATATGGCTGGATCTTGAAGGCTGGAAGCTACAGGTCGAATTTGATGGTCAGCGTCTGCATCATTGCAAACAGTGCCGCTGTCCGGATGGCAAAGAATGGGTGTTCGGCAGCTCGCAGTTTTTCGGTACCGACCCGATCAGCCTGTTAAGTACTTGGGAGCTGGCTCAAATCGAAGTTCGTTTGGCGACCAGTGCCCAATAAACAATACGCTGACGTTCTACTCTTTTCGATGGCCGTCGCCGCTGCATTTTTTCCTGGCAATGACACCGGCATAATACCAACTCGCCATCATTCATGGATCTGAAAATGTCTACTCAGGAACAATGGTATCCACCTAAAGCAAATTGGCTGGGCAACGCTTTTGGCTGCCCACCGTTCGACGTCGTCAATCAGATGCTTTACCAAGCGGTTAAGGACAATCCAGACAATGACGAGCCGGCGCAAATCATCGGAAAACTGATGCTGATCGGTCGAACTTATTCGGCATCGGTCGAGCGCCGGAAAACCAATGGCACTTCAAAAGACGAACGCCAGGCGCTGGATGTGATTATCGAGGCGGCCCATGCCATTGCTCAGTCCGATGTTCATGACCTGCTGGCGAAAATTCCTCGACCGGCTGTGCTTTCCTTGCGCAACATCGACCAGGCGACAGCGATCCATGCCCAATTGTGCAAAGCATTGAGCGCTGCCAATAAACGGGAAAACAGCAGCCTGGCGTCCAAATACTTGCACTTCCACCGCCCGAATTTTTTTCCGATAGTCGATTCACTCGCCCGATTGAGCTGGTCATGGGTCATGGACGCTCGGGGGGAAAGCTATCGGGGTTATACGACATTCGGCAAAGTTGCGCGTTATGGCGAGTGGTGCAAGAAAGTGCTCAATCTACAGAATGATATGAAAGCGCTATTCGCGCATGACGTGTCTCTGCGCCAAGTCGACAACTACCTGCTTTCCATCATGTCACTGGACGGAAAAGGAGGCTGGGGATTACCGGTTTTGATCAATCAGGTACGGGCTGATTGACGCCGGGCAGCGCCTGTCGTTATCCGACCTTGACTCTCCAGGTATCAACCTGTCGCGCTTTTTCTTTTAGAGGTGATCAATTGCCAACCATCATGACCTGTGGCCATGCGTCCAGACGAACCGAATTCAGCTACAGAGGCAATGCCCGCACAGGTATTACCCTGGAGTTTGAATCAGGCGAGGTAACTATCAGCAGTGCAGTCATCAATGCCATAACACTGAACTTTCACGGTCAGCGAGTTCGCGGCGGTTTCGACATGACCAATGCTCCTCCCCACAGTGTGGGATCGTTTCTGGAGAGTAACTGGCCGGCCCTTACACCGCGTCATGCGTCATTTCTTTGCGCTGTGCTGGATCACGAAGGGGTGGCGCGTTGCCATCTGGTGGGCAACGCAGTATGGGTGGATTTCATCTAGCAGATGAACGCAAACGGCGGCCCTTTTGATGTTGATCAATGATGGCACTCTGCCCATAATCCGCCCCCTTTATTCCTCACGCAAGGAAACGCCGTGAAAAAGTCTCTGTTGTTGATCCCGATGCTGGCCGTGCTGCTGCAAGGTTGTGGCATGACCATGACCCGCTATGAGCCGAGCTTCGAAAACGTCCAGAAGCTCAAGCAGACCCCGCCCCTGCATGCGGTCAGCAATCCACTGGTGACGGCCGAGTCCGGCGAAGGCTCGCTGACCGTGCGGGCCAATCCGGTGCGCTCGCCGTCCGGCAGCATCCCGGCGCATATCCAGGACGCGATCACCGAAGAACTGCGCAAGGCCGGCCTGCTTGATCCACAGGCTCAGCGTCAGTTGAAAGTGCTGGTGGTGAAGAACAACCTGTCGGCCGGCATGGGCACAGGCGAAGGTCAAATCGCGGCACGCTTCACTCTGCTCAATGGCCAGAATGTGGTCTACGACGCAACCAAGAATGTCAGCAGCCAGTGGAGCAGCAGCTTCTTCGGTTTCATTGCGATCCCGAATGCGGTCAACGCCTATAACCCGATGCTGCGTGATCTGTTGAAGGAACTGTACAGCGATCCGCAGTTCATCCAGGCCCTGAAGTAAGGGCAAAAAAAGAGCCGCAATTGCGGCTCTTTTTTTGGCATCAGGCCCGCGGAGTGCGGGTCTCGAGTGCCGAGTATTTCAGGTTGTTATTGTCGATCATCTGCTTGAGCAGCGCGTTGACCTGACGGGCGAACGTGTCGTTGACCGCGGCCTTCGGGGTGTTGCCCATCAGCGGAATGAACCAGATACCGATCCAGGTACCGACCGCATCATGGTTGCTCGCGGTGGTCAGGGCCTGGCCTGTTCCGTCCACGGCTTCGAGGCTCATGGTGTACTGATCGGTGCCGTACGCGGGGATTACCCCGAGGCTGAAACCACTGATGAAGCCCAACACCATCGAACCGGCATTCGGCGGATGGTTGTACATTTTCAGACGCAGGCTGTAGTCACCCGGTTGCTTCTGGAACTCGTCCAGGGTGACGCGGCCGAACAGGCCCGAATCGGTCAGAATTTTTTGCAGCTCAGGTTTGAGCTGATCTCGCGCTTGCGGCACTTCTACGGCCGAAGTGCTTTTCGGCTCGCCCTGATAGAAGTCGAAGTCCACATACACGTTCGGTTTATTCGCGTAGCTGGCCATCGATGGCAGCTTGACCGGCGCGACTTCGTCTTTGGTGAAACTGGCACAACCACCGAGCGCAAGCACCAGGCCCAGCGCCAGGATTTTCCCGAATTGCATGTTGTCTTCCCTATGTGAACCGAGCCAAATGATAGCAATGAGCCTCCATTGCGGAGGCGGGGCGGATTCTAGAGAGAGCGCTCGCTTGAGGAAAGGCCGCTTCGGGAAATTTACTCATAAAAATTCGCTCAGCTCTGCCGCAAATCAAGCAGTCAGCTGGCCTCATCGCTATATAGTTTTGTATATTGCGAAACCAAATTGTCAGTATCTGCCCATGCCAACCATTTACATCGTGTTCCCATGAGCGCCATCCGCGTACGCAACGAGCAACTGATCCTCGCCGCCGCCAGCGAAGAATTTGCCGCCAACGGTTTCGACGCCACTCAGACCCGCGATATCGCCGCCCGCGCCGGCGTGCCCAAGGCCAACCTGTATTACTACTTCCAGACCAAAGAAAACCTCTACGCCAAGGTTCTGCTGGGGTTCGTCGAACCGCTGCTGGAAGCCTCGGCGGCGTTACGTGAAAGCGACGATCCGATGATCGGCCTGCGCGCCTACGTCGCCGCGCGCATCCGCATCGCCCGTGAACACCCGGCGATTGCCAGGGTTTTCAGCGGCGAGCTGCTGCTGGGGGGCCGCCAGCTACCGACCGAATGCCGCGACCTGCTGCACGCCGAAGCCCGGCGCAACGTCGACTGCTTGCGCAGCTGGATCGACCGCGGCCTGCTGGCCCCGGTGGATCCTGAGCACCTGATGCTGTTCATCTGGTCGGCGACCCGCACCTACACCAACATTGGCTGGCAAATGGGCTGCATCACCGGGCGCGCAGTGCCGCAGGATGAGGATTATCGGACGGCGGCGGAGACGATTACGCGGATGGTGCTGGAGGGGGTGGTGTCGGAACCGGTCGCGAGTGCGCGTGGCTGGTTGTTTGCGACTTGACTGCAGCGGGGCTGTTGGTCAGCCCCGTCGACATTTCGCCAAAACCTCGCCGCAGAGAATCAGGGCATGAAATCCAGCGGCAACGTCTCACCGTTCTCTATTCGCTTGTGCCAGGCAAGCAATGCTTCGGGCACACGTTTTTTCCATTGCAGCGCGTTGGTGTAATAGCGGGCACGCAAATTACGCTGCTCATCGAACACCAATAAAACCAGCCATACCCGAGCGTCCGGCGCGCGCATCAGAATGCCTGCATTGGTGTTGGCCAGCCCACGCAACCAGAACTCATCGACCTGAGCATCCGGCACATCGCGGGAAGCATCAGCCGTCACCATCGATCCACTGTTTTGCAACAACGTCTGATAATCGCCTTTGAGCAGAGTGTGTAATAGCTCGTTTTCCTGCTCAGTCCGCGCCACCCCCAGACTCAGCAAGTCGTAATCAATCGCCACTGGCTGTTCCGATGCCACGTAGCGACCGCCGTAGTAAACCCCCATTCCACCGCCGCAGGTAGGGTCTGCACCATCCTGGTCAATGTCCAACAGACCGTTGAATGCGCTGAACTTCAACGAACAGTCATCTTGGGCATAGTGTGCTTCGCTGCCCACAATGTTGGCGACGCCATCCATATCGCCGGAGTTGGCGCCAGCCACGCCTGAAATATCAAAGGCGATATGAGTGGCATCGATACGCTTGGTTTTAACCTCGACCGACGATGATACGCCCCATGGAATGAGTTGCCAGGTCGCATCCCAATTGAAGGGTTTGGCCATGAATTCCAGTGCTTTGAGGCGCATCAGGTATTCCCGGCGCAAACAGGCCACATCCACAGCACATTGATTGCGTTGCTTTAGCCAGCCTCGCTGATCGGCCTTCAAGGCTTTCGAATCCGCAACTTTCGGCAACGTGACACGCCACAGAGAGCTCAGTTTTTCATCAAGGTTGGAGATGTAGGGATCAGAACAAATGGTTTTTTCAGCCGGGCTGGTGGCGCCGGTGCAATCGAAACTGGTGGCATGCGCGGTAGTGGAAAATACCAGGGATGTCAGCAGCAAGGCGTGGCGGGGTTTGAAAGACAACATCGACAGATTCCATTCTTCGGGGCGCGGGATTATGCCAGTGAAGTGCGGTCAGTACTGCCGTCTTCGCGAGCACGCCCGCTCCCACAGGGATTTTTTGCTGTACATGGAATCTGTGAACACCATCAATCACTGTGGGAGCCAGCCTGCTGGCGATTGGGTGGGTACAGCTTGCATCTTCATTAACAGATCCATCGCCATCGCTGGCAAGCCAGCTCCCACAATGATCTGTGTTGTTCAAAGACTTCGTGATCCATGCCAAACCCTGTGGGAGCTGGCTTGCCAGCGATGAGGCCAGTAAGAACAACAGAGCTATTTTCGGGCTTCAGAAAATGACCTCGGTTGCGGGTTTGACGTCAATGCGTCCGGTGGCCCCCGTCAGGTGCGCCAGATCCTTGTTGTGTTCGGCGATGATGTCTTCGGCGCTCATGTTGCCGTTGTCGAGAGTGGAATGAGCGTCTGCTACGAGGACGACGTCGTAACCCAACTGATGGGCCTGGCGCACGGTGGCGTTGACGCAATAGTCGGTTTGCAGGCCGCAGATGATCAGGCACTCGAAGTCTTCACCGGGCAGCAGTTTGCCCAGCTCGGTCTGGTAGAACGAATCCGGGGTGGTTTTGCGTATGCGCAGGTCTTGATCTGCCGTCAGCAGGCCATCGGCGAGTTGCCAGCCTTCGGCTCCATGGGCCAGCGGGCTGTCCTTTTCTTCATGCTGCACCAGCACCACCGGCACGCTAGCCTTGCGCGCGCGAGTGCTGAGCTGGTTGATGGTGTCGATGACGCGGCGAATGTCGAAGCACTGATATTGGCCCGAGCAGAGAGCCTGTTGGACGTCGATGATCAGCAATGCGCTAGACATGATGGGCCTTCCTTGATCGAACGTTGAAACCGGGGCGGAGCAGCGCCCGCCCCCTTTTTACCCCTGTCAGTAGCCTAGTGACAATCCGGTATTGCGTCGTGGATCGTTGGCCCCGTAGAAGCGGTTTTTGCCCACTGGCTTACCGCCCAGCGACGGCGCGCCGACCAGGATCGCGGCGATGTGGTTGGCGTCCTGCGGCCCGGCGAACTTGTGGCCCCAGCTCTCAAGGAGCTTCTTCGTATCCGGGCTGGCCGCGAAGTCTTCGAGGTTGGTTTCCTCAGGCATCCATTGCTGGTGGAAGCGCGGCGCGTCCACCGCTTCCTGCAGGCCCATGCCATAGTCGATGACGTTGAGCATGGTCAGCAAGGTCGCGGTGATGATGCGGCTGCCACCCGGCGTACCGACCACCATCACCACTTTGCCGTCCTTGGTGACGATGGTCGGGCTCATCGACGACAGCGGAGTTTTGCCGGGAGCGATGGCATTGGCCTCGCCCTGCACCAGACCGTACATGTTCGGCACGCCGACCTTGGAGGTGAAGTCGTCCATCTCGTCGTTGAGGATCACCCCGGTCTTGCTCGCCATCACCCCGGCGCCGAACCAGTCGTTGAGGGTGTAGGTCACCGACACTGCGTTGCCCCACTTGTCGACGATCGAATAGTGCGTGGTGTTGTTGCCTTCATGGGGCGCGACGCCGGGTTTCAGTTCGGCGGAGATTCCGGCCTTCTGCGGCTGGATCGCGTTGCGCAGCTTGGTCGCGTAGTTCTTGTCCAGCAGATGCTCGATCGGGTTCTTCACAAAATCCGGGTCGCCCAGATAGCTGTTGCGATCAACATAGGCATGGCGCATCGCTTCGATCTGGTAGTGCATGCCCTGGGCCGAATGGAAGCCCAGGTCCTTCATCGGATAGCCTTCAAGAATGTTCATGATCTCGCAGATCACCACCCCGCCGGAGCTTGGCGGTGGCGCCGAAACCACGTGGTAGCCGCGGTAATCGCACTCCACCGGGGCCAGTTCGCGGGTCTTGTATTTGTCGAGGTCGGCCTGGGTGATGATGCCCTTGTTGGCCTGACTGGAGGTGACAATGGCGTCGGCCACCCAGCCCTTATAGAAACCGTCAGCGCCTTTTTCCGAAATGGTGCGCAGGGTTTTCGCCAGATCCTTCTGCACCAGTTTCTGCCCGACCTGCTTCGGCTCGCCGTTGTGCAGGAAGATCGAGCCGGAATCACGCATGTCCTTCTTGAATACATCGGTGGCGTAGTCCAGCAAATCGACGTCGCCCTGCTCCAGTTCGAAACCGTCTTCCGCCAGTTTGATCGCCGGGGCGATCATCTCCTTGCGCGGCTTGGTCCCGTACTTGCTCAGCGCCAGCTCCATGCCCGACACGGTGCCGGGCACCGCCACGGCGAGGTGACCGCGGGTGCTCAGGTCCGGGACGACGTTGCCGTCCTTGTCCAGGTACATGTTGGCGGTCGCCGCCAGCGGGGCTTTTTCGCGGAAGTCGAGGAAGGTCTTGCGCCCGTCCGCCAGTTGAATGGTCATGAAACCGCCACCGCCGAGGTTGCCTGCCGCGGGATACACCACCGCCAGCGCATAGCCCACAGCGACTGCCGCATCCACCGCGTTACCGCCACTTTTCAACACATCGACGCCGACATGGGAGGCCAGGTGTTGGGCAGTGACCACCATGCCGTTCTCGGCGGCAACCGGGGCAACGGAAGCGGCGTGGGCCATCAGGCAGCTCAGTGCCAGTGAAGTCGCGATCAGCGTTTTGGCCAAAGGTTCGTACTTCATGAGTCGATCTCTTTTTTGTTTTTGGGTTCTGTGCAGAGCAGAAGGGAACGCTGCAAAAGCACCAAGCAGTATGGTCGCTATTGCGATTTGCGCCTCCCCGATCAGCCAGTATGCTGGACGCCTTCGCCACGCTGATCCGGAGTTCTGCCCATGCCCTACACGTTCATCACCCTGCCCTCACCGGTCGGCGAACTGAAGCTGGTTGCGAACGGCGCACGACTGGCGGCCATCCTCTGGGAAAACGACAAACCGGGCCGGGTGCGCCTTGGTCCGATGAGCGCAGCACCGAACAATCCGCTGCTGCAACGAACCGCACAGCAGCTTGAAGAATACTTCGCCGGCAAGCGTGATCGCTTCGACCTGGCGCTGGATTTTGTCGGCACCGATTTTCAGAAAAAGGTCTGGGCAGCGTTGCTGACCATTCCGTTTGGCGAAACCCGAACCTACAGCCAGATCGCCGAGCAGATCGGTCACCCGACAGCCGTGCGTGCGGTCGGAGCGGCGAATGGGCGCAATCCGATTTCGATTGTGGCGCCGTGCCATCGGGTGATTGGCGCGTCGGGGAAGTTGACCGGATTTGCGGGTGGGCTTGAGGCCAAAGAGCGGTTGCTGGTGTTGGAGGGTGGTAACTGGTCGGCGGTGGGCAGGACTGGGGATTTGTTTTAGAAGATCAAAAGATCGCAGCCTGCGGCAGCTCCTACATGAGAATGCGTTCCCTGTAGGAGCTGCCGCAGGCTGCGATCTTTGCTTTATCGGACAAACAGGTTATTCATCGCCGCATACTGCAACAGCATGATGGTCTTGGCATCGCAGATCTCGCCACGGTGAAATGCAGCCAGTGCTTCATCGAAGCCCCATTCGAGCACTTCCAGCTCTTCGGTTTCTTCTTCCAGGCCGCCGCCCTCACTGACCTTCGATTTCGCGTCGTACTCGGCAATGAAAAAGTGCAGTTTCTCGGTCACCGAACCGGGGCTCATGTAAGCCTCGAACACCTTCTTCACGTCGTGGACGCGGTAACCGGTTTCCTCTTCGGCTTCGTCACGGATCCGCTGCTCCGGTGCCGCACCTTCCAGCAGACCTGCCGCCACTTCGATCAACAAGCCGTCGTGGCCGTTGACGAATACCGGCAAACGGAATTGGCGTGTCAGCACCACGGTGCGCTGTTCGCGGTTGAACAACAGGATCGCCGCACCATTGCCCCGGTCGTAGACCTCGCGCGTCTGCCGCTGCCAGTCGCCGTTGTTGCGCAGGTAGTCAAAGGTAATCTTCTTCAACAGGTACCAGTCGTGGGACAACACCTGAGTGTCGACGATGTTGACCCGCTCGGCTGTCTTGATCATGACGCCTGATCCTTTGTCATCGGAAAACGCCCATAGTCGATTAATCGCGCCCACAAAAAAAGCCCGGCAGCGCTACCGGGCTTCTTTACTTGCGATTAACGGGCGATGCGCGACAACGCATCATCCGTTTCCTGCGCCGCTGTTCGAGCGCTGTGAATCAGCGGTCCATAACGCCGGCTGAACTCCCAGTTGTACGGCAGGCGATCCTTGCTGACGCCGTTGTCCCAGTTCACCGACCAGGTCATCAGGCCCTTGATCGGCAGCCCCTTGATCGCCAGACGCTTGAGCGCATTGCCCACGACGGTGCTGTCGATCACATAACCGGTGGCAGCGGCATCGACGTTGGCCGGCAGGCCGATGACGAATTTGTCCGCCGGGATTCTGGTGAAGCCCCGGGTACCGGTCACCAGACTTTCGGTCAGGTAATAGAGGAAATCCTCTTTCAGCGCGTCGTTGTTCTGCGCGATCCACGCACCATTGCCATTGTTGGCTTCCGGCACCCAGACCCCGTCGCCGCCCTGGTTGTAGAACTGCGGTGCGATGAAGTCGTAGTAGCCTTCCAGCGCCTGCAGGTAACCGACGTATTTGCCGTTGGTGGTCAGGTACGGAAACTCCGGGGCCATGCTGATGATGAAATGCTTGCCCTGGCCTGCGTAGTGATCCTTGACCAGCTTCAGCGCGGCCGGTAACACGGTCTTGTTGGCAGCGAAATCAATCGCGCTCTGTTCAAGATCGATGTCCAGCCCGTCAAAGCCATAGGTTTCCACCAGACGGATGATTTCATTGGCTAGCGGCTGTTCCTGACCGGCACGCAATTCGATGTGCGCATCGGCGCCGCCCAGGGAGACCGGTACCGCCCGCCCCTGGCTGTTGAGCACGCCGACCTGGCGCCGGAACTCGGCATCGGAGACGTTGTACGGTTTGAAGGTCGGAATCCCGCTGCCCTTCATGAACGCCACCGCAACCACGTTGTACTCCTTGGGCACCGCCTCCAGAGCGATCTCGGCAAAGCGGCCCTGGCGGTAGCCGTCACTCGGACCGGCCGGCCAGTTGTGCCAGAAACCCATGAGAATTTTCTTGCCGGCGATGCTTGGCATCAGCGAGGCAGCGTCGGCGGCCTGACTGTGCATTAACGAAAAGTCGATATTTGACATGTTCTAATCCTTCAGAACCTGTGGGTTGAGCGTTACGCCATTATTTGAAGTCGACGTCGAACGCCTGATAGAACGCGTTACCGGTGTTGGCGACAATCCACATCAACACGATGACGTGACGACCCTTTTTGCTGGCCGGCAATTTCACCGAATGATTGACCTTGGCCTTCAATTCCCCCGGATAGCTGTAATACGGCACCTGAGTGTAGAAGTCTTCGGCGAAAGGCTGCGCTTCAAGCTGTGCACGGGAAATACGTTGCTTCGGATCCCAGCCATCCTTGGTGATCAGCCAGCGATATCCACGGGTGGTGTGTGGCGCGGTGTATTCCCACTTCACTTCCAGCATCTGGCCCGGGGTCACACTGAGCAGTGGCCAGTTGAACGGACGGTTGAGCTTTTTGCTCATTTCCTCGTCGGTGAAGTTCACACAGTCACGGGCATCGGTCTTGCCACCGCTGAGAATGTAACCGTCGGCGGGTGGTGTGACGCTGTCGCTGTCACTGCCATAGGGCGCAGGAAAAGGTCCTGCCGTCAGCGCCGGGAAATTCTTGCCCCCTTCCATTTCGTTGACCTGCCAGGCACCGAGCAATCCTTGCTCGATGGCGACCGCACCGCGGCTGGCTGGAGAGGTAACGCGACCGTGTCGCAGTTGGGTTTGAGCTTGTGGTTGATTCATGTTTTTCACTCCGTTGATTTAAGAACTCTCCTGTCCGAGGAGAGGCCTTCAAGCTAACGGAGGTGGTTTTTTTGTCCATCGGCGGTGTTGTCGCAGGTAATCGGCGTCTCTAGTGGAAAACGCCGCAAACACTGGATGCATATACAGTCAATTACGACAACGCCCACCTGACGCATGGCTAAAGGCCTACACGCCGACACAGCAAAAACCCGCATTCATCACTCACTCCAGTTGTGCCTGATATTCCTTTTCGTATTGCCCGGCGAGCTGTTCCTTTTGCTTGTCGTCGAGCAGCTTGCCGGCCATCTGGAAGAATTTCTGCTCTTCCTCCTTGAGATGGTGATGAACCTTGTCGGAAAGTTTTTTAGCGGTGGCCAGCCACGCCGGGCTGGACATCTCGGTCTCATCCAGCTCTTCCATCATCTCGTCCATTTCATGATGTTCCGAGATCGCGTGACGACTGAGATCGACGCCGTTGTCGAACTCCATCAGCGGAATGTAGAAGTGGCGTTCTTCGGCGGTCTCATGAGCCTGCAGTTCGGCCTTGAGCTGTTTGTAGGCTTCGACCCGCTCCGGGGTGTCGCCGCTGGTTTCGACCAGAGCTTTGGCGTAATTGCGCTGACGGTCGTGGCTTTCGCGAAGGGCTTCGAAAATATTCATGGGGGGTCCTCATCAACCGCGTTCGAAATGACGCTGTAGAAGCTAGACCCCGACGCAACAGCGGCGGTTCCAAAGGGATGAGCAAGGACTTGGAAAGCGCCCGCCGGGCAGGATAGGCTGCGCGTTCACCTCACAAGGAAGTTGCGTATGACGTTGCGAATCGAGCTGTCACAGAACCCCACGGAAGAACAGCGCAAGGCTATCCTCGAGCCGTTGATTGCCTACAACGACGCCCAGACCGGGGGCTCCACGTCGGAACCGTTCGCCCTGCTGGTACGTGATGAACACGACGCGATACTCGGCGGCTTGTATGGCCGGGTGATTTTCCAGTGGATGTACATCGAGTTGCTTTCGGTGCCGGAACAGGGGCGCGGCCAGGGTATTGGCTCGAGACTGATGACCATGGCCGAAGAGCTGGCCAACGAGAAGCGCTGCCTGGGCATCTGGCTGGATACCTTCGATTTTCAGGCGCCGGAGTTTTACAAGAAGTTGGGATTCAGCCAGTTTGGCGAGATCGTCGACTATCCGCCGGGGCATAGCAGGCACTATTTCCAGAAGCGCCTGAAGGGTTGAATCTCAAGAGCCCTTCGCGAGCAGGCTCGCTCCCACAATGGAATGCATTTCAAACAGTGGGAGCAAGCCTGCAGCCGCTCAGCGCAATATCAAAGACAGGTCGCCAACCCCGCCAAACGCCGCTTGGCGACAAAATCATCCTTCTGCACGTAGTAATTGAGCACCGTCCCCGACGCATCGCTGGTCACGTCGACAAACGACTCTGCCGAACGGGTATACACCGTCGAGCCGCCCTTCTTGCCCGGTTGCAGATACGCGCCGGCGTCCACGCCAAACACCGCCTCGTCCTGCCAGGCGAATTGCACGCACTGGGCCACGACTTTCTCTGGCTTGTCCGAGGTCAGAACCTTGTAAGGGGCTTTGGTGCGAGAATCGTCCATCACCGAACCCGCGCAGCCCGCCAGCACGGTCGCGGCCAGCGCTACCATCAGAATTCGCATTGCATTCGCTCATTCAGAAAAAAGCGGACTGTATCATCGCAACAGGCAAAATCGTTCTGCTTTACTGCATTTATAGCGCGACACACGCCGGCCGCTCCGGCACCCTAGAGTCATCAGCCTGACAAGGAATACACATGGCGCCCACCGACCAGCGACATGAACAAGCCCTGAAACTGTTTCTCGACGCGCGCCCCGAATTGCGCGAAACCCTCGATCATCTCAATCCACTGCTGGCCCAGGCCAAGGGCGAAACCCCGGCGCAGTATCGTGAGGAACGCCTGCACGAAGCCTTCGAGGCTGAGGCGGAGAATCAAGGCCTGTTCGCTTGGGAACTGACCTTGCAGCTCACGGCGCAAACGCCCGAGGAGTACCAGGCTCAGCGCATGGAGGTGCACCGCGAAGTGGCGGAAATGGCCCACATGAGCTGGGCCGATTACTGCGATCTGTACGGGTTGGAACCTTAACCGCCGCTCAAGGATATCGTCACCGATGCTGCCCTCCACTTCGACTCACCGCGCCACGTCCGGGCATTTGCATCGGCAGAAATGGCGTGGCCGTATCGGTCTGGCACTGGTGGCCAGTCTGTCCGTGCTGGCAGGCATGACCGATGCTATCGGCTTCATGGCCAGTGGCGATTTCGTGTCCTTTATGAGCGGCAACACCACGCGGTTGGCGGTGGCGATCAGTGACGGCGACCTCGGACTGACGCTGCGCCTGGTCATCCTCGTCGTCACGTTCGTGATCGGTAATGCCTTGGGCATCGTGATCGGTCGCCTCAGTGGTCGGCGCACACTGCCCTTGCTGCTGTGCATCGCCACCCTGCTGTGCTTCGCGGCCGCGTGGCCGTATGACACGCAACTGCCGGCGCTGCTGGCGGCGATCATCGCGATGGGCATGCTTAACGCGGCGGTCGAGGAAGTGAATGGTCTGCCGGTCGGCCTGACCTATGTGACTGGCGCGCTATCGCGCTTCGGCCGTGGACTCGGCCGCTGGATGCTCGGCGAACGCCGTAACGGCTGGCGGGTGCAACTGGTGCCATGGAGCGGGATGTTCATCGGCGCAATTCTCGGCGCGGTACTGGAACATCATTTCGGGCTTCGGGCGCTGTTCGCCAGCGGCTTGCTGGCGGCGGCGCTCGGTGTGCTGTCGCTGAGCATTCCGCGGCGTTGGCAACTGGGCTATATGCCCCGCTGATCGAGGCCTCACTCCCCCCCTGTAGGAGCTGTCGAGTGAAACGAGGCTGCGATCTCTTGATCTTGCTTGTAAAGATCAAGAGATCGCAGCGTGCCGCAGCTCCTACATGGATTCGCACTATGACCGATAGCAGCAGGCGGACAGTTATTCCCGCGCAATCGGTGTGTGCAACTTGGGTTTCGCGGCTGCCTTCATAAAGCTTTATCATGGCCGCAGTTTTGCTGATCGAGTCCGTCATGAAGTTCGCCATTGCGCTGTTTTCCGCCGCCCATGCGCCCTCCTCGCGCCGTGCCCTGCTGTTTGCTCAGGCGGCGCTGGCCGCCGGGCATGAGATTGTCCGGTTGTTTTTTTATCAGGACGGCGTGTACAACGCCTCCGACGCGGTGGTCACCCCGCAGGACGAGCTGGACCTGCCCAAACAGTGGCGCGCGTTCATCAGCGAGCAGCACCTGGACGGCGTGGTGTGCATCGCCGCCGCCCTGCGCCGTGGCGTGCTGAATGACGAAGAAGCCAAACGCTACCAGCGTGATGCAGTCGCGGTCAGCGCGCCGTGGGAGTTGTCCGGCCTCGGCCAGTTGCACGATGCAGTGCAGGACGCCGATCGACTGATCTGTTTCGGAGGTGCGTGAGATGGCCAAATCCCTGTTGATCATCAGCCGCCAGTCGCCATGGTCCGGCCCCGGCGCCCGCGAGGCGCTGGACATCGTGCTGGCCGGCGGCGCGTTCGATCTGCCGATCGGCCTGCTGTTTCTCGATGACGGCGTACTGCAATTGGCCGCCGGACAGAACGCCAAGGCCCTGCAACAGAAAGACCTGAGCGCCAACCTGCAGGCGCTGCCGATGTTCGGCGTTGAAGAACTGTTCTACTGCACCGACAGCGCCAGCGCCCGTGGCCTGAGCACGCTGTCGCTGGACGAAGCGCAGCCGCTCGGCGCCAGCGAAATCAGCGCCCTTATTGACCGTTACGACCAGGTGATCACCCTCTGATGTCGACTTTGCATGTGTTGTCTCATTCCCCGTTCGGCGACGAGCGCCTGAACAGTTGCCTGCGCGTGATCGGCGCTGCCGACGCCCTGCTGTTATCCGGTGACGCGGTGTATGCCCTGCAACCCGGCACCGCGCCATTCGCCACGCTGAACGAGCGCCGGGTCAAGCTGTTCGCCCTCGCTGAAGACCTGCAGGCCCGCGCCATCGTTGCTCCCGACTGGGCAGAGGCCATCGATTACCCGGCATTCGTCGAACTGTCGATCCGCCACGACAAGGTCAACAGCTGGCTATGAACTCGATGACTGTCGGCGCACGCGCCATCGAACTGGACAAGGACGGCTTTCTGGTCGACCTCGATGACTGGTCCCATGACGTCGCCAGCGCCCTTGCCGCTGCCGAGGACATCGAACTGACTGCCGAACACTGGGAAGTCCTCGAACTGCTGCGCAGCTTCTACGCGGAATTTCAGCTGTCGCCGGCCACCCGTCCATTGATCAAATACACCGCACTCAAACTCGGCCCGGACAAAGGCAACAGCCTGCACCTGAACCGACTGTTCAAAGGCACCCCTGCCAAACTCGCCGCGAAACTGGCGGGCCTGCCCAAACCGACGAATTGCCTATGACCGACTTTCCAGCGCTGACCCTTGAAACGCCCGCCGAGCACCCGTTCGCGCAGTTCGTGCGAATTCTCGGCAAGGGCAAACGCGGCGCCCGCGACCTGACCCGTGAAGAGGCCCGGGAAGCCATGGGCATGGTGCTCGACGACAAGGTCGAAGACACCCAGCTCGGAGCCTTTCTGATGCTGCTGCGGCACAAGGAAGAAAGCGCCGAAGAAATGGCCGGTTTCACCGAAGCCTTGCGTGAACGCTTGCACGCTCCAGCATTGCACGTCGATCTGGACTGGCCGACCTATGCCGGCAAGAAACGTCATCTGCCGTGGTACCTGCTGGCGGCCAAGTGCCTGGCGCAAAACGGCGTGCGCATCTTCATGCACGGCGGCGGCGCGCATACCGCCGGGCGTCTGTACACCGAACAACTGCTTGGCGAGCTGAACCTCCCGCTGTGCCGCACGTGGCAGCAGGTCGGCAGCGCGCTGGACAACGGCGGTCTGGCGTTCATGCCGCTGATGGACTGGGCGCCGCAGTTGCAGAAGATGATCGACCTGCGCAACACCATGGGCCTGCGCTCGCCGATCCATTCGCTGGCGCGAATCCTCAACCCGCTGCGCGCCCGTTGTGGCCTGCAAAGTATTTTTCATCCGGGCTATCAAGCGGTGCATCGCGAGGCCAGCGGTCTGCTCGGCGACACGGCGATCGTGGTCAAGGGCGACGGCGGCGAGATCGAGATCAACCCGGATGCCGACAGCCATCTCTATGGCACACGCGGTGGGGAGAGCTGGGACGAGGAATGGCCGCAACTGTCCAGTCAGCGCCACGTCAAACCGGCCTCGCTGGACGTTGAACATCTCAAAGCGGTGTGGCGTGGCGACGTGGTCGACAGCTATCCGCAAATGGCCCTGATTTCAACCATGGCCCTGGCCCTGCGCGGCCTCGGGCAAAGCCGCGAGCAAGCGTTCGCAACCGCCGAGCAATACTGGGCCGCGCGCAACAAATCGATTTAACCGATCATAGACGCCTGATCTTTGCGCTTTTTGTTCGAACTCATCGGAATAGACTCGGCTCCAACGCTTATTGGATTCAGGAGTCTTGATCATGGGTTTACTCGTCGATGGCCACTGGCAGGACAAGTGGTACGAAAGCAGCAAGGACGGCGCGTTCCAGCGCGAACAGGCGCAACGTCGGCACTGGGTCACCGCTGACGGCCAGCCCGGGCCGAGCGGTGAAGGCGGTTGCGCCGCCGAAGCCGGGCGCTATCACCTCTATGTATCGCTCGCCTGCCCGTGGGCGCACCGCACGTTGATCCTGCGCAAGCTCAAAGGTCTGGAAAGCCTGATCGACGTGTCCGTGGTCAGCTGGCTGATGCTGGAAAACGGCTGGACCTTCGACAAGGCCTTGGGCTCGACCGGCGACAAACTTGATGATTTCGCCTTCATGCACCAGCGCTACACCGCCGACACCCCGGACTACACCGGGCGCGTCACGGTGCCGGTGCTGTGGGACAAGAAACTCAAGCGCATTGTCAGCAATGAGTCGGCGGAAATCATCCGCATGTTCAACAGCGCCTTCGATGACCTGACCGGTAACGAACTGGACTTCTACCCGGCACCGCTACGTGGCGAGATCGATGCACTGAACGAGCGGATTTATCCGGCGGTGAACAACGGCGTGTATCGCGCCGGCTTCGCCACCTCGCAACAGGCTTATGAACAGGCCTTCGATGAAGTGTTTGCCGAGCTGGATCACCTGGAGCGAATACTGGGCGCCAATCGTTACCTGACCGGTGAATACCTGACCGAAGCCGACGTGCGTCTGTTTACCACGATGATTCGCTTCGATGCGGTGTACCACGGGCACTTCAAGTGCAATCTGCGGCGGATTGCCGATTACCCGAACCTGTCGAACTGGCTGCGTGAGCTGTATCAGTGGCCGGGGATTGGCGAGACAGTGGATTTTCAGCACATCAAGAATCACTACTACGGCAGCCACAAGACCATCAATCCCACGGGGATTGTGCCGAAGGGGCCAGAGCAGGATTTCAGCGGGGCGCATGATCGGGCGCGGCTCAACGGGAAAGGGGTTTGGCGTAGAGGCTCTGATTGATTCGGTGTGTTTGAGGGCCTCTTCGCGAGCAGGCTCGCTCCCACAGGGGATTTGTGCATGACACAGATCCAATGTGGGAGCGAGCCTGCTCGCGAATGAGGGCAACTCGGTATTTCAGACCTGCGCCTGAGCCCCTTCGAACCACGCCAGCTTCTCGCGCAGCTGCACCACTTCACCGACGATCACCAGCGTCGGCGCATGCACTTCATGCTCCGCCACCAGGCGTGGCAGGTCGGCCAGCGTGCCGGTGAAGACTCGCTGATTGACCGTGGTGCCCTGCTGGATCAACGCCGCCGGGGTGTCCGCGCTGCGACCGTGTTTGATCAACTGCTCGCAAATCACCGGCAAGCCCACCAGGCCCATGTAGAACACCAGCGTCTGCGCCGGGGCAACGAGGTCGGCCCATGGCAGATCGGTGGAACCGTCCTTCAAGTGACCGGTGACGAAGCGCACCGACTGCGCGTAATCGCGATGGGTCAGCGGAATCCCGGCATACGCCGCGCAACCGCTGGCCGCCGTGATCCCCGGCACCACCTGGAACGGAATGCCGTGGGCCGCCAGCTCTTCGATCTCTTCACCGCCGCGACCGAAGATGAACGGGTCACCGCCCTTCAAGCGCACCACCCGCTTACCGGCCTTGGCCAGGTCCACCAGTTGCTGGTTGATCTGGTCCTGCGGTACCGCATGGTCGGAGCGACGCTTGCCGACGTAGACACGCTCGGCATCGCGACGGCACAGCTCAAGAATCGCCGGCGCGACCAAGCGGTCGTACAGCACCACGTCAGCTTGCTGCATCAAACGCAAGGCGCGGAAGGTCAGCAGGTCCGGATCACCCGGCCCGGCGCCCACCAGATACACCTCACCGGTGGTGATGTCCGCCTCGCCATCAATCTTGGCCTGCAACAGACGCTCGGCCTCGGCGCCCTGCCCGGCCAGTTGCCGGTCGGCAATCGGGCCTTGAAACACGTCTTCCCAGAACCCGCGACGCTGCTGCACATCGGGAAACAGGTTTTTCACCTGATTGCGAAAACGTGCGGCAAGACCGGCCAACTGGCCGTAAGTCGACGGAATCCAGGTTTCGATCTTGGCGCGAATCAGCCGCGCCAGCACTGGCGCATCGCCGCCGCTGGACACCGCGATGATCAGCGGCGAGCGATCGACGATCGCCGGGAAGATCACGCTGCACAACTGCGGCGCGTCAACCACATTGACCGGCACGCAACGCCGATGGGC
Source organism: Pseudomonas sp. AO-1 (assembly GCF_019775695.1). Lineage (NCBI taxonomy): Bacteria > Pseudomonadati > Pseudomonadota > Gammaproteobacteria > Pseudomonadales > Pseudomonadaceae > Pseudomonas > Pseudomonas sp. AO-1. The sequence continues at coordinate 4,089,134 of NZ_CP079947.1, forward strand.
ATCGCTGGAGACTCGGGCGTTGAGCGTTTCATCGTCGGTGGCGGCGATGATCAGGCCGCAGCCGTCCAGATCCGCTTCCACATAACCACGCAACAGGCATTCACCACCGCTGGCAGTGACCAGTTCGCGCAGTTGCGCTTCGATTTCAGGTGCGACCACCCGCAGCAGCGCACCGGCATCGGCCAGCAGGCGGGATTTGCGCAAGGCAATTTCCCCCCCACCGACCACCAACACACGACTGCCGCGCAGGTTGTGAAACAGCGGCAGATATTTCATTTAGCCGATGACCTCAAGGCCACCCATGTACGGTTTCAGTACGTCCGGCACGCGGATCGAACCGTCGGCCTGCTGGTAGTTTTCCAGCACGGCAACCAGAGTACGACCGACCGCCAGGCCGGAACCGTTCAGGGTGTGTACCAGTTCAGGCTTGCCGGTTTCCGGGTTACGGAAACGCGCTTGCATACGGCGGGCCTGGAAGTCGCCGCAGTTGGAGCACGAGGAAATTTCGCGGTACTTGTCCTGGCTTGGAATCCACACTTCCAGGTCGTAGGTCTTCACGGCGCTGAAGCCCATGTCGCCGGTGCACAGCGCCAGGGTGCGATAAGGCAGACCCAGCAGCTGCAGGACTTTTTCGGCGTTGGCGGTCAGGCCTTCCAGCGCTTCCATCGAGGTCGACGGCTCGACGATCTGGACCATCTCGACTTTGTCGAACTGGTGCTGACGGATCATCCCGCGAGTGTCACGACCCGATGCGCCGGCTTCGCTGCGGAAGCACGGAGTGTGCGCCACGAACTTGATCGGCAGCAGTTTCGAATCGACGATTTCACCGGCCACGATGTTGGTCAGCGACACTTCGGCAGTCGGGATCAGGTACAGATCGGCTTCGCCTTCGCGAGCGATCTTGAACAGGTCTTCTTCGAACTTCGGCAGTTGACCGGTGCCTTGCAGCGCCGGGGCCTGAACCAGATAAGGCGTGTAGGCCTCTTCGTAGCCATGCTCGTTGACGTGCAGGTTGATCATGAACTGCGCCAGGGCGCGATGCAGGCGAGCAATCGGGCCACGCAGCAGAGCGAAACGGGCGCCAGAGAGCTTGGCGGCGGTTTCAAAGTCCAGCCAGCCGAACTTCTCACCCAGCGCGACGTGGTCCTTGACCTCGAAATCGAACTGGGTCGGCGTGCCCCAGCGACGCACTTCGACGTTGTCGTCTTCATCTTTACCGACCGGTACCGATTCGTGCGGCAGGTTGGGGATACCCAGCAGGATCGAGTCCAGTTCGGTCTGGATCGCGTCCAGCTCGACTTTACCGGCACTCAGCTCGCCCGCCATGCGCTCGACGTCCGCCATCAGCGGCGCGATGTCTTCGCCGCGCTGCTTGGCCTGACCGATGGATTTGGAACGCGCGTTACGCTCAGCCTGCAGTGCTTCGGTGCGGGTCTGGACGGTCTTGCGCTGTTCTTCCAGCGCTTCGATGCGCGCGGTATCCAGGGCAAAGCCACGGGAAGCCAGGCGGTCCGCTACGTCCTGAAGGTTGCTACGTAACAGTTTGGAATCGAGCATGTCGGTTTCTCGTTATCAAAGTTTGGTCAGGGACAGGCCGGCCCACGTCGCGAGCAGCCCGCCGAATACGCTGATCGCCGCATAGCCCAGGGCCAGCGGCACTTGCCCGCTTTCCAGCAGGCGCACCGTATCCAGTGAAAAGGATGAAAAAGTCGTCAGCCCCCCGAGGAAGCCGACCATCAACCCGGCACGCACCTCGATCGGCACCTCCGGGCGTATCAAAAACAGGCCGTACAGCACGCCAATCAGCAGACAGCCCACGATATTAACGGCCAGCGTCGCGGTATAGAAGTGCCGCGGCCAATTGGCGTTGACCCAATTAGCGGTGGCGAAGCGCAACAGCGTGCCGGCGATTCCGCCGACGGAGACCGCAACAATCAATGGAAGCACTATTTTCTCCGCTGTCTTGGGCTTAAACGGTCGAGTTGGGCGAGGTGGTTGAGCTTCTCGCCGATCTTCAACTCCAGGCCACGGGGCACCGGTTGATAGAACGGAATGGGCTCGAGCTCTTCCGGGAAATAATCTTCGCCGGCGGCATACGCGTCCGGTTCGTCGTGGGCGTAGCGGTATTCGTCGCCATAGCCCAATTGCTTCATCAGTTTGGTCGGCGCATTGCGCAAGTGCAGCGGCACTTCCAGCGAGCCGTACTCGGCAGCCGCGCGCAGCGCGGTCTTGAAGCCCATGTACACCGCGTTGCTTTTCGGTGCACAGGCCAGATAGGTGATGGCCTGGGCCACCGCCAGTTCGCCTTCCGGGCTGCCAAGGCGCTCCTGCACCTCCCACGCTGCCAGGCACAGACTTAAAGCGCGCGGGTCGGCGTTACCGATGTCTTCGCTGGCCATGCGCACCACGCGTCGCGCCAGGTACAACGGATCGCAACCGCCATCGATCATCCGCGCGAACCAGTACAGCGCGCCATCAGGGTTGGAACCGCGTACCGATTTATGCAGCGCGGAGATCTGGTCGTAGAACGCTTCGCCGCCCTTGTCGAAGCGCCGTCGAGTGTCGCCGAGCAGGCTTTGCAGCAGCTCGGTGCCCATTTCGCTGTTGTCTTCGGCCAGGTCCGAGGCGTTCTCCAGCAGATTGAGCAGGCGCCGACCATCGCCATCGGCCGCCGACAACAGCATCTGAAAGCCTTCATCGCTGAGGGTCAGGTTACGCTTGCCCAGGCCACGCTCTTCAGTGAGCGCGCGGTGCACCAGTTTGCGCAGTGCCGTCTCGTCGAGGCTTTTCAGCACATAGACGCGGGCCCGCGACAACAGCGCGTTGTTCAATTCAAACGAAGGGTTTTCAGTGGTAGCGCCGATAAAAATCAGCGTGCCGTCTTCAACGTAGGGCAGGAACGCATCCTGCTGCGATTTGTTGAAGCGGTGCACTTCATCGACGAACAGAATCGTGCGCTTGCCGTACTGGCCGGCCTGCTGCTTGGCAATTTCCACCGCCTGACGGATTTCCTTGACCCCGGCGAGCACTGCCGAGACCGTTTCGAAATGCGCGTCCGAGACTTCCGCGAGCAAGCGCGCCAGGGTGGTCTTGCCCACACCCGGCGGCCCCCAGAAGATCATCGAATGCAGGGCACCCTGCTCCAGCGCCTCACGCAGAGGCTTGCCGCGAGCGAGCACGTGCTCCTGACCGACGTACTCATCCAGATTGGTCGCGCGCAAACGCGCGGCCAGCGGCTGGGCAATCGGTGCACTGCGAAACAGATCCATCACGTAGCGTTGAAACCTCTGATTGTCTGAAACCGGTTGGAATACCTGTGGACACCTGTTGGTGACCCTGTGGTGAGGGGATTTATCCCCGATGGACTACGCAGCAGTCACCTTTTTGGGGCTGCTTTGCAGCCCATCGGGGATAAATCCCCTCGCCACAAAAGCTCCAAGCCACAAGAACCCGACCCGGGGTCCGGGGTTTATTCCTGGATAACGTCAGCACCCTTCGGGATGTCGAACTTGAACTTCGACGCCGGCACCGCTTCGTTGGCCTTGACCCCGGTGAACAGAATGTTGGTGCGCTGGCCGACGCTGTCGATCAGTTGCATGTCATTGACCAGGCCGTTGCGGAACGACAGACGCAGACTGTCGAACAGGGTGTCCTTGGTCTTCGGCTTGAGGGTGAAGTCGATCACGCCGCCCGCCTCTTTGGCACTGATCTCAAAGCTCTGGCTGATCTTCGACACGTCACCGGACAGCAGCAGCGCCGGGGTCTGGGTCAGACGCTCGTCGAGCTTCTTGATGGTTGCCTGCTCCAGATCCGGATCCCACAGGGTGACCTTCTTGCCGTCGGAAACCATGGTCTGCTCGTTTGGCGCTTCGGTGTGCCAGTAGAACAGGCCCGGACGCTGCAGGACCATATCACCGCGAGTTTCCTGCAACTGGGTGCCGCTACCATCGAGGGTCAGCTGGGAGAAGTTCGCGGTCAGGGTTTTCGATGTTTCCAGCAATTGAGTCAGACGCGCCACGTCCTTGTCATCGGCGTGGGCCGTGAGCGTGGTCAGCGCCAGTACTGGCAACAGCATGCGGATAAGACGCATGGGAGTCCTCTTGAATACTCGTTGGGAGAGCGGCGGCACATCATTGTCCCGCCTCTTGCTTGGCAATCAGTCGCGCACCGGGCCGGGGGCCAGAACTTCACGCGAACCGTTGGTGTTCATTGAGGTGACGACCCCGGCCATTTCCATGGCTTCGATCATGCGCGCGGCGCGGTTGTAACCGATCTTCAGCTTGCGCTGTACCGCAGAAATCGACGCCCGGCGGCTTTCCAGCACGAACTGCACGGCTTCGTCGTACAGCGCGTCGGTCTCGGCATCATCACCGTCGCCACCACCGCTGCTGCCTTCAAAGCCGCTGCCCGCCTCTTCGACACCGTTGAGGATGTCATCGTTGTATTCCGGTGCGCCACGCAGTTTCCACGCTTCCACCACGCGGTGTACTTCATCGTCGGAAACGAACGCGCCGTGTACCCGGATCGGCAGGCTGGTGCCCGGCGGCATGTAGAGCATGTCGCCATGACCGAGCAGTTGCTCGGCACCGCCCTGATCGATGATGGTCCGCGAGTCGATCTTGCTCGACACCTGGAACGCCATACGGGTCGGAATGTTGGCTTTGATCAGACCGGTGATCACGTCCACAGAAGGACGCTGGGTCGCGAGGATCAAGTGGATACCGGCGGCACGTGCCTTCTGCGCGATACGGGCGATCAGTTCTTCGACCTTCTTGCCGACGATCATCATCATGTCGGCGAATTCGTCGACCACCACAACGATGGTCGGCAACTTCTGCAGCAACGGCGCTTCGTCGTGAATGCTTTCGCGCTTGTACAGCGGGTCGCTCAACGGTTCGCCGGCGTCCTGGGCTTCCTTGACCTTGGCGTTGAAGCCGGACAGGTTACGCACGCCCATCTTCGCCATCAGCTTGTAGCGGCGTTCCATTTCGGCAACGCTCCAGCGCAGGGCGTTGGCGGCGTCCTTCATGTCGGTCACTACCGGGCACAGCAGGTGCGGAATGCCTTCGTAGATCGACAGCTCGAGCATTTTCGGGTCGATCATGATCAGTTTGGCGTCATCCGGGCCGGACTTGAACAGGATCGACAGGATCATCGCGTTCACGCCCACCGACTTACCGGAACCGGTGGTACCGGCCACCAGCAGGTGCGGCATCTTGGCCAGGTCGGTGATGACCGGTTTGCCGCCAATGTCGTGGCCCAGGGCCAAGGTGACCGGCGACTTGAAGTTGTCGTACTCGGGGGTCGACAGCACTTCGGAGAAACGCACGATCTGCCGGTCTTCGTTGGGAATTTCGATACCGACCGTGGTCTTGCCCGGAATCACCTCGACCACACGCACGCTGGTCACCGCCAGCGAACGTGCGAGGTCTTTGGCCAGGTTGGCGATACGGCTGACCTTGACGCCAGCGGCAGGCTGAATTTCGTAACGGGTAATCACCGGGCCCGGATGGATCGAATCCACGGTGACTTCGACGCCGAACTCCTTGAGCTTGATCTCCAGCAAGTGGCCAACGGCAGCCAGAGATTCCGGCGAATAATTGAGTTGTTTCTTTTCCGCCGGATCGAGAATCGAGATCGGTGGCAAAGTACCTTCCACGGCGCTGTCGACGAACAACGGCACCTGTTTCTCTTTCTGCACGCGCTTGCTTGGTTCCGGAGCTTTGACCGGGGCCGGGGCGATGACCGGCGGCACCTGCTTCTCGCGGTCCGACATGTGCTTGCTCAAGGCCTGCTCGCGCTCGATCAGGCGCTCCTTGACCTTGGCCTGTTCACGCTTGTCGGTAACGGTCGGCGCCACCACGTCGTGGACGCGGTCATCGACCTCACGCAACTGCGCGACCAATTGCTTGCGCTCGGTACGGGCCGACCACCAGCGGTTGATCGCGCCCTGAAACAGTTCGAACAGGTCGAGGGTGATCTTGCCGGTGACGTCCATCACCTTGAACCACGACAGGTCGGTGAACACCGTCAGGCCAAACAGGAACAACGCGATGAACAGCAGCGTGCTGCCCTGGATATTCAGGGCGTTGCGCGCCAGGTCACCGAGACTTTCGCCCAGCGCCCCGCCCGCACCCGCCGGCAGACCGGTGGCGGCATGAAAATGGATATGCGCCAGCGCAGCGCCGGACAGCACCAGAAACACCAGACCGATCAGGCGCCAGGAGAACAGCCAGCCACTCCACTGCCAGGGTTCGTGGCGTTGACGGAAGATTTGATACGCCTTGATCGCCAGCAGCAACGGGAAAATGTACGCGAAATAACCCAGCACCATGAACAGGATGTCAGCGCTGTAGGAACCGGCGGGGCCGCCGAAGTTCTGCACGTCGTCGATCTTGCTGTTGTGGCTCCAGCCCGGATCGTCCTTGCCGTAGGTCAGCAAGGCCATCATCAGGAACAGGCACAAGGCACCGATGGCGATCAATGCACCTTCCTTGAGCCGGTAGTGCAATTGCTGGCGCCAGAGCGGAACGACTGTTTTTGGTGCTGCGGTGGATTTCTTCAAAACGCTTCTTTTCCTGCGCCCAAGGCGCGTCCATCTATTGAATGACGATAAAAAACTGCCCAATCCAGGCAGGTAAAAAAGTGAACCGGCGCATCTGAGACTACTTTTAACACTGTGCCGCAGCTTTTATAAACACAGCTATAAACACAGCGCTCTACAAATATTCTGTAACAGCCCGGCATTGTACGGGTTTGCGCGGCTGATGCCATGCTTCAAACCCCTTAGCTGAGCATAGCCAACCGCACAAATCCTGCGGTTCAATTTGAGCATGCATTGTCTTTTGTGACAAAGGCTTATGAGGTGTATTTGATGAACGCAGCGAAGCATTCACGCCTGATCATTCTTGGCTCCGGTCCTGCCGGCTACAGCGCCGCCGTATACGCCGCCCGCGCCAACCTCAAACCGGTGGTCATTACCGGGTTGCAGGCCGGTGGCCAGCTCACCACCACCGTCGAAGTCGACAATTGGCCCGGCGACGTCGAAGGCCTCACCGGCCCGGTACTGATGGAGCGCATGCAGAGACACGCCGAACGCTTTGCCACCGAGATCGTTTACGACCACATCCACACTGCCAAGTTGCAGCAGCGCCCTTTTGAGCTCATCGGCGACAGCGGCACTTATACCTGCGACGCCCTGATCATCGCCACCGGCGCTTCAGCGCAGTATCTGGGACTGCCCTCGGAAGAAGCCTTCGCCGGCAAAGGCGTCTCTGCCTGCGCGACCTGCGATGGCTTTTTCTATCGCAATCAGGTGGTCGCCGTGGTGGGCGGCGGCAACACTGCCGTCGAGGAAGCCCTGTACCTGTCGAACATTGCCAGAGAGGTGCACTTGATCCATCGCCGCGACAAGTTGCGCTCGGAGAAAATTCTCCAGGACAAACTGTTCGAAAAAGCCGCCAACGGCAACGTTCACCTGCACTGGAACCAGAATCTGGACGAAGTGCTAGGCGATGCCAGCGGTGTGACCGGCGCGCGCCTGCGTGACAGCCACACCGGGCAGACCCGCGAACTGGCCCTGGCCGGCGTGTTCATCGCCATCGGCCACAAACCCAACACCGACCTGTTTCAGGGCCAGCTGCAAATGCGCGACGGCTATCTGCTGGTCAAGGGCGGCAGCGACGGCGACGCCACCTCCACCGAGATCCCCGGCGTCTTCGCCGCTGGCGATGTGGCCGACCATGTCTACCGTCAAGCCGTGACCTCGGCCGGTGCCGGTTGCATGGCGGCACTGGACGCGGAGAAGTATCTGGACGACATTCCTGTCATTTAACGGCACACTTTATCGCGGGCCTCGCGCCCGCACCGCCCTCCCCTTCTGCAAGCCTGGACGCCATGCTGACTTGGTTACAACGCAATTCCCTGACTTTCCCGCCCCTGGAAAAGGCCATGCGCGATCCCAATGGATTGCTGGCTGCCGGTGGCGACCTGTCCGCCGATCGCCTGGTGCAGGCTTACCGGCACGGCTGTTTTCCATGGTTTTCCGAGGGCCAGCCAATCCTCTGGTGGTCGCCGGATCCGCGCACCGTTCTGTTTCCCGACGAACTGCATGTCTCGCGCAGCCTCGGCAAGCTGCTGCGCAAGCAACGCTACCAGGTGACCTTCGATCGGGATTTCGCAGCCGTGATTCGCGCCTGCGCCGCGCCTCGGGACTACGCCGATGGCACCTGGATTACCGAAGCGATGCAGGACGCCTACCTCGAACTGCACCGCCGCGGCTTCGCCCACTCGGTCGAGGTCTGGGATCAGGGCCAACTGGTCGGCGGCCTGTATGGCCTGGCGATGGGTCAGCTGTTTTTTGGTGAATCGATGTTCAGCCACGCCGACAACGCCTCCAAATATGGCTTTGCCACGCTGGTGCAGCATCTGAAAGAAGCGGGATTCGTTCTGATTGATTGCCAGATGCCGACCGATCATCTGCACAGCCTCGGCGCCCGGGCGATCCCCCGCCACGAATTCGCCAACTACCTGGCCCGCCACCTGGATCAATCCAGTCGCGCCACCTGGGTTTGCTGAGCGACTTTTGCGCGCGTGGCTTACACTTAATTCACCAGCTTATCCCGAGGGTTGATCATGACCGAGTTGGCGCGCTTGAAGTTCTATGCCACTCAGCCTCATTCCTGCAGTTATCTGCCCGAGGAGCAGGCGACGACGCTGTTTCTCGACCCGAGTCAGCCCATGGATGTGCACGTCTACGCAGACCTGTCGGAAATGGGTTTTCGTCGCAGCGGCGATCATCTGTATCGGCCCCATTGCCAGAATTGCAATGCATGCGTGCCTGCACGCATCCCGGTGGCGCAGTTCCTGCCCAACCGCCAGCAGAAACGCATTTTCAAACGCAATGCCGATCTGCAGGTACGCCCGGTAAAACCGCACTTCAGCGAAGAATATTTCGATCTGTACCAGCGTTACATCGAGCAGCGCCATGCCGACGGCGACATGTACCCGCCAAGTCGTGACCAATTCTCGACCTTTCTGGTGCGCGATCTGCCCTTCTCGCGCTTTTATGAATTTCGTCTCGACGGACGGTTACTCGCCGTCGCGGTGACCGATCTGTTGCCCAACGGCTTGTCGGCGGTCTATACCTTTTACGAACCTGACGAGGAGCGCCGCAGCCTGGGGCGCTTCGCGATCCTGTGGCAAATCGCCGAAAGCCAGCGTCTGGGGCTGGAAGCGGTGTATCTCGGATACTGGATCAAGAACTGCAAAAAGATGAACTACAAGACCCAATATCGCCCCATCGAATTGCTGATCAATCAGCGCTGGGTAATCCTGAACTAATCGCGAACCCTAAACCCCTTGGCTTGAACCCCCTTTTTCGGGCACAATGCACGCCGCTTTTGCCTGGCGCAGTTGCACCGGGCCATTCATTGGACACCGAGGGCTTTACTGCATGTCGAAAGAAGACAGCTTCGAAATGGAAGGCACTGTCGTCGACACCCTGCCCAACACCATGTTTCGTGTGGAGTTGGAAAATGGGCACGTCGTAACCGCGCATATCTCCGGCAAGATGCGCAAGAACTACATTCGTATTCTTACCGGTGACAAAGTGCGCGTCGAGCTGACGCCCTATGACTTGAGCAAAGGGCGCATTACTTACCGCGCTCGCTAATCAAGTCAATACAAGACGCCCGGTTTATACCGGGCGTTTTTGTTTGTCTGGGATTTGTTGGTTTTGTGTGTGTATATCCGTTGCTGCGGTAACGGCCTCCTATGGTTTCGCTCTTACAGCGAGTCACCTTTTCCAAACGCCGAAAAGGTAACCCAAAAGGCTTTGCCCCGGCGTACGGCACTTCGCTGAGGCTCAGCGTTCCCTCGCTACGGTGTCCATCAGGGGGCATCGCCTACGGTTTGCTTCGCTGCACCTCCTCTCGATGTATGCGGCTTCGCCGCATGGCGCTGCGCGCCTCCCCCCCTGATGGACACCTCCGCTCGGCCTGCCGAAGGGGCTGAAGATCAAAAGCCACATCAAGAGCAAGAGCCAGATCAAAAGATCGCAGCCTTCGGCAGCTCCTACATGGGATTGGGTGTTTTCAGTTGGTGATTGGTCGGCTGTCAGGCCGCCATCGCTGGCAAGCCAGCTCCCACAGTGGGATCGGGTGTCATCAGTTAGAAATTGGTCGGCTGTCAGGCCGCCTTCGCGAGCAGGCTCGCTCCCACAACTTTATTCGTGCACACCCCATGCGGCGAAGCCGCCCCACTCAACACGATGAGCGTTAGCTCGAGTAAAGCTTTTGATCTGAGGGCCCGTCGGCAGGCTGAGTGGAGGGGTTTATCCGGGGGTGGGAGCGCAGCGACCGTTTGGCGCAGCCAAACACAGCGAGAGGAGGTGCAGCGAAGCAAACCGTAGGCGCTGCCCCCGGATGAATCCCGCAGCGAAGGAACCCGAGCCTGAGCGAGGGCCGAACGTCAGGGTAAAGCCTTTTTGGTTACTTTTGAGGCGTTTGTCAAAAGTGACCCGCCGTAAGGGCGGAACCCTAAGCAGCCGTTACCGCAGCAACGGATATTCACCCAAAAAACCAAACGATAAATAACAAAAAGGCGCCCGAAGGCGCCTTTCGCTTTACAACAGACCAACAACCGTCAGGCCATCTCAGCCGTAGTCTCGAAGTCAAACGTCAACTCACCATCCTTGATGTCGATGTGCACCACACCGCCATGCTCGGCCAGCTCGCCAAACAGAATCTCCTCTGCCAGCGGACGCTTGATCTTGTCCTGGATCAGACGCGCCATCGGACGTGCGCCCATCGCCGAGTCGTAACCACCGGCCGCCAGCCAACTGCGCGCCGCATCGGTAACCTCCAGCAACACACGCTTGTCTTCCAGCTGCGCCTGCAGTTCGGTAAGGAACTTGTCCACCACACTTTTGATGACCTCATGGCTGAGGCGACCAAACTGGATAATGGTGTCCAGACGGTTACGGAACTCCGGCGTGAAGCTCTTCTTGATCACTTCCATCGCATCGGACGAGTGGTCCTGATGAGTGAAGCCGATCGAAGCCCGCGCTGCCGTCTCGGCGCCGGCGTTGGTGGTCATGATGATGATCACGTTGCGGAAGTCCGCCTTGCGCCCGTTGTTGTCGGTGAGCGTACCGTGGTCCATCACCTGCAGCAGCAGGTTGAAGACTTCCGGATGCGCCTTCTCGATTTCATCGAGCAGCAACACGCAGTGCGGCTGCTTGGTGATCGCTTCGGTCAACAGACCGCCCTGATCAAAGCCGACATAGCCTGGAGGCGCACCGATCAGACGCGATACGGTGTGGCGCTCCATGTACTCGGACATGTCGAAGCGCACCAGTTCGATCCCCAACGCCTTGGCCAGTTGCCGCGCAGCCTCGGTTTTACCGACACCGGTTGGACCGGCAAACAGGAACGAACCCACTGGCTTGTCCGGCGACTTGAGGCCGGCGCGGGACAGCTTGATCGCGGTCGACAGCGAATCGATCGCCGCGTCCTGACCAAATACCGTCAGCTTCAGGTCACGCTCCAGATTGCGCAGCAGTTCCTTGTCGGAGCTGGTGACATGTTTCGGCGGAATCCGCGCGATTTTCGCCACGATGTCTTCAACCTGCGGCACGTCAATGCGCTTCACGCGCTTGTCGGCCGGCTGCAGACGCTGGTAGGCGCCCGCTTCGTCGATCACGTCGATGGCCTTGTCCGGCATGTGCCGGTCATTGATGTAACGCGATGCCAGTTCAGCAGCGGCGCGCAACGACTCATCGCTGTATTCGATGTTGTGGTGTTGCTCGAAACGCCCCTTCAGGCCGCGCAGGATACCGATGGTGTCTTCCACCGACGGCTCGACGACATCGACTTTCTGGAAGCGTCGTGCCAGCGCACGATCCTTCTCGAAGATGCCGCGAAATTCCTGGAACGTGGTCGAGCCGATGCAGCGGATGTCGCCAGACGACAGCAGCGGCTTGAGCAGGTTCGAGGCATCCATTACGCCACCGGACGCAGCGCCCGCACCGATGATGGTGTGAATCTCGTCGATGAACAGGATCGCCTGCGGACGTTTTTTCAGTTCATTGAGCAGCGCCTTGAAGCGCTTCTCGAAATCACCGCGATACTTGGTGCCTGCAAGCAGAGCGCCGAGGTCGAGCGAATAGACGACACTGTTGGCCAGCAGATCCGGCACCTGGTTGTCGACAATGCGCTTGGCCAGGCCTTCGGCAATCGCGGTTTTACCCACGCCCGCCTCGCCGACCAGCAGCGGATTGTTCTTGCGTCGACGCGCGAGGATCTGCGCGACACGCTCGACTTCCGTTTCGCGACCGACCAGCGGATCGATTCGACCCTGGCGCGCAAGTTCGTTGAGATTGCTGGCATAAGCATCCAGCGGATTGCCTGAAGAAGAAGACTCACCGCCCTCGTCGTCCTGCATATCTTGTTCACCTTCAGAGTGATCGCCATGCCCCGGCACCTTGGAGATGCCATGGGCGATATAGTTGACGACATCAATGCGCGCAACGCTCTGCTGTTTCAGCAGGAACACGGCCTGACTCTCTTGCTCACTGAAGATTGCAACCAGCACGTTGGCGCCAGTCACTTCGCGTTTGCCCGAGCTCTGTACATGAAAAACAGCACGTTGCAGTACACGCTGGAAGCCCAGGGTTGGCTGGGTTTCGCGATCTTCGTCATGGACGGGGATCAATGGCGTGGTTGAGTCGATGAACTCCTGCAGGTCGTGCTTGAGTTTGTCGAGGTTTGCGCCGCAGGCACGCAATACGGTGGCGGCAGCCTCATTGTCCAATAGGGCCAGCAGCAGGTGTTCGACGGTCATGAATTCATGACGCTTCGAACGAGCCTCCTTGAAGGCAAGATTGAGGGTGACTTCGAGCTCGCGGTTTAACATAGCTTCACCTCATACCCAAGTGGTCGGCGATTAACCGTCCTTCTCGATTTCACAGAGTAGCGGATGCTGGCTTTCCCTGGCGTACTGGTTGACCTGCATGGCCTTTGTCTCGGCGATGTCGCGGGTAAACACTCCACATACTGCCCGTCCTTCTGTGTGAACGGCCAGCATGACCTTGGTCGCCAGCTCGCGATTCAGGTTAAAAAACACCTCGAGCACTTCGACGACGAAATCCATCGGTGTGTAGTCATCGTTGAACAAAACCACCTTGTACATCGGCGGCGCCTGTAACGCAGGCTTTGCTTCCTGAACAGCAACGCCTGCCGAATCGTCGTCGTGCTCCTGTGGAAGATCCTTTTGGAGAAGCGGGCGATCCTGATTGAATGTTAGTCGAATCTGGCTGATTGCATGCATGGAAAGAAAGGTTCGTCAGTTGTGCAAATACAGTGGTGGGGGCGGCTGTACACCTTTTCAACTCCGACTGCCCGGTCACCTTGACTATCGGGAAAACGGTGTTACAACCAATAGAGCCCACAGTGGGTAAAAAAGATCCGCGGAGTCAATCTTTTTAACGGATTCGATTGCGGATGAATTGGATGATACTCCAGCGATGGAGACTGTTGCAGAGGGATTTGAGCATGGCTGTCGGCAAGGTGAAATGGTTCAACAATGCCAAGGGGTTTGGTTTCATTAACACCGACTCCCGCGAGGGGAAGGACGAGGATGGCAAGGACATCGATTTCTTTGCCCACTACTCCGCCATTGAAATGGACGGGTACAAAACCCTTAAAGCCGGGCAAATCGTCAAATTCGAGATCGTGCAAGGGCCCAAAGGCCTGCACGCCACAAAAATTCAGAATGTCGAGGCCGCAAAAGATAGTGCCTCGACCGCCGCTCATCACCAATCAGTGACCAGCTGAAGCCACCCGGACACCTGCCAGAAAACACACCGCCCGGCTCGATCACTCGAGCCGGGCGGTTTTGTTGCGACTGCCGTTCTTACATGTGCTTGACGATCGCCTCACCGAAGCCCGAAGAAGACACCAGCGTGGCGCCTTCCATCAGACGTTCGAAGTCGTAAGTCACGGTCTTGGCCTTGATGGCGCCATTGGTGCCCTTGATGATCAGGTCAGCCGCTTCGGTCCAGCCCAGATGACGCAGCATCATCTCGGCCGACAGAATCACCGAGCCCGGGTTGACCTGGTCCTTGCCGGCGTACTTCGGCGCGGTACCGTGGGTCGCCTCGAACATGGCCACGGTGTCGGACAGGTTGGCGCCCGGCGCGATACCGATACCGCCCACTTCAGCCGCCAGGGCATCGGAGAGGTAGTCACCGTTGAGGTTCAGCGTGGCGATCACATCGTATTCGGCCGGACGCAGCAGGATCTGCTGGAGCATGGCGTCGGCGATGGCATCCTTGACGATGACTTCACGGCCGGTTTTCGGGTTCTTGAATTTCATCCATGGGCCGCCATCGAGCAGCTCGGCGCCGAATTCTTCCTTCGCCACCTCGTAGCCCCAGTCCTTGAAGGCACCTTCGGTGAATTTCATGATGTTGCCCTTGTGCACGATGGTCAGCGACTTGCGGTCGTTGTCCACCACGTATTGCAGGGCCTTGCGCACCAGGCGCTTGGTGCCTTCCTTGGAAACAGGCTTGATGCCGATACCGCAATCCTGGTCGAAACGGATCTTGGTGACGCCCATTTCTTCCTTCAGAAACTTGATGACCTTGGTGGCCTCAGGGGAGCCGGCCTTCCACTCGATGCCGGCATAGATGTCTTCGGAGTTCTCGCGAAAGATCACCATGTCGACGTCGCCAGGCTTTTTCACCGGGCTCGGCACGCCTTCGAACCACACCACAGGGCGCAGGCAGACATACAGATCGAGCTGCTGGCGCAGGGCAACGTTGAGGGAGCGGATGCCGCCACCGACCGGGGTGGTCAGCGGGCCCTTGATGGAGACCACGTAATCCTTGACGGCTTCCAGGGTTTCCTGGGGCAGCCAGGTATCCTGGTCATAGACCTGAGTCGCTTTTTCGCCAGCATAAACCTCCATCCAGGAAATCTTGCGCTTGCCCCCGTAGGCCTTGGCCACGGCAGCATCAACCACTTTGATCATCACCGGGCTGACGTCGACGCCAATGCCGTCACCTTCAATGAAGGGGATGATCGGGTTATCAGGAACATTGAGAGAATGGTCTGCATTGACGGTGATTTTGTCGCCGACGGCTGGAACCTGAATCTTCTTGTAACCCATGCTGAACTCCATTGTTTGGATTGAACATCTGGCTTGGTTCGAGCGTAACCCAGTTAAATCAACACGCAAACCCTCTGTTCACGACGCGGGCACATCTGGTTTCGTACAAGCCTGAAAGCAAAGGGAAAAGCGCCAAACTCAAGCATTCCCGGCGACTCTACGCCCCACCCCGCCCTGCGACCTTTAGACCAATGGACGAGACGGGTTGCATATGAACCATCGGCAGATTGCCAGCTACCTATGTATAATGCCGCCCGCTGACCAAAGGGTCACGACGGCTGGCCTCTCTAGCACGAGACTTTCCGCCTGATTGGTCGGGTTGTTACCGCAGCCTGACTGCTTGACGCTCAACGATGCACCCAACATCACCGCGAAGATTCTCGACATTCGGTTCATGGATGACTTTGAACGAACGCGCTTACCCGGCGCCCCTCGAGTTTCTGCGCACGCTTTAGCAAAGAAGAGAGAGTTAATCCGAATATGCCCACCCGCTCGAAGATCATCTATACCTTCACCGACGAAGCTCCAGCCCTCGCCACCTATTCCCTGCTGCCGATCATCGAGGCTTACACCGCCTCGGCCGATATCGCCGTGGAAACCCGCGATATCTCTCTTGCAGCACGCATCCTGGCCAGCTTCCCCGAGCAACTGGGCGACAAAGCCGTAGCCGACCACCTCGCCGAACTGGGCGCCCTGGCCGTTACGCCTGAAGCCAACATCATCAAGCTGCCGAACATCAGTGCTTCGGTGCCTCAGCTGCAAGCAGCGATCAAAGAACTGCAAGCCCAGGGTTACAACCTGCCGGACTACCCGGAAACCGTGACCAACGACGCCGAAAAAGAAGCCAAGGCGCGTTACGACAAGGTCAAGGGCAGCGCCGTGAACCCGGTTCTGCGTGAAGGCAACTCCGACCGCCGCGCTCCGCTGTCGGTCAAGAACTATGCGCGCAAGCACCCGCACAAAATGGGCGCCTGGGCCAAAGACTCCAAGTCCCACGTGGCTCACATGAGCACCGGCGATTTCTACGGCAGCGAAAAAGCTGCCCTGATCGACGCCGCTGACGCTGTGAAGATCGAACTGATCGCCAAAGATGGCACCGCGACCGTCCTGAAAGAAAAAACCAGCGTTCAGGCCGGCGAGATCCTCGACTGCGCCGTGATGAGCAAAAACGCCCTGCGTGCGTTCATCGCTGCTGAAATCGACAGCACCAAGGCGCAAGGCGTACTGCTCTCGGTGCACCTGAAAGCGACCATGATGAAGGTCTCCGACCCGATCATGTTCGGCCAGATTGTTGCCGAGTTCTATAAAGACGCCCTGACCAAGCACGCTGACGTGCTGGCCCAGATCGGCTTCAACCTGAACAACGGCATCGGCGACCTGTACGCGCGCATCAAGGCCCTGCCGGCCGAGCAGCAAGCACAGATCGAAGCGGACATCGCGGCGGTCTACGCTGCTCGCCCATCGCTGGCGATGGTCAACTCCGACAAAGGCATCACCAACCTGCACGTGCCGAGCGACGTCATCGTCGACGCCTCGATGCCAGCAATGATCCGTGACTCCGGCAAGATGTGGGGCACCGACGGTCAACTGCACGACACCAAGGCAGTGATCCCGGATCGTTGCTACGCAACCATCTACCAGGCCGTGATCGAAGATTGCAAAGCCAATGGCGCGTTCGATCCGACCACCATGGGCAGCGTGCCAAACGTTGGCCTGATGGCGAAGAAAGCCGAAGAGTACGGCTCGCACGACAAGACTTTCCAGATCAAGGCTGACGGCGTGGTTCGCGTTACCGACAGCAAGGGCAACCTGCTGATGGAACAGGCTGTCGAAGCCGGCGACATCTTCCGCATGTGCCAGACCAAAGATGCGCCGATCCAGGACTGGGTCAAACTGGCGGTCAACCGCGCTCGCGCCAGCAGCACCCCGGCGATCTTCTGGCTGGACCCGATGCGCGCCCACGACGGCGTGGTCATCGAGAAGGTTCAGGCGTACCTGAAGGATCACGACACCAGCGGTCTGGACATCCAGATCATGGCGCCGGTCGACGCCATGAAGTACACCCTGCAGCGCACCCGCGAAGGCAAGGACACCATTTCGGTGACCGGCAACGTCCTGCGCGACTACCTGACCGACCTGTTCCCGATCATGGAACTGGGCACCAGCGCCAAGATGCTGTCGATCGTGCCGCTGATGAACGGCGGTGGCCTGTTCGAAACCGGCGCTGGCGGTTCGGCGCCGAAGCACGTGCAGCAACTGGTCGAAGAGAACTTCCTGCGTTGGGACTCGCTGGGCGAATTCCTCGCGCTGGCAGCGTCCCTTGAGCATTTGGGTGTGAACTACAACAACCCGAAAGCACTGGTTCTGTCCAAGACCCTGGATCAGGCCACTGGCCAGTTCCTCGACAACAACAAGTCGCCATCGCGCAAAGTCGGCAACATCGACAACCGCGGCAGCCACTTCTACCTGGCGCTGTACTGGGCTCAGGCCCTGGCCGCCCAGACCGAAGACGCTGCACTGCAAGCGCAGTTCGCGACCCTGGCCAAAACCCTGACCGAGAACGAGGCGACCATCGTTGCCGAGCTCAACGCCGTGCAGGGCAAGCCAGTGGACATCGGTGGTTACTACCACGCCGACGCCGAGCTGATCAGCAAGGCCATGCGCCCAAGCGCAACCTTCAACGCGGCGATTGCTGCGCTGGTTTAAGGTTGTAAAGGGAACATCACAAACCCCGGCCGTGTGCCGGGGTTTGTGTTTCCGAACACAACACGAAACCCTGTGGGAGCTGGCTTGCCAGCGATAGCGGTGGATCAGGCACCTTCAATGGTGAATGATAAGCCGCCATCGCTGGCAAGCCAGCTCCCACAGGGAATCGGGTTAAACCTGGATATTGAGGAAGGTTTTATGGAATGGCTCCCCCACATCACCGTCGCCACCATCGTCGAAGACAACGGCCGCTTCCTGATGGTCGAAGAGCACAAGGCCGGGCGTAACGTGCTCAACCAGCCCGCCGGCCATCTCGACCCGGACGAAACCCTGATCGACGCCGCCATCCGCGAAACCCTTGAGGAAACCGGCTGGGACGTCGAACCCACCGGGGTGATCGGCATTTATCTGTATACCGCGCCGAGCAACGGCGTGACGTATCAACGCGTGTGTTTCAGTGCCAAAGCAGTGAAACACCACCCGGACTATCAACTCGACGACGGCATCGTCGGCGCCAAGTGGTTGACCCGTAGCGAATTAATCGCTCAGCGCGACAACTGGCGCAGCGAGCTGATCATCCGCTGCATCGACGACTATCTGGCCGGTCATCACTTCAGTCTCGAACTGATCCGCCCTTCTCTTTAGCCTTGAGGCCGTGAGCCTGCTAGAATCGCGTCCTTTTTCAAGACACTCATTGAATCCCTATGCGTGATCCAGCCCCTTCTGACACATCCAAGAAGCGCGTCATTGTCGGCATGTCCGGCGGCGTGGACTCTTCCGTTTCCGCTCTCCTGCTGATCGAGCAGGGTTACGAGGTGGAAGGCCTGTTCATGAAGAACTGGGAAGAAGACGACGGAACGGAATACTGCACCGCCATGGATGACCTGGCGGATGCCCAGGCCGTGTGCGACAAGATCGGCATCAAGCTGCACACCGCCAACTTCGCCGCCGAGTACTGGGACAACGTGTTCGAGCACTTCCTCGCCGAATACAAGGCCGGTCGCACGCCGAACCCGGACATCCTGTGCAACCGCGAGATCAAGTTCAAGGCGTTCCTCGACTACGCCATGATGCTTGGTGCCGACCTGATTGCCACCGGCCACTACGTGCGCCGTCGTGACATCGATGGCCGCACCGAACTGCTCAAGGGCCTCGATCCGAACAAGGATCAGAGCTATTTCCTGCACGCCGTCGGCGGCGAACAGATCGCCAAGACCCTGTTCCCGGTCGGTGAACTGGAAAAGCCCGAAGTGCGCGCCATTGCCGAGAAATACGAGCTGGCGACCGCCAAGAAGAAGGATTCCACCGGAATCTGCTTCATCGGTGAACGACGCTTCAGCGATTTCCTCAAGCAATACCTGCCGGCGCAACCGGGCGAGATCATGACCACCGAAGGCGAGGTCATCGGCCGTCACCACGGCTTGATGTACCACACCATCGGTCAGCGTCAGGGCCTGGGTATCGGCGGCCTGAAAGATGCCGGCGACGAACCGTGGTACGTGCTGCGCAAGGATCTGGACACCAACGAGCTGATCGTCGGCCAAGGCAACAACCATCCGTGGCTGTTCTCCAGCGCCCTGCTCGCTTCGGAAATCTACTGGGTCAATCCGATCGACCTGAGCCAGCCGCTGCGCCTCACCGCCAAAGTGCGTTATCGCCAGAGCGATCAGGCTTGCACCCTGGAAAAAACCGAAAACGGCTACCGCGCTGTGTTCGACGAACCGCAACGCGCTGTCACCCCGGGCCAGTCCGTGGTGTTCTACGACGGTGAAATCTGCCTCGGGGGCGGCGTGATCGAAGTCGCCGAGCCGTGGAGCGGCCAGGCATGAGCCCGACTCAGGAGCAACTGACGGCGCTGGGCGGGGTGTTTCTCGCCGCAGTGCTGGTCGACCGGATCGCCAAGACCGGCCAGACCAGCGAAGCCGGCCTGAGCTGCATGCTCGGCAGCCTGCTGGTACGCGACCCGAAAGACACACTGGACGTGTACGGCGGCGACGATATCAATCTGCGCGAGGGTTATCGGGCATTGATCGGCGCCCTCGAGCGCGACCCGAGCACCCTGCAGCGCGAACCGCTGCGCTACGCCCTGTCGATGCTCGGCCTCGAACGTCAATTGGCCAAGCGTGACGACATGCTCGACACCATTGGCAAGCGCTTGCCGCAGATCCAGTCGCAGGTCGAACATTTCGGCCCGGCCCACGAAAACGTGATCGCCGCTTGCGGTGCGCTGTATCAAGACACCCTGAGCACCCTGCGCCAGCGGATTCAGGTACACGGCGACATGCGCAACCTGCAGCAACCGAGCAACGCTTCGAAGATCCGCGCCCTGCTGCTGGCCGGCATCCGTTCGGCACGCCTGTGGCGACAGCTCGGCGGCCACCGCTGGCAGTTGGTGATCAGCCGGCGCAAGCTGCTCAAAGAGCTGTATCCGTTGATGCGCAGCGAGTAAATCGTCGCGCAATAAAAGTTTTGTAGTCTGTAGCGCGTAATACGCCGGTCAGTTGGCAACGGACCGGCGGATTTTTTCATGTATGATACGCGCCCCATTTCGTTGCCCGACTGTCCGAGAACACCCCATGCAGCTCTCTTCGCTCACTGCGGTTTCCCCTGTTGACGGCCGCTACGCCGGCAAAACCCAGGCCCTGCGCCCGATTTTCAGCGAGTACGGCCTGATCCGTGCCCGCGTCCTGGTTGAAGTGCGCTGGCTCCAGCGCCTGGCCGCCCACGCCGGTATCCCGGAAGTGCCGGCCTTCTCCGCCGAGGCCAACGCCGTTCTGAATGAACTGGCTGAAAACTTCTCGCTGGAGCACGCCGAGCGCGTCAAAGAGATCGAGCGCACCACCAACCACGACGTCAAGGCGATCGAATACCTGCTCAAGGAGCAGGCGGCCAAACTGCCGGAGCTGGCCAAGGTCAGCGAGTTCATTCACTTCGCCTGCACCAGTGAAGATATCAACAACCTGTCCCACGCCCTGATGCTGCGCGAAGGCCGTGACGACGTGATGCTGCCGCTGATGCGCCAGACTGCCAACGCCATCCGCGAACTGGCGATCCGTTTCGCCGACGTGCCGATGCTGTCGCGCACCCACGGTCAACCGGCCTCCCCGACTACTCTGGGCAAAGAGCTGGCGAACGTGGTTTACCGTCTCGAGCGTCAGATCGCTCAAGTCGCTGCCGTGCCGCTGCTGGGCAAGATCAATGGCGCCGTAGGCAACTACAACGCGCACCTGTCGGCCTACCCGCAGATCGACTGGGAAGCCAACGCCCGCGCCTTCATCGAAGACGAACTGGGCCTGGGCTTCAACCCGTACACCACGCAGATCGAACCGCACGACTACATCGCCGAGCTGTTCGACGCGATCGCGCGCTTCAACACCATCCTGATCGACTTCGACCGTGACATCTGGGGCTACATTTCCCTGGGTTATTTCAAACAGCGCACCATCGCTGGCGAAATCGGTTCGTCGACCATGCCGCACAAGGTCAACCCGATCGACTTCGAAAACTCCGAAGGCAACCTGGGCATCGCCAATGCACTGTTCCAGCACCTGGCGAGCAAGCTGCCGATCTCCCGCTGGCAGCGCGACCTGACCGACTCCACCGTACTGCGCAACCTCGGTGTGGGCTTTGCTCACAGCGTGATTGCCTACGAAGCCAGCCTCAAAGGCATCAGCAAACTCGAGCTCAACGCCGACAAGATTGCTGCCGACCTGGATGCTTGCTGGGAAGTATTGGCCGAGCCGATCCAGACCGTAATGCGCCGCTACAACATCGAAAACCCGTACGAGAAGCTGAAAGAACTGACCCGCGGCAAGGGCATCAGCCCTGAAGCGCTGCAGACTTTCATCGACGGCCTGGACATGCCAGCCGAAGCGAAAGCCGAGCTGAAACAGCTGACCCCGGCCAACTACATCGGTAACGCTGTGGCGCAAGCAAAACGCATCTGATTCACCGCTTGACCCGTTTGAGACGCCCGGCCGCGCCGGGCGTTTTTATTCCCGTCTGAAAAATGCTTTTTTTCAATAGGTTACACATGAATCCTGATACTCCTCTTCAACTTTTGGGCGGTCTTACGGCGCGCGAATTCATGCGCGATTACTGGCAGAAAAAGCCGCTGCTGATCCGTCAGGCCATCCCTGACTTCGAAAGCCCGATCGACGCCGACGAACTGGCCGGCCTGGCCCTGGAAGAAGAGGTCGAGTCGCGCCTGGTGATCGAACACGGCGAGCGTCCGTGGGAGCTGCGTCGCGGCCCGTTCGCCGAAGACGAATTCAGCAAGCTGCCGGAAAAAGAGTGGACCCTGCTCGTTCAGGCCGTTGATCAATTCGTCCCGGAAGTCAGCGAGCTGCTGGAAAACTTCCGCTTCCTGCCGAGCTGGCGCGTCGACGACGTGATGATCAGCTTCGCCGCCCCGGGTGGCAGCGTCGGTCCGCACTTCGACAACTACGACGTGTTCTTGCTGCAAGGCCACGGCAAGCGCAACTGGAAGATCGGCCAGATGTGCGACTCCGAAAGCCCGCTGCTGCAACACGCGGATCTGCGCATCCTCGCCGAATTCCACGAAACCGAAGAATGGGTGCTGGAACCGGGCGACATGCTCTATCTGCCACCGCGCCTGGCCCACTGCGGTGTCGCCGTGGACAACTGCATGACCTACTCAGTCGGCTTCCGCGCGCCGAGCGCTTCTGAAGTGCTGACCCATTTCACTGACTTCCTCAGCCAGTTCCTGACTGACGAAGAACGCTACACCGACGCCGATGCGAAACCGGTCAGCGATGATCCGCATCAGATCCAGCACGACGCACTCGGCCGCCTGAAAAGCCTGCTCGCCGAACACATGAGCGACGAACGCCTGCTGCTGACCTGGTTCGGCCAGTACATGACCGAACCGCGCTACCCGGAACTGGTGGTCGGCCCGGAAGACGTTGAAGAAGATGACTTCCTCAACGCCCTGCAAGACGGTGCGGTGCTGATCCGCAACCCGAGCGCGCGCCTGGCCTGGTCGGAAGTCGATGACGATCTGCTGCTGTTCGCCAGCGGTCAGAGCCGTTACCTGCCGGGCAAGCTGCGCGAGCTGTTGAAGATGATCTGCGCCGCCGATGCGCTGCACGTCGACAACCTCGGCGAGTGGCTGAACGACGAAGACGGTCGCGGCCTGCTCTGTGAGCTGGTCAAACAGGGCAGCCTGGGATTTGCCGATGAATAAGATTCGCGTACGTGTCGCAGACTGGCAAAAGGACAACGCCGAGATCCGGCGCATTCGTGAAACGGTGTTCATCGCCGAACAATCGGTGCCACCCGAGCTTGAATGGGACGCCGATGACGCGACCGCCGTGCATTTTCTGGCGTTCGAAGGTGACTTTCCGATCGGCACCGCGCGCCTGCTGCCCGACGGGCACATTGGCCGGGTTTCGGTACTGAAGGACTGGCGCGGGATGAAGGTGGGCGATGCGCTGATGCAAGCAGTCATCGCCGAAGCCGAAGCCCGCGGCCTGCAGCAGCAAATGCTCAGCGCGCAGGTGCAGGCCACGGCGTTCTATGAGCGCCTGGGCTTCAGCCTGGTCAGTGAGGAATTCCTTGAAGCCGGGATTCCGCATGTCGATATGGTTCGCCATTCGGCCTGAGCGGCAGAAGTCTTGTGATCTTTGGAGATCCTGTGGTGAGGGGATTTATCCCCGATGGACTGCGAAGCAGGCCCAAGGTTTTTTGGGGCCGCTCCGCGCCCCATCGGGGATAAATCCCCTCACTACAAAGGCTCTTGAGCGCCCTCTCAAAACGCCCCGCCATTTTCGGATGCCGGGGCGTTTTGCTGTCTACGATTCAACTTGCCCCACCCCGGGCCGACAAACTGGCAATATCAAGCCTTTCGAAAGCGGAGATAACGGACATGTCCCTACGCACACTGCTCACCACCCTGCTGCTCGGCTGCAGTTTTTCGGTGATGGCAGCCACAGAAATCGTGCCCCTCAATTACCGCACCAGTGCCGATATGCTGCCGATGGCGCAGGACTTCATCGGCAAGGACGGTCAGGTCAGCGCCTATGGCAATCAACTGATCATCAAGGCCGAGCCGGACAAGATCCAGGAACTCAAGGCGCTGATCAGTCAACTCGACACTGCGCCCAAACGCCTGCTGATCACGGTCGATACCAATGAAAACAACGACCGTGGCGATGAAGGCTACTCGGTCAACGGCGCCCAACCGAACCAGACCCGCATCATCAGCCGCAGCACCGCCAGCCGTGATGGCGGCGTGCAGCAGGTGCAAGCCACCGACGGCATGCCGGCGCTGATTCAAGTCGGTCAAAGTGTGCCGATCACCAGCAGCCAGACCAACTCCTACGGCGATTACAGCAGCCAGACGCAATACCGCAACGTCACCCAGGGTTTCTACGTGACGGCGAGCGTCACCGGCGACATCGTTCACCTGGCAATCAGTACTAACCGTGACCGCATGAGCCAGGAACGTCCCGATGTAGTGAACGTGCAAAGTACCGACACAACAGTCAGCGGACGCCTGGGCGAATGGATCACTCTCGCCGGGGTGAATCGCCAGACTCAGGCCGACAAACAGGAGCTGACCCGCAGCTACTCGACTCAAGGCCGGGATGACATGACCTTGCGGGTCAAAGTCGACGCCCTGGACTAAAGCACCGAAAACTGACTGATTAGTCGTATTAGACGAAAGATGTAGTGCTTGAAAAAAAGCACTACAAAACGTTTGACGAGCCAAAAAAGCGAAGGCATGATGGCCTCGCTCCCGCTAATCAGAGGCCCTGGCAAGGGCCTTCGAAGCGACGTCCGCACCTACCCCGCGAACCGCTTCGTGTCTGTACCGCCCACAAGGTGTGTTTGACGAGGTTGCCGACTGGAACGAAGTTGTCCCGAGGGACGGAAGCGTAATTAGGTAACCCGGCTTTACGCTGTAGAACGTATAAAGGCCCACGACGCCCGAATGCGCCCGCAGTCCGCCACTACCTGCTCACTTCCCCTCGAGCCCATCGTTCATCCCGTCGCCTACCCCGCCGAACCCGACCTGACCGCCTAAGCTTCTGGTCAGCGAGCGCAGGAATTTTCCACCGCAGAACAACTTTTCATAAAGACGCGACGAGGTTTATCTCCATGGCACTGACACGCGAACAGCAAATTGCAGCCCTTGAAAAAGACTGGGCTGAAAACCCGCGCTGGAAAGGCGTGACTCGCACTTACTCCGCTGCTGACGTCGTCCGTCTGCGTGGCTCGGTTCAACCTGAGCACACCCTTGCGAAAATGGGCGCCGAGAAGCTGTGGAACCTGGTGACCCAGGGTGCCAAGCCGTCCTTCCGCCCAGAGAAAGATTTCGTCAACTGCATGGGCGCCCTCACCGGCGGCCAGGCTGTTCAGCAGGTCAAGGCCGGTATCCAGGCGATCTACCTGTCGGGCTGGCAGGTGGCTGCAGACAACAACTCCGCAGAATCGATGTACCCGGACCAGTCGCTGTACCCGGTGGACTCTGTGCCGACCGTGGTCAAGCGCATCAACAACTCGTTCCGTCGTGCTGACCAGATCCAGTGGAAAGCCGGCAAGAACCCGGGCGACGAAGGCTACATCGACTACTTCGCGCCGATCGTGGCTGACGCCGAAGCCGGTTTCGGCGGCGTACTGAACGCCTACGAACTGATGAAGAGCATGATCGAAGCAGGCGCCGCCGGCGTGCACTTCGAAGACCAGTTGGCTTCCGTGAAGAAGTGCGGCCACATGGGCGGCAAGGTGCTGGTTCCAACCCAGGAAGCCGTGCAGAAGCTGACCGCTGCTCGTCTGGCTGCCGACGTTGCCGGTGTACCGACCATCATCCTGGCCCGTACCGACGCCAACGCTGCCGACCTGCTGACTTCCGACTGCGACCCGTACGACCAGCCGTTCGTGACTGGCACCCGTACCCAGGAAGGTTTCTACAAGGTTCGCGCCGGTCTGGACCAGGCAATCGCCCGTGGCCTGGCCTACGCACCGTACGCCGACCTGATCTGGTGCGAAACCGCCAAGCCGGACCTGGAAGAAGCCCGTCGCTTCGCCGAAGCGATCAAAAAGGAATACCCGGACCAGATCCTGTCGTACAACTGCTCGCCTTCCTTCAACTGGAAGAAAAACCTGGACGACGCGACCATCGCCAAGTTCCAGCGCGAACTGTCCGCCATGGGCTACAAGCACCAGTTCATCACCCTGGCCGGCATTCACAACATGTGGCACAGCATGTTCAACCTGGCGCACGACTACGCCCGCAACGACATGACTGCCTACGTGAAGCTGCAGGAGCAGGAATTCGCTGACGCCGCCAAGGGTTACACCTTCGTGGCTCACCAGCAGGAAGTGGGCACCGGCTACTTCGACGACATGACCACCGTGATCCAGGGCGGCACGTCCTCGGTCACCGCGCTGACCGGTTCGACCGAAGAAGAACAGTTCCACTGATTCGACTTCGCTGAGCAAACGGCCTTTGCGGATCGTATAAAAAGCTAACCGCAAAGCCGCAAGACTGACGCCCCGACTGGTTCGGGGCGTTTTTTTTGCCCGCCGATCCCCCAAACACCACAAAACCCCTGTAGGACCGGTGGGAAGCTACGGGACAAAACATTGATCCAGACCGGTACGAATGGCAGAAAAAACGGGTAAAACTGGCGCCTCCGCTACTTGCAGTAACGGGCATATAAGACAACTTCCCAACTAGCGCCCCGTTAAACAGTTACAAAACCACCCCAAACGATATTAATTATCATTTAGCGACAACTATGTTCGTTACATTTCCTACAAAACATAATTGGCAGAATCCCGGCTAATGCCCGCAACGCATGGCCTGCAGGGCATCGGAGGTTCGCTATGTCCTTATTCCAATAAATAATTTCGCTATAGGAATTTTACTTGCCGGGTGTTTAGCCATAAAATCAGCGCGATTGATTGCTGCGACATATCGTCACTGCCTATTTCTTTATCAAGCTCAGAGACCTTTGCTCTCTGTTAAGGATTACCAGCATGCCCGAAGCGACAGGACTCATGGCCCACAACTGGGGCTTTGCCATTTTCCTTCTGGGTGTCGTCGGCCTGTGTGCCTTCATGCTTGGCGTCTCCAGCCTCCTCGGGTCAAAAGCCTGGGGCCGCAGCAAAAACGAACCGTTCGAGTCCGGCATGCTACCTACAGGTGGCGCCCGCTTGCGGCTCTCAGCCAAATTCTATCTGGTCGCGATGCTGTTCGTGATCTTCGATATCGAAGCCCTCTTTCTCTTTGCATGGTCTGTGTCCGTCCGCGAAAGCGGCTGGACCGGATTCGTCGAAGCTCTCGTTTTCATAGCAATTCTGTTGGCAGGTCTTGTCTACCTGTTCCGAGTGGGCGCCCTTGACTGGGCTCCGGAAGCTCGTCGCAAGCGGCAGGCGAAGCTGAAACAATGAGGCTTTGGCAATGCAATACAATCTCACCAGAATCGACCCCGATGCTCCTAACGAGCAGTATCCGATTGGCGAACGGGAAACCGTTTCCGATCCGTTAGAGGATCAAGTCCACAAAAACATTTTCATGGGCAAGCTCGAAGACGTGCTGAGTGGCGCGGTCAACTGGGGGCGTAAAAACTCCCTGTGGCCGTACAACTTCGGCCTTTCGTGCTGCTACGTGGAAATGACCACCGCCTTCACGGCGCCCCACGACATCGCGCGCTTTGGCGCCGAAGTTATCCGGGCATCACCGCGTCAGGCCGACTTCATGGTTATCGCCGGTACCTGCTTCATCAAGATGGCGCCGATCATTCAGCGTCTCTACGAGCAGATGCTCGAACCGAAGTGGGTGATCTCCATGGGTTCGTGCGCCAACTCCGGTGGCATGTACGACATCTACTCCGTGGTTCAAGGGGTGGACAAGTTCCTGCCCGTGGACGTCTACGTACCTGGCTGCCCGCCTCGTCCAGAAGCATTCCTTCAAGGCTTGATGCTGTTGCAGGAATCGATTGGACAGGAGCGTCGTCCGCTTTCCTGGGTCGTTGGCGACCAAGGCGTTTATCGCGCCGACATGCCTTCGCAAAAGGAACAGCGCCGCGAACAGCGAATCGCAGTCACCAACCTGCGCAGCCCTGACGAAGTCTGATCCAGTCTGTTTCAAAGAAACGAGAAGCTGGCTTCATTCTTTACGTTGACCGAAAGCGAAAAAATAACCATGACTACAGGCAGCGCTCTGTACATCCCGCCTTATAAGGCAGACGACCAGGATGTGGTCGTCGAATTGAACAACCGTTTTGGCGCCGAAGCGTTCACCGCTCAGTCGACCCGCACCGGCATGCCGGTGCTGTGGGTGGCGCGCGCCAGACTCGTCGAAGTCCTGACTTTCCTGCGCAACCTGCCCAAGCCGTACGTCATGCTCTATGACCTGCACGGCGTGGACGAGCGTCTGCGCACCAAGCGTCAAGGGCTGCCATCGGGCGCCGACTTCACCGTGTTCTATCACCTCATGTCGCTTGAGCGTAATAGTGACGTGATGATCAAAGTCGCCTTGTCCGAAAGCGACCTGAGCTTGCCGACCGTCACCAGCATCTGGCCGAACGCCAACTGGTACGAGCGTGAAGTCTGGGACATGTACGGCATCGACTTCAAAGGCCACCCGCATCTGTCGCGCATCATGATGCCGCCAACCTGGGAAGGTCACCCGCTGCGCAAGGACTTCCCGGCGCGCGCCACCGAATTCGATCCGTTCAGCCTCAACCTCGCCAAGCAACAGCTTGAGGAAGAAGCCGCGCGCTTCCGTCCTGAAGACTGGGGCATGAAGCGTTCCGGGGCCAACGAGGACTACATGTTCCTCAACCTGGGTCCGAACCACCCTTCGGCACACGGTGCGTTCCGCATCATTCTGCAGTTGGACGGTGAAGAGATCGTCGACTGCGTGCCGGACATCGGTTACCACCACCGTGGCGCCGAGAAGATGGCCGAGCGTCAGTCCTGGCACAGTTTCATCCCGTACACCGACCGTATCGACTACCTCGGCGGCGTGATGAACAACCTGCCGTACGTGCTCTCGGTCGAGAAGCTGGCCGGCATCAAGGTGCCAGAGAAGGTCGACGTCATCCGCATCATGATGGCCGAGTTCTTCCGGATCACCAGCCACCTGCTGTTCCTCGGCACCTACATCCAGGACGTCGGCGCGATGACTCCGGTGTTCTTCACCTTCACCGACCGCCAGAAGGCGTACACGGTGATCGAAGCCATCACCGGTTTCCGTCTGCACCCGGCCTGGTACCGCATCGGCGGCGTCGCCCACGACCTGCCACGCGGCTGGGAAAAACTGGTGAAAGACTTCGTTGAATGGCTGCCAAAGCGCCTCGACGAATACACCAAGGCCGCCCTGCAGAACAGCATTCTCAAGGGTCGTACCATCGGCGTTGCCCAGTACAACACCAAAGAGGCGCTGGAATGGGGCGTCACCGGTGCCGGCCTGCGTTCCACCGGTTGCGACTTCGACCTGCGTAAAGCACGTCCATACTCCGGCTATGAGAACTTCGAGTTCGAAGTGCCGCTGGCTGCCAACGGCGATGCCTACGACCGCTGCATGGTTCGCGTCGAAGAGATGCGCCAGAGCGTCAAGATTATCGATCAGTGCCTGCGCAACATGCCGGAAGGCCCGTACAAGGCGGATCACCCGCTGACCACGCCGCCGCCGAAAGAGCGCACGCTGCAGCACATCGAAACCCTGATCACGCACTTCCTGCAGGTTTCGTGGGGCCCGGTCATGCCGGCCAACGAATCCTTCCAGATGATCGAAGCGACCAAGGGCATCAACAGTTATTACCTGACGAGCGACGGCGGCACCATGAGCTACCGTACCCGGATCCGTACTCCGAGCTTCGCGCATCTGCAACAGATCCCTTCGGTGATCAAAGGCAGCATGGTCGCGGACTTGATTGCGTACCTGGGTAGTATCGACTTCGTTATGGCCGACGTGGACCGCTAAGCATGAACAGCACGCTTATCCAGACAGACCGTTTCACCTTGAGTGAAACCGAGCGCTCGGCCATCGAGCACGAGCTGCATCACTACGAAGACCCGCGCGCGGCGTCGATCGAAGCCCTGAAGATCGTTCAGAAAGAACGCGGCTGGGTGCCGGATGGCGCCCTGTACGCGATCGGCGAGATCCTCGGCATCCCGGCCAGCGACGTTGAAGGCGTGGCGACGTTCTACAGCCAGATCTTCCGTCAGCCGGTCGGCCGCCACATCATCCGCGTCTGCGACAGCATGGTCTGCTACATCGGCGGCCACGAGTCGGTGGTCAGCGAGATCCAGAACAATCTGGGCATCGGCCTGGGTCAGACCACCGCCGACGGTCGTTTCACCCTGCTGCCTGTCTGCTGCCTCGGCAACTGCGACAAGGCTCCGGCGCTGATGATCGACGACGACACCTTTGGCGACGTGCAGCCTGCCGGCGTGGCCAAACTGCTCGAGGGCTACGTATGACCCTGACATCTTTCGGTCCTGCCAACCGCATCAAGCGTTCGGCCGAGACTCACCCGCTGACCTGGCGCCTGCGTGACGACGGCGAAGCCGTATGGCTCGACGAATACCAGGCCAAGAACGGTTACGCCGCTGCGCGCAAAGCCTTCGCCGACATGGCCCAGGACGACATCGTCCAGACCGTGAAAGACGCCGGCCTCAAAGGTCGCGGCGGTGCAGGCTTCCCCACTGGCGTGAAGTGGGGCCTGATGCCCAAGGACGAATCCATCAACATCCGCTACCTGCTGTGCAACGCGGACGAGATGGAGCCGAACACCTGGAAAGACCGCATGCTGATGGAGCAACTGCCCCATCTGCTGATCGAAGGCATGCTGATCAGTGCCCGCGCACTGAAAACCTACCGTGGCTACATCTTCCTGCGTGGCGAGTACACCACCGCCGCCAAGCACTTGAATCGTGCCGTGGAAGAAGCCAAGGCTGCAGGCCTGCTGGGTAAAAACATTCTGGGCAGCGGCTTCGATTTCGAGCTGT
The DNA here is from genome assembly GCF_019775695.1 of Pseudomonas sp. AO-1. Classification (NCBI taxonomy): domain Bacteria; kingdom Pseudomonadati; phylum Pseudomonadota; class Gammaproteobacteria; order Pseudomonadales; family Pseudomonadaceae; genus Pseudomonas; species Pseudomonas sp. AO-1. The sequence goes on from NZ_CP079947.1 coordinate 4,119,998, forward strand.
TCGTCCACACCGGCGCCGGGCGTTATATCTGCGGTGAAGAAACCGCACTGATCAACTCCCTCGAAGGCCGCCGCGCCAACCCGCGCTCCAAGCCGCCCTTCCCTGCCGCTGTCGGCGTGTGGGGCAAGCCGACCTGCGTGAACAACGTCGAAACCCTGTGCAACGTGCCGGCGATCATTGCCGACGGCGTTGACTGGTACAAATCGTTGGCCCGCGAAGGCAGTGAAGACATGGGCACCAAGCTCATGGGCTTCTCCGGCAAGGTCAAGAACCCTGGCCTGTGGGAACTGCCATTCGGCGTCACCGGTCGCGAGCTGTTCGAAGACTACGCCGGCGGCATGCGCGACGGTTACAAGCTCAAGGCCTGGCAGCCAGGTGGCGCCGGTACCGGCTTCCTGTTGCCAGAACACCTCGACGCACAAATGTACGCCGGCGGCATCGCCAAAGTGGGCACCCGGATGGGTACCGGCCTGGCGATGGCGGTGGACGACAGCGTCAACATGGTTTCCCTGCTGCGCAACATGGAGCAGTTCTTCGCCCGTGAATCCTGCGGCTTCTGCACCCCGTGCCGTGATGGCCTGCCATGGAGCGTCAAGCTCTTGATGGCCATCGAAGAAGGCCGTGGTCAGCCGGGCGACATCGAGACCCTGTTGGGTCTGGTCGGTTTCCTCGGCCCAGGCAAGACCTTCTGTGCTCACGCACCGGGTGCCGTGGAGCCGCTGGGCAGTGCCATCAAATACTTCCGTCCAGAGTTCGAAGCCGGTATCGCGCCTGCAAGCGCCGCCGTCCCGCCTCTGGCAAGGCCGATCGTAATCGGCGCGTAAACGCTTAAAAAGGCGAAGGGTCCGTGCCCTTCGCCTTTCGTCCGATGACGCCTTTCGGGGCTGACTGGATTCGGACGGATAACAAGATTCCATTAGCCACGCCCGCTGACACCGGGCCAACGAAGACCTTTGAACCATGGCCACTATCCACGTAGACGGCAAAGCGCTCGAAGTCGACGGGGCAGACAACCTGTTACAGGCATGTCTGTCGCTGGGCCTCGACATCCCTTATTTCTGCTGGCACCCCGCGCTTGGTAGCGTCGGGGCCTGCCGCCAGTGCGCAGTCAAGCAGTACACCGACGAGAACGACACCCGTGGTCGCATCGTCATGTCCTGCATGACGCCTGCCACCGACAACACCTGGATCTCCATCGACGATGAAGAATCCAAGGCGTTCCGCGCCAGCGTTGTCGAATGGCTGATGACCAACCACCCGCACGACTGCCCTGTGTGCGAGGAAGGCGGTCACTGCCACCTGCAAGACATGACGGTGATGACCGGCCACAACGAGCGCCGTTATCGCTTCACCAAACGCACCCACCAGAACCAGCAACTGGGCCCGTTCATTTCCCACGAAATGAACCGCTGCATCGCTTGCTACCGCTGCGTGCGTTTCTACAAGGACTACGCCGGCGGCACCGACCTCGGTGTGTTCGGCGCCCACGACAACGTGTACTTCGGTCGCGTTGAAGACGGCACGCTGGAAAGCGAGTTCTCCGGCAACCTCACCGAGGTTTGCCCGACCGGTGTGTTCACCGACAAGACGCACTCCGAGCGCTACAACCGCAAATGGGACATGCAGTTCTCGCCGAGCATCTGCCATGGCTGCTCCAGCGGTTGCAACATCTCCCCGGGCGAGCGTTACGGCGAACTGCGTCGCATCGAAAACCGCTTCAACGGTTCGGTGAACCAGTACTTCCTGTGCGACCGTGGCCGTTTCGGTTATGGCTACGTCAACCGCACCGACCGTCCACGTCAGCCGCTGCTGGCCGACGGCACCAAGCTGAGCGTCGACGCTGCGCTGGATAAAGCCGCTGATCTGCTGCGCGGGCGCAACATCGTCGGTATCGGTTCGCCGCGTGCCAGCCTCGAAAGCAACTACGCGCTGCGCGAGCTGGTCGGCGCCGAGCACTTCTACTCCGGTATCGAAGCCTCCGAGCTGGAGCGCATCCGTCTGGTCCTGCAAGTGCTCAAAGACAGCCCGCTGCCCGTGCCGAACATGCGCGACATCGAAGACCACGACGCTGTGTTCGTCCTTGGTGAAGACCTGACCCAGACCGCCGCCCGTATGGCGCTGGCCTTGCGTCAGTCGGTCAAGGGCAAGGCCGAAGACATGGCCGAAGCCATGCGCGTGCAGCCGTGGCTCGACGCTGCGGTGAAGAACATCGGTCAGCACGCACTGAACCCGTTGTTCATCGCCAGCCTGGCCGAAACCAAGCTCGACGACATCGCCGAAGAATGCGTTCACGCCGCTCCGGATGACCTGGCACGCCTCGGTTTCGCCGTGGCTCACGCGCTGGACGCCAGCGCCCCGGCCGTTGAAGGTCTGGACGCCGAAGCCCTTGAACTGGCCAAGCGTATCGCCGACGCCCTGCTCGCGGCCAAGCGCCCACTGATCATCGCCGGTACTTCGCTGGGTTCCAAAGCCTTGATCGAAGCCGCGGCGAACATCGCCAAAGCCCTGAAGCTGCGCGAGAAGAACGGTTCGATCAGCCTGATCGTGCCGGAAGCCAACAGCCTCGGCCTGGCCATGCTCGGTGGCGAATCGGTCGACGCGGCGCTGCAAGCCGTGATCGATGGCAAGGCCGACGCCATCGTCGTGCTGGAAAACGATCTGTACACCCGCACCTCGAAAGCCAAGGTCGATGCCGCGCTGAACGCTGCGAAAGTAGTGATCGTTGCCGACCACCAGAAAACCGCCACCACCGATCGCGCGCAACTGGTGCTGCCAGCGGCGAGCTTCGCGGAAGGCGATGGTACGCTGGTCAGCCAGGAAGGCCGCGCCCAGCGCTTCTTCCAGGTTTTCGATCCGCAATACATGGATGCGAGCATCCTGGTTCACGAAGGCTGGCGCTGGCTGCACGCCCTGCGCTCGACCCTGCTGAACCAGCCGATCGACTGGACGCAACTCGACCACGTCACCGCTGCCGTGGCGTCGAGCACCGAGCAACTGGCGCGTATCGTCGATGCCGCGCCGTCTGCCGCATTCCGCATCAAGGGTCTGAAACTGGCGCGTGAGCCGCTGCGTTATTCCGGTCGCACCGCGATGCGCGCCGACATCAGCGTTCACGAACCGCGCACCCCGCAAGACAAAGACACCGCGTTCGCCTTCTCCATGGAAGGTTACTCGGGCTCGGCCGAACCGCGTCAGCAGGTGCCATTCGCCTGGTCGCCGGGCTGGAACTCGCCGCAAGCCTGGAACAAGTTCCAGGACGAAGTCGGTGGTCACCTGCGTGCTGGCGACCCGGGCACCCGCCTGATCGAAAGCACCGGTGATTCGCTGAACTGGTTCACTGCCGCACCGCGTGCGTTCAACCCGGCACCGGGCACCTGGCAAGCCGTGCCGTTCTATCACCTGTTCGGCAGCGACGAAAACTCGTCGAAAGCCGCGCCGGTACAAGAACGCATCCCGGCTCCGTACGTGGCGCTGGCCAAATCCGAAGCGGATCGCCTGGGCGTCAACGACGGTGCCCTGCTGAGCCTGAACGTGGCCGGCCAGACCCTGCGTCTGCCGCTGCGCATCAATGAAGAACTGGGCGCTGGTCTGGTGGCCTTGCCTGCGGGCATCGCCGGCATTCCACCGGCATTCGCCGGCGTGTCCGTCGACGGTCTGCAGGAGGCAGCGCAATGACCTGGTTCACCCCTGAAGTGATCGATGTGATCCTGACGGTCATCAAAGCCATCGTGATTCTGCTGGCCGTTGTGGTCGCGGGCGCGTTGCTCAGCTTTGTCGAACGTCGCCTGCTGGGCTGGTGGCAGGACCGTTACGGTCCGAACCGCGTTGGCCCGTTCGGCATGTTCCAGATCGCCGCCGACATGCTGAAGATGTTCTTCAAGGAAGACTGGACCCCGCCGTTTGCCGACAAGGTGATCTTCACCCTGGCACCGGTGGTCGCCATGTCCGCCCTGCTGATCGCGTTCGCGATCATCCCGATCACCCCGACCTGGGGCGTGGCGGATCTGAACATCGGCCTGCTGTTCTTCTTCGCCATGGCCGGTCTGTCGGTCTACGCGGTGCTGTTCGCCGGCTGGTCGAGCAACAACAAGTTCGCCCTGCTCGGCAGCTTGCGTGCCTCGGCGCAGACCGTGTCCTACGAAGTGTTCATGGGCCTGGCCCTGATGGGCATCGTGGTGCAGGTCGGCTCGTTCAACATGCGCGACATCGTCGAGTACCAGGCGCAGAACCTGTGGTTCATCATTCCGCAGTTCTTCGGCTTCTGTACTTTCTTCATCGCTGGCGTCGCCGTGACTCACCGTCACCCGTTCGACCAGCCGGAAGCGGAACAGGAACTGGCCGACGGTTACCACATTGAATACGCCGGTATGAAATGGGGCATGTTCTTCGTCGGTGAATACATCGGCATCATCCTGATCTCGGCGCTGCTGGTCACCTTGTTCTTCGGTGGCTGGCACGGTCCGTTCGGCATCCTGCCGCAACTGTCCTTCGTCTGGTTCGCACTGAAGACCGCGTTCTTCATCATGCTGTTCATCCTGCTGCGCGCTTCCATCCCGCGTCCGCGTTATGACCAGGTGATGGATTTCAGCTGGAAATTCTGCCTGCCACTGACCCTGATCAATTTGCTGATAACCGCTGCGGTTGTGTTGTGGAACACACCTGCGGTTGCGGTTCAGTGAGGATTTGACCCATGTTCAAATATATTGGCGACATCGTTAAGGGTACCGGTACCCAGTTGCGCAGCCTGGTCATGGTCTTCGGCCATGGCTTTCGCAAGCGCGACACCCTGCAATACCCGGAAGAGCCGGTCTACCTGCCACCACGCTACCGTGGTCGCATCGTCCTGACCCGTGACCCCGATGGCGAAGAACGTTGCGTAGCCTGCAACCTGTGCGCCGTGGCTTGCCCGGTAGGTTGCATCTCGCTGCAGAAAGCTGAAACCGAAGACGGTCGCTGGTACCCGGACTTCTTCCGTATCAACTTCTCGCGCTGCATTTTCTGCGGTCTCTGCGAGGAAGCCTGTCCGACCACCGCGATCCAGCTGACCCCGGATTTCGAGATGGCCGAGTTCAAACGTCAGGACCTGGTGTACGAGAAAGAAGATCTTTTGATCTCCGGCCCCGGCAAAAACCCTGATTACAACTTCTATCGTGTTGCAGGTATGGCAATCGCTGGCAAGCCGAAAGGCTCCGCGCAGAACGAAGCCGAACCGATCAACGTGAAGAGCTTGCTGCCTTAAGGAAGAACGATGGAATTCGCTTTCTATTTCGCATCGGGTATCGCGGTTGTGTCCACGCTACGTGTGGTCACCAACACCAACCCTGTGCACGCCCTGCTCTACCTGATCATCTCGTTGATCGCCGTGGCCATGACCTTCTTTGCACTCGGCGCACCGTTCGCCGGCGTGCTGGAAGTGATCGCCTACGCCGGCGCCATCATGGTGCTGTTCGTGTTCGTGGTGATGATGCTGAACCTGGGTCCCGCCTCGGTTCAGCAGGAACGCAGCTGGCTCAAGCCCGGCATCTGGGCAGGCCCGGTGATTCTCGCCGCCCTGCTGCTGGCCGAACTGCTGTATGTGCTGTTCGCTCACCAGAGCGGTCAGGCCATCGGCCACACCACCGTCGATGCAAAAGCCGTGGGCGTCAGCCTGTTCGGCCCGTATCTGCTGGTGGTCGAACTCGCCTCGATGCTGCTGCTCGCCGCAGCCGTCACGGCGTTCCATTTGGGCCGTAACGAGGCGAAGGAGTAAGACATGCCTGCTATCCCTCTCGAACATGGATTGGCCGTTGCCGGCATCCTGTTCTGCCTTGGTCTGGTCGGCCTGATGGTCCGCCGCAACATTTTGTTCGTGTTGATGAGTCTGGAAGTAATGATGAACGCCTCTGCACTGGCCTTCATCGTTGCGGGCGCCCGCTGGGCGCAACCGGATGGACAGATCATGTTCATCCTGGTGATCAGCCTGGCAGCCGCCGAGGCCAGTATTGGCCTGGCGATCCTGCTGCAACTGTATCGCCGCTTCCACACGCTCGATATCGACGCTGCCAGTGAGATGCGCGGATGAACCTAATCTTTCTGACTTTCGTATTCCCTCTGATCGGTTTCCTGCTGCTGTCGTTTTCCCGTGGACGCTGGTCGGAAAACCTCTCGGCGCTGATCGGCGTGGGTTCCATCGGCCTGTCGGCGATTGTCGCCGCCTACGTCATCTGGCAATTCAACGTCGCGCCTCCCGAGGGCGGTCACTACACCCTGGTGCTGTGGAAATGGATGGCGGTCGAAGGCTTCAAGCCTGACTTCGCCCTCTACATCGACGGTCTGTCGATCACCATGCTCGGCGTGGTGGTGGGTGTCGGTTTCCTGATCCACCTGTTCGCGTCCTGGTACATGCGCGGCGAAGCGGGTTACTCGCGCTTCTTCTCGTACACCAACCTGTTTATCGCCAGCATGCTGTTCCTGGTGCTCGGCGATAACCTGTTGTTCCTGTACTTCGGCTGGGAAGGCGTAGGCCTGTGCTCGTACCTGTTGATCGGTTTCTACTACAGCAACCGCAACAACGGTAACGCCGCACTCAAGGCCTTCATCGTGACCCGGATCGGCGACGTGTTCATGGCCATCGGCCTGTTCATCCTGTTCCAGCAAGTGGGCACGCTGAACATCCAGGAACTGCTGGTGCTGGCACCGCAGAAATTCCAGGCCGGCGACTTCTGGATCACCCTGGCGACCCTGATGCTGCTGGGTGGTGCGGTCGGTAAATCGGCGCAACTGCCACTGCAAACCTGGCTCGCGGACGCGATGGCCGGTCCGACCCCGGTGTCGGCACTGATCCACGCTGCGACCATGGTGACGGCGGGTGTCTACCTGATCGCCCGTACCCACGGCCTGTTCACCCTGGCGCCGGAAATCCTGCACCTGGTCGGCATCGTCGGTGGTGTGACCCTGGTGCTGGCAGGTTTCGCCGCCCTGGTACAGACCGACATCAAACGTATCCTCGCCTACTCGACCATGAGCCAGATCGGCTACATGTTCCTGGCGCTGGGCGTGGGTGCCTGGGATGGCGCGATTTTCCACCTGATGACTCACGCCTTCTTCAAGGCCCTGCTGTTCCTTGCTTCCGGTGCGGTGATCGTTGCCTGCCACCACGAGCAGAACATCTTCAAGATGGGCGGTCTGTGGAAAAAGCTGCCACTGGCCTATGCCAGCTTCATCGTCGGTGGTGCTGCACTGGCCGCCCTGCCTCTGGTCACCGCCGGTTTCTACTCCAAGGACGAAATCCTTTGGGAAGCGTTCGCCAGCGGTAACCACGGTCTGCTTTACGCCGGTCTGGTCGGCGCGTTCATGACCTCTCTGTACACCTTCCGCCTGATCTTCATCACGTTCCACGGTGAAGCCAAGACCGAAGCCCACGCCGGTCACGGCATCGCTCACTGGCTGCCGCTGTCGGTGCTGATCGTGCTGTCGACTTTCGTCGGCGCGATGATCGTACCGCCGCTGCACGGCGTACTGCCGGAGAGCGTCGGCCATGCCGGTGGCGAAGCCAAGCACAGTCTGGAAATCGCCTCGGGCGCCATCGCCCTGGCCGGTATCCTGCTGGCGGCCCTGCTGTTCCTCGGCAAGCGTCGCTTCGTGACGGCGATCGCCAACAGCGGCATCGGCCGTTTCCTTTCGGCCTGGTGGTTCGCTGCCTGGGGCTTCGACTGGATCTACGACAAACTGTTCGTCAAGCCGTACCTTGCGATCAGCCATGTACTGCGCAGAGACCCGCTCGACCAGACCATCGGTCTGATCCCGCGTATGGCCAAAGGCGGTCACACCGCCCTGAGCCGCACCGAGACCGGTCAACTGCGTTGGTATGCCGCCTCGATGGCTGCTGGTGCCGTGCTGGTAATCGGCGCCATCGTGCTGGTAGCGGTCTGATATGAACCTTGCGAATTTGCGAAAGGAAACGAGCCCGTCATGATTCTGCCTTGGCTAATCCTGATCCCCTTCATCGGCGGCCTGCTGTGCTGGATGGGTGAGCGCTTCGGCGCTACCCTCCCCCGCTGGATTGCGCTGTTGACCATGACCCTGGAACTCGCCCTCGGCCTCTGGCTGTGGGCCCACGGTGACTATTCATTTGCTCCGGCGCCTGGCGCCGATCCGACCTGGGCGCTCGAGTTCAAGCACGTCTGGATCCAGCGCTTCGGCATCAACGTGCACCTGGCCCTCGACGGTCTGTCGCTGTTGATGATCCTGCTGACCGGCCTGCTGGGTATCCTCTCGGTACTCTGCTCGTGGAAAGAGATTCAACGTCACGTTGGCTTCTTCCACCTGAACCTGATGTGGATCCTGGGCGGCGTTGTCGGCGTGTTCCTCGCCCTCGACCTGTTCATGTTCTTCTTCTTCTGGGAAATGATGCTGGTGCCGATGTACTTCCTCATCGCGCTCTGGGGTCACAGTTCTTCGGACGGCAAGAAAACCCGGATCTACGCGGCGACCAAGTTCTTCATCTTCACTCAGGCTTCCGGCCTGATCATGCTGGTGGCGATCCTCGGTCTGGTACTGGTCAACTTCAACAACACCGGCGTGATTACCTTCAACTACGCCGACCTGTTGAAGACCAAGATGTCGATGACCACCGAGTACATCCTGATGCTCGGCTTCTTCATCGCCTTCGCGGTCAAGCTGCCAGTCGTACCGTTCCACTCGTGGCTGCCTGATGCGCACGCCCAGGCACCGACTGCCGGTTCCGTCGACCTCGCCGGTATCCTGCTGAAAACCGCGGCCTACGGTCTGCTGCGTTTCGCCCTGCCGCTGTTCCCGAATGCTTCGGCCGAGTTCGCGCCGATCGCCATGACCCTCGGTCTGATCGGGATCTTCTACGGTGCGTTCCTCGCGTTCGCGCAAACCGACATCAAGCGTCTGATCGCCTTCTCGTCCGTTTCCCACATGGGCTTCGTGTTGATCGGCATCTACTCCGGCAGCCAACTGGCGCTGCAAGGTGCAGTGATCCAGATGCTCGCGCACGGTCTGTCGGCGGCAGCACTGTTTATCCTCAGCGGTCAGCTGTACGAGCGTCTGCACACCCGTGACATGCGTGAGATGGGCGGTCTGTGGTCGCGTATCGCTTATCTGCCGGCGATCAGCCTGTTCTTTGCCGCCGCCTCTCTGGGTCTGCCGGGTACCGGTAACTTCGTCGGCGAGTTCCTGATCCTGATCGGTACGTTCGCCAGTGCGCCATGGATCACCGCGATTGCCACCTCCGGTCTGGTGTTCGGTTCGGTCTACTCGCTGATCATGATCCACCGTGCCTACTTCGGTCCGTCGAAATCGGATTCGATCCTGCACGGCATGGACGGTCGCGAACTGACCATGGTGCTGGGCCTTGCGGCGCTGCTGATTTACCTCGGCGTCTACCCGCAACCGTTCCTCGACACTTCCGCCGCCACGATGCATGGCGTGCAGCAGTGGCTCGGCACCGCCTTCACTCAACTCGCTTCGGCCCGGTAAGAGCGCTATGGAATTCACGATTCAACACTTTATTGCGCTTGCGCCACTGTTGATCACCAGCCTCACCATTATCGTGGTGATGCTGGCAATCGCCTGGCGCCGCAACCACTCGCAGACCTTCCTGATCTCGGTCGCCGGTCTGAACCTGGCCTTGCTGTCGATCCTGCCGGCCCTGAAAGTCGCGCCTCTGGCCGTGACCCCATTGCTGCAAGTCGACACCTTCGCCTGTCTGTACATGGCGCTGATCCTGGTCGCCACCCTCGCCTGTGTAACCCTCGCCCATGCCTACCTCGGCGATGGCGGCTCGGGTTACCCGGGCAACCGTGAAGAACTGTACCTGCTGATCCTGATGGCCGCCGCCGGTAGTCTGGTTCTGGTCAGCGCGCAGCATCTGGCCGGGTTGTTCATCGGTCTGGAACTGCTGTCGGTACCGGTCTACGGTCTGGTGGCTTACGCCTTCTTCAACAAGCGTTCGCTGGAAGCCGGCATCAAGTACATGGTGCTGTCGGCCGCCGGTTCCGCGTTCCTGCTGTTCGGTATGGCCCTGCTCTACGCTGATGCCGGCACCCTGAGCTTCAACGGTATCGGTCAGGCACTGGCTACCACCAACCTGCCGAGCTCGCTGGCTCAGTTGGGTCTGGGCATGATGCTGATCGGTCTGGCGTTCAAGCTGTCGCTGGTACCGTTCCACCTGTGGACGCCGGACGTGTACGAAGGTGCTCCGGCGCCGGTGGCCGCGTTCCTCGCCACGGCGTCGAAGGTTGCCGTGTTCGCGGTGATGGTGCGTCTGTTCCAGATCTCCCCTGCCGCGAGCAGTGGCGTGCTGAGCGACGTACTGACCGTCATCGCCATCGCCTCGATCCTGTTCGGTAACCTGCTGGCCCTGACCCAAAGCAACCTCAAGCGTCTGCTCGGTTACTCGTCCATCGCACACTTCGGCTACCTGCTGATCGCACTGGTGGCGAGCAAGGGTCTGGCGGTGGAAGCCATCGGCGTGTATCTGGTGACTTATGTGATCACCAGCCTCGGCGCGTTCGGCGTGATCACCCTGATGTCCTCGCCGTACAACGGCCGTGACGCCGACGCGCTGTACGAGTACCGCGGCCTGTTCTGGCGCCGTCCGTACCTGACCGCGGTACTGACCGTGATGATGCTGTCCCTGGCCGGTATCCCGCTGACTGCCGGCTTCATCGGCAAGTTCTACATCATCGCCACCGGTGTCGAGTCGCACCAATGGTGGCTGGTCGGTTCCCTGGTACTGGGCAGCGCCATCGGCGTGTTCTACTACCTGCGTGTGATGGTCACCCTGTACCTGATCGAACCGAACCTGCGCCGCCACGACGCCCAGCTGCACTGGGAACAGAAAGCAGGCGGTGTAATGCTGCTGGCTATCGCCGTGGTTGCGTTCTTCCTCGGTGTGTACCCGCAGCCATTGCTGACGCTGGTTCAGCAGGCGGGTCTGGCAGGCTGATTGCTCGGCTGGCTGGAAACGGAAACGGCACCTTCGGGTGCCGTTTTTGTTTTTGCGGGAATCAACATCAAAAGATCGCAGCCTTCGGCAGCTCCTACATTGGGATGGTATGCGGTCTGTAGGAGCTGCCGAAGGCTGCGATCTTTTGACTTATAACGCTCTCCCCTTTCTAGGAATTTGCCTGCAAAGTGGTGAGCAATGGCTGACATTCTGCAGAAGGTAATTGCGGTTAAATTTGAGGATCAACTATCAAGTGGAGATCCACGAACCATGAAGCGGGATATTTTTTCAGAGTTGATGGATGGCCTTGATGCGATAGCCGAAGAACGCCAAGGCAAAATTACCTTGAAGAAGACGCGTGTAAAACGGATCGGCGACACGAAGGGCAAACTCATACTTCCCGCCGAAACTGATGCCTCTCTATCACACGGTTTGCTGGATACCTTCGAACGATAAAAAGCCACATCGGCTCTCATGTGATCTATCAGACTCACTCAACCCACTGTGGGAGCGAGCCTGATCCGGGCGGCGTTCCGACGAAGGCGTCGGCACATCCCCATCTTCAGTGCCTGACACTCCGCTTTCGCGAGCAGGCTCGCTCCCACAGGTTTATGTGGCGTTCACTCAATCCATATAACCACATGACGAAATTGTAATTCCCCCATCACCTTGGCGTTATCCGCAGCCTGCAACGATGTGACCCGGCGACCAATGCCGGCGGGCCCTGCCCCGCCGAACAATAAGACCACGCCGACGCACGTTCCCGTTCTGCCGAACCCAAGGAGTGTTTGATGGTTAACCCTACAAAAATATCGATGGCCGCTTTAGCGGTGGTAGTCGGCGCCGGGCCGTCCATGGTGTTTGCAGAAGACAAGCCTGAGGGCTTTGTTGAAGGCAGCAGCCTGACGGTGCTCAACCGCAACTTCTACTTCAATCGTGATCATCGCAACGGCCAGTCCAGCCCCACCGGCAACGGTTACTCCGAGGCCTGGGCGCATGCGGTGATCAGCAAGTTCGAATCCGGTTTTACCCAAGGCACCGTCGGGGTCGGGGTCGATGCGTTTGCCATGATCGGTTTGAAACTCGATACCGGTGACGGACGTAATGGAGGGCGCAGTTCGTTCGATGTATTGCCGGTCAACAGTGACGGCCAGGCACGGGATGAATACACCAAGATCGGTGGCGCCGCGAAAGTGCGGGCGTTCGACACGGTGATCAAGGTCGGGGATGTGTTTCCGGCCAACCCGGTGGTGGCGGCCGGTGACTCACGCTTGCTGCCGGAAAGCTTTCGCGGGGTGACGGCGACCAACACCAGCATCGACGGTCTGTCGATTCAGGGCGGTCGTCTGCATGCGATGAGCCAACCGGTGTCCAGCGACATGCGCGAAAATTTCGCCACGTTTTACGCCGGTCCGGTCAACTCGCCGTGGATCGCTTACGGCGGTGGTGATTATGTGCTGAACAAGAACCTCAGTTTCAGCCTGTACTCCAGCCGCCTCAAGGACGCCTGGAACCAGTATTACGCCGGCACCGCCTGGACCTATCCGCTGGCGGACGACCTGTCGCTGTTCGGGGGGCTGAACTATTACAAAGCGGTCGACGAAGGCAAACAACTGCTCGGCCAGTTCGACAACAACATCTGGAGCGGCCGCGTCGGGGTGAAACTCGGTGCGCACTCCGTCGCCCTCTCCCACCAGCGCAACAACGGCAACGACGACTTCGATTACCTGCGCCAGTCTGACTCGATCTTTCTCGACAACTCGATCCAGTACAGCGACTTCAACTCGCCGAAAGAACGTTCGTGGATGGTGCGCTATGACCTCGACATGAGCACTTACGGCGTACCCGGTTTGTCGTTCATGACCCGTTACGCGCGCGGCACCGACGCCGATTATTCCAACGCCAACGCCGTGTACATGCGCCGCGATGCCGACGGCAATCCGCTGACCGACCAGAAACGCTGGGAGCGTGATGTGGAAGTCAAATACGTGGTGCAGAGCGGTTCGATGAAAGACCTGTCGCTGCGTCTGCGCCAGGCCACCACTCGCGCCACGGCATTCGAGTCGGACCTGGACGAAGTGCGCGTGATCGTCGAATACCCGCTGGCGATTCTCTGAGTTTCCCGAGCAACACCATTCACCTTTAGAAGCTCCTTGCTCCTTTGGTCAGAGGTGAATTTTTTGGCGCCCTTCGGGGCGCCTTTTTTATCCCGTCCGAAACACACTCCTGTAGGAGCTGCCGCAGGCTGCGATCCCTTGATTTTGGTTTTTTAGATCAAGATCAAAAGATCGCAGCCTTCGGCAGCGCCTACAGAAGACATTGGTCAGGCGCTGGGTTCGACGTTATCCAGTGCCTTGTTCACCGCCAGTTCACCGAGCATGACCACCTGAGCGATGCCGAGCAGCGTCTTGCGATGCGTGCCCTCCAGCAAGGCGGCGAAGTCGCCGAGCATCACCGTGGCCGAGGCCAGGGATTCGCAGGCGTTGGCCAGCAGGGATTCGGTGTCGGCGTAGGGGTTGATCAGGAACAGCGCGTTGGCGGTGTAAGGTGTGGCCATGATGGGCGCTGCGGGCTTGAGGTAGTAGTCGAGGGCGCGGTCGGCGGCTTCGTGGAGCTTGTGGGTGTCGATGGCGGCGTAGGGGGATGTTGGATCGGGGTCTGCAGGCGTGTCTGTTTCGGGCGGATTCGGTGTTGGCTTTTTCATGTTTTTTCTCCTTCAAAACGTTGGAGCTGACCCGATCGGTTCCACGCGATGGGGTGGCAGCTGTACGCAGGTTGGAACCCGGGGAACGGAGAAACCCGGCAGACTCGAAAGTCTCCCACGCACAGCCGCCATTACAGACTGCACACCATGAAGATGGGCAAGCATACGTCATGAAAGACGCTTTGGCGCTGACACGTTCTCCGGGGTTCCAATCCCGATCGCTGATTTGGCAGCGACCCACACAGGCTAGAGAGCGGACGTCTGAGGGACAACCTGAAAACATTGTGGGAAGGTTCTGTTTTGCCCACACAACCTTAAACATCCCGAATTGAAATACCGATCGTGATACTGAAAATGTGCCCCGTGCAGAAGCTGCCGCAGGCTGCGATCTTTTGACTTTGATTTTAAGATCAAGATCAAAAGATCGCAGCCTTCGGCAGCTCCTACAGGGATAGGGATTAATTAGCCACCACTGTTGCGGCACACACCCGCCACGCTGTACTTGAGCGTATTGAGCTGCCCTTGCGAGTCCTCGTAGGTCATGGCTGTCGGGACCACCGAGCAAGCCGGCTGCGGCTTCACCACGCTGACGATTTTCACCACGTCCAGCTTCATCCCGTATTCATATTCCTTGACCACCGGCGGCGCTTTGCCCTGCTCGGCGGCATATTGCTCCATGGCTTTGGCGTTGGCGCTGAAGGCACGCTCGAAAGTGCGGTCACCGCCGCCTTCGGCCATGACCAGAGAAGACATCGCCATGACACTGGCGAACGCGATCAACTTGCGTATTTTCATATCCATTTCCTTCCCATCCAGGCATAAAAAAGCCCAGCATCGATGCGCGATGACGGGCTTGATCAAGTGCTGTCGCTTACAGGCTCTTGCGGTTGTCGACGGCTTTTTCATTGACCACCACCGGGTTGCCGGCGGCTTTTTCCTTGGCCACGAACAGCTCCATGGAACGGTCGTTGTTGGTCATCATCCGGTCGAACGTGCGGTCGCCGCCACCTTCAGCCATGACCAGGGAAGACATCGCCAACGCCACCACAAAAGCACCCATTTGTACGATTTTCATTTTTGATTCCTCGTTTAAGTAACTGACGGGATCAAGGTAACAAGGCGTACCTTTCGTGACGGTGGCGGGGGAATTACAGATTCGTAATGTGGCAAGTACGGCAGCCACACAGAAAATCTCAGGCCTGAGAAATACCTTGTGGCGAGGGGATTTATCCCCGATGGGGCCGCGCAGCGGCCCCGCTCTTTATCCAAAAAAGCGGGCTTGCTGCGCAGCCCCATCGGGGATAAATCCCCTCGCCACAAAGGTAGTGCTGTTCTACCGGATGGGCACTACGTCCTCATCCCGGCGATGGGCGATCTGGTACAGCGCCGGCAATATCAGCAGCGTGAGAATGGTCGAGGACAGAATCCCGCCAATCACCACCGTCGCCAGCGGCCGCTGCACTTCAGCACCGGTGCCGGTTGCCAGCGCCATCGGAATAAACCCCAGCGACGCCACCAGCGCCGTCATCAATACCGGCCGCAACCGCGTGAGCGCGCCGACATTGATCGCCTCGGCCAACGCCCTTCCTTCCTCGCGCAAATTGCGAATAAACGCGATCATCACCAGCCCGTTGAGCACCGCCACCCCGGACAGCGCAATAAACCCGACGCCTGCCGAAATCGACAACGGAATATCCCGCAGCCACAGCGCCATCACCCCGCCGGTCAGCGCAAACGGAATCCCGGTGAACACCAGCAAGCCGTCCTTCAGATTGTTGAACATCATGAACAACAGCCCGAACACCAGCAGCAGCGCCACCGGCACCACAATCTGCAAGCGCTTGGCCGCCGATTGCAGTTGCTCGAACTGCCCGCCCCAACGGGTCCAGTAACCGGCCGGGACCTGCACCTCGCGCTCGATCACCGCACTCGCTTCGCTGACGAACGAGCCGATATCGCGCCCGCGCACGTTGGCGCTGACGATCACCAGGCGCTTGCCGTTTTCGCGGCTGACCTGGTTCGGCCCGAGCACCAGATCGAGGCTGGCGACGTCTTTCAGCGCGATAAAACCAATCTGGTTCGCCGCACCGCTCAGCGCCGGCACCGGAATCAGCAGCGCCGACAAACCCTCGATGTCCTTGCGCATGGCATCGGACAACCGCACCACCATGTCGAAGCGCCGATCGCCCTCATACAAGGTGCCAGCCTGTCGCCCGCCGACGGCCACGGCGATGGTGTCCTGCACATCGCCGACGTTGAGCCCGTAACGCGCCGCCTTGTCGCGGTCGATGTTGATGGTCAGCACCGGCAGCCCGGTGGTCTGCTCGACCTTCACTTCAGAGGCGCCATTGACCTTCTGCATCGCCGCCGCGATCTTCGCTGCCGTGGCGTTGAGCACGTCCATGTCATCGCCGAACACCTTCACCGCGACATCGCTGCGCACGCCGGAAATCAGTTCGTTGAAGCGCAACTGGATCGGCTGCGACAGTTCATAGTTACTGCCCGGCAGCGTCGCGGCAGCGGCTTGCAGTTCGGCCATCAGGGTTTCGCGGGACTTGTTCGGGTCTGGCCATTGCTCCTTGGGTTTGAGCATCACGTAGCTGTCGGAGATGTTCGGCGGCATCGGGTCGGAAGCGATTTCCGCCGTGCCGGTGCGGGCGAACACCCGTTCAACCTCCGGCACTTTGGCCAGGATCAAGGTTTCCAGGCGCTGCTGCATGTCCACCGATTGCGTCAGGCTGGTACCCGGCACGCGCAGTGCTTGCAGAGCGAAATCCCCTTCACTTAGGCTCGGCACAAACTCGCTGCCCATGCGGCTGGTGAGCACGCCGCTGAGCACGATCACCGCCAACGCCGCGCCCACCGCAACCGTGCGATGGGCCATGACCCAGGCCAGCGCCGGCGCATACACCCGACGTGCGCCGCGCATGACCGCGCCCTCTTCTTCCTTGACCTTGCCGGTGACAAACAGCGCAATCGCCGCCGGCACGAAGGTCACCGACAGCAGCATCGCACCGAGCAGCGCGATGACCACGGTGAGCGCCATCGGGTGGAACATTTTCCCTTCGACGCCGCTCAGGGCGAAGATCGGCAGGTACACCACCATGATGATCAACTGACCGAAAATCAGCGGGCGCCGCGCCTCTTTCGCGGCGGCGAACACTTCCTTGAAACGCTCGGCACGGCTCAACAAACGCCCGTGATGTTGCTGCGCATGCGCCAGACGACGCAGGGTGTTTTCGACGATCACCACCGCGCCGTCGACGATAATGCCGAAGTCCAGCGCGCCGAGGCTCATAAGGTTGGCGCTGACCTTGTTGCTGAACATGCCGGTGAAGGTGAACAGCATCGACAGCGGAATCACCATCGCGGTAATCAGCGCAGCGCGAATGTTGCCGAGGAACAGGAACAGAATCGCGATCACCAGAACCGCGCCTTCAATCAGGTTCTTTTTCACCGTGGCGATGGCTTTGTCGACCAGGTGCGTGCGGTCGTACACCGGCACCGCAATCACGCCTTGCGGCAGGGATTTATTGATCTGTTCGAGCTTGCTCGCGACCGCTTGCGACACGGTGCGGCTGTTCTCGCCGATCAACATGAACACCGTGCCGAGCACCACTTCACGACCGTTTTCCGTGGCTGCGCCGCTGCGCAGTTCGCGGCCGATTTCCACGGTGGCGACGTTCTTCACCCGGATCGGCGTGCCATCGACATTGGCCATGACGATGTTGGCGATGTCCTCGGTGCTCGCCACTTGCCCTGGTGCGCGGATCAGCAACTGCTCGCCGCTGCGCTCGATGTAGCCGGCGCCGACGTTGGCGTTGTTGCGCTCCAGCGCGGTGATCAGATCGGTGAGGGTGAGCTTGTACGCGGCGAGGCGTTTCGGATCCGGCGCGATCTGGTATTCCTTGGCAAAACCACCGATGGTGTTGATCTCGGCAACACCCGGTACGTTGCGCAATTGCGGCTTGATGATCCAGTCCTGAATCACCCGCAGATCGGTCGGCGTGTAGGCTGTGCCGTCGTCCTTCAACGCGCCTTCCTTCGCCTCCACCGTCCACAGAAAGATCTCGCCGAGGCCGGTGGAAATCGGCCCCATCAGCGCTTCCGCGCCTTCGGGCAATTGCTCCCTGGCGATCTGCAGGCGCTCGTTGACCAGTTGGCGGGCGAAGAACAGGTCGGTGCCGTCCTTGAAGATCACCGTGACCTGCGACAGCCCGGAGCGCGACAGCGAACGGGTCTGCTCCAGTGCCGGCAAACCGGCCATCGCGGTTTCAATCGGGAAAGTGATGCGCTGCTCGGTTTCCAGCGGCGAGAACCCGGCGGCGCCGGTGTTGATCTGCACCTGGACGTTGGTGATGTCGGGCACGGCGTCGATCGGCAGTTTCTGATAACTGGCGATGCCGAGGCCGGCCATGAGCAGAACGGCGAGCAGCACGATGATGCGCTGCTCGATGGCAAACTGGATCAGGCGTTCGAACATGGTGACCTTCCAGAATTAATGACTGTGCTCGGCTGAGGCTTTGCCCAGCTCCGACTTGAGGACGAAGCTGCCGGCGCTGGCGACTTGCACGCCCGGTTCCAGCCCTTGGGTGACTTCCACGTGGCCGGCGGCGCGGCTGCCCAATTCCACCGCCTGCGCCTTGAAGCCGTCGTCGGTACGCACGAACACCGTGGGTTTGTCCTCGACGGTCTGGATCGCGGTTTCCGGCACGGCCACTTTCGCTTCGCGGCTGTCAGTGGCGACCCGTGCGCTGACGAACAGCCCCGGTCGCCACGAGCCTTGCGGGTTTTCCAGCGTCACTCGCACGGTCGCGGTGCGGGTCTGTTCGCCGAGCAGGCTACCGACGTAAGCCACGCTGCCAGTCACTTCAGCTTTCAATTCCGGCGCACTGACGGTGACCGGTTTGCCCACCTGCACCTGGGTCAGGTCCTTGGGCGAAACGCCGAAGGTCACCCACACGCGGGACAAGTCCGACAGGGTGAACGCGGCGGTGGTTTCATCGACCACCTCGCCCGGCGTCAGGTGTTTTTCCACCACCACGCCGTCGAATGGCGCGCGCAGTTCGTAGCGATTGCCGCCGGTGGCGACCACGCTGCCGCTGAGCACGCTGATTTTCTGTCGGGCGTTGTTCATGGCGATTTCCGCTTCTTCCAACGCTTGCTTTGCCTGGAGGAAATCCTGTTCGGCGGAGATCTTGTCCTGCCAGAGCTTTTTCTCGCGCTCGTAGGTGGTACGTGCCAACGCCAAGCGACGTTGCGCGGCGGCCTGCTCGCTGCGCTGATCGGAGATCTGTTGACTGGCGATCACCGCCAGCAACTGGCCCTTCTTCACCGCTTGCCCGAGGTTGACCGCCACCGACTCGACCACCCCCGGCACGCGTGGCACGACGTGCGCGGTGCGGTCCTCGTCGAAGCGCACTTCGCCGGGAAACGACAAGCCGAGACTGATGCTTTGCGCCCGCGCCTCGGCCAGTTGAATGCCTGCGGCGGCGATCTGCTCGGCGCTCAATTCGATGTGGCCTTCTTCGGCATGTTCGCCTTCGGCGGCAGCGCCCTCCTCGGCATGGTCAGCATGTTCGGAAGCCTCATCGGCATGCGCGTCGATGTTGCTCGTGGCCGGCCACATCGAACCGATGCCAATACCCAGCGCCAGAGTCGCCACCGCGACCACCATCAGTTTTTTATCCATGGAAACTCCTCTGCGCCGTGCCATCGCGCAGTTGTCTGAAAAGTGAAATTCAAGGGCTGACGCTGAGGTCGCCGAAGATCCGTTCGAGACGCACGCGGGCGTCGGTCGCCTCGCTGACGGCCTGGATGTATTGGCCACGCGCGGCAATCAGGGTGCGCTGCGCGTCGAGCACGTCGAGGAAGCCGAACTTGCCCATTTCGAAACCACGGGTGGCGCTGTCCACCGCACTTTGTGCGGCGGGCAGGATGGTCTGATTGAACGCGTTGACTTCGCCGTTGGCGGTCTGCCATTGCTCAAGGCTGGTCTGAACTTCAGTGCGCAAACGCAGCTCGGTGGCGTTGCGCAGATCCCGCGCCTGATCGCTGCGCCGTGCGGCGGCGAGCACGTTGCCCTGATTGCGGTTGAACAGCGGAATCGGCATCGACAGCCCGACCACGTTGACCCGTTCGCGCTCAGTTTCGCTGTACTGGCTGCCGATGCTGACGGTCAGATCGGGAATGCGCTGCGACTTTTCCAGGCCCAATGAGGCTTCGCGTTGATCGATCTGCAGTTTCGCCAGACGCAGCTCGGCGGTCTGGTTCAGACGCTCGAGCAAGCGGCCGGGCGGCGGCAGCGTGGCGAGGTTTTGCGTGGCGGCTTGCACGTTGGTCGAAGTCGGCAACGGCGCGCCCATGACCTGCGCCAACTGTTGATACGCGTTGGCCTGATCGCGCTCGGCGCGGCTCACCTCCAGGCGCACTTCCGAGAGCTGCACCTGTGCCCGCGTGCCTTCGACCGGCGACGATTTGCCGGCCTCGATCCGGCCCTGGGCCACGCGCAAGCCGTGCTCGGCCAGTTGCAGCGACTGGCGCGCCAACTGCAAGCGTTGCTGCGCGGTTTGCGCACTGTTGAACGCCTGAATCACATCGGCGCGCAAGGCATTGCGCTTGCGCTCCAGCTCGATGCTGGCAGCGTCCTGCGCGCGGCTGGCAACATCGATCCGCGCTGCGCGTTTACCGCCCAGCTCAATCGGCTGACTGAGCATCAGCGTGGTGGTGCGCGAGTCGCGCCGGGTGTCTTCGGCTTCCCACGACACTTCGGGGTTTGGAATCAGGCCAGCCTGTTGGCGATCGCCCTCGGCAATGCCGATTTCCCACTGCGCGGCGGCGAGATCGGGGTTGCCGGCGAAGGCACTTTGCAGCGCCTGATCAAGCGTCAGGGTCGAGGCGCTGGCAAGGCTGCTGCACGCCAACCACAAGAGGCCGCTGGCAGTTATGTTCAGGCGTGATCGCGCCGTCAGTTTTATTAAACCGGGCAATTGGAAGACTTCCTTTATTCAAGAATCTTTGATGCCGCCACGGTAGGGTTTTGAACTTATCGTCAAGGTGACTGGAACATTACAAATCCGTTATCAACGGTTAGCGAAAGTTGTTTTGCTCTAGGATGCGAAGTGCAAACGGCGTTGTCGTAATACATCGAAACACATACGCACGGGTTATCTGCCAAACAGCACTTGCCGAAATCGAAGTCGCGGAAATTTGCTTTTTTAACTGCGACAGGGTGTCGCGCAACGCCGTTTTAAAGGCTCCGCTCGTTGACCCTGTAGCCACTTCAGCCTTTACCGTGCCTGGCATCAAGTTATTGAAACGTGCGCAAGGCCCTACAAAAACAACAACTTTCCCGACCGCCTTAATTAAACATCCATTAAATGAAAGTGGTGAAAGATCATGCGAATCCTTGTCGTCGAGGACGAGCTTAAAGCTGCCGAATACTTGCATCAGGGTTTGACCGAAAGTGGTTATATCGTTGACCACGCCGCCACCGGTGCCGATGGCTTGCATCTGGCGCAACAGCAGACGTACGACCTGATCATTCTCGACGTGAACTTGCCGGAACTGGACGGCTGGGGCGTCCTGGAACAACTGCGCCGTACCCACTCCACACGGGTGATGATGCTCACCGCGCGCGGGCGGCTGGCGGACAAGATTCGCGGTCTGGACCTGGGCGCCGACGACTATCTGGTCAAGCCGTTCGAGTTTCCCGAACTGCTGGCGCGGGTGCGCACCCTGATGCGCCGCAGCGAAAACATACCAGTGCCGCAGGTGTTGAAAGTCGCCGATCTGGAGCTCGACCCGGGCCGCCATCGGGCATTTCGCGGCGCGCAGCGCATCGACCTGACCACCAAGGAATTCGCCCTGCTGCACTTGTTGATGCGCCAGTCCGGCGAGGTGCTGACCCGTACGCAAATCATCTCGCTGGTGTGGGACATGAATTTCGACTGCGACACCAACGTGGTCGAAGTGTCGATCCGCCGTTTGCGGGCGAAGATCGACGACCCGTTCGCCAACAAGCTGATCCACACCCTGCGCGGTGTCGGCTACGTGCTGGAGGCGCGGGAATGAAGCCGGCCAGCCTGTCGATGCGCCTCGGTTTGACGGTGAGTATTCTCGGCGCGCTGTTGGTGGTGTTTCTGGCGATCCTTGCCTATTTCGCCCTGACTCATGAGCTGAATGCGCTGTCGCGCGACAGCCTGCAAAAGAAGATGGCGCAGGTGGAGCACAGCCTGTCGCTGTACGTCGACGCCAATGAAGTCAGCGGCAAGCCGCACATTCTGCTCGATCAGGTCATGGGCCATGACAACCTGACACTGACGATTTATGACCGTTCGAACCTGCGTACGCCGCTGCTCAAATCCGGCTCGGGACTCAAGGATCCACGCGCCGAATTGCGCGCAGTGCGAACCACCACCGAACAATTGGCCTATAGCGAAAGCATCGATGACGAGGGCGCAAAGTTCCTTACCGCGTCGAAGCTGATTCGGCTCAAGGACGGCAGCAGCGTGCCGGTGCTGCTGTCGATGGACAACGCACATGATCAGGCGCTGCTCAGCGGCTATCTGCGCTCGACGCTGATTGCCTTGCCGCTGTTGCTGGTGTTCATCGGCCTGACGGCGTGGGGCGCGGTGCAGCGCGGACTGGCGCCGCTGCGCGAGTTTCGCAAAGTGGCGGCGATGGTTTCGACGCAGGATCTGGACCATCGGCTGTCGGTGGTGAACATGCCGCAGGAGCTGAGCGAACTGGCGCAGGGCATCAACTTCATGCTGCACCGCCTCGATGCCGGAGTGCAGCAGTTGTCGCAGTTCTCCGATGACCTGGCGCATGAGCTGCGCACGCCGATCAACAACCTGATGGGCAAGGCCCAGGTGACGCTGTCCCGCGAGCGTACGACCGAGGAGTACAAGGACGTGCTGGTGTCGTGTACCGAGGAGCTGGAACGCGTGGCGCGGATTGTCTCGGACATGCTGTTTCTGGCGCAGGTCAGTCACCCGTCGGCGCTGGCGCCGTTTGAAGCGGTGGCGCTGGAGGCGGAAGCGGCGAAGGTTGCGGAGATGTTTTCGCTGGCGGCGCAGGACAAGCAGATTCACTTGAATGTTGTCGGCAGCGCCTCGGTGTTGGGCGATCGACTGATGATTCAGCGGGCGATTTCCAATCTGCTGTCCAATGCGCTGCGTCATTGCCCGCACGGCAAAACCATCACCTTGCTGATCGAGCAAGGCGCGACGCAGGCTTCACTGCTGGTCAGCAATCCCGGCACCGGCATCGAGGCGCAACACCTGCCGCACCTGTTCGACCGCTTCTACCGCGTCGACAGCGCCCGCTCGCGCTCACAGGGCAGCACCGGGCTGGGCCTGGCGATCGTGCGCTCGATCATGAGCCTGCATCAGGGGGTGGCGGAGGTGAAAAGCTTGCCCGGCGTCATGACCGTATTCCGCCTCGGTTTTCCTGCGGCGGCACCCAAGGCCCCATCGCTTGCAGGCAAGCTCCCACAGTGATCTGCGATGTACCCGGGCCTGACGCCATGCTCGATACCAAGCATGAAGCTGGCATTGACCGGTGTCCTGTAGGAGCTGCCGCAGGGATCGGGGTGTTTTTGAGTTTTTTGGACGACACGCAAACTTGTGGGAGCTGGCTTGCCAGCGATGACGGCGGGTCAGTCACATCCTTATTTTTTTGACACACCGCTATCGCTGGCAAGCCAGCTCCCACAGTGAATCGCGGTGTACCCGGGCCTGACGCCACGCTTGATACCTTTGAAGAAATTCAAGCATGAAGCTGGCATTGACCGATGTCCTGTAGGAGCTGCCGCAGGCTGCGATCTTTTGCCTTGGCCTTTGAAGATCAGGAGCAAAAGATCGCAGCCTGCGGCAGCTCCTACAGAGTGTCGGGGTGTTTTGGGGGGTTGTGGACACCACTGAAACCTGTGGGAGCTTGCCTGCAAGCGATGGCGGTAGATCAGGCAGCAAAAAAAACGGCACCTTACGGTGCCGTTTGCTTTCACACATCAACCATCACTTACGCGCATCCGCCCACGATTTCAGCAGTTCGTTGTAGCTCACGGTCTCGCCCTTCGGCTTCTCGTTGGCCAGTTTCGGTTTCGGTGCGCCCGGTTGGTCGAACCAGTATTGCGCGTCGCGTTCCGGGTTCATTTTCGGGGCGCACGTGGCTTGCGCTTTGGAGCGTTCCAGACGCGTCATGATCGCGTCCTGATCCTTGGCCAGGCCATCCAGCGCCTGCTGCGGAGTCTTCTCGCCGCTGGCCGCTTCGGCGATGTGGCTCCACCACAATTGCGCCAGACGCGGATAGTCAGGCACGTTGGTCCCGGTCGGGGTCCATTGCACGCGGGCCGGGCTGCGGTAGAACTCGACCAGGCCACCGAGTTTCGGCGCCAGATCGGTCATCGCCTGCGAGTTGATATCCGACTCGCGAATCGGTGTCAGGCCGACGATGGTTTTCTTCAGCGACACGGTTTTCGAGGTGACGAACTGCGCGTACAGCCACGCCGCGAGTTTCTGTTTCTCAGGCGTGGATTTCATGAACGTCCACGAACCCACGTCCTGATAGCCGAGCTTCATGCCCTCTTCCCAATACGGCCCGCGCGGCGACGGTGCCATGCGCCATTTCGGCGTGCCGTCGGCGTTGACCACCGGCAGGCCCGGCTTGGTCATGTCGGCGGTGAACGCGGTGTACCAGAAAATCTGCTGGGCGATGTTGCCCTGCGACGGCACCGGGCCGGACTCGGAGAAGGTCATGCCCGCCGCTTCCGGTGGCGCGTATGCCTTGAGCCAGTCGACGTATTTCTGCGTGGCGAACACCGCCGCCGGGCCGTTGGTGTCGCCGCCACGGGTCACGCTGGATCCGACCGGATGGCAGTCCTCGACGCGAATCCCCCACTCGTCCACCGGCAGACCGTTGGGCAAGCCCTTGTCGCCGCCACCGGCCATGGAGAACCAGGCATCGGTGAAGCGCCAGCCCAGCGACGGGTCTTTCTTGCCGTAGTCCATGTGCCCGTAGACGCGTTTGCCGTCGATTTCCTTGACGTCTTCGCTGAAGAATTTGGCGATGTCTTCATAGGCCGACCAGTTCACCGGCACGCCGAGTTCGTAGCCGTACTTTTCCTTGAACTTGGCTTTCAGGTCGGCGCGTTCGAACCAGTCGGCGCGGAACCAGTACAGGTTGGCGAACTGCTGATCGGGCAACTGATAAATCTTGCCGTCCGGCGCGGTGGTAAACGAGATGCCGATGAAATCCTTGATGTCGAGGGTCGGCGAAGTGAAGTTCTTGCCTTCGTTGGCCATCAGGTCAGTGATCGACTCGGTCTTGCCGTAGCGAAAGTGCGTACCGATCAAATCCGAGTCGTTGACCCAACCGTCGTAGATGTTCTTGTCCGACTGCATCACCGTCTGCATTTTTTCCACCACGTCGCCTTCTTGCAGCAGGTCGTGGGTGAGTTTGATCCCGGTGATTTCGCTGAACGCCTTAGCCAGCACCTTGGACTCGTATTCGTGGGTGGTCAGGGTCTCGGAAACCACTTTGATTTCCATGCCGCGAAACGGCTCGGCGGCCTTGATGAACCACTTCAATTCTTCGAGCTGCTGATCCGCCGTCAGGGTCGACGGCTTGAACTCGCTGCCAATCCATTTTTTCGCAGCGTCTTCGTAGGCATCGGCCCAGGCCGAAGCGCTCAAACCGCTGAGTGCGAGCATGGCTGCCAATGAAATGCTATGTCGCAGCTTATTGTTTTTATCGAACATAGAGACCTCCAGTTAGAGTTTCGGAGCACGATTGCCGAGCGACTCGACTAGCCCCAGCGCATCACAACCAACAGCCACACCAGAGACAGCGCGGACGCCACCCAGATGCTCCAGTCGGTGACGCCGATTACCAGCAGATGCAGGTAGGCGCTGCCGAGAAGACCGATGAACAAGCGATCGCCACGGGTGGTGGCAATCGGCAGAAAACCGCGTCGCAGGATGCTCGGCGAGCGCAGTTCCCAGGTGGTCATGCCCACCAGCAACAGGCCGATGGCAATAAAGAACCCCGCCGTGGGGGTGGTCCAGCTCATCCATTCCATCATGCGTTCCTCAGACCCGACCGAGGGCAAAGCCCTTGGCCACGTGGTTGCGAACAAACCAGATCACCAGCATGCCCGGCAGGATGGTCAGCACCCCCGCCGCGGCCAGCACGCCCCAGTCGATGCCCGAGGCCGACACGGTGCGGGTCATCACCGCGGCAATCGGCTTGGCATTCACCGAGGTCAGCGTGCGCGCCAGCAGCAGTTCGACCCAGGAAAACATGAAGCAGAAGAACGCCGTGACGCCGATCCCGGAGCCGATCAGCGGGATGAAAATCTTCACGAAGAACTTGGGGAAGCTGTAGCCGTCGATGTACGCGGTTTCGTCGATTTCCTTGGGCACCCCGGACATGAACCCCTCAAGAATCCAAACCGCCAGCGGCACGTTGAACAGGCAGTGCGCGAGTGCCACGGCGATGTGCGTATCGAACAGCCCGATCGACGAATACAACTGAAAGAACGGCAACAGAAACACCGCCGGCGGCGCCATGCGGTTGGTCAGCAGCCAGAAGAACAGGTGCTTGTCACCGAGGAAGCGATAGCGAGAAAACGCGTACGCCGCCGGCAACGCCACACTCAGCGAGATCACCGTGTTGAGGCTGACGTAATACAGCGAATTGAGATAACCGGTGTACCAGCTCGGGTCGGTGAAAATCACCTTGTAGTTGTGCCAGGTGAAATCCTGCGGAAACAGGGTCAACCCGCCGAGGATTTCGGTGTTGCTCTTGAACGACATGTTCAGCAGCCAGTAGATCGGCACCAGCAGGAACAGGATGTACACCAGCAACGGAATCAGCTTTCTTTTGTGCATGGCCGGGCCCTCAGCGATTGGCGTCGGAATGGGTCATGGCGGTGTAGAACAGCCACGAGACCAGCAGGATGATCAGGAAATACACCAGCGAAAACGCCGCTGCCGGGCCCAGATCGAATTGGCCGACCGCCATCTGCGTCAAGGTCTGACTGAGGAAGGTCGTGGCATTACCCGGCCCGCCGCCGGTGAGCACGAACGGCTCGGTGTAAATCATGAAACTGTCCATGAAGCGCAGCATCACCGCGATCAGCAGCACGCTTTTCAGCTTGGGCAACTGGATGTGCCTGAACACTGCCCAGGCCGAGGCGCGGTCGATGCGCGCCGCCTGGTAATACACGTCAGGAATCGCCCGCAACCCGGAGAAACACAGCAGCGCCACCAGCGAAGTCCAGTGCCAGACGTCCATCACCAGCACCGTGACCCAGGCGTCCATGGTGTTGGCCGCGTAGTTGTAGCTGATGCCCAGCGCATTCAGGCTCGACCCGAGCAGACCGATGTCGGCGCGGCCGAAGATCTGCCAGATGGTGCCGACCACGTTCCACGGGATCAGCAGCGGAATCGCCAGGATGATCAGCACCACTGACGACCAGCGCCCCTTGGTCGGCATGGTCAGGGCGACGGCGATACCCAGCGGAATTTCAATCAACAGCACGCAGGCCGAGTAGATGAACTGGCGCAGCAACGAGTCATGCAGACGCGGGTCGAGCAGCACCTGCTTGTACCAGTCGGCACCGACGAAGTAGCGGCTGGACTGGTCGAAAATGTCCTGCACCGAATAGTTGACCACGGTCATCATCGGGATCACCGCACTGAACGCCACCAGCAGAAACACCGGCAACACCAGCCACCAGGCCTTGTTGTTCTGCACCTTGTTCATGGCTGCACCTCGGTAGAGTCGGTGTCTTCAAGAAGAAACTCGTCGGCATATACCATCAGCCACTGCGCCGGAAAACTGATGTACGCGGTACCCTGCGGCACCGGTTTGTCTTCGGCCAGACGCACCTTCAACGGCGCGCCGTCGAGGTCGAGGGTGAGGATCTTGTAGGTGCCCAGGTCTTCGACGTGGACCACCCGCGCCTGCATCGCTTCGTCAAACGGTTCATCCCAGACATGGATGAACTCGGGGCGGATGCCGACCTTCAGATTTTTCCACTGGCCGTGTTCGATATGCCGCTGCAAGGCGTCGGACAGTGGCAGGTGCGTCGAAGCGAAACCGACCCCGCCCGGCTGCGGCTGCACCTCGATCAGGTTCATCCCCGGGCTGCCGATGAAGTAGCCGACAAAGGTGTGGCTCGGCCGCTCGAACAATTCCCGCGGGGTGCCGAACTGCACGATCTGGCCGCCGTACATCACCGCGATCTTGTCGGCGAAGGTCGAAGCTTCGAGCTGATCGTGGGTGACGTAGACCATGGTGATGTTGAACTGCTCGTGGATCTGCTTGAGCTTGCGTCGCAGCTTCCACTTCAGGTGCGGGTCGATCACCGTCAGCGGTTCGTCGAAGAGGATTGCCGAGACGTCGTCACGCACCAGGCCACGGCCCATGGAGACTTTTTGCTTTTCGTCAGCGGTGAGGTTGCGGGCCTTCTTGCTCAGCAGGTTTTGCAGGTCGAGGACTTCGGCGATTTCCTGCACTTTGCTGTGCACTTTCGCCTCGGCCATGCCCTGATTTCTCAGGGGAAAGGCCAGGTTATCGAACACGGTCATGGTGTCGTAGACCACCGGAAACTGGAACACTTGGGCGATGTTGCGCTTCTCCGGGGTCAGGTCATTGACCGCTTTGCCATCGAACAGCACATGCCCCTGCGAGGGGCTGAGCAGGCCGGAAATGATGTTGAGCAACGTCGACTTGCCGCAACCCGAAGGGCCGAGCAAGGCATAGGCGCCGCCCTGCTCCCAAATATGGTCCATTTCGCGGATCGCGTAATCGTCAGGCCCGCTCGGCTGCTTGCTGTAGCTGTGGGCGAGGTGCTGCAAACGAATTTCGGCCATCAGGCAACCCTCGCGACACGCCGGCCCGGTGCCTGCACCAGACGGCCCTGCGCATCGAACACGAACAGTTTGTGGGTCGGGATGTAGATGCGGATCGGCGCATCGACGTCGTATTCGTGAACGCCGGGCAGGTGCAGCACCAGCAGGAAATGTTCGTTGCGCACGTGCAGGAAGGTTTCCGAACCGCTGATCTCGGCCACCTCGACGGTGACCGCCAGTTCCAGATCGTCATCGTTGCTCGGCACCAGCGAAATGTGGCTGGGGCGCACGCCGAAGCGGAACTCGCCCTCGCCCACCGGCCGTAGATCGACGTTCAACGGGAAGTGCACGAAGTTGGCAAAGCTGACTTCGTTGCCGGCAATGCGCCCGGGCATCAGGTTGATCGGCGGTTCGGAGAACAACTCCGCTGCCAGCACGGTTTGCGGCTGGTGATACACCGAAGTCGACGGGCCGCTCTGGATCACCCGGCCTTCGTGAAGGATGGTCGTGGTGCCGCCCAAGGCCAACGCTTCGTTGGGCTCGGTGGTGGCGTAGATCGCGATGGTGTGGCGGGCTTTGAACAGCTCGCGCATCTCTTGGCGCAGTTCTTCGCGCAGCTTGTAGTCGAGGTTGACCAGCGGCTCGTCGAACAGGATCAGTTCGGCATCCTTGACCAGCGCCCGGGCCATCGCCGTGCGCTGCTGCTGACCGCCGGACAGCTCCAGCGGATGGCGCTGCAGGAACTTCTCGATGCGCAGCATCCGTGCGGTTTCCTGCACCTTGCTGTGGATGATGTCCTTGGCGACACCGGCCTGACGCAGCGGCGAGGCGATGTTCTCGAACACGGTCATGGTCGGGTAATTGATGAACTGCTGATAGACCATCGACACGTTGCGCAGGCGCACCGGGCGCTGGGTGACGTCGACGCCGTTCATCAGGACGCGGCCGCTGTCGGGCTTGTCCAGGCCGGCCATCAAACGCATCAGGCTGGTCTTGCCGGACAGCGTGCGGCCGAGCAGAACGTTGAAGGATCCGGGTTCGAAGGTCAGGCAGGCATCGTCGATCCAGGTCTGGCCCTCGACGGTGCGGCTGACGTGCTCCAGGGTGAGTGACATGGCTCGGCCTTTTTTATTATTTGGAGTCAAGCGACCTGTGCAGCAGAGCGACATTCGTGCCAGAAATGGCAAGTGGTTGATTTGTCGTGAAAAGTGTCGAAAACGTGGGGAACGGGCGTTCATTGCTGAACACATTTGAACAGTCGGGCGATTGACAATGAACAATAGTGAACAACACTCTACGGGCTGCTCACCTTCCTGTAGGAGCTGCCGAAGGCTGCGATCTTTTGATCTTGTTTTTTAAAGTCAAAGTCAAAAGATCGCAGCCTTCGGCAGCTCCTACAGGGATCGCATAAAAATAATAAGAATGCTGCATCAGAGGCCCACCACCATGGCCGCACCTGCTCCGCCGCTGTCCCACGACGCGATCATCCAGACCTCCTGGCAACGTTGCCGCGCCTTCGGCCTTGACCACCAGAGCGCCCCGGCCTTCGATCAATTGCCCGCCGCCGGCATCGCGCAGTTGCTCGACCGTCACCACGCGCTGGTGCAAACCACCCATCAGGAAGTGCTGCCGTATTACGAGAACATCCTCAGCAACTCCAATTGCCTGATCATGCTCGCCGACCACCAGGGTCAGGTGCTGACCTCGTGGGGCACCCAGCGCTTTATCGAGCCGAACCTGGCCCGGGGTTTTCGCGCCGGAGCGAGCTGGATGGAACGCTGCAGCGGCACCAATGCCATCGGCACCGCGCTGGCCTGCGAGCAAGCGGTGCACATCGAGCACGATGAACACTTTCTGAAAGCCAACCGCTTCATGACCGGTTCTGCCGCGCCGATTTTCGATGCCGAGCGCAAGGTCATCGCCGTGCTCGACGTGTCCAGCGACAGCTACCTGCCGCCCTCGCACACCTTGGGCATGGTCAAGATGATGAGCCAGACCGTGGAGAACCGGCTGATCCTCAACCTGTTCCACGGTCAGCACTTTCAACTGACCTTCAACACCGGGTTGAACAACCTCGACAGTCAGTGGGCCGGTTTGTTGATTTTCGATGAGAGCGGGCAGGTGCTGTCGGCTAATCGCCGCGCGGACAATCTGCTCGGCGTGCGCCTGTCGCGGGTCAGTGTCGAGAGCCTGTTCAACGTGTCGCTGCTGGAACTGATGAATCAGCCCGACGGCTTGCCGTTTGCCTTGCAGACCTCGGGGCGCAACCGTTTCCAGTGCCTGTTGAAGCGACCGCAACAGGCGCCTGTTCAGCCTCGGGTATTTGCCGAACCGAAAACGGCGCCGATCAAAGCGCCGGGCGTGATCAGCCTCAACTCTCTGCATTTTGGTGACAGCCGCGTAGAAAAAGCCGTGCGCCAGGCCGAACGCCTGCTGGAGAAAGACATTCCACTGTTGATCCACGGCGAAACCGGGGTCGGCAAGGAAGTCTTCGTCAAAGCGCTGCACCAAGCCAGCTCACGCAGCAAACAGGCATTCATCGCCGTCAACTGCGCGGCGATCCCCGCCGAACTGGTGGAATCGGAACTGTTCGGCTACGAAAAAGGCGCATTCACCGGCGCCAACCAGAAAGGCAGCATCGGCCTGATCCGCAAGGCTGACAAAGGCACCCTCTTCCTCGACGAAATCGGCGACATGCCGTTGCCGACTCAGGCGCGGTTGTTGCGGGTGTTGCAGGAGCGTTGCGTGCAGCCGGTGGGCAGCAGCGAATTGTTCCCGGTGGATCTGCGGATCATCTCGGCGACCAACCGCTCTTTGCGCGAACAAGTGCAACTGGGCCGGTTTCGCGAGGACTTGTACTACCGAATTGGCGGTTTGACGCTGGAACTGCCGCCGCTCAGAGAGCGCAGTGATAAAGAGGCGCTGTTCAAACGCCTGTGGGAGCAGCATCGTGAACCGACACAATGGGCCGGGCTCAGCCGCGAAGTGCTGGAGTTGTTCAGCCGACATCCGTGGCCGGGCAATCTGCGTCAGGTCAGCAGCGTGATGCAGGTGGCGCTGGCCATGGCCGAGGAACAACCGGTACGGCCGGAGCATCTGCCGGATGATTTTTTTGTCGATCTGGAGATGGAGCCGGTGGGGGTGGCCGAGCCGTTGGGCATCGACCTGAGCGATGCCGAGGCGTTGAACCGGGAGTTGAAAGCCGCCGGGGGCAATATTTCGCATCTGGCGCGCAGGCTTGGGGTGAGCCGAAATACGCTCTACAAGCGTTTGCGGCAGGCCGAATGACTGGTTGCCTGGGCGGACCCCATCGCTGGCAAGCCAGCTCCCACAGTGTTCCGGGTTGTACGCAACACTCGTGAACAACAAAAAACTTGTGGGAGCTGGCTTGCCAGCGATGGCGTCAGCCCTGTAACCACAAGACCCAAAGCCCAAAAAACAAAACCCGCACAAGGCGGGTTTTGTTTTAACGCGGATCAGGCAATCAGTCAGCCAGACGCCAGGTCGTGCCGCCCTTGCCGTCTTCCAGCACCACGCCCATGGCGGTGAGCTGGTCGCGGATGCGGTCGGATTCGGCCCAGTCCTTGCCGGCCCGTGCCGCCAGACGCGCAGCAATCAGCGCATCGACTTCAGCCGCATCGACACGCCCTTCGGCGCCCGCTTGCAGGAAGTCATCGGCCTCCAGCTGCAACACGCCCAGCACGCTCGCCAGTTCTTTCAGACGTGCCGCCAGACCGGCCGCTGCGTCGAGATCGTTCTCGCGCAGACGGTTGATCTCACGCACCATCTCGAACAGCACCGCGCAGGCTTCCGGCGTACCGAAGTCATCGTTCATCACCGTGGTGAAACGCTCGACGAAGGCTTCGCCGCCAGCCGGAGCAACGCTCGGCAGGCCTTTCAACGCATGGTAGAAACGCTCGAGTGCGCCCTTGGCGTCCTTGAGGTTGTCTTCCGAGTAGTTGATCGCGCTGCGGTAGTGGCTCGACACCAGCAGGTAACGCACGACTTCCGGGTGGTACTTGTCGAGCACGTCGCGAATGGTGAAGAAGTTGTTCAAGGACTTGGACATCTTCTCGCCATTGATGCGGATCATGCCGCAGTGCATCCACGCGTTGGCGTAGGTCTTGCCGGTGGCCGCTTCGCTTTGGGCGATTTCGTTTTCATGGTGCGGGAACTCCAGGTCGCTGCCGCCGCCATGAATGTCGAACGTTTCACCCAGGCAGCAGGTGGACATCACCGAGCACTCGATGTGCCAGCCCGGACGCCCGGCACCCCACGGCGACTCCCAGCTCGGCTCGCCCGGCTTGGCGGCCTTCCACAGCACGAAGTCCAGCGGGTCTTCTTTCGACTCGTCGACTTCGATGCGTGCACCGATGCGCAGGTCTTCGATCTTCTTGCGCGACAGCTTGCCGTAGCCCATGAACTTGGCGACGCGGTAGTACACGTCGCCATTGCCCGGGGCGTAGGCGAAGCCCTTGTCGATCAGGGTCTGGATCATCGCGTGCATGCCCGGAATGTGATCCGTGGCGCGCGGCTCCATGTCCGGCTTCTTGATGTTCAGGCGCGCTTCGTCTTCGTGCATCGCGGCGATCATGCGTTCGGTCAGCGCTTCGAACGACTCACCGTTCTCGCGGGCACGATTGATGATCTTGTCGTCGATGTCGGTGATGTTGCGCACGTAGGTCAGGTCGTAACCGCTGAACCGCAACCAGCGGGTCACCAGATCGAACGCGACCATGCTGCGGCCGTGGCCGAGGTGGCAGTAGTCGTACACGGTCATGCCGCACACGTACATGCGCACCTTGTTGCCATCCAGCGGCTTGAAGACTTCTTTGCTCTTGGTGAGCGTGTTGTAGATCGTCAGCACTTTATATTTCCTTGACGCTAAATCACTGGCCCCACGAATCACGCAGGGTCACGGTACGGTTGAATACCGGCTGACCTGGTTTCGAGTCCTTGATGTCGGCGACGAAGTAGCCTTCGCGCTCGAACTGGAAACGGTCTTCCGGCTGTGCATTGCCAAGCGATGGCTCAGCACGACAACCGGTCAGCACTTGCAGTGAGTCAGGGTTGATGTTGTCGAGGAAACTCGCGCTGTCTTCGGCCTTCTCCGGGTTCGGAGAACGGAACAGGCGATCGTACAGACGCACTTCGCACTCGATGCTGGCAGCGGCCGGCACCCAGTGGATCACGCCCTTGACCTTGCGGCCTTCAGGGTTCTTGCCGAGGGTGTCCGGGTCGTACGAGCAACGCAGTTCGACGATGTTGCCGTCGGCGTCCTTGATCGCTTCGTCGGCACGGATAACGTAGCTGCCGCGCAGACGCACTTCGCCGTTCGGCTCCAGGCGCTTGTAGCCCTTTGGCGGTTCTTCCATGAAATCATCGCTGTCGATGTAGATTTCACGGGCGAACGGCAGCTGGCGCACGCCGAGTTCTTCTTTCTGCGGATGACGCGGCAGTTCGAGGTTCTCGACCTGACCTTCCGGGTAGTTGGTGATCACGACTTTCAGCGGGCGCAGCACGCACATGGCGCGCGGCGCGTTCGCGTCCAGGTCCTGACGGATGCTGAACTCGAGCATGCCGAAGTCGACCACGCCGTCGGAACGGTTGGTGCCGATCATGTCGCAGAAGTTGCGGATCGACGCCGGCGTGTAGCCACGGCGACGGAAGCCCGACAGCGTCGACATGCGCGGGTCGTCCCAGCCATTGACGTGTTTTTCATCGACCAGTTGCTTGAGCTTGCGCTTGCTGGTGATGGTGTAGTTCAGGTTCAGGCGGCTGAACTCGTACTGGCGCGGGTTGGCCGGCACCGGCAGGTTCTCCAGGAACCACTCGTACAGCGGACGATGGCTTTCGAATTCCAGGGTGCAGATCGAGTGGGTGATGCCCTCGATGGCGTCCGACTGACCGTGGGTGAAGTCATAGTTCGGGTAGATGCACCACTTGTCACCGGTCTGGTGGTGATGGGCGTGGCGGATGCGGTACATGATCGGGTCGCGCAGGTTCATGTTCGGCGAGGCCATGTCGATCTTGGCGCGCAGCACGCGGGCACCGTCCGGGAACTCACCGGCGCGCATGCGCGCAAACCAGTCGAGGTTCTCTTCCACCGAACGGTCGCGGAACGGGCTGTTCTTGCCCGGCTCGGTCAGGCTGCCACGGTATTCCTTGGCCTGCTCCGGCGTCAGGTCGTCGACGTAGGCCTTGCCGGCCTTGATCAGCTCCACCGCCCAGTCGTGCAACTGGTCGAAATACTGCGAGGCGTAGCGCACTTCGCCGGACCACTCGAAGCCCAGCCACTTGACGTCGGATTCGATCGCGTCGATGTATTCCTGGTCTTCCTTGGCCGGGTTGGTGTCGTCGAAACGCAGGTGCGTGACGCCGCCGAACTCCTGGGCCAGGCCGAAGTTCACACAGATCGACTTGGCGTGGCCGATGTGCAGGTAGCCGTTGGGCTCAGGCGGAAAACGGGTGACGATCTGGGTGTGCTTGCCCGAGTCCAGGTCTGCCTGGATGATCGGCCGCAGGAAATTGACCGGCACGGCAGGGCCGGACTTGGCATTCGAGGTAGGGTCGACAGTGGGCTTGCTCATAGGATCCTTGACTTACATGTGCGCGGCCACAAAGGGGGCCAGACAAAACAAAGCCGCTATCATAGCCGATGCTGTCAAGGGGCTGACAGAGCGCGGCCTATAAAGGCGTGCATTTAATCGACGGGTTTTGGAAAAACAGCCTCGAAATTCGCGCCTGTCACGCTAAACTGCGCTCCTTGGCCGAAGCAGGCTGAACCGGTTGCGGGGCTGAATGTCCCAGAACCACGAATTCCTTATAAAGAGTAGCGATCATGACTCAAGTCAAACTGACCACCAACTACGGCGACATCGTCATCGAACTGGACGCGGAAAAAGCGCCAATCACCGCTGCCAACTTCATCGAATACGTCAAGAAAGGTCACTACGAGAACGTAGTGTTCCACCGCGTGATCAAGGGCTTCATGATCCAGGGCGGCGGTTTCGAACCTGGCATGCAGGAAAAGAAAGACAAGAGCCCAAGCATTCAGAACGAAGCTGACAACGGTCTGAAGAACGAGAAATACACCGTTGCCATGGCCCGCACCATGGACCCGCATTCGGCCTCGGCGCAGTTCTTCATCAACGCCACCAACAACAGCTTCCTCAACCACACCGCCAAGACCGCTC
Organism: Pseudomonas sp. AO-1; assembly: GCF_019775695.1. Lineage (NCBI taxonomy): Bacteria > Pseudomonadati > Pseudomonadota > Gammaproteobacteria > Pseudomonadales > Pseudomonadaceae > Pseudomonas > Pseudomonas sp. AO-1. The sequence goes on from NZ_CP079947.1 coordinate 4,155,713, forward strand.
AGGGCTGGGGTTATGCCGTGTTCGGTAAAGTGGTTGCCGGTACCGACGTGGTCGACAAGATCGAAGGCGTTGCCACCACTTCCAAGGCCGGTCACCAGGACGTGCCGAAAGACGACGTGATCATCGAGAAAGCCGAGATCATCGAAGCGTGATATTGCTGATTTCAGATTTGCATCTGGAAGAGGAGCGCCCGGACATCACCCGGGCGTTTCTGGATTTGCTCGCCGGACGCGCCCGCTCGGCGAGTGCGTTGTACATCCTCGGCGATTTTTTCGAGGCGTGGATTGGCGACGATGCCATGACGCCCTTCCAGCGTTCCATCTGCCAGGCCCTGCGCGAACTCAGCGACAGCGGCACGGCGATCTTTCTGATGCACGGCAATCGCGACTTCCTGCTCGGCAAGGCCTTCTGCAAAGAAGCTGGCTGCACGCTGTTGAAGGATCCGAGTGTCGTGCAGTTTTACGGCGAGCCGGTGCTGCTGATGCACGGCGACAGCCTGTGCACCCGCGACGAAGCCTACATGAAGCTGCGGCGCTACCTGCGCAACCCGATCACCCTGTTCATCCTGCGCCACCTGCCGCTGAGCACCCGCCACAAACTGGCGCGCAAGCTGCGCAGTGAAAGCCGTGCGCAGACACGGATGAAGGCCAACGACATTGTCGATGTCACGCCGGAGGAAATTCCGCGGATCATGCAGCAATACGGGGTGAATACCCTGATTCACGGCCATACCCATCGCCCGGCGATCCACAAGCTGCAGCTCGGCGAGCAGGCGGCGAAGCGGATTGTGCTGGGGGATTGGGATCGTCAGGGCTGGGCGCTGCAGGTGGATGAGAACGGGTTTGCCCTGGCGCCGTTCGACTTTGCCCCGCCGCCTGCCCTGCCGGCCCCCTCCATCTAAAGACCAAACAAAAAACCAATGTGGGAGCGAGCCTGCTCGCGAAAGCGGTGTATCAGACGCCTCAGCGCTGAATGACACACTGCATTCGCGAGCAGGCTCGCTCCCACATTGAATCGCGTTGCAGGTCAGTGACCGCTGGCGGCCGGCCCTGCTTTTGCGGCAAACGGCGGCTTCGCCAGCCACACAATCAGAATCAGCCCCATGAACCCCCAGCCCAGCAACGTGAAGTAATCCACGGTGGAGAGCATGTACGCCTGGCTGGTGAGGATCTGATCCATCTGCGCATAAGCCGATTGGCTCGCGCCACCTAAATGATTCAACGTCTCGCGGGTCGCCGGCTCGAAGGTACTGATGCTTTCGCTCATGTACGCATGATGCTGATCGGCACGGCGGATCCAGATCCACGTGGTCAACGATGCCGCAAAGCTACCGCCCAAGGTGCGCAGGAACGTCGCCAGACCGGCACCGTCGGCGATTTGGCTCGGTGGCAGGTCGGACATCAGGATGCTCAGGGTCGGCATGAAGAACAGCGCCACGCCAATCCCCATGAACAGCTGCACCAGGGCGATGTGCTGGAAGTCCACCTCGTTGGTGAACTCGGCGCGCATGAAGCAGCTCAAGCCAATCGCGAGGAACGCCAGACCGGCCAGCAGGCGCAGGTCGAACTTGTTCGCGTACTTGCCGACAAACGGCGACAGCAGCACCGGCAGAATACCGATCGGCGCCACGGCCAGACCGGCCCAGGTCGCGGTGTAACCCATCTGGGTTTGCAGCCACTGCGGCAGGATCAGGTTGATGCCGAAGAACCCGGCGTAACCCAGCACCAGCACCAGCGTACCGATGCGGAAGTTGCGATGCGCGAACAGGCGCAGGTTGACCACCGGGTGCTGGTCGGTCATTTCCCAGATGACGAACACCGCCAGGGCGATCACCGAAATCGCCGCGCCGATGATGATGAAGTTCGATTCGAACCAGTCCAGATCATTGCCCTTGTCGAGGATGACCTGCAACGCGCCGACGCCGATGATCAGCGTGATCAGACCGACGTAGTCCATCGGCTGCCGACTGGTTTCCACCGGACGCTTGGCCAGCTGCGAACGCACCACCATCACCGCAAAGATGCCGATCGGTACGTTGATGAAGAAGATCCATGGCCAGCTGTAGCTGTCCGTGATCCAGCCACCGAGAATAGGCCCGGCAATCGGCGCGACCACCGTGACCATCGCCAGCAATGCCAGAGCCATGCCGCGCCTCGCGGGGGGATAGACCGCAATCAACAGGGTTTGCGTCATCGGATACAGCGGCCCGGCCACCAGGCCTTGCAGCACGCGGAAACCGATCAGTTCCGGCATCGACGTCGAGATACCGCAGAGAAACGAGGCCAGCACGAACAGAATGGTGGCCCACAAAAACAGCTTCACCTCGCCAAAACGCCGACTGAGCCAGCCGGTCAGCGGCAGCGCGATGGCGTTGCTTACGGCAAACGAGGTGATCACCCAGGTGCCCTGCTCCGAACTCACCCCGAGGTTGCCGGAGATGGTCGGCAGCGCCACGTTGGCAATGGTGGTGTCGAGCACTTGCATGAACGTCGCCAGCGACAGGCCGATGGTGCTGAGCAACAGGCTGGGCGGCGTGAAAGAGGCGTTATTGCTCATTGTGAATCCTATGAAACCAGGTTGACGCCCTGTCTGTTACAGACACAGCAGCCCTTGTGGGGAAAAATCAATGTTGCAAGGAAACACTGTGGCGAGGGGATTTATCCCCGATAGGCCGCGAAGCGGCCCCTCCTTTGATTCAGAAAAGCCGGGCCTGCTGCGCAGTCCATCGGGGATAAATCCCCTCACCACAGTAAATCTCATCACCTTGAGAACCTGTTCCCACAGGGAACGTATCAGCGTTGCGCGGTCTTGCTCACCGCAGCACTGTTGTCGTGGATCAGTTGCGCAATCATCGCGTCGGCTTCAGCCAGTTGGCGGTCGTAGACGTTGGTGCTGAACGAGGCCTTTTGCGGCGGTTGCTGGGCCAGCACCGGGCCGCTCTGGTCGTGCAGGTTCACTTCAACGTTGGTCGACAGACCGACCCGCAGCGGGTGCTTGGCCAGTTCTTCGGCGTTGATGTGAATCCGCACCGGCACACGCTGCACGATCTTGATCCAGTTACCAGTGGCGTTCTGCGCCGGCAACAGAGCGAACGCGCTGCCGGTACCGGCGCCGAGGCTGTCGACGGTGCCGCTGTACTTCACGCTGCTGCCATAGATGTCGGACTCGATGTCCACCGGTTGGCCAATGCGCATGTCACGCAATTGGGTTTCCTTGAAGTTGGCGTCGATCCACAGTTGATCCAGCGGAATCACCGCCATCAGCGCAGTGCCCGGCTGTACGCGCTGACCGAGTTGCACGGTGCGCTTGGCGACGTAACCGGTGACTGGCGCGATCAGGGTGCTGCGGGCGTTGGTCAGGTACGCCTGACGCAGATCGGCAGCGGCCGACATCACGTCCGGGTGCGACGAAACCACGGTGTCATCGACCAGCGCGCTGGTAGTTTTCAGTTGTTGCCTGGCGTTGGCCAGGGCGTTTTGCGCCGAGGTCAGGTCGTCGCGGGCGTGGGACAGTTCTTCCTGGGAAATCGCCCCGCCAGCAGCGAGGTTTTTCCGCCGGTTGTAGTTGTCCTGAGCCTTCTGCACTTCAGCCTGTTGCGCGTTGACCTGGGCTTTCATGCCGTCAACGTTGCTGTACAGGCCGCGCACCTGACGCACGGTGCGCGCCAGTTTCGCCTGGGCACTTTGCAGGCCGACTTCGGCGTCGTTCGGGTCGAAGTTGACCAGCACCTGACCTTCGTGAACCAGATCACCATCGTCAGCGCCAATGCTGACCACGGTGCCGGTGACCAGCGGCGTGATCTCCACGACGTTGCCGTTGACGTAGGCGTCGTCGGTGCTTTCGTTAAAGCGCCCGATGAATTCGTGATACGCCCAGACGCCGGCACCGGCGAGCAGGACCACGATGGCCAGCACCAGCAGCATGAATTTGCGCTTGCGCGGATTGCCAGTGTCGGGCGTGTTGGCTTGAGTTTGGGTGTTTTCGGCAGTGGCCATGACAAATACCTGAATTAGTTGTGCGACGTGGCTGGGGTGGCGTTGGCTGCGGTCAGGGTTTCACCCTGAAAGCCGCCGCCCAGCGCTTGCATCAGTTGAATCGACAGGTCGATCTGCTCGGCATTGAGGTTGGCCAGTTGACGCTGGGCCTGCAGCAATTGCTGCTCGATGCTGAGCACGTCCAGGTAGTTGCCGATGCCGGAACCGTAACGCTGGACGACGGTGTTGTAAGAATCCTGAGCAATCTCGGTGGCGTGTTGCTGCGCGCCGATCTGCCGGCCGATGTCACGCAACTGGTTGATCGTGTCGCTGACATCACCGAGGGCTTTCACCAGGCTTTTGTTGTACTGCGCCACCGCCAGATCGTAATCGGCGTCACGCGCATCGAGGTTGGCGCGCAGGCGCCCGCCGTCGAAGATCGGCACCGAAATGGTCGGGGCGATGCTGAAGAAGCGACTGGCCGACCCGAACATCGCGTCACCCAACAAGGATTCGGCACCGGCCGAGGCCGTGAGGTTCAAGTTGGGATAGAAGCGGGTTTTCGCCGAGTCGATGTCTTTGCTCGCCGCTTCTACGCGCCAGCGCGCAGCGACCAGATCCGGACGCCGACCGAGCAGTTCCGCCGGCAGCACCGACGGCACCGCCACGGCGCTGGCTTGCAGGACTTTCGGCCGGGCGATTTCGTTGCCGCGATCCGGGCCTTTGCCGAGCAGCACGGCCAAAGCGATCTTCGCGCTGTTCAAGCGTTTTTCCGCGTCGATCAGGCTGGCTTCGGAGCTGGCCTCAAGGCTTTGGGTTTGCTGGAACTGGTACTGGCTGTCGATCCCGGCACTCAAGCGGCGCTGGCTCAGATCAAGCATCTGTTTGGTGCGCTTGAGGTCGTCGCTGGCCAGGTCGTAGACGATGTGCGCCTGACCCAGATCGCTGTAAGCCCGGGCCACGTCGGCGGCGAGGGTCAATTGCGCGGCCTGACGGTCGACTTCGGCAGCGCGAGCCTGACCGAGTGCAGCTTCCCAGGCATCACGCTGGCCGCCCCACAGGTCGAAGTTGTAATTGAAACCGGCGCTGACGTTACGCACGGTGGCGTAGGCATCGCCCTGCCCTCGCGGGTCCTGATCCTTGGCCAAGCGCGAACGGCTGATGCCGGCGCTGGCGTCGAGGGTCGGATAGCGTTCGGCATCGGCGGCATACGCGGCGGCGCTGGCCTGATGCGCGCGGGCTTCGGCGATCTGCATGTCCGGGCTGTCGTGCAGCGCTTCGCGGATCAGCCCGTCGAGTTGCGGATCGCCAAGGCTGGTCCACCAGTCGCTCTTCGGCCATGCCGCCGGCGACAGAGTCACGCCGTTGAGCGACTGGCCGACTTTCAGGCTTTTCGCGTCGAGATTTTTGCCCTGAGTGTCGAGGCCGCTGTAGTTGGCGCAACCGGCGAGGATCATCGCCGACAGCACCAGGGTCAGGCTGGTGCGCAAGGTTTTACCGCTCATTATGTTCACCTAAGCGCTGGATCGTGATCGGGTCACCGGCTGCCAGCAGGATTTTCTTGAGGATGTATTCCAGAGTTTTCAGCTCTTCACGGGAGATGGCGCCGGCCAGTTCATTCATCGCATCGGCGCCGATGTAGGGCAGGCGATCGGCCAGTTGCTGGCCCTGCTCGGTGAGCTTGAGCTGCACCTGACGGCGATCGCCTTCGCTGCGTTGGCGAGCCAGGAAACCTTTCTGCTCCAGACGATCGAGCATGCGTGTCATCGAACCGCTGTCCAGCGACAGATGCCGGCACAGCTCGGCCGGGGTGTCGACGCCGTACTGGGCCATGATGATCAACACCTTGAACTGCGCAGCGGTGATGCCGTGGGGTTCCATGTGGGTGTCGATGATCCGGTCCTTGAGCAACGCGGCGCGGCCCAGCAACAGGCCGAGATGGCAATGTTTGAATTCGTCCGGGGTGAAATGCTTCATGTGCTCACCTAATAACTGCCTAGGCAGTGAATGTATGTCGAGATGTTACTGCCTAGGCAGCGAATGTCAACGCAATAGTTAGGTTGCTTTGTAATTAGTTGACCAGTGGGCTGGGTTTTGTGTTTGGCGGGCGGACGCTATCGCTGGCAAGCCAGCTCCCACAGGTTTCTATGGCGTACGTGAATTTTGAGTACACCACTGACCCTGTGGGAGCTGGCTTGCCAGCGATTGGGGCAACTCGGTTTAAAGACGCTCAGGTTTCATCGGAAGGACGGGCAGCCGCCGGCGGCTGGAGGGGATGCACTTCACGCCCGCGCAAGGCCGTCAGCGCATAACCGCAAGCGCGTTTGATCACCGCATACATGCTGTGCCAGCCCGGCGGTGCCGGCTCGATCGCGGCATGCAGCGCCCGGGCGTAATCAAGCAGCAAACCGGGCGTCCAGGCCATCACTTCGGCGCGTTTACGCACCTGCGCCGCCACCCAGAACTCGGGGCTGAGTATCACTCTGGCGAAATCGAGCATGCTCGAATGCCCGTGATTCATCGCCCCTTCAAGCGCTGCTTCGAGGCTATGGGCGACAACACTCGAACAGTTGCGACTGGTGAGGTTGTAGATGGTGTTCTGCCGATACTCCACCCAGAACACCTGCAACCGCCGGGCGTCGTAGTGGGCAAAGCTGACCTGGACCGAAGACGGGCACCAGTCCGCGACCTCGCCGGCATAGTCCGGCAGAAACCGCCCTGGGACATCATTGTTCGGCGTCGCCCGCAGCAAGCGCACGAAATCCCCGGCCGACCGATCAATGTCGTCCAGCGGGTAATGGCTGATGTAAATGTCCGGGCCGCATTCCAGCGCCGCGTGGCCGGCGGAGATCACGCCGTTGATGTCGACCGCGGCGATATAGCGGTTGAGCAGGCGGTTGCGTACCAGGGTGTCATCTACGGTGCCGCTGGGTGTCCAGACATGAATGACCAATGCGTCGCTGCTGGCCGGCGCACTGAGCGCAACAGGGTTTGTCAGCGGCGGCAGGTGCCTGAAGCGCACGGCTTGGCGCAACAACGCGCAGCCCGAGAGAAACAGGCTCATGCCGATGCAGAATGGCACCGTGCCCTTGTACAGCGTCGGATACGGCTCAAGGATAAACACGCCAAAGCCGAGCTCGAACAACCCCGCCAGCAGCGACACTTGCCAGCCGACAAAGCGCACCACCACCGCCGCCGCCAGCCGAAAGCCGCCGTCGAGCAGAAACGCCACACCAAACAGCACCGCCAGAATCAGGCTGGCGGCATGTTGCCGGTCGACGATCAGCAGCCCCAGCAAGAGAAATGCCAGACCTCGCGCTTTACGCAGGGCCGCAGCGGTCCCGGTTTGCGGGGCCGGCACCAGCAGCAGGATCAACGCTTCGAGCAACAACAGATAGCCAAAGAGATGCAGCGGAAAATACAAAACGCCATCCAGCGCATCGATGAAGATCGCCACCCCGGCCGCACCCCAGACAATTCCGGTCAGCGCCAGTGCTGACCAACGCTTGCGGACAAAGTCGTTACCGAGCAGGACCATACTCAAGCGGACCATAGGCGCTTCCTGTTGCATTGGGGCAGTTGCAACCTACCGAGCTTTCAGGCTTCGCTGAGTCTAATACATCCTGACATTTCCGAATCGCGAACGCGATTTCTAGGAATCGCCTGATTTCACACGGCAGACTGCGTGTTTAACGTAAGGGCCTCCCTGGCCAACACGTATAGCCTTTTCATGAAGCGATCAAAACTTCAGCGCCCATTGCTCACCCTGGTAGTCATGTGCGCGTCGGACGCGATGGCGGCGAATTGCACATTCGTCAATTCTTCGTACACCCAAACGCTCAACTTTGGCGCAAGCCTTGCCAATGGTGGGCTGACAATCCCCGCCGACACACCCGATGGCACAGTGGTCTACCAGGACACCGCGCAGCAATCGAGCACGCACAACTGGTCGTGCAGTGCAACTTCGCAATACGGCGTGGCAGTCAATCCCGCATTAGGCACACCACCCGGGAGCGTAACGACCTTTCCCATAGGCAAGACCGGGCTCTCGTTCCGTATCTGGATGGATTCGTTAAGTCGCTATGAACCCTCTCCGTATGCGATCAAGCCAAGCCCAGGCACCCACTACCGCGTCGACGCCGGCACAATCCGACTGGAAATCGTCAAGACCGGCCCACTGGCGTCGCAAGTCAGGATTGATGCCGGCAATCTGGGCAACCTGCAGTCCAGTGAGCTGATCCTGAACAAATTCAACCTGACCAATGCATTTGTGCTGAATGCGGCCTCCTGCCAAACCCCGACTGTGCCGGTCGCCATGGGCGACGACTATCAACTTCACGAGTTCAGTGAGTCAGGCGCCAAACCGCGTACCGTGCGATTCAACATTGACCTGAACCAGTGCCAGACCGGCATCAACAAGGTCACCTATACGCTCAAGGCCAACACCCCTGTGATCGATGCAGCCAAAGGCATCGTCGCGCTCAACGACAGTTCCACCGCCAAGGGCATCGGCCTGCAATTGATGAACGACACCGGACAGCCCATTGCACTGGGCACCACCTACCCTTTCGGCGCATTCACCACTACTGGCACCAACTTCAAAATTCCTTTATCGGCTTCGTACTACCGTCTGGCGACAGATGAACTCAAGGCCGGCAGCGCCAACACCGAGGTCACCTTCATCGTCAACTACCTTTAAAACTAAGGATCATCTGATGTTCCCGGCACCTGGCCGTCCCTAGAGTGCCGGGATGAGATTGAAGAACTACCTCCACCAGATCAGCCCGATCCTGTCATCGCCCCACGCGGCGCGTCGCCTGTTGCGCATTTTTGCCCTGGTGCTGCTGGCGGGCATTCTCGGCGGCGTATACAGCTTCCTGTTGTTTACCTTCAACAGTGAAATCTCCCAGCGGCGCAGCTACATGAGCAGCGCCATTGCGGAAGCGCATACTTTTTTCACCACCCGCGAAGCACTCCTGGAAAGCCTGAGCCTTTCGGCCACGCGCATGGCCCACCCGGATCTGCCGGTCTCCGAGGAAGAGATCCGTCTGTTACTCGGGCAAACGCCGGGCCGCCAATGGAGCATCTGGCTGACCCAACGCATGCGCGACTACCTCAAAGCCCGGCAACTCAACCTGGTCTATGTCAGCAGCGCCCCCCAGCCTCAAGTGTGGCGCCTGTACAACGCGACGCCGGTGCCCAGTGCTTTTCCCCGGGCCACGCTTGAGCAACTGCAAACCCTCAAGCACCACAATCGCGAAAATCTGAAGGAACTCTGGCTGACTCATGCCGCTGACGGGCACTCGCAGTTGTACATATTCATTCGGCTGGACGAGCGCGACATCAACTCCGGCTGGCTCGGTCTGGAGATGGACGACCGCGAAGTCTCCAGCGCCTTGAGCGACCACAGTGCCGGCGAATTCACCATGTTCAACGCGCAAGGCATGCCGCTGTTCAGCAACAGCCACAGACCACCGCCCGGGCAACATCTGCCGCTGCTGCGGCAACAGGATTTTTTCGGTTTTGTCGGTGACGGCTGGCTGCCCGAACAGTTGGTATTGCGCAAGCAGCTGAAATCATCGGATTGGCAGCTCACCTACTCCTTCGATCTGCTCGCGGTACTGTGGGCACTATGGCCGCAAATGCTCGGTGCGCTGCTGTTCTGTCTGCTGAGTGTCAGCCTGGTGTGCCTGCTGACCCGGCGTCTGGAACACCGCGTGATCAACCCGGCCATTCACCGTATTCAGGCACTGGTGGAAAGCGAGCTGTTCAGCCGCGACGTGATCCAGACCGCCCCGGTAGCGCTGTGCGTGCTGCGACGCAGCGACGGCCAGGTGGTGCTGGAAAACACCCTCGCCCGGCAGTGGTTGGGCGGCTGCAGCAAGCAACTGGGTGCAGGCTGGATTCGCGGTGCCTTTGACGCCAGCGAACCTCTCCTGACGGATTATTTCGAGACCGCCGATGGCCGCCACCTGTACCTGAGCTGCGCACCTACCCGCTACAAAGGTGAAGACGTTTTGTTGTGTGCCTTCAGCGACATCAGTGCACGCCGGCAAATCGAAGCGGCGCTGGAACAGGCTCGCCAGTCGGCCGACGCCGCCAACGAGGCGAAGACCTTGTTCCTCGCGACCATGAGCCACGAAATCCGCACCCCGCTTTACGGCGTGCTCGGCACCCTGGAACTGCTCGCCCGTACGCAACTCGATACCCAGCAGAAAGGTTACCTGCACGCCATCGAAGGCTCCTCGGCCACTCTGCTGCAATTGATTTGCGACGTGCTTGATGTTTCGAAAATCGAGGCCGGGCAACTGGCTCTGGAATTGAGCGAGTTTTGCCCGGCGACACTGGTGCAGGAAGTGGTGCAGGGTTACGCGGCGGCGGCGCAAAGCAAAGGTTTGCAACTGTACGCATGCCTTGACTCGCAATTGCCGGACCGGTTGATCGGAGATGTCAGCCGCGTGCGGCAGATCCTCAACAATCTGCTGAGCAACGCGGTCAAGTTCACCGACTCCGGGCGCGTGGTGCTGCGGGTCAAACTGCTCGGTCGCGAAGGTGAACGCGTGTGCCTGCAATGGCAGGTCTCGGACACCGGCAAAGGCATCGCCCATGACGATCAGGCGTTCATTTTCGAACCGTTCTACCAGACTGAAGGCCACACCAACGTAGTGGCCGGCACGGGTCTGGGCCTGCCGATTTGTCAGCGGCTGACGCACTTGATGAACGGAAGCCTGCGCGTGGTCAGCGAGCCGGGACTGGGCAGCAGTTTTTCCTTGAGCGTGCCGCTGGAGCAACCCTCCTCAGGCGCCTCCATTATTGCTTTGCCGGAATTGGCGGCAGACATCGTTTATGTGGTGTCGCCCATCCGCGAACTGGCCGACAGCATCAGCGGCTGGTTGCGCCGCTGGGGCGCGCGTCCACAAATTGGTGCACCTGACAGCCAGGAAGCTGGCGCGACGGCTGTACTGCTGGAGCTGCATCCCGCACCCTGCGGACAGTTTTCGAACCCGGCATGGTACGGGCCGCGCGTACTCGCCAGCAGCGACGGCGCCCACGAACCGCAGTTCAGCGGAGACGGCTGGAAAGTTAATCTGAACGATCTGGCCGCGATCCAGCGCGCGGTCAGCCAGGCTCAGGGCGGCGCGACCGCCCCGCATCCACAGCATCGAAAAACCCATACGTTACGACCATTACAACTATACATACTGGTGGCAGAAGACAACGTCATCAATCAGTTGATCCTGCGCGATCAGCTCGAAGAGCTCGGCTGCACCGTGACATTGGCCAGCGATGGCGAAGAAGCCTTGTCGCTCTGGCGCGAAGGCGCGTTCGACATTGTCCTCACCGACGTCAACATGCCCCGGCTCAACGGCTACGAATTGACCGCAGCCCTGCGCCATGCCGGCTGTGTCACCCCGATCATCGGCGCCACCGCCAACGCCCTGCGCGGCGAAGATGCCTTGTGTCTGGCGGCCGGGATGAATCACTGTCTGGTCAAACCTTTTACGCTGCGAGCCTTGTCCGCGATCCTGGCTCCCTACGAACGAGTTGCTCATGAAGCCCTGTAGCATTTTGATTGTCGAAGACCACCCCTTCCAGCACCTGTATTTGCAGAACCTGTTCAGCGAGTTGGGTGACTTCGATCTGGCGTGCGCCAGGGACGGCGAAGAAGCATTGGACTGCCTGAAACAACGCGACTTCGATATGGTCCTTACCGACCTGTTGATGCCGGGCATGGACGGTGTGCAATTCATTCAGAGCCTCGCCGCGCAACGCTCACGCCCGGCACTGGCGATCATGAGCGCCGCTTCACGACGAATGTTGATGGGCGCGAGCCTGGTGGCGAGCAACCTGCAAGTGAAAGTCATCGGGCTGATTTCCAAACCGGTGAATGCCGCCGCCCTGCGCTGCCTGATCGATCAATTGCAGGCACTGCGCCAAAGCGCCCCGGCGGCGAGCCATCCCGGCATTGATCGCCAGAGTATTTGCAACGCCCTCGACAACGGTGAACTGCAAGCCTGGTTTCAACCGAAGAAGGCTTTGAGCAATGGCCGGATCGTCGCCGCCGAAGCGCTGGTACGCTGGAATCACCCTGAACATGGCACGCTGTTACCCGGGGTATTTTTGCCGGCGTTGATTGCGTTCGGTCTCGAAGAGCCTCTGCTCTGGTGCGTGCTGAAACAGGCGATCGCCGCCCAAGCGACTTGGCGCGAACAGGGCTATGACATTCCGGTCTCGGTCAACCTGCCCACGCACTTGCTCAACAGCCACGACCTGCCCGACCGCATTCTCGCGTTCGTTCTGACCCATCAAGGCCTGCCCGCGCGGATCTGTTTCGAGTTGATGGAGTGCTCGGTGCCCGACGACATCAGCAATTTCTACGCTGGCGCCTGCCGCTTGCGGATCAAAGGTTTTGGTCTGTCGCAGGACGATTTTGGCAAAGGCTACAGCTCGTACATGAACCTGGTGTCGGCACCGTTCACCGAACTGAAAATCGACCGCGCGCTGGTGCAAGGCTGCAACGCCAACGCCGAACTCGCGCAAGCCCTGACCAGCATTGTCAGCCTCGGTCGCCAACTGGGCCTGACCGTAGTCGCCGAAGGCGTGGAAACCGCGCAAGAACTTGCCCTATTGCGTAAAATCGACTGCACTCAGGTTCAGGGTTTCCTGATCTCCCATGCCGTTTCAGCCGATCAGTTCCAGCACTTGCTGACCCACGACGGGCCGGCGACTGCCTATTGAGCGGCACGTGGCGGTTATTGAACGTCGCTCGCTACCGAGGTCACTGTGTCCCAAGGCTGCCCCATCACCGCTGGTCAGGCGCTCTAATGCCGCAGACCAATGCATTTCTGGATAAGCTGGCCAGCAGTTCGTTGCGTTTGAACAAAAGCCTGCCAGTGCTCGGCGCGCTGGTGTTGTTTTTGCTCGGCGTCAGTTATCTGGGCGCGCAGCGCATGATTGAAGAACAGCGCGACACGCTGCAGTTTCACTTCGCCCGTTTGATGGAAAATATCTATGAGCAGGAAGCGTTCCTTCGCGATATCTCTCAGGCCAGTGCCAAGGGTCAATATTTTCCTTTGGTCGTGTTGCCCACTTATTCGCAAAAACCGCTGCCAGAAGAAGGCCCGAATGTCTATGAGGGGCGTGGCTTGCCGTTCTCACTGCCGTTCAGTGTAAAGATTGATCCGCAGAGAATCGCCGCCGACCAATACCCCAAGGTTTTCGCGCTGGGCAGTTATCTGGCCGCCTACTACAGCGCGTTCTGGGCGGCATCGCACTATCAATCGCCGCAAGTGATCCTGCTTAATGGCCCCGACAACTTCGACGTGGCCGTTCCCTCCGCCGGGCGCTTGCGCGGTGCCGGCCCGATACAAATCGGCGCGGTTGCCCAGATCATCAGCCAGATGAACCAGCACACACGCGAACAGGCTTCATCGACGGCCGATCATCAAGTGCATTGGGCACCCTACCCGCCCACTCAGGACAACGAAGCGACACCGACGCTGCTGGCCTACGTCAGGATCAATCTGCTGCAGCCCACACTGACCATTGAGGGCGCCGATTCCTGGGTGGTGCTCGGCACGTTGCTGAAACTGTCTCAGGTGAACAACATAGAGCGATTGATGGAGTGGTCGATTTACGATGACTTCACCTTGATCAGTCCCGCTGGCGAGGTTTTGACCGGCGCACAGCGATCTGCTCAGGCGCTGGATGAGGGCGTGAACTTCAATCGCGACGGTCTGGTGTTCAAACTTAGCAGTGCCGAAGATCAGCGCTGGACGGCGATCTACGTCATCAGCGTGCAGAGTTTTATGGATTACGCGCTGTGGCCACTGCTGGGCCTGTTCGCTCTGGTCCTGACCATGCTCGGATGTGGCCGCGCGTTCAATCGCTGGTACATGAACCGGGTCATCCTGCCGGCGCAGAGCGCTCACGCCAGCATCGCCGAAAGCGAGGCTTTCGGCCGCGCGATCATCGACACGGCTCCCACAGGCCTGTGCGTGATCCGCCGTAGCGATCACCGCGTACTGTTGCAAAACCAGCGTGCGCAGCAATGGCAGGACACCCGCGATCTGATGAGTCTGCTCCAGCAGTCGACCGGGCCTGGTCACGCGGAACTGGAGATTGACCGCCGCCACGTGCACGTCGATTTCGTGTCGACGCGTTACCAAGGCCAGGATGCCTGGCTGTGTGCACTGCATGACGTGACCCGGCATATCGAAGACGCAGCAGCGCTGGAAGAGGCCCGTCAGGCCGCCGACTCGGCCAACCAGGCCAAAAGCCGCTTCCTCGCCACCATGAGCCATGAGATTCGCACCCCGCTCTACGGTGTACTGGGCACCCTTGAATTGCTCGGACTGACACCACTCGCCCCGCGCCAGCAGGATTATCTGGACACCATCCAGCGCTCCTCCGCCAGCCTGTTCAAGCTGATCAGCGATGTGCTGGATGTGTCGAAGATCGAGGCCGGGCAAATGACTCTTGAGCTTCAGGACTTCTGCCCGCTGGAGCTGACTGAAGACGTCGTGCGTACTTACAGCGCATTTGCCCGCGCGAAAGGCCTGCAACTGTATGCCTGCATCGATTCGACCTTGCCGGATCGACTGCGCGGTGACCCGTTGCGCATCCGCCAGATCCTCAACAACCTGCTGAGCAACGCGATCAAGTTTACCGACAACGGCCGCGTGGCGCTGCGCCTACGCATGTTGCAAAACGCCGCTGGCAACACCGAGGTGCAGTGGCAGGTCAGTGATTCCGGCGTGGGGATTTCCCTGACACAACAGCAGCAGTTGTTCGACCCGTTCTATCAGGTCAACGACGCCGACAGTCAGGCCGGCGCGGGTCTGGGCCTGGCTATTTGCAAGTGGCTGTGCGAGTTGATGCAAGGGAAGTTGAACGTGGTCAGCGAACCGGGACTGGGCAGCAGTTTTACCCTGCAGCTCGCGCTGGAGACCGTGCCGGGGGCATTGGCTGACTGCCCTGCTTTCGCTGCCGGCAGTCCCACCGTTTATGTTCGTGCCCCCGTCAGCGAACTGGCGCAGCACCTTATTGCCTGGCTCAATCGTTTTGGTCTTGATTGCCGCTTGGTGGTGAGCGAGATGCCGCCGCCGTCGTCGCTGCTGGTGGACCTTGCGCCCATCGACAATGCCCCACTCCGGAACGGGCCACGGATCGTCGCCGTGCCGGGTGGCCCCAATCCGGCGCAGTCAAACGGCACCGACTGGGCGGTCGATGCCGATGATGTGCGCGCGATCGCATGGGCGATTCATCTGGCCCAACTCGGCGCCAATGCGCAGCGCCCAGCCTCGTTGCAGGCAAAGACCCGCCCGTTGAATCTGCAAGTGCTGGTGGCCGAAGACAACGTGATCAACGCGGCAATCATCAAGGAACAACTGGAAGCACTGGGCTGCACGGTGGTCGTCACCGCGAATGGCGAACAGGCCTTGGCGCAGTGGACACCCGGCCGCTTCGATCTGCTGCTGACCGACGTCAACATGCCAGTCATGAATGGCTACCGACTCGCCGAAGCGATACGCCAACAGGACACAACGCTACCGATCATCGGCGTCACCGCCAACGCTCTGCGCGAAGAAGGCGAGCGTTGCGCAGCCGTCGGAATGAACGCCTGGATGGTCAAGCCACTGAACCTTGCCACCCTGCGCGCGCAACTTGAACAACATTGCAAAATCGCTATGGCCCCCGTTATCGATGCCCCGCCGTCGCTATCTGCAAAAATGCGCGAGTTGTTTGTCACCACCCTGCGCCAGGATATTCAGACCACCCTGACGGCACTGGATGCGGCCGACGCCAATAACGTGGCGCAGCAACTGCACAGCATGGCGGGGGCGCTGGGAGCGGTGCAGGTCAACGTCTTGGCCAGCGCTTTTGTCGAGCTGGAATGTCGCTTGACCGGCATGGCCGTGACGCCCCCTCTGGCCGTGGCGGTGCGACAAAATCTGACGCGTCTGCAAGATCTGCTCGACTCCCTCGAATAACTTCACTCTGGATAAATCACTCATGGAAACCTTCAACGTTGTCATTGCCGATGATCATCCCATCGTGGTGCTGGGGGTGCGGGAACTGGTTGAGCGTGACCAACGCTTTCGCGTGGTGGGCGAAGCCGTTAGCTCCGATGAGCTGATCAAGCTGCTGGAGACCAAGCCTGTAGATCTGTTGATCACCGATTTCAACATGCCCGCCGATTCGCCTTACGGAGACGGTCTGAAACTGATGGAATACCTGACACGACACTTTCCCAAGCTCCGGGTATTGGTGCTGACCATGATTTCCAACCCCTTGATCCTGACGCGCCTGCGGGAGCTGGGCGTGCTGGCGGTCATTCAGAAAAACCAACTGCACGACGAAATCGAGACCGCCCTCAAAGCCATCGCCAAAGGCAGCCCGGTGCGCTGGCAAGCACCCGCGCCGACATCCGTAGTGAGCGACGGCGCCGCTCTGGATGAACGTTTTTCCCGGCTGTCGCCCAAGGAGCATGAAATTCTGCGTTTGTTCGTTCAGGGCCAAGGCGTCAACGACATTGCCCGTCACCTGAACAGAAGTGCAAAAACCATCAGTACACAAAAAATATCGGCAATGCGCAAACTTGAAGTCAGTAGCGACCAAGAGTTAATGGCCTATTGTATTGAGCGCAACTTGTTCAACTAATAAAGCAGCCACCTCTCTGATACTTTCGTACATCTAGGAATCGTCTGATGTTCCGTTAGTAAACCGCGCTTTATTGTGTTGCTTTAACCCCATCAATGGAAAAAGCAACATGAAAAAGTTGTCCCGAACGCTTCTCACCCTTTCGATCTTCGCTGCGGCCGGCAATGTCCTGGCAGCCGACCCGCCACTGACCCCGACCAAGGCCGGCACCGGCACGATCAACTTCACCGGCACCATCAACAACGATGCCTGCTCGGTTGCAGGCGCCGGCAAGAACAAAACCATTTCGGTCGACATGGGTGAAGTGTCGATCAAGGGCATGGGCACCGCCACTGCGCCTAAAGGCAACGGCACCCTGAGCGTCGAGAACTTCGACATGAAGATCAACTGCAACGCCGGGACCAAGGTTGCGATGATCTTCGAGCCGACCAAGGGCGCAGGTTCGGGCATTGTTGCCGGAACCAAAGTGCTGAAGCTGATCGACGGTCTTGGTGCTGCGAAGAACATTGGTATCGCCTTGCTCGACTCCAACGGAGCGTTGATCGACCTGAGCTCGCCGTCAACTGCGAAGATCGAAAATACTCTGCAAGACAGCAACACCACGCTGAAATTCTCGGCCGCCTACGTCACCACTGGCGACGTGACAACCGCCGTTGCCGGTCGCGGTGACGCCACCCTGCCGTTCACGCTGCAATACGAATAACCCGCGCGAACACTCACGCCTGGTGCAGGGCCGGCCGGCCCTGCACCCTCAATCAACAGCGCGGTACCCCTTATGTTTTATCGTCACTCATTGTCCCTTTGCGCGGGCCTTTTGGGCCTGCTCGTGGCCAATCAGGCCATGGCCGGCATTTCCTTGAGCAGCACCCGTCTGGTCTTCGACGGCCAGCACAAGGAAGCCGGAATCACCGTGCGTAACAGTGGTGCTGATGTATTGATTCAATCATGGATCGACACCGACTCCAGTGAAACTGCCGCGGTACCGTTTGCCGTCACTCCGCCACTGGTACGCGTCAGTGGCGACGAACAGCAGATCCTGCGGGTGATCTACGAAGGCGCGGGCATGCCGACCGACCGCGAGTCGGTGGTCTGGCTCAACGTGCAGGAAATCCCCCAGAATGCGAAGACCCAGAACACCCTGCAACTCGCCGTGCGCCAGCGCATCAAGGTGTTCTTCCGCCCGGCGGGCCTGAAAAACAACGCCTATCTGGCACCGAGCGAATTGACCTGGCGCCTGGCCGAGCGCGCCGGCAAAAGCGTGCTGATGGTGAATAACCCCGGTCTTTATCACGTGTCCATCGCCGATATCACTCTGCAATCCGGCGCACTCAGTGAGCACCCGTTTGATTCGATGATGATCGCGCCCGGCGAACGCAAAGAGTTCGTGCTTAAACAACTTCACTCGACGAATGCGGCAAGTTTGTTGTTCAGCAGCATTAATGACTATGGCGCCCAAGATCGCTTCACCGCGCAACTTTCCAACAGCGTCGACACTCGCGCCAGTCCAAAGAAAGAAACGCCATAACTCGCGAATCGCACTGATCGCACACATTCACTGTATTTCTCTTCGCTCCGTTAGTTCGTATCGGAGGTGATATAGGGTTCCTGCATGTTTTTACTCAAGCGCGACGGATGGGCGCCATTTTCGGTTGCTCTGGTTATCAGTTGCACCTGCCTGGCCGATGACGAAGAACAATTCAATACATCGTTTCTGCAAGGCGCCCCCTCATCTGTCGACCTGCAATCACTGCTCGCCAGCAGTCGCGTGCTGCCCGGCATTTATCGGGTCGATCTCTACGGCAACGAAACGCTGGTCGGCCGGCGCGATATCGATTTCCGTCGCCATCCTGGTACGGGAAAGATCGAAGCCTGTCTGACCCGGGAGATGGTGCAGCAACTGGGGGTCGACATCGGCAAACTGCAGGCCGCCGGCAAACTGCTCGGCGATGACCCGAACGCCTGCGTCGATCTGCCCGCGTTGATCGATCACGCTACTGTCCGTTACGACGTGCCGCGTCTGCGGCTGATGGTCAGTGTCCCGCAAAGTGCCATGGAGCGTGGCCGACGGGGTTACGTCGACTCGGCGCTGTGGGACGAAGGCGTACCCGCCGCGTTCATCAATTATCAGTTGAGCAGCAGCCGCAACAGCACCCAGGCCGACAACACCCTGTCCAACAACCTCGGCTTGCGCAACGGGATCAACCTCGGTGGCTGGCGCCTGCGCAACGAATCGAACTTCAACAGCAGCACTGGCCGCCCCAGCACGTTCAAAAGCAACCGCAGTTACCTGCAACATGACGTGACCGCAGTGAAAGGCCAGTTCAGCGCCGGGGATATTTTCTCCGACGCCGACCTGTTCGACAGCGTGCGCTACCGCGGGCTGAAGCTGGCCTCGGACGACGGCATGCGTGCCGACAGCGAGCGCGGTTATGCACCCGTGATTCGCGGCATTGCGCAATCCAGCGCGACCGTGGAGATTCGCCAGAACAACTACATCCTCTACAGCGCAAACGTGCCGCCGGGGCCGTTCGAGATCAGCGATATCTATCCCAGCGGCTCCAACGGTGACCTGGAAGTGACAATCATCGAAGCCGATGGTAGGCGCCGAGTGACAGTGCAAGCGTTTTCCAGCCTGCCGATCATGGTTCGCCAGGGCCAGTTGAAGTACAGCGTCTCGGCCGGCCAGTACAACAGCAATAGCGAGGATCAGAAGACCCCGCAGTTTGTCAGCAGCACACTGGCGTATGGCATCAGCAGCAACTTGTCCGGGATCGTCGGGGTGCAGGCCACGGACAACTTCAAGGCATTGTCCGTCGGCGCTGGCCGCAATACCGCCATCGGTGCGATCTCACTGGACTTGACCCACTCCATGAGCAACACCTTCGGCGAAACGCTCACCGGCAATAGCTTGCGTGCCCTGTATGCGAAGACGTTCACTGGCACCGACACCAACTTCACTCTCGCCGCCTATCGCTACTCGACCGAGGGCTATCGCACCCTCACCGAGCACGTCGAGGAGTTGAGCCACGATGGCCAGCCACGTACCGGCAACTCGAAAACCCGTACCGACCTGACCGTCAATCAGAGCCTGGGGCGCAACCAGGAATATGGCAGCGTCTACATCAACGCCAGCGACCAGCGTTACTGGGGACGCGGCGGTTCACAAAGCCTGTCGGCCGGTTATAGCAACTATTGGGGGGATGTGAGTTACAACCTCGGCGCGACGTATACCAAGGATGTCGGCAATTACGGGCCGGCGAACAACGACACACTGGTCAACCTGTCGGTGTCGTTCCCGCTGGGTTCCAAGCCCCGCGCTCCCCGGGCGTTTGTCTCGGCCAGCACGCAGAAATCCAGCGACACCACGCAAATGGGCATCAACGGCTATCTGTCGGAAGACAGCGACACCTATTACTCGGTACAAGCCGGCAACAGCAGCACCGGTGGCAGCTCCGGATCGGTCAACCTCAGCACCCGCACCTCGGTGATGGATATCAGTGCCGGTTACAGTCAGGGCCGCGGTTACAACTCGCAGAACCTGAACCTGGCAGGTTCGATCGTCGGCCATGCCGGCGGGATCAACCTCGGACAAACCGTGGGCGAGACGTTCGCGCTGGCTCAAGTCGAAGGCGTGGAAGGAGTGAAAATCGGCAGTTTCACCGGGGCCAGCACCGGCAGTAACGGCTTCGCCGTGGTGCCCAATGCGCAGCCCTATCGCGTGAACTGGATCAACCTCGACACCCGCGATCTGGGCGGCGATGTCGAGATCGACAATGCGACCCGACAAGTGGTGCCACGCCGTGGTGCCGTGGTGCTGGCGCGTTACACCAGCAAGACCGGACGCCGCGTGCAGTTCGCCTTGTTCGATGCGCAGCACCAGCCGATCCCGTTTGGCGCCTCGCTGGAGGACAGCGCCGGCAAGCAACTGGCGATCTCCGACCCGGGCGGCAAGGCACTGGCGCTGGTGGAGGCCGACGCCGGCACCCTGATCATCAACTGGCAGAACCAGCGCTGCGAAGCGCCTTACGCGTTGCCGGAGCGCAACAAGGCGCTGAACTATGAGCGGGTGGCGCTGGTGTGCCACGCGACAGCCTCTGAGAAATCCGCAGATCTCCAGTGATCCAACGTCTGCGCCGACGACTGAGAAGACGCCATCGCTGGCAAGCCAGCTCCCACAGGGTCCTTGCCGGTCACAATATTCAGGTGCACCAGAGAGACTTGTGGGAGCTGGCTTGCCAGCGATGGAGGCGACTCGGTTTAAGGAGGAAGCGCGATCTAGAAATCGCGCTTGTAGAAGATATCCAGCGAACTGGCGACACCGCTGGCCGCTTCGACATAGACCTTCTTGCTCAGCTTGTAACGCAGCGCAATGGTGTTGGCCGGTTCGAACACGCCAACGCCGTAACGCAAACTGAGTTTCTCGGAGATGTTGCCGCTGGCGACCACGCTGGTGGTGTTGCCGCTGCCCTGGGTGTCGAGCTGGAAGTCCTGAATCCCCAGGTCCTTGGCCAGACTGCTGGTGACCCCGGAACTGCCCATCAAGCCCAGACCCAACGCCGCTTGCGCGAGCATGTTGTTGTCTTCGCCGTTGGTACTCAACGGCCGCCCGAGCACCAGATACGACAACGCCTGTTCCTGGCTCATCGCCGGTTCGGAGAAGATCTGCGTGGTCGGTTGCTCGGCACTGCCGCTCAGGCGAATACCGGCGATCACGTCGTCGGTCTGGCGAATCGCTTCGATGTCCAGATACGGCTGATCGATCGGGCCGGCGAACAGCAGCCGCGCACGGCGCACGTTCAGGCGCTGGCCGTAGGCGCGGTAACGGCCGTCGTTGAGCCACAGCTCGCCACGGGTGTCCATGTTGTCGCCGATGTGCACGTGACCTTGCAGGTTGGCGGTCAGGCCGAATCCGGCAAAACTCAGTTTGTCTTCGCCGACCACCACGTCGATGTCCATCTTCATGGCCAGCGGCGGTTTGCCCTCTTCGGTCTGTGCCCCGACGATGATCGTGTCATCGGAGACTTTTACCGTCGATGGCGGCAGTTCGCGCACAGTGATTTCGCCTCTGGGCACTTGGACCTTGCCAGCAATTTTCAGCTCGTCGCCGGCCATGGAAATCTTCAGGTCCGGCGCCACTTCCAGTTTGGCGTAAGGCTCGACGGTCACCGGCAGTTGCGTGCCCTTGAGCGCGACATCGACCATCAGCGCCTGCCCCCAGGCAACGTTACCGTTCAGGTTGCCCTGCCCGCTTTTGCCGCTTTTCCAGCCGCCATCGAGGCGCACCGATTCGCCGGCAATCACTGCTTGCAGTTGCAGGTCCTTGAGCTCCATCGGCAGCTCGGCACCGGACACTTCACCGTCACTGAGTTTGACCGTGCCGTTGACCAGCGGCGCCAGCAGCCCGCCGGAAATCGTGCCGCTGCCGTTGAGGCGTCCGGTGAGTTTTTCGACCATCGGCACAAACGGCCGCGCCACCGACAGGTCCAGTCCGCTCAGGCGGAAAGAGCCGCTCAACGGTTTGTTTTTCGGCAGCGGATTGAGCTGCGCCTGCACCATCAACTCGCCGAGTTTGCCGCCGACGAAGTTGAGTTCGGTGTCCACCCGCTTGGGTGTGAGTTTGCTGGTGAGCTTCAGGGTCTGGTACGGGAAGTCCAGCCACTGATCCTTTTCTTTCATGCGCAAAGTGCCGCCGCTGGCGTCGATGCTGACCACGCCATTGGGGCCGCTGGCCGGCAGATCCAATTGCAGATCGGCGTTGAGCCTGCCTTGCCAGGCAAAGTCTTTCGGCAACCACTGCGCGAGGCTTTCAATCGGGAACTGCTTGAGGTGGTAACGCAGTTTCGGCTCCGGCAGCAGGCGCTGATCTTCGCCGCACAGGCTGGCATTACCGGACATCCAGCAATGCGCGCCGAAGTTGATCTTGCCGTCGGCGAGGCGTTCGAGTTTGGCCGGGCTCTGCAGTTTCCAGTCCTGGCCGCCGGCCTGAATATCGCCACTGGCCAAACGTCCGCGCCAGTTACCCTTGTCCAGATTGCCATCAAGGCCGAGGGCCAGTTTCAGCTTCGGCCCGAGCAGGTCGAGGTTGAGTTTCTGCTGCTTGATGTCGCCTTGGGCGCTGGCGGTCAATACACCGAGGTTGGTGTCACCGGCTTGAATGCCGCTGCCCTTGAGATCGATCTTCGCCCGTTGCGCACTGTCGAGCGTGGCATCGAGATTGAGGCTTTGCAGACGATTGTCCTGAAACGCCAGTTGCGAACCCTGCAAGCCGAGCTTGCCTTGCGGTGCTTTCAGCGTACCGGCGACATTGACCAGCCCCGTGACCTGCCCGCGCAACTGCGGCCAGAGCTGGGCCAGGCGCGTCAGCTTGATGTCGATCTGCCCGGTGAGTTTCTGTTGCATGCTGCCCTTGCCGCTGATGCTGTTGTCGCCGAGGCGGATTTGCAGGGCGTTGAGGTTCCACTGCTCGCCGGCGCCGTCCGCCTTGGCCTGGAGGATCGCCGGTTGCCCGCGCAATTTGCCTTTGAGGTCGAGGTCGGCGGTGAGGCTCAGGCGTTCGTTCTTCATTTCGCCTTTGCTTTTCAGTGGCCCGGCCAGGGTGCCCGGCAACTCCGCAACCCAGTACGCCGGGTTGAGTGCTGACAGATCCAGCGCGGTGTCCCAGGCGATGCCATCGGCAAACTGCACGTTCACATGGCCTTCAGCCTTGCCCTGCCCGGCTTCCATCTTCAGCTGTGGCAAGGCGATTTGCTTCAGGCTGCCGCTGAACGGACTGCTCAGGCTGAACGCCCCCGCCGGGCCATCGAGGTCGGCGGCGAAGTTACCGAGGTACTGACCGTCGGTGTAGGAGACTTCGCCAGTGAAGGTGCGCAAGGCGACTTGCGGCTCGTCGATTTCGTTATACAGCCGATGCCACGGGAAATCCTGCCAGTTGATGTTGGCCTGAGCCGTGAGGCCCTTGCTCCAGTCAACGCTGCCGGTGAGCTTCAGGCTTTGCTTGTCGTTGGCCGTCAGGTCGAGGCCGGCGATCTGCGCGCCGCTGGCGTCGACTTTGCCTTTGAGCAGCAGCGCCACCGGGCCTTTATCGGCGGGCAGCGTGGCATTGCCGTTTAACTGATAACCGTTTTTCAGGTCACCTTCGCCGGTCAAAACCAGTTGATTGAGTTGCAGGGTGTCCGGCAGATCGGCGCTGGGTTTGAACGCCTCGGAGGTGATGCGCACCTTGGCCGGCAGGTTTTCTGCCAGCGGTTGCAGTTCGCCGCTCAACTGGCCGTCGAGGTAGCCGTGGCTATCGGCGTGCAGGTTGAGGGTTTTCAGCAGATCGCCGTCAACCTTCAGCGCCAGCGTCCAGGGGCCGGTGCCCGGTGACGGCAGGGTCAAGTCGCCAACAATGTTCAGCGGCCAGTTGTCGGTCGGTTGCAGCAGGCCGGAGAGGTTCAGGCTGAGGTCGTCGCGCTGCAATTTCACGCTGTCGATCTGCAGGCCTTTGGCGGTCCAGTGCGCCGCCAATTGCAAGCCCTTGAGCTGTTCGCTGCCGTTGAACAGCAGGCTGCCAACCTGCACGTCGCCCAGCTCGATGGCCACCGGCAATTGCAGATCCGGCAGTTGAATCGGGCCGCTGTCGGTGGTTTCCTCACTCGGCGGGAATTGCAGAATCACCTGATCGGCCTTGAGCTGTTCGATGCACAGGGTCATGCGCGTCAGGCACAGCGGCGACCAGGCGAAAATCGGCTTGCTCAGTTCGACCCGGCTGCTGCCCTGCTGCCACAACAGATGATCGGCGCTCCATTGCCCGCCGAGGCGCCCCTGGAAATTCTCCACGCTCAAACCCGGCACCAGGCTCAGCACCCAGCGGCTGCCGGCCTGCGTCCCGAGTACCGCGCTGATGCTCAATACAACCAACAGCACCAGCGCCAACAGCGCCAGTGTCGCTATTTTCAAACCACGCTTCACAGCTCAGGCCCCATGGAAAAGTGCAGCCGGATGCCGCCGTCGTCGTCCAGCGCGTGGGCCAGGTCGAGGCGGATCGGCCCCACCGGCGAGACCCAGCGCACACCGATACCGACCCCGGTCTTGAGGTTCGGCAGTTCGAGTTTGTTGAAGGAGTTGCCCTGGTCGACGAAAGTCGCGATCCGCCATTTCTCGGCAATCGAATACTGGTACTCGACGCTGCCGGCGACCATGTAGCGTCCACCGATGCGGTCGCCCTTGGCGTTTTCCGGGGACAGACTCTGGTAGTCGTAACCGCGCACGCTCTGATCGCCACCGGCGAAGAAACGCAGCGACGGCGGTACCGAGTTATAACCGTTGGTGGCGCTGCCACCGACCTGCACCCGGCCGAGGAAGCGGTGGTTGTCGAACACTGTGGTCAGGCCTTTGATCAACGCCGTGCCATATAAAAGGTTGTTGTCGGAGCCGAGGCCTTCCTTCGCCACTTTGCTTTCGAAGGTCAGGCGATAGCCGTTATGCGGGTCGATGCGGTTGTCACTTTTCAGGTACGAATAGCTGATGCCAGGCATCAACAAGGTGCTCAGGCCGGAGTCGTCGCCGAGCTGATATTCCTCGCGCTGCCATTTCAGCGAGATCACCCGCTGCCAGCCGCTGGGCAACTTGCTGTGCCATTCCGGGCCGAAGGTCAGCAGCTTGCTCAGGGTGTCGGAGCCGTCGATGTCTTCGTATTGATAACCACCGGCCCAGCGCAATTTATCGGTCAACGGCGGGTCGAGCGGGATGTCGTAGAACAGCCCGACGTTTTGCCGTGGCGCCGACAGTTCAGCCTCCCAACCGTAGCTGTCGCCCTGCGGGTTGACCCAGTGGCGCGTCCAGTTGGCCTTGATCCGAGGGCCGACGTCGGTGGAATAACCGAGGCCCAGGCCCATGGTGCGCGGCTTGCGTGTGTCGAGTTTGACGTCGACCGGGATCACGTCGTTTTTCGCCGCCGTCGGTGCGGCATCGACACGTACGCCTTCGAAATAGCCGCTCGATTGCAGGTCGCGGTTGAGTTCGGCGATCAGCTCGGAGTCATACGGGTCGCCGGCCTTGAACGGCACCATGCGTTGCAGCAGGTCTTCGTCGAACGGCGTGTCGCCCTCGAAACTGACGCTGCCCAGCGCATAACGCGGGCCGCTGTCGTAGATCAATTCAACGTCGGCCACCCCGGCACGCGGGTCGACCAAAAGTTTCTGGCTGGTGAAATGGCCACTGAAAAAGCCGAAGCGCGAGGCCTGGTTCTGAATCAGGCGTTTGGCGTCTTCATAACGCCCATGGTTGAGCACGGCGCCGGACTTGAGCGTGTCACTGCTCGGCACACGAAAGGATTTGAGGGAGGCCGCGGGCCCGTCGACGCGGATAGTCACGTTGCGCAGACGAATCGGCTCGCCGGGATCGATGTTCAGCACCAGGCGCGGTTTATCACCGCCCTTCACATCGCTGTCGATCTGCGGCTGGTAATAACCCAAGGCCTGCGCGGCTTTGCGCGCCTGCTCCTCGGCCCCGCGACTGAAGCGCAGCAAGGCTTGTTCGTCACGATCGCCGAGGCTGCCGATATAGCCTTCTATATTGGCCTTGAGTTCGTCGTTGGACGGTTTGATCCGCACGTCCAATTCACTTTGCGCCAGCGCCGCGCAGCTGGTTAACAGCAGGAGCACGCCACTGGTAAATCTTCCTGGAAACTTCATAGGCGCGGATGCTATCACGGGCTTGGGAGCGTGATAGAACAGGAAATTTCCGAAGAAGTTCGATTGCTATGCTGTTGCAGTTTGTAACACCTGCGGATTGGCGTGGAAAAATACATGTTCGCGCACCGGGCCGACGGCCACTTCGCCAATCTCTTCGTAGCCCTGGCGTTTATAGAATTCCAGGTAACGCGGGTTGCCGGTGTCGAGTACGACGCCTTGCGAGGTTTCGTCCACCGCACACCAGTTGTGCACCGCCGTCAGCAACTGCTCACCGAAATGTTTACCTTGAAACTGCGGGTGGATTCCCAGCAGCGGCAACATGTGCACCGAGTCGCTGGGCACGCACGCCGCCACCGCATCGTGATAGGCCAGATAACGCCGGGTGCACCGGAAACCGGTGCTGAGCACCATGCGCAGGCGCCACGCCCAGCTCTCGGTGATCCCCAGACGCCGTTGCGGCGGTGCGATCAGGGCAATCCCGATCAGGCGGTCGTTGACCAGCAGACCGATGGCCGGCAGGTCCTGCAGGAAATGCTGCTTGACCAGCTCACGCACCGTGGCCCGTACGCGCTGCTCGTAGCCCGGCCGCTCGGCCTCGAACAAGTAACCGAAGGTCGGCTCGTGGCGGTACGCCTGATACAGCAACGATCGGGCTTCGCGCGAGTAACCGCGGTCGAGCATGTGGATGTCGGCGATGGCAGTCTGGGTTTCAGGCATGACGGTGATTCTCCCCCGGGGCGCAGCGCAAATGACTGCGCTCTTGTTGGTACGAACCTCTTGCAGGTGGCGCAGTTCCCCACAGGTATAGACCAACTCCGGATCTTCATCGACCGGGCGGGCCTCATCGCTGGCAAGCCAGCTCCCACAGTGCCTGCGTCGCACACAAAATATGTGAACACCATTGAACCTGTGGGAGCTGGCTTGCCAGCGATGAGGCCTATACCGGCAACACTCATCTGACAGAACACAGGGAATCTGCTTACCCCACACTGGCCCCCATCCCACATGTCAGCTAGCATCGCCCTTTTGCCAGGACTGCCGACCATGAAGATTGTTTCCTTCAACATCAACGGACTGCGCGCCCGTCCGCATCAGCTGGCAGCGCTGATCGAAAAGCATCAGCCGGACGTGATCGGCCTGCAGGAAACCAAGGTCCACGACGACCAATTCCCGTTGGAAGAAGTGCGTGCGCTGGGTTATCACGTTTATTTCCACGGTCAGAAAGGCCATTACGGCGTTGCCCTGCTTTCGCGCAGTGAGCCGATCGCGATTCACAAAGGCTTCGCCAGCGATGAAGAAGACGCCCAGCGCCGCTTTATCTGGGGCACCTTCGCCGACGCCAATGGCGTACCGGTGACCATCATGAACGGCTACTTCCCGCAGGGCGAAAGCCGCGACCACCCAACCAAATTCCCGGCCAAACAGCGCTTCTACAGCGACCTGCAAACCCTGCTGGAAAGCCAGTTCCACAACGAACAGCCGCTGGTGGTGATGGGCGACGTGAACATTTCCCCGGAAGACAGCGACATCGGCATCGGCCCGGACAACATGAAGCGCTGGCTGAAAACCGGCAAATGCAGCTTCCTGCCGGAAGAACGTGAATGGATGGCCCGCCTGAAAAACTGGGGCCTGACCGACAGCTTCCGCCACCTCAACCCGGACGTGACCGACCGGTTCAGCTGGTTCGACTACCGCAGCCGTGGGTTTGAAGATGAACCGAAACGTGGCCTGCGCATCGACGTGATCCTCGCCTCCCATGGCTTGCTGCCACGGGTCAAGGATGCGGGCGTGGACTACGAACTGCGCGGCATGGAAAAACCGTCGGATCATGCGCCAATCTGGCTTGAGTTGAGCTGATATTGGTCAAGATCAAAAGATCGCAGCCTGCGGCAGCTCCTACATTGGAACGCGTTTTCCTGTAGGAGCTGCCGCAGGCTGCGATCTTTTGATCTGTCATGTTTTGGTCATGCACCTGACTTAATCTCCCCGGCAATCCCCTTGGCCTGATTCGGTGCCGGCATGACCCTGCGTGTTCTGTTCGCTTTTCTGTCGAGTGCATGGCTGACGGTCAGTGCCGCCACCCTGCCCGTCCCCGAAAACGGCCCGGCATTGCGCATTCAGGGTTCCAACACCATCGGCGCCGATCTCGGCCCGGCGCTGGTCGAAGGTTTTCTGCAAGAGCAGGGTCTGCTGAAGATTCACCGCGAAAACCCCGACAACGCCAACGAACAACACATCGTGGCTCAGACTGCGCAAGGCCAACGGGTGGTGATTGAAGTCGCCGCCCATGGTTCCAGCACCGGGTTCACCGCACTGAAAACCGCCAGCGCCGACCTCGCCGCCTCCTCACGCCCAATCAAGGACAGCGAACTGCTCAACCTGGAAGCGCTCGGCGACCTGAAAAGCGCTGAGGCCGAGCAAGTGATCGCCATCGACGGCTTGGCGATCATCCTTCACCCCGGCAACCCCCTGCAGCAACTGGACACCGAGCAACTGGCGCGGATCTTCAGCGGTGAGGTGAAAACCTGGGAAGATGTCGGCGGGCACGGCGGATCGATTCATTTATATGCGCGGGATGATCAGTCCGGTACCTACGACACGTTCAAGGAACTGGTGCTGGTTCGTCGTGGGAAACACCTGAGTTCCACTGCGAAACGCTTCGAATCCAGCGAGCAATTGTCCGATGCGGTGAGCAACGATCCGCAAGGCATCGGTTTCATCGGCCTGCCGTATGTGCGCCAGGCTAAAGCCGTGGCCATCGCTGACGGCGCATCGCAGTCGATGTCGCCGCTCAACAGCCTGATTGCCACCGAGGACTATCCGCTGTCGCGGCGCCTGTTCTTTTATTTGCCGCCCAGCAACCAGAATCCGTGGGCATCGGCGCTGGTGGCGTTTGCGCAAAGCCCACAGGGCCAGAAGATTGTCGCGGCCAACGGTTTCATCAGCCAGACCGTGCACGCGATGACCGTCACCCCGAATGCGCTGATGCCCGAGGGTTATCAATCCCTCAGCCGACATGCCCTGCGTCTGACGGTGAACTTCCGTTTTGAGGAAGGTAGCGCGAATCTGGACAACAAGGCGCGGCAGGACCTGGCGCGGGTGCTCGACTATATAAAGCGTCACGCCAAGACCGAGCGCGCGGTGACACTGGTAGGGTTTGGCGACGAGAAAGATGACCCGGCACGCGCCGACCTGCTGTCGAAACTGCGGGCAATGGCGGTGCGTCGCGAACTGGTGAGAAACGGCGTGGTGATGCGCGAGGTGCGCGGGTTTGGCGCGTTGATGCCGGTGGCGGCGAACAGTGCGGATGAAGGCAGGATCAAGAATCGGCGGGTTGAGGTTTGGGTGTACTGAATCTGATGTTGATGTGTTGAACCTGCTTACGTCATCGCTGGCAAGCCAGCTCCCACAGAGATTTCCAGTGAACACAAAGTTTGTGAACACCAAACAAACCTGTGGGAGCTGGCTTGCCAGCGATGAACGATGACGCGGTACTGGATCAGCGCTCGCTGCGCAGCATTTCCTTCGGCACATACTTGCCGATCTCGAACTTGCCAATCGCCGCGCGGTGCACTTCGTCCGGGCCGTCGGCCAGGCGCAGGGTGCGTTGCATGGCGTACATGTAGGCCAGCGGGAAATCGTTGGAGACCCCGGCCCCGCCGTGAATCTGGATCGCCCGGTCGATCACCCGCAGCGCGACATTCGGAGCGACAACCTTGATCTGCGCGATCTCGCTCTTTGCCACTTTGTTGCCCACGGTGTCCATCATGTACGCCGCTTTCAGGGTCAGCAGGCGCGCCATGTCGATTTCCATCCGCGAGTCGGCGATCTTGTCGACGTTGCCGCCCAGACGCGCCAATGGTTTGCCGAACGCGGTGCGGCTCACCGAACGTTTGCACATCAATTCCAGTGCGCGCTCGGCCATGCCGATCGAACGCATGCAGTGGTGAATGCGGCCCGGGCCAAGGCGACCCTGAGCGATTTCGAAGCCTCTTCCCTCACCGAGCAGCACGTTTTCGTACGGCACGCGCACGTTGTCGAACAACACTTCGGCGTGGCCGTGCGGTGCATCGTCGTAACCGAACACCGGCAGCGGACGGACGATTTTTACCCCGGGGGTGTCGACCGGTACGAGGATCATCGAGTGCTGGGCATGGCGCGGTGCGTCGGGGTTGCTCAGGCCCATGAAGATCAGGATCTTGCAACGCGGATCGCAAGCGCCGGAGGTCCACCACTTCTTGCCGTTGATCACCCACTCGTCGCCATCACGCACGGCACGGGCGGCCATGTTGGTGGCGTCAGACGAGGCCACGTCCGGTTCGGTCATGGCGAACGCCGAGCGGATCTCGCCGCGCAGCAGCGGTTCGAGCCAGCGCTGTTTCTGTTCTTCGTTGGCGTAGCGCACCAGCACTTCCATGTTGCCGGTGTCCGGCGCCGAGCAGTTGAACGGCTCCGGCCCGAGCAGCGAACGGCCCATGATCTCAGCCAGCGGTGCATATTCCAGGTTGGTCAGCCCGGCGCCGAGTTCCGACTCCGGCAGGAACAGGTTCCACAGACCTTCAGCCTTGGCCTTGGCTTTGAGTTCTTCCATGATCGCGGTCGGCTGCCAGCGATCGCCCTCGGCAACCTGGCGTTCGAACACGGCTTCGGCCGGGTAAACGTAAGTGTCCATGAACGCGGTCACGCGCTCACGCAGTTCTTGCACCTTGGGCGAATAAGCGAAATCCATGAGCAATTACCTTCTATGGGCAGAGGTTGTTCAGATCATGCAATCGATGCTAGAACAGCGCTGATAATTTACCTAGCCTATTCTCGGCGTGTATAAACATTCATCACCGATATATGATCCGCTGATCGTCAGCCCCTAGAACAAGAGAAGCCGCGTAATGAATCTGAGTAAGGTCGACCTCAACCTTTTCATCGTCTTCGACGCGATCTACACCGAAGCCAACCTGACCCGCGCCGGGCAGATTGTCGGGATTACCCAGCCGGCGGTGTCCAACGCGCTGGCGCGGTTGCGCGAGACCTTCAACGATCCGCTGTTCGTGCGCACCGCTCAGGGCATGGTGCCGACGCCGATGGCGCAGAACATCATCGGCCCGGTGCGCAACGCGCTGTCGCTACTGCGGGTGTCGGTCCAAGAGAGCCGGATTTTCAACCCGGCGCAGGCGGTGAAGACTTACCGCATCAGCATGACCGACCTGACGGAGGCGGTGATTCTGCCGCCACTGTTCCAGCGCTTGCGGCGTCTGGCGCCGACGGTGATCATCGAGAGTTTCCTGTCCAAACGCCGTGAAACCACCAAGGAACTGGCGGCCGGGCGTCTGGATTTCGCCGTGGATGCGCCGCTCAACACCGATCCGCAAGTGCGTCACGTCAAGCTGATGGAAGACCGTTACGTCTGTGCAATGCGCAAGGGTCATCCGCTGGCGGGCAAGGAAAAACTCAGCCTCGACGATTACCTGTCGCTGACACATATCCACATCTCCAGCCGCCGCAGCGGTCTGGGCTATGTCGATCTGTCCCTGGGGAAAATGGGCATTCAGCGCAAGATCGCCCTGCGCTCGCAGCATTACTTGATGGCGTCGCAGGTCATGCAGCAGACCGATATGGTCATGACCGTGCCCGAGCGTTTTGCCCGGCGCAACGACTTGCAGGCGTTCAACCTTCCAGTCAACGACGTGCCGCCGGTGGAGACTCACCTTTACTGGCATGAAAGCACCGACCAGGACCCAGCCAACCGTTGGATGCGCGAGCAGATCATCGAGTTGTGCCAGCAGGTGGCGGCGCAGGAGAAGAAGCTCGATAAGGTGTAAGGCTGGCTACCGCGTCTTCGTTCTTCGCGAGCAAGCTAGCTCCCACAGGAGGTCACCGAAACCTTGTGGGAGCGAGTTTGAACTGGCCTAATGATTTTGGACACCTCAATCGGGCGCTATGATGGCGCCCAAATCTGAGGTGTTTGGATATGCGTAAATCTTATTCAAGTGAGTTCAAACTCAAGGCTGCCAGCATGGTGCTGGACGAGGGGCAGTCGGTTCCCGAGGTCTGTGCCAGTTTGGACATGGGCCCTACGGCCTTGCGCCGCTGGGTCGATCAGGTTCGTAAGGAGCGCTTGGGCTCGACTCCGGTGGGAGCCAAGGCGATTACTGCAGATCAGAGAGAGATTCAGGAACTTAAAGCCTTACTCAGGCAAAGAGACCGGGATATCGAAATCCTAAAAAAAGCCAGTGCTCTCCTGCTTTTGGACGCCAAAGATCACTCTCGTTGATCTGTGAGCTGGGCGAGCAGTATGGCGTTAACGATTGCTGTCGTGTGTTCGGAATAAACCGCAGTAGCTTTTACGCATGGCGTCAGCGCCAAGGCAAAGTGAGCCCTAGGCGAGAGAAGCTCAAGGCCATGCTGGTCAAGCATCACAAGGCGTCGAGAGAGTCCGCGGGCGCTCGTACCTTGGCTAAACAGCTGCAAGCAGGCGGGCATGATGTCGGGCGGTTCATGGCTCGCAGCTTGATGCGAGAAGCAGGCATTGTCAGCCGTCAACGCCGGCGCCATAAGTACAAGTCACCTGGCGTGGAAGCGTTGGTGGCACCGCATGTGCTCAAACGCAAGTTTGATGTTACGGCGGTCAATCAGGTGTGGTGTGGGGACGTGACGTACATCAAAGTCGGCAAGCGCTGGCTGTATTTCGCGGCGGTTCTGGACTTGTTCGCTCGCCGGATTGTGGGCTGGTCATTTTCGATGATCTCCGATGCCACGCTGACCTGCGAAGCCCTGCGGATGGCGATTGAACTACGCGGTCGCCCAAAAGACGTACTGTTTCACTCCGACCAAGGTTGCCAGTACACCAGCCATAAATTCAGAAATGAACTGCTGGAACATGGACTCCGGCAGAGCATGAGCCGTAAAGGCGAATGCTGGGACAACGCTGCGATGGAGCGTTTCTTTGGAAGTTTGAAATCAGAGTGGGTGCCAGAAGCAGGCTACGAATCGGAGCATGAGGCCCGAGCGGATGTGCAGCGCTATGTATCGCGCTACAACATCACCAGGCCACATAGCTACAACGACTATCGGTCACCAGTCGCCAGGGAGAAGTTGGCGGCGTGAAACCTTAATCAGTGTCCAAGATTACTTGACCAGTTCAGCTTGCTCGCGAAGAGGCCGGCACTGACAGCAACGATCCTTCCTGCTTGACGTAAACGTCAACTCGCCATTAGCTTAGCGCCAAGACCTTTTTTCGAGCGCTTTCATGAGCAGCCAGACCTACAGCATTTCCGACCTCGCCCGCGAGCTGGACATCACCACCCGGGCGATCCGCTTTTATGAAGAGCAAGGCCTGCTCAGCCCTGAGCGCCGTGGCCAGGAACGCATCTATTCACCCCGCGACAAGGTCAGCCTGAAGCTGATCCTGCGCGGCAAGCGCATTGGTTTCTCGCTCGCCGAATGCCGCGAGTTGATCGAACTTTACGACCCGTCCAGCGGTAACACCAAACAGCTCAACAGCATGCTGGCGAAAATCAGCGAACGCCGCGAACAGCTCGAGCAGCAGCTGCTCGACATCGAACAGATGAAGCTGGAGCTCGACACTGCGGAAGAACGCTGCGTGCAGGCGTTGGAACAGACGCTCAAGGGTCAGCAGGCTATTTAACGGAAAAACCTATCCCCTGTGGGAGCGAGCTCGCTCGCGAATACGGTCCGACTCAAATCTTTCGTCGACTGATCCACCGCTTTCGCGAGCAAGCTCGCTCCCACAAGGGGGCATCCGCAGTCTTTAGATAACTACAGGTCAATCCCATGTCCCTCCCCTCCCAAGTACGCCTGATCGAAGTCGGCCCGCGCGATGGTCTGCAGAACGAAGCCCAACCGATCAGCGTGGCTGACAAGGTGCAACTGGTCGACGCGTTGAGCGCTGCCGGTCTTGGCTACATCGAAGTCGGCAGTTTCGTTTCGCCCAAGTGGGTGCCGCAAATGGCCGGATCCGCCGAGGTGTTCGCGCAGATCCAGCGCAAACCCGGCGTGACCTACGGCGCACTGGCGCCGAACCTGCGCGGCTTTGAAGACGCATTGGCTGCCGGTGTGAAAGAAGTCGCGGTGTTCGCCGCTGCGTCCGAAGCGTTCTCGCAGCGCAACATCAATTGCTCGATCAGCGAAAGCCTGGCGCGCTTCGCACCGATCATGGAAGCCGCGAAACAGCACGGCGTTACCGTGCGCGGTTACGTGTCCTGCGTGCTGGGTTGCCCTTATGAAGGCGAGGTCGCGCCGGAACAAGTGGCGATGGTTGCGCGCGAACTGTACGCGATGGGCTGCTACGAAGTGTCCCTCGGCGACACCATTGGCACCGGTACTGCCGGCGCCACGCGGCGGCTGTTCGAAGTGGTGTCGGCGCAAGTCCCACGGGACAAACTCGCCGGGCACTTCCACGACACCTACGGCCAGGCGATGGCCAACATCTATGCCAGTCTGCTGGAAGGCATTGCGGTGTTCGACAGCTCAATCGCCGGCCTCGGCGGCTGCCCGTACGCCAAAGGCGCGAGCGGTAACGTCGCCACCGAAGACGTGGTGTACCTGCTCAACGGCCTGGGTATCAAGACCGGTATCGACCTCGACGCCTTGATCGCCGCGGGTCAGCAGATCAGTACGGTGCTCGGTCGCCCGAGCGGTTCGCGTGTGGCCAAGGCCCGTAGCGCACAGTGAGGGCGAAGGTGTTACCGCGGTGTCCGAAACGTGGGCACAGTCGAGTAACACGGAAACAAATTGTCTGGTTTACCCTGAAGGAAAAATCCTTCAAAAATCTCAAGCCATTGATTTACAAGCGTTTTAAAAAGTTGGCACGGCTTCTGCTATCTCTATGGCATAACAAGAATAAAAAGCAGCAAACCAATAAAAATAAGACGTACCGACTCTGACATAACAAAAACAACACGGCAGAGACGCAGCTAACAGATTTTTTTGGAGAAGGTGTGCTTTTCAGGGTGCTCTCAGGAGTGACCCGCAACCGGGCAGAGAACAATAAAACTACCTTCAGGTAGCTCCCGAATCGGTTGGATCGCTAGACGAGAAAGCAGATCAGCGCTCAAAAAAATACGTTTGCTCTTGACCCCGGATGGGGGTCGCCAAAAACAGCGGTAAAGGGCCACGGTTGCCAAAAACAACAACAGACCGCCCCTCAATAATAAAAAAGAGCACGCGACGACAAAATTAAAGGGGAGCTTCGGCTCCCCTTTGTGCTTTCCGCAATTCCCGAATTCCCTAACATCCCTGTGGGAGCTGGCTTGCCAGCGATAGCGTCAGGTCAGCCAGCATCAATGTTGAATGATCTACCGCAATCGCTGGCAAGCCAGCTCCCACAGGGGTGGTAGCTACCGTTCGATTGTTTTTAACTCCTCGATACTGATCTCGCGCATCCGGAATTTCTGAATCTTGCCCGTCACCGTCATTGGAAACTCCTCGACGAACTTGAAATGACGCGGCGTCTTGAAGTGGGCGATGCGTTCCTTGCACCAGGTTTGCAGTTCCAGTTCGGAGGCAGTGTGGCCGGGGTGGAATTTGATCCAGGCGACGATCTCCTCACCGTAACGCGAGCACGGAATGCCGATCACCTGTACGTCCGCCACCGCCGGGTGAGTGAAGAAAAACTCTTCCAGCTCACGCGGGTAAATGTTCTCGCCCCCGCGAATAATCATGTCCTTGTTACGCCCCACGATATTCACGTAACCCTCATCGTTCATGCTCGCCAGGTCGCCGGTGTGCATCCAGCCCGCCTCATCGATGGCTTCGGCGGTGGCTTGCGGGTTGCTCCAGTAACCGAGCATCACGCTGTAACCACGGGTGCAGAGTTCGCCGATGGTGCCGCGCGGAACCAGGTTACCGGCCTCGTCGATGATTTTGCTTTCGAGTTGCGGCTGGGTGCGGCCGACGGTGGTCACGCGCAGTTCAAGTTCATCGTTGGGTCCGGTCTGCAGCGACACCGGACTGGTCTCGGTCATGCCGTAGGCAATCTGCACTTCGCTCATGTGCATCTCGCTGATGACCCGGCGCATTACCTCGATCGGACAGGTGGCACCGGCCATGATCCCGGTGCGCAGGCTCGACAGATCGAACTCGGCCCGCTGCGGCTGATCGAGCATGGCGATGAACATGGTTGGCACGCCATAGAGGCCGGTGGCTTGTTCTTCGGCGACGGTTAGCAGAGTCAGTAACGGGTCGAACGCGTCGTTGGGATAAATCATGGTGCTGGCGTGGGTGATGCAGCCGAGGTTGCCCATGACCATGCCGAAGCAGTGATACAGCGGCACGGGGATCACCAGGCGGTCGCTCGGGGTCAGGCCGATGCTTTCGCCGACCATGTAACCGTTGTTGAGGATGTTGTAGTGACTGAGGGTCGCGCCCTTGGGGAAACCGGTGGTGCCGGAGGTGTACTGGATGTTGACGGGTTGGTCGAAGTGCAGGCTGTCGCTGCGTTCACGCAATTGTTCGGCAGAGACACTGGCGGCCAGATCGGCCAGTTGCGACCACGGGAGAAAACCCGAAGGCGGCTGTGCGTCGAGGCTGATCACCCCGCGCAATTCCGGCAGGCGCTCGCTGCGCAGTTCGCCGATGGATTGTTCGGCCAGTTCCGGCAGCAAGCCTTGCAACATGCCGTGATAGTTGGAGCTCTTGAACGCTCCCGCACAGACCAGCCAATGACAACCGGATTGCTTGAGTACGTATTCGAGTTCGGAGCTGCGGTAGGCCGGGTTGATGTTGACCAGGATTACGCCGAGCTTCGCGGTGGCGAACTGTGTGATGCACCACTGCGCGCAGTTCGGCGCCCAGATGCCGAGCCGGTCACCGGCCTGCAAACCCAACGCCAGCAGCGCTCTGGCATGCACGTTCACCGCGTCGGCCAGTTGCTGCCAGGTGTAACGCAGCTGCTGGTGGCGCACCACCAGCGCCTCGCCGTCCGGGTACTGCGCGACGGTCTCGTCGAACTTCTGCCCGATGGTCATCGCCAGCAAGGCTTTGCTCTGGGAACCACGGGTGTAGCTGCGCTGCGGGTTTGCACTGGGTTGATCCATGATGACCCCTATTGTCTTTATTAGTGGGTTTACCGGAGCTCACTTTTTTGCGGGTGGCCTTGTGGTGAGGGGATTCATCCCCGATGGTGTGCGAAGCGCACCTCAGTTTTTCCTGCTGAACCGCATTCACAGGTTTTGGGTCGGCTTCGCCAACCATCGGGGATGAATCCCCTCGCCACACAAGCCCGCCCCCACCAAAAGCACTCCGCTTCAATCCTGAACTGGTCCTACTCTCGCCTATGTTGACGTTAACGTAAAGGGTGATTGACAGCCAACCAGCGCAGGCTTACGTTAACGTAAAGGTGAGAGCCGTTCGACTGCCCTCCCCACCCTACAAAAAAGCCAAAAGGTGACCCATGAGCTACCCATCCCTGAATTTCGCCCTCGGTGAAACCATCGACATGCTGCGCGATCAGGTTCAGTCCTTCGTCGCCGATCAGATCGCCCCACGCGCCGCGCAGATCGACCACGACAACCTGTTTCCGGCCGATATGTGGCGCAAGTTCGGCGACATGGGCCTGCTGGGCATCACCGTGCCGGAAGAGTACGGCGGTGCGGGTCTGGGTTACCTGGCGCACGTGGTGGCGATGGAAGAAATCAGCCGCGGTTCGGCCTCGGTGGCGCTGTCCTACGGCGCGCATTCCAACCTTTGCGTCAACCAGATCAACCGCAACGGCAACCACGAACAAAAAAGCAAATACCTGCCCAAGTTGATCAGCGGCGAACATGTCGGCGCCCTCGCCATGAGCGAGCCGAACGCCGGTTCCGACGTGGTTTCGATGAAATTGCGCGCCGACAAGCGCGGCGACCGTTTCGTCCTCAACGGCAGCAAGACCTGGATCACCAACGGCCCTGACGCTAACACCTACGTGATCTACGCCAAGACCGACCTGGAAAAAGGGCCGCACGGTATCACTGCATTCATCGTCGAACGCGACTGGAAAGGCTTCAGCCGCAGCAACAAGTTCGACAAGCTCGGCATGCGCGGCTCCAACACTTGCGAGCTGTTTTTCGATGACGTCGAAGTGCCGGAAGAAAACATCCTCGGCGTGCTCAACGGTGGCGTGAAAGTGCTGATGAGTGGTCTCGATTACGAGCGCGTCGTGCTGTCCGGCGGCCCGACCGGGATCATGCAGTCGTGCATGGACCTGATCGTGCCGTACATCCATGACCGCAAGCAGTTCGGCCAGAGCATCGGCGAGTTCCAGCTGATCCAGGGCAAAGTCGCCGACATGTACACCCAGCTCAACGCCAGCCGCGCCTACCTGTATGCAGTGGCCCAGGCCTGCGAGCGCGGCGAAACCACGCGCAAGGACGCCGCCGGGGTGATCCTCTACACCGCCGAACGCGCGACGCAAATGGCCCTCGACGCGATCCAGATTCTCGGCGGTAACGGCTACATCAACGAATTCCCGGCCGGCCGCCTGCTGCGTGACGCCAAGCTCTACGAAATCGGCGCCGGCACCAGCGAGATCCGGCGCATGCTGATCGGCCGCGAACTGTTCAACGAAACCCGCTAAACGGAGCTGTCCATGGCTATCCTGCATACCCAGCTCAACCCCCGTTCAGCGGAGTTCGCCGCCAACAGCGCGGCAATGCTCGAACAGGTCGACGCCCTGCACACCCTGCTCGCCCACGTGGCGCAAGGTGGCGGCGCGAAAGCCCAGGAAAGGCACACCTCGCGCGGTAAATTGCTGCCACGTG
Organism: Pseudomonas sp. AO-1; assembly: GCF_019775695.1. Classification (NCBI taxonomy): domain Bacteria; kingdom Pseudomonadati; phylum Pseudomonadota; class Gammaproteobacteria; order Pseudomonadales; family Pseudomonadaceae; genus Pseudomonas; species Pseudomonas sp. AO-1. The sequence goes on from NZ_CP079947.1 coordinate 4,194,779, forward strand.
AGCGGATCAATCGCCTGCTGGACCCGGGCTCGCCGTTTCTGGAAATCAGCCAGCTCGCCGCACACGCGGTGTATGGCGAAGACGTTCCCGCCGCCGGCGTGATTGCCGGGATCGGCCGGGTCGAAGGCGTCGAGTGCATGATCGTCGCCAACGACGCGACGGTGAAAGGTGGCTCGTACTACCCGCTGACCGTGAAAAAACACCTGCGCGCGCAGACCATCGCCCAGCAGAACCGCTTGCCGTGCATCTATCTGGTGGACTCGGGCGGCGCCAACCTGCCGCGTCAGGACGAGGTGTTCCCGGATCGCGAACACTTCGGCCGGATCTTCTTCAACCAGGCCAACATGAGCGCGATGGGCATTCCGCAGATCGCCGTGGTCATGGGCTCGTGCACCGCTGGCGGCGCCTATGTGCCGGCGATGGCGGACGAAGCGATCATGGTGCGCAACCAGGCAACCATCTTCCTCGCCGGCCCGCCGCTGGTGAAAGCCGCGACCGGAGAAGTGGTCAGCGCTGAAGACCTCGGCGGTGCCGATGTGCACTGCAAGATTTCCGGGGTCGCCGACCATTACGCCGAGAGCGACGAACACGCCCTCGCCCTCGCCCGCCGCAGCGTTGCCAACCTCAACTGGCGCAAGCTCGGTGAAGTGCAACAACGCACGCCGATTGCGCCGCTGTACGCCAGCGATGAGTTGTACGGTGTGGTTTCCGCCGACGCCAAACAGCCGTTCGACGTGCGCGAAGTGATTGCGCGGCTGGTCGACGGCTCGGTGTTCGATGAATTCAAGGCGCTGTTCGGCACCACGCTGGTCTGCGGTTTTGCGCACCTGCACGGCTACCCGATCGCGATCCTCGCCAACAACGGCATCCTCTTTGCCGAAGCCGCGCAAAAAGGCGCGCACTTCATCGAACTGGCCTGCCAGCGCGGCATTCCGCTGCTGTTCCTGCAGAACATCACCGGCTTCATGGTCGGGCAGAAATACGAGGCCGGCGGCATCGCCAAGCACGGCGCGAAGCTGGTGACGGCGGTGGCCTGTGCCAAGGTGCCGAAATTCACCGTGATCATCGGCGGCAGCTTCGGCGCCGGTAACTACGGCATGTGCGGGCGCGCTTACGACCCGCGTTTCCTGTGGATGTGGCCGAATGCGCGCATCGGCGTAATGGGCGCCGAGCAGGCAGCGGGCGTGCTGGTGCAGGTCAAGCGCGAGCAGGCCGAACGCAGCGGGCAGGCCTTCAGCGCCGCGCAGGAAGCCGAGATCAAGCAACCGATCCTCGACCAATACGAAGAGCAGGGTCACCCTTACTATTCCAGCGCACGACTGTGGGACGACGGCGTCATCGACCCGGCGCAGACTCGTGACGTGCTGGCTCTGGCCTTGTCCGCGTCGCTGAACGCGCCTATCGAACCGAGCCGCTTCGGCGTGTTCCGGATGTGATCGGGAGAACCCTATGAGCGACTTCAACACCCTCGAATTGCAGAGCGATCCACGGGGTTTCGCGACCCTGTGGCTGAGCCGCGAAGAAAAGAACAACGCGTTCAACGCCGAAATGATCCGCGAACTGATTCTGGCGCTGGACAAGGTGGCCAGCGATGCCAGCCTGCGTTTCCTGCTGGTGCGCGGGCGTGGCAGGCACTTCAGCGCCGGCGCCGATCTGGCGTGGATGCAGCAATCGGCCGAGCTCGATTACCACACCAACCTCGACGACGCCCGGGAACTGGCGGAGCTGATGTACAACCTCGCCAAGCTGAAAGTCCCGACCGTGGCCGTGGTGCAAGGGGCGGCGTTCGGCGGCGCGCTGGGTCTGATCAGTTGCTGCGACATGGCGATTGGCAGCGATGACGCGCAGTTCTGTCTGTCGGAAGTGCGCATCGGCCTGGCACCTGCGGTGATCAGTCCGTTCGTGGTGCAGGCCATCGGCGAACGGGCTGCGCGTCGCTACGCCCTGACGGCTGAACGTTTCGGCGGGCAGCGTGCGCGGGAAATCGGTTTGTTGTCCGAGAGCTACCCGGTCGCCGAGCTTGATCAAGCCGTCGAACAATGGATCGACAATCTGCTGCTCAACAGTCCCGCCGCAATGCGCGCCAGCAAGGATCTGCTGCGCGAAGTCGGCAACGGCGCACTGACCCCGGCGCTGCGCCGCTACACCGAAAACGCCATCGCCCGGATCCGCGTCAGCCCTGAAGGCCAGGAAGGCTTGCGCGCCTTTCTGCAAAAACGCCCGCCAAGCTGGCAAGCTGCAACCACCCCCAAGGAGCCGCGTTGATGAGCGCACCTGTTCTCACCACCCTGCTGGTGGCCAACCGTGGCGAAATCGCTTGCCGGGTCATGCGTACCGCCAAGGCGCTGGGCCTGACCACCGTCGCCGTGCACAGCGCCATCGACCGCGAAGCGCGGCACAGCCGGGAAGCGGATGTCCGCGTTGATCTCGGTGGCAGCAAAGCCGCTGACAGCTATTTGCAAATCGACAAACTGATCGCAGCAGCCAAAGCCAGCGGCGCGCAGGCGATTCATCCGGGTTATGGCTTTCTGTCGGAGAACGCTGGTTTCGCCCGTGCCATTGAACAGGCCGGGCTGATCTTCCTTGGCCCACCCGCCTCGGCCATCGACGCGATGGGCAGCAAATCGGCGGCCAAGGCGTTGATGGAAACCGCCGGCGTGCCGCTGGTTCCGGGCTATCACGGCGAGGCGCAGGATCTCGATACCTTCCGCGATGCCTGCGCACGTATTGGCTATCCGGTGCTGCTCAAGGCCACGGCCGGTGGCGGTGGCAAAGGCATGAAAGTGGTCGAGGACGTCAGCCAATTGGCCGAAGCCCTGGCCTCGGCGCAGCGTGAGGCGCAGTCGTCGTTCGGCGATTCGCGGATGCTGGTGGAGAAATACCTGCTCAAACCACGCCATGTGGAAATTCAGGTGTTCGCCGATCAGCATGGCAACTGCCTGTACCTCAACGAGCGTGATTGTTCGATTCAGCGCCGGCACCAGAAAGTCGTCGAAGAAGCCCCGGCCCCGGGCCTGACCCCGGAGCTGCGTCGCGCCATGGGCGAAGCGGCGGTGCGTTCGGCGCAGGCGATTGGTTACGTCGGCGCGGGGACCGTGGAGTTCCTGTTGGATGCGCGCGGCGAATTCTTCTTCATGGAGATGAACACGCGCTTGCAGGTCGAACACCCGGTCACCGAAGCGATCACCGGACTCGATCTGGTGGCGTGGCAGATTCGTGTGGCGCGCGGCGAAGCGTTGCCGATCACCCAGGATCAGGTGCCGCTCAATGGCCATGCGATTGAAGTGCGCCTGTATGCCGAAGACCCGTCGAATGATTTCCTGCCCGCCACCGGCCGCCTGGATTTGTATCGTGAATCGGCTGCGGGACCAGGGCGTCGGGTGGATAGCGGTGTTGAGCAAGGCGATGAAATTTCGCCGTTCTACGACCCGATGCTCGGCAAGCTGATCGCCTGGGGCGAGGATCGCGAGCAGGCGCGGCTGCGGCTGTTGAGCATGCTCGATGAATTCGCGATTGGCGGTTTGAAGACCAACATCAACTTTCTGCGGCGGATCATTGCGCATCCGGCGTTTGCCGCTGCGGAATTGGATACCGGGTTTATTCCGCGTTATCAGGAAACGCTGCTGCCGGCGCCGGATGTGCTGAGCGATGAATTCTGGCGGACCGCAGCACAGGCTTTTGCACAGGGTTTGCCGAGCGCTGTTCGGGAAGATGATCCGGGGTCGCCGTGGGCCTTGAACCGAGGTTTGCGTGCGGGCCTGCCGGCAGAAGTCACTTTGCATTTGAGCTGCGAGGGCCAGGACCGGGCGCTGACGCTGAATAGCTCAGGCAACGCCACACTGTCCGGTGAAGCACTGGTGGTCGAGCACGATGGCGTACGCCGTGTCCTGCGGGCAATTCGCCAGGACGATTCGCTGTACCTGCAATGGGACGGCGAGTTGCGGCGCATTCAGACCTACGACCCGATCAGCGCCGTCGACGCCAGCCACAGCCATCAGGGCGGTCTGACTGCGCCCATGAACGGCAGCATCGTGCGGGTGTTGGTGGAGGCCGGGCAATCGGTCGAGGCCGGCGCGCAACTGGTGGTGCTGGAGGCGATGAAGATGGAGCACAGCATTCGCGCGCCACATGCGGGAGTGATCAAAGCGCTGTATTGCCAGGAAGGCGAAATGGTCAGCGAAGGCAGCGCTTTGGTTGAACTGGAAGCCGTGTAGCCAGAGGATCGATCCTGCGCCGAGCGAGGATCGATCTGACTAGAAACGCGCTGTGGCCTGAACCACTACACCGATGATTCGACACTCATCGGTGAACAAGGCTTTGGGCCAGGTCGGATTGAGCGGTACCAGATAACGCTGGCCGCCCTCTTCGTCCAGCTTGCGAAAGATCGCTTCATCGCAGCCTTGCCACTGGGCGATCACCAGTTTGCCTGGCAGCGCTTCCACCTCCGGGTCAACCAGAATCAGCATGCCCTCGGCAATGCTCTGGCCGGTCGGTGCGGTCATGGAATCCCCCGCCACCGTCAGCCAGAACGCCGCACCACGGGCGTGGTAATCCGTCAGTTCGAAGCGCTGCTTGTCTTGCGTCGGAGCATAGGTTGTGGCTGCACTCTCGCGGATTTCGCACGAGGTGGACCAGTCACTGACCGGGTAGCGGAAGTACGGGTTGTACTTCTGTGCCAATGGCATTTCGTCATCCGCCGCTTCCTGCGGTTCACGGATCACCAGCACCACTTCGAGGAAGTCCATGCCCAGCGCCTGCAACACGCGGTTCATTTGGGTGATGCCCGGTTCGCGGCGTTTGTTCAGCCAATGGCCGATGCCGCCCTGGGACATGCCGACGCGCTCTCCGAGCTCTGTTTGAGTGATTTTGAGTTCACTCATCTTGGCCTTGACCAACTCAATCCATTTATCCATGTGCGGCACCTTACTTGCCCCGCCTTCGGCCGGCAAAACACATATTGTAGTATTTAAATTCTGGTCACAACTACGCATCGTACTATCCTGAAAGCACGGACTTCCAATCGAACAAGGAGTGACCCTTCACCATGAATATCAGCAGCAAAGACTTGCCCGATCTGCAAATGGACACCACGTTTACCTCCCCTCAAGGCAACGCGGCAGCGCAGCGAGCGCTGGACTATTACTTGAAACCAGCTGTGTCAGAACCCGAGGTCGATGAGCGTTTTTTTGATGTGAAACGCCATCTCAGCGGCGAGGAGGCGCTGGTGCATGCGTCGGATCTGTTGCGTTGCGCAGCGGCCACCGCCTTCAAGGCAGCCGAAAACCTGCAGGGCGCAAGCCGTGACCTGGCCTTTTCGGTGGTGCATATGGTGGATATGGCGCGAGCGATGGTCGACCATTCGATTGATGGCGAGCAGCTCTGACGAACACGGGAAGTGAGCGGACAGGAAAGAATTTTCCAATCGCGCAGATAAAAACGTTTGACTTGCAAATGATAATGATTATTATTGCAAGCAGCTGGTCGCGAGATCAGTCGATGGACCAGAGACCTTAGGTCGGTCTTCTGGACTATCTCCTCATCAGGCTAATCACGGTTTTTGACCCGGCTTTTTGCCGGGTCTTTTTTTGCCCGTTTTTCGGGCTTATGGCTTCAGGCTAATGAAGTCTGTGGGTACTGCAAATTCGATGGCGCGGATAATATCAAAAGAATATCGCTTGGCAAGCTTGGCCCGGCCAGATTGGGGCAAACCAATGATAATTAGCACTTGAGAATCAATCGCACAGTCTCTAAGCTGCTTGCGCGTCACGGAAGACGCCCCCCTACCGCAAGCCGCAATTTCCCTCGGTTTCACCTCAGCCTTGCGTGTAAAGTAGCCGCCATAAAAATCATATTCAGGAATCGATTATGACCGTGGCCAAATCTTCGTTCGACATCAGCGCCAACTTCGACAGCGGCAACATCCAAGTCATCGACATCTCCAATCCGCTCAACCCGGTTCTGGCCATCCGCCCGGATACCCGCAGCGCGCATTTTCAATGGTTCCACTTCAAAGCCAGCGGCCTGCATGTTCATCAAGAGCACTGGTTTCGCCTGGTCAACGCCAGCCAATCCTCCTACAACAAGGCCTGGACCGGCTATCAGGCTGTCGCTTCCTACGACCACGTCAACTGGTTCCGCATTCCCACCAGTTTCGAAGGTGACAGCCTGCGCTTTTGCCTTGAAGCCGAACAAACCCACGCCTGGTTCGCCTACTTCGAACCCTACAGCCGCGGTCGTCATGACTGGTTGATCGAGCAGGCGCTGACCAAGGCCGGCACCGAACTGCTGGCCACCGGCAAGAGCGTCGAAGGGCGTGACATTCAGTTACTGCGCAAGGGCAGCGGTGCCGAGAGCCAGCGCAAAATCTGGATCATCGCGCAACAGCACCCGGGCGAGCACATGGCCGAATGGTTCATGGAAGGCGTGATCGAGCGCCTGGAACGCCACGACGATCCGGTGCTGAACAGACTGCTGGCCAGCGCCGATTTGTATCTGGTGCCGAACATGAACCCGGACGGCGCCTTCCACGGTCACCTGCGCACCAACGCCATGGGCCAGGATTTGAACCGCGCCTGGCAGAGCGCCAGTCAGGACGTCAGCCCCGAGGTACTTTTCGTACAACAGCAGATGGAAAAGTATGGCGTCGATCTGTTCCTGGACGTACACGGTGACGAGGAAATCCCCCACGTGTTCACCGCCGGTTGTGAAGGCAACCCGGGTTACACACCGCGCATCGAGAAGCTCGAAGAGCATTTCCGCACGCACCTCAAGCACACCACCAAGGACTTCCAGACCAAGTTCGGCTACACCCGCGACGAACCGGGCCAGGCCAACATGACGCTGGCCTGCAACGCGGTCGGTCAGACATACGACTGCCTGTCGCTGACCCTGGAAATGCCGTTCAAGGATCACGACGATCATCCGAACAAAGAAACGGGCTGGTCGGGCAAACGCTCGAAACAGTTGGGCAAAGACGTGCTGACCACCGTCGCCGACATGGTCGACACCCTGCGCTGATTCCTCCCCCGCTCCACCCGAAGATCGCAGCATTGTCTGCGATCTTTTTTTTGCGCGATCAAATGCCATGACCGACAAGGTTGCAAATTAAAACCAGAATGCTTACTTTGATTTTGGTTTTAATTTGAAACCCAAAAAGGAATCAGGGCATGCAACCTCAACCGCTCAAAAGCAGCGTGGTGCTGCTGTTCGCCATTGCCTGCGGTCTGGCCGTGGGCAACGTGTATTACGCGCAGCCGCTACTGGACGCCATGGCCGACGCATTCGCCATGTCACCGGCAAGCATCGGTATCGTCATGACCTTGACGCAGATCGGTTACGGCATCGGTCTGGTATTGCTGGTGCCCCTCGGCGATCTGCTCAACCGACGCCGACTGATCGTCACCCAGACCCTGCTCTCGGCAGTCGCCCTGCTGATGATTGCGCTGGCACCCAACAGTCTGTGGTTGCTGCTCGGCATGACGTTGACCGGTTTGCTCGCCGTGGTGACGCAAGTGCTGGTGGCCTACGCCGCGACATTGGCCATCCCGGCGCAACGCGGTCGCGTGGTCGGCGTGGTCACCAGCGGCATCGTCGTCGGTATTCTGCTCGCCCGTACCGTGGCCGGTGCCATGGCCGATCTGGCCGGCTGGCGGGCGATTTATCTGTTGTCGGCGGGGCTGACGCTGCTGATGGCCTTTCTACTGTTACGCGTCCTGCCCAAGCATGAGTCCGCGCGACCGTCCAGCGCTTACGGGGCGCTGATCGTCTCGGTGTTCCGCCTGTTCAAACAAGAGCCGGTGCTGCGACAACGGGCAATCCTCGCCCTGCTGACCTTCGCCAGCGCCATGGTCCTGTGGACGCCGATGGTACTGCCGCTGGCCGCCCCGCCGCTGTCGTTGTCCCACAGCGAAATCGGCCTGTTCGGACTGGCCGGCGCCGCCGGGGCACTGGCTGCAGCACGCGCCGGACATCTCGCCGATCGCGGTCTGGGCCAATGGGTCAGTGGTGTGTCGCTGCTGCTGATGCTCGCCTCGTGGCTGCCAATCGCCCTCACCCAGTCCTCGTTATGGGCGCTGTTGCTGGGGGTGATCACTCTGGATCTGGGCTTGCAGGCCTTACACGTCACCAGCCAGAGCATGATCTACAGCGTGCGCCCCGAAGCGCAAAGCCGCCTCACGGCTGGCTACATGCTGTTCTACTCGATTGGCAGCGCCGTGGGCTCAATCCTTTCCACGGCGACATACGCGTGGGCCGGCTGGAGCGGTGTGTGCCTGCTCGGCGCCGCCATCAATGCGCTGGCGCTGGGTTACTGGTGGCTGACCCTGAAAAGTGGCGCGCCACATCGGTGCGCCACACAGGCCGGTTAATCGCGCTGGCGACCGCGCAACATGCTGTCGAGCACCTCGTCGCGGCGCACCCAACCGTGGAACAGCGCCGCCGCCAGGTGTAACAGCACGGTCAAGAACAACAGGTACGCCAGATAACCGTGCGCCTTGCGCAACAGGGCAAACACCTGCGCATCGGCCGGCAGGATCGACGGCAACTGCAAGGTATTGCTGAGCATCACCGGCTCCCCCGACGCACTGATCATCGCCCAACCGAGCACCGGTAGCACCAGCATCAACGCGTACAACAACACATGCGACGCCTTGGCCGCCATCACCTGCCAGCCCGGCAGATCCGCTGGCAGCGGTGGCTGTCGGGTGGAAAAACGTACCAACAGGCGCACGACCACCAACAGCAGAATCGCAATCCCCAGCGGTTTATGCAGGTGAATCAGCCATTCATGCCGCTGTGAAACCGAAGTGACCATGCCGGCGCCAATGAACAACATGGCAATGATCATGACCGCCATCAGCCAGTGCAGCAGCCGCGCCAACAGCGCGAAATGAGTCGGTTGCGTGCTCATGGGCGAGCCTCCTGTTTGGCGGCGGGCAATTGGCTGACTTCACTGGTACGCCGCAGGTAGGAATCGGCGTAACCGGCGGAACGCGCAGCGAGCAACGGGTCGTCGGAGCCTTCGATACCGGCGGGCAGCACCAGCGGATCGTAATTGATGTCACGGCATTCACCGCTGAGCTGCGGCTGGGTCTTCTCCAGTATCAGCGTGCCGGCGTTGATCACCTTGCGGCCGTCGGGCCAGGTTTTGCTTGCATCGTTCACCGGGTCACCGGGGTTGGCCAAGGTGATGTTCAACTGCCAGCGCAACGGCCCTTCGGCCAGTCGCTGCACCAAATCCTTTTCCAGAAAATCCGCGCCCTCCGGCGCTGTTGCTCCGGCGGCATCGCGCGCCAGTGGCGTGACGCTCCAGCGCACCGCCTGCTTCTGCCCACTGGCGCTGACCAGATAGAACGCATTGACGCTGTTGTAGGTTTCGGTGGCATAGCTGGCCGAGGGTTTGGCGGTCTTCACCCACGTCAGGAACGGCACGGCTTCAGGGTGCGCGGCGAAGAATGCCGGCACCTTCGACGGGTCCGGTTTGCCCGTGACCGGATCCGGCGACTGCGCCTGCTGCAATTGATAGAACGCCTCAGGCGTGCCGACCGGGAACACCGGCATGCTGTTCATCCCGGTGCGCCATTGCTGACCGTTGGCCTGACTGAAACGCAGCGCCAGACTGCGGATCGGCACGCTGCTGTCCGGGGCGTAGGGATTGCCCGCCGGCAATGCGAAGCGCCCGACCACCGGAGTCCGCGCCTCGTTGAACACCTGCGCGGTAGAAAACGCCCGCGCCTCGCCGCTGCTCTCAAAATGCCCGATCACGCACACGCCTTTGGCGTGGTTGCGACGGAACCCGGGATGCACGCCGTTGTTTTTCTCTAGCACATCGACCAGCGCCTTGGGCGTCAGACGTTGTGGGTCAAGGTTACCGTGCACGTAGGCAAACGCCCCGGCGACAGCCGCGACAACTATCGCGATGCCGCCAAGACGCAGCACCAGGCTTGCGCCACTCAAGGGCGGACGCTGCGGCCCGCCCGGGGGTGAGGTGCGATCAACCATGAAAGACTCCAGGGCCATCGGCCATAGGGAAAGGTGCTATGAGACGTTCGTCTCGCAGGGTTATTCCCTTTGAACTGTAGTTTCTTTCATCTGATCGCGAGCGACGTATTCAAACCACTAGCGGTCCAGCTCAAATAGAGGCGCACGCTTCTCCAGAAATGCCCGCATGCCTTCCCGTTGCCCCGGCGTCGCGAACAAGCCATGGAAGGAACGGCGCTCGAACACAATGCCCTCGCGCAAGCCCGATTCATCAACGCGGTCTACGGCCTCCCGTGCCGCACGCACCGCCGTGCGCGGAAAACCACTGATCTGTTGCGCGACGGCCAATGCTTGCGGCAACACCTCGGCGGAATCGGTCACCCGCGATACCAGACCGGCCTGCTCGGCTTGCGCGGCGCAAAGCGAGCGTCCGGTCAGAATCATGTCCATGGCTTTGGCACGACCAATCAAGCGGGTCAAACGCTGGGTGCCGCCCATTCCAGGCATGACCCCGAGCCTGATTTCCGGCAACCCGAACTGCGCGGTGTCCGCCGCAATGATCACATCACACATCATGGCAAGCTCGCAGCCACCGCCGAATGCGTAGCCGCTCACCGCTGCGACTTTCGGTGTGCGTAGCCGCGAAAAGGCCTCCCAATCGGCGAAATAGTCTTCGCGGATCATGTCAGCACAACTCTTGTCGTACATTTCACGAATATCCGCGCCCGCAGCGAAGTAGTCCTTCGTCCCGGCGATGACGAAACAGCCCACCTGCGGATCGCTGTCCAGCGACTGCAACGTAGCCAGCAACTCTTGCATCAGTGACGTGCTCAGCGCATTTCGGGCTTGGGGGCGGTTCAGTCGAATCAGGGCAACCCGCCCATGTCGTTCAATCAACAGGTTCATGACAATCTCTTCAAACAAGGGAAAATTTCAGTAAGTCACAGGCGCGGTCGTCAGGAGTCCCAGAGGGCGCCGTAGGCCGCAATGCCTCGCGCCTCCATTTCCTCGACAACACGTTCAGTCAGTGTTTGATTGGAAATGCAGATCACCGCCTCGGCACCGGTTGCCTGGACGGCCGCGTAGGCCAACGCCACCAGATCCGGCTTACCCGATAGGTCGGTATCCCAGATATGCGCACCGGGTTGAGCCCGAAGAATTTCGTCCACCAGTTCATCGCCATAGGTCTTGCGCGGGCTGCGGGTTGACCAGATCAGGTGGATCGGCACTTGTTGTGCCAGCAGGTGCGGCAACACCGGACCGATGCCACTGCCGGTCGCGACATACACCACCGACTTGAACAGCGTTTCAATGTGGGCAACACCTGCGGTAGTGATGCCCTTGACCCAGACATGAGTCGATGGCTGATCAATCAAGCGCCCCGTCCAATCGCCCGCGCGGGAAATGATCAAGCGAAAACCAGGCTGGCCCGGCGCAGGAATATTGGCAAATGAATGCCATTCCCACAGCGGATTGAGGCTGATGGCCGTGGACGATCCGGCAAACGGCGTCAGATGCTCGAACCCTGCAATCAGCACATGCGACGACGGCTTTACCTGTGTCACCGGCACCCTGCGCAGGCGCAGCCACGGCAGGACGATGCTGAACGTCAGTAATAGCAGCATCCAGAACGAGGTCGAGTCGCCAAGCATCTGCAGCAGGCTCGCCTTCGGGTTCTGATCACGGGCGGCGATCAGTGTCATCACCCAAAACAGCCCGAGTGCCGTCCAGCCGCCAAAACGATGGGTTCGTTCAAACGCGTTATGGAACGTCGAGCGAATGCGCGGCAGTGCCATGATCGCCATCAACAACAGCACGCCGAGCAGGCTGCCACTGACAGCCAACAGCGTCATCGAGACGGTACCCGGCCCCGCGAATCGATCCTGGAGCATCACCGCCAACAACAGCGCAAACCAGACGATCGCGGCAACCGCACCACCGCTGTGCAGACCACCAAAATGATAAACCTTGGCCAGCGAGCGCCGAATTGCCAGCGGCCAGCTAGTGGGGACGCGGGTTGCGAGCCAGAACAGCAGATTGATCAGGTACTGCTGGCGAACCAGAATCGCCAATGACAGATTCGCCGTGACCCAGCCAGACAGCGTCGGCAATGCGAGACTGTCGCCTGTCCACCATTGCCCAGCGGTCAGACCATGGCCCAACGCTGCGACATTGACGATCAGCACCAGCGCAAACAAACGGTTGTAGTGGGAAAACACCGGCAGCGAGCCCAACCGCCGCCAAAGTGCCCGCCGGGGGGGCAAGACCAGGCCCGCATCCAGCCGACTCATTGCCCCGTCTCCTGAGCGTTGCTCTGCTGCCGTTGATGCGCCATGGCCCATTCGAGTAACAGACGCTTGTCGACTTTGCCTCGGGAAGTGAGCGGAATGCTGTCCACCGCCAGAATGAGAGTCGGCACGCAGTAATAGGCCAAGCGCTGTTCGCAGCAATGGCGGGCAGCGACGATGTCCGTGGTGCGCGGATAGACAAACGCCACCAGGTTGCGATTGTCGAGTTTCAACGTAACCGCCCGCTCGCAGCTCGGGGATGCCTCAAGCGCAGTGGAAACCGAGTCAAGTTCCACACGGAAACCGCGAATCTTGACCTGGTCATCGACCCGTCCCAGGTGCTCCAACTCACCGTCCTGCGTCCAGCGGCCCAGGTCTCGGGTGCGGAACATCATGCGGCCCTCACCGAGAAAGGGGTCAGCGCGATAGCGTTCAGCGGTCAATTGCGGATTGCCCAGATAACCTGCCGTCACACAATCCCCGCCCGCCCACATTTCGCCCGGCTCACCGGGCGCGCATAACTGCCCTGCCTCATCCAGCACATACACGGTGTTGTTCGGCGTCGGCTTGCCAATGGTCAAGGCGCCTGGTTGCCGGTAGCGCTGCATGGTGTTGACGATGGTGGTTTCGGTCGGCCCGCAGGCGTTATAGAACTGGCAAAACGATGCCCAGCGATCTGCCAGGGGTTGCGGACAGGGCTCACCCGCCAGCGCCACCACCCTCACGCGGGTGCAACGTTCCGGCTCCAGCGTGGCAAGAATCGACGGCGTGGCGATCAGCACATCACACTGCTCGGCTGTCGCGGCGATGTTCTTGCCGCGAATCAGCAACGTTGCGCCATGGGCCAGACACCCGAAAATCTCCCAAGCCGCCATGTCGAAGGCAATGTTGAGGATTTGTCCGACCTTACATCCCGGCTGCATACCGAGATTGCCCGGGGCGGTCAGCAGAATATTGCAGACATTACGTTGCGTGACACGTACGCCATTGGGTACGCCAGTCGTGCCCGAGGTGAACAGCACGAAGCACAGCGAATCGGCCGAAATCTGTTGACCGGCGGGGTTGCGCTCATCAGCTTGCGATGACGGCGTCTTGATAAAGGTATCGAGGTGTATGCAGTGCTGCAGTGCCGTCAGCGGGATTGCGCACGCCAGCTCCGAGAGCGTCAGTACGATGCGCGTGCGAGCGACCTTCATGATGTGCTGCAACTGGTGCGTCGGTGTGATCCCCACATGCTGAGGAATGTAGGCAGCGCCGATTTTCAGTGTTGCCAGCATCCCCACCAGCATAGGAATCGAGCGCTCGACAAACAGCGCGACATGATCGCCAGCGGCCACCCCTTGCTCAAGCAGATGCCTAGCGAGGCGATTGGCCTGCCGGTTCAATTCGCCATAGGTGATTGTCTCGCCCCGACAGTGAGCCGCGATGCCCTCGGGCATGCGCACCGCTTGCGCCTCAATGGCGTGGTGAATCAGAGAAAATGCCGGTGTGGCTTTCGGGCCACACCCAAAACGTTGCCATGAACTATCAATTCCCGCACGGGATTGCGGCTGGTTGGAAATTGCGAAAGCTTGCATAAAAAAGGTCCCCCTTGATCTCATCGGGCGACAAAGCGCATTCGGCGAGGTTGCCTGCCTGCGCATGTCGAACCCGTTGAGCCGGGACATGCAACATTATTACGCTGACTACAAAACGCGACGAACTTTCCTACTCAGTTAAGAAAAAAAACTTTCACGCAGATTCATGGAATAACCTGCATCAAGCGGCGTCTTGCTAATCAATACCGCCGTTTCTACCCCAGGCATGCCCCTTTCCATGAACACACTCGACGAACACCTGCGTGAGTTGATTCCCCGTCTGAGGCGCTTCGCCCTGTCTCTGACGCACAATGGCGCCAGCGCCGACGATCTGGTGCAGGCCAGCCTTGAACGGGCCTTGTCCGGCTGGAGCGGCAAACGCGCCGAGGGTGACGTGCGTGCATGGCTGTTCGCAATCCTCTATCGGCAGTTTCTCGACGCCCATCGGCGCTCCCGTCGTTATGCGCGGATGCTCGAATTCTTCACCGGTCGCGATGACGCCGAGCCCTCGACCGAGCGCACGGTGATCGCCCAATCGACCCTGCAAGCCTTCGATCGCCTGCCTGCTGAACAGCGAGCCCTGCTGTTGATGGTTTCGGTGGAAGGCTTGAGCTACAAGGAAGTCGCGCAAATCCTTAACGTCCCCAGCGGCACGGTGATGTCGCGTCTGTCCCGCGCTCGTCAGGCCTTGCGCCAGCTCAGCGACGGCGAAATCAGCAGCCCTTCCTTGCGGATACTCAAATGATCAGCATGCCCCCCAGCGAACGCGACCTGCACGCGTACGTCGACCACCAACTCAGCGAGGCCGATCGGCGCGTCCTCGACGCCTGGCTGGCCAATCATCCGGACACCGCCGCACAGGTTCGCGCCTGGCAGCAGGATGCCCAACAATTGCGCGCTGCGCTGGGCGGTGCGTTGCAGCAACCGGCGAATCCGCAGTTGGATCCCGCGCAGATTCGCCAGCGTCTCAAGCGTCAATCACGGCGTCATCTGGCCAGCGCGGCAGTGTTGCTGATCGCGGTCGGCCTCGGTGGTTTCAGTGGCTGGCAGGCGCGGGAAATGACCCTCGCGCGCGCCTCTGTGCTGCCAATGACCGATGCCTTGCAGGCCTATCGACTGATTGCACAGCAGGGAATATTGCCGGCGGACTATAAAGTCGACAGTGACGGCGACATGCAGCATTGGCTCGACCGGTATTTCACTCAGGCCAGTCGTCTGCCGGATCTGAAATCCGCCGGCTTCGAACCGGTCAGCGGCCGTCTGCTCAGCACCGACGAAGGTCCGGCGGCGATGGTGATGTATGAGGATCGCAGCGGTCACAAGGTCAGTTTCTACGTGCGGCCACCGGGGCCGAAAAACACCTTTCTGCCACGCGGCAGCCGCAGCGACGGCGATCTGCAGGCCGATTACTGGTCCGGCGGCGGGTACAACTATGCGATGGTCAGCCCAACAGACTCGCCGGCGGCGCAACAACTGAGACAATCAATACAATTCTGAAAGCCCCACTGTAGGAGCTGCGGCACGCTGCGATCTTTTGACCTTGATGTTAAAAATCAAAAGATCGCAGCGTGCCGCAGCTCCTACAGGGGACTGTGTTGGGTCAGAAACCCACGTCCAGCACCACATTGTCCAGGTAAGTCCCCGCCGGCGGCGTGGTCTGGTCGGTGTAGATTTTCGCGTTGTAATTGAAGATCTGGCTCCCGGTGCCCAGACCATTTCCTGGATTGACCTCGGCGTCAGTGCTCGACCGGCGCGCACTGCCGACACTGCCCCAACGAGTAGTCCCGGCGCTTTTGAAGATGTCGTAGGCCAGATAATTGCTCCCGGAAATCATCCGCCGCCGACCGCCGACACTGACCGGGTTCTGCCCGTCGCTCAAACCGACGGTGTAGGCGCTGCCCTTGGTGCAGGCCAGATTGATCGTTTGCCCGGTCACCGGAGTAAAGGCGCTGATCACCGGCGCGCTGCCAAAGGCAATGTTTGGCGCGGTAATCGTGCAGTCGTTGGACACGGTCAGGTTCACTGTCAACGTCGCCGTACCGCTGTTGATGTCGCGCCCCAGGCAAATACTGCCGGCACCGATCCCGGAGCAGTAATTCCAGTTCCAGAAAATACTCAGGGTTTCCGTGTAGACCCCGGCGGCAACGTTGCTGCCAATGGTCGTGCTCAGGTACAGCGGCACGGTTTTCGGGGTGGTGCCGTTGAGCAGCCCCAAGGCGTCGATGATGCCATTGCGGGCGAAGTCGAAGGCGGTGCCACGGGTCACCGGGTAGCTGGTGCTGTTGTTGGCGTAGATCGTGTAGCCGATGACATCGCCGGTCGGCCCGAGCAAGCCGCTCTGGGTCGAGGTGATGGTGGCGTAAAAGTGATCATTGCTGGTCAGCAGGGTCAGCAAAGAACCCGTACAACTCAACCCGGCGTTGAGCGTGGAACTGGGCTGCGTCGTGGTGCGCACGGCAATCGAACTGATCGAACCGAACGCCGCCGCAGTGGTACTGACCACCGAACACAAGGCCTGTGCCGCCCCAGGCAGCAGCAGCGCCAGACATAAGCAAATCCGCGCCACGCTCATTGACACACCAACGGGCCGATCAGCGGCACCTGGCTTTGTTGCATATCCACATTGAACTGCGACTTGCAGGTCTTGCCGTCCGCCAGCGTCACCAACAACGAGTTCTGTGCCTGCAGGTTTTCCAGGTAGACCAGGCCATCCCAGCCAACCACCGTGCGCGCCCCGCTTTGCTCGTGCAACACGCCCGCGCCCAACGGCAGTTCACGTTGCTGCGCGTCCACCAGCACGATACTCGCAGCGATCACCCGACTCAGTGGAAACTCCAGCAAATAACCGCTGCCCCGGCGCACGGCGATGCGCTGCTCGACGTTGGGGCTGCGCACGTTGGCCGGCAGGTTCAGCGGATCGATTTCATATTTGCCGCGGTAATAGGCGCTGCTCCAAGGCACCAGCAGATGGCCGTTCTTGTCGGTTTGACCGACCTGCTGGTTTTCGTAGCGCACTGGAATGTCGGCAAAGCCATCGGTACTGACCACCACAAATGCATCGTCGATACGATTGGCCGCGAACACCTGGCGATCCATCCACACCAGCGAGCCACTGGCATCAGCCCAACGGGTTTCGGCGTCTGAAGTGCCGTAGACCCCGGCCTGCAATTGCACCGATTGCAGACGCCAGGTCAGGTCGGCCTGACGATAATCGGGGCCATCACCCTCGGCGTAACCCAGATTGAAACCGACCCCGCCCTCGGTCGGCACCGAACGACTGTAATTGACCCGCTGCTGACTCTGCCCGGTCTTGCTGCGCTCGCTGCTGATCGCCAGACTGCCGCGCAGATCGAACGGAATCACCAGTTGCGCCTGCACCGCCCAGTTGCTGTCGCCAATCTCGCGGTTGGCCGAAAGGTAGAAACTGCTGTTGCGCCACAACGGCTTGCTCCAGCTCAGGTTGAGCAGGCGCGTGCGCGAATCGTCCGCCGCGCGCACGTCGAAATAGCCGGCACCGAGGCTGCCCCAACGGTCGAGGTTGACACTCAGGGTCGCCTGCTCGCTGCGCCGGCTGAGGCTGATGTAAGGCGTGTCGATCACACTCAGGTCGGCGTATTGGTCGCGGCGTTGCAAGCGTTGCCAGGAAAAACTGTAGCGCTGGCTGCTGTACTGATAACCGAGGCTGAACTGGTTGCCCCCCTCGCCTTCGAAACGGCTCTGACTGATGGCGCTGTTGAGCACGCCGAAATTGCCCAGACGCAGGTTGCCGCCGATGCCGCCGAGGGTCAGCGAATCCGCCGCTTCGGCATGGCTTTCCAGAGTAAAGCTGTCACTGACGCCGTAGCGCAGGCTGCCGGAGGTGACTCCGGTGCCGTAGCTGAAGTCCTTCAAACCATAATCGCGGCGCAACGTACCGGCAGCCACGGAAAAATCGCTCAGGCCTTTTTGCAGCAAACTGCTGGTGACATAGAACGGCACCGTCGTCGACACTTGCCGCCCCAGCGCATCGGTGGTCACCACCACCGCCTCCCCGGCGCCGTTGATGAACGGAATGTTGGTCAGGGTATACGGCCCCGGTTGCAGGTCGGTGCTGCTGGACTTGTAGCCATTGATAAACAGATCTACCGAGGACGGCACCGCCGCTTCCCCGGCGAACTGCGGCAACGGATAGGTCACCAGATCCGGACGCACGGCAAAATCCCGCGAGAACTGCACGCCGCCCAGACGCACCGAGTTGCTCCAGGGCAAGGCGCCGCTGATCACGTCGCCGCCTTCGTAGGTGAGCATTCGCTCGTCATCCGAGTAACGCCAGGTGGTGTCGTAGCGCAGGTAGCCGTTGTCCAGCGTACTGAGTGAATAGCCGGACAAGGTGCGCCGGTACTGCCCGGTGTTGGACAGGGTGCCCCAGCCGTCGAACAGCCGCAGCTCGTTCCAGGCCGCCAGATAGGTGCCGGCGTCGTCGGTGTCGTTGAGGTACAGGTCATAATTGAACAGCGCACCGAAGCTGCTCAGCGCCGGCGTGCGCGGATAGTTCTCGCGATTGCCGATGAACTGGTCCGGCAGCCACTGCGGCGGAACATCCAGCAGCAGGCGCTGACCGACACTGTCGTACTCGCTGTGCAGTCCCGGCAGGCCGTCAAGATCGACTTCGTCAGCACTACCGTCAGGCAGTTTCATCCCGGTTTCGCGTAATGCGCTGGCCGGCAGAAACAGATGCCCGTCACGCTGCTGTACCGCCACCACCCGCCCGGTGTTCATCTGATTGACCACCAACTCCAGAAACAACTGTGCATCACTGACGGCCTCCATGCCGCTGGGAGGCGGCGGCAATTCGCCGGCCCCGGTGGGTTGCACGACCATCAGGCACCACGCGCCAGTCATCAGCCACAACGGACGCTGAATACGACGAGCCCATCCTGAGCTCATACACGCTTTACGTCCGTCAATGGACTCGATCCTCCTGATGCCACCGCCCTCAATGACAGGTTGCTACTCATTGTGGTGAGGGGATTTATCCCCGATGGGGCGCGCAGCGTCCCTCACTTTTACCCATGCGTCTGAGTGGCGTATATCGACAACTGCTACACAGTTGGACGGAGGCAAAACCCTCTCGCCAAAGAATCACTTAACCAGGACTGCTCAGCCCGGCCATTACTTCGCTGGCGCAATGCTCTGCACCTGCGCCCCGCCATTGACCCGCACCTGCAGCGCCGACTCGCTCGCCAAGGGGCCCGGTGCCGGCCAGCGCATCACCGCCCCCGGCAGCACGTAACCCAACAGGCCCTCGGCCAACGGCTTGCTTTGCCCGCCTTGTTTGATCGCCACGTCAGTCAGCCGCGCATGCACCGCGCCCTGATTGCGCACTTCGACATACGGCCGGCCATCCACCGCCACCGTGCGCCAGCTCAATTGCGGCAGCCCCACGCCTTTGGGATCGCGCGGCCGCGTGCTGTCCTCTTTGCTCCACAGCCCCGCGCCGTAGGCAAACAACGGCACTGAATAACGCATCTGGAAGCGAATCGCCGCCGCCGTTTTGCCGCCCTCGGCAGCCGGTGGCTGAGCGCCAGGGATTTCGTCGATGATGATCCGGTAAGCCAGTTCCTGTCCCGGCGGCACATCCTTGGTTCGGGTCAGGCGCACCAGTTGTTTCTGGCCCGGTTCGATCTTCGCCACCGGCGGGCTCCCGATCACGTCACGCTGGTTCTGGTATTGCTCTTCAAAGCCGCTCTGGCTCCAGCCGAACACTCGGATCTGCAGGTTGGCGGTTTCCGTGCCGCGGTTCTCCAGCCACAACGCACTGGCCTGTTGATCGGCCTCCAGCACCGGATCGATCGGCCAGATCAGCACCGAACTGGCGGCCTGCGCATTGCCAGCCCCAAGCATCATCAGCGCCAGCATCACGCGCTGCGCAACCGAATGCCGTGAAGTCACTGCCCCCATGAACCTGCTCCTTGTCGGCCATTCAAACGTCGCCTCACCACGACAGTTGCACCTGCAACACGTCGCTGTACGTCCCCCCAGGCTGATTGCCCGGCAACTGCACCTGCCCATAAATCGGCAGGCTGATGTTGTTCGCATCGCTGTAAGCCACCGCCACGCTCTGACTGATGCCCAGACTCTGGCTGTAAGCCGCATCGCGAAACAGCGCGTACGCCACCCGCGCACTGCCGCTGTTGAGCTGCATATGCCGACCACTGCTGTTGTACTGGCCGCCATCGACGCTCATGTTCAGCGTCACGCCCGGTGTGCATTGCAACTGCACGCCACCGGTCAGCGCCACTTGCACCGTGCCGGTACCCAGAGCCGAACTGGTACCGAAATTCAGCCCACCGTAATTCGAGACACCGCCCACCACCAGGCACCCCGGGGTGATGGTGGCGCTGACCTGAAAGCTCTGGCTGGTGGCGGCCCCCAGCGGCAGCGGCACACTGCCCGCACAGAGCAGGAGCAGCGCGGCACAGCCCTGACGGCGCATGGCATCAGAACGTCAGTTCGACAGCGACGGTGTCGGTGTACGTGCCCGCCGGCAAACCGGCCTTACCCACCGCCTGACCGTAGATGTTCACCGTCTGTGCCACGCCGGTGCTGGTCGCCAGATTGATCGTGCCGTCAATCGGCAGCAGCTGCGAATGCCCGGCATCGGTGTAGAAATCGTAAGGCACGTAGTTGGCGACACCGTCGTACAACGCACGTGCACCGCCCGGCGATTGACCGTCGTGGGCGCCGGCGCGCACCTTGACCACCGGCGTGGTACCGCTCGAGCAAAGAATCGACAGCGCCCCGCCACCACCGCCCAACACTTGCCCGCTGGCGGTGGTAAACAGGCTGTTGGCAGTGCCGAAGTTCAGCGCACCGAAGTTCAGCCCGGTGGAGCCACCGGCGCCATTGACCTGACAACTGCTGATCAGGGTCAGGCTGGCGGTGATCTGGCCGGTGACCGTGGTGGCGGCGTGGGCACTGGAAACCAGCGTCAGGCCGAGCAACGACAAACCTATCCTTGATGCAAACGTGCGCATGGTGTCCGTCCTCTACGGGTTACCAGTCGAGCGTCACCGTCAGCGTGTCGGTATAGACACCTGCCGGTACCGCGCGGGTATTCGCCACCACCGTGCCAAAGACCGGAATCGGTATCTGCGCACCGCTGGTGACAGCGAAATTGTGTTGTTGGCCGATGCTGTAGCGTTGGCTGCCGGAGGCATCCAGGAACAGTTGATAAGGCAGGGTCTGGCGTCCGTTGCTCAGGCGGCGGGTGGTGCCGTCGCCGTGAGTGCCGCCGTCGATGGTGACCGTGAAACCGGTGACCGAGGGATTGCAGGCCACATTCAGCTTGCCGCTGCTGTCGCCGTCGAGACTGGCCTTGATGGGCGAAGTCCAGGTCGGCCCCTGCTGACCGAAATCAAGGGTGCCCAGATTGCTCACCGGGATCGCCGGGGTGGCGCTGTTGGTGACTTCGCACCCGGCGATCAGGATCAGTCGCGCGTTGATCTGCCCGCTGATCGCCGCCTGTGCGTCGTCAGCGAGCAACAGCAGCGTACCCGTGGCGATGACCATCCAGTGCTTGCTTGTCATTGCGTCCGTCCCTACTCCTTCAGGATGCTTGCGTCTCCCGCGCTCAGTATTGAACGCCCCTTCCCTGCGCAGCCCGCCTCCAGCGGATTGCCTGAAATCCTGCACTTACCAGGTCACGGTGACCTTCACCAGGTCCGAATAGCGCCCGACCTGTGGCACCTGGGCCAGACGCTCGATCCGCGCATACAGCGGCAGCTCCACGGTGCCGGTGTCCGGCACCCGACCGCTGACCGGTACGTCCACCACCAACGGCACACGGCGCGCCGCGTCCTGATACAGGTGGTACGGAATCGGCTTGCTCCCGGCCGCTCCCGCCATGTAGCGAACCTCACCGACGCCGCCGTGCAGGCCACCGTCGACACGCAACTGATAAGGTGTGTCGGGGTTGCACTCCAGGCGTGGCAACCGTTGGTTGGTCAGCGCCGCACCCAAGGACCCGGCCGGATCATCGAGGCGCGCGGTGCTGCCGAAATCCAGCACGCCCAGTTGTTCGATACCCGCCTCGCGCTGCTGGCCGATCAATTGGCAACCACGCATCACGTCAACGCGGACTTCAACCTGAAGATCCGCCGCATATACCGCGCTCCCAAGCACCCCGAGCAGGCCCACCACCACACGTGCAATCACGGTCCCATTCCTTGGCAGGGAACATTCGGATGACGTTACTGTGTTTCAGGTTAGCAACAGTCGACGAATCCGCCAGTCGATTGGATCCATGGATCTTCCGGGATATGTTTCGAAAGGTTGGCAATACAACGAATTACATCGCTGCAAATAGCTGTACGTTCCACACAATGTTGTTCAGTAATCGCCCATTGTCGACAAGCCGCCATGGAGCCTGACGCCGCCTCTGGTTACACTACGGCGCCGCGCTCCCGGGCGCCGGCCTGATGACTACGGAGTGACTGCACTGTGCCCTCTCGAGCGCCCAAACGATCGCCACTGACCCAACGCTGGTCGGCGCTGCGCCGCTGGTTCGCCAAGGGCCGGCCAGCCAGTGCCGGGCATGACGCCACTGCCCGCTCGATCCACGAATACTTCCGGCTCAAGGCTCACAGCCAGGGTTACACCCTCAGCCACAGCCAGCAGCGGGTGATCGATTGCATGGCACAACAGGCCAGCCTGTTGTTCGGTGCCAGGCCGCAAACGCCGCCGAGTCTGTACCTGCATGGTGCGGTCGGACGCGGCAAGAGCTGGCTGCTCGAAGGCTTTTTTCAGGCCCTGCCCACCGCGCAGAAACAGCGCGTGCATTTCCATGAATTCTTCGCCCGATTGCATCAGGGCATGTTCGAGCATCGCGAGCAGAACGATGCCCTCGGCGTCACCCTCGATGAACTGTTACACGACTGCCGGGTGCTGTGTTTCGACGAATTTCATGTGCATGACATCGGCGATGCCATGCTCATTACCCGGCTGTTCAAGGCCCTGTTTCAGCGCGGCATTGTGTTGCTGGTGACCTCCAATTATCCGCCGGAGGGCTTGCTGCCTAACCCGCTCTATCACGCGCGTTTCAAACCGGTGATCGACTTGATCAACGCACGCATGCACGTGATGGAGGTCGGCGGCCCCCACGATTACCGCAGTCAGGCGAGCAATCATGCGCACCAGGTCTTCACTCAAGGCCATTATGTGTGGCCGGCCGCAGCGACCCAGCGCCAGGCGCTGAATCTGCCGCCCGAGGGTGCGCCAGCCATGGCTCTGCCGGTGGGCAGCCGCCACATTCAGGCGCGCCTGTGCGAGGGTCGCCGGGTGGCTTTCAGCTTCAACGATTTGTGCGAGCAACCGATGGCGGTGATGGATTACCTGGAACTGTGTCGGCGTTTCGACCAGTGGATCATCGACGACCTGCCGGAACTGGACGAACGCTCGATCGCCGCGCAACAGCGCTTCATCAACCTGATCGACGTGCTCTACGACCAGGACAAACACCTGACCCTGCTCAGCCGCTTGCCGCTGCGCGAGACCCTGAGCGGCAACGCCATCGATCTGGCCCGCACCCGCAGCCGTCTGGGGCAGTTGCAGGAAATCCACTGATCCCATTAATCACCACCGCTCCCACAGTGGATCAGAGTGTTCTTCAGTGCAAATCCCGGCTTTGCCGTTATCATGTCGCCCATTCCGAGCGCCCGGCGCTTCTTCATTTGATAGTGAACCTGCACATGCACACCCTTGCTCAATTGCGCGCCGGCGAGTTGTCGGGCATTACCCGGCTGGACCTGTCCTGCGGCCTGACCGAGTTCCCCCGGGAAATTTTCGATCTGGCCGATACGTTGGAGGTGCTCAACCTCAGCGGCAACGCCTTGAGCAGCCTGCCGGACGACCTGCATCGGCTGACCCGCATGCGCATTCTGTTCTGCTCGGACAACCACTTCACCGAGGTGCCGGAGTGCGTCGGCCAGTGTGCAGCGCTGACGATGATCGGCTTCAAGGCCAACCGCATCCGCCACGTGCCGGGCGCTGCATTGCCGCCGCTGCTGCGCTGGTTGATCCTGACCGACAACTGCATCGACACCCTGCCCAGCGAACTGGGCGAGCGCCCGTACCTGCAAAAACTGCTGCTGGCCGGCAATCGCCTGCAGGCGCTGCCGGCGTCGATGAGCCAGTGCCACCGTCTGGAGCTGATCCGCATCGCGGCCAACCAGTTGCGTGAACTGCCGCAGTGGCTGCTGACCCTGCCGAGCCTGACCTGGCTGGCATATGCCGGCAATCCACTGGAAACCGAAGCCGACGCCGCCGCGCTGGAGGCCACGCCGCTGATCGACTGGTCGACGCTGCGTCTGCAACAGCGTTTGGGCGAAGGCGCTTCCGGGGTGATTTCCCGGGCACAGTGGCAACGTAGCGCAGACTCGTCGGTGCCGGTCGCGGTGAAGCTGTACAAAGGCGAGATGACCAGCGACGGTTCGCCGCTGCATGAGATGAACGCCTGCATCACCGCCGGCCTGCACCCGAACCTGATCCGCGTGGAAGGCCGTATTCACGGTCATCCTGACGGGCAACACGGGTTGGTGATGCAACTGATCGACCCGAGCTTTCGCAATCTCGCGGCATTGCCGAGCCTGGCGAGTTGCTCGCGGGATGTGTATGCCGAGGACTGCCGCTTCAGTGCCGAGGTGGCACTGAACATTGCCCAAGGGATCGCATCGGCGGCCGAACACTTGCATCAACAGGGCATCACCCACGGCGACCTCTACGGCCACAACATTCTGTTGAACGATCAGGGCGATTGCTTGCTGGGGGATTTTGGCGCGGCATCGTTCCATGCCACCACTGACAATCTGGAAACCCGGGCGCTGCAACGCATCGAAGTGCGGGCGTTCGGGGTTCTGCTGGGGGAATTGCTGGCGCGCATCGACTCAGGGCTGAGTGCCGAGCGGCGCGAAGTGCTGCAAGCGCTGGAACAGCGTTGCTGTCAGCCTGATGTGCTGGCGCGGCCGGGGTTTGGCGAGGTGATCGAGGTGCTGCAAAAGCTGTGACTGACACAAATCCTGTGGCGAGGGAGCTTGCTCCCGCTGGACGGCAAAGCCGTCCCAAAAACAACGACTGCTGCGCAGCCGAGCGGGAGCAAGCTCCCTCGCCACAGCTTATCTTTGTAACAAATCAGCCCGCCAGGCCGACAAACATGTCCTGCACGTCGTCGTGGTTGTCGAGGCCTTCCAGGAACGCTTCAACTTCAGCCATCTGCTCGGCACTCAGGCCGCTGACCGGATTCTTCGGCTGATAGCCGAGTTTCGCCGACAACACCGTGAAACCTTGCTCAGGCAGGGCTTTCTGGACGGCATCAAGGTCGGTCGGATCGGTCAGGAACAGGGTCGCGCCCTCTTCACCCGGCTCGAAGTCCTGGGCACCGGCCTCGATCGCGGCCATTTCCGGATCGGCGTCCGGGGTGTCCGGCGAGGCTTCGATCATGCCGACGTGGTTGAAGTCCCAGGCCACGGAACCGGATGCACCCAGTTGGCCTTTGCGGAACGCCACGCGGATTTCCGCGACGGTGCGGTTGATGTTGTCGGTGACGCACTCGACGATCAACGGAACCTGGTGCGGCGCGAAACCTTCGTACGTCACACGGTGGTACTGCACGGTTTCGCCCAGCAAGCCAGCGCCTTTCTTGATGGCGCGGTCCAGGGTTTCCTTGGGCATCGAGGCTTTCTTGGCCTGTTCGACCACCAGACGCAGATGTGCGTTGGTGGCGGTATCGGCACCGTTGCGGGCAGCGATGGTGATTTCTTTCACCAGTTTGCCGAAGATCTTGCCCTTGGCGTTGGCTGCCGCTTCTTTGTGTTTAACCTTCCACTGTGCGCCCATTACTCACTCTCTTGATCTGTGGCGCCGAGACATCTATTGGCCGACGCGTGGCGCCAAGTTTATACGGCCTAAAGTCGGCAATCGACCAAAAAAATTCATTGTTGAATCGACATCTTCACCGCGACTTGTAGGGCGATTCTGAAAAGCCCACCAGCCACGACCATTAATGCTCGCGTTTTCGTACCCTCTGCCGTCCGTATTGCCCCACAGAGCCCGTATGAATGCTCAATGACCAGCAAAGCCCGTTCACCCTGACCCTGACCGATGGCCCACTGTGCCTGCCGGTCCTGTGTTTCAGTGGCAAGGAAGCACTCAATCAGCCGTTTTTTTTCGAGATTGAAGTGATCGCCCTGGCCCCGGCCTTGGCGCCGGGCAGCCTGCTGCGACAACCGGCGTTCCTGCGCCTGGGCGACGCTCACGGCATTCACGGCCTGATCCACAGTGTCAGTTGTGAGCATCGCGCCAGCCACCGCATTGGCTACCGATTGACGCTGGTGCCGCACCTGCAACGTCTGGCGCAGTCGCCACAGCGTCGGGTCTTCGTGCAAGCGAGCGTGCCGGCGATCCTTGCGCAACTGCTCGAAGAGCATGAGCTGCCAGCCGACAGTTACCGGATCGAAATGAGCGTCGGCCATTACCCACCACGGGAATTTTGCCTGCAATACGAGGAAAGCGACCTGGCCTTCCTTCACCGTCTGTGTGAGGAGGAAGGCATTCACTATCACTTCGAACATCGCCCGGACGGGCATGTGGTGGTATTTGCCGACGACAACCTGAGCCTGCCGCAGGAACCGCTGGCAGTGCCGTTTGCCGTGACCGACGACACGCCCTCACCGCGCATCAGCACGCTGTTACAGCGCCATGACGCGACACCGGTCATGGCCGCGCCCGGCATTCGCAATCGGGGCCAGGCAGTCATCAGCGCCGACGCGGCCAACCACCCCGTGCCTGCGCCCACACCGCTCAACCTGTCGAGCGACCAGCGTCACACCGAACAACGCAGCCGGCGTCATCTGCAGCGCCAGCGCTGCCAGTCGCGCACGATTCGCGGATCCGGCGATTGCAGCGCGTTGCGCAGCGGGCATCTGCTGCAGATCAGCGAACACCCGATCCATGCGTTCAACGAGCAATGGCTGATCACCGAACTGCACCATCAAGGCCGGCACCCTTCGATCCTTGATCCGACAACCGAGGTGCATGATTACCGAAACGACTTCAGCGCCCTGCCCTGGTCGAGCGACTTTCGCCCGCCCCTGGCGCAGCCGCGCCCGAACATCGGCGGCTATCACCTGGCACGAGTGCTGGGATCGCCTGGCCAGCCAGCGCCACTGGATGATCGCGGGCGCATCGGCGTCAGTCTGTGGCCGACGCAGATACCCGAGTCTGCATGCCTGTGGCTGCCGATCGCGCTGACCGGCGCCGGCCGGCTCGCCATCCACCAACTGCCCCGCGCCGGCAGTGAGGTGTGGGTGAGCTTCCTCGACAGCGACCCGGATCGACCGATCCTCTGCCTCGCCCATCCACCCCCGGCGCCACCGAACGAAACGCCACCACCGCGCGACGGCAGCCTGTTGCTCGACTGGCTGCTCCACGGGGCCGATCCGTAAGCACCGCAGACATTGGAATTGAGTACAGCCGCCGGAAAGTGGTTGGCCGGGAGGTTGCTATCACGAGCAGGCTAACTCCTGCAGTTGGATTGGGTGTGGGCAGTGGGAGATTGGTCGGCTGTCAGGCCGCCATCGCTGGCAAGCCAGCTCCCACAGGTGGATTGGGTGGGTTCAGTTAGAGATAGGTCGGCTGTCAGGCCGCCTTCGCTGGCAAGCCAGCTCCCACAGATGGATTGGGTGGGTTCAGTTGGAGATAGGTCGGCTGTCAGGCCGCCATCGCTGGCAAGCCAGCTCCCACAGTGGGGATGGGTGCGGTCTGTTGGAGATTGGTCGGCTGTCAGGCCGCCTTCGCTGGCAAGCCAGCTCCCACAGGTGGATTGGGTGTGTTCAGTTAGAGATAGGTCGGCTGTCAGGCCGCCTTCGCGAGCAGGCTCGCTCCCACAGGTGGATTGGGTGTGTTCAGTTGGAAATTGGTCGGCTGTCAGGCCGCCATCGCTGGCAAGCCAGCTCCCACAGGTGGATTGGGTGTGGTCTGTTGGAAATTGGTCGGCCCATAGGCCGCCTTCGCGAGCAAGCTCGCTCCCACAAAAAAGCAAAGCAGCCCAGGCAGACCGCATGCTTTTCACCACTCAACAGGATGAGCGTTAGCTCGGCTGCAGCTTTTGATCTTGCCGTGCCGGCCCCTTCGGCAGGCTGAGTGGAGGGGTTTATCCGGGGGTGGGAGCGCAGCGACCGTTTGGCGCAGCCAAACACATCGAGAGGAGGTGCAGCGAAGCAAACCGTAGGCGATGCCCCCGGATGAACCCCGTAACGAAGGAACCCGAGCCTAAGCGAGGGCCGCACGCCGGGGCCAAGCCTTTTGCTTACTTTTCGGCGTCTGGAAAAGTGAGTCGCTGTAAGAGCGAAACCATAAGAAGCCGTTACCGCAGAAACGGATATGTACTCGGTAACCCAAAAGAACGCAGCGCTCGCCAGCCCCCAATCACCCCTTGTCAGCCTTCCCCGCCGCCGCCGCAAACTTCGCCAACCGCACATCCAGATGCCGCGGTCGCCGCCCATGATCCTCAGCCCGCTCTTTGCGCCGAATCGCATTACGCACCATCAACGACCCCAGATACCGAATCGGCTCCGGCGGAAAATACCCCAACGGCCCGTTCACCAAGGGCGAACGGGTCCAGAGGTTATCGAGCCCCTGCACCAACGAGGCAAGAATCTGCCCGCCCATGTGACACGGCCCGACGCCACTGCCGGAATAACCAAAGCCATAAAACACATTGCCACTGGCACTCATCTGCCCAAAAAACGGCAACCCGGTCACCGAACGATCCGACGGCCCATTCCAGGTCGCATCCACCTTGACCTCGGCAAACGCCGGAAAAAACGCCCCAAGGCTGCGCTTGAGCAAATTCGCATAGGGCGATGGCTGATCGAACACCGGCAGAATCCGCCCGCCAAACGCAAACGTGTTGCCACCCTTGCCAAGCATGATCCGGCCATCGGGGGTGTTGTGGTAGTAGTGCACGAAAATCCGCGAGTCGAGCACAGTAACGCCACTGGTCAAACCGATTTCCTGCAACAGATCCGGGCGCGGTTCGGTGATCAGCATGTCGCTGGAAACGATCGCCACGCTGCGTTCGAATTGTGGGAACGCGCGGGCCATCCACGCGTTCATCGCCAGCACCACGCGGTCGGCAATCACGCGACCATGGGCGGTGTGGATTCGCGCCGGGCGGCCTTCTTCCAGCCCGGTCATCGCCGTGTTTTCGTGGATCTTCACGCCCAGTTGCAACGCCACCCGGCGCAACCCGCGCACCAGTTTGCCCGGTTGCACACTGGCGGCTGCCGGCGAGAACCAGCCTTCCAGATGTTGGCTGGACCCGGCCATGCGCTGTACGTCGGCCACCGGCCGCTGGGTGAACGAGTTGATGCCGTTACGCTCCAGCGCCGCGATCACGGCGTCGGTCGAACCGACCTGCGCCTTGTTGGTGGCGGTGTACAACGTGCCGTCGAGGCGGTAATCGGCATCGACGCCGTATTGTTCGCAGAACTCGCCGATGGCGTGGATGCTGCGCTCGGATTCCTTGACCAGGCGCACTGCCTCCTCGACACCGAACAGGCGCTCGAGGGTGAAATACTTGGCCGACCACGACAACGCACAACCACCGTTGCGCCCACTGGCACCGGCGCCGCAGATGTCGGCTTCGATCATCAGCACGTCGAGTTCAGGGTTCTGCTGCTTGAGCATGATCGCCGTCCACAACCCGGTGTAGCCACCGCCGACGATGCACACGTTGGTGCGCACTTCGCCTTGCAGCGGCGGGCACGTCGAGGATGGGTCGGCCTGCAAGGCTTGCTCGAGCCAAAAAGGTCGCATGGGATTCTCCAGTCAGATGGCCACGACACAGCCTGCCGCGAGCACCGCAGCAGGCCGCGAGGCAAGGGTTTTCAGTTACGCAGGGGTTTGATGGTCAGCGGGCAATTGGGCACAGACGCGCGCGGTTCCATCACCCCGACCGGGCGGCTGTTCCAGTGCGGAATCAGCACCAGCGCCGAGAACAAGGCGCAGCCGGCGAAGACAATGAACACCGTCACCGAATCGAAGTAACCCGGCAGCAATCCGCCGAGCACCGCACCGACCGAACCGCAACCATTGACGAAACCGGCCGCCGTGGCGCCCGCCTTGGCCTTGCCGAAGTCGATGGCCGCGGCGCCGCTGATCATCGAATCCGGTCCGTACAGGGTCAGGCCCATGACAAACAGCAGCGCCACCACCAGCATCACGCTGCCGGTGTGCAACGCGCCCATGAACAACGCCAGGGTCACGGTCAGGGCCAGCAGACTGAGGACACAGGCCGGCATGCGCCGGGCGCCGAACAGCTTGTCCGAGGCCAGGCCGATCATGATCGGCCCGAGCAGACCGGCCAGTTCAAACGAGGTGGGAATGATTGCCGCGCCGACCTTGCCGACACTCGGCATCTGCTCGAAGACGATCACCGGGCCCCACAACAGAATCGCGTAACGCGCCGGTTTCAACATGAAATACGCCAGGCCCAAGACCAGCACCGTGCGGTTGCGCAGGATTTCCTTCAACGGCTCCCAGACGCTGAGCTTACTGTTGGCCTCGGTTTCTTCTGCACTGAGTTCCGGCTCCGGCTCCACGGCCGGCAGGCCGACGTCTTCCGGTTTGTTGCGCTGAAAAATGAAGAACAACAGCGCCACCGCCGCAACCACCGCGGCGCTGGATATGAACGCCGCGTGCCAGGTGCCGATCAGCGTATACGCCCACCAGCCGGCAAACGGCGAGGCCACCAGACCGCCAAACGCATAGCAGGAGCTCCACAATCCGAGCACCCGCCCGCGCTGCTGCGCCGGGAAGAAACTGCCGAGGTTCTTGCACAATCCCGACCAGCCGGTGGACTGCGCCAGGCCCTGAATCAGCATGCAAGTGGCGAAGATCGGTAGCGTGGCAAAACTGCCCATCACTAACGCCGCCGCGGCGGAAATCAACAGCCCGCCGAGCACCACGACCCTTGGGCCGAAGCGGTCGGCGAGCATGCCCCAGGTGAATTGGCCGATGGCGTAGGCCGCCAGATAGATCGCATCGAGGTTGGCCATGGCCATCTTGTCGAGCATGAAGGTCGGGTCTTCCGCGATGCCCAGTTTGGCCACGGAAAACGCTTTGCGGGTGAAGTAGAAAGCGGCGTACGCGAGCCAGGTGATAGCGAAAATCTGCATGCGCCAACGCGCAAGGGTGCCGATGTGCTTGTTCATTGTGGTTCTGACCTCAGGGTGTGAGTGTGCCGGCAGAATCGTTAAGTAAACGCCTGTGTTTTTTATTGTTGAGCACTGCGCCAGCGCCCCGTCCCTATGGCGATAGCGGTCAGATGAGTCCTGTTATTGCACGCACAGGCTCATCGCCAGCGTTGCTGCCCGAGCGGGCAGTCAGCGATGGCGTGAGCGGATCAAAGCAATTACTGTTTAATAAATAAAATCGATTTATCGTATTTCACACATAAGCTCAGCTTGTTACTGGAGGCTGCATGTCGGTGTCCCACGCCCAGCTCAAAGCCTTTCACGCCGTGGCTGTACACGGAAGCTTCACTAAAGCGGCCGAACGGCTTTTTCTCACACAACCGGCGATTTCCGACCAAGTGCGCAAACTGGAGGAGCGCTTCGGTGTGTTGCTGTTTCATCGCAACAAACGTTCGGTGCGCCTGACCGATCTGGGCGAGCGCCTGCTGGCGATCACCCAGCGGCTGTTTGTGATTGAGGCTGAAGCCCAGGAACTGCTGCAGGAATCCCAGGCGCTGCAGACCGGCAGCCTGATTCTGGCGGTGGATGCTCCGGTACATGTGCTGCCGCTGATTGCGCGGTTCTGCGAGCGCTACCCGGGGATCAGCGTGAAGATCGAGACCGGCAACACCGATGAATCGCTGTTTCGCCTGTTCAACTATCAGGCCGATCTGGCGCTGCTCGGGCGTGATGTCAGCGATGACCGTTTGCTGTGCGTGCCGCTGCGCAATGACCCGATGGTGGCGTTCGTTTCGCGCCATCATCCGTGGGCCGAGCGTGAGTCGATCTGCCTGGCGGATCTGGATGACACGCCGCTGGTGCTGCGCGAGCACGGCTCGGTGACCCGGCAGACGCTGGAAGAAGAAATGGCCGGCGCCGGGTTTCGCATTCGTCCGGCAATTCAGGTCGAAGGCCGGGAAGCGGCGCGCGAGGCGGTGGTGGTGGGAATTGGTGTGGGGGTTGTTTCAGCGGCAGAGTTCGGCGCGGATTCGCGGGTGTGTGCGTTGCCGATTACCGACTGCACCCGGCGATTGACCGAGACCCTGGTGTGCTTGCGCGAGCAGAGTTCGCGGCGGGTGGTGGCAACGTTTCTCGATATGGTGCGCGAGAGCCTTGCTTAGACAGTGACGGCCTCATCGCTGGCAAGCCAGCTCCCACAGGTATGGCGTCGCACACAAATTTCGGGGCCAACACAAATTCTGTGGGAGCTGGCTTGCCAGCGATGAAGACACCACGGTGTATCAGGCCGGCGCCAGAGCGAAGAACGCCTGAATCAAGCGCAACTCCCGCCGCCGCTCCATGCAGCCGATCATGTGCCGGTTCACCAGCCCGTCCCCGGCAATCGGAATCGCCACCACTCGCGGATCATGGCTGACTTCCACCGACGACACCACGCCCACCCCCAGTTCCGCCGCCACCGCCTCGGTCACCGCTTCGCGACTGTCCAGTTCCAGCAACACCCGTGGATTGACCGCCGCCTGCGCACACGCCTGATCAAAGGTACGGCGGGTGATCGAACTCGGCTCGCGCAACACCATGATCACCTGATCCAGCTCCTTGAGCCGCACCTCGCCGCTACGCTGCGCCCACGCATGCCCGGCGGGCACCAGCGCGCAGATCCGCGATTCGCTCAAGGCTTGCAGATGCAGGCCCTTGCGCGGTTCGACCTCGGTCAGCACCGCCACGTCCGCGTGTTCCGATAACAGCGCGGCGAGGGTTTCCTGGGCATTGCCCAGACGCAGATTCACCGTGATCCCCGGATACCGCGCGCGCAGGCTGGCAAGCATCGGCATGACCATGTGCGGACCGTCCGCCGCCACTTCGAGGCGCCCAGTAAGCAACTGGCGGTTGGCTTCGAGCAGAGTCTGCGCTTCTTCGGCCAGGCCGAACATGGCGCGGGTGATCGCCGCCAGTTTGGTGCCCTCCTCGGTCAGTTCGACCCGACGCGCGGTGCGCCGTAACAGGGTGATCTGGTAATGCTCCTCCAGCGCCTTGATGTGCCCGGTCACCGCTGGCTGGCTGATGAACAGGCGCGCGGCGGCGCGGGTGAAGCTGCCTTCCCGGGCCACGGCGTCGAAAGCGCGCAGCTGGAACAGATTCATGGATAAGCCTCACTGATGGCTGGCATAACAACAAACAATTTGATTGATGACTCGGCGAATTGCAACGTATGCCCCGTAGCTTCATCCCACAGCGCTATCGCGAGGACACACGAATGAGTACTGCCGCACCCATCCTGCTCACTCCCGGCCCGTTGACCACCTCGGCCCGCACCCGCCAGGCAATGCTGGTCGATTGGGGGTCATGGGATGACCGCTTCAATCAACTGACCGCCAGCCTCTGCGAGCAATTGCTGGCGATCCTCAACGGCGCCGCCACTCACCATTGCGTGCCGTTGCAGGGCAGCGGCACCTTTGCCGTCGAAGCCGCCATTGGCACACTGGTGCCACGTGACGGCAAGGTACTGGTGCTGATCAACGGCGCCTACGGCAAGCGTCTGGCGAAAATCTGCGAAGTGCTCGGCCGCTCGTTCAGCACCTTCGAAACCGCCGAAGACGAACCGACCACCGCCGCCGACGTCGACCGCCTGCTGCGCGCCGATGGCGACATCACCCATGTCGCGCTGATCCACTGCGAAACCAGCACCGGCATCCTCAACCCGCTGCCGGAAATCGCTGACGTCGTGCAGCAGCACGGCAAGCGTCTGATCATCGACGCCATGAGCTCGTTCGGTGCGCTGCCGGTGGATGCGCAAAAAGTCCCGTTCGATGCGCTGATCGCCGCCTCGGGCAAGTGCCTGGAAGGCGTGCCGGGGATGGGTTTTGTCTTCGCTCGCAAGGAATCGCTGGCCGCAGCCGCTGGCAACTCGCACTCGCTGGCGATGGACCTGTATGACCAGCACACCTATATGCAGAAGACCGGTCAGTGGCGTTTCACCCCGCCGACCCACGTGGTCGCGGCGCTGCACGAAGCGTTGCTGCAATACAACGAAGAAGGTGGCCTGCCCGCTCGCCATGCGCGCTACGCCGCCAACTGTCAGGCACTGATGGACGAGATGGGCAAACTCGGCCTGCGCAGCTTCCTGCCGGCGGCGATCCAGGCCCCGATCATCGCCACCTTCCATGCCCCGCAAGACCCGCGCTACCAGTTCAAGGACTTCTACGAACGGGTCAAGGCCAAGGGCTACATCCTCTACCCCGGCAAACTGACCCAGGTGGAAACCTTCCGCGTCGGCTGCATCGGCCACGTCAGCCCGGATGAAATGCGCCAGGCCGTGGCGGCGGTGGGTGAAGTGCTGCGCGAGATGGAAGTGCTGGAGATCTGAATCACCACGATACCTGTGGGAGCGGGCTTGCCCGCGATAGCGGTCTGACCATCAGCATAGATGTCGACTGAAAGGACCCCATCGCGGGCAAGCCCGCTCCCACAGGATCGCCGAACCTTTTGAATTGCATTGCCAACACAGGATTCTTATTGCCATGAACTACGTAAACCCAAGCAAGCTGCAAGCCGCGATCCTCGACTGGGCCGGCACCGTGGTCGATTTCGGCTCGTTCGCGCCAACGCAGATCTTCGTCGAAGCCTTCGCCGAGTTCGACGTTCAGGTGTCCATCGACGAAGCCCGTGGCCCGATGGGCATGGGCAAATGGGACCACATCCGCACCCTGTGCAATCAGCCGCAGGTCGCCGAACGCTATCGCAAAGCATTCGGCCGCACCCCGACCGACGATGACGTGACCGCCATCTACAATCGCTTCATGCCGCTGCAGATCGAGAAGATCGCCGAGCACTCGGCGCTGATTCCCGGCGCGCTGGAAACCATTGGCAACCTGCGTCAGCAAGGGATCAAGATCGGTTCCTGCTCCGGCTACCCGAAACAGGTGATGGACAAGGTCGTGGCGCTGGCTGCCACCAACGGCTACGTTGCCGACCACGTGGTCGCCACCGACGAAGTGCCGAACGGTCGCCCATGGCCGGCTCAGGCCCTGGCCAACGTGATTGCGTTGGGCATCGATGATGTCGCGGCCTGCGTGAAGATCGACGACACCGTGCCGGGCATCCTCGAGGGCCGTCGCGCCGGGATGTGGACCGTGGCGCTGATCTGCTCGGGCAACGCACTGGGCCTGGATTACGCCGGCTACCGGGCACTGGGCAGCGACGAACTGGCCAGCGAACGCAAACGCATCCACGCGCTGTTCGCCGATTCGCGCCCGCACTACATGATCGACACCATCAGCGACCTGCCGGAAGTGATTGCCGACATCAACAAGCGTCTGGCCAACGGTGAGATGCCGCAATCGAGCTGATTGCGTCTTGTCGTCAGAAAAAACGCCAGGGTCTTCGCAACGCTGGCGTTTTTTTATGGCTGAAGCCTTGAGTCAGCGCATTGAAACTCCGATCAGCCTCAGGCAAATCCGCCAAAGCGGATTACAGTTAAAGCATGCCGTCGCACAAGAACGGCACGTGGCGACCTGATCTGTGAGGAAACACCGTATGCCGTGGACAAGTTCCGAATCGCGCTACAGCACCGTGTCCGTGCTGCTGCACTGGCTGATGCTGATCCTGTTGATCCTGGTCTATGCCAGCATGGAGTTGCGCGGGATCTTTCCCAAGGGCAGCGGCGGCCGCTCGCTGATTCGCGAAGTGCATTACATGCTTGGCCTGACCGTGTTCGTGCTGGTGTGGTTTCGCCTGGTGGCCCGCAGCATCGGCCCGGCACCGAAAATCTTCCCGGCCTCGCCGCAGTGGCAAACCCTGCTGGCGCGGGTGATGCACTGGCTGTTGTACCTGTTCATGATCAGCATGCCGATCCTCGGCTGGCTGATCACCAGCGCCGAGGGGCACCAGGTGATGTTCTACGGCTTCGATCTGCCGTTGCTGGTCCACGAAGACAAGGCATTGGCCAAACAGGTGGAGCACTGGCACGTACTGATCGGCAACATCGGCTATTGGCTGATCGGCCTGCATGCGCTGGCGGGGCTGTATCACCATTATGTGGTGGGTGATAACACCTTGTTGCGGATGATGCCCAAGCGCGCGCCACGCTGAGGCCCGGTTTTGACCATTGTAGCGAGGGGATTCATCCCCGATGGGCTGCGAAGCGGCCCCAAAACCTGTGCATGCAGTGGATCAGACTCAATAGCTGATCAATGAGGGGCCGCTGCGCAGCCCATCGGGGGTAAATCCCCTCACCACAGGGTTACTCATTCATCCTGTGGTGAATCCTCGCCGCCCTTGCAACCCACCCGTGTGCACGAAGATCAACCGTGTACCTGACGCGAATCCGCCCGCCTCGATCCGCTCCTTGAGCGCCAGCAACGCCTTGCCGGTGTACAGCGGCTCCAGCGCAACGCCGCTACAGCGTTCAATGCTCTCGATGAATGCAAGTAGCTGCGCGTCAACCTTGGCGAAGCCACCGCGACTGGCGTCGAGCAGCTCGTAGTCGGCAGCAGCGACACCTGCCTCCTGCATAATCGCCGCCACCTGCGGCGCCACCCCATGATCCTCGGGCACCGCCAGTGCGCCATACACCGGATGCGCCCCTGCCTCGGCGAGCACCAGCCCTGCCAGCGTCGTCCCGGTGCCGCAGGCCAGCCACCAGCCGTGATAACTGCTCCAGCCCAGGTTGCCCAGTTGCGCGATCACCTGCTCCTTCAACACCTTGCAGCCCAATGCGCCCGCCAATCCGCCACCGCCCTCCGGCACCGCATGAAAATCTGCATACTGCGCCCGCCACGGCTCCCAGAACCCCGGTTCATGCCGCGCCCGATAGCCGCCGTAACCAAGCCAGTGCAGTTGCATGCCGAACGCTTGCAGATCGCTAACCGTCGGCGTTTGCTGTGGATGGCCGCGCAACAGGCCAACCGTTTCGAAGCCCAGACGCTTGCCCGCCGCCGCGAGCGCATGCAGATGATTGGAATGCGCACCACCGAGGCTGATGACGCCCTTCGCGCCAGCGCGGTCAGCGGCCTTGAGATGCTCGACGAGTTTGAACCATTTGTTGCCGCTGATCAGCGGGTCGATCTGGTCCAGACGCAGGATCGCGACCTCGATTCCGGCGCGGGTGAGCCAGTCGAGTTCAAGCATTTGGAGGGGAGTTTGGGGCAACCAGTGGGCGGGAGGAAGAAGCATGGGCGACTGATCATTCTGAGTAGAGCCGGCATTCTAGTCGCTCATAAGCAGCCATCGCGAGCAGGCTCACGCCTGCATTGGTTCGATGTTGTTCACCGAATCAGTGAACAACACAAACACTGTGGGAGCGAGCTTGCTCGCGAAAGCGGAGTGTCAGCCAATATATATGTCGACTGACACCACGCCTTCGCGAGCAAGCTCGCTCCCACAGGTTAAGCGGCGTAGCTTAGAGCTCAGCGGCCAGACGCGCCCCCTGATTGATCGCGCGCTTGGCATCCAGCTCCGCTGCCACATCGGCACCACCGATCAGGTGCACGTTCTGCCCCGCTGCGACCAGACCTTCCTGAAGGTCCCGCAGTGGATCCTGGCCGGCGCAAATCACGATATTGTCCACCGCCAGCACTTGCGGCTCGCCGGTTTCGCCGATGCGGATGTGCAGGCCTTCATCGTCGATTTTCAAGTATTCGACGCTGTTGAGCATCTGCACCTGCTTGTTCTTCAGACCGGTGCGGTGAATCCAGCCGGTGGTCTTGCCCAGACCATCACCGACCTTGGTTTTCTTGCGCTGCAACAGGAACACTTCGCGAGCCGGCGCGTGCGGCGCCGCCTTGATCCCGGCCACGCCACCACGCGCTTCCAGATGGGTGTCGATGCCCCACTCTTTCCAGAACGCGGTGCGATCCAGACTGGTGGCCACGCCTTGGTGCACAAGGAATTCCGAGACATCGAAACCGATGCCGCCCGCGCCGATCACCGCCACGCGCTTGCCCACCGGTTTGCGCTCGAGGATCACGTCCAGGTAGCTCAGCACCTTGGCATTCTCCACGCCCGGAATCGCCGGCACGCGCGGCGCGATGCCGGTGGCGAGGATGATTTCGTCGTAACCGCCTTCAACCAGTTTCGCCACGTCGACGCGGGTGTTCAGGCACACCTCGACATTCGTGGTCTGCAGCTTGCGCTTGAAGTAGCGCAGGGTTTCGAAGAACTCTTCCTTGCCCGGCACCCGCTTGGCGATGTTGAACTGGCCGCCAATTTCGCTGGCCGAATCGAACAACGTCACCTGATGTCCGCGCTCGGCGGCCACGGTCGCAGCGGACAGACCGGCAGGGCCGGCACCGACCACGGCGATCTTCTTGATCTGTTGCACCGGAAAATAGTTGAGCTCGGTTTCATGGCAGGCACGCGGGTTGACCAGGCAACTGGTGAGCTTGCCGCCGAAGGTGTGATCGAGGCACGCCTGGTTGCAACCGATGCAGGTGTTGATCTCGTCGGCGCGGCCTTCTGCAGCCTTGTTGACGAAGTCAGGATCGGCGAGGAACGGCCGCGCCATCGAGACCATGTCGGCATCGCCTTCGGCGAGGATCTGCTCGGCGATTTCCGGGGTGTTGATACGGTTGGTGGTGATCAGCGGAATGTTCACAGAACCACGCAGTTTGGCGGTGACCTTACTGAACGCCGCACGCGGCACCTTGGTGGCGATGGTCGGGATCCGCGCTTCGTGCCAGCCGATGCCGGTGTTGATGAGGGTTGCGCCAGCCTGCTCGATGGCTTTGGCCAGGGTCACGATCTCATCCCAGGTGCTGCCGCCCTCGACCAGATCGAGCATCGACAAACGGAAGATGATGATGAAGTTCGGGCCCACCGCTTCACGCACCCGACGGACGATTTCCACCGGCAGACGCATGCGGTTTTCGTAGCTGCCACCCCAGCGGTCGGTGCGGTGGTTGGTGTGGGCGGCGAGGAACTGGTTAATGAAGTAACCTTCCGAGCCCATGATTTCCACGCCATCGTACTCGGCCGTCTGCGCCAGTACCGAGCAGGTGACGAAGTCGCTGATCTGCTTTTCGATGCCCTCCTCGTCCAGTTCTTTGGGCTTGAACGGGTTGATCGGCGCCTGAATCGCGCTTGGCGCAACCTGTTTCGGGCTGTAGGCATAACGCCCGGCGTGAAGGATCTGCATGCAGATCTTGCCGCCCGCCTCGTGCACTGCGCGAGTGACGATGCGATGCTTGAGCGCTTCTTCCTCGGTGGTCAGCTTGGCTGCACCGGAGTACACGCCGCCCTCGTCGTTCGGGCCGATACCGCCGGTGACCATCAGGCCGACGCCGCCACGAGCACGTTCGGCGAAGTACGCCGCCATGCGTTCGAAGCCACCCGGTTTCTCTTCAAGGCCAGTGTGCATCGAGCCCATCAGGGTGCGGTTGCGCAGCGTGGTGAATCCCAGGTCCAGCGGGGCCAACAGGTGCGGGTAATGAGCGGCGGTCATCGGTAACTCCACAACGAGCGATCACGGAAATTGCGGGAGCTCTGCGTCCCCCGTCAGTCATGTTCGACAGACTAAGAGTCGCACTGCTGTCACTCAATGACCGAAACTGACAACTTATTGATCCAAATGCGCAGCGCCCCTTGGCAAGCGCAGGCATGCGCCCTACCCTAGTCGCCACACCCTGTACCCGGTTGTTGTTGGTTTTCATGCGCAAACTTCTGTACCTGTTTTTCTCCATGGCCATCGTTGCCACCCTGACCACCTACGCCATGTGGGCGGCGGACCGGCCGGCGGGACATTACCTGTCGGACCTGCGCATCAAACTGGCGGTCGATCAGGGCACGCCCGGCGACCGTGGCAACTTGCTGGGTATCCAGCCGGAACTGTTCCCCACCGACTACCAAAGCCCGGAGCGCCTGCACCGCAAACTCGCGGCCTATCTGCAGCAAGCGCAGGATCAGGGGCTGCTGAATGAAAAAACCGTGGTGGTGCTGCCCGAGCATGTCGGTACCTGGCTGATGATCAGCGGCGAGAAAGACGAGCTGTATCAGGCGCCGACCCTGGTCGAAGCGATGAACTGGCTGGCGGCGAGCAATCCGTTGCTGTTCGCCCGCGCCTGGCTTACTGCCAAGGGCGACAACCGCCTTGACGATGCCCACCTGCGGATGAAGTCCAAAGTGATGGCCAAGGATTACCAGGCACTGTTTGGTGGACTGGCCAAGGAATTCCACGTGACGCTGGTGGCCG
Organism: Pseudomonas sp. AO-1; assembly: GCF_019775695.1. Taxonomy (NCBI): domain Bacteria; kingdom Pseudomonadati; phylum Pseudomonadota; class Gammaproteobacteria; order Pseudomonadales; family Pseudomonadaceae; genus Pseudomonas; species Pseudomonas sp. AO-1. The sequence goes on from NZ_CP079947.1 coordinate 4,235,037, forward strand.
GCTCCATCGTCCTGCCCGAACCCAGCATTCGTGATGGCCAGCTCAAGCCCGGTAGCGGCGCGCTGTTCAACAGCAGCGTGGTGTTTGGCCGTGATGGTGTACCGCTGGGCCAGCCCCAGCGGCAAATGCACCCGATCTTCGAACAGCGCGATGTGATCGAGGGCGAAGACGCCCACGCGATCAACGTGGTCGACACGCCGGCCGGACGCCTGGGCGTGCTGATCGGCAGCGACAGCTGGTACCCCGACAACTATCGCCAACTCGACGAGCAAGGCGCGCAACTGGTAGCGGTGCCGGCCTTCGTCGTGGGTCACGGTGCGTGGAATCAGCCGTGGGCCGGTTATAAGGGCTCAAGTACACCGGGGTCGGTCAGCCTCAAGCCCGGGGAAATCAGTGAAGGTCAGGCCTGGCATCGCCTGACGCTCACCGCACAGCCGCCGAGCAGCCGTGCGATCGCCGGCATGAGCGTGTTCCTGCGCGGCCAGTTCTGGGACAAGCCCGGCTCGGGGCAAAGCTTCCTCAGCAGCAACGGCCAGCAATTCGCCGATGGCGAAGCCCGTGGCGCGCGTCTGCTGAACATCTGGTTGTAAGCCATGAAACCGCTGCCGATGCGCCTTGGGGATCTGTCGGTAGGCTTCGTGCACAGCCTGGCTGATGCCGTGCGCAGCCACGGCGTCGAGCCGCAACCGCTGCTCGAACAATATGGACTGGATGCCGCGCGATTGGCCGAAGCCGGCGCGCGACTGTCGATCCCGCGTTACATGCGGCTGGGGCACAGCGCGATCCAGTTGACCGGCGATCCGGCGCTGGGCCTGAGCATGGGCCAACTCAGCCGCTTGAGTCAGGCCGGGCTCGCCGGGGTCACCGCTGCACAGGCACCGACCGTGCGCGAAGCGGCCCGCTGCCTGATCCGTTTCGAGCCGCTGTACGGTTCCAACTATCGCGGGCAGTCGAGCTTTCACGAGGATGCCCATGGCGCGTGGCTGCGCTTCTATTCGATCAGCCCGTACAACGCCTATAACCGTTTTGTGGTGGATTCCATCATCGCCGGCTGGCTGCATCAGCTGTCCAGCGTCAGCCGCGAGCCTTTGCGCGCCGAGCGCATCGACATCGAATTTGACGCGCCGGACTATCGCGACGCCTATAGCGTGCTGGGCGATTGCCCTATCCAGTTCAGCGCCGAACGCAATCAACTGCGCTTGAGCCTTGCCAGCCTCGCTCTGCGCAACCCGGAACACTGCCCGAGCACCTGGAAACACTTGCTTGCGTTGTGTGAACGGGAACTGGAGCAGTTGACCCGCACCCGCAGCCTGCGCGAACGCATCACACAGTTGTTGGGGCCGTTGCTCAATGGTGGCCGGGAACCCGACCTGGAAGAAGTGGCGGCGCGTCTGAAGCTGCCGACCTGGACCTTGCGGCGCAAACTGGCCGAGGAAGGCACACAGTTTCGCGCCATACTCAACGACACCCGCCGCGACCTGGCAATGACCTACATCCGCGATACCGAACTGGCGTTCGGCGAGATCGCCTATCTGCTGGGCTTTGCTTCAGCCGAGGCGTTTCAACGCGCCTTCAAACGCTGGAGCGGCCAGACCCCCGGCGAGTTTCGCCGCAGTCACCGCAAAACCGCCTGACGCCTTACAACTCGGTGGCGTCTTCGGCCGGTTCTGGCTGATCGAGTTCATACGCGTGGTATTCGAGCAGTTCTTCTTGATAATCGTCCATCGTTTCATCCCCCTACTGCCCGTTGAAAATACAGCCCGGTCAAGTGACCAGTGCCTCGAGCTTATCGTGCCCGTATGAAGGGAAAGTGACATCCCGCCTTCATGAATAAAACGTAGCAGGTGGTCAGGAATTTATCGCTGGAGTTTTGTCCGGGGAATGTAACGGGATTTGAGTGCGCCACAAAACAAATGTGGGAGCGAGCACCCCCGCTCCCACAGCAGAGCCCGCGCGGCTCACTGCATCGCCGGAATCGGCTCCGATGGCGGCGGGATATTGGTCGGGTTGGCCGGCGGCGTGATCGTTTCGGCAGCCGGTGCAGGATCTGCACTCGGTGCCGGGGTGATCGGCGCGGATTCCGCAGGCGGCACCACGGGTTCGGAACCCGCTGGCGTCGGTGCAACCGTGGCCGGCGCAGGCGTCACCGCCGGAGTGGCTGGCGTCATGGTCTGGGCTGGCTCGACAATGCCGGCCGGCGGTGGCGCTGGCGCTGTCTCGACTGCCGGGGCAGGTGTTGTCGGCGCTACAGCAGCAGGCTTCGGCTCCGGGACACCCAGATCAGTCTTGGGTTTTTCTTCGATGTGCGCGGCTTTCTTCGCATCGGCTGGCAGGAACAGCTCAACCAAGGTGAAGAAACGCTCATAGAACTTCTGCGACGTCACGGTCTCACTCGCCACCTTGACCATCGAATCATCGGACGAGCCGATCGGCATCGACACCGAACCCAACACGCCGACCCCGAGGCTGGCAGAGTTGTTGGTCTTCTTCAACGCGTAGCGATCCTGCAAGGCATTGGCGAACACCGTGGCATGGTGTTTGGAACTGCCGTCTTCGGTACACACCACGTTGAAGCTGATCTCCATGTGGGTTTCACCGGTTTGCTGGAAGCTTTTGTGGCCACTGATCAGTTTCGGGTCACTGCTGGTGATGATGTAGCCCTGGCTGAGCAACGCACGACGGGCCGCCTCGCAACTCGCGGTGTCGGCCACCGGATAATTGCGCGAGAACGTGCCGGAATCATCGAAGTTCTCATGCTCATAGATCGGCTTGTCCTTCGAACAGCCAGCAACAGCGGTCAACAACAGCGCCAACCCAACGACACGCATGGGAGTTGAAATCAACATTGAACATCCTGAGGGAAAACAGTCCGGGGCGTATTGTGCAACAGAACTTGGCCCTGCGGCGCATGGATTGTGTCTTAAAGCCGTTACAACCCTATTGACCATGGTTTGCCAGAAAAAGTCGCAGCCACTCGCCGCACGGGCGAAACGGCCAGCCGCCACACCCAAAACAACGGAAACAGCCAAATCCCAAGCATAAAAAAGCCCCGACCATCAGATCGGGGCTTTCCTGTTACCGCTCAGTCAAACATCAATAGCGCTTGATATCCGCCTGACTTTCCAACTGCTTGCGGAACGCCGCGAAATCCTGCTGACCTTCACGCGAAGCAAGGAAGCGACGGTACTGCGCCTTCTCTTCATCAGTCGGCGCTACTGCTTCATTCACACCGTCCAGGCGCACGATCATCAGGCTACCGTCCTGCAAGGTCACGCTGCTGAACGTCGGCTTGCCCTTGGCCGCCGGTTTCGGCATACGGAACAACGCCTGCAGCACAGTCGGATCAACCCCTTCCTGAGCGCGAGTGGCCGCTGTGACAACCTTCCAGTTCTGACCCTCGACAGCCTTGTCCAGCGGAGTCTTGCCATCGCGCAGACTGGCGATCAGCTGGTCAGCCTTGGTCTTGGCCGCAGCACTGGCATGCTCCTTGGTCAACTGCGCGCGAATCGCCGTGTTGACGGCTTCCAGAGGCAACTGCTCAGGCTTCAGGTGTTCCTTGGCACGCAGCACGACCACGGTTTCCGGGTCCAGCTCGATGCCGGTGCTGTTGGCATTTTCCTCCAGCACTTCCTGGCTGAATGCAGCGCTCACCACAGCACGGTTGGCCGCAATGCCTTCACCACCTTCACGGCCGAACGGCTTGGAGGTGTGCACAGTCAGTTTCAGATCTGCCGCTGGCTGGGCCAGGTCAGACGCTTCGAACGCCGAGTCTTCCAGTTGCTTGGTCGCCTCGACAAAACGCTGCTCGACCTGTTGAGTCTTCAACTCGCGGGTCAGCTTGTCTTTCAGGCTGGCAAGGGTCGGAACTTCCGGCGCTTCAACACCCAGCAGCTTGATCAGGTGGTAACCGAAGTCGGTACGCACCGGCTCGGACACTTGATCCTTGTTCAACGCGTACAGGGCTTTTTCGAAGGCTGGGTCATAGACGCCAGGACCGGCGAAACCGAGATCACCGCCATTGTTGGCCGAACCCGGATCCTGCGAGAACTCCTTGGCCAGCGCTTCGAATTTCTCGCCCTTGGCCAGACGCGCCTGGACTTCTTCGATCTTGGCCTTGGCCTGAGCGTCAGTGGTCTTGTCGTTGACTTCGATCAGGATATGCGCGGCGCGGCGCTGTTCCGACAGGTTGGCGATCTCTTTCTGATACGCCGCCTGCAGGTCTTCGTCCTTGACCGCAACCTGGTCGAAGAACGAAGACTTCTTCAGCTCGACGTAATCGACAACCACCTGCTCGGGGGTCATGAACTCCTTGGCGTGCTCGTCGTAATAAGCCTTGACCTCATCGTCGGTCAGCTTGACCGCGGCCGGGTCGGCCTTGACGTTCAGCGAAGCGAAATCGCGGGTCTGTTTTTCCAGACGGGCGAATGCCAGCACTTCAGCGTCGGTGACGAAACCGCTGCCGGCAACACCGGCACGCAACTGACCGATCAGCATTTCCTGAGCCAGCATCTGGCGGAATTGCATGCGGGTGTAGCCCAGTTGACGAATCACCTGATCAAAGCGCTCGGAACTGAACTTGCCGTCCACCTGGAATTCAGGGGTCTGCAGGATCACCTGATCCAATGCACCTTCGGAGAAAGCGAATTTCGATTGTTCTGCGCCTTGCAGCAGCAGCTTGCGATCGATCAGACCCTTGAGGGCCGATTCGCGGAGCATTTTTTCGTCAAGCAAGGAAGCATCGAAATCCTTGCCCAGCTGTTGCATCAGCTGACGGCGTTGCATGTCAACGGCCTGGCTCAGCTCGTTCTGGCTGATTTCTTCACCATTGACCTTGGCCGCATCGTTGGTGTGCGTCGTGGCCTTGAAAATAGCGTCGAAACCGGTCAGAGCCATCAGTGCAACGATGACCCCGATAATGGTCTTGGCAATCCAGCCTTGTGAATTGTCCCTGATATTCTGCAGCATGCGTCCCCCAGAAACGGTTGAACTTCAAAAATTTGGCAACCGTGGAGCGTGGGTAGAATCCGGATAGAAGAAAGGCGCATCCGAGGATGCGCCTTCTCGTAACTGGCGGAGCGGACAGGGCTCGAACCCTCGATCCCGGCGTTACAGGCAGCTGTTCCAGCGACCTGCTCTACCGCTCCGCTGCCAAGTCAGGCATGACCCCGACCCGGATGGGTAAAAACCTGAAACAAACTAACTTAGTTGACAGCTTCTTTCAGTGCTTTACCGGCTTTGAAACCTGGCTTTTTAGCAGCTGCGATTTGCAGCGTCTTGCCGGTCTGTGGGTTACGACCAACGCGAGCTGGACGATCAGTCACGGAGAAAGTGCCGAAACCAACCAGAACAACAGAGTCGCCGGCCTTCAGAGCGCCAGTGACGGATTCGATAACAGCGTCCAGCGCACGGCCAGCAGCAGCTTTCGGGATATCAGCGGATGCAGCGATAGCATCAATCAGTTCCGACTTGTTCACTCTAAGTCCCCTTATATCTATTTTGAGATGATTCTAAGTTTTTTGGTGAAAGCAAAAACGAGTGCTGAATGGCCTACAGACACTTAAGAGCCGCTTTATAACAAGGGCTCTAAAAAGCTGTCAAGGAAGCCCCCCAGGCAAAAACGTATTAATGCGTGCTAATTCTTTCCTTTGAATCAGACTCACGTTTTTCGTCCTTGGAAACTATCTCCGGAGCCACATCCGGCAAGGGCTCCGGCGCGTATTGCAGCGCAATTTGCAGGACCTCGTCAATCCATTTAACCGGTTTAATCTGCAGATCCTGCTTGATATTGTCAGGAATCTCCTTCAGATCGCGCACGTTCTCTTCCGGAATAATCACAATCTTGATTCCACCGCGGTGGGCGGCGAGCAGTTTTTCCTTCAGACCACCGATTGCCAGCACTTGACCACGCAAGGTGATTTCACCCGTCATGGCGACATCGGCGCGCACCGGAATCCCGGTCAATGCCGATACCAATGCCGTGCACATGCCTACACCGGCGCTTGGACCGTCTTTCGGCGTCGCGCCTTCCGGCATGTGAATGTGGGTGTCGCGCTTCTCGTGGAAGTCCAGCGGAATGCCCAGGCTCTTGGCACGGCTGCGCACAACGGTCAGGGCTGCAGTGATCGATTCGACCATTACATCGCCCAACGAACCGGTCTTGATCAGTTGACCTTTGCCCGGTACCACAGCCGCTTCGATGGTCAGCAATTCGCCGCCCACCTGCGTCCACGCCAGGCCAGTCACCTGACCGATCTGATCCTGCTGCTCAGCCAGACCGTAGCGGAATTTACGCACACCGAGGAAGTGTTCGAGCAGGTCAGCTGTCACTTTTACCGAGAAGCGTTTTTCCAGCGCATGTTCTTTCACAGCCTTGCGGCAGACCTTGGCGATCTGACGTTCGAGGCCACGCACACCGGCTTCACGGGTGTAGTAACGGATGATGTCGCGGATCGCTTCCTCGTCGAATTCCAGCTCGCCCTTCTTCAGACCATTAGCGGCAATCTGCTTGGGCGACAGGTACTTGACGGCGATGTTGATCTTTTCGTCTTCGGTGTAACCCGGCAGACGAATGACTTCCATCCGGTCCAGCAGTGCTGGCGGGATGTTCATCGAGTTCGAGGTGCACAGGAACATCACATCGGACAAGTCGTAATCGACTTCCAGATAGTGATCGTTGAAGTTGTGGTTCTGCTCCGGATCGAGCACTTCCAGCAACGCCGACGCCGGGTCGCCGCGCATGTCGCTGCCCATTTTGTCGATTTCATCGAGCAGGAACAGCGGGTTGCGCACGCCCACTTTTGTCATCTTTTGAATCAATCTTCCTGGCATCGAACCGATGTAAGTCCGGCGGTGACCACGAATTTCCGCCTCGTCACGCACGCCACCCAAGGCCATGCGCACGAATTTGCGGTTGGTGGCGTGAGCAATCGACTCCGCCAGCGAAGTTTTACCCACGCCAGGCGGACCGACCAGGCACAACACCGGACCACGGATCTTCTTCACACGTTTTTGCACGGCGAGGTATTCAAGGATGCGTTCCTTGACCTCTTCAAGGCCGTAATGATCAGCATCGAGAATGTCTTCCGCACGCGCCAGGTCCAGACGTACCTTGCTCTGCGCCTTCCACGGCACCTGCACCAGCCAGTCGATGTAGGAGCGCACCACGGTGGCTTCAGCGGACATCGGCGACATTTGCTTGAGCTTGTTCAGCTCGGCGGTAGCCTTGGCCAGGGCATCTTTCGGCAGGCCGGCCGCATCGATGCGCTTTTTCAGCTCTTCGATTTCGTTGTGACCTTCGTCACCGTCACCCAGCTCTTTCTGAATGGCCTTCATCTGCTCATTCAGGTAGTACTCGCGCTGACTGCGTTCCATTTGTTTTTTGACGCGGCCGCGAATGCGTTTTTCGACTTGCAGCAGATCGATCTCGGCATCCAGCAAGGCGAGCACGTGCTCGACGCGGGCCGACAAATCGATGATTTCGAGGATTTCCTGCTTCTGCTCGATTTTCAGCGCCATGTGCGCGGCCATGGTGTCAACCAGGCGGCCAGGCTCATCAATGCTGTTGAGCGACGACAGGACTTCAGCCGGGACTTTCTTGCCCAACTGCACATATTGTTCGAACTGCGACAGCAGGCTGCGCACGAAAACTTCCGATTCGCGCTCGGCAGCATCGACTTCGTCGATCAGCGAGACTTCGGCGCGGCAATGCCCGTCGACTTCGCTGAAGCGCTCTACAGCGCCGCGCTGCTCACCTTCGACCAGAACCTTGACGGTGCCGTCTGGCAGCTTCAGCAGCTGCAGCACCGTCGCAATCGTACCTACGCGATAGAGAGCGTCTTCACCGGGATCATCGTCAGCCGGGTTTCTCTGGGCCAGCAGCAGGATCTGCTTGTCGCCCGTCATCGCGGCCTCGAGGGCTTCGATGGATTTCTCGCGCCCCACGAACAGCGGGATAACCATGTGCGGATAAACCACGACATCACGCAATGGCAGGAGAGGCAATTCGATGGTTGTCTTCATGATTTCGCCTCTACGGCGGCCATATGGCCGTAATCAGATGGAATTAAGCTTGAAACCAAGATGGGGGCTGCCTTGAAAAAAAACAAGCGCAAAGCGGATGTAAAAAACGACATAAAAAAAAAGAGGCCCGAAGGCCCCTTCTTTGTTCCGGCAGTGTGGACACTTACGCGTCCGGCGCTGCCTTGGCCGTCGGCTCACTGTTTTCGTAGATATACAGTGGCTTGGACTTGCCTTCAATCACGCTTTCATCGATGACGACTTTGCTCACTTCAGACTGCGAAGGGATTTCGTACATCGTGTCGAGCAGCACACCTTCAAGAATCGACCGCAGGCCACGGGCACCGGTTTTACGCTCCAGAGCTCGCTTGGCAACCGATTTCAGTGCGTCGGTCCGGAATTCCAGATCCACGCCTTCCATCTCGAACAGCTTGGCATACTGCTTGGTCAGCGCATTTTTCGGCTCGGTGAGGATCTGCATCAGCGCAGCCTCGTCGAGCTCGTCCAGCGTCGCCAGAACCGGCAAACGACCGACGAACTCCGGGATCAGACCGAACTTGACCAGATCGTCAGGTTCGACTTCACGCAGGGATTCACCGACTTTCTTGCCTTCTTCCTTGCTGCGCACTTCTGCGTTGAACCCGATACCGCCCTTGGTGGAACGGTTTTGAATAACCTTTTCCAGACCGGAGAACGCACCACCGCAGATGAACAGGATGTTACGAGTGTCGACCTGCAGGAATTCCTGCTGCGGATGCTTGCGGCCACCTTGCGGCGGGACGGAAGCGACCGTGCCTTCGATCAACTTGAGCAAGGCCTGTTGCACGCCCTCACCGGAAACATCGCGGGTGATCGACGGGTTGTCGGACTTGCGGGAAATCTTGTCGATTTCGTCGATGTAGACAATGCCCATCTGGGCCTTTTCCACGTCGTAATCGCACTTTTGCAGCAGTTTCTGAATGATGTTCTCGACATCTTCACCTACGTAGCCAGCCTCGGTGAGGGTGGTGGCGTCGGCGATGGTGAACGGAACGTTCAGCAGGCGGGCCAGGGTTTCGGCCAGCAGGGTTTTACCGGAGCCTGTCGGGCCGATCAGCAGGATGTTGCTCTTGCCGAGTTCGACGTCGTCAGCCTTCTTGTCACGCTGGTTCAGACGCTTGTAGTGGTTGTACACCGCTACGGCCAGAACCTTTTTCGCACGCTCCTGACCGATTACATACTGGTCAAGGATGCCGCTGATTTCTTTAGGCGAAGGCAATTTATGCGCGCTGCTTTCGGCCTGTGCTTCCTGCACCTCCTCGCGGATGATGTCATTGCACAAGTCGACGCACTCGTCGCAGATAAAGACCGAGGGGCCGGCAATCAATTTGCGTACTTCATGCTGGCTTTTGCCACAGAAGGAGCAATAGAGCAGCTTGCCGTTGTCCTCGCCGTTGCGGGTGTCAGTCATTCGTTCGATCCAAATCCGATAGGCTTGCAACACAAGATGAAGGCTATTGCGGGCTTTTTCAAGCCCGCTGGTGGTCGGACCTGCCGACCCACCTTATTTTGAGCTGCTTATTTTACGCAGGACGCTGGTTGATGACTTCGTCGATCAGACCGTATTCCTTCGCAGCTTCTGCACTCATGAAGTTGTCGCGGTTGGTATCACGCTCGATTTCTTCAAGCGTACGACCGCTGTGCTTGGCCATCAGCGTGTTCAGACGCTCGCGGATGAAGAGGATTTCCTTGGCATGGATTTCGATATCCGAGGCCTGGCCCTGGAAACCGCCCAGCGGCTGGTGAATCATCACACGCGAGTTCGGCAGGCAGAAACGCTTGCCTGGAGCACCGGCCGTCAGCAGGAATGCACCCATGCTGCACGCCTGACCAATGCACGTCGTCGATACGTTTGGCTTGATGAACTGCATGGTGTCGTAGATCGACATGCCCGCTGTCACCGAACCGCCCGGGGAGTTGATATAGAGATGGATGTCCTTGTCCGGGTTTTCCGCTTCAAGGAACAGCAATTGCGCACAGATCAGGTTGGCCATGTAGTCCTCTACAGGACCCACCAGAAAGATTACGCGCTCCTTCAGAAGGCGCGAGTAGATGTCATAGGCGCGCTCGCCACGAGCAGATTGCTCGACAACCATCGGGACCAGGCCGCCGGCGGCCTGGATATCAGAGTTCTGCTGAATATACGAATTACGGAACATGCTCTGCAGTCACTCCCAAATAGTTATGTCTTGAATACGCATAAGCCAGCTCGAAGGCTGGCTTATGTGTGTACTTCTTAACGCAAAAACAATCAGTCGGCTTTTGGAGCTTCTACCGGCTTGACCGCTTCTTCGTAAGAGACCGATTTGTCGGTCACGCTAGCTTTCTGCAGAACAGTATCCACAACTTGTTCTTCCAGCACAACCGAACGGACTTCGTTCAGTTGCTGCTCGTTCTTGTAGTACCAGGACACGACCTGCTCAGGCTCTTGATAAGCCGAAGCCATTTCCTGAATCATTTCACGAACGCGGGCTTCGTCAGGCTTCAGGTCGAATTGCTTGACCACTTCAGCGACGATCAGACCCAGCACTACACGGCGCTTGGCTTGCTCTTCGAACAGCTCGGCCGGCAGTTGATCAGGCTTGATGTTGCCGCCGAACTGCTGAACAGCCTGCACGCGCAGACGGTCAACTTCGTTGGACAGCAAAGCCTTTGGCACTTCGATCGGGTTGGTGGCCAGCAGACCGTCCATGACCTGATTTTTTACCTTGGACTTGATGGCCTGACGCAGCTCACGCTCCATGTTCTTGCGAACTTCGGTGCGGAAACCGTCGATGCCGCTTTCCTTGATGCCGAATTGAGCGAAGAACTCTTCGTTCAGCTCTGGCAGCTTCGGCTCGGACACGGTGTTTACAGTCACGGTGAACTCGGCGGTTTTGCCGGCCAGGTCCAGGTTCTGATAGTCCTCAGGGAAGGTCAGGTTCAGAACGCGCTCTTCGCCCGCCTTGGCGCCAACCAGGCCTTCTTCGAAGCCCGGAATCATGCGACCGGAACCCAGCACCAGCTGAGTACCCTTGGCGGAGCCGCCGGCGAATGCTTCGCCGTCAACCTTGCCGACGAAATCGATGTTCAGCTGGTCTTCGTTCTGGGCAGCGCGGTCGGCCACTTCAAAACGGGTGTTCTGCTTGCGCAGGATGTCCAGCATCTTGTCCAGATCAGCGTCAGCCACGTCAGCGCTCAGGCGCTCGACAGTGATGCCGTCGAAACCGGCAACAGTGAACTCAGGGAACACTTCGAATACGGCAACGTATTCCAGGTCCTTGCCAGCTTCCAGCGACTTCGGCTCGATCGAAGGCGAACCGGCAGGGTTCAGCTTCTGCTCAACCACGGCTTCATAGAAGGAGGACTGGATGACATCACCAACAGCTTCCTGACGAGCGTCAGCACCGAAACGGCGCTTGATTTCGCTCATTGGCACTTTGCCTGGACGGAAGCCAGCAATCTTGGCCTTTTGGGCAGTCTGCTGCAGACGCTTGTTGACCTGGCTCTCAATGCGCTCAGCCGGCACGGTGACGCTCATGCGGCGCTCAAGAGCAGTAGTATTTTCAACAGAAACTTGCATGGATATTCCTCGTTGCACAGACGTTAGCCGGCCGTTTCCGACCCCAGAATCAAGGGCATGCATTCTAGTGGGTCAAACTCAAGAAGTCACCCTACTGAAAACGGGTAAAAAAACAGCAGGCCATTTATAGGTGTGAATGCAGCAATGCATTCCACCCCGAAGACGAATAAAGACCATCACGCCAGGGCTCTGCTTCAACCGCTTCTATATATAGAAGAGACTGCGAGCCATCTCCCTGACGGCCGATCCAGCGAACATGGCCGGTGGTCGACACGCAGGCTGCAAGCCCGTAAACACGACGAAACGCCCTGCCCTTCGACCTGAAACCCAGCACAACAAACCACAAACCGTAAAACAAAAAAGGCGCCAGACTGTTAAATCTGGCGCCTTTCGAAATATGGGGTGGACGATGGGGATCGAACCCACGACAACGGGAGTCACAATCCCGTGCTCTACCAACTGAGCTACGCCCACCATATTGCGTCACAAAAAAGCCATTCAACTTCTTTGCTGAACTTCATCAGGCCTGCGGCAAGAATGAAGCTTTAATTGGTGCGGATGAAGAGACTCGAACTCTTACGCCTCGCGGCGCTGGAACCTAAATCCAGTGTGTCTACCAATTCCACCACATCCGCAGATGAAGCTTTTAAAGCAAAGGCGCCAGACTGTTACATCTGGCGCCTTTCGAAATATGGGGTGGACGATGGGGATCGAACCCACGACAACGGGAGTCACAATCCCGTGCTCTACCAACTGAGCTACGCCCACCATATCGCGCTACTTGTGCCAAAGCTGCCTAATGGCGCACCCGGCAGGACTCGAACCTGCGACCATCCGCTTAGAAGGCGGATGCTCTATCCAGCTGAGCTACGGGCGCCTTATTAATCTGTACTCTTGGAGGACTACAAACTAAATGCTTTCCAGCTTCGCAGAACGCTAATTCCGCTCAACCTTCTTAACCAGTGCTAGGCTGTGCCCGACAAGTGCGACGAATAGTATAGAGCGCTCCCAAGGTCGTCAAATCCTTTTTGAAAAAAATTCATTTAATTAAAGGAGTTAGGGGAATTTGCTGACCAAGCGCCTTTGCCCTCACCGTCTGACATGCGAGAATGCGTTCTCTTTTTTTCCCCTCTCGATGGTTAATCACGCGCAATGACTGCACAACTAATCGACGGCAAATCGATCGCCGCCAGCCTGCGCCAGCAGATCGCCCAACGAGTTGCCGAGCGTCGCCAGCAAGGCCTGCGCACTCCCGGCCTCGCGGTGATCCTGGTCGGCAGCGATCCTGCCTCTCAGGTTTATGTCTCGCACAAGCGTAAAGACTGTGAAGAGGTCGGCTTCCTCTCCCAAGCCTACGACCTGCCCTCCGACACCACTCAAGAAGCACTGACCGATCTGATCGATCGCCTCAACGACGACCCGGCCATTGACGGCGTGCTGCTGCAACTGCCCCTGCCCGAGCATCTGGACGCGTCCAAATTGCTGGAGCGCATCCGCCCGGACAAAGACGTCGATGGCTTTCATCCTTATAACGTCGGCCGCCTGGCCCAGCGCATCCCGCTGCTGCGTCCGTGCACTCCGAAAGGCATCATGACCTTGCTGGAAAGCACGGGTGTGGACCTTTATGGCCTGGACGCGGTAGTGGTGGGTGCCTCCAACATCGTCGGGCGCCCGATGGCAATGGAACTGCTGCTGGCCGGTTGCACCGTGACCGTCACCCACCGCTTCACCAAGGACCTGGCCGGCCACGTCGGTCGCGCCGATCTGGTGGTGGTCGCCGCCGGCAAGCCGGGCCTGGTCAAGGGCGAGTGGATCAAGGAAGGCGCGATCGTGATCGACGTCGGCATCAACCGTCAGGACGATGGCAAGCTGGTCGGTGACGTGGTGTACGAAACCGCTCTGCCCCGCGCTGGCTGGATCACTCCGGTGCCAGGTGGTGTTGGCCCGATGACCCGCGCCTGCCTGCTGGAAAACACCCTCTACGCGGCAGAAACTCTGCACGCCTGAGAGGCTTTTCCGCAATAAAAGAACCCCGCCTTTGTGCGGGGTTTTTTGTATCTGAGAAAAAACACTAACCGTTCGCCGGAAACCCCTCTTTTTACAGGCCTTTTCACGAGATTTTCAGGTCATTCAAACAACCATCGACAGATCTTCAGCCATACTCCTAGAATGCGACGCTTTGAAGAAATAACCCGTTACAAACTAACGGAATATCCAACCTTTATGAGTTCGCCCGCGTGAAAATTCGTCTTTCGATCCTGAGCCTGGTTTTTGCTTTTTCAGGCACATTCGTCACGCCAACCGTCAACGCCGCTGAAACCACTGCTGCGCCACGCGATGCTTCGCAACTGAAGATCGCCTCAGGCAGCGCCCTGCTCATGGATTTGCAGACCAATAAAGTCATCTATTCGAGCAACCCGGATGTGATCGTACCCATCGCTTCGGTCAGTAAGCTGATGACCGGGCTGGTGGTCGTTGAAGCGCACCAGAACATGGACGAATGGATCGACGTCGACATCAGCCACACGCCGGAAATGAAAGGCGTGTTCTCCCGAGTCAAGCTGAAGAGCGAACTGCCGCGCCGGGAAATGTTGCTGATTGCCCTGATGTCCTCGGAAAACCGTGCAGCCGCCAGCCTTGCGCATCACTACCCGGGCGGTTATGCAGCCTTCATCGCGGCGATGAATGCCAAGGCCAAGGCACTGGGCATGACCAACACCCACTATGTCGAACCGACCGGCTTGTCGGAACGTAACGTTTCTACCGCCCGCGATCTGAGCAAACTGTTGGTGGCCGCGAGCAAGCACCCGATCCTCACTGAACTGACGACCACCAAGGAAAAAACGGTGTCATTCCGCAAACCCAACTACACCCTGGGTTTCCGCAACACCGATCACTTGGTGAACAAGGCCGACTGGGACATCAAAATCACTAAAACCGGCTTCACCAACCCGGCGGGTCATTGCCTGGTGCTGGTGACGCGGATGAGCAACCGCCCGGTTGCCCTGGTGATTCTCGATGCGTTCGGCAAATACACGCACTTCGCCGATGCCAGCCGTATCCGCAGCTGGATGGAAACCGGTCGCAGCACCAACGTTCCGGCAGTGGCCCAACAATACAAGGCCGAGAAAAACCTCAAGGCGCGCCAGAGCGGCGTGGTCGAAGCCTCCAAGTAACCGGAAAGACCAACTGTGGCGAGGGAGCTTGCTCCCGCTGGGGCGCGTAGCGGACCTTCTTTTTTAACAAGAAAAGGCCTGCTGCGCAGTCCAGCGGGAGCAAGCTCCCTCGCCACAGAGTTATTCAGCCAGTGGTTAAATACCCGTTATTCAATCATTGGGTAACGGCATTTTGTCGTCGTCCGGAATGCCATCGCCAGCGCTCGGATCTGGCGTCAGCACATTAGGCCGGGCCAATGGATCACGCAGCGGGCTGTCCGGATCCAGCACGGGATCCACGTCATCCTCCGGCGTAGTCGGTACGCTGTCCGGTTTTTTATCGTCAAAGCTGGAATCGGTACTCATACGCACCTCCCTTAGGGTTTCAGGTCAGCCAACGGATCGTAAGGCTTGGCCGGACGCTTGCTGTCTTCGCCGGTTTCCACGTCCTTCGGCGCCTTGGCAGGGCCGACCGGATCAACCTGCGGATCGTCGAGATCCGGTGAATCCGGATCGAAACCCAGATCATGACCGGACGAATGCTCGCTTGAGTGTGGGCCTTTCGGGGATGGGGAATCTGCCATGCTCGCCTCCTGATTCACCCGCACATTCGGGCTCTATCGTTAAGAGGCGTGCCGGGCGTGAGGGTGCCCGGCAAATGACGAACGGAGGTTTAATGTGCAGCCAGAGCCTTTTTGGCTTGCTCCGCTTCACGTTCCTGCCCGGCCTGCGCCAACTCATCCGCCGCCTTTAGCCAGCGCTGACGATCAACCTCGGCGGGGATCTGCGAGGGCTTTTGGATCAGCACGGCCCAACCGCCCGACTTTTCGAACGCCGACTCGAAGGAACTGAAACTCATCAGTTCGCGGCGATTCATTCCGGCGCGCAACAGTACTTTCTGTTTCAAGCGGTCGTAACCGGAAAGAATGGCGTAACGCGGTTCAGCCCAGAACGCCGAGCCTTCGCTAAAGCGCACCATCACCGGATATCCGGCCGCGACCTGGGTGAGCAAGGCTGGCAGGTTCTTGTCCAGCGGATAGACCACCATGCCGTAATCGCGGGCCAGGTTTTGCAGATTCTGCTGCAACTGATCCTGTGCACCCGGCAGCTGCAACGGTTTTTCCAGCAGCCCCGGCGTGATCATGATGCCCTGCTGCGACAACAGGCTGGCCAGCACTTGCGGACCACTCTGATTGGCTTCACCGCGATAGAACGTACCGCTGAGTTCGACCCGCTCCGGCAGGCGCTTGACCTGCGGCGCGACAGCGCCCGCACACCCCGCCAATACAGCCGCGCAACCGGCCACCAGCAACGCCCCTCGCAATCGAGTCAATACCTGCACCATTGTCACTCTCTGATCAGACGCCGGTCATCGTGTTCCGGCAACGCCTGCGATCATAGGGCGACGCACGGCTGCGGTATAGCCTTAAACCGCAGACCGATCGATTGCATAGAGCGAACTGATTGGTCATCACCGACCTTTGGTCAATAGTCTGAAACACCCCATTGTCTAGACTGTCACTGAAACAGAGCGAATTGAAAAAGTGTGTGCCCGACGCAGGGCAAAGAGGAGGCACCGATGAGCCTGACCATGACCATCGTAATGTTGATAGCCGGCTGGCTGGCCGTTGCCAGCGCCATGCTGTGGGGCGTGCTGCGCATTGCGCGACGCCATCATCATCCAGTCGATTCGACCCCGAATCACAAGCCAGAAAAGCACCACCACGCGACTGCGCACTGACAGGTCAGTTGATATAAAACCTCTGCAGGAGCTGCCGAAGGCTGCGATCTTTTGATCTTGCTCTAAAAAATCAAAAGATCGCAGCCTTCGGCAGCTCCTGCATAAGGCACAAGCCGTACGGCATGAGGCATAAGCAAAAAGGCCGGCTGAACTCGACGAGTCCAGCCGGCCTTTGGTTTGCTGCAGATTAAGCCTGCTGAGCCAGCTTCTTCTGCTTCGCCCGGCGCGACATCATGTTCAGCACTTCAATCGCTGCCGAGAAGGCCATGGCCGCGTACACATAACCTTTCGGTACATGGGCACCGAAGCCTTCGGCGATCAGCGTCATGCCGATCATGATCAGGAAGCCCAGGGCCAGCATCACCACTGTCGGGTTGTCGTTGATGAACTTGGCCAGCGGCTCAGCTGCGAACAGCATCACCATCACCGACACCACCACCGCGATCACCATGATCGGCAAGTGTTCAGTCATGCCCACCGCAGTAATGATGCTGTCGATGGAGAACACCATGTCCAGCATCAGGATCTGACCGATTGCGGCAGCGAAGCCCAGGGTCACGGTCGAAGTTGCCGTTTTCGGATCTTCCGGGGCCGGGTCCATGCTGTGATGGATCTCGGTCGTGGCTTTCCACACCAGGAACAGACCACCGGCAATCAGGATCATGTCTTTCCAGGAGAACGCCTGGCCCATGATTTCGATTACAGGTTCGGTCAACTGCACGATGAAAGCGATGGTGCTCAACAGGGCCAGACGCAGGATCAGCGCCATGCCGATACCGATGCGGCGCGCCTTCTGCCGATGCTGCACAGGCAACTTGTTGGTCAGGATCGAAATAAAGATCAGGTTATCGATGCCGAGCACGATTTCCATCACCACCAGTGTGGCCAAAGCAACCCAGGCGGCGGGGCTGGCGGCGAGTTCTAAGAGATATTCCATGGGTCAGTCCTGACTCTTGTATGACGGTTTTAGATGGTCTTGGAGGAAGATTCGGATTTTTCCGCATCTTTTTCCGGCGCTTCTTTTTTCTCGATCAAGCCGCCGGTGGCGTCGCTGAGCGCTTGTTCAGCAGCTTTGTGCGTATCGTCGATCGCCTGTTTGGCGCTTTCGGCAGCCTTGCCCATCAACTGCTGGGCACTTTTCTCGGCCTGATCGCAACCGGCCATGAGCAGTAAAGACGTAAACATCAATGCAGGGATTGTGTATTTCATGAGACTTCCTTCGAATGAACAGACAGGGTCACAGACCACCCGTCGATGGCTGGGCATTCTAGGGAGACAAACACTTCAGGAAAATTCGTATTTTTAGCGGCTATACTTCGGCTTTAACGAACTATGACCATCAGTGCAGGAGCTGCCGAAGGCTGCGATCTTTTGATTTTTTTTAGCAAGATCAAAAGATCGCAGCCTGCGGCAGCTCCTACAGGAGGGGGAACCTTAGAGTGCTCAATTACCGACAACTGCATTACTTCTGGGTGGTCGCCAAGACCGGCAGCATCGTGCGTGCCTGCGAGCAACTCAACCTCACTCCGCAAACCATCAGCGGGCAGATTTCGCTGCTCGAACAAACCTACGGCATCGAACTGTTTCAGCGGGTCGGCCGCCAGCTGGAACTGACCGAGGCCGGACGCCAAGCCCTGCCCTACGCCGAGCAGATGTTCCAGTTGGGCGGCGAACTGGAGTTGATGCTGCGTGCCCAGCCCAACGAACAGCAGATCCTGTTTCGCGTCGGCGTGGCCGACGTGGTGCCCAAGTCCATCGTCTATCGGCTGATCGCGCCGACCATGGAGTTGCACGAACCGCTGCGCATCACCTGCCGCGAAGACAAACTCGAACGCCTGTTGGCGGACCTGGCCATCCAGCGTCTGGACCTGGTGATTTCCGACAGCCCGATGCCGTCGCACCTCGACATCAAGGGCTACAGCCAGAAACTCGGCGAATGCGGGATCAGTTTTTTCGCCACCGCGCAATTGGCGGCGCAATACGGGCAGGACTTTCCGCGCAGCCTCAACGGCGCACCGCTGCTGATTCCCGGCGCGGAAACCGTGGTGCGCAGCCGTTTGCAGCGCTGGTTTGCCGAACAGCAGATCCAGCCGCAAATCGTTGGGGAATTCGATGACAGCGCCCTGATGCAGGCCTTCGGCCAATCGGGCAGCGGGATTTTCATCGGTCCGAGCGTGATTGCCGATGAAGTCAAACGCCAGTACGGCGTCGAAGTGATTGGCCAGACCGACGCGGTGACCGAGTCGTTCTACGCCATTTCCGTGGAACGCAAGGTCAAGCACCCCGGCATCGTGGCGATTACCGAAGGTGCCCGACGCGAGCTGTTTACCGCGTTATGAGGTCTGGGCGCAGTCTTCGCGCGGCTTGAGCGTCATCAAGACCATGGCGAGGAATACCGACAACAGAATGAATCCGGCAGCGGCGAAGCCGAGAAAGCTCAGGCCAGCGCTGTCGATCACCCGCCCGCCGATCATCGCGCCCAGGCCGATACCGAGGTTGGCGCCGGCGATGTTCAGCGACGCGGCAAACGCGGGCGCTTGCGGCGCGGCTTTCATCAGGCGCACATGGCTGACCAGAAACAGCGCCGCCTGAGTGATTCCCCAGATGCCCATGGCCACCGCCAGGCCCAGCGTCGAGTGGATATTCGGCACCAGCGAGACCATGCCGGCAATCATGAACGCGCAGAACAGCACGGACGCCCCCAACGGATGACGATCCACTGCACGCCCGCCCAGCGAATTGCCGATCAGCCCGACCGCACCGAAGCCCATCAGGCACCAGCCAACCACGGTGCCGTTAAAACCCGCCAGACGCTCGAGGATGTCGGCCAGATAGGTGTAGGCGGTGAACATGCCGCTGAATACCAGGATCGACAACAGCACATGGCCGAGCATCAGCGGGCTGCGCAGGATCTTGAACTGCGAGCTGAAGCTGACCTGGTGCTGATGCAGACTGGTTTTCGGCAGGTAAACAAACAGCAGCAAGGCCTTGGCAAAAGCGATCACCGCCAGAATCGCGAATGCACTGCGCCAGCCGAACGCATCGGAAATCAACGTGCCCACCGGGATGCCGAATACCGTGGCGCAGACGATGCCGAAGCCGATCTTGGCAATCGCACGGCCGGCGTAATCCGGGCCGACGATGTCCACCGCTGTCTCGCTGGCCAAGGCCCAGAACACCGGCAGGCCGAGGGCCGGGATCAAGCGCGCAATGGCCATGACCCAGATGTTCGGCGCCAGCGCGGCAACGGTGTTGGCCAGGCCGAACATGATCAGGATGGTGATGAACAACTTGCGCCGCTCGAAGCGGGCGAAATAGGCGGTCAAAAACGGGCCGAACATCGCCACCGTGAAAGCGAACAGAGTCACCAGCAGACCCGCCTGCGGAATGGTTACCGCCAGGTCTCGGGCAATGGCCGGCAACAGGCCGACGATGACGAATTCCGTGGTCAGCACCGTGAATCCGGCGGCGGACAACAGAAGAATGGGCAACAGCATGAGCAACTCCAGCAAAACGACGACACCAGCGATGACCAAGAGGCCCGCTGGCAGACTATGAAAATGAGGATGGCGAATCTTAACAGAGTGTTTCAGCAGTGACTTGCATAAACCTGCCGACTTGCCGATCAATCCGGTGGCAGATCGTCACAGGCCTGAAGGATAACGCCTACGCTGTGATAAAGTCCGCGCCCTGAAAAACGTACACCCTGTTCAGCGCCCCGTTTAACAGCGTTGATCGCGCGTCAGCCCTTTCGGTTCGTGCCGGTGACCTGCCCCCTTGATGTACCACCGGTTTCACGCAACCTTGCACCCTATAAAAAACCAGAGATGCCGTTATGACCGCTTCATCCCCTTCTCTATTGCAACGCCTGAAAAACCTCAGTCTGGTCACGCAGATCCTGATCGGCCTGCTCGCCGGTATCGCTCTGGCGTTGTTCGCCCCGGAAGCGGCAAAAGGCTCGGCGTTCATCGGCAAAGTATTTGTCTCGGCGCTGAAAGCCGTGGCGCCGATTCTGGTGTTCGTGCTGGTGATGGCATCGATTGCCAACCACAAGCACGGTCAGGAAACCCACATCAGACCCATCCTGTTCCTGTACCTGCTCGGCACTTTCGCTGCAGCCGTGGTCGCGGTGGTGGCCAGCATGGCGTTTCCCTCGCATCTGGTGCTGTCCACCGACAACGTGTCAGTCACCGCGCCGGGCGGCATTGCCGAAGTGCTGCAAAGCCTGCTGTTGAGCGTGGTCGACAACCCGGTCAGCGCGCTGATGAATGCCAACTTCATCGGCATTCTGGCCTGGGCGATCGGCATGGGCGTCGCGATTCGCCACGCCGGCGACACCACACGCGAGGTGCTGGGCGACCTGTCCAACGGCGTGACCGTGATCGTGCGCGTAGTGATTCGTTTCGCCCCACTGGGCATTTTCGGTCTGGTGGCGTCTACCCTCGCCACCTCGGGCTTCGGCGCGTTGATCGGTTATGCGCACCTGCTGGCCGTGCTGCTGGGCTGCATGCTGTTTGTCGCGCTGGTGATGAACCCGCTGATTGTGTTCTGGAAGCTGCGCCGCAACCCGTACCCGCTGACCCTCAAGTGCCTGCGCGAAAGCGGCATCACCGCCTTCTTCACCCGCAGTTCGGCAGCGAACATTCCGGTCAACCTGGAACTGAGCAAGCGCCTGGGCCTGCATGAAGACACTTACTCGGTATCGATCCCGCTGGGTGCGACCATCAACATGGCTGGCGCAGCGATCACCATCACCGTGCTGACCCTGGCTGCCGTGCACACGCTGGGGATTGCCGTGGACATTCCGACCGCGATCCTGCTCAGCGTCGTCGCGGCGATCTGTGCCTGTGGCGCCTCGGGCGTGGCCGGTGGCTCGCTGCTGCTGATTCCGCTGGCGTGCAGCCTGTTCGGCATTCCCAGCGAGATTGCCATGCAGGTGGTGGCGGTGGGTTTCATCATTGGTGTGCTGCAGGACTCGGCGGAAACAGCGCTGAATTCGTCCACTGATGTGCTGTTTACTGCCGCGGCTTGCTTGGGTGAAGAGGCGAAAGTTCAGCGCTCAGTCTGAAGATCAAAAGATCAAAAGATCGCAGCCTGCGGCAGCTCCTACATTAGGAATGCGTTTCCCTGTAGGAGCTGCCGCAGGCTGCGATCTTTTGCTTTATCCAATAAAGAGCCCGCCAAGGTGTGAACCTTGGCGGGCTTTTTTGTAGCTGGGTGTTTTAGTACGCGCCCATGTAATCGCGTTTACCCACTTCAACACCGTTGTGGCGCAGCAGCGCGTAGGTGGTGGTGACGTGGAAGAAGAACTGCGGCAGACCGTAGCTCAGCAGGTAAGCCTGACCGCTGAAGCGCTTCTCTTTCGGCGTCCCCGGACGGGTCACGATCTCGATGCCTTCCTTGCCGTTGATCTGCTCCGGCTTGATCTCGCCGATGTAGGCCAGCACCTTGGCGATCAGCGCCTGCAGTTCGGCGAACGTGGTTTCAGTGTCGTCATACTTCGGGATTTCGACTTCGGCCAGACGCGAGGAAACGCCCTTGGCGAAGTCGACGGCGATCTGCACCTGACGCACCAGCGGGAACATGTCCGGGTACAGGCGCGCTTGCAGGAAGGCGCTCGGGTCGATGTTTTTTTCGGTGGCGTGGGCTTCAGCCTTTTTCAGGACATCGCTCAGGGCGTTGAGCATTTGTTGAAAAACCGGGACGGATGCGGCGTAAAGGGAAATGGTCATGGCAGTCTCGTGTGGTGGCTGGGTGGAACGTGGAGGCGATTATAGCCATGCTTGATGACCACACGGCTTGCCTTTTGTTAGCCAAGGATTAGGCTAGGCGCCTTCGACTGCTGAGGGAACGCGCGATGACCACCGAACTTGCAACCACCACCAACGAACCACGGCTCAACGCCACGGAAATCCGCATTCTGGGTTCGTTGATCGAAAAACAGGCCACCAGCCCGGAAACCTATCCGTTGACCCTCAATGCATTGGTGCTGGCCTGCAATCAGAAGACCAGCCGCGAGCCGGTGATGAACCTGACTCAGGGCCAGGTCGGCCAAAGTCTGCGGGCGCTGGAAAGCCACGGTTACACCAAACTGGTCATGGGCAGTCGCGCTGATCGCTGGGAGCATAAGCTCGACAAGGCGCTGGAACTGGTGCCGGCCCAAGTGATTCTCACCGGTTTGATGTTCTTGCGTGGCCCGCAGACAGTGAATGAGCTGCTGACCCGCAGCGGCCGCATGCACGATTTCGAAGATGCCGAGCAAGTGGTGCATCAGCTCGAGCGTCTGATCGCCCGTGGGCTGGCGGTGTTGATCCCGCGTCAGGCCGGGCAACGCGAAGACCGCTACACCCATGCACTGGGCGATCCGGCGGACATCGAGGCGATCCTGGCGGCGCGGCAGAATCCTGGGGAGCGCGCGACCAGCGGCGTTTCGGTCGAGCGCATCGAAGAGCTGGAAGCACGGATTGCCGCACTGGAAGAGCGCCTGGCGCGCCTCGAATAACCCGCAAAATCCTACTGTGGGAGCGAGCTTGCTCGCGAATACGGCGTGTCATTTAGCAATGATATGTATGACACATTGCATTCGCGAGCAAGCTCGCTCCCACAGGGACTGCACCAAGCCGAAGGTCTCTATTTACTCACCATCCCAATAATCCACCCCATCCGCCTGCCGCGCCACGGCGACAAAACCTGATGCATTGCCCTCGGTATCAACCTTGAAGTTGTCCATCACTGCGTATTTGTTGGAGTCCGGGTATTCGCAGATATCCGGTTGCTGCTGGGTGCTGACCGCCAGGTAACGCAGTTCCGCTTCGCTGGTATTGATGATTTGATGCGCCGTCTCCGGGCCGCCCGGCGGGCAGGCGATCACGTCGCCCGCGCGAATCGGAAAGCGTTCGGCCCCCAAGCGCACCTCGCCTTCCCCGACCACCACATAGAACATCTCTTCATTGACCCGGTGGCTGTGAAACGGACTGCCGCGCATGCCTGGCGGCAAGGCGTACAACCGATAGCCGAGTTTCTGCGCACCGAGCTGCTGGCCGATGCGCGCCATGCTTTGCTGGTAGCGACCCGCGGTTTCGCCTTCCGGGGCAAGGGCTTCAGGCAGGGGTTCGAGTTCGACCTGGTGCAGGTTGAGGATGGGCGGATGCATGGGGTGCCTCGATCAGGTTTTTATGAGGGGCAAGTCTTGGCTTGCTGAGGCCGCAGTATAGGCAACCCGATAAACCGAGTTGAATTCATCGCTGGCAAGCCGGCTCCCACAAGATTTGTGGTTGCTTACCTGGTTGTGTTGCAACCTGATACCTGTGGGAGCTGGCTTGCCAGCGATAGGGCCAACTCATTCAACACATAATCCTGAACATCAGCTGCGGGCGAAATTCACCGCCGCCGCAAACTGCTCTTCACTCGGCCGCACCCCGGTGTACAGCACAAACTGCTCCAGCGCCTGGATCGCAATCACCTCCAGTCCGGTAATCACTTTCTTGCCCTCGGCCCGGCCGCGCACGATCAGCGGCGTTTCCGACGGAATCGCCACGACATCGAACACAATCCCGGCTGCCTGGATCACTTCAGGCTCAAACGCCAGTTGCCCCGCCTCGGGCCCGCCGTCCATGCCCACCGGTGTGACGTTGATCAGCATCTGCGGACGCTCTTCACCCAATTCGGCCCGCCAGCGGTAACCCAGCGAATCCGCCAATGCCTGCCCGGCGCGCTCGTTACGCGCAACGATCAGTCCATTCTTGTAGCCACCATCACGCAGGGCGCTGGCCACGGCTTTGGCCATGCCGCCGCTACCACGCAGGGCGAACGTCGAATCTTTCGGCACTGCGTGGGTTTCCAGCAATTGCGCGATGGCGATGTAATCAGTGTTATAGGCCTTGAGGTGACCGTGGGTGTTGACGATGGTGTTGATCGACTGGATCGCCGCCGCCGACGCATCCAGCTCATCGACCAGTGCGATGCACGCTTCCTTGAACGGCATCGACACGCCGCAACCGCGAATCCCCAGCGCACGAATGCCGCCGACAGCCCCCGGCAAATCCTGACTGCTGAACGCCTTGTAATAGAAGTTCAGGCCCAACTGCTCGTACAAATGGTTATGAAACCGCAGACCGAAATTCCCCGGGCGCCCCGACAGGGACATGCACAGCTGGGTGTCTTTGTTGGGATTCATCTGCATGAAACTTCTCCTTCAAAACGGACTTTCGGATGGACGGAGTTAGCCATTCCATCGGGTTCTGGACGATCATAAGCGCCTGTCTGCAACGGACCGCGTGCCCCTTTGACCCACCGGTAAAGAAGCCGGTACAGACCTTACACAAAATTTACCCAGCGGCTGTGCTGATTTTCAGAATTTCGCTGTCATAGAAGTATCCCCGCGACAACTTTGGGCCTGGTGCAGGCCCGGACGCCGGGTCGAAGAACCGAGGAATTATCATGATTCGTAAACTCCCCATCGTGGCCTTGTTGATTGGTGCATTCGCGATCACAGGTCAGGCAGAAGCCCACGGCGGTGGCTGGCAGGGTCCGGCCGTGTTTGGTGCGATCGTCGGCTCGGCCATCATCGGCTCGGCACTGATCAACCAGGACCGGCCGGTCTACGTGCAACAGCCTGTTTACGCTCAACCGGCACCGGTTTATGTGCAACAACCGCCGCCACCGGTCTACTACCAGCCGGCGCCGGTCTATGTGCAACAACCGGTCTACGTGCCTGGCCCGGTCTACTACGGCCCACCACGCGGCTATTACGGCCGGCCACATGGCTACTACGGTGGCCCACGCTGGTAATCGCCAACAAACAGCCCTGCTTTATAGCGGGGCTTTTTTATGACCGTCGGTCGGGCAACGTCTGAAAAAATCTTGCCAAGGTCGCTGTGAGGACAGTTCCAGCGGCTAAAGTCGGCATGATGGACTTGACCGTTGGGGGCAAAACACAGAACGGTCATCGATTTGTCATGACGGAACCGCAATCTGAATCCGTCCGTAAACAACAGGTTGATAACAACAAGGACGACCCATGCCTACTCAAAATCCGCACCGCATCGTCGGCCTGTGCACTTCAAGCAAGGTGTACAGCGCGCTGACCGAACTCAAACACCTGGAAGGCCACCGCTGCGCCAAGTTCCTTTCGCTGCTGGCGGAGAACCTGGTGCACAAGGGCCTGCTCAACGAGCGCGAAGTGGTGCACATGCTCGACCAGGTTGTCGACTGAACCCGTCCTCACTGTTATCAATGACCACTATCGAAAGCGTTGATTGTCCCTGAGCACAGCGAATCCTTAAGGTAGCTCCACAGATAGATGGAGGTACTGGTCATGGCTCAGGTTCAAATCATGTCGGTCATCGGCAGCGCTGTTCCCGCATCGCTCAGAGCGTCGGGCTTGCTCGCCTGCTGGTATCTGGTGCGCGACGGTGAGCCCATCAGCGGCCCGCTGACTTCGCTCCCGGCAGCGCAGGCACTGTCGCAGAAAATCGTCAGCGCGCCGTTCCACGCTTAAGGCAACTGGACTTTCGGCTTGGTCTCGATAAACAGCGCCCAGCTCGACATGAAGAGCGCCGCGATCAGCGGCCCGATCACGAAACCGTTGAGGCCGAACACTGCGAGGCCGCCGAGGGTCGAGATCAGGATCATGTAGTCGGGCATGCGCGTGTCTTTGCCGACCAGAATCGGGCGCAGCACGTTGTCCACCAGACCGATCACAAATACCCCGAACAGCCCCAATACCACGCCCTGCCAGATCATCCCACTGAGCAGGAAGTACACCGCCACTGGCGCCCAGACGATTCCCGCGCCCACCGCCGGCAACAGCGACAGAAAGCCCATCAGCACCGCCCAGAGCAACGCGCTGGGGATGTCGAGAAACCAGAAAATCGCCCCGCCCAATGCGCCCTGAGTGACCGCCACCACCAGGTTGCCCTTCACCGTCGCCCGTACCACCCGGTTGAACTTCAACTGCAAACGGCGTTTGTGGGTCTCTTCCAGCGGCACTGCGGTGCGTACCTTGCGGACCAGTTCGGCGCCATCGCGCAGAAAGAAAAACAGCAGGTACAGCATGATGCCGAAGCTGACCACAAACTCGAATGTGCCCTGGCCGAAACTGAAGGCCTGACTGGCCAGCACCTGACTGCCCTGCATCGACGCCTTGACGATTTTCTCGCGCAGACCGTTGAGTTCGCCCATGCCGAAGCGATCGAGCAAATGCTGAAAGTAAGGGGGCAAGCTGTGTTTGAACTGTGCCAGGTAGGCACCGATGTCCAGTTGACCGCTTTCGATGTTGTTGTACACCGTCGCGCCTTCCTGAACCAACAGGATGCTGAGAATGATCACCGGAAGAATCGCGATCACCAGACAAATGCCCAGCGTGCAAAGCGCTGTCAGGTTGCGCTGCCAGCCGAATTTGAGCTGTAACTTGCGCTGCATCGGCGCAAACAGAATGCCGAGAATCACCGCCCAGAACACCGCACCGTAGAACGGCAGCAGAATCCAGATGAAGGCGACCGTCACCAACAGCAACAGCACGGTGAGGGATTTGAATTGCAGCGTTTTTTCGTTCATGTCCGATCCATGTCAGCCAGGCGTCATGCACGCCTCGAACCTTAGTCCACCGGGGCGCGCACGAGTGCCATCTTTGTTCATGGAGCATAGATCGCCTGGTAGAAGCAGCTCGCTGCACCTGATGCAGCGGGACCTTGTCATGGTGCCGGCGCGGCACAGATCAGCGGCACCCGCGCAAAGATAGATCCAGATCAATAAACCGCACTTGCCGCTGCACTACCCTGCCGCGCTTTTGCGACCGATGCCGCCATGATCCCTGACCTCCCCCTCGCCGCCCCGGAGCTGCTGGCCCCCGCCGGCACCCTGAAGAACATGCGTTATGCCTTCGCCTACGGCGCCGATGCGGTCTACGCCGGCCAGCCGCGTTACAGCCTGCGGGTGCGTAACAACGAGTTCGACCACGCCAACCTCGCCCTTGGTATTCGCGAAGCGCAGGCCCAGGGCAAGCGCTTCTACGTGGTGGTCAACATCGCCCCGCACAATGCCAAGCTGAAGACCTTCCTCAAGGACCTGGCGCCGGTGATCGAGATGGCGCCGGATGCCCTGATCATGTCCGACCCGGGCCTGATCATGCTGGTGCGCCAGCATTTTCCGCAGATGCCGATCCACCTTTCGGTGCAGGCCAACACGGTGAACTGGGCGAGCGTCAAGTTCTGGCAGCAACAAGGTCTGAGCCGGATCATCCTGTCGCGGGAATTGTCGCTGGAGGAAATCGCTGAAATCCGCGAACAGGTGCCGGGCATGGAACTGGAAGTGTTCGTCCACGGCGCGCTGTGCATGGCTTACTCCGGGCGCTGCCTGTTGTCGGGCTATATGAACAAGCGCGACGCCAACCAAGGCACCTGCACCAACGCCTGCCGCTGGAAATATTCGGCGCAGGAAGCCACGGAAAACCAGCTCGGCGAGATCGTGCAGACCTTCCAGCCCGAGCCGACCCTGGGCATTGGCGCGCCGACCGATCAGGTGTTCCTGCTGCAGGAAGCCAATCGTCCCGATGAGTTGATGCCGGCGTTTGAAGACGAGCACGGCACCTACATCATGAACGCCAAGGATCTGCGCGCGGTGCAGCACGTCGAACGCTTGACGCGCATGGGCGTGCATTCGCTGAAGATCGAGGGTCGCACCAAGTCGCACTTCTATTGCGCGCGCACCACCCAGGTCTATCGCCGGGCAATCGACGATGCCGTAGCCGGGCGCGAGTTTGATCGCAGCCTGATGACCGACCTCGAATCACTGGCCCAGCGCGGCTACACCGAAGGTTTCCTGCGCCGGCATGTGCATGACGAATACCAGAATTATCAGAACGGCAGCTCGGTGTCGGAACGTCAGCAATTCGTCGGCGAACTCACCGGCCAACGCCGTGACCGGTTGGCCGAGGTCAAGGTGAAGAACCGGTTTGCACTGGGCGACCACCTGGAACTGATGACGCCCAAGGGCAATTTCCACTTTGATCTGCACCAGTTGCAGAGTGCCAAGGGTGAAGCGATCGAGGTGGCACCGGGGGATGGGCACACGGTGTACCTGCCGATTCCGGATGCGGTGGATTTGCGCTTTGGGTTGCTGATGCGTGATGTAGCTGCCAATCCGGTATGAGGACACGCAACACCTTGTAGGCGTCACTGATCTTCAGCGACATTGCGGCCGCCATCGCTGGCAAGCCAGCTCCCACAGGGGTTGTGTTGAACACA
Organism: Pseudomonas sp. AO-1; assembly: GCF_019775695.1. Lineage (NCBI taxonomy): Bacteria > Pseudomonadati > Pseudomonadota > Gammaproteobacteria > Pseudomonadales > Pseudomonadaceae > Pseudomonas > Pseudomonas sp. AO-1. The sequence continues at coordinate 4,263,795 of NZ_CP079947.1, forward strand.
AAATCCCATGCCACCAACAACTACTATGGGAGCGGGCTTGCCCGCGAAGAGGCCGGCATGAACAAAACACCTCGCCACTGACGACCAAAAAAAACCCGGCACCAGAGCCGGGTTTTTCACTACCGGCGATCATCCTACAACGGCGTCGGCTCATCCGCCGGCGGCACATCATCGTCTGCCGCCGGGTCCTTCCAGTCTTCCGGCCGATCGGCAGCACTCAACGGATCGCGCCCGGGACTCATGCCCGGTGGCGCATCGTGATCGGCCAGTGTCGGCTCATCCGTGCCGGGCACCGGACGGGTCGGATCGGTCGGCAGCACACCACCTTGAAACAGCAAATCATTAGCCATGACACACCTCACCAAGGAGGTCCGGAAAACCCGGGCCATACCGCTTGGAAGCAGGCCTGCGCAGGCCGTGCCATCGAGCAGACCAACGGCAATCAGCCCTGCGCACTGAAACGGTCGCGGCTGTTGGTCAGGTGCAGCCACATCGCCGCGCGCGCTGCGTCCGGGTCCTGGCGCTTGATCGCATTCAGGATCGCTTCGTGCTCCAGATGCGCCAACTGCCCTAGCTTGCTCAGATCCGCCGCCCCACGCTCGGCCGCGTTGAGCCGCTGACGCGGAATCATCGCGCTGCCCAGATGCTGCATGATTTCGCTGAAGCAGACGTTGCCGGTGGCTTCGGCGATCAGCAGATGAAAACGTCGATCCGCCTCGACGCAACTGTCGTTGCTGTCCAGCAGACGCTGATAGTCATCCAGCGCCTGGCGCATGTGCAGCAATTGCTGTTCGCTGCGCCGTTGCGCGGCCAATGCGGCGGCCTGAGTTTCCAGGCCCATGCGCAATTCAAGAATGCTGCGCACGCCGAGCGCGGTGTCGACATTCAGGCGCAAGCCCTGCTCGGCAGCGCGTTCGATGACGAAAGTGCCGATGCCGTGCCGCGTTTCCACCAGCCCTGACGCCTGCAACTTGGAAATCGCCTCGCGCACCACCGTGCGACTGACGCCGTGCTCCTGAACGATAGCGTTCTCCGACGGCAGCTTGTCGCCGGGCGACATCTGGCCGAGCAGGATGCTCTGGGTGAGTTTCTCCACCAGATCATGGGCGAGGTTGTGCGCACGTTTGGGCGCGGGTGCGTCGAGGTCTTCTTGCATGATCAATTCCGGTCATCGGGGCTTGCGGATCGTAGCACTGCGCGGTGGCTGACGAGATTGATTTTAGTCCTGGAACTGCCACCTACTTGTATGACAACACTCAAGAAAGCAGGAAATATGGGATTTCCGACAGACACAGGAACAAAGGCGGATAGCAGTTTCCTTAACACTGACAACCAGCCAAACCTCCATAAAACCCCGACAAACGTGGACCATCTGACAAAAAAGCAATAAAAAACCTGCCCGCCAGAAAAATTAATCGCCACACCCCACTTGTAGGACAAAAAATCTCAGTTGTATGATGTCTAGCAACAACGCAGCACCCAGCCCTACCCCGCATAAAAATAATCAGTGGGAGAAAACCAAGTGAAAACCTCCGTCTCCGGGATCAACGAGGGCGTCGATTCGACACTCGCGTCCGCCATCTCGAAAGTGAAACGCCACGTCCTGCCGCTCTTCGTGATCATGTTCATCGTCAATTACATTGACCGGGTGAACATCGGTTTCGTCCGCACTCACATGGAACATGACCTGGGCATCGGGGCGGCCGCCTACGGCTTCGGCGCCGGTCTGTTTTTCATCGGTTACGCGCTGTTCGAAGTGCCGTCCAACATGCTCCTGCAAAAAGTCGGCGCGCGTATCTGGCTGACCCGCATCATGCTCACCTGGGGCCTGGTCGCCGCCGGCATGGCATTCATCCAGAACGAAGCGCACTTTTACATCCTGCGCTTTCTGCTTGGCGTGGCCGAGGCCGGATTCTTTCCCGGGGTGATCTACTACTTCACTCGCTGGCTACCCGGCGCCGAACGCGGCAAGGCCATCGCGATTTTCCTCAGTGGTTCGGCGGTGGCCTCGTTGATCTCCGGCCCATTGTCCGGCCTGCTGTTGCAGATCAACGGCCTGGGCATGCACGGCTGGCAATGGATGTATTTCATCGAGGGGATGTTCTCGGTCGGGCTGTGCGTGTTCGTCTGGTTCTGGCTCGACGCCAAACCTCACGACGCGAAATGGCTGACCCGCGCGGAGCAAGACGCATTGGTCAGCGCCATCGATGACGAACAGAAGGCCCGCGAAGCCGCGACGCCGATCCGCCCATCAATGGGCAAACTGCTCAAGGACCGGCAGATCATTCTGTTCTGCCTGATCTACTTTTTTATCCAACTGACCATCTACGCCGCGACGTTCTGGTTGCCAAGCATCATCAAGAAAATGGGCGAGATGAGCGATTTCCAGGTCGGGCTGTTCAACTCGATTCCGTGGCTGCTGTCGATCATCGGCATGTACGCCTTCGCTGCCTTCTCGGCCAAGTGGAAGCATCAGCAGGCCTGGGTCGCCACCGCGTTGTTGATCGCCGCGGCGGGGATGTTCATGTCCACCACCGGCGGGCCGATTTTTGCCTTTGTCGCGATCTGTTTTGCCGCGCTCGGCTTCAAGTCCGCCTCCTCGTTGTTCTGGCCGATTCCGCAGGCGTATCTGGATGCGCGAATCGCCGCAGCGGTGATTGCGCTGATCAACTCGGTGGGCAATCTCGGCGGCTTCGTCGCGCCGACCACCTTCGGCCTGCTGGAACAACACACCGGCTCGATTCAGGGCGGCCTCTACGGTCTGGCCGCGACCTCGATCATCGCCGCGATCATCGTCTTCGCGGCCCGCACCACGCCGAAACCCGCTGCTGACCTTGCCGTGGCCGAAGCCGCGCCGAAGCACGCCTGAATTCTGTCTGATTAGGATCAAAACCATGACTGCACACGACACCGCCAAAGCGCCGATCATCACCGACATGCAAGTGATTCCAGTGGCCGGCCACGACGGCATGCTGCTCAACCTGAGCGGCGCCCACGGGCCGTTTTTCACCCGCAATATCGTCATTCTCAAGGACAACGCCGGCCACACTGGCGTCGGTGAAGTGCCCGGTGGCGAGCGCATCCGCCAGACGCTGGAGGACGCCCGCAGCCTGGTGCTCGGCAGCACAATCGGCAACTATCAGAAGATCCTCAATCAGGTGCGCCAGACCTTCGCCGAGCGTGACGCCGGCGGCCGTGGCCTGCAGACGTTCGACCTGCGCATCACCATTCACGCAGTGACCGGACTCGAAGCCGCCCTGCTCGACTTGCTCGGGCAACACCTCGACGTGCCGGTCGCGGCGCTGCTCGGCGAAGGCCAGCAGCGCGACCAAGTGAAGATGCTCGGTTATCTGTTTTACGTCGGTGACCAGCGCGAAACCAGCCTCGCCTACCGCAGCGAACCGGACGCCGATAACGACTGGTTCCGCGTCCGTCACGAGAAGGCCATGAGCGCCGAAGCGGTGGTGCGTCTGGCCGAAGCGGCCCAGGCCAAATACGGTTTCCAGGATTTCAAACTCAAGGGCGGCGTGCTCAGCGGTGATGCGGAAATCGAAGCCGTGACGGCACTGGCCGAACGCTTTCCCGAGGCGCGTATCACCCTCGATCCGAACGGTGCCTGGTCACTGAAGGAAGCGATCCGCCTGTGCCGCGATCAGCATCACGTGCTGGCTTATGCCGAAGACCCTTGCGGTGCGGAAAACGGTTACTCCGGGCGTGAAGTCATGGCCGAATTTCGCCGCGCCACCGGGCTGAAGACGGCGACCAACATGATCGCCACCGACTGGCGCGAGATGGGCCACGCCATTCAGCTGCAGTCGGTGGACATCCCGCTGGCCGACCCGCACTTCTGGACCATGCAAGGCTCGGTACGTGTCGCGCAGTTGTGCCACGAGTGGGGACTGACCTGGGGCTCGCACTCCAACAACCACTTCGATATCTCGCTGGCGATGTTCACCCATGTCGCGGCCGCGGCACCGGGCGACATCACCGCCATCGACACGCACTGGATCTGGCAGGACGGCCAGCGCCTGACCCAGGCACCGCTGCAAATTGTCGACGGTTGCGTGCAAGTGCCGCAGAAACCGGGACTGGGGGTGGAGCTGGACATGGACCAAGTGGCCAAGGCTCATGAGCTGTACAAAGGCATGGGCCTTGGCGCACGGGATGACAGCGTGGCGATGCAGTTTTTGCTTCCGGGGTGGACATTCGATAACAAGCGGCCGTGCCTGGTGCGCTGACATTCTCAAGCTCACCGTACTTCAAATGTGGGAGCGAGCTTGCTCGCGAATGCGGTAAAACAGCTAACATTTTTGTCGTCTGACACACCGCTTTCGCGAGCAGGCTCGCTCCCACAGGGGGTCTTGTATTAACCAGAGATTTGCAGCAGCCAGTTTTTGAACGCCGTCATCGCCGCCGTCTCCGGCCGTGACTGCAAACGCGTCAGCCAATAACTGCCGGTGGTGATTTCAATCGCAAACGGCTGACGAATCACATCCGCCGCCAATTGCCGGGCGAACATCAGCGGCGGTGCCAGCGCTACGCCGCTGCCCTGCAGCGCGGCCTCCATCATCGCCAGCGACGAGTCGAACACGATGCTCTGCGGCGGCGCGGCGTGGGTCGCCAGGCCGGCGGCGTGAAACCACTGCGGCCATTCATCGGTGCGATACGAGCGCAGCAAACGCTGCTGCAACAGGTCACCCGGGGATTGCAACTGCCGGGCAATTTCCGGCACGCACAACACCGACAGTGGCGCATCGAGCAAGCGCGTGGCCTCGATGCCATGCCACGCCCCGGCACCGAAACGAATCGCGTAATCCAGTCCTTCGGCGGCGACATCGACCCGGTTGTTGTGAGTCGACAGTCGCAAATCTATGAGCGGATGTTTCGCCTGGAAGTCTGCCAGCCGTGGCAGCAGCCAACCGACCGCAAAGGTTCCGACGGCACCCACGGTCAGCATTTCCCGATACTGACCGCCGGCCAGCCGCTCAAGCATCTGCGCGATGTGATCGAACGAAGTGCTCAGAACCGGCAACAGGGTCTCCCCTTCACTGGTCAGCATCAGCCCGCGGGGCAGGCGTTTGAACAGGGTGACGCTGAGTTGCGCTTCGAGGCTTTTGACCTGATGGCTCACCGCCGCCTGGGTCACGCATAACTCCACGGCGGCGCGGGTGAAGCTCAAATGCCGCGCCGAGGCTTCGAACGCGCGCAATGCATTGAGCGGCAGTTGAGGTCGAATCATGCCCATTCCCAAATTTTTCTAATGGCTCATGCGAGATTTCATCGTTTGTCGATCATCGCCGGACTGCCTAAATTGACGACGCTGATCAGTCGCCCAACAAGAAGATCGCCCGCAGTGTAGCGGGATATCACCCTCAACACTCATGGAGAGTGGGTCACACATGTCCTTCATCAACCCGAGCAAAGTCAATATCTGCAGCGCATTTGGCGTGATTTTCGCTGCTACCACGTGCATGGCCGCCACACCCAGCGACGAGCAATTGCAAGCCCTGATTAATAAAGCCGTCGCCCCGGTGATGCAGCAACAACAGGTTCCGGGCCTGGCCGTGGCTGTCACCGTCCACGGCCAACCGCATTACTTTAATTACGGCGTCGCCGCCAAGGATACCGGGCAGAAAGTCAGCGAAAACACCCTGTTCGAAATCGGCTCGGTGAGCAAAACCTTCGCCGCGACCCTGGCGGGCTATGCGCAGGCGACGGGCAAACTGGACCTGTCGACCAAGGCCAGCCAGATCTGGCCAGAACTCAAGGGCAGCGCCTTCGATGGCATCAGCGTGCTGCAACTGGGCACCTACAGCGCCGGCGGCCTGCCGCTGCAATTCCCTGACCCGTGGGATTCGTCGGACAAGATGCTCGGCTACTACCAACAATGGAAACCGAGCTTCCCGGCTGGCAGCCAGCGTCTGTATTCCAACCCCAGCCTGGGCCTGTTCGGTTATCTGGCCGCCAAGACCCTTGGCCAGCCCTATGATCAGGCGATGAGTGAAACCCTGCTGCCGAAACTCGGCCTGCAACACACCTACCTGCAAGTGCCGAAAGCGCAAATGAGCCTGTACGCGCAGGGCTACGACAAGAACAACCAACCGGTGCGCGTCACCCCGGGCGCGATGGATGCGCAAGCCTATGGCGTGAAAACCAGCGCCGCCGACATGCTGCGTTACGTTCAGGCCAACCTGAAACCGGCAAGCCTCGATACTCCGCTGCAACAAGCCATCGCCAACACCCACACCGGTTACTACACCGTCGGCGACATGACCCAAGGCCTGGGTTGGGAAATGTACCGTTACCCGATCAGCCTCGACCGCTTGCTGGCCGGTAACAGTACGGAAATGGCCATGCAGCCGCACAAGGTGAAGTGGCTCAACCCGCCGCAACCGCAGGCGGATAATGTGCTGCTGAACAAAACCGGGTCTACGGGTGGCTTTGGCAGTTACGTGGCGTTTGTGCCGTCGAAGGATGTCGGCGTGGTGATTCTGGCGAACAAGAACTTTCCGATTCCGGAGCGGGTGAAGATTGCTCACACGATCCTCAGCGCTTTGACCGACTGAAAATCAAATGATCGCCGCCTGCGGCAGCTCCTGCACCGGCCCCATGTAGGAGCTGCCGCAGGCTGCGATCTTTTTGGCGGGCAATAAAAATGGGCGACCTGTAGTGGTCGCCCATTTTTTTGATTCAGGCCATGCCGTCAATCATCCGGCATTTCCGGTGGTTTGCTCGGTTTCGCCGGTTTGCTCGCCTTGGCGCCCTTCTCGCCTTTCTTGGCTGCCGGTTCGGCGGTGGTGGCCTTGGTTTCAGCGACCGTTGGTGCGCTGATTTCCTTTTCGCTGGCCGGCAGTGCATCGACGGTATCGAAGATTTTCTTCAGGTCCACCGATTTCGCTTCATCGCCCGAGGCCGAGAGTTTGGTCTCGCCGTCCTTGCCCAACAGGAACACTTTCGGGTACGCCCCGGCGCCCAGCTTCAGCGAGCGCAACAGGGCCATGGTGTCCTGCTGGCCAAGGTCTTTGCCGTCGAGCTGACCGGCCATATTGAGGATGGTGTAGACCTTGATGTTGCGGTCAGTCACACCTTTCTTGTTCGCCGGATCTTCCAGCGACTTTTTCAACCCCACCCACACGGGGTCGACGGTGCTTTGTGCGATCACGATCAACGGTCGGGCCCGACCCATATCCCCGGCTATGGGCGAATCGTTGTCAGCGGCGAACAAGGGACCGGCAATCGCCAGCAAGAGTGTCAGGGTCAGAGACCTGATGAGCATGCGCATCTCCTTTTGATATCCACGCTCTAATGATTGCGCATCGCGGCGATTGTTCCGGGGTCGTGCCCGGCAAATATGTTTCGCCTTGTCAGAAGCTTAGGTCAGCCGCGTCATTGCGCAACCGCATCGGCGTAATCGTGACGCGGATTTGATTACGTTTTGTGAGCGCATTAGGCTGGCTGTTCCGCCCATGAAAAGGAGTTCAGCCCATGCACATCGACTACCTGTGTGATCACCCGCATTTGATTGAGGAACTGGCCGAACTCAATTTCAACGAATGGGGCGAATTCCGTGACGGCGATACCCTTGAGGCTCGTACCGAGCGGATGCGCGCCGCCTGCGGCAAGGGTGCGGTTCCCAGCGTGGTGGTGGCCATTGAAGACGAAAGATTGCTCGGCGGCGCGCTGCTGATCGACAGCGACATGAAGATCCGCCCGCAACTGACGCCGTGGCTGGCGGGGGTTTATGTGAAGGCCGAGGAGCGTGGACGCGGGATTGCTTCGCAACTGGTCAAACGTATTGTTGAAGAAGCGGCGGCGTTGGGTGTGCAAGAGTTGTATCTGTACACCGACGCCGCGCAATCGCTGTATGCGGGGTTGGGTTGGGAGGTGGTCGAGGATCTGGTCTACGAGGATTTGCCGGTGACCGTCATGAAATTCAACATCCTTCATACCGCAGCGTAGGAGCTGCCGCAGGCTGCGATCTTTTGATCTTGATCGTAAAAACGAAGATCAAAAGATCGCAGCCTTCGGCAGCTCCTACATCAGAACGCCAGTTTATAGCCGATCAACAGCAACATGGTCGCCAGACACGGGCGCAGCAATTCATCGGAAATGCGCCCGGTCAGGTGGCTGCCCAGCCAGATGCCCGGCAGCGAACCCATCAGCAGGAAACCCAGCACGCCCCAATCCATGTTGCCCATGCTCGCATGGCCCAGACCTGCAACCAGGGTCAGCGGCACGGCGTGGGCGATTTCGGTGCCGACCAGGCGCCGTGTTGGCAGCAGTGGATAGAGAATGAACAACGCGACCGTGCCGAGGGCGCCAGCGCCGATCGAGGTCAGGGCGACCATGGTGCCGAGGATCAGACCGGTGATCACCGTCATTACGTTCAGGCGCGCGCCGCTCGGGTTGTAGTTGCCGCCCGCACGGTTATGGGCGAATTCGAGCAGGCGCTTCTTGAACAGAATCGCCAGCGCGGTGGCGAACAATACCCAGCCCAAGGCTTGCTTGATGATCGCGTTCATCGCCTCGGGCGCGGTGTGCAGACTGCTGAGAAACCACAAGGTCAGGGCGACTGCCGGCACGCTGCCAAGGGTCAGCCAACCGGTGATCGCCCAATCGATGTTGTTGTTCTTCTTGTGAACCAGCACGCCACTGGATTTGGTGATGGCCGCGTACAACAGGTCAGTGCCCACCGCGGTTGCCGGGTTGATACCGAACCACAGCAGGATCGGCGTCATCAACGAACCGCCGCCGACACCGGTCATGCCGACAATAAAACCCACCACCAGCCCGGCGATGACCAGGCCGAAATTTGCCAATTCCATTAAGACGTCCAGAAAAACGACAGGAAAAATCTGGCCCGCAGCATAGCGATTTTTCATATAACCACATATATCGATGCGGTCTATCGTTATGCCCGATTCCTACATCTAACACCGTAGGAGCTGCCGGAGGCTGCGATCTTTTGATCTTGATTAAAAGACAAAATCAAAAGATCGCAGCCTCCGGCAGTTCCTACAGTGGAGGTGTGGTTCAGTGCTGGCGCCGGCCCGGTTTGAAACTGTGATGCCGGTTGATCCACACCGTCGCCAGCGCAATCAGCGACAGGATCAACAGCGCCCACGGAAACGACATTGCCCCCGCTTGATCCAGCAGCAACCCGCCAAACAGGCCGCCGCCGGCAATTGCCACGTTCCAGGACGTGGTGAGCATTGCCTGCACCACGTCCACATGCTCGCCGGCCGAATCCGCCGCAGCCGTCAGCAGCAACGTTGCCGAGCCGCCGAATGACAGGCCCCACACCGCCATGCAGGTGTAGATCAGCCACGGCGACGGAGACATCAACGCCAGCACCAGTGCAGTCACGGCAAACACCGCGAGGCTGATCAGGGTCAGCCAGCGCAGCCAGCGATCCACCAGCACGCCGATGATCCAGATTCCGACCAGCGAACACAGACCAAACACCAGCAGCACCAGATCGACACGCTCGGCCAGCCCGGCCTGCATCAGGAAAGGCGCAATGTAGGTGTAAAGAATGTTGTGCCCGAGCATCCAGGTCAGCACCACGAACAGCACCGGCCGCACGCCCGGCAGGCGCAATGACTGCAGCAACGGCAGGCGCTCGGCGCTGGTCTGACCCGGACGATCAGGCACCGCCAGTACAATCCACGCCGCCAGCACCAATGCCAGCGCCGACATGATCCCGAACGACGCGCGCCAGCCGATCAGGGTACCCAGCCACGTCCCCGCCGGGGTACCCAGCGACAGCGCCACCGGGGTACCCAGCATCGCGATTGCCAGCGCCCGCCCCTGCTGGTGCACCGGCACGATCCCGCGGGCGTAACCGGCCATGATGCCCCACGACAGTCCTGCGGCCATCCCGGCGAGAAACCGCGACGCGAGGGTCAGGCCGAAATGGCTGGAGAACGTGGTGACGGTGTTGAACAGCAGGAAACCGCCGACCGTCATCAGCAGCACCCGGCGCCGTGGCCAGCCCCGGGTGGCCACGGTCAACGGAATCGCCGCGACAATCGAACCCAGCGCATACAGCGTCACCAGTTGCCCGGCGAGCACTTCACTGACGCCGAGCCCGGCGCCGATCTGCGGCAGCAGCCCGGCCGGCAGAGTTTCGGTGAGGATGGCGATGAAGCCGGTCATGGCGAACGCCAGTAACGCGGCGTACGGCAGTTTTTCTGTACGGGCGACGCGGTCGATGCGGTTGAAGTCGGTGCTTGCGGAGTCGGTCATGACAGGTGCAGCTCCCTTTTGAGCTAATTTTTATTTGAAACTGTATACAACTTACACCACCAACCCCTGTAGGAGCTGCCGCAGGCTGCGATCTTTTGACTTTGTTTTTTAAGATCCAGGTCAAAAGATCGCAGCCTGCGGCAGCTCCTACAGGGTTCACTGCACCGGGAGGAAATTCAGGAACAGCAGGCTCTGCGCGTAATTCAGGCCAATACGCCGGTAACGCTCGTCGAGCATCTGCGTCAGCAAGTCGAGCCGCGCGACGATCTTGCCGAATTCGGTGGCGAAGCTCAGGTTGCTGCCCTCCTCCGAGATTTCATTGGAGAACAGCAGCGGCTGGCCTTCCTTGTTCTGGCGCTGGGCCAGGATCCACGTGGCTTTCTCGATATTACGCGCGGCGTTGTGGACGAAGGTCGGGTTGATTGCGTCGGTCATGTAGAACTCGACGCGGTTGCCATGAGCGGTGACCAGCATGCTACCGATGGCATAGATGAAGGCGCCGACCCGATCCCCGAGAAACTCCGGACTCATCGCATAGCTGAGCGCCGCCAGATCCTTGCGCCCGCCCAGCACCGGCAACGGTTGCTGCTGCTCGACCGCCAGGCGCACCTGTTTCACCGCGGTGTTGATGTCGAGGAACCCCGATTTGCGCAGTTCTTCCGGGTTGCGCAAATACAGCTTGCCCATCAACCGATAAAGACTGTTGAGGTTGTCGCGCATCGCTAATGTGGCCATGCGGTCGACGCTGGTCTGCAGGAATTCCTGCGGTTGACCGTCACGCATCTGAGCGATGAACCCGTTGCCGGTCTGGTGCGTGCAACCGCTGACAAACAGCGATGACAAACAGGCCAGCAGCAGACACGGGCGGCGAACAAATCGGATGATCGGGTGAAAAGCTCTCGGCATGAATTCTCGAACGGGCACATTCCTGCGCGGCGGGCGTCGCCGCATCCTGGCCAAGGATAGAGCCGGCAATTGCAAAAAAGTGCAGTGGCGGATCTGCCCGGTTGATTGGCGGCGAATGAGCGCCAAGCTAATTAGTCAGTCTTTATTTTTGAAATACACGATTAATCAGCTATAAATCTTTTCCACACGCGAAAATAGATTGACTAATTCCGTGTAGGAGCTGCCGAAGGCTGCGATCTTTTGATCTTGATCCTGAAAAACAAAAGTCAAAAGATCGTCCGAACGCGGCCCGAGCCTGCGGCAGCTCCTACAGGGGAATTGTGGTGTTTTCAAAACAACAACAAAAAGGAAGGTCAACCATGCTTCAATCCCGACACCTGCTCTCCGGCCTCGGACTGTCCCTGATGATCGCCACCCTCTCCGCCAACGCCGCCGGCCTGACCGCCGAACACAAAGCCTTTGGCAAAACCAATGACGGCACACCCGTCGAGCAATACATCCTGCGCAACAGCCACGGCATGCAGGCGACCGTCATCACCTACGGCGCCACCTTGCAATCGCTGCTAGTACCGGACAAGCACGGCAAAGCCGCTGACGTGGTGCTCGGTTTCGACGACGTGCAGGGTTACCAGAAAGGCAGGGCGTATTTCGGCGCGACCATCGGCCGTTTCGGCAATCGCCTGGCCGAGGGTGCATTCGAACTCGACGGCAAGCGCTATCAAGTGCCGCAGAACGACAAGTCCAACGCCTTGCATGGCGGTACTCAGGGTTTCGACAAGAAAGTCTGGAAAGCGCAGGAAACCAAGGACAAGGATTCCGTCGGCGTGACCCTCACCTATCTGTCGGCGGACGGTGAAATGGGCTTCCCCGGCAATCTCACCACCGAAGTGACCTATCGCCTGACCGACAGCAACGAGTTGCGCATCGACTACAAGGCCAGCACCGATAAACCGACGGTGCTGAACCTGACCAACCACAGCTACTTCAACCTCGCCGGCGCCGGCAATGGTGACATCCTCAAGCAGGTTGCCACTTTGCACGCCAGCCATTACACCCCGGTCACCGGCAAACTGATCCCGACCGGCGAACTGGCGCCCGTGGCCGGCACGCCGATGGATTTCACCCAGCCCACTGCCATCGGCACCCACATCAAGGCTGATCACCCGCAGCTGAAATTCGCCGAACCGAAACAGGGCGGCTTTGATTTCAACTGGGTGCTGGACACAAAAGGTGATGTGAGCAAAGTTGCCGCCGAGGTCAGTGATCCGCAATCCGGACGGCATCTGCAGCTGTTCACCAGCGAGCCGGGCGTGCAGTTCTACACCAGCAACTTCCTCGACGGCACGGTCAAAGGCAAGGGCGGCAAGGTCTATCCGCACTGGGGCGCGTTTACCCTGGAAACGCAGCACTATCCGGATGCGCCGAATCAGCCGGACTTCCCAAGTACGCGTCTCGATCCGGGGCAGACTTACAACCACAGCGTGGTGTTGAAGTTCTCCGCTAAATAGCACCGGCCTTGTGGTGAGGGGATTTATCCCCGATGGGTTGCGCAGCAACCCTGCTTCTTGGGGGCGCTACGCGCCCATCGGGGATAAATCCCCTCGCCACAGGTTCATCGCCCTCCATTGGAACCCCTGCGCTATCCTGCTGCCCACTAAGGTATGACCATCAGCACAGGAGGTTTGAATGCGTACCCTTGAACTGGCAGGCGTGCAGGTTCCAGTGATCGGCCAAGGCACCTGGCGCATGGGCGAAGACCGCTCGGCGCACTCGCGTGAAGTGTCCGCGCTGCGCCAAGGCATCGAACTGGGCATGACCCTTATCGACACCGCAGAAATGTACGCCGAAGGCGGTGCCGAATCTGTCGTCGGCGAAGCCATCGCGGGCCTGCGCGACCAAGTGTTTCTGGTGAGCAAGGTCTACCCGCACAACGCCAGCCGCAAAGGCATTCCGCTAGCCTGCGAGCGCAGTCTGCGCCGGCTCGACACCGATTACATCGACCTCTATCTGCTGCATTGGCGCGGCCAGTATCCGCTGGAAGAAACCGTCGAAGCCTTCGAACGCCTGCGTTCGGACGGCAAGATCGGCCGTTGGGGCGTGTCGAATTTCGACGTCGATGACCTCGAAGAACTGGCCAACCCGGCCTGCGCGACCAATCAGGTGCTGTACAACCTGGAAGAGCGCGGCGTCGAATTCGATCTGCTGCCATGGTGCCAACAGCAACGCATGCCATTGATGGCGTACTGCCCGATCGGTCAGGGCGGTGCGATGCTGGCCGAACCGGTACTCAAGCAGATTGCCACTCGTCACAAGGTGACCCCGGCACAGGTTTCACTGGCGTGGATTCTGCGCCAGGATGGTGTGATTGCGATTCCCAAGGCTGTGCGACCGGAACACGTGCAACTCAATGCACAAGCGGCGCAGTTGCAACTGGATGCCGGGGATCTGGCGGCGCTGGATCAGGTATTCAAAGCGCCACAACGCAAGCAACGGCTGGCGATGGTCTGAGTCGCTGGCCGTTGGCGAGGGCTTCGTCATGAGAAGCACTGATCAGTACGATCCGTTCAATCTGCAGCGTTTCGTCCAGGCGCAGGACCCAGTGTTCGAACGGGTTCAGCGCGAACTCGATGAGGGGCGCAAACGCAGTCACTGGATGTGGTTTGTGTTCCCGCAGTTCGCCGGGCTGGGTGGCAGCGAGATGTCCCGGCGTTACGCCATTCAATCCGCCGAAGAGGCGCAGGCCTATCTGGCCCACGACCTGCTTGGCGCACGGCTGCGCACCTGCACGCAACTGGTGCTGAACATCCGTCAGCGCTCGATAGCCGAGATTTTCGGCCACCCCGACGACCTGAAATTCCACTCCTCGATGACCCTGTTTGCGCAGTTCAGCGCCGACGACTGCCCGTTCGCTCAGGCACTGGAGCGCTACTTCCACGGCATCCTCGATGAATGGACCCTGCAACTGCTGGACTCAAAACAGGCCCAGTTGGCCCCCGATCAGGGTTGAAAAATCGTCGTCGACAAACGGCAGAATCGCATCCGCCACCGGTTGCAGCTGGCGGGTGATGTAGTGGTCGTAGTCGATCGCGGCGCGGCGCACTTCCAGCGGTTCCGGCCCAGCCAGGGTGATGACGTAACTGATCCAGCCGCCATTCTGGTACTGCCGTGGGCGCCCGTGCTGCGCGTTGTAATCATCGGCCAGTCGTGCCGCCCGCACATGCGGCGGCACGTTACGTTCGTAGTCATCAAGAGTGCGGCGCAGGCGCTTGCGGTAGACCAGTCGTTCATCGAACTCGCCGGCCAGGGTTTTGCGCACGTAATCACGCACGTAATCCTGATACGGCTTGCGCTGGAAGATCCGTTCGTAGAGTTCCTGCTGGAACTGCCGGGCCAGCAGCGACCAGTCGGTGCGCACGGTTTCCAGGCCCTTGTAGACCATGTCTTCGCTGCCATCAGCGCGGGTCACCAGTCCGGCATAGCGCTTCTTGCTGCCCTCCTCGGCGCCGCGAATGGTCGGCATCAGAAAGCGTTTGTAGTGGGTTTCGTACTGCAATTCGAGGGCGCTTTGCAGGCCGTATTCTTCCCGCACGTGCTCGCGCCACCAGTCGTTGACGTGCTTGACCAGCGCTTGGCCGATCTGCGCCGCCTCCTCCTGACCGTGAGGCCGGCGCAGCCAGACGAAGGTCGAATCGGTGTCGCCATAGATCACCGCATGGCCCTGCGCTTCGATCAGTTGACGGGTGCGCAGCATGATCTCGTGGCCGCGCAAGGTAATCGACGACGCCAGACGCGTATCGAAAAACCGGCAGCCGCTGGAACCGAGCACGCCGTAGAAGGCGTTCATGATGATCTTCAGCGCCTGCGACAGTGGCGCGTTGTGCTCGCGTTTGGCGGTCTCGCGACCTTCGGCGACCCTCGCGACAATCGACGGCAAGCAATGCCGGGTGCGCGAGAAACGCGCGCCGCGAAAACCCGGAACCGAATCGGCATCGTCCGGGTGCTGCAAACCTTCGATCAGCCCCACCGGGTCGATCAGAAAGGTGCGGATGATCGACGGGTACAGGCTCTTGTAATCGAGCACCAGTACCGACTCGTACAGCCCTGGCTGTGAATCCATGACGAAGCCGCCCGGGCTGGCCTGCGGTGGATTGGTGCCCAGGTTGGGCGCTACGAAACCCTGACGGTGCATCAGTGGCATATACAAGTGGGTGAACGCCGCCACCGAGCCGCCGCTGCGGTCCGCCGGCAGGCCAGTGACGCTGGCGCGTTCGAGCAAAAACGTCAGCAGTTCGGTTTTGGCGAAAATCCGCGTGACCAGTTCGCAGTCCTTGAGGTTGTACTTGGCCAGCGCCGGTTTGTCCTCGGCGAACATACGGTTGATTTCGTCCATGCGCTGGTACGGGTTGTCGATCGCCTTGCCCTCGCCAAGCAGGGTCTGGGCGACGTTTTCCAGGCTGAACGAAGGGAAACTCCAGGTCGCCGAACGCAGCGATTCGATGCCATCGATGATCAAGCGCCCCGCTGCCGAGGCAAAGTAATGCGTGCGACTGCCGTGTTCGCGCCACTGCATCTCTTCACCGCCACGGCCGATTTTCAGCGGCACGCCGAGGCGCCGCGCGTGTTCGTGGAGGATGCGCAGGTCGAACTGCACGACGTTCCAGCCGATGATCGCGTCGGGGTCATGCCGGGCGAACCAGTCGTTGAGCTTTTTGAGAAGGATGGTGCGTGAGTCGCAGTATTCAAGGTCGAAGTCGACGATGCTCGCATCACCGTTCGGTGCGCCGAGCATGTACACCTGACGCTGGCCGCAGCCTTCCAGGGCAATGGAATACAGCTCGCCGGTTTCGGTGGTTTCGATGTCCAGCGAGACCAGCCGCAGTTGCGGTCGGTAGTTGGGGTCGGGTTTCAGTTGGGCGTTGAGCAAGACGCCGTCGTCATCGGCACTGCCACTGAACAGCACCGGCGCGGTGATGAAGCGCTCCATCAGGTAGCGTTCAGGCGGACGCACGTCGGCTTCAAAGACGTCGACCCCGGCGCGGTTGAGCGCGGTTTCCAGGCGCATCAACTGGCCGTGTTGCTGGCAATACAGGCCCAGCACCGGGCGATGCTCGAAATCCTGCAGGGCCAGCGGGCGCAGTTCGACATTCTTTTCATCGTGTAGCAGACGTTCGGCCGCTTCGCGTTGTGCAGCGGGGATAAACGCCACTGACGTCTGCGGCGCCAGACGCACACGGCGCGGTCCGGCGTCGGTCGCCAGCCAGAACTCGACTTCGGTGCCGGCCGGGGTATCGCGCCAATGCCGGGTCAGGACGAAGCCCTGCTGTAAATCCACCACTGCAACCTCAGAAATTGAATCAGAGGGGCATTCTACGCTGCCATTCAGGGGATAACCCCATACCCTGTGGCGAGGGGATTCATCCCCGATGGCCTGCGTAGCGGGCCCAAAACCATCCAGTGATATGTGTCAGAAAAATCCGGCTTCATGAGTTTGGGGCTACTTCGCAGCCCATCGGGGATAAATCCCCTCACCACAAGGTTTCCCTTTGCGCAGGCTCAGGGGTAGGTATTTTCGGCAAATGACGTTTTTTGCGTGCTATCTGCCGCTTTGCCACCTTGCCCTGCACGCCAGCGTCTACGATGCTTGGAGAACAACGACAACACCTGAGTAACCACCATGAAGACCGTCGCCCAACTGCTCAAGCTCAAAGATCAGAAAAATCAGGAAGTGCATCAGATCAAACCCGATCACATGGTGCTCGAAGCGCTGATGAAGATGGCCGAAAAAAACGTCGGGGCCCTGCTGGTGGTGGAAGACGAAAAAGTGGTCGGCATCATCAGTGAGCGTGATTACGCGCGCAAACTGGTACTGCACGGGCGCTCCTCGGTCGGTACACCGGTGCGCGACATCATGGTCAAGGATGTCATCACCGTGGACACCCATCAGACCGTCGACACCTGCCTGGGCATCATGTCCGACAGACGCCTGCGCCACTTGCCGGTAGTGGAGAACGGCAAACTGATCGGCTTGCTGTCGATCGGCGACCTGGTGAAAGAGGCGATTGCCGAACAGGCTGAGCTGATCAAGCAGCTGGAGCAGTACATTCGCGGGGAATAAGTCCCTCCCTCCTTTAGGAGTGAGCCCTGTGGTGAGGGGATTTATCCCCGATGGACTGCGTAGCGGTCCCGGCTTTTTTGGGGGCTTCGTGCCACATCGGGGATAAATCCCCTCACTACAGGATCTTGTGGTGGTCAAACCGGCCAATGCCGGGCAAACACCGGCGCCAGCACCGGGTGCCGGTCAATGCGCTGCAACCATGCGTAGAACCCGGGGCGGGTCTGACGCAGGTGCTCGCGACTCCCCGACCAGCGCGTCACCACCGCTGCCAGCACGTCCAGGGCGCCGGGCGTCTCGTCGTCCAGGTACAACTCGGCGGAAAACTGGTCGGCAAACACTTCCCAACTCCAGTGCAAGCGCTCGCGGGCACCGGCCATCAGATTCTGTCGTGAGGCTTCGTCCGGCATCACCAGCCAGCGTTCGGGGTAATCGATGACGCCGATGGCCGCATAGCAATTGCTCGCGATGTAGACCATGCCGCGAATCGCCTGATCGCGATCAGTGGCCTCGGCCGGCAACAGGCCGAATCCGGGAAAGCGCAGGCCCAGGTGAATCAGAATCGCCACACTCTCGGTGATCGCACTGCCATCGGGCAACTGCAGGGTCGGCACCTGTTTCAGTGGATTGAGGCGAGCCAGGGCTTCGGCCGCCTCGCTCGAAGCTTCGATATCGATGAAGCGATAGGCGATCTGGCATAACTCCAGCGCTGCTTCGATGGCTGCAGCACCCGAATTGCGATGTCCGTACAGTTGATACATGCCCCCTCCTCGATCTCGACGGATCTGTGTAGCCCTATTTATAGCGGGTGTATCGGCTTTGGCACGTTTTTCCCATGCATTCGCGACTTGCGAATTCAAACCCCGCAAAACCGCGCTGGCGGTGCCCATCCCGCACCAAGAGCAATCATCGAACGCTATCCGCGTTCTTGTAAGGTGCGATACCGGACCAAAAGTTCGCGTATCCGAACTGGCAACAAGGAGGTCACTGCGTGAATCTTCAATCGTTCTGCCGTTTCACGGCCTGTATATATCCATCCGCGCAATGTCGAGTTCACCTGAACAGTACCGGCCATCCGCGAATTTACGTCATTACCTGAACCTGACAACCGACCACTGTGTTGGCGCTGAATAATGTGCCGACAGCAGCGTGGTATTTATTTTTTAAATAAGACCCATGAAGTTATTGCGCAAGCACTGCGTCAATCAACGATTGCCGAATTGTCGAACAATAATTTCAATTGATTTTTTAATTGCACCAAAAGCGTTCCTGCACACGCAACTAACGCAGATCCGGAATACGGATTTCATTTAAACAAAAACAAGGAACATGCGCCGTGACCCGCTAAAACATTGACCCGCACCAAATCAGTCCGTCGCGCACCATCAAGCGCCCTGGAGGACCCGAGCTCAGCGGCTCTATCTGGCTAATCCGGCCGATACAGCGCCCGGTCTGACTCGCCTGCAAAAAAGCCCCGGCGTTCGGGGCCGCGGACAGTCATGCACTAAAGAAAACCGGGACACTCTGTAAAACTTATATAAATGCGACATGAGTAACAGCCATGAAATAACCGCGCTACATTTCAGCAATATTTGGCACAGCGGTTGCAAAATGAATCACGACCATTGAAACAATCCATACCGATACAGAACAACACCAGGGAATGGCGAATGAACAAACGAAGTCATTGGCGTTAAGCCAGTAAGCCTGCACAAGCCTATTCAATAGATAGTTCAACTATCGGCTTGCGTACACCCAAAAGAAAGTTACACCCACCCACTCGAACATCATCGAAATGTTCGCACGGCACCTTATTGCCCTTCATCAACCCGAGGGAGCTTTAATGAACGATGCGGTAAAGCACAGAACCCTGCCGGGGCCGTTACGGGACGCGCCAGTCCCGCCACCACCGGGCAGACCGGCCTTCACGGCCAACACTTCGCAGCCCGGCGGGTTGAATAAGCAGCAGATGCTGTTGCTGGTGGCGGTGTCGGCACTGATACACGGCGGTGCCTGGTGGTTTTTCCAGCAGACCCGGCCCGAGCCCCTGCCGACGCCGCCGCAGATTCCGGAAATGACCGTCGAGCTGACCAGCCCGACGCCACCGGCACCGCCCACACCGGAACCACCTCCGCCACCGCCGCCCCCTCCACCTCCGGAACCGGAACAACCGGTGGAAGACGAAGACGCGGTCAAGCCACCGCCCAAACCGGTGGAGAAACCCAAGCCGATCGAAAAACCGAAACCGGTCGAGAAGCCCAAACCGGTGAAGAAAGTCGAGCCGCCAAAAGCTCCGCCCGCCCCGGCACACCCGGCCGCTCCCGCTGCGCCGGCGACACCGAGCGCGCCACCAGCCCCGGCGGCCGCGCCTGGCCCGGTCAAGGAATCGGCCGCGATTTCCGGCCTTGCCAGCCTTGGCAACCCGCCGCCGGAGTACCCGTCACTGGCGCTGCGGCGCAACTGGGAAGGCAGCGTGGTGCTGCGCATTCAGGTGTTGGCCAACGGTCGCGCCGGCTCGGTGACAGTGACCAAGTCCAGCGGCAAGCCGCAACTGGATGACGCCGCCGTCGCGGCGGTAAAGAACTGGAAGTTCATTCCGGCCAAACGCGGTGACACGCCGATTGACGGCTTCGCCACCCAGACCATCGATTTCAAATTGCCGCAATAACGGCACAACCCAACGAACTCACAACCGACTTAATGCAAGCGAGGTGTAGCGATGAACAATTCACTGTCTTCGATGATTGTCCCCGGTGTGCTCTGGGGCCTGGTGCTGTTTTCCGTGGTCAGCTGGGCGATCCTGCTGGTCAAGTCGGCGCAATACCTGCGCCAGAAAGCCCAGAACAAACAGTTCAGCAAAGCCTTCTGGGGCGCACCGGATCTGCTCACCGCTGCCGAACATGCCAGCCAGTATCCGGGCTCGCTGGCGCGCATCGCCAGCAGCGGTTTCGAAGCCTTGCTGGTGGAAGAATCGCCGCGGACCACGCAACAACTGGCGCACACCATCAACCGTTCGGATCGCCTGGAACGCAACCTGCGCCAGCAGATCCAGAAAGAACGCCGCTCGCTGGAAAACGGCCAGGCGATCCTCGCCAGTATCGGCAGCACCGCGCCGTTCATTGGTCTGTTCGGCACGGTGTGGGGGATCATGGAAGCCCTGCAAAGCATCGGCGAAACCGGTTCGGCGAGCCTTGAAGCGGTCGCCGGCCCGATCGGTCACGCGCTGATCGCCACCGGCGTCGGGATCGCCGTCGCGGTCCCTGCGGTGCTGATTTACAACTTCTTTCTGCGTCGCCTGAAACTGGCCTCGGCAGACATGGATGACTTCGCCCACGACTTCGACGCCCTCGCCTCGCGCAGCGCGTTTTCCATCAGCCGCCAGGCCATCGCCAGCAAAACCACTGCCGCCGTGCGGGAGGCCAGCTGATGTCCTTTTCCACTCAAGACAGCGATGAAGTGCTCAGCGAAATGAACGTCACGCCGCTGGTGGACGTGATGCTCGTGCTGCTGGTGGTGTTTATCGTCACCGCACCGCTGATGACCAACGCGATCAAGGTCAACCTGCCGAAAACCGACGCCGTCGCCCCCGCCGAGAAGAAAGACCCGGTGGTGGTCAGCGTCGATCAGGACGGCAAGTTCTACCTGGCGAAAACCGAACTGGCACCGGAATCTCTGGAGGCCAGCCTCAAGGAGGTCAAGGCCAAGGACGCCGAGGTGCGCGTGCAGCTGCAGGCCGACGCCAACGTCAATTACGGCCAGGTGGCCAAGGCCATGGCGTCCATCGAACGCTCGGGCATCAGCAAGATTTCGGTGATGACCACCCACTGAGTGCGGTGTCGGGCGCGCGTTGAGAAACGCGCCCGACACCGCGAACCGCTTCCCGTCGCAATCAGCCGACCGAAAAACGCCAGACGTCTTCGGAGGGGATCGGCTTGCTTGAAGAAAGTGGCTTTCCGCATGCGGTATCACCGAAAGCGGAGCAATGAGGGGCTCACAAGGCCAATTCGATAACGTCTGATCAAGTCGGAAACAACCATGCTGATGAACACTCCACGCTTCACGCTCAAACCTTTGGTGGCAACGATTTCTCGTCACCGTTTTGTTCCGTTGTACCTGGTGGCCATGGGGATGGGCGCCGGGACCGTGCAAGCCGCCGAGGACGACAACGCCGCCGTCCCCGCTGCAGCCGCAGTGGTGGCACCGACCACGCAACTGCAACGGGTGGAAGTGACCGGCTCGGCGATTCGCCGGGTCGATGCGGAAACGGCCGTGCCGATCACCATTCTGAAAGCCGATGAGCTGCGCAAACAGGGCGTGACCACCACCGCCGAACTGGTGCAGCGGATCACCGGCAGCCAGTCGATCAACAACAGCGCAGGCTCGGTCGGCGCCGCCACCGGTGGCGCTTCGTTTGCCGACATGCGCGGCATCGGCGCAAACAAGACCCTGGTGCTGCTCAACGGTCGACGCCTGGCCAACAATGCCTTGTCCGGCACCAACTCGGCCGGTGGCGCGGTGGATCTGAACATGATCCCGTTTGCCGCCATCGAGCGCGTGGAAGTTCTGCGCGACGGCGCATCAGCCCTGTACGGCACCGACGCCATCGGCGGCGTAATCAACTTCATCACCAAAAAATCCCTGACCGACGGCCAGCTCACCCTCGGTGGCGAAACCCCGACCCACAGCGGCGGCGGTGCCACCAAAGACATGAGCGCCAGTTGGGGCTATGGCGATCTGGAAGAAGACCGCTTCAACGTGCTCGGCGTGTTCAACTACAACAAGCAGCAGAACCTCGACGCCAACGACCGCTCCTTCGCCCGCGACTACGATCCTGGTCGTGGCCTCGATCAGACCTCCGGCACCGCGTTCCCCGGCAACTACAGCCAGAACGGCAACGCCACCAACCCGTTGGCCAACAGCAATTGCAACGGGCCGAACCTGGTCGCGCGCGATGGCCTGTGCCGCTTCAGCACCCGCGAATACATCGACCTGATTCCGCAAACCGAAAAGACCTCGTTCTTCGGCAAGACCACCGGCAAACTCGGCGACGATCACAACGTCAACCTCGAATACTTCTGGTCACGCAACAACAACGCCACGGCGGTCGGCCCGGCCCCGCTCACCGGCCTGAGCCTGGATTCCTCGTCGCCGTACTACCCCGGCAACGGCATCACCCCCGGCCCGACCGGTTTCGCCCTCGACCCGACGCAACCGGTCGATGTGAACTGGCGCGAAACCGCCGCCGGCCCACGGGAATCGAAAGACCAGAACACCAGCCAGCGCTTTCTGCTGAGCTTCGACGGTCTGGTCGGCGGCTGGGATTACAACGTCGGCGCCTCGTACAACCAGAACAAAATCGTCTCCAGCGTCACCAGCGGCTATGTCAGCGATCAGGCGATGATCAACGGTCTGGCCAGTGGCCTGCTCAACCCGTTCGGCCCGCAATCCGCCGCCGGTCAGCAGTACATCGACGCCGCGATGTACCACGGCGCCTACACCACCGCCGTTGGCCGCGTGGCCGGTTTTGACGGACGGGTCAGTCGCGAGATCGGTGACTGGTTCGGTGCCGGGCCGGCCGGTCTGGCGCTGGGTGGCGAGTACCGCAAAGAGAAATTCCACCAGGACTTCGAACAGTTTGCCGGTGACATCCAGAGCCTCGGCATCGACCCGGCCGGTAGCGTCGAGGGTGACCGCAGTGTGAAAGCCGCCTATGCGGAAATCAACGTGCCGGTGCTCGACAGCCTCGAACTGTCCGCCGCTGTGCGTCACGACAAATACAGCGACTTCGGCAGCACCACCAACCCGAAATACTCGTTCCGTTATCAGCCGCTCAAAGAGCTGGTGGTGCGCGGCGCGTACAGCGAAGGTTTCCGGGCGCCGTCGCTCTACGAGCTGTATTCGCCGCGCAGCATCACCTACACCCAGGGCTACTACAACGATCCGGTGCTGTGTACCGGCGGCGTGGTGCAACCGGGTGGCAACGGCGGGCGCGATTGCGGTCAGCAGTTCCTCAATCAGATCGGCGGCAATGAAGATCTGGCTCCGGAGAAAGCGCGCAACGTGACGCTGGGCTTCGTCTATCAGCCGGTCAGCAACCTGTCGGTGGGTCTGGATTTCTGGTGGATTCACATCTCCAACCAGATCCAGCCGTTCCCTGAATCCACCGTGTTCGATCAGGCTGGCAGCTACCCGGATCGCTTCGTGCGCAACGCCGACGGCACGCTCAACTACATCGTCACCGGCAACGCCAACCTCGGCATCGTCGAAACCAATGGTGTCGATGTGTCGCTGGACTACCGCTTCCCGAACACCCCGTACGGCCAGTTCGGCCTGGGGCTGCAAGGCACCTACGTCGACAGTTATGACTTCCAGAGCACCATCAAAGGCCCGTTCACCGACAAGGTCGGCGACTTCGAAGGGGACGGCGTGATCGCGCGCTGGAAACACAACCTCACCGGCAGCTGGATCTTCGGCGCCGCAAGGGCGTCGCTGACCAACCGCTTCACCACCGGTTACAACGACTACGACCGCGATACCCATGCGCGCGTGGCGTCGTATTCGGTGTGGGACCTGTCGGCCGGCTACACCTTCAACAAGGTGCTGGATGTCGATGCCGGGATGAAGAACATGTTCGACCGCAACCCACCGTTCTCCAACCAGGCCTACAACTTCCAGAGCGGCTATGACCCGCGCTACACCGACCCGCTGGGCCGCACGCTGTTTGCGCGCATGACGTATCACTTCTAAAGAACGAGCGCCAAAAAACCCTGTGGGAGCTGGCTTGCCAGCGATAGCGTCGTATCAGTCGACATTTACTTCACTGACATACCGCTATCGCTGGCAAGCCAGCTCCCACATGGGAACCGGGTTTCTTCAGGGATTTTCAGGGTGACCTCATGAGTTTTTTGCGCAACATGGCTGGCCTGCTGCTCGGCAGTGCGCTGCTGTGCACTGGCACTTCGGCGCTGGCCGGCGGCGGTTATGCGTTAACGGTGTACGGCGAGGCGCCGAAGTATCCGGCGGGTTTCCAGCATTTCGATTTCGTCGATCCCGACGCGCCCAAGGGCGGTTCGCTCAGTCGCGCGTCGATGGAAATCGGCCAGTACAACTACATCACCCCGTATGCCGATCAAGGCATTTCCGTGGTGCAGGTCAACGACTGGGTGTATGCGCCGCTGGCGTTCCGTTCGCTGGACGAGCCCTACACCGTTTACGCACTGGTCGCGCAACAAATGGAACGCGATCCCGAGGGGCTCTGGGTGCGCTTCACCCTGAACCCCAAGGCTCGCTTCGCCGATGGCACGCCGATCACCGCCGAGGACGTGCGCTACACCTTCAACCTGCTGATGACCAAGGGCAGCCTCAGTTATCGCCAGCAGTACGCCGACGTGCAGGACGTACTGATCGAAGGTCCACGGCAGGTGCGTTTCACCTTCAAGAACAACCTCAACCGCACCCTGGCGCTGGACCTGGCGACGCTGCGCGTGGTGCCCGAACACTGGTGGAAGACGCGCGATTTCGCCAACGGCGGCGGCTTCGAACCGCCGCTGGGCAGCGGTCCGTATCGCGTGAGCAAGGTCGACGCCGGGCGCAGCATCAGTTTCCAGCGCGATCCGGACTGGTGGGGCAAGGACCTGCCGGTCAGTCGCGGGATGTACAACTTCGACACGCTCACGGTGAATTTCTACGGCGACACCGACGTCGCTCGCCAACTGCTGCAGGCCGGTGCGTTCGATTACAACCGCGAGTTTTCTTCGTCCGGTTACGTGGTCGGCTACGACAGCCCGGCATTGCGTGACGGGCGTTTGCAACAGGCGATTCTCGCCCCGGAAAAACCCACGGCGGCGCAAGGCTTCGTGTTCAACCTGCAAAACCCGATTTTTCAGGATCGCCGCGTGCGTCAGGCGATCAGTCTGCTGTGGGATTTCGAGTGGACCAACAAGCAGATGATGCGCGGCTTCTACGTGCGTCAGAACAGCTTCTGGCCCAAGAGTGAAATGGCCGCCACCGCCCTGCCCGACGCCGAGGAATTGAAGATCCTCGAACCGTTGCGCGGGCAGATCCCGGACGAGGTGTTCACCGAGGTCTATCAGGCGCCGAAAACCGACGGCAGCGGCTACATACGTGACAAGCAGTTGCAGGCGCTGAAACTGCTCGCCGAGGCGGGCTGGACGCCGCAACACAGCCGACTGGTCAACGCCGATGGCGAGCCGCTGGCGTTCACCTTCCTCGACGGTCAGGGCGGCTTCGACCGCATGCTGTTGCCATTCAAACGCACCCTCGCGCAGATCGGCATCACCCTGAATTTGCGCCGGATCGATTCGGCGCAATACGTCAATCGGCTCAACGCCCGCGACTACGACATGATCGTCACCAGTTTCCCGCGCAGCGGCGATCCGATCGTCTCTCCCGGCCGCGAACTGTACAGCCTGTACGCCTCGCAAAGTGCCACGCAAGTCGGCAGTTCGAACTCGATGGTGCTGGCCAACCCGGCGGTCGATCAACTGATCGACGGGCTGGTCAAGGCCGACACCCGCGATGCCATGGTGCATTACGCCCGCGCCCTCGACCGAGTGCTGCAATGGGGTTACTACATGATTCCCAACTACTACTCCAAGGGCACGCCGACGGTGTATCAGAACCGCTTCGGCATGCCGCCAGTGCAACCGGCTTACGACGAAGGCCTCAACACCTGGTGGGAGGTCTCGGCCAAGCCGTTGACCACGCAACAGATGCACACCCAGCTTGCGGGGGGCCAGTGACATGCTGCGTTATCTGAGTCGACGTTTGCTGCTGATCATCCCCACGCTGCTGTGCATCCTGGTGGTCAATTTCCTCATCGTGCAGGCCGCGCCGGGCGGCCCGGTGGAACAAGCCATCGCGCGTCTGCAAGGTTTCGGCGGGCACAGCATGGGCGGTGGTGGTGAAGTCGCTGCGACGGGCGGTGCCGGGCGCAGCAGCCGTGGCCTCGACCCGGCGCTGATCGAGGAAATCAAACACCACTACGGTTTCGACAAGCCGATGCACGAACGCTTGTGGCTGATGCTGAAAAACTACGCCCAGCTGGATCTGGGCAGCAGTTTCTTTCGCGGTGCCAAGGTCACCGATCTGATCCTGCAGAAACTGCCGGTGTCGTTGTCGCTCGGCTTGTGGGCGACGCTGATCACCTACCTGATTTCGATCCCGTTGGGCATCCGCAAAGCGATCAGCAACGGCAGCGCATTCGATGTCTGGAGCAGCACCGCGATCATCATCGGCTACGCGATGCCGGCGTTTCTGTTTGCGATTCTGCTGATCGTGGTGTTCGCCGGCGGCAGCTACGTCAACTGGTTCCCGGTGCAGGGGCTGGTGTCGGATAACTTCGACAACCTCAGCACGTTGGGCAAGGTCGGCGACTACCTCTGGCACCTGGTGTTGCCGGTCACGGCGCTGGTCATCGGTGGCTTCGCCACCCTGACCATCCTCACCAAAAACAGCTTCCTCAACGAGATCAGCCGCCAGTACGTGATTACCGCACGGGCCAAGGGTCTGACCGAGCGCCGCGTGCTTTACGGCCACGTGTTTCGCAACGCCATGCTGCTGGTGGTGGCCGGTGTGCCGTCGGCGCTGATCGAAGTGTTTTTCGCTGGCTCCTTGCTGATCGAAACCCTTTTCAACCTCGATGGCCTCGGGCGCATGAGTTACGAAGCGGCGGTGTCGCGGGACTATCCGGTGGTGTTCGGCGCGTTGTTCCTGTTCACCCTGTTCGGCCTGTTGATCAAGCTGATCGGCGACCTCAGCTACACCCTGCTCGACCCGCGCATCGACTTCTCGGCGAGGACTGCCTGATGTTCACACTCTCTCCTCTGGGTCAGCGCCGGGTCGCGCAGTTCAAGGCCAACCGCCGTGGGCGCTGGTCGCTGTGGCTGTTCATTGGCCTGTGCCTGATCTGCCTTGGCGGCGAACTGATTGCCAACGACAAACCCTTGGTGATCCGCTACCACGGCGCTTTGTACTTCCCGATCCTCAGCGATTACCTGGAAACCGATTTCGGCGGCGAGCTGCCGTTCCAGCCGGATTACGCCAGCGCTTACGTGCACTCGCTGATCGAGGATCAGGGCGGCTGGATGCTGTTTCCGCCGATTCCGTTCAGCTACGACACGGTCAATTATGACCTGACTGAACCGGCACCCAGCCCGCCCTCGGCGAGCAACTGGCTGGGCACCGACGATCAGGCGCGGGACGTGTTGGCGCGGGTGATTTTCGGCACACGAATTTCAATCCTGTTTGCGCTGATCCTCACCGGCATCAGTGCGTTGGTCGGTATCGTTGCCGGCGCGTCGCAGGGTTATTACGGCGGTTGGGTGGATTTGCTCGGGCAACGGCTGCTGGAGATCTGGTCGGGGCTGCCGGTGCTGTATCTGCTGATCATTTTGTCCGGGTTTGTCTCGCCGAGTTTCTGGTGGCTGCTGGGGATCATGGCGCTGTTCTCCTGGCTGGCGCTGGTGGATGTGGTGCGCGCCGAGTTCCTGCGTGGACGCAATCTGGAATACGTCAAAGCCGCGCGGGCGCTGGGGCTGACCGACTGTGAGCTGATGCTGCGGCACATCCTGCCCAACGCGATGACCTCCACCCTGACCTATTTGCCTTTCATTCTGACCGGCGCCATCGCCACCCTCACCGCGCTGGATTTTCTTGGCTTCGGCATGCCGGCGGGCACCGCCTCACTGGGCGAACTGATTGGCCAGGCCAAGCGCAATCTGCAAGCGCCGTGGCTGGGCCTGACGGCGTTTTTTGCCTTGGCGCTGATTCTGTCTTTGTTGGTGTTCATCGGTGAGGCTTGCCGAGACGCGTTTGATCCGAGGAGCTGACATGCAAAACCATTTGATCGAGATTCGCGACCTGCGCGTAGCCTTTGGCGAGCAGGCCGTGGTGCACGGTTTGAACCTCGACATTCGCCGGGGTGAATGTCTGGCGCTGGTCGGTGAGTCCGGCTCGGGCAAGTCGGTCACGGCGCATTCGATCCTGCGTTTGCTGCCGGGTAAAAGCGTCAGCAGCAGCGGTTCGATTACTTACAACGGGGTGAACTTGCTGCAGGCCAGCGAGCAACACCTGCGCGGTTTACGCGGCAACCGGATTGCGATGATTTTCCAGGAGCCGATGACCTCGCTGAACCCGTTGCACACGGTGGAAAAGCAAGTCAGTGAAGTGCTGGAAATTCATAAAGGCCTGAAGGGGCGCGCGGCACGTGAGCGGACGCTCGAACTGCTGGAACTGGTCGGTATTCGCCAGCCTTTGCAGCGTTTGAAAGCCTATCCGCATCAGCTGTCGGGCGGACAACGGCAACGGGTGATGATCGCCATGGCGCTGGCCAATGAGCCGGAACTGCTGATCGCCGATGAACCGACCACCGCGCTGGACGTGACCGTGCAGCAGAAGATTCTTGAGCTGTTGATCGAACTGCAACAACGCCTGGGCATGTCACTGTTGCTGATCAGTCACGATCTGAATCTGGTGCGGCGCATCGCGCAACGGGTGTGCGTGATGCGCCACGGCGAAATCGTCGAACAGGCCGACTGCGAGACGCTGTTTCGCACCCCGCAACATCCTTACAGCCGCTTGTTGATCGAAGCGGAACCCTGCGGTGTACCGGTGCCGAGTGCGTATCAACACAATCTGCTGGAGGTCGATAATCTGAAGGTCTGGTTTCCACTGCCCAAGGCGCTGTTCAGTCGTTCACAGGCATACATCAAAGCGGTGGACGGCGTCAGCTTCCGCCTGCAACGCGGCAAAACGTTGGGGATTGTCGGCGAATCCGGTTCGGGCAAATCCACGCTGGGCCAGGCGATCCTGCGGCTGGTGGAATCCGAGGGCGAGATCCGCTTCGGCAACAAGCAACTGAGCCTGCTCAATCAGCGCTTGATGCGCCCGTTGCGGCGGCAGATTCAGGTGGTGTTCCAGGACCCGTTCGGCAGCCTGAGCCCGCGCATGTCGGTGCAGCAGATCATTGCCGAAGGCCTGCTGACTCACGGCATCGGCACCGAGGCCGAGCGCGAGGCGGCGGTGATTCGCGTACTGGAGGAAGTCGGCCTCGACCCTAAGAGTCGCCATCGCTACCCCCACGAATTTTCCGGCGGCCAGCGCCAGCGCATCTCCATCGCCCGCGCATTGGTGCTGGAGCCGGCGCTGATCCTGCTCGACGAACCGACCTCGGCGCTGGATCGCACGGTGCAGAAACAAGTGGTGGAGCTGTTGCGACAATTGCAGATCAAGCATGGGCTGACCTATCTGTTCATCAGCCATGACCTGGCGGTGGTGCAGGCGCTGGCTCATGACTTGCTGGTGATCAAGGACGGCCAGGTGGTCGAGCAAGGGGCGTCGCGGGAGATCTTTGCTGCGCCGCAGCATCCCTACACCCAGGAACTGCTGAAAGCCTCCGGCCTGAGCGTCCCGCGTAAAACTGCCGAGCTTGTGTAGGAGCTGCCGCAGGCTGCGATCTTTTGATGTTGTTTTTCAAGAGCAAAAGATCGCAGCCTGCGGCAGCTCCTACAGGGGATTGGTGGGGCCTGGAGAATATTTTTCGGCCACTGCATCCAAACGCCTCCGTCACGGGTAGTCCCTGTAGCAGCCCTCTTCGGCTGTCAGCGGTTTACCCCTTTCAGAGATAACACAGATGAACATCACTCAACTGATTGGCCTCACCGGTTTGCTCGCCCTGTCCTCGACAACCTTCGCCCAGAGCAGCTATCCCGACGCGATCAAAGTCCCGGAAGGCCACAAGATCGCCATGGAAACCACCGGCGTCGGCGAGATCACCTATGAATGCCGCGACAAGCCCAACGCGGCCGGGCAGACCGAATGGACCTTCGTCGGCCCGAAAGCGGTGCTCAATGATCGCAGCGGCCAGCAGGTCGGCACCTACTTCGGCCCGCCCGCCACCTGGCAGGCCAAGGACGGTTCGAAAGTCACCGGTACGCAATTGGCCGTCGCCCCGTCGAGCCCGGGCAACCTGCCCTATCAACTGGTCAAGGCCAACCCCGCCGAAGGCAAAGGCGCGATGAGTGGCGTGAGTTACATCCAGCGTGTCGCGCTCAAGGGCGGCGTGGCCCCGGGCAGCGAATGCACGGCGGCGAACAAGGGCAAACAGGAAGTGGTGAAATATCAGGCGGACTACATTTTCTGGGCGGCAAACTAGTTCCTTGATGCTCCTATGGGAGCGAACTGGTGGCGAGGGGATTCATCCCCGATGGGGCGCGAAGCGCCCCAAAATCCGGCAACTGCGGAGTCAGGAATTCACCGCAACCAACGGTTACGGCTGCTGTGCAGCCGGTCGGGGATGAATCCCCTCACCACAAAGGCTCGCTCCCACAGTAGAAGACTGTTGGCTGGATGTTTGAAGAATGTGAGCTAGATTGCACCCCATGTCTTTGCCTGAACCGCTGTTCGATTACGAAGCCCGTCTCGCGGCCTGCGCCCGCGGCGAGCACTCGGCCCTGCGCGATTTATATGTGCAGGAAGGCCCGCGCCTGCTCGGCGTGGCCAAGCGGCTGGTACGTGACACGGCGCTGGCCGAAGACATCGTGCATGAGGCATTCATCAAGATCTGGAACGGTGCGGCGCAGTTCGATCCGGCGCGCGGTTCGGCGCGGGGCTGGATGTTCAGCGTGACCCGGCATCTGGCGCTGAATCTGCTGCGCAATCAGGCTCGGGAAACGCCGTTCAGCGAAGATCATGAAATACCCGCGAACGAAGATGACGGTTTCGATGCCCAGGCGCATTCGGGGCGCATCCATCGCTGCCTGGAACAGCTCGACCCGCAACGCCGAAGCTGCATCCTCCACGCCTATGTCGATGGCTACAGCCACGCGCAGATTTCCCAACGGTTGGGCACGCCGCTGGGCACGGTCAAAGCCTGGATCAAACGCAGCCTCAACGCTTTGCGGGAGTGCATGGGATGACCACTGAATCGGCGCAGGAACGCGATGAACTGGCCAGTGAATACGTGCTCGGCACCCTGTCGGCGCCAGAGCGCGAAGCGGTGCAACGGCGCCTGCCCCACGAGCCCGAGCTACAAGCGGCGGTGGACGCCTGGGAGCGACGTTTGCTCGACCTGACCGATCTCGCCGTGACACAGCAGCCATCGCCGCACTTGTGGCCGCGTATCGAGCGCAGTGTCGAGCAACTCTCACGAAAAACACCGGCTCCGGCGCCCACCTCATGGTGGAATCTGCTGCCGCTGTGGCGCGGGCTGAGTGCGGTCGGACTGGCCGCGACGCTGATCCTGGGCTCGATTCTGCTGACCCAGACCACGCCGAAACCCAGTTATCTGGTGGTGCTGGTCGCGCCGCAGGACAAGGCACCGGGCTGGGTGATTCAGGCCAGCAACGCCCGGGAAATTCAGCTGATCCCGCTGGGCGTGGTTGAAGTGCCGGCGGACAAGGCGCTGGAGTTCTGGACCAAGGCTGACGGCTGGCAAGGGCCGGTGTCGCTGGGGCTGGTCAAGCCGGGTCAGGCGCTGTCGGTGCCGCTGGACAAGCTGCCGCCGCTGCAACCGAATCAGCTGTTCGAGCTGACGCTGGAAGGCGCCAATGGCTCGCCGATCGGTAAACCGACCGGGCCGATTCAGGCGATCGGCCGCGCCGTCAAAGTGCTTTGAACCCGCGTCAACCGGCCTTGGCCATGCAGCGCTTGTAGCGCTCATCCACGCGTTTGGCGAACCACGCCGTGGTCAGTTTGCGGGTGATTTTCGGGCTCTGCAGGACGATCCCTGGCAATACCGCGCGCGGCAAGGTCTTGCCTTCAGCCTTCTCGGCCAGTTCGAACACCCGTTGATAAAGCCTGGTGTCTTCAAACTCCAGGGTTTTGCCCTTTTCCAGTTGATCGCGAATCGTCGGGTTGCGCAGGCCCAGCGCTTTGCCGAGGGTGCGCACCGCCAGTTCGGTGCTGCCGGGCATGATCGAGTCGTAGCGAATCAAGTCGCCATCCAGCGCCAGCGGAATGCCCGAAGCTCGGCTGACGGCGTTCTGGAACGCGGCATTGCGGCTGGCGTACCAGCCGGCATTGAAGTCGGCGAAGCGGTACAGCGGCTCGCGGTAACTCACCGGGTAGCCAAGCAAATGCGCGATGCCGAAGTACATGCCGCCTCGGCGGGTGAACACTTCGTGGCGGATCGTGCCGTCTACCGGGTATGGATAGTCCTTGGCGTGCTGCTCGGCGAATTCGATGCTGACCTGCATCGGTCCGGCGGTGTGTACCGGGTTGAAGCCGCCGAACAAGGTGCGGCCCATCGGCACCCTGCCGATGAAGTCGTCAAAAATGGCGCTGAGTTCTTTTTCAGTGCGCGCCGCGTTCAAGCGTTCGCTGTAGGTCTTGCCGTTGGTGGAGCGCACTTGCAGCGCGCCGCTGACCAACAGGCCGGGGATATGCACTTTGGCGGCACGACGGTCGATTTCGTCGCGGGCAATCTTGCCCAGCCCCGGCACCGTCGGGTCGACCTGATAGGTCGATTCCTGCTCGGCCACGGCCAGCACTGAACAGAGATTCTGCGTGGTCGGGCTGATGTGCTGAGCGGCGAACGCGGCGTAGATGTCGGTGGCCCAGCCCTCGCGGTCGGGCACCTTGGCCGGCATCAGCCGCACGATTTCGGCCTTCACTTCAGCCGGCGCACGCGGCGCCGGCTCCTGACTGCGCTGGCCGGCGCAACCGGCGAGCGCCAGCAGCGCAGCGAGGGTAATGAGTAATCGCATGTTGCTCCATCCAGTCCATTAAGCCCGGACACCATACACAATCCGTGTAGGCGCTGCCGCAGGCTGCGATCTTTTGATCTTGTCTTTTAAAAACCAAGTCAAAAGATCGCAGCCTGCGGCAGCTCCTACAGGTGAATGTGTTTTTCGGATTGATGACAAACTGATTGCAAAACGTTACTGCGAACTCCTATCATTTGCACCTGGAGTCGTATTTGCGCAAGGAGTTCCCCGCGCTGCCCTATTTTTTCTTACCGGCCCTGCGCCTCCAGGTACGAACACATGCCCGCTTCAGTTCGCCTCTCTGTCCCGTTCCGCCCGACGCTTCTCGCCCTGCTGTGCTCCCTGACGGTCACCGCCCACGCTGCCGATGAAAACGGCAAGGCGCTGGTGCTCGACAATGTCAACGTCAACGCCCAGGCACCGACGCCGAACGCCCTGCCCCCGGTCTACGCCGGTGGTCAGGTCGCCCGTGGTGGTCAACTCGGCGTGCTCGGCAACCAGGACATGATGGACGTGCCGTTCAGCGCCGCGTCGTACACCGAACAGCTGATTCAGGATCAGCAAGCGGAAAACGTCGCCGACGTCCTGCTTAACGATGCCTCGGTACGTCAGGCTTCGGGCTACTCCAACCAGGCGCAGGTGTTCATGATCCGCGGCCTGCCGCTGAACGGTGACGACATTTCCTATAACGGCCTGTACGGCGTGCTGCCCCGGCAGATCATTTCCAGCGACGCCCTGGAGCGCGTGGAAGTGTTCAAAGGCCCGAACGCCTTCATCAACGGCGTGACCCCGACCGGCTCCGGCATCGGCGGTGGCGTCAACCTGCAGCCCAAGCGTGCCGGCGACGAGCCGCTGCGCCGCTACACCACCGACATCAACAGCGAAGGCCGGATCGGTCAGCACCTCGATATCGGCCAGCGTTTCGGCGAAGACAACCGCTTTGGCGCGCGGATCAACCTGTCCCAGCGCGAAGGCGACACCGGCATCGATCACGAGAACCAGCGTTCGAAACTGTTCGCCATCGGCCTCGATTATCGCGGTGACGCGCTGCGTATTTCCGGCGACTTCGCCTACCAGAAAGAACGCGTCAACGGTGGCCGCAACTCAGTCAACCTCGGCACCGCCACGCACATTCCGGACGCGCCGTCGGCCGACACCAACTACGCGCCAAAGTGGGGCTACACCGACATCGAAGACACCTTCGGCATGCTCCGCGCCGAATACGATTTGAACGACAACTGGACCGCTTATGTTGCTGGCGGCGCCAAGCACACCCGCGAAGTCGGACGCTACAACTCGACCACGCTGGTGGGCAACAACGGCGCCTCGTACACCACCGGCTCGTTCATCCCCCACGACGAGGACAACACCAGCCTGATGGCCGGCCTCAACGGCAAATTCAACACCGGCGCGGTCAGCCACAAGCTCAATTTCGGCCTCAGCGGTCTGTGGGCCGAACAGCGCAGCGCCTACGATTTCGACCTGACCCAGTACGCCAACAATATCTACCACCCGGTGGAAACCCCGTCGCCGGTCGGCAACTTTTCCGGCGGCGACCTCAGCGATCCGGGCATCGTCGGCAAGACCTTCAACCGCAGCCTAGCGCTCTCCGACACCCTCGGTTTCTTCGACGATCGCCTGCTGATCACCGCTGGCCTGCGTCGTCAGCAACTGGTGGTGCAAGGCTACAACTACGCCAGTTACGGCAGCGGCAGCCGCAAGTCGAGCTACGACGAATCGATCACCACACCGGTCTACGGCATCGTCTTCAAACCATGGGAGCACGTGTCGTTCTACGCCAACCACATCGAAGGTCTGGCGCAAGGCCCGACTTCGCCGACCAGCACCGGCGGCTTGCGCGTGACCAACGGCAACGAAGTCTACGCACCGGCGCGTTCCAAACAGACCGAGGCCGGGGTCAAGGTCGACATGGGCACTTACGGCGCGAGCCTGGGCGTGTACCGCATCGAGCAGCCGAGCGATGGCTACTGTGAAATCAACAGCGCCACCACCTGCACCTACGTGCGTGAAGGCGAGCAGATCAATAAAGGCGTAGAGATGAACGTGTTCGGCGAGCCGATCAACGGCCTGCGTCTGATCAGCGGCCTGACCCTGATGGACACCGAACTGCGCAACACCCAGAACGGCGCCAACGACGGCAACCGCGCCATCGGCGTGTCGAGCTTCCAGTTCAACGCCGGCGCCGACTGGGATGTACCGGGCCTGCAAGGCGTGGCGCTGAATGCGCGGATGCTGCGCACCGGCGGCCAGTACGCCGACGCGGCCAACAACCTCAGCCTGCCGACCTGGAATCGCTTCGATGCCGGTGCGCGTTACGCCTTCAAGGTCGCGCAGAAAGACGTGACCCTGCGTCTGGGCGTCGAAAACCTGGCGAACAAGAAGTATTGGGAATCGGCGCAGGGCGGCTATCTGACCCAGGGAGAGCCGCGGGTGGCGAAGTTGTCGGGGACAATCGATTTCTAAGCGTCATCCCGTCGTAACAAAGGCCCCGCAGCTTTAACGTTGCGGGGCCTTTTTTGTTTTTTGTGGCGGGTGGTAAGCCCCCTTCGCGAGCAGGCTCGCTCCCACATCGGAATGCGTTCGACTGTGGGAGCGAGCTTGCTCGCGAAGAGTCCGGCACTGGCTAGCCTTTCCATCTGATCCATACTTGCTGCACAGCCAACGGAGGACAGGCTCATGCACCGCAGCGACGTACTGATCATCGGCGCCGGCCCGACCGGTCTGGTGCTGGCTCTGTGGCTGAGCAAACTGGGCGTGCGCGTGCGCATCATCGACAAGACGTCCGCGCCCGGCACCACTTCGCGGGCGCTGGCGGTGCAGGCGCGCACGCTGGAGTTGTATCGCCAGCTGGATCTGGCCGATACCGTGGTGCGCAACGGGCACAAGGTCGCGGCGGCGCATTTCTGGGTCAAGGGCAAACCGGTTGCGCAGTTGCCGCTGCAGCGCATCGGCGAAGGCCTGACGCCCTACTCGTTCATCGAAATCTTTCCCCAGGACCAGCACGAACGGCTGCTGATTGAGCGTCTCGAAGACTACGGCGTCACCGTCGAACGCGACACCACTCTGGAAAGTTTCGAAGAGACCGGCGACGGACTCACCGCGCACTTGCGCCTGCCCGATGGCGAACAGGAAATCTGCCAGGCCTGCTATCTGGCGGGATGTGATGGCGCCCGCTCAGTGGTGCGCAAAACCCTCGACACCGGTTTTCCCGGCGGCACCTATCAGCAGATTTTCTACGTCGCCGACGTCAAGGCCAGCGGCCCGGCGATGAACGGTGAGCTGCACCTGGATCTGGATGAAGCGGACTTCCTTGCGGTGTTTCCACTGGCCGGTGAAGGCCGCGCCCGACTGATCGGCACCGTGCGTGACGAACGTGCCGACCGCGCCGAAACCCTGCAATTTGCCGACGTCAGCCGCCGCGCCATCGAGCACCTGAACGTGCACATCGACGAGGTCAACTGGTTCTCCACCTACCGCGTGCATCACCGCGTGGCCGAGCACTTTCGCAGCGGTCGGGCGTTTCTGCTCGGTGACGCGGCGCACGTGCACAGCCCCGCCGGCGGCCAGGGCATGAACACTGGGATTGGCGATGCAATCAACCTGGCGTGGAAACTCGCCGCCGTGCTCAACGGCAGCGCCACGGCGAAGCTGCTCGACACTTACGAAACCGAGCGCATCGCCTTCGCCCGGCGGCTGGTGTCGACCACCGACAAGGTATTCACTTTCGTCACCGCCGAGGGGCGCATCGCCGATCTGCTGCGCACGCGCCTGGCACCGTTTCTGATCCCGAAAATGGCCACGTTCGAGGCCAGCCGCGAATTCCTTTTTCGCACCGTTTCGCAAGTCACCCTCAACTATCGCGGCATGCCGCTGAGCCAGGGCACGGCCGGCCACGTCCACGGCGGCGACCGCTTGCCGTGGGCGCATGATGGTGAGGGGGATAATTTCGAGCCGCTGCGCCAGCCCTGCTGGCAGGTGCACGTGTACGGCGACACCAGCGACGAGATGATCGCCTGGTGCAATGAACACCATCTGTCGCTGCACGTGTTCGACTGGCGGCCGGCGTTTGACACGGCGGGGTTGGGGCGTAACGGGTTTTATCTGCTGCGCCCGGATACCTATGTGGCGATTGCCGACAACAGTGCGGATCCGAAGGTAATTGAGCGGTATTTCCGCGATCACGGCATCCGGCCGTTCTTCAACAGCCCCTGACCCAAGAACACCCTGAATACCTGTGGGAGCTGGCTTGCCAGCGATAGCGATGGATCAGCCAATATTGATTTTGACTGTGCCGACGCAATCGCTGGCAAGCCAACTCCCACAAGGGTTCTGCGGTATTCGTCAGATCCCGGCCAACGCCAGATCCATCGCAAAATAAGTGAAGATCAGATCCGCACCCGCGCGCTTGATCGCGCCCAGGCTTTCACGCACCACACGGTCCTCGTCGATCGCGCCGGCCTGCGCGCCGAATTTGATCATCGCGTACTCGCCGCTGACCTGATACGCCGACAGCGGCAGGTTCGAGGCTTCACGAATGTCGCGGATGATGTCGAGGTACGCACCGGCCGGTTTGACCATCAGCGCATCGGCGCCTTCCTGCTCGTCGAGCAGCGATTCGCGCAGGGCTTCGCGGCGGTTCATCGGGTTCATCTGATAGCTTTTGCGGTCACCCTTCAGCGCACTGCCGCCGGCCTCGCGGAACGGGCCGTACAGCGCCGAGGCGAATTTGGTCGAGTAGGCCATGATCGGAATCTGGGTGAAACCGGCGGCGTCCAGCGCCTGGCGGATCGCCCGCACCTGACCGTCCATCGCTGCCGACGGCGCGATCACGTCAGCACCGGCACGCGCCGCCGCCACGGCTTGCTTGCCGAGGTTGATCAGGGTCTGATCGTTGTCGACTTCGTGGTTGTGCATCACGCCGCAGTGGCCGTGATCGGTGTATTCGCAGAAACAGGTGTCGGACATCACGATCATTTCCGGCACCGCGTCCTTGGCAATTCGCGACATGCGCGAGACCAGGCCGTCTTCACGCCAGGTGTCGCTGCCATTGGCGTCCAGATGATGGGACACGCCAAAGGTCATCACCGACTTGATCCCGGCACGGGCATAACGCTCGATTTCGCTGGCCAGCTTGCGTTCGGGAATGCGCATCACCCCGGGCATGCTCTTGATCGGCACAAAGTCATCGATTTCTTCTTCGACGAAAATCGGCAGCACCAGATCATTCAGGCTGAACTCGGTTTCCTGGAACAGGCTGCGCAGGCTCGCATTGCGGCGCAGACGGCGGGGACGTGCTTCGGGGAACTGGCTGGACATGGGGCTTTCCTGAAATCGGAAGATGAGACGAAAGTCGTAGGGGGCGAAGCTTATGCCTTCGCTGGGCGCAGGTACAAACCTGGATCAATCAAGACAGCATTACCGGGTGCGCAATAATCCGTCAGACAACCCACATTCCCCTGTAGGAGCTGCCGCAGGCTGCGATCTTTTGACTTTGTTTTTAGAAAACCAGATCAACAGATCGCAGCCTGCGGCAGCTCCTACAGGGATTGGTGTTGATTACGAGGGAATGGTCAGGCCTCGAACAACCGCCGGCCGCGCCAGAAAACGCTCCAGCACCCGGGTCACATTCGGGAAATTGCTGATTCCCACCAGATCCCCGGCCTCATAGAAGCCGATCAGGTTACGCACCCACGGGAACGTGGCGATGTCGGCGATGGTGTAGCGTTCGCCCATGATCCAGTCGCGCCCTTGCAGACGTTTGTCGAGCACGTTGAGCAGGCGTCTGCTCTCCTCGACATAGCGGTCACGCGGACGCTTGTCCTCGTAGTCCTTGCCGGCGAATTTGTTGAAGAAACCGAGCTGGCCGAACATCGGGCCGATACCGCCCATCTGGAACATCAGCCACTGAATCGTCTCGTAACGCAGCGCGCCTTCCTGGGCCAGCAACTGGCCGCTCTTGTCGGCGAGGTAGATCAGGATCGCGCCGGACTCGAACAGCGCCAGTGGTTGGTCCTCGGGGCCGTGAGGGTCGAGGATCGCCGGGATCTTGTTGTTGGGGTTCAGCGAGAGGAATTCCGGTGACATCTGATCCTGGGTGTCGAAGCCCACACGGTGCGGCTCGTACGGCAGGCCGATCTCTTCGAGCATGATCGAGACCTTGACGCCGTTGGGGGTCGGCAGGGAATAGAGCTGAATCCAGTCGGGGTACTGCGCCGGCCATTTCTGGGTGATCGGGAACGCGGACAGATCGGTCATGGGAAACATCCAGTCACATGGAAAGCACTGATCATAATGTAGGAGCTACACGAACCGTAACATCCTGCGGCTAATGTGCATGAACCAAACCGGCCTCAGAGGACTCTGAGCTATGCCCTTCGTAACGGAAGCGCGACACACGACATGGACAACACCCGGTGCCGGGAGCCCGTGGTGCAAGGGTTGGTCAGCCCCCACCGAATTTGCTGAAGAATCCTATATTCAATGACGAACCTCATGAGTTTCGCCAAACGCTTCAAACATCGCGCCTGCGTGGCCCTGCCCTCCCTGCTGGCGGTCAGTGCGCTGACCTTGTCGCTCGAATCGAGCCAGATTCGCGCCCAGCCGGTGGACGGCACCCAGACCCTGGTTTTCCTGCGCCACGCGGAAAAGCCCGCCGGCGGCCTCGGCCAGCTCAACTGCCAGGGCCTGAACCGGGCGATCGAGCTGTCGACCCTGCTGCCGGAAAAATTCGGCAAGGCCGATTACGTGTTCGCCGCCGACCCGACACGCAATGTCGAGGAAGGCGAACGGGACAACTCCTACAGCTACATCCGCCCGCTGATGACTATCAGCCCCGCCGCGATCAAACTCGGCCTGCCGGTGAACATCGAGTTCTCCGCCAACGATACCAGTGACCTGGCGCGGGAACTGACCGAAGACAAGTACCACAACGCGACGATCTACACCGCGTGGTCGCACGGTTATCTGCCGGAGTTGATCAACAAGGTTGCCGGCAAGGCCGTCGGCGAAAAGCAGACCATCACCGACGACTGGGCGGCGGGCGATTTCGATACGCTGTATGTGCTGACCCTGACCTGGCACAACGGCAAGGCCAGCCTGCAGAGTCACAGCTACAAGCAGGGGCTGGATAACGGCAAGGCGACCTGTCCGACTTGAGGGATTGGCTGTTTGTCGGTTCCTCATCGCTGGCAAGCCAGCTCCCACAGGGTTTGGGTGATGCTTACATTTACAGCATCCCTAAAACACTGTGGGAGCTGGCTTGCCAGCGATTGGGCCAGCAAAGCCACCCTCAAACCCGCTGGTTCACTCGCTCGCGCAAATACTCCAGCACCGCCCCGCGCTCCCCGGCAAATTCAATCCGCCCGCCCTTCTTCTCCCGCTGGAACGCATACATCGGGTCGTAATACTCGCGCAACAACACGCTGATCCAGTCCCGGAACTGCTCGACCGATCCGCTGCGCGCCTGCTCGGCCAAGGCCTCTTCCATCTGCAGGAACATCCGCTGATGGCGCTCGCCGCCCAGCCGGCGCTGGATATTGTTCAAGCTAGCAATCAACCGCTCGGCATACAGCGCAAAGCCCTGCTCGCCGTGCACGGCGACGAACTCGGCGTGCAGGTTGATCACATAGTCCTGCAGAATCCGCTCGACCCGCTGTTCCAGGCTGTCTTCCAGCCAGACCATCGGCGCCACTTGCATGCCTCGGTACAACGGCAGTGGCAAGGCACAACTGCCGACTACCCGGCTCTCGTCTTCCAGCACAAACTGCTGGACGCCGCCGGCGCGTTTTTTCAACACATCAACGGCCAGACGGTTTTCGAAATCGATATTGGTCGGTTGCCCGGTGGCGCGCTTGCCGAAACTCGATCCTCGATGATTGGCGTGGCCTTCCAGATCCAGACCATTGCGCAACTGCACCAGCAGTTCGGTCTTGCCGGTACCGGTCATGCCGCCCAGCAACACCAGATCGCACTCGGCCACGGCTTGATCGATGGTTTCCAGCAGGAACGTGCGCATGGCCTTGTAGCCGCCGCCGACACGCGGGTAATCGATCCCGCCCTCCTCCTTGATCCATTGCTGGACGATCTGCGAACGCAAGCCGCCGCGAAAGCAATACAGGTAGCCGTCGGGGTGCGCCTGGGCAAACTCGACCCAACCCTGAATGCGCTGCTCCCGGACCTCGGCAGACACCAGCCGCTCGCCCAGGGCGATGGCGGCTTGTTGTCCGTGCTGCTTGTAGCAAGTGCCCACTTGCTCGCGCTCGCGGTCGTTCATCAGCGGCAGGTTGACCACGCCGGGAAATGCTCCGTGGGCAAACTCGACCGGCGCGCGGGCGTCCATCATCGGCCGGTCGTTGAGGAAAATGTCGCGGTAATCGGTGCAGTCGCGGTACATCAGATCACCTCGACTGCGTGGGTCTGTCGCTCAACCAGCTCGCCAATCGGCGCCAGGTCCAGGCCCAGTTCGGCG
Organism: Pseudomonas sp. AO-1; assembly: GCF_019775695.1. NCBI lineage: Bacteria > Pseudomonadati > Pseudomonadota > Gammaproteobacteria > Pseudomonadales > Pseudomonadaceae > Pseudomonas > Pseudomonas sp. AO-1. The sequence goes on from NZ_CP079947.1 coordinate 4,305,274, forward strand.
GCCACGGCGAGAAACTCATCGTTACCTTCAGGGGTCACCGCAATCAACAGACCACCGCTGGTCTGCGGGTCGCACAGCACGCGCTTGTGCAACTCCTGCAGACGGCCGAGCTTGCTCGAATAGCTGTCAAAGTTACGCAGAGTGCCACCGGGCACGCAGCCTTGTTCGAGGTAGTACTCGACGCTGTCCAGACGCGGCACATGGTTGTAGCGGATGCGAGCGGTCAGGTGGCTGCCATCGGCCATTTCCACCAGGTGCCCGAGCAGGCCGAAACCGGTGACGTCGGTCATTGCGGTGACGCCGGCCAGTTTGCCGAAGCGGCTGCCCGGCTTGTTCAGGGTGCACATCCAGTCACGGGCCACACCAATGTCGCCGGGGCGCAATTTGCCCTTTTTCTCGGCGGTGGTGAGGATACCGATGCCCAGCGGCTTGGTCAGGTACAGCAGGCAACCGGCGGTGGCGGTGTCGTTGCGCTTCATGTGGCGCTTTTCCACCAGACCGGTCACCGCCAGGCCGAAGATCGGCTCTGGCGCATCGATCGAATGCCCGCCGGCCAGCGGAATGCCGGCGGCGTCGCACACCGCACGCCCGCCGCGAATCACTTCCCGCGCCACCTCCGGCGCCAGCACATTCACCGGCCAGCCGAGGATCGCAATCGCCATCAGTGGGTCGCCGCCCATGGCATAGATGTCGCTGATCGCATTGGTCGCGGCGATACGGCCGAAGTCGAACGGGTCGTCGACAATCGGCATGAAGAAGTCAGTGGTCGATACCACCCCGCGCTCGGCATCAATCTCGTACACCGCCGCGTCATCACGCGAGGCATTGCCGACCCACAGTTTCGGGTCAAGGTTCTGCGCACCGCTACCGGCCAGAATCACTTCCAGCACCTGCGGGGAAATCTTGCAGCCACAACCGGCACCGTGGCTGTATTGGGTCAGGCGAATCGGCTCGCTCATGGGAGAGTCTCTGGCAGTTGATGGGGCGGATTCTAGCAGAGCGCGGGCCGGCAGATTTTTGCGCTGACTGTCCGGGCCTCTTCGCGAGCAGGCTCGCTCCCACACGGGATCTCCAGTGGACACAGAGTCGGTGGGTGACAGAGAGCCAATGTGGGAGCGAGCCTGCTCGCGAAGGCTATCGAGCGGTCACCGCCACTTCATCGCCGGACATATAAAGCCGCTCTATTCTGCCTCCCAAAAAAAACCGCCCTTTCGGGCGGCTAAAGTACTTCGACCATGATTCAGAAGCTTTGGCTGAAGCTGATGTTGAACGCGCTGTCGTTGTTGTCGCTCGATACCTGGCCCGAGTACCCGATGCCCAGCTTGCCGGTCGGGGTGACCTGGAAGTCGATGCCGGCTTCGAGCAGTGCGCTGTCCTTGGCAATCGGTACGCCCTGGGTGCTGAACGAGGCGCCGCCGTCGATGAAGGTCAGGTCGGCGTCAGGTTTGGTGTCGCCGTAGGCGTGCCGCCAGCCGATGGCCGCGCGTGGTGTCAGCTGGCTGCCGTTGGCCAGGGTCACCAACTTGCCGACGCGCACGCCGAGGGTCGAGTAGGTGATGTCCTGATCGGCGTCGGCCTTCAGGCGCCCCACTCCCCCTTTTTCCTTGCCGGTGTCGCTGTTGTAGTTAACGTAGGCCAGCCCGGCAAACGGTTCGATGGCGACGCCTGCCGCGTTGATTGCGTAACCCACTTCACCGAACACCTGCGCACTGCGTGCGTCGTAATCGGCCTTCAGGCGATCGTTGTAGCTGCCGACGCTGACGTCGCGTTTGGTCTCGATGCTGTGCCAGCTGTAAGCCGCGCCGAGGCGCACCGCCAGTGCATCGAATTGCGAGTTCAGATAACCGGCCAAGTGGTAGCTGTCGACCTTGGCGTCCGAGTTGCGATCATGCGCGTTGAGGTTGCTGCGGGTGTAGCCGGCGGCCATCCCGGCACGCCAGTTGTCATCCAGCGCCTTGTCGGTGCCGAGCATGAAACCGCCGAGGTTGCGATCGACTTTGGCTGTGTTGCTGTCGCCGCCCATGTCGCCCCAGGCACCGATGGCCCGGATCCAGCCGACCATTTCACCGTGGCAACCGTTACTGCTCAGTTGCGTGTCGCTCGGTGCCAGGGTACGACGCGGATCATCCGCAGCGCTGCACGATGGCTGGCGCATGCGGTCGTTGACCGCCTCGCGAATGAAGCGCGAGTCTTCAAGCATGGCGCTGGCGGTGCTGGCGTGGATTTCCCCGGAGAGGCTGTCGAACGCATTGCGCGCACCGGCCACGCTGAGGTTGACGATCTGGTTCTGCAACGCCGCGCCGGCCGCACCGTTATTGGACAGTGCCGTGGCGGTGCCGCGCTGATTGCCCGTGGCGGCGACGTCAGCGAACGAGTTGCCGTTGCGGCTGACGGCCAGGGTGACCGAATCTGCACCGTAGACCAGCGAGCTGCTGAGGAACGCGTACTGCGGCAGATCAGCGGCACTGAAGGTGCCGGTCACACCACCGCCCGCAGTGATCAGCGAGTAAGTGGTATTACCGGTGAACGGCGCGAGGCTGTTGACCACCAGACCACCACCCAGGGCTGCCGTGCCCCCCACCACCAACGGCGTGGCGGTTGGCGAACTGACCGTCAGCGCCAACACACCGTCACTGGCATTGGTCAGGTTGCCGGCCACGCTCAAGGTACCTTCAGCGCCACCGGAAGCCACCATCCCGTGGTTGACCACCGAACCGACGCTGCCGTTACCGCTCAGGCCTGCACCGTTGGCGACAGTGACCTGCCCACCCAGCGAGGCCCGGGCCGCACGACTGCCGACTTGCAGCACGCCTTGATCGACCGAGACGGTGCCACTGAACGGTTGATTGCCGGTCAGCAGCAACGTGCCGGTGCCGCGTTTGGCCATCGCCCCGAGTCCGCTGAGGACGCCGTTGAACTGGCCATTGGTATTCTGCTGGAACACCAGCATGGCATTGTCGGTGATGTTGCCTTGCAGACTGGTGGTGTTACCGATCAGCGTACCGCCACTGACGGTGGTGCCGCCGCTGTAAGTATTGGCACCGGTCAGCACCAGCGTGCCGGAATCGAGCTTTTCGATCCCGCCGGTGCCGATCAGCGGCACATCGATTTGGGCGCTGGCACCGGCATTCACGCGGATCGGTGCGGGCGTGCCGCCAGGGCCATTGACCGGGGTCAGCGTGTCACCGGCATCCGGCACCAGGCTGTAGCCACCGACGAGGAATTGCAGGCCGGTGAAATTCTGATTGCCCTGCACGGTGACCACACCTGGCTGACCGCCAAACACCGCGAACTGACCATTGGCCGCCAGCGCCTGCGTGCCGCTCGGATCGGTCCAGTTGGTGCCCGGGCCCCACACGCCACTGCCGCCACCGATGCTGCCGTCAGGATTGGTGGTGCCGCCGTTCCAGAACTGCACTTCACCCGGAGTGCCCTGCACCAGCAGGTTGACCTGATTGGCGATCGCCGTTTGCAGAGTCAGGTTGGCCGCCGACACCGGCAGGCTGCCGTAGACCAGACCGTTGTCGGTCAGGCTGCCACCGTAGCGAAACAGTTGATAGACCCCGGTGCCGAAGCCGCCGGCGTTGCTGATATTCAGCGTACCGTCGAGGGTCAGGTTGCCGGCGACGTTGACCACCGTGGTTGAACTGGCGGCCGAGCCGAGGCTGAAGTCCAGGTTGGTCCCCGAGGACAGCGCCAGCGCACCGACCGACAACGGCGTGGCCGAGCCGCCACCGCTCAGCGTTGCACCGCTGGCCAGTTGCACGTTGCCACCCAGTTGCCCGCTGCCGCCGATTTGCGCACCGCTGGCGACATTGACGTTGGCGCTATTGAGCACGCCGTTGACGATCAGGTCGCCGGCCTGCACCGAGGTGTTGCCGGTGAAGGTATTGTTGCCGGTCAGGAGCAACTGGCCGGTACCGGTTTTGTTCAGCGTGCCGCTGCCGGTGAGGTTGCCGGTGTAGCTGCCGTCGGCGTTCTGCGCGAAGGTCAGCGCCGCGTTGTTGACGATGGCGCCTTGCAGGCTGCTGGTGTCGCCAGTGGTCGTGCCAGCGTTCAGCGTGGTGCCGCCGCTGTAGGTGTTGGCACCATTGAGCACGAGATCACCGCTGCCGTTTTTCACCAGACTGCCAGTGCCGGTGATGGCGCCGAGCAACGTGGTGTTCTGGTTGCCGGCCAGGGTCAGTTGCCCACCAAGGTTGACGGCATTGGCCAGTTGCAGCGCCGAGGTGCTGTCGAGGCTGCCGTTGCCGGTCACGCTCAATGCACCGCTGCTGATGGCGCTGTTGTTGCCCAGCACCAGCGTGCCGCCAGCGAGTTGCGTGCCGCCGCTGTAGGTGTTGCTGCCATTGAGGGTCAGGCTCGAAGCGCCGGACTTGATCAGGCTGCCTGCACCGCTGACCACACCGTCGAGGGTCAAGGCGTTGCTGCCAGCGACGCTCAGGCCACCGTTCACCACCACATCGTTGCCCAGCGTGACGGCCGCGTTGCTGTCCAGTGCGGTGCCGTCAGCGGCAGTCAAGACGCCAGTGCCCAGCGCCGCGTTATTACCGACGACAATCTTGCCGCCGTTGAGCGCGGTGCCACCGGTGTAGCCGTTGGCGGCATTGAGCACCAGCGTACCGCTGTCGTATTTGCCGAGGGTGCCGCTGCCGTTGAGCGCTACGCCAACGGTCGCGGTGGCATTCGGATCGACTCGCACCGTGGCGTTACCCAGCGAACCGTTGACCAGGTTCAGCGCACCGGCCGCGCCGTTCTGCAGGGTGTAGCCATCGGTGACGAATTGCAGGCCGGTGATGGTTTGCGCGCCGTTGACGGTGACCGTGCCGGCTGTGCCCTGGAACACTGCGAAATTATTGGTCCAGGCCTGATTGGTGGTGCCGTTGACGTCGGTCCAGTTGGTGGTGCCGGTGCCCCAGGTGCCGCTGCCGCCATCGACCGAACCGTTGGCGACGAGTTGGTTGCCGTCCCAGAACTGCACGGTGACGCCCGGTGCGGTGACCAGCAAATTGATCTGGTTGGCCAGCGCGGTTTGCAGGGTCAGATCCCCCGGGGTGACGCTGCCCGGCACCGTGCCGATCAACATGCCGTTGTCGGTCAGGCCGCCGGTGTAGTTGATCAACCGGTACACGCCGCTGCCAAAACCGCCGATGTCACTGACGTTGAGGGTGCCGTCAAGGGTCAGGTTGCCACCGACGTTGACCAGCGCATTGCCGCCACCGGAAACCGGCACACCGAGGCCGACATCGAAGTTGGAATTGGCGTTGAACACCAGCGAGTTCACCGACAGGGTGCTGCCGGTGGCGCCGGCCAGGTGACCGCCATCGGCCACGGTCACGGCACCGCCCAGTGAGCCGCCGCCAGTCAGGGTGCCGCCGCTGTTGACCAGCACACTGGCGCTGTCCAGCGAGCCGCTGACGTTCAAGGTGCCGGCGTTGACCGTGGTGTTGCCGGTCAGGCTGTTGAGGCCGGCGAGGGTCAGCGTGCCGGTACCGAGTTTGCTCAATTCGCCAGTACCGGTGAGTACACCGGTAAAAAGGCTGCTGGCGTTGTTGCCGCCGATGCTCAAGGTGTTGCCGCCGCCGATCAGTGCGGTGCCACTGCCGGTCAGGCTGGCGAGGCTGCCGGAGCCGCCGAGATTCAGCGTCGCCGCAGCGCCGAGATTGACTCCGGCGTTACTGCCCAGCGCCGAATTGCCCAGCGTGGTCAAGCTGCCGGACTGCACATCAAAGGTGCCGCTGAAAGTGTTGTTGCCCGACAGCGTCAGGTCGGCCAGGCCATTTTTGGTCAAGGTGCCCGCCCCGGCGATCACACCGCCGAGGGTCAGATTGTTGTTGCCGGCCACGCTCAGGTTGGCATTGACGTTGACGTTGTTCGCCAGCACCAGCGGCGCCGTGGTGTCGAGGGTCGACGCACCCGCCACGGTCACCGCGCCGGAGCCCAGGCCCGCCGAGGTGCCGAGGGTCACGGTGCCGGCGTTCAGTGTGGTGCCGCCGCTGTAGGTGTTAATGCCGTTGAGGGTCAGGTTGGACGCGCCGTTCTTGATCAGACCGCCGGTACCGCTGACCACGCCGCTGAGCGCTACGTCGCTGTTGCCGGTGTTGGTCAGATTGGCGTTGAGCACCACGTTGTTGCCCAACGACACCGAGGTGTTGCTGTCCAGCGCCGAGGCACCGGCCACGGTCAGGTTGCCCAGACCGAGGGCGCCGTTGCTGCCGGCGGTCAGGGTGCCGGCGTTGAGGGTGACGCCGCCGAGGAAGTTGTTGGCCCCGCTCAGGATCAGGTTGGCCGCGCCGTTCTTGGTCAGGCTGCCAGCGCCGTTGATCGCGCCGCTCAGCGTCAGGTCGTTGCTACCGACGACACCAAGGTTGCCCGCCAGATTGATCGCGTTACCCGCCGTGAAGGCGCCGCCGGCATCCAGGGTGGTGCCGTTCGCCGCGTTCAGGGTCGCCGAGCCCAGCGCGCTGTTCGACGCCAGAATCAAACCTCCCGCATTCAGCGCCACCGGCCCGAGGAAAGCGTTGTTGCCACCGAGGGTCAGGCTGGCCGAACCGTTCTTGATCAAGCCGCCAGTGCCGGAAATGACACCGTTGAGGGTCAGCGCATTGCTGCCGAGCACAGTGAGGTTGCCGTTGAGGGTGGCCGCGTTGGCCAGGGTTACGGCGGTGTTGCTGTCGAGTTGCGTGCCGGCGTTGGCGATCAACGCTCCGCTGCCCAGCGCGGTGTTGCTGCCGACCACCAGGGTGCCGCCATCCAGTTGTGTGCCGCCGGTGTAGCTGTTGGCGCCGTTGAGCACCAGGGTGCCGGCGTCAAGTTTGTTGAGGATGCCGCTGCCGTCGATGTTCACGCCGACCGTGGCGGTCACGCCCGGATCGACCCGCATCGCGGTGGTTCCACCGCTGCCATTGACGGCAGTCAGCAGACCCGACGTGCCGTTGACCACGTTGTAGCCGTCGGTGAGGAATTGCATTCCGGTGAACAGTTGCGTGCCGTTGACCGACACCGTACCGGCCGTGCCCTGAAACACCGCAAAGTCGCCGGCCCAGGTCTGGTTCAGCGTACCGTTGGAATTGGTCCAGTTGGTGCCGCCGGCAGTCCATGTGCCGCTGCCGCCGTCCACATTACCGTTCGGGATGGTCTGGCTTCCGTCCCAGAAGCGCAGATTGGTGTTAGGCGCCGACACCACCAGATTCACCTGATTGCCAAGGGTCTGCACAAGGATGTCGCCAATGCCGTAACCCACCGGTACACCGGCCACGGTCAGGCCGTTGTCGGTCAGTGCGCCGATGTAGTTGAACAAGCGATAGACACCCACGCCGAAGCCGCCGGCATCGGTGACGTTGAGGTTACCGTCGAGGGTCAGGTTGCCGCCGATGTTCATCAGCGAGCTGGTCGATGGCGTAGCGAGGCTTGCGTCGACATTGCTGTTGGCCGTGAGGATCAGCGACGAGGTGGACAAGGTGTTGCCCGAGGACAACGCCAGATGACCGCCGCTGTTGACAGTGATGACGCCAAGCGCCGAACCGGTCCCCGTGAGGGTCGCACCGTTGTTGACGTTGAGCTGGGTACTGGCCAGCGAACCGGTAAGGTTCAGCGTGCCGCCGTTGACCTCGGTGTTGCCGGTGATGCCGTTGCTGCCCGTGAGGTTCAGCGTCCCGGTACCGACTTTGGTCAGGGTACCGCTGCCACCGAGGTCGCCGTCGAAGATGCTGGTGCTGCTCACGCCGCCCACGGTCAGCGTGTTGCCGCCGGCGACCTGCACGCTGCCGCTGCCGCTCAGCCCGTTGAGGCTGGCGCTGCTGTTGAGATAGAGATTGGCACCGGCGCTGATGTTGGCGCCGGAAGTGTTGCCGAGCGCCCCGCTGCTCACGGTGGTGACGCTGCCGGAGGCGATGTTCAGCGCACCGGTGAAGGTGTTGTTGCCGCTGAGCGTCAGATCGCCAAAGCCGTCCTTGGTCAGGCTGCCGGCGCCATCGATCACGCCGCTCAGGTTCAGGGTGTTGCTGCCGGCCAGGGTCAGGCCGGCGTTGAGGGTGATGTTGTTGCCGACGTTCATGCCGGTGCTGGTATCCAGCGTCGAAGCGCCACCGACGGTCAGGCCACCACTGCCCAATGCAGCGGCCGAGCCCAGTGTCAGCGTACCCGCATTGAGGGTGGTGCCGCCGCTGAAGGTGTTGGTGCCGTTGAGGGTCAGGTTGGCCGCGCCGTTCTTGATCAACTGGCCGGTGCCGCTGGTAACGCCGCCGAGGGTCAGGTCCTGGGTGCCGCCGACGCTCAGGGCCGCATTGAGCACGACCGCGTTGGCCAGGCTGGCCAGCGGCGAACTGCTGTCGAGGGTTGCTGCGCCACCGACGGTCAAGGCACCGGTGCCGAGGGCCGAGCTATTGCCGACGGTCACCGTACCGGCATTCAGTGTGGTGCCGCCGACGTAGGTGTTGGTGCCGTTGAGGCTCAGATTGGCCGCGCCGTTTTTCACCAGGCTGCCAGCCCCGGCGACGGTTCCGGTGAGGGTCAGATCCGCGCTGCCGCCCACATTGAGCGCCCCGGCCAGGTTGACCTGATTGCCCAGGGTGACGGCGGTGTTGGTGTCCAGCGTGGTGCCCGCCGCTGCGTTCAATGCGCCGCTGCCCAGCGCGGTGTTGCTGCCGACAATCAGCTTGCCGACGTTGAGTGCGGTGTTGCCGAAGTAGGTGTTGGCGCCGTTGAGAATCAGGTCGGCGGGGCCGCTTTTGGTCAACCCACCGACGCCGGAAACCACGCCCGCGAGGGTCAGCGCGTTGCTGCCGCCGACGGTCACGTTGCCACCGAGGTTGACGTTGTTGGCCAGGCTCGTCGCGGTGCTGGCATCCAGCGTGGTGGTGTTGCCGGCGTTGAGCACGCCGGTGCCGAGGGCGGTGTTGGAACCGACGATCAGTGTCCCGGCGTTCAGCGACGTAGCGCCGGTGTAGGTGTTGTTGCCGGTCAGGGTCAGGGTCGAAGAACCGGTCTTGATCAGGTTACTGCCACCACTGATCACGCCGCCGAGGGTCAGCGGGTTGGCGCCGCCGGCAGTCAGGTTGGCGTTCAGGGCAATCGCGTTGTTCAGCGTCACGTTGGTGCTGCTGTTGAGCGTTGCGCCCGCGCCGCCCACGGTCAGCGTACCGGTGCCGAGTGCCGCGCCGTTGCCGACGGTCAGGCTGCCGGCGTTGAGCGCGGTGCCACCGGTGAAGGTGTTGGCGCCGTTGAGGGTCAGGTTGGCGCTGCCGTTCTTGGTCAACTGGCTGGCGCCACTGATCACGCCACCGAGGGTCAGCCCGTTGCTGCCGCCGATCCCCAGATTGTTGTTGAGAATGACGTTGTTGTTCAGCGTCACCGCTGTATGCTGTCGAGGGTCGCAGCGCCGCCGACGGTGATATCGCCGCTGCCGAGCGCAGCGTTGGCACCCGCCGTGATGGTGCCTGCGTTCAACGCAACAGCACCGAGGAAAGTATTGGCGCCGTTGAGAATCAGGTTGGCCGCGCCGTTCTTGGTCAGCCCGCCGCTGCCACTGACCACACCACCGAGGGTCAGGTTGGCGTTACCGGCGATGTTCAGGTTACCGCCAAGGGCGACCGCGTTGCTCAGCGCCACGGTGGTGCTGGCGTCGAGGGTAGTGCCCGCCGCCGTGGTCAATGCGCCAGTGCCCAGTGCGGTGTTGGAGCCGACGATCAGCGTCCCGGCATTGAGCGCCGTGCCGCCGGAGAAGGTGTTGTTGCCGCTGAGGGTCAGGTTCGCGGTGCCATTTTTGATCAGGTTGCCGGCACCGCTGATGACGCCGCTCAGGCCCAGCGCCTGGGTGCCGCCGAGGGTCAGATCCGCCGCCAGCGCGACAGCGTTGGCCAGGGTCACCGCGGTGGTCGCATCCAGCGTGGTGCCCGCCGCCGCGTTCAAGGCGCCCGTGCCGAGGGCGGTGTTGCTGCCAACGAGCAAGCTGCCGCCGTTGAGCGCGGTGGTGCCGCTGTTGGTGTTGTTGCCGGTCAGGGTCAGGCTGGCACTGCCGCTTTTGGTGATCGCGCCGGTGCCGGACACAATACCGCCCAGGGTCAGGGCATTGCTGCCGAGCACGTTCAACGCGCCGGTGATGCCGACGTTGTTGGCCAGGGTCACGTTGCCGGTGCTGTCGAGGCTGGTGCCGTTGCTGGTGTTGAGCACCCCGGTGCCCAAGGCGTTATTGTTGCCCACGCGTAGGGTCCCGGCGCTGAGGCTGGTGATCCCGGTGTAGGTGTTGCTGCCGTTGAGGGTCAGGCTGCCGCTGCCGGTTTTGGTCAGGTTGGCGGCGCCGCTGATCACCCCACCCAGGGTCAGCGCACCAGTGCCGGTCGCAGTCAGGGTGCTGTTGAGCGTGATCGCGTTCGCCAGCGAAATGGGCGTCGTTGCCGAGATGCTCGAAGAGCCGCCAACCGTGATGCCACCGGTACTGAACGCCTGGTTGTTGCCCACCAGCACTACACCGCCATTGAGCACGCTGTTGCCGGTGTAAGTGTTGATGCCGTTGAGGTTGAGCTGACCGCTGCCGATCTTGGTCAGGCCGCCGCTGCCGGAAATCACACCGTTGAGGGTCGTGCCGTTGATGCCCTGCAGGGTCAGGCCGCCGACACCCAGATTGATCTGGTTGGCCAGCGTCAAACCGGCATTGCTGGCCTGCAGGATCCCGCCGTTGGACGTTAGCACGCCGCTGCCGAACGCCGCGTTGTCGTTGAACTGCGCGACACCGCCATTGAGCGTGGTCGCGCCGCTGACCAACGGCCCCTGCAAGGTCCAGGTGCCGCTGTTGAGGGTCAGGTTGTTGAAGTTGACGTAGGTCGCGCTGGACGCCGTGCCGGTCCCGGTGGTGCCGCCGCCGAGGCCGATCGGGTTTTGCAGGATCAGCGTGTTGGTGCCCGCTGCGCCGCCATCGATCGTGCCAGTCGGGGCGAAGGTCAGGTTGATGCCGATCAGGCCCCCGAGGCCGACGGAGACTTGTACACCGTCGCCGACGTTCACGCTGGAACCGGTGATCGCGTAGAAGGTGTTGGTGCTGCCCGCCCCCATCGACACACCGCCGGTGATGTTGCCGGCGTTGGTGAAGGTGTTGCCCGCCACTGACGTCTCGAACGCAATCCGGCCGTTGATCGTGCCACTGGCACTGTTGGTCATGTTGACTTGTGAACCGCCATACACCCCGACCACCGGGGTATCGGCCAGGGTGATGCCGCCGACCGACAGTCCGGTGGAGGTGATGGTGCCGTCGTTGGTGATGGTCGTGGTGCCCGACACCGAGTTGTTCACGCCAATCCCCAGCCCGTCGATGCTGGTCAGGTTCAGACCGAGCAGCATGCCGGTACCGCGAATGATCCCGGTGGCGTTGTTGACGATGCTCACCGTGCTGGTCGCGCCGGTACCGATGAACGCACCGCCACTGAGGATCGAGACCAGGCCCAGCAACGCCGGGTCGAGGGTGCCGGAGTTGTTCAGGTTGATATTGGCCCCGGTCAGGTTGATGACCTTGCCACCCAGCGTCGCGTTCATCTGCGCCCCGGAGTTGACGTTGACCGTCAAGCCGCTGGTGGCGCTGCTGTAGTCATTGAGAAACAGCGGCAGCGTCGGGACGCCCGAACAGGTAATCGTCGAACCTGCCGCCGAGCATGTCGCGAGCGCCTGCTCGCTGACCCCACCGAACAAAAGTCCGGCAACGCTCAGGTGCACGGCAAGGGAAAGAGGGGAAAAACGCGAAACGAGGGCGACACCAAACCTTGCTTCCACGGGCTACTCCTTGTCGTGGCCAAATTCTTCCTTGAAGGCGTGCAAGTCGGGCTTATTCCACACGCGAATCAAGACTGCGACGGTCATCACAAAACCGCGTTATGGGTGACAAGCTAGTAGACGCCCCGCGATGAGGCACTGATTAAATGGTGTTAATACTTTAATACTACGGCCGTCTAAACCGCGGGTTTCGGCCTCTAAACACAGGACTCTGCCTAAACGAAATCCCCCTGTAGGCGCTGCGGCACGCTGCGATCTTTTGATCTTGATCCTTAAAAACAAAATCAAAAGATCGCAGCGTGCCGCAGCGCCTACAGGGGCGAACGGTGCGACTTGGTACGTGTTGTGCAAACGTTTGCGACCTACCTATATCGGCTTTTTCGTAACAAAACCGTACAGACCCGCAGAACCCGGGCCTTGATCCGCAAAAAAAGGACTTTGAATGCACGCTGCTTCCCTTCTTCGCGCCCCGTTTGCGCGCACGTTTGCTGTTTCCCTGCTACTGACCGGCGTTACCGGAGTTCTCAGCCACAGCGCATTGGCGCAACCGGCGCTGCCCGACGAATCCGCTCAGGGCGAAGCGCTCAGCCCGGAAGCTGCCCCGCCGAAAAAAGGCGCGTATCTGTCGGACTGGTACAACCAGGACCTGACGCTGATCGGCAGCAAGGACATCAGCTTCGGCCCGCAACCGGCCGACGACATTTATCTGGAATACGAGTACTTCGGGCGCAAGGGGCCGTTCGAGCTGTACGGCTACGTCGACATTCCGAAGATCTTCAACATCGGCAACAGCCACGACAAAGGCGTGTGGGACCATGGCTCACCGGTGTTCATGGAGCACGAGCCGCGCATCTCCATCGACTACCTCGCCGGCCGCAGCCTGGCCATCGGCCCGTTCAAGGAATGGTACGTGGCGTTCGACTGGATCTACGATCACGGCAGCCGTAAAGAGAACCGCGCCAACACCCTGTACAGCGGCTTCGGCACCGACATCGACACCCATTCGCGGGTCAATCTGTCGGCCAACCTGTACGGGCGCTACCAGTGGGAAAACTACGGCGCGAGCAATGAATACTCGTGGGACGGCTACCGCGCGCAGCTCAAGTACATCGTGCCCATCGACAAGTTCAGCAACGGCGCTTCGCTGACCTACATCGGCTTCACCAACTTCGACTTCGGCTCGGACATCCACAAGGACAACCCGGCACGCACCGCCAATGCCACGGTGGCAACCAACGTGTTGCTGTATTCGTTCACCCACTTGCGTTTCACCCTGGTCGGCCGTTATTTCCACAACGGCGGCAACTGGGAGGACGGCAGCGAGCTGAACTTCGGCGACGGCAATTTCCGCGCGCGCTCCAACGGTTGGGGTTACTACGCCGGCATCGGCTACCAGTTCTGAATTCAGGAGATTTTCATGCAAGCAATGACGCGTCTGACCCTGGCCGCTGCGGCCCTGCTCTCTTCCACCACTTGGGCGGCTGAAGCGCCGATCCAGCCGAAAGTCGTGCTGATCACCATGTTCGCCCCCGAGGCGCAGCACTGGATCGAGCGCCTCGACCTGAGACAGGAAATCCGCGTACCGGGCCTGTCCGCCGAGTACCCGACCATCCGCTGCAACACGCAACAGGTGTGCCTGCTGACCACCGGCATGGGCCAGACCAACGCCGCCGCTTCAACCTTGGCCTTGGCCCTGTCGCCGAAATTCGACCTGCGCAAAAGCTGGTTTCTGATCGCCGGGATCGCCGGCATCAGCCCGAAACACGGAACCATCGGCACTGCGGCGTGGGCGCATTACCTGGTGGAATTCGGTACCCAATGGGAGCTGGATTCGCGCGATGCGCCGGCGAGCTGGCCGACCGGTTACCTCGGCATCAACACCAAAGGCCCGAACGAAAAACCGCCGTTGGACTACAAGACCGAAGTCTTCGAACTCAACCCGAAACTGCAGGCCAAAGCCTTCGCCCTGAGCCACAAGGTCGAGCTGAGCGAGAGCAAGGAATCGGCAGCGTGGCGCCGCAAATACCCGTCGGCCCCGGCCAATCAGCCGCCGGTCGTCACCCGCTGCGACACGTTGGCTGGCAACACCTGGTTCTCCGGTACACGCCTGAGCGAACGCGCCGAGGTCTGGACCAAATTGTTGACCGATAACAAGGGTGAATACTGCACCACGCAACAGGAAGACAACTCGACCTACGAGGCCTTGTTACGCGCCAGTCGCGAAGGTCTGGTGGATGTGCAGCGTCTGGCCGTGGTGCGTGCCGGCTCTGACTTTGATCGGCCGGCACCGGGCGGCAGTGAAGTGGACAATCTGCTCAAGTACGCCGATCAGGGCGGCTTTGTGCCGGCGCTGGAAAACCTCTATCGCGCGGGCAATCCACTGGTGCAGGACATTCTGAAAAACTGGTCGGCGTGGGAAAACGGCGTCCCGCAATCCTGAGCCCAACAAAGAACCCTGTGGGAGCTGGCTTGCCAGCGATGGCATCAGTTCAGTCAACATCTCCATCGACTGTTCTACCGCTATCGCTGGCAAGCCAGCTCCCACAGGCTATGCGGTGTCTGGAAGATCAGGGAATCAGGATGACCTTGTCGCCACTGCCCTGATTCACCTGCGCGTAGCTGTCCACCCCCTCCGCCAATGGCACCTCCACCAACCCCTGCGGCAACGGCAACAGATCCTCATCGAAGAACCGCCCAAACTGCTCGAGCATCACCGCACAGGCTTGCACGCCGTACAGCAGCGAGTTGATCCCGACCACCGAACCGCCCTTGCGGTACAACGCCAGCGCCGGCAATTGCACATGGCCATCGACCGGTGCGGCGATGATCGCGATGCGGCCGAACGCGGCCAATGCCGCCACCGAGGCGGGCAGCCAGAAGCCGGTGGTGTCGAAGATCACGTCAGCGCCACCGCTGTACACCGCGTTGACCTGCGCGCCGAGGTCTTCGGGTTTATCCAGCCGAATCGTCTGGAAGCCTTGCGCCTGCAACTCCTTGACCTGCTCCGGCCGCCGCGCCGCCGCCAATATCTGCGCGCCGCGCACTTTGGCCAGCGCCAACGCTGCCGTGGCCACCGCGCCGCCGCCGATCACCAACAAACGGGTTTCAGCGCTCACCAGACTGCGCTCCAGCGCATCCCACGCCGTGGTGTAAGGCACGCCGAGGCTGGCCGCCTGAGCGAAGCTCAAGTGCGACGGTTTATGCGCCACGCCATTGGCCGGCAATTTGACGAATTGCGCGTGCGAACCATCGGCAAAAAAGCCCAGTTCGCGCCCGGTGCCCCAGACTTCCTGACCGAGCAACGCCTGCGGGCCTTCGACCACGACACCGGCAAAATCGCGCCCGGGAATCCGTGGCAATGTGGTGTAGGGAAACCGCCCGAGTACGTTCTTCACATCGCTGGGGTTCAGACCGGCGGCCTTGATTTCGACCAGCACGTCATCAGCGCCGGGCACCGGGGTCGGTACGTCGACGAAACGCAGGGAGGACAGATCGCCGGTTTTATCGAATTGCAGTGCTTTCATGAGGACATCCACCAAAGGAAAAAAAGGACATTCAGGACAACCAACCGGCGACCAGTTGCCGGCCCAGCGGCCACAGCTGCTCACCCGCGAGCATGCCCAGCAGCCCCACCAGCGCGATGGCCGGTGGCGCCGGGGAACGGAAATCCAGCGCGCCATAGAGCAGGCCGACGCCCAGACCGATGGCCAGCGAAATCAGGTAGTTCATGGAAAACTCCGCCGCGTGAAAGGAATGGGCAAAGTCTAGGGAAGGATCGGCAGAGGTGTCGGCCAAGGACTTCTGAATTTCGGCCAAAAGACCGACATCCCCCTGTAGGAGCTGCCGCAGGCTGCGATCTTTTGACTTTGATTTTGAAAACAAGATCAAAAGATCGCAGCCTGCGGCAGCTCCTACAGGGTCGCGTTCAGGCCGTGGAGAATTGCGAAGGCGCCACCCCCAGTTCACGCCGGAACATGTCACTGAAACTGCTCGGTGAATACCCCAGCTCCCGAGCGATCGCATTCACCGGCACGCCCTGAATCAACTCGGCCACCGCCGTCGCCAGTTGCACCTGCCGCCGCCATTCGGCGAAGCCCATGCCGAGGCTGTCCTTGAACAGCCGCGCCAGCGTGCGCACGCTGGCTCCGGCGTTTTCCGCGTGCTGCTCGAATGGAATGTCCAGCGACGGCGCCGCCATCACCGCCTGGCACAAATTCATCAGGCGCCGGTCGGAATCGTCTGGCAGCGGGATCTTCAATGGCGAACGCCGGGCACGCTTGAGTTCCAGCAACGCCAGCCCGACCAAGGCGTCGTAATAAGCCGGCTCGCCGCTGTGACCCTGCTCCACCAAACCGACGATCAACTCGCGCAGCAGCCCACCGACCTCAATCACCTGTACCGTCGCATCCAGCGTTGCCGCCAGCACCGGGCGCAGGTAGATATTGCGCATCTGCAAGTCCGACACCACGCGAATCCCGTGGGGCACTCCAGGCGGCAACCACACCGCGCGCTGCGGCGGCACCACCAGCGCCTCATGCGGGGTCTCGACCCACATCACCCCGCTCATCGCATACAGCAACTGCCCCCAAACATGCTCATGCGGCTCAATAAACAAACCACGCGGATAGGTACGCGCCAGCGGTTGCACCGGCACATCGGTATCCGTCAGATCGGGGGGTGCGGCGAGGGCCATGGCGAGTATTCATTGGGGTTGGCGGAAGGCGCATGGTAACCAGTCGGTCACAGCGCCGCCAACGATAGATACCGTCGGACAATCCGAATGAATTTTCGCGACGCGCCGCGATCCTTCTAATACCACAGGGAGGAATACGGGCTTTATGAACAACGCAAAACTGTTTGTCATCGATTACACCCTTCACGGCACGCCCAAGTCGTTCATTATCCGCTCGGACAAAATGGACAACGCCGAGGCGTGGCACTGGGCAAGCTGTGATGCCGGCGTGGGTCGCATCCCGCGTTTCGGCCGGGAAAAAGTGCAAAAGACCAGCAAACCGATGGCGGAGAAATTCGGCGTGGAAAACGTCACATGGCGACCGGCGAGCTAGACTCTCGCCAGACAATGGGGACTCTTTGGGGGCGTACACAATGACCAGCATCTTCAGCCCGGCGCATCTGGATTATGGCCTGGACACCCTTTTCGGACGTATCACCAGAAGCGTGGACTGTCAGGTGGGTCTTGAGGCTGTCGAAGACGACCCCTATCGCTTCGCCCTGCGCGTGCCGGCGCCGTTACCGGAGGACCTCGACCAGGCGAAAACCGTGGTGGTCAGGGTCGAAGGCCGGCGTCTGCAAGGCACGGTCCGCCATACCGAACGGCTGGATGATGAAAGCCTGAAACTGCAAGTGGAGCCTGATTAGGCTCCACTTTTTTTGCGCGCGGTTATTTGGGGTGGGCGCAATGACAGCCTTTGCTTGAACACTCTTCACCGCCCTTGTGGTGATGCGCGCAAGCCTCGCAGCAGTAGTGTTTGCCGTGCACGGCGTAGGCGTGTTCGCCTTCCTTGATGGTGCATTTGCAGTTCGGGCAGTCGCATTTTCTATCGGGCATGGGGGCAGACTCCTTTTTGGGTGGTTGTCTGGGCTTGTGGGATTAAGCCGTGAATACCAGTGTAGGAGCTGCCGAAGGCTGCGATCTTTTGATCTGGTGTTTTTTGCGGGATTGGGTGTATATCCGTTCGTGCTGGCGATATTGGGTGAATATCCGTTTCTTCGGGTGCTGCCGCTGGCGGTTTCGCTCTTACAGCGAGTCACCTTTTCCAAACGCCGAAAAGGTAACCCAAAAGGCTTTGCCCCGGCGTACGGCACTTCGCTTAGGCTCAGTGTTCCCTCGCTACGGTGCCCATCCGGGGGCATCGCCTACGGTTTGCTTCGCTGCACCTCCTCTCGATGTATGCGGCTTCGCCGCACGGCGCTGCGCGCCTACCCCCCGGATGGACACCTACGCTC
The DNA here is from genome assembly GCF_019775695.1 of Pseudomonas sp. AO-1. NCBI lineage: Bacteria > Pseudomonadati > Pseudomonadota > Gammaproteobacteria > Pseudomonadales > Pseudomonadaceae > Pseudomonas > Pseudomonas sp. AO-1. The sequence continues at coordinate 4,323,001 of NZ_CP079947.1, forward strand.
GGCCTGCCGAAGGGGCTGAAGATCAAAAGCCACATCAAGAGCCAAAGCCAAAGCCAAAGCCAAAGCCAAAGCCAGATCAAAAGATCACAGCCTTCGGCAGTTCCTACATGGGATTGAGTGTTTTCAGTTAGAAATTGGTCGGCTGTCAGGTCGCCTTCGCTGGCAAGCCAGCTCCCACACTGGGATCGGGTGTCATCAGTTAGAAATTGGTCGGCTGTCAGGCCGCCATCGCTGGCAAGCCAGCTCCCACACTGGGATCGGGTGTCATCAGTTAGAAATTGGTCGGCTGTCAGGCCGCCTTCGCTGGCAAGCCAGCTCCCACAGTGGGATCGGGTGTCATCAGTTAGAAATTGGTCGGCTGTCAGGCCGCCATCGCTGGCAAGCCAGCTCCCACAGTGGGATCGGGTGTTTTCAGTTAGAAATTGGTCGGCTGTCAGGCCGCCATCGCTGGCAAGCCAGCTCCCACAACTTTATTCGTGCACACCCCATGCGGCGAAGCCGCCCCACTCAACACGATGAGCGTTAGCTCGAGTACCGCTTTTGATCTGAGGGCCCGTCGGCAGGCTGAGTGGAGGGGTTTATCCGGGGGTGGGAGCGCAGCGACCGTTTGGCGCAGCCAAACACAGCGAGAGGAGGTGCAGCGAAGCAAACCGTAGGCGCTGCCCCCCGGATGAATCCCGCAGCGAAGGAACCCGAGCCCAAGCGAGGGCCGAACGTCAGGGTAAAGCCCTTTGGTTACTTTGGGGCGTTTGCCAAAGTGACCCGCCGTCAGGGCGGAACCCTAGGTGGCCGTTACCGCACCAACGGATATTCACCCAAATCTCAACCAGAACGACGAACACTGCTGCGATACATAAAGACCAAAGCCAACCCCAGACAAACCATCGCCAACACCCGAGAAGACGAAAGCTCGATCGCCGGATTCCCCAGCCAGCCAAAATTATCGATCAACATCCCCATCCCCAGTTGCCCGACGATCACCGCAACAGTCGCCACCGCCGTGCCCACGACAGGCACAGCACCGACCATGACCATCATGTAAACCACACCAAACAGCGCCCCGGTGAGCTGCCACTTCGGCACGTCCAAGAGGCTGACCGCCTGCGCCGGCTCAAAGAACAGAATCAACAATCCGGTGGTCACAGCCCCCACGACAAACGTCAGCAGACTACTGCGCAACACCCCGACCGTTTCACCCAGGCGTCCATTGATCGCCGCCTGCACACTCAACACCGCGCCAGCCAACACCACCACTGCCAACAAAATAACCAGACTCATCTCTTCAACCTCGCGCAATCAGAATCAATGCCACCACAATCAACACCAACGCCAGCCAGCGCTCGGCGTTGACTTTCTTGCGCGTCGCGCCGAACCAGCCGAAGTGGTCGATCAGTACACTCTTGCCGACCTGCCCCGAGAGAATCGCGATCATCGTCATCGCAATCCCGATATGCGGCGTCGCCAGGGTCAGCACCACCACGTACATTGGCCCCAGAAATCCTCCGATCAACTGCCAGCGCGGCAGCTCGGTCAGCGCTGGGCCTTTCTGGGGGCCGGCGAACAACAGCAGCAAAAACAGAATCGCCGAACCCACGCCGAAGATGCTCAAGGTCGCCCACAGATGCCCGACTTGCTCACCCAATGGCCCAAGCAATCCGGCCTCCACCGACAGGCCCATGCCGGCCAGAATGACCAACGGCAATAACAACAAGCGCAGCCCCGACCGGGTAGCCGGTGCCGCCCCACTTACTTCATCCAGCGTTTGCATATTCAAATTCCCATGCAAGTAAACGATGGTGCGGATTATCGGCTGGCGCCGCTGTGCGATAAATGGGAGCATCCAGACAACACTTTTGCGCAACTCGCACAACAGGATAGATTCATGCACGGGCTAAACGAACTGGGGTTCAAGACGTTGAGGCTGTTTGTGGCGGTACTCGACCACGGCAGTTTCTCTGAAGTCGCCCGTCGCGAGGGCGTGGCGCCCTCTTCAATCTCGCGGCAGATCCAGTTGATGGAGCAGGCGCTGAACCAGCAATTGCTCTACCGCCACACCCGTGCCGTGACGCCGACCGAGGCCGGGCGCATGCTCGGCCACCATGCGCGGCTGGTGCTGGTGCAACTGGAAGAAGCCGAACAGGCGCTGCAGGAGCAGCAAAGCGAACCCACCGGGCTGGTGCGCATCAATGCGCCGGTGGTGTTCGGCCAGCGTCACCTGACGCCGTGGCTGGGAAAATTGTGCGCGCGCTATCCGAAGCTGCAACTCGACATCCAGCAGACCGACCATTACGTCGACCCGCTGCAGGAAGGTGCCGACCTGCTGTTTCGCATCGGCCCGCTGCACGATTCAAGCATGCAGGCGCGGATTCTGGCACCGCACAGTTTTCAGGTCGCCGCAAGCCCGACCTATCTGCAGCGCCACGGCATCCCGCAACACCCCGAAGATCTCGCGCAGCACCAGTGCCTGGCCTACAAAGGCGCAACCGGTCAGCAGCGCTGGTTCTTTCGTCAAGGTCAGGGCGACTGGACGCCTTACTCGGTCAAAGGCCCGATCACTGGCAACCACGCCGACACCCTCACCCAGGCCGCCGAACAAGGCCTGGGACTGGTGATGTTTCCGTCGTGGCTGATTGGTGAAGCGGTGCGTGAAGGCACGCTGGTACCGGTGTTGCGCGAGTATCAGGTGTCCAACAGTCTGGAGCCGCAGCAGATTGCGGTGCTGTGGCCGGGTAGCCGGCGACTGTCGGTGAAGGTGCGTACGGTGATCGACTTCTTCATCGAATGTTTCGGCGAAGTCCCCTACTGGGACAGACCCTGAGCCTTACACCGCCCCCCGTGTAGGAGCTGCCGAAGGCTGCGATCTTTTGACTTTGATCTTTTAAAGCAAGATCAAAAGATCGCAGCCTTCGGCAGCTCCTACATAGGTTTGTGTAAACGTTAAATTCGGAACTGGCCCACCAGCTTGCCCAACCGCTGCCCCAGCTCCGCCAGACTGCGCGAAGTCTGCGCGCCCAACTGGGTCTCATCCGCCACGCTGTCCACCGCCACGGCGATCTGATGCACGCTGCGGTTGATCTCTTCGGCCACCGCCGTCTGCTCTTCCGCCGCACTGGCGATCTGCGCGTTCATCGAATTGATGGTCGCAATCAGCTCGGCCATCGCATCCAGCGACGCGCCAGCCTGATTGGCTTGCGCCGAGGTGCCATCGCCCGCCTCGCTGGAGCGGCGCATCGCCTCGACCGCCGACTGCGTGCCCGCCTGCAAACGATCGATCATGCTCTGAATTTCCTGGGTGCTGATCTGCGTGCGGCTGGCCAGCGCCCGCACTTCGTCCGCCACCACCGCAAAGCCACGCCCGGCCTCCCCGGCCCGCGCCGCTTCAATCGCCGCGTTCAGCGCCAGCAGGTTGGTCTGTTCGGCAATCGAGCGGATCACTCCGAGCACGCCGACAATCGACGACACGTCCTGCTGCAGGCTGTCGAGCGATACGCCGCTGCTGCGAATGTCATCCACCAGCGCATGAATCTGTTTGATGCTGCCGGCCACCACGCGCTTGGCGCTCTGGCCTTCCTCGTCGGTCTGCTGCGCGGCCACCGCGGCGTTCTGCGCGCTTTTGGCGACTTCCTGGGCGGCGGCGGACATTTCGTTGATCGCCGTGGCGACCTGGTCGGTCTCATGGCGCTGACGCTCCATCGCCTGATCGGAACGCTGGGCCTGATCCGACACTTGGGTCACCAGGCCGGTCAGTTGCGTGGTCATCTCGGTGATCTGTCGCACCAGGCCGTGGATCTTGTCGACGAAGCGGTTGAACGAGCCGGCCAGTTCGCCGAGCTCATCCTGGCTGCTGATGTTCAGCCGGCGGGTCAGATCGCCCTCGCCTGCGGCGATGTCGTCGAGGTTGGCTTTCATCAGGTTCAGCGGCCGCAAAATGGTGTTGGCCAACAGCATGCCCGCTGCGGCGATCACCAGCAGCACCAGCACGGCCACGCCGACGATGCTGAGGATCACGCCTTGCATACGCTCCTGCACTTGCGCCTCGACCACCGCCACTTGCGCCTCGATGCCGTCGAGGTTGACCGACGTGCCCACCGCCATGTCCCACTTCGCCAAGTATTCGGTGTAGCCGAGTTTCGGCACCAGCACGTTGGCATTGCCCGGCAGTGGCGAGCTGTATTGCAGATAGTGAGTGCCGTCCTTCGCTACTTTCACCAGGCCGAGGTTGACGTAGACGCCATTTGGATCGCGGTTGTCCTTGAAGCTTTTGCCCACGCCTTCGGGGTCGTTGGCCTTGAACAGGCGCACGGTCTCGGAGTCGTAGCCGAAGAAGTAGCCGTCCTTGCCGTAGCGGATGCCCGACAACAGCTTGATCGCCTGCGCCCGCGCCGCGTTATCACCGGGGGCGGCCGCGTCGTACAGCGGTTTGATCGTGGTCATCGCCACGGCGACGTAACTTTGCAGCGTGGCCTTGGCGTCGGCGAGCAGGCGTTCGCGGGTCTGCTCGACCTCGGTGTGCGCCTGCTGCTGGAGGATGAACAGCGTGGTCAGGCTGATGACCAGCGCAAAGAGCAGCACCGGCAGGACGGCAAGGGACAGGACTTTGGCCTTGAGACTCAAGCGCATTGGGGGGCTCACTCTTTTGGTTTTATTGGCGTGGTTAAAGGCGTTAACGGCACGCAATAGCAAAAGTTGAGTCTGCAGACACTGTATCTCCCTGTGGGAGCGGGCTTGCCCGCGATGGCGGTGTGTCAGCCACATAAATATTGAATGTGCCGACGCCATCGCTGGCAAGCCAGCTCCCACAGTTTTCAGGGTGTCAGAGGACCATCGCCGCCACCCAGCCAAACGCCAGCAGCGGCAGGTTGTAGTGCAGGAAGGTCGGGACCACGGTGTCCCAGATGTGGTGATGCTGACCGTCGATGTTCAGGCCGGAGGTCGGGCCCAGCGTCGAGTCCGAGGCGGGCGAACCGGCGTCACCCAGGGCTCCGGCGGTGCCGACGATGCAGACAATCGCCAGCGGACTGAAACCCAGTTGCACGCACAGCGGCACGAAAATCGCCGCCAGAATCGGCACGGTGGAGAACGACGAACCGATGCCCATGGTCACCAGCAGCCCCACCAGCAACATCAACAGCGCGCCGATGCCCTTGCTGTGATTGATCCACGAGGCCGACGATTCGACCAGGGTCTGCACCTGCCCGGTGGCCTTCATCACTTCGGCGAACCCGGACGCGGCAATCATGATGAAACCGATCATCGCCATCATCTTCATGCCTTCGGTGAACAGGTCATCGGTCTCACGCCACTTGACGATGCCGGACACCGAGAAGATCAGGAAACCGACCAGCGCCCCGATAATCATCGAGTCCAACAGCAGTTGCACAATGAACGCCGCCGCAATCGCCACACCGGCGATCATCAGGCTCAGCGGGTTGTAGTGCACGGCCACTTGCTCGACCTGTTCGATTTTCTGCAGATCATAGACGCGCTTCTTGCGGTAGCTGATGAACGCCATGGCCAGGCCGAACAGCATGCCCAGCGCCGGAATGCCCATGGCGTGGGTGACGTTGATGCCACTGATGTCGACGCCGCTGCGCGCGACGTTGGCCAGCAGGATTTCATTGAGGAAGATGTTGCCGAAGCCCACCGGCAGGAACATGTACGGAGTGATCAGGCCAAAGGTCATGACGCAGGCGATCAACCGGCGATCGAGTTGCAGCTTGGTCAACACATATAACAGTGGCGGCACCAGCAGCGGAATGAACGCAATGTGGATCGGCAGAATGTTCTGCGAGGCAATCGCCACCACCCAGAGCAGGCCGATCAGCAGCCATTTGACGCTGCCACCCCCGGTCGCGTGTTGCCGATCGACCATCGCCAGCGCCTTGTCGGCCAGCGCATGGGCCAGGCCGGACTTGGCAATCGCCACGGCGAACGCGCCCAGCAACGCGTAGGACAAGGCCACGGTTGCGCCGCCGCCCAGACCGCTGTTGAACGCCTTGAGCGTGGAGTCGATGCCCAAACCACCGGTCAGGCCACCGACCAGCGCACCGACGATCAGGGCGATCACCACGTGCACGCGGGACAGGCTGAGGATCAGCATGACGCCGACCGCAGCAATCACTGCATTCATTTCACTACCTCAAAAACACTGCGATGAAATATCACCGCCAGACAGGATGAGTCCGCCAACGGTTAACCGGCGGATTGGCAAAGAGGGTCTTATTAGAAGGGCGCGCACTGTGCCGCAGAGTGGCGATGGTGTCAAAGCAACCGAATGTAACAACCGATGAACCACCCTGTAGGAGCTGCCGAAGGCTGCGATCTTTTGATCTTGTTTTTAAAAAATCAAAATCAAAAGATCGCAGCCTTCGGCAGCTCCTACAGGGGATTGGTTGCATGCGGCAATCGGTCATATTGCGCTTGAACAATAAAGAAAGCCGAAACGCGGCCGTTACAGTGCAAAGTCTCAGATATTTATCGAATAAGGACGTCTCCATGTCGCTCAGACAACTTTCCATTCAATGGAAAATCACCCTGCTCGCCGGCCTGTGCCTGGCGGGCATCGTGACCCTGCTGGTGGGTCTTTCGCTGTATCGCATGGAGCACAGCTCCGAGCTGGTGAAGGCTTCGAGCATGGAGATGCTGACCGAGTCGGCCCAGGCGCGCATTGAATCGCAAGGCGAAGTGCAGGCTGCCGGGATTCGCCAGCAGTTCATGGACGCCTATCAATACGGCCACGGTTTTTCGCGGCAGGTGCTGTTCCTGCGCGAGCAGGCCGAGAAGCGCTTCCTCGATGCTTTTGACCTGCGCGAAGACATGACCCGTCAGGTCAAGTCCGCGCTGCAGGCCAACCCGGACCTGCTCGGTCTGTCACTGGTGTTCGAAGCCAACGCCTTGGATGGCAAGGATGAACTGTTCGCCGGTCAGCCCGAGCTGGGCAGCAATGACAAGGGCCGCTTCGCCCTGTACTGGTCGCAGCCGACTCCCGGCAAAGTCACCTCGATGGCCCTGCCGGAAAGCGACATGACCGACACCAGCACAGGCCCCAGCGGTCAGGCGGCCAATGCCTGGTTCACCTGCCCGCGCACCACGCTCAAACCCTGCGTGATCGAACCGTACTTTTATGTGATCGACGGCCAGAACGTGCTGATGACCAGCATCGTCTTTCCGCTGATGGTCAACGGCAAAGTCATCGCCTCGCTGTCGGTGGACATCAATCTCAACAGCCTGCAGGCGATCAGCCAGGCCGCGAGCAAAAAACTCTACGACGGCCAGACCGCCGTGAGCATCATCAGCCCCACCGGCCTGCTCGCCGGTTACAGCCCGGACGCCAGCAAGCTGAGCAAACGTCTGGATGCCTTGGACACCGTCAGCGGCGCCGAACTGCTGCGTCAACTCAGCGCCAGCAGCAGCGTCAGCAGCCTGCACAGCAACGGCCAGTTGAAAGTGCTGTCGCCGTTCCAGCCGATCCCCGGCGGCCCGGCGTGGGGCGTGTTGCTCGATGTACCGGAAAAGGTGCTGGTCAGCCGCGCCGAAGCGCTCAAGCAGCAACTGGATGCGAGCAACAACTCGGGCACCCTGATCGAACTGAGCCTCGGCGTGCTGGCGGCACTGATCGGCCTGTTGCTGGTGTGGCTGATGGCGCGCAGCGTGACCAAACCGATCCTCGGCGTGGCCAATATGCTCGAAGACATTGCCAGTGGCGAAGGCGATCTGACCCGCCGTCTGGCCTACGACAAGAAAGATGAACTCGGCCAATTGGCCGGCTGGTTCAACAAGTTCCTCGACAAGTTGCAACCGATCATCGCCGAAGTGAAACGCTCGGTGCAGGACGCGCGCAATACCGCCGACCAGTCCTCGGCCATCGCGACTCAGACCAGCGCCGGCATGGAGCAGCAATACCGCCAGGTCGATCAGGTCGCCACCGCGTCCCACGAAATGAGCGCCACCGCGCAGGATGTTGCGCGCAGTGCTGCGCAAGCCGCCGAAGCGGCCAAAGACGCCGACCGCGCCACCCGTCAGGGCCTGACCGTGATCGACCGCACCACCGCGAGCATCGACACCCTCGCCGCCGACATGAGCGCGGCGATGGTTCAGGTCGAAGGGCTGGCGGCCAATAGCGAGAAGATCGGTACGGTGTTGGAAACCATCCGCGCCATCGCCGAACAGACCAACCTGCTGGCGCTCAACGCGGCAATCGAAGCGGCGCGTGCCGGTGAAGCCGGGCGCGGTTTTGCCGTGGTCGCCGACGAAGTGCGCAACCTCGCCCGCCGCACGCAGGAGTCGGTGGAAGAAACCCGTCAGGTCATCGAGCAATTGCAGACCGGTACCCAGGACGTGGTCGGTTCGATGGGCAACAGCCATCGCCAGGCTCAGGGCAGTGTCGAACAGGTCGGGCAAGCGGTGACCGCACTGCGCCAAATCGGCGACGCGGTGACAGTGATCAGCGACATGAACCTGCAGATCGCCAGCGCGGCGGAAGAACAGAGCGCGGTGGCCGAGGAGATCAACAACAACGTGGCGACCATTCGCGACGTCACCGAATCGCTGTCCGGACAAGCCAATGAGTCGGCGCGGGTGAGCCAGTCGCTGAACAGCCTGGCGAATCAACAGCAGAGTCTGATGGATCAGTTCCGGGTCTGACTGTATCACCCTCGCCTGTAGGAGCTGCCGCAGGCTGCGATCTTTTGACTTTGATTTTTTAAAAGCCAAGATCAAAAGATCGCAGCCTGCGGCAGCTCCTACACGGGATTGGTGGTGTTTGGGGGATCAGCGTTTAGGCAACTCGATCACCACCTTCAAACCGCCCCACTCACTCTCGCCCAACACCAGCACTCCGCCCCACGTCTCGACGATATCGCGCACAATCCCCAGCCCCAGGCCATGCCCGTCAGTCTGCTCGTCGAGCCGCGTGCCACGGCTGAACACCTGAGTGCGTTGCTCCTCAGGAATTCCCGGCCCGTCATCTTCAACGCTCAGGGCGTAACCGTCAGTACGTTCGATCACACTCAGCCGCACCTCGGCATCCGCCCATTTGCAGGCGTTGTCCAACAGGTTGCCGAGCAGCTCCAGCAAGTCCTCGCGATCCCACGGCAATTGCAGCCCCGGCGGCGCGATGTAGCTCAACGCCAGATGCTCGCCGTGGATCATGTTCAACGTCGCCAGCAGCCCCGGCAGTTCCGCATCACAATCAAACAGCGCACCGGGCAGTGCATCACCGGATAAACGTGCGCGATTGAGTTCACGATTGAGCCGCTGCTGCACCTGCTCCAGTTGCTCCTTGAGGATCTTGCGCAACTCTGGATGGTCGTCGAGTTTTTCGTTCGACGCCAGACTCAGCAGCACCGCCAGCGGGGTCTTCAGCGCATGTCCCAGATTGCCCAATGCATTGCGCGAGCGCTTGAGACTGTCTTCGGTGTGCGCCAGCAGATGGTTGATCTGCGCCACCAGCGGCTCCAGTTCCACCGGCACCTGATCGTCCAGTTGCGAGCGCTGGCCCTGCTGCAACTGAGCGATCTGCTCGCGCGCCCGTTCCAGCGGCTTCAACGCGCGACGTACCGTCAACCGTTGCAGCAGCAGAATCAGCAGCAAGCCGGCAAGGCCCAGACCGAGGCCGATCTGGCGCATGCGCTGGAAACTCTCGCGCACCGGGGTGTAATCCTGGGCGACGCTGATCGAGATCGACTGCCCCAAACGCCGATAATCCGAACGCAACACCAGCAACTGCTGACCGTCCGGGCCCAGTTGCAGGTTGCTGTGCAGGCCGGGATGGTCAAGCAGCGGCAAGTCCTGATCCCACAGCGAACGCGAGCGCCAGTGGCTGTCGGCAAAATCGATGCGGAAGTAATGCCCGGAAAACGGTCGCTGATAGGCCGGCGACAGGTGCCGCTCATCCAGTTGCAAACCTTGCGGGCCACGCACCAGCGCCACCAGCAGGCTTTCGCTGTCGTTGCGCAGGCCGGCTTCGAGATAACGCTGCAAACCGACTTCGAACAACCACAGGCTGGTTTGCGCCAGTACCAGGCCGACGATCACCATCACGCTGATCAAACCCAGGCTCAAACGGCGCTGGATCGACCTCACGAAGCCTGCCCGCCGAACAGGTAACCCTGGCCGCGACGGGTTTCGATCACCGATTTGCCGAGCTTGCGCCGCAGGTGGTTGACGTGGACTTCGAGGACGTTGGAGTCACGCTCGGTCTCGCCGTCGTAGAGGTGCTCGGCGAGGTGGGTTTTCGACAGGATCTGTTCCGGGTGCAGCATGAAATAACGCAGCAGGCGGAATTCGGCGGCGGTCAGCTGAATCTCGCTGCCGTCACGAATCACGCACTGGCGACCTTCGTCCAGATGCAGGCCGGCGGCCTTGAGCGTCGGCTGGTTGGCCTGGCCCTTGGAACGGCGCAGCAACGACTGCACCCGCAGGTGCAGCTCTTCAGGGTGAAACGGTTTGGTCAGGTAATCATCGGCGCCGGCCTTCAGGCCTTCGATGCGCTCGGCCCAGGAATCACGGGCGGTGAGGATCAGCACCGGGGTCGACAGGCCGCCGGCGCGCCATTGCGCCAGCACCTCCAGCCCGGGAACGCCGGGCAGACCAAGGTCGAGAATGATCAGGTCATACGGCTCGCTGCTGCCCTGATACACCGCATCGCGCCCGTCCGCCAGCCAGTCCACCGCGTAGCCTTGGCGCTGCAGGCCGGCGGTCAGTTCGTCGGCCAGCGGCACATGGTCTTCAACCAGAAGCAAACGCATCGGTCAATCTTCCTTGTCTTTGAGTAATTCGCCGCTGTCGGCCTTCAGGTGCAGCTCGCGCGCCACGCCCTCGACGGTCAGCAGCTCGACTTCATACACGTAGACGTCGTGCTTTTCCTCCAGCTCGACTTCCAGCAGTTTCGCGCCGGGGTAGCGATCCAGCGCCTGTTGCAGCACTTGCTCCAGCGGCAGGATCACCCCCTGCTGCCGCAGCCGCAGCGCCTCGTCCTGATCGAGATCGCGAGCCATCGCCGCCGAGCAAACAATCACAAGCGCCAACGCCGTGCGGCTGGTGGCGCGAACATTAACCTTCATTACGTATCCTGATGATCCTTGAGAACCTGCCCAGTCACCGCGTCTAATTCCAGATCCCACTCCAGCCCTTGTGGATCACGCATTTCGACCTGGTAGACGTACTTGCCGTACTGCTCTTCCAGCTCGGTATCGGTGATGGTCGACCCCGGATGTCTGGTCAGCGCCGTGGCGTTGAGCTTCTCGAAGGAGACGATAGTACCAGCGTCGCGCAGGCGCAGGGCTTCGTCGGGGCCAAGATCGCGGGCATGGGCGAGGCTGGCGGTCAGGCCGATGATCGCGGCAATGGACAGGGCAGTCAGGGTTTTCATGGATGTCTCCGTATTTTTATATGCAGCTACGGTGGGCACCTTAGCGGGATCAACTTAACTGAAACTGAATTGCCATCATTGCCCTGCAGGAGCTGCCGGAGGCTGCGATCTTTTGACTTTTATAAAGATCGCAGCCTTCGGCAGCTCCTACAGTGTTTTGCAACATGTGCTTATAATTGTTCGCTTGCTAACGATCGAGACCGGTATGACTGCCATCCACATCAAGTTTCCCGCCCTCACCCTCAAGGCCGGCCCTCGGGCCATGGCGCGCATTCGTGCCGAAGGCCTGAACGCCGCCGACGTCGGCACCCTGCCCGGTGCGGCCGGAGGGCCGAAGGCGTTGGGGATTCAGGGGCTGGACCTGGCGTTGTTTGGCGAATGGCTGCCGAGCGCGCCGCGTGAGCGCTCGCTGATCGGTGCCTCGGTCGGTTCCTGGCGCTTCGCCAGCGCTTGCCTGCCGGACGCTGCCGAAGGCATTCGCCGCCTCGGCCAGTTGTACGCCGAGCAGAATTTCAACAAAGGCGTGACCATGGCCGAGATCAGCGCGAGCTCGCAGCGCATGCTCAATGACCTGCTCGACGGCCGCGACGCCAGCATCCTCGACAACGCCGATTACCGCCTGAACATCATGGTGGTGAAAAGCCACGGACGTCTGGCCGATGACCATCGCGGACGCCTCGGCCTGGCCCTGGGCTCGGTGATCGCCGATAACCTGCGCGGGCGGGCACGGCTGTCGCGGCACTTCGAACGCCTGATCATTCACGATCCGCGCCTCGCCCCACCGGTCAATGCATTGAATGACTTTCCGTCGCGCTTTGTCGCGCTCAATAAGGGCAATCTGCGCCAGGCGCTGCTGGCGTCCGGTTCGATCCCGATGGTCATGGAAGGCGTGCGCGACCTGCCGGGTGCCGGTGCCGGCACCTTCCGCGACGGCGGTCTGCTCGACTATCACCTCGACCTGCCCTACAGCGGCGATGGCATCGTGCTCTATCCGCACTTCACCGACCGGGTGATCCCGGGCTGGTTCGACAAGACCCTGCCTTGGCGCCGCGCCTCGGTGGAGCGCTTGCAGGACGTGCTGTTGCTCGCACCATCGAAGGAATATCTGGCGCGCCTGCCCTACGGCAAACTGCCCGACCGTAACGACTTCAAGCGCTTCATGGGTGATGCGCCGAGCCGCCAAAAGTATTGGCACGCGGCGATGGACGAGAGCCGCCGACTGGGCGACGAGTTTCTCGAACTGACCGCCAACGGTCGCCTCGCCGAGCGCTTGCTGACCCTTTAGTCAGTGTTTTCCCGCATCGCTAAACACAAGCTGGTAAACTCGCCGCCTGCCCGAATCGCTGCGGCGAACGCCACCTGAACAGAGCCGAAAATACTGTGGAAATCTTCAAGGAATTTACTTTCGAATCCGCCCACCGCCTGCCACACGTACCGGACGGCCACAAGTGTGGACGCCTGCACGGTCACTCGTTCAAGGTGGCGCTGCACCTGAGCGGCGACCTCGATCCGCACACGGGCTGGATCCGCGATTTCTCCGAGATCAAGGCGATCTTCAAGCCGCTGTACGAGCGTCTGGATCACAACTACCTGAACGACATTCCTGGCCTGGAAAACCCGACCAGCGAAGTGCTGGCCAAATTCATCTGGAATGAAATGAAGCCCCTGCTGCCGGAACTCAGCGCGATCCGCATTCACGAGACCTGCACCAGCGGTTGCATCTATCGCGGTGAGTGATTGAACACCAATCCCCCTGTAGGAGCTGCCGCAGGCTGCAATCTTTTGACCTTGATCTTTAAAAACAAGATCAAAAGATTGCAGCCTGCGGCAGCTCCTACAGGGAAGGGTGTGTTGTCAGGGAAATAGAGAACAGCCTTCACGGCTGTTTTTTATGCCTATGCTTTTTGGCTCAAACCCGCCAAGAGGACACCTCGTCCAAGAGGACGCCCCGGAAGCGATCGTCGCCGCCCTGCTCAGATTCCTCTGACCCAACACCCATTCCTGGTGGGAGCGAGCCTGCTCGCGAAAGCGGAATATCAGCCATTGCAGATGTCGCCTGACTCGCCGCCTTCGCGAGCAGGCTCGCTCCCACTTTGGGCTCGGGTGCATTCGGTTGCACCGCTTTCGCGCCAATCCATGTGTCTCGTCTATACATAACCCGCGCCAACCGGATTTGGCACGACCACTGCAACCTGCTTCGCGTCCCCCCTCTTCAGCAAGGAACGCCCCATGACGCAGAACGATCCCGGCAACGACTACCCCCTCAGCGAAGTCCCGATGCATGCACGAAAAGGCCTGGCCTCGACCGCCATGGTGTTACTGGGATTCACATTTTTCACCGCAACCATGTTTGCCGGCGGCAAGCTCGGCGTGGCCTTCAGTTTTGGCGAGATGATGGCGGTGATCATCGTCGGTAACCTGCTGCTCGGGCTGTACGCGGCAGGTCTGGGTTATATCGCCTTCAAAAGCGGCCTTAATTCGGTGCTGATGGGGCGTTTCTGTTTTGGTGAGGTCGGCAGCAAACTCAGTGACCTGATCCTGGGATTTACCCAGATCGGCTGGTACGCCTGGGGCACTGCAACCGCCGCGGTGGTGATTGGCAAATACTTCGCGCTGGAGCAAGGCACGGTGCTGGGCCTGATGGTGCTGTTCGGCCTGGTGTTCTGCGCCACGGCGTATGTTGGTTATCGCGGCCTGGAGATCCTGTCGTACATCGCGGTGCCGGCAATGATGTTGCTGCTGATGCTGTCGATGTGGGTTGCGACCGTGAAAGTCGGTGGCCTCGATGGGTTGCTGGCGGTGGTGCCGAGCGGTTCTCTGGACTGGTCGACCGCGATCACGCTGGTGTTCGGCACCTTCGTCAGCGGCGCGACGCAGGCCACCAACTGGACACGTTTCTCACGCTCGGCACGGGTTGCCGTGCTGGCGAGCCTGATCGGTTTTTTCATCGGCAATGGCCTGATGGTGCTGATCGGTGCCTACGGCGCAATCGTCTATCAGCAGCCCGACGTGGTTGAAGTGTTGTTGCTGCAAGGCTTCGCCATGGCCGCAATGGCCATGCTGTTACTGAATATCTGGAGCACCCAGGACAACACCATCTATAACTTCGCCGTCGCCGGTTGCAACCTGCTGCGCACCGGGCGGCGCAAGACCGTGACCCTGGCCGGCGCGATGATCGGCACCCTGCTCGCGCTGCTGGGCATGTACGACATGCTGGTGCCGTACCTGATCCTGCTGGGCACGGTGATTCCACCGATTGGTGGGGTGATCATGGCCGACTTTTTCTTCCGCTGGCGTGGGCGCTATCCGCGTCTGGCCGACACACGGCTGCCGGCGTTCAACTGGCCGGGGCTGGGGGCTTACGCGGTCGGTACGCTCGCCGCGTTCCATTCGCCGTGGGTCGCGCCGCTGGTAGGGATTGCCGCCGCCGCGCTAACGTATGTCATCGTCACCGGCCTGCTCGGCGCCCGTCGCGCCAGTGCGCCACTACCAGACCTATAAGAAAGAAGGATTCGCCTGATGCACATCATCAACGCCCGGCTGCGCAACCAGGAAGGTTTGCACGAACTGCACCTGGAAGACGGCCTGATCCGCAGCATCGGCCGCCAGACCGAAGCCCCGACCCTCAACCCCGGCGACCTCGACGCCGGCGGCAATCTGGTGGTGCCGCCTTTCGTCGAGCCGCACATCCACCTCGACGCCACGCTGACTGCTGGCGAACCGCGCTGGAACATGAGTGGCACGCTGTTCGAGGGCATCGAGTGCTGGGGCGAACGCAAGGTCACCATCACCGAAGAAGACACCAAAACCCGCGCCAGGAAGACCATTCAAGCCTTGGCCGCTCACGGCATTCAGCACGTGCGCACCCACGTCGACGTCACCGACCCGCAGCTCACCGCGCTGAAGGCGATGCTCGAAGTCCGCGAAGAAACCCGCCATCTGATCGACCTGCAAATCGTCGCGTTCCCACAGGAAGGCATCGAGTCGTTCCGCAACGGTCGCGAGCTGATGGAAGAAGCGATTCGCATGGGCGCCGATGTGGTGGGCGGCATTCCGCATTTCGAATACACCCGCGATCAGGGCGTCAGTTCGGTGAAGTTTCTGATGGACCTGGCCGAACGCACCGGTTGCCTGGTCGATGTGCATTGCGACGAAACCGATGACCCCCATTCGCGCTTTCTTGAGGTACTCGCCGAAGAGGCACGCAGCCGCGACATGGGCGCGCGGGTCACGGCCAGCCACACCACGGCGATGGGCTCTTACGACAACGCTTACTGCGCGAAATTGTTCCGTTTGCTCGGTCATTCCGGGATCAGTTTCGTCTCGTGCCCGACCGAAAGCATTCACTTGCAGGGACGTTTCGATAACTTCCCGAAACGTCGAGGCGTGACCCGGGTCAACGAGCTGCTGGAGGCCGGGATGAACGTGTGTTTTGGCCAAGATTCAATCGTTGATCCGTGGTACCCGCTGGGCAACGGCAACATCCTGCGCGTGCTTGAGGCCGGGTTGCACATTTGCCATATGCTCGGCTATCGCAACCTGCAGAACGCGCTGGATCTGGTCACCGACAACAGCGCCAAGGCCATGCACCTGGGCGAGCGTTACGGCCTGGAACAGGGGCGTCCGGCCAACCTGCTGATTCTGTCGGCGGACAGCGATTACGAAGTGATCCGCAGCCAGGGTCTGCCGCTGTATTCGATTCGCGGCGGCAAGGTGCTGATGAAGCGGCAGATGCCGGTGGTGGAGTTCAGCAGCCCTCTTAACTGACCGCCATTTCCTGTAGGAGCTGCCGCAGGCTGCGATCTTTGTTTTTGATTCTAAAAACAAGATCAAAAGATCGCAGCCTGCGGCAGCTCCTACAGAATGCTCGCGATCCTGCATGGGTATGCATTTCCCTGTGGGAGCTGGCTTGCCAGCGAAGGCAATCACCACTTCAACCGATCAAGCGAGCCGTACCAAACAACCTGACCCGCATCAATTCGCCCCGCTCTTCTTCAAGCAACACCGGCGCCGTCCCGCCCGGCATGACGACGTGAACCTCCCCACTCGCCACCCAACCCACCGCCCATGCGGCACAGGCCACTGCACTGGCGCTGGTACCGGAAGACGCCGTCGGTCCTTCACCACGCTCGAACACTCGGGCGACGATGCGCTGCGCTGACTCAAGCGCGGCCCATTGCAGATTGACGCCCGCCGGGCATGGCTGGCCGGCGCCCGTCGGCATCGCGTAGGCGATTCGGGTCAGGCCTTCGGCCCATGGCGACTGGCGCATTTGTGAGTTGCTCGGCAACTCGGCGATGTCGGTCAACAACGTTACGCAATGCGGATTGCCGATGCGCACGAATTGACTGTGCTGCCACGCGGAATCGAGTTGTGCCAACGGCGCTACGTGGCTCACCTCATGACCATTGAACCCGCGCTGTTCAACCTGCTGCGCACCCACCGCTGAAGGCCCGAAGCCCGGTTGACCAAGGTCCAGCCAGAAACCGTTCACGCCTTCGACTACGGCCGGTTTCACCGAGGTTTCCACGGCATCACCCTTGTCGTGATGCACTCGCAGCGACGCCCCTTGCGCCGGCATCAGCCCTTGCTCCAGCAACGACTGGGAAAAAATCGTCAAGCCATTGCCACTGCGCTCGGCCAAGGTGCCGTCGGTGTTGACGATCAGCACGTCGAACGGCGGCGCTGACTGGAACGGACCGATCAGCAGCCCGTCACTGCGATGCGCCTTGCTCCCCGCCGGACGCTGGCCCTCGGGCCAGTCGCAGCACAGGGCAATGGCCGCCTGACTCCAGGACGGTCTCGACACCGCACACTGCGCGGCTCCCATCGGCAGATCGATCCCCGCCTCACGAAGTGCCTGCGGCGAAATCACCCCGTAAATATTGCCTCGCGCATCGTAGAACTGCGTCATCACCGATCTCTCTCACCTTGTCGAAGCCATCACTGTAAACCGCGATCCCTTGTAGGAGTGAGCCTGCTCGCGAAAGCGGTTTGTCAGCGGCCATATTCATTGCCTGAACCACCGCAATCGCGGGCAAGCCCGCTCCCACAGGGTTCTGCACAGAACGGGCAATTGTGAACACCGGTCATCCAATGTGGGAGCGAGCTTGCTCGCGAAGGCTGCGTATCAGTCGCCATATTCATTGGCTGATATACCGCATTCGCGAGCAAGCTCGCTCCCACAGGTTAGGATGTCGGCTGCCCCGCCCCGAGACCTGCGATCGAACCTCGCCGCGCGATGACTGTCATTCGGGGGACGCGACGTTTTTTGCCAAGGATCGATATGACCAGCCTCAACCCCCAAGACACTTTCGTCCCCGGACGCCTGCAGCAGATGTCGACGCGCATCGCTTTCTTCATCGCCGGCCTGGGCATTGCCGCGTGGGCGCCATTGGTGCCATACGCCAAGGCTCGCGCCGGGCTCGACGAAGGCACGTTGGGCCTGCTGCTGTTGTGCCTCGGCGTCGGCTCGATTCTCGCAATGCCGCTGGCGGGGATTCTCGCCACGCGCTTCGGCTGCCGCAAAATCGCCACCGGCGGCACCCTGCTGATCTGCGCAGCGCTGCCGTTGCTGGCGACGGTATCGTCGATTCCGGCGCTGATCGCCACGCTGTTCATGTTCGGTGCCGGTCTGGGCACGGTGGATTCGACCGTCAACCTGCAAGCGGTGATCGTCGAACGGGCCAGCGGCAAGCACATGATGTCGGGCTTTCATGGCCTGTTCAGCCTCGGCGGGATTGTCGGTGCAGCGGGGGTCAGTGCCCTGCTCGGCCTCGGCCTGACACCGCTGGCAGCGATGCTGGTAGTGGTAGCGGTGTTGACCGGCGCGCTGTTCAAGTGTGTACCGCACATGTTGCCGTACGGCAGTGAAAGCTCGGGACCTGCCTTCGCCATTCCCCACGGCATTGTGTTGTTCATCGGCGGCATGTGCTTCATCGTGTTCCTCACCGAAGGCGCGGCGCTGGACTGGAGTGCGGTGTTTCTTGCGCAGGAGCGCGGGATCGACACGGCGTACGCGGGATTGGGTTATGCGGCGTTTGCATTGACCATGACGGCCGGACGTTTGATGGGTGACCGGATCGTGCGGATTGTCGGTGCAACGCGGATCATTCTGTTTGGTGGTCTGTTGGCAGCTGCAGGTCTGTTTCTGGCGACATTCGCGCCGAGCTGGGAAGCGGCATTGGTCGGTTACGCACTGGTGGGTGCGGGTTGTTCGAACATCGTGCCTGTGCTGTACACGGCGGTGGGCAAGCAGACGGTGATGCCGGAGAGCATCGCGGTACCGGCAATCACCACGCTCGGTTACGCAGGGATTCTGGCCGGTCCGGCGGTGATTGGCTTTGTGGCACATGCCAGCAGTTTGAGTTTTGCCTTTGGCTTGATGGCGGTGTTACTGGTGGCGGTGGCTATCGGCGGCAAGACCTTGAAAGTCTGAACACGGGTGCGATACCTGTCAGCTTTGACAGTAGACAAGAATTGCCCCCAGGCATCATGTTGATTTCCAGCTCAGCGGAAATGGAAATCTGTCATGAACATTGGAACCGGATCGGTTATCGCGCTAATCACGCTTCTCCAGGGATGTGCCTCCGTCAATCGATACGACTGGGGTGAAGGCACTGCCAATTTTGCGCCCGCTGAGCGCCTGGCCAATGCCGGCGGAAACTATGCGCATTGGCAAGCCATTGGCCGTGTTGAAGTTGAAAGCGGCATGACCTGCTCCGGCACGCTGATTGACACTCGAGAACCCGGAGCAGTATCGCAACCCGCCTATGTGCTGACCTCCGGACACTGCACACATCCGGAGATAGGCAATAACGAGATCATCGTCAATCAACCTGCAAAGGGTCGGGTGACGTTCAATTATTTTTTCGACACGCAACCGCAAAGCCGTTCCTACACGGTCAGTCGCGTCGGCTGGAGCACGCTACGCGGTCAAGACCTCTCTATCATTGAGCTTGAACAGCCTCTGGAACAGTTGATCAGAGACGGTATCCAGCCGTTGAAACTGGCGCGGGCCCCGTTGGACAGCGAAGACGACATTCTGATCACCGGCGCGCCCATGAACGGTTTCATTCAGCGCATGGCCTGCAAACAAGAACACTCGGCGGCGATTATTGAAGGCCCATGGCGTTGGGTCGGACAACTGAGCAACCGTTGTCTCGATGTTGTCAGCGGGCTGTCAGGCTCGCCACTGCTTGCACGTTACACCAATGAAATTGTGGGTGTGCTCGGCACCACCACTCGCGGGAGTGACCGCAATCGCTGCGACAAGGGCGCGCCCTGCGAAGTCGTGGCGGGACAGGTCAACAAACGCAGCAATACCAATTACGCCTCCACAACCGATGGGCTGGACGCCTGTTTCGCCAAGGGACATTTCAATCCACGTCTGGGCGGTTGTTCGCTGGGCGAGAACTGGTCGTTTCCTGGTTCGTCGCAAAACAGCGATTACATCAAGCTCGAGCGCGACGAACATGGACAAGTCGTGCCTTGGCGATGGCTGCAAACGTTCACCACAACCGCTCCTTACTACCGCTATCGCTTTACGCGCACTCTGGACGAATGTCAGAACCTTGATGGCTATAGCCAAGTGCGAACGGCTGCACCGGACGCCGATAATCAATTGAGTCATGAACTTAAAGACGGCTCAGGCTTGTACTTTCTCTGCCTGATTGGCCAACAGCGGCCTACGGACGTGCCCAAGCAATGGGCCGGAAGAACACCCAGCGTCTACTGGCGCTGGATGATGGACGCGCCCGCACCGCTGAAGCCTGCCTATAAGGTCGAAGCGGTAGGTGGCGACGAATACGACATCAGAGTATTTCCGGTTTCACCGGATCTGGATCCCGCCCGGTTTCAATACAAGTACGGCCGGCCAGGGAGCATCAATTGCAATGACGGGCAGGGATTTCAACGCGTATCACCCTCCACAGGCGTGTTCCATGTTTCCATTGCCAATGGCCGACAGAACGTCTGCCTTAAAGGCGCAGACCTGGCCGGGAATCCCGGGCCGACCATCGAGTTTCTGATCCCTCAATAGCTTCAGGCTTTTGTGGCTGAACCGTGTGAAACCGGTTCAGCCACAACAGCGCCTTAGAAACCTACACTGGCCTGCACGAAGAACGTACGCGGCGCGCCGACATACATCCCCGAATTGTTGTCGCTGGAGCGGGTGAAGTACTGCTTGTCGAAGACGTTTTTCACCCCGGCACCCAGTTTCAGATTCGACACTTGCGGCCCGAAGTCATAACCGCCGCGCACGTTCCAGGTCACGTAACCCGGGATGTCGCCATACTGCCCGTCCGCCGTGCCTTCGGTGATGTAGTTACCGTTGAAGCTGCCATCGGCGTTGACCCCGGTACCCGGTGAGCGCTGTTTGGACTGGGCAAAACCGTCGATGTTGTAGGTCCAGCGATTGACGTCGTAGCGCAAGCCCACGGTCGCCACCTGCCGCGAATAGAACGGCAGATCACGGCCCTTGAAGCCCGGAATTTCGCCTTCGTAGGTCGCGCGGGTGTAAGTGAAACCGGCGTTGGCGGTCAGCCCGTCAAGGCGTGGATCGAGCGCGGCCATGTCGTAATGCACCGACGCTTCGATGCCCTGATGCTTGGTCGCGCCGAGGTTGGTCCAGCCGACATCGTTGCTGATGTATTGCAGCTCGTCATCGAAGTCGATGTAGAACAGCGTCACTTCCCCGCCCCACACATCATCGTTGTAGCGTGTGCCGATCTCGTAAGTCTTGGCTTTTTCCGGCTCCAGGCCGTTGGCGGTCTGGTCACCCGAGCCGCCCTGGCCGAGCTGGAAATACTGCAGGCTGCCGAACGAGGTTTCGTAGTTGGCGAACAGTTTCCATGCATCCGACAGGTGATACATCACGCTCAGCGCCGGCAGCGGTTCATTGCTCTCGATGCTGCGGTTTTTCTCCGGCACGCGTTTGCCCGAAGTATCGAGCACGGCGCGGTCATGCCAGTCGGTGCTGATGTGTTCGAAGCGAATGCCCGGAGTGATGGTCCAGTTGCCGACGTCGATCTTGTTGTCGACATACACCGAGTTGGCCTCGGTGCCACCGGTGCGGTCCTGGAACACATGGCCGTCGGACGTCGGCGTGACCACCGGCTGATTATTGACCAGCGCCAGACGGCTCGACTGTTCGTGCATCGCCTCTTTCAGGTAGCGATAACCGACGCTGACTTCCTGCGTGGTCGGGCCGACGTCAAACACCCGCGACACACGCGGTTCGACACCGAGGGTGTAGTAGGAACGCGGGTACGAGCTGAGGGTTTTCTGGTCGCGGGCGGCGATGGTGCTGCCGCGAAAGCTGTCGGTGTAGTAGGTGAGGATTTCTGCCTGAGTGCGCTCGTCGATCTGGCGAATCCACTTGAACGACACGTCTTTGCGCCGACCGCTGAAGTTGTCGTAGTCGCGCACCGAGTCGTACGGCTTGTCGTCGTACTGCTTCTGCGTCAGACCGCCAGGCATGTCGGCGCTGGCGTCGTAGTAATGGAAGTTGAGGCTGAAATCGTCCTGATCGGTTGGCGCCCAATGGGTCTTGAGCAGCACATCGTCGATGTCGTTACCGTTGTTGCGCTCGCGGTAACCGTTGCCGTTGACCCCGGAATACAACAACGCCACGCCCATGCCGTTGTCGGCGGTGCCGCCGAGGAATGCCGTGTCGATGTGTTTCCAGCCGCCGTAACGGGAGGTTTCCAGGGTAGTGCCGATTTCCCCGGTGGCTTTTTCCGGGATGGCGCGGGTGACGAAGTTGATCACGCCGCCGACGTTCTGCGGCCCATAACGCACGGAACCGGCGCCACGCACCACATCGATGCTGTCGAGGTTGCCGGAAGAGATCGGCGCCATCGACAGTTGCGGCTGGCCGTACGGTGCGAACGCGGCCGGCACGCCGTCGATCAACACCGTGGAGCGTGGCGACAGTCGTGAAGTCAGGCCACGCACGCCAACGTTCAGCGCGATGTCGCTGCCGCCGGTGCCGTTGGAGTCCTGCACCTGCACGCCGGGCACGCGCTTGAGCACATCACTGACGTTCATCGCGCCCTGCTCGACCATGGCTTCGCGGCGGATCACCGTACGCGCACCCGGGTGGTTCTGCACCACCGCGGCATCAGCGTCACCGAGCCAGTCGCCGACCACTTTGATGTCGGTCACGCCCAGCTCCAGCGGGCCATTGTTGGCAGCGGTCGCGGCCGGTGCGAGGGTCACCGAGCCTTCGTTGATCTGATACTCCAGGCCGCTGCCCTGCAACAACTGACGCAGCGCCTGCTCGGGGGAAAGGTTGCCGTCGACCGCCGGTGCCTGTTTGCCAGCAACCAGATCCGGGCTGAAGAAAACCTGCAGCGAAGTTTGCTGGCCGAGTTCGCTCAGGGCCTGGCCCAGCGGCTGGGCGCGGATGTGAATGGCTTCAGCGGCGAAGGCCAGCGGCACGGCGGCATTGACCGCCAGCGCGAGAGCCAGCGGCAGCCAAGGGGATTTTTTGTTGTGGGCTGAGGTGTTTTTCACGTCGAACGTAGTCCTGTGGATCGCAAGAGTGTGCGTCTGTTAATGCAAACCAGTTGCAGTTGAACAGGAAGACGATGAACTCGAAAAAAACCTGAATGCTATTTTGAAATTATTTCCTGACTGCCGTCGGCCAGGGTGCGCACGGCCACCGGCAGGATGTTTGGCAGGGCCTTGAGCAAGGCGTCGGTGTTGTCGGATTTGAACACACTGGTCAAGCGCAGGTTGGCCACCGTCGCGTTGGCGACCTTCAGCGGTTTGTCGCGATAACGCGAAACCTCCGCCACCACTTCGCTGAGGCTGGCGTTGTTGAACACCAGTTTGCCGCTGCGCCAGGCCGTCAGTTCGACGGGGTTGACCGCATAGGCCGCAGCGACTTTGCCCTCGGCGTCGACATGGGTGCCGAGGCCTGCGGTGAGGTTGATGAAAGCATTGTCCGGTGCATTGCGCCCCTGCACCTTGACCGTGCCCTGCTCCACCGCAACCCGGGTTTGCGCAAGATCGCGGCGCACATCGAAACGCGTGCCGGTGACCGTGACCTTGCCGCTGCCAGCCTCAACCACGAACGGGCGCGCGGTGTCGTGCTGAACGCTGAACATCGCTTCGCCTTCACTCAATTCGATCAGTCGTCGATCCTGCTCAAAACGCACCTGCAGACGGCTGCGGCTGTTCAGATCAATCACTGAACCGTCCGGCAACGCCACGTGCTTGCGTTCGCCCAACGCCGTGGCGAACTCGGCGTGATAGCCGCCCGGATGATTCAAACCACTGAACAGACCGAGCCCGAGCGCCACCGCCAACACGCTGGCGGCCACGGCATAACGCAGTAAAGGACGTCGCTCGCGGCGGGTTGACGGTGTTTCAACAAGCGCCTTGAGGCGTGGCGCCGGTAACAGATCGGCGGCTGTCCACAGACCTTGCAGCAACTGGAATTCGTCACGGTGCTGCGGGTGCTGGTTCAGCCAAGCGTCGAAGCGCTGCTGCTCGTCGGCACTGATCAGCGGTTCCTGCAAACGCACAAACCAGCGTGCCGCTTCATCGCGCACCGTTGTTTGCCCGCACGCGCAATCACGGGTATCCATCATGGAATGTCCTGTCGGGCTGAGGATGAAAAGCGGTGGTCGCTCATGACTGCATGCCGTCGAGACGGTCGCGCAGATGCCGCAGGGTGCGAATCATATATTTTTCGACCATGTTCCTGGACAGTCCCAGGCGTTCGGCGATTTCTGCCTGAGTCAGCCCTTCGATCTTCTGCCAGACGAAAATCCTCCGACAATTGAGCGGCAATTCCTGCAGCGCCCGTTCGATGGAGTCGGCCAACTGGATCGCCTGCATATAATGCTCCGGGTCGCCGGTGGACGACACACTGTGATCGATCGCCTGCGACTCCATGGCTTCCCGCCGATCCTCACGCCGATAACCGTCGACCGCAATATTGCGTGCGGTCTGGTGCAGATACGCCCGTGGCTGCTGCACCGCTGCCGAATCGGATTCGAGCACCCGCACAAAGGTGTCGTGCGCCAGATCCTCGGCCTGCGCGCGATTGCGCAGGCGCCGGGTCCAGGTGCCGATCAACTCTTCGTAATGCTCGAAAAAGCCGGGTCTGCGGGGCAGCATGGGGTTCATGACAGCGTGCTGGGGGAAAGAGGCGTGAATAGTAATGCTTCCTATTAAGCCCGGCAATTCATTCCTTGGAAACGCTCGATTCAAGGGTAATCGTCAGTAAAACCGCGCCTTCCCCCACCTATTGTGTAAAATGCCGCCCGGGTGCCACCGCAACAACGCGGCAGGGCAGGTTTAATTCAGCGCAGGTCGGGCCGCCGCGCGGAGTTCCCGTGCCTATGAGCCACGATCCGTCACGCCTGCAGGCTGCCCGTCAGCAGTCGCCGTCTGCTTTGGCCTTTCTCACCCGATTCTTCGCTGCCGAGTCCGCCGGTGGCCTGATCCTGATGGCCGCCGCCCTCGCCGCGCTGCTGGTCGCCAACTCGCCTTGGGCAGCCACCTACTTCTCGACCCTGCACATCAAAGTCGCTGGTCTGTCGATCGAGCATTGGGTGAACGATGGCCTGATGGCGATCTTCTTCATGCTGGTGGGCCTGGAGATTAAGCGCGAAATGCTCGCCGGTCAGTTGTCGACCTGGGGGCAGCGCGCGCTGCCGGGCTTTGCCGCACTGGGCGGGATGCTGGTCCCGGCCTTGATCTACGTTGCGATCAATTGGGGCAATCCACAGACCCTGAGCGGTTGGGCGATCCCCGCCGCCACCGACATTGCCTTCGCCTTGGGCGTGCTGTCGCTGCTGGGCAAACGGGTGCCCGTGTCGCTGAAAATCTTCCTCTCGGCGCTGGCCATCCTCGATGACCTGGGCGCGGTGGTGATCATCGCGATTTTCTACACCAGCGGCCTGTCGATAAGCATGCTGCTGGCGTCGCTGGCGGTGATTGCACTGCTGGTGATCCTCAACCGCTGCGGGGTCAGAAAGCTTTGGCCATACCTGATCGCCGGCGCCCTGCTGTGGTTCTTCATGCTGCAATCGGGGATCCACGCGACCCTCGCCGGGGTGATTCTGGCCCTGTGCATTCCGCTGGGAAATCCCGAAGACGAGCACAACTCGCCGCTGCTCTACCTCGAAGAAAAAATGCATCCGTGGGTGGCATTCGCTGTGGTGCCGATTTTCGGCTTCGCCAACGCGGGTGTGTCGCTGACCGGCATTTCTCCGAGCAACCTGCTTGAGCCGGTACCACTGGGCGTGGCGCTGGGCCTGTTGTTCGGCAAGCAGATCGGTATCCTCGGCCTCGGCGCCCTGGCGATTCGCAGTGGTCTGGCACAACTGCCGCAAGGCGCGAGCTGGCTGCAGCTGTACGGCGTCGCCCTGCTCTGCGGGATCGGCTTCACCATGAGCCTGTTCATTGGCGCACTGGCCTTTCCGGGCGCGCCGCATCTGGTCGATTCGGTGAAGGTCGGTGTGTTGCTGGGTTCGATCCTGTCGGCGCTGCTAGCGGTGGTTGTGCTGATGAATGCGGGTAAAGCGAAGGCTTCGAACTGACCTCAAAGTCTCATCGAAACAAAAAACAATGTGGGAGCGAGCCTGCTCGCGAAGGCACCGGTTCAGTCAACAGCTTCGCTGACTGAACTGACGCTATCGCGAGCAAGCCCGCTCCCACAGTTTTTACAGCGGTGCTGCTCAGCCTTTTTCGTCGATCCCGGCCTGTAGGGTCTGGCTGTCCAGATTGCCGCTCAGGGTTACCGGACCGACTTTCAGATTGCCGTTTTCGAACGACACCTTCGGTGCGTTCTCCTCGGTTTTCTGCGGCAGGTCCAGTCCGGCTTTCACGCCGTATTCAAGATTGACCAAGTCGCTGCTACCGACCTTCGAACCGCCCAGGTCCACCTTGCCTTCAGTCGCCGAAATCCGCGCGCCGGTCAACTGTGTCGCACCGCCCACCGCAAGGTTCACACCCTGATTGCCACCGATGCCGGACGCCTGCGCCACGCTGTCCTTGTGCGCGTATTCGCCCTGCGCTTTCAGCGTTGGTTTGTAGTCGGTGCCGGCGAGTTTTTCCTTGTCACTCGGCGGGTTCTTCTTCGCGGCAAGGCCCAGATCGACATCGACCTTGGCTTGCGTCTTCGAGTCCTGACGGCTGTCGACAGTCAGGTCACCGGCAACCTTGCCACTGACATTTTTCGCGTCGATCCGTGCGCCCGACAGTTGTGCATCGCCTGCGCTGTTGAGGACCACGCTGTCAGCCTTGATCTGGCTGTTCTGCTGGGTGGTGCCTTGCAGGTAATCGACGCCGACCTTGGCCCCGGCGTTGAAGCCGTGGTCGCTGCTGGCCTGTTCATCGGCGGCGGTCGGGGTCTTGCTGCTCAGGTTGCCGCCGGCATTCAGCGCAACGTTCCAGTTGTTGCGCGTCTCGGTGGACTGCGCCGACTCCTGAACCAAACCGCCCTTCTGCGCATCGATGCTGATGTTCGGCGCGCTGACTTGCGTGCCTTGCAGGTGCACCGCGTCACCGCTCAAGGCGATTTGGCTCTGGCTGTTGAGCTGGCCACCGGTCAGGGTTTGCGAGTGTTCGTTGATCCGGCCGATGTTGAAGTTACCGCTCAGATTAGCGCCCTGATCGCGACTCTTCTCGCTGCTGGATTTGCTGCCGCCGCCCTTCAAACCGCCGCCGAGATTGCTGCCGGTTGCCGTGTGCGTATCAACGGCCGCTTGCAGATCGAGTTTGCCGTCAGCGTGCAGCTCAATGCCGCCGGCGCTGTCGATCTGCGTGCCTTGCTGGACCTGATTGCCACCGCTGCTCAGTTGCACCGGGCCAATGCCGCTGATGCTCGCCACATGAGCCTGAGTGTCAGTGGTCTGCTTGCCGGTGTGATCGAGCTGGAAGCCTGCGCCGAGGTCGACGTTGGTGCCGTCGGTGCCCGGCAAGGTGCCGACCGTCAGCGAGCCGTTGCCGCGCAGGCTGGAGTCGCTGCTGCTCTGGCGATCATTGGCCTGATTCAGCGCCAGATCGCCGCCGGTCTTGATGTTCACCCCGACCTGCCCGCCGTCAAAACGGCTGCCAGCGAACTGCGCATCTGCGCCAACGTTGATGTTCACACCCTGATTGCCGGCATACCCGCCGACCACTGCGGTGTTGCTGTCCTTGCTGCTGTAGCTGTTGCCGCCCGCACCGCTGCCGGCGACGTTCACGTCTTCGCCGGTCTTGGTGTAAACGCGCACGTCGACCTTGGCATCAACTGAATTATCGGTGCTGCTGTGAGTGTTGCTCGCGGCATCGGCAACCAGTGTGTCGGCGTTGATGTTGACCTTGCCGTTGCTCGCGCTGTACTGAGTGCCCTGGTCACGCAGGGTGCCGGCGCTTTTCACGTCGACACTGCCGCCATCGAAACGACTGACTACCGCGTTGCTGCTCTGCTCGGTCTTGTCGGCGCTGGCGTGACCGATCGCCACGTCGAGGCCGACGTTCGGCTGGCCAAGATTGCTCAGGCCTTCCTTGTCCGGCACCTTGCCGTTGAGCACATCCTTGACCGCACCGGCAATCGGGCGGGCGATGTCCTTGTACTCGACATTGGCGCCGATGTCCGCCGACCAGGTGCTCTGGTTATGGCTGCTGTTTTCGGTGTTGCTTGCCGCGCGGTTGTCGATCTCGTTGGCCGCGACGTTCAGACTGTTGCCAGCCTTGACCTGCGCGCCTTCGGTCACCAGCTTGTCGGCGTTGAGGGTCAAGCCGCCGCTGCTCTGCACGTTGGTGGTTTGCGCGGTGGTTTTGCTGCTGCTGTCTTGCGTGGTGCTGTGGGCAAAATCGACGCCACTGCCGGCACGGTCGAGGCCGCCGGTGTAGTAGAAACCGCCGCCGGTGCTGGAGGTGTCGGTCGAAGTTTTGTGGCTGTCCTGTTCGGCCAGCAACGACACATTTTTGCCGCCCAGCGTGGTGTCGCCAGCGGTGGATTTGACTTCACCGCCCTTGATCGTCAGATCGCCGCCGGCCTTCACTTGCACGGTGCCGCCGCTGAGGCTCGAACCTTGCTGGTTGACGTCGTTGCGGGTGACGGTCTGCTGCTTGTCTTCGTAGTGCACCCCGGCGCGGTATTGCTCCGGCGTTTGCTCTTTGGCGTAGGCATCGAAGCCACGGGTCTCGGTGGTCGAACTGCTGTCGTGGCTGTTCTGCGTGGAATGCACGTTCACATCACCGGCAGCGTCCGCCATCAGCGCGCCGCCAGCCTTGACCGTGGAACCGGCCACTTCGATGTCCTTGGCGCTTTTGAGCTTGAGGTTGCTGTCGGAAACCAGCTCGCTGCGCACCGTGGTGCTGTCCCTGGAATTCTGCCGCGACTCGTCCTTGCTGATGCCGAAGAACTTGCTGTCCTTGTCGTGGTTGTTGCTGTGCGAGGTGTCCTGCACGCCGTCGATCACCAGCGAACCCTGATCGCTGATCACGCTGGCCTCGGTGCCGCCACGGACCTGGCTGCCGCTGATGCGCACGTCGTCAGCCTTGACGATCAGTTTGCCGGCCGCATTGATTTTGCTGCCCTGATGCCGGGTCTGGCCCTTGTCGGCGTCGCCGGTCTTGCCGAAGAATCCGCCGCCAACCAGGTCGCCGGAGTAGCTGTTGTTATTACTGCGACTGGTGCGCGTGGCGGTGGTGACGTCCACTTGCTTACCCGCCAGTTTCACATCGCCGGCGCTGTTCAGTTCGGCGCCTTCGGAACGCAACAACGCGGCGGTTTGCAGCGCGATATTGCCACCCTGCAACTGGCTGCCGAGGCTGCGCTGCTCTTCGCTGCTGTTGTTCCAGTCAGCCTTCCACAAATGCTTGCGATGGTTGCCCTGATCGGTCTGAGTGTGGCTTTCGGTGGCCGCAGTCAGGCGCAGATCACCGCCGCTGTGCACATCGAGATTTTTCGCCGCTTCAACCTTGGCGGCTTTGAGTTCGGTGTCTTTGCCGGAAGACAATTTCGCATCGCGGCTGGCGACGATCTGGCTGCCGTGCTGGCGAGTTTCACTGTCGGTCTGGGTGCGGTCGTAGGTTTCCCAAGTGATGCCGATGGTGCTGTTGCTCCAGTTTTCGCGTTTTTCCTGAAGCTTGCGGCTTTCGACGGTACTCAAGGTCAGGTTGCGCTTGGCATTGACGCTGACATCGCGACCACTGACGTCGGTGGCGGCCAATGTCAGGTCGTTGCCGCTGTGCAGGCCGACATCGCCCTGACTGCTGCGAATGCCGGCACGGGTCACGTCGAGGCTGTTGGGGATCGCTTCACCGCTGACGCTGAGGTCGCCAGCCGAACGGATCTGCACGCCGTCACGCCCGGCCACTTGTACCGCACCCACACGCACGCCCGCGCCTTCGGCGGTGCTGACGATGTTGATGCGCCCGGCCTGCATCGCACCGAACAGGCTGGCGTCGATACGTTGATCGGTGGTGTTGCCCGCCGGGTCCACGGTTTTTACCTGACCGCTGGCGTAATCGACCTGATTGCGTCCGACCGTGAGGTTCAGTTGATCGCGGGCGTCGATGCGGCCCTGGCTGTCGATACGCGGGGCGATCAGGTTGACCGAACCCTCGGCATTACGCAGGCCGCCACTCTGAATCTGCAACTGACCGCTGGCATCGCGGGTGTTCAGTGCTTGCAGTTTGCCGTCGTTCAATTCAGGACGACCGACCAGCAGACTGGCGTTCGGCGTGTTGATGAAACTGCCGCCGTTCACCGAGATGCCGTTGGGGTTGGCCAGCACGTAATCGGCGGCGCGGCCGAAGATTTCCTGGGCGCCATTGATCGCCGAAGGGTTACGGCTGATCACCTCGTTGAGGATCACGCTTGCCGCCTGCCCCTGCAGTTGCGGGTTGGCCGCCAGTTGCCCGGCGAGCTGCGATTGCCCGGCCTGCAAAGCGTTGTTCAGCACCAGGCCCTGACGGTCGACGTTGTAGTCGAGGAACTGGTTGTGCGACAGGCCCGAGCCGTTGGGCGCGACGATATTGATGATGGGCACGCCGCCCTGGGTCTGCAATTGCGCGGTGCCGCCGGGGCCGGGTGCGACCACCACACCGCCGGCGATAGCGGTCGGCAGGTGCACGGCGAAGAACAGGCTGGCGATCGCCCAGCGCAGTTTGCCCCGAGGAGAAAGATGAAATGCAAAGGTGTGTGCTGGCATAAAAACGTCTCCATGTAAGTACGGCATCACGGCGCGCGATTGAGTATTGGCCGTGGCTGTCGCGCTCAGATCCGACGGCTGTTTGTTCACTGCTTGATAAGTCTCGGTGGTGCTCATATCTGCAACCCCACGCGCATCAGCCAGATCTCTGGCTCGTGCTGCAATCCGTTGGGGGTGTTGAGGGCGCGCTGGTAATCGACGTCCACTTGCAGATTCTTCCAGCCAAGATTCAGCCCGACGCTGGCGCCGCTCAGGCGTTGGCTCTGGGCACCGTGGTCGGCCTTGAGCCAGCCGTTGTCCAGGCCCACGCGCGGGGTGATCTGCACCGGCCAATCGCTACGCAGCGGCAGACGCAAGGTGTTGCGCCAGATCGCGCCGCTGGCACCGGATGCGCTGCTGACCCGATAGCCGCGCACCGCCGAATCATCGGTGCCGAGCAACTGTTCGATGGCCGGTAACGGGTCGGGGCTGTATTGCAGATTGAGCTGGCTCTGCCACTGCCACGCTTGCGCGCCGAACTGGCCGTTGCGCCATTGGCTGAGGCCAGCGCGGTACTTGCGAAACTGCGCTTTGGGCAAATTGTTGACCGCATGATTGGCATCGTCATCAGCGCCCAGCCAGCGCAGGCCTTGCGAGTAGGTGAAGTCGAGGTTCCACACCGCACGGTCGAGCCAGAACAGATTGAGCCCGGCTTCGGCCACGGTCAGGGTCGGGCTCTGAATGCCCAGGCGAACATTCTCCAGGTAGCTGTCGACGTCCTTGTGTGCCAGTTGCAGGTTGGCGCTGAGCTGGCGGCTCTGGTCGCGCCACAACACGCGGTCGGCGCGCAGGCTCAGTTGATCGGTGATGCCGGTGCTGTACAGGATCGCGCTGGGCAGTTTGAACGGCGCGCGATATTCAGCGTGGCTGGCGAATGCGCTGTAGGTCCAGTAACCATAGGGAATCGCGTAATACAGGCTGGCGTTGCGACTGTAGCGGTCGCCCTGATTCAACGTGTCGCTGGCGCTGAGGCTCAGCAGGTCGTTGAGTTGCAACGGGCTGTCGACGCTCAGGCTGACGCTGTTGCGATCCCGCCCGGTGCTGGCGCTGCCGAGGTTGTCCATGCCCAGCCCCAACGCCCAGCGCGACGGCCCGGCCGTGCGCGAACGCAGGATGATTCGCGACGCGCCGGGCTGGCTGCCGGGGGCGATGTCGGCGGTCAGGTCAAGCGAACGCAGGCGGTTCAACTGATCGAGGCCTTGCTCCAGATCGCGCAGGTTCAGCGGCTGGCCGAGCATGTGCGGGAACGCGCCGCCCAGCGAAACGGGCAGGCTTTGATCGGCCAGTTCGATGGACTCGATGTAGCCCTCGTCCACCATGATGTCCAGCGACTGCCCCGCCGCCGGCGCGCTCAACAGGTACGGGCGGCTGGCGATGTAGCCCTGCTCGACATAGATCGCGGTGATGGTCGCCAGCAAATGATTGATCTGGCCGACGCCCATGCACGGCGCCAGCAGCGGTTTGATCCGCGTGTTGAGCTTGTTGCTGTCGAGTAGCGTAACGCCGCCGATGCGCGTGCCGCTCAGTGGCCAGCAGCGTTCATCGGGGGTGACGGTTTGCGGGATGGCCGGCGTGGCCGGTGCCGGACCGAACGCACCGCGCTCCAGTTGGCGCTTGCGCTGCTCGAGCTGCAGTTGTTGCAGATCGCGCTGTTGCTGTTGCTGCTGGCGCAGCACTTCCTGGCCCGGCGCAACAGGGTCAGCCGCTTGAATCGAGGAGGCACACACACTCAACACAAAGGCCGACAACAGCGGGCAAAGCGTGAAGCGACGACGAGAAACAGCGCAAAGCAAATACGGCACGCAACATCCTTGCAAGCATGAAATGGCGTAATGCCACTTCATCAATGCGAGTGATAGTCAGAGCCTTCCTACACAAATGCAAGACGCTTCCTACAGCGCTTACATTTCTTAAACATTTGATTTTGCTGCGTTCAACGCTAGGCCATCAGGGTTTCCCCGAGGGCTTTCATCGAGTACTCGAAGACCTGCCCCGCATTACCAGGGCTGTCATTCATCGAAACCGCTCCAAACCCCGAGGCCGGGTAAGCAACTGACGACCGGCACAAAAACATAATTGCCACAAAATATTACTTGCGTCATATTACGGCTGTAATAACTACTCGTTCCCGCAGGTATTACGCCATGACCGCCATGTCCACCCTCGAGCCCGGCCTGTCATCCCCGGTCACTCCCGCCAAACCGCCATTGCGCAAGCGCCTGCTGCTGACCGGCTCTGGCCTGATCGCGCTGGTCGTGGTCGGCGTGTACGCCAGTCATTGGTGGAGCACCGGGCGTTTTCTCGAGGAGACTGACGATGCCTACATCGGTGGCGACGTCACGGTGATCGGGCCGAAGGTTGCCGGCTACATCGAAGAAGTGCTGGTCAGCGACAACCAATCGGTGAAGGCCGGTGAGGTGCTGATCCGCCTTGACGCACGGGATTACCGCGCCAACCTCGCCAAAGCCGAAGGCGCAGTAGCCGCCGAAGAAGCGCTGCTGGCCAACCTCGACGCCACCGAGCAACTGCAGCAAGCAGTGATCGGCCAGGCCCGCGCCGGCATCGATGCCGCCGGTGCCGAAACCGCCCGCTCGCGGGATGACAACGCGCGCTACAAACGCCTGGTCAGCAGCAATGCCGTGTCGGTGGAAAGCGCCCAACGCGCCGACGCCAGCTTCAAGACCGCCCAGGCCCTGAGTGCCCGCGCCCAGGCCGAATTGCTTGCCGCACAGCGCCAACTGGCGGTGATCGACACCCAGAAACAACAGGTCCGCGCCGCCCTGCAACAAGCCCGGGCCGAGCGTGATCTGGCGCAGTTGAACCTCGGCTACACCGAACTGCGCGCGCCGGTTGATGGCGTGATCGGCAATCGCCGCGCACGGGTTGGCGCCTATGCCCAGGCGGGGTCGCAACAGTTGTCGGTGGTGCCGGCCAGCGGTCTGTGGGTGGATGCCAACTTCAAGGAGGACCAACTGGCGCGGATGAAACCCGGGCAACGGGTGAGCATCCGCGCCGACGTGCTTTCCGGCCAGGAATTCCACGGCCGCCTCGACAGCCTCGCCCCCGCCACCGGCTCGCAATTCAGCGTGCTGCCGCCAGAGAACGCCACCGGCAACTTCACCAAAATCGTCCAGCGGGTGCCGGTGCGAATTCTGCTTGATCCGGCCGACGGCGTGCTCGGGCATCTGCGGCCAGGCTTGTCGGTCACCGCTGAAGTCGACACCCGCGCGCCCGCTGAATCCAGCGCCGTGGCCGTCGCACCATGAGCACCACCCTCACCGCCCCGGCGCAACCGTTCAACGCCGCCGACATGGCCACCGCAACCAAAGTGTTCGCCTTCGCGACGATGTGCATCGGCATGTTCATTGCGCTGCTGGACATCCAGATCGTCTCGGCCTCGCTGCGCGACATCGGCGGCGGACTCTCGGCCGGCACCGACGAAACTGCGTGGGTGCAGACCAGTTACCTGATCGCCGAAATCATCGTGATCCCGCTGTCGGGCTGGCTGTCGCGAGTGTTCTCCACGCGCTGGCTGTTCTGCGCCTCGGCGGTCGGTTTTACCCTGGCCAGCCTGCTTTGCGGGGTGGCGTGGAACATCCAGAGCATGATCGCCTTTCGGGCGCTGCAGGGCTTTCTCGGCGGCTCGATGATTCCGCTGGTGTTCACCACCGCGTTCTTTTTCTTCACCGGCAAACAACGGGTGATCGCCGCTGCAACCATCGGCGCCGTGGCGTCACTGGCGCCGACCCTGGGTCCGGTAATCGGCGGCTGGATTACCGACATTTCCTCATGGCACTGGCTGTTCTACATCAACCTGGTGCCGGGGATTTTCGTGGCCGTGGCCGTGCCGATGCTGGTAAAGATCGACCAGCCGGAACTGGCGCTGCTCAAGGGCGCGGACTACCTGAGCATGGTGTTTCTCGCGCTGTTTCTCGGTTGCCTGGAATACACCCTCGAAGAAGGTCCGCGCTGGAACTGGTTCAGCGATCAAACGATTCAGACCACGGCGTGGATCAGCGGTCTGGCGGGTCTGGCCTTTATCGGGCGCACCTTGCACGTGGCCAATCCGATCGTCGATCTGCGCGCACTCAAGGATCGCAATTTCGCCCTCGGCTGCTTCTTTTCCTTCGTCACCGGGATTGGTCTGTTCGCGACGATTTACCTGACGCCGCTGTTTCTCGGCCGGGTGCGAGGCTATAGCGCGCTGGACATTGGTCTGGCGGTTTTTTCCACCGGGGTGTTCCAGATCATGGCGATTCCGTTGTACGCCTTTCTCGCCAATCGCATGGATTTGCGCTGGATCATGATGCTTGGGTTGGGCTTGTTTGCCGTATCGATGTGGGAGTTCAGTCCAATCACCCACGACTGGGGCGCCGGCCAATTGATGTTGCCGCAAGCGCTGCGCGGGATCGCCCAGCAACTGGCGGTACCGCCGGCAGTGACGCTGACCTTGGGAGGCTTGGCACCGGCACGCTTGAAGCACGCTTCGGGGCTGTTCAACCTGATGCGCAATCTGGGCGGGGCCATCGGCATTGCCGCCTGCGCGACCATTCTCAATGACCGCACCAACCTGCACTTCACCCGCCTGGCCGAGCATTTGAACAGCAGCAACGAGGCGCTGAATCAGTGGTTGTCGCAGGTCGGTGGCAACCTGGCGACATTGGGCCAGAGCGGTGATGTCGGGACCACCGCCGGCCTGCGTCAACTGTGGTTGCTGACTTACCGCGAGGCGCAGACCCAGACCTACGGCGATACCTTTTTGATGATCATGCTGTGCTTCATCATCGCCACGGCGATGGTGCCCTTGATGCGCAAGGTACAACCACCGGCCGCGCCGAGTGCGGATGCGCATTGATCACCCTTTCCGAAACGCCCCTCCCCCTGTAGGAGCTGCCGCAGGCTGCGATCTTTTGATCTTGTTTTTAAAATCAAAGTCAAAAGATCGCAGCCTGCGGCAGCTCCTACAGGGGTTAGGGGTTAGGGGTTAGGGGTTAGAGCTGCGGGGTTTTGCGGAAGCCTACGGCCAGACGGTTCCAGCTGTTGATGGTGCTGATCGCCACGCTCAGGTCGACCATTTCCTTGGGCGTGAATTGCGCGGCGACGATGTCATAGTCTTCGTCCGGCGCGTGAGTCAGGCTCAGTTGAGTCAGCGACTCGGTCCACAGCAGCGCCGCACGTTCGCGCTCGGTGAAGAATGGCGCCTCACGCCACGCGGTCACCGCGAACAGCCGGCGCGGGGTCTCACCGCCCTTGATTGCATCGGCGGTGTGCATGTCGATGCAGAAGGCGCAGCCGTTGATCTGCGAAGCGCGCAGCTTGACCAGTTCAATCAGGGTCTTTTCCAGCGGCAGTTTCGAGACCGCGGTTTCCAGGGCGATCATCGCTTTCAGGGCGTCTGGGGAGGCGGTGTAGAAATCGGTACGAGCTTTCATGATTGAGTTTCCGGGGCCAGTGAATGTGTGACTAAGGTAGTCCCGCCACTGCCCCGGACAAATAGCCAATCTCCCGGAAGACGAGTAGACCACCGCGTCACACGCGCTGACGCAACCAGTGCAGGAACCCGGTTTTCGCCACCACGGTCGGCACGTCCTGGGTCAGGGTCTGGGCCTTGTGCAGGCGATAATCGAGCAAGGCTTTCATCGCCTCGTTGATGTCGTGGCGGGCATCCAGGCACGGCTTCAGGTAGGTCTTCTCGATGCGATACAGCGCGCAAAAGGTTTTTGCTGCGAAGGTCGCCGGCACCGACGAATCAGACAGAATCCCGGCCTCGCCAATCACTTCGCCCGGCCCCATGCGCCCGGATTCGAACGGGCTGCCATGGCGGGTCAACGTCACGCTGACCACGCCGGATTCGATGATGAACAAATGGTCGCTGACCTCGCCGGCTTCGAGGATCGTCTCGCCGGCACGAAAGGTTTGCAGGGTCATGTTCTGGCTGAAGGTGTCTTTCTCTTCCTGGCGCAGGGTGGAGAAAATCGGTGAGCTGTCGAGCAGCGCCCGCGGCCGCGAAAGGTTGCCGGTGACGATCGGTTCGACACTCGACAACAGATTGACCCCGGACGCCTGCAGATGCCGGTAAGCCAGATCGAACAGCTGATTGCGCACCGGACGTTTCTGGTCCATCGACGACACAAAGCCGCTGATTTCGTATTCGACACCGGTGCTGCTGGCGCTTTTCAGTGCGACGCTCGGCGCGGGATTGTCCAGCAGCGGACGGCAGCCCTGCATCGCCCGTTCCAGCGCATCGATCACCGTATTGGGCCGGGCATGCGGACTGACCTGGACACTGACGGCCAGGCCGAACATGTTGCTCGGCCGGCTGAAGTTGATGATCTTGGCCTTGGCCGCCAGCGAGTTGGGAATCACCGCCATGCTGCCCTGGCTGGTCTGCAGACGCGTAGCGCGCCAATCGATGTCGATGACCCGGCCTTCGGTGCCATCGATCGAAATCCAGTCATCGATCTGATACGGCTTGGTGGTGTTGAGCACGATCCCGGAAAACACATCGCTGAGCGTGCTCTGCAACGCCAGACCGACAATGATCGCCAAGGCCCCGGACGTCGCCAGCACGCCTTTGACCGGCAAGTCCAGCACGTAGGCCAGTGCGGCGATAATGGCGATCAGGAAAATCACCGCACCGAGCAGATCCTGCAACAGCCGCCCGGTGTGCCCGACGCGCTGCATCATCACCGCGCCGATCAGCACGGTCAGGGTGCGTGCGCCAAACAGCCACCAACCGATCTGCAACCCGGTCGCCGCCAGATGCAACGGCACGTTGTCCGCCCACGGCGCAGGCTCCATCGGGTTGAGGCCTTCGTTGAACAGCACCGCGCTGAACAGGCTGAAAATCAGCACCCGCACCAACAGCTTCCACGCGCTGCCACGGGAACTGATCAGGCGCCACAGGCCCAGATCGAGCAGGATCAGGATCAACGCGCAAAACAACGGATGTTCGGTCAAGAAAGACAGCATCAAACCACTCCGATACGGGCCAATCGCGAGAAGATCGCACAGATTGGCTCAGTGTAGGAGCAATTGATTTCAGAGGCAGAACGCCCGCGCAAAAACACCAAAAACCCCTGTGGGAGCGAGCCTGCTCGCGAAGGCGGTGGATCAGTCAGACACGCATTGACTGGCACTGCGCTTTCGCGAGCAAGCCCGCTCCCACAGGGGTGAAATTTACTCGTGCATTTGGCCAAAACGCCCGGACTGGAAGTCGGCGAATGCCTGATGAATTTCCTGCTCGGTGTTCATCACGAACGGACCATGGCCGACAATCGGTTCGTCGATCGGCTCGCCGCTGAGCAGCAGCACCACCGCGTCTTCATTGGCCTCAAGAGTCAACTGACGACCGTCGCGCTCGAACAGCACCAACTGCCCGACACCCGCAGTTTCCACACCGTTTATCTTGACCGAACCTTTCAACAGCACCAGCGCAGTGTTGCGCCCTTCGTGCAGATCCAGGCTCAGCAACTTGCCGGCATTGAGCCGCAGGTCCCAGACGTCGATCGGCGTGAACGTGCGCGATGGGCCTGTATACCCATCGAACTCACCGGCAATCAGCCGCAGGCTGCCGGCGTCGTCCTTCAGCGCGATATTCGGAATATCGCCGTCGAGTATGGTCTGGTAGCCGGGCGCGGCCATTTTGTCCTTGGCCGGCAGGTTGACCCACAGCTGCACCATTTCGAGCTTGCCGCCGGTTCTGGCGAAATCATCCGAATGAAACTCTTCATGCAGGATCCCGGACGCAGCCGTCATCCACTGCACGTCGCCCGGGCCGATGGTGCCGCCGCTGCCGGTGGAGTCACGGTGCTGCACCTCACCGTCGTAGACGATGGTCACGGTTTCAAAACCACGATGCGGATGCTGGCCAACACCGCGGCGCTCGTTGGTCGGGGTGAATTGCGCAGGTCCTGCGTGATCGAGCAGCAGGAACGGGCTGATGTGCTTGCCCAGATTGTCGTAGGAAAACAGAGTGCGAACCGGGAAGCCATCGCCGACCCAATGGCCGCGAGGGCTGGTGTAGATACCGATGATGTTTTTCATGGTTGCCTCCAGAAAAGTGGGTGACGCAATGAATTAAGCTTAAATCCATGACGGTTGAAGGACTAGACGGCAAAAACCAGTCTTAGCGTCCCACTCATAGAACAGTCCTCATCCAAAAGCGTCCCCGCCTCGCCCTGTAGGAGCTGCGGCACGCTGCGATCTTTTGATTTTAATAACAGGATCAAAAGATCGCGGCGTGCCGCAGCGCCCGCAAGATTCGTGACTTGTGCTCAACAGTGCTTTGTCCCCCCAGCGGTTTTTCTCAAGAACGCAGACGCGGATACTCCCGCCCATTCCCACTGCACCCCTGGAGTCATCAATGTCTGTTCCCGCTTTTGGTCTGGGTACGTTTCGCCTGCAAGGTCAGGTGGTCATCGATTCGGTGCGCACCGGCCTTGAACTCGGTTACCGCGTCATCGACACCGCGCAGATCTACGAGAACGAAGCCGAGGTCGGTCAAGCCATCGCCGCCAGCGGCATTGCTCGCCAAGAGCTGTTCATCACCAGCAAGATCTGGATCGCCAACTTCGCCAAGGATCGCTTGATCGACAGCCTCAAGGAAAGCCTGCGCAAGCTGCAGACCGACTACCTCGACCTGACGCTGATCCACTGGCCATCGCCGGAAGATCAAGTGCCCGTCGCCGAGTTCATGGGCGCGCTGCTCGAAGCCAAACGTCTGGGCCTGACTCGGCAGATCGGCGTTTCCAACTTCACCATCGAGCTGATGCAACAGGCGATTGCAGCGGTCGGCGCAGAAAACATCGCCACCAACCAGATCGAACTGCACCCGTACCTGCAAAACCGCAAAGTGGTCGAGTTCGCGCAAAGCCAAGGCATCCAGATCACCTCGTACATGACCCTCGCCTATGGCGAAGTGCTCAAGGACCCGCTGATCCAGCAGATTGCCGCACGCCTGCAAGCGACCCCGGCGCAAGTCACTCTGGCCTGGGCAATGCAACAGGGCTACGCGGTGATTCCATCGTCGACCCGACGCGCCAATCTGCAGAGCAACCTCGGTGCTGCGGCGCTGACCCTGAGCGACGCCGACATGGCGTTGATCGCCACACTGGAGCGCGGCCAGCGCCTGACCAGCCCGGAAGGCATTGCTCCGCTGTGGGACTGATCGTTCAGCTCTGAAGGCGCTGCGCGAGACTGAGCATGGCCTGGCGCAGCACCTCGACCGAGCGCTCGACCACTTGGATTTCGGCGTCTCGGCAGGCCTGCTCAAGATCCGCACAGGCTGCCACCACTCGCGCGGCACCGACCATCTGCGCGCCGCCCTTGATGTGATGCGCCAGCGTGCGCAATTCACTCGGATTGAGGGGCCGGCGTGCGACGTCCAGCCGTTGCAGGTCGTCCTGCAGACTGCACAAGACTTGCTCTCGCAAACGTTGTATCAGCGCATGATCGTCACCGGCCATTTGCTCCAGCGCACTCAGGTCGAGTTCGGTCAAGGGCCGTGGCTGCTTCGGCTCGCCCGCATTTTCGCTGTGCCTGGCGCCCTGCAAGGCCAGCGCCAGATCAGCCAGGCGGATCGGTTTGAACAGGCAATCATCCATACCGGCCTCAAGACACCGTGCCTTTTCCTCGATCTGCGCATTGGCGGTAAAGCCGAGAATCAGACACCGTGCCCGGCCGCTCGCCGCCTCTTCGCCACGGATCGCCCGCGCGAGTTCGTAGCCGTTGCGCCGGGGCATGTTGCAGTCGGTGATCAGCACGTCAAACGCTTGCGCCCGCCAGCGTTGCAGCCCCTGTTCCCCGTCCTCCATATCAACGGTGCGGTGGCCGAGTTCACTCAACTGCCAACAGAGCAGCAGCCGGTTGACCGGATGGTCATCCACCACCAGCACGCTCAGTGAGCGCGCCGGCGTGTCGGCCACCGCGGTGCTTGCAGCCTCGGTGGCAAGCGCGGCCAACGATTGCAATTGCAGACTGACCTCGACCTCTGTTCCATGCCCCGGCTCGCTGTCAAGGCGCAGCGTACCGCCCATCATTTCGCAGAGCTCACGGCTGATCACCAACCCCAGCCCCGAGCCGCTGCGCGCGGACTGCCCGGGGTTGCCGGCCTGAACAAACGGGCTGAACAGGCGCTGGCGGTCATGCTCGCTGATGCCGATGCCACTGTCTTCGATCACCACCGTCACGCCCACGCTTGCAAGCGGCATAGCGTGCACTGATAGCCGCAAGCTGACCTCGCCTTGCTCGGTGAACTTGATCGCGTTGCTCAACAGGTTCGACAGCACTTGCTTGAAGCGCACCGGATCAATCAATACGTCAACGTCACTGCCCGCCCCCAGCTCGATGTGCCATGACAGGCACTTTTGTCGCGCCAGCCCTTCGAATACCCGGCACACCGAGGCCACCAGTTCGCGCAGGTTGGCCCGCTGCGGCGCGAGGGACAACTGCCCGGATTCGATGCGCGCAATATCGAGAATATCGCCAATCAGCGCGAGCAGTTGCTGTCCGGCGCCCGACGCAACCTGAATCGCCAACCGGTCAGTGACGCCCTCCTCGGCACGCTTGAGCGCCAGTTCGAGCATGCCGATCAACGCGTTCATCGGCGTGCGGATTTCATGGCTCATGGTCGCCAGGAAAGTCGTCTTGGCGCGGTTGGCATCGTCAGCCGCCTCCTTGGCCTGCTGCAACTGATGCAACCATTGCTGACGCTGACGTAACTGCCAGCGCTGAAAACCGATCCAGGCCAGCGCCAGCACCAGCAACCCCGCCGCGGCGGCAAACCCGAGGACAATCTCGCGGCGGTGGCGCACCCAATAGCTCTCCTCCACCACCACATCATGGCTCCAGCGCTCGACCAACTCGTCCATCTGCTGCGGCGCGATGCTCAGCAGTGCCTTGTTCAGCATTGTGTGCAGCGCCGTGGCTTGCGGTGCAGTCGCCAATGCAATGCGTGCCGGTTGATCGCCGACGGTGTTGGTGATGCGCAAACGCTCGCGGTACTGGCGGGCAAGCAGAAAGCGCGCCACCAGCAGTGAACTGACGGTCGCATCGGCCTGGTCCTTGACGATCAGTTCCATGCCCTCGGCGGGACTGCGCACCTCCACCAGTCGGACTCGTGGCACGCGCCGCACCAGGTAGTCGCGCAACGGATGCCCGCGATAAATCGCCAGGCGCTTGTCCTGTAAATCGTCGAGGCTGCGCGGACTGCCGGCCGTTGTCGCACTGATCAGCACAAACGGGTTGTTCAGATAGGCGCGGGTGAACTGCAGCTCGGCTTCACGCTCGCTGCTGGGCGTCACCACCGGCAACACGTCGAGTTCACCGGCCTTGAGCTGTTCGATCTGGCGGTCCAGCGAACGCCCCCGAACCACGTCGAATTGCAAACCGGTGCGCTGGCTGATCAGGTTGAGCAGCTGTGCCGACAGACCACTGAAACGGCCCTCGGCATCAAAAAAACTCAGTGGCGCGAAGTCCTCGATCACCCCCACCCGCACCACCGGGTGCTGCGCCAACCAGTCCTGCTCGCTAGCACTCAGGTGTACCCGCGACTGTGCGGCCATCTGCGCGCGTCCTGCGCTCCAGCGCTGCTCGATAAGCTGACGACGCTCCATGGGAATCGCCACCAGTGCCTTGTCGATGATGCGTTTGAGGCGTACTTCACTGCGCCGCAGGGCGAAACCGAAGGCGTTGGCATCCAGCCCGGACGGCCCGGCCAATTGCAGGTCATTGCGATAATTGGTGTTGATCAGGTAATTGGCGCTGATCAGATCGCCGAGATAGCCATCATCGACACCGAAAGCCACCGCCCCCAGTGCGTCCATCGCCGAGGGATAGCGCAGCACCTGCGCCTCGGGATAGAACGCCTGCACACTGGCCAGCGGCAGATAATCCTCGACCATGGCGATGCGTTTGCCTGCCAGATCCACCGACAACGTTTCGTCAAACCGGGTCACCAGCATCGGCTGATCGTCGGCGTAGGGTCGCGACAGGACGAAATCAGGGTCGGCGAGTTCAAAGCCGTTGGAGGTGCCGAGCAGGTCGAGCTCGCCATGTTTCAGCGCAGCCATGACTTGCTCGCGATTGGCGAAACGCTGCACATCGATGCGCACCCCGAGCAGTTGCGCCAGCAGCTCGGCGTAATCGGCGGTGAGCCCTTCCAACTCTTGTTGATTGCGGGTGATTTCGAACGGCGGATAGTCCGCACCGGAAACGCCCATGCGCAAGACCGGATGCTGGCGTAACCACTGACGGTCACGCCCATCGAGCGCAACATGGACATTGTCCAGTTCGGCCTGGGGCAACAGTTGCAGGTGCTGCGCCGAGTCACCGGCCCAAGAGGTGGCCGTGATGCTCAACCACAGGACACAGCACCAGCCTTGCCGATTCATCAGGTCACTCAGAGCAAATGATTGCGTTTGGCGAATTCGCGCAAGTGCACCGTCGAGTTGATCCCGAGTTTTTTCATCAAACGGGTTTTGTAGGTGCTGACGGTTTTATGGCTCAGGTGCATGTCTTCGGCGATCAGTTTGTTGGCTTTGCCCTGGGCCAATTGCTCAAGGATATTCAGCTCACGATTGGACAAGTCGTCGATCATCTGCTTTTCGCTGCGGTGCATAGGGGTCGACGTATAGTCCTTGTCAGACGGCGCCGCAAAGTAGGAATAGCCTGACATCAACGCCTGAATTGCCTTGTGCAATTGCAGCAACTGGTTGGTTTTGGCCACGAAGCCCAAGGCACCGGCACGCAGGCAGCGGTCCTGATAATACTGCGGGTCCTGAGAGGTGAAGATCAGCACCTTGCATTTGGGGTCGATGGCCTTCAGCCGTTCCAGCACCTCCAGGCCACCGATCCCCGGTAACTTGAGGTCGAGTATCACCAGCTTGGGTTTGTGCTCACGATTCAGGGCCAGGGCCTCGCTGGCGCTCGCGGCCTCGTGAATCTCCTTGAATCGCTCGGTCTGGAGTACGAGTCTCACGGCTGCGCGCACCACCGGATGATCGTCGACGATCAGCGCTGACTTCATGACGGCTCCCCGTGCAACCACATGACAAAGGTGCCACGACGTCGGATGCTGCGGACGCCGCTGCTGTGCAAAGACTGTTACACGGGAACCCTGCGGGATCTACCTGTCAGATCTGACAGTTGCAGTAAACGCCAAACCGTGCTCACGCCCGGCGCTGCAGGGCCGATGCCGGTTTCCGGGCATTCGCTGCGCACTGCGGCGGGCCCTCAACCCGATCCATCAGGTGCTTGATCGCTGCCAGGTCGGGCAGTGCGACATGGCTGATCTGCATGTTCTCCTGAGCAAAACCTGCCGGGGTCTGCACCGGGGCCGAAGGTTCGTTGTAG
The DNA here is from genome assembly GCF_019775695.1 of Pseudomonas sp. AO-1. Classification (NCBI taxonomy): domain Bacteria; kingdom Pseudomonadati; phylum Pseudomonadota; class Gammaproteobacteria; order Pseudomonadales; family Pseudomonadaceae; genus Pseudomonas; species Pseudomonas sp. AO-1. Next base: position 4,366,930 of record NZ_CP079947.1, read on the forward strand.
ATCAGAACATGACGGACATGCGGGTTGTTCAGGAAAAAGTCCGACAGGTCCAGCGACCCGGCCGTCAGTTCGGCATTGATGACTACGGCATCGAAGGGTTCGCAGCCGTATTCCACCAGCGTCAGCAACTCCAGCAGACTCTGCACCGGAGCGACGCGGAAGTATTCGAGATGGTTGAACAGCCGCTCGATTTTCATTCGGTGAAAATGCTGCGGATCGGCAATCAGGATGCGCAGGGTTTTATTGATCATGCTCGATGTCCCGAAGCTCGGAGGTGGCGCGCCAAGACTACGCATCTCGCCGGAACAGCTCTGTAGGACCTTTCCTAAAAATCCGCTCATTCGTCTGTTCCTTTGCCGTGGTTGCGCCGTTGCAGCCAGTTCAACAGATCGGCCCCGGCCATCGGCCGTGCGTACCAGTAGCCCTGCCCTTGCGTGCAGCCCAGCACCAGCAGTTCATGACGTTGCGCGGCGGTTTCGATGCCTTCGATGACCACGTTCATGCCCAAGGCTTCGCCCAACGCCAGGGTGCTGCTGATGGCCGCGCGACAACGGGGTTCATGCGCAAGGTTGCGAATGAAATCGGCGTCGAGCTTGATCTCGTTGAAGGGCAACTGACACAGGCGTTGCAACGAAGAGAATCCGGCGCCGAAGTCATCGATCGACAAGCGACAGCCCATCATCCGCAACCGCACCAGTGTCTCCAGGCTGGCGGCGGGTGCCTCGAGCAGGCCGCTTTCGGTCAGCTCGAAGGTCAGGCTTGAGCCGCTGCTTGTATGTTCGGCCAACAGGCTTTTCAAGGTCGACGTCAGTTGCGCATTGGCCAGTTGCACGGTTTGCAGGTTGAACGCCAGGTTCAGGACAAAGCCTTGCGCCCGGGCGCTGCGCTGCACGTGCAAGGCCTGGTCGATCTGCGCCAACAGCATCTCGTCGAGCAAACCGCAACGCTCGAGCACCGGCAAGAACAGCGCTGGCGAAATCAGCCCGCGTGTCGGGTGCTGCCAGCGGCACAGCACTTCGACGCCTCGAACCTCGCCGTTCTGCAGGTCGAACTTGGGTTGATACCAGGCCTGCAATTGGCCCTCGGCCAGCGCATGGCGGACCGTCGTTTCACTGGCCAGCGTCATCGCGCGCAGCGGCTGCGGCGGGTTGATCTGCCGGTTGACGAATGTGTCGAGTAACTCGGCCAGTCCCTCAACGTGCAGCGGTTTGCCGACATCACCGAGCAGGTCCAGCCCAAGCAGTGCGACCATCTGATGCACCGCGCGCCGCAGGTCCGCCGACAGCGCACTGCAGATGATCACCGACCTGACCTGCCCCGAGGCGCCGACCCGTTGCAGAAACGCCAGCCCGTCCATGCCCTCCATCTGCAAGTCGCACAGGGCGATGTCCACCGCGCCGACTTCATCGAGCAACGCCAGCGCCTGCGCACCATCGCTGGCCTCCAGCACCTGCTGACAACCCAGCCCTTGCAGGAGGTTCACCGCCACGGAGCGCTGAAAAGCGTGGTCTTCCAGCACCAGGATACGAAGCGGCAGGTTGGGCATGAGGGTCGGCTCGCTGTGGGTGACGCACGGATGAGAATGGAGCTCGCGAGGGAGCGTCTGTGATCGCTTAACCATCGAGATGTTCCAGCACGATGCCAGGGCCCTGGCGATTCCGGGTCGCAGAGCGTGTAGGACTTAGAGTTTGACGACGTAAGAAAATGTGTTGAGCACGCTATCCAGAACTCACCAGAAACGCTGTAGGAAACGTCCTGAAAACAGCTGGAAATCTCTTGAAAGCCGACAAGATGCCGCACAGGCATTGGCCGATGCGGCGATGTTCATGACAGCACCAGCGACTGTGAACGCTGAGAGCCACGCCCAATGGCGGTGCAATGTGGTTGCCTTATTCGGTGGTGCTGGGACTCCAGAACGCCTGCACCACCAGCGCCGACGTCGAGATTCGCGCCACCAGTGCGTCCAGCTCGTCACCGTCCACCGAGGTGGTCGCCAGCGTCGCTTCGATCTCGATTTCATCGGCACCGAAGGCGTGTACATCGACGTCGCTGGCTGGGTAATTGCTGCGTTCCAGCTCGGCTTCGAGCAGGGCGAACACGGCTTTCTGCTGCGAGCGCCGGGCGATCACGTAAACAATGTTGGTGACTTCCGCCGAAACCACGTCCAGTGGCTGGCGGTTGATGTTGTTGACGATCGGCCGCAGCAAGGTGTTGGCGGCGAGGATGAACAGCGTGCCGAGCACCGCCTCGGCCAACAGATCGGCCCCGGCGCAGGCGCCGACAGCGGCGGAAGTCCACAAGGTCGCGGCGGTGTTGAGGCCACGGACGTTACCTTCCTCGCGCATGATCACGCCCGCGCCGAGAAAACCAATGCCGGAAACCACGTACGCGACTACCCGCACCGCGCCTTCAGCGCCGCCGAGACGGTTGGCCATGTCGACGAAAATCGCCGCACCGACCGCCACCAGCACGTTGGTGCGCAGGCCGGCGGTGCGTTGCCGGTACTGGCGCTCGAAACCGATCAGGCCACCGAGGATGAACGCCGCGCTGAGGCTGACGAGGGTGTCGAGCAGCGAGGTGAGGTTGAGGTTGTTGATGGCTTGCATGATGAAGCTCCTTGAATAGTCCACAGTCCCTTTGTTGGGCTTGCTGCCAATTCACTTGAACTACCCGTTCCCTGTAGGAGCTGCCGCAGGCTGCGATCTGTTGATCTTGTCTTTTAAAAACACAATCGACAGATCGCAGCCTGCGACAGCTCCTACAGGGTGGCAGGTGAAGATTGCAGCCTGCTGTTATTGCCAGCCGAATCGGCGGATGTAGAAACCTTTCACCGCCTGGGTCAGCGCCATGTATGCCAGCAGGATCATCGGCAGGAACACGAAGTACAGCGACGGCAGTGCCTGCAGTTTGAAGTAGTTGGCCAGCGGCCCCATCGGCAGGAAGATCCCGACCGCCATGATGATCCCGGTCATCACCAGCAGCGGCGTGGCTGCACGGCTTTGCAGGAACGGAATCTTCGGCGTGCGGATCATGTGCACGATCAGCGTCTGGGTCAGCAAGCCCACCACGAACCAGCCGGACTGGAACAGCGTCTGGTGATCCGGGGTGTTGGCATCGAACACGTACCACATCAAGGCGAACGTAGTGATGTCAAAGATCGAACTGATCGGCCCGAAGAACAGCATGAAGCGACCGACATCCGCCGGCTGCCAGCGCTGTGGCTTTTTCAGCATCTCGTCATCGACGTTGTCGAACGGAATCGCGATCTGCGAAATGTCGTAGAGCAGGTTCTGTACCAGCAGGTGCATCGGCAGCATCGGCAGGAACGGAATGAACGCACTGGCGACCAGCACCGAGAACACGTTGCCGAAGTTGGAGCTGGCGGTCATCTTGATGTACTTGAGCATGTTGGCGAAGGTCCGACGCCCCTCGAGCACGCCCTCCTCCAGCACCATCAGGCTCTTTTCCAGGAGGATGATGTCGGCGGCCTCCTTGGCGATGTCCACCGCACTGTCCACCGAAATACCGATGTCGGCGGTACGCAGCGCCGGCGCATCGTTGATGCCATCGCCCATGAAACCGACCACATGGCCGTTGCCTTTGAGGATGCGCACGATGCGCTCCTTGTGCGACGGCGTGAGCTTGGCGAAGACGTTGGTTTTCTCTACCGCCACGGCCAGTTCGGCATCGTTCATGCGCTCGATGTCGTTGCCCATCAGCAAACCCTGTTGCGCGAGGCCGACTTCGCGGCAAATCTTCGCGGTCACCAGTTCGTTGTCGCCGGTCAGCACTTTGACCGCGACGCCGTGCTCGGCCAGCGCCTTGAGCGCTGGCGCAGTGCTTTCCTTCGGTGGATCAAGGAACGCCACGTAACCGATCAGCGTCAGTTCCTGTTCATCCGCCAGGCTGTAAGTGTCGCGACCTTCCGGCATCGAACGGGCAGCCACCGCCACCACGCGCAAGCCTTCAGCGTTGAATGCTGCGGTGACCTGACGAATCCGGGTCAGCAATTCATCGCTCAAGGCTTCTTCGACTTCGCCGTGCTGCACACGGGTGCACACCGCCAACACTTCTTCCACCGCACCTTTGCAGATCAGTTGATGTGGCTGACCACGCCCTTCGACCACCACCGACATGCGCCGGCGATTGAAGTCGAACGGGATCTCATCGACCTTGCGAAACGCCGTGCCAACCTTCAATTCGCGATGGATTTCCACGTGCTCCAGCACCGCCACATCGAGCAGGTTTTTCAGCCCGGTCTGGTAGTAACTGTTGAGGTAAGCCATTTCCAGCACATCGTCGGAGTCTTCACCCCAGACGTCGACATTGCGCGCGAGAAAGATCTTGTCCTGGGTCAGGGTGCCGGTCTTGTCGGTGCACAGCACGTCCATCGCGCCGAAGTTCTGGATCGCATCCAGCCGCTTGACGATGACCTTCTTGCGCGACAGGAACACCGCGCCTTTGGCCAGGGTCGAGGTGACGATCATTGGCAGCATTTCCGGGGTCAGGCCCACGGCAATCGACAGCGCGAACAGCAGCGCTTCGGTCCAGTCGCCCTTGGTGAAACCGTTGATGAACAGCACCAGCGGCGCCATGACGAACATGAAGCGGATTAGCAGCCAGCTGACTTTGTTCACGCCCAGCTGGAACGAGGTCACCGCGCGGTCAGTTGCGCCCACACGCTGTGCCAACGCGCCGAAATAGGTGCTGTTGCCCGTGGTGAGAATCACCGCCACCGCCGTGCCGGACACCACGTTGGTGCCCATGAACAGAATGTTCTCCAGCTCCAGCGGATTGCGCGTGTCGCGGTCGGCCTGACGGGCAAACTTTTCCACCGGCATCGATTCGCCGGTCATTGCCGCCTGGCTGACGAACAGGTCCTTGGCGCTGAGCACCCGGCAGTCAGCGGGAATCATGTCGCCGGCCGACAGCACGATCAGGTCGCCCGGAACCAGTTGCTTGATCGGCAGCTCGATGCGTGGCTCGTCGCGGCGCATCACCGTGGCAGTGTTGCTGACCATCGCCTTGAGCGAGTCGGCGGCCCGGTTGGATTTGCTTTCCTGCCAGAAGCGCAGCAGCGTCGACAGCACCACCATGGAGAAAATCACCGTGGCGGCTTTCAGGTCTTCGGTCAGCCAGGAGATCACCGCCAACAGGGTCAGCAGCAGGTTGAACGGGTTTTTATAGCAGTGCCACAGGTGAGTCCACCATGGCAGCGGCTGCTCGTGTTCGACTTCGTTGAGGCCGTACTGCGCGCGCAGTGCGTCGACTTCAAAATCGGTCAGGCCGTCGGTGTGAGTGCCCAGCGACGAGAGCAGTTCGCCGCTGTCGCGATGGGCCGCATCGACCAGGGTGTTGGCCAGCGTGGGCGGGACTTCACGGCTGACCGTGGTGTCGTTGATCGATTCCAGCAGCGCCAGACGGCGGAAGTGCCGGGCGATGTGGCGTGTGCGCAGGAAGCCTGCGAAAAATTCCTTGAGCGTAAGTTTCATGGCTGTTGCCCCTATGGTCAGCCGGGAAACCGTCGAGCAGGTACGACCACGCCTCGTTCACCGGAAAATCCGGCACGGCAAGGCTTGGCGCGCCGGTCAGAAAAGACAGGCGTGTCGATAGGTTTGCGATCACGACCACACGGTCGAAATCACATACTTTCAGTGTCGATGAGAAGGACGTCGGGACATGGTCTCAACTGACCATGATCGGGATGCCGCTGCTCGCTTTACGGCGAGACAACGGCAGAGAAAGGCTGCGCGTTATCTTGCCGAGAATCTGCCGGTTACCGAGACCGGCCGACAACTGTCACTCGAACAAGTACCCACTGTGGGTCTCCGCTATTGATGAAAACGCGCGAAGCTTACGCCTCGATGATTGGAGAGTAAACCCGCAAAAGGAAGTGTGTCGGGGAATATCGGGGGATGTTCAGGAAGGGTTCAGGAATGGTTTTTTGCGGTGATCCTTGAGGCCCCTTCGCGAGCAAGCTCGCTCCCACATTGGATCTTCATCTGACACAAAATCTGTGTTCACTGAAAATCCCTTGTGGGAGCGAGCTTGCTCGCGAAGGCGGTGGATCAGGCAATGCTGATTCAGCTGGCAGTCGCCAACAACAGATCCGCCATCGAACGATGCCCACGGTTCTTGCCATGCTCATACAACGACCCGGCAATCTCGTCAGCACGCACCGGCAACACCGACAGCAACGTATCACTCAGGCCATGGCTGGCCTGGCAGAAGCCCTGCATATACAGGCCGGCCTTGCAGCGTTCGTCGGTGATCAGTTTGTAGTTGCGATCGACCTCGAAATCACCGAGGTATTCTTCCAGCGGTGCCAACAGTTTGCGGTGCATCTGCCGCTCGTAACCGGTGGCCAGGACCACGGCGTCATAGAGGCGCACGGTGACTTCGCCGGTGGCGTTGTTGCGCACCGCCAGTTCGATGCCGCGTTCGGTGGCGGTGGCGCTCTCGACGGTGGTCAGGGTACGGAACGCATGACGGGCGATGCCCGAGACTTTCTGCCGATAGAAGATGCCGTAGATGCGCTCGATCAGGTCGATGTCCACCACCGAGTAGTTGGTGTTGTGGTACTCGTTGACCAGCCGCTCACGCTCGGCGCTGTTTTGCTGGAACACCAGATCGGTGAACTCCGGCGAGAACACTTCGTTGACGAACGGGCTGTCGTCCGCAGGTTTGAGCGCCGAGCCGCGCAGGATCATGTCGACCTGCACCGACGGGAACGAATCGTTCAGATCGATGAAGGCTTCCGCCGCGCTCTGCCCGCCGCCGATGATCGCGATGCTCATCGGTTGGTTGTTCACACACGGCTGTTTGGCCATCTGCGACAGGTACTGCGAGTGGTGGAACACGCGGCTGTCGCCCTTCAGCGCCTTGAACGCCTCCGGAATACGCGGCGTGCCACCGGCACTGACCACCACCGAACGCGCGGTGCGCACAAACTGCTGGCCTTCGCTGTCGCGGGAGATCACGCGCAACGCTTCAACCTGGTGGTTGTGCAGCACCGGTTCGATGGTCAGCACTTCTTCGCCGTAGCGGCTCTGCTCGGTGAACTGCCCGGCGACCCAGCGCAGGTAGTCGTTGTACTCCATGCGGCACGGATAGAAGGTGCCGAGGTTGATGAAGTCCACCAGGCGGCCGTGAGCCTTCAGGTAATTGACGAACGAGTACGGGCTGGTCGGGTTGCGCAGGGTCACCAGATCCTTGAGGAAGGAAATCTGCAATTCGCTTTGGGTCGACAGGGTGTTGCCGTGCCAGCTGTAGTTGGCCTGCTTGTCGAGGAACAGCACATCCAGTTCGCCGTGGGTCGGGCCGCGCTCTTGCAGAGCGATGGCCAGCGCCAGGTTCGAAGGTCCGAAACCGACGCCGATCAGGTCGTGAACGATGGGCGATGCAATTGCCTGAGTCATTTCCAGTGTCCTCTGGATGAACCCCTCAACAAGGGGAAAGGAGAGCCTAAGTGACCCGACTGGCCTTGAGCAGGACAGCAGGTCGTCTGTTGAGTAGGAACGAGGACAGTGAAATAAAATTTAGCGATGGCGGCTCAATGGGCATCCCATTGTTTGATGCGCAGGCGGCAATGCTTCATCGCATTGACGATGTGTTTTTCCACCAGTGCCTTGGAAATTCCCAGCTGTTCGGCGATCTGCGGGTGCGACAGGCCTTCGATCTTGCGCAGCAGAAAACTGTCGCGGCACAGCGGCGATAATTCCGCCAGGGCGCGCTGGAGCATCTCCAGACGCTGGCCGTGATCGAGAGTGCCATGGGGCGACGGGGTGAAATAGCGCTCTTCGCTGTCGAGCACTTCCAGTGGCTCGACCTGGCGCAAGGCGTTGCGCCGATGATCGTCGATCACCAGATTCAACGCAGTGCGATAAAGAAAGGCTCGGGGCTGCTCGATGGGCGTGTCGCTGGAGCGTTCCAGAACCCGCACATAAGCGTCATGCACCACATCTTCGGCGACCTGACGGTTGCCGAGCTTGGCGTTCAGGAAACACACCAGCTCGCGATAGTAGTTTTCCAACATGACTCCCGGCCGCATCGATGCGGATTCGATCCTTGAGCACACTGATCGACGGCCCGCGAACACGGGTAGCAAGATAGTGGCAACTGAGGTGCGTAATTTATAGTAATTCTCATATAGATTTAAAGTGGCGTTTGTCGTTGCCCGCTAAATAGTGTCGTTCTATACCTGTAACATCCTGTGTCTTCGCTTAAATTCCCCCGCGTATTCATCGTTTACAGGACAGCTCCCCGTGTCTGTCGCGCCCTGCGACAGCGTTCGGCGGCTGCGCGCTGTGGCGTGCAGCCGGACGACGGGCCGAATTCCACTGGCCGGAACCCTGCATGAAACGTCCCCGCCCCGCTCGACGCGCCCTGCTCGCAGTCCTTTGTCTGATTCCTGTTGTTGCCTACGCCGCGTGGCAAATCATGCCGCCGGGCCGCGAGCGCTTCGCCACCGTGCAAGTCAGCCGTGGCGACATCGAGAGCAGCGTCACCGCGCTGGGCACCCTGCAACCGCGCCGGTATGTCGATGTCGGCGCGCAGGCCTCCGGGCAGATCCAGAAAATCCACGTCGAAGTCGGTGACGTGGTCAAGGAAGGTCAACTGCTGGTGGAAATCGATCCGTCCACGCAGAAGGCCAAACTCGACGCCGGACGCTTCTCCATCGAAAACCTCAAGGCGCAATTGCAGGAGCAACGCGCCCAGCATGAACTGGCGCGGCAGAAATATCAGCGCCAGCAGAATCTCGCCGCCGGCGGCGCCACCCGTGCAGAAGACGTGCAGACCGCCCGCGCCGAACTGAAAGCCACTCAGGCCCGCGTCGACATGTTCCAGGCACAGATCCGCCAGGCCGAAGCGAGCCTGCGCAGCGATCAGGCCGAACTCGGCTACACGCGGATCTACGCGCCGATGGCCGGCACCGTGGTTGCCCTCGACGCCCGCGAAGGCCAGACCCTCAACGCGCAACAGCAGACGCCGCTGATTCTGCGCATCGCCAAGCTGTCACCGATGACCGTGTGGGCCGAGGTTTCCGAGGCTGACATCGGTCACGTCAAACCGGGCATGACCGCCTACTTCACCACCCTCAGCGGCGGCCAGCGGCGCTGGAGCAGCACCGTGCGGCAGATTCTGCCGGTGCCGCCCAAGCCGCTGGACCAGACCAGCCAGGGCGGCGGCAGCCCAGCCAGCAGCAGTAAAAGCGGCAGCGCCCGCGTTGTGCTGTACACGGTTTTGCTCGACGTCGATAACGCCGACAACGCCTTGATGGCCGAGATGACCACTCAGGTGTTTTTCGTCGCCAATCAGGCCAAAGGCGTGCTCACCGCGCCGGTCGCCGCGTTGCAGGGCAGCACCACGGCCAACCTGCAAACCGCGCAGGTGGTGGCGGCCAACGGCGACATCCAGCAACGCGAGGTACGCACCGGCATCAGCGACCGGCTCAAGGTGCAGATTGTCGACGGCCTCAACGAAGGCGATCACCTGTTGATCGGCCCGGTCGACGGCAGCGGAGGCTGAATGCAAACGCCTCTGATCGATCTGCAGGACATTCGCAAATCCTACGGCGGCGGTGACGCGCCTGAAGTTCACGTGTTGCGCGGCATCGACCTGTCGATTCACGCTGGTGAATTCGTGGCGATTGTCGGCGCTTCCGGCTCCGGCAAATCGACCCTGATGAATATCCTCGGCTGCCTCGACCGCCCGACCTCCGGCGAGTACCGCTTCGCCGGGGAAAACGTTGCCGGCCTCGACAGCGACGAGCTGGCCTGGCTGCGTCGCGAAGCCTTTGGATTTGTGTTCCAGGGCTATCACCTGATTCCGTCCGGCTCGGCCCAGGAAAACGTCGAGATGCCGGCGATCTATGCCGGCACCCCGGCCGCCGAACGTCACGCCCGCGCCGCTGCCCTGCTCGACCGCCTCGGTCTGGCCTCGCGCACCGGCAACCGCCCGCATCAGTTGTCCGGTGGCCAGCAGCAACGGGTGTCGATTGCCCGGGCGTTGATGAACGGCGGCCACATCATCCTCGCCGACGAACCCACCGGCGCCCTCGACAGCCACAGCGGCAAAGAGGTGATGGCGCTGCTCGACGAACTGGCGAGTCAGGGCCACGTGGTGATCCTCATCACCCACGACCGCGAAGTCGCGGCCCGGGCCAAACGCATCATCGAAATACGCGACGGCCTGATCATCAGCGACAGCGCCCGCGACAACCCAGAAGCCCAGACCAGCGCCAACCCCGGCGCCCTGCAAGCGGTGGATCTGCGCCAGCGTCTGGCCGACGGCGCCGAAGCCACCGGCGCCTGGAAAGGCGAACTGGTCGATGCCCTGCACGCGGCGTGGCGGGTGATGTGGATCAACCGCTTTCGCACCGCACTGACCCTGCTCGGGATCATCATCGGCGTGGCGTCGGTGGTGGTGATGCTGGCGGTCGGTGAAGGCAGCAAACGCCAGGTGATGGCGCAGATGGGCGCGTTCGGTTCGAACATTATTTACCTCAGCGGCTCGGCGCCCAACCCGCGCACGCCGCCGGGGATCATCACCCTCGACGATGTGCACGCGCTGGCCAGCCTGCCGCAAGTGCAGCGGATCATGCCGGTCAACGGCGCCGAGGCCGGCGTACGTTACGGCAATGCCGACCACCTGAGTTACGTCGGCGGCAACGACACCAACTTCCCGGCGATCTTCAACTGGCCGGTGGTGCAAGGCAGTTACTTCACCGAGGCCGATGAGCAGAATGCTGCAGCCGTCGCGGTGATCGGCCACAAAGTCCGCAGCAAACTGCTCAAGGATGTGCCGAACCCGATCGGGCAATTCATCCTGATCGAGAATGTGCCGTTCCAGGTGGTCGGCGTACTCGCGGAAAAAGGCGCCAGCTCCGGCGACTCCGACAGCGATAATCGCATCGCCATCCCTTATTCGGCGGCCAGCGTCCGGCTGTTCGGCACGCGCAATCCGGAATACGTGGCCATCGCCGCCGCCGACGCGCGCAAGGTCAAGGACACCGAGCAGGCCATCGAGCAACTGATGCTGCGCCTGCACAACGGCAAGAAGGATTTCGAACTGACCAACAACGCCGCGATGATCCAGGCCGAGGCGCGCACCCAGAACACCCTGTCGCTGATGCTCGGCTCGATTGCCGCGATCTCGCTGCTGGTCGGCGGGATCGGGGTGATGAACATCATGCTCATGACCGTGCGTGAGCGGACTCGCGAGATTGGCATTCGCATGGCCACCGGCGCCCGCCAGCGCGACATCCTCCGGCAGTTCCTCACCGAAGCGGTGATGCTCTCGGTGGTCGGCGGCATTGCCGGGATCGCCCTGGCGCTGATCGTCGGCGGCGTGCTGGTCCTCAGCGAAGTGGCCGTGGCTTTTTCCATGATGGCGGTGCTCGGTGCCTTCGGTTGCGCCGTGGTCACCGGTGTTGTCTTCGGCTTCATGCCTGCCCGCAAAGCCGCCCGGCTCGACCCGGTCACGGCCCTTACCAGTGAATGATCGACCTATGAAACCGCGTCTCAGCCTGTTGACCATGTGCCTGTTGCTCAGCGCCTGCGGCAGTCCCGTCCAGCGCCCGGACAGTGGCGTGCAAACGCCAGCTGCCTGGCAGTCGCCCCATAGCGCCAGCGTTGCCCGCAACAACCCGCAGTGGTGGACGCAATTTGGCAGCCCGGAACTGGATCGTCTGATCGAGCAGGCGCGCGTCGGCAGTTTCGACCTCGCGGCTGCCGTTGCTCGCGTGCGTCAGGCGCAGGCGGGCACCGTCATCGCTGGCGGCTCACAGTTGCCGGAGGTCAAGGCCGGCCTGAATGCCAATCGGCAGAAACTGCTGCGCGGCAATGGCTACAGCCAACTCGATGCCAACAGCAGCAACAAGGCGGTGGACTATTTCGATACCAACCTGAGCGCCACCTACGAAATCGATTTCTGGGGCGGCAAACGCGCGTCGCGCGACAGTGCCCAGTTCGCCCTGCGGGCCAGCGAATTCGACCGGGCGACGGTCGAGCTGACATTGCTCAGCGGCGTTGCCAGCACGTATGCGCAAACCTTGTCGCTGCGCGAGCAGAGCCGCATCGCCGAACTCAACCTGGCCAACGCACAAAGCGTGCTGAAACTGGTGCAGACGCGGTTTGATTCAGGCTCCGCCACCGCGCTGGAGCTGGCCCAGCAGAAGAGCCTGGTCGCCGCCCAGCAATGGCAACTGCCGCGCGTGCAACAGCAAGCCCAGGACGCGCTGATCAGCCTCGCCGCCCTGCTCGGCCGACCGGTGCAGCAACTGTCGGCGACAGAGCCCTTCGATCACCTGCAATGGCCAGACATCGCCGCTGGCGTGCCCAGCGAGTTGCTCACGCAGCGTCCGGACATCGCACGCGCCGAAGCCCAACTGGCCGCCGCCGAAGCTGACGTCAAAGTCGCTCGCGCGGCCATGTTGCCGGCACTGACCCTGACCGCCCAACTCGGCTCAGGCGCCAATCAGTTCGACGATTTGATTCGCAGCCCTTTCTACAACCTGACCGCCGGACTGGTCGCACCGATTTTCAATAACGGTCGTCTCGGTGCTGAACGCGACAAGGCCATGGCGCGCCAGCAAGAGCTGCTGGAAACCTACCGTGGGGCGATCATCAACGGGTTTGCCGATGTGGAAAAAGCGCTCAATGGCATTCGTCGCCTGGATGAGCAGCGGTTGTGGCAGAACGAAGAACTGAATCAGGCGCAGACCGCATTCGACATCGCGCAGAGCCGTTACCAGGCCGGCGCTGAAGACTTGCTGACCGTGTTGGAAACCCAGCGCACGCTGTACGCGGCCCAGGATCAGCATGCACAACTACGGCTGTCACGAGTGCAGGCGAGCATTGCGCTGTACAAGGCACTTGGTGGCGGGTGGCAGACGCTGTAATCGAATCAACACAACAACCCTGTGGGAGCTGGCTTGCCAGCGATGAGGCCAGCACTCCCAACATCAACGTTGCCTGACCCGATGCTATCGCTGGCAAGCCAGCTCCCACATTGATTGACGATGTTGCCGCTCTCTCGGCCTGACACCTGAACCTGTGGGAGCGAGCCTGCTCGCGAATGATCGATGACGCAGCCCTCAAGTCGGGCTGGTTTTAGCCTTCAGATTGCGCGCATACCATGGCCGTTGCGGCACGCGGCGGAACAGACCGGCGAGTTTTTCCTCGTCGCTGATAAAGGTGATGCGCAGCGCCAGCTTCATGGTTTCCGGATCCATCTCCACCGACTTGCCCACCTGCAATCCCGGCGTGGTACTGCAGCCATGGGTGATCGGTCCGAGCCACGGATCATCGACTTCCACCCAGCGCCCCGGGGCAAACCATGGCACGCCATTGACCTGCAGCCGCGCGACTTCGCCCGGGTGGAAACGCTCGTGAGCGCGGAACCAGTCCTCGATGCGATCATCGATCCAGCCATGGAAATGCCAGAACGTCGGGTTGACGTGGGAAGAAAACGGATCGCCGAGGAAGTCGTTTTCGGCGTTGTACCAGCGGGCCGCGAAGTCCGCCGGATCGCGGGCAAACGGCACCGGCTGACCGTTGGACGGATCGCGCGGCACGGAGGCCCAGCGCATATGCAACCAGTCATGCAGGCCCAGCTCGACTTCGGAGCCGAACTGGCCGAGGGTGAGCCGGGCCAGATACGCCGGATCGCGGTATTGCGACTCCCAGACCTGGAAGTTGCTTTCGTAGGTCTCGGCGGTCTTGATGTCGCTGACCCACTGACTGAATTCGTCATCGCCCGCCGCCGTCCAGGTGGGCGGCAAGGCTGAGCCGTCGTGGTTGTCGAAATAGCGGGCGAAGCCGACACGGTCGCGGATCAGCTCCGGCTGCGGCAGCGGGAAAAACGCCCACGACGGCAGATCCTGCATCGAGCGCGCCGTCCCGAGCATGTGCCGGTGCATGAAGAAAAAGTCCACGCCCGAGCCATTGCGATCCTTGCGCGGGCCACGGGCATCGCGCTCCTTGTCGCGCGGGCCGGGCTGCCAGCCAATGCCGCGCAAGGCTTCGCGTTTGTCCTCGGGCAGTTTGTGCCACTTGTCCCGGGTCGCATGCCACAACTGGTGAAACAGGCGATGCTCGGGAGAGATAAGCCACGCCAGCAACGTCGGGTTGAGCGGCGTGCGCTCGCGCGCTTCGGGAAACAGCCGCTTGACGGCGACGAAGCGGTTGTCCTGCTCCGGCAAGGCCAGCGCTCGATCCAGGCGCAAAGCCTTGCCGCTGAGGGTGCCACTGCCGGCATTGCCGAAGTCGGCCCAGACCTCATCGAGGATCATCTCCAGCTCATAGCTGATCTGGCCGTCGGCACCGATCAGGCGCCAACTCAACTTCGCCGCATCGGCTATCGCGAGGTCGCCCAGAATTCGATAACGCGGTGTTTCAGCGGAGCGCAGGCGCTCGGGCGTGTCGAGAAAACCGCACACGCCGCGCCCCTTCTGGCCGATGTCGAGAAACACTTGCAGACCCTTGAGCGGCAAGCCCTCGAGGCCGGCATCGGCACCTTCGAAACGGATATCCCACACCCCGCGCAACGCATTCGCCAGGCGCTGTCCGGCCATGTCGGCGACGTCGAAAGACGCTTCGCCCGGGGTGATCGTCGGGTCCGGCTTCGTCCATTCACGATGCCCGAAATACGCCGCAGGCACGGCAGCGCCGGTCAGCGCCAGGCCCGCCATGAACCATCGTCGAGAAATCTTCATTGCCCTACCTGTGTCAGCCATGAAGCAGGCTTTATCCAAGCTAGAACGTTTGTTGCCCCGACAAATTTAACGCGCCCGGCGATGATGACTTGTGGCGAGGGGATTCATCCCCGATGAGTTGCGAAGCAACTCCCATCCGACGCTGGCGGCGACACCAGAAGGGACAGCGCTGGCAGGCTTTGCGAGCGCTTCGCACTCGATCGGGGATAAATCCCCTCGCCACAGCACCAGGCTTAAATTTTGCCGCCAACCACTCGTTCTTCCCAGATAGCGAAGGCCCCCGCGCCTGCACCTCGATGGCGAACCTGACTGAGATGGCAATGACAAAACCACGTTCGAAAAAGGCTCTATTCATCGGCCTGCCGTTGGCCCTGGCGATCAGCGCCGGCGCAGGCTTTGCCGTGTGGCATCACTGGTTCAAGGACGACCTCGGCTACCCGGCCAAAGTCATGAAGCAGGCCGATGAGCTGCACGAACGCATGCTCTCTTTCGACAGCCATGTCAGCCTGACGCAAAATTTCGGCACTGACGGCCACGAAGCCGACAAGGACGGCGACGGCCAGTTCGACCTCGCCAAGGCCAACCGCGGGCGCCTGTCCGGCGCCGCGCTGACCATCTTCGGCTGGCCGGAAATGTGGAACGGCCCGAACGCTCCGCACAAGCCGACACCCGGCTTCGTCGACGAGGCGCGCAATCAGCAGGAAATCCGCTTCAAGATCATCTCCGGGATGGTTCGCGACTACCCCAATCAGGTGGCCATCGCCTACACACCCGATGACTTCCGGCGCTTGCACGGCGAAGGCAAATTCGCGATTTTCATCAGCATGCTCAACGCCTATCCGCTGGGCCACGACCTCAACCTGCTGGACCTGTGGACCGCGCGCGGCATGCGCATGTTCGGCTTCAGCTACATCGGCAACAACGACTGGGCGGATTCGTCGCGACCGTTGCCATTCCTCAATGATTCGCCGGACGCCCTCGACGGCCTCTCGGATCTGGGCAAGCAGGCGGTCAAGCGCCTCAACGATCTGGGCGTGATCATCGACGTCTCGCAAATGTCGACCAAAGCCCTCGAACAAGTTGCGCAACTGAGCCGCACGCCGCTGGTAGCCTCGCATTCGGCGCCACGTGCGATGGTCGACATTCCGCGCAACCTCAGCGACAAGGAAATGCAGCTGATCAAAAACAGCGGCGGCGTGGTGCAGATCGTCGCGTTCTCGCAGTACCTGCGTCCGCTCACCCAGCAAACCCAGGACAAGCTCAACGAGATGCGCAAGGACTTCGACCTGCCGCCGCTGCCGAACCTGGCGATGGCGCTGATGCCGGGCGACCCGATCATTGCGGCGTGGTCCGAGCAGAAGTTCGGCCAGTACGCCAGCCGCCTGTACGGCATCCTCGAAGAAGAACCGAAAGCCAGCCTCAAGGATCTGGGCGATGCCATCGATTACGCGGTGCGCAAGATCGGCATCGACCATGTCGGCATCAGCTCCGACTTCAACGAAGGTGGTGGCGTCAAAGGCTTCGAGAACGTCGGCGAAATTCGCAACGTCACCGCCGAGCTGATCTCACGAGGTTACTCCGAAGCGGACATCGCCAAGCTCTGGGGCGGCAACTTCCTGCGGGTCTGGGATCAGGTCGAGAAAGCCGCGAAACCGGCACTGGCCGCCGCGCCGGGAACTGCCAAGCCATGAGCAATCGTCGTGAGTTCTTGAAGCAGGCGGGGATTCTCGCCGCGGCTCTGCCACTGGGCGCGAGCCTGCCGAATGTCGCCGGTGCCGCGAACGCCGCGCCCGTGACCGGCAACAAGTGGACGCGGTTGCAGCAGCTGTTCGACCAGGATCCGGCGTATCTGCACTTCTCCAATTTCCTGATTACCTCGCACCCCAAACCAGTGCGCGAGGCGATTGAGCGGCACCGCGCCGCCCTCGACAAAAATCCCGGCCTGGCCATGGATTGGGACCTCGGCGTGATCGAACAGCGCGAGGAGAACGTGCGGGTCTGGGCCGGACGCTACCTGCAAGCCGACGCCAAACAGATCGCCCTGACCGGCAGCACCACCGAAGGTCTGGCGACGATCTACGGCGGCGTGCACGTGCGCCCCGATCAGGAAATCCTCACCACCGAGCACGAGCACTACGCGACCCACACCATCCTCGCCCTGCGTAGCGAACGCGACGGCACCCGGGTGCGCAAGATTCGCCTGTTCCAGGATCCGTACAACGCGAGCAAGGCAGAAATCCTTGCTGCCATCGACGGCGCCATCCGCCCCGAAACCCGGGTGCTGGGCATGTGCTGGGTGCATTCGGGCAGCGGCATGAAACTGCCCATCGGTGAAATCGGCGCCATCGTCGACCAGCACAACCGCGGTCGCAGCGACGCTGACCGCATCGTTTACGTGGTCGACGGGGTGCATGGCTTCGGCGTGGACAACCTGAACTTCGCGCAGATGAACTGCGACTTCTTCATCGCCGGCACCCACAAGTGGATGTTCGGCCCACGTGGCACCGGCATCGTCTGCAGCCGCTTCGCCGAGGTCAGATACGTCACCCCGATCATTCCGACGTTCTCCGAAGCCACGGCGTTTTCCACCACCATGACGCCCGGCGGCTACCACTCGTTCGAGCACCGCTGGGCGCTGGACGAAGCGTTCAAATTGCATCTTGAGCTGGGCAAGGCCGAGGTCGAGGCGCGTATTCACGAGCTCAACAGTTACCTGAAACAACGCCTGCAGCAGCGTCCGCAGATCGAACTGGTCACGCCACTGAGCCCCGAACTGTCCGCCGGTTTCACCTTCTTCCGGGTCAAGGGCAAGGACAGCGACAAGATCGCCGCGCACCTGATGGCTAACCGCGTGGTGGCCGATGCCGTGCACCGTGACGTCGGCCCGGTGATCCGTACCGCACCGGGGCTGCTCAACGACGAAGCGCAAATCGACCGCTTGCTGGGCGTGCTCGATCAGGCCCTTTGACCCGGACGCTCCTTTTTTTCCTTTTAGCGAGACTCGCAATGAACAGTGAACTGCGTCGATTTTCCTTGAAGGCGCTGCCGGCGCTGATGCTCACCGCCCTCACCGCCCTCGCCGCCGGCCTGCTGCCGGGTGCCGCGCAGGCCGCCACCCCGCCTGCGCCGGGCAAGGTGTTCAAGGACTGCAAGGACTGCCCGGAAATGGTCGTGCTGCCCACTGGCACGTTCACCATGGGCACCCCGGAGGATGAGGTCGGCCGCGAGCCGGACGAAGGACCGATGCACCCGGTGACGTTTGCCAAACCGCTGGCGATCAGCCGTTTCCAGATACTGCGCGGCGAGTGGGACGCCTACCTCAAGGACAGCGGCTACAAGATGCCCGACGGCGACACGCGCCCCGGTCGCGCGTGCAAGGCCGGGATCCCGGATTATCAGGGCAGCGACCCGCGCAAGCAGTACACCGACAAGCACCCAGCGGTGTGCATGGATTTCCTGGAGGTCGAAGCTTACGTGGCCTGGCTGTCGAAGAAGACCGGCCAGCAATACCGGCTGGTCAGCGAGTCGCTGCGTGAATACGCCGCCCGCGCCGGCAGCACCGGGCCGTTCCCTTTCCCGTTTGACGAAGGCAAGGAATACAGCATCGCCAAACACGCCAACACCTACGGCGCCGCCGATGGCTACAACTTCACCGCGCCGGCCGGCAGCTTTCCGGCCAACGCGTTCGGCGTCTACGACATGCACGGCAATATTTATGAGTGGACCGCCGATTGCTACAACGAGAACTACGTCGGTGCGCCAAGCGATGGCAGTGCCTGGCTGAGCGGCAAGTGCGAAGTGCGGCGCATCCGTGGCAACGACTGGGGCGAGGCACCGGTGTTCTCGCGCTCGGGCAACCGCAACGCCACCTACACCGACACCCGTGGCGACTGGATCGGCTTCCGGGTCGCCCGTGATCTGTAACGCCATCGCCCGGCTAAATTAGCCGTCCTGCCAGTCGTTCTACAGGTGGGCGCGATCCTCCATGGCGCGCCCACTGCCCTCTACGTCATCCAGGCGAACCCCACGAGCAGTGCCGGTGTTCGCCGCTCCTTCAAGCAGGGAACCTCCATGAGCAAACCAACACGCGGGGTGATCAATGAATTGTTCGCCCTGCTCAAACCCTTTCGACTGATCGTCAGCGTGTCGATCCTGCTTGGCATGGTCGGTGGCCTGAGCGTCACCGCGCTGCTGGCGACCATCAACAACGTGCTGCACGCCGAGGGCGCACTGACCAGCACCATGGTCGCGGTGTTTGCCGGCCTGTGCCTGCTGGCGCTGACCAGCTCGATCTTTTCCGACATCGGCACCAATTTCGTCGGCCAGCACATCATCGCCAAATTGCGCAAAGAGCTGGGCGAGAAAGTCCTTTCGGCGCCGATCGAGCAGATCGAGCGCTATCGCAGCCATCGGCTGATTCCGGTGCTGACCCACGATGTCGACACCATCAGCGACTTCGCCTTCGCCTTTGCGCCGCTGGCGATTTCCCTGACCGTGACCCTCGGTTGCATGGGCTACCTGGCGATGTTGTCGTGGCCGATGTTCCTGATGATGGCGGTGGCGATCCTGATCGGCACGGTCATTCAGTACATCGCGCGCGGGCGTGGCATGCAGGGTTTCCTCAAGGCCCGCGACTACGAAGACGAGTTGCAGAAGCACTACCACGCGGTCGCCGAGGGCGCCAAGGAACTGCGCATCCACCGCCCGCGCCGGCATCGCATGTTCGTCTCGGGCATCGAAGGCACGGCCGACAAGATCTGCGACACGCAGGTGCGTTCGGTGAACATTTTCGTGGTCGCCAAGACCTTGGGGTCGATGCTGTTCTTCGTGGTGATCGGTCTGGCGCTGGGCCTGCAATCGCTGTGGCCGAGTGCTGACAAAGCAGTCATGAGCGGCTTCGTGCTGGTGCTGCTGTACATGAAAGGGCCGCTGGAACACATCATTGGCACCTTGCCGATCGTCAGTCGCGCGCAAATCGCGTTCCGCCGCATTGCCGATCTGTCCGAGCAATTCTCCTCGCCCGAGCCGCACCTGCTGCTCAGCGACCAGGGCCATCAAAAGACCCCGGTGCACAGTTTGGAACTGACCGATGTCTCGTACAGTTTCCCGACGGTTGAAGGCGCCAAGCCGTTCCGGTTGGGGCCGGTGAACCTGAAAATCGAACAAGGCGACATCATTTTCATCGTCGGCGAAAACGGCTGCGGCAAGACCACGCTGATCAAATTGCTGCTGGGCCTGTACGCGCCACAGCAAGGCGAAATCCGCCTCAATCAGCAGCTCGTCGATGCCGCCAACCGCGACGATTACCGCCAGTTGTTCACCACGATCTTCGCCGACTATTACCTGTTCGACGACGTGGTTCAGGGCGACACCCATATCCCGGAAGACGCCAACCAATACCTGGAGCGCCTGGAAATTGCGCACAAGGTCAGCGTGCGTGACGGCTCGTTCACCACCACCGACCTGTCCACCGGCCAGCGCAAGCGTCTGGCCCTGATCAACGCCTGGCTGGAGGAGCGTCCGGTGCTGGTGTTCGACGAGTGGGCCGCCGATCAGGACCCGACCTTCCGGCGGATTTTCTACACCGAGCTGCTGCCGGACCTGAAGCGTCTGGGCAAGACCATCATCGTCATTTCCCACGACGATCGTTACTTCGATGTCGCCGACCAACTGGTGCGCATGAGCGCCGGCAAAGTGGTCACTGAGCTGCAACCCGCCTGACTGTGAAAATTTTGTAAAAAAATGGCGTTGAGCTTTCCGGTTTTCGGAAGGCTCAACGTCTTACTAACAGTTAATAGAAATAGTTCTCAGTCAACACTTTGAAGAGTAGAAGAACAATGCCCGCACCGCACGGACTCCACCCGCTCGCCAAGGCCCTGCTGATCCGCCGCTCCTTCCGTTGCACCTTGCCCGCGTTCTGCGCCATGGCCCTGACTGTGCCGATGATCGGCCAGGCCCAGGCCGCCGCCGTGGCGATCAATATTCCTGCACAGTCGCTGGGGAGCGCGTTGCAGGAATTCGGTCGCCAGACCAACCTCCAAGTGCTTTACAGCCCGGATGAAGTCAGCGGCCTGCGCAGCAGCGCGGTCAGTGGCAACCTGGAACCGACCGCCGCCATCGCGCAACTGCTGCAAGGCACGAACATCGCCTACAGCGTCGAGGGCAACAACGTCGCCTTGCGTTCGCGCAGCAGCGGTGGCGCCAGCCTCGATCTGGCCCCGACCAGCATTTCCGCCACCGCCGAATCGGCCTGGGGCCCGGTCGACGGGATCGTCGCCAAGCGCAGCGCCACCGGATCGAAGACCGATTCGTCGCTCAAGGAAATCCCGCAGACCATCAACGTCGTCACTCAAGACGAAATCAAGATGCGCGGCTCGAAGACCGTCACCGAAGCTCTGCAGTACACGCCGGGCATGACCGGCGGCGGTTTCTCGGATCGGGTGAAGATCTTCGACGAACCGACGTCCCGTGGCTTCTCCCCTACTCCGCTGTACCTCGACGGCCTGCACATGCCTTACGGCGGCGGCAGCACCGGCGGTTCGCTGCAGATCGACCCGTACACCCTGGAGCGCGTCGAAGTGCTCAAGGGCCCGGCCTCGGTGCTGTATGGCCAGAACCAGCCGGGCGGTATCGTCAACATGGTCAGCAAGCGTCCGACCGCGACCCCGCTGCACGAAGTGAAGATCGGTGGCGGCAGCTATGACCGCAAGTACGGTGCCTTCGACCTCGGCGGACCGATCGACGATCAAGGCGAATTCCTCTATCGCCTGACCGGTGTGGTCAACGACAGCGGCTCGGCCATCGACTACGCCAGCCAGAACCGCATGCTGCTGGCGCCAAGCCTGACCTGGCTGCCTAACGATCAGACCACCATCACCGTGTTCGGTCAGTACCAGAAAGACCACGACGTACCGGAAGCCCAGGGCCTGCCGGCCAACGGCACCGTGCATCGCAGCCAGGCCGGGCGCATCAGCCGCAGCCTGTTCCTCGGCGAGCCGGACGTGAACAAGTACCACCGCGAGCAGTTCGTCGTCGGTTACGAGATCGCTCACGAACTCAACGACGTCTGGACCCTGAAGCAGAACGCGCGTTACGCCGACATCAACGACCAGTACGTGGCGCCGCTGCACGGTTATGCGTTCCCGACCAACCCGGTTACCGGCCTCAACGACGGCAGCTACCAGAGCCGTTATGCGGTGGACTGGTCGCAGCACAACAAGGTCTACGGCATCGATAACATCGCCCAGGCCAAGTTCCACACCGCCGACGTCGAGCACACCGTGCTGCTGGGCGTGGACTACTACCACTACAATTCGAAATTCCTCGGCCTGTACGACCGCACCGCTCCAGGTCTGGATCTGTACAACCCGGTGTATGGCAGCCAGATCAATTTCCGTCAGCCGTACAAATGGGACAACACCATCACCCAGACCGGCCTGTACGCTCAGGATCAACTGCGCTGGAACCAGT
This sequence comes from Pseudomonas sp. AO-1, assembly GCF_019775695.1. NCBI lineage: Bacteria > Pseudomonadati > Pseudomonadota > Gammaproteobacteria > Pseudomonadales > Pseudomonadaceae > Pseudomonas > Pseudomonas sp. AO-1. The sequence continues at coordinate 4,389,116 of NZ_CP079947.1, forward strand.
GGTTCCTGACCCTCGGCGGTCGGTATGACTTCGCCGAAACCGACAACAAGCAACCGCTGAGCGGCGGCCACAGCAACCAGAAGGACGAGAAGTTCACCGGGCGTGCCGGCCTGGGCTACGAGTTCGACAACGGCATCACACCTTACGTCAGCTACGCCGAATCGTTCCTGCCGCAAACCGGTACCGACATGAGCGGCAGCGCCTTCGAACCGACCACCGGCAAGCAGTACGAAATCGGCGTCAAGTACGAGCCGAAGTCGATCGACGGCTTCATCCAGTTGTCGGCGTACCAGATCGACCAGGACAATATGCTCACCACCGACCTCAACAACCCTGGTTTCAGCACCCAGAGCGGCTCCGTGCGTTCGCGCGGTATCGAGCTGGAAGGCAAGGTCAACGTCACCCGCAACCTGCGCGTGCTGGCGGCAGTGTCGCGTAACCAGACCAAGTGGGAGAAAGACAACGACGGGCGCGAAGGTCGCACCCTGGCCATGCGTCCACCGCTGACCGCCTCCGCGTGGGTCAACTACGACTTCGACATCTCCACCGCCCTCGCCGGTTTCGGCATGGGCCTGGGCGCCCGTTACGTGCGCAGCAGCTACGGTTCGGATTACGAGTCGGACTCGTTCCAGATTCCGTCCTACACCGTGTATGACGCCATGGTCTCTTACGACCTGGAGAAATCGCCGCTGCATGTCAAAGGTGTGAAGCTGCAAGCCAACCTGCAAAACCTCACCGACGAGAAATACGTTGCCGCGTGCAACGGTACCCTCGATTGCTACTACGGCGAAGGTCGGACCATGACTGCTGACGTGACCTACAACTGGTAATACGTTTAGCGCTCAATGAAACGCCGGCATTTGCTGGCGTTTTTTTTGGGGGACTTGGCGGCCTTTGGGCCGACCAGGCTCTTGGGGTTTTGGGGGAATATCCGTTTCTGCGGGTGTTGCTGCTGGCGGTTTCGCTCTTACAGCGAGTTACCTTTTCCAGACGCCGAAAAGGTAACCCAAAAGGCTTTGCCCCGGCGTACGGCACTTCGCTTAGGCTCAGTGTTCCCTCGCTACGGCGTCCATCCGGGGGCATCGCCTACGGTTTGCTTCGCTGCACCTCCTCTCGATGCATGCGGCTTCGCCGCACGGCGCTGCGCGCCTACCCCGGATGAACACCTCCGCTCGGCCTGCCGAAGGGGCAAAAGATCAAAAGCCACATCAAGAGCCAAAGCCAAAGCCAAAGCCAAAGCCAAAGCCAAAGCCAAAGCCAAAGCCAAAGCCAAAGCAGATCAAAAGATCACAGCCTTCGGCAGTTCCTACATGGGATCGGGTGTCATCAGTTAGAAATTGGTCGGCTGTCCGGCCGCCTTCGCTGGCAAGCCAGCTCCCACAGTGGGATCGGGTGTTTTCAGTTAGAAATTGGTCGGCTGGCAGGCCGCCTTCGCTGGCAAGCCAGCTCCCACAGTGAGATCGGGTGTCATCAGTTAGAAATTGGTCGGCTGTCAGGCCGCCTTCGCTGGCAAGCCAGCTCCCACAGTGAGATCGGGTGTCATCAGTTAGAAATTGGTCGGCTGGCAGGCCGCCATCGCCAGCAGGCTGGTTCCTACAATTTAGAGAGCGTGCACCCCATGCGGCGAAGCCGCCCCACTCAAAACGATGAGCGTTAGCTCGAGTAAAGCTTTTGATCTCAGGGCCCGTCGGAAGGCTGAGTGGAGGGATTTATCCGGGGGTGGGAGCGCAGCGACCGTTTGGCGCAGCCAAACACAGCGAGAGGAGGTGCAGCGAAGCAAACCGTAGGCGCTGCCCCCCGGATGAATCCCGCAGCGAAGGAACCCGAGCCTGAGCGAGGGCCGAACGTCAGGGTAAAGCCCTTTGGTTACTTTGGGGCGTTTGCCAAAGTGACCCGCCGTCAGGGCGGAACCCTAGGTGGCCGTTACCGCAGCAACGGATATTCACTCACCCCCAACCCCGGTCAAGCCAAAGCAAACACCTCTACCAACCGCCCAGCAATCAACCCCAGCGCCTCCTCAGCCTCATCAACAATCGCCCCCATACGCATGAAGTCGTGGGTCATCCCCTCATAAACCTTCAACTCCACAGCAACCCCCGCCGCCTGCAAATGCCGGGCATAAGCCACCCCCTCATCGTGCAACGGATCACACTCGGCCAACACCATCAGCACCGGCGCGACATTGGCCGGAACTTCGCCGAGCAACGGCGAGAAACGCGGATCAAGACGATCACTGGCATCACGCTGGTAGTGCGCGTAGAACCACTGCAGCGAAGCCTTCTCCAGCAGATAGCCTTCGGCGAAACGCTCGATCGAAGGCGTGCTGCGACTGGCATCTGCAACGGGATAAATCAACACCTGCAAACACGGCTGCACAGCGGCAGCCGTCAGTTGCGCAGCCAGCACCGTGGCCAGGCTGCCACCGACGCTGTCGCCGGCAATCGCCAGCCGCGCCGCATCGATGCCCAAATCAGCCGCACTCGCCAGCAGCCAGTCCCAGGCATCGCGGGCATCATCGGCCGCTGTCGGAAAGCGATGTTCCGGTGCCAGTCGATACGCCACCGACAGCACCACACAATCGGCCAGCGAAGCCAACGCACGGCACAGCGAATCATGCGAATCGAGGCTGCCGACCACATAGCCGCCGCCATGGAAATACAGCAGTGCCGGACGACCGGCGCCCGCCTGCAACGGATGATTGCTGTAGATCCGCGCGTGCAACAGTGCGCCGTCACGCACCGGCAATTGCAGCTCATCCACCACGGCCAGTTCTTCACCGCCGGCGTCCATCAGCAACGATGACTGATCGAACTGTTCACGGGCCTCGGTCGGGCTCAACTCGTGCATGCCGACGCGTTTGCCAGTGGCCCGGCCGTTGCCGACCAATTGCAGAAATGCGGCGATATCAGGATTCAATGACATTCAAATCTCCAAACCGATCGGGCGCCATCAACGCCCGATCGGTTCTACTTTGGGTTTCACAGCTGGGTTCAGGACATGACTACTGATTCAACGATCTGGCCGAGCATTTCTTCAGCCTCGGACAGGAAAGTTTCATCGCGCGGGATCTGGAAGTGCCCGCAATCCAGCCATTCACCGCCCATGCCCGGCTGGTCGAGTTGCGCCGCCAGCTCCAGTGCCTCGGCTTCGCGACCCAAGGTCCACCAGCACGTCGGGTTGACGGTCAACGGCGCACAACGCTCAAGCTTGCGCGACAGCTGCTTGAGCCGGCGCGCCACACTGAACACATGCGCCAGTTCTTCGGCACCCAGCGCCACGTAAGTCGACGCCCCGCGCTCGGCACTCATGGCACGCTTGAACAGCGCACGCAGGTTGTGCGGCGTTTCTTCACCGTCGATGGACAGGCCCGGTGCGGCGTCCGGCAGTGTCACCTGCAGGAAATCGCGCAGGTCGGCTTGCCAGTCATCGACAGCCCCGGCGTCGACCGCCGCCGACGGCACGAAGCTGTCGACCAGCCCGACAAACTTGACCTGTTGCCCGGCCTGCTCCAGTTGCGCGGCGATCAACATCGCCAGCGTACCGCCCAGCGACCAGCCCAACAGGTGGTAAGGCCCCTGCGGCTGTTTCTGGCGAATCTGCGCCAGGTAATCACTGGCCATTTCCTGCAGCGAGGTGTCGTTGAACGCCGGATCCAGCAGCATCCGCGACTGAATCGCCAACAGCTGGCGTTGACCGCTCAGGCGCCGCGCCAGCGGCTCGTAGTCGAACACCGTGCCGAAACCGGCGTGGAGGCAGAACAGCGGCGCCACGCCCTTGACCTCGGCGTTCATCGCCAGCAACCCGGAGGCTTTTTCCGCCGTGCCCTGAACGCTCGCTACCAGTTCGCCGATGCTCGGTTTCTGCATCAGATCGCGCAGTTTCAGGCTCAGGCCCTGAGCCTTGAGCACACGGCTGCGGGCCACCACTTGCAGGCTGAGGATCGAATCGCCACCCAGTTCGAAGAAGTTGTCGCTGAGCCCGACCCGTTCGATTTTCAGCACTTCCTGCCAGATCTTCGCCAGGGCTTTTTCCAGCTCGGTGCGCGGCTCGACGTAGGCCAGCCGCTGTTCGGCGTCCGGATTCGGCAGGGCCTTGCGGTCGAGTTTGCCGTTCGGCGTCAGCGGCATGCGCTCAAGCACCATCAGGTGTGCCGGCACCATGTAATCCGGCAGGCTGGCCTTGAGTTGCTCGCGCAGACGTTCGCCCAAGCCGTCGGCTGGCGTCTCGGCAGCGGCCAGTACATAGCCGAGCAGTTGCTTGCCGCTGACGCCCTCGCGGGCCACCACGGCAGCGTCACGCACGCCCGGCTGCTGCTTGAGGCGCGCTTCGATTTCACCCAGCTCGATGCGGAAACCACGGATTTTCACCTGATGGTCGATCCGCCCGAGATAGTCGACAGTGCCGTCGGCACGTTGGCGCACCAGGTCGCCGGTGCGGTACAGGCGACTGCCGTCGGCACTGAATGGGTTGGCAACGAAACGTTCGGCGGTGCCACCGGCACGCCCCAGATAACCGCGCGCCAACGCGCCACCCAGGTACAACTCACCGGCAATGCCGGCCGGCAGCGGGTTGAGATCGCTGTCGAGCACATAACCGCTGCGCTCGCCGACCACGCTGCCGATCGGCGCATAGGCCGCGGCGCATTGATCGTCGACCGCGGCCTTCCAGATCAGCGGCGTGACCACCGTTTCAGTCGGGCCATAGCCGTTGATGATGTACTGCGGTTGCAGTGCGCGTTTGGCCAGTTCGAAACTCGCCACCGGCACCGCATCCCCGCCGAAGCAGTAGATCCGTACCGGCGGCGGATTGCCGTGCTGCTCAGCGTGTTCAGCCAGTTGTTGCAGATACACCGGCGGGAACGCGGCCACAGTCACGCCATGCTGATGCAGGGCGTCGTAGGTTTGTTCGGCCGTCCACAGGCTGTCGTCACGGATCAGCAAACGCGCGCCGTGAGTCAGGGTGGTCAGCCACCGCTCATGCGCGCCGTCGAAGGCGAACGACATGAAGTGCAACTCGCAATCGGCCGCGCTCATTTCGTAACGCTGGCCGATCGCCTGGCAGTGCATCGCCAGCGGCCCGTGCGCCACGCCGACACCTTTCGGCTGACCGGTGGAGCCGGAGGTGTAGATCACGTAGGCCAGGTTGCCCGGCTGCACCGCGACCTGCGGCGCCGAATCCGGCCGAGCGCGCAGATCCAGCTGATCGAGTTCCAGCACCTGCAGGTTGGCCTGGGTCGGCAGCACCTGACGCAGACTCGAATCGCTGAGCAGCAAAGCGATGCCCGAATCGTGCATCAAATAGCTCAAGCGTTCGCGCGGATAGGTCGCGTCCAGCGGCACGTAGGCACCACCGGCCTTGAGCACCGCCAACAGCGCGACGATCATGTTTTCGCTGCGTGGCAGGGCCACACCGACCCGCACTTCCGGACCGACACCTTCGGCGATCAGCGCATGCGCCAGACGATTGGCCCGCGCTTCGATCTGGCCATAACTGAAGGCTTGCTCATTGAAGATCACGGCGGTTTGTTCGGCCCGCTGCGCAGCCCACCCGGCAATGCGCTGGTGCACCAGCGTGGTCTGCGTTTGCGCGACAACGTCCGGCGTGGACGCGACTTGCCCGGTCGGCAGACCGATGCGTCCCAGCGCCTGCCCGGCGTCCTGAACCAGTGCCGTGAGCAGGCCTTCCATGTTGCTGCGGATGCCCTCCACGGTCGCCAGATCAAAATGTTCGCGCAGGAACATGTACTCGATCACCAACCCGTCTTCGAGGGTGACCATCAGGTCCATCGGGAAGTTGGTCAGGCCCGAGTTATTGATCTCGCCAAACTTCAGCGAATCATCGCGCCACTCGCGCAGCGCCTGATCGATCGGGTGGTTTTCGAACACGATGATGCTGTCGAACAGCGACTGCCCGGCACGCCCGCCCCAACGCTGGACGTCGGTCAGCGGGGTGTACTCGCGCTCGCGCAGTTCCAGGTTGAAATCCTGCAACTCGCGCAACCAGGCGCCCACGGCCTGCTCGGCCGGCACGTCCTTGATCACCGGCAAGGTGTTGATGAACAGGCCGAGGATCGATTCCGAGGCCGGCAGGCTCGCCGGACGCCCCGCCACCGTGGCGCCGAACGCCACGCAACGCTGGCCGCTGTAACGGCTGAGCAGCACCAGCCACGCCCCCTGCACCAAGGTGTTGAGGGTGACCTGCTGCGACTGGGCAAAGGCTTTCAACTGTTCGGTGCGGGCCTCGCCCAGACGGCTGTACAGCGCCTGGTGACCGCGACCGCTGCCGGTACGCGTCACTGCGTCCGCCAGATAGGTCGGCTCGTCGAGCCGGCTCAGGTGCTGACGCCAGAAACCTTCGCTGGCGTTCGCGTCCTGCTGTTGCAGCCAGTTGATGTAACCGCGATACGGCACCGCGTCGGCCAGTGGTCGTCCGGAATACTGGCTCAGCACCTCACCGATCAACTGCGAACTGCTCCAGCCGTCGATCAGAATGTGATGGTAGGTCCAGATCAGCTGATAGCTGTGCTCGCTGACTTGCACCAGCGTCAGCCGTTGCAGCGGTGGCTGGTCAAGGTCGAAGCCCTTGGCCCGCTCGGCATCCGCCAGACCTTGCAAGGCCTCGGCCGAATGATCCTGCTCACGCCAGTCAAGCAGACTGAACGGCAACTGCGGATCGGCGAGTACGAATTGCAGCGGCTCGGCCATGTCTTGCCAGAGGAAACCGGTGCGCAGAATGTCGTGGCGACGGCTGACGCTTTCCCACGCGGCCTGCAGACGCAGCGGCTCAAGGCCCTGCACAGGAACGCTCAACTGGTTGACGTAGAGATCGGATTCCGGCGAATTCAGGCCGAGGAACAGCATGCCCTGCTGCATCGGTGACAAGCGATAGAGCCCGTCCAGTTGCCCGGCCGGCAGTGGCAATTGCGCCACTTGCGCCTCGCTCAAGCCGTGCAGCGGCAGGTCGATCAGCGCCGGCGCCAAACGCCCTTCGGCAGCCTGCACGCACAGGGCCAGTTGCTGAATGGTCGGTTGCTGGAACAGGTCTTTCGGGCTCAGCTCCAGCCCTTGCTGACGGGCGCGACTGACCACCTGAATCGAGATGATCGAGTCGCCGCCCAAGGCAAAGAAACTGTCATGGGTGCTGACCTGCTCAAGGCCCAATACCTCCTTCCAGATCTCCACCAGCGCCTGCTCGGTGGCATTCGCCGGTTCGACATGCAACTGCGCGGAACTCAGCTCCAGTGCTGGCAGGCGCTTGCGATCGATCTTGCCGTTGGGGGTCAGCGGCAGCTGCGCCAGCCACAGGCGATGGCTCGGCACCATGTAATCCGGCAGGGTTGCGCCCAGCCAGTTGCCGAGGGTTTGCTGCAGTGCAGCCTGTTGCTCGACGCTGGCCTCGATGATCGCCGGATCGCTCGGCACCAGATAGGCAATCAGTTGCTGACTGCCCGAGACTTCGCTGGCGACGACCACCGCTTCACGCACGGCGGCATGCGCCAGCAGACGCGCTTCAATTTCGCCCAGCTCGATACGCAAGCCGCGAATTTTCACCTGATGGTCGATCCGGCCCATGTACTCCAGCTCGCCCTCCTCGCGCTGACGAATCAGGTCGCCGGTGCGGTACAGGCGCTCGCCGTTGCCGCCGATAGGATTCGGCACGAAGCGCTCGGCGGTCATCGCCGCACGCCCCAGATAACCGCGCGTGATGCCGGCGCCGGACAGGTACAGCTCCGCCGAAACGCCCTGCGGCACCGCGTGCAGATCGGCATCCAGCAGATGGCTGGCGCTGTGCTCGAGCGCACGCCCGATCCGCGCCTGACCACCGGCACTGCGGCGGGTCCAGGTCGAGTAGGTGGTGTCTTCCGACGGGCCATACAGGTCGTAAACATGCTCGACCGTCGGCTGCTGATACAGCGCCTCCACCAGCGCTTGCTTCAGCGGTTCACCCGCCAGATTGATGATGCGCACGCTCGACGGAATCTGCCCGGAACGCTGCAGCGCGGCAATCGCCGACGGCACGGTGTTGATCAGGCGCACCTGATCACGGGCCGGCAGTTGCGGGAGCTCCAAGGCATTACGCGCGATGATCAGCGAACCACCGTTAGCCAGAGTGACAAACAGCTCCCAGACCGACAGGTCGAAGCACACCGACGTCGAGGCCAACACGCCTTGAATGTCCTCGCGGCGGTAGACCTTGGCCGACCAATCGATCAGCGCCATGACGTTGCGATGGGCAATCGCCACGCCTTTTGGTTTGCCGGTGGAACCGGAGGTGTAGATCACGTAGGCGAGGTTGTCCGGAGCGACCGATGTTTGCGGCGCGCTGCTCGGAAAAGCGCTCAACGAAAGCTGATCCATCAGCAGCACTTGCGTATCGCCCGGCACACTCAGAGTCGCGGCAACGGCCTGCTCGGTGAGCAACACCCGCGCCCGACTGTCTTCGAGCATGTAAGCCACGCGATCCGCCGGGTAGTCCGGGTCCAGCGGCACGTAAGCGCCACCAGCCTTGAGCACCGCGAGCAAGGCGACCAGCAACTGCTCGGAACGCGGCATTGCCACGCCCACGCGCACTTCCGGGCCGACACCCAACTCAAGCAGTTTATGCGCCAGGCGATTGGCCTGCGCGTCCAGCTCGGCGTAGGTCAGTTGCGTATGGGCGAAGGTCACCGCCAAGGCATCCGGGGTCGCCGCCACCTGACGGGCGATGGCTTGATGGATGCACAGATCGGTGGAGAAGTCGGTATTCACCTGCGGGCTGTGCTCGATAAGGTTCAGCTCGCTGAGCGAACGCTGCCCCGACTCGCTCATCTGCCCGAGCAAGCGCTGCAGATACCCGGCCAGCTGCACCACGCTGTGCGCGGCAAAGCTTTCGCACTGGTAGCTGAAGTGCATCGACAATTCGTCGCTCAAGTGCACCAACAGCGTCAGCGGATAGTTGGTCTGCTCATGATTGTGGATTTCACCGAAGCGCAGTTCTTGCGGTGCGCCCTGCGCCAGCGCCTCGGACACCGGGTAGTTCTCGAACACCAGAATGTTGTCGAACAGCGCCTCACCGTTGCGCTCGGCCCAGCGCTGAATGTCGAACAGCGGGGTGTGCTCATGCTCGCGCAAGGCCAGGTTCTGCGCCTGCACGCTCTGCAACCATTCGCCAACGCTCGAGGGCGACTGCGGACTGGCGATGACCGGCAAGGTGTTGATGAACAGACCGATCTGCTGCTCGACCCCTTTGAGCTCGGCCGGACGCCCCGCCACCGTGGCGCCGAACGCCACACACGGCTGGCCGGTCAGGCGCTGCAACAGCAGCAGCCATGCCGCCTGAATCAGCGTGTTGAGGGTGACTTTCTGCTGGCGCGCGAACTCGCCCAGACGCCGCGTCTGCTCAGCGTCGAGCACGCAGAAATGCTCGCCGTGGCCGTCGCGCGGTGCATCGCCGCGCTGCGCCTGCAACGCTTGTGCGAGCAAGGTCGGCGCTTGCAGGTCAGCCAGTTGCGCGGTCCAGTAACGTTCGCTGGCCTGCACGTCCTGGCGCTGCAGCCATTCGATGTAATCGCGGTAACGCCCGGCCAGTGGCGGCTGGGCAACCCCGCTGTAGCGTTGCAGGACTTCGCCGAGCAACTGCGAGTTGCTCCAGCCGTCCATCAGGATGTGGTGGTTGGTGTAGATCAAATGGCAACGCTGCTCGTCCAGACGCACCACGAGCATACGCAACAGTGGCCCCTGGCTCAGGTCGAAACCTTGCGCCTGTTCGGCCGCCGCCAGTGCATTCAGATCGCTCTGACAATCGTCGCGATCACGCCAGTCGAGCACGCAGAACGGCATGTCCAGCTGCTTGTGCACCACCTGCACCGGACGCGCCAGTTCACCCTGCCAGACAAAACTGCTGCGCAGGATGTCGTGGTTGTCCACCGCCGCTTGCCAGGCTTGCTGGAAGCGTGGCGGATCGAGGCCTTCGACATCGAGCCGGACCTGGTTGATGTAATCGCCGGTGGCCTGCTCGTAGAGACTGTGGAACAACATGCCCTGCTGCATCGCCGACAGCGGATACACATCGGCGACCTGGCGTGGCGCCAGCGGGAACTGATCGAGCTGCGCCTGCGTCAGGCCGGCCAATGGGAAGTCCGACGGGGTCAGGCCTTCAACGCCCGGGGTCAGGCAATGGCCGATCAACGCTGCGAGTTCTGCGGCGTAATCTGCGGCCAAAGCTTCGATCACCGCGCTGTCGAAACGCTCACGGCTGAACGTCCAGCCGACCCGCAGCTCGCCGCCATACACTTGACCGTTGAGGGTCAACCAGTTGCCCAGCGGCGCCTCCGGGCTCTGATCGAGGCCGGCGTTGTCCGGCGACGGCACAAACAGCGCCGCCTCGTCGCCAGCGAAACTGCCGTCGAACTGCCCAAGGTAGTTGAAGGTGATGCGCGGGCTCGGCAAGGCCTGCAAGCTCTGCTGCGCCTGCGCATCACCGAGGTAACGCAAGGCGCCAAAACCGATGCCCTTGTTGGGGATCGAGCGCAGTTGTTCCTTGATCTGCTTGATCGACTCGCCAAGCGTGTCTGCCGGTGTCAGGCGCACCGGGAACAGACTGGTGAACCAGCCCACCGTGCGGGTCAGATCGACACCGTCGAACAGTTCTTCGCGACCATGGCCTTCGAGCTGGATCAGCGTCGACGCCTGCCCGCTCCAGCGGCCGATGACCCGCGCCAATGCCGTCAGCAACAGATCGTTGACCTGGGTGCGGTACGCCGCCGGGGCCTCTTGCAGCAATTGCCGCGTCAGTTCGGCGCCGAGCCGGGTCTGCACGGTCTGGGCCAGACAATTGTCCTCGCTGGCGTCAACGCGTTTGCACGGCAGATCGGTACTCACATCGCTCAGGCAGGCCTGCCAATAACCGAGTTCGGCCTGCAACGCCGGGCTGTTAGCGTAGCGCTGCAAGTGCTCACCCCAGTCCTTGAACGCACTGGTTCGGGACGGCAGGCTCAACGGCTGATCATTCAGCAATTGCTGATAAGCGTTTTGCAGATCCTCCAGCAGAATCCGCCACGACACGCCGTCCACCGCCAAGTGATGAATCACCAACTGCAGACGCTGAGTGCCATCGGCCAGAGTTGCCAGCACCGCCCGCAGCAACGGTCCGTGTTGCAGATCGAGGCTGCGCTGGGCGCGATTGCCCAAGGCCTCAAGGGCGGCGGCATCGGCGACGTGTTCCTGCCAGAGCAGGTTCTGCGGCAGCGCTTCGACCGCGCGGTGCTCGGCCTGCCACACGCCATCGCGCTGGGTGAAGCTCAGGCGCAAGGCATCGTGATGAGCCACCAGTGCGCGCAACACTTGCTCGAGTTTTTCAGCGTCCAGCGCCTGCCGCGGTTGCAGCAGCACCGACTGGTTCCAGTGATGACGCTGCGGAATTTCGTCGGCGAAGAACTGCTGCTGGATCGGCAGCAGCAACGCTGCACCGCTCGCGGCTTGCTGATCAATCGTCGACTCGTCGCCACCCCACTGCGCGACCAGTGCCAGACGCTGCAAGGTCTGGTGCTGGAACAGGTCTTTGGGATTGAGGCGAATGCCGGCCTGACGGGCACGGCTGACCACCTGAATCGAGATGATCGAGTCGCCACCCAATTCGAAGAAATTGTCGTGGATGCCGACTTGCGGCAACTTCAGCACGTCCTGCCAGATCGCGGCCAGCCCCTGCTCCATCGCGCTTTGCGGCGCCTGATAGGTCTGCTGCGCCTGGCTGGCGTCCGGTGACGGCAAGGCATTGCGGTTGAGTTTGCCGTTGGCGGTCAACGGCAATTGCGCCAGCAGCAACAGGTGCGCCGGGACCATGTGATCCGGCAGATTGGCCTTGAGTTCGGCGCGCACGCTGTCGCGCCACAACGCCTGTTCGGCCGGGCTCGCGTCGAGTAGCGCGGCGTCGCCTGGCACCAGATACGCCACCAGTTGCTGACCGCTGAGGCCCGGCTGCGCCAGCACCACGGCCTGGCGCACGGCAGCCTGTTCCAACAGTTGCGCTTCGATCTCGCCGAGTTCGATACGGAACCCGCGAATTTTCACCTGATGGTCGATCCGGCCGATGTATTCGATCACGCCGTCGGCGCGATAGCGCGCCAGGTCACCGGTACGGTAAAGACGCCCGCCATCGGCGGCGAACGGGTCGGGAATGAAGCGCAGGCTGGTAAGATCCGCGCGGTTCAAGTAACCGCGAGCCAGGCCGGCGCGACCGACGTACAGCTCACCGATGCAGCCTTTGGCGACCGGGTTCAGATCTCCGTCGAGCAAGTACCAGGACAGGTCCGGGATCGGTTCGCCAATCGGACTGCTGGCATCACGCTGCAAGTCGGACAGCGAAATCGGCCGGTAGGTCACGTGCACGGTGGTTTCGGTGATGCCGTACATGTTGATCAGTTGCGGTGCCTGATCGCCGAAACGCTCGAACCATGGACGCAGGCTCTTGACCTCCAGCGCCTCACCGCCGAACACCACGTAACGCAGCGCCAGTGCTTGCGCCGCGTGCTGCGGGGCGCAGGCCACTTGCATCAATTGCTTGAACGCCGACGGCGTCTGATTGAGCACGGTGACACCTTCGCGGCAAAGCAAGGCGAAGAAATCTTCCGGCGAGCGGCTGACCTCGTAAGGCACCACCAGCAGTTTGCCGCCATACAGCAGCGCCCCAAAAACCTCCCACACCGAGAAATCGAAGGCGTAGGAATGGAACAGGCTCCAGACATCCGCGGCACCGAAATCGAACCACGCATCAGTGGCCTCAAACAGGCGCAGCACGTTGCGATGGGCCAGCAACGTACCCTTCGGCTGACCGGTGGAACCGGAGGTGTAGATCACGTAAGCAAGGTTGTCCGGGCTCATGCGTACCTGCGGATTGCTGTCGCTGTAGCCTTCCAGACCGTCTCGCTCCTGATCGAGCATCAGGCTGCGCAGCGAATCCGGCACCGGCAGACGACCCAGCAGATGACTCTGGGTCAGCAGCAAGGCGATGCCGCTGTCGCCGATCATGTAGCTCAGGCGTTCCTCCGGGTACGTCGGGTCCAGCGGCACATAGGCGCCGCCGGCCTTGAGAATCGCCAGCAGGCCGACCAGCATGTCGAGGCTGCGCTCCACCGCCAGACCGACGCGCACGTCCGGGCCGACACCGCTGGCAATCAGCTTGTGGGCCAACTGGTTGGCGCGACTGTTGAGCTCGCCGTAGCTCAGGGACTGCCCGGCACAGCTCACGGCAATCGCTTGCGGGGCGCGGGCGGCTTGTTGTTCGATCCGTTGATGCAGGCACTGTTCGCTTGGGAAATCGCGGATGCACGGGTTCCACTGGCGCAGGGTCGCCGCGTGTTCGGCGGCGTCATGCAGCGGCAGTTCGGCAATGCGCTGAGCGCTGTCGGCAACGATGCCTTGCAGCAGATGGGTCCAGTGTTGCGCCAGGCGTTCGATGGTTTCGACGTCGAACAGGTCGGTGGCATAGGTCACCTCGGCCCAGACGTTGTCGCTCGATTCAAAGGTGTTCAGGGTCAAGTCGAACTGCGCAGTACTGGACGCCCACGGCAAGCCTTCAATCGCCAGTTTTGGCAGCCGCGTGGCGCCCTGCGCCTGGCGCACCTGGCTCTGGTGGTTGTGCATCACCTGGAACAGCGGGCTGTGGCTGAGGCTGCGCTCCGGTTGCAGCGCGTCGACCAGTTGTTCGAACGGCAGATCCTGATGCGCCTGGGCGCCGAGCACCGTATTTTTCACTTGCTGCAGCAGGCTGCGGAACGTCTGCTGACTGTCGAACTCGGCCTTGAGTACCTGGGTGTTGACGAAGAAACCGATCAGGCCTTCGGTCTCGACCCGGTTGCGGTTGGCCACCGGCACCCCGACGCGGATATCGGCCTGACCGCTGTAGCGATGCAGCAGGGTCTGGAACGACGCCAGCAACAGCGCAAACAGCGTGACGTTCTCGCGCTGCGCCAGGTGCTTGAGCGCGGTGGCCAGTTCGAGGCTCAGCGGGATCTCGCGACGGGCGCCACGATAGCTCTGCTCGGCTGGACGCGGACGGTCGGTCGGCAGCTCCAGCAGCGGTTGATCGCCATCGCCGAGTTGTGCGGTCCAGTAGCTCAATTGCCGCTCGCGTTCACCGGCGTCCATCCACTGTTTCTGCCACGCGGCGTAGTCGGCGTATTGCACCGGCAGCGCCGGCAATTGCACGTTCTGGCCTTGGCTGTAGGCGGCATACAACGCCACCAGCTCATCGACCATGACATTCATCGACCAGCCGTCGGAGACGATGTGATGCAGGGTGATGACCAACGCGTGGTCATCGGCGGCCAGACGCAGCAGTTTGACCCGCAGCAACGGGCCTTGCTGCAGATTGAACAGGTGCAGGGTTTCGGCGGCGACTCGCGCTTGCAGCGCCGCCTCGTCGAGCTCCGCCGCCACGTCCTGCACCTGCAGATCGAGCGTGCCGTGAGCCTGGATCACTTGCAGGGTCTGCCCCTGCTGTTCGACGAAGCAGGTGCGCAGCGATTCGTGGCGCTCGATCAGCGCGTCGAAGCTGCGCTGCAACGCCGGCAGATCCAGCTCACCGCGCAGACGCAACGCCGCCGGCACGTGATAAGCGGTGCTGGTCGGTTCCAGTTGCCAGAGGAACCATTGACGCTCCTGGGCATAGGACAGCGCCAGCGGTTGCTGGCGTGGCAAGGCAACAATCGGCGGCTCCCGATGCGCCTGATCGACACCCAGCGCGGCGACAAAGTCTTCCAGCGTGCTGTGTTCGAACAACGTGCGCAGCGGCACTTGAACGTTCAGCGCCTGACGCACCCGCGAGACCACTTGCGTGACCAGCAACGAGTGGCCGCCCAGTTCGAAGAAGTTGTCACTCAGACCCACGCGATCGAGCTTGAGCACCGCTTGCCAGATCTCGGCGACGCTGTGCTGAGTGGCGGTTTGCGGCGCGATGTAAGTCGATTGCAGTTGGCTGGCGTCGGGCGCCGGCAAGGCTTTGCGGTCGACTTTACCGTTCGGCGTCAGTGGCAGTTGCGCGAGGAACAACAGGTGCGCCGGCACCATGTATTCCGGCAGCTCGGCCTTGAGGCTGGCTTTCAATGCGGCGCGCAGTCCGCCTTCATCAAAAGCGTCGGCGGTCGGCACCACATAGCCGACCAGTTGCGGTCCGGTCGGGCCGTCCTGAGCGACTACGACGGTTTCGCGCACGCTATCGAGGGCGAGCAAACGCGCTTCGATCTCGCCGAGTTCAATCCGGAAACCACGGATTTTCACCTGATGGTCGATCCGCCCGATGTACTCGATCACGCCTTCGGCGCGGTAACGGGTCAAGTCACCGGTGCGGTACAGACGCGCGCCGGTCGTCGAAAAGGGATCCGGGACAAAGCGTTCGGCAGTCAGGCTCGGGCGCTGGAAGTAACCACGAGCGAGGCCGTCGCCGCCGATCAGCAATTCCCCCGGGGCGCCGAGCGGATTGAGCTCCAGGTCGCTGCCGAGGATGTACAACGCGGTGTTGTCGATCGGCGTGCCGAGGAATGGACGGCTGTTGTCCGCACTCAAGGCGTGCTGCGCCGACCAGATAGTGGTTTCGGTCGGGCCGTAGAGGTTCCACACCCTCGGCGTCAGTGCGAGCATGCGTTGCGCCAGTTCCTGCGGCAGCGCTTCACCGCCACAGAGGAACGTGCGGCCCGAAAGGATGGGCGCCTGTTCGTTGTCCAGCAGCATGCGCCAGGTCGAAGGCGTGGCTTGCAGCGCCGTCACGGCATGACGCTCGATCAGTTCGAGCACCGCTTGCGGGTCTTGATGCACATCCTTGCCAGTCAGCACCACACAAGCGCCGGCCAGCAATGGGCCGTAGATTTCCAGGCCGAAAATATCGAACGAGAACGTGGTCAGCGACAGCACGCGATCCGTCGCCACGATGCCCGGCTGCTTGATCATGCTCGCGACAAAGTTGCTCAGCGCCGCGTGGCGCACCATCACGCCTTTCGGTTTGCCGGTGGAACCGGAGGTGTAGATCGTGTAGGCCAGATGCTCGCCATTGACTGCAACGTCCGGCGCGCTCTGTGGATAAGCCGCCAGCCACTCGCGAGGTTGATCCAGCAGCAGCGTTTGCACACCCGGCGGGATCGGCAGCTGCGTCTGCAAATGGCTTTGGGTCAGCAGCAATGGCAGGCCGCTATCCTCGATCATGTAGGCCAGACGATCCTGCGGATACGCCGGATCCAGCGGCACATAAGCACCGCCAGCCTTGAGGATCGCCAGCAGGCCGACGATCATTTCCGCGCTGCGCTCGACGGCGATGCCAACCAGTTGATCCGGGCCGACGCCGGCCTCGATCAGCTTGTGCGCCAGTTGACTCGAGCGGGCATCCAGCTCGCCGTAGCTCAGCACGTCTTCGCCGATGATCAGTGCAGTGGCCTGCGGCGTTTGCTGCGCACGCCGCGAGAAATCCTGCTGCACGCATTCGGCTAGCGCAGTGCGGTCGGCGCTGCGCAACCAGTCCTGCAACAGCACGCCGTGTTCGGCGCTTTCCAGCAACGGCAATTCGCCGACGCGCTGGCTCGGCGCGGCGACGATGCCACGCAGCAGGTTCTGCCAGTGACGCGCCAGACGCTCGACGGTTTCAGCTTTGAACAGATCGGTGGCGTAGGTCAGCTCGGCGGCAAAGCCGTCGCTGGACTCGTAGGTATTCAGCGTCAGGTCGAACTGCGCGGTGCGCCCTTCCCACTGCACGTCCTCGACACTCAGTTGCGGTAACTGCGCGGCGCTGCGGCCCTGATCGCGACTGGTCTGGTGGTTGAACATCACCTGGAACACCGGGCTGTGGCTCAGGCTGCGCTCCGGTTGCAGCGCTTCGATCAGTTGCTCGAACGGCAGATCCTGATGGGCCTGCGCATCCATCGCCGCCTGCTTGACCTGAGCCAGCAACTGGTTGAACGGCAATTGCCCGCTGACTTCGGCATTCAGCACTTGCGTGTTGACGAAGAAGCCGATCAGGCCTTCGGTCTCGACCCGGTTACGGTTGGCGGTCGGCACCCCGACGCGAATCTGCGCCTGACCGCTGTAGCGATGCAGCAGCGCCTGAAACGACGCCAGCAGCAGCATGAACAGGCTCGCACCTTCGCGCTGCGCCAGCTGTTTGAGGGCGTCGCCGAGGTCTGCCGGCAGGTTCAGTTCCAGCCGCGCACCGCGCAGGCTTTGCACGGCCGGACGCGGGAAATCGATCGGCAGTTCCAGCACCGGCTGCTCGCCGCCCAGGGTCTTGACCCAGTAGGCCAACTGGCGCTCGCGCTCGCCCGCTTCCAGCCAGTGGCGCTGCCAGATCGCGTAGTCGGCGTATTGCACTTCCAGTTCCGGCAGGCTCAGCGGCTGCCCGGCGGTGTCGGCGGCGTAATGCTGGATCAGCTCGTTGACCAGGACTTTGATCGACCAGCCATCGGCGATGATGTGGTGCTGGATCAACACCAGCACATGGTCGTCTTCCGCCACTTCGAGCAACGCCACCCGCAGCAGCGGGCCCTGCTGCAAATTGAACGGGCGTGCGGTTGCGCTTTCGACGAAGGCCTTGATCGCGGCGTCTTCCCCGGCGGCGTCGAGGCCCTCCGGCAATGGCGTCAGGCTGATGCTCAGCGGCAGCTGCGGATGAATCACCTGGCAAAAGCTTTCACCCTGCTCGGCGAAAGTGGTGCGCAGGCTTTCGTGACGCGCCGCCACCGCGTTGAAGCTGCGTTGCAGCGCTGCCACATCCAGCCGGCCCTTGAGGCGCAGGGCGCTGGGGATGTGATACGCGGTGCTGTGCGGGTCCATTTGCCAGAGGAACAGTTGACGTTCCTGAGCGTACGACAGAAGAATCGCCGCAAACCCGGAACGTGTTTCCGGGATCGGCAGGTTGGCCGGAGAGACGCCCTCTTCGAGCATCTTTTCCAGGTACAGCTTACGTTTGTCCAGCGGCAGAGTGATAAAGCGCTTGGCTACCCTCAAAGCAACACTCTTGTCCATCAGACTTCCTCCATATCGTCAAGCAGGGCTTCCAGCTTGCTCAGTTTCTGTTCGTTGATTGCCCCGCCTCCTGTATCGAGTCGAGCGACAAAATCGCTCAGGACGGGGTGCTGAAATAACAGTTGCGGGGTCAGCGTCAGGCCCAGTTCAAGGGCCATGCGCGACACCACGTTGACCGCCAGCAGCGAGTGCCCACCGAGTTCGAAGAAGTGATCGTTCAGACCGATGCGCTGCACTTCGAGCACTTGCTGCCAGATCGCCGCGACCTGTTGCTCAAGCTCACTGTGCGGCGCGACATACGCGGCCTGCATCTGGCTGGCATCGACCGCCGGCAGGGCCTTGCGGTCGAGTTTGCCGTTGGGGGTCAGTGGCAACTGCTCAAGGAACAGCAGGTGCGCGGGAATCATGTAGTCAGGTAACGAAGATTTGAGGCCAGTCTTTAGTCCCTCGCGCAGTTGCCGCTGCGCGTCCCCGTCGTGCATCTCCAGTTGTGGGGCGACCACATACGCCACCAGTTGCGCCCCACTGTCGCTGTCGACGGCCAGCACCGCCGCTTCGCTGACCGTCGGCTGGGCGAGCAATCGCGCCTCGATCTCCCCCAGTTCGATGCGGAATCCACGAATTTTCACCTGATGGTCGATCCGGCCCATGTACTCCAGCTCGCCCTCCTCGCGCTGACGAATCAGGTCGCCGGTGCGGTACAGGCGCTCGCCGTTGCCGCCGAAAGGATTCGGCACGAAACGCTCGGCGGTCATTGCCGCACGTCCCAGATAACCGCGCGTGATGCCGGCGCCGGACAGGTACAGCTCCGCCGAAACGCCCTGCGGCACCGCGTGCAGATCGGCATCCAGCAGATGGCTGGCGCTGTGCTCGAGCGCACGCCCGATCCGCGCCTGACCACCGGCACTGCGGCGGGTCCAGGTCGAGTAGGTGGTGTCTTCCGACGGGCCATACAGGTCGTAAACATGCTCGACCGTCGGCTGCTGATACAGCGCCTCCACCAGCGCTTGCTTCAGCGGTTCACCCGCCAGATTGATGATGCGCACGCTCGACGGAATCTGCCCGGAACGCTGCAGCGCGGCAATCGCCGACGGCACGGTGTTGATCAGGCGCACCTGATCACGGGCCGGCAGTTGCGGGAGCTCCAAGGCATTACGCGCGATGATCAGCGAGCCGCCGTTGGCCAACGTGACGAACAGCTCCCACACCGACAGGTCGAAGCACACCGAAGTCGAGGCCAGCACGCCTTGAATGTCGTTACGGCTGTAGACCTTGGCCGACCAGTCGATCAGCGCCATGACGTTGCGATGGGCAATCGCTACGCCTTTGGGTTTGCCGGTGGAGCCGGAGGTGTAGATCACGTAGGCGAGGTTGTCCGGTTGCACCGCAGTCTGTGGCGCAACCGTCGAATAACCGCTCAACGAAACCTGATCCATCAGCAGCACTTGCGTATCGCCCGGCACGCTCAGGGTCGAGGCAACCGCCTGTTCGGTGAGCAACACCCGCGCCCGGCTGTCCTCCAGCATGTAGGCAACGCGATCCGCCGGGTAATCCGGGTCCAGCGGCACATAGGCGCCACCGGCCTTGAGCACCGCGAGCAAGGCAATCAGCAACTGCTCGGAACGCGGCATCGCCACGCCCACGCGCACTTCCGGGCCGACACCCAGCTCAAGCAGCTTGTGCGCCAGACGATTGGCCTGCGCGTCCAATTCACCGTAGCTCAACTTCGTATTGGCGAAGGTCACCGCCAAGGCATCCGGGGTCGCCGCCACTTGATGGGCAATGGCTTGATGGATGCACTGCTCGGTGGCGAAATCGCTATTCACTTGAGGGCTGTGTTCGATCAGGTTCAGCTCGCTGAGCGTGCGTTCGCCGCCATCCGCCATCTGGCTCAGCAGACGCTGCAGATGCGCGCCCAACTGCGCCACGCTGGTTGCCGCGAAGCTGTCGCGCTGGTAACTGAAATGCACCGACAGTTGCGCACCCATGTTCACCAGCAGGGTCAGCGGATAGTTGGTCTGCTCCTGATTGGCCACCGTGCCGAAGCGCAGACCTTGCGGCGCACCGCGTTCCAGCGCCTCGCCGATCGGGTAGTTCTCGAACACCATCAGGCTGTCGAACAGCGCGTCGCCGCCCTGCCCGGCCCAGCGCTGAATGTCCGCCAGCGGCGTGTGTTCGAACTCGCGCGAGGCGAGGTTCTGCGCCTGCACCGCTTGCAGCCAGGCGATCACGCTCTGCTGCGCGGACGGCGCAGCGATCACCGGCAGCGTGTTGATGAACAGGCCGATCTGCGCTTCGGCCCCCGGCAGCTCCGCCGGACGCCCGGCGACGGTGGCGCCGAACGCCACGCAATCCTTGCCGGTGTAGCGCTGCAACAGCAGCAGCCACGCCGCTTGCACCACGGTGTTGACGGTGACTTTCGCGGCCCGGGCAAACTCGCCCAGGCGCTGGCTCAGCTCAGCGTCGAGCACCTGGTAATGATCGCCGTAACCCACGCTCGGCAAACCGGCCTGCGGCCGTGCGATGGCATTGGCCAGGCGCGTCGGTTCCTGCAGATTGCCCAGCGTCGCCCGCCAGTAGGCTTGCGCCGCCGCGCCATCCTGACGTTGCAGCCAGGCGATGTAATCACGGTAGCGACCCGCGCCACGGGCGACCGCTTCGCCGCTGTAGTGCTGCAACACTTCGCCGAGCAACTGCGCGCTGCTCCAGCCGTCCATCAGGATGTGATGGTTGGTGTAGATCAAGTGATAACGCTCGGCTGCAGTGCGCACCAGCACCAGACGCATCAGCGGTGCGCAACTCAGGTCCAGACCCAGTGCGCGCTCCTCATCGGCGAGGGTTTGCAGCGCTGCCTCCAGATCAGTTCTGTCGTGCCAGTCGAGTACGCTGAACGGCACCTCGACCTGACGCTGCACCACTTGCACCGGTTGCGGCAGATCGCCTTGCCAGAAGAAACCGCTGCGCAAGATGTCATGCGCATCCACCGCCGACTGCCACGCTGCGCGGAAGCGTTGCGGATCGACGCCGTCGACGTCCAGGCGCATCTGGTTGATGTAGTCGCCATTGCCGTGTTCGAGCAAGGTGTGGAACAGCATGCCCTGCTGCATCGGCGACAGCGGATAAATGTCGTCGATGCCTTGCGGCTCCAGTACCAGCGCGTCGAGTTGCGCTTGCGACAGTTGCGCCAACGGGAAGTCCGACGGCGTCACACCACGGTTGGCAGTGTCGCAGCAGTGGCCGATCAGCGCGGTCAGTTCCTGCACATAATCGTCGGCCAGACGCTGGATGGTGGCGGTGTCGAACATCGCGCCGCTGTAAGTCCAGCTCAGGTCCAGCTCACCGCCGAACACCTTGCTATTGAGCGCCAGCGGATTGCCCAGCGGCCCTTGCAAATTGACCTCTGCGCCGCCGGACTCGCTGGTCGGCACGAACAGAGCATCGCTGGCAGCATCGAAGCTGCCGTCGAACTGGCCAAGATAGTTGAAGGTCAGGCGCGGCGCCGGCAAGGCTTGCAGGGTGGCACGCGCCGGCTCATCACCGAGGTGCGCGAGTGCGCCGAAGCCGATGCCTTTGTGGGGGATCGCCCGCAGCTGTTCCTTGATCTGCTTGAGCGACGCGCCGAGTTCGGCGGCCGGAGCCAGGCGTGCCGGGAATACGCTGGTGAACCAGCCCACGGTGCGGGTCAGATCGATGTGTTCGAACAGGTCTTCGCGACCATGGCCCTCAAGCAATACCAAGGCATTGTCGTCCCCGGTCCAGCGTACCAGCACCCGCGCCAGTGCGGTCAGCAACAGGTCGTTGACCTGGGTGCGATAGGCCGCCGGGGCTTCCTGCAACAACTGACGGGTCAGGGTCTGATCGAGTTTGCGGCGCAGGGTCAGCGCCTGATCGTGTTGCTGCCCACCGTTCGGATGGTCGTAAGGCAAAGCCGCCGAAGCGCCGTGCAACTGCTGCTGCCAGAAGCCCAGTTCGGCCTGTAACGCAGGGGTTTTGGCGTAGTCCTGCAACGCCGCCGCCCAGGCTTTGAGCGCACTGGTCTTGGCCGGCAACTGCACGGCGTGACCGGCGAGAATCTGCCGGTAAGCACGTTGCAGGTCTTCAAACAGAATCCGCCACGACACGCCATCGACCACCAGGTGATGGACGATCAGCAGCAGGCGCTGACTGCCATCAGCCAGGTTCGCCAGCACCGCGCGGATCAGCGAACCGCCGCTCAGTTGCAGGCTGCGCTGGGCCTTGTTGCCCAGTGCCTCAAGGGCGGCGAGATCAGCGACCTCGACTTGCCAGAGAATGGTTTCCCCCGCTTGCGTGGCGACGTCGCGGTAGTGCGCCGACCAGCCCGTGGCCTGCTCGACAAACTCCAGACGCAAACTGTCGTGCTGAACGACTAACGCATCCAGCGCCTGCTCCAGAACCTGAGCATCCAACGCCTGCGTCGGCTTGAGCATCACCGACTGGTTCCAGTGGTGACGGTCGGGAATCGCTTCGGCGAAGAATGCCTGATGAATCGGCAGCAGCGCGGTTTCGCCGGTTTGCGCGCGCTGATCGATTGGCTGCACGACTTCGCCGGTCTGCGCGACGGCGGCCAGGGCCTGAATGGTCTGGTGCTGGAACAGGTCTTTGGGGCTGAAGCGAATCCCGGCCTGCCGCGCCCGGCTGACCACCTGAATCGAGATGATCGAATCGCCGCCCAGTTCGAAGAAGTTGTCGCTGACACCGACTTGCTCAAGCTTGAGCACGTCTTGCCAGATCGCCGCCAGTTGCTGCTCCAGCGCCGTCTGTGGCGCGACATAGGTTTGTTGCAGTTGGCTGACGTCCGGTTTCGGCAGGTTCTTGCGATCGAGCTTGCCGTTCGGCGTCAGCGGCATGCGCTCAAGACGCAGGACATACGCCGGCACCATGTGCGCCGGCAGGCTGGCCTTGAGCTGCGCGCGCAGGTCTTCGGTGAAACCGTCACGGGCCGAATCGCCAACCACGTAGGCCACCAGACGCTTGCCACTGCCGGCGCTGCCTTCCTGCGCCACGACCACCGCTTCACGCACACCGTCGTGAGCTTGCAGCGCCGCTTCGACTTCGCCCAGTTCGATACGGAAACCGCGAATCTTCACCTGATTGTCGATGCGATCCAGATAGTCGAACGTGCCGTCGACACGTTGGCGCACCAGGTCGCCGGTGCGATAGAGCAAGCCGCCATGGGCGCTGAACGGGTCAGCGACAAAACGCTCGGCGGTCAGCCCCGGACGATTCAGATACCCCCGCGCCAACCCCGTACCACCGAGGTACAACTCACCGGCCATGCCTTGCGGCAACAGGTTCAGATCGGCATCGAGCACATAGGCGCTGCGGTCGCCGATCCGGCTGCCGATCGGTGCGTAAGCAGCGCCGCACGGCTCTTCACGGCCAGCCTTCCAGATCAGCGGAGTGACCACGGTTTCGGTCGGGCCGTAGCCGTTGATGATGTAGTCCGGATCGAGCGCGCGTTTGACCCGTTCGAAACTGGCGTTCGGCACCGCATCGCCACCGAAGCAATAGATCCGCACCTTCGGCGGGTTGCCGACACGCTCGGCGTGTTCGGCCAGTTGTTGCAGGTACACCGGCGGGAACGCGACCACGCTCACGCCGTGTTCGATCATCGCGTTGTAAGTCTGCTCCGGTGTCCACAGCGTGTCGTCGCGAATCAGCAGCGAAGCACCGTGGGTCAGGCTGGTCAGCCAGCGTTCGTGGGCGCCGTCGAAGGCGAACGACATGAAGTGGAATTCGCAGTCGCTGTCGCGCATTTCGTAGCGCTGACCGATGGCCTGGCAATGCATCGCCAAGGGGCCGTGGGCAACGCTGACGCCTTTCGGATTGCCGGTGGAACCGGAGGTGTAGATCACGTACGCGAGGTTATGCGGATCGACTGGCACCTGTGGCGCCGTGATCGGCAACTCGCGCAGGTCGAGACGATCCAGCTCCAGCAATGGCACCGATTCGGCCACCGGCAATTGCGCCGACACCGACGAATCGCTGATCAGCAGCGCCAGCCCTGAATCCTCGATCAGATAGGCCAGGCGTTCAAGTGGGTAACTGGTGTCCAGCGGCACATAGGCACCGCCGGCCTTGAGCACCGCCAACAGCGCGACGATCACCGCCTCGCTGCGTGGCAGGGCCACACCGACCCGAGTCTCGGCGCCGACGCCACGGGCGATCAGCGCGTGGGCCAATTGATTGGCACGCTGCTCGATCTCGCCATAACTGAAGTGCTGACCGTTGAAGATCACTGCGGTGCGCTGCGGGCGCTCGACCGCCAGCGCGGCAATGCGCTGATGCACAGCGATGTCCAGCGGGTACGGCTGCGGCTGGTTTTCGGATTGCTGGCGGGCCTGCTCGTCAGCGCTGGCCAGAGCGATTTCGC
This sequence comes from Pseudomonas sp. AO-1, assembly GCF_019775695.1. NCBI lineage: Bacteria > Pseudomonadati > Pseudomonadota > Gammaproteobacteria > Pseudomonadales > Pseudomonadaceae > Pseudomonas > Pseudomonas sp. AO-1. Next base: position 4,413,491 of record NZ_CP079947.1, read on the forward strand.
CGAGGTTGCGTTCGGCCGACAGCGCAAATTGCTCAAGCAACTGCAGCAGGTGGGCACTGATGCCTTCGATCACCTCACCGGCAAACTGGCTGCGGTCGAAGCTGTAGTGCAGCGCCAGTTGCTGACCGAGGGTGACCGCCACGCTCAGGGCGTAGTGGGTCTGCTCCAGGTTACCGACCTCACCAAATGTCAGGCCTTGCCCGGCCTGGCTCAGCGCCTGGGCGACCGGGTAGTTTTCGAACACCAGAATGTTGTCGAACAGCGCTTCCCCGCCCTGCCCGGCCCAGCGCTGGATGTCCGCCAGCGGCGTGTGTTCGAAGTCGCGCAGGCTGAGGTTTTGCGCCTGCACCGCTTGCAGCCATTGGCCAACGCTTTGGTCCGGGCGCGGCGCGCCGATCACCGGCAGGGTGTTGATGAACAGGCCGACCTGCTGCTCGATGCCCGGCATATCCGCCGGACGCCCGGCCACGGTCGCACCGAACGCCACCGCCTCATGACCGGTGTAGCGCTGCAGCAACAGCAGCCACGCAGCTTGCACGAGGGTGTTGACGGTGACTTTCTGCTGCCGGGCAAACGCTTCCAGCGCCTGGGTGCGCGTCACGTCCAGCGTCAGATAATGGTCGCCGTGGCCGCTGGCGCGCTCGCCGCCGGTAGCGGCGCGGGCCAGTCGGGTCGGCTCTTGCAGCGCGGCCAACTGAGCGCTCCAGAAGTCCTGACTGAGCTTGCCGTCCTGACGTTGCAGCCAGGCGATGTAATCGCGATAACGTCCGCCGCCATGGGCCGGGGTGCGACCGCTGTAGCGCTGCAACACTTCGCCGAGCAACTGCGAGTTGCTCCAGCCGTCCATGAGGATGTGGTGATGGGTGTAGATCAGGTGCCATTGCTCGGCAGCGGTCTGCACCAGCACCAGACGCAGCAACGGTGCATGGCTCAGATCGAATCCTTGCTGACGCTCGGCATCGGCCAGCGCCGCAAGGGCTGCCGGCTGATCATCACGCTCGCGCCAGTCGAGAATGCTGAACGGCAACTGCACCTGCTTATGGACGATCTGCAGCGGTTGCGCCAGTTCGCCCTGCCAGACGAAACCGCTGCGCAGAATGTCCTGCGCATCGACGGTGGCCTGCCACGCGGCGCGGAACCGCTCAGGGTCAAGGCCTTGCACATCCACGCGCAACTGGTTGATGTATTCCCCCGCCGCTTGCTCGTAGAGAGTGTGGAACAGCAAACCCTGCTGCATCGGCGACAGCGGATAGACATCATCAAGCTGACCGACCGGCACCGGCAGCGCATCCAGTTGCGCCTGGGTCACCCGAGCCAGCGGGAAGTCCGAAGGCGTCGCTTGCGCAATGGGCAGCGTGCAGCAGTGTTCGATCAGCGCCTGCAACTCGATGGCGTATTGATCGACCAGGTGCTGCACCGTGGCGCTGTCGAACATCTCGCGGCTGAAGCCCCAGCTCATCGACAGTTCGCCGCCATACACCTGACCTTCGACGGTCAGCCAGTTGCCCAAAGGCGCCGACGAGTCCTGCGCCACGCCGCTGGTTTCAACAGCCGGCACGAACAACGCCGCCTCGTCGAACTGGCGGTCGAACTGGCCGAGGTAGTTGAAGGTGATGCGCGGTTGCGGCAGAGCGGCCAGTTCGGCGCGCACCGACGGCGCGGCCAGATGCCGTAGCACGCCGTAACCCAGACCTTTGTCCGGCACCGCGCGCAGTTGCTCCTTGATCGCCTTGATCGAGCCGTCGAGATCAGCGCTGGCGGTCAGGTTGACCGCGAACAGACTGGTGAACCAGCCCGCGGTGCGGGTCAGGTCAATGTCATCGAACAGATCTTCGCGGCCATGGCCTTCCAGTTCGATCAGCGTGCCCGGCTGCTGGCTCCAGCGACTGATGGTGCGCGCCAGTGCGGTGAGCAACAGATCGTTGACTTGGGTGCGATAGGCGGCCGGCGCCTGTTGCAGCAACTGGCGGGTGCGCTCGGCGTCGAGGCGCCATTCGATTTTCTCGCCATGCAAATTTTGCAGGCTGCCATCCGGGCGGTCGCACGGCAGATCCTTGGCACCCTGATGCTGGGCTTTCCAATAGCTCAATTGCTCATCGAAGCGCGACGCTTCCTGCGCCAGACGCGCCGTCCAGCTCTGGAACGCGCTGGTCTTGGCCGGCAACTGAATGCCGCCGCCCGCCGCCAGTTGCTCGTAAGCCTGCTGCAGATCTTCCAGCAGCACCCGCCAGGAAACGCCATCGACCGCTAGGTGATGAATGATCAGCGCCAGTCGTTGCGAGCCGTCGGCCATGGTCACCAGCAACGCCCGCAGCAACGGGCCGTTTTGCAGGTCGAGGCTGCGCTGAGCTTGGTTGCACAGCGCCTGCAACTGTTCGGCAGATTCGGCATCGCGTTGCCACATCTCAGCGCTGTTCACTAGCGGGCCGTGGCTTTGTTGCCAGCCTTCAGTGCCTTCGACAAAACGCAGGCGCAAGGCGTCGTGGTGATTGATCAGGTGGGTCAGCGCCGCATCGAGCCATTGTGCGTTCAACGCCTCACGCGGGGTCAGCAGCAACGACTGGTTCCAGTGCTCGCGCACCGGCATCGCCCGACTGAAGAAATCTTGCTGGATCGGCCCGAGCACGGCGTCGCCGGTCACCGGCCCCTGATCGACCGAAGACAGATGATCGTGGCTCGCGACCAGCGCCAGACTGCGCACGGTCTGGTACTGGAACAGGTCACGCGGGCTGATACGGATCCCGGCCTGCCGCGCACGGCTGACCACTTGAATCGAGATGATCGAATCGCCGCCCAGCTCGAAGAAGTTATCGTCGAGGCCAACGCGGTCGAGGCCGAGCACAGCTTCCCAGATCGCCGCGAGGGCTTTCTGCATGGCGTCCTGTGGCGCCACGAACGCCTGTTGCGGCGCGGCATCCGGTTGCGGCAAGGCCTTGCGGTCGAGTTTGCCGTTGGCGGTGACCGGCAATTTGTCGAGGGTGATCAGGTAGGTCGGCACCATGAACTCCGGCAGGCTGCCGAGCAGCCACGCCTTGAGTTCCTGTTGCCACTGCTCGTCTGCCTGCGGGTTTTCCAGCACCAGATAAGCCACCAGATGCTTGCCGCCCTGCACCAGCACCACCGCCTCACGCACCAGCGAGTGCTGCATCAGGCGGGTCTCGATTTCACCCAGCTCGATGCGCAGGCCGCGCAATTTTACCTGGTGGTCGAGACGCCCGAGGTATTCGATCACGCCGTCGGCACGCTGCCGCACACGGTCGCCGGTGCGGTACAGGCGCGCGCCGTCATGGAACGGGCACGGCACAAAACGTTCGGCCGTCAGCGCCGGACGCTGGTGATAACTGCGCGCCAGCCCGGCGCCGCCCAGATACAGTTCACCGGCGACACCGCTCGGCACCGGCAGCAATTCGGCATCGAGCAGATGGGTGCGCAGGTTGGCGATCGGCCGACCGATCGGCACGCTGTCCGCGCCTTCATCGACACAGGTCCAGTGAGTGACGTCGATGGCCGCTTCGGTCGGGCCGTACAAGTTGTAGAGGCTCGCGTTCGGCAGTTTGGCGAAGACTTGCAGTTGCGCATCCAGCGGCAACGCTTCACCGCTGCAGACAATCCGCTTGAGACCGCTGCAGCTCTCCACGCCGGCCTCGTGAATGAACGCCTGCAACATCGACGGCACAAAGTGCAGCGTGCTGATGCCGTGACGGTTGATGCTATCGATCAATTGCAGCGGATCACGGTGCGCACCCGGCGCGGCCACCACCAGCCGCGCGCCGGTCAGCAGCGGCCAGAAGAACTCCCACACCGATACGTCGAAACTGAACGGGGTTTTCTGCAGCACCGAATCACTGGCATCCAGCGCATAGGCTTCCTGCATCCAGCACAAACGGTTGACCAGCGCCGCGTGGCTGTTGCCAGCGCCCTTCGGTTTACCGGTGGAACCCGAGGTGTAAATCACGTACGCCAGGTTCAGCGGATCGACGCTGACGTCGGGACGGCTATCGCTGTAACGGTCGAGCAGCTCCGGCTGATCCAGGATGACGACATTTACGCCGTCAGTCGGCAGCGTTGCCAGCAGCGCCTGTTGCGTCAGCAGCAAAGTAATGCCGCTGTCCTCGATCATGTAGGCCAGACGCTCCTGCGGGTATTCCGGATCCAGCGGCACGTAAGCGCCGCCGGCCTTGAGAATCGCCAGCAGCGCGACGACCATTTCCACCGAACGCAGGGCGCACACGCCAACCAGACCGTCCGCCTGCACGCCCTGTTCGCGCAGCAGATGCGCCAGACGATTGGCCCGCGCATCCAGCTCGGCGTAGCTCAGGGTCTGTTCGCCGAACAGCAGTGCCGGGGCCTGCGGCGTACGCGCGACCTGTGCTTCGATCAACTGATGAATCGGCGTGTCGCTCGGGTACTGCGCGTGGACGTTGTTCCAGTCGTGCACCAGCGTGCGCTGCTCGTCTGCCTCCAGCAGCGGCAACTCACCGATACGCTGCGACGGATCGGCGACCATCGCCGTCAGCAAGTGCAGCCAGTGCCGCGCCATGCGTTCGATGGTCGGTGCATCGAACAGGTCGCTGGCGTAGGTCAGCGCGGCGTGCAGCTTGCCGCCCTGCTCCCAAGTGTCCAGCGTCAGGTCGAACTGGGTGGTGCGGCTCTGCCAGTCGAGGCTGTCGAGTTGCAGACCGGATGCGGTGCGGAGGGTGGCGATATCGGCCACGTGCGGCTGGTGGTTGTACATCACCTGGAACAGCGGCGTGTGGCTGAGGCTGCGTTCCAGCTTCAGCGCTTCGACCAGTTGCTCGAACGGCAGATCCTGATGCGCCTGCGCACCCAGCGCGGTTTCCTTGACCGCCCGCAGCAACTCGTCGACCCGGGTCTGGCCGTCGAGTTGCGTGCGCAGCACCTGGGTGTTGACGAAGAAGCCGATCAGGCCTTCGATCTCGCCGCGATTACGGTTGGCGATCGGCACGCCGACGCGCAGGTCGGTCTGCCCGGTGTAACGGTGCAGCAGCGCATTGAAGGCGCCGAGCAGGAACATGAACACGGTGACCTGATGCTGTTGCGCCGTGCTGCGCAGCTGCTCGGCGAGTTGGCCGTCGACCGCAAACTCGTAACGAGTGCCGCGATAGCTCGGCATCGCCGGGCGCGAATGATCCAATGGCAACTCCAGCACCGGGTGTTCGTCGCCCAGTTGTGCCTGCCAATAGTCGAGTTGGCGCGCCTGCTCACCGGCCTCCAGCCAGCGGCGTTGCCACAGCGCATAGTCGCTGTACTGGATCGGCAATGGCGGCAATTGCGGCGCCTGACCCGCGTCGAACGCGTCGTAGCAACGGATGAACTCGTCGATCAACACGTTCATCGACCAGCCATCGGACACGATGTGGTGCAGGGTCAGCAGCAGCACATGTTCCTGCTCGGCAAGTTTGAGCAAGGTCACCCGCAGCAACGGGCCGACCGCCAGATCGAATGGCAGCAGCGACTGCTGTTCGGCGGCATCGATCACCGCCTGTTCGCGCTCGCTGGCCGACAGAGCGCTGAAGTCTTCCCGGTTAATCAGCAGCGGCGCGGTGGCCGGCACTTGCAGCAGGCTGTCATCGGCCTGGCGCTGGAACACTGTGCGCAGGGTTTCGTGACGCTCCACCAGACTGGCGAAGGCTTGCTCCAGCGCCGACTGGTTCAGTCGACCATTGAGTCGCACTGCACCGGGCAGGTTGTAGGCTCCGCTCTGCGGATCGAGTTGCCACAGGAACCACATGCGTCGCTGCGCGTAAGACAGCGCCTGACGATCCTCGGCTGCGATGCCGGCCGGTATCGGGAACCGCGCGAAATCCACGCCCTCCTTGTGCAGGGCCGCGAGGAACATCTGGCGCTTTTCCAGGGGCAACCCGATAAACCGGCGAGCAAGTTTCAAGGAGTCTTCAGCATTCATTTCTCAGCATCCGGATCAGTAGGCAGGAAGCACAAAGGCACGTCGTCCCTATAAAACGAATGCAGACCGGAAAAATTAGCGAATGAGAACAACTGTCAGGCGGGAGGTAGAGCGGGGAATTTCTGTCGTATCGCACAACCCTGTAGGAGCTGCGGCACGCTGCGATCTTTTGATTTTAAAGATTAGGATCAAAAGATCGCAGCGTGCCGCAGCTCCTACAGGGAGCGGATCAGGCGGTGATGGCCAGGCTGTGCCGGCGATGATGTCCTTCCAGCTGATCCTTGATCACCTTGAGCACTTTGGCCTCATGCTCATGAATGAAAAAGTGCCCGCCGGCGAGCATGTCCACCGAAAAGCTGCCGCGGGTTTCCTTGCTCCAGCCGATCAGTTGTTCGGTGGTCGCGCGATCCGCCTTGCCGCCCAGCACGTGCACCGGGCAGTTGAGCAACGGCCGCGACAACGGCTCGAATTTGCCGCAGAGCAGGAAGTCGGCGCGCAGGATCGGCAGGGTCAGGCTCATCAGTTCGGCATTGGCCAGCACTTCTTCGCTGGTGCCGTTGAGCGTGCGCAATTGATCGATCAGCTCGGCGTCGGTTTTCGGCTCGGCGAAACCGCGATCGTAATCGGCGCGCATCGTCGGCGCCGCCGTGCCCGAGGCAAACAGCGCCACCGGTTCCGGACAGCCCAATGCGCGCAGCGCGTGAGCGATTTCGCAGGCCAGCAGCGCGCCCAGGCTATGGCCGAACACCGCATACGGCGCTTTGAGATTGGGTCGCAATTCCTTGGCCAGTTGCATCGCCAGCGCACGCATATCCGTGTGCAGCGGCTCGTCGAAACGCGCACCGCGCCCCGGCAGTTCCACCGGTTGCAATTGCAACCATTGCGGCAGTTTTGGCCGCCAGCGGCTATAGACCATGGCGCTGGCGCCGGAGTACGGCAGGCACAGCAGGGTCAGCTTGTTCACCCGGCTTTCCTCAAAAAATTTGTCTGTAGAGAGAGACGGATTACGCCCCCGGCAAATTAGTCGCGCGCCGGTAAATTGCACCAACAGGCGCTCGTTAACTGTTCAGGCCAAAACCAATAACGAGGATTCACCGTGGACCTGCAGAGCATCCTGGGCAAGTTGTTCGCCAACGCCGGTGCCGTCGGCATCGAAGGCGTTTTCCAATTCGTGTTTGGCCCGCAGCAGGCCTACTGGTCGGAGGTCAAGGCCAGCAGTCGCACCGCACCCGGACGCCACCCCAGCCCCGACGTGACCATTGAAGTCGCCGAGAGCGATTTTCTCGGGATCATGGGCGGCCGGGTCAATGTCGAAGAACTGTTCGCCAGCGGTCGCCTGAAAATCGGCGGCAACATGGGCCTGGCGACGCTGCTGCCGCAGATCATCGAGCACGCGATGCACGGTGGCGCCGTGGCGCAAAAAGTCGACATGAACAAGCGCTATCCGACCCCGCCGCGCTTCAGTGAACGACTCACCGCCGGACTGCCGGTCCAGACCCGCGTCGAGCGCCATGCGCGCGATGAATTGTCGGTCAGCGAGTTCAAAAGCAAGTATTTGCCCAACGGCATCCCGGTGGTGATCAGCAATGCCCTGCAGGACTGGCCGCTGTTCAAGCTCAGTCGCGAGGAATCACTGGTGCATTTCGCCGAACTGCAGGGCATCACCCGCCACGGAGATTACGTGAAGAAGACCTTTTCCACCGAACGTGATTTCCGCTCGACGTCGATGGCCGAGTTCATTGCCTCGCTGGATCAACCGGCAGTCAAAAGGGCTGACGGCGAACCACCGGCCTACATGGGCAACAACATCCTGCCGGCGCAATTGCTGCAGCAGATCAAGTACCCGCCCTACTTCGATGCCTCGCTGTTCATCCCGCCACGCATCTGGATCGGCCCCAAAGGCACGCTGACGCCGCTGCACCGCGACGACACCGATAATTTGTTCGCGCAGGTCTGGGGCCAGAAGCAGTTCACCCTCGCCGCCCCGCATCACCGCGAAGCACTGGGTACCTGGTCGACCGCGCCTAAGGGTGGCCTGGACGGCTGCGACTTCAACCCCGACGCGCCGGACTACCAGCGCTTTCCTGCAGCACGCGATGTGACGTTCCTGCGCGTGACGCTGGAAGCCGGGGATCTGCTGTTTTTGCCGGAGGGCTGGTTCCATCAGGTGGAGTCGGTGTCGACGTCACTGTCGGTGAATTTCTGGGTGAATTCGGGCCGGGGTTGGTGACCCATTCGCTGTCGGTGTGGATAACTCTGTGGCGAGGGGATTTATCCCCGATCGACTGCGCAGCGGTCGCAAACTCCCGGCAAGGTACTTCTGAAGGAAAGGGCTGGCTGGATTTGGGGCTGCTTCGCGGCCCATCGGGGATAAATCCCCTCACCCCAACAGCTCGTCAATGCCGGGTTATTTCAGGTGCCGATAACTCTGAAATGCCGACGCCAATACCACCGCCCCCGCCGCAATCGCCAGCCAGAATCCGCTGCGTGCGCCAAAGGCATCGACCAGCGCGCCGGAGCCGGCGGCACCAATCGCCACGCCGATGCTCAATCCGGTCACCAGCCAGGTCAGGCCTTCAGTCAGCTTGGCCGGCGGCACGATGCGCTCGATCAACGCCATCGCCACAATCAGCGTCGGCGAGAAGAACAATCCCGCGACAAACACCGCCAGCGACAAGCTGACAATATTGCTCGCCAGCAACAACGGCAGCGTGGTCACCGCCGTCGCCACGCCGCCATACAGGAACAGACGCGGCAACGGCAGTTTCGAACGCATCGCGCCGAAGGCGATACCGGCCAGACACGAACCGATGGCGTACACCGACAACACGATGCTCGCCGCCGCCGGCTGACCCTGCTGCTGGGCGAAGGCGACGCTGACCACATCGACCACACCGACGATGACGCCCATGGCGAGCATCAACGCCAGCAGCCATTGCACGTCGGTCGAGCGAATGATCGAACCCTGATGCTGCGACTCCTGCGGGTGCACCGCCGGTTCGGTGCTGCGCTGGGCGACAAACGCCGTCACCCCGATCGCCAGCGCCAACAGCGCGGCCAACGGCCCGGCCTCGGGAAACGCCACCACGCATAAACCCACCGACAGCGGCGGGCCGACGATGAAACAGACTTCATCGAGCACCGACTCCAGCGCATAGGCGGTCTGCAATTGCGGCTGGCCGCGATAGATCTCGGTCCAGCGCGCGCGCACCATCGCCGACATGCTCGGCATGCAGCCGGCCAGCGCGGCGAAGATGAACAGCGTCCAGGTCGGCGCCTGCAAACGCGTGCACAGCAGCAACATCAGCAGCGCCCCACCACCGATCAACGCCGACAGCGGCAGCACTTTACCCTGGCCGAAACGATCCACCAGCCGCGAGACCTGCGGTGCACAAAACGCCGTGGCCAGGGCAAACGTCGCCGCCACCGCACCGGCCAGCGCGTACCCGCCCTTGAGCTGCGAGAGCATGGTGATCACGCCGATGCCGGTCATGGAAATCGGCATGCGCGCGATCATCCCGGCCAGAACAAAAGCCCGGGCGCCGGGGGCGGTGAATAATTCGCGGTAGGGGTTTGCCATGGGTACAGCCTCATCAGGGGCCGCCAAGTTGCCATAAAGGTTGATGAGCGTGGAAGCGGGGAATTGTTGGTGGAATGTGAAGGCGCGAAACTCAACACCTTGCGATTCCAGGCACTCTCCCAGGATCTCTTCCCAAGACCAATGGCATTGCCGCCGACGTCAGGAATCACATAACCAATAGTCGAAAATCGCGCACACCTGTCAGGTTTTACAGGTGCCTTTTCATGCGATTGCAGTTCTCATGAGGCTTTGACTCAATGGCGTACCGCTCCTGAATGAACGGGCAACTGCTCTTGAGCACTATCCCATAGCGCACGCGCCAAGGAGCCTTGCCATGGAAGAACAGCTTATTCTGGTATCGCCCAAGGATCGCCAGACCGGTGTAGCCTCAAAGATGAAGGTGCATCATCAGGGACTGCGCCATCGCGCATTTTCGATTCTGCTCTTTGACTCACAAGGTCGGATGCTGATGCAGCAACGCGCGTTGGGCAAATATCATTCCGGCGGATTATGGACCAACACGTGCTGCGGGCATCCTCGCCCCGGCGAACGCACGGCCGCCGCTGCCCTGCGTCGACTGCAGGAGGAAATGGGCACGACGTGCAAACTGCAGAAAGTCGCCTCGATGCTCTATTACGAGCAAATGTCCAATCAACTGATCGAGCATGAATTTGACCATGTGTTTGCCGGCCTCAGCCAGCTCGATCCGGTAGCCAATCCCGAGGAAGTCGAAAGTTGGGAGTGGCTGTCGCTGGAGGAGATCACCGAACGGATCGAACAGGCACCCGAGCAGTTCACGATCTGGTTTCGCCGGATGTTCGAGCAGTTCGGGACAGGGGGTGTAAGGCAATGGTTCGAGGCCGCCCGCGATGCGTCAGCGGCACGATCAATGCCTGATGCTTTTGGGAAAAAGGCAAGATCACCCTGGGCCGTCCCGCCGTTGTATTGTCCGGCGCCGTTTCGGGTTGATACGGCGCTGGCCGAGGCTGTCGAGGATCGGCTCATGCCATGGATCAAGGAGGTCGGCATATTTGCCGGACAACTCGAAAAGGTCCGTGCCATGGGGTTCGGTCGCTTCGCCATGCTTTGCCATACCGACACTCACGATCCCGATCGCCTGCTGCTTTCGGCACAGTGCATCGCCGCCCTGTTTGCCGTGGATGATTACTACTGTGATGACGAGCGAACCGGCTCCGAACCGCGCCTGGTAGGGCCCCGACTTTCGCTGGCGCTGGCCGCACTGGAGCCGGCGCACCTGCCCTCTCGCTTTCGTTGCGGTCTTGATCAGGCACTGAACAGTGACCCGGTACTGGTTGCGCTTCGCGCCTATATGGACCGCGTTCAGGCATTCGCATCTTCCGTACAAGTGGCCAGGGTACGCCACGAAATCATCGCCATGTTTGTCACCATGACTGCCGAAGCGGCCTGGCGTCTGGAAGGATTGACCCCACCCATCTGGGAATACCTCGCTCAACGCCAGACCAACAGTTTTTTACCCTGCATGTCATTGATCGACGTGATCGGCGGATACGAACTGCCAGCACACATCTACAGCGCCCCTGCCGTGCGGCGCGTGACCACGCTGGCCGCCAGCGCCACGATCGTCGCCAACGATCTGTATTCCGCACACAAGGAAAATCAGGCCGCAATCGGCGATTTCAATCTGCCGCTGTTACTGGCTCGCGAACACAATTGCACGCCCCGACAAGCGATGATCAAGTGCGCGCACGTTCATGACGAAATCGTGCACCTGTATGAAGCGGCGGAACAAGCCGTGCTGCCGGATGCATCGCCGCTGCTGCAGCGTTTTCTGACCGGCATAAAAAGCTGGGTCTCCGGCAGTCTTGAATGGCACCGGCACAGTGGCCGCTATCACGTCTGAACGTGTCGATCTTTTCATGCATGCGGATGAACTCTCGCAGCTCGCCATGGGTCAGCTGACTGAGCCCTTAACCCAGGCATTTCGAGCATGCAGATTTCCCTCGCCCGCCAAGTAGCACTGGTCACCGGCGCCAGTTCCGGCATCGGCCATGCCGCCGCCAAAGCGCTGGCCGCTGCCGGCGCCGCCGTCGTCATCAATTACCACCGTCAGGCCGAACCTGCTGAAGCGCTGGCGCAGCAAATCATCGCCGACGGCGGTCAGGCACTGGCCATCGGCGCCGATATTTCCAAGGAAGACCAAGTCGAACGGCTGTTCGCCGAGACCCTCGAAGCCTTTGGTGCGCTGGACATTCTGGTGGCCAATTCCGGTCTGCAAAAGGATGCCGCTGCGGTGGACATGACTCTGGAAGACTGGAACACGGTGATCGGCGTCAACCTCACCGGCCAGTTTCTCTGCGCCCGCGCCGCGTTGCGGATTTTCAACCGTCAGGGCGTGCGTGAAGGCGTGTCCCGCGCCGCCGGCAAGATCATTCACATGAGTTCGGTGCATCAGCGCATCCCGTGGGCCGGGCACGTCAACTATGCGGCGTCCAAGGGCGGCGTCGATCAGTTGATGCAGACCCTCGCCCAGGAAGTCAGCCAGCAGCGCATCCGTATCAACGGCATCGCGCCGGGGGCGATTCGCACGGCAATCAACAAAGAAGCCACCGAAGGCGCCGCCGGTGAAAAGCTGCTGGAGCTGATCCCCTACGGTCGCGTTGGCGATGTCGAGGACATCGCCAACGCGGTGGTGTTTCTCGCTTCCGACGCCGCCGACTACATCGTCGGCACCACCCTGTTCATCGACGGCGGCATGAGTCTTTATCCGGAGTTTCGTGGCAATGGCTGAGCATCATCCTGAACGACAAAGCCCGATCGACGCCCACGGCATCATCGGCGACCTGCGCAGTGCCGCACTGGTCAACGACAAGGGCAGCGTGGATTTTTTCTGCTGGCCGGAATTCGACAGCCCGTCGATCTTCTGTTCGCTGCTCGACACGCCCGAGGCGGGGATTTTCCAGCTCGCCCCGGACTTGCCCGATGCCCGGCGCGAGCAGATCTACCTGCCCGACACCAACGTGCTGCAGACGCGCTGGCTCAGCGAACAGGCCGTAGTGGAAATCACCGATCTGCTGCCGATCGGCGACAGTGTCGATGACCTGCCGCTGCTGATGCGCCGGGTGCGGGTGGTCAGCGGTGAAGCGACCTTTCACATGCGCTGCGCGGTGCGCCATGACTACGCGCGTGCCAACACCCGGGCGCAGATGGATCAACAATCGGTGATTTTCAGCGCCGAGGGTCAGCCCTCACTGCGGCTGGTGGCGGATCAGGCGTTGCACATCGATGGCGAGTCGGCCGTTGCCTCCTTCAGTTTGAAACAGGATCAGCACGCCGAATTTGTTCTCGGTGGCGCCGACGATCCGCGTTTCAAGGATGACGGCGCGAAAATGTGCCTGGAGCGCACGTTGAAGTTCTGGCGTGACTGGATCGGCCAGTCCAACTACCGCGGGCGTTGGCGGGAGATGGTCAATCGTTCGGCACTGGCGCTGAAGTTGCTGACCTCGCGCAAGCACGGCGCGATCCTCGCCGCCGCCACCTTTGGCCTGCCGGAAACCCCCGGCGGCGAGCGCAACTGGGATTATCGCTACACCTGGATCCGCGACGCCTCCTTCACCGTCTACGCGTTCATGCGCCTGGGCTTTGTCGACGAGGCCAACGCCTACATGGGCTGGCTGCGTGGGCGGGTCAGCGATTGTCAGGGTCATTCGACCAAACTCAACATCCTCTATGCGATCGACGGTCGCCAGGAGCTGCCGGAAACCGAACTCACGCACCTTTCCGGTCATGGTGGCGCGCAACCGGTGCGCATCGGCAATGGCGCGTACGATCAGATTCAGCTCGATATCTTTGGCGAACTGATGGACGCGGTGTACCTGGTCAACAAGTACGGCGACGCGATTTCCCACCAGGGCTGGAAACACGTGCGCGAAGTAGTCGATCAGGTGTATGAGACCTGGCAGACAACCGATGTAGGTATTTGGGAAATGCGCGGTGAGCAGCATCACTTCCTGCACTCGCGACTGATGTGTTGGGTGGCGCTTGACCGGGCCATCCGCCTGGCCTCGAAACGCTCGCTGCCGGCGCCGTTCGTCCAGTGGGATCAGACCCGGCAGGCGATCTACGCCGACATCTGGGACAACTTCTGGAATGAGGAGCGCGGGCATTTCGTCCAGTACAAGGGCGGCACCGCGCTCGACGGTTCGATGCTGCTGATGCCGCTGGTGCGCTTCGTCAGCGCCAAGGACCCGCGCTGGCTGTCGACCCTTGAAGCGATCGAAAAGACGCTGGTGCGCGACGGCATGGTTTATCGCTATCGCAACGATGACGCCAACATTGACGGTTTGACCGGCACCGAAGGCGCCTTTGCCGCCTGCTCGTTCTGGTACGTCGAATGCCTGGCCCGGGCCGGTCAGGTGGAAAAGGCCCATCTGGAATTCGAGCAATTGCTGCGTTATGCGAACCCGCTAGGGTTATACGCCGAAGAGTTCGACAGCCATGGCCGGCACCTGGGCAACACCCCGCAAGCGCTGACGCATCTGGCATTGATCAGTGCGGCGAGTTTTCTCGATCGGCGTTTGAGTGGGGAGAAGGGTGAGTGGCAGCCGTAATTTCGCCAGTATCTGTAGGAAATATGCCGTATCAGCACGCTTCGCTGGGCTAACCCCTACACAGAAATAAACAGAATCAGATCTCCTGGGGTGAGGGGATTTATCCCCGATGGGCTGCGCAGCAGCCCCGCTCTTTGCCTGCTTATTTGTTCAACAGTGCCGCATTGCATGGCTTTGCGACTGCTGCGCAGTCGATCGGGGATAAATCCCCTCGCCACAGTTTGGGTAGTTTGTTCCTGCTTCTTCTAAACAAAACCCAGGCAAATCCCTCCCCCGCAACCTGCACTTACACCCTGAAATACCCTGTTGCCAGCTGTTACATCCCCCCCTACCATCCACCGCAACGGGCACAGCGGAGCTGTCCAATAAAACCCGAATTCAAGGAACCAGAATGACCCAGCACGTCCACCGCCCCATCACCACGCCCCTGCGCACCGGCCTGACCCGCAGCCAACTGTGGGAAGCCGCCGACAAAGGCCTGATCAAATGCTGGGAAATCGGCCGCCAGCGCGCCAGCCGCTTCCCCGACCTCGCGCAACAATGCCTCGCCGGTGAACTGCCAGTACTCGGCTGGAAAGGTGGCGTCAGCCGCAGCCTGAAGAAAAACGAAAAATACGGCTCGCTGAAATACCTGGCGCAGTGGCAAGGATTGCGTGGCGAAGACCTGGATATTGATCTGAGTGAAGAACGCTCGATGACCTGCTCGCGGACGAAGATGCGGGTGACGTTTACCCCGGATCGGACGAAGTATTTCAATCAGGTGGCGGAAGCTGAAACCTGAAAGAAGTACGGCGGCTCCTTATCTTTTGGTCACTCAAAAAATTGAATTGAAAAGCAAAATAAATCCCAAATAATCCATACAAGGAAGTTAGACCATGAATGCATTGACACCGGATCATAACGATAGACCGGCGGACTCACTCGACGCAGTCAAACAGCACGTGCGCGAATTCATGAAATCGCTATTCTCTGAAGAAAAACGCAAGGCGTATTACGCAATAAGCACCCTTACCGGACTATTGATTTTCTTCATATACTTTTCTCACATAAATTACACACCACGAATATCACTAACTGACTCGATCCTTCTACTGTTTTCCGCACTCATAATCGGCGTTGGATTTTCATTGGTAATTGCCGGGCTTTTTATACTTCCTTCGTTGGCTTGGAAAGATCTGCTGGAGAAGAACCTGCCAGATGAACAACCAAAACGTTTCAAATATATCTTCCTCCGACAGGGAATAGCATTATTTTTGCTCATAAACTTGGCACTTGGTGCAATGCTATACAGCGACTACCGCGAATATTGTTTCATGGGTTTTTTGGCCAGTGGATTACTGTGGTTCGTGATCATGCTCGCGAAAGGGGAAGAACTGCCAAAAAACGCCATTGCACTTGCACTCAACACACTTGTTATGAGTCTCTGTGCATTGATGGTCATTAACATCGCTCTGCACGGAGTTGAAAGCATTGTCGACGCTGAATTGAAAGAAACAACTGCGCGCATGTATGTTTTCTTCAGCTTAATGCTAATCCTCTTTATCAATGTATTCCTTGCATCTTTCAAGAAAACAGGCATTACTGAAACCGTATTGAGCGCCTTAGGGCTATTGTTTTTGATTTTTATTGCTACGCAAAGTCTCGCCACCATCCCCAAAGGAGTGATGCATATACTTGGCCTTGGGAGTTTCCGTGCCGAAGAAATAGTTCTGAAGAACGAGCTATGTGACTATTTCAAAAAAAATGATGAAAAAAACGTCAGACCATTAACTTCAAAAACCTGCTCCCTGACCAAATCGTGGATACTTTGGAAAGGAGAAGATACCGTTCTAATCATGATCAAAAACATTAAGTATCAAATTGACAAAAAAGATATAAAACTGATCTCGTACGAGTCATTTGATGTTGATTCGCCAGCCCGAAACGAGAAAAAGGAAGAGATAAAAAGCAAGGGTGATCCAAAATCAGACTAGTCATAGTCTAGTGTTCCAGAATGCGAACGCATTCTGGAACTGCCATGCTCTGCTATCCAATACAACAAGCAAAAACCGCTACTCTCGAAATTGCCTACGAACACCACGGCCCAGATACAGGAGCCTCAGTCATTCTGCTCCACGGTTTCCCCTACTCACCCCGTGCTTACGACGAAATCGCCCCAGCTCTGGCTGCCGAAGGCTATCGGGTCATTGTTCCGTACCTGCGTGGTTACGGGCCGACTCGGTTCAACAGTGCCGAAACGTTGCGCTCAGGCCAACAAGCTGCCCTCGCCCAGGATCTGCTCGACCTGATGGATGGGCTGGGTATCGGACAAGCCACGCTGTGCGGGTACGACTGGGGTGGGCGCGCGGCGTGCATTATTGCGGCGTTGTACCCCGAGCGAGTGCGTGGGTTGGTCACTGGCGATGGCTATAACTTGCAGGACATTGCCAACTCAGTCACGCCGCTGGATCCCGAGACGGAGCATCGGCTCTGGTATCAGTACTATTTCCACACGCCGCGAGGTGTTGAGGGACTGAGGCAAAACCGGCGAGAGTTCTGTGAGTTGCTGTGGCAATTGTGGTCCCCTACGTGGTCGCGCAACGCCGAGCGATACCCACTGAGCGCGCCGACGTTCGATAACCCGGACTTCGTCGAGGTGGTGATTCATTCCTATCGCCATCGTTTCATGTATGCGCCCGGTGATCCCGCGCTCGAGTGGATGGAAGATGCGCTGACGAAGCAGCCGGCAATCAGCGTGCCGAGCATTTCCCTGTGCGGCGCCGATGACGGGGTTGGCCCCGCACCGGAAGAGGATAAGGACGCCGAACACTTCAGCGGATTCTATGAGCGGCGGTTGCTCGCTGGCGTGGGCCACAACATTCCCGAGGAAGCACCGCAGGAAACGATCAAGGCATTGCTAGATCTGTTGCGAACCGACTGACGCTCAACCCTATGGCTGCCATCGCGGGTCGTTGCGGACTTTCTCGGCTATGTGTTTGAAGAATTCCTTGCGGATTTTCAGTTGCAGTCCTGTCTCGGTTTCGACAATGGTCAGATCATTGTCCTTCGGGTTCGGGCGGTACTGAAAGCGGGTAAATACCTGTTCCGTCTCGCCTTGGATGAAATAGTGCAAGGTGTTTCGAGAGTTTAAGGATGGTAAATCGTCCATCCCGAGTTCGTTCGCACTGACTGTGATTCCCGGTTCTGCAACCACATGAAGCTCAGTGGCGGTGACCCCTTGTTCTTCGGCGTCCGCAGCTGAAAACCGAATAGGCATGATCATCAGGTGACCATTGCGATAAAACTGCTTCTGAATATGGAAAGGTTTGCTGATGCCAACCTCTTTCCCGCTAACGTGAATGTTCCAGTACACATGCGTCACATCATCGAGTTTTCGGAAAGCCCCATCCTCGCCGAACACTATTTCGTAACCTCCCCCGAAGTAGCAGTGCAGCGAAGTCGTCTTGCTTTTCAATTCGAGTTCCAGAAGCATGCCGGCAAATGCCATCGTAGTGCTCAGGTAGGTCGCACGATCAGCTTCGACACCGAGGGCGGTGCCGGTCTCCCACTGGTATTGTCCGAGCAGACTTTCAAACACTGGCGCGCCTGTGCCGATCAAGTGCAGATCGGTACAGCTCGGAGTGTCGAAAGTCCTGGCGTCGAAGTTGATTTGATAGGCCGCATTCTCATAGACGAAATATCCCGTCAGTTGCAGATCCAAGCCATTCAGATCGTCCGGCAGTTGCTTCAGATACGCTCGAAGGGCAGCTGGGGTCAGCCCGGATCCCGCCATGGCTCGCAGTTCTTGAATCACCAATCTTGCCGCCACTTCATGGCCTGCCCATGCGATGGCCATGTCATCACAGATGACAATGACCTTTTGGGTCAGCCCGACGATGGAATACCCCGATCCCTTGGGAAAGACTTCAGTGACTTTGCCCACGGAAGGAATAGAGACGTCGTGCTCAGTCTCATCACCCGACAGCAGCAAGTCGCCCATAACCACTAATCGCCGATTGAGCGCGTAAGAGATCCCTAAAGTCATAAAAGCTCCTGGGTGAACGATTGATATGGCCGCGCCAACAAAATGCCACCATCGTTCATCCGATTGCAACGCTGACCGAAAACCGCTCCCGATACGCCTGCGGCGTCACCCCGATCGCCCGCAGGAAACTGCGGCGCAACGTCTCCTCACTGCCAAACCCGCAGTTGGCCGCCACCCGTTTCACCGGCAGCCCGGTGTCGCTGAGCAGGCGCCGGGCGGTTTCGACGCGGATCAGTTCGATGGCGCGGGCCGGGGTCTGGCCGGTGTCGGCGCGGTAGTGGCGGACGAAACTGCGTTCGCTCATGCCGGCCTGTTCGGCCAGGGTCGGGACGCCGAGGTCGCAGGTGAGGTTTTCGGCGATCCAGGCGTGCAGCTCATCAAAGCGATTGCCCTGATTCTGCAGGGCCAGGGTCACGCTGAATTGCGATTGCCCGCCGGGGCGTTTGAGGAACACCACCAGATGCCGGGCGACGTCGAGGGCGAGGTCGCGGCCCAGATCTTCCTCGACCATCGCCAACGCCAGATCGATGCCGGCGGTAACGCCGGCCGAGGTCCAGACCGGGCCATCGTTGATGAAAATCGGGTTGGCTTCGACCTGCAACTTCGGGTGCTGCTGCGCCAGTTGTTCGCAACGGGTCCAGTGGGTGACCACGCGACGTCCGTCGAGCCAGCCGCTCGCCGCCAGTAGAAATGCCCCCGTACACACCGAGGCGACGCGTCGACATTTCGCTGCGTGCTCGCGTACCCAATCCACCAGCGACTCATCTTCGGATGCCGGATAGATCCCCCAACCACCCGCGATAATCAGCGTGTCGCTGGCGTCTTGCGGCAACGGTTCGGCGAGCACCGCCAGCCCCGCCGAGGACATCACCGCCCCGCCCTCGCGAGCAATCACCGACGGCACATACGGCACCGGCAAGCCGCGTTGGCGGGCGATGTCGTTGGCCGAGGCGAACACTTGCAGCGGGCCAGTGACGTCGAGGATTTGCATGTTGGCGAACGCAAGTACGTGAATGGCTTTGGGCATTTGGCGTAATTCGTGGGTTTATTGGCGTATACGCCAGAACCTACGCGCCTACAGTTACGCCGTCCACCCCTCAAATGGAGAAAAACCCCATGACGTTGCAGATCGGTTTTCTGTTGTTTCCGCAGGTGCAGCAACTCGACCTGACCGGTCCCTATGACGTACTGGCCTCGCTGCCGGACGTGCAGGTGCATCTGATCTGGAAAGATCTGGTGCCGATCACCGCCAGCACCGGCCTGCTGTTGAAACCGACCACCACCTTCGAGGACTGCCCGAATCTGGATGTGATCTGCATACCCGGCGGCGCCGGGGTCGGGCCGCTGATGGAAGATGAGCAGACGTTGGAGTTCATCAGGCGTCAGGCGGCGCAGGCCAGGTATGTAACGTCGGTTTGCACCGGTTCGCTGGTGCTGGGCGCGGCGGGACTGCTGAAAGGCAAACGTGCGACCACCCACTGGGCCTATCACGAACTGCTGCCGAAACTCGGCGCGATTGCGGTGCAGGACCGGGTGGTACGCGACGGCAATCTGTTTACCGGTGGCGGCATTACCGCAGGCATCGACTTTGCGTTGGTGCTGGCGGCTGAACTGGTAGGGGCCGAGGCGGCGCAGTTGATTCAGTTGCAACTGGAATATGCGCCGGCGCCGCCGTTCAATTCGGGCAGTCCTGATACGGCACCGAGCGCAATCGTCGATGAGGCTCGCCTGCGGGCTGCGCCGTCGCTGAAATTGCGCTCGGAGATCACCGAACGCGCCGCCGCGAAACTCAACCTGCGCTGATCCTCAGCCACACACAAAACCCTGTAGGAGCTGCCGCAGGCTGCGATCTTTTGACTTTGGCTTTTCAAGATCAAAAGATCGCAGCCTGCGGCAGCTCCTACAGGTCGGATTGCGGCGTGTCACCGTTTCCCGCCACACCTTTACTTGTCCCCACGCCCTCACCCGTGTAGAAAGCCCTTCCATCCCATTCTGCACAAGGACTTTCGATGAAGGCGTTGCCATGGCCCTATCTGGCACTTCTCAGCCTCGGTTATGGACTGGCGTTGAGCTTTGGCCAACTCGGCTGGCTTGCGCTGATCTCCTTCGGACTGTTGCTGGTGGCCGGTTTCGCCGTGCGCCAACAGCTGGTGCCGGTGGCGCGGTTGCTGGGTCACGCTGTGTTTGTTTTCCTCGCCCTGTCACTGGCGCTGCACTGGTTGCCGGGGTTCGACAACGGTCGGGCCATCGCGAAGATGCGTTTCACCGATGACGCCGTGCCGTTCGCGATGTACCTGAATCTGGACAAACCGCTGATCGGCTTCTGGCTGCTTTTGGCCTGCCCGTGGATCGTCGCCGCCCGCTCGCTGCGTCTGACGGTATTCGCCAGCGTCCTCGGCCTGATGTTGAGCGCAACCCTGGCCCTGGGTGGCGCACTGTTATTCGGGATGATTGCCTGGGCACCGAAGTGGCCTGATCAGGCGTGGCTGTGGCTGCTGAACAATCTGCTATTGGTGACGCTGGTCGAGGAAGCACTGTTTCGTGGCTATATACAGGGCGGTTTGAGCCGGCTGTTCAAGCACCTGCCCCATGGCGACATCCTCGCTCTGCTGCTGGCGTCGCTGATCTTTGCCCTGGCGCATGTGGGTGCCGGCTGGCACTGGGTGCTGCTGGCGGGTCTGGCGGGTGTCGGCTATGGTCTGGCCTACCGTTTCGGCGGGCTGGCGGCGGCGATCGCCACGCATTTCGGGCTGAACCTGCTGCATTTTGCGCTGTTCACCTATCCGATGCTGGCCGGTTGAAGCAAGCGCGGTTTTGCGACGCCGTGCTGATATCTGAAAAAAAACTTCAATAATTTCCTGACAGCGCCGACAACCTTTCAAAGCCTTGCGGATTGAAAAACCATGCGTAACAACCAGCCCATTACACAACGCGAACGGACTTTCCCGGCTCAGCAGCGGTTGATTTCCACAACCGACGCCAAGGGCGTGATCACCTACTGCAACGACGCTTTCGTCGAAATCAGCGGGTTTTCGCGTGAAGAACTGATCCGTGCGCCGCACAACCTGGTCCGTCATCCTGACGTGCCGGCGGCGGTGTTTTCGCACATGTGGGGCACACTGAAACAAGGCTTGCCATGGATGGGCATTGTCAAGAACCGCTGCAAATCCGGTGACCACTACTGGGTGAACGCCTACGTGACACCGGTGTTCGACGGCAATCAGGTGGTCGGTTACGAGTCGGTGCGAATCAAACCCACCGCCGAACAGATCCGCCGTGCCGAAGCGCTCTACCAACGCATCAACCAGGGCAAGTCGGCGATCCCTTCCAGCGACAAATGGCTGCCGGTGCTGCAGGACTGGTTGCCGTTCATTCTGGTCAGCCAGCTGAGCTTCGTGATCGGCGCGACGCTGAACTCGCACTGGGGCTTTGCCCTCGCGGCCGGTTTGTCGGTACCACTGGGCCTGATGGGCCTGCAATGGCAGCAACGCGGACTCAAGCGCCTGCTGCGCCTGGCCGAACAGACCACCTCCGACCCGCTGATCGCGCAGATGTACACCGACAGCCGTGGCGCGCAGGCGCGTCTGGAAATGTCGATCCTCAGCCAGGAAGCGCGCCTGAAAACCTGCCTGCCCCGTCTGCAGGACACCGCCGAGCACCTGACCGATCAGGCCAAACAGTCCGACGCCCTGGCGCACAACAGCTCCAGCGGTCTGGAACGTCAGCGCGTGGAAACCGAACAGGTCGCCACCGCCGTCAACCAGATGGCCGCCACCACCCAGGAAGTGGCCAGCCACGTACAGCGCACTGCTGACGCGACACAAGAAGCCAACCGCCTGACCGGTCGCGGTCGCGACATCGCCGGGGAAACCCGCGAAGCCATCCAGCGCCTGTCGGTCGTCGTCGGGGAAACCGGGCTGACCGTCACGCAACTGGCCAAGGACAGCGACGAAATCGGCGGCGTGGTCGACGTGATCAAAGGCATCGCCGACCAGACCAACCTGCTCGCGCTCAACGCTGCGATTGAAGCCGCACGTGCCGGCGAGATGGGCCGTGGTTTTGCCGTGGTCGCCGACGAAGTCCGCCAACTGGCACAACGCACCAGCGAATCCACCGGCCAGATCCACGCCCTGATCGCCAAGCTGCAACAGACCGCCTCCAGCGCCGTACAAACCATGGAAGCCGGCCATCGCCAGGCGGAAGAAGGTGTGGCGCGGGTACTGGAAGCAGATCAGGCCCTGGTCGGCATCAGCGAAGCAGTGGCCAACATCACCGACATGACCACCCAGATCGCCGCCGCGACCGAAGAGCAAAGTGCCGTGGCTGAAGAAATCAGCCGCAACATCAGCAACATTTCGGAACTGGCGGACCAGACCTCGGAACAGGCGCATAACTCGGCGCTGCTGAGTGAAGAGCTGACCAAGACGGCCAATACGCAATATTCGTTGGTCGAGCGGTTTAACCGCTAAAAGCAAAAGATCGCAGCCTGCGGCAGCTCCTACATCGATCACCTGTAGGAGCTGCCGAAGGCTGCGATCTCTTGATCTTGAAAGCCCGGACAGCGAAAGCGTCCGGGCTTTTTATTGCCAGCCTGAAAGTGATTGTGCCTGGCAGACCGCATTCGCGAGCAGGCTCGCTCCCACATTTAGTCCTCTGTACGCAGAACCAATGTGGGAGCGAGCTTGCTCGCGAAGATGCCATAACGGCCAGCGGAATTATTGAGGCAACCGCAGTTTGTCCAGCAATCGATTAACCAACAGCTCGTTCAACATGATCAGCTGTTGCAGCGCCAGCAGCGGATTGCCCTCCGGGCCGCCGATTGAGTTGGCGATATTGCCAGCCCTGGCTTTGGCCGACGACAGCGATTCGCAAGCCTCGACGATCGAGAAGAGGCGCAGCGAAGCAAGCCGTAGACGCTGCCCCCCGGATCGATCCCGGAGCGAAGGCACCCCGAGCCCCAGCGAGCGGGTCGAACGCAGGAGCAAGCGTTTGTTGCTGACTTTTTTGAGGCGCTTGTCAAAAAAGTGAGTCGTCGCAAGGGCGAAACCTTAAGTGGCCGATACCGCAGCAGCGGATATTCACACCAGTCTCGGCAACGTTATTAGCTGACCAGCACATATAAGGCTGGCTGCCTAGCTGTGAGATCTGACAGTAGACGCCCACCTGTTCGAGCGAGTATCAGGAGAAACCGTAATTGCAGTCGGTTGTAACACCTCCTCTTACTCGAAAAGGCAGGTTTAACAATGACCACTCACGTTATGTTTCTCCCGAAAAAGCCACCAGTGCGCAATGACACGTTTCAATGGAGATTGGGCGACAAACGGAAAACAGCGGAATTCAGTTCCTTCTATGAAGGCGAGTTTTTGGGGGAGTTGTATTGGGCCATAAGCGGTGGAACAGGGAATTTCGACGATGAAAACTATTTTGCTTTCTCCATGACTCTGCCCTACCAATCCGATAAGACTCTCACAGGTGTTTATCACCTCGACCAAGGGCTGACATGTGTACACAGCCATTGGATCCCTGCGCCACCGGGATTCATCGGAATGGCTACGGTAGACGCCGACTCGGCGACCCTCAGCATCAAATATGACCCTGAAACGGACATCGCTACGGGATCATTCGAGGCCTTGTTCAAAAGTAATCGCTATCGTCTGAAGCCCAAGGGGACCTTCACCATGACCCGGGTGAGACCGACTGAAGCTGGCTCACTGCAATTCCGGGCAAGCCCACCTCAAAGTCCCTTGAAAGAATAACTTCGTGCAAGCGCTGCCACACGCTGCGATCTTTTGGCTTTTAAAGCCCGGACGGCGAAAGCGTCCGGGCTTTTTATTGCCAGCCTGAAACTCATGGTGTCTGGCAGACCGCTTTCGCGAGCAAGCATGCTCCCACAGTGGGATCAGGTCTCATCAGTTAGAGATTGGTCGACTGTCAGGCCGCCATCGCTGGCAAGCCAGCTCCCACAGTGGGACCGGGTGCCATCAGTTAGAAATTGATCGGCTGTCAGGCCGCCATCGCTGGCAAGCCAGCTCCCACACTGGAATCGGGTGCCATCAGTTTAGAAATTGGTCGGCTGTCAGGCCGTCATCGCTGGCAAGCCAGCTCCCACAGTGGGATCGGGTGTCATCAGTTAGAAATTGGTCGGCTGGCAGACCGCCATCGCTGGCAAGCCAGCTCCCACAGTGGGATCGGGTGTCATCAGTTAGAAATTGGTCGGCTGTCAGGCCGCCATCGCTGGCAAGCCAGCTCCCACAGTGGGATCGGGTGTCATCAGTTAGAAATTGGTCGGCTGTCAGGCCGCCATCGCTGGCAAGCCAGCTCCCACAGTGGAATCGGGTGCCATCAGTTTAGAAACTGGTCGGCTGTCAGGCCGCCATCGCTGGCAAGCCAGCTCCCACACAAGAGCAAGAGCAGAACCCGCACCGCTCTTGCTCCTCACCACTCAACACGATGAGCGTTAGCTCAAGTACCGCTTTTGATCTTGATCCACGGGGCGACGTCGGAAGGCTGAGTGGAGGGATTGATCCGGGGGTGGGAGCGCAGCGACCGTTTGGCGAAGCCAAACACAGCGAGAGGAGGTGCAGCGAAGCAAACCGTAGGCGCTGCTCCCCGGATCGATCCCGCAGCGAAGGAACCCCGAGCTTTAGCGAGCGGGCCGGACGTAGGAGCAAGCGTTTTTTTGCTTACTTTTTTTAGGCGTTTGTAAAAAAAGTGAGTCGCCGTAAGGGCGAAACCCTAAGCCGCCGTGACCGCAGCAACGGATATGCCCCCCAAACAAAGCCTCACCGAAGAAACCCGGCAACCGTCTCCGCAGCCGAAGCCAAATGCTGCTCATGCGTAAACCCGGAAACCTTGAGCGGCTTCAAATCATGATCCCCAGAGGCCAACCAAAACACCTCAATACTCGGCGATAGATCGTAAGCCTCGACAGCGTCCCGATTGCCCAGCGCATCCCGCTCGCCCTGAACAATCAACGTCCGAGTCCGCAAAGAAGCCAGATGCTCAACCCGCGGCTTCTCCGGTTTCCCCACCGCATAAAACGGATATCCAAGACAGACAAGCGCATCAGCCCCCAACTCATCGGCCAAGAGACTGGCCATCCGCCCCCCCATCGACTTCCCGCCAACCGCCAAAACCCCAGCGACATGACGTCGCACTTCAGCGAACACTTCGCGCCAGCACTCAAGCAGTTTCGGCGCCGGATTCGGCGGGCGTTTACTGCCATCAACCCGACGCTGCGCCATATAAGGAAACTCAAACCGCAACACGTTCACGCCCAATCCAGCAAGGCGCCCAGCCATATCCGTCATCCAGTCACTGTCCATCGGCGCACCTGCACCATGGGCCAGGATCAACGTCGCCGAAGCCTCGCCCGATGCAGCATCCCAAAGCCACCCATGATCCCGCACGCACTGCGCCCATTGATCCCCGTCAATACTGGCCTTGTGCTGTTTGTCCATGCTTGCCTCGCTTTTAGTCTGCCTATAACTCCAGGCGAAGGATTCGCGGCGTTTTCTGCACGCGCTCACTTCGGCTGAACCGTGGATGGGGAACCATGAACACTTCTATCAGTACCGCCTACAACTACAAGGTGGTCCGCCAATTCGCCATTATGACGGTGGTGTGGGGCATCGTCGGCATGGGGCTCGGGGTTTTTCTCGCGGCCCAATTGGTCTGGCCGGAACTCAACTTCAATTTGCCCTGGACCAGTTTCGGCCGTCTGCGCCCGCTGCACACCAACGCGGTGATCTTCGCCTTCGGTGGCTGTGCGCTGTTCGCCAGTTCGTTCTACTCGGTGCAGCGCACCTGCCAGACGCAATTGTTCGCGCCGAAAATCGCCGCGTTCTGCTTCTGGGGCTGGCAACTGGTGATCCTGCTGGCGGCGATCAGCCTGCCGCTGGGTTATACCAGCTCCAAGGAATACGCCGAGCTGGAATGGCCGATCGACATCCTGATCACCATCGTCTGGGTCGCCTACGCCATCGTGTTCTTCGGCACGATCATGCAGCGCAAGACCAAGCACATTTATGTGGGCAACTGGTTCTTCGGCGCGTTCATCATCACCGTGGCGATCCTGCACATCGTCAACAACCTCGAGTTGCCGGTGAGCTTCACCAAGTCCTACTCGGTGTACGCCGGTGCGACCGACGCGATGGTGCAATGGTGGTACGGCCACAACGCCGTAGGCTTTTTCCTCACCGCCGGTTTCCTCGGGATGATGTACTACTTCGTGCCTAAACAGGCTGAACGTCCGGTGTATTCGTATCGCCTGTCGATCGTGCACTTCTGGGCGCTGATCACCCTGTACATCTGGGCCGGCCCGCACCACCTGCACTACACCGCGCTGCCGGACTGGGCGCAGTCGCTGGGCATGGTGATGTCGCTGATTCTGCTGGCGCCGAGCTGGGGCGGCATGATCAACGGCATGATGACCCTCTCGGGCGCGTGGCATAAGTTGCGCAGCGACCCGATCCTGCGCTTCCTCGTGGTGTCGCTGGCGTTCTACGGCATGTCGACCTTCGAAGGTCCGATGATGGCGATCAAGACTGTAAACGCCCTCTCCCACTACACCGACTGGACCATCGGCCACGTTCACGCCGGCGCGCTCGGCTGGGTAGCGATGATTTCCATCGGCGCGCTGTACCACATGATCCCGAAAGTCTTCGGCAAAGAGCAGATGCACAGCATCGGCCTGATCAACGCGCACTTCTGGCTCGCGACCATCGGCACCGTGCTCTACATCGCTTCGATGTGGGTCAACGGCATCGCCCAGGGCCTGATGTGGCGCGCAGTCAACGAGGACGGCACGCTGACCTACTCCTTCGTCGAAACCCTGGTGGCCAGCCACCCAGGCTTCATCGTGCGTCTGGTGGGTGGGGCGATCTTCCTCAGCGGCATGTTCCTGATGGCTTACAACACCTGGCGCACCGTGCGGGCCTCGCAGCCTGCTGACGTCGTTGCTGCCGCGCAGATGGCCTGAGGAGTCCGCCATGAAACACGAAACGATTGAAAAGAACGTCGGCCTGCTGATGCTGCTGATGGTGTTTGCCGTGAGCATCGGCGGCCTGACCCAGATCGTCCCGCTGTTCTTCCAGGACGTCACCAACAAACCGGTGGAAGGCATGAAGCCCTACACCGCGCTGCAACTGGAAGGCCGCGACATCTACATCCGCGAAGGCTGCGTCGGTTGCCACTCGCAGATGATCCGCCCGTTCCGCGCTGAAACCGAACGCTACGGGCACTACTCGGTGGCCGGCGAAAGCGTGTGGGATCACCCGTTCCTGTGGGGTTCGAAACGTACCGGGCCGGACCTGGCCCGCGTCGGCGCGCGTTACTCGGATGACTGGCACCGCGCGCACTTGTACAACCCGCGCAACGTGGTACCCGAGTCGAAAATGCCGGCCTACCCGTGGCTGGTCACGCAAGCGGTCGACAGCAGCCACACCGAAACCAAGCTCAAGACCATGCGCACCCTCGGCGTGCCGTACACCGACGACGATATCAGCGGCGCGGTCGCCAGCCTCAAGGGCAAGACCGAGATGGACGCCCTCGTCTCCTACCTGCAAGTGCTTGGCACTGCGATCAAGAGCAAGAGGTGAGCCATGGTCATTGAAATGAGCACAGGCCTCATACGTGGTCTCGGCACGGTCGTGGTGTTCGTCGCCTTCGTCGGTCTGACCTTGTGGGTATTCAATCGCAAGCGCACCCCGGAGTTTGCCGAAGCACGTCTGCTGCCGTTCGCCGACGAGCCGCAACCCGACACTACCCCCGCATCTGAAACAAGGAGTACCCGGCCATGACCACCTTCTGGAGTACGTGGATCTGCGTACTGACCATCGGCAGCCTGATCGGCCTGACCTGGCTGCTGATCGGCACGCGCCGGGGCGAGACCAAGGGCAGCGTCGACCAGACCATGGGCCACAGCTTCGACGGCATCGAGGAGTACGACAACCCGCTGCCGCAGTGGTGGTTCATGCTGTTCGCCGGCACGCTGGTGTTTTCCGTGGGCTATCTGATCCTGTATCCGGGCCTGGGCAACTGGAAAGGCATTCTGCCCGGCTACGAGGACGGCTGGACCGGCGTCCACGAATGGGAAAAGGAAATGAGCAAGGCCGACGCCAAATTCGGGCCGATATTCGCCAAGTTCGCCGCCATGCCGGTGGAAGAAGTGGCGAAGGATCCGCAGGCGCTGAAAATGGGTGGCCGACTGTTCGCCTCCAACTGCTCGGTGTGCCACGGTTCCGACGCCAAGGGCGCGTTCGGTTTCCCCAACCTGGCGGACAAGGACTGGCGCTGGGGCGGCAGTGCCGAGACCATCAAGACCACCATCATGGGTGGGCGGATGGCGGCGATGCCGGCCTGGGGCGAAGTGCTCGGCGAGACAGGTGTAAAGAACGTCGCGGCGTATGTGCGTCACGAACTGGCCGGCCTGCCGCTGCCGGCCGACAGCAAGGCTGACCTGCAGGCCGGACAGCAAGCGTTCAGCAACACCTGCGTAGCCTGTCATGGGGCAACCGGCCAAGGCACTGAAGCCATGGGTGCGCCGAACCTGACGCACCCGGCCGGATTTATCTACGGCACCAGCCTGACGCAGCTTGAGCAGACCATCCGCCATGGTCGCCAAGGCCATATGCCAGCGCAGAACGAATTGCTGGGCAACGATAAAGTGCAATTGCTGGCCGCTTATGTGTACAGTCTTTCACACGGATTGAATACAGAAAAACTGATTACCGAAGACAACAAGCAATAAGTATTGCGTACACCTCTGCCGCATCGTTCTCGATGCGGCAGCATCCCGCCCCTTTGCGACGCATTGTCGCACCCCGTCACACCCTCTCCTTTCGAATCCTCCGATTCGGGTCTACGCTTGCTCGATGCGGACTGGCCCGTGCCGGTTCCAGGTCGACCTTGAGCGATGTGTTCGACAAATCGCCTGACTGACAGGGCGCAAAGCCCGGTAGATACCGGCTGTCGCGTCGATGACCGTCCGTCACCCGATCACTGCGTTGGAACACACCTCGTTACATCTGACCTGAACCCCTCGCTTTTTTCGTCCGCTGCGACATTTTGTCCGAGGCCGATTTTGTCCTTACGCGGCGTATGGAAAGGCCGCAGAATCAGCGTTGGAAAGCATTGACCCAGGTCATGGCGCGTTGCAATGACCCCCTGCTCTCTGCATACTTGCGGCCGATTTTAATCCTAATAAAACACCCAAACCGTGGAACCTTAGAATGAGCACAGCAATCAGTCCGACTGCTTATAACTATAAGGTAGTCCGCCAGTTCGCCATCATGACGGTGGTCTGGGGGATCCTTGGCATGGGGCTTGGTGTCTTCATCGCCTCGCAACTGGTCTGGCCGGAGTTGAACTTCGGTCTGCCGTGGACGAGCTTTGGACGCCTGCGCCCGTTGCACACAAACCTGGTGATTTTCGCCTTCGGTGGTTGTGCACTGTTTGCCACTTCCTACTATGTCGTGCAGCGAACCTGCCAGACGCGACTGATCTCCGACAGCCTCGCCGCCTTCACCTTCTGGGGCTGGCAGGTAGTTATCGTCGGCGCAATCATTACCTTGCCGCTGGGCTACACCACCACCAAGGAATACGCCGAACTGGAATGGCCGCTCGCCATTCTGCTGGCCATTGTCTGGGTCTCCTACGGGCTGGTGTTCTTCGGCACCATCACCAAGCGCAAGACCAAGCACATCTATGTCGGTAACTGGTTCTACGGCGCGTTCATCGTCGTGACCGCGATGCTGCACATCGTCAACCACGCTTCCCTGCCGGTCAGCTTCTTCAAGTCCTACTCCGCCTACTCTGGCGCGACCGACGCGATGATCCAGTGGTGGTACGGCCACAACGCCGTGGGTTTCTTCCTGACCACCGGCTTCCTCGGGATGATGTACTACTTCGTGCCGAAACAGGCCGAACGCCCGATCTACTCCTATCGCCTGTCGATCGTGCACTTCTGGGCCCTGATCACCCTGTACATCTGGGCCGGCCCGCACCACCTGCACTACACCG
Organism: Pseudomonas sp. AO-1; assembly: GCF_019775695.1. Taxonomy (NCBI): domain Bacteria; kingdom Pseudomonadati; phylum Pseudomonadota; class Gammaproteobacteria; order Pseudomonadales; family Pseudomonadaceae; genus Pseudomonas; species Pseudomonas sp. AO-1. The sequence continues at coordinate 4,443,631 of NZ_CP079947.1, forward strand.
CACTGCCGGACTGGGCACAATCGCTGGGCATGGCGATGTCGATCATTCTGCTGGCGCCAAGCTGGGGCGGCATGATCAACGGCATGATGACCCTGTCGGGTGCCTGGCATAAGCTGCGCACCGACCCGATCCTGCGCTTCCTTGTGGTGTCGCTGGCGTTCTATGGCATGTCGACCTTCGAAGGTCCGATGATGGCGATCAAGACCGTCAACTCGCTCTCGCACTACACCGACTGGACCATCGGCCACGTACACGCCGGCGCTCTGGGCTGGGTGGCGATGATTTCGATCGGCGCGATCTACCACATGATCCCGAAACTGTTCGGCCGCGCGCAGATGCACAGCGTCGGCCTGATCAACGCACACTTCTGGCTCGCGACCATCGGTACCGTGCTGTACATCGCCTCGATGTGGGTCAACGGCATCACTCAGGGTCTGATGTGGCGTGCAATCAACGATGACGGCACCCTCACCTACTCGTTCGTCGAAGCGCTGCAGGCCAGCCACCCGGGCTACATCGTCCGTGCCCTGGGCGGTGCATTCTTCGCCAGCGGCATGTTCCTGATGGCTTACAACGTCTGGCGCACCGTGCGCGCCTCGAACCCGGTTGAAGCCGAAGCCGCCGCCCAGATCGCTGTCGTTGGAGCTCACTGATGAAGCATGAAGCTGTCGAGAAGAATATTGGCCTGCTGGCCTTCTTCATGGTTATCGCCGTCAGCATTGGCGGCCTGACCCAGATCGTTCCGCTGTTCTTCCAGGACGTCACCAACAAGCCGGTCGAAGGCATGAAGCCGCGCTCGGCACTGGAACTGGAAGGCCGCGACGTCTACATCGCCAACGGTTGTGTCGGCTGCCACTCGCAGATGATCCGTCCGTTCCGTGCCGAAACCGAACGCTACGGCCACTACTCGGTCGCCGGTGAAAGCGTCTGGGACCACCCGTTCCTGTGGGGTTCCAAACGTACCGGTCCGGACCTGGCTCGCGTGGGCGGTCGTTACTCCGATGACTGGCAGCGTGCGCACCTGTACAACCCGCGCAACGTAGTGCCTGAGTCGAAAATGCCGGCTTACCCGTTCCTCGTGGAAAACAAGCTCGACGGCAAAGACACGGCCAAGAAAATGGAAGTGTTGCGCACACTCGGCGTCCCTTACACCGACGAAGACATCGCCGGTGCAAAAGAGGCCGTGAAGGGCAAAACCGAAATGGACGCGCTGGTGGCCTACCTTCAGGGCCTGGGCACCATCATCAAAAGCAAACGGTGATTCTTCATGGATATCGGGATGATTCGCGGCCTGGGCACCGTTGTCGTGATGGTGGCCTTCATCGGTTTGGCGTTGTGGGTGTTCAGCCCCAAGCGCAAGTCGGAGTTTGAAGACGCAACCTTGCTGCCTTTTGCGGATGATCCCGAAGCCATCAAGCACGTCGAGCAAGCTTCTAGGAGTAACAAAGAATGACTACATTCTGGAGTCTGTACGTCACAGTCCTCAGTCTCGGTACGATCTTTTCCCTGACCTGGCTGCTGCTGTCGACCCGCAAGGGCCAGCGCAGCGAGCAGACGGAAGAGACCGTGGGCCACTCCTTCGACGGGATCGAGGAGTACGACAACCCACTGCCGAAATGGTGGTTCATGCTGTTCGTGGGCACCATCGTGTTCGCTCTCGGTTATCTGGTGCTGTACCCGGGTCTGGGCAACTGGAAAGGCTTGTTGCCGGGCTACAACTACCTCGATAACGACAAGCAGACCGCGTTCGCCAACGGCCAGACCGGCTGGACCGGCGTGCACGAGTGGGAAAAGGAAATGGCCCGCTCGGACGCCAAGTTCGGTCCGATCTTCGCCAAGTTCGCGGCGATGCCAATCGAGGAAGTCGCCAAGGATCCACAAGCACTGAAGATGGGCGGTCGCCTGTTCGCCTCCAACTGCTCGGTGTGCCACGGCTCCGACGCCAAAGGCGCCTATGGCTTCCCGAACCTGACCGACGCCGACTGGCGCTGGGGCGGCGAGCCGGAAACCATCAAGACCACCATCATGGGCGGTCGTCACGCGGTGATGCCGGCCTGGGCCGACGTCATTGGCGAGCAAGGCGTCGCCGACGTCGCAGCCTTCGTGGTCACTCAACTTGATGGCCGCAAACTGCCGGAAGGCACCAAGGCTGACCCGGCCAACGGCCAGAAACTGTTCGCCGCCAACTGCGTGGCCTGCCACGGACCGGAAGGCAAAGGCACCCCGGCGATGGGTGCACCGAATCTGACCCACCCGGCCGCGTTCATCTACGGTTCGAGCTTCGCCCAACTGCAGCAGACCATCCGTTACGGCCGTCAGGGCCAGATGCCTGCGCAGGAACAACTGCAAGGCAACGATAAGGTGCACTTGCTGGCGGCGTATGTTTACAGCCTGTCTCACGGTGACAAACCCGCTGAAGCCGAGGCCCAATAAGGCCTAACGCCTGACGCAAAATAAAGCCCCCACCAGTGTTCTGGCGGGGGCTTTTTTATGGGCGACTGGCCCAGATCGATTTCACCGGCACTGTGGCCACCGGTTGACGATGGCGCCACTGATTACCCTCGACCAGACTCACCTCAAGTTGTTTGCGGTCTTTGGAAAAGCTGGCCGTCAGGTACGTCTGTTGAGAGGCCGCACCGCTGAGGAACATCGGCACACTGCCCATGTAGGTCTGGCTGCCACCCTCGCCATGGTAATGACCAGCAAATATCGCCGTCACCTGATACTTTTCAAGCATTTCGCGAAAGCGCTTCTGTTGCTCCCAACTGCCTGCCCAGTCATAGGGTTTGTGCATATTGATAATGATCGCGTAGCCCTGCGCTCGCGCTATTCGCAAATCATTTTCCAGCCAGTCCAGTGACTGTTTGATGTCGAACGAGGTCGGATTCAGCGCATGGGAAATCTTCACCTGGTAAGTCGGCTCATTATTCAACTGCACCAGATGTACTTCACCAATATTCTTTGAATACGCCAGACTGCCGAGATAGTGCTTATTCAAAAAGCTGCCACTCACTTCAAGATCAAACTTATCGACTTTACCCTCGTGATGATCACGATAATCGACAATACTGCCCGCCGCGCAACTCTCACTGAAACAGTCATTCACGTTGTTCTGGTAATCATGATTACCCAGCCCATAGAGAAATTGATCGCCAAAGTGTTTGTTCAGCATCGTCTTCATGAAGGAGCGCTGCCAGCCATGGCCGAACGCAGTGATGTCGCCGTTGATCATCAACGGCACGGCGGCCTGGCCGCCCATTTCGTTGCGAAACTGCGCAATACTCGCAAACTGGCTCTCGACCAGCCATTTCGAGCGTTTTTCAAAGTCCGCGCTCGGCTCATCTTCACCACTGTCCGATTTTTCCGTCCACGGGTATTGCGGGTCCGAGGCAAATACCATGTGCAGCGGAACACCTTCATTGGCACTGGCGAAATAACTCAGCGATAACAGGCACAGACAAGCGAAAAGCTCTTTAACTTCCTTGATTTTCATAACACTCCATTATTCCGTTAACTTTCAAAACACGAACATGCAACTAGCATGCTGCAGAACAGACACCAAACTATTCGAAATCAATAAAAAATTAAAAGCTTTCAATTAACTAATGATATTTCTACGGCATGGACATAGCCGTTGAAATTAATACTTTGAGACACATGCCTGATGGACTCGTTTCAGCTTGCTCTGTAGGGTCTGCCAAAGGCCCGGTGACCCGCATCGGAGCCACTTCAAGGATGAAGCCGCTATGTTGAATGACGACAAAACCTGTCTCCTGGTTGATCAGCCTCTTACTGAATCTGATCTTCCAACCGAATCATCGGAAAAAACCGTGGAAACCATTACCGCGACATTCGACAGTCCGTCACAACCCGATTCCAAAAGCACCACAAAACGCCATCGAAATACCGGCAGTCTCGATAGCCTGGGCGGCGGCAGGCTGCCCTGAGTCTTGAAGCCACGTCAGTATCAACCTGAGCCGGCCTGCGCCTTGTGCGAGGTTGGCTCGACTAATGCCAGCCACGGACCGACCAACGGACCGCTGAGTCCTGTCTTCCTCGATTGCCGCCCCCAAGGCGAAGTAGTAACGTTGCTACATCTGTATGCGAGAGGTCAACCATGATGGCAATCACCACCATCTCCAGCCGTGAATTCAACCAGGACACCAGCAGCGCCAAAAAGGCTGCGCGTCTGGGTCCAGTGATCATCACCGACCGTGGCAAGGCCTCTCATGTCCTTTTGAGCATTGAGGAATATCAGAAACTGAGCGGCGCAAACACAAGCATTGTCGATTGGTTGGTCATGCCGGAGGCTGCCGACATCGATTTCGAAACCGAGCGCGCAGTCATCATTCATCGTCCCGTGGACCTGTCCTGATGTATTTACTCGACACCCATGTGATTTCCGAACTTCGCAAGCCGCAAGCCGATGCCAATGTGGTCAGTTGGGCCAAAGGCGTCATCGCCCCGCGTCTGTACATTTCCGCCATTACTCTGAAAGAACTGGAAACCGGAGTCCTGCGAATGGAACGGCGCGATCCTGCTCAAGGAAAGCTGTTGCGCAGTTGGCTGACGCGTCACGTCATGCCCGCATTCGAAGCCCGAATCCTGCCGGTTGATGCTGCAGTAGCGCTGCGTTGTGCCAGCCTGCATGTGCCCGACCAGGCCAATGAAAGCGATGCATTGATCGCTGCCACGGCCCTGGTGCATGGACTCACGGTGGTCACGCGCAATGTCGATGATTTCCGCTCGAGCGGCGTCGCCCTGATCAACCCATGGGAGCAATGAATTAGCTGCCACTGCAAAACCGTCCATACTCAACAAGTCAATTGATCTGCATCAGGCTTTGCTGCATTCGCTACACCAATAATGCTTTTTTCCCAACGCGACCAAAGGTCGCACCCTTGAATTAGAGCGACAGGCGTATCATTGCGCCACTGCAACACCCCTTTCTGACCGCGGTCGGCACGTATCGACCGAGGCATTTGTCCACTGCCGTGGGATGCAATGATGAGCAACCAGATTCCGGTACACGACGTCACACCGCCGAGCAAAAACGCGAACAACAGCGTCGACCTTTACGCCTCTCGAGAAAAAATCTACACCCGTGCTTTCACTGGCCTGTTCCGCAATCTGCGGATGATGGGCGGCGCTGCGCTGTTTCTGTTGTATTTCGGTACGGTGTGGCTGAACTGGGGCGGGCATCAGGCGGTGTGGTGGAACCTGCCGGAACGCAAGTTCTTCATCTTTGGTGCGACCTTCTGGCCGCAGGACTTCATCCTGCTGTCTGGCCTGCTGATCATTGCCGCGTTCGGTCTGTTCTTCATCACCGTTTACGCCGGCCGCGTCTGGTGCGGCTACACCTGTCCGCAAAGCGTGTGGACGTGGATTTTCATGTGGTGCGAGAAAGTCACCGAAGGCGACCGCAACCAGCGGATCAAGCTCGATAAAGCGCCGATGAGCGGCAACAAGTTCCTGCGCAAGCTCGCCAAGCATTCATTGTGGCTGCTGATCGGCTTCGTCACCGGCATGACCTTCGTCGGCTACTTCTCGCCAATCCGCGAACTGGTGATCGAGTTCTTCACCGGCCAGGCCGATGGCTGGTCGTATTTCTGGGTCGGTTTCTTCACCCTCGCCACCTACGGCAACGCCGGCTGGCTGCGCGAGCAGGTGTGCATCTACATGTGCCCCTATGCACGTTTCCAGAGCGTGATGTTCGACAAGGACACCCTGATCGTGTCCTACGACCCGCGTCGCGGCGAAAGCCGTGGCCCGCGCAAGAAAGGCGTCGATTACAAGGCTATGGGCCTGGGCGATTGCATTGACTGCACCATGTGCGTCCAGGTGTGCCCGACCGGTATCGACATCCGTGACGGCCTGCAGATCGAGTGCATCGGTTGCGCCGCGTGCATCGACGCCTGCGACGCGATCATGGACAAAATGGACTACCCGCGCGGCCTCATCAGCTACACCACCGAACACAACCTGTCCGGCCAGAAAACCCATAAACTGCGGCCACGCCTGATCGGCTATGCCGTGGTGCTGCTGGCGATGATCAGCCTGCTGGTGACGGCGTTCTTCATGCGCTCGCTGGTCGGCTTCGACGTCAGCAAGGACCGCGTGCTGTACCGCGAGAACGCCGAAGGCCGGATCGAAAACGTCTACAGCCTGAAGATCATGAACAAGGATCAGCGCGACCACACCTACGTGCTGGAGGCCGTCGGCCTGCCGGATCTGCGCCTGCAAGGCAAACGCGAGATCAAGGTCCCGGCCGGCGAAATCTTCAGCATGCCGGTGGAGTTGTCGAGCGCACCGGAACAATTGCCGTCGAGCACCAACGAGGTGAAATTCATCCTCAAGGACGCCGACGACGACAGCGTCCACGTTGAAGCCAAGAGCCGATTCATCGGCCCACAAACCCGTTGAGAGAACTGAACATGCCCGCCGCAAACGCCGCAAGCCCTTGGTACAAGCACCTCTGGCCATGGATCATCATCGGAATCCTGGCCTGCTCGGTGACGTTGACCCTGTCAATGGTGACCATTGCGGTGAACAACCCGGACAACCTGGTCAACGACAACTACTACGAGGCCGGCAAAGGCATCAACCGCTCGCTGGACCGTGAACTGTTGGCGCAGGAGTTGAAGATGCGCGCCAACGTCCATCTGGATGAACTCACCGGCGAAGTCGACCTGCGCCTGAGCGGTGACAGCCAGCCGAAAACCCTGGAACTGAACCTGATCTCGCCGACCCAGCCGGAGAAGGATCGCAAGATTGTCCTGACCCGCAGCGAAACCGAAGCCGGCCGTTACATCGGCCAGTTGGGCGACAAGGTCGAAGGTCGGCGTTTTGTCGAATTGCTGGGCACTCAGGACGACCACGTGTGGCGCATGTTCGAAGAAGAACAGGTCAGCCATGACAAGGATCTGCTGCTCGGTGACGAACCGCTGCAGGGCGCTGAAGACCAGAAGAAGTAAACCGAACCCTGTAGGAGCTGCCGCAGGCTGCGATCTTTTGATCTTGCTTTCAAAAACAAAATCAAAAGATCGCAGCCTGCGGCAGCTCCTACAAGGATGGTGTTGATTCAGCAGTATTAGCGAATATTCGATGACCACCCCACTCCCCTGCTACCACTGCGCCCTGCCCGTTCCGTCGGGCAGTCGCTTCACCGCCGTCGTGCTCGGGGAGTCCCGCGAGTTCTGCTGCCCCGGCTGTCAGGCCGTGGCCGAAGCCATCGTCGCCGGTGGTCTGGAAAGCTATTACCAGCATCGCAGCGAAGCCTCGGCCAACCCCGAAGCCTTGCCGGTGCAATTGACCGATGAACTGGCGCTGTACGACCGCGCCGACGTGCAAAAACCCTTCGTCCGTCACGCAGGCGAACTCGCCGAAACCACGCTGTTGATGGAAGGCATCAGTTGCGCAGCCTGCGGCTGGCTGATCGAGAAACACCTGCGCAGCCTGCCGGCAGTGGCCGAGGCACGACTGAATCTGTCCAACCATCGCCTGCATGTGCAATGGGCCGACGCGCAATTGCCGCTGAGCCAGATCCTCGCCGAGCTGCGCCACATCGGTTACGTCGCCCACCCGTATCAGGCTGACCGCGCCAGCGAGCAACTGGCCAGCGAAAATCGCCTCGCGTTGCGCCAGCTCGGCGTCGCCGGATTGCTGTGGTTTCAGGCAATGATGGCGACCATGGCCACCTGGCCGGAATTCAACATCGACCTCAGCCCCGAATTGCACACGATCCTGCGCTGGGTAGCGCTATTTCTCACAACACCGATCGTGTTCTACAGCTGCGCGCCGTTCTTCAAGGGCGCGATGCGCGATCTGCGCACCCGCCACCTGACCATGGACGTCTCGGTGTCGCTGGCCATCGGTAGCGCCTACATCGCCGGGATCTGGACCTCGATCACCGGCGTCGGTGAGCTGTATTTCGATGCGGTCGGGATGTTTGCGCTGTTCCTGCTCGCCGGGCGTTATCTGGAACGCCGTGCCCGCGAACGCACCGCCGCTGCCACTGCGCAGCTTGTAAACCTGCTGCCGGCCTCGTGTCTGCGTCTCGACACCGACGGCCAGAGCGAACGCATCCTGCTCAGCGAACTGCGCCTGGGTGACCGGGTGCTGGTGCAACCGGGTTCGATCCTGCCAGCGGATGGCAAGATTCTCGATGGCCAGTCAAGCATCGACGAATCGCTGCTGACCGGCGAATACCTGCCGCAACCGCGCACGCTGGGCGATGCGGTCACCGCGGGCACGCTGAATGTCGAAGGCGCGCTCACCGTCGAGGTACTGGCGCTGGGTCAGGACACGCGCCTGTCGGCCATCGTCCGCCTGCTCGATCGCGCCCAGGCGGAAAAACCGCGCCTGGCGGAAATCGCCGACCGCGCGGCGCAGTGGTTCTTGCTGTTGTCGCTGATTGCGGCGGCGGCCATCGGCCTGTTGTGGTGGGAACTGGATGCGTCGCGGGCGTTCTGGATCGTCCTGGCGATGCTGGTCGCGACCTGCCCTTGCGCGCTGTCGCTGGCAACCCCGACGGCGTTGACCGCCGCCACCGGCACCCTGCACAAACTCGGCCTGTTGCTGACGCGCGGGCATGTGCTGGAAGGCCTGAACCAGATCGACACGGTGATCTTCGACAAGACCGGCACACTCACCGAAGGCCGCCTGGTCCTGCGCTCGATTCACCCGCTGGGCACACTCAGCAGCGACCAGTGCCTGAGCCTTGCCGCCGCCCTGGAAAACCGTTCGGAACACCCGATTGCCCGCGCCTTCGGTCGTGCGCCACTGGCCGCTGAAGATGTGCACAGCACGCCGGGACTCGGTCTCGAAGGACGGGTAGGTACACAGCGCTTGCGCATTGGTCAGGCGGAGTTTGTCTGCGCCCTCAGCGGTTCGCCACTGCCGGCGATGCCGGATGAGCCGGGTCAGTGGCTGCTGCTCGGTGATCACACGGCAGCGCTGGCGTGGTTCGTCCTCGACGATCGCCTGCGCGACGATGCGCCCGCCCTGCTCGCCGCCTGCAAGGCGCGTGGCTGGCGCACATTGCTGCTGTCCGGCGACAGCTCGCCGATGGTCGCCAGCGTTGCCACCGAATTGGGTATCGACGAGGCCCGTGGCGGTCTACGCCCGGATGACAAACTGCATGTGCTGCAACAGCTGCATCAACAAGGACGCAAGGTGTTGATGCTCGGTGACGGGGTCAACGACGTGCCGGTGCTGGCCGCTGCCGACATCAGCGTGGCCATGGGTTCGGCCACCGATCTGGCGAAAACCAGTGCCGACGCGGTGCTGCTGTCCAACCGCCTCGATGCGCTGGTGCACGCCTTCACGTTAGCGCGCAGAACCCGTCGGGTAATCATCGAGAACCTGCTGTGGGCGGCGCTGTACAATGGCCTCATGTTGCCGTTCGCCGCCCTCGGCTGGATCACCCCGGTGTGGGCCGCCGTCGGCATGTCGATCAGTTCGTTGACCGTGGTGCTCAACGCCCTGCGCCTGACTCGCCTGCCGAGCGCGCCGGTTGTCGGCACCCGTTCAGAAACCCGCCCGTTGCCGGCTTGAGCCGTGCGGGCCTGGAGTACCGATGCCAGCTCTTTACGTGATGATCCCCGCCGCCCTGCTGATCGTGGCCATCGCTGTGTACATCTTCTTCTGGGCGGTGGACAGCGGTCAGTACGACGACCTTGATGGCCCGGCGCACAGCATCCTGTTCGATGATCAGGACCCGAACCACACCGCCGCCGTCGACGAAGCCAAATCCGACCAGCCGCAGGACAAGGCGCCACCCCATGCTTGAGCTGGTGCCTCTCCTGGTTTCCGCGCTGATCCTTGGCCTGCTCGGTGGCGGGCATTGCCTGGGCATGTGCGGCGGCCTGATGGGCGCGCTGACCTTGGCGATTCCCAAGGAACAGCGCAGCCGGCGCTTTCGTCTGCTGCTGGCGTACAACCTCGGACGGATCCTCAGTTACGCGACGGCCGGTTTGCTGATCGGGCTGGCTGGCTGGGCGGTGGCGAACAGTCCGGCGGCGATGTTCATGCGTATTCTCGCCGGGTTGCTGCTGGTTGCCATGGGCCTGTATCTGGCCGGCTGGTGGAGCGGCCTGACCCGTATCGAAAGCCTCGGCCGTGGCTTGTGGCGTTACATTCAGCCGGTGGCCAACCGCTTGCTGCCGGTGTCGAGTTTGCCCCGCGCCCTGCTGCTCGGCGCACTGTGGGGCTGGCTGCCGTGCGGACTGGTTTACAGCACGCTGCTGTGGTCGGCGAGCCAGGGCAATGCGCTGGACAGTGGGTTGTTGATGCTGGCGTTCGGGCTGGGCACTTGGCCGGTGCTACTCGCCACCGGACTGGCTGCCGAGCGGGTGACGGCGTTGCTGCGTAAACGCAGTGTGCGCGTGGCCGGTGGCTTGCTGGTGATTCTGTTCGGGATCTGGACCCTTCCTGGCCCCCACCAACATTGGCTGATGGGTCACTGATCCGATCAAAGCCCTGAGAAGATCCATTGTGGTGAGGGGATTTATCCCCGATGGTGTGCGAAGCGCCCCTGCATTCTTCCATTCATACATTGCAAACAGGTTTACGACTGCTTCGCAGTCGATCGGGGATAAATCCCCTCACCACAAAGCAATCACTACCAATCCGCCGTTGATGCAAATCAAGAGCCCCGTCGCCGCACCCCGATAGACTCGCCACACTGCCAGCCTATCCGGGGGAATGCCCGCATGCTCGACGCCATTCGTTGGGACACTGATCTGATCCGCCGCTACGACCTGGCGGGGCCGCGCTACACCTCGTATCCGACCGCCGTGCAATTCAACAGCCAGGTCGGCACCTTCGACCTGTTTCACGCCCTGCGCGAAAGTCGCAAGGCGCTGCGCCCATTGTCGCTGTATGTGCATGTGCCGTTCTGCGCGAATATTTGCTACTACTGCGCCTGCAACAAGGTCATCACCAAGGATCGCGGGCGGGCACAGCCGTATCTGCAACGCCTGGAACAGGAAATCCAGTTGATTGCCTGTCACCTGGAACCGGCACAGAAAGTCGAGCAGTTGCACTTCGGCGGCGGCACCCCGACCTTCCTCAGCCATGACGAGCTGCGGCAGTTGATGGCGCACCTGCGCAAACACTTCAATCTGCTGGATGATGACTCCGGCGACTACGGCATCGAGATCGACCCGCGCGAGGCCGACTGGTCGACCATGGGCCTGCTGCGTGAACTGGGTTTCAACCGGGTCAGCATCGGCCTGCAAGACCTCGATCCGGCGGTGCAACGGGCGGTCAATCGCCTGCAGAGCCTGGAAGAAACCCGTGCAGTGATCGACGCGGCGCGCACCCTGCAATTTCGCTCGATCAACATCGACCTGATCTACGGCCTGCCGAAGCAGACCCCGGAAAATTTCGCGCGGACCGTCGAGGAAGTCATCAGCCTGCAACCGGACCGGCTCTCGGTATTCAACTATGCGCACCTGCCGGAGCGCTTCATGCCACAGCGGCGGATCAACAGCCACGAGCTGCCAAGCCCTGCGCAAAAACTGCAAATGCTCCAGCGCACCATCGAACAACTGACCGCCGCCGGTTATCGCTACATCGGCATGGATCACTTCGCCCTGCCCGACGATGAGTTGGCGATTGCCCAGGAAGAACAGACCCTGCAGCGCAACTTCCAGGGCTACACCACTCACGGCCATTGCGACTTGATTGGTCTGGGGGTGTCGGCGATCAGTCAGATCGGCGATCTCTACTGCCAGAACAACAGCGATCTGAACCAGTACCAGAACACCCTCGCCGCCGCGCAACTGGCGACCAGCCGGGGCTTGGTGTGCAATGCCGACGATCGCCTGCGACGCGCGGTGATCCAGCAACTGATCTGCAATTTCAGCCTGGAATTCGCCGAAATCGAGCAAGCGTTCAACATTGATTTTCAGGGTTATTTCGGCGCGCTGTGGCCGCAACTGCAGGGCATGGCCAACGACGGGCTGATCAAGCTGGAGCGCGAGCGCATCGAAGTGTTGCCGGCCGGACGCCTGCTGGTGCGTTCGGTGTGCATGGTGTTCGACGCGTACCTGGAACAACAGAACCGCCAGCGCTTCTCGCGGGTGATCTGAAACGTCCTGCTCATGAAACCGATGTATCGCGAATGCCCCGTGTCTTTGTTTGCCCTGCGGCCTTATGCCCGCAGGGCAATCTCGCCCCAGACTGGCCTGAATGTCCTCCCGTGGGTTACCCTTACGGCTTATGTGTGTTTTCCCACAAGGATTTAAGAAATGTCCGAGCCAGTCAAACTGCGCGCTCACAACCAGGCCCATTGCAAGGATTGCAGCCTGGCCCCTCTCTGCCTGCCACTTTCTCTGAATCTGGAAGACATGGATGCGCTGGACGAAATCGTTAAACGTGGTCGCCCGTTGAAAAAGGGTGAGTTCCTGTTCCGCCAGGGTGACACCTTCGATTCCGTTTATGCAGTACGCTCCGGCGCCCTGAAGACCTTCAGCCTGAGCGACACCGGCGAAGAACAGCTCACCGGTTTCCACCTGCCGAGCGAACTGGTCGGCCTGTCCGGGATGGACACCGAGAAACATCCGGTGTCGGCCCAGGCCCTGGAAACCACCTCGGTCTGTGAAATCCCTTTCGAACGCCTCGATGAACTGGCCCTGCAACTGCCGCAGCTGCGCCGGCAACTGATGCGGGTGATGAGCCGCGAGATCCGTGACGACCAGCAAATGATGCTGTTGCTGTCGAAGAAAACCGCCGACGAGCGCATCGCCACGTTCCTGGTCAACCTGTCGGCCCGCTTCCGCGCTCGGGGTTTCTCGGCCAACCAGTTCCGCCTGAGCATGTCGCGCAACGAAATCGGCAATTACCTGGGCCTGGCGGTGGAAACCGTGTCGCGGGTGTTCACGCGCTTCCAGCAGAACGAACTGATCGCCGCCGAGGGCAAGGAGATCCACATCCTCGACCCGATCCAGCTCTGCGCCCTGGCCGGCGGCTCGCTCGAAGGCTGATCTCGATCCGCGGTTGAGCGAAGCGTTTCAGCCGCGGGTATACTGCGCCGTTTGCAGCCCTGCCAGGACACCTCGACGATGGTCTTCGACTCCTTCGACATCAAATCCCTGATCCGCCCCGTGATCGACTTCCCGAAACCGGGCGTGATCTTTCGCGACATCACCCCGCTGTTCCAGTCGCCCAAGGCCCTGCGCCTGGTGATGGACAGCTTCGCCCACCGCTATGTGGAAGCCGACTTCACCCACATCGGCGCGATGGATGCGCGCGGCTTCCTGATCGGTTCGGTGCTGGCCTACCAGTTGAACAAGCCGCTGGTGCTGTTCCGCAAGCAGGGCAAACTGCCGGCGGACGTGTTGGCCGAAGGTTACGCGACCGAATACGGCGAAGCGTTCCTCGAAGTCCACGCCGACAGCCTGTGCGAAGGTGATTCGGTGGTGATGTTCGATGACCTGATTGCCACCGGTGGCACGCTGATCGCAGCCGCCAACCTGATCCGCCGCATGGGCGCGCGGGTGCATGAGGCGGCGGCGATCATTGATCTGCCGGAGCTGGGCGGTTCGCAGCGTCTGGAAGATATGGGCATCCCTACCTTCTGCCTGACGCAGTTTGCTTTGACCGATAAATAGTAAAGATCAAAAGATCGCAGCCTTCGGCAGCTCCTACAAGGGATGTGCGTTTCCCTGTAGGAGCTGCCGAAGGCTGCGATCTTTTGCTTTTAAAGCCCCATCTGCTTGCTGATGATCTCGTTCATCACCTCCCGCGTCCCGCCGCCGATCGACAGAATGCGATTATCCCGATACAACCGCTCTACCAGACTCTCGCGCATGAAACCCAGGCCACCAAGAATCTGCACCGCCTCGCTGGTGATCCGGTCCGAGGTGTCCGTGGCGACGTTCTTGGCCATGGAAATCTCCTTGATCACGCTCTGCCCCGCCGCCATTTTCGCCGCTTGCCGAGAGGTGAACTCGCGCGATACTTCCAGCGCCGTGGCCATTTCGGCCAACCGATGTTTGATCACCTGAAACTTGCCGATCGGCTTGCCGAATGCTTCACGCTCGCGCGCCCATTTCAGCGCTTCTTCGAGCGCGAGCTGCGAGGTCATGTTGGCCATCAGCGCCAGCGCCAGCCGTTCGCTCTGGAAATTGCCCATGATGCAGGCGAAGCCCATGTTCTCGGCGCCGATCAGATTGCCCACAGGCACCCTGCAATCGTCGAAGAACAGCTCAGCGGTGTCCGAGGCCCACCAGCCCATTTTTTTCAACTGGCGGCCGACGGTGAAGCCGGGGGTGCCCTTCTCGATCAACAGCAGGCTGATGCCGCCGAAACCCGGCGCTCCGGTGCGCACGGCGACGGTATAGAAGTCGGCGCGTACGCCACTGGTAATGAAGGTCTTGCTGCCGCTGACCCGATAAACGTCACCGTCACGCACGGCGCGGGTCTGCAGGTTGGCGACGTCGGAACCACCGCCGGGTTCGGTAATCGCCAACGCACTGATTTTCTCGCCGCTGAGCACTTGCGGCACGACACGCTCGCGCACCTCGGGCCGGGCCCATTTGACGATCGGTGGCAGGCCGATATCCAGCGAGCCGAGGCCGGCAACCAGACCACCGGAACCGCAGCGCATCAGTTCTTCGCTGGCGGCAACCTTGGCGAACAGATCACCTTCGTGGCTGCCACCCAGCGCTTCGGGAAAACCGATGCCAAGAATCCCCGCCGCCCCGGCCTTCAGGTACAGCTCACGGGGAAAGCCTTCGGCTTCTTCCCACGCATCGACGTCCGGCAGGATCTCGCGCTCGACGAAACGTCTGACGCTGTCGCGGACCATTTGGTGGCTGGGGTCGAAGTATTCCTGGAAGGCAGGCATCGGCGAACTCCATCGAAGGGTTGGCCGACGTTAACCGAGCGCTTGCTTGGTTTTCAACACAATTGTGTGAATCAGCCAAATCGAGGTGCGCCCATCGCTGGCAAGCCAGCTCCCACAGGTTTCTTTAGTGTGCACAACATTTGTGAACGACCGAAATCACTGTGGGAGCTGGCTTGCCAGCGATGGGGCCAGATCAGGCGATACACCTGTCAGAGGGAAATCGGTTTACGCCCTGCAAACGAATGCGCCAGCGTCCCGCCATCCACCAACTCCAGCTCACCACCCAGCGGCACACCGTGGGCAATCCGCGAGGCGATCAGCCCTTTGTTGGCCAGAAGCTGGGCGATGTAATGCGCGGTCGCCTCACCTTCCACCGTCGGGTTGGTGGCGAGGATGACTTCGGTAAAGGTGCCGGCCTCTTCAATGCGCGCCATCAACTGCGGAATACCGATGGCTTCCGGCCCCAGACCGTCGAGCGGCGACAGGTGGCCCTTGAGCACGAAGTAGCGTCCACGGAAACCGGTCTGCTCCACCGCATACACGTCCATCGGCCCTTCCACCACGCACAGCAGCGTGTCGTCGCGGCGCGTGTCGGCGCATTGCGGGCACAGATCGTCTTCAGTCAGCGTGCGGCACTGACGGCAGTGACCCACCCCTTCCATGGCCTGGCTCAAGGCCTGGGCCAGGCGCGTGCCGCCGCTGCGGTCACGTTCGAGCAACTGCAACGCCATGCGCTGGGCGGTTTTCTGACCCACGCCGGGCAAGGTGCGCAGGGCGTCGATCAGTTGGCGAATCAAAGGGCTGAAGCTCATGGGTAAAAAGTCCGACAAAACAACGAGACGCGGTTTATACCCGCGCCTCCGGCCAGCGTCAAATGCTCAGTCCTGGGCAACCTTCACCACCAGTTTGCCGAAGTTGCGTCCCTCCAGCAGACCGATAAACGCCTCGGGTGCCTGCTCCAGACCTTCCACCACGTCTTCGCGGAATTTGACCTTGCCGTCGCGCACCCACGGCACCATGTGGCTGATGAATTCCGGCTGACGGTCGCCGTAGTCATCAAACACGATGAAGCCCTGAATCCGCACACGCTTGGTCAGCAACGTACGCTGCAGCATTGGCAGACGATCCGGGCCCTGCGGCACCTCAGTGGCGTTGTAACCGGCGATCAGCCCGCACAGTGGAATGCGCGCCTTGGGATTGAGCAGCGGCACCACCGCATCGAACACATGCCCGCCCACGTTTTCATAATAGATATCGATGCCGTTCGGGCAGGCTTTGGCCAGTTGCTCGGCAAAGTCCGGCGCCTTGTGATCGATGCAGGCATCGAAACCCAGTTCCTCGACCACGTATTTGCATTTGTCGGCACCACCGGCCACACCCACGGCGCGCAGGCCTTTGATCTTTGCCACTTGACCAACCACCGAGCCGACGGCGCCGGACGCAGCAGCCACGACAAGCGTTTCACCTTCTTTCGGCTGACCGATGTCGATCAGCCCCATGTACGCAGTCATACCCGGCATGCCCAACACGCCAAGCGCCATCGACGGACTCGGCAGGCCGGACGGGATCGGCATGATGTTGCGCCCATCGCTGATGCTGTGGCTCTGCCAGCCGGTGAGGCCGACCACCAGATCGCCTTGGTGGAATTTCGGATGACGCGAATCCTCGACTCGGCTGACAGCACCACCGGTCATCACTTCACCGATTTGTACCGGCGCGGCGTAGGACGGTGCGTCACTCATGCGTCCGCGCATGTAAGGGTCCAGCGACAGGTACAGGGTTTTCAGCAGCACCTGGCCGTCTTCGAGATCCGGCAACGCTTCGCGCTCCAGACGGAAGTTTTCCGGGGTCGGCGCACCGACCGGGCGCGAGGCGAGCACAAAGCGTTGATTGAGAGTCAGAGGGTCGGACATGTCAGCGTCTCCTGTGAATGATGAATTCGAGGGTATAGGGAGCAGACCTTGGTGGCATCACAGCGTTCGATGTTTCTACTAGACGCCTGTGGCGAGGGAGCTTGCTCCCGCTGGAGTGCGAAGCGCTCCCCCTGCTTTATTTCAGGTATACCGGGTTTTCAGGGTTTACGACGACTTCGTCGCCGAGCGGGAGCAAGCTCCCTCGCCACAAACGAATACCGAACGCCCCAGAAACGGAAACAAAAATGCCAGGCGCGATGCCTGGCATTTTGTGTAGCTCATCCAAATCGCGATGGCGAATCAGAATGGCAGTTTCATACCTGCTGGCAGGTTCATGCCGGCGGTCATGCTGCCCATTTTTTCCTGGCTGTTGGCTTCGATCTTGCGCACGGCATCGTTGACGGCGGCGGCGACCACGGCTTCGAGCATTTCCTTGTCGTCTTCGCTCAGGCCTTCAACCAGGCTTGGGTCGATGCTGACACTTTTCACGTCGTGACGACCGGTCATGACCACGGTGACCATATCGCCACCGGCCTTGCCGGTGACTTCGGCGTTGGCCAGTTCTTCCTGCATCTTGGCCATTTTTTCCTGCATCTGCTGCGCCTGCTTCATCAGGCCGGCCATGCCACCTTTCATCATGGGAATCACCTCAAAAGTACTTGGATCAAAACAGCGCCCGGCGCTTAACGCCGAACGCCCTCAGTTATTAGCCTTGGGCGACCAAGGCATCGACAGGTTCAATAGTATCGTGTCGCACGACCGCACCGAACTGCTGGACCATCTGCTGGATGAACGGATCACCGTGGATCGATTCCTCCGCCTCGCGCTGACGGTTGGCCCGACGCCGCGAAGCAGCCTGCGCCGGGGTTTCCTGCTCGGGCTTGATCAGCTCGATGGTCAGGCTCAGCGTGCGACCGTGGAACTGGTTCAACGCGTCGTTCAGGCGCCGCTGTTGCGTGGCGTTGAACAGTGCGCTGTGCGCCGGGTCCAGGTGCATCAGCCAATGGTCGCCATCGACCGCAATCAGCGTGCAGTTGGCGGCAATGCTGCCGGTCATGCCGGAGATCGGCAGTTGCGGGAACAGCTCCAGCCATTGCAACGCCAGACCGGTGGCTGGCGCGGCGGCAGGCTCCGGCTCGGGTTCCGGGGCTGGCTCGGCGGTGTGCTCGCTGGCCAGGTCGTCGAGGTAGCTGTAGGCCGAATCCATGTCCGGCTCGATGTAGTCTTCGTCCAGCGGCGGTTCGTCGTCGAGGTCCATGCCCGGCGTGGCGGCATCGACGTCGGCGACCGACGGCTCGGGAATCGGCGCAGCGGCCCACTCCGGCGCGTCCGGCACCACGCTGTCCGGGGTCGGCAGCGGCATCGGCGGCAATTCGGGCTGCTCGCTGGCGGTTTCCAGTACCGGCTCGACGGCCGGTTGCTGCACAGGTGCGGGTTCCGGCTCAGGTTCGACCGGATCGTTCCACGGCAGATCGACCACCGCTTCGGCGACTGGCTCTGGCTCTGGTTCTGCTTCCGGCGCAGGTGCCGGCGCGGCGGTCACCACAGGCGCTGCCTCCGGAACCGGCGCAGCAACCGCCGCTGGCGTTGGCGCAACGGCCGCAGCGACTACCGGCGCAGGCTTGGGCGCGGCAGCCACGGAGTTTGCGGAATCAACTGTGGCCTGGCTGATCCCCACTGGCTTTAGCGGTTGCCTCGGGGCGTCCGCGGTGTCTGCGGGCCGGAAGGCCAGCATCCGCAGCAGCACCATCTCGAAACCGCCACGCGGGTCCGGCGCCAGCGGCAAGTCGCGGCGGCCGATCAGGCCCATCTGGTAATAGAACTGCACGTCTTCGGCCGGCAGCGCCTGAGCCAAAGCCAATACGCGGTCACGGTCGCCATGGCCGTTATCGACACCTTCAGGCAAGGCCTGGGCGATGGCGACACGGTGCAACACGTTGAGAATTTCCGAGAGCACGCCATTCCAGTCCGGGCCTTGCTCGGCCAGGTGGCGCACGGCTTCGAGCAACGCCTTGGCGTCGCCTTCGATCAGTGCGTGCAGCACGTCGAAGACCTGGCCGTGATCCAGCGTGCCGAGCATCGCCCGCACATCGGCGGCCAATACCTTGCCTTCACCGAAGGCGATGGCCTGGTCGGTCAGGCTCATGGCGTCACGCATCGAGCCGTCAGCGGCGCGGCCCAGCAGCCACAGCGCGTCGTCTTCGAACGGCACGTTTTCGGCGCCCAAGACGTGGGTCAGATGCTCGACCACGCGCTCGGGCGTCATGTTCTTCAGCGAGAACTGCAGGCAACGCGACAAAATCGTTGCCGGAAGTTTCTGCGGGTCCGTGGTCGCGAGGATGAACTTGACGTACGGCGGCGGCTCTTCAAGGGTTTTCAGCAGCGCATTGAAGGAATGGCTGGAGAGCATGTGCACTTCGTCGATCAGGTAGACCTTGAAGCGCCCACGGCTCGGCGCGTACTGCACATTATCGAGCAGCTCGCGGGTGTCCTCGACCTTGGTCCGGCTCGCGGCGTCGATCTCGATCAGGTCGACGAAGCGCCCTTCATCGATCTCGCGGCACACCGAACACTCGCCGCAGGGGCTGGAAGTGATACCTGTCTCACAGTTCAGGCATTTGGCAATGATCCGCGCAATGGTGGTCTTGCCGACCCCGCGGGTACCGGTGAACAGGTACGCGTGGTGCAGCCGCTGGCTGTCCAAGGCATTGATCAGAGCCTTGAGCACATGGGTCTGGCCGACCATTTCGCGGAACGAGCGCGGACGCCATTTACGTGCAAGAACCTGATAACTCATCGAAAACCGTCGCAACGAAGGAAGCTGAAGCGGCTAATGCTAGCGGAGCAAGGGCAAAATTGCATCCGGTGTGCTCGTCTAATCTGGCTAAGCTGCTGTTGGCGAGGAAATTTCGCTCGTGGTCGGGACTCATCGGAGCATTTATGCGTTGGGCCTTGGGAGCTTTGTTGGGGATCAGTCTGAGCGTGAACGCCGCCGAACCGCCGCTGCGCTTCGTCGTGGCCGACAGCTGGGCGATGCCCATGGTGCAGATCGACCATGGCCGCCCGACCCAGGGCATCCTCCACGACATCATGCTCAGCCTGGCGACACAGGTCGGCGTACCCGCCGAATTCCATGTGCTGCCGCGCGCCCGGGTGCAGAACGCCATGGAACACGGTGAAGTCGACGTGCGCTGCTATGCCGCACAATCATGGTTGCCGAATCAGTCCGGAGACTACATCTGGAGCCTCCCGCTGCTGTTTCAGCGCGATCTGCTGATCAGCCGCGACAATCAACCGCTCCACGTCGATCCCGCCCGCCTTCCCCGGCAATCGATCGGCACCGTGCTCGGCTACACCTACCCGACTCTGCAGCCGCTGTTCGACGCCGACCACCTGCAACGCGACGACGCGCGCAATCAGGAACAAGTGCTGGAAAAACTCCTGGCCGGGCGTTATCGCTATGCGGTGAGCAATCAATGGACACTGGACTGGTTCAATCAGCGCCTGCTGCCCACGCAGCAACTGCAGGGGGTGGCGGTGCTGCAGGAACAGCATGTCGGCTGCTATGTGAGGAATGACCCGCAGGTGCCGGTGCAGCGGATCCTGCGCACGCTGCTGCGGATGAAAATGTCGGGAGAGATTGATGACATCATCCGGCTGTATACCGGATCCTCGGAAACCACCCCATAACCCCTTTTTGGGGGGGACATTTCCCACAGAGAATTATTCAGTAACCGTGCGACTCACGGAATTTCTGGTAGTCGTGAAACTCGATCCACTCGACCACATCGTACGGCAGATAAAGCTGCTGCCGGGCGCGGGAGATGGCGATGTACACGGCGCAGATCCGCTGATCGAACGCGTAGGCGTCCTTGAACTGCACGTTGGTCAGCAGCTCGGGCGTCAGTAGAACGCGGTCGAACTCCATGCCGCCCGCCTCCTGGGCCTGCATCAACAGGCAGCTTTTGCCGGGGCTGCCGATCATCCGGTTGAGCCGGGTCAGGTCAGCCACCTTGAAGCCCTTCTCCAGCTCGGCCTCGACCCACAGAAACGCCTCGTCGTACTGGTTGGCCTCGCACACCTGCTGCCACTTCGGCACGTCGCTGAAATAGCGATGCGGGCCCTTCTCGCTGTGCGTGGAACTGTAGTAATCGACCTTGAACAACTCGATGGCGCTGGTCATGAAGTGTTCGAGGTCGCGCTGCGCTTTCATGTCGGCAAAGCTGAACGGGCAATTGGCATCGTGCAGCTGCATCGCCCACTTCATGGTGTCCCAAGGGGACGCCGTCAGCACCACGCAACCTTCGGGCGGGACAAAGCCCTGCGGATAAAACTCGATGCCGACGTCAGCTTCACGCGCGCCTTCGAACGGCACCTTGCTCTTTTCCGAGTGCCGGGAAATCAGCGGATTGACCAGACGCTCGACGTTGCGCCCCGAACGCACTGAATAAGTGATATCGCTCTGGCGCACTTCACGCTTTCTTTTCACCAGATCACGCTCGGCGTGCTGATACTCATCGCCCAGCGTGATCAGAACCTGCCGGCCGCGCTCGATAATCTGCAGCAGCGACGCAGGAATGTCCTGGCTCTCGTCGATCAGCACGTGGGTATACCGCGGCGGCACCACACAGCCCGCGAGGCTTGCCCGCTTGATCAGCAACAAGGCTTCGAAGCCGCTCTGCCGGCCCCACGCCGGGTTGGCCTCAAGGTAAGTCCAGACGCGGCTCGAATACTCCAGCAACACCTTGGACTCAAGGCTGGACAGCGACAGCTTGAAATGCGGCAGATGATGCGCCGACAGGCTGTAGTCCCGGGAATGGCAATAGCGCTCGAGGGTTTCCAGACAGACGCTCAGGGTGCGTTGCGCATCGTGCTCGCGAAAGCCCAGGATGTTCAGCGCCTGCGCCAGACTCTGTTTGCTCGCAACTCGGCCGGCGGCGCTTGCGGGCGGCAGCTTGCGCCCATAAATCAGCCCGCGCGCGAACGCTTCAAAGGTGATGCCGGGTTTACGATCACCGGTAACGCCCATGCGCTGGCACAGGGTCGCAAGTTTTTCCGGGGTGCGTGCCAGCAACAGGGTTTTCCCGGGGTCCAGGCACTCGGTCAAGGCACCGACCAAGTGGCTCTTGCCGATCCCGGCATAGCCTTGGACGTGCAGGTCTTCATCGAGGTTGGCGCGGAAGGTTCTGACCAGTTTGTCTTGCGCGGCGCTGAGCCAGCGCTCGCGGTGTGCCGGGCTGATCATCTGCTGGCTGAACGGATTGTTAGCCGCGTGGTGGCGCGTTTTGAACTCATCATCCCACTTGCCATCGGGCAGCAGGTAATCCTGCGCCGACACCTCGTCAGCCAACAGCAAACGCAGATTCAATCCCCTGATGGCGTTCAGGCCGAAATACAGCTGACGCGGATCGAACAGGCGTTGCGCCTCGGACAGCAGCCCTGTCCGGCCATCGACCGCCCACGCAATCAGTCGCGCCAGCACCTTCTCCGCCGCAGCGGCAGTGAGATCCTTCTTGGCGGCCTGGGCCAGATTCTGGATGACCAGCACGGCGGCGAGCTGCGCATCTGTCAGCGTGTCGAGGATTGTCACGCCATCGGGCTGCAAGAGGTTCGCGCAGGTCTCGTCCGTCACGGGCAAATAAACGGCGGTGGATAAATCGTGATGTTCCGGGTGCATACAACCTCGTAGCCAGGGCGCGAACTTGTCAACGACGCGCGCAGCAAGACGGTGGAGTATGCCACTGTTCAACCTTGGTGGCTGAACAGGCATCGGGGCGGCTGCCTTCGCGAGCAGGCTCGCTCCTACAGGGGGCTGGCGTGATAGCTCAAATCGCAGGCATAAAAAAACCGCAGTGGGCGAAACCCATGCAGTTCTGTTGAAGCGTTCTTTGTTCGTTAAGGTGGTAACCCCACCAGCCACACCCCGGCACACAATGTTCCCGCTGTGGCTGCTTCCTTCCGGATCTGACCAGGTTCACGGGTAATCGTTGCGGGGGGACCGATGGGGTCACCATAACGACACTCACCTGTCGGCGAGCCGCGCCATTGTACCTATCTGAGATGAAGTTACAACCGTTGGTTTCAGATAAAAAATATGAACGTGTTCAAGGACATGCACTGAGCCTGAAAAGATCCCAGCCTGCGGCAGCTCCTACAGGGTCAGCACCTCATCCGCCTTGCCGCCCGCCTGCTGGATCACCAGATGGATGAAGTGCAGCTTGGCAATCGCCGCCGCCGGCAACACGAACGGGTAGAAATCCGGCTGGCCCATGCTGCGTGACAGCTCGTTGAGCATGCCCGCCAGTTCGATCCACGCATTGACGAACGACAGGAACGCCGCGCCGCCGGGGTGCTCCGGGTCATACAGCGTGCTCGGTGGAAACGGCTGATAGTCGAAGTCCATTTCCCGCGCACTCATGCCGAAACCCAGTGCAGTGTCCACCGCGTCCATCATGTGCAGGTAATGCGCCCAGGTCTCGGCCCAGTCTTCCCACGGGTGCATGGTCGCGTAGGCGCTGACGTAATGTTGCGGCCAGTCCAACGGTGCACCCTGTTGATAGTGACGGTCGAGCGCTTCGGCGTAACTGGCGCGCTCGTCGCCGAACAGGTTGCGGAAGGCTTCGAGCCACGGGCCGTTGGCGATCAGACGATCCCAGTAATAATGCCCGACCTCATGCCGGAAATGCCCGAGCAGCGTGCGATAAGGTTCATGCATCGCCGCCCGCACCTGCTCGCGGTGGGCGTCGTCGGCCTCTTTGATGTCGAGGGTGATCAAGCCGTTGGCGTGGCCGGTCATTGGCGCGTTGCCTTCGAGGTCGACGCCGATGAAATCAAAGGCCAGGCCGCGCTCTTCATCCACGGTTTTCGGGATGACCGGCAGCCCGAGGGTGATCAGTTGCGCCACCAGCCGGCGTTTAGCGATTTCGACTTTGCGCCAGCGCTCAGGGTTTTCCGGCACCGAGAGGTCGGGGATGGTGCGATTGAGGCTGCAGGCGACGCACAGGCTGTCGCGGCCGTTATCCGGCAGCAGCCAATTGCAGGCGGCGGGGGTGTCGAGATTGGCGCAGCGACGAAACAATCCGGCGTCGGGATCGGCATCGAGTGTCCAGCTACCGTCCTGCGGCCCGGGCTGCAGCGAGGTCAGGCGACTTGCTTCAGGCTGATAGCCGAGCATGGCGCTGCAAGCCAGGCACTGGCTGTTGCGAAAGAACAGCGACTGGCCGCAGCGGCACGGCCAGATTTTGCTGTTGCGTGAAGATTCGCCCATGAACGGCGCGACGATGCGAGAACTGAGCTGCTCGAAAAAGCGGTACATGGCGATCTCTCCCTGGGGCTTGCCAAGACTAGATCATCCTCGTGCGCTGATCGTTCCCACGCTTTGTGTGGGGAAAAGCAAAAGATCGCAGCCTTCGGCAGCTCCTACAGGGGGTCAATGTGGCAAGACACTAATTCTGTAGGAGCTGCCGCAGGCTGCGATCTTTTGTTCTTAAACGGACAGGCCGTGTCCCTTCAGGAAAGCGATAAACGCCTCTTCGTCCATCACCTTCACGCCCAGCTCATTGGCCCTGGTCAGTTTCGAGCCGGCACCGGGCCCTGCGACCACGCAATGAGTTTTCGCCGATACCGAGCCGGCGACCTTGGCGCCGAGGCTTTCCAGGTGTTCCTTGGCCACATCGCGGCTCATCAGCTCGACCTTGCCGGTCAACACCCAGGTTTCGCCGGACAGCGGCAAGCCTTCGACGACTTTCTTCTCGCTCAGCCAGTGCATGCCGAAATCACGCAGTTGTTGCTCCGCCGCTTCGGCAATCTGCCGGTGCTCGGCCACACCAAAAAACTCGCGCACCGAATTGGCCTGCTTCTCCGGCAGCGCCTGGCGCATGTCCAGCCAGTCGGCATTCATCACCGCGTCCAGCGAACCGAACTTGTCTGCCAGTTTCTGCGCGCCGCCCGGGCCGACAAAGGGAATGTGCAGCTTGTCGAGCAGACCGCCGAGGGTGGTGCTGGCGGCAAATTCGGCGCCCAGATCGCCCTGATCCTGAATTTGCAGGCCATGCCCCAGCAACTCGGTGATCACCTGCTGGTTGTGCGCATCTTCAAAGAAGCTGTGAATCTCGTACGCCACTTCCAGACCGATGTCCGGCAGGTAGGTCAGCACCTGTGGCAGCGCCTGTTGCACGCGCTCCAGCGAACCCAGCGAGCGCGCCAGGACTTTGGCCGTCTCTTCGCCGACATCGGGAATGCCAAGGGCGTAGATGAAACGCGCCAGCCCCGGCTGCTTGCTGTCTTCAATCGCCGCCAGCAGCTTGTTGCTGGAGACTTCAGCGAAGCCTTCCAGATCAACAATGTCGTCGAACTTCAGCGCATACAGATCGGCCGGCGAATTGACCAGACCTTCGTCGACCAGTTGCTCGACGCTCTTGTCGCCAAGGCCTTCGATGTCCATCGCCCGACGCGAGACAAAGTGAATGATCGCCTGCTTCAGTTGCGCACCACAGGCCAGACGGCCAACGCAACGGTACACCGCGCCTTCGCTGATGGTTTCCTTGCCCTTGCTGCGTTTGACCAATTGCGTGCGTTCGACATGGGAGCCACAGACCGGGCAGCTCTCTGGAATCGCTACAGGACGCGCATTCTCGGGGCGACGCTCGGTGACCACTTGCACCACCTGCGGGATCACGTCTCCGGCGCGGCGGATGATCACGGTGTCGCCGATCATCAGGCCCAGGCGCGCCACTTCATCCATGTTGTGCAAGGTGGCGTTGGCCACGGTGACGCCCGCCACCTTGACCGGTTTCAGCCGCGCCACCGGGGTGACCGCGCCGGTACGGCCGACCTGGAATTCCACGTCGAGCAGTTCGGTGAGTTCTTCCATCGCCGGGAATTTGTGCGCAATCGCCCAGCGCGGCTCGCGGGCACGGAAACCCAGCTCGCGCTGATCGGCGATGCTGTTGACCTTGAACACCACACCGTCGATTTCGTAGGCCAGCGCGTTACGCCGTTCGCCGATGTCGCGGTAGTAATCCAGGCACTCGCCGATGCCTTTGGCCAGTTTCAGCTCGTGGCTGATCGGCAGGCCCCACTTCTGCAACTGCTTGAGGTTGCCGATGTGGGTATCGGAGATATCGTGGGAGACCTGACCGATGCCGTAGCAGCAGAATTCCAGCGGGCGGTTGGCGGTGATCTTCGAATCCAGCTGACGCAGGCTGCCGGCAGCGGCGTTGCGCGGGTTGGCGAAGGTCTTGCCGCCGACTTCCAGTTGCGAGGCGTTGAGGCGCTCGAAACCGGCCTTGGACATGAACACCTCACCACGCACTTCGAGGGTCGCCGGCCAGCCTTCGCCATGCAGCTTCAATGGAATGTTGCGCACCGTGCGCACGTTGACGCTGATGTCTTCACCGGTGGTGCCATCGCCACGGGTAGCGCCGCGTACCAGCACACCGTCCTGATACAGCAGGCTGACCGCCAGGCCATCGAGTTTCGGCTCGCAGCTGTATTCCACCGACGCACCGCCACCGAACAGATCACCAGCCGGCAGATCCAGACCTTCGGTCACCCGGCGGTCGAATTCGCGCATGTCGGTTTCTTCGAAGGCGTTGCCGAGGCTGAGCATCGGCACTTCGTGACGCACTTGGGTGAAGGCAGTCAACGCCACGCTGCCGACACGCTGGGTCGGCGAGTCGCTGGTGATCAGTTCGGGATTGGCCGCCTCCAGCGCCTTGAGCTCGTGGAACAACCGGTCGTACTCGGCGTCCGGAATGCTCGGCTCGTCGAGGACGTGGTACCGGTAGTTGTGCTGATCGAGTTCAGCGCGCAGCTCTAGAATGCGGTTTTTGGCGGCGGTCATGGGTGTTCTCTCATAAAGCAAAAGAGCAGCCGAGGCTGCTCCAGTTTCATCATTCAAAGATCGCAGCCTCGTTGCACTCGACAGCTCCTACAGGGATCGCGTTCCTCTGTAGGAGCTGCCGAAGGCTGCGATCTTTTGATCTCGGCCTTAGCGCTTCTGGGTCAGGGCGCGGCGTTCGAATTCGACGATGCGCTGACGGTAGTGCTCGATAGTTTGCGCGGTCAGCACGCTGCGCTGGTCGTCTTTCAGCTCGCCGTTCAGTTCCTGGGACAGCTTGCGTGCTGCCGCCACCATCACGTCGAAGGCCTGCTTCGGATGACGCGGGCCTGGCAGGCCGAGGAAGAAGCTCACCGCCGGGGTGCTGAAATGGTCGATGTCGTCCAGATCGAAGATACCCGGCTTGACCGCGTTGGCCATGGAGAACAGCACTTCACCGTTGCCGGCCATGCTTTCGTGACGGTGGAAAATATCCATCTCGCCAAAACGCAGACCGCTTTCCAGAATATTCTGCAGCAGGGCCGGGCCTTTGAAGCCGGCGGCGTCGCGGCAAATCACGCTGATCACCAGGACTTCTTCGGCTTGCGGCTGATCCTTGTCGGCCACCGCTGGCGCAGGCTTGCTGTCGTCGACGAAGTCATCATCACGGCTGCTGAAGCTCGGGCCGCCGTCCAGGTCCAGGTCGAGGTTCAGGTCGCCCTGGGCCGGACCGTTGCTGCCGCGCTTGCCACGTTTCGAACCGGATTCGCGAGGCTCGCGTGCTTCGCGGGCCGGCATGCTCACCGACGGCAGGTCGTGTTCGTCCAGTTGCGGCTCTTTATGCGTATCCAGCACGCGGGCCGGGCCCAACAGCTCAGCGCTGGTGTCCTCGTCCGGCAGGTTGGACAGACTTCGGTCAAGACGGAATTTCAGTTTTCCCTTGCCGCCGCGCATACGGCGCCAGCCATCGAAAAGAATACCGGCTATCACAATGATGCCGATGACGATCAGCCACTCGCGCAGACCGATTTCCATGTAATCCCGTGCCTCTATAAAAAATGCTGAAAAATAAGGGGTTTACATTGTGCAAACCGCTTTAAAACGTGGCGCCAACTCTATGTTCTGACAGGCGTTTTGCCCACGTATACGAAAAATTGACATTAAACTAGCACGACCAAAGACAACTTTACACCGTCTGTCACGTTGGCTTGCGCGAATATGTCGATTGGCCAGCAAGTCGAAGTCGGTAAAAAAGTCCTACAGACTACTTATACCCTTCCGACACCACGCTGACTCAGGCGTCCACCATCGCCATTGCCTCCTCGACATCCACTGCAACCAGTCGCGAACAACCCGGCTCGTGCATCGTCACGCCCATCAGTTGATCGGCCATTTCCATGGCGATCTTATTGTGGGTGATATAGATGAACTGCACGGTCTGGGACATCTCTTTAACCAATCGTGCGTAGCGTCCAACGTTAGCGTCATCCAGTGGCGCGTCAACTTCATCGAGCATGCAGAACGGCGCCGGATTCAATTTGAAGATCGCAAAAACCAGTGCCAGCGCGGTCAGGGCTTTTTCCCCGCCGGAGAGCAAATGGATGGTGCTGTTCTTCTTTCCTGGCGGCCGCGCCATGATCGTCACCCCTGTATCGAGTAGATCTTCGCCCGTCAGTTCCAAATACGCGCTGCCGCCACCGAAAACTTTCGGGAAAAGCGCCTGTAAACCGCCATTGATCTGATCAAAGGTATCTTTGAAGCGGTTACGGGTTTCCTTGTCGATCTTGCGAATGACGTTTTCCAGGGTCTCCAATGCTTCGACCAGATCGGCGTCCTGCGCATCCAGATAACGTTTACGCTCGGATTGTTGCGTGTATTCGTCGATGGCCGCGAGGTTGATCGCACCCAGGCGCTGAATCCGCGCATTGATCCGTTCGAGTTCTTCTTCGGCGGCGCGTTCACTGGCCTCGGGGGTCAACGTCGCGAGCACGCCATTGAGATCGTAGCCGTCTTCGAGCAATTGATCCTGCAACGCCTTGCGCCGCACGGTCAGCGCTTGCCATTCCATGCGCTGCTGTTCGAGCTGGCCACGGATCAGTTGCGATTGCTGCTCGGCCTGGGTCCGGCGCTTTTCCGCCTCGCGCAATTCGCGGTCGGCGTCTTCCAGAGCAATCTGTGCGGTCTTCAGTTCTTCGTCGACGGTCATGCGCTTGTCGAGCAGCTCTTCGAGTTTCAGGCGCAGCTCTTCCAGCGGTGCCTCGCCCTCCTCCAGATTCAGACTCAACTGTTCGCGTTTTTCGCTCAGGCGCTCGGCCTGCATCTCCAGACGTTCCAACGCCTGACGCGTGGAATCGTGCTGCGCACGCAGCGAACCGAGACGCACCGCCAGTTGATGGGCGTGATCCTTGTGCTGGCGGGCTTCCTGGCGCACGCGATCAAGGCGTTCGCGCAGGCTGTCACGCTGGGCCAGCAGCAACTCGCGCTGCTCGGTGTCCAGCGCCATGGCATCGAGCGCTTCCTGCAATTGCATGCGCGCTTCGCCGACCTGTTCGTGCTCCAGCTCGCGCTGCTCGCCGAGTTCGATCAGCTCTTCGTCAAGCCGCGTGCGGCGCAGCGTCAGTTGTTCAGCCTTGGCTTTACCGGCAGACAACTGGGCTTTCAATTCACCTTGTGAGCGGGCTTCATCCTGCAGCAGGCGACGCAAATGTTCGCGGCCGTTTTCCTGCTGACGCTGTTGCGCACGCAAGGTCTGCAAGCGGTTTTCCATGGCTTCGACCGTGGCTTCGCGCTCTTCGCGCTCGGCCTGCAACGTCTCGATTTCCTGACCACGGGCGAGCATGCCGCTTTCGGCTTCACTGGCGCGACGTACGCGCAGAAAGTGTCGGCCAACCCAGTAACCGTCGCGACTGATCAGGCTCTGCCCGGCACTCAACTGGCCGCGCAGGGCCAACGCCTGTTCAAGGCTGTCGACCGGTTTGACCTGGCCGAGCCACGGCGACAGATCGATCTGCGCCTCGACTTTATCCAGCAGGCTGCCCGCTACCCGCACACCATCGCTGGCGGGGCTGAGCAGGCGCAGATCGCCTTGGGTGAAACCGGACAGATCGAAACCGTTGAAGTCGTCCACCAGCACCGCTTGCAGATCGGCGCCGAGCACGGTTTCCACCGCCAGCTCCCAACCGGCTTCAACCTTCAGCCCTTCGGCCAGACGCGGACGTTCGGCGAGGTTGTGTTCTTTCAGCCATTCGGCAGTACCGGTGCCCGGATCAAGCGCAGCTTGCTGCAAGGCTTCCAACGACGCCAGTCGCCCGTTGAGCCGCTGCAGATCGCCCTGCGCCTGTTGTTGCGCAGTCAGTGCCTGCTGCAATTCCTGACGCAGTTGTTCAAGCTTTTCGACCTGCGCTTCTTCGCTGGTCTGCAAATCTTCGAGGGTCGCTTCGGATTCGGCGAGCTGCTCGTTGAGCGCCATGATCGCCGCGTCTTCGGGATCGGCGGAAAGCAGATCGCGCTCTTCGGCGAGACGCTTTTGCCGATCGGCCAGCCGCTCCATGCTGGTTTCCAGCTGCTGGATCCGCGACTGCTGCACTTCGGCCTGGCGCCGGGGTTCGGCAGCGGTCAGGTTGAAAGTGTCCCACTGTTCCTGCCAGCCGTGCATGACGCTTTCGGAATCTTCCAGCGCAGCGGCGGCTTCTTCGGCGGCGGCGCTGGTGACTTCCTGCTCGGGGATGAGCATGTCCAGCTCTTCGCCAAGTGTCAGCAGCAGCGTGCGGTCGTGGCCCAGGTGCGATTCGGTTTCCAGACGCGCGCGCTCGGCTTCCTTAAGGTCGTCCTGCAACTGACGCAAGCGTTGCTGGCCGTGCTGGATACTCTGCTCGACGCGGGCGATGTCGCCGCCGACCGAATAGAAGCGTCCCTGCACCAGATTGAAGCGTTCGGACAGTTCATGGTGCCCGTCGCGCAGGCGCTCAATGGCGGCATCGGCATTGCGCTGCTCGGCGACCAGCGCTTCGAAACTGACTTCCTGGTTGCCGATGATCGATTCGCGCTGGCCGACCTGATCGTTCAGGTCCTGCCAGCGCAGGGCCGACAGTTGCGCCTTGAGCTGGCGCTCTTCGGCTTTGTATTCCTGATACTTCTTCGCGGACTCGGCCTGCCGGTGCAGGCGTTCGAGCTGACGCTCAAGCTCTTCACGCAGGTCGGTCAGACGCGCCAGGTTTTCGTGGGTGCGGCGGATGCGGTTTTCGGTTTCGCGCCGACGCTCCTTGTACTTGGAGATGCCCGCCGCTTCTTCGATAAAGTTGCGCAGGTCTTCCGGCTTGGCTTCGATCAGCTTGGAGATCATCCCCTGCTCGATGATCGAGTAGCTGCGCGGGCCGAGGCCGGTGCCGAGGAAGATGTCGGTGATGTCGCGACGGCGGCACTTGGCGCCGTTGAGGAAATAGCTGTTCTGGCTGTCGCGGGTGACCTTGCGGCGAATGGAAATCTCGGCGTACGCCGCGTATTCGCCGACCAGGGTGCCGTCGGAGTTGTCGAACACCAGTTCGATGCTCGCCTGACTCACCGGTTTGCGGCTGGTCGAGCCATTGAAGATGACGTCGGTCATCGACTCGCCACGCAGGTTCTTCGCCGAACTCTCGCCCATCACCCAGCGTACGGCGTCGATGATGTTCGACTTGCCGCAACCGTTCGGCCCGACGACTGCCGCCATGTTACTGGGGAAGTTCACCGTGGTCGGGTCGACGAAGGACTTGAACCCCGCCAGTTTGATGCACTTTAGCCGCACGCTCAGGCAACCGTAAGGGCGGAGACCACCAGATCGCTGCTGCGCTGGGCATAAGCCGTCAGCACAATGCGAATCTGCGGCAAATCACGGGCGAGCACAGCGGCCAGCAGGCGTTCGAACAGTTCGAGGAATTCGCTCATTTCGGCCTTGCGCTGTTCGAGGGCGAGGAAATAGGCACGGCTCATGGCCGGCTGCAGGTTCTCGACGGTCTCTTGCAGGTACGGGTTGTTGGCAAACGGGTACGCAGCGCGCATCACGGCGAAGCTGTCGTCGACAAAGGTGCGGATGTCCTGACGCTCGTAGCTGGCGG
Source organism: Pseudomonas sp. AO-1 (assembly GCF_019775695.1). Lineage (NCBI taxonomy): Bacteria > Pseudomonadati > Pseudomonadota > Gammaproteobacteria > Pseudomonadales > Pseudomonadaceae > Pseudomonas > Pseudomonas sp. AO-1. Next base: position 4,475,311 of record NZ_CP079947.1, read on the forward strand.
TGAGGCGCTGCTGGATCTGCACGAACGGCGCCATGTCGGCCTGGGTCTGCCAGCCGTTGGCAACCGCATTGCCGAGCAGGATGTACAGCTCGCTCATCAGCGTGCACAGGCTCTGCACCTTGTGCGCGGTGAGTTCGGTGACATGGGCGCCACGTCGCGGCAGGATCGCGATCAGGTGACGGCGTTCGAGGATCAGCAAGGCTTCGCGGACTGATCCGCGGCTGACATTGAGGGCCAGCGTGACCTTCTGTTCCTGAATGCGCTCTCCCGGCTTCATTTCGCCGCGAATGATGCGTTCGGCGAGGTGGTGAGCGATTTGCTCGGCGAGGCTGTCCGGCGCCTTGAACGTCATGGTTGTCCTTCAAACTCTTCGATCTGCACAAGCGGCGCAGTGTAGCGCAAATGCACGTGCATGGCGGAGTGCCCGCACGGCGCTTTTTGGCACGATTCAAGCAAAAAAGCAGTGGTTCCGCTCAGGGTCAATACTCAATAGAGCACGCGTTAATCGACAAAACCGATTTTCCTGACCTTTAAGTCAGAAAACCATTGACCGAAAAGTCAGACCTGCTAAATTCGGCTCACGTCGGTTAACAACAATAATGAGTCTGCGAGGCCTTCCGTGATCCAGTTTTTACTTAACCAGGAACTCCGTAGCGAGCACGCCCTGGACCCGAATCTGACCGTGCTCAATTACCTGCGTGAGCATGTAGGCAAATCCGGCACCAAAGAAGGCTGCGCCAGCGGCGACTGTGGCGCCTGCACCGTAGTAGTCGGCGAGTTGCAAACCGATGACGCCGGCCGCGAATACATTCGCTATCGCAGCCTCAACTCGTGCCTGACCTTTGTGTCGTCGCTGCATGGCAAACAACTGATCAGCGTCGAAGACCTCAAGCACCAGGGCGAATTGCACAGCGTGCAGCAAGCCATGGTCGAGTGCCACGGCTCGCAGTGCGGCTTTTGCACCCCCGGTTTCGTCATGTCGCTGTTCGCCCTGCAAAAGAACAGCGATGCACCGGATCAGGCCAAGGCGCACGAAGCGCTGGCCGGCAATCTCTGCCGCTGCACCGGCTACCGGCCGATTCTCGCCGCCGCCGAGCAATCGTGCTGTGGCAAGCAACCGGACCAGTTCGACGCCCGCGAAGCCGAGACCATCGCCCGCCTCAAAGCCATCGCCCCGACCGATATCGGTGAACTCAACAGTGGCGACAAGCGCTGCCTGGTGCCGCTGACCGTCGCCGATCTGGCCGATCTGTATGACGCTTACCCACAAGCACGGCTGCTGGCCGGCGGCACCGATCTGGCGCTGGAAGTCACCCAGTTCCATCGCACCCTGCCGGTGATGATCTACGTCGGCAACGTCGCCGAAATGAAGCGCATCGAAACCTTCGATGACCGCCTCGAAATCGGCGCCGCCACCGCGCTCTCCGATTGCTACGAAGCGCTGACTGCCGAATATCCGGACTTCGGCGAACTGCTGCACCGCTTCGCCTCGCTACAGATCCGCAACCAGGGCACCCTCGGCGGCAACATCGGCAACGCCTCGCCGATCGGTGACTCGCCACCGCTGCTGATCGCCCTCGGCGCGCAAGTGGTGCTGTGCAAAGGCGAAACCCGGCGCACGCTGAACCTGGAAGATTACTTCATCGACTACAAGGTCACCGCCCGTCAGGAAAGCGAGTTCATCGAGAAGATCATCGTCCCGCGTGCCACGGCCGAGCAGCGTTTCCGCGCCTACAAGGTCTCCAAGCGTCTGGACGATGACATTTCCGCCGTCTGCGCCGCCTTCAATCTGCGCGTCGAAAACGGCGTGATCAGTGACGCACGCGTGGCGTTCGGCGGCATGGCCGCGATCCCCAAACGCGCCGCGCATTGCGAAGCCGTACTGCTCGGCCAGCCGTTCAACAACGCTGTGATCGAACGCGCCTGCGCCGCACTGGGCGAAGACTTCACGCCGCTCTCGGACTTTCGCGCCAGCAAGGAATATCGCCTGCTCAGCGCGCAGAACCTGCTGCGCAAATACTTCATCGAACTGCAAACACCGCACATCGAGACTCGGGTGACCGCTTATGTCTAACCATCACTCCGTAGAGAAGACTCAAGCCGAACTGGCGGAACTGTTCGCCAGGGACCTGACCACCGGCGTCGGCCGCAGCGTCAAGCACGACAGCGCCGCCAAGCATGTGTCCGGTGAAGCGCAGTACATCGATGATCGCCTGGAATTCCCCAATCAGCTGCACGTGTACGCACGGCTGTCGGACCGCGCCCACGCGAAGATCATCAGCATCGACACCAAGCCCTGCTACGCCTTCGAAGGCGTGCGCATTGCGATCACCCACGAAGACGTGCCGGGCCTGAAAGACATCGGCCCGTTGCTGCCGGGCGATCCGCTGCTGGCGATCGATGACGTGCAGTTCGTCGGGCAACCGGTACTGGCCGTGGCCGCGAAAGACCTGGAAACCGCACGCAAAGCGGCCATGGCGGCGATCATCGAGTACGAAGATCTGGAGCCGGTGCTGGACGTGGTCGAGGCCCTGCGCAAACGCCACTTCGTGCTCGACAGCCACACCCACCAGCGTGGCGATTCGGCTTCGGCCCTGGCCACCGCCGAACACCGCATTCAGGGCACGCTGCACATCGGCGGCCAGGAACACTTTTATCTGGAGACGCAGATCTCCTCGGTCATGCCCACCGAAGACGGCGGCATGATCGTCTACTGCTCGACGCAGAACCCCACCGAAGTGCAGAAACTGGTGGCCGAAGTGCTCGACGTGTCGATGAACAAGATCGTCGTCGACATGCGCCGCATGGGCGGTGGTTTTGGCGGCAAGGAAACCCAGGCCGCCAGCCCGGCGTGCCTGTGCGCGGTGATCGCGCACCTCACCGGCCAGCCGACCAAGATGCGCCTGCCACGGGTCGAAGACATGCTGATGACCGGCAAGCGCCACCCGTTCTATGTCGAGTACGACGTCGGCTTCGACAGCAGCGGGCGCCTGCACGGCATCGCCATGGACCTGGCCGGCAACTGCGGCTGCTCGCCGGACCTGTCCGCCTCGATCGTTGACCGGGCGATGTTCCACTCGGACAACTCTTATTACCTCGGCGACGCGACCATCAACGGTCACCGCTGCAAGACCAACACCGCATCGAACACCGCCTACCGTGGTTTCGGCGGCCCGCAAGGGATGGTCGCCATCGAAGAAGTGATGGACGCGATTGCCCGCCATCTCAACCTCGATCCGCTGGCGGTGCGCAAGGCCAACTACTACGGAAAGACCGAGCGCAACGTCACCCACTACTACCAGACCGTCGAGCACAACATGCTCGAAGAGATGACCGCCGAACTGGAAGAAAGCAGCCAGTACGCCGAGCGCCGCGAAGCGATCCGTCGCTACAACGCCAACAGCCCGATCCTGAAAAAAGGCTTGGCGCTGACCCCGGTGAAGTTCGGCATTTCCTTCACCGCCAGTTTCCTCAACCAGGCCGGCGCGCTGATCCACGTCTACACCGACGGCAGCATCCACCTGAACCACGGCGGCACGGAAATGGGCCAGGGCCTCAACACCAAAGTCGCGCAGGTGGTGGCCGAAGTGTTCCAGGTGGAAATGGATCGGGTGCAGATCACCGCGACCAACACCGACAAAGTGCCAAACACCTCGCCGACCGCTGCCTCCAGCGGCGCCGACCTCAACGGCAAGGCCGCGCAGAATGCCGCCGAGATCATCAAGCAGCGTCTGGTGGAATTCGCCGCGCGGCACTACAAGGTCAGCGAAGAAGACGTGGAATTCCACAACGGCCATGTGCGCGTGCGTGACCACATCATGACCTTCGAGGCGCTGATTCAACTGGCGTATTTCAATCAGGTCTCGCTGTCGAGCACCGGCTTCTACAAGACCCCGAAAATCTACTACGACCGCAGCCAGGCCCGGGGCCGGCCGTTCTACTACTTCGCCTTCGGTGCGGCGTGCTGCGAAGTGATCGTCGACACCCTGACCGGCGAGTACAAGATGCTGCGTACCGACATCCTCCACGACGTCGGCGCCTCGCTGAACCCGGCCATCGACATCGGTCAGGTCGAGGGCGGTTTCATCCAGGGCATGGGCTGGCTGACCATGGAAGAGCTGGTCTGGAACAACAAGGGCAAGCTGATGACCAACGGCCCGGCCAGCTACAAGATCCCGGCCGTGGCGGACATGCCGCTGGACCTGCGGGTGAAACTGGTGGAAAACCGCAAGAACCCGGAAGACACGGTGTTCCATTCCAAGGCTGTGGGTGAGCCGCCGTTCATGCTCGGGATTGCCGCGTGGTGCGCGATCAAGGACGCGGTGGCAAGCCTCGGTGACTACAAGCATCAACCGCAGATCGATGCGCCGGCGACCCCGGAGCGGGTGTTGTGGGGGTGTGAGCAGATGCGCCAGCTCAAGACGGTGAAAGCGGTCGAAGCTGAAACCGAGTTGGCTCCGCTCTAGACCGAGGCGCGGCCAATCGCTGGCAAGCCAGCGATGCGGCCCGAACAGACAACGACAGATGTCGAGGTGAACATGTACAACTGGATCGACGCCCTCGCCGACCTGCAGAACCAGGGCGAACCCTGTGTTCTGGTGACGATCATTGAAGAACTCGGCTCGACCCCGCGCAATGCCGGCTCGAAAATGGTCGTCAGCGCCCGTCAGACCTTCGACACCATCGGTGGCGGGCACCTGGAATACAAAGCCATGCAGATCGCCCGCGAGATGCTCACCAGCGGCAAGCAGGACACTCATCTGGAGCGTTTCAGCCTTGGTGCCAGCCTCGGCCAGTGCTGCGGTGGCGCCACCGTGTTGCTGTTCGAACCGATGGGCCAGGTGCAGGCGCAGATCGCCGTGTTCGGCGCCGGGCATGTTGGCCGGGCGTTGGTGCCGCTGCTCGCCAGCCTGCCGTGCCGGGTACGCTGGATCGATTCGCGGGAAGAGGAATTCCCCGAACAGCTCCCCCACGGCGTGCGTAAAATCGTCGCCGAAGAGCCTGTGGATGAAATCGACGATTTGCCCGCCGGCAGCTATTGCATCGTCATGAGCCACAACCATCAGCTCGACCTGGAACTCACTGCCGCGATCCTCAAGCGCAACGACTTCGCTTACTTCGGCCTGATCGGTTCGAAGACCAAACGCGTCAAATTCGAACATCGCCTGCGTGATCGCGGTTTCGACAGTGGCGTCGTGCAACGCATGCGCTGCCCGATGGGCATCGGCGAAGTCAAAGGCAAACTGCCTGTGGAAATCGCCATCTCCATCGCCGGCGAAATCATCGCCACCTATAACGCCAATTTCGGCCAGCACAGCGCCAGCGCCGAACCGATTGCCAAACTGCTGCCCGTTTCCCGGCGCAGTCAGGCCGCCACACTCAAAGCCTCAAACTGATTAGAGAACCCTCATGCCTCTGACTCGCAAAGCCTACCGCGCCGCCATCCTGCACAGCATCGCCGACCCCGCCGAAGTCGGGATCGAAGCCTCCTACGAATATTTCGAGGACGGCCTGCTGGTGGTCGATGGCGGCAAGATCAGCGCCCTCGGCCACGCCAGCGAACTGCTGCCGACCCTGCCGGCGGACATCGAGATCACCCACTATCAGGATGCGCTGATTACCCCGGGCTTCATCGACACCCACATCCATCTGCCGCAAACCGGCATGGTCGGGGCCTACGGCGAACAACTGCTGGACTGGCTCAACACCTACACCTTCCCGTGCGAAAGCCAGTTCGGTGACAAGGCCCACGCCGACGACGTGGCCGATATCTTCATCAAGGAGCTGCTGCGCAACGGCACCACCACTGCGCTGGTGTTCGGCAGCGTGCATCCGCAGTCGGTGAATTCGTTTTTCGAGGCCGCCGAGAAGCTCGACCTGCGGATGATCGCCGGCAAGGTGATGATGGACCGCAACGCGCCGGACTATCTGACCGACACCGCCGAATCGAGCTACGTCGAGAGCAAGGCGCTGATCGAGCGCTGGCATGGCAAGGGCCGCCTGCATTACGCGGTTACCCCGCGCTTCGCCCCGACCAGCACCCCGGAACAACTGACCCTCGCCGGCCAACTGCTGACCGAATACCCGGATCTGTACATGCAGACCCACATCAGCGAGAACCTCAAGGAAATCGAGTGGGTCAAGGAACTGTTCCCGGAGCGCAAGGGCTATCTGGACGTCTACGATCACTACCAGCTGCTCGGCGAGCGCTCGGTATTCGCCCACGGCGTGCACCTGTGCGACGACGAATGCGCGCGGCTGGCGGAAACCGGCTCGGCGATCTCGTTCTGCCCGACTTCGAACTTCTTCCTCGGCAGCGGCCTGTTCAACCTGCCGATGGCCGAGAAGCACAAACTGAACGTCGGTCTGGGCACTGACGTCGGCGGCGGTACCAGTTTCTCGCTGCTGCAAACCCTGAACGAAGCCTACAAAGTCATGCAATTGCAGGGTGCGCGGTTGAGTCCGTTCAAGTCGCTGTACCTGGCGACCCTGGGCGGTGCGCGGGCACTGCGCCTGGAAGACAAGATCGGCAACCTGCAACCGGGTTCCGATGCCGACTTCCTGGTGCTCGACTACAACGCCACACCACTGCTGAGCTATCGCCTGAAACAGGCCAACAACATTGCCGAGACGTTGTTTGTGCTGATGACGCTCGGGGATGACCGCACGGTGCAGCAGACGTATGCGGCGGGAGCTTTGGTGCATCAGCGCTGATTTTTTTCCAAGGCATAAAAAATCCCCCAGCGCTTTTCAGCCTGGGGGATTTTTGTTGCCTGTCAGATTGCTATCGCTGGCAAGCCAGCTCCCACAGGTTTTCCGGTGTATCGCAGATTCGGTGAACCCCACAAATCCCTGTGGGAGCTGGCTTGCCAGCGATTGGGGCGACTCGGTGTCAGCTCAAAGCTTGGCCGCAGGGCGCCCAGGCTTCTTGGTCTGCAACAAATGCGAGAACACCGCATGCAGGTCATCCGACGCACTTTCCTCATCGAGGTTGAGCTTGCTGTCGATGTGATCCATGTGGTGCATCATCAGGTCCACCGCCAGTTCACCGTTGCGCGCTTCGATGGCGTCGATCAACTGGGTGTGCTCGTCGTAGGAGCAATGCGAGCGGTTGCCGCTTTCGTACTGGGCGATGATCAGCGAAGTCTGCGAGACCAGGCTGCGCTGGAAGCTGATCAATGGCGCATTTTTCGCCGCTTCGGCCAATTTCAGGTGGAATTCGCCGGACAGACGGATACCGGCGCCGCGATCGCCGCGGGAGAAGCTGTCACGCTCGTCGTTGACCATCTGACGCAATTCGGCGATCTGCTCGGCGGTGGCGTGCTGCACGGCCAGCTCGGTAATCGCGCGTTCCACCAGACGGCGGGCCATGAACACCTGCCGCGCTTCTTCTACGCTCGGGCTGGCGACTACAGCGCCGCGGTTCGGTCGCAACAACACCACGCCTTCATGAGCCAGACGCGACAGCGCGCGGCGAATGATGGTGCGGCTGACCCCGAAGATTTCCCCCAGCGCTTCTTCGCTCAATTTTGTACCGGGCGCCAGACGCTGTTCGAGGATCGCCTCGAAGATATGCGCGTAGACAATATCGTCCTGGGTTCCGCTGCGGCCGGCTTTGCCTGCTCGCGGTTGTTTCTTGAGGGGTTGCAACTGTTCGTTCATGGGCACTCGAGTCGGGAGAACTGCGGCGAATAGACCGTGACTGTAATACGGCACAGTAGGTCGCTGGCAAGTATCGCGTAAAAAACAGCGCGATTGTACACAATGGATGGTGGCAACACGACTGTATGGCTGTTTGTGACCACGGCTGTATTGCAACGATCCGTTACGATTGAGTTTAGGCTTGATCGCAGAATCCGCCTTTGCGCACACCTGCTCTTATGTAGGAGCTGCCGAAGGCTGCGATCTTTTGATCTTGCTTCCAAACATCAAAATCAAAAGATCGCAGCCTTCGGCAGCTCCTACACAAGGTTCAGCGTAATTGCGGGGATCTTCATCTGTATAAGGAACACCGCCGTCATGAACGACGCCACCTACACCCGCCTGCGCCCTCTCGCCGACACTTCGCCCTCGGCCATCGTCGCCGGTTTCATCGCGATGATGACCGGCTACACCAGTTCGCTGGTGTTGATGTTCCAGGCCGGGCAAGCGGCGGGCCTGAGCAGCGGACAGATTTCCTCGTGGATCTGGGCGATCTCGATCGGCATGGCGGTGTGCTCGATCGGTTTGTCGCTGCGCTATCGCACACCGATCACCATCGCCTGGTCGACCCCCGGTGCAGCCCTGCTGATCACCAGTCTGGGCGGCGTCAGCTACGGCGAGGCCATCGGCGCCTACATCACTTGCGCGGTGCTGGTGACCATTTGCGGATTGACCGGCAGCTTCGAACGCTTGGTGAAAAAAATCCCGGCATCGCTGGCGGCGGCGTTGCTGGCGGGGATTCTGTTCAAGATCGGCAGCGAAATCTTCGTCGCCGCACAACACCGTACCGGGCTGGTGCTGGGGATGTTTTTCACCTATCTGCTGGTCAAGCGCCTGTCGCCGCGTTACGCGGTGCTCGCTGCATTGCTGATCGGCACCGCGCTGTCGGGCTTCATGGGGCTGCTGGATTTCAGCGGCTTTCATCTGGAAGTGGCGACGCCGGTCTGGACCACGCCGCACTTCTCCCTCGCGGCGACCATCAGCATCGGCATTCCGCTGTTCGTGGTGGCGATGACCTCGCAGAACATGCCCGGCATCGCCGTGCTGCGCGCCGACGGCTACAACGTACCGGCCTCGCCGCTGATCACCACCACCGGCATCGCCTCGCTGCTGCTGGCGCCATTCGGTTCCCACGGCATCAATCTCGCGGCGATCAGCGCAGCCATCTGCACCGGGCCGCACGCTCATGAAGACCGCAACAAACGCTACACCGCCGCGGTCTGGTGCGGGATTTTCTACGGGATTGCCGGGGTGTTCGGCGCAACATTGGCGGCGCTGTTTGCCGCGCTGCCGAAAGAACTGGTGCTGTCGATTGCCGCATTGGCGCTGTTCGGTTCGATCATCAACGGTTTGAGCATTGCCATGACCGAGGTGAAAGAACGCGAGGCGGCGCTGATCACGTTCATGGTCACGGCGTCGGGGTTGACGCTGTTTTCCATCGGTTCGGCGTTCTGGGGGATTGTGGCGGGGGTGCTGACCTTGCTGATACTCAACTGGCGTAAAGCTTAAAGCAAAAGATCGCAGCCTTCGGCAGCTCCTACAGGGAAACGCATATCCCGATGTAGGAGCTGCCGAAGGCTGCGATCTTTTGATCTTGCAAAAAAACGGCGACCCGAAGGTCGCCGTTTTTTTCAGTATCACTTGGCCGCGTTGATCGGCTTTTCCGGATACCAGACGTCCAGCAGCGGGCTGACGGTCATGCCGGTCAGTTCGCTACGGTTTTTCAGCCAGGCTTCAACGGCAGCGCGCTGCTCTTCGTTGACCGAGCCACGCTTCTGCAGGCACACCAGACCGAAGTCATCGCCGCCGACATAACCCAGACCGTTGGCTTCCATGGCTTCTTTGATGAATGCTTCGAGGAAAGCGTCAATGGCTTCTTCGGACAAGTCTTCTTTGAAGTCCAGGTTCAGTTCGAAACCCAGCTCTTGAAATTCATCAACGCACAGTTTTTTGCGCAGACGCTGGGAACGGTTAGTCGCCATTGGAACAATCCTCTTAAGTAATAACGGCCGGCACTTTACCAGTTTAAGCCGTCAATTGCCCGACTCTCTGGGCGCTATGGCCGACCGCCTGTAAAAAAAATAACGAAATGGCCGCCCCGGGCAAGGCACAAGCTGTTACACCTTGGGGCATAATGCCGACACTTTCATGACCACTGAGGGCTTTTTCATCCATGCCCTCGTTATTTCTCCCCTCTTTTGCAGGGTTTTATTTCATATGATCAAATCGTTGCGTCCTCTGTTTCTTGCCGGCCTTCTTCTGCCCCTGGCCCTGCCGGTTGCCGCTGCCACTATCAATACCGCCCTCACCCCCAACGTCGAAAAAGCCCTCAAGGCCAGCAAACTGCAGCCGACCGCGCTGTCGCTGGTGATGATCCCGCTCGACGGCCCGGGCAATCCGACCGTGTACAACGCCGATGTCTCGGTCAACCCGGCCTCGACCATGAAACTGGTCACCACCTACGCCTCGCTGGAAATGCTCGGCCCCAACCATCAGTGGAAAACCGAGTTCTACACCGATGGCGACCTGAGCGGCGGCATCCTCAACGGCAACCTGTACCTCAAGGGTGGCGGCGATCCGAAGCTGAACATGGAAAAACTCTGGCTGCTGATGCGCGACCTGCGCGCCAACGGCGTGACCCAGGTCACCGGCGACCTGATCCTCGACCGCAGCTTCTTCATCCAGCCACAACTGCCGGAATTCAACGACGACGGCAACGACGAGAACAAACCGTTCCTGGTCAAACCCGACTCGCTGCTGGTCAACCTCAAGGCCCTGCGCTTCGTCGCGCGCAATGACGGTGGCCGGGTGCTGATCTCGGTGGAGCCGCCGATTGCCAGCGTGCGCATCGAAAACACGGTCAAGGCGCTCAACTCCAAGCAGTGCACCGGTGGCGTGCGCTACAACCCGGTGACCCAGCCTGATGGCAGCGTGACCGTGACCGTCGCCGGCCAGTTGGGCGATGGCTGCAGCTCGCAGACTTACCTGTCGCTGCTCGACCACGCGACCTACACCGCTGGCGCCGTGCGCGCGATCTGGAAAGAACTGGGCGGCAGCATCCAGGGCAAGGATCGCCTCGCCGCGACCCCGAGCAGCGCCAAGCTGCTGGCCCGCGCCTACTCGCCGGATCTGGCGGAAATCATCCGCGACATCAACAAATACAGTAACAACACCATGGCCCAGCAGCTGTTCCTGAGCCTCGGTCAGAAGTACCGCAACGAAGCCGACGGTGACGACGCCAAGGCCGCACAACGCGTAGTCCGCCAGTGGCTGGCGAAAAAAGGCATCACCGCGCCGCACCTGGTGATGGAAAACGGCTCCGGGCTGTCGCGCGCCGAACGCGTCAGTGCCCGCGAGATGGCCAACATGCTGCAAGCGGCCTGGCACAGCCCATACGCTGCCGAGTACATCAGCTCGCTGCCGATTGCCGGCACCGACGGCACCATGCGCAAACGCCTGAAAACCACCGCGATGCGCGGCGAGGCCCACGTCAAGACCGGCACCCTGAACACCGTGCGCGCCATCGCCGGCTTCAGCCGCGACGTCAACGGCAATACCTGGGCGGTGGTGGCGATCCTCAACGACAAAGCCCCATTCGGCGCGTCGTCGGTGCTGGATCAGGTGCTGCTGGACCTGTACAAGCAGCCACGTTTGCCGCAGACCGCTTCGGCGCTGTAATACGATACTGCGAACACCACCAAACCCTGTGGGAGCTGGCTTGCCAGCGATAGCGGAATGTCAGCCACCGAAGATGCTGACTGAAACGCCCCTATCGCTGGCAAGCCAGCTCCCACAGGATTGTGGTGTATTGAATCTCAGCTCATCTGCTCCACCCGATCGCGCCCACCCTGCTTCGCCGCATACACCCCGGAATCCGCCCGCAGCAGCAGCGCATCCGCGCCTTCCCCCGGACGCCAGCTGGCGATGCCGAAACTGGCCGTCACCACCCCGACCACGTCCACCGGCGCGCTGCGCAGGCCTTGCCACAACTCCACCGCCAGCTTGTACGCATGTTCGCCGTCGATGTCCGGGCACAGCACCATGAATTCCTCGCCACCGAGACGACAGAACACGTCGGTCCGCCGCAAGCGATGGCCGATGCGCTCGCACACCGCCTGCAGCACCCGATCGCCGACGGCATGACCGTACTGGTCATTGATGCGTTTGAAGTGGTCGATGTCGAGCATGATCACCGACAGCTCACCGCCGCCGCGCTCGACCCGGGCCATTTCGGTGGTCAGGCGTTCCTGGAAGTAGCGGCGGTTGTGGATGCCGGTCAGCGAGTCGGTGACCGACAGCGCCCGCAGTTCCTCTTCCACCCGTTTCAAGTCGGAAATGTCCGAGATGTAGCCGTGCCACAGCACGCCGCCGCCCGGCAGTTCCTCCGGCGTCGCCTCGCCGCGCACCCAGCGCAGGCCACGCTCGGGCAACTGCACGCGGTATTCCTCGCGCCATGGGCTGAGGCTGTCCGCCGAAGCGCGGATCGAGCTGCGCACTCGCGAGACGTCTTGTGGATGGATGCGGGTGAAAATCGCCTCGGCATTGAGCAGCAGCACGTCGGGCTCCAGCTCGTAGATCTCGCGGATGCCGTCGCTGGCATAAATCACGCTGAAACGCCCGTCGAACTCCATCTTGAATTGGTAGATGCCGCCGGGCACATGGGCGCTGAGCTTTTTCAGCAATACATCGCGCGCCGCCAGTGCTTCGTGCACGCGCTTGCGCTCGGTGATGTCGATGCAGATCGCCAGATGCCCGACCCACAAACCCTGCTCATCCAGTACCGGGGTGGCAAGCATGTTCACCGGCAGATAACTGCCGTCGCTGCGCACCAGCGTCCACTCGCGCGCCTCGTGACCGCCCACTTCACCGCCCTCGACCAACATCGCGTGGCAGGTCGGAATGCTCTTGCCGTAACGCGCACTCAACTCCGCGGAACGCGCGGCCAGCTCTCGCGGCAGATGCAGGTTTTCCAGGGTCATGTGCCCGACCACATCGGTGCTGCTGTAGCCGAGCATCTGTTCCGCGCCGGGGTTGAAGGTGTTGATCACCCCGCGCAGATCCGTGGCAATGATCGCCACCTGGGTCGCGGCATTCAGCACGCCGCGCAACTGACCGTGGGTGCCGCGCAACTCCTGCTCGCGGGCGTGCAGTTCCTGCGTGCGCAGTTCAACCATGCGCAGGGCGCGCTGGCGTTGACTGACCAGCACATACAGCAACGCGCTGAGCAACAGGCTCAGCAGCGCGCCCAGCACCACCAGGCTGCTGATGGAAGAATGGTTGGCCTGTAAAAATGCCTCGCTGGGCTGAATGTCCACTTGATAATCATGGTCGGCCATGCGAACCAAGCGTGTGGCGGACAGGTCGCTGGCCCCGGCCTTGTTGGCGGACTCGTAGAGCACTTCATGCTGATCGTCGGTGGACAGGTCGAGAATACGCACCGTGAGGAAATCCTGGGTTTCCTCCGGCAGTCCGTCGGCCAGCAACTGCTGCATGCTGATCACCGCCATCACGTACCCTTGCGCAGAACCTTTCGCCGCGCCCTCCTCGGTGACCGGCGCCAGCAGCAAGACGCCCCGGGCATAGGCCGGATCAATCCCCACCAGATGCAACGGCTGCGACACCGCCATGTGCCCGCTGCGGTCGGCGCGTTCCAGCGTCGCCCGGCGCAACGGTTGTGCCAGCAGGTCATAGCCCAGCGGGGTGGGCAAGCGGCTCTGGCTCTGGGTGTAGATCACCGGAACGTATTCGGGACGATCACCGGCGGTCTGCAACTGGCCGTCAGCATTCAGCTCGCGAAAGGTGAAGGTGCTGAACCCTTCGCTACGCACCGCTTGTTCGATCGCCGGACGCTCGGCACGGCTGACCCGCGGCGCATAGGAATAGGCCTGGGTGCGTAACAGAAGCGGTTTGGCATAGCCGTCGAATTCGCTGCGTGAGACCGAATCGGAGTTGGCGAAAAAACGGCGCAGGCCGTCGAGACGCTGTTCCTGATCCTGGAAACGTTCTTCGATGCGGCTGTAACGCTCATTGGCCAGCAGCTGAAAGCGTTGGCGCAGTTGATGGTGAAACTGATTGAGGGTGGCCCAGGCGAGCAGCCCCGTGAGAATCCCGCCGGCGAGCAATACCAGTATCGCGACCAGCCAGGCCGAGACGTCTTCACTGATAAAACCCAGAATCTTTGGGCGCACGGGGTGCAACGACATAGGGGCAACTCACGACGCCATTGTTTCGGGGGAAAACCCCATTGGCCATGCGTTGAGTTATAGCTATTAGCCATTAATTTGGCTAGCGCTGATCGGATCCAAGAGCCTTTAAAAATCAAGGCTCTGTGGATCCAACCCGCCCAAGCGTCAACGAGCCGTGATTTTCCAGGCGCGGTGGATCTTGGTGTTACGCGCAAAATCCGGATCGATGGTCTGCGCGCTGATTTCCTCGACCGCGTAACGTTCGGCCAGGTTCTCCTCCAGCTGGAACTTGCGGAAGTTGTTGGAGAAATACAGCACGCCACCCGGGGCCAGGCGTGCCATGGCCAGGTCGATCAACTGCACCTGGTCACGCTGCACGTCAAAGATGCCTTCCATGCGCTTGGAGTTGGAGAAGGTCGGCGGGTCGATGAAGATCAGGTCGTACTCGTCGCGGCTGCTTTCCAGCCACGCCATCACGTCGCCCTGCTCCAGACGGTTCTTGTCGGAGAAGCCGTTCAGCGACAGGTTGCGCCGCGCCCAGTCGAGGTAAGTCTTCGACAGGTCGACGCTGGTGGTGCTGCGCGCACCGCCCTTGGCCGCGTGCACACTGGCGGTCGCGGTGTAGCAGAACAGATTGAGGAAGCGCTTGCCGGCCGCCTCTTTCTGAATGCGCATGCGCATCGGCCGGTGGTCGAGGAACAGCCCGGTGTCGAGGTAGTCGGTGAGGTTCACCAGCAGCTTGACGCCGCCTTCGCTGACCTCATTGAACTTGCCCTGCGCCGCCTGACGTTCGTATTGCTTGGTGCCGCTCTGGCGCTCGCGGCGTTTGACCACCACGCGGCTCTTGTCGACGTTCAGCGCCTGCGGGATCGCGGCCAAGGCGTCGAACATGCGTGCCGAGGCTTTTTCCGGATCGATCGACTTCGGCGCGGCGTATTCCTGCACGTGCACCCAGTCGTGATACAGGTCGATGGCCATGGCGTATTCCGGCATGTCGGCATCGTAGACGCGGTAGCAGTCGATGCCTTCGCGCTTGACCCACTTGCTCATCGCCTTGAGGTTTTTCTGCAGGCGGTTGGCAAACATCTGCCCGCCTTCGCTCAGGCGCGGCTGCTCGATCACCGGGGCCGGGGCTGGCGTCGGTTTGATCGGGTTGCCGTTCTTGTTGAACTTGCGCTCTTGCGGCTCGTTCGGGGTTTGATCGTAAGCGGCTTGCTCACGCTCGGCCTGACGCTGTTCCGGGGTCCGCCGCTCGCCGGTGACGAACTGATCCGGCAGCACTTTGATCAACAGCAGTTTGCACGGCAACGCGCCGTTCCAGAACGAATACTGTTTGTGGCTGCGAATGCCCATGCGCTTGCCCAGATCCGGCGCGCCGGTGAACACCGCCGCTTCCCAGTTCAGGCAGGCCTGACGCAGGCGCTCGCCAAGGTTCTGATAGAGGTAAAGCAGGCTGGCTTCGTCGCCCAGACGCTCGCCGTACGGCGGGTTGCAGATCACCAGACCTTTCTGGCTCTGGTCCGGACGCGGCTCGAAGGTCGCGACTTCGCCCTGATAGATCTTGATCCACTCGCTCAGACCGGCACGCTCGACGTTGTTGCGACCCGGTTGAATCAGTCGCGGGTCGGCTTCGTAACCGCGAATCCACAGCGGCGGCTTGGCCAGACCGGCAGCGGCACGCTCGACGGCTTCTTCATGGAGTTTTTTCCACAGCGCCGGAACGTGCCCCAGCCAGGCGGTGAAGCCCCACTGCTCACGGCGCAGGTTCGGCGCCATGTCGGCGGCGATCATCCCGGCTTCGACGAGGAACGTACCGACACCGCACATCGGGTCAGCCAGCGCGCCACCTTCGGCCGCAATGCGCGGCCAGCCGGAACGGATCAGGATCGCTGCCGCGAGGTTTTCCTTCAACGGCGCCGCGCCCTGCTGCAGGCGGTAGCCGCGCTGGTGCAGGCTGTGACCGGACAGGTCGAGGGACAGAATCGCTTCGCCGCGATCCAGGCGCAGGTGAATGCGCAGATCCGGGTTGAGCTTGTCGATCGACGGACGGTCGCCTTGCGGGGTACGCAGTTTGTCGACGATGGCGTCTTTGACTTTCAGCGCGCCGAAGTGGGTGTTGTCGATGCCCGAGCCGTGACCGCTGAATTCAACAGCCAGAGTGCCGTCGGCGAGCATGTGATCCTGCCACTCGACGTCAAGCACGCCGTGGTACAGGTCTTCAGCGTCTTTCATCGGGAAGCGCTTGAGCACCAGCAGCACCCGGTTGGCCAGACGCGACCACAGGCACAGGCGATAAGCGGTTTCCATGGTCGCCATGCCACGCACGGCAGAGGTGTGCTCGCGGGCCTCTTCAAGGCCAAGCCCGACGGCTTCCTCGATGAGCAGGCCTTCAAGGCCTTTGGGGCAAGTGAGGAAGAGTTCGAAACGATCGGACATGGTATTTCCAGAGCCTTTGGCTAGTGAACCGGCAACGCATTGCCGATCCGGTTTTCAATCAGGCGCTTTTCCACAAGAACGCCCGCGTGGCACGAAGGTGTGCCGTTCCATCCCCGCTGCTCGGGTTAAAAGAGCTTAGATGCCGGGACAGATAAAAAAGTTGATGAAACAAAAAGTCTTAAAGCGACCCTTCGTCGCATATTACCCAAGCGCAAACGTGGGTCATTCTCACTAAAGGATTAACCCCATCATCCAGCGCGGGGCCGATCATACCGGGGTTTGCTGCAGAAACCTTCATGAAACCCGTCGTTACTTATGGCTGTAGCACTACTTTCGTTACGTCCTTATGACAAAACGATCATTCCCTCGCTGTGACTCATTGGTTAGAACTGACCACAGGTTGACGTCGCAACGGCGTCAACACCTTGGCTCGCCACGCCGGCAGCGAGCCGCCCAACGGCAGAGTTTTTTCTGCCAGACCTCGATTGAGGTCAACGCGACGAAAACAGTCAACAAGTGAGGGAAACACCCTATGAGAAGACTTAAGCGTGATCCGTTGGAAAGAGCATTTTTGCGCGGATATCAATATGGCGTTGGTGGCAAATCCCGCGAGCTTTGCCCATTTACTCTACCGTCGGTACGTCAAGCCTGGATCAACGGCTGGCGAGAAGGACGCGGCGACAACTGGGACGGTATGACCGGCACTGCGGGGATCCACAGACTCAACGAACTTCACGCCGTCGGCTGACACAGGGCACTTATTGCAACACGACAATCTGAATTTCTAGCGACTTACCATGCACGTCCTTCCCGGACGGCGGGCTACGGCCCAGGGGCTCCTTCGAGGAGCCCTTTTTTATGCTTGCTCCGGACGATACAGATCCCTGTGGCGAGGGGATTCATCCCCGATGGGCTGCAAAGCGGCCCCGAATCCATCCACCCGAGTGTGCCAGGCGAACGGCGGATGCAAATTTTACGACTGCTGCGCAGTCGATCGGGGATAAATCCCCTCGCCACAAAAGCCCCTCATCACGAGTCCTCAACAGCCTCAGCGCAGCGCGGCAATCGCGTCGACCGATTCACGAATCAAGGCCGGGCCTTTGTAGATGAAGCCCGAGTAAATCTGCACCAGACTCGCACCCGCCATGATTTTCTCGGCCGCATGCTTGCCTTCAGTGATGCCACCCGCCGCAATGATCGGCAACCGACCACCCAGCTCCTCAGCCAACACCTTCACGGTATGCGTGCTCTTGTCGCGCACCGGGGCGCCGGACAGACCACCCGCCTCGTCACCGTATTCCATGCCTTCGACGCCGACGCGACTCAGGGTGGTGTTGGTGGCGATCACTGCGTCCATCCCGGTTTCGATCAATGCCTGAGCCACTTGCGCGGTCTCTTCGTCGGTCATGTCCGGAGCGATCTTGATCGCCAGCGGTACATGTTTGCCGTGACGCAGGGCCAGTTCGGCACGGCGCGTGGCCAGGTCCGCCAGCAACTGCTTGAGCGAATCACCGAACTGCAGGCTGCGCAGGCCCGGGGTGTTGGGCGAACTGACGTTGACCGTGACATAGCTGGCGTGGGCATACACCTTGTCCAGGCAAATCAGGTAGTCATCTACCGCGCGCTCGACCGGAGTGTCGAAGTTCTTGCCGATGTTGATCCCCAGCACGCCCTTGTATTTGGCTGCAGCGACCCGCGCCAGCAGGTTATCCACACCGAGGTTGTTGAAGCCCATGCGATTGATGATCGCCTCGGCCTCCGGCAGGCGGAAGATCCGTGGTTTCGGGTTGCCCGGTTGCGGACGCGGGGTCACGGTGCCGATTTCGACAAAGCCGAAACCCAGTTGCGAGAAACCGTCGATGGCCGCGCCGTTCTTGTCCAGACCGGCCGCCAGACCCACCGGATTCGGGAAGTCCAGGCCCATGACCGTCACCGGCAGGTTCGCCGGCTTCTTGCACAGCATGCCGTTGAGGCCCAAACGCCCACCCGCGCCGATCAGATCCAGCGACAGATCGTGGGAGGTTTCCGGGGAAAGTTTGAACAACAGCTGACGGGCCAGGGTGTACATGGGCGGCGATGACTCGGGCGGCGAAAAGAGGCGGCGATTATAGCCGGGCATCGCCCCCCGGCGCGAGGCGCACAGGCAAATCAGCCTGACTGGCATATGCCTTGCACTTTCAGGGTTATCAGCCCCCAGGCCAATGACGGCGTGCGGGCACGGACAATGGCGTCGTTCGCAGGTTTTGCCTGAGCAAAACCTGGGACGGCGTTTTTTTTGAGGGTGGCTTTATATGAGTGATTCGTCCGTCGGGCCACTGGCCTGGGTCAACGGCAGTGATGCCCCGGAAAAAAGCGTGATCAATCTCGGTTTCATGGCCTTGAGCGACTGCGCCTCGGTGGTCGTGGCCGCCACGCAAGGCTTTGCCCAGCCCTACGGCCTGACAATCAACCTCAAGCGTCAGGCGTCCTGGGCGACGTTGCGCGACAAACTGGTCAGCGGTGAACTGGATGTCGCCCACAGCCTGTACGGGCTGATTTACGCGGTGCATCTGGGCATCGGCGGCGTGGCGCCGAGTGACATGGCGGTGCTGATGGGGCTGAACCAGAATGGCCAGAGCCTCAACCTGTCCCACGGCTTGCAGCAACTGGGCGTGACCAGTCCTGAAGCGCTGGATCGGCACGCGCACCAAACCCGCGCAAAACTGACCTTCGCCCAGACTTTTCCCACCGGTACCCACGCGATGTGGCTGTATTACTGGCTGGCGAGTCAGGGCATTCATCCGTTGCAGGACGTCGACAGCGTGGTGGTGCCGCCGCCGCAAATGGTCGCGCACCTGCAAGCCGGGCGCATCGATGGTTTCTGCGTCGGTGAGCCGTGGGCGGCAGCCGCCGTGCAGCAGGATCTGGGGTTCACCCTGGCGACCAGCCAGAGCATCTGGCCCGATCATCCGGAGAAAGTCCTCGGCTGCACCCGCGCGTTCGTCGAACAATACCCCAACAGCGCCCGGGCGCTGGTAATGGCGATTCTCGAGGCCAGCCGCTTCATTGAACAAAGCGCGGAAAACCGCCGCAGCACCGCGCAGTTGCTGAGCGCCCCGGAATATCTCGACGCCCCGCTGTCCTGCATCGAACCGCGTTTTCTCGGGGATTACGCCGATGGCCTCGGCAACCGCTGGCAGGACCCGCACGCCTTGCGTTTTCACGGCAACGGCGAGGTGAATTTGCCGTATCTGTCCGACGGCATGTGGTTCATGACCCAATTCCGTCGCTGGGGCCTGTTGCGCGAGGACCCTGATTACCTCGCGGTGGCCCGCCAGGTTCAGCAACTGGACATCTACCGCGAAGCCGCCACCGCCGTCAGTGTCGCCGCGTGGGGCAAAGAGATGCGCAGCAGCCAGTTGCTCGATGGCAAAGTCTGGGACGGCAGCGATCCGGCCGCATACGCCCGCAGTTTCAAGCTGCACGCCCTGAGCGACGCCGCTCCTCTGCTCGCCCGCCGCTGACAGGAGACCGCCAATATGCTGCGCATTCTGCTGATCAACGACACCGCGAAAAAAGTCGGGCGCCTGAAAGCCGCGCTGATCGAGGCGGGTTTCGAGGTCATCGATGAGTCCGGCCTGATCATCGACCTGCCGGCCCGCGTCGAAACGGTGCGCCCGGACGTGATCCTGATCGATACCGAGTCACCGGGCCGCGATGTGATGGAGCAAGTGGTGCTGGTCAGCCGTGACCAGCCCCGACCGATCGTGATGTTCACCGACGAACACGACCCGGGTGTGATGCGTCAGGCGATCAAGTCCGGGGTCAGCGCCTACATCGTCGAAGGCATCCACGCCCAGCGCCTGCAGCCGATTCTCGATGTGGCCATGGCCCGCTTCGAAAGCGATCAGGCCTTGCGCGCGCAACTGCTGGCCCGCGACCAGCAACTGGCCGAGCGCAAACGCATCGAGCTGGCCAAAGGGCTGCTGATGAAAATGAAGGACTGCAATGAGGAAGAGGCCTACACCCTGATGCGCCGCCAGGCCATGAGCCGCCAGCAGAAACTGATTCAGGTGGCGGAGCAAATCATTGCCATGAGTGAGTTGCTCGGCTGATTGAAGAGCAAAAGATCGCAGCCTTCGGCAGCTCCTACAAAGGCACGCAATTTCCTGTAGGAGCTGCCGAAGGCTGCGATCTTTTGATCCTTGGCACAAATCTGGCTAAGCATTCAGCACAGGTAACCAACGGCGGTTGCCCCACCCACGACAAAGACGTCGCTCACCCCGCTCGCCCCATCGGCGAACCAGGTAGCGGCGTTTTTGCGTTTTGGCCCCACAGCCCGGGGCCGGTGGTGCGGCCGTGGCGGCGCGCCACCTGCTGTGACTCCTTTCGAGACTCTTTTCAGCTGAGGTGCGCGATGAATTCAAGCTTCTGGAAATCCGGCCACACCCCGACCCTGTTCGCAGCGTTCCTGTATTTCGACCTGAGCTTCATGGTCTGGTACCTGCTCGGCCCGTTGGCGGTGCAGATCGCCGCCGACCTGCACCTGAGCACCCAACAACGCGGGCTGGTGGTGGCGACGCCGATACTCGCCGGTGCGGTGCTGCGATTTGTGATGGGCATGCTGGCTGATCGTCTGTCGCCGAAGACCGCCGGGCTGATCGGCCAGGTGATCGTGATCTGCGCGCTGTTCGGTGCGTGGAAACTCGGTATCCACAGTTATGAACAGGCGCTGCTGCTGGGGCTATTCCTCGGCATGGCCGGTGCCTCGTTTGCTGTGGCCCTGCCGCTGGCCTCGCAATGGTATCCACCACAACATCAAGGCAAGGCGATGGGCATCGCTGGCGCCGGTAACTCCGGCACCGTGTTCGCCGCGCTGATCGCCCCGGTG
This sequence comes from Pseudomonas sp. AO-1, assembly GCF_019775695.1. NCBI lineage: Bacteria > Pseudomonadati > Pseudomonadota > Gammaproteobacteria > Pseudomonadales > Pseudomonadaceae > Pseudomonas > Pseudomonas sp. AO-1. The sequence goes on from NZ_CP079947.1 coordinate 4,496,503, forward strand.
CTGGCCGCGTCGTTCGGCTGGAGCAACGTGTTCGGTTTTGCCCTGATTCCGTTGATCCTGACGCTGGTGCTGTTCGCCTGGCTGGCGAAAAACGCGCCGCAGCGGCCCAGGGCCAAAGCCATGGCCGACTACTTCAAGGCCCTCGGCGACCGCGACAGTTGGTGGTTCATGTTTTTCTACAGCGTGACCTTCGGCGGCTTCATCGGCCTGGCCAGCGCCCTGCCCGGCTACTTTAACGATCAGTACGGGCTGAGCCCGGTAACCGCCGGTTACTACACCGCTGCCTGCGTGTTCGGTGGCAGCCTGATGCGTCCGCTGGGCGGCGCGTTGGCGGATCGCTTCGGCGGCATCCGCACGTTGCTGGCGATGTACACCGTGGCGGCGATCTGCATCGCCGCCGTCGGTTTCAACCTGCCCAGTTCCTACGCCGCCCTGGCGCTGTTCGTCTGCACCATGCTCGGGCTCGGCGCCGGCAACGGCGCGGTGTTCCAGTTGGTGCCACAACGCTTCCGTCTGGAGATCGGCGTGATGACCGGACTGATCGGCATGGCCGGTGGCATCGGCGGCTTTGCCCTGGCGGCCGGCATGGGCGCGATCAAGCAAAGCACCGGCAACTATCAACTGGCGCTGTGGTTGTTCGCCAGCCTCGGCGTGCTGGCGTGGTTCGGCCTGCACGGGGTCAAGCGGCGCTGGAGAACCACCTGGGGTTCGGCGGCGGTCACTGCTGCGCGCGTGTGAGGCGGCAATGCCCCTGCAACTGAGCTTTGCCCAGGCCAGCGCCACCGGCCCGCGCGCGGAAAACCAGGACGCCCTGCGCCTGGTGACGCCCGCCCCGGCGCTGGCCGCGAGCAAAGGCTATCTGGTCGCCATTGCCGATGGGGTCAGCCAGTGCGCCGACGGCGGCCTGGCCGCACGCTCGACCCTGCAAGCACTGGCGCTGGACTACTACGCCACGCCGCAAACCTGGAGCGTGGCACAGGCACTGGATCGCCTGCTGCTCGCACAAAACCGCTGGTTACAGGCCAACGGCGGCGGACAGCCACTGCTCACCACCGTCAGCGCGCTCATCCTGCGCGGCCAGCGTTTCACCCTGGCCCACGTCGGCGATTGTCGGGTCTATCGCTGGCACGCCGACGCTTTGCAGCGGATATCGCAGGATCATGTCTGGGAGCAGCCGGGGATGCAGCACGTGCTCAAGCGTGCGCTGGGGCTGGATCAGCATCTGGTGCTGGATTTTCTCGACGGCGAGTTGCGCGAGGGTGAATGTTTCGTGCTGCTCAGCGACGGCGTGTGGTCGACTGTGGGCGATACCGCGATTGCAGCGATCCTGCGCGATCAACCGAATCTCGACAGCGCCGCACACACGCTGGTCAACGCCGCGCATCTGGCCGGCAGTCAGGACAACGCCAGTGCACTGCTGGTGCGGGTCGATGCGCTCGGTGAGGCGAGCATCGGTGATGCGCTGATTCACCTACAGCAATGGCCACTGCCGCCAGCGTTGAAAACCGCGCAGATGTTCGAAGGCTGGCAGGTGCAGAACGTTGTCGCTCAGAGCCAGCAATCGCTGCTGTATCGCGTGCTGGACGGGCAAGGTCGGAGCTGGTTGTTGAAAACCCTGCCGCCACGGCTGGCCGACGATCCCCAGGCCGGGCAAGCCTTGTTGTCGGAAGAATGGTTCCTCAGGCGTGTCGCCGGGCGGCATTTTCCTGAAATCCACAGCGGTACCCAGCGTCAGCATTTGTACTATGTGATGCGCGAATATTCCGGGATGACCCTGGCGCGGCTGTTTCAACACAGCAGCCCGTTACCGTTGGCACAGTGGCAGGACATCGCCGAGCGTCTGCTGCGGGCGGTGGGTCTGCTGCATCGGCGGCAGATTCTGCACCGCGACATCAAACCGGAGAATCTGCACCTGGGCGACGATGGCGAGTTGCGCCTGCTGGATTTCGGTCTGGCGTATTGCCCCGGTCTGTCCGAAGACGCACCGTCAACGCTGCCGGGAACCCCGAGTTATATCGCCCCGGAAGCGTTTCGCGGCGAGCCACCGAGTGCGCAACAGGATCTGTACGCGGCGGGCGTGACCTTGTATTTCCTGCTCACGGGGCATTTTCCCTATGGCGAAATCGAAGCCTTTCAACGGCCGCGCTTCGGTGTGCCGGTGAGTGCCGGTCGCTACCGCCCGGACGTGCCGGAATGGCTTGCGCAGAGTCTGGAGCGAGGCGTGGCTGCCAATCCGCAACAGCGCTTTGAAACGGCTGAAGAATGGTTGCTGGTGCTTGAGCAAGGCGAGCGACGCAGTTTGAGTGTGCGGCCCAGGCCTTTGCTGGAGCGTGAGCCGTTGAAGGTCTGGCGGACGGTGGCATTGCTGGCGCTGTTGGGAAATCTTGTGTTGCTGGTGGTGTTGTTTCATCACCCTTGAAAGATCGCAGCCTTCGGCAGCTCCTACTGGAATTGCGTTCACCTGCAGGAGCTGCCGAAGGCTGCGATCTTTTGATCCGGCGCTCCAAAAAAGCGCAACACGCCTCCAGAAAGTGCAGCGAGACATCTCCATTCAGTCAAAAAACCCAGCAATGACGGCCATCCTGCCACTTGGCACAACCACTGCATTACCCGTTTCACCATACATAAAGCCCAACCTTCAACGACGAAGGTTGCGCTTCCCGAGAGAACGGAACCAGGACAAAGGCGTCCTCGCTAGGCAACTAGCGGGACGCCTTTTTTTGTTTGCGCAACTTTTGTCGAGCACGGCCTGACTGCCCACAAGAGGCCAGCCACCGCTCCCCGGAGAACCTGATGAAAAAACTCAAACTGGTGATGATCGGCAATGGCATGGCCGGGGTTCGCACCCTGGAAGAACTGCTCAAGCTGAGCAACGAGCTGTACGACATCACGGTCTTCGGTGCCGAACCGCACACCAACTACAACCGCATCCTGCTGTCGCCGGTGCTGGCCGGTGAGCAGACCTTCGAAGAGATCGTCCTCAACGACCTCGACTGGTACCTGGAAAACCACATCAAATTGCTGCTCAACCGCAAGGTGGTACAGATCGACCGGGTCAAACGCCGGGTGATCGCCGAAGACGGCACCGAGGCCGAATATGATCGCCTGCTGATCGCCACCGGTTCGACACCGTTCATTCTGCCGATCCCCGGCAATGACTTGCAGGGGGTGATCGGTTACCGCGACATCGCCGACACCCAGGCCATGATCGACACCGCCCGAACCCACAAGCACGCGGTGGTCATCGGCGGCGGCCTGCTTGGCCTCGAAGCCGCCAACGGCCTGATGCTGCGCGGCATGCACGTCACGGTGGTGCACATCGGCGAATGGCTGCTGGAGCGGCAACTGGACAAGACCAGCGGTCAGCTGCTGCAAAGCGCTCTCGAAGCCCGTGGCCTGCACTTTCGCTTGTGCGAGCAGACCCAGGCCCTGCACGACGCGGGCAATGGCCGGGTCGGCTCGGTGCAGTTCAAGAACGGCGAGATCATCCCTGCCGATCTGGTGGTGATGGCTGCCGGCATCCGCCCCAACACCGAACTGGCGGAGCGCGCCGGCATCCCGTGCAATCGCGGGATTCTGGTCAATGACACCCTGCAAACCTACGATCCGCGCATCTATGCCATTGGCGAGTGCGCCAGCCATCGCGGCATCGCGTATGGCCTGGTGGCGCCGCTGTTCGAACAGGCCAAGGTGTGCGCCAACCACCTCGCGCAACTGGGTTTCGCCCGGTATCAGGGTTCGGTGACCTCGACCAAATTGAAAGTCACCGGCATCGACCTGTTTTCCGCCGGCGATTTCATGGGCGGCGAAGGCACCGAAACCATCACCCTCTCCGACCCGATCGGCGGCGTGTACAAAAAACTGGTGATCAAGGATGACGTGCTGGTCGGCGCCTGTCTGTACGGCGATACGGCAGATGGCGGTTGGTATTTCCGACAGATTCGTGAGAATCACGCCATCGGCGAGATCCGCGATCACCTGATGTTTGGTGAAAATTCTATCGGCGACGTAGGACATCAGGGCCAGGACAAAGCCATGGCCATGGCCGACACCGCCGAAGTCTGCGGCTGCAACGGCGTGTGCAAGGGCACCATCGTCAAGGCGATTCAGGAACACGGCCTGTTCAGCGTCGATGAAGTCAAGAAGCACACCAAAGCTGCAAGCTCGTGCGGCTCCTGCGCCGGGCTGGTCGAGCAAATCCTGATCAACACCGTCGGCGGCGCGGCGGACGTCAAACCGAAAAGCGAAAAAGCCATCTGCGGTTGCAGCGACCTCAACCACGGGCAGATCCGCCAGGCGATCCGCGAACAGCATCTGCTGAGCATCGCCGGCACCATGAGCTACCTCAACTGGCGCACCCCGAATGGCTGCGCCACCTGCCGTCCTGCGCTGAACTACTACCTGATTTCCACCTGGCCCGGCGAAGCCAAGGACGATCCGCAATCGCGCCTGATCAACGAACGCGCCCACGCCAACATTCAGAAGGACGGCACCTATTCGGTGGTGCCACGGATGTGGGGCGGCGTGACCAACCCTTCGGAATTGCGGCGCATCGCCGACGTGGCCGACAAGTACAACGTACCCATGGTCAAGGTCACCGGCGGTCAGCGCATTGACCTGCTGGGGATCAAGAAACAGGACTTGCCGGGCGTCTGGAAAGACCTCGACATGCCCTCCGGCCACGCCTACGGCAAATCCATCCGTACCGTGAAAACCTGCGTCGGCAGCGAGTTCTGCCGCTTCGGCACGCAAAATTCCACGCAGTTGGGCATTGAGCTTGAGCACGACCTGTTCAACATGTGGTCGCCACACAAAGTGAAACTCGCTGTCTCCGGATGCCCACGCAACTGCTCGGAAGCGGGGATCAAGGACGTAGGAATCATCGGCGTCGACTCCGGCTGGGAGATGTACATCGGCGGCAACGGCGGGATCAAGACCGAAGTCGCCGAGTTCTTCGTCAAGCTGAAAACCGCCGAGGAAGTCCGCGAATACAACGGCGCGTTCCTGCAGCTGTACCGCGAAGAAGCCTTCTACCTCGAACGTACCGTGCACTACCTGCAACGGGTCGGCATGGAGCACATCAAGAAAGCCGTGCTGGAAGACCCCGAGCGCCGCAAGGCCCTGAATGAGCGCCTGCAATTCTCCCTGTCGTTTGAACAAGACCCATGGAAAGAGCGCCTCGCGCAGCCGCAACTGAAGAAAGAATTCGACGTGATCCCCGTGAAAAACCTGGAGGTGCCGGCATGAACTGGCTCGATATCTGTGCCCTGGAAGAGATCAATGCCCTCGGTTCGCGAATCATTGCCGGGCCGAAAGGTGACATCGCAATTTTTCGGACGAGCGACGACGAAGTTTTCGCCCTTGACGACCGCTGCCCGCACAAGGGTGGGCCGCTGTCACAAGGTTTGATCTACGGCAAACGCGTGGCCTGCCCGCTGCACAACTGGCAGATCGACCTGCAAACCGGCGAGGCCCAGGCTCCGGACATCGGCTGCGCGCACCATCATCCGGCCCGGGTCGAAAACGGCCGCGTGCAATTGGCACTGCGGGAAGCGGTCTGATGAACCGCCAGACGACCGCCTCGACCTGCTGCTACTGCGGCGTCGGCTGCGGCGTGCTGATCGAGCATGACGGCGAGCGCATCCTCGGCGTCAGCGGCGATCCGGCGCATCCGGCCAACTTCGGCAAACTGTGCAGCAAAGGCTCGACCCTGCACGTGACCGGCGATCTGGCTGCCCGGGCGCTGTACCCGGAGCTGCGCCTGGGCAAAGGCCTGGCGCGCAGCCGTTGCGACTGGGACACGGCGCTGGATCACGCAACTCAGGTCTTTGCCCAAACCATCGCCGAACACGGCCCGGACAGCGTGGCGTTTTACATTTCCGGGCAGTTGCTGACCGAGGACTATTACGCCTTCAACAAATTGGCACGAGCACTGGTCGGCACCAACAACATCGACAGCAATTCCCGGCTGTGCATGTCGTCGGCGGTGGTCGGTTACAAACGCAGCCTCGGCGCCGATGCGCCGCCATGCAGTTACGAGGATCTGGAGCTGAGCGATTGCGTGATGATCGCCGGTAGTAACATGGCCTACGCCCACCCAGTCCTTTTCCGACGCCTGGAAGAGGCAAAATCGCGCCGGCCGCAGATGAAAGTCATCGTCATTGATCCCCGGCGCACCGACACCTGTGAGCTGGCGGACCTGCATCTGGCGATTCTGCCCGGCACCGATGTCGCGCTGTTCCATGGGATTTTGCATCTGCTGCTGTGGGAAGACTGGATCGACCGCGACTTCATCCAGGCGCACACCGACGGTTTGCCTGAGCTGAAAAATCTGGTGCGCGACTACACCCCGCAAATGGTTGCGCAACTGTGCGGGATCAGTGTCGAGCAATTGCAGCAGTGCGCGGAATGGGTGGGCACCGCGCCAAGCTTCCTGTCGCTGTGGTGCATGGGCCTGAATCAGTCCACCGCTGGCAGCGCAAAAAACAGCGCGCTGATCAATCTGCACCTGGCCACCGGGCAAATCGGCCGCCCGGGTGCAGGACCTTTCTCGCTGACCGGTCAGCCGAATGCCATGGGCGGGCGGGAAACCGGCAGCCTGTCGAATTTGCTGCCCGGCCACCGGGAGGCAGCCAACCCCGAACACCGTGCCGAAGTGGCAGCCTATTGGGGTGTCGATCAACTGACTGAAAACATTGGACTTAGCGCCATCGAGCTATTCGAGCGGATGCGCAGCGGGCAGATCAAGGCGCTGTGGATTGCCTGCACCAATCCCGCACAGTCCATGCCTGATCAACAGGCGGTGCGCGAGGCGCTGCAGACCTGCCCGTTCGTGGTGTTGCAGGAAGCCTTCCGCACCACCGAAACCGCCGCCTTCGTCGACCTGTTGTTACCCGCTGCCAGTTGGGGCGAGAAAGAAGGTTCGGTGACCAACTCCGAACGGCGCATTTCCCACGTACGACAGGCCATTCTCCCACCGGGCGAAGCACGGCCGGACTGGGCGATCACCGTGGATTTCGCACAGCGGCTGGAGAAACGTCTGCGCCCACTTCAGCCGAGCCTGTTTGCTTTCGAACAGCCGGCGCAGTTGTTCGACGAATACAAACAACTGACCCGTGGACGGGATCTGGACTTGTCGGGCCTCAGCCATCGATTGATCGATGAACTGGGGCCGCAGCAATGGCCCTTCCCCGCCGGCGCCCGGCAAGGCACGGCACGCTTGTATGGCGACGGGATTTTTCCCACGGCTAACGGTCGTGCGCAGTTCGTCGCCGATCCCTATCGCGCCGCCAAAGAACAACGCGATGCACGGTTCCCACTGACGCTGATCACCGGCCGGCTGCGCGATCAATGGCACGGCATGAGCCGCACCGGCACGGCGGCGCAATTGTTCGGGCATGTCAGCGAAGCCGTGTTAAGCCTGCACCCGGACGAGCTACGCCGGCAGCGCTTGCAGCCGGGGGATCTGGTCAACCTGAAGAGTCGGCGCGGTGCCGTGATCGTCGCGGTCGACAGCGATGACGGCGTGCGCCCCGGCCAGGCGTTTCTGCCGATGCATTGGGGCGACCGGTTTCTCAAGGGCGGGGTCAACAGTCTGACCTTGCCGGCCTTCGATCCTTTGTCGAAGCAGCCCGAACTCAAACACAGCGGCGTGCGTCTGGAAGCGGTAAATCTGCCATGGCACTTGTTCGCCCTGATCGAGGGCGATGTTCAACGGCATTTCGAGACGCTACGACCTCTCTGCGAGGCGTTTTCCTACGTGAGCCTCAGCCTTGTCGGACGTGAGCGGCCGGCGCTGCTGATACGCGCTGCCAGCGCCACGCCGCCAGAGCCGCAACGGCTGCGCGATATCGACCAGTGCCTGGCGCTGCTCGACGGTCCAGTACTGGCCTACGACGACCCGCGCCGCGCCATTGGCAAACGGGTACGCATTGAAAACGGCCGTATCACCGCAATCCGCCTCGCGGGCGAAACCCTGGCTCAGCACTGGCTGCAAGGCTTGTGGCTGGAGGGTCGCGCCGATGAACAACTGCGCCGCTGGCTTCTGGCGCCGATGAGTGCACCACCCGGCAATGCCGGCGTTCAGGCCAATCCGGACAAAACCCTGTGCAACTGCAAAAACGTCAGTCACCGCGCGGTGTGTACCGGAATTCGCCAGGGCCTGGATCTGCAAGGTCTCAAACAACAACTGGGGTGCGGCACGCAATGCGGCTCGTGTGTCCCTGAAATCAAGCGTTTGCTGGCCGCTGATCTGCAGCCGGTATCGGTCATCTGAAGGAAAACACCATGAATGCAAAAGTCTGGCTGGTGGGCGCAGGCCCCGGTGATCCCGAGTTACTGACGCTCAAAGCGGTACGCGCGTTGCGCGAAGCAGAGGTGGTGTTGATTGACGATCTGGTCAATGACGCCCTGCTGGAGCATTGCCCTACGGCGCGAATCATTGCCGTGGGCAAGCGCGGTGGCTGTCGCTCGACGCCGCAGGCCTTCATCCATCGGCTGATGCTGCGTTATGCCCGCCAAGGCCTATGCGTGGTGCGGCTCAAGGGCGGTGACCCGTGCATTTTCGGCCGTGGTGGTGAGGAGGCGCAGTGGTTGCGCGAACGTGGGGTTGAGGTCGAGCTGGTCAACGGCATTACCGCCGGCCTTGCTGGCGCGACACAGTGTGATATTCCGCTGACGTTGCGCGGTGTGGCGCGCGGGGTGACGCTAGTCACCGCGCATACCCAGGACGATAGCCAATTGAACTGGCAGGCGCTGGCGCAAGGCGGTACGACACTGGTGATCTACATGGGGGTGGCCAAACTGGACGAGATCCGCGATCAGTTGTTGGCGGGCGGGATGGCGGCGGATATGCCAGTGGCGATGATCGAAAATGCCTCTCTGCCAGAACAGCGCGAGTGCCGCAGTGATCTGATGAGCATGGGTGACGACGCTTGCAGGTTTGGACTGAAGAGCCCGGCCATTCTGGTCATTGGTGCAGTGGCTGCCTTTGCAGAAGATCAAAGGATCGCAGCCTTCGGCAGCTCCTACAGGATGTGTGCGGATACCGTGTAGGAGCTGCCGCAGGCTGCGATCTTTATAGCTTCAAAGCCAAATCGCAGGCAAAGAAAAGCCCGGCCTGAGCCGGGCTTTTCTCGTAGCGGCAGCTAATTACTTAGCTTGAGCTTCAACCTGCGCTTCTACGCGACGGTTAACAGCACGGCCAGCTTCAGTTTTGTTGTCAGCAACTGGGCGGGATTCGCCGTAGCCGATCGACTGAACGCGGGACGACTCAACACCGTACTGCTGGGTCAGAACTTGCTTAACGGCGTTTGCACGACGCTCGGACAGTTTCTGGTTGTAAGCGTCAGGACCGACGGAGTCAGTGTGACCTTCAACAGTGGTGTGAGTGGCTGGGTACTGCTTCATGAAGTCAGCCAGGTTCTTGATGTCAGCGTAGCTGTTTGGCTTGACGACCGACTTGTCGAAGTCGAATTTCACGTCCAGCTCTACACGAACAACTTCAGCAACTGCTGGGCAGCCATCAGCGTCAACAGTTACGTTGGCTGGGGTGTCCGGGCACTTGTCAACGTTGTCGCAAACGCCGTCGTTGTCGCTGTCGGAGCAGACTTCAGCCGGAGCTGGAACTGGAGCAGCAGCTGGCTTGCCGCCGCCACCGAAGTTCACACCCAGACCAACCGATGGAGCGTAGTCCCAACGGCCGTTGTCCAGTTTGTAGTCAGCTTCTACGCCAGCACGGGCGAAGAAGTTTTCGGCGAAGTAGTACTTAACGCCAGCGCCAGCAGTCAGGAAAGTCGACTGGTCGCGACCGGTGTGGCCGTCAGCAGCTACGTTGGTCAGGTTGCCGTGCTTAACGCCACCTTCAACGTATGGACGCAGAGCGTCGCCAGCGTTGTTGAAGTGGTATTGAGCGGTCAGACCGAAGTTGTCACCACGCAGTTTCTGGCTGCCGGTACCGTCGTTCGAACGGGTGTGGTTGTTACGATCCCAGCCGAAGTTGATCGAGACGTCATCGGTCAGGAAGTAACCGATTTTGGCGCCTGGGTTGAAGCCGTCTTCGACATGATCAATGCTGTCGTTGTACTGCTTCTTGTAGTTGATCTCGCCTTCAACTGCGCCTTGGCCTTGTGCCAGTGCGCCGAACGAAGTAGCGGCAATAAGAGAACCAATGGCCAAGCCCAAGGTGTTTTTCAGTTTCATCCGTTAAATCCCCATCTGGTGATTGTGAAGCAGTCCCGCAAACCGGGGGACAACTCGGCGGCAAGTCTATCAGAACTTGCCTACACGTAAGAGATATTTGCGCTGAACTAAGTTTCAGCAATGCCTGCAAATTTCTCACGCAATTTGTCTAGAGCACGTTTGTACCGCATTTTTGTCGCACTCAAACCCATGTGCATGATGTCTGCGATCTCCTGAAACTCCAGCTCTGCGACAAATCGTAGCACCAGAATTTCACGGTCAATCGGGTTCACATACACCAGCCAGCGATCGAGTCCGCCCTTCTCCTCAGGTTTCGGCGCCTTTTCTTCCGACGCTTCTTCCAGCGGGTCCAGACTCAAGGCGTCCATCAAGCGACGCTTTCGCCGTTCCTTCCGATACTGCGTGATGCATTCGTTATACGTGATGCTGTAGAGCCAGGTTTTGAACTTCGATTTCCCCTCGAAGTTCTTCAGGCCATACAGCACCTTAAGCATCACTTCCTGACAGACATCGTCTGCGTCGCGATCGTTCCCAAGATATCTCGCACAAACGTTAAATAATGTTCTCTGGTAACGCCGCATCAGCTCTTCATAGGCGCGCGTCACGTGAAACAGCTCGGTATGCGAGCGCGCGACCAGCTCCTCATCAGAGAGCTCACGGGGGTCATAGCGCGTGGATAGCGTTTGGGCTTTATTCAAAACAAGTCGTGCCGACAGTCAGGTCAATGTCCGCCGCACCCCTCTCAGGGCATTTTGCGGCGGCATACATTAGCAGGGTTTGCCGGGTTAGCGGCTACTCACATGCTGTTCCAGCAGGATCCGATTGGAAAGTGAGACTAGCTCACCCTCATCGGTCAGCAATGTGGTTTTAACCGTGCCGATCTCTTCGATCTGGCCTTCGACCTCACCAACACGCACTTGTTGCCCAACCTGGTACAACTCACGCACATAGATTCCCGCAAGAATCTGACCGGCAATTTCCCGGCTTCCCAACCCCATGGCCAGCGCTACGGCCAGACCAACGGTAATCAATACGATGACGATTACATGGTTCAGCAGGTCGGTCTTGACCTCAAGCTGACTGATCGCGACCGAGATGCTGATGATGATCACCAGCCCCTGGGCAATGCGGCCCAAACCCGAAGCGTAGTCCAGCCCTACACCTTCTGCCGCCCCGCGCACGAGGCCGTTGGCCAATTGCGCGAGCAAAACACCCACCAGCAACACCAGCGCGGCGCCGAAAACTTTCGGCAAATACAACGCCAGCATGTCCAGCGTAGCTGAAACTCGCTCAAGTCCAAGGGACTCTGCTGCAGAAACCAGAAAAATCAGCAGAACGAACCAGTAAACGATCTTGCCAATCAAAGTCGAAATCGGCACTTGCAGGCCGGCTCGCGACATCAATTTGGTCAGACCGGTGCCGCCCATCAGGCGATCAAGGCCCAGCTTGGCCAGCAGCTTGGACAGCAGGGTATCGAGCAACTTGGCCACCACGAAGCCCAACAGCAGCACCACCAGTGCGCCGAACAGGTTCGGGATGAAATTGGCGACTTTGGTCCACAACGCAGTCATTGCAGTGACGAGGCTCTGAGTCCAGAGATCAAGTTCCATATTCAATCAGCCTTATCAGCAGTGCGTGCAGTAGTTTTACGAAGACGGGAAACCGGCGAAACGTGGGCCGATCCGTTATTCAGGGCGATCATCAGCGCGGGTAACCAGCGGCCCAGCAGGCTGAACAGATCACCGGCGCCCACCTGGCGGTTGGCGGTTTTGAGTACGCGACCCAGGCAGGCATCGTCGTCGCGGCTGGACGGCGAGGCGTTGAGCATGTCGCGCAAAGACTGTTCAAACGGATCGTGCATACGCACCTCTCGTGATGTCTGTGAAAGACGCGGGCAAATTTGGTCGGGTCACATGTTGCATATTCACACCCAGCGCAAACGGCGGAATAACCACCATTGACCGATGGCCATCGCCAGCACTGTCAGACAGGCAATCAGGAAACCATAAGGGCTGCTCGAGAACGGAATGCCGCCCACGTTGATACCCAAAAGACCGGTGATAAAACTCATCGGCAAAAAGATGCAGGTGATGATGCCGAAGCGGTACATCGTGCGATTCATGCGCACGTTCAAACGCCGGTCTTCGGCCTCCAGCACAAGCCCCATGCGCTCTCGGGTCAGTTCCAACTCTTCGAGATAGCGGGTCAGGCTGTTGTTCAATTCGTTCCAGTAGTCAGCATCATCATCGACAAACCACGGCAGTTTTATCCGCGTCAGTTGTCCGAAAATATCCCGCTGCGGCGCCAGAAAACGCTTCAGTCCGGCCGCCCTGCGACGGATGTGCAAAATCGAGCCATGTTCGGGGGTATACCGTTCGTCGGCATCGAGCTTTTCTTCCTCTTCATCGACCAGTTCCGACAGGCACGTGACCAGATCCTGCACCTTGTGGGTGAGGAATTGCGCCAGGTACAGGATCAGCTCAGAGGAGGTTTTCGATCCTTTGCCTTCGCTCAGCAGCGCCAGCAGTTCATCGGTGGCGCGCAACGGGCGCAGACGCAGCGAGATGACGCGCTGGGCGGAGGCGAAAATCCGCACCGAGACCATGTCTTCCGGCTCGGCCCCCGGGTTGAGGTTGACCCCGCGCAGAAACAGCAGCAACTCGGCATCCGGCAACGGCAGCAGGCGCGGCCGAGTGTTTTCCTCCAGCAGCAAGTCGCAGGCGAACTCATTCAGGCCGCTGGATTTGCGCAGCCAGGTCTGGGTTTGCGGATGACTGCGATCCCAATGCAGCCACAGGCTCTCATGGGCCTGCAGCTGCAGATCGTCGAGTTCAGTCCGGGCAATCGAACGCGCACCGCCTTTACCGTCCAGCACCAGGGCGTGCACCAGCCCCCACTGCGCGTTTTCTTCCTCGAACATCCGCATCCCTTTGTCGAAAACTTTATTCAGGCATCTGCAGCGGGCTCGGCGAAACGATCACGCCGTTGTTGTCCGCATAGATGTATTGGCCCGGATGGAACGTCACGCCGGCGAAAGTCACCGCTACGTTGAGATCGCCGATGCCACGTTTTTCGGTCTTCATCGGATGGCTGGCCAACGCCTGAACGCCGAGATCGGTCTGGGCAATAACGTCGACATCACGGATGCAACCGTAGATGACCATCCCTTCCCAGCCGTTTTTCGCAGCTTTCTCGGCGATCATGTCGCCCAGCAGCGCGCGGCGCAGCGAACCGCCGCCATCGACCACCAGCACCTTGCCGTTGCCCTTGAGTTCGGCCTGTTCCTTGACCAGCGAGTTGTCTTCGAAACATTTGATGGTCACGATTTCGCCGCCGAAGGAATCACGGCCGCCGAAATTGCTGAACATCGGTTCCAGCACCTGCACCAGCTCCGGATAGGCGTCGCACAGGTCAGGCGTAAGGTAATGGTTCATCGAAAAACTCCTGTAAAAAGGAAGACGATCTAGGATGTCGCACTCTGTTGAAACGAGTCCCGGCGGTCGCTGTTTACCTTAGTTCATGCAATGGTCGCTGAACGAACCTGAACAAACGCTGAAACGTAATAGCTAAACAGCCACCAAATATGACCAGAACCGCACAATGCGTCATATCTTAGCCGCAAGCCGACCTGAACGAAATGCCCTTTTCAGAGCACCCGGCTCAGACCGCAGCAGCAAGATCCGGCTTGTCGCCGAGCAACGGCGTCTGCTGATCGCTCAACCAACGCGCCACCAGTGGCCAGACCTCAGCCTGCGCCGCTTTGCTCACCAGCATCTCGACATGCCCGAAGTTGTCGCTGAAGCCCTGCTCGCGCCCCAGATTGACGAACTGTTTGTGCTCGGAGCCGATCTGCTCGAACAGTTTGCGACAGGCCCACGCCGGATCCTGGTGATCCCCCGCCGCCGTCACGGCCAGCGCTGGCACCTGAACCTCGGCAAGCCCTGCCCACCAATCCTTGTCCTTGTCGCCAAAACGCCCGAACAGGCCGTACCAGCGCATGCTTTCCAGCGCCAGACCGATGGGTTCGTCTTCCGGGCCGCGCTTGAGGCGGGAGCCGGACAATTGCGCGAAACGCTTGAGAATGAAGCGCCCGCTCCACTCCACCGGCGGAATCTTCAACGGCCAATAAGTGCGGCTGACCTGCGTGCCGAAAAACGCCGCCGAGGCCACCGCCGGCTCGCCGAGGTATTCGCCACCGAGCGCCGCCGCCAGGGTAATGCCACCCAGCGAATGGCCGATCCAGTGCGGGACCTGCCCGCTCTGCTCACGGACAAACGCGGCAATCGCCGGCAGATCGTAACGGGCGTAGTCAGCCACGCGGTTGCGCCGGTAGTCCTCGTTGCGCTGCGACAGGCCGTGGCCGCGCATCTCCGGGATCCACACGTCGAAGCCCAGACGCGTCAGGTAAGCGCCCAGGCCCAGGCCTTTGGGGGAAAACCAGAAGCGCCGGTTGGAAAAACTGCCATGCAGCAAAATCACCGGCACGCCGCGCGGCGCCGTATCATCCGCCATGCCCAAGCGGGTCACGGCGATTTCCACGGACCAGTCGGGACTGTTGCCGGGTTTGAGTCGATAGACATCTTCGCTCAGATCACCGCGACGTTCGGCGCTGATCAGGGCGACAGGAAACAGGTTGCTGCTGCTTTGCATAATGCTCTTGCACAAAAAAGGGCGGCATCTACAGGAGCCCGCCCTACTAAAATCTCAAACCCGCCTCCCGTGGGAGCCAGCCTGCTCGCGAAAGCGGAGTGTCAGCCAACATCACTGATGAATGTTGCTCCGTCTTCACGAGCAGGTTCTGCTCCCACAAGGGGAGCGGGCCGTTCACATATTGATCAAGCCTGCGCCTGACCTTCGGCGAGGAAGAACCAGGTTTCCAGTACGGAGTCCGGGTTCAGCGACACGCTTTCGATGCCCTGCTCCATCAGCCATTTGGCCAGGTCCGGGTGATCCGAAGGGCCCTGACCGCAAATGCCGATGTACTTGCCGGCCTTGTTGCACGCGGCAATCGCGTTGGCCAGCAGCTTCTTGACCGCCGGATTACGCTCGTCGAACAGGTGCGCGATGATCCCGGAGTCACGGTCCAGGCCCAGGGTCAGCTGGGTCAGGTCGTTGGAACCGATGGAGAAACCGTCAAAGAATTCGAGGAATTCTTCAGCGAGAATCGCGTTGGATGGCAGTTCGCACATCATGATCACGCGCAGGCCGTTGTCGCCACGGGCCAAGCCGTTTTCGGCGAGCAGATCGACCACCTGGCTGGCTTCGCCGAGGGTACGGACGAACGGCACCATGATTTCGACGTTGGTCAGGCCCATCTCATTGCGCACACGCTTCAGCGCGCGGCATTCGAGCTCGAAGCAGTCACGGAACGATTCGCTGATGTAACGCGAAGCACCACGGAAGCCGAGCATCGGGTTTTCTTCTTCCGGCTCGTACAGCTTGCCGCCGATCAGGTTGGCGTACTCGTTGGACTTGAAGTCCGACAGACGCACGATGACCTTCTTCGGCCAGAACGCGGCCGCGAGGGTGCTGATGCCTTCCACCAGTTTTTCGACGTAGAAACCGACCGGATCGTGGTAACCGGCGATGCGCTTGTCGACGCTGTCCTTGATTTCCTGCGGCAGGCCGTCGTAATTCAACAGCGCTTTCGGGTGCACACCGATCATTCGATTGATGATGAACTCCAGACGGGCCAGGCCGACACCGGCGTTCGGCAACTGCGCGAAGTCGAAGGCGCGGTCCGGGTTGCCGACGTTCATCATGATCTTGAACGGCAGCTCCGGCATCGCGTCCACGGAGTTCTTCTTGACGTCGAAGCCCAGTTCGCCTTCGAAGATGTAACCGGTGTCGCCTTCGGCGCAGGACACGGTCACGCCCTGGCCATCCTTCAGCAGTTGGGTGGCGTTGCCGCAACCCACCACCGCCGGAATCCCCAGTTCACGGGCGATGATCGCCGCGTGACAGGTACGGCCGCCACGGTTGGTGACGATGGCGCTGGCGCGTTTCATCACCGGCTCCCAGTCCGGGTCGGTCATGTCGGAGACCAGCACGTCGCCGGCCTGGACTTTGTCCATTTCCGAGACGTCCTTGATGATCCGCACTTTGCCGGCGCCGATGCGCTGGCCAATGGCACGCCCCTCAACCAGCACGGTGCCGGTTTCTTTCAGCAGGTAACGTTCCATGACGTTGGCCTGGGTGCGGCTCTTCACGGTTTCCGGACGGGCCTGCACGATGTACAGCTTGCCGTCGTCACCGTCCTTGGCCCACTCGATGTCCATCGGGCAGCCGTAGTGCTTCTCGATGATCATCGCCTGCTTGGCCAGCTCGCTGACTTCAGCGTCGGTCAGGCAGAAACGTGCGCGTTCAGCCTTGTCGACATCGACGGTCTTCACCGAACGACCGGCCTTGGCCTCGTCGCCATAGATCATCTTGATGGCTTTGCTGCCCAGGTTGCGCCGCAGGATCGCCGGGCGACCCGCCTCCAGCGTGCCTTTGTGCACGTAGAACTCATCCGGGTTGACCGCGCCTTGGACGACGGTTTCGCCCAGACCGTAGGCGCCGGTGATGAACACCACGTCACGGAAACCGGATTCGGTATCGAGGGTGAACATCACACCGGCGGTGCCGGTTTCCGAACGCACCATGCGCTGCACGCCAGCCGACAGGGCGACCAGTTTGTGGTCGAAGCCCTGGTGCACGCGGTAGGAGATGGCGCGGTCGTTGAACAGCGAAGCGAACACCTCTTTGGCGGCGCGGATAACGTTTTCCACGCCACGGATGTTCAGGAAGGTTTCCTGCTGACCGGCGAACGAGGCGTCCGGCAAGTCTTCGGCGGTGGCGGAAGAGCGCACGGCCACGGCCACGTCAGGGTTACCGGCCGACAGCGCAGCGAACGCGGTGCGGATCTCGGTATTCAGTTTTTCGGGGAATTCGGCTTCCATGATCCATTGACGGATCTGTGCACCGGTCTTGGCCAGCGCGTTGACGTCATCGACGTCCAGGGCGTCGAGAGCCTTGTGGATCTGGTCGTTGAGGCCGCTCAGTTCGAGAAAGTCGCGATAGGCCTGCGCGGTGGTGGCAAAGCCGCCGGGGACCGACACACCGGCACCCGCCAGGTTGCTGATCATCTCGCCCAGGGATGCGTTCTTGCCCCCCACATGCTCAACATCGTGTTTGCCGAGCTTATCGAGGGAAACTACGTACTCTACCAAGGTGATCTCTCCACTAACTGTGTTGGAAAAGCTCAGAAACCGGCAGCTCGGGGGAGCGTTGGCCGGCTGTATGGCCTGGACCTGGAAAATAAGTGAGAATGCGGGCCAATGGCGGCCGGCAAATCGCGCCTATCATATCCAAGAATGCTCATTAGCTTAAGGCCCAAGGTGCAAATGAAACGATCTGCTTTCTTTATCTCCGATGGCACCGGCATTACCGCCGAAACCCTGGGTCAAAGCCTTCTGGCGCAGTTCGAAAACATTACCTTCACCAAGCTCACGCGGCCGTATATCGACAACGCGGACAAAGCGCGGGCCATGGTACAACAAATCAACAAAGCCGCTGAAACCGACGGCTTCCGCCCGATCATCTTCGACACCATCGTCAATCAGGACATCCGTGAGATTCTCGCAACGTCCAATGGTTTCATGATCGACATCTTCTCGACCTTCCTCGCCCCGCTCGAACAGGAGCTGACCGAGCATTCCTCCTACACCGTCGGCAAGTCGCATTCGATCGGCCACAACTCCAATTACATGGAGCGTATCGAGGCGGTGAACTTCGCCCTCGACAACGATGACGGCGCACGCACCCACTATTACGACAAGGCCGACCTGATACTAGTGGGCGTGTCGCGATGTGGTAAGACGCCGACGTGCCTGTACATGGCGATGCAATTCGGCATCCGCGCGGCCAACTACCCGTTGACCGAAGACGACATGGAGCGTCTGACCCTGCCAACCGCCCTGCGCGCCCATCAGCACAAACTGTTCGGCCTGACCATCGACCCGGACCGCCTCACCGCGATTCGCAACGAACGCAAGCCCAACAGCCGCTATTCGAGCTACGCCCAATGCGAATTCGAAGTGCGCGAAGTGGAAAACCTGTTCCGCCGCGAGAACATCCCGCACATCAACTCCACGCATTTTTCGGTGGAAGAGATTTCGGCGAAGATTCTGGTGGAGAAAGGCGTCGAGCGGCGTTTCAAATAGCGTTGCGGTGCCTGCTCTGGCGCCTTCACGAGCACGCTCGCTCCCACACTGGTCAGCATTCCACTCGATCAAGCCGCTGCCGGTCCGGCGGCTCGCGACGCGGCACCCTGCACGTGAAAATTTCTTCACCCAAAACCGACAGGTTCTTTACGTCTTTGTAACATCGCAAAACATACAATCCGCGCAAGCAGCGCATCCGGGCTGAAACCCCCGCTATGCCTGCCCTTCCGGCCTGTCGAATGCGCCAGGTCCGCAACATTCACTTCCCACTTGAACCTGAAGAACGAGCATCCGCTCATTCTCGGTGGGTCGTGCAGACAGAAGCTACGCTCAGACTGCCGCGCCCTTTGGAAACCGCTGGAATCACTGCGTATGAAGAAAGTGTTCCGTCACTACATCCCGGCCACGGCCCGGCGCTTGCTGCCCAATCGCTGGGATCTGATCGCCATGCCGCTGGTGATCGGCTTCCTGCTGTTTTTCTCGATCACCGCCCGGGAAACCTGGGCGCCCATCGCCACCTTGCAGAGCGAAGTGATTTCCCTCGACCCGGGCAACCTGCCGGAATACGCCATGCGCACTACCCTGCGCATGCTTGCGGCGATGGTCGCGGCATTGGTGTTCACCCTGCTTTACGGCACCCTGGCCGCAAAAAGCCGCCGCGCGGAAAAACTGCTGGTGCCGGTGCTCGATATCCTGCAATCGGTGCCGGTGCTGGGCTACATCTCGTTCACCGTGACCTTCTTTCTGCTGTTGTTTCCCGGCCGGGTGCTCGGCGCAGAGTTCGCCGCGATCTTTGCGATTTTCACCAGTCAGGCATGGAACATGACCTTCAGCTTCTACCAGTCGCTGCGCATGCTGCCGCGGGATCTGGTGGAGGTGTCGACCAACCTGCAACTGTCCGGCTGGCAGCGATTCTGGAAACTCGACGTGCCGTTCGCCATGCCCGGATTGATCTGGAACATGATGATGAGCATGTCCGGCGGCTGGTTCTTCGTGGTGGCGTCGGAAGCGATCACCGTCGGTGACCAGACCATCACCCTGCCAGGCATCGGCTCGTATCTGGCGTTGGCGATCGCGCAGAAAGACCTGCACGCGGTGGGCTGCGTGATCCTGACGATGATCGTAGTGATCCTGATCTACGACCAGTTCCTGTTCCGCCCGCTGGTGTCCTGGGCCGACAAGTTCCGCATGGAGAACACCGCCTCACAGACCGCCGCACCTGAGTCCTGGGTGCTGAACCTGATCCAGCGCACCCGCTTGATCCAACGCCTGCTGCGCCCGTTCAGCCGCGCCATCAGCCGGCTGGGCAACATGCGCTTGAACCTGCCACGCGCGGCGCGTCAGGCGATGACCTCTGACAACCCGGCGACATCCAGGAGAATCGACTGGATCTGGGGCGCGCTGATCGCGCTGCTGACCGTTTATGCGCTGTACCACATCGTGCTGTATGTCGGCACCGAGGTGACGATCGCCGAAGTCGGTCACGTGTTGCTGCTGGGGTTCTACACCCTGCTGCGGGTGGCGGGGCTGATTTTCATCGCCTCGCTGATCTGGGTGCCACTTGGCGTGATGATCGGCCTGCGCCCGGCGCTGGCGGAGAAGATCCAGCCGCTGGCGCAGTTTCTCGCCGCGTTCCCGGCCAACCTGCTGTTTCCGGTGTTCGTCATCGTCATCCTGCGCTACCAGTTGAACCCGGACATCTGGCTCAGCCCGCTGATCGTGCTCGGCACCCAGTGGTACATCCTGTTCAACGTGATCGCCGGGGCCAGCGCCTTCCCCAATGATTACAAGGAGGCTGCAACCAACTTCCGCATTCGCGGCTGGCTGTGGTGGCGCAAGGTGATGCTGCCGGGGATCTTCCCGTACTACGTGACCGGCGCCATCACCGCTTCGGGCGGTGCGTGGAACGCCAGCATCGTTTCCGAATTCGTTTCCTGGGGGCAGGACAAGGTCGTCGCCCACGGTCTGGGCGCCTACATCGCCCAGACCACCGCCGCCGGCGACTTTCCGAAAATCACTCTGGGCGTGGTGGTGATGGCGATCTTCGTCGTGGCCTTCAATCGCTTGGTCTGGCGACCGATGTACGCCGTCGCCGAAAACAAACTCCGACTGAATTAACGGGATTCGCTGCGATGAATACCTACACCGAACCAACCGCCGCCAGCCCGGAAATCTATGCGCTCAACGACGTGAACCGGGTGTTTGGCAAGGGCAAGGAAGAACTGCAAGTGCTCAGCGGGGTCGATCTGACCCTGCGCGAAGGCGAGATCGTCGGCATGCTCGGCCGCTCCGGCTCCGGCAAGTCGACGTTGCTGCGGATTATCGCCGGACTGATCGAACCGTCGTCAGGCACAGTCCTGTACAACGGCCAGCCGCTGCACGGCCCGGCCGAAGGCGTGGCCATGGTGTTCCAGACTTTTGCATTGTTCCCGTGGCTGACCGTACTGGAAAACGTCGAGGCCGGCCTGCAAGCCTTGCAGGTCGAACGCAAAGCTGCGCGCAAGCGCGCGCTGGCCGCCATCGACCTGATCGGCCTCGACGGTTTCGAAAACGCCTACCCTCGCGAGCTGTCCGGTGGCATGCGCCAGCGCGTCGGATTCGCCCGCGCCCTGGTGGTCAACCCGACTTTGTTACTGATGGACGAACCGTTTTCGGCGCTGGACGTTCTGACCGCCGAAACCTTGAGGACCGATCTGCTGGACTTGTGGAGCGGCAAGCAATTGCCAATCAAATCGATCCTGATCGTCACCCACAACATCGAGGAGGCGGTGCTGATGTGCGACCGCATTCTGGTGCTGTCGTCCAACCCCGGACGTGTAGTGGCGGAAATCAAGGTACCGTTCGCCCACCCACGCAATCGTCTCGATCCGACTTTCCGGCAGATGGTCGATGACATTTACGCGCAGATGACCGACCGCCGCAGCGCCGACGCCAGCGCCGGCAAGCCCGAGCTGAAAATGAGCAGCCCGCTGCCGGAGGTCTCGACCAACCTGATGGCCGGCCTGATCGAAACGATCGCCGCCGAACCCTACAACGGCCATGCCGGCCTGCCCACCGTGGCCGAACGGCGCTTGCTGGAGGTCGATGACCTGTTTCCGGTGGCCGAAATGATCGAACACCTCGGTTTTGCCGAACTCAAGGGCGCCGACATCACCCTGACCGAGGCCGGCAAACTGTTCGCTGACTACGGCACCCAAGAGCGCAAAACCCTGTTCGCCGAACATCTGATTCGCCATGTGCCGCTGGCCGCGCGCATCCGCCAGGTACTGCTGGAGCGCAACGGTCACCGCGCGCCACGGGTGCGTTTCGAGCAGGAACTGCAGGATTCGCTGACCGAAGCGTTCGTCGAGAAAACCCTGGAAGTGGTGATCGCCTGGGGCCGTTACGCGGAAATTTTCTCCTACGACGACCACACCGAAACCTTCAGCCTGGAGGACGTCGAGGGCAGCCTGTAGCCCTCGTCATCTCGGGCACTGCGTCTAGATCACGAACAGATCGACGAAGCGATTGACCGGTGTGGCTTCGAGCGCTTGCTGATCCTTGCACAGGGTGAAGATCTCGTTGCTGCGCTGCGCGGTGAAACGCGTCGCCAGGTTGGCCTTGAACTTGTCCTCCAGCAACGGGATGCCATCGACCCGGCGCCGACGATGGCCGATCGGGTATTCGACCAACACGTTCTCGGTACTCGTCCCGTCCTTGAAAAACACCTGCACCGCGTTGGCAATCGAGCGCTTGTCAGCCTCCAGATATTCGCGGGTGAAACGCGGGTCTTCGACGATGACCATCTTCTCGCGCAGCACATCGATGATCGGGTGCGCGGCGTGGAAGTCGTCCTCGTACTGCTCGGCCAGCAGATTGCCGAACGCCAGCGGCACGGCGGTCATGTACTGCAGGCAGTGATCGCGGTCGGCGGCGTTGGCCAGCGGCCCGACCTTGGAGATGATGCGAATCGCTGACTCATGGGTGGTGATGACGATGCGGTCGATTTCATGCAAGCGGTTGCGCACCAACGGATGCAAGGTCACCGCCGCTTCGCAGGCCGTTTGCGCATGGAACTCGGCGGGGAAGCTGATCTTGAACAGCACGTTTTCCATGACGTAACTGCCGTAGGGCCGCGAGAAACTGAAGGTGCGTTTGCCTTCCTGCTTGAGCGCCAGATTGTTGTTGGTGTGGCTGAACGATACGTCGTAGAAGCCCCACTGTTTGGCCGTCAACA
The DNA here is from genome assembly GCF_019775695.1 of Pseudomonas sp. AO-1. NCBI lineage: Bacteria > Pseudomonadati > Pseudomonadota > Gammaproteobacteria > Pseudomonadales > Pseudomonadaceae > Pseudomonas > Pseudomonas sp. AO-1. Next base: position 4,519,123 of record NZ_CP079947.1, read on the forward strand.
CCCCGGGAATGCCCATCTCGCCGCGTAGCGCGATGTCGGCCAGACGCACGCCGCGGCTGGTCGCATCCCCCGCCGCCCAGGACTTGCGCGACCCGGCGTTCGGCGCATGACGATAAGTGCGCAGCGCCTGACCATCGGCGAACGCATGGGACAACGCCGACAGCAGTTGTTCGCGACGGGCGCCCATCAGTTTGGCGGTGACGGCGGTCGAAGCGACTTTCACCAGTAGAACGTGGTCGAGGCCGACGCGGTTGAACGAATTTTCCAGAGCGATCACGCCTTGAATCTCGTGGGCCATGATCATCGCTTCGAGCACGTCGCGCACGGTCAGTGGCGCTTCGCCGTTGGCGATACGTTTCTGCGACAGGTGATCAGCCACCGCGAGAATCCCGCCGAGATTGTCCGACGGATGCCCCCATTCAGCCGCAAGCCAGGTGTCGTTGTAGTCGAGCCAGCGCACGATGCAGCCGATGTCCCACGCGGCTTTCACCGGATCCAGGCGATAGGGAGTGCCAGGCACGCGCGCCCCGAATGGCACGACGGTGCCCTCGACAATGGGGCCGAGGTGTTTCGTGCATTCAGGGAACCGCAGCGCCAGCAGGCCACAGCCCAACGTGTCCATCAGGCAGTTGCGGGCGGTGTCGAGGGCTTCGGCAGATTCGATGTTGAAGGTGAGGACGTAATCGGCGATGTCCTGCAGGACACGGTCGTAGTCGGGGCGGTTGTTCAGGTCGACGTTGGCGCTCATGTTCGATTCACTCTTGCAGTGGTTCGTTGATGGGACCTCGGTTCAGGCGATGGATTTTTATTTTTGAAAAGCAATCTCTGTAGGAGCTGCCGCAGGCTGCGATCTTTTGATCTTGAAAAGCAAAATCAAAAGATCGCAGCCTGCGGCAGCTCCTACAGTTCTGTTCGGTGCTGGATTCAGAAGGAGTCGCCGGGGATGCGGACGAAGCCTTCCATCAGCACCCGCGCACTGCGGCTCATGATGGCCTTTTTTACCACCCACTCACCGTTTTCCAGGCTGGCCTCGGCACCCACGCGCAGGGTGCCGGAAGGATGGCCGAAGCGCACAGCGTTGCGCTCGACACCGCCCGCCGCGAGATTCACCAGCGTCCCGGAAATCGCCGCCGCCGTCCCGATCGCCACCGCTGCCGTGCCCATCATCGCGTGGTGCAGTTTGCCCATCGACAACGCACGCACCAGCAGATCGACATCAGCGGCAGCAATCGATTTGCCGCTGGACGCGACGTAATCCGCAGGCTTGGCGACAAACGCGACTTTCGGCGTGTGCTGCCGCTTGGCCGCCTCATCCAGACTCGAAATCAGGCCCATGCGCAACGCACCGTAGGCGCGGATGGTCTCGAACATCTGCAGCGCTTTCGGGTCGCTGTTGATCGCGCTTTGCAGTTCGGTGCCGGTGTAGCCGATGTCTGCGGCGTTGACGAAAATCGTCGGGATGCCGGCGTTGATCATGGTCGCCTGGAACGTGCCGACACCCGGCACCTCCAGCTGATCGATCAGGTTGCCGGTGGGGAACATCGAACCGCCGCCGCCCTCTTCTTCCGCCGCCGGGTCCATAAATTCGACCTGCACTTCGGCCGCCGGAAAGGTCACGCCGTCGAGTTCGAAATCACCGGTCTCCTGCACTTCGCCGTTGGTGATCGGCACATGGGCGATGATGGTCTTGCCGATGTTGGCCTGCCACACGCGCACCACCGCGACGCCGTTGTGCGGAATGCGGCTGGCCTCCACCAGACCATTGCTGATGGCGAACGAACCGACCGCTGCCGAGAGGTTGCCGCAGTTGCCGCTCCAGTCCACGAACGGTTTGTCGATGGAGACCTGACCGAACAGGTAATCGACGTCGTGATCAGCCTTGATGCTTTTCGACAGGATCACGGTTTTGCTGGTGCTCGAGGTGGCGCCGCCCATGCCGTCGATCTGCTTGTCGTACGGGTCGGGGCTGCCGATCACCCGCAGCAGCAAGGCATCGCGGGCCGGGCCGGGAATCTGCGCGGCTTCGGGAAGATCCTTGAGGCTGAAAAACACGCCTTTGCTGGTGCCGCCGCGCATGTAGGTGGCGGGTATTTTGATCTGCGGTGCGAACTTAGCTGCGTGAGCCATGGTGCTCCTTATCCGCAAACGCGGGTCAACCGACCCGCGCTCGCACTACGTGATTTAAACGGCAACCGCCGACTCTTCGAGGAAGTCCTGAGCGAAGCGTTGCAGCACGCCGCCGGCCTCGTAGATCGACACTTCTTCGGCGGTGTCGAGGCGGCAGGTCACCGGCACTTCGACGCGCTCACCGTTCTTTCGATGGATCACCAGCGTCAGGTCGGCGCGCGGTGTGCGGGCGCCGATCACGTCGTAGGTTTCGCTGCCGTCGATACCAAGGGTCTTGCGGTCGGTGCCCGGTTTGAATTCCAGCGGCAACACGCCCATGCCCACCAGGTTGGTGCGGTGGATACGCTCGAAGCCTTCGGCGACGATCGCTTCCACGCCTGCCAGACGCACGCCTTTCGCCGCCCAGTCGCGGGACGAGCCCTGGCCGTAGTCGGCGCCGGCAATGATGATCAACGGCTGCTTGCGCTCCATGTAGGTTTCGATGGCTTCCCACATGCGCATCACCTTGCCTTCCGGCTCAACGCGGGCCAGCGAGCCTTGCTTGACCTTGCCGTTTTCCTGAACCATTTCGTTGAACAGTTTCGGGTTGGCGAAGGTTGCACGCTGCGCGGTCAGGTGGTCGCCACGGTGCGTGGCGTACGAGTTGAAGTCCTCTTCCGGCAGGCCCATTTTCGCCAGGTATTCGCCGGCGGCGCTGTCGAGCATGATCGCGTTCGAGGGCGACAGGTGATCGGTGGTGATGTTGTCCGGCAGCACCGCCAGCGGGCGCATGCCCTTCAACGGACGGGCGCCGGCCAGCGCGCCTTCCCAGTATGGCGGCCGGCGGATGTAGGTGCTCATCTCGCGCCAGTCGTACAGCGGCGCGACTTTCGGGCCGGTGTCTTCGTGGATGGCGAACATCGGAATGTAGACCTGACGGAATTGCTCCGGCTTGACCGACGACTTCACCACGGCGTCGATTTCTTCGTCGCTCGGCCAGATGTCTTTCAGGCGGATTTCCTTGCCATCGACCACGCCGAGCACGTCTTTTTCAATGTCGAAACGGATGGTCCCGGCGATGGCGTAAGCGACCACCAGCGGCGGCGACGCGAGGAACGCCTGCTTGGCGTACGGGTGAATGCGGCCGTCAAAGTTGCGGTTGCCGGAGAGCACGGCCGTCGCATACAGATCGCGGTCGATGATCTCTTGCTGGATCACCGGATCGAGGGCGCCGGACATGCCGTTGCAAGTGGTGCAGGCAAACGCGACGACGCCGAAACCGAGTTGCTCCAGCTCCGTGGTCAGCCCCGCTTCATCGAGATACAGCGCGACGGTTTTCGACCCTGGTGCCAGCGAGGATTTGACCCACGGTTTGCGCGTCAGCCCAAGCTTGTTGGCGTTGCGCGCCAAGAGGCCGGCGGCGATCACGTTGCGCGGGTTGCTGGTGTTGGTGCAGCTGGTGATGGCCGCGATGATCACCGCGCCATCGGGCATTTGCCCCGGCACGTCATCCCACTGCCCGGAAATGCCTTTGGCCGCCAGATCCGACACCGCGACGCGGGCGTGCGGGTTACTCGGGCCGGCCATGTTGCGCACCACCGACGACAGATCGAAACTCAGGCCGCGCTCGTATTGCGCGCCTTTCAGGCTGTCGGCCCACAAGCCGTTGAGTCTGGCGTACTGCTCGACGAGCTGCACTTGCTGGTCTTCGCGACCGGTGAGTTTCAGGTAGTCGATGGTCTGCTGGTCGATGTAGAACATCGCGGCGGTAGCGCCGTACTCCGGGGCCATGTTGGAGATGGTCGCGCGGTCGCCGAGGGTCAGCGCCGAGGCGCCTTCGCCGAAGAACTCCAGCCAGGCGCCGACGACTTTCTGTTTGCGAAGGTACTCGGTCAGGGCCAGCACCATGTCGGTGGCGGTGATGCCCGGTTGCAGCTTGCCGGTCAGTTCGACGCCGACGCTCTCCGGCAGGCGCATCCACGAGGCGCGGCCGAGCATCACGCTCTCGGCTTCGAGGCCACCGACGCCGATGGCGATCACGCCCAGCGCATCGACGTGCGGGGTGTGGCTGTCGGTGCCGACGCAGGTGTCGGGGAACGCCACGCCGTCACGCACCTGAATCACCGGAGACATTTTCTCCAGGTTGATCTGGTGCATGATGCCGTTGCCCGGCGGGATCACGTCGACGTTCTTGAAGGCCTTTTTGGTCCAGTTGATGAAGTGAAAACGGTCTTCGTTGCGCCGGTCTTCGATGGCGCGGTTCTTCTCGAACGCCTGCTTGTCGAAACCGCCGGCCTCCACCGCCAGCGAGTGGTCGACGATCAGTTGCGTCGGCACCACCGGGTTGACCTGCGCCGGGTCGCCACCCTGCTGGGCAATCGCGTCACGCAGGCCGGCGAGGTCCACGAGCGCGGTCTGGCCGAGAATGTCGTGGCAGACCACACGCGCCGGGAACCACGGGAAGTCGAGGTCGCGTTTGCGTTCGATCAGTTGCTTGAGAGAATCGGTGAGCGTGGCCGGGTCGCAGCGACGCACCAGGTTCTCCGCCAGCACGCGGGAGGTGTACGGCAGGGTGTCGTAACTGCCGGGCTGAATCGCCTCGACCGCCGCGCGGACGTCGAAATAATCCAGGGAACTGCCGGGCAGGTTTTTGCGGAATGCTGTGTTCATCGGGTCAGGACTCGGGTCACGGTGGTTTCAAAGGGTGAGCTGGACACTGATCTTGAAGTTCACACCAAACCCTGTGGGAGCTGGCTTGCCAGCGATAGCGGTGGGTCAGTCGACATCAAGGTTGGATGTGACTCAGTCATCGCTGGCAAGCCAGCTCCCACAGGGTCCTCGGTGAACCTCTGGATCAGTGTTCAGTCCTCACCATTCAGCGACGTTCGATTGGCACGAACTTGCGCTGTTCAACGCCGACGTACTCGGCGCTCGGACGGATGATGCGGTTGTTGGCACGCTGTTCGAACACGTGCGCGGCCCAGCCGGTCAGGCGCGAGCAGACGAAGATCGGCGTGAACAGCTTGGTCGGGATGCCCATGAAGTGGTACGCCGAGGCATGGTAGAAGTCGGCATTGGGGAACAGTTTTTTCTGCTCCCACATGGTCTTGTCGATGGCTTCGGAAACCGCGAACAACACCTTGTCACCGACCTCGTCGGCGAGTTTTTTCGACCAGCCCTTGATCACCTCGTTGCGCGGATCGCTGTCCTTATAGATTGCGTGGCCGAAGCCCATGATCTTGTCCTTGCGCTCGAGCATGCCGAGGGTGCCCTTGATCGCCTCTTCCGGCGACGAGAAGCGCTCGATCATTTCCATCGCCGCTTCGTTGGCGCCACCGTGCAGCGGGCCGCGCAACGAACCGATGGCCGCGGTAACGCAGGAATACAGGTCGGACAGGGTCGATGCACAAACGCGAGCGGTAAACGTCGAGGCGTTGAATTCGTGTTCGGCGTACAGAATCAGCGACACGTTCATCACTTTGACGTGCAGTTCGCTCGGCTTCTTGTCGTGCAACAGGTGCAAGAAGTGGCCGCCAATCGATGGCTCATCACTGACGCAGTTGATGCGTTTGCCGTCGTGACTGAAGCGATACCAGTAGCACATGATCGCCGGGAAAGCGGCGAGCAGACGGTCGGTCTTGTCGCGCTGCTCGGAGAAGTCTTTCTCCGGTTCGAGGTTGCCGAGGAACGAGCAACCGGTGCGCATGACGTCCATCGGGTGAGCGTCGGCAGGGATGCGTTCGAGCACTTCTTTCAGTGCCTGCGGCAGATCGCGCAGCTTGCTCAGCTTTTGCTGGTAAGCGTCGAGTTGCGCCTGGCTCGGCAGTTCGCCGTACAGCAGCAGGTACGCCACTTCTTCGAACTGCGCGTCGGCTGCCAGTTCGCGCACGTCGTAGCCGCGATAGGTCAGCCCGGCACCGGCCTGGCCCACGGTGGACAGTGCGGTTTGCCCGGCAACCTGGCCCCGGAGCCCGGCGCCACTGAGTACTTTTGCTTCGGCCATTGCTGTCTCCAATCTTGAATTTGTTAGGGAATCTGCAATTACGGTGTTGTTGGCAAAAGATCGCAGCCTTCGGCAGCTCCTACATCGACCGCGTTCCTGTAGGAGCTGTCGAGTGAAACGAGGCTGCGATCTTTTGATCTTCGCCTTTATTTTTTAGCGGCAAACAACGCATCGAGCTTCTGCTCGAAGGTGTGGTAGTCGATGCGATCGTAAAGCTCCATGCGTGTTTGCATGGTGTCGATGACATTCTGCTGGGTGCCGTCGCGGCGGATCGCGGTGTAGACGTTTTCCGCGGCCTTGTTCATCGCGCGGAACGCCGACAGCGGGTACAGCACCAGCGACACATCGGCGCCAGCCAGTTGCTCGGTGGTGTACAGCGGTGTCGAGCCAAACTCGGTGATGTTGGCGAGGATCGGTGCCTTCACCCGGTTGGCGAACAGCTTGTACATCTCAAGTTCGGTGATGGCTTCCGGGAAGATCATGTCGGCGCCGGCCTCGATGCACGCGGCGGCGCGATCCAGTGCCGACTCCAGACCTTCAACCGCCAGCGCGTCAGTGCGAGCCATGATCACAAAGCTGTCGTCGGTACGGGCATCGACCGCTGCCTTGATGCGGTCGACCATTTCCTGCTGGGTGACGATTTCCTTGTTCGGACGGTGACCGCAGCGTTTGGCGCCGACCTGGTCTTCGATGTGAATCGCCGCCGCGCCGAACTTGATCATCGACTTCACGGTGCGCGCCACGTTGAACGCCGAGGCGCCGAAACCGGTGTCGACGTCCACCAGCAGCGGCAAGTCGCAGACGTCGGTAATGCGCCGCACGTCGGTCAGCACGTCATCCAGACCGGTGATGCCCAGGTCCGGCACGCCGAGCGAGCCCGCAGCCACCCCGCCACCGGACAGGTAGATCGCCTTGAAACCGGCACGCTTGGCCAGCAGCGCGTGGTTGGCGTTGATCGCGCCGACCACCTGCAATGGATGCTCGCTGGCGACCGCATCGCGGAAACGCTGGCCTGGAGTGTTCTGCTTGGAACTCATGACTCACCTCGTTCAGTGGCTGTCTTATTGTCGGCGCCGTCCTGGTAATGACGGGCGATGTTGCGTTTCGAGGCGCCGATGTGGCGGCGCATCAACAATTCCGCGAGTTCGCCGTCACGGTCGGCGATGGCATCGAGAATCCGGTGGTGTTCGGCAAAGGCCTGACGTGGCCGATTGGGCGTGGTGGAAAACTGGATGCGGTACATGCGCACCAGTTGATACAGCTCGCCGCAGAGCATTTGCGTCAGCGTGCGGTTGCCGCTGCCCTGAATGATTCGATAGTGAAAGTCGAAATCGCCTTCCTGCTGGTAATAGCCGACGCCGGCCTGAAACGCCGCGTCGCGCTCGTGGGTTTCCAGCACCCGGCGCAGTTCGTCGATGTCTTCGACGCTCATGCGCTCGGCCGCCAGACGGCAGGCCATGCCTTCGAGGGATTCGCGGATTTCGTAGAGTTCGAGCAATTCGGCGTGGCTGAGCGACACCACCCGCGCGCCGACATGCGGTACGCGCACCAGCAGGCGTTGGCCTTCGAGCCGATGAATGGCCTCGCGCAGCGGCCCGCGACTGATGCCGTAGGTGCGCGCCAGCTCCGGCTCGGAGATCTTGCTGCCGGGGGCGATCTCACCTTTGACGATGGCCGCCTGGATGCGCCGGAAGACGTTTTCCGAGAGCGTCTCGGAATCGTCGCCGCTGATGACCGGGGGATCGAGTTGATCCAGCATGATTGTCGACACCTTAAAATCCAATGCGGCAAAAACTAGCCAATTAGCCCGCATCAGTCAAAGGATAAATCCACATTGTCGACAATCGTCTAATAACCCTCTCCAACAACCCCAAGGGTTATAGACCGGCGCGAGCGCTGGCGCCATAAAACCACCGTGCTAGAATGCCGCCCGCATTTGCTGGCCATTTGTACGGCTTGTCATAAAAAGCTGATAGGCACACGCAGGCGCTTGCGCAAGTTTTGCCAGGAACCTGAACCGAAAACGGAACGCTGCGCACCAGGATTTATGAGACTCAAGCCCTTCCCCACATTTTTTGCGCTGTTTTGCCTGCCCGGCCTCGCCGCGGCGGGGGAAAAAACCGTGTACGGCCTCAACGAATATGCATCGCTTGACGGCATCAATCTGCAAGTCGCGGCCAAACTCGACACCGGCGCCAAAACCGCCTCGCTGAGTGCCCGCGACATCAAACGCTTCAAACGCAACGGCGAGTCCTGGGTGCGTTTCTACCTGGCGATCGACGCTGCGCATTCGCACCCGATCGAACGGCCGCTGGCCCGGGTCAGCAAGATCAAGCGCCGCGCCGGCGACTACGACCCGGAAGAAGGCAAGAAATACACCGCGCGTCCGGTGATCGAGCTGGACATCTGCATGGGCACGGCGCTGCGCAGCATCGAAGTGAACCTGACCGACCGTAGTGCGTTCCAATACCCGCTTTTGATCGGCTCCGAAGCGCTGAAACGCTTCGACGCGCTGGTCGACCCCAGTCTTAAATACGCTGCCGGCAAACCCGCCTGCACCATCGCCGCTCATACCGCCGAGTAATTTCCATGCGTTCTCTAACCTTCCACCTGAAAATCCTGATCACCATTCTGGTGCTCCTGGGCGTTTCGGTTACGGCCTATCAGATTTTCGTGCTCGGCATCCCGGTGACCGAAGACGCTACCGACGACCTGTGGAACATCGACGCCAAAGTCGAGTTCGTCGCCAGCACCAAGGATCCGGTGAAAGTCCAGATGTTCGTGCCGCCGCTGAGCCGCGATTACGTCAGCCTCAACGAAAGCTTTATCTCCAATAATTACGGCGTGGCGGTCAACCGCGTCGACGGCAACCGCAAGGTCACCTGGTCCGCGCGCCGGGCCAAGGGCAACCAGACGCTTTATTACCGTCTGGTGCTGACCAAACGCTATACCGCAGAAAAATCCAAGATCAAAGGCCCGACCTTCCGCGACAGCATCGCCATCGAAGGCCCGGAAAAAATCGCTGCCGAAGCCCTGCTCGCACCGATCCGCCAGCACTCGGCCGACGTCGAGACCTTCATCGGCGAAGCGATCAAACGCGTCAACAACGTCAACGACGACAACGTCAAACTGCTGCTGGCCGGCGATCCGTCGACGCCGCACAAGGCGAAGATCGTCGAACTGCTGTTGTCGATCGCCCACGTACCGGTAGAAAAAGTCCACACCATCCGCCTCGTTGCCGATCAACCGCAAACCCCGGAGTTGTGGCTGCGCAGCTTCAATGGCAACGACTGGCTGTACTTCAATCCGGAAACCGGTGAGCAAGGCCTGCCGACCGACCGTCTGCTGTGGTGGACCGGTGATGAAAACCTGATCACCGTCGACGGCGCGAAGAAAGCCAACGTGACCTTCAGCCTGAACAACAGCGAGATGAACGCGATTCGTCTGGCCAAGCTGACCGACGAAAACACCGATGCCAACTTCCTCGAATACTCGCTCTACGGCCTGCCGCTGCAGACCCAGCAGACGTTCATGATCATGGTGATGATCCCGATCGGCGTGCTGGTGATCCTGATCCTGCGCAACCTGATCGGCCTGCAAACCCTCGGCACCTTTACCCCGGTGCTGATCGCCCTGGCCTTCCGCGAAACGCAACTGGGCTTCGGCATCCTGCTGTTTACCGTGATCACCGCGCTGGGCCTGTCCTTACGCTCGTATCTGGAACATTTGAAGCTGCAGATGCTGCCGCGCCTGTCGGTAGTGTTGACCTTCGTGGTGGTGCTGATTGCCGCCATCAGCCTGTTCAGCCACAAGCTGGGGCTGGAGCGTGGCTTGTCGGTGGCGCTGTTCCCGATGGTGATTCTGACCATGACCATCGAACGCCTGTCGATCACCTGGGAAGAACGCGGCGCCAGCCATGCCATGAAAGTGGCGATCGGCACGCTGTTCGCGGCGTCCCTGGCGCACTTGATCATGACTGTGCCGGAGCTGGTGTACTTCGTGTTTACCTTCCCGGCGATCCTGCTGATTCTGGTCGGTTTCATGCTGGCGATGGGTCGCTATCGCGGTTACCGCCTGACCGAACTGGTGCGCTTCAAGGCTTTCCTGAAGAAGGCTGACGCCTGATGTTCGGTTTCTGGAAGACCTGGAAGGCTCTGGAGGCGCGGGGCATCATGGGCATCAATCGGCGTAACGCCGACTACGTGCTCAAGTACAACAAGCGCAGCCTGTACCCGATCGTCGATGACAAGATCATCACCAAGGAGCGCGCGATCGAGGCCGGCATTCATGTGCCGGAGCTGTATGGCGTGATCTCCACGGAGAAGGAAATCGACAAGCTCGACGCGATCATCGGCGGGCGCAACGATTTCGTGATCAAGCCGGCTCAAGGTGCGGGGGGTGACGGCATCATCGTCATCGCCGACCGCTTCGAAGGCCGCTATCGCACGGTCTCGGGCAAGATCCTTGCCCACGAAGAGCTCGAACACCACATCTCGAGCATTCTCACCGGCCTGTATTCGCTGGGCGGTCACCGCGACCGTGCACTGATCGAATACCGGGTGACCCCGGATCAGATCTTCAAGAGCATCAGCTACGAAGGCGTGCCGGACATCCGCATCATCGTGTTGATGGGCTATCCAGTGATGGCCATGCTGCGCCTGCCAACCCGTCAGTCCGGCGGCAAGGCCAACCTGCACCAAGGCGCCATCGGCGTCGGTGTCGATCTCGCCACCGGCCTGACCCTGCGCGGCACCTGGCTGAACAACATCATCAACAAACACCCCGACACCACCAACGCGGTGGATGGCGTGCAACTGCCGTACTGGGACGGTTTCATGAAACTCGCCGCCGGCTGTTATGAACTGTGCGGCCTGGGCTACATCGGTGTGGACATGGTGCTGGACCAGGAAAAAGGCCCGCTGATTCTCGAACTGAATGCGCGGCCGGGGCTGAATATCCAGATTGCCAACGACTGCGGGCTGACTCAGCGTACGCATGCGGTCGAGGCACACCTGGAGGCGCTGAAGGCGCGTGGTGTGACCGAGTCGGTTGAAGAGCGGGTGGCGTTTACTCAGGAGATGTTTGGGCATATTCCGGCGGTCGAGGGCTGATCCCCGTGGCGAGGGAGCTCGCTCCCGCTCGGCTGCGCAGCAGTCGTAAGATTTTTGGGGAGCGCTTCGCACTCCAACGGGAGCAAGCTCCCTCGCCACAGGTTGCTCGTTGGCCGCTGCGGATCTGCCAATCCCCGACATCCCCTCTAGGAGCAATTCACGCAGAGGACTACAATCCCCACCCCGCCTCGATGGCCGATCTGCCCCGCCCATGTTGACCTGTTCCGTACACCCGCTGCCCTACCGTGCCAACCCCGCCGATTACTTCGCGGCCATCCGCCATGCGCCCGGTGCGGTGCTGCTCGACAGCGGCCGGCCGAGTGCCGACCGTGGCCGTTATGACCTGCTCAGCGCCTGGCCGCTGGCACAACTGGCGGTGTTGCCCGATGAGAGCGGCGGCGTTTTCCTGCAACGCCTGCGGGATAATCTGACTCGCCTGGGCGAAGCGCAACTGCCTGTCGAATATGACCTGCCTTTCGCCGGTGGCCTGATCGGCTATCTGAGCTACGACTTCGGCCGACATCTGGAGAATCTGCCGAGCCTGGCCCGGGACGATCTGCAACTGCCCGACGCGCGGTTCGGCCTGTATGACTGGGCGCTGATCAGCGATCACCAGACCGCCACCAGTCAATTGGTGTTTCACCCGTCACTGGCCGACAGCGAGCGGCAACGGCTGATCGCGCTGTTCAGCCAACCGACCTCAGCGCCGCTGACGCCGTTCAAGTTGCACACGCCGATGACTGCCGATCTTTCGCCGGACGACTATCGCCAGGCGCTGGAGCGCATTCATCAATACATCCAGGCCGGCGACTGCTATCAGGTCAACTTCGCCCAGCGTTTCCGCGCAACCTGCCAAGGCGATCCATGGCTGGCCTACTGCGCGTTGCGCGAGGCTTGCCCGACACCGTTTTCCGGTTTCCAGAGCCTGCCGGACGGCGACGCGGTGTTGAGTCTGTCGCCAGAGCGCTTCGTCAAAGTCAGCCAGCGCCAAGTGGAAACCCGCCCGATCAAAGGCACTCGCCCGCGCGGTCTGACGCCTGCCGAAGACGCGGCCAACGCCGCCGAACTGCTGGCCAGCCCCAAGGATCGCGCGGAAAACCTGATGATCGTCGACCTGCTGCGCAATGATCTCGGCCGCACCTGCCGCATCGGCTCGGTGCGGGTACCGGAGCTGTTCAGCCTGGAAAGCTACCCCAACGTGCATCACCTGGTCAGCAGCGTGACCGGGGAACTGGCGGATGCCCGCGACGCACTCGACCTGATCGCCGGCAGTTTCCCCGGTGGCTCGATCACCGGCGCACCGAAGATCCGCGCGATGCAAATCATCGACGAACTGGAACCGACTCGACGCGGGTTGTATTGCGGCTCGCTGCTGTACCTGGACGTACGCGGCGAGATGGACAGCTCCATCGCAATTCGCAGTCTGTTGGTCAAGGATGGGCAGGTATGTTGCTGGGGTGGTGGCGGGATCGTGGCTGATTCGGATTGGCAGGCGGAGTATCAGGAGTCGATTACCAAGGTCCGAATCCTCCTCGAAACCCTGCAAAACCTCTGAATGACGCAAACCCTGTAGGAGCTGCCGAAGGCTGCGATCTTTTGATCCTGTTTTTAAACAATCAAGATCAAAAGATCGCAGCCTTCGGCAGCTCCTACAGAGGGATTGAGGGTTACAAGGACAGGTCGCGGTTCGAAGCCTTGAGGAACTCCTGCTTCAACTCGGCAAACGTATGCACCGCCGGGAACTGCGGGAACTCGCGAATCACGTTGTCCGGCGCATGGAACAGAATCCCCGCGTCCGCCTCGCCGAGCATGCTCGTGTCGTTATACGAATCGCCTGCCGCAATCACTCGGTAGTACAGGCTCTTGAATGCCAGCACCGACTGACGCTTGGGGTCTTTCTGACGCAGTTGATAGCTGGTCACCCGCCCACTGTCATCAGTGATCAGGCGGTGGCAGAGCAAGGTCGGGAAGCCCAGTTGGCGCATCAGCGGCTGGGAGAATTCGTAAAAGGTGTCCGAGAGAATCACCACCTGAAAGCGCTCGCGCAGCCAGTCAACGAACTCCACCGCGCCATCCAGCGGCTTGAGGGTGGCGATCACTTCCTGAATGTCCGAGAGTTTCAGGCCGTGCTCGTCGAGGATGCGCAGACGCTGCTTCATCAGCACGTCGTAATCGGGAATGTCCCGGGTCGTGGCCTTGAGGGATTCGATTCCGGTTTTTTCGGCGAAGGCGATCCAGATTTCCGGTACCAGTACCCCTTCAAGATCCAGGCAAGCAATTTCCACAAGACACTCCCGTTTGTAGTGATTATTGAGTCGAGCGAGCCCGAACTCTAGCGACTCCCCCGCGACCGCGCAACGCAGCGGGCGCCCCTTACTCCGCCGCTTTTTGTTACCATCGGCGCCATATAGAGCGCCCAGCGCCACCGACCTGTAGGAAGCCGCCCTGATGAGCCCAACGTTCGATGTCGTGGAACTCGCCACGACCTATGCCAACAAATCCGCCCAGGACATCCTGAAACTCGCGTTCGCCGAGTTCGGTGATGAACTGTGGATCTCTTTCAGTGGCGCCGAGGATGTGGTGCTGGTGGACATGGCCTGGAAGCTGAACAAGAACGTCAAGGTGTTCAGCCTCGACACCGGCCGCCTGCATCCGGAAACCTATCGCTTCATCGATCAGGTGCGCGAGCACTACAAGATCGACATCGAACTGGTGTCGCCGGACTACACCAAACTCGAACCTTTCGTGAAGGAAAAAGGCCTGTTCAGCTTCTACAAGGACGGTCATGGCGAATGCTGCGGCATCCGCAAGATCGAGCCGCTGCGCCGCAAACTGTCTGGCGTCAAAGCCTGGGCCACCGGCCAGCGCCGCGATCAGAGCCCGGGCACCCGCAGCGCCGTGGCGGTGCTGGAAATCGACACCGCGTTCTCCACCCCGGAACGCACCCTGTACAAATTCAACCCGCTGGCGCAAATGACCAGCGAAGAGGTCTGGGGCTACATCCGCATGCTTGAGCTGCCCTACAACAGCCTGCATGAACGCGGCTTCATCAGCATCGGCTGCGAACCCTGCACCCGCCCGGTCCTGCCGAACCAGCACGAACGCGAAGGCCGCTGGTGGTGGGAAGAAGCCACGCAGAAAGAGTGCGGGCTGCATGCGGGGAATATCATCAGCAAGGCGTAAATCTCTGCCTCAATGATGCCCCCTGTGGGAGCGAGCTTGCTCGCGAAAGCGTTCTGACAGTCACCGGATTTGTTGACTGGAAAGACGCCTTCGCGAGCAAGCTCGCTCCCACATTTGCTTCGTGGTGCCATGAAAAAATGTGTACACACGAATGTCACCATCGGTGCCATTTATGTGTGCACTTTTTGTTTTCACGCCCTGAAAAGTTACATCCCTTGGCAAAGCGCCTCTGCCTTGCCACCTCCGCAAAATCCCCCGCAAAAAATAAATAACTGTTCAATCGGTCAATTTATAACCAAATATTTTCAACCACTTAGCGCTCATCGATAACTTTTCGAAATGAGCGCAACGCTCCATAGATCGCTAACTGGCACAGATCTGGCTTTAGTGCATACATGTTTTGTATACAAAACTGCAAAACATCTATTCACACTTTCGATCCGCAAGCCTGAAGCGCCCTATCCCGTACAGGCTGCAGATGCCCCGTAACCAGTGATGTCTGCTGGCCGCGACGAAGATTTGTCGAGCCCTGAGCTCATGCACAGTCATCGCGGCCCCGCCCATCAGGAGCCTGCCGGAATGCGTACAAGTCTCTCCAACAACATCGCGTTGAATCTGCCCGCCTCTGCCCTCGACCAGCCATCGCCCGACGCGGGTCTGGCCGCCCCGCTACAACTGAGCCCACGCCTGCACAACAGCGACCTCGCACCGACCCGGGCCGAAGGGCGGCGCTGGGGCAAGTACAGCATCTTCGCCCTGTGGACCAACGATGTGCACAACATCGCCAACTACTCGTTCGCCATCGGCCTGTATGCGTTGGGCCTGGGCGGCTGGCAGATTCTGCTGTCGCTGGGGATCGGTGCGGCGCTGGTGTACTTCTTCATGAACCTGTCCGGCTACATGGGGCAGAAAACCGGGGTGCCGTTTCCGGTGATCAGCCGGATCAGTTTCGGCATTCACGGCGCGCAGATTCCGGCGTTGATTCGCGCGGTGATCGCCATCGCCTGGTTCGGTATTCAGACGTATCTGGCGTCGGTGGTGTTTCGCGTGCTGCTGACGGCGATCCACCCCGGGTTCGCCGACTACGACCACAACTCGATCCTCGGTCTGTCAACGCTGGGCTGGGTGTGCTTCGTGGTGATCTGGTTCGTGCAATTGGCGATCCTCGCCTATGGCATGGAAATGGTCCGCCGTTACGAAGCCTTTGCCGGGCCGGTGATTCTGCTGACCGTTGCCGCGCTCGCTGCGTGGATGTACACCCAGGCCAACGCGACCATTGCCTGGTCGATCCGCGACCCGCTGACCGGTGGCGAGATGTGGCGCAACATCTTTGCCGGCGGCGCCCTGTGGCTGGCGATCTACGGCACGCTGATCCTCAATTTCTGCGACTTCGCCCGCTCCTCGCCATGCCGCAAGACCATCAAGGTCGGCAATTTCTGGGGCCTGCCGGTGAATATTCTGGTGTTCGCTGCCATCACCGTCCTGCTCTGCGGTGCGCAATTTCAGATCAACGGGCGGATCATCGAAAGCCCGACCGAAATCATCGCTTCGATCCCCAACACGTTCTTTCTGGTCCTCGGTTGCCTGGCGTTCCTCATCGTCACCGTGGCGGTGAACATCATGGCCAACTTCGTCGCCCCGGCCTTCGTACTGAGCAACCTGGCGCCGAAATACCTGACTTTCCGCCGCGCCGGGCTGATCAGCGCGACCATCGCCGTGTTGATCCTGCCGTGGAACCTCTACAACAGCCCGCTGGTGATCGTGTATTTCCTCTCAGGCCTCGGCGCCCTGCTCGGCCCGTTGTACGGCGTGATCATGGTCGACTACTGGCTGATCCGCAAAGGCCGGATCCACGTCCCGCAGTTGTACAGCGAAGATCCCGACGGCGCCTATTACTACAGCCGCGGGGTGAATTTCCGCGCGGTGGCGGCGTTCATTCCGGCAGCGCTGATTGCCATCGTCCTGGCGCTGGTCCCGGGTTTCCACAGCATTTCGCCGTTCTCCTGGCTGGTGGGTGCCGGCATCGCCGCCCTGCTCTACCTGATCATCGCCAAGCGTCAGCCGCACTACGCCGACGTCAGCGGCGAATCGATCGCCGTCGACAACGTCAGCCATTAACTTCCTTGCGGCCCGGGTTTGGGCCGCTGAACTGCCCGCAATAAGGACTTCTCATGCGTATTCTTGTGGTCAACGTCAACACCACCGAATCCATCACCCAGGCCATCGCCCGCTCGGCGCAGACGGTCGCGTCTCCCGGCACGGAAATCGTCGGCTTGACGCCGTTCTTCGGCGCCGACTCGGTGGAAGGCAATTTCGAAAGTTATCTGGCGGCCATCGCCGTGATGGATCGGGTGATGTCCTACGACCAGCCTTTCGACGCGGTGATTCAAGCGGGTTACGGCGAACACGGTCGCGAAGGTTTGCAGGAACTGCTCAACGTGCCGGTGGTAGACATCACCGACGCCGCTGCCAGTACCGCGATGTTTCTCGGCCACGCCTATTCGGTGGTCACGACGCTGGATCGCACTGTGCCGCTGATCGAGGATCGGCTGAAACTGTCCGGCTTGTGGGATCGCTGTGCATCGGTGCGGGCCAGCGGTCTGGCGGTGCTGGAACTGGAGCACGAGCCACAACGGGCGCTGGAAGCCATCGTGCAACAGGCGGAACTGGCAGTCACCCAGGACAAGGCCGAAGTGATCTGTCTGGGCTGCGGCGGCATGGCTGGGCTGGATGAACAGATTCGTCGCCGCACCGGGGTGCCGGTGGTGGACGGCGTGACGGCGGCGGTGACCATTGCTGAATCGCTGGTGCGACTGGGGTTGTCGACGTCCAAGGTGCGGACCTATGCGACGCCCCGGCCGAAACAGATCATTGGCTGGGCGGAGCGGTTTGCCCGGTAGACCGCGTTATCGTTCTTCGCGAGCAGGCTCGCTCCCACATTGGATCTGTGGCGTTCAAAAATCCCCTGTGGGAGCGAGCCTGCTCGCGAAAAGGTCAACTCGGTCCCAACCCGTCCTCAAACAGCACTGAACCGCTGCGCCAACCCCTTCTGAGCAAACTGCTCAATCACAAAATCGACAAACGCCCGAGTCTTGCCTGGCAACAATTTGTGCTCGGCGTAGTAGATCGAAATGTTGCCGTCATCGATGTACCAGTCCGGCAGTACGCGCTGCAATGTGCCAGCCTCCAGATACCCCACGGCAAACGGCATGCTGACCAGCGCGATCCCCAGCCCCTGCGCTGCCGTGGCGCAGGCGGCTTCGGAGTCGCTCATGGTCATTCGCGTCTTCAGGGTCAAGGGCTGACAGAGCTGACTGCCGCTACTGATCAACTGCCAGGAGCGCACACGACCGGTTTGCGGCGAACGAATCAGGATGCCATCGTGACGTTGCAGATCGTCCGGTTCGGCAATCGCCTCGTGCTTTTGCAGGTAGTCAGCAGACGCCACCAACACACGATGCGCGGGTGCCAACTTGCGTGCGACCACGCCTTGGGGCAATTCAAAGCCCCCGCCAATCGCCGCATCGAAACCCTGCCCAATCAAGTCGACCTGACGGTTATCAAAATGCCAGTCAGGGTTGATCGCCGGAAACCGACGTAAAAACTCTTGCAGCAACGGCACGATGTACAAACGCCCGAATACCGTGCCCATGCTGACTTTCAACGTCCCCGCCGGCAGTCCTTCCACACTCGACAGATTGGCCACCGCATTCTGAATCGTCGTCAGACTGCCACTGACCTGACTCAAAAACAGCTTGCCGGCCTCGGTCAGGGTCAGGCTGCGTGTACTACGCTGGAACAGCCGTACACCGAGCCGCACCTCGAGCTTCGCCACACTCTTGCCGACGGCGGCCGGGGTCAGGCTCAAGCGCCGGGCGGCCTCGGCAAAGCTGCCGACTTCGGCGCTGCGCACGAAGCATTCGATACTGCTGAAAGTTTCCATGATCGCCACTATAAACTTCTGGTTTACACAGACTATAGCAATCATGGTCTACACGGTTGTCGATGCGAGGCCGATACTCGGCTCCAACAACAAGGCACCCCGCCTTGAATTTTCTGGAGATCGAACATGACCACTCAACACCTCAGCGGCAAAGTCGCTCTGATTCAAGGCGGTTCCCGTGGTATCGGCGCCGCCATCGTCAAACGTCTGGCCGCCGAAGGCGCCGCGGTCGCCTTCACCTACGTCAGCTCCACCGCCAAGGCCGAAGAATTGCAAAACAGCATCACCGCCAACGGCGGCAAAGCGTTGGCGATCAAGGCCGACAGCGCCGACGAAGGCGCTATCCGCAACGCCGTCAGCGCCACCGTCGAAGCCTTTGGCCGCCTGGATATTCTGGTGAACAACGCCGGCGTCCTGGCCATCGCGCCGCTGGAAGACTTCAAACTGGAAGACTTCGACCAGACGCTGGCGATCAACGTACGCAGCGTGTTCATCGCGTCTCAGGAAGCCGCCAAGCACATGGGCGAAGGCTCGCGCATCGTCAACATCGGCAGTACCAACGCCGACCGCATGCCCTTCGGCGGTGGCGGTGTGTACGCGATGAGCAAATCAGCACTGGTCGGTCTGACCAAAGGCCTGGCCCGCGACCTCGGCCCGCGCGGCATCACCATCAACAACGTGCAACCCGGCCCGGTCGACACCGACATGAACCCCGCGCACGGTGATTTCGCTGAAAGCCTGATCCCGCTGATGGCGGTCGGCCGTTACGGCACTGCCGATGAAATCGCCGGTTTCGTCGCCTATCTGGTGGGCCCGGAAGCCGGCTACATCACCGGTGCCAGCCTGACCATCGACGGTGGTTTCGGCGCCTGATTGCGCTGAATCCCCGGTACAAAAAACGCCGCACCTCTTTACAGAGAGCGGCGTTTTTTATGAGCGCTTTACTGGCAGATCAAGCCCACTCCAGCGCTGGCAAACCGCAGGCACTCGGAGTGAATGCCTTGAGCGTGCGCAGAATCCCGTCGGCGTGAGCGTATTTTTCATCAGCCATGGCCGCGTCGGGAATCGCGATGGCCGTCATCCCCGCCGCTTTCGCCGCAGTAACGCCAAACGGCGAATCCTCGAACACCAGGCAATCCTCAGGCGCGACACCCAGACGCCGGGCCGCAGTGAGGAAGATGTCCGGCGCTGGCTTGGCTGCGCCGACTTCCGGGTCGTCCGCCGTGACAATGAAGTCGAACAGCGCAAACCAGTCGCGGTGCAAGGTGGTTTTCTGGCCGAACGACTGCCGCGACGAACTGGTGCCCACGGCGATCGGAATGTTGTGTGCCTTGAGGTGGCGAATCAGCTCCTCCGCGCCCGGCATCGCCTGGGCCCTGGGAAAGCGTTCACGCATCAGCGGCTCGCGGATCACCAGAAACTCTTCAGCGCTGATCGGCAGATCCAGCGCCTGCACCACGTAGTTCGCCAGATCATTGGCGCCACGACCGATGATGTTCTGTTTAACGCTCCAGTCGAAGGTCCGCCCGTAACGCTCGGCAATGAGCGAGGTGACCTCGGTGTAGATGCCTTCGGTGTCCAGCAGCAAACCGTCCATGTCGAAAATCACGGCCTTGATCGGGCCAAACGTCTTCATCGGTGCATTCATCATCGGATCCGTTATCAAAAACATCCCGGGCGGCCCAGCTGGCGCCGCTGCTTGGATCTGATTAATGGGTTCAGCAGCATAGCGAGGCCAGCAGAGATTGAGCAACGGGCAATGTTTACGAGCCGTGGAATGACTCGCTGATGTTTAGCGAAAAGCCCTACAGATAACGCCTACTTTCCCGACTTCTTTCCACTTTGATCCCCCGCAAAGTCCGCGCACCTCTTTCACGTGCGCGAGTGCTTGCGAATGTTCCAAACCGATCGGCTCCTGGCCCTGAACAACAGCATCGGCCTGCTGGTGGTTGCCGCCCTGAACCCGCAACACCCGGACTTCGAAACGCTGATCCGCGAGTTCCGCCTGTGCCTGAACAACTACGAGGCCTGGGCCGAGCAGTTCTGGACGGGTACGGCACTGGATGTCGAGCAGGTGTTCAAGGTCGGCGACGACGTGCACCTCAGCGCTCCGGTCAAATCCCGCCAGCCGATCCAGACCTCGGTGGTCATGTGCCCCGCCAGCGGCCCGTTGACTCTGGTGCACCTGTTCGAGGCAGTGCGCTTCGTACCGATCGGCAATACCCCGGTGCTGCTGGAACCGGTGATCGGCGAAGTCGACGGGGTATTGAGTTTCGGTGAACCACTGCGACATACCATCGGCCCGAGCGGCATTCTGGAAGTCAGCGACTGCGACCGGGGCCAGCGTTATCGCATCACCTTCTTTCCTGATGTGTCCAGCGCCCATATCCAAGCGCTGTACGCCTCCTATGAAGAAATTCTGGACGGGCTGGAGGTCTGGCTTCGCCAGGAGTGGGACGGGTTTCATCCGCTGTGGGCGGAGTTTTCCGGCGCCGGTTTGGCTGATCGTTACCAGCAGTTGCAACAGGCCGACTGGCGCGGTTTCGAGAAAGCCCTGCACGACATCTGGGATGACGTTAAACAGCTGTTTGCCCTGCTCGCCGACCTGCAGGCCAACAGTGAAAAACTCCTGCAGTACTTGAGCGATGTCGAGTTGCAAGCGCTGCTCGACGCCTCCGGCGAGGCCATCGCCAATGGCTTGCTGATCCTCAGTGACGAGCCGTTGCTGTTTATCCATCTGGCAGCGTTCACCAGTTGGCTGAAGATGCTGCCGCCGCAGTACCTGGCGGAAGTGGTGGCAGAAGTCCGGTTCGAGTTGTTGATCAGCTTTTTGCTGATGCGCGTTTGCGGCGGCGTTGGCGTGCCCGTGCGACTGAGCAGCAAGGTGCTGAGCAAGATCAAGTCGCCCCGGGCGCGGCAATGGCTGGCCGCATCGGCGTTGCGCCTGAGCGAACTGACCTCCAGTGCGGATCTGAGCAAGCACGCGGGCGCGTTGAAACCATTGATGGTCAATGCGCGCGACGTGCCGCTGAAGCCGACGCCGGCGGTCCCGCTGAATATTCGCCAGGCGGATTCAGTGGTGTTGATGGTACCGAATCCGGCGCCCATGGCACGGGACAAGTCCCGGGGCACGACCCGGATGGAGCGGCACGAGCCTCGCGACGACTCCCCCGATCAAGCGAAAAACCCCAACGGCGCCAGCGCCGATTGCGCACCGCTGACCTGCACCAATGGCTGTCCGGTGTCGATGGTTACCGGCGAAGAACTGCTGACCCTGACCGATGGCACGCTCGATGGCTTGCTGCCGTTCGAGTTCACCCGGTTGTACCGCACCAGCGCGGTGGAGATCGATGTCGGGCTGGGGTTTGGCTGGAGCCATTCGCTGGCGCATCGGCTGGAGTTCGATGGCGAGGCGGTGGTCTGGGTCGATCACGAGAACCGCCGCACGCGGTTCCCATTGCCCAGTGTTGAACGGCCGCAGATTCACAACAGCCTGTCGCGGGCGGCGATTTTTCTCGGCGATGAGCCCGAGGAACTGATCCTCGCGCTGGCGGGGGAGGCGGCGCGGTTTTATCACTTTCGTGCCGGGCGGCTGACGGCGGTCAGCGATGCGTATGGCAATCGTCTGACCGTTTCTCGCGATCATCAGCTGCGAATTCTCCGCCTGGACAATGGCGCGGGTCGCTCGCTGCTGTTGCGCTACGACCGGGCGCATCTGGTGGCAGTTGATTACCAGGTGTTTGCGGCGGGTGGCTGGCGTACCGAGCAAACGCTGGTCAGTTATGGCTACGACGCCCGTCAGCGATTGTTGGCCGCGACCAACGCCATCGGGGACAGCGAGCGTTACGACTACGACGATCAGCACGTCATCCTGCAGCGGCAACTGACCGGCGGCGCGAGCTTTTTCTGGGAGTGGGAACGTTCCGGCAAAGCCGCGCGTTGCGTGCGCCATTGGGCCTCGTTCGCGCAGATGAATACGCGGTATGTCTGGGACGACAGCGGCCGCGTCACGGTGCATTACGTTGATGGCAGCGAAGAAACCTACGTCCACGATGACAGCGCGCGGCTGGTGCGCAAGGTCGAGGCCGATGGCGGTGAGCACCTCAAGGCTTATGACGCTGCGGGCCGGGTGATCGCCGAGCAGGATCCGCTGGGTGCGGTCACCGAATACCGCTACGACGACGTCGGACGGCTGATCGCGCTGCTTCCGCCGGACGATGAGCCAACGTCCTATGAGTACCGCAACGGTTTCCTGCACAGCCGTTCACGCGGCGAGGCGGTGTGGACGTTTCGGCGCAACGCCGAGGGCGATGTCACCGAGGCGGTCGATCCGGACGGCCAGGTCACCTATTACTACTACGACACGCGCGGGCAGTTACTGTCGGTCCGTTATCCGGACACCAGCCGGCACATTTTTGTCTGGAACGACCTTGGCCAACTGACCGAGGAAACCCTGCCCGACGGTGGTGTACGGCGCTTTTCCTACGATGCGCTGGGGCGGCGGACGACCTCATGCGACGAACACGGTGCGATCACTCGCCAGCAGTGGGACGCCGTTGGCCGACTGGTTCAGACGACGTTGCCTACAGGCGCCACTCGCGCCTACAGCTACGGCGCGTACGGCCAGGTCACGGCCGAGCGTGACGAACTCGGGCGCATCACCCGCTACGAGTATGACGACGACCTGCACCTGGTCTCGCGCAGGATCAATCCCGACGGCACGCGGGTGCAGTACCGCTACGACCATGCGCAACTGCTGCTGACGGAAATCGAGAACGAGTCCGGCGAAAAGTACCGACTGGACTACACGCCCACCGGATTGATCCGACAGGAAACCGGCTTCGACGGCCGGCGCACCGCGTACGCCTACGACCGCAACGGGCACCTGCTGGAAAAAACCGAGTTCGGCGATGACGGCTCGACGCTGGTCACTGCCTACGCGCGTGATGCGGCCGGGCGTCTGCTGCTGAAAACCCTGCCGGACGGGGTTCAGGTGGCTTACACCTACGACCGCCTGGGCCGGTTGATCGGCGTCGATGACGGCCAGCAACATCCACTGGCCTTTGAATACGATCGGCAGGACCGGCTGATCACCGAGCATCAGGGCTGGGGCACCTTGCGTTATGCCTATGACGCCTGCGGGCAGCTCAAGCGCCAGCGTCTGCCGGACAACAGCACGCTCGACTATCACTACGCCAAGGGCGGCGCGCTGACCGCCATTGACCTTAATGGCACGCGGCTGACCAGCCACGTCTATCAGTCGGGTCGCGAACAACAACGCCAACAAGGCCTGCTGCTCAGCGATTATGCCTACGACGATCAGGGCCGTTTACTCGCCCACGCTGTAGGCCATCAGCACGACTCGCTGTATCGCCGGGATTATGCCTACAGCGCCAACGGCAACCTCGAGCACATCGCCGACAGCCGCCATGGCCAGCGCACCTATGGCTACGATGCCCTCGACCGCTTGATCCGCGTGCGCCACTCGCGCGACGAACTACCCGAATCCTTCGCCCACGATCCCGCCGGCAACCTGCTGATGCAAGATCGCCCCGGCCCGACCCGGATCAAGGGCAACCGCCTGCTGATGCAGGGCGACCGGCATTACGACTACGACGCCTTCGGCAACCTGATCCGCGAACGCCGTGGCCGTGACCAGCAACTCGTCACCGAATACCGCTACGACTGCCAGCACCGCCTGATCGGCCTGACCCGCCCCGACGGCCAAACCGCGTCCTACCAATACGACGCCTTCGGCCGACGCATCCGCAAAACCGTCGACGGCATCAGCACCGAGTTCTTCTGGCAAGGCGACCACCTCGTCGCCGAAAGCAGCAAAACCCATCACCGCAGCTACGTCTACGAACCCGGCACCTTCCGCCCGCTGGTGCTGCTCGACGGCAAAGGCCCGAAAAAGGCCTGCCCGTTCTACTACCAACTCGACCACCTCGGCACGCCGCAGGAACTGACCGATTACAGCGGCGAAATCGTCTGGTCGGCGCAGTACGACGCCTACGGCAAGGTCGCGGTAATCACTCTGGCGGGCGAGGACTACCTCGACCAGCCGCTGCGGTTTCAGGGGCAGTATTTCGATGCGGAGAGTGGACTGCATTACAACCGGCATCGGTATTACGACCCGAGGTTGGGGCGGTATCTGACGCCGGATCCGGTGAAGTTGGCGGGTGGGTTGAATCAGTACCGGTACGTGCCGAATCCGACGGGGTGGGTGGATCTGTTGGGGTTGAGCTCCAATTGTCCGCCGCCGAAGAAGCCAGGTTGTTCATCACCGGACAGGGTTGATGATTCGATTGTTGATGAGGCTAACCCAACGCTCCCCAAACCGAATTCCCGCCCTCAAGATTTTGGAAGTGACGAAAAGCTTTTAGGCCATTTTGAAAAGCATGGCGCAGAATTCAAGGCGATGAACAAGGAGGAATATTTACTCGTCGCACGAGAAGTAGTGAATCAAGGTACTCGTGTGGAGTATTTATACAACGGCGAGGTGCGATCAGGGTATTTGCTATTGATGGGAAATAATCGGAAAGGTGAAGCAAAATTTGCTTTCGTGGGCACCAACACGAATGATGAAATTACGACGTTACACACCAAAAGTGGAAAGGAATTTTGGCGAACAATCAATGGCAACGCACAAGATAAAACCGTGAGGCCTGCTCATGACTAAGACATACAAAGCATTAGTCGTCGGAATAGATCAATTCGTAGAAGACGCTGTTGACTTGATAGTTGAGGGCTTTTCGCTGAAGTGTTTCGTCAGCTACAGCCCGTCAAAAATAGTGGTGGGAAATACTTACGACGCGGAGTTCGAAATGCTGCTGCCTGATGAGGAGTGCGTGATAGCGACTGAACGCGAAAAACAGCAGATTGAGATGCTTGACGGCGGGTTCTCCTGTGACATTTATGGCTACTTGGATGGAGACACCTTCCGATCGTTTGTCGATTTTTCGGACCAGGATATCCACTACGAATATCCCCATCTGAATGGGCGCTTCGTTAAAGTCAGCGCAGACAGGATTGACGTCTCTTTTTCTGTTCAATAGCCAATTAAACGATGCTTGAGGTGGCACTTGCGCTTGCAAGCCCTCTCAGAATCAAACGATGACCACTACTCCTCCGCGTTCTAATCCTCCAACGGCAACTCACCCCGCCCCAAAGGATCCGTAGGCGAAGACAGCGGATACTCCGGCGTTTGTTCGACATCGTCATCCTTCTGCTCACCACTCATCTCACACCTCGCAAAGGGCCCGACCGAACCCAGGCCCTAACATTCTGAATGTATCACTACCAAGCAGGATCAAAAGAACAAACAATCACTGCTCATCCTCCTCATCTTCATAATCATCCAAAGCCTCATCCGCATCATTCAACGGCACCGTCGCATCATCCATCAGCGACCCCGGATCCTCGTTGCCCGGATCATTGATAAACGGCAGACCGCTCGGGCCTTTTTCTTCCTTGCCTTCGGTTTCGGGCGTCATGGCAAACCTCTACGTCTGGTGGGTTGTATAACGTTCGAAAAGACCTATAGCCAATCGTTCCAGTGTCCGACCGCCAGACACGAAAAACCCGGCACCAGGCCGGGTTTCCTTTCGAATATTCAATCAATGATGGCGGTTTTTGTGTTTGTACTTGTTGTGCTTGTGACCCCCGCCGGAATGCCCGCTTCCACCGTCGTCACCCAGGTTGTTGCCCACCGCACCACCCGCTGCACCGCCCAAACCGGCACCGATGGCGGAGCCGGTGGAGCCGCCCAGACTATTACCAACCACCGAGCCGCCGGCAGCGCCGAGACCACCGCCGATGGCGGCTTCGGTGCGATTGTGTTTATTTGCTCCGACCGCGCTGCCCGCCGCGCCACCGACGCCCGCGCCAACCGCGGCACCGGTGCTGCCGCCGAGCTGGCCACCGACCACGTTACCGAGCACACCGCCCAGTCCGCCACCGACGGCGGCGCTACCATCGCCGGCGGCCATCGCACCTTGGGCGACCAGTAATCCGAAAAACAGTGCAGATAATGACAAACGCATTTGAACCTCACAGTTCCCGAATCGGGACGGTATGCCCACAGGGCCTATGTCAGATTGGAGACATTTTTCGGAAAAACGTTCAGCCATGAAAAAGCCCGGCGTCGAGCCGGGCTTTTTCTGACAAACATTCGCAATCAGTGACGCTTGTGACCTTTGGACAGGTTGGCGCCGACGGCACCACCGGCAGCGCCACCCAGGCCGGCGCCAATGGTCGCGCCATTTCGGCCGCCCAGGCTGTTGCCGATCACCGAACCACCGGCCGCGCCGACACCACCGCCGATAGCCGCCTTGGTGCGGCTGCCTTTGCCGGCGGCCATCGCACTGCCGGCCGCGCCTGCAACACCGGCACCAATCGCCGCGCCGGTGCTGCCGCCCATTTTCTGGCCGACCACATTACCCAGCGCACCACCCAGACCGCCGCCGAGTGCCGCAGTGCCTTCACCAGCCACCGCACCTTGAGCAACCAGAAGCCCCAGAACCAGAGCGGGCAATGTTAGACGCATGACAAAAACCTCAAAAATAGGGAGATCAAAAGGGGCCGAGATTGAAAGCTGCCGACGCGCTGAAGTCCAGAAAAATCAGCTGCCGCCGAGCACTTGGCGCCGATTGGACAGCGATTTGGCAAAAGGTTTTATCGCAGGCAAAAAAAAGCCCGCTGGGGAGACGGGCTGGAGACTTGCTTTCTAACGGATGGCTTCACCCTACGTCCGTGGACGTGAAAAGTTTGTGAAAAAAAAACCGAATCTGCCCGATCACTTGTAGGAGATTTCCTTTCATAAACATCAGGCATAAAAAACCCCGTTCATAGACGGGGTTGTTTGGTCTCACCTTACTTTCTTGACCGGGCCGAAACCTTCGGAAGGAATTTGGCTTTCGGCCCCTTGGGCGTGGTGGACTTGATCTTGCCGGTCTGCACCGGGTCCTCGCCAAAGCCCGATTGGTACTCCGTCTGGCCGCAACGGACACAGTTATTGAATGAAAACTCGGCTCCATCGTCTTCGATATACGGATCAGTCATAGCCTCTCCCCTTTGCAATAGATCGACACCGGCAAAGCCCTTTTGCCTGAAAAAATATCGACCTCCAAGGCTTTTGAGACTAGCCGGTCATTACTGGACTTGCGGTTCAGTTCGACCGATGCCCGACGAATGGCCTACACCTCTTCAACATCCCATTACCCGAAGACGCCCTGAAGCTTGTGGGATCCAAGCCATGGCGCTGATCTGCACAACCTCAACGCAACTTGACCGCTGTGCCGGTCGCGAACACCACGACCATGCCGCCCTTGCCCGCCGGCATACTGATCTCGAAATCCAGCCCGACCACCGCATCCGCTTGCAAAGCTCGAGCCCGCCCCTTGATCTCGTCAGTCGCCTGAACCCGCGCCTCTTTCAACGCACGCTCCAGCGTCTGCGAGCGCCCACCGAAAAAGTCGCGCATGCCGGCAAACAGGTCACGAATCACATTGACGCCCTGCACCGACTCCGCACTGACAATGTCCAGGTACGCGGTGATCTGGCGGCCTTCGATGGCGTGGGTGGTGGAGATGATCATGGGAACCGTCCTTTTTCAGCGGATAAAGTGGCGATTGTAATGTGCTATGGCACATCAGACCGAGCACTTGCGCGCATGACTTGCGCAGCGGATTAAAATCCAGACGCCAGAAACCACAAAACCCCTGATCTCTTTCGAAATCAGGGGTTTTGTATATTGAATTTGGCGGTGAAGGAGAGATTCGAACTCTCGATACAGTTTCCTGTATACACACTTTCCAGGCGTGCTCCTTAAGCCACTCGGACACTTCACCGTATCTCTTCAAACATGTTCTGTCTGTCGAGGCGCGCTAATGTAGTCGAAAGCTTTTCTGATGGCAAACTTTTTTTCAGAATTTTCATGCGCTTAAAGCATAAAGGCGTTTCGACCCACCCTGGGCGATGGCAAACCGGACAATCTCTGGTGACGGCCACCCTTTTATATAGAAGCAGAACGGTGTGCTACGCCGGGCGCGGCCGGAAACGGTGACTGGCGGGTCAGTCACGGCGCTTTACCTGGCCTGCCGCGGTGGGTAACGTCTGCCCATCTTTCTTACAAGGAATAGCGTCATGAGTGAGTTGATTGCCTACCACCTCGAAGACGGTATCGCGACCCTGACCTTGAACAACGGCAAGGTCAATGCCATTTCCCCGGACGTGATTGCGGCGTTCAACGCGGCGCTGGATCAGGCGAAGACTGATCGTGCCATCGTGATCATTACCGGTCAGCCGGGAATTCTGTCGGGCGGCTACGACTTGAAGGTGATGACCGCGGGGCCTAAAGAAGCCGTGGCGCTGGTCACTGCTGGTTCGACCCTCGCCCGCCGCCTGCTCTCTCATCCGTTCCCGGTGATTGTCGCCTGCCCTGGTCACGCTGTGGCCAAAGGCGCGTTCCTGCTGTTGTCTGCCGATTACCGCATCGGCGTCGATGGCCCGTTCAGCATCGGCCTGAACGAAGTGCAGATCGGCATGACCATGCACCACGCCGGCATTGAGCTGGCCCGTGATCGCCTGCGTCGCTCGGCGTTCCACCGTTCAGTGATCAACGGCGAGATGTTTGATCCGAAAAGCGCGGTGGATGCCGGTTTCCTCGACAAGGTGGTGGCTGCCGAAGAGCTGCAAGGCGCAGCCCTGGCAGCAGCGCGTCAGTTGAAGAAGATCAACATGAACGCGCACAAGAACACCAAGCTCAAAGTGCGCAAGGCACTGCTCGAAACCCTCGACAACGCGATCATCCAGGATCAGGAGCATCTGGGTTAAACCCACGCTTCCCGAGCCGAAGAAAAGCCCGACCGTCGTGTCGGGCTTTTTCTTGCGCGTTCGGTTGATCGAGCGTCGACTGCTCTAGCACGGGTCTGACAATCAACTCGGAAACATGCGCTTAAACATCGCCTATCTCCGCACTCTATAGCAGCAATTGCCGAAAACAGTGCACATCCGTACACTGCGCCACCTTTTGTCCCGGTGGGGCCTGAAAATGCTGTTTGTGTTTCGTATGTTATTGATGGGCCTGCACTTTATTCTGGCCGGCGTGTTGGGCGTGATCCTCGGGCTGTGCCGTCCGTTCAACCCGGACAACAGCCGACTGTGCGCCCGCCTCTACGCGCTACCGGCCATGTTTATTTTGCGTTTGCGTGTGAAGGCTGAAGTCGGCCCGTTGATGAACAAGCCCGACAGCTGCGTGATCGTGGCCAACCATCAGTCCAACTACGACCTGTTCGTGTTCGGCAACGTGGTACCCCGCCGGACTGTGTGCATCGGCAAGAAAAGCCTGAAATGGGTGCCGCTGTTCGGGCAACTGTTCTGGCTGGCAGGCAACGTGTTGATTGATCGTGGGAACGCGCACAAGGCGCGCAAGTCGATGCTCACCACCACCCACACCTTGCAACACGAAGACACGTCGATCTGGGTGTTCCCGGAAGGCACGCGCAACCTCGGTGAAGAACTGCTGCCATTCAAGAAAGGCGCGTTCCAGATGGCGATCGCCGCCGGTGTGCCGATTGTGCCGGTGTGCGTCAGCAGCTACATCAAGCACATGCGCCTGAACCGCTGGCGCAGCGGGAAAATTCTCATACGCTCGCTGCCGGCGATTCCTACAGCCGGGCTGACCATGGATGACATGCCCATGCTCATGTCCCAATGCCGCGAACAGATGCGCGAGTGCATCGCCGCGATGGATCAGCAGCTGCAAGCTGCGTGAAAAACCAACCCGCCTCGTGCGGGTTTTCTTTTGCCGGGTGAACTGTGCAGATTTCACTGACTCTCAAGCAGCGACACGGCTAAGCTGAAGCCTTGTATTCCCTGCCATCTGCCAAGAAGAAGTGAACCACCACCATGGGTCGAGTTGTTGCTGCTGCGGTTTACAGCGCCGGTAAGAAAGTCACCAATATCACGCTTGACGAAGGCGCCGCCTGGGCCGCAAAAACCGGGCATTTTGTCTGGATCGGCCTGGAAGAGCCGGACGCTCAGGAGCTGGCCAATCTACAACGCCAGTTCAACCTGCACGAACTGGCCATCGAAGATGCCCTGGAAAAACACAGCCGGCCAAAGCTGGAAACCTTTGGTGACGCCTTGTTTATCGTCACCTACTCGCCGATCCGCGAGCATGGGATTTTGCAGTTCATCGAAACGCATATCTTCGCTGGCAAGGGCTACATCATCACCGCCCGCAACGGCCACTCGGCGTCCTATGCGCACGTCCGCCAGCGCTGTGAGGCGCGGCCGCTGTTGCTCGAGCACGGCGAAGATTTCGTCCTCTATGCACTGCTGGATTTCGTGATCGAAAACTACCAGCCAGTCGGCGAAGCGATTCATGCCGAGATTGATGAATTGGAGCGCAACGTGCTGTGCAGTGCGTTGAACGAGCATGACATCCAGAAACTTCACGGCCTGCGCCGCGATGTGTTGCGCCTGCGCCGTTATGCAGCGCCGATGGTGGAGATTGGCGAGGAGCTGCAGAAACTGAGCTTCCCGTTCATCGACAAGAACATGCGCCCGTACTTCCGCGATGTGCAGATTCACGTCACGCGGCAGATGGAAGACCTGACGACGCTGGCGGACATTGCCAGTCAGACCATCGAGATCGGCGTGTTGCTGGAGGCGTCACGGCAAAGTGTGGTGCAACGCAAGTTTGCTGCGTGGGCGGCGATTCTGGCGTTCCCGACGGCGGTGGCGGGAATTTACGGGATGAACTTCCAGAACATGCCGGAGCTGAGCTGGCATTACGGCTATTTCGCTGTGTTGGGGTTTATTACGGTGGGGTGTGTGAGTTTGTGGGCGAGTTTCAAGAGGTCGGGGTGGCTGTAGTCCTGTGGCGAGGGAGCTTGCTCCCGCTGGGGTGCGAAGCGCCCCCAAACAGACATCAAGTTGCCGTAAATTACGGCTGCTGCGCATCCGAGCGGGAGCAAGCTCCCTCGCCACATAGGTAAATGTCAGGTCTTAAATCGCTGCAGCCTCAGGCTTGTGCGCCACAAACCGCATCATCCATTCCGCCACCGTGGTGCCATGGTGCTCCTGCTCCAGGCTGGCCACGCCTTTGGAATAGATCTGTGACCCCAGCGCGTCCTGGCGCAGATCCAGCAGCGCCCGCGAATAGTCGTGGATAAATTCCGGATGGCCCTGGAAGCACAGCACCTGATCGTTGATGTGATACGCGGCAAACGGACAGAAATCGCTGGAGGCAATGACCGTGGCGTTTTCCGGCAACGCAGTGACCTGATCCTGGTGGCTGATCAGCAACGTTAACTCTTCCCGCACCGGGCTCATCCACGGCGCCTTGGCCGCCAGTTTGTAGTTGTGGGTGCCGACACCCCAGCCCTGAGTGGCGCGCTCACTCTTGCCACCGAGCAACAGCGCCAGCAGTTGATGGCCGAAGCACACGCCGAGCAGCTTGTCGCCACGCTCGTAGCGAGTCAGCAGGTATTGCTTGAGAGTCTGGATCCACGGATCGGTGCCGAACGAATCGGCCTTGCTGCCAGTGATCAGGTACGCGTCAAAGGTCAGGTCGTCGCTGGGGTATTCGCCCTGCATCACGTTGTACACGGTGAACTCGGCGGCAATCGGTTGCTGCGAGAACAGGCGCTGAAACATCTGCCCGTAACCCTGATATTGATCGACCAGTTCCGGACGCAGGATGTCGGTTTCCAGAATGCAGATGCGTAGCGACATAAAAAATACCTGACACGTGATGGGAATAATGAACACCCAGAGCCTGCCTTGAAACACCCCGGCAAGGCAAGCCCCGCAGCGCTCAGCCGATCACTTAAAACAACTCGCCTTTCGCGGCTTTTTCCAGCAACAACGCCGGTGGCGCAAAGCGCTCGCCGTACTGCTCGGCCAGATACTGCGCGCGTGCGACGAAGTCCTGCACGCCGTACTGATTGATAAATTGCAATGCGCCGCCGGTCCATGGGGCAAATCCAATGCCGAAGATCGAGCCGACGTTGGCATCTGCCGTCGAAGTCAGTACACCCTCCTCCACGCAGCGCACGGTTTCCAGGGCCTGCACGAACAGCAGACGATCACGCACATCCTTCGGCGAAATCTGCCCGTCGGCCTGCTCGAAACGCGTCTTCAGCTCCGGCCACAGATGCTTCTGACCACCCGCCGGGTAATCATAGAAGCCCCCGCCGGCGGCTTTGCCCGGGCGCTTGTATTCGTTAAGCAGCAAGTCAATCACAGCGAACGCCGGATGCTCTGTCAGCGATTTCCCTTCCGCTTGCAGGTCCTTGGCCGTTTGCTGATGGATATGGTTCATCAGGCTAAGGGAGACTTCGTCGGAGATCGCCAGCGGCCCGACCGGCATCCCGGCCTTGCGCGCTTCGGTCTCGATCATCGGCGCGCTCACCCCCTCGCCGAGCATGGCGATGCCTTCGTTGGTGAAGGTGCCGAACACCCGCGAGGTAAAGAAGCCACGACTGTCGTTGACCACGATCGGGGTTTTCTTGATCTGCAGGACGAAGTCGAAACCGCGCGCCAGGGTTTCAGCACTGGTCTGTGCACCCTTGATGATTTCCACCAGCGGCATTTTGTCCACCGGACTGAAGAAATGCAGACCGATGAACTTGCTCTGATCGGGTACTGCCGTCGCCAGTCCGGTGATTGGCAACGTTGATGTGTTGGAGGCAATCACCGCGTCAGGACCGACAATTTTTTGCGCTGCCGCGGAGACGTTGGCCTTCAGTTCACGGTCTTCGAACACAGCCTCGATGATCAGATCACAACCCGCCAGATCGGCATCGCTCTCGCTGGCCTGGATCCGCGCCAGCACCGCCTCGCGTTTTTCAGCCGTCATCTGCCCACGGGCGACTTTCTTGTCCAGCAACGCCGCCGAGTGGGCCTTGCCCTTCTCGGCCGCCGCCAGGTTGATGTCCTTGAGCACCACATCGATACCAGCAGAGGCACTGACGAAGGCGATCCCGGCGCCCATCATGCCCGCACCGAGTACACCGACCTTGCGCGTGACATAGGGCTCAAAGCCCCGCGGCCGCGAACCGCCAGCATTGATTTCGTTGAGCTGAAACCAGAAGGTGTCGATCAGGTTTTTCGAAATCTGCCCGGTGGTCAGTTCGGTGAAGTAACGGGTTTCGATCAGGTGCGCGGTGTCGAAATCGACCTGCGCACCCTCCACCGCCGCGCAGAGGATTTTCTCCGGCGCGGGCAGCGTGCCTTGAGTCTTGCTGCGCAGGATTGACGGCGCAATCGCCAGCATCTGCGCGACCTTCGGATTCGACGGCGTGCCGCCGGGAATCTGGTAGCCCTTCACATCCCAGCGCTGCACCACACTCGGGTTGGCGACAATCCAGGCGCGCGCCTTGGCCAGCAACTCGTCACGATCCGCCGCCAACTCATCGATCAGACCGGCCTGCAACGCCTGCTGTGGGCGGATCTTCTTGCCTTCGAGCAGATACGGCAGCGCCTTTTCGATCCCCAGCATACGCACCATACGCACCACCCCGCCGCCGCCCGGCAACAGTCCGAGGGTCACTTCCGGCAGACCGAGTTGCACCGCCGCAACGTCCAGCGCCACCCGGTGATGGCACGCCAGGCAGATTTCCCAGCCTCCGCCGAGTGCGGCACCGTTGATCGCTGCGACCACCGGTTTGCCGAGGGTTTCCAGGGTGCGCAATTGCCCCTTGAGGCTCAGCACCATGTCATAGAACGCTTTGGCCTCGGGTTTACCGACTTTGATCAGCTCATTGAGGTCGCCGCCGGCAAAGAAGGTTTTCTTCGCCGAGGTGATGATGACCCCGGCAATGCTGTCCTTTTCCGCCACCAGCCGCGCGACGCAGGCGCCCATGGCCTGGCGGTATACGGCGTTCATGGTGTTGGCGCTCTGGCCCGGCATGTCGATGGTCAGCACGACGATGGCGTCCTGACCTTTTTCGTAACGAATGGCTTCGCTCATAACAAGATTCCTTGAATTCGGGGCTCAAAGGCGTTCGATGATGGTGGCAATGCCCATGCCGCCGCCGACGCACAGCGTCGCCAGGCCGTAACGCAGACCCCGGGTTTCCAGCTCATCGAGCAAGGTGCCGAGGATCGCGCAACCGGTTGCGCCCAGCGGATGGCCCATGGCGATCGAGCCGCCGTTGACGTTGACCTTGTCCGGGTCGACCGCCATGTCCTTGATGAACTTGAGCACCACCGAGGCAAACGCTTCGTTGACCTCGAACAGGTCGATGTCTTCCACGCGCAAACCGGCCTTGGCCAGTGCCTTGCGGGTGGCCGGCGCCGGGCCGGTGAGCATGATCGTCGGGTCAGTACTGGTCACCGCCGTGGCGACGATACGCGCCCGAGGCTGCAAACCCAGCGCACGGCCCTTGGCTTCGGAGCCGATCAACATCAGCGCCGCACCGTCGACGATCCCGGAGCTGTTGCCCGGCGTGTGTACGTGGTTGATTCGCTCGACGCGGCTGTAAACCCGCAGCGCGGTGGCATCGAAGCCCATCTGGCCGATCATTTCGAAACTCGGCTTGAGTTTGCCGAGACCTTCCATCGTCGATTCGGCGCGAATGAATTCGTCGTGGTCGAGCAGGATGATGCCGTTCTGGTCCTGCACCGGCACCAACGACTTGTTGAACGAACCGTCGGCCCGGGCACGTGCAGCTTTTTGCTGCGAGTGCAACGCATAGGCATCGACATCCTCACGGCTGAAGCCCTCAAGGGTGGCGATCAGATCCGCGCCAACGCCCTGCGGGGTGAAGTGGCTGTGCAGATTGGTCTGCGGGTCCAGCGCCCAGGCGCCGCCGTCACTGCCCATCGGTACCCGCGACATCGACTCGACGCCACCGACCACCACCAGGTCTTCGAAACCGGAGCGGACTTTCATCGCGCCGAGATTTACCGCTTCCAGACCGGAGGCGCAGAAGCGGTTGATCTGCACACCGGCGACGCTGACGTCCCAATCCGCCACCTGCACCGAGGTTTTGGCGATATCGGAACCTTGATCGCCAATCGGCGTGACGCAACCGAGTACCACGTCATCGACCTGGCTGGTGTCCAGCGCAGTACGGCTCTGCAGCGCGGTCAACAGCCCCGCGACCAGATTCACCGGTTTGACGCTGTGCAGCGCGCCATCGGCCTTGCCTTTGCCACGGGGCGTACGTAGCGCATCGAAAATCAAAGCTTGGGTCATGACGTCCTCGAACCTGTGCGGTGAGTGAATTTCGTGGTCTCACTGTTGTCCCGCGCCGTCGAGGATTCAATGACCACAGCGCTCAATGATGTTGACGCGCACGCTCAGACGGACGGTCATCCACCCTCAGGTGAACCGGTTCAGGTCGGCGAGTTGTCTAGCAAGCGGTCGGCACAGAAGCTGGCAATACGCCTCATGTCTTTTTTATTGCCAGCAGCAGCAAATACATACGAAATGGATCTAAGCCGCGCGTGACGCGGGCTCTAAGGTAGTAAATGTACGTCAGGGTCGTCGGGTTTTGCCGGGGCCGACGTTCTTCTACAGGAAGTGCAGCGTTTGCCGTCATGGATATGCAGGCAAACATCAGGAAATAACAATAAAGGCGGTCAAGCCATGTTCAAACAACCGAAAGTTCGTCAAGCCGGGCTCATTCTTTTCGCCACCACGCTGTTGCTGATTTTGCCGAACCTGACCAAGGTCATCGGCTGACTCGCCGGCCGGGTGCATTTCATTGCCATCAACAATGTGACTGGCCCGCTTCCCGGGCCAGCGTGGCTGTGCCAACCTTTGCGCACTCCTACGACATGGACGGCGATCATTTGAAAACGCTCATTATGTTCTGGGCCTTGCTGCTGAGCATGCCCTTGTCTGCCGCACAGCTGGATCTGCAGCTGGGCGCAACCCGTCACACCTGGCAGACCGAGGAATTGCTCAAGCACCCTCAGGTACAAACCCTGACCATCAAAAATGATGTGTCTTACAAGAAGGACATGACTTATCGCGCCGTCCCGGTCGCGGCGCTGCTGACGGGCATCAAACCGGGCGATCATCTGCAAGCGGTGGCGCTGGACGGCTTTGCCGCCGAGCTGAGCGCTGCACCGTTGCTCAATACCAAAGGCGCACGTGCCTGGCTGGCGATCGAAGACCCGGCGCAGCCGTGGCCGCCGCTGTCCGAAGGCAAGCACAGTGCCGGGCCGTTCTATCTGGTATGGACCGACCCACAAGCCGGCAATATCAGCCCGGAACAATGGCCGTTCCAGGTGGCAAGCATCAAGCGCATGGCGCCAGTGGCCGAGCGCTTCCCTGCCCTGTTGCCGGATCCTGCGCTGAAAGCGAATGACCCGGTGAATCAGGGTTTTGCGCTGTTCCAGAAGAACTGCCTGGCCTGCCACCGCTTGAACGGTGCGGGCGATGCGCAGTTCGGGCCGGACCTGAACATTCCGTACAACCCGACCGAGTATTTCGGCGCGGACTTCCTCAAGCGCTACATTCGTGATCCACAGAGTTTGCGCCAGTGGCCACAGGCGAAGATGCCGGGGTTTTCGGCGGAGGTGTTGCCGGAGGGGGATTTGCAGTTGCTGATCGGCTATTTGCAGCACATGGCTGGGCGCAAGATCAAGCCATAAGCGTTGCGGTGATATCACCGGCCTCTTCGCTGGCAAGCCAGCTCCCACAGGATTACCGCGGATTCAGAGTCAGCGCATAACCTGTGGGAGCTGGCTTGCCAGCGATAGCGGTATCCCGGATCTACTGTTGCTGCACGGAAATGACTGGCGTCGGCGACACCAACACCTTCGCATGCATCTGCTCGCTCCCCCCTCCACGGCGCATGCCGCGCACCGGGCAGGCATCCAGATAATCCAGGCCCACCGCCAGTTTCAGGTGCCGCTCCGGGCGGGCCAATTGGTTGGTCACGTCAAAGCTGTACCAGGCGTCATCCAGCCATGCTTCGGCCCAGGCATGGCTGGCCAGGTGCTCGGCGTCCTCGCTGTACAGGTAGCCGGAAACGTAGCGTGACGGGATCCCCAGGCTGCGTGCACAGGCGAGAAAGGCATGAGTGTGGTCCTGGCAAACCCCGGCGCGCCCGGCGAAGGCTTCGGCGGCACTGGTGTCGACTTCGGTGGAGCCCGGCGTGTAGGTCATGTGCTGATTCAAGCCGTGCATCAGATCGATCAGGGCGGTGCGGTCACGTCGCTGCTTGCAGGATTTGTCGGCAAACGTACGCAACGCTTCGTCCGCCTCGGTCAGGCGAGTGAAGCGCAGGAACGGCAGCGCCGACTGACTCTCATGCTCGGCCTCACGCAATTCGTCGATATCCACTTGGCCGCGGGCGCCGATGATGATCGCTTCGTGCGGTTCATCCATGGTCAGCACATGCAGGATGTTGCCGAACGGATCGAGCTGCGCGCGCACCGGACGCGGCAGGTCGAGCTGCCAGCTCAACACGTGCTGACGCTCGCTGTCGTGCGGGGTCAGGCGCAGATACTGGATGCTCGCCCGCACCTGATCTTCATAGTGATAGGTGGTCTCGTGGCTAATGGAAAGTCTCATGCAGCCTCCAGGTATGAACTGTGAATCGCGTTGCCCAACTGGCGCACCAGCGGGATGAATTCGGTGAGCCAGGCGTGCAGGCCTTCGGCGAGGATTTCGTTGATGCCGGTGTAGCGCAGACGCGCGTCCATTTCGGCGGCCAGACGTTGCGCCGGACGGCCGTTGGCCCCTGGCAACTGGGCGAGAATCTGGTCGATTTCCTCGGTGCAGGCACGCAGCGAGCGCGGCACATCGGCGCGCAACAGCAGCAACTCGGCGACATGCCGGGCGCCGGGGGCGTCGCGGTAGATCTCGGTGTAGGCCTCGAAGGACGACAGCGCCCGCAGCAGCGCACTCCATTGATAGTAAGCGTGGGCGGTGCCGTCACTGACGGCCTCGGCCTGATCGCCAGCCATTTCGTAGCGCGCATCAAGCAGGCGCAGCGTGTTGTCCGCACGCTCGATGAACGTCCCCAGACGAATGAAGCGGAACGCATCGTTGCGCATGATCGTGCCGTAGGACGCGCCCCGGAACAGGTGCGAGCGCTCCTTGATCCACTCGCAGAAACGGCTCATGCCGTAACGGCTGAGGCCCTGTTCGGCAATGCCGCGAATCTCCAGCCAGGTAGCGTTGATGTTCTCCCACATGTCCGCGGTGATACGCCCGCGCACCGCATGCGCACTGGCTCGCGCTGCGCCGAGGCAGCTGTAGATGCTCGCCGGGTTGGCCGCATCGAGGGCGAAAAAGTGCAGCAGGCGTTCGGCATGCAGTTCGCCGTGACGCTCCAGGTAATCGTCGAGGGTGCCGGTAATCAGCAGCGGCATGGCCAGCTCGTGCAGACCGTCACCACGACCGTCCTGCGGCATCAGCGACAGCGAATAACTGACATCGAGCATCCGCGCGAGGTTTTCCGCCCGCTCCAGGTAACGCGACATCCAGTACAGATCCGAGGCAGTTCTACTTAACATGGCAAGCTTCCTTCAATCCTCGACCACCCAGGTGTCCTTGGTTCCGCCACCCTGGGAGGAATTCACCACCAGGGAGCCTTCACGCAGGGCGACACGGGTCAAACCGCCGGGCACGACCCGGGTTTCGCGGCCAGACAGTACAAACGGACGCAGGTCGATATGGCGCGGCGCAATGCCGTTTTCGACAAAGGTCGGACAGGTCGACAGTGACAACGTCGGCTGCGCGATGTACGCGTGGGGTTTGGCTTTGATCCGCTCGCGGAATGCATCGATTTCCGCCGCTGTCGCCGCCGGCCCCACCAGCATTCCGTAACCGCCGGAGCCTTGGGTTTCCTTGACCACCAGATCCGGCAGATTGGCCAGTACGTGGGAAAGTTCCGAGGGATTGCGGCACTGCCAGGTCGGCACGTTCTTCAGGATCGGCTCTTCGTCGAGGTAAAAGCGGATCATGTCGGTGACAAACGGGTACACCGACTTGTCGTCCGCCACGCCGGTGCCGATGGCGTTGGCCAGCACCACGTTGCCCGAGCGATAGGAGGACAGCAGTCCCGGTACGCCGAGCATTGAGTCCGGGCGGAACGCCAGCGGGTCGAGGAAAGCGTCGTCGAGACGCCGGTAAATCACGTCCACCGCTTTCGGCCCGTCGGTGGTGCGCATGAAGACCTTGTCGTCACGCACGAACAGATCCGCGCCCTCCACCAGCTCGACGCCCATTTCCCGTGCCAGAAAGGCGTGTTCGAAGAACGCACTGTTGAAGCGCCCCGGCGTCAGTACCACCACGCTCGGGTCGTCGATCGGGCTGGAGCTTTTCAGGGTGTCGAGCAACAGGTTCGGGTAGTGATCGATGGGCGCGATGCGCTGGGCGGCGAACAGCTCCGGAAACAGGCGCATCATCATCTTGCGGTCTTCAAGCATGTAGCTGACGCCGCTCGGGGTACGCAGGTTGTCTTCGAGCACGTAGTAGGTGCCGTCGCCGTCGCGCACCAGATCAACGCCGGAAATATGCGAATAGATATCGCGGTGCAGGTCCAGGCCCTGCATCGCCAACTGGTACTGCTCGTTGGCCAGCACCTGTTCGGCGGGAATGATCCCGGCCTTGATGATGCGCTGCTCGTGATAGAGGTCGGCAAGGAACATGTTCAGCGCCTTGACCCGCTGGATACAGCCACGCTCGACGATCCGCCACTCGCTGGCGGGAATGCTGCGCGGAATGGTGTCGAACGGAATCAGGCGCTCGGTGCCCTGCTCGTCGCCATAGAGCGTGAAGGTGATCCCGGCCCGGTGGAACAGCAGGTCGGCCTCGCGCCGCCGTTGCGCCAGCAACTCGTCAGGCGTGTCGGCAAGCCAGCGGGCGAACTCCCGGTAATGCGGGCGAACCTGGCCGCCGGCATCGTACATTTCATCAAAATAGGTGCGGATCATGCCGTACTCCTTGTCACCCGGACCTACAGGCCTTCGCAAGGCCCGTGCCATCGGCATAAACGCTTTGATTTCAATCGGTTGGATAATCAAGCCGCAAGCACCGCACCATTCCTGTGCGGCAAATGCTCCAACAGGATTGCCCCCGCTTCATTGCGACGCACTGCATCGCCTATCACCAGCATAGTCAGAGTTGATTTCACTGCTTGCGCCGGGCTGCGGATAATCGGCGCATTCGCTGAAAACTTCCCCGCTGAAGACTTCAGCTCCACTGATCCGGACTGCCCACGCAGTCCCCGCAGGCCGTAACCCTGACCGGTTTCCTCTCCTTATCGGTCTTCCCTTTTAGCCACCCTCTCCGGTGGCTTTTTTTTGCCTTTCTGAAATGTTTTGAAAGTAAAAAGCAAAAGATCGCAGCCTCCAGCAGCTCCTGCAGGTGATTGGTGCAGAAGCTGCCGGAGGCTGCGATCTTTTGATCTTGAAAACGACAACGGCCAACCCGAAGGTCAGCCGTTGCTCAATACCTGAAACCAGAGATCAGTTCAGACGATGGCGGTTGCGTACCTCCTGCTTGACGCCCCAGCCTTCGATGATGCCGCCCAGCGGCTCGACCACGGCAGAAAAGCCCTGCTCGAAATCGCCAATGTCGTCATAGGTCGCGTGCATCACTTTGCTCAGTTCCAGTGACCAGGCGCCATCTTCGCGCGCACTGACCTGGGCATTGATGGATTCACCACGAAATTTGCCCGCCGCCCTGCGCGCCCGCTCCTCGTCCGGGAAAATGGCGTAGAACTCGATGGGATGGAACCGGGAAAAGTCGAAACCGCCTTCTTTCATGCGGCGCAGTACGTTGCTGCTGATGTCTTCTTGATAGGCTGTGCTCATGAAACGTCCCCCTCGGATAGATGGATAGACTTTCCGTATTCCCGCCCCGGGCCTTACAGGCCAGAAGTACATCGGCAAACCGGTTGCCGGCGGGAAACAAGCATGTAGCTGACAAGACCAGACCTTAGCGATTCGTTCGCTGATCTCGCTTGCAGAGTAGCCCCAAGATAGAGCTGCTGCCAAGGCCTGGTTGTTGCGGATGAAAGGAAGATTTTCAGATTGGAGTGATGCTGCGGATCTTGATGCTGTTCTGCGTTTCGAGGCTTTTGACGCCAGCATCAGGGGTTCGCCCTTCCAGATCGTTCAGATCCAGTTTGGCGGCCACCGGCAGGAGCCGTTCCTTGATCAGGCGTGCAGCCTCGTCGTCACTGGGGCATTCCGCGCGCTCGAACACCTCATCGACAATTTCACCATGATCGTCCACGAAAGTGACTTTCCACTTTTGCATCGGTGCCTCCTCGATCAAACCCGCAAATGGGCTTACTACTATCTCGACTTTTGGCGAGATTGATCGTTCAAAAGGATTGCGGCGCACGAACATGAAAAAAAATTAACCGATGGGGAAACAGGCTTCTGTGGCGAGGGGATTCATCCCCGATGGGCGCGAAGCGTTTCTGAATTCAGCGAACGCATAGTGTCAGTTCCAACGCGTCTGCCGATTTTACGACTGCTGCGCAGCCGGTCGGGGATAAATCCCCTCACCACAGGGGATCTATCACCGATCCGGGAATAGTGCGTCAGTCGTTGCTTGGCTTGTTGATCGCCTGCAGCACGTACTGTGGCAGCGCGAACGCGCCGATGTGGATTTCCGGGTTGTAGTAGCGGGTGACGATGCCGCTGCCGATGAAGCGCTGCTGCAAGGTTTCACGGCTCAGCTTGCGATAGGCCGGGTTGGTCGAGCCCCAGGCGAAGGTCATCGAACCGCCAATGTAGGTCGGCACGGCCGCTTGATAGAAGTGCCAGTCCGGGAACAGGCTGCGCAGGCGACCGGCGGTGGTTTTGACTTCATCGATCTGCATGAACGGCGTGCCGTTCTGGGTCACGAGGATCCCGCCTTCGTTCAGGCAACGGTGACAGGCCTGGTAGAAGTTCTCCGAGAACAGCACTTCGCCCGGACCGATCGGGTCGGTGGAGTCGGAGATGATCACGTCGAATTTTTCTGTGGTGGTGGCGACGAAACGCATGCCGTCGTCGATCACCAGATTCAGGCGTGGATCGTCATAGGCGCCCTTGGAGTGGTTCGGCAGAAATTCCTTGCACATGTCGACCACGGTGCCGTCGATCTCGACCATGGTGATGTGCTCGACGCTGGCGTGTTTGGTCACTTCGCGCAGCATGCCACCGTCACCGCCGCCGATGATCAGCACGCGCTTGGCTGTGCCGTGGGCGAGGATCGGCACGTGGGTGAGCATTTCGTGGTAGATGAATTCGTCGGCTTCGGTGGTCTGGATCACGCCGTCCAGCGCCATCACCCGACCCATACGCGGGTTCTGGAAGATCACCAGGTGTTGATGTTCGGTGCGCACTTCGTGCAGCAGTTTTTCCATGCGAAAACGCTGGCCGTAGCCTTCGTAGAGGGTTTCCAGGTACTCGCTGGTCTTGGTGACGGTCATGGTCAAGTGCTCCGATGAATGCGCGGGCGTCGATCGTGGGGGACGATTGCCCGGGAAAGGCGCGCATTCTACGTTGCCGAAGATGACAGGTCGAACCTCTGTTTATCGACAATCCACAATCCATGTAGGAGCTGCCGAAGGCCGCGATCTTTTGATTTCTGTTTTAAAAAAACAAAGTCAAAAGATCGCAGCCTTCGGCAGCTCCTACAGGGGTATTACAGTGTTCTTCAGACCCGCACATTGCCCCGCGGCCCGGCAATCGCCCAGATGATCAGACCCAGCACCGGCAGGAGGATAATCAGCAGGACCCAGAGGATTTTCATCCCGGTCTCGGCACCGCTTTTCAGTACGTTGATAATGGCCCAGATGTCGAGGGCAAGAATGATCAGGCCAATCAGCCCGTTGAACGTGGAACCCATGGTGTCACTCCAGATTAGTGGCATGCACTTTTAGGATAGACGGTCGCGCGCAGGGTTCCCTTTTATTGCGTTCAGACGTGAACGGCGACTTTCAGCGCTTCCAGGGACGGCGCCGCCGCGATGCCGACTTCGGCACACAGCTCCAGCACTCGTGGCACGTCGTTGCCGTAGACCAGCACCACTTGCAGCTCGTCATCGAGCAGCTGACTGAAGTTCATCAGCGTGTAACCGCCGTTTTCCTTGTTCAGGCTGCTCATCTGCACCTGAATGCGGTTGAGTGCGGTCAGTGCCTCGGTCTTGGCCAGTTGCTTGGGCTTGAGGTTGAATTCGACGCCCGGGCCAAACGAGGCGACGATCTGCGCGAACAGGTCAACGTAGGTGTCGGCCTGGAACAGCACGGTGTCCGGCAGGCTGCCGACCACCACCCACTCCCCCAGCGGAATCGGGAAGGTGTCGTCGTAGTTGATGTCCGGGTTGGCCGCGAGGAACGCATCGGCATTGGCGTAGGCCTGCGCCGCTTCGTCGGCCACGTTCAGGATCTCGTCCTCGCCCATGCAGCCGGAGCTGATTTTGCTGATGAGTTCGACGAGTGCGGCTTTCATGAGGGCGGATCCT
Organism: Pseudomonas sp. AO-1; assembly: GCF_019775695.1. Classification (NCBI taxonomy): domain Bacteria; kingdom Pseudomonadati; phylum Pseudomonadota; class Gammaproteobacteria; order Pseudomonadales; family Pseudomonadaceae; genus Pseudomonas; species Pseudomonas sp. AO-1. Next base: position 4,562,910 of record NZ_CP079947.1, read on the forward strand.
GTGGCGAAGGTGAATTTCGAGGGCGCGAAGGATAGCGCATTGCGACCTCCGGCTGCACACAGAACAATGTGGCGAGGGAGCTTGCTCCCGCTGGGGCGCGAAGCGGCCCAAAAACAGTGGCCTCACCATTTTTACCAGCGCTACGCACTGGAGCGGGAGCAAGCTCCCTCGCCACAGAATCTCGACAGCCTCAGGCCAGCAGCTTTTCCAGCTGCGCCGTGGTATCGACCGCCCCCATGGTCCGCGCCGCATCCAGCGCGGTGATGCCATTGGCATCTTTGGCTTGCGGATCCGCGCCTTTGCCGATCAGGTAATCGACGATTTCAACGCGGTTGAACATCGCCGCCATCATCAACGCCGTGCGCCCGTCAAAGGACGAACCTTCGATCTCGGCACCCGCTTCCACCAGCGCCTTGACCACCGCCAGATCGCCTTTGAACGCGGCACCGGCAATCGGACTCTGGCCGTTGCCGTTGCGCATTTCCGGGTCGGCCTTGTGCTTGAGCAGCACCTGCACCGCGTCGACGTGGCCGTAGTAACTGGCGAGCATCAAGAGCGTGTCGCCCTTGCTGTTTTTCAGGTTCACCGGCAAACCGGCGCTGATCAGCCGATCAAGCATCAGCGCATCACCTTCGCGCGCCTTGTTGAAAACCTGCTCGGTGAATTCGGCAGCTTCTTCAGGGGTCATCTGGCGGCTTTGGTCAGACATGGGCAACTCCACTTTCGGTTATTCGCAAAGCCGACAGTTTCCCGAGCGCGACGATAGCTGTCACCCCCTTTTTCTCAAGTCCGGCCATAGCCAATCTCAATAGCGGTACTTGCCCTGATGAATATCGGTCAGCACCTGATCCGTCACCTGCACGTAAGTCTGAGTGCCGGGCAACCAGGCATAGATTGGGTCATCCCCAGTCTGGGCGGGGTCGAAGCCCTCTTTTTTCAAACGGGTCTTCTGGTATTTGAACGTCCCGGTGGTTTCCATTTTCACCTTCACCCGCAGGAACAGCGGCACCGCATACGCCGGCATGCGCTGACGGGCGAATGCGAGCAATTCAGTGAAATCCAGGGTCGCCAGTGACTCGGCGGGCGTAATGGCGGCCATCCCGGCGCGACCGTTGGTGTTGCGCACTTCCACACCGTAGGCCACCGCCTCGGAAATGTGCGGATGCTGCAACAACAGGTTTTCCACTTCCGTGGTCGAGACGTTTTCGCCCTTCCAGCGGTAGGTATCGCCGAGGCGATCGACAAACTGCGCATGGCCGAAACCGATATTGCGCAGCAAGTCGCCGGTATTGAAGAAGCGGTCGCCCTTGCTGAACACATCATGCAGCACCACTTTGGCGGTTTTCTCTGGGTCGGTGTAACCGTCCAGCGGGGCCTTTTCGTCGATCCGTGCCAGCAGCAAGCCCTGCTCGCCCTTGCCGACCTTGCGCATGAAGCCGTTGGCGCTGCGCAGCGGCTGCCCGCTGTCGTGGTCGTATGCCACCAGTTCCCAGGCCATCAGCGAGAAACCAATGGTGTTGTCGAAGTTGAGAATGTTGCTGAAGCCGATATTGCCGTCACTCGCCGCGTACAGCTCGCAGATGTGCTCGACGGCAAACCGGGTCTTGAACTCGGCCCAGGCGCCGGGACGCAAGCCGTTGCCGATCATCTTGCGCACGGCGTGACGGCTGTCATCGGCGCTGGGTGGTTGATCGACCAGATAGCGGCACAATTCGCCGACATACCCGAGGGTGGTCGCGTTATAGCGACGCACGTCCGGCCAGAACTGGCTGGCGCTGAACTTGCGGCGGATGGCGAACCCGGAAGCACCGTTGATCGCCGAGCCCCAGCACACGCAGAGCCCCGTGGCGTGGTACAGCGGCAAAGTGCAATAGACGACGTCGTCGGGCGTCATGTTCAGGGCGATCATGCCGAAGCTGGCCGAACTGCGCATCCAGCGACCGTGCTTGAACACCCCGGCCTTGGGCAGACCGGTGGTGCCGGAGGTGTAAATGTAAAAACACGGATCGTTGAAGAACACTTCGCCGCTGCTGGGCGGGTTGTCACCGGACGCATCGGCACTGGCACTGATCAGATTGATGTAGCCATCGGGCGCAATGCCCGGGTGGCTGTAGGTGTCGCGGTCAGCGATAAACCAGGTGCGCTGCGCCGGGATCGACACCTGCTCGCGGATCGCGGCAAACGCCGGTTGCAGTTCTTCACCGAGCACGATCGCCACCGGCGCTACCAGATTGATGCTGTGAATCAGCGTGTCGCGGGTCTGCGAAGTATTGAGCAGCGCACTGACCGCGCCGAGTTTGGCCAGCGCCAGAATGGTCACCAGCAGTTCCGGCCGGTTTTCAATGAACACCGCGACCACATCGCCCTTGCCGATGCCCTGCGCACTCAAATAGTGGGCGATGCGATTGGCCCATTGGTTGACCTGCGCGTAGGTCAGCAAGACGTTGTCCTGCAGGATCGCCAGGCCTTCAGGGTTACGCAGGGTTGCCTGCTCGAAGGTCCAGCCGAGGCCACACGTTTGGGTCGGATCCGTGACGTTGGCGACTTTCATGCCCTTGACCACCCGCGGGATGGCTTTGGCGATTGTCGGCAGTTTGCGGAGCATCATGCTCCAGGTAATCGTGTCGCTCGGCGCGTGACGCATGGCAGCTCCCCGTTCGACCTGGCAGGCCGGTTTCTTATTGTTCGGGCCGTGGCATGACCTGCGTTGCGGGCAAGGTCGGGATCGAAAATACGACAGCGCTTCTCAAGCTGTACACGCGGTTTTTGCAATGTTTTGTATCCGCCCGCTCATGCCTGGCAGCGGAGATTGCGCCTTTGCCATTTGGTTCCGTCCAACTGAAGAGAATCCCGCAAAATGCAGGATGCACGATGGCCATTCATGCAGTTTGCACGACCCGTGCAAATTTCATGATTTTCAAGCCATTGATTTTAAAGGATTTTTTATTTTTCAAATGCTGGCACAATCGCTGCAACCTCCTCTGCATGCTTGCCCTTCAAGTGCATACGGAGCTGAAAGACATGAGCCTGATTCAAGAAAAATTTACCTCCCTGTTCTCCAACTTCAACGTCACCACTGCACCGCGTCCTGATGGCGGGATTTTGCTGACCTTGCGCAGCAGCGAAGGCAAAGTGTTCAAGCGCGCCTTGACCTACCAGCAAATGCACAACGCCGACCAACTGTCGTGGGCAATCAGCGCCATCCGTCGTGACCTGGCAGAAGAAGCCAGTGAACTGCCGCAGATTGCAATGCTGCAAAGCCAGCAGCGTTTTGCCCTGCCGACGTATCACTCGCTGTAAAAATGTAAACGCATTAAACAAAAAAGGCCGTGAAGCATCTGCTCCACGGCCTTTTGTTTGTACGCAATGCTTATGTAGGAGCTGCCGAAGGCTGCGATCTTTTGATCTTGATCTTTTAAATCAAAGTCAAAAGATCGCAGCGTTCCGCAGCTCCTACAGGGACTTGTGTGGTTAGAAGGCTTCGGGTTCGATGCCGGTGAAGCTGTCGACGGTGATATGGCTTCCCAGTTCTCCACCCTCGCGCGCCAGGCCACAGGTTTGCAGACCTGCCGCTTGGGCGGCATCGAGTTCCTGCACGATGTCGGACAGGAACAGAATGTCCTGCGGCTCGACGCCAATCGCTTGTTGAATGTTGGTGTAAGACTGCGCCTCACGCTTGGGCCCCGAGGTGGTGTCGAAATATCCGCTGAACAGCGGCGTCAGATCCCCCGCCTCGGAACAACCAAAGATCAGTTTCTGCGCCTGGATCGAACCGGACGAATACACAAACAGTTGATAACCGGCCTGATGCCAGCGCTTGAGCGCTTCAACGGCGTCCGGGTAAACGTGGCCTTTCAACTGCCCGGCCTGATAGCCCTGCGCCCAGACCATGCCTTGCAGCGCTTTGAGCGGCGTGGCCTTGCGGTCTTCGGCGATCCAGCTCAGGAGGATTTCCACCACTCGTTCAACATCGGCCTGCGGCTCGTTGTTGTCACGGCGCACGGCGTCGAGTTGCTCGGCGACATCGGCGCGCTCGGCGTTCTGCCGCACGAAGTCCGGCAGGTGTTTGGCGGCATACGGGAACAGCACGTCGAAGACGAAACTCACCGCGCTGGTGGTGCCTTCAATGTCAGTGAGGATGACTTTGATCGACATCGGCTCAGTCCTCCAGACGCGGGAAGCGCCCGGCGATGTCTTCGCCGGTGAAGTTGGCGACCCAGCCTTCCGGGTTGTTGAACAGGCGAATCGCCACGAAGTGCGGGTGCTCGCCCATGTCGAACCAGTGTTTGGTGCCGGCCGGCACCGAGATCAGGTCGTTCTTCTCGCACAACACCGCGTAGACATAATCGTCGATGTGCAGGGTAAACAGGCCACGACCGGCAACGAAAAAGCGCACTTCGTCCTCGCCATGGCGGTGTTCTTCAAGGAACTTGGCGCGCAGTTCGGCTTTTTGCGGGTGATCGCTGTTGAGGCTGATCACATCGACGGTGATGTAACCGCGCTCGGTCATCAGCTTGTCGATCTGCTCCTGATAGGCGCTGATCACCTCTTCCTGGCTGGCACCGGGCTGGATCTTCGTCGCGGCTTGCCAGCGGTCGAAGCGCACGCCCTGCTCGGCGAGCGTCGAGGCGATGTCTTCGAAATGGGTCAGCACCTTGTTCGGAATCTCGGGGCTGGATACGTGATAGACAGACAGGCTGCTCATGGGCAATTCCTCGGTATCGGCCTTGCCGTCCGGTTCTTGCAGACCGGTCGGGCAGTGCAGTTCATCAGGCAAATGGGCGGCTTCTGGTGAAGTCAGCCTTGGCGGTTCATGACGCTGCGGGTTTTCAACTCGCATTCAAACAGAAATTCAAAAGCCTCGATCTGCCGCAGCGCATCGCTCATCTGCGCGCCCCAGGTGTACAGGCCGTGGCCGCGAATCAGGTAACCGACGCAATCGGGATGGGCGTCGAGCCAAGGCTGCACCTTGGCGGCGAGGCGCGCAATGTCCTGATCGTTGTCGAAGATCGGCACGCGCACCCGGGATTCGTGGGTGGAGATGCCGCTGAAGGCTTTTTGCAGTTCGTAGTCTTCGAACTCGATAAAGTCTTGCGGTGTCAGCCGCGACAGGACCGTGGCGTTCACCGAATGGGTGTGCAGCACCGCACCGATTTCCGCGCGCCAGCTGTAGAGCTGAGTGTGGAGCAGGGTTTCGGCCGAGGGCTTTTTGCCCGGTTCCAGGCTGTTGCCGGACAAATCCGTGGCGAGCACATCGTCCAGGCCCAACTGGCCCTTGTGCTTGCCGGACACGGTCAGCAGCGCTTCGCTCGGCGACAGGCGCGTCGAGTAATTGCTGCTGGTGGCCGGCGACCAGCCGCGACCATAAAGAAAACGCCCGGCGTCGACGATCTGCTGGGCGAGCTGTTCACGCGTAAGGCTCATGGCCTGTCCTCTTGCATACGTGTGGCAATGATAACGGCAGCAGCGAGCGCCGCGAGACTGGCAATACTAAAGGTCAATGTCGCGCCGAGGGCATTCCAGCTGTAACCGGAATACAACGCACCGAGCGCGCCACCGGTGCCGGCCAGCGCGGCGTAAAGCGCCTGGCCCTGACCTTGCTGACGCGCACCGAAGCTACGTTGCACGAAAGCGATGGCAGCCGCATGAAAGCTGCCGAAGGTCGCCGCGTGCAGCACTTGCGCAAACAACAGCAGCCACAGGAATTCGGCGAACGAACCTAGCAGCAACCAGCGCAGCGCCGCCAGCAGAAAACTTGCCATCAGCACCCGACGCAAGGAAAACCGCGCGAGAATCCGGCTCATGGCCATGAACATCAGCACTTCGGCGACCACGCCCACGGCCCAGAGCATGCCGATTGTGCCGCGTGTGTAACCGAGGCGTTCAAGGTGCAAGGTCAGAAACGTGTAATAAGGGCCGTGGCTCATCTGCATCAGCGCGACGCAAGCGTAAAACGCCAGCACACCGGGGCTGCGCAGCTGCTTGAGAAAGCCCTCCCCGCTCGGCCGATTACCTTGCGGTGGCTGCGCGTTCGGCACCCACAGGCTGCTGAGGACGATGCCGGCCATGATCAGCACCAGCGCCGCCGGGTAGATGTCGAGGCTCAGCCATTCGAACAAACGGCCCAGCGCGACCACGGTGATGATGAAACCGATCGAGCCCCACAGGCGAATCTGGCTGTAGCGCGCGGTTTGCCCCTGCAAGTGCGCGAGGGTGATGACTTCGAACTGCGGCAGCACCGCGTGCCAGAAGAACGCGTGCAACGCCATGACCATCGCCAGCCAGGCGTAGGTCTTGCTGACGAAAATCAGCGAGAACGTCAGCAGAGTACACACCGCACCGAAGCGCACGATGGCCAGGCGTTTGCCGGTGTAGTCGCCGAGCCAGCCCCAGATGTTCGGCGCCACACAGCGCATCAGCATCGGGATCGCCACCAGTTCGCCGATGCGCGCGGCGCTGAACCCGAGATGATCGAAGTACAGCGCCAGAAACGGCGCTGTCGAACCGAGCAAGGCGAAATAGAACAGATAGAAACTGGACAGCCGCCAGTACGGGAGCGCCGCCACGGTCAGGCCGCGACGGCTTGGCGATCAACCATCAAAGCTGACCCAGCACCGGGGTGCTGACGCGCACGTCGGCGTTCTGCCCACGGTGACGCAGCAGGTGGTCCATCAGCACGATGGCCATCATCGCTTCGGCAATCGGCGTGGCGCGGATGCCGACGCACGGGTCGTGACGGCCCTTGGTGATCACATCTACCGGGTTGCCGTGGATATCGATCGAACGGCCCGGGGTGGTGATGCTCGACGTCGGCTTCAACGCTAGGTGCGCGACGATCGGCTGACCCGACGAGATCCCGCCAAGAATGCCGCCAGCGTTGTTGCTGAGGAAACCTTCCGGGGTCAGTTCATCACGATGCTCGGTGCCGCGCTGAGCGACGCAGGCGAAACCGGCGCCGATTTCCACGCCTTTGACCGCGTTGATGCTCATCAGCGCGTGCGCCAGTTCAGCGTCGAGGCGGTCGAAAATCGGCTCGCCGAGGCCCGGCATCACGCCTTCGGCGACTACGGTGATCTTCGCCCCGACCGAGTCCTGATCGCGGCGCAATTGGTCCATGTAAGCTTCCAGCTCCGGCACCTTGTCCGGGTCCGGGCTGAAGAACGCGTTCTGTTCCACCGAATCCCAGGTCTTGAACGGGATTTCGATCGGACCGAGCTGGCTCATGTAGCCACGGATGACAATGCCTTGGGTGGCGAGGAATTTCTTCGCAATCGCCCCGGCCGCCACGCGCATGGCGGTTTCGCGCGCCGAGCTGCGACCGCCGCCGCGATAATCGCGCTCACCGTATTTGTGGTGGTAGGTGTAGTCGGCGTGCGCCGGGCGGAACAGATCCTTGATCGCCGAGTAGTCCTTGGACTTCTGGTCGGTGTTGCGGATCAACAGGCCGATCGAGCAACCTGTGGTGCGCCCTTCGAACACGCCGGAAAGGATTTCGACTTCGTCGGCTTCCTGGCGCTGGGTGGTGTGGCGGCTGGTGCCCGGCTTGCGGCGATCGAGGTCGCGCTGCAGGTCTTCGAGGGAGATCTCCAGGCCCGGCGGGCAGCCGTCGACAATGGCGACCAACGCCGGACCATGGCTCTCGCCAGCGGTGGTGACAGTGAACAACTTGCCGTAGGTATTGCCGGACATGCAGGACGCTCCGTGAAATCAAACCCGAATTCGTGATGCGCGCCAGTATACGCAGGCTAACCGAGTAGTTCATCCTCGAACCTTAGTGGTGTTGGTGAGTCCAACCGGCACCTTGGCGAATGATGGCGTGATGATGCTGCGAGTTCTGATCTTGAGTCTTACCCTGTTTACCGGCTTTGCCCACGCGACTGTCCTGCAGCGCCCGATCTCTCTGGACACCGGCAACGGTGAACTTTTCGGCTCGCTGTTGCTGCCAAAATCCGACACCCCAGTACCGGTTGTCCTGATCCTTGCCGGCTCCGGTCCTACAGATCGTGACGGCAATAACCCCGATGGCGGGCGCAATGACAGTCTCAAGCGGCTGGCCTGGGTGCTGGCCAAACACAACATTGCCAGCGTGCGCTACGACAAGCGCGGGGTCGCTGCGAGCTTCGCGGCCACGCCTGACGAGCGCAATCTGTCGGTGGAGGCCTACGTCAACGATGCTGTGGCCTGGAGCCAGAAGCTGAAAAGCGATCCGCGTTTCGGCCCGTTGATTCTGCTCGGTCACAGCGAAGGCGCCCTCATTGCCACCCTCGCCGCCCCGCGCACGGAGGCTGCTGCGCTGATTTCCCTGTCCGGCAGCGCAAGGCCAGTGGATCAAGTGATTCGCGAACAACTGGCGCGCAGCCTGCCGCCACCGTTGATGCTGCGCAGCAATCAACTGCTCGACAGCCTCAAGGCCGGCCACACCGACGCCAACGTACCGGCGCCGCTACAGCCGATTTTCCGCCCGAGCGTGCAGCCGTACCTGATTTCGCTGTTCCGTCAGGATCCGGCCAAGGCGTTTGCACAGTTGAAGATGCCGGCGCTGATCGTTCAGGGCAGCAACGACATGCAGGTCGGCGTCGGCGACGCACAGGCGCTCAAAGCGGCCAATCCCAATGCCGAACTGGTGGTAATCGACGGCATGAACCACGTCATGCGCATCGTCGCTGCCGATGTGAAGCGGCAATTGGCCTCCTACAAGGACCCGAATTTGCCACTGGCGGCGGAGCTGGGCGGCAAACTCATCGAATTTATTGACGGACTTCGCAGCCGTTAAACGGTGTTTACCCTCCAGTCCTGAAAAAAACGGCCGATAAGCCTTTGTCGCCAGCGAACCGGCTGGCGACAAGCAGGGCTTGGACAGGATCTCGCCGTTATGACTGATACCCCGACTTCACCCGACACCACCGCTGAAAAAGACGCACCGCCAGCGGTCGAGCTGCCATGGGCGGACGTCAGCGTCGAGCACCACAAGATGCTCCGCCTGGCCCCGCTGCAGACTGACCGTCACACCGGTGGCCGGCCGTTGCGTTTTGTCGAATTCGGCTATGCCGAGCGCAACAGCAAAGAGCACAGCCTGATGCGCATGGCGATCAAACTGCCCGGCCAGCGCGTGCGCAAAGAGCAGAACCATCTCGATGTGTGGGTCAATCACACCAGCAAGCGTGTGCATTTCGGCCCCGACAGCGGCTTGCAGATCGAACCGCTAAACCGTGGCATCGGTCGCTTCCTGGCCGCGCAAGGCATCAATTGGGCGAAAAAACGCTGGCCCGCCTACACCGTCGACGGCATGGACCTGAACAACAAGGACGCGCTGAACGAAGACACCCGCCTGCGTCGCGATCACTTCTTGCGCGTGCATGGTTTTGACGTGGTCTACGCCGACGCCCAGCATTTGAAGGGCAGCGTCAAAGAGGTGCAGGTCGGTGACTTGCTGGGCGACTGGAACAGCGAGAAGCTGCAGATCGTCGAGATTCTCGAAGCGGCGCAGATGCTGCAACAGGCCGAACAGAACCTGGCCGAGCAGGAAGTGAAGCTGAAGAAGCAGGAAGAGAAGGTCAGCAAGTTCAAGCGTGAAGATGCTGGATTGCGCTTTACCATTACCTGTCTGGTGGCGTTTGCGGTGTTTCAGGCGGGGTTGTTGATCTGGATTGCTACGCACCGGTAGATCAAAAGATCGCAGCCTGCGGCAGCTCCTACAGGGGATCCGTGTAGGAGCTGGCGAAGCCTGCGATCTTTTGCTTTTCGCCCTTAAACGCGGGAGGCGAACAGGGCCTGATGAGCACGGCACTGCTCTGCGGTCAGCATGAACACGCCATGCCCGCCGCGCTCGAAATCGAGCCAGGCGAAGTCGACTTCCGGGTACAGCGCTTCGACGTGCACCTGGCTGTTGCCCACCTCAACGATCAGCAAACCCTTCTCGGTCAGGTGATCCGCCGCCTCGGCGAGCATCCGTCGCACCAGGTTCAAGCCGTCATCACCACAGGCCAGGCCCAGCTCCGGTTCGTGCTGGTATTCGTCCGGCATGTCGGCGAAATCTTCTGCGTCAACGTACGGCGGGTTCGAGACGATCAGATCGAAACGCTGACCTGGCAACCCGTCAAACCCATCGCCCTGCACGGTGTACACACGCTCATCGACGCCGTGGCGCTCGATGTTCTGGTTGGCCACTTCCAGCGCTTCGAACGACAGATCGGCCAGCACCACTTCAGCGTTCTGGAACTCATAGGCGCAGGCGATGCCGATGCAACCGGAGCCGGTGCACAGGTCGAGAATCCGCGCAGGTTCGTCACCGATCCATGGGGCAAAACGGTTTTCGATCAGCTCGCCAATCGGTGAACGCGGGATCAGCACGCGCTCATCGACGATGAACGACATGCCACAGAACCAAGCTTCGCCCAGCAGGTACGCGGTCGGAATACGCTCTTCGATGCGGCGCTTGAGCAGGCGTTGCAGGTTGACCAGCTCGTCGTCTTCCAGCGCACAGTCGAGGTAGCTGTCGGCGATCTCCCACGGCAGGTGCAAGGCACCGAGGACCAACTGCCGGGCTTCATCCCAGGCATTGTCGGTGCCATGGCCGAAAAACAGATCCTCCCCATGGAAGCGGCTGACGGCCCAACGGATGTGGTCGCGCAGGGTACGAAGTCGGGAAGTGATCACGGGGCAGAACTCCAGAAAAAACGACTGGCGATTCTACCAGCCAAAACGCCCGCCGACGACGCAGGAAAATCAGCGGAGCGACAGTAGGACCTTTCTGATTTTTGCATCAGCTATTGAACAGAACGTGTAACTTGACAAGGCTGCAGGCCAGTAACGACGGCGCCTACGATGGTAGCGGTTCACAGAAGCGCTCAGCCAGAGGACAATGCCGCAAAAGCCCCACCCCAAGGAGCCCCAGAATGTCCGTTCCAAAAACGATGTTTCAACTCAGCGGCCGCGGTTACGCAGCGGCCACACTGAGCCATGCCACCGTGGTCATCATCGATGCCCAGAAAGAGTACCTCAGTGGCCCGCTGGCCCTGAGCGGCATGGACGCGGCCGTCGCGAACATCAAACAACTGGTCGCTGCGGCCCGTGCAGCCGGTCGGCCGATCGTGCACGTGCGTCATCTCGGCACCGTCGGTGGCCTGTTCGATCCACAGGGCGAACGTGGCGAATTCATCCCCGGCCTTGAGCCACAGGGCGATGAAACCATCATCGGCAAACTGCTGCCGAGTGCGTTTCACGGTACCGAACTGCTGGACCGTCTGCAGAACCTCGGCTCGCTGGACCTGATCGTCTGCGGCTTCATGAGCCACTCCAGCGTCAGCACCACCGTGCGTGCGGCGAAGAACCTGGGTTTCCGTTGCACGCTGGTCGAAGACGCCTGCGCCACCCGCGACCTGCCGTTCAAGGGCCGCGTGCTCAGCGCCGCCGTGGTACAGGAAGCGGAAATGGCGATCATGGCCGACAACTTCGCCACCCTCGCCCTGACTCAAGATCTGATCTGATCTCTGCGAATGAGCGGCTCACCGCGCCGCTCATCCGCAAAAGCCTCGCATTTGCTTCAATTGCCTTAGCCTCAGGAACAACCCGGTCAACTCCCGGTCGAAGGGCCGATACCCATTGAGGAAGGTCGGAATGAAGTTATCCGATGGATTTGACGCACGCCGCTTGCGGCCCAAAGGCCAAAGCAACTGGCGTTTTCGATTCGGCGCAGCGATCGCCGCCATTCTGGCGACGTTCGGTGTGCTGCTGGCGATGGCCGGTGCCGCCAGCCTGCTGGGACGCCCGCCGGCGCTCGGCGACTTGAATGCCACGCCGATGGGTTCGGCGATCATTCTCGCGGTCGGCTTGTTGTTCCTGTACTTCGGCGTGGCCCTGTGGCGTCGATGCCGGCGTCGCGCCCGGCAATCGCGGGAACTGAACATGTCCCCGCACCTGATGAAAAAACACGACTGACTGCACGGCCTGGCTTTTTGCCGGGCCGTTTTGTTTCGACTTGGGTAAACTGGCCGCCCTTCGCGGAGGCTGACATGCAAGACGACGATTTTTCCCTGTTCAAAAGTGCGATCCAAGGCGTCAAGCCGATCAAGCACGACCGCGCCGACACCGGCAAACCCAAGGCTGACCGCGCGCGCATTGCCAAGCTGCGCCAGTCCGCCACCGTGCGCACCGACAACACCACCGTGGATGGCCTGTCCGATCAGTTCGTGATCGACGTCGGCCCCGAAGACGAGTTGATGTGGGCCCGCGACGGGGTGCAGGAAAGCCAGATGCGCAAGCTCAAGATCGGGCAGATCCCGTTCGAAGGCAGCCTCGACCTGCACGGCATGAACGTTGAAAAGGCCCGCGAGACGCTTTGGGCGTTTCTCGCCGAAGCAACCCGATTCGAAATCCGCTGCGTGCGCGTCACCCACGGCAAGGCCGTGCGCCTGGACGGCAAGCGGCCGATGATCAAAAGCCACGTCAACACGTGGCTGCGCCAGCATCCGCAAGTGCTCGGTTTCTGCTCATGTCAGGCAAAACACGGCGGTGCCGGTGCGGTGTACGTGATGCTCAAACGCACCATGATGGAAGGCCGCGACGAATAATCGCGTTACACCGAACTTGCAGGGTTGTGTCCGCCACCGTACCCTTGCCCTTTGCGAAAATCCCCACAGGTAGTTTCATGTCCCTGGAACAGAATTACACCGCCATGTTTAATGGGCAGCAGTAGGTTCTCAGGGTCAATGAAATCAGGGGTTTAGCGCCGAGAAAAACCTAGAATTTCACCCCAATACACACGTATTGGTACAGAAATTGGTACGGAATTAGTATTCCTCCTACATCGAAAAAGCCCCGCATCGCTTGAAACGATGCGGGGCTTTTTTCATTGTTGAATGATGTCTTAATCGTAAATCGAATGGCTGCTTACGGACCCAAACCAGTCGATCAATAATGGATAACGGCAGAGACCGGCCCCAAGAAAACCTTAGCTGGCAGACCTCTACGGCAAAGTGGTCTTCTCCATGAACTGAAAATTTATGATTACTACAGTGACCCAGGATGATTGCATAGACTATTTCGTCGTCGTGCATGGCATTGACCCTCAGACCTACGAACGGATGGCTGTTCACTTTGAATGTCGTCGCGGCGGTGTGCGACTGACGGATCAAAGCAGGTATATCTCTATTCCAGTAACAGTTGGCACTCTAGATAGCACCCTTGCTTGGATCAAAGCCGAGTTGAACGGACACCATTACGAGCTGTATTTGATAGTGTCCGTAGCGACAAATTTGTCTTGGGGCGAGGTTATTATCCCCGCGCAAATAGCTTTGCTCGCTGGTCATGCTGAGGCCGCGATTAAGATTGCGTTCCAATTTAAGCGAACGTGATCCCATGGCAGGCGGTGCTTGTTTTGGATCCGCTTGTCCAGAAGGGCTGCCTTTGGCCGAAAGCGGCCGCAGGCTGGCTCTAATGATGGATTGGATGCAGTAGGCCGCCTCCCCCGCCAACTGATTGGCTGAAGTCTCAAATCATCTGCCCGTTGTAGCAATTTTTAAGCATGCGGTATCTAAGTGCGTCTCTGCTGCGGCCGCATGAGCTAGGCTTCGCGAACACCTCATTTCCAGGATGGATCGCATGCCAAATAACTCAGCTTCTAATATCGCCACTGCTGACGCCCTGACGTTGCTCCTGCACAACCAGCATGCACTGGCGGCGGCAATCGAGGAGGTTGCCGTTTGGCTTGCAGCCAGTGGCGCGGCAGTGGTTGCAGATAACGCTGTGATGGCTATGGAGACCTTAGACACAAATGCAAAAGCGATCACAGATGCGATCATGCGGATACGGCAATCCTAATATCGTCTTTGCAGGCAGCAATCGGCCAAAATTGGCATTCCGTGAGCGGCAGCTTTCGGCCAGAAGCGGACGCACGTGAGTAACGGTTTTCAACCCATAGCGGTCGTTCAAGATGGGCAGCTTATGGCCACAAGTGGTTTAGCAACTGCACTTCACACCCTACTAGCCAAAGGGATTGCCCAACCATAAAGTGTTGAAGAAATGGATGGCTGAGTACGGGACCAATTCAATAGAGTCCTGGTTAGCGCAGTAGTGCAGGTCGGTTGAGACTTGAGCCTAACCCCAGGGTCGAAAGCACACCATGCTCCCGACCCTGTTATTTATCTTGTTTCTCAGCTTGCCTATACAAGTTCAATTAGGCGCAAATAGCGCGGATCCGATTTAAGGCTAGGAGCACTCTCGACTATCAACGCAAGTATGCTTGGTAATTCGTAAGGAGCTCTGGCCAGCACCTGTGGAGTAACTGTGTGCATAAGATCGAGCGTAACTTCAGGATAAAGAACGGCAATCGGTTTTTCTTCACCGACATCCAGAGTAAATCGATAAAACGGATGGTCACTTATCTCCACCGGCACCAAGAATTTCTTCACCGCCTCATACACCGTTGGAAAATATTCGCCCGTATCATCAAGTAGGCCGATCCATGCTTTTATCGAAGCAGATGTCCTATATCGGCGCTCCCTTGGCCAATCCATACTAATAAATGGAATCACGTGCTCTACCCAACCGTTTTCATTCTTCCGCCCAACGAGCCCCAACCAGAAGATGAACTGATTTCGTTCATCGTCGGACATGTCCCGAAGGACCGAGCGCATTTCGCTTCGTGTAAGGCCGCTTGGGCTATCCGGATGAAAAATCCTCATCAACCCCAACCATTGAGAGGCTACCTGAGATAGATCGCGTTCCCAAGACAGACCGTTAATCCACGGAATTAAATTAAGCAATAGAGGCTTAATGACCTCTACTAATTCAGTTGCAGGCATATCTACATGAAGAAATCCATTCCAAGCAGGCTCTGAGACTGGATGATCGAACGACAACATTGGGACAAGTTTATGCTTAGTCCAAATTGGATCGACAAACATAAGCCAGTTCAATTCACGAAACACGATAGAAACAGCGTGATCCGCGCCCTCTCCCTGGGCAGAAAAAAGCCGTTCAACACGAGACTTTATGTTAGCTGGGATTAACGAATTCGCGCCCTGCTGATTACTTGAAAGTGCATGAAGAAGAGCTTCGGCGCACATACCAATGGGGCCATTGATTGCATAGTTGTAAGTGCGACGTGATCGCTCGACAGCCTTCCCACCACGGTGAACCTCACCCACCCCGCTCTCAGTAGCATCAGCATCACCACTAAAAATTCCGTTGACAACATTGTCATAGACAGCCCAAGCGAGGGCGCTATCAAAATCCAAGACAGACCTAATATTTTGCTCCAGCCATCTTGTCAATACGTATCGCAGCTCTACTACAGCTACGTTCGGAAGGCGTGCCAGTCTATTTATAAATAATCGTTTCAGTCTGGGGGAAATATCCGCTGGAAGATCGTTGATCATGGAGTTCCAGAACGCACTTGGGTATTCACCTCTCTTACCTTCAAGTGTTAGCGCAGAAAGCGCCTTCCTAGGATTGGTCTTCACCAATCCTGCAAAAGGTCGCCTATCAGTGAAGCTGTCGAAGTCGCGCTGATGGTCTTCTTTAGCCTTGGGAATCACTTCGTTAACGGGAACATTCAAAAGTTTGTCGGGAGCTTCGTCAGTACCCACCCAACCTACCCTCGAACCATGTATGGTTACTGTAGAGGTGGCCCACCCGTCGCTCCACTCAGAAATCCCGCTAATAATATCCTTAAGCCGCTGACTGAGGTCGCCAGTCAAATTGCAGCCCTGAATTTCGAGATATCGAGCATATTTGGCCGCAATCCTATCTCTGACTTGATGAAACTCTTCATCAGACCAGTGAGATTGCTGATCGGGGCCGGCGATGATCCGCTCCGCAATTCTTCTCTGGTATTCAGTTGAAAACTCTGCCCACCGATCACTAAGCAAAAAAAGCAGCTCACGAACCACGTCAGTATCCCACAATGCCTCTTGGCTCAAGCCCAAAACCGCCTGCGCTACATGATCAGCATCAAAGATATCAACCTTACTAAACGCGTATAACTTTAACTTCCTAAAGAAAAATTGCTCATCCATAGACCAGATAGTTGCGTGCGCTCTTGCAATCTCTGGCCAGATGGAAGCCATTCTGTCAAAAAGCTGAACAAACCAAACCATAGGCTCAGCCGTACTTGTGACCCGCTCCCGCCCACCTATATCACGCTCTGGATAACACGTAGGTGTGTCGAAGAATTTTACGTTGATATCTTCCAGCAAGCTGGAAACAACACTCAACTGATGTTCCAAAATCCCAAAAACCTGACTTAACTGACTATCTGGAACCTGTAATTCTTCATTGTTCCGATCAAGGAACGCGACCTCAAACCGCCCTAAGTCGTTAAAATCTATTTCCTCCCAAGATGCTGATGGAGGCATTGACTTCCCTAAGCCGGACGGGAGGCTAATCTGCAGTTTTGGCGTCGCGAATCTCCGAAACTCTCGTAGAGCATTAGGGGTCCAACCTTCTGCATCAATCAAGTTTTTAAAGTCAAACCACTCACCATTCCATCGACGATTGCGAGGGTCTTGATGATGCTCAACAAGTAGCCGCCATAAATGGCGAGCACGTTCGGAGAGGAGTTTAGAATGCCTCAAATGCCACTGAATTTGGTGAAGCAACCTAGGATGCAGTCCATTCTGGCGAACTGCCCACCAGGCTAAAACAGGACTATTAATAGACTTGCAAATCCAAGATATAAGGTGGCCAAGCCTTTTTGGCGTACTCTCTAATCCCTCCACCTGTCGTCCACCCAAACGATGGGAGTCGTGCGGATTATCATCTTCCTCACGCCACACCAGAAGATTGTCATTAGTGACCCCTTGCCTGCGCTCATTTTCAGAGATATCTATCAGATCATCATCAAGCCCATAATGGAAAATAGGATCAAATGTTTCTCTTTCACTCCCATAACCGCTACTCTTCTCGCCTGATCGGACATTAGCATCCATCACGCATATCCACTCTGGATGTGGTACAGGCTCAGCCTCTGAAAACGCTCTCGCCCCCCGCACAGTACGAAGCACATGAGCAACTTGACCTCGCTCATGGGGCATTAATTCCTTTGGGTCCCTCTGACTCTTAGCAATCGTGGATAAACGCCACTTGCGCGGATCATCGGACCGCTCAGCCCAAGCCTCCATGCTTTTCCACAAGTCTGAGTGATTGGAATAAGCGATACCAGTAACACCTCGATCACGCCATTTAACTTCTACATCTTCAACTGACCCCCGGTCAAAGGCGTAGAGTTTGGATCGATCATATTGGCCATCATGATTTAGCCCCTGAAGCAGATACTTTACAGGCGGATCTTCGGCCTTATAACCAACCAGAACAACCGTATAGCGTTCAAGGAGATGCCTAATGAAGTTCGTCGCCCAGCCCTCGGAAAGATAGGCCCGCCCGAAATCGGCGCTACTTAAGACATAAGGATGACTTTCTGCGGTTGTATCTACTAGTCTTCCGTGCAGATAGGTTACACCTTCTATATTCAAGCCAAAATTAAGATTTGGGAAAGCAGGAGGAACATGCAACTTCAGTTGCCCAGCGTCACCCGGCAACTCGAACAACCTATCAAAGTTTGTCGTTACGATCTGTGGCATTCCACCCTGACTAGAAGAAATGCGTTTTATGAGGTTGTGTTCCCGCCCAAAATTATGACCTTCCAAAGAAACACTTAACCTCTCTGTTACTAGGGCATTAACCTCATCCTTGCCATACTCTAAATGAAGAAGGTTAAAAATCTGGTCCAGCGGCACGTTCGAATCCGACTCACGAGTCAACCACGGCAGAAACGAGGTCATAATTTCCGAATCGTCAGGCGGGCCGAAGAACTCGATGACGTATTGAGTCAACCCGATAAATGTGGGCATTCCAGACGGAATTGAGACTCCTGCACCACATAGAAACACCACGCGACCGGCATCGCAACGCTCTAGTAAAATATCTGGTATCGAGGGACCACTGGCGTAAAATTTCATAAGTTCAACTCACCACTAGAATGGATAGCGCGCGTTAACGAAGGGCTGCTAGGGTAGAAAGCCGCCGCTTGGGAACGACCGCTTTTGGCCGTATGCAGTCGCATGGGAATGTCCGCTTCTGGCTGATAGAGGTTGCTTTTTAGGATCAATGACCGACAGCAGTCGCTTGCCGATGTCTGAAGCGGTCGTCGATATTGGACAGCTCTAGGCCACCAGTAGACTTACGCTGACAATTGCTTCGACTCTTTGGGCTCGAAAGAGCGCGGCACGGGTCATTATGGATGAAAAAGTATTTGAGCCGTTCGACTTACTCCGTGGGCATCAAAATTCGCGCTTCCACTCCAATTTCTTGAAGGAGAAAGAGTAGCCCTCCGCCTTCGATGAGCTCGATCGGCTTGTCTTTAGCAAATTCGAATGCATCTGGACCATAACCACTAGTTGTAACCAAAATTCCCTTATTAGCACCTTCATTCATCATCGTTCCGTAGAGGTCACGAACTGCTGAGACGCCGACGGTGTGTTTATACCGCTTTGCTTGGATAACCACCTTTCCACCTAAGATCGGACGAGGGTCGTACGCAATACAATCGACTCCTCCATCGCGGGAGGATCTAGTGAGTTTTGACTCTAATCCCATTTTCCCAAACAAATTCGCTACGAGCGCTTCAAACTCATAGGGGTTCAAATCCATAAGATTTGTGGCTGAACTGAGTTGAGACGCAAGATCTTGTTGATCAACAAATCGCTTGTCGACCATGTTGAATTCAATAATTGGTCTAATCGGTTGTGCCTCGCTAGGTGAACGCGAAACATGCGCACCGAGATTTTTAAGGCAAACGGAACGATCAACGCGCGCAAGATCGATTTTCGTAAAAGTTTCACGGGTAGCTCGTACTGATACAAGATGTGGCTGCACACCGAGTCCGGTCGCAGGATCGATAGTATTTACGTAGCCGTTGAAACAACATACCTCTATAAACTCTCCCTGGTCTGCCTCATAAAGCTCATGGATACACCTGAGCGCAATACTTGCGACTAGATCGGCATATAAAGATTTGATTTCTGCGGGTTTGCGTTGCTTAGTAGTGACCTCGTCTTTGGACTTTACGTAGCGGTACTCTGCAACTTCAGGAATGATCTCCGATGTAGGCATCTCATATTCGACTACAAGTTGTTTCGATTCAGGCACGAAGGCCAAAGAAAAATTCTGCGGGAAGCCTTCTGGATAATCAGATTTTTCAAGAACCATGCTGCAATAAGCAATAATCGACTCCGGGTCTCCTTCATAGTAGGAGTAACGGAACGCATCGACTTCGGAGTCGCGGAGTGCCTTTTTTTCAAGAAGCGCGGACACACCTTCGTCATAGAAATTCCGCGCGCTTTCCAGCGCTTCCAGACGCTGGATATTCTGAGCTTTACATTCTTCTTCACTTGCGTTGAATTGTTCTAATGCGGCCCTCAGCTTATCAGCATGTTGGGCTTTGAATTTTGGTATAAACGAAAGATACCAGGGCAACGGAGCAACCTTCGAGGTGAAGAACTCCTGTGAAGGCCCCTCTACATTAGTAGTCAACGCTTTCGCTGGAGTAAAGGGGGGCGGGTTGTCAGTGATTCGAAGGGAGTCGAATGTAACAGTATCATCCACCATCAATGCTGCCGACAAAATGGATTGCAATCCTTCTATCCAAAATAGAATGGTTGCGTTTCCGTCGCGGACTTCCTGCTCGCGAAACTCCAAGTAATTTTGTTTTGCAGCTCGCTCAGATTCGCGATCATATCGAACTCGTTCACGCTCGCGAATCGCATGCGCTCTGAGCTGCTGGCGTTCAGCACGATCAGCTGCACGGACAACTGCACGGCGCTCGGACTCATTCAGCCTTTGCTGTTTCGCTGTCTCCCGGGCAATTGCTCGGATTACTTTCTCGAATCCACTTCGCTTTGCCATACATGCCGCCTCCTTACTAGTGGCATGATGGTATCAAAAGATAATCCTCGCTGAATACGGAGTTGGACGTTTCGGGTTGCGTACCAAAAATCAATTTTCAGGTTGAGGTGACCGCTTTTGGCCGATAGCGGTCGCTTGCATACGTCCGCTTCTGGCCGCAAGCTACCTTTCACGATTGGCACCCGATGGCCGGAAGGCGCCCTGGCGAGAGCTTGCTTTCTTGGCCGATCCGGGAGCGTGCGATTCGGGTTGCTCATCCGGCTCGGAACCAGATATAAAGCGAATGCGCTTTGTATTCAGGGGAATACGAGCATTCATCAGGTGATCACGGATGTACATCTACAAAATGGTTCAAGTGCCGCCAAACATTGAAGTTCGTGCGAAGGAACACCGGGGGAACGAGGCCGCTGTTTATCTACAAAATGTGGTCAACACTCATGCTGAGGATGGGTGGGAGTTCTATCGGATTGACACGATTGGCGTTTCAGTCAAACCGGGATGCTTCGACGCGTTAATGGGGAAGAAAAACGTGCTGAACCACTATTACGTAATTTCTTTGCGCAAGCCCCGATGATCAAGCTTTGCGCCGTATCAGCAATTCGCTGCTATCAGCGAATTGCTCCCTCTAGATTGCGAGATGCCTGCCGATTTGAGCCGTCCTGTTCAAACTATGCGATACAAGCCATCGAAAAGTATGGCGTTCTAAACGGCTGCCGCATGGCTGTGGGCCGCATCTGCAGGTGTCGGTACCCGAACGGCGGGGAAGATTTTCCCTGAATAATTCGGACAGTGAGCCCCGCCACCTTAACTGTTCAGCAATGCTTGCCATGATCCTGACGGTCTGCTTTTGGCCGATAGCGGACGATTTACTACCTACAGTTGATCGTCCACAATTGGTCCAAGCGAGTCGTGTAGCTCTGACTCATCATTTCACGCCGCATGGCCCACGCTGGGCTACTAGGGACACTCGCCGCTCGCAGCGTCCCCTTTCCCCACCGTTCGTTGATCTGATCCAGTACGGCCATCACCCTGGTAGATTTGGTCGGTTGAGAAGCCGCAAACAGATCATCCGTGTATTCGCCGGGCTGACACAGGCTCATCAGCAATACCTCCGCCTTGCTGTACTTGAAACCAGGGCGATATACCCGATCCAGCGCATCAACTGCGGCCCTGGTGAGTAGCCGGACATCATCCGTGGGGTAAGGCATATCGATCACCACACCATTGGCGTATTTCGCCTCCTCAGGATTGAACATCCCGGTGCGGATGCTCACGCGCACTTTTTTGCACAGCGACTTTTGCGCCCTCAGCTTTTCCGAGGCGCGCATCATGTATGTGGCCACCGCCTCCTTGATCGGTGCCAGTTCCGTCAGCCGGGTGCCGAACATTCGACTGCAGCAGATCTCCTGCTTCGGAGGATCGGGGTCATCCAGTTCCAGACAGGGGGTGCCGGCCAGTTCGCGCGCCGTCTTTTCGATCACCACACTGAAGTTTTTGCGTAGCGTCCAAGGATCAGCTTTTGCCAGATCCATCGCACTCTTGATTCCCATCGTATCCAGGTGCGCTTTCATTCGACGCCCTATACCCCACACCTCTGAAACGTCTGTGTTGCGCAGCACCCAGTCACGCTTAGTTGGGTCGCAAATATTGACGACACCGCCCGTCTGCGCCTGAAGGCGTTTAGCCGTATGGTTGGCCAGCTTGGCCAAGGTCTTGGTGTGCGCGATGCCGACACCGACCGGAATGCCAGCGCACCTCAGCACCTGACTACGGATCTGTCTACCGAGGCCGTCCAAATCGGTGATTCCGGCGAGATCGACGAAGGCTTCGTCGATGCTGTAGACCTCGACTGCGGGCACCATAGACTCAATCAGCGTCATGACGCGCTCACTCATGTCCCCGTACAGCGCGTAGTTCGAGGAGAACGGGACGATGCCGTGCCGCTTAAGCTTGTGTTTGATCTGGAAGTACGGCTCGCCCATTTTCACGTATGGCTTGGCGTCGTAGCTGCGGGCAATGACGCAGCCGTCATTATTCGATAAGACAACGATGGGGACCTTTGCCAGGTCAGGACGGAACACTCGCTCGCAGCTGGCGTAGAAACTGTTGCAATCGATCAGGCCGAACACCGGCACCCGCTTAGACATGACTGCGTACACTACCAATGATTACGCCCCAGATCGCCAGCTCATCGCCTTCCAGCACGTAGCGCGGTGGGTACTTGGGATTCTCGGACAGGAGGATCACCTCTTTTCCACGGATGCACAGCCGCTTGCAAAGCGGATCATTGTTAAGCAGCGCAACAACAATATGCCCATGTGCCGGTTCCAGTGAACGATCCACTACCGCCAAATCACCGTCGAAGATTCCTGCCCCCTGCATGCTCTCTCCGGCAATTTTCACCAAGTAAACATGCGGGGCCCGGATGTTGAGCACTTCGTCGAGCGAGATGTGGGTTTCGATGTGATCCGCTGCCGGCGAAGGAAAACCTGCCGGCACCCGAAAAAGACAAAGAGGTAATTTCCGACCGGCCACAGCAATAGGGCCTAGGATTGAAAAGCTCATGACGCACGACTTCCGATACTGTACGAATATACAGTTAACGTTCAGAACGGCACTCGGTCAATTTCTGTAGGAAATATCGGATAAACGGGAGGGCGGGGACTAAAGAATGACAACCAGCATCCGTCAGAACAACCCACCCAACACTACCGGCTCCCAGTTCATGATTACCAGCTCGCCACTGACTTCAGCCTTACCCTGCCGCTGATTGGCTGTGGTGTAGCGGATGTCCAGAGTCTCAAAGTGGAAGGCTTTGAACACACGGCGGATATCGGGATGATCGTTGATGCTGACCATCACCTTGCCTTTGCAGCGGCGCATGAAGTCGGCCATCCGTTCATAGTTCTCGAAAGGAAAGTCCACGCCATACCCGGCGGTCTGCCAGTAAGGCGGGTCCATGTAGTGGAAGGTATGGGCACGGTCGTAGCGTTCCGCGCATTCAAGCCAGGGCAGGTTTTCGACGTAGGTACCGGACAGGCGCTGCCACGCGGCCGAGAGGTTTTCCTCGATGCGTAGCAGGTTGATGGCCGGGACAGTGGTCGCAGTGCCGAATGTCTGACCCGAGACCTTGCCGGCGAAGGCATGGTGCTGCAGGTAGAAGAATCGGGCGGCGCGCTGGATGTCGGTGAGGGTTTCGGGGCGGGTCATTTTCTGCCATTCGAACACCTGCCGCGAACTGAGCGCCCATTTGAATTGGCGCACAAATTCTTCGAGGTGGTTCTGCACGACGCGGTAAAGCGTAACCAGGTCGCCGTTGATGTCGTTGAGGACTTCGACCGGCGATGGCTGGGGCTTCATGAAGTAGAGCGCGGCACCGCCGGCAAAGACTTCGACGTAGCATTCGTGCGGCGGAAAAAGCGGAATGAGGCGGTCGGCCAGGCGGCGTTTGCCGCCCATCCAAGGAATGATGGGTGTAGACATAAAAGCAAGACCTTTACTGTATGGATAAACAGGTGCTAGGCTCGCCGCGCTTTGTGCACGGAGCAAGAGCCTTGGCTGGACTTGCAGGGACCATCTGCAGGGACGGCGGCCGTTCTGAATGTTGACGCATCCGGACCGGCCGCTCTTTTTCACTTCGGTGTTGATACTTCTTTGGCGTATGCCTGACAGGCCGCGAGGGCAATCAGCCCCCGGTCGCCGTCGTTGGTGACGCCGATAATTCGTTGAGCATGCGCTGGGTCAAGTTCGGCTCTTGTGGTGCCATGAACCACGCTGCCGGTGGTGGTGGGGGTTGGCATCGATCCGTTGCCGCCACCGGTGGTGGCATCGAGGAGGACTGACAGGCGCAGATCAGCAGTGGCAAGGCGGTCGCGCAGGCGATCCTGATCACGTTGGACATCGCTCAAGGCTCGGTAATGGGTTTGTTCACTGGTAGTCAGGCGCTGCTCGAGCGCGAGGCGTTTGTTTTGTTCGGCACGCTGCTGCGCGGCCGAGGCCAGGGCCAGTTGATTGAGGGCTTCAGTGTGGAGGCGGGCCTGTTCGGCGAGTTGTTTGCCGTAGCGCCAATCCTGCACTTGCCAGGTGATAGCAGCGGATCCGCCGACCAGAGTGGTCAGCAGCACCACTTTGCCAAACAGCCGATACGGCACCGGGATCATTTCGCCTAGGCGCATAACACCGCCCTCGCCCGCTCCCACAACTGCAGGCGCTCCTGCAGACCATTCAGGCCGCCGTTGATCTTGCGGGTGATCTCCTCGCACGCGCCCTGATCCGCCAGAGCATTCAGCCCACGAACCCACCAGAACCACGCGGCCGACTCGGCGGCCCACTGCGGCAGCTCCAGCAGCTCCGGCGTGCGCAGCAAACGCTCGTCGCCGAACAGCGCAAAGCTGCAGCGCAGATAGTTGTTGTGGCCGGTGATCTGAATCAGCCCACGACCACGGTAGTGCTGGCCATCGCCGTCGGCCTCGGGCGAGTTGCCCAGCCGCGCGGCCAGAGTGCCAGTATCGTACTTGCTCAGGTATTGGTCGCCGCCAAGCTCACGCACGTAATTCAGTTCGCCGGATTCGTGCCCGACCTGGGCGAGAAATGCGGCCTGGCGTTGCGGTGTGTTGATCTGCCGGCGGACCATCGCCGCATTGAGCGCAGAAACAAAAACGCCCGCTTGGCGGCGGGCGTTGGGCATGATGCGTTGCAGCTGTTGTTCTGTCAGTGACATGGGGTTCTCCTCGGTTGTGGGACTTCGGCACTACTGCTTGATCTGAACAACCTTCAGATCCTTCGCCGGCTTTTTCTTTTTGCCTTTGGCTTTCGCCTTGCCTTTCTTGCCGCCGTTACACTCGACCGTCGTGCTCCAACCAGCCTGGGTGAAGACCTGCTCCACGGAGTCGACCAGGTACTCGCCGTCGAGTCCGACCTTAAAGCCTTGGGCGTTAATCGATCGTTCGGCAAACAGGTCGGTGCGTCCGGCCATCTCTAGCCGGACACCAGCGGTGGAGCGATTGAACGCGGTGAGACGTGCCTGAGCAGCGGCTTCGGCAGCTGACTTGTTTGGGTAGATGTGCCGGTCGGTGTGCACCGGCGGCAAGCCGTCGGGTGATTCGTCGTTGTCGAGGGTGACCACGGCGAGCCTGCCGGTCTTCTTGTCCTGATGCTTGGTCGATACGGCCTTGTGGGTATTGCGGTCGCCGAGTCTGAACTGAAAGCGGCTAACGTCTGGGCGGCGGATTGTCACCACACCGAGCGCCTTGCCCGACGCGCTCTGCCCCGCTTGCCGTGGCATCACCAGCAACTTGCCGTCGGCTACTTTGGCCGTGCAGTCGTACTGCTTGGCCAGACGGGTGATGAAGTTGAAGTCCGACTCGTTGAGCTGATCGGCGCGCGGCACCTTGGTCTGAACCGGGCAGACCGCTTGCCAGCCGTTGCGGGCGGCGACGTCGGCGACGATCCGCCACAGTGGCACGCTTTCCCAGCTTCCACTGCGAGTGGTCTTGCCACTGCCACGCATGTCGCTGGCCTTTCCAGTGATCACCAACGTATCCGGCGGGCCGGACAGCTCAATCTCGTCGACGACGTATCGGCCGATGCGGGTCAGTTTGGTTTCTGCGTAGCCGAGGTAAATCTCGATACTGGCCCCGCGTGGAGGCAGCACCACCGCGCCGTCACGGTCGTCGATGCGCAGCTCGAACTCGTCGGACTCCATGCCGGGTTTATCTGTGGTTTTCAGCTGCAGGAGGCGGTCGTTTATTCGTTGGGTTATGTCGGCACCGCCGGCGACGATGCGAAAGGTCGGGGTCATTATTTTTTCCAAAAAAAAGCCCGCACGGGGCGGGCTTTGGAGGGGTGAAACCAAGGGAGCAAATAGAACTACGGGGGACTATAGTTCATCAACTCCATAGCGCTATGCCATCCTCCGACGGCAGTGGCAGATCTGGTAACTCGATCACAATACCGGCCCGATAAGGTTGCAACTCATCGGCCAAGCCCTGATTAGCATCCAGCACCGCCTCGACCGTTCCGCTGAGATGCCCGTAGGCGTGGTAACACAGGGTGTCGAGTAGATCCCCGTCAGACGTTCTGCAGGTCATCGCCATAACGCACAAACTCCAAAGTGAACGCCTGCTTGCGCGGGATCCCGCCCTGCAGCAGCGCGCTCTGTTCTTCGTCGACGTTCTTCAAGCACCAGGTGCCGAGGACGTCGCCATAGCCGGTGGTCAGCGTCAGCGGCAGTTGCTGAGCGCCGAGGCTGCGAAGAGTGTCCAGTTGTTTGATGCCGCCCTTGAAGCCCGGAAAGATCGCGCCCTTAAGGGTGATTTTTTCCTCACCGATGCCCACTGCTTGCTGCGCCGGTCGCCGGGTCAGGCGTTCCTGCGAAGCCCAGCGGTATTCGGTCGAGCGCCGTAGCTCGTCGAAAGCGGCGGTGTCCAGGTTGAAGTAATACGGCACCGCCTTAGGATCCAGCGGCTGTACGATCAGCAGGTGCGGGAACGGCTTCACCGTTTCCGGTACCGGCGTCGCGTCACCGGCCAGCGATCCGGTTGGCATGATGTTCCCCAGCGATGGGCTAACCTTGCCGGCGATCTTATTGATCGCGGTCGACGCCCGAGCAGCCTGTTCCTTCAATTGGCCCATGCGCTCATCGATCTCTGACACGGCTCGCGTGGCCTTGTTGTAAGTGGCTACCACTTGGCCGACCTTGGCCTGGGCGGCATTCACCCCCCGCATCACACGCTGCAGCTTTTCCCCGATTGCCGGACCGACAAATGGAATGCCTTCAAGCTCCGAGGCAGCGCCGCTGATCTCGCTGATCGCGCCGTTGACCGGTCCCATCATGCTGTCAAGGCTACGCCGCCCGGTCTCCCCCGCCGCTGCCAGTTGCTTGAGCCCTGACTGCAGCTGTTCCATGTAGGCCATCAGTCCTCCTTACACATGCGGTTCATCATAGAGTTTGCGGTTCTGCAGCTGCTGCGTGGCCTGCTGCATTTGCTGCGCGATGTAGGGCTGCAGCTCTCGCGCCATTTGCGCCGGATCCTTGGCATCGCCCTGCACGGTAATGTGCAGCGGCGCAGAGATCTCGACACGTTGTTCGACCTTCGGTGTTTCGGATCGGGGAGTCGGGATCGGTGCTGCCAGCAGAGGTGGCGGGATCGGAAGGCTGGCAGGCGTGGCCAGCGAACGGGCGACATCACCCAACGCTGCAGCGTCGGCTGGGCGCTCAGGGAGCAACTTATTGACCGTGGGCACTGCAGGTGGTGTTACACCCGGCGCAAGCGGGCCGGTGGCGGATTTCGGGGCGAATGATCGGGCGATGTCACCCATCACCGGCGGCAGGTTTTTTCCGGCATCGGCCATCATCAATGGCCCGGCGTCCGGTACACGCTTGAGCGACTCGTCGGCGCCGAACAGTTTCTTGCCCAGAAAACCTCCCGCCACATCGCCGCCCATGTAACCGAGGTATCCGCCGATCATGCCGCCGACGATGTTGCCAATGATCGGCACTGCCGAACCAATAGCGGCGCCTGCAGCTGCACCGGCCAAAGTACCGGCCAGCCCACCGGCTGCCTCGCCGTAGCCTTCGGCTTTCTCATCCTGAGTCACAGCATTTTCGTAAGTGTCAAAGGCCTTGAAACCAGCATCGACCACTGCCAGAAAGGCAGGGCCTTTCATGCCATCGACGATCTTGCCACCACGGCCACCACCTCCACTGCTGCCACCCTTACCGCCTTTGCCTTTCTTGCCTTCGCCGCCACCGAGGTCGTCGGCATCCAATCCACCGCCGGCACCCGGCAGGTTGGTGACGATCACTTTTTGCGGGATGTTCGGGTTGCCCAGCAAGGTGCCACGCCCGAGGTTCATCAGGCCCTTGCCCACTTTGTAGGCATTGACCACGCCTCTGAGCGCGATGAGTCCAGCCACCGCCGTGCCGATGCCGAGCGTGACCCGTGGAAACTCATCGGCGAAGCCCGAGAGCTTGCGACTGACGTTGTTGATGCCGTCAGCCACGCCGTCGGTGACCGGCCGGATCGCATCGCCGATGCTGCGCATGGCGTCATCCATGGACTGTGCCATCTCGGACCATTTCTGCGCCGAGGTTTGCCGGCGTTCGGCGAGGTTCTTGTCGAGGATCCCGGTGGCATCGGCCGAGTCCTTTTTCAGCTGGTTGTACAGATCCTTGTTCTGCATGTACGCGGTTAGAGCCGCTTTCACCTGCATGTCGGCAAACAGGTCACCGGTGCGCAAAGCCTCCTCCAAAGACTTCATCATGGCCTTGGCTTTCTCGGGATCAGCCTCTTTGCTGATCGCGGCTGTGGCCTTGGCCATCTCGGCGGCCCGTTTCGGATCGGTCGCTTCGATGTACTTCTGCGCCAAGGCAAAGCTGGATTCCAGTGTGGACATGCCGTTTTGCAGACCGGTCTGCATCGAGCCCTTGTAGTCGATACCGGCCTTTTTGTAAGCGTCGACCGTCTCGCCGGAGCCGATTTTTTCCATCCAGTTTTTGAGGTTGTTGGCCGCCTCATCCGAACCGCCGGCCGTTTTCATTTGCACCTGAAGCATGGCGCCCAGCTGCGTCACCGAGTCCATGCCGGTAATACCCAGTTTGCCCATGCCGGCTAGAAGCTCAGGGAACCACTTGGCCATGTCGACCGCTTCGAAGCTGCCTGCTTGGCCCTGATAGGCGATGGCTTCCAGCGCTTTTTCCATCACCTTGGGGTCAGTGATCTTGGCGTTCTGACCTAGTGCGTTGATCATCTTGGCCGTTTCAGTGCCATCCGATCCCTGGCCCACGGCAAACTTGGCCGCCGTCGGTGCATAAGCCAGCGCCTTATCCAGCTCCATGCCGGCACCGACCAGGGCGTTGACCACTTCTGCGACCTGGTTGCGCGCCATGCCGGTATCGCGAGACGTTTCGATCACCGTCTTGGATAACTGCGCCTCTTCCGGCGAGTTGGCAATGTTGGCCTTGATCGCGATGTCGCGAATGATCGCGCCGTAATCAGCACTGACCTTGGTCGGGATGGCGGCTGCAGCGGTCAGCGCACCGGCCTGACCGAGGGTGCTTTTCAGACCGGACCGGCCCTCCTCGATCTGCCGGTGACCCAGCGCTTTCAGTTCGGCGCCGGCGGCCACCCGGCCCATGGTGGCGTAAGCCTTGCTCAGCCGTCCCACCTCGACGCCTTGCTTTTTCAGCAGCGCGAGGTTCTTTTCATATTTGGCCAGCAGCTTGTCCGCGCCCTCGGCGCCGGTCGTGTGCGCCTTGCGCCATTCTTCACGCAAACGCATGGTGTCGCCGATGGTGTTCTGCAAGACTCGGGCTTTGCTACCCACCGAGTCCAGGTGTTTGATCTTGCTTTCGACGTCCTTGAACGCTTTGCCTACCGTCGGATCGACGGCGCCGCCAATGACAAAGCCAAGCGCGAGGTTCTTCGCCATGTGCGTGCCTTATGCGTCGGAAAGAGTTGAGCGGTGGCTCAGTCGGAGAGCCACCACACCAGTTCGTTGAAGGGCATGGCCGTGATCTCAGCCGCAGAGAACCCAGTTTCCCTGGCCATGCGCTTGGCCAGGATCTTCAACGTAGAGCCGTCGCATTTACTCGTCCGTGACCAGGCGAAAGTAGCCGGCCTGCAGGCGCATGTAATCGACCACCTTGAGCGCGATCAAATCCGCTTCCGGGGTCTGGGTCAGCGAAGCGAACAGCGACAGTTCGCGCTGCTCGGCGTCACCGTTGGAGGCCGCCTGTGCCGCCCGAACATCTCGCACGCACGGTGCACGCATCGTCAAGCGGTCGACCTGAACGCCATTGAGTTCAGTCGGGTGCTTGAGGCTGATCCGGAAACCTTCCTCCGTGATTTCCATCCACTTTGGCAGCGGCTGCTCCGGGGTGGTTTGAATTACTTGAGTCATTGCGTATTTCCTTAAAGGCCCAGGGCCGCACGTTCGTCTGCAAGCTGGTCGACGCCATCGATGACCAGCACCATGCCCAGCATGTCGATCTCGTAAATCACCCGGCCGGCGACTTCGAGCTTGTAGTAGGTCAATGCCATGTTGTGTTTGGTCTCGGCCTTCTCACCGGCCTTCCAGTCGCCCATGTCGACTTCCTTGATACCGCCACGCATGGTGACGATCACCGGGGTGACCTTGCCCTTGAGCCCCTTGAACGAACCTCGGAACACAGCGCTGCAGGCGGTGCGGTCGGACAAACCGAAGAATTTGAGCGCTTCGCGCCGCACACCATTGGTGGTAAAGCCGGCTTCCAGTTTTTCCACGCCGGTCGGGATCTCGACCTCGCCGGCCATACCGCCGCCTCGATAGGCTTCGGTTTTCAGCACCACCTTGGGCAGGGTCAGGCTCGGCATTTCGCCGGCAAAACTGACGCCGTCGATAAACCCGGCGCAGTTGGAGAGAACTTCAGGAATCATCAGGGTGCCTCCTTAGGCAGGTTCAAGCACTTCGGTCATCCACTCGTTGGTGACCTCAAAAAGGAAGTTCGGGTTTTCAGCCGGCGGCACGTCGGTGAAGCGGATACGCCAGTACACCTTGCCCTGCTCGATCTGGCTGGCGGTGTTCAATTCGTGATCCGGAAACACCTCGAAGTTGATTACCGCACCTTGGTTTTTCAGGTCACGCATGAACGCTTCCAGGCCGTCGGTGACGTCCTTGACGTAGGTCTTGGTGATCGAGCGGTCGACCGCCCATTTGTGGCCGGCCTGCACCGCATCCATGAGGATGAACAGCGTGCGCACGCGGGTGACGAACGCCCATTTCGGATCGCTCGACAGCGTGCGGTTACCCCAAAGTCGGTAGCCGTCGTCACGAATGATCGTGGTGATATTGGCGTTGTTGAGCAGGTTGGCCCGGCAGGTCTCGTCGCCATCCAGGTACTCGACCGCACGGGTGGTGCCTGTGATGCCGGTGAATTCCTTGTTAGACGGCGAGGCCCAGAAACCGTAGGTCGCATCCGTCCAGGCAAACAGGCCGGCGGTCCACGCAGAGCCGGGAGCATCCACCGTCTTGCTTACTCCGGTATCCCAGAACTGCACACCGGGATCGACCATAAACAGGTTGCGACTGCCGAAATTGTCGGCGTAGGCCATGGCTTCCTCGTCGGTGGTGCATGGCCCGTCGATGATGCCAATGGCGCGCAGCTTCTGCGCTAGACCATCGATGGCAGTGGCCACCGCTTGCGTGGCCGAATGACCAGGTGCGATCAGCAAACGCGGTTGGGCGTTGAACAGGCTTTTGCCATCGAGCAGTGCCTGCAGGCCAGTACGCTGACCCGAAGCCAACACGCCGCCGATAATGGCCGATGTCTGCAGCGCCGGATCATCCATCTTCGGCACGCCAATGGCGACGATCACCGCCTTGGCTTTTTTGTAGATCGCCTGGCAGGCTCGGGTCATTGCCGATTCCGCGCCAAACGCTGCAATGGCTTCGCGCTCGGTGGTGATCAGCTTCAGCTCCCCAGCCTTGGCAGTGCCGCCGCCCAACACACCCGGCGTGAAGGTGTCGCACAAACCGATGATCGAGGAAGACGGCAGCGTGATGGTGCGCGCGCCGGTGTCGACCGCTGTGGTCGTGACGCCGTGAAAGAAACTCATAAGGCTCGTTCTCCAGAAACGAAAAAGCCCCGCGTGTCTGCGAGGCTTGAAGTGTTGATATTGCGTGAGGCGGAATGAGAAACGCCCCGTCAGTACGGGGCGTTCAGGTGGTTTGCGTTGCCAACCAGGTCGGTGCCGGCGGTCGGTGTTCGGCGAGCGGGAATTCTCCGACCTGCGGCCAGTCGCGCAACTGCCGGCGGTAGGCCTGCAACTCCGTGTACTGCTCGGCCGTGAGCGAAGTTGCGCCGCTTTCTTCCAGCTCGTCGCGATGCCGGGAAACCAGCGGATCGGTCAGGGCCAGCCGCCCGTCACGCCAAGCCCGTTCGACCGCTGCCAGTTCGTCAGCATCGAGCGGCGGCGGATCGATCAGCACCGGCTGACCATCGGGCCGGGACGACATTTTTTTTGGACTGGTCGACAACTCATCGAGCAGCGCCTGCCAGACACTTTCCGCCACCTCGACCACGTCCGCCGGCATGTTCGTGCCATGAATCTCAGGGCGATAGGCCCCACAAATGGACGGACTGAAATACACGATTTTGCTCATTTTTAGTTCCCCATAGCCCGCCACCAGACTGTCCAGTTCACTGCCGATGCATTGGCTGAGTTTTGCAATCGCAACGTACAACCCGTCGCCGTAACGCTCCCCCCCATGACTGCGGACATAAGACTCAGCGAACCCACATGATTAAAGATGATATTGCGGCAGCCATTTGGAAACGGGATAGGAAATGTGACGTACACATAGCCGTTCGCATCGGTGACGCCTGTTCCCCACTGCTCAATGAGGCCGTTGGCATTTTTCGCCCACCCCGAGCCAGAAATGCTCGATGCAAACTCCGTGGAGTATTTCAGGGTGGCGGGCCCCTCCTCAAACACCCAATTGGTTTCACCGCACACCAGAACACCAGCCGACCCCGTCGGGATAATGACGCTGTTCACGGTTTTGGCGAGGGCGACGATAGTATCCGTCGTCCCTTGTCGGCTAACCACAATGTCGCCACTTGACGAGTTTTGAATATAAAACTTTGACCCGACAGGACTGGCGGCCAACAGCGGAAGTGTCCAAGTACCAGCCACATTGCCGACGATGCGCCGCCCAGCCAGGGCTGGCGTAAGCGTGGTAGCCGACGTGGTGATATTCGTTTGCCCGCTGAAGTTACCCTGGGCTCGCTGCACAAATTCAGTCGTGGCCAACGCCTTGCCGTTATCGAACTGCGGCTGCGTGAAGAAGTGCGCTCCACTCAACGTACCCGCGAAGCGCAACGCCGCCATGCCGCCGATCAACCGCCACTGATCTTGCAGACGGATGAATTCGGCCGTGTCGCCCAAAGCCAGCACCAACGGGCCGGCCACGCCGGTCGAGGTATAGACCACGTCAGTCCCCGAACCTACGATTTTCAACCCGCCCGGGCCGGCGCTGACCAGCGTGATCGTGGCTCCCTGCGCAACACCTGCTGTCGGCGGCAAGATCGCCGTGAGCTGTGCTGCGGCAGAGAAACTGTGAAGGCCGCCGACGTGCGCTGCCGAAAGCACCAGACTCGCATCGTTGGTCGTGAACCCCGAAAACTCGATACCGCGCCGCTTGAGAAATTCAGTCGTCACAAGCGACTTGCTGCTGTCGAACTGCGCCGGCGTGGGAGCCGTGGGGTTGCCGGAAAACGTCGGCGAGAACAACCGGGCAAATCCGTCTGTGATGTCCTTGAACGTCAGCGCGGTGGTGCCCACGACAATCGGGCCATCCGTCACCAGTTGCCAGATCGTGTCGGCCTGAGTTGCGCCAACCTCGACCGCCACCGTCAGATTCGGCGTCACCTTGGTGTTGTTGTCCGCATCCTTGGCCCGCACCCAAGCACCTACCGCCGCCACCCATGGACCATTGTCCTTGGCCAACGTCTGGTTCTTCACCAGTACCCGGTCACCGGCGTTCAACGAAACCCCGTCCACCACCTGCAAACCGACCAGGTTGATATTGGCCGTGGTGGCTGCTCGCACCGACTGCTTGATGTCGAGCTTGCTCAGCTCCTCAAGAATGCGTGAATCGACCCACTCACGCGTTGCCAGCACCACCGCCGGATCGATCTTGAGACTGATCTGTGCGGTACTGGAAACAATGAGGTTCATCCGCACCACCTGCGTACGTCCCGAGCCCTGCGACAGAATTGGCTTGAAGCTCGGCGCACAGTTGGCCACCGCTACCAGATCGCCGTCCGCATCGTACAGTCCGACCTCACGAATCCAGCGGCCACCCTCATCGGCTGGAATCACCTGCTCGGCGATGATCACTGCCGCATTGATCGGATCAATGCGTAGCTGATTCAGCGGCCGCCGGCGCCACTCGTTGATCAGTTTGGTTTGCTTGGCGCTTGGCTGCGGGTCAGTGCCGTTCGCATCGCCCAGGCCCATCTGTGTAATGTTCCAGGGAACCCCAAGCACGTTGGCATTCGCCAGCTTGGCGGCACCCACGTCCGTGAGGATCGCGAAGAACTTCGAATTCTCATCAATCATGAATAAATGTCCAAGGTGTCAATGGAGTGTTCCCGCCCAACCACACCGAAGTTGCCGGTGACGTTGATGTCCTGCATTTCAGGCGGGTAAATGTCGAGTTCATCGCCGTCGTAGAGGCATGCACCCACATTCAGGTTGCCTTGCGTCTCAAGGCTGATGGCCAGCCCCGTCAACTTGCGGCTAACCGGTTTGGCGTCATCGATCAGGCGTTCGAGTTCGAGGTACATTTCCTCGGTGATGCCGGTATCCAGTACCCCGACCTTCAACGCAAAAGTGCCCGGCACGCCTTCTGGCACCGTGTTGAACCATTCGGCGATCTCGATCAGGTAGCCCAGCGGTTCGACGACTCTGCGCAAGGCACCGATGGTGCCCTTGTGTTTGTGGATAAAGAACGACGCCTTGATGGCCGCGCGCTTGACCGGTTCCGACCAGGCTGGATCCCAGCGGTCGACCGACCAGGCCCAGGCCAGATGCGGCAGCAAGTGCTCCGGACAAGTGTCGGGGTTGTACAACGTGCGCAACGGAATCAACGTGGTCTCGGCGAAGGTCGCCTCGATACCCCGTTCCAGGGGAGTGCTGTTGAGCGGCAAAAGACTGCGCATGTCAGCCTCCCAGCACGACGGTGTAACCC
Source organism: Pseudomonas sp. AO-1 (assembly GCF_019775695.1). NCBI lineage: Bacteria > Pseudomonadati > Pseudomonadota > Gammaproteobacteria > Pseudomonadales > Pseudomonadaceae > Pseudomonas > Pseudomonas sp. AO-1. Next base: position 4,597,548 of record NZ_CP079947.1, read on the forward strand.
GTGCAGTACGCGGCCTGCGCCTTGGTGGGTTTGAGATCCTGCCAATCCTTTAGCTCCACCCGCCCCACGCCGGCGACATGCAACTGCGCATCGACGCCAGACCGGGCCACCTCGACGCCCAATCGGCGCCTTGGATTGATCCAGGCCTGCAATCGACGGATCGCCTCGGTAAGCGCCGCGTCGTTCTCGGGGCCGGCGCCCTTCATGTGAAGCACGGCGTCGACCCGGTAACGCAGGATCTCCGCACCGCGCACGGTGACGCGGTCGCCAACCGGGCGCACGTCGTCATCGTTCACCGCCTTCGCGACCAAGGCCAGCAGTTCCGGTTCGGCCGTACCGTCACCCTCAAGTCCCAGCACCGTGACGTCGACGCAGGCCGGCGCCGGGCTTTCCGCCGTGGCATCGGCGACCAGCGCCGACGCGTTCCGTGCATGGAGGATGTAGCTATTGCGGGGGCCGGCCGTGGTCAGCCCTTCGTAAGCCAGTTGCACCCGTTCACGCAGCGCATCGTGAGACTCCATCACCGCCTCAACGGGCGGTACGGCCACCGGATCCGCCGCCTGGATCACCAGACGTTTGAGGTTGACGTTGGCGGCCAGGTGATCCAAATCGGCACCGGTGGCATAGGCCAACAACTGAGCCTTGGCCGCGTCGTTGACTCGCGCCCGATTGCCGAGCTTGATGTAGCTACCGACCTCCAGCAGTTTGGTCACCGGATCGCTTTCCAGCGAAGCGGTCCAGTTCTGTCCCATGTGCCCTCGGAACACGTCCAGCGCTTCGCTGTAGGTGTCTTCAAAGTCCAGCGGCTCCAGCACGTCCGGCGCCGGCAGCTCCGACAGATCTACCAGGGTACTCATACCCACACCTCCAACGTGCCGCGTTCACCGAGGTACTCGCCGCTGATCTTGAAATTGATTTTGCCGCCGAGGACGGAGACAACCACGATGCGCTCAAGCTTGAGTCGCGGCTCCCATTGATTGAGTGCCCGCACTGCCTCAGCCTGCGCCGCGCTCTTCCAACCTTCGTTGATCGGCAGGTCAACCATGCGCCGAAGCTTGCTGCCGTACTCCGGCCGTTCACGACGGCTCAGCAACGGTGTGCCGAGGATGTCCGCCACCGACTGACGTAGATGCTCGATGCCGGAGATGGGCTGCCCGGTGTGGCGATCCATTCCGATCATCGGACCTACTCCTTGAGCTGCTCGTATTCAGGGTGAGCCTTGAGGTACTTCAGCGCGACGTCATCACCCGCCTCGACCGAGACCAGGCTCTTGGCCACGGGAAGGGTGCGACCGTCCGGAAGGATCACCGTACGCGAGGTGTAGAGGGTGTCGCGAAATTTCACTGCGGATGTGATCGAAACCGGTGGGGTTACGGCGACAGGATCCTGCCCCGATGTATCGTCTTGAGGTTTGGCCATGATTGCTCCGGGCATGAAAAAGCCCGCACAAGGCGGGCCGAGTTGGAGAGTTTCACTAATGTTTGTGGTGGTTGCTGTTGCCGGTCGTGTCCAGTATTGCACCATCGCTGGTGATGTCTCCGGTGACGTGCAGCGGTCCCTTGATGTTCACCTTGGCTTCGAGATCGATCGTTCCCGACTTCACAGTGACAGCGCTGTCGGTCACCTCGGCTTGAGTTGACCCGACCTTGATGATGACGGTGCCGGTTGGCAGGCTGATGGTGTAGCTCTTGGCTTCCCAGTCGTAGATCAGGGATCCGCCGTCCTCAAAGCGCCAGACTTCGACGTGGTCACGGTTGTCAGGCGGTGGCCCGCCGTTACCGTACAAGCCGGGAATGAACGTGCCTTGTGCCACTTCGCCACTGGCACTGATCAAGGTGCCCTGCTCATTCAGGCTCGGCGCTCGCCAGTGTCGTGCCTTGCCGGCGGCGACGCTGTGCCAGCGCACCCAACCACTGACCCATTCACCGTCCGAAACGCGGCACACCGGTGGTGACGCCGTAAGATCCACCGCCACCACGTAGCAGTCCTTGACCAGGCCAGCGAGCATGCGGTCATGCTGGGCGCTAACGTAGCCGCCGCTCATGGTAGATCCTCCGGCGCAAAGTACTTGTCCTTGTTGGCCAGGCCAGTGTCAGGCTCCACGCCGAACAGCAACGTGCCCGGTGGTTGATCGGGCCACCGCCATTGCGTTTCGCCGAGGTAGATCTGCTGCGTCCATTCCACAACCCAGACGGTGTAGCCGTCCAGTTCCGGCTTCGTCCAGTCCTGCATGGCCTGAACAAACTCCGCCGGTTCAACTTCCACACCCCACGACTGCATTCGCAGCAGCACGGCCAATTGACCGGCTATGAACACCGCTTGCTGATGGTGATCAGGCTGGATCGGGTCGGTAATAACACGCGCCTCGAACTTGCAGGACAGACCCGTTTCGCCGGTTCCCGGATCCAGTCCCGGCTCCATCTCTGCCAATTCGACCAGAACCGCCGGCAATGCGATGCGATCATCAATGTTCGGCCAGACCGCAACTGTATGGATACCTGGCAGGTGATCCTGAATATGCCGCTCAATGGCTTGATACAACTGCTCCAGGCTGAAAGGCTCGTCGACTTGATCCGTCATGTCATGTCCCCTTCATATGCTTCTGCAGTTCAAAATTGAGTTCCTGCTGCAGGACGTGCAGCAACTGTTCGTCGGCCTTGCGGATCCAGCTTTCGAAGTGTGGCCGCGCCTGCTCAAGCGATACCTTGGCTTTCGCCAGTGGAAAGCGGCTGCCGTGTTCGGCGATCCAGCCCGAACTGGCTCCGCCTGCCCCGCTGACATCGCTGTCAGGGTAGTCACTGGCGTTAAAATGCTTGCTGGCTGTGCGGATCCAGACGTCCGCGCTGTTGCCATAGACCTTCTTGAAGAACGCGCCCTGAAAGCGTCGACCGGCCACCGATACGCCGGACTGACTCTGCCGAGGACGACCGATGCGGCTGGCTTCCATGGCGTTGAGGCCGAACCAGAGTTTGCCGCTGTTGGCTCCCCCGCTGACCGGGTAGGCCCGCAGGCGCTGCCGCACTGCTGCTACGGCGATACGTTCCTGACGGCCGACAGCGCGGGCGATGTGTGTAGCGAGCCAACGCAGGGTTTTGTTGATGGCTCGGCGCTGAGCAGCGGCGGCAGCCTTGGGCACCAGGGCGGCGAAGTCCTGAAAGGCTTTCAGGTCTGCCGCCGAGGTCTGCAGGGAGATCATCCCGCCGCCGGCCGAGGGCTTGAAATAACTGCCGACACTCATGGTCGCTTCCTCAGGATCAAGGCGACCAATCCGTCACCGCCCGGCTCCAGCTGCAGCAGGTCGTAGTCGCCGCCGCCGTCCAGCTCCGGCAGATCTACGCTCACCAGCAGCCCTTTTTTCAGGCCGTGCGAATCACGGACGCGGATCTCGAACTTCGGCTCCCGCAACGCCGTTCTGATACTGCCCATCTTGGGCTGCAACCAAGGCGCGGCGAACATGCCGAGCACCGGTTCGTCGTAGCCCTCGATCCGGGCCGTGTCGCCGAGGGTTTCGAACACCGTGTCGTCGATGTCTTCCAGCAACTCCCGGAAGGCCATGGTTACAGCTCCAGGAGAATCTGCGCCCGTGGTCGTGTGCACAGGTGCAGCGGATTGGACTGAGCTTCACCGGCCATGCCTTTCTTGAACGGCAACGGTTCGATCATGCTGTAGTACGGAATGCCTTGGGTGTTGACCGTTTCCATGTAGTCAGCCGGCGCAAACACCGAGATGTACAGATCCGGCACGCCTTCAGGGATCAGCAGCGCCTTGTCGTCATGCACGAACGAAATGCCAGCTACCTTGCCACGGTAGCGCTCCCAGATGATGCCGCCGAACTCAAAGCTTTCACGAGCATCGCCGCGCAGGGCTGCTGCCTGCTGGCTATTGAGGTACGTCTCCTTGACCGACTTGTGAACGATCAGCTTGTTCCAAAAGTTCTTGCCGCAGAAGGCGCGAGCTCCGGTGCTGGTCACGCTACCGAGTGCATCTTCCTGCATGTCCAAGGCCTCACCGCATTTAACCCGCAGCTCAGTGCTCGGGTCTGCCAACCCCATCGACAGCTTCTGACGTTGCACACCGAAGCGGTCATAGAGGTCCAGCAGGACCGTCGAGCCATCGGCGTCGAGGATCTGACCATTCAATGCGCCCATGCGCTGAAACTCGTGCGTGGCGTCCAACTGGCGCCGCGCCTTGGCCAACCGTGCATTGACTACGTCCTGCACCGCCTGCAGTTCAGTGCGGGTACCGAAGGCGCGGATGCCTTGAATCTCGTCAGCCTTGATGGTGAAGCGCTCCGGCAGGTGCACGGTGTTGAACGGGATCAGGTTGCGCTTGCTGCCTGCGACCACCAAGCCGGACGTGCCACGCTCACCCGCCGGCACCAGGGCCAGAGTGTCGCCGTCCTTTTCAATCTGCACGGTCAGAGTGGTGATGCCTTCCTCGCGGAACAGACCCAGCGCGCTGATGCGCCCCGGCAAGTAAGGCTGATCGTTGAGTGCAGCGGTCAGCGAATCGACGCTGAATGCTTCGTCGTCAAAAATGGCGATATCGGCCATGGGTACTCTCCAGAAACGAAAAATCCCGCACACGGCGGGATGCTTACAAAAGAAGGATCGACTTAGCGGACGATCACGAAGTGAGTGGCGAGGGCTTTCTCGGCGGCCAGATCCAGGCCGGTCAGGTGTGCTTCGCTGACCTCGGCCAACCGCACCACGGCGCGACCGCGACGAACGACGTCCGATTCGCCGAGTGGGCCGTAGAGAATGGCGACGGCGTTTTCCGTGCCGTCTTCGGCGGTCGGGTTGTACGGGGCGAATTCACTGGTCGTAGCCACCAGGCCGAGGATTTGACCCGGCTCCAGCGCCGGACCAGCCGCAACATTGATTGCTTCCCGGGAGATGTTGCCGGCGCCCTCGGACAGCAGGAACTCACCTGCATGCATCGGTTCGCGTTTGATGGTCATGGTCTTGCTCCTTTAGAGGCTTGAGATTGAGCGGCCTGACGTGCCGCCCAGATCGACGGCGGATCGGGTTGTTTGGCTTGATTTTTGGGAGCCGGGTCTTCGTTCTGTGGCAGGCTGTTGTCGATCTCGAAGCCTCCGCCTTTCCCCACGACTTTGTCGAAGAGCCGCGCACGCACGGCGCTGGTATCCAGTCCAGCTTGCACAAACTCCACCGCAAACTCTGGCAGCCGGGCGGCCACACATAGATCGCGGATCGACTTGGCTTGGGTGATCGCTGCCTTGACGGTCGCCTCGTCGACCAACTTGGTGGTGGCCAGCAGTGGCTCGATCAGGTTGCTCATTCCGCCTTGGTTACAGGACTTGCTGATCAGCACAGCCAGCGCCGCCGCATCCGCAACAGGCTCTGGAGGTTCCGGATCGTCGATCACTGGCTCGGTCGGTTTCGCGGGTTCGTTGAGCAGATCCAGCAGCGCCTGGGGAGTGTGCTGGTACTTCTGCATCACCGTGCCCTGCCCCAGGCACGCTTTGATTTGTACACCGTCGCCGACCTCGTCGGCCAACCCGAGGGCCACCGCTTCGCGGGCCGTCAGCCAGGTCTCGGCATTGACCAGACGCCGCAGCTCGACTTCGTCGATGTTGGGCGCCTTGGCCTTGTAGGCCGTGATGATGAGCTCCAGCGCTTGATCCAGCGCGTTCGCAACCTTGCGCATGTCCTCGGCATCACCCGAGGCGTACGTCCACGGGTTGTGGATCATCAGAGCGGCGTTTTCCGCGATGACCACGCGATGAGCGCCGCAGACTGCAACGCTCGCGGCACTGGCAGCCAAGGCATCGACGCGGCCGGTGCAGCGTTCGCCCAATCGCGACAAGGCGTTGTGAATGGCCAGACCATCAAACAGGTCGCCGCCGATGCTGTTGAACGCCACAACAATCGGTGAGGTGCCGTCATCCAGCTCGGCAAGGTCACGCACGAACTGATTGGCGGTAATACCCCAGGTGCCGATCTCGCCGTAAACGTACACCTCGATTGTGCGTTGTTCGGCTTCACCGCTGGCCCGGAGGCTGTACCAGTGTTTGTCTTGCACGGACAGTTGCCCGTCCAGCTTGTTGAAGATCCGTAGAGGGAACGGCGGTTTCATGGTTTCTCCTGGTCGTCAGGGTGGGTATCGACCTCGACGAGCGTTCGGTAATTGAGGCCCAAGTCGCGGGCACGTTGAGCGTCAGCCGCGTTCTCCGCGTCGACGGCTTCGGCGTCGTAGCCAGTGCGCAGGCACATCTCACTGCGCGAGGCGAATCCGGCGTTGACCTCCAGCATTCGCGCTTGCACGTCCTGTACTGGCTGGATGTAGGCCCAGCCTTGAGGCACCCAGCGAGTGCGCAGAAATTCGCGGCGGCGACTGGCGTAATCCGGTAGGCCAATCACCCCAGCCAGCACGGCCATGTCCAGCCACGCGGCGCGTACCGGCCGGCAGAGCTGGTGGATATAGACGTTGAATTGCAGCTGTTCGAGGCGGCGTCGGAACTCGTTCAGCACCACACGCAGCGCCCGGTCGTTGATGCCTTTCATGTCACCGGTAAGGATCTCGTAAGGCGTGTCGGTGCCGGCCGCTGCGGCCATCAGCTGCTGACGCATGAAGTCCGGGTAGTTGTTGCCGGCGTCCGGTGGTTTGGAGAACTCGACCTCCTCACCGGCACCCAGCTCCTGCATGGTGCCGGGCTCAAGCGCGACCATCGGTGTGAAGCCGTCGCGGTCGGTGGCGATCAACTGCCCGGTGACCGGGTCGCGAGGTACTTGGCCCATGTCCTGCGACGGACGCTTGATGAAGCCGGCAAACAGGTTTGAGACCTCCTGCCGAAACAGCACCGCGTCGTCGTAGTTGTCCAGGCTGCGCAGTCGCTTGAGGACTGGTGACATGCGAGGCACGCCGCGTAGTTGACCCGGTTCCAGCGGTTCGAAGATGTGCAGCACCTGGCTGGCCGGTACACGCACCAGCTGGTTATAGCCACTGTTGAGCGACGACGCGTCACGCGGGTGCGAGCGGTACATCCAATAGGCCACGCGCTTGCCGGCCGGGTTGAACTCGATCCCGGCGCGGATGATGTTGCCGTCGCGGGTGGTTTCGAATTTGTCGTGCGGCACAAACTCCGGTGCCAGGATCTGCAGCTGCAGCGGCACGACCAGGCCCTCGTCGAGACTACGTGGACGCAACCGGGCAAAGCACTCGCCCGCTGTTTCGACGGTGCGAGCCACCAGTGCCTGCTGCCCGTAAAAGTCGCAGAGGCCGTCTGCATCCGACTCGTCGGCCCAATCGTCCCATAGTTCTTGCAGCAGAGTTCGCAGTGCTTCGTCCTTGACCTTCGGGCGCGGCGTGATGCCGGTGCCGATCAGGTTGCTGACACGCTTGTTGATCGCATTGGCCGCATACGGGTCATTGCGCACAGCAGCCCGCGACCGGGCTCGCAGGTTGCGTAGCGCTGGGGTGTTGATGCTGTTGATGCCGTTATCGGAAGCATCCCAACTGGCCGAACGACGGCCCTCTCCGGCGCCTTCGTAGCTTGCCTTGATGTTCGATGGCAACAAAAATCCGCTACGCGTCAGTGCCGGAAATTGTCGAGACATCAGATTCCCTTGCCTCCGTGACTGAGCCGCAGGACCCGCGAGCGCGGAGCGGCAGCGCTGATTAGCGAACTGCGGATTTCTTCACGAGCGCGGAGCAGTTCGTCGACGTCGCGGTACTCCACCGTTCGGTCGCTGTAGCGCACGGTCTTTTCACCGCGTGCAATCGCGCGCTCGATAGCATCGAGATGCTTTGAAGTAAATGACATAGGGCACTCTCTAGATGGGCACTGGCGAAGTGATATATAAAACGTCAGGTGAAATTCTGGTTTCTCGATTGAATTTCTTGCCTGAAGCTGCCTCCGGCTAAAACATGCGCCAGAGCTTCGGCCAACTCTTCAGGTGCGATCTGGGGAAGTCGCAAGGTCCAAAAAGTACGAGCTCGGACCCAGTCCATTCGTCCTGTTAACTGTTCTGCAACCACTCGGCGCAGCTCCTGTTGAAGTTCTGCTGCGGCCTTTACTTTTTGCGCTCGTCGCGCTTGTTCATCGGAGTTTTCTGACATGGCTGTCTCCAACATTGAAAAATTTGACGACATCACAGGCAAAATTTTTGCCGTCCTTTATCAACACTTCCCGATCCCTCAAGCACTCATGGCTGAGGACTTTGTCGAGAACGCCAAGCAGCTCGACGACTTTCTAGGCACTGAAGTACCTACAGAAGATGCTGATTTTTTTCTAGCGACAGCCGAATGGCTGAGGCAGGCGGGGTACATAAATTGCGCGCCGGATCCCTATCTCTATGTTTCTCACGCTGTCCTAACGGCCAAAGGTCTGGAGGTCTTGAAAGCCATTCCAGAAAGCGTTTCTTCAAAGGAAAGCATTGGGGAACAATTAGCTACCACCGCAAAAGAAAGCGGCAAAGAAGTAGCTCGTGGGCTGGTATCTGAAGCTTTAGGTCTTGGAGTTAAGATTTTTAGTCCCATCATTGGACTAACCTGAAGCTAGCGTCTCTTTAAGTAACCGCTGGTAGAACTGCGGCGTTGAGGTGGTGCAGTTGGTGGTCGGGTTGGAGCGACTAGTACAGCAGGTCGTTGTACGGCTTGAGCCTGTCGTACGGCCACCGGTTCAGGTGTTGCGCCTTCCTCGACGCGCTCAGCCTGAACCGGTTTGACACCAAGCACGTCGTCGAACAGACCGGACTGTGCCAGTGCCTGGCGCACCCGATCCCAGTCGTGTTCCTGGTAACGGTTGATGCCAAGGTAATGAGCCATGGCCAGGCAATACACCATCAGGTCGAGGGCTTCGTTGCGTTCGGCCTTTCCCTTGACCCATTCGATACGCTTGTGACCGCGCACATAACGAACGACTTTGCGCTCGGCGACGCACTGGGCGAAGAACTCGTCCGGCAGGTCATTGGCAAAGTGCAGTGAACCCGGACCGTCCGGGAACGGGTAGCGGTTATAGATCCAGTCCTTTGCCGTGTCGGTGCCGACGAACCACAGCTCGGCGCCGTTGCGTTCGGTCTGGCCTTTCCAGGTCACGTCGACCAGGGACGGGCGCTGTGCGATGACTGGCCTGCCCGGCTTGCTCGCGCCTTTGATGGCAAAAACGTTGCGCCAGCGGCGAACGCGGCAGAACTGGTAGACCTCGTCGGTGTGGTGACCGCCGGAGTCGACGCCAACGGCAAGGATGCCCAGGCCGATGCCGCAAGGATGCCGGTAGCGAGCCTTGAGTTTCTCGTCCAGCACAGCCCAAGTGCGCTCGTCGGCTGGATCGCCCCAGATGACCTGGTGATCGACCACCCAGCGTTCCATGCCGACACCAAAACCCATCACCATCATTTCTAGGCGATTAGCCTGGACGTCGACGGCACTGGTCAGCATCAGCACACCGGCCGGCATCGCACCGAGGGTGTAGGTCTCCTGCCGCGCCCGGGCGATCAGCACCTCAGCCTTGGTCTGTTCCTGCGCACTGTCCCAAACCTTGGCCAATCGGGTGTTGTAAAACACCTGCATGGGTTCAAGATCACCTTTGCTTTGAGCGGTTTTTGCCTTCTCGAACTGCATGGCCAAGGTGCGCCAGTCCATCCAGCCGGGTGGTGAATAGAGAGCGTTGAGGTGGAATCCAACTGTCTCCCCGTCGCCTTCAGCATGCGCACGCCATTCGCCTTGAGCAAGCATTTCGCCCTTGTGGTGTTCCTCGATCAGCACATCACATTCGCCTGCAGCGCATTCGTAATGCACGGTGCTGAAATCGTCGCTGTAATGCAGACGCTCCCACTCAAGTACCTGCATATGACCGCAGTCCGGGCATGGCACGTAGTAGTGACGTTGATCGCTACCTTCAAAGAGATCCGCTATCCGTGAAGCACCTTTGATCGTTGGCGAACTGGAGAAATAGAATTTGGCGTTACGACCGAAAGTACTCGCCCGGGTCTCCGCCAATTCGATGGGATCCCCCTCTTCTCCGATGTCGACTTCCCAGCGGTCAATTTCATCACCGTAGATGTAGCGCGCCGACAGCTCCGACAGGTTGGCCGCAGAACCAGCAGTGGTGACGTACAGCGAGCCACCCTCGAACTCCTTGGTGTCCATCGTGTTGACTGCATCACGCCCGGTCGCGATTCGCTCGCGTAGAACAGGTGTGGCTTTGATGGTCTTTCCGATCCGTGACGACACCCGCTTAGCCAGGCCCAAGCTCGGCAGCAAGGTCAGGATATTTGATGGCGCCATGTGGATCAGCCCACCTATCCAGTTCAGCGCAATCTGGGTTTTCATCAACTGCGAAGCCACCATCGTGACTACACGTTTACTGCGATGTGCCGGTGACAGGCAACGCATAGGCTCGCGAGCATATGGCGTCCGGGAAGTGCGGTACCGACCTGGCTCGGCAGCACCTGTGTCGCGCGGTATGCGCATGTACTCGTCAGCCCATTGATCGACCCACAGCTCAGGCTCAGGGCGCAGACCACGGAAGTACGCCGCCCGGTAAACCTCGGCACCGTCTGCAAGTTTGGCTTCCATAGGATCAGTTTCCGAGAGTTAGGGCGTGGTTGAAGTCTTCAGTAGACAGGCGCTCAGCCTCTTCAAGCGCTTGGCGGATCTCAGTCAGCAGGTGCTTTTCAATGTCCCATGTGCTGGTCATGGCTGACAGCACGGGGGCAAGTTTGGGTGGCAAGCTCAGTAGCAAATCACGAGTTATGCGCCCGCTCGCAAATGCAGCTTCGTCGACGACTTCCCGATCAACCAATTCACCGGCGATCTTTTGAAGGTCCGCCTCGGCCCTCTCAGCCTGCGCTAACGCCAACCGTGTTTTAGCTTTGTGATAATCCGGCGCAGCTTGCGGGGCGGAAGTGGGAAGCGCGGAAGCGATCCACGGCTGCTGGCCCGACGCAGCGGTGACCGGTGCGATACGGGTGCCTGAATTGCTGCGGGCTGGATCGCCCGTCATTTCCAAATATTGATCGGTGGCTTCGACATCGATCTTGCCATCCGAGGCGTAAATCAATCGGCCCTGCTTGGCCAGTTTGCCGACGTACTGGCGAGACCAACCTTTGCTGGCCGCGTATTCCGTTCGGCTCAAAACGGTCATGTAAACCTCCTGTCAACCTAGGGCCGTCAACCTATGTCAACCTCTGTCAACCAACGTGAAAAAATCGGCCAGTCGCAAGATCCCGCGGGTTTCCGACCCCGTACCCTCCGAATAACCCCAGGGTCCCCGGCGGTTTCAGGCTGGTCCGCCGCCATTCGGCGGGACATCGCACACGCCAAGCCGCTTGGCAGCCCAGCGTTCGTACAAGCCGATGGCAACATCTGCACCGGCCATTGCCGTGAGACAACCCAAGGCGCCCGCCGTCCAGAGCGACATGCCCGCCGCGATCATCAGCATCATTGCCGAGACTCCGCAGACAATGCAGGCACCGGATCGCAGCGCGAGCCGACGTATCAACGCCCAGCCCCGGGCACCATCCTTGTCTGCTCGCCACATCTCACCGGATACGCCGCCGACCAGAGCCAGGACGATCACCAACCAGATCGGCATTTCTGCCAGCGCTTGCTGCTCATTTGTCATGTTGTGCCTCAAGTGAAGGAGCATGCCGAACACAAAAAAGAAAACCCCACCGGAGGGCAGGGTTTTCAAAGTCGCGGCATACGCCAGGACGAAGTGCACAGCACGTGCTCGGGGTAGCGCCAAGGCGCAGAATCCATATCGTGGAGACTTTTTACCCCCTGAGTACGGAACCGAAAAGGGGGCATTTTCGGTTATCCAACTTGACGCAACTTTGACGCAACTTTGAGGAGACTTTGAGGTAAAGCACCCCGACCAACGGTCAGCCACTTACGTGCATCTTTACGCTCGGTCAGCACCTCAAAGAGTCGCACATGAAGGCGGTGCACAAGATCGTAGTAGGTTTGCTTCGCCTTTGAGACGTAGCCCAATTCATGCATCTGCGCTGCCCATGTCGGTGCAGGGTCAAAGCCGTAACGCATAACTGCCAGCTGTTGCAGCCTTTCGCCCCGACCATCTTGCCGGGCGATCTCGGAAAGGGCGGCACCAATTTCCTGCGCAATTGCATCTGGACCCGCACCACCGCCGAGAAGGATCCGAGAACCGGGTGTGCCTCGCGGCGCGCAACCGCCCCATTCCATGATCGTCGCCATCGGGCTACCCATGCCTCCGGCTTCACCGGCGTGTCGGCATTGCTCGCCCCAATGTTTCAGCAACAACTCCATCGCCTCAATCATTGCCCTGCCCCCGTAAAACCCAACCCAACACAGAAATACCCCAACCCGACACAAATCCAACACACATAAATCCCTTTAAATTCAATGCTTCAATCAAACTTGAGTTGAGTGTGTTGGGTTTGTTGGGTTTATCAGTCTTCGCATAAGAAAAAATTCCTTCCGTTGAATTCGTTGCAAAGAACGTCATGCATGCGCGTGCGCGACACAAAACCCAACACACCCCACACAACACCCGCGAAGGCATGTAATTCGGGCACTCAAATTGTGTGGAGTATTCAAAATCAACCCGACACACACTCAACACACCCAACACACTTTTGAAAATAGTCATGCTGCAAGCGCCTTGATGTGATCCCAGCTGTCCACGTGCCAGCCCGCCAGCCTGGCCTTTGCCCGCCAGTTTTCCACCTGCTTGCCCAGCTCGGCCGCCTTGAGTGATGGGGGCGGGGAAGCATCCAGGTCCGCGGGAAAGAAAAACGCGCCGAAACGACGGTTATTGCCATCAGTCCAAGGTATTGCACGCGATTTATCCACCTCGGAACTGATGAACAGAGAGAATTTCGTCTGACTCATCACATGCTCTTTGTTGCGCTGACACCATTCGAGAAACAACGAATAGAGGTCGGTCGATAGACATGGCCCCCAAAGCCCATGCCCCAGCTCGCTGTACTTCCACAAATGCAAGAATGTTTGCCAGCCGGCCCGACTCAAGGCCACCAAACGCTCACGCGCCTCGGTCGATGGCGGCCGCGTGCGCTGGTTGAAGTCCCCTAGATCGACCGACAGTAACCAACCATAGAGCGCCGCCACCCCACCCTGCTCCAGTTCACGACCAATCGCCTTTTGCCGAGCGACTGGTAGGGTCTCCATAGGCCACATAACCAGCATTCGTCGATCACTGTCACTGATTGGCCACGGAAGAATCTCGTTGCTGAGAAATACCGCGTTCATATGGTTGGCTTCTTCCCATCCATTAATGAACTTCGACTCCATCCGCACCGTTTTACCAGTGATCAAGTGCTTGATCTTGCCCACTTGGTTGTAACGTTGATCGCGACTGACCACCTCTTCAAAGACGGACCACAATTTGCGGCTTTGCCACGCGTTGAAACTACTTTCCAACTGCGTCTGACCAACAGTCGCTGCGTATTGGCCGTAAAGCATGCCGAGTGCGTCAGCGAACAAAAGGCTCTTGCCAGAACCTTCCATGATCGAATGCATCAATACAGCGGTGTCCATCTTGGCGCCCAGGTGCTGCAGCGGATACGCCAGCCAGCGAGTTAGCCAATCGGTTGCAGCTTCATCGTGGTTACATAGAAATGAAATCAGCCAACGCAGGTTGGCACACGCTGCATCATCCCTGACTGGCTCAAGCGGCAACCCGTCAAAGGTATTGATGTACACCGCAGGATCCTTCGTCATGGTCGGATCAAACACGATGTGTTCAACATCGACGGTGCGGCGTTCGCTGCTGTTCAGCCACAAGGGGTAAGTGTCACCCAGCGCCATCTTCACCGCGCCCTCGGCTATGCGCCGCTTCTTTTCGCGATCCCAAACGTCTTTGGTGCCATCGATGTAAACGTAACGATCGGTTGGAGACATCCCGAATGCACCGCCCTTCTTCCCAGCCATGCGGCGCGCCTGCTCGATCTCGCGAACATGGTCGTCAGAAATCAGTCTCTTTCCGGTGTCGTCCAACCAGGCTTTGGCCAGTGGCTTGCCCACACGAGCTTCGAAGGCGGACTTCTTCATTACCTTCGATTGGTCGCAATCCCACACGTGCGTGGTGCCTTCTACCAGCGCAAAACGACGCAGAATGTGGTCCAGCGTTATGACCTCCCCCGCCCCCCCATCAGGAGCAGGAGCGGCCTCGCTGGACGGGCGTGTTTCGTCGGAGGTCGGCCCGCTCAATTCACCGGATGGGGTGGGGGGAAGATCATTAGGATCTGGACGGGCGGCGTGTTGCATGCCCAACATTCGCGCAGCATCCTTCACAGCCTTCGACTGGTCGCCGCCGTGCTCGAGTAAGCAGAACACTTCAAAGGCGTCGTTCTGATGTCCGTTCGCGAGAGGATCAGCACCGTGGTGCGAATAAACCTTGCCCTCACTGATCGTCACCCCTGGCAGACCGGTGCTGCTTTGAGGGTACAGCCACTTATTGCCTCGCTTGATGTACCCATGGGAGCGAAGAAGCTCCGCAACATCGTGACAACGGTTGAATTCATCAATTACCGAGGGCCGTTTGCCACCACCGAGCGCAGGACGCTTTGGGGCTTTGACCGGTGGCTTCGGTGACGCAATCGCCCATGGACACGCAGCTTCAGCATCTCGCTTAAAAAACTCCCAATTCTGCCAAATGGTAAGCAACTCTTTGGTCAGCGTGGGCAGCCCGTCAGTAGCACTTGGAGCGGTTTTCCAGATGTAAGGTTTGCCGGTACCGGGATGAATTGATGGTGGAAATACGTCTTGCACCAGTCCCGCACGTAGCTCAAAGACCGTGAAGCGTTTGAACGGCTCGGCTTCGGTTCGTGCAGCAGCTTCTGCGGCAAGATCACCCTGCTCTTTCGCAGCCTTGGCCTTGTCCATCAATCCTTTGAAAATCGAACCATCCGGGTCTTTTTCATTCGGCCATGAAAGCGAGTGACGCGTGAGTTCGATGCCTTCCGGGACCTTGAACACAACCCGGAATCGCAGCGGATTCCCGACAATAGTCGGGAACACCACTGCCATCGCATCAAGGTCCAGGCCCAACAGTTCGTACAGAACATGTCGCGTCCACTGAACGTCATCAACATCCAATGAACAAACGCGGCTCGGCCCCAGCACGACGCCAAGGTTGTGATTTGGGTTTCGTTGCCAGAACGCCTCGGCCGTGTCGGCGTCGGTGATATAGCCTCCGGGCTTATTCCACCCTAGGCCTTTCGGAGCCTTTTCACCTGGATCAATCGATACAAGTGCCAAGTCAAAAGTACTGATGTAACGCTTTGCCCATGTAGCGATGGCTGTTCCTTTGCCCGATTCACTCATCGCCGGGCCTCCCGCAGCTCCTGACAAGAGACGCAGGTCTCGCAACCTTCAACCTTCTGCTGTCGTAGCAACGGGATTGGTTCATCGCAGTCGTCACAGAACTGCGCGCTAACGCGGCTCGATGGCACGCGGCGATTACGATGAATAGCAACATCAAGCAGGTATTGCGCCTGCTCGTTTGCGCGGTCGATATCATCAGCCATTGATGCGATCCTCCATCGCCTGACGGGCACCCGCCATGATGCCGAGGACTTCGCGAATCACATCCATTCCGTACTTTTCGAGATCCACGACTTCATGAAGCTCCCAGACGTTGTCCGCCGCGCCGTCATGCATCTTGGCCACGAATTCACCGGTTTCCCCGAGTAGCTTACCGACCGCTTTCAAGGCGTCACGGGTTGCCGGTACGGGCACGGGCCGGTACCAAACCGCACCTGCTGGTCGCATCAATGCGTCCAGTAGGCGTGGATCAGCGGTCAGCCTGATCACTTCCTCAAGCTCATCTGGATTCAGCCAGCGGCGTTCTTCATCGAGCTTGAGTTTCTTCTGGAGGGTGTCGTTGTCCAACACCATTTCAAAGGCAAGGGCGGTAATTCCGCCCTTATAGTCACGACCAGCGCGATAGATCGCTTGGCGTAGAGGCAGGACCGGACCAGCGTCCGGCAAAAGATCTGTGCGACTCATAACCGTAAATCCCCTATTTACGGTGTAGCCATAGCCCAGGGTAAACCCTATCCTACGACCACGACCGATGTGCATGTGCTGTGTATCGTCGTAGCTGGGCTGGGGGATTCTTTGGTGAGAGGCCCCAGCTCAGCACCTTTTAAGCTGCCGACTTAAGATCGGCCGCTTCTTTCTCTTGGGTGTATAGGCATTCGATTGCCTTACCCGTTACGTATCGAACATCTGCACCTTTCGCGGCGCGATTGATAGTCGGCTGGGTTGTTCCTACGCGATCTGCAATAACTCTCTGGGACAAGCCAGACCGAAGCAGCTCCGCAAGCATTTCTTGGATAGTCATATCGTTCACCGATGCGCTTTCGCATTGGCCGCCACAATACACAAACGTATTGAATGATTCAATACACTCGGCGATACGTTTTTGAATCAAGGCAGAGAAAAAGTGATCGGAGACCGCATCGCCCAACGCATGCAGGAATTGGGGCTGTCAGAAGGCGAACTCGGCCGACGCTCCGGCGTTCCGCAACCGACGATTCATAGAATTGTGACGAACGCGGTAACCAGCCCACGCCATGAAAATATCGAGAAGATCAGCAAAGCCTTGAAGGTCAGCAGCAACTGGCTTTGGAAGGGAGGCGAACACAAAGACCCGATGATTGATCAGGGCGCGCCATCTGCGAATGAGACCAACGTTGAACCTGGGCCAGCTATTAAAGGCTACGTCCCTCTCATCTCTTGGGTTCAAGCCGGCGCATGGTGTGAGATTGAAGACGTTAGGACCCTTGATGATGCGGAGATATGGCTCCCATGCGCCGCATCCCATAGCAGCCAAAGCTATGCCTTGCGAGTACGTGGACTATCCATGTTCAATCAACATGAACGTAGATCCTTTCGAGACGGAGACATCATCTTTGTTGATCCCGCGAAAGATGCGGAGAATGGTTCTCTTGTAATTGCCAAGCTCATAGATAGCCAAGAAGCAACTTTCAAGCAATTGGTGATGGAGGGCAGCCGCCGGTTTCTGAAACCGCTGAATCCAGCATGGCCAGAGCCGATCATTGAGTTAGGGGCCGACGCAATCATTTGTGGCGTAGTATTTTCGAAGCTTGAAATTTTCTAATACATAACCCAAAACAGGCCCGCAGCGATGCGGGCTTTTTTTGCATCGTGAAAAATTCAATTCAAATTCGTATTGACTGAATCAATACGTATTTGTATCGTTTGCATCGTAAATCTCTCACCAAAGAGTACGGACATGCAAACAACACAGCACAACAACACTCGTTGCCCGGTGTACCTACACCCATCAGCTTGCACTAACCCAGAAGCCGTAAAAGAGATTCAAAAACGCACCGGCCTACTGGTAATCGTCGCGCCTGGCACTCGCTTAGCACCGGCAAAAGTAAATGTCATCACTCACGGATGCGCACCGTTCGGGGGTGATGCAGCATGAAGCCTCTTTTAATTGGCATCGCTGGCGTCGCCCGCTCAGGTAAAGACACCGCCGCGCAGCATCTGGTAAGCCACCATGGATTCCAGGCTTACGCGTTCGCAGACCCACTGCGTGACGGTCTGATGCACATCCTCAACTTGAGCCCTTGCGACTTCGACGGTGCCCAGAAGGAACTGCCGCTGCCATGGCTCGGCCGATCCCCTCGCCAGTTAATGCAATCACTTGGCACCGAGTGGGGCCGCAACAACGTGCATCCCGAACTCTGGCTGCTGCTTGCGGAACAGAATCTCGACCTACTCGCTCGCACCCACGACGAAACACGCGGCTTTGTCGTCAGCGATGTGCGGTTCGAAAACGAAGCGGATTTCATCCGTAAACGTGGCGGCGTGGTGATTCACATGGAGCGGATAGCAGCTCTCACCGTCAACCAGCACAGCAGTGAAAACGGTGTCGTGCGCGCCCCGGGAGATATCTGGCTACCGAATGATGGGCCGTTCGAAGAGTTGTTCACCAACCTAAACCATATTGTGGACACCCTGCACACCCGTGCTGCGGCGGCCTGAGGCAGCGTTATGACAAACCGCACCCTGGACGAATCCGCCGCATTGCTCGGACTCAAGCCCCGCGCCTTCCGCACCAGGTTGCGCGAGCTGGGCATTCTCAACAGCAGTGGCGATCTAGCCAGCCAGCACCGTGATCGCGGCTATCTGTATTCGGATCCGCGCAGCACCGTGATTCCGTCCCTCAACAAGTGCCGTCATTACTCCGTGGTGATGGTGAAGGAAGAAGGGATCGAATGGCTGGCCAAGAAGCTAGGAATCATCATTACCAAAAAGGACGCCGCTGCATGAAAACCAACAACCTCAATGCCTACACGCAAGCCCTCGGCGCCCTGAAGCTGATCCCGATCTACTTGAACTGCCCGGGGGTAGTCAGCCGCGCAACGCTCGTTGGCGCCTCGACGGAAGCCATCCAACTACTGGAAAGCATGCCAGTACTAAGCACCGAGCTAGCCGAGGTATTTCGCTGCGTCAACAACGTGATCCTTGACGGGCAAGTCGCCTACGTTACGCCGACCAATTCGCCTGAGTTTCCATTCGGCGCCGTGGTGGCTGACGCCATGGGCAACATCTGCGCGGCTGCCATGGGCAAAAGTAAAGAAGGCCTCGCCGAGCTGATTCGCCTCAAGTTGCTGCCCCCATCGGAGGGGTACGGGGAGAACGCAGCGTGAGCAACACACTAGAGCAATTGCGACGTCAGTTCGCTACTCCATGCCCGACCTTGGCAGCAGTTCGGGAACAGTACTTCGCACACATTCGCACCGACCGCTACTTACTGGCCGAGATCAAGGCAGGTCGTATCGCGCTGGTCGTAAAGCGCTTGCACGGGTCGGCTCGCGCACAACGAGTGGTGTACCTGCACGACCTGGCCGAGTTCCTCGACGCCCAAGCGGCAAAGCAAGCGGCTTGATTTCAACGGTCGCCTCTGCCGTCCAGAGGCAAACAAATCGCACATCAATAGGCACAGCACATGAAACCTACGGATACGGCCGAATTCATCGGCGAACTCAACGCAGGCGTCTTCGCCAATCAGATCGGTCACGCACTTTCTGAAGTGGCATCGGGAGTTGTTGATAACGGCAAGGTCGGCTCGGTCACTCTGACCTTCACCTTGAAGCAGATCGCCAACAGTCATCAAGTCACCGTCAATCACAAGCTCGCCTACAAGGTGCCGACCAAACGCGGCAACCGTACCGAGGACACCACCCTCGACACCCCGATGCACGTCAATGAGGGCGGGCGCCTGACTTTGTTCGCCGAAGCCCCCCGCGCCGGTCAGCTATTCAACCGCGACGACGCGCCAATTCACGCGAAGTCCTAAACCGTTCGATTCCACCCCTCTCACCAAAGGAAGTCGATTCAATGGAAGCCAAAGCAATTCAGTTGATTCAGGACACCGCTGTATTGGCCTATGCCAAGCCACTGGATACTTTTACCCCAGCGCTAGTATTGCCGTCTGACCAGAAAATCCACAGCATTGAGAAATTTCAAGCTGCTCGTAGTCGGTTCCGCGGCGCGCTCACCACTCACTCACTGCTGGACTTCGGCAACTACGTGATGACGCAAAGTGCCGAGGTTGTCGCGTCTGGCTTTGTGGACGCCGAGGCAATGTCGTGCACAGTCATATTCAACCTAGGCGACACCAAGTCACCAGGGCACGGCGACTTTACCGCCACTCTGAACTTGAGAAAAACTGCTGCCTTCCGGGCGCTGGAGCGTGCAGCTTCCATTCAGTTCGCGCAGAAAGACCTCAGCGACTGGATCGAGGATTGGGCATCGAATCTCCAAGCTCTCGCAGCCGATGACAGTCCCATCGATTTGCGTAAAGCCGCGAGTGCCATTCGCTCCATCAGCATCGAGCAAGCACGCAAGAGCGAGCACGTCGTCGGTGACCTGAGCGCATCTCGCTCCGCGATGGACCAGATTGAAGCTAAATCCTCGGAGGGTTTGCCTGCTGAATTCCTGTTCACCGTCGAGCCATATGAAGGGCTAAAAGTCCAGATAATCCGCCTGCGTGTAGCCGTTCTCACCGGCAGCGATAAGCCCCTGCTGCGCCTGCGCTGGATTGGAGAAGAACAGCTTCGCGAAGACTTGGCACAAGAATTCAAGGAAGTCGTGCAGCACGAAGTCGGTGGCGGCGCGCAATTGACTATTGGCAATTTCAACTTGGGCTAACCACGTCAATCCAATCACCCTCCGCCGGCCTCTCACCAAGTATCCCGGCGGAAGGGTCTACTGAGGTACACAGCACATGACCGCAATTCAGATCTGCGCACTCATAGCCCTGATCACCCTAGCCGGGTTACTTGTCTGGGCCGGCTACTTCATGGGCCACAACGACGGTATGTCCGCCGGTATGAAAGAAAGCGACGACATTCAGCGCGCCAAAAGCGCCAAGACCATTCGCGAGTTAAGGGCCTCGCTCGACTTCATCAAGGCCGACCACGCTCACTTGGCGCAATTCAGCAAACGTCTCCAGCAAGCGCTAGCACTCGGCGAGCCCGAACGCCAAACGCTGCTCGACATCGCAGACAAGCTCCGGATCGCCGCCGAGACATTCGCCGCCTTCCGCACGGGCAAAAAACTCGAACGCGAAACCAGAGTCCTGCGCGACCAAGCGCTGGCCATGGCAGACCTTCTGCGGGTTGCAAATAAGGGAGAGGCCGCATGAACGGCACACTCTCCTACTTCGGACCCACTCATTATCGGATCTCAGAGCAAGGCGGCGAGAAATCTTACGTGCGAGCACGATTATCGACCGCGTTGCTCTGCGACAGCACGCTCGTCGACACTCAAGACATAAAAAGTCTCTGCTGCGCACCTCAAGCCGCTACCGAGGCACTTCCCTCCCAAGAAAAGCTGCACCGGGCAGCGACAAACAGTGCAACGCTGACCGCTCAGCAACGCCCGGTCGCGCAGCTTGCTGAGGGGTATACGCCCGCTGATGACGATGCAGACTCATCGCTCCCAACCTATCACCTGGACAAGATCCCAGAAGACAAGATGGCCGAGTTGGTCGGCACCACCCGCCGAGCGCTCCAAGGCAAGCGCGCCCGAGGCGTCATTCCCAAAGGTGTCTGGAACACCATCGATAGCCGCATTTATTACAGTCTGAGGAGATACGAAGCATGGCTCGAGAGCCAATGGGATTGCCCACCGGAGTTGAATTTGCTGGGCAGTCCGTCCGCATTCGCTTCACCTGGAACGGGCAACGCCGTTGCGAAACCCTCCCCTATCCCCAAACGCCGAAGGGGATTAAGGCTGCCGCCGACCTACGCGCTAACGTAACCAGCCTCATCAAGCATGGCGTATTGGATGATCAGCGCTACGCCGAACTGTTCCCCAACTCCACCTATGCCAACTACTCGGCGACTCCCCGTTTCGGGGAGTACGCCCAGGAGTGGCTCAACAGTCGCGAGATCGTGGCCGGGACACGCAAGAACTACCTTGGCTCGCTCAATTTGTACTGGATGCCGTATCTGGCAATGCTTCCCATCGACAGCATCACGTCAGTGATGCTGCGCAAGGTGGTGGCCAATACCGAATGGCCGACACCGGGCGTGAAGCGTGCGGCGATCCAGCGTCTGACCACGGTGTTCGGTACCGCGGTAAAAGACGGTCTGATCAACCGTAACCCCGTGGATTCCATTGAGCTGCCGGTGAAGGCCAAGAAACCCATCGATCCCTTCACCGTGGATGAGGCCAACCAGATTATCGATCACCTATATAAGACGCTGACCCATTCGATGCGGATCTACGCTGCGTACTTCGAGTTCGCGTTTTACACCGGCATGCGCCCCAGCGAAATCGCGGCACTGCGCTGGGAAGAGGTCGACAAGGAAAAGCGACTGGTCAACGTGTGTCGGATCGTCGCGGATTACAAGATCGAGGAGCGCACAAAAACCCGGAACGTACGCCAGGTCATGCTCAATAGCCGAGCGCTGCACGCCCTAGAGCAGGCCGAGCTGGAGGCGCAACAACGCGCTTTGCAGAGCCGCCGCAAACGCGCCGAATCGCCCTACGTGTTCCCGCCGACGAAGAACTTCGAGTTCATTCAACAATCGAGTGTGACCGACAAACACTTCCAGGCTGCACTGACCGAATTGGGGATTCGCGCCCGCCGGCAATACAACTGCCGACACACATACGCTACCATGTGCCTCATGGCGGGTATGAACCCTGCGTTTATTGCCACTCAGCTCGGTCATAGCGTTCAGATGTTGCTATCGACTTACGCCCGATGGATCAATTCCAGCACTGACTGGGGTGAACTCGGTAAGCTCGAAAACAGCTTGATTGGTACAAAATTGGTACAGACAGAAACAGTACCCCTCTGAAACCCTTATGGAATCAGCCCCTGTGACACTGGAACAGAACTACACCGCGATTCTCGGCCAACTGGGCGAGGACGTCTCCCGCGAGGGCCTGCTCGACACGCCAAAGCGTGCCGCCAAAGCCATGCAGTACCTCTGCCGCGGTTATGAACAGACGCTCGAAGAGGTCACCAACGGTGCCCTGTTCAGCTCCGACAACAGCGAAATGGTGCTGGTCAAGGACATCGAGCTGTACTCGTTGTGCGAACACCACCTGCTGCCGTTCATCGGCAAGGCGCACGTCGCGTACATTCCGAGCGGCAAAGTGCTGGGCCTGTCGAAGGTCGCGCGGATCGTCGACATGTACGCCCGCCGCCTGCAGATCCAGGAAAACCTCAGCCGCCAGATCGCCGATGCAGTGATGCAAGTCACCGGTGCGCTGGGCGTGGCCGTGGTGATCGAGGCCAAGCACATGTGCATGATGATGCGCGGTGTCGAGAAACAGAATTCGTCGATGATCACTTCGGTGATGCTCGGTGAGTTCCGCGAAAACGCGGCGACTCGCAGCGAGTTCCTCAGCCTGATCAAGTAATCGGCTGCAGAAAAAACCGGCGTTGATCGCCGGTTTTTTTTCGTCCGTGAAAAATCGGGTAAGCTGCGCGCCCTTCTCTCTTTGCACCGTGAGGCTTTCAACGTGTTCGTAAAAGCGCTTCGTGTCGGCCTTGGCCAACTGATCATCTTCATCGACTTCATCACTCGCCCGGGCAAGAAGCAGCGCCCGGCCGAAGTACAGGCGCAAGTCAACGCCGCCGCCAAAGGCCTGACCCTGTATCAGTTCCACGCCTGCCCGTTCTGCGTGAAAACCCGCCGCACCCTGCGTCGCCTGAATGTGCCGGTCGCACTGAAGGACGCGAAGAACAACGAACAGGATCGCCAGACCCTGCTGAATCAGGGCGGCAAAATCAAGGTGCCGTGCCTGCGCATTGAAGAGAATGGGCAGACGACCTGGATGTATGAGTCCAAGGTGATTATTGATTATCTGGATAAGCGGTTTGCGGCGGTCTGATATTGATGTTGTGTTGCTTATGGCCCCATCGCTGGCAAGCCAGCTCCCACAGTGACCTGAGGCGTTCACAAAACCTGTGGGAGCTGGCTTGCCAGCGATGAGGGCCGCAAGAACAACACATTACTCAGACAAAAATAAACCGGCCCTCGAGCCGGTTTATTTTTTTCAGGCTGCTTTGTCTAGTTGCGCCTGCCTCACCACCGCCGCCAACCGCTTCAACCCTTCATCCAGTCGCGCCGGGTCGATGTGGCTGAAATTCAAACGCAGGTGCCCGAGGTTTTTATCCGGCTCGGGAAAGAACGGCTCGCCCGGCATGAACGCCACGTCATTGGCCAGCGCCTCGTTGAGCAGCGTTCGCGTATCCAGCGGTTGCTTCAGCGTCAGCCAGAAAAACAGCCCGCCCTGCGGGGCGTTCCAGTCCGCCAGATCAGAGAAATGCGTTTCCAGCGCCGCTTGAAACGCATCGCGGCGCTGCCGGTAGAAGCCGCGCAACTCACCCAGGTGCTGCTGATATTTTTCACTGCCGATCCATTGCAATGCCTGCCACTGGCCGATGCGGTTGGTGTGCAGATCCGCCGATTGCTTGAGTTTGAGCAGGTGCGGAAACAGGTCCGGGCTGGCGATCAGGTAGCCGACGCGCAAACCCGGGAGCAAGGTTTTCGACACGGTGCCGGTGTAGATCCAGCTGGCTTTCTTCAAACGCCCGGCAATCGGTTTGGCGCTGCCGCCATCGAACGTCAGTTCGCGGTACGGCTCGTCTTCGATCAGGGTCACGCCGAATTCATCCAGCAATGCGGCGACCGCAGCGCGCTTGGCTTCGCTGTAACGCACGGCGGATGGATTCTGAAATGTCGGGATCAGGTAGATGAATGCCGGGCGGTGTTGCTCAAGACGACTGCGTAGCTGCGCCAGGTTCGGGCCGTCGGACTCTTGTGGCACGGTCAGGCACTCGGCGCCGAACAGCTGGAAGATCTGCAACGCGGCCAGGTAGGTCGGGGCTTCCAGAAGAATTTCGGTGCCCTTGTCGATGTACAACTTGGCTGCCAGATCGAGGGTCTGTTGGGAACCGCTGACCACTAGCACCTGACTCGCGGTGCACGCCAGACCCAGCGCTCGCGCCTGCGTCGCCAGCGCTTCACGCAGCGCCGGCTCGCCTTCGCTCATGCCGTATTGGCCGAGGGACAGCGGCATGTCGGCCCATTCGACTTTCGGCAGCATGGCTTCGGCGGGCAGGCCACCGGCAAACGACATCACCTCCGGACGCTGGGCGGCGGCGAGGATTTCACGGATCAGAGAACTTTTAAGGCGCGAAACACGTTCGGAAAAAGCCATGGGAGTCACCGGTAGCGAGGGCTGGAGAAAATGAGTCAAACTGGTTGACTGAAACTACGACAGCTTGAGCGAGTACGTCAACATGCTTGACCTTAAAAACCCCGCCAGCCAGCAGCAGGCGATGGAAGCGTTTTTCTTCGGCTATCAGGCGTTCACCGCCAAGGCCGACGAAATGCTCGAACGTCGCGGCCTGTCCCGGGTGCATCAGCGCATTGTGTTTTTCATCGCGCGTTATCCGAATTTGAGCGTGAAGGAGTTGCTGGGATTGCTCGGCGTGAGCAAGCAGGCGCTGAACATGCCGTTGCGCCAGCTGCAGGAAATGCACTTGGTGGACAGCGTGGCGTCGGAGGCGGACAAGCGTAAGCGCCTGCTGGAGCTGACCGTAGAGGGTGCGAAGTTCGAGCAGGCGTTGCGCCGTGAGCAGGTGAAGTTGCTCGAGCGGGTGTTTGCCGAGGCTGGAGAGGCGGCGGTGAATGGGTGGTTAGCGGTGAACATTGCGCTTGGGAGCACTCAGTCACATCTCGATTGACTGATCCGGCCTGATCGCTGGCAAGCCAGCTCCCACAATGATCGGTGGTGTACACAAAACCTGTGGGAGCTGGCTTGCCAGCGATGGGGCCTCTGAGGGCGATATATCCCTATCGCCTGACCTTTCGTAAACAAAACCAAAAACAATATTTGCTTTATTTGTACACAAAAGCATAATCCACTGCGTGCGAGTTCCTGACCGCATGGTCAACAAATTCGCGTATGCCTCAAAGGGCTGCTGCCACCCCTCATGGGTCCGGCCCTGGAAATAACAATAAAACTCTTGAGGAGTACTCGCTGTGGAAAGCCGCAAATCCGAAGCATCGACGCTGGAACTCTCGCCGCCCTTACGCACAGGCGTGCTGGAGCGCATCTTCAAACTCAGCTTGCATGGCACCACGGTGAAGACCGAGCTGATTGCCGGTCTGACAACCTTCATCACCATGGCTTACATCATCTTCGTCAACCCGAACATCATGGCCGATGCCGGGATCGATCACGGTGCAGCCTTCGTCGCCACCTGCATCGCCGCCGCACTCGGCTGCCTGCTGATGGGCCTGTACGCCAACTGGCCGGTGGGCCTGGCGCCGGGCATGGGCCTCAACGCTTTCTTCACTTACACCGTGGTCGGCACCATGGGCTACAACTGGGAAACCGCGCTCGGTGCGGTGTTCGTTTCCGGTGTGCTGTTCATGATCCTGACCTTCTCGCGGATTCGCGAATGGCTGCTCAACAGCATCCCGGTCAGCCTGCGCTTTGCGATGGGCGCCGGTGTCGGTCTGTTCCTCGGGCTGATCGGTCTGAAAACCGCCGGTATCGTCGTCGACAGCCCGGCCACCCTGATCAAACTCGGCTCCCTGCGTGAACCCGGCCCGCTGCTGGCGGCGATCTGCTTCCTGATGATCGCGATCCTCAGTTACCACAAGGTGTTCGGCGCGATCCTCATCAGCATTATCACCGTGACCCTCGCTGGTTGGGGCCTGGGCATCGTGCACTACTCCGGCATCATGTCGACCCCGCCGAGCCTGGCGCCGACCTTCATGGCGATGAACGTCGCGGGCGTGTTCAACGTCAGCATGATCAGCGTGGTCCTGGCTTTCCTTTTCGTACACATGTTCGACACCGCCGGCACGCTGATGGGCGTCGCCCAACGCGCCAATCTGGTCAACGCTGACGGCCGTATCGAAAACCTCTCCCGCGCGATGAAAGCCGACAGTGCCTCCAGTGTTTTCGGCGCGGTGGTCGGTGTTCCTCCTGTTACCAGCTATGTGGAAAGTGCCGCTGGCGTAGCGGCTGGTGGTCGGACTGGTCTTACCGCAGTCACCGTGGGTGTGCTATTTATAGCCGCGATGTTTTTCGCACCGCTGGCCGGGATGATTCCGGCCTATGCCACCGCCGGTGCACTGATTTATGTCGCGATGCTGATGATGGGCGGCATGGCGCACATCGAATGGGATGAAGCCACTGACGCCATCCCGGCGATCGTCACCGCGATCATGATGCCGCTGACCTTCTCGGTCGCCGACGGCATTGCGCTGGGCTTCATCACCTACGTGGCGTTGAAAGCCGGTACCGGCAAGTACAAGGAAATTTCCGTCAGCCTGTGGGTGCTCTGCGCGATCTTCATCGCCAAGTTCATCTTCTTGTAAGCGTCACGCGGTTCAAGCGTCAAACCAGCCTCACCCTCGCGGGTGGGGCTTTGCACATTCTTGAGTACAACAAAAAAGGAGCAAAGTGATGAGTCTGGAAACCTGGCTGCTGTTCAGTGGCGCTGCATTGGTGGTGATCCTGATTCCGGGGCCGCTGTCTTTGCTGATGATCAGCAACAGTCTGAATTACGGCTTGCGCCGCTCTTATCCGGCGTTTCTCGGCGGCGTGATCGCCTCGATCTGCCTGCTCAGTGCGTCGGCGCTGGGGTTGGGCGCCCTGTTGCTGGCGTCAGAACAGTTGTTCAGCGCCCTGAAAATCGTCGGTGCGCTGTACCTGTTCTACCTCGCCTGGCAGAGCTGGCAGCAATCGCGTCAGCCAGCGGTGGGCGCCGAAGTGCCGCAGGCCGCACCGGTGCCACGTTTTCGCACCCTGTTTGGTCGGGCGTTTGTGTTGGGCGCGAGCAATCCAAAGGACATTCTGTTTTTCGCCGCGTTTCTGCCGCAGTTCCTCAGCGCGCAACAACCGTTCCTGCCGCAACTGCTGATCATGATCGCGACCTGGGTGGTGCTCGACCTGTGCTGCAAACTGGCTTACGGGCTGGGTGCGCATGGTGCGGCGCGCTATCTGCGTAGCGGCAAGGGGCAGAGCTGGTTCAACCGGGTGAGTGCCGGGTTGTTCAGTGGTGCGGGCGCTGCGTCGCTGTTGAGCCGTTAAAGAGCAAAAGATCGCAGCCTGCGGCAGCTCCTACAGGGGATTGCATTCCAAACTGTAGGAGCTGCCGCAGGCTGCGATCTTTTGACTTTAAGGCAGACGAAAAAAAGCCCGCAGTGTGAGCGGGCGAAAGACCAAAGAAGCTATATGCGCAGTCGCTTCCCGGTGGGGGCAGCTGCTTGGGGGTCAGCTGCCCCGGTAGGTGGAATAGCTGTAAGGCGAGATCAGCAGTGGCACGTGGTAGTGATCCTGCTCGGCGGAGATGCCAAAACGCAGCACCACCACGTCCAGAAACGCCGGTTCCGGCAGTTGCACACCACGGGCGCGGTAGTAATCGCCGGCGTGGAACTGCACTTGATAAACCCCGGTGCGGTAGTCATCGCCTTGCAGCAGCGGCGCATCGACCCGACCATCGCTGTTGGTAACGGCACTGGCGACCAATTCCAGGTGCGAACCTTCAACGCGGTACAGCTCGACCTTGATCGAGCTGCCCGGGCAACCGTGTGCAGCGTCCAAAACGTGTGTTGTCAAACGTCCCATTGATTCTGCGCGCCTGGCCGCAAAGAGCAGTCAGACTTCGCGCCTCCCGAAGTCAGGTAAAAAGGAGACCGCACCGATTCGGAGCACGAAAAGCTGCGGCGAGCGACTGATTAAGACACTTTTCAAAAAAATTGTACACAATAAAAAC
Source organism: Pseudomonas sp. AO-1 (assembly GCF_019775695.1). Taxonomy (NCBI): domain Bacteria; kingdom Pseudomonadati; phylum Pseudomonadota; class Gammaproteobacteria; order Pseudomonadales; family Pseudomonadaceae; genus Pseudomonas; species Pseudomonas sp. AO-1. The sequence goes on from NZ_CP079947.1 coordinate 4,625,821, forward strand.
GACATTTTTCGCACCACCCCCGCCATTCGGGTGTTTCACCTTGATCTGCTCCTCAGGCGCCTGAGTATTGAACCTCACAGCCATTAGCTGACTGATCAGGCAGGTTTCTTGCAGGCTTACGCCATTAGCAGCAAAAGATGACAGTCGGTGAAAAATGCGAAAATTCAGGCTTACAAATTGCGAATAAAGTTGTATACAATCAGCCCATCGCTGTGACGCCAGCCTGCGCAGGCCGTTACACAAACCTGTCAACGAATAAGAAGGAAGACTGCAGTGAGCGCTGACTACCCACGCGACCTGATCGGTTACGGCAGTAACCCTCCTCACCCACACTGGCCGGGCAACGCGCGCATCGCGCTGTCCTTCGTACTCAACTACGAAGAAGGCGGCGAGCGCAACATCCTGCACGGCGACAAAGAATCCGAAGCCTTCCTCTCGGAAATGGTTGCTGCCCAGCCGCTGCAAGGCGCGCGCAATATGAGCATGGAATCGCTTTACGAGTATGGCAGCCGCGCCGGCGTATGGCGGATTCTGAAACTGTTCAAGGAATTCGACATTCCGCTGACCATCTTCGCCGTCGCCATGGCTGCCCAGCGCCACCCGGATGTGATCCGCGCGATGGTCGAAGCCGGCCACGAGATCTGCAGCCACGGCTACCGCTGGATCGACTACCAGTACATGGATGAGGCGCAGGAACGCGAGCACATGCTCGAAGCGATCCGCATCCTCACCGAACTCACCGGCGAACGCCCACTGGGCTGGTACACCGGCCGCACCGGCCCGAACACCCGGCGCCTGGTGATGGAAGAAGGCGGTTTCCTTTACGACTGCGACACCTACGACGACGACCTGCCCTACTGGGAACCGAACAACCCGACCGGCAAGCCGCACCTGGTGATCCCGTACACCCTCGACACCAATGACATGCGCTTCACCCAGGTGCAGGGTTTCAACAAGGGCGACGACTTCTTCGAATACCTCAAAGACGCGTTCGACGTGCTCTACGCCGAGGGCGCCGAAGCGCCGAAGATGCTTTCGATCGGTCTGCACTGCCGCCTGATCGGCCGTCCGGCGCGTCTGGCGTCGCTCAAGCGCTTCATCGAATACGCCAAAAGTCATGAACAGGTGTGGTTCAGCCGTCGCGTCGACATCGCGCGTCACTGGCACGAAACCCATCCGTACCAAGGGGCCGCTAAATGAGCCGCTTTCAAACCCTGCAACCGTCGACCCTGAGCCGCGACGCTTTCGTCAAAGCCTTCGCCGACATCTACGAACATTCGCCATGGGTGGCCGAGAAGGCTTACGACCTGGGCGTGGACGCTTCGATCGACGAGATCGAAACCCTGCACCAGCGCATGAGCGACATCTTGTTGAGCGCCGATCACGCCAGTCAACTGGCACTGATCAATGCTCACCCGGACCTGGCCGGCAAAGCCGCCGTCCAGGGCCAACTGACCGAAGCCAGCACCCATGAACAGGCTGGCGCCGGTATTCACCAATGCACGGCCGAAGAGTTCCAGCGCTTCACCGAGCTGAACGACGCCTACAAGGCCAAGTTCAAGTTTCCCTTCATCATGGCGGTAAAAGGCAGCAACCGGCATCAGATCCTCGCGGCGTTCGAAACGCGCATTCACAACTCGGTCGACACCGAATTCAAATGCGCGCTGGCGGAGATCAACAAGATCGCCCTGTTCCGTTTACTGACTCTTTAGCAAGCCTGGCCCGAGCATGTCAGACGCGGAGAATGCCCAGGGCCTTGCAAGCATCCCCAGCCAACTTATTAAAGGCAGACAAGAAGAATGAAAGCTTACGCCGTACCTTTCGAGAAGTTCGTCAACCTGGCCGATGCCCGCCTGGGCACCAAAATCATCTCGGTCACCGATGACTGGTTCGCAGACGCCAATCGTCTGTTTCAGCCGACCCCGGCCGTGTGGAAGGAGGGTGTGTTCGACGACAACGGCAAGTGGATGGACGGCTGGGAATCGCGTCGCAAGCGCTTCGAAGGCTACGACAGCGCGGTGATCCGCCTGGGCGTTCCGGGTTCGATCAAAGGCGTGGACATCGACACTTCATTCTTCACCGGCAACTTCCCGCCATCGGCCTCGCTGGAAGCATGCTTCCTGGCCTCGGGCGAACCGGACGAAAACACCCAGTGGACTGAAGTCCTGTCGGCCGTCGAGCTGCAGGGCAACAGCCACCACTACCACGAAATCAGCAACGACAAAGCGTTCAGTCACCTGCGCTTCAACATCTACCCGGACGGCGGCGTCGCCCGTCTGCGCGTGTACGGCATTCCGTTCCGCGACTGGTCCGCGGTGGGCGACAACGAGCAAGTCGACCTGGCAGCAGCCCTCAACGGCGGCCGCGCCCTCGCCTGCTCCGACGAACACTTCGGCCGCATGAGCAACATCCTCAACCCGGGCCGTGGCATCAACATGGGCGACGGCTGGGAAACCGCACGTCGTCGCACGCCGGGCAATGACTGGGTGATCGTCGCGCTGGGCCATCCGGGCGAGATCGAAAAAATCATCGTCGACACCCTGCACTTCAAGGGCAACTACCCGGACACCTGCTCGATCCAGGGCGCGTTCGTCAAAGGCGGCACCGACAGCCAGATCGAAACCCAGTCGCTGTTCTGGCGCGAACTGCTGCCGAGCCAGAAACTGGAAATGCACGCCGAACACACCTTCGTCGAGCAGGTCAAGGCACTGGGCCCGATCACCCACATCCGCCTGAACGTGTTCCCGGATGGTGGTGTGAGCCGCCTGCGCGTGCTCGGCAAGGTCGCGAAGTAATGCTGAGCCTGTAGGAGCTGCCGCAGGCTGCGATCTCTTGATCTTGATCTTAAAAGCAAAATCAAAAGATCGCAGGCTTCGCCAGCTCCTACAGGGATCGCGCAAGACGCACTTAAAAGTTGAACAACACAGAATTCGGAAAAGAACAGCATGCGCACACTACAGATTGAACCGCTGACCAAAGAAGCCTTCGCCCCCTTCGGTGACGTGATCGAAACCGACGGCAGCGACCACTTCATGATCAACAACGGTTCGACCATGCGCTTCCACAAACTGGCGACGGTCGAAACCGCTACGCCTGAGGACAACGCGATCATCAGCATCTTCCGCGCCGACGCGCAGGACATGCCGTTGACCGTGAGCATGCTGGAACGCCATCCGCTGGGCAGCCAGGCTTTCATTCCGCTGCTCGGCAACCCCTTTCTGATCGTGGTCGCGCCACTTGGCGATGTACCTGTATCAGGCTTGGTCCGCGCCTTCGTCACCAACGGCAGGCAGGGCATCAATTACCATCGCGGCGTCTGGCACCACCCGGTGCTGACGATCGAAAAGCGGGATGACTTCCTGGTGGTTGATCGCAGTGGCACAGGCAACAACTGCGATGAGCATTTTTTCAAAGAGGATGAGCGGTTGATCCTCGCCCCCCACCAATAAGAGAAGGTCTGATCACTCGACAACAAGAGTGACAGGCGAGAGGTAAAGACTGTGGAAGCACATCTGTTGGAATGGCTGAACCTGAGCGTGCGCTGGGTTCACATGATCACTGGCGTGGCCTGGATCGGCGCGTCGTTCTACTTCGTCTGGCTGGAGAACAACCTCAACCGCGTCAACCCGAAAACCGGTCTGGCCGGTGATCTGTGGGCAATCCACGGCGGCGGTATCTATCACCTGGAAAAATACAAACTGGCCCCACCGTCGATGCCGGAGAACCTGCACTGGTTCAAATGGGAAGCCTACTTCACCTGGATGTCGGGGATCGCGCTGCTGTGCGTGGTGTTCTACTCCAACCCCGTGCTCTACCTCGTGGCACCCGGCAGCGGCCTGACCGGCCCTGAAGGCGTGGCCATCGGCATCGGTTCGCTGATCGCCGGCTGGTTCATCTACGACTTCCTCTGCGATTCGGCCCTTGGCAAGAAACCCGCCCTGCTCGGCTTCATCCTGTTCGTGCTGATCATCGGCGCGGCGTATGGCTTCAGCAAAGTGTTCAGCGGTCGTGGTGCGTACCTGCACGTCGGCGCGATCATCGGCACCATCATGGTCGGCAACGTGTTCCGCATCATCATGCCGGCACAGCGTGCACTGGTGGCGGCCATTGCCGAAAACCGCACGCCGGACCCGGCGCTGCCAGCCAAAGGCCTGCTGCGTTCGCGTCACAACAACTACTTCACCCTGCCGGTGCTGTTCATCATGATCAGCAACCACTTCCCGAGCACTTATGGCAGCCAGTACAACTGGTTGATCCTGGCCGGGATCGCGGTGTTGGCGGTGTTGGTGCGTCACTACTTCAACACCCGTCACGACAGCCACAAGTTTGCCTGGACCCTGCCCGTGGCAGCGGTGGGCATGATCACCCTGGCGTACGTCACCGGCCCGGCGCCGATGCCGACCGCGCCGGACGTGGCCAAGGCACCCGCGAAAATCGAGTACCAACCGCTGCCGGAAACGGCCCTGGGTGGTGGCGCGAAACCGGCTGAAGCGGCGGCGCCTGCAGCGCCAGCAGCAGCCCCGGCTGCGGCACCGGCGCAAGCGTCCAGCGCAGGTCCGGCCTTCGACAAGGTGCACAACGTGATCCAGGAACGCTGCGCGGTTTGCCACTCGGCCAAACCGACCAGCCCGTTGTTCAGCGCGGCACCGGCCGGTGTGATGTTCGACACCCCCGAGCAGATCCGTCAGAACGCGGCGCGGATCCAGGCGCAAGCCATCACCACGCAGATCATGCCACTGGGCAACATCACGCAGATGACCCAGCAGGAACGTGACCTGATCGGTGCATGGATCGCCCAGGGAGCCCAGACCAACTAAGCAACACAAATTGTGGCGAGGGAGCTTGCTCCCGCTGGGTCGCGAAGCGGCCCCTCTCTTTGCCTGAAGAGCAGGGACTGCTACGCAGTCCAGCGGGAGCAAGCTCCCTCGCCACAGACCTGATGCAAAGAAACAGCTGTGAGCAACCCGACAGCTGTTAATCACAAGAATAAAAAGATCCGAGGTGTTGCATGTCCGAGCTGTCCAAAGCGCGCATCCCCGACGCACCCGCCATTCAGCGTTTGCCCCTTTTGCAACTGATCCTGGTCGGTTTGCAACATGTTCTGCTGATGTACGGCGGTGCCATCGCGGTGCCGTTGATCATCGGACAGGCCGCTGGCCTGAGTCGTGAAGAAATCGCCTTCCTGATCAACGCCGACCTGCTGGTCGCCGGTATCGCCACCATCGTCCAGTCGCTCGGGATCGGCCCGATGGGCATCCGCATGCCAGTAATGATGGGCGCCAGTTTCGCGGCCGTCGGCAGCATGGTCGCCATGGCCGGCATGCCCGGTATCGGTCTGCAAGGGATCTTCGGTGCGACCATCGCCGCCGGACTCTTCGGCATGCTGATCGCTCCGTTCATGTCCAAGGTCGTGCGCTTCTTCCCGCCGTTGGTGACTGGCACGGTCATCACTTCGATCGGTCTGTCGCTGTTCCCCGTGGCCGTGAACTGGGCCGGTGGCGGGGCCGCTGCGGCGCAGTTCGGCTCACCGATTTATCTGGCCATCGCCGCGCTGGTGCTGGCGACCATTTTGTTGATCCACCGCTTCATGCGCGGCTTCTGGGTCAATATTTCCGTGCTGATCGGCATGTGCCTGGGCTACGTGCTCTGCGGCGCCATCGGCATGGTCGACCTGAGCGGCATGGCCAACGCGCCATGGGTTCAGTTCGTCACCCCGCTGCACTTCGGCATGCCGAAATTCGAACTGGCGCCGATCCTGTCGATGTGTCTGGTGGTGGTGATCATTTTCGTCGAGTCCACCGGGATGTTCCTCGCGCTGGGCAAAATCACCGGTCAGGAAGTCTGCCCACGGATGCTGCGGCGCGGCCTGCTGTGCGATGCCGGCGCCTCGTTCGTTGCCGGTTTCTTCAACACCTTCACCCACTCCTCGTTTGCGCAGAACATCGGCCTGGTGCAGATGACCGGCGTGCGTTGCCGTTCGGTGACCATCGTTGCCGGTGGCCTGCTGATCGTGCTGAGCCTGCTGCCGAAAGCGGCGTTCCTCGTCGCATCGATTCCACCGGCAGTGCTGGGTGGAGCGGCGATTGCGATGTTCGGCATGGTCGCTGCCACCGGGATCAAGATTCTCCAGGAAGCCGACATCGGTGACCGTCGCAACCAGTTGCTGGTGGCAGTGAGCATCGGCATGGGCCTGATCCCGGTGGTGCGTCCGGAGTTCTTCGCGCATCTGCCGCTGTGGATGAGCCCGATCACCCACAGCGGTATCGCCATGGCCACGCTCAGCGCACTGACGCTGAACCTGCTGTTCAACATCCTCGGCGGCGCCGAACGCGCCGCGATCAACGACTGCCACGCGCATTAACAGCATTACCGATTATCCCTGTGGGAGCGAGCTTGCTCGCGAAGAGGCCATGTCAGTCAACATCACTGTTGAATGACACACCGCTTTCGCGAGCAGGCTCGCTTCCACAGGGGACGTGCAACACCCTGCCTCAACAATAAAAACAAGAGGGAGCAACCGATGATTCGCACGCAAACCAGCGTTCTGTTGAGTGGCGGCCTGCTGGCCGCGAGTCAGGCCATGGCCGGCGATTTACTGCTGTGGCAGACCAACAGCCTGAGTTACCTGTACGGCAAGAACTTCGCGATCAACCCGTCGATCCAGCAGACGGTGACGTTCGAGCACGCCGACAAGTGGAAGTACGGCGACAACTTCCTGTTCGTCGACAAGATCTTCTACAACGGCCAGGAAGACCGCAACAAAGGCCCGCACACCTTCTACGGCGAATTCACTCCGCGCTTCTCGTTCGGCAAGATCTTCGACCGGAAAATCGAGTTCGGGCCGATCAAGGACGTGCTGCTGGCGATGACCTACGAGTACGGCGAAGGCGACAGCGAAGCCTACCTGATCGGCCCCGGCTTCGACCTGAAAGTGCCCGGTTTCAACTACGTGACCCTGAACATTTTCCGCCGCCAGACCGAAGGCCCGCGCCCTGGCGACGGCGTGTGGCAGATCACTCCGGGCTGGTCGTACAGCGTGCCGCTGGGCAACTCCGACCTGCTGATCGATGGCTATCTGGACTGGGTGGTCGATAACGATCAGAACTCGCGCGGCACTTACCACGCCAACCTGCACATCAATCCGCAGATCAAATACGACCTCGGCAAAGCCTTGGGCTGGAGCCAGAAGCAGCTGTACGTCGGCACCGAATACAGCTACTGGAAGAACAAATATGGCGTCGAAAGCAGTCACAACCTCGACACCAACCAGAACACCGCCAGCCTGCTGGTGAAGGTGCACTTCTGAGATGGCCCGCAACCGTGCCCCATACCTGTCGTCGGTGCTCTGTTGCGGGGCACTTGAGAGCTGGCCGAGGAGTCAGTATTCTCCGCGGCCTCTTGAATTCGGTCTAAAAAAAAGCCCGGATTTAATTCCTGACCGACAAGCCAACTTATCCCGGCCCCGGTCAGTACCGAGGCATCCCGAAAACACGCGCAATCGACTGTTTTTCAGCAGCCGAACGGGCGTTTTTTTGCTTTTCGAAAGCGTTGGCCCAGCTCTTGCTATCACCAGCGAAGCTGACCGATCGGATGACTTTTGCAGCAACGAAAAAAGGCGCCACACCAGAGCGCCGATCTTAAAAAAATAAACGTGGAACACCTACTTTGGGAGCAACCGAATGAAACGTATGTGCACCAGCCTGATGCTCGCGGGATCGATGCTGGCCGGCGGCCAAGCCATGGCCGACGGCCTGCTGCAATGGCAGAACAACAGCCTGACCTATCTCTACGGCAAAGACTTCAAGGTCAACCCGGCGATCCAGCAGACCGTCACCTTCGAGCACGCCGATGCCTGGAAGTACGGGGATAACTTCCTGTTCATCGACAAGATCTTCTACAACGGCAAGCCAGACGGCGGCGTCGGCAACAACACCTATTACGGTGAGTTCCAGCCGCGCATCTCGCTGGGCAAAGTCCTCGACCAGAAGCTCGAATTCGGTCCGATCAAAGACGTGCTGCTGGCGATGACTTACGAGTTCGGTGAAGGCGACGTCGAGTCGTACCTGATCGGTCCTGGCTTCGACCTGGCGATCCCGGGTTTCGACTACTTCCAGCTGAACTTCTACCAGCGCCACACCGACGGCTCGCGTCCGGGTGATAACGTCTGGCAGATCACGCCGGTCTGGTCCTACACCATCCCGGTCGGCAGCTCGAACGTGCTGATCGACGGTTACATGGACTGGGTGGTCGACAACGACGTCAACAGCAAAGGCGAATACCACGCCAACCTGCACTTCAACCCGCAGGTCAAATACGACCTGGGCAAGGCGCTGCATTTCGGCGAGAAGCAGCTGTACGTCGGTGTTGAATACGACTACTGGAAAGACAAGTACGGGATCGACGACACCCGTGGCTTCACCACCAATCAGAACGTGACCAGCTTCCTGGTGAAGTTCCACTTCTGATAAAGATCAAAAGATCGCAGCCTGCGGCAGCTCCTACATTGGAATGCGCTATCCCTGTAGGAGCTGGCGAAGCCTGCGATCTTTTGCCTTTAAAAAGTTAACCCGAGAAACCGGCACAACTCCTCACGCTTGGCCAACGCATCGCGCCGTCCCAAATCGATCAGCTCGCTGCAATACCCCGCCTCGAACAGCAGATAACTCAGCACCCCTGCCCCACTCGTTTTCGTCGCCCCCGGGCCGCGCAAGAACAAACGCAACGCCGCCGGTAACTCCTGGCGATGCCGCGCGGCGATCTCGTCGATCGGCTGACTCGGCGCAATCACCAGCACGTCCACTGGCGCCACGCCCAACTCACGAGTCGGCACGCCATCGGGCATCAGTCGACTGAACTGATTCAGACGCTGGAGCAACTCGATGTCGCTTTCCAGACTGTCAATGAACGTGCTGTTGAGCATGTGCCCGCCGATCTGCGCCAGCGTCGGCTGCTGCCCGGTGTAGGCGCGCTCCAGCGGCTGCTGCGGATCAAAACCGCGCGGGTTGCCGCTCACACCCACCACCAGCACCCGACTCGCACCCAGGTGCAGCGCCGGGCTGATCGGTGCCGATTGGCGCACTGCGCCGTCGCCGAAATATTCCTCACCGATTTTCACCGGGGCAAACAGCAACGGGATCGCCGAACTGGCCAGCAAATGGTCCACCGACAATTGCGCCGGCACGCCGATCCGTCGATGGCGCAACCACGCATCGATCTTGCCGCCGCCCTGATAGAAGGTCACCGCCTGCCCCGACTCGTAGCCGAACGCGGTCACCGCCACCGCATGCAATTGCTTGCGGGCGATGGATTCGGCGATGCCGGGCATGTGTAGCTTTTCGTTCAGCAGGTCGCGCAGCGGCGAACTGTTGAGCAGCGCCACCGGCAGGTGTCGACCCATACCCAGCAGGCTGTGACTGACAAAGCGGCTGGCCTGACGGATCACCCCGGGCCAGTCGCTGCGCAGCACCCGATGGCTGCGAAAACCTTGCCAGAACAGAGTGAGGCGTTCGATGGCCGCGCGAAAATCGGTGGCGCCGCTGGCCAGGCTGACCGCATTGATCGCCCCGGCCGAAGTGCCGACGATCACCGGAAACGGATTGTCCGCGCCCAGCGGCAGCAATTCGGCAATCGCCGCCAGCACCCCCACCTGATACGCCGCCCGAGCCCCGCCGCCGGAAAGAATCAAACCTGTGACCGGTTCAGCTGGGCTCATCGCAACGCTCCGTGGTGCTTGAAAGGGTGAGTGAATCAGCCGCGCCGTTTCGGGTAAAGCTTCGGCTCGCCCGGTGGACGGCTCTTGAAGCGGCGGTGCGCCCACAAGTATTGCTCAGGGCAGGCGCGCAAGGCGCTTTCCACCCACTGGTTGATGCGGATGCAGTCGGCCTCTTCGGTTTCACCCGGAAAGTCTTCCAGCGGCGGATGAATCACCAGCTTGTAACCGCTGCCGTCGGCCAGACGCTCCTGAGTGAACGGCACCACCAGCGCTTTACCCAAGCGGGCGAATTTGGTGGTCGCGGTCACGGTCGCTGCCTGAATGCCGAACAGCGGCACAAAGATACTCTGCTTGGCGCCATAGTCCTGATCCGGCGCGTACCAGATCGCCCGGCCCGAACGTAGCAGCTTGAGCATGCCGCGCACGTCGTCACGCTCCACCGCCAGCGAATCGAGGTTGTGCCGCTCGCGGCCGCGACGCTGGACGAAGTCGAACAACGGGTTCTTGTGCTCGCGGTACATGCCATCGATGGTGTGTTGCTGGCCGAGCAGCGCCGCGCCGATTTCCAGGGTGGTGAAGTGCGCCGCCATGAGGATCACGCCCTTGCCTTCGCGCTGGGCTTTTTGCAGATGCTCCAGGCCTTCGACGTGGGCCAGTTTGGCCAGACGCTCACGGGACCACCACCAGCTCATCGCCATTTCAAAAAAAGCGATGCCGGTGGAGGCGAAGTTTTCCTTGAGCAAGCGTTTACGCTCGGCGGCGGATTTTTCCGGGAAGCACAGCTCGAGATTGCGCTTGGCGATGCGCCGCCGGTCGCCGGCCACGCGATACATCAATGCGCCCAAAACACGACCGATCGTCAGTAAAACCGCATATGGCAACTGCACGACCAGCCACAACAGCCCCAGACCGCACCAGAGCGGCCAGAAGCGGGGAGAAAGAAAGGCTCTTCGAAAACGCGGGCGATCCATTAAAGCTTCCGTAAATTCAGTGGCCGCGCATTCTACATCGTTCGACCCGGCTTGCGGCTCGCGGGCGTTCTCGTTATAAGTCTCGGCACTTTTAGTGACAAGCCGTTGTATGCCGATATGAGCCAAAACGAATCGCCAGACCGAGATCCCGTGTTCCAGTTGAAGGGCAGCATGCTGGCCATTACGGTGCTGGAACTGTCCCGCAACGACCTCGACAGCCTTGATCGGCAACTGGCCGCCAAAGTCGCCCAGGCACCGAATTTCTTCAGCAATGCACCGTTGGTCCTGGCGCTGGACAAACTGCCACCCGGCGAAGGCGCGGTCGATCTGCCCGGGCTGATGCGCGTGTGCCGCCAACATGGCCTGCGCACCCTGGCAATCCGCGCCAGCCGTATCGAAGACATCGCTGCCGCCATCGCCATCGACATCCCGGTGCTGCCGCCGTCCGGCGCCCGTGAACGACCGCTGGAAGCCCCGGAACCGGAAGTCAAAAAGAAGCCGGAAAAGCCGCCGGAGCCAACGGTCAAACCGACCCGCGTCATCACCACGCCAGTACGTGGTGGCCAACAGATATATGCCCAGGGTGGCGATCTGGTGGTGGTGTCCTCGGTCAGTCCGGGGGCGGAACTTCTGGCCGATGGCAACATCCATGTATACGGCCCGATGCGCGGTCGCGCACTGGCCGGCGTCAAAGGCGACACCAAGGCGCGGATTTTCTGTCAGCAATTGAGCGCTGAACTGATCTCCATCGCCGGGCATTACAAGGTTTCCGAAGATTTGCGCCGCGATCCACTGTGGGGCTCCGGCGTCCAGGTCAGCCTGTCGGCCGACGTGTTGAACATCATTCGGCTTTAACGGATACTGCCGCATTTTCCAAGCATCTCTAAAACGTAGCGAAAACGGCTCAAACGAAGTAGGAAAAAGGAACAAGCAGCGTTTGCCCCCGGCAATTGCGACTTGCGCCGAATTCCAGCCAAGGCTGTCCGACTGCAGTAGTTTTCAAGAGATGTTTTTCAGGGGCTAAACAGTCCTTCTTCCTTAGGGGTGAAACACCTTGGCCAAGATTCTCGTGGTTACATCCGGCAAGGGTGGTGTGGGTAAGACCACCACCAGCGCCGCTATCGGTACCGGCCTCGCTCTGCGCGGCCATAAAACAGTGATCGTCGACTTCGACGTGGGCCTGCGTAACCTCGACCTGATCATGGGTTGCGAGCGTCGCGTGGTGTACGACTTCGTCAACGTGGTCAACGGCGAAGCCAACCTGCAGCAGGCCCTGATCAAAGACAAGCGCCTGGAAAACCTCTACGTGCTGGCCGCCAGCCAGACCCGCGACAAAGACGCGCTGACCCAGGAAGGCGTGGAAAAAGTCCTGATGCAGTTGAAGGAAGACTTCGACTTCGTGGTCTGCGACTCCCCGGCGGGCATCGAGAAAGGCGCACACCTGGCGATGTACTTCGCCGACGAAGCGATCATCGTGACCAACCCGGAAGTGTCCTCGGTACGTGACTCCGACCGCATGCTCGGCCTGCTGGCCAGCAAATCGCGTCGTGCCGAACTCGGCGAAGAGCCGATCAAGGAACACCTCCTGCTGACCCGTTACAACCCGCAGCGCGTCAGCGATGGCGAAATGCTGGGCGTTGAAGACGTGAAGGAAATCCTGGCCGTGACCCTGCTGGGCGTCATCCCTGAGTCGCAGGCGGTCCTGAAGGCTTCCAACTCGGGTGTCCCGGTGATTCTCGACGACCAGAGCGATGCCGGTCAGGCCTACAGCGATGCCGTTGATCGTCTGCTGGGCAAAGAAAAAGAACATCGTTTCCTCGATGTTACGAAGAAGGGATTCTTCGAGCGCCTGTTTGGAGGTAGGTAATGAACCTTTTTGACTTCTTTCGTGCCAACAAAAAGCCAAGTACCGCCTCGGTAGCGAAAGAGCGTCTACAGATCATCGTGGCGCATGAGCGCGGCCAGCGCAGCACGCCGGATTACCTGCCAGCCTTGCAGAAGGAACTGGTCGATGTGATCCGCAAGTACGTCAACATCGGCAACGACGACGTACATGTTGCACTGGAAAGCCAGGGCAGTTGCTCGATTCTGGAACTCAACATCACCCTGCCTGATCGCTGAGTCGATCCGGCAGTCGCTACGGCGGCTCGGGCTGCTGATGCTCGTGTAGGAGCTGCCGAAGGCTGCGATCTTTTGATCTTCAACGTCAAAAGATCGCAGCCTTCGGCAGCTCCTACAGGGTTATCAGCAGTCTGAGCCGCCGTTGGCATTTGTTACGAGGCTGTTTTAATGCCGCTGTCCAACATCCGCATCATCCATCAGGACGCCGCTGTCCTTGTGGTCGACAAGCCGACCTTGCTGCTCTCGGTGCCCGGTCGCGCCGACGACAACAAGGACTGCCTGATCACCCGTCTGCAGGAAAAGGGCTACCCGGAGGCGCGTATCGTCCATCGCCTGGACTGGGAAACCTCCGGCATCATTCTGCTGGCCCGTGACGCCGACACCCACCGCGAACTGTCGCGACAGTTTCACGACCGCGAAACCGAAAAGGCCTACACCGCGCTGGCCTGGGGTCAGCCGGAACTGGACAGCGGCAGCATCGATTTGCCGTTGCGCTACGACCCACCGACCAAACCGCGCCACGTGGTCGACCACGAATTCGGCAAACACGCACTGACCTACTGGCGCGTACTGGAACGTTGCGGCGACTGGTGCCGCGTCGAACTGACGCCAATCACCGGGCGCTCGCACCAGTTGCGCGTGCACATGCTGTCCATCGGGCACCCGTTGCTGGGCGACGGGCTCTACGCCCACGAACAGGCCCTCGCCGCCTGGCCGCGCCTGTGCCTGCACGCCAGCATGCTCAGCTTCACCCATCCGCAAACCGGCGAGCGTCTGCGCTTCGAGTGCCCTGCGCCGTTCTGACAAGCACCGCCGAACCCTTGTGGGAGCGAGCCTGCTCGCGAAAGCAATTGATCAGTCAGCATCAATGTTGAATGTCATAGCGCTTTCGCGAGCAAGCTCGCTCCCACAGGGATCCGGTTCGGATTCAATTCCTCGGCCGATGCGTTAAACTCGCGCCCATTGCTGTCTGGAGCTTCTTATGCGCGAAGAGTTGAACCAAGGCCTGATCGACTTCCTCAAGGCCTCCCCTACCCCGTTCCACGCCACCGCCAGCCTTGTTCAGCGTCTGGAGGCCGCCGGTTACGTGCGCCTCGACGAGCGCGAGCCATGGACCACCGAGGCCAACGGCCGCTATTACGTCACCCGTAACGACTCCTCAATCGTCGCGATCAAAATGGGCCGCAACTCGCCACTGCACGACGGGATCCGTCTGGTCGGCGCCCACACCGACAGCCCGTGTCTGCGGGTCAAGCCGCAACCGGAACTGCAACGTCAGGGCTTCTGGCAACTGGGCGTTGAAGTGTACGGCGGCGCACTGCTGGCGCCGTGGTTCGACCGCGACCTGTCGCTGGCCGGTCGCGTCACCTTCCGTCGCGACGGCAAGGTCGAAAGTCAGTTGATCGACTTCAAGGCGCCAATCGCGATCATTCCCAACCTGGCGATTCACCTCAACCGTGAAGCCAACCAAGGCTGGGCGATCAACGCACAGACGGAGCTGCCGCCGATCCTCGCGCAGTTCGCCGGTGACGAGCGCGTCGACTTCCGTGCGGTATTGACCGATCAACTGGCTCGCGAACACGGTCTGAACGCCGACGTGGTGCTGGATTACGAGCTGAGTTTCTACGACACCCAGAGCGCGGCGATCATCGGCCTGCATGGCGACTTCATCGCCGGCGCGCGCCTGGACAACTTGCTGTCGTGCTACGCCGGCCTGCAAGCCCTGCTCAGCGCCGACACCGAAGAAACCTGCGTGCTGGTGTGCAACGACCACGAAGAAGTCGGCTCCTGCTCGGCGTGCGGTGCCGATGGCCCGATGCTCGAACAGACCCTGCGCCGCCTGCTGCCGGAAGGCGACGAGTTCGTCCGTACCATTCAGAAATCGCTGCTGGTCTCGGCCGACAACGCCCACGGCGTACACCCCAACTACGCCGAGAAGCACGACGCCAACCACGGCCCGAAACTCAACGCCGGCCCGGTGATCAAGGTCAACAGCAACCAGCGCTACGCCACCAACAGCGAAACCGCCGGATTCTTCCGCCACCTGTGCATGGCCGAAGAAGTGCCGGTACAGAGCTTCGTGGTGCGCAGCGACATGGGTTGCGGTTCGACCATCGGCCCGATCACCGCCAGCCACCTGGGCGTGCGCACCGTCGATATCGGCCTGCCGACCTTCGCCATGCACTCGATCCGCGAACTGTGCGGCAGCCATGACCTGGCGCACCTGGTCAAAGTGCTGAGCGCGTTCTACGCCTCCCGTGAATTGCCGTAATCGCTAAACGATCATCTCTCGGGATGATCACAAATCCCTGTAGGAGCTGCCGCAGGCTGCGATCTTTTGATCTTGTTTTTTGCATTCAAAAGCAAGATCAAAAGATCGCAGCCTGCAGCAGCTCCTACACAGATCAATACAGCTTCAAAGAAACCGACCTAGACTTACATCATCCCCTTCGACAAGGCAGTCTCCATGATCTCGATGTCTTCGTTCCACGCAATGCTCGTCCCGATCCTGAGCGGGATGATCCTGCTGGCCATCGGCTTCAACTTCCGCGACAAGAACGCCGGCGTCTTCGCCATGTGGATCGGTATGCTGATGATCCTGGCAACCGTGGTCTACAAGATCCTCGCCAAACTCAACGAATAAATCCGCGCCCGGCTCGCATTGATTCTGACTGCCTCGTACACTCGCTCAATTCGCCCCTTTGCGAGGTTGACCGCCTAGTGTTCGCTCGTCTGTTTGCTCTGCCCTGCCTGTTCCTTGTCTGCCTGATGACGCTGCTGCCGCTGGCCCCTGCCCACGCGGTCGGCTTGCCGGGGTTGCTCAACTCCACCAAGGCGCAGCCCGAGGCGCAGGAACCGTTGGGTCAGTCGCTGGATGAAGTCATCAAGTCGCTGGAAAACGACAAGCAACGCGCACAGTTGCTGAGCGACCTGAAAAAGCTGCGCGACGCCACAAAGAAAGCCCAGGTTTCACCGGAAGAAGGCGTGCTGGGCCTGATTGGCGGCACGCTGGCCAGTTTCGAGAAGCAGTTCTCCGGCGACGACAGTCCGCTGACCCGCTGGTCCGACGAGTTCGATCTGGCCAAGGACGAACTCGATAACCTGATGTTGCCGGCCAGCGAGTGGCTGCCGATCATCTTCGGCTTCGCGGTGATCCTGATGGTCTGGAGCCTGCTCGCCGCCGCGCTGATCTGGCTCGGTCACCGGGTGCGCATGCGCTTCGGCCTGACCGAAGAACTGCCGCAGCACCCCAAGGCCCTCGACATGCTGCGCTTCGCCCTGCGCAAGCTCGGACCATGGCTGATCGCGTTGGTCATCACCGTTTACATGAGCTACGCGCTGCCCTCGTCATTGGGCAAGAGCCTGGCGATGGTACTGGCGTATGCGCTGGTGGTCGGCACCTGTTTCTCGGCGATCTGCGTGATCGCCTTCTCGCTGCTCGACGGCCCGCACCGGCACCGGGCGCTGTACATCCTGCGGCATCAGGCGTTCCGTCCACTTTGGCTGATCGGCAGCTTCGCCGCGTTCGGTGAAGCGCTCAACGACCCGCGCCTGGTGGAAAGCCTCGGCGTGCACCTGGCGCATACCACCGCGACCGTTACCAATGTCCTCGCGGCGCTGTTCACCGGGCTGTTCATCCTGCGCTTCCGCCGGCCAATCGCCCATCTGATCCGCAACCAGCCATTGTCCCGTCGCCTGACCCGCCGCGCCCTCAGCGACACCATCGATATCCTCGGCACCTTCTGGTACGTGCCGGCGCTGGTGCTGGTCGGGATTTCGCTGTTCGCCACCTTCGTCTCTGCCGGCGACACCAGCACCGCCCTGCGCCAGTCACTGATCTGCACGGTGCTGTTGGTGATGTGCATGGTGATCAACGGTCTCGTGCGCCGGCACTCGCTCAAACCGCAACGCGGGCCGAAGCGCCATGCGCTGTACTCGGAGCGCCTGAAGAGCTTCTTCTACACCCTCGCCCACCTGCTGGTGTGGCTGATCTTCATCGAGCTCGGCCTGCGCGTATGGGGCAAATCGCTGATCGGCTTTGCCGAGGGCGAAGGGCATGACGTCAGCGTCAAACTGTTCAGCCTGATCGGTACGCTGATTTTCTCCTGGTTGATCTGGATCCTTGCCGACACCGCCGTGCATCACGCCCTCACCCGCTCGCGCAAAGGCCTGGCGAATGCCCGCGCACAGACGATGATGCCGCTGATCCGCAACGTGCTGTTCGTGGCGATTTTCATCATTGCGCTGATCGTCGCCCTGGCGAACATGGGCATGAACGTTACGCCACTGCTGGCCGGTGCCGGTGTGATCGGTCTGGCCATCGGTTTCGGTGCGCAGTCGCTGGTGGCGGACCTGATCACCGGCCTGTTCATCATCATCGAAGACTCGCTGGCCATTGATGACTACGTCGATGTCGGCGGCCATCTGGGTACCGTCGAAGGCCTGACCATCCGCACTGTGCGCCTGCGCGATATCGACGGCATCGTTCACACCATCCCGTTCAGCGAAATCAAAAGCATCAAGAACTACTCCCGCGAGTTCGGCTACGCGATTTTCCGCGTGGCGGTGCCGTACAACATGGAAATCGACGACGCGATCAAACTGATGCGCGAAGTCGGCCAGAAAATGCGCACCGACCCGCTGCAACGGCGCAATATCTGGTCGCCACTGGAGATTCAGGGCGTGGAAAGTTTCGAGTCCGGCAGCGCGATTCTGCGCGCGCGGTTCAAGACCGCGCCGATCAAACAATGGGAAGTTTCCCGCGCGTTCAACCTGTCGCTCAAACGCCATCTGGACGAAGCCGGACTCGATCTGGCGACGCCACGCATGAGTGTGCAGGTCATCACTGCCGGCGGTGGCCAGCCGAAGGAATAGCACTTCGCGCAGACACTCGGGTCACAGGCAGGGAAGCCAGAAAAACAATAACCATGGAGAAACCCGATGCAGCTGACACGTATCGCCCAGACTGTTCTGCTCACCCTGCTGGCCGGCACCGCCAGCGCCGCCACCCTGGACAGCACCCGCGAACAGATCGCCACGCAAGCCAAGGCACTTGAACCGGAACTGCTGGAAACCCGCCGCGACATCCACGCGCATCCGGAACTGGGCAACACCGAGAAACGCACCGCGGAACTGGTCGCCAAACAGCTCAAGGCGCTGGGCCTGGAAGTGAAAACCAACGTCGCCCGCACCGGCGTAGTCGCCATCCTCAAAGGCGCCCTGCCCGGCCCGACCGTGGCCCTGCGCGCCGACATGGACGCATTGCCGGTCAAGGAAGTCGCCGAGCTGCCCTTCGCCTCGAAAGCCAAAGGCACTTATCTGGACAAAGAAGTCGACGTGATGCACGCCTGCGGCCACGACGCCCACACCGCGATCCTGTTGAGCACGGCGAAAATTCTTACGGGCATGCGTGACACCCTGCCCGGCACCGTGGTGTTCTACTTCCAGCCCGCCGAAGAAGGCCCGAGCGACTTCATCCCCGACGGCAAAAACACTTGGGGCGCGAAAATGATGGTGCAGGAAGGCGTGATGAAATCACCCAAACCCGACGCCGTCTTTGGTCTGCACGTCTGGGCCGGCGTCCCCGCCGGCCAGATCGCCTACCGCCCCGGCGCCACCCTGGCCAGCTCCGACGACCTGCGCATCAAAATCCTCGGCAAACAGACCCACGCCGGCCGCCCGTGGGACGGCATCGACCCGATCACCGTCGGCGCACAAACCATCGTCGGCCTGCAAACCGTGGTCAGCCGCCGCACCGATATTTCGTCTTACCCGTCGGTGGTCAGCATCGGCACCATCAACGGCGGCACCCGCTACAACATCATTCCCGAGTCGGTGGACATGAGCGGCACCATCCGCTCCTACGACTACGGCATCCGCCAGAAACTCCACGCCGACGTACGCCAGACCATCGAAAAAATCGCCGAAAGCGGCGGCGCGAAAGCCGACGTGACCATCATCGAAAAATACGACCCCACGATCAACAACCCGGCACTGACGGAAAAAATGCTGCCGACGTTGAAGTGGGCAGCCAAGGATGACGTGGTCAATGCACCGTTGGTGGGCGGCGCGGAAGACTTCTCGTTCTTCGCCAAGGAAGTGCCGGGGTTGTTCGTATTTCTCGGCGTGACACCACGGGATCAGGACATGAGCAAGGCCGCGCCGAATCATAATCCGGGGTTCTTTGTGGATGAGTCGGCGCTGGTGGTTGGGGTGAGGACGATGGCGTCGCTGGCGACGGATTATTTGTATGGGAATGCTGAGCTGGCCAGATAGAGATGAAGTGATTGTGGGGGCGACTTCGCGAGCAGGTTCGCTCCCACAGTTGATTGGATGTATTCGGTTGGAGATTGGTCGGCTGTCAGGCCGCCATCGCTGGCAAGCCAGCTCCCACAGTTGGATTGAGTGCAGGCAGTTGGTGATTGGTCGGCTGGGAGGTCACCATCACTGGCAGGCCAGCTCCCACAGAGAGATTGGGTGCAGGCAGTTAGAGATTGGTCGGCTGTCAGGCCGCCATCGCTGGCAAGCCAGCTCCCACAGTGGGATTGGGTGCAGGCAGTTGGAGATTGGTCGGCTGTCAGGCCGCCTTCGCGAGCAAGCTCGCTCCCACAGTGGATTGGGTGTGGGCTGTTGGAGTTGGTCGGCTGGGAGGTCACCACCACTGGCAGGCCAGCTCCCACAGTTGGATTGAGTGCAGGCAGTTGGTGATTGGTCGGCTTTCAGGCCGCCATCGCGAGCAGGCTCACCCCTACAGCAAAGCAAAAGCCGACCGCAGGCTCTTCACCACTCAATGGCCGAGTGTCAGCTCGCCGAAAGCTCTTGATCTTGACTCACCGGCCCGTCGGCAGGCTGAGCGGAGGGATTGATCCGGGGGTGGGAGCGAAGCGACCGTTCGACGAAGTCGAACACATCGAGAGGAGGTGCAGCGAAGCAAACCGGAGGCGATGCGCCCGGATCGATCCCGGAGCGAAGGAACCCCGAGCTTTAGCGAGCGGGCCGAACGTCAGGGCACAGACCTTTGGTTCCTTTGGGGCGTTTGCCAAAGGGACTCGCTGTAAAAGCGAAACCGCCAGCCGCAACACCCGAAGCAACGGATAAACACCCAAAACCCCAAGAACCTGGTCAGCCCAGAGGCCGCCAAGGCCAAAAGCTCAAACAACATCGACCCCGACGTGAATCGCATCATGCCGCCAAAACTCCAGATCACAATCAATCAACCGCTCATGCTGATCATAATTGACCCGGGCAATCCGTAACCCCGGACTCCCGACAGACACGCGCAAAGCCGCCGCCGCATCCACCGCCAACGACGTCGGCACAATCTCGAACCGCACCCGCCCATAGTGCAAATCGTAATGCCGCGCATACAACTCGGTCATCGACTGATTCAAATCAAACCCCAGAATCCCCGGAAAATACTGCGGATTCAGATAATGCTCCACATACAACACCAGCCGCCCGTCGATGCGCCGCGACCGACAAATCTGAATCACGCTGGACAACGCCGGCAACTGCAACAACGCACACACCGCCGCCGAAGCTGGCTGCAGGCGCGCGGAAATCACCTCGGTCGACGGCTCCCGCCCCTGTGCACTGACCATCGCGTGAAAGTGACTGCGCTGCATCAGGTTGTACGCCAGACGCGGCGGCGAAACGAACCAGCCACGGCGCTCCTCGCGATAAATCTGCCCCTGCGCCTCCAGCTGCAACAAGGCCTCACGCACCGTGATGCGCGTGGTGCCGAACAACTCACTGAGCTTGCGCTCGGCCGGCAGCTTGCTGCCCGGCGCCAACAGGCCATGATCGAGCTGCTCCTGCAGCACCTGGCCGATGGCTGTCACCGCTTTTGTTGCCTCATCGCGCATCAACGTTACCTATCTGGACTAGACCAGCACTGTTTCGGGGCAAAAACCGTACGGCCTGCAAGCCGTTTCCGTGTCTTGCAAGCCTAGGCAGTGCAGATGACCGAGAGATGACAAAACCGCCCGACGGTCGCCTTCATGACTTGCAATACATCGGCCAAGTGCCTTGTCTGCCGGGGCTTTGACCTTGGTCTACGCTTAGCGGGCAAGCGCCGAAACCGGGCAAATAAAAGGCCTGCCGGGCGACCGCCGACATCAAAGTGTCATCCAGCCCCCTTAAATTGGCTCAGGTATTGCTGACCTAGACCAACACAAACCGCAATCGCAGCGTTGAACACGACCAAGGAGCTTCGGAATGAAACAGCTTTTCCTGGCAACACTGTTAGGCTCGACCATTGCAATGTGCACCGCCGCCATGGCGGCCGACACCGATCTGAAAACCCTCGAAGCCGCTGCGAAAGCGGAAGGCGCCGTCAACAGCGTCGGCATGCCCGATGACTGGGCCAACTGGAAAGGCACCTGGGAAGACCTGGCCAAGACCTACGGCCTGAAACACATTGACACCGACATGAGCTCGGCCCAGGAAATCGCCAAGTTCGCCGCTGAAAAAGACAACGCCACCGCCGACATCGGCGACGTCGGCGCCGCCTTCGGCCCGATCGCGGTCAAGCAGGGCGTGGTGCAACCGTACAAACCGAGCACTTGGGATCAGGTGCCGGCCTGGGCCAAGGACAAGGACGGCAACTGGGCATTGGCCTACACCGGCACCATCGCCTTCATCGTCAACAAGAAGCTGCTGCACGGTTCCGAAGTACCGACCAAATGGGCTGACCTCAAGGGCGGCAAATACAAGGTTTCCATCGGTGACGTGAGCACCGCCGCGCAAGCCGCCAACGGCGTACTCGCCGCTGCCCTGGCCAACGGTGGCGACGAGAAGAACCTCCAGCCGGCCTTGCTGCTGTTTGCAGACATCGCCAAGCAAGGTCGCCTGTCGATGGCCAACCCGACCATCGCCACCATGGAAAAAGGCGAGATCGAAGTCGGCGTGGTCTGGGACTTCAATGGTCTGAGCTACAAGGCCAAGATGGCCAACCCGGATGACTACGTGGTGCTGATCCCGTCCGACGGCTCGGTGATTTCCGGCTACACCACCATCATCAACAAGTACGCAAAAAACCCGAACGCCGCCAAGCTGACCCGCGAATACATCTTCAGCGACGCCGGCCAGACCAACCTGGCGCGCGGCAACGCCCGTCCGATCCGTGCCGAACATCTGCAACTGCCGGAAGACGTGAAGGCCAAGCTGCTGCCAAACGAGCAGTACAAAAAGGTCACGCCAATCAAGGACGCCGACGCGTGGGAAAAAACCTCCAAGGCCCTGCCGCAGAAGTGGAACGAAGAAGTCATCGTCGAGATGAAGTAATCCTGTAAATCCCACTTTCGGGATTGCCGGAGATCCCTGTGGGAGCGAGCTTGCTCGCGAATGCGGTCTTTCATTCAGCATTGATGGTGGCTGACACGACGCCTTCGCGAGCAAGCTCGCTCCCACAAGGGCTCCCGAATGAATCTGATACTTCCTGTTTTCGCGGAGTTTTTGCCCCTATGAAGCACAACGTCATCCTTGTCGTGCTCGACGGTCTCAATTACGAGGTCGCGCGGCACGCCATGGGGCATCTGCAGGCTTACGTTGGCGCAGGACGCGCCGCACTCTATCAGTTGGAGTGCGAGTTGCCGGCCCTGTCCCGACCGCTTTACGAATGCATCCTCACCGGCGTGCCGCCGATCGACAGTGGCATCGTCCACAACAATGTCGCGCGTCTGTCCAACCAGCGCAGCATCTATCACTACGCCCGCGACGCCGGCCTGAAAACCGCCGCAGCGGCCTATCACTGGGTCAGCGAGCTGTATAACCGCTCGCCGTTCGTCGTGGCCCGCGACCGGCACACCGAAAACCTGTCATTGCCGATCCAGCACGGCCACTTCTACTGGAGCGATCACTACCCGGATTCGCACCTGTTTGCCGACGCGGAAAACCTGCGCCTGCGCCACGCGCCGAACTTTCTGCTGATTCACCCGATGAACATCGACGACGCCGGCCACAAGCACGGCCTCGACTCCACGCAATACCGCAATAGCGCACGCTCGGCGGACATCATCCTCGCCGACTACCTGCAAGGCTGGCTCGATGCGGGCTATCAGGTACTGGTCACCGCCGACCACGGCATGAACAACGACCGCTCGCACAACGGCCTGTTGCCGGAAGAGCGGCAGGTGCCGCTGTTCGTTCTCGGTGACGCCTTCAGCTTCAATATTGATGCCGCGCCGAAGCAAACCGAGATCTGCGGCACCGTCTGCGAACTGCTCGGCGCCCCCCACGACAAACCTGTATGCCGGGAGCTGCTCAAGTGAATGCCATGACTCGCGGCAAATGGCTGGCAGCCCTGTGCCTGGTGCCGTTCGCCCTGTTCTTTATCGTGTTCGAAATCGCCCCGCTGGTCTGGGTGATGATCAACAGCTTGCAATCGGAAGAATTCGGCTGGGGCTTCGCCAACTTCAGAAAGATCTTCAGTTCCAAGTTCTATCTGCAGGCGATTCAGTACAGCCTGGAGATCAGTTTCTGGTCGAGTGTGTTCGGCATCATCATCGCCGTGCTCGGTGCGTATTCCCTGCGCCGGGTCGACTCGAAACTGCGCAACTTCGTGAATGCCTTCGCCAATATGACCAGCAACTTCGCCGGCGTGCCCCTGGCCTTCGCGTTCATCATCCTGCTCGGTTTCAACGGCAGCATCACCATCATGCTCAAGCAGGCCGGGATCATTCAGGACTTCAACCTGTACTCGAAAACCGGTCTGATCATCCTCTATACCTACTTCCAGATTCCCCTCGGCGTGCTGCTGCTCTACCCGGCCTTCGACGCCTTGCGTGAAGACTGGCGCGAATCCGCTGCGCTGCTCGGCGCCAACGGCTGGCAGTTCTGGCGGCATATTGGTCTACCGGTGCTGACCCCGGCACTGCTCGGTACATTTGTGATCCTGCTGGCCAACGCTCTCGGCGCCTACGCCACGGTGTACGCCTTGACCACCGGCAACTTCAACGTGCTGCCGATCCGCATCGCGGCAATGGTTTCCGGGGATATTTCCCTCGATCCGAATCTGGCCAGCGCCCTGGCCGTGGTGCTGGTGGCGTTGATGACCCTCGTCACCGTCGTGCATCAATTGCTGCTGAAGAGGAGCTACCATGTCTCGCGCTGAATCCGGCCCGGCCGGCGTCTACCACCGCGTCGTGGTTTATTTGCTGTTTGCGATCCTGCTGCTGCCGCTGGTGGGTACGCTGATCTATTCGATCGCCAGCAGCTGGTCGGCGACCATCCTGCCCAGCGGCTTCACCTTCAAGTGGTACCTCCAGCTGTGGAGCGATCCACGCTTTCTGCATGCTTTCGGCCAGTCGCTGCTGGTGTGCGTCGGCGCGCTGGTGCTGTCGGTGGTGCTGATCCTGCCGTTGCTGTTCGTGGTGCATTACCACTTCCCGAAACTCGATGCGCTGATGAACATCCTGATCCTGCTGCCCTTCGCGGTGCCGCCAGTGGTGTCGTCGGTAGGCCTGTTGCAACTGTACGGTTCCGGGCCGTTGGCGATGGTCGGTACGCCGTGGATCCTGATCGGTTGCTACTTCACCGTGGCGCTGCCGTTCATGTACCGGGCGATCACCAACAATCTGCAGGCGATCAACCTGCGCGACCTGATGGACGCCGCGCAATTGCTCGGCGCCAGCACCTTTCAGGCGGCGTTTCTGGTGGTGCTGCCGAACCTGCGCAAAGGCCTGATGGTCGCGCTGCTGCTGTCGTTCTCGTTCCTGTTCGGGGAATTCGTGTTCGCCAACATCCTCGTCGGCACGCGCTACGAAACCCTGCAGGTGTATCTGAACAACATGCGCAACAGCAGCGGCCACTTCACCAGTGCGCTGGTGATCTCGTACTTCTTTTTCGTGCTGGTCCTGACCTGGATCGCCAACATCTTGAACAAGGACAAAAGCGAATGAGCTACGTCAGCGTCCAACACCTGCAGAAAAACTACGCGGGCACCACGGTGTTCAGCGACATCAACTGCGAAATCAACAAAGGCGAGTTCGTCACCCTGCTCGGCCCGTCCGGTTGCGGCAAGTCCACCCTGCTGCGTTGTATCGCCGGGCTGACGCCGGTGGATGGCGGCAAGATCCTGCTTGATGGCGTCGACATCGTGCCGCTGAGCCCGCAGAAACGCGGGATCGGCATGGTGTTCCAGAGCTACGCGCTGTTCCCCAACATGACCGTCGAGCAGAACGTCGCCTTCGGCCTGCGCATGCAAAAAGTCAACGCGGACGACAGCCACAAGCGTGTCGCCGAGGTGCTGAAACTGGTCGAGCTCAACGACTTCGCCAGCCGTTATCCGCATCAGCTTTCCGGCGGTCAGTGCCAGCGTGTCGCCCTCGCCCGCTCGCTGGTCACCCGCCCACGCCTGTTGTTGCTGGATGAACCGCTGTCGGCGCTGGATGCGCGAATCCGTAAACACCTGCGCGAACAGATCCGCCAGATCCAGCGCGAACTCGGCCTGACCACCATCTTCGTCACCCACGACCAGGAAGAAGCGCTGACCATGTCCGACCGGATTTTCCTGATGAACCAAGGGAAGATCGTGCAGAGCGGCGATGCCGAAACCCTCTACACCGCACCAGTGGACATATTCGCCGCAGGCTTCATCGGCAACTACAACCTGCTCGACGCCGAGAGCGCCTCGAAGCTGCTGCAAAGGCCGATCAACCACCGCATCGCCATACGCCCGGAAGCCATCGAACTGAGCCTCAATGGCGAACTCGATGCGCAGATCCGCAGCCACAGCCTGCTCGGCAACGTGATCCGCTACCGGGTCGAAGCGCGCGGCGTGGAACTGGTGGTCGATGTGCTCAACCGCTCGGCGGCGGATCTGCATCCCGACGGGCAGCGTCTGGCGCTTTCCATCGATCCGACGGCCCTGTGTGAGGTAGCCTGATGACTTTGCTGACGTTGAAGAGAGAACTGCACTGATGGCCCTGGCAATTTTTGATCTGGACGAAACTCTGATCCACGGCGACTGCGCCACCCTCTGGAGCGAACAGATGGGGCGCCTGGGGTGGGTCGATCCCGAGTCGTTCATGCGCAAGAACAACGAGCTGATGGACGCCTACAGCCATGGCAAATTGCGCATGGAAGAATTCATGGCGTTCAGCCTCGAGCCGATGATCGGGCGTACCCCGGAAGAGGTCGAGCACCTGGTCGGCCCATGGGTTGAAGACTTCATCGAACCGATCATCTTCAGCGACGCCACCGAAACCATCGCCGCTCACCGCAAGGGCGGCGACCGGATTCTGGTGATCTCGGCTTCGGGCACGCACCTGGTCAAACCGATCGCCGACCGCTTGGGCATCGACGAAATTCTCGGCATCGAACTGGACGTTGCGCACGGCGTTTACAATGGCCAGACCGTCGGCACGCTGACCTACCGCGAAGGCAAGATCACCCGCCTGCTGGAATGGCTGGACGCCGAGGAGGAGAACCTCGAAGGCGCGAGTTTCTATTCGGATTCACGCAATGATCTGCCGTTGCTGCTGAAGGTGGATTTCCCGCATGTGGTGAATCCGGATCCGGTATTGCTGGAGCACGCCGAAAAAGCCGGCTGGCCGATCCATCTCTGGAAATAACCAAAGATCCAATTTGGACGCATAAATGTGGCGAGGGAGCTTGCTCCCGCTCGGCTGCAAAGCAGTCGCAGAACCAGTCAACCGGTTTGATCTGACTCACCGCGTTGAATGATTTGGGGCCGCTTCGCGACCCAACGGGAGCAAGCTCCCTCGCCACAAGGGTTGGTGGAGGTCAGCTCAGACTGTCGTCAATCACCAACACCACCTTCCCCGAAACCGTATTGCTCGCCAGCTCGGCAAACGCCGCCTCGGCGTCTTTCACCGGGAAGGCTTTTGCCAATTGCGGACTCAACCGGCCCTCGGCAAACAGCGGCCACACATGCTGGCTCAAATCGCTGAACAGGTCGGCCTTGAACTGATCGTCGCGACTACGCAACGTCGAACCGAGCAACTGCACGCGCTTGCCCAGCACCTGTGCCAGGTCCAGTTTCGCCTCACGCCCGCCCATCAGGCCGATCAGTACCCAGCGTCCGTCCAGCGCCGTCAGCTTGAGGTTCAGCGCGGCGTAGTTGCCGCCGACCGGATCAAGGATCACGTCAAACGGCCCGAAGTCGCGCAGGCTTTCCAGATCATCGGTGCGCACCACGCCGCCCTGGGCTCCCAGCGCCTCACAGTAGGCCAATCGCTCAGCCGACCCGACGCTGACCCAACAGGGATTGCCGAACGCCTTGCATAGCTGAATGGCGGCTGAACCAATTCCACTGGCCCCGGCGTGCAGGAGAACCTTCTCGCCGGGTTTCAGCGCCGCCAGTTGAAACACGTTGAGCCAGACCGTTGCATAAACCTCGGGTAATGCCGCGGCCTCGATCAACGAAACGCCCTCGGGCACCGGCAGCACGTGCCGTCCGTCGACCACCACCTCCTCGGCCATTCCGCCCCCGGCCAGCAAGGCGCAGACCCGGTCGCCGACCTGCCAGGAGGAGCCGGCGCCGACTTCGCTGATCACCCCGGAGCACTCAAGACCGAGCACCTGACTGGCACCGGGCGGCGGTGGATAAAGCCCGGCTTTCTGTAATAAATCGGCGCGATTGAGGCCGGCTGCCGCCACACGAATGCGCACTTGTCCTACATCACATGCCGGACTCGGCTCTTCAACCCATGCCACTTGACCTTCAACGCCTTGCAATGCCTTCACAGTGCCTCCATAGTGAGTCTGGACTGAGCCCGAAGCTGTAGCGCCGGGCTTTTTGCATTATGCGACCGGCTCTCGTAGAACCGGCGACTTCAAAGACGGCCTAATATGCGTTATCAATTGTCCCCGCGTCGAATCAGCATGAAGCATTTGCTCCCCAGCACCGCCCTCGCTCTTTTCATCGGTATCGGCTTGCTGCCGGTATCGGGCACTACATTCGCAGCCAACAGCTGGGACAAGTTGCAGCCTGATCGCGACGAAGTGATCGCCAGTCTCAACGTCGTCGAGTTGCTCAAGCGTCACCACTACAGCAAGCCGCCGCTCGACGATGCGCGCTCGGTGATCATCTACGACAGCTACATCAAGCTGCTGGACCCGTCGCGCAGCTATTTCATGGCCAGCGACATCGCCGAATTCGACAAATGGAAGACCCAGTTCGACGACTTCCTCAAGAGCGGCGACCTCAACGCCGGGTTCACCATCTACAAGCGCTATCTGGACCGCGTCAAGGCGCGTCTGGACTTCGCCATTGCGGAGCTGAACAAGGGCGTCGACAAGATGGACTTCACCACCAAGGAGACCTTGCTGATCGATCGCAAGGACGCCCCTTGGCTCAAATCCACCGCTGAACTCGACGACCTGTGGCGCAAACGCGTCAAGGACGAAGTGCTGCGGCAGAAGATTGCCGGCAAGGATTCCAAGCAGATCCAGGAAACCCTGACCAAGCGCTACAAGAATCAGTTGGCGCGCCTCGATCAGACTCGCGCGGAAGACATTTTCCAGGCGTATATCAACACCTTCGCCATGTCCTACGACCCGCACACCAACTATCTGTCGCCGGATAACGCGGAGAACTTCGACATCAACATGAGCCTGTCCCTGGAGGGCATCGGCGCCGTGTTGCAGAGCGACAACGATCAAGTGAAAGTCGTGCGTCTGGTGCCGGCAGGCCCGGCCGACAAAACCAAACAGGTCGCACCGGCCGACAAGATCATCGGCGTTGCCCAGGGCAACAAAGAGATGGTCGACGTGGTGGGCTGGCGTCTGGACGAAGTGGTCAAGCTGATCCGCGGTCCAAAAGGCACCGTGGTGCGCCTGGAAGTGATTCCGGCGAGCAATGCGCCGAACGACCAGACCAGCAAGATCGTGCCGATCACTCGCGAAGCGGTGAAGCTTGAAGACCAGGCGGTGAAAAAGTCCGTGCTGAACCTGAAACAGGACGGCAAGGACTACAAGCTCGGCGTCATTGAGATCCCGGCCTTCTACCTCGACTTCAAGGCGTTCCGTGCCGGTGATCCGGATTACAAGAGCACCACCCGTGACGTCAAGAAACTGCTGACCGAACTGCAGAAAGAGAAAGTCGACGGCGTGGTCATCGACCTGCGCAACAACGGCGGCGGCTCCCTGCAGGAAGCCACCGAACTGACCAGCCTGTTCATCGACAAGGGCCCGACCGTCCTCGTGCGTAATGCCGATGGCCGCGTCGATGTCCTCGAAGATGAAAACCCGGGCGCGTTCTACAAAGGCCCGATGGCACTGCTGGTCAACCGCCTGTCCGCGTCGGCTTCGGAGATTTTCGCTGGCGCCATGCAGGACTACCATCGCGCATTGATCATCGGTGGCCAGACCTTCGGCAAAGGCACCGTACAGACCATTCAGCCGCTGAACCATGGCGAACTGAAACTGACCCTGGCCAAGTTCTACCGGGTGTCCGGGCAGAGTACCCAGCATCAGGGCGTGCTGCCGGACATCGACTACCCGTCGATCATCGACACCAAGGAAATCGGCGAAAGTGCCCTGCCGGAAGCCATGCCCTGGGACACCATCAAGGCGGCGATCAAGCCGGCCTCCGATCCGTTCAAACCGTTCCTCGCGCAGCTCAAGTCCGAGCACGACGCACGCAGCGCCAAAGACGCCGAGTTCGTATTCATCCGCGACAAGCTGGCCCTGGCGCAGAAGTTGATGGAAGAAAAAACCGTCAGCCTCAACGAAGCCGATCGTCGTGCCCAGCACGCGGACATCGATGCCAAGCAACTGGCGATGGAAAACATCCGTCGCAAAGCCAAAGGCGAAGAGCCGCTCAAAGAGCTGAAGAAAGAAGATGAAGACGCGCTGGCTGCGGCTGAGCCGGACAAGGTCAAACCAGAGGACGACGCTTACCTGAGCGAAACCGGGCGCGTCCTGCTGGATTACCTGAAGCTGAGCAATCAGGTGGCCAAGAAGTAAGATGATGGCAATTTAATGGTGACGCTCCCCGGAGCGTCATCAAACAGTCATCATTCTGTCGTGAAATAAAGGACTGGGAGCGCCTCTTCAAGCAAGAGCGCTCCCAGTCCTTTTTTTATCGCCAGAGATTGCCATGACCACGACCGAACAGCTGAGTGCCTTGAGCTCGATCCTGACTCAAAGCGGTTTGCACAGCCTGTTCCAGCCGATCATTTGTCTCTCCGAGCGTCGCATTCTCGGCTACGAAGCCCTTACCCGAGGCCCGTCAAACAGCCCGCTACACACGCCAATCGCGCTGTTCGCCGTGGCGCGTCAGGCCGGCCGCTTGAGCGAACTGGAGATCGCCTGCCGCCAGTCGGCCTGCCGTCGTTTCAACGAGCAGCAACTGCCGGGCAAGCTGTTCCTCAACGTCTCGCCGGAGTCCCTGCTCGAAGCTGCGCACCAACCGGGACGAACCCTGCAACTGCTGCAGGACTTCGGCATTCCGCCGAGCCAAGTGGTCATCGAGCTCACCGAACAGACGCCGATCGACGATTTCCAGTTGCTGCAAACCGCACTGCATCACTATCGGGCGATGGGCTTTTCGATTGCACTGGATGACTTGGGCGCCGGCTATTCGAGCCTGCGTCTGTGGTCAGAACTGCGCCCGGATTACGTGAAGATCGACCGACACTTCATCGACGGCATTCATCAGGACGCGTTAAAACGAGAGTTCGTCGGCTCGATCCTGCAAATCGCCAAGGCCTCGCGCGCGCAAGTGATTGCCGAAGGTATCGAGTTGCCGGAGGAACTGGCGGTGCTGACCGAGATGGGCGTCGACCTGGTGCAGGGTTACCTGCTGGGTCGTCCACAGGAGCATCCGCCCCGCGATGCCCGGGCCCTGATGCCGAAACACGACAGCAGCGCCGTGACATTGAATGACGAAGGCAGCGACCTCAGCGCCCTGCTCAACGACCAACCGGCGGTGCATCGCGACACACCAACCGCGACGGTGCTGGAAGCCTTCCGCCGCCAGGCCAATCTGAACTCACTGGCGGTGCTCGACGAACAGGGCCAGCCGTGCGGCATCGTCCATCGCCATTCGCTGTCCGACGCACTGCTCAAACCGTTCGCCACCGACCTGTTCGCACGTAAACCGATCAGCCGCCTGATGAACGATGACTTCCTCGCCGTGGAAATGAGCCAGTCGCTGCAACAGGTCAGCCGCCTGATCACCAGCCGCGCCCGGCAGCGCATCGAAGAAGATTTCATCATCACCCTCAACGGCGGTTATCTGGGCCTTGGCCGGGTGATCGACGTGCTCAAACTCATCACCGAACTGAAAATCCAGCAGGCGCGCTACGCCAACCCGCTGACCCTGCTGCCCGGCAACGTGCCGATCCAGCAATGCCTGACCCGCCTGCTGCAACAAGGCCGCGAATCGATCATCTGCTACGTCGACATCGACAGCTTCAAACCCTTCAACGACATCTACGGCTACGGCCGTGGCGACGAAGTCCTGCTGTACCTGGCGCAATGCCTGAACGAACGCGTCGACCCGTCCCGCGACTTCGTCGGCCACATCGGCGGCGACGACTTCCTGCTGGTACTCGGCCCGGAAGACTGGCGCAAACGCCTCAACCAACTGCTCGACGACTTCCAGAGCCAATGTAGGCGTTTCTATCGCCCGGAGCACCTGGAAGCCGGCTGCTTTATCGCGCCGAATCGCCAGGGGACTCGGCAGGAGTATCCGTTGTTGTCACTCTCCATCGGCGTCGTCCACTTGCACCCCGCAGCCTGCGCAGAACTGGATGCGAGTCAGCTGGCGGAAATGGCTTCGCAGGCGAAGCATCATGCGAAGAATGTTCCGGGGTATAGCGTGCATGTGATTGATAGTATGGATGCTCTACCGATTACCGAAGCCCTCGTTTCTGGCCATCGTTGATGTTTTAAAATAATCGAAGCTACCATATAGACCGATCTTCACTAGAGGCTTTTGCAAGATCCAGCTCCCAAACCTCAATCGCCAATTTATAAATTTCCTCAAAAAAACCTCGAGGATTTTCAAGGGAATCCCACTCTTCACGAGGCCAACTTGCGGCTTCGCAAGGATCGATCTCGAACAAATGCTGAAAGTCATATGTTGGATCCGCGAGTTTTACTTCCAGATTCTCAAGTAAGACCAGTTTGTGCCGATGAGAGAGGTACGGCAGATCCAGACAATACTTTCGGATCAAAGCCTCCCGATCACCAGTATCATCGGGATTGTAAACTTCGAGTTCTACCCCTCGTGTTTCTTCCCGATCATAAACATCGAACATACCAATAAACCACATTAACCGCGGATCAAAAGGCTCATTCAAAAACGGATCTTTCAACATTACTTACCCTCAGCAGGAAACCCCGTAAACGGCTTCTGTATATTTATCTGATCGAATTTCACTTCGAACCAATTCATATCCTCATTGAGGCTCGGATTTTGCGGATCCATTCTATTTGGCCTATACCC
The DNA here is from genome assembly GCF_019775695.1 of Pseudomonas sp. AO-1. Classification (NCBI taxonomy): domain Bacteria; kingdom Pseudomonadati; phylum Pseudomonadota; class Gammaproteobacteria; order Pseudomonadales; family Pseudomonadaceae; genus Pseudomonas; species Pseudomonas sp. AO-1. The sequence goes on from NZ_CP079947.1 coordinate 4,658,045, forward strand.
ACGCCCCGCCCCAGGCAACTCCAATCTAACTATTGGATTACCTTTTTGATCTTTCCCTGTGTGCATAATTAAACCATCTTTATCCTTTGTCATCGCTTTATTCAACGCGCCCAAATGCATCCGCCAGTTATGAAACTGAGAGCTAAGATTTCCTCTTGCACGTACTGGGACAATACCAGTATGAGGATCAGCACCATTAATTCCACGTTGCTTAAGGGCTCGATCAGGAATTTCGGAGCTGTGTTTTTTTACGGTGTGCATACCATAAAGATCTTCATATTCATGTACCCGACGCTTCGCATTCTCCTCAGCCACCTCATCAAGCCTCGCCCGCCGCTCCTGCGCTGTCATCTTCGGCAGTGGAGGCGCACCTTCTTCGACAACTGCACGCCCCGCCTCGTAGCGCATCGGACGGCGCGGTGTCGGCGGAGGACAACTGCAGCTCAACCCCAACGGATCCACCCACCCCGTCGGATTCGGCACGTACCGGTACTGATTCAACCCACCCGCCAACTTCACCGGATCCGGCGTCAGATACCGCCCCAACCTCGGGTCGTAATACCGATGCCGGTTGTAATGCAGTCCACTCTCCGCATCGAAATACTGCCCCTGAAACCGCAGCGGCTGGTCGAGGTAGTCCTCGCCCGCCAGAGTGATTACCGCGACCTTGCCGTAGGCGTCGTACTGCGCCGACCAGACGATTTCGCCGCTGTAATCGGTCAGTTCCTGCGGGGTGCCGAGGTGGTCGAGTTGGTAGTAGAACGGGCAGGCCTTTTTCGGGCCTTTGCCGTCGAGCAGGGCCAGTGGGCGGAAGGTGCCGGGTTCGTAGACGTAGCTGCGGTGGTGGGTTTTGCTGCTTTCGGCGACGAGGTGGTCGCCTTGCCAGAAGAACTCGGTGCTGATGCCGTCGACGGTTTTGCGGATGCGCCGGCCGAAGGCGTCGTATTGGTAGGTCGCGGTTTGGCCGTCGGGGCGGGTCAGGCCGATCAGGCGGTGCTGGCAGTCGTAGCGGTATTCGGTGATCAGCAGTTGATCGCGGCCACGACGCTCGCGGATCAGGTTGCCGAAGGCGTCGTAGTCGTAGTGCCGGTCGCCCTGCATCAGCAGGCGGTTGCCCTTGATCCGGGTGGGGCCGGGACGGTCCTGCATCAGCAGGTTGCCGGCCGGGTCGTGGGCGAAGGCTTCGGGCAGTTCGTCGCGCGAGTGGCGGACGCGAATCAGCCGGTCGAGGGCATCGTAGCCATAGGTGCGCTGACCGTGACGGCTGTCGGCAATGTGTTCCAGATTGCCGTTGGCGCTGTAGGCATAATCGCGGCGATACAGCGAAGCGTGCTGATGGCCTACAGCGTGGGCCAGCAAACGGCCTTGATCGTCGTAGGCATATTCGCTGAGCAACAGGCCTTGTTGACGTTGTTGTTCGCGACCCGACTGATAGACGTGGCTGGTCAGCCGCGTGCCATTAAGGTCAATGGCGGTCAGCGCGCCGCCCTTGGCGTAGTGATAGTCGAGCGTGCTGTTGTCCGGCAGACGCTGGCGCTTGAGCTGCCCGCAGGCGTCATAGGCATAACGCAAGGTGCCCCAGCCCCGATGCTCGGTGATCAGCCGGTCCTGCAGGTCGTATTCAAAGGCCAGTGGATGTTGCTGGCCATCATCGACCCCGGTTAATCGGCCCAGGCGGTCGTAGGTGTAAGCCACCTCAACCCCGTCCGGCAGGGTTTTCAGCAGCAGACGCCCGGCCGCATCACGCGCGTAGGCAGTGACCAGCGTCGAGCCGTCATCGCCGAACTCGGTTTTTTCCAGCAGGTGCCCGTTGCGGTCGTAGGCGTACGCGGTGCGCCGGCCGTCGAAGCCGGTTTCCTGTCGGATCAATCCGGTGGGCGTGTAGTCCAGTCGGTACTTTTCGCCGGACTCGTTCTCGATTTCCGTCAGCAGCAGTTGCGCATGGTCGTAGCGGTACTGCACCCGCGTGCCGTCGGGATTGATCCTGCGCGAGACGAGGTGCAGGTCGTCGTCATACTCGTAGCGGGTGATGCGCCCGAGTTCGTCACGCTCGGCCGTGACCTGGCCGTACGCGCCGTAGCTGTAGGCGCGAGTGGCGCCTGTGGGCAACGTCGTCTGAACTAGTCGGCCAACGGCGTCCCACTGCTGGCGAGTGATCGCACCGTGTTCGTCGCAAGTGGTCGTCCGTCGCCCCTGCGCATCGTAGGAAAAGTGCCGTACACCACCGTCGGGCAGGGTTTCTTCGGTCAGTTGGCCAAGGTCGTTCCACGACAACTTGTGCCGGCTGGTGTCCGGGTAGCGGATCGACAGCAACTGCCCGCGCGTGTCGTAGTAGTAATGGGTGACCTGACCGTCGGGATCGACCGCCTCGGTGACATCGCCCTCGGCGTTGCGCCGAAACGTCCACACCGCCTCGCCGCGGGAACGGCTGTGCAGGAAACCGTTGCGGTACTCGTAGGACGTTGGCTCATCGTCCGGCGGAAGCAGCGCGATCAGCCGTCCGACGTCGTCGTAACGGTATTCGGTGACCGCGCCCAGCGGATCCTGCTCGGCGATCAGCCGGCCCTGATCGTCATAAGCCTTGAGGTGCTCACCGCCATCGGCCTCGACCTTGCGCACCAGCCGTGCGCTGTCATCGTGGACGTAGGTTTCTTCGCTGCCATCGACGTAGTGCACCGCGACGCTGCCGTCATCGGCCCAGACGTAACGGGTGTCCATCTGCGCGAACGACGCCCAATGGCGCACGCAACGCGCGGCTTTGCCGGAACGTTCCCACTCCCAGAAAAAGCTCGCGCCGCCGGTCAACTGCCGCTGCAGGATGACGTGCTGATCGTCGTAGTCGTAACGCTCGCTGTCACCGACCGCATTGGTCGCGGCCAACAACCGCTGACGCGCGTCGTAGCAATAACTGACCAGCGTTTGCTCGGTGCGCCAGCCACCCGCCTCAAACACCTGGTAATCAACTGCCACCAGATGCGCCCGGTCGTAGCGCAACAGCAGCGAGCGACCCGCGCCATTGTCCAGGCGAATAATTCGCTGCTGATGATCGCGAGAAACGGTCAGACGATTGCCATACGCATCACTGACCGCCACCAGCCGCCCGGCACGAAAGTGATAAAACCGCGCCGCATCCCCGGCCAGCGCGAGGATCAGTTCCTCCGGTTCATCCCCGAGAAAAATCGCCGCCCGCGACAGGCTGTTGTGAATCTGCGGCCGCTCCACACTGGGCAACGGAAACCGCGTGCGGCGATTTTCGTGATCGACCCAGACCACCGCATCGCCATCAAACTCCAGCCGATGCGCCAGCGAATGGCTCCAGCCAAACCCCAGCCCGACATCGATCTCCACCGCGCTGGTGCGATACAGCCGGGTGAACTCGAACGGCAGCAAGCCATCGAGCGTGCCATCGGTCAGGGTCAGCAGTTCTTCGCCGGTGACCATCGACACCGGGCAACCGTTGGTGCAGGTCAGCGGCGCGCAATCGGCGCTGTCGCCGTTGGGGTTTTTCGCTTGTTCCGGCGAGTCGTCGTGATGCTCGTTTTTCTTCAGGGCGGCATTGCGCTTCGCATCCCAGCGCAACTGCATGCGGCCCTTTTTAACGCCGGCGGCAATGCCCCGCGCGGCGACGGTTTTGTACTGGTCGACGTAATGGATGAACGTGTTGACGATGCCGAACATCGCCTTTACCAAGCGTTTCACAACCGTGAGCAGCTGGGCGGCGCGATCCGCCAGGCGTAGCGTCAGATAGGCGATCCCTGCACCAGCCCCGACGAATGTCAACACAACGCCGATCAGCACATCGAGCAGCACCTGCACGATCATCATCGACGCCATTTCAGCGGTTTTACCGGCGATCCGGCTGGGCGGCAGCATCTCCAGCCAGAGACTTGCACTGCGCAACAGCAAACACAGCGCCGCCTCGTCGCTGACCAGCAACTGCAGCTTTTGCATGACATCCGGAGCTGATTCTGCGAGGCGGATCAGATCGGCCGCACCACTTCCAAGACGTTCAGCAAACGCCCCTGGATCCTGCAGAATCTCCGACAGCATGCCGATGCTGTCCCACACGCCCTCGATCGCCGCCCAACTCCCGGCGAGCATGCCGTTGCCCGCCGCAGTCGCCACCGACTGTGACCACTGCGGCTTGAACCCCTGCCACTCGCTGCGCAGCCAGCCCTCCAGATTACCGGTCAAGCCGTCGTAGGACTTGAACAGCGCCTCGATCTGCTCCGAGGTAACGTCGCTGTGCACCTGCACGCGATAGAACTTGCCCGGCGTCCCGGTGAATGTTCCCCGGCCTTGCGCATCAAGTCCGACGGGGAAGATTTGGCCATCATCCACCGCCACCACATCGACCACGATGTCGCCCAGCGGAATGTCGTACACCGACTCGAATTTGCTCTCGATCGTCAGCACCCCGCTTTTCGGGCACTGCACGACGCCGGAGGCAAACTCACTGTCTCCTGTGCTGACAGCGGTGATGCGATCACCGAAACGGATGATCCGCTCCATGCCCATCAGCGACGGCAAATCCGCCGCATGGCTGACCTGATCGGCCGCTCTGCTGAACCAATGTTCAAGCTGCTGGCGATAGAGGCTGAGGGTGTCGGGAAAGCTGTCGAGTTCCTGCTCGATACGGCTGACGGCTTCCATCAGCGCACGCAACGATGCGGGGTGGAATGAAAAACCGGGTCAAACATGAGCGTTCCCTCGCGCAAAAATTAGGCGCGGGGACTTTGCGGGGGATCAATCAGGAAAGAAGTCAGGCGAGTAGGCTTTTGCTGTAGGACTATTCTGCAAAGGACTGATTACTACAAAACGTATGGCGATAAACGCAAACGTGGCGTGAGGTTTCCCTCACGCCACGTTTATCCAACGATACAAAATGATTTACTGGGTTTAATCCCGAGCGCTCAACTCTTTGAGTTTGAGCTCGGCCAACGGGTGGCCGGCCTTGGCGGCCAGCGTCCACCAGCGCGCCGCTTCTGCCGGATCCGGCGCTTTGCTCGGAGTACCGGCCAGGCTGATCACGCCGACCTGATAAGCTGCTTTGCCATCGCCGGCGAGCGCCGCCAGACACAACAGTCGCACACCCTCTTCGCGGGCGCCCAGGCCAACACCGCGAAACGTCAGAATGTGCCCATAAAAGCTTTGCGCGCCGACATCGCCCAGATTGGCCATGCGCGCAAACTGCCCTTCGAGCCAGCGCCAGCCTCTGGGTTGGCGGACGAACCACGACCAGTGAAACAGCCTGCGGGCCAACCAGTAACTGGCCGATGCCTTGAGTCGAAAGAACACTCAGGCCTCCGCCGATTCCGGGTACTCGTATTCGAAGACCCTGACCACTTCCGACGCATGCCAAGAGGCAGCCGCGACGCCATCGGATGGCCCGGAAAAACGCCCGAGACGTTCAACGCACTCAAAAAAACCGGTTCGAGGCAAACGGCTGGCCCCTTGGCTGATCACCAGCGAGCTGCGCAATGGCTGCTCGGCCTTGGCGTCCAGTGCAGCCAGATGCTCAAGTGCCGCGGTCAGCGTCTGCATCGCCGGCGTCGGCAGTTGCAAACGTTCGAGCAAGGCTCGATAGGTCAACAGATGGCGCTGCCTGCGCGCCTGATCCAGCTCCCCCAACAATCCGTCCCAATGTTGACGACTGATGCGTACGCTCACGATTCATCCCTCCAACCCGGCACCGTCAGTTCCCAGGCCAGGCTGCGGCGAATCGCGGCGTCAGGTTGACGCTCGCCGCTTTCGATCATGGCCAGATAAGACGGGCTGATGCCTACCGTGCGGGCCAGCGCCTCGATGGCGATGCCCTTCCCTTCGCGCAAACTGCGTAGTTGATCCAGACCTGGAAGAATCGGGTCTGGCGCTGCGGCGGCCGGCGCTGGCGCCTGCTGCTGCGGTATGTCGTTGATGCCTGCTGCTTTCAGTAGAGCCTGATACTGGCCCCATGGCAGAACCGCGTATTCGGGTTCGCCATCGCGTGCAATTATCTGAATATCCATGACTACCCCGTAGGACAACAACACTTAGCGAGTCGGCACTTTTCCCTAGAAGTGTAATCCTAACAGCGGCCAAGGTCGCGGGGGGGTATCAATCTGCCTGCAGACGAGGTGAATCAGGTTTTTTTCGGGCCCTGCAGTTGAAGTTGCTCGGGGGTATCGGGCAAACGCTCGACCACTGCGAGCTTTTCCGGCTGTTGTCGATTGCGCCAGAGCCGGAAGGCAGCGAGTTCGTCGTCGAGGGTTTTCATTAGCCAGGCGAGAACAGCAATGTCATCGAGCATGCCGAAGACGGGGATGAAATCCGGGATCGCGTCTACCGGGCTGAGGAAATACATCAAGCCCGCCACCACCGAAACGATGGCTTTCGGACTGATCGCCCGGTACTCGCCGCGCCAGTAAGCCAGACACAATGCCTGGAGCAAGCGCAGATCATCCTTGAGCTTGCCCAGGCGATTACCTTGCGCAGCGCCCTTGCTCGCCACGGCGAACAGCAGAGTCGGCAGCCGGCCACGCGCTAGCAGGCGTCCCGCCAGAGGCAGAAACCGGGCGAAATTCCACGGCGCTTTCATCTATTTCTCCCGTTGAAATGTTATCCACACAAATTGTGGATAACCTTGTGAACAGAGCTGCATTTCAGCGCTGAGAGCCCCGTTTCATAAGGGCTTCGCTCAGATCGGGCGTTTTTTACTCACATAAAAAAACCCAATATTTCATTGACTTGGCGGCTCAGGACGTCTACCCACGGCGGCCTCAATCTCTAGGACTGCTGCCAGCGGCATCCGTTCGCTCTGTTTACCTGCGCCATCCTTCAGATGCAACAACGCCCCGCATAAGCGAGGCGTTGTTGGCGAAGCCGTTACCGATGCCTGTTACTTGGCAGCGGCGTCTTCTTTGGCTGGATCCTTGATGGCCAGCAGTTCCAAGTCGAAGACCAGAACCGAGTTGGCCGGGATTGCCGGGCTTGGCGATTGCGCGCCGTAAGCCAGATCGCTAGGGATGTACAGTTTGTACTTCTCGCCAACGTGCATCAGTTGCAGACCTTCAACCCAACCCGGGATCACGCCGCTGACCGGCAGATCGATCGGGCTGCCACGTTCCACGGAGCTGTCGAACACGGTGCCGTTGGTCAGCTTGCCGGTGTAGTGAACAGTCACTACGTCGGTCGGCTTGGGCTGTGGGCCGTCGGCTTTCTTGACCACTTCGTACTGCAGACCGGAAGCGGTGGTGGTAACGCCAGGCTTCTTGCCGTTTTCTTCGAGGAATTTCTTGCCGGCGGCTGCCGACTCTTCGCTCATCTTGGCCATACGCTCTTCGGCACGCTTTTGCAGCGCGGCGAAAGCTTCGACCAGTTCTTCGTCTTTCAGCTTCTGTTCTTTCTTGCCGACGGCATCTTCGATGCCCTGGGCTACCGCTTTGGAGTCCAGATCATCCATGCCTTCCTGAGCAAGGCTCTTGCCCATGTTCAGGCCGATACCGTAGGAAGCTTTTTGCGCCGGGGTTTTCAGCTCTACGCTGGTCTGCGAATCACAACCCGCGAGGACCAGGCTAACCAGGGCTACCGCCGCCGCCAACCGATGCTGTTTCATGCTATTTCCTTGTTCATGCGCCGAAAGGGCAATCGAGTAAAGCCGCGAGCTTATCAGGCCGCCACGACCAATGGCTACCGGCATGAGAGCAGGAAACGTCCGATAAGTTCAGGGATTAAAACGCATTCGAGCAAAGCGACGATGAAGCTTCTGTCATCTTGGCCTGACAAGGGCTGACGAGACTTCCTACGACAGTTGGCGTAATGGCCACTTGCCGCACCTGCAGCAGCTGAGGCATAACAGCGCAACAACTCGACAAGGATGTTTATCTTGCGCCTCTTATTCCGTGTGCTGACTCTGATCGTGGTACTGCTGGGCCTGGTCCTGGCCGTGATTCTGTACTACGTCGCCAACCCGAAACTGCCCTTCTATACCCCGGCCCAACAGGTACGTTACCTGCAACAGTGGAGCGAGGAGGAGCGCCAGACTTACTATTTCACCCCGCAAGGGACGCAGGTCAAAGGCCTGCGCTATGAATGGTTCCAGGCGCTGGAACTGCCCTTCTCGCAGCAGCGTTTCGCGTCCCCGGAATACCTCGCACGCTTCGGTTTTCTGGTTGATCCGCAGCAGAAAGCCACGCCGAACAACCCTGGCAATCTGCCGGTTGGCTTTGCCCGCCATCAGAACCCCGGCGGTACCGAGCAATACCTCGATATCACCTGCGCCGCCTGCCACACCGGCGAACTGCGCTTCAACGGCCAGGCCGTGCGGATCGACGGCGGGTCGGCGCAGCATGTTTTGCCTTCCAGCGTTCCTACGTTGCGCGGTGGCAGTTTCGGACAGGCATTGGTCGCCAGTCTGGCCTCGACTTACTACAACCCGTGGAAATTCGAACGCTTCGCCAGAAATGTTCTGGGCGATGGCTACGAGCCGCGCCGCGAGCAACTGCGCAAAGACTTCAAGCAATCGCTGAACACCTTCCTGAAAGTCGCCTGGAACGATACCCATCGCGGCCTCTACCCGACCGAGGAAGGCCCTGGACGCACCGATGCGTTCGGCCGCATTGCCAACGCCACCTTCGGCGACGCGATTTCCCCCGCCAACTACCGCGTGGCCAACGCCCCGGTCGACTACCCGCAACTGTGGGACATGTGGACCTTCGACTGGGTGCAGTGGAACGGCTCGGCCCAGCAACCGATGGCGCGCAACATCGGTGAGGCATTGGGCGTCGGCGCTACGCTGAATTTCTTCGACAGCAACGGCCAGCCGCTGCAAGGCGATGCGCGTTATGCCTCGAGTGTCCGCGTACGCGATCTGCACACAATCGAGGAAACCCTGCAACGCCTGCAACCACCAGCCTGGCCGGAAGATGTCCTGGGTGCCATCGACAAACCGTTGGCCGCCAAGGGCCGCACGCTGTTTGCCGAGAACTGCGCCGGTTGCCACGTGCCGCGCAAGACTCAAGAGGGCGAGCGCTGGGTGCAGCACTTGCACATGTTGCCGGTGGAGGTGATCGGCACCGACCCGAATGCCGCGACCAACATTGCCACTCACCGCTTCGACCTGACGCCGCTGCAATGGGACCCGAAAGAACTTGAGCAAATGGATGTGAAGTTGCATCCGACGCCCACCGAACCACTGGACCTGAGCCAGCTATCGGTGGCCAAGGGCCTGGCCTACGTCACCGCGTTCGTCGAGAAGCGCGCCTATCGCGAGGCCGGCGTCACCCCGCAGGAAAAACCCCAACTCGACGGCTTCGGACTGCCGATCGGCGTGCGCGAAAAGGTCGCCTACAAGGCCAGGCCGTTGGCCGGTATCTGGGCCACCGCGCCGTTTCTGCACAACGGTTCAGTACCGAGCCTTTATCAATTGCTGTCGCCGCAGGATGAGCGTGCCACGACGTTTTATAAAGGTACGTTCGAATACGACCCGCGCCATCTGGGGTATCGCACCGAAGCCTTTACCAATGGTTTCCTGTTCGACACGCGAATCTCCGGCAACCACAACAGCGGTCACGAATTCCGCGCCGGCGAGCGCGGCAGTGGGGTCATCGGCCGACTGCTGCAACCAGAGGAGCGCTGGGCCTTGCTGGAGTACCTGAAAGTCCTGGGCGGCCCGTTGGAGGCGCAATTGCCATGAGGATCGACCCGTATAAAAGACCGTCGATGTTCGCCCGCGTCTGGATGTGGCTGGGGCGTCTGCTAGGCAAAGCCCTGCTGGCATTGCTGATTGTCGGCCTGCTGGGCTGGGCCATCGCCAGCGCGTGGTTCGCCTGGCAACACAGAGGCCCGGTGTCAGCGCAGGAACAGGTTCCCGCCGGTGAAGCGGCCATGACCCAGGACGTGATCCAGACCGCCGTACGCATCGTCGATCAGCACCGCGAAGGCACACGCTACCTGCGCGATGCGCATGCCAAAGCCCATGGTTGCGTGAAAGCTGAAGTGACGGTGCTGCCGGAACTGACACCAGCGCTGCGCCAAGGTGTTTTCACCGAACCAGGCAAAACCTGGCAGGCGTTGATTCGCTTGTCCAATGGCAACGCCTACCCGCAGTTCGACAGCATCCGCGACGCCCGGGGGATGGCGATCAAGCTGCTCGATGTCCCCGGCAAGCAGCTGCTCGGCGACCGTCAGGTGCGCCGTGAACAAGACTTTGTGATGTTCAGCCACCCGAACTTCTTCGTCAGCGATGTCGCCGAGTACCGTCAGAATGTGGCGGCTCAGGCTGACGGCAAAAAGATCATGGCGTTCTTTCCTGGCTGGGATCCGCGCAACTGGCAGATTCGCCACCTGCTCATCGCCCTGGCGACCCTGTCACCGCCGCCGGACAGCCCGACCGCGACCACCTACTTTTCGGTATCGCCTTACAAATTTGGCGAGGCCAATGCCAAGTTTCGGGTTGCGCCGGATCCAGACAACTGCCCAACCTACACCCTGCCCGCGCAAAATCACGACCTGCCGAATTTCCTGCGCAGCGCCTTGAATCAGCAATTGTCGACGGATCGGGTACCGGCGTGTTTCGTGCTGCAGATTCAGCGCCAGGATGCGAACAAGTACATGCCGATCGAGGACACCAGCATCGAGTGGCGCGAGCAGGATTCAGCGTTCGAAACAGTGGCACGGATCACCCTGCCGGCGCAGGACTTCGACACGCCAGCGCTGAATCTGGCATGCGACAACCTGTCGTTCAATCCGTGGTTTGGTATCGAGGCGCATCGGCCGATTGGCGGGATCAATCGCTTGCGTAAAGCGGTGTATGAGGCGGTGAGCGATTATCGGCATAGCCGCAATGCTGAATAGTGAGAATTCCTCTGTAGGAGCTGTCGAGTGAAACGAGGCTGCGATCTTTTGATCTCTAAAAGCAAGATCAAAAGATCGCAGCGTGCCGCAGCTCCTACAGAGGAGATCGAGTGATTTCACAAATCGCAGACAGCAAAAAGCCCGCACTTGGCGGGCTTTCTGTGGTGACCTGGCGTTCAGTGGGTCCAGGTGACCGAATATGGCGCAGCGGACGGGACTCGAACCCGCGACCCCCGGCGTGACAGGCCGGTATTCTAACCGACTGAACTACCGCTGCGCGAAACGCTTGAAACGAATGGTGGGTGATGACGGGATCGAACCGCCGACATTCTGCTTGTAAGGCAGACGCTCTCCCAGCTGAGCTAATCACCCTTCGCTTCGTTACGGGGCGCATTATGCCACAAGTTTTCGTAAAGTGTTGATTTAATTGAAGTTTTTTTCAAATAAATCCGAAAACCGGTGAAACGACACAAACCCGATGGAACAAGGTACAAACGTGAGACAGAAAAAAACCCGCTTCAGCGGGTTTTCCGTGGTGACCTGGCGTTCAGTGCTCCAGGTTACCGAATATGGCGCAGCGGACGGGACTCGAACCCGCGACCCCCGGCGTGACAGGCCGGTATTCTAACCGACTGAACTACCGCTGCGCTAAACACTTGAAACGAATGGTGGGTGATGACGGGATCGAACCGCCGACATTCTGCTTGTAAGGCAGACGCTCTCCCAGCTGAGCTAATCACCCTTCGCTTCGGTGTGGCGCGCATTCTACGGAGCGACCCAACCTCTGGCAAGCACTTTTTTAATTAATTTTCTCAGGCCTTCCAAAGGCTTAGAGAAGGGTTGGCCTATGCCACGGCGAAGACAATAATGCCCCCCTTTGTATAAAGGAGAGACTCACCCCATGTGGTTCAAAAACCTGCTGATCTATCGCCTGACCCAAGACCTGCCTGTCGATGCCGAGGCGCTGGAAACTGCACTGGCCACCAAACTGGCGCGTCCATGTGCAAGCCAGGAGTTGACCACCTACGGTTTCGTCGCGCCATTCGGCAAAGGCGAAGATGCGCCACTGGTGCACGTCAGCGGCGACTTCCTGCTGATCGCTGCGCGTAAGGAAGAACGTATTCTGCCGGGCAGCGTCGTGCGCGACGCGGTCAAGGAAAAGGTCGAAGAGATCGAAGCCGAGCAGATGCGCAAGGTCTATAAGAAGGAACGCGATCAGATCAAGGATGAAATCATCCAGGCGTTCCTGCCGCGCGCCTTTATCCGTCGCTCGTCGACCTTCGCTGCCATCGCACCGAAACAGGGCCTGATCCTGGTGAACTCGGCCAGCCCGAAACGCGCCGAAGACCTGCTCTCCACAATGCGTGAAGTGCTCGGCACCCTGCCCGTGCGTCCGCTGACCGTGAAAACCGCGCCGACCGCGGTGATGACCGAGTGGGTCACCACCCAGCAAGCAGCACCGGACTTCTTCGTGCTGGACGAATGCGAGCTGCGCGATACACACGAAGACGGCGGCATCGTGCGTTGCAAGCGTCAGGATCTGACCAGCGAAGAAATTCAGCTGCACTTGAGCACCGGCAAAGTTGTCACTCAGTTGTCGCTGGCCTGGCAAGACAAGTTGTCGTTCATGCTCGATGACAAGATGACCGTCAAACGCCTGAAGTTCGAAGACCTGCTGCAGGATCAGGCGGAGCAGGACGGTGGCGACGAGGCTCTGGGCCAACTGGACGCCAGCTTCACCCTGATGATGCTGACCTTCGGCGACTTCCTGCCGGCACTGGTGGAAGCGTTGGGTGGGGAAGAGACTCCGCAGGGGATCTAAACCTCTCTCCGGCGCCCTCCTTTATTGAGGGCGCCTGAAAAAGCAAAGATCGCAGCCTTCGGCAGCTCCTACATTTGGAATGTGTTTCCCTGTATGAGCTGCCGAAGGCTGCGATCTTTTTGCTGGCACCGTATGCTTGGCTTCCTAACGCTTTCACATAATAAGGAACACGCCATGCGAGCACTGGCTGCACTGAGCCGCTTTGTCGGCAATACCTTCGCTTACTGGGTTCTGATTTTCGCCGTGATCGCGTTCCTGCAACCGGCGTGGTTCCTCGGCCTCAAAGGCGCAATCGTGCCGCTGCTGGGGCTGGTGATGTTCGGCATGGGCCTGACCCTCAAACTCGATGACTTCGCTGCCGTCGCCCGCCATCCGTGGCGCGTGGCTTTGGGCGTGGTCGCACATTTCGTGATCATGCCCGGCGTGGCGTGGTTGCTCTGCCAGATCTTCCACCTACCGCCGGAAATCGCGGTCGGGGTGATTCTGGTCGGCTGCTGCCCAAGCGGCACCTCTTCCAACGTCATGACCTGGCTGGCCCGCGGCGATCTGGCGCTGTCGGTGGCGATTGCCGCTGTCACCACCCTGCTCGCTCCGCTGCTGACCCCGGCATTGATCTGGCTGCTGGCTTCGGCATGGTTGCCGGTGTCGTTCATGGAGTTGTTCTGGTCGATCCTGCAAGTGGTGTTGCTGCCGATCGTGCTCGGCGTGGTCGCGCAACGCGTGCTCGGCGACAGGGTGCGCCACGCGGTGGACGTGTTGCCACTGGTGTCTGTGGTCAGCATCGTGATCATCGTCACCGCCGTGGTGGCCGCCAGTCAGGCGAAGATTGCCGAATCCGGGCTGCTGATCATGGCCGTGGTGATGCTGCACAACAGCTTCGGCTACCTGCTGGGTTACTTCACCGGACGTCTGTTCAAGCTGCCACTGGCGCAGCGCAAGTCGCTGGCGCTGGAGGTCGGCATGCAGAACTCGGGGTTGGGCGCGGCGCTGGCGAGTGCGCACTTCTCGCCGCTGGCGGCGGTGCCGAGCGCGTTATTCAGCGTCTGGCACAACATTTCCGGGGCGTTGCTCTCGACGTACTTCCGGCGCATGAGCGAGAAAGAAGACCGTGAGGCGCTAGCGCAGCAGCCAGCCGACTGACCGGGAAACTTGATCCCCGGATTAATGCTCGGCAGACTATTTCGCTACGCGGGGACGACCCTGCGGCTCGATCGAGTTATCAATCTGGGGACGGCCCCGTCAATCGATGGAGGTCTCTCATGTCCTGGATCATTCTGTTTTTCGCCGGCCTGTTCGAAGTCGGCTGGGCCGTCGGCCTGAAATACACCGACGGCTTCACCCGCCCGCTCCCCACCCTCCTGACGGTTGCGGCCATGGCCATCAGCCTCGGCTTGCTGGGCCTGGCGATGAAGGAATTGCCGCTGGGTACGGCTTATGCGATCTGGACCGGAGTCGGCGCTGTGGGCACGGTGATTGCCGGGATCATTCTGTTTGGTGAATCGATGGCGTTGATTCGCCTGGCCAGTGTGGCGTTGATCATTACCGGGTTGATTGGCCTTAAAGTAAGCGCTTAAGCCAATGGCCCCATCGCTGGCAAGCCAGCTCCCACAGGGATCTCCGGTGAACACAATTCTTGTGTAAATCCAGAAAACCTGTGGGAGCTGGCTTGCCAGCGATGGGGCCAATTCAGATAACAACTATCTGACAGTCCCGCGCAACGCCCCCACCAACCCCTGCAGCTTCGCCGGCTCCGCAGATTCCACCGCCACCGCCGAACCGGCTACCAACGTCACCCGCGACCACAACCGCTTGAACAGTCCCTTGTTCGGATCGCGACTGAAGAAACTGCCCCACAACCCCTGCAACGCCAGCGGAATCACCGGCACCGGCGTTTCTTCGAGAATCCGCGTCAGCCCGCCCTTGAACTCATTGATCTCGCCATCAGTGGTCAACTTGCCTTCCGGGAAGATGCACACCAGCTCACCGTCCTTCAGATACTGGGCAATCCGGGTGAAGGCCTTTTCGTAGATCTGGATGTCTTCGTTGCGTCCGGCAATCGGAATCGTCCCCGCCGTGCGGAAGATAAAGTTCAGCACCGGCAGGTTGTAGATCTTGTAGTACATGACAAAGCGAATCGGCCGACGCACCGCGCCGCCAATCAGCAAGGCATCGACGAACGACACGTGGTTGCACACCAGCAATGCCGCGCCCTCGTCCGGGATCGCCTCGAGGTTGCGGTGCTCGACGCGGTACATGGAATGGCTGAGCAGCCAGATCATGAAACGCATGCTGAACTCGGGGACGATCTTGAAGATGTAGGCGTTGACGCCGATGTTCAGCAGCGACACCACCAGGAACAATTGCGGAATCGACAGTTTGACCACGCTCAGCAACACGATCGAAACGATCGCCGACACCACCATGAACAGGGCGTTGAGAATATTGTTGGCGGCAATCACCCGCGCCCGCTCGTTCTCGGCGGTGCGCGACTGGATCAAGGCGTACAGCGGCACAATATAGAAGCCGCCAAAAATACCCAGGCCGAGAATGTCGACCAGCACCGCCCAGGTATGCGCAAAGCCCAGCACTTCGGTCCAGCTGTGGCCAGTGACGCTTTCCGGGATTCCACCGGAATGCCACCACAGCAGCAGGCCAAACACGGTCAGGCCGAACGAACCGAACGGCACCAGACCGATCTCGACTTTGCGCCCGGAGAGCTTCTCGCACAGCATCGAACCCAGCGCAATGCCTACCGAAAACACTGTGAGAATCAGCGTCACCACGGTTTCGTCGCCGTGCATCCATTCCTTGGCGTAGGCCGGGATCTGCGTCAGGTAAATCGCCCCGACAAACCAGAACCACGAGTTGCCGACAATCGAACGCGACACTGCGGGCGTCTGGCCCAGACCGAGTTTGAGGGTGGCCCAGGACTGGCTGAAGATGTTCCAGTTCAGGCGCATTTCCGGCGATGCCGCCGCCGCGCGCGGAATGCTGCGACTGGCGAGATAACCGATCACGGCAATGCCGACAATCGCGGTCGACACCAGTGGCGCGTAATGGGTCGAGGACATGATGATCCCGGCGCCGATGGTCCCGGCGAGAATCGCCAGAAACGTGCCCATCTCCACCAGCCCGTTGCCGCCAACCAGTTCATCCTCACGCAACGCCTGCGGCAGGATCGAATACTTCACCGGCCCGAACAGCGCCGAATGCGTGCCCATGGCGAACAGCGCCACCAGCATCAGCGACAGGTGATCGAAGAGGAAACCGACCGATCCTACGGCCATGATCGCGATTTCCGCGAGCTTGATCAGACGGATCAGCGCGTCCTTGGCGAATTTTTCCCCGAACTGCCCGGCCAGCGCCGAGAACAGGAAGAACGGCAGGATAAACAGCAGCGCACACAGGTTGACCCAGATCGAACGGTCACCTTCGATGGTCAGCCGATACAGAATGGCGAGGATCAGCGACTGCTTGAACACGTTGTCGTTGAACGCGCCCAGTGACTGGGTGATGAAAAACGGCAGAAAGCGCCGAGTGCGAAGCAGGTTGAACTGTGAGGGGTGACTCATCTTCCGTGTTTCCCTGAGGTCGGTAGAGAATGGCCTGGATCTGCTTATTGGAATCTCGATCGGCGATCCAGGCCACACCTTACCTAAACTTTTCAGGTTATTTCTTCAACCCTGCAATACAAGGTGAGACAAACAGCTCACCGCGCCACGCGCCTTGCACGGTGCGTTTACCGACGATCAGCCACATCACCGCCAGCAGACTCACCAGCACGCAGCCGACCACGCTGAAAAAACCCAGGCTCAGCGTGCTGGCGAGCTTGAGGGTCGCCAGCGAATACACGCCCAGCGGGAAGGTAAAACCCCACCAGCCGAGGTTGAACGGGATGCCGTCACGCAGGTAACGCGCGGTGATCAGCAGCGCCATCAACATCCACCACAAGCCGAAGCCCCACAGGGTGATACCGGCGACCAGCCCTACGCCTGCAGCGATTTCACCGATACCCGGCAGCCCGTTGGCGGCGAAGATCGCTGGTGCATCAGCGCCCAGCAGCAACATGCCCAACGCACCAGTGCCGATCGGGCCGAGGGCCAGCCAGCTCGAGGCGGCCATGTTTTCGTGAGGCAGTTTATGCAGCGCCATGCGCAGCAACAGGATGGTCAGAATGCTGAACGCCACCGGCAGGGAAAATGCCCAGAGCACGTAGCTGGTGATCAGCACCACCAGTTGCGCGTGAGCATCGGCCAGATGCGGCGCGAGCAAACCGCCGCTGGCCGCCGCCACTTCTGCAGCCACCACCGGTAGCAGCCAGACGGCAGTCATCTGGTCGATGCTGTGTTCCTGACGGGTAAACATCATGTACGGAATCAACACACCGCAGGCCAGCGACATCGCCACATCGAGCCACCACAGCACTTCGGCAAGATGAATCACGCCCTCGCCCCAGCGTGGCAGACCGAACAATAAAAAGCCGTTGATGATGGTCGCCAAACCCATGGGAATAGTGCCGAAGAACATCGATACGGTGGAGTGGCCGAAGACCCGCCGCGCTTCATCAAAAAATAAGATCCAGCGCGCGGCATAAGCGAAGGTAAACAGGCTGAACAACAGAATGTTGAATAGCCACAAACCTTCGGCCACCGCGTGCAACCCGGGGATCGCCACCGGCAGTTGCGCCAGCGCCAGGGCCAGCACGCCGGTGCCCATGGTCGCGGCGAACCAGTTCGGGGTGAATTGACGGATCACTTCACGCGGATGCTGAAGCTGGCTTAACGGCTTGATGCCGGGTTTGGCTATGTTGGGGCAAGTCATCATGAACTCCTGTCCTCAGGTGAGGTTAAGTCCATGGTAGAACCGAATCGAATATCTATATAACGGGTAATTTCTCTATCTGTTATCTACTTTGCAGATAAGCAGTCAAACACTGCCTTCGCTTTCGATTACCAGAATCCGCGCCACCCCCTGTGGGTGCGCAACGTGCTCAGTGCCGACCGAGGCGTAGAAGATGTCGCCGATCTCCAGCAGCACCTGCTTTTCTTCGCCCTGTTCGCGATAGTGCATCTGCACTTGACCGTCGAGCACCACGAACACCTCCTCACCGTCGTTGATGTGCCATTTGTACGGCTGATCAGTCCAGTGCAGGCGCGTGGTGATGCCGTTCATGTTGGCGATGTCCAGCGCGCCCCAGGCACGCTCGGCGGTGAACGACTTGCTGCGGATAATCTTCATCTGTCGATCCGTGAAAAGAAGGCCGGACAAAGGTAACTGAAACCACCGCGTTTATGGAGTGCTGCAAGCCTTGACTGCTTGCGGGCGCAGGCTGAGCAACAGCGCGGCGACGGCCAGGACGATCAATCCGGCGCCATAGCCGTCGGTGGTCGCCAGCAACCCATAGGCTCGGGTCAAATGCCCGGCCAACAAGGCCGGCAGGCAGAACGCCAGATAACTCAGCGCGTAGTACGCCGACATCAAACCGGCCCGTTCATGCGGCAGGGCCAACGGCACCAGGCTGCGCACCGCGCCGAGGAAACCCGAGCCAAAGCCGCAACCGGCAACCAGTGTGCCGAGGAAAAACAGCGCCAGACTGGCGCTGTGCACGCCGAGCAAAATCAGCAGCACGCCGATAGGCAGCAGACTGGCGCCAATTTGCAGGGCTTTGCCGGCGGGACGATTGCGCAAAGTGAAGATCATCAGCGCCCCGGTCACGGTCAACGCCGAAACGGTAGCGCCGCCGATCAGGTTCGACGTCGAACCGGTAGCAGTGCGCACCAGCGACGGTGCCAGTGAGGCAAAAAAGCCGCCGAGGGCCCAGGTTGCGGTGTTCAGCGGTAGCACACGCCATAAGGTCGAACGCGCCTGAACCGGCACATGCAGGGTTGGCCGCAACGAAGCCCAGGCCCCGGCTTGTGGAGTGACGCTTTCCGGCAGACGCCAGACATACACCGCCTGCAACACAAACAGCGCCAGCAGCAGCCAGTAAGTCAGCTGCAACGGCGCCGGGGCGAACTCGGCCAGCAAGCCGCAGCCCATGCTGCCCAGCGCCATGCCGAGCAACGGTGCGACGCTGTTGATCAACGGCCCTTGCTGGCGGTCGGTGTCGAGCAGCGTCGCGCTCAAAACAGCGGTGGCCATGCCGGTGGCAAAACCCTGCAATACGCGGGCGCTGATCAGCCAGGCAACACTGTCGGCGCCGATAAACAGCAACATCGCCAGTGCATTGAGCAGTACTGCCGTGAAAATCACCGGTTTGCGTCCCAAGTGATCGGACAGCGAGCCGACCGTCAGCAGCGCCGCCAGCAGACTCAGCGCATACACGCCGAAAATCAGGGTCAGCACCGCTGCCGAGAAGTGCAGTTGATCCTGATACAGGTGATACAACGGCGTCGGCGCCGTGGAAGCGGCGAGAAAACTGAGTAAGGTGATCGCCAGAAAAATCAGGCTGCCACGGTTGGAAGCAAGGCTGGTCATGGGCACACTCCGCAAAAGCTAATTTTTTGCTTTTGCGGAGTGTGCTCCCGGCCTTGGCTTAAAGCAAATTCTTTGTGTTAAGGTCTGACGCATGGCTATTAAAGAAGGTTTACGCCCCGGTGGCCGCAGTGCCCGGGTGCAAGAGTCGATTCATTCGGCAGTCCGCGCACTTCTGCAAGAACAGGAGCGCAGCACCGTGACCGTCCCGCAAATTGCGGCGCGCGCCGGGGTCACGCCGTCGACGATCTATCGGCGCTGGGGTGATCTGGCAGCATTGCTCGCCGACGTCGCCCTCGCCCGCATGCGCCCGGACAGTGAACCGGCGGTGACCGGTGACCTGCGCGGTGATATCCGCGCCTGGGCCGAGCAGTATCTGGACGAGATGAGTTCGGAGCCTGGGCGCAACATGATGCGCGACGTGCAGGCCAGCGCCACGCCGGGGTATTGCGTGACGATCATTGGCGCGCAGTTGCAGACCATCATCGAGCGTCACCCTGACGAGCCGGCGCCGAGCGTTGATCATCTGATCAATCTGGTGGTGGCCCCGGTGGTGTTCCGGATTCTGTTTTCGGCGGCGGCGCTGGAGGTGGATGAGCTGCATCGGTTGATCGATATCGCGCTGAAACAGGACTGACGCTTTCGCTGGCAAGCCAGCTCCCACAGGGTCTGTGATGTTCACAAAATATGTGCCCACTGGAGTTCCTTGTGGGAGCTGGCTTGCCAGCGATGGGGCCTGACCGGTCACCCGAGAAGCCACCCGGTTTCAAACCTGCGACACCCCGCCACGCCACGACCTTGGTCGACACTGACTAACCGCCGCACTCATGCGAGACTGTCCGCCCGGGCAGGATTGCCGGGGAGTCTTTTGTCGGGAGTGTTGCATGTCGCTGTCCACCGGGCTGATCGCCGCCGTCGCCCTGGCCTATATGGCCATCATGTTCGCCATCGCCTTCTATGGCGACCGTCGCAGCACGCCGTTGCCGCCGCGGATGCGCGCGTGGGTATACAGCCTGTCGCTGGCGGTTTATTGCACCAGTTGGACGTTCTTCGGCGCCGTCGGCCAAGCCGCTGAACAGCTGTGGTCATTCCTGCCGATCTACCTCGGGCCGATCCTGTTGTTGCTGGGGGCGCCGTGGGTCCTGCAGAAAATGGTGATGATCAGCAAACAGGAGAACATCACCTCGATTGCCGACTTCATCGCCGCGCGCTACGGCAAATCGCAATCGCTGGCAGTGGTGGTCGCGCTGATCTGTCTGGTCGGCGTTCTCCCTTATATCGCTCTGCAACTCAAAGGCATCGTCCTCGGTGTAAACCTGTTGATCGGCGCCGGTGCCGACGCCATGGGCACCCGCGCCCAGGACACCGCGCTGATCGTGTCGCTGGTGCTGGCGCTGTTCACTATCGTCTTCGGCACGCGCAACCTCGACGCCACCGAGCACCACCGCGGCATGGTGCTGGCGATTGCCTTTGAATCACTGGTCAAGCTGTTCGCCTTTCTTGCTGTCGGCGCCTTCGTCACCTTTGGCCTGTATGACGGTTTCGACGACCTGTTCAATCAGGCCATGCTCGCGCCACGACTGGAGCAATACTGGAAAGAAACCATCAACTGGCCGTCGATGGTGGTGCAAACGGGTGTGGCGATGATGGCGATCATCTGCCTGCCACGACAGTTTCATGTCACCGTGGTGGAGAACATCGACCCGCAAGACCTGCGCCTGGCCAAATGGGTGTTCCCGGCTTATCTGGCGCTGGCCGCGCTGTTCGTGGTGCCGATCGCCCTCGCCGGGCAGATGATGCTGCCGAGCCACGTACTGCCCGACTCGTTCGTGATCAGCCTGCCGCTGGCCCAGGCCCATCCGGCCTTGGCGTTGCTGGCGTTCATCGGCGGCGCGTCGGCGGCCACCGGCATGGTGATTGTGGCCAGCGTGGCACTGTCGACCATGGTTTCCAACGACATGCTGTTGCCGTGGTTGCTGCGCCGTAACAACGCCGAGCGCCCGTTCGAAGTGTTCCGCCAGTGGATGCTCTCGGTGCGCCGCGTGAGCATCGTGCTGATTCTGTTGCTGGCCTACGTCAGTTACCGCTTGCTCGGCTCCACCGCAAGCCTCGCAACCATCGGCCAGATCGCCTTCGCCGCCGTCACCCAACTGGCCCCGGCGATGCTCGGCGCGCTGTACTGGAAGCAGGCCAACCGTCGCGGGGTTTTCGCCGGTCTGGCCGCCGGTACGTTCCTCTGGTTCTACACGCTGATCCTGCCGATTGCCGCCCACAGTCTCGGCTGGTCGCTGAGCACGTTCCCGGGCCTTTCGTGGCTGCACAGCAACCCGCTGAACCTGCCGATCACCCCGCTGACCCAAGGCGTGGTGCTGTCACTGGCGGGCAACTTCACGTTGTTCGCCTGGGTCTCGGTGCTGTCGCGTACACGGGTTTCGGAGCACTGGCAGGCCGGGCGCTTCATCGGTCAGGAAATCAGCGCGCGGCCGAGTGCGCGTTCGATGCTCGCAGTGCAGATCGATGATTTGCTGCAACTGGCGGCACGCTTTGTCGGTGAAGAACGTGCGCGGCAGAGCTTCATTCGTTTCGCCTACCGGCAGGGCAAGGGCTTCAACCCGAACCAGAATGCTGACGGCGAATGGATCGCCCACACCGAACGCTTGTTGGCTGGTGTGCTCGGCGCTTCTTCGACTCGGGCAGTGGTAAAAGCGGCGATTGAAGGTCGGGAAATGCAGCTGGAGGACGTCGTCCGGATCGCTGACGAAGCCTCGGAAGTGCTGCAGTTCAACCGCGCCCTGCTGCAAGGCGCGATCGAGAACATCACCCAGGGCATCAGCGTGGTCGACCAGTCGCTGAAACTGGTGGCGTGGAACCGGCGCTATCTGGAGCTGTTCAACTACCCGGACGGCTTGATCAGCGTCGGCCGGCCGATTGCCGACATCATTCGCTACAACGCCGAACGCGGCTTGTGCGGCCCCGGCGAGGCGGAAGTCCACGTTGCCCGGCGGCTGCACTGGATGCGTCAGGGGCGTGCGCACACGTCCGAACGCTTGTTCCCCAACGGCCGAGTGATCGAGCTGATCGGCAACCCGATGCCCGGCGGCGGCTTCGTCATGAGTTTCACCGACATCACCGCGTTCCGCGAAGCCGAGCAGGCGCTGACCGAGGCCAACGAAGGTTTGGAGCAACGGGTCAGCGAGCGCACCCAAGAGCTGTCGCAGCTCAACGTTGCACTGACCGAAGCCAAGGGCCATGCCGAGGCCGCGAATCAGTCGAAAACCCGTTTCCTCGCCGCCGTCAGCCATGACCTGATGCAGCCGCTGAACGCCGCGCGCCTGTTCTCTGCCGCCCTGTCCCACCAGGACGACGGCTTGAGCAGCGAGGCACAGAAACTGGTGCAACACCTCGACAGTTCGCTGCGTTCGGCAGAAGACCTGATCAGCGACCTGCTGGATATTTCCCGCCTGGAAAACGGCAAGATCAACCCCGATCGCAAGCCGTTCGCGGTCAACGAGCTGTTCGACACCCTCGGCGCCGAATTCAAGGCGCTGGCGCAGGAACAAGGGCTGACGTTCCGGGTGCGCGGCAGTCATTTGCGCATCGACAGCGACATCAAGCTGCTGCGGCGGATCTTGCAGAACTTCCTGACCAACGCGTTCCGCTACGCCAAGGGCCCGGTGCTGCTGGGCGTACGCCGTCGCGGCAGTGAACTGTGTCTGGAAGTGTGGGATCGCGGACCGGGGATTCCGGAAGACAAGCAACAGGTGATTTTCGAGGAATTCAAACGCCTCGACAGCCATCAGACCCGCGCCGAAAAAGGCCTCGGCCTGGGCCTGGCGATTGCCGACGGTTTATGTCGCGTGCTTGGCCATACCCTGCGCGTACGTTCGTGGCCGGGACGCGGCAGCGTGTTCAGCGTCAGCGTGCCATTGGCCCGGACGCAAGCGCTGCCGCAGAACGCCGCGGTGGAGTTGAACGGCAAGTTGCTCAGCGGCGCGCAAGTACTGTGCATCGACAACGAAGACAGCATTCTGATTGGCATGAACAGCCTGCTCACCCGCTGGGGCTGTCAGGTGTGGACGGCGCGCAATCGCGAAGAATGCGCGGCGTTGCTCAACGATGGCGTACGACCGCAACTGGCACTGGTCGACTATCACCTCGACCACGGCGATACCGGAACCGAGCTGATGGCGTGGCTGCGCACCACGTTAGGCGAGCCGGTGCCGGGGGTGGTGATCAGCGCCGATGGCCGCCCGGAGACGGTGGCGCAGGTGCATGCGGCAGGGCTGGATTATCTGACCAAACCAGTGAAACCGGCGGCGTTGCGGGCGTTGTTGAGTCGGTATGTGCCGCTGTAAAGCAAAAGATCGCAGCCTGCGGCAGCTCCTACATGGGATTTGCATTCATCCTGTAGGAGCTGCCGCAGGCTGCGATCTTTTGCTCTTCACTCTGGCAGTTCGACCAGCCCGTCGACATCGGTCATCGCCCGTTCCAACAAGTCCGCCGGCAGACTCTTGCTCGCCCGCGCACCGAGCAGTTTGAGCTGTTCACTGCGGCTGACCAGGTTGCCGCGCCCTTCCGTGAGTTTGTTGCGCGCCGAACTGTAGGCCTTGTCCAGCTGTTGCAGGCGATTGCCGACTTCGTCCAGATCCTGAATGAACAGCACGAATTTGTCGTACAGCCAGCCGGCACGCTCGGCGATTTCCCGGGCGTTCTGGCTCTGCCGTTCCTGCTTCCACAGGCTGTCGATCACCCGTAACGTCGCCAGCAAGGTGGTTGGGCTGACGATCACGATGTTGCGGTCGAACGCCTCCTGAAATAGCGTCGGCTCGGCTTGCAAAGCGGCGGAAAATGCCGCTTCGATCGGCACGAACAGCAACACGAAATCGAGGCTGTGCAGGCCTTCCAGACGCTTGTAATCCTTTCCGGCCAGGCCTTTGACGTGACTGCGCAGCGACAGCACGTGCTGCTTGATCGCGATCTGGCCGAGGGTGTCGTCTTCAGCGGCGACGTACTGCTGATACGCCGTGAGGCTGACCTTGGAGTCGACCACCACCTGCTTGTCGCCCGGCAGGTAAATGATCACGTCTGGCTGGAAGCGCTCGCCGTCCGGCCCCTTGAGGTTGACCTGGGTCTGGTACTCGCGGCCCTTCTCCAGACCGGCGTGCTCCAGCACCCGCTCAAGAATCAACTCACCCCAGTTGCCTTGGGTTTTCTGGCCTTTGAGGGCACGGGTCAGGTTGGTCGCTTCGTCACTCAGACGCAGGTTCAATTGCTGCAGACGCTCCAGCTCTTTGGCCAGCGAAAAGCGCTCGCGGGCTTCGGCCTGATAGCTCTCTTCCACGCGTTTTTCGAAGGACTGGATGCGCTCTTTCAGCGGATCGAGCAACTGCCCGAGGCGCTGTTGACTGGTCTCGGCAAAGCGCTGTTCACGCTCATCGAAGATCTTTCCTGCCAGCTCGGCGAACTGCGCGCGCAACTCATCGCGCGAGCCTTGCAGGTCGCTGAGACGTTGTTGATGGCTTTCCTGTTGCTCGCGCAGTTCGGCGTTCAGCGAAGCGGTCTGGGCGTCGAGGCGGCGCAATTCGGCCTCTTTGTTGGCACGCTCGATGTTCCAGGCGTGGGACGCGTCACGGGCGTCATCGCGTTCGATCTGCAACAACTCGACTTCGCGGCGCAGAGCCGCCAACTCCGCCTGCCTGGCGGCATTGGCCTGGCCGAGGTCGACGATTTCATCGCGGCTGGATTCCAACTGCACGTTAAGCCCGTCCTGCGCCAGTTGCGCCATGGCCAGGCGCTCTTCGAGCAAGGCGACCTCGGCTTGCCGATCGCTGGCCCGCCGCTGCAGTTGCCAGGCCAGCGCCAGCAGCGGTAATCCCGCGCCCGCCAGACCGAGCAACACGCTGGTCAAGTCCATAGCCATAGCCACTCCTGCCGATCCGATAAAGCCTGAAGGTTAACCAAGGCGTGGGGTGTTGGACAGCTCAGTCTTCGAGCAGACCGAGTTCCCGTTGTGCACGACGGTCGCCGGCGCGAGCGGCCTGGCGCAGCAGATCCTGGCCGATGCGCCGATCCCGGGCATTGCCGCACTCGCGGCACATCAATTGGCCGAGGCGACTTTGCGCCGCGACTACGCCTTCGCGTGCCGGTTGCTTGAGCAGACGCCCCGCCAGATGCTTGGCATTACGGCTATCGCCCAGCCGTGGGCTGTCGAGCAGCCATTCGGCCACACGCACGGAAAATCGCTTGGGTGAGGTAACACGAGGGTGTTCGGAGGTAACAGAGTCTGATACTGAGCGAAACTTCATAAAACACTGTGGGACAGATCGGAAGGCGCGCCACTCTACTCTCTTTTTCGTACAGGTAAAGTCGAAAAAAACCCGGCACGCCCGTCCTAGAGCAAGCGCTAGGGACAATCCACAGAAGCTGTGGATAACTCAGTGGACAACCGCTCCCGAACCTCCGCAAAGCCTTGTGGAATGGGGCTCGCAGTCAAACTGACGATTTTTTCACCAACAAAAAAAGACGATATTTTTCATTGACTTAAACTTTTGATGCAGGCAGCCACCGGGGTCAGGATTGATGTGACAGTGAGGTTACCGTCTGCGCAACTAATGTGCACAAGTACCTGTTACCCGGTTATATCGATGCGCTTTTTCGGGTCGTTTTGCGCCCTGAGCAGTGGATAAGCGGGTTGGCGATGGGCATGGCTGCACGCTTTTGTGGCGACGGACGGCTTCTTCGCGAGCAGGCTCGCTCCCACATTCGGTCCCTGTTCTCCTGTGGGAGTGAGCCTGCTCGCGAAAGGGCCAGCCCTGTCACCCACGATCCGCGCCACCGACCGAAATCTTTTTTGCCGCAGGGTTTGCATTGTCCAGGACGTTTCGTTACTATCCGCGGCGTTAGTACCAAGCTGAAAGTCAATTCCGGTCGAACACATCCCCACGGTCAACCTTCTTCCCAGAAGCCCTTCACCGAAAAAAGCGGGAACGACCCCTCGATGGTTTCCAGGTAAATCTTGCGCCAGCACAGCCTTTGAATGAATGCAAAGGGTGCTGCAAAGACCACTTACTCTGACCGAACCAACCTGCAAATTGATCAGGATCTTCACCCCGGGCCCAGAACCTCTGCCCTCGATGTGTTGCCTGTCCTCCTAAGTACCTACCTGCCAGCCCAAGCGCGCCAACTTATCAGCGCTTCAAACTGGCTGCTTTGTTCCAGTCGGGTTCTTTGTTCGACCAATGGTGGTCGACATTACTGGAACGTTTTAACGTTGCACGGTTCTTATCCGTGTCATTTGTAGGAACACCTAATAACTATGTCTACTCAAATCCAGACTCAGGATGCCATTCGCACCCTAACCAACGCTTTTGCCCCAATGAACTGCCTGATCATGGCCGCTCGCAAAGGCTGCTTCAGCTTCACCGTGGTCAATGAACACGGGATCGCTCGCCACAGCGAGCGTCTGTACCCCGATCAATACTCCAGCGCCGAACCGCTGCAGGCCATTATCGATCGTACGCGTCAGGCGTTGATTGCCTGAGGGCCGAAAAGGCTGCAAAAGCAAAAGCCCCGCACATAATGCGGGGCTTTTTATTGCCTGATGTTTCGCTTTTAGCTTTTGACGTCTAAGCACCATCGGATATAACGCGACTGACCCAGCGCCGGAAATATTTTAAAAACAGGCCTTTACGACGTGAATATGACACTACACTTCAACTCAAGCGGCTTGATCCGCTTCCGGCGAGCCTGAGTCGATCCACCGCTGCCAAGGCCCCTTCAGGTTTCGCCGCCCCATTACAAGAATCGAGGGCATTATGGGTATCGCTGCCAGCGAACTGTGTCGCTACGTGATCCGTCCCACATTGATTTATCTGGGACGTCACTGCGCAACCGCCGAATCCCTGCTGCTGGGAATCGCCGCCAGCCAGTCCGCCCTCGGCTCCGCCCTGCATGACCGCCGTGGCCACGGCCTCTACCGGATTGCCGAGCATCGCCACCAAGCCCTTTGGGATCACTACCTGGCACTGGATCCGGAGCGCGCGAGCCTTGTTCGCGGCCTCGCCAGCCAGCATGCTTTTCTTAGCGGCCCGCACCTGGAATTGACCGTCAATCTGCGTTACGCCACCGCCATCGCCTGGCTGCTGGTAGAAGAACAACACCCCACCCTCCCCGCCCCGGGCGATCTGCTGGGCATGGCGCGAATCTGGCGTCAGACCTTCCAGCCGCAAGGCCGTCTGCGCGACTTCACCTACGCTTGGCAAACCTGTGTTTCACCGGTGAATCAGGTCGCGTGTTGACTGGCGAGTTTCAGAAGATCGCTCAACAGGCCGCGAATCTGGTCGGATTGTCCTACAAAACCGCTCTAACTCAAGGTATAGGGACTATAGCGCTGGAACGAAAATGTTGGTAATTTTCGCCCCGGTGATCACCAGGAGTTCTAATAATGAAAAAAGTCATGCTCAAAACCACCCTTAGCCTCGCCGTTACCATGGCATCCACCCAGATCTTCGCAGCTGGCTTTGCCATCAACGAACACAGCATCAGCGGGATGGGTACTGGTTACGCTGGGCGATCCTCTTCTGCCGACGACGCAAGCACTGTTTATGGCAACCCTGCCGGCATGTCGCGCCTCACGCGCGAACAAGTCACCGGCGGTGTTGCATTCCTCGATGCCAAGACCGATATCAGCGACGCCAGCTCCAGCCCTAACGGCGGCAGCAACAAAGGCGACATGGTGCCCTTCACCTCCGTACCTATGGGCTTCTATGTCAAACCGATCGACGAGCATTGGGCATTCGGCCTCGGCGTTTACGTGCCGTTCGGCCTGATTACCGACTATGAAAAAGGCTTTGGCGGCCGTTACTTCGGCAGCAAGTCCGAAGTACAAGTCATCACTTTCCAGCCAACTGTCAGCTATAAGTTCAACGATGTGGTGTCGATCGGTTTCGGTCCGACCATCAACCGTATCGACGGTACGCTGGAATCCAACCTGTCGATCACCCAGGCCGCGCCGGACGGCAAGGTCAAGATCAAGGGTGACGATACCGCGCTGGGCTACAACATCGGCGTGCTGGTACAGGCCACCGACACCACGCGTCTGGGTCTGACCTACCACTCGAAAGTCGATTACAAGCTCGAAGGCAACACCAAGGTCAATTACAGCGTGTTGGGCGCAGTCGGTCTGGGCGCCGAGCAGAAGTACGACGCTTCGCTGAAGATCACCACGCCTGAATCGGTGGACTTCTCGGTCACTCAGGCGATCAACGATCGTTGGAACGTCTACGCCGGTTCGACCTGGACCCGCTGGAGCCAGTTGAAGAAGATCACCGTTGAAAACTCCGGCGTACAGCCGCTGCTGGCCGGTCAGTTTGGCGAGATCACCGAAGAGCAGAACTGGCACGACTCCTGGGCTTACGCCGTGGGTACTTCGTACCAGCTGAACAAGGAATGGGTACTGCGCACCGGTCTGACTTTCGACCAGTCGCCGACCAACAACGTCGACCGCTCGCCACGCATCCCTACTGGCGACCGCACAATCTTCAGCATCGGTGCCGGCTGGAGCCCGACCGAAGACCTGACCATCGACGTGGCTTACTCGTACCTGAAAGAAGAGTCGGTCAAGGTCCACAACCAGAACGATCGTGGCCAGACCTACGACGCCAAGTATGAAAACTCGGCAAACGGTTTCGGTGTTGGCGCTACTTACCGCTTCTGATGCTGCACGGCGAGGCTAAACCCTCGCCCACAGAAAAGCCCCGCTCTCTTTAAAGAAAGCGGGGCTTTTTGTGCCTGAGATTTACAACCTGTAGGAGCTGTCGAGTGAAACGAGGCTGCGATCTTTTGATCTTGTTTTTTAAGATCAAAAGATCGCAGCGTTCCGCAGCTCCTACAGGGTCATGGTTGCAGTGGTTTTGAGGCGATAGCCTTTTCAACTGCCGCAATAAACTCCGGATCATCCGGCTTGGTCAGGCTGGAGAAATTGGCAATCACCTTGCCCTGCCGATCAATCACATACTTGTAGAAATTCCACTTCGGCGCACTGCTCTGTTCGGCCAGCACCTTGAACAGGTGAGTCGCCTCATCGCCACGAACCTTCTGCGGCTCGGTCATGGTGAACGTCACGCCGTAGTTGGCGTAGCAGACCTTGGCGGTTTCGGCGCTGTCCTTGGACTCCTGCTTGAAGTCATTGGAGGGCACGCCGAGCATTTCCAGGCCTTGCGCCTTGTAATGCTGATTGAGCGCTTCGAGGCCCTCGAACTGGGGAGCGAAGCCACAGAAACTGGCGGTATTGACCACCACCAGCGGCTTGCCGGCGTAGCGCTGGCACAGATCGACGGATTCCTTGGCGCGCAACTTGGGCAACGAACCTTGCAGCGCCTCCGGGCAATCAGCCGCCTGGGCCAGTCCGGTCAACGCCATCAGCAACGCGGGTACAGCACACCAGCGCATGAGCATGTCGGGCATCCTTTGAGCAGTCATCAGACTCCCGACGTTACTCGTCATCCAAGCCTACAAGCAAGCGCCCATGCCCAACTGCATCAACGCCAGGCCGCCCTGATGCCAGCCCCACCACACCAGCGCCAGCAACAGCGCGCCGAGTGCGGTGAAGGCGATTCGCGGCCAGGAACGCTTCATACGGCGCCGACAGCCGGTTGCAGGCGCGCCACCGGACGCTCGCGTACCGGCCAGTTCAGCGCGGCCGCCAGCAGGCTCAAAAGAATCGCCACTTGCCAGATCAAGTCATAACTCCCGGTACGGTCATACACCACGCCTCCCAGCCAGCCGCCGAGGAACGAGCCAAGCTGATGAAACAGGAACACGATGCCGCCGAGCATGGACAGATTGCGCACACCAAACAAGGTCGCCACCGTGCCGTTGGTCAACGGCACCGTCGACAGCCACAGGAAGCCCATGGCCATGCCGAACAGGTACGCCGACGTCGTCGTCACCGGCAGCCACAGAAACAGCACGATCACCACCGCACGCAGCAGATACAACGCCGTCAGCAGACGCGGCTTGGACATGCGTCCGCCGAGCCAGCCAGCGGTATAAGTGCCAAAGATATTGAACAGACCGATCAGCGCCAGCACCGTGGTGCCGACGGTTGCCGGCAGATGTTGATCAACCAGATAGGCCGGCAGATGCACACCGATGAACACCACCTGAAAGCCGCAGACGAAAAAGCCGAATGCCAACAGCCAGAACCCCGAGTGCGAACAGGCTTCGCGTAACGCTTCGGACAGGCTCTGTTCATGGCCCAGCACCGGCAGCGGCTTGTCCTTGAGCATGCTCACCAGCGGCACGATCAGCGCCACCAGCAGGCCCAGCACCAGCAACGCCGCCGACCAGCCGAGCCAGCCGATCAAACCCAGCGTGCCCGGCAACATCGCAAACTGGCCGAACGAACCGGCAGCACTGGCGATGCCCATGCCCATGCTGCGTTTTTCCGGCGGCACCGCACGACCGACCACGCCGAGAATCACCGAGAACGACGTACCGGACAGACCGATACCGATCAACAGACCGGCACTCAGCGACAGGGTCAGCGCCGAATCGGACAGCCCCATGCACACCAGGCCCGCGGCATACAGCACGCCGCCGACCAGCACCACTTTCGCCGCCCCGAAACGGTCAGCCAGGGCGCCAGTGAACGGCTGCGCCAGACCCCAGATCAGGTTCTGCAGGGCGATGGCGAAGGCAAACACTTCGCGCCCCCAGCCGAACTGCGCACTCATCGGCGACAGGAACAGGCCGAAGCCGTGCCGCACGCCCAATGACAACGCCAGAATCAGCGCACTTCCCAGCAACACCCAACCGCACGTACGCCACATCGATGTCATTGTTATTCTCCGTTCGCGGGTATATACCCGCTTAAATCCGGAAAAACCGGCGTTCAGGCCAGTTCGTCCAACAGTCGCAGCAAGGTTTCACGCTTCTCGGCGCCCAGGCGATCGATCAATCGCTGTTGCGCCGCTTCCCAGGCTGGCAGCGCCGCCGCAAGGCGCTGTGCACCGGTTTCGGTGAGCCGGACGATGCGGTTGCGCATGTCCTCGCCCTCGGCCAGCGCCACCAGGCCCTCGCCTTCCAGCACCCGCAGGTTGCGCCCCAGGGTGCTGCGATCCAGGCCCATGGCTTCGGCCAGTTCCGAGATGCTCGGTTGATCCAGACGCTGCAGATTGCACAGCAAAGAATACTGGGCAACGTTGATCCCGAAGCCGTCGAGAGCGCCGTCATAATGCCTGCTGACGCCACGAGCGGCGCGACGCAGGTTGGTGCACAAACATTGAGAAGGAAGCATGATGCGTGTATATACCCGCGACTGTGTTAAATCAAGTTACACATGAGTTTATCAATAAGGATTGTGGCGTCTGACACATCCCCATCGCTGGCAAGCCAGCTCCCACAGTTTTTGCAAGTGTTCAAAAAATCTGCAAACGCCCTCAATACTTGTGGGAGCTGGCTTGCCAGCGATGAGGTCCGAACAGGCAACAGACGCCTGTCAGACCAACACCACCCCAACCAGCACCGCCATCTCCAGCAATTCCAGCAATGCCCCCGCCGTATCGCCAGTGGTCCCACCCAACCGCCGCATCATCACCTGCCGCAGCCAGACAAACCCGACGAACGCGACAACCAGCGCAACAATCGCTTTCACCCCGGCAATCAGCAAACAGGCCAGCGCACTCGCCCCAAGCACCCACCAACCGGCCCTGCGCGGCAAATGATCAGCCAACGCCTGCCCCAGACCTCCCGCGCGCACATACGGCGTGGTCAGAAACAGCCCCAGCAACGCCGCTCGCCCCAGCAGCGGCACGATGATCAACATCACCGCGTGCCCTTGCTCGACCAGCGCCAGCAACGCGCAGAACTTCAGCAGCAACACCAACACCAGCGTCACCACGGCAATCGGCCCGCTGCGCGGATCCTTCATGATCGTCAGCGTGCGCTCACGATCACCGAAACCACCAAGCCAGGCGTCGGCGCTGTCAGCCAGACCATCCAGATGCAGCGCGCCGCTGAGCAGCACCCACACCGTCAGCAACAGCGCCGCATGCAACAACAACGGCGCGCCGGCCAATACCAGGTTGAATGCCCAGAGGATCACCCCGAACAGCAGCCCCACCAACGGATAAAACAACAGCGAACGCCCGAGCTGTTGCGGCTCCGGCATCCCCGGCAGACGAATCGGCAAGCTGCTGAGAAATTGCAGGGCGATCCACAGTGGCAGCATCTCAGTGACCTTCCTTGAGCACGCCATCGGCCTCGACGCTGAGCGCGAACAGCGAAGCATGCGCGACTTCGACATTGAGCAACTGCTCACGTGGCAAACCTCGCGCCTGCGCCAGCAACAGACGCATCACGCCGCCATGACTGATCAACAAAACGCGTTCACCGGCATAGGCCTGATGCAAACGCGCAACCGCGCCCAGCACGCGCGCCGCAAAATCACTGACCGGCTCACCCTGCGGCGGCGTGAAAGCATACGGATCGGCCCAGAACAACCCCAGCGCCTCGGCATCGGTCTCCATCAGTGCCGCTGCGCTCTGCCCTTCCCAGGCACCGAAATGCAGTTCCTGCAGGTCCTTGTCCAACTGCACCGGCAGATTCAGTTGCTCGCCCAGCTCTGCAGCAAACCGCGCACAACGCTGCAGCGGCGAGCTGATCAAGCGATCCCACGGCCCTCCGGCTATCACCGCCGCACGCATCTGCGCCCAACCCTTTTCCGTGAGCGCATCATCGAGGCTACCGCGCAATCCGCCGCCCAGCTCCGTCTCCCCGTGGCGCAGCAGGTCCAGACGCAACGTCATGCCGGACGATCCGCCACCGCCGCTTCGGCGAACGTCGCCATCTGCCCGTGCAGGTCGCAGGCCAGACGCAACAGCGGCACAGCCAACGCCGCCCCGCTGCCCTCGCCCAGACGCAAACCGAGTTCCAGCAGCGGTTCGGCATTGAGGGTTTCCAGCACATGACGATGGCCCGGCTCGGCGCCCCGGTGGCCGAACAGCAGCCACTCGCGGCAGGCTGGATTCAGCCGCACCGCGACCAACGCGGCGACCGTGCAGATAAAGCCGTCGACCAGCACCGCCACGCCCTCCTGCGCACAAGCCAGGTACGCGCCGACCAGTGCGGCGATTTCAAAACCGCCGAGGTTGAACAGGGTTTGCAGCGCATCGCCACGTTGCGCCGCGTGCAGCGCCAGTGCGCGCTCGATCACTTGTGCTTTATGGCTGACGCCTTCGGCGTTCAACCCGGTGCCGGGACCGGTCAGGTGCACCACCGGGCAATCGAGCAAGGCACACGCCAGTGCACTGGCGGCAGTGGTGTTGCCGATGCCCATTTCGCCACCGATGAACAACTGTGCGCCCGCCGCTTTGGCGCGCAGCACGCTGTCACGACCGGCCTGCAAGGCGAGTTCGCCCTGCGCTTGGGTCATCGCCGCGCCCTTCGCGAAATTCGCCGTGCCCGGGCCGATGTTAAGGTGGCGCACGCCCGGCAGGTTCAACGATGGCGTCACCGTGCCCAGATCGACCACCTCCAATTGCGCATCGAGCTGGCGCGCCAGCACGCTGATCGCCGCACCGCCGCTGACGAAGTTGAGCAGCATCTGCCCGGTGACTTCCTGCGGGAAGGCGGAAACACCTTCCGCGACCACCCCGTGATCACCAGCAAAAATCGCGATCCAGACCTGCTTGAGGGTCGGCTTGATCTGCCCCTGCAATCCGGCCAGCTGCACCGCCACGCTTTCGAGGCGACCGAGGGACCCGGCCGGTTTGGTCAACTGCTGTTGGCGCGCCGCCGCGTGTTCAACGATCTCGGTATTTACGGATTGGCACGGGTTCAACCACCACGCTTGAGTCATAACGCAGGTCCTTTCAGGGTCAGGGGCAGGCCGGCGACGGTCAGGACGACTCGCTGACAACGCTCGGCCAGAGCTTGATGCAGCCAACCGGCTTCATCGACGTAGCGGCGAGTCAATTCGCCCAGCGGCACGACACCCATTCCGGTCTCGTTGCTGACAAAAATGATTTCCCCCGGCAATGACGCCAGGCAGTCCAGCAGAGCTTCACGTTCGGCGGCGAGACGCGCGGCGTCATCGAGCATCAGCAGATTGGTCAGCCACAGGGTCAGGCAGTCCACCAGCAGGCAACGCTCGGCGTCGGCGCTTTCACGCAGGACGCGGGCCAGCGCTATGGGCTCTTCGATCAGTGCCCATTCGGCCGGACGCCGGGCGCGGTGATGGGCGACGCGGGCGTTCATTTCACCGTCCAGCGGCTGGCTGGTGGCGATGTAGGTGACAGCCAGATGGCTGTCGCTGGCGAGTTTTTCCGCCAGGCGACTTTTGCCGGAGCGGGCGCCGCCGAGGATCAGTTGGTGCATGGGGACATCCTGAAAATTAAGTGTTGAGGCAACCGGCCCCTTCGCGGGCAAGCCCGCTCCCACAGTGATCGCAGTGGCTGAAACACCTCACTCCCCTGTGGGAGCTGGCTTGCAAGCGATGGGGCCTGGGCAGGCCACTCAAATCCCGCAGAGCTCACGCAACAAATCGGTATCCAGATGCCGCTCCACCAGATCCGCCAACCGCTCGATATCGCGCTCGCGCAAGCCGTGGTAATCCACCTCCTGCACAGCGCTCAACCCGGCCCAGCGCAGTAACGCGGCACTGGCTTGCGGTGATTCGAACAAGCCATGCAGGTAGGTGCCGAACACCTGCCCGTCCAGACTCTGCGCGCCATCGCAACGACCGTCATCCAGATGCACCGCCGCATTTTCCAGCGCCGGCCCCACCGTCACGCCTGCATGGATTTCATAGCCACTGACCTCGGCGTTTTCCAACGCCAGATGCCCTCGGACATTGCGTAACTGCTTCTCGGCTTCCAGCGTGGTTTCGAACGCCAGCAAACCCAGGCCGGCACTCGAACCCGGCGCGCCTTCGAGGCCCAGCGGATCGTGCACTTGCTCGCCGAGCATTTGCAGACCGCCACAGATCCCCAGCACCTTGCCGCCATAGCGCAAGTGCCGATTGATCGCCGTGTCCCAGCCATTGGCACGTAAATAGGCAAGATCGCTGCGCACGCTTTTCGAGCCAGGCAGAATGATCAGGTCGGCGGCAGGGATCGCCTGCCCCGGGCCGATGAATTGCAGATCGACCTGCGGATGCAGGCGCAGTGGATCAAAGTCCGTGTGGTTGCTGATGCGCGGCAGCACCGGCACCACCACTTTCAACACCTGTTCGGCCTTGTCGGTCTGGCGCTGATCGATGCCATCCTCGGCCTCCAGATGCAGATCCATCACGTACGGCAGCACGCCGACCACCGGTTTGCCGGTGCGTTGTTCCAGCCAGTCGAGGCCCGGTTGCAGCAAGGCGATGTCACCGCGAAAGCGGTTGATGATGAAGCCCTGGACCCGTGTCTGCTCGCTCGGCGACAGCAACTCCAGCGTGCCGACCAGATGCGCAAACACCCCGCCGCGATTGATGTCGGCGATCAGCAGCACCGGGCAATCCACCGCTTCGGCGAAGCCCATGTTGGCGATGTCACCGGCACGCAGATTGATTTCGGCCGGCGAGCCAGCGCCTTCAACCATCACCAGCGGATAGGCCGCGCTCAGCCGCTCGTGCGACGCGAGCACCGCCTGCATGGCGATGGCTTTGTAGTCGTGATACGCCACCGCGTTCATGCTGGTGACCGCGCGGCCATGGATGATTACCTGCGCGCCGGTGTCGCTGTTGGGTTTGAGCAGCACCGGGTTCATGTCGGTATGCGGTTCGAGATGCGCGGCTTGCGCCTGCACCGCTTGCGCCCGGCCAATCTCGCCGCCGTCGGCGGTCACCGCACTGTTGAGCGCCATGTTCTGCGGTTTGAACGGCACCACCGCCACGCCCTGACGGGTGGCCCAGCGGCACAGCGCCGTCACCAGCGTGCTTTTACCGGCGTCGGAGGTGGTGCCTTGCACCATCAAGGTGGTCATTTCGATTCCTTGGCAAAGGCTTGCAGCGCCTGTTCGAGGCGCGCTTCTTCAGCGGCGTTGGCGGGCAGGCCAAAACGCAAACTGCTGTTGTGGGTGAAGATGCGCAGAAGGATCCCGCGTCGCGCCATGAACTCGTGCAACGCAGGCGCGTGCTCGGTGATCAGCCACTGAAACAACGCGCAACCGCCCTGAGGTTTGAAACCATAGCGCTCCAGCAACAACACGAGGCGCTCACTGGCCTCATCGCTGCGAATACGTTGCCGAGTGTGCGCTTCGGTGTCCTGCAAACAGGCCTGACCGAGCACCCGCGTCGGCCCGCTCACCGCCCACGGCCCGACCTGTTCGGCGAGCAATCTGAGCAACTTGCGCTCGGCCAGCACAAACCCCAGACGCACCCCGGCCAGACCGAAAAACTTGCCGAAGGAGCGCAAGACGATCAGGCCAACTTGATGGGTGTGCGACGCCAGACTCAGTTGCGGCGTGTTATCCATGAACGCTTCATCGACCACCAGCCAGCCGCCGCGCTGGGCCAGCCGCGCATGCCAGTCGAGCAGCCGCGCCGGCGTCAGGCTCAGGCCGGTGGGATTGTTCGGATTGACCACCACCAGCACGTCGAGGCTGTCGAGAAAGAACTCCACTTCCTGCTCCAGCACTTCGCGCACGATGTAACCACTGCGACGCCAGGCTTCGGCGTGCTCGGCATAACACGGCGACAACACACCGACCTTGCCGGCGCGGCGCAAACGCGGCAGCAGCTGGATCGCCATTTGCGAGCCGGCCACCGGCAGCACCTGCGAAGCACCGTAGTAATCACACGCGGCCTGCTCCAGGCCGTCGTCGGTTTCCGGCAAGCGTGCCCAGGCGCGCAACGGAATCTGCGGCACCGCAAATGGCCACGGCGCAAGGCCGCTGGACAGGTCGAGCCAGTCGGCCTCGGCAATCCCGTAATCGAGTGCAGCCTTGCGCAGCCGGCCACCGTGCTCAAGCATAGAATTCAGCCCCCACGCAGAGAATCAGCAGCCATAACCATACCCCGCGCTGGACCAATTGCCAGCCACGATCAATCGAATCGGCATCCGCCGGCGCACCTTCGCCCAGTTGCGGACGCTCATGCAGTTCGCCGTGATAGATCGCCGGGCCGCCCAGTTCGACGCCTAACGCACCGGCGCCAGCCGCCATCACCGGACCGGCGTTGGGGCTGTCCCATTGCGGGCCCTGGCTGCGCCAGCATTTCCAGGCGAGCCGGGTGTTGCCCAGCAGCGCGTAGGTCAGCGCCACCAGTCGGGCCGGAATGTAGTTGAGCACGTCGTCGATTTTTGCCGCGCACCAGCCGAAGCGCTCGAAGCGTTCATTGCGATAGCCCCACATTGCGTCGAGCGTATTGCTCAGGCGATAGAGCACCACGCCCGGCGCGCCGGCCACGACGAACCAGAACAGCGCGGCGAACACCGCGTCACTGCCGTTTTCCAGCACCGATTCGGTGGCGGCGCGGGCGACGGCGGTGCTGTCCAGTTCGCTGGTCTGGCGACTGACCAGATAGCCGACGCGTTTGCGCGCTTCTTCCAGATCATCAGCGCGCAAGGCGCAGGCTACCGGCGCGACATGCTCACCGAGGCTGCGCATGCCGAGGGCGCAATACAGCGCCAGAATCTCGACGATCCAGCCCACGTACGGCGCCCAGGAAAACGCGGTCGCGAGCAAGGTCAGCGGCAGCACCGCGATCACCCACGCGGTGACCCCGTGACTGCGCCAGCCACGTCCGCCCGCATTGAAACGGCGCTCGATGCGCCCGGCAAAATTGCCGAACGCCACCAGCGGATGCCAGCGTTTCGGTTCACCCAGCAGCGCATCCAGCGCGACCGCGGCGACACTCAACAACGCCACACTCATTGACTCACTCCCCAATAATTTTCGTACAGCAACTCATTGAGCGGCCGCGCCTGCGCCCACCCTTCGAGTACCAGCATCGGCGCCGGATAGAATGCCTTGACCGGCCCCAGGCACAACACCGCCAATGGCTTGGCCCCGGCCGGCAGCTGCAGCAGATCGGCCAGCGCCTGCGGTTCGAACAGCGACACCCAGCCCATGCCCAGCCCCTCGGCACGTGACGCCAGCCACAGATTCTGAATCGCGCAGGACAGCGAGGCCATGTCCATTTCCGGCAGCGTACGACGGCCGAAAATGTGCTTTTCGCGATCATCCATCAGCGCCGCGACCAGCACTTCGGCGCAGTCGTTGATGCCTTCAACCTTGAGCTTCATGAACTCGTCACTGCGCTCGCCGAGGGCTTCGGCGGTACGCACGCGCTCTTCTTCGACGAGGTTCTGGATCTGCCCACGCAAGGCGCGATCGCTGATGCGGATAAAGCGCCATGGCTGCATCAGACCGACGCTGGGCGCCTGATGCGCGGCTTCGAGCAGACGGCGCAGCAGCTCCGGTTCGACCGTGCCGCCGGTGAAGTGGCGCATGTCGCGGCGTTCGGCGATGGCTCGGTAGACGGCTGCGCGTTCGGCCTCGGAATAGGCGTTGTCGGTCATGGCCCCATCGCTGGCAAGCCAGCTCCCACAGGGGATCGCGTTTCTTCAGGCATGACACCGGCCACTGTGGGAGCTGGCTTGCCAGCGATGGCGGCCTTGAGATCTGGCGCAAACAATGCGGCAATCGCCGTCGGGTTCGACGGAAAGTAAAAATGCACGTACGACGCCGTCATCCGCCCTTCCCGATAAACCGCCTCCGCCCCGCGCCCGCCATTCGGGCTGATGCCCCGGGCAATCGGCGTCAGCTCGGTGCTGGTCAGGGAATGGTGATAGGTGTGGCCGCGCAACGAACCTTCTGGCAAATCCACCGCTTGCAGTGCCAGTGCCGCCAGACGTTTTTGCATCACTGCCTCACCGCGCAGCAGCCCGACCAGTTCGGCGCGGGTGCCGTCGACATCGGTCAACGCGTCGAGCAGATAGAGCATGCCGCCGCACTCGGCAAGCAGCGGTTTGCCGGCAGCGTGGTGCGCGCGAATCGCATCCAGCATCACAGTATTTTGCGCCAGCGCGACATGGTGCAATTCCGGGTAACCACCGGGCAGATACAGACTGTCGGCGTCGGGCAACTGCGTATCGCGGATCGGCGAGAAGAAACTCAACTCGGCGCCCATCGCCCGCAGCAGATCGAGGCTGGCACCGTAGGTGAAGGCAAAGGCTTCGTCACGAGCGACGGCAATGCGCACGCCGTCGAGCAGCGGTTCAGCGCTGATCATTTCAGGCGCGGCGAATGCCACGGCCGGTGGCAGCGCTACCTCGCAACTGCTGGCCAGTGCTTCAGCCGCCGCGTCGAGACGCAGGTCCAGATCATTCAGTTCGCTGGCCTGCACCAGACCGAGATGGCGGCTCGGCAACTCGATCCCGGTTTCCCGCGACAGCGCGCCGTACCAACGCAGACCTTCGGTGAGGCTGCCTTCGAGCAATTGCGCATGACGCAAGGTGCCGACGCGGTTGGCCAGCACCCCGGCAAACGGCAGGTCCGGCTGATAGCGCGCCAACCCCAGCGCCAGTGCACCAAAGGTCTGGGCCATGGCGGTACCATCGATCACACCAAGCACAGGCACACCAAAATGCCGCGCCAGATCAGCGCTGGACGGCGTGCCGTCGAACAGGCCCATCACACCTTCGATCAGGATCAGATCGGCTTCGGCGGCGGCTTCCCACAACAGGCGGCGGCTTTCTTGTTCGCCAACCATCCACATGTCCAGTTGATACACCGGCGCACCGCTGGCGCGCTCGAGAATCATCGGGTCGAGGAAGTCCGGGCCGCACTTGAACACGCGCACCTTGCGCCCCTGATTGCGGTGCAAGCGCGCGAGCGCGGCGGTGACGGTGGTCTTGCCCTGACCGGAGGCCGGCGCGGCAATCAGCACCGCCGGGCAGTGACGTGGTTGATTCAAAGTTCGACGCCTTTCTGCGCTTTGATGCCGGCCTGGAAGGCGTGCTTGAGCATGCCCATTTCGGTGACGGTGTCGCCCATTTCGATCATTTCCGGCTTGGCCGCGCGGCCGGTGACGATCACGTGCTGCATCGGCGGACGCGCCTGCAGGTCGCTGAGCACTCGATCCAGATCGAGGTAGCCGTGTTTCAGGGCGATGTTCAGTTCATCCAGCACCACCAGGCCGATCGACGGATCGCGCAGCAGCTCGCGGGACACTGCCCACGCAGCTTCGGCGGCGGCGATGTCACGCTGGCGGTCCTGGGTTTCCCAGGTGAAACCCTCGCCCATCACGTGAAAACGCACTTGCTCGGGGAAGCGGCGGAAGAACAACTCTTCACCAGTGCTGTTGCGGCCCTTGATGAATTGCACCACGCCACACTGCATACCGTGGCCCATGGCGCGGGCGAGCATGCCGAACGCCGAGCTGCTTTTGCCTTTGCCATTGCCGGTCAACACCAGCACCAGGCCGCATTCGTCAGGCGAATTGGCGATGCGCTCGTCGATCACGGCTTTTTTGCGCTGCATACGCGCCAGATGGCGTTCGTCGCGCTCGGGGGAATCGGTCATGGGGAGCTCTCCGTTGAGGCTGGATAACGGCGGGCAGGCACAAGAACAGACGGCAAAAAGCCTGGCATCGCCCACCGTGATGCCGCTGGATGGATCAGGCCGGTCTCCGGGCTCATGAGCGGCGAATCGCCTGACTGCGCGCCTTCCCGCGTCGGTCGACACAGTGGCTCAATGCGCAGTTTTCACTCATTTACCGTTGCGGGGGCAGCGCCGGGATCGTGATCGTTCTTCACCTGAAGACAACCCTCACCGGCTTCCCTGTTTCACTCTGTCGACACGCGTCACAGAGCACCTGAAACAAGCCGCGAAGGTTAGAGGGTTGGGGGTGGAGCGTCAATTAAAGAGGGGGCCGTCGGGCGAATAACTGCCACCGATCAATTATCTGACGCCAATCTTGTGCCACACTGAGACAAGTGATATCAAAGAGCCATGCTTTTGATTGAAAAAGCACACCACAACAATAAGGATGATGACGATGCAAGGCATGATCATCAGCAACCCGCGCCTGGAATTCCTGCGCCCGGTGCTTGAACGCTGGTTTGACTGTATTGACCGTTACAACGCGGTACGCGGTGACAACGACACGCCCTACTGGCATGACGAGAACGCCAATCTCGGCTTGCTCTCCGCTGCGGCATGGATGGCCGAGCTGGTTACCCTCTGCGATACCACCACCCGCAAGCAGAGCGAGGACGGCGAGCGCAATGCCCGCGCCGACCTGTTCATCGCCGGGGCCGAAGACCGCGCCTACCTTCAGGCCACCCAGCGCTGGCCGCGGGTCAACAACCTCAACCTGACTCAGGCCCTGCTGGACATCACCAGCGATGCCAAACGCATCAGCTTCGCCAGTGACCTCAAGCTCGGCTGTCTGTTCGTCGCCCCGCAGAAGGCTCAGCACAGCGCCAGCCCGGAAGAACTGCAGGACATGGTCGACGACCTGCAAAAGGAACACTGCTGCGCAGTGGCCTGGTATTTCCCCTACGCCTACCGCAAGTTGCGCAGCGAAGCGGGTAACTATCACCCAGGCATCGCCGTGCTGTTCAAAGAGGCCCGTGGTTGAGCGGTTGAACCATCGGGTGCGCGCACTCCTCTATGATTAGGCATGCATTCATAGGGAAGATCAGTAATGCGCAAAACCCGACTCGCTCTCGTCATCGCCCTCGCCGGAGGGCTCGCCGCCTGCGGTGAATCCTCCAGCCTGCAAGTTTCTGACGGCACCGGACCGTCACCCAAGCTGCCCGAACCGAACAAAACCCTGATCCCGACGGTGAACATCGCCCCAGCGGTCGGCTGGCCTGCAGGTGGCAAACCGACCGCCGCAGCCGGTACGCAAGTGGCTGCATTTGCCGAAGGCCTCGATCACCCACGCTGGCTCTACGTGCTGCCCAACGGTGACGTGCTGGTGGCGGAAACCAACGCTCCGCCCAAGCCTGACGACAGCAGCGGCATTCGTGGCTGGGTGATGAAGAAAGTCATGGGCAAAGCCGGTGCCGGCGTGCCGAGCCCGAACCGCATCACCCTGCTGCGCGACGCCGATCACGACGGCGTGGCCGAGACCCGCACGGTGTTTCTGCAGAACCTCAACTCGCCATTCGGCATGACCCTGGTCGGCAACGATTTGTACGTCGCCGACACCGATCGGCTGCTGCGCTTCCACTACGAATCCGGCGCGACGGAGATCAAGACCCAGCCGATCAAAGTCACCGACCTGCCGGGCGGCACGCTGAACCATCACTGGACCAAAAACGTCATCGCCAGCAAGGACGGCAGCAAGCTGTACGTCACTGTCGGCTCGAACAGCAACGTCGGCGAGAATGGTCTGGATAAAGAAGAAGGTCGCGCCGCGATCTGGGAAGTCGATCGCGCCACCGGCAATCACCGGATCTTCGCCTCAGGCATTCGTAACCCCAACGGCCTGGCGTGGGAACCCACCACAGGCGCGCTGTGGACAGCAGTCAACGAACGTGACGAAATCGGCAGCGACCTGGTGCCGGACTACATCACCTCGGTCAAGGACGGTGGATTCTATGGCTGGCCCTTCAGCTATTACGGCCAGCACGTGGATGTCCGGGTGAAGCCGCAGAATCTGGATCTGGTGGCCAAGGCCATCGCTCCGGACTATGCCGTCGGCCCGCACACCGCGTCACTGGGCCTGACCTTCGCCGAGGGCAACAACTTGCCGGCGCAGTTCAAGGAAGGCGCGTTTATCGGCCAGCACGGCTCGTGGAACCGCAAACCGCACAGTGGCTATAAGGTGATTTTCGTACCATTCGCCGCCGGCAAGCCGAACGGAGCACCGGTGGATGTGCTGACCGGCTTCCTCGACAAGGACGAGAACGCATTGGGCCGCCCGGTTGGCGTGGTGATTGACCAGCAAGGTGGTTTGCTGGTGGCCGATGATGTGGGGAACAAGGTGTGGCGGGTGTCGGCCGCCAAGTAACTTTGGCCCGCCACAAAACAACTGTGGGAGCGAGCCTGCTCGCGAATGCGGAGTGTCAGCCTCCATTGAGTTGACTGATACACCGCTTTCGCGAGCAGGCTCGCTCCCACTTTAGGATTGCTGCGATTTTTACTAGGGGTTATGCGCCAGATGCTCCGGCTGCAACACCCGCTTGGCACTCAGATACGCCTTCTGCCAATACGCCTTCGACAGGCTGTCCAGCTTCACTGTGCCGCCGGTTGCTGGCGCATGCACGAAGCGACCTTCCCCCACGTAGATCCCCGCATGACTGACCTGCGAGCCGCCATTGGTGGCGAAGAAGATCAGGTCGCCAGTCTGCAAACCCTCTTTGCCGACATTCGGCGCTTGCATCACGATCATCTCGCGAGTGGAGCGCGGCAAGGAGATACCGGCGGCATCGCGGTAGACGAAACCGATCAGGCCGCTGCAATCGAACCCGGAATCCGGTGTGTTGCCGCCCCAGCGATAAGGTGTGCCAACCAGGCCCAGCGCGCGAAACAACACGTCTTCAGCAGCCGGCGAAAAAGCCTGGGAGGGCCCGAACACCACCGGAGCGCGTACCACAGGCGCAGGCGGCGGAGTGCGGCTGGCGCAAGCGCTGAGCAGCGCTGCGAAGAAAATCAATGTGAGGCGGGCCGACATCGTCATAAGCAGAACATCCTGATCTGGCTGCGGCTTTCTCTGCCGAATGGACAGAAACAAAACCGCCTGCGGAGCACGCAGGCGGTTTGCCATCAATATAGATACAGGATTCTAGCGGCTACACGGCAAACTTCAAGTAAGACTTTAACTTCACCTTGTAAAGTCTAGGTCTACTCCCTTGCCGGGAACCGTTTTTGTCGCCACGGACGTGGCGACAACGGGGAATTACTTGCGAGCGGTAACCACGGTCGGTGCCATTGCGAGGGCGCGCTTGGCTTCGATGAAGGTCTTGCTCCAGTAGCTGTCACCCAGGCTGTCAATGCGGACACCGCCGCTGCGACGGCTGCTGGAATGAATGAACTGGTTGTCACCCAGGTAGATCCCGGCGTGGCTTACACGACCGCGACGACCATTGGTGGCGAAGAACAGCAGATCGCCCGGCTCAAGATTACCGCGCGAGACCAGAGGCGCATCCACATTGATCATTTCGCGGGTGGAGCGCGGCAGATTCATGCCGGCCTCTTCGCGGAACAGATAACCGATGAAACCGCTGCAGTCGAAACCGGCTTCAGAGGTACCGCCGAAACGGTAACGGGTACCGATCAGGGACATGCCGCGTTCGAGGATGCTGTCGG
Source organism: Pseudomonas sp. AO-1 (assembly GCF_019775695.1). NCBI lineage: Bacteria > Pseudomonadati > Pseudomonadota > Gammaproteobacteria > Pseudomonadales > Pseudomonadaceae > Pseudomonas > Pseudomonas sp. AO-1. Next base: position 4,702,422 of record NZ_CP079947.1, read on the forward strand.
CCAGAACCGGAAGCTCATAGGGCTTCTTGCCGTTGAAATCGGCGAGTTCTTTTTCGGTGGCCAGCTCTTCCTGGTAAATAACGGAAGACTGGGCGGTGGCAGAATTTTTAACCTGTTGAGGCTGCTCTTGAACTGGAGAATGAGCAGCGCAACCGAACAACAGGGTGACGAGTGCGAGAGGCACGAGGGGTGCGAAGCGATTTAGCATGGGCACGACCGTGGCTGAAGTTGTAAAGAAGCCGAGACTATGCCCGCTATCGGCCTCATTTGCAAATTCAATCGATCTTTTTGTGACTTCCCGGTTTCTCGTTTACATCTAAGCGCTTAAGCCCATTTAACTCGATACGCAGTCTGCACACCGTGTGGAAATGCGGGATTTCTGGCGCCTGAAATATGTCGAAACCGCCTGAAACCTGCGGATTTAAAGGGCTGCACTACCAGCCGAGGGTTTCCTTCAGGAACGGAATTGTCAGCTTGCGTTGCGCCTGCAACGAGGCCTGATCCAGCTGTTCGAGCAGGTCGAACAGTGCACTCATGCTGCGGGTGCCGCGGGTCAGAATAAAGTGTCCGACTTCATCGGTCAGGTGCAGGCCGCGACGCGAAGCACGCAATTGCAGGGCACGCAATTTGTCTTCATCGGAAAGCGGGCGCATCTGGAAGATCAGCGCCAGCGTCAGGCGCGATTTGAGGTCAGCCAGTTTCACCGGCAGCTCGCGTGGCGAGGTTGAAGCGGCAATCAGCAAACGCCGACCGCTGTCACGCAAGCGGTTGAACAGATGAAACATCGCCTCTTCCCAGTCCGGCTTGCCGGCAATCACCTGCAAGTCATCCAGGCAGACCAGTTCGTACTGCTCAAGGTTGTCGAGGATTTCGATACCGCGATCCATCAATTCGGCCAGCGGCAGGTACACCGCCGGCTCACCCATCTGCTCAAAGCGCAGGCAAGCCGCCTGCAACAGATGCGTACGCCCTACCCCGTGCTTGCCCCACAGGTAGATCAGGCTTTCGGTCCAACCGGCGTCGGCTTCGCATAGGCGCTCGACATAGCCGAGTGCAGCGGCATTGGCGCCTGGGTAGTAGTTGATGAAGGTGGCGTCGTCACGCAGACGCACACCTAGGGGCAGCTGAATCGGTTTCATGCTGACTGAACAGTTCTCAAGGAACCGTTAGTGGCCTCTGTGTAAAGTTTGCGAAGTTTATACCCGTGAAGCTGAGCGCACAATGCGACAGACCCCAAGCAAAATCAAAGGTTTGCGTTAACACGCTGGTTTTATGACAGTTTCTCTGACGCGTTAGCGAAACAATCCACCGCAAAACACGGGCCAACCCGGCACAATGCCGGACCGCCCGTGATCGGATCACAGCTCGGGCTCATCGGTCCCGCTGTAAATATCCGAGTCCTTGTACAAATCGTGCACGTGACGCACCAGCACCATGATCACCGCCGCCACCGGCAATGCCAGCAGCACACCGGTAAAGCCGAACAGCTCGCCGCCGGCCAGAATCGCGAAAATCACCGCCACCGGATGCAGACCGATCCGGTCACCCACCAGCAAAGGCGTCAGCACCATGCCTTCGAGCGCCTGCCCGACCATGAACACCGCCACGATTCCGATCATCGGATACAGATCACCACCGAACTGGAACAAACCGGCAATCAGTGCCGCGCCAATCCCGATCACGAAGCCCATGTACGGCACGATGGCCGCCAGACCAGCGATCAGGCCGATCAACAGCCCCAGTTCCAGCCCAACGATCATCAGACCCGCTGCGTAGATCACGCCCAGCGCCAGCATCACCAGCAATTGCCCGCGCACGAACGCGCCGAGCACCTCATGGCACTCACCCGCGAGCGAGACGATGGTTTCTTCACGGTCACGGGGCAGCAGGCTGCGGATCTTGGCCATCATCACGTCCCAGTCGCGTAGCAGGTAGAAACTCACCACCGGAATCAACACCAGATTCGCCAGCCAGCCGATCAGCGCCAGGCTTGAAGCCGTGGCCTGACTCAGCACCACACCGACGATGTCAGTGGTTTGCCCCATGTGTTCACTGATTGCAGCCTTGACCTTGTCGAACTTCCAGAAACCGTCCGACAGCCCCAGCTTCGATTGCGCCCACGGCAGCGCCGTGTGCTGCAGCCAGTCAAGCATTTGCGGCGCCAACTCATACAAACGCACCAACTGCTTGGCAAGCATCGGCACCAGCACCAACAGCAACGTGGTGACGATCAGAGTGAACAAGGCGAACACCGCGATAACACCCCAGGTTCGCGACAAACCGAGTTTCTCCAACCGATCCACCAGCGGATCGAACAGGTACGCCAGCAGCAGCGCCACCAGAAACGGCGTGAGGATCGGATGCAGCAACCACACAAACGCGCAAAGCAGGACTACCCCACCGAGCCAGAACCAACGCCGCGTATCGGCCATGTATCACTCCTGCTTCTATATAAGGAAAGACTTACCAGCGAAACCGCAACGAAGGTGCTACCGGTGCAGGCGTCGGTGCCGCAACAGGCGTCGCACCTGCGACGGCTGGCTGCGGCGCTGGCACTGGCATTGGCACTGGCGTCGGTGCTTCGGCCGGCAACTCCTGCAACTTCGCCAGCGACAACTGCGCGCGCAACTGATCGGCACTGCCGTTGACCCGATACACGATGCGATCACCCTCGACACTTTGCAGACGCACACCGAACGGTTCGAGTAACCGCAGCAGTGTGGCGTAATGCTCAAGATTCATGCCCTGCACTTCCAGGGTCTGTTGGCCCGAAGCACCAGGCTTGGCGACAAAGCGCGGCGCCAGACGCTCCGCTACCGCCAGCATCACCGCATCGGCCACGCCAGCCTGATCGGCGCCCTGCACACTGCCGGCCTCTTTCTGATCGCCCAGCCACAGATGCCACTTGGCCTGCCACTGCCCGCCCTCTTCGTGCGCATGCACCGCCAGCAAGGCATCTGCGCCGTAACGCTCCGAAGCGCCGCGCAATGGTGCGGGATCGGTGCCATCCAGCACCGGCGCGGTGGCCACCAGTTGCTCACTCAGATCCGCCAGCGGCAAACGCAAGGGCAAACCACGATGCTGAGCCGCTGCACGCAGGGGTGCCGCCGCTGTCTGACCGTCACCGACCAGGCTCGAGCCTTCAGTCGAATCGTTCAGCCACCAACTCAGGATCGACGGCCGGCTCGCGCCCCACAACGACAATCCCGCACGACGCAGCGCCTGCTCAGTGGTGGCCGGGTCGAAATCGACTTTCAGCACTTCCGGTGGCCCGGCATCAAAACCGAACTGACTGATGATCTGCTGCGGGTCTTTGCGAATCGTTGCCAACCCTGGATTTTGCACCGCCTTCGGGTCACCGGTCAGGCGCAACACCAGCGTATCGAGCGCCGCCTGCGTGGCGCGATCGCGCTCTTCCGGCGCCTGGCTGCTGACCGGCTGACGCACTTGATAGAGACCTTTGAGGTTTTCGGCATGACTCGCCAGGCTGACCACGGACAAACAACCCACAACCAACAATTTACAAAAACGCATGGAAAATTCCCGTCGACAGGAGCGGCTGGAACAGGCCGCGTGAACCGGTTAAGCAAGGCTGTGACAATCTGCCATCGCAAAACATTCACACGGCGGCGGTAAGTTTTTGCACAGGGATAACGATAGACGGTTAATCGGTACACCTTATACAGGCAGCCACCCGGCACAATTGCAAAAAATTTCCGCTGATTATGCCCCTGCCCGTCGGCGCGAGGATGGCCGCTGCCCCTCAAGCCTGATAAAATCGCGCGCCTTCGCAGACCGGCAACAGCCGGGCACCCCGAAATTCGCGTGAGGCCATCGCCCTCTCGATTTCGATGTTCCCGCTGAACTCGGTCGTTACCCCTGAATCCCCTCCCCTAAAGGCCTGGATCATGAGCAAGCAACCCTCCCTGAGCTACAAGGACGCCGGTGTAGACATCGACGCCGGTGAAGCATTGGTCGAACGCATCAAGAGCGTCGCCAAGCGCACTGCGCGCCCGGAAGTCATGGGCGGCCTGGGCGGTTTCGGCGCCCTCTGCGAGATCCCGGCCGGTTACAAACAGCCGGTGCTGGTATCCGGTACTGATGGCGTCGGCACCAAGCTGCGCCTGGCGCTGAACCTGAACAAGCACGACAGCATCGGCCAGGACCTGGTCGCCATGTGCGTCAACGATCTGGTGGTGTGCGGCGCAGAACCACTGTTCTTCCTCGACTACTACGCCACCGGCAAGCTGAACGTCGACGTAGCTGCCACCGTGGTCACCGGTATCGGTGCAGGCTGCGAACTGGCTGGCTGCTCTCTGGTTGGCGGCGAAACCGCTGAAATGCCTGGCATGTACGAAGGCGAAGACTACGACCTGGCCGGCTTCTGCGTCGGCGTCGTGGAAAAAGCCGACATCATCGACGGCTCGAAAGTCGCCACCGGTGACGCGCTGATCGCCCTGCCATCGTCCGGCCCGCACTCCAACGGCTACTCGCTGATCCGCAAGATCATCGAAGTGTCCGGCGCCGACATCGAAACCGTTCAGCTCGACGGCAAACCGCTGACCGACCTGCTGATGGCCCCGACCCGCATCTACGTGAAGCCGCTGCTCAAGCTGATCAAAGACACCGGCGCGGTCAAAGCCATGGCCCACATCACCGGTGGCGGCCTGCTGGACAACATCCCGCGCGTTCTGCCAAAAGGCGCTCAGGCCGTGGTTGACGTGGCCAGCTGGACTCGCCCGGCGGTCTTCGACTGGCTGCAAGAGAAAGGCAACGTTGACGAGACCGAGATGCACCGCGTACTGAACTGCGGCGTTGGCATGGTCATCTGCGTGGCTCAGGAGCACGTTGAAGTGACCCTGAACACCCTGCGTGATGCCGGCGAGCAACCTTGGGTCATCGGCCAGATCGCTGCCGCTGCCGAAGGCGCCGCTCAAGTCGAGCTGAAAAACCTCAAGGCTCACTGATGTCCCAGACCTGTGATGTCGTGGTGCTGTTGTCCGGCACCGGCAGTAACTTGCAGGCTCTGATCGACAGCACGCGGACCGGCGACAGCCCGGTCCGCATCGCCGCGGTGATTTCCAACCGCGCCGACGCCTACGGCCTGCAACGCGCCAGTGACGCGGGTATCGCCACCCGCTCGCTGGATCACAAGGCCTTCGAAGGTCGCGAGGCCTTCGATGCGGCCCTGATCGAACTGATCGACGAATTCAAACCGAAACTCGTGGTGCTGGCCGGCTTCATGCGCATTCTCAGCGCTGATTTCGTGCGCCACTATCAGGGTCGTCTGCTCAATATCCACCCGTCGCTGCTGCCCAAATACAAAGGGTTACACACTCATCAGCGGGCGCTCGAGGCCGGCGATGCGGAACACGGCTGCTCCGTGCACTTCGTCACCGAGGAACTCGATGGTGGGCCACTGGTCGTACAGGCAGTAATACCGGTAGAGTTGCACGACACGCCGCAGACACTTGCGCAGCGAGTGCATGTCCAGGAACACCTGATCTACCCGATGGCTGTACGCTGGTTTGCCGAAGGCCGACTGGCACTCGGTGAGCAAGGTGCTTTACTGGATGGCCAGTTACTCGCGGCCAGCGGCCACTTGATTCGACACTAGGAGATTTTATGCGTCGCGCCCTGCTCTTCGCTTGCGCTCTGCTCGCCCTGCCCTTCGCGCAGGCGGCAGACCTTCAACCGTTCTCCGCCAGCTACACTGCCGACTGGAAACAGTTGCCCATGAGTGGCACCGCCGAACGCAGCCTGACCAAGGAAGCCAACGGCGTCTGGAAACTCAGCTTCAAGGCGTCGATGATGATCGCCAGCCTGACGGAAGAAAGCACCCTGACCCTGGACAAGGACACCCTGCTGCCGCAGTCCTACCACTTCGAACGTGGCGGTCTGGGCAAAGCGAAAAAGGCTGATCTGGACTTCGACTGGAACAGCAAGATGGTCACCGGCACCGACCGTGGCGACGCGGTGAAGATCCCGCTGAACCGTGGCATGGTCGACAAGTCGACCTATCAACTGGCGCTGCAGCACGACGTCGCCTCCGGCAAGAAGACCATGAGCTACCAGGTGGTCGATGACGGTGAAGTCGATACCTATGACTTCCGTGTACTGGGTGCCGAGAAAGTCGACACCAAGGCCGGCAAGATCGATGCAATCAAGGTCGAGCGCGTGCGCGATCCGACACAAAGCAAGCGCACTACCGTGCTGTGGTTCGCCAAGGATTGGGATTACCTGCTGGTCCGCCTGCAACAGGTTGAAACCGACGGCAAGGAGTACAACATCATGCTCCAAGACGGCACGGTCAACGGCAAAACCGTTAAAGGCAGCTGATCCGCCGCTACAACAAAAAGCCCCGCAGATGCGGGGCTTTTTTATGCCTGCAGTTTTCGCGACGACACATATCCCCCTGTGGGAGCGAGCCTGCTCGCTCCCACAAAGTTCAGCTCGATCTTCAGCGGTCAGATCAGACCGAAAATTTGGCCACCATATTGTTCAAATCCACCGCCAGCCGCGACAACTCCTGGCTCGCCGCACTGGTCTGATTAGCCCCGGCAGAAGTCTGCGTCGCCAGATCGCGAATATTCATCAGATTGCGGTCCACCTCCCGCGCCACTGCCGCCTGCTCCTCCGAGGCGCTGGCGATCACCAGGTTGCGCTCGTTGATCAAGGTGAACGCCGAGGCAATTTCTTCCAGCGCCTCACCCGCCGCCTTCGCCAGTTCCAGCGTTGAATTGGCGCGAAGGCTGCTCTGCTGCATCGAATTGACCGCCGAATCGGTGCCCTGCTGGATACCGCCGATCATCTGTTCGATTTCTTGGGTCGATTGCTGCGTGCGATGAGCCAACGCCCGCACTTCATCGGCCACCACCGCGAAGCCGCGACCGGCATCGCCGGCCCGCGCGGCCTCGATCGCAGCGTTTAGCGCGAGCAGGTTGGTCTGCTCGGCAATCGAGCGGATCACATCCAGCACCTTGCTGATGCCGTGAACCTTCTGCGCCAGATCCTCCACCTGCGTGGCATTCGACGTGACATCATCAGCCAGGGATTCGATTGACGTCACGGTCTGCCGGACCTGCTCGCGGCCACGCTGGGCGATGCGATCAGACTCGCGTGACGCCTCGGATGTCGCCACCGCATTGCTCGCCACTTCCTCAACGGCAGCCGTCATCTGATTGACCGCCGTGGCGGCCTGTTCAATCTCCAGGCTCTGCTGGTGCAGCCCACGTGTGGCGTCTTCGGTGACACAACTCAGCTCCTCCGATGCCGAAGCCAACTGACTGGACGACTCGGAAATCTGCCGGATGGTGTCGCGCAGGTTATGCTGCATGCTTTTCAGCGCCTGCAGCAGCCGCGCCGGTTCGTCCTTGCCGGAGATATTGATATCGCCCGTCAGATCGCCACCGGCCACCACTTCCGCCACGCCCAGCGACTGCGTCAGAGGCAACACGATGCTGCGGGTCAGCAACAGCGCCAGACCGATGGTGATCAGTGCAGTGATGCCGATCATCACGCCGACCCAGACCCGCGAATTGATGAAGACCAGGCGCGCCGCTTCGGTGGCAAGGTTGGCGTTGTGCTTGTTCAGCTCGACCAACTCTTTCAGAGTGACCGCCATGTCGTCGGCCAACGGGCTCATCTCACCGTTGAGAATCGCCGCCGCCTCCTCCACCCGATTCTGCGCGGACAACTGCATGACCTGCGCCTGAAACTCCAGATACTGGTGCTCGGCGACCTTGAAGCGGTCGAACAATTTGCGCTCTTCGGGCAGCACGATCAACACGTCATAGCGTTGCTGGGCTTCGCTCAACACACCGCGCAGGTCATTGAGCTTGGCGACATTCTGCGCCAGCGCCTGCGGATCCCGATTGAGCAACAGACGCATGGTCAGCGCACGCAGGCGCAGCATGTCCTGACTCATCTCGCCAACCGCCATCACGCTCGGCAACCAGTTGTTGTCGACCTCATCCGACTGGGCGCGCATGTTCGACATTTGCAGCAGGGCGAACGCCCCCAAGGCAAACACCATCAAGGCCAACACACCAAAACCCAGGCCGGCACGCGGCGCAATATTGAGACTACGGATGCTCATTACTCTGGTTCCTTCCAAAAGCGCTGCATCAACCCTGCAGCTGGTTGCTCTAGAAGGTATCGGCCCCGCGCAAATTTGCGTAAGACGAAAAGGTGATATCAAAAGGCCTTGATACTTCGAACCCTCGGCATTAACGATTCAGCGCGGATTTCCCGGACTTTGCTGCTGTTCGCGGCAATATCGCCAAGAAATTATCCCGGGCGACTTTACGCGCCACGTCTTCGGGCAAGGCATCAAGGAACGGCGTGAAACTGCGCATTTCCTCACCGAGCTTGTTGAATCGGCCTACAACATCCGAACCCACCATAAAGCGCTCAGGGTATTTCTCCACCAATGCCAGCCATTGCGCACGCGGCTTGCCCTGCTCATCCAGCAGATACGGCGTGAGCATGCTCCACGACAGATCGATGAATAGATTCGGGTAAGCCTCCAACATCCGGCTGACGGTGGGCAGAAGGAATTCCAACTGCGTCTGGTGCCGATGGATCTCCGCACTGGTGCCGGCGTGCGCCCAGATGAACCGGGTGTGCGGGTGATTTCGCAGCGGTTCTTCAACTTCCTTCAGGTACAGCGGATTTTTCTCACGCTTGGAAGTGATGTTGGAATGCAGCATCACCGGCAGATCGTTTTCGGCGGCCAGGTGATATATCCGCTTCATCGCTTCGTTATTGGCCCGAGGGGTATCGCCAGCGGTCAGTGCCGTCAGGTCATCATGGCGGGTGAACACTTCGCCGATGCCCTGCCACAGACCCGGATACAGATCGAGCAGGCGCTGGATGTGTGCGGCAGAGTTCTTGTCGTTAGGGTTGAAGCCCGAGAGGAATGGATGAAAGTGCAGACGCTGCTCCGGCGTCAGTTTCTGCACGGCATCGGCAACGATCACGTCGGTGGCGCTGTACCAGTAGGCGTCGGCGTCATCACCGGCGTAATAGCGTGGACGTTTGGGTTCGTCTTCATGCCATTTCTTCGCCACGGGAATGCCGGAAATCATCACATGGTCGATGGAATTGTCCTGCATGGCCGTGAGCAATTTCGCCATGCCGGCGGTCTCCTGGAAAAAATCCACATAGTGCAGGTGCGCATCGCTGTAAGTGTAATCGCGGGCGCTGGCGGTACCGGCACATGCCAGCAGGCAGGCAAGACTCAAACGAAACAGGGACACAAGTAATCTCCGACAGGTAGGCATAGCCTAGACCTTGAGCCGACAACAAGGGTTCATCCTGCAGGAAAGTGGAACGCGGCTCTGTGGGAATGCTCTATAACTGCAAGGTCTTTTTTGATCGCACGACTTTTTCCTACTGCCAGTGAGGTTGCCATGACTGTTACCGTCAATACCGTCTCCGCCGAAGGTTTTCGTCACACCGTACAGATCGATGACCACGAATTGTTTGCCGACGTGCCGAAGTCTGCCGGCGGCGAAGGCTCGGCACCCGAGCCACACGACTACTTCGACGCCGCGCTCGGTGCCTGCAAAGCCCTGACCCTGAAAATGTACGCGAAGAAAAAAGACATCCCGCTGACCGGCGTGGGTGTCGAAGTCAAACGCGACAACAGCGAAGAGCAGAAAGGCAAATATGCCCTGCATGTGACGCTTACCCTCAAGGGCGTCCTCACCGATGCCCAGCGTGAAGAACTGCTGCGCGTCGCCGATCGCTGCCCGATCCACAAACTGATGACCACCACCGACGTCAGCATCGAAACCCACGCTCCACAAGGCTTCGACAGCCAGTAATCACCCTCTTGCCAGCGGCGGGTTATGCTTCTGGCATCACCCGCTCAGCCTGGAATGCACCATGGATACGCAACCACTGATCATCCGCCCGCGCGCCGAAGACGTCGAAGGCCAGCCGATCCTGCGCCCGCTGCCGTCAGCCAAATGCCGCAGCGTCGGGCCATTTGTATTTTTCGACCACATGCTCGAGACGGTTTATCCGACGGGCAAAGGCATGAACATCCGACAGCATCCGCACATTGGTCTGTCGACCCTGACCTACCTCTTCGAAGGGCAGATCCAGCACAAGGACAGCCTTGGCTCCGATCAAGTGGTCAGCGCCGGCGATGTCAGCTGGATGACCGCCGGCAGTGCGATTGCCCATGTCGAGCGCACGCCCGAGCCGTTGTGGGCGCAAAGCTTCACCATGCACGGCTTGCAGATCTGGCTGGCTTCGCCCAAGGATCATGAGCAAGGCCCTGGGCATTACAGCCATCACCCGGCCGCAACCTTGCCGGTCAGCGATAACCTTGGCGTGCAGATTCGGATGATTGCCGGGTCAGGCTTTTGCCTGGAATCGCCGGTGCCGGTGCTTTCTCCTACGCTGTATGCCGAAGTGAAGATGCAGACCGCGACCACACTGCTGATCCCGACCGAGCACGCAGAACGCGCGGTGTATGTGCTGAGTGGCGATGCGCAATTGAATGGCGAGCCCCTCGAACCCCACGCGCTGGCGGTGTTGCCGGGCGGGGAAGCGATGAGTCTGTTTGCCGAGAGCGATGTGCACGCGGTGGTGTTTGGCGGCGCAGCACTGGACGGGCCACGGCGGATCAACTGGAATTTCGTCGCTAGCGATCCGGCGGCGATCGATGAGGCGCGGCGCAAGTGGGCGGCCGGGGATTGGCCGACGGTACCGGGGGAAGTTGAGCGGATTGAATTGCCTTAGCTCTGTGTCGCCTGTTAGTCAGCCATCGCTGGCAAGCCAGCGCCCACAGGTTTAGCGCCGGACAAATATCCAGCAAACGAATCGAACACTGTGGGAGCTGGCTTGCCAGCGATGAGGCCAGATCAGGCACCGACCGAGTCAATGCCTGACTGCACAATCAGCCTTTGAACACTTCTTCCAGCAAATCATGCATCGACTTGAACGCACGCTTGGCGGTCTTCGCGTCGTACATCATCTTGCCTGGCACATTGGCATGCGGATCGGTGAATGAGTGCACCGCACCGCCATAGCTGAGCAACTGCCAATCGACCTTCGCCGCGTTCATTTCATCTTCGAACGCCGGCAATTGCTCTTTCGGCACCAACGGGTCGGAAGCACCGTGCAGCACCAGCACCGAGCCCTTGATGTTCTGCGCATCGGCCGGGTTCGGCGAGTCAAGCGTGCCGTGGAACGACACCGCCGCCTTCACCGGTGCACCGGTACGCGCCAGATCCAGCGCACAGCAACCGCCGAAGCAGAAACCGAACACTGCCAGCTTCGAGGTATCGACCGCCGCCTCGCCCTGCTTCTGCAGTTGTTCGAACGCCGCCTGCATACGCTTGCGCAGCAGTGCACGATCGTTCTTCAGCGGCATCATCGCCGCGCCGGCCTCGTCAGCGTTCTGCGGACGTACTGCCTGCCCGTACACGTCAGCAATCAACACCACGTACCCCTTGGCCGCGACCGATTTGGCGACTTCTTCCGCCCCGGCGCTGACGCCCATCCAGTTCGGCGCCATCAACAGGCCCGGGCGCGCCCCCCTGTGCTCGGCGTCGAACGCCAGACGACCTTCATAGGGCTGACCATCCAACTGATAGACCACGGAACGAACAGTAACTTGGCTCATTTCTGACTCCTGATTAGTTAAACACCAGAATGAAAAAACCCGCCGAAGCGGGTTTTTCTACATCGTGATTAGGCTGACAGCTCAACCAGCAGCTTGTTCAGACGGGTCACATAAGCGGCCGGGTCTTTCAAGCTTTCGCCAGCCGCCAGAGCGGCCTGATCGAAGAGGATGTGCGACAGGTCGCCAAAACGCGCTTCGTTCTGCTCGCCATCGAGTTTCTCGATCAGCGGGTGGCTCGGGTTGAATTCGAAAATCGGCTTCGACTCCGGCACTTTCTGCCCGCTGGCTTCGAGGATCTGGCGCATTTGCAGGCCCAGGTCCTGTTCGCCAATAGCCAGAATGGCTGGCGAGTCGGTCAGACGGTGAGAGACGCGAACCTCAGCAACGGAATCGCCCAGCGCGGTTTTCAGACGCTCGACCAGACCTTCTTTGGACTTGGCGACTTCTTCTGCGGCTTTCTTGTCCTCTTCCGAGTCCAGGTTGCCCAGATCGAGGTCACCGCGTGCCACGTCGACAAAGGTCTTGCCATCGAATTCGCTGAGGTAGCTCATCAGCCACTCGTCGATACGGTCGGTCAGCAGCAGCACTTCGATGCCTTTCTTGCGGAAGACTTCCAGGTGCGGGCTGTTCTTGACCTGCGCGTAGGTTTCACCGGTGAGGTAGTAGATCTTGTCCTGACCTTCCTTGGCGCGCGCCAGGTAGTCAGCCAGACCGACGATCTGCTCGCCGTCACCTTCGGTGGTCGATGCGAAGCGCAGCAGACCGGCAATTTTTTCCTTGTTGGCGAAATCTTCTGCCGGGCCTTCTTTCATGACCTGACCGAAGTTTTTCCAGAAGCCCTTGTATTGCTCCGGCTCGTTCTTCGCCAGTTTTTCCAGCATGTCCAGCACGCGCTTGGTCAGCGCCGACTTCATCGAGTCGATGATCGGGTCTTTCTGCAGGATTTCCCGCGACACGTTCAGCGACAGGTCGTTGGAATCGACCACGCCCTTGATGAAGCGCAGGTACAGCGGCAGGAACGACTCGGCCTGATCCATCACGAACACGCGCTGCACGTACAGCTTCAGGCCTTTCGGCGCTTCACGCTGGTACAGATCGAACGGCGCACGGGCCGGCACGTACAGCAGCGAGCTGTACTCGAGCTTGCCTTCGACCTTGTTGTGGCTCCAGGCCAGCGGGTTTTCGAAGTCGTGAGCGATGTGCTTGTAGAACTCCTGGTATTCCTCGTCCTTCACTTCAGTGCGCGGACGGGTCCACAGGGCGCTGGCGCGGTTGACGGTTTCCCATTCAACGGCAGGCTTCTCTTCGCCTTCAGCGGCAGTGACTTCTTTCGGCAGCTCGATCGGCAGCGCGATGTGGTCGGAGTATTTCTTGATGATGTTGCGCAGACGCCAGCCGTCGGCGAATTCGTCTTCAGCGGATTTCAGGTGCAGGACGATGCGGGTGCCGCGTTCTGGCTTGTCGATGGTGGCGACTTCGAATTCGCCCTCGCCTTTCGACGACCAGTGCACGCCTTCGCTGGCAGGAGTGCCGGCGCGACGGGAATACACATCAACCTGGTCGGCAACGATGAACGCCGAGTAGAAGCCGACACCGAATTGGCCGATCAGGTGCGAATCTTTCTTCTGATCGCCCGAGAGATTCTTCATGAAATCGGCGGTGCCCGACTTGGCGATGGTCCCCAGGTGGGTGATCACATCGTCACGGTTCATGCCGATACCGTTGTCTTCGAGGGTGACGGTCTTGGCGTCCTTGTCGAAGCTCACACGGATTTTCAGTTCAGCGCCACCTTCGAGCAATTCCGGCTTGGCCAGAGCTTCGAAGCGCAGCTTGTCGACAGCGTCAGAGGCGTTCGAGATCAATTCGCGAAGGAAGATTTCCTTGTTGGAATACAGCGAATGGATCATGAGGTGCAGCAGCTGCTTTACCTCGGTCTGGAAGCCCAGGGTTTCCTTTTGAGTTTCCACACTCATGGTCATCAAACTCCAATCAGATGGCAGTGGCCGCGACCCGGAGGGTCGGCGGCGGGTTGTTCACTGAGTTGGGGGCAGCGTTCAGGATTTCAAGGGCTCATCGATTTTGAAGTGTGCACGGGCGGTGGCGATCGGTTCGCTCTCGGTACTTTGCCAGGCCGCAATGGCGACGTTGGCCACGCGCCGGCCCTGACGGCAGACCTGACATTTGGCCCAAGTGTCGCGAAACTGCCCGGCGCGCAGGTAATCCAGGGAAAAATCGATGATCTTCGGTACCCCGGGCGCTCCGGTGAAGATCAACAAATGCAACGCGGCTGCCAGCTCCATGAATCCGGCGATCACCCCGCCATGGATCGCAGGCAATAAAGGGTTACCAATGTTGTCCTTGTTCGCCGGCAGCTTGAACAGCAGGTCATCACCGACTCGCGAGCATTCGACGCCGATCAGCCCGGCGTAGGGAATCATCTGCAGCAAAGGCGCGTAATCGCCCTGGGCGTGAGCCAGCAGCAGTTGTTGCTTCCAGTCATCGCTCATCGAAGTTCTCCTTTGATCCTGCCACCAAATCCCTGGGAGCCTTTCAGCCCCTTGCCCATGCGCATGAACGTGCCAACAACATGGGCTATGGGTTGCTGCGGATCGTCCTGATAGGCAAAACCGCGAGCGAAGATCACATCGGTGGTGACCCGATAACACTCGGCGAAACCGTAGACGTCCTTGTTCGGCTCGGCGGCGTGCATGTAGTCGATGCGCAGGTCCAGGGTCGGGCAGACTTCGAATTCCGGCAGCACGCACAATGTGGACATACCGCATGCAGTGTCCATCAGCGAAGTAATCGCGCCGCCGTGGATGACCCCGGTTTGCGGATTGCCAACGATTTGCGCGCTGTACGGTAGCTTCACCGTCAGCCCTTCGCTGCTGGCGCTGTGCACCGTCAAACCGAGCACCTGACAATGGCGCAGGGCCGATAGAAAGCGTGTCGCGCGCTCAAAAACGGGGTTTTCAGCCATTTGATAATTACTCTCGTTAGAGCCTTTTGCCAGTAGTAAGCAATGCGGCAAAAGTTCCACTGAAAAACAAACTTATATATCTGAACAAAATGAGGAACTTAACCTTTGGCGCTGCGCTCTTAAGGCCAGTAGTTATTTTCCATAAGGAGAAACACCCCATGCGTAAGACTTTAGCTATTGCCTTGATGTTGACCGCCTCCCTCGGTCTCGCTGCCTGCGATAAAAAATCCGAGGACAAAGCTCAAGATGCCAACCAACATGCTGAGCAAGCTCAGCAAGACATGAACAAAGCTCAGGATAAAGTGAACGACGCAGCAAAAGAAAACGCCGAAGCTGCCAAAGCTCAGGCTGAATCGAATCAAGCTGCTCAAGAAGAAGCTGCCAAGAAGCAATAATTGCGACTTGATGCAGAAAAAGAAAACCCGCCAAGTGCGGGTTTTCTTTTGCCTGTGATTTTTGGTCAGTCTTGGCTTAGAGGCTTTCTTAGAGCAATACGGTTCTAAAAGTCGGACTAATCATCAGCAACAAACTGCAGAGCAGGCCGACCAGCCACACCAGACTGCGCAGGGCTGGTTTATCCGCCAGATACAACCACACGTAAAGAATCCGCGCGATCACAAAGATGATTGCCAGAGCATCAATCAACCAGCCTTGGGTTTGCGTGGTGTGCGCCATCAGCACACCCACGGCGAACAGGATGAACGCTTCGATGCAGTTCTGATGCGCCGCCAGCGCCCGCGCGCCATAACCAGTGAGTTGCGCCTGTTGTTGGCGCGGCAGGTGGTTGTTGTAACCGCCCTGCTCTTTCATGGCTTTACCCACCGGCATACGCGCGATGTAGATCAACAATGCACTGATAAACACACACCAGAACGGAATACTCATCAAGCGGCCTCTTTATTGGTTTCGGGCAATGGCGCCTCTGTAGGGGTATAGACCATCACATCGAGCACGTCGGAGTGAAACTCGCGGCGGTACAACACTAGAACCACACCGGCACTCATCAACATGAACAACCACGGGCTGACAAACCACGCCAGCATGCTCATGCCGAAGTAGTAGGAACGCAGACCGAAGTTGAACTGGTTGGCCGCCATCGAAATCACCCGTGCCGCCCGCAGTGCGAACGCCTTGCGCTCCTGCTCGGACACTTGGCGCTCGCCAATCATTGGCGCTGAGCCGACCAGTACCGCGGCAAAGTTGTACTGACGCATGCACCAACTGAACGTGAAAAACGCATAGACGAACACCAGCGCCAGGCACAGCAACTT
Source organism: Pseudomonas sp. AO-1 (assembly GCF_019775695.1). Lineage (NCBI taxonomy): Bacteria > Pseudomonadati > Pseudomonadota > Gammaproteobacteria > Pseudomonadales > Pseudomonadaceae > Pseudomonas > Pseudomonas sp. AO-1. Next base: position 4,718,314 of record NZ_CP079947.1, read on the forward strand.
GATCTCCGACATGCCCTGCGATGCCTGCTGCACCATCGGGATATCCGCCAGCAACGACACGGCGCGTTCGGACGCACCGAGCACGGTCAGAATACCGGCAAGAATAATCAGGGTGCTGGAGGCGAAGAACGAGGCGTTACGCTCCAGATTGCCGATAACGCTGGCGTCGGCGATGCGGTTGTCACGCAGGAGCATGCGGCGCATCCAGTCTTCGCGGTACAGGTGCAACACACTGGCCAGGCACGCAGTGTCGCGGGCCTTCCACGACGCATAACGGGTGTAGCCGCCCCAGCAGATGACAAACCAGAGCGCGGCCAGCAGGTGGATCAGGTTGGCTTGGATAAACGACATGCAATTCCCTGTGGAGTATGGATGCTGCCTGTGGGAGCGAGCCTGCTCGCGAAAGCGGCGTATCGCACAACATTGATGGCGGCTGACACAACGCTTTCGCGAGCAGGCTCGCTCCCACATTAAGACTTCGGCAACCTTTCGACGTTAGCTCGCGAAAAAAGACACTGCCAGACGCCCATAAAAAATGCCCCGTATCGATTGATACGGGGCATTTCTGTTTAAGCGCTGAAGACCCGCTTGTGGCGGGTCAGACAACGTCAGGCAACGGCTTCGCTGCGCTTGCCCAGCAGGCGATCGCAGACCACGGCGACCACCAGGGTCATCACGCATGGAACCAGCCAGGCCAAACCCTGCTCGCTCAGCGGCAGGTGCGCCAGCTGCGACGGCATCCAGTCAGCCAGACCGGCGCCCTTGAGCGCGTCGATGGTGCCGAACAGGAACGACACCAGCATGACCGGGCCGAGGATCCGCCCGTGTTCATGCCAGAAGTCCTTGCAGAAGCTCAGGGCCACCAGAACGATACACGGCGGGTAGATTGCGGTCAGTACCGGGATCGAGAACGCGATCAGCTTGGTCAGGCCCAGGTTGGACACCAGCAGCGAGAACGCGGCGAGGATGATCACCAGGGTCTTGTAGGACAGCGGCAGCACGCGGCTGAAGTATTCAGCGCAGGCACAGGTCAGACCGACCGCCGTCACCAGGCACGCCAGCGAGATCAGCACCGCGAGGAAACCGCTGCCCAGCGAACCGAAGGTGTGTTGCACGTAAGCATGCAGCACCGCCGCGCCGTTAGTGGCACCGACCGCGACTTCGTGGCTGCCGGAGCCGAGGCGGAACAGGCTGATGTACACCAGCGCCAGACCGACACCGGCGATCAGGCCGGCAATGATTGCGTAACGGGTGATCAGCGCAGGCGACTCGACGCCACGGGAGCGGATCGCGTTGACGATGACGATGCCGAAGACCAGCGCGCCGAGGGTATCCATGGTCAGGTAACCATTGATGAAGCCCTGGGAGAACGGTGCCGCGACGTATTCAGGCGTAGCCTGGCCAATATCACCGGCCGGCAAGGCGAACGCGGCGATGCCGAGTACCGCCAGGGCGATGATTTTCAGCGGTGCGAGGAAACGCCCCACGGTATCGAGCAGACGGCCCGGATACAGCGAGATGAAGAATACCAGCAGGAAGTACACCGAGCTGTAGAGGAACAGCGCCAGCGGACTTTCGCCGGTCAGTGGCGCCAGACCCACTTCAAAGGAGACGGTCGCAGTCCGCGGGGTGGCGAACAACGGGCCGACCGCCAGGTAGCACGCCGCGGCGAGGACACCACCGGCGATCTTGCCAATCGGGCTGCTCAGCGCATCCATCGCCCCCCCGACCTTGGCCAGAGCGACAACGGTGACCACCGGCAGGCCGACTGCCGTGATCAAAAAGCCCAGCGCCGCCATCCAGACGTTAGGTCCGGACTGCAGGCCGACGATAGGCGGGAAAATGATGTTGCCGGCCCCGACGAACAGGGCAAATGTCATAAAGCCCAGTGCCAGGATGTCCTGACCTTTCAAAACTTTCATTAAGGAAATACCACACTACTGAATCGGAATTTAGAGGGGGATTTCCCTTTTGGGTCAGGGAAATGCTGTCAGTCCGTATGGGGCTGACCCGTTTAGCGCGTTGCATGCCTTGTGGGCGGCAGACGCAAAAATGGCTGCTAGCCTAACGAATTTGTCTGACAAACGCACTGTTTGAGGGCGAACTATCCGATACACGACGTGTCGGTGTCGCGTTTACGCATCTAAATTTCATAAAGAACGCAAAGATCAAAAGATCGCAGCCTTCGGCAGCTCCTACACAGGATCATCTGTAGGAGCTGCCGAAGGCTGCGATCTTTTGATCTTCAGAAACAACAAAGGCCACCCGAAGGTGGCCTTTGTCTGGTGAAGCGTCAGTCAAGCACGAGGCTTACTTGACAGCCCAACCGGTCAGCTCGGCCAAGGCCTTGCCGATGTCTGCCAGCGAACGCACGGTTTTTACGCCTGCGTCTTGCAGCGCAGCGAATTTCTCGTCTGCAGTGCCTTTGCCGCCAGAGATGATTGCGCCAGCATGGCCCATGCGCTTGCCCGGAGGAGCAGTCACACCCGCGATGTAGGAAACAACCGGCTTGGTCACGTGTGCCTTGATGTAGGCAGCCGCTTCTTCTTCAGCCGAACCACCGATCTCGCCGATCATCACGATCGCTTCGGTCTTCGGGTCTTCCTGGAACAGCTTCAGGATGTCGATGAAGTTCGAACCCGGGATCGGGTCACCACCGATGCCGACGCAAGTCGACTGACCGAAACCGGCGTCAGTGGTCTGCTTCACAGCTTCGTAGGTCAGGGTGCCGGAACGCGAAACGATACCGACCTTGCCTGGCAAGTGAATGTGACCTGGCATGATGCCGATCTTGCATTCGCCTGGAGTGATCACGCCTGGGCAGTTAGGGCCGATCAGGGTAACACCCAGCTCGTCGCACTTAACTTTAGCGTCCAGCATGTCCAGGGTAGGAATGCCTTCGGTGATGCAAACGATCAGCTTGATGCCGCCGAACGCTGCTTCCAGGATCGAGTCCTTGCAGAAAGGAGCCGGAACGTAGATCACGCTGGCGGTAGCGCCAGTGGCAGCAACTGCGTCTTTAACGGTGTTGAACACTGGCAGACCCAGGTGCTCGGTGCCGCCTTTGCCCGGAGTTACACCACCAACCATCTTGGTGCCGTATTCGATGGCTTGCTGGGTGTGGAAACTACCTTGCGAACCGGTAATACCCTGGCAGATAACTTTGGTGTCTTTATTGATCAGGACGCTCATTATTTGCCCTCCGCAGCTTTGACAACTTGTTGAGCAGCGTCGGTCAGGCTGGTAGCAGCGATGATGTTCAAACCGCTTTCTGCCAGTACTTTAGCGCCCAGCTCAGCGTTGTTGCCTTCAAGGCGAACAACAACCGGGATTTTCACGCCGACTTCTTTCACGGCGCCGATGATGCCTTCGGCAATCATGTCGCAGCGAACGATGCCACCGAAGATGTTGACCAGTACTGCAGCGACGTTGGTGTCGGACAGGATGATCTTGAAGGCTTCGGTCACGCGCTCTTTGGTAGCACCACCACCTACGTCGAGGAAGTTGGCTGGCTTGCCGCCGTGCAGGTTGACGATGTCCATGGTACCCATGGCCAGGCCGGCACCGTTGACCATGCAGCCGATGTTGCCTTCCAGGGCTACGTAGTTCAGTTCGAACTTGGCAGCGTGCGCTTCGCGCGGATCGTCTTGCGACGGATCGTGGAAAGTCTTCAGCTTAGGCTGACGGTACATGGCGTTGGCGTCGATGTTGATCTTGGCGTCCAGGCAGTGCAGATCGCCGTCAGCCTTGATCACCAGCGGGTTCACTTCCAGCAGGGCCAGATCGTGATCCTGGAACAGTTTGGCCAGACCGACGAAGATCTTGGCGAACTGGGCAACTTGCTTGCCTTCCAGACCCAGTTGGAACGCCAGCTCGCGACCCTGGAATGGCTGAGCGCCAACCAGTGGATCGATAGTGGCTTTCAGAATTTTTTCTGGAGTGTCGTGAGCGATTTTCTCGATGTCCACGCCACCTTCGGTGGAAGCCATGAACACGATGCGACGGCTCGAACGGTCAACGACAGCGCCCAGGTACAGCTCTTTAGCGATATCAGTGCACGATTCAACCAGGATCTTGGTGACTGGCTGACCATTGGCGTCAGTCTGGTAAGTCACCAGACGCTTGCCCAGCCACTGCTGTGCGAAGGCCTTGGCGTCTTCTTTGTTGCGAACCAGCTTGACGCCGCCCGCTTTACCGCGACCACCGGCGTGGACCTGGGCTTTGACAACCCACTCGCTGCCGCCGATTTTTTCGCAAGCTTCTGCTGCTGCTTCCGGGGTGTCTACTGCGTAACCAGTGGAAACTGGCAGGCCGTATTCAGCGAACAGCTGCTTACCCTGATACTCGTGAAGATTCATGCTTTTTACCGTCTTCGTTAGGTACTGCGCATTCGGCGCTGCGCTCTTGATGAGTGCCGCGCCACCTGTGACTGCTGCTTGCGTAGCCTTCCGGTTACCCGATTCAGCTACGCAAGACTGCGTCCAGCGGACATTCCGCGGTGAGACTTGCTCGCAAGGCTCACGACGGGCCGTTACCGCCGTGGTTTCTTATTGTGTGTCTTAACGCTTCTTGCGGTTGGCAATGTGGATGGCGCCGCCATTCACTGCCAGAGCAGCTTCGTGCAAGGCTTCAGACAGGGTCGGATGGGAGAAAACCATCATGCCCAGGTCTTCAGCGCTGGTGCCGAATTCCATACCGATCGCGCCCTGCTGAACCAGTTCTGCAGCGCTCGGGCCAATCACGTGCACGCCCAATACGCGGTCTGTCTTGGCATCAGCGATGACCTTGACGAAACCACCGGTATCGTTGGCGGCCATGGCACGGCCGGAAGCGGCGAACGGGAAGGTGCCGACGTTAACTTCAACGCCTTCGGCTTTCAAGGCCTGCTCGGTTTTGCCAACCCACGCGATTTCCGGGTGAGTATAAATAACCGATGGGATCAGGTCATAGTTCATCTGGGCTTTGTGACCCTTGATGCGCTCGACAACCATGATGCCCTCTTCCGAGGCCTTGTGCGCCAGCATCATGCCGCGCACCACGTCACCGATGGCGTAGACGCCCGGTACGGTGGTGGCGCAGTGATCGTCAACGTGCACAAAACCGCGCTCGTCCAGGGTCACGCCGCTGTCGGCAGCCAGCAGATCAGTGGTCACCGGACGGCGACCAACGGCTACGATCAGCTTGTCGAAAGTGATGGTCTGTTCGCCGTTGGCATCGGTGTAGTTAACAACGACTTCGTCGCCGTTCACTTTCGAACCGGTCACGCGAGCGCCCAGCTTGATGTCCAGACCCTGTTTGGTCAGGGTTTTCAGCGCTTCCTTGGAAACAGCGGTGTCGGCTGCCATCAGGAAAGTGTCCAGGGCTTCCAGGACAGTCACTTCTGCACCCAGACGCGACCACACCGAACCCAATTCCAGACCGATCACGCCAGCGCCGATCACGCCCAGACGCTTAGGTACGGCCTGGAACTCCAGAGCGCCAGTCGAATCGACGATGACTTTCTGATCGACCGGAGCCGGTGGAATGTCGATCGGACGCGAACCTGGGGCCAGGATGACGTTTTCGGCTTCGATGACTTCAACCGAACCGTCCGGCTTGGTGACTTCGACCTTCTTGCCAGCCAGCAGCTTGCCGTGGCCCTGGATCGAAGTCACGCCGTTAGCCTTGAACAGGGTGGCAACGCCGCCAGTCAGGTTCTTGACGATGCCAGCCTTGCGGCCAACCATCGCAGCGACGTCCATTTTGACTTCGCCGGTCGAGATACCGTGAACGTTGAAGCTCTCTTTGGCTTCCTTGTACTTCCAGGAGCTGTCCAGCAGCGCCTTGGACGGAATGCAGCCGACGTTCAGGCAAGTACCGCCGAGGGCCTGTTTGCCTTCAGCGTCGGTGTACTTCTCGATGCAGGCAGTGGTGAGACCCAGCTGCGCGGCCTTGATGGCAGCTACATAGCCGCCAGGGCCGGCACCGATCACTACTACGTCAAATTTCTGCGACATTCAAAAAATCCTCTTTAGCGAAAAGCTTCAAGCCGCGCGCTGCGGGCCGTACCGCCGTTGCCGACGGTACGCCACCCACAGCGCATGGCTGCTTCTATCAGATATCCAGCAACAGACGAGCCGGATCTTCCAGCAGGTTCTTGATGGTCACCAGGAAGGTTACAGCTTCTTTGCCATCGATCAGACGGTGATCGTAGGACAGTGCCAGGTACATCATCGGACGAATCACGACCTGACCGTTGATGGCCATAGGACGCTGGATGATGTTGTGCATGCCCAGAATCGCTGCCTGCGGCGGGTTGACGATCGGAGTCGACATCATCGAGCCGAAGGTACCACCGTTGGTGATGGTGAAGGTACCACCGGTCATCTCTTCCATCGACAGTTTGCCGTCACGGGCTTTTTTGCCGAACGTGGCGATGCCGCCTTCGATTTCAGCCAGGCTCATCAGCTCGGCGTTACGCAGAACCGGAACAACCAGACCACGGTCGCTGGAAACGGCAACACCGATGTCGGCGTAGCCGTGGTAGACGATGTCCGCGCCGTCGATCGAAGCGTTGACCGCCGGGAAGCGTTTCAGCGCTTCGGTGGCCGCCTTGACGAAGAACGACATGAAGCCCAGGCGTACGCCGTTGTGGGACTTCTCGAACAGGTCCTTGTACTTCGAACGCAGGGCCATGACTTCGGTCATGTCGACTTCGTTGAACGTGGTCAGCATCGCCATGTTCGACTGGGCTTCAACCAGACGCTCGGCAACCTTGGCACGCAGACGGGTCATCGGCACGCGTTTTTCAACGCGGTCACCGGCAGCGAATACCGGGGCAGCAGCGGCCGGAGCAGCAGCTTTCGCAGGAGCGGCAGCCGGAGCGGCTTTCTTCGCGGCAACAGCAGCCACCACGTCTTCCTTGGTCACACGACCGCCTTTGCCGGTGCCGGCAACGGAAGCGATGTTGATGCCGTTTTCTTCAGCCAGCTTGCGCGCAGCCGGAGCAGCAACAGGATCGTCTTCGCCTTCGGCAGCAGCCGGGGCAGCGGCAGCAACAGCCGGAGCAGCAGCGGCGGCTGGAGCAGCGGCAGCAGCGCCGCCTTCAACGATGGAGCCCAGGACTTCGTCGGACAGAACGGTGTCGCCTTCGCCCTTGACGATTGCGCCCAGCACGCCGTCGGCGGTAGCCAGCACTTCCAGTACGACTTTGTCGGTTTCGATGTCGACGATCAGTTCGTCACGCTTGACGGCGTCGCCCGGTTGTTTGTGCCAGGTGGCAACGGTGCCATCGGCAACCGATTCCGGGAAAGTGGGGGCTTTGATCTCGATAGCCATTATCTGTGGTTCCTTAAATTCGGTTTCAGGTGCGCGAAGGCGTTAAACGGTAAACGCGTCTTGCAGCAGTTTTTCCTGCTGCTCGGCGTGCATCGATGCGTAACCACATGCAGGTGCAGCAGAAGCCTCACGGCCCGCGTACTCGAGTACGAGAGATTTGTTGAGGTTACCGATGCTGCGACGCAGGTGGTGCTGGCTGCAGTACCAGGCGCCCTGGTTCATTGGCTCTTCCTGACACCAGACGGCCGCTTTGGCGTTGGTGTAAGGCGCCAGGACTTCTTTCAAGTCGTCCTCAGGGAATGGATACAGCTGCTCGATACGCACGATGGCGATATCGTCACGGCCTTCGGCACGACGTTTTTCCAGCAGGTCGTAGTAGACCTTGCCGCTACACAGAACAACACGCTCGACCTTTTTCGGGTCCAGGGTGTCGATTTCCGGGATCACGGTCTGGAACGAACCTTCGGCCAGATCTTCCAGGGTCGAGATGGCCAGTTTGTGGCGCAGCAACGACTTTGGAGTCAGAACGACCAATGGCTTGCGCAGCGGGCGAATCACCTGACGGCGCAGCAAGTGGTAGATCTGCGCCGGGGTGGTCGGCATGCACACCTGAATGTTGTGCTCGGCGCACAGTTGCAGGTAACGCTCAAGACGTGCCGAGCTGTGCTCAGGACCCTGACCTTCGTAGCCGTGCGGCAACAGCATGGTCAGACCGCAGAGACGGCCCCACTTGTGTTCGCCGCTGGTGATGAACTGGTCGATAACAACCTGTGCACCGTTGGCGAAGTCGCCGAACTGGGCTTCCCAGATCACCAGCGCGTTTGGCGTGGTGGTCGAGTAGCCGTATTCGAAGGCCAGTACCGCTTCTTCCGACAGGAACGAGTCGTACAGGTCAAAGCGTGGCTGACCTTCGTACAGGTGCTTCAGCGGAATGTAGGTGCCGGCGTCTTTCTGGTTGTGCAGCACAGCGTGACGGTGCGAGAACGTACCGCGGCCGATGTCCTGACCGGTCATGCGGATCGGGTGACCTTCGAACGCCAGGGTCGCGTACGCCATGGTTTCGGCGTAACCCCAGTTGATCGGCAGGCCGCCGGCTTGCATCTTCTGACGGTCTTCGTAGATCTTCGCAACCTGACGCTGAACCACGAAGCCTTCCGGAATTTCCAGCAGCTTGGCGGACAGTTCCTGCAGGGTCTTCAGGTCGAAACGCGTGTCGTGACGCGCAGTCCAGGCGTGGCCCAGGTACGGACGCCAGTCCACGAACAGCTCTTTGTTCGGCTCTTTGACCAGCGATTTCACCACGTGCAGACCGTTGTCCAGCGCGTTGCGATACTCGTCGACTTTCGCCTGTACACGCTCTGCGTCGAGCACACCGGCCTGAGTCAGACGATCAGCGTACAGCTCACGGGTGGTGCGCTGCTTGGTGATCTGCTGATACATCAGCGGCTGGGTGCCGCTTGGCTCGTCGGCCTCGTTGTGGCCGCGACGACGGTAGCAGACCAGGTCGATCACCACGTCGCGCTTGAACTGCATGCGATAGTCGATGGCCAGCTGAGTGACGAACAGCACGGCTTCCGGATCATCACCATTCACATGGAGGATCGGCGCCTGGATCATCTTCGCAACGTCGGTGGCGTACTCGGTGGAACGCGAGTCCAGCGGGTTGCTGATGGTGAAACCGACCTGGTTGTTGATCACGATGTGCACGGTACCGCCGGTCTTGAAACCGCGGGTCTGCGACATCTGGAAGGTTTCCATGACCACGCCCTGACCTGCGAATGCAGCGTCACCGTGGATGGAGATCGGCAGAACCTTCTCACCGGTCGGGTCGTTACGACGATCCTGACGGGCGCGAACCGAACCTTCTACCACCGGGGAAACGATTTCCAGGTGGGACGGGTTGAACGCCATGGCCAGGTGAACTTCACCGCCGGCGGTCATCACGTTGGACGAGAAGCCCTGGTGGTATTTAACGTCACCGGAACCCAGCTCGACCTTCTTCTTGCCTTCGAACTCGTCGAACAGCTCGCGCGGGTTCTTGCCGAAGGTGTTGACCAGCACGTTCAGACGGCCACGGTGGGCCATGCCGATGACGACTTCCTTGGTGCCGTAGGAACCGGAACGCTGGATCAGTTCGTCGAGCATCGGAATCAGGCTTTCGCCGCCTTCCAGACCGAAACGCTTGGTGCCCGGGTATTTGGTGCCCAGGTATTTTTCCAGGCCTTCACCGGCCGTCACGCGCTCAAGCAGGTGGCTCTTGATGTCAGCGGAGTACGTCGGACGACCGCGCACGCTTTCCAGACGCTGCTGGAACCACTGGCGCTGCTCGGAATCGGTGATGTGCGTAAATTCAGCGCCGATGGTGCGGCAATATGTCTGCTGCAACGCTTCGTGAATTTCGCGTAGGCTCGCTTCCTCTTTGCCGATGAACAGGTCGCCGGCACGGAAGGTCGTATCAAGATCGGCATTGGTCAAGCCGTAATGATTGATCGACAGGTCTGCAGGTGCAGGACGCTGCCACAGCCCCAGCGGGTCAAGCTGGGCTGCCTGGTGGCCACGCATACGGTAGGCCTGGATCAATCGCAGCACTTCAACTTGCTTCTTCTCGTGCTCACTGCTCACGCTCCCGGCGGAAACCGGTTGAGCGCGGCGCTGGTTCTTTGCCAGCAGCACGAAATGATCGCGAATTGTGGAGTGCGAAACATCAGTGGCAGAGCTGCCGTCGGCAGGCAGCTTCTGAAAGTAGGTGCGCCACTCTTCTGGCACAGCGTTAGGGTCGTGCAGGTAGAGCTCATAAAGCTCTTCCACATAGGCAGCGTTTCCACCTGAAAGGTAGGCGCTGTTCCACATGCGCTGCATCACGCTTTCTTGCATGCTTGGTCACCCTCGGTTAGGGGAACACCATCGGCGTCAATACCGAGCAAACTTGCAGAAGTCCGAATGCAGCGACCAAAACAAGCCACTTAGGATCACGCTGATAGTCCGGGTACCAGCCCGGATGCCCCTGCTTGTCTCATTTCTTCAAAATAAGAGCTGCAGCTTGTGGCTACTGCTCTGGTTATAGCCATGACGCGGGTTGAAGCCCGCGCCACAGCCTCTTCGTTACAGCGGTTCTACGGTTACAGCAGCTGAATCACACGCCGCTCGAAAGCAGCATGTTACGGATGTGACCGATGGCCTTAGTCGGGTTCAGGCCTTTCGGACATACGTTGACGCAGTTCATGATGCCCCGGCAGCGGAAAACGCTGAACGGGTCATCGAGCGAAGCCAGACGCTCGGACGTCTTGGTGTCACGGCTGTCTGCCAGGAAGCGGTACGCTTGCAGCAGGGCAGCTGGACCCAGGAATTTGTCCGGGTTCCACCAGAAGGACGGGCACGAGGTCGAGCAGCAGGCGCACAGGATGCACTCGTACAGACCGTCGAGCTTTTCACGCTCTTCAGGGGACTGCAGACGCTCGATGGCCGGAGCCGGCGTGTCGTTCTGCAGGTAAGGCTTAACCTTCTCGTATTGCTTGTAGAAGATGCTCATATCGACAACCAGGTCACGGATAACCGGCAGACCTGGCAGCGGACGAACGATCAACTTGTTGCCTTTTACGACAGCGGACAGCGGCGTGATGCACGCCAGACCGTTCTTGCCGTTGATGTTCATGCCGTCGGAGCCGCAGACGCCTTCACGGCAAGAGCGACGATAGGAGAAACCCTCGTCCTGCTCTTTGATCAGGGCCAGCACGTCCAGCACCATCAGGTCTTTACCACCGGTATCGACCTGGAATTCCTGCATGAACGGCGCAGCGTCCTGATCAGGGTTGTAGCGATAAACACTGACTTGCAACATGGCGATCACCCTTAATAAGTCCGGACTTTAGGTTCGAAAGTCGGAACAGTCTTCGGCGAGAAGTTTACGGCACGCTTGGCGACGCGTTTCTCACCCGGGAAGTACAGGGTGTGGCACAGCCAGTTTTCGTCGTCACGGTCTTCGAAGTCTTCACGGGCGTGAGCGCCGCGGGACTCTTTACGTACTTCGGCCGCGATGGCGGTAGCTTCAGCCACTTCCAGCAGGTTTTGCAGTTCCAGAGCTTCGATACGCGCAGTGTTGAACGCTTGCGACTTATCGTTGATCTTCACATTGGCGATGCGCTTGCGCAGATCGGCCAGCTGAGCGATACCCTTCTGCATGTATTCGCCAGTACGGAATACGCCGAAGTAGTTCTGCATGCAGCTTTGCAGCTCGCGACGCAGGGTTGCCACGTCTTCGCCATCGGTACGGCCGTTCAGCGCGTTCAGACGCGACAGGGCTGCTTCGATGTCGGCTTCGGTAGCGTCGTCGTATTCGATGCCGTCGGTCAGCGCCTTCTCCAGGTGCAGGCCGGCAGCGCGGCCGAATACCACCAGGTCGAGCAGCGAGTTGCCGCCCAGACGGTTGGCACCGTGTACCGATACGCAAGCCACTTCACCTACGGCGAACAGGCCAGGAATGATCTGGTCCACGCCTTCGGCGTTCTGGGTGATCGCCTGACCATGAATGTTGGTGGCAACGCCGCCCATCATGTAGTGGCAGGTCGGAACAACCGGAACCGGCGCAACCACCGGGTCAACGTGTGCGAAAGTCTTCGACAGTTCGCAGATGCCTGGCAGACGGCTGTGCAGCACTTCCTCGCCCAAGTGGTCGAGTTTGAGCATTACGTGATCGCCATTCGGACCGCAACCGTTACCGGCGATGATTTCTTTAACCATCGAACGGGCAACCACGTCACGACCAGCCAGGTCTTTCGCGTTCGGAGCATAACGCTCCATGAAACGCTCGCCGTGCTTGTTGATCAGGTAACCACCTTCACCACGGCAGCCTTCTGTAACCAGTACACCGGCGCCGGCGATGCCGGTCGGGTGGAACTGCCACATTTCGATGTCTTGTACCGGTACGCCAGCACGCAGCGCCATGCCAACGCCGTCACCGGTGTTGATCAGGGCATTGGTGGTGGAGGCGTAGATACGACCGGCACCGCCAGTGGCCAGTACGGTGGCCTTGGCACGGATGTACGAAGTTTCGCCGGTTTCGATGCAGATCGCGATCACACCGACGAACTCGCCTTCCTGGTTTTTCACCAGGTCGACAGCGTAGTACTCGTTCAGGAACGTGGTGCCGGCTTTCAGGTTGCCCTGATAAAGGGTGTGCAGCAGTGCGTGACCGGTACGGTCGGACGCTGCGCAGGTGCGAGCAGCCTGACCACCTTTACCGTAGTCCTTGGACTGACCACCGAACGGACGCTGGTAGATACGACCTTGCTCGGTACGCGAGAACGGCAGACCCATGTGGTCCAGTTCGAAAACGGCAGCCGGGCCTTCCTGACACATGTATTCGATAGCGTCCTGGTCACCGATGTAGTCGGAACCCTTGACGGTATCGTACATGTGCCAGCGCCAGTCATCGTTCGGGTCAGCGGACGCGATCGCGCAGGTGATGCCGCCCTGGGCGGATACAGTGTGCGAACGGGTCGGGAAAACCTTGGTGATCACCGCAGTCTTGTGACCGCCCTGTGCCAGCTGCAGCGCAGCGCGCATGCCAGCACCGCCACCACCAATAATGATGGCGTCGAAAGAAATCGTTGGAATGTTAGCCATGACTCAGATACCCCAGAGAATCTGCACACCCCAGACGAAGTAAGCGAACATCGCGACGCCGCATACTGCCTGGAAAAGGAAACGTATAGCCGTCGCGGACTTGCCGAACGCCATTGGCGTCAGGTAGTCAGTCGCGATGGTCCACATGCCGACCCAGGCGTGAGCGCCGAGAGCAACAAGGGCCAGGAGGCTGAAAATACGCATCCCGTTGTGGGCGAACAGTTCATGCCACTGGGCGTACTCGAGGCCTGGGTGGGCCACGACGTATCCGATCAGAAAGATGAAGTAAGCCGCGAGAACGACCGCCGACACACGTTGCGCCATCCAGTCATAGAGGCCCGAACGCGAGAGGTTCGTGACGTTAGTTACCATATCCAGACTCCTGCCAGAACGATTACCACCACGGAAACGGCGATAACGATTTTCGAGCCCAGCTTGCCGCCTTCCAGCGTCTCACCGATGCCCATGTCCATGATCAAATGGCGCACACCGGCTACCAAGTGATACAGCAGAGCGGACAGGATGCCCCAAATCACTAGCTTCGCTAGCGGACTGGTCAGACACGCTTTCACCTGACCGAAGCCTTCCTCGGAGCTCAGCGACTTGTCCAATGCGTAAAGCATGATGGCAAGGCACACGAAGAGGATGACACCGGAGATACGGTGAAGAATGGACGTGTAAGCAGTGACTGGGAGTTTGATGGTCCTTAGGTCTAGGTTTACAGGTCGTTGGCTTTTCACGGCTTTTTTTTCACACTGAAGAGCCCCTAACAATCAGGGCAAAGTTGTTGGGGAGTGCACTGGTCAGGTAACCACCACCCAGGGATGCGACCCCCAATGAAAGCAAGCCCAAAAGCCCTTGGCGGTCGGTGGCCGAGTATAGACAGTTAGGCTACTAATGACAACGCAATCACCTACCCCAAATAGCTGATTGCACAAGTCGTATAAAAGGCGTAAATGGCAGTCAATTTCGAGGAAAAAGTGCGCTTAAAGCCTTCTGGAGCAAGACTTTAGGCAAATTGACATTCGAATTTATCTCACTATAGTGGTGCGGGCCCTGCGTGGGGGGTCTGTCTGATGGTTCAAGCATAAATAGGAGGCCACATGGCTGACAAAAAAGCGCAGTTGATCATCGAGGGCGCAGCCCCCGTCGAGCTGCCCATTTTAACCGGCACCGTTGGTCCCGATGTAATCGATGTTCGGGGCCTGACGGCCACGGGCCGCTTCACTTTCGACCCGGGTTTCATGTCGACCGCCTCGTGCGAATCGAAGATCACCTATATCGACGGTGACAACGGCATTCTGTTGCACCGCGGCTACCCGATCGAACAGCTGGCTGAAAAGTCGGACTACCTGGAAACCTGCTACCTGCTGCTCAACGGCGAACTGCCGACCGCAGAACAGAAGGCCCAGTTCGTCAGCACCGTGAAAAACCACACCATGGTTCACGAGCAGCTGAAAACCTTCTTCAACGGCTTCCGTCGCGACGCCCACCCGATGGCCGTCATGTGCGGCGTAGTCGGCGCCCTTTCGGCCTTCTACCACGACTCCCTGGACATCAATAACCCGCAGCATCGCGAAATCTCCGCGATCCGTCTGGTTGCCAAGATGCCGACCCTGGCAGCGATGGTTTACAAGTACTCCATGGGCCAACCCATGATGTACCCGCGCAACGACCTGACGTACGCGGAAAACTTCCTGCACATGATGTTCAACACCCCGTGCGAGATCAAACCGATCAGCCCGGTACTTGCCAAGGCCATGGACCGGATCTTCATCCTCCACGCCGACCACGAGCAGAACGCATCGACCTCCACCGTGCGCCTGGCTGGCTCTTCGGGTGCCAACCCGTTCGCTTGTATCGCCGCCGGCATCGCCGCACTGTGGGGCCCTGCCCACGGCGGTGCGAACGAAGCCGTTCTGACCATGCTTGACGAGATTGGCGATGTGTCCAACATCGACAAGTTCATCGCCAAGGCCAAGGACAAGAACGACCCGTTCAAGCTGATGGGCTTCGGTCACCGCGTTTACAAGAACCGCGATCCGCGCGCGACTGTGATGAAGCAGACCTGCGACGAAGTACTGAAGGAACTGGGCATCAACAACGATCCGCAACTCGAACTGGCCATGCGCCTGGAAGAGATCGCCCTGACCGACCCGTACTTCATCGAGCGCTCGCTGTACCCGAACGTCGACTTCTACTCGGGGATCATCCTCAAGGCGATCGGCATTCCAACCAGCATGTTCACCGTGATCTTCGCTCTGGCGCGTACTGTGGGCTGGATTTCGCACTGGAAAGAAATGCTCTCCAGCCCGTACAAGATTGGCCGTCCGCGCCAGTTGTACACTGGCTATGAGTCGCGTGATATCACCAAGCTGGAAGACCGCAAATAAGGCTTGTCTTGCGATAACGTCTTGAAGTTGTATCGGGAACGGCCTCTATTTATATAGAGGCCGTTTTTGTTTGTGGGGTCGCAGCGGCCTGGGGGCCGACTGGCTTTTGGGCATTTGTGGGCATATCCGTTGCTGCGGGTGTTGCCGCTGGCGGTTTCGCTCTTACAGCGAGTCACCTTTTCCAGACGCCGAAAAGGTAACCCAAAAGGCTTTGCCCCGGCGTACGGCACTTCGCTTAGGCTCAGCGTTCCCTCGCTACGGTGCCCATCCGGGGGCATCGCCTACGGTTTGCTTCGCTGCACCTCCTTTCGATGTATGCGGCTTCGCCGCACGGCGCTGCGCGCCTAACCCCCTGATGGACACCTACGCTCGGCCTGCCGAAGGGGCTTAAGATCAAAAGCCAAAGCCAAAGCCAAAGCCAAAGCAGATCAAAAGATCACAGCCTTCGGCAGTTCCTACAGGGGATTGGGTGTTTTCAGTTGGAATTTGGTCGGCTGTCAGGCCGCCTTCGCGAGCAAGCTCGCTCCCACAGAAGCGCCAAAGCCAAGCGCTAGCTTTTCACCACTCAACACGATGAGCGTTAGCTCGAGTAAAGCTTTTGATCTGAGGGCCCGTCGGCAGGCTGAGTGGAGGGATTTATCCGGGGGGTGGGAGCGCAGCGACCGTTTGGCGCAGCCAAACACAGCGAGAGGAGGTGCAGCGAAGCAAACCGTAGGCGCTGCCCCCCCGGATGAATCCCGCAGCGAAGGAACCCGAGCCTGAGCGAGGGCCGAACGTCAGGGTAAAGCCTTTTTGGTTACTTTTGAGGCGTTTGTCAAAAGTGACCCGCCGTAAGGGCGGAACCCTAAGCAGCCGTTACCGCAGCAACGGATATGTACTCATAAACACCAACCACGAAGGCCCAAGTCCGATAACCGCCCACAAAAAGAAAATGCCCCGATCTCTCAACCAGGGCATTCCACTCAAACCATGTAACCAGATCTTAGTGCGAAACCGCCCCACTCGCCCCCAACCCCGTCTGCGAACGCACAAACTGCGGGAAGAACAGCGCCCGCTCGTTCTCGGCCGCCGCCGACTTGTCGGTGATCGAGAAGAACCAGATACCGATGAACGCAATGATCATCGAAAACAACGCCGGGTACTCGTAAGGGAAGATCGCCTTCTCGTGATGCAGAATCTGCACCCAGATGGTCGGGCCGAGGATCATCAGACCCACCGCACTCACCAGCCCCAACCAGCCACCGACCATCGCGCCGCGGGTCGTCAGCTTCTTCCAGTACATCGAAAGCAACAGCACCGGGAAGTTGCAGCTCGCTGCAATCGAGAACGCCAGGCCGACCATGAACGCGATGTTCTGGCTTTCGAACAGGATGCCCAGACCAATCGCCAGCACACCCAGGGCGATGGTGGTGATCTTCGACACGCGAATCTCATCCTTGTCGTTGGCCTTGCCCTTCTTGATCACACTGGCATACAGGTCGTGCGACACCGCCGAAGCACCGGCCAGAGTCAGACCGGCCACCACCGCCAGAATGGTCGCGAACGCCACCGCCGAGATGAAACCGAGGAAGATACTGCCACCCACTGCGTCAGCCAGGTGCACCGCCGCCATGTTGTTGCCGCCGAGCAGAGCGCCCGCTGCATCCTTGAAGGCCGGGTTGGTGCTGACCAGCAGGATCGCGCCGAAGCCGATGATGAAGGTCAGGATGTAGAAGTAGCCAATGAAGCCGGTGGCATACAGCACGCTCTTGCGCGCTTCTTTCGCGTCACTCACGGTGAAGAAGCGCATCAGGATGTGTGGCAGACCAGCAGTACCAAACATCAGTGCCAGGCCCAGAGAGAACGCCGAAATCGGGTCTTTCACCAGACCGCCGGGGCTCATGATCGCCTCACCTTTGGGGTGAACCTTGATCGCCTCGGAGAACAGCATGTTGAAGTCGAAGTTGACGTGTTTCATCACCATCAGCGCCATGAACGAAGCACCGGACAGCAACAGCACCGCCTTGATGATCTGCACCCAAGTGGTCGCCAGCATGCCGCCGAACAGCACGTAGAGGCACATCAGGATACCGACCAGAATCACCGCCACGTAGTAGTCGAGGCCGAACAGCAGCTGGATCAGCTTGCCGGCACCGACCATTTGCGCGATCAGGTAGAACGCCACCACCACCAGCGAACCACAGGCAGACAGCGTGCGGATCTGGGTTTGCCCGAGGCGGTAGGACGCCACGTCGGCAAAGGTGTATTTACCCAGGTTACGCAGACGCTCGGCGATCAGGAACAGAATGATCGGCCAGCCCACCAGGAAGCCGATCGAGTAGATCAGGCCATCGTAGCCAGAGGTGAACACCAGCGCGGAAATCCCCAGGAAGGACGCCGCCGACATGTAGTCGCCGGCAATCGCCAGACCGTTCTGGAACCCGGTGATCTTGCCGCCCGCCGCATAGTAGTCAGCGGCCGACTTGTTGCGCTTGGACGCCCAGTAGGTGATGCACAAGGTCGCACCGACGAACACCACGAACATGGCGATCGCGGAAACGTTGAGTGGTTGTTTGTGGACTTCGCCGGTCAAGGCGTCAGCAGCCCAGACAGCCGGAGCGAATGCTGCAATGCTCAAAAGAGCCAGTAGACGCCGGATCATTGCTGAGCCTCCTTGAGAATCGCATTGTTCAGGTCGTCAAACTCGCCATTGGCGCGTCGCACGTAGATACCGGTCAGGACGAAGGCCGAGACAATCAGCCCGACACCGATCGGAATGCCCCAGGTAATTGAAGACCCGGGGCTGAGTTTCGCTCCGAGCACTTGCGGCCCGTAAGCAATCAACAGGATGAATCCGGAATACAGCCCGAGCATGATCGCCGAGAGTATCCAGGCGAATTTTTCTCTTTTTCTCACCAGCTCCTTGAAGCGCGGGCTGTTTTGAATCGAGAGGTAAATGCTGTCGTTCATTGTTTTTATCCTCGCAGCACAGATTATTGTTGGAACGTATCCACTGTATGCGGCTGCGGAACGGCTTCCAGACGACCTTAGTATTAGAACGACATGACGTTTTCGCCAATTTTCAGCACACAAAAAAAACTGTGGGAGCTGGCTTGCCAGCGATGGCGTCGTATCAGCCAACTAATCAGTTGACTGACAGACCGCTATCGCGGGCAAGCCCGCTCCCACAGGATGTGCGGTGAACCGAAGCAATCTGGGGTTATTTGGTCCAGTCAGCCACGCGGTCCGGGTGCTTGGCGACCCAATCCTTGGCCGCCGCGTCAGGCTTGGCGCCGTCCTGGATGGCCAGCATGACCTCGCCGATCTCGTCTTTCGACGCCCACTGGAAGTTTTTCAGGAACTTGGCCACTTCCGGTGCCTTGGTAGCCAGTTCTTTGCTACCGATGCTGTTTACGGTTTCAGCCGCGCCATACACGCCTTTCGGGTCGTCAAGGAAGCGCAGTTTCCACTTGGCGAACATCCAGTGCGGCACCCAACCGGTGACGGCAATCGATTCGTTCTTCTTCTCGGCACGGGTCAGCTCGGCAATCATGCCGGCGCCGGAACTGGCCTTGAGGGTGTATTTGTCCAGACCGTAATCCTTGATCGCCTGATCGGTCTTGAGCATCACGCCCGAGCCGGCGTCGATGCCGACGATGCGGTTCTTGAAGCTGTCATCGGTCTTGAGGTCTTCGATCGATTTCGCCTTGACGTACTCCGGCACGATCAGGCCGATTTTCGCATCCTTGAAGTTCGGGCCGTAATCGACGACCAGATCCTTGTTCTTCGCCCAGTATTCGCCATGGGTCACCGGCAGCCAGGCCGAGAGCATCGCATCGAGTTTGCCGGTCGCCACGCCCTGCCACATGATCCCGGTGGCGACGGCTTGCAGCTTCACGTCGTAGCCGAGTTTCTGTTTGATCACTTCGGCGGCCACGTGGGTGGTCGCGACGCTGTCGGACCAGCCGTCAACGTAACCGATGTTCAGGGTCTGTTTTTCAGCGCTGGCGAAAGTGGAGCTCATCGCAAGCACCAGAGCGGCACCTGCGCCTAAAAGTCGTCGCATCTTCATCGTTTACTTCCCCGAAATGCTGCGCCCGACGGATGCCGGGCATCGTCAACGTATTGTTATGGTGCACAGCGCCCCCATCACGCCTGACCGCAAACTCGTCCGAACATCAGTCGTCTTTTCTATAAGGGTACTGACGCTTTCGATCATCGGCCTGACGCCAAACGCGACCTGCTCTGTCAGCGACCTCAATACACCGAGAAACGACATCAGAAGGCCATTAATCACCTCTGAATAATTGGCGCCAGACAATCCGCCCGAACTTTGCATGTGCAAATCATGCAGGCCACCAACCCGCGGATAAATGCAGGTAACATGCGTCGCTTTGCAGCCACTCGGCCTGACCATGTCCGCGACCTCCCGCTTCCCGCTTGTTCCTTATCTCTTTGCCTGCCTGCTCGGCCTGTTGGCCCTCGGTGGCTTCTGGTACGGCCTCGGCAAACCGGTGATTCTGCCGGATGCCGCAACCCCGACGCACAAATTGCAATGCGCCTCCTACACGCCGTTCGACAAGGATCAGTCGCCGTTCGACGTGCCGTTCAAACTGCGTCCGGAGCGCATGGACGCCGACCTCGCCCTGCTGGCGACGCGTTTCGAATGCATCCGCACCTACTCAATGACCGGCCTCGAAGCGCTGCCGGAACTGGCGCGCAAGCACGGTTTGAAGCTGATGATCGGTGCCTGGGTCAACAGCAACCCGGTGGACACTGAAAAGGAAGTCGACCTGCTGATTGCCTCGGCCAACGCCAACCCGGATGTGGTCAGCGCGGTGATCGTCGGCAACGAAGCGCTGCTGCGCAAGGAAGTCACCGGCGCGCAACTGGCGAAGCTGATCAACAAGGTCAAAAGCCAGATCAAGCAACCGGTCACCTATGCCGATGTCTGGGAGTTCTGGCTCAAGCACCCGGAAGTCGCGCCGGCGGTGGATTTTCTGACCATTCACTTGCTGCCGTACTGGGAAGATGATCCGTCGAACATCGACGTCGCCCTGCAACATGTGGCGGATGTACGCCAGGTGTTCGGCAACAAATTCGCGCCCAAAGACGTGATGATCGGCGAGACCGGCTGGCCCAGCGAAGGTCGCCAGCGCGAAACCGCCCTGCCGAGCCGGGTCAACGAGGCCAAGTTCATTCGTGGTTTTGTCGCGATGGCCGAGAAAGAAGGCTGGCATTACAACTTGATCGAAGCGTTCGACCAGCCATGGAAGCGTGGCAGCGAAGGTGCAGTCGGCGGTTACTGGGGCCTGTTCGATGCCGACCGCCAGGACAAGGGCGTGCTTGCCGGGCCGGTGACCAATGTGCCCTACTGGAAGGCATGGCTGGGCGTCGGCGGCCTGATTTTCCTCGGCACACTGCTGCTCGGCGGCCGGGTGCGCACCACCCGATCGGCATTGATCCTGCCGCTGCTCGGTGCGCTGGCCGCCTGCTCGATCGGCGCCTGGGGCGATCTGGCGCGAGTAACCACGCGGTTTGCCAGCGAATGGCTGTGGGTCGGCTTGCTGACCGTATTGAATCTGTTGGTGCTGGCACATGCCACGCTGAGCCTGAGCGCCCGCCAGGGTTGGCGTGAACGCGCGTTCAGTCTGCTGGAACGCCGCGCCGGATGGCTGGTTGCCGTGGCCGGTTTTGCGGCAGCGGTGATGATGCTGGAGATGGTTTTTGACGCACGCTATCGCAGCTTTGCCAGCATGGCGTTCATTCTGCCGGCGCTGGTGTATGTGTGCCGCCCAGTCAGCGTGCCACGCCGGGAAATCGCCCTGCTGACCTTTATCATCGGCGCCGGCATTGCGCCGCAGCTGTATGAGGAAGGCTTGTTGAATCAGCAGGCGTGGGGCTGGGCGCTGGTCAGCGGGTTAATGGTGGCGGCGTTGTGGCGCTGTCTGCGGGTTCGCAGTCGCTGATTAGCAGCAAGATCAAAAGATCGCAGCCTTCGGCAGCTCCTACAGGGTTCACTGCCCCTTGTAGGAGCTGCCGAAGGCTGCGATCTTTTTCTGTCAGGCGCTGCGGGATGCCCGGACCAACCGCAATCCGGCAATCACCACCGCAAACACCGCCAGCGTCGTGTTGTACAACGCCAGCGCCGGCAACCCGAACACCAGCGCCAGCACCGCCAGCCACCACCCTGCCCGCCCCGGCAGCACAAAACCCAGCAGCGCCGCACCCAGCGCGGTCCAGCCCAACACCTTGAAGTGAATCATCAGCCCCAGATTCGAGCGCACCGTGCATTCCCAGCGGGTCGCCTCATCGACGCAGATGCCGACCCACTGCCCATCCTCCATGAAGCCATAACGCGCGCCATAACTGGCGGCCAGCCACAGCGGCAACAGCACGAGCAACAGAATCACGGGCAAGCGGCGGGACATGAATCTCTCCAATCAACGAAATCGGCGGCCAGCTTAATCTGCCCGCACGCATTGGCAAGCACTAACAACTGTTAACTGGTCATCCGCGCCTTGCAGAGTGTATCGTCCAGCTACTATTACTCCGAATTCTGCCTGTTTGGTGCCGAGGCATGGCACTTTGGCGCAAGCCCGGTGGTCATAGCCTGCGAACTTCATTCGGCACCTTCCTTTAAGGGATCCAGTCATGCTCCGTTCCTTGCGCTTCGCCGCGCTGTTCAGCGGCCTTATTCTGAGTGCGTCCGCACTGGCGGTGGATATCGATGCCGCCAGTTATGGCTATCCCCTGACCAACCCGTTCGAGGCGACCATCGCCACCACACCACCGGACCTGCGTCCGGAATTGCCGTCGAACGACGAGATCAATCAGTCCGACCACAGCATCACCCTGCGCCCGGAACGGGCCTTCATCCTCCCGGACAACTTCTGGCCGGTGAAAAAACTCACCTACCGTATCGCCGAGCAGGACAAACCGGCGCCGCTGATCTTCCTGATCGCCGGCACCGGTGCGCGTTATGACAGTTCGCTCAATGAGTACCTGAAGAAGCTTTATTACAAGGCCGGCTACAACGTCGTGCAGTTGTCGTCGCCAACCAGCTTCGACTTCATCAGCGCCGCGTCACGCTTCGCCACCCCGGGCATCACCAAGGAAGACGCCGAAGACATGTACCGGGTGATGCAGGCCGTGCGCGCGCAACATCCGAAACTGCCGGTCACCGAGTACTACCTCAGCGGCTACAGCCTTGGCGCGCTGGATGCCGCGTTCGTCGCGCACCTGGACGAGACCCGACGCAGTTTCAACTTCAAGAAAGTCCTGCTGCTCAACCCGCCGGTCAACCTCTACACGTCCATCAGCAACCTCGACAAGCTGGTGCAGACCGAGGTGAAGGGCATCAACAACAGCACCACTTTCTATGAACTGGTGCTGAACAAGCTGACCCGCTACTTCCAGCAGAAAGGCTACATCGACCTCAACGACGCCCTGCTCTACGACTTCCAGCAGTCCAAACAGCACCTGACCAACGAACAGATGGCGATGCTGATCGGCACCTCGTTCCGTTTCTCGGCCGCCGACATTGCCTTCACCTCCGACCTGATCAACCGTCGTGGCCTGATCACCCCGCCGAAATTCCCGATCACCGAAGGCACCAGCCTCACGCCGTTTCTCAAGCGTGCGCTGCAATGCGACTTCGACTGCTACCTGACCGAACAGGTGATCCCGATGTGGCGCGCCCGTACCGACGGCGGCAGCCTGCTGCAACTGATCGACCAGGTCAGCCTGTACGCGCTCAAGGATTACCTGCACGACAGCCCGAAAATCGCCGTCATGCACAACGCTGACGACGTGATTCTCGGCCCTGGCGACCTGGGTTTCCTGCGCAAGACCTTCGGCGATCGCCTGACTGTTTACCCACTGGGCGGCCATTGCGGCAACCTTAACTACCGCGTCAACAGCGACGCCATGCTGGAGTTCTTCCGTGGCTAAATATCTCCTGCTGATTGCAGCGCTCCTCAGTGCAGGCGTGGCCCAGGCCGACAACAGCAAAGCCAACGCGCCAGTGGTGGTCGACAGCGACGGCTTCAAGGAGCCGCTGTCCAAACTCAAGTTCAACCCGGGGCTGGACCAGCGTGAGTTCGAACGCTCGACACTCAACGCGCTCAACGTCTATGACCCGCTGGAGTCATGGAACCGCCGCGTCTACCACTTCAATTACCGCTTCGACCAATGGGTGTTCCTGCCGGTGGTCGACGGTTATCGCTACGTGACGCCGAGCTTCCTGCGCACCGGAGTGAGCAACTTCTTCAACAACCTCGGCGACGTGCCAAACCTGGTCAACAGCCTGCTGCAGTTCAAGGGCAAGCGCTCGATGGAAACCACCGCGCGCCTGTTGCTCAACACCACCATCGGCATTGCCGGCCTGTGGGACCCGGCGACCGCCATGGGCCTGCCGCGCCAGAGCGAAGACTTCGGTCAGACCCTGGGTTTCTACGGCGTACCGGGCGGCGCCTACTTCGTGTTGCCGATTCTCGGCCCGTCGAACATCCGCGACACCGCCGGCCTGGCCGTGGACTACACCGCCGAATCGGCGATCAACTACCTGAACGTGTCGAAAGTCAGCGAAAACCACCCGGAAATCTGGGCCTTGCGTGCAGTCGACAAGCGCTACCAGACCAACTTCCGCTACGGCCAGATGAACTCGCCGTTCGAGTACGAGAAAGTGCGCTACGTCTACACCGAGTCGCGCAAGCTGCAGATTGCCGAGTAACTTCAGCGGCAACGAAAAAGGGCCATTCGATGCGAGTCGAATGGCCCTTTTTCATGGCACAACCAGGATCAAACTGTGGGAGCGAGCTTGCTCGCGAATGCGGTGAATCAGTCAGCATATTCTTCGACTGGCACACCGCATTCGCGGGCAAGCCCGCTCCCACAGGGTTGTTGTGTTCAGCCTTTGATCGCGCGCCAGATCTTGCCAACCGCCGACACCACCGCCAGCACTGCCGCGCCCGCGATAATCCCCGCTACGCCATTGAGCAACACAGGCACGGCAAACCCGGCACTGCCAGCCGCTGCACCGACACTTTCAATCCAGTGATGCACCACCGGAATACCGTGGGTGAGGATGCCGCCACCGACCAGGAACATCGCCGCCGTGCCGATCACCGACAGGCCTTTCATCATGTACGGCGCGGCGCGCAGGATCGCGTTGCCAATGCTTTTTGCTGCTGCACCCGATTTCCGGGTCAGCCACAGGCCCAGGTCGTCGAGCTTGACGATGCCGGCCACCAGACCATAAACGCCCACGGTCATGACGATGGCGATGCCCGACATCACGATCACTTGCTGAGTCAGCGAAGCGTCGGCCACGGTGCCGAGGGTGATGGCGATGATTTCCGCGGAGAGGATAAAGTCGGTGCGGATTGCGCCTTTGATCTTGTCCTTCTCGTAGGCCACCAGATCGGTGGTCGGCTCGGCCACCGCCGCGCTCAGTTGCGCGTGGTTGGCATCATCTTCGGCCTTGCTGTGCAGGAACTTGTGCGCGAGTTTCTCGAAACCTTCAAAACACAGGTACGCGCCGCCGACCATCAACAGCGGCGTCACCAGCCACGGCACAAATGCGCTGATCGCCAGCGCCGACGGCACCAGAATCAGTTTGTTGACGAACGAGCCATTGGCCACTGCCCAGACCACGGGAATTTCCCGCTCGGCGCGAACTCCGGAGACTTGCTGGGCATTGAGCGCCAGATCATCGCCGAGTACCCCGGCGGTCTTCTTCGCGGCCATTTTGCTCATCAACGCCACGTCATCCAGAACGGTGGCAATATCGTCGATCAGCACCAGCAAACTGCTTCCTGCCATGAATCGTGTTTCCTTATGTGAATAATGCTGCGCAGCATACCGCGACTGCGGGCCACACGGGGCATTCTTGAGCCATGCGCGAGGCCGGTGCTACCATGCGCAACCGCCAGAACAGGCAAGGAACCACCGGGTTTATGAGCACAATCCGCGAGCGCAACAAAGAACTGATCCTGCGTGCCGCCAGTGAGGAATTTGCCGACAAGGGCTTCGCTGCGACCAAAACCAGCGACATCGCCGCCAAGGCAGGATTGCCCAAGCCCAACGTCTACTACTACTTCAAGTCCAAGGAAAACCTCTACCGCGAGGTCCTGGAAAGCATCATCGTGCCGATCCTGCAGGCCTCGACCCCGTTCAACCCGGACGGCGTGCCGAGCGAAGTGCTCAGCGGCTACATCCGCTCGAAGATCCGCATCTCCCGCGACCTGCCCTTCGCCTCCAAGGTGTTCGCCAGCGAAATCATGCACGGCGCCCCGCACCTGAGCGCCGACCTGGTCGAGCAGCTCAACAGCCAGGCCAAGCACAACATCGACTGCATCCAGAGCTGGATCGACCGCGGCCAGATCGCCCCGCTCGACCCCAACCACCTGATGTTCAGCATCTGGGCCGCGACCCAGACCTACGCCGACTTCGACTGGCAGATCTCTGCAGTTACCGGCAAGGACAAGCTGGACGAGGCGGATTACGAGGCGGCGGCGCAGACGATTATCCGGTTGGTGTTGAAGGGGTGCGAGCCGGACTGATAGACCGCGGTGCCCCTATCGCTGGCAAGCCAGCTCCCACAAGGATCTGTTTCGTTCGCAAAGTTTGTGTTCAACACAAGAACCTGTGGGAGCTGGCTTGCCAGCGATGGCGGCAGCTCGGTATCAATTCAAACCCAGATAGCATCCCACAGCGGCTAATCACCTAGCCTTTCCACCAATCCTGCCCGCAATGGATTGGCCACCACATAGCGCGCCATCTTCACCAGATCATCTTCCCGCCTCAATGCACGGTCATGAAAACCCTGCTGCCAAAGCGGCCCGCTACGGCCGATGGATAAATTCACTTCTCTGGTTATCAGCGACTTGGTTTCACCCATCAGCCTTCTGAGCGAACAGTTTTCCAGCACAACGAGCCAATGAAAATGATCCGGCATGACCACCCACGCCAGTGACTGTGCCAATCCAAGCTCTTGTGCCCGCCGAAATCGACGAACGACCAATCTGCCCAAAGCGAAGTCAGCAAAGATCGGCTCGCGATCAAGTGTATTGGTTGTCAGTAGATAGATGCGATTGGGCTCGGCATAGCGGCCGGTTCGCAGACGATGTGAAGCGGGAAGATCAGGCAATCCATTGCCCCTTCATGATGAGTTCATCAGAAGGCTAGACCTCAATGATCTATTTGATTGGTGTGGTCTTTTTTCTTGATGTGTCAGACAGGCCGCCATCGCTGGCAAGCCAGCTCCCACAGAGCTTTGTGTCGATCACAAATCGTTGCCCAATACAAAACCTTGTGGGAGCTGGCTTGCCAGCGATGACTTTCGATCAGCCGCTTAAGATCAAGCCGCCACCCCCGCATCCGCCCGCAAATCCAGTGCCTCCACCGCTTTGATCGCCACCTGCTCATCAATATCCGACAGATCGCCGCTGATGCCGATCGCGCCCAGCACATTCCCCGCCTGATCACGAATCAACACCCCGCCCGGAGCCGGGACGACGCTGCCCTGGCCCATGCTGTTGAGTGCGGCGATGAAGGCCGGGCGTTGTTGGGCGTCCAGCGCCAGCAGGCGTGAGCCCTTGCCCAGGGCGATGGCGCCCCAGGCTTTGCCGATGGCGATGTTCGGGCGCAGCAGGCTGGCGCCGTCTTCGCGTTGCAGAGTGATCAGGTGGCCGCCGGTGTCGAGTACCGCGATGGTCAGCGGCGCGGCGTTGATCCCGCGCCCGGTAGTGATGGCCTGTTCGACCAGGTTGACTGCGACTTTCAAGGTTAAAGCGCTCATGGTGCCGTCCTCATTTTGTTATTGGGAAAGTCGTGGGGCTGCGCGGTTGTGCCGCAGCCCGATGCCACAAATAGAACACAATGAATTATTTTTTTGTATACAATAATTTTCGAAAAGCGCCACATGCGACGAAAAGCCACAGCAGAATCGGGCTTGCGACGAATGAAACAGGCGCTTGAGAAAATGGATTGACCTGCGCCGTCCGCCGTGAATACACTCTGCGCAAAGCCACTTGTATACAATTACAAAACGTAAAGAGGCACAAAACCATGAGCAAAATGAGAGCAATCGAAGCCGCCGTTCTGGTGATGCGCCGTGAAGGGGTTGATACCGCTTTTGGCATTCCGGGTGCAGCGATCAACCCGCTGTACTCCGCACTGAAAAAAGTCGGTGGCATCGATCACGTCCTCGCTCGCCACGTCGAAGGCGCGTCGCACATGGCCGAGGGGTACACCCGCACCAAGGCCGGCAACATCGGCGTGTGCATCGGTACGTCCGGCCCGGCCGGTACCGACATGGTCACCGGGCTCTACAGCGCCTCGGCCGACTCGATTCCGATCCTCTGCATCACCGGCCAGGCACCCCGCGCCCGTATGCACAAGGAAGACTTCCAGGCGGTCGATATCACCAGCATCGTCAAGCCCGTCACCAAGTGGGCGACCACCGTTCTGGAGCCGGGCCAGGTGCCTTACGCGTTCCAGAAAGCCTTCTACGAAATGCGCTCCGGCCGTCCAGGCCCGGTGCTGATCGACCTGCCGTTCGACGTGCAGATGGCTGAAATCGAATTCGACATCGACGCCTACCAGCCACTGCCGCTGGCCAAACCGACCGCGAGCCGCGTTCAGGTCGAAAAGGCGCTGGCGCTGTTGGATCAGGCCGAGCGTCCATTGCTGGTAGCCGGTGGCGGCATCATCAACGCCGACGCCAGCGATTTGCTGGTGGAGTTCGCCGAGCTGACCGGTATTCCGGTGATCCCGACCCTGATGGGCTGGGGCACCATTCCGGACGATCACCCGCTGATGGTCGGCATGGTTGGTCTGCAGACGTCGCACCGTTACGGCAACGCCACGATGCTCAAGTCCGATGTGGTGCTGGGCATCGGTAACCGCTGGGCCAACCGTCACACCGGTTCGGTCGACGTCTACACCGAAGGCCGCAAGTTCATTCACGTTGACATCGAAGGCACGCAGATCGGCCGTGTGTTCACCCCGGACCTGGGTATCGTCTCCGACGCTGCTGCGGCGCTGACCGTGTTCATCGAAGTCGCCCGCGAATGGCAAGCCGCCGGCAAGCTGAAAAACCGCAGTGCCTGGCTGCAGGATTGCCAGCAGCGCAAGGCCAGCCTGCAGCGCAAGACCCACTTCGACAACGTGCCGGTCAAGCCGCAACGCGTTTACGAAGAAATGAACCAGGTGTTCGGCAAAGACACCTGCTACGTCAGCACCATTGGTCTGTCGCAGATTGCCGGCGCGCAGTTCCTGCACGTCTACAAGCCGCGTCACTGGATCAACTGCGGTCAGGCCGGCCCGTTGGGCTGGACCATTCCGGCAGCGCTGGGTGTGGTCAAGGCCGATCCGAACCGTAAAGTCGTGGCCCTGTCGGGGGACTATGACTTCCAGTTCATGATCGAGGAGCTGGCGGTCGGCGCTCAGTTCAAACTGCCTTACATCCACGTCGTGGTGAACAACTCGTACCTGGGCCTGATCCGTCAGGCCCAGCGCGGGTTCGAAATGGACTACTGCGTGCAGCTGTCCTTCGATAACCTGAACGCGCCGGAACTCAACGGTTACGGTGTCGACCACGTCGCCGTCGCCGAAGGCCTGGGCTGTAAAGCGCTGCGTGTGTTCGAACCGGCGGACATCGCCCCTGCCCTGCGCAAGGCCGAAGAGCTGATCGAAGAGTTCAAAGTGCCGGTGATCGTCGAAATCATCCTGGAGCGTGTGACCAACATCTCCATGGGGACCGAGATCAACGCCGTCAACGAATTCGAAGACCTGGCGCTGGTCGGCAACGACGCGCCAACGGCGATTTCGCTGCTCGACTGATCTGCCAGGATTTGATGGCCGCGGTTACTCCCCTGTAGGAGCTGCCGCAGGCTGCGATCTTTTGATCTTGGTTTTTCAGGATCAGGATCAAAAGATCGCAGCCTGCGGCAGCTCCTACACAGGGCCATCATCATTAATTCGCAACAGGAGACCACCATGCCGCGTTTCGCAGCCAACCTGTCCATGCTGTTCACCGAACAGGATTTCCTTGCCCGTTTCGACGCCGCCGCCAAGGCCGGTTTCAGTGGTGTGGAATACCTGTTCCCGTACGACTTCAGCTCTGCCGAAATCAAGGCAAAGCTCGAGGCCAACGGGCTGACCCAAGTGCTGTTCAACCTGCCGGCCGGTGACTGGGCCAAGGGCGAGCGCGGTATCGCCTGCCTGCCGGATCGCGTTGAAGAGTTCCGCGCCGGGGTCGATCTGGCGATTGCCTACGCGCAAGTGCTGGGCAACACCCAGGTCAACTGCCTGGCCGGTATCCGCCCGCAAGGCGTCGACGATGCCACTGTGGAAAAGACCTTCGTCGCCAACCTCAAGTACGCCGCCGACAAGCTGCAGGCGGCGGGTATCAAACTGGTGATGGAAGCGATCAACACCCGCGACATCCCGGGCTTTTACCTGAACAACACGGCGCAAGCCCTGTCGATTCGCGAGCAAGTTGGCAGCGCCAACCTGTTCCTGCAGTACGACATCTATCACATGCAAATCATGGAAGGCGATCTGGCCCGTACCCTGCAATCGCACCTGGCCGAGATCAACCATGTGCAGCTCGCGGACAACCCGGGGCGCAACGAGCCGGGCACTGGCGAGATCAACTACCGCTTCCTGTTCGAACACCTGGATCGCATCGGTTATCAGGGCTGGGTCGGCTGCGAGTACAAGCCGCTGACCACCACTGAGGCCGGTCTGGGCTGGCTGAAATCGCACAACGCGATCTGAGTCCGAGTTTTCAACATGGATCTGTATTTGAAACCAGATCCCCTGTGGTGAGGGGATTTATCCCCGACCGGCTGCGCAGCAGTCGTAAAACCTGCACCCGGGATTGGAACTGATTCGCGCTAAAAGCTGGGGCAGCTTCGCTGCCCATCGGGGATGAATCCCCTCGCCACAAAAGCTCACCAACCCGGTGTTGGGAGCTACACAAAAACAAGAGGATTTTCTCATGGCTAAAATCGGATTTATCGGCACCGGCATCATGGGCCACCCAATGGCTTCGAACCTGCAGAAAGCCGGTCACAGCCTGTTCCTGTCGGCGCACCACGACGCCGCTCCGGCCGATCTGGTGGCCGCTGGCGCCGTCGCCCTGGCCAACCCGCGCGAAGTGGCGCAGGAAGCTGAATTCATCATCGTCATGGTGCCGGATACCCCACAGGTCGACGACGTGCTGTTCCGCGCCGACGGCGTGGCTGCCGGTATCGGCAAAGGCAAAGTGGTGATCGACATGAGCTCTATCTCGCCGACCGCCACCAAGGCCTTCGCCGCGAAGATCAACGAAAAAGGCGCGCAGTACCTCGACGCCCCGGTATCCGGCGGTGAAGTCGGCGCCAAGGCCGCGACTCTGAGCATCATGGTCGGTGGCGATGCCGATGCCTTCGAACGCGCGCTGCCGCTGTTCCAAGCCATGGGCAAGAACATCACCCTGGTCGGTGGCAATGGCGACGGTCAGACCGCCAAAGTGGCGAACCAGATCATCGTCGCGCTGAACATTCAGGCTGTCGCTGAAGCCCTGCTGTTCGCCTCGAAAAACGGTGCTGATCCAGCCAAGGTGCGTGAAGCGCTGATGGGCGGTTTCGCTTCGTCGAAGATTCTCGAAGTGCACGGCGAGCGCATGATCAAAGGCACCTTCGACCCGGGCTTCCGCATCAGCCTGCACCAGAAAGACCTGAACCTGGCCCTGCAAGGCGCCAAGGAACTGAACATCAACCTGCCGAACACCGCCAACGCCCAGCAAGTGTTCAGCACCTGCGCGGCCATCGGTGGCAGCAACTGGGACCACTCGGCGCTGATCAAGGGTCTGGAACACATGGCCAACTTCTCGATTCGCGACAAGAAGTAATCTGCGCTTCTGGCTCGCTCCCTGTGGGAGCGGGCTTGCCCGCGATGGCATCGACTCGGTCTGCCTGAATGACCGCGGCGCCTGAATCGCTGGCAAGCCAGCTCCCACAAGGATCGCGTCGCTGCACCGTTGTCGTTCCATCCCAATAACAAGAATTCCGGGAGCCCGCCATGTCGGTCGATCCGCAACAACTGCTGCGTGAGCTGTTTGCCACAGCCATCGACGCGGCCCATCCGAACCAAGTCCTCGAAGCCCATCTGCCTGCCGATCGCACGGGTCGGGTGATCGTCATCGGCGCCGGCAAGGCCGCAGCCGCCATGGCCCAGGTGGTCGAGCGCTGCTGGCAGGGTGAAGTATCCGGTCTGGTAGTGACCCGTTACGGTCACGGCGCCCCGTGCGAAAAAATCGAAGTGGTCGAAGCCGCGCACCCGGTACCGGACGCTGCCGGCCTGGCCGTGGCCAAACGCGTGCTGGAACTGGTCAGCAACCTGAGCGAAGACGATCGCGTGATCTTCCTGCTCTCTGGTGGCGGCTCTGCCCTGCTCGCCCTGCCGGCTGAAGGCATCACCCTGGCGGACAAGCAGTCGATCAACAAAGCCCTGCTCAAATCCGGCGCGACCATCGGCGAAATGAACTGCGTGCGCAAGCACCTCTCGGCGATCAAGGGCGGCCGCCTCGGTAAGGCCTGCTGGCCTGCCACTGTGTATACCTACGCGATTTCCGATGTACCGGGCGACCTCGCCACGGTCATCGCCTCGGGCCCGACCGTGGCCGACCCGAGCACCTCGGCCGAAGCGCTGGCGATCCTCAAGCGCTACGGCATCGAAGTCCCGGCGTCCGTGCGTACTTGGCTGCAAAGCGCGGAATCGGAAACCGTCAAACCCGGAGACCCGAGCCTGGCCCGCAGTCATTTCCAGTTGATCGCGCGCCCGCAGCAATCACTGGATGCGGCGGCGGTGAAATGTCGTCAGGCCGGTTTCAGCACGCTGATCCTTGGCGACCTGGAAGGCGAATCCCGCGAGGTGGCGAAGGTCCACGCCGGCATCGCCCGACAGATCATCAACCATGGGCAGCCACTGGCTGCGCCTTGCGTGATTCTCTCCGGCGGTGAAACCACGGTGACCGTACGCGGCAATGGTCGCGGCGGACGCAACGCCGAATTCCTCTTGAGCCTCACTGACAGCCTCAAGGGCCAGCCCGGCGTCTACGCGCTGGCCGGCGACACCGACGGCATCGACGGCTCGGAAGACAACGCCGGCGCAATCATGACCCCGGACAGCTACGCCCGCGCCGCCGCCCTCGGATTGAGCGCCAGCGACGAGCTGGATAACAACAACGGTTACGGCTACTTCGAGGCGCTCGATGCGCTGATCGTCACCGAGCCGACCCGCACCAACGTCAACGACTTCCGCGCCATCCTGATCCTTGAGAACTGCAAATCATGACGCCTGACAAAAAGGTAAAAATCCTCGCCACCCTCGGACCTGCCGTCGATGGCATCGAAGACATCCGTGAGCTGGTCGAGGCCGGGGTCAACATCTTCCGCCTGAACTTCAGCCACGGCGATCACGCCGACCACGCCAAGCGCTATCAGTGGATCCGCGAGGTCGAGCGCCAGCTCAACTATCCGCTGGGGATCCTGATGGACTTGCAGGGGCCGAAACTGCGCGTCGGCAAGTTCGCCGACGGCAAGGTGCAGCTGCATCGCGGTCAGGCCTTCCGCCTCGATCTGGACGCGACCCCGGGCGATGAACGCCGCGTGAACCTGCCGCACCCGGAGATCATCGCCGCGCTCGAAGCGGGCATGGATCTGCTGCTGGATGACGGCAAACTGCGCCTGCGCGTGGTCAGCAAATACTCCGACGCGATCGACACTACCGTGCTCAATGGCGGCGAACTGTCGGACCGCAAAGGCGTGAACGTGCCGCAAGCGGTGCTCGACCTCAGCCCACTGACGGCCAAGGATCGCCGCGACCTGAGCTTCGGCCTGGAGCTGGGGGTGGACTGGGTGGCGCTGTCGTTCGTGCAACGCCCGCAAGACATTCTCGAAGCCCGCGAGCTGATCGGTGACAAGGCCTTTCTGATGGCGAAAATCGAGAAGCCGTCAGCGGTTGAACAACTGCGCGAAATCGCCGAATTGAGTGACGCGATCATGGTCGCTCGCGGCGATCTCGGCGTCGAAGTTCCGGCGGAAAGCGTGCCGCAGATCCAGAAAAACATCATCAGCACCTGCCGCGAACTGGGTAAACCGGTGGTGGTGGCGACGCAGATGCTCGAATCGATGCGTTTCTCCCCGGCCCCGACCCGCGCCGAAGTCACTGACGTGGCGAATGCTGTGGCTGAAGGCGCGGATGCGGTGATGCTGTCGGCCGAAACCGCCTCCGGTGAATACCCGCTGGAAGCGGTGCAGATGATGAGCAAGATCATCCGTCAGGTGGAAAACGGTCCGGACTATCAGACTCAACTCGACGTCAGCCGACCGAAAGCCGAGGCGACGGTGTCCGATGCGATCAGTTGCGCGATCCGCCGCATCAGCAACGTGCTGCCGGTGGCGGTGCTGGTCAACTACAGCGAATCGGGCGCTTCGACGTTGCGCGCGGCACGGGAACGACCGAAAGCGCCGATCCTCAACCTGACGCCGAACCTGCAGACCGCGCGGCGCTTGAGCGTGGCGTGGGGGATTCATTCGGTGGTCAACGATCGCCTGCGTCAGGTCGATGAGGTGTGTTCGACCGCGCTGGAAATCGCCCAGGCGCAAGGCATGGCCGAGCGTGGCGATACGTTGCTGATCACCGCCGGTGTGCCGTTCGGGCAGCCAGGATCGACCAACTCACTGCGGATCGAAACGCTGATCTGACTAGCGACACAAAACCTGTGGCGAGGGAGCTTGCTCCCGCTCGGCTGCGCAGCAGTCGTCGCTTTTAGGGCATGACGGTTTTCACAGAAGAACCGCATTAACCCATGTTGGGGCCGCTACGCGACCCAGCGGGAGCAAGCTCCCTCGCCACAGTTATTGGCAAGACCTTTTGATTTTCCAACTGCCCAGATTTTTTTCAACATGCCTGCCAATCATTTCAACACCCACTGCCCCGACTGGGCCGAGGCTTTGCTCAACGGTTTCAGTCAGATATTCCTCCAGCGCCATCCGCTGTGCGGCCTGTTGTGCCTGCTGGCGATCCTGCTCACTGCGCCGGTGCTGTTTGCCGGCGCGCTGCTCGGTGCAGTCGCCGGCCTGCTCACCGCACAGCGACGCAACTATGCCAAGGCGGATCGTCAGGCCGGATTGTTCAGTTACAACGGCGTGCTGCTTGGCTTGGTGCTCAGCCTGTATTTCCCGTGGTCGCCGATGCTGCCGCCGCTGATTCTGGCGGCCGGTGGCCTCAGTGCGATGGTCACTCAGCAATGGCTCAAACACGTGTACCGCAGCCGATCGATACCGGCCTACACCTCACCGTTTGTAGCAATGAGCTGGGTGTTACTGTTGTTCGCCGAACCGTCTGCGCCGATGACTCACATCGAGATGACCTCGCTGAACCTGCTCGCCGCTGAACTGCGTGGACTGGGTCAGGTGATGTTCCTCGGTCATCCGCTGGCCGGCGCGTTGATCGGCATCGGTCTGTTGATCGCTGATCGCCGGGCGTTCTGCTGGGCAGTGCTGGCGTCGGCCATCGGTCTCGCCTCCAGCCTGCTACACCACGAAACCGCTGCAGCGTTGCTGGGACTGGGCAGTTACAACGCGGTGCTCGCCGCCCTCGCCTTCAGTTCACAGCGTCAACAACCGTGGCTGCCGCTGCTGGGCATCGTCCTTGCGCTGCTGGTCACGCCGCTGTTCGCCGCCCTTGGTCTGGCGACGCTGACCGCGCCGTTCATACTCGCCGGCTGGCTGATCCGTGCCGGGATCCAGATGCTCGGCAAAGCGGCCGTCGACGCCACGCCTTGCGCACAGGGGGACAATCAACCTAGGCTGCGCTGATCTTCAATTCAGGCGTTATCCATGGACAGCAGCAACAGTTGGCGTGAACGGCTTTACGTGATGATTTTCCAGAGCGACACCCTCGCCGGGCGGCGCTTTGACGGCACCCTGCTGTTGATCATCCTCGCCAGCCTGGTGGTGGTGATGCTCGACAGCATCGACAGCATTCACCAGAACTACGCCGATGTGCTGGCCTACATCGAGTGGGGTTTCACGGTCATTTTTCTCGGTGAATACATCCTGCGCCTGTATTGCTCACCGAAACCGTTGCGCTACGCCTTCAGTTTCTACGGACTGGTGGATCTGCTGGCGATCGTGCCGGGGATCCTCGCGCTGTATTACAGCGATGCGCAGTACCTGCTGATCATCCGGATCATTCGGATGCTGCGGATCTTCCGCGTACTCAAGCTCAGCCCATACCTCAAGCAAGCCAACTATTTGATGTCGGCGCTGCGCGGCAGCAAGCAGAAGATCGTGGTGTTCCTGGTCAGCGTCTGCACGCTGGTGACGGTGTTCGGCACCCTGATGTACGTGATCGAAGGCCCGGAACACGGCTTCACCAGCATCCCCAAAGGCATCTATTGGGCTATCGTGACGTTGACCACGGTAGGCTTCGGCGACATCGTGCCCAAGACTCCGCTGGGCCAGGTGATTTCCTCGCTGGTGATGATCACCGGTTACTCGATCATCGCCGTGCCCACCGGGATTTTCACAGCGGAACTGGCCAACGCCATGCGCGGCGAACAGCTGCAACACGACTGCCCGGTGTGCAAGAAAAGCAGCCATGAACACAGCGCGGCGTTTTGCTCGCGGTGTGGCAGTCAGCTGTTCAAGAAAGTGGAATAAGCACAGAGCTTTTTAATCTTTAAACGACTATGCGTGCCCCGTTATAGTCAGTGGCAATTAAACATCACCCCCTGTAGGAGCTGCCGCAGGCTGCGATCTTTTGATCTTGCTTTTAAAAGATCAGGATCAAAAGATCGCAGCCTTCGGCAGCTCCTACATATAAACAACAAGGAATGCGCAGTGAAAAAACTCTTTGGCGCCTCACTTCTCGCCGCCGGTCTTGCCTTTGGCAGCGTGGTTCAAGCCGCACCGACCCTGCTCAATGTCTCCTATGACGTGATGCGCGATTTCTACAAGGACTACAACACTGCGTTCCAGAAACACTGGCAGGCCGAGCACAACGAAAACATCACCGTGCAAATGTCCTTCGGCGGTTCGAGCAAGCAGGCGCGCTCGGTGATCGATGGGCTGCCGGCTGACGTCATCACCATGAATATGGCAACCGACATCAACGCCCTCGCCGACAACGGCAAACTGGTGCCGGACAACTGGGTCACTCGCCTGCCGAACAACAGCGCGCCGTTCACCTCAGCCACCGTGTTCATCGTCCGTAAAGGCAACCCGAAAGCCCTGAAAGACTGGCCGGACCTGCTCAAGGACGGCGTGCAGGTGATCGTGCCGAACCCGAAAACTTCGGGCAACGGTCGCTACACCTACCTCTCGGCCTGGGGCTACGTGCTGAAGAATGGTGGTGACGAGAACAAGGCCAAAGACTTCGTCGGTAAACTGTTCAAGCAAGCGCCAGTGCTCGACACCGGTGGCCGCGCCGCGACCACCACGTTCATGACCAACCAGATCGGCGACGTGCTGGTGACCTTCGAGAACGAAGCCGAAATGATCGCACGCGAATTCGGTCGCGATCAGTTTGAAGTGATCTACCCGAGCGTCTCCGCCGAAGCCGAACCACCGGTGTCGGTGGTCGACAAAGTGGTCGACAAAAAAGGCACCCGCGCCGCCGCCGATGAATACCTGAAATATCTGTGGTCGCCGGAAGGTCAGGAAATTGCTGCCGCCAACTACCTGCGTCCACGGGACCCGGCAGTGCTGGCGAAGTACACCGATCGTTTCCCGAAAGTCGACTTCCTGTCGGTTGAGAAGACCTTCGGCGACTGGCGTTCGGTGCA
This sequence comes from Pseudomonas sp. AO-1, assembly GCF_019775695.1. Classification (NCBI taxonomy): domain Bacteria; kingdom Pseudomonadati; phylum Pseudomonadota; class Gammaproteobacteria; order Pseudomonadales; family Pseudomonadaceae; genus Pseudomonas; species Pseudomonas sp. AO-1. The sequence continues at coordinate 4,755,472 of NZ_CP079947.1, forward strand.
GAAGACCCACTTCAATGATGGCGGGATCTTTGATCAGATCTACAGCCAGTAAGATTTGGCGGACATGAAAAAGGCGACCTCAACAGGTCGCCTTTTTTGTGGCGAAACCCTGTAGGAGCTGCCGCAGGCTGCGATCTTTTGACTTTGATTTTAAAAACCAAGATCAAAAGATCGCAGCCTTCGGCAGCTCCTGCAGTTACATCGGGGGAGTGACGCCATCCTTGCCAGCGGAAATCGATTGGGCGGTCAGCGTGCCGTCCGCGTCTTGCGTGACGAACGTCACGATCTTCACCCCAACCTTGAGCAAACTCCGATCCCCTGGCATCAGGTTGACGATCGGCACATCCTCCGGCACCAGAATCTTCTGCTGCCCGCCCTTGTAGTTGACGGTCAGCACCCGGCCATTGCTCACCACCAGATCACCGACGCTGCCATTGGTCATGCTGCTGCCCTTGGCCAAGTCGAACGGCCGATGGCCGTCGCCGCTGCCGGCCAGTTCCGGCGGGAATACGTGCACTTCCAGCGCCTTGAGCGTGCCGTCCTCCTGCGGCATGGCCGCCGAGCCGATGTAGCTGCCGGGCTTGATGTCCTCGATATTGGCCAGGGTGACGGCGCGCACTTTGGTGTCAGCGGTCAATTGAATCACCACGTTCTCGCCGCTGTTGACGTGGACTTTCAACGAGTCAGCGCTGACTCCGGTGATCTCGCCGCGTACGCCGATCCGCATCCCCGGGGCATCCGCAGCCTGTACTGCGCTGGCGCCAAGCAGACCGATCAGAACAATCGTAGTGGTGTGACGCAGCAGCCGACGCAACATGGCAATCCTCCGTTGGTAAACAGTTGAACAGCAGCGGTAAACATAAGCACGCTATCGAAGAAGATGTAAGTGAATGTATCATCGACGCTCTCCGGCCGGACGCAAGGTTCGCCGATGGACGACACCGCGCTTGAAGCCAATCATTCCGCAACGGAATAACTGATATCGATACAAGGCTTCTACCGCCACGTCGGTGCGTCCCTTAGCCTCACCGCATTCCCTTTCGCTGGATCGAGAAACCTTATGAACGCTACAACTCACGCAATGACCCGAGGCATGGTGCTGCTGTTCGCCTTTTGCTGCGGTGCCATCGTCGCCAACATCTACTACGCGCAACCGATCATTGGTCTGATCGCACCGGACATCGGCCTCTCTGACACCATGGCCAGCTTCATCGTCTCGCTGACACAGATCGGTTATGCGCTGGGTCTGTTTTTCCTGGTGCCGCTGGGCGACCTGCTGGAAAACCGCCGACTGATGATCATCACCACCGTGGTGGCCATTGCCAGCCTGCTCGGCGCGGCGTTCACCAGTCAGCCGAATGTGTTCTTGCTGATCTCGCTGCTGGTGGGTTTCAGTTCGGTGTCGGTGCAGATCCTGATTCCGCTGGCCGCGCATCTGGCGCCGGAAGAGTCCCGGGGTCGGGTGGTCGGCGGGATCATGGGTGGCTTGCTGTTGGGCATTCTGCTGGCGCGACCGGTGTCGAGCGTGGTGGCTGACCATTTCGGCTGGCGCGCGATGTTCATGATTGCTGCGGCGTTGATGGCAGCGATCAGCGTGGTGCTGGCGCTGACCGTGCCCAAGCGTCAACCGGATCACAGCGCCACATACGGCCAACTGATCGGCTCATTGTGGACATTGCTGCGCCAGCAACCGGTGCTGCGCCAGCGGGCGTTTTATCAGGGTTGCATGTTCGCCACCTTCAGCCTGTTCTGGACCGCCGTGCCGTTGGAGCTGGCGCGTAACCATGGCCTGTCGCAGAGCGAGATCGCGATCTTCGCCCTGGTCGGCGCCATCGGTGCCATCGCCGCGCCGATCAGCGGACGCCTGGCGGACGCCGGCCACACCCGCATCGCCTCGCTGCTGGCCATGCTGTTCGCCAGCCTGAGCTTCTTGCCCGCCTTCATCCACCCGGCCTACAGCGTCATCGGCCTGGCCGTGACCGGTGTGGTACTGGACTTCTGCGTGCAGATGAACATGGTTCTCGGCCAGCGCGCGGTCTACTCGCTGGACGCCAAAAGCCGTGGTCGCCTGAATGCGCTGTACATGACCAGCATCTTCATCGGCGGCGCCTTCGGCTCGTCGGTCGCCAGTGCCGTGTATGAACATGGCGGCTGGTTGTGGATCGTGATTGTCGGCAGCGCCTTCCCGCTGCTGGCGCTGGTGCGGTTTTTGAGTGCTTCGCAACGTGGTTCATTGGCGACGGCTTGAGTCATCTGCAGCTCGCTCGGCAAAAACCGAGTACTAAAGACACAACGTCCCCCTGTGGGAGCGAGCTTGCTCGCGAAGGCGCCGGATCAGTCAACCCATCCGCTGGATGTCAGACCGTATTCGCGAGCAAGCTCGCTCCCACAGGGCTCCTCTGAATGCTTGAAGATTGCACAAGGACCTGAGATGGACCGCCTCGCCGCCATGGAAACCTTTGTCTGCGTCGTCGAAACCGGCTCGTTTTCCGCCGCCGCGCGACGCCTGAATATCGGCCAGCCCGCCGTGTCGAAAACCATCGCTCAGCTGGAAAAGCGCCTGGCGGTCAGCCTGTTGCTGCGCTCGACCCGTGGCCTGACGCCGACCGAAGCCGGCCTGGCGTTTTTCGAGCGAGCAAGACGCGCCATCGATGAAGCCAACGAAGCCGATAACGCCGCCCGTGGCAGCGCCGGCGGTTTGCGCGGCAACCTGCGCATCAGCGCTGCGGTGACTTTCGGACGCCTGCATGTGGTGCCGCAACTGGGGGCGTTTCTCGATCGGCATCCGCACCTGAACATCGACCTGATGCTCGATGACCGCAACATCAATCTGGTCGAAGAAGGCATCGACGTCGCCCTGCGCATGGGCCCGCTCAGTGACTCCAGCCTCACCGCGCGCAAAATCGCCGACTGCCGCCGCGTGGTGCTCGGCAGCCCGGCCTACTTCGCCCGCCACGGTGAGCCGTGCTGCCCGACCGATCTGGATCAGCATCAAGGCATTGTCTACAACCTCAGCGGCGGCGCCACCTGGACCTTCACCAAAGGCCGCGAACAGCAGACGCAAACCTTGACCGGCCGCCTGCGCGTCAGCGCCGCCGAGGGTTTGCGCGCAGCCGTGCTGGCGGATCAGGGCCTGGCGATTGCCTCGCAATGGATGTTCGCCCCGGAGCTGGCACGCGGCGCGGTCAGGGCGGTGATGAGTGATTGGGCATTGCCGGATCAGGACTTGTGGGCAGTATTTCCCACGGGGCGGATGGTCAGTGCGAAGGCGCGGGCGTTTGTGGAGTACATGGAAAACTTGCTGACACACCTGAACTGAACCGGCTTTTGTTTCGTTTATTGCGATTTTCGTTTAATTCGAATAACGTTCCGGCATCTTATTCAGAATGCTGGAATCCATTATGTCGATTGTCCTCCACCCCTCTCTCAACCTCCCGGTGGAGCGCGAAGTCAAAGCCGCCATCGAAGGCAAACGCGCGCTCGCCGCCTACCTGGCGACCCAATTCGAAACACAGCACATCCAGATTTTCGACGAACAGAACCAGGCGCATCAGGTCGAGCTGCCAACCTCGGCATTACAACTGCTGATGGATATTCTGGCGGCGCTGGCCGAGGGTAACGCGGTCAAAGTCGTACCGGTGCATGCCGAGCTGACCACTCAGGAAGCCGCCGACCTGCTCAATGTCTCACGCCCGCACCTGATAAAACTGCTGGAAAGCGGCGAGTTGTCCTACCACAAAACCGGCAAGCACCGACGTGTGCGTTTCGCCGATTTGATGGACTATAAAACCCGGCGCGATACCGCCAGCGAGCAGGCAATGGCGCTTCTCGCGGAGCAGGCACAGGCTTTAAGGACAGGATACGAGTGAGGCATTCCCTTTCACCGCTGTATACGATGCATGTGTTTTGTACCCCGCCCCGCTTAGAGACTTGCTGATGTGGCTCGCGCTTTCGGGGCGATTTCGAGCCCGATGGACCCAGGAGATTCACGGCGAATGGAAACGCAATTTATTGAAGAACCGAACCGATCTGACGATGGAGCAACTGGATCGCACGTCCGAGCTTATGGATCGTGCGATACCCGATGCCTGTGTCTGTGACTATGAAGCGCTGATCACCGGACTTTCCCTGCCCGATCCCAACGACCGCCATGTATTGGCTGCAGCCATACGCTGCGGCGCTGGGGTGATCGTGACATTCAACCTGAAAGATTTTCCCGATACCTGCCTCGCCCCCTATGGCGTCGAGGCCCAACACCCAGATGAGTTTGTCGAGAACCTGTTTCACCTTGATCCGGCAGCTGTTATCGCTGCGGCGCAACGACAGCGCCAACAACTGAAATTTCCGCCAATGGAGATCGAGCCGTTCCTTGACCTTTTGCGGCGCCAGAGATTGGTCGAGTCAGTTCAGGCGCTAAGCGCCTACCGTGCGAGGCTCTGAATACTCGTTTTGGAACACCAGACAAACAAACGGCGATCCAAAGATCGCCGCGTGCTCATCACTGCCCGAACTGTTTGCTCAACCCCGGCGGCACGCCGTGGATGTCGGTGTCTTCCCAAGGGCCGTTGGGGCTGACTGAGCGGGTCCAGCCGTTGTTCCAGCGGAAGTAGGTGCGCTGGCGGTAGAAGGTGTTGGGCTGGTCGTCGAGGACGTAGACCCCAAGCTTCTGATCCCAGTGGCTGTTGCCGCCCGGTGGCGGGGCGAAGCTGGCCGAGGTGCGTGGCACCGGTTTGGACGGTTTGGCCGGGATGCTTTTTCCGGGTGTTGGTGAGGTCGACGGGGTCGGGCTCGGTTGTGACGGCGGGATGGGTGGCAGGTTGGTGGTCGGTTCCGGTCGGTGCACCGCACATGCGCTCATGCTCAAGGCCAATGTAATGACGGTGATGCGGGCGAGGCTGTGCATGGCGGTGCTTTCCTGTGGGTTCCGGGGTTATTGGTCCGGGCTGTCAATGGTCAGTGTTTGCGGTGCGGTGGTGCTGCTGGCCAGAGGGCCGCTGCGACCCACCCACTCCCCGGCGGTCGGTTGACCGGCGCGAGAGATGCGCGCAACCAGTTGGACTTCAGGAAAGTTCGACAGTTTCAACTGCGGCATCATCGCGTCGGCATCGCCCAGTTCGACGGTCACCGGCAGGTCCGCCACGGTCAGACGCTTGGCCGCCAACGGTGCCGGCGGGCCGGAAACGGCACGGGCGAAGATGAACACGCTGTCGCCCGGTTGCACCTTGCCTTTGAGTTCGCTGGCCAGATCGACGCGCACCTTGAGCAGTGCGGCAACCTTGGCAGCCGGTGCAGCGGCGACCTTGCCGCCGCTGGCTTCAAGCCGTTCAGTGGCGCGGTTGATGCCGCCCTGCAGGGCTTCGCGGGACTTGTCGTTCTCTGGCAATTGCGCCAGCAGGCGATTCCAATAGTCGATGGCTTGCTGATAACGCTCGCCTTCGAACGCGGCGATGCCGAGCAGACCGAGGCTGGTGACTTCTTTCGGGTCGGCTTTCAGCGCTTCGTCGGTCAGGGCCTGGATCTTGTCCGACCACTTTTTACCGTCGGCAAAATACTGCGCCTGTGCCCACTGGCCGAGCAGCTCCGGCTGGCGACCGGCAAGGTTGGCGGCGCGTTCGAACATCTTCGCCGCGTCCGCCGGACGATCCTGGGCCATGTAGGTGCGACCGAGGAAGTACAGACCTTCCGCCGAATCCGGTTGCGCGGCGACGGCTCGTTCCAGACGCCGGGTCATCTCTTCCATCGACTGCGGCGCCTGGGCGAACTCGCGGGTCAGCTCGACCTTGTCCGCAGCACCGAAATGCAGGTACAGACCCAGGCCCAACACCGGCACCAGCACCGCGGCCAACAACGGCAACGGCTTGCCCAGTTTCGACACACGCGGCGCGGCAACGCCTTCGGTATCGGCGAGCAGTTCACGCGCTGCTTCCGCACGACCGCTGTCCATTTGCGCGGCATCGAGCACGCCTTCGGCCTGCTGCGCTTGCAGCTCGGCGACGCGTTCCTGATACAGCGCGACGTTCAGGGCAGTCCGATCCTCTTCACGCTGGGCGCGACGGCCACGTAAAACCGGAATCAGCAGAAAACTCAGGGCGACCAGAAGCAACAGCCCTGCGGCAAGCCAGAAATCAATCATTCTTGGTTTTTATCCAACAGTTGGTCGAGGCGCTGACGTTCTTCGGTGGACAGCGATGACGGGGTTTCGGCGCGCTGACCGCGACGACGGCGCACGATCAGCACAATCACCACCAGACCGCCAAGCAGCAGCCCGGCCGGGCCGAACCACAGCAGTGCAGTCTTGGCGTTGAGCGCCGGTTTGTAGCGGACGAAATCACCGTAGCGATCAACCATGAAATCGATGATCTGCTGATTGTCCTTGCCCTCGCCGAGCATGCGGAAAATCTCTTTGCGCAGGTCTGCGGCAATCGGTGCGTTGGAGTCGGCGATGTCCTGGTTCTGGCACTTGGGGCAGCGCAGTTCCTTGGTCAACTCGCGGAAACGCTCGCGATCGCCTTCCTTGGCGAACTCGTAGGTGTCAATCGCGGCGTGGGCCACACCGGCCAGACTCAAACCCAAGACCACGGCAGCCATAAAACGCTTCATGGCTTGGCCTCATCGACCAGTGCCTGATATTTGGCTGCGAGTTTTTCGCGCCAGACCTGTTCGTCGATCACCCCGACGTACTTGTCGCGGATGATGCCCTTGGCGTCGATGAAGAAGGTTTCCGGCGCGCCGTACACGCCGAGGTTCAGACCCAGCGAACCTTCGTCGTCACGGATGTCCAGCAGGTACGGGTTGTGGAATTCGGCCAGCCACTTCAACGCATCGGCGTTGGTGTCCTTGTAGTTGATGCCGTAGATCACCACGCCACGCTCGGCCAGTTTGTTCAGTACCGGGTGCTCGACCCGGCAGGAAATGCACCAGGTGCCCCAGACGTTGACCAGTGCCGGTTTGCCGAGGATGTCAGCCTTGGTCAGGGTCTTGTCGCCCTGCACATTCGGCAGGCTGAATTCCGGGAAGGGCTTGTTGATCATCGCCGACGGCAGCTCCGCCGGATCGAGGTACAGACCGCGATAAAGAAACACCGCCACCAGCAGGAAAATCGCCAGGGGTACCAGCATCAACCAACGTCTCATGCAGCCGCTCCTTGCAGGCCGAGGGCTTCACGCACCCGGGCTTTGACCTTGACTCGATAACGCCGATCCAGCGCCGCCAGCAATCCGCCCAGACCGGTCAGCAGACCACCAAACCAGATCCAGCGCACGAACGGTTTGACGTGAACCCGCACCGCCCACGCGCCGTTTTCCAGCGGCTCGCCCAAGGCGACATAGAGATCGCGAGTGAAACCGGCGTCGATCCCGGCCTCGGTCATCATCGAACTCTGCACCGTGTACAGGCGTTTTTCCGGGTGCAACACGCTGACTTCCTTGCCGTCGCGGATCACCCGGATGGTGCCCTTGTCGGAGGTGAAGTTCGGCCCTTCAAAGTGCTTGGCACCTTCGAAGATGAAGTGATAACCGGCCAGATCCATCGACTCGCCCGGCGCCAGACGCAGGTCGCGTTCGGCACTGTTCTGACTCGACAGCACCACACCGAGTGCGCATACGGCGATGCCGAGGTGAGCGATCTGCATGCCCCAGTAGCTGCGAGTCAGGCTTGGCAGACCTTTGATCAGGCCCTTGTGGCGAGTCTTGTCGAAGATGTCGCGCACGCCGGCGAGCAACACCCACGCAGCGAGCAGGAACGTCGCGATCACCGCCCAGTTGAAATCGCCGTAGGCGACACCGGCCACCACCGCCAATGCGACGCTACCGAGCAGCACCGGAGTCAGCATGTTCGCCAGCCACTTCACCGGGGTGTCTTTCCAGCGCACGATCACGCCGACCGCCATCACCAGCATCAGCAACGCCATCAGCGGGATGAACAGCGCATTGAAGTAAGGCGGGCCGACCGAGAGCTTGGCGCCGCTGATCGCATCGAGAATCAGCGGATACAGGGTGCCGAGCAGAATCATCGACGCCGCTACCACCAGCACCAGGTTGTTGCCCAGCAACAGGGTTTCACGCGACCACAGGTTGAAGCCGACCTGGCTCTTGACCACCGGCGCGCGCAACGCAAACAGCGTCAGCGAACCACCGACCACGAACAGCAGGAAGATCAGAATGAACACGCCACGCTCAGGGTCGGAGGCAAACGCGTGCACCGAGGTCAGCACGCCGGAGCGCACGAGGAAGGTACCGAGCAGGCTCAACGAAAATGCAGCAATCGCCAGCAACACCGTCCAGCTCTTGAACACCCCACGTTTTTCCGTGACGGCCAGCGAGTGGATCAACGCGGTGCCGACCAGCCATGGCATGAACGAGGCGTTTTCCACCGGGTCCCAGAACCACCAGCCGCCCCAGCCGAGTTCGTAGTAAGCCCACCACGAACCGAGGGTGATGCCGATGCCGAGAAACGCCCAGGCGACAATCGTCCACGGCCGCGACCAGCGCGCCCAAGCAGCATCAAGACGACCACCGAGCAGTGCGGCGATGGCGAAGGCGAAGGCTACCGAGAACCCCACATAACCCATATAGAGCATCGGCGGATGCACGATCAGGCCGATGTCCTGCAGCAGCGGATTGAGGTCACGACCATCGGCCGGAATCTGCGGCAGGATCCGCGAAAACGGGTTGGAGGTGAGGATCAGAAACAGCAGGAAACCGGTGCTGATCATGCCCATCACCGCCAGCACGCGGGCGAGCATGACTTGTGGCAACTGCCGGGAGAACACCGACACGGCGAAGGTCCAGCCACCGAGGATCAAGGCCCACAGCAGCAGCGACCCTTCGTGGGCGCCCCATACAGCGCTGAACTTGTAGTACCACGGCAAGGCGCTGTTGGAGTTCATCGCCACGTAACCGACCGAAAAATCGTCGGTCATGAATGCGTAGGTCAGGCAACCGAAGGCAAACAGCAGGAACGCAAACTGGCCCCACGCCGCCGGCTGGGCCAGGCCCATCCACAGACGGTCGCCGCGCCAGGCACCGAGCAGCGGCACCACGGCCTGCACCAGCGCGAAACACAGCGCCAGAATCATCGCCAGATGGCCGAGTTCGGGAATAAACAGTGCAGACGTCATCAATCAACCCTCCTTCGCTGGGGTCGGTGCCGATTGACCACTGTCTTTCAGCGCTTTGGTCACTTCCGGCGGCATGTACTTCTCGTCGTGCTTGGCCAGCACTTCATCGGCCACCACCACGCCGTCGGCATTGAGTTTGCCCAGGGCGACGATGCCCTGCCCTTCGCGGAACAGATCCGGAAGGATCCCGCGGTAGGTGATGGTCACGGCTTTGTTGAAGTCGGTGACGACGAATTTGACGTCCAGCGAGTCCGGCGAACGCTGCAGCGAGCCCTTCTCGACCATGCCGCCGGCGCGGATGCGCGTGTCGTGCGGCGCTTCGCCGTTGGCGATCTGGGTCGGCGTGTAAAACAGGTTGATGTTTTCCTGCAGGGCGCTGAGGGCCAGGCCGACGGCAGCGCCGACCCCGACCAGAATCGCCAGAATGAGGGTCAGACGTTTTTTGCGCAGCGGATTCACTTGCCGTTCTCCCGGCGCAGACGACGCGCCTCTTGTTGCAGATAGCGCTTGCGGGCCGCAATCGGTGCGACCACGTTGAGGATCAGCACCGCCAGACAGATACCGTAGGCCGACCAGACGTACAGGCCGTGGTGGCCCATGGCGAGAAAGTCGCCAAATGAAGCGAAACTCATCGCGCGGCCTCCAGGCTGTTCTGCACTTCTTCCTTGACCCAACTGGCGCGCGCTTCGCGCTTGAGCACTTCAAGGCGCATGCGCAACAACAGCACGGCGCCGAAGAAGCAGTAGAAACCCAGCACCGTCAGCAGCAGCGGCAGCCACATTTCCGCGGGCATCGCCGGTTTTTCGGTGAGGGTGAAGGTCGCGCCCTGGTGCAGGGTGTTCCACCACTCCACCGAGTACTTGATGATCGGAATGTTGATCACCCCGACAATCGCCAGTACCGCGCAGGCCTTGGCGGCGCTGTCGCGGTTGCTGATGGCGTTGCCCAGCGCAATCACCCCGAAATACAGAAACAGCAGAATCAGCATCGACGTCAACCGCGCATCCCAGACCCACCACGAGCCCCAGGTCGGCTTGCCCCAGATCGCCCCGGTGACCAGCGCCACAGCGGTCATCCACGCGCCGATCGGCGCCGCGCATTGCAGGGCGACGTCGGCCAGTTTCATTTTCCACACCAGGCCGACCACGCCGCACACCGCCAGCATCACGTAGATCGACTGCGCGAGCATCGCCGCCGGCACGTGAATATAGATGATGCGAAAGCTGTTGCCCTGCTGATAGTCCGGCGGCGCGAAGGCCAGGCCCCAGACGACGCCAATGCTGATCAGCAGCAACGCTGCGATGCTCAACCACGGCAGGAACTTGCTGCTGATGCCGTAGAACCACTTGGGCGAGCCGAGCTTGTGAAACCAGGTCCAGTTCATACTGTTTCCATCACGGGTGCCGCTCATCGGTGTGAGCAGTCTCAGGGTCTTTGCTGGTTAAATTTTAACCAGACCTCATTATTCGCCGACGCTGATCTTCAGGCCAGCCGCTATTGCAAAAGGTGTCAGGGTGATCGCCAGGGCGGTCAGGCTACCCAGCCACAGCAGATACCCGGTCGCCGGCATGCCTTGCAAGGCGGCCTGCAAGGCGCCACTGCCAAGGATCAACACCGGGATGTACAACGGCAGAATCAGCAACGCCAGCAACAGGCCGCCGCGTTTCAGACCGACCGTCAGCGCCGCGCCCACCGCGCCGAGCAAGCTCAGCACCGGGGTACCCAGCAGCAAAGACAACAGCAACACTGGCAGGCAGGCGACCGGCAGACCGAGCATCAACGCCAGCAACGGCGAGAGCAGAACCAGTGCCAGTCCCGAGAACAGCCAGTGTGCCAGTACCTTGGCCAGCACCAGCAGGGGCAGCGGGTGCGGCGAAAGGACCCACTGCTCCAGAGAGCCATCTTCGAAATCACTGCGAAACAATCCGTCCAGCGAAAGCAGGACCGACAACAGCGCGGCCACCCAGACTAACCCCGGGGACAGGTTTTGCAAGACTTGAGTTTCCGGGCCGACGGCCAGCGGGAACAAAGCGATGACGATGGCGAAGAAAATCAGCGGATTGGCCAGTTCCGCCGGGCGACGAAACAGCAAACGGGACTCACGGGCAACCAGCAGGCCGAACACACTCATACTGCCCAGTTCCCCAGATCGATATCGCGATAACCGGCCGGCATCCGGCTCAGCGTGTGGTGCGTGGTCAGAACCACCAGACCGCCGCGCTCGCAGTGTCCGGCCAGGTGTTCTTCAAGCTGCGCCACGCCCTGTTTGTCGAGCGCGGTGAACGGCTCGTCGAGAATCCACAGCGGCGGGCTGTCCAGATACAGCCGCGCCAGCGCCACACGGCGTTGCTGACCGGCGGACAGGGTGTGGCAGGGAACATCTTCGAAACCGCGCAATCCTACGGCTGCCAGCGCCTGCCAGATTGCCTCGCGTTCAGCCGGCCGATGCAGGGCGCAGAGCCAGGACAGGTTCTCTTCCGGGGTCAGCAAGTCCTTGATCCCGGCGGCGTGGCCGATCCACAACAGGTTGCGCGCCAGTTCGCTCGGTTGTGCTGTCAAAGGCTGACCGTTGAGCAGCACCTGACCGCTGGTCGGCTGCATCAACCCGGACAACAGGCGCAGCAGGCTGGTCTTACCGCTGCCGTTGGGGCCGCTGATCTGCACCATATCGCCACTGGCCAGTCTTAATTCGAGATTTTCGAAGAGCAGCCGCAGGTCTCGCTCGCAGGCAAGGGCAACGGTTTGCAGGACAGGACTGGTCAAGGGATCACGGGCCTTATACGGTTCAAGTCGGCTCTGGCGCGGCCGTTAAAGAGATGCAGGATAAATGCAATGACGGTGCGAACCAGAGAGCTGGATCAAACAATTGCTATGTTTTCTGAACGAAGCGCAAGACGCGCGGCATTATACATGGCGTGCCTTACTCCCAAGAGCGCAATTTCCTCAGGTTGTGTCCGCGTATGACAGGCGAAATGAACATCCTCCCGCTTCCGCCCACCACCCCGGCGAACACGCGTCCGCTGGTGATGAGCGGTGAGTTGCTCAAGCTGCTGACCCCGGTCGAAGGCTTGATCGGTGCCGGGCAAAGCGCTCAGGCCGAGGTGTTGTCACTCAAGCAGGCGGATCAGACCTTTCAACTGTTGCTCAAGGTCACCGTCGACGGCGGCCGCCAGACCACCGTGCAAGCCAGCAGCAACCTGCCGCTGCCAACCGGTACCAACCTGGCGGTTACTCAGCCATCGGCGGGCAATCTGGCAATCACCGTGCAGCAGGCCATCGCCAGCAGCGTCGCCGCCCTCACCCGCATCGACACCGCGCAGTTGCCGGTCGGCACACTGCTGCAAGGCAAGGTGCTGACCTCGCAGACACTGCCGCAAGTGCCGGGGCAGCCGACGGTGTACCGCTCGCTGGTCAGTCTGCTCAACACCGCGCAAAGTGGCGCCACGCTGGACATCGACAGCCCGACGCCGCTGCGCATCGGCACCCTGCTTTCGGCACTGGTCGAAGACTCGCAAACCCTCAAATTCGTGCCACTGAGCAGCCGTCAGGAGCAATTGGCGGTGAGCCAGCAACTGCTCGGCCAACAAAGTCGCCAAGGCTCGCTGGACGGTTTGCTCAATGCTTTGCAAAACCTGCCGAGCGACGATGATCAGACTTCGCAGGATCTGCGCGCTGCCGTCGTGCGTCTGCTTGCCAATTTGCCCGATGTGCAGCAGATGAGCAGCGCCAAAGGCGTGGCCCTGGCCCTGGCCAACAGTGGCGCCTTCCTCGAAGCCAAATTGCTGACCGGACAGAATCCGGCGCTGGCCCCGGACATGAAAGCCGATCTGCTCAAACTGATCGCGCAACTGTCCCCGGGTGTGCCGGGCAATGCCAGTTTCAACGCGATCATTGCCGCCAACACCCTGGCGCAAGCGCTGCCGAGTTTCGTGCGCAACGCCCTCGGCACCCTCGGCCAGGTCAGCGCCAAACCCGTGCCGAGCAGTTTCCCGCTGCCCGACCGCCTGCTGCAAAGCCAGGACGGCGAAGGCGATCTGGAACATCTGCTGCGCCTCGCTGCAGCCGCCGTGTCGCGCCTGCAAAGCCATCAGTTGTCGAGTCTGGAACAGACCGGGGTCACCGATGACGGCCGCCTGCTCAGCACCTGGCAGTTGGAAATCCCCATGCGTAACCTGCAGGACATCGTGCCGTTGCAGGTCAAGTTCCAGCGCGAAGAAGCGCCGGAAAGAGAACCGCAACCCAACGAACGCCGCGACGAGCGCGAGCCCAAACAGCAACTGTGGCGCGTCGATCTGGCGTTCGATATGGAGCCGTTGGGGCCGATGCAAATTCAGGCGCAGCTGATTGCCGGCAGCCTGTCGAGTCAGCTCTGGGCCGAGCGCCCGTACACCGCCGACCTGATCGAAACCAACCTGTTCGCGCTGCGCCAGCGCCTGCTTGATCGCGGGCTGAACGTCGGTGATCTCGACTGCCACCTCGGCACCCCGCCGCAAGGCAATCAAACCCGTCTCGAACACCGCTGGGTCGACGAAACCGCATGAACGATTCCACTGCTCCACGCCAGGCCATCGCCCTCAAATACGACGGCAACCACGCCCCGACCCTCACCGCCAAGGGCGACGAGGAACTGGCCGAAGAAATCCTGCGCATTGCCCGCGACTGTGAAGTGCCGATCTATGAAAACGCCGAGCTGGTGCGCCTGTTGGCGCGAATGGAACTGGGCGACAGCATCCCCGAAGAGCTGTACCGCACGATCGCCGAGATCATCGCGTTTGCGTGGAATCTGAAGGGAAAATTCCCCGAGGGACAGGATCCGGATGCGCCGATGGTCGAGAAGGACGTTACCGCGCGCGGGGATGATTATTAAGCCTTGAAAGCAAAAGATCGCAGCCTTCGGCAGCTCCTACAGGGAAGCGCGTTCCAATGTAGAGCTGCCGCAGGCTGCGATCTTTTGATCTTCAGCTTCTGTGCAACTTGCGCATCAACTCCGCCTCAGCCTGGGTCAAACCGCAGGACTGAGTCAGCTCATCGACGCTCGCGCCCATGCCCACCAGTTTCGCCGCCTGGGCGAACGACAGGCTAGATGGGTCGCGCTGCTCCAGCGCAACTATCTTGTCCGGCAACGGGCCGACGACCGAGCGCAGCTCGTGCAGGGCTTCGCCCATGCGCACGTTGCCGTTCTGATAGTCGTCGACACGCTTGGCCAGGTCTTTGATGCGCTGATCACGCAGCGCGTCGCCCTGGGCCTGTTGCGCCGCGATTACGCGCTGCGCCTTGATGTACGCCAGAAACATTGCCAGCGTGCCTGCCCAGAAGAGGAACAGGACAATGACCGCCACCTCGAGAATCAATCAGATGCTCTCCAGTTCCGACCATTCTTCTTCGCTCATCATCTTGTCCAGCTCGACCAGGATCAGCAACTCGTTGTTCTTGTTGCACACGCCTTGGATGAACTTGGCCGATTCTTCATTGCCGACGTTCGGCGCGGTCTCGATTTCCGACTGACGCAGGTAAACCACTTCGGCCACGCTGTCGACCATGATCCCGACCACTTGCTTGTCGGCTTCGATGATGACAATACGGGTGTTGTCGCTGATCTCGCCGCTGTTCAGGCCGAAGCGCTGACGGGTGTCGATCACGGTGACCACGTTACCGCGCAGGTTGATGATGCCCAGCACGTAGCTTGGCGCACCCGGTACCGGAGCGATTTCGGTGTACCGCAGGACTTCCTGAACGCGCATCACGTTGATGCCGTAGGTTTCGTTGTCCAGCTTGAAGGTCACCCATTGCAGGATCGGATCTTCAGAACCTTTTGCATTCGTCGCCTGACTACTCATACCCTGACCCCTCGAAAAAACCGCACTGGGCGGTGTGTGTTCTGTGTGGAGGCATTGAAAAATGCCATCGCCTGATTGTTATGTCGGCTGCTATGTCGATTTATGTAGCGGCTTGTGGCCGCCCATGTGCTTTGCCCCGCCGCTGGCGATCAACTCGGCCAGCGCGGCTACATCAAGTAATGCACACATGTGCTCTATCACCGTGCCGGCGAGCCATGGCCGCTGACCCCGGTGACTTCTCCATTTGATTTCATTCGGATCCAGACGCAACGAACGGCTGACCTGATGCACCGCCAGGCCCCATTCGTAACCTTGTACCGAAATCACGTACTGCAGGCCCTGACGGAAATCATCGCGATAGCGATCCGGCATGACCCAACGCGCCGTGTCCAAGACTTTCAGATTGCCGGCCTGGCTCGGCAGAATCCCGAGGAACCATTCCGGCTGCCCGAACAGCGGCGTCAACTCGTGGCCGGCCAGCGAATAGATTGAGCCCAGGCACACCAGCGGCACCGCCAGCGTCAGCCCGGCAACATCGAACAACAGGCACTCGAACGCTTCGGCAGCCCAGGCCGGACGGCCATCGGTGTCCACCGGAGGTGGCGTGTTGCTTGGCGGCAGGTGAACTTCCACCACCGGCGGCACCAGCGTCTGCTCGACGGGTGCCGGCGCAACTGGCGCAGGTTCGGCCACGACCGGTTCCGGCGCGGTTTTCAACAATTGGGTTTGCAGCAGCGGGGCGAGTGTCGAAACCGGCGCGCGTGGCGGCTCGGCTTCTTCGATCAACGCCACTGGCGCCTTGGCGATCGGTGCGGCGGCAGGCGCGGCAACCGGGGCGGCAGGTTTGGCGGCTTTCTGCGCATCACGCGCCTGCTCTTCCAGTACCGCAGCCTGAAACTCATCCAGCGCCGCAGCACTTTCGGCCACCTCGACCGGCGCCTCGACCGGCATTTCCACTGGCGGCAACTCGTCAGGGATTTCCTGCAGCAAGCTGTCCAGATAGGACTGCAACGCCAGTTGCGGACGCGACGTCAGTTTGATCGGCCGATTCATGCTCAAGCCACCTGCGGAACAAGTTGCTGCGCCAGCAGATGCTTGAGCAACGCGCGGTACGCCAGCACGCCACGACTCTTGCCGTCGAACTGCGAAGGCGTGACCCCGGCCCGGCTGGCATCACGCAGACGGGTATCGACCGGGATGTAACCCTGCCAGATCTCTTCCGGAAACTTGTCGCGCAGCACGCGCAAGGTGCCCAGCGACGCCTGGGTGCGGCGGTCGAACAGGGTCGGCACGATGCTGAACGGCAGCGCCTGTTTGCGCGAGCGGTTGATCATCGCCAAGGTGTTGACCATGCGCTCCAGGCCTTTGACGGCCAGGTGCTCGGTCTGCACCGGGATCACCAGTTGCTGGCTCGCGGCCAGGGCGTTGACCATCAACACGCCGAGCAACGGCGGGCTGTCGATGATCGCGTAATCGAAGTCCTGCCACAGCTGCGCCAGACTCTTGGCGATCACCAGGCCCAAACCACTCTGCCCCGGCGACTGGCGCTCAAGGGTGGCGAGTGCGGTACTCGACGGCAACAGGGAAATGCGTTCGTCGCTGGTCGACAACAGCAACTGCCCGGGCAAGCCTTGCGGCACGCTGCCCTTGTGCAGAAACAGGTCGTAGTTGCTGTGTTCCAGGCTGTCGGGGTCGTAGCCGAAATAGCTGGTCATTGAGCCGTGCGGGTCGAGATCGACCACAACCACGCGCTTGCCCGCCTCCGCCAGCAACCCGGCTAAAGCGATGGAAGATGTGGTTTTACCGACACCACCCTTTTGATTGGCGACTGCCCAGACTCTCATTCGGTTCGTTCCTCCCGGCCGAGATCCTCGACCGAGACATAGCTCAGCGTATTAATGCGGGCGACGGAGAATTGACGGCACTCTCGCGTCCCGGCGTCTTGACCGGGGTCGGTGCAGTTTGTGTGCCAGCACGCTTCAATGCTGCGTCCGGTTGCGCATTGGCGGTCCCGGTGCCGGTCAGACTGCGGCGCACATCGAGATTGCGCGACACCACCAGCACCACACGACGGTTTTTCGCCCGGCCTTCGGCGGTGGCGTTGTTGGCCACCGGCTGAAACTCACCGTAACCCACCGAGGCCAGACGCCCGGGGTTCACGCCCTGCATCGCCAGCATCCGTACGATGCTCGCCGAACGCGCCGAGGACAGCTCCCAGTTGGTCGGGTACTGCGCAGTGCGGATCGGCTGATCGTCGGTGAAGCCTTCGACGTGGATCGGGTTATCGAACGGTTTGAGGATCGCCGCGACCTTGTCGATGATGTTGAAGGCGATGTCGCTCGGCATCGCGTCGCCACTGCCGAACAACAGGCTGGAGTTGAGTTCGATCTCGACCCACAACTCATTGCCGCGCACAGTCATCTGGTTGGAAGCAATCAGGTCGCCGAACGCGGCACTGATGTCATCGGCGATGCTTTTCAGCGGATCGCTGGCCCCGGCGATACCCGCATCGACCTGCTCGCTGTCCTTGACCAGCGGCTTGGCCGGGGTGACGGTTTTCGGTCGTTCTTCACCAATCGGAATCGGCTTGAGCGAGCGATCGGAGTCGGTGAAAACCCCGATCAACGCTTCGGAAATGACTTTGTACTTGCCTTCGTTGATCGACGAGATCGAGTACATCACCACAAAGAACGCGAACAGCAGCGTGATGAAATCCGCGTAGGACACGAGCCAGCGCTCGTGATTAACGTGTTCTTCCTGATGCCTGCGGCGAGCCATAGTCCATTACCCCCATCAATCCATGAAGCCCTGAAGCTTCAGCTCGATAGAGCGAGGGTTTTCACCTTCGGCGATCGACAAAATACCTTCCAACAACATTTCGCGATAACGCGACTGCCGCAACGCGATTGACTTGAGCTTGGCCGCCACCGGCAGCAACACCAGGTTGGCACTGGCCACGCCGTAGATGGTCGCGACGAATGCCACGGCAATGCCGCTGCCCAATTGCGTCGGATCAGCGAGGTTGCCCATCACATGGATCAGGCCCATCACCGCACCGATGATGCCGATGGTCGGCGCGTAGCCGCCCATGCTTTCGAAGACTTTGGCCGCTTCGATGTCGCGGGCTTCCTGGGTGTAGAAATCCACTTCGAGGATGCTGCGGATCGCTTCCGGCTCGGCGCCGTCGACCAGCAGTTGCAGGCCTTTGCGCGAGTAGTTGTCCGGCTCGGCATCGGCGACGCCTTCCAGGCCGAGCAGGCCTTCCTTGCGCGCAGTGAGGCTCCAGTTGACCACGCGGTCGATGCCGCCAGCCAGATCCACCCGTGGCGGAAACAGGATCCAGGCGAGGATCTGCATGGCGCGCTTGAAGGCGCTCATCGGCGATTGCAACAGCGCTGCACCGATGGTGCCACCGAGGACGATCAGCGCCGCCGGGCCGTTGGCCAGCGCGCCGAGGTGACCGCCCTCAAGGAAGTTGCCGCCAATGATGGCGACGAACGCCAGGATAATCCCGATAAGGCTTAAAACATCCATCAGATACACGCCTCGACAATGTGCTTGCCGATGTCGTCCAGGCCGTAGACCGCGTCAGCCAGATCGGCTTTGACGATGGCCATCGGCATGCCGTAGATCACGCAGCTTGCTTCGTCCTGGGCCCATACCGAGCTGCCGCCCTGCTTGAGCAGACGCGCGCCTTCACGGCCGTCGGCGCCCATGCCGGTGAGGACCACCGCCAGAACTTTGTCGCCGTAGGACTTGGCCGCCGAACCGAAGGTGATGTCCACGCAGGGCTTGTAATTCAGACGCTCGTCGCCCGGCAGGATTTTCACCGCGCCACGGCCGTCGATCATCATCTGCTTGCCACCCGGGGCCAGCAGCGCCAGGCCTGGACGCAGGATGTCGCCATCCTCGGCTTCCTTGACGCTGATGCGGCACAGCTTGTCCAGACGCTCGGCAAACGCCTTGGTGAACGCCGCCGGCATGTGCTGGATCAGCACGATCGGCGCCGGGAAGTTTGCCGGCAATTGGGTCAGCACCCGTTGCAGGGCAACCGGGCCGCCGGTCGAGGTGCCGATGGCGACCAGTTTGTAGGCTTTGCGTTTCGGAGCCGGCGACGACGCGCTGGCGGCTGGCGCGCGAGCAGGTGCTGGAGCCGGCGCCGGACGCGTCGGAGCAGCAGTGCTGTGGCTGCTGAAACTCGAAGCCGCCGGGGCGGGTGCAGGCGTCGGTGCAGCGGCCGGAGCCGGCGCACTGTAGGCACTGAAACGACGGTTACTGCGCGAGATGCTGTGGACCTTCTCGCACAGCAGTTGCTTGACCTTCTCGGGGTTGCGCGAGATGTCTTCGAAATTCTTCGGCAGGAAATCCACCGCGCCAGCGTCCAGCGCATCCAGGGTCACCCGGGCGCCTTCGTGCGTCAGCGAGGAGAACATCAACACCGGGGTCGGGCAACGCTGCATGATGTGCCGCACTGCCGTGATGCCATCCATCATCGGCATCTCGTAGTCCATGGTGATCACGTCCGGCTTGAGGGCCAGGGCCTGATCGATCGCCTCTTTACCGTTGGTGGCCGTGCCGACCACCTGGATGCTCGGATCCGCTGAAAGAATTTCCGAGACGCGGCGGCGGAAAAAACCCGAATCGTCCACCACCAGGACTTTGACTGCCATAAACACTCCATTAGGTGCAGCGGGACGTTGTCGCCCCGCCGCCCCGGATTCAAATACGCTTCGTCGCGTAACGCTTGAGCATGCTTGGAACATCGAGGATCAGCGCGATGCGGCCGTCACCGGTGATGGTGGCGCCGGACATGCCCGGAGTGCCCTGCAGCATTTTGCCCAATGGCTTGATGACCACTTCTTCCTGGCCGACCAGTTGATCGACGACGAAGCCGATCCGCTGGGTGCCCACCGACAGGATCACCACATGGCCTTCACGCTGCTCTTCGTGAGCGGCGGAGCTGACCAGCCAGCGCTTGAGGTAGAACAATGGCAGCGCCTTGTCCCGCACGATCACCACTTCCTGGCCATCCACCACGTTGGTGGTCGACAGGTCGAGGTGGAAAATTTCGTTGACGTTGACCAGCGGGAACGCAAACGCCTGATTGCCGAGCATGACCATCAGGGTCGGCATGATCGCCAGGGTCAGCGGCACCTTGATGACGATCTTCGAGCCCTGGCCCTTGGTCGAGTAGATGTTGATCGAACCGTTGAGCTGGGAAATCTTGGTCTTCACCACGTCCATGCCGACACCACGGCCAGACACGTCGGAGATCTCGGTCTTGGTCGAGAAACCCGGGGCGAAGATCAGGTTGTAGCACTCGGTATCGCTCAGGCGATCGGCCGCGTCCTTGTCCATCACACCGCGCTTTACCGCGATCGAACGCAGGACGTTCGGGTCCATGCCCTTGCCGTCGTCGGAGATCGACAACAGGATGTGGTCGCCTTCCTGCTCGGCCGCCAGTACCACGCGACCGCCACGGGCCTTGCCCGAAGCTTCGCGTTCTTCCGGCGACTCGATGCCGTGGTCGACCGCGTTGCGCACCAAGTGGACCAGCGGGTCGGCCAGGGCCTCGACAAGGTTTTTGTCGAGGTCGGTTTCTTCACCCACCAGTTCCAGGTTGATCTCTTTCTTGAGCTGACGCGCCAGGTCACGAACCAGACGCGGGAAGCGCCCGAAGACCTTCTTGATCGGCTGCATCCGGGTCTTCATCACCGCGGTCTGCAAGTCCGCCGTGACCACGTCGAGGTTCGACACGGCCTTGGACATGGCTTCGTCGCCGCTGTTGAGACCCAGGCGCACCAGGCGGTTACGCACCAGCACCAGTTCGCCGACCATGTTCATGATTTCGTCGAGACGCGCGGTATCGACCCGCACGGTGGTCTCGGCTTCGCTCGCCGGTTTTTCCGGCGGCGGTGCAGCGGGAGCACGGGCCGGCGCTGGCGCAGCAGCGGCAGCCGGTTTCGGCGTTTCGGCTTTCGGTTCAGGCTTGGGCGCCGCTTTCGGCGCAGCAGCCGGAGCGGCGGCCTTGGCAACTGGCGCAGCCACGGTCGACGCGGTGCCTGCAGCAGCGGCGCCAACGTCGGTGAACTTGCCTTTGCCGTGCAACTCGTCGAGCAACGATTCGAATTCGTGATCGCTGATCAGATCACTGCCGGCAGCCGCGGCCGCCGGTGCGGCAGGCGCAGCCGGTGCCGAGGCAATTGCCGATTCCAGCGCTTCAACGGCGAAGTTGCCCTTGCCGTGCAATTGATCGAGCAGTGCTTCGAATTCGTCGTCGGTGATGTCCGAACTGTCACCGGCAGCCGGTGCCGTCGGAGCAGCCGCGGTCGGTGCCACGGCGTCTGGCGCGAACTGGCCTTTGCCGTGCAACTGATCGAGCAACGACTCGAATTCGGCGTCGGTGATTTCATCGCTGGCGGCCGCATCGGCAGCCGGCGCAGGCGCAGCAGCGGCCGGGGCTTCGGCTTCAGCCTTGACGGCGTTCAGCGAATCCAGCAGCTGTTCAAATTCGTTATCGGTGATGTCGCCCGAATCGCTCGAATCGCCTTCGACGACCAGCTCTTCGATCATCTCGGCCACCGGCGAAGCCGGAGCTTCGTCCGCCGATTGCGGCTCGGCCAGACGCGCCAGCGCGGCCAGCAGTTCCGGAGTGGCGGCCGTGATCGGTGCACGTTCACGGACTTCGCTGAACATGCTGTTCACCGCGTCCAGTGCTTCAAGCACCACGTCCATCAGTTCTGCATCAACGCGACGCTCACCCTTGCGCAGGATGTCGAACACGTTTTCGGCGATGTGACAGCACTCCACCAGCTCGTTGAGCTGAAGGAAGCCGGCGCCCCCTTTTACAGTGTGGAAACCGCGAAAAATTGCGTTGAGCAGATCTGCGTCATCCGGGCGGCTTTCCAGCTCGACCAGTTGCTCGGACAGTTGCTCAAGAATCTCGCCGGCCTCAACCAGGAAATCCTGAAGGATCTCTTCATCGGCGCCGAAGCTCATTAATGGGGTGCTCCTACAGGTCTAAAAACCCAAAAAACCTAAAATTCCAAAACTCTAGAATCCGAGGCTGGATAACAAATCGTCCACATCGTCCTGACCGGACACAACGTCTTCTCGTTTATCGGCATGAATCTGCGGACCTTCACCCTGCGAGAGATGTTTTTGTGGATCTTTTTCTGCAAGCATCGCGGCACGGTCGTGTTCGATGCCCGCAAAGCGGTCAACCTGACTGGCCATGAGGACGAGTTTGAGCAAATTGCTTTCGACTTCGGTGACCAGTTGGGTCACACGCTTGATCACCTGACCGGTGAGGTCCTGGTAATCCTGAGCCAGCAGGATGTCGTTCAGGTTGCTCGACACCGCACGGTTGTCCGTGCTGCTGCGTGACAGAAAACCGTCGACCCGGCGCGCCAGCTCGCGGAACTCTTCAGCCCCGACTTCACGACGCATGAAGCGGCCCCAATCGGTGCTCAGGGCCTGGGCTTCTTCAGCCAGGCCATTGACCACCGGGGTCGCGCTTTCCACCAGATCCATGGTGCGGTTGGCCGCGGCTTCGGTCAGCTTGACCACATAGCCCAGGCGTTCGGTGGCGTCGGTGATTTGCGACACTTCCTCGGCCTGCGGCATGTGCGGATCAATCTGGAAGTTGACGATCGCACTGTGCAGTTCGCGTGTGAGCTTGCCCACTTCCTGATACAGGCCACGGTCACGGGTCTGATTGAGCTCATGGATCAGTTGCACAGCGTCGCCGAACCTGCCTTTTTCAAGGCTCTCGACCAGTTCGACCGCGTGTTTTTTCAGGGTCGATTCGAAATCGCCCTGTGAAGATTCGTTATGCTCCATAGCTCCCCCGCGCGTTCATCAGCCGATGCGTTCGAAAATCTTCTCGATTTTTTCTTTCAGCGCCTGAGCCGTGAAAGGTTTGACCACGTAGCCGTTCACGCCGGCCTGGGCCGCTTCGATGATCTGCTCGCGCTTGGCTTCGGCAGTCACCATCAGCACGGGCAGGTGCTTGAGTTTTTCATCGGCACGCACGTGGCGCAGCAGGTCGATACCGGTCATGCCCGGCATGTTCCAGTCCGTTACCAGAAAGTCGATGCTTCCGCTGTTGAGCACCGGAATGGCAGTGGTGCCATCGTCGGCCTCGACGGTGTTGGTGAACCCCAGATCACGCAGCAGGTTCTTGATGATCCGCCGCATCGTTGAGAAGTCATCAACGATGAGGATTTTCATGTTCTTGTCCAATTCGACCTCCAAGCAGTCTTAAACGCGCCCAGCACCTGGACGCGCCATTTCAATCAATCCGGCAAAGCACTCGATGACTGTCTGGAGCACAACAGAGCAAGACCGGTGCCGTTCATCACCGCACCAGCCTCGTTCGCAGTGTCCCCACACTGCCTTCAGCGCGCTCGCCACTCCCCCAAACGCCCCCGCAAGCGGGCCGCGCACTGGCTGTGTAACTGGCTGACCCGCGATTCACTGACGCCAAGGACTTCACCGATTTCCTTGAGGTTCAGTTCTTCGTCGTAGTACAGCGCCAACACCAGTCGCTCACGCTCCGGCAAATTGGCAATCGCGTCCGCCAGCGCAGCCTGGAAGCGTTCATCTTCCAGATCGCGTGACGGCTCAAGATGAGCACTGGCGCCATCCTCGTGCAGCCCTTCGTGTTCGCCGTCCTGCAGCAGGTCGTCGAAACTGAACAGCCGGCTGCCCAGCGTGTCATTCAAAATCCCGTAGTAATCATCGAGACTCAATTGGAGTTCGGCCGCAACCTCGTGATCTTTAGCATCACGGCCGGTTTTAGCTTCAATTGAGCGAATTGCGTCGCTGACCATACGGGTGTTGCGGTGAACCGAGCGTGGTGCCCAATCCCCCTTGCGCACTTCATCGAGCATCGCGCCGCGGATCCGAATGCCCGCGTACGTTTCGAAACTGGCGCCTTTGCTGGCGTCATATTTGGTCGAGACTTCGAGCAGGCCGATCATCCCGGCCTGAATCAGGTCTTCGACCTGCACACTCGCCGGCAAGCGCGCCAGCAGGTGATAGGCAATGCGCTTGACCAGTGGCGCGTAACGCTCGATCAACTCGTACTGCGCGTCACGTGCCGATTTCTTGTAGTAGTTCATACCGCTGGCGGTCATAACACAGGCCCTGCCGTTTGCTGCACGAGGCGCTCGACGAAAAACTCAAGGTGCCCACGCGGGTTGGCAGGCAGCGGCCAGGTATCGACCTTCTGTGCGATCGCCTTGAACGCCAGCGCGCACTTGGAACGCGGAAAGGCTTCATAGACCGCTCGCTGCTTCTGCACTGCCTTGCGCACGCTTTCGTCGTACGGCACCGCGCCGACGTATTGTAAGGCGACGTCGAGAAAGCGATCCGTGACCTTGGTCAACTTGGCGAACAGATTGCGCCCTTCCTGCGGGCTCTGCGCCATGTTGGCGAGGACGCGGAAGCGGTTCATGCCGTAGTCGCGGTTGAGCAGTTTGATCAGCGCGTAGGCGTCGGTGATCGAGGTCGGCTCGTCGCAGACCACCAGCAACACTTCCTGCGCCGCGCGCACGAAACTGACTACCGAGTCACCAATGCCCGCAGCGGTGTCGATCACCAGTACATCGAGATTGTCGCCGATGTCGCTGAAGGCCTGAATCAGACCGGCATGTTGCGCCGGGCTCAGGTGCACCATGCTTTGGGTGCCGGAAGCGGCCGGTACGATGCGGATCCCGCCGGGGCCCTGCAACAGCACGTCGCGCAGCTCGCAGCGGCCTTCGATCACATCGGCCAGCGTGCGTTTGGGGGTCAGTCCCAGCAGAACGTCGACGTTCGCCAGCCCCAGGTCAGCGTCCAGCAGCATGACCCGACGGCCAAGCTCTGCCAGCGCCAGAGACAAGTTCACTGACACGTTAGTCTTGCCGACGCCACCTTTGCCGCCGGTCACCGCGATCACCTGTACGGGATGCATGCTGCCCATGTTATTTCTTTACCTTGTCTTGCATAGACGGAGGCCACATTACTGGCTGCGCGTTCACAACCGGAACAATGCATGGCAGACCATCGATGTAGGTACAAAAACTGTTCATTACCTCAGCCAACCTGCTTGGTCGGGCTGTGGTAGATATCAGCGAACATGTCAGCCATGGCTTCTTCGCTGGGTTCTTCCTGCATTTGCACGCTGACGGCGCGGCTGACCAGCTGATGACGGCGCGGCAGATGCAGATCATCCGGAATCCGTGGTCCATCGGTCAGGTACGCGACCGGCAGTTCATGACTGATCGCCAGGCTCAACACTTCGCCAAGGCTGGCCGTCTCATCCAGTTTAGTCAGGATGCAGCCGGCAAGCCCGCAACGCTTGTAACTGTGATAAGCGGCGGTTAGAACCTGTTTCTGGCTGGTGGTTGCCAGCACCAGATAATTTTTTGAACGGATGCCACGCCCGGCCAGACTTTCCAGCTGCATGCGCAGCGCCGGATCGCTGGCCTGCAGGCCGGCGGTATCGATCAGCACCACGCGCTTGCGCAGCAATGGATCCAGCGCCTGCACCAACGACTGGCCCGGATCGACGTGGGTCACCGGCACGTTGAGAATCCGCCCCAGGGTCTTGAGTTGTTCCTGCGCACCGATGCGGAAGCTGTCCATGCTGACCAGCGCCACATTCTGCGCGCCGTACTTGAGCACGTAGCGCGCAGCGAGTTTGGCCAGGGTGGTGGTCTTGCCCATGCCGGCCGGGCCGACCATGGCAATCACTCCACCCTCTTCCAGCGGCTCGACTTCCGGTACGGCAATCATCCGCGCCAGGTGCGCGAGCAACATGCGCCAGGCCTGACGTGGTTCTTCGATGTCGGTGATCATCGCCAGCAGGTCGCGCGACAACGGCCCGGACAGACCGATGCGCTGCAGGCGGCGATACAGATTGGCTTGCGCCGGACGACTACCTTGCAACTGGTTCCAGGCCAGGGTGCCGAGCTGCACTTCCATCAGCTCACGCAGACTGTTCAATTCGAAACGCATCGAATCCAGCGCACGCGGATCGACACCCGCCGATGCCGCTGCAGGTGCCGGCGCCGGGCGCGCCGGGGCGGCGTAGGTCGGTTCGCTCAACGGTTCGGCAGCGGTCAGTGGCAGGCCGGCCGTCAACGGCAGCCCGGCAAAGATCTGGCGATTGCTATTGCCATCGGCTTCGCCACGCAGGCTCAGTTCGGCCTTAGCAGTGACGATGCGCGACTGGGTCTTGCGCAGTTCGTCCTCGAGTTCCATGTTCGGAACCCGTGGCGCCAGCGCCGACAATTTGTAATCCAGCGCCGCCGTCAGCTCGACGCCGCCGGCAATGCGGCGGTTGCCAATGATGGCGGCATCAGCGCCCAGCTCATCACGAACCAGCTTCATGGCCTGACGCATATCGGCGGCGAAAAAACGCTTAACTTGCATAAACCACTACCTCAGCCGTTGGGCCCTACTGTCGCAACGATGGTCACTTGCTTGTTGTCCGGAATTTCCTGGTAGGCCAGCACGTGCAGCCCCGGGACGGCGAGGCGACCGAAACGCGAGAGCATCGCGCGGATCGGGCCTGCTACCAACAGGATCACCGGTTGACCTTGCATTTCCTGGCGCTGCGCCGCTTCGATGAGCGAACGCTGCAGCTTCTCGGCCATGCTTGGCTCCAGCAGAACGCCCTCTTCCGAGCCTTGTCCTGCCTTCTGCAGACTATTGAGCAATATTTGTTCCAACCTTGGTTCCAAGGTGATCACAGGCAGCTCGGAGTCAGTGCCTACAATGCTTTGGACGATGGCGCGGGATACGCCGACGCGTACGGCGGCCACCAAAGCGGCGGTATCTTGACTCTTGGCGGCGTTGTTGGCGATGGCTTCGGCAATGCTGCGGATGTCGCGTACCGGCACGTGTTCGGCCAGCAATGCCTGCAGCACCTTGAGCAATTGCGACAGCGACACCACACCCGGCACCAGCTCTTCAGCCAGTTTCGGCGAGCTTTTGGCCAGCAATTGCATGAGTTGCTGCACTTCTTCGTGGCCGATCAGCTCACTGGAGTGTTTGTACAGAATCTGGTTCAAGTGCGTCGCGACCACGGTACTGGCGTCGACCACGGTGTACCCGAGCGATTGCGCCTGCGCGCGCTGGCTGACTTCGATCCACACTGCCTCCAGGCCGAAAGCCGGATCTTTGGCGGTAATGCCGTTGAGCGTGCCGTAGACCTGCCCCGGGTTGATCGCCAGTTCGCGGTCCGGGTAGATCTCGGCTTCAGCCAGGATCACGCCCATCAGGGTCAGGCGATAGGCGCTCGGCGCCAGATCGAGGTTGTCACGGATGTGCACGGTCGGCATCAGGAAGCCCAGGTCCTGCGAGAGCTTCTTGCGCACGCCCTTGATCCGCGCCAGCAACTGCCCGCCCTGATTGCGATCGACCAGCGGGATCAGGCGATAGCCGACTTCCAGGCCGATCATGTCGATCGGCGTCACGTCATCCCAGCCCAGCTCCTTGGTCTCCATGGCGCGGGCCGGCGACGGCAGCAGTTCCTGCTGACGCTGAACTTCCTGCAGCGCCTGCACCTTGGCGACGTTCTGTTTTTTCCAGAACAAGTAGGCGCCACCGGCGGCCAGCGCAGCCATGCTCAGAAACGAGAAATGCGGCATGCCCGGAACCAGACCCATGACCGCCATCAGACCAGCCGCCACTGCCAGTGCTTTGGGCGAAGCGAACATCTGCCGGTTGATTTGCTTGCCCATGTCTTCCGAACCGGAAGCACGGGTCACCATGATCGCTGCCGCTGTCGATAACAACAGTGATGGCAATTGCGCCACCAAACCGTCACCGATGGTCAGCAAGGCGTACACCTTGCCGGCGTCGGCGAAGTTCATGTTGTGCTGGAAGATACCGACCGCCATGCCACCGATGAGGTTGATGAACAGGATCAGCAAGCCGGCAATGGCGTCACCCCGCACGAACTTGCTGGCACCGTCCATCGAACCGTAGAACTCAGCCTCTTGCGCGACTTCCTGACGGCGCGCCTTGGCCTGGTTCTGGTCGATCAGACCGGCGTTGAGGTCGGCGTCGATCGCCATTTGTTTGCCAGGCATTGCGTCGAGGGTGAAGCGCGCGCTCACCTCGGAAATCCGCCCGGCACCCTTGGTCACCACGACGAAGTTGATGATCATCAGGATCGCGAAGACCACGATACCGACCACGTAGTTACCGCCGATCACTACTTCACCGAAGGCCTGGATCACCTTGCCGGCGGCGGCGTGGCCGTCCTGACCGTGGAGCATCACCACCCGCGTCGAGGCCACGTTCAACGCCAGCCGCAGCAGCGTCGCCACCAGCAGAATCGTCGGGAACACCGCGAAATCCAGCGGCCGCAACGCGTACACGCAGACCAGCAGGACGACAATCGACAAGGCGATGTTGAAGGTGAAGAACACGTCCAGCAGGAACGGCGGCACCGGCAGCATCATCATGGCCAGCATGACCAGCAGCAACAACGGCACGCCCAGATTGCCTCGACTGAGGTCGGCAACATTCGAGCGAGCAGTGTTGAATAACTGAGAGCGATCCACCGGTTTTCCCCGTTCCTTTAAAGCAAACTTTTGACGCCCGAAGCGGGCGCACGGCGGCTACTGCAAGAAGCCTTCCAACTTTTGCCGGGGATTGAAATTGAGGTTTGCTCCAGGGGAAGTGTCTTGAAAGAAGCTGGGCGCCATGGAGCCGACCGCGAAACAGACGCAGGACGACTATCACCCTTAGCGCAGGTGAACAAAAATCAGAAAAAACCGCGCACTCACGGATATCCGGCAGTCAAAATTTGCGCTGGATTAATCGCACCAAGACGCAAATCGCGGCCCACCAGGTAGCGCGTACCCTTACGGATCGGACTCCCTCCCACGTCGACAAACGCCTCCTCAGAATAGCCTAAGGTCACGATTTCCTCAGGCTGATGAAAAGGATCTTCGGGGTATGCCTTCAACACAATCAGTGCCCAGACAAAGTAAATGTCCGGCACATCCTGCGGCTCGATCTCCCCCTCGACCTCCCATCGAAAGTCCTGCCCACCCGTGACCTGTAACTGATCATCAACCATGTGAAATTGTGGTTTGTGATAACGCATCTGCAGGGCAGTGCCATTGCTCCCCCATGTATCGGAGTAGTTATTGGGCGAAGAGAAAACCCTGACCAACTCTTCAACGGTGCCAATGTTGCCAGCGGCACTATTGAATCGGTTGTAGAGACTATGGTGGGCTACCCCGTCCAACCTTGGCTTGATCGCATTGATATACGAATCGAGATAGCCCGGCACATACGCATTGCTCATGTGCACGAAATGCGTGAAGTCCAACATCGCCTTAAAAGTGAACGTGCAAGCGATATGATCAGACTCTTTCGCCACCGCCCCGGAAACGAACTCGAACCTCATTCCTTCAAGCTTTCTGTAGTTCTCTGGCATGACCTTCTCCTTGGCGAATGTTAAGACAGGTCAGAAGGCGACTTGCCCGGGAAACCTGCCAAGGAACATGGGATAGCTGAATGCCCTTTGTGTCCACTGTCAGAACTAACAGGTAGAGGCCTTTTTCAGACAGGCGGAAGGTCGCAGTCTTTTGATTTATCAGGAATCGCGTCGCAATGAACACAGATTGGGGGTATCACACAGCCCCCCTGTGGGAGCGGCCTTGCTCGCGAAGAGGCCATCTGCGACACCACAGAATCATGAGCAGCACCTTTAAACGCTGGCGTTTAAAAGACACCTCCAGACACGCATTGTGGGCTACACCTCCTTGCGCCATTGCCTACAGCTACGCCAGAATCCGCCGGCTTGTGCGCCTTGGGGGCGGGTTCGCGGTAACCGCCGACTTCAAAAACGAAGAACTGCTGGCCGATGCCTGCGAAACACTCGCCTCAGCCAGAACCATCGCCAATGACTTCGCCCACCTGATACCGGCGTCGCAGCGCAGGACGCTATTGGGCATTGCGCAACTGATCATGCTCGGCGAACTGGCGGTGAATCGGGTGATGAATAATCTGGAGTTGCCGCAGTAACACGGTTCGGTGACAAGCCTTGAATGAGGCGTTGCGGCTGCTGACGTCTTCGCGGGCAAGCCCGCTCCCACAGGTTCGGCGTGTAGGCACAGGTTTGTGATCGACCCCAACCCCTGTGGGAGCGAGCTTGCTCGCGAAGGCGGCCTCACAGCCGATACATGTCTCCAGGCATAAAAAAACCGCCACCTCATTTAACCCGGCTGCGGTTTGTCGCCTCTTTCCCTCAGCCCACATGACCACTTGTCGGAAACCCGCCGGCACCTGTCAGATCTGACAGGTGCCCAATTCCTCCAACGCGCGCTCAATAACTCCGTCACCCAGCCCCCGACCGGAGTTCGCCAGATGTCCAGCCAGCAAACCCCTCAAGCCCTCAGACCTCTGTATTTTCCGGCCCAAGTCACCCTCAACCCCGCCGAACACTATTACGCAGGCCTTCCCATCAGAGCCGTGGAAGGCGATCTGCAAGGCATCATCCCCCCTTGGCTGACCATGTCCATTGGCGATTATGCCGAAGTGTTTTGGGGCAATGACAGTGCAGCGGTTTGGAGCAAGCACATCGAGAACAACGCCGAGCTCAACAAGGATGTAGCTTTCACCATTGCCAGGGCCCACGTGTTTGAGGGGGATGCCACGCCAGTTTTCTACCGGATCACGCGCAAGAACCAGACCCCGGAGGACTCGGCCCCCATCCAGACCTTGCTGGTCAAACTCACGCGGCCCGGCGAGTACGATGACATTCCGGGCGATGACGGCCATTCCGATCTCAAGTTCTCCCTCTCCCATGACGAGGTCGATGAGACCCTGCCGCCCGGCGGGGTGACGATGCACATCGTGCCCTACCGCAACCTCACCCGATACGACCGCATTCTCGCCCGCTGGGGCAGCCAGCAACTGGTACATGTCGTTACGCCCCAGCAGGCCCAGGACCCGATCGGCAACCCGATCGACGTCGTTTTCAGTCGCGCCGTTATCGAGGCGGCCGGAGACGGAGCGCGCGTGGCGGTGGCTTATCAGGTCATTGATCGCTGCGGCAATTACCCGGACGAGCGTGCGCCGTGGTCGGCGACACATCACCTGTTGGTGGACCTCGGCGGCAATCGGCTGGACGAACCGCAGGTGCTGGTCAACGGCACTCCAACCGTCAGCATCGACCTCGATCAGCTCGGGGATGACGATGTGAACGCCCGCGTGTATATCACCAAGGATGATTTTGCGGTGGGCGACAAGGTGCTCCTGACCTGGATCGGTACCCCGGCGCAAGGGTCGCAAATCATCGTTGGGCCGCTGGAAAAAGAGGTGTTGTACGTGCCCTTCCAGCTCGATTTCACCATCCCCAACGCCGCCGTCAAAGCCATCGCCAAAGGCGCAGCCTCGGTCGGCTATGTGCGCCGTCGCAACGGTGAAAGCGACCGCCCTTCGAAAAATCTCAGTGTCACGGTAATTGGCGACATCAGTCAGTTGGTCGCCCCTACCGTCGACGAAGCACCGGGCGGGACGTTGCCACCGGAGACCCCTTGGGCAACCGTCAACATTCCCTGGTATTCCGGTCGCAACAGCAGTGACCTGATCAACCTGATCTGGTGGGCCCGGACGCCCGGCAACGACACCGTTTTTTACGAAGATCCCCGTCCGGTCGGCAACGTGGCGGACAATCATCCCGTCCTGCGCAGCGTGAGCAATGCCGAAATCCAGCGCTTCAACGGCCTGAACGTCAAGGTCTATTACATCGTCACCAACAGCGAAACGGGGCTGTTGAGCGTCCGCGATTCGCTGCCGTTCATGATGCAGGTCGGTGTGGCCTTGCCGACGTTCGACCGGCCGGAAGTCGAGGGCGCAGATGCCAACGACGTGCTCGACCCGGACAACGTGCCACCCACTGGCGCCACGCTGGTGGTGCCGTACCTCGGCACCCAGGACAAGGATCGCGTGAACTACCGTTGGCGCGGCTCCGCCAGCGGCGGCAGCATCAATGATCATGTCGACCTGATCCCCGCCACCGCCGGCCGGCCGGTACGCATCACCGTGGATAAAAAATACGTGACCGCCAACCTCAACGGCACGGTGGTCGCGGATTACAGTATTCATCGCGGCAGCGTGCCGCTGGGGCAATCCCGGGAATTGACATTGCGCATCGGCACGGCGCTGACGGAGCTGCCGCCACCGTTTCTTGTAGCACCGGCCATCGATCCGATTTATGTCCTGGCCTACCCGGAAGGAGTGACGGTACGCATTGAATTTCTTGAAGCATTGAGCGGCGACCGGGCAAGCCTGGAGGAGGTCAATCCACCGCCGGGTTGGCCGCCGTTCCCGTTGGTCGAATTCAACAGCAACAAACGGGTGAACACGGTGTTGAGCCCGGCGTTTCTTGCGGCGCGGCAAGGCAAGGTGATGGGCCTTCGTTGGAGTTTGAATCGCAATGACAGCCAAGCTGGCAAATCACCCATTCTGCCCCTGAACGTAATGAAGATAACCGATGAAGATCCACGCTTACCAACACCGAACATCGCAGGCAACACAAGTACGGAATTGAACATTCAAGACCTCACTACAGATTCGCGGATTCTCGCGGAAAGATGGCCATTGTTCGCACCAGGACAGCCGATCTGGGTAACCTGTACAGGCTTTGACAAGAACGGCGATCCGATAACCAACGACGTCAGGTCGGGAGAGCCCAATGATTCGCCGGATGGATTGTCCCTGGCGGCTCCGATTGAGTGGTTAAAAGAACTGAAGAACGGAACGAAGCTGACGATCATCGTGAAAGTAAATCTTGACGGAATAGCCTGTCAGATCACTGCGGCAATCTGCCCACCACGAATCTATAGCCTTAGAGGCACCCAAAGAGATGAGAATTTTGATGCTGTCCTCCCTCAACTTATAGGACCGTTGAAAACTTTAGATACTGGTGCGATAAGCATTATTAATCAAAGCTCAACAGGGTCACTAAAAATCGTCGAATTTAATAGAGGGAGCGCTTCAGGGCTGATAGAGGGGAACGTATTAATTAACGAGAGCACTGTAACCAGATTCAGGATAACCCTAAAAGCCCCCGCCAAAAAATTAAGCTTTTACTATACTGACGTTCAAGCCGCCCTTGGAAAAATCCTATTCTATGGACCAGACGGATATATAGGCGAAAGATCACTAATCAGCAGCACAGGCATTTCACAGTTAATTTTTTCTGCACCGAACATCAATTACATCGAATTTCATAACGGAGGCGAAGAACAAGTAATTTTTGATAACTTTACGTTTGATTAACCCCATAAGCGCCTCAATTGGGGCGCTTATTTCCAGCAACATTAACAGCTGCTTTTTTTTAGAATGCCTCACCCAACGCAGGCACCAATTTCCCTCGATTCAAAAAACTCCACGAAGAGCCGGCCGCGTCCTCTAACACTACCTCTGCCCGCCCGGTGCCACGCACATTCAACGTAAAACCCACTTGATCTACGCCGTGACCGCCGACTTCAAAAACGAAGAACTGTTGGCCGATGCCTGCGAAACACTCGCCTCAGCCAGAACCATCGCCAATGACTTCGCCCACCTCATACCCGCGTCGCAGCGCAGAACGCTGCTGGGCATCGCGCAATTGATCATGCTGGGGGAGCTGGCGGTGAATCGGGCGCTGGATAATCTGGAGTTGGCAGGCTAAGAAGGCAGGCAAGAACCTGTGGCGAGGGAGCTTGCTCCCGCTCGACGGCGCAGCAGTCGTAAACCCTGAATTCGCGCTATTTCTAAAAGATCGAAGTCTCAGGTTTTGGGTCTGCTACGCAGCCCAGCGGGAGCAAGCTCCCTCACCACAATGACAGCGACAGGCGCCGAAATATCATTGGGTCAGACATAAAAAAACCGCCGCCTCGTCAAACCGGGGCGGCGTTTTTTATCGGTAGGTTCAGGAATCGCGGCGCAGATTCGATGAAATCGGAAAGATTTTTAAAACACCAGACTACTTAGTAACTGATACTTTTCACTTCCATTGACCCCTCGCTCACAAGTTCAAACTCAACGCTCGCACCCGGTGCGATGTTAATAATGCCCCTATGCGCCTCAGGAACGATAAGCTCGTATTTCTTTTTCTCATTTGTAGATTTAATTTCATAGTCCAGACTACGTAGTTCGGCGTACTCAGCCTCAAACTCGTACTTGGTAAACCACTTGGAAAGAGTGGAATTTTCGGGAAGAGAGTCGACTGGACTGCCCGCCTTATTGGGTTCTTCGTCCGCCACAATGGTGATCTTACCCGTAGTTTTGTCATAGCTGTCGAATTTGCCTTTCATTGTCTTTCTCCCTGTTGTCACAGAAGTGTGCGCATCGAATGTGCAGCGCCACCCAGCAAGCAAACCGCAAATGCACTTGTTCCACACCTGTAAAACCTGACAGGTACGACATGTTTCCAGACGAAAGGTAAATATTGGAATCACGCCGTTAACCCGGCGCAGTCAGCAAATCGTCCGCGAGGTCCTTTCAGCGAAAAACCAGGCACTCAGTGACATTTGCTCGCTCAGCTGCCCTTTAAACTTCGGTGTTTAAAAGACACCTTCAGACACGCCTTGCGGCTACATATCCTTGCGCCATTGCCTACAGCTACGCCAGAATCCGCCGGCTTGTGCGCCTTGGGGGCGGGTTCTATTGTGGATCGGTCGCTGACGAATCAGCGATCGGGTTTAGCGATCCGATACCTTACAGACGCTCAATCCCCAGTCTCAATTGCAGGTTTGTCTATCTGCACTTGGCGTCATGGTGGCTGTGCGCGGGAGACCTTCGGGTCTACCCGGGGTTTCTGTGACCCGGATCGCTAACCTGCGTACAGCCGCCACCTTTACTTGTTTAGCGATGAGCCGTGGCGGCCAAATCAACCACGGAGCTTCACCATGATCAAACCAACACCCAACCCGCCCGAAACCGACCCCACCTCCCCCTACGAATCCCTCGATTCGAAAAAGCTCCACGATGCCGCCGACCGCGCGCTCGACCATTACCTCTGTGCGCCCGGATCCACCCCATCGCCGCGCAGAACCCGCAGGATGTACGCCGTGACCGCCGACTTCAAAAACGAAGAACTGCTGGCCGACGCCTGCGAGACACTCGCCTCAGCCAGAACCATCGCCAATGACTTCGCCCACCTGATACCGGCGTCGCAGCGCAGGACGCTGCTGGGCATCGCGCAATTGATCATGCTCGGCGAACTGGCGGTGAATCGGGCGCTGGATAATCTGGAGTTGGCAGGCTAAGCAGGCAAGAACCTGTGGCGAGGGGATTCATCCCCGATCGGCTGCGCAGCAGTCGTAGATCCTGAGCTCGCGGTATTCCTGAAAGATCGCAGTGACAGGTTTTAGGGCCGCTGCGCAGCCCATCGGGGATGAATCCCCTCACCACAATGACGGCGACAGGCGCCGAAATATCATTGGGTCGGGCATAAAAAAACCGCCGCCTCGTCAAACCGGGGCGGCGGTTTTTTTGATCACGGCAAACGTCAGGAATCGCGGCGCAAATCCGGCGGGATCGGCAAATCGTCCTTGAGTGGATCCGGGCGCTTGCCCTTGCCGGCGCGGTACTGGCGGATCTGGTAGACGTAGGCCAGCACCTGGGCGACAGCCAGGTACAGGCCGCCGGGGATTTCCTGCTCAAGTTCGGTGGAGTAGTAGATCGAGCGTGCCAGCCCCGGCGATTCGAGGAGCATGACGTTGTTGGCGACGGCGATTTCGCGGATCTTCAGCGCGAGGAAATCGCTACCCTTGGCCAGCAGCACTGGCGCGCCACCCTTCTCCGAATCGTACTTGAGCGCCACGGCGTAGTGGGTCGGGTTGGTGATGACCACGTCGGCGTCGGGAATCGCCGCCATCATCCGCCGCTGCGACATCTCGCGCTGGGTCTGGCGGATGCGCTGTTTGACCTCTGGCCGGCCTTCCTGATCCTTGTGCTCGTCGCGCACTTCCTGCTTGGTCATCAGCAGTTTCTTGTGGCTTTCCCAGAGCTGCACCGGCACGTCGACCGCCGCGATGATGATCAGCCCGCAGGCCAGCCACAGTGAACTCCAGCCCACCAGCGTCACGCTGTGAATGATTGCCTGCTCAAGCGGTTCATGGGCGATCCGCAGGAAGTCATCGATATCGGCCGACAACACCATCAGTGCCACGAACAGCGTGATGATGAACTTGGCCAGCGCCTTGACCAGTTCGATCACGGCCTTCATCGAGAACATGCGCTTGAGGCCCGCACCCGGATTCATCCGGCTGAATTTCGGCGCCATGGAGCCGGCGGCGAACAGCCAGCCGCCGAGGGAGATCGGCCCGATCAATGCGGCCAGCAACAAAGTAATCATGACCGGCTGGATCGCAACCAGGGCGATCTTGCCCGAGACCAGCAGGAAGGTGCCCATGGATTTCTCGTCCATGATCACTTCCCGCGAAAGGTTGAAATTGAGGCGCATCAGGTCCATCAATTCCTGCGCCAGCATGCCGCCAAAGATCAGCAGGCCACCAGCGCCGGCGAGCATCACCGCCAGGGTGTTGAGCTCTTTGGAGCGGGCAATCTCACCCTTCTCACGGGAGTCCTTTTTGCGTTTCTCCGTGGGGTCTTCTGTTTTGTCCTGACCGCTTTCGCTCTCAGCCATGCCTCAGCGCGCCCGTGCCAGTTCGCGTAGCAACTGCAGGGCTTCTGAGGCCAGCGGTTGATACTGATTGAGGATGTCCGCCAGACCGACCCAGACAATGAACAGGCCGAGCACCAGGGTCAGCGGAAAGCCGATGGAGAAAATGTTCAGTTGCGGCGCGGCGCGGGTCATCACGCCGAACGCAATGTTGACCACCAGCAGCGCCGTGACCGCCGGCAACACCAGCAACAACGCCGCCCCGAGCACCCAGCCGAGTTTGCCGGCCAACTCCCAGTACTGCGCCGTCATCAAGCCGCCGCCGACCGGCAGCGTGGTGAAGCTCTCGGTGAGCACTTCGAAGACCACCAGATGGCCGTTCATCGACAGGAACAACAACGTCACCAGCATGGTGAAGAACTGGCCGATGACCGCCACCGAGACGCCGTTGGCCGGGTCGACCATCGAGGCGAAGCCCATACCCATCTGGATCGCGACAATCTGCCCGGCCACGGCAAACGCCTGGAAAAACAGTTGCAGGGAAAACCCCAGCACCGCGCCGACCAGAATCTGCTCGGCAATCAGCAACCAGCCACTGAGCGCCAGCGGACTGACCTCCGGCATCGGCGGCAGCCCCGGGGCAATGCACACGGTAATGGCCACGGCGAAATACAACCGCACGCGGCGTGACACCAGGGTGGTGCCGAACACTGGCATGACCATCAGCATCGAGGCAACACGAAACAGTGGCAACATGAACGACGCCACCCAGGTACTGATCTGGGTGTCGGTCAGCTGAAGCAACGATTGCATGGTTCAGCCGATGACCATCGGGATGTTTTTGTAGAGCTGGATGATGTATTCCATGAACGTCTGCACGATCCATGGACCACCCACAATCAGCGTCACCAGCATCACCAACAGACGCGGCAGGAAACTCAGGGTCTGTTCGTTGATCTGCGTCGCGGCCTGAAACATCGCCACCAACAAGCCGACCAACAGACTCGGCACCACCAGAATCGCGACCATCAAGGTGGTCAGCCACAGCGCTTCACGAAAGATATCGACCGCAACTTCCGGCGTCATGGCGAGACACCTCCGAAGCTACTGGCCAGAGTGCCGATGATCAGCGCCCAGCCATCCACCAGCACGAACAGCATGATCTTGAACGGCAGCGAAATGATCAGCGGCGAGAGCATCATCATACCCATCGCCATCAGCACGCTCGCCACTACCAGGTCGATGATCAGAAACGGGATGAAGATCATGAAACCGATCTGGAAGGCGGTCTTCAGCTCGGAAGTGACGAACGCCGGCACCAGAATGGTCAGCGGCGCCTGATCCGGGGTGGCGATGTCGGTGCGCTTGGACAGACGCATGAACAGCTCCAGATCGCTGGTGCGGGTCTGGGCGAGCATGA
Organism: Pseudomonas sp. AO-1; assembly: GCF_019775695.1. Classification (NCBI taxonomy): domain Bacteria; kingdom Pseudomonadati; phylum Pseudomonadota; class Gammaproteobacteria; order Pseudomonadales; family Pseudomonadaceae; genus Pseudomonas; species Pseudomonas sp. AO-1. The sequence goes on from NZ_CP079947.1 coordinate 4,793,475, forward strand.
AGTCCTTGATCGGTACCTGAGCCTTTTCCACCGCTTGCTGCGCGGTGAGCTTTTCCGCCAGGTACGGCTGCAGCGCATCGTTGTTCACTCGGTCGAACACCGGGGCCATGATAAACATGGTGAGGAACAGCGCCATGCCGGTGAGAATCTGGTTCGACGGCGTCTGCTGCAGACCGAGGGCCTGACGCAAGATCGAGAAGACGATGATGATCCGGGTAAAACTGGTCATCAGAATCACGGCCGCCGGAATGAAGCTCAGCGCCGTCATGATCAGCAGGATCTGCAGGCTGACCGAGTATTCCTGCGCGCCGTCGGCATTGGTGCCCAGCGTGATCGCCGGGATCGACAACGGATCGGCGGCGAATGCCAGTGGCGCGGCCAGCATCAGGGCCAGCGTCAAGACGATGCGGAGCGCAGCCATTACTTCTTATCCTTCTGATCCTTGCCGAGAATCTTCAGCAGATGCTGGGCAAATTCCGGGGTCGCTTTTTCGCTACTGCTCGGCACTTGCACCGGTTCTTTGAGCACGTGCAGCGCGGTGATGGTGCCAGGGCTGAGGCCCAACAGAATTTGCTCGTTGCCGACCTGCACCAGCATCAACCGGTCACGCGGACCGAGCGCGCGCGAGCCGATCAGTTCGATCACCTGGCCCTTGCCCGCTGGCCCGGCCTGCTGCACCCGGCGCAGTAGCCAGGCGAGGAAGAAGATCAACCCCAGCACCAGCAACAGACCGAACACCAGTTGCGTCAGTTGCCCGGCCACGCCGCTGTTGACCATCGGCGCGGTGGCAGCGGGCACGGTGGTCGCCGTCGACGGCTCGGCGGCCAGCACGCTCAATGGCAGTGCCAGCAAAGCCCAGAGAAACCGTTTCACTCAGCGCAGCTTCTTGATGCGTTCGCTTGGGCTGATCACGTCGGTCAGGCGGATGCCGAACTTCTCGTTGACCACCACCACTTCGCCGTGCGCGATCAGGGTGCCGTTGACCAGTACGTCCAGCGGCTCGCCGGCCAGACGATCGAGCTCGATCACCGAACCCTGGTTCAGTTGCAGCAGGTTGCGGATGTTGATGTCGGTGCTGCCCACTTCCATCGAGATCGACACCGGGATGTCGAGGATCACGTCGAGGTTCGGGCCATCCAGCGTCACTGGATCGTTGTTCTTCGGCACGCTGCCGAACTCTTCCATCGGCAGACGGTTGGAGCTTGCCGCGCCAGCGTCGGCCGCCAGCAGCGCATCGATGTCAGCCTGGCTGCCATCACCGGTCTCTTCCAGAGCCGCAGCCCATTCATCGGCCAGTGCCTGATCGTCCTGGGCGTTCATTTCGTCGTTCATCATTTGTCCTCGGCGGGCAACAATTCAGTTAAATGCGTGGGGGTGAGAGCGGCGCTTCAGCGCCGCTCGATCGGCTCGATCACCTGCAACGCGAGGTTGCCTTTGTGCGAGCCCATCTTGACCTTGAAGGCCGGTACGCCGTTGGCGCGCATGATCATGTCTTCCGGCATTTCGACCGGGATCACATCCCCCGGCTGCATGTGCAGGATGTCGCGCAGCTTCAACTGACGGCGGGCCACGGTGGCGCCGATCGGCACGTCGACATCGAGCACGTCCTGACGCAGGGCGTTGACCCAACGCTCGTCCTGATCGTCGAGGTCCGACTGGAAACCGGCGTCGAGCATTTCGCGTACCGGCTCGATCATCGAGTACGGCATGGTCACGTGCAGGTCACCGCCACCGCCGTCGAGTTCGATGTGGAAAGTGGAGACCACAATCGCTTCGCTCGGGCCGACGATGTTGGCCATGGCCGGGTTCACTTCCGAGTTGATGTACTCGAAATTGACTTCCATGATCGCCTGCCAGGCCTCCTTCAGATCGACGAAGGCCTGCTCCAGCACCATGCGCACCACACGCAGTTCGGTCGGGGTGAATTCACGCCCTTCGATCTTGGCGTGACGGCCGTCGCCGCCAAAGAAATTGTCCACCAGCTTGAACACCAGTTTGGCGTCGAGGATGAACAGTGCGGTACCACGCAACGGTTTGATCTTGACCAGGTTGAGGCTGGTCGGCACGTACAGCGAGTGCACGTATTCGCCAAACTTCATCACCTGTACGCCACCGACGGCAACGTCGGCCGAGCGGCGCAGCATGTTGAACATGCTGATGCGGGTGTAACGGGCAAAACGCTCGTTGATCATTTCCAGGGTCGGCATGCGTCCACGGACGATGCGATCCTGGCTGGTCAGGTCGTAGCTTTTGACACTGCCGGGTTCGGCAGCGTTATCGGTCTGTACCAGACCATCGTCGACGCCATGCAACAGCGCGTCGATTTCATCCTGGGACAGCAGATCCTGCACGGCCATGTCGTGTTCCTACTGCAGTACGAAATTAGTGAAAAGCAACTGTTCGATCACCACTTTGCCCAGCTCTTTCTGCGCCACTTCCTGGACGCTGGCTGTGGCCTTCTGGCGCAGCATCTCCTGGCCGACCGGGGTCGCCAGTGTGGCGAAATCCTGACCGGAGAAGAGCATCACCAGGTTGTTGCGGATCACCGGCATGTGCACTTTGAGCGCCTCCAGATCGGCCTGATTACGCGCCAGCATGGTGATGCTCACCTGCATGTAGCGCTGACGGCCGTTCTGGTTGTAGTTGGCGACAAACGCCGGCGCCATCGGCTCGAAAATCGCCGGTTGCTTGCCGACCGGAGTAGCCTCGGCCGCTGCGGCAGGCTTGCTCTGAGCGCTGTGCATGAAGTACCAGGTCGCGCCCACGGAAACACCGATCGCCAGCAGCAGAGCCACCACGATCAGGATGATCATCTTGAGTTTGCCTTTGGTCGCGGGGTCTTTTACAGCTGCTGCTTCGCTCTTCGCCATGCCAATAATCCGTCACTAATCGGGTTTTCACAGTCGCACGGCAAGGCAAGAGCAAGTGTTATGCCAGAAGTGTCGGAGCGTTGGAGGAGCGAGGTGCATGAATCGATACAAGCCCTGTGGGAGCTGGCTTGCCAGCGATCGCGATTGGTCTGACACATTGGTTTTGAATGTGCCGGCGCCATCGCTGGCAAGCCAGCTCCCACAGGTTTTTGTGAACACCTTGAATCAGGCGTAATAGTCGACGGCGCTGGAGCCGATCACGCTGGTGGTTTGCGCAGCGGCTTCGGCCACGCTCACAGGCGCCAATTCTTCTTCCGCCGAATCCAGACGTCCGCCAGCAGCGCTGGTGCGGCCACTCTGACCCTGCTGCGCCTGTTCCTGACCCTGCTGACCCTGCCAGCCACGGCTCTGGTCGGAGACATTGACGTCAACCTGGCCCATGCCCTGCTGGGTGAACATGTCACGCAGGCGATGCATCTGACCATCGAGCGCTTCACGCACGCTTGGATGCGCGCTCATGAAGGTCACTTGGGTCTGCTGGTCCGGAACCATGTTCACCCGAATATCCAGACGCCCCAGCTCTGCCGGCTGCAATTGAATATCCGCCGCCTTCAGGTTGGCGCTGGACAGGTACATGACGCGGTTGACGATTTCTTCGGTCCAGCCGCTCTGGTGCATGGCGATCGGTTGATTCACCGGCACCGCGTTCGCGGTTTTCGGCGTAGCCGCCTGAGTCAGCGCCGCCAGACGGTTGGCGAAATCATCGACTCGAGTGTCGCTGGTGGCAGACTTGAGATCTTTCAGGCCATCGTCGATCAGACCGCTGAAGGCTTTCTCGCCGCTTTGACTGGTGCTGTCCTTGTCGGCCTGTACGTCGAGCATGCTCGCCATGCCGGCAGCGAAGTTCTGCGCCGCAGTCAATTCACCGTCGGCCTGAGTCTGGGCCGGCGTAGCTTTGGGTTGCGCCTGACTGCTGGCAGAAATGTGTCCGCCCTGCTCCATCGCCATGCGCACCGCCGGCAGCGAATCGAGTGGATCGGCCGCCGGGTCGAAAGCGCTATCGGTCGATGCCGTCGGGTCTTTGACCACGGCTGGCGCAACGGTTGCAGCCACGACCGGTGTCTCGGCCTTGACCGGCTCCGGTGTTGCAGCGACTGGCGCGGGCACCGCCGGTGCAGTCACCAGCGGTTGCACGGTTTGCACCAGCGCCGGATCCAGCGCCGGATCTACCGGGGGGGTGTCCGCCACTGGCGTCTGCGTGCTGTCAGCGGCCGCATCGGTGGCGGCATTGTCAGAGGCCGCCTGATCATCGGATGCAGTCGAAGCGGTCTTGTCGGCAGGCAAGGCATTGCCGCTATCGGCAACGGTCTGTTGCGAGGCGGCAGACTTATCCCTGCCGAGATCTTTCTTGTCGCTGTTGTCGGCAACCTTGTCACGTGCCGGTTTCAACGAACTGTCAGTGCCTGGCAGATTTTTTTTCGGGCCTTGATCAGCGAACACCTGAGCGAAGCTTGAGGCCTTGTCCCCGGCGTCTGCAGCCACGACCGGTGCTTTGGCAGCAGCGGCTTGCGCCTTGGCCTGGGCGGCAGATTGAAGAAGAACATTGGGGGTCGCAGGCATGACACGGTCTCCGCTGCACTGGGATCGTAGGTACAGTTGACGGGGATTATTGCAAGTGTCGGGCCAGTTTCGTCCGGCGCTGGCGAAAAGCGCCGGACGGCAGGATTCAATGCGTGAGGGCGTGCTGGCGTTCGTCTTCGTAGACAGGTCGCACATCGGCAAATTCGCTGCTGATGTCCGCCACCAGATCGACGATTTCGGCGGGACTTTTGTTTCTGGCGTCCGCCTCGAGCGCCTGACAGAGCGTCGCCAGTCGCACGGCGCCCATGTTGCTGGCGCTGCCCTTGAAACTATGGGCGACCTCGGCCAACACCTTGGCGTCGGCGGTCTTTTGTAATTGATGCAAGCGACTTTCAGAATCGGTCAGGAAGGTATCCAGCAAATCCGGATAGCTGTCTTCCATCACTTCGCGCAACGCATCGAGTACTTCGCGATCCACATGTTGGTCAGTCACTTGTTCACTCCTTGATCAAGAATCGGCGAATTATGCCCTAACCTCCCAGAAAAACTCTACGCAAGCACTGCGACCTTCGTCCGACCAACTGGCGTTATGCCCCAATTGCCGAATCAAGCTGACGCCGCGCCCCGACAGACGGACGCCGTCCAGCGGTCGCTCCATCACGCGCGCCACGTCAAACCCCTTGCCGCTGTCCTCGACGCGGATGACCAGGCAGCCTCCGGCACCTTGCGGTTTCACTTGCAGATGCACGCGCACGTAACCGTCCTGCAACGCTTCGAGTCGTGCATTGCGCTGCTCGTAGTAGCGAGCGAATCCAGCGGCATCGCGCTTGAGGCTGGAATCGAGTCCCAGCACGCCATGCTCCAGTGCATTGGAATAGAGCTCGGCAAGCACGCTGTAGATTGCGCCACCCTGGGTGCGCAAGCCATGTACTTCCAGTAACAATTGCAGCAAATATGGCAACGGATTGAAGCGTTTGAGCGTCGCACCGCGAAACTCGAAGCTAACCGACCAGTCCAGCGGACAGGATTGGCCGCTGTCGGAGTACACCGGCGCCGACGGCACCACCTGCGCCGCTTCCAGCAGACTGATCTCGACCATGCTCACATCGTCGCGGGGCTCGCCACGAAAGGCGTGCAAGGCCTGCTCGATCTCGGCGAACAGGTTGTCCGGTTCACGATTGGCGGCAAACAGTTGCTGCAAACGCTCGACACCAAACAAGCGGTCATCGGCGTCAGTGGTATCGATCACGCCGTCTGACAGCAGGAACACGCGGTCCCCCACCGCCATGGCCTGCACTTCGGTGCGATCGTCGAATGCCTGCGGGCTGAGCACCCCCAGCGGTAAATGCCGCGCCGGCAGCGGCAGCCGTTCGCCCGTGGCGATCCGGTGCAGATAGCCATCGGGCATGCCGCCGTTCCACACCTCCACAGTACGGCGCTGAAAGCTCAGGCAAAGCATGGTCGCGCAGCAGAACATGTCCACCGGCAGGATGCGCTTGAGCTTGGCGTTCATCTCGCGCAGGGTTTCGGCCAGGCCGTAACCTTTGGCCGTCATGCCGTAAAACACTTCGGCCAACGGCATCGCCCCCACCGCCGCCGGCAGACCGTGGCCGGTGAAATCACCGAGCAGCACATGCATGTCGCCGGCCGGCGTGTAGGCCGCCAGCAGCAGGTCGCCGTTGAACAATGCATAGGGCGATTGCAGGTAGCGAATATTCGGCGCGCTCAGGCAACCCGAATGCGCGACCTTGTCGAACACCGCTTTGGCCACGCGTTGTTCGTTGAGCAGGTAATCGTGATGCTTGGCAATCAGGTCGCGCTGCTGCAGCACCGTGGCCTGCAAACGACGCAAGCGATCCATCGCCTTGATTTTGGCGGCAAGGATCACCTGGTTGTACGGCTTCGCCAGAAAGTCGTCGCCGCCCGCCTCCAGACAGCGTGCCAGCGCTTCGCTTTCGGTCAACGAGGTCAGAAAGATGATCGGCACCAGGGTTTCGCCCGCCAGCGCCTTGATCTGTCGCGCCGCTTCGAAGCCGTCCATCACCGGCATCATCGCGTCCATCAGCACCAGATGC